>NZ_AP014630.1:0-4648418 GCF_002370525.2 Acinetobacter guillouiae
GATAATTTATCCACAGCTTGTGGAAAACCTTATCCACAACTGCTTTGAATTTGAGTTTATTTACAGAAGGTTGCTTTTTTGAGCGAATTAGATTGAATTAACCATGACAGATGTGGATAACTTGGTTAGAATGGCGACCCCTTCACCTACAGGGTAGGGGTAAATAGTCTTTTTTGAATTTAAAATTGAATGAAGGGGTTTCACATGCTTTGGACGGACTGCTTAACTCGCTTGCGACAAGAGCTCTCTGATAATGTCTTTGCCATGTGGATTCGTCCTTTGGTTGCAGAAGAAGTCGAAGATACTTTAAAACTGTATGCACCCAATCCATATTGGACTCGCTACATTCAAGAACATCATTTAGAACTGATTTCTATTTTGGCAGAACAATTATCTGAAGGTCGTATTCGCAAAGTCGAAATTTTAGTCGACTCGCGTCCTGGTGCAATTCTTTCTGCTGCTGAACAGCCTGCTACCACAACGGCGGCGCTTGAAAGTTCTCCGATGCCTACACAGCATATCAAAGCCAAAAAAGACAAAGAATATGAAGTTGTTTCTGCTAAAAACGTCAAGAAACGACAACTTAACCCATTATTTAACTTTGCTTTATTTGTTGAAGGTCGTTCAAACCAAATGGCGGCTGAAACTTGCCGCAAAGTTTTAACACAACTCGGTGAATCTCAACATAATCCACTCTTTTTATACGGCCCTACAGGCTTAGGTAAAACGCATTTAATGCAAGCTGTTGGTAATGCATTATTACAGGCAAAGCCAAATGCGCGTGTGATGTATATGACTGCAGAAAGCTTTGTCCAAGACTTTGTCAGCTCTTTGCAAAAAGGCAAGGTTGAAGAATTTAAAAAGAATTGCCGTTCTTTAGATTTATTGTTGGTTGATGATATTCATTTGTTGGCGGGTAAAGAAGCCAGTCTTGTTGAATTTTTCTATACATTCAATGCTTTATTGGATGAATCCAAACAAATTATTTTAACATCTGACCGTTATCCAAAAGAATTAACCGAATTGGATCCGCGTTTAGTCTCGCGCTTTTCATGGGGATTATCGGTTGGGGTTGAACCACCAGATATTGAAACACGAATCGAAATTTTGCTGAAAAAAGCCGAAAGCAGTGGCATCGATCTGCCTCGAAATTGCGCTTTATTTATTGCACAACAAGTTGTTGCCAATGTGCGAGAGCTTGAAGGCGCTTTAAACAAAGTTGTGGCAATCTCACGCTTTAAGGGTTCTGCAATTGATCTAGAAGTAGTTCGTGAATCATTGAAAGATGTTTTGGCGATTCGTGCCCGTACCATCAGTACTGAAAATATTCAACGCGTAGTGAGTGAATACTTCCGTATTCCATTGAAAGAATTGGTGGGGCCAAAACGTACACGTATTTACGCACGACCACGTCAGTTGGCGATGGGGCTTGCGCGTGAGCTTACTGGAGACAGTTTCCCTGAAATTGGGATGGCTTTTGGCGGTCGTGACCACAGTACGGTCATGCATGCGTGTGAAAAAGTGCAAAGTTTACGCGACGAAGATCCAATTTTTAATGAGGATTATAAAAACCTCATGCGCCTGTTACAAAGTTAAAATTTGTACAAATTATGCGCTTGCAATGCGGCATAAACTGCCGCATAGTACGTCATTAAAAAAAATTTATTACCCACATTTTTGTCATATTTAGTTAGAGGAATTCCACCGTGCGTTTGAAAATCGCGAAAGAGAGCTTACTTAATGTTTTGTCCCATGTGGTTGGAGCAGTTGAACGTCGCCATACTTTAAACATTCTTTCAAACGTGAAAATTCAAGCTACAAATCAAGCCCTTACGATTACAGGATCGGATTTGGAAGTGGAGCTTGTGGCAAGTACAACTCTAGCTGAAGGTGCATGTTTACAAGCAGGGGAAACTACAGTTCCTGCACGTAAGTTGGTCGATATTTGTAAATCTTTACCAGCAGCAGCTTTGATTGATTTGCAGATCACTGAAGATCAACGCTGTATTTTAAAATCTGGAAACAGCCGCTTTGTTTTAGGAACCTTACCTGCTGAAGATTATCCATTGTTAACCAATGAAAATAGCCAAGGCACTCAAGTTCAAGTCACTGAGCGTGAATTAAAACGTTTATTTGAAAAAACTTCATTTGCCATGGCTGTGCAAGATGTACGTTTTTACCTGACAGGTACATTATTGGAAATTGATGAAAATCAATTGCGCGCAGTCACTACCGATGGGCACCGTTTAGCGCTGTGTGAAACATTAGCGTCTTCAACCGCTGCACAATTGGTTCAAGCCATTGTTCCACGTAAAGCAGTCGGTGAGTTACAACGTCTTTTAAGTATCGAAGATGAGCAACTGACCTTGTTAATTGGTCGTGAATTGTTAAATGTTACCATTCAAACCTCGAGCCGCGACAAAGAACAAGGCGATATTACGGTACGTTTCACAACAAAATTAATTGATGGGAAATTCCCTGATTATCGTCGTGTGATTCCACGTGGCGGTGACAAAGTTGTAAATATTCCACATGATGTATTTAAGCAATCCTTACAACGTGTTGCGATTTTAAGTAATGAAAAATTACGTGGTGTATTCTTAAACTTTAATGCTGATTCTTTGCAATTACGTGCCAATAACCCTGAGCAAGATGAAGCGATTGAAGATTTAGCCATTCAATATGCCAATGCGCCGATGGAAATGTCGTTTAATGCGCAATATATTTTAGATGTATTAAGCGTTTTAGATGGTGATGATGTCGCAATGACCATGTCTGAAGCGAATCAGTCGGTATTGGTACAAGATCCAACCCAATCTAATCAAACTTATGTTGTGATGCCGATGCGTGTTTAATTGATTTATTTTTAAATCATAGCCATGCATATTACGCGTTTAAATATACAACGTGTTCGAAACCTCAAGACGGTTGCTCTGCATGAGTTGCAACCGTTTAATGTTTTTTATGGACAAAATGGTTCAGGTAAAACCTCGATTTTAGAAGCCATTCATTTATTGGCAACTGGTCGATCTTTTCGAACACATATCCCTAAAAATTACATTCAAAATAATCAATCAGACGCCATTGTTTTTGCCCAATCTTTGACTGAAAAAATTGGTATGCAAAAGCTGCAAAGTGGTGAGCAGTTAATTAAAGTCAATGGTGATACTGTTGCAACCCAAGGGCAGCTTGCCAAAATCTTACCGTTGCAACTGATTGACCCATTAAGTACCGATATTATCGATCATGGGGCAAAACCACGTCGCCAATTGTTGGATTGGCTCATGTTTCACGTGGAACCAGATTTCTATCATGCATGGCAATATTATTCACGCGCTTTAAAGCAAAGAAATAGCTTACTTAAAACCAAACGTAATCTGACTTTGCTCGATTTAGAGCCATGGAACAAAATGCTCAGTGATTATGGTGAAATGTTACATTCTCAACGGGTCGAGATTGTTGAGCAATGGAAGCTATATTTGCAAGAAGATTTGGCGCAGTTGCTACCCGATTTAAAGATTGAAATGGAATACAGTGCAGGGTTCCATGTGGAACATGGTTTGGCCAATGACCTGATTCAATATCACCAAAAAGATGTTGATCGACGTTATACCGAGTATGGACCGCATCGTGCAGATATCAGATTAAAAACCCCATTAGGCGAAGCGGATGTGGTACTGTCTAGAGGGCAGAAAAAGTTATTGATAATGGCTTTAAAACTATCACAAATTGCCATGTTACATGCCTGTAATAAAGAAACTGTGGTATTATTAGATGATGTGACAGCAGAATTAGATTTAAGCGCACAACAACGTTTAATTGAGCGATTGAGCCAACTTGGTAGTCAAGTTTTTATTACCACACTAGACCATGAATCAGTAAAAAAACATTTACATGATTTGTCTATTTCCTACCAGTTATTCAATGTTGACCAAGGTCAGGTAAGTGTTGTTGCAACATGATTTTAGATTTTAGCCAATTTTGGAAAGACCTATTTTTCACTAGGGAGAAACCATGAGTTCAGAAGATCAAATAGCTTCTCAAACAGAACCAACCATTGAAAAGGCTTATGATTCCTCTAGTATCAAAGTATTACGTGGTCTAGATGCAGTTCGTAAACGCCCAGGTATGTATATTGGTGATACTGATGATGGTTCAGGCTTACACCATATGGTATTTGAGGTCGTCGATAACGCGATTGATGAAGCTTTAGCTGGTCATTGTGATGAAATTTTAGTGACGATTCATGAAGATGAGTCAGTCAGCGTTGCAGATAATGGACGTGGTATTCCAACCGATATTCACCCGGAAGAAGGTGTCTCTGCTGCAGAAGTAATTCTTACGATCCTGCACGCAGGTGGTAAGTTTGATGATAATAGCTATAAAGTTTCAGGCGGTTTGCACGGTGTAGGTGTATCTGTAGTTAATGCACTTTCAAGCAAACTTGAACTTACGATTCATCGTGCTGGTCATATTCATCAACAAGAATATAAACATGGTGATCCGGTTTATCCGTTAAAAATTGTGGGTGATGTTGAAACCACAGGGACCATTGTTCGTTTCTGGCCAAGTACTGAAACGTTTAGCCAAACGATTTTTAATGTCGATATTTTGGCACGTCGCTTACGTGAACTTTCATTCTTGAACGCGGGTGTTCGTATTGTCCTACGTGATGAACGTGTTGCCTTAGAACATGTCTTCGATTACGAAGGTGGTTTATCTGAGTTTGTAAAATATATCAACCAAGGTAAAACCCATCTCAATGAAATCTTCCATTTCACCACTCAAGCTGAAAATGGCATAGGTGTTGAAGTTGCTTTGCAATGGAATGATACCTATCAAGAGAATGTTCGTTGCTTTACCAACAATATTCCACAAAAAGATGGTGGAACGCATTTAGCTGGTTTCCGTGCAGCGTTGACACGTGGCTTAAACAGCTACATGGAAAATGAAAACTTACTCAAAAAAGAGAAAGTTGCGGTCACTGGTGATGATGCGCGTGAAGGCTTAACAGCAATTGTTTCAGTTAAAGTGCCTGATCCTAAATTCTCATCACAAACCAAAGAAAAATTGGTGTCGAGTGAAGTTAAACCTGCTGTCGAGCAGGCAATGAACAAAGCCTTTTCTGAGTATTTATTAGAAAATCCTCAGGCCGCAAAGTCTATTGCAGGCAAGATCATTGATGCTGCACGTGCGCGTGATGCTGCGCGTAAAGCACGTGAAATGACACGTCGTAAGAGTGCGCTTGATATTGCCGGTCTTCCAGGTAAGTTGGCAGACTGTCAGGAAAAGGATCCAGCACTTTCAGAATTATACTTAGTCGAGGGTGACTCTGCGGGCGGTTCTGCAAAACAAGGCCGTAACCGTAAAATGCAAGCCATTCTTCCGCTCAAAGGTAAAATCCTGAATGTGGAACGTGCACGCTTCGATAAGATGATTTCATCTCAGGAAGTGGGTACGCTGATTACTGCATTAGGATGTGGTATTGGTCGTGAAGAATATAACCCAGACAAGTTGCGTTATCATAAAATCATTATCATGACCGATGCTGACGTGGATGGTTCACACATTCGTACCCTGCTTTTGACTTTCTTCTTCCGTCAAATGCCAGAACTTGTGGAACGTGGTTATATTTATATTGCACAACCACCACTGTATAAACTGAAAAAAGGTAAGCAAGAGCAGTACATTAAAGACAATGATGCTTTAGAAACTTATTTGATTTCAAATGCGATTGATGAACTTGAATTACGTGTCAATGCTGAAGCGCCTGCAATTCGTGGCGTAGCATTAGAGAAAGTGATTGCTGATTATCAAACCTCCCAAAAGAGTTTGCAGCGTTTAACCGTACGTTATCCTGCGACCTTGCTGGATGGTTTATTAAGTCTTGAGCATTTTAAACTTGATCAAAATCATGACCAAGATTATGTACAACAATGGGGTGAGAAACTTCGTGCTGCGATTGAAACAACGCAACCAAGTTTACGTCCAGTGTTGAGCTTGGAGTCGTTTGATAAAGAAACTGCTGATGGGCTTAAAACGACGATTTATTTCCCGCGTATAACGATTTATGTGCACAATTTACCGCATAGCTATTTATTAGATGCGGGTTTATTGGCATCGGGCGAATATAAGCGTTTATTGCAAAACTCGAAGAGCTGGTTCACCTTGTTAGAAGAAGGTGCTTATCTGCAAAAAGGCGAACGTAAAATCAACGTTTCGACTTTCCATCAGGTTTGGCAACACATTTTGACAGATTCACGTCGCGGCATGATGATCCAACGTTATAAAGGTTTGGGTGAGATGAATGCTGAACAGCTTTGGGAAACCACAATGGATCCTGAAAACCGTAATATGCTGCAAGTGACCATTGATGATGCGATTGAAGCCGATCGTATGTTTGCATGTTTAATGGGCGATGATGTAGAACCACGTCGTGCGTTCATTGAAGAAAATGCATTAAATGCAGATATTGATGCTTAATTAAACGCATTTTAATCAATAAAAGGGAATAAACCTCGGTTTATTCCCTTTTTTATATCCGCTATTTTAATTTTGATAGTGCTGCTGCTTCTATTTAAAACAAAAAACCAGCTTATCAAAGCTGGTTTTTTGTAGGCTTTAGCTTATTTCAGCTAAAGTATTATTCACCACCTAGCGTACATTCAAAGTTGGCTTTATCTACTGAACAACGCGCTTTTTTCAACACAGACATCATACCTGCATCATAAATACCTTGTTTAGTCAGTTCTAAACGGCCATCACGCATTAGCTTTTGGTATTTCAGCTTATCTTCAGCAGTTAAATTCATTTTGTATTTTGCTGGAATAGTCGCTTCTAGGCGATTAATCATAGCAAAGCTTTTTGGCAAGTTTTTCACAAAATAATCACGAGATTTTTGACCAAAACCTGCAGGGAATTTTTCAGGACGGATGACAAAGTCAGCAGTTACTTGTAATACAGGGAAGTTAAACATTGCCCCATTTGCACCTAAACCTTTTTGAATTTCAAGTGGTTTGTAGGCATAAGCTGGTGCACCGACCATATCAACTTGACCATTGTTGAATTTTGCAACAAAGTTGGTGATATCTGAAGGAACTGCTTGCGCACCAACACGTTGTACCAGAATTTTTTGAGCGCTGTCATAGCTTAACACAGCAAACTTTTTACCAGCTGCTTTTTCAATCGAGTTGATATTTTTATCACGTACAAAAATAAATGCTGAACCAAGTGGTGCAATACCAGCAACTTCGTATTTTTTACCACCCAAGGTTGTGGTCATTTTTGCAGCATTACGCGCATCTAAGGCAAAAGTAATGGCTTTTTGTGCAATCGCATTACTTGGCACACCACCAATAGAGTCGATTGAACCCACAAATTTATTGTATTGACGCGCACGCATTGCAGTCATAAATACGCCATCGCATTTGCCTGCTTTAAAGTCGTTATCTGCAACAGCCTCATCTTGTTTTGGAATGAGATTAATATCAGCGCCCCAACTTTTTGCTGATAATGCCCATTCTTGTGCCATTTGAAATGATTCACCTGACTTACCTAATAAGTCAAATACGCAGACATCTGTCGCAGCTTGAGATGCTGAACTAAATCCAACGATTGAAGTTGCAGCAATAGCGAATGCAATTTTTTTCATATTTTCGTCCTTATCTATTTATCCATCTTTAGGAACTTTTCCATAAGCGCAATATTAATCAGCTTTGTTTGAAAAAAATAGAGCATTTACTCCATTTATTATTTTTTTTTTGACAATTATTGTGAATTAGCGACTGAACTTCATTTCATCGACAATCTTTTTATAAGTAAATCAGTTTTTTAAGTCTGAGTTATGCTTTTTCATTACAAATTGTTCGAAATTCATGATCTATGTAATTTTAAATAATTTTGCTGAAATCAAAAAAAATTAGATGAATGTTCATTATAAAAAGCGACGAACGGTTAAATTTTGCACTTGAATTTTGTTCTATTATTAACCAAAATAATGTTGATAAGTATGTGGGTAACTTTGCAATTAAGCCTAAATTCGATCAACACTGACTGATTTAATCACATATAAAACTTCAAAATCATTAAAAAATGCTCTCAAAGAATGAGTCAAAAGAACTGTTTTAAAATTTTAACTTATCCACAAGCAATTGATAAAAAATATTTTTAAGTTCAAATGAATTGTCTTTTTTAAAGCCTTTTTCGCTATTATTTAGGTGTGCTAATATGTTCCACGGTGGAAATTACCTATTATAAATAAAAGTTATGATTGCATTTTGTCGATTTAAAGATGCTTTTAGGCTTGGACGTGGCTGTTGGATGTGGCTTGGAGGTTAAATAAAATAAGCTTATGATTTTTATTGGATTATTGTATTAAAAAGCCTTCTTTTTGATCTGCGGGAATATAGAGTAATGCGAAACAATACCTGAGCGTGTTTGCATAGCGTGGCTATGTATTGAATTACTGATGATTTATGAGAGGAGGTATAGAACTTTAAATTTTGTTAAGGCGATGAAGTTGTGTTTAAAACCTTAAATAAAATATTTTTTATTGTTTAAATTGTTGATTTTTAATTATATTTTATTAAAAAGCTAGAAAAGGCATTTGCCTATTTCTAGCTAATTTGAGGGGCTTACTGTCTTTAAAAGCACTTTTTAATTAAAAGCGCCTTTTAATCGAAAGAGCTTTCTAATGTTTCTAGTTCCATCATCAGTTCAAGCATTTTTTCTTCAGCTTGTTCTAATTTTACTTTTAACTCTGTCTGTTCATTCATGAGTTTGAGTAAATCATCTTTACGGTTTGCCTCATAAAGGGCTGAGTCTGCAAGTAATGCTTCAATTTCTGAAAGTCTAGCTTGAATTTTTCCAATTTGGCTTTCAATTTTCTCGATATTTTTACGAATAGGACGGCTCAGTTCACGTTGACGAGCAGCTTCTTTACGTTGTGCTTCTTTATCGAGTTTTGAAATACTTGGCTTTTCAACCACCTGAGATTGAACAGGTGCACTAGGCTGTTGTCCATTCTTGATCATATCGATACGTGCTTGACGTAACCACGTTGCATAATCTTGTAAATCTCCGTCAAATTCCTTGCTTTGACCTGCATGAACCAAAATCAGTTCATCACAGACTGAAGCGATCAGCTGACGTTCATGGGAAACTAAAACCACAGCACCTTCAAAATCCTGTAAAGCCATCGTAAGTGCATGGCGCATATCTAAATCTAAATGGTTAGTCGGTTCGTCGAGAATTAAAACATTTGGACGCAACCAGACGATTAAAGCCAAAGCCAAACGCGCACGTTCACCGCCAGAGAAGCTTTCGCTTGGAGTGTCCATACGTTCACCACTAAAGCCAAAACTTCCTAAAAAGGAGCGTAATGCTGCTTCACTGATCTTTGGGTCAGCAATGCGAGAAAGTTGTAACATCGGGCTGGCATTGCCATCTAAAGCATCCATTTGGTGCTGGGCAAAATAACCAATGTTGAGTAACTCAGAATCTTTACGTAAACCTTGAATTAGCGGTAAATCACCGACTAAAGATTTAATTAGAGTCGATTTACCTGCACCATTCATTCCCAGTAAACCGATACGACTGCTTGGTGTAATCTGTAAATTTACATTGGTGACAATTAATTTATCGCCATAGCCAATATCTGCATGTTCGAGTGTGAGCAGCGGTGAACTCATTTTGCTTGGTTCACGGAAACTAAAGGTAAATGGATTATCGACATGCGCAGGGGCAAGCTCTTGCATACGTTCAAGTTGTTTAATACGGCTTTGCGCTTGTCGTGCTTTAGTCGCTTTGGCTTTAAAACGGTCAATAAATTTTTGTAAGTGTGCTTTAGCTTCTTGTTGCTTTTCAAACGCTTGCTGTTGTTGTGCTAATCGCTCAGCACGTGTGGTTTCAAAAGTAGAGTAGTTGCCGGTATATAAAGTCAGTACTTGATTTTCGATATGTAAAATATGATCTGTGATTGCATCTAAGAAATCGCGGTCATGTGAAATTAAAATGAGCGTGCCTTCATATGCCTTGAGCCAATCTTCTAACCATAAAATTGCATCTAAATCTAAATGGTTGGTCGGTTCATCGAGTAATAGTAAGTCTGAGCGACTCATCAGGGTGCGAGCAAGATTTAAACGCATCCGCCACCCACCAGAGAAACTTGAAACCAAGAGTTCTGATTGATGCTCAAAAAAACCTAAACCGGCCATCAGTTGAGATGCTTTAGATGCAGCGGTATAGCCATGAATTTCTTCAAAACGGCTATATAAATGCGCTAACTCATCATTACTCAAATCTTCAGAATGGTTTAGTTTGTCTTGGATCAGCCAATATTCTTCATCGCCAGATAACACAAAATCAATAGCTTTCATATCTAAGGCTTTGATTTCCTGAGCCATATGGGCGACGGTCCATATATTTGGACGGGTTAAGCTACCGCTGTCTGACTCCATTCCACCCAAAAGTGCTGAGAACAATGTGGATTTACCCGCACCATTTACACCTGTTAAACCAATTTTCCAACCAGGATGAAGTTGCATAGACGCTTTTTGGAATAAAATGCGTCCACCACGGCGAATTGAAAGTTGGTCTAACTGAATCATAGGAAACTGACTATTGAATATCGGATGCGGTATAGTAAAGGATAAATGGTAGAGTTCAAAAAATGTATTTGATAAAAGAAGTGACAAAATGTCTTTTCTTGAGTGAAATGCACAATAAATTGGGTAAATAGGACCAATTCAAAAAACAAACAATGCTTTATTGTGAATGCTTCAATGAAAAAATGCGCATATCTCCCAAACCAGCAGCAATAGTTAGAATATTTTAATTATAAAACCACTCAATAAACAATCGCTCAATCAAATCAGATCAGCCACTTATTTTTATCAGAATTTTGCGTTGAATTGTTATTTCATCTAAAAGTTGGTTAAAAAACTAACACAAAATATCCAATTTATGTAGAATTAATCACAGTATCACTTAAAAATGTGTAGTTAAAGTAAAAGACTCGGATTGCTTTTACATCTACAAGGATAAATCTATTTATAAAAATATGGACGTTAGATGATGAATAAAATAGGATATTTACCGATTGTTTTTTCAGTTTTTTTTTCACCTCTGCTACAGGCAAAACAAAATGTGTGTGTGTTTGATTTACTGGGTAAGGCGGGTGAATCTTATAAACTCATGGAAGAATGGGCTTTAGCAGCCAAAGCATGGGGCGCTGATATTAATTTAACGATGTATCAGTCAGAAGAAGCCGTGGATAAAAATTTTAAAACCAATAAATGTGATGCCGCGGCAATGACCACGATGCGTTCACGTGAATACAATAAATTTGGTGGATCTATTGATGCTTTGGGAGGAATTCCCAACAATGAAATTGCCAGAAGAGCGATCAACTATGCCTTGGATAAACGCAATGCAAAAAGATTGGTTTCTGAAAAAAATGGGGTCAAATATGAATTGGCAATGATTACCCCGATTGGTATTGCTTATATCTTTGTTAAAGATCGCGCAATGAATACTTTGGAAAAGGGCAAAGGTAAAAAGTTTGCCTATCTGCATTATGATCTTGCACAAAAGGTTGCCGTTGAGCGTGTAGGGGCAATCGGGGTTCCTTCTGATATTTTTAATTTTGTGAAAAAATTTAATGATGGTGAGGTGGATGCGATTGCTTCACCAGCCTATGCCTATAAACCATTGGAAATTTATAAAGGTTTAGGTAGCAATGGTGCAATGTTTACTTATCCCGTAGTGAATGTGACTGCCGATTTAATTATTAAACCTGAGCAATTTCCAGAAGGTTTTGGTATTAAGTCACGTGAGTGGGCTGTGAAGCAGTTACCAAGTTCATTTAAGAAAATAGAAAAAATGGAAGCTGAAATACCAGCAAAATATAAATTAAATGTGTCCAAGGATGATGCACTCCGTTATCAGAAATTATTGCGAGAAGGGCGGATTGAGTTAACAAAAAGAGGGGTGTACGATCCTGTGATGATGTCGGTACTGAAAAAAGCACGCTGTACGGTAGATCGCACTAACTTTGAATGTTCACTTGCAGGTGAATAAATTTATTCAATAAAAAAAGCCATCAATGTTGATGGCTTTTCTGGTTTTATTGGCTTAAACGGGATTAATCGGTAAAGGTCACTTTTGCAATGGCTTTTTTACTTGCCTGAATGACTAGAGTGACATTTTCTTTCACAGTGAAGTTTGCATCCACAACTTCCCAATCTACTTTTACGGCTCCACGTGAAACAGCATCTTTAGATTGTGCTGAATTTTTGGTTAAGCCTGCGGCACGTAAAATAGACACAATCGAGATTTCTCCATTGTATTCACCACGAGAAATAGTCACTTCAGGCGTACCTTCAGGTAGCTCGCCTTCTGTGATTAAGTTACCCGCACCTTTATGTGCATGTTCAGCAGCTTCTGCGCCATGGAAGCGTTCAACCAACTCAAGTGCAAGAATTTTCTTAATGTCTTGCGGATTACGACCTTCAGCCATTTCTTTGAGAAGAACATCAATTTCGTCCATAGACTTAAAGCTGAGTAATTCAAAATAGCGCTCAATCAAGCTGTCAGGCATAGACAATACTTTTTGGTACATTGCGCCAGGGGCATCAAATACACCAATATAGTTGCCTAAAGACTTCGACATTTTATTAACGCCATCCAATCCTTCTAGGATCGGTACGGTAATACACACTTGAGCTTCTTGATCATAACGACCTTGAAGAGTACGCCCCATGAGTAAGTTAAAAGTCTGGTCTGTACCACCAAGCTCAACATCGGCTTCAAGCGCGATAGAGTCGTAACCTTGAACCAAAGGATATAAAAACTCATGAATAGCAATCGGTTGATGGCTATTATAGCGTTTAGTAAAGTCATCACGTTCGAGCATACGCGCAACAGTTTGCTGCGAAGCCAATTGAATCAAATCCGCAGCGGTTTTTGTTGCAAACCACTCAGAGTTAAAACGAACTTTGGTTTTATTTGGATCAAGAATTTTAAACACTTGTTCTTGATATGTTTTGGCATTTTCTAAAACTTGTTCACGCGATAGCGGTGGACGAGTCGCACTCTTACCTGTTGGGTCACCAATCATGGCGGTATAATCACCAATCAAGAATGTGACATCATGACCAAGATCTTGAAACGCTTTTAATTTGTTAATTAAAACAGTATGACCCAAATGTAAATCTGGGGCAGTTGGATCAAATCCTGCTTTAATTTTTAAAGGACGATTTTCTTTTAGTTTCTTCAGAAGATCTTCTTCAGAAATAATTTCGTGAGTGCCTCGGCGAATGAGGGCAAGTTGTTCTTCAGCCGGCAGGAAATTTGACATTACAAAAACCCAAATACTTCAGTTAGACTATTTGTGCGATATACTAACATTTTTTCAGCATAATGCAGGCGAAGAATATCTCATGACAACAATCTATATTGGCGTAATGACTGGAACCAGCATGGATGGCGTCGATTTTGTTGCTGCTTCATTTGATCCTTTACATATCCATGCCACGCTTACAGTGGCTTTTGATCCTCATTTACGCGATGAATTGATGGCATTGACCTTACCTGATGATAATGAAATCGATCGAATGGGTAAGGCGGATGTCGCTCTTGCAACCATGATTGGCAATGGCATTAACCAACTTATACAAGAAAATAATTTAGATAAAAGCCAAATTAAAGCGATTGGTTGTCATGGACAAACTATTCGGCATCGCCCAGAACACGGGTTTACTTTACAAATTGGTGATCCAAATATTATTACGGAAATTACTCAAATTCCTGTGATTTCAGATTTTCGTCGTCGTGATATGGCGGCAGGTGGGCAGGGTGCTCCTCTAGTTCCAGCGTTTCATCAAGCTTTATTCCAACATTCAACCATTCATCGAGTGATTCTCAATTTAGGGGGGATTGCCAATGTCAGCATGCTGCCTGCTGGTGATGAGCAGAATGTTTATGGTTTTGATACAGGTCCTGCCAATATTCTTATGGATGCGTGGTGTCATCGTTATACTGGGCAACCTTATGACGAAAATGGCAATTGGGCAGCTTATGGTCAACCGATACGTTCATTGTTAGATCGCCTTCAATCAAATGAATACTTCTCTAAAGAACCTCCAAAAAGTACAGGGCGTGAAGACTTTAACTTGGAATGGTTAGATGAGCAGATTTTAGATTGGCGCAATGATTTAGAATATGATGAATTAGAAGATACCCCTGAAAATATTCAGGCAACGTTGATGAAACTCACGACACGTGCCATCAAGAAAGCCATTTATCGTTCGCCTCTAGATACGGGTGAGGTCTATGTTTGCGGTGGAGGTGCTTATAACTCACATCTACTTGAACAACTCCGTTGGCGTCTACGTAAGCACAATTGGTCTGTACAATCGACTTCTGCACTGGGCTTAGCACCGACATGGGTAGAGGCAACTGCATTTGCGTGGCTCGCAATGCGTTTTGACCAACAGTTGAGTGGCAACCTACCTGCTGTTACGGGGGCAAAAGGCTATCGTATCTTAGGCACGATTACGGCAGTTTAAAACTGAAATGATTGCTAAGGTGAGTGATACACCTTAGTAATCAATATTTACACAAGAACAAATGCGCTGTAAAAAAAACAAATGAATGCAACCAGAATAGGATAAATTTTGCTGATCTATAACGACTACTGATTATTGTTCTTTAAAAAGAGAATTCATTTTTTGCTTAGTAGCCTGAGATATTTTGTAGAACAATGATCGACCTGTTTAGCGCTGAGATTGTCCTTTACTGCTGTTAAAAAATAGCGCATAAGCTTCCACTATCAATAAAAATTAAAACTGAGATCACAATGAACTTAGCGATACAGAAACAGCGCATAGAATCATTTCAAAGAGAGGGTTTTAGCTTTGATGTGATAGATTCGGGTCCTTTAGATGGGCAGCCTTTTGTCTTGTTACATGGTTTTCCTGAAACCAATAAAAGCTGGCAAGAAACTGCAGAGATCTTGAATCAAAACGGTTATCGTACTTTTGCTGTTAATCAACGTGGTTATAGTTTAGGTGCACAACCGCAAAACCGCCGTGATTATAGAAGTTCTGCTTTGGTTGAAGATGTAAATGCTTTAATCGATATGATCCAACAACAGGTTTATTTAGTTGGACATGATTGGGGGGCAGTGGTTGCTTGGGATGTTGCACAACGCTATCCTGAAAAAATAAAACATTTGATTACGATTTCTGTACCGCATAAAGCTGCATTTATGCGTTCAATGTTAAGCAGTAATCAATTGTTAAAATCTTACTATATTGGTTTATTCCAGTTACCTAAAATTCCAGAATTATTATTTGAGAAACTACCAAAGTTGGGTCTGGGTTTATTAAAAGATTCAGGAATGACCGCAAAACAACTCGAAGATTTCCAACAAGACATCGTGGTGGAAAAGCGTCTAAGTTCTGCATTAAATTGGTATCGGGGACTTCCATTTAGTTCAAATAAAAACTTAACCCAACCGGTTTGTGTGCCGACTTTATTTATTTGGGGCAAACATGACTCAGCGATCGGTTCTAAAAGCGTTGCCTTAAATCATCATTATGTAAAAGCAGCTTATAAAGAAATTGTGATGGATGCGACGCATTGGATACCAGTGCAGAATGCAAAACAATTGAGCCAACATATTTTAGAAACGATTTAACATTGATTTCTCAACCATAAAAATGCCCTCATAAGAAGAGGGCACGATTTGATTCAAAATATAGTTTAAATTAAATGGAGAATGATGAACCACAACCACAAGTTGTTGTTGCATTCGGGTTTTCTACAATAAAACGTGAGCCTTCTAAGCCTTCAATATAGTCAACTTTAGAACCGACGAGATATTGATAACTCAACGAGTCAACCAACATTTTTACATCACCATTTATAAATTCAGCATCATCTTCATTCATACTTTCGGCAAAGTTAAATCCATAAGAAAATCCTGAACAGCCGCCACCCGTTACATAGACACGTAACATCAGATCTTGATTACCTTCGCTATCACGAAGTTGGCGAACTTTATTTGCAGCATTGTCAGTCAGCTCAAGTGCTTGGGCGGTCATGATATTGTTCCTCAGATTTCAAATGGCTTAAATGAAAAGACCATATATTCAGTATAACATACTCAATATATGGTCAGTGAGTGAACTTTAAAGTAAATTCAGACTAAATTTATCGGATTTAATCTAGAATTATTTGTAGTTCTCATCTTGTAGCGCACATTCAAAGTTTTTCGGATCGTTTTTACAACGGAATTGCCAAAGGATTTTCATCATTTGTTTGTTATAAACGCCTTGTTTGGTCAAGCTGATACGCGATTCACGCATGAGTTTTTGATAACCAGGCTTATCACCATCTGGAACTTGCATCCAGTATTTCGCCGGAATATCTGCTTTCATTTTTCCAATGATGGTGTTTGCACGAGGCAATTGCGTTTTAATCCAATCACGAGATTTTTGACCATAACCAGCAGGAAATTTATCTGGACGAATGATGATATTACCTGTGACTTGTAGCAGTGGGTAATTCACAATAGCGCCTTTGGTTCCTAAACCCTTATGCAACTCTAAAGGTTTAAATACCGCTGCAGGTGCACCAATAATATCAACCTGACCATTATTGAATTTACTGCCAAAATTTGTAACATCCGCGGCAACTGCTTGAGCACCAATTTGTTGAACCATAATTTTTTGTGCTTGGTCATAGTCGAGTACCGCAATTTTTTTACCCGCTGCTTTTGCAACGGTATTGATATTGCGATCATTGACCATCAGGAAAGCATCACCTACTGGAATAACACCAACAACTTCATATTTACCACTGGTCATGTATTTTGCAAAGTTTGGATTTGCTAAGCCTTGCATGACTTTTACCGCGAGATTGAGATCTGGAATCGCACCAATTGCATCTAAAGAGCCGGTGAAACTATTAAATTGGCGGCCACGCATACCTGTGATACTGACAGCATCACATTTACCCGCTTTAAAATCTTCTGCAATAACAGATTCATTTGAATTCACTTTTAATTCCAGATCCGCACCCCAGTTTTTCGCTGCAAGTTGATAATCTTTCATTAAGGTAAAAACATCACCATTTTTACCCACTAAATCAAAAACACACATGACTTGTTTTGCTTGAGTGGCAGATGTTGCAAGCAAAAGACCCGCAGCAGCAATGAGAGCGTTAGACCATTTCATTATTTTTTTCCTTTCCATGATCAATATTATTCATGTTCAATTGAATCGAAGAGCCTCGACCAATAGAACTTTGTGACATCAAAAATGTATCTAGTTTAGAAAATTGTTTATTGCTAAACCCAACATGATCTATTCTGAACAATCGATTTTCCAAATCAATTGTTCGAGTTCAATGATGAATTGATGTTATTGAAATCATTACTTGAAATGAGTCAGTTCGCAATGACCCAAATGACAAAATTTCCTCAGCAAAGAAGAAATGCCAGAAGCTATTAATTACTGAGGAAAATCATTACTTTTGCTTTTATAAATGAATAAATTGTTTGCTAAAAAGACAAAAGAATCTGGGTTAGCCCCAGATTCTTGAAGATTAATCTTGGTTTTGATCTCTCTTTTTACGCTCATCACGTCTTTTATCACGTTGCTGTTGTTGATTTTGACGATCACGCTGTTGCCACTGTTTTTGATCAGGTCTATTGTCCCAGCGATGGTCACGATTTGATTTATTGTTCCAATCTTTTCTATGTTGTTCCCATTGCTGCTTTTTCATTTGATCACGTTTGGCTTGTTCATATTGCCAACGTTGTTTATCCCAGTTCTTTTGGCGCCGTTCTTGTTCAATGCGCATTTGTTGTAAACGATAAGCTCGCTCGCGTTCCCAACGTTGGCGATCATTGTTTCGGTCATATCTTGGATCATAACGTTGTCCATAGCCATAATCTCGATATACGGGTTGCCCATAGCCGCGAGAGTCATAACCATCTTCAGGAAATGCAACACAACCAACAGCAATAATAGATGTTATGAATGAAACAATTAATGCTTTTATAGCCATAAGTTGTCTCCATTTAACAAGCAAAATAGCAAAAAAAAATTCAGATATAGCAAAATAGTCAATGACAAGTCATTTAACTCAGATTAGCGTATTTAAAAATTATATTTGTATATCGATGATGAGACTTGTATAAGATTATAGTCAGTCGATACCTGATCATGTAGACAATATGAAGAATTTGAACATTTAAGGAAGAAGCGTAATGGTTGCTTTTCAACGTAGTATTCATGATTTAGTCGAAAAAGGGCAGGGTTCGGCAGGTAGGGCTTTAGATCGTTTGCCTACATTTGCTCAAGAGTCATTAACCAAGTTATTGGGTTACCCGTACCAGTTTCCTCAATTGGATAGTTTCACCAAATGTTTGATGGCAGCTCAACTTAAACAGGGCAAAGTGGGTTTTATTGGCGCAGATGTAGAGCGCTCTAGAAAGCAATTTGAATCACAAATGCAATCTATTATAAACAAACCGACCCATATCCAATTTGTTGAAGATATTCGTCTTCCGCTACAAAGTGGCAGCGTCTATGCACGCCATTACCATCCTGCACCAAATAAAAAATTGCCAATGATTGTATTTTATCATGGCGGTGGTTTTGTGGTGGGTAGTGTAGACACCCATGATGAAGTGTGTCGCTTAATTGCTGCTCATGCAAAAGTTCAGGTTTTAAGTATTGAATATCCACTCGCACCTGAAGTTGGCCCACGTGACTTAATTCAATCTTGTGAAGATGCTTTGGCTTGGGTGTATCAAAATCGCCGTCAATTTAAAATTCTCAAAAACCGGATTGCGGTTGCAGGAGATAGCGCGGGCGGAAATATTAGCGCTGTTGTTGCACAACGCACAGTCAATACAGTGTTTGCGCCTCAAGCCCAGTTCTTGATTTATCCTGCCGTTGATTTTAAGAGTCGACATCCATCTTTCTTTGCTTATAAAGATGGCTTGGTGTTGACAGGCTCAGATATTGATTATGTGACCGACTATTATGCGACGCGTTTTAATATGGCATTGGATGATCCAATCATTTCACCGACCAATGGCCAGCTAAAGAAACTTGCTCCTGCATTTGTAGTAACGGCTGGACATGATCTTTTGCATGATGAAGGTAAAATCTATGCTTATAAGTTACGTCAAAATGGGGTAAAGGTTCATTATCATGATTATGAAGATCAAACCCACGGATTTATTAACTTAACCCCTGTTTCACGTAAAGCTAAAAAATACGTTATAGAGATGAGTAAAGAGTTCCGTAAATTCTGGGATAAGCAATAACATAATATCCACTTGTACAAGTCACTTTTGTTTCACGTGGAACAAAAGTGACTGATTAAAAAATAATCAAATAAGAATAATTGTTCTATAAAGGCTAAGCACACGGATTTATCCATACAGTTCTTTTGTTGATAAAGCATCATCAACATATTCAACAACCAATAAGGTTTATGACAGCTATATAGATATAGTCGTGAATACTGTTGAGTATTGGTAAACGTGTTTAAATGTCATTTTTCAACAGAATAAAAGCAGACTACTATGAGAGGCTTATTAATTTAAAATGTTTAAGGAAAAGAGAATGATCAAAAAAATAGGCATCGGTCTTGCTTTAGTGGTTTTAGTGAATCAAGCGTTCGCCAATACAGATATGCAAATTAAAACCAATTTAGGCAACATCAATATAGAGCTTTATGATGATCAAGCACCGATATCAGTAAAAAATTTTAAGAGCTATGTAAATAGTCAATTTTACAACGGCACCATTTTCCATCGTGTTATCCCTGGTTTTATGATTCAAGGCGGTGGCTTTGATAGCAACATGAAAGAGAAGGCGACTCAACCAGCGATCCAGAATGAATCTAGCAATGGCTTAAAGAACGTTCGTGGGACTTTGGCTATGGCAAGGACTAATGCGCCAAACTCTGCAACCAGTCAATTCTTTATTAATGTTGCAAATAACGACTTTTTAAATAAGTCTGCTGGAAACCCTGGGTACGCCGTATTTGGTAAGGTGACACAAGGACTGGATATCGTCGATAAAATCGTACAGACACCAACACAAACAGTGGGTATGCACCAAGATGTACCTAAACAAGCTGTAAAAATCATCAGTATTCAAACAATAAAAACAAATGTGAAAAAATAGTTAAAAAATAAAGCAGAAATATTTTGTTCATATTTCTGCTTTAATATTAAAAGCTTACGCGACAAAAAGCCTAAAAATGAACCAAAACAGTGCATAAAAATACAACACTCAATAAAACAATCAGTTAAAAGCACTTGCGTGTGTAAGAAATTGCCCTATAATGAGCTCATCCCGACGCGATACAGCAAACGAACTTAGCTTAGAGGGTTAAGTTGTTAAATGTTTATTGCGTCTTATTTATCACTGACGAAGTGATAAATTAATCATTAAGAGAATATGAAGAACAACTTGTGTGGATTTTTACTGATTGATTAATCGAAATATTATCATTAATTGATTGGTTTAAATTACTCGAAGTTTATTTGAGAGAATTTGTCAGTACATTGATGAGCCAGAATTGTGACCTTAAGTCACTAATGATTTTTAACTGAAGAGTTTGATCATGGCTCAGATTGAACGCTGGCGGCAGGCTTAACACATGCAAGTCGAGCGGGGGAGATTGCTTCGGTAATTGACCTAGCGGCGGACGGGTGAGTAATACTTAGGAATCTGCCTATTAATGGGGGACAACATCTCGAAAGGGATGCTAATACCGCATACGCCCTACGGGGGAAAGCAGGGGATCACTTGTGACCTTGCGTTAATAGATGAGCCTAAGTCGGATTAGCTAGTTGGTGGGGTAAAGGCCTACCAAGGCGACGATCTGTAGCGGGTCTGAGAGGATGATCCGCCACACTGGGACTGAGACACGGCCCAGACTCCTACGGGAGGCAGCAGTGGGGAATATTGGACAATGGGGGGAACCCTGATCCAGCCATGCCGCGTGTGTGAAGAAGGCCTTATGGTTGTAAAGCACTTTAAGCGAGGAGGAGGCTCTCTTGGTTAATACCCAAGATGAGTGGACGTTACTCGCAGAATAAGCACCGGCTAACTCTGTGCCAGCAGCCGCGGTAATACAGAGGGTGCGAGCGTTAATCGGATTTACTGGGCGTAAAGCGTGCGTAGGCGGCTTTTTAAGTCGGATGTGAAATCCCCGAGCTTAACTTGGGAATTGCATTCGATACTGGGAAGCTAGAGTATGGGAGAGGATGGTAGAATTCCAGGTGTAGCGGTGAAATGCGTAGAGATCTGGAGGAATACCGATGGCGAAGGCAGCCATCTGGCCTAATACTGACGCTGAGGTACGAAAGCATGGGGAGCAAACAGGATTAGATACCCTGGTAGTCCATGCCGTAAACGATGTCTACTAGCCGTTGGGGCCTTTGAGGCTTTAGTGGCGCAGCTAACGCGATAAGTAGACCGCCTGGGGAGTACGGTCGCAAGACTAAAACTCAAATGAATTGACGGGGGCCCGCACAAGCGGTGGAGCATGTGGTTTAATTCGATGCAACGCGAAGAACCTTACCTGGTCTTGACATAGTAAGAACTTTCCAGAGATGGATTGGTGCCTTCGGGAACTTACATACAGGTGCTGCATGGCTGTCGTCAGCTCGTGTCGTGAGATGTTGGGTTAAGTCCCGCAACGAGCGCAACCCTTTTCCTTATTTGCCAGCACTTCGGGTGGGAACTTTAAGGATACTGCCAGTGACAAACTGGAGGAAGGCGGGGACGACGTCAAGTCATCATGGCCCTTACGACCAGGGCTACACACGTGCTACAATGGTCGGTACAAAGGGTTGCTACCTAGCGATAGGATGCTAATCTCAAAAAGCCGATCGTAGTCCGGATTGGAGTCTGCAACTCGACTCCATGAAGTCGGAATCGCTAGTAATCGCGGATCAGAATGCCGCGGTGAATACGTTCCCGGGCCTTGTACACACCGCCCGTCACACCATGGGAGTTTGTTGCACCAGAAGTAGGTAGTCTAACCGTAAGGAGGACGCTTACCACGGTGTGGCCGATGACTGGGGTGAAGTCGTAACAAGGTAGCCGTAGGGGAACCTGCGGCTGGATCACCTCCTTAACGAAAGATTGACGATTGGTAAGAATCCACAACAAGTTGTTCTTCATTGATGTATCTGAGGGTCTGTAGCTCAGTTGGTTAGAGCACACGCTTGATAAGCGTGGGGTCACAAGTTCAAGTCTTGTCAGACCCACCAAGTCTACTGAACACAGAAGAGCAGATATATTAAGATCTTAAGCTGGGGACTTAGCTTAGTTGGTAGAGCGCCTGCTTTGCACGCAGGAGGTCAACGGTTCGACTCCGTTAGTCTCCACCACTATATAAAGACTAAGTGATTACAGAACTTAGTAAGCAGATAGCTTATTAAGTTCTGTGATTTATCACAGTTAACTACTCGCTGACGAGGCGGTAGTGAATCATTAACAGAATATATTTGAGTTGAAATAATTGTTTAAACTCGTTTTAGTTGATGTTAGCAAGTAATTGTTAATATTGAATGAAATGAGCACTAGCGATAAAACTGAATCAAGCGTTTTGGTATATGAATTAAATTGAAGCTGTATGGTGATTAAGTTCACAGGCAACAAATAGAAGTGATTAAGTTCACATTGTTGATCCTCCTTGTAGGGATTAACGACTGTTTGGGGTTGTATAGTCAAGTAATTAAGTGCATGTGGTGGATGCCTTGGCAGTCAGAGGCGATGAAAGACGTAATAGCCTGCGATAAGCTTCGGGGAGGCGGCAAATATCCTGTGATCCGGAGATTTCTGAATGGGGAAACCCACTTACCATAAGGTAGGTATCGCATGATGAATACATAGTCATGCGAGGCGAACGAGGGGAAGTGAAACATCTCAGTACCCTTAGGAAAAGAAATCAATTGAGATTCCCTCAGTAGCGGCGAGCGAACGGGGATCAGCCCATTAAGTTATATGTGTTTTAGCGGAAAGCTCTGGGAAGTGCTACCGTAGAGGGTGATAGTCCCGTACACGAAAGGGCACATATAATGATGACGAGTAGGGCGAGGCACGTGAAACCTTGTCTGAATATGGGGGGACCATCCTCCAAGGCTAAATACTCCTGACTGACCGATAGTGAACCAGTACCGTGAGGGAAAGGCGAAAAGAACCCCTGTGAGGGGAGTGAAATAGATCCTGAAACCGCATGCATACAAGCAGTGGGAGCCGACTTGTTCGGTGACTGCGTACCTTTTGTATAATGGGTCAGCGACTTATATTCAGTAGCAAGGTTAACCGCATAGGGGAGCCGTAGAGAAATCGAGTCTTAATAGGGCGTTTAGTTGCTGGGTATAGACCCGAAACCGGGTGATCTATCCATGAGCAGGTTGAAGGTTGGGTAACACTAACTGGAGGACCGAACCCACTGTCGTTGAAAAGCCAGGGGATGACTTGTGGATAGGGGTGAAAGGCTAATCAAACTCGGTGATAGCTGGTTCTCCCCGAAAGCTATTTAGGTAGCGCCTCGGACGAATACCATAGGGGGTAGAGCACTGTTTCGGCTAGGGGGTCATCCCGACTTACCAAACCGATGCAAACTCCGAATACCTATGAGTACTATCCGGGAGACAGACTGCGGGTGCTAACGTCCGTAGTCAAGAGGAAAACAATCCAGACCGCCAGCTAAGGCCCCCAAATTATAGTTAAGTGGGAAACGATGTGGGAAGGCATAGACAGCTAGGAGGTTGGCTTAGAAGCAGCCACCCTTTAAAGAAAGCGTAATAGCTCACTAGTCGAGTCGGCCTGCGCGGAAGATGTAACGGGGCTAAAACTATATGCCGAAGCTGCGGATGTATACTATGTATACGTGGTAGGGGAGCGTTCTGTAAGCCGATGAAGGTGTATTGAGAAGTATGCTGGAGGTATCAGAAGTGCGAATGCTGACGTGAGTAACGACAAAACGGGTGAAAAACCCGTTCGCTGAAAGACCAAGGGTTCCAGTCCAACGTTAATCGGGGCTGGGTGAGTCGACCCCTAAGGCGAGGCCGAGAGGCGTAGTCGATGGGAAATTGGTTAATATTCCAATACTTCTGTGTAATGCGATGAGAGGACGGAGAAAGTTAAGTCAGCCTGGCGTTGGTTGTCCAGGTGAAAGGCAGTAGGCATGCATCTTAGGCAAATCCGGGGTGCTCTATGCTGAGAGCTGATAGCAAGCTAGTTTACTAGCGAAGTGGCTGATACTATGCTTCCAGGAAAAGTCTCTAAGCTTCAGTTACACAGGAATCGTACCCTAAACCGACACAGGTGGTCAGGTCGAGTAGACCAAAGCGCTTGAGAGAACTCTGCTGAAGGAACTAGGCAAAATGGTACCGTAACTTCGGGAGAAGGTACGCTGCTGACGGTGATAGGACTTGCTCCTTGAGCTATTGGCAGCCACAGAAACCAGGCCCCTGCAACTGTTTATTAAAAACATAGCACTCTGCAAACACGAAAGTGGACGTATAGGGTGTGATGCCTGCCCGGTGCTGGAAGGTTAATTGATGGGGTTAGCGTAAGCGAAGCTCTTGATCGAAGCCCCAGTAAACGGCGGCCGTAACTATAACGGTCCTAAGGTAGCGAAATTCCTTGTCGGGTAAGTTCCGACCTGCACGAATGGCATAATGATGGGGGCGCTGTCTCCAGCAGAGGCTCAGTGAAATCGAAATCGCCGTGAAGATGCGGTGTACCCGCGGCTAGACGGAAAGACCCCGTGAACCTTTACTGCAGCTTGACATTGAACTTTGATCTTACTTGTGTAGGATAGGTGGGAGGCTTTGAAGTAGTGACGCCAGTTGCTATGGAGCCATCCTTGAAATACCACCCTGGTAATATTGAGGTTCTAACTCTGTCCCGTTATCCGGGACGAGGACCATGTCTGGTGGGTAGTTTGACTGGGGCGGTCTCCTCCTAAAGAGTAACGGAGGAGTACGAAGGTGCGCTCAGCGTGGTCGGAAATCACGCGTAGAGTATAAAGGCAAAAGCGCGCTTAACTGCGAGACCCACAAGTCGAGCAGGTACGAAAGTAGGTCTTAGTGATCCGGTGGTTCTGTATGGAAGGGCCATCGCTCAACGGATAAAAGGTACTCTGGGGATAACAGGCTGATACCGCCCAAGAGTTCATATCGACGGCGGTGTTTGGCACCTCGATGTCGGCTCATCTCATCCTGGGGCTGAAGCAGGTCCCAAGGGTATGGCTGTTCGCCATTTAAAGAGGTACGCGAGCTGGGTTTAGAACGTCGTGAGACAGTTCGGTCCCTATCTACCGTGGGCGTTGGAAATTTGAGAGGATCTGCTCCTAGTACGAGAGGACCAGAGTGGACGAACCTCTGGTGTACCGGTTGTGACGCCAGTCGCATCGCCGGGTAGCTATGTTCGGAAGGGATAACCGCTGAAAGCATCTAAGCGGGAAGCCTACCTCAAGATAAGATTTCCCTAGGACTTTATGTCCTCTAAAGAGCCGTTGAAGACTACGACGTTGATAGGTTGGATGTGGAAGTGCGGTGACGCATGAAGCTGACCAATACTAATTGCTCGTGAGGCTTGACTATACAACACCCAAGCAGTTGTATACGAAGCATCATTTGATTCATAAAAGATCAAACATACTTGATTTAGTTGTAAAGCTAGTTAAACTATTCAACTCAAATGTTCTGTTAATAACTCATTTGGTACGAAGTAAGGCATTTAAATAAGACCCGAACAAGTCCATAACAGTTTGCTGGCGACAATAGCAAGAGTGAACCACCTGATCCCTTCCCGAACTCAGAAGTGAAACCTCTTAGCGCTGATGGTAGTGTGGGGTTACCCATGTGAGAGTAAGTCATCGCCAGCTTTTAAATCTAAAACACCCCGATCTCTAGCGAGAGCGGGGTGTTTTTTTATGCGTGGGATTTGTAGTGTTTATTATCGAAATAAAATAGATCTCGTTATATTGAGCTAATTGATGGCTGATTAAGCTTGTGCATTGATGAAACTGAACTTATTTTCTGTATTCCTCATCATGATCATCATTGAAGTAAGAGATATAGAAAGAGTCGAGCTATTGAACCAGCTGTCTCTTTATGCTAAAAATTAAAGTATTACGATAAAAACAGTTAATAATATGTTGATTTTCCAATTTTTCTTTACAGATTATGATGGTGAAGAGGTTTTACCCACTCAAAATCAGTATGCATCTATCGATGAAATCATCGAACTAATGCAATCTGTGTTAATCAGGCCAGAAAACTTTTTAGGGATCGTTGATAAAAATGATCATACTTTACAGTTTATCGTTAATGATGATTATTCATTAGATGCAGATATTCCTGTTCCTGATCAAAAAGGCTCTTATACAAAAACAATAAGTTTGCATGAAGCGATTAAACTGGTTCAAAAACAAACTGAACTGATTCAAATTGATGCTATTGAAGGAATGGCTTTTATGAAGTGGTAAGTTTTTTTCTTTAATTGTTTTTAGTGTATTCAAAATAAAAAACCTCAGACATCCATGCCTGAGGTTTTTTGTATTGGTTCTGAGGTATAACTCCTGTCGTACCTTTCGCTATCCTGCGTTATTGTCCTATCTTATTCTTGTTTTAATGGAAACTTCCTGTTTCCTGATGTGTTTATAGTATTAAAATTTAGCTGTTCTGCCTATACGCATAATTCGGCAGACCATGTAAGAAAAAGCTTACATGATCATAAACGGGTATTCTCTATTAAAAATGGGCATTTAAACCAATATAAGGCCCTTTAAAATTAAATTTCATATCACGGTTATCTAAATCACTGAGTTCGATATTTAAAACACGGTAACCCACTTTCGCACCAAGATCTAAGACAATAGATTTAACAAAATCATATTGAATCTCAGCCTGAGCATCCGTGATTTTTACATCATTGACATTGGTATAAGTCGCCTCAGCTTTTGCACTTAAACCTGTAAATGGTAGTTTTGCGCCAGCCTCTGCATAAAGGATCGGTGCATATTCATCAACATCAACATTTTGTGAAAATTGCTTTACAGTACCGTTGAGTTTAGTTGCCCCTACACCGACATCAGCTTTTACAATGTTGTCTAAGATTTCATAGTAAAGAATAAGATCTGTATGGTCTAAATCAATTTTAGTTTTAGCAAACTCATTATTAGACTCAGTTTCAGTATCTAACTTGGTATATTTTAATTTTACATTGGGAATGATTGGAATCGGGTGCTCAAAAGCAACAGAGGCTTGAATTGTGCCTTTGGTATCTAAATCATGTTTTGCGTTTAGTCCAGTATAAGGATCTAATAATAAATTATCTGTCCCCGTTTTGTTGGATAGACTGGATGTTTTGTGGTTGATTTGAGAATCTCCACCAATACTCCAATAACTAATATCACCTTTTAAACCAATAAAATCAGCTTGAGCAAATGAACTTAGACTTAGGGCTGCGATAAATAAGGGTAATTGAATAGATTTCATATGTCCTTCTTGATGAAATGATTTTTCATCCTATATTTTTGTTACTTAAATACATTTCAATACTGTACCAACTGAAGGCATGATATAGGGGTTTATCAAATTTTGCATTATTAAAAAGATTAAATCGAGGGTGTAGGATGAGTGATTCTATTGATCAAGCAGTGATTGAATTCCCACTTTATGTCGCCAATAAAGCGATTAAATCAGGACAATGGCTTGAAGTTCATGATAAATTTTCAGGGAAAATTTATGCAAAAGTGGCTTTAGCGGATGCAAAAATTTTAGAAAAAGCCATCAGTGCAGCTGTGAAAGCAGAGAAAGAAATGGCTGCTTTAAAACCATTTCAGAAGCAAAAAATACTGTTACATTGTGTTCAGCGTTTTAAAGAGCTGCGTGAAGAATTAACCCAAATTTTAATTATCGAAGGTGGAAAGCCTAAACTTGCTGCAGCAGCTGAGGTTGAAAGGCTGATTAATACTTTCCAGCTCGCGGCAGATGCAGTCTCCACAATTAATGATGGTCATTTAATGCCCTTGGCTGTAACCGCTGCGGCTTCTGCATATCGAGGAATGGTACAACATGTGCCGATTGGTGCAGTGTCTCTGATCAGTCCGTTTAATTTTCCTTTGAATTTAACAGCACATAAAATTGCACCAGCAATTGCAGCGGGTTGTCCATTTGTATTAAAACCAGCAAGTTTGACTCCAATTTCCGCATTAAAAATCGCAGAAATTTTGGCTGAAACAGATTTACCAAAAGGCGCATTTTCAATTTTGCCTTGTCCACGAGAACATGCTGATGTGTTAGTGACGGATGATCGCTTTAAGCTGCTCAGCTTTACCGGTTCTGATCAAGTGGGTTGGGATATGAAAGCACGTGCTGGTCGCAAAAAAGTAACCCTCGAATTGGGGGGGAATGCAGCTGTTTTAATTGAACCTGATACAGAAATAAGTGATGCATTGATTGATCGAGTAATTGGTGGTGCATATGGTCATGCGGGACAGGTGTGTATTAGTGTGCAACGAATTTTAGTCCATGCTGATATTTATATAGAATTTAGAAAAAAAATCTTAGCAAAATTGAAAAAAGTATCTGCGGCAGATCCCCATGTAGAAACCACGATAGTGGGCCCAATGATCAAAGAAGCAGAAGCGATTCGTTTAAAAAAATGGGTAGATAAAGCGGAGAAAAAGGGTGCGAAAATCTTAATTGGTGGCACTTTAAAAGGGGTTTTATTTGAACCAACTTTGCTTGAAAATGTCGATGAATCTCTTGAAATTTATCAAAATGAAGCATTTGGCCCTGTGGCAATTTTAGAAAAATATAAAACATTTGAGAAAGGTATCGAAGTGATTAACCAAGGTCGCTTTGGTTTACAAGCTGGTGTATATACTCAAAATCTCAATAAGATGCTTTATGCATGGGATCATTTACACGTGGGCGGGGTAATTATCAATGATATACCCACCTTCAGAGTTGATAATATGCCATATGGTGGTGTGAAAGATTCGGGTTTAGGTCGTGAGGGGATCCAGTCTGCAATTGGTGATATGCAGGAAGAACGCTTACTTGTGATCAAACAATAAGTTAATATTCTAAGGAGCTACGGCTCCTTATTTCTTTGAATTTTATATAGAGTTAAAAAATGATAATAAAATTTTTCAATTCATTATTTTTAATGGTTTTGCTTTGCTTACAGAGTGTGCAAATTTGGGCATTTCAATCTGAAAAACTGGTAAATGATGCACGTTCTCAGATTTTAAAAACACTTTATTATGATCCTGCTTATACTCAATTATCTTATCCAATGGGTGATGTTCCATTGATCAAAGGCGTATGTACAGATGTGGTCATTCGTGCCTTACGCCATCAAGGGATAGATTTACAACAACGTATTCATGAAGATATGAAAGCCAATTTTAAAAAATATCCACAAAAGTGGGGTTTAAAAGCAACCGATCGAAATATTGATCATCGACGGGTTCCAAATATCATGACCTATTTTCAGCGTCAAGGTTATCAAGTGAATGATCAAAAGTATCAAGCAGGTGATATCGTGGCATGGGATTTAGGTAAAGGCTTAACCCACATTGGTATCATTTCAAATAAAACCACAATGTTGTCAAAAACACCTTTGGTTATTCATAACATTGGTTCTGGAACACGTGAAAATGACATTTTGCATGAATATAAAATCATTGGGCATTATCGTTTACCCAAGACGGTCAATTAGAAATAGGCAATTTCAAGCAAAATAGCTAAAAATTAACCATGTGCAATAAAAAGTAAAAAAAACCTGAGAAAATAGACACAAATTACAGAAAAAGCGCTGCAAAACGAGTATTGTTACAACATTAAACAGTAATTTTGTTGATGCACTTTAACCGAGAAGTTTGCAAAGTTACTGGTTTGGAATAATAACAAAGCACCCAAAAGGTGCTGTTTTATTCAAACAACAAAATTTAAAATTGGTACTTCTTTTGCTCGCAGATCACAATGAAAAAAAGCAGCATTTGAGGACATCTACAGAATTAGGTGTTTTATGACAGAATCTCGTGAAAACTGGACATCACGATCAGGTTTTATTATCGCAGCTGTTGGATCGGCTGTCGGTTTAGGTAATATTTGGCGCTTTCCTTACATCGCTTATGAAAACGGTGGTGGCGCTTTTTTAATTCCATATTTAATTGCACTTATTACGGCAGGTTTACCACTGTTATTTTTAGATTATGCGACAGGGCATAAAAGTAATACTTCACCTCCTAAAGCCTATCGTGCTTTATTTAAAGGGGGCGAAACTTTAGGTTGGTGGCAAGTCTGTGTCTGTATCATTATTGGTTTGTATTATGCCAGCGTACTGACATGGGCCGGTAGTTATGTTTATTTTTCTGTAGGTCAATTGTGGGGAAGTGATCCTGAAAACTTCTTCTTCAATACCTATTTACAAACTTCAAAATCAACAAGTTTTGATTTTCAATTTGTTGGTCATTTATTTTGGCCAATTGTAGGAATCTGGGCATTAACGTTGATCATCTTATTTGGTGGTGTGAAAAAAGGGGTTGAATTATCCAATAAAATTTTCATGCCTTTACTGTTTATTCTGTTCACGATTCTTGTTATTCAAGCGTTGCGTTTACCCGGTGCAGTTCAAGGTTTAAATGCTTTCTTTACACCAAACTGGGCAGCGATGTGGGATTATAAAGTATGGCTTGCAGCATTTGGTCATACGTTCTTTTCACTCTCTGTTGGCTTTGGGATCATGGTAACTTATGCCTCGTATCTTAAACCAAAAACCAATTTAACAGGCTCGGGCCTTATCGTTGGTTTTGCCAATGCGTCTACTGAAATCCTTGCGGGGATTGGTATCTTCGCGGCGCTGGGCTTCATGGCATTTTCAGCTGGAAAACCTGTAGACCAAGTGGTCAGTGGTGGTATCGGCTTGGCATTCATTGCTTTCCCTAAAATCATTTCTAGTTTAGGGACTGGTGCGGATTTATTCGGTTTACTGTTCTTCTCTTCTTTATTTGTTGCTGGTATTTCTTCAATGGTGAGTATCCTTGAAGTGCCGATTGCAGCGATGCAAGACAAATTAAAATGGGGGCGTAAAAAAGCCGTAAGCATCATTGGCGGTGGTAGTGCGTTGGTTTCAATTTTCTTATTCTCTAGCGTGAACTCGATTAAACTGGTAGATATCGTCGATCACTTTATCAATAATATTGGGATTATTGGCGGTGCATTATTGTCAATCATTTCGATAGCGTGGTTTAAACGTTCGGCATTGATGGAATTACGTGATCATGTGAATCGTATTTCAACTGTGCAGCTTGGTAAAGGTTGGGATTTCACTTTAACCGTAATCACTTCTTTAATTTTGCTGGTCACTTTATCTATGACCGTTTTTAGCTTGATTAAAAATGGATATGATACCTATAGTTCAAGTATGTTGATGTTCTTTGGTTGGGGCAGTGTGATTTTCTGTGCTGTTATTGCTTTAGTTCTTAGCAAAATGAAAGATCGATAGGAGCGTCAAAATGAATACTTCTGCAATCGTGATGATGATTATTTCAATGGTATTTTTATGGGGTGGGTTGATTTTATCGATCCTACATTTGATGAAAAATCCTGAAGAACTGGATGACGTTCTGGAAGAAGTCAAAGATCACCATACGCTTTAAACTTGAGTCAAAAAAAGCAGGCGAATTAGCCTGCTTTTTTAATGCGTTTTAAGCCGTTTTCTGAATTCGGCAATAATAGAAACCATCACCATGATGCGCTTCAGGCAACAATTGACGACCGTGAATTTGTTCTATTCCCCAGTTTGCATCAATCTTGATTTCTTCAGCATCTGCGTGTTCAGCAAAAAACTCGACCATCTGCTGTTCATTTTCAACTTTCAGAATTGAGCAGGTAATATAAAGTAGTGTTCCACCAACTTTAAGCTGCTGCCACATATGCTTTAAAATTTGCTTTTGCAGATCGACCACTTGCTGAATATCTGTAGATTGGCGCAATAAGCGAATATCAGGATGACGACGTAGAACACCAATAGCAGAACATGGCGCATCCAATACGATGCAATCGACCAACTCTTTAGGCACCCATGTTGTAGCATCTGCTGTGATGATTTCAACTGTTGCATCAACATTTAATTCAAGGCGTTCCAAGTTTTCTGAAACACGCAATAAACGTTTAGCATCATGATCAAGTGCGATTAATTTTTTAGGATTAAAGCGTTCTAAGATATGAGCTGCTTTACCACCCGGTGCTGCACAAGCATCGATAATGACTTTGTCATCTAAGTTGGGTAACAGTGTTGCACACAATTGAGCATGTTCATCTTGAACAGAAAACCCGCCTTCTTCAAAGCCAGGTAAATGAGTAATATTACCCGTTTGTTCCAGAACAATACCAACATCTGAAAGCGTACAAGCACGGGCATCAATCTGTTCTTCATCTAAAATATCAAGATATTCATCACGACTAATTTGACGTTCATTGACACGAAGAGTCAGTGGAGCGACTTGTTTTAAATTTTGACAGATTTCAGGAAGTTGATCAGCCCAATCTTTTTTAAGTCGTTTGAATAGCCAACTTGGTAAACCATGGGTATTATTTAAAGCCGTTTGAAACTCAGTTGTTTCACGTGAAACACGACGAAGGATGGCATTGACCAAACCACTCATTGGTTCAAAACCTAATTGCTTCGCTGCATTGACAGTTTCTGAAATCGCCGCATGTGCAGGAATACGGGTGCATAAAATCTGGTATAAACCCAGATATAAGCAACTTTCTAGTGCTTCATTGTCTAACGGTTTTGTGAGCAAAGGTAAGGTAATTGCTTTTAAAGAATACCATTGACGTAAACAGCCTAAAGTAAGCTCATGGTATAAACCACGATCACGTTCAGAAACAATATTGATATGTTGGTTTAAAACGGAAGCTAAAGACTGTCCATTTTGAACAGCTAAAAGTGTTTTAACCACTTGTGCGCGCAAATTCAAATTTTTTGCAGATGATTGAATTTGGCTCATGCGAATATATTTCCTACTGAAAGTTTATGGCTTTGTATAATTTGTACAGGGTTAATGGCTTTGCCACCTGGCCATTGTAGGCTAGTCAGACAAATCACACCATCTCCGCAAACTACATGTACACCTTGTTTGTTCATTTCGATAATGGTTCCGGGTGCTTCGCCATTGGCTATAAGGTCTGAAATTTGAGAATTCCATACACGTAAATTATTGCTTTCATCTATTGGTGTAAATGCGACTGGCCAAGGATTGAATGCCCGAATATTGCGATCAAGTTCAACTGCTGATTTAGTCCAATCAATTTGTGCTTCAGCTTTTGTGAGTTTATGTGCATATACCGTAAATTGTTCATCTTGCACTTCACGTGCATCTAAATATTGTTGTAATTTTTGTTCTGATTCTAATACCACACAAATTGCTTCAGCGCCTTGGATCGCAAGTTTGTCATATAAAGTTGCTGAGGTTTCTTCTGCTGTGATTGGGCAAACTGTTTTAAAGATCATATCGCCTGTATCTAGACCAGCCGCCATTTTCATGATCGTGACTCCAGTTTCAGTGTCACCCGTTGCAATGGCACGCTGAATCGGAGCAGCACCGCGCCAACGTGGTAGCAAAGAACCATGAATATTTAAACAACCATAGCGCGGTGTATCTAATACGGCCTGGGGCAAAATTAAGCCATAAGCCGCAACGACCATTACATCTGCACCCAATGCTGCTAATTCTTGTTGAGCCGCTAAGCCTTCGTCTGTCGATGCTTTGAAATGAAGTGGTTGATAGACGGGTAGGTTGTTTGCGAGCGCAAGTTGTTTCACGGCTGAAGCTGTCAATTTTTGTCCACGACCTGATTTACGGTCAGGTTGAGTATACACAGCGACGATTTCGTGATCAGTTTCAATGAGTGCTGCTAAAGCAGAAGCTGCAAATTCGGGTGTACCTGCAAAAATGATCTTCAAAGGTTATGCTCAGATTAAATTTTAAATTGAATTATAGCAAACCTGATTATGCGGTGGCGTTTTCAAATGAAAATACGGGTTTTTCTATGTAAAAAATAAAATACGATCAATGGTATATTTTGTTCTGATCAGCTATCTGATTTAAAACAGTCAACAGATGTCTTTTACAGCACCTTTAAAATTGGTGTAAATCTACATTATTCAACATCCACTTTTTAAAATAAAAATCACTTTTTTATGTCATATTTTTTGATTTAAATTGATAGAAATATATCTTATTTTTAACTTAATCTAAATAAAGAGATGGTTTGGCAGTTGAAGTTAAAATAATTGTGACTAATTTCACAATAAAAAATTGTTAACTGAATAAGCATAGGCAGTTAATCGAAATTTAACAATATGTCAAATGTAAACTATGTCTCACATTGTTTTGATAAATGTGACAAATTTTGTCACATGCTCAATTTATCAACAATATGTATTTAATAAATCTTAATGTTTTTTGATTGGTGTATAAATTGCTGATTTATAGGTATAAAAATTATAAAATGTGTGATTATTTTGCTTTTTATTTAAAAGTTTAGACCATATGTTTAAAAAAACAAAATAAGTGAAATATATCTCAATTTTTCTATTGCTTTAAATGTATGTAAATTGTTAAATAAAAAAAATTGTACATTTTATATGCATTATTGATGCGAAATCAGCGGCTGTAATGCACCTCCTAAAGGAAAAGTAATATGAATAAGATCTACAAAGTGATTTGGAATGCGACTTTGTCGGCATGGGTTGCAGTTTCTGAATTGGCAAAAGGGAAAACCAAATCTTCTAAAACCACAGGCTCTGTCGGGGCAGTTGTTGCTATTGTTGGGGCTATCAGCTTTTCACCAGATGTATTCGCAGGAGGTTATAGTGCTGGAGGCGGTTTTCTTAACACTGCTTGTAATAGTACTAGTACGGGTGCTGGTGGGCAAACTGGTGCTATAGCAATCGGTGGAGGGGATCAGGCCCCTTGTGCAAGTCAGGCATATGCAACAGCTATTGGTAATAATGCAAAAGCAGCTAGTCGTGGTTCTATTGCGATTGGTAGTGGGGCATATGCAAACTCAGGTGAAAATGTATTAGATGGTAAGGGTGCCGTTGCTATCGGTAATGATGCCGTTGCAATTGGAAAAAACTCATTTGCTCTAGGTGCACAAGCTTCTGTTGTTGAAGACAATACCGTTTCTTTCGGTCATGCGAATGGCGATGCAAAATATGTAGGTGGTGTCGCGAGTGGTACATGGACAGATGATCGCTTTATGAGAGTAGCGAATATTGCGAATGGTTATAAAAATAATGATGCTGTCAATGTCTCACAAATAAAACCACTTGCTACAGCACTAGGTACGACGGTTGATGGAACAACAGGTATAGTTGCACCTCCAAGCTATATCATTACTAAGACAGATGGAACAAGTTATGCTGCAGTCAATACAGTACCTGCTGCTTTAACTAACTTAAATAATGAAATAACAAAAGCCATTACTTTTGCAGGCAATACAGGAACTTCAGCAAACAAGCTTGGTTCGACTCTGAATATCACAGGAACAGGTTCTACAGCAGGCTCATATACGGGTAATAATTTAAAAACATCTGTGAGTGGAAGTACCGTTAGCATCCAGATGGCAGAAGCACCTGTATTTACAGGTACTGTAACTGCTGGAAATCTAGCAACAGGTGGGACGTTGAGTGTTACAGGAGTTAGTAACTTAAATGGTGGGGCAAATTTAAACAGCCAAAAAATTACAAATGTTGCTGCAGGGACAGCAACAGGTGATGCTGTTAACTTTGGTCAATTAACCACAACCAATCAAAACGTAAGTAATTTGACGACAACTGTCACCAATCAAGGTAATCAAATTACGACGAATACGTCTGATATCAGTACATTAAAAGGTGGTTTTAACTTACAAACCAATGGTAAGAACAGTGGTGCGATCAAAGCGGGTGATACGGTTGATATAGGTGTAGCAACGCCAGCGGACACCAACCTTACAGCGACCAAGACAGGTAACAATGTTGCGTTTGCTTTAAGCAAAGACTTGAACTTAACCAGCGTTACTACAGGTAATACCGTGATTAACAACGCTGGTGTAACCGCGGATAAAGTGACTGTTGGTACTGTGGTGGTTGATAAAACGACAGGGATCAATGCGGGTGGTAAAAAGATTACCAATGTCGCAGCAGGTGATATCAGTACAGCAGCATCAACAGATGCTGTGAATGGTGGTCAATTATTTACGACTAATCAAAACGTTGCGAAAAACACTTCAGACATCAGTACGCTAAATACCACTGTTACTAATCAAGGTAATCAAATTACGACGAATACGTCGAATATCGCAACCAATACATCTGATATCAGCACCTTAAAAGGTGGCTTTAATTTACAAACCAACGGTAAGAATAGTGGTGCGATTAAAGCGGGTGACACGGTTGATATTGGTGTAGCAACTCCAGCGGATACTAACCTTACAGCAACCAAGACAGGTAATAATGTTGCGTTTGCTTTAAGCAAAGACTTGAACTTAACCAGCGTTACCACAGGTAACACAGTGATTAACAATGCTGGTGTAACAGCGGATAAAGTGACTGTTGGTACTGTGGTAGTTGATAAAACGACTGGGATCAATGCGGGTGGTAAAAAGATTACCAACGTAGCGGCAGGTGATATCAGTACAGCAGCATCAACAGATGCTGTGAATGGTGGTCAATTATTTACGACCAATCAAAATGTTGCGAAAAACACATCAGACATTAGTACGTTAAATACCACTGTTACTAATCAAGGTAATCAAATCACGACCAATACGTCGAATATCGCAACCAATACATCTGATATCAGCACCTTAAAAGGTGGCTTTAATTTACAAACCAACGGTAAGAATAGTGGTGCGATTAAAGCGGGTGACACGGTTGATATTGGTGTAGCAACTCCAGCGGACACCAACCTTACAGCAACCAAGACAGGTAATAATGTTGCGTTTGCTTTAAGCAAAGACTTGAACTTAACCAGCGTTACTACAGGTAACACAGTGATTAACAATGCTGGTGTAACAGCGGATAAAGTGACTGTTGGTACTGTGGTGGTTGATAAAACGACTGGGATCAATGCGGGTGGTAAAAAGATTACCAACGTAGCGGCAGGTGATATCAGCTCAGCGACATCAACAGATGCTGTGAATGGTGGTCAATTATTTACGACCAATCAAAATGTTGCGAAAAACACATCAGACATTAGTACGTTAAATACCACTGTTACTAATCAAGGTAATCAAATCACGACCAATACGTCGAATATCGCAACCAATACATCTGATATCAGCACCTTAAAAGGTGGCTTTAATTTACAAACCAACGGTAAGAATAGTGGTGCGATTAAAGCGGGTGACACGGTTGATATTGGTGTAGCTACGCCAGCGGATACCAACCTTACCGCGACTAAGACAGGTAATAATGTTGCGTTTGCTTTAAGCAAAGATTTGAACTTAACCAGCGTTACTACAGGTAATACAGTGATTAACACTGCTGGTATAACAGCGGATAAAGTGACTGTTGGTACTGTGGTGGTTGATAAAACGACTGGGATCAATGCAGGTGATAAAAAGATTACCAACGTAGCAGCAGGTGATATCAGTACAGCAGCATCAACAGATGCTGTGAATGGTGGTCAATTATTTACGACTAATCAAAACGTTGCGAAAAACACTTCAGACATCAGTACGCTAAATACCACTGTTACTAATCAAGGTAATCAAATCACGACCAATACGTCTGATATCAGTACATTAAAAGGTGGCTTTAATTTACAAACCAACGGTCAGAATAGTGGTGCGATTAAAGCGGGTGACACGGTTGATATTGGTGTAGCTACGCCAGCGGATACCAACCTTACCGCAACCAAGACAGGTAATAATGTTGCGTTTGCTTTAAGCAAAGACTTGAACTTAACCAGCGTTACCACAGGTAACACAGTGATTAACAATGCTGGTGTAACAGCGGATAAAGTGACTGTTGGTACTGTGGTGGTTGATAAAACGACTGGGATCAATGCGGGTGGTAAAAAGATTACCAACGTAGCGGCAGGTGATATCAGCTCAGCGACATCAACAGATGCTGTGAATGGTGGTCAATTATTTACGACCAATCAAAATGTTGCGAAAAACACATCAGACATTAGTACGCTAAATACCACTGTTACTAATCAAGGTAATCAAATTACGACGAATACGTCGAATATCGCAACCAACACTTCTGATATCAGCACCTTAAAAGGTGGCTTTAACCTACAAACCAACGGTAAGAACAGTGGTGCGATTAAAGCGGGTGACACAGTTGATATTGGTGTAGCAACGCCAGCAGACACTAACCTTACAGCAACCAAGACAGGTAATAATGTTGCGTTTGCTTTAAGCAAAGACTTGAACTTAACGAGCGTTACTACAGGTAACACAGTGATTAATACTGCTGGTGTAACAGCGGATAAAGTGACTGTTGGTACTGTGGTGGTTGATAAAACGACTGGGATCAATGCGGGCGGTAAAAAGATTACCAACGTTGCAGCCGGTGATATCAGTACAGCAGCATCAACAGATGCTGTGAATGGTGGTCAATTATTTACGACGAATCAGAATGTTGCGAAAAACACATCAGACATTAGTACGTTAAATACCACTGTTACTAATCAAGGTAATCAAATCACGACCAATACGTCGAATATCGCAACCAATACATCTGATATCAGTACATTAAAAGGTGGCTTTAATTTACAAACTAACGGTCAGAATAGTGGTGCGATTAAAGCGGGTGACACGGTTGATATTGGTGTAGCTACGCCAGCGGATACCAACCTTACCGCAACCAAGACAGGTAATAATGTTGCGTTTGCTTTAAGCAAAGACTTGAACTTAACCAGCGTTACTACAGGTAATACAGTGATTAACACTGCTGGTATAACCGCAGATAAAGTGACAGTTGGTAATGTTGTTATAGATAAAACAACCAACAAGATCAGTGGTGTAGAAGCAGGAACTGATGCGAAAGATGTTGTAAACAAAGGTCAATTAGACGCTTTGGCAGGACAACAAACAGCAACAGATAATTCGGCAGTGAAATACGACAACGCCACAACTAAAGATAAAGTGACTTTAGGCGGTGGCGCTGCAGGTACAACGCTGACAAATGTTAAAGCGGGTGATGTTTCTGCAAACTCAACAGATGCAATCAATGGTAGTCAGCTTTATACGACAAACCAGAATGTAGCTCAGAATAGCAAAGACATTGCAACCAATACGTCGAATATCGCAACCAATACATCTGATATCAGCACCTTAAAAGGTGGCTTTAACTTACAAACTAACGGTCAGAATAGTGGTGCGATTAAAGCGGGTGACACGGTTGATATTGGTGTAGCTACGCCAGCGGATACCAACCTTACAGCGACTAAGACAGGTAATAATGTTGCGTTTGCTTTAAGCAAAGACTTGAACTTAACCAGCGTTACTACAGGTAATACAGTGATTAACACTGCTGGTATAACCGCAGATAAAGTGACAGTTGGTAATGTTGTTATAGATAAAACAACCAACAAGATCAGTGGTGTAGAAGCAGGAACTGATGCGAAAGATGTTGTAAACAAAGGTCAATTAGACGCTTTGGCAGGACAACAAACAGCAACAGATAATTCGGCAGTGAAATACGACAACGCTACAACTAAAGATAAAGTGACTTTAGGCGGTGGCGCTGCAGGTACAACGCTGACAAATGTTAAAGCGGGTGATGTTTCTGCAAACTCAACAGATGCAATCAATGGTAGTCAGCTTTATACGACAAACCAGAATGTAGCCCAGAATAGCAAAGACATCGCAACCAATACGTCGAATATCGCAACGAATACATCAAATATTGCGACCAATACATCTGACATCACGACCTTAAAAGGTGGCTTTAACTTACAAACTAACGGTCAGAATAGTGGTGCGATCAAAGCGGGTGACACGGTTGATATTGGTGTAGCAACACCAGCGGATACCAACCTTACAGCGACTAAGACAGGTAATAATGTTGCGTTTGCTTTAAGCAAAGACTTGAACTTAACCAGCGTTACTACAGGTAATACAGTGATTAATACTGCTGGTATAACCGCAGATAAAGTGACAGTTGGTAATGTTGTTATAGATAAAACAACCAACAAGATCAGTGGTGTAGAAGCAGGAACTGATGCGAAAGATGTTGTAAACAAAGGTCAATTAGACGCTTTGGCAGGACAACAAACAGCAACAGATAATTCGGCAGTGAAATACGACAACGCCACAACTAAAGATAAAGTGACTTTAGGCGGTGGCGCTGCAGGTACAACGCTGACAAATGTTAAAGCGGGTGATGTTTCTGCAAACTCAACAGATGCAATCAATGGTAGTCAGCTTTATACGACAAACCAGAATGTAGCTCAGAATAGCAAAGACATTGCAACCAATACGTCGAATATCGCAACGAATACATCTGACATCACGACCTTAAAAGGTGGCTTTAACTTACAAACTAACGGTAAGAATAGTGGTGCGATTAAAGCGGGTGACACGGTTGATATTGGTGTAGCTACGCCAGCGGATACCAACCTTACCGCAACCAAGACAGGTAATAATGTTGCGTTTGCTTTAAGCAAAGACTTGAACTTAACCAGCGTTACTACAGGTAATACAGTGATTAACACTGCTGGTATAACCACAGATAAAGTGACAGTTGGTAATGTTGTTATAGATAAAACAACCAACAAGATCAGTGGTGTAGAAGCAGGAACTGATGCGAAAGATGTTGTAAACAAAGGTCAATTAGACGTTTTGGCAGGACAACAAACAGCAACAGATAATTCGGCAGTGAAATACGACAACGCCACAACTAAAGATAAAGTGACTTTAGGCGGTGGCGCTGCAGGTACAACGCTGACAAATGTTAAAGCGGGTGATGTTTCTGCAAACTCAACAGATGCAATCAATGGTAGTCAGCTTTATACGACAAACCAGAATGTAGTTCAGAATAGCAAAGACATTGCAACCAATACGTCGAATATCGCAACCAATACATCTGATATCAGCACCTTAAAAGGTGGCTTTAACTTACAAACTAACGGTCAGAATAGTGGTGCGATTAAAGCGGGTGACACGGTTGATATTGGTGTAGCTACGCCAGCGGATACCAACCTTACAGCGACTAAGACAGGTAATAATGTTGCGTTTGCTTTAAGCAAAGACTTGAACTTAACCAGCGTTACTACAGGTAATACAGTGATTAACACTGCTGGTATAACCGCAGATAAAGTGACAGTTGGTAATGTTGTTATAGATAAAACAACCAACAAGATCAGTGGTGTAGAAGCAGGAACTGATGCGAAAGATGTTGTAAACAAAGGTCAATTAGACGCTTTGGCAGGACAACAAACAGCAACAGATAATTCGGCAGTGAAATACGACAACGCTACAACTAAAGATAAAGTGACTTTAGGCGGTGGCGCTGCAGGTACAACGCTGACAAATGTTAAAGCGGGTGATGTTTCTGCAAACTCAACAGATGCAATCAATGGTAGTCAGCTTTATACGACAAACCAGAATGTAGCCCAGAATAGCAAAGACATCGCAACCAATACGTCGAATATCGCAACGAATACATCAAATATTGCGACCAATACATCTGACATCACGACCTTAAAAGGTGGCTTTAATTTACAAACCAACGGTCAGAATAGTGGTGCGATCAAAGCGGGTGACACGGTTGATATTGGTGTAGCAACACCAGCGGATACCAACCTTACAGCGACTAAGACAGGTAATAATGTTGCGTTTGCTTTAAGCAAAGACTTGAACTTAACCAGCGTTACTACAGGTAATACAGTGATTAATACTGCTGGTATAACCGCAGATAAAGTGACAGTTGGTAATGTTGTTATAGATAAAACAACCAACAAGATCAGTGGTGTAGAAGCAGGAACTGATGCGAAAGATGTTGTAAACAAAGGTCAATTAGACGCTTTGGCAGGACAACAAACAGCAACAGATAATTCGGCAGTGAAATACGACAACGCCACAACTAAAGATAAAGTGACTTTAGGCGGTGGCGCTACAGGTACAACGCTGACAAATGTTAAAGCGGGTGATGTTTCTGCAAACTCAACAGATGCAATCAATGGTAGTCAGCTTTATACGACAAACCAGAATGTAGCTCAGAATAGCAAAGACATCGCAACCAATACGTCGAATATCGCAACGAATACATCAAATATTGCGACCAATACATCTGACATCACGACCTTAAAAGGTGGCTTTAACTTACAAACTAACGGTCAGAATAGTGGTGCGATCAAAGCGGGTGATACAGTTGATATTGGTGTAGCTACGCCAGCGGATACTAACCTTACAGCGACCAAGACAGGTAACAATGTCGCGTTTGCTTTAAGCAAAGATTTGAACTTAACAAGCATTACAGTGAACGATGGAATCAATGGTACAAATGGTTCTACAGTGATCGGTAAAGATGGTATCTCGGTTAAAGATGGTTCAGGCAATACTATTGCAGGTGTAGATAACACAGTGTTGACAGTTAAAGATGGTAGTGGCAACACAGAAACCAGCATTAACAAAGCGATCAATACTCTCAATGCATCGCAAGGTGAAACTGACAAGTTTGCAGTGAAGTACGACAAGAATGCTGATGGCAGTGCAAACTATAACAACATCACATTAGCAGGTAGTGCTTCAACTAGTACTAAAGATGCAACGACAGGCAAGATCACCACAACAGGTGGTACAAGCTTAAACAATGTTGCGAGTGCGGGTGACTACACTAAAGAGGCCAATGCGAGCAAAGGCGTTAACGCTGGTGATTTGAACAATGCAGTTGTTGACGCAACTAATGCAGCGACCAGTAAAGGCTTTGCATTACAAGCAGCAGATGGCGCTAAAGTTCAGAAGAACCTAGGCGAAGCAGTTGAAGTTGTCGGTGCAGATAGCAACATCACTACGAAGGTTGCAAATGGTCAAGTTGCGATTGAGTTAAATAAAAACCTCAATAACTTAACCAGCATTACAGTGAACGATGGAACCAATGGTACAAATGGTTCTACAGTGATCGGTAAAGATGGCATCTCGGTTAAAGATGGCTCAGGCAATACCATTGCAGGTGTAGATAACACAGTATTGACAGTTAAAGATGGTAGTGGCAACACAGAAACCAGCATTAACAAAGCGATCAATACCCTGAATGCATCGCAAGGTGAAACTGATAAGTTTGCAGTGAAGTACGACAAGAATGCTGATGGCAGTGCAAACTACGACAGCGTAACCCTTGCAGGTACAGGTGGAACCACGATCACCAACGTTAAAGCGGGTGCTGTTAACTCAACATCAACAGATGCAATCAACGGTAGTCAATTACATGGTGTTGCTGATAGCGTTAAAAATGTGATTGGTGGATCAACCACAATTGATGCAACGACAGGTGCAATCACCACCAATAATATTGGTGGCACAGGCTCCAACACAATTGACGGTGCGATCAACAGCGTTAAAGATTCAGCAACCAAAGCGAAGACCACCGTTACGGCTGGAGACAATGTTGTAGTAACTGCTGGTACCAATGCAGATGGTTCAAGCAACTATCAAGTTGCGACAGCGAAAGACGTAAACTTCGACAAAGTGACTGTAGGTAATGTTGTTGTTGATAAAACAAGTAATACGATCAAAGGTCTAAGCAATACGACTTGGAACGGTACAGCAGTCACAGGTCAAGCAGCGACAGAAGACCAATTACAAGCAGTTGATAGCAAGCTTGGTAATTTAGATGGTGCAGCGGTTAAATATGACGACGCAGCAACGAAAGACAAAATCACTTTAGCGGGTACAGCTGGAACCACAATCAGCAACGTTAAAGCGGGTGCTGTTAACTCAACATCAACAGATGCGATCAACGGTAGTCAATTACACGGTGTTGCAGATAGCGTTAAAAATGTGATTGGTGGATCAACGACAATTGATGCAACGACAGGTGCAATCACCACCAATAACATTGGTGGCACAGGTTCCAACACAATTGATGGTGCGATCAACAGCGTTAAAGATTCAGCAACCAAAGCGAAGAGCACAGTTACAGCAGGAGACAACGTTGTAGTAACTGCTGGTACCAATGCAGATGGTTCAAGCAACTATCAAGTTGCGACAGCGAAAGACGTAAACTTCGACAAAGTGACAGTAGGTAATGTTGTTGTAAATAAAGCCAGCAATACAATCGAAGGCTTAAGTAATACTGACTTAAGAGCAAGTGATTTTGCGACTAAAGGTAGAGCAGCGACTGAAGAGCAATTGAAGCAAGCTGTCACGAAAAACATCACTGAAGTTGTGGATGGTAATGGCAACAAAGTGAATATTATTGACCAGGTTGTAAATACGAAACCTGACAATAAAAACCAAGACTCATTGTTCTTAACCTATGATAAACAAGGTCAAGAAACTACAGATCGTCTAACGATTGGTCAAACAGTACAGAAGATGAATACCGATGGTATTAAATTCTTCCATACCAATGCCGATATGTCGAAAGGTGATTTAGGAACAACCAATGACTCAAGCGCGGGTGGTTTAAACTCTACAGCGATTGGTGTAAATGCAATTGTGGCAACGGGTGCAGATAGTGCTGTTGCATTAGGTCACAATACAAAAGCTGAGGGCAAACAATCCATTGCAATTGGTCAGGGTGCTGAGGCATTAGGTACACAATCAATCAGTATTGGTACGGGCAACAAAGTGAAAGGTAATCATTCTGGTGCCATTGGTGACCCGACTATTGTTGATGGTGCGAACAGCTATTCTGTGGGTAATAATAACCAAGTGCTTACAGATGATACGTTTGTACTTGGAAACAATGTGACCAAAACAGTTGCTGGTTCAGTTGTGTTAGGCAATGGCTCTGCGGCGACGACTGGTGCAGGTGTTGCGGGTTATGCGTTGTCAGCTGCAACAAGTGCAGACAAAACAGCAATTAGCAATACAACATCAACAACTGGAGCAGTAGCAGTTGGTGATGCGGCAAGCGGTATTTATCGTCAAATTACTGGTGTTGCAGCAGGTAGCGCAGATGCAGATGCTGTAAACGTAGCTCAGCTAAAAGCTGTTGGTAACCAAGTTGTTACCACTCAAAACGCACTTGTAAATGGTTTGGGCGGTAATGCGAAGGTCAATGCTGATGGCACCATTACTGGACCAACCTATAATGTTGCACAAGGTAATCAGTCGAATGTTGGTGATGCTTTAACAGCATTGGATAAAGCCATTGGTTCTGCAGCAACAACATCTAAAACGACTGTTTCTAATGGTCAGAATATTGTTGTGAATAAGAGCAAAAATGCTGATGGTTCAGACAACTATGAGGTATCAACAGCAAAAGATTTAACAGTCGACTCTGTGAAAGCTGGTGATACGGTTCTCAATAATACTGGAATCTCAATTGGTAATAATGCGGTTGTGATAAACAACACAGGATTAACTATTGCAGGTGGACCAAGTGTAACGGTGGCAGGTATTAACGCGGGTAATAAAACAATTACCAATGTGGCAAATGCTGTTAACGCTACAGATGCAGTCAATAAAGGGCAGTTAGATAGCGCAATTGGCACTGTGAATAACAATGTCAATGAGCTTGCTAATAATGCTGTTAAATATGACGATGCATCAAAAGATAAGATCACACTTGGTGGTGGTACAAATGGTACAACCATTAGCAATGTGAAAGATGGTGCAGTCACTCAAGGTTCTAAAGATGCTGTAAATGGCGGTCAATTGTGGAATGTTCAGCAACAAGTTGATCAAAACTCAACGGATATCAGCAATATCAAAAATGATATTAACAATGGTACTGTCGGCTTAGTTCAACAAGCAGGTAAAGACGCAACAGTTACAGTTGCGAAAGATACTGGTGGTACAAGTGTGAGTGTGGCGGGTACAGACGGTAACCGTGTTGTGACAGGTGTTAAAGATGGCGCAGTCAATGTAACATCAAAAGATGCAGTCAACGGTAGCCAATTGAATACGACCAACCAAGCAGTTGTGAATTATCTTGGCGGTGGTGCTGGTTATGACAACATTACGGGTAGCTTCACTGCACCAACTTACAATGTAGGTGACTCTAAGTATAACAATGTCGGTGGTGCAATCGATGCATTGAACCAAGCGGATCAAGCATTGAATAGCAAAATTGACAATGTCAGCAACAAGTTAGACAACGCTTTCCGTATTACCAATAACCGGATTGATGATGTAGAGAAAAAAGCCAATGCGGGTATTGCAGCAGCAATGGCACTTGAATCAGCACCATATATTCCTGGTAAATATACCTATGCTGCAGGTGCGGCATACCATGGTGGTGAGAATGCGGTAGGTGTGACGCTACGTAAAACTGCAGATAATGGACGTTGGTCGATTACAGGTGGTGTTGCAGCAGCATCTCAAGGCGATCCAAGTGTTCGTATCGGTATCAGTGGTGTAATTGACTAAATCACGAGACAAGGAAGATCGAACGGTCTTCCTTTTTCTTCGCAAATTTTTAAGAGAGAAAAAATGAAAGCATTTAACAAAAAAATTATGTTCAGTGTATTCAGTGGTCTTGTGATGTCATTGAGTCATGCAGCTGAAGTTGAAACATCAAATACCCAAGACATTCATTTTCCTGAAGTGAAAGACAGTTATTTAAAGCAAGTGAATCGTTATGAAAACGATGACGTGGCACGTTTAGATAAAGGTTTAAGCAAAGATCAGATTCGCCATGTTTTGGGCAATCCGCAATTTTCTGAAGGCCTTTTTGCTGTTAAAACTTGGAACTATGTATTAGATGTTCGAGAGCCGAATTCAAATCAATATAAACGTTGCCAGTTGCGCATAGACTTTGATAAGCACTATCGTTCAGAAAACTTATATTGGAAAGGTGAACAATGCCAAGGTCTGATGGCTTGGGGCATCAATAACCAATCTTCGACAGAACAAACGGCTCTATCCCCTACAGGTCAATCAGCCAGTGTTTTATTCTATTTTGATCATTCAGATAAAAGTGGGGTAAAAAATCCTGAAGTGATTAGCAAAATTGCCGATCAGATTAAGCAAACTGATGGGAACAGTAAAATTTTTGTTGCAGGTTATACTGACCGTTTAGGTTCATTTCCGTATAACCAACGTTTATCAGCAGCGAGAGCCAATACCGTTGTAAATTTGTTGAAACAACAGGGAATTCCTGCTGATCAAATTCAATTTTCAGCAGAAAATAAAACTGACGTGTATCAGAAATGCAATGGAATGAACAAAAAAATTCAATTGGTCGAGTGTTTAGCGCCTAATCGCCGAGTAAACATCACTTGGTAAAACTGAATGCATAATTAAATGAATTCAGTTTGAAAGAAGGTGCTTATTCCTCAAATAGGTCGAGTCTTACTTCATGCAAACGCCCGATGAAATTCATCGGGCGTTTTAAATTATGCACAGTTAAAGCTTATACAATGATAATTTGTTTTGAAATAAATCATAACCAGCTTGATGATATTGATTGCCTAGTTGACCAATCAAGAACATCAACAACTTACTTTTTAATGAAAGCGTTGAATCAAATTTTTTGATGAGATGCTGTAAAAAAGAATTAAGCTATTTAGTTAACTTCGCTCTAAAATCTAATTTGAATGTATTGAGTATAAAAATGATGAAGAAGATAGTATTCGCGTTGCTTGGGTTTGGATTTGCGATACAAACACAAGCCTTTGATAAAACACAAGTGAATCTGGCCAATGATTTTTGGGGAACTTGGACTGTATACAATGCGAAGATCCAATGTACCGAAAGCTATCAATTTACTCGGCCAGACCAATTTACTTACACCACAAAGCAAAAACGGATGACAGGTGATTTTGCGATATTAAGAAATGAGAATGCTCAGGCTTTAGATGTTTTAGCCATGAAAGTTAAGTTAGACAACAAAAAAGCGGATTGTGGTGGCGAGCCTGTGGATTATAGCAATGCTGATATTCGGTTAAGTTTAAAATGGATATCCGCTAAAACAGTGGAGCTTTGTACAGACCGTGAAGGCAAACAATGTACAGGCTTATATTTGATTAAACAGAAATAATCTATGCGGAAATGAATGAACAGGCTTCTTTTTGAGGCCTTTTATAAAATAAAATTTAGTGAATTTTGTTAAATGATAAATATTTTTTATTAAAAAATAAAAAATTATTCATAGAAGTTTTGTGTTTTATCCAACACGATAGCGTTATATTAAATTCTAATGTTTTATTTATCTATAAAGCTTGTTGGAATATCAATAGACACGTCTTGTTTAAAAAAAGATCATGCTCAAGATCATTGGTTATATGCTAAGTTATAGTATGATGTGTTCATATTTCGACTGATTTATTGCTATATCAGTTTTATTTAGCCAGAGTGAATTGATATTCATTTCAAGCTCAAACAATGTTGGAAATACAAATGCCTGACTATCGTTCAAAAACATCGACACATGGAAGAAATATGGCTGGTGCACGTGGCTTATGGCGTGCAACAGGAATGAAAGATGAAGATTTTGGTAAACCGATTATTGCGGTAGTCAACTCATTTACTCAGTTTGTCCCTGGTCATGTGCATTTAAAAGACTTAGGTCAGCTGGTTGCTGAACAGATTCAAGCAGCGGGTGGTGTGGCAAAAGAATTCAATACGATTGCGGTCGATGATGGTATTGCAATGGGGCATGATGGCATGCTGTATTCATTGCCTTCGCGTGATTTGATTGCAGATTCTGTTGAATACATGGTCAATGCGCATTGTGCAGATGCCATGGTGTGTATTTCTAACTGCGACAAAATCACACCAGGGATGTTAATGGCGGCAATGCGTCTGAACATTCCTGTGGTATTTGTTTCTGGCGGTCCAATGGAAGCGGGTAAAGTTAAAATCCGTGGTACAGAACATGCGATTGATCTCGTTGATGCAATGGTGGTTGCCGCTGATGATAGCTTTACCGATGAAGAAGTAAAGGAATATGAGCGTTCAGCTTGTCCAACTTGTGGTTCATGTTCAGGCATGTTTACAGCCAACTCAATGAACTGTTTGACAGAAGCCCTTGGTTTATCATTACCGGGCAATGGTTCAACTTTAGCAACCCATGCAAATCGAAAAAAATTATTCGAAAGAGCGGGTCAATTGATTGTTAAGTTGGCAAAACGCCATTATGAACAAGATGATTACACCATTTTACCACGTTCAATTGCGACCAAAGCATCTTATGAAAATGCAATGATTTTAGATATTGCAATGGGTGGTTCAACTAATACAGTCTTGCATTTATTAGCTGCAGCACATGAAGCAGGTGTTGATTTTACCATGGACGATATTGATCGTTTATCTCGTAAAGTTCCTGTGTTGTGTAAAGTTGCACCGGCAAAACAAGATGTCCATATGGAAGATGTCCATCGTGCTGGCGGTATTATGTCGATTCTAGGTGAATTAGATCGTGCAGGTTTATTGGATACAACGGTGCATACCGTACATGAAAATACCTTGAAAGATGCCTTAGATAAATGGGATATTATTCGTACCGAAGATCCAGAGGTTTACGAGTTCTTCCGTTCAGCACCAGGTGGTGTTCCAACTCAAACAGCATTTTCACAAAACCGTTATTATCAAACTTTAGATGGCAACCGTGAAAAAGGTGTGATCCGTAATGCTGAACATGCATTCTCTAAAGACGGTGGTTTGGCTGTACTGTACGGAAATATCGCTGTAGATGGTTGTATTGTAAAAACTGCGGGTGTAGATGATTCGATCCTGAAATTTAATGGTACGGCTCGTGTCTTTGAAAGCCAAGATGCTGCTGTAGATTCAATTCTTGGTCATGAAATCAAAGCTGGTGATGTGGTTGTCATCCGTTATGAAGGTCCACGTGGTGGTCCGGGTATGCAAGAAATGCTTTACCCAACCAGCTATCTAAAATCGAAAGGCTTAGGTAAAGAATGTGCTTTACTTACAGATGGTCGTTTCTCTGGTGGTTCTTCAGGTCTTTCCATTGGTCACGTATCGCCAGAAGCTGCTGAGGGTGGTGTTATTGGATTGGTTGAAGATGGTGATTTGATTGAAATCGATATTCCAAATCGTACAATTCATCTCGCTGTTGATGATGCAACCTTAGCTGCACGCCGTAAAGTTCAAGACGAAAAAGGTTGGCAGCCAGCTGAAGAACGTCCACGTAAGGTTTCAAAAGCATTAAAAGCTTATGCTATGCATACCACCAGTGCGTCGAAAGGTGCGGTGCGTGAAATCTAAGCGTTAAAATACGATTCTCAAACAAAACAAAAGCACTCATGGATTGGGTGCTTTTTATTGAATTGACCTAACGATTTAAATTTTATCGAGTTTTGGGATATTGATCATTCAGATTCAAATTGTTATAAGTTTTGTTATGACTGGTTAGAATTAATTTTCTCAGCATCACCCGTGAATGAATGGTATGCTTGAGCGAGTTTCAATCAGATTTTCTTTTATTTTTCAGTGCTTATTTCGAGGCTCTACGCATGTCACTGTTACGCCGTTGGTTTGATCCAATCCGATCGAGTTGGTTTTACCAAAAGCCGATTCGCCAAGAGGTGTTATCTACGGAACAGGGACTAAGTATTTATCTGCGTTTAGATGATGTTTATAGTTATCTTGCTGTACAGCAACTGACACAATTGGAAGATCTTTTAAGTGATGATTTAAAGCCACTTAAAGTGATTATTTCCAATACCGCAGCAGAACCCCCCAATGGCATGACTATAGAGGAATGGCGCAATTATAGTTTAGAAGACGCCAAAATCTTAGCCAATCAACATCGCTTTAGTTATGATGATGAAAAACCAGAACAACCAACTCAAGAAGCATTACAACAAGCGGAAACAATCCTTAGAAATACACCGCTGACCGGTCAAAATTTTCTTTATTTACTCGAAGATGTATTCCATATGCTGTGGCAACAGCAGTATGGCAAATTGCGCACTTTATTCGTGATGGCTAGTCAGCATCAAAAACCGCAAAATTTTCCAGAACGCGTGTTTGGTCAAAACCCAATTTTAGAAAGCTATTTTGAATTTGGTGGACGTAAATATCATGCCGTGGATGATTTATTACGGTTAACTCGTCGTTTAAAACAACAAAAATTATTGATTGATAACCCTATTTTTCTGATCAATCACATTGAATGGCGTGAGCATTTGATGAGTGATGCAGAAGAGCTTGCTGAAATTCAGGCTATGCATCCTGAACTTGATTTATATATTGCCTTAGAAGACCCGATCAGTTGGTTATTATTGGCATATATCAAAGAAGAACTCGCAAATTATTATAATATTCAGTTGAACCTATTTCCGCTGAGTTATCACGGTCGGGACTTTTTTGACTGGAGTTTGGCGACCCGTCTTTCCAAGCGTTCAGAAGTGAAATTTACCCCGTTCTGTCGTCCGACTGCTGAAAGCACCTTAAATATGGCAAAGCTTTATTACAGCGTACCAGAAGAGCAACGTGTAGATGTGATGTATGACATTTTACAGGCGGTTTGGACCAAGGGGCGTGATTTATCATTCAAGCCGCATTTACAGCAAATGCAACATGATTTAGGGATTGAAAATCTAACCGATACTGATGTTGAGGCTTTATTAACAGCCAACGATCAGCAATGTGCAGAGAAACATCAGCCTGATTTTCCTGTTTTAGAATTGCGTATTGAAGGAAAGCGTTACGTTTTTAATAGCCTATATCGGGTTTGGATGATTGAAAGTATTTTTAGTAATGTGTTAGAACAGAAGTATAAAGCCGAGAATGAGTTGGAACGCGCTCAACATCATATAGAAGCACAGGATGCAGAAAAAACAGATGATTAAAAAAGAGAAATGTGAATCATTAGAACAAGTACGTGATCGAATCGATCAGTTGGATCAGGAACTGATTGAGCTGATTGCAACCCGCCAATTTTATGTTGATCAAGCCGTCCGATTTAAACGTAATGTAGATGACGTACAGTCTCCAGAGCGTGTACAACAAGTGATTAATAAAGTACGTCAGAAAGCCATAGATGTTGGCACCAACCCTGATTTGGTGGAAATGCTCTATCGGGAAATGATCCAGCATTTTATCCAAAGAGAATTAAAAGAAATCCGTCCATAACGGTGATGTGATTTTAATTTTGCCCATAAAAATATTTATTTTAGAGAACGGTATGAAAAAAATTATTCTAATCTGCATCACAACAATGTTGAGTCAGTATGCACTTGCAGAAAATTGGAAATTTATTGTCAAAGATGAGGATGGCAGTTTTTATCTAGATACCGATCGTATTGTGAAAAAAGACAAAACGGTTAATTATTGGGCTAAGTTTGTTGCTGATGCAGACAGTGAAGAACTGGATATGAAAAAAGGTGACTATACACTTTCTCATAATTTAGACCAATGTGCTGATCGTACGACAAATATCACCTTGGTTGAAGATTATAAAAAAAATGGTCAATTGATCAATAGCGATCCGCAAGATTCAGATCCAAGTGATATCGATGATGATGAAATTAATCTGGCATTTTTTAAAGTCGTATGTAAATAGTTTTTAAATTGTTATTTATTTGAATACTTAAAGCATAATCAGCTTTAAGGCAATTCAGTCTAAGCTGCTTAAAATCCCTTTTATATAAAAGGGATTTTTTATTGATTACTGTCAATTTATGGTCATCATACTATAGCCAAACCACCTAATTATTCATATAAATGATTTGCATCAAGTTATTGATCATAAATGAACTTATGTTCTTGTATCAACTCTTAGAAACTATTGGTTATCAATTCGTTTTTTATACTTTTGAATCATAGATGGTTATCCTATCGTGGGGCGGCATGGATGTCGCCGTTGGATGGAGGTACAGGACGTACCTCTCATCCAACAGAAGATTTTTGTTACTTTTCATCTCTGAAAAGTTAGGCATCGCCTACACAAACTTATTCAAACTTTCAAAGCAAAATGTGGCAATCAACGTTTTTATAACCAAACAATTTATTCCCCCATGTAATTGATTTAATTAAAAATATAAATTAAGAGAAATTATATTCTTGTGTATGCGTTTTTGACAAGTTGACTATATTTTGATTTAGGCATTTTCATTCTTGAATTAGCCCTTTATATGCCCCATTCCAATTCTGCATTTGTGATTTTATTGATGACAGATTGATATTCAAATTTTTTACATGCACACCATAATTGGATGAAATCTGAACCAAAATATTGTTTAAAGACTGCATGTTTTTCAAATAATTGCAGTGCTTCAAGCTGATTAGAGGGTAAGAAATGCTGTGAGTTGATCACTTTTACTTGTTGGATTGATTGAGGTAAATCCAGTGCTGCATGTAAGCCATGCAGTACCCCCGTCAGAATGGTTGCAACACACAAATAAGGGTTGACGTCTGCACCCGCAACACGATATTCCAAGCGTTGATTGTCCTGATCTGAACAGGGGATGCGAATCGCAACGTTGCGATTATTGAAGCCCCAATTGGCTTCTAGTGGAACATGATTGCCAAGTTGAAATCTGCGGAATGCGTTAATATTGGGTGCTAAAATAGCCATGGATGCGGGCATTAAGTCAAGTAAACCTGCAATCACGTTCTGCATGATGGGGTTTGGATTTTTCAACTGATCTATTTTAAAAAGATTGTCTTGCCATTGGTTGCGTATGCTCATATGAAAGTGCATGCCACTGCCTGCTTTAGCCATATTTGGTTTTGCCATAAAACTGGCTTTTAAACCATGTTGCATCGCAATTTGACGAATCATTCGTTTAATACTCATGATGTCATCACACAGTTTTAAAATGTTGTCACTGTGCTGAATATTCAATTCAAATTGTCCAGAAGCACTTTCAGCTACAATACCTGTTAAATTAATATCTTGTCGTTTTGCTTCTAATTCAATTTGTTGAATGACAGTTTGAAAATTATGCGGAGTATCAACATCGAAACATTGGGTAGAGAGCGGATCAGGTTGGGGAGAAAACGGGGCATCTTGGATATTTTTAGACAAATAAAACTCGATTTCACCAGCCATCATTGGAAAATAGTGCATCTGATGTAGTGTCAATAAAATTCTTTTTAATATATTGCGAGGCTCAATCACACAATCTGAACCATCATCGGATTTCATGGTTAATAGCAACTGAGCATGTTGAGTGGGTTGATCTGCACAAGGCTTTAGACTGCCCAAGACGGGCATACATAAGCGATCGGGTTCACCAATATATTTTCCCAGCCCACTTTCTTCAACCACTTGACCATCCAAGCTCATCGCATAAATAGACAACGGAAAATAACAGCCTTTCTGCAATTGGTGGAGGGCATTTACTTCAATACGCTTACCACGAAGATGACCATTGAGATCATGTAAGCAGATATCAATAAACTGGGTCTCTGGATAATCTTCTAAATATTGTTGAATTTCTTTGTTGAAATCATGCATGTCCTGATTTTCTAAGATCAGTGCTGTGGGGAATATTTTTGTAGAACTGGCAAGCGACATATTCATTGTGAATAGATCCAAATGAGGTAAAAAAATTATAGAAAGCTTGCTTACTCGAGTAACGTAAAATGATCGTAAATTCTTTTCTTAGACACTTAGCCAAAACACTCAATATTAAGCCTCAATCATTGCTTGAGGCTCTATCCTAAAAACAGTGATATTTCAAAGCAAAGCTTTGGCGTAGCATTGCCTCAGAATATTGAGGTAAAACGACATGATGGGATTTGTAATTGGTGTATTTGCAATTGCAGGCATGATTAAAGGCACAATTGGTCTCGGCTTACCTGCCGTTTCAATGGGGCTGTTGAGCCTTGTGATTAGCCCATTCCAAGCCGCAACTTTATTGATCATTCCATCTATGGTGACCAACTTTTGGCAATTGTTTGCTGAAGGCCATGTATGGCGGTTGGTTCACCGTTTTTATCCCTTATTGTTGGGAATTATTATCGGTTCAATTTGGAGTATTTTTCCAACTTTAGGCCACTCTAGTGGTGGTTTCCATAGTGAAGCATTACTGGGGGGAATGCTGGCATTGTATGGACTCTATGGTTTATTTTCCAAACGTATGCCAAATCTTGCACCGCATGAAAAATGGCTTTCCCCAATCATTGGATATTTAGGCGGTGCTTTAACTGTTGCCACGGGAGTGGTGGTGATTCCTGTGGTCCCTTATTTACAATCTTTGCAGTTAAAACGTGATGACTTGGTTCAATCTTTAGGTTTAGCTTTTACCGTTTCAACCCTGTGCCTTGCGGTTTTCTTACATCAGAACCCTGTTGAAGATACGCCAATTGATTATCAACTATCCATTATTGCCTTGGTACCTGCGTTAATAGGAATGTGGGTGGGAACAAAAATTCGTTACCGTATTCCAGAGCAAAAATTTCGTAAAGTTTTCTTCTGTGGCTTGGTGATTTTTGGCTTATATTCAGTATTGCATCAATTTGGCGTGATCTAATTTGTGGACTTAAATGGTCGTTTAATCGCTTTGTCCACAAACGTGAAGTTATGATCATGTTTGGAGAAACTGAAAAAAACAAAGCAGATGATAGCGATTTAGTTAGTTTTAAAAATGAATATCAGCGTGGTGCTCAAGTCATTAAGCTAAAATCAGTTTCGATTTTTGTGAAATTAAAAATTGGGCAAAGTGTTGATATGCTGTTGGAAGTTCATCAAAATTTTGAGCAGCCAATTGTAGTTGGCGTTTTGCCCATTCTCCAACCAGCTCAATTTGATCAAATGCATAGAGTTGATTGAGTCGCATTGCTGCCCGTTTGGGCATAATGGCAATGCCGACACCACTTGCAACCACTTGAGCGATCGCAGCAAAATTTGGCAATCTTAAACGATACTGAATTGCACAATTAAGCAATTTGGCTTGGTTTTCAATCGACTGCTGTAGAGAGTGATATTGCATTAAACCCACAAAGGCATAGTTCAGAGTATCGACCAGTCTGAGCTCTGTTCGCTGGCTTAATTCATGATTTGATGGACAAATCAGCACTAACGGATCATCTGAAAAGGCTAAAGTCTGTAATTGATGTGCATTAAAAAAACTCGAAATTAAGCCGAGTTTTGCATTGCCTTTTTCAATGGTCTGAATAATTTCATTACTTTCAGCTTCCTGTAGATCAATCTGAATATGTGGGTTTTCAACTAAATACTGAGGGAGTAATAAGGGCAGATATTCACTTTGTGCAGATGAATTACACCATAAAGTCATCTGTGTGCTTAGACCTTTTGCGAAGGGTGACATCGCTTGTTCAAGCTGTTTACTTTGTTGTATTAGACGTAAAGCCTGCTCTGCAAAAGTTTGACCTGCAATCGTGAGTTTGACCCCTGAGGCATGGCGGGTAAAAAGGCTTGTGGCATATTGTTGTTCGAGCTTTTTAATACGTTCACTGGCTGCTTGTAGTGAAATCGATGAGCGTTCTGCGCCTTTGGTGAGGCTTCCTGTGTCCACGATATTGATAAACAGTTGCAAATCGAAGAAGTCTAGGCGCATGCGAATCATAAAGAGCTGAAATGAGATCAAAGTATAGCTGAATAATCATACAAATATGCGATATCGTGTAGATTGTTTCAGCGATGAGTAGGACGAAATTTAAATTGAAACAATGAATGAAGGCTTGATCACGACAATATCGTACGATAGTCACTAGATATTTAAAGTGCTTGTATTGGAAAATATATAGAGCTTTAAACAAAAGTAACTTGATTGATATTGATCATATGCCTGACGTGCTCAATTTGAGTCTACAACGCAAAGCATTTATCAAATATCAAAACACCCTAGAAAAGATGAAAATTCTAAGCGAGCAAAAAAGTGAAAACGATTGGTTTATTAGGTGGAATGAGTTGGGAATCTACCGACTTGTACTATCAACAGCTGAATAAAAGCGTTCAACAAAAATTAGGAAAATTACACTCTGCAAAAATTGTTTTAATCAGTGTTGATTTCGCTGAGATAGAAATATTACAGCGTCAAGGCTTATGGGACGATGCAGCACTGTATTTAACAGAGAAGGCAATTCAGTTGGAGAAAGCAGGGGCAGAAGGGATCTTACTGTGTACCAATACCATGCATAAAGTTGCTTCTGCTATTGAAAGCTCGGTCTCAGTTCCATTTATTCATATCGCTGATGCAACAGCAAAAGACGTTTTAAATCAGAACATTGGCAAAGTCGGTTTGTTAGGTACTCAATTTACCATGGAACAGGACTTCTATAAGCATCGGTTAGAAGAACAAGGCATCAATGTACTGGTGCCTAACCAAGCGCATCGACAGATGGTTCACAATATTATTTATGATGAATTGTGTTTAGGTGTGATCAAGGAAGAATCTCGTCAGAAATACATCCATATTGTTGAGCAGCTAATATTAGAAGGTGCTGAAGGCATTATTTTGGGATGTACAGAAATTTGTATGCTCATTGGGGATACTCAGTTTTCTGTTCCGCTGTTTGATACAACGTCGATCCATGTGCAAGCTGCTGTGGATTTTGCTTTGTCTTGACCTTTTTGAAACGGGTATTTGTATCAACAAAAAAGCTCCCGAAGGAGCTTTAAATACTATATAAGCAAAGGCTTACATAATTTTCACACCTTGTTGACCCGCAGGGGTAACTTTGAAGATTTCCACTTCAAACGTGATATTTTTACCTGCGAGAGGATGGTTGAAATCCACTTCAGTGATGTCTTCACCGACAGTTTTAACCACGCCAAATAGACTTTGTTTGGCTTTGTCTTCAAACTCAATCATGTGGCCTTCAACAGGACGTTGTTCGAATTTTACTGTATCGAATTTTTGCACATTTTCAGAATTCCATGGACCGAAAGCATCTTCTGGTGGAAGGCTAACAGTACGACGGTCACCTGCACGAAGACCAAATAAGGCTTTTTCAAAACCTGGCAATAAACTGCCATCCCCGATCACTAAGCTTACAGGCTCTTCACGGCTACGTGTGTTATCAATTTCAACACCACTTTCGATAGCAACAGAAAAATGCAGTTCTACTTTTGAGCCATCCGCAACACGCGTTTCGTCATTGGGGTTAATCATTTGTTCAGTCATTTTGCGCTTCCGCACGTTGAATACGATGCTTTTCTAAAAAGAAGGTATCAATTAACAATAAAATCGTACCGAGAGTGATCGCACTATCGGCAATGTTGAATGCAGGGAAACTACTGCCTTGGTAATGCAAATGAATAAAATCGACCACATAACCTAATGTCACACGATCAATTAAATTCCCCAATGCGCCGCCAAGAATCAATGCGATTGCAGCAGGTAAGATCAGCGTGGTTTTTGGCATACGCATCAGCCAAAAAATAAAGATGATCGATACAACGCCTGCAAGGCCTGTGAATAAATAATGCTGCCAACCACCCGCATCAGACAAGAAGCTAAATGCTGCGCCGTAATTATGCAGTAATGTCCAATTTAAGAAGGGCAGTACAGGTACAGGTTGAGCATAAGTCAGCTCTGCACTTGCAATATTTTTTGTCCATTGGTCAATGATAATGGCAAGGACAGAAAGTCCAAGCCACATCAAATTATGCGGATAAAACTGTAATAAGCCCTTTTTATTTTGCGGATTAGGCATATTTTCTCTCTTCACCTTGACCTGTAGGAAGGTTAATAATACAACGAGAACAAAGCCCTGGATGTGCATGATGTGTATTCACATCTGGAAGGACATGCCAGCAACGTGCACATTTTTCGCCTTCAGCAGCAGAAACTTTAACACGTAGGCCTTCAAGCTCTGTTGCTTCACCTTGCTCAGCGTAGTCATAAACAATCGCTTGAGAGGTGATCAAGACAAAACGAAGCTCATCGCCCAATTGCTTCAAGACGTTTTGTAGGTCTGTATTTGCCCAAAGTTCAACTTTAGCAGACAGGTTACTACCGACCAATTTCGCATTACGCGCTGTCTCAATCTGTTTATTAACCGCAGATTTGACTTCAATTAAGGTTTGCCAATCTGCTTCAGAGATCAAGTTGGTACTTGATGCCACTGGAATATCATACCAATGCGCTGTAAATACATATTTTTCAGTTTGTTCTGGGATCAATGGCCACGCTTCTTGTGCTGTAAAGCTTAAGATAGGGCTCATCCAACGAACAAAGGCTTGAACCAAATGATACAACGCAGTTTGAGCAGAATGACGTGCTGTTGAATCTGCTTTAGTGGTGTATTGACGGTCTTTGATGATGTCTAAATAGAAACCACCCAAATCATTGATACAGAAACTGGTCAAAGCATTGGTGACGACATGGAAGTTCATATCTTCATAAGCTTGCTGAATGGTTTTCTGTACGTCTGCTGCACGTTGTAAGATGTATTGATCCAATGCAATCAATTGGTCTACAGGTAACGCATCTGTTGATGGTTTAAAGCCGTTCAAGTTTGCCAATAAGAAACGTAAAGTATTACGAATACGACGATAGCTGTCACTTACACGGCTAAAGATTTCGTTACTTGCGGCAATTTCATAACGATAATCGCTTGATGCAACATATAAACGTAAACCATCCGCACCTAACTGCTTGATGATGTCTTCAAGTGGGATAAAGTTACCCAATGATTTTGATAATTTACGACCTTTTTCATCCACGGTAAAACCATGCGTAAGCAGGGCTTTATAAGGTGCGCGTTTATGGATCGCAATCGACGTGAGCAATGAAGACTGGAACCAACCACGATGTTGGTCAGAACCTTCAAGATATAAGTCAGCTGGATCTTGCAGTTCCGCACGTTCACGCAATACTGCATAGTGCGTTGTACCTGAGTCAAACCATACATCAAGCGTGTCACGAACAGCATTGTACTGTTCAGCATCATCACCGATAAATGCTTTGGCTTCACGGTTATACCAACCATCAATGCCTTCTTTTTCGATGAGCTTCGCCACATCTTCAATGAGCTCTGCGGTACGAGGGTGCAATTCATTGGTATCTTTATGTACAAAGAATGGAATTGGCACACCCCAAGTCCGTTGACGAGAGATACACCAGTCTGGGCGGCCTTCAATCATTGACTTGATACGGTTTTTACCCCAATCAGGGACAAAGTCGATGTCGTTTTCAATTGCATTTAAAGCATCTTGGCGTAACCCATTCGCATCCATGCTGATAAACCACTGTGGGGTTGCACGGAAGATGATTGGTGTTTTATGACGCCAGCAATGCGGGTAACTGTGCTTAATTGGCAGATGCGCCCAGAGTTTGCCAGCATCTGTTAATGCTTCAATGATTTTTGGATTGGCTTTATAAATGTGCTCGCCTGCAAAAAGAGGCGCAGTCGGTAAATATACACCATTACCACTTACAGGGTTTTCAACTTTTAAGTTATAGATTAAGCCAACTTTATAATCGTCCACACCATGTCCAGGTGCAGTATGCACAGCACCTGTACCACTGGTTGCGATGACATGTTCACCTAAAATCACAGGCACTTGGCGATCTACAATCAATGGATGTTGTAATTGTAAGTTTTCGAGCGTCGCACCAACAAAGTCAGCCAATACTTTTGGTTGTTCAAGTTTGTAACGTTCACATGCAGATTCAACTAAATCTTTGGCTAAGATTAAGTTTTGTGTGCCACGCTCAGACTGAACTTCCACCAATTGATAGGCAATATCTGCATGTAAGGCAACCGCTTGGTTCGCAGGTAATGTCCAAGGTGTCGTTGTCCAAATCACGATATCTGTTGGATTGTTAACGCTGACACCCACTTTTGCAGACAAATCAGCAAGATCTACAACACCGAAACCCACATCAATTGCATCAGATTTTTTATCTTCATATTCCACTTCTGCTTCAGCAAGTGATGATCCACAATCCATACACCAGTTCACTGGTTTTAGACCAGGTTCGATATGACCTGCTTTGGCAATTTCACCGAGCGCGCGAACAATATCTGCTTCTTGTTTGAAGTTCATGGTGAGATATGGATTATCCCAATCTCCAAACACGCCCATACGAACAAAGTCTTTTTTCTGTAATTCGACTTGGGTATATGCATATTCACGGCAGGCTTTACGGAAAGTCGATGCGTCAACTTTTACGCCAACTTTACCGATTTTTTCTTCGACTTTGAGCTCGATTGGTAGACCATGACAGTCCCAACCTGGAACATAAGGTGCGTCAAAATCATCTAAAGTGCGACTTTTAACAATAATGTCTTTTAAAACTTTATTGACGACATGACCTAAATGCAATGAACCATTTGCATATGGAGGACCGTCATGCAGAATATATTTTTTCTTGCCAATACGCGAAGCACGAATCTGCTGATAAATGTTGTCGGCATACCACTCTTCTAACCATTTTGCTTCACGTACTGCGAGATTTGCTTTCATTGCAAATTCAGTACCTGGTAGGTTTAGCGTGGCTTTATAATCCACTGCATTTTCAGAAGTTTGCTTATCGCTCATGCAAGTTGTCATCCAATATTATCAGCACCATTGCTGACGCGTTTTACAATAAAAGTTTAAGTTAAAAAGGAAATTTGGGGGTGTTTTTGCGAAACTCAAGCAAACGCTCGACATCATCATCAATTCCCGCCTGAAGCGCTTCAAGTGATGGGTAATTTAATTCACCATGTAAATAGTCGAGGAAAGTGACTCGCATTAACAGACCATACAGATTAGCAGAAACATTTGGAAAATGTACTTCTAATCGCCATTCTGGATGTTCTTGTTTGATTGCAGGGCGTGTTCCCACATGGCCCGCACCAAATAACGCATCTGTTTGATAGCCAGCAACACCTATTTTATCGGGGTTCTCAGCTTTGACTTTCTGTGTCAATGAGGTACTTTCGCAAATAACATCAACAGCATAAATACCACTTAAACAGGGTTTATGACGGCCAAGTCGAACATTGATGGTAGGAAAATTCAAAGTACGACCAATTTGATCACCATATTGCACACGACCAATCATGCTGTATGGACGACCCAATAGTTTTGCTGCAAGTGATAAGTCACCCGCTTGGAGAACTTGGCGAATACGGGTTGAACTGACACGTTCGCCATTAAATTCAATGGTATTGAGATTGGTGACATCAAAACCATATTGTTTTAAAAATTCACTATTGCCTTGACGGTCTTTACCGAAGTGAAAATCATCACCTAAGATCAAACTTTGCGCATTGAGTTTGTTTTTTAACAGGCTTGCAAAGTTTTCAGCACTTAAGCTACGGAATTGATTATCAAATTTAGCGATAGCAATATAATCAACACCCAATTCAGATAAATATTCTACTTTTTCTCTGAGTGATGAAATCCGTGGTGGTGCTTCATAACCTTTGAAAAACTCTAAAGGTTGCGGCTCAAAAATCATCACCAAGGTTTTTAAATTTTGGGCTTTAGCCACTTCTTTGAGTTGAGAAACCATCGCCTGATGTCCCAAATGGACACCATCAAAATTGCCAATCGTCACAGCGGTTTGGGGCAATTGAAAATTTGGTGCTAAGGCATTTAGACGTAACAGCTGCATGGTTTCAAAATAAGCTTAAAATTTGAAAGGACTATATATTGCCATAATCTCACAGTTTCGTCTTTGTTGTTGTGTTTTTATCCAGAAAAAAATGACTGAGAATACTTTTATATCAGTAAAATTGATTCATTTTATGAAATTAAATCAATTTTATTTATTAAAAGATGCTTTTATAATCAATTTATCTGCTGAAATGAGGATGAAGCGATGAAAAAGCCATTTTACCAACTTGAACAAACAGGTGATGTGATTCGACAGTTTACGCCAAACTGGTTCACCATGACCATGGGAACAGGGGTTGTTGCACTGATCTTGCCTGAATTTCCGTTTGCATCTGATTTTTTATGGCAGCTGGCAACTATTTTGTGGCAGTTCAATACACTACTGTTTACTGTATTTATCATACTGTATGTTCTACGCTGGCTCATCTATCCTCAAGAAGCGAAGCAGATTTTTTCCCATCCCGCAATGGCACTCTTTTTAGGTGCAATTCCAATGGGGTTGGCAACGGTATTAAATGGCTTTTTAAAATATGGCATAGCCATTTATGGTGATGTTGCGTTCCAAATTGCGCAGTTGTTGTGGTATGTCGATGTGGTTTTAGCGGTGGGTATCGGGGTGCTGGTACCTTTTTGTATGTTCCATAAACAAGATCATCAATTGCATACAATGACTGCAATGTGGTTATTGCCAATTGTGGCCTGTGAAGTTGCAGCAACATCAGGCGGCTTACTTTTAGCGCATATGCATGCGAGTCAACAGGCAGTGGCTATTTTATTCGCCAGTTATATGCTGTGGGGGATGTCTGTATTGCCTGCTTTTGGGATTCTCACCATTCTGATGTTACGTTTGGCTGTACATCAATTGCCGAGCAAAGAGTTGGCAATTACAAGCTGGTTAGCTTTAGGACCAATTGGTACAGGTGCATTGGCACTCCTAGTTCTAGGTGCTCAGGCTCCTCAAGTTTTGGCATTGATTCAGTTAGAAAATTTAGGTATGTTCTTTCAAAATGCTGGGATTGTAGCAAGTTTTATTTTGCTTGGCTTTGGTGTGTGGTGGGTTGCAATCGCAGTTCTAACCACACTCAAACATGCGGCGACCGAGCTACCATTTAATCTTGGTTGGTGGGGGCTAACTTTCCCACTGGGTGTATTTACCTTGGCAATATTGAGTTTAGGTCACCAATTAAATCTCAGTTTTATTGTAGATACAGGCTTAGCATTTGCTGTAATTTTAATGATGTTGTGGATGATGGTGATGAGCAAAACTTTGCGGGGAATGTATCAAGGGAATTTGTTCTTTTCTCCTTGTTTAAAGACTTTTTTAGAACGTGAATAAACAGAAAACCTTGTTGGTCAGTCTATAAAATAATCATTAAGAACCAATGATAAAATCGCCCAAGCCCAATTGTCTATTGATTACAGTTGGGCTTTTTTAATATTGAAATACAAAATAAATCTTATATAAGCAGTATGATGTTGGTTTGAGAAAATTTAAAAATGGATGAATGTTGCAATCAATGAGGATTCAAAAAGCATTTCAGCCCGTGCTAGAAGAGGTGATTAACGCTTTTAGTCGCAGCTTTGCCGAAGATTTACATAGTATCTATGTTTATGGCAGTGTCGCTCAAGGCATTGCAATTATCGGTCAGTCAGATTTAGACCTTTGTGTTATTTTTAAAAATAAACCTAAAAATTTAAATGAAAAGATTGCTGAAATAAGCGCAAATCTTAAGGTTTTACACCCATTTCTGCCTAAAGTTGATGTCGATATTGGTTTTCTAGACGAGGTTTTAAATAAGCATTCACTACAAAGTTGGGGAGCATGGATCAAATTCTTTTGTCAGCATATTTATGGAGAAGATTTATCTGCGCTTTTTAAAGATGTTCAGATTGATCGAGATGTAATTAAGGCGATAAATAGTGGTTATGATTCAGATATACAAGGTTATTTGCGCATATTAGAGGCATCTGATCAAACAGCAAAAGAATTAATCAACCTTAAAAAATCTTTAATTAAACGGATAATACGATTGCTTCCTTTGACATTGAACAATATAGAAGGATGGCCATGCAATTTAAACGATACTGTGGCACAAGCGATAGATGTATATCCTGAACAAAAAGCAGCGTTTCAATACTTGTTAAACGAACTTGATCACTCAAATGTATCGAGTGAGATCTCTCTCCAAGAAATAAAAAACGTTTATTTGTGGATAGATGCTCACATTATATAAAAATAAAAAAAAGCAGCCTTTTGGCTGCTTAAAATAGGTTAAATTTATAATTATGATTTATCTTTTAAGCTAAAGAACCAGTTGAGAATCAATGCTGCAAACGTTGCCGTACCAATACCACCCAAGTTGAAATCACCAAATTGAAGGGCAAAGTCACCCGTTCCTAAAATGATTGTTACTGCGGCAACCATCAAGTTTTTATTTTGAGAAAAATCGACTTTGTTTTCAATCCAAATCTTCGCACCCGCAATGGTAATTAAACCAAAGACCACGATTGAAGCACCTGTTAAAATCGCCGTTGGAATGGTATGAATAACTGCGCCAAATTTAGGTGAAAACCCTAAGAAAATTGCAAAAATACCCGCAATAACAAAAACAATCGTAGAATAAACACGGGTAACGGCCATTACACCAATATTCTCACCATAGGTGGTCATACCTGGTGCACCGACACCACCAGAAAGCGTGGTTGCAATACCATCTGCAACAAAAGCTTTACCAATTTGTGGATCTAGGTTTTCGCCAGTCATGGCACTGACTGCTTTGATGTGGCCCAAGTTTTCTGCCACCAAAATTAAAGCAATCGGCGCAATAATTAACATTGCATTGAGATCAAAAATAGGTGAATGGAAAGTGGGTGTACCAAACCATGCAGCTTGTTGAATCGGCGTGAAATTAATTGGTGTTCCATTTCCCATTACATTTGCAACAATGAAATAGATCAAATATGCCAATAACAATCCGACTAATAGTAATAAGCGTTGTAATAGACCTTTTGTGAATACAGCAATTGAGCCCATACACAGTACAGTGACCAAGGCCATCCACATATTAAAGTCATTGCCAGCGACACCTTTCACCGTAACAGGCGCAAGGTTTAAACCAATGATCATGACCACTGCACCAGTCACTACTGGTGGCATGAGCTTTTCAATCCATTTGGTCCCCGTTGCCATCACGAGCAAGCCGAACATTGCATACAACACACCACATGCCATGATCCCACCAGCTGCAACAGCTAAATTTGCATTTGGTGTACCTGTGCCTGATGCAGCATAGCCAGTTGCAGCAATTACGACCCCAATAAAGGCAAAGCTTGAACCTAGGTAACTTGGAACACGACCACCCGTAACAATAAAGAATAAGATGGTACAAATCCCTGACATTAAAATGGCCAGGTTTGGGTCAAAGCCCATTAAAAAGGGTGCGAGTACAGTTGCGCCAAACATGGCAAATGCGTGTTGAATCCCTAAAACGACACTTTGCGCAGGAGGTAAATACTCATTGGTACCGACAGGTCTTGCATCAATGCTGCCAGAATAAGGACGCCATTTGGGAAACCAGTTGGACATAAATTGAGCACTCAAAAAACAAATTGGACACATCATACGCTTTCTTTTCGAGAGTTTTAATCATTTTAGTCAAACTAAGCACTTGCATTTATTAGGGGAAAATTGATGTTTTGTACCATTTGGTCAAATAATTAAATAATGTTAGTGCATAAAATCAAAGTATTAAAAAAAATTGCGTGTGAAAATTAAAAAAAATTGTGATTTTGCGATTGGTCAAAAAAAGTTATTGGTGTTTTATAATATGTGAATTGTTTCGCATTTTTATAAAAAGCGAGGAGAATGGTAGATCGCATTCTCCCCACTTTAGAATTAAAAATAATTTTTATATGGTGTGGTTAACCCGTATTACGTAAACCTGCCGCAATACCAGCAATACTGACCATCAGTGCATGATCTACAGGGGTATGCTCCGCCTGACATTCAGCCAAGTATGCACGACGACGTTTCATCAATTCGGCTTGCAATAAATGCAAGGGTAATAAATACGGCTTACGTACTTTCATGGCTTGATCAAGCACATCATTGGAACTTAACAGCTGTGATTCACCTTTCATCGCCAACAGGGTTTGTACTGCATCATGTAAGCGTTGGCGTAATTCAGCACCGAGTACTTTTAAGTCTTCATCATCGGTAAGATGAGATTCATAATACAATGCAATATTTGAGTCGGCTTTAGAGAGAACCATTTCCAACATATCAATTAAGGTTTGGAAATAAGGCCATTCCGTTAACATTTCATCCAATACTGCTTTTTGACCTTGATCAATCACTTGGTTGATCGCTGCGCCAGTACCCAGCCAAGCAGGAAGCATTAAACGAATTTGGGTCCAGGCAAAAACCCAAGGAATGGCACGTAAAGATTCGATCCCACCACTGACTTTACGCTTTGCAGGGCGTGAACCAAGCGGCAGCATTTGTAACTCAAGCTCAGGGGTGACGGTGCGTAAATATTTAACAAAATGAGGATTTTCACGCACGGTCTGACGATACACCTGAACAGATAAATCCGTCATGCTGTGCATCAAATCTCGCCATGCTTGTTTTGGCACAGGGGGGGGTAATAATGTCGCTTCTAAGGTTGCAGCAGCATAAATTTCCAAATTTTGTAAGGCAATTTCTTCTAGACCAAATTTAAAGCGAATCATTTCACCTTGTTCAGTTACACGGATTGCACCTGAAATTGAGCCCGGCGGTTGAGAAAATAATGCTTGTTGGGTTGGTGCACCACCGCGACTGATTGAACCGCCACGACCATGAAACAAAGTCAGTTGAACGCCGTGTTGTTTGGCAATTGCCGTCAGCTCTTCTTGCGCACGATACTGGGCCCAGTTTGCGGACATAAAGCCAGCATCTTTGGCCGAGTCCGAATAGCCAATCATGACTTCGTGCTTAGCTTGGATATGCTGTTTATACCAGTGCATATTGAACAGGGTACTCATGGTACTTGCAGCACCATCCAAGTCTTTTAAGGTTTCAAATAAAGGAACAACACGTAATGGATGCTCAATTCCCGCTTCTTTTTGTAGTAAAAGTACCGCCAAAACATCACTCGGATATTCCGCCATTGAAATGATATAAGCACCTAAGCTTTCTTTGGGTTGTTCAGCCAAAGTACGCATGGTTGCAAAGACTTCTTGAACATCTGGGTTTTCAATCAGACTACCTGAAGGCTCATTTAAATGTTTAGGCAATAACGGGCGTTTGCTTTGTAATTCTTGCAATAAGAAATTTTGACGCGCTTGTTCTGTCCATGTCTCAAAATTACCCAAACCGAGATATTCGGTAATTGCTGAGATAGCTTGGCGATGACGACCAGACTCTTGACGAATATCCAGTTTAAGCAATTCAATACCAAAACAATTTACCCGATAGATAAAGTCGAGCAATTTACCATTGGCAATCTCAGGTAAATTACATGCCATCAGTGAACGATAGCAAAGTAATAACGGTTGTAATAATTCATCTTTATGGCGAATGATTAAACTGCGATCTACATCTGAATGCTGACCACGTAATTTATCTGCCAACCATTGACGGGTTGCTTTGAGGCGTTCACGGGTCGCACGCAAATATTCGCGGTAAGGTTCAGGATGGCTATAACCCAAAGCTTGAAGTAGCTCATTGGAATAGGCTTCAATCGAGAGTTCCCAACGAAGATCTTCAATATCACGCACGTAAAGGTCAGCCGCTTTCCAGCGTGACAACCACAAAACTTCTTGAGTAATGTTATGGGTGACATTCGGATTACCATCACGGTCACCCCCCATCCAAGATGCAAAACGAATTGGAGAAATATCCAAAGGCAAAGCTTTTGCACAATTGTCCTGAACGAGATCATCCAATTCACGGATAAATTTTGGAACCGCATTCCATAAGGTCTGTTCAATCGTGGTAAAACCCCATTTTGCTTCATCTATCGGGGTTGGGCGATGCTGACGGATTTCGTCAGTTTGCCATGCGGAACAGATCAGTTGTTTTAAATCGGTTAACACATCTGCACGTTGCTTAGGTGTCAGTTTTTGCTGATCAAAAGTAGACAGGCAATGATTAATGCCATCATATTTTTGGATTAAAGTACGACGACTGACTTCGGTTGGATGCGCCGTAAGAACCAATTCAATTTTTAATTCACAAATTTGTTTATAGAGCGTTTCTGCTGAAATTTGTTGATCTTTGAATTTGCTAAATAAATGATCCAGCACATTGGGTGATGGTGAGTTTTCATCGCACTCACTTTGTCGACGACTACGCACAACGTGATATTGTTCAGCAATATTGGCAAAATTTAGAAAGTGTGAAAAGGCGCGAGTGAGTGGCAGAATCTCATCATCTTTTAAATTTAAAAATAATTGTTCAAGTTGTTTTTCTGCTTCAATTTGACCATCTCGAGCGCCTTTACCTAAAGCCCGAATTTGTTCAATTTGATTAAACAAATCTTGTCCTGCATGTTCCTTTAGCGTTTCGCCTAAAAGGTTTCCGAGTAAGCGTACATCTTCACGCAGCGGAGCATCAATTTGTTGAACCATTTGTTACTCTCCAGTTCTTGTTATCTCGAATATAACGTGATTCCACCACAATCCAAGTGACTCCCTACAAAAGTATGTAAATGACTGTGCAAGAAGTCGACTTTGACTTAATTTTAATTTGGATATTTAGCTTTAGTTTTTGCCCTTTTGATATCAACAAGCCTATGCGATATGCATTGAGTATGCCTTAAACAACAATTGGGCATTATTTTGTTTTTAAATAATTTCAGTTGGCTTTATATTTCATCATAAATAAATCAATACTTTCGGTGATGATTTGTTGTTTTTCATCTTCCGTAGGAATTGGGCGGATCCCCAATAAAACCTCGTGGTGTCGAACACCCAATAATAATGACAGAATCAGGTTGATTTGTTTTTCAATGTTATCTGCTTGAATAAATTTAAGCGTTCCCGCTTGTTGGAAAAAATCTTGCCAGACTGCACACATTCTTTGATGGGAAGAATTATAAAACTGTAAAGCCAAAGGATTTTTCTCTGCGGCAAGTTCTAACAACAAATGCTCAAGTTTAATGGCTTCAGGTAGGCTAATGACAGTGAGTGCCAACTCGCACGCCTGAAAAAAATGCGCATAAAAATCACTTTGAAGATTAAGTCGTAATGGTCGAGCATCGATAGACGCTTCACAGGTTGCTTCAATGGCACAGCAAAATAAAGTTTCTTTATCTTGAAAATGGTTATATACCGTCAGCTTTGTGACGCCTGCTTCTTTGGCAATTTGGTTCATGCTTGAACCATGATAACCCAATTTTAGAAAGAGCTTTTTGGCGGCTTCCAAAATGTGTTTCCGTTTTTCTAAGTCCTTTGGACGTCCAGCGGTTGTTTGCACAATAATTTCCAAAAAAAAATAGGTTAATTACTCTATACACGATTCACAATTACTGTACCATGCAGTATATTAATTAAAAAATGAGCAAATAAATATACTCATTCTATTTTGCCCGAAAAAATGCATTTGATTAAGAGCCTTGCCTATGCGTAGTTTAAATTTAATGATCACGAGCCTATTGGTATTGTGTAGTGTAACAATAGTGGGGTGTAGCAAACCAGCACCTGAAGCGGAACAAATTCCCTTGGTGATGGTCACCCAGCCTGCAACATCACATGAAGATCAAAAAAGTTATGCGGGGGATGTTCAGGCCCGACAGCAAACAGCATTGGCATTCCGTGTCGGGGGACAAATTACAGAACGCTATGTCGATGTTGGGGCTCGTGTCAAAGTTGGGCAAGTCTTAGCAAAGCTTGATGTGAAAGATGCCCAGCTACAGTTGAACTCAGCCAAAGCACAACTTGAAAGTGCGCAATCTGCGGCCAAGGCTGCAGCAGATGAATTTAAACGCTTTCAGCAGCTCTTACCGATCAATGCTGTGAGTCGCTCACAATATGATTCAGTCAAAAATCAATATGATGCTGCTCAGGCAAGTTTAAAACAAGCGCAATCTAATTATGATGTGAGCGCCAATCAAACGGGTTATAACCAATTGATTGCCAATAAAAATGGGGTGATTACCCAACGTAATATTGAAACTGGGCAAGTGATTTCAGCAGGGCAGGCGGCGTACCAACTGGCGATTGATGGTGATCGTGAAGTGGTGATAGGTGTACCTGAACAAGCCATTGCAGAGATTAAAGTCGGTCAAAATGCATGGGTGACTTTATGGTCTAAACCTCAAGATCGATTTGCTGCCTATGTTCGAGAAATTTCTCCAGCAGCCGATCAATCACGTACATTTATGGTTAAAGTGGCTTTAAAAGAAGGGCAGTCTGCAATTCAACTTGGGCAAAGTGCGCGGGTATTCTTTAATCAAAATATTCAAAATGTATTGAGTGTGCCTTTATCTAGCGTCTCAGCAAATAATAATCAAGCCTATATTTGGGTGGTGAATCCAGACCAAACGATTGCTAAAGTTTCAGTGACTCTGGGCAGCTATGGTCGTGACAGTGTTACTGTCGTGAAAGGGTTAAATCCTGGACAATGGGTGGTTGTAGGAGGGGTACATTTACTTCGTGAAAAGCAAAAAATAAAACCGGTAGACCGTGAAAATCGTGCTGTAACTGTTCAAAAAGGAGCATGATCATGAGTCCATTTAATTCCTTTAACTTGTCAGAATGGGCACTCAAAAATAAAGGATTAGTACTTTATTTTATGATCCTATTGGGTATTGTCGGGCTATTTTCCTATTCAAAACTCTCTCAGAGTGAAGATCCACCCTTTACTTTTAAAGTCATGGTAGTACAAACCTATTGGCCTGGTGCAACAGCTCAAGAGGTTTCTTTACAAGTTACCGATAAAATTGAAAAAGAACTGATGAGCACAGGGCTCTATGACAAGATTATGGCTTACTCGCGTCCGGGTGAGTCTATGGTCATGTTTATGGCAAAAGACTCATTAAAGTCTAACCAAATTCCAGATGTTTGGTATCAAGTGCGTAAAAAAGTAGGCGATATCAAAACACAGTTACCTTCTGGTGTTCAGGGGCCGTTCTTTAATGATGAATTTGGTGACACCTTCGGGAATATCTATGTCTTAACAGGTAAAGATTTTGATTATGCAACGTTAAAAGAATATGCAGATCGTTTACAGCTTCGCTTACAACGGGTAAAAGATGTCAGTAAAGTCAATCTGGTGGGTCTACAAGATCAAAAAATCTGGATTGAGCTTTCCAACACCAAAGCTGTGCAAATGGGCGTACCAGTTACTGCAATCCAAGAAGCCTTGGCAAAGCAAAACAGTGTGACCAGTGCAGGCTTTTTTGAAACAGGCACTGACCGTATTCAAGTGCGAGTCAGTGGTGCTTTAAAAAGTGTCGATGATTTGAAAAAAATGCCCTTGTTGGTGGGAAATCGAACCATTCAACTGGGCGATGTTGCTGACGTTTATCGTGGATTTAGTGAGCCAGCACAACCTCGCATGCGTTTTATGGGCGAGAATGGAATTGGTTTAGCGGTTTCTATGCGTAAAGGTGGTGACATCATCGCACTGGGCAAAAACCTAGAAACGGAATTTAAAACCTTACAAAAATCACTGCCTTTAGGTATGGAACTGAAAAAAGTTTCAGATCAGCCTGTGGCTGTTCAACGCAGTATTCATGAATTTGTCAAAGTTCTTGCAGAAGCAGTCATTATTGTTTTATTGGTGAGCTTTTTTTCGCTGGGTTTCCGTACAGGTTTGGTGGTGGCATTTTCGATTCCACTGGTGCTTGCGATGACTTTTGCAGGCATGAATTTATTTGATGTTGGCTTGCATAAGATTTCTCTAGGAGCCTTGATTCTGGCCTTAGGGTTATTGGTCGATGATGCCATCATTGCCGTCGAAATGATGACCATCAAAATGGAGCAAGGCTATAGCAGGATGAAGGCAGCTGGTTTTGCATGGACCAGTACCGCATTTCCGATGCTGACAGGAACATTAATTACCGCAGCAGGTTTTTTACCTATTGCTACAGCCGCATCAAGCACAGGGGAATATACCCGTTCAATTTTCCAAGTGGTGACCATTGCCTTAATTGTCTCATGGATTGCTGCTGTGGTTTTCGTTCCTTATCTAGGTGATAAGTTACTTCCAGATTTTAACAAAGTGCCACAAAAAGCACCGTGGTATCAGCGTCTTCTCGCAAGATTACGTAAGCAACCAGAACCTCAGCCCGTGATTCATCATACTGGTGAGCATTTTGATCCATATCAATCTAAATTTTATCAAAGCTTTAGAAAATTGGTGAACTGGTGTGTGACTTATAGAAAAACCGTCATTTCAATTACGGTTGGGGTTTTTGTTCTGTCTGTGGTGATGTTTAAGTTTGTACCCCAACAATTTTTCCCGTCTTCAAACCGTGCTGAAATTTTGGTCGATTTAAAATTGGAAGAAGGTGCATCACTGACTGCAACTGAAGATGCGGTGAAGAAAGTCGAGGCATTTTTATCCAAGCAAAAGGGCATTGATAATTATGTTGCTTATGTAGGAACAGGTACACCACGTTTCTATCTGCCTTTAGATCAACAGATGCCACAAGCCAGTTTTGCACAATTTGTGGTTTTAGCATCGTCATTGGATGATCGTGATGAAATTCGTAAATCCTTAGATACCCAAATTCGCCAATTATTGCCGCAGGTACGTATCCGTGTCTCTTTATTAGAAAATGGTCCTCCAGTCGGCTATCCATTGCAATTTCGTGTATCGGGTGAAGATATTGCAATTGTTCGTCAGGAGGCGCAAAAAGTTGCTCAACTGGTGGGTGAAAATCCAAATACCGCAAATGTTCATTTGGACTGGGGTGAGCAAAGTAAAATTATTTCGTTGGTGATTGATCAAGACCGTGCCCGTCAAATGGGTGTGACTTCAGAAGATTTGGCGAATTTTTTAAACAGTTCAATATCGGGTGCAATTATCAATCAATATCGTGAAAAACGTGAGCTGATTGATGTTCGTATCCGCGGTGATCAGGCTGAGCGTGTCAATGTTGAAGCATTATCCAGTCTTGCTGTTCCGACAAGTAAAGGCACCACCGTACCTTTGGCGCAAATCGCTACACTTCAATATAAATTTGAAGATGGTTTGATTTGGCACCGCAATCGTTTACCGACCATTACTGTACGTGCAGATATTCGGACCAAGTTACAGCCTGCAACCGTGGTCAATGAGCTGGCTGAAAAAATGGATCAGCTTCGTACAACCTTACCAAGTGGTTATTTGCTAGAAGTTGGTGGCGCGGTAGAGGAGTCGGCAAAAGGGCAAACTTCTGTAAATGCAGGTATGCCATTATTCCTTGCGGTGGTATTTACTTTGCTGATGCTGCAGTTAAAGAGTATTTCGCGGTCATTCATTGTATTTTTGACAGCGCCGTTAGGTTTAATTGGGGTGGTGTTATTCCTACTCTTATTCAATAAGCCTTTTGGTTTTGTGGCGATGCTGGGCACCATTGCATTATCTGGAATGATTATGCGTAACTCACTGATTCTGATTGATCAGATCGAACAAGATATTCGAGCTGGGCAGAATCAATGGGATGCAATTTTGGATGCTACAGTTCGTCGATTCCGTCCCATTATTCTCACCGCCTTGGCAGCGGTATTGGCCATGATTCCGCTTTCTCGGAGTATTTTCTTTGGACCAATGGCAGTGGCTATTATGGGTGGTTTAATTATTGCGACACTTTTAACGTTATTTTTCTTACCAGCGTTGTATGCGACTTGGTTTAAGATTAAAAAAACTACAGAAAATACATAAATTGTTGAGAATATTAGGTGCGAAAAATTGAAAACTTCAATATAGTAGCACTTAATCTTTAACAGAAAATAACATAGGAAATTTTATTGCATAATAAGTAAATCGGTATGCAATAAATTTGAGGTCAAAAACACCCATGGGGCAAACAAATCCAGAACAGCATCGTAAATTTATTACGAGCTCTTATTTGTTTATGTTTCTTGCATTGTTTACGGTGATTACAGCCGTGTTGGCGTATTGGTTAGCACGTAAAGTAGCAGTGGCAGATAATGCAGAGGTATGGATACATGCGCAAGCGTTGTGGATTATGCGCAATGCTCTCATTTTTTTGATTTTGGCAGCCTTTGCTGCGCTATGGTTTATTCCGTTAATCTTTTTCTATTGGGACAGTTTCATTTGGGTAAAAGCGTGCACTGTGGCTGGTGTGGTATTTAGTGCCATTGCGTGGTTATATTTACTCAATACATGGCTCAAAGGTTTTACTAAATATTTACAGAAAAAAGCTGTTTTTTAAAAAAAACCACATTTCACGCTTGTAAAAAATAACATCGCCCCCAATTTACTCTGCATAGAAGTATTATCAAATTTTGTGGAGCATCGCCAATCATGGCTAAACGTGATTATTATGAGGTTTTAGGTGTTGCTAAAACCGCTAGTGATGATGAAATTAAAAAAGCCTACCGTAAGTTGGCGATGAAGTATCATCCAGATCGTAATCCTGACAACTCAGAAGCTGAAGAAAAGTTTAAAGAATGTGCGGAAGCATATGAAATTCTTTCTGATGGTGAAAAACGTAGCATGTACGACCGTATGGGTCATAACGCCTTTGAAGGTGGTATGGGCGGCGGTGGCTTTGGTGGTGGTTTTAGCGCCGAAGACATTTTCAGTCAATTTGGTGACATCTTTGGTGGCGCTTTTGGCGGAGGTGGCCGTGGTCAGCAACGTGCGCGTCGTGGTTCCGACCTGCGTTATGTCATGGAATTAACACTCGAAGAAGCGGTGAGAGGCGTTAAGAAAACTATTACCTTTACTGCACCAGCACCTTGTGATGTGTGTGATGGTAAAGGTTCAAAAAATCCAAATGATGTAGAAACCTGTAAGACTTGCCATGGTGCAGGTCAAGTGCGTATGCAACAGGGCTTCTTCTCTGTTCAGCAGACATGTAGTACCTGTCGTGGACAAGGTAAAATTATTAAAAATCCATGCAGCAAATGTCATGGTTCAGGTGTATCAGATCGTCAGCAGACCCTTGAAGTTACTATTCCTGCAGGTGTTGATAATGGTGACCGCGTTCGCTTAACAGGCAAAGGTGAAGCGATCCGTGATGGTCAATCTGGTGATTTATACGTTGAAGTCGTAGTGCGTGAGCACGATATCTTCCAACGTGATGGTGCAGACTTATATATGGATGTGCCAGTCAGTATCGCAGATGCTGCTTTAGGTAAAGAACTTGAAATTCCAACATTGGATGGTCGAGTCAGTTTGAAAGTGCCTGAAGGTACACAAACGGGTAAAATGTTCCGACTACGTGGTAAAGGGGTAAAACCTGTGCGTAGCAGTATGCAAGGTGACTTACTTTGCCGTATTGTGGTGGAAACACCTGTACATTTGACCAGCCGCCAACGTGAGCTATTGAAAGAACTTCAAGCCACGATGGAAAGTGATGACAATAAATCGTCACCGAAGAAAAAATCTTTCTTCGATCGTTTATTTGACTAATTGAGTATTTAGCAAGCTAAACATTGAATATGTAAAAACGGAGCAACAGATCGTGTTGCTCCGTTTTTTTATTTTGATGCTTGATCCGATGGTGATAAATCAAATTCGTTGTCATCTGGGGCAGCATCTATTGAATTATCATCTTGGGGCAGTATCACCGCGGGATGTGTTGCTGGTGTCGAGGATTCTGATGATGGGGCGGGAGAGGATGTAGGCGTTGTGTCTTCGGCCCAAACGAGTGAAACAGTTGTTGTCATCACCAATCCTATAATGATTTTTTTGAGTTGCATGGTATTTCCTTTGATATTTGCTTTTTATGATTGCGTCCAAGCGCTTTTAGTGTAGCGTATTTTTACTGCTACATCGTTATATTGCAAAACGATGTTTTTCATTATTTAGAAAGACTAGATTTGGTATTTCGTGCCTAGTATCAGCTAAAAAAATGCAAAGTAGCAAACATAGACGAATTATTAACAGACCTTACAGATCTGAAAAATTTAATTTTTATTTTTTAGTTATTTTTAGCTGTAATTTAATACACATTTCAAGCAGTTTTTAGATGATTTAAAAATAATATAACTGTTGATGTTTAGCGATAAAGCCTGATTTTTATAATGATGATTACAATTGAATTGAGCTATTTTAAAAAAAGACAGGTCGAAGATATTGGACATACCCTCAACCGCTGAAAAATAGGTGCTTATTACTCGATGATCGGTGCATCAATATCTTCAACACGAACTTCTGTTTGAGGTTCAGATGCTGTGCTGCTATTGGATTGAACAAGTGTTTTTTCTTCAGTTGTTGCTGATGTTGTTGTCGGCGCTGATTCAGCCCAAACATTTGTCATCATCATGCCGAGTACTAGAGCGAAAGCCATTTTATTCGAATGCATATTGATCTCCTTATAAGCCATATTCTTTTCATTCGTGGCATGTAGTCTGCTGAGGGATTCTTGCATTTTGATGAAATAAATTTGAAAAGTTGTAAATTTTTCAAAGTTTTACCGATATATTTTATAAAATTAATCTATTTATTCGTTCAGGCTATTCCGGACCAATGAGCGCATCAGATCCCAAAGCAAGCAAAAAGATCACAGTATTTTTTATATTGAAACGTCGTCTTAGAACCGAGTTTTGTTATAGTAGAGCCAAATTTTCAAATTCAGATTTAGGAAGATCGTATGTCAGCAGCTCCACGCATTGGTATTGTAGGTGCAGGTGGCCGTATGGGCCGTACATTGATTCAAGCTGTACAACAAGCAGGTTTTCAACTTGCTGCTGCAGTAGAGCGCCCAGAAAGCACATTAATTGGTGCAGATGCAGGAGAGCTTGCAGGAATTGGTGCTGTGGGAATCAAAGTGGTTGGCAACTTGGAAGAGATCCTCAAAGATGTAGATGTGGTAATTGATTTTACTGCGCCTGTTGCAACTGAACATAATTTAAAACTATGCAGTGCTGCTGGTGTTGCAATGGTGATTGGTACAACTGGCTTTTCGGATCAACAAAAAGAGCTGTTAAATCAATCTGCGACTCAGACACCAATTGTTTATGCTGCAAATTATTCAGTAGGTGTGAATGTTTCGATTAAATTACTTGAGTTAGCGGCTAAAGTATTTGGCGATACTGTGGATATTGAAATTATTGAAGCACATCACCGCCATAAAGTAGATGCACCATCAGGTACTGCACTGATGATGGGTGAAGCTGTTGCTGACACATTGGGTCGTGATTTAAAGAAAGTTGCTGTTTATGGTCGTGAAGGTCATACAGGTCCACGTGAACGTGAAACCATTGGTTTCGAAACGATTCGTGGCGGTGATATTGTGGGTGAACATACAGTGATGTTTATTGGCGAAGGTGAGCGTGTGGAAGTGACACACAAAGCCACGAATCGTATGAATTTTGCTGCTGGTGCTGTACGTGCAGCCGCTTGGGTTGTCGGCAAAGATGCAAAAAAATACGATATGAAAGACGTTTTAGGCTTAAATGATATTTAAGCTTAAAATCTGATGCGATAGAATTAAAACAATTAGTCAAATTTTGAACATTAGAAAATGAAAAAAACAGTGATGTTATTTGCTTGTGTAATCAGTGCTTTTGGCCTGACTACACAAGCTGCTTTACCAAGCAATGCCAAATTGAGTTTAAATAAAAATAACATTCAGGTATGGACATACAAGGATGCCAGTAATTCTGTGTTGTCTTATAAAGCTGAAACAACATTAGACGTACCGATTGATCGTGCTGTTGCTTTGGTATTGGATGTCAAAAACTCACCGAAATGGGTCCCCAATGTTGCCAAAGCTGAAGTGTTATCTCGCGATGATAAAAAAGGTGAGTTCAGCATTTATATGGTTTTAGATTTTCCCTTTCCGTTAAAAGATCGCGATATGGTGGTTAAAGGAACCATGTCTAAAGATGCAAATGGCAGTATTTTTATTAAAAATTCTGCGATTCAGCAAGGTAAAGCACTGAATCCTGACTATGTGCGTTTAAAAGATTATTCAGGTGATTGGACCTTTCAAAAACTGGGTGCCAATAAAGTCAAAGTCATTACCTCTGGACACGCCAATCCAGAAGGCTCTATTCCTGCTAGCTTAACCAATATTTTGGTCGAACAGCAGCCTTATCAGATGTTGCAGAAAATGAAAACAGAATTGGCAAAGAATAAACCCTTTGCAGCTTTGCCTGATATTTTAAAATAGACGTTGTTTGATCAATAATCCTGAAGCAGACTCTATTGACGAAACAACGCTATATTCGAAAAAATAATGCTTGGCAGATCTTTCCGCTCATTTAAATATTGAAAGTAACCTTTCTTAAGGTATTGATTTAGAAAGAAAGGTTACTTGCAGTCTTTGTCACGATTGTTAATCGCTAAGCCGAATGGCTATATTGTTGTACAGGTGCTTTATTCATTTTCATTTGAATAAAAACCAGCACTAGCCCTAAAGCTGTGAGTACCGCACCCGCAATAGACACCGCAGCATAATTCATGCCCATACTCAATACTGCGCCACCAGCTGTTGCACCTAAAGCATTGCCTAAATTAAATGCCCCAATATTCACAGAGGACGCCAATCCAGGTGCTTCATGAGCAACAGACATGACACGCATTTGTAAAGGTGGAACCACTGCAAAGGCTGCTGCTCCCCAGACAACTAGTGCCAATGCTGCACCAATTTGAGTTTGAGCCAGTATTGGGAACAGCAACATGCTCACCATCAGTAACAGCAAGAAACTGGTCAATGTTTTGGTCAGTGACAAGTCTGCAAATTTCCCACCTAAGTGATTACCAATTGAAAAACCAATTCCAATCAGTACCAGCATCAAGGTAATAAACATCGGGCTGGCATGGGTGATGTTTTGTAGGCTAGGCGCAATATAGGTATAGAGGGTAAACATTGCACCTGCACTCATCACCGTGGTGAGCAATGCAAGAACCACAGGCAGCCGAGTCAGCACTTTTAATTCTGCTTTGACATCAGGACGTTGACTTGCTTTATCTTCAGGCAAGGCTTTCCATAGTGACAGCATAGTAATCACGCCGAGTAAGGCGATTGCTGCAAATGACATACGCCAGCCAATATTCTGCCCAACCCATGTGGCTAAAGGAACACCACCGATGTTGGCAATAGTGAGGCCCATAAACATGGTGGCAACTGCACTGGCTTGTTTGTCTTTAGGTACGACGCTTGTTGCAACAATGGAACCAATCCCGAAAAACACCCCATGATTGAGACTGGTCAGGATTCGAGCGGCCATTAAGCCCCAATAATTGGGAGCAATTGCAGCAAGAATATTGCCAATGGTAAAAATAATCATGGCTAAAATAAGCGCTTTACGTCGTGGAAACCGTCCAAACCATAAGGTCATAAACGGTGCACCAATCATGACACCGAGTGCATACGCGGTGATCAGCATACCTGCGGTAGGGATTGAAATATTCAAATTTTCTGCAATTTGGGGAAGAAAGCCCATAGGAGAAAATTCTGTTGTTCCTATTGCAAAAGCACCAATCGCCAATGCGAGTAAGGGAAAATTTAATTTCATGAGAAATCTCAAATATACAGCATATTGAAAATGATGGAATGTAACAGTGTTCGGGCAATCATGAGGATGGTCATTTAGTTTTCAGCCGCTATTTTGATGAAGTGACAAAATAAAGCTTCGCAAGAAAAAAATCTTGCGAAGCAATCTAAGTCATGATCAAAAGGGGGTAAAGCCTGTTTCGAAGCCCAGTAAGTAAAACTTAGTACCCCAACTTTGCTAATCAAAGCCTAAGCCAAGATTTGCTCTGCTTTAAATCACTTTTACTCCAGCAGTGAATTAAACATCCCACTGAGGTGCTAAGTTTTCAGGATCAACCTCACGGCCATTACGTTCCAATTGCGCGATTAATTGCATTTCTTCAGCAGATAGCTGAATCTCTTGTGCTTTTAAGTTGGCGATTAAGTTTTCACGTTTAGTGGATGACGGAATGACAGCAAAGCCTTTCTGCAATGCCCATGCCAATGCAATTTGAGCGCTAGAAGCCTGATGCTGTTTGGCAATTTCAGTTAATGTTGGGTCATTTAAAACTTTGCCATATGCCAAGGTCATATAAGAGGTCACATCAATATTTTGTGACTGTAAAAAATCCACTAACTTTGCGTTTTGCAAATAAGGGCTAAGTTCAATTTGGTTGGTGGCAATATTTTCAAGTCCTACAGCAGCAATGGCTTGTTGCGATAAGTCGATATTGAAGTTTGAAATTCCAATATGTTCAGTTAGGCCCAGCTTTTTCGCTTCTAACAGGTTATGCATCATTTCTGCAACAGAAATTCCTAGACTTGGCGCTGGCCAGTGAATCAAGGTTAAGTTGACTGCATCAGTACCCAGTTTCTGCAAGCTCTGTTTAAGACTTGGAATAAGTTTGTCGGCTGGATAATGATCTGTCCATATCTTTGTTGTGATAAACAAATCATCACGATGGATATGGCTTTCTGCAATTGCTTGACCGACTTCTGCTTCGTTGCCATAGATTTGAGCAGTGTCTACAGCACGATAACCAACGTCTAAGGCTGTTTTGACCGAGTCAATCACAGTTTGTCCTGTTAAACGGAAAGTACCGACACCAAATTGAGGAACGATGTTTGTCATGCTGGATTTCACTTTATTTTCTAAGATTGCCTCTATTCTGCTACTTTAATTGTTGCGGAAAAATACAGGAATATGCAAAATATTGTTGACTAGAAATCAACAATAAGCAGAGCGCTGACAGCAATGAAATCTACACTCGAAGAATTACAGGCTTTTATTAATATTGTTGATAGTGGTTCGATTGTTGCAGCAGCAACGCATCTTGAACAAACCACTTCAGGTGTAAGTCGAGCCTTGCAACGACTTGAATCTAAACTGAATGTCACCTTATTAGAGCGGACAACACGTAAACTTAAGTTGACTCAAGAAGGGCAATTATTTTTAGCAAAAGCCCGAAAAATTGTGCATGACCTCAATGAAGCAGAAGATGCTTTATTAAAATCTGACAGTGATACATCTGGGCTGATTCGTGTGGATTCCGCAACACCTTTTGTATTGCATGTGATTGCACCGTTGATGCAAGAGTTTTCTCAGCTGTATCCTGAGATTGAAATAGAGCTAAACAGTAACGATCAGATCATTGATTTATTGGAACATAAAACAGATGTTGCAATACGTTTTGGTGATCTCAATGATTCGAGCTTACATGCGCGTTTGTTGTGTAAAAGCCGATTATATATCGTTGCCAGTCCTGAGTATTTAGCCACACATGGTTATCCAGCAACACCGCAAGATATTTTAAATCATACCCAAATTGGCTTTAGCAAAGTCAGTCGTTTAAATACTTGGCCGATTCGAGTCAATGGGGAAAGGCTTACTGTTAAACCAAAAATCAAAGCATCCAGTGGTGAAACTGTCCGCCAACTGTGTTTACGCGGACATGGAATTGCGAGATTGTCTGAGTTTGAGATTTTAAAAGATTTAAGGCAAGGACGTTTGATCGCTCTATTTGAAGATCAAATAGAGCTTTACGAACAACATATCCATGCGGTGTATTATCAACAGGAACATTTACCAAAGCGTGTCCGTTTATTTATTGAGTTTTTAATGCAAAAGCTGTCAAAGTTTCGATAGTCTTTTGTGGCGGTAAATCTAGACTCAGTAAAGTTTGGCTGCTGGGTTGCTGTGGATTGATCAATTGGATTTCAAAATGATCCGTTTCTGTCTGAAGACATTTGAACTGTAAGTCTTTTTGCACAGGGATATTAATTTTCATGCGCTGATCGCTACTGGCATGGTAGCGGTAGTTTCGGACAGCTGCAGTCTGGTGTAGGGTCGGTTCTAGATGATCAAGTTGATATTCACCTAAACTTTGCGCTTTTAAAAAGCCTTCAATCAAAGATTTACATACAAAATGTTGTTTCTGAGCAGCTTGATTGACCTGCTGCGGCTGACAAGCAGTTAATCCAAAAACAATACTGATTAAAGCGATCGTTCTCATTTTTTTCTCCTTTCAAATCAATTTGTTTGTAAAAATTGGCTGTGAATGAAGCATAAATCTGTTAACTTTATAGATACAGATACAACAAATATTAAAATTTGAGTACAGATATGGCTTTTCAATATCAAACATTAGCACAACAAATTGCACAGAAAATTTATTGTGGTGAGTTGGCCGTTGGGCAACGACTCAGTTCTTTGCGAAAATTTGCAGCATTGCAAAATATTAGTCTGAATACAGCAAAGAGTTGTTATGAATTGCTTGAAGCGCAAGGCTTGATTTACGTCAAAGAAAAGTCTGGCTATTTTGTTCAATCACAGCAAAAAGCCCCACAGATTGCTGTGCCTGACCATCCTGATTTTAAGTCGAGGGCGCGTGAGGTTTCAAATTTGGATTTACAAATTCAAATTCATGAAGCAGCAATCAATAATAAGCTGATCCATTTAGGTTCGATTCAGTTATCACCTAATCTCGTTCCTGTAGAGGCCTTACGCCGTTCAATACAACGTGCTTTAAAGCACAGTAAGCCAGAAGACTTTTTATATAATGACCGCCAAGGGCACCTGCAGTTAAGAGAGGCTTTGTCAGCACATTGGGCTGAAGATGGTTTTTATATTGCCAAAGAAGATATTTATATCAGCAATGGTTGTATGCCGGCATTGTCTGTGATGATTCAAAGTCTTAGCCAAATCGGTGACAGTGTGATTGTGCCCACGCCAAACTATAATGGTCAGTTGCAATTATTGGCGTTGCTCAAACGAAAAATTATTGAAATCCCTGCCAATACCGAAGGTTTTGATCTGGAGCGTTTAGAACAAGAGATGCAAAACTCAGGCGCAAAAGTCTGTTTATTAACCGCCAATTTTCAAAATCCTTTAGGCTTCTGTTTGACGAATGCCGAGAAAGAAAAAATCGCACAGCTGGCAGCGAAGTATCAGTGTTACGTGATTGAAGATGATATTTATGCTGAATGTAGCTTTAATGCCAAACGCCCTTTACCGATTAAATATTGGGATCAACAGGGCTATGTGGTTTATTGCGGATCGGTTTCCAAGTCGTTGTCGACCTCTTATCGGGTCGGTTGGTTCTGTTTGCCACAACGTTTACAGCACTTACATGCCAAGTTGATTTTACAAAATGTTTCGGTCAATACACCATTGCAATTGGGGCTTGCCGATTTGATTTATAGCCGAGCCTATCGTCAGCATTTGAGTGAGTTACGCCCTAAGTTGATGGCTCAAGTTGCACAATATCTACAGTTTATTCAACATGCTTTTTATGGGGTAGAGATTCGTTTAAATCAACCGCAGGGAAGTTATGCCTTGTGGTTACAGTTCCCAGAACAGATTGATAGCTTGGCGTTGTATTACTATGCACAGCAATACAGTATCAATATTGTGCCAGGGATTATTTTTGGTGAGGATCACCGTTATAACAATTGTATTCGCTTAAATGCAGGGCATGAATTGTCTCAGGAAATTCAGGATGCAATTATGTTATTGGCAGATTGGGTAAGAGGTGAATTGTCCGCCAAGAGTGTGGCTTAAACTGATTTGTGAGCAAATGCATACCATGACAGGCTTATTCCATTCACGGTTCTTGATAAACCCTGAATGGATGGTCAGGCTTAAATTAGAAATCCGCTTTTAATACGATACGATAACGGGCTTTTCCAGAGTGAAGTCGCTCCAAAGCCTCATTAATTTTTGACATTGGATAAACTTCAATTTGTGGTGCAATGTTTTTGCGTGCGGCAAATTGTAATAATTGACGTAATGCAAAAGGGGAGCCTGTGGGTGAACCAGTCACTGATTTCGCACCGCCAATCAGAGCACCCGCAGGAATCGGCATCGGTTCGAGGACTAAACCTAGCATATGAATTGTGCCATTTGGCGCCAGTGTATTCAGATATGCTTTCCAGTCCAAACTCACATTTACCGTACAGAGCAATAAATCAAATTTGCCACGTTGCGCTTTTAACGCATTGGCATCGCGACTATTGACCACATGGTCTGCACCCATCGCTTTAAGTTCATCTGTTTTATCCAAACTCGATGTAAATGCGGTGATTTCACAGCCCCACGCTTTGAGTATTTTAATGGCCATATGACCTAAGCCACCAATCCCAATAACACCAACATGGTGAACTGCTTGAATTTGATGTTTTAAAATTGGGTCAAAAACAGTGATACCGCCACACAATAAAGGGCCAGCACTTTCAGGGTTTAAATCTTCAGGAAAAGGAATAATCCACTGCCAACCTGCACGGACCTTATCTGCAAACCCGCCTGCATGACCAACGATAGTTGCAACTGAACCCCCAGTGCAAAGCACTTGTTGACCACTAACACATGGATCACAGTGCTGACAACTTTCCGCAGTCCAGCCGATACCGACACGTTGACCGACTTTTAATCCTTTCGCTTCTGAACCCAGCTGAGTGATGGTACCGATAATTTCATGACCGCCAACCACTGGAAAAACTGAATTTCCCCATTCATTGTTAATCACTGAAACATCGGAATGGCATAAACCGCAATATTCAACTTTGACTTCGACCTGATGAGGCTGTAATTCACCTGCATCAAATTGATAGGGTACAAGTGCTGCACCTGCCTCTAAGGCAGCATAAGCATGAAACGTGTTATTTGACATGTGAATCCTTCCTGTTTGCTCAGTTAAACTTTTAGCGGGATATACAATCATTTTCATGGTCATTGACCATACCCACTGCTTGCATAAAGGCATAGCAAGTGGTTGGACCAACAAATTTAAAACCATTCTTTTTTAACGCTTTGGAAAGCTTTTGACTGGTTTCGGTTTGTGCAGGCGCTAATTTATAATCAGGGACATCATTGAGTTGTACTTGCTGGTCGACGAAATCCCATAACCAGTTCACCATATCAATCTCTTGAGCTTTCATGTTTTGCCATGCAATGGCATTGTCACGAATTGCCGTTAATTTCCCGATATGTCGAATCAGCCCAGCATCCTGACATTTTAGCGCAAGCTCTTGTTCAGTAAAATTGGCGATGGTTTGAATCGGGTGGTTAAAAAATTGGGCGCGATAGCTTTCACGCTTTTTTAAAACAGTAATCCAAGATAAACCTGCTTGTTGCCCCTCTAGGCAAAGCATTTCAAATAAATGCTGTTCATCTCGATTGGATTTACCCCACTCTTGATCATGATATTCAATATAAAGAGGATCATCTGAACACCAACCACAGCGTTTATTTGTCATAAAAGATCTACCATTGTTCTGATTGATTTAAGTTTTAATTGTCTAAAGTTTAAATTCGACCCATTGATCTTGTTTGTTGTCCCAATAGGAAAGTTGCGCATGTTGTAAATCTTTAAAATTTACCCAAATATCTTTACCCGCTTTGTCTGCAAAGCCAGTACTGATCATTAATGCTTCATCGGTGATTTCCATAATCCAGCCTTGATGATTTTGTCCATTGAGGGCAATTTTTTGTTGATTGCCTGATTCTGCAAATTCAACTAAACGCTCAAGCAATGCTTCTGACATGGAATATTCCTAAATTGATTCAATCTAAAATTAACGTAAATAAGGGTAGGGGTTGACTGCACCTTGGCCTTTACCCCTTAAGTATAGTCCATAGTGCAAATGCGGTGCAGTATGTCGTGCATTTCCCGTATTGCCCACATAGCCGATTAACTGACCTTTTTTAACGTAATCACCTTCTTGTAGACCACGTTTGTGATCGTTTAGATGAGCATAATAGTGATAAACACCACCTGGTCCGATGAGCCAAATCACTTTACCCCCCAGATTATTGCTCTTTAAACTGGTAATCACACCTTCAGTACTACTATAAACTTTGGTTCCACGTGAAGCCATGATGTCAATTCCTTCATGTGCTCGCCCAGCACTGCGAGATGCACCCCAAGTATCTGTGAGGTTTTGTGGTTTTACTCCATCTACAGGAATTGCCAATCGGGTTGGCATTGACATTGCTTTTAGGCGGTTAATTTGAGCTTGTGGAAGCTGAGGCTTAGATGAGCTTGGCTTTTTAGGTGCAGTAGTACATGCAGTTAAAATAATGGCAAGCAAGGCCATCAAGCAATATTGGATGCTACGTGACACGAGAAATCCTTTTTTTCAAGTTTCAAAAGGGCAAATTAAAATTGAAATATGCTTCGAATACACGTGTCTGACTATGTCATATTTTTACTGCTGAGATCAATTTTTTCATGGCTGTAGGGATGCCCATTTGTGTAGCTTTTTGTGGTGTTAACCATTCGCCCCCAAGTTCAGCCTGGAGGTATTCTTTTTGGTCTGATTCAACTCGAACAATATGCGCATTTAAAATCCATGTGAAATGGGTAAAACTATGCGAGATTTGGACAGGTTCAACAGTTGAAATAAGTTTTAGACTTTGACAAAGCTGTTGAAACGCGAGCTCATTTTCAAAAATCGGTAAACTCCATAAGCCTCCCCATAAACCACTGTTGGGACGCTGTTCCCATAACCATTGTTGATCTGACTCAATTAATAACACTGTGCCAGTTCTAACAGGAACAGGCTTTTTAGCTTTCTTATAAGGCAGTTCGGTTTCTAGCCCTTGTTGATGGGCTTGGCAATGTTGTTGCATAGGGCAGTATAAGCAGAGTGGCTTTTTGGGCGTGCAAATGGTTGCGCCCAAATCCATAATTGCTTGGGTATAGTCATGGTTGCGTTCAGTTGGGCATAAGCTTTCCGCCAGTTGCCACATGGCTCGTTCATGGATGGGTTTACTCAGGTCATCTTCAATGGCAAAGAAACGGGCCAAAACACGTTTTACATTGCCATCCATAATGACGCCATATTGACGTAAGCCAAGCGACATCAGTGCGCCACCAGTAGAGCGACCAATACCTGAAAGTTCCACCCATTGTTCTAAGCTTTGTGGGAAATGCCCTTGCTGGCTGACCACGCCTGCTGCTTTATGCAAATTGCGTGCACGGGCGTAGTAGCCTAATCCTGCCCAATAGGGGGCAACATCATCCCATGAGGCTTTACCCAAATCATCGACAGTCGGAAAGCGTTGGATAAATTTATCAAAATATTGCAGTACAGTTTTGACTTGTGTTTGTTGCAACATAATCTCAGACACCCAAACTTTGTATGGATCATCAGCCACTTGCCACGGTAAATCATGGCGCCCGTGTTGATCAAACCAAGTCAATAGCGCATCTGAAAATGAAAATTGCGACATAACAATCTAGCGTAAAAATTGGATGCTCAGTATAACCAAGATAAATTTATTGCGGAAAATTATCTTAAACTTGAGCAGTAATCTGCATAAAAAAAGACGCCAAAGCGTCTTTTCAAATGCGTTTATAGCCACAACTTAGTTTTCGTTGATGATACCCCAACGCTTATCCAGTTTAAGCGGTTGGTTTTTATAACGTGGGATAATGTGAATATGGAAATGTTCACTTTGATCTTCACCAAACACATGACCATCATTAAAGGCGATATGGAATCCTTCTGGTTGATGGCGAATCTTAAGCTCGTTACGTGCCAGTTCCAATAAAGAGGAAAGGCTTTTACGTTCTTTCTCTGAAACTTCAAAAAAAGAAGCAATATGGCGCAAAGGAATAATCACTGAATGACCTTTAGACAAAGGGTTATGTTCAGGCAAAATTGCACCAAATTCATTTTTATCAATGATATCAAATTCTTCAAAGTCACAATAAGGACATACTTTTTCAGTCATTTCTAATCCCTCGTTTTGTTGTCTTAATCGACGTAGAACGTATTTTAATTAAGCCAGAGTAGGTTAAGCCAAGGTACGATCTAATAAATCATACATTGCTGCTAATCCGGCTTTTTCTGCTTCGGCGTTATAACCTAGATCTACGCCATTGGCTTTTGCTTTTTCATCTGCTTGTGGGTTACTAAAGCCATGTTTAGCATCTTTGAGGATGATCACTTCAGATTTTACCTGAGCATGCTGCATTTCTTGTTTAAACGATTCGACATCTGCCAAAGACACCATGCTGTCTTTTTCACCATGTAGCACTAACACTTGCGCTTTAAATTTTTCTGCTTCCGCTGCTTTTTGCGCAGATAAATTTGCATGGAAAGTAATCGCAGCTTTTAAGTCAGCACCTGAGCGTGCCAAATCTAATATCACTTTACCACCATAACAGAATCCAATCGCAGCCAAACGCGTTGCATCGACTTCTGGTTGTGCTGCTAAAGCAGCCAAAGCCGCAGCTGAACGTTCAACAATGGTCTGCTCATGTTGGAAGGTTTGCATCATCCACTCATGGGCTTGAGTCGCAACAGCCGTAGTTTTTTTATCGCCATACATATCAATTGCCAGTGCAGCAAAACCATGTTGTGCCAACTCTCGAGCACGTTGTTCAGAATACTCATTTCGGCCCCACCATTCTGGACCAACAATTACACCTGCAACTGGTTGTGCGGATTCAGGCGCAGCAAAATAACCGATTAAAGTTGTTCCATCTTTTGCTTGGTATTGAATTTCACGAGTTTTGATTGCAAGAGCCATCTGTTAATCCTTGTGTATCGGCGAGAATGAGATTGATTAAAGCATAAATATATAAGATTCAAATGACTAAATTTCGAATATTTACAATAGAAATGTGAAAATTTATGAATGAAAAAGGTCGTTTTCAAATGAAAAAGAGAAGAACCAAGGTTCTTCTCTTTCATGAAAATTGATCAGGAAAAGCTAAACTTTTCCTCTCGAAATAAAACCAACAATCGCGAGGATTACTGCGACGACGAGAAGAATGACTGCGAAGTCTTTAGACATTCCCGCAACACCACCAAAACCAAATAAACTTGCGATTAAGGCGATCACAGCGAAAATAATTGCCCAACGAAACATAAGATTCATCTCCATATTTTTGTTATGTATTTTCAGTATAGGCAGAAAAATCTAAGGGACTTGTGAAGTTGTGTTTAAAAAGTGTGATTAATAAAGCAATATGTAAAGGTTTGTTCTGTTTTAAATTTTCTAATTTCTGCTTATATACTGATATAATTATTTCGCCTTAAATGACTTTAATGTTATGCCATGACCTTTGAGATCCGCCCCCAGTTTTGGAAGAATTATACACTGTCTGAGTTAAATCCGACCGAGTGGGAAGCGTTGTGCGATGGTTGTGGGCTGTGCTGTTTGGTAAAATTAGAAGATGATGACACACATGAAATAGCCTATACCAAAGTGTCTTGTAAACTCCTCGATTGTACTACCGCGCAGTGTTCTGACTATCCTAATCGTTTAGATTATGTACCTGACTGTATTCAATTAAGCCCTGAAAAATTAGCCAATATTCATTGGTTGCCTTCAAGTTGTGCTTATCGTCGGGTGAATGAAGGTAAAAATTTACCGGCATGGCACTATCTGATCACAGGCTCAAGAAGCAATGTGATTAAAGCCAGAAAATCTGCTGCTGGGCGCTGTATCTCAGAAACAGAAGTCAATGAAGAAGAAATTGATGAATACATAGTAAGATGGGTGCGGTAAATCATTTGAATCAATTTTGAATTGATAATCATTATCAAATAGTAATATGATAGGCAAACTCTTCAATTTGATGTGTTTTAAAATGTTTGCTTTATCTTGGTTATTCAAAAAAAGTGCATTCTGTGTATGTGTAATCAGCCTGAGTTTCGGTATTCACTCCAATGTTTATGCAAAACCAGATTTGCAAGCTTTAGGGCCAAATATTGCGGAGCAAGGCTCCAGTTACTATCAATTTCAAGTAAAAAATTTTCAATCCGCAGATCAACAACGGCATTATAAAGTTTGGGTCGGTATCCCTAAACACATCAATAAAAATAAGATCTTACCTGCTGTTTATATGTTAGATGGCAACTCTGCTATGGCGCGTTTAGATGAGTCACTGTTAAAAAAACTATCCGAACAAGACAGCCCCGTGTTGGTAGCTATAGGCTATCAAACCCAGTTACCGTTTGAGTCCGCTTCACGGTCTGTAGACTACACACCTGCCGATGAATCTGGGAAAGTGTCGGCTGACCCACGCAATCCTGAACGTATGGCAGGCGGTAGTGCACAATTTAGACAGGTGCTGTTTGAAAAAATTATGCCGTGGGTCAATACGCAAGTAAAACTGGATAAGCAACGTACCGCATTATGGGGACATTCTTATGCTGGTTTATTTGTTTTAGATACCCTTTTAAATAGTCAAAGCACAGATAATAAGTTTTCACACTATTTTTCAGCCAGTCCATCTCTCACATGGGCAGATTCTCGATTACTCAAAGCCGTTGAAAAAGCCCCACCTGAGCAATTAAAAAATAAAAAATTATGGGTGATGGAAGGTGACATTATTCAGTCTACAACTGGACCAATCAGCCCAAATGCAGATCGGGACATGATTCAAAATAACCGTCAATTGGTTTTAGATTTGGCCAGTAAAGGCGTAGATGCAAAATTAATGCTTTATCCACACCTCAGTCATGGTCAAGTATTTCAGGCCTCATTAATGGATGTTTTGCAGAATCGATTATTTTAAAGCTGAAAGTGCAATATTGATGATTTTCCATAGTAGACTAAGGACAGCATTCATCAATTAAAAAAGCAGTATGTCAGACACTCAAATTCCGCTTCCAGAACGTTTACGTCCACGTGATTTGTCTGAAATTATTGGGCAAGATCATTTACTCGGTGTTGCAGCACCACTCCGTCAAATGATTGATCAAGGGCATTTACCCTCGATTATTTTTTGGGGGCCGCCTGGTGTTGGAAAAACCACCATCGCATTGTTATTGGCTCAAGCAGTCGATCGTACATTTATTAGCTTATCTGCCTTAAATACAGGGGTAAAAGAGCTCCGTGAGGTGATTGCTGACAGCGGTGATTTATTAACACCGGTGGTGTTTATTGATGAAATTCATCGTTTTAATAAGTCGCAACAAGATGCCTTATTGAATGCGGTTGAAAAAGGCAAAATTACCCTGATCGGTGCGACCACTGAAAACCCTTCATTTGAAGTCAACAGTGCTTTGCTGTCTCGTTGTCAGGTGTATACCTTAAATGGATTAAGTAATGAGGCGATTCAAGAACTCATTTTACGCGCGATTCAACAAGATAAATTTTTAAAAGACCGCCATATCCAGATTGAAGAATTTGATGCATTGATTCAATTTGCTGCGGGTGATGCACGTAAGGCACTTAATTTAATCGATTTAATTGCCAGTACCTTTGAGTCCGATATTGAAAATATTGTGACCAATGCGATCGTGGTCAAAGTTGCGCAACAGAACATTGCACGCTATGACAAGTCAGGTGAGCAGCATTATGATCTTGTGTCTGCGTTTATTAAATCTATTCGAGGTAGTGATCCTGATGCAACGTTGTATTGGATGGCACGTATGCTTAAAGGCGGTGAAGATCCGGTTTTTATCGCTCGTCGTATGTTGATCGCTGCTTCAGAAGATATTGGTAACTCAAATCCAAATGCCTTGCTTTTAGCGGGCGAATGTTTCCGCTCGGTTCAAGCGATAGGCATGCCTGAGTGTCGAATTATTTTAGGCCAATGCGCAGTTTATCTGGCAACCAGTGCAAAGAGTAACAGCACTTATTTGGCGATCAATAAAGCTTTAGATCTTGCAGAAAAAACGTCTAACCTACCTGTGCCACTCCATTTACGTAATGCACCGACCAAGCTCATGAAACAACAAGGCTATGGTGTGGATTATCTTTATCCTCATAACTACCCTGAAAATTTTGTGCTACAGGAATATTTACCACCTGAATTGAAAGGCACAAAATTATATGAGTCTGCTCGTAATAAGCGTGAAGTTGAAGGTGAGCGTTTACAGCAACGTCGTTGGCAACAAGAACAGCAGCAACAATAGTTGTGAAGTTTATTTGCTTAGGCATCTTTTAAATAGATGTTCTATTTTATATAAAGGTTTAAAATATCGGCAAAATTTAAATTAGGCTGACACCATTTTAGAAATACGCTTGAGCAAAGTGCTTCTAAATGGTTTAGAAATTTTATGAAATTATCCGTTTTATCTTTTGCTGTTTTAATTTCTTTGCCGATGTTGAGCCATGCTGAGCTTGCAAGTAAAATTTCGACCCAAAATCAGCCTAAACTTGCTTCGCAACAGCTTAAAACACTTTATCAACAAAGTTTTGTTCAGCAAAAAACAATTCCTCAAGGCTGGCGTATTCCTGGCAACAATGCCGGCAATGTCTATGTTGAGAATGGGATGCTTCATATTGATGGTCGAGCAAATTCAGTCAGTCCGACCTCAATTTTATTACCGCAAAATCTTGAAAAACAGCAAAATTATCGCATTGATCTCGAATTTACTTTAGACCAAGCTGTCAATAACTCGCGTTGGGGCAGTGTGATTTATGATGTCACAGAAACTCAGGGGGTGATTCCAAGCAGTTATTATCAATTTACCCTCAGAACAGATACCACTGCAAAAAATGGTACGGAGTTTGGTCGTCATAAAAGTAACGGGCAGTGGGAGGTCTCTGAAACGAAAGCATTTTCGGAGAACATCAAAGCAAATCAATGGTATAAAGCCAGCATTGTGGTCTCTGGACAACGGGTACAACACTATTTAAACCACCAGTTAATGCAAGATGTAGAACTTGACCAAGGATCTGCCAAAGGCGGCATCGGGCTTTCAGCAACAGGCCTAGTCTTAAAAGTTAAAAATATTCAAGTCTCTGAACAAACCAGTGCATTGCCAGACTTAGCCAATAAAGTCACCCAAGTGCAAGAAATTCAAACTAATGTCGCTTTAGCACCGACGCTGATTCAAAAAGTTAAAAATACCAGCAGTCCATTAAATTCAGCGAATCAGTTATATTATCAATTAGATGCCAATTTAAACTTGCTTGATCAGACAGGGCAGGTGGTTGAAACATTACAACAATATTTGGTGAATCCACAGCGCAATACCATTCCTGTTTTAGAAATCAAAGATCCCAAAAGCATTGAAGCCTTAAAATTACTCTCTAAATCTCATGATATTAGTGATATTACTGTATTGTCCAAAAGTGATGATTTACTCAAGTCTGCGCATCAAATTGTACCTACGCTTCGAACAGCATTAGATTTAAGTCGCGAAAATTTAAAGGAGAGTCATGTCGGTCTTTCTGAAATTATGCGTCGTACTAATCAGGCCTATGCACGCATCGTGGTTCTTCCGCATAGCCTTGCCAACAAACCGAGTGTCAGCTTTATTCAACGTCATTTAATGATAGTGTGGGTTGATACACCAGCAAATGATCCACAGGATGTCGCCAGTATTTTGACTTCAGGTGTGAATGGGATTATTACAACACAAAGTACGCTATTTGCCAGTGTTTTAAAGCAGTTTCCAAAAAATACACTATTACGTAAACCCTTTATTATTGGGCATCGTGGTGTACCCAGTTTAGAAGATGAAAATACCTTAGAAAGTGCAAAACATGCAGTTGCTTTGGGTGCAGATATTGTTGAAAACGATATTTATTTAACCAAAGACCAGCATCTTGTAGTGATGCATGATGCAACAGTGGATCGCACTACGCGTTCAACAGGTAAAATTGAAGAAATGAGCCTTGCGCAGGTTCAGCAATTAAAATCTAAAAACAAAGCTTATCCAATACCGACCCTTGCAGAATATTTCACTACATTTAAGCACAATCCAAACTTTGTACTGATGATCGAAATGAAAAGTGCCAATCCAGCATTGGTTGCAAAAATGCAGGATGAAATTAAAAAGCACCAAGTTGAAAATCAAGTCGTCACGACCTCATTTAATGCAGATCAAGTTGCACGTGCACAGTCACAATTGTCTGAGATACCGCGAGGGTTATTGGTTGGAAGCATGCCCAATAGTCGCAATACTTTAATTGCCGCCAAACAAATCAATGCCGATGTTCAGAAATATAATTCAACGTATAACCCTGCTTATCGTGCTGATTTGATCAATCTTTTAGAAACGACCAAGCACCGTGGAATCAGTTTTTGGCCTTGGGCATTGAATGATGAAACATTTAAAAAATTATATATTGCAGGGACCTACGGGATAACCACCAATTCTGCGCAACTTTATGCAAAATACATCGTTGATATTCAAGCACCCAAAAATGTCAAAGTAAAAGCTGAACAGCCGGTATTACTCAATGCGCAATTGGTTCAGCAAGATGGCGTGAAACTCAATCAACAACTCAGTAATTTTGTCGTTTTATCTGGTTCTGCAAAACATGAGATTAAAAATGGTCAGTTGAGTTTCTCTGAAAAGGGCACTGCATATGTTTTGGCAGGTTATAAATATCAGATTGATGCACAAAACTACTATCAAATCTTTTCAGCCCCTATAAAGGTCATCATCCAGTAGCTTATTTTATGGCATCTGTTTGAAATGGGAGTTTTACATCTTTGGGGAAATTTGGAAAAAGTGTAAACAACATTTGAGGATTATTCTTTAGTCCTGCACCGTCCAGATAGGTCCATTGATGTGATTGTAGTGAACGAATGGCGACCATAAATGAGAGCGATGCTGCTTGAATTTGACCCGCAACTTTCATGGTGATGGTTTTGGGTACAAAGCAAATTTCTTCACGATCTACGATATAGCTATAAAGTGGCGGCTTTGATTGTACATTGACAATTTCTACCTGTGATTTGGTAAGCAGATTTTGAGCGTATTGAAGCAGCTGTTGATAAGCTTCTGCACCACCAACATAATTGATCAGAGATGGATGGGTTTTTTGTTGCATAAATGAATAATCATTTTTCTTTAAATCTTGTCCTAATTGATCTAAGTCAGGCGCAATAATTTTAGGATAATCTTGCTGACAGCTTAACTCTTCAGCCTGTGCAGGATTTAAAATGATCAAGAATAAAATGACAGCATAAATTGTTTTTATCATGTTGGATTAAATCTGAATATCGTTTGTTTTGAGTATATAAGTTTCTTAAAAAAAGTTCATCAGCAATCCAAGCTTACCGATACTCGCTGATCCAACAGGAGATTTTGTTACTCGTCTCTGTTCATTTCTGAAAAGTTAGGCAGCTCCTACGCAAATTGATTTAAACTTTCAAAGCAAAGTGTGCAATGAATGTTTTTAAAATTAAACAACTTATTTGCCCATAGAATTGATTTTATTAAAATTATGAATGAAGAAAATTATATTCTAGTCTATGCGTTTCTAAACAGGTTGGGGATATACCCAATAACGATAAGCATAAAAACCGAGTCATTCAACTCGGTTTGAAGCCCCTGGTTAACTTTAACTCCTACCAATTATAATTAATTTTGCCGTAATAGAACGCACCATTAAAGCCAAACGGTGAGAACTGGCTGTATTGCAAACTTCCGCCAGTAGGTTTGTTGATGTCATAAACATCTTTATCAGGATAAACATTGGTAATGTTGTCTCCCCCAACAGTAAATTTCCAATTGTTTAATTGGTATGTCAGTGCTAAATCCAACAGCCATTTTGCAGAAAATTTCTGATCACTGGCAGCACCTGAGTTACTGTAAGTTTCGAAGCTACCATAACGCGTGATATTGGTATTGATACCAAAATTTCCAATTTTATAATCATTGGCTAAACTGAACTTATGTTCAGGCGTGCTTCCTGCCAATAGACCATATTGTTCACGACGGTCTAAACGGGTGAGGTTGACACCCAAGGCATTTAAAATCTCAGGGTTTTTATCGACATCGGTGACTTTATTGCGATTAAAATTATATGCCAAAGATGTGGTTAACTCGCCATAAGGCAGGTTTTGCCATTGGTAATTGGCAACTAAATCTACACCACGAGTGCGGGTATTACTGGCATTATTAAAGAAACGAACCGTGCTGAAATTGGTATCGGTAATCCCTTTAGATACTAAATAAGCGCGAACAGCGGGGCTGCTGGCATTGATATTTGAAGATAAGCTAATGCGGTCATCAATATCAATTTGGTAGGCATCCAAAGTCACATATAGGTTTTTAGTCGGGGTAAATACCAAGCCAAGGCTATAGTTCTTTGATTTTTCAGCTTTTAAGTCTTCTGCGCCGAGCAATTGTGCAACTTGTGAAGAACTTGGAAATGTTCCAGCCTCAACAAACTGTCCATTGACCAATTGCGAAGAAGTTTGAGTGAAATATTGTTGTGCCAGACTCGGTGCTCGAAAGCCTGTAGAAACTGAGCCACGTACCGCAACTTGAGGTAAAAGCTTATAACGTAACGAAAGAGATGCATTATTGGTGTCCCCAAAGTCATCATATTTCTCATAACGATAGGCTGTAGATGCTGAAAGTTTTTGGGTAATATCTGTTTCTAAATCAAGATATCCTGCATAACTGTCACGTGTCCATTTCCCAGCATCGGCTTGACGAAAGCCTGATAAACCTGAAGAACCACTTTTATAATAAGAGGCAGGATTGCCTGCTTTGATTTGATATTGTTGATTTAAATACTGAGCACCAAACGCGACATTTAATGGACTTGCAAAAGCAGAGATCTCAAATTCTTTTGACAGATCAATATTATAAACAGCTTGAGTATTCTTTAACTGTCCATTATGGAATGAATTTGGTGTTGAACCTGTATCTTTGTATAGATCGACATTGATGGTTTTTGTATTTACATCATATTGGTTTAAGCCATAATTGGCTGAAACATCATAGCGCCAGTCTGCGACTTCCCCACGTAAGCCTGCAACGGCACTAAAGTCATCTAATTGACCGCGAATCAGGGGTAAATAACCATTTGGAAATAATGCAGGTACATTGTTCGAGGCATTACTCAAACGATAGAATCCAGCAGTTTCTGCATTGCGATGGCTATAGGTTGAAAAACCATATAATTCAACAGTATCACTAAGGTCAAAACCAGCATTAACAGAAGCTTTTACCTCATCTGATTTTGGATCACCAAAACGAAAAGTTCTTTGTCCGTATGTAGTGGCGTTTGGATCACGAAGGTCTAAACCTGCGCGATTGGTTGCTTCATTGTCCTGCCATTCACCAGAAAAAATGGCATAACCATAATTGCCCAGTTGAGTACCGCCCGAAACATAGGATTGTTTTTGTTCACCATCACCTTTGTCATAAATACCGTAGCGAATACCTGCATCACCTGTTTTAGGATCAGACTTTAAGATAATGTTGACAACACCAGCAATTGCATCTGAACCATAGCGAGCAGACGCACCTTCTCTAAGTACTTCAATACGGCTGATGGCAGAAATCGGAATGGCATTTAAATCGGTCGGTGCTGAACCGCGTCCAATGGTGCCCCCAAGGTTAATAAATGCCCCTGTATGGCGACGTTTGCCATTCACTAAAACCAAAACTTGATCAGGAGAAAGCCCTTTTAGTTGCACTGGGCGAACGAGTTCTGTTCCATCGACAACAGTTGGACGAGGAAAGTTAATCGAGGGGATAATTTTAGCCAGCGCCGTACCTAACTCACTTGAACCTGTACGTTCTGTCAATTCCGCTGCACTAATCACATCAATCGGTTGTAAGGAATCTGTTTTAGAACGTTTTAGCGAACGTGTACCTGTAACAACAATGGTATCAAGTGTTTTAACTTCTTGGGTGGCTGGAATCTGTTCCGCAGCGTATGCATGTGGATACAGAAATGTAAAAACTAAGCTGGCGGTCAGGCTTAATGAATATCGTTTTGATAATGTACGCATAACTCTATTTTGTAGCTCTTTTTGTAACGGTTTGTTGTGATCATAGTGAGCTTGAGATTATTTAGAAAACAACTTTTAAAAATATAAATAGAATAAAATCTGCAAAGTGTATGGTTATTTAAAGTGTTCTCAGTTTAGAAATCTAGATTTTATCATGCAATGTTTTATGGGAAGTTTGATACACAATCTTTTGAAATTATTGATAAAGCGTATGATTTTGATTGGCTCAGTGATGAGGCTGTGATATTGAATTAAGTTGATGAAATATAGTGATGATCAACAATTCACATCAGCAAAAGCTGGGTTTGATCAATGCTATATAGACATATAAATCCCATGACAGAGCCCAGTTTGATCAGTTTATATTTGCTTTAATGCAAAAGGGCTACCTTAAATTGATAGCCCTTTTCACCTTATCCAATCAGCTTAGCGTGGAGGAAAGCCCGCTTCTGATAAAGCATCAACCACTTGTTGCTGTGTTGCTGTTGTTTCAACTTTAACACTGTGACTTGGTGGATCGGCAATCACCTTAGCATTTTCATCTACAGATTGAATTGCTTTGGTTACACCACGTGCACAACCACCACAGGTCATATTTTCAATATAAAATTCCATATCTCACCCTGCTCTAAGAAGACTTAAACTTAAGATAAACCTTACCATAATTGTAAGGTCAAGTTTTAATGTTTAAAGTTTCATCGCAACGCTTTTTCAAAAATAATTTACAGTATTTTTAAGCCATCGATTGCTCAATTTTTTACGAATGCTAAATGCCAACATAGGCGAATGGTTTATATACAGAATTTATGCTTTGATAGTAAACTCTGCATTGAAATTGTGAATGATAAGAACATGATGATGAACAAAGACCATTTATATTCAGTGATTTACCAAGACATTCAAGATGCTTTCGCTGAGATTCAGCAGCTTACACAAGATCAGCATCTATGTGCTATTGGTTTGGGAATGGTTGAGGATTTCTGTGGTTTCTTTTATGTAGGATGCACATTAGAACAATTAAAAACTTTTGAAGACGTCTATGAAGCATGGTGGATTTCAGAATGGAGTTATTCAAGTACTGCCAATAATCGTGTTCACGATGCAATCACGGCTTTGTATCAGGACTTGGGAGAGGATTATACAGATGAGCAATATAGCGAATTGCAAGCGCACTATCAAAAGACCATTATTCAAGCATTACAAGATTTAAGAACACAAGGAAAATTAAAAAACCAACAGGGTGAAGAAATTATTGTCATTATTCAATATGCAGACTCATCCGATGAAGATTTTGAGGACATCAGTTTCCCACAAATTAATCCTGAGTTTTTAGTGCCTTTATTTGAAAACCGCTTTCAGAAAAAAGCTGGTGAAAATTTATATGATTACCTATTAGAAAAATCAGCATCTTAAAATAACAAACCGAGCTAAAAAGCTCGGTTTCTGAAGAATCAGTATCTAAAATTAGATATCTGAAAGATCTACACCAATGCGAGTAGCCACTTCTTCATAAGCTTCAACAACACCACCTAAACCTTGACGGAAACGGTCTTTGTCGAGTTTTTTCTTGGTGTCTTTATCCCATAGACGGCAACCGTCTGGAGAGAATTCGTCACCCAAAACGATACGGTCATGGAACACGCCAAATTCAAGTTTAAAATCAACAAGAAGCATGTTGCCTTGAGCGAATAAATCTTTCAGCACAACATTGACTTTTTGAGTCAATTCTTTCATTTGCGCCAATTGTTCAGCATTTGCCCAACCCAATGCAATTGCTTGAGACTCGTTCACCATAGGATCGCCTAAAGCGTCATCTTTGAAGAACAATTCAAATGTTGGTGGAACAAGCTCTAAACCTTCTTCAACACCCAAACGACGGCATAATGAACCTGCAGCATAATTACGCATTACACATTCAACAGGGATCATTTGCAATTTTTTCACTAGAACTTCAGTTGGAGAAAGAAGTTTTTCGAAGTGTGTTTCAATACCAGCTGCAGCCAGTTTTTCCATGATAAAGGCATTAAAACGGTTGTTCACCTTACCTTTACGGTCTAGTTGCTCTATTTTTTCGCCATTAAATGCAGAAGCATCGTCACGGAAAACTAGAATTAGATGATCCGCGCTATCTGTTTCATACACAGATTTCGCTTTACCAGTATAGAGCAAGGTTTGTTTTAACATGGGGGAACCTTTTGCAAAAAAAAATTGCCTAGAACGACTAGGCTGGCCAGTTTTGGTAAATCTGGGTTAATAGTTCTGCAGCTTTTTCTTTGTCTGCAAAGCTATTATCGGCGTTAAACACAGCAAGTGTGTTACTTGAACCTACAGAATTAAGCTTCAATACATAAGTTGAATTATCGATTTTTACAGTTGCCTCATTGGCATTTTTGCTTTGGCCGATAACCTTATGATTTAAGCTACTGAGGGTCGCAAGTGCGTACTGCCAAATTGTAGCAGAATTTCCATCAATTTTGATCAGTGGATTGCCATTTCCATCAGTTAAAATTTGAGGACGACCAACACTTTCAGTTGATGCAGAAACTTCATCAGCAGGTGCACTGATTTGAGCAACATCTGGACGAGGAACCTCATAACGGTTGCCTCGTTTATTTTCAAATTTTGGTGCATGCTGAAGTGCAAGAGGGTCAACAATAGGAGCTGGATACATTGGCGTTGCAGGTCTAACTGTTGAACCTTCAGGGTAGCTAAGTGGCTCTACGGTGGTCGTGTTTTTATAATCTAAAGAACCATTGTTGATTCCAAGGGAACTACAACCCGCCAAGCTTAAAGCTGAAATGGCAAGAGTTAAACCTAAACGTAATTGCATAATACTAAGCTCTTATTAAATGAGACCCGCTGCTTTGAGTTCTTCACGCAGCGGTGCACGGTATTGTTCTGCTAGGGGAGTTAATGGTAAGCGAATGCCAGTACCAATTAATTCCATTTCATGAAGTGCCCATTTCACTGGAATTGGGTTCGATTCGCAAAATAGAATATTGTTTAATTTTGCAACTTGGTCATCCTTGCTTTTCGCTGTTGCAGCATCACCTGCAATTGCAGCAGCACAAAGTTCGCTCATGATTTTCGGTGCAATATTTGCTGTTACTGAAATATTGCCGTGGGCGCCTAACTGAATCAATTCACTCGCAGTCGCATCATCACCTGAATACACCACCATGTTTTTGCCTTTTAAGCCATCAATCAGCTCTTTACCACGGGGAACATCGCCAGTCGCATCTTTAATTCCTACGATTTGAGGAATATCTGCTAAACGAATCGCGGTGTCGTTGTGCAGATCTACACCAGTACGACCAGGTACGTTGTAAAGAATGATAGGTAAATCAACAGCTTCGGCAACTGCCTTATAGTGTTGGAATAAACCTTCTTGCGTTGGTTTGTTATAATAAGGGGTAACTAAAAGTGCGGCATCTGCGCCGAGTTGTTTGGCTTCTTTGGTGAGTTCAATCGCTTCGTGTGTCGAGTTTGCACCAGTACCGGCAATAATTGGAATACGTTTATTGGCAACACGGATAATTTCTTTAATTACTTCTGTGTGTTCTGCCATACTAAGAGTAGATGCTTCGCCAGTTGTACCGACAGCAACAATACTATTAGTGCCTTGTTCTATGTGCCACTCAACGAGCTTCTCGAGACCCTTCCAATCTACGCTGCCATCTTCAAACATAGGGGTGACGATTGCGACAATTGAGCCTTGAATGGTCTGTGCTTGCTGAGTCATTTTAAAAAAATATCCTATTTTTCCATCCACATGCGTTTGAGTAAACAAGGATTGGGATGGTTGCAGTATTTTGATTTGAGCGTGAAACAATCATCTTAAAGATTGCCTAATGCTTATGCAAATTATGACTGATTCAGCGTGTCAGAACAATATGCTTTAGTCAAAGCTTAGAAATTCTTTAACAAAAGCAACAAATCACTCACATTTCCAAGCAATTTTTTTTAATTTTCAGTTTTTTATCAAACATGAACAGCGTGCGGTTTTAATCCCAATGCCGGATAAAATCTATTCGCACTAGAAAACAATTTTCTATTGGGTAGCGGAGTCTCGCCGTTTAGAATCTAGCGAACCGTTCTAGATGATTTCTTGGTTGATTTTGATAAGACGCTCGCAAATGTACGCTGTTATATTGTATGTTGAGTCATCGAGTGTTTAAATTTTTACGATTAAAATAATAGTCATTTGGCCAATATAAGGGTAGGGAAATGTTGCAATCTGAGCGTAGCGCCTTGATCGTTGTTGATGTACAAAATGGTTTTACTTCTGGTGGAAATTTAGAAGTTGCCCATGCTGAGCAAATCATTCCTACCATCAATCAATTGGCACGACATTTTGACAATATTGTACTGACCCAAGATTGGCATCCTGAAAACCATATTTCATTTGTTGAGAATCATCCCAACCGTAAAGCTTATGAGCTGATTCAGTTAGATTACGGCCCGCAAGTATTGTGGCCATCACACTGTGTACAAGGGAGTAAAGATGCTGAATTTCATCCTGATCTAAACATACCAACTGCACAACTGATCATTCGTAAAGGCTTTCGTTCTCAAATTGACAGCTATTCAGCCTTTATGGAAGCCGATCATAAAACCACTACAGGCTTGGCGGGCTATCTTAAAGAACGCGGTATAGATACGGTGTATATCGTGGGGATTGCAACAGATTTCTGCGTCGCATGGACGGCCATGGATGCTGCCAAGTTAGGCTTTAAAGCCTTTGTGATTTCGGACGCGACCAAAGCGATTGATTTACACGGTTCTTTACAACACGCATGGCAGGAAATGCTGGCTGTCGGTGTAAAACGCATGATCTCAAAAGAGATTCTCAACGCAGTATAAGCACCAAGACTTGCATCATTTGAGAAATATTACTGCTTTAAAACATCTTGCTTTAAGATAAGCCGAAATCCTCAATCTGCTTGGGTAGGGACAATGTCAGCAATTTTACGTTTTAGTCAGTTTGTACAAAAAACTTTTGCCCTGTGGGTCGTGGTCTTTGCCTTTATTGCCTTATGTTTTCCAGCAGCATTTGTCTGGATGAAAGCATATATTCCATGGGTTTTAGGGATTATCATGCTGGGAATGGGTATGACCATGACCGTAGATGAGTTTAAGAATGTCTTGTCAAATCCCAAAGCAGTTGTGATCGGTGTCGTTGCACATTTTGTGGTGATGCCCAGTGTGGCATTCTTTCTCTGTAAAGTTTTTAATTTACCACCCGAAATTGCGGTAGGGGTAATCCTTGTCGGCTGTTGCCCTGGAGGGACAGCATCCAATGTCATCACCTATATGGCCAAAGGAAATACAGCTTTATCCGTCACATGCACATCTGTTTCAACGTTTTTAGCGCCTATTTTGACACCTGCAATATTCTATGTGTTAGCCAGCCAGTGGATTCCGATTGATGCGGGTTCAATGTTTATCGATATTCTTAAAGTGGTGATTTTTCCAATTATTTTGGGCGTGATTTTAAGAAGCCTATTTAAACAAAAGACTGAGCAATATATTCAAGTGATGCCTTTGATTTCTGTGGTTGCCATTGTGGTGATCGTGGCAGCAATTATTGCAGCCAGTAAGGCTTCAATTTTGCAATCGGGCTTGCTGATTTTGGGTGTGGTGATTTTACATAATGGTTTAGGCTTTTTATTAGGGTATTGGGCAAGTCGTCTATTCAACTTATCTTACCCTGACTCCAAAGCTGTTGCGATTGAAGTGGGAATGCAAAATTCTGGTTTAGGTGTGACCTTAGCAGCGATACATTTTGCTGCATCTCCAATAACCGCAGTGCCAAGTGCTATTTTTAGTTTATGGCATAATATTTCAGGGCCTGTTTTAGCCACGTATTGGGCAGCGAAAGCAGATAAAATGGCTGAAAATAAACAATAGGGTCTGTAGACATTTCATAAATGGCTTGCGTTGTAGGTTAAAATTGAGCAGGCAAGGCATGAAACGAAGAGAATAGCGAGACTATTTTCGAGTTTCATAACGAAGGCTGAGATAATTTTAGCCACAACCCTTCGGGACTAGCGTGTTTTTTGCTGCTACGTCGTTACGAACCACTCATTTAGAATAACTAAATTTCGTATTTCGCGCCTAGTATCGCCTAAAAAACACACGTAGTCGCAAACATAGACGAATTGTCAACAGACCCTAATACTATTTTAAAATTTACCTTTCATTTAGAGAGCCTTGGCTCTCTTTTTATTTATAGTGCTTATTCATGCGCTAACTGTTTTAAAAATTCATCCTCAGTGAGTACGCTAAAGCCATGTTGTTCAAGTAGGGCTGCAGTAACCCCTTTGCCTGATATTTTATGTCCTGAAAATGATCCATCATAAATCATCTGTGAACCACAAGAAGGACTGTTGGCTTTTAAAATAATATGTGTCACTTGATGGTATTGGGCGAGTTTTAGGGTTTTTTCTGCACCTAGAATAAATTCAGCTGAAACATCATCACCATTGGCATCTTTTACTTTGGCTTGTCCCCTTAAAACCTGATAACCATCACCACCTACGATTTCAGCAGGCTGTCGAGGTGTACTTAAGCCGCCTGAAACTTCAGGACAAATCACCACGGCTTGTTGAGTGTCTAGTAGTTGTTTAAGCTTGTGTTGTAGGCAGTTCTTAGCATCGTAGCGAACATTTTCACCTACAAGACATGCACTAATCAGATATTTTTTCATTATCTTGAGGTTAATTCGAGTTGCATTAAATCCATACCAATATCATATAAATCTGTTTTAAAGTCGATGCTTAATTTCTCTGTAAAAGCAAAATTTTGATAGAATTTTTTTGCACGGGTGTTGGTTGTTAATACTTCCAAAAATACAGAAGCTTGTTGATGTTCACGTGCAATATCAATCGCATTTTGCATAAGTGAAGATGCAAAATTTTTCCCAACCGCTTCTTTAAGCAAGTAAATTTTCTGTAATTCTGTACCAGTAATATCTAAATGTGGTTCATATTGGTTGAGATTTAACTTGGCAAATCCAATAATTTGCCCTTGTTCATTTTCAAGCAATAACCAAATTTGATCAGGATCTCGCAGAGATTCGGACAAATTTTCTAAACTAAAATTTTGATTGAGAAAGTTTTGTAGGCCTTGTTCTGACCAAAGATCAGCAAAATGTTGGCGATATGTGGTGCAAGCAAGCTGATTGAGTTGCTTGAGATGGGTTGGTGTGGCTGGATAAATTTTCATTATATTTTGTCATCAAATGACGCTTTGCTATAGCTTGAATTTGTATTCAATCATGGATGAATTTCATGGGATAATCTTAGCTGATTATATCGGCTTCAGGAAGTGTGACTAGCGCTTTCCAAGAAAGATCTATTTCGCAGAGCTTTCTACTATGACCAACCAAAACTATATTATCGCTCTAGATCCTAGAAGTGGGCTTCAATCCACGTTGTCGCTCATTAGACTTATCATTTCACCTCACTGTATAGCAACAGAGGAGGATGAAGACTATTAGTTTAAATACGCAATACATATATCATGGTAATAATGGTTTCTCACCTATTTGATTAAATAAAATCCAGCACTTCGTTAACTGGGCGACGTGGTTTTTGTGGCCAGTTTTCAGGGAGGGCTTTACCTACAGAAAGAAGTAGAACAGGGATTTCGTTATCAGATAAGGAAAATTCTTTGGTCACAGCATCAGCATCGAAACCGATCATGGGTGTTGAGCCTAGGCCCAGTGAATGAGCTGCATAAATAAGTGCTGTTGCACCAATACTCCCAGTACGTATGGCCTCATCACGTTGACGCTGCGGTTGCTCAAAATATAGACCACGTGAAGCATTTTCCAGCACCGATACCATTTCTGCTGGCATGAAACCAGCTTCTACGGCTGGTGTTAGACGCTCTGGCAGTATGCGGTAATCGATTAATTGACCACAAATGATGAACGTCACAGCAGCATCAGTAATTTTAGGCTGATCCCAAGCAATTTTACGCAGCCGAGCTTTGGCTTCGGCTGTGCGTACTGCAATAAAACGCCAGTTCTGGAAATTAAAAGATGTCGGTGCAGTCGTGGCGATTTTTACCAGTTCATAAATTTGTTCATCGCTCAAGGTGATGCTTGGGTCGTATAGGTTAGTTGTTGTACGACTCATGATAGATTTGATAATGTCGTTAGTCATGATGATTCCTCTCATTGGGGAGCTGAGCATTTTTTAATTAATTATGTATCGAACGATATAAATGTAAGTGCGGTTACTCAAGTTGTCAATAACTTTTATATCGATTAGTATATAAGTGGATAGAAGTAGGAGCTTTTAATGGCTAAAATGGGCCGTCCCCGTGCGTTTGACCGAGATGAGGCGATTCAACAGGCGATGCATTTGTTTTGGGAGTATGGTTATGAATCTACTTCATTGGCTTTATTAAAAGAAAATATTGGGGGTGGGATTACAGCTCCTAGTTTTTATGCAGCTTTTGGTTCAAAAGAGAAATTGTTTCAGGAAGTCGTTGAACGTTACACAACAACTTATGGTCAGGTCAATCTCAGCTTATGGGATCAAGATCTACCACCTCGTGATGCGATTGAACTGGCTTTACGACGTTCTGCCAAAATGCAGACAGAGAAAACACATCCTAAAGGATGTTTTATTGTAATTGCAGCAAATACCTGTTCACCTGAACATCAGCATGTTCAAAGCTTATTGGCTGAACAACGTGCACTTACACGAGCGGGATTTGAACAATGTATTCAACGTGCAGTTGATTCAGGTGAGCTTGTAGTCGAAACCAAGGTTGAAGCCTTTGCTGCGGTATTTAATGGTTTTCTACAAGGGATTACGGTCTTGGCTCGTGATGGTTTATCTCATCAAGTACTTCATGATGCAATCACTGAAATCATGCGGAATTGGGAAGAACATACAACTCGTTAGGTCGTCTAAAGTCCCAACTTAGTTCAGTTTTATTGACCTATTATCCATATGAGTTGTCCTTATTCATTTATGGATGAATTTCATGGGATAATCAATCTGAAATAGGGAAAATGAATCTTGTTATGAGTGTGTATGTCGATCGCGCAAAAGTTCCGTTTAAAGGCCAAGAATGGTGTCATTTGATGGCAGATACACTGGAGGAATTACATCACTTTGCGCAAATGCTGGAAATCGATGCCCGTTTATTTCATCGCTCAGCTTCTTATCCGCATTATGATATTACCCTGCAAATGCGTGTAATGGCGATTGCTTATGGCGCAATTGATGCCGATCGAAAAACCATTATTGCCTGTGGAAAAAAGCTGAAGCTACAACTCAATCAATCTTTATAAAATATTGGTTTTTTATTTAAGCTTGATAAAACCGCACCTCCAGAAAAATACTTTATCGCGATTAAGTCTTGTCCTTATGAGAAGCACAAGAGTAGAATCTTTTATGATGAAAAATTATGAACAACGATTGTGATTAATATATGACTTTTAAAGACGGCTCAACAGAAATATCGCAAGACGAGATTATTATTCTGGCTGAAACTTTTCGACTTTTAGGAGATGCCTCACGTCTCAGAATTCTTTTATTCTGTATGCGTGGACCTAGTCCAGTTGGTGATATTTGTGAAGCACTCGATTTGTCGCAATCTTTGGTTAGTCATCATTTACGTTTATTACGTTCAGCACGCTTGGTGAAAAGTGAGCGTCAGGCCAAACAAGTATTATATGAAATCGCTGATACGCATGTCAGTCATGTTTTGTCTGATATGGCAAAACATATTGCAGAAGAGCAGTGTGGTTAAATTTTCTATTTTTCAAATCGATTATCAAAAGCAAAGTAAATTTCAAAATGTGGATGCCACAAGGCAACAATCAATGACCTTGTGGCAATTTGTGCTTGACCCATATTGATCTTAATGGCTATGTCCAGCATGAGGATCAATTTTTGTCGGTTTTTCAAGGCTACAGCTGCTATCACCTTGCCAATCAATCGCGACAGTTGGATGTTCAATATCAAATTTGGTTTTTAATTCATGTTCAATTTGTTCGGTGAGTGTCTTGATATCAACACCTGCTTCAGGTTGGACATGTAATGTTGCCATTGCTCTTCCTGAAGTAATCATCCATACATGAATATGGCTAATTTTCTGAATGCCTTGAACTGATTTTAATAAGTGAGTGGTGATATCTGTTGTATTCGCATTGGCAGGCGCACCTTCTAATAAAATATGAATGGTTTGTTTAAACAAAGACCATGCACTGCGCAATACAAGTAATGATACAAGCACAGACAAAATAGGATCAATCGGTGTCCAGCCTGAGTACCAGATGACGATTGCAGCAATAATTGCAGCAACAGAACCCAATAAGTCACCCATCACGTGCAGAATCGCACCTTTGATATTTACATGATCCGTATCATCTCGTGTGAGGTACCATAAAACAAAGATATTCACCAACATACCAACAATTGCGACAATAAACATCGGTCCTGCAAGTACGGGTTGAGGTGATTGAAAGCGTACAATCGCTTCATAGACGATCCATCCAACAATCCCAAACAGAGTTAGAGAATTGATCAGACCTGCAATTACTTCAAAGCGCATATAGCCGAAAGTACGTGATTTATCCGCAGTACGACGCCCAAAGCGAAACGCTGCATATGCTAATCCTAATGCAAGTGCATCCGTCATCATATGGCCTGCATCAGCTAACAGTGCCAGTGAACCAGATATGATTCCCCCAGCAGCTTCAACAAGCATAAAACTGAAAATAATGAAGAAAGAAATCAGAATTTTTCTTTCATTTCCTGTAGTTGCTTCAGGTACATGTGCGTGGTTGTGATCACTATGGCTATTATGGGGGTGATTATGATTGTGTCCCATAAGGACCTCTGAATTGGATTATTTACATATGAATATATGTTCATATGTTTGTTTTGTCAAATAGCTTCATGTTAATTTTTTATTGCATTGTGAATCAAAAAATTCAAAAAACTGATGCCATAAGGCACTTAGGTTTAATAAAACAGAATAAAGTTTTTAAAACAGACTATTCACTTTCGAACTTATTTATTTTCATTTTGATGTGAAGTAAAAAAGGAGGCTATTTTTCGCTAAAGGATCTTGTTGGTTCAAGTTTAAGAAGATGGTTTCTGTTTAGGTTATTTTAAATTGATGTATCTATAAAAATTAGGCATAAAAAATCCACACATTCATGCAATTTTAGCGCATGCTTTGTGTGGATTACTTAAGCTATTGATATATGTATGAAACTTAATTTATTTCATACACTACAATAAGTAACTGATTGATTATTCAACCGTAACTGATTTTGCTAAGTTTCTTGGTTGGTCTACGTCAGTACCACGTAATACCGCAACATGATAAGACAGTAACTGTACTGGGATACTGTAAGCAATCGGTGCTAACCAAGTATTTACTGTTGGGATATAGACAACATGTTGACGATCTTTAGCCACGATACCGCTATTTTCATCTGCAAAAACAAACAGTTCACCACCACGTGCTTGGACTTCTTCCATATTGGATTTAAGTTTATCCAGCATGTCATCATTCGGTGCAAGAATCACCACAGGCATATCATTGTCGACCAATGCCAGTGGGCCATGTTTCAATTCACCTGCAGCATAACCTTCAGCATGAATATATGAAATTTCTTTAAGTTTTAATGCGCCTTCAAGTGCAATTGGGAATTCTGTACCGCGACCCAAGAACAAGCAATGCTGTTTCTCTTTAAACAGAACAGACAAACGTAAAATTTCTGCATCATTTTGTAAGGTATCCAAAATGACTTTAGGGATATGCCACAGCGCAGAAGTGATTTCATCAAGACGTTCAGCTGAAATGGTTTGCTTAACCTGACCAAGTTTAAGGGTCAATAGCATCAAAGCTGCGAGCTGTGTGGTAAACGCTTTGGTTGATGCGACCCCAATTTCAGGACCAGCCAGAGTTAATAAATGATGATTTGTTTCACGAACCATAGACGAGGTCGCGACATTACAAATCGTCATGGTGTAGATATTTAAACCTTTTGCTTTAGCACGCTTTTGTGTATCACGTAATGCAGCCAAGGTATCTGCAGTTTCACCTGATTGGGAAATACAGACATACAAGGTGTTATCTACAATCACAGGCGAGCGATAACGAAACTCGCTGGCAATTTCAACTTGGCAAGGTAAATCAATCAGTTGTTCAAACCAATATTTTGCAATCATTCCAGCATGGTAGCTGGTACCACAAGCAAGCACCTGAATTTGCTGAACATTTTTAAAATCTATGTTTGCATTTTGTAAGAAATCTTCTCGTAGAGTATTGCCATTCAAAGCTTGAGAAATCGTTTGTTGAATTGCTTCAGGTTGCTCAAAAATTTCTTTGAGCATGTAGTGTTTATACTCACCTTTAGAGGCATTACTCACGGTTGCATCCAGCTCTTTCACTGGACGATCAACCAATTGATCATTAACAAAAACTTCAATCGTTTCACGAGTTAAACGCGCAATATCACCTTCTTCAAGATAGATAAAACGGTTGGTCACAGGCAATAGTGCCAATTGGTCTGAACTAATAAAGTTCTCACCGATACCGACACCAATGACTAAAGGTGAGCCTTCACGAACAGCAATTAATTCATCTGGGTAATCGGTATGCACAATCCCCAGTGCATAAGCGCCTTTCAGTTGAGGTACGATTTCTTCAACGGCTTTTAATAGATTTGGTGATGATTTCAGTGCTTCAGTAATTAAGTGAGCAACGACTTCAGTATCGGTTTGTGATGTAAACACATAACCCAAAGCTTCAAGATCATCTTTAAGCTCTTGGTAGTTTTCAATAATACCGTTATGTACCACTGCAACATGGCCAGAAATATGCGGATGGGCATTATTTTCAGTTGGTTTACCATGGGTTGCCCAACGTGTGTGTGCAATACCCACAGAACCTAAAATATTCGACTCTGCAACCGCGCCTTCTAAATTTGCAACTTTACCAACACGACGTTCACGTAAGATTTGCCCCTGATCAACCAGTGCAACACCCGCAGAGTCATAACCACGATATTCAAGACGTTTTAGGCCTTCAATTAAAATATTTGTAATGCTTCGTTCAGCAACGCCACCAACAATACCGCACATAATAATATCCTCTTATTTCTTGACCTTTTGGGGACGTTGATAATTTTCTTTCGAAATTTGTTTTGCACGTTCAAATGCAAGACTGTTGTCTGCTACATCATGGGTAATCACTGAACCCGCACCTGTGGTTGCGCCATGACCAATTTTAATCGGTGCAACCAGTGAGTTGTTGGTTCCAATAAAGGCATTATCACCAATGATGGTTTTATGTTTATTGGCGCCATCATAATTACAGGTAATTGTACCTGCACCGATATTTGAACCCGCACCAATTTCTGCATCGCCTAAATAGGTGAAATGATTGGCTTTTGAACCTAGACCAACAGAAGAGTTTTTCACTTCAACAAAGTTACCGATATGAACTTCATCTGCCAATTTTGCACCTGGACGTAGTCGTGCAAAAGGACCAATATGTACATCTGCACCAATTACCGCATCTTCAAAAACACTATACGGTTGAACTTTGGTTCCTGCCGCAATTTGGGTGTTTTTAATAATACATCCTGCACCAATTTCAACGCCATTTCCGAAAGTACATTGACCTTCAATAATCACATTAATATCAATACGAACATCAGTACCCGCCGTGAGTTGACCACGTAAATCAAAACGTGAAGGGTCAATCAGATGCACGCCTTGCTGCATCAGTGATTTGGCTTGATAGTTTTGGAATTCTCGCTCTAATGCTGCAAGTTGAATGCGATCATTTACGCCTTCAACCTCAAAAGCCAATTCTGGTTGAATGGATGCGATTTCCATACCATCCGCTAAAGCCATTGCCACGATATCGGTCAGGTAGTACTCGCCTTGAGCATTGTCATTGCTGAGTTTCGGTAACCATTCATGTAATTTGGCATTGCTGACACAGTAAATACCTGTGTTGATTTCTTTAATTTGACGTTGTTCATCAGAAGCATCTTTATGTTCAACAATCGCTTGGATTTTTCGATCCTTACGTACGATACGACCGTAGCCTGTAGAATCTTCAAGCGTTAATGTGACTAAACCGATGCCTGTTTGACTGGATACATCAAGCAAACGTTGTAGGGTACTTTGTTGTACACAAGGCACATCACCAGAAAGGATCAAAGAAATGCCGTCTTGGGGTAAAACTGGTAAAGTCACTTTAACTGCATGACCTGTACCAAGTTGTTCTGTTTGCTCTACCCATTGAATATTTTCATGAGCAAATGCATTTTGAACCAGATCACCACCGTGACCAAAGATTGTAATGATATTTTTTGCTTGTAATTGTTTTGCTGTTTCAATCACATGACCGAGTAGTGGGCGTCCTGCTAACGGTTGGAGTACCTTGGGTAAACTAGAACGCATACGTGTTCCTTTACCTGCAGCAAGAATGATCACAGTTGTAGACATATCACACCTAACAGATCTGGCTTAAGCCATTTTAAAATATAAATAAATCACGATACATATTGCTGCCCAGAGGCCTGCAATAATATCGTCAAGCATGATCCCAAAGCCACCATCAACTTTTTGGTCAATGACACGAATAGGCCATGGTTTCCAGACATCAAATAAACGGAACAGTGCAAATCCAACCAGTGCCCAAATCCAATTCATTTGCCCTAAATAAATCAAAGGCAGGAAGGTGATTGATTGCCCAGCAAATTCATCCCAAACAATACGCCCATCATCATGCACATGGATAATCTCTGCGGTTTTCCCACAAATCCAAATACCGACCAATGACATGATTATGATGGCCAATATGGAGCCATAAAAACCAATTGCAAGCCAAATCGGAATAAACAAAAGCGCAAATGCTGAGCCAAATGTACCTGGTGCTTTAGGCGCTAAGCCTGAACCAAAGCCCACACCGCAGAACACAATAAAGCGTTCAGCCCATGTCATACTTTTAAAGACAATCGGAGGTTTATGCAAAGTGTTGGTACCCTTGAAGTTGAAGTGGATGGTCTAAGCCATCTTTCTCAAATACAATCCCAGATTTTTGTGTAACTTGGCCGATGATTGTAGTGGTTACATTTGGTTTTAATTGCAAAAGTTTAGCATAATTTTGCATAGTTATTGTAAAGCATAACTCATAATCATCTCCGCCCGCTAAAGCATATTTCCATTGCTCATTGTCGCTGAGTTGCCTTAAAGCTGGCTGAATCGGGAGTTGATTTAAATTTATTTTTGCACCGACACCAGAGGCATCTAAGATATGCCCGAGATCTTGAGCAAGCCCATCTGAAACATCAATCATACTGGACGCCAAGTCTTTTAACATGGCGCCTAATTCGCAGCGCGGTGTTGGGTAATCTAGACGTTGTTGTAGGGGATGTCCTAAATGTTTTAGCCCAAAAGCGGCGTCACCAATCGAGCCACTGACTACAATTAAATCATCGACTTGTGCGCCAGAACGGGTAATGGCTTTGCCTGTTTCAATCCAGCCCAGTGCGGTGACGGTAATGGTGAGATGTGGACTTTGCGTGGTATCACCACCAATTAAACGTACGCCAAATTGATCGCAACAATCATATAAACCCTGACTAAATTGTTTTAGCCAGTCATGATCAATTTGGGATAGGCTCAATGCGAGTAAAATACTGTGGGGTTTCGCACCCATTGCAGCAATATCTGACAGATTGACAGCAACAGATTTCCAGCCAATCGCATGTGGAGAAGTTTCTAAGGGAAAATGTCGACCAGCGACAAGGGTATCTGTGCAAATCACCAATTGATGATTCAAAGGTGGGGAGAGCAGAGCTGAGTCGTCACCGACGCCTAAATCAACATCATTTTGCTGCTGACGATTGAAATAGGTCTCAATAATTGAAAACTCAGCCATGTAAAAACAACTTATTTGCTTTGTTGCTTTTCTGCTTCACGCAGGCTTGTTGCTAAACGATCTAATACACCATTGATGTATTTATGACTGTCAGCACCACCAAAGTGTTTTGCCAGCTCAATGGCTTCATCGAGTACAACTCGATAAGGGACTTCAAGATGGTCTTTGAGTTCGTATGCACCTAAACGTAATGTAGCAAGTTCTACACCATCTAATGCACTCAGTTCACGATCCAGAACAGGAACAAGTAAAGCATCCAATGCTTCATGGTTTGCGATCACGGCTGTGAGCAACTCATGATAATAGCCGAGATCCACTTTATGCATTGCGTTTTCAACACGGGTACGTGCTTCAATTTCATGCACTGGGTTGTGGCTCATTTGCCATTCATAAATCCCTTGTACAGCAAAGCGACGTGCTTTACGTTTTGCTGCATAAGTAGCTTGGAGTGTTTGCGACATGCTTTAAATTGCCTTTAACAGGTTAACCATTTCAATAGCAGTAAGGGCAGCTTCACCACCTTTATTACCTGCTTTTGTACCAGAGCGTTCAATCGCCTGTTCAATACTATCCGTAGTCAATACACCATTGATTACAGGTAGGCCAGTATCTAAACCAACCACACCTAAACCTTTGGCACATTCACCTGCAACGAAGTCGAAATGTGGCGTACTACCACGAATCACTGCGCCAAGTGCAATCACTGCATCGAATTTACCAGAAGCTGCTAGTTTTTTAGCCACAACTGGAAGTTCCCATGCGCCCGGTGCATGAACGACAGTGATATTATCGTCGCTTACACCATGACGATGCAATGTATCAATTGCACCTTCTAATAAATGTTCAACAACAAAGCTGTTAAAACGACCAACTAAAATCGCGTAACGGTCTTCGCTCGCGAGATGTAATAAACCTTCAATTCGGCGAATCGCCATGGCAACCTCGATAATTTAACAGATAAGTGGTTGTACCGACTGCTTTTATTTCCCGACTAAAAACCTAATTGAGCAATAAATGCAGTCTGATTAAAAATTATTGACCAGTTTTTTGGTCAGCAGTGATGTATTCCACCACTTCTAAATTAAAGCCTGATAATGCATTGAAACGTAATGGTGAGCTGAGAAGTTTCATCTTTTCAACACCAAGATCACGTAAAATTTGTGCACCAACACCAATTGTTTGGTATTGCTGTGAAAGTGCAGCATTTGATTTTGTTGGTTTTGGCTTACCAAGTTCTGCCAAAGCAGGGCCTAAGTCAGATAGATGACGTTGACCAATCCAGACCAAAACCCCTCGATCACTGTCGGCAATCGTTTTGAGTGCTTTATCGAGGTTCCAAGCAGGCTCACCATCTTTTTTATTGAGTTTCAATAAATCACGTACAGGGTTGAAACCATGTACACGGACAGTCGTCACCCCTTGTTTTGGTTCACCTTTAACCAAAGCCAAATGAATGTCTGGATTACCAATTTCACGGTAACGGTATAAATCAAAGGTACCGTATTCAGTATCTATACTTTGTTGATCCAAACGTTCTACGGTTTGTTCATTGGTCATACGATAATGAATCAGATCAGCAATTGTACCAATTTTTAAGCCATGTTTCTCAGCAAATACTTCAAGATCTGGACGACGTGCCATCGTGCCATCTTCATTGATAATTTCACAAATCACAGATGCCGGCTCTAAACCCGCTAAACGAGATAAGTCACAGCCAGCTTCTGTATGCCCAGCACGGTGTAATACACCACCTGGTTGTGCCATTAATGGGAAGATATGTCCAGGTTGTACAATATCAGCAGGTTTGGCATGAGCAGCAACTGCAGTTTGAATGGTATGGGCACGTTCTGCGGCAGAAATACCAGTGGTAATACCATTTGCAGCTTCAATAGAAAGCGTGAAGTTTGTACTGTGTTGTGCGCCATTATGGTCGACCATTAATGGTAGATCGAGTTGCTTACAGCGGTCACGACTTAGTGTTAGGCATACAAGACCACGAGCATGGGTGATCATAAAGTTGATGTCTTCAGGGCGTACGTGTGTTGCAGCAATGACTAAATCGCCTTCATTTTCACGATCTTCGTCATCCATGAGGATAACCATTTTACCTGCACGGATATCTGCTACAAGCTCTTCAACAGTATTGAGCGGCATCAACCTTCACCTTTTTGTTCTGTCGTATGACATTTTCATTGAGTACATTCGGAGCATAGTCTAACGTGTTTTTACGTATTTTGCCTATGCTTATCATCTTCCTTTGAGATAGATAGTTATACACAAGCTTGTAGGGCAATGAAAAGAGAAGAAAATTGATTTATCGTGATTTAGTATAAAGATCAGACACTCATTTCGAAAAAAATAAGATTAACTTATCGGAAATTGAGCGTAATAAAAGAAAAACCCTCGCACTTTAAAAAAGAGGAGGGCTTGATAGATGGTAAATACTTAATTCTCTGAGATTGCTTCAGAATTCGGTGTATTTTTCTTACCTTTTAAAATCTCAGTACGAATATTTTGTGCAAGTTCAGCACAGTCATTATTCATACCATTGATCATAAATGAGTGACGGGTCAACACATTGGTTGGATTTGGTAAGGCAACCAATTGATAACAATCACCAATATGCTTGAGTTGATCATTGCTTAAATACAATGCCATTTCTTTGGCAATTAAATGATTCACCAAGCGCTCAGCAGCTTGAGACGCATCAAGTTGCATCGCCTCTACTGAGGTGGTGACCGCACAACGCGTCTGTAACACAAAGCGCTTGTCTTCACGGTAACGTTTATACAGAACTTCCGACAGTAATTGAAATACCGAACCAACCATTAATATAGATTGTGCTGCATTGGGTTTTTCAGCATCAATACTCAGGATTGCACCATTCTGATTAAATTCTTGATGAATGGTGAAATCTTTTGCATTCAATTTGAAATGCTGTGCGCAAAGTTCAATACTTTTATTCAGAAAAATCTGACATAAATTAAAATAAGGCAGTGAAACCGACTGGTTGACCGTATTCATCAGTTGTTTCGGATCATAGTACTGAATATTCAGCGCCAAAATCTCTTGGTCATTTTCCAGTGTTGTGGTTACAGGCGTTTTGGGTTCAGGTTTTGCTTTGGCTTGCGCTTGTTGTTGAGCTTGCGCAATCGCAATCGTGCGGTTGGCTTTCTCCGCTTCAAGTGCTTCAGTCAGTTGTTGAATTTCGTGTTTTAAGCGGGCTTCATTGTTGATGCGAGCCAAAAATTCACTGCGCGTTGGGCGAGCGATGGCACGGTAGGCCAACCATAAAAAGGTATGAATTAATAATGACACTAAAATAGCCAGCCATTGGGTCCGTAAAATTTCACCAATACTTGGCTTGATCAAGGTAATTTCAATTGTGCCGACTTTTTTCTCGTTCTGTAATGCATCACGAACAAAAACTTCACCTTGACGAGTTTTTGCCATACCACTGGTTGCCAGCACTTGTTTTTTAGCATCCAGTATTCGAATCGAAGCCACGCTTGGATTGGTCGCATAGCGATTTGCCAACAGCGCCAATGACACCGTATTTGCGGGTTCGAGTTCAGATAGGCTGTCCGTGACCAATTGGCTGGTCATGAGTTGGCCTTGGCTGGCACGGTTTTCATTTAACTGATGTGTTGTTGCAACTACCAATAAAAAGGTATGAAATGCAAAACTTACAATAAGTAGGCTAGCAAATAGCCCTTGTCTTGGCGCATTCAACGTAAACTTCCAAAGCAAAAAATTTCGATTTCGATTATGATTCTTCCAATTGTTGTAGCTCAGACCCGAGTCAATTCATGCGAGAAATCATTCTTATTTCATTTTTAGGACCTGACCAACCCAATCAGTTTACTCGATTAATGCAAGTGTTGTCCGTACATTCTTTGCAAATATTAGATGTAGGACAGGCGGTCATCCATAATCAATTGACTTTAGGTATTGTAGTGTCGTCAAACGATCAAACTGCAACAGCTTTAGCCATGAAAGACATCCTTATTTTAGCACATGATATTGGTTTAACCGTTCGTTTTAAGCCGATTTCAGGCGCAGAATATGACCAATGGGTGAGTGAAGGTGGGCGCACACGTTATATCGTGACCGCTTTAGCACCAGAGCTCACAGCCGAACATCTACAAGCGGTAACCAATATTGTTTCAAGTCAAGGTTTTAACATTGAAACAGTGACGCGCTTGTCGGGTCGTCCCGAACGTAATGGACACCAAGATGGGCTGAAACGTTCATGTGTTCAATTCGGTTTGAGTGGGCAAATGCTGGATGCACAGGCGATGCGTGCCGCATGTTTACGGCTTTCTGCTGAATTAAATATTGATGTCGCGGTGCAGGAAGACAATGCCTATCGCCGTAATCGTCGCTTAGTCTGCTTCGACATGGACTCGACTTTGATTGAGCAAGAAGTGATTGACGAACTTGCTAAAGAAGCAGGGGTGGGCGATAAAGTCGCTGAAATCACTGAACGTGCAATGCAAGGGGAGTTGGATTTTCAACAAAGTTTCCGTGCACGCGTTGCGTTACTTAAAGGCCTTGATGCCACAGTATTGCCTCAAATTGCTGAACGACTAACCGTGACAGAAGGTGCCGAGCGGTTAATCTCGACACTGAAATCATTGGGTTATAAAACTGCGATTTTATCTGGTGGTTTTCAGTACTTTGCTGAATCTCTACAAGAAAAATTGGGCATTGATGAAGTGCATGCCAATATCCTCGATGTTGAAAATGGTGTCGTGACAGGTGAGGTTAAAGGCCATATCGTTGATGGAGCGCGCAAGGCGTATCTCTTGACTGAATTGGCTGGGAAAATGGGGATTTCACCTGAGCAAGCGATTGCGGTTGGAGATGGTGCAAACGATTTGCCGATGCTTTCAATTGCCGGGCTCGGAGTCGCATTCCGTGCGAAACCTGTGGTTCGTCAAAATGCCAATCAAGCCATTTCAAGTGTAGGTCTAGATGGTGTGCTTTATCTTTTAGGCGTGCATGATAAAGATTTGTCCCGTGCTTAAATGACATGGGTTATATTGCAGAATCATGACAAATAGCGACTTTAAGTCGCTATTTTTTATTTGAAAATGAATCACTTTGCTGCCATTCGCGCTCAATAAAACAGCTTGATAAAAATATTCGTTTTAGAACTTAAAAAAAGTTTTTCAGGGATTAAAAGCTGTGTGTATTTTTTTGTAATGACACTGCATGATTGATGGTAATTAGATTGTGAGAAAAACAGGATTCTTAAAAAATGTAATGACAAATGAATGTTGCGACAAAGTGTGTCGTTTAAGCAGAAAACAGCGCTTTCCTTCTCTTAAAAACTATACATAATGCAAAGCATAAGCTTCTATAAGGTGATTTAAGAAAAATTATAAAGCTTGAAATTGTTGTGAAACACCTATTTAAACGGTTTTTTTATAAGGCATCATTTTGACGGAGGTTGTTATGGTATCAACAACATTTGCAACATTGATTGGATTCGGTCTAATTGCTGCAGCGTTGGCTACCGTGTTCTTTTCCCCTTATCGTCATTGGTTAGGGTTTATGTTTGCAGGCATGATCTTCTGGGGCACCTTGGAAGCAATGCGTTATAGTGTACAGAACATCTTTGATATTTCGGTCGCATATAGCTATTTAACCGCGATTATGTTGGCGATGTCAGCATTGATTGCTCTTTTATTGCGTGAAGACAGTCGTGCACAAAAAGCATTGGCAAATCGCCAATATATTGAACATACCCCAGTCTATGAAGATGAATAAGTTTTGAGTGAAAACTTCAGTCAATATGAACGCTAAGATAACAATAGTGACTTTAATTACACGAAAAAAATCAATTTAGACATTCCAAGGTATATCATAATGGTATACCTTTTTTTCAGTTTATACTTTGCTCTGAAAGCCATGTCTACGCAATGACAAGTTATGTTAGGATGAGCAAATTCGAATCTAATTTAAAAAACAACAGGCTTAAATGTCATGAAACTTTCTGCAATTCCAGTTGTGAAGTTACCAATCGTTGATGCAAGTACAGATCCACTGGATTTGCTTGTATTGGGTTTAGCACTTCGTATGAAACAATTGGCTCGTACCAGTCCAAAATTTATTGAATTGACCCATGACCGTCAGTTCCGTATTCAGATTGGTACCGACTTGGGCGTGGCACGCCAAATCATTGTGAACAATGGTCAAATTGATACAGTTTCAGGTGCTGAACAAAAAGCTGATTTTGTTTTACAGTTTGCTGACAGTGAGCAAGGTGTAAAAACTTTGGTAAAAGGCGATCCAACGGCTTTTATGACGGGTATGCAAAACGGCAGTATCAAAATGGAAGGCGATTTCAGTTTGTTGGTCTGGTTTAACCAAGTGGCTAAACTGATTCCACCAAAAGTTCCAAAACCAGTAAAAGACAAAATTAAATTGGCACGCCAATTCTTAAAAGAGAAGATTGGACGCTAAGCGAATCGAAAATCTTAAAAAGCCCGATCAGATCGGGCTTTTTAAGATTTAAACATTGGTATTAAGATCAATGTTTTGATTATTCAGCTTTTAATTATTCAACTTCTAAGTTAAAGGTCACAGGCCCATCATTGACCAAATGCACTTTCATATCCGCTGCGAAAATACCTGTCTCAACATTTTTAAATTGTGATCGAGCATAATCAACCAATTGTTGATACAGTGCCTGAGCTTCAGCGGGCGGCATGGCTGGTCCAAAGTCTGGACGCAAGCCTTTTTGCGTTTGTGCCATTAAGGTGAATTGAGAAACCAATAAAATCCCACCATTGGCTTGGCTGACATTCCAGCCCATTTTGCCTTGTTCGTCATCAAAGAAACGATATTTCAAAATTTTATCAATTAATTTTTGACCTTTTTCAAAATTGTCTTCCTTCGCTAAGCCGAGAAAAACCAAAATTCCTTTTTGAATTTCTCCAGTAGTTTCACCATCAACAACGACTTTGGCTTCTAACACTCTTTGTAATAATGCGCGCATATAAACAATAAGACTAAAATACGATAACGCTATTCTAACAGGGAAAACCCAGTAAGTTGATGAGAGTAAGCCATTGATGAAAAGTTGAAGCTAATGATAAGTTTTTGAATAAAAATAGAATTTATAAAATTATCATATGGGCAGATAAATTGAAAAAATAATTCTGCTGAGATTTATGTTGAGCTTAACTGAAAATATAGTTCATCACTTATAAATGATTACGTTATCTCAGCGAAAAATATGCTTTAATAAAAACAGCATAGCGAAATTAAAATAGATATGGCGCCAATCATCCAATCCTTGCTCGATACAGATTTATATAAATTTACCATGTTACAAGTGGTGCTACATAAATTTCCTCAAACGCACAGTGTGTATCATTTTCGCTGTCGTAATCTAGATGCTACGGTTTATCCCCTGACGGATATTCTGGATGATTTGAACGAGCAGCTCGATCATCTCTGCTTACTCAAATTCCAAGAAGATGAATTGCAATATTTACGCAGTATGCGTTTTATCAAAAGTGATTTTGTCGACTATTTAGAATTATTCCAACTCAAACGCCGTTTTATTAAAGCGGGTATTGATGAACAAGGCCGTTTAGACATTTGGGTTGAAGGCCCAATGGTTCAGGCGATGATGTTTGAAATTTTTGTTCTGGCGATTGTCAATGAACTCTATTTTAGCCGGATTCGTAATGATGACATTTATGTTGAAGGTGAACGCCGTCTACAAGCCAAAGTTGAATTATTAAAGAAATTTGAACAGCAACAAGGCACTCAAGCTCCGCCATTTTTAGTCTCAGATTTTGGTACTCGTCGTCGTTATAGTCTAGATTGGCAAAGACATGTGATCCAGACTTTCCATGCAGCTGTACCCAATGTGTTTAGAGGTACCAGTAATGTCCTTTTGGCAAAGGAATTAAATATTCATCCAATTGGTACCATGGCGCATGAGTTTCTACAAGCATTCCAAGCGCTAGATGTCCGTTTAAGAGATTTTCAAAAAGCAGCTTTAGAAACCTGGGTACAAGAGTATCGTGGTGATCTGGGCATTGCCTTGACCGATGTGGTCGGTATGGATGCATTCTTACAAGATTTTGATTTGTATTTTGCCAAGTTATTCGATGGTTTACGTCATGACAGTGGTGACCCATTTGAATGGGGCGATAAAGCTTATCAACACTACCGAAAACTGAAAATTGATACCAAAACCAAGATGCTAACCTTTAGTGATGGATTAGACATTGAGCGTGCGTGGGCGTTATATCAATACTTTAAAGATCGTTTTCAAGTCAGTTTTGGTATTGGTACCAATTTGACCAATGATATGGGGCAAACGCCACTCAATATTGTGTTAAAACTGGTGGAGTGTAATGGTCAATCTGTGGCGAAAATTTCAGATAGTCCCGGAAAAACCATGACGGATAACGATACTTTCTTGGCTTACTTACGACAGGTCTTTGAAATACCTGAAGTTGTCGAAGCAGTGAAAATTGATATCTGAATTTTTGCTAAAAGAATGTGAAAAATCAGCATATTGGTAAAAAACACTGTGCTAAGATCATTTGTGCTCAAGGTCTTAAAATAGAAAAACGTATGACTACACCAGCCTTTAACTTCGAATTACTCATAGAAGCAGAACAACTTGTGCCATTTTTAGGGCATGACAAAATTCGTATTGTCGATCTAAGTCGTAGCTCTGTGTATGATCAATTACATATTCCACATGCATTACATGTTAAACCACAACTGTTGGTTCGACAGGAAGAACAAGCTTCAGGGTTATTGCCCGATGAGGACGGTTTAAAAGCGCTGATTGAGTATTTAAACATCTCTCCAGAACATCATGTCGTGGTCTACGATGATGAAGGCGGTGCTTGGGCTGGGCGTTTGATCTGGAACTTACATTGCCTTGGTTTTTATAATACCAGCTTACTCAATGGCGGAATTCATGCATGGTTAGCAGCAGGCTATCCGACTTCGGCTGAAGCAGAAAGTTTTAGCAAAGTTGAACCCTTAGTTACCGTCAATTTACAACATCTTGATCAACACCGAATTGAATATGCCAAACTGTTGCAAAAGGTTGAACAGCAAGCGATTCAAGTTTGGGATTGTCGAACTTCAGAAGAATATACCGGACAGCGTTTAGCAGCGCGACGCGGCGGTCACATTCCAAGTGCACAACATTTTGAATGGAGTACTGCAATTAATCGTCAAAATCATTTAAAATTGCATCCTCTAGAACGCACGCAACAACGTCTAGAACAATTAGGCTTTCAATTTGACCAGCCTGTGGTGGTGTATTGTCAGTCACATCATCGTTCTGGTCTGGCTTATATCTTGGGTCGGTTATTGGATTGGAATATTCAAGCCTATGATGGTGCGTGGAGCGAGTGGGGCAATCGCCTCGATAGTCCAATTATTACTGGAGAATCACCTGCGTGAGTCTTACATCAACGTTAAAAAAACAAATTTTTATCCAAGCACAAAAAGTCATTCCGCAACAGCAACTCAGCCGTGTTGTTGGTAAAGTTGCAGCCAGTGAAAATCCAATTGTTAAAAATTTAGCGATTCAAGCATTTAAAGCACAGTATGGGATAGACCTTTCTATTGCTGAGCAAAGTGATGCTTTAAAATATAAATCATTCAATGAATTTTTTACCCGGGCCTTAAAAGACGGTGTTCGAGAAATTGACACAGATCAGACCAGTATTGTCTCTCCAGCAGATGGTGCAATTTCTCAGTTGGGTAAAATTAAAGATGGTGATGTATTTCAGGCCAAAGGCCAAAGTTTTTCTGTAGACAAACTGATTGGCGATCCACAATTGGCTGCACCATTTATCAATGGTGAATTTGCCACGGTTTATTTGTCACCACGTGATTATCACCGTGTCCATATGCCATTTGCAGGAACGTTGACAGAAACCTTGTATATCCCTGGTGAGTTATTTTCTGTAAACCAGACTACAGCAGAGAATATTCCAGGTTTATTTGCGCGTAATGAGCGTATGGTATGTTTGTTTGATACCGAATTAGGACGTATGGCGGTTGTTCTAGTGGGTGCAATGATCGTTGCAGGAATTGAAACTGTGGCGACTGGTAAAGTAAAACCAACAGGGCGTTTAGAGTTAAACCAGCATGATTTGGCCTTAGAAAAGGGTGCTGAACTTGGACGTTTTTATTTAGGTTCAACCGCAGTTGTATTGTTTGAACAGAATAAAATCACTTGGGATGAACAGTTTAAAGCCAATTCTATTGTGGTGATGGGTGAAGCTTTAGGGCATAAAATATAATTGAGATCAATGGATCATTATATTTTTCAAATGGTTGATTGAGATTGACTCTGTATCACTTTGAGTAACAGAGTCAAGCTCACAAAGCCGAATAAGATTTGATGTAAGCCTGTTATAAGCGGTTCTTTTCAGCCTTAAAAGAAACCACTTTCCATTCAGAGACTCGTCCGTCTTGTCCAAATTTAATCTTCCATTCCTTCCACCAGACATTGGAATAACTACACATATATTGGATCACAACACCTTGATCCATGCCTTGTCCACATTGTTCGGTTGTTATTCCCATATCGGAACGTATCCAATAAAAAAATAATTGCCCTCCATCCTTATCAACGCCAGTCCTATAAGGCTTTCCCCATACTGGTCCGTATTTTCCTTCACGATTGGTATTCATCATCTCATTTGCGGTTTTACCTGTTAGATCGTTATAAGAGAGTTTTGCTATGGTCGTAGCACACCCACTCAGTAATAATCCTAAAACAGCTGCAATAGAAAATTTATATTTATTCATTGTAATGTCCATTTTTTGGTGTGTTGATATTTATGAATAGTTTTTTATAAAAATAACTGATGATAAAATAATGCTTAAAATCAGATATATTTCTCAATATATTTCACTAATGTGACTTGGTCAACATTAATATAAGTAAGCTTTATTTTTATAATCTAAAGTCATTTATTCAGCTTGATCTCGAATTTTATTATGAAGATATACAGCACACGTCTGAGTATGAATTTTCGTTATGGCATAAGTGCTTTTTGAGGAAAACGATTTTAAAAGTTGAATATCGTTTTTTAGTATTAATTTCCAAGATATTTTGATTGCATCAAAACATTTTTCACAATGGTAAATACACAAGCAGTGCGAGCTATTTGGCGGTTCTTTTTATGTAATAGCAACCCAATAAAAGTGTCTGGTTAAACCCAGAATATATTTTTAGATCAATCCCGATGCATTGAAATAAGACAGCTTTAAAGCCTGTGCATCTGCTAGGGCATTGTGTGGGTTTTCAGAGGGGACATGGGTTTCAATTGGGTCTTGCATCCATAATTGCATGGTCAGCGGAGGTGTTCGGATACATTTCCCCGCAGAAAGTACCAGACTACGGGTAAACAAGGCAAAGTCTTCTGGCCAATCTGCCACAATTTCAAGACTAGAATATTGAGATAAATAAAACTGTAAGCGACTTTGAAATTGCGCTAAGGAAATCGGTTCTTGATTTAAACGAGGCATGACATGGTCTTTAACCCAAGTAATGGGGTCAGCGCATGCTAAAACTTCATAAAAATGTTGATTATTTTCGTCAACCAATGCCAGTGAAATTAATTCACCACCAAAGCCATTAAACTCACAATCTAAAAATAGTTTCATCAGAATTAATCAAAAAATCAAATATTAACCTGCAAAATCAAGGCGCTCTTTGGGGAAAACCACTCTAAAAATAGACCCCTGATTTTCTTTAGAATCAATTTCTAAATATGCATTATGTTGCATTAAAACATGCTTCACAATGGCAAGCCCTAAACCTGTTCCACCCGTTTGACGGCTTCGTGCACTATCTACACGATAAAAGCGTTCGGTTAAACGTGGAATATGTTTTGGGTCAATTCCGATCCCGGTATCTTCAACAGTGAAATAACCATGTTCACTGTCATCATGCCAGCCGATTGTAACAGTGCCACCTTTAGGGGTGTATTTAATCGCATTGGTGATTAAATTACTAAACGCACTGGCAAGCTCTGCATCAGAACCAATTAAGTCACAATGACTGTCGATATCTAAATTTAAAGTATGTCCATAATCGACATTGTAGGCTTGTGCATCATCAAAAAGCTGATTCATCAAATTCGGCATATCGATGATTTGATTTTTTGCGATCTGTTTATTGCCTTCCAAACGTGAAAGCAAGAGTAAGTCATTGACTAAGGCATTCATACGACGTGTTTGCGATTGCATCTGTTCAAAAGCACGTTTCCAGCGCGGATTTAAATCTTCTTGGTCGGTAAAGGTTTCGATATAACCACTGAGTACCGTCAGCGGGGTACGAAGTTCATGTGAAATATTGTCGACAAAGTCTTTGCGCATCTGTTCCAGATTATGTACACGTGTGACATCGTAAGCGACGAGCAAACGGCTTTCACTACCAAAACGTGTCAGTTTAATCTGTACATAATGCTCTTCATAAACCGAAGATTTTATTTTAATGCCATCTGGAGATTGGTCGATATTATTAAAATATTCAATAAAGCTCGGTTGGCGGATAATGGTCAAGATATTACGACCACGATCTAGCGGTTGAATGCCCAACAGTCTTTCCGCAGCAGGATTCCACCATTCAATTTGATGTAATTCATCCGTTAAAACCACAGCTTCGGCTAAAGCAATCAGTGAGGATTGCGCACGATCAATCAATCCGACCATTTCAGCTTGAACAACCCGTTCTTGGCGTTGTGCACGATAAACATTAAAAAGCAGCGCACCCCAAATACCTTCTAGATTGGGCGGAGAATCATAAGGACGATTCGAAATCCACTCATTGACCAAGTATAAAGAGCGTAATTGAAATAGAAAAAAAACAGCAAAACCGATGGAAATACAAATCCAAAAATACCCTATCCCTAAACCAATAAATCCGCCAATGATGAGTAAAAAACCAAGCAGGCGTAAATCTTGTTTTGCAAATTCCCACAAGCTACTGTAACGGAATTTTTTATGTTCTCGTGCAAGATCTGGGACGGGGTAGGGTTCATACATAGAAATTTATTTACCTTGAGAATGCTTAACCTAAAGCAACATCTGCACGGGTAGAGAAGCGATAACCCGTTCCACGCACAGTTTGTACGTAGCGATCAGCACCATAAGGTTCAAGCACTTTACGTAAGCGGCGGATGTGTACGTCTATGGTACGGTCTTCAATATACACGTTACCACCCCAGACCTGATCAAGTAACTGGGCACGTGTATAAGCACGTTCAGGATGTGTCATAAAGAATGCCAATAGGCGGTATTCTGTTGGACCCATTTCTAAAATATTATCACTAAAACTGACACGTTGGCTCACTGGATCAAGTATTAATCCATTGGCATCAATGGTTTTTTCACCACTGAGTGCATTGGCACGACGAAGGACAGCTTTGATACGCGAAACCAATTCACGAGTAGAGAATGGTTTGGTCATATAGTCGTCTGCACCAGCATCAAGGCCTTGAACTTTATGATCTTCTTCGCCACGTGCTGTCAACATGATGACTGGAATTTCTGCCAAATTTTCATCACGTTTTAAGCGACGACATAAGTCTACACCGCTCACACCGCCAGGCATCATCCAATCGAGTAAAATCAAAGATGGTCGTTGGTCAACAATCATTTGATGGGCTTGTTTTGCATCTTCAGCTTGCAGGCATTGAAAACCTGCCATATCCAATGAGGTATGAATCATTTCTCGAATCGGAAGTTCGTCATCGACGATTAATATATAGTCATCTTTCACAACGCAATATCCTATGTATGAACGGTGTACCGTCTTTTATTTATGACAGGCTTATTACAAAGATTAATTATGACAGTATCATTGCAAAAAGAAGATGTTGACGAATTTTTGCAAAAAAATGTGACAAATAATCGTCGATATGATGAATAATCCATGACATTTTTAAATAAATGTTCCATTTTGAGAAAAGAAATTTATTTAAACTGAACATAAAAATCTGCTATTTGATAGTTTTGTGACGATTTTATGACAGGATTGTTCAGGCTAAAAAGCTTATTTAGATGAAAATGAATCAATCAGCGATACAAATACAATTTCACATGCTGAGACAATTTCTTCAAGCGATTGTTTAAACCCACCCATGACCCAGCGAACCGCAATTTGAGTTACATAGCCATTTAAACCTGTGGCAACCAAGGAAATTTCTTGTTCACTGCGTTCAATATGCGGCATCATCAGGGTGACAAAGGAGTGAATTAATCGGTCAAAACGGCCCATCGTTTCATGGATCGTGGCATGATTATGCAGTTCTTGAACCAGCATGGCATCGATATAAATAATACGCGCCACACGTGGATCATTTTTTAACATGGTAAAGATTGCAGTTAAGCCACCTCGGATCATATTTTTAGGATTAGGTGCTGCTTGCATGACGCCTTGCATCACGGTTTGCTGTAATTGTTCAATCAGTTGTAGAAAGATGACTTGGAACAGCTCTTCACTTTTTTTGAAGGACTCATAAAAATAACGTTCAGTCAGCTTGGCTTCATTACAAATATCTTTGACGGTGACAGAAAAAAAGCCATGCGTACCATAAGCTTCAATCCCTGCTTCGATCAACTTTTCTCGACGTGCAAGTTTCCGCTCAGATAAGGACATGCCTTTAAATTGACGCTCTTTGGCAGCTTTATTTATAGTTTTCTTTTCAGTGGAAAGTGGCTCATTCATTGTAAAAAATTACTCGTGTCATATTTGATTGTCACAAAGAAGCGCTTATTTTAGCAATAAAAGCCATTGAAACCTATTCTAGAATTTTTGTATAAAAAAACATCGGCTAAATCATAATATAATATTGACAATAATGATTGTCAAAATTATATTGAGCAAGTGAGCTGCACATCACTCTGAATGCTTTGTGCGGGTTTAAAAAAGGATAGACAATGAAAAATTTTAAAAACAAAGTCGCTGCAATTACTGGTGCTGGCTCTGGTATGGGACAACAACTTGCTATTTTATTGGCAAAAGCAGGTTGTCATTTATCCATTAGTGATGTGAATGAAAAAGGTTTAGCTGAAACCGTTGAATTGGTCAAACCATATAATGTTCGTGTGACCTCAAAGAAAGTGAACGTTGCCAAAGTTGAAGAAATGCGAGCTTGGGCTGCGGACACAGTGCAAAATCATGGTTCTGTAAACATGATTTTTAACAATGCTGGTGTGGCTTTAGGTTCTACCGTAGAAGGCGCATCTTATGACGAACTAGAATGGATTATGGATATCAATTTCTGGGGCGTTGTATACGGAACAAAAGAATTTTTGCCTTATATCAAGAAAACAGGTGATGGGCATATCATCAACATTTCGAGCTTGTTTGGTTTAACCGCGCAACCGACCCAGTCTGCATATAATGCATCTAAATTTGCAGTACGTGGTTTTACTGAATCATTACGTCAAGAATTAGATATCGAAAAGTGTGGTGTATCGGCACTATGTGTCCATCCAGGCGGCATTCGTACCAATATTGCAAATGATGCGCGTATGAATGACAGTTTACGTTCTTTAGGAATGAACCCTGACAAATCAGCAAAAGCATTTAATAAACTATTGCGTATGCCACCAGAAGATGCTGCTCAACAAATGTTGGATGCTGTACTAAAAGACAAACGTCGTTTACTTATTGGAAATGATGCAAAAACCTTAGATTTAATTCAGCGTATTTTACCGACTGGATATCAAAAAATTACAGGTTTTGCGACCAAGTTTAGTAAAAAGCTAGAACCAAAATAATTGATTTATAAAATGAAAAAACCGTCAAGCTGACGGTTTTTTCATTTTAGATATTGTGAAATAATCGAATCAATTGAAAATAAAAATCAGCATGCTTTAAATTCATTAATATTCTGCGGATTGGGATTGATACAATAATTTGTTAGAATAGATCAGAAAATATTAAATTTTTATTTTTATTATAAAGATAATTTGAATTGAGCATTTTATGAAGAAAGCCATTTTAAGCCTAAGTATAGGTATGATTTTATTCGCCTCACATTTAACCTATGCTGCTACTGATCAAGAGAATGCCAGTATTTTAGACAGTGTCGCTGGTGTACAAGACCATTCAAGTCATGATACGGCAGAAAATACAGAGCTTTATAGAGCAGAAATAGAACGACTCTACCCACAATATATCAAAGAGGATGAGGATGATCGGTTATATTCAGGTTTCTTAGCAGATTATAAATATAGAAAATTTTGGTCACAATATTTTGATCGTTCTGTGCAATATCTAGACTTATATCAAACAGCTATTCACCAAGAACAATTACGCAAAATAGATCCTGATCTTTCTAAATTGGATGCGATGTTATATTCAGATTTAACCATTATTTATCAATTGCTTGATCAAGTTCAGGAAGAATTAAAACCGGTTGTGCATTTTAATCGTAGCATTGTTGATAACATTCGATTTGATCAACCTTATCCTTTATTGGATGAAGATCAGGCCAGTACTTATCGATCTGCATTACATGATATGAATGACATTCAAGAAGCGCAGAAGAAACAGCTCGTTCTATTAACCCAAATGATTGACAAGTACCAAGATCAGGTGGATGAGTTTGCAACAATTGTGTCTAAACGGGTAAAAAAGCAGCATGAAAAAAATATCGACGTATTGAATCGAAAAGTGGCGTTGATTGGGCACTATTTATCAGCCCAACTGCAAGGCTATGATGCATTTAAAGCGACCTATAGTGTATTAGATAGCTATGATCTTGAAGCCCATACAACCTATGCCAAAAAATTCCAACAAGCTGCACAGTCAGAACAGAATATAAAAAGAGTGAAAGCGATCATGGCTGCCATCCCTTCAGGACAGGGTCAAAGTTCAGCACCCTCGCCACAGCAAAATCAGATCAGTGATTTACAACAGGCCAGTCAATATTGTAACTATCTGTGGAATGGTGAAGAGCAGCTTGATATTGGAAGCTACTTGGGGAAAACCAAGCAACAGTACATCCATGATTGTCATGAACAAAAGATCAAGATTCAAAAATTCTATGAGAGTCAGGTCTTTTTGGAAGCTGTCCCACAGCAAACCGTTATTTTATCCAATATGAATGCAATGGGAGATTATCGTCGATATGGGGACAATCTTTACTATACAGAAACAGAGAAAAATGCAGTCTATCGATTTAATCTTGTTTCATTCAAAGAGGAACTGCTTTACCAATATGCTTTAGCTTATGATGAAACTGGTTGTATGCACAACATGTGCCGAGGTGTCGGTGCAACCGATGTGGTGTTAAGCCGTGATGGCCAAATCATGTATGTGGCATCTTTGGATTATGACCAAGTTTTTGCAATCGATTTAAAGACCAAACAGGTATTGCAAAAATTTAAAGTTGAACGTTATCCACGCAAACTATTATTGGATAAACAGGGTGAAAATCTATATGTTTACAATGGTGTAGGGAACAGTATTTCACGCATCCAGTTGAAATCAGGCAAAATCACCACAGCCGCATTGCCAGCAAATTATCAGGAACACTTTTGTCGTGAAATCGATATGGTCTTTGAACCAGAGCAAAAAAGTATTCGTATTTTAGGTGATTGGGCAAATCATCCTTATATTTATATGAATACTGCGGATCTGAGTTTTTTTGAACTCAATTTTGATGTACCTGAAAAAGTTCTCTATTCCGTTGATGCGTATCATTCAGTGGTTGAGTTTTATCAAGATTCGGAAAACCAAATTGGGATTTATGATCGACGTGTTGCAGATATTGTAAGTGTAATTAACGTCCAAGATGAACCATCTACAAATCAAGATGAGCAAGAAGACAATCGCTATACTTATCGAGAGATCTACACCAGAAGCATACCTATTTTAATGGGTTATTTAGGTGATCAATATTTGTATTATGCTGAGAAAGCCAATTTTAACCGATTCAATCAGTTAAATAGTGCCCTAGATCAACAAGATTTAGATATTTATCTACTGAATCTTGTTGACCAAACGCAAGAAAATAGCCAAAAGGTTGCATTTAAACTACCTGCCAAACCTCAGAAAATTGAACTGCTGGAAAATGGAAAAATTTTAATCTTATTTGCTGAAAGCTATCTCAATGAGCAGCAAATTTTACCGCAAGCCTTAGTCTTTGATCCGAATGATCCAGCAATTCAACAAGTGTTTGAGCGTAATAAAAGCAAGTTATTAGGGCAGTCGGAGCTTAAAGTAATTGAGCTTTATCGAAAGGATTAAAATCATCTCGATAAAGCTCAACATTATTGATTTAAATGTATGGGCAAAGTGCCGATGCATTTAAATTAAGATCTCAATCGTTTTCTTTTTCCAAACAAATTGGTAATACAAACCTTGCATTAAGCATAAGCTGAAAAAGGTCAGTGCAAGCGCATACCAAATGCCTTGTAAACCAAACCACTGACTAAATAAATAAGCACATGGAACTTCAATGAGCAGGATGGATAAAATATTAAAAATCATAGGAACAGTTACGGTTCCGCTGGCCCGCATGATTGAGGCAAAAATTGCACTGGCACCAAAGAATATAATCGACCACAACACGATAAATAATAATTGTTGACCCAATTCAATCACCGATGGATCTGTAATAAACAGCGCCATCAAATATTTTGAACAAATATAGGCCAAGAGTACCAATGAGCCTGTAATCACGATATTACTCAGCAGCGCTGTACGCGTCACTTTTGCCAGCAGTTCAGATTTCCCAGCACCAATGGCTTGAGCGGCGAAGATGGAACCTGCAATGGCAATCGACAAAGCAGGGAATTGGATATAGTTGAGCACTTGGTTGACGGCGCCATAGGCCGCTGTTGCATGTGCACCATGTTGGTTAACCAGTCCAATCACCACCAGACCTGCGACCGAGTTGGTCACCATTTGAATACCTGTCGGCACGCCCAAACGCAAAATACTGCGACTAAATTGTGGGTGATAGCGGATATGCTGGATTAACGCTGAATCTGGTCTTAAAGCATGATCTTTTTTATTCAAATAGATATAGAGAAAAGCTAAGGTCGAAATAAAGCCTAAGCCACTGGCAATCGCTGGAGCAATAATGCCGAGCTTAGGTAGACCAAAATAACCGCCAATCAAGGCTGGCGTTACAATGACGCCCACAATGATCGTCAGACTTGATGCCATCAATGGTGTAGTACTGTCACCCACACCACGTAAAATAGAGGTGTAGGTGATATAGATGAATAGAAAAGGGCTACTCATTAACATCCATTGAACATAGGGCAGTGCAAGATGCATGATTTTGGGATCTATACCCAAAAGCAATAGAATTTCTTTGGCAAAAAACACCCCTAAAAAGGCAATGATTGATCCACCAATCAGGGTCATAAATAACAATGCGCCAACAATGGTACGCACTTTTTCGATATCTTTGGCGCCCCACGCTTGCCCAACCAGCACAGTTGCGCCTGTAGATAGACCAATCACAAAAGCCAGCAATAAAAATAGAATCGGAAAAAATACCGAAATTGCGGCAATCGCTTCTACACCGAGCATCTGCCCAACAAAAATGGTATTAATTGTTCCAGATAGATTTTGCAGAATATTGGTTAGAATCAGTGGGCCGAGGAAGATTAAAAAAACCTTCCAGAACTTGGGTTGGTGAAGCATATCGGGACGAGCTGGCATCTTTTATTCTACTGTCTATTTCGAGTGTCTTTATCTTATTGATAATATAACAAACGCTGAGTAAAAAGCCTGAGTATTTCAGTAACTCAGGCTTTAATTTTAAAAAGATGATCTGTATGGATCGGGATTAAATTTGATTTAAAATTTCACAGGCCTGAATTAAAGTTTGTTCCTTTTTAGCAAAACAAAAACGCACTAAACGTAAGTTTTTAGGGGCTTGCTTATAAAAAACAGAAACTGGAATCGCCACAATTTTATGTTCTTCCGCTAAGAATTTACACATCTCTACATCATTTAAATCTGGGCGAATTTGGCTGTAGTCGACATTTTGAAAGAATGTACCTTGAGAGGGAATTAAACTGAATTTTGAATTCGCAATACCTGAAATAAACAGGTCACGCTTTTGCTGATAGAAGCTTGATAGCCCATCAATATGTTCAGGATGCTGTTGCATAAAATTAGCAAGTGCCATTTGCACGGGGGTTACGCCACAGAAGTTGGCAAATTGATAAATTTGACGGAATACTTTCATAAGCGCTGGTGTTGCAATGCAATAACCTGTTTTCCATCCTGTCACATGAAAGGTCTTACCAAAAGAACCGACCACAAAACTACGATCTCTGAGCTCTGGAAATGACAATGCTGAATAATGTTTTTCACCGTCAAAAATCAAATGCTCATAGACTTCGTCTGAAAGCACAATAATATTTTTATCTTGAATCAGTTCAATTAAATTTAACCAGTCTTGTTTAGACCAAATCGCCCCAGTTGGATTGTGTGGAGTATTTACAATTACCATACGGGTTTTATCTGTAATTGCAGATTTGACTTGATTCCAATCCACGGAAAACTCAGGCGCATTGAGTGGGATATGAATGGCTTTACCACCGACCAATTGCACGCTTGGTGCATAGCTGTCATAGCTTGGATCAAAAATAATCACTTCATCGTCTTGATGAATGATGGCTTGTATTGCACTAAAAATCCCGATCGTTGCCCCCGGGGTGATGGTGATTTCTGTGACTGGATCAAGTTGTAATTGATCACGTTTTAAAAACAGTTGCGCCAGTTGTTCTCTTAGCGCGAATAAACCATCGCCAGCAGCGTATTGGTTAAAACCGTCCAACGTTGCTTGGCTCAGTGCTTGTAGCAACGCAGGTGGTGTATCAAAGTCCGGAAAACCTTGTGACAAGTTAAGGGCGTTAAGACGATGTGCCATAGCGGTCATGATGCTAAAAATGGTGACGCCTTGAGCAGGGAGTTTGGAGTGGATTTCGATCATGACCAGACTGATTTTATAAATGCGTTGGTGGCAGTTTAGCAGGTCGTTTTAAGGAGCTGAATAGGATTAAGTAATCTATTGGTTAGGGGGCGATGGGTGTTCAAGATCAATAAAGTTGTGTTTAATACAGATAGTAATTTTTTGTTACACAATATATTGAAGGGAGTTAAGATGATGTACGGGCTTTATAGCTCGTATTATATTGATAATAGCGGGTAGGGTTTGGCTTCGCATAACGACCATTATGTTAAATGGAGAGAAATTCACAAATTTTTATTCATGTTTCAAATTTTGAATATTACAGACTTCTTTCATAAATCACTTTTTACTCAGTTCTAAATTATAAATACCTGCAATCAAATTGAATCTTAAGCCAAGTCTTTTCCCTCTATTTCGATAACGCTCTGCAAGGATTTTGAAAGTTTTTAATGTACCAAATACATGTTCAATGACTATTCTTCTTTTATTAATTTCTCGATTATATGTTTTTAGCAAAGGATCTAATTCACAACGTTTTTTAGCCTTGCACGGTAACAAGCTATTGGGATATATAGCATAAATCCCTTGATAACCTTTATCTGCAAGAATAAATGAATTTGTTGGGACTAAATGCAGATTGCGTTTGAACAGTTCAAAGTCATGTACAGCGCCTTTGCTCATGCATAAACTTTGTATTTGCTGAGTTTTACAATGAATGATCGCTTGCACCTTAAATGTGTGAGCCTTTTTCTTACCACTATAACTTTTCTTCTGTTTTTTTAGGTCTTTGAATTGGAATTTCAGTGGCATCTACGATCACTACATTCCAGTCTATACCTTCCCCTTCGGGGATATCTTTGGGTAAATTAAACAAACCTGACTGAATTAAATTATCTTCAACTTGACGAACAATTCTGGAAGCTGTTGGCTCTGATACACCATAACTTGCAGCAACATGAAATAAGGTTCGATATTCTCTCCAATAGCTTAAACAGAGTAATACCTGATCTTCAAGACATAGTTTTGGTGGCCTGCCTTTAGAAGGAATTTGCATCTGCATTTGTTCAACCATTAGAGAAAATGTTGAACGAGATATGCCTGTATAACGCTTAAACTGAGAATCAGAAAGCTTTTTTGAGTCGAGATATTTCATATACAGATTATGCTTGAAAATCTTAAATTTTGCAGGATGAATATTGAACAAAAAGATGTACGTTTTTTGATTTATGAAAGAGATTTTACATAAAAAGTATATAATTTTTAATTAATTAGAACCTTAATTCAAATTTTGAGAAAATATAGTTATGGACAATATTCAGGATTACTTTAAAGATACAAAAGATTTATCAGTTGAGGAGTTAAAACTGGCAAACATTACCTCTAAAGAGCTTATCGATATTTATAATGACTATTCAAAATCCTTAAAAGAATTAGAAACTGAAGGAGTTTATTTAAGTAATAAGTTACAGTTTTGTGATGAAATAAACTCAGTTCGTTGGAGAGTTAAAGATCCTATTCATCTTCTAACTAAAATAGTCAGAAAAAGAAAAGAAGCAATTAAAGAGAAAAACAATAAATCTAAATACTTATCGATTAATGTTAAAAATTACAAAGAAATTATTACAGATCTAGTAGGCCTTAGAGCTATATTTTTGTTTAAACATCATTGGAAAATAGTAGATGGTTATGTTTGTAGTAATTTTAGAATAAATAAAGATGAAAATATTATTATTTATCATGCACCTGAAGATGATTTATCTTATTATTATGATGATGGTTATTTAAAAGAAATTAATGGAACTAAATTAAAATACATTAGATCTGAAAAGGCATCTAAATATAGATCAACACATTATATTATTGATGCTAATTTTCCTCATAATTTTAAACTTGAACTTCAAATTAGATCTATTCTTGATGAGGCGTGGGGGGAAATTGATCATTTCCTAAGATATCCTGATCATCAGGAAGATGCTCAACTCAAAAGACAGATGACAGTATTGAATGGGGCAATTAATGGATGTGAGGAGTTAGTAACAACCTATTTTAAAGAATTTCAAGAAAGAAATATTCAAATACTATCAGATGTAGAGTCCGAACTTAGTCATATAACTCAGACAAATACTTCAAATACTGCCCATACCCCTGAAGATATACCAGCTCAAAATCTTGATGAGGAGTTGAAAAAATTAGCACTATATTCAGATACGTCAAAGTATTTAAAGAATTTAGGTATTCATAGTGAATTTGCTAAGCAACAAGCTGTAATACGTGCTGCTACAAGTGGTCCTTTAGCTGAATTTGCTAAGCAACAAGCTGCAATACATGCTGCTACAAATGGTCCTTTAGCTGAATTTGCTAAGCAACAAGCTGTAATACGTGCTGCTACAAATGGTCCTTTAGCTGAATTTGCTAAGCAACAAGCTAAATTAAGTGAAGTAGATAGAAACTCTTATCCGTCTAATGTAGATATCGAAAGTAAAGAAAGTGAGAAGAAAAAGTCAAAAGATAAATAACTAATCCATTAAGAGGTGTGGAATTTATTATTTATAAATCTTAAAATTAACATAATACACCATATACAAAATGCTTGAATTTTTCCTTTTTGCATCAATATCTTATCTCAAGCCGTTCCAGAATTCAGTGCACTGGAACGGCTTTTTCTTGATTTCTCATGTTCCACGATTTTTTAAATCAAATTTTTACATAATTAAAAATTATATAGACTTTTTTGATCAAATATTTTTGAACATACTAGATTGAATAGCTTTTTTACTGGTTTGGTTAAAACTCTCTAATTTCTAATGGCTCATCCTGCGTATTTGAAATATGACCAAAGATGTACTTATCCTTATTTTGAAAAAAAATATCAAAGCTTTGGCTCATTAAAGGATCACACAGGCTTTGCTTTTGATAAATTACTGCTATTCGATTGATGTAGTAATTTACCCAGTCCGTTCGATTGGAGAATGCAGAATAGTCTTTTAGATCTCGATAGAGATGCTGTAGATCTGTTGAAATGCTCTCAATGTTGGGGTGGAAGAGCCAAACCGATATATCCAGTGGTTTAACAGCAATCAAGTTGTAAGGTTGCAATGGATCAAATCGCTCGATTTTATAGAGCTGTGCACCATGTTCGCTATAACTCGAACACACCAGTTTCGTATTTTCGACTTGGAAACATTCTTTTCCAATCTCTAACTCTCTCATCTGTCTTGAAATTTCAAGGCATTGAGGAAGTTTGTTTAGATCTGAATGCGCTAATTTTTTAAATAATTCAATAGATCTACTGACAACGTAGCCTTCACCAGTACCAGTAATGATACCGTTATCCCACTGATAAATTTTTGAAGCCATTTCTATATTGAACTGGCTTTCCTTCGTTTCTTTTAAAACAATTTTCTTATTGTCTGCTGCAATAATGGCGCTGTCATTTAATTGTAGCGCAATGATAAAAGTCATAATTTTAATGTAAGTTTTGAGTTATTGAATTTTTATATTAAACTATATTTATAACTAATTTTATAAAAACTTAATAAAAAGGTGGGCTATGGCAGGTGGTTCTCAAATTATTATCAATAAAAATGGCATAACCATAATCACTCCAGCAAAATTTGAAGTAAAAGCTGGGCAGCATATTTTTAAGAGCGGGGCAAAGGTGGAAACAAAATTACCTTTCCTCCCTGAAGGTACTGCATACAATTTACGATATTTATTTACTGACGATAATGGAATTCCTTATAAAAATACGCCATATACCGCAATCTATCCGAATGGATCGGAAATACAAGGTATGACGGATAAGGATGGTTACTCATCTACATTCTTTTCAAATGAAGAAAAAGACGTCCAAATTCATTTGGAGCTAAAATAAAAATGGGTATTCCACCAAGAAAAACATCAACGGCAAGAACTTCTACTCAAGAAAATAATACACAACATATTAAAATTACTAGAAAAAAACAGTTATTTCTTTTATTCTGGGTTGCTGAAAAAGATGTTGGTAAGGATTTTTTTAAAGAATCAGCTCAAACGAGATTAATAAATATTAAAACACTCAAAAATTTTGATGAAACTATCCATAAGGTTCATTGCCCTCCTTTACATGGATTCACCGAAATTCAAAAAATTATAGATTATTGGGTTAATCATTATGGTGGGAAAGATCTAGCTGAAGTAAAAGAAGTAAGCTTTTTTTCACATGCTGGGTTAGATGGTCCTATTATTTATAGTGCAATAAATAACACTCCAGTGGAAATGTTAGAGCCTCAATATAAATCACAACTCATTATGGAATATTGGCAAAAAATTAATTTCTATTGGGCTAAAGATTCTAGACTAAATTTTTTTGGTTGTAATACTGCATATTATAAGAACAAAAATAAACGCTTTGTTCGTCAAGTTTCTCAGTCTAATAATGTTAAAGATATCATTGTTTCAGGGCAGTCTACTTCTTCTTTTCCTTCATTTTACCCAGACAAAAGATTTACAAGTTTAGCTAGGTCATTAACTTTTAAAAACGGACTGACATCAGATCCTTACGATAAAATTAATCTTAGTCCTTCAATAGCTTGGGATGTTGGACCAACATATATGGTTGGTGGAAATGAAGGGGAAGGGAAGAAAGCTTTAAAGCGCAGTGAGAATACTCCAGTGAATAAAATGCTTTTTTATAAGAATGATTTATTACTATCGGAATCATCTCAATCTTTTTTTAATGATCATAGAGTTGATCGTAAGAATGATGATGGTTCTAAAGAATATGCAGAGTTAATTCATTGGAGGGCAAATGGCTTTGATAAATAAAAAAATAATTTTCCTGATCTTCTTTATATTTTTCTTAGGATGTTCACAAGATATGCAAGAGTCCACCCATTTAAATTTTAGTATAGAAAATAAGGAAAGTTTGAAAGATTTAAATGTAAATTTATTTACATATAAAAAAGATTTTAATTCAAAATGGTACGGTTTGGTTAAGAAGGAAACAATTGTTAATCAAGGGAATTTAATAAAAAACACTTCGATTAATTCTAATGTTTTTTATTATGAATTTTATGTGTTTAATACTAATTTTAATAAAATGTATTATACCGAAAATATTATTAAGGATAGTGTTGTAGAAAATGACTACTCTTTTGCAGAGGATCATCTAAAATTTAAAGTTTATAGAAATAAAGAGTTGTTTAGCGATGGTATTTTGTATTACAAAAAATTTGAAAATTCTGGAGTAAAAAAATTTATTTACTATGATCCGAACAAAGCAAAGTTTGAACTTACACAATTAGAGCCTGATACAATTGCGACCCTAGAATCTATGACATTTGAAGAGTTGTTAGAAACAGATAAGCTATTAAATAAAGATATTTTAAAATTAAAAAATATATCTATGAGTCAAAAGAAAAAGTTAATTGAGGCACATAATATGAAGAAATTTGAAAATTGAACTTATAACAGTATTTAAATCAATGCAATATAGCTCTTTTACAAATAAAAAAATGATCATGAGTAGTGAATTATATTGGTATTGAAATTTTCTTCTCCCTCTGGGAGAAGGCTAGGATGAGGGAAATTTTATGTTGATCTATAGTTTTAAAAGGGCTGATGAAAGAAGTCTATTGTAATGATTTTAAATCACAACGAGAAATAGAGATTATAAATTAAGGATTTAATGATGATTTTAAAATTTTCTATAATTTTTATAGGGTTAATGGCAATGACTTTATGTTCAAATATTTCCTCTCAAAATTATGAAACAAAAGTAGATATTATCTTTGATAAATCTATAGATAATAAAGACTTAAAGTTGGTGGTAAATCCGTATGGGTATCTTTTGGATGGACATGAATTAAAAAAATATATAGGAAAAACTAGCAATCATACTGTTTTATTTAAAGATGGGAGAATGCAAAGTTATAAAAAAGAAAATATAAACACTTTTAGTGATTATTATATCTATGCAAAATATAAAAATCAGTACGCAAAAATGAAATATACCAATGGTTTAGTCATGGGTGATAATAAAACTGATATCAAAATATTTATAAATATGTCTGAAAATATTGCTTATTTATCTTCGAGTGAAACTTCTTCTAGCGTTGAAACTATCCATCAAAATGCTTTTAAAGATAAAGAAAAATTTAGTCAGGACGATATGAATATGTTAAAAAATCTAGATAATTTAAATTAACATAACAACGAAAAGTTATAAGTTGAATAGCTAAGAAAACAGCAGTTCTGCACCAATTAGTGAACGAGAAATTTCATAGATAATAATTTATTTAATGACTTTGCTTCTTCAATTAAAGAAGCTGGGTCAATCGAACGTAAAGAAGTTTAAGCAAGTCTAATTACTTATCTTGCAGACGATTAGTGGTTTGTTATTTCAATGGATGATGACGTTGCCCATAACGAGCAGCATTACTCCAGTCAGTAATTTCAGGAATATCAGAAAGGTCTATGTGTTTGTCAGAGATTTTACCTCTTGCAACTAAACATTGGATTTCTGCTTCAAGTTTATCTTTGAACTTTTCATTAAGTTCTTCTTTTGTATATCTAACTACGCTCATATTTTTTTCTCTCCGCTTTAGTGGCATCTTTGGCTCTGAGTAAACGAATGATTTCGGTGTGATCTTTTAATCTAATGCTATAGTAACTAATATACCATGAATCATATTTATGGTTTGCCAAACTTCTTTTCCACTAACAAACTCTTATAAAAAATTTTTTTAATTAAGACTTATTAGAAAACTAAAGGTATTACCCTTTAATTTTCTGATCTTAACCAAGATTGAGTTATTTAGCTTCTACAAAAATAGCAAATCCTCACTTATTCTCCTTCAACCTCCAATTCTGCTGTCACATCAACATTTGTTGGCTCGATAGCAGAACGTACGGTGGGTGCTGAATAGATCACGTTAGGTTTATGTTGAGCATTAAAGACCAACTGAAAAACATCTGGACGAGAATAATGTCCTACAGGATCTGCCGCATTCTTGGCAAAAATAATATGATTAAGTTCAATGTCAGCGATTAACAGACCTTCTTCATCTTCGGCAAGTGGAGTGACAAGATCACCACCATCAGGGCCATAAATTCGTGATGCACCACCACCAGTTTTTAGTAACTGTTTCTTTGTGTCATCGGTACATAAAGCGTCAATCATTTCCTGAGAAACCATCGCACAAGATGCGAGCACAAAACATTGTCCTTCAGCTGCATACAAACGTGAAGCCGCATTGTTGACTTCTGCACCGAGTGCGGCAGTCATATCCGTATATAAGCTAAAACTAGGCCATGCTGCGATATGGATTTGTTCGTGCTGCGAATACATTGCATAACGGTTTAAGGGCTGTAAATGCTCCCAGCAACACAGTGCCCCAATGCGACCAAGCGCAGTGTCATAGACTTTCAGAGAACTACCATCACCTTCACCAAATAAGGTGCGCTCTACATGGGTGGCTTTTAATTTTCGACGTACAGCAATGGTTTCACCATGATGATCAATAATCCATTGGGAAATATACAGACTGCCATGATCACGCTCACTCAAGCCTAAAACCACATGCATATTATGTTTTTTTGCAGCATCTGCAATTTGTTTGGCTTGGTCGCTGTTAAGTTCAAGAGAGTTGAGATGGTATTGATATACCCAAGGCATATTTGCAGCGGGAGAATCTAACCACAAAAACCATGGGTAGCCAGGAATCCACGTCTCTGGAAAGGCAATAAGTTCAACCCCTTTTTCAGCTGCTTCGGCAATAATTTTGATAGTTTTGTCTACGCTTCCTTGTAAGTCGAGAAATGCAGGAACCGCTTGTACACAAGCGACTTTAATTGAAGTTTTCATGAGTGATCCTTTCTCAATAACTAAGCAATATTGCACTTTTGGTTATAAAGTCAAAGATTGATCAGGGGGTATGCTGAGCAGGAACAAAACATAGATCTATACGGAACTAAAAATCCAAAAAATGATTCCAAATTTAAAAGAGATAAATTTTGCTTGATCTCAAGGTTAGGAGACGCTGAGTTGAAGGTTTACAAATTATGCTAAACGGATTAGCTTTATTGCATAAGCGTCTAAGAATAAGAGAGACAATGATGTTTAACTATGACACAAGGCGTGTCAAAAATAAGCTGCAACGTGATTATTGGCAGGATGCGATTAGTCAAGTATTTGTACCATTGACCTGTAATGTTTCTGTACAGGATGGCTTTTTTGGTGCTTTGTCTGCAAAACATATAGGCAATATTCAACTGGTTGAAATCAAAGGCTATGGTCAACATGTTGAACGGCATGCCTCCAATATTAGACATAGTCATCATGATGAGATTTTATTTATCTTCCTGATAGAAGGCCAAATGGGTGTTCAATATCATGGTCGTGAACAATGCCTCAGCAAAGGGCAATTTATTTTTCATGATACCCAGCAGCCGTATGATTTGTATTTGAATGGACAATTCAATCAACTGGTTCTCATGTTCCCTCGTGAACAATTTCAACAGTATTTTGGGCGACCTGACCAGTTATGTGGTCATGCTTTTGGTGATGGGCATCCACTGAAAATTTTATTATTAAATTACGCTCATGATTTATTTTGGTTCCCTGAGCAGGCTTCAACAGAACTTCAGCAGGTGGTACTGCATAAATTTTTTGATTTACTGCGTTATGTGGTTCTCGATCAGATCAAAGACAAAACACCTCGATCCAGTAGCCACAGCATGCTCGTACAGGTCAAGCATTTAATCTTGGAGCACTTAGACAATAGTGGGCTGAGTATTCATGATATTGCTCAAGATCTTCGTATTAGTTCGCGATATATCAGTAAACTTTTTCAACAGAATGAAACCACATTTGGCCGTTATGTGATGCAAAGTCGTCTGCAATTAGCCAAGAAGATGTTGATACAGACCAACGAACATACACATAAAATTAATCAAATTGCCTATCAATGTGGATTTGATGATATGTCGAAATTCTCACGTGAATTTAGAAAACATTATGTTATATCGCCGAGCATGATGCGTAAGATTAACTAAATAAAACTACAAAATAGTGAGAGATAAAATTACCGATAAGATGGTTACTAAACTTGTTATTTTTAAGCCCACAAGATCCAAACTGAAATTTCATTCATTCGTTTCAGAGCAATTTTAGATGGCTTAAACGCACTTTAGCAGTGATTTTAAGCGCTGAATCAGATCATGTAGATTTCATATGATGATTAGATGAATTATTCTGATTTTTATAAGGTGTGATCAATCTTTATAGGCGATGCAAACCATAACGCAATGTTGTTTATAGGATCAAAGTAGGTTGACTTGTTGTAGGATCCTTACTATAACTTATTTATAATAATTTTAGCGATACTACAATAATGGAAAATAAATCAATCACATATAAAACTTTATGGGTCTTTGCACTCATTCTAAGTTTAGGATTCATTATTTCGGCAAGTGTCATGGGCTATGCACTTAAGCAGTTTAATGGTGAAAAAAATTCAATAGTGGTCAAAGGGTTGGCTGAAAAACCTATACAAGCGGATCTAGCGCGCTGGGAGATTCATCTGCAAACCAGTCGTGCTTCAGACAGTGTTTCAGCCGCCTATCAATTGTTGGATCAAGAAATAAAAGCACTACAAGATTTCTTTATTGGGCATGGATTTAAAGCAACAGAAATGAAACTGGGTAATAAAAGCTCTCAACCCTATTATGAGGAAGTGAATCAAGGCGAGGGAAAATTTACCCGTGAGTTTAGAGGCTATACTGCGATGCAATCACTAGTGATAAATAGTCGTGATATTCAAAAGATTGAGAAAGCCGCAAAAGATGCGTATTTATTAGATGAAAAAGGCATCTCCATCGAGCAAAAACCGCAGTATTTGGTGTCGAATCTAGAAGAAATAAAAATGTCATTGATCGCCAATGCAACTAAAAATGCGCATAGCCGTGCCAATGAGTTTGCAAAAGTGGGTGGGGTAAAAGTCGGTGCGATGCGTTCTGCAAGTCAGGGTGCGTTTTATATTTTACCTGAAAGTGGTTCTGATGATGACAGTGATTATGGCGGTGCTTATGACAAAGCCACCATTAATAAAATTGCGCGGGTTGTGGTGACCATCAATTATGCGATTGATTGATACAGCATTTAAATTGATAAAAGTGCAGTGCTAAAAAATGGGAGCTAGACTCCCATTTTTTATTGTTGCTCATGCTCTTTGTAATACTGATGCTTTCTTTTGGCGTTATGCTTCCAACTTTTGGCAACTTTATAGACATAGGTTGGTAAATCATCCCAAGCTTGAGCCAAGCCGTTACCACGTGCAACACGGATCTTAAGAGGATAGTCTTTATATTCAATTATATGTAGAAAATAAAAACTTCTCTCTTGGTGTGTACTAAATGCTTTATAATAAAGGCTTTTAATATTTGGATAACGCTTCGAAAAGCAATCATCAGGGTTCCTTTTTATAGAGTTTTGATATTGATATTTTAGATTTTTCACGGTTCCTCCTAGGTAACATTACCTAGAAGGGATCCTTTGCAAAATAATTCATGGTTTTAATCCTAAAAAGTTAAGAATGATTTCTTCATTCTTTTTAACATGTCATCAGGTAAAATTTGATTTATAACCATTCTTCTGTGATGTTTTACTTTTTGCCGAAGTAGTACGAATCACTTCCGTTGAATCTTCAACCTTTGTTGCATCATTTAAAGCCTTATATTCTCAAATCGCAAAATCAATCACAGCACGAATCACACCTAAACTTAGACCAATAAATGCACCCACCACAACACCATTAACACGGATCATATGTAAATCACCGCCTACCTCATTTTCAATCTTGGCGATCATTTCGGTAGAGTCCCATTCATGGATACGTTGACTAATAAACTTAATCACTTTCTCACTATATTGGTCACTTAAATTGATGGCAATTCCGCTGATTCGATCATTCAGTAATTCTCTTACAGACTGATTTTGCATCAAGTTTTCACCCAGCTGTTGAATGGCGATACGTAAATTCATGGCAATACCTGAGTCTGCTTTAAGCAGGTCAGATTTAACAGCATCACATAAAATCACCACAGCACCAGTAATAAAGTTGAGTACTGGTTCGCTGTCTAACAGGGCATTCTTGGTTTCATTTAAACTTATGCTGGCATGACTATTGTTATCTGCCAATTGCAACATAAGCTCATGTGCAGCTTCTTCAATTTTTTGACGAATAGGATGCTCCTGATCAGCAAGCATGGATTCCACTTTTTCAATCACTGAATCAATGGTCCGTTGCTCAACATCAATCCCAATCCAGCTGGCACCTTTGGCAAGGCGTGAAACACCAAGCTCTTTAAACATGGTTTGGGTAATTTCACGGGTTTTTTCAGGATGGGTCATCATCCATTCATGGGCAATATCCAGTCCACGTTGTAATACATCTTGATGGAAATCATTTTCTAAAACTGCACGCAGCATTTCACTTGCCAATTGGTTCATGCGAGTATTTCGAACCCATTGCACACTGTTGTTTTGAATAAAGCGTCCAATTTGATCCTGCCCGACAAATTCGAAAATTTTTGGAACAGTTTGCTGAATCACATCTACCACTTGACCGTTATTTTTAGGATTGGCCAGCCATTGACCCACAGCAAAACTAAGATCAATACTTTTTAAACTACGTTCAACAATTTGTGGGGAGAGAAAATTCTCTTGGACAAATTTACCCATCGATTCCGCAATACGTGCTTTATTACGTGGAATGATTTCGGTGTGATCTTTGAGAAATTTAGGAATGGGAATTTTCCCAAAGGGATTACGAAACAACACGGTAATCGCATACCAATCGGCTAAGCCACCGACTACGCCAGCTTCAGCACCCAACATGAGAATATGAATAAACCAAGCATACTCAGGCATCAGTTTGGCGGAAATGATCAAAGCAAACCATGCGACAACAGCCACCACCAAGGCGATGGTCGCAAAGCGTTTGCTTCGATCTAAGTTTGGAATTTCATTGAGAACTTCACTTTGTTCAATTCCGCTCATTCATTTTCCTAAATCGATTTGTGCATTTTTATTTCGTTGATGTTACCGCATCAGGCTGTGGTTGCAGTACTTGTCCTGTCGGACTAACACCATATTTTTGTCCTAAAGATTGCAAAATCAGACGAGCGTCAAATGCATCATTCGGTGATGATTTTTTATCTTTATAACATTCTATCGTATAGGAAATTTGCACAGGGTCAATGGTCACCACTTGTGGCATATCATAAAATGGGTCATTCCAGAACACAGGATGACGACGATAGCCCCAGCCATATGGGTAGTAGTTTGATGAAGGGTAAACTACCGCTTTACGAGGCGGTTGCTGAGTGCGATTGCTTGGGTCATCTAAAACCTTGAAGTACGTAAATCCATTTAAAAGCGTGGTTTGTGCGGCTTTAACAAGATTAATTTCTTCAGCTGTCCCAAAACTCATATTGCTATTGCCTTGGAAGCTGATGCGATAGCTATGATCGTTAAGTGGAACCGTAGTGTATTGCCCAAGTTGGTCAAAGGTACGTGGTTTGCTTGGTGTCGTCGCACAACCTGTGATGGTGAGCGCCGCTGCAATAGTTAGACCAATGAGTACTTTGTTCATGTGTCTCTCCTTTCCATTCTTCTGGATGGAATTTAATGAATTTATAATCCTCAGTATATTGTTCTAAATTGATGGACTGACAATGAATTTCAAGAAGAATTTTGTTAATTCAGGATGATACTCAACAAGATAAATGACTGTTCACGTAAAATTTAAACAATGAGCACGGTATTATGCGTATTTGATCCATGATAAAAAATGAAGACTGTTGAGAGTGAACGCTGTTGAGAGAGTTAAATGAGTATTCAAATTAAAGGTTATATTGCAACAAGCGCAGATGGCTATATCGCAACACCAGATGGTTCTGTAGCGTTTTTAGCGCCATTTCAAAGTATTGACTGTGGATAATGATGATTTTATCCAGGATATCGATATCGTGATTATGGGGCGTAAAACCTATGAAGTGATTTGTTCTTTTGCTGAGGCGTGGCCCTATCCAAACCAGAAAGGATTTATCGTCACTTCTAATCCTGATTTAGCTTTAACTCATGCCTCGCTTTCGCGGTGGAACTTAGCTGTGGATGAACTTGTTGAGCACCTTAAACAGAATTATAACGGCAATGTCTGGATTGTCGGTGGAACGCAATTGCAGAATACTTTTATTGAACAGAAGCTGCTCAATACTTTAGAGATTTTTATCATGCCTGTTCTTCTTGGAAAGGGTATACCGCTATTTCCAAGTTTTGACTCGCATGAACAGCAGTTAAAGTCCATACATGCTGAAATGATTGAAAATACCATTATTAAACACAGCTATGTTTTCTAACGCTTGTTGCTGCTGATGGATCAGTATGCTTTGATGCACGGGTCAAACAGCTTATGCAAAATATTTCTGCATAAGCTGTTTAGATAAAAATGAATAGGATTAAAAATGACTATTTGGTTGTTTTAAAAATTCAATTTCTTCTGCCGTTGAGCTTCGCCCTAAAATTTGATTACGGTGAGGATAACGTCCAAAACGATCAATAATCACTTTATGCTTTTTCTCAAAATCTAAATTGAGTGGATTGCCCAGCTGTTCAAAAAGTTGTAAAGCTTGGATATGGATAATTTTTGATTCGCTATGCATAAATGGCATATACAGGAATGAACGCTGTTCGGGGCTTAATTGTTGATCTAAATTCAGCTGAATTGCTTCTTGTGATAGTGCAAGTGCCAAGGCATCTTGTGCAAAAGATTCAGCATGATCTCGATACAAATTACGCGAGAATTGATCTAAAACAATAATTTCAGCCAAGCGACCTTCTGCTGTCGCACGCCAAGTCCATAGCTCACAATGTTTGGCTTGATCCAAGGTATGTGCAAATCGCTGGTGCAAAGTTTGATCGAATGCGTCACTTTTTGCGAACCAAAATGGCTGAGTTTCTTCACTAAACCAAAAATCGATAATTTCTTGATAATTCATAGTAGTTACAATTCTTTAGTGGTAATTTTTCTATAAAATCACAAATTTTAGATGTCTTGTAGAGGCAGTTTGTGTTAAAAACTTTTCCGAAATAAAGTGAATAATTCATTTAAAACAACGATGCTTATACGTGTATATCGATAAATAACGTTATACTGCGCGCATCAAAACATTTTATTTTAAAAAATTCTTTAAGATAAGCGAGTAAGTATGAGTCAACCCGAAACGATTTCCCAATCTTTAGTACCAAATTGGGTGGATTCTACCTTATTCAGAGGCATGTTACGTGGCATTGAACGTGAAAGCCTGCGTATGCAAAGTAATGGCTTTTTATCACAGGCTGATCATCCTCAGTCTTTAGGCTCTGCCCTAACACATCCGCATATCACCACAGATTATTCAGAAGCTTTGATGGAGTTTATTACACCCCCCAAAGAAAGCATTCCTGAAGCGTTAAGCTTTTTAACAGATGTCCATGCTGTTGTGCATCGTCATTTAGAAAATGGTGAAAAGCTATGGACTTTGTCCATGCCATGTATGCTGGATGACAAAGAAGAAAATATCCGTTTGGCGCAATATGGCACATCCAATATTGGTCAATTCAAAACCTTATACCGTCATGGTCTAGGCATTCGTTATGGTCGCCGTATGCAGACGATTTCGGGTGTGCATTACAATGTGTCTTTCCCAGATGCGTTATTTGAACAATTACAACAACATGAAAGCAATGAATCGCTTAAAGCCTTAAGCCTGCAAGACTATCGCAGTCATCGTTATCTTGGATTAATCCGTAACTTTATTCGTTTAACTCCTCTTGTGATGTATTTGGTAGGTGCTAGCCCTTCAGTTTGTAAATGCTTTATGACAGGCCGTGAACATCAATTGTTGCCTTTAATCAAAGGCACATTATTTCTACCTTATGCCACAGCATTGCGTATGGGGCGTTTTGGTTATCAAAATTCTGCACAAAAACAATTGGGTATTCATTACAACAATTTAGAAAGTTACGTGGCTGAATTACAAAAAGCGGTTAATTCACCTTATGCACAGTTTAGTCATTTAGGTTTAAACGATGCCAATGGTCAGCCGATTCAAATTAATGATCACGTCTTACAAATTGAAAATGAATACTACAGCTTAGTCCGTCCAAAACAAGTGCCACAAGCAGGGGAAACGCCATCTCAGGCCTTGTCAAATCGTGGGATTGGCTATGTTGAGTTACGCGCGGTAGATGTAAATCCATACAGCGCTATTGGTATCGATGAGGATACAGCAGGCTTCTTGGAAGTGGTTGCGTTGTATTGCTTGCTTAAAGAAAGCCCAGATTTATGGGATGAAGAACAAGATATTATTGAGCAAAATCAGGCTGAAGTGGTCAATCGTGGTCGTGCGCCAAATGCGAAAATCATTGAAGCGGGTGTTGAATATCCATTACTTGAGTGGATTCAACAGCATGTCACCGCCATGCAACCACTTGCAGATCTACTCAACCAATCCTATGCAACAGATTTATATCGTCAAGCATTGACGGTGATGCAAACACGTATTGATGATGTGGATGAAACACTATCAGCGCATGTGATTGCCGATACTGTAGAGCAAGGTGGTACATGGAATTTTGGTGGCTATATGGCCAATCAACATATCCAAAGTTACGAACAACATGTATTAAGTCCGGAAACTTTAGCGTATTTTGAGGGGCTTACTCGAACATCTCTCGCAGAACAACAGCAACTTGAACAAAATACAAGTATAAGTTTCGAGGATTATCTGAGTAAATTTAGATAAAACATAGATTAAATAATGAGGAAGTTCCATGCAATGGCGTAGTTATCGCTTCGTAAGTGGTCTTTTATTTTTGGCAAGTGTGATTGGTATGTCATTTGCGCTCTATTTAGAGCATGTACAAGGGCTTGAGCCATGTCCACTATGCGTATTTCAGCGTATTGGATTGATTGGTCTAGGGCTAATTTCACTGATTGCCTTTTTGCATAACCCAAAAACAAATGTATTTAAACGCATTTATAGCTTTTTGGGTTTAGCTGCGATTTCTTGGTCAGTTGGTGTTGCCGCTCGTCATGTGTGGCTACAGAACCTACCCAAAGATCAGGTTCCAAGTTGTGGTCCCGGTCTGGACTATTGGGTCAACACTTTGCCTTTAAAGGCTGTGTTTGAAAATGTGCTTAAGGGTTCTGGCGAATGTGCCATGGTCGATTGGACTTTCTTAGGACAGTCTTTACCTGTTTGGTCATTACTGTTTTTCAGTGTATTGGCATTGATCAGTCTATGGCAGTTATTTAGAAAGTACTAATTTAAAACATCAAGAGCCAGTCTAAACTGGCTCTTTTTTCATATAAACTTCAATTATTTATAAATCAAGCAAAACCATGAATCATAAAATAAATTTAGCCGGGATCGTCATACTGGTCTGTTTGGCTACAGCACAAGTCTCTGCAAAACCAGCCAACACTGTGGTCAGAAAAGATGTATCTTGTCAGTTTAAATCTGAATTTGATGACACCATTCCAGCCGATGTTTCCTATATCAAATTGGGCGCTCAGCCATTTAAAAAATTTATTGTCGACCCAGATTATTTTTCAAGTCGAATCAAAGACTGTCAATTACACGGTGGCAGATACTATGTATTGTCTGTGTCGCAGAGCCATCCTGCAAGAACACTTGCCCAGTCGCTGATTGGGGTGACGCAATTTGATTTAACAGGTAAAAAGCTTAGCCAAAAATTTTATAATAAAGCTTGGACTTGTGAGTTAAAACAAGGCTTTATTGCAAAAAATCAACGCTTATTGATCGATACCCAATGTGCAGAAAAATCAAACTTTGATGAATATGGTGACATGATTGATCCTCAGCAGAACAAGTCTTATCAAATTGAAGTGAAATAGCAAAAAAGGCCGATTAAAGATCAGCTTTTTTGCAATTAAGTTTCAACAATCCCTTGCATACTTTCTAATTTAATCAAGTATTTGCGAATTTGTTCTTCTGCCAATTCATCATGGTGCGGATAAAACCATTTGGCAATCTGTTCCGAAACCAAAGGATGATATTGAATCTCAAGATGGTTTAAGCCATAAAACACAGCTTTATGCGATTCAGGTAATTTTAACTGAAAGCGTGGGTTCGGGTGTTCACCCAAGGCACTTTTAACACTGACCAGATAGTCGCCAATCACTTTTAAGGTGCGATTTTTGCGGTTTTCAAATTCCAGCGTGCCTGCAATTAAAAAGGTATTGATATGCGACGGTAGCGGAGCTGGTTTACGGTTGTCATCCATCAAACCAATACGAGCATTGTTATGCTCCCAGTCATCATCTCGAACACTTCCATAACGCAAGTCTAAGATACCGTTACTGCGGATATTGACGATATGGCTGATCATTTTAACAATCGGGAAATTCCCCACTTTCTCTTGCATGGCAAACCCAAAACGTTCTAATAACGCACCATGATGCGGGGAGCCAATACAAACCAGATTCTCAACCATGTGGAACCACTGGTGCATGTTTTGTTTGCCATAGAAAAGCGCACTGCGAGAAACCAAGCCACCCATACTGTGTCCAATTAAATCAATACTGGTAATACGAGGGTTGCGTTTGATCAAATCTTCTAAAAGATTTGCCAATGAACGTCCATTGGCTGAAATTCTACGTCCAGTATTGTAGTGAAAATACAACATGGTGTTGTGATCACGTTGAGCCAAGAGTTTCTCACCAATACCGCCATTGTTACGATTGGTCCAGTCTTGATAATTCATACATAAACCATGGGAGAAAATCACCACACGACCAGCCAAGTCGCCTTGCTGTAATGAACCATAATGATCATAGAGTACCGGTGACAGTGCGAGCGGATTATGAGTTGCTAATAAATAATCGCCCAATACCCCATTTAAAACACTAACCAAAAAAGTCATGTGAGAGGTCAATGGCTTATCATGTAAATTTGGAAAACGTTCAATGGTTTTACGTAAAATCGGGGCAATCAGGTGGCTACCATAATTTTGCAATGCGTGATAACCAAATTGATAGAATTTATCGACAATCGGACGGGATTGAAATCGTTTGGCTTTTTGTTTACTTAAGCCAAAAATACTCAGCAACATTTCACGTTGGATTGATTGGATGAAGTCTTGGACCATACCACTGAGCGGCGTACTGACTAACTGTGCTAAACCCTCTAATACGTCGGCCTGACTTGGAGGCGAACGATCCCACTTACAATAGGTTTCGTGTAAAGGGGTTAAGCTTGGCATGGTTATTTCCTCATCCATATTGATCTGGAACAAAGACTTTATTTTTGCTTTAGATCAATGTATAAATCCCTAGGCAATCATCTTATCTTGTTCATCCTGAACACTATTTAAAATACCGATAATTGCGATTAAGTTTTAGTTTTTTGTCGGACAATATCCTGACATATACAAATTAAAACAATAATGTGATTTGAATCACATTAAAAATTAAAACATTGGTGGTAAAAAAGCAAACTATTTTCAATGAATATTATTTATTTACATGGTTTTAAAAGTAGTCCTTTATCAATAAAAGGGCAACAACTAGATGATTATTGTCGATGTTATTCATCGCATTGTGTGCATTTGCCTGATTTAAACCAGCATCCGCAACTGGTTTTAGATCAAATTTCAGCGCTCATTGAAAAATTGCCTGATGTTGCACTGGTGGGGAGTAGCTTTGGTGGCTTTTATGCGACACAATTGGTCGCAAAATATGGTGTGCCTGCTGTTTTAATTAATCCAGCTATGCGACCATGGCAATTGTTCAGTAATTTATTTGGAATTGAACAGATTCCCTATAAGATCAATGAACAATGGACTTTAGATCGTTTACAACTTGACTACTTGGAAGCGATTGCCGTGCCATTTGTACAAGATGCAGACAAAATACTGGTCTTATTGCAACAAGGTGATGAAGTTTTAGATTATCGTGACGCTGAACGGTATTATAGTGCAGCTCCACACACATCATTGATCATGACAGAAATGCATGGTAATCATGCGATGGAAGATTTTGCAGATAAAATACCCATGATTCTGGAATTTTTATCATACTCCGTAAAATAAAAGGAAAAAACTCAACGTGTCTCAATATACGGCCCAATCACTTGAAGTATTATCTGGTTTAGATCCTGTACGTCGCCGTCCAGGTATGTATACCGATACCACTCGTCCAAACCATTTGGCGCAAGAAGTAATTGATAATGCTGTCGATGAGGCACTTGCAGGACATGCCAATAAAATTACTGTCACGGTATATAAAGATGGTTCGTTGTCGGTCGAAGACAATGGGCGTGGTATGCCAGTCGATATTCACCCTGAATACGGACAAAGCGGGATTGAAATTATCCTAACGAAACTGCATGCAGGCGGTAAATTTAGCACCGATAACTATCAGTTTTCGGGCGGTTTGCATGGTGTTGGGATTTCCGTGGTCAATGCCTTGTCTGATCGTGTTGAAGTTGAAGTTCAACGCCACGGCAATCTTTATAAAATGGCGTTTGAACATGGTGAACCTGTTGCGCCTTTAGAGATTTTGGAAGGTAAAGCGCCAAAACGTGCTACGGGGACAACAGTACATTTTTGGCCAGAAGCGAAATATTTTGACTCTCCTAAATTTGCTTTAAAAGCGTTAAAACATAATCTCAAAGCCAAAGCGGTATTGGCTGCTGGTTTACAAATTAATTATATTGACCAGATTAATGACGAAAAAATTGAATGGCAGTTTGAAAATGGTCTCGTCGACTATTTGATGGATGAATTACAAGATCGTGAAATCATTCCAGATCCTGCCTTTGTTGCAACGGGTGAAGCTGAACGCGCCAGCGCTGAGTTTGCAATTTGCTGGAATGCTGAGGGTGGCGAACAAATTCAGGAAAGTTATGTGAATTTGATCCCAACGGCACAAGGGGGAACCCATGTAAACGGGTTACGCTCAGGTGTTACCGATGCGATGCGTGAGTTTTGTGAGTTACGTAACTTGTTGCCACGTAATCTCAAATTGTCTGCTGAAGATGTTTGGGACGGGGTCAATTATATTCTGTCGCTTAAATTCCAAGAGCCACAATTCTCAGGACAAACCAAAGAACGTCTTTCAAGCCGAGAAGCGTCTAACATTGTTTTAAATATTGCCAAAGATGCTTTTGCGCTCTGGCTAAATCAAAACTCTGAAGTGGCCATGCAATTGGCTGAGATTGTGATTGCGAAAGCGGGTCGCCGTTTAAAAGCAGCTAAAAAAGTTGAACGTAAAAAGATTGTTGCCGGTCCTACCTTGCCCGGAAAACTATCAGATTGTGTCGGTCATACCCTTGAAGAATCGGAACTGTTTATCGTCGAAGGTGACTCTGCCGGTGGTTCTGCAAAACAAGCCCGTGATAAAAACTTCCAAGCGATCATGCCGATTCGTGGGAAAATTTTAAATACTTGGGAAGTGTCTTCTGACGAGGTGTTGGCCTCTCAAGAAGTGCATAATATTGCGATTGCAATCGGTGTAGATCCGGGCAGTGATGATCTTTCCGAATTACGTTATGGCAAAATTTGTATCCTTGCCGATGCCGATTCAGATGGTTTACATATCGCGACCTTGCTTTGTGCACTCTTCGTCAAGCATTTCCCTGCAATGGTTGATGCTGGGCACCTATATGTTGCAATGCCACCATTGTTCCGTATCGATGATGCCAAAGATGTTTATTACGCGCTTGATAACGAAGAGTTAGAAGCTATCTTAAAGAGAGTTAAATCTAAAAACCCGCAAATTACTCGATTTAAAGGTTTGGGTGAAATGAACGCCAGTCAATTGCGTGAAACCACCTTAGATCCAAATACACGCCGTTTGGTGCAGTTGGATTTGGACGACACGCATCACACAACAGGCTTACTGGATAAATTACTTGCCAAAAAAAGGTCAGGTGATCGTAAAGACTGGTTAGAGCAAAAAGGTAATTTAGCTGATTTGAGTGTTTGATTGCTGAACTTATGCATATTTAAAAAATGATGCCCCAGTGCATCATTTTTTTTGGTACCTCTCAAATATCGCATTGATGCAAACAGAATTATATTGATCGTAATACAAATTATTTTTGTATTGCTTTTCTATTTTTTCTCTTATTCTTTTACCTCTACTCCATCCATCTCAAGGATTGGGTCATCCTGTCAAAAGCGTTTGGTGCTTTAAAGCAGAATTTATCCCGAAAGTCCTAAAAATTTAATTCTGGGTAAATTTTTTGCACTCTCATCGCTCATTTTAAACAAAAAAAATCGCACTTAATTTGACCAGTGTGGCTTTTAATCTCGCATTTTCACTTGCTAAGTGCTGGCTATATCCAGTGATTGAAAGGCATTTGATGCCTATCAACGTATCTTCAACTTATATAAAAATAATAGCATTTAATATTTTGATTTTATTATATTTTATCAGGATAAATATTCAGCGATAAAATCACAAATTCTCCACTTGGCATAAAAATTGAATTAAGCCTGTCAGGTAAAAGCAAAATCGCGCATTCAAAAATGCACCAAAAGGTTTGGAGAGAAAAAGATGATGTTCCAACAAAAAATGTTTTCAAAAACACTTCTCGCTGTGGCAATGATGGGGAGCATTGCGCTGACAGCTTGCTCAAAGCCCGCAGATAAAACGGAAGCGAAACCCGCAGCAGAAAATAAATCGGCAACTGCCACAAGCGGTGACACAATTAAAGTGGGCATCTTGCATTCACTGTCTGGAACCATGGCAATCTCTGAAACGTCGCTTAAAGATACGGCACTCATGGCAATCAATGAAATTAATGCCAAAGGTGGGGTGATGGGTAAAAAGCTTGAGCCTGTTGTCGTCGATCCTGCATCAGACTGGCCATTATTTGCTGAAAAAGCCCGCCAGTTAATAACTCAGGACAAAGTCGCTGTCATTTTTGGCTGCTGGACTTCAGTTTCTCGTAAATCAGTGTTACCAGTTGTAGAGGAGCTCAATGGTCTGTTGTTCTATCCAGTGCAATACGAAGGCCAAGAACAGTCTAAAAATATTTTCTATACAGGCGCAGCACCTAACCAACAAGCGATTCCTGCTGTTGAATATTTAATGGGTGAAGAGGGAGGTAAGGCACAACGTTTTGTCTTATTAGGTACTGACTACGTCTACCCGCGAACCACCAACAAAATTTTACGTGCATTCTTAAAGTCTAAAGGTGTTGCCGATGCAGACATCATGGAAGAATACACGCCATTTGGACACAGTAATTATCAAACCATCGTCGGCAATATTAAGAAATTTGCTGCGGGTAAAAAGACCGCGGTTATTTCCACCATCAATGGTGATTCTAATGTACCGTTCTATCGTGAATTGGGTAACCAAGGCATAAAAGCTTCGGATATTCCTGTGATGGCCTTTTCAGTCGGTGAAGAAGAATTACGCGGGATCGACACCAAACCACTGGTCGGGCATTTGGCATCGTGGAACTACTTCATGTCTGTGAAGAATCCAGTAAATACCGAATTCGTCAATAAGATGAAGCAATATGCAGTGGAATATAAGCTACCCAATGCCAGTAAATTGGTGACCAATGACCCAATGGAAGCCACCTACGTTGGTATCAATATGTGGAAACAAGCCGTTGAAAAAGCGGGAACAACGGATGTAGACAAAGTCCGTGAAGCGATGGCGGGTCAAAGCTTTAAAGCACCGTCAGGCTATACCTTAAGTATGGATGCCAGCAATCATCACTTACATAAGCCTGTAATGATCGGACAAATTCGTGGTGATGGGCAATTTGATGTGGTTTACAAGAGTCCTCAACCGATCAAAGCGGAACCATGGAGCCCGTACATTCCTAAATAAAGACTTTACGACCCCAAAAGCCTGCTACATGTGTAGTGGGCTTAACTGATGACTCAACTTTAAAGGTCATTGTATTTAAACAAAAATAGGGGGAGTTGCACATGTCACTTAGACTGAAACTCGCAGCACTTTTTTTTACGATCTCTCAATTATTTATTATTCAACAGATTTTTGCTGAATCTGTGCCAGTAGCGCAATCGTCATCAGCTCAGACAGCAGCAAGTCATGATGATGTCATTCAAAAATTTGTACGTGCAGATTTTGCAAAGCGTAGAGCGATGCTGAATCAATGGCCAGCAAGTATTGAAGAACTTGATAAGCTGGTGGCTTATGTTGAAAACGACGAGCTTTATACCGACAGTTCGGGCAATACCTACATCATGAAAGCTGGAGATAAGCTGTTCAGTTATCCAGATGAACAGGCAATTACTGATTGGCCAGGTGATTTAAATCAAGTGACGCTGGTCAACACTTTGCATAAAGCCTTAAGTTTTGGTCAGGCGAAGATCAAGTTACAGTCCCCAGATGCATCACAGCGATTGGCTGCGATTGATATCTTGGAAAATAATTTAGATGAACTGGATATCAAGGTCATCAACCAACTTTATCTCAATGAAAAAAATAATAAAGTGAAGGCACGTTTAGCCCAGTTAAAAGCACGAATTGATTTTAATAGTCCAGATACACTCACCAAAATTCAGGCGGTTAAAACGCTAAAAGATTCTAGTCGTCCTGATGTTCTGGCGATCATCGAACAAGCGCTAACACAGCCAAACTTAAATCCAGAATTAAAGGCTGCATTGGTCAGTGCGCAAAGTAGTATTAAAACCCGCATTCAAGCCAGTGAATGGACAGGACATGTTTTTTCAGGCTTCAGTACTGCAAGTATTTTATTGCTTGCAGCATTAGGGCTGGCGATTACTTATGGCCTACTCGGTGTGATCAATATGGCGCATGGCGAGTTGATCATGATCGGTGCTTATACCACTTATGTGGTGCAAAGTTTCTTTAAAACTCATTTGGCTGCTTATGTGGATTGGTACCTGATTGCAGCAATTCCAGCAGCGTTTTTAGTTAGTGCTTTGATTGGCATGTTAATTGAACGAACCGTGATTCGTCCGTTGTATGGCCGTCAGTTAGAAACCTTGTTGGCGACCTTCGGTGTCAGCCTTATTTTGATGCAATTGGTACGGATGATTTTTGGTGCGCAAAATGTGGAAGTATCAAATATTTCATGGCTTTCAGGTGGAATTTCACTTACACCTAGTTTGATGCTGCCCTATAACCGTATCGCGATCATCGTTTTCACCATCGCTGTATTACTTTTACTGGTTTACCTGCTTAATAAAACCCGATTTGGTCTATTCGTCCGTGCGGTTACGCAAAACCGTCAGATGGCGCGTGCTGTCGGTATCCGTTCTGCACGAATCGATATGATGGCCTTTGGTCTGGGTTCAGGACTTGCAGGACTGGCAGGCTGTGCCTTGGCACAAGTTGGCAATGTCGGACCTGACCTAGGGCAAAACTATATTATTGATGCTTTCCTTGTGGTTGTTGTGGGTGGTGTTGGTCAGGTTTGGGGCGCTGTGCTTGCCGCATTAGGTTTAGGTGTGAGTGGAACAATTCTCGAAATTGGTATGGGCGCAGTGCTCGCCAAAATTATTCTCTTGGTTCTTGTGATTCTGTTTATTCAAAAACGCCCACAAGGTTTATTCGCTATCAAAGGTCGTTTTGTGGAGTAAGCCTATGAAAATCACATCATTACTTTCAGATAAACCCTATAGTGCAATTGCCATTGCTGTATGTTTCGCTGTGATGCTGATTCTGCCGTGGTTTCATGTGTTGCCACAAGATTCAGCCTTACACCTCTCAGCATACTGGGTGACTTTGATTGGCAAAATCATGTGTCTCGCCTTGGTTGCACTGGCTTTGGATCTAGTTTGGGGTTATGCCGGCATCCTGAGTTTAGGGCATGGGTTATATTTTGCTTTGGGTGGTTATGCTTTTGGTATGTATCTGATGCGAGAGTCAGCAGGCGAGCAATTGCCTGACTTTATGCGTTTTCTCAGTTGGACTGAGCTGCCTTGGTACTGGGTCGGAACCCAGCACTTCTTATGGGCTTTGGCTTTGGTGATTTTGGTACCAGGCGTGATTGCCTTTATCTTTGGATTCTTTGCATTTCGTTCCAAAATTAAAGGTGTGTATTTTTCGATTATCACCCAAGCCATGACTTTTGCTGCTGCACTTTTGTTCTTCCGCAATGAAACAGGTTTTGGCGGGAACAATGGCTTTACTGGATTTAAAACCATTCTTGGGATGGATATTACCTCTGCTTCTATGCGAGCAACATTATGTTTCCTTACTGCCTTAGTGTTGTTACTCAGCTTTATCGGCTTACGTAGTTTAATGAATAAGCCTTATGGTCGAGTGTTGGGGGCAATCCGTGATAGCGAAAACCGTTTGCAATATTTAGGCTATCGTACCCTGTGGTACAAACTGTCGGCATGGGTCCTTTCAGCGGTGATTGCCGGAATTGCAGGTGCATTGTATGTCCCACAAGCAGGCATCATTAATCCAAGCGAAATGAATCCTGTGAATTCGATTGAAATGGCGGTTTGGGTTGCAGCAGGTGGTCGTGGCACATTGATTGGCCCAATTCTAGGTGCAGGTCTGATCAATGGAGTTAAAACCTATTTTACCGTTGCATATCCTGAAATATGGTTATTGATCCTTGGTGCATTATTTATCGTTGTAACCATCTTCCTCCCTAAAGGGGTGATTGGATTGCTTGAGCGCTTTAAAAAGGAGGATCACTAATGTCAGAGCTATTGTCAGATTTGGGCTTAAATTCGCAACATGGTGGCCAAATCGGTGAGGGTTATGGTCGTCCTAAAGCTGAAGGTGCTGATTTCAGTCATGGTATTGCACTTTATTTAGAGAAAGTCAGTGTATGGTTTGATTCTTTCCGCGCTTTAAATGATTTGTCTCTTTACATTGAAGAAGGGGAGTTGCGCTGCATTATTGGACCAAATGGTGCGGGGAAAACCACGCTGATGGATGTGATCACCGGTAAAACACGTCCTACCGAAGGTTCTGCCTTTTTTGGTCAAAACTATGATCTTGCCAAAATGAGTACTGAACAAATTGCAGAAGCGGGTATTGGGCGTAAGTTTCAGAAACCGACTGTATTTGAAAATTTTACTGTGATGGAAAATCTGCTCCTTGCTGCACCAAAAGACAAAACCGTGAAAAAAAGTTTTTTCAGTAAGTTAAGTCCCGATGCACAGTTGGCTTTGGATGAATCTTTGCAACAGATTCGTTTACAAGAGTTTATTCAAAAGCCTGCGGGATTGTTATCACATGGTCAAAAGCAGTGGCTAGAGATTGGCATGCTGTTGATGCAACGACCTAAACTGATCTTGTTGGATGAGCCTGTAGCGGGAATGACCGATGCTGAAACTGAACGGACAGCAGAGTTATGTTTGGAATTAAAAAAGAATCATACCTTGGTTGTGGTCGAGCATGATATGAGCTTTATCGACACCATTAGTGAGAAAGTCACGGTCCTTGCGCAAGGCGCCATTCTTGCAGAGGGAACCTTGGCGGAAGTACAAGCCAATGAAGATGTGATTGAAAAGTATTTAGGACGTTAAGGGGAGCAACATGCTAGAAATAAAAGACGTCAATCAATTTTATGGGGGCAGTCACATTCTCCGTGATGTGACTTTAACTGCGCCGATTGGAGAGTGTTCCGTAGTTTTAGGACGGAATGGTGTGGGTAAAACCACCTTATTAAAATGTTTGATGGGAATTTTACCGATTAAGTCTGGGCAAATCTTATTGGATGGTAAAGACATTGCTAAAATGAGCCCTGAACAGCGTGTACGTGCGGGTTTGGCCTATGTTCCTCAAGGGCGTGATATTTTTTCTACACTCACAGTAGAGGAAAATATTTTGATCGGCATGGCAAAATTTTCAGGTGCAAAAACCCGTAAAGTCCCTGAGCATTTATATGAAATTTTTCCTGTCTTAGATGAAATGAAACATCGTCGAGGCGGTGATTTATCGGGTGGGCAGCAACAGCAATTGGCCATTGCACGTGCTTTAGCCTCCGAACCGAAAGTTTTGATTTTAGATGAGCCGACCGAAGGAATTCAGCCTTCGATTATTAAAGATATTGGTCGAGTGATTCGCAAATTGGCTGATGGTGGCGAAATGGCGATTGTACTGGTCGAGCAATTCTATGATTTTGCCGAGGAATTGGCAGATAACTATACCGTGATGGCACGTGGTCAAGTGGTGGCACAAGGCATTGGTGAAGAAATGACTGAAAAGGGGATTCGTGATTTAGTGGCGATTTGATGGTTAATGAGGAATGAAGCTCTCAACTCATAAAATGAATAGTGAGAACTTCATTCTTTTCAAGCCTTGTATTCGATTAAGCCTAAACGAATACACATGAAAATAGTCTAGATTTCTGTATTTTCATTCCACAGAAAATAACCACCATATTGGCTTGATCTGAATTCTCCACCCACAGTTTTACCTTGTTCAGTTAAATAATGTTTACCGCCATCGTTTAAAGTTAAAAAACCTTTTTCTACAAGTTTATCTAATAATTCAGGCGTTTTAAGCTTATGTTTAGCAGCAAGTTTTGAGGAAGTTAATTTACTTGGATTCTCTAATAGCTCTTTTGAATTATCTTCCACTTCTTCTGTTTTGACTTCATCAAGAGAAATTCGAACCTCATCGCTAATACGAATGATACGTTGAGCTTCTTCATAGGCATCTTTATATACGTCAGTATCATCTTCTTTATTGATTAAGATCCCCATTTCATTATTATTTACTTGGCTAAATTCATATAAATTTAAGCTGGAAATAATGCAACTTGTTTCATTTAAATAACATTTAGCATGAAGATTTTTGCAGAAACTTACTCGAACATAATCTAATTTTTGCATCCATTTAATTTCATCAGGATGTAAATCGCTTTTCCCATAAATGATCCGAATATCAATTTTTAAACGATTTTTATCCTCTAATAATTCTTTGATACGGTCATTAAGCCGAAGATAAGGGCTAATTAAAATCAGTCTTTCTTTTGCATTTTTTATTAATTCTTCTAAGAAAAAATTTGTACCGCTCGTATTTAGAAATTTTGCCATTTTTCACCCAATTATTATGTATTAAGTAAAGGATATTAAAGCATATAATACAACAAACTAAACTATTTCAAATTCCGAATCAAAATTTTATTGAGGCTCAACTTTCTGATAATAGCCCGTTGATGAAACATTCATGCCAAAACCACAATCGGCTTGTTCATTTAATTCTTTCACTTCAATAAAATTGCCTAAAGAGGCGTTATAAGTGAAATTGATGTCAATTTGACAATTTTCAAAACGATAGTTTGCTTTCTTGGCATGAAGTGGCATTTCTGTTTCAAACTCGCCAATATTTGGACCATAAAGTAGGCTTCGAGCACCCATCCATAGACCAGTGAATTGAATGAGATATTTCTGATCACGTTTTTTAATGGTGATATTGTTCCATTCGCCAAAACCTGCATAACTGGCATATTCTCCTGTTAAGTCATTGTTTGGTTTTGGTGTTACTAACTTTTTTAAATTAAATTGACTGGTTTTTGTGGGTTTAATTTGAAACCACGCTCTTGCCCATAAGGGTTGATTGAGTTTGCTATACGTTAAACCCACATTATTATTGGCAATGTCGATGTCATTATCTGAAACCCGAATGCCAGTGTCTTCTTCACCCACAGACTGACAAAAAGCACTCCAAGATGCTTGTCTTTGAAACTGATCAAGCGCTTTTTTATAGTTTTTCTGGTCGTAAAATTTTTGTCCCAATTTACGATATTGACTGAGTTTGGCACAACCCTGTTTTATATTTTGTTCATCGTAGTCAGCAGCATGGCTTGATGTATTAAGTATCAATGCAAATGGTGCCAATAGACTGATTATCATTTTATTCATCGATATTCGCTCTGAAGTTCAGCAATATTGTTTATGGTTATACAACAGATTTTGAAAAAGCGACAAAAAAATTTTACGACTGATGCTGTATAAATACTGCTCTATTTTAATCAAAATTTAATTGCATCAACACCAAATCACGCCACTTCCCAAATTTTTGTCCGACTTGTGGCATATAACCTGTTTGTTTAAATCCGAGTTGTTGGTGTAGATAAATCGAACCAGTATTTTCATGGTCAATTGCAGCAACCATAACATGGATATTGTGCTGTTGAGCATGTTCAATCAATTTCAGCATTAAGCGTTTGCCGAGCCCTTGTCGAGTAAATTCTGGGTCGATATAAACAGAGTGCTCAACTGTATATAGATAACCGTTGATTGCTCTAAAGCTTGCATAATCAGCATAGCCTGCAATGGCATGAGTCGCTGTTTCTTCAGCAACAAAAAGTGGAAATTGCTGTTGTTGTAATTCTAGAAACCACTGCTGGTAATCTGCAAAAGTCTTTAATTGGCTGTTCCATGTTGCTAAACCTGTTGCAATTTCATGATTATAAATACGCATAATCTCAGTTAGGTCAGAAGCTTGAGCGGGGCGGATCTGAAAATTCATGGATACAGGTCAATGGAAAATTGATAGGAGTATTCTAAAAAGAATTATTTTTAAGGGCAATAAAAAAAGCAAAACCGAAGTTTTGCTTTCTGATCAATGGATTTAGCTCAGTCTTAGAAATGATACTTGATTAAAGCACTGACATTATTTTCATCTTTGTCTGGAACACCATATTTGTTGTGCCATACAGAGTGTTCAACACCAAGATATAGACGCGTATCTGGAGAAATGTGTTTACCCGCATTCCATTTCCATTGTGTCGTCCAGTTCAACTCGCTTGAGTGAGAAACTTGATCTTTTTCTGCAGTTGACCAATCCAAGAAACCATCTACAAGGAATTCTTCAGATGCAATTTTAAATGGAATTCCATAAGTAAATGTCAATTGATAGTCATCTTCTTGGATTTCATTATTGGCACGGTAGAAATTTAATTGCGCATATTGAAAATAAGGAATGGCTAAATCAACACCAACACCGTATAGGTAGTTGTTCATGTCTTTACCACCTTCCCAAGTGGTCGCGATTAATACGTCTTTAATTGGGCCTAATTCAAGTTTTTTCCCAGAAACAGCACCTAAGCTAAGACGGGGAGAAACCTCAAAATAAGTATCCGACTGACCATCACTGTTGGTACGGTCAGCAAAGGCAAAGAAATCACCGTATTTAAGTTTGGCAGCATACTCAAAAGTGATGGTAGATTGTTTCTCATCTGGTGTTAATTCATAGTTTTCACCATAAAGACCAGTAATACTAAAATCTTGCCAAACAGGCGCAGCTTGAGCCAAAGTTGCAGTTGAAGCGATTGCGCAGATAGCCGCAATTTGTGTAAGTTTCATGAATTCTTCCTTTCCCCCAAGAAAAGCGCTTCAAGAATACAGATTCTTAAATAAAAATAAAGCGAAAATTAGATGGAATGAAAATAAATATGTAAACATCAAGAGGTGAAATGTTTTAAAACGTGAGTCGCATATTTAAAGCAAAGATTTATAATTTATATCCATTAAAAGCTTAAGAATTAAACATAGTTGATGTTTTTAGTCAGAATTAGTCATTAAAAAATCAATTAAATCATTTACTTATAAAGTAACGTAACAAGATGTCATTTTTCATATTCTTTTCATAAAAAAGTTAAAAATCTACTTGCATATTTTCCAATATGGCCTGATATTGAATGTATAAGAACACCTATCTGCAGATCGTTAAAAGTGTTCATCTTTGCAATAGAGGAGTTACGGTTCCAATTTATTGTAGGTGAAAAGCTGTCTTATACAGCAGGCGCAAAGTGTGCCGAAAATATAAGTTTTGCACTCGTTTTTTGATTAGAAAGAGGATGTTTTTTATGAATATAGAAATCCGTACAGATAAAAATATTAGAAATAGTGATCGTTTAATTACTTACGTACGCGATGAGCTAAATCAAGAATTCCAACGTCATAGCGAACGTATTACCCAGTTTTCAGTTCATATCAGTGATGAGAACGGTGACAAAGGTGGGGCGGATGATATCCAGTGTATGATTGAGGTCAAAGCAGCGGGTTTGAAGCCAGTCGTGGTAAAACATCGAGCGAAAAACATTGATCTTTCATTACACGGTGCGATAGATCGCGTAAAGCGTAGCCTAGAGCACGTATTAGAAAAAATTGAAAATCCACGTGGTGGAAAACTAGAACTTGCTGATGCAGATGAAGCATGATCTGATAAAAAGCCCTTCGGGGCTTTTTTATGGTCTTCAATTTTATTGTTCTAAAAGAGTTATGGATTGTCTTCTTTGTCATAAATGAACAATAAATGCCATTTATAAAATAAAAGCGACACGATTAAAATTTTTCAAAGCTATTTTAAAAATATTCGTCATAATGCTGTATAGGAATAGAATAGTGAGATCAACATGTTATCAGCACAACAACAAGTCTTTATACAGGCTTTAGAAGATTTAGACCTTGCTCAAGTCAAACGTTTGCTTGCAGATGGATTTGATCCTAACTTTATGGAGCCTGAAAAAGGGCCAGCTGTTTCAATTTGGTCAGATGGATTGTTTAAATGGTGGGAAAAAATTTGTGATGCTTATGAAGCAGGTGATCCTTTAACAGCAGAACAAAAAGCGCAAGATTTACAACCACATTTAGATATCTTGGATGCTCTAATAAATGCCAAAGCAAATTTTTATTTGTGGGATGCTGAAGAATGCTATGGTCCATTGTGGGATGCTGCAAGCGCAGCCTGTGTACCTGCAATTGACAAGCTTTTAGATCATAAGGTTGATCCGAATACCAAAGATGAAGAAGGTAAAACCATTTTATCTTCGATCAGTGATTTGTTCTTTGATTGTGAATTTGATCAAATAGATTGGTCTCAGGCTTTACCTGAAGAGAAAGAATCTTTAGAGTTACTACGTAGTCGCGGTGCGAAAATGTCCAAAGAATTATCGTAAATTTTGAGTCTTGATATGGCAATTTTAAATAGAATCACATTAGCCCTTGCTTCGAGTCTAAGTATAAGCGCAATGGCAGCAGAATTTTCTTTTGATCGTCCTGGAACAGGTTTCGGAACAGGAATCACGCCAGTGGGTCAATTGGCTTGGGAGCAAGGTCTTCCAAGTGCGACCTATACAGAAACTAAAGTAGATGGCGCAAAAGCAAAAACTGTCACCCTCAATGGCGATATGCTGCTCCGTACTGGTTTAACCTCAAGTATGGAATTACAGTTAGGCTGGCAGGGTCCAGCTTGGACACAAACCAAATACAAAGGCATGAAAGAGGATGACTCTGGCTTAGGTGATGTTTCTATTGGGATTAAAAAAGCCATCGACTTAAAAGATGACAAATTATCTATGGCGATTTTGGCTCAAGCCTTGATTGCAACGGGCAATGATGGTTTTAGTGAAGAAGATGATATTTATAGCATCGGCACATCATTAGCTTACCAGTATAACGATTTGGTCAATACTGGAATCACCATGAACTATGCTGTGCAAGATGGGCATTGGTCAGTGACCGCTGTACCTACTGTCGGTTATAAAATTGCAGGTAATCTTTCAGGATTCTCTGAGTTTGTTTATTCAAAAACAGAGAGCCAAGACTATAAGTATGGTCTAGGCTCTGGTTTGATCTATGCGGTCAATGAACGTACCCAACTTGATGGAAGTGTGGGTGTCGATTTGGAAGGGCGAGACCGTAGTTATAAAGCTGGTTTAGGTGTTGCATTCTTATTCTAACCAATTCAGTCTGATATCTCGTCAAGGAGTAGTCAATCTACTCCTTGATTTGTTTTAAAAGCGAGCATTTTTGAAATGCTTTTAGAACAGTCTTATCTTGTGTATGCTGAATTCAAAATAAGTAATAAATACAGGAGTATTAGAATGTTAGAACTGTTTATTGGTGATAAAAATTATTCGACGTGGTCGATGCGACCTTGGTTAGTGATTCAGCATTTCAACATTCCATTTACAGAGCATCTTATTGCTTTCGATCACTTTGATGTCGATAGTCAATTTAAACAAAGTATTTTAAAAATAAACCCAACTGGCAAAGTCCCAGCCTTAGTGGACGATGGCTTTTTAATTTGGGATTCTTTGGCGATTTGTGAATATCTGGCAGAAAAGTTTCCTGAAAAACACTTGTGGCCTCAAGACCTAAAACAACGTGCGCGTGCAAGATCGATGTCCGCTGAAATGCATAGTAGTTTTATGTCTTTGCGTAGTTGTTGTGATATGAATTTAGATGCTGATTTAAAGCATATTGGTGCACAACTTTGGCAGGAAAATTTAAAACTACAGCACGATGTAAAACGGATTGAACAATTATGGTCGGAGCGACCACACCCTGACAGTTTTTTATGTGCTGATGAATTTACGATTGTCGATGCTTTTTATGCGCCAGTTGTGATGCGGTTTATGGGTTATGGCATTGCAGTATCAGCAAACAGTCAACGTTATATCGATAAGATATTAGCCGTCCCTGCTGTACAGCAATGGATAGCAGAAGCGCAAGCAGAATTTCGATTTGTAGCATGTGAAGAGCAATATCGCAGTCAGGTTTAATCTATTGAATACTGCTAAGCTATTTCATTGATTTGAGCGCGGTAGAGCTGTACTTGATTGCGCCCAGACTGTTTGGCCCGATATAGCGCTTTGTCTGCCAGATGAATAATTTTACTAATATTGTCATCGTCACTGGAGGTGGCAATACCAAAACTGGCGGTCAGCTGAACATAATGATGATCAAGGGATTCAAGCACTTGGTTTTGAATCGCCAATCGACAGTGTTCAGCAAGTGCTTGAGCAATGTTTAAAGAGGTTTCAGGTAAGGCAATAATAAATTCTTCACCGCCATAACGAGCCACAATATCCGACTGACGAATGTGAGATGATAATAATTTGGCAACTTGACACAATGCTTCATCACCAAAATGATGTCCATATAAGTCATTGATTTCTTTAAAATGATCAATATCAATCAAGATAATGGCATATTCGGTTTGCTTATTTTGGATATCATCAAGCTTTTCATTAAAAAAACGACGATTATATAAATTGGTCAGTGGGTCCGTTTCACTGAGTTTTTTGATTAATGATTCTCTATATCGCCATTGCGACAGTAAAATTTCACATAAAATCAAACATACAATTAAAATAGGGACAATAAAATACAGCATCGTCCCCACCCAGAACGCGTTATCATGTCGATTATTTTCCAATATGTGTTCATTAAAGATGGGGGCGTATGGAATGATGCGCCAATAGGTACAGAACATCATTGAAATATAGAACAGCAGGGCAGTGCTAATTTGAAGATAAATAATTTTTCTATTGAATAAGATTAAACCCACACCAGAAATACACACGAATGCAAAAACAGTGGCTGGACTATAGATACCGACAAGAAAGCCATCAGCAAGCATTAAGATAATAAAAATACTGATGACGATATGGGGGAGGATGGTATTTGCCCATTTTTTATTCTGAAAGAAATAACAAAATGCGATCAGGAAAAAAAGCAGTAGGGTGGAGCCAGCGTTGACCACAAGTTGTGAACGAATCAAGGAGATATTGACCCATTGCCAAGTTTCTGGATTGAATAAAATAAAAACTTTCCACGCAATCCATGATAAATGAAGGGCAACAGTCAGGAACAGAATCAAGATACATTTATGTAAACTGCTCCAATTCATAATGATATTTGAATCTAATTGTTGTTTCAGCTTTTGCCAGTAATGATTAAGTCTTATATTTGATACCTTCATTCATAATTATTCCAGGGTTTTTTAAGCTGTAATTCATTAAGTACTGATTAATAAATTTTTAAATTATAGTGATTAAAATTTATTAAAACAAAGAATTGTTATCATTTATTTGTTAATAAATGGGTATTTTATTATTAATATAAAGTAAATAGTGGTGTAATTAATTTTTAATTATACTGCTATTTTAAGATAAAACACCTGTGCCCGTATAACAAGCTTTGCGATTGGTTTTCGCAATATATAGTGCTTGATCTGCTTGTTGTAACACCGCATTACTCATGCTGTCATGTTTAGAAACAGATGCACCACAACTTGTTTGAAGTGGAATGACTTTGTTATTGATCTTTAAATCATAATGATTCATTAAAAGTGATAGACGATCTGCGATATGATGAGCTTGATCTTGAGTAACATCACTGAGAATTAAAATAAATTCAGATTCGCTATAACGACCAACAAGATCTGTTTCACGAATATTTTGTAATAACTCTTGGGCGATTGCGGCTAAAGCCTTATGTGCGATTTTTAGAGTGTATTTATTCTTGATTTCACACCAGTTATCCACACTGAGTAAAACGATACCAAAATTTGATTCAGTCTGAGGATGTAACTCTTTTAAATAGGTATTAATTGCAAACTGATTATAAATACCTGTATGTGGGTCGATTTCCAGATTATTACTGAGTTGGTTTTTATGGATTAATTTGGCAATAAAAGAATGTTTCAATACTTGATTGAATAAGGAATGAATTTTACGTCGTTTTTCTGAATAAATTTTATTACGCATAATCTAATCCATCCACACTTGGATTTTTATTGTTGATACTTAGAATGTAGCAACTTATTGGCTTAAACTCAAACTAAAGTTGAAGTAAATACTTGAAGGATATATACATAATTTTAAAAAGTGTGATTAACTTTGTAGTATAGGTTAAGAGTCTATTCGGACTGGGAAAATCCCCTAAAAATAAATTTGACAAGCAATATAGTTCCAATGAATTGTATAATTATTATTCTAGTGAATGCTCATTTTGTTTAAATGGATGATTTTATTTTTAAAGGTGAACAACAGTTTGGCTTTTAAAGCGCTTGTTGTTCACCATTTGGTCAATATTGGGATTAATCTTTATCAATTTTATGAGCGAATTCAGCAATATCTGCTAAAGATTGTTTTGCTTCATCAAACCACGGGCTAAACATTTGGAAATTATGCCACATTCCCGTATACAGCTTGTAATTGACTTGCACGCCTGCAGCTTTGGCTTTCTCTTCAAAACGTTGCGCATCTGACAAAAGAATTTCTTTAGAACCAATTTGAACCAAGGTTGGAGGCAACCCTGCAAAATCTCCGAAAATAGGCGAAAGTGGGGGTAAAGAACGATCCATGTTTTTCGGTACGTAAAAATCAATACCAGATTCAAGTGCTTCGATTGACAGTAAAGCATCATGCTTCTGATTATAGCGTAAAGACTCGCCTGTTAAGGTCAGGTCTAAGAAGGGTGACATCAGGATTAAAGCGCTAGGGAGTTGTTGCTTATTTTCTTCTTTGATTCGTAATGCGAGTGCCAAAGCCAGATTCGCTCCACAAGAATCACCTGACACAATAATGTCTTTCGCTAGCACGCCTTGATCTAAAAGCTGCTGATAAATATCATAAATCGCATCACTTGCTTCAGGGAATTTACTTTCAGGTGCGAGCGGGTAATCGACATGTAAAACTTGCATTTGTGTACGTGCAGCAACTTCAGATAAAAAAGCCCGATGGGTTTTGATAGAACCGACAAAAAACGCTCCACCATGAATATGAAAAATCATTTGAGTCGCATGCGCTTGCGGTTTAATTTCTTCTGCCCGAATCCCCGCAATGCGCAAAGAACGGATCTGTACATCTTTACGTTGTGGAAAAACACGTGCAAGTTGTTCTATTCCAAAACGTGCAGTTGCCGGGGGAAGATTGAAACGACTTGGAAATTTGAAGCTAGATTTAAGAATAGATTCTGTAAGATATTGTTTCAGAGCTGAGTTAATCTTCATGTTCCTTCCATATTGTTAAACTTTTGACTTTATTTTTGTTGATTTATCAACATTTGTTACAAGGGTACACTATATAGTCACATTCAAGAATTGCTAATTCGACGTAAATTTTTGATACTATAAAGTGTCAATTAGACTAGGGAAAACAAAACAATGAAAAAAATTGTACTTGCATTAGGCTTATTATCAGCAACAGTTCTTGCAAATGCTGCGGATCCACTCAATGGAACAGTTTGGAAAACAATTGATGACACAACGAAACAGCCAAAAGCAATTGTGAAATTCACTGAACAAAAAAATGGAACATTGACGGCAACGATTCAAAGTATTTTAACGCCAGGTGAAGAAAACTCTTGTACCAAATGTGAAGGTCCTTACCACAATAAATCATTGAAAGGTGTGACGATTGTCAATGGTCTAAAAAATGTTGGTGGTAAAAACTATGACAATGGTACGATTCTAGATCCTAAAAATGGCAAGACCTATAAACTCAAAGGTGAACTTGCTGGTAATCAGTTAAAGTTACGTGGTTATATGGGTATTTCTGCTTTAGGTCGCAACCAAACTTGGGTGCGTGCAAACTAAGCAGATTGATTCACTGCAACAAAAAGCCTGATCTATTGATCAGGCTTTTTGTTGCTCGATTATTTTTATGTTGAAAGTTTTAAAGCTTTAATTTTATCTTCATCAAAACCAATTACATATTGGCCATTTTGATCAATCACAGGGCGTTTGATTAAACTGGTGTGTGTGGTAAGCGCTTGAATCAGTGCTTGTTCACTCGACAAAGCCAGTTGCTGTTCTTGTTCACTGAGTTTTTTCCACGTTGTGCCTTTTTTATTAAGCACAAGATCTTGCCCAATATGATCGAGCCATTGTTTAACCGTCTCTGCATCTATGCCTTGTTTTTTATAATCATGAAACTCGTAACTCAAGCCAAGTTCAGTCAGTAAATCAAAAGCTTTTTTCATGGAGTTACAATTTTTGATTCCATAAATTTTCAACATGTCTTAACCTAATATTCAATTGTTTGATTTGACAGAAAGAGTAGCAAAATTGCCAATATGTACAGTATAAGAATAGATAAAATATTTTAAAAGGCATGATTGCTGTCATCAGAATTTAACAATTTGCGATTAATATTTTATTGAAGCGAGCAGTAGACTGGCTGATTAAATGATTTAAGTCTAAAAAATAAAAAATTGAAACTAAAGAAAATTGAAATTAAAAAAAGAGAAAACCCGCATCTAATCATCCTGATTATGCGGGTCTCATTACAACGTCCAATGTCACATCCTTGAAAAATAAATATTCGAAATACTTATTTCCTTTTCTTCCTACGGCGTCCTATCCTTTTGCTGTCATCCTGACAATGTCCCTGTGCCGTGCGTGTATAATGCGCTTGTTGATATGAAGAAAATATAAGATAACACGACAAAATTTGTAAGTTATTGCCTTATAATCAGTGAACACTTGTTCACAAAAATGCTCAATTTTTATTTAAAAATTGAGCATAGGGCTGTTTAAATTTGATAATCAATAATCACAGGGGCATGGTCGCTATACCATTCATCTTTATAGACCCAAGCATTGACTGTGCGATCTTTCCAGTCAGGTGAGCATGCTTGATAATCAATTCGCCAACCGACATTTTTCGCACGCGCTTGTCCACGATTGGACCACCAAGAATACAGTTCTGCTTCTTTACGGACTTCACGAAATGTATCGACATAGCCCAGTTCATCATAAATATGATCTAACCAAGCACGTTCATGCGGTAAGCAACCAGACGATTTTTGGTTACCTGACCAGTTTTTAATATCGATTCGTTTATGCACGATGTTGTAATCGCCACATACAATGATTGACTTATCTTCATCACGCCATTGTTTTAAAATTTTTCGATATTCTTCTAAGAAGTGATCTTTACGGGCTTGTGCTTCATCACCTGATGAGCCTGAAGGCAAATACAGCGAGCAGATGTGCACAGGTTTGGCTAAACCGACATCAAATTCCGCGCTAATAAAACGACCTTGGCTATCGGCAAGTTCAAAACCCAAACCATTCTGGATCGATTTAAACGGCAAGCGACTGTAAATCGCTGTACCTGCATAGCCTGATTTTTCCGCAGGGAACAGATGGGTAAACCAACCTTCGGGTTTAAATTTATCGGTCCACTGTTCATGCGTAATACGGCTTTCTTGGATACAGATCACATCTGCATCTGACTTTTCCATCCATTCAAGTAGGCCTTTAGTGACGGATGAACGTAAGCCATTTACGTTAATTGAGACAACTCTTAAAATTTTTTGATCACTTGGATAGCTACTCTTTGGTATCATGCGCAGTCATAACCTCAATGTATGAATTTTGGAGCACCTCATGTCAACGCCAGCTCAGTTTAACCCGCAAGCTTTTATCGAACTCGCATTATCACGTGGTGTGCTTAAATTTGGTGAGTTTACTTTAAAATCAGGCCGTGTGAGCCCTTATTTTTTTAATGCAGGTTTACTCAACGATGGTGAAGCATTATCGCTTTTAGCTCAAGGTTATGCAGATAAATTAACACAATGTAACAACGTTGAAGTGATCTTTGGACCTGCATACAAAGGAATTCCTTTTGTTGCCGCAACAGCTGTGGCTTTGTCACAAGGACATGGTGTAAGTGTGCCTTGGGGCTTTAACCGTAAAGAAGCCAAAGACCATGGTGAAGGCGGGGTATTGGTCGGTGCTTCAGTAGAAGGCAAAAAAGTCTGGATTATTGATGATGTGATTACAGCGGGTACCGCAATTCGTGAAGTTGTCACAATTCTTAAAAATGCAGGTGCGACAATTGCAGGCGTATTGGTTGCGCTAGATCGTCAAGAAAAAGGGCAAGGTCAATTGTCTGCCATCCAAGAAGTTCAACAAGAACTTGAGATTCCGGTGCATGCTTTAATTAGCATGAAAGACTTAATGGATTATCTTGATGCCAAAGGTGAGCAAGATGCTTTAGCAAAAATGGAAGCTTACCGTGTGAAATATGGTATATAAGTTAAAAAAAAGGATAAGATAAGGAGCATAAGCTCCTTATTTTTATGGACTATAAAGGATTAGGTGCCATTTTTAATGTTCATTCTATTGATAATCGTCGTGGTTGCTGTACTTGGCATTATGTTGGTCAAACATATCGACCAACGACGTTGGCAACGTTACCAATTTGAGCGGGATATGTTTTTTCGGCAATATCCATTTCAATGGAAAGGTTTAGAACAGTTTGAGCTGGTTTTAAATATCAACGTGCACGCCCAGAAAAAATTAATCAATGAATTGATGTTAAGAGCATCTGAGAACAGTTATATCAAGAAATCACGTATTCAACGTGAACCTGAATGTTCGAGACAGCAATACTCGATTAAAGTCATGATTCAAGATTTAACCATTGGCCACTTAGAAAAGAAATATGCAGACTTATTGGGAGAAAGTTTAGATCAAACCGATTTTGAAATTGGTCGTCCAATAGAGCTGGATGCTGAAATCATTGTGTTTGAAAAAGATGATATTGAGTTGGGCTGTCGTGTCAAACTGGCCTTACCGCGGGATCCACGGACTGCTCATCAATACCTGATAGAAAATAGCCAACAACAATTTCAAGAAAAATAAGCTTAATCAGCAGGTGAATTGAGCAAGTAGATACTTTGCTCAATCTGTTTTTGGTCTTGCAAGGTGCGGACAATTCGATGGGTTTTAGAATCTTCAACAATAAATTTGAGTGCATACTCCTTTAAATACTGCTGAGCGACCAAGGTGGCGACCAGTTGGTCATGCTGTCTGAAAATTTGAATCTGTAGTGCCTGATCTAAACAATTTTGAAACTGTAAGTCCTTATAGCCATACACCACAGTTGCATCACTGCCTAAGGGGGTAAAGCGTTCATGTTCTTGGTAAATATCAATCGAATGTGAATGTCGTTCTATGATGGTTAAACCCGCTTTTAACGCATTGATATAGAGCAAACAAGAAATTTGACAGATCCCACCACCCAGATCTTCTGAAATTTTTCCATTGACCAGATTACGTCCTGTTTTATAGCCATTGTTTAACGTTGGGGCTGTTACCAAATGCCAAAATGAAAAGATTTGATTTGGCTCAATGACCAAACCGTTTAAGGCCTCAATCGCAAGATCAATGTTATGGGTTTTATTTTCAAAATAATGATTTATCTTGATGCTTTGTTGGGTTGAAATTTGCTGGTCTGCTTGCCACAGTGCTTGATGTTTTAAGGCAAATGGTAGCTTCGAGAAAAGGTGTTCACGACAATACCTGCGTAATAACTGATAAAGCAGTTTCCATGATTTGGGTAAATATTGCCGCATATTCCACCTGCTTATTCTAATTGTTTACTGACGGTTGTTTTTCTAAAACGACAACCAAGTATGATGCATATTCTTTTAAAAATGAACGGCACATCAAGTTGTCTAAGCTTCTAAACAGTGGGCGTAAAATCGTTGGAATACGATGGATAGGGAAAAATAAAAAGCCCTGACTTTCAACCAGCTTCCATTGAGTGCCAAGCAGCTTTTCAATCTCTGCCAATGTCATTTGATGAGCAGCATGCCAGCTTTGTTGTTGATGCTTTACAGCTTGTCGACGTTTGGCGGAGGGGAAATCAAAAATAAGCTTGCCATTGGGTTTTAATTTTTGCTGCGCCTGATTTAGAAATTGTTCTGTGGTTGCGTAGTCTTGATGCATGATCACATGAAAGCTATAAATCACCTCAAGCTGATGATTTTCGATTGGAATTTCAGTCAGAGAGCCTTCAAGCAAAATTTTATGTGGATATTTTTCTCTAGCAACTTTCAGCATTTCAGGGCTGAAATCTACACCGTAATCGGCATAATCGAGTAAACGACCTGTACCACAACCGATATCCATACAATGTGTAGGTGCTGTTTTACCGAGAATACGCTTGAGAAAAGCACGCTCTTGTTGGTCTAAATATTGCCCATAACTGTTGTTAAAACGGTTGTTATCGTAGTCGTGTGCAAGTTGGTTATAGTAATTTTTAATCTCTGAGTCAGGTTGATTCGACATTGAATAACTCTTTTTATTGACGAATAGAAACTAGTTCAACTTATAAACTATTTTTTTGAAGATCACACGTTTTACACGCTAAAAACATGCCTATTTTTTCCTGCCGTCCTTGTTCTGTCAACACCCACGGACGATTCTGCCAAGGCGGAAGATGACGCACATGTTGTTGATGCCCACACGCAAGTTCAGCAACATAATGTTGCTCCTCATCCAAATGAAATCCCACAATGGCTTGTTGCATTTCGATCATCATATTCACAATAATTGCTAAGAGTTTAGCGAAATTTCGAAAAAGTACACCAGATTCTCCGCTATACTGCATTCAATCCAAAATTTTATAAGAGCATCAATATGCGCGTACTTGTTGTGATGGATCCCATCGAAAGTGTAAACCTGAAAAAAGACTCAACAATGGCAATGTTATGGGCGGCTGCACGTCGAGGGCATGAGTTAGGCTATGCATTACAACAAGATTTATATATTGACCAAGGCAAAGCATTTGGTTTGATTTCACCGCTTCAGGTTTTTGAAGATTACGATCACTACTATGAGTTAGGTGAAAAAGCCAAAGAGTCGCTTGCAACGTATGATGTGGTGTTGATGCGTAAAGATCCACCTTTCGACATGAACTTTGTTTATACCACTTATATTTTGGAACAGGCAGAGCGTGAAGGCGTGTGGATTATTAACAAACCACAAAGTTTGCGTGACTGTAATGAAAAACTATTTGCGACCCAATTTCCAGATCTACAAGTACCCACTTTAGTGACCTCACAGCAAAGTTTGATTCGTGAATTCTTAAAAGAACATGGTGACGTTATTGTTAAGCCACTGGATGGTATGGGTGGAATGGGGATCTTCCGTTTATATCAAGATGGCGTCAATATTGGTTCAACGATTGAAATTTTAACTGAAAATGGCACACAACCGATTATGGCACAACGTTATATCCCTGAAATTGTGGATGGTGATAAACGTATTTTGCTGATTAATGGTGAGCCTGTACCTTATTGCTTGGCTCGTATTCCTCAAAATGGTGAGGTGCGTGGGAATTTGGCAGCAGGCGGTTTGGGTGAAGCTCGTCCATTGACTGAAAATGACAAAGCCATCGCAGCCAAAGTTGGACCATTCTTAAAAGCCAAAGGCTTGGTTTTCGTAGGATTAGATGTGATTGGAAATTATGTCACTGAAATCAATGTCACCAGTCCAACCTGTATTCGTGAAATTGATGATCAATTTGGTACTTCAATTGCAGATGATTTGTTTAATGTACTAGAAGCAGGTCAGTCAGTTTAATTTAAGCTGGGATACTGCATTCTAAATCTCAACTAAAAAATAGAGTCTTTCGCGGCTCTATTTTTTGCTGTCGATTGGCTATAAAAATGATAAATCATCGAGAAATATAAAAAAATAACGTTTAATTCCACTTTTTTTAACGGATTAATGATAAAAGTAGTTTAAACTTTCAAATCAGTAGAAAAAAACAATGAAAGGCTTGGTGAAAAAAAGTAAATAAACTTTTCCCCATAGCGGATTGTGATTACAATTGGTTGTTTAAGATATTCGTTAAATATTTATTTTTGCATTGAAGAATTAGACCGTGACCGAACCCCAGCAAAGCACACCGAAACACATCATGATGATGGCGGCAGGTACAGGTGGACATGTATTCCCTGCACTGGCAGTTGCAAAAGAATTGCAACAACAAGGCAGCCAAGTGTCTTGGTTGGCGACTCCGACAGGTATGGAAAATCGACTTTTAAAACAACATGATATTCCAATCTATCACATTGACATTCAAGGTGTACGTGGCAACGGTATTGTACGTAAATTGGCTGCACCCTTTAAAATTTTAAAAGCAACCTTGAGCGCAATGCGCTATATGAAACAGCTCAATGTCGATGCAGTGGCTGGTTTTGGCGGTTATGTTGCGGGTCCGGGTGGTTTGGCTGCACGTCTGTTGGGTATTCCTGTGATTATTCACGAACAAAATGCAGTGGCAGGCTTTACCAATACCCAGCTTTCAAGAATTGCTAAAAAAGTCTGCGAAGCATTTCCTGATACTTTTCCGAAAAGTGAAAAAATTGTGACGACAGGTAATCCTGTACGGTCAGAAATTACCGCAATTTATAATCCTTCTTTTCGTTATAAAGAACGCGAAAATGCGGCTGAACCCTTACATATTTTAATTGTTGGTGGTTCTTTGGGTGCACAAGCCTTGAATGAATGTGTACCTCAAGCCTTAAAACAATTTGATGTTCCATTAAAAGTATTTCATCAGTGTGGGCAAAATAAACAAGAGACCACACAGACTTTATATGCGGATGCGCCTGCAAATATACAGGTTGAGGTTCAGCAATTTATTGAAGATATGGCACTGGCCTATAGCAACGCAGATTTAATTATTTGTCGTGCAGGTGCCTTAACGGTCACTGAAGTGGCGACGGCTGGTGTGGCGGCTGTATTTGTGCCATTACCAAGTGCGGTGGACGATCACCAAACTGCCAATGCACGATTTTTGGAGAAAACAGGTGCTGCGAAAATCTGTCCGCAGCAGAGCATGACTCCAGATTCGTTAAAGGATTTACTAACACCGTTGATGAACCGCCAATTATTGATGGAAATGGCGGTAAAAGCTCGTCAACAAGCTCAACCAGATGCAACACAACGTGTGGTTGGTTTAATTCAAGATTTGTAAGTTAGAGTTGATTATGTCTCCAACAAGCCCTGCTGATAAAGCAAAAAACCTAATTAAAATTCCAGAGATGCGCCGTATTAAACATATCCATTTTGTGGGTATCGGTGGCGCTGGGATGTGTGGTATTGCAGAAGTATTGAAAAACCAAGGCTATAAGGTTTCTGGTTCTGACATTAAAGCATCAAAAACAACGGTTCAACTTGAAGAAAACGGCATTAAAGTTTTTATTGGACATACGGCAGACAATATCAAAGGTGCAAATGTACTGGTTGTTTCTACTGCAATTGATCCTGAAAATTTAGAAGTAAAAGCAGCAATTGAAAATCGTATACCCGTAGTCCGCCGTGCAGAAATGTTGGGTGAATTGATGCGTTATCGTCATGGTATCGCGGTTGCAGGAACCCATGGTAAAACCACCACAACCAGTTTAGTGACCTGCATGTTGGCAGAAGAAAACATGGATCCAACTTATGTGATCGGTGGTCTGTTAAACCGTACCGGTGTTAATGCTGCGTTGGGTGCTAGTCGTTTTATTGTCGCAGAAGCAGACGAATCAGATGCATCATTTTTACATCTAGAGCCTATGGCGGCTATTGTTACCAATATTGATGCAGATCATATGGATACTTATGGCGGTAGTTTTGATGTACTTAAAGACACCTTTATCAAATTCTTACAGAAAATGCCGTTCTATGGCTTGGCTGTAGTGTGTGGTGATGATGCCAATATTCGTGAAATCATGCCACGTATTGGTCGTCCAGTATTGACCTATGGTTTTAATGAAGACAATGACATTCGAGCAATTGATGTTGAACAAGTCGGTATGCAGTCAAGCTTTACTGTATTACGTAAAGGTCGTGAGCCATTACGTTTAACCATTAATCTTCCAGGTTTGCATAATATTCTAAACGCACTGGCTGCGATTGGTATTGCAACGGATGAAGGTGTGTCTGATGCTGCGATCGCACGTGCCTTAGAAAGCTTTAGTGGTGTAGGTCGTCGTTTCCAAGTTCAAGGTGAGTTTGAATTGGATGAAGGCACTGTAAAACTTGTAGATGATTATGGGCATCACCCGAAAGAAGTTGAAGCAACCATTAAAGCTGCACGTGCCAGCCATCCAGATCGTCGTTTGGTGATGATGTTCCAGCCACACCGCTATAGTCGTACTCGTGACTGTTTTGATGATTTTGTAGATGTGTTGTCACAAGTCGATCAATTGTTGTTGTTAGAAGTATATCCTGCAGGTGAGAAACCGATTGTTGGTGCAGATAGTCGTTCATTAGCTCGGAGTATTCGCCTGCGTGGTGAAGTTGAGCCGATCTTGATTGACCCAGTGGAAGGCAATTTGCAGAACGCGATACAAAAAGTGTTACAAGCGAATGACTTGTTATTAACACAAGGTGCGGGTAACGTGGGAGCAATTTCTGTAGAATTGGCTCAAAACCAACTGTATTTAAAATAATTGATTTGGCTTTGTTTAAATTTGGATTTGAATAAAGCCTAGAAATTAAATTGACTAACTTATAAGTTTAAGGATTTAAACGTGTCAAATGCTTCTAAATTCGGCAAAGTAGCGGTGTTGCTTGGTGGGAAATCTGCTGAGCGTGAGGTGTCATTAGATAGTGGTAAAGCTGTTTTAGAAGCATTATTACGTTCGGGTGTGAATGCGGAAGGCTTCGATCCACAAGAACGTAGCGTGACGGAACTTGTGGGCTATGATCGCGCATTTATTGTATTGCATGGTCGTGGTGGTGAAGACGGTCAAATCCAAGGCGCGCTAGAATGGATGAATGTACCGTATACAGGTACAGGTGTTCAGGGTTCAGCAATTGGTATGGACAAAGTTAAAACCAAACAAATCTGGCAAGGTTCAGATTTACCGACAGCACCTTATCGTATTATTTCTAAAGATTCTGATTTAACTGAAGTGATTGAAAGTCTTGGCTTACCATTAATCATTAAGCCTGTACATGAAGGTTCTAGTGTTGGTATGAGCAAGGTTGAAAAAGCGGAAGACCTTGCTGCTGCAATTGAAAAAGCCACAGTACATGATGCTGTGGTGATGGCTGAAAAATGGATCACGGGGCGTGAATATACCATTTCTTTCCTCAATGGTTTGCCATTACCCGTGATTCGTTTGCAACCACCTGCTGATGTTGCATTCTATGACTATGAAGCAAAATATAACCGTAATGACGTGGAATATGGTATTCCATGTGGTTTAAGCGAGTCAGAAGAAAAGAACTTACAAGAATTGTGTTTACGTGCTTTCCAAGCAGTCGGTGCCAGTGGTTGGGGACGGATTGATGCGATGTTAGATGAACAAGGTCATTTCTGGTTATTAGAGGTGAATACAGTGCCTGGCATGACCAGTCACTCGCTTGTGCCTAAAGCCGCAAAAGCTGTAGGTTATAGCTTTGATGAATTGTGTGTTGCGATTTTAGCGCAAACGCTCATGGAACAAGCACACTAAGTTTATGGCTCAACTTCCTGCTTCGATGCGTCGCAAACGTGCGGCAATTACATCAATACACGATAAGCCGCCAACACGTCAGGAAAAGCTTCTCAACGTGGGAAGCTGGTTGCTTATGGTCATTGCTATTGCTGTGCTATTTGCAGGAATCTATGGTCTGTATAAAGTGATTACCGATGCTCGGGTGGCCACACTTCAAGTGGTAGGTACCACCTCACCGGTAGAGTCACAAGCGATTACACAACATTTGGCGCCTGTTGTTAAAAATAATTATTTCACCTCGGATTTAGAACAGATTCGAGATAAAGCACTAGAAGTATCATGGGTGGATCGTGTTGTGGTTTCACGGGCATGGCCAAATGGTATTCGTGTGCGGATTATGCCGCGTCATGCAATCGCACGTTGGGGAACCGGGCGATTACTGAGTGATGCTGGAGATGTCTATACAGAAGCGGTGGCGAAGAATTATTCAAACTTGCCATTGCTTCATGGGCCGCTCAGCCAATCCAAAGTGATGATGCGTCGCTATAATGAAATTAATCAATTATTTCACCCAGTCAACTTACGTTTAAAAGAGCTTTATCTCACTGAACGTATGACTTGGTTTATGCAGTTTGATTCGGGACTACGGGTGATCGTAGATCAAGATCAAACCATGAGTAAGCTACAACGTTTAAGTCATCTGGCTCAAACTGATTTGAAACCCGCTTGGTCGAATATTTCCGCCATTGATTTGCGCTACCGAAATGGTTTGGCAATTCAATGGAGAAATTCTATTTCACCAAAGATTGTGAATGGTCAATTTGTTGTAACCAGTAATGACATAAGCGTTGCAGGTGGGATGGTTGCACAGCCATAATACGTGGCTTGAAAAAGAGGCATATAGCCAAACATAAACAATGAAGATAATGGTAGCAAAGTGATGAATGAAGCTGTTCCCTCAGTTGTTGCAATTGACATTGGGACACATAAAGTTTCAGTACTGATTGGTAAAGTACATGCCCCTGATAATATTCAGGTTATTGGCATGGCAAGCGCACGCAATAAAGGAATGAATAAAGGCAAAATTGTGAGCCTTGATAAAGTCACAAATGCAATTAAACAAGCCGTTCAAGAAGCTGAAGATATGGCTGAGTGTCGTATTCATTCAGCTTGGGTTTCAATTCCAAGCACCGAATTACAAAGCCATTATGCGATTGGTCGTACACCGATTTCAAATTCAGAACATACCATTACGACAACTGAAGTGGTGCGTGCATTAGAGCTTGCTAAAGCCAGTCATATGACAGCCGATCATTACTTAGCAAGTGCAGTGCCTTTAGGTTTTGAGCTGGATGATTCAAGTGAGTGGGTACAGAACCCAATCAATTTATCTGCCAATAGTATGACAGCCCATTATCAATTGATGATGATGCCAATCAGCACTATGCAAAACTTGGATCGTGCAATGAAAGGCGCCAATATTTCGGTTGAAAAAATGGTGGTGTCTTGTTTAGCAACTGCAGAAGGCAGTTTGCTGAAAGATGAAAAAGAATATGGCGTTTGTTTACTCGATATCGGTGCTGGAACGACCAATATTGCAGTCTATATTGAAGGGCATTTGGCATTAGCTCATACCATTCAATGTGGTGGTGAAAATGTCACCCGTGATATTGCCACTGTATTGCAAACCACAACCGAAGAAGCTGAACGGATTAAGTTACTGCATGGTTGTGTCGACATTCACCAAGTTAAACCGGATCATATGATTCAGTTTGAGGCAATTGATGGCCCACAAACCATTAGTCGTATTGAGTTGACTGAAATTATTATCGCACGTTATGAAGATATCTTAGGTAAAGTACGATACGAATTAGAACAACGTAGTGCACTACAAAGTTTGTATCATGGTGTAGTACTGACAGGTGATGTTTGCCAGATTGAAGGCATGGTGACATTGGCTCGTCGTATGTTGGGTATCTCTGCACACTTAGGCAATCCACCGTTACAAGTGGTGACCGATGATCAGAATTTACCATCTTTACGTCGTTCAATGTATGCTACAGCAGCAGGGTTACTTTTGTTTAGTCAAAGTGACATGCAAGAGGCGATTGAAGAACCTGAAGTTCAAGGTGGAAGACCATTCTTTGATCGGATTGTGAATGGTTGGAATGCCTTAAATAACAAATTAAAAGGTATTTTTTAGGTGTGGTTTTTTGGGGAATATTGTTAGGAAGTTGTAAGTGTTCTGTCCAATACTTGACAAGCTCTGCAATGAACAGCATCCTAAAAACAATTTTTATTATTGAAGATCAAGGCAGTATACGGGCTTAAGTGACTGCCAAATTATATTAGGAAATCTAAAGGTCATGGCCTCATTTGAATTTTTAGACGATGGACAAACCGATAACAACGGTCAAGCCCGTTTTACTGTGTTTGGTGTTGGTGGCGGCGGTGGTAATGCTGTACAACACATGGTGCAATCTGACATTAAAGGTGTAAAATTTGTTTGTGCAAATACAGACAAGCAAGCCCTTGATCGTATGAATGCGCCTTTTAAAATGCAACTTGGTGAGCAAAGCACACGTGGTTTGGGTGCTGGTGCTAATCCAGATGTAGGTCAAATTGCTGCTGAAGAAAGCCGTGAGCAAATCCGTCAACACCTTGAAGGTGCCGATATGGTATTTGTGACTGCTGGAATGGGCGGTGGTACAGGTACAGGTGCTGCACCCGTTGTTGCTGAGATTGCTCAAGAAATGGGTATTCTTACCGTGGGTGTGGTGACAACGCCATTTAACTTTGAAGGTCGTCGTCGTCAACGTTCGGCTGAAAAAGGGATTGAAGCATTAGAACAACATGTTGATTCTTTAATTATTATACCGAACCAACGTTTACTCAGCGTTTATGGTGACATCTCTATGCAAGATGCTTACCGTAAAGCAGATGACGTGTTGCTGAATGCGGTACGTAGTATTTTTGATCTGGTTGTTCGTCCGGGTCATATTAACCTTGACTTTGCTGACTTGAAAACTGCGATGAGTACACGTGGTTATGCAATGATGGGTGAAGGGAAGAGTAGTGGTCCAGACCGTGCTGAAGAAGCTGCACGTTTGGCGATCCGTAGTCCGTTATTGGATAATGTAAATATCATGAATGCCAAAGGGGTGTTGATTAACATCACTGGCGGTGCTGATGTGACTTTACGTGAAACTGAAGTGATTACAGATGTTGTGAACCAGATTGTTGACCTTGAAGAAGGTGAGGTGTTCTTTGGTACTGTATTTGATCCCGACGCACGTGATGAAATCCGTGTCACTGTAATTGCTACAGGTTTAACACGTAATGCCAGTGATGCAACTGAAGCAAAACGCAGAACCCATATCAGCAATGTTGCGCAATCATATAGCCAGCAAGCCAGCCACAACACTGTGGTTGATGAAGATGATGTTCCTGCGATCAATAAACGTCAAGAAGATGGTGCACCTGTTGCAGCACCAAGTTCAAGCGGTCGTTCTACGCCAATGAGTATTCAAGATTATTTGAAAAATCAACAGCGTAAATGATTGATAATTATTAAAAATAATTAATATCAACGGAAAAGGTAGTGAGATTCATTACCTTTTTTGTTTTTTATCAATGGCTAAATGTGCTAACGTATAGCGGATTTGAGAATGAAGACCGAATTAGCATGTTGAAACAACGTACCCTGAAGCGAGTCGTTAAAGCGAGTGGCATCGGACTACATAGCGGACAAAAAGTCATGATTAACTTTTTGCCACATGTGGCGGATGGGGGTATTGTATTTCGCCGTATCGATTTAAATCCACCTGTCGATCTGCCTGCAGATGCCATGCTGATTCAAGAAGCATTCATGTGTTCCAATTTGGTCAGTCATGAAACCAAGGTTGGCACCATTGAACATGTCACCAGTGCAATCGCTGGCTTGGGTATAGATAACCTGATTATAGAAGTGTCTGCTTCTGAAATACCAATTATGGATGGTAGTGCAGGTCCATTTATATATTTACTCATGCAGGGCGAATTAGTAGAACAAGACGCACCGAAAAAATTTATTCGGATTCTCAAACCTGTTGAAGCACTCATAGAAGATAAGCGTGCAATTTTTACCCCTCACGATGGTTTTCAAATCAACTTCACCATCGACTTTGATCATCCTGCCTTTGCAAAAGAATACCAATCGGCGACCATTGATTTTTCAACAGAAACATTTGTCTATGAAGTCAGTGGTGCACGTACTTTTGGTTTTATGAAAGATCTCGATTATTTGAAAGCCAATAATTTAGCATTGGGTGCGAGCTTAGATAATGCTGTTGGTTTAGATGATACTGGCGTGGTCAATGAAGAAGGTCTACGTTTTGCTGATGAGTTTGTTCGGCATAAAATTTTGGATGCAGTCGGTGATTTATACCTACTTGGACATCAAATTATTGCCAAATTCGATGGCTATAAATCGGGTCATGCACTGAATAATCAACTTTTACGCAATGTTAAAAGCGATCCAAGCAGCTATGAAATTGTAACATTTGATGACGAGAAGCTGTGCCCAATTCATTTTGTCAACGTGACATAAGTCTTTGTCTTTTAGGCATTGTGTTATAATGTAACAATAAAAAGTGTGATATCTGTCATATTTTGATCAGTTTTAATCTTAATTTAATCTAATCAGTTTACTTTTTATTGCTTGCCAAACGTAGTAAAGCTTGGCTAAGCTTAGGGTCGCTCACAAAACTAGCGGCATTTTGTAACATTTCAGATGTTGCAGGTTGTATGCTTCTTACAGTTTTATGGCGTTGTGGGGGTGTTTCAGTATTGCTGTTTTGAATACGTAAACGAACTTGCAGTTTTTGTAAATCACGAAGTTCGTTGATTTGTGACAATTGAGAAATATACTGTTTTTGAAGATAACCGAGTTGACTAATCATGGCTTGATTTTCACCGGTGATGGTCAAAATACCGTATTGATAACAGATAACTCGCCAATTCTCAGGTTGAGGAAGTAGCGGTTGAATTAATTTAGTAAGTTTTTGCCATTCGGCAACTTGCTTTGTAAGAAACGATAAGTTTCCTGTTTTTAAGTGTTGTCTTGTTGGTTGAAAGACGTTTTTGGGTTCAGACATACATGGTTCCTACATATTTATGTCTTATCTTAAGCGCTAATTTCGATAGATATCAAGGATGAGATCACTCAAGAAACTTGACTAAGAACAGTTAAAGAGGTTTTTATGCATACGCGACGTATTTTATTGGCTTTTACTTTAGCAGCTTCCGCTGCAACCGCTGCATTTGCAGACTTGGTTCAATCACCAGATCGTTTAGAACAATTATCCAAGACTTTATCTCAAGGCTCTTATAATCCAGATGATTTAGATCTTCCTGCTTCAGCAAAGATGAATATTACTTTACGTAGCCAGGATGCGCCAATCGAGTTAAACAATGCAAGTATCGCTAAAAAATACGGTTCTAGCGCAAACTCTGCTTCTCGTTATACAGCAAACTCTCCATATTCTTGGTTAGTCACTCATCCTCTTCCAGACATGAAGCGCGTAAGCTCTGATTTTGGTGGTCGTACAATGGGTGGTCGTGCCGAACATCATTCTGGTTTAGATCTTTCAGCACCAAGTGGTACACCAATTTATGCAACAGGTCCTGGTATCGTAACCAAGTCTGGTTGGGGTACTGGTTATGGTCAATATGTAGAAATTAACCATGGCAATGGCTATATTACACGTTATGCGCATGCTTCACGTCTAATTGCCCGTGTGGGTGATCAGGTGAAGGCTGGTGAACATATTGCCAACGTGGGTTGCACAGGTCGTTGCACAGGTCCTCATTTGCATTATGAAGTAGTGAAAGATGGTCAACGTAAAAATCCATCTTCTTACTTAGCCATGTTGCCATAATGCTAAACATTTGATTGTTGAGCTTATGACTGATGCTCTGTATGCATGGTTGAATTCGTAGTCGCGATGAATTAAATACTGTATTCAGACTATCATCAAATAAAAAATTATTTTGTATAAAAAACCGCCTTTATTGGCGGTTTTTTGTTATTTTAAGTGTTAATTAGTCAACAACTATTTAGTTGCTAAATAATCCTTACAATCTGCATTTGGCTGTAACGATAACTTAACAGGCCTAAAACATGATACATATAATATATAGAAAACTATTCAAGGAGTAAGTGGGAAATGGCGTATTATGGTGATAGCGACGCTCAGGAAACACAAGAATGGCAAGATGCCTTTGATTCAGTGCTCCAGCATATGGGTACGGATCGTGCTGCGTTTTTATTAGAAAAATTATATCAACAAGCAATTTCGAAGCATGTACCTATTCAGCGTCTAAATACCCCTTATTTAAATACCATTCCAGTTGAAGAATCTCCAGCGATGCCAGGCGACCAAGATATGGAGCGTCGTATTCGAGCATTAATTCGTTGGAATGCTTTGGCAATGGTTCTACGTGCCAATAAAACAGGTGATGACTTAGGTGGTCACTTGGCAAGTTTCGCGTCTTCAGCGACCCTATATGATGTCGGTTTTAACCATTTCTTCCGTGCCAATAGCGATAGCTTTGGTGGCGACATGATCTATTACCAAGGTCATTGTGCGCCAGGTATTTACGCACGTTCATTTTTAGAAGGTCGTTTGACTGAAGATCAATTGAGTAATTTCCGTCGTGAAGTGGGTGGTCAGGGACTTTCAAGTTATCCTCATCCTTACTTAATGCCAGATTACTGGCAGTTCCCAACCGTTTCGATGGGCCTTGGTCCAATCATGTCAATTTATCAAGCGCACATTCAAAAGTACTTGATGAATCGTGGCTTGATCAAAGAAGAAAACCGTAAAGTTTGGGCGTATCTTGGCGATGGTGAAATGGATGAGCCAGAAAGCTTAGGTGCAATCTCGCTTGCGGGTCGCGAAAAATTAGACAACTTAATCTGGGTGGTTAACTGTAACTTACAGCGTCTAGATGGTCCTGTACGTGGTAACGGTAAAATCATTCAAGAGCTAGAGTCACTGTTCCGTGGTGCAGGCTGGCGTGTGATTAAGGTGGTCTGGGGTCGTCATTGGGATCCTTTATTGGACAAAGACACCTCAGGTGCTTTAAAAGCCCGTATGGATGAAACGCTGGATGGTGAATACCAACGCTACCAAGTAAAAGGTGGCGCTTATACCCGTGAAAAATTCTTTGGTAAATACCCAGAAGCTGCGGAGTTGGTGAAAGGCTTAAGTGATGAAGATATTGATAATCTGAATCGCGGTGGTCATGACCCATACAAAGTATATGCCGCATATGCAGCAGCAATGACCAGCAATGGTCAACCGACTGTAATCTTGGCGAAAACAGTCAAAGGTTATGGTTTGTCTGACGAGATTGAAGCCGTCAACAAAACCCACCAAATCAAGAAAATGCAACACGATTCATTGAAATATGTACGTGACCGTTTCAATTTACCATTCTCTGATGAGCAACTTGAAGAGCTTCCATTTTATCGTCCAGGTGAAAACTCACCTGAATTGAAATATATGAAAGCACGTCGTGAAGCTTTAGGTGGTTATTTGCCTGCACGTCGTAAAGACAGTGAAGTATTGGCGATTCCTGATATTTCAGTATTTGATGGTGTGCTTAAAGGCAGTGGCGGTAAAGAACAATCAACCACGATGGTTATGGTACGTTTGATTGCAGCATTGTTAAAAGAAAAAGCCATTAAAGACCGTGTTGTGCCTATCGTACCTGATGAAGCGCGTACTTTCGGTTTAGAGGGTATGTTCCGTCAGTTGGGTATCTATGCTGCGCATGGACAAAACTATACCCCAGAAGACCAAGAACAGCTCATGAACTATCGTGAAGCGAAAGATGGTCACATGTTGCAAGAAGGAATCAATGAAGCAGGTGCAATGAGCGCTTGGTCAGCATTGGGTACCAGTTATTCAACCAATAACTTACCAATGATTCCAATGTATATGTATTACTCAATGTTTGGTTTCCAACGTATTGGGGATATTGCATGGGCAGCGGGTGATTCTCAGGCACAAGGCTTCTTGTGTGGTGCAACAGCTGGTCGTACAACATTAAATGGTGAAGGTTTACAACACCAAGATGGTCATTCTCATATCTTGGCAGGTACGATTCCGAACTGTGTAGCGTATGATCCTTGCTTTGGTTATGAGTTAGCTGTGATTGTGCATGATGGTTTACAACGTATGTATGTGAATCAGGAACGTGTGTTCTATTACTTGACGCTCATGAATGAAAACTATGACCAACCTGCATTGCCAGAAGGTGCTGAAGAAGGCATCAAACGTGGTATGTACTTGTTCAATAAAGATGAAAAAGCCACAGTTCAGTTATTGGGTTCAGGCGTGATTCTGCGTGAAGTGATTAAAGCTGGGCAAATTTTACGTGATGAATACCAAATCCATTCCAATGTATGGAGTGTAACAAGCTTCAATGAATTGGCACGTGATGGTATGGCTGTTGAAGAATACAATCGCTTACATCCACTTGAAGACGGTAAAGAGTCTTGGGTTTCTCAGCAATTACGTGACACGGATGGTATTGTTGTTTCAGCAACAGATCATATGCGTGCCTATAGCGAACAGATCCGTGCTTATCTTCCAGATAGCCGTCCATATGTAACATTGGGTACAGATGGTTATGGTCGTTCAGATACACGCAGTAATTTGCGCAGTTACTTTGGTGTAGATGCGGCACACATTGTGGTTGCAACATTGAAAAAACTTGCTGATGAAGGCGAAGTTGATCCACGTTTAGTGAAAGATGCAATCTCTTCATTTGAGCTTGATGTTGATCGTCCAGTTGCATGGTTACCGCAAGCGCATCCATCTGTACAAGAAGTTGCTGCTTATACTGAAGTGACAGAGGAGAAATAATGATGCAAGTTAAAACTCCTGATATTGGCGTTGATAAGGCCACTGTTGCAGAAATCTTGGTGAAAGTAGGGGATACCATCGCTGTTGATGACAGTATCGTTCTACTTGAGTCGGACAAAGCCTCTGTTGAAGTGCCAAGCACTTCAGCAGGTGTGGTTAAAAGTATTGCTGTTACGGAAGGTGATGAAGTTTCAGAAGGTGCTGTGTTGATCGAAGTTGAATCTGCGGATGCAACAGAGACAGAAACACCAGCACAGCCTACTCAAGAAGCTGCAAAAACTGAACCTGCTGTAGAAACTAAAGCTGAACCTGTGGCGTCTGCTGCACCTTCTGCATCTACGACAGCTTCATCTCAAACAGTTGAAGTTCAAGTGCCAGATATTGGTGTTGAAAAAGCTTTGGTCGGCGAAGTTCTGGTTAAAGTGGGCGACGAAATTGCGGTAGATGACAGCATCGTTGTAGTGGAATCGGATAAAGCAACGGTTGAAGTTCCAAGTACAGTTGCTGGCACGGTTGAAAGTGTTGTGGTCAAAGAAGGCGATAATGTTAAAGAAGGTGTGGTACTGATTACAGTGAAAACTGTAGGCGCTGCAACGACTTCGGCAGCAGCATCTGCTGAAGCGCCTCAACAAGCGTCAGCAACACCAACTCAAGCTGCTGCACCAGAAGCATCAGCACCAGCCCAATCGGGTAAAGTTGAAGTTGCTGTTCCTGATCTTGGTGTAGATAAAGCAACAATTTCTGAAATCTTGGTGAGCGTAGGCGATCAAGTTGAAAAAGACCAAAGCCTTTGCGTTGCTGAGTCGGATAAAGCCTCTGTAGAAGTGCCAAGTACGGTTGCAGGTACGGTAACGGCGATCCATGTGGAATTGAATCAGTCTGTAAGCCAGGGCACTGCTTTGGTGACGATTGAAGCACAGGGTCAGACTGCATCAGCACCGCAAGAAAAACCAGCCGCTCAAGCATCACAAGCTGCATCAGCACCAGCCGCGAAAACGACAGCATCAGCGCCAAAAGCTGAAGTGGCCGTTGCTCAAGCGGGTACTGAAAAGTTATCTAAAGCGCAACAAGCTGAAAATGCCAAAGTTTATGCTGGTCCTGCTGTGCGTAAGCTTGCGCGTGAACTGGGTGTGGTTTTATCACAAGTCGAGGCCTCTGGCCCTCATGCACGCGTGATGAAGGATGATGTTTTTGCTTTTGTTAAAGCCAAATTGACTGCACCGCAAGCAGCAGCTCAAACAACTGCTGCGCCAGTCGCTTCAGGTTTGCCTGCATTACCAGATTTCAGTGCATTTGGTGGTAGTGAAATTGCACCAATGACGCGTTTACAGCAAGTGTCTGTACCGCAATTGTCATTAAACAATTTCATTCCACAAGTGACACAATTTGATTTAGCAGATATTACGGAACTAGAAGCTTGGCGCGGTGAGTTAAAAGGGAAATTTAAGCAAGATGGTATTAGCTTAACGATCCTTGCTTTTATTGCAAAAGCGGTGGCGTTCTTACTCAAAGAAGAGCCTTATTTTGCGGGTCACTTGGCAGATGATCAAAAGTCTGTGCTGTTGCGTAAAGAAATCCATATGGGAATCGCTGTGGCGACACCAGATGGTTTAACTGTTCCAGTATTGCGTAATCCTGATCAAAAATCGATTAAGCAAATTGCCATTGAATTGGGTGAGTTAAGTAAAAAAGCACGTGATAAGAAACTTTCTCCGAAAGACTTACAAGGTGCAAACTTTACCATTACCAGCCTAGGTTCAATTGGTGGTACTGCATTTACGCCATTGGTGAACTGGCCGCAAGTTGCGATTTTGGGTATCTCACCTGCAACCATGCAACCGGTATGGAACGGCTCAGGTTTTGATCCAAAACTGATGTTGCCATTGTCATTGTCTTATGACCACCGTGTGATTAATGGTGCGGATGCTGCGCGATTTACCAATAAATTGACCAAGTTGTTATCAGATATTCGTAACATCTTGCTTTAAGTTTTAAATTATAGAAGACCTCGCTTTAGGCGAGGTTTTTTATATGCATCTGATTTTGTTTTATCAATAATTTTCAAACCTGCATTAAAGTCATCATTCAATATAGTCAATCTGTCAAAAAACTCAGGCACAAGAATATAATTTCTCCTAATTAATATTTTCAACTAAATCAATCGGCGACATCCATGTCGCTCCACGATAGGATAACCATCTAGGGTTCAAAATTAGTGAAGAAACGAAATTGGATTCATCCTCTGCGGGCATTAAAGATGCTTCGGCACGATATTTTTTGAAGTTTATCTGAGCTTTAAATTTTTTAATTTTTAAAAATTGAAAATGACTGATAAAGCGTTGTAGAATAGCTGTACTTCATTGGGGAGTAGCCGCTGTTTGTCATCTGCGAGATGATAAATGGGTGATGATCAACATAATTACTCAACAGAGTATGGTCATCATAGCAAAGAACCAATTTAGCTGAAGGTGTTTACTCAGCTATCTTTTGTTGGCAAGACCTTTGATTTATCACTCCGCGTTGAATAGGTGACTATTCATATTGGCTAGCAGGAGGGGTAAGTCATCGGTAAATATTGCTAGCCAGAGACTTTGAAATGTTAAATGCCTTCTTCATCTCTTTAGTGGTTGTCGCTTTATCCGAAATGGGCGATAAAACACAACTGCTCGCATTACTTCTTGCTGCACGTTTTCGTAAACCTATTCCTATTTTATTTGCAATTTTATTAGCAACTATTGTCAATCATGGTGTATCGGCTGTGCTTGGTCAGTGGATTACCACAGTCCTTAGCCCGACAGTATTACTTTGGATTGTGTCACTTGGCTTTATTGGTATGGCTGGGTGGATGTTGATTCCAGATGAATTGGATGATGAATCTGAAAGTATTAATAAATGGCAAAAATATGGGGTCTTTGGTGCAACCTTTGTATTATTCTTCCTTGCAGAAATTGGGGATAAAACCCAAATCGCCACAGTGGCACTTGCTGCACGCTTTGACAGCATCGGTTGGGTAACTCTAGGTACGACATTGGGGATTATGTTGGTCAATGCACCTGCTGTATTTATTGGCAATAAATTGGCAGATAAATTACCGATTGCTCTGATTCATAAAATTGGAGCTGCAATCTTCTTTATTATTGGTGTCGCAGCTTTAGTTCAGCATTACTTTTTTTAAGTGCAATTTTCCAAGCTGATTGAACATCAATAAAGTCATCTATTTTTAAAGCTGAAAACCCAACTTAATGTTGGGTTTTTTATTATTCTGAGAATGATGACACAAATAATCTTTAAACTTAGGTTGTAGATTTATTGTAACTTTGAAGAAAACCTTATATGTTGTATGGGATAACTAAAGATTTATTTTAAAAAAGGTTTTGGGGTTTCTGGTATGGCTTTAGATCGCACCACGTCGCAAGTTTTGTTTGATAATGGCACTCATAAATGTATAAGTTTTACCAGTTTGGTGAAAGGTGAAGGTGTACAAGCCAATCAGTTTCTTATTTTAAATAATGAACGTGCAGCAGTATTAGATCCGGGCGGTGATTTGACCTATGTGCCCCTGACCATGGAGCTTAATAAATACACCCGATTACAAAATCTAGACTATGTCATGGCATCTCACCAAGACCCTGACATCATTACCTCAATGCCGCGTTGGTTGGTCTATACTGATGCCAAAGTGGTCGCATCTAAATTATGGGCACGCTTTTTACCTCATTTAAACTCAGCATTTATGAGTGACCGTATGAAAGGGGGCTGGTTAGAACGTCTGATCGAATTGCCTGACCAAGGTGGCTCTATTCCATTGGGAGAAACGCGCATTATCGTGGTTCCTGCGCATTTCTTACATTCCGTTGGAAATTTCCAGTTTTATGATCCAATTTCAAAAATTTTATTCTCAGGTGATATGGGTGCATCGATTGTTGATGATGCCTCGAAACCAATTGAAGATTTTGCAATGCACATTCCAACCATGCATGGTTTTCATCAGCGCTATATGTGTACCAATCGGGTGATCCGTTTATGGGTGAAAATGGTGCGTCAAATGGATATTGAAATGATTGTGCCGCAACATGGTAAGCCGTTTATTGGTAAAGAGATGATTCATCAGTTTTTAGACTGGATCGAAAATTTACAATGCGGTGTCGATTTGATGGATGAGTCCGTGTTTACCTGTCCACAATAAAAAATTCAAAAAAGATATTGAGTTTGAGTGCGACTTTTTTTAGGATTTTCTTGCCAAAATTTTAAATTGATAACGAGAATCTTAAAAAAATGTTGTCACAAATCTCAGCACAGGATGCGTGCTTAAGTTGTGGGGCGTGTTGCGCCTTTTTCCGAGTCTCATTTTATTGGGCAGAAGGAGAAGCCATGCCGCCAGATTATGTCGAACCTTTGACAGCGGTGTATTCTTGTATGCAGGGCACCAATCAAAAGCAACCGCGTTGTGTGGCATTAAAAGGTGAGATTGGACAGCAAGTCAGCTGTAGTATGTATGAGCAACGGAGTTCTTCATGCAAACAAGTACGTGCTGGGGATTCACAATGTGCAAAAGCAAGACAAGGCTATGGTTTAATTCCCCTGATCGAAATAGAAGTCGCTACCCCCAGCAATGATGAAGACTTTGATCAGGTGTGTTAACGCTTCATTGGGAAAATTTAGGATATAAGGCAGAGACTGTAAGTCGACAGTCTACTGTGGTGTTAAATTCACGATAATTTTATATTCAAAGCCCATTTTTATTTCAATAAGATACTGAAAAATAAAGTGTGATTGAGAATAAGATAAATCCGCACAATAAAAAATGAAAATTGAACGGAAATTTGTATATAATAGCTCACGGAAATTACCAGCGAGATTGTTATGTTGACCATCGTTCAAGAAGCGCTAACCTTCGATGATGTCTTATTACTCCCTGCCTATTCTACTATCCTCCCAAAAGATGTCTCTCTAAAGACACGCCTCACACGCGGCATTCAACTGAACATCCCTATGGTTTCAGCAGCAATGGATACTGTGACAGAGTCACGTATGGCGATTGCAATGGCGCAAAACGGTGGTATTGGTATTTTACATAAAAACATGGATATTTCTGCACAAGCTGCAGAAGTTCGCCGTGTAAAAAAATTCGAAGCGGGAATGGTGAAAGATCCAATTACCGTGACACCTGAAACCACGATTCGTGATTTGATGGCAATTACACAAGCCAACAACATCAGCGGTGTACCTGTCGTTAAAGATGGCAAAGTGGTTGGGATTGTAACTGGCCGAGATACTCGTTTTGTAACCAACTTGGAACAACCAGTAAGCAATATCATGACAGGGCAAGATCGTCTTGTGACTGTTCGTGAAAATGAATCGAAAGAAAATATTCAAGCATTATTGCAAAAACACCGTATTGAAAAAGTATTGGTGGTTGATGAAAGCAATGCACTAAAAGGCTTAATTACAGTTACAGATTTCCGTAAAGCGGAATCTTATCCAAATAGCTGTAAAGATGAATTAGGTCGTTTACGTGTTGGTGCTGCAGTGGGTACTGGCGCTGAAACTCCAAGTCGTGTTGAAGCTTTGGTTGAAGCCGGCGTTGATGCGATTGTAGTGGATACGGCGCATGGTCATTCTGCGGGTGTGATCGAGCGTGTACGTTGGGTGAAAGCAAACTTCCCTCAAGTTCAAGTGATTGGCGGTAATATCGCAACGGGTGATGCTGCTTTGGCATTACTTGATGCGGGTGCAGATGCGGTGAAAGTGGGTATTGGTCCTGGTTCAATCTGTACGACACGTATCGTTGCAGGTATTGGTATGCCACAAATCTCTGCAATTGACAGTGTTGCCAATGCATTGAAAGACCAAATTCCATTGATTGCTGATGGTGGTATCCGTTTCTCTGGGGATATGGCAAAAGCGATTGGTGCTGGTGCAAGCACGATTATGGTGGGTTCACTTATGGCGGGTACTGAAGAAGCGCCTGGTGAAGTTGAATTCTTCCAAGGTCGTTATTACAAAGCATACCGTGGTATGGGTTCTTTGGGTGCAATGGCTGGTGCGACGGGTTCTGCCGATCGTTATTTCCAAGACTCGAAAGCAGGCGCTGAAAAATTGGTCCCAGAAGGGATTGAAGGCCGCGTACCGTACAAAGGTCCAATGGGCAATATCGTACATCAAATGATGGGCGGTTTACGTTCATCTATGGGCTATACCGGTTCTGCAACCATTGAAGATTTACGTCAAAATGCAAAATTTGTGAAAATTACCGCTGCAGGTATGCAAGAGTCACATGTGCATGATGTAACGATTACCAAAGAAGCACCGAACTATCGTGTAGGTTAATCTTTTGTAATATTTTGATTGGAAAAAGCCGTCAGTTTATGACGGCTTTTTTATTTTGGTGTAAAGTAGTAAACCTTAAAAATTGATTGTTATACAACACATAATAAGTGGGTAAAAGATGAGTTATTTTGGAACAGACGGGATTCGTGGAAAATTTGGTGAACTCCCAATTACCCCAGAATTTGCACTTAAACTCGGATTTGCGGCAGGGAAAGTATTAAAGCAAATTAGCCCAAAATCAAAACCGATTGTAGTTTTAGGTAAAGATACTCGTTTATCGGGTTATATTCTTGAAGCAGCTTTACAGGCGGGTCTCAATGCTGCAGGTGTTTATGTACATTTACTTGGACCGCTGCCGACCCCTGCAATTGCCCATTTAACCCGTGCATTGCATGCCAACTTAGGGATCGTGATTTCTGCTTCACATAACCCTTATTTTGATAATGGGATTAAATTCTTTTCAGATGAAGGGAAAAAGCTCCCAGATACGATTCAAGATGCGATTAACCGAGAGCTTGAGAACGATATCATCATTGAAGACACCGCAAACTTAGGTAAGAGTGTACGTGTTAAAGATGCCAATGGTCGTTATATCGAGTTTTGTAAATCGACATTCCCATATCATTTCAATTTACGCCATTTAAAAATTGTGGTGGATTGCGCCAATGGTGCAGCGTATAGCGTAGGTCCAGCAGTATTTCGTGAATTAGGCGCAAAAGTTATTGCGCTTTATAACGAACCAGATGGTTTAAATATCAATAAGGATTGTGGTTCAACACATCCTGAAAATTTACAAAAAGCCGTGATTGAGCATCAAGCAGATTTAGGTATTGCTTTTGATGGCGATGCAGATCGTGTGGTTTTGGTCGACCGTTTTGGTAAATTGATTGATGGCGACCATATTCTGTATATTTTAGCAACCCAAGCATCTCAAAAACCGGCGGGTATCGTGGGTACAGTGATGAGTAACATGGCATTAGAATTGGCACTTGAAAAAGCCAAAGTGCCTTTTGTGCGTGCTAAAGTGGGTGATCGCTATGTATTGCAAAATTTAGAAGAAAACAACTGGGTGACTGGTGGCGAACCATCTGGTCATATTTTGACTTTAGACAAGAGCACAACAGGCGATGCAATCATTGCAGCCCTGCAAGTGTTAACAGTATTGGTTGAACAGAATAAATCTTTAGATGAATTGGTTGCAGATTTTAAAACTTTACCCAATGTTTTGGTTAATGTTCGCCTTGAACAAATGTTTGACCCATTTGCGGTGCCAGCATTGGTTGCCGAGTTTGATAAAGTAGAAGCCACACTTAAAGGACGTGGGCGAATTTTAATTCGTAAGTCAGGGACGGAACCGATCATCCGTGTTATGGTAGAAGGCGATAATCTGCAAGAAGTAACTGATTTGGCAAATCATTTAGCAGATGCTGTTCGTCAAAATGCGGCTTAAAATATTGTATCGTCTGTAGAAGGTTTTGCTTCATGCGAGATGTAATTAAAGACTTAAGTGAGCTTCGTCTTACTTATCAAAAAGGTGAACTACATGAGGAGCAGGTGGATGCTGATCCTCATGCGCAGTTTCTCAATTGGTTTAATTTGGCTTTAGAAGCAAAACTGCATGAACCCTATGCAATGTCGTTGGCAACTGCAAATGCACAAGGGCGTCCACATGTGCGTACTGTGTTATTGCGTGGTGCTACTGAGGCTGGTTATGATTTTTATACCAATTATGACAGTCAAAAAGGCTTAGATTTAGCTGAAAATCCTTATGCAGAATTGCTATTCTATTGGCCTGAGTTAGAACGTCAGGTTCGTGTGGGTGGTCAAGTTCAGAAAATATCTGAACAAGAATCTACAGATTATTATCATAAACGTCCGCGTGATAGCCAAATTGCAGCGCATATCAGTACCCCACAAAGTGGCGTGATTGAGAGTCGTGAACATTTACAACAGCGTTTTCAAGCGTTGTATGATCAAGTGGCTGAAAAGAATGAATTGGCTAAACCTGAATTTTGGGGAGGCTATCGTTTAGAGCCGACGTATTATGAATTCTGGCAAGGCCGCCCAAATCGCTTACATGATCGCCTCACTTATGAAAAAGTCGGTGAATCTTGGACAATACAACGTTTGATGCCATAAATGCAAAAATTACAAATTAAACAACGACCTTTGATCACACGCCCTGAAAACTTTCAGGGCGTGTTACCCTTTATTGCTGAAATTTTGGCTCGTCGTGGTGTGCAATCTGAACAAGAATTAGATTTAAAACTTAAATATTTACTTGCACCAGAAATGAAAGGTTTGGAGCAAGCCATTCAAATAATTGATCAAGCTTTAGATCAAGATAAAAAAATTGTGATTGTTGGTGATTATGATGCAGATGGTGCCACCAGTACCGCACTGATGATGCTGGCTTTACGAGAAATGGGGGCCAATGTTGAATACCTCGTTCCAGATCGTTTTAAATATGGTTATGGCCTAACCCCTAAAATTGCCGATTTGGCTTTTGAAAAATATCAGCCGGATCTATTAATTACGGTCGACAATGGAATTTCCAGTCATGCAGGTGTAGCACAAGCACAGTCACATGGAATGCAGGTGATTATCACCGATCACCATTTAACGACCAAGGAAACGCCTCAGGCTGAGGCGGTTGTTAACCCAAATCAGTTAGGGTGCGAATTTCCAAGTAAGGCTTTGGCTGGCGTCGGTGTGGCATTTTACCTATTGGCAAAGTTAAGTAGCCATCGGGCAAAACTGGGGAAATCGGCTGCAAAAATGCCGCAATATTTGGATTTGGTTGCTTTGGGCACTTATGCCGATGTTGCCAGCCTCGACCATAACAATCGTATCTTAGTGGATGCAGGGGTTAAACGGATTCAACAGAATCAATGTCGTGCTGGGATTAGTGCCTTATTAGACATTGCAGCGCGTGATCCTGCTGAGTTAAAAGCCTCTGATTTAGGTTTTGTGTTAGGTCCTCGTCTTAATGCCGCAGGGCGTATGGAAACCATGGACATCGGTATTGAATGTCTTTTGGCAACCGATACGCAAACAGCTCACACTTTGGCACGCCAACTCAATGATTTAAATTTAGAACGCCGTCAAGTTGAGTCGGAGATCAAACAAGAGGCTTTGGCAGCGCTGGAAAATCTACAGCTTGATCAAGATCATTTACCCGCAGCGCTGGTCATGTTTGAAGAGCATTGGCATCAAGGTGTGATTGGTATTGTGGCAGGGCGTTTAAAAGAGCAATTTCATCGCCCCAGTATTGTATTTGCGGCAGATAAAGATGGGATTCATATCAAAGGTTCCGCTCGTTCGATTGATGGTATTCATATTCGAGACAGTATTGAAAAAGTTGCCGAGCAATATCCTGATTTGATTAGTCATTTTGGTGGGCATGCAGCGGCGGCGGGTTTGACTATTCGAAAGCACCATTTTGAAGAATTTAAACAACGTTTTACTGAGTTGGTTGCTCAATCAGATGATGCTCTATTCCAAGCGGTGTTGTGGACGGATGGAGAATTACCTGCTCAGGCATTTCAACTGCAAACTGTAGATACTTTGGCGCAATTGGGACCGTGGGGGCAAAAGTTTCCTGCACCAGTATTTGAAGGGCGTTTTAAAGTCATCGATTATCGTTGGTTAAAGGAAGTGCATCTGAAATTGCGCTTAGCTTTGGAAAATGGCCAACCGATTGATGCAATTGCCTTTAATGTACGCGATAAATTCAATTTTGATCCTATGCAAGATAGGGTACGTATTGTTTATGAATTGGATAAAAATCAATTTAATGGCAATGTGAGTTTACAGTTAAGAATGCTGCATTTAGAACAGTAAATTTAGAGATTAAAAAACCGCTTATACGAGAGCGGTTTTTTAAAGTTTACCAATAATTAGAAGCGGTAAGCAGCACGTAGACCATAGACATTATCGTCATCTTCAAAATCAACAGAACCTTCTAAGCTGATTTGTTGAGTAAAGAATTTTTTTGCACGAATTGTAAAGCTGTCTTCATCAGTACCATCAGTGCGGCTACCTGAATAAGCCAATCCGACACTGAAAGTTTTATCTAGGTATAAATCTGTACCTACGCTGTAAGCATCGGTATCACCAAAGCTTGCACCACCTTCAAAATTCATGTCATAGCGACCCACTTGAGTGACATATTTAGCACGGATAGTTGGATCTATATCATCATTAAAATCATTATCATAGCCTGCTAAACCCACTGCAATCAAAAGACCCGGGATTGGCAAGTAACCTACTTCTGCTGAGTAAGTTGTTGTATCTAAATCATCGACATGATCGGCCTTAGCTGTAGAGCGTCCAATAGCAGCACTTGCATAAAAATCGGTATTTGGAACGAAATATTCAATACCAACACCATAAGTTGTTACATCGTAGGCATCATAATCGATATAGCTAATCCCAGCATTTACGTTGCTTGCGCGATCTAGAAAGGCAGCTTCGTTTAATGGGTTATTTTTAACTTGAACAGGGTTAAAATAATATGTTCCATCAATAGCAAAACCAGTAGATGTATCCCCTTTATCTGGATCAACAATACCGAGTGAACCACCGATTTCAGCTTGGTATGCATGTGCAGACCCAAAAGAACTAGCAAGTAATGCAGCAAATAAAGTTTTCTTAAACATTGTGTGACCCTTTTGTTATAAAAATATTAATTTTTTGTTACAAATCGCATTGTATGTAAATTAATCTCTATGTCAAGGCTAAAGATCTGAAAATTAAAAGTTTGCTGCGCCATGACATAAAAACAATGCTTAAAAAATGGGTAACTGAGTCAAGCTTTAAGCAATCCATAACAACAATAAAAATAGCCAATAGATTCGGTTTAAAGGCTTTTAATCGGTCTTTTTTATGTCTTAATTTTTTAAGATAGATCGATTTAAAATTATTTAATTCATTATTTATCAAAATATTATAATTGATTTTGTTCTTTAGTATTGTCTTAAGACTTATTAAGATATATCTTAATATGTATAAATTAATCAATTTGAGAAAAATAAAGATGAAATCAGAGCGACATGATCATTCACAAAATGATTTTGAGCATCGTGAACAGCATACCGAACGGGGCTATGGTGGACGACGAGGTCGGTTGTTTGAATCGGGTAAAATGAAGCTTTTGGTTTTACATCTGATACAGCAACAGCCAAAGCATGGTTATGAAATTATCAAAGCCATCAGTGATCTGGTCGGTGGAGGCTATACTCCAAGTTCAGGCACAATCTATCCAACCCTGACCTATCTTGAAGAAATTGGTTTTGTGCATGCTGAAAATACAGAAGGTGATCGTAAGCAATATCAGATTACTGATGCTGGAAAATTACATTTAAAAGAGCAGCATGCGCATATCCAACACTTATTAGAGCGTTTAGAAACTCGACGCGAAATTCATGAAAACGACCAATATTTGGATATTCATCGTGCGATGGAAAACTTAAAAACATCATTACGCCTAAAGCTCAAGGGTAAAGATTTTGATGCGGAGCAAGTTAGACAAGTCGCTGAAAAAATTGATCAAGCTGCAGTAGAAATTGGACGTTTATAACAGTGCAATAATGGGGCAATAATAGGGCAATAGAAGGTTTAGGTGAGACATGAGTATTGAGGTACAACAAAAACTGCGTCATGCAAATTTAAAAGTGACCCAAGCAAGAGTGATTGTATTCAAAGCACTGTTGGACCAAAAAGCACAACTGACCGCAAAGCAGATTTATCAGCAGTTATATGTACAAAATAAGCAGATCAGCTTATCGACCATATATCGAGTGGTGAGCGATTTAGAGAAAGTCGGTTTGATTACGCAAAATCTGCATGGCAGAGATGAAGCCAAATATGCTTTGCCTTATTTATCCGAAGTGGAGTCACTCAATATCCAATGTGCCGACCTAACCCAGATCAATAAAGCGTCTTTGATCGCTTCACTGGAACAGGTTTTTCAAGCGTTTGATATTGATGTTTTGGATATTAAATTTAGTACGGCCCTACATTAAACCCAGTCGAATATTTAACAAGTTAGAGAAATCTTATGAAACAACATCAATATTATGTAACTGTTCAACATCTTGCAGATGCGCAAGGTCATCCATCAATCTACAATGAAAATATCGAATTTAACGTGGGCAATCACGATGATATTTTCCAAATCGTAGAACACTTAAAAGCTGCTGAGTTTTTTGATGAAGAAACCACCAAAGCGTTTGCGGTAGGATTAAAACTCTTTTTAGAGGTGATGATTACCCACCGTGATCATGTGCTATTTCAAGACTTTGAACCCGCAGTTAAACAATTTATGAAAAACTTAAAGCAGAACGTCAAGAAAAATGCGTGATTTAAAACCAGAGATCAAGATCGGAAATAGACGCGATCAACATAAACCTGCCATGATTTTTGCTGGAATTCCGAAATTACCAGCAAAATATGCAGGGTGGATTATGCCGTTGATACTCTCAGCTTTGATGAGTGCGACCATTTCCATGATTAATTTATGGAAAAATGTGGGGTGGTTCGATGGATTTTTTGCAAAATGGTTTAGCGTCTGGCTATTTTCATGGATGATTGCCTTTCCCACAGTATTAATTTTTTTACCTCTGGTTCGCCGTTTCACAGGCTTATTTGTAGATCTTACGCCACCACCTTCTGCTTAATTCGATCAAGGCTTTGAACATGTCATAGGGTGATGGTGGGTCTATAAACATTTCAATGTGAATATGCAACTCGGTAAAGTATTGCTCCCAGATTTTGTAATCAGAAACTGCATAACAAAAACCAAACTATTATTGTCCTATTCATGGTATTCAGCGTATTAAGATAGCTATAGGTCGATGTATATAAAACCGATAAGCTAAATAAAATGAAATTGTAGATGTTGAAATAACGTCCTGAGCTGATGGACAAATTTAGGATAACAAAATGACCAATACCAACTATACCGAGATTTCTAACTCTGACGATTGTGAAAAATATGTGAATCAGTTTATTCAAGATTTTCCAATCCGTTCAGCAGAAATAGGCAAAGGCACCGTCATTAAACGCGCATTACCCAGTCGTCAAAAACGCATGATTGGCGCATGGTGCTTTTTAGATCACGCTGGCCCAGTCGTATTTCCTCAGGGAGATGGATTGGATGTTGGACCGCACCCGCATATTGGATTACAAACCTTCACTTGGATGATCGAAGGGACGATGATGCATACAGACAGCATCGGCTCTAAACAATTGATTCGTCCTAAACAAGTGAATCTGATGACTGCGGGTTATGGAATTTCCCATACAGAAGTTGCTCCCGATACTGAAACGAGAATGCATGCTGCACAGCTTTGGATTGCATTGCCTGATGATAAGATCAATATGGCACCGCAGTTTGATCATTATCCAGAATTACCCATTGTAGAGCAGGACCATATTGAATTTACAGTTTTAGTCGGTGAATTCATGAATACCAAATCTCCTGTCAAAGTGCATACGGAATTAGTCGGGATCGATTTTTTTGCAAAAGAATCAACCAAGACACGTATTCCACTGAATCCTCATTTTGAATATGGATTTATGGCATTAGAAGGTGAAGCAACAGTAAATGGTCATGATTTAAATAGTGACAATATGGTGGTGATAGAACCTGGAATTTCACAGATTGAGGTTGAATTACCAAAAGGCTCGCGTTTACTGTTGATAGGTGGTGAACCTTTTGAGTCGCCTATTTTACTGTGGTGGAATCTTGTGGGCAGAACACAGGAAGAACTAAAAACGGCAACAGAACAATGGGCGAATCAGGATGCGCGTTTTGGAACGATCCCTGATTATGATGGTCCACGTTTAGAAGCACCGGCATTCCCAGACAAGATGCGAGCATCGAAGTGATGTGCTGCATTGCGCATTGTCGATCTTTAGACATGGATTCAAACTAAATAATTTGCGTTAAAGGCGTGCTTGATCATCCTTTAGCGCAAGTGTTGCGTTTACAAAGTTTTATTTAAACGGGCATTCACTAAAAATTTAAAGATTCAAGGAAAATAAAATGGCAATTATTGCAAATGCAAAGGTAAAAACCTATCCAGAACCATGGTCAGGTGAGGTGGTGAGTGGAAAACATCAACTGATTACCGACAAACCAGAATCATTCGGTGGGCAAGACAAGGGCTTAGCGCCTTATGATTTTATTTGTTCAGGTTTAATTTCTTGTACCATGATTACATTGCGTATGTATGCGCAACACAAAGGTCTTGATTTGGGTGAGTTTACAGTTGAAGCTGATTTTAATGCCAATAAAGAGGGGAAAGAATGGGTCGAGCGTCGCTTGTCTTTTGCCACTCCTTTGTCTGAAGAGTTGCATCAAAAAGTGTTAGACATTTGCCAAAAAACTCCAGTGACCAAGACCTTATTGCGTAGTGTGGAAATCAATACCACGATTATATAAAAACGGCTATGTAAAAGATGACCGTTGTCGCTGATCCATAAAAGATATTTTGTATAAAAACAAAATATCTTTTTTTTTCTGTCATTAAGATTATACAAAGTTGCTTTTATTGATTATTTACAGGTGTTTGCATAAATTTTGTTATAGAACTTATCTTGATTCAAGGCTTTAAACTCTAAGTCGTCAAAGGAATAAAAAGCGGCCCCCGTTTCACCATCATGGCTCAAGGTAATGTCATCAAATTTTTTCACTAATTTGCTATTTGATGTTTTTCCTGCAAAGTAGTCAGCACCCCGAATGGCAATGGTTTTCTCTTTACAATCTACAATAAGCTGTTTAATAACCGATTGATATGTTACACTTTGCTCATCTTTAATAGGGTTGGCATATTTTTCATAGATGACAGCTTGCTTAAACGAATCACGAATTTTTTGATGTGCATTTACATCAATAAAGGACTCACCCTTATTCTCAAGAGATCCCAGTAACATAAGCTTGGGTTGATATGCATATAGATTTGAACAAATAAAGAAGAAAATTAACGGGATAAGTGACTTCATTTTTATTCTCAGAATAACCAATATTGAATCTAGAGTATAAACAAAGTTGATAAAAAAATGATTTAAATACAGTAATAGAATTGTTGAAAAGTTGAGATCAATTTATAGTCGAAGGATAAAAACTGAGGCAATACAATGATTACATTACATCACCTAGATCAATCTCGTTCACTCCGTATTATTTGGGCTTTAGAAGAGCTGGGGCTTGAATATCAGATTAAGTACTATAAACGCTTGCCTACTTTTGCTGCACCCCCTGAGTTAAAAGCAGTTCATCCGCTTGGAAAGTCACCTGTATTGACCGATGGTGATCTAACCATTGCAGAATCTGCTGTGATTTTGGATTATCTTCAAGCAACTTATGATACAAAAAATCAGTTTAAGCCTCAGAATCCTAAAGACTTAATGCAATATAACTACTGGATGCATTATGCCGAGGGTTCTTTAATGCCTTATTTGTTGATGACCTTGGTCATGACCAATATGCCCAAACATGTTCCTTTTTTAATTCGCCCAATTGCAAAGAAAATTTCAGAAGGTGTCCGTGGCGGCTTTAGCAATCCTCGTTTAAAAGAACATGCAGCCTTTTTGGAAGCTTATTTTAGTCAACATGATTATGCCGCAGGTGAGTTTTCTTTTGCCGACATTCAAATGAGTTTTCCCGTGATTGCCATGCAACAACGTACCAAAAATAAAACTCCTCGACTGGCTGCATATGCTGAACGAATTCAGCAGCGTCCTGCTTTTCAACGCGCTAAACTAAAGAGTGATGATTAAATTTTGTATATCAAGGTGATGGCTGAATGCATTTAATTTTTTTACCAGGTGCATCGGGAAGTACAGCGTTTTGGCAACCTGTTATGCAGCAGCTTTCAGCCGATCATCAAAAAACAGTGATGGCCTATCCAAGTTTTGCTGGGCATCCAGAGCATCCGCATATTGATAGTTTTGACGATTTACAGGGTTATATTCTTGACCAAATTCAACAGCCCTGTATTGTGATTGCTCAATCTATGGGAGGGGTTTTTGCAGTTCAAGCAGCATTACAAAAACCTGAATTGATCAAAGCTTTGGTTTTGGTTGCAAGCTCTGGTGGAATTGATTTAAGCCCCTTTCAGGTTGCCGATTGGCGAGGCGATTACCAGCAAACATTTGCGGTGCCCAATTGGTTTGTCGATCATCAATCCCATTTAGATGATTTATTATACAAAATAGCGTGCCCAGTCCTGTTGCTTTGGGGAGATGCAGATCCCATTAGCCCTGTGGGCGTGGGTAAATATTTGCATGAAAAAATCCAGCATTCCAGATTGCATATCATTGAACAAGGTCAACATGATTTGGCCAATGTACACGCCAATCAAGTGGCTAGATTAATTCACGATTTTATTTCTGATATAAAGTAAAAGATTTAAGCTGATGTCGCACATGTCTTTTTCATTTATGTTTACCATAATGACAATTGTGCTTCATCTTGCTGATCGGTCAGTTGATACAAACCCACTCCGATTAAACGGAATTGGAAATGCTCAGGAATTTGCATTTCACTTAATAATATTTGAATGACCTGAACCATTTCTTGCTGTGATTGAAGTGCGGTTTTAAAACTTTTACTGTGCTGTAAAACTTGAAAATTCTTGAGTTTTAACTTAACGGTGACACCGCGAGCCTGCATGTGTTTTTTTTCTAAACTGAGCCAAACACGTTCAATTAAATTGTCCCAATAGATTGAACACTGTTCAAGGCTGAGATCATCATCAAATGTGGTTTCTTTGGAAATTTGCTGACGTTGTCGTTCGGCTTGTACTGGGCGATCATCAATACCTTGGGCATATAAAAACAACTGTCTACCATATTTGCCAAAATGATGGATCAGTATATTTTCTTCAATTTTTTGCAAATCCCCCAAAGTCTCTAAGTTTAAGCTTTTCAGTTTTTCCTGAGTGACTTTACCGACACCGGGAATTTTTTTCAGGGGTAAATCATGGATAAAATGTTGAACTTGGGTCGGTTTAATGATGCAAATGCCATTGGGTTTATTCCAATCCGAGGCAATTTTGGCAAGAAATTTATTCGGTGCCACACCTGCCGAAGCCGTAAGCCCTGTTTGTTGAAAAATATCGGCTCGAATTCGTTCCGCCACTTCAGTTGCACTGGGAATATTTTGTAAATTTTCAGTGACATCTAAATAAGCTTCATCTAAAGATAAAGGTTCGATAAGCGCAGTGTATTTCTGAAAGATTTCATGAATTTTGACAGAAACATCGCGATATTTTTCAAAATTCGGTTCAATCACATAGACTTGAGGGCAGAGTTTTTTTGCCTGTGACATCGACATGGCGGAGCGTAATCCAAACTGACGCGCTGGATAGGATGCAGCAGCAATCACAGCCCGAGGATGATGTGAGGAAATCACCACAGGTAAGTGTTTTAGTTCAGGACGGTCGAGTAGCTCTACAGATGCATAGAATGCATCCATGTCAATATGGATGATTTTTCTCATGAATTACACAGTGTTGAAACGCTGTGTGATTATTCTAACCGATCTTGATTTGTTTCTATTGATGAATTTAAATTTTGTAAAGAATATGCGACAGCTTATGTCATGAATGATCTTGATTATGCTTAATTCAACTTATTTTTCTGTAAAAACTGCTGCCATTGTTTTGCGTCACCATAAAATACATTTAAATCGACATTTTTCTCGATGCCTTGAATTTTGCCTTGGTTGCTCTGTTGCCAAAATGTCCATGCACGTTGGTCTTTTAAATCTGGCTTATCTTTATATTCACGAATCCAAATCGGTGTATCTTTAAACTCACCTGTGAGTACCATGTTGTAAAAGATTTTAGAGGTATAAAAAATCGGTTGTTTACCATAATGCTTTTGCAATTGATCATGCATACTTTTGATGTGTTTGATTAATTGTTCTTTGGTATAGATGTTTATGCAACTGCTGTCATATTCCAAGTCCATCACAGGGGGCAAGGCATTGCTTTTATTTGGCACTGTTTTGATAAAATTTTGTGCTTGAATGTCACCATCACGACATAAACGAAAGAAGTGATAAGCCCCCACGCGCAGACCACGTTCACGTGCTTCTAACCAATACTGCTGAAACTTATCATCTTGATAATCGCCACCTTCAGTGGCTTTAAGATAGACAAACTGATAGTGCTGCGGAGAAATTTTTTTCCAATCAATATCACCTTGATGATGTGAAACATCGAAACCTTTAATCGGATAGGCTTCAGCCAAGGCAGCATTATTATGAACAAAAAACAAAGTGCCGAGTATGGCGCAGCAGAAAAGTGCGATCGCTAAAACTGAGCTATTGCGAGTGATTTTTTGCTGTTTGTGTTTTTTCGCAGCGTATTTTGACATGGTTTTTCTAAATATCCAGATGGATCAGTTTAACGTGCTTTGGTTCTAAAAAACGATGGCTGAATAAAAATTGCAACACTTAAATTTGCGCATCTTTGGGAATTTGAAAGAATATCAACGCCGTAATGATGTTAATCGCACCTAAGCAAATCAGGGTATAGTGAAATGCTTGTGTAATATGCGCTTCACTAAAATAGCCTGTAAATGCATTGAGTAAAGTACCTGCCAAAGCGATCCCAATACTCATTGATAACATCATAATCATCGATAAAAAGCTATTCCCACTACTGGCATCCTGTTGTGGGAGATCTTTAAGCGTAAGGGTATTCATGGTCACAAACTGTAATGAGTTGAGTACACCAAAAATAAAGAAATGCACTACACCTAACCATGTCGGGGTATCCGCTGTATGTAACGCAAAACTGGCAATACATGCACCGATCAATAAGGTATTAACCAGTAGAAATGGACGATAACCAGTACGTTGTAGAATCGGGCGAATGATGGGTTTAGAAAATAATGAACCGAGTACAATTGGGGTCATCATTACCCCAGTCATAAAAGGTTCCATTTTAAATGCAACTTGGAGCATCAGCGGCAAAATAAAGGGAACCGCATTCCCACCAAAGCGCGCAAAGAAATTACCGAGTACACCAATGGTATAGATTTTATTTTTAAACAGTCGACTACGAAACAATGCATTTTTATGGGTATGGGCATGATAGGCATAGACCAAGGCTGAGATTATCCCAGCGAAAAGTAAGCCTAAGCTCAGGCTTCTGGAGATTTCATTGCTGGCAATATTTTCAATCCCTAAAGCCATGCCCACCATTGCAATTGCCAATAGGATAAAGCCACTGAAATCAAAGGATTTTACTGATGCTTCAGCCACATTGGGCATAGCTTTAAAGGTGACAAAAGTGCCTAAAATACCGATGGGTAAATTAATCAAAAAAATCCAGTGCCAAGAGGCATATTCAACCAACCAACCGCCTAAGATCGGGCCCATTAATGGACCGAGTAAGCCTGCTAAGCTCATCAAACTCATTGCAGAAAGAAACTGCTCACGAGGGATGATTTTTAACATGGCGAGTCGCCCGACTGGAACCAGTAATGCGCCACCGATACCTTGAATAACTCGAAATACAATAAGCAGATTGAAGTCATTGGATAGTGCACAGCCCAATGAGGCAGCGGTAAAAATCACGATTGCTGCAAAGAAAATATTTCGTACCCCAAAGCGATCTGCCAACCAACCACTTAAAGGAATACATGCAGCAACTGCCAAGACATAGCTAATCACGATGCCATGCATTTTTAATGGATTTTCTTGCAGGCTTTCTGCCATAGCAGGCAAAGCGGTATTGATAATCGTGGTATCTAAGCCTTGCATGAAAAAGCCGATCGAAACTAAAAAAACCAATAAATAAAATTTAGGTTGGAGTTTACTGTGCGATGGCGTAGTCGTCATAGAACTTAAATAATCCCATTTTGTGAATATTTTAAAACAATCATCTGACTAAATCTGTATGAAATCGTTGCTTTATATTGAATCATGCGTGATACCCAATTGAATGTTCAAGAAATTGCCATGAAACTGTAATCTGCTTGTCATGGAACTTACACCCGTGATGAATACATTAAGCCAAATTAAACAAAAAATGGGCTGTTTATGAACATAAAAGTTTCTGCATTGTGTTTAGCAATGCTTTCTGTTGGCTTAGTGGCATGTAATGATGATAATAAAACAACAACGCCAACGGTTGAAGAAACCACACCTGAAAGCATTAATTTAAGCTTATTGGGGCGTTATGAAACGGGTATTTTTGCTGAAAGTGCAGCAGAGATTCCCGCATATGATGCAACAACAAAACGGGTATTTGTGGTCAATGCCAAAAAGGGTTTGGTTGATGTGTTAGATGTGTCTAAACCCGAAACACCTGTGCATATTGGTGAGCTTTCGGCTCGTGAAGCTTTAGCTGATTCTGAAGTAAATTCAGTTGCGATTAAAAATGGCATTGTGGCACTTGCTGTTCAAGCCAAACAAAAAACAGATAAGGGTATTGTGGCTTTTTTTAATGCCAAAGATTTGAAATTGATCAGTACAGTCGAAGTTGGTGCTTTGCCTGATATGCTGACATTTAGCCCCGATGGTAAAACTGTTTTGGTGGCAAATGAGGCTGAACCCAATGATGACTATAGTATCGATCCCGAAGGTTCAATCAGCATTATTGATATCAGCAATATTCAACGACCAATCGCCAGCCTTGCCGATTTTAAAGCGTTTAATGATAAAAAAGCCGATTTGATTAAAGCGGGTGTACGTATTTTTGGTCCTAAAGCGACGGTGGCTCAGGATCTAGAACCTGAGTACATCACCATCAGCAATGATGGAAAAACCGCTTGGGCGACCTTACAAGAAAATAATGCCATTGCCAAAATTGATATCGTCGCTAAAAAAGTGACCGATATTTTTCCATTAGGTTATAAAGATCATGGGCTTGCTAACAATGCGCTAGATGTCAGTGATAAAGATGGAAAAATTAATATCCAAGCTTGGCCAGGTTTGGTGGGGATGTATCAACCTGATTCAATTGCCCATTATCAAGCCAATGGAGCGAGTTATTTAGTCACCGCCAATGAAGGTGATTCACGTGAATGGTTGAAGGACTCAACTGCATATTATGCTGGAGATCAAAGTCAAGGTTTTGCAGAAGCAATTCGAATGAAGCATTTATTCAACGTCAAAGGTTTCAATAATAAAGGCGATTATCCTGCTCATTTGACCAATCTTGTTGCGGGTGTAAAAGGGGCCAAACTAGACGCCACAGTTTTTGCCTATTGTGGTGCAACAGCGACTGATCCGGGCATGTGCCGTGATGATACACAATTAGGACGTTTAAACATTGCTTGGAATATGGGTTATCAAACCAACACGGATGGCTCACCAAAATTGGATGCCAATGGATTATTGACCTATAGTAAACTTTATAGCTATGGCGCACGTTCTTTCAGTATATGGGATGCACAAGGCAAGTTAGTTTGGGATTCAGGCAGTGAATTTGAGCGTAAAGTTGCTGAGCTATTTCCAAATTACTTTAATAGTGATCATGAAGCGGCGGCTTTTGATGACCGAAGTGACAATAAAGGGCCTGAGCCTGAAGGTTTAGCGCTAGGTACGATTGGTAAAAAAACCTTTGCCTTTATCGGCTTAGAGCGCCAAAGTGGGATTATGGTATACGACATTAGTAATCCACAAAAGCCTGTGTTTATACAGTATTTTAATAATCGTACCTTTAAACAGGATCAGGTTTATAAAGATGCTAAAGGTCAGCCGATCTTAAACAAGGATGGCAAGCAGATTCTGATTGAGAAAAGTGATTTAGGTCCTGAAGGACTGACGTTTGTCTCTGCCAAAGATTCACCAAATTCAAAACCTATGTTGATTGTGGGCAATGAAGTCAGTGGCAGTACAGCAATTTATCAGATTAATTTAAAATAGCATTTTAATATATTCTGTTACGAGTAAAGAGTGCTTTGGCACTCTTTTTTATTGAGACTATCCCTCAGTTTTATGAGGGATAGTTGTAGATGTAATACATGAAGTAGCTTAATTATTCATCTTTATATACATTGGTAATTTTCAATAAAATTGTATTACTGATCTAAGCCCAACCACTGTCTTTGATGATAAGCGCTATCCCAGAATAGCCATTCTAATTCAGCGCCTTTGGTATAGGCTTTATGCATTTTCTCAAGGGTATCTGCATCGCAATGTTCTGCAATACGGTCAATCGTTGCTAAAACATTTTTAACTGCTTCGTTAAACTCTTCACCTGAATAGGTATCGATCCATGCTTGATATGGATTATTGGCAATAGATTTACTCACAATATCTTTTCCAACTTCTGCATAAATCCAGAAGCAAGGCAGTAACGAAGCCAAAACCACAGGATAGCTTTCAGACCAAGCCGTCGCAGTTAAAAAAGCAGTGTAGTGATGGCAGGCAAGGGTAAGCGGGGTATTCTCAAAGTCAGCTTTGCTAATCCCAAAATCTTTCATAAATCCATCGTGTAGGCTACGTTCAACCACAATCGCTTCTTTCGCACCTTGGGTAAATTGGATGATATCGTCAGCATCAAATGCTTTTGCACCACAGACAGCCAATGCACGACCATAAGCCACCAGATAATGCGCATCCTGAATCACATAATGACAAAAAGCTTCCTTGTTTAATGAGCCTGTCGCAAGTTCTTGATTAAATGGAAGCGCTAAAGTTTTGTTATATAAAGCAAGATTACGTTGCCATACGTCTTGAGAAAAAGACATGTCATTTTCCTATGCAATGATTCAAGTTATAAAATGATTTCAGTTTGCAAGACTATAACAACTCTAAATTGCTTTAGGTATTTGAATGCAGAAAATTCGGCTGTATTTGCATAAAAATATGACAAAGAACTTTGGATAAATGTGAAAAAGTCGTCATAATGTGCGCATTAAAAACGCGATTTTTATTTCAGTTTTCTGATTCAAAAACTATTCTCCGTAGGTCGAATTCCCATGATGAAACATTTTGGTTTCTCAATATTTTTTACGATCGTGTGTTTGGCAATCTCTGCATATTGGGGCTTTACCCATGGTCCAAATGCAGGCGTGCAAGCCATGCTCTCTGCACTGACTATTACGGCAATTCTTGCTGTGATGGAAGTGTCTCTGTCTTTTGACAATGCTGTTGTAAATGCATCTGTACTGCGTAATTGGGATCATTTCTGGAAAATGATCTTTTTAACCGTTGGTATTTTGATTGCTGTGTTTGGTATGCGACTGGTATTTCCTGTTGTGATTGTTGCAGTCACAGCGGATATGGGCATGTTTGATGTTGTGAAAATGGCATTAAATGATCCAATTCAATACTCAGAAAAATTATTGGCACATCATGCTGAAATTGCCGCTTTTGGTGGTTCATTCTTGTTGTTGGTATTTTTAAACTTTTTCTTGGATGAAGGCAAAGATACCCATTGGTTTAAATGGATTGAAAAGCGTTTAGCCAACTTGGCCAATGTACCAGCAATGTCGGTATTCCTTGCTTTAGTGGCATTGCTGATTATGGCTGCAAATGTAGATGAAGCGAAACGCCTTGTGGTCACAATGGCAGGTATCTGGGGCATCGTGATTTATATCGGGGTACAAGTACTCAGTCATTTACTGGGTGGCGAGCCAGAAGTGGATGAAGACGGCAATGCTGTGGGTCATGATGCCAATGGTGCACCTACTGGTGTCATCAAAGCGGGTATTGGTGGCTTTATTTACTTAGAAGTCTTAGATGCATCGTTTAGTTTTGACGGCGTGATCGGCGCATTTGCGATCACCTCTGATGTTGTCATCATTATGCTCGGTTTGGCCATTGGTGCGATGTTTGTTCGTTCAATGACAATTTACTTGGTCGATAAAGGTACACTTGATGCCTATATCTACCTTGAGCATGGTGCGCATTATGCCATTGGTGCTTTGGCATTTATCATGATTGCAAGTGGTACAGGTTTACATGTACCTGAGGTGGTAACAGGTTTGATTGGTGTTGCCTTTATTGTTTGGGCAGTGATTGCATCGATTCAATATAACAAGCGAATTGAACAACAGAGTTAATCCTTTTTTAAGAAAAGAGATTACAATACAAGAGCACTTTAACAGTGCTCTTTTTTATGCTCAATGTTTCCACAAAGTTGCCACAATATGCGATGATGTGTTTGATAATTAGCTCGCCAGTTTTGATAAGCCAGTAGATATGATGAATCCTTTAGAACGCCGCTCGACCTTTGCATTAAGTAGTATTTTTGCTTTACGCATGTTGGGGTTGTTCATGATTATCCCTGTGTTTGCGGTGGTTGGTCAGTCTTATCAGTATGCCACACCTGCTTTGATCGGTTTAGCGGTCGGCGTCTATGGTCTCAGCCAAGCACTTCTGCAAATTCCTTTTAGCTTATGGGCAGATCGTTTTAGTCGTAAACCTTTGATTGTTTTTGGCTTACTGCTATTTGCTTTAGGTGGTGCTGTTGCGGCAATGTCTGAAACCATTTATGGGGTCATTATTGGCCGTGCGATTGCTGGCGCTGGCGCTGTATCTGCGGTTGTTATGGCTTTGCTGGCGGATGTCACCCGCGAAGAGAATCGAACCAAAGCCATGGCTGTGATGGGTATGAGTATCGGATTGTCTTTTGTTGTGGCTTTTAGTTTAGGGCCTTGGCTCACCAGTTTGGTGGGAATTTCAGGACTATTCTGGGTAACAACAATCATGGGATTATTGGCAATCCTCATGTTGTTTATGGTGCCTAAAACTACACGTCACCATAAAAACTTTAAACAAGGTTATCTGCATCAGCTCAAACAAGTCTTAAAAATGGGCGATTTAAATCGTCTGCATGTTTCAGTTTTTGCGCTGCACTTATTGCTTACTGCAATGTTTGTTTATGTGCCTTCTCAATTGATCAATTTTGCGGGGATCCCTTTGGCACAACATGGCATTGTTTACTTGCCTTTGTTGGTCATTAGTCTGTTCTTTGCATTTCCGAGCATTATTCTGGCTGAAAAATACCGTAAAATGCGCAGCATTTTTCTGACTGCAATTGCAGGAATTATCGCGGGATTAGTCGTTCTGATTTTTGGTTATGAATCCAAATATATCTTGTTGTTAGGCCTTGGATTGTTCTTTATTGCCTTTAATGTCATGGAAGCATTACTCCCTTCATGGCTGTCTAAAGCAGCACCGATTCAATCCAAAGCAACAGCGATGGGTGTCAATGCAAGTGCTCAATTTTTAGGGGCTTTTTTTGGTGGGACACTCGGTGGACAATTAATTTTGCTCAATAATACAACAATGGGTTGGAGTGTCTTATCAGCTATTGCTATACTTTGGTTGCTCATTAGTTTTGGGCTAGCTCAACCACGATATTTAACATCAATCGTATTACGATTGCCTGAGGATAAACAAACCGATAATTGGACTTCTCAGTTGTTGTCAATTCGTGGTATTGAGGAAGTTGTGGTTATGTCTGACCAGCAAGTTGCGTATATAAAAGTTGATAAACAGCAAATTGATGATGCTGCGCGACAACATTTAACGCAGTTGTTTGGGAAAGAGGTAGCCATTTAAACATAACTCTTATAAAGTAAAACATAGAATCGAATAGGAAGATAACATCTAATGCGTGGTGTAAATAAAGTTATTTTAGTTGGTACTTTAGGTCGTGATCCTGAGACTAAAACTTTCCCAAATGGGGGTTCTCTCACTCAATTTTCAATTGCGACAAGTGAATCTTGGACAGACAAAAATTCCGGTGAAAGAAAAGAACAAACGGAATGGCATCGTATTGTATTGCACAACCGTTTAGGTGAGATTGCACAGCAGTATTTACGTAAAGGTTCAAAAGTTTATATTGAAGGTTCTTTACGTACCCGTCAGTGGACGGATCAAAATGGTCAAGAGCGCTATACCACTGAAATTCGTGGCGAACAAATGCAGATGCTTGATAACAACCGTCAACAAGGTGAAGGCGCTGCTGCTGACAATGGTGGTTATAACCAACCACGTTTCAATAACAACCAGCAAGGTGGTTTTAACAACAACCAAGGCGGTGGCGGTTATGCGAATCAAGGTAATCAAGGCGGTGGTTACGGCAATGCCAATCCACAAGGTGGCTATGGCAATGGCGGAAACAATGTAAACCAAGGTTTTCAATCGCCTAAACCTGCAGTTGCACCATCAGCACCTACTGCTGCGCCTGCGGATTTGGATGATGACTTACCGTTTTAATTGATAAAAACGGTCAAGCTTTATCAAAACCCTTTGTGAAAACAAAGGGTTTTTTATGAACTTCATGATTTGGTTTTAGACAATCACTTTTTTTCTGAAACCCACATGGTAATCACAGCTTTAAATACCAGATCATTGTGCGTGTCTTTAACCTCTACATTGACCAAATAATCACTACCTTGATTCCACTGAAAATTGCGCTCAACAGGCGTGGCAATCGCAATTAAATCAGTTTCAGCCTTCTTTAAATATTCAACTGTCATCCCTTTGGGAATCCAACGGTGTGTGGAAGGCACGGTTACATCGGTCATGGTTCCGCCAGCAAGCTCAGCCATATTACACATGGCAATTGCATGGACTGTACCAATATGATTGAGTACAGCACGGTGTTTTTTAATTTTAATTTCAGCATAATTCGTTTCGAGTCGTTCAAAAACAGGTGAAATACTGCTGAAATAAGGCGCTTTTAAGCACAATAATTTTGAAAAGGTCCATTTGCCAGCGGGCTTATTTTTAAATCTATTCCACAGTTTTAGGGTTTGGCTCATTGTTGTATTCCTTATTTAGTTTACAGAATATTATTTAGTTTACAGAATAATATTCTAATACAGAATTAAATTCTGTTATTGGCTCGACAGACGATTTGAATCGCGTAAAATGTCATATAGAAAATGCTTAAATAAAATCAAAGGCTGTACATGAATAATCAAAGTTTGTTGGAACGTCGTTATAGTGGACGTCGTGCAGAATTAAAACGTGTGATTTTAACGGAAGCATTAGCCTGTTTTTTAGAATATGGGATTGAAACGACAACAATAGAAATGATCCGTGAACGTGCGCAAACCAGTGTGGGGGCGATTTATCACCATTTTAAAAATAAAGAAGGTTTAGTGGCCGCCCTGTATATTTTAGCCATAGAAGACCAAGCAGAACGCCGTGATCAAGCCTTATTGTCTGCACAAAGTCTACAGCAGGGTATCCAAGTGATGACAGCAAGTTATATAGACTGGGTGATGGATTATCCTGATTTCGCCAGATTTTTATATACTGCCAATTTTAGTATTTCTAAAAGTACTCAACGGGATCAGCTAAAACAGCAGAATCATTTACGTAATCAGCACTTATTGGCTTGGATGAAACAGCAACCCGATTATGGGGTGATCAAGAACATTCCCCATGAATTATTATTGTCATTTATGGTTGGATCGACAGAAAGTTATTGTCGGGCATGGTTGTCAGGTAAAGTGAAAGCCACGCCAAAAGTTTACCAAGCAGCATTGGCACATGCGGCTTGGTGCAGTTTAGAAAGCGTATATCAGCAACAACAAGGCTGAATAACCAAGCTTGTTAAATCATGGATGCTGTGATTAAAAAATTCGTGAGCTTTGCATATAGTGCGCTGTGACTTGATCTAAGTGATTAAGAATGGTTGCACGATCTTGAGTCTGAATTGCTGTGTCCAGTTGCTGCATATAGCCTAGCAATTGGTTTTTTGCTTTTGCTGCAAATTCAGCAGTAATGGCTTGATCTTCATAAAGTAAGACATAGTTTTTGGCAAAACCATAAATCATAAAAATCGCCGTTTTCTCAAAATCAGACTCAGAATGAGCAATTTGAGATTCACAGTTTATTTTCAGTTGTTTAAAAGCGTCTGTACCAAAAGGAAGGTTTTGGAATTGCTCCAAAAGAATTGAGAACGTCATTTTTTAAAGTCCACTCAAAAAGAAAATCTATAGAGTAAACGGCGAAAGGTCAAGCAAAGTTTGAAATAATATTTCGATCAAACCAAGCCAACAGATTGGAAAAATAAATCTATAAAACCGATTATTTTTATTAAAAACTCCAGTTTTACCGATTTAATAATTTTTCGTATAGTGATTTCACAGATAAGCAATCCCTGAAACCTATTGAAGGAAGACCAAATGAGTTTGATCAATACTGAAGTTAAAGCATTTAACGCAACTGCATATAAAAATGGTGAATTTATCGAAGTGTCTGAAAAAGACTTCTTGGGTAAATGGTCTGTGGTATTTTTCTATCCTGCTGACTTTACTTTTGTCTGCCCAACAGAGTTAGGCGACCTAGCAGATAACTATGCTGAATTCCAAAAAATGGGTGTAGAAATTTATTCAGTTTCTACTGATACACACTTTACCCATAAGGCATGGCATGACAACTCAGATGAAATCAAAAAGATCCAATATCCAATGGTGGGTGATCCAACTTGGGCTTTGGCAAAAAACTTTGAAGTGTTGATTGAAGCTGAAGGTCTTGCAGATCGTGGCACTTTCGTGATTGATCCTGAAGGTAAAATCCAAATTATTGAAATCAATGCCGGTGGCATTGGACGTGATGCACAAGAATTACTGCGTAAAGTGAAAGCAGCGCAATATGTGCACGCACACCCAGGTGAAGTATGTCCTGCAAAATGGAAAGAAGGCGATGCAACACTTGCACCTTCAATTGATCTGATCGGTAAAATCTAATCATTGCCTAGGATTAGAATTGAAAAACCAGAAGTTTAGCTTCTGGTTTTTTATTGTTCGATTGTTGGCTTTATAAAATATAACCGTCGTGTTGAGGTGCATAGGCACGAATACCTTCAACTAAATCTTCAATCAATTTTTCCATGACTAAGCGTTGACCTTTGCGAGATGCATAAACCAACTGTACAACCCCAATATTGGAACACCACTCTGGTAACAGATGGATTAAACGCCCTGAAGCAATGTCTCGTTCTACCGTTAAATAGGGAAGATCAGCAATACCTAAGCCATCAAGTACCGCATAATACGCGCCCATTAAGTCATTGCTTTTGACCCGAGGCTGTAACGGAATATCGATTTCTTCTCGTTGCTGAATATGATGTAAATGCCAATGATAGTGCTGTTTATCTGTACCTAATACAATGGTTGGAAATTCACAAAGTTCTGTGACATGTTGAATTTCACGATCGCCTAAAAGTTCAGGACTAATCACTAAACAGTGCGTGGTTTTAATCACATCTCTAACGATAATGCTGGAGTCTTCATTGCTTGAAAAATTAGTACGAATAGCCAAATCAATATCGTCATGCAGCACATCGATACGTCGACTGGTGAGTGCCAATTCAACCCGAACTTTGGGATATTTTTTTAAAAATTGATTTAGAATCGGTCGAATTTGATGTTCCATCATCACCGGTGGGCAACTAATTTTAATCAGTCCCTGTAATTCAATTTCTTGTTTTAATAAGACATTCTGAGCATTATCCGCCTGTTCAATAATCTTTGCACATTCCTCAAAGAATTCTTGTCCTAGAGGTGTGACTTTAAAATGCCGTGTTGAGCGTTGAATCAAAGTTACATTAAATTTGGCTTCTAAATCCAGAATACGTCGGCTCAGCTTAGACTTGGTGATATTACTGGCTTCACTCGCAGCACTAAATCCACCATGTTTTACCACCAGATAGAAATAATAGTAATCATCAAAAGAGTGCACAGCTTCATCTCAGGTGTGTTGATGATAGAATAGTATCATTAATAGGAAAGTATTTTAAAATTTGTACACATAAAATGCAGAAGCAAAAGCTAGGAATGCAAAGGCTTACATTCCTAGCGACAAAGATTGTCTTATTTTTGAGAAGTGTTTTGTGTGTAGCTGTTGATCAGATTACGATAGTCAGGGATATGGTTACCAAATAGCGTACCTAAACCTTCAATATCATTACGCCAATCGCGATGTAGCTCACATGAGGCACCAAACCAAGTCATTAATTGTGCACCTGCATTGCTCATACGGTCCCACGCTGAGTCGCGTGTTAGCGGGTTAAATGTTCCTGAAGCATCGGTGATCACAAAGACCTCAAAGTCTTCTTCAAGGGCAGAAAGTGCAGGAAAGGCAACACAAACCTCGGTGACAACACCTGCAATAATCAGTTGTTTTTTACCTGTTGCTTTTACCGCTTTGACAAAGTCTTCATTGTCCCAAGCGTTGATTTGACCAGGGCGAGCGATATACGGCGCATCTGGAAAAAGCGCTTTTAACTCAGGTACCAGTGGACCATTGGGACCATCTTCAAAACTGGTGGTCAGAATGGTGGGAAGGTTAAAATATTGAGCCGCCGCAGCCAGCGCCAAAACATTGTTTTTAAACTTATCTGGGTCAATGTCGCGGACTAAAGAGAGTAATCCAGTTTGATGATCGACTAACAATACCGCAGCATCATCTTTGTTTAAACGAACGTAAGGTTTTCCCATTTTTTATATCCTTGAAGTCACTAAAATTTAAATTGTGCTTAAATACAAAACAAATTATTTTGCATGGATTTCATGTTACGTGGCTTAATGATGATAATTAAGCCTATAAACTGAGATTAATAATCTCATAAATAAGATGATTGATTAAAAACTACGCTGTGCCGTCGCTATTGAATATCCTATATTTGGGATTCAGCGTATTGGTAGATTGCTGTATTGATCACTTTAAAAAACCTAAAATGGATTCATATTAAAGCCTAGAGATAGGAGTATTGAGATGAAAAGAATTATTGGTGTATACCGCAATCAAAATATGCATTGGGTCGGTGATGGCTTTCCTGTAAAAAACTTGTTTTCTTATGATCGTTTAGGTCAAGCGATTAGTCCTTTTTTATTATTGGATTATGCAGCGCCTTATACATTTGCACCTAGCCATGAACAGCACGGTGTAGGTTCACATCCACATCGTGGCTTTGAAACAGTGACACTCGCCTATCAAGGTGAAGTTACTCATAAAGACTCCCATGGTGGCGGTGGAACCATTAAAACAGGTGATGTGCAATGGATGACTGCGGGCGCAGGCTTGGTTCATGAAGAATTCCATTCACATGAATTCACTGAAAAAGGTGGAATCTTTGAAATGGTTCAGCTATGGGTGAATTTACCTGCGGCAGATAAAATGACCCAACCTAAGTATCAAGCAATTTCTGCGCAAGATATTCCTGTGATTCATTTTGATGATGATGCAGGCCACTTACGTGTGGTTGCTGGGAAATATGCTGAACAACAAGGTGCTGCTTCAACCTTTAGCCCAGTCAATGTTTGGGATGGTCAGCTTAAAGCGGGTCATGAGCAAATTATTCATGTGCCAGTTGACCACAATACTTTGGTGGTTGTACTCGAAGGTGAAATGCTACTCAATGGTACACAAAAGGTACTTGATAGCTCGATTGTCATGTTTGAAAAAGATGGCGATGCAGCAATTCAACTTGAAGCAGTGCAAGACGCTAAGTTTTTGGTCCTTACAGGTAAACCACTGAATGAGCCAATTCAAGGCTATGGTCCATTTGTGATGAATAGCAAAGAAGAAATCGTGCAAGCGTTTAACGATTTCAATAATGGCAAATTTGGTGAAATTGTAGCGGAAGCTTAGTTGATATTGATAAAAGGTAGTTGTGTATAACGGATACCTTGCATGTCTTTAGTCTATGAGTTCAGCCATGTATGAGATATCGAGAAGTCAAAAAGCGGATTGTAAAATCCGCTTTTTTTATATTTAAAATTTTTAGCACCAAAAGGTCAGAAATTAAAAAAAAGAAAAGAGCTTTGCTCTTATTGAACAGAAGCTCTCTTACGCTGTAGTTTTTTTCTTTAAATGATTATGTCTTGTTTTGATTGGGTTGTTTTGTTATTCGCGCATCATAATTAATTAAAAATGTGAAGTAAAGCACAATATATTTCATTTGGTTAATTTATATCCGTTGTTACAGTGTTTTTTGTATGCCGTCATTTTACAAGTGGTGTAATTGATCTACTTAAAAAGCAAATTCAAAGTAAAAAAAAGGATCTCTATTCCACACTATAGAGATCCTTTTTATGCTGTAGTTTCTTTTATTGTGTGTGTTGTCATAATTATTTGTTTTTATTGTAAATGTGAATTATTTATCGTTTTTATGCTGTAAATAATAATTAATAAATTGGCATTTGTAAATGTTTTTTTAATAAATAGTTAAATTATCTGTATGTTTTTAACAGTATTTTTTTATATATATAAATATCAATCAAGTATAAGCAGGGTGTCGCACAAGAGCTTGGTCTAAAACCACTAAAATTAAATAAACACCGAGGAATGGAGATTTTTCCTAAAAAATTTCCAACAAAAAAAGTTAAAACTGGAACTTTTTAATACCGCGATTTAATCGGCTATAGCTCATAATAAAAAAAATGGTTACGCACGGATAATAACTTTGGATATTGCAGTGATTGGTAGTGGTATGGCTGGCCTGGCCACCGCAAGAATTCTTAAAGATGCAGGTCATAACATTACCATCTTCGAAGCATTACCTGGTCGTGGTATGGATAGTCACAGCATTGAGTTTGAAGGTGGTTTAATTGATGCACCTTTGCGCGTGATGAATCAGCATTTATGGAAAAATACACTGAGCCTTGCAACACACCTTGGCATAAAAACCTTTCCAGTGCGTACCTTTATGGCATGCAGTTGGTTATTTGAAGATAAAACAGAAACTTGGTTGACCACATCACGCACCCGTATTGGTAATTTCCCTATTATCAATAACCGTAAAGGGATTAAGCAGTATGGTTGGCGTTTAGTCAAAGGGATGTTGCAGCTTAAAACTGCCATTTCTCAATTTTTTAAATCTAAAAATCAAGATATTACCCTTGCTGATTTTATCAATCACAATGACATTGAAGAAGTATTTTGGCATGGTGCAGTAATGCCTGTGCTTTATACCATTTGCACCTGTGACCCTAAAACTATTGGTGAATGGCCTGCAAAACCGCTCTTAATCTTCTTAAAGCAATTAACCGATGGTGATGCTTTATTACGTTTACACGGTGGAACGCCTGCTTTTGTCGATAAATTGATTGAAGGTATTGATATTCATAGCGGTTCTGAAATCACCAAAGTTGAGGAACAGGGTAGTGCTGTTCTGGTTGAAAATGCACAAGGTGAGCAATTTCAATTTGACCGTGTGGTGGTTGCAACACCAACCAATAAATTAGAAAACTTTTTAAATAAACAACAATTTGCTGATGATATCGCTTTATTGCAAAAATTTAAGTTTGAGCAAGGCGAATTGGTCATGCATACCGATGCATCCGTGATGCCGCCAAATCGTAAAGATTGGGCTGTGTTGAGCTATATGATGGATCGTAAATTTACCAAACAACAATTCACAGTTTGGCTGAACTCGATTGAACCAAGTTTGGTGGGTAAATCTCCAGTGTTCCAAACATGGCGTCCTGTGACCAGCATCGATCCGAAGAAAGTTATTTCTACTGTGACCTTAACCCGTGCTGTGGTGGATTCTGAAACAGTAGCATTGAATATTGAGTTGCAAGCGCGTCATAAAGTCGCCAACCGTAAAGTATTCTATTGCGGCTCATGGTCATGTGATGGTTTGCCAATTCTTGAATCTGCGGTAACTTCTGCAATGCATATCGCAGAAATTTTTGGTGCACCATTGCCATTTGTTGGATTAAAACCTAAAGTTGAGGTGGCTCCGCAACTTGGCTATTAAAGCCCAGTGAATTCATATAAAACTTAATGAATTCATAACTGAATAAGTGAATGATTTAAAATGAAATGGCTTCAAGCGATTCAGCAAAAACTTCCAAAACATAAATATGCAATCGATGCAAAAATGTTAGGAGATAATGCTGAGTGTGCTTGGACCAATCTAGGTTATTGGGATAAGACAACATCCTCTTATCCTCAAGCCTGTCAGCAACTTGCTGAACGACTTGCACAAGCGGTACAGCTTAATCAACATGATCGGGTACTAGACCTAGGCTGTGGTCAAGGTGCCAGTTTAAAGTACTGGTTAGAACACTACCAAATTCAAGACTTAGAAGCGGTTGAGTTACAACAACAGTGTGTCGATAAAATTCAAAAACAACTCCCGCAGATTAAGGCGATTCACTGCCAATCTTTTTTAAATTTAAATGCGCTTTTCTTTACGCAACCCTTTGATGTGGTGTTGTGTATTGATGCGGCTTACCACAGCGATTTAAATTTATTTTTAAATTCAGTTGTCCCAATTTTAAATTCAAAAGGTCGTTTGGGTTTTCATGCGTTAATGCTTTCAGACACAGTTTTAAATTCAAAACAAAAAATGAAATACAAATGGCTACTTAAAGCCGTTGATGTCGATTTAAAATCACTGATGACCACGACCCAAATAAATCATGCACTGCAACAGCATGGTCTTGAGCAAATCGTGCTAGAAGATCTATCCACAGCAGTATTGGCTGGCTTTAGTCAATATATTACGACACGAGCGAAAACAGAGCGTGGAGGGCTAGATCAAGTCAAAATACAAATGACCGCAAAACTTTGTCAAAGGTTATTTGAAGAGGGAATCGTTCGATATATACAGCTCAGCGCAGTCAAAACATGATTTTTATTATTTGTGATGATAGCAAGCACATCAAAAAATTATAAGAAAATGCCTAAGCCAAAAACAACAAAGCCTCACTAAAAAAGCGAGGCTAAGTAAAAATGGTGCCGGCACACGGATTCGAACTGTGGACCTACTGATTACAAGTCAGTTGCTCTACCAACTGAGCTATGCCGGCAACGTGGCGAGAATTTTACAGAATATTTATAAGATTGCAAGCCAAAAAATAAACAATTGAATAATCTTTAATATTTATAGCTTTAGCGATCGGGTATTGGTCAGAAGCTGATAATGTCGTGTGCTATGAATGCTTAGATTTTTAGAGAGCAAAGGATTTTATCGCTTTTAATTTGCAGGTAGATAAAATAGTAAAGATAGCTAGAGTAACGGCGATTAGAGTAATGACAACTAGAGCAACGATTAGTAATCGCTTTAAGCTTCCGACTAAAAAGGCTTACGGAGGGGTAAGCCTTGAGTATTTGGGGTTAAATCAATAAATCTTTATCAGTTTTGAAATATAGACTTATTTTCTCCTTAAAATATGATCCAGATCTTGTGCGCATTCTTCTAGGGTGATTGCCATATCTATTTGCATTTGGGGTTTCAATTCGTTTGCGAGTTTTCTCCATTGCTCAATCAATTGGATAGCTTTCTGAATTTTATGCTTATTTACATCTTTGGCAATAGTTGGGGTGTATCCACCACGTTTAGCATTTTTGACTTGTCTTACATAATTGGCGCTGTTATTCATTGTCACTCCCGAATAGCAGTTTTATGCTTTTAACTTGTTTGAATCGCTAATAAGTACCGCATCATGATTATCTTAAGAGAACGTTACATCTATATGATTTTTATTTTGTATTTCACCTCCTTTGAATCGTGCTAGAAGTTCTTTTCACTTGATACTAATTCAAGAAAGTTTGAATTGAAATAGTCAATTGTCTTTTTAGTTGAGTGGATATGTATCTATTTGCTTCAAAAAATAGCTCAAATATCGTATAACTAAGTTAAGTAAAAACTAGAACAATTGAGAATGAAACGATTCAGTATTTTATTATTATTGGTTTCTGTCGCACATGCTGAAGCTCCTAAAGAATGTCAGTTACTTGAACAGACCTCCGAAATGTTAATGCAGTTACGTCAAAACGGTTTATCGTTGGATGATGTTGATTTTAATCCTGAAGCATTATCTGCAAAAGAACAGGTATTGTTAAAAGGTATGATTGACGATGCAAAGGGTGTACCGATTTATCAGATACCTTTAACCCGACAAAAAGCCATTGATGATTTTAAACTCAAGTGGCAAGAGGTATGTCAGTCTGCGGATGTTGTGATGCCAACTGAGACGAGGTAAAGGATTTTTTTATTTCGCCTATAGTGTCATGGTTAAATAGAGGGTGCCATTTCTGAAAGCATTCAATAGCCTATAAAAGACAAAACTTTTAGCGTTTAATCAACTGTGCTTTGTATTTACTTCTGTTTAGGAATGGCATGAAATATCAACCGCCTTATACCATCACATCAAAAATCATTCATCTGATTGCGCAGATCAGTGAGAATATAGGGCGTTTGAGTGCTTTAGAGGAAGTCCAACACAACTTAAAACTGAGAAAAGCCAATCGTATCCGAACAATTCAAGGCTCGCTTGCAATTGAAGGAAATACCCTCAGCACAGAACAAATTACTGCAATTTTGAATGGTAAAGCTGTAATTGCACCGCCTAAAGAAGTTCAAGAAGTACGTAATGCCATAAAAGCTTATGAAGCATTTCAAAAATGGCAACCCAGCCAAGAAGTAGATTTATTACAAGCACACCAAACTTTAATGACAGGCTTGATTGATGACGTTGGACAATACCGTCATGCCAATGTAGGTGTTATGTCTGGTGATCAAGTGGTGCATATGGCTCCGCCAGCGAATCAGGTTCCTCGTTTAATGTCTGATTTACTGGAATGGCTTAAAGATAGCCAAGAACACCCACTCATTCAGAGTTCGGTATTTCATTATGAGTTTGAGTTTATACATCCATTTGCTGATGGGAATGGACGTATGGGGAGACTTTGGCAAACATTGATACTTAGCCGATGGAATACTATTTTTGCAAATATTCCTGTTGAGAGTCTGATTTATCAAAATCAAAAGGCCTACTATGAGGCTTTACAAGCAAGCACAGACCGTACTGATTCTGCAGCATTTATAGAGTTTATTTTGCAGATGATTTTGGATGCGATATTGGAATCAAATAACACCGCTCAAGATAGCGATCATGTTAGCGCTCAAGTTGACGTACAAGTAAGCGACCAAGTTCAGCGTTTAATTTCAGTTATGCAGGAAAAAGAATATAGCTTGGCTGAGTTGATGCAGTTATTAAATTTATCCCATCGTGCAACATTCCAAAAGAATTATCTCAATCCTGCGTTAGACGCAAACCTTATTGAACGTACTATTCCAGATAAGCCGAAAAGCCCTAAACAACGATATAGATTGAAGTGAAATGAAAGTAATTTCTCCTATTACCCAATTCGGACGGGGAATTTAAAAGATTTTATTTAAAAAAATGAAAGGTTAATCAGTAAAAAATAAAAATTAGTGTACTCAAATATAAGACCAATTTTTATCTGCATAAAATGAATAATTCTCAGTATCATTTGTCACAATAATTATTTATTATTGCTTAACAATATCGAAAAATTCACATGTTTTTAATATATTAACCATTCTTCAGGCCTGTTTTCATATGAATAAGTCTTTCTTAAGCCTAATCGTCATTGTGATGATTGCAACTGGATGTGCAACAACCAAATCCATTCAATACCCTGCAAAAGGTAGCAACACGACAATTTCAGTATCATCTGAGCAAATTTCAGCGATGACGGAATCTGGTGGCGGTGATCATTTTATTGAGGGAAGCCAAATTACTGTCGGAGATGCAAGCAATGCGCTTTCCAACCCTGCATCAAATGCATTTGGACTGATTGGTGTTGGTGTTGCTACAGCGATTGATAAACGAAATAATGGCGCAGCTATCTCTAACAGTAATTTAAAGCAAGCCATTAAATTTGATGAGATCGTGAATAAAAAAATTAGCTCGGCTTTACAGGAGAATCAAGCAGATACTTCTCTTAAACTAATGACTTCAAATCAGGCTTCTGACGTTAAAATTGTCCCATTTGCACGGCTTTCTTTTAAAGAAAAACCTGATGTCAAGGCAGTATTTGGATTGAAAGCTGAATTTAAAAATGCTGCTGACAATAATAAGTCTGCAAAGCGTTTATACAATTATATCAGCCAGAAAAAAGCACCATTAACTGAATGGGATGCAAATAATAATACGGTCTTTTTTACACAAGCAAATAAAGCTTTTGATGCATTAGCACAGGTTCTTGTCTTAGATATACAGCATCAATTAAATCTTGAGGCGCCCAGTGAAGTAGATCAGAAAAAATGTAAATCAACGGGCGATTTCTCGGGGATCACTTTTATTTCAGCGCCTGAAAATTTATGTGTAGGTGTGCTAAAGACCAACAAAGGAGTAGTGTTACCAAATTTTGTGCTGGTGATTGAACAGTAATTCATATCTTTTGAAAGAAGAAATTAGTCCAAATCGTCCGCTAAGAAAATCACAAAAGTGCATATTCTAAAAGCGGGCATTTTATTTGGGGGATTATAAATTTATTTCGTATAATGCCCAGTACATTAAATGGAACTTATAAAGTCAATACGGATAACACCAGAAATTTTGAAATAACATAATTCACAATAATTACTATATGCCAATTTTATAGCTTTGAAATATTTGCTTTTTTAGCAGATATTTGTGATATAGATAAATCTACAATTTTTTGCTCTATCATTTTCTTTTTCATTTCTTATAAAGCTCTGTTCCAACTCAGCTTAGTGATGAATATTTGCGCTGATTCAATATGAGGCATTGAGCTGAAACAGAGAAAAGGGTTTATTTACCTGTCATTGTTTTAAAGAAATTATTCTTCAACAATGGCACGGTAAGTTAATTTTCCATGTGTGGTATAAAGATAAACCTCCTTGATTTCCTGAGCAGAGCAGCCTTTTAAAACAAGATTAAACACATCTCCATAATAGGTCTCTTTAGGAAATTTGACGGTAAACGGTTCTACACCAATGAGCTTACAGTTCGGATTATCTACTTCGACTTTATCAAGTACATCTTCAATTTCAGAGATGACTTTTAAACGCGTAACATCATAAACAGTTTGTCTGATGACGTTAAAGTTTGGATAAGTGTCGATAGGGCGGAACTTAACCTCTAGTGCTTCACTTGATAATAATTTACGCTTGAGTTGAGGCGGTGGAATAACAACATTCTCAGCTCCCTTATAAATATTGTCAGGATCATAGCGATCATGAGCAATGGCAGCAGCCTCAGCTTCTTTCTCTTGCATTTCTTGATAAGAGCCAACTTGAGGTTGAGCGTGAGTTGCTTCGTTTGTAAGATCAGGCGAAGACGACTCAGGTATCTGAAAACATGCTGTTAAAGTTGATACAACCGTGAGTGTGATGATTAATTTTTTCATGACTAGATTTCCTTGTAATTTGAGCATGGAACATAGACAGATTTATCAATCATAGTTGCTTAAACTGAGTACGTTGCACATACTTAAGGACAGCTAATCCTTTGATATACAACCATCGATCATTAAAATTTTTAGCACGATAATCAAAGGCCTGATAAGCAAAGCTATCAATATCAATTAACTTCTGTTCCTTTAAGTCTTTACCCTCTCGAATAAGGGCGTTTAGATCACCGCTATAAATAAAATAACGTAATCGATCATTTTTAGGGATGAATTGCCATTGCTTGCTTATCGCAACAAACGCATTGCAATTGATATTGCCTTCACAACGTCTAATCACGGGAGCAGAGGCTGGGTTATTGATCAGTGCTATCACTTGATTCATATCCGCATGACAAAGTGAGGTTATTGAAAAACAGGCAACAACGGCACTGTATTGTAAGAATATTTTGATTTGGCTACTCATAAAAATAGAATCCTGATTCTTGTTGTTAGATATATTTTTAATTGGATGAATTAAACATCGCTGTCTGATTTCAAAGGGCGTAGAAATGATTTACTGCGGTGTTGGTTTATTCCATCCATACAGTTAACCAATAACTAAAACAGCAATAGCATCAGCAAAAAAGCCAATGACTATAAGTTCCAGCGAGACCTATACATCAATGATTAAAATCAGACGTGCAAAGGTCCGCTTTGCCGAAGCAAGGTAGAAATACAATTCAGCTTAGATTGATAAGATAAAATGGGAATAAAGTGAAATTTTGAAAATAAAAAAATAGTCATGGTTGACTCCTTGGAATTATAAGAAGTTCTACCGAATCACTGTCAATTGATTATGGAGGCAGAACGAAAGGGGGTTGACAGACTGGGATCCAAGGAACCAGCACGCGTAGAGCGTCCCCCTCCCGCCCTACCATAGAAACAAAGGGGGACACGAGGGTTTCACGACATACAAGAATTACTTTATATATCGTGCTGGATCAGCGGTCTGTCAAAACCGACTGGCAATGTAGGCCAGCAGGGAAAGGATAATAGTGCAGGCACTTTTAGTCAAATGTGTGGGTTGAAAGGGTTTTTGTTGTAGGGAATTTAGATGCATCCATCCTCTACGTTATTTAATGGGGCCAAATTTAATTTAGTATAATAATCCTTTAATAAATATTAACAATGTGAAAGCTTAGGAAATGATTGATGTAAATTCTAAGTATTATTATCCTCTGTTCTCAATATTAATACGTAGAAGTGAATCATGTATTAGTTGATTATTTTTGAAGCTCATCAATAGGGTGAGGGGAAATTAAGGAAAGAAAAGAATAGTTTGTTAATGATTGAAAATAATAAAAATTCTCATTGAGAGTTCGTTGGAAAAACATGAAAATTTAATTTAGTTCAGAATACTATAAGAAGGTCATTTAGGTGATTGAGAGGTAATTTTTAGATTATATTAGGCTGTTATTAGAGCTATTTATAATTAATAATTCTTAAAAAGAGTACTTCTAACAAATGTAAGGCTAATCAGTGCATTACATTTCCAATATAAGTTTATATTGTTTTTCATCAAGTTATTGAAAAAAATAAGTGACAGTACTTGTCGTTGTAAAGTGTTTCAGTCTTGAATCTTAAAGTAAGAAAGGATAGAGTTACTGGAGAAAACTCTCCAGTGAATATTTTCAAAATGAATTCTATTAATTTTACTTTACATTTTTCAGGGCATGAAACTTTTGCTCTGCGTTATGGTTGGCTGAATAAGGCATATAAGTTATTAAATTTTAATGAAAAAGATGTGGAGAAGCAAGTTGTTGAATTAGGTGTTGGTAAGAATATGGTTAATAGCATCAAGTATTGGGCCGATGTTTCTGGTTTAGTACCTTTGCAAAACCAAGAGAGCAATAAAATAAATTATGAGACTAAATTGAATGAAATTTTTAAAAATTATGATCCTTTTTTAGAATTAAACGAGTCTACTTGGTTATTGCACTATTTTATCCAAAAACGATTTAATGATTTAACATTTTCTCGTTGGTATTTTAATTTTTCAAATAAGCAAGTTTTTGAAAAAAGTGAGTTAGTCAGTGATTTGGTCAATTGGCTAGAAGCTATGGGGCAGAAAATTCCATCCGTTGCTACATTACACAAAGATTTCGATTGTTTCATTTTGTGTTACTCAAAAAGGATTAGCCGGAAAAAGCTGAATGAGGATGCTTTTGTTTCACCATTAAATGAATTAAATCTTATTTATCAAATAGAATCTCATAAATTTAAAGCTGATCTGCTTGAACAAAAGAGTTTACCTGTAGAAGTGTTTTTGTATTGTTTAGTTGATTTTTGGCAAGAAAACTTTATTCAGTCACCAACACTAAGTATCGATAGTATTGTTACCAATCCAGGAAGCCCTGGAAAATTATTTCGTTTGAATAATGCAGCCGTAGATTACTTGTTAAATCAATGTGCATTAATTGATGAGCGGTTTAAATGGACGGATACTTTAGGTATGAGAAGTTTGGCTTGTAATAATATAAGTGAAGTAAATTTGGATGATTTATTAGCACATACATATTGTGGAAAAATGAATAATGACTAAGGTAGAAAATTTGAATCATTACTATCAGGTTCATGTAAATCATCTTTTATCTACACGATTGGATACAGATATTTCAAAAGAGTTTTTTGATAAAATTGTGTTTCATGGCACAGCTTATAATTCATTACAAACAATTATAGATTCATTTGAGACGTCGGGGCAGTCGACTTTTACCTTAACAGGGAGCTATGGTACAGGAAAATCAACTTTAGCAGCCATTTTAACGGGTTTGTTAAACCAAGATGATCTTATAAGAGATGCTGCACGTACATTGATTAATGATAAAAAGCTTCTCAAAAAAATTGATAAGTCTTTTCCCTTCGAAAAAAATAAGCCATGGTTAATTATTAAAGCTGTAGGTGGAGTTGCATCACCAAAGGAATTGTTTTTTAAGTCAATTTTAAAAGCACTAGAAGATGCTGGATTGTTAAAGCTTTTTCAGGATGATTTATTCTTCTTACCTGAAGAAATTCATAATGATAGCGAGTTGATAGATTGGATTGATGAAGTATTTCGTGCTCTTGATGGAAAAATTTCAGGGAGCATTTTTGTTTTAGATGAAATGGGAAAATTACTTGATCATATTGCCAGAAATAGCGGTGATCTACATTTTTTTCAGGAATTATCAGAAAAAATTAATAGGCTTTCAGCTAAAGAGTGCCCTTTTATATTTGTAGGGATTTTACATCAAGCATTTTCTGACTATGCTAAAGGTTTAAGCCATCAAATCTCATTGGAATGGGCTAAAATTCAAGGTCGTTACATTGATATAGCTTATCGTATATCTTTAGATGAATCAGTTGCATTAATTTCAAAAACGATAAAGAGAACAAAGAATAAGATTCCTAGCCCAGTAGCATGTTTGAATGATCGATTGATAGAGGATGTAGTAAATTCAATTAGTTCGAGATTGACAGATAGTAGCCCTAAAATTAAGCAATATTTTATAGGCGCTTTACCTCTACATCCATTAACTACCATTCTTTTAGGGGCTATAGCTAAGAGTAGCTTTAGTCAAAATGAGCGTAGTATTTTTAGTTTTCTTTTATCTGTTGAGCCATTAAGTTTTAGACGATTTTTGGAAAGTGATATTCAGGTTCATAAGACTTATACAATAGTTGATTTGTGGGATTATTTAAGCCATAACCTCCAACATCAAATTTTGGGTTCTAAAGAAGGACATGCTTGGAGTGTAGTAGAAGAGTCTCTTACTTTATTGAGTAAGCAGCTTAACAAGCTAGAACTAAATAAAAACATTCAACTTTATGATTTTTATTTTAATATTGTTAAATCAGTCGCAATGATGAACTTGTTTGGAAAAGCTTTAGGAGTTTATCCAACGAAGTCATTAATCGCTAGTTCTTTATCTGCATCTGTAGCCAACTTAGAATTTTTAGATGAGTGCTTGATCAATTTAAAAGATTGGGGGGTAATAGTTTATTGGAATAGAACGGACTCATATGAAGTAGTTGAAACATCAGAATTGAATATTCAAGAACTATTACAGGAAAAATTACAAACATTAAGTAACCAACAGAATTATTTTGAGCACATTGACTATAAGGGAAATTCTGTATTGGCTAAAAGGCATTATCAGCAAAAAGGTATAATGCGTTGGATGGATCAATACTTGGTTACTGATTTTTGGGGTATAAAAAGACTGGCTAATAGTGGTGAACTAGAAAATACTAAAGCTTTTGCACACTTTGTCTTAATTGCTGATCCGACTTTAAGTAGTAAAAAGCTTACTGAAATTTCTATTGAATATAAGGGATTGGTTGTCGCCCAGCTAAATAAATTAAATGAAATTTTGAGTTGGTCGAAAGAAATATTTGCATTGCAGGAAGTTAATAAAGATCAATCTAAATTGATGATAGATCCTGTTTCTAGAAAGGAATATGAACAGCGTTTAAACTATGCATATCAGCAAATAGATTTATTGTTTCAACAATCTTTTGAAAATGTTAACTGGTTTTTTGCAGGTGAAAAGTTTTCATCTCAATCATTATCAATGATTGCTTCAGAAATAGCTGATAGAACTTTTTTTGCTTGTCCAACGGTTTCAAATGAAATGGTGGTACGGCATGATGTTTCTAGTTCTGCTGCCGCTGGTCGAAGAAAATTATTAGAAAAGATGCTTGAAAGTAACGAGTTTGAAAATTTAGATATCGAAAAGTTTCCACCTGAAAAAGCAATTTATCTTTCTTGTTTAAAACAGTTAGGTTTACATCAGTATCAAGCAGATCATGATAAATGGGCTTTTGTTATTCCTAAGTTTGATATTAAAAATAATCAAGAGCTTGCTAACAATTTAAAACTCGTTTCAGAGATGATTGAAGTTGGTTATACCTTATTTAGATCAAATAAAGGATTAGTAAAATTATCTGACTTGTATGACATTTGGTCAAAACCACCTTTTGGTATACCTCAAGGTTTGTTACCCATTTTCAGTTTAGCCTTACTATTAGCTAAAGAAAAAGCTTTGGCATTTTATGATCAAGATATTACTCAAGACTTTCGTTTTATTAGCTCGATGGATGGAGAGTTTCTAAATAAATTAGTTAAACGTCCAAATGAAGTAGCTGTAAAATTTGTTAAAGAACCTGAAGAAAAGGATCGCTTTATTCAGTTATTAGCTCAAAGTATCAACTCTATCTTCTCAAAAGACTTAGAAGCGACGCCATTACTAGTTGCTCGTTTTATTGTTTCATATGTTGTGAAACAGTCTAATTGGGTTAAGTTTTCTAAAGATACCGATTTCTTTGAAGAAAAAGTACAGCAACTTCGAGCTTTTATTGTGAAAGCTGATGATCCTTATAAACTTCTATTTGAAGATATGTATGATTTGTTAGATATTAATAAAAGAAGTGATGATCAAATTCTTTCTGAAATTTCAGATTTTTTTATCAGTATACAAAATGCTAAATTGGATTTATCTAAGAAGTTTGAACATTACCTGTTTAAGGAACTAGGTGAAATTACAATTGATATTCTTGAGCAAGCAAAATCTGTAAGTAAGTCTGCTGCAGATTGGAAAATGAAAAAGTTTGCTGAACACTTATCAAATAGTTCAAATGATTCCACTCAATGGATAAGTAATATGATTACGTTACTTGGGCAAATTCCAGAAAGAGATTGGAGTGATGATAGTTTGAAAAAAGCTTTTGAAGCTTTGCCAAGTTATGTACAGCGTTTTAAACAATTAAGTTTTTTTGCAAAAAAGCCTAAGACTACATCTGAACAAGATCATAAGTCTTTAGCTATTATTGTAAACACTATTAATGGTTTGGAAGAATACAATAGAAATGTAATTATTAAACCTGAACTTCAAAATAAATTAAATATTTTAGAGATTGAGCTAAGTGAAAAAGTTAACTCAATTGAGTTAAGTGATGACGCTAAAGCAATTGTTCTATATCAGTTATTGAAAAACTATTTGTACCCAATGCAAGAGGAAGGAAAACATGAAAGTTGATAAACCAATTAAGCATGTTTTAGGATTGTCTGGTGGAAAAGATAGTGCTGCTTTAGCTGTTTACATGCGAGATAATTACCCTGAGTTAGATATTGAATATTTTTTTACAGATACAGGTAAAGAACTTCCTGAAGTTATGGATTATTTAAATAAGTTAGAAGCTTACTTGGGTAAACCAGTTTTGCGTTTAGGGTCTGATAAAGACTTCGATTATTGGTTGAAAGAATACAATCATTTTTTACCATCAGGGCACCAACGCTGGTGTACTGTTCAAATGAAATTGGTCCCATTTGAAAAATGGGTGAAACCATTTTTAGATGAAGGTTATGAAATCATAAGTTATGTTGGTATTCGTGCGGATGAGCCATGGCGTGAAGGTTATGTACCGACACAAAAATTCTTAATGACAAAAATGCCGTTTGCTGAAGATGGTTTAGTTAAAGAAGATATTATAAATATTTTAGAAGGAACGGGTTTAGGGCTACCAAAGTATTATGAGTGGCGCTCTAGAAGTGGATGTACATTTTGTTTTTATCAAAGAAAAATTGAATGGGTCCGCTTGAAAGAGCGTCATCCAGATAAATTTGAAGAAGCTAAGGCTTATGAAAAGCAATTAGTAGATGATAAGTCTACGAATGGCGAAACTTATTACTGGATGGGCAAGAACATGCCATTAAGTACTCTTGAAGATCCAAACCGTATTGCTCAAATTAAAGCGGACCATGAAAAAAAACTTGAGAAATTTAAGAAAAAACGTCGCCGTAATGCTCTGCATGATGATCAATTAATTGAAATGATTGATCTAGATGCTGTTTATGATGATATGGAGGGGGCAGGTGCTTGTGTGACGTGTTATAAATAAGTGTCTTAAAGGCATGACTGATAAATTAATAAAATGTAGTATACTAGTATAAACATAAATTTTATAAGGGTTTATAATGGATTTGAAAGGTGCTGAATTAAGGAATTTTTATGCAGTGAGCCAATTTATTAATGGTCAAACAGATAAAAATTATGGGGTTAATATTCCACACTATCAAAGACCATATCGATGGGATAAAGAGAATGTACAAAAATTGATTGAAGATTGGCGAGATCACAAGCAAAATACAGATTATTTTTCAGGATCAATTGTTACTGTAGCTCAGAATAATAAAGCTCATGATTTGATTGACGGTCAGCAAAGATTTACAACATTATTTTTAATTAACTTTCTACAATTTCTTATATTAAGAGAATTAATATCTGTAAGTATTAGAGAGGATAGATATTTTTATGATTATAAATCTCTATATGATGAAATGCTCAAATCAGCAAAATATTTATTTCATGATGAAGACTTATTAAAACAATTAGCAGATGTTAAGAACGTAATATTCGATTTGCGAATTTCACAAAAATATTCAGAAGCCACAATTCTATTTAATAAAAGCTTATTCCTATCTGATCAAGAAATTGTTACTGATGAAAGTAGACAAAACAACCTTTTTGATGGATTGCAAAATTATAGTCTCTTCTTGAAGTATGACAGAAGTTCATTTAATGAATCACTAGTTAAGTTGCTTAGCCATGTTATTTATAATTTATCAGATATGGCTTTACCTAAATTCATAATTTATAAATCTAGTGAACCTAACTACTTTTATGATAATGAAATGGTTTATCTAAATGCGATTGATCAGGCACTAGAAAGCTTTAATGATATAGTCCGCGTGGAAGTAACAGGTGCAACAATTCATTCATATGAAAAAGCAACGAAAATTAAAGATAAAATTAATGATTTTCTGAGTGAGGTGAAGTTATGTTTGATTCAAACAGGAAATACAGAAGATGCTTATACACTTTTTGAGGTTTTAAATGATCGAGCTTTATCTCTTGATGATTTAGATCTAATCAAAAATCTATTTTATAAAAATTTTGTTCTAAAAAGTTCATTGTTAGATGCGAGAAAGGATAAGATTCTACAATCTTTAGACTCTCAATGGATTGAAAAAGTATATCCTGCTGGTATTCCGGAAGCAGAAAAGAAATTAATTACATATTTAGCAGTTTCTTTTATTACAGGTAGTACATCTATCACACACAAAGCAACAAAAGACTATAGAACAGAATTAAATAAATATTTTTTAAAATCAGTTTATGATGAAAAAGAAATAAAAAGAGATTTTAATATATTTGAAAGTTGTAGACTTATTCTAAGAAGTTTTGATTTAAGATTTCGGAATCAAGATGTTCATGCAGTTCAAGCAGAATATGATAAAAATAATTCTTGGACCTACAAACTATTGCATATTTTGATGGCTCTTAAGCAAGAAGGTGTATTAGCAGGTTTTTCTAATTTTCTATTGAACTATATTCAGCAACAGGTCCCGAACTTTGAACCTGAAAAAATACAAGAAATTTTAAGTAAGCTAAAGATTGCTAATTTGGCGGATGAAACGATTGAAGCCCAAGCTAAGGTTATTTGGCAAACATCTATGCTGTCTAAAGATGCAATTATTCCAAGGCAATTGGCTGTGGATTTAATTAGAAACAATAATATAGAAAGTTCACATTTACAGACATGTTCTTTACCTATTAAGGCTAACGTTATTACTCCGAATGATGAATTTGATAAATGGATAGAAGAGTGGCGTTTTGGTAGTAATTTAAAAGTTAGAGTACTTTTTGCTAGGTTGCTTACATCTGGATTGGTTGATGATAAGTTGGTAAATCAATTTTTCTCTATAGGCCTTACTGCTGATCAGGTCAAAGATTTACAATTAGATCATATGGAAGCCCAAAATCCAGATAGGCAATATGAGTCTGAATATTTTCAGCATGATTCTCGTGATTATTATATTAATGGTATCGGAAATATGATGCCTTTACCAAAAGAGTTTAATGTGAAAAAATCGAATTATCCTTTGAGTAAAAGTATGATTTACTATGATAGTGTTGGGATTAATCAGCATTTTTTAATGGTTGAAACTAAGAAATTACTAGAAAATTACAATGATGATGGACGACCTACAGAGCAGTTTTTCGTACAACGTAAGAATAAGCTTATTAACTGGTTTAAACAGTGTATTGGAATGTAAGAGCTATAAAGTAAATAGAGCATATTGGGGAGATATGCTCTATTTATTAATAAAATATTTGTGAGATGTAATTTAAAATTTACTTTGATATTTACGAGGGCAAGATTTCATAAGTTTTAAGTACAGAAAAATAATTTATCCAAGTCGTTGATATCTGTGTTATATCCAAAACTTAATCTGACACTAGCCCTACTGTAAGAATGATTTAAGCCGATTGCAGTTAAAACATATGATGGCTCAATATTTAAAGAAGAACAAGCAGATCCTTGAGAACATAGAAAATCAGAACTAGTTACGAATTGAAAAGCATCAAAGTTTGGTAAACTAATATTTAAGATATGTGGAATATAATTTATATCTGGAGAATTAATAATACCGCCGATTTTAGTGATTTTAGAACGTAGAAAAGAATTAATTATATTTATTTTTTCAAAATTCTCTTCTATTGTCTGATCTTTCACGGCTGTACCAAACCCTAGAATCAAAGGGGTCGCTAGAGTACCACCTCTTAAGCCATATTCTTGTCCTGCACCATGAATAATAGGTTGAATTCGTGTTTCTCTTAAGTCTCTAATGTAGAGAGCTCCAATACCTTTAGGGCCATAAATTTTATGGGCTGATATGGAAAGCATATCAATATTTAGTTCATCTACATCTATTGGAACTTTTTTGTAGGATTGGGCAGCATCTACATGGAATTTAATGTTCCTCTTAAAACATTCTTTACCAATTACTTCAATAGGTTGAATTGAACCAAGTTCATTATTTACATACATGATACTGACTAGAATAGTATCTTGTTTCATCGCAGAAATCACATCTTTAGCATCAATGATCCCATTTTGTTGTGGTGGGATATAAGTAATTTCATAGTCATGTTCTTTTTCTAAAAAATGACAGATTGACAAAATACATTTATGCTCAATTGAGGATGTGATGATGTGTTTACCTTTCTTTTTGTTCGCTAAAACATATCCTTTGATTGCTAAGTTATTAGATTCCGAAGCACCACTAGTAAATAAAATTTCACTTTTATAAGCACCTATTGAGTGGGCAATAACCTCTCTAACATCTTCAATTTTTTCAGCTGAAGAAAGGCCTAATTTATGGGCAGAAGATGGATTTGAATATTCCTCTTCAAATGCTCTAAATAATTCTTTTTTGACAGATGGAAGCAGAGGAGCTGATGCAGCAAAATCAAGATAAATCATATTGAGTGCATAAAAAGAAAGATGTTTATAGCATCTCCTTTTTTTATAATTTAATCAATTATTCTTATCAACTACATATTTATCAATAGTATGTAGCTAGATACCATGAAACTCTGCAAATAGTAAAATATTTCATAATTTCTGAATATTAGGAATAGATATTAAGTAAATCTAATACTATTGACTAGAAAAAATATATATTTTCTTTATTTGATATTCTAAGTATCAAATAAAAAAAAGCCTAAACCACTACAGTTTAGGCGTTTAAGCTTCCAATGGATGAGGTTGGAATAAATAAATATGGCGGTGAAAGAGGGATTCGAACCCTCGATACGCTATAAACGTATACACACTTTCCAGGCGTGCTCCTTAAGCCACTCGGACACTTCACCAAGGCGTGGGATAATAACCAAAAAAAAGATTTCTGCCAAGCAACAATTGATTTAGAGCAAAAAAAATTTCACAGTGATATGATTGCGCAAAAATAGTGTCTAAATTTTTGAAGACGAATCTATGCAAAGTACTGCAAAAAAAGCCGCGTTACCTGCGATCACACTCGCAGCATTAGGGGTGGTATTTGGAGACATCGGAACCAGTCCCTTGTACGCCCTACGCCAATGTTTTCTGACTGCACACATTGCCATCACCGAAGCGACCGTGCTTGGGATCTTGTCACTGATTTTCTGGTGCATGATGCTCACCATCAGCTTTAAATACGTCACCATTATCATGCGAGCAGATAACAATGGTGAGGGTGGTATCATGTCCTTGCTGGCGCTGAACTTACGATCTAATCGTATCGCAGATAATCGCAAAATCTATTTAATTGCCTTGGGATTTATTGGTGCATCGCTGTTTTTCGGTGATGGCATTATTACCCCAGCAATTTCAGTACTTTCAGCGATTGAAGGGCTGAGTATTGCCACACCTATGTTTAATAAATGGTTGATGCCTTTGGCAATCGGCATTCTTTCCGCACTGTTTCTGGTACAAAGACATGGTACGGGAACCATGGGTAAGTTTTTTGGTCCAATCACCTTAACTTGGTTTGCCTCTATCGGTCTAATCGGTATTCATAGTATTAGCCAAACCCCCTATGTATTAAGCATGCTCAGTCCACATTGGGCGCTGAACTTTATTTTTCACCAACCCTTTGTGGCCTTTTTAACCATGGGTGCGGTGATTTTGACGGTGACGGGTGGTGAAGCACTCTATGCCGATATGGGGCATTTTGGACGGCTGCCGATCCGTTTAGGCTGGTTTATCATTGTGCTGCCTTGTCTGTTATTAAATTATGCAGGGCAAGGTGCATTATTACTACGTAATCCAAGTGCGATTGAAAACCCATTTTATTTGCTTGTACCTGAGTGGGGCTTATATCCCATGATTGCCCTAGCCACAGCGGCAGCGGTGATTGCCTCACAAGCGGTGATTACAGGTGTGTTTTCAATGGCAAACCAAGCCATTCAGCTACGTTATTTGCCAAGATTAACTGTGCATCACACTTCGGATGTGGAACAAGGTCAGATTTATTTGCCCTTTATCAACTGGATACTCTACGTCTCGATTCTTTTATTGATTGTGATTTTCCAAAACAGTGCCAATCTTGCCAATGCTTATGGTGTAGCGGTTACCATGACCATGCTATGCGATACGATTTTGATTTCAATACTGGCATATGGTTTTTGGCGTTGGCCAAAGTGGAAAGTGGCATTGTTCGCTATCCCATTTTTAGTAATTGATAGTATTTTTATTGGGTCAACCTCATTAAAAATCATTTCAGGTGGATGGGTTCCGATCCTGATCGGTGCAATCGTATTTACTATTCTGATGACGTGGAAAACCGGGCGAGAAATTGTCTTTAACCGTTTGGAAAAAGATGCCTTGCCGCTGGATCTGTTTATTAAAAGTGTTAGTTTGAGTGATGAAACTCAGTTTGTACCCGGTCAAGCGGTATTCTTAACTGGTAATCCAAATATTGTGCCTCATGCGATGTTGCACAATATTAAGCACAATAAAGTCTTGCATGAACGCAATATTATGGTGACGGTGATTACCCGTGATGTTCCGTATGTGCCAGACCAAGAAAGAATCCGTGTTGAAGTGTTAGATAAGCGCTTCCAACGTGTTTTTGTTTACTATGGCTTTAAGGATCAACCTGATATTCCAAATGCACTAGAGTTGGCTTATAAGCAGCTTGAAGTTGAATTTGACATGATGCATATCAGCTTCTTCATCTCACGTGATCGTTTGATTCATACCGTGGGTGATGGAATGGCGCCATGGCGTGAAAAACTGTTTATATCGATGCAACGTAATACCAGTCCAGTGAGTGATTTCTATCAAATCCCGCCAAACCGTGTGGTGGAAATGGGCAGCCAGATCGAAATCTAAATTCATATCAATCAAAAGCCAGAAGTCATTCTGGCTTTTTTTTTTGCCCATGGGTTTTATGGGTTGGTGTATTACATTGATTCACTTTATTTTTAGCAACGACTTCTTCTCTAACCCAGCAAGTAAGACCTTTATCATTTGTGTTATTGAGTCTGCAAAAGTAGATAGGCTGATATTGCACTGAGACAATATCAAACCCTTTAGAATGCTGAGTTTGAATGCCTTTATCATTTAATTCTCCCAAGCGAATCGTGATACATCAGTATAAAACGATCCTATACGACAAACTGTGTCGCAAGGCTGTCGAACAACACTGCGCAACATGACATAATCATGATCACAAGTGCGATAAAGCATCTGTAAGATATTTGATTTTCTAGCATTTTTTGTGAAATAAACAATAAATTGTTACATGGAATGTTGTTTAGTTAAGCACAAATCGTAGAAGCTTTACTCGGTTGAAGGTCGACACAATATCTTTCAGTTTATTGACTTGTTAAGCTATTTAAAATCAAAAACTTAATCTGTAAGGGTTTTGAGTGGATTGTTTATTTAACCTTGTTTAGGAAGCCTTTGTTGAAAAATTCAGTAGTTAAAATGGTGTTGGGTGTTGTTGCTACTGGAAGTTTTGCGATTGCGTTTGGCCAAGAGAAAATTTTTCAGTTACTGCCGTTTACCCAAAGTAGTACCAATAACTCTACGTGTTTAAATCAGTTCTATCGAGAGCAACCACCTGTTCTAATCAAAGAAAGTTTAAAGAAAAACAGTTACCCCTTATGTTTTAATGGGTTTAATGTGATGTATTCGGGTGTTTCCAAAACACCGTTATGGACAGCAGAATATTTATCTCCACAGCGCTTAAGTCAAAAGATTAAACGTGAAGATAATTTCCACGAAGAACCACGTGTAAACGCTTCACATCGCGCATTATTATCGGATTATCGAGGTTCAGGATATGATCGTGGTCATATGTCACCCAATGCCGATATGCCTAACAAGGAATCACAGTTCGACAGCTTTTCTTTGGCCAATATGGTGCCGCAAGCTGCTAAAAATAACCAACAAGTTTGGCGTGAGTTAGAAGAAGCAACCCGTGCAATTGTCACCAAGCAAAAGAAAGATGTTTATGTGGTCACTGGCCCAGTGTTTTCTGGCAAAAAACTAAAAACCATTGGAAAGGGCGTAATTGTTCCAACCGCGATCTATAAAGCGATTTACTTGCCTAAACACGGGATCATTGGTGCGTACTATGCGCCAAATAATGATTCACTTCAGGTTAAAGTGGTCAGCGTATGCTATTTAGAAGAACAGTTGGGAATGAATTTATTTCCACAACTGACTGAAGAACAAAAGCGCAATACCTATAAATTGCCTTTGAACGCAAAACAGGTCAAGGTCAATAAAGAAATTGAATATTCACATTGGGATGCGGAAAGCCAATGTGCAGAAGAGGTCAGTCAGGATAAAATTACCGCACTGCAAAAGCAGTTCCAATCCAAAAGTGGTTCAACAACTACATCGGATATGCAATTGCCAAAAGTCGATCCTGAAACCAAAGATGCCTTGGTGAAACAATTGGTTGAAGCGCTGTTGCAATATATTTTACAAATTTTGAAATAAATCCGCGCTGATGGTGCAGTATCTTTTGAGAATCTATTTATACTGTGAATAAGATCGAAAAAAATTGAGAAAATTAAAAATGTTTAAACCGTTTGAGAATGGCACCGAATCACATTCAATTCATGATTTAACCTTAGAAAATCAAACTGACTGTGTCAGTATTTATGGCAACTTACAGATCACCAAAGATCAAGCTGGCTTAAAAGCGGCTAAGCTTTTACAAAGCTATCTCAATGAAGTTGTGGCAAGTTTAGAGAAGCAAAGTGATCTACCAGAACAGTTAGCACGTCAAAGCGAAGGCGAAATAGAGAATCCATTTCTTTAAAGACCATATTTATTTTTAAGCCATTTTTGAATCAGTTATCTTCTAATACATTGGTTTATATGTGTAAAAAACCTGCCGAAGCAGGTTTTTTACATTGAAAATCTATTTAGGATTGAGGCTCGTTACCCACAACCTTATAAATTAGTGCTCCAATGATTGCACCGACAATTGGCGCCACCCAGAATAACCATAATTGACTTAATGCTGCTGTTTCAGCAAATAAAGCTACAGCAGTACTTCGTGCTGGATTAACTGAAGTATTGGTAACGGGGATACTAATTAAGTGAATCAAAGTAAGTGCTAAACCGATGGCAATCGGGGCAAAGCCAGCAGGTGCACGTTTATCTGTTGAACCGAGAATAACAATTAAGAAAAAGGCGGTTAATACGATTTCAATTAACAATGCTGAGACTAAAGAATATTTGCCAGGGGATAAATCACCAAAGCCATTGCTGGCGAATCCGCCAGTTCCTGTGAATCCCGCCTGACCTTGTACGATTAAATACAAAACAAATGCGGCCAAAATACCACCGATGACTTGAGCAATAATATAAGGCGCTAAGTCTTTGGCATTAAAACGACCACCTACCCACAAACCCACACTTACCGCAGGGTTAAAATGCCCGCCTGAGATATGCCCTAAAGCAAAAGCGCCTGTGAGTACGGTTAAACCGAATGCCAGTGCAACACCAGCAAAACCGATGCCCAGTTCTGGAAAAGCAGCGGCAAATATTGCGCTACCACATCCTCCAAACACCAGCCAAAAGGTTCCGATAAATTCTGCGAGATATTTATTCATATTGATTCCTAAATTATTTTTTTCAACGGAATGGGGTTATATGGCTATTTTTAGATAGTTGATAACCGTGGGGTGGATACAACTTTTATTTTCTGTATAAAGATAATAGTCTAAAAATATGAAAATAAAATCACAAATAAAAAATATTCATATCAATATCGGCTAATGTTCTGATTTTATTTTTAAAAATTATATTTTACAGATATTTAATGCTAAACAAATGAGTGGTGATGTATGCTGTTTTTATCTATAAATTTAATACACAATTACTTAAATTCTCGATGCTGAAGACGCCATTGTTGCGGTGTTAAGCCGGTCCATTGTTTAAACGCACGTTGGAAAGCACTTTGTTCTGAGTAACTGAGAAGCAGGGCAATTTCATGCAGACCTAGATGAGGATCTTGTAGATATTGAAAAGCCAATAATTGGCGGACATCCTGAACACGTTGTTGATAGGTGGTGTTCTGACTTTGTAGATGACGTTGTAACTGGCGTATCGACATATTCAACTGTTTGGCAATCGCTTCGATTTGATAATTGTTTCTTTGTAATCCCAATAAAATACTTTGTTGTAAGCGTTCATCTAACTGGGTGGCATTGGGTAAGCTTTCAAGTAAGGCCTGCGCTTGTTGCATCAGTAGTTTTTGCAGGGTTTGATCACTGCGTTTAAAGGAAATCGCAAGTGCGCTGATGGGAAAGATCAGTTCGACTTTTTCTTGCTGAAAGAGCACAGGACACTTAAAGAATGCTTGATACAGCATGCTGTTTTTAGGTTGAGGATGAATAAAATTAACCTGATACAGCGTTATATCATCGGATATAAATTGTCTTAAAAACTGAATCACTACAGCCATCGCAATTTCATCAGTAATTTGAGTGGTTAAATGGGTGGGTAGATTTTCCCAACGTACCGAGATGTGCTGTTCATCATAATATTCAACCTTCAGCGGGCTTCCATCATAAATCAATCGATGAAAATCATGGTAGCGGGTGAGTGCCTCTCCAAGCGTGTCACAAGATTGTGCAATATAGGCAATGATACCAATATGTTTGGGTTGTACATATTTAGAGATGTCTAGACCCAAAGCTGGGCTTTGTACTTGTGATTGAATGTCATCCAAGATTTCACGCCAAACGGTATAGTCAAAGCGTTCAACATTTTGAATCTGTTGTAATTTGGATGAGATCTTTAGACCTTTAGCTTCACTAAAAGTATAGAGTAATTGCCCAAGCCCGCCATATATCGAGCCCGCATAGTCCTTTAATTGCATCATTTACACATCTTGTTATTGTGTGATCTACGTCAGCTGTAGTTTAAACATTATACTATTTTAATTTGTCGTAATTTGTCAATGAAAATACTTTTTGATGTCAATACCTATTTCCCAGCATGTTTTATATTCACAATAAGCAAGAGGGATTGATTATGTTAAAAGGTTTTTTAGTCGGATTGGTCGTCGCAAATGGTTTTGAATGGGTTGCGCATAACTATATTTTACATGGTCAACATCGCCCAGGGAAACCACGTTTCAGTCCAGTGCCACGCAGTATGAAATCGCATTGGGAACACCATCGTGAAGTGCGTAAACAAGATTTTCATGATGATGGCTATGTAGAAGGGATTTCAAATTGGCGGACCAAAAATGAAATCGTTTCTTTGGCGGTGGTTGCTGGTGCGGCAAGTTTGATTTTCTACCCGATTTCGAAAGGAATGGTTGCTGCATCGCTTTATAGTGCGTGTAATTATTATTATATCCATCGCCGTGCACATTTAGAGCCAGACTGGGCGATGAAGAAAATTCCTTGGCATTATGATCATCACATGAACTCAAACCAAGATGCCAACTGGTGTGTCACTAAGCCTTGGTTTGACTACCTGATGGGAACACGGGTGATTTCTTCTGCGGATCTGCAAGAGCAGAATCCTTTAGGTGTGAAATTGCCTCAGCCAATCGCAAACTGGTTATCATCCAGCATAGAAAAATATTTTCCAGCCAAATGGGTAGAGAAAAAACCGCAATTGGTTGAGGAAAATACGCAAAAGCTCAATGATTCTGTGGCTTAATTTGGCTTTTAGAACGTTGTTGCTTGCTCTGATCTGTTTAAAACTGCTGTGAAATGAACTGGTTGCATAGTGTAAAATCTATAACTTGTCGTGATTGGTCAGCGTTTTCGGTATCTTTGGTCAATATTAAGTCATGCCATCGATGTATATTGATTGCACAGCATGTACCCACTGCCGTGTTTTAAGTTTTATAGGAGTCTCCAAGACTCCTTTTTTTTATGCGTGGGGAAAAGTAAATATATAAGATTAAATTTATAAGCTCATGTGATCGCGATCATTTTGTACGATGAAGCAATAAAAAAATCCCCTGACGGGGATTGTTTAGATGTGCATAAGATGCACATCACTTTTGGATTTTTGCCTTAGGAGGCTTCGGTCATTACTCCGGCTTTAAGCCTTCCGCCATTTCCAATGATTGATCATTATCCAAAAATTTTTCACGCTGTTCTTCTAAAAACTTTTTTGCATCTGGTTCAAACACGTTTAAACGTTTTTCATTGATTAACGTGGTTTGGTGTTTTAACCATTCTTGCCAAGCTTGTTTAGACACTGTGTCAAATAACACTTGACCCTTTGGACCTGGAAAAGGTGCAAAGTCTAAACCTTCTAACTCTTTTTGATATTTACGGCAAAATACTTGTCGAGTCATATCAAAACTCCTTATGCATAAAGTTTTTCTAAACGGATATAAGCGCGTTCAATTGCAGCAGCAACCTGTGCAGGCGCAGTACCACCAATATGATTACGCGCATTGACAGATGCTTCAAGGGTTAATGCTTTTTCAAACACATCTGCTTGAATTAAATCTGAGAATTGTTGTAATTGCTCAAGGCTTAACTCAGAAAGATCTTTCGATTCTTGCACACCTAAAGCCACGGCTTTACCTACGATTTCATGTGCATCACGGAAAGCAACGCCATTTTTTACAAGGTAATCAGCCAAGTCTGTTGCGGTAGAGAAACCACGTAGCGCCGCTTCACGCATGATTTCAATATTTGGTACAAGTGCAGGAATCATATCTGCAAAAGCCATCAATGAACCACGCACTGTATCAATCGCATCAAACAAAGGTTCTTTGTCTTCTTGGTTGTCTTTGTTATAGGCCAAAGGTTGACCCTTCATGAGGGTGAGCAGACTCATTAAGTCGCCATAGACACGGCCAGTTTTACCACGAATAAGCTCAGGAACATCTGGGTTTTTCTTTTGTGGCATGATGGATGAGCCAGTACAGAAACGGTCAGGAATATTCACAAACTTAAATTGTGCAGAGGTCCAAAGAATCATTTCTTCTGACATACGTGATAAATGCATCATGATTAAAGATGCAGCAGCATTAAATTCAATTGCAAAGTCACGATCAGATACCGCATCTAAAGAATTTTCAGCAACGGCTTCAAAGTTTAACAGTTCCGCAGTATACGCACGATCAATAGGATATGTTGTTCCAGCAAGCGCAGCTGAACCTAAAGGCATACGGTTGACACGTTTACGGCAGTCGATTAAACGCTCAGAGTCACGCACCAACATTTCAAACCACGCCATCAGATGATGACCAAAAGTCACAGGTTGCGCAGTCTGTAAATGGGTAAAGCCTGGCATGATGGTGTCAGTATTGTTCGCTGCTAAGCCCAAGATGCCTTTTTGTAATTTTTCCAGTAAAGTCAAAATCGCATCAATTTCGTCACGTACATATAAACGGATGTCTGTGGCAACTTGGTCATTACGGCTACGACCGGTATGCAATTTTTTACCTGCAATTCCGATACGCTGAGTTAAACGAGATTCGATATTCATGTGCACATCTTCTAAATCAATGCGCCATTCAAATTGACCTGCTTCAATTTCAGCTTTAATTGTGTTTAAACCATTGATAATGTCATCACGTTCTTGTTCTGTAAGGACACCAACTTTTGCTAACATAGTCGCATGTGCGATCGAGCCAGCAATATCTTGTTTATAAAAGCGTTGGTCAAATTGAACTGATGCAGTAAATTCAGCAACAAAGGCATCAGTAGCTTCAGAGAAACGACCGCCCCACATGCCTGAAGTTTGGGCTTGTGACGGATTAGAGGAATTAGAAGATGTGGTCATATCGGCTCAGTAGGAAAAAAAGCAGTAGAACTAAACGCAGTATAACAAATTCAGCCTCACTTGCCGAAGTAAAGCGCAATCATTCATCAATAAAATCTGGGCGCGGTTTTTATCAGTCTTATTTTTTTAGCAAAATGGGGCACCGCAAGTATTTATTCGAATTATTTATCTCTAGCAATGTGTTGGCTTTTTTATTGGCACTGGCCGAAGCACAATCATGGGGCAATTTAAATCTTTGGCATGTTTTAGAATATATTTTATATATTAATTGGATATTATTGGCCTTTGCAGCTTTTCAGGATGTATTTGAAAAAAGGCTCTCGCAATATACCTATTTATCTATTTCAATATTCAGTTTTATCCTTTTACAGGCGATTGTGTTGTGTACAACACTGGTTTTAAATATTATTCATTATTGGGGAACGCATTTTTCTTTACAAAATATTTCCATGCAAGACATTTCGCATAATCTTATTTTGCATGTCAGTTATGGGGTATTACTGGGCGCATTTTGTTTACGCTACTTGTATATCCGTGAACAAGCAGTATTGCAGCAAAACAGTGAATTGAATGCGCGTATTCAGGCCATGCAAGCACGTATTCATCCACATTTTTTATTTAATAGTTTAAATAGCGTGGTGAGTTTAATTGCGATTGATCCCGATAAAGCTGAACAAATGCTGATAGATTTATCCAAATTGTTTAGAGCCAGTTTTCAAGAATTAAAGCTCGTGACCTTAAAAGAAGAAATACAGTTATCTCAACAATATATTGCAATAGAGCAAATTCGTTTGGGAGATCGTTTAAATGTGGAATGGAATATTCAACAACCGCTGTTATTAGATCAGGTCAAAATTCCCTTATTAACCTTACAACCTTTAATTGAAAACAGTATTTTTCATGGGGTTGAGCAAAAGATTATCGATGCCAAGATCGGCATACTGGTTGAAATATTGCAAAATCAAGTCAACATAGTCATTACCAACCCATTTTTACAAGATAGAATAAAAGTACGAGAAGGGCATGGAATTGCTTTAGAAAATGTAAAACAGCGTCTAAAAGCACATTTTGGCGATTCTGTTTATTTTCGGAATTATGCAGGGAATGGATTATTTACAATGGTAATCCAATATCAGTATAAAAATAGATGATTGGGAAATTCATTAAAATAAAGACGATATATTTGGGTAAGGAGGAGCAATGGACATCCTGATTTGTGATGATGAACCGCTTGCAGTGGAACGCTTATCACGATTGGTGTCGCAACTTGGGCATCAGGTTATTGCAACAGCGCAACATGGTCAACAGGCATTGGAAATGGTTCAGCAGTTCGAGCCAGATGTGGTGTTGCTTGATATTCAAATGCCAGAAATGGATGGTTTAAGCTGTGCGCAGCATTTAGCACATTTTAATCCGACGCCAGCCATCGTATTTTGTACGGCATTTGATGAACATGCTTTGCAAGCCATTCAATCTCAAGCAAAAGGATATTTATTAAAACCAATTGCCAAGGATGATTTAGAAACGGTTTTGGAGAGTGTCACTAAACTGACTCAAGCTCAATTAACTCACCTAGAAAAAAAAGAACTCATGGAAGAAAAAGTGCAAAGACAGCAAATTGCTGCAAAAACCTATCGAGGTTTGGAGCTAATTCCTGTTGAAAATATTTACTATTTTTTAGCAGATCAAAAATATGTCACTGTACGCCATAAAAATGGCAGCGTGCTTATTGATGAAACGCTCAAAGATTTAGAAACAGAGTTCGCCGATCGATTTATTCGTATTCATCGTAATGCTTTAATTTCTCTAGATTATTTGGATGGGTTGGAAATGGTGTCCTCCGGTCAGTATCAGGTACGATGCCGCGAGTTAGACGAGCGTTTGGCAGTCAGTCGTCGTCACTTACCGTTACTGCGCGAACGGATGCAGAATTTATAGTTTGATGGGAAGCTTAAATCATTTTGATAATTTACTTGCATTTTTACGATTGCAGAGTAAGTTTAGAGTGTTTAAAAGTTTGGCAAAGCTGAAATGATGAAAACCTTGAAAATAGCAACTCGCCAGAGCCCGCTCGCAATGTGGCAGGCTGAGCATATTCGTGATCGTTTAGAGCAATTACACGCGCATGTAAAAGTAGAATTGGTTACCTTTGTAACCCAAGGTGACAAAATTTTAGATACACCTTTGGCCAAAATTGGTGGTAAAGGCTTATTTGTCAAAGAATTAGAAGCTGCTTTAATGGATGGTCGTGCAGATCTAGCCGTTCATTCCATGAAAGATGTGCCGATGCAATTACCAGAAGGTTTGGAGCTTGCGGTCATTTGTGAACGTGAAGACCCTTTTGATGCTTTTGTTTCTAACCATTATGCAAAGTTTGATGATTTACCACAAGGCGCAACACTTGGAACATCGAGCTTACGCCGTAAATGTCAGATTTTAAAACAACGCCCTGATTTAAATGTGATTGATTTACGTGGCAATGTTGGAACACGCTTATCCAAGCTGGATGCAGGTCAATATGATGCCATTATCCTTGCCAGTGCAGGCTTAAAACGCTTAGAACTCTCAGATCGTATTCGTCATACACTGCCAGCAGAAATAAGCTTACCTGCGGTAGGTCAAGGCGCATTGGGTTTAGAGTGCCGCTCAGCTGATCAAGAGATTTTGGATTTAATCATGCCGTTAATGCATGTTGAAACCAATGCCTGTGTTCGTGCTGAACGTGCTTTTAATGCTTATCTAGAAGGTGGTTGCCAAGTGCCTATCGCAGGCTTTGCTACCTTGAACGATCAAACACTGTCTTTGGAAGGGCGTGTGGGAAGTGCGGACGGACAAACGTTGTTATGTAGCCAAGTCAGTGGTACGCCAGATCAAGCAGAGCAGTTAGGTGTGCAACTTGCACAAAAGCTACTTCAACAAGGTGCTGGAGAAATACTCAAAGCACTTTATCAAGCTTAGTTTTTAGGCTTCAATGCTATTTATTAATACGCGTCCCATCGATCGGGCTCAGCCATTAACCCAATGTCTGCGCCAGTCTGGTTTTGACGTGGTTGATCTGCCATTATTGGCATTAACACCACGTCCATATAACAACACATTACAACAACTTTATTTACAGCTGTTATCGACTCAAATTATTGTTGTGGTCAGTCCTACAGCTGTGCAGATTGGTATGCAATATCTTCAGCAATCGGGTTTGTCGCTTGCACAGATCCAACATATTCAGTGGATTGCTGTAGGTAAAAAAACTGCGCAACGACTTTTAGATTATGGGGTGGAAAGCCATGTTCCTGCGGTGGAAACATCAGAAGGCATGCTAAGCTTACCGCTATTTAATCAGGTAAAAGAGCTCAAGAGAATTGCGTTTTGGCGTGGTGACGGTGGGCGTCAATTTATGATGCAACAATGCCAAGCGCGTCATATTGATGTTTTAAACTTTATTTTATATGACCGCGCATTTCCTCAACAAACTCAGGCACAATTTTTAGATTTTGTGACCAAAATTGAGCAATTTGAAAAGCCCTATTGGAGTTGTATCAGCAGTGAAGCCAGTTGGCACAATTGGCTGGCTTTGACCCGAGATCATCAAGAGATCGTGAATGCTTGTCATTATTTAGTTTTGGGTGAGCGTTTGTATCAATTATTAAGACATGGTAAAAATGCAGCTCAGACCTGTTTGAATAGCACTCAAATTTCAAATTTAGCGCCAGAAACCATTCTACAAACCATAGTGCAGTTGCAAAGGAAGTTATGAAGAAGTTTATTTATGTCTTATTGTTGATCGCTTTAGGATGGCTCATTAAGTTGAGTTATAACTTCTATCATGTTTCACAACAGCTCAATGATATTCAACAAACGCTGCATAAAAGTGAACAAAAGAATGCCAGTTTGAATGATCAATTGGTGGCAGTAAAACGACAAACAGATGAGCCGAGTCAAGAGGTGGCAAAGAAAACCGCTTCGATTCAAACGCCTATTGCTGGTATTCATCCCAGTGTAGTGGTTAAACAGCAACTAGAGTTGGTGCAATTTGCTATGCAACAACAACAGTTTGTGTATGCACTTGAGCATCTTACTCAGTTAAATCAATCTTTAGATCAGTATGCGTTGGCAGATGCAGTAAAACAAAGCCTACATCAAACCATTGCGCAAGATATACAGAGTATTCAGCACTTTGTGATTGAACGAAATGCCCAGCGAGATCAACTAGAGGCTTTACTTAAACAAGTTGATCAAGCACTCATCACTGAATTGAAAAATAATCAACTAAAACCAGATCAAGATCAGTCGCAATACTTTTGGGAAAAATGGTTTCAAGTTGATATTGTTGAAACAAACACGCCTGCATTGGCAAACCGTAAATTTATTTTAAAAGAAGTCCAATTAAGATTATTACTGGCGCAACAATTATTAGTCAAAGGGCAAACTGCTGAATACCAAGAGATGCTGAATCAAATGATTCAACAATTGGATATATTACCCGATGCTGCTAGTCAGAAGATTAAGCAAAAAATATTAAAAATGAAGCAAACATCGCAGCCGCCGATTCCTAAGCTGAATAGCTTGGCTGTTTTGGGGTAGATCGATGAAACATATTTTTCTGATCTATGCCTTTATTAGCCTGATTATTCTGGCTGTACTGAGTGTATTGAGTTATACCGCAGGGTCAGGTTATGTCTATGTGCTCTGGCACAATATTCAAATTCAAACCAATTTGTGGTTCTTAACATTTGCTGGCGTTGGCATCAGTTTTTTGATGCATGTGGCATGGTATTTCCTCAATCGCTATATTCGCCAAGAAAAAAGAAAATTAGAACAAGTACTGAGTTTTAGCACGTTGCATCCATTTGAACAGTTTGGTGTGTTGTGGTTATTAGATGGTGAAGATGAACAAGAGCAGGTGATTCAAACGATTTTTGATCAATCGGGTTTATTAAAGCCGATTGTGCAATCCCGATTATTACTCAAACAACTGCATTATTCAGAAGCATTAAACGCTTTAGAACACAGCTCTCCATCCGCTTTTGAATTGGCGGAAATTTTACGTATCGAAATTTATTTGGCCCAACAGGACAGTCAACAGGCGCTGACCCATTTAGAGTTTTTAAATGGACATGAGCTTTCGCCGTGGCTGAATCAACTTTCAGAAAGTTATAAATTGTCCGTGCAAAAATTATGGGGACAATTTGCCCTGCAATATCCGTGGCAATATTTACACTCAACTCAATTTGGACAATTAGAAACGGCGACTAAACAGCAGTGGTTAATACAGCTTTTAGGTTGTTATGACCAAGCAAGTTTTGAAGATACTGAACTATTACAGCAAAAATTTTTAGAGATAGAGCCGCAACTCGATCAAATGCCTTATGAGACAAAAGTGCTTTGGCTAAAAATTATTACCCGCTTACCTGAACTTGCTCAGCAACAACAGCAGCTGGTGATTCAAATACTTAATGAAAAATTTGACCAAGATGTATTCCACTTGTGGTTCCAGCAACAGTTGCTTAGACAGAATCCAGATTATGAGTATTTAGAGCAACAGATTATAAATCTTGAATCTAAATATATGAACATTCCTGTTTTTTGCTTTGCTAAATGGCATATATATATTGCAACACAGCGGGAATATGAAGCAGATCAACTTCTGTCATTATATCCAAATGATATTCTAATGAATTATTTAAGAATCAAGTCCACTTTAAATGGAAATGATGAATTAATTCAACAATTGAATTCAATTTTTGAAAAAGATAGCAATTATATTCAATTTAAAATTTGAGAACCCAGCATGAATCCATTGACACAATTCCCGATCGTTTATGAGCAAAAGGTTGCATGGGGCGATATGGACGCTTTTGGTCATGTAAATAATGTGATGTATTATCGTTATATTGAGAGTGCACGTATTGAATATTTTGATCGTTTAAATGTATTTGACCAAGATGTTTTAACTGTGGTTGCCTCAAGTCAATGCAAATATTTAAAACCTGTATTTTATCCTGATGTGCTACATATTGGTGCGCGGGTAGAAGAAATGAGAAATAGTGCTATACGCATGCATTATGTATTATTCAGTCAGCAACAACAGCAGATTGTGGCGGACGGAGAAGCAGTTATTGTTTTTGTCGATAAAGTAGCGATGAAAAAAGCATTAATTCCTCAACAGTTGCGAAAAATTATAATTGATTTAGAAGCTACAGTGCATAATGATTTGAAAAATACATAAAAATGTCTCAGTTATCATCATTATATTTAAAACATAAGACAGCATATTCTTTTGCATTCGCTTTATTTTGATGTTAAAAATAAGCGCTTTGAGGTAATTATAATAATCTTTTTGTTGTTTTATGTGTTTATTGGGGAATATATGTATTGCTTATTGGAATAAATGAAAATACTATTGCTATGAAGTTATTTTAAATAAGTATTAAGAAATTTACGTGGAGAGTTAATGATGCCTGATATTAGTAATTTATCGGTTGAAGAGTTAAGAAAGTTAACAGCTGAAGCAGAAGCTTTAATTGAAAGTAAAAAAGACCAAGCAGTTGAAGATGCCTATAATAAAATTATTGAAATTGCGCAATCTGCTGGTTTAACTTTAGAACAGTTTATTGAATACGGCGCGCAAAAGCGTAAAAAGACAACGCGTAAAGCTGTTGAGCCGCGTTACCGCAATAAAAAAGATACTTCTGAAACTTGGACTGGACGCGGTAAACAACCACGTTGGTTGGTTGCAGAAATCGAAAAAGGTGCAAAATTAGAAGATTTCTTGATCTAATCTTCATCTAAGTGTCATTCAAAGACCTTAAAATCAAAGAACCAAGCAAATCTGCTTGGTTTTTTTATACGAGTGAATTGGCGTTATGCAAAAATTATGCATAATGTATAAACAAGAGGGCATCATCTTGCATGGAAGAATAAATGAATGATGGTAAAGATGAATGAATAAAAAATCAAAACAGATCACGTGGTGGATTACTGGAGTTGTCGCTTTTTTAATTTTTGTACTTTTGCAAGTCCCTGCAACATGGCTGATTTCTAAATTTTATAAGAACAATCAAACCTTACAAAATGTCAGTGGAAATATTTGGCAAGGGCAAGCAGATTGGCGTAAGGGTAATTTACGTGGTTCCGTTTCGTGGAGAACACGCCCGTGGGATCTGATTCTATTACGTGTGGGCGCAAATGTTGAAGTGCATAGTGGGCAAACTCAGCTCAATGGGGTTGTCGGCTATGGTCTTGGTAAAAAAATAATTATTAATCAGATGCAAGGTCAGATTGCACCAGAAACTTTAAAGAATATTGCAAATTGGCAGTGGCCAGCGAATGCAATTCAAATTTCAGATATGACCCTACGTTTTAAAAAAGACACCGGATTTAGTGATGTAGATGGTCAATTGCATTGGGGTGGTGGTGAGCTTCGTTATACTTTTGGACAGCGTCAAGATCAAATGAATATCCCGTCTTTAAATGCACAACTTAAAGATGAGGCGGGTAAACTGATTTTGGATATACAAGATCAACGTAGCCAGAAGATGGCCAATATCAGCATAGATCCAACCATGATGTTAGATGTGCAATTAACCCAACGCATGTTACTCAATGTACCTTCCTATGACGGAAAGGCTGGTTTAGATACTTTTGTGATTAGTTCTAGACAACCACTCATTCAAGGTGGTTTCTAATGAATATAAAAGAACGCTTTGAAAATATTTCTTGGAAAAAAACAGAGCACCTTGCACCTGTTGTTTTATTTCTTTTAATTTTAGCATTGTGCTGGAAACTGGCTTCGATTTTTTGGTGGGTGGTTGCACCGCCACAAGTCATGCAACCAGAGCAAGTGAGTCTAGGTTCACAACAAATCCAAGTGCCCAATATTTCAAGCTTTTCATTGTTTGAGGAAGTGGGTTCTAGTGCGACTGCAGATGACAGTATTCCGATGGTCTTGCAAGGTGTAGTCGTGAGTTATCCTGCGCGTTTCTCTTCAGCGGTGATTAAAGTCAAAGAAACAGCAGATCGTTATGCGGTGGGTGATCCAATTGAGGGTACCAGTTATCAGTTATCCGAAGTATATTGGGATCATATTGTTTTAAGTCAAAATGGAAATAACAGTAAAGAGTTACGTTTTACCGGGCTGGATAGTTTGTATCAGCCTATGCCAGGGCAATCTACAGATCAAAATACCAGCCCGCCAGCAAGTAATCCTGTGCCATCGCCACAACAAAATTCAAGCCAAAATGCTTTAGGGCAGGCGATTGAGAAGATGAATGAAAATCGGGACGAATACCTAAAGAACATGGGGGTTAACGCAAGTGGCGGTCAAGGCTATGAAGTGACAGATCAGACCCCCGCAGCGCTCCGAAATAAACTGGGATTAAGATCTGGAGATCGTATTCTTTCACTCAATGGACAATCAGTAGGTCAAGGACAGAGTGATGTTCAGCTGCTAGAACAAGCAAAGCGTGATGGCAAAGTAAAAATTGAAATTAAGCGTGGTGATCAGGTGATGACCATTCAGCAAAGTTTGTAAGTGGCTAGGACTACAAATAAAATTAGGATAGATAATAAGTTATGGCTTTTTTGAATCACAATCGACCACTTTGGGCTTTAGTTGCAGCGGCACCAATGATGGTTGCGGTCAGTACAGCAGCACATGCACAGACGTGGAAAATTAACTTACGCGATGCTGATCTCACGGCTTTTATCAACGAAGTTGCAGATATTACGGGCAAAAATTTTGCGGTCGATCCCCGTGTACGTGGCAATGTCACGGTTATTTCAAATAAACCTCTAAATAAAAATGAAGTTTATGACCTATTTTTAGGGGTGCTGAATGTCAATGGTGTGGTGGCTATTCCATCGGGGAATACCATTCGCTTGGTACCAGACAGTAATGTAAAAAACTCGGGTGTACCTTATGACCCACGCAATAATGCACGTGGTGATCAGGTGGTAACACGGGTGATCTGGTTGGAAAATACCAACCCCAATGATTTGATCCCAGCATTACGTCCTTTAATGCCACAATTTGCGCATTTGGCGGCCATACAAGGCACCAATGCGTTAATTGTGTCTGATCGTGCAGCGAATATTTATCAACTTGAAACCATTATTCGCAACTTGGATGGTACTGGGCAAAATGATATTGAAGCTGTTCCTTTACAACAGAGTCAAGCTGAAGAGATCATTAAGCAATTGGATGCCATGAGTTCGACAGGTGCATCGAAAGACTTTGCTGGGGCACGGGTTCGTATTATTGCTGACGCACGGACCAATCGTATTTTGATTAAAGGGGATACAGGTACGCGTAAACGTATCCGCAATATGATTGAAATGTTGGATGTACCATCTGCGGATCGTTTAGGTGGTCTTAAAGTCTTTAAATTAAAATATGCCAGTGCAAAGAATTTATCTGAAATTTTACAAGGCTTAGTCACAGGTCAGGCAGTCAATTCTAGTTCAAATAATTCTTCTAATAGTAGTTCTAATAACAGCAATAGCAACAGTTTTAACAATAATAGCAATTCATCATCGAATACCGGCTCAAGCACTGGAAGTAGTATTTCAACACCAGCAATTAATTTAAACAGCAACTCAAATAACAATAATCAAAATAATATCACCAGTTTTAATGCCAATGGTGTGAGCATTATTGCAGATGGTGCTCAAAATGCGTTGGTGGTTAAAGCTGAGCCACAACTGATGCGCGAAATAGAGGCTGCCATCCAACAGCTCGATGTCCGTCGTCAACAAGTGTTGATTGAAGCGACGATTATTGAGGTTGAGGGTAATGATACTGATCAACTCGGTGTGCAATGGGCAATGGGTGATCTAAGTAGTGGTGTGGGTTTAATTAACTTTGATAAAGTGGGTACAAGTTTAGCTAAATTGGCAGCAGGCTATCTATCAGGTGGTGCGGCTGGTTTAGGTGGTGCTGTCGGTCCAGGTGCCTCTCTTGTTTTAGGAGATTATAAAGAAGGTGCTGATGGTTCACGTAGACTATATGGTGCAGTGATTCAGGCTTTAAAAGCCAATACCAAGTCAAATTTATTATCTACGCCATCGATTGTCACAATGGATAATGAAGAAGCATATATTGTCGTTGGGCAAAACGTTCCATTTGTTACAGGCTCAGTCAGTACTGGGACAGGGGGTACCGTCAATCCATATACCTCAATTGAACGTAAGGATGTGGGGGTGACCTTAAAGGTAATTCCGCATATTGGTGAGGGCGGTTCGATTCGTTTAGAAGTAGAACAAGAAGTCTCTGCAGTTGCTGAAAATAAAGGACAGGCAACGGATTTGGTCACCAGTAAACGCTCTATCAAGACCTCTGTGCTTGCAGATCATGGGCAAACCGTGGTGTTGGGCGGATTGATTTCAGATGATACAGCTCATACACGCCAATCTATACCATTCTTGGGTGATATCCCGGGCTTAGGCCGTTTATTTAGAGCGGAAGGCAAATCAAATGCTAAACGTAACTTATTGGTGTTTATCCACCCAACGATAATTGGTGATAATGCAGATATACGCCGTGTATCTCAACAACGTTATGATCAGCTGTATAGTCTGCAATTGGCGATGGATAAAGATGGTAACTTTGCCAAACTTCCAGCCAATGTGGATGATGTTTTTCAGCAACGACTGCCAATTAGCTCCACACCAAGTTCGCAGCCTAAACTAGTACAACCGCAACCGACAGCACAACCATCAAGTCAGTATCAAAAAGTGCCTACAGGTGCCAAGACAAATGCAGTACAAGGCAATGCGGTGACCACACCAGTTGCAGAGGAACCAAATGATATCCGTAAGCAGTAGCATTGTGGGCTTCGCGTAACAAGTGCTTCTAATCGCATGCTTTATTTGATATTTAAAATAGCTTGTTAAAGTATTGTGGTGTGTTCTGTCGTGGCGTGGACAACATAAAGCTTGGTTTTACGCTGATTTAGCACTGTAGAAATGTCATGCTAAGATAGACTTGAATTAGAATGGGAAGATAATCATGACTTGGAAATTACAAGCAATTACAGGTGAGTTAGAAGGGCAGGAAGTCACGATTGACCGTGATATGCTGGTTGGACGCCATCAAGATGCAGACCTGTTATTACAAGCTGCGGAAATTTCACGTCGCCATGCTGCATTCTTATTAAAAGAAGATGCACTTTGGGTTCAAGATCTAAAGTCATCCAATGGTACCTTTGTGAATGATATCCGTATCGATCAAGATAAAATGTTGATGGATGGTGATATTGTTCAATTTGCCAGTGTTAAATTTAATGTGCTTGCACCGGTGAAACCTGTTGTTTTGCAAACTGAACAGGCAGCGCCTGAGGTTGAAGTTCAACCCGTTGTAGCTCCAGTAGAAACGCCAGTTCAACAACCTGCTGAGGCTGTGGCGACTGCTGAAATTAAGCAAACTACCCCGGTAGAACGTACAGTGGCAGACCAGATGAATGAACAGGGCATGCCTGAGCTTTCAGAACGAGATAGCAGTGTGCAAATCAACCGTGAAGGTATGCCGTCTGGTGTAGCAATCCCTAAACCTGCGCCAATTCCAGAAGGTGTGGATATTTATGCAGCGACACAACCAAAAGTAGAGCAGGTCAAAGCACCTGAGATTGTTGCAGAAGAACATGTCGAAACCCAGAAAAATGCAAAGTTAGGTTTGGCAACACTGGTGATTTTGATCATTTTGGCAATTATTGCATGGCTATTGTTTAAATAATTTGCGAATGCGCTACACTCAAGGCATGCAATCGCATGCCTTTGTTTTTTGTATTTTCGTTTTTAAAAATTAAAACTCGATTTAGGTGTAAATCATGAATGTGGCAAAGCTAGACCAACGTGAACTGATTTTATTTGATTTGGATGGGACCTTGGTTGATTCAGCATTTGATTTATATCGTGCCATGAATTTAAGTCTAGCGCGTTTGAACTTAGCCCAAGTCACTGAACAACAGGTTCGGGTTTGGATTGGTAAAGGCACCTCATTATTTTGTGAAAGTACATTGAAGTATTTAAAAGGTGAAGTGGATCCAGTACTGCATAAACAGCTTTTGGATACATTCTTGGAAATTTACAATGCAGAGCCTTGTGTTGATACCAAACCATTCTCTGGAATTTTAGAATTTTTAGAGTGGGGAATTGAAAACAATAAGAAATTGATTTGTGTGACCAATAAACCAGAACAGCCTGCACGAAAAATTCTAGAAGAATTGCAAATGGATCACTATTTTGTCGATGTAATAGGTGGTGATCGTTTTGAAGTGCGCAAACCTCATCCAAAACCATTGTTGTATTGTGTTGAAACTTATCAGTCATCAACGGACAAAACCTTGATGATTGGCGATTCAAGTAATGATGTCGAGGCTGCACGCCGTGCAGAGGTTGATTGTATTGTGGTCAGCTATGGTTATAATCACGGTGAAGATATTCAACTCTGTCAGCCACAACAAGTGGTGGATGATTTAACAGAGCTTTTGGCTTAACACTGGTATATTTAAATTGTTGCGAAAAAAGGGAAGAGGAATGAATAGCAAACGCACTTTTCGATGGCGTCACTAAGTGAAATGCAGAGACATCCATACTTAGTATTATCGAAAATAGAGAGAATTCCTGATGACAACCTTAGCGCAATTTGAACAACTAAAATCAGCGGGTTATAACCTTATCCCTGTATATCGCCAACGCTTAGCCGATACAGATACGCCATTGTCTGTATTTGCACGTTTAAAACAGCATCAACAAGCTTATCTTTTTGAATCTGTCGAAGGTGGCGAAAACTGGGCAAGATATTCAATTATTGGACTGGGTGAATCAATCGTGTTTTCCTGTAATGCAGGACAGCTCACGATCAAATCGGTAGATGGCTCGATAGATACCCAGCCATGTACAGATCCCTTTCAATATATCCGTGATTTTCAAGCGCAGTTTAAAGTACCCACCCAGCAAGATTTACCCGCGCTGCCTAATTTTACTGGCGGCTTGGTGGGTTACTTTGGCTATGACGCAGTACGTTATATTGAGCCACGGTTAAAGAATGTGCCTGAGGCGGATCCCGTTGGACTGCCAGACTTATGGATGATGTTGTCTAAAACCGTCATTGTATTTGATAACTTAAAAGATACTTTGTTTTTAATCGTACATGCAGATGTTAATGATACAGAGGCTTATGCCAAGGCTCAGCAACAGCTGGATGAGATTGAGGCATTATTGGCTATGCCAATCAGCTTGGTTGCTAAAAAACATACCGCTCCGCATTTTGAGTCACTGACTGGGCATGACAAATTCCTTGAGTCAATTGAGAAAGTTAAAGAATATATCCGTGCTGGTGATGTGATGCAGGTTGTTCCTGGGCATCGTATGGTGTCGGATTTTGATGGTGAGCCTTTACAGGTTTATCGCGCATTACGACATCTCAATCCATCACCGTATTTATTTTTGGTGCAAGGCCAGACCCTTTTAGATCAAAAGCCGTTCCATATCGTAGGTTCTTCGCCGGAAATTCTTTCTCGACTCGAAAATGGGATCGCGACTGTACGTCCGCTTGCAGGTACACGTCCACGAGGAAAAACCAAAGAAGAAGATTTGGCGCTTGAAAAAGATTTGCTTTCCGATGAAAAAGAGATTGCGGAGCATTTAATGCTGATTGATTTAGGCCGTAATGATGTGGGGCGTGTCTCGAAAATCGGTAAAGTGCAAGTGACTGATCAAATGGTGATCGAGCGTTATTCACATGTCATGCATATTGTTTCCAATGTACAAGGTGAAGTGTTGGATGATGTCGATGCTTTGGATGTTTTTAAGGCAACTTTTCCAGCAGGCACGCTTTCAGGTGCCCCAAAGATTCGTGCAATGGAAATTATTGACGAAGTTGAGCCGGTAAAACGTGGGATTTTTGGTGGTGCAGTGGGTTATTTGGGCTGGCATGGCGAAATGGACATGTCGATTGCGATCAGAACCTGTGTTATTCGTGAAAATAAGGTCTATGTACAGGCTGGTGCAGGCTTGGTTGTCGACTCAAATCCTGAATCAGAGTGGAATGAAACCCAAATAAAAGCTCGCGCAGTGATCAAAGCGGTTGAATTATCGTCAAACGGATTGATTTTATGAGTTTTTGAGGTTTTTTTTGCAAAAAACACTTGCAAGGATTCTGAGTTTTGCTAAACTGCACACCGTTCCGATACGAAACGTACGAAACACTAAGAAACGCCGGCATAGCTCAGTTGGTAGAGCAACTGACTTGTAATCAGTAGGTCCACAGTTCGAATCCGTGTGCCGGCACCATCTTAAGGTTTTGTGTTATAATGTTGAAGAACGACACTGAAAGTAAGTGTAAAGGTGAGATTCCCGAGCGGTCAAAGGGAGCAGACTGTAACTCTGCCACGAAAGTTTCGAAGGTTCGAATCCTTCTCTCACCACCATTACTTCGATAAGTGGTTAATTACCAACATTAAGCGGGAGTAGCTCAGTTGGTAGAGCGGTAGCCTTCCAAGCTACATGTCGCGAGTTCGACCCTCGTCTCCCGCTCCATCGAAGATGATGCTCTTATAGCTCAGTGGTAGAGCACTCCCTTGGTAAGGGAGAGGTCTCGAGTTCAAATCTCGATAAGAGCTCCAGATACAATTTGGTAGATTATTCTACACCAGTTTCTCAAAAGCAGGCTTATTAGTCTGCTTTTCAAGTATTAGGTGTCTAGTTTTTTAGACGATTGTCGATGCTGAGTTGTTTAACTCGTGTTCGACATAAACGAGGAAGAGCAAATGGCTAAGGCTAAGTTTGAACGTAATAAGCCACACGTAAACGTGGGTACAATTGGTCACGTTGACCATGGTAAAACAACTTTAACTGCTGCAATTGCAACAATTTGTGCAAAAACTTACGGCGGTGAAGCTAAAGACTACGCAGCAATCGATTCTGCACCAGAAGAAAAAGCACGTGGTATTACAATTAATACTTCACACGTAGAATACGATTCTCCAATTCGTCACTACGCTCACGTAGACTGCCCAGGTCACGCCGATTATGTTAAAAACATGATCACTGGTGCTGCTCAGATGGACGGTGCGATCCTTGTATGTGCTGCGACTGATGGTCCAATGCCACAGACTCGTGAACACATCCTTCTTTCTCGCCAAGTAGGTGTACCTTATATTCTTGTATTCCTTAACAAGTGTGACCTTGTTGATGATGAAGAATTACTTGAATTAGTAGAAATGGAAGTTCGTGAACTTCTTTCTACTTATGACTTCCCAGGTGATGACACTCCTATCATCCGTGGTTCAGCACTTGCTGCACTTAATGGTGATGCTGGTCAATATGGCGAATCAGCTGTACTTTCACTTGTTGAAGCGCTTGATTCTTATATTCCAGAACCAGAACGTGCTATCGATAAAGCATTCTTGATGCCAATCGAAGATGTATTCTCTATTTCTGGTCGTGGTACAGTGGTAACAGGTCGTGTAGAATCTGGTATCGTTAAAGTCGGCGAAGAAGTTGAAATCGTTGGTATCAAAGATACAGTTAAAACAACTGTAACTGGCGTAGAAATGTTCCGTAAACTTCTTGACGAAGGTCGTGCGGGCGAGAACTGTGGTGTTCTTTTACGTGGTACTAAGCGTGAAGACGTACAACGTGGTCAAGTACTTGCTAAACCAGGTACAATCAAGCCGCACACTAAATTCGACGCAGAAGTATATGTACTTTCTAAAGAAGAAGGTGGTCGTCATACTCCGTTCCTTAACGGTTACCGTCCACAGTTCTACTTCCGTACAACTGACGTAACTGGCGCAATCCAATTGCAAGACGGCGTTGAAATGGTTATGCCAGGTGACAACGTTGAAATGTCAGTAGAACTAATTCACCCAATCGCAATGGACCCAGGTCTACGTTTTGCGATCCGTGAAGGTGGTCGTACAGTTGGTGCTGGTGTAGTTGCTAAAGTAACTGCATAACCGCTAATATGTTTGTTCTAACCGAGAGTTTAGGCTCTCGGTTTGTTTATAGGTCAGTAGTTCAATTGGTAGAGCGTCGGTCTCCAAAACCGAATGTTGGGGGTTCGAGTCCCTCCTGACCTGCCATTTTTTAAATAAAAAACTTGATGTCGGCTAAACTGGTCATATAATAAGTCGCGAAACCTACGACGAGTACAAAAATGTCGAATGATAAATCACGTGACGCAATGGGCGGCGCGGCAATTCCTCAAAGCAACAATTCTGCTGAAATGGTGAAGACAAGTTCTCCATTTGATTTTATTTTGTGGATCATAGCATTGGCTTTATTTGGCGGTGCGTTGATGACAAATCAATATCTTCCAGCGTATTGGGCACCTGCAAATAGTGTCTGGGTGCGTATTGGGGTAATTTTAGCTTGTATCATCGTAGCTTTAGGTTTATTATACGCCACCCATCAAGGCAAAGGCTTTGTTCGTTTGCTTAAAGACTCTCGTATCGAATTGCGTCGAGTTACATGGCCTACGAAACATGAAACAGTAACCACTTCATGGCAAGTTCTCCTCGTTGTTGTAGTTGCCGCAATTATTTTGTGGTGTTTTGACTATATCATCGGTTGGTTTATGAAGTTTATTATCGGGTAAGAGAGCTATGAAACGTTGGTACATTATTCATGCCTATTCAGGTTATGAAAAACAAGTGATGCGTTCACTTAATGATCGAATCCAGCGTAGCGCTGTTGCTGATAGTTTTGGTGAAGTCCTTGTTCCTACCGAAGAAGTGGTAGAGATGAAGGATGGTAAGAAGCGTAAATCAGAGCGTAAATTCTTTCCTGGCTATGTGTTAGTTGAAATGGAAATGAATGATGAAACTTGGCACATTGTTAAAGAATGTCCAAAAGTATTAGGTTTCATCGGTGGTACAGCTGAAAAGCCAGCACCAATTACGCAAAAAGAAGCTGATGCGATTCTTGCACGTGTACACAATAAAGGTGAAGCACCTCGTCCTAAGACGATGTTTGAGCCGGGTGAAGAATTACTTGTTACTGACGGTCCATTCACAGACTTTAAAGGTGTGGTGGAAGAAGTTCAGTACGAAAAATCACGTTTAACGTTGACGATTAATGTATTTAATCGACCAACTCAAGTTGAATTGGAATTTCGCCAAGTCGAAAAAACAATTTAATTTGCATTATTTGAAAGCGCCCGATTTGTTATGGATCGGGCATTGTTGTTGTAACGGTATCGTTACTTGAAATGTTGGGGAGCTCTAAAAGGCGTTTGTACCCAGAGGTAATTTGAAATGGCTAAGAAGATTGACGGCTATATCAAGCTGCAAGTTCCAGCTGGTAAAGCGAATCCATCTCCACCGATTGGTCCTGCACTAGGTCAACGGGGTGTTAACATCATGGCATTCTGTAAAGAATTCAATGCTGCTACACAAAAAGTTGAACAAGGTCTTCCAATTCCTGTAGTGATCACTGTGTACAACGATAAGTCGTTCACATTCATCATGAAAACTCCACCTGCTGCGATTCTTCTTAAGAAAGCTGCTGGTATCCAAAAGGGTTCTGCTGTACCAAACAAAACTAAAGTTGGTAAGTTGACTCGCGCTCAGTTAGAAGAAATTGCGACTACTAAAGAACCAGATTTAACTGGTGCTGATTTAGACGCACGTGTACGTACCATTGCTGGTTCTGCGCGTTCTATGGGCTTGGAAGTGGAGCTATAAGACATGGCAAAGTTAACTAAACGTCAAAAAGCCATTGCTGCAGCTATTGAAGCAAACAAAGTTTACACTTTGGAAGAAGCAGTACAAGTTCTTAGCAGTCTACCTGCTGCAAAATTCAAAGAATCTTTGGATGTTGCGGTAAACCTAGGTGTTGATCCTCGTAAATCTGACCAAGTTGTTCGTGGCGCGACTACACTTCCTGCAGGTACTGGTAAAACTGTACGTGTTGCTGTGTTTGCTCAAGGCGCTGCTGCTGAAGCTGCTAAAGCTGAAGGCGCGGACATCGTTGGTTTTGATGATCTTGCTGAAAGCATTCAAGCGGGTAACTTAGACTTCGACGTTGTTATTGCTGCTCCAGATGCAATGCGTGTTGTTGGTAAGTTAGGTACGATCCTTGGTCCACGTGGCTTAATGCCAAACCCTAAAGTGGGTACTGTAACTCCTGACGTAGCAACTGCAGTTAAAAATGCAAAAGCTGGTCAAGCACGTTACCGTGTAGACAAAGCGGGTATCATCCACGCTGCGATCGGTCAAGTAGGTTTCACTGCTGAAGCTGTTCGTTCAAACGTTGAAGCGCTTATCGCTGACCTTAAGAAAGCAAAACCTGCGACTTCTAAAGGTATCTACATCCAAAAGATCACTTTGAGCTCAACTATGGGTCCTGGTCTTGTTGTTGATGTACAAAACGTTTCTAAATAATTATTTTTCAATAATTATATTGCGATAAAAGAATTTTAAAGTCCTGAGTAAAATTTGAAGTGTTACTTCAAATTTTACGCAAGAAAGAGTGATGACTTCTATTGAGGTTGAGCTTTTTTTCTTGTGGATTGATAAAGCATTGCTTTGTTGATCATCAGGCGGACTTTGAATTGATAGATGTAAATTTATCAGCGTCAAAGACCTCAGGCGAGGGGAGTCTTCGGATTCGCTTCTTAAAATACCAGTCTGAGTAGACGCGGTGGTGTGATTGATTCCTCCTCCGCGTGTAAGTCAAGAGATTGATTTACGAATTGGGAGTGCAGTCCGTGGATTGCATAAATCACCGTTAGGAGGTTTTACAATGGCTCTTCTTATCGAAGACAAAAAACAGATCGTTGCGGAAGTAAATGAAGTTGCTTCTACCGCGTTTGCTGCTGTTGTTGCTGACTACCAAGGTTTAACAGTTGAACAATTGACTACACTTCGTGTTGAAGCTCGTAAGTTAGGTGTTAAGACACGTATCGTGCGTAACACTTTGGCTAAACGTGCTTTCGAAGGTACTCAATTTGATATCTTAGACGAAAACCTTGTTGGTCCAACTATTCTAGCTTTTTCAACTTCTGAAGATGACATGGGCGCAGCTGCTCGCTTGTTTGAAGAATTTGCTAAAACTAACAAAGCATTTGAACTTAAAGCTGCTGCATTTGACGGCAAACTTTATCAAGGTGCTGATGTTAGCGTTATCGCGAATCTTCCGAACCAAGAAAAAGCACTTACTATGCTTGCCAATGTTCTTCAAGCTCCTATTTCGAAATTGGGTCGCCTTATTACAGCGCTCAAAGAGAAAAACGAGTCAGAAGCTGCATAAGCTTAATAAATTTCACACACCATTCAATATCCATTTGGAGTTATTCTCATGGCTTTAACTAACGAAGAAATCTTAAACGCAGTTGCTGAAAAAACTGTTCTTGAACTTGTTGAACTTATCTCTGCTTTCGAAGAGAAATTCAACGTATCAGCTGCTGCTGTAGCTGTAGCTGCAGGTCCTGCTGCTGCTGTTGCTGAAGAGCAATCAGAATTCAATGTTGAATTGACTTCTTTCGGTGCTAACAAAGTTGCTGTAATTAAAGCAGTACGTGAAGTTACTGGTCTTGGCTTGAAAGAAGCTAAAGACTTAGTAGAAGGCGCTCCTTCAAATCTTAAAGAAGGCGTTTCTAAAGAAGAAGCTGAAGAACTTAAGAAAAAACTTGAAGAAACTGGTGCTACAGTTACTGTTAAGTAATTTCGCTAGGGGTCGAATTTTAATTTGACCCCAAAAATTGGCTGATGGCTCTTGGGTCATCAGCCTTTTTGCGTTACAATAATCGGCTCGATTTTAGATTGATTGGTAGAAAAACCATCAATTTTAAAAATAAATAAACACAATCAAACGCTTAGCAATATTTTTCCATTTTAAAAATATTGCTAAGCGTTTTGTACCACTGAAATTTGCAGCATTTGTATAAAAGTGGTGGTCATATCGACCTGCGTAATTCCTTCTAAGTTCGTTCTGCAGGCGGACTTAGTTTACTTTCCGAGGACTCCAGATGGCATACTCATATACCGAAAAGAAACGGATCCGTAAGAATTTTGGTAAATTGCCCCAAGTCATGCATGCTCCGTACCTGCTCTCGATTCAAGTCGACTCGTACAGAACATTCTTGCAAGACGGCAAAACACCAAAAAATCGCGAAGATATCGGTCTCCAAGCTGCATTTCGTTCAGTTTTTCCTATTGAAAGTTATTCGGGCAATGCTGCTTTAGAATTCGTTGAGTATAGTCTTGGTAAACCAGAGTTTGATGTTCGCGAATGTATTCTTCGTGGCTCAACCTTTGCGGCACCAATGCGCGTTAAAATTCGTTTGATCATCAAAGATCGTGAAACGAAATCTATTAAAGACGTACGTGAACAAGAAGTGTACATGGGTGAAATGCCACTCATGACTGAGAATGGTACCTTTGTCATCAATGGTACTGAGCGTGTAATCGTATCTCAATTACACCGTTCACCAGGCGTATTCTTTGACCATGATAAAGGTAAAACGCATTCAAGCGGTAAAGTGCTTTATTCAGCACGTATTATTCCTTATCGTGGTTCATGGTTAGATTTTGAGTTTGATGCTAAAGATTTAGTCTTTGTACGTATTGACCGTCGTCGTAAATTACTTGCGACTGTTGTGTTACGTGCATTGAACTATAGCAATGAACAAATTCTGAATATGTTCTACGAAAAAGTACCTGTATATCTTGATATGGGTAGCTATCAGATTGACCTTGTGCCTGAACGTCTTCGTGGTGAAATGGCTCAATTTGATATCGTGGACAATGATGGTAAAGCCATTGTTGAACAAGGTAAACGTATTAATGCTCGCCATGTACGTCAAATGGAAGCTGCTGGTTTAACTAAACTTCCAGTTCCAGATGAATATTTGTATGAGCGTATTACTGCTGAAGATATCGTACTTAAAGACGGTGAAGTAATTACTGCTAACACTGTATTAAGTCATGAAATTTTGGTCAGAATTGCTGAAGGTGGTATTAAACAATTTAATATCCTGTTCACCAATGACATCGATCGTGGTTCTTTTGTTGCTGACACCTTACGTGCAGATACAACATCTGGTCGTGAAGAAGCACTTGTAGAAATCTACAAAGTGATGCGTCCAGGTGAGCCACCAACGAAAGAAGCAGCTGAAAACTTATTCAATAACTTATTCTTCTCTACAGAGCGCTATGATTTATCGCCTGTGGGTCGTATGAAGTTTAACCGTCGTTTGGGTCGTCCTTACGAAGTAGGTACAGATCAGAAGTCTCGTGAAGTAGAAGGTATTCTTTCTAACGATGACATCATTGATGTACTGAAAACACTGGTAGAAATTCGTAACGGTAAAGGTGAAGTCGACGATATCGATCACTTGGGTAACCGTCGCGTACGTTCTGTTGGTGAAATGACAGAAAACCAATTCCGTGTTGGTTTAGTTCGTGTTGAACGTGCTGTTAAAGAGCGTTTAAACCAAGCTGAAACAGATAACTTGTCTCCACAAGATTTGATCAATGCGAAACCAGTTGCTGCTGCAATCAAAGAATTCTTTGGTTCAAGCCAATTGTCACAGTTTATGGATCAAAACAACCCATTGTCAGAAATTACACACAAACGTCGTGTATCTGCGCTTGGGCCTGGTGGTTTGACACGTGAACGTGCGGGCTTTGAAGTACGTGACGTACATCAAACTCATTATGGTCGTGTATGTCCAATTGAAACACCTGAAGGACCAAACATTGGTTTGATCAACTCGCTTTCTGTTTATGCAAAAGCGAACAACTTCGGTTTCTTGGAAACACCATACCGTCGCGTTGTTGATGGTCGTGTAACAGATGATGTTGAATATTTATCTGCAATTGAAGAAGTAGGTACTGTTATTGCACAGGCCGATTCTGCATTGGATAAAGATGGACACTTAACAGAAGACTTCGTTTCAGTACGTCACCAAGGTGACTTCGTTCGTATGCCACCTGAAAAAGTGACGCATATGGATGTATCTGCTCAACAGGTTGTATCTGTCGCTGCATCACTTATTCCATTCCTTGAACACGATGATGCCAACCGTGCATTGATGGGTTCAAACATGCAACGTCAGGCTGTTCCTACATTGCTTGCTGATAAACCACTTGTGGGTACCGGCATGGAAGCAAACGTAGCGCACGACTCTGGTGTATGTGTGATCGCGAAACGTGGCGGACGCATTGAGTTTGTAGATGCATCACGTGTGGTTATTCGTGTCAACGAAGATGAAATGATCGCGGGTGAAGCAGGTGTAGATATCTACAACTTGATCAAATACACGCGTTCAAACCAAAACACATGTATTAACCAAAAAGTGCTTGTGAGCATGGGCGATAAAGTCGGCCGTGGTGACGTTCTTGCTGATGGTCCATCAACTGATGGTGGTGAATTAGCATTGGGTCAGAACATGCGTGTCGCGTTCATGACTTGGAACGGTTATAACTACGAGGACTCGATTTTATTATCTGAACGTGTTCTTCAAGAAGATCGTTTAACGTCAATTCATATTCAAGAATTATCATGTGTTGCACGTGATACGAAGTTAGGTGCGGAAGAAATCACTGCCGATATTCCTAACGTAGGTGAAGCAGCGTTATCTAAACTTGATGAATCAGGTATTGTTTATATCGGTGCTGAAGTTGCAGCGGGTGATATTCTTGTTGGTAAAGTGACGCCTAAAGGTGAAACACAATTAACCCCTGAAGAAAAATTACTTCGTGCAATCTTTGGTGAGAAAGCGGCAGACGTTAAAGATTCATCTTTACGTGTTTCTTCAAGCGTTAAAGGTACAGTCATCGACGTTCAAGTGTTTACACGTGACGGTATCGAGAAAGATGAACGTGCTCAAGCGATTGAGAAAGCGCAACTTGATGCTTATCGTAAAGACTTGAAAGAAGAATTCAAAATCTTCGAAGAAGCTGCTCGTGAACGTATTATCCGTTTGTTAAAAGGCCAAGAGTCGAATGGCGGCGGTACGACCAAGCGCGGTGATAAGCTATCTGAAGATGTATTGTCTGGTTTAGAGCTTGTTGATCTTTTAGAAGTTCAACCAACAGATGAAGGCATCGCTGAACGCTTAACTCAAATTCAAGTGTTCTTGAAAGAGAAGAGCTACGAGATTGATGAGAAATTTGCTGAGAAAAAACGCAAACTTTCTACAGGTGATGAGCTTACAACAGGTGTCTTGAAAGTTGTTAAAGTTTACTTAGCTGTAAAACGTCGTATCCAGCCTGGTGATAAGATGGCGGGTCGTCACGGTAACAAAGGTGTTGTATCAAACATCTTGCCTGTTGAAGACATGCCGCATGACATCCATGGTGTTCCAGTTGATGTCGTACTTAACCCATTGGGTGTACCATCACGTATGAACGTGGGTCAGATTCTTGAAACTCACTTAGGTATGGCTGCAAAAGGTCTTGGCGATAAGATCGACAAGATGATGAAAGAGCAACGTACCGTTCTTGAGCTTCGTGATTTCTTAGACAAGATTTATAACAAAGTTGGTGGCGAGCAAGAAGATCTTGATAGCTTAACTGATGAAGAAATCTTGGTGTTATCAGGTAACTTGCGTAAAGGTGTTCCTTTAGCTACGCCAGTATTTGATGGTGCAGAAGAAAGTCAGATCAAAGAGTTACTTGAGCTTGGTGGTATCTCACGTACAGGTCAAACAGTATTGTATGACGGACGTACAGGTGAGCGTTTTGACCGCCCAGTAACTGTTGGTTATATGTACATGCTCAAGTTGAACCATTTGGTTGATGACAAGATGCATGCACGTTCTACTGGTTCTTATTCACTTGTAACTCAACAACCGCTTGGTGGTAAAGCACAATTCGGTGGTCAGCGTTTCGGTGAGATGGAAGTCTGGGCACTAGAAGCTTATGGTGCTGCTTATACACTTCAAGAAATGCTTACTGTGAAGTCGGATGACGTTGAAGGTCGTACTCGCATCTATAAGAACATTGTAGATGGTAACCATTATATGGATCCGGGTATGCCTGAATCGTTTAACGTATTGACCAAAGAGATCCGTTCTTTAGGTATCAACATTGAACTGAAAAATGGTGACTAAACTTCACCATTGAATCTCCCTAAATCCCTCTTTATGAAAGAGGGACTTTCCCCCTTAGAAAAAGGGGGATCAAGGGGGATTAAAATTCAGTGAAAAAACAATATTTGTGACCCAGTCGTAGCCTGAAAAGCGCTTCGACACACGGAGAAAAAAATTGAAAGACTTGCTCGATATCATGCGCAAAAAGACGGATTCAGATGGTCACGCTCCAGTAGAGTTTGACCGTATCCGTATTGGTCTTGCGTCACCAGAAATGATTAAGTCATGGTCTCACGGTGAAGTTAAAAAGCCAGAAACCATTAACTATCGTACGTTTAAGCCAGAACGTGATGGTTTATTCTGTGCCAAAATCTTTGGTCCAGTAAAAGATTACGAATGCTTGTGTGGTAAATACAAGCGTATGAAATATAAAGGCGTCATTTGTGAAAAATGTGGCGTTGAAGTAACAACTGCAAAAGTTCGTCGTGAGCGTATGGGTCACATCGAGCTTGCTTCTCCAGTTGCGCATATTTGGTTCTTGAAATCATTACCAAGCCGTATCGGTTTATTACTTGATATGACTTTACGTGATATCGAACGTGTATTGTACTTCGAATCTTATGTCGTTACTGATCCTGGCATGACGCCAATGGAAAAGTACCAACTTCTTAACGATGAAGAATACTTCACTGCGTTAGAAGAACATGGTGACGAATTCAGCGCGAAAATGGGTGCAGAAGCAGTTCAAGATTTGTTGAAAGACATCGATCTTGAAGCTGAAATTTCTCGTTTACGTGAAGAAATTCCAAACACAACTTCAGAAACGAAGCTTAAAAAAGCCTCTAAACGTTTGAAGTTGATGGAAGCGTTCAAAGAGTCAAACAACAAGCCAGAATGGATGGTGATGAATGTACTTCCAGTACTTCCACCTGATCTTCGCCCGTTGGTACCGCTTGAAGGTGGTCGTTTTGCGACTTCTGACTTGAACGATCTTTATCGTCGTGTGATCAACCGTAACAACCGTTTAAAACGTCTTCTTGACCTTGCTGCACCAGACATTATCGTACGTAACGAAAAACGTATGTTACAAGAGTCTGTAGATGCGTTATTGGACAATGGTCGTCGTGGTCGTGCAATTACCGGTTCGAACAAACGTCCGCTTAAATCTTTGGCAGATATGATCAAAGGTAAGCAAGGTCGTTTCCGTCAAAACTTACTTGGTAAGCGTGTTGACTACTCTGGTCGTTCGGTCATTACTGTAGGTCCAACTTTACGTTTGCACCAATGTGGTCTTCCGAAGAAAATGGCACTTGAATTATTCAAGCCGTTTATCTTTGCTAAGCTACAAGCTTCTGGCCAAGCAACAACCATTAAAGCTGCGAAGAAAATGGTTGAGCGTGAAACTCCTGAAGTTTGGGACGTTCTTGCATCTGTAATTCGTCAACATCCAGTGATGTTGAACCGTGCGCCAACACTTCACCGTTTAGGTCTTCAAGCATTTGAACCTATTCTAATTGAAGGTAAAGCGATCCGTTTACACCCACTCGTTTGTGCTGCGTTTAACGCCGACTTCGATGGTGACCAAATGGCGGTTCACGTTCCATTAACACTTGAAGCTCAATTAGAAGCTCGTGCGTTAATGATGTCGACCAACAACATCTTGTCACCTGCCAACGGTGAGCCGATCATCGTACCTTCTCAGGACGTTGTCTTGGGCTTATATTACATCACACGTGATGCAATCAATGCCAAAGGTGAAGGCATGGTGTTTGCGGATACTCACGAAGTAAACCGTGCACTTGCAACAGGTCAAGTTGACTTACATGCACGTGTAAAAGCACGTGTACACCAAACAGTGATTGATGAAAACGGTAACCGTGAGCATCAAACTATTGTTGTAGATACGACACCTGGTCGTTGCTTACTTTGGGAAGTTGTTCCTGAAGGTATGGATTTCCAACAAATCAACGTTGAGATGACTAAAAAGAACATCTCTAAGTTGATTAACTCTTGCTACCGTAAATTAGGTTTGAAAGATACTGTTATCTTTGCTGACCAATTGATGTACTTGGGCTTCCGTCAAGCAACCCGTTCTGGTGTTTCTGTGGGTATGGAAGACATGTTGATTCCGCCACAAAAACAAGCAATTATCGAAAAAGCAGAAGTTGAAGTTCGTGAAATTGAACAACAATTCGAGCAAGGTTTCGTAACTGCGGGTGAGCGTTACAACAAAGTTGTCGATATTTGGGCGCGTACTAACGACCAAGTTGCCAAAGCGATGATGGACAACTTGTCATTCACGACTGTTAAAAACAAACAGGGTGAAGACGAGAAGCAAAAATCATTCAACAGTATCTACATGATGTCTGACTCTGGTGCCCGTGGTTCGGCAGCTCAGATTCGTCAGCTTGCAGGTATGCGTGGTTTGATGGCGAAACCAGATGGTTCGATCATTGAGACACCGATTAAAGCAAACTTCCGTGAAGGTCTGACAGTACTTCAGTACTTCATTTCAACACATGGTGCGCGTAAAGGTTTGGCCGATACAGCACTTAAAACAGCAAACTCTGGTTACTTGACACGTCGTCTAGTCGACGTTGCGCAAGACTTGGTTATTACTGAGCCAGATTGTGGTACGCTCGAAGGTCTTGTAATGACTCCGTTCATTCAAGGTGGCGATGTCATTGAGCCATTAAGTGTACGTGTATTAGGACGTGTAACTGCTGAAGACGTGAAAAAAGCGGGTTCAGATGAAGTTGTGCTTCCACGTAACACATTGATTGACGAGAAAATCGCTGCGTATCTTGAAGATGCGGGTGTCGATGAAGTTAAAGTACGTTCAGTTGTAAACTGTGCTTCGACTTTCGGTGTATGTGCTAAATGTTATGGTCGTGACTTGGCGCGTGGTCACTTGGTGAATCCAGGTGAATCTGTCGGTGTTATGGCTGCGCAATCAATTGGTGAACCTGGTACACAGTTAACCATGCGTACATTCCACGTAGGTGGTGCTGCAAGCCGAACGTCTGCTGCAAATAGCGTACAAGTACGTAACAAAGGTACAGTTCGTTTCCATAACGTTAAAACTGTTCAACATGCCAAAGGTCACTTGGTGTCTGTTTCACGTTCAGGTGAAATTGGTATCGCTGATGATTTAGGTCGCGAACGTGAGCGTTATAAACTTCCATACGGTGCGTCTATCTTGATTAAAGATGGTCAACCTGTAGAAGGCGGCGGTATTGTTGCAACTTGGGATCCACATACACATCCATTGGTTACAGAAGTTGCTGGTAAAGCACGCTTCAGCCAAATTTCGGATGGCGTAACTGCAACATCGAAAACTGATGATGCAACGGGTATGACCACGGTTGAAATTTTACCTGTAACAGCACGTCCTGCTTCTGGTAAAGATTTGCGTCCTGCAATCGTGTTGGATACAACCGATGGCGGCGAACAGTTCTACTTCTTGCCACAAAACACGATCGTGACTGTTCGTGATGGCGAGACGATCGGTGTTGGTGACGTTATTGGTCGTGTACCACAAGAAACTTCACGTACTCGTGATATTACTGGTGGTCTGCCACGTGTAGCTGACTTGTTCGAAGCACGTAAGCCGAAAGAACATGCAATTCTTGCTGAAATCTCAGGTGTTGTAAGCTTTGGTAAAGAAACCAAAGGTAAGAACCGTTTAGTGATTACACCAGATGATGGCTCTGAAATTTATGAAGAGTTGATTCCAAAATGGCGTACCATTAACGTGTTTGAAGGTGAGCATGTGAACCGTGGTGAAACCATTTCTGATGGTCCACAAAACCCACATGACATCTTGCGTTTGAAAGGTGAAGTTGCATTAACCAACTACATCGTGAACGAAGTTCAAGACGTTTACCGCTTACAAGGTGTAAAAATCAACGATAAGCATATCGAAGTAATCGTTCGTCAAATGTTGCGTAAAGTTGACATTACCGACGGTGGCGATACAAGCTTTATCAAAGGCGAACAAGTGGATTACATCCGCGTTGTGGGCGAAAACCAAGCGGTATTGGCTCAGAACAAGTTCCCTGCGAAGTATGAACGTCAATTGATGGGTATTACCAAAGCATCGCTTTCTACTGACTCGTTCATCTCTGCTGCATCGTTCCAGGAAACAACTCGTGTGTTAACTGAAGCGGCTGTAACAGGTAAAGAAGATGATTTACGTGGCTTGAAAGAAAACGTTGTTGTAGGTCGCTTGATTCCAGCAGGTACTGGTCTTGCATACCACTTAGAGCGTCGTCGTCAAGAAGCAGAAGCTGCAGAGCATGAGCTTGTAAATGACTTCTCTGAAGTTGATCAAGCATTCTCTCAAGCTTTAAACGAAGATTCTTTCTAAGTTAAACAGCTTTTGAAATGAAGAAGACGCCTTAGGGCGTCTTTTTTTATATACTGAGTAGACCTCAGTCACAAACATTAAAAATGGCAATTAAAATTAGAAATATATGGATAGTTTTACTGGCAGTCATGTTCGTTCCCATCTGTTTGTTGATGTTTTTACCAGCTCAGCCAGAAATGAATTGGCAGCACGATGTATTTCAATTCATCACAGAAAAATTAAAGATTCAAACGGGAAGGTTTGGTCCCTTGGCTTTTTATACGGTATCGGTGACTGCTTATTTTTCGCTATTGAGCAGCTTCTGGGCCGTTTTTTTATTTTGCATGATTTGGCAACAAGAGCGTAAAAATACACCTCAAACAAAGCCCCAGACAGCGCAGTTTAAGTTGTGGGATGGGGTGCTTGTGGTTGTATGCGTTATTGGATTTATCTGGTTTAGTTTTTCGATGATGCAATGGCATTTCGCTAAACAAGATATGAGCATAGGTTTAGCTCGAAATGGCTATTTATTCCAATCCTTGTATCACTATCAACTTGGTGTTGTCTTTGCTGAACTCTTTTTTATGCTTTTCTTGGTATTCAGCCAGCTTCTAATCTTGATGCTTGTTTATGCAAGTTATCATTTTCTCAAAGAAAAATTTAAATAAAAAAATTAAGATTTAGCATGAGGTATTTATCATTAACCAACTGTTTTTATTTACCTTATTAAATATGGTTTTTTGATAATAATTTTCTTATTAACATGAATGTTATTTAAATTCGATTGTGCATCTTTGATAATCAAAGACTACAAATGGCAACATGAAAATTTAATTTAATCCATAAATTAGTGTTTTCATACAATCAGTGGTAATCAATTGCATTTGTAAGTTCAGATAGAAAGGATGAATAACATGAAAAAAATAGTAATGACTATGATGTGTGTGAGTTTACCTATTGTGATGCTTACAGGTTGTGAAAACATGTCAGCGAATGATAAGCGTATTGCTTCAGCGGCCCTTGGTGGTGCTGTTGGTGGCGGTGTAGGTAATCATGCAGGTAATGGCGTTGGTGCTGCTGTTGGTGCAGGCGGTGGTGCAGCTGTAGGAAGCAAAGCCAACAATGGTTCAAATCGCAATGCAACCTATAGTGGTATCGGTGCGGGTATTGGCTCAGTCCTTGGTAAGGGTGTTCTTGGCGGTGATGCCGGTGCTGCAATTGGTGGCGCGATCGGTGGTGGTGCAGGTGCTGCTATTGAGCAAAATAAGTAAGCGTCTGAACCCAAGACTCAATAAAAATAAGCGCAACGTATTAGCATTGCTGATTACGTGATGCGCTTATTTTTTTATTCCTATTTTCAAATCTAATGTAAAAGATCTGACCATTTCAGCACTCTTGTTGCATCTATGGATATTTCGTTTTAGTAAGACTGATTTAAATCTTGTTTAGCGTTTTAAGGGGTGTGGGTTTTTACGACGGATATATACGGTTTTTTGTACCTCAGCAATTCTTAAGCCAGAATCATCAAAAATATTCACGGTATAGTTACGATAGACTGGACTATAGTTTTCAGCTAAATCTTTGACATGTTCAATTTCAATCGCATCTAAACGAATATCTGCATAAACCGTACTACGTCCAGGGGAAAGGAAGTTGATGCTTGCGGTTTTATCCCAAACCATATATTTCGGACCCAAATGATGCATTAAAAGAAGCATATAAAATGGATCAACCATTGAATACAAACTACCGCCAAAGTGCACACCAACAATATTTTGATTGCTGTGTGTCAGTGGCATTTTGACCCGAACATGATAGTTTTTTAGATCAATTTTTTCGATTTCAATCCCTGCACCTTTATATGGAGAAAAATGATTCAACATAAATTTGGAAACAAATGGGATTGTCTGTAGTTTTTTGATTAGCGCATTCATGGTCAATTCTAGTTATCGATTTTTAAACCATAATAAAGAACTGAATGGAATGTGGCATTGATCCAAATGCCCTCTACTACGAAATCACAGCCAATGGTAAAACAATAAAAGGTGACTCAATGCAAGTGCAAACTTATTGGATATCCACACAAGATAAGCAAAAACTTTATGCAAAAACATGGGGTAATGCTGAAAACCCTGCATTGGTTTTAGTGCATGGCTATCCTGATAATCAGGAAGTTTGGGAACCGATTATTGAACAATTGATCTCAAAATTTTATATCATTACTTATGATGTACGTGGAGCAGGACAGTCTTCTGTGCCGAAACGAATTCGTGATTATGCCTTAGCACGTTTATCTTTGGATTTAGAGTGCGTGGTAAATGAGCTACTACCCAATCGTAATTTTCATCTTGCAGCGCATGATTGGGGCTCGATTCAGTCGTGGGAATCTGTGACTGAACCTAAATTTAAAAATCGTATTTTGTCTTATACCACCATGTCTGGACCTTGCTTGGATCATGCTGCTTTTTGGATGCGCGAACAGTTCTTGCATGAAAAGCCTAAATTTTTTAAGCAGTTATTTAAATCTTGGTATATCGTTGCATTCCAGTTACCATTTCTTGCACCGACCGTTTGGCATTTCTTTAGTCCACAACGCTGGGGCGCAATTTTAACGCAACTTGAGAAAAAGAAAGGCTTACCGTTAAACCAAAATATTGCAAAAGATGGTGAACATGGTATCGGACTATACCGTGCTAACTTTCTTCCACGTTTAACTCGACCACGTCAGCGTTATGCAGTATGTCCTGTACAGGCGGTTGTACTGTTAAGAGATAAATTTGTAAGCCCAGAATTGATTGATGAAGTGCCTAAATGGGCAACAGATTTTGAACGTGTAGAAGTTGATGCAAACCATTGGGCAGTACTTAGCCAACCACAAGACATTGCACAATATATTCAAACATTTGCACTCAAAAATAGTGAGAGTTGATTCGCTTAAAGTGATGTGAGCTCTTATAAAAATAGGCCATGTTTTCACATGGCCTATTCATTTTATGACCAGTTCGACTAAATTACAGCTTCATTGTAGTGAATCTGATAAAATATCGGCTTTCAAATTTTCGTAAATTTCTCCATGAATGCTGTCGTTATTGCGATTGCCGTGATGTTTATCTTGTCACTGGCACGAGTTTCTGTTGTTTTAACATTGGTTATTTCAGCAATTATAGGTGGGTTGGTTGCAGGTTTAAGTCTGTCAGATACTGTTACAGCATTTAATGCGGGCTTGGGTGATGGTGCAGAAGTTGCCTTGGCATATGCAGTATTAGGCGCTTTCGCTTTGGCACTTTCAAAGTCAGGCTTGCCTGATTTATTGGCCTATAAACTGATCGGCTTACTCGGTATGGAAGCCACGCAGAAACAAGCAACCAAAGTAAAATTCTTATTATTGGGTATTTTACTGATTGCCGCGATTTGTTCACAAAACTTAATCCCTGTGCATATTGCGTTTATTCCTGTGCTTGTTCCACCGTTATTAAAAGTGATGAATCACTTGAAACTCGACCGTCGTGCCGCAGCATGTGTACTGACCTTAGGTTTAGTCGGCACATATATCTTCTTGCCTGTAGGCTTTGGTGCAATTTTTCTTGAACAAATTCTGATGGGAAATATCAACAAAATTGGCGCTGCTTATCATCTGCATGTTGAAAGAAGCATGATGCCTATGGGGATGGCTATTCCTGTATTGGGTATGGTGATTGGTACTTTGTTTGCCGTTTTTGTCAGTTATCGTAAACCGCGTATTTATGTTGATCGTAATGTTGCACCAATTACCACGATTGATTTAGATAAACCACTTCGTGCGGTAAATGTTGAGGTATTAAAAGCTGATGGTATTGCCTTAGAGCAAGAAGCCAAGCAAGAAGCTCCTGTGATTGCCAAGAAAACTATTCTTATGGCATTGCTGGCAATCATTTTAACCCTGATCTCTCAATTGTATTCAGGCTCAATGATTCTTGGTGGATTGGTCGGGTTCTCTGTTCTCTCTGCCGCAGGGATTTTTAAATGGCAAGAAGCGGATGATGTTTTTGTACAAGGGATGCGTATGATGGCATTGGTCGGTTTTATCATGATCTCTGCTGCGGGTTTTGCATCCGTGATGACCCATACTGGGGATATTAATCAGTTGGTCAACGGTGTTGTACATTTGATTGGTGATAATAAAGCGTTGGCTGCTTTCTTGATGTTATTTATTGGTTTATTTGTAACGATTGGAATTGGTTCATCATTTTCAAGTGTGCCTGTACTTGCAGTCATTTATGTTCCTTTATGCGTACAATTCGGCTTCTCTCCGCTTGCAACTGTTGCCTTAATTGGTACTGCGGCAGCATTGGGAGATGCGGGTTCACCAGCTTCAGATTCGACCTTGGGACCTACGGCTGGTTTGGGCGTAGATGGGCAACATGATCATATTTGGGATACGGTTGTTCCAACATTTATCCATTTTAATATTCCATTATTGGTGTTTGGTTGGATTGCTGCGATGGTTTTATAAGTCGGTACTGATCAGACATAAGGAGATTCATTAAATGATTGATGAATCTCCTTTTTTTATGGTTATTTGGTCTAAAATAACTTGTATTTGCAGGAAATTTACTATAAATATTGAAAAAATAAAATAATAGCTGTGATTTGATTTATTTAAAATAACTAACCAATAGATAATATTAACTTGATTAAAACACTTGGTTTTAATTAAATAATCTTGATTAATTAAGTTGGATTTAAAAACCAACTATATTGATATGATTAAAATAAATTTACTTATATAACAATTGTTTGAAAATATATAATAATTTTTGATTTAAATAAATGTTGCAATATTATTAATACCTATGTTTAATGTTTATTAATAACAACGCTGGGGTATTTATAATGTTAAAGCAAACTGCTCTTATTGCATTAATGGCAATTTCTTCTGCTTCATTTGCAGATTGGCAAGTCAAAGTTGGTGGTTCGGTGATTGCACCAACACAAGACACCAAAGTTGCTGGTGTTGGTACTGTGAAAGCAGACCATGAATATGCTTTTACACCTTCTGTAGAATATATCTTTGGTGAAACACCTTTCTCTGCGGAAGTTTTATTAGCTACACCAATTAGCCACGATGTGAAATTAGATGGTGAAAAAGCAGTTAACCTTAAACACTTACCACCAACTGTAACGTTTAAATATAACTTTAAAAACTCTACACGTTTTACACCGTATATTGGTGTGGGTGGTACAGCATTCCTTGCATGGGATGAGGAATCATCTGGAGCATTGGCGGGTACTAAGGTTAAAGTTAAAGATGATTTTGGTTTTGCTGGTCAAATCGGTTTTAACTTCCAACCTGCTGATGCAAAAAACTGGGGTGTTTTCTTTGATGCCCGTTATGCTCAATTAAGCCCAGAAGTGACTGTTAAAGCGGGTAATACCACTGCTGCAAAATTTGATTTAGATATTGATCCAGTTATCTATACTTTGGGTTATAGCTATAGATTCTAAGTTCGCTTTAGAATCATAAAAACTCGGTAAATTTACCGAGTTTTTTTTATTTTTACAGAGCCTTATATATTGAAACAAGAAGCAATAAAAAATAGTTATTTTTAGCTATATAAGCGCTGATTAAATCCATTTAATCTATCAGAACATCAATAAGACTTTGACATGATATGAAAAATTTAATTTTTATAATATTTGTAGGGTTAAGTAGCAGCACTATAGCCAATGCTGCAAGTTTTAATTGTGAGCATGCTCAGACCAAAAGCGAACATGCCATTTGTGAGCATCGCAGTTTAAACGATGCAGATGTCAAAATGGCGACCACCTATACCATTATCCGTAAACTCGTTCCAATGGGAACACGGGGTGTGATACAGGATCAGCAAGTGAAATGGTTACAACTGCGCAATCAATGTCAGGACAATCTGCGTTGTTTAACCGATGCGTATCAGATGCGTCAGCAAAAACTAGAGATTTATATGAATCGAGTTTATCAACAAGGCCCATTTTAAAAAAAATTAAATTTGCCTATTGAAATATGCTTAAACCACTCCATTTCTAATGCATTCAATAAAAAAGCGTTATGAATTTACGGAGTGATTTTATGAGTGAACAGAACGTACAACACAGTTCAAAAAAGCATAGCTTTCAAGCAGAAGTGGCTCAGCTTTTACATTTAGTGACGCATTCACTTTATTCTAACCCTGAAATTTTCCTACGCGAGCTGATTTCAAATGCTTCAGATGCATGTGATAAGTTACGTTTTGAAGGAATTAACCATCCTGAATATTATGAGAATGATCCAGACTTACATGTTCGTGTAAGCTTAGATAAAGATGCCAAAACAATCACCATCTCAGACAATGGTATTGGTTTAAGCCAACAAGAAGCAATTGATAACTTAGGAACGATTGCTAAATCGGGCACCAAAGACTTTATGTCAAAGTTATCTGGTGATCAAAAAGCAGATGCGCAACTGATTGGTCAGTTTGGTGTAGGTTTTTATTCTGGTTTTATCGTTGCTGATCAAATTACCGTTGAATCTCGCCGTGCAGGTTTAGATGCATCAGAGGGTGTACGTTGGATCAGTGGTGGTACGGGTGATTTTGAAGTTGAACAAATTGAGAAGGCTTCACGTGGAACGTCAATTATTTTACATTTACGTGATGATGCGCTGGATTATTTAGAATCTTATAAAGTTAAACAAATTATCAATAAATATTCTGACCATATCAGCTTACCTATCGAAATGCAGAAGGAAGTTTGGCAGGAAGAAGAAGCTGCTGAAGGTGAAGAGAAAAAACCAGGTCATTATGTTAAAACAGATGAATGGGAAGCGATTAACTCAGCAAGTGCTTTGTGGACACGTAGCAAAGGCGAAATTACTGAAGAGCAGTATGTAGAATTCTATAAGAATTTAACGCATGACTTTGATGCGCCATTGGCTTGGGCACATAACCGAGTTGAAGGCAGTACTGAATATACCCAATTGCTTTATATTCCAAGTAAAGCACCAAGTAATATTTTCACGCGTGAAGCCAAAGCAGGCATCAAACTTTATGTAAAACGTGTATTTATTATGGATGATGCAGACAATCTGATTCCAAATTATCTACGTTTTGTACAAGGTGTGGTGGATAGTGCTGATCTGCCGCTTAACGTAAGCCGTGAGATTTTACAAGAAAGCCGTGATGTGAAAACCATCCGTGAAGGAAATGCACGTCGTGTATTGACAACATTGGATGCTTTAGCAAAATCAGAAGATCAGGCTGACCAAGACAAATTTAAAACCTTCTATGCTGAATTTGGTTCAGTAATCAAGGAAGGTTTAGGTGAAGACTTTGGTAATCGTGAACGTATTCTAAAACTTTTACGCTTCTCTACTTCGAACAATGATGAAGTATCAACATCATTGGAAGCGTATAAAGCACGCATGAAAGAAGGGCAAAAAGCCATCTATTATGTGACCGCCGATAGCTTAGCGGCTGCGAAAAACTCACCACAACTCGAATTGTTCCGTAAAAAAGACATTGAAGTTTTGCTTATGGCAGACCGTGTTGATGAATGGGCGATGGAGTTTGTGCATGACTTTGATGGCACACCTATGCAAAATGTCGCAAAGGGTGCAGTTGATCTTGGTGATTTACAAGATGCAGAAGAGAAAAAAGCACTTGAAGCTGCCGCAGAACAGTTTAAACCTGTGGTTGAAAAACTCTCTGATTCATTAAAAGCCAAGACCAAAGAAGTGCGTGTGACAACGCGTTTGGTGGACTCACCAGCATGTCTAGTGACCAGTGATGGTGAGCTTTCGCCGCAATTGATTCGTATGTTAAAACAAGCGGGTCAGGCTGTACCTGAATCTAAGCCAATTCTGGAAATTAACCCAGAACATCCTTTAGTGAAAAAATTGGAAGGTTCAGCCCAGTTTGATGATTTAGCCAATGTGATCTTTGATCAGGCAGTAATTGCTGAGGGTGGTTTACCTGATGATCCTGCAGAATATGTAAAACGTATTAACAATTTATTGCTTAAATAAGTCGTCATTTGTTTTAACAGAGCCTATCTTAGAGATAGGCTTTTTTATTAATAAGATTAAATGAATAAATTTAAAAGAATTCAATGTATAGGCTGTTCTGTATTGCTCAGTTTAGCTACAACAGTAGTGATGGCATATGAACTTCCACCTGTTGAAAAGCGCAATGCAAATACCACGGATCTTTCAGTACATAACGCCATGTTCTTACGACAAAACACACAGGCTGCTGTGATTGGTATATTGAAAAAAAATGGTCAGAAGTATGAACTTGCAGCTAGCGATGGGAAAGGGGGAATGGCGTTACCGATAGCAGTACATCCAAGCCTTAAAATAGACGATGCTTTAGTCGATAAAGAAGTTAGGGCGATTGGGCGAATGACTTACGAAACAATGTATATGCCAAATTCTAGCGACTTTGGTCCCGCTTATAGTTTTACTTTTGAATTGTTTTCAATTGCCTCATTGAATTAAAAAGATATAGTAGGCGTTTTATCAACATCAGTGGATAAGTCGAAACTTATCCACAGTTCAGCTTAAAGATTCAGCTGATGTTTAAAATAACGCTTCTAAACGGACCAAAGCACTTGGGAAATGGCTACGATCTTCACGACGATCATTAAAATAATTTAAATCGCCTTGTACGTAAAACCATTCACGCCAAACAGGTTGTCGCCAAGATACGAAAGGCCCCCAACTGTTGAGCTTAAGGTCATTATTATTATAATAACCGCCAGTATAGATACCGTAGTTAAAGCGATTGTTTTTAAAGAACTGATGTTGACGATAAGTACGGTTATCCCAAGTTAAATCATCGTCTTGTTCATCTGCATACGTCACATAGAATTGGTTAGAAATAAAGGGCTGATTGGGGCGAGCATGGGTTAGCTCTAAGTTGGTTCTCAAATAGTTTTCACTGTCGATGCCATAGCGATAAATTTGTTCCGCGTGAAAAGTAAAATCATTCCCCAGTTTCCAATCCTTTTGAGCCTTTAAACGTGCATAAATATCATCGCCTGAACGAATACCAAGGTCTGCATCTAAGTCAAAAGGTAAGCGTTTAGAAAGCTGTGACCAACGTAAAGCAATCGAGCTGTTATCATCACGGATTTGTTTACCATCCACGCGTTTATCTGGATCACCATCAGCATGATTATTATTGATCGCAATATTATTGGAAATTTCATCATCTAATGAATCATCACCAAACACCACACTTAAACGGTTTTCAAGTGTGGGTAATTTTACTTTTCCTCGGATACGTGGATTGACATCATAACCATCATGTTTGTTCCATTGATTATCAACAATGATCCGCAACGTTGCTGATGCTGGATGTGCTGGATCAGTTTTTCCAAACCAGTTGTCCATTTTATTGGCTGTACGGTCGGCCCAGTTGCTAATTTTTTTCTGCTTTTTGTCGGCCCAGGTTTGATCTTCTGTTGCGTCTGTTGGCGGAACAATAACCTGATCAGATTGTTCTGGGAAAATGGTCGGTGTTGAGTCAACAATTTTTGGAATATAGTTGAGCAAGCCGATCTCATTTTCTTTGGTGGTGGCTAAAGAAGGTTGCTGATCAACTTTCCCCGTTTTAGCATTCGCTTCAAGACTGCTATTTACTTCTGCAAATGCAGCGTTCCCAAAAAAACCGCCTAATATTAAGACATAAGGTAGTCTTGAGAAGATTGATATTTTATTCATATGCCCACTTCTTAAACTTTGAGTCATTCAGTTTTTAATTTTCAGTATAACTATGCCTTAAAAAAACACTGAATTTCAATGAAATCGCTATTTTAAGTACAAAAAACATAAATTTATTTAAAATGAAGTGCATTCTATCAGCGATATCGCGAATCGAAGCGCGACTTAAGCTGTTTTTGAATAGATAAGCGCTTTTATTATACAAAGTTCAATTGTAGTAAAGCTTTTAAGCTAAAAATTCTTTGGAGACAAAATCTACACTTATCCAAGAAGAATAGATAAGCGATTGTGAATAGATGCGATAAACGTTTGAAAACGAGAATGAAGAAAAATTATACGCTGTTGTGGATAACTTTAATTTTATCCTCAAGGCTGATTTTATTATGGGATAAACAAAAACACCTCCAAAAAAGGAGGTGTTGTGTCTTAAAAAATAAGAAAATTAAAAAAGAAACTACAGCGCATGAATTTCGTGGGAACGAAAAATCTTTACAGATCTTAGTCTAAGAAAAAGGTGATGAATAGTTCCTTTTCTGCAACGCTGTATTGCAAAAACGGCACGTAACATTTTAAAAAAAGACCCGTTAAAAATAAGGTATAGAAATCATTCAATATATTTTTATGATCTATTTACGTTGGTTTTTTAGCCGGTTTCTTAAATATTATGATAGTTATTGAACCATGAAGAAATTCCTTCAAGGAATTTCTTCATTGGCTGAGTTTATTTGTTGGGAACTTCACAAGACTCATCAGCACAAACAGGACCATCCTGTTGTTCGATTTCAGCATCATTTGCAGTTTCAAGGGCTTTTTCTAACACTTGTACAAAGACTTCACGTGGTTGAGCACCCGCTAAAGCCACACGTTGATCAAAGACAAAGAATGGTACACCTGTTACTTTTAATTGTTCATGAGCAACTTGTTCATCGAATTTTACAAAGTCAGCATATTCTTCAGAGTCTAGAACATCATCAACTTCGATCGGATTTAAACCAATACGAGATGCGACATCTTCAATTGTTTCACGCTCACCAATCGGTAGGCCTTGTGTCATATAGCTATAGAAAAAAGCTTCTTCTGCTTCTGAGCCTAAACCCTTACTTTGTGCAAGGTGAATGATACGATGGGCATTAAAGGTATTTCCTGAGTTGGCATTTTCCCAGTTAAATTGGATGCCTTCTTCTTTCGCCATAGCTGCAATATTACGTTGCATATCTTCAACTTCAGGGATGCTACGGCCATATTTTTGCGCAAGACGTTCAGAGTTTGAGACTTCTTGACGCGTAGGTGCTTCAGGATCAAGTTCAAAACTGTGCCAATGGACTTCAAGCTCAATACCTGCTTGTTCAGCAGCAGCTTCTAAACGTTTTTTACCGATATAGCAAAAAGGACAAACCACATCTGACCAAATATCTACGCGCATGGGAAATCTCTACAATCTAATTCTGCATTATGATGGGGTTTGTTTGCATAAATTTAAAGTGAAACTTTTAAGCGATGCCCATTTTAAGATTATTCAGTAAAGGTTATTTATTGTTATTTTGCATAATTAATATACAAAAAAGAGTCGCTTAGGATATTCTAAGTAATCTATAAGGATGTTCGGAGCTTGGTATGCGTCGACTTTTGATTGTTTTCGGTATCATTTTTCTGGCTGTTATTGGATTTTTCTACTATGACCATACTTCAGTAAAGAATGAAGAAGCCAATCGCCAAGCATTTGATTTGGTGATGACTGAAAAAATGCGGCAACTTTCTGAACAAGCTCAAGACCGCTCTAAACCAGTAAATATTGATATTCATGATAATCGGCTCAAAGGTGATTACAAAACCTTGTCCGAATTTTTACTCAAATATTGGGCCAAGAATATTGATACACGAAACACTTATTTAAATCAGCTCGCAGCGGCCAAATGGGATCATTTTTTAGATGTAAATCGTTTGGATGCTGACCGTAAACAGAACTATGTCGAAACAACACAGATGTTGGTGACTGTACGACAAGCGATGCAGCAATATCAGCAAAAAAATAGACAAAATAAAATTGAGGCTTTAAACGAATTAAAAAAAATAGATTTGCGCAAGGACCTCAAAAAACCATTACAGGATAAGCTCGAACAGAATGCTGAACTTGACCCTGAAAATACCTTAATCTTAAATGAGCTACAAATTTTAGGTAAAGCTGAAACCATGTTTGATTTGTTAAAAAAATATGAGTGGCAGAAGCAGGGCAATCAAATTTTGTTTAAGGAAGATGCTCAAGTGAAACAGTTTAACCAGTTGTTTCAGGATGTACTGAAATTGAATAGCCAAATCAATCAGAAAAAAGAGCAAAATGCGGAAGTATTAGAAGAAGCCTTGTAAATTTTAGAAGTAAATAAATGAAAAATATAAAAGTATCGCTGTTTTTTGCAATATGTATACTGCTATTGCTGGGTGGAATTGGCTATGTCTACCAGACGCCAATTCTCGTTCAGCAGGATTGTAAAAGCGTTGCTTTATATCGTTATCATTTTGCTGTTTATCAAATTGACCGAGATTCCATTCTGGGTGTCGATACTTATAAAAAGGTTTATGGATGGAAGCATTTTTTAGGCTTAGCCCCTATTTTATGTGCTGAACAAATTGAGTATGACCAATGTGTCGTGGAGGAAAAGCGAGCGGCTTTAAATGCTGAGCAAGAAAAACAGCAATGGACCCTTGTGCGGGACAATTTATATATCAATCCTCAACGAGAATTGGCGTTAAAGTTTCCTTATGCAAATCGTTGTAGCATGTTTCTATCTGAACATGTTCTGCCCAGCAAAAGCCTGTCGATCATGGGTGAGCGTTTTTATCAACATTTGGGTTTTGGTGGTGAAGATGGGCCTTCTTTGAATGACACTATAGATTTAGCGAGCTTTAAACAGTTAAACCCTTCTAATTTGTATAAAGATAAACGGTATGTTTATCGCTACTTTAGCATGCTGGATGGGGGCAGTTTTTCTATTTTGGAGGGTGCAGATGCCAGTAGTTTTGAACTGCTCGGAGATTGCTACGCAAAAGACAAGCATCATATTTATGAAGAACGTTTTGGCAAACTTGAGGATGCAGATTATGCAAGTTTTAAAACCAAATCTGATGCGGGATGTGTTGCACAGGATAAAAATGGCTATTGGTTTTGGAATGATCGAAAAGCTTGGAAAGATATGAATAGTGAAGAAAAAGAGCGGGTCAAAGCGCTTCAATGAGGTTGATCTCGATTAGCGCTTGGTTTCTTCAACTTTTCCTTGCATTAAAAAAGATGCTAATAAGCTTTGAGATTTTTTGAGTTTGGCCAATTTTTCTGAAATATGTTCTAACTCCATTTCTAATGTCTCTTTGGCAACTGAGCATAAGGTAAGTTTTTCCTCACCCAAATCGAAACATGGCAATAATAATTTAATGTCTTTTAAATGCATGCCAGCATCATTGAGAACTTTAATTTTTTGAATATCCTCGATGTTTGCTTGATTATAATCTCGATAGTGATTCGCTGTTCGTCGCGGACGAATTAATCCTAGCTCTTCGTAATAACGGAGCATACGCGGGCTGACTTGAGTTATCTCAGCAACTTTAGCAAGATTCATAATAGACCTCTTATAAACTGAAACGGATCAGTTGGAAAAAATTTATCGGTGGCTCTATTCAAGCTGTTGAATGAGTAAAACCTATTTAATCTTTATTTTAGAATTTTAACAGTATTTACCGTTTATCTGAGCTTTAGTGAATCTCGCTATAATTTGTTATAGCCTATTTAATAGACAATATTAAATGTATTGAATCATTTTATTGAATGTATAGGATGATTTATTTTTTAGGTGAAATGTATGAACTTTATCAAAGTTTCGATACTTGCAACGGCTCTTTCTGTTTGGTTACCCACTGTACAGGCAGAAGAAGTTGCCTCATTGCCTACCATTAAAGTGATGGCGGATTCTGAACTGCGTCAAGAAGCTGTAGGTGTTGTTCCTTATCAAGAAGATAAGGATGTACGTAAAGCGTTACAGCATCAGATCATTAAAAAAGAGAATGAGATCCAAAATTATGTGATAGGCGATAATTTTGCTGTGCTTGATATGCAGCCCAAAGCCTCTGAACCGAATATAAATCAAATTTCTTCACCATTACTCAGAGAGTATGTTTTGGCTGTAGCTGCTGGTTTGCAGTCCTCTGATCCTACAGCAGGTTTGTTTACCATGATGGAGCCACTTTCGATGGGGATGAATCGCGAGAAAGCCTTAGAAGCAGTTCGTAATGGAACTTTTAAGTTGAATATCGATGCTGACCGTTTAGATTTGATGTTAGGTGACAAATGGCGAAGTGGCTTACCGAAGTGATTCGTTATTTAAAATTTTGATTATTTCATTAAGCCAATCTGTTGATTGGCTTTTTTGTGTTTGGCGATTTTATTGAAAATTAAATATATTGAATCATTATTGCTATATTGTGATGAATACCGATTTATTTTTCTTTATTTTCAAATAAAGGATCCAAGATTGTATGTGCTTCTGTTGAATGATTTTTAGTGGAAAAAATATTTCCTTTGAGCGTGCTATGTTTATTCCATACAAATTCTTGTTTGGTTAAATCAAATAAGCTTACTGAATAAAATTGACCTTCTTTGGGTATATAAGTTGTTACAAGACCAGAACCTGCTCCTAAAGTTGCAAGTGTTACGCCAAGGCTTAGTGCACCCAGCGCTACTTTAGAACCTGTTGATGCCTTTAAACCATCAATCGATACCACAAAAATATAATTCGATTTTGACCAGTTTTTTAAAGTATTTAATGTCTCCTTCTCAAGAATCGGAAGTGCTAAAGTCACTTTTTTGTTTCGAGCATTTGCCGAAATGACTTCATTTGATTTTGAAGTAAACTGATTAAAAGCTAAAACAGCCTTTTGTTGATCAGCATTCATATTTGAGTGATTAGCGTTCAAAAGTGGATAGTTTGTAATCTCTTTACGTTTTGAGTCTTTATTTTCCAGAAAATCATACTTTTTAAGTTGTTCTTCTGGCATAGAACCACAAATAAACGGTGATGCAATTTCACCGATTTGAACACCATTCTGATTTAATTGTTGAGAAAATATCTGAATAAATTTTTCACTGGTTAATTGTGAGGGCTGATTCAAAATAAGATCTTTGCCCAATTCATTGGTGAGTAAGCAGCTATTAACTAAAATAGCCACAGGTTCAGCTTTAAGTCTTGGTTGTGTTTGGTTAAGTTGGTTACGAGTTTCAGTCGAAATTTTTGTTGTTGCACAGCCTGTAAATACGAAACTTGCAACAAGGGGAAATACAAATTTTTTCATGGCTACGTTCTGTCATTATTTAGCAAAGTTTAATTTCAGTGTAAAGAATGAACAGATTAAGTTAAATTTTATTAAAAATAAAGTTTAAATTATCTTTACTATTATTTTTTATTCAAAAAAATCCCCGCATTAAGCGGGGATTTTATATCTTGGTATTTAATTAAGAATTAAACACGTTCGATAATTGTCGCTATACCTTGGCCAAGACCGATACACATGGTTGCAAGACCGATTTGAGTATCTTGTTGTTCCATCACGTTCAACAATGTCGTGGTGATACGTGCACCAGAACAACCCAATGGGTGACCCAATGCAATCGCACCGCCGTTTAAGTTAATCTTGTCTTGCTTGTCATAGATGTTCAAGCCTTTCATTACAGAAAGACCTTGAGCAGCAAATGCTTCATTTAACTCGATGGTTTGGATGTCTTCCATCGTTAAGCCAGCACGTTTAAGCGCTTTCTGTGTTGCAGGAACAGGACCATAACCCATAATCGCAGCATCACAGCCTGCAATCGCCATAGAGCGAATCACAGCACGTGGCTTAAGACCTAAAGCTTGAGCACGTTCAGCAGACATCAACAACATTGCTGATGCACCATCAGACAATGCAGAAGAAGTCGCAGCAGTTACAGTACCACCTTTAGGGTCAAATACTGGACGTAACGCTTTGAATGCTTCAAGGTTTGCATCTGGACGGATGACTTCGTCGATGTCGCAAAGGATTTTGAAGCCATTGGCATCATGACCTTCAACACCCACGATTTCGTTTTTGAAACGACCTTCCTGAGTTGCAGCCCAAGCGCGACGATGAGATTCAACACCAAACGCATCTTGTTCGTCACGGCTAATGCCGTTCATACGACCTAACATTTCAGCAGTTAAGCCCATCATGTTAGATGCTTTCGCATAATGCTTTGATGCTTCTGGGTTAAGGTCGATGCCGTGCATCATACCAACGTGACCCATGTGCTCTACACCACCGATGATGAATACATCACCTTGGTTGGTTGCAATTTGCGCCGCAGCAGTATGGATTGACTGCATAGAAGAACCACAGAGGCGGTTTACAGTTTGACCACCAACAGTCTTCGGTAAGTCAGCCAATAACACGATGTTACGGCCAATGTTCATACCTTGTTCTAGGGTTTGGTTAACACAACCCCAGATCAAATCTTCAACTTCATTGACATCAAACTGGTTACGAGCAACTAAAGCACGAACCAATTCAGCAGATAAGCTGTCAGCACGTACATTGCGGAACATACCGTTTTTGGTTTTACCCATTGCAGAACGTACGCCATCAACGATGACAACGTCACGTGGATTCAAAGTAGCCATTCACGTTGCTCCTTAACCGTAGAATTTTTTGTTGTTTGCAGCCATGTCACGCAACATTTGTGGCGCTTCATAAGCCTTACCTAAGTGTGCATATTTGTCGCAAAGCGCAACATATTCAGCAACACCTGTTTGGTCGATGTAACGCGCTGGACCACCACGGAATGGAGGGAAACCTACACCCATGATCATTGCCATATCTGCTTCAGAAGCAGTAGAAACAATGTTGTCTTCTAAGCAACGAACAGTCTCGTTACAGAACGCGAGCATCATACGGTCAATAATTTCTTGAGCATCAAACTCGTGCTTTTCAGTTGTTGCCATCGTTGCAACAAGCTCATACGCAGTTGGATCAATAGATTTCGCTTTCTTACCTTTACGATCAAGCTCGTATTTGTAGAAACCAATGTCATTTTTTTGACCAAGACGTTTGTTTTCGTACATGATTTCGATCGCGCCTTTATAGTCAGGCTTCATGCGGTCTGGGAAACCTTCAGCCATAACTTCAGCACCATGCACACCAGTGTCGATACCCACAACGTCGATCAAATAAGCAGGTCCCATAGGCCAGCCGAATTTTTCCATGACTTTGTCAACTTGTTGGAAGTCTGCGCCATCTTTAAGCAGAAGGTCAAACGCACCAAAGTAAGGGAACAATACACGGTTTACAAGGAAGCCAGGGCAGTCGTTTACAACGATTGGTGTTTTACCCATTTTCTGAGCAAGAACAACAGTTGTCGCAATTGCTTCTTCAGATGTTTTCTCACCACGGATCACTTCAACCAAAGGCATCATGTGAACTGGGTTAAAGAAGTGCATACCCACGAAGTTTTCAGGACGAGTCAATGCATTTGCAAGACGCGTGATTGAAATCGTAGAGGTATTTGATGCAATGATCGTATTTTCACGAACTTTTGCTTCTGTATCACGTAACACCGCTTCCTTGATTTTAGGATTCTCTGTGACTGCTTCAATCACGATGTCAACTTCTTTAAACTCGTCATAGCTTAAAGTAGGGCGGATGCGTGCAAGTGTTTCACCCATTTTTGCAGGTGTCATCTTTTTACGTTCAACTTGTTTAGTCAACAAGCCATTCGCTTCAGACATACCCAAAGCAAGCTGTGGGTTACCGATGTCTTTCATGATGATTGGTGTACCTTTGCTTGCCGCTTGGTAAGCAATACCACCACCCATAATACCCGCACCTAAAACAGCTGCTTGGTTAACAGGGTGAGCACCTTTCTCATGTTTTTTAGAGGCTTTTTTCACAACTTGGTCATTGATGAATAAACCGATCAATGCACCTGCTTGTGGTGTAATCGCAGCTTTAGCAAATGCTTCAGCTTCAATTTTTAACGCTTCATCACGTTTTTGGCTTACACCAGCTTGAAGTGAATCAAGAAGAAGTTTTGGCGCAGGGTATTGAGCAGGGTTTGCTTTCGCAAGGACCACACCTTTAGATGAGTTAAACGCCATCATTTGTTCAAGCATGTCTAATTTAACAGGCTCTAATTTTTCTTGACGTTTTGCTTTCCAGTCTAAACGACCAGAGATTGCTTGTTTAACAAGATCAATCGCAGCTTCTTGGAGTTTGTCAGCCGCAACAACTGCATCTACAGCACCGTCTTTCAGCGCAGCATCTGGACGTTTGTTTGCTGAAGTCGCGATCCACTCAACCGCATTGTCAATACCAATCAAACGGCTTAGACGAACAGTACCACCGAAACCAGGAATGATACCCAGTTTAACTTCTGGTAAGCCCACTGTTGCAGCATTTGACATTACGCGGTAGTCACATACCAAACACATTTCAAAACCGCCGCCCAATGCAATACCATTGATCGCAGCAACTTTAGGAATCTCTAGATCTTCAAAAGCGTTAAAAATCTCGTGAACAGGCATTGCCCATTCTACAATTGCACTTTCACCTTGCTTAAAATTTTCACCAAACTCAGTGATGTCTGCACCAACGATAAATGTTGATTTACCAGAGGTAACGATGAGACCTTTCACTTCACTGTTATTTTTTACAGCTTCAATAGCAGCTTTAAAGTCTTCAATCGTTGCACGGTTGAATTTGTTAACCGACTCACCTTGTAAGTCAAAGCGGAATTCTGCAATTCCGTCCGAAAGCAATTGGACGGTAATGGCATTGCCAGCGTGGATCATGCCCTGATCTCCTTTTTTGGAGGACTTCTTAAGTTGATGTTTTGAAGTGTGTATGCAATTCCCGCACACATTTCGACTTCACTAATCTTACGATAACTATATCTAAAAATAACCTAACAAGTTGTATCAAGCCGTGACGCAAGGGTCATCAATTTTTTTTGAGTAGAAGATTAAATTAAGCTTTTCAATTTTAAGAATCTTATAGGTTTTTTGCATAAATATTTGAAATTTATTTATTTAATGTAAATTCCTTTGTGCCTTTCATTACAAAAATGAATAAGAAAAGCCATTCATAGTGATTCATTTTTTTTGTCATTTAGGTCAATTGGTGTGAAATTTAATTATTTGTTTAGAAAATCTTTATAATCTATTGAATGTTTTGTATTATATATGTAATATTTGCTTGGTATTTACTCAAAAAAAGAACCCCTTATGAATACACAAAACAAGAACCTCGTATTTACAGCTATTTTTTTATCCTTGTCTTTGGTTGGATGCGGTGGTGGTGGTGACTCTTCATCAGATAATTCGAAACCTTCAACAGCACAAGACAGCTTGGATAATGGAACACGCTATTACTCTGTTAATTATGAATTAGATGATGACTCTGATAACTTGACTATGGAATATTATGAGATTTTCAATAAACAGTTTAAGAGTTCTGACGCTAACAAATTTCTAGGAGAATATATATTAACAGCCAACAAATTATATACGCCACGTGAGATTGCACCGAATACAGTTGCATTAAACTCTATGACTTCATGGACCTCAACCTTAATTGGTAATGTTAAAACGGATCTTAAATTAGAAAAAGTTGATGTCTCAGGAAAAAATATTTTTGATACGGTTTTACCAGGCTATCGTAGTTTAGGTTTCGACAGTGAAAATAATTATAATGAAGCACGAAAATTGTTAGCTTCATACGGCAATGATCGTTTTCCACAGGGGAGTAACTGTTATCGTTTTATCTCTCAAAAGAACAACCAAGATTATTTTAGTTTCAAGACAGATACTGAATCGAAGCGAACATTTGAAGAATTAAAAGAAGCAAGTTCTGGTTATGTTGATTTTTTAAATCAACAAGTTAAGCCGTTAGACCTAACCTATCGTTATTCAAGTGGTAATTGGCAAAATGTTCCTTGGACGACTATTTATGAAACTGATACGGGCATAACCAGTGATGATTATGTGGCAGTTAAATATCAAGATAAAACATATTTGGCTGATTACGATAGTGACATTGAATGGACGAGAGCCAAAGAAATTAAACAATGGGAAAAACTGTTAGCTGCAGCGACAACAGACAAACAAAGAAGAACAGCAACGTTAAATATTGAACGGTTCAAGAATGGGTGTTTTATATATAACACGCAAGCTGCATCAGCTTTGGCTTCTTTAAGACTGATTGATTGGAATAAATAAGAAAACAACTTAGATGTCTGTCTCATAAAACTTAAACCAAATTTGTAGAAGTGACTACAAATTTGGTTTATTTTTAATAATAATTAATAAAAACATACAATTAGGTCATTATGGCTTTTTGATTTATAGGTTTGTTATAATTTGTAGAAACATTCTCACTTTTTGAGATTTAAAATTCTATCAGCACATGTTGCTTGATTAACCTGATTAATGAAAAGAGTGCTGTATGATTAAATGGATCATATTGGCGATTTTTGTGATTTCTGCTTTGTATATCCAAAATCGCGGTAAAGTGCGACATTCGTTTTATCGTCAATTTTTTGACCATTCAACGATACTCGCACCAATTAACTTTCTCATGTATATGTTTTCAAAAGTGCCGAATCAGCCGTATATCGACACAGAACATTTTAAAGATTTAAAAGTGTTAGATGAAAACTGGGAAATGATTCGTGAAGAGGCGCAAGCGTTATATGCCAAAGGTGGAATCAAGGCTTCAAGTACATATGATGACTTAGGCTTTAATTCATTCTTTAAAACAGGTTGGAAACGGTTTTACCTAAAATGGTATGACTCAGCGCATCCATCAGCAGCAGAGCTTTGCCCTAAAACAACTGAATTGCTGAAAACCTTGCCAAGTATTAAGGCGGCAATGTTTACAGAGCTTGCACCTGATAGTCGATTAGTGCGCCATCGTGATCCTTATGCAGGTTCATTGCGTTATCACTTGGGGCTCATTACGCCAAATGATGATCGTTGCTTTATTGATGTAGATGGTCAGCGTTATTCATGGCGTGATGGTGAAAGCGTGGTTTTTGATGAAACCTATATTCATTATGCTGAAAATACCACAGATCAAAATCGTATTATCTTTTTTGCTGATGTAGAGCGTCCATTAAAAACAAGATTTATGCAGCGTTTTAATCACTGGTTCGGTAAAAAAGTGATGACAGCTGCCAGTTCTCCAAATGAAGCAGGTGATCAAACAGGGGGGTTAAACAAAGTTTTTGGTTATGTGTATCAAATCCGCATTAAAGCCAAAGCCTTGAAAAAAACCAATCGTCAGTTGTATTACTTTTTAAAGTGGTTCTTGATGTTAGGGATTTTCTTCCTGATTTTTATTCGACCATATATGTCACAGATCATTGCATTTTTTGAAAAAATGATTTGATTTAAAGCGCCCGCCAGGGCGTTTTTTTAATAACAAATTTTGACTTGAGTTTAACGCTCGTTTTTTTTAATTTACTTTCATAATTTATAAAAGCGCTGGAAAACACAAAATGTTTAAAAATTTAGCCTCAGAAATGATGGGTATGAGTGATATTGGAACAATTATTGAACCACATGATTTCAATAAAACAGATATTGATGATTATATTTTTCATGAAGATAACGAGAAAATTTTCTTTGTCATCAAAAGTAAAACAGATGAATATTGCTTTACCAATGTGGCCTTTATGCACCTAGATGGTAAAAGTGCCATCAGTAAAAAACGGATGTTGTATCGCTACTTATATAAGCACAACCCAATTAAAAATGTACTTTTAGAAACTGCTGGTACCGTGGATTTAGATGCTGAAATCAAGTTCCAATTAGGTGAACAGCATTTCTCTATCGATATTGATAAAAAACAAATCGAGAAAATTCGCGATCTTTATAAAGCATTATTTACCATTGGTGAAACTTGCAAAGAGATCAATCGTAAACGTAATGTGCTATTACAAAGCACTGACAATGTGCAGAAAATGTTTAACTTACGAGAGCTTAGTGAACAGGCAATTTTAAATTTACCTGAAATCATCAATCAGACTGCGCAACAAGTTGAAGATTATGCCAACCAGCGTATTCGACAGATTGAGAATTATGATTTTTCTGAAATTTTTGATCGCTATTTAAAAAATTGAGGTTTAGACATTTAGTCAAAAATTAAAACGCTCGAAAGGGCGTTTTTTATTATGTAAATCAATGATTTTATAGTCATATTTAACTCGAAATTCAGATAGAATAATATTTTGTATGGGGAAACTTTGAAGAGCGTGATGCAAAAATTTCAAACTAAAATTGATTGGTGGATTTTAGGCTTTTTAATCGCAATGACCGGTCTACTGATTCAATTGCTTTATACCATGTATGCAAAAGGCACTATGGTTGAATATCCTGAGCATACAGCGGTGTATATTTTAACTATTGCTGTGATTTGGTGGCCAGTTTTCAATACACGCTATATCATTGAAAATGAAGCATTGATCATTCATAGTCTATTTTTAAAATGGCATATCCCATTGGCAAATATTCAAAACATCAGCAAAACCAATAATTCGATTTCATCACCTGCCTTATCTCTAGATCGTTTGAAAATCGAATATATGAAAGATGGAAAAATCAAACAGGTCTTGGTTTCTCCAAGAGATCAACAGGCCTTCCGTCAGGCAGTAGAAGTCAGTCGTACTCAGATTGAAATAAATAGAGAATAGCGATCGTTTGTAATAAATATTTTAAAACTATCATAAGAAGTGAATCATACGGGTATTGAAAGTGCCTTCTCGCTTTAGAAGAAGACTAAGACGAGAGAGTTTTTATGTTTTATGGTTTTAAAATTTATAAAAGCAGCCTAAAGTACAAAGCCTAACTGAGACGAGAATCTCTTAAAATTTACTTTAATAATCAACTATATGGGCATAATAAGCAGTCAAATTTTAAGCAATTTTCACTTGTGATTTTATGAAATATTGGTTAATAATGATTCAAAACAAATAGTCGAGTGAACTGCTATAATGAAAAAAACAATATTTTTTATAATCAATGCTTTAATTTTAACAGCGTGTGGTGGTGGATCGGATGATTCAAAAAGCGAATCAGATAAATTTGATACCCTATATTCATTTCAAGGTGGAGGCTTTGACTTACTATTCGGAGCAAAAACTTACCATATTAATGAAAATAAAAATCTCTTGGTTCAAGATGCTTCTATAGAAGAAACTTCAAAATATTATCTAACACAAAATGCGATTTCGACATTTACCCCACCACAATTAGATCAAAATACATACTTGCTGGGTGAGTCTGCAACATTTGATGGAACGAAATTACAATATTCCGTGAGTAATTATATTGCTCAACAACCTTTGGTTTTATCTTATCAATATAAGAAAATTGATGTCTCTGGGCAATTGATTACGGATGATATTTATAATCCAATCCGTCAAATGAGGAGTAGTGCGACAGGTCAGATTTTAGTTGCAATCTTAGGGTTAGGTTATTCGCCAAATGAAGTATTTCCAAAAGGCTCTATTTGTTGGCAAAGTTTGTCAGCCAATAGTAATCAGGAATATATTGAGTTCTTACCGTATATCGTTGATGCAAAGGTATTTGCAGATTTAGAAATAGAAGCAACAGGAAATTGGAGTAATGTGGCTTGGACGCGATTCAAAGATAAGGAAAACACCCTATATAGCAATGTAAAGCTCACAATAGATGGAAAAGACTATCAAGGAAAATATCATCCTCAAAATGAATTTTTTTATCATAAACCTGATGAATTGGCGTGTAGTTGGATGAACCGTATCGCCTATAAAGCTGTTAATCAGCCATTTAAAAAAATAACAAATCAGGACACTATAGAGTAGAAAGCGCAAGTAATTCACTCAAGTAGACTTGAAAAATGGATGATCTAACTACATCATCCATTTATAGTCCAAAGTTAAAAGTCTACTGTGAACGAAAACGCACGTGAAAATATCGAAAAGATTCTAGCCAATATGACGACTTTACCTGGTGTGTATAAAATGCTGGGAAAAGAGGGTGAATTATTATATGTCGGAAAAGCCAAAAATCTAAAAAATCGTGTACTAAGTTATTTTGTCAAAACCATTGAACATCCGAAAACACAGGCTTTGGTTGCACGTATTTATAATATTGAAACCCTTATCGTCCGTTCTGAAACAGAAGCTTTATTACTCGAACAGAATCTAATAAAACTGCATCGCCCACCATATAACATTATGTTGCGCGATGATAAATCCTATGTCTATATTTTTGTCTCCGCAGATAAGCCTTATCCACGTATTGCTTCAGGACGGGGCAAAGGCAAACATCAAGTGGGTAAGTTTTTTGGCCCTTATCCAAGCGCTTACAATGCAAGAGACACACTGTTAGTTCTACAAAAATTATTTAATGTCCGCCAATGTGAAAATAGCTATTTTTCACAGCGTAAACGTCCTTGTCTGCAATATCAGATCAAGCGTTGTACTGCGCCTTGTGTGGGGCTAATTTCAGCCGAAGCCTATAATGAAGACGTACAAAACTCGATTCGTTTTTTAAATGGCGATACCAAAGAACTGAATCAGGAATTGATTCAAAAAATGGAACAAGCGGCAGAAAATCTAGAATTTGAGAAAGCGGTATTTTACCGTGACCGCATGGCCTTACTGCGTGATGTCCAAGCACAACAAGCCATTTATAAAGTCAAAGGTGAAGCTGATATTCTTGCCATTGCCTATCAAGCGGGTGTGACCTGTGTACAGATCATGCATGTGCGTAATGGGAAAATGCTGGGTGGGAAAAGTTATTTTCCAGATATGTTAGATGATGATTTGGGGCAAATGTTATCTGACTTTATCGCCAATTTTTATTTTCAGGTCGCAGATGAAATTCCTACTGAACTGATTGTCAATGTAAATGTGTCAGACCGAAAAGAACTGGAAGAAGCTTTACATCAACAATTTGAAAAGAAAATTCAGATTAAACACAATGTTCGTGAAACTCGTGCTGAATGGCTTGAGTTGGCTGAGATGAATGTTCAGCATGCCATCAAAGGAAAATTAGCCAATCATTTAGAATTAAATGAGCGTTTTCATCAATTAGAACAAGTCTGTGGACGACCTGTTGATCGTATTGAATGCTTTGATATCTCGCATACTATGGGCGAAGCGACTATTGCATCATGTGTGGTTTTTGATGCAGGTGGCGCACGTAAACGCGATTATCGCCAATTTGCGATTGAAGATATTACTGGCGGTGATGATTATGCCGCAATGCGCCAAGCCTTAACACGCCGTTATAAAAAAGCCATGTTACCCGATTTATTATTGATTGATGGTGGTAAAGGGCAACTTCATATGGCGATGGAAGTTATGCAAGAGCTTGGTTTAGATGCATTTATGGTGGGTGTCTCCAAAGGTGAAGGGCGTAAACCCGGTTTAGAAACACTACATTTTACCGATGGCACCAAGATTCAGCTTCCTGAAGACCATAAAGCCCTGCATTTGATTCAGCAGGTTCGTGATGAAGCACATCGCTTTGCCATTACCAAACATCGCGCTAAACGAGATAAGCGTCGTGGAGGTTCGGTACTTGAGGCTATTCCGGGCTTAGGTCCAAAACGTCGCCGTGATTTACTGACACATTTTGGTGGGATTCAAGGCGTACTTAAAGCCTCTGAACATGATTTAAAAAATGTTCCCGGTTTGGGTGATGTTATGGCACGAATGATTTATAAAGTGTTGCATGAATAACGTCATTATTGTTCTCGATGATGAGTAGCATTTGCCAAAACAACCATTGACGCATGAGTCACTGATCATTTTCATCTCATGTTAAATATGAAACAGTACAGCAAAGATTGGAAAATTGGACAGATCATGTCATTAGAATCGCTATTTCAGCAGATTGAACAAGAAGAGTGGATTGATATTCCTCAAGGGTGGTTGCAGGGGCGCACCATCTTTGGTGGGCTCGTTGCAGGTATGTTGGTTTATAAAGCAATTGCAACCATTCACGATCCAGTTAAAAAGTTGTTAAGTTGTAGTGTCACTTTTGTTGGACCTGTTGAAGAAACACCAGTGAAATTGACTGCTGAAATTCTGAGACAGGGTAAGTCAGTTACCACAATTGAAGTCAGACTGTGGCAAAATGAAGCTGTGCAGAGTATTTTAATTGCAAGTTTTGGTAGCCAACGAGATTCTAAAATTCAAGTGTCTTTAGAGCCTCAAGCCCCTGATTTTCCGCCACTTAATCAGATTAATATTGTCCCTAAATATTTACCTTTTCCAGAGTGTGTAAAAAATTTCCAACTGGCATGGACTGAAGGGAATTATCCAATGTCAGGCAGTAAACAACCTGATTTTTCAGGTTGGTGTCGTTTTGACCCTGAGCTACATGCCAATCGAGAAATGAATGTCTCAGATATCATGACCTTAATGGACGTTTGGCCACCCGGTGTATTGCCGATGTTTAAACTGCCTGCGCCCGCAAGTACACTGACTTGGCAAGTAACGTTTATCCATCCTTTACAAAATCAGTTGAATGATTGGTTCAAGTATAAAGTGATTACAGACTTTGCTGAGCATGGATATGCAACAGAACATGCCTATCTTTGGGATGAGCAAAATCGACTCATTGCGATTGCAAGACAGACGGTTACAGTATTTACCTAGTCGACAGTTTCATGTGAATCGTTTAAAGTACTAACGAAATAGAGCTTTACTCTAAATTATTATTTACCTTCATTCGGGTAAGTAGGGGACTCACTGGCGGTGTCTATGACTACAGGTCGTATCCTGAATATTCCAAATATCTTGACGCTTGCTCGAATCGCGTTAATTCCTGTTTTTTTAATTATTGCCTATTGGCCACCTGCAATTGGAGTAGCTGGACATACTGGTGGTATGACGCGTCATATTATCTTGACTGCAATTTTTGTTGTTGCAGCAGTCACAGATTGGTTTGATGGTTATCTGGCACGAACATTAAATCAAACCTCAGCTTTTGGACGTTTTTTAGATCCAGTTGCAGATAAATTAATGGTGGCAGCAGCACTGATTGTTTTAGTGCAATGGCAACCATCAATCACTATGGCATTTGCCGCAATTGTGATTATTTCACGTGAAATTACAGTTTCAGCACTGCGTGAATGGATGGCTGAATTAGGTGCACGTACCAATGTAGCAGTCTCCACGGTGGGTAAATATAAAACAGCCTTTCAGATGATCGCGATCACAGTGTTTTTATTGAATTGGCAGCCACTTGAAATACTGGCTTATGCCTTGTTATATACCGCGGTCATTTTGACACTCTGGTCGATGTTTATTTATTTAAAAGCGGCATGGCCTTATTTAAAACAGCCTTAATCTTCTCAATTGAAGCCAAGTATACAGATCAAAGCCTTTCTCTCGTGAAAGGCTTTTTTTGTGTATGAAAGTCAGTACAATGGAAAGATTGATGAAAACAGATACAAATCGTTAAACATCATCTTGGGCTATATTGAAAATCAATCAAATTACAAGAAACACTGTAACTGGAATATTGAGAAACACGCCATTGCAGGTAAAATTAAGGAATACACATGGCAGCATTGCTCTATTTATCGAATCAAAATTTGTATTTATTGGATGGGAATAAAAGTATTACGGTTCCTTGCCAAGCCATTGACTTATATAAAAAGAATTTAGTTGAGATTCAACAACGTAAAGATTGGAAAACCAAAGGTACGGGCGCACAGTTCATGGGAGCATCGTCACAAAATGATGAGGTGAATTTAAACCATATTTTCCCCACAGATGTTGCTCTCACTGCTGATCATAAAATGATTTATACCGCTTGTTTGCAAGAAGGCACTTCGATCAATATCAAATCATTGACAGATTTACAAGAAACCGAAGGCTTAGTATTACGAAAGAATGATTTTGTGGTGCAGGACATGGCTTATGATGAATCTAAAAAGCGTTTAGCACTATCCGTTAACACACAGGGCTATGAACGGCATATTTGTATTCTGCCTTTAGACGCCAATCGAACACAATATTTGACCGAAGGGGATTGTCAGGATTCAAATCCATGTTTTGATCCGCGAGATACCATGCAGTTGTATTATGATTCGTGTGGTTTAGCCTATGGCGAACACCGTATTGCCTATAGCCCCAAAGAAATTTTTCATTTGGATATGGGAACAGGCGAGTTGCAAACAATCGCTTCAAATCCAAAGTTTGATTTCTTGAAACCCAAAATGGATGAGCAGGGCAATTTGTATTTTATTAAACGCCCGTATTCCCGTGATGGCGCTCACCAATCCCCGTTAACAACGTTTAAAGATATTATTTTTGCGCCTTTTAAAATTATTCGTGCGATTGTGGGGTGGTTGGATTTCTTTACTCAACGCTATACAGGTGAATCATTAAAAACAACGTCTGGAAATAATCCAGCCAAATCGCAACAAAAGTCAGAAGAAGAGTTATTTGTTGAAGGTAATTTGATTAAGGCTCAGCAAAATTTAGAACGTAATCAGAAGGCGGGCGAAAAATATCCAGGGATGATTCCAAATTCTTGGGAGTTGATCAAGATGACAGCTTCTGGTGAGATGATTGTCTTAAAAAAAGGCGTGATGAGTTTTGCTTTAAAAGACAATTCTATTTTTTATTCCAATGGAAAATATTTGGTTGAAATTGACCAAAACAACAATGAGACCTTGCGGGTTGAAGCAAAGCTAATTTCAAAAATTATCTGTTAAGCTCTTGTGTTTTCAAACTATATTTAGATAAACCAAAGCTGAAATGAGACTTTGGTTTATTCTAGAACTTGTTTTGAGAAGGAGACAAAGTATCAGGCTTAATTAGTTTTTGATAATCGTCAAAGAGGTATGTTCAAAGCGTGATTTTAGCTTATCCATATCAGTCAGTGAGAAAGTCCCTTTTTCAGATTCCCGAGAAAGAAATACTGAAAGCGATTGAAAATCTACACGGCTAATCAGTAAATCTTGTATAGAAACAGTCCATTTTTCACCTGAATGTAGTCGCGCAATTTGGTTCGAAATGTGGTTAAGCAGATCCATTTTATTCATCCTGATGCAAGTGATTGGAAATTTTTATCTTGAAAATAAAAACTCACTGAGTTGATCACTTAAAATATTTTTAACCTGTACACATAAGCGTTAAAGCCATCCGAGATGACTATCATGTGACATTAATATTGCATTTTCGTGACAAGTAAACGTGGATATCCGATTAAAATAAATAAACTTTATTTTTTTTCTGCCGAAAAATTCGAATTTGCCAAAATATATTCAATCTCTTCTTTTGCCGCAGTTTGTAGTTTGCTACGTAAAGCATTTAGGCTCTGTTCGATGAGCGTTTCTGCTTCTAACTCAAGACGTAGACGAACACTTTCCAACTCTGAAGTCATTTGCGCATCTGTGATGCGGAATTGCCCATTGGCATAATCTATTGCTGGATAATCAGGATTTTTAGTGTATTTTTCACTATATTCTGAAATTTCAATATCAATTTGTTGACGTAAATTTTGTAAGGCCGCTTGTTGATGTTCAAACTGCTGAATTTCATCTTGTTGTAGTGCTAAATTATAGGCGTGCTGTAATGCTCGTTTTTCCGCTAAAGATTTTTCAAGTGCCAATTGTCTACGGATACGTGCTTCTTCAATCAGCTGGGCTTTTAGCTCAGCATAGGCGTGTTCAACTTGGAGTTGCGCCACTTGCATTTGGCGTTGGTCGTTAGTTAGCCAGTCCTGTACATTTGTTTTAGGGCTAAGAAGGTCACAGATGCGGTTGAGGTCATCTACAAAAGTTTGGCGTACCGCTTCAGGCGTATCTAACCAGCGCTTTTTAAAATCTTGACCGACATTTAATGTCACCACGCATCTCCTTGATATAAAATGAGAATAAAGAATTAAAGTTTAAATGTTTGAGGCGAAATACCCATTCGTCGATAGGCTTTATATTTCTCTCGACCAATTTGTTTTGCTGATTCAGCATTTTCAATAATTTCTATAATGTGACTAAATTGTGTCACTTGTTCAAGTGCTTGATTGTTAAAATTAAACACAATCCAGTCTAAAGACTCAGGTAATCTTGACGAAATACAGATCGGTGCATCAATTTGATCAATTCCATGCGCAATAAAACTGGTCGGATCAAAACTCCATAAACGTTCATCCAGTTGTTGCTGCATGTCTACATCGGGGCAATGCAACCAAACTTTGGCTGCATTTCGTAAAATTTTACGACATAAACGACAGGCACTTTCCACCTGCCGTTCAGGGCTTTTTTCAAACAAATAAAAGCTAATTTTAGCCATTCTTTTGTACACGGTTGGCGATTAATTGCATCAATAATGGTACTGGACGGCCTGTTGCACCTTTATTTGCACCAGAATTCCATGCAGTACCAGCAATGTCTAAGTGTGCCCAACGATAGTCACGGGTAAAGCGTTGTAAGAAGCAAGCTGCTGTAACTGCGCCAGCTTTTGGCCCGCCAATATTGGCAATATCGGCAAATGGCGAATCAAGTTGTTCTTGATAATCGTCATATACGGGCATACGCCATACACGGTCAAATGCAGTGTGTCCTGCTGCTGTAATTTCTTCTGCAAGTTCATCATCTGGTGTAAATAAACCTGAAACCACTGAACCTAAAGCAACCACACAAGCACCCGTCAGTGTTGCAATATCAATCACCAATGCAGGATTAAAGCGTTTAATATAAGTTAAGGTATCACAAAGGACTAAACGGCCTTCGGCATCGGTATTCAGGATTTCAACCGTTTGACCACTCATGGTGGTTACAATATCCCCTGGGCGAGTTGCATGGCCAGAAGGCATGTTTTCAGCAGCAGCAATTGCGCCAACTACATGAATCGGGAGTTTCGCTTCACAAAGTGCACGAATCGTACCCAACACAGATGCTGAACCACACATATCAAATTTCATTTCATCCATGCCTAAGCCCGGTTTTAATGAAATACCACCTGTATCAAAAGTCACACCTTTACCCACAAGTACGATTGGTGCTTGATCAGGATTGGCTTTATATTCAAGGGTAATCACTCGTCCCGGACGATCAGAACCTTTGCTTACCGCAAGGAAAGCATGCATGCCTAGATCAGCAAGTTGTTGTTCTTCAAGTACCGTTACTTGTAAAAGCTCAGGAAATTCAGCTGCTAAAGCACGTGCTTGTTCTGCTAAATATTCAGGGAAGCAAATATTAGGAGGGCAGTTACCTAAGTCACGGGCAAAGTTTTGGCCTTTTTGGACAGCTTGAATAAGTGTGATCTGTTCTGCAGTCAGACTTGATTGCGTTGCAATAAATTCAATATTTTCTAAAGTAAACTCATTCTTCTTCGATTTGAATTCATCATAAGCATATGCAGCTTGCGTCAAATTTAATGCAAATAGATAATGTAACTCAGTCGGTAAAGCCGAAATATCGATACTGATTTTTTGGAATTTTTTTTGTGAAGCTTTGATAATGGTTTGTGCGATTTTTGCTAATTTCGCAGCTTTAATTTCAGAGGCTTTATCTATGCCCACTAAAGTACATTGCGTAACTTGAGTTAGCTTTCCGATAAGTGGTAGAGTTTCGTTTAAACTTGCTTTGAATTGAGTGTCTTCAATTATGCTGTTCAAGTCATTGATTTTATATGTTTCTTGAGCTTGTTTAGCGTTTTCAGAATCCACCAGAATAAATAACGACTGGCTAGATGTAGACGCTGAAAATGACGTATTGATCGTAAGTTTCATGTGTTGTCTTTGTGCCTTTTGTACATTTCAAATCATTAAATCATTGAACCACTTCAAATGGTAGAATTTCAATCTAGTTTTATAATTTTAACTTCGGGTAAACTAGCGCTACATCACGATATTACCCTTATTTGGAAGATTAATTTGATTATTCGACGTTACCTTGTCAAACAAGTCGTTTCGACCTCTCTTGTGGTTGTCACATTATTGACAGTCATTATGATGGGTGGGCAATTGATTAAACGATTTGGTCAAGCTGCTATGGGGCGTGTAGATCCGAGTATTCTGTTGAGTATTATCGGTTTTCGTTTACCTGAGTTTTTGACTTTAATTCTTCCTTTGGGTTTCTTTATTGGGTTGATGCTGGTTTTTGGTCGTTTATATGTCGATCATGAAATGGCGGTACTGAACGGGAGTGGTATTAGCCGTATTCAAGTCGCCAGATTATTGATTCCACTGACTGTTATTTACTTGTGTGTACAAAGTGTCTTAATGATCTGGATGTCTCCATGGGGGATCCGTCAATATGAGCAATTGATCTCTACACAAGCGGTACGAACAGGCTTCGATTTAGTTCGGCCACGTGAGTTTATTTCTTCGGGGGCTTATACGATTTATGCAGGCTCTTTATCTGAAGATCGTAAAAATCTAAAAGATATTTTCTTTTATCAACGTGCTGAAAAAGAAGGCAAACCTGATGTCATGATTTTGGCAAAGGAAGCGACACGGATTGAAATTGCCAATGAAACCGCCAGTGTGGTCGATTTAGTCGAAGGTCGCCGTTATGAAATTTATCCTGGAACACCCAAATATAGCCAAACTGAATTCCAATCTTATCGTTTACGTTTAGAAAATAATAAAGAAGCCAAGTTTGAAAGTGATGAAGTTGAGGGGCTATCTTTTGGCAAATTGCTTGAAAATAGAAATGACCCTGTTGTGGCAAGTGAGTTGGGATGGCGCTTATTTGTTCCGTTTTCCATTATTGTCGCCTTAATGCTGGCAACTGCATTGTGTGAAGTCAGCCCAAGACAAGGTCGCTATCTCAAACTTTTCCCAGCATTATTGATTTTTGCCAGCTTAATTGTGGCACTCATGGCAATACGAACCCGTATCAGTAAAGATGAGGTGGGTGTTTGGGCATATCCTGCAGTGTTATTATTCTATGCTGTTGCTGCCGCTCTATTTTCAAGAAAGCAGAAATTAGCACCTAAGATTAAAAAGCAAATACAGCGAGTAAAATCATAATGTTAGCACGTAGAATTGTCGCAAAACATGTGACGAAAACCACCTTGCTCGCCATGTTAGGTGCGACCGCAGTCCTTGCCAGTTTGCAGATCTTGTTCACCTATTTGGGTGAGTTAAGTGATCTTAAACAAGGCTATACGGCTTGGAATGCGTTGCAATATGTTTTATGGGGCGCACCTCGTTATTTGTATGAGATTCTTCCAATTGCAGCCTTGATCGGGGCTGTATTGGGTTTAGGTTCAATGGCTTCCAACAGTGAACTGATTGTGATGCGAGCAGCGGGTATTAGCCTCTGGCGTATTGTTGGTTGGGTGATGCGTTCAGCGATGCTTTTGGTGGTGCTTTCATTTTTATTGACCCAATTCGTAATTCCCTATACCAATGAACAGGCGAAAAGTATTAAAAGCCATCGCAGTGTCGCGGCGCTTGGGGAAGTTAAAGGCTATTGGACACGTGAAGGGCAACGCTTTATTTATATTGATTATGCCAACTCGCAAGGCACGCTAAAACAAGTTCAAGTTGTCGATTTTGACGAAAATTATCGAATGAAATCATTGCTAAATTCGGAAGAAGGGCAGTTCTTCAAAGAAGGTCAATGGAATTTAAAAAACAGTGCCCAAGTCAATTTATTGGACAACGGTCAAGCTCAAGTTGTCAATAAAAACCAACAGGATTTAGCACTCGCCTTGCAACCGAAATATGTGCATATGGTGACCATCAATCCTGAGGACTTAGCCCCTACGCAGTTGTTGAGTTTTATGCAATATATGCATGAATATAGCCAAGTACCGAAGACATATCTTTTGGCTTTCTGGAAAAATATTGGTTCACCATTTGCGTTACTTGCATTGGTGTTGATTGCCTGTTCATTTATTTTTGGGCCTTTGCGCCAACAATCAATGGGTTTTCGCTTAGTCATCGCATTATTTGTTGGTTTGGGCTTCTATTACATACAAGACTTCTTGGGCTATGCGAGTTTGGTCTATGCACCATCGCCAGCTTGGTTTGTATTTTTGCCAATTGTATTGATGTTTGGTATCGGCAGTTATTTGTTGTATAGAGCAAGATAATTTGATGAATCAATTGCTTAGGTCTGTTGAATTTTAACTAGATTAGAAATTTAGATGATGGCAACCCGTTTTTGCCATGGTCTTAGCATAGAGTCTGCCGTAAAAAAACGGTAAGATGTAACGATTAATTTGTAAACAGTAAAGAGTGTAAATCATGACGGATGCAACTGCTGGCAAAATCCCTCACGTTCTAGTGATTATGGATGGTGTGGGTCATCGTGAAGCGGTCGAAGATAATGCGTTTTTAGCAGCAAAAACGCCAAATCTAACCATGATGCAAGAAAAGCATCCGCATAGTTTAATTTCAGGTTCAGGTGAAGATGTGGGTTTGCCAGATGGGCAAATGGGTAACTCAGAAGTGGGTCATATGAACTTGGGTGCAGGTCGTGTGCTGTATCAAGATTTTACCCGTATCACCAAAGACATTCGTACCGGCGACTTTTTTGAGCATGAAGTTCTGATTGATGCTGTAGAAAAAGCCAAAGCAGCAAATGGTGCATTACACATCATGGGACTGTTGTCAGAGGGCGGTGTCCACTCTCATCAAGACCATATTATTGCGATGTGTGAGCTTGCCTTGAAACGTGGGGCAAAAGTCTATTTACATGCGTTCTTAGATGGTCGTGATACGCCACCACGGAGTGCAAAACCTTCTTTAGAAAAACTCGATGCTGTATTTGCACAATATCCAAATCAAGGGCGTATTGCCACCATGATTGGACGTTACTTTGCTATGGATCGTGATAATCGTTGGGATCGTGTGGAACAAGCTTACCGCCTGATGACTGAAGGAGAAGCTTTACGTGTTGTTGATTCAGCAGTTGAAGGTTTAGAGCAAGCTTATTCAGCCAATGAAAATGATGAATTTGTTAAAGCAACCCGTATTGGTGAAATCGCAAAAATTCAAGATGGCGACAGTGTGGTCTTTATGAATTTCCGTGCTGATCGTGCACGTGAAATTACCAAAGCCTTTGTCGAGCAAGACTTTGCTGGTTTTGAGCGTAAAGTGGTACCACATCTATCCAAATTTGTGATGTTAACGCGTTATCAAGCGACGATCGATGCACCAGTGGCGTATATGCCAGAAGGTTTAAAAAATTCAATTGGTGAATACTTATCTTCTTTAGGCAAAACGCAGTTACGTATTGCAGAAACAGAAAAATATGCCCATGTGACTTTCTTTTTTAGCGGTGGCCGTGAAGATGAATATCCAGGTGAAAAACGAATTCTAATCCCATCACCGAAAGTGGCGACTTATGATCTACAACCAGAAATGAGCGCACCAGAAGTCACTGACAAGCTGGTGGATGCGATCAATTCAGGCGAGTTTGACCTTTTGGTGGTGAACTATGCCAATGGCGATATGGTGGGTCATACTGGCGTGTTTGATGCAGCTGTGAAAGCAGTTGAAGCGGTTGATACAAGCCTTGGTCGTTTATATGAAGCAGTAATGGCAAAGCATGGTCACATGCTGATTACCGCTGATCATGGTAATGTCGAGCAAATGCAGGATTATGTGAGTGGTCAAGTCCATACCCAGCATACCACTGAACTTGTACCTTTCATTTATGTTGGACCAAGCTCAGCGACGATTGCTGAAGGTGGAGTTTTAGCAGATGTTGCACCGACTATTTTAAGTTTAATGCATCTCCCTGTACCGACAGAAATGCAAGGCCGTAATCTGATTACATTGAAAGCATAAAATTATCTCTATTAAAAACTAGGTGCGTGAATGGCTCAAGCTTGGAAATATATTGCTGTATTAACAGGATTGTTGGCCTGTGGAAGCCATTCAGTTTGGGCGGCAGAAAATGCTGCCGCACTTGATTTTGATGGTGATGTCGAAGAAAGTATTGCCGAAGTGCCCATTGAATCGATTGAGCAGTTTGTGCAAATCTACGGCATCGTCAAAGATAATTATGTTCAGGAAAAACCGGATGATGTTCTGTTTCTACAGGCAATCAAAGGGCTGGTGGGTGGTTTAGATCGCTATTCACGTTATTTGAGTCCTGAAGAATATAAACAGTTGATGCAATATACGGAAAGTGACCTTGCGACTGCTGACTTTGAATTGGCTTTTGATAGTCATATTCATCAATGGAAAGTGAAGAATTTACGCGATAATTCAGACTCATTTAAACTCGGTTTAAAAAATGGCTTCACTATTTTTAAAATTGAAAATCAAGAACTTAAAAATTTAAATGCCCAACAAGTCGAAGATTTATTACATGGCTCAATTGGTTCAACTTTTCAGTTGCAACTCAATGAAAAAAGCCCAGCCATCACAGTGGTCAGAAATCGCAAATTAGAAGTGGCAGATATAGAGCCGATTATGTTGCATAATCAGGTTTTAGTTCTTAAAGTCAAAGTCTTTCAGCAAGATACAGCCAATGAAATTAAACGTTTAATCGAAGAATACAGCACTCAAAAAGTAAAAGCCGTGCTATTCGACCTGCGCAATAACCCCGGTGGTTTACTCTCCGCTGCTGTTGAAACGGCTGATCTGTTTTTAACTCAAGGAACGATTGTTTCTACCAAAAGTCGTTCAGAAGGCAATCAACAATTCCAAGCCTTACCCGGTGATGAGTCGTCCAATACCAAATTAGGTATTTTGATTAATGGTCGTTCAGCATCTGCCGCAGAAGTCTTTACAGCTGCAATGAAAGAGCATCAACGTGCTTGGGTCATTGGTGAAAAAAGCTATGGCAAAGGCGTTGTACAGAAGTTATTTCCATTGCCAAATGGCGCTGCATTACAAATGACGGTTTCGCATTATTATACGCCTAATGGCAATATGATTGATGGGCAGGGTATTCGCCCGAATCTGGAATATCCATGGGCTTTAGATCAAAAAGAAGAAACTTATTTAAATAATGTTGCAGATCAATTATTAAAACATCGTGATAGATAAAGTTGAATGCCGAGAAGTGAATTTATAACCCTGTAGCCGTTTTATGCTGCTATATCTGACATTCGGCAGTTAAATCACGTTGTGTTGAGTAAGGGGTATACCCCCTTACTCAATGACGACATCTATGTCGCTACGCTATATATAAAACCGTACAAAAAACAAAAACGCTTGAACTGATATTATGATGAAGAATGGAGGCTGCTTTTATTCATCATCATCGGTATCTAAACCAAACTTTTTCAAACGGTAACGTAAAGAACGAAAGGTCATGCCCAATTTCTTCGCAGCTAAAGTGCGATTCCAATGGGTTTGATTTAATGCAGATAACAGCACTTCTTTTTCGACTTTTTCCAAATATTGCTCCAATCCTTCTTCTGGAATGTTTTGTGCTTTATTCGGCATGACGATAGGCAAGGCTTTACTTTGCATCAGATCAGGCGATTCGACTTTGTGGACACCACGATGTGGAGCTGGTTGTAGCTGTTGAATATCAATATAGTCTTCATCACTCATGGTAATGGCTTTTTCAATGATATTGCGTAATTCACGAACATTGCCTGAGTAATGTTGTTGCAAAAGAAAAGCTTTGGCTTGTTCAGTGAAAGACTTGGTTGAAATACGCCACTCTGTACAAATTTGCTGAAGAAAATGATTGGCTAAAATTAGAATATCACAATCACGTTCGCGCAATGGCGGCAGGACAATATCCATCACATGAATTCTAAAGAACAGATCATGGCGGAATTTGCCTTGTTCAACGAATGCTTCAATGTCTTGATGTGTTGCACTGATAATACGAAAATCAACTTCGATTTCGCTATCACTGCCTAGAGGACGAATTTTCTTTTCTTGCAATGCTCGTAACAGTTTGGCTTGCATCGCCAATGACAGTTCTGCAATTTCATCTAAAAACAGGGTACCACCATTGGCAGCTTGAATAAGACCCTGTTTGTCTTGAGTTGCACCTGAAAAGCAACCTTTTTTATGCCCAAATAGCTCACTCTCCATCAACTCTTCAGAAATTGCACCACAATTAATCGCAACAAAAGGGCTATCACTGCGGTTGCTGAGTAGATGGATGAGGTTGGCAACAACCTCTTTGCCTGTTCCAGATTCACCCGTGATAAATACGGGAGCTTGTGAACGGGCAATTTTTTTAATCGATTCTCTTAACTTACGAATCACCTGTGAATCACCGATGAGCATTGATTCTTCAAGCGGTGTATCGCTGATCGTTTCTCTTAACTGCGGTACATGCAAGGCTTTTTGTAAAAGCTGTTGCAGATGTAACTGGTTAATCGGTTTGCTGACAAAATCAAAAGCGCCTGCTTTCAGCGAGGCAATCGCAATTTCCATATTGCCATATGCAGTTAAGACCGCAATAGGCGTTTTAGGATAGTGCTGCGATACATGTTTAACCAAATCTAAACCACTACCATCAGGGAGGTTTAAATCGGTAATACAGGCATCATATTTATATTCACTAAAAAAATATTTGGCTTGTTGTAAATGGTGTGCCATATGCGTTTTGATGCCCATCCGAGAAAGGCTCATTTGCATTAACATACATAAATCTTGTTCATCATCTACAAGTAAAACCAATGGTTGTCGTGTAGTCATATCCCCAAAAACCTAATCTAATCCATGAGTGGGCATTCGATACGGAAGCACGCCCCTTGTTGTTTTTGCTCTACGTAAATTAGTTTCGCTTGATTCGCTTCGCATATCGTCTGCGATAGGTACAATCCTAAACCAGTTCCATTGATTTCGGTACTAAAAAATGGCTGAAATAATTGCGAAAGATCTTGTTTTGTGACGCCTTTCCCATAATCAATCACATTGATATATACGTGTGATTCATTTTTAAACGTTTGCACTAAAATGTGTTCAGCATTTTGATCATTATGACGTAATGCATTACGGACTAAATTGATTAAAACTTGTCGAAGATGAGAATCATCAAAATAAATCCAAACATCAGATTGGACCTCTAATTTGATTTTTTCCTGAGCATCCCCTAAATCATGGCGTAATAAGTCATCAACAAATTCTTGAAAATTAATTTTCGATGTATGGGTCTTTTTATTTTTTGCCATATCCAAGGTATCTTTAATAATATTATTGATACGGATGGTTTGTTTGGTAATCATTTGATTTAAAATGGTTTGTTGTTCTCGGTCACTGCTAATAAAGAGATCATTGGCCTGCGCAATGGCAGCAAGTGGATTGCGAATTTCATGGGCAATACTGGCGGACAATTGACCAAGTGCAGCAAGTTTGAGTTGTTGTACCTTTTGATTAATTTTTTGTGCATCTTCGAGGACCAAAAGCGTGAGTGCTTGATGCGGAACAATCAATTTTTGTACGCGAATATCGACTGTATACGAGGATTGATGCGATTCAAATTGGAAGCGTTCGCCATCACGTAACATGGCATCTTTTAAGATTTCATATAAGTCCGGTTGAAAGCTGGATAAATGATATTGCTCATGTGCGTAAAGTGGTGAAATACCCAAAAGCAAACAGGCGGCAGGGTTACTGACAATAATTTTGCACTTTTCATCGAGCACCAAATAACCCACTTCAATCTGTTCTAAAATATAGCGGTTAATGTTCTGTAACTTAAATAATTCAAGCGATTGATAGGTATTTAACGACTCCAAAACTTGGAAGCGATTAATTGCAATCTGTCCAATGCCATAGACCATAAAAAATAAAAAAGCCAATAAGGCACTGTTACTAATATTATTTAAATTTGAAAAATCGAAGAAGCTGCCTAAAAACTGTTGGTAAATAATCGCAATCACAGAAACCAGTGTTACGAATAGTGCTTTATTTTTACTGAGCAGAAAATTCGCGGTAAAAACGGCAATCACGAACAAAATACTGATGGCTAAATTTGGCCCATTAAGGGCAAATACCAAGGTACTTAGAAAGGGAATATCAACAATAAAAAAACCAATAAATTGTCGTCCAACACCATGTGGGTAGAACTTGAGCAGCATCATTTGTAATGCTGCAATCAGCGTAAATGCAGTTAGAGAATAAAAATATAAGCTGGGATATTGGTAATGTACGGGTTGATGTTCAAGGGTAATCAGAAAAATAATGACTAAGCAAAAGGCAATAACCAATCTATATCCTGAATACAGTGTGCCTAGACGGTAAATTGTTTGATAAATGGGAACCGTTACCGTAGGCGACATAAATCGTACTCAAGATAAATTATTGTTTTAATCAATTTATGGCTTAATTAGACCATAACGTATCGCAAGGTGAGTGAGTTTTACATCACTATCAAGTCCTAATTTTTCAAAGATACGATAACGATAAGTATTGACTGTTTTTACACTGACAAAGAGTTTGTCAGAAATTTCTTGTGCACTGACACAATTTACCACCATCATGGCAACTTGCATTTCACGTTCTGACAGCGCGTCAAAAGGTGAGGTTTGTGTATCGGATAAATAAGAGCTTGCAAGTTGTTCGGCAATATCGGCACTAAAATACTTACCGCCTTGCATGACTTTTTTGATTGCGCGAACCATTTCAGTGATTGGCGCGCCCTTGGTAATGTAACCACGAGCTCCAGCTTTCAATAATAGCGATGGATAGGGTTCTTCAGCCAAACCACTCACAGCGAGTACTTTGGTATCAGGTGCGGTTTGTAACAAACGACGGGTAGTTTCTACACCACCAATTCCAGGCATGTTGACATCCAATAAAACCACATTGGGATGTTGTTGCCTTACAATCGTAATTGCTTCTTCACCAGATTCTGCTTGTCCAATGACTTGAATATCGGTCTGATCTTCTAACATTCTGCAGATGCCGGTTCTTACTAATTCATGGTCATCTACCACTAAAACAGTAATCACTTACACCTCCTTAAATTTCTCAATATCGACATTTTTGTTACATAAAGCAAAAAAGACTTGCAAAGACATAACAAAATTGGCAATCCTATTCCTAATATCCATTCAATATTTACGCATAATACGGCGTGATTGAAATATTTGTTTTAATATAGTCACGTTTGAGTGTAAATGTAAGTCATATTTGAGGTAATTAGCAAGTTTGTGAATACCTCCTTGAGGTGAGTAAGTTATCGTGAAAAAACCAAAAAAAACGTTAATGCATGTGCTGAGTTTGTCAGTACTACTCAGTTTGAGTTCTACCGGTTTTGCTGAAATCATTATGAACTCATCGGGGGGGAGCGGACAAGCAACTGTAAATTGGTCTTCTTCAGATGCCAGCCAGTTACTCAATGGTGACTCTCTGGATGATGATGGCGAGGATATTTCTCCAAAAGGCTCAACTACCTTAACCACAACAATTCGTGCGTCAAATGCTGCACCGACAACATTGACCAATAAGTCTGTACAGATTTATGACACCAATACCTATAACAGCCAACCATCGGTAAATGCACGTGCCGCGTTGGTGATGGATGCAAAAACAGGTGAAGTCCTGTTTAGTAAAAATACCAATATGGCATTGCCTATCGCATCAATTACCAAGTTGATGACAGCAGTGATTACCGCAGATGCCCGTTTAAATATGTCTGAAGACATTACTTTGCAACAAATCGATTTCGCGGGTGCTGGTGGTAAGAATTCAAGTTCAACTTTAAAAGTTGGCGATACCATGAATCGTGCTGAAATGTTACTTGTGGCATTGATGAAATCTGAAAATCCAGCTGCAGCGGCTTTAGCACGTACTTACCCAGGTGGTCGCCAAGCGTTTTTTGCTGCAATGAATTCAAAAGCACGTCAATTGGGCATGAACTCAACCCATTATGTTGAATCTACTGGTTTAGATCCACGTAATGTTTCTTCTGCTCGAGATTTGGGGATTTTAGTCAGTGCTGCATCGCAATATGGCTTGATCCGTCAATTTTCAACAACAGCACACTATGACTTTAATTTAGGTTATCGCGTGTTGAAATCAAACAATACCAATGCCTTAGTACGTAATGGCGGCTGGAATATTAATATTTCTAAAACGGGTTATATCAATGAGGCAGGGCGTTGCGTGGTTATGCATACCACTGTAAATAGTCGTCCAGCTGTAGTGGTGTTATTAGGTGCAAGTTCTTCTCAGGCACGTACCAATGATGCAACCAATTTATTAAATTGGGTGAGTAATTTACCGAAACGTATCTAATTGGTTTTTCACGGTACTTAACCAGCCAAATGACAAAAAGCTCTTCAATATGAAGGGCTTTTTTTATGCTTAAATTAAGCAGATCAATAAACCATGATCAATAAATTGTATTCGCTTATTTTTAAAATGGGTTACTGTTGAACAACAACAAGAAATGATGACCTTAGCTAATGAATGCAATGCAACATGCACGGATTTCTGCCAAACGTTGGGGCGGCGAAGCAGAAGACTATTATCAAATACATGGATTTATTGATAGTACCAAAAGTTTATGCAGTGATGCCCGTCATCGAATTTTACATACATTATGGGGCGTAAATTCGGTGGTGATTCCTGTGTTTGGGCATAGTCTTCAAAATAGTGCAGGCAAGTCAATTGATATTAAAGACTTGTGTGAGCGTGATCATCTCTTGGTGGACTACCAACAGCGTTTTATTCCAACCTTAAATGATTTTGTTAATGCGATAGATGCTAAACATTTACCTAAAAACTTTGAACAGCAACTCGAGCAGTTACATCAATATTATTTACAGGATAAAACGCTTTCACAGCTGATGTTGTCACCTCTGGCTTTAACAGGCAAATTGCATTCTTTGTTAATCACCCACAACAGTTGGTTTATTTACGATATTTTGCCGCGTATTAGGGAATTACCTCCATTGGAAAATATTGTGTATAGCCCAGCAGATTTTTTTAATGCCATGCATTTTGAATTGTGGATGGATAATGGAATGGCGATACCTTTAAGTGCTCAAGGTCTATATCAACGAAAACAGAAATTGCAATCAACAAAAAATTAGGGGATTCGTATGGCGACTTATGTGATACGTGCAAAATACTTTGGCTATAACGATGAGGTTTTTTATATTGCGGGAAATCGTATTGCCAATATTTTTGACAATAAACAACAGGCAGAAGCAACCTATAAGCAACTTGAAATTGAGAGTGCGCGTGATTTTGCTCTATATGAAGTTGAATCGCTTTTTGAAGCGGATGAGGCGCAATTAAAACAACTGGATGATTTTGTCTTTGCGCGTTGTGGTGAACATATTCTGGATGATGATGAATTATCTATGGATATATTACCTGCAAGCTTAAATGATGAGGATACATTTGAATTTGTTCAGCTTGCCGAGATGCAAAAATTTCAGTTGATACAGTTTGATCAAGAAGTGAAATTTTATGGTTTATGGTCGATGAAAAAGCAACAATGGTTTGAAGAGCATGATGAGGGTTTTGCTGGTTTGGTTTATTCAGAAAACTCAGAAGTGCTTAGAAATAGTGTGGGGAAAATTTTTGCTGAATATGACTATTGTTCTATTCATCTCAATGGAACCTTATCAGAACTTTCAGAGCAACCAGGATTGTTGGAAGCATTGATTGCAACTGAATCAGGTCTAAGTTATGACAAGGCTGAGCAAAAGTTAAGCATAGCATATTCGAAACATGAAGCTTTATATGCAGTAAATCCTTTACTCAAGCAGCCTTTATTTGAAATCAAGGAAATTAGTCTTGAAGATATTCAACGTATAGAAAAGGACTTGGCAAGACAGTATAGCTATGACCAATATGAAGAAGAATAATGTTGAGCTTGAGCATAAAAAAACCAGTTGCGCACAACTGGTTTTTTTATATATGAATGCGTTATTACATATTTGAAAGAATAGAGTCTTTCACTTGATTCATTGTTGCATCAATAGACAGCATCACTGCATCTTCACATTGTTTAATTGCAGTATCAGGATCTTTTAGACCATTACCTGTCACAGTACATACAATCACAGAACCTTCAGCAATTTTACCTGCTTTGATATCACGAATTGCACCACCGATAGATGCCGCAGAAGCAGGTTCAACAAATACACCTTCATACATAGAAAGCAGACGTTGCGCTTCTAAAATTTCAGCATCAGTCAATTCATCAAACCAGCCATTTGAGTCACGAACGACCGCTTTAGCATGATTAAAGCTTTGAGGATTACCAATACGAATTGCTGTTGCAACTGTTTCTGGGTTTTCAACAGGACCACCACGTAAGAACGGTGCAGCACCAGAAGCTTGATAACCGACCATGATCGGACGACCTTCAGGGTTTGGACCTGTAAACTTATCTGTTGTAGGGTCATAAACTACTTGTTCAAATGCTTCAACAGGTTGATTCGCAACGGCTTCGGTATAACCCATCCAATGCGCAGTGATATTACCCGCATTACCGACAGGTAAGCAGTGGTAGTCAGGCGCACGACCTAACGCTTCTACGATTTCATAAGCAATGGTCTTTTGACCCTGTAAGCGGTATGGGTTGATTGAGTTAACAATCGTTACCGGTGCTTGGTCTGCAACTTCTTTAACCAAACGCATGCCGTCATCGAAGTTGCCACGAATTTGCATAGTGATCGCGCCGTACATCATCGCTTGTGCCATTTTACCCATGGCAATTTTGCCTTCTGGGATTAACACAAATGCTTTGATACCCGCACGAGCAGCATATGCAGCAGCAGCAGCAGAGGTATTGCCTGTAGATGCACAGATAATCGCCTTAGAGCCTTCTTCTACCGCTTTGGTCACTGCCATGGTCATACCACGGTCTTTAAACGAACCTGTCGGGTTTAAACCTTCATACTTCACATAAATTTCAACATTCTTACCAATAATACCGGGAATATTGTCTAATTTAATGAGAGGCGTATTACCTTCATTTAAAGAAATAGCACGTGTAGTTTTCGATACTGGTAAGCGGTCACGATAGCGATCAACAAGTCCTGTATAGCGATTGGCATTAGACATGATGGTGTTCCAATTGTGTGTAGAGCAAATAAGATATTCTTTTAACCTCTAAGCCTCTACTCGGAGAGGCTGCGCCATTCATTGAATGGCGCTTTGCAGGGTATTGCTGCAAATTTAGAGGAGTTTAAAACCCGATTAGTTATCGAGCAATTCTAAACGAATTCGTACGATTTCGCCATGGATAGCAGGTAAGGCTTGAATTTGTGCAATCGCTTCATTCATTTTCGATTCGACGATCGGATCAGTCAAAATCACGATAGGAATCAGATCTTTTAAGCGAGGCTGCTGCATGATGGCATCAATACTGATCCCCGTGCGACTTAAAATTGTTGTTACATCTGCGAGTACGCCAGTTTGGTCTTCAGCATTTAAACGTAAATAATAACCTGTGGTCATCTCATCACTCGACAAGATATGCAAGTCGGAAAGAGCTTCAAAGGCAAGCTGAGGAATAGTACCTGAACCATCTTCTGTGTAAATGATATCACGGACAATATCAACCACATCTGCCACAACCGCAGAAGCAGTAGGGCCTGCGCCTGCACCTGCGCCATAATACAATGTAGGGCCAACTGCATTGGCTTGAACCAGAACAGCATTCTTCACGCCATTTACATTGGCAAGAAGCTCTTCTTCAGGAATCAGGGTTGGGTGTACGCGAAGTTCGATGCCTTTGCTAGAACGACGTGCAATACCCAAGTGTTTGATCTTATAGCCAAGCTCTTCAGCGTATTTCACATCTTGTGCAGTAATCTTGGTAATACCTTCGGTATAAACCTTATCGAACTGTAGAGGAATACCAAAGGCACATGACGCAAGAATAGTCAGCTTATGCGCAGCATCAATGCCTTCAACATCAAATGTTGGGTCTGCTTCGGCATAACCAAGTTCTTGCGCTTCTTTGAGTACGTCCGCAAAGGCACGCCCTTTTTCACTCATTTCAGTCAGAATGAAATTACCTGTACCATTGATGATACCCGCAAGCCATTCAATTTTATTGGCTGCTAGGCCTTCACGAATGACCTTGATAATTGGAATACCACCGGCAACCGCTGCTTCAAAGGCAACTTGTACGTGGTGATCATCAGCCGCTTTAAATAGCTCATTTCCATGTTCTGCCAGTAAAGCTTTGTTTGCCGTTACCACTTGCTTGCCATGTTTAATGGCTTCCATCATGACTTCATAAGCAGGGTGGATACCGCCCATGACTTCAACGACAACATCAACATCAGGCTGGCGGACGATATCTAGCAGGTCGGCGCTCTGTTTAATGCTTGCTGGTAAATTTAGATCTGGACGTGGACGACGCGTACCTACGTGGGTAATTTCAATTTCTCGGCCGGTGCGACGTCTAATTTCAGCAGCGTTTTCTTGTAGTAGTTTAAGGGCACCACCGCCTACGGTTCCAAGACCGAGTATTGCCAGACGAACTGGTTTCACGTCACACTCCAATTATGTATATAAATTATATTAAGCTTAGATCATAGCTAAAAAATGCGCCAGACTCTAGAGTCTGACGCATCTTTATATTGAGCTATAAATAATAGTAAATTTACTGATAAAAATTATTTATTTAAACGGCTTTCAATTTCGTCAGCAGTCATATAACCGCCCAGATATTCACCCTCTGCATTGTAGATCGCAGGGGTACCATTTACACCCATTTTTAGACCTAAAGCATATAGGTCACGAACTGGATTTTTACAGCTTGCTGGTGGAAGCGCAGTACCGGCAATGGCTTGATTAAATGCAGCACTACGGTCTGCACTACACCAGATACTTTCCATCGTCGGTATAAATTGTTCGCCACGTGGCCATGCGATATAACGTATTTCAATACCTTTAGCCGTGATTTCACTGATATGTTCATGAAGTTTATGGCAATAAGGACAGCTTGCATCAGTAAATACATAGATGACATGTTTAACCTTGCCTTGCGCAGGATAAACCAACAGGTCCTTAATATTTAACTCAGCAAGATATTTCTTGTTTTCTGCAGCTTGTATTTTGTCACCAATGCTACTGAGTTTATCGCCACCTAAACGGATCACATCGCCTTGGATCAGGAATTTACCATCAGATGTTGCATAGACTGAGCTCATGCCTTCCATACTGATCCAATAAAGATTGGGCATTTCAGTCGGTTTAGCATCTAAAATTTTGGCTTTAACACCAGCCTTTTTGAAATTGGCTTGTAATGTTTGGATTAGACGTTGTTTTGCATCACGCTCAGTTAAATTCGATGCCTCACCTGTTGCAGGTGCTGTCGCAGTTAAAGTGTCATCTTTTTTTGAGTCTGGATTCTTTGAACAAGCACTCACTGCCATCGTGCTTGCAATAAGACAAGCCAACATCAATTTTGAACGATTCAATTGCATAAATAACTCTTTATGTTTCTTCAGCATGATTTGAGGGAATTAGCATAACAAAATTTTTAATAGTGTACTTTAAAACTTGATTAAGGGATGTAAATTGCCGATATACACGCCATGCTCAGTGATTAAGCGCGTGGATGATATTTTTCATGCAGCTGTTGCATACGGATTTGTGCGACATGGGTATAAATTTGTGTGGTCGATAAATCACTATGCCCCAAAAGCATTTGCACCACCCGTAAGTCAGCGCCATGATTTAAAAGATGCGTTGCAAAAGCATGGCGTAAGGTATGTGGTGATAGCTCAGCTTGAATTCCAGCTTGTAAGGCATAACGCTTGATGGCATACCAAAAGTTTTGACGACTCATGATGCCACCATGTTGGGTTAGAAATAGATAATCGGTAGCGGATTTATACAGTTGTGGGCGAGATTCAGTTAAATATTTTTCCACCCATTCACATGCCATTCCCCCCAAAGGCACCAAACGTTCTTTATTGCCTTTACCTGTGATTCTTAAATAACCTTGTTTTAAATTGATCAAATCTAATCTTAAATTGAGAAGCTCTGAAACACGTAAACCACAAGCATAAAGCACTTCAAACATGGCGCGATCACGCAAACCTAATGCTGTTGTGACGTCTGGTGCTTGGATCAGTGCTTCAACGTCCTGCTCCGATAAATCTTTAGGCAATGCTCGTCCGAGTTTTGGGGTTTTATGGATTGCGACAGGATTATCTAAACGAATCTTTTGTTCACGTAAAAACTTAAAAAATGAACGTAAAGCAGAAAGTGAACGGGCAATTGACCGAGGGCTTTTGCCTTGTTTGGTGAGTTGAATAAGCACATCTGAGATGTCTTCATGTGTCCAATTCGGAAGGTAAGAATTTACACATTCACTACATTGAATTAAGTCCGATAAATAGGCGTTTCTTGTATGCGGACTGACCGTTTGTGCAATTAAATAGTCACGGAATCCCTGTAAAAAGCCTAGATTTTCAGGAATGGCAACAGCAGCAGGAATGCGTGGTTTCTTATTTAGCATGGGCTTTGGTGGTGTTTAAAACTTATTTGTTAATGGAATGTAGACTAAAAGAAAACATAAGTCGAATATCGTATTTGAATGAGAATTGTAATCAAACCTTACTTGGTAATTATTCTCATTTGTATGTATAATAGTCTGTCTATCGTGTAAATTTTAGGGTTAATTGCTGTGCGTTTGTCAGACTTGAAAGTAAAGCAAACTGCCATTATCGCAAAGGTCAATCGCACCTCGCAAGATAATGTCAATCAGCCAGATTTAGTGGCGAGTCGTTTAGAAACTCTAGGTTTTGTGCCTGGCACACGTGTACAAGTGATCACAAAAGGTGTTTTTGGTGGTGATCCTATTCTCATTCAAATTGGTTTTACTCGATTTGCGTTACGCAAGATCGAAGCCGAAAAAATTGAAATACATCAGGCATTAGAAGGAGCTTCCGCATGAGCGAAACTTTACGTATTGCTTTAGTGGGAAATCCTAACTGCGGTAAAACTTCACTTTTCAACCATTTAACCGGTACGCGTCAAAAAGTTGCCAACTATGCTGGGGTGACTGTTGAACGTAAGGTGGGTACATTTAATTTACCTTCTGGTCGTGCGGTGCGTGTTCTGGATTTGCCTGGAACGTATAGCCTCGATGCAGCCAGTCCTGATGAAGCCATTACCCGTGATGTGGTTTTGGGGAAAATTGCCGGCGAACAAGATCAACAGGCATTTTTATGTGTGGTGGATGCAACCAACTTAAAATTACATTTGGGACTTGTGCTTGAAGTTATTGAACAAGGCAAACCGATTCTGCTTGTATTAAACATGATGGATGAAGCGCGTCGTCGTGGGATGCAGATCAATACCCAAAAATTATCACAGCGTTTAGGTATTCCCGTGGTGGAAACGGTTGCTGTGCGTAATGCAGGGATTGAAAACTTGATGGGTGCTTTGGAAAATGAAAAATTCCACACACCAAGTGCAGAACTGAGTGATGTTAAGCTTTCAGGTTCCAATCATGAAAAAATTGACCAAATCTTAAAAGATGTGGTGATTTTTTTAGATCATGAAGACAAACGTACTGATTTTCTCGATAAGATTTTTTTACACCCCGTTTTAGGACTTCTTAGCCTTGCGCTGATGATGTTTATTGTTTTCCAAGCAGTATTCGCTTGGGCAGCGCCATTTATGGATGGTATTGAAGAATTTTTTGGCTGGTTTGGTGGCTGGATTGGGCAGTTTATTACCCAACCACTACTTCACAGCTTAGTGGTCGATGGGATCATTGCAGGTGCAGGTAGTGTAGTGGTGTTCTTGCCACAGATTCTGATTCTGTTCTTCTTTATTTTGGTTTTAGAAGAGTCAGGCTATCTACCGCGTGCGGCGTTTCTACTCGATAAATTGATGTTTAAAGCAGGCTTAAGTGGTCGGGCATTTATCCCACTGTTATCCAGTTTTGCCTGTGCGGTACCTGGGATCATGGCGACTCGAAGTATTAGTGATCCACGAGATCGTTTGGTGACGATACTGGTTGCACCGTTGATGACATGTTCAGCGCGTTTGCCAGTGTATGCCTTGCTGATTGCTGCATTTATTCCAGCGAAAATGGTTTGGGGTTTCCTTAATCTACAAGGTTTAGTGCTCTTCGGTTTATACATGGCGGGAATTGTGAGTGCGCTCATTGTTGCGACCGTGCTGAAGTTTTTCCAGAAAGATAAATCACAACATGCTTTATTGATGGAATTACCAAGCTACCGTATCCCAGATATAAAAAGTGTATGGATTGGTTTGTTGGATCGTGCCAAGATCTTCTTAAAGCGTGTCGGTGGCATTATCTTCGCTTTATCGATTTTGTTATGGTTCCTATGTACATTCCCTCAACCGCCAGAGGGTGCAACTTTACCAGATATTGACTACTCTTTTGCCGGGATGCTGGGGCATGTGATGCACCCAATCTTTGAACCGCTTGGATTTAATTGGCAAATCTGTATTGCTTTAATTCCAGCGATGGCAGCACGTGAAGTTGTGGTTGCAGCATTGGGTACGGTTTATGCTTTATCTGCAGCGGATGATGATGCAGTCGCTCAAGGTTTATCACATCTGATCAGTCAGGGTGATTTAAGCTGGTCAGTTGCAACAGGTTTATCGTTGTTGGTGTGGTTTATCTATGCACCGCATTGTTTAGCGACATTGGCTACGGTAAAACGTGAAACAGGTTCTTGGAAAACTGTTGCAGGTATGACGGTCTATTTATTTGGTTTGGCTTATTTAATGGCTTTCCTCACTTATCAAATTGCGTCAGGTTATTTTGGTCTATAAGCCAGAATCTTGAAGCAAAGGAGCTAGAGATGATTGAATTATTGATTATTGCGGTATTGGTGATTTGGAGTGCAATTTTTGTATTTAAGAAAGTCTTCCCAAAGTCAGCGTATTCGGTGTTTTCTAAACTGGCTCAATTTTGTCAGTCGCAAGGTTGGAATCGTTTAGCCAAATGGATTCAGCCTGCGATGGTGAGTGGATGCGGTGGCGGTTGTGGTTGCAGTAGTGCTGAAACGGACAATCCTAAAAAAGTTGAAGTCCAAGCAGTAAAATGGAAATGATTAGCCTCTAAATTATTACTCTAAAAAGAAAAAAGCCATTCTAGAACATAGAGTGGCTTTTTATTTGTATGTAGGAATAGCAGTTCGTAAAAGATAATTTATATCGCTACCTGATAGACATATCTTGAATGATCCAATGCTGCAAAAAGCAATTTAATCAGTATGAGCTTCTGTTAGATTGATACAAAGCACCAACTAGACTTTAGCTATGGGTTTCTTCCTCGCCATCATCTTCAAAAGTTCGTGCAATTTTTTCGATATTTAAGCTTTTAGCCATCGCATCAAAAATTTCCTTATAAGCACCATCTTGATGATAAAGATCATGATGTTCACCATGCTCAACGATTTGTCCTTCTTTCATCACATAGGTGTAATCGGCATCAATAATTTGTGAAAGGCTGTGTGAGATCATAATCACAGTTCGACCTTGTTTAATCTCATCTAAACTTTGTTTGATTTGCTCTGAAGCGATGGCATCTAAACTCGCTGTGGGCTCGTCTAAAAAGATAATTGGTGGGTTTTTAAGGAACATTCGAGCAAGTGCTATACGCTGTTGTTGTCCGCCAGATAACAGCAAGGCATCTGCTTCATAGGCATGGGGTAATTTTAAAATCTGCTCATGAATCGAGGCTTTTTTGGCAGCTGCGATGACTTCTTCATTACTTGCATGGGGTTTACCATAACGAATGTTTTCTAAAATTGAGCCTTGGAAAATATGATTCTTTTGCAATACTAAGCCTATATGTTCTCTTAAATAGTGTGTATCGAGTTGCTCTAGATCAATTCCATCGAGTTTGATACAGCCTGAGTTCGGGGCATAAAATTTATCCAATAGGCTGATTAAGGTTGATTTTCCCGCACCTGATAAGCCGACTAAGGCTGTGATTTTATTGGGTTGAATAGTCATGTTAATCCGATGTAAGGCTTGATGACCATTCGGGTAGATAAAATCAACATTTTCCAATTCAAATTTGCCATGAATTTGAGGTTTCATTAAACCACTGGCTTCGATTTCATGATCTGCTTCTAAGATGCCAAAGAAGCTTTCTGAATAGATCATTGCTGAGTTAATTTCATCATAAATACGGTGCAAAGAGCGAATAGGCGCAGACACGTTATTGAATAACAATACATGGTACATGATCATGCCTATGCTCATTTGTCCATCTAAAACAAAATAAGCAGTTAAAATAATGATCAGCACTACACCGACTTGTTCAATAAAGGTTTTTAAACCATCAAAAATATAGCTGGTTTGTCGAGTCTGCATCTGGTTTTCAGTCAGTGACTTTTGTAAATTCAGTTGCTTGGTGGATTCAACAGCTTCTTTATTAAAAGATTTAATCACTGTAATTGAGTTAATAATACTCAAAATACCTTGATTTTTCTTTTCCATGTTATCGCGCAAGGCTCGGCGTTTGCCGGAAAGTTTTTGTGATTGTTTAAAGGTCAGCCAAAAGTAAATTGGCACAATGATTGTCGCAACAACACCCACCCAAAAATTGGCATAATACATTAAAGCTAAAGCAATAATTGCACTGGTAAATAACGGTAAAATATCAATAAAAAAGATTTGTACCAGTCGGGTGAGCGAGCTAACTCCACGGTCGATACGGGTTTGTAATTTTCCTGCTTGATTATTTTTCTGATCGAAAAAAGCCAATCGATAGGTAATAAACTTTTCGATAATGCCTTGAGATAAGTCTTGTGAAATTAAAATTCTGAGTTTTTCACCAAATGATTTTTGTCCAAATTGAACAATTGCGTTGATGACTTCTTTGACCAATAAAACTACAGTAATGGTAATGATAATGTGCCATCCGTCCGCTAGGCCTTGTCCTGCTTGGATCAGTTGGTTGATGCTATCTACAGCATATTTAAGTGTGAGGGCATTGACCTGAGCAGTGAGTGAGCCAATCAACGTTAACACTAAGGTGACAATGACAAGCCAGCGGTAGGGGCGTACAAAGGGGCGTAATTTTTGAAATAATTGCCATAAATTCATAGGTTTTTTGCTTTTTATCAGCTTGGTTTTAGTCTAAAGCTGAATAAACTTTGCTACAAGTGATTGCTATGTTTTGAATTGTGAAAGATTTTAATAATGTCTTACACTAGTTCAAATCTTCACGATCAAAATCCTATTTAAATTCTTCAACTTGCTGAATTAATTTGTATATTTATCCATGATATGACCTGTTATTCTTCATATTAAAGTTGTTTAATTTTGATCAAAAATGACTTGTTTCATATTAAATATTGATTCATTGTTGGATTAACCAGCAGCTCATTTTAGACCATGAATTTAGATTTATTTGAACCTGAAGCACAAGATAATTTACTACCTTATGATGGGGTAGTAAAAGACTTTGGCTTAATTTTGGATCATGAACAAAGTCAAAAATATTTAAACTATTTTCTACAGCATTTGGCTTGGCAACATGATGAAGTTTATTTGCATGGCCAATATTATAAAACTGAGCGTAAAGTGGTGTGGTATGGCGATGATGATTACCAATATCATTATTCAGGTATGGCAAAACAAGCCCATATCTGGAATCCTGCTTTATATCGACTCAAACAGCATATCGAGCAACTCACAGGGCAAACTTATAATTCCTGTTTGGCAAATTTATATGAAAATGGCTCACAAGGCGTGGGTTGGCATAGTGATGATGAGCCATCATTGGAAGCGCCCAACCACAATGTGGTGATTGCTTCATTGAGTCTAGGTGCTACTCGAAAATTCAGTTTTAAGCACAAGTGGAAAGCTAAAAAAGTAGATTTACTTTTACACAGTGGTCAGTTGATTGTGATGCAAGGGCAGACCCAACGTTATTGGAAACATACCCTCGCCAAATCTACACGAATTTTAGCGCCTCGTGTAAATTTGACCTTTCGTTACTTTTATCCAAGTGGATAAAGCTTGTCATCAAATTGTTCAAGTTTAGGAAAGTCTAATGCAGGTAAATTTTCTAAGTGATGTAAATATTGCTGATAATCAAGCAGGATCTGTTCCCGTGCTTCATTAGAAATATAAGGGACATGGTAAGCGGTAAATGGTGGCAACACGTCAAAGCCTGCATAAGCTAAAGTTCCACGTTGAATCGGCAGTAATAAGTCTTCAATTGAACCATGAATCGCATGATCACCAAACATATGTTCACGGCCACCCAAGGTAAAGCTTAACAAGGCTTTTTTCCCCACCATGCCGCCGTGGTTATAAAAACGTTTACCACCATAGAAAATACCCGAAACGAATACGCGATCAATCCAGCCTTTTAAGATGGCAGGTACAGATGTCCAATACATGGGGAAACTTAAAATCACTAAATCTGCTTTTTGTACTTTTTCAATTTCAATCTGAATATCTTCGGCAATCTGCTTATTTTTACAAGCATGGCGCTGTTCCAAAGCATAATTCATATATTCAGGATGACTCAGTTCTGAGAAATCCTCTCGTGATGCGATTGGATTAAAATTCATGGCATACAAGTCTGAAACCTCAACTTGATGTCCTAATTTTTCCAAGACCTCAACAGCATGATCTTTCATCGCAGTTGTAAATGAAAGGGGTTCGGGGTGTGCATGGACGATGAGAATATTCATAACATTCCTTAATTAAAATTATGCATCATTGTTATTGGCTGGTTTAGATTATTCCTCAATGAAAATGATTCGCCAATTACTCTAATTATTTTTTTAATGGCTTAAAAGTAAACTCAATGGATAAAAAAATTACACATAAAAAAGCCTATGTTTAAACACATAGGCTTCCTTACTCTGAGGAGGAATTGTCTTCGCAAAAACAATGTCCAAAAAATCATGGATTACTGAAGAACATAATCATATTATGAGAATATAAAAACATTATCAAGAGATAAAAACATTACAAAATGTTAAATTATCAAGATGATTGCGTTTATGGGTGAAATTCAGATAATTGGTCATTGGCAGAGAGTGCTTGATAGCGTTTTTCAATCTGTGCAGCAGACTCTTGCAAGGTCTCAATCAATTTTGGGGTGTTGACGTATTCAAAACGATTTTTTGAAGCAAGTACGGTCAATGCTAAAGGCGCTTCTTTACTTGAAAACTTCACTGGGATAGATAAGCCAGAAACATTTGGATCAAGTTCGCCTTGTGAAAAATAATAACCTTGTTTTTTAATTTTTTTCATTTTATTAACAAAGGTTTCTTCATTTTCAGCAAAACCAACTTCAGTTAATTGTGTTGCAAAGCGAAGGTAATATTCATGAATTTTCTGTTTAGATAAATGCGCCATGATCACTTTAGGTGAAGAGCCCATAAATACGGGACGAGGGCAACCACGACCATAAGAAAGTAAAGTTTCATCACGATACACCTCATGATGAACATCAATACAATAGTCATCATTTAAATGTGTCAGTAAACAGCAAAGCTCTGTACGTTCTGAAATTTCTTGCATAAATGGTTTGCTGATTTGAACCAATGGATCGGTGGTTCTAGAAATATAGTCCATCACAGCAATTTTAGGACCAAGGGTGTAATCGCCTGAAGTTCCATTTAAGCGTTGCAAAATATCAGCCGAAACTAATTCTTTTAAATAGCGATAGCTGGTCGGTTTAGATAAACCAAGCTCTTCACAAATCACATCGACATTAATTACTGGGCGAGACACCGAAAATAAATCCAATACGGTGAGAATTTTGCCAAAACTGGAAAGTGCCATTGATGACCTACTCAATTAGTGAGAATCAAAAAAAATAATAATGAATGTTACTTTATAACAAATTGTTCAAGAAAAAACAGTGGAATTTGCATTGTAAATGCAAATGATTCTACATTTTTAACTTTAGTAGTTATTTTGAGAAAAAGTACTACATTTGCACACCAAAGTAAATTATATTTAGTTGTATTATCAAAATGAGATATTTTTATTGATTATTTGTGTTTTTTTTGAGATTATTGCTGATATGAATATCCAATGGTGAATTTATACTTTTCTAGAAGTATAAATTTTTATCATAAATTGAGTCCTTCTCTACTCAATCGTTGTATTTGAGCAAATGCCTAAATTTGTTCTTCTATTCACATCTTTTTTTAAACCACACTGTTTATTTGACTAAGCGGTGCGGTTTTTTGGTCTATAAGAAAAGAAAATGTGATGTGTACAACAAGCCCTTATAAAAGTGGTGAATATCAGCTTCCTAGATCTTACAGAGCTAGAGATGACAGAGAAAATCAATGAAATTGAATTTATAGTGAGTTGTTTGCATGTTACTAATCAAACCCTTATTGGCTTTTAGACCCAATAAACTCGATTGGATTTTTGCGAGCAAAACTTTCATTGCAGGAATGTTGGCTCTCTATATCGCATTTGAACTCAACCTGAGCTACCCGATTTGGGCGATTGGTACAGTCTTTGTGATTGCCAATCCTTATTCGGGCATGATGGCATCAAAAAGTATCTATCGAATTTTAGGAACCTTGATCGGAGCAATTTTTGCTATTGCAGTGATGCCTCATTTGGTTAATACCCCTTGGTTATTTACCTTTGTACTGGCAACTTGGGTGGGGATCTGTCTATATCTGTCTTTAATCGACCGATCACCACGCAGTTATGTGGTGATGTTAGCGGGTTATACCGCAGTGATTATTTGTTTTAACTCGATTTATTATATCGAGACGGTGTCTATTTTCGACATGGCTGTGGGGCGTTTCTTAGAAATCTCGTTGGGTGTGGTGTGTAGTGCTGTGGTCTCTGCCACTATATTTCCTATGCATATTGGGCCTGTGGTCGAACTCCGTGTCACTAAAACCATGCAAGACACCAAACAGGCTTTTGACTCAATTTTGTCTGATCCTGCACATACAGACAATTATACTCAGCTCTTGACCAATATCACGCGTGATACGACAGATATTCATAGTATGGCTGTGCATTTAAGTTATGAAACTTCAAAATTTAAAGGCATGACCAAACCACTCCAAGAGTTGCTACATCAAGTGACGATGTTAGTGGCTAATTTGGTCGCGATGTCAGAACGAATCAAGCAACTTGATCAAATTGATTTAAATTATCGTCCGTATCTGCTTGAATTTCACCAAAAGATTGATGACTTTTTAGAAGCTGAAACTGCCATTCTTGAAGATGAGCTTAAGCACTTACCTGAGCATTTTGACCAAGAATTTCAAACCATTGCTGAGCATGCAACTGCTAAACAACAGGTAATTTTAGGCAGTCTAAAAATGGATATTCGCCATTTTATTCAAAATGTTCGTGCAGTGAAGTTTATTTGGCAATGCATGCAGCAAGGTAATCATAGTTTACCTGAGTCCATTGTACCTTTAACCACAACCTATCCCAGTTTGCATCGTGATTATGGCGTTGCGGTTCGTGGCGGGATATCGGCATTTTTAACCACCAACATTGCCTGTGCATTTTGGATTTTAAGTGGCTGGAAAATGGGCTTTATGGTGGCAGAAATGGCCGCAATTACAGCATGTATTTTGACCTTTTTAGATGACCCTGTACCTGCACTAAAAATATTTATCCGCTCCAGTATTTATGCCGCTATTTTGGTTTTTATTTATGCATATGGGATTTTTCCGCATATCACCGCATTTTGGGAGTTAGCCGTTGTATTGGCCCCCTTTATTATGTTCTGTGTGATGTTGTATTTACATCCACCTTTGCATGCACTGGGTTTACCGCTGATTATGAGTACGATTATGGGGTTAAATCTGCAAAACCGTTATTTGATGGATCAGATCACCTTTTTTGATGCTTCGATTGCAACCGTGATTGGGCCGATTATCACGGTTTGTATTATGCAAATGGTACGTTCAATGTCCCCTGAAATGACAGTAAAACGGATGTTGGCTTTACACTATAAAGCCATGCGGGAAAGTATTGCGATGTCTTATGGAACGGGCTTTAGAATTCATTTACGCAGTATGCTTGATCGTATTGGCGTGTTAAATACCAAATTGATTCAGTCAGAACAACTCAAAATCGAAATTAATAATGCTTTGATTGAGTCGAGTGCCGCAATTGATTTAACTCGTTTGCAGGAGCTGGTCCAAAAATTGTCGCCTGAATCTACGACGACCAGTGCAATTGTTAAATTACAACGCTTACTTAACCAGTGGCTAAACGAAAAAGCAGTAACTCAGCCTGATGATAACTTACGACAAGCATTGATTCAGCAATTTGATCAAGTCTTACAAGATGCGCAAGCGGTAGGTGATCAAGATATCCGACAGCGTATAGAAATTTCTGTGAATAATATTCGCAATAGTATTTGTCATATTCATCTGGTTGATGCGCAACCTTCAACTGTTCTAGTGGGAGCATAAATATGGGTGAGCTCAACATTTATGGTGTTTATGTCCCAATATTTTTAATTCAAGCAATTCTGGCATTCATCATCTGGAAAGTGGTGTGCATTGGTACAGATCGCTTGGTTGAAAAAGAATGGATTGCATTACCTGGAATTTTTAATATTTGTATCTATTTGATTTTATTATGGTCGATTCATTGGGTATTTATTCAGATGACGACTTAGCCGCTGCAATAGAGCTGATTTATTTTTAAGTTTAATGATTGGAAAATTGAAATGAATACGTTTGACATACGTAAGGCAATCCGGCCGATATCATTGGGTATCGTGGTGATTATTGCGATATTTTGTGCGCTACATATCTGGAATTACTACAATGCAGAACCTTGGACACGTGATGGGCGTGTCCGTGGTGATGTTATTCAAGTGTCTTCTGATATTGCTGGTTTAGTCACAGAGGTGATGGTTCAAGATAACCAAACAGTGAAAAAAGGGCAGGTGCTTTTTAAAATTGATTTAGCACGCCAAACTTTAGACGTGGAACAAGCAAAATCAGATCTTGCAAAAGCCCAGTCAGGACTGGCTGAAGCAGAAGCGGGGCTTGCTGAGGCAAAAGCCAATATTGTGAAGTCAAAAGCCAATATCAATCTTGCAGATAAAAATGCACGCCGATATGCAGACCTGATGAATGGTGCGATCTCTAAACAAGAACAAGATCAAATGTTTGCTACACGAGATCAGTCCCATGCAGAGCATAAGCAATTGCAAGCTGCGGTACAACAAGCAGAAGCCAATATCAAACAACAAAAAGCCTTGATTGAAGCAGCAACCAGTAGTGTGCACTTGGCTCAATTGAATATGCAACGTTCAGAAGTGATTGCACCTGCAGATGGAACATTATCAAATTTTGATTTGCGCGCAGGGAATTATGTCAAAGTTGGGCAAGCTGTTGCCGCTTTACTTGATCGTAAACAGCTCTATGTTGTGGGATATTTTGAAGAAACCAAACTCAATAAAATACATCTAGGTGATCCTGCAACAGTACAACTCATGGGTGATTCTTTGAAATATAAAGGCCATGTTCAAGGGATTGCGTCTGGGATTGAGGATCGTGAACGGACCACTTCGTCAGGCTTATTGGCCAATGTAAATCCAACATTCAGCTGGGTACGTTTGGCTCAACGGGTACCTGTGAAAATTATTTTAGATGAAGTGCCCCATGATTCATTGGCCTTTGTCGCAGGGCGCACCGTGACAGTACATATTTTGGAACAAGCAAAAAAATAACCAGTATCCATCATTAAACTTCGATCTTAAAGCCCATTGAAAAATGGGTTTTTTTTATAGATTTAGGTCTGCCATCGCGGGCATATTAATTTCTTTAACACAGCTGGCTTGACTGGTGGATAAGATAAATTTGATGGCAAGAATAACATCCTGTAAGGGAATTAACTCATGACCACTGTGTTGTAAAACTTCATCTACAGATGTATTCAGATCAAATTCAGTGGCTAAGTAGCCTAAATTTAATATACTCACTCCAATCTGGTCTTTACGCAAGCTTTCTCGGAGAGCGTGGACAATGCCTCTAAGGGCAAATTTGCTGGCTGAAAAGACCACTTCTTTGCCGTTATGGTTATCTAGTCCCCACGTTGAACCAATCAAGATAATTTTTGCATTTGGAGACAATCTAAGATTCTCAATCAAGGATTGAATTGCCAAAATACAGGATTGAATATTGGTATGAATTAAATTTGATATTTCAATGTCAGTACATTGTTCAAAGTCATAATCTGCTTGAAAGGCTTTTGTTTCCCAGATCCCGACATTGTAAATCAGATAATCTATAGGCTGATTTTGAATTTGATTTTTAACTACATCCCGAGCGTGCTCAGGTTTTGATAAATCAGCAGGGATCCATTTGAAATGAGCAAGATCGCACTGTGGCTGAGAACGTGAAATACCATAAACCAGATCTTGTGTTTGAGGTACTGCGTGTAAAATAGCTTGCCCCAAGCCTTTGCTTACACCATAGATGACATAGGTTTTTGACATTTTTAATGCTCAGTTTAAGGGGTAATTCCTTCAGGGTTTCGATACCAACTTTCAATAAATAAAGCAGCTGCAATACTATCCGCTGCTAATTTCTTTGCTCGCCCTTGCGCGTGGTAATGATCGAGTTCATCTCGTGCTTCACGTGTGGTTAAGCGCTCATCGACCATCAGGGTTTCAATATTGGTTTGATGACGTAAACGCCGTGCAAATTTGCGTGCGCGTGTGGATAATTCTGACTCGGAATCATCCATATTTAATGGTAAGCCAACCAGAAATAAATTCGGTTGATGCTGTTTGATGATCTTAAGCAGTTCATCCCAATTTGGGATACCATCTTTCATTGGGAAAAGTGCAAGCGGTGTTGCACTTTCAATGATGGAGGAGCCTACAGCCATTCCCGTTTTTTGTGTACCAAAATCAAATGCAATAATCAGTTGTGGGGAATTTAAATCAGGCATGTCCAATCTCAGAAGATAACCAAGTACGATCAATCCCTATTTTACGATAAGCTGCATCCCAACGGTCGGTATAAGGCAAATTAAACACCAAATCCATATCTGAATCACAAATCAACCAATCGCCACGAGTAATTTCATCTTCAAGTTGATTTTTAGTCCAGCTGGCATAGCCCAATGCAATTTGATAACGACCTACACCTTCATTGTGTGCAATCGCATCTAAAATATCTTTGCTGGTGGTAATACACAGATTTTCACCCACGGCAATCGAAGAGTGCCAGGTTGGTTGTCCTGTATGAATGACAAAACCCGCTTCTGGGCGTAATGGACCACCTTGTAAGACTTCATGTGGATGCACATTATCAGCTTCAATTTCTAAGTCATTCAAAAGTTCTTTGACTTGAATACCTGAAGGTCGATTGATAATAATACCTTGCGCACCATCTTCATCATGACGGGCAAGATAGATTACCGTATTGGCAAAGAAATCATCAGCAAGATCAGGTGGTGCAATCAAGCAGCGATGAGAAAGATATTGTTTTGGCACCGATATGCAACTCCTTTTCAATCCGCTTAAATATTTTTAATTGTTTAAATAAAATCTATACCTATATAAATAGCACAATTAATATCAATAGGTTGTGAATATTTTAAAAGCCAGCAAAAACAGCCTAAGTTTTTCATTAATATGTTTAAAATATAAACAAAATGGTGTCCAAATAAAAATGTGCATCTTTATAAAAGCGATGCAATAGGGCGAGTGAATAGATGAAAGCGCTTATATTCCAAAATAGGAATAAAAAACCAGTCGCGTGCTGACTGGTTTTTTTTATAGGTGTATTCTTTTTATACACTAGATTGAAGTATTAAGACGGCTGAAATTTCAATTGTCTTAATTGTTTTGCATGTTGCAAGGTGGTTTCACCAATTTCAATACCGCCTGTCATACGAGCCAATTCTAAAATAAGTTGCTCTTCTTCTAGTGCAACGATGGTACTACTTGCAGGATCTGTCTGCAGTTTTTTCACCAATAGGTGTTGATCGGACTGGGCCGCGACCTGAGCTTGGTGAGTAATACATAAAATTTGAACGTGTTGGCCTAAGCCTGCCAATAAGCGCCCGACAATTTCAGCGGTACCACCACTGATTCCGACATCAATCTCATCAAACACTAAAACTTCTGCTTCAGTTTTTTCGGCATTCATCACTTGCATGACCAGTGCAATCCGTGACAGCTCACCACCAGAAGCAACACGTGCCAGTGGTTGAGGTGGAATACCTTTATTGGCCGTAAAGAGTAATTGAATAAAGCTTAAACCTTCAGCAGAAACTTGTTCCAGCGGTTCAAATCTAAATTCAAAATGTGCTTCTGGTAGCGCCAGTTGTTTGACTTGCTCAGTCAGTTGTTTGGCTAAAGGTTCAGCAGCATCACGACGAATCTGATCTAAATGTTGTGCTTTCTCGACAAACACTTGATGAGATTGTTCAACTTGCTCAGCGAGGGTTTCAGGATCTTCAAGTTGATGTAGTTGCTCTAACTCATTTTGCCATGTTTCATATTGCTGTTTGAGTTCATCGGGCTGAATACGGTACTTACGTGCCAAGCGATGAAAGACTTCGAGTTGTGTATTTAACTCATCCATACGTTCAGGATCAAAACTTTGACGGTCTATAAACTGACGTAAATTTGCCGTTGCATCGTCAATTTCACTTTGTGCGTTGATCAATGAGTTGTAAATTTCAGACAGCAGTTCACTTCGTCCAGCATGCGATTCTAAACGTCGAATAATTGAAGAAATTTCTTGAGTAATATTTTGTTCAGATTCATCAAGAACATTTAAGCTATAGCCACAGTCTTGCATGATGTGTTCATGGTGACTTAAACGATCAAATTCTTGTTCGATTTCTTTATAGTCAATACGAATGACATCTTCGAGTTCTTCAAGTTGTAATTTTAAAGTATCAATACGTTGCAGACGGTTGGCTTGTGCATCAATTGCTGCTTGATGTGTACGAATATTTTTTTGCCAAGTGCTATACGCATCCCGCACGTCTTGAGCAGGCTGATAAAAATTACTATAACGATCTAACCAATGCTTCGGGTAGGGCGGTTCAAGCAGTTGTTGTTGGCTATGTTGGCTGTATAGTTGCACCAAAAGGCGGCCAAGTTCTTTTAATTCAGCGAGGCTGCTGGGACGACCATTGATCCATGCTTTGCTGCGTCCTGTTGCAAAGATCACCCGTCTTAAATGAATTTCACCAGATTCATCATCTAATTCATGGGTGTTGAGCCAATTTGCTTCTGGACTTTGTGCTTGGTAGCTAAAAACGGCGGTAATGTCGGCTTTTTCAGCACCATAACGCACATAATTGGTATCGGTACGCTCACCTAAACAGGCTGACAACGCATCTAATAATAATGATTTACCCGCACCTGTTTCACCTGTAAGCACGTTGAACCCTTGCTCGATATCAATAGCAAGGTTATCAGCTAAAGCAAAATTGATCAGATTTAAGTGTGTCAGCATAAACGCATCCAAGCTGCGAACGGTGAAGTTCTAAGATAGTGAAGTTTTGTTGTGGTCACAAGTCAGAACGTATTCTAATACGAAGTAATTTTAAGCATTCTAAATAATTTTAATATGAAAATGTAATTTCCTTTGCTTAAGTTGCCAGTAAAAACATCAAAATAGATAAATCTTATTGAATTAAATAAAAAATGAAGCAGGTATCTATATTTTTATGACTGATTTATTCAATAGGCATTTGAATCTATTGATCTGCATCTTTTATCAGCCAATATTGAAACAAGACATTTCTTCAGTCTAAGTAGGAAATAAATTGATCATCCACAGGATTGGTATTCTTGGTGACAAGTATTGTGGTTTTGGGTCTTTATTGTTAGAGAAGCTTAAGCTTTAATCTAAGCGGATTGATAAAACAGACTAAAAATAGAAATAGCTTAACCTTAAAAACATAGATTGATTAGTTTGCGGAGCAACATTAAACTACATCGAACATAATTTTTATAAATGCGCATTATCTGGAGAATACGCATGTCAGCTCAGTATGATCATGTATCAGTAGTTAAAAAATCTAATGTATATTTTGGCGGTTTATGTATTAGCCACACTGTGCAGTTTGAAGACGGAACCAAAAAGACTTTAGGGGTCATTCTTCCAACAGAAGAAGCTTTAACATTTGAAACACATGTGCCTGAACGCATGGAAATTATTTCTGGTGAATGTCGCGTTAAAATCGCAGACAGTGAAGAAAGTGAGTTGTTCCGCGCAGGTCAGTCATTCTATGTGCCTGGTAATAGTCGTTTTAAAATTGAAACGGATGACGTTTTAGACTACGTTTGCCATTTAGAAGGCTAATGAAAAAAGCTTTGCTTAAAGTAGACACTAAATTAGGCAAAGAATTTTTAAGCGAAATCGGTTAAACTAAAGCATCAAATAGAATCCTGTAAAGTTGGCTTTGCAGGATTTTTCATTTCTATCATCATGTTGTTAATGAGGTTGTTCATGGCGAAGTCCGAATATTATTATGGCGTTCATTCAGTGGAGTCATTATTGGAGTTAGAACCTGAACGTGTTTTAACCTTATTTACCTTAAAAGGTCGTGATGATCAGCGTTTACAGCGCATTCTCCAACTTGCAGAGCCTTTTGGAATCAGTGTCCAAAAAGCAAGTCGTGATAGCTTGGAAAAGTTGGCAGGTCAACCTTTTCACCAAGGCGTGGTCGCAGCTGTTCGCCCACATCCTGTATTAAATGAAAAAGATTTAGATCAGCTTTTAGAGTCAAGCCAACAACCTATATTGTTGGCTTTAGACCATATCACGGATCCGCATAATCTAGGCGCATGTATCCGTACAGCGGCAGCTATGGGTGTAGAAGCGGTGATTGTTCCGCGTGACCGTGCGGCAACATTGACTCCGACTGCACGTAAAGTTGCAGCAGGCGGTGCTGAAAAGGTGAAGTTTATTCAAGTCACCAATTTGGCGCGCACGCTTGGACAAATCAAAGAAAATTATAATGTTCGTGTGGTGGGTACTATGCTCGATGAAAAGGCACTGCCTATTCAGAAGTTTGATTTTACAGGAACACCAGTATGTGTGGTGATGGGCGCTGAGGACACTGGATTGCGTCCAATTACCCAATCGCAATGTGATCAAACTGTATTTATCCCGATGGCTGGAAACTTACAAAGTTTAAATGTAAGTGTAGCTACTGGTATGGCGTTGTATGAAGCGTGCCGTCAACGTCAACAAAGTGAATGATTGAGTTTAAATTGTATCGGTAAGATTAGAGAAGCAACATGATGACCTCCCGTACCCAAGGCTACATGTATGTCGCCATTACAATGTGTATTTGGGGAGGTTTTACAATTACCTCAAGACTGAATGCAATTTGGCATATCAGTCCATGGGATATCACAGCATTACGCTTTTCTTTGGCATTTTGTATTCTGATGCCGATTTTAATCTATAAAAAAGACACTGCTTTTCTATTTAACAAACAACCTTTTATTTTGGCGATGATTGGCGGTGTTGCCTATTGTTTGACGTCATATACTGCATTTCACTTTGTCACTGCGGCACATGCAGCCATTTTTTTAAATGGCTGTATTCCATTGTGTACAGCTTTGGCTGGGTTTTTACTGTATCGCCAACCATTTGATAAACATATATGGATCAGTTTAATCATCATGCTCTCTGCGATTTCTGTGATGAGTTTTTTGATGTATAGCGAAACAGGCGTTGCTTTTGGTATTGGTGATTTACTGTTTTTTATCAGTGCAATTTGGTGGGGGACTTTTACCGTATTACTGCGTCAATGGCAACTTTCCGCATGGCACGCCATGGCAGGTGTTGCGATTTGGTCGGCGATCGTTTATGTCCCGATTTATTTGTTGTTTTTACCTAAGCATTTAGATCAAGTGTCCACACCACATTTGGTTATGCAAACGTTGTTTCACGGTATTTTTGTGGTGATCATTGCGACTTTGGCCTATGTCGAAGCAATTAAACGGTTAGGTGCTTTTAAAACAGGCAGTATCGTCACACTTGCGCCCTTTATTGCCGCAATAATCGCCGTACCCTTGTTAAATGAACCGATAAGCCTTGCAATGCTGTGCGGCTTGATTGGTATGGGCATTGGTGCTTTACAGCCTTGGCGTTGGTTTACACATAAAGACAGTTTGCAAAAGCAGTTAGATAAGAAGAAATAGATCAATCAGGTTAAATGGATACAAAACTGATTGATAAAAATCTATTTTAAAATGATGAGAGACACAATTTACTGCTGTGCCTGTTTTAGATACTGTTGATGTAAAGACTTTAATTTCGCATATAGATGATCAATATGCCCATCATTGAGCACAATATCATCTGCTAATTTTTGCTTTTTGTTACGCGGCATCTGTGCCGCAATAATTTTCTGAATCTGTTCGATGGATTGGCCATCTCGTTGTGCAGCGCGTAAGATTTGCATGTCTTCACTGGCATCAATCAGTAGAGCGCGCTGGGTGAGTTCATGTTGGTTGGTCTCAAAAAGCAGGGGAGAAACCAAAATTACATAAGGACTGGTTGCTGCTTGTAATTGTTGAATAATCTCAGCGCGAATCGCAGGATGAGTAATCGATTCAAGTTGTTGCCGTGCTAATGGGTCTTTAAAAATATGTTCTCTCAATGCACGACGATCAAGTTCACCATTGCTTAATAGTACCCAATCCCCAAAAACCTCTTTAATTTTTTGAAGCGCGGGTTGTCCTTTTTCAACAATTTCTCTTGCAACAATATCTGCATCAACAACTGTAATCCCTTGGGTTTCAAACCATTGACTTGCTGCGGATTTACCGCTACCAATTCCACCTGTTAAACCCAAGATAAACGTCATTGCGCATTCCTAATACTGTGTTGAAATTATTGACCTAAATATACTTTCATAATTTGCTCACCCCATAAAAATGCAATCCATCCTGCAATTGCAATATAAGGACCAAAGGCAAAAGGGACATTTTCTTTACGAATCTTAAGTAAAATAATACCAATGATCGCACCCACTACAGAAGACAGTAGGATAATTAATGGTAACATCAAGGGCCCCATCCAAGCGCCAAGTGCAGCAAGAAGCTTAAAGTCACCATAGCCCATGCCTTCTTTGCCTGTCACTATTTTAAATAGATAGTAGACAATCCAAAGACACAGGAAACCAATAATATAACCCCAGATTGCAGCACTTGCTGTTGTATAGAGATGAAATGAGTTAATACCTAAACCTATTGCAGCTAAGGTTAAGGTAAAACGATCTGGGAGTAATTGAGTGTCAAAATCAATAAAAGTAAGCGTGATCAGCACCCAAGTCAGTAGCACACCAAAAACCATTTCTAAAGTGGGGCCATAAACAGCAACGACTGTTAATGAACACACCGCAGTTAAAAGCTCAACCAATGGATAACGAATACTAATCGGGTTTTGACACGAAGCGCATTTGCCTCTTAAAACCAACCAACTGATGATGGGAATATTTTGATACCAGCGAATTGGGGTTTTACATTTGGGACAGGTAGAGGCTGGTTGACTGAGACTGAGTTTTTCTTCATCAATCACAATCTGTTGTGAGCCTGCCAGTAATTGGCATTCTGCATGCCATTCCTGTCGCCATTCTTTTTCCATCATCTTGGGAGTACGGTAAATGACTACATTTAAAAAGCTACCAACACATAACCCTAAAATACCAACAGTCAGATAGAGTGCTATTGGTGATTGAATCAGAAAATTTAATAAATCATTGAGCATGTTCATCATTATCAACTAATCACTGATCCCATTTGGAAGATTGGCAGATACATTGCAATGACTAAGCCACCCACAAGTATGCCTAAAATAGCCATAATTAACGGCTCCATCATTGAGGTTAAGCCATCCACAGCATTGTCGACTTCATTTTCAAAATGTGTTGCAACTTTATCCAACATTGCATCCAATGCACCAGATTCTTCCCCAATAGCGACCATTTGAATGGCCATAGAAGGAAATCTATTGGTGACACGCATGGCAAAATTAAGTTGTTGCCCAGTGGCTACATCCTCACGAATTTTCATTACTGCTTGTTCATAAACCACATTATTGGTTGCACCTGCTGTTGATTCTAAAGCTTCGATGAGCGGTACACCAGCCGCAAATGTTGTGGCAAGGGTGCGGCTATAACGTGCAATGATGGCTTTATAGACTAGATCGCCAAAAATAGGCATTTTAAGTGCTGTTCGGTCTAGAAAATCCTGAAATTTTTTACTGCGTTTTTTTGCTTCCAAAAAAGCAGTAATTACAACAGCGATAAATAGGATTAGAATAAACCAATATTTTTGCATCCAATTGGACATATTGACCACCATTTGAGTGAATGCGGGGAGGTCTGCACCAAAAGAGCTAAATAAGTCCTGAAAGACAGGGACAACTTTAACCATTAAAATAATGGTAACAATGATCGCAACAACGATGACCGAGATTGGATATTTCATGGCTTTTTTAATTTTTTGTTTAAGAAGTTCACTCTTTTCCTTATAAATTGCCACCCTATCGAGCATGGTTTCTAAGGCGCCCGATTGTTCGCCAGATTCGACTAGTGAGCAAAACAAGCTATCAAAATAGCGAGGGTATTTTTTTAATGCACCAGCAAAGGTATTCCCCCCTTCAACTTCACTTTTAATCCCCAATACGATTTCACGCATTGAGGGGTTTTCTAGTCCTTCTGCAACGATTTCAAAACTTTGCACTAAAGGCACACCTGCTTTCATCATCGTGGCGAGTTGACGAGTAAAAATGGTAATATCTAAAGTGGAAATGCCTTTTTTCATTAAACCTTCAAGAATATTTTTCTTTTTTTCTCGAATGGTTTTAATGGTGATCCCTTGTTTTCGTAAGGTAACTTTTGCAAGTGCCATATTACGTGAAGGTAATTCCCCTTTAACCTTGATCCCTTTACGATCAACCCCGTCATAAGCAAATGTAGGCATCATTTGAGCTTTTTTAGCTGCCATCATAATTTCCTTGAATATTGATTATATTTATTCGCTGGTCACACGGTTAATTTCTTGTAAAGAAGTTAAGCCATTGATGACCTTAATTAAACCCGAACGTCTTAGATTATCAAACCCCAATTTCTCCGATGCCGCTGCAATTTGAAGCGCATTGCCATCTTCCATGATAATTTTTGAAATTTCAGGTGTTACTTTCATCACTTCATAGATACCGACACGACCTTTATAGCCTTCACGACATTCACTACATCCTATGGGTTGGAAAATTTGTAAATCGGGGTTGCTTAAATCTTGTTCAGTGAAGCCCATTTCTAACAGACTCTGTCTAGGGATTTCAACAGGTGCTTTACAATGATTACATAAACGTCTTGCCAATCGTTGCGCAATCACAAGATTGACTGAAGTGGCAATGTTAAATGAAGGCACACCCATATTACGTAAACGGGTCAATGTTTCAGGTGCGCTGTTGGTATGTAGGGTAGACATCACCATATGACCTGTTTGAGCAGCTTTAATCGCAATTTCCGCAGTTTCAAGGTCTCGAATCTCACCGACCATGATAATGTCTGGATCTTGACGTAGGAATGATTTCAGTGCGACTGAAAAGCTGAGGCCTGCTTTGAGATTGACGTTAACTTGGTTAATCCCTTCCAAGTTAATTTCAACAGGATCCTCAGCAGTGGAGATGTTTGAACTTTCTGTATTGAGGATATTTAAACCTGTATAAAGAGAAACTGTTTTACCTGAACCTGTTGGTCCTGTGATCAGTAACATGCCTTGAGGTTTTTCTAAGGCCTCCATAAATAATGCTTTTTGCTTTTCCTCATAACCTAGCGCATCAATACCCAACATGGCACTGGAAGGATCAAGAATACGCAGTACCAATTTTTCGCCAAATAATGTCGGTAATGAGTTCACACGAAAATCAATGGCTTTGGTCTTTGAGAGTTTTAACTTAATACGACCATCTTGTGGAACACGTTTTTCTGAAATATCCATTCTAGACATCACTTTTAAACGTGAGGCCAAACGACTTGCCAATTGTAAGGGGGGATTGGTAATGGTTCTCAGTACACCATCTACACGATAACGCACCCGATAACTTTTTTCATAAGGTTCAAAGTGTAAATCTGATGCACCCATACGAATTGCATCAACCAAGAGTTTATTAATATATTTAACAATAGGTGCTTCTTCTTCAGATGCTTCGTCATCATCTTCTGATGGCGGTGTGTCATCAGTGGCAATGACATCAACATCAAAATCTTCATCACCAAAATTAAAGCTTTCTTCTACTGTAAAGTGCTTTTCTAAATATTTTTCTAATTTATGATGTTCAACAATAATTGGTTCAATATTTAAACCGCAGTTAAAACGAATAGCATCTAGCGCCTCTATATTGGTTGGATCACTGGTGGCAACGTATAAAATATTGCCGCGTTGAACCAAAGGAATCACTTTATGTTTGCTAACTAAATTTGGGTCAATAAGCTCCTTGGGCAGCATTTCAGGATTAAAGCTGTCCAAATCAAAAATGGGCTCTCCAAATTCTTCGGAGATCATTTCAGCAATGATCAATGGTGGTATATTTAATTTTTCACTGAGATAGGCAACGATACTCACTTTATTTTTTTGAGCGTTACTCAGCGCATCTTTCATTTGCTGGGCAGATAAAAAACCTTCGTCGACTAAGCGACGGATATACCCCGAAAACTTAGGTGAACCATTTTGCATAGACATCCCCAAAACACATTAAATTTCATTTTATAATTTGAATACGAAAATTATACGATGATCCTTAGAAATATCTAGAATTAAACGTATTTTTTATAGAAACATATTTGAAAATAACTTGAGCCAATCAGGCTTTTTAGCATTATCTTTGAAATGATTTATGTTTCTTTGCTTTATATTAATGTATAACTTTAAATGAGATGACTGAATTGATAAAGAAAAAATACTTTAAAAATATAAATTCCGTGTAGAATGTGCACATTTTCGATAAAAGGTTAGATGTATGTCGGGTTCGACTATTACTCCTTGGGTTGTCGGCAATTGGAAAATGAACCCAATGCAAGCGAATTCGCAACAGCTCATTCAAGATTTAAATCAGTATTTACAACAATCACCGATTACAGAACAACAATGTCATATTGGTGTTGCGCCTATTTCTATTGCATTACTGTCTGTGCAAAAATTACTTAAAGATGCAGATTCACCAGTCAAAGTTGTCGCACAAGATCTTTCTCAAATGGCAGGCACAGGCGCTTATACCGGCGAAGTGAGTGCTGAACTGCTCAAAGACAGCCAGATTGATTATGTGTTGATTGGGCACTCAGAACGTCGAGAAATTTTTGGCGATGATGTTGCAAAAATTAAAGCAAAATTATCAAATGCTTTAAGTGTTGGGCTTCAAGTGATTTATTGTGTAGGTGAAAGCTTAGAACAACGTGAAGCAGGGCAGGCAGAGCAGGTGGTCTTACAACAAATTTGCGATCTCGCAGCAGTTGTAAAAGTAGAACAATGGCACAATATTGTGATTGCCTATGAACCGATTTGGGCGATTGGAACAGGTAAAACAGCCTCTCCACAAGATGCCCAGACAATGCATGCAAAAATTCGTGAAGGTTTAACTCAAATTACGGCCCAAGCTCAACATACCGCGATTTTGTATGGCGGTAGTGTCAAACCTGAAAATGCAGTAGAGTTAGCTGCTTGTCCAGATATCAACGGTGCGCTGGTTGGTGGTGCATCACTTAATGCTGAGTCATTTTATAAAATTGCTCAAGCATTTGCTAAAACAGAAGAATAGGAGTTCAGCATGCATACATTTGTGCTGGTTGTACATATCATCTTGGCCGTTTTGATGATCGGGCTTATCCTCGTTCAACATGGTAAGGGTGCAGATGCAGGTGCATCATTTGGTGGCGGCGGTGCTGCAACAGTATTTGGTGCTTCAGGTTCTGCAAGCTTTTTAACTCGTTTAACTGCGATTCTGACGGCTTTGTTTTTTATCACCAGTTTAAGTTTAGCGGTATTTGCTAAAAAACAAACTTCAGATGCGTATGGTTTAAAATCTGTACAGACCAGTTCTCAAACGGCACCAGCTGCACCAGCCAATACGGGTGAAACTTCACCAACTGCACCAAAAACTGGCGAATAATGCCATTTAGTTCTTTCTTTTTCTGAATGATGCGACTAGAATGCGTCACAGCTGCGGTGGTGGTGGAATTGGTAGACACGCTACCTTGAGGTGGTAGTGCTTTCGGGCGTGGGGGTTCAAGTCCCCCCTTCCGCACCAACAATGAACCAGATTGTTGGTGTTAGCAGCTGAAAAAACATTGATGCGGGATGGAGCAGTCTGGTAGCTCGTCGGGCTCATAACCCGAAGGTCGTTGGTTCAAATCCAGCTCCCGCTACCAATTTAATTAAGATGCAACTTAATTAAAGATCATCTAAGTTGAATAATTGAGATGATGTGTGAATTTGCAGTGTTGTTGCGGGATGGAGCAGTCTGGTAGCTCGTCGGGCTCATAACCCGAAGGTCGTTGGTTCAAATCCAGCTCCCGCTACCATTTTGATTAAGGTGCAACTTAATCAAGCAAGAAATTCAATGTATCGGTTAATGATAGATTGAAAAAAATAAATTTCTTGTGTATAATTTTGCAACGCTGATGCGGGATGGAGCAGTCTGGTAGCTCGTCGGGCTCATAACCCGAAGGTCGTTGGTTCAAATCCAGCTCCCGCTACCAAGTTTCTAAAAGGGCTCACAGATAGGTGGGTCTTTTTTGCATAGTGAACTTCGGTTTACTGTGCGATAATAGGGGCGATTACGCCCTTTTTTATTGGCTATCGTGTAGTGTGGACATCAATTGGTCAAAAAGACATGCTTCACTATAGTAAGTTTGAATTAGTCCGATGAGCGATTGAATCGCACAAATATGACGAGAGTAAATGAAGCTATCAAATAAAACTCAAGCACTTCAAGATCTAATCACTCCTGCAGTGCAAGCTTGTGATGTAGAACTTTGGGGAATCGAATTTATTCCTCAAGGTAAGCGTTCTTTATTGCGTATTTATATCGACAAAGACGTTGTGGAAAATGCTGAACCAACAATCAATGAAGATGGTGAAGCAGAATTGGGTCGTGGTATTGGCGTACAAGATTGTGTACGTGTGACTCAGCAAGTCGGTGCAATATTAGATGTACATGATCCAATTTCAGGTGAATATGCTTTAGAAGTATCATCACCAGGTTGGGATCGCCCATTCTTCCAGTTGGCACAGTTAGAAAAATACATCGGACAACAAGTTGCATTGCGTTTGATTGCTGCAGTTGAAAATCGCCGTAAATTCCAAGCAAAATTAATTGCTGTAGATTTAGAAAATGAATTCATTCAAGTCGAAGTTGAAAAACAGCAAGTACTTGAGATCGATAGCAACAATATAGACAAAGCGAATTTGATCTTTCAGGATTAATCCAGAAATAGAAATCTGAATAAATAGGTGACTTATGGCTCGTGAAATTCTCACCGTCGTTGAAACGGTTAGTAATGAGAAAGGTGTAAGTCGTGAAGCAATTTTTGAAGCGCTTGAACAGGCTTTAGTTGCAGCGACGAAAAAGAAATTCTACGAAGGAACGAATTCGGAAGAAGCTCAGTTACGTGTAGAAATTGACCGTAAAACAGGTGATTACAGCACTTTCCGTCAATGGGAAGTTGTTGCTGATGAAGATCATGAAATGCCAGCATGTCAAGATGCGATTTCTGATGTTGATCCTGCTCAATGGTCAATTGGTGATATCCGTGAGTTAGAAGTACCATCAATTGATTTTGGTCGTATTGCAGCGCAGATTGCCAAACAAGTCATTGTGCAAAAAATTCGCGAAGCTGAACGTGCTTTAGTGGCGGATGCTTATGAAGCTAAAGTCGGTGAATTGATCTATGGTGAAGTGAAAAAACAAACCAAAGATGGCTTCATCATTGACTTGGGTGATAATGCAGAAGCGTATTTAGCGCGTGAAGAAATGATTCCTAAAGAAATTCTGCGCCCTAAACAGCGTATGAATGCAATTCTTTACAATGTGAACCGTGAAGGTCGTGGTGCACAACTCTTGTTGTCACGTGCTAAACCTGAAATGCTGATTGCATTAATGAAAAAAGAAATTCCTGAAATTTCTGAAGAAATCATTGAAATTAAAGCAGCAGCGCGTCAACCAGGTGTACGTGCAAAAATTGCGGTTAAAACCAACGATCATCGTATTGATCCAGTCGGTGCATGTATTGGTATGCGTGGTACACGTATCCAAGCGGTACAATCTGAGTTAAATGGTGAACGTATCGATGTTGTGGTGTGGTCTGATGATCCTGCTCAATATATTGCCAGTGCTTTAGAGCCTGCGGATGTATCTGGGATTGTGATTGATGAAGATGCGCGTACAGCAGACATTATTTTTGCAACCAGCGATCAACTTGCGCGAGCAATTGGTTCACAAGGTCAAAACGTCCGTTTAGCATCAGAGCTTACGGGCTATAAATTAGATATGATGCTTGAAGATGAGTACCGTGCTCGTCAACAAAATGAAGCTCAACAGTATTTAGACATGTTTGTAACACGTCTTGATATTGAAGAAGATCTTGCAATGGCTTTAGTAGAAATGGGCTTTACCTCACTTGAGGAAATCGCTTATGTACCTGCAGAAACTTTCGATGAAATCGAATTAGATGCAGATACAGTTGAATTGCTACAAAGTCGTGCAAAAGAAGCAGCTTTAGCTGATGCGTTAAAGCAACAAGAAGATATTCAGGACCCAAGTCCAGAACTTGTTGCGATGGAAGGAATGACTTCTGAAATTGCGCATGCTTTAGCGGCACGTGGTGTGGTAACAATCGATGACTTAGCTGACCAAGCAACGGATGATATCTCTGATATCGACGGTTTAGGCGCTGAGAAAGCAGGTCAATTGATTATGAAAGCACGTGAATCATGGTTTAACTAGGAGGTAATACATGACGGATAAGTCAATTCAAGAGTTAGCGGTCAGCGTAGGACTTCCTGTTGCAAAGCTCCTTGATCAGGTGCGTGAAGCTGGATTGCCACAAAAACAGGCTGAAGATAAAATTTCTACTGAACAGCAAGATGTTCTCGTGAACCATTTGAAAAAAGCGCATGGTCAAGATACGGGACAAGCAGGACAAATCACGTTGAAACGTAAAACGACAAGTACAGCTAAAGTTGCGAGTACTTCAGGTAAAGCGAAGACAATTAATGTAGAAGTTCGTAAGAAACATACGTTTACTAAGCCAGACCCTGAACAAATCAAAGCAGAAGCTTTGGCGAAAGCTCAAGCAAATGCTCAAGTGACGTCAACTCAAAAAGTACAGCAAAATACTGTAGTGAGTGGCGTTGAAAAAACTGAAAGTTCAGCGAAAGCGAATTTAGAAAAAATGCGTGCTGCTGCAAAACAGCAAACTGCTGCGAAAGAAACACCAAAAGCAGCTGTTGTTGTAAAGCGTAAATCGACCAATAAGCCGATTACCAAAGCAACCGTAAAAACCATTGAAACCCCTGAGCAGAAACGTGCCCGTGAAGCTCAAGCAGCACAACTGAAAGCGACTGAAGAAGCAGCTCGTCGTAAGTCAGCAGAAGAAGCACAACAACGGACCCTTGAGCAAATGCGTCAAATGGCGTCTAAGTATTCTTCTGATGAAACAACGACAACGATTCGTGTCGTTGATGATTCACCGTTGGCTGCTGGTTTGGTTGGTCAAGCATATGAAGATTCATTTGCAAAAGAAGACCGTGAAATCAAACGTGGTACCAATACTGCAAATACACGTTCTCCTAAAAAAGGTGGTCGTCGTGGTCAGGAAGAGCAATCTTTCAGCCATAATCCGCATAAACGTGGTTTAAAAACCAGCCAAGCCAATAAACATGGTTTTGAAAAACCAGTTAAAAAGCAAGTTTATGACGTTGAAATTGGTGAAACTATTGTTGTTGCAGATCTTGCAGCAAAAATGGCAGTTAAAGTTCGTGAAGTGATTAAATCACTCATGAAAATGGGTGAGCTTGTTACTCAGAACCAAGCCATTGAGCAAGAAATTGCAGCATTGATTGTTGAAGAAATGGGTCACAACCCAGTACGTGTATCTGATACACAAGCTGAAGATAACCTACTTGAAGCAGCAGAAGAAGCGCGTGGTGCACAAACAACACGTGCGCCAGTTGTGACGATCATGGGTCACGTTGACCATGGTAAGACATCGTTACTTGATCGTATTCGTCGTGCCAAAGTTGCACAAGGCGAAGCGGGTGGAATTACACAGCATATTGGTGCTTATCACGTTAAAACGGATAAAGGAATTATTACTTTCCTTGATACACCTGGACATGCTGCATTTACTGCAATGCGTTCACGTGGTGCCAAAGCGACTGATATCGTGGTACTTGTTGTTGCAGCGGATGATGGTGTAATGCCACAAACTGCGGAAGCAATTGACCATGCGCGTGCTGCGGGTACTCCAATTATTGTTGCAATCAATAAAATGGATAAAGAATCAGCTGATCCAGATCGCGTGTTGAATGAATTGACAACCAAAGAAATCGTGCCTGAACAATGGGGTGGTGATGTACCAGTTGCAATGGTTTCAGCACACTCAGGTCAAGGTATCGACGAACTTCTAGATTTGATTTCAATTCAAGCTGAAATGTTAGAGTTGAAAGCGTCTGAAGAAGGTGCTGCACAAGGTGTTGTAATTGAAGCACGTGTAGACAATAGCCGTGGTGCGGTAACGTCTATCCTTGTTCAAAACGGTACATTGAAAGTAGGTGACTTGGTTCTTGCAGGTGCATCTTACGGCCGTGTTCGTGCAATGACCGATGAGAATGGTCAACGTATTCAATCTGCAGGTCCTTCAATTCCAGTTGAAATTTTAGGTCTTCCAGAAGCGCCAATGGCAGGTGATGAAGTTCTTGTTGTTAATGACGAGAAAAAAGCACGTGAAGTTGCCGATGCGCGTATGGATCGTGAGCGTCAAAAACGTCTTGAACGTCAAAGTGCAATGCGTCTTGAGAACATCATGGCATCAATGGGCAAAAAAGATGTGCCAATTGTAAATGTTGTTCTTAAAACTGATGTACGTGGTACCTTGGAAGCGCTACATGTTGCACTTGCTGATCTTGCAACTGACGAAGTTAAAGTACGCGTCATTGGTTCAGGCGTTGGTGCAATCACTGAGTCTGATGTGACCCTTGCTGAATCTTCAGAAGCGGTTCTTCTTGGCTTTAACGTACGTGCAGACAATACCGCACGTCAAAAAGCAGATGCAGATGGTATCGACATTCGTTACTACTCAATCATCTATCAACTTATTGATGATGTGAAAGCAGCAATGAGCGGAAAACTTGCTCCTGAACACCGTGAAACAATTCTGGGTGTTGCAGAAGTTCGTGAAGTATTCCATTCAAGTAAGTTTGGTGCTGCTGCGGGTTGTATGGTACTCGAAGGTGTATTACATCGTAATAAACCAATCCGTGTACTACGTGATGATGTTGTGGTATTCCAAGGCGAGCTTGAATCTCTTCGTCGCTATAAAGAGGTGGTTGAAGAAGTTCGTGCCGGTATGGAATGTGGTCTTGCAGTGAAAGGTTATAAAGACATCAAAGCACTTGATAAAATCGAAGTGTATGATGTTCAGTTGATTAAACGGAGTCTTTAATGGCGGGTAGTCAACGTCTTAAGCGTATGGCAGATACAGTACAACGTGAGTTGTCAGAACTGATCCGCCAAGAGCTTAAAGATCCACGCTTAGGTGGTCTGGTGACCATCTCTGCAGTGAAAGTCAGTCCAGATCTGGGTTATGCGGAAGTTTACGTTACTGTGATGGGGCGTGAACTGGGCGATGAGCAAAGTGAAGCGGCAAATAAAGAAACGTTAGATGTTTTAAATAAAGCATCTGGTTTTTTACGCCACGAATTAGGTCGTCGTATTAAAACGCGTGTAACTCCGCGTTTGCGCTTTCATTACGATAAAACCAATGCCTATGGTAACTATATGTTTGGTCTAATCGCAGAAGCAGTGAAAGATTTACCTGAGCAAAAAGACGAAGAATAAAAGTAATTGAAATAAAGAAGCCACCTTAGGGTGGCTTCTTTATGTCTTTTCTATATTTTTAAAGTATTATTAAATTCTAAGTTAATTTTTTTAAATAATTCAAATGAGAATAACAAGATGAAGCTAAAATTTTATATCCCTGTGATTGGACTGTCCGTGCTGTCTGTTGCAAGCCATGCCTGTATCAATAATTATGTTCTTGAGTTAGGTTCTAACAGGTTAGATCTGCAAACGGCTCAAAATCAACTGGCGCAAGGTGATTTTCCTAAGAGCAAATCTATTGAGGATTTAAATGATTATGGGGTCTTGCTGATTTATGCACATCAATTTGATCAAGCGATAAAAATATTTAAACACATTGAAAAATCACACCCAAATCTAGCAAAAACTGCTGCGAATCTAGGGACAGCATATGAACTGGCTGGGCAGTCTGAAAAAGCCAAGTACTGGATTGAGCAAGGGATTCAACGTGATCCAAATATTCATCATGGCAGTGAATGGATTCATGTCAAAATTTTAGATGCGAAAATCCAACAACAAAAAAATTCGACATGGATTCAAAACCACGATGTTTTAGGATTGGATTTTGGTCAAGCAGTCGAACCAAAGGCAAAGGTTAAAACTGTACAATTTCAAAAGCAACATTACGATTTAGACAAAATCCTATTACATAGTCAAACTCAAATGGATCAGCGCCTAAGGTTTGTAAAGCGTGATCCAATCAGTGCGCAAATTATTTTTAATATGGCCAATATTGAAATGCTGAATTATAACTTGACGGATGATACGGTAGAGCTGCTGTATCGGCGCGCTCAAGATATCGGCTATCACAATCCGAAATTAATTGAGGCACGTTTAGATTATTTTCAACATTCAAAATGGTTTCGCTTTAAAGCATTTTTTATCAATGCCTATCAAATATTCAAAAATTTAATTGTCTTGTCTTTGGCTGGGTAGCAGAAATTAAACAAAACTTTGCCTTAAACTGTATAGAATGCAGAGATATCAACAAATACAAATAAATATCTCTGAGGAATTGGCAATGAATTCAATGAAAAAAGGTTTAGTTGCACTCACACTAGCAAGTACCTTGGCTTTTTCAGGTTGTGGCTATAATACTTTGCAAGCCAAAGATGAGTCAGTAAATGCAGCATGGTCTGAAGTTGAAAACCAATATCAGCGTCGTGCAGATTTAGTGCCTAACTTGGTCAATGTCGTCAAAGGTTATGCAACGCATGAAGAAAAGGTTTTAACTGAAGTGACTGAAGCACGTGCCAATGTTGCAGGTTTAAAAGTAGACAAAGAAGTATTGAATGATCCTGAATTGTTTAAAAAATACCAAGAAGCACAATCACAAATGACGGGTGCGTTATCGCGACTTTTAGCGGTGACAGAAAATTATCCAGATTTAAAAGCCAATGAACAATTCCGTGATTTACAGGTTCAATTGGAAGGTACGGAAAACCGTATCAGTACTGCACGTACACGTTATGTAGAATCTGTCCAAGATTACAACACTTATGTACGTCAATTCCCTCAAGCAATGACCGCTAAAGTGATTGGTATGAAAGCCAAACCAAACTTTAGTGCTGAAGCGGGTGCATCTAAAGCGCCAACAGTTAATTTTAATTAATGATGTAATTTCATTTCACTGTCTTTAAAGCATGCTGAAAAAGATAGGATATAAATATTTTCATTGTTAAATAAAAGGTGAACTATGATTGAATGGCGAGAAAAATCAGTAATGAAAAACATGAGTACAATATTATTTGTATTTCTTGGACTGATACTTTCTATTCAATCGAGTGTCTGGGCTGAAACTGCGACAGCCACAGATGAGCAAGAGGCACAAGATGCGATTGTTTTGGGCAAAGTGGTTCCCAATGCCAATTTACCCAATGTGATTGGTTCAAAACCACCAGATACTCAAAACCAAACAAATCAAACGCCAACTACACAACAAGTACCTCAAAGTCCCGTACAAAACGTACCCCCAGTTGCCAATGATATGGCAGAGGGTGAAACTACTCGAAATATTCCCACACTGAATCAGCCTGTCGTTGATCAAGCCAAGGTTTTATCTGCAGCTGAAAAGCAAAATTTAGAACAACAAATTCGTGATATATATCGCCAAGGCAAAGCGCAAATCGGCATCATCATTGTCCCAACCACGGGGCAAGAAGGTATTTTTGATTTCGCAATGCGTGTTGCTGAGCAATGGAAGTTAGGTTCAGCAAAACAAGACAATGGTTTATTGATTGTAGTCGCAATCAATGATCAAAAAATTCATATTGCAACAGGTTATGGTTTAGAAGGTGTACTTCCTGACATTATGGTTAGTCGAATTATACGCAATCAAATTACACCCGATTTTAAACAAGGGCAATATGCTCAGGGCTTACAGGCAGGTGTCAATGAGATTGAGCGTATTTTAAATCTTGACCCTGAAATTGCCAAACAAGCCGCAGATGAGCTAAAAGCGCGGCAAACCCAAGCACTGCAAGAACAAGAGGCCAAGGATCGAACCTTAACCACTGCGATGGTGATTTTGGTGATAGGTATCTTTGCATCATTTATTGTGGGTAATCGTTTAAGTGCAGCAGTTGCGGGTGTGACAGCAACCGCTGCAGGTCTTATTTATGGTTCAGGGATTGTGATGAGTCTGGTTTTGGGTTTTGGTATATTCTTTTTGTTGATTACCTCACTGGCTCAACTGATTTTCCAAATGTTTTTATCTGGTGGTGGGCGTGGTGGAAGCAGTGGAGGGGGCGGTTTCGGTGGTGGAGGAGGCTATAGTGGCGGCGGTGGTGGTTTCGGCGGTGGAGGAGCATCAGGCTCATGGTAACAAAAACAGATACAACAGCAATTGTAACTGAACCGAAGTTACAAGAACAGGTACAACCCAGCTTAAAACGTTGGTTAAAACACGTTTTATATATGCCTGCATCGAAACGTTATTTTTCAAAGCAAGATCAACACGCCATTGCACAAACTGTAAAACAAGCTGAAGAAGGGCATGTCGGCGAAATACAAGTGGTGATTGAGGGGCATATTCCAAGTCATCAGGCCTATCACCAAAATACACGTCTCAGAGCGCAGCAATTATTTGCTGAACTGGGTGTGTGGGATACTGAGTATAATAGTGGTGTTTTACTGTATTTGAACTTGTGTGAAAAGACTGTCGAAATTGTGATAGATCGTGGTATTTATCAAGCAACAACGCAACAAATATGGCAACAGATTTGTGATGTAATGATTTCAGAGTTAAAAAACAAAAATTATCGAACTGCGGTCACCAATGGTGTCTTAGAGGTTGGTCAAATTTTAAATTCATTTTACGGTAACCAATATGGTCAGGTTGCCAATGTTAATGAGTTAACAAATAATCCAATCATTGTGAATTAGTCTGGTTTTTGGTGACAATAAATGTCACTTTTTTACGTATAATTACGTAAAAATATAAGTGGAAAAAAAAAACTTGTAAAGCGTTACATTCTCTCTAAAATCAAAGAGTCTCGATCGGTTGTTGATTTTTTCCACAAAAAAGAACAGCCATATAAATTGCTCTAAAAGCTATAAAAATTTTTAAAACATTGGAGAAATGTTATGAAATCAGTTCAAAAGGGTTTTACCCTTATCGAATTAATGATCGTTGTTGCAATTATTGGTATTCTTGCTGCGATTGCGATTCCTGCTTATCAAAACTATACGAAAAAATCTCGTGATGGCGCATGTATGTCAGAGGTTAAAGGCTTTGCAAATAATTTATATACTTGGGCTGTAGATCCAAATCGCGTGGCTAAAGATAAGCCATCTTTTGCTGAGTCTAAAAACTGTAATGCTGTGCCTGATGATCAAGTTTCTGCTATTACGGATGCTACAACACTCGGAACAGTTAAAACTACAGCAAAAGAAGGTACTGGCGGTGAGATCACTTGTGATTTGTCGAAAGGTGCATCTTGTTCAGTAGTTGCTAAGCCATAATATTAATATTTGAAAATAAGTATTGACTTAAAGTTAGTATTTTTTTAAAGCCCGACATATTTCGTTGGGCTTTTTTATTTTTTTTCGAAGTTATGGAAATAGATGAAAAACATTTGGTTTGAGAACTAATTTCATTATTGGAAAAGTAAATTGATTAATCAAAATATTTTGATCTTAAGTGATTTGTTCAAATGATGGTGATGAATAAACTTCACATGTTAGATTTTTACTAATTGCAGTGAATATAGTTAGATATGGAAAAAATACTAGCACAATCTGATTTATGGGATATTCAACAGATTTTAATGAAAAATTGCTCAAAATTATGCTTTGAGAAAAAATATAAATCTGAATTTAAATTTTATAGGAAAATATAATCAAAAATTAAGATGAAAAAATTAAGTATTAAATATTGATCAACTGTTTAAAATAAACGATGATTATTAACTTGATTATTAGCAAGGTATATTGTTTATCTATTGCTATAAATGGCCATATCATCTGGTGTAATCCAATTTTTTTTGAGTAACTTGATAAGGCTTTGCACAAACCTCATAGCTATAATTAAAATAGAATTTTACTGTGAAGTTGTATTGAATAGTCATAGTGATACAATCGTTATCTCTAATTTACATTTAGAGATTCATTAAATGTTCTAGTCAGATTTCTCTTTATACTTTCTTGATTGAGCAAAGTTTGCTTGTAAGAATATTTGTTGGTTGCTCATTTATTTTAAATAATAGTGTTGAATCCGTTTTTGTGATAGGTTTCTGAAGTAAGACGGTTTTTAACTAGCAATAAAATAGTTTATCTAAAATAGATAAATTATCATTTTTATATAATTTTTGACGATTAAACTTAAGTTATATAGATGTTAACTATGTTTGAATTTTTGTATGTATAAGGTTGGATGTAATCAACTACAAAGAAGATAATTTATGACCAAATTTGTCATTTTATGTTCTTAATTTGCTATTTTAAAATTAATTTAACGATAATTTTTTACTTAATATAAAATAATAATGATAAAAATATTTAAGTTGAAAGTGCTGACTATGAAAGGTTTTACTCTTATAGAATTAATGATAGTTATAGCAATTATTGGAGTTCTCGCTTCCATTGGTATTCCAAGTTATTTAACTTATGTTAAAAATGCTCAGATTAAAGCATGTTTAGCTGAAACCAAGTCGTATGCTAATGATACATATTATTTATTATATGACCAAACTCCAGAGACACATCCGCAAAAGCCGATTTATCATTCTTGTTCTAATATTACAGATGCTTCATCATGGAATGAGTTAACAACAAGTCTGATGATTGAAGCAAAAAGTAAAAACTCGACAGCAGTTGATATTCGTTGTGATTTAAGCAAAGGCGCAAACTGTACAATCATTCCTTAAACAAAAAATGTTAGAAACGCTATAATAGGCTCAGTTTTTCTTTTCACTTTTCCTATGAAAGCCATTCCTTACATTCTTTCAGCCGTATTGCTTTTACTTGCATGGCTTTTACCTATCCATAAAATGCCTTGGACAACCTTTGGTAGTGAAGCACTTACTTTTCTATCAGCTTTGGTGCTACTCAGTGCTTTTCTAAATAAAGATTTAAAAATTCCAAAACCGCAACTGCTTATATTGCCTGTATTGGTAATCCCATTGATACAATGGGGCTTTGGCGAGATTCTATATTTAAGTAATGCATTGCTTTGTACAGCCTATATTGCGATGTTTTGGTTGATGCTGGTTGTTGGTTATAACTTGGCAGTAGGTGAAAAGGGACAAAGAGAACAAGTCTTTAAAGTATTTAGCCTTGTGGTTTTTACGGGTGCGATGCTTTCAAGTTTTATCGCAATGACACAGTGGTTAGGCGTAAACGAATATTTTAGACCATTGGTTAATTTGCTAAATGGTAATCGTCCCTATGCAAACTTTGCCCAGCCGAATAATCTGGCGACGTTTATCTGTATGGGGGTATTTGCATGTTTATACTTTTATGAAAAGAAAATACTGCCAAATTACATACTCGGACCATCAACATTTATTTTTCTATTGACCATTGCGCTGACTCAATCAAGGACTGCTTGGGTAGTATGTTTGTTCACATTGATTTATTTGACCATCAAGCAATTCGGTCAAACTAAGCGTTTTGGGTTTGTAAAATTGCTCGCATGGTCTGGTGTGTTTATTGCATTGATTACATGCTTGCCAATGCTGAATCAGTGGATTGTGTCTGTATCAACCCAAGAAGTGACGCAAACGTCTTCAGTTGTTGAGCGAGCAACATCAGGTTATCTCCGTTTAGATATGTGGAATCAAGCCTTAGTCGCGATTTCAGAAAAGCCGTGGTTTGGTTATGGCTGGAACCAAACAGGGATGGCGCAAATCGCCGCTTTTGATTTATATCCATCACATGAATGGTATAAAACGGCACATAATGTGATTTTGGATTTACTGATTTGGAATGGTATCCCAGTTGGTGGATTGATTATTGTTTATATGGCATGTTGGTTGTATTGGTTAAATAAAGGCATTAAAGATACAGTTTCAATTGCAGCAGGTTTGATGGTCTGCGCCATTTTGATTCATGCTTTATTGGAATATCCAATTCACTATGCATATTTCTTACTTCCTTTAGGTTTTTTATTGGGAATCATCCAAGCTCAGTATCCTCGTTTGCCTACAGTGAATTTAACGTCTTCGGTTACGGTCAGTATTATTGTGATTGGTTTGGTCTTGGTAGGGGTGATTTATCGAGACTATATTTTATACCGTCAACAAAGTGTATTTGTAAATAAGAAAACACCATTAAGTGCTTCACAGCAAGCAGTGATGAATCAAGATATTTTGTTACTGACGCAATTTAAAGAACGTGTCTGGTGGATTGGCTTAAATCCATATAGCAAAATGTCGGATCAGCAGTTGCAATATATGGGGCGTATGGTGGCGAACTTAGCGTCAGCCTATGATATTCAAAAATATGCACAGGTTTTGGCTTTTAATGGTAAAAAAGTTGAGGCTGAACATCAGTTATGGATTCTGAAGACACTGCATGGACAAGACAAGATGTATCAGGATCTATTGCCTGTATCTGTTGTGGGAAAATAATGCCATTTAATAAAAGTGCATTTTGATGACTGTACTTTTTGCATTGCCACATTTTGAAATGCAATAAAAAATCCCCCAATCAATTAGGGGGATTTTTTGTGATCTTTCAAAATTATAGTTGGCTTTGAATATAATTTTCGATACCAACACTTTCGCTTAGATCCAGTTGGGTGATTGTCCAATCCCAAAACTCTTCTTCTTTCTCAAGAATTTCTTGAACAAGATCACGAGTCACATAATCTAAGTTGCTTTCTGCGAGTGCAACTGCTGTTTTTAATGCATCAATGTTTTCTTTTACTTTACGTACATCACAGTTTAAAACCTCAACTGTATGCTGGCCAATGTATAGCTTGCCTAAATGTTGAAGATTCGGTAAACCTTCCAAGAAAAGAATACGTTCAATGATCTTATCCGCATGCTTCATTTGCCGAATAGATTCTTTATATTCAGCCGAACCAAGTTTTTCGATTCCCCAATCATTAAACATACGCGAGTGTAAAAAGTATTGGTTAATCGCCGTCAAATGATGATAAAGCACTTGATTGAGCTGATTAATTACGTCTCGATTGCCTTGCATATGGTTAAAACTCCATTCTAATTTTTTTACCTTAACGTGAATTTAAACTGAGTCATTGAAATTTAATGATTAAGGTAATTTGATATGGCTCTATATTAATCAACTTTTTGCAGGGTTACGAGTAGTTTATGGAACGGCAAATGAAAATCGCAATCAAAAACAATAGGGATGTCGTTTTGGCTAAAAGAGATTGATTAAAAAAACGAACCCGCTTTGAGTCGAAGCGGGGGAGGAGAATGATCTGGGGATCATTAAAAACTTATTTATTGTCGTTATAAATCTGAACTTATTTTTATGTTTGAATTTTTAAAACAAAACTACGCGGCAACAGAAATACGTGCTGCAATCAGCGATAGTTCTTCATTGATAATGCTTTTTGCTTCAGGGGCACAGCGACCACAGCACGTGCCTAAGTCTAATAATTCACGTACTTCACGGTAGCTCTCTGCACCATTTGCCATTGCATCTTTGATATCTTGATCTGTAATACCACGACATAAACAAACGTACATGAAACTCAACCCTAAGGTTAAATGCGATATCTAATATTATTGATAATTGTTATCATTTGTCAATGAAATTCATTTGAAATCTCATTAATCTTTATTGGCTTTTTGAATAAAAAAATACCACCTGATCGGTAGTATTTAGTTTATTTTTTTTATTTATTTAAAATCAAACAATTAGTTTTTGCTGATATTATTGAGGAATAATCACGATACCATCCATTTCAACCAATGCATTTTTAGGTAAAGAGGCAACACCTAATGCTGCACGTGCAGGATAAGGTTGAGCAAAGTATTCGCCCATGATCTGGTTGACCAATTGAAAATTGGATAAATCGGTAAGAAAAATATTGAGCTTTGCAATATCTGCTAAAGAGCCGCCTGCAGCTTCACAGACTGCTTTTAAATTATCAAAAACACGTCGAATTTGTGCTTCAATGCCTTCAACCAATTCCATGCTATATGGATCTAAGCCAATTTGCCCTGAAAGATATAATGTGTTGTCTACTAAAATGGCTTGTGAATAAGTACCAATTGCAGCAGGGGCATTTTCAGTATGGATCACTTGGCGGGACATTGATTTCTCCTTGATTTCAAATCATTTCATCATAAAGCATGAATGGCATGCAAAGTGCATCGAAGATTATCGATAAACATTACAGGTCTTAATTTAGCACGCTTTTGCTTTTAGCGTCTCATTAATTGAAACTGGCATAGACATTCGACTAATACGAGGAAAACCAAATTGCATACGTAATTCACGAATGATTTGTGCAATTTGTTTACGATTATTCACCACGATATTCACATAGGTTTTATCTTCATGAGAGCGTACTGATTCAACCCCAGTTTTTGCTTTACGACATAAGTAAATCAATTCTGAAATTTGTTCATCGGTTAAAATAAGATCAATACTCAAATAAGCATTAAAGTTCACATCTTCTTCTTCTTCCGATGTCCACTGTAAAGACATGATATTTTCAGGATGTAAATGTTGTTCATGCAATAAGTTATGACAGCGTGCACGATGCACAATTAAGCCACGACGGGATAAATGTCCTTGAATAGGATCTCCCAAGACTGGGTTACAACAGTGTGCATATTTTACATCGACACCATCTGTACCTTGGATGAGGCGATTTGAAGCATGTTCTTCAGTGGCTTTAGATTGGGCAAATAAATGGTTGGCGACCAGTTGTGGTAGTAGGTCTCCCACTGCAATTTGCTCAAATAAAGTGTCTTTATCGGGCACATGGCGCCACTCTAATAGATCTTTCCAATCCGCTTCGGATAAGTCTTTGGTCGAGCGATTAAACAGTTTTAAAGCACGGTTGAGCGCTTGTTGTCCCACTAGGCGTTGTTCATCTGGATCTTGATCTCGCAAGATATTTTGAATCGCACGGCGCGCTTTTTGGGTATTAATAAAGCTTAACCAGTCTGGGTTTGGCGTTGCCAATACATCGGTAATGACTTCAACCACCTGACCACTGACTAAAGGTGTTGAAAGTGGTTTAATTTCACCATTAATTTTAGCACCCACCGCATGGTTGCCTAAAAATAAACTCGCAGAATACGCAAAATCAACGGCTGTGGCGCCTTGTGGTAATTCATGTAGCTGACCATGTGGGGTGTAGACCCAGATCTTTTCTTGATGTAAATAATCAAGTAGATCGCTAAATGTGGTTTTTGCACATTCACCACCGACAAGAAGATCTAAATTCTTCATCGATGCTTGAATCGCAGAGCGACAAGCTTGTGGCGCATTTTCACCGAGGACCACACCAAAGCGCGCAGCTTTACGCATCAACTCGGTTTGAATGGTTAAGGACAACGTGGTACGTTCACCTTTGAGTTTGATCATTAAAGACTGATTTCCGCCTGGTAATGGGCGACGAATATGGTCTTCATAGTCGATGACTTGGAAATTTTCACGTAAGGCATCGACCAAGCGGTCACAATCCGCGATGCTTTGTAAAACAATTTCAAAAGCATGGCTATGGGTGAGCTCTTGTAAGTCGATTTCATTTTTTACAAAGTGGCGTAACAGTTCGATATTATTGTTTTTCTTTTTGATGCGCCCTTGAATATTATAGTTATTGAGCAACTCAGCTAAGTTTTGTTCCCAAACCGATTGATATTTACAGCGCTCAGGTTTTGTTTTGAGTAAATTTTCTTGTACATCATTGTACATATCGAGATCTAGGTTTTGATAGCACAGATGTTCTAAGTTATCCGCCATCTCGTTCATACCTACAAGCCGTGCCATAGGAACAAAGATATCAAAAGTTTCTTGTGCGATGCGTGCACGTTTATCTGGCCGTAAAGCACCTAGAGTCGTCATATTATGATAACGATCGGCGAGTTTGATAATAATGACACGGGGGTCTTGTAGGGTAGCTTGAAGAATTTTACGGAAAGACGCAGCTTTATTATATTCTTTATCGCTGGAATGACTCAGTTTGGTGACCCCATCGACCAATTCAGCCACGGTTTTACCAAATTTTTCAGTGATATCTTCTTTGGTAAAGTCTGTATCTTCAATCACATCGTGCAATAAGGCTGCCATGAGCGTTTCGGCATCCATACGCATATGTGCCAAGATACAACTCACCGCAATCGGGTGTAAAATATAGGGTTCACCACTTTTACGTGTAATACCATCATGCGCAATATCAGCATAATCACAAGCCACAAGTACTCGCTCGACATCACTTGGTTTTAAGTACGCGTCGATAATTACATTCAACTGTTGCTTGGATTGGCTGACCTGTTGGCCTGGCATAGAACACCTATCTTAAATTACAAATTTGAAATATTTTTCCTAATGCTTTAATGAAAAGCATATTGAGCCGCTTGTCAATTTCTAGACATCAAATATATCTATTTTTTTTAACAAATATTTTGAATTTTGTCGATTGATTGGCAAAACTTTTTGCAAAATAATTGAAATAAAAAAGCCTAGTTGAAAAACTAGGCTTTTTTCAAAGGCACTGGGGCTGTTGATATTTCATAAATGGCTTGCGTTGTAGGCTAAAATTGAGCAGGCAAGGCATGAAATGAAGAGAATAGCGAGACTATTTTCGAGTTTCATAACGCAGACTGAGATAATTTTAGCCACAACCTTTCAGGACTAGTGTGTTTTTGCCGCTACGTCGTTACGAGCTACTTATTTAGAATGACTAAATCTCATATCTCGTGCCTTGTATCGCCTAAAAAACACGCGTAGTCGCAAACATAGACGAACTGTCAACAGACCCTGGCTTATTGGAAAGAAAAACCTTCAAGATTAAGATTGTTTGCTGATAAAGCAAGGTCAAGACTAGACGTTTGGTAATCTTGATCACGTTGCTTCAAGATATCTTTAGTCACATGACCAATCGCAATTTCACGTAATGCAACAACAGTCGGCTTATCATTGTCCCACTCAACAGTCGGTTCAATGCCTTGACGTGCCAATTGACGCGCGCGTTTGCTTGCCACTAGTACAAGCTCAAAGCGGTTGTCCACATGGTCTAAACAATCTTCAACGGTTACGCGTGCCATAAGAATTCTCGTTTGAATACAAATTTTTTAAATAGACTGTGCAGTATAAAATGCTTTCATCATAGACTCAAGTTTTAATCGAAGCTTATTTAGAAAGCATTTAGATCATAAGTATTTAGATCTAAGATTGTGGTGTAATCAATTTGGTAATTAAAGCCTGATGACGATTTGCCTGTTGATCTATTTTTAAGCGATTGGCATTAATAACAGATTCCAAATCATGTAACGCTTTATTGAAATCATCATTGATGATGATGTATTCAAAGTTGACATATTGTTGCATGTCTTCCACTGCACAACTTAAGCGATGTTCAATAACTTCAACAGAGTCTGTGCCACGATTTGAGAGACGTTGACGTAAATCAAACTGCGTTGGAGGAAGAATGAAAATTTGTTTAGATTCAGGAAAAAGTTTACGAACTTGCTCAGCACCTTGCCAATCGATCTCAAGTAGCACATCATGGCCTTTTGCCAATTGGTCTTTTACAGTTGCTTGCGCAGTACCATAATAATTACCAAAAACTTCTGCATACTCAATAAAACCACCTTGATTGACTTGATCGAGAAAGTTTTCTTTAGAGGTAAAGTGATAATGAACACCGTCGAGTTCGCCAGGTCGCTGACCACGAGTCGTATGTGAAACTGAAACGTGTAAATTGCTCACACGCTCAAGTAGCGCTTTAACGAGAGATGTTTTGCCTGTTCCTGATGCCGCAGAAACGACAAACAATAGACCCGACATGATATTTTTCCTGATATGATAAAATATCTTCTCTATTTTAGAGTAGAGCGAAGACAAACAAAACTGTTTTTACACATTGTTTGTGTTTAATCGATAAAATATATCCAACCATTGAAGTGAGCATTGAGGGTTTTATGGAAATTGTATTGGCTAATCCGCGTGGATTTTGTGCAGGTGTAGATCGTGCAATTGCCATCGTCAATCGTGCGCTTGAATGTTTTAATCCACCTATTTATGTCCGTCATGAAGTGGTTCATAACAAATTTGTGGTTGACGATTTACGTCAGCGCGGCGCAATTTTTGTGGATGAGTTAGATGAAGTGCCTGACGATAATATTGTTATTTTTAGCGCACATGGCGTATCAAAGGCGGTTCAACAAGAAGCTGAACGTCGTGGTTTAAAAGTATTTGATGCAACTTGCCCATTGGTCACTAAAGTACATATTGAGGTCACGAAATATGCGCGTGAAGGAACTGAAGCAATTTTGATTGGTCATGAAGGCCACCCTGAAGTTGAAGGGACCATGGGACAATATGACAAAAAGAATGGTGGTGAAATTTATCTGGTTGAAGATGAAGAAGATGTCGCTTCATTAACAGTACATCATCCTGAAAAAATAGCATTTGTGACCCAAACAACTTTATCTATAGATGATACGGCCAAAGTAATTGATGCTTTGCGAAATAAATTCCCTCAAATTCAAGGGCCTCGTAAAGATGATATTTGTTATGCCACGCAAAACCGCCAAGATGCTGTGCGAGATTTAGCAACACAATGTGATGTGGTGTTGGTGGTTGGCTCTCCAAACTCATCGAATTCAAATCGTTTACGTGAGTTGGCTGAACGCATGGGGAAACATGCCTATCTGATCGATAACGCAGATGAGTTAAAGCAGGAGTGGTTTAACGTCAATCATAAGATCGGCGTTACAGCAGGGGCATCTGCACCTGAGATTTTAATTAAACAAGTAATTCAACGGCTACAAGACTGGGGTGCAACAGCGCCGCAAGAATTAAATGGTCGTGAGGAAAATATCACATTTAGTTTACCAAAAGAGCTACGGATTCATGTAACGCAAGCTTAAATTTAAACTTTATTTTTTAAGCAGATAGCTGAGATTTCAGTTATCTGCTTTTTTATGCCTTTTATCCAACTTGTATTGGTTTTGTAAGTATTTAAGTTATGATTTTTAATAGGGTAGCGTTTTGTTGCAATGGGGGGAGCAATGCAAAAAAATCGAGGATTCACCTTAATTGAGTTGATGGTGACGATTGCTGTTTTAGCGATTGTTGCGTCGATTGCAGCGCCTTCTTTTTCAAAGCTCTTAGCAACCTATCAGGCGAATAAAAGCAATGAAGAGTTAATGACAGCACTAAAAGAAGGGAAGAGTCGTGCATCATCAATGAAAATGTCTGTGATCGTTTGCCCGAATAGAGATGGCTCGAATCAGGAAATAACAAAGACACTCTGTTTAACCAAAGCAGGAGTTAGTACAGCCAATGTTTCAAATTTCATTGATGCAAAACGTGTCATTTTAGCCAATATTGATAAGGCTGTTAATGTTGGTGGTGACTTATATGTTGTTTTTAGTGCTATTGGGTCATCACTTGATAATGTGCCAAGTACCAACCTAAAGGCAAGAAAAATAACAATATGCGGTAATAAGGAACTCACCGAAATAACAGTGTCCGTTATCGGAATTGTATCCTCTGAAAAGAATGGAGCATGCTCATGAAGAATAAGAAGAATCAATTGGGTGTGGGGCTCGTTGAAGTTTTAGTTGCCCTGGTTTTGCTTGCGATCGGGGTTTTGGGATTTACTGCTTTACAGTTAAGGGCTGTAGATGCGACTAGTGAAGCACTTACAAGATCTCAAGCAACACTAATTCTGAGAGGCTTAACAGAAAGTATTCGTGCTAATCCTAATGGTCAATCTAGTTATCCTGCTGCTGTAAAAGGGTATATTGGTGTGGGAGAAAAGTCTCCGAAAAAAAAATGTTTTAATGCCACATGTACACCAGCAGAAATGGCTGATTATGATTCATATTTGGCTGCCGATGCAGCATCAAGAATCGGGATTAGTATTACAATGACAGATTGCCCAGGGGTAGGCAGTACAATTAAAAGGCAATGCTTATTCGCTGCTTGGGATGAAACTGCATCGAAGTTAAAAGCAAGTGATTATAGTGCTTGTATGAGTAGCACAGGAACGTATGTGTTTACTGCAAAATGCCTAATGATGGAGGCATATTAATGAGATTCATGACAAAGCACGAAATAATGGGACCTCAGAAGGGTTTCACACTAATTGAATTGATCGTTGCTCTTGCTATCGGTCTTATTATTAGCGCTGCAGCTTTGCAATTGTTCACTGGTGGTTTAATTACGGCAAAAATGCAAGAAGCAAGTGCAGAGTTACAGGATAGTGGGGTGTTCGGTGTCGATTATATTGCTAGAGATATCCGTCTCGCGAATTTTGGAAATGTAAATAATCCAGTGTTAGATACAACAACACCCAATGGTGGAATTATTTTTACCAGTGGAGACCCAGCTTTAGGCAAGGCAAATTTACAATTAAAAGATGTAAGTGCAGGATTGTTAACAAAATCAGGAGGTCCTACTGGGGCGAGTTCTAGTAGTGATCAACTCACGATTATGTTTCAAGCACCCAATAAAATGATGAACTGTGAAGGTAGAGAAGTACAGGCTAGTGAGTATGTTATTCAGCGTTATTTCTTAAGGACAGATAATGGTAACTTGGCATTGGCTTGTGATGCAAATACCCCAGGAAATAGTGTCCCTTCTATTGCCGGATTAAGTGATTCAAATAATGGTGAAGTGATTATGCCAAGAGTGGATCTTGTTAGATTTTACATCGGAGCAAAAGCTGGAAACAATTTTAGCTATTACACTATTGAGCAATTTAAGACAGCAGTAAAGGCGGCGTCCTCTCCAAATATTCCTAGAGTTGTTTCCATTAGAATGATGGTTTTGGTGCGCTCTAAAGATCCAATAACAAATAAAAATATAGATCCATCTAAAGAAAGTTTTAATTTCCCTGATGGTGACGTGACTTTGACGGATAAAAGTACCAAATATTTACGACGTTTATATACAACAAATATTGCATTAAGAAATGGCTTAGGAGAGAAGATTTATGAAACATCGAACTAACCTAAGCAAGCAGAAAGGGTCAACGATTATCGTTGTTATGATGATGTTGTTATTTTTAACAATAGTTGGAGTGATGGCGATTAGGACCTCTATGACGACATTGAATATTGCAACAAATGCGCAAATTGGTCAGCTTTCAAGTCAAACAGCAGATACACCAATCAACCAAGTTTTTTTAGAGGATTTAAATAAGCAGGTGAATCTTTCAAGTGTTATTGGTAAGGCTTTGAAAGATGCAGATACAGAACCTGATAAAGAATATGTTTTTTGCTATAAACCTAAAGCGAGTACTCGATTTGGTTCAGTTACATCCATGGCTGTGCTTAGAAATACGAGTTCTGGTGTTGAGTTGGTTGAGGGAAGTACAGATAGTTTTTGTAATTTAACCACTGACTTTGGTAGTGCAAGAAGAGGAGTAGTTACACAGGTTTCTATTAAAATTCCAACAGATACCACTGATTTACCACCTTTGGCATTACTCGCAAGAAATATTAATGTAAGTGGCGGACAAACAATTCCACAAGGGGTAACTGAGCAAAAACGTATTCGTATGACGACAGTAGCAGTGATGCCCATTTATGCTAAAAACTTGTCTGCGGCTCAAGCATGTTTAAAAGAAAATGTGAATGATAATTTAGATGCCGAATCTAATGCTAAACAAACAACAGCACAATGTCTCGTAAATCTTGGTGTTCCAGTTAACAGTCAAGTCCAAGAGTTTAATTTGCAAACATTTATAAAAATGGTTAAAGCACCAGTATAATGATGAGGAATGTAAAATGAAATCTAAAAAGCTTACGGCTTCATTGAGTTATGCAGGCAAGCAAAAAAAATTAAATTTAGGCATGGTTGGATTTACAACGTTTGTCGGTACATTCCTGATAGTTTCTTCTGTCACCAAAGCGAATGATTTACAAATTTATGCTGCACCTACTGCAGGAAAAAAGACATTAGTTATGATGTTGGATACATCGGGGAGTATGGGACCCGCAAGTGGAAAGGGGTTTAGCTATCGAGATGATTACGGCTTAAACTGTGGAATCAGTTATAACCAAACGTCTTTAGCAACCTTGACTACAACTTTATCAAATCTTTCTAATAATACAGCGTATCGTATTAGTTCAGGAACTGTGCCTAGTTATGATCGTAATTTTTGTTATGTGTCTCCTAATTCAGCAACTAGTGCGGTTAAAGATGAGGTTTCTGGCTGTGAGCAAATTACAAATTCGAGCGGGAAGATAACAGGTTATCAATGTTTAGACCGATTGACTCGTTTAAAAGATGGAATGTTTGCTTTCTTAAATAGTGAGGATGCTTCTTTAAGACAGGTTCGTGTTGGTTTAGGGAATTATTCTGCCAATGGAGATGGTCGTAGCGGTCAAATTTTAGTGCCTGCTAAAGAGTTGGGTGCACTGAATTCTTCTCAAAGAACTGAATTAAAAAATGCGCTTAAAGATCTGAAAGCTTACAACGGTACACCTACTGCCCATGCGTATGCAGAAGCAGCAGCATATTTAATGGGAACGAATACTTTACAATCAATCTACTTAAATAATGCTCCTTTCTTCTTTACATATAGAGATTACTGGGGAAGAACTATTTACAATCAATGTAATAGTTGGAATAACGCGGGAACAAACTGTAATTCTTGGTATACAGTGAATTCTATCAATACAAGTGGTTTAACAGCTCAATCATGTACTATAAATGGTAATAGTGGTACATGTTATAATAAAACAGGTACTGTTTTATTCTCAAATACAGATAGTGGATTTACAAAATCTGCTGATAATACAAAAGTCGCTGATAATACAAAATATGACTCTCCACTTCCTATTGTTGCTGATCGTCAAAGCTGTGATGGACAAGGGGTTTATATTCTTTCGGATGGTGCGGCCAATTCTACATCTGAGAATCAAGCGAGTACCTTAATGTCTAATGCTTTGGACTCATTTGGAAATAACTTTAGTTGTAATGGAGGCTTACCCGAGGGTTATGACGGGAATAATCCAGGAGGCTGGCGTTGTATGGGGGAGTTTGCAAAAAAATTATTTGATAAAGCACAGAATCCAACAGGTGTGTCTATTCAAACTGCTTTTGTAGGGTTTGGTGAAACGATGAATAACTTAAGTAATGGTTATGTAGAAAATGCTTGCAGACTGAGTTCCCGTACGCAAAATGATCGGACTTCAGATGATCAATGTTCTCCAACAGCACCTAGCTATAAGACGCCCAACCCAGGTTATGGTAATGGCGGATTTTTCATTGCAAAAGAATCTAGTGAGATTACCAATAGTGTAATCCAGTTTATTGATAACTTAGGGAAAAATCCAATTAGCCCACTATCAACAGGAGCAATTTCTGTTCCTGTGGATGCCTTAAGTCCACAATCTTTCCAACCGTATGGTTATTTGAGAGCTTTAGAGCCAAAACCTGGGACTCAAAATATTACTTGGACAGGAAACTTAAAAAAATACAATATTCAAGGAGGAGCTTTAAAATCTGGAAGCAATTTTGTTTTTCAAAGCAATGGATTGCTCAATCCAAACTCTCAAGATATTTGGAACAGTACTTCACTCACAGATGGCGATGGTATTACAGCGGGTGGGGTCTATTCAAAAATTAAATTGCCAACACTTGCGAGCCCTAATGGTTATAGACCACTTTATTCAGATATTAAAACTGTGGCATCAGGTGGTGTAATTACTTCGACAGATAAAAATTCAGATTTATTTTTAGTGACTCAGTCTGTAACAACCCCAACTAATTTATTGGATAAGTTTAAGACAGATAGTCGATTGAAAAATTTAACATTAGATATTCAATTAAAGTTATTAAATTATCTAGGTTATAACTTAAGTCTAAGTTCTACACAGCTTCCAAATAGCTTAGATACCCCTAAAGATGCTTTTACATCTATGGGGGCAAGTATTCATTCTTTTCCAGTACAAATGACTTATAAGGGAACATTAGATGCAGATGGTAATTTAAAGTCTACACGTGATCAGTCTGTACTTTATGGAAGCATGGAAGGTGCCTTACGTATCGTAAACTCTTTGACTGGTGAAGAGCAGATGGTATTTGTCCCTGCTGAAATTTTACAGGACAGTACTTTATCAAAAGCTTTAAGAAAGGGGGAATCTGATGTAAACGGTGTGACACAAGGGATTAATGGGGCATGGATTGCTGATTCAGACTATAAGGTGACTAGCGGAAGCGATACGGATACATCGGTCGTTGCAAATAAGATGAATGTGTATGGTGGAATGCGTATGGGAGGAACAAGCTATTATGGCTTAGATGTCCTTAACCCAAGCGCACCTAAATTACTTTTCCGTATTCTTGGTGGGGCAGGTGACTACACTCGCATGGGGCAAACTTGGTCTAAACCTGTACTAGCCAATATTCGTTATAACAACCAAATTACCCGAGTGATGATTGTGGGTGGTGGTTATGATATGTGCTATGAAAATCCAAGATTTAAATTGAACTCATCAAATTCCAATACAGATTATCCATCTACATCATGTAACAATAAAGCACAGGCAGATGGTAATGCAGTTTATATTATCAATGCAAAAACTGGCGAAAGAATTTGGTGGGCAAGTAATTCAGGTGCTAATACGAATAATGCAAATATGACCCATAGTATTGTTAGTAGAATCAGTACTTTGGATCGAGATGGGGATGGCTTAGTTGATCACCTCTATTTTGGTGATTTAGGTGGGCAAGTATTTCGTATTGATTTAAATAATGCCAAAAATACTCCAGTCGCATCCTTTGGGAAAAGAGTTGTTCGTTTAGCAAATCTTGCAACAAAAGCCGATGGAACAAGTATTACAAATGGAGATCAATCTCGTTTTTATCAACCACCAACGTTAACTGTACATGATGAGGCAGGCTCAACATTTGTTATGGTTGGTATTGCGTCTGGTGATCGTAGTACACCATTGGATGTTTCACCGAATAAAGGTCGTGAACTCATGTTGCCTTTAAATGAGTTAACTGGGCGCCCAACAAATAAAGTTTATGGATTGATTGATCGTGATATTGCAGATAGTGGATTGATTACAGGTACCAAAGATCCTAAAACCGGCGCATATAAAGATATTGACTTAAAATCAGTTGATATTTCTTTGAAATATCTTAAGGAAAATCCGCAAAATATCACAGGTATCATTTCTTCGACTTTTTTCCCATACGCTAAAACAGGTATGCAGGGATGGTATCGCTCACTCTCTAGTGATCAGAATGGAAATCCAGTATCTGGACGAACTGCGGGAGGCGTGAAAGCATTTGAAGAAGAACCAGTAGCGATGACGGGAAGACTAATTGTTCCAATTTATGACCCTGAAGGTACGGGTATTGTTGATCGACAGAATCCTTGTCAACCTCGAATTATTGGTGAAAGTAATACTCAACAGTTCTGCTTACCATATGGAGCCTGTTTGGATTCAAAAGGCGTGGTTGATTGGAGTCTTGAAAAGAGCACTGGTTTTCAGATTGTAGATGGCAAGAATCAAAATGTCTTAGGACCAGGTATACAAGGTATTACTTTTGGTCCAGATGATACTAGTGGTGGGAGTAATACGGGTAATAATTGTGGAGCCTTAACTTTGCTGGGCTTACAACAAGGCAAAGGAAGATGGGAATGTAATAAAATCTTAAACCCTATTCGATGGTATGAGAAATATGTTGAAGCTAAGAATAACTAATCAATATGAGAATGTGATAAGTCAAACTTGTCACAGAAATAATCATGGCTTCACATTGATAGAAATGATGGTTGTTATTGTTATCATTGCAATTTTAGCTGCTATTATTTATCCAAACTATCAGGATCACGTTAGAAGAGCTGCAGCCGCACAAGCGCAGCAGGAAATGCAGAAAATTGCAAATCAGTTGGAGATATTTAAATCTAAGAATCTCACCTATCAAAATTTTGATTTAAAAGATTTATATAGCTCTAACTCGTCAGACGAGATTTCAACACCTGTTGGATCAACTGGGGATATGGTTAAGTACAAAATTACACTCAAAGATTTGACTGATCCGACTTTGTCGCTCAAAAGTTCAGCTACATCAGGATTTGGTTGGGCAATAAAGGCAGAAAGTACAGATGTTAAAAATTATAATTTACTCATGACGAGTGAGGGAGTTCGTTGTAAGACGAAAGACAGTGTAACTTTTACAGCATGTACAGGTAGTGATATTACATCATGGTGAAAAGTATGAAATTAAAAGGTTTTACTTTAATTGAGCTATTGATTGTTGTGGCAATTATAGGGATTTTGGCTGCGATAGCATATCCAGCATATCAAGACTATATAATTAAGACCAATAGAGTTGATGCACAAAGTGAAATGCTTCAAATTGCCCGAAATATATCCAATTATAAAATGGCGAAAGGGACATTTAAAGATGCCAAATTGGAAAATGGAGCATTTGAAGAAGATTATCCAAGTGTTGGAGAAGCAAAATATAAAGTTAAATTAGAAGTTTCTAAAGATAATTTAACTTGGTCTTTAAATGCTGCTCCAATAGCGGGTTCTCAGCAAGCCGGAAATGGTGATGTCGGATTAGATAGCCAAGGCCAAAAATGTTGGAGCAAAGGTACCACTTGCACCCCATCAGCAACCACAAATTGGGACGGCAAATAAAAATTAAATTCAAAATTGTGGATAAATAAAATTTGATCTTTCTTTCATGACAAAGATAACGTAAAATATTGCCCTCTATGAAAGGGGTTTGAAATGTATCGATGGTCGGTACAAGGATAATCCGTAAAAACTATAAGGTTCTATCATGGTTGTAATTCGTCTAGCACGCGGTGGTGCTAAAAAACGTCCGTTCTATCAAGTAATCGTAACTGATAGCCGCAATGCGCGTGACGGTCGTTTCATCGAACGTATTGGTTTCTTTAACCCTACAGCTCAAGGTAAAGCAGAAAAACTTCGTTTAGATGCTGACCGTTTTGCTCACTGGGTTGCTCAAGGCGCTCAACCGTCTGAACGTGTTGCTTCTTTAGCTGCTCAAGCTAAGAAAGCTGCAGCTACTGCATAATTAAATCTTTAATTAGGCAGTAAGCCCATGACACCAGCACAGAATGTGCCCGAAGATCGTATTCAGATTGGACAGCTACGTTCAGCATATGGATTAAATGGGTGGCTCTGGGTCTATTCCAATACAGAACCTATGAGCAACATATTTGACTACCTTCCTTGGTACATTGAGACCAAAGCAGGTTGGCAAATTGTAGACGTAAAACGTTGGAAACCACATGGTAAAGGCTTGGTTGTTTCGTTGAAAAGTGTGAGTGATCGCACCGCAGCAGACAGCTTAGTTGGCGCGAATGTTTGGATTTCAAAATCGCAACTGCCTCAAGCAGGCGTGGACGAGTATTACTGGTCTGATTTAAAAGGTCTAATCGTATTAGGTCTGAATGATGAAGAGCAGGAAGTAAATCTTGGTCAAATCCACGAATTGTTTGAAACAGGCGCCAATGATGTCATGGTTGTTCGTGCAACAGCAGATAGCATCGATGGCGAAGAGCGAATGATTCCATGGCATAAAGATGTGGTGCAACGCGTTGATCTCGAAGCTGGTCGTATCTATGTCAATTGGGGCGTAGATTTCTAATCCGATAAGGATTGGCGCAGCAGGAAAATAGAGGAGTCTGCGATGTTTTTTGCAGTCATTACGCTTTTTCCTGAAATGTTTGAAGCGATTACAGCGTACGGAATTAGCGGGCGAGCGGCAAAGCGTGACATTGTACAAGTTCATTGTATCAATCCGCGAGAATTTGCTGAGGGTAACTACAAGCGAGTGGATGAACGTCCATTTGGTGGTGGTCCTGGCATGGTGATGATGGCTGAGCCTTTGGCAAAAGCAATCCACCATGCAAAAGAGATTGCAAAGCAAGCAGGTGCAGTTCATGTTCCTGTGGTGTATATGTCACCACAAGGGCAGACCTTAAATGAACCTGCAGTACAACAATTTGTTGAATATGACGGATTAATTGTGCTGTGTGGACGTTATGAGGGGGTTGATGAGCGTTTGATCCAAAAATATGTTGATCAGGAATGGTCGATTGGAGATTACGTGTTATCAGGCGGTGAACTCCCGGCGATGGTTTTATTGGACAGTATTATTCGACGTTTGCCGAATACCATGTCAGATGAACAATCCGCAGTGCAAGACTCATTTGTGGATGGTCTTTTAGATTGCCCACAATATACCAAGCCAGATCATTTTGAAGGTTTGGATGTTCCTGAAGTACTTAAGTCAGGGCACCATGCCAATATTGAGAAATGGCGGTTTTTGCAACGCTATCAACGCACTTTAGAACGCCGACCTGAGTTGGTGGAACAAGTTGAGTTGACCAAGCAGCAAAAAAAATGGCTAAAAGATGAGCGAGGGTAGGCAAGCATTGATTATGTTTGTTTCAACGCACGTCAGAAGCTGTACTTCTTATTAGGAATACAACAATTCATCATTGTTGTCCTGCGGAATGTGAGTTCCATAAGAAGTCGGCTTCAAGAAAATACTTATGATTAAGTACTTATATTAGGCTCTTTATTGATCTGAATAACATCAGCAATAAAGGGAAAGATAAACGGGTTGATACGCGATTTAGCCTCTATCCCCAGCGGTTGTGCAGACCTCTTCTGTCCCGCAAAACGGAGATTCCCACAATGAGTGGTAAACATCCTTTAGTTCAAGCAATTGAAAACCAACAGTTAAAAACTGACCTCCCAACTTTTGCTCCTGGTGACACAGTTATCGTTCAAGTAAAAGTAAAAGAAGGTGATCGTGAGCGTCTTCAGGCTTTTGAAGGCGTAGTTATTGCGAAGAAAAACCGTGGCTTGAACTCTGCGTTCACAGTACGTAAAATTTCTAGCGGTGTTGGTGTTGAGCGTGTATTCCAAACTCACTCTCCAATCGTTGCTAAAATCGAAGTGAAACGTCGTGGTGACGTTCGTCGTGCTAAGCTTTATTACCTACGTGAATTGTCTGGTAAAGCTGCGCGTATTCGTGAAAAATTACCAGCGCGTAAACAAGGTTAATTTTAACTTTGCTTTACAGCTAAAAAATGCGTCATTTGGCGCATTTTTTGTTTCTTGCTACAGTTAAAGTCCTTGTAGTTTCAGGCGATTGGTATGTTCACGATAGACTTGTACTGGGTCTGGTGAAAAAATTGCACGTAATCCTAAAATTTGATTGACCTCATCTAAGTGATTCCAACGATAATCATCACGAATCGTTTTACCGAATTTGGCACTACATCTTGAGACTAAGCCATCATTATCACGACCTGCGTTAATTAATAGGCTTGTGCCAAGTAGGGCAGAATCCAAGTCGAGAAGATTTGTAACGGCGGTATTGCCCGTAAATGAATAGAACTGAATCCCTTTTTCTTGATAAGCCCCTTCACCACAAGCTGTGGTACCGACACCCATCGGGAATTTATTGTTAAATAGTGCAGAACCTTCAATGGTGAGGCTTTTCCCACCTGCTAACGCATCATGAGGAAGTTCTTTGGGGTTAAGACCTTGCGCCCAGACAATTGCTTTTGAAAATAAATTGACCACACTCACTAATGGACCTTGAAGTGGCGTGCCTTCTATACTTAAGATAATGTTTGCAACAGGGCTCCCTTTTTGTGGTGAACCAACAGCAGTCACAGATGCAACTTGGGTAGGCATGATGCCTGCGACATAGCGGCTGGTTGGGCCACCATGCGAATGTCCGATCAGATTAACTTTTTGACTGCCGGTAATTGCCAGAATTTCTTCGACTTGCTGAGCCAATTGCTCACCACGGACTTCAGTAGAATTAAAGGGTGATACTCGCGTAGCCCATGTATTGGCGCCGTTACGAGCCAAATCTGGTAAAATTTGATACCAGTAGTCTAGTCCTAAAACATCGCCAGCACGAATAAACCCAGCCATACCATGCACAAATACCACAGGATATTTGGTTTTTGCATAGTCCGAGTTTACTTTACTGACAGTCACTTTTTGCGCATTATTAGATGCATATGTGGTTGATAATGTACTCGCCAGCAGTAGACTCGCGATAATACGTCCATATTTCATGTTAAAACTCCATCTATTTTATTATTGGGCGATTTACATACCTCAATTTTAAATGTATTGAGTGTAAAGCCTTGATTCTGATCATGTTTGCAGGAACGCAAACTTTAACTTCTTTGTTTTTTTAAATCTCATATCAAATCAGATTCTGGAATTCGAAATTCAATACGATGTTCAGTATAAAATTTGAATCCAGAATCATTTACTATTCAACTATAAAATATACTGAATGAACAGTACATTTTATCGCCTCTCATCGGCAATATTTACAAGCCTTGTAATTTCAGACGATTAGCATGCTGACGATATTGAGCAAGTGGGTTTGGTGCAAAAAATATTCCACGTAGACCTAAAACATGATTGATTTCATCCATGTGCGTTTGACGATAATTATCTCGAATCACTTGTCCATAATGCGTATTGCAACGATTCATCATGCCGTCATTGTCTAGATTTTTATAAGACAAAGGCGCGAGTGTAGAAATGACGCCATCCATAACATCAAAAATGTTGGTGAATTGAGCTCTACCTGTCCAAGAATAATGATAAACACCATTGGCTGTTAGTTTTTGACCATTGCCACAGTCTTTGGGAATCGCAGCACTTGGATATTTTGCATTAAATTCAGCAGCCCCTTTTTCACTCACACTTTGTAAAGAATTATTTAGGTTGAGGGGGAGGGATGGATTACCTTCGAGAAGCGTAATCACTGGTGCTAAGATATGTTGACTAAAAATTGTCAGAAGCGTATTTGCACCTCGGTTACTTAAAATATCATCCGCGATCTTAGAACCTTTAATTGCCCCTGCAACAGCAGTTAAAGAAGCAACTTTTGTGGGTGCAACGATTTCAATATAACGAATTGTTGGACCACCATGACTATGTCCAATTAGATTGACTTTGGGTGAGCCAGTCAGTGCGATGACTTCATCGACTTGCTGTAAGAGCTGTTCACCACGAAGCTGTGTCGATTCCAATGGGGAGACTTGTGTCGCATAAACTTTTGCGCCATTGCGAGCTAAATCAGGGAGGATCTGATAGAAATAATCTATGCCAAAGGATGAAGGCCCTAGACGTGTGAAACCGAACATTCCATGATTAAATACAATCGGATATTTGGTTTTTGCATAGTTTGAACTGACATAACGTGGATTTACAGTTTGTAAGCCAGATGCAGATGCAGTCATCGAACTTAATCCAATGATTAAACTCAGGGCGAAAATATTGATCTTAAATTTCATATTAAAATACTCTTGTTGTTTTTAAGTGAATTGTTGATTGACATGAAGTCTATGTTATAAGCTAAAAGTTGCTTACAACCCTTATGATCTCAAGCGATTGGCATACCATCTTTATCGTTATTGCTCTAAACCAAAGGTGCAAGTTGCATTGAAATCGTGTCAATCCCGAGCAAGTTTTTAGTTTGTGTGCGTCCTCCTTATAGATGGTTGTTAATATTATTTTCCACTTTGTATCCGCAGACTTGAAGGTATCCCTGAGTCATAAATCTACAGAGATACTTGAGTCTGGCTTGCAAACTCAAGCCATAAAACGTGCTATAAACGCATAATCTAAATATTTTTGTTTTCGCTTTTTTCATCATTTTAGCGATGTGCTATGTATTTCATGGCTAATTTGCAAAGGGTAATTTGCCTCCCTGATCATGCACAGTTTCAAAAGTTTGTAATCTGAGTTGCTCTTGTTGATTTGCAAATTGTTGTGATTTCAATTGTTCTACAGCACGCTGTTTGGCTGAATCACTCAGATTACTTTTGAGGATATTGTCACGCTCGGCAAGGTATTGATTAACTTTGCCTTTCCAATCATTTCTTTGTACATCAAGCGTTTCTAAGCGTTGTGTCGCCTCAGGTCCCACCAGATTGGTACGCATTTGACGGATCTCTTGTGCAGAACCACCACGTGCCTTAATCTCCGCTGTCAACTTTCTTAAGTCTTCAAGTTGATTGAGTTGTTGTAAATTCTCTTTCCAGTCTTCAGGGAGTTGCTCAAAAAGTTCTTTGAGTTTTTGCGCTTTTTCAGCCGCAGATAATTTTTGATTATCCATAATTTCTAAGCGGTCTACCGTATATCGGTCATAGGTATCTTGTGTACCAAATAAGCCTTGAATTTCATAATCTGAGAAGAATTTTTTTCTTAAGTTTTGAGTATTGACTAAAATCTGCTGATAATACTTTGCGCTTTCTTTATCTGCGGTGGGTGCTTGTAAATCGCCTAATTTACTTCTGTAATCAATATAACGTGTCCAGAGATCATTTAACTGCGATAGCAGAGGCTCTTTATAGCTGATTTTGGTATAGCTGAGAAAATCGGTTTTGATTTGCTCAATGCTTTTTTCACCATATTGGGTGATGAAATATTCAAAGCAATCTTTGGTCTGTTCATTGACAATTAAGCGATTGGAGGCATCTGCACGGATTTGGCAATTAATTTGCGTGTCTTGTTGGCTTTTACTGGCAAAGCTCAGTGCTTCGGATGCTGGAAGTTGGGTTGAAGCCAATTGCCCCATCTGTTGCTCATGTGCTTTTTCTGAAGCTGGCGGTGTTTCAGTCGATTCTGTATTGGGTTTTAGCCAAAAAATTACGGCTAAAAGAATGATCAAGAGACTACCAATGATGATCCCAATCATTTTTTTAGATAGATCCATCTAATATTCCTACTATTTTTAGATTTTTTATTGAAAAAATAATTTGCCATAGAATTCGAAATTTCAAACAGAAAATTTGTAAAAATAGACGAATGGTTTTTGCTAAAATAGCGCATTATTCTCCGTATCCAGACCAATATGTCTTCAAAAGCTCAGAAAATACCGCGTCGCCATATCAGTGGTGTTTTTTTATTGAATAAGCCTTTAGGCATAAGTTCAAATGCGGCGCTACAAAAAGTGCGATGGTTGTATCGCGCTCAAAAGGCAGGGCATACAGGGGCGCTTGATCCTTTGGCATCTGGACTTTTACCAATCTGTTTAGGTGAAGCGACTAAATTTTCACACTATCTGTTAGATTCGACCAAGCGTTACCAAACGACTGTTCAGCTCGGGCATAGTACGACCACGGGTGATGTTGAAGGCGAGGTTTTACTTGAAAAGGCCGTACCTGAATTAAGCCAAGACAGTATTCAACAGGTTTTGGCGCAATTTACTGGAGATATTCAACAAGTTCCGCCAATGTATTCAGCCTTAAAAAAACAAGGCCGTCCTTTATATGAGTTGGCGCGTCAGGGCATTGAGATTGAACGTGAGGCACGCCCAATTCATATTTTTGCCATTGAGCTGATTGCGTTTAATCAGCACAGCCTGACCTTGGATATTACTTGTTCTAAAGGAACATATATTCGAGTTTTGGGTGAAGACATTGCCAAAGCATTGGGAACTTACGGACATTTAACGTATTTAAATCGAACTCAAACCGGGCATTTTGATTTGATTCCAGAATATACCATTGAACATTTGGAAAGCTTGACTGAACAAGCGCGTGAAGCCTTGTTGTTGCCTGTCTATGCACCAATTGATCATTTTCCTAAAGTTCAGGTGCCTGAGGGTCGTGCGGAATATTTTAGCCGCGGTATGGAAAGCAATATTGAGCATGTTGCTGAAGCTGAAGTTTTGGTTTTTGATGGCGACAAATGTTTAGGCTTGGCTGAAATTACCGATAAAAAGCGTTTAGTGCCTAAACGCGTGCTAAATCTTTAATTTGGTTTGATTGTTAGAAAATAACGCAGTTTAAAATCTAAGCCTGATTAAGTTAAAGCTGGATTAAGCCAGAGTACGGTTAAGTCTCCCAGCGTTAATAGACGCCTTTAAAAAATAAGTGAATGTTATGGAATTTGATATTATCCTCAGTTTAGTATTCTTTGCCTTTTGTGCAGGGGCAATTGATGCCGCTGTTGGAGGTGGGGGGCTGATTCAAATTCCTGCGTTAATGGGTGCTTTACCGCATTATCCTACCGCCACAGTTTTTGGAACCAATAAACTGGCTTCGATTTGTGGAACGGCTTCGGCTGCTTTTTCATACTTAAAACAAGTCAAAATTCAGTGGAAGCTGTTGGCAGTGATTGGAATCACTGCATTTATTAGCTCATTTGGTGGCGCTGCTTGTGTCTCACTCATTCCACAAGAGATTTTGCGACCATTTGTTTTATTTATGCTGATTGTGATCGCAATCTATACATTTTTTAAGAAGCAATTTGGACAAGTTCATTTCCAACAAGAAATCACCCATAAAATGTTATTGATCGCGGGCGTTGGTGGTTTATTGATTGGTTTTTATGATGGGATATTTGGACCGGGCACGGGTAGTTTTTTCATCTTCTATTTTATTCGTTATCTGAAAGTTGACTTTTTACATGCATCGGCGCTCTCAAAAATTGGTAATTTCATGACCAACTTTGCCGCATTGAGTTTCTTTATTCCTACTGGGCATGTGCTATTTCAATTGGGTCTGCTGATGGCTGTTGCCAATGTGTGTGGTTCATTGGTTGGTGTGAAAATGGCACTGAAATATGGCAGTGGTTTTATTCGTATTCTATTTCTGATTTTAGTCAGCATTTTGATTTGTCGCTTGGCCTATCAAATGTTTGTCGCGTAATTTGCTAGATTCTCTGGTTAATTTTTTTTGATACAAAAAAGCTTAAATTTTGTAAGGCTTTTTTTTGATTTGTCTTCTAAGATTGTTGGTTTCTTGATCGAAAAATCACAGACCGAAGCAATGGAAGGTAAATATCATAAAAAGAGGGATTTAGATGAATATATTTGAGGCTTTGAGAGAAAGCCATATCATTCAGAAGGATTTGTCAGAACAATTAACGCATACCTCAGGCGATAGTCCTGAACGAAGGAAAATTTTTAATTTATTAAAAAATGAATTATTTGCTCATGCGATTGCGGAAGATCGCTATTTTTATATTCCGTTAATGATGACGGATTCAGGTTTAAATATTACCCGTTTGGCACTGGCTGAACATCATGAGATGGATGAAATATTACAATCACTAGAGCAAACAGATTTTAGCCACTCTCGCTGGTTGGTTTTGGCGAAACGATTATCTGAAATCATCGCGCATCATATTCAACAAGAAGAGCATTCTTTTTTTCAAAAAGCGCTAAAGATTTTAGATGAAAATCAAAAATTAAACTTAGCGAAGAAGTATTTATCGGAATATAAAAAGTATAAAGCAAAAGACCTTATCCGCTTGGTTGGCTAAGTCTATTGGCTGGTATTTCGTTGACTTGTTTACAAAGGCAAACTGAATAAAATTGAAGCTATAAAGTATCCAGAGAATGATGAGCAGATTGCTGAACGATATTTACTTTTTTAGTTAATGAGATGCTTCTCATCCATCATATATTTACGCTGATCTTCCTCTCTTCCTAAAGATCGCGTAAATATGGTCGAGGTTCTATATGACTGGCAGTGGGGCAGTATTGAGAATGTTTTAGTGGGTATCTGAGCTTTTCGCCGCTCTAAATGTTACCCCTACCGACGCAATCATAATGCAGATTAAAGCAGCGGTTTGCCAAGCAGTAATATGTTCATTCAGTAATACCATACCTGAAATTGCGGCAAGTGCAGGAGATAGACTCGATAAAGTACCATAGCTCATTTTGCTTAATTGTTTTAAAGCAAGCAGATCTAAGGCATACGGAATCGCTGTTGCTAAAAGTGCAATCAGCAAAGCTTTGCCCCAGTACTGTGTTTGTAGCAAGGCATCTGGGTTATGTACAGCACTGATTGGCAGCATAACCAAGGCCGACAAGACGATTGCAATACTCAGCGCATGCATACCAATATTTTGTCGTACAACTTTTTGCCCAAAATAAATATAACTTGCCCAACAGACACCTGCACCCAAAGCAAAAGCAGCACCAAGATAGGAAAAGTTATGTGCGGTCGCATCTTGCCAAGGCACCATCAATGCAATACCGATGATGGCAAGAAATACCCAAATATAGTCAGTTTTTTGTTTAATCGAGAGCAGTGCCAAAGTCAGAGGGCCTAAAAATTCTAGTCCAACAGCAATACCTTGAGGCAATTTGCCTAAAGAGGCATAGAACAGCACATTCATCAAACAGACTGAACCGCTATAATAAAGTAGCTCATTCCATCTTAGATAAGGTAAACGCTTGATAATTTTCCATGAACGGAACATTAAAATAATTAAAATAGACGCAAAACATAATCTTAAGGTCACGACGGTAATCGGATCTAAAACCTCAAATAACTGTTTCGCAAATGAGGCACTGATCTGATAAGCCACCATAGATAAAACCATGAAGAGCACAGCAGTGAGTTGAGAATTTGGCATATCTAAGGTGAAGAAAAATATTGTACAGATTTTAGCACTTTCTCGGATTTATTTGAGTATTTCGCGAATAGATGAATATTGATTCAACATTTCCCTTTGAGATTCAGCCGAGTCCTCTGTAAGATGGGAATGATTATACTTGCAATGGCACATGTGTTAGGAATAAAAGATGTCAGGAAACACCAATAAAACTGAAAATTTAGGCTTAAATGCGACAGAACTTTCACAAGCAGAAACTTGGTATATCGATGTACTTAAATTAGAACAACAAGGTCTTGCCCAAAATGAGCAAGACGCTCAAGCGCGTGTTGATTTGTTGGTCAATGCCTCTAATCAGAATTTTGCACCTGCAAGTACTTTGTTAGGACAGTGGCATGTTTTAGGCCGTTATGTAAATCAAAGTGTGCAGTCAGCTCTTCTTTTTTTTCAACATGCAGCAAAGCTTAATCATGCATTGGCTCATTTAGAACTTGCTTATCTTGGCTTGAACAATGCAACAGATCAATTGACCAAAGCACAAGCCCTAATGCATTTGCAACAGGCAGTTCAACTGAATCATCCAGAAGCAATTTTTGTTTATGCACAACAACAATTGTCACAGGATCCACAGTCTGCGTACTTATTACTTTTAAATAATTATTTAAAAAACCAGCATCAAAACAGCCTGAAGTTTTTTGTAGAGTTTTCAGGGTTTGATTCGATCAAAGTACAAAATGAATTGTTAAAAATTGCTGAAAAAGACCATTTTTCCTGTGCTTTATTGGCGTTTAGTTATTTAAAACAGAACAATCTTGCTGCTGCTTTAAAATATGCCGATATCGCGCAAGAACATAATGATCCATTTGGCTGCTATGTTCGCGCACTTATTGAACAACAAAGTGCTAAAGCGGATGCAGCAGTTGTGCAAGAGTTTTTACTTAAAGCTGCAAAAAATGGACATATCGAATCTGCTTATTTAGCTGCAGTGACACTGTTAAAAAATTCGGAAAATGCCAAAACTGAGCAAAAGCAGAAAGAATATGCAGCACTCGCTTTTGATTTATTATCGCATGCTGCTGTTTCAGGCAATGTTCCAGCTCAATATTCTTTAGCACAGTGTTTACGCTATGGTATGGGAACTGAGAAAAATCTTGATCAAGGCATTTCTTGGTTAGAACGTGCTGCAATGCAAAACCATCCAGATGCACAGTTTGAATTGTCGATGTTATTGCCTTTAGAACATGAACATCACCTTCCATTACTAAATTCCGCTGCAGAGAAAGGTCATGTTCAGGCCATGCTGTGTATGTCGATTTTTGAGCAACGTCAAAACAATGCGGATGGGGCATTATTCTGGTTAAACAAAGCCAAAGAGTTGAAAGTTCCACGTGCTTTTTTCTTATTGGCACAAATGTATCAGGAAGGTAAGTGTGTAGAGGCTGATCTGACCCAAAGTGCAGATTTGTTTAAACAAGCTGCCGATCACGGCGATATTGACTCTTATTTTGAATTATTTAAAATTTATAAAGATGGGATCGGGGTACGTAAAAATAAAAAAACTGCCAGCAAATACTTGGATTTAGCCAAAGAAAACCAGCATATTGAAGCAGCTTCAATTGAGTTTTAATCAAAGATCAGTTTATGTCTGAATTATCGCAACACAAGCTCGCGCATGTAGCGACCTATACCCATGAGACAGGTCGCTTGTTTGTGGTAGGCGATATACATGGTTGTTATGATTTGTTGATGCAACAGCTTAAACGGGTTCAATTTAACTTTGAAAAGGATCTATTGATTGCTGTAGGGGATCTTGTTGATCGTGGTCCTGACAGTTTGAAATGTTTGCATCTGCTTGCAGAGCCTTGGTTTAAAGCTGTTTTAGGCAATCATGAAGAAATGTGCTTATTGTCGCAGATCGATCCGATGATGAAAGATATGCATGCGCATCATGGTGGAGAATGGTTTTATGCATTAAGTTCGGATCAGCGGCAACAAGTCATCGATCAATTAAACACTTTACCCATACTATTAGAAGTCATTTATCAAAATAAGAAGTATGGCTTTGTGCATGCCGATATAGATCTAAATGATTGGGATGCGTTTAAAGTCGCCACACGCTCTAAAAGTCGCGAATTAGCGTTATGGGGTAGAGGGCGAATTAAAAATAAACGCTTTATGCGTTATTCAACGGTTGTCGGGGTAGAACAGGTTTTTCTAGGTCATACCGTGGTTGATTTTGTCACCAAGAAGCATAATTGCTATTTTCTAGATACGGGCGCTTGTTTTGGAAGTGAACTAAGCCTTATTGAAATAGATCAAAACCGCCCGATAGAAAAACAAGTGTTTGTTCTAAAGTCATAACTTGATTTTTCTATTGTTTAAAAATTTTTAAGCGTTCAGACTCTTCATTGTAGTGAATTTTATATGGCTATTACTTAAATTTTAGCTGTGTTGTGGAAAAAATAAGTCTTTAATTAAAAAATACATACATATAAAAGCATCAATTATTAAACACATAAATATAAGATTTTGAAATATAATGAAAAATATTTATTTCTAATCAGAAGTATTCTTTCATTTATCGATATTCAATCAAATTTTTTGTTATCACTTGCTTTGATACAGCAAGTATCAACGGCGTTTGATTGAGAAAAATATTGAAATATTTTTAAGATTAAATCGCTATTATTAATAATTAATACACAGTAAAATAAAATATCGTGATGGATATCGCGAATTAAATAACAATAAGGTGATGACAATGATGAGATCGAAAAATTATATAAAATGGTTTCTTTTTGCATGGGTAAGCTTACTTTTGTTGGCTTGTAACTCTTCAACTAAATTTGAACAGGGTCTTACAGCCAAATTTGAATATAGTCCAACAGCGCCAAGTATCGGTGAAGTTGTCAAATTTGATGGAACGAAAAGTACGGTTGATCAAACAAAAGAAGCCAGTGCAATTCGTAGCTATGCTTGGAACTTTGGAGATGGTTCAAGCGGAACAGGTGCTACAGTTGAACATACTTATACGAAAGTTGGTCAATATACCGTGAGCCTGACGATAACAGACCTAGCAGGTCGGACTGATTCAACTACACAGAAAATAGAAGTAAAACAGGGAGCAACAACGATAAACCGTGAGGTTTTAGTCTCAGCTCAAACGGTTGATGGCGCTTCGATTCCAAATACAAATATTACAATACAGGGGCAAAGTGTTAAAACAGATCAAAATGGTCATGCGACTTTGAATCTGATACTTCCTCAAAACACACAAAAAGTGGTGGCTAAATTTGAAAAACAAGGCTTTATCTCGCAGTCGATTGTTTATGATGTTGCCAATTTAAAAGCAATCTCAGCAAATTTATTGGTTATTAAACAAGTTGTCCCTGTGGCAGAGATCTCTGACGCTCAAGTGATTCAATCCTTAAATTTGGGTGCAAGTATTAGCATCCCCGCCAACGCTTTTGTAAAAGCAGATGGCAGTCTTGCTACCGGCGCTGTGACTGTTGAATTTACTCCATGGGATATTACCAATCGTGATTTAAATGCAATGCCTGCCAATGGTGTAGCACGCGATGCACAAGGCAATATTGTAGATTTGATCAGTGCGGGAATGATTACAGCCACATTTAAAGATGCGGGTGGTCAGGAATTACAACTTGCAGCTGGTAAAACAGCAGATCTTCAAATGAACCTGCCTATAAAGAGTATCAATAATCAAGAGATGAAGGCAGGTACACAAATTCCAATGTGGTATTTTGACCAAGCGAGTGGTTTGTGGATTGAAGAGGGTGTCGGGCAGGTGACGACGTCAAATCAATCACCTACAGGCCTTGCAGTACATGCAACAGTGAAGCATTTTTCAACATGGAATTGGGATTTTAAATTTGTAAATGCAGGTTCAGTCTTTGTGCAGTGTCAATCCAATGGTGAGGGGATTCCATGCAATGTGACTGCAAAAATCAGCTTAAATGATGGTTCATCTTTAACCAAATCCAACAGTATTCCTAAAGAAGGATTGACGGTGGTCAATATGCCTTCGAGTGGTTCAATTTATTGGACTGCAAAAGATCTAACAGGCACAATGCTGGGTGAAAAAATATCGACAACCTCAGGTAATGTGATTATTGATCTTGGAAAATCAACCACAGATCATTTTGTTAAATGTGCACTACCCAATGGGACGTCCGTGGCATGTATTGGCAAAATAAATGGCCAGTTTGATTTTTCAATATCACAAGATGGCGGTCGTTTACTCACAGGTATAAAAGATCCAGATGGGCAGTTGGATTGGTCTGCGCAAACCAATGTCATTTTTGAAAATAATCAATGGGTACGTTTTAAAGGCCAGAAAACCTCAGGTTTAACAGGTAATGTTGATATTATCTTGACGGATCGTGAAGTTGTTTATGCGAGTAATCAAGGTTTGAGTTTCCCTATTGTCTGTACCAGTATGATTGAGGATCCTTCAAATGGAACCACTGTAGAACCTAATGGCAATTGGGAAGTTGTTCCTGAATTAATTGGAAAGTCGTGCAATATAGAAATCATGGTATATAGCATAGATGGTACAGAGGAGACCTTAACTTATAATGCAATCTATGGAAAACCGACGCAGATTCAATTACCAAGTAAATATTCAGGTTTTGGTTCAGCTGGAAAAGGCCCTATTACTTATTTAAGCATTTATGCACTGATCAAAGACAATGACAAAGATTTGATTGCACAAATTGCATATGAGTCAGAGTTAGATCCGAATGTCTTGATAAAATTATTTATGGGGATGCCTTTTCGGTAAGTCATACAATTAACTGTTTAGAAACCATCTTTCGAGATGGTTTTTTATTCTTTAAGCCGTGCTTTTTGTGTGGTTACAGTGCAACCAATCGATGCACTAATGATAGTGGCTAAGGCCAACCATTGTGTCCATAATAATTGTTCATTTAAGAAAATAAACCCTGAGAATGCGGCAATTGCAGGCTCAAGACTCATTAGTGTGCCAAAACTTAAAGCAGATAAATTTCTTAATGCAATCATTTCCAATGAAAACGGTAATGCACTTGCCAAGATCGCCAACGCAATAAAATAAATTAAATTTGAAGGTTCAAAAACCTGTAAAGGCATCCCAGAAAATAAGGCGATCGGCATTAGACACAACATGCCTAAAAACATCCCCAAGCATACAGTATGGTTTCCAGAAACCCCTGATGGTCGTTGACCTGCAATAATATACAGCGCCCAGCAAGCGCCAGCAGCTAAGGCAAAGGCAATGCCAATAGGATCGAGGCTTTGCTTTGCCTGATCAAATGGAAACAGTAAAACCAGTCCAAGTACTGCAAGCCCAACCCAAATAAAATCGAATTTTTTCCGTGCATGAAATAGGGCCACACTGAGCGGTCCAATAAATTCAAACGCTACGGCAATGCCGAGCGGAATACGATGAATCGATAAGTAAAATAAAGCATTCATTCCTGCAAGGGCAATACCATAACTGATGATGGATGACCATTTCACCTGTTTAAAATTGACCTGCCAAATTTTAAAAATCACGGCCAAAATCAATGAGCCGAGCAATAAACGCATAGCGGAAATGGTAAGGACTGGAAATTGATCAAATAATGTTTTTGCTAATGCGCCACTGCTTTGCATACTGATCATGGCAATGAACAATAGAATTAAAGCTTGCAGGTGTGGTGCATTTTTTAAATTTGGCATTGTTTCTGAAATTTAGAGTAAGGGCTTGGAGGAAAATCTCCGCAACAGGCTTTTTATATAAAACAATTTAGATGAAATGCTCATGTAATTTGCAAAGCTTATTGCGCTTTAGATAGTACACTGTCTTTGTAGCGTAGGGTGAGAGAAGATGCTAAATAGTTTATTAATCAAATAATTTAACTTAAAAAAATGCTATCGGAAAGAAGTGACAGATTTATAAATCCCATAAAAAAACCACAGGCAAATACCTGTGGTTTTTTTAGCTTAAATCGTCTTAGAACAATACGCGAACGCGGATTGTGCCTTCAACTTCATGAAGTGTATCAAGTGCTTCTTGAGATGCAGTTGCGTCTACATCCATTACCAAGTAACCGACATCACCTTTAGTCATTAATGACTGACCAGAAATGTTGATACCATGTTCAGCAAACAGGTTGTTAATTTTAGATAACACGCCTGGCACGTTTTTATGAATGTGTAGTAAACGGTGTTTACCTTCAGTCAATGGAAGTGCGATTTCAGGGAAGTTTACCGCAGATAAAGTCATACCTTTATCTGAATAAGCAACAAATTTTTCAGCAACTTCTAAACCGATGTTGGCTTGCGCTTCCATGGTTGAACCACCAACGTGAGGTGTTAAAATCACATTGTCTAGACCACGAAGTGGAGAAACAAATTCTTCACCATTGGCTTTAGGTTCTTTCGGGAATACGTCAACAGCTGCACCAGCAATATGACCAGATTTAATCGCATCTGCCAAATCTTCAATAACAACACATGTACCACGTGCAGCATTGATGAAGATTGAACCTTCTTTCATTTTTGCAAATTGAGCTTTTGCAAAGAAGTTACGAGTTGAAGGAACATCGGGTACATGCAGTGTAACAACATCTGCATTTGCAAGTAGTTCATCTAAAGAACCTACTTGACGTGCATTACCCATAGGAAGCTTAGTCACAGCATCATAATAAATGACATGCATACCCATGCTTTCAGCTAAAACTGAAAGTTGAGAACCAATAGAGCCATAACCCACGATACCTAAAGTTTTACCACGTGTTTCAAATGAACCTACCGCAGACTTGTTCCAACCACCACGGTGAGTTGAAGCAGATTTAGCAGGCACACCACGAAGTAAAAGAATTGATTCTGCAAGAACCAATTCAGCAACTGAACGAGTATTTGAGTATGGTGCGTTAAATACAGGAATACCACGAATCATGGCTGCATTTAAATTCACTTGGTTTGTTCCGATACAGAAACAACCCACTGCGATTAATTTATTCGCAGCTGCAAAGACTTCTTCAGTTAATTGTGTACGGGAACGAATACCAATGAAGTGTGCATCTTTAACCGCTTCTTTCAACGCTTCACCCTCAAGCGCAGTTTTACGGTAATCGATATTGGTATATCCGGCAGCATTTAACGTGTCGATTGCGTTTTGATGAACGCCCTCTAACAACAAGAAACGAATTTTATCTTTAGGTAGTGAAAGATGTTGGCTCATTACGGCTCCGCTACAAAGGCCAAATTTAGTCGCAATATGATACCATAGACCTTGTTCTATAGATATTTCGATTGTGACAGTACAGTGGATATTTTATCTACGATTTCTGATAAGCATTATTCAAAAATTAAATGAAATGCTAATGCATTGATTTTTATAATGCTTGAAGCACACTTTATACACAAAGTGTGGATAATGTGAATCAAATCTGTGCTTTATCCTCAGCAGTCATCTAGGTAAAATACTGCTAAAATCAGTAAAGCTGCCGATTTCAGCTATAAAAAATGCTGAAAAATTTTCACAGACTGATTTAAAATCTCGAATGTTGTATAGCACAACCTCTTATTTACTTCTTGCTAGGTCCGCAAAACGATGAATGCTCCAGTAACGATAGCACCTGAATTATTGACCCAATTGACGCAAATCGTCGGTGAAAACCGAATTAAAACCGATGCTGACAGCTTAGAAAATTGGGGCAAAGACCATACTAAGCATTTTGATCCGCAGCCATCGGTCATCGTTTTCCCATCGAGCACAGAACAAGTGCAAGCAATTGTTCAATTGGCCAATCAGTTTAATGTTGCGATTACCCCATCGGGTGGCCGTACAGGTTTATCGGCAGGTGCTGTTGCTGCCAATGGTGAAATTGTCGTGAGCTTCGACAAAATGAACCAAATTTTAGAATTTTATCCAGCTGACCGTATGGTACGTATTCAGGCGGGTGTGGTGACTGAACAGTTGCAGAACTATGCAGAAGAACAAGGGATGTATTATCCGGTTGATTTTGCTTCTGCGGGTTCATCACAATTGGGGGGCAACATTGGAACCAATGCAGGCGGAATTAAAGTGATCAAATACGGGATGACTCGTAATTGGGTACTTGGTCTGACCGTGGTGACGGGTAAAGGTGATGTATTGCGTTTAAACAAAGGCATGATTAAAAATGCTACAGGTTATGCAATGCAACATTTATTCATCGGTGGTGAAGGGACTTTAGGCTTAGTGACTGAAGCTGAAATTAAACTTGAACGCCAACCGCATGATCTACAAGTGATGGTATTGGGTGTTCCTGATTTTGATGCAATCATGCCTGTATTACATGCATTCCAAAGCAAAATTGATTTAACTGCCTTTGAGTTCTTTGGTGAACTGGCGATGCAAAAAGTTTTGGATCGTGGTCATGTACAACGTCCATTTGAAACAGAATGCCCATTCTACGTTTTACTTGAGTTTGAAGCGCCGTATGAACCGATTATGGATGCTGCGATGGAAATTTTCGAGCATTGCATGGAACAAGGCTGGGTGCTTGATGGAGTGATGAGCCAAAATCTTGAACAAGTTCAAAGCTTATGGCGTTTACGTGAAGACATTTCTGAAACGATTGCCCCATTTACTCCGTATAAAAATGATATTTCAGTATTGATTACACATGTTCCTGCTTTTATTAAGGAAATTGATACAATTGTTGCTGAAAATTATCCTGATTTCGAAATCTGCTGGTTCGGCCATATTGGTGATGGAAACCTACACTTAAATATTTTAAAACCTGTGAATTTATCTAAAGATGAATTCTTTGCTAAATGTCAGGTGGTAAATAAGTATGTGTTTGAAACTGTGAAGAAATATGACGGTTCAATTTCTGCAGAGCATGGCGTAGGCATGACCAAAAAGCCTTATCTGGATTACACACGGACTGCTGAAGAAATTGAATATATGAAAGCCTTGAAGAAAGTGTTCGATCCAAATGGCATCATGAACCCAGGTAAGTTATTTGATCTGTAATGATTTAAATAGCTCATTTGTACAAGCGCTTCGAGAGAAGCGCTTTTTTTATTGCCGAACAAAAGATAAAATAAAGTTACATGCTGGTCGCCATTTATTGCTGAAAATTTGTTATGTTGGTTGCGCTTAAATATTGATAAGAAACTGAAAACTATGCTCATTGATAACATTTTAATTTCTAAACAAAGTTTAGACAGTGATGATCACTATGATGTGATTATGTCCAATATTGATAGCTTAAATGGCTTATTTGAACATTATGTCGAATATGATGAAGTATCCGCAGAGGCTTTATACAGTTATTTTGTCGATTACTATCTTGCTCAAGTCAATAATGGTGGTTTTTCACAATTCGTTTATAACACGGGTTGGGATGCGTTCATGGTGAAACATGTTCGTGAAGGATTAAAAGCCATGAATGCGACTGCGCATTCGGCTCTCTTTGAGCAAAGTGCGGATTTAATCGATCAGTTTTCGGATGAGCAATTAGAACAGTTCTTAGAGGGTGAATACTTTGGTGAAAATGAGCAACGAGATATTCTCAATGCTTTTGATGACCAGTTTTATGCATTGAATGATAGTGAAGATTTGATTGAAATAAATAGTCGATGGTTAAAGCAACATCCAAAGCTACAGATTGTTGATGAAGATCAGATTTTGGCGATTGTAGAGCAGGTTGCAGCCAAAATTCCAAATTTAGAACAACGTAAACAGCAAGCAGCTGAAAACAGCCCACGTTATTTTAAAATTATTCAAGCTTTATGCCTGCAAGCAGGTCAGGAGCTAGATCGTATTACCATTGGTGATCCATCACATGAATATAATGGGCAAGAGATCGTTGCTTGGCATTTCCTAACTGATGCAGGACATTTTTATATGCTGGATCTAGGCGATCAAGCCTTGATGTTTGATGAAAATGATCAACAAATCATAGCGCTCGATGTTAGCCATATTGTAGATGAGTTATAAAGACACAGTTTTTAAATAGTGTACGTATAAAAAGCATAGCATCATTAGGCTATGCTTTTAGTTTTAGGGTGATCAGAATGAATCGTTTGAGTTTAATTTCAGTATTTTGTTTAGTGACTTTGTCTGGCTGTGCAACAACACAAAATTTAATGAATAAAGTGGGTGGTTCAGAGACACCATTAAGTCAGGTTTTAAATGAACGTCCTGATTTGCGTAAGGATCTTGCGACTGTTGAGTTGCGTCAGTATTTTAATAGTGTGGAATCACCCACTGTTGCCGAAGTGAAGTTGACTGAAACAGGTTTGATGGATGATTCTGTGCGCTCAATTCGTAGTGTGTATAGCTTTAAAAACATTGATGGTCAGTGGAAACGTATAGATATGCAAAAGGAATATCAGTGTTACCGTGGTAAGAACACCAAGACATTCCAAAAGGCAAAATGTCCTTGATCAACTATTTATCGGGATTTAAAGATTTGGAAGATTAAAATCAGGGTACAAACAAAAATGGCAAAAACTAGAGTTGGAATAATTTTTGGTGGAAAATCATCAGAGCATCGTGTGTCACTACAATCAGCACAAAATATCGTGGATGCAATAGATCTGCAAAAGTTTGATCTTAGTTTGATTGGGATAGACCAAGATGGTGCTTGGCGTATTTTAGATGTTACTCATTATTTAGAATATGGTCATGATCCTAAATTAATTTCTCTCGCCCCTCGTGAACATGCAGATTATTTGCAGTCAAAACAATCTCAAATTTTTGAAATTGAAAATGCGCAAGGATTACCGCCCATTGATGTTATTTTCCCTATTATTCATGGGACTTTAGGTGAAGATGGTGCATTACAAGGCATGCTTAAAATTTTAGATCTACCTTTTGTTGGCTCGGATGTTTTAAGTTCGGCAATTTGTATGGATAAAGATGTCACTAAGCGTTTGTTACAAGGTTCTGGTATTGCAGTTGCACCATTTTTAACAGTTCATGCTTACCACCCAGACGAAGTAAGCTTCCATGAGGTTCAAAATACTTTAGGCCTTCCAGTCTTTGTGAAACCTGCGAATCAAGGTTCTTCTGTGGGTGTCAGTAAAGTTGAAAACGAACAAGAGTTTATTGTTGCTTTAGAAAACGCGTTTCAATATGACAGCAAAGTATTGATTGAAAAGTTTATTCAAGGTCGTGAAATTGAGTGCGGTGTTTTGGGTAATTACTATCCAAAAGCCAGTGTTTGTGGTGAAGTGGTTGTAAAGTCTAGTTTTTATTCTTATGAAGCAAAATATATAGATAATCAATCTTCTGAAGTGGTGATTCCTGCTTCAATTTCAGAAGAGGAAACTAATAAGATTCGTGAGATTTCGATTAAAGCTTTTAAAGTTTTGGGTTGTTTGGGACTTGCACGTGTCGATTTTTTCTTGACTGAAAATGGTGATGTTTTACTGAATGAAGTAAATACTTTACCAGGCTTTACCAATAACAGTATGTATCCAAAGCTTTGGGAGGCAAGTGGAATCACTTATTCTGAATTAATTACTCAACTCATAGAATTAGCATTAGAGCGTCATGAAAATTTATTAAGAAATTCAAAATTTGTATCTAAAGGATAATTATCTTTGGCTGTTTTTATATTTCTTATTGAAAAATAGATAGAAATACTGGATAAAAACGTATCAGATTTGGTACGTTTTTTTATTTGGGAAATCACAATAAATGAATATTTTAATTATGAGTAATGCTTTTGATCCTTCACGTTTTTTGACTGATTCAAGGAGTCGAATATATCCAATATAAAGCAAATTATAATGGTAAGTATCAGAATGAATTAAAGCGAGTATTGATAAAGTTTTTTGAGTTAAAAACAAAGAGGAGAAAACCTTGGATTCAAAGAAAATTTAAAAAGCACTGAAATTAATGATATAAAACTTATAGATTTACCCAAAATGTGAACACAATGAACATCCAACAAGAAATTCAACACTTATTCCAAAACCGAGATGAACATCCACTGTTTTATATTGAAAGTGGTAGTCGTTTATGGGGCATGGCAAGTCCAGACAGCGATTACGATGTACGTGGTTTCCATCTACCTTCCAAAGCACAATATTATGATTATCGCCAACACCGTGATTTAATCGAGATCATGGATGGCGACTTTGACTTCGTTTCATTCGACTTAAATAAAATGTTTGGGCTTTTGGCAAAAAGTAATCCGACTGTTTTAGAGTGGGTACGTGCACATATTGTCTATTTTAATCAATTTCCTGAATGGGAGAAATTTAGAGATGGCTTACTTGAACGAATAGACTATAAAGCGCTGTATTATCATTACTTGTCGCTGGCTAAAGGCGGTATGCATGTCATGCAAACCGCAGATAACTTTACCTATAAAAAAGTGTTTTATTCTATTCGTGGTCTGATGTCAGCAGAACTAGCAACACAGCAAATTATGCCTGAACTCCTGATTACGCAATTGTTTGATCAAATCGACGCTCATGATCCCTTACGGCATTGGGCAGAAGATTATTTGGAAATCAAAAAACAGCAAAAAGAAAAAGCGCAATTACCTGTCGCGGAACAAGCGCAAATCTTACAACTGTTAGAAAATAAAATTGAGGCCTTAAATTTAAGAGCGATTGAACCGACCAATGATATTGAAAAATTAAAGCAATATCTCACCGAATATAGCTTTAATTTAAAACAACATTTTTATGGCTAATGCTTTTACTCAATCAGAGAATAGTGACACTATGAAAACCCTTGCCTTTATTCATCGTAATGACACCCGCTTTGCGATAGGGGATTTTTATCCTGTACTTTCCGTATTTTCACACTATGAATTAGGCAATACCGTTTCTCCCTTTCTATTACTGGATCATTTAGGACCTGGTGTTTTAAAACCGACCAATTTACGCAAAGGGGTGAGTGAGCATCCTCATCGTGGTTTTGAAACGGTTACCCTGATTTTTGCTGGTGAATTAGAACATCGTGACTCATCGGGTGGTGGTGGTATTGTTTCAGCGGGTGATGTGCAATGGATGACCGCAGCTTCAGGTGTGGAACACAAAGAGGTCTTTAGTGAGGCATTTTCAAAAACGGGTGGCTATTTTGAAATGGTACAACTATGGGTGAATTTACCTGCCAAAGATAAAATGAATCCACCACGTTACCAAAGCTTGCGAAAAGCCAATATTCCAGTGATTGAACTCCCGAATAGTGCTGGAACGGTACGGGTGATTGCTGGGAACTATCAAGGCAATCAAGGGCCAGCAAAAACGCATTCGCCACTTCAAGTTTTGGATATTGAAATCCAAGCAGGGCATAAGGTCAGATTGCCCGCAGGCGCAGGAGAAACCACACTGGTCTATTTACGAACGGGTAAGGCTCAGTTTCAAGCTGAAGATGAAATATTTGAAGAGCAAGGGCTTGCTGTGATGTCGAGTTTGGAACAAGACTTTGAAATAACGGCATTGCAACAGTGTAAATTGTTGCTGCTTACAGGCAAACCGCTTCAAGAGCCAATCAATGGGCATGGGCCATTTGTCATGAACAACTATACTGAAATTCTTGAAGCATATGACGATATTAAACGTGGCACATTTATCAAATCAACAGTGCGCGATGATGAATAAAGCAAACTGTGAGAATTACAATTTGCTTTGATAATTAATTTATCGATGGTGATTTGTTCTTGAGTGCAATCAAGCCTTTGATCAGTAATACAATCCCGATACCCACACATAATCCCATTAGGAACTTGCCAAATATACCCAAGCCCAATTCTTTATGGTTGGCTGAGCTAATTGCTTTCGCCGTATCTTCAGCCGAGGCTGTTGCATTGGCTTGACTATCCATCAATGCCACAAAACCTGTATCTGTTTTACAGCTTCCTATGATAGTGCTTGAGTTTTCAGCATATTTATTTTGAACCAATTGTTCACATCGTGCCTGATCTTCAGCGCTAATTTTAGGTGCAGAACTAATAAAATAAAGTCCTCCACCCACCAACAATAAAATCACGCCAATAATGATCAGCGATATTGGGTTTTTATTTTTCATTTAAATTATTTATATCCGCTTATACAGCATTTAGAGTAGCTTAAGAATAATAAATGTTCAACTTTCACTGAAAATTTGTCTGTGTTAGACTAGTAAAACTTAACCCTGTGTGTACCTCTGTGAATTTTCTCATAGATCGGGTTAAGTTATAAATCTCACAAATATAGTTTCAGCAATTACTTTACCTATTGAATTAGACACCTTGTGAATACGGTGTTGAACTGCCTTTATTCAACGTAAATTCCACAATTTAATATTTATATTTCAGTGCTTGTCATTGGGCGAACGCTTATCTTTAAAAAGTAGTGTGAGCGATGCAAGCCAATAAAGATATGTAGAAAATAATGCAAAATTTAGTGCAAAAAGAACAAACTGCAAGTTTGAGTCGCGCTACGCTTATGTTTCCATTGGCGTTGGTGTTATTTGAATTTTCAGTTTATATCGGTAATGATTTGGTTCAGCCCGCAATGCTCGCAATCACCAAAGAATTTGGTGTGAGTAGTGCATGGGCACCATCATCTATGTCATTTTATCTTCTCGGCGGGGCATGCGTTGCAGGGATACTCGGACCTTTGTCTGACCGATTAGGACGTAAGAAAGTTTTATTGTCAGGTGTTGCATTCTTTGTCATCACCTGTTTATTAATTTTACTCACCCACAATATTGAAAGTTTTCTTGTTTTAAGATTCTTGCAAGGTTTTGGTTTATCTGTGATTGCAGCAGTGGGTTATGCTGCGATTCAAGAAACCTTTGAAGAGCGTGACGCCATTAAAGTTATGGCACTGATGGCAAATATTTCTTTGCTTGCCCCTTTGATTGGCCCTGTTGTCGGCGCATTTCTCATCGATCATGTGTCATGGCACTGGGGATTTATTGCGATTGCCTTTTTAGCTTTTCTGAGTTGGTTTGGTCTAAAAGCCAAGATGCCAGCACGTACAAGCAGTATTCCCAAAAAACCGTTGAGTTATATTTGGGATGATTATATGCAAGTCTTGAAAAATAAGACGTTCATGGGCATGACCCTCGGCTTGCCAATGGTGGCGATGCCTTTGATGCTATGGATCGCATTGTCTCCAGTGATGTTGGTTGAAGAGCTGGGACTCAGTAGTATGCAATATGGTCTGGCGCAATTCCCTGTATTGGGTGGATTGATTCTAGGTAATATTGTGCTGATTAAAGTGATTGATCGTTTGCCACTGGGTAAAACAGTTTTGATTGGTTTACCTTTGATGCTTTTAGGTACCGCAATTGTGGTGGTTGGGATCATTTGGCGCGAATATTTTCTTCATTGCGTTATTTTAGGCATGACCTTAGTCAGCTTTGGTGAAGGAATTAGTTTTTCAGTGCTTTATCGTTTTGCCTTAATGTCATCTGAAGTTTCTAAAGGCACTGTCGCTGCTGCTGTTTCAGTGTTGATGATGTTCACATTCTTCTTTGTGATTGAACTGATTCGAATTCTGTATGAGCATTTCCATCTCTGGGCTTATGCGTTGTCATGTTTTGCGTTAATTGCTTTGTGGTTCACTATTCCACGTGGATTATTAAAAACAATTATGCAGCAACGTAAAGTAAATGGTGAGTTTTAAGCTCACTTGAGTTTCCCTCTCCTTGTAAAAGGGGAGGGAGCTTTGCTTCTTAAATAAACAGGTTAAGGCTGTTGTAATGCTTTTAATTTATGATCAAAAACAAAAGGCCCAAAAGGTAAAATTGAAGCAATTAAACCTAAAATAAACATGTGAATGGACCACTTCTGTTTTCCACAGACAATCAATAACACTGCAAGAAAAGCAAGAAATAACACACCATGTCCCATGCCAATATATTTCACATAAATAGGCATATCCCAAATATATTTCAAAGGCATCGCAATAAAGAGAAGAAGGAGAAAGGAAATACCTTCAAGAAAACCAACAATACGTAAAGATTTGATATTCATGGTCACTTAGTCAAATGAGAATGAAGCTTGAGTCTAACCGAATTATCTAAACGATTTGAAAAAAATAGTAAATAAAATCGATTGATTTAAATAGATGGAAGATTGTTCTGGAGAATAAGCTTTTAGTCTCCAGACCAGATATAGCCCAATATTTAAGATCGATTATTGTAATGCTTTGATTGCTGCATCCTGCTGTTGCTGTTCAAATGCAGTGATATAAACACACCCAATATAGGTTTTATGTTCACCTTGATCTACAACGGGATTCGATTCAGCCAAAGTCAGTTTACGCAAAGATTTTTCGATTTCTTTGGTCTCAAGATCCGTTTTTACAACTTTCTCTCCTGAAAAATACGGCATATCTTTAAAGAACGGGTTTTGCGTGATTTGAAACTTTTTAGCGAGGTCTTTGGTATTCGCATGTTTTAAAACAGCCAACATTCCACCAGAAACCAAACTGATTTGATCTGTAGTTTGACCGAATACTGTAATCGGGACTTTACTGACATAGCTATATTCTTCACCTTGTTTGATCCAGCCATTCTTTTTCAGATCATCCTCAAATTCAAAACCTAAATCATAATAATTTTTCAGTGTCTTTTTACACTCTAAAAATTGCTGTAAGTCTTGATTAAATTGAGAATCTGCAAAAGCACAGGGTGCAGCACTAATGGTCAATGCAGAAAATAAAAACGTTAGGCAATGTCTAAGTTTCATGTGAAGCCTCTAAATGTCTGGTCATTCTTGCTATTTAATTTCTAATCGAAGTAAGGTTGTTTTTAGTTTTAACAACTCAGGTAAGGTTTCCAATAATAAACTGATTTGTTTGAGCACCAAAAGTAAATTATCTGACAAATTTTCTTGATCACTGATGTGCTGAATTTCAGTGAGCTTTGTTTCAATTAAGGCTTCATTTACAGCGGTTTGGTTAAGCAAAACATCAGTTAAGGTATGTTTGCACCATAACATCAAATCTAAAATCTGCTGATCATGTACATGTTCACGATGGCTACCTAAAGCTGAAACATAACTGAGCTGGCTATGGCTATAGACCAAGTATCGAAAGGCATTGTGAATTAAATCCGGATTTGGATTGGGTTCAGCACTTAAACTGGAAATCATCGTAGATAATTCAATCTGTGCATTATGTGCTGCTCGGCGTGCTTTACGATAATCAATACTGTTGGTGCGGCCTTGTTGATATTGTTCAACAACCGCATCGAAATAGTCTAAGGTTACTTTACTGCTTTTTCGGATATTGTTGGAAATATCACGGAAGTTCCAGTCTGGCCAAATAAAACTGACCGCAAACCATGCGATTAAACATCCCAAGAGGGTGTCGATAATACGCGGTAAAATAATGGCATAGCCTGCGCCTTTTAAATTAAAGATCAACAAGACCATAAGCGTTGCCATTAAAGTCGCCATGGCATATTTTTTTGAGCGTAGGTAGAAAAAGTACACCCCAAAAATAATAGTGAGGAGCAATTGCCCTTCAATACTGGGGACAAAGTATAAAATCGGAATACCCAAAAGTACCCCTAATACAGTGCCTAGCGTGCGCAGTTTTAAACGGCTTTTGGTGGCAAAATAACTAATCTGGCATACAAATAAACTGGTAAGTAAAATCCAATAGCCGTTTTTGGCAAAGGGCAGTAGCGAAATGGTATAGCCCACAGCAAACACAAATGCGATACGCACGGCATGGCGAAATAATGCAGAATTTGGGGTTAAATGTTGTTTAATCTTGAGCCAAAGGTCTGGTAGATCATGGATATCATCATCCAATAAATTGAGATTATCTCGATGTTGGCTATAACTTTGTTGATAATTACGTTGTTCAATACTCAGATTAACAAATTGATCTTGCACATTTTTCAGATTGTTTAATACCAACAGTAAATTTTTTACTTCTAAATTATGTGGATTGTGTTGAACCCATTCCTGCATTGAGTTTTCTAAATGGGCTAAAGCAATATTGTTGTCTGTATGCGTTTGAAAGATTTGGCGCTTTAAAATTGCCTCGGCAAGTTGCTGGCAATTACGCGCCTGCAAACGTACATTTTTCTGAATACGATAAATTAAATCTGTGCGGCTAAAGTTTTGATGAATCTTTTCATAGTGCAAATAATTGGACGTAACTTGTTCATGAATATCTTGGGCTAGAAAATATAAATTAAGCCAGTAAATGGTGTTTTTATTGGCACGAGAGGCTTTTAATCGGGTCAGTAATGAGGCTTTGGTTTGGTTTAAGTTTTGTACCAACTGACTATTTTGCAAAGAAAGATCATATAAAAGTTGCTCAACATTGTCGACATTATCAGGATCAAACAGTTTTGCTTTTGACATCAACAGCTCAGAAAGAAGATTAAAGCTATTGGATAAGTTGTCTTGTACAGCCTGTGTCGGTTTCAGTAGATAGAAAATGATAGAGGTCAAGCCATACCATAATGTACCCATGACAAAATAACTGGGCTGTTGATACCACTCAGTATATTCACCCAAGCCAAACATGGTATAGATTGACAAGAGCACGGTTCCAAATGAAATGGTGGCGTAGCGTTGCCCCAATGCCCCCATTAAGATAAAAGCTGCGCTGGATAGAGATAAGTAAATTAAAAATAAAAGTTTATAGGGATGTAAAAAATCTAAAATACTGCTGACTGTAAAAAATAGCACACAAACCAAGCCAAGATTTCTTAAACGAATACTCAGTCGGTCATCAAAATCTGTGAGCGCTGTTGCAATTGCACCAAGCGTAATCGGTACAATGAGCTGTTCATAGCCCAAAAAATACAGTCCAAGCGTTGTTCCAGTTAAAACAATCAAAATCTGTAGGCAATAAATCAAAGTTGAATTTGATTTTATATTTTGAAAGATTTGCTGATAACTATTCACAGTGTCAATTCAGTGGCTTGGGCGTTTCAATATTTTACTCGTTTCTGAAAAGGCGACACGATTTATTGCATATAGAAATGTAAAAAATAAACGGTAATATTCAACATTTTGTATACAGTTTAACCCTTACTTAAATGCTTAAAAAAACTCAGAATAAGCGATCAAATACTTAAAAATAGTAAAAATGTCAAACCAGCAAAACACTGAAATAAAACAACCTCGTTATCGCAATGCTGAATTAACCGAACGTCGTAATTTAAAAATGGCGGGTTCGATCCATGCCTATGTACGTGGCAATACGGCCAAATATTATGATTGGTTGAAGCAAGCTGAAATAAGTTCGATCCCACAGGGGCCTGCAATTTGGATTTGTGGAGATTGTCATACTGGGAATTTGGGCCCTGTTGCCAATGCTGAGGGTAAAATTGATATTGAAATTCGTGACCTAGATCAAACTGTGATTGGTAATCCTGCCAATGATGTTATCCGTTTAGGGTTATCCTTAGCCACAGCTGTACGTAGTTCAGATTTGCCTGGTGTGGTCACCGCGCAGATGATTGAAGCGTTGTATGCTGGTTATGTGCATGCTTTAGCACACAATGGTCGAGGGATTGATAAATTACAGCGACCAGTACTTGTGCATAGTGCAATGCAAAAAGCACTCAAGCGAACATGGAAAAATTTAGCAAGAGAGCGTTTAGAAGGTTTAACGCCTGAAATAACCTTGGGGAAGAAATTTTGGCCTTTATTAAAAAAAGAACATCTCGAAATTCATAGTGTTTTTAATCAGCCCGATATTCAAGACTTGGTCACAATGATTGGTCAGCGTGATCAATCTGCTCAATTGAAAGTCATCGATTCAGCATATTGGGTTAAAGGGTGCAGTTCTTTAGGCTTATTGCGCTATATCGTACTGATGGATTCATCGAATCATATTGTCAGAGATGGCAAAGGCCTGTGTTTAATGGATCTGAAAGAAGCCACAACAGCACTTGCACCACGTTATTCAAATACACCAATGCCAAAAGACAATGCGGCAAGAATTGTTGAGGGCGCAAGACATTTATCGCCATTTTTAGGGGATCGGATGCGAGCAAGTAAGTTTTTAGATACTTCGGTTTTTATTCGAGAGTTATTGCCACAAGATTTAAAACTCGAAATAGAAGGGGTCAATGAAGTTGAAGCCAAAGACTTAGCTTTCTATTTGGCTTTTGTGGTTGGTCGTGCACATGCTCGACAGATGGATGATGCAGTACGTAATGCTTGGGTAAAAGAGCTAAAACGCAATCAATCAAAAACCATTGATGCGCCATTTTGGCTATGGCGTAGTATTGTTGAATTGATGAGTGTACATGAGGCTGGTTATTTGGAGCATTGCCGCCGTTATGCGCTTTCGCATCTAAAATAAACACGATGTGGATAAGCGCATACTTATCCACAATTAGGGTCTGTTGACATTTCATAAATGGCTTGCGTTGTAAGCTAAAATTGAGCAGGCAAGGCATGAAACGAAGAGAATAGCGAGACTATTTTCGAGTTTCATAACACAGGCTGAGATAATTTTAGCTACAACCCTGAGCAAGAACAAAGCACTGCTTTGTTTGCAGCGCAAGGCGCAGCGGGGGACTAGAGTGTTTTTTGCTGCTACGTCGTTACGAACTATTCATTTAGAATGACTAAATTTCATATTTCGTGCCTTGTATCATCTAAAAAACACACGTAGTCGCAAACATAGACGAATTGTCAACAGACCCGAATAATTTAAATTATTGAATCACACCACAGGCAATACGATCTCCACCGCCACCCAGTGGTTTTGGATGGTCTGAATAATTATCGCCACCCGCATGAATCATAATGGCTAAGCCTTGAATATCGGCCAGTTTTAGACGTGGTGCAATTAAGGTTGTTTTGGCATTACCATTTGAATCTACATTGAGTACAGGTAAATCGCCCATATGTCCATCATTGGGGGTGCCATGTCCAGTTTTTTGCGGATTGAAATGACCACCCGCAGCTAAAGCAGCGCCCATTTTCCCGTCTTTTTCAGCAGGGGCACATGAGCCTTTTTCATGAATATGGAAACCATGATAACCAGAAGGTAATTGGCTAAGTTGGGTGTTGATGGTTAAACCATTTGGAGAATCTTGCAAGCTCACTGTACCAATTTTTGCACCGATGCCTTGTGCAGAGACCGCATGCATATCCACTGTTTGTAGTGGTGTTTTAAGCTTAGGTTTGACCGTTGTTGTACTACATGCCGCTGTAAAAAGTGCGATACATGTACAAAGTATAGAAGTTTTAAAGAAAGTAGATGTCATCGAACGCATCCAAAGTATTTGATTATGATTAGTCACTATTCAAACAAAGCATGGCCTGATAAACAATGTGAATTAAATGTCTGATTGTATGAATTTATTTAACAGTAAATTTGATTGGCATTGATTATGCTGACTAAAAATAAATAAACAAAATAATTACGCAGAATATCTGCGATATATAAGATCGCTATACAAGGTATATTCGCCAATTAAAGCTTATTGGCGAATATACGATTTCAAATATTGAAATTTTAATTGTCACTTGCCTGAATTGGGCTAAGGTTTTGTGGGCTGATCATCATCAATGTCATAGGCCATCGTGGCATCTGGCATTAGGATTTCTGACTCAGTGGTTTCGTGTAACCACTCACGCCAAATGGCCAAGAGAATTGCAAGAATGACAGGGCCAATAAACAGTCCAACCAGTCCAAAACTTGCTAATCCACCAAGTACACCAAACATGATCAACAAGAACGGAATCTTGGTTGCACCTGAAATAACCAAAGGTCGAATCACATTATCAGCAGTACTGACAATACAAACACCCCAAGCCATTACACCGATTGCTTCCATGGTTTGACCTTGTGAAAACAGCCATAATGAAACCGCACCATAAGCAACAGGAGGGCCGAATGGAATCAGTGCCATCAAGAAAGTCACAATGGTGAGTACCATTGGATTTGGAACACCGGCAACAAAATAACTCACACCCGCAAGAAATGCTTGAGCAACCGCAGTTAAACCAACACCATAAACCACAGCACGAGTCGTTTCAGAAATGGTGTCAAGATAATGGTGAATACGTGGACCAATTAACATTTGTAAGGCTTTACTGACTTGTTCCAAAATGGTTTGACCATCTCGATAGAAGAAGAATAAAGACATGATTGCAAAACCTAGCTTAACCAGATTTTTGGTAATTTCATTCAAGACGAATTTACCATAGTTCATATGGCCTTGAATCCATAGACCAATGGTTTGCGAAAGGCTGGTAGGATCAGCATTAATTTCACGTACAGTACGGCTGACTTCTTTGCCAATGATGGGGAGTTCACGGATAAAGTCTGGAACAGTCAAATGACCTGAAGATAATTGGCGTTGTAGGTCGAAATAAAGATTTCGTCCTTCATGTTGTAAAATAAAAATGGCAAAAGTCAGTGGAATTCCAACCACCAACACCACCAGCGTAATCATGAGTGATGCACTGAGGGTTGGTCGATTCGAACCAAACATTCTTAATATGCGTTTGTACATTGGCCAAGTCATATAGGCAATAATACATGCCCATAACACAGGTACAATGAAGTATTTGAGAATATCGTAACCTAAAAAAATAAGGATAAACAATAATCCAAACAATAAGATACGTTGTAAGTTCGAAGTGAAATCTTGCACGAATTACTCTAAAAATTGTGAGTGATTGACTCAATATTAACTGAAAAATAAAGTGTGGCAAATTTTAACCGTACTTTATCTGATCTTTCTTGAATTGGTTTTAGAACCAATCGCTTGGATCGTCTATTAAAGCATCAAGTAAGGGTTGCCATTGTTCTTGAATGGTTAAAAAGTTCTTTTGGGTTTTATCAAAAACGTTTAAACCTTGCATCGCCAATTGGCTATAGGCAGTACGTTCGGATATCCATGCAACAGGTTTTTGTTCGATTTTATCAAAGAATTGCTGAATATCTTTCGAGCTTGAGCTGTTGGCTTTCATTCGATTGGCAACCAGATATACAGAAACTTTGCCTTTACGGATTTTTTTAATGTCTTGGATGTGTTTAAGGAAACGTCGGGTACTGTCGATATCAAAAAATGAGGGTTGTAGCGGAGTGACTACAGCATGGCATTCACTAATCAATTGCTCAGCATGTTCACCAGTTAAAGCACCTGGTGCATCAATCACTAAATAATCTAAGTTTTTAGGTGCATCTCCAATTGATTTTTCATGACGCCAATCCAGACTTTGAATTGTTGCTGCAGTGTCAGGACGTTGCTTTAACCATTGCAGTGCAGATTTTTGTCCATCTGCATCAGCCAAGGCCACTTTATAGCCTTTTTGTGCAAGCGCCGTCGCTAATGTTATTGCTGTAATCGTTTTCCCACAACCGCCTTTTAAATTTGCAACAAGTATTGTTTTCATGATTGATCAATTAAGTCTGTAAGCTAACCTTCACCTTACTTTAGCACTAATTTTTAGCATATAGGTTATACATGACAAAACTTTAGTAGTTGTTTACATTGTGCAAGATATCAAGTTAAAGGAAAAAGCATGTCCATCTGGATGGCGATGTTAATTGGTGCATGTATTGGCATCGTTTTAACCACAATCGTGTTATCAAGTACGCGTAATGGCAAAATCAAAGCAGAGTATGAGCAATATATTGCTGAGTTGGAATTGGAGCATCAGCAGATTTTAGCAAGCGCGCAAAAGCGTAGTGTAAATACCAGTCGTGCTGTGTTGAAAGGCAAAATGGCGGAACAACTGGCACCAATCATGCCTGAGTTTCGTTATTTACCCAGTGATGCCAAGTTTTTAGGGGATCCTATTGATTATGTGGTGTTTGATGGTTATACCGATTTTCGAGATGGTGAAGGTTTGGCTGAAGATATTGAAGTGGTGCTGATTGATATTAAGAGTGGTGGGGCACGTTTGACCAAGGGGCAACAAGCGATTGCTCAAGCAATTCAAGACGGGCGAGTCCGCTTTGAAACGATTCGGATTGATTTTGAAGATTAGAAAATTGAAGTGTTTTTGCATTGAGTGTGTAGATTTTTAGCCTAAATCAAAAACCAAGGTCCTTTTCGACTTTGCTTTAGATCAAGTGAAAAGGACACTGTTTTTAAATTGTGAGTGAAAGTCGAAACGATCTTGTTTTTATCGGGGATTGAGTGAGGTTAAAATTTCTCTATCAAATTTTCTATTAAATTTATCTATTCAATGGCGCAAGCTTAAAGCTTGTGTGCTCTGGCCATAAACATACGTCGTCCAATTTTTGGCAGATCCTCAGCATCAAAATAATATTTTTCAGAAAACTTAAAATTGGCGTTTAAAAGTTCAAGTTCGATATTACGGTTTAAGTGACACCCGTCAGCAATGACTTTTTGTATAGGTGTTAAAAGATCTTGCAGTTTTTTTAAAGTGTTATTGTCATGATATTGAACGTGTTCAATTAGATGCAGTGTCCCTTGAGGCTTTAAAACACGATGAATTTCTTGAATGGCTTTGTCTAAATTGGCAATGCTACACATGGTCCATGTACTGACAATATTTTCGACTGAATGATCTGCAAAAGGCAGCTTTTCTGCGCTGGCTTGAATGTGTTGTACATGAAAGGGTGCATCAAATACCCTTTTTTGAGCAAGTTGATAGACATCTCGGTTTGGCTCAAGCGCATACACTTGATCAACCTCTTGGTAAAATGGCAGGTTTAAACCTGTACCAAAACCGATTTCTAAGACTTCACCTCGAACTTTTCCAAGTAATTCTGCACGTCCATCCATCATGCTTGGTGTTTGCATCACTTGATTGAGCAAATGTGGGAAAATACGTTGTTGGTAAAATTTATAAATCATCATTGTATGCAATTATATGGATATAAGCTAAATTCTAACCAAAGCCTGCTTTGAATATAAGACAAAAATAGGACGAAATCTCTGTATTTTGTTACCGAAACTCGATTTTTATTTTAAGTTTTTATATTAATACTAGGATTATAGATTTTGTACAATTTTTAAGTGTGGTTTGAGGAGCATGATATGAGTAAAAAGTTAATCTGTGCAGCGTTGATGGCACTGAGTGCTTTTCAGGTCTATGCCTTTCAATCTACTGATTCTTCTAAAGTTTCAAAAGCCAACCCAGCATTTAATATTGCAAATGGTTTAGCACCAATCGACCAACATCAGAAAATTTCCGTTTTGGAACCTTTTCATGGTGAATTTCGGATCCTCGGTTCAAAAGAATATAAGGATGATGAGCAAGCAAAATTTTCTCCAATTGATTATGCAGTAACTCGCGGTTTATTTACTGAGCCTGAAATTGCCCGTCAGATTTCGATCAATCAATATGATCGTTTCTTAAATTGGAAAATGGCTCGACCACCAATTCCTGCTCAATTGGCAACTCAATTGGTCAGTAATATGCATATTATTCCCGCTAATCCTGAAATTGCTCAACAAATCAAACAGGTAAAGCGTGGCGATTTAGTTCGCTTAACTGGTGATTTGGTTCAAGTGAATGATAAAGATTTGGTGTGGAAATCTGCTTTGGATTGGAATGGTGTTGGTGATGGGGCGTGTAAACTGATTCGGGTGAATTCTATTCAGTGGTTGGAAAAGCAAAATATCTAAATTCAAATTGAGCCACATCAGAGAAGATGATAAGGTTTGCTATAATTTTAGCCAGTTTGAATCATAAAGAGTGTGATAAATGAAAGGTTTAGTGGGTTTTACTTTGTTGGTTTGCAGTTTGGGCTTAGTCGCTTGTCAAAGTTCAAGTCCTACAGTGGAAGGTAAAACACATGAGTATACATTGAAACAAAAGTGCCCAACTTTGATGGATATGAAAGTAGGTGAAGTGCTTGTATTCAATGCACCTGAAAACCCAAGCACAGGTTATCAATGGCAGTTATTACAACCACTTAAAATATTTAAAACAGAAGAAACCTATTTGCAAAATGATAATGAAGAGGGAGCAGTGGGTGTCGGTGGCACCAAGACTTTCCGTTTTAAAGCTGAAAAACCAGGACAAGATTATATTGAATTGGTGCACGTTCGTTCATGGGAATCTTCAAAACAACCTGATCAACAATGGCGTTGTCGTATTCGGGTTTCTTAGGATTTCACTTTAATTGTACTGGTTTAAACATGATTAGCGATTCTTGTCTTGTGCCATTTGATCTGGCACAAGAGAAGATTAAAGCATTAGTTTTTTTATTTTTTATCAGTCAATTGTTTCCAATGATCAAGTTGCTCATCAGCGCTTAACATTTCTCCCATACCTTTGACTGCATCACTTGGATTTTTCAGTTCACCATCTGCAGATTGTTTTTTCTCATCATAGACTTTGGCTTGATTTTCCCAATATTGATAGCGTAACCCTTGAATATAGCGTCCTTGTTCGGTTTTTAGATCCAGTTGTTTAAGCATATTCAGCGCAGATTCAATGCCATCACGTTTGAGCTGACGATCTATTTCTTCGGTAAGAGTGCCATCTGTTGCACGTTTTTTTAGGTCAGCTTCTAAAGCATTATTATTTTCGGTAAATTTCTGATCATATTCTTCAAGTAATGCGATATCGTGAGCATCATCGGGTGTACTTGGAAAGCTTTTAATCGGTTTGGTTTTCAATTGATCCATGATCTCTTGAGAGGCATCTTTCGGTTCAGATGAATTGTTTTGCTGTGGGCTATCTTTAGGAGAACATGCTGCCATGAAAACGACGGATGTAAGTAAACCTGAAAGGAGTAAAGGGCGAAGTATTAAATTCATGATAAACATTCCTCATTAAAGCGTTTCGATTAGCGCAGTTTCCTAAAGTTATAAACATAGGTGACATAAGGGAAGTCTATTTCATCTTGCGCATGTTTACCCGTATATTCCAAGACAATATGTTCGAATTTGTGTTTCAGCGTGAGTTGCTGTTGTTCTGGCATCGCTGCAATAAAACTGGTGGATAATAAGCGCTTGCTGACCACATTTTCCACGGTTCCAGTTTGTACTTGTGAAAAGACTTTGGCGGTTTCAAGCTGGAATAAAAATTGATTTTCAAACGCCAATTTCCATTGCCCACTATGGTATCGTGGAGTGTCTCCTTCGATCGTCGCGAGCAGATCTGCCAATGCTTTAACCCAGTCTATCGTCTCATCGCGCTGGTTCCAGACCAAACCAAGGTGACCCTCAGGTTTTAAAATGTGGTGAATTTCATTCAAGGTTTCAATATTGGCAAACCAGTGAAATGACTGCGCGCACAAAACAGCATCAATACTTTCAGATTCTAACGGAATTTGATCACTCTTTGCTTGAAGCGTTTGTACATCAGGATGTACTATTTTCAATTGTTCCAACATTTCTGTGACGGGCTCGACAGCAATAATATTGGGCGTTGCTTGTTTGAGGTAAGGGAGAAATTTTCCAGTACCTGCACCTAAGTCAACAACGCTTGAATCTGGGCCAAGGGCTAAATCTTCTTTTAACCATTTGACCACGTCTTGTGGATAATTGGGTCTGACTTGTTGATAAAGTTCAGCAGCAGTACTGAAGCCTTTTTGAGCAGCAGGATGTAGGGAATGTGTCATATTTTGCGCTTTTTTATCTGACTAGACTCTATAAAATATGACACTTGAAGCAATCAATAGGCAAGTGCCTATTTATTTAATTTCAGCCAATGATAGAGCTAGTGCTCGGTGTGCGAATGGATAAGCAAATAATTTTTGAAGATGATCATATTAGAGCAATCTATTTACAAGGTGATTCTGACACTTTAGTCCTGTCATTTGGTGACTTGATTTCTAGAGCTAAAGGACTTTCCATCAATGCTGAAAAGTCTTTGATGAAATATAACTATGCCGTGGTCGGGATTATGCCAAAACAGAAGTCTTGGTTTCCTGCTTCAAGCATGGCTGCATTGTTAGAGCATCTTGATCCCATTTTAAAACAATTTAAAAATATCGTGGGTTATGGCGGTTCAATGGGTGGCTACGCGGCAATCAAATATGCCAAAGCTTTAAAAATGAATCGAGTGGTTGCCATGGTTCCGCAATATTCAATCGATCCTTTAGAGGTTGAGGACAAGCGTTATACAGATTTCTATGATGCTGAATTAAATGCGGATATGCGTATTCAGGCACAAGATATCGTTGCAGACTGTGAATACATCATTGTTTATGACCCTTATTTTGAAAATGATAAAGAACATTATTTAAAAATTAAGCCATTGATACCTCAGTTGCATACGTTACATTTACCGTATACTGGTCATGATGCGATTGCAGTTTTAGCCAACTCTGCGCTACTACATGATTTTATTGAATGTGAATACGATCAAACTTATTTTTATAAGCAGATTCGTGAAGTAAAGAAAAACAGCAAATTTTATTATCGAAGTGTGATTGCTCACTTATTGGGGACACATAACGAAGCTTTGGGTAAAATTCTAAAAGGTACAGATATCCAACTGGATAGTACTTTCTTTGATGCCAGTTTAAAGCAGACCATTACGCGTATTTTATTGACCAATAAACGAGTAGATGAGCAAGATTTGCAGAAACTGGGTATTCAAGTCAATTTTGCTTTTGAAGATAAAACGCAGCTACAAGACAGTTTTGGCAATATTTTAGTATTTAACGTGATCACGCAAAAGCTAGAAAGCTATGATCAACAAGTGATTGATGTGAATGGAAAATACATTATTCCATTGCATGTTGAAAACAATGGTTTGGCACAAGTCGAGATCAAAAAGCAGACCTATTTGATTTGTATGAATGATCGCCGTGTGACCAAATTATTTAAGCAAGATGAAGCGTTATCTTTGGATATGAATCCAATTGTAATTAAAAAAACCACTGACTTTTATGTATTGACCTATAAAAACTTTTATATGAGTTGCGATATTCAAGGTTTGGTGAGTTTTGATGATGAAAGCTTAAATGAGTTTTGCCACTTTAAGGTTGCTTAAAGTCAGCGGTTGAGCTGAAACACCATTTGGTGTCTAACGATTTCACATTTGAGCCATTTAAATAGACAGATACGGCTTTAGTTACATTGCTTTAAATAGGCGATTGGAAATAAAGCGGTATATTTTTTAAATTCATTTTGAACGTCTAAATCACTGACTTTATAGACTTCGCTGGAATGTTGATAAACATCAGTCACTGCTGCCAGAGAACCTTCTTCACCGTCTTTATAATGATAACGGAAGGTTTTTTGCGTGGCATGGAGCAGTTTTTGCTTCATGGGTGGTTGATGAAGGAAGGTAAAATTAAACACACGATTTTCCATTTCCAAATAATATCGAGCTTGAATACGACAACCCCGATTTAATTTAATCAGTTTAAATTCATTTCCCTCAGAACTTCTAAACTCAGCTTCGTCTAAGTTATTTATTGATTGTAAAACATATGCTTTTGCATAGACTGGTGAATATAAACTAAAACCAAGCAGAGCGAGCATAAGTGACGGATAAGCTGTCGAATTCATTGTAAGGTCTTTTTGTTGATTGTTTAACTCACTATAAGGCGTAATCAGGTGTTTTAAAATATAAAAGATTTATGCCAGAGGTCTCTATCAACTCATAAGACGAAGATATAAGTTATCAAGTTTAGAACCTACGATTCGCTCGTTTAAACGTCCCAAAGTCATTAAAACGGACCCCATTTTCTTGCATCACTGGATAGCAGTCTTGAGCAATGGCTTGACGAATATAAAATGGATCACGTACAACAAAATGGTGAATGGCATGTGTGCCAGCAAAGTTAAAACAAAAGGCCTGTAAAGGTTTCATCCGCCAATCTGTCCAGACCTGACACTGCTGAACGATATTGCCATCTTCAACATCGCCATAATAATGCATATTGGAACTGGTAAAATGTAGACTTAAGGTGCGTAAGAAATTTGGTGCTGCAATGCTTACGGCATAAAACTTTGTGGTTTTGTCTGCAAGTCTCCATAAGCTATTTTTAGGTTGCGCTATGCCTGTGGCTTTCATTGCTAATTTGGCAGCATTGATCAATAAGAAACCATGCCATAAGGCATAATGAATATGTCCAAAGGGTGCATAACTCGCAGAAAGTTTTGCTTTTAATTTGAGTTTATCGGCTTGGGATAAATGCTTTTGCGCATGAATAAAACGCTTGGTGGTTTTCATCATGGTGATGGGGCGTAAATAGATCGCCAGCATATTGTCACCAGTCATCAGCAAGCGTTTTAAGCCCCATTGATCACCATTGTTAATACCGCGTTCTTCTAAATCTGTTTTAGTACCCGATGATTTGTGATGATGTAAATGTACCTCGCGACGTATCCACGGGTTCACTGTACTTGGGCGAAATGCATAAACAGCTGCCAACATGGCATCATTGATTTTTTTGTTTTTACGGTAATACATTTGGTGAATAAGATCATGCTCTAGTTCATGTAAGAGCGACATCCAAAATGCAGAAAGCGGAATTGCCACATACCAAGGCATTTTCCCACGAGTGTATTGTGTTATATTGAAAATAATCCCTGTTACAGCTGTTACAAGGATGGCTAGGCCAATTTGGTCTTGGTGCTGAACCAGCCAAGGATGACGTTCACGTAATTGATTTCCCGCTTCCAAAATTGTTTTACGAATTCGGTGGCTACGTTGTTCATCTTCTGGATCAGCAAAAAGTTTAGTTTTGCTTTGTATGGACATTTGTACATCGGAAAGGGGTAAATTCATCTTCGGTTTCCTCTATATTTTTGTAGTACGACAAGGAAGTTTTTTAAAACCAACATTTGTTGGTTTTTATGAGAGATTATCTGATGATTAAAATAACGTCAACGTCAGTTTTAAAAAAAATGACGAAAAAGGTGAGCCAACCAAAACAAGAACGTTCCCAAAAAAGAATGGATAAGATGCTGGCAACCACGCAAGAGTTACTGTTATCCATTGGAATTGAAAAGATTTCGATTCCTGAAATTGCCAATGCATCTGGCGTTCCGCGGACCAGTATTTATCAATTCTTTCCGACGAAATACGATATTTTTCGTCATATTGCACTGACGCATTTAAACGATTTAGTCAAACAACTCGGACAGGCCGCTGTTCGAGTGTTGACGGAAAATCCAAATGCAGCCATAGAAGTATACGGACAGCTACTCTCTGAAAGTATGATTCGTACCACAGCCAAATATTTTAATGAATCTGAAACGGCAAGCTTGTTGATTTTAAGTGGACCTTTTACCCGGCAAGCTTATTTGGAATACCAAATAGAATTAAAAAAGGTCAGTCATGGTGTCCGAAAAGCACTGGAAATGATTAACGTCGATAAATATGTACCACAGGAGCCTGATACATTGACGATTTTAATGGAATTGGTTTTTACTTGTATGAAGCATGGTTATTACAACGAAAGCTATATTTCTGAAGCCATTATTCAAGAGGCCTACCGTATGACCAATGCATACTTATTGGCTTTAAAAAATAATTCTTTTGGTTTTCCAGAAGCATCTGCTTCGTAAGTATAAAACTGGCTCTCTATCATTAAGGAAAAGCAATGAAAGCTGTATTTTTAGATTATGAATCTTTAGATAAACAGGATTTGGATTTTAGTCAGTTAAGAGCAGCTTTTGATGACTTAATACTTTATCCATCGACCACAGCAGAACAAGTTCTAGCGCGGATTCAAGATGTAGATGTGGTGATCAGCAATAAAGTGATTGTGAATGCTGAGGCGATGGAACAATGTAAAAATTTAAAATTGATTTTGATTTCGGCCACGGGGACCAACAATATTGATTTAGATTATGCGCGATCAAAAGGTATTGTGGTGTGTAATTGTCAGGGCTATGGCACATCTGCAGTTGCACAACATACGCTGACGTTAATGTTGGCATTAGCGACATCCTTACTTAAATATGAGCATGCAGTTAAACAAGGCGAATGGAACAAATCGCCAATTTTCTGCTTACTGGATTTTCCAATTGTCGAATTATCTGGGAAAACTCTTGGCATCATTGGTTATGGGGAGCTTGGTCAAGCGGTTGCCAAGTTGGCAGAAGCTTTTGGAATGAAAATTTTGGTGGCATCATTACCCAATCGACCACCACATAAGGATCGCACACCTTTTGCCGAATTGCTTGCTCAAGTCGATTTTCTTTCTCTACATTGTCCTCTAACAGCGGAAACACGTGATTTAATTGATGCCCAAGCATTTGATAAAATGAAAAAATCTGCATTTTTAATCAATTGTGCTCGTGGTGGTATCGTCAATGAACCGGCTTTGGCCGAAGCATTAAGACAAGGCAAAATTGCAGGTGCGGCAACAGATGTACTTTCTGTCGAACCGCCGACACAAGGAAATGTTTTACTAGCAGACGATATTCCAAACCTGATTATCACACCACATAGTGCGTGGGGCAGTGTTGATGCACGTCAACGTATTGTGAATCAAATGCTTGAAAATGTTGATGAATTTAAGCAGGGGAAAGTGATTCGTCAGGTGAATGGCTAAAGAGCCGAGTGAAAAAGCACAATTAAAAAGGCATATTTAAAAAAACACCGTTAAATAGCTATATGCGTTTACTGCTATCACCTTGAGCATAGGTAGCGCAAGGTGTGGAGATCGACGGATTAAGTCTGTTTAGCTGCTTATCTTGGTACACCAACCTCATCATCTGTTGAGCTTTGCGTATTGGTTGAGTTGGTGTCTTTTGAGCCTGTGGTATTGGCGTTGACATCATGCTCTTGGTTCTCGATTGGTAATGACTGTTTTTTAATTTCAGGTTCTTCTTGCGCATTGTTGGGTAATTGATTTTGAACTGCGGGTTGAACAGGTTGTGTGGTGATCGGCGTATTTTGAACGTTTGCTGTAGTTGCAGCAGTTACAGTATTCGCCGTATTGGGTGTGGTCGAAGATTGGCTTAAGCTGCCTTGTTCAATCGGAACATTTAAACTGGTTTTACCCATTACTCGATCTTTGGTTTGCTCAACCTTTTTTACCGCAGTATCGATGCCTTGGCGGGTACTATCACGAGCCTCAGTGGCTTTTTCAGTGGTATATTTTTTGGTATTTTCAATGGTTTCATCCAAAGATGGTTTAATTTTTTGAATCCCTTTTTCGGTCGCATCACCTACTTTTTCAGCGGTATTCTGTACAGCTTCACCGGTCTTATGTGCCAATACTTTAAAAATATTTGGATTATCACCATATGGCTGGGTTTGCTTTTGAGTATTGGTTTGCGCATAGAGTGATGGTGTTGCAAGTAATGCAGTGATCACACATAGACTTTTGATCGTCTTCATGATGTTTTGATCCCTTTATGATGATTGTAGCGATTCGCTCAGTGCTGATTGGGATTATCATACTGTTTTATTTAGATAAAAAGTAAAATGGAAAGAAAAATCCTACAGCAAGAAAACATATGTATACATTGCATAGCATATTACTGGTAGATCTATAAGAAAAGCTCACCTAAGTGAGCTTTTTTAAATGGGCATTAAATTTAAATTATTTTGTAGCAACTTTAGCGTCTGTAGATACGGCGACTTTAGCGCTACCTACTGGTGTTTTCACATGGGTTTGTGAATTTACTTTTGCACCTGTATTTGCTGGTTTAGGTTTAACTAAATCTTTGGTTTTCTGCCAAGTTTTACTTGTTGCTGATTTGGTTTTGTCTTTCACTTTAACAGCAGCTTCTTTGGTGTTATGACCCGCTTCAGAACTTAGTTTTTTGGTATTTTCCCACGCACCTTTCGTCGCAACTTTACCTTTGTCTATGCCTGTTTCCACACCCGTACCGACTTTATCAGCAGCATGTTTAGTGCCGTCCCATGCATCTTTAGATACATCACGGGTCTTATCGACACCTTTTTCCACACCAGTCCCGACTTTATCAGCAACATTTTTAGTGCCATCCCATGCATCTTTAGATACATCACGGGTTTTATCGACACCTTTTTCAATACCTGTACCTACTTTAGCAGCAGTATTCTTGGTGCCATCCCAAGCGTCTTTAGACACATCACGGGTTTTATCAACACCTTTTTCAATTCCATTACCCACTTTATCTGCTGTGTTATGGATACCTTGACCAATGTTGCTTAGAATGCCTCCATTGGTTCCGACTTCAGCAGAAGCATTTGCACTTACATCTGTATTGGCAAAAAGAGGAGAGCTGGCAAGAAGTGCTGTGGCGATCACTGTTGTTTTAAGCATTTTCATAATTAGTTTTATCCTGTACCTGAATGAGTTCAAGTTTGAGTGTTGCCTATAATAATGTGAAATAAGTATAAAAATAGTCTTTGAGATAAAACAGCAACAGCTTATCTACAGAGTTTTAACAATAGTGTAAGAATTGTGAATGAATGTTACGACCAAACGTGTTTGGGAGCCTTGGGAACTTTTATTTTTTAAATTCTGAAGCTTATAAGAATATGAGAACGATGATAAAAGCATTTTCTGTAAAAATTTCTAGCTTGTTATTAAAACAAAAACGACATAAGCTTTGGGTTGAATTGTCTAATTAATCACCATAATGAACAATATAATAATCTTGATATTTCTCACTTTTATATTGAGTTTAAAACCCAGTTTTGCTTGTGGGTGTGGCGATGAACTGTCATCCAGCCATCAAATAATGGGTTGGCTTGTGATGGGCGTGGTCTTTTTAATTTATTTGATTCCAAGCTTTTATTTTGCAAAATATTTTAAGAAATATCAGCTATCCATTGGACATCTGATTTTGCCTCATGTGCTGATGATTGCGTTGCTATATGCAATGATGAATTCATTTAAATTGGGTTTAAATCCAATTTATTATTGGTTTGCTGATTACCTTCCAAATAGTTTGATATTTGCTGTGATTGGATTCATTGGCGTCCTTGTTTGGATTTATCCCGTGATTTATGTGGCTAAAAGAGCGAAATGATTTTCCATTTAGCCCTTTTAGCTTCAACGAAGTATCAAAGCGAAGTGCTGAGATTAATTACATTTTTCCAGATTTGATGCTTTAAAGTTGTTTTTAAGTGAGTTGAAGTTTTTAAGCTTTTCAGCATCTTTTGGGTCAAAAACAGTTTGTTTGTTTTCGACTTCAGCGTCTACATTTGAGAATGCTGAGATGAGCTGATCACCTTTAAAAATCCAATGTTCTGTGGCTTTGCCCGTTTCAAAGTTGCCAGTAAATTCGATGACACAGTTGTCTGTTTGTTTGATGAGTTTGGCAAGGTTATGTTTTGTGCTTGGTTCAGCAGAGATATTTTTATGTTGTTCTAAAACAGTTGGAGCGTTTGGATTGGTGGGTGTAGTTGAGCAGGCTGTGAGGACGATTGCGATTAAAGGTACAGATAATAATATTTTAGAATTCATATGCTTTTGATCTTAAACTTAACTTGATCAATTGAGTCTATACAATGTATTGGGAATATTTAGTTTTAGATTGTTAATTTTTATTGTTATGTTTTCATTTATTTATGCGTTTTGGAAAGCGGAGACTAAAAATAAACCCGCTCGAAAGCGGGTTATAATTTATGTTTTTATTTAGTGCTGTAACAGTAAAATATCTGCAACACTTGTAAACAAGTCACATAACTGTGCAAGTAAACGTAAACGGTTTGCTTTTAATTCTGGATCATCTGCCATGACCATCACATTCTTAAAGAATACATTCGTTGGCTCATGTAAAAGACGAAACAGCGAAAGATTTTTACCCATGCTCTTGATGATAATGGCGTGTTTGAAGTGTGAGTAATTGTGATTTTAAATGATTTAAATCTTCATCTAAACCAAATCTTTGCGCTAAAGGATCAACCAAGTGGCTTGAGTCAAGATGAGTGGTCTGTAAAGACAAATCATTTGAAAAAGACTTTAACTGTTGTCTACGGGATACGCTAGAACATGAATAGCGTCTAAATTTTTCAAGTAAGAAAACTAAACGGCGTGTTTCAAGCGTACTTAGATTATTTGTTATAGAAGGTAAAAGCTCTGAATAGAGTAAAGCTTCAGCAACTGGTTTCACTTCACTAAATGTTGCTGATGATAGTGGTTGTTTTAACAACGTATTCAAAGCGTGTTCAAACTCTACCTGATTCATCATATGAGTTAGCCTCTTAACTCCGAAAGGATTGACACGATATATTGAATATTCGAGTGTAATTGTTCAGGAGTCGCATAGTACATTTCAGCATTATTCGCTGATTTTTTAAACGCTTCAAGAGAAAACTTACCATTAAGGTATAATTCTTTGATGTCTTCGATATCTCTATCAGATAAACGAGCAAGTTTTGAAATGGCTAAATCTAAACCGGATACTAAATAAACTTCAACAATACGATTGGCAACTAATGGAATCGCTCTTTCAGGATAGTCAGGGTCGACAGATGCAAGGCTGGTGTTAAAACTACGATCAAACTCTAAATTAGTTTCAAGATTATTATCATCTAAATATTCAACGTCATTATTTTCTAAAAACACAACTATATCGTGTTTCTTTAATTGCTGGATTGCTTGAATTTCAGCATCTATATCATTGCTACCACGAGCATTGGTATGAATATGAAATGCACAACCACCAAAAATAAAAGCCTTTACAGCGCCATGAGGTAGATTCTTATGATTTTTGGATATGTAATTCTCAAGCTCTTGAAAGAGCTTGAGAATAGCGATAGTAATTGGAGAATTACTATAGATCGTCATACTTAGTGCTGTAACACCGAAATATCAGCAACACTTGTAAACAAGTCACGTAACTGTGCAAGTAAACGTAAACGGTTTGCTTTGAGTTCTGCATCATCTGCCATGACCATCACATTCTCAAAGAATGCATCAATCGGTGCACGAAGCGCAGCCAACTTAGAAAGCGCAGTGGTGTAGTCTTTCGCGCCCAAAAGTGGTTGAACCGCAGGTTTGATATTTTGAATCTCGGTATAAAGCGCCTTTTCAGCATCTTCAACTAATTTAGCTTCAACAATCTCACCTGTAGGTGCAGCTTCTTTTGCCAAGATATTGGCAACACGCTTATTGGCAGCAGCCAAAGCAGCAGCTTCTGGCAAGTTACGGAAATGATTTACCGCTGTCACACGCTTATCAAAATCAAGTGGAGATTTTGGAGAAAGTGCTTGAACAGCCTGAATCACATCAACCGCAACACCTTGGTCTTCGTACTTAGCACGGTAACGACCTTCAAGGAATGCGACAGCATCGGCTAAAGTCTTCGCATGATCTTTCAATACATCGCCATAAGCAGCCAAAGCAAGCTTGATCAGTTCTTCAATTGAAACATCAAGATTATTTTCAGTCACCAAACGTAAGATACCAATCGCAGAACGACGTAATGCAAATGGATCTTTCGAACCTGTCGGTGCTTGACCAATCCCGAAAATACCTGTGAGGGTATCTAAACGATCAGCAAGGGCAATGGTTGTACCTGTTTTTGTTTTTGGTAGAACATCTCCAGCGAACTTAGGTAAATATTGTTCACCTAAAGCTTCAGCAACTTCGTCGTTTTCGCCTTCAATACGTGCGTAATAAGTTCCCGCGATCCCTTGAAGTTCAGGGAATTCTCCAACTAACTCTGAAGTTAAGTCACATTTTGCAAGCAGTGCAGCTTTTTCAGCATCTACAGAATTTGCACCTGTGATTGCAGATAACGCCACAGCCAATTTTGCAATACGTTCAGACTTGTTCCAAAGTGTGCCCAATTGTGCTTGGAAGACCATATTGGCTAATTTTTCTTTACGAGAAGCAAGGGGTTGCTTTTGATCTTGTAAGAAGAAAAACTCTGCATCAGATAAACGAGGACGTACAACTTTTTCATTACCCTCAATGATTTGAGTTGGATCTTTAGACTCAATATTGGAAACAGTAATGAAATAAGGCTGTAATTTATGTGCTGCATTGACCAAACAGAAATACTTCTGGTTGTCTTGCATCGTGGTAATCAAAGCTTCTTGAGGTACAGCAAGGAAACGTTCTTCAAAGCTTGCACGTAGCGCAACAGGCCATTCAACCAATGCAGTCACTTCATCACGTAGGTCAGCAGGAACGATGGCAATCGCATTGACTTCATCAGCCAAAGCTTTAACTTGTTGGTCAATGATTGCTTGACGCTCTTCAAAAGAAGCTACGACATGTGCTGCTTTTAATTTCGGTAAATAATCATCTGAATTTGTGAGTGAAATCGCTTCAGGCGCATGGAAACGATGACCATAGGTCAGATTACCCGCTTTATGATCCTGAATCGTTGCATCAATCACATCATTGTCTTTTAACAAGACAACCCATTTCACCGGACGAACAAATTCAGTACGGCTTGCCGCAGAGCGCATACGTTTTGCGATGGGTAGGTTATCCAGCGCTGTTTGTAAAATTTGTGGAAGTAAAGCGTCAAGACTTTGACCTTTCACATCTTTTAAATAACAAACTTTTTCAACTTTACCTGCTTGGAAAGTTGATACTTGATCCGCAGTAATGCCTTGACCACGCATAAAGCCTTCCAAGGCTTTGGTTGGTTTGCCTTCTGCATCATAAGCAGCTTGTAGGGCAGGACCATCAAAACGCTTTTGAGTGTCTGCTTGTGCACCATCAACATTAACAATTTTTAATGCCAAACGACGTGGTGCTGCATAAGCTTCAATTGAATCAAATGCCAAACCTGCGTCTTTTAAACCTTTAACCGTTTCAGCTTGTAACGCATCACGTAAGGTCTTTAAGCTTTTAGGCGGTAATTCTTCACAGCCAAGTTCGAATAAAACTGTATGTTTAGACATTATTTATTCTCCTCAGCTTTTGCTTCTGCTTCAACTTGTGCCTTTAACTGTGCAAGCACTTCGTCACGTAAATGCGGTTCAGCCATTGGGAAACCGAGTTTGGCACGAGCAGCCACATAGCTTTGTGCAATAGAGCGTGCCAAAGTACGCACACGTAAAATATAACGTTGACGCTCAGTGACAGAAATAGCACCACGTGCATCGAGTAAGTTAAAGCTGTGTGATGCTTTGATGACTTGCTCATATGCTGGAAGTGGAAGTTCCGCTTCCATTAAACGGGTTGCTTCAGCTTCATAAAAATCGAAGAGTTCAAACATTTTTTCAACGTTGGCATATTCAAAGTTATAAGTTGATTGCTCTACTTCATTTTGATGGAACACATCACCATAGGTGACGGTACCAAATTGGCCTTTGGTCCAAACCAAATCATAAACTGAATCGACACCTTGCAAGTACATTGCCAGACGTTCAAGACCGTAAGTGATTTCACCTGTGACCGGGTAGCATTCAACCCCACCAACTTGTTGGAAGTAAGTAAACTGAGTCACTTCCATACCGTTTAACCACACTTCCCAACCTAAGCCCCAAGCGCCCAATGTTGGAGATTCCCAGTTGTCTTCTACAAAACGAATGTCATGTGTAAGCGTGTCAATACCAATCGCTTCTAAAGAGTCTAGATACAGTTGTTGGATATTGTCAGGGTTCGGTTTAAGCACCACTTGGAATTGATAGTAGTGTTGTAAACGGTTTGGGTTTTCGCCGTAACGACCGTCTTTAGGGCGACGTGAGGGTTGAACGTATGCTGCGTTCCATGTTTCTGGCCCAAGCGCACGTAAGAATGTTGCAGTGTGGAATGTCCCTGCGCCCATTTCCATATCGTAAGGCTGTAACACCACACAACCTTGTTCAGCCCAGTAGTTTTGTAAGGCAAGAATTAAGCCTTGGAATGTATCAATATGCGATATGGCGCGACTCATGCAGCATCCACTATAAGTATTAGAAAAAATTGGTTCTAAGTATAAGGATTTTGGGGAGGTGTGGCAAAGGTTAGTCTATAAATATTGATTCTTATCACAGATCAACTTATGTACATTTTTTCAGATTTTCTTTTGAGATCAAGCTTTTCATTTCTTTGGCCTCTTTTCTTATTTTCATTTCCTCAATGTGCTCTTCAATTTTTGCATCTGGAGCATCGCTATTGATTACGGATTCCGAGCTTGAATTTTCAGATATTAAAATGAGATCGTCCCTAAAAAAAGCCCAATCTTTTTCTATTGTTGGTGTATTTTTAGAAGTGGTTTTTGCTTTTAAGATACAGATTTTATCTTTTTTAATCAGGGTAAGTTCAAGTGTGCTTGATGGTTCACTCGGCATTGCGATTTGCTTTGCTTCTAAAATTACAGGTTCATTTGATGTACTACATGCAGCAAGGAAAAAAGAACAAGTTAAAATGATGAAATAGGTTATTTTATTCATTGGTAAAATTAAATAAGTTAAATTATATATTTGATATTAACATAAAAAATTTATATTCATGAACTTTATAAAGGTAAAGGGCGCTTCAAAAACTGAATGTCGGAAGTTCATCATGACGATGTCACAATGCTTTATTCAATGTTAAGTAAATGAATTATTTAGAAATCATAGGGGCGAATTTAGAGGATGATAAAATGCACAAGATCATTATTGGGCTGTAGCAAAATTAGTAAAGACCAATCAAAACTCAATTTTCAAAATGTAATTTTTTTCGATGTTAAAGTTTCTGGTCAAAATATTGAATAAACAGTTTTTAAATAAAATTAACCAATTGAATTATTTGATATATAATCTTAAAAGTACTTTATTAGAAATTTATAAATTTAATTTTTATATTAAAATGAGCAATCTCAGTATGAAAAAATTCAATTATTTTGCGTACATAGCGACTTTAGGTTTTGTGTCTGCAACATCAAGTTATGCCGAAAATATAGAAGAGGCACCTTGTTTCGCTCCACAAACAGCGCCTATTTTTAAAGAGTTTTATCAAATAAATAAAGGATTTGATCAAAAAGCATTGTGGGAGCTGTATGTTCAATCACCGACAGAAGGCTATCCAAATGCAAAAATGATTAATCAAACTTTAGAGACTTTATTTGGTCAATTGGGGCTCTCTGAAGAACAGAAAAAGCAGATGAAACCAGCCCAAAAAGAAGTATCTGAAGTAGATCCTGAAGAATTAGAAGCCTATAACCTAATGGTTAAAGCACAAAAATTATATTACGGCGATAAAGTTACTATTGATCAACAGCAGGCTTTTGAATTGCTGCTTGATGCAGTTGGAAAGAGAAATTCAGAAGCCTATATTTTCTACCCTGTACTTAATCAGCATTGTGCTGATCCGGATAGAAAAGAAACAGCAGTTCGTATATTTCATACTATCGAAAAACACATGGGGGACAATGATGATTATCCAACGCCAATATGGGCATATTTAAGTTATGCCTATGCGTATGGTGTAGGTACAGAGATGGACGAAGCAAAGGCTTTAAAATATTGGAAAAAAGCTTGGCGCATCTATTCGTTACAATTTGATGCAGGTGGTTTTGTCGGTTTTATGATGGGGCAAATGGCAGAACAAAAGCCTTATTTAAAAGCACATTTGGGTGAAGCCATGAATTATTACAAAATTGCGACCCGAGCAGATGAAAATAACATTCCAGCACAACAGGCAATTGTAAGATTATTAAAAACGGATAAAAAATTTGAAGATCTGACCTATGAAATAGAGTTATTTGAAGAAACTGAAAACGCAAAGCATGATCAAGACCCAAAATCTGCTTATTTTACTTTGTCAGAATTATATGCTCAGGAGCAGTGGAAAATTTACAATCCTCAACTTTCAATGGAGTGGTTGGCAAAAGCAGCTGAAGCAGGGCATGAACGCGCACAGTTGAACCTACCACTCTATTATGAGCAAGGGAATTTGACCAAGGCAGATCCAAAAAGAGCGATGGAGTTGTATCAAAAATATTATGAACAGGACAATATGTTAGTGGGTATCTACTTTTTAGATCGTTTGGAAAATGGAACCAAAGGGATTGCTAAAAATCCTGAAAAAGCAAAGTTAGTTCGTGAAGCTTTAACTAAAAAATATCATGCTTTAGGACAAACAGGTGAAATTCCAAAACCTGAAGAATTGCGATTAATGCAGCGAATGTATTAAAAATTAACTATAGCTCAGATTAGCTTTGAGTCATGATTGGTTAATCTAGCTATATCTAAAACTTAATCTTCAATCCATAATCCTTTTTCATTGCCAATAAAGCTTCTGCATTGCCTTTGGCATCGTCAACAGGGTTATGGGTATGTGCTGTTTTACGTAAATGCTTAAAACTTTGAAAGCTATCTTTGACCAGTCCTTTATACAAACTGCCTAAATTTTGTGAACTAAATCCAAACGGATTACTGCCAGTAAAATGATGAAAATACCAACAGACAAACATCCAGTCAAAACCATTATTATCACTAATAAAGATAGGGCGATCTTTACTGACTTTACTCACCCACTTGGCAAAGTCTTTCATAACATGCTCAGGATTGTTAAAGCTTAGGGTATCTTCACGACTAAAGCCTGAAACTGCGAGCGCTTGAGGAATATAATTTTCGGAAATTGGTTTAAGTAAACCGTAGAATTGTTGATGTAAATGATCTTCGACCAACACTGCACCTAGCGCAATCATTGAGTAATTACCGGGAATTGGGCCATCTGCTTCGATGTCCACCATAATATAAGCCATATATTTTCCTTATTTTAAGATATTGTTTTTATGCTGGAAGTCATTATAAATGATGATTTTAATCGCTGACAAACTTTATCGACATTTTGCTTTTTTAATATTTATCGCTTATAAATTATTGAATAAATTTAAAACATTTTTAAATCATTCATTATGCAAAAAGCACAGAAAAACAAACTTTGGCTAAGCCTTTTCCTTATTCTATTGGCGGTCATTTCTATTCCAGCAATTCATCTTTTTAAAACAAAAATCAATGAGCAACAAGGAATTGAGCATATTCCTACAGGCTATCGGGATGATGCAAGTCATCTTAATTTGACAAAAGTGCATAAAATTGTCGATGTTGAAAGTACACCCGAAGCGATTCAACAACAACTTAAAACTTTGCTTAAATATGCAAGTGAACATCATCTAAAAGTTTCGATTGCGGGGGCTAAACACAGTATGGGCGGGCACACTATTTACCCTGATGGTATTGCGCTGAATATGTTGCCCTATAACCACATGAGCTTTGATGAGAAGAGCAATATTCTCACGATTGGTTCGGGTGCAACATGGGAAGCGGCCCTTCGATATCTAGACCGTTACGGTAAATCGATTGCAGTGATGCAAGCGTTTAGTAATTTCTCGATTGGCGGTTCGATCAGTGTCAATGGGCATGGTTGGCAAAAGAATTCCCCCCCGATTTCATCTAGCGTTGAGTCATTTACCTTGATGAATGCACAGGGAGAGATTGTAAACTGTAGTCGTACAGAACATCCTGAACTGTTTAAATTGGTGATTGGTGGCTATGGATTATTTGGCATTATTCTCGATGTAAAATTAAAAGTTGTAGATAATGTCGCTTTAACATTTCAATCAATTTCAGTATTACCTGAAGACTATGTAAACGCGTACCAAAAGATTGTCAGTAATAATCCAGATGTACAATTTGCTTATGGTCGGTTACGTATTTCTGATAAGCATTTTTTACAGCAGGCAACCTTAAACTATTTTGAAAAAATCGATAAAAAACCCTTAGCCTTTTCACAACAACAAAGTAAAAATGCTGAAACCAAGCGGATTGTGTTCCGTGGTTCTGTTGATAGTGAATACGGCAAACGACTACGTTGGGATCTAGAAAGTAGCCTGAATTCAGTATCGCCTTATGCGACGTTTAGTCGCAATGAAATTCTCAGTGAGGATGCCGCCTTGATTGAAAATAAAGATAGCCATTCAACCGATCTATTGCATGAATATTTTATTCCAAAGCAGCACTTGGCTCAGTTTATTCAAGATCTCAAGCCTGTTTTAAAAACGAAAAAAGTCGATTTACTCAATATTACGATTCGTGAAGTTGAACATGATCATGATGCATTTATGAATTATGCCCGAGAGGATGTTTTTGGCTTGGTGTTTCTGTTTAATCAAAAGAAGACCGCACAACAAGAGCAGGATATGCAACAACTGACTCAGCAATTGGTTGATATTACACTTAAAAACCAAGGCACATTTTATTTGCCTTATCGTTTACATGTGAGTCGCGACAAGATGCGTTTAGCCTATCCGCAAACGGACGCCTTTTTTAGTTTGAAGAAAAAATATGATCCAGAGCAGATTTTTAGTAATCAGTTTTATCTACATTATCGTGAGTCGTGAATGATGGTCTGGAGAATACTTTTAACAAAACCCAATAACAGCACCCTGCAAATACAGAAATTGCATAAAAAAACCAATCGCTCAATAGTTTCCATAGCGGTGTAGGCAATGACCCAGTAAAAACCAGATAGCCAATGATGCTGACAATTAACCACATCAATAGTGAACCGGCGAAAATACTGAAAAAATTAAGCCAATACTGATGTGCAAGCCAGAGTGAAATGACATAAGCAATTGGAATGACAAGAATGCAATAAATCAGATAAACGATTAGGCTGATACCAAATATTGTGAGTAAAGACTGTATATCATATTGATGATTCATAAAAAGAAAAAACGCGACCAATAGGATTAAGCTCAGACTGGGTGCTAAAAACAAAGCCTTTAAAATCGATTTATTGCTATATTGAGCCATGATCAAAACAACAAAGGAATAAATATGATAAGAGCATGCATAATCATGATGGTTTTATCTACAACTATTTGTTCAATATCTGCTTATGCAGAACAGAGTGCTGCTTCACCCGATGTATATAACCAATGTGTTGAACAAACCATCGAAAAACTGGCTTTAGGCAACATCAACAATGCTGTGGTTGAATCATGTAGTAACCAAAGCAGAGCATATTATGAAAAAGAAATTGTCAAAGTTCTCGATCAGATCAAAAAACAGAGTCAGATAAACCATCAGCCAGAACGTTATAACGACATCATGAAATCACAACGCTTATGGAAAGCTTATGTTGATCAGGAATGCCAAAATGCTGGAAGTTATATTGGTTCACCCATGTATACGTTTTGTCCAATGCAAGAATATGGAAAAAGACTTGATCAATTGACTGAATATGCCCAGTGAAAAATCAGTAGATGAGAAATATCAGCGAAAAATTTATCCATTTAAGATAGATAATAAATATATCTTATAACCACAACATCGTATAATTCACACTTTAAACCGTGTTAAAGCGCAGGACTGTCGTGTTTCATACGCAACTTGAATGGTTAAATACCTTAAAACCCAATTTTAAAGTTTTACCGCTAAAAGATCGTTTAGTCTGTGGTGTTGGTGCACTGCTTGGATTAGCAGTGTCATCATTGATCAGTTGGTATGTACTCGGTGGATTTAATGCATGGTATATCGCACCGATGGGCGCGTCCTCGGTATTGCTTTTTGCTGTACCCGCAAGCCCTTTAGCACAACCTTGGAATATGGTGGTGGGGAATACCATCGCAGGTTTAGTCGGCGTGACTTGTGCCATCTTTATTTCTAATCCAACCGAGGCATTTAGTGTTGCTGTTGCATTGTCGATATTCTTGATGATGAGTACAGATTCATTGCATCCGCCAAGTGGTGCGGTGGCGATTACTGCCGTATTGGGTGGCGCTTCTATTCACCAGTTGGGTTATCAATTTATCTTTTACCCAGTATTACTCAATTCAGTCTTGCTGCTGGTGATCGCGATCATTTTTAATCGTATGTTGGGAAAGCAATATCCACAAGCTGCACAGCTCAATACACGTTCTAAAGATCCAACGCCGACACAGAAAGTCACGATTCAACCGCAAGATATTCAAGATGTGTTAGAACAACAGACACAGCTTTTAGATATTAGTGAATATGATTTACAAAAAATCATTTTAGAAGCACAAGCAAAGGCCAATGCAAGGGCAGTACATCAATACCTTTGCCAAGATATTATGAGCAAGGATGTGCTGAGCTTGGATGAGCAAGATGATATTCACCAAGCTTTGGATAAGTTTAAACATGTGAATTTGATGAGTTTGCCTGTGCTCAATGCTGATCGGGAATTGGTTGGTACATTGGCATTGTATGAAATTGTAGAGTGGTTTAAACGCGCTGCCGATGCGCGTGCCCCTTGGGAACATTTGGTCAAACAAATTATGAATCGGCAAGTGGTGACTGTACAGCCGACACAACCGATCCAAGACTTAGTGCCTTATTTCGTTGAACGCTCTTTTAATTATATCCCTGTGGTTGATCATCAAAAAATGGTCGGGATTATTAGTCGCGCAGATATGATTGCAGCATTACAGCAACAACTCAATAATTCACAATGATACTGTTTAAAATGAACTGTTTAAAAATGATGCGGCATAAAAAAAAGCTACAGCAGTTTGGGGGAACTGTTGTAGCTGAAAAGGGTCATATCTTTAAATCGAAGTCAATTAATGGGTTTTCTCTTCATAAATAGTTCGTACAGGGCGTTCATAGCTTTGCGGTTCATTTAGCTGCAAGTTTTGTTTTGGCATAATTAACCAAAGCACCAAATACACCAGAATACCTGGAAAAGCTGCGCTCAAACATGAAACAATTACGAAAATAATTCGTAGTAATGTGACATTCCAACCAAAACGTTCAGCAATACCGCCCATTACACCGGCGATCATATTGTGTCGGCTTGAACGATATAAACCAGAATTGGCCATTTAAATCTCCTTAAAGTTATTCATCATCATTCATGATTAAAAAATTAAAAATGAATTCATATAAGTAAATAGTGGCGTTTCTGTTTGATTCTTCAAGTGAATCACCAATTAAAATTGTTAAGACTGTGTAACAACGCCAGTTAAATCATTCAAAATAATGTAAAAAGTGTCCAATCCGATCTAGGTGGCGGTGGTGATAAATATGTTTTTTATACTTTTGTAAAAAATACAGCGTTAAGATTTCGAGAAACGGCACAACGCAATAAGATATAGATATACACATTGATTTTTGATGTGTCTGGCACGGTGCAATTGGGTTATTTGGATTTATGTATTTAACTTTTCATAAAGTAATTTTTTTTAGAATTTTAGGCATCAGTATTTGTACAGTACTGAGTGCTTGCGATTCCTCAAAATCAAATGATAAACAACAAGGTGCATCTGACACACAAAATTCATCCAGCGAACTTGCTTTGCAACAAACGCCACCACGTGCCAATGCAAGTGAAGGGAAAAAACTGACCGATCTCGCGGGTCAAGCCACCTTGCCTGCAATGGTAGAAATGAAAGGGCAAGGCCAGCAAAGTGACGTGGTTTCCACAAAAGCTGAGGCATTTGTAGGACGTTATCATGTACAAATGAGTTGTGAAGATCCTTTTGCCAAGTGCGAAAAAGGCAATGCGGAGTTTATTATTAACTTACTCCCAGACGGTACTGCACATCGTACCTTTGTATATATGGGGAAAATGACCTATGAAAATAGTGATATAAAACCGAATCGTGGTTATCAAAAAAATACTTGGGCCTATGATGAGCTAAATCATGAAATTGTGATTAATCGAATTGAAGGTATTCAGTTCTATTACAACGTGGATGCACAAAATGACTTGGTGATGGATATTGATAAAATAGTCAATGGCACTGAAGAAAATCGACTTTATTTTAGTCAACACCATACCGCACCAACAAAAGCCTATGTGTTAAAGAAATTTGATAATTAAAAAATTAGTAGTTAAAAAATGGATAGCTAGAAAAATTGATAATTAAACAATCTGGTGGGACTTTAGGGTGTCACCCACCAGAATGATGCATTTAAAATTTAAAGTTTTGAAATGAATGATCATCTCAGAAAAGCATTTTTTAAATTGAACAAATCTTAGAAAATCAGATAGCAGTTAAACATTGTGTATCGTCTAAAAATGCAATGTTAAAACGCTTTGGTTAAACTAAAAATTGCACCGTTTGCGACTGTACGTTTTTCACTTTTAGAGAGCTGATCGGTATTCAAATTGGTACCGACTGCAGATAACTCCGCAGTTAAGCCTTCAAGTGTTTTAAATTGATAATTCACCCCAAGCTTCCAATCGATGTAATTGTCGGCATTAAGATCAATCAATGCACCTTTATCTTGGATGATGGAATAACCAATACTTGACGTCAGACCAAAACCTGTTTCAGCCAATGGTACTGAATAGCCTAAGGTGAAGTTCCATGCATTACCTGCAAATCCAATATAGTCATCACTATAATTAATATTGGTGAGGAGGCTATCTTTACCCAAAAATACGTTATCAAAGGTTAAACGTGCAGAAAACTCATGCCATGCCCAATCAGACCAACCTGGGTAGCTAAATCTGTTATAGCTTAAATCTAGTGTTGGCTTAACTTTTTCAGACCAATTTAATGCCGTGTTATAGCCAATATATGAGGTAAACTCAAAATGTGGTGATGTTGAACCACCAAAGTCCGTATTGGCAGCAAAGATTCCGCCGTATAAACCAGAATCATGTGACAGTACAAAGGTCCCTTGTACCGCAGGATCATTACGAGATTGGGATAGACCACGGAAACGGTAGTCCGTTGTCAGTGCAGCAGAACCGCTTAAGCTAAGACCTGATGAATGTCCTGTTTCTGTGGCCACAGCAGAATGAGTCGCCATTGTTGTCAGCATTACCGATAAAATTACTGGTTTAATCATATTGATTTCCTTTTCGTAAAAATTTGGATTATTCCAAAATCCTTTTTTATGTCGATCAACGACGCATTTTTGTTTTTGTTATCTTAAGTAGTGATGTTATAAAGAGATAATAGAATATTCAGAACACATGCCTCAAAAAATCTGAATCGCTTGGGTATAACGATGACTTTTATCCAATTGAGTTAAATTTTTTTAATGATTATTTATGTAATTATTTTTTAATAAAAAATTCTTTTGAACGATACATTACTTTTTTAACCCTAGATCAATGATCTGCTTTTCACTCATCGTTTTATTCAATTCAAGTGGTACTCAAGCTGCTGTATAGGTCGATATTGAATATCGAACAAATACAGGCCTGAGATAATTTTTTCTTTAATTTGTTCGTGATTATTCTGGCCTCAATATTTTTAACATATTAGATGGTCTTTATTTGAAATTTTAAGGTGATTTCGCAAATGATTTTGATCTCTTTGCGATGGAGTAACTATGCTATTCAGTCCTTTTTAGTCTTACTTTAAAAAAACTAAAGGCTTGATACTGAATATAAAAATTTAAGCTGATCCTAATCTTGGTTATAACTTTTTTATTTATGGAATGGATTCCTATGTCTATCACAACTATGGAAAGTAGTACGATTCAGGCAATTCCTGAAAATCAACGTCACGGTAACGCACGCGATCTATTTACGATCTGGTTTGGCTCAAACATTATGTTATTGACTATGTTTACCGGCTCATTGGCAGTTACAGTTTTTAATCTGAGTTTCTTTTCCGCCTTAATGGCATTGGTTTTAGGCAATCTTGTTGGTGCGATTTTTGTCGCACTGCATTCTGCGCAAGGCCCACAACTTGCAGTGCCGCAAATGATTCAGACACGCGGGCAATTTGGTTTCTATGGGGCTTTGCTTGTTGTTGGCGTCGTGGTGATTATGTACTTGGGTTTTTATGCATCCAATCTGGTGGTTGGTGGTGAAGCGCTACATACAATTTATCAGCCGATTTCCAAGGTACAAGGCATTACGATTATTGCGATTGGGAGTCTGATTGCAGTTATTTTTGGTTATAAACTCATTCATAAATACACCCAAATCCTTGCGGTACTTTCAGGTTTAATGCTGCTTGCTGCTTTTATTCGTGTATTTAGTTCGCAATACTTCCCCCAAGATTTCTTTCAGCTGGGAACGTTTTCAAGCATTGGCTTTATGGGAACCTTATCCATTGCCGCATTATGGCAGTTGGCTTATGCCCCGTATGTATCAGATTATTCCCGCTATTTGCCTAAAGCGACTGGGGCAAAAACTGCATTTTGGGCAAGCTATTGGGGCTGTTCACTCGGCTCACTGATTTCAATGATCTTGGGCTTAACCGTTGCTCGTGCCTATAGTGGTGACTTTATTCAAGGCTTAATTCACTTAACCGGCTCCGGTCTATTCAGTACCGCTTTGATTATCGTCTTTTCTCTCGGGATTGCTGCCACAAACTCAATGAATTTGTACTGTGGTACTTTATCGAGCATCACTATTCTACAAACGATTTTTCACCGTTGGTCACCGCGAGTGCTTGCCAGAACCATAGTGGCATTAAGCTTATTTAGTGTGGCGATGTTCTTATCTGTTTCAAGTTCGGAAAGCTTTGTCGAGAGTTATGTCAATTTTATTCTCTTGCTCATGTGTGTACTGATTCCATGGACAGCCATCAACCTCATCGATTATTACTTTATCCATCATACTGAATATGATGTGCCATCTTTCTTTAAACCGGATGGTGGGATTTATGGTTACTTCAATTGGCCTGCATTAATCTGTTATGTGATTGGGATTTTGATTCAGATTCCATTTTTATCTACACCGCTGTATGTTGGTCCGCTTGCTAAATTATTGGGTGAAGTGGATATCTCATGGGCGGTTGGTTTACTGGTGGTTAGCCCATTGTATTATGTTGTGGCAATGTTATATAAACGCACATTACCTGAAATAGACAATCAACAATTACAGCAACATAGCTATGATTATGTCATCGTTGGCGCGGGTTCAGCGGGGAGTGTGATTGCTAATCGACTAAGTGAAGACCCAAATACCCGTATCTGTTTGATTGAAGCAGGCGCTGCTGATAATTCGCCACGCATTCAGATTCCAGCAGGAACGATCACGTTATATAAGAGTAAAAAATACAGCTGGAATTTCTTTTCTACCCCACAGAAACGTTTGAATAATCGTCAAATTCATGCTCCACGTGGCAAAATGGTCGGCGGTTCAAGTTCAATGAACAGTATGATTTATATTCGCGGAAATGCCTCTGATTATGACAATTGGGAGGCGAAAGGTTGTGTTGGATGGGGCTGGAAAGAGGTTTTACCTTTCTTTAAACGCTCTGAAAAAAATGTCATTCAGCAAGACTTGGCTTTTCATGGTGTTGATGGCGAGTTGTTTGTTGATCATCCGAAAGATCCGAACCCACTATCTAAACTCTTTATCCAAGCTGCTGCTTTGCTCAATCTAAAAGAGAATCAAGATTTTAATGCTGCATCAAGCGAAGGTGTGGGGATATATGATGTGACTCAACGTGATGGTCAGCGTCTATCCAGCTTTAAAGCATTTGTTCAGCCGATATTGACACGCTCAAACCTTACAGTGGTGACTGAATGCGAGGTTGAGCGTATTCATCATAGTGAGGGTCAAGTGCACTCGATTCATGTGCAACGACAAGGACAAAATTTTGATATCAGAATCAATAAAGAGTTAATCCTCTCTGCTGGTGCTTTTATTTCGCCGTTATTGTTGATGAAATCTGGTATTGGTCCGAAATCCGAGCTGGAACAGGCAGGTATTGAATGCAAGCTTGATTTACCTGGGGTCGGTAAAAACTTGCAAGAGCATATTGATGGTTTGGTGACGGTTAGAACAAATAGTTCAAAAACACTGGGTTTTTCTGTTGGGGCTTTGGCATCTATACTGCCCGCGCCATTCCAATATGCGCTTAAAAGAAAAGGCTGGTTGACCACCAATTATGTAGAAGCAGGGGGCTTTGCAAAAACACCACTGGCAACAGATTTACCAGATGTGCAATTCCACTTTGTTCCTGGGTATCGGAGTCATCGTGGTCGCCTGTTTGAATGGGGACATGGCTATGCAATTCACACCTGTGTTTTAAGACCAAAGAGCATTGGTGAAATACGTGTGAATGCCCAAAAGCAGATCGAGATTGATTATAACTTCCTTGAAAAAGAACACGATATGCACGTGCTGATCGAAGGAATTAAACTGGCACAGCGTATTTTCAAACAAGATGTATTTAAGGCATTCAATGGTCAAGAAATCTTACCCGGACCTGATGTTAAAACTGATGCAGATTATCAAGCTTATGTTCGTGAATATGCTGCAACCGTATTTCATCCCGTGGGAACATGTAAGATGGGGATTGATGCAATGAGTGTGGTCGATCCAAAGCTTAAGGTCGTTGGTTTTAATAATCTGCGTATCGCTGATGCATCCATTATGCCTGATCTTGTTTCAGGCAATACCAATGCGCCATGTATTATGATTGGCGAACGTGCCGCAGATTTTATCCTTCAACAGCAATAATCCACTGGGTAAATTTCCGTAGATTGTTTTAATTGAATTATCATACGCATAATTAAACCGTGCTCAATCTTGGTTATTGGGCACGGTTTAATGTTGTTTGGGAGGGAAAATATTATGACTCGTCAAGCAGGGGAGTATTATCTTACTAGCGATGATTTGGTATTTACTCGTTCAATAAGAAGAATCAAAGTTTTTTAGCTATTCAGTTTGGTCGTGTCATCTGATTGCGATTGTTGGCTTGGTTGTTTGAGTTAAAACCGTTAACTAAGATCTCAGCCGATATTTGAGTATAGATGCTTTGTTGTTATTGAATGATAAAGCAATCCATTTGATTAGAACGTGCAGTTATCAGAAAAATAATTCAACTGAGCTTATTTTAAGGGAGATAAATGACTTAAAAATCTGGTGGGTTGTGTGGGGTTCGAACCCACGACCAATAGATTAAGAGTCTACTGCTCTACCAACTGAGCTAACAACCCTGAACTTGTTTAAAACATGATTAAACCAGAACAAAAGATGAAGCAAAATTTCGAGAATGGCGAAGCATCTAATAAAGATGTTTGGTCTTGGTCGGAACGTTTGCAGGTTTCGTTTCTATTGTAGTACTTTAACTGTACAGAAAGAAGCCTTAAGAAAGAATGGTGGGTCGTCCGCGATTCGAACGCGGGACCAACGGATTAAAAGTCCGCTGCTCTACCAGCTGAGCTAACGACCCTGAGCGAGATGTGTAAAGCGCGCTGCTTTACCCGATATCAGTGAAAATCGAGAATTTTCTATCGGTATCTATTTACAGGTTGAAACATGAAGATGGTGGGTCGTCCGCGATTCGAACGCGGGACCAACGGATTAAAAGTCCGCTGCTCTACCAGCTGAGCTAACGACCCTGAGCAAGGATGTGTAAAGCGATGCTTTACTCGATATTGGTGAAAATTGAGAATTTTCTATCGTTATCCATTTACAGGTCAAAACAATTAAGTGGTGGGTCGTCCGCGATTCGAACGCGGGACCAACGGATTAAAAGTCCGCTGCTCTACCAGCTGAGCTAACGACCCTGAACCTTCATCCAAGCTAGGCTTGAATGTGTAGTGCAAGAAAACTAAAAAGTTTTTAAACACCACTTTGTTTTGATGGAGCGTATTTTAGCAAGATATTGATAGAGCGCAAGTAAAAATTAAGAAAGTTTGCAACGTTCGGTTATAAATAACACAAAATGGACTAAAAAAGCCCTGAAATCAGGGCTTTTAGCTTTAGAAGCGGTATTTATAAGCTTCAATATTGGCAAAAACTTCCGCAGTGACATCACAATAGGCATTGGCACTTGGCAGTAAAACCAATAAACGATCAGAGGTTTTTTCAGGATTAAAGGCTTGTTCCTTTAATTTATTTTTCTGATATTTAAATGTACCCGTCGTTTCTACAATTTGTTGGATACGTAAAAATACCGGAACAGCATAGGCTGGCAAGTTCTTTTTAAACTCGGCTGCAAGTTGGCTTAGATCTTGTTCAGTCAGTTCTTCCCCATCATGTAAAGTAATGGCAGCCATACCTGCTCGGCCATTAGTATTTGGAATTTCAACGCCGTAAACCACAGCTTCTGTGATTTTAGGGTATTCACTACAAATATTTTCAACTTCGGTGGTTGAAACATTTTCACCTTTCCAGCGGAAAGTATCGCCAAGACGATCGACAAATTGAGCATGTCGGAAACCAATATCACGAACCAAGTCACCAGTAATAAAGTAAGAATCGCCCTTTTTAAAGACATCTTTCATGATCACTGACTTGTTCTTTTCCGGGTCTGTATAGCCATCAAAAGGGGAACGCTTGGTGATTTTACCAATCAGTAAGCCCACTTCACCTTTTTTGACCTTTTGACATGCACCATGACTGTCACGGATTGCTTCATTTTTTTCTTTATCGAACTGGACGATGGCATAAGGTGTAGGTGAGAAGCCGACAGTATTGTTAAAATTAAAAACATTACTGAAGCCTACATTTCCTTCACTAGAGGCATAAAGTTCTAAAATTTCTTCGATACCAAAGCGCTCTTTAAACTTGCCCCAAATATTTGGACGCATACCATTACCGATCATTTTGGTGACACGGTGCGTATGATCAAGTTCTGAAGCAGGTGCATCCATAAGGTAGCGGCAAAGTTCACCGACATAACCAATGGCTGACGCATTAAACTTTTTGACATCAGACCAGAATGCAGAGGTAGAGAATTTACGACGGATTGCCAAGGCTGAACCGCCTGCAATTGCACCACACCAGCACACCACCATACCTGTTGCATGGTAAAGCGGTAAAGTGCAGTACATCACATCATCTTCACCTAAGTTTAAGACATGACCATATGTTCCATATGCCAAGGTCCAACGACTGTTTGTAAAGACCACAGCTTTAGGTAAACCAGTTGTGCCAGAGGTATAGATATAAAACAAGCCATCTTTCCCTTTGACACTTTGTGTGGTCGAAGGATTGAATTTTGGAAATTGTTGAATTTTTTCAGCAAGATTGATAAAGCCTAGAGGTGCTGTACCCGGGTCTTGCGTTGTATTTTGATCTGCAAACCAATGGATGCGGTCTTGAGCAATGTTTAAGTCTTGACGAATCTCATCTACAGCAGCACGGCATTCTTCACCGACGATTACCGCAACAGGATTGACCAAATTGATACTATGCGTCAGGACTTTACCTGTCTGCGAGGTATTGACTAAAGCTGTTGTTACGCCAATTTTTGCCAGTGCAATCACGGTTGCAATCAGCTCAGGACGATTTTCGATCATCACGGTGATCGCATCGCCTTTTTTTATGCCAATAGAAAGATAAAAGTGTGCAATTTGATTGGCCCAGTTATTCAGTTCTTTATAACTATAGCGTTGATCTTCAAATAGTAACGCATCACCATAAGGATTGCGTTTTACAGCACGTTCAAAAGCAAGACCTAGCCCAGCAGGCGTATTGGGTGTTCTGATATAAGCTTGTTTAAGTCCAGTCAGGATATTGGGAAGCTTATTGATGAGCTGTGGTAAGCGCTCTGCGACATCAGTAAATCCGATGAGATCGGCCTGTGTTGTTTGACTCATATCAATCCTATTTATTTTTCGTAATCCAATACAATTTTTAGAGTGTCATTGACTCACATTACATTTGTCTTTTTAATCGTATAAGACTAGTGCAATCAACCTAATCTGACAAATGTCCTGATAATCTCTTCAAAATAGCAAAAAAACCTAGCCATCGAAATGACTAGGTTCTCTTTAATCGCTACATTTTAAGCAAATTTTTACACATTACTCATCCGCTGGCGGTGTCGCTTTTTTTGGCGGGCGACCACGAGGGCGACGAGGGCGGGCAGGTTTTTCATCTGTTGCCACATTGTCTGCCTTTTGGGCATCTTCATCTACAGCAGTCGTATCTAAAGCAAGCGATTGTTGTGGCTTTTTCGCCTTTTCAGTTGCAACAACTGCTTTCTCAGCTGACTTAGCCGGGGCTGCTTTAACCACTTGAACTTCCGCAGGTGCTGTTTCAACTGTCGTTTCTACAGGCGTTTCAGCTTGCACTTCTTCTGCTTGAGTAACCACAGGTGCTGCTTCAACTGGACTTGCTTGAGTCTCAGTTTTCACTTCTTCTGGTTGTTGCTCAAGTTCAGCTTGATGCTCTTGCTTTGCTTGTACAGCCGCTTGTTTTGCTAAACGACGACGTTCACGAGGATCATTCGCTACACGGCGATCATTCTCAGGCTTCGGTGGTGTTAAGTCTAAAACATCAGCAGGTTGTGCTTCTGGTGCTGCTTTAGAGATAGCAACATCACGTGTTACAGGCTGCTTGCTTTGTACATCGGTCTTTTCTACCACAGTTAAGGTCGCTGAATATTCTTCAGTAAACTTAACCAAAGCACGATTGAATGTTGGAATTAACCCAAACTGTTCAATCAGTACCGCACAGTCATCACCATAGACATGACGAATCAACGTTCCCACTGTGTACTGATTTAATGTCGGTACTTGAGATGGTGCGATTTTAGGCGTTGCCGCTTTTGCTTGAGCAGCGTCACGTTGTTGACGGCGTTTTTGGCGCGGGTCATTGCTGGCACGTTGCACAGGCTGTTCTGCTTGAACCTCTGCTGCTGCAGGTGCTTTTGCTTCAGTCGTTACAGCCTGACTTTCTACAGCCGGTGCAGTAGCTGGTTGAGCATCTACAGTGCGAGGTGCTTTAGCAACAGTTTCAGCTTTTTCATTGCGATCATGACGCTTCGGCTTGTTGCTTGCTGGCGCAGCAACTTGTTGCGGGTTTAATGCGACAATTTCACTTTGAGCTTGATCAAGGTTAACCACTAAAGCTGTTTCAAGTGCTGCATGCTTCGGGGTGTCAATGAGTTCAACCTTAGGTTGTTTCTCTTGAGGTTGATTATGCGCTACAGGCGCATTGTTGTTTGGCGCTTGTTGTTGCTCATCATTAAACACGCTGCTATCGCGATGACGATTTGGGCGGTTTGGACGTTGCTGATGGTTACGATCACGACGTGGAACAGCTTGTTCAGCATGATTCGTTTCAGCATTTTGATCATGCTGTTGACGTGGCTGCTTTTGCTGACGACGTTGATCACGTTGTTCCTGACGCTGTTCTTGGCGTTGCTCTTGACGAGGCACCTGAACCACTTCTTCAATCACTTGATGTTGATCAGTGTTTTGTTCACGTGACTCTTTGTGTTTGTTGCGATTTTTATTTTTATTGTTGTTACGCGGAGCTCGTTCTTCTTTCTCGCCCTGTTTTTCATATTCACGCGGTTCTTGTTTTTGAACAGGTGCATGTGAAAGATAAGCATTGGTTTCAGCAACAACTTGAGCTTCAATTGCAGCTGGCGCGCTATTGCTATTCACTTGGCCAAATTGACCACGGCTTACAGCACCACCGTTAATCATTTGTTCAATGGCTGCAGCTGCATTGTTTGCAGTACGTGATTGGTCAACAGTTGCTGCTTGTTTTTGTACAAACAGATTTTCTAACCAAGCACATGGGCTAGAAGCTGGTTGAGCAACTTGTGCTTGAACCGCTTGCTGAGCTTTTTGAGCTTGAGCAGGTTGTTGCTTTCTGTTTTGCTTATTGTTTTGTGCTTGAGCTGGCGCAGCATTGTGTTGCGTTTGCTCTTCTTCTAAATGCCACTCAGATGACTCATAGCCCAATTCTTTTTCGCTTGAACGGGTAGCTTCAGTACGTTCATAGCTAGTTGGCGCAAAACCTTCTGGGTTATATGAGATTTCGTAATGTGGTGTTTCTAAATGTGGATGTGGCAGTACAGTAACACGCACATTTGACGTTTGTTCCAAGTAAACCAAACTGTGACGCTTTTCATTCAATAAGAATGCTGCAATTTCAACAGGCACTTCAACTTGAACTTCACCTTGACGTTCACGTAATGCAATCTCTTCAACTTTACGCATAATTGAAAGAGAAAGAGAACGTAGATCACGTACCATACCTGTGCCATGACAGCGAGGGCATACATAACCTGTAGCTTCTTCAAGAGATGGGCGTAAGCGTTGACGGCTCATTTCCATTAAACCAAAACGTGACAATTGACCAAACTGGATACGGGCACGATCACTTTGCGTCGCTTCACGAAGTTTAGCTTCAACCATACGTTGGTTGCGTTCTTTGGTCATATCAATAAAGTCGATCACCACCAAACCACCAATATCACGTAAACGTAATTGGCGAGCAATTTCTTCAGCTGCTTCTAAGTTGGTGCTAAGCGCAGTTTCTTCTACATCATGTCCGCGCGTTGACTTCGCTGAGTTGATGTCGATTGAAACCAGCGCTTCAGTTTGGTCGATTACAATTGAACCGCCTGAAGGAAGTTTAACTTCACGTTCATAAGCTGTTTGAATTTGACTTTCAATACCAAAGTGCGCAAATAACGGCTCATTTAACGTATAGGTTTTTAGCTTATCCAATTGATTTGGCATTACCGCTTTAACAAAGTTATAGGCTTCGTTATAGGCTTGCTCTGAGTCAATTAAGATTTCTGCAACATCATCACGTAAATAGTCACGGATAGCACGCGTCACTACACCCGCTTCTTGATGAACAAGCATTGGTGATGGACCAGAGTTTGCTGTACCTTGGATTTGTGCCCAAAGATCTAACAAATGTTGAAGATCAAGTTGCAGTTCTTCTTGTGAACGTCCAATCCCTGCTGTGCGAACGATTACGCTCATACCACGTGGAGTATTTAATGACGCCAACATTTCTTTGAGTTCTTCACGAACTGAACCTGAAATTTGACGACTAATACCACCACCTTTCGGGTTGTTCGGCATCAAGACTAAATAGCGACCAGCGAGGGAAATGTAAGTTGAAAGTGCTGCGCCTTTGTTGCCACGCTCTTCTTTTTCAACTTGAACCAAAAGTTCAGTGCCTTCAGTGATGAGTTCACGAATATTTGATGTTTGGCGAGGGTCTGCCTTGTAGTAGGTATTGGCAATTTCGCGCATCGACAAGAAACCTTGACGACCCGCACCATACTCTACAAATACAGCTTCTAAAGAAGGCTCTACGCGAGTGACATGGCCTTTATAGATATTGGCTTTCTTTTGTTCACGTGTACGGTTTTCTAAATCGAAATCGTAAAGACGGTGACCAGTGATGAGTGCAACGCGAACTTCTTCGGCATGTGTTGCATTAATCAACATACGTTTCATGGGTGTAACACCTAATAGTGATTCACACCAACAACTCGCTATCTTTTTTAAGTGAAGCGAACATCTAAAATATTGGATCAATGCTCAAATCACGGATACATCCAATATGATCTGAGTAATTTACCCACTTGTTTTGAGCAAGGTTGGGTTTGATGCCTGTATTGATGCTGCAATACTTCTTTAATCTTTGCACGATTAAAGTTTTGAGCTCTTCACTGGCACTTAAGTGGTGCATTGGATGACTGATTTGATTCGTCTTTCACTATCACATTGCTCGAAGAGCATCTCAACTTTTGTGAGAGCGTCTTGATACGGAATTATCATCGTACCTTTACAAATTGTGCAGTTCCAATGCCTCAAACACTTATGTCCTGAATAACACTCTACAGCGACTTGCCTGATGTGTATCAGTTTATGTTTAAAAACCAACGTCTGGGTTGGCGACATATATTTTTAAACAAACTGATTTCTGTACTTTAAGTACAATTAAACGCAACAGTTTGTCTTTTTGCCGATATAATAAAGCCTTCGGCGTCGGCATATTCTTTTGGGACCTTTCCGCATCTGTCGTGAATTTTATCGTTTGTGTCACGCTTTCATTTTTAAAAAAGGGTGGCACTAAATTTCACTTACGGTGGTATCCGTGCGCTGACTATAGCAAACCTTGAATCATCTGCCTATGGGCTATATGCTTATTTTGTATGAAAAGCATAGTCTAAATGATCAGTTTTTAATCAAATTTTAGTTTTTTATTGGATCACCTAACTGTATGAATTCTACGCAACAATGGCAAAATGTAACTTGGTTTGAAGTAGACGAGCATCAAGAAGGCCAGCGCATCGATAATTTCTTATTTACTCGCCTGAAAGGTGTGCCGAAAAGCCGTATTTATCGTTTAATTCGTGAAGGCCAAGTGCGCGTCAATAAAAAGCGTATAAAAGCAGAAACTAAGCTGGCGATTGGCGATCAAATCCGTGTTGCACCTATTCGCTTTGAGCAAAAAGACGAAACTGATGCGCCAGTATCCGATAAGGTTGCACAAAGCTTACTCAGCCGTGTAGTGTATGAGGATGAAGGTTTATTGGTGGTCAACAAGCCGTCTGGAATTGCCGTACATGGTGGAAGCGGCGTGGCATATGGCTTAATTGAAGGCTTACGCGCAGCAACAGGTAAAAAATATTTGGAATTGATTCATCGTATTGACCGCGATACTTCGGGTCTGGTGATGGTGAGTAAAAAACGCAGCACATTGAAGGCGCTACAAGACATGTTGCGTGAGCATAAAATTAAAAAAACCTATGCTGCCATTGTCAAAGGCCAAGTGAGTCTAGATCAACAGTTGATTAATCAACCTTTATTGCGCTATGAACTGTCCAATGGTGAACGTCGTGTACGTGTCTCAGAAGAAGGTAAAGAGTCTAAGACACAATGGAAAGTTGCTGAGCGCTTTATGCATGCGACGCTGGTTTATGCTTCACCACTGTCGGGTCGTACTCATCAAATTCGTGTGCATGGTTTAAGTATTGGCCATCCTTTGGTGGGTGACGATAAGTACGGTCATGAAACAGAGTATCGTGGACCAAAAGCCCGTCGATTGAGCCTACATGCAATGCGACTTGAAATTCCTGGTTATCCAGTGATCGAAGCGCCTTTACCTGAAGATATGCAAAGCTTGGTTGCACAGTTAAGAGCACAAAAGAAAGATTGATACGATCTTCCTGCTCACTTTATCTTTTACACAAAGGGAACTTGTTTTATGAAAAGTTCCCTTTGTGTTTAAAAATGCGTTAGCTTGTCATGTAAAGGGCATAAGATCTAAACATTAGTCATGCATAAACTGAGCAAATATTGGAAATAATTCATGCAAAAACCTGTAGAACTTATCATTTTTGATTGGGATGGCACTTTATTTGATTCAGTCGGACAAATTGTGGCGAGTTTATTGGTTGCTGCAGAAGCCTTTGACCAACCGTTAACACCAGATGCTGCGAAAAGTATTATTGGTTTGGGTTTGCCTGAGGTTGCTCAAGTGTTATTTCCACAAGTCCCTGAGTTACACACTGAAATTTTGAAATGCTATGGCGATCATTATGTTGAGCACTCCAAGGATGATTTGTGGTTCGCAGGCGTCTCTGAAATGTTACATGACTTAAAAAATCAAAATATCAAATTGGCAGTCGCAACAGGGAAAAGCCGTCGTGGTTTAGATCGTGTTTTGGCTCAAACCCAGAGTCAGGATTTATTTGAAATCACCCGTGCGGCCAGCGAAACCAAATCCAAACCAGATCCATTGATGTTGGCTGAAATCTTAGATTACACTGGGGTTCAGGCGGAGCAAGCCATTATGGTGGGTGATACATCTTATGACTTAGAAATGGCACAGAACATTGCCATGCCGCGTGTAGGGGTAAGTTATGGGGTACATGATGTTGATGTATTACAGCGTTTTAATCCGCTGGCAATCGCAGATAATGTCGATCATTTACATCAGTTTTTAACTCAACAGCTTAAGGCTACTGAAGTTGCTTAGATGCTGTTTTTACGCTGTTTGCAGATTGCCCTCAGCGTAAACTGAGATAAAACCAAAGAGATATAATAAGAAAATTGACCATGAGCCGTTCTATTCGATTACTCACTTTATTACAACTTTTACGTGAACAGCGTTATCCGATTACCGCACAATGCTTGGCAGAACATTTGGAGATTAGTGTCCGAAGTGTTTATCGGGATATTGAAAGTTTACGTGATCAAGGTGTCAATATTGAGGGTAGTGCGGGCTTAGGATTCCAGCTGAAAGAAAACTTTTTATTGCCTCCAATGAGTTTGGATGAAACGGAAGTCGAAGCGGTTTTCTTGGCATTGCATTGGTTAAGGTCAGTACCAGATCCGGCATTGAAGAATGCTGCACACTCCGTTTTGGCCAAACTCAATGCGGTATTGCCCAAGAATAAACAAGAACTGATTGATGAAACCATGCTTCGGTCTGTTAACCATTGGCTTGTAGTTGACGAAAAAATTGTAGAACAAGTACGTCTGGCAATTCGTTATCAGGTCAAGATTGAAGTGCATTATTTCGATGAGAAAAACAATATCTCTAGCCGGATGCTTTGGCCTTTTGTATTAGGATATTTCAATGACAAAATGTTGTTGGCTGCATGGTGTGAATTACGTGAAGATTTTCGAAATTTTCGTTTAGATCGGATTCAAAAATTAAATGTGACTGAAACCATTTACCCAGAGTTTAAGCGCCATCTTTTTCAGGCATGGTGGCAAAAAGAGCTGCAAAAAAAATCAATGATGAAAGCTCCTGACAAAAACTGACACAGCCGCCCTTTATATTCAATACACCACTATAAAGGAATGGAAAAATGGGCTTAAAACTATATAGCAACGCACAGTCTAGAGGTCTTGTTATTGAATGGCTACTGATTGAACTTGGTGCTGAATTTGAAAAAATTGAGTTGGCTTATCACACTGAAATGAAGTCGGAATCTTATCTAAAGATTAACCCATTTGGCAAAGTACCCACCTTAGTCGATGGCGATGTGGTGATTTACGAAATGCCTGCAATTTGTGCCTATTTGGCAGATAAGTTTTTTGATCAAGGACTTGCACCAGCACTGGATGATCCAAAACGTGGCTTGTATTTCCGTTGGTTATTCTTTGCTGCTGGGCCGTGGGATGCAGCCACGACGGATCGCGCATTAAAGGTTGAGATTACCGACGAGCAAAAAATGCATATTGGCTATGGAAACTTTCAGGACACCTATACCGCTTTAATTCAGGGCTTGGAGCAGGCTCAACCTTATCTATGTGGTGAGCAATTTACGGTAGCCGATGTGTTTGTTGGTTCCATGCTATTTTGGCAATTAAAGATGGCAGAGATTGAAAGCCATCCTGCAATTGAAAAATATCTTAATTCAATCAAAAGCCGAAAAAACTTAAGAAATAATCAAGCACTTTTTAGCGACTAAATCATCAAGACGATGCAAACTTAGCATGATCTCGTGCTGGGTTTGCATTGAGGTTTTTTAGTCACATTCAAACGCAGAAAAATGATAAAAAACTTTGGAGATTGGCTTTTGGTGTTAATCCCTCTATTTTTACTTCAGTTAAATAAAACCTGCGGCAACATTAATACAGATCGCCAAAATCGTCGTGTTAAATCCATACGCCAAAAGGATATGGAGAATATTTAAAACGCGCATCGAACGAGATGTAATCGATACATCTGCTGTTTGTGCAGAAGTACCAATGACATAACTAAAATACAAAAACTCAGGGTAGGTTGGTTTAGGTGTTTTTGGAAAGTCCAATCCACCATCCTGATGATTCTCCACTGCCAAATAAAAGTCATGTGCATAGTGAATAGCAAAAATAGTATGCATAAATAACCATGCAAAAATGATGGTGAAAATTGCTAAGGCGATATGTCCTGCTTTAACTCCAGTCACATCGGGCAAATGTGCCAATTCAATAATAATGGCAATAAAACACATGATGAGTGAGAGCACAACCAACAGCAAAATGATCCATTTGCTGGCATCCTGCTGCTGAGCACGCTTTAAAATATGCGCTTGATTGGTTGCCCAGAGCATTTTTATGGTCAGGATTAAGTAGACCAGGATGGCAATATTCCAGCTGAATAATAAATTGGTTGACCACTGCCAATCTGTGCTCAAAGACATCCCCATATACACAACTGCTGTAAGGAGAAAACTAATAAAGAAATATGGACGAGACAGAATACCTGATCGAAGTTGGTGAAATGCACGTCCTACCATGATGAACACCGCCTGAATTAAAAAATGATGGATATTTAAGCAAATAAAATGAGCATTAAGTTCGATTGGTTTAAGTCGTCATATTAAAAAATAAGCTTACGCTCTATGTCTTGTCGCAGCGGTCTTATTCTTGCTCTAAACGATTGATATCCAGATAAAATACCTTGGTTAATAGTTCAATGAATTTTTGTATTGCAACAGAGCCAGCACTTTTTCGATAACTTACATACAAGTCTAGATAGGGAAGCTCAATCTCTAAAGGTCGAATGACGGTGTTATTGTTGATCAATGGCGCAATATAACTTGGCAAAATTGTACAGCCTAAGCCCGCTCCAACTGAGTTAATATTCAATGAAATATTGTCAGCTTTTTGGACGATATTCAATTCAATATGATTGTGTTTGGCAAACTCTAAAATGGTGTTGTGCAAAGTCGTGGATTGTTCTTCAGCAGGAATAATAAAATCGATCCCATTGAGCGCTTTAACAGGGATACGTTCATACTTGGCTAAAGGATGATCTTTGGGTAAAACAAAAATTAACGGCTCACGGAGCACAAATTTACTTTCGATTTCATCATTATGAAAATTGTGTCTGCTAAAGCTGATATCTAGCTCACCCTTTTTCAATGCGCGCATTTGTTCAAGGTTGTTTAAGCTCAATAACTCAATTTTTAGCTCAGGATTTTGTACCCTTAAATTCGGTAAGATATAAGGGAAAATCTTTATTTCAGCCACGGGTACAAACCCAATCCTTAACAATAACTGTCTAGCTTTGGAGACCTGTCTTGCCATAGCAACAGCCTTATCGGCTTGTGCTAAAGTTAAGCGTGCTTGCTCCAGAAAAACAGCACCTTCTTCAGTAAGTTCAACTTTACGCTTGGTCCGATTTAACAGCCGAACACCGACATCTTCTTCAAGATCTTTGATCTGCTGGCTGAGTGAGGGTTGTGCTGTATAAAGTCTCAATGCTGCTTTGCTAAAGTTGAGTTCTTCAGCCACAGTAATGAAGTATCTCAGATGTCGTAATTCCATATGACGCGTCCAAAGAATAATCCAAAAAATGTCTTACTAATATTTTCAAAGAGTATAATCTATAAACAACTGTCAGGTGAAGATGATTATAGTATTTAGAAAATAAATGAACTTTTCAAAATCATTGTTATTTTAATATAGAAAATAACATGGCGAATAATTGATAAAATATCTTAATTAAAACAAAAAATATTTCTCTAAGCTCTAACCTAGAAGCGGTCATCTGTACAAAGTTACATCAATTTATCTACGGCCCTTACTTGTCATAAGCGTACTTTCAGGAATGGAAGAATTGATATCAAGGCTTGGATTAATCTACATAGAGGATGTATCTCGTCATCAATCTATAGTGATCCAAATTTGTATGAAGGAACACTTGAAAAGTGTTTGATTGCACTGGTTTAAGTTGTTGCAATCTGTCTGATAGACATGATCATGCTGATGATTGCTAAAACCGACTTGGAAATAGGGGGGAGTCGGTTTTATATGCATGGATTCTAAAGTTGATGAGGGTGTTTATGATGATGTTTTTGATATCACTTTATCTCAAAATGCTTAGACGGATGGCTGCTTTAGTTTCAAATGCAGAATTGGAAATGGGTTACCTTCAGCATCAAGTTCCGAACGCGCAATTTGTTGGAAGTTATGTTTCTTATAGAACTCCAAAGCACGAATATTTTGTTCGTTGACATCTACCTCATGTGCACCTAACTCAAGGGCTTTTTGAATGAGCATGGAACCAATACCTTGATCAAAAAAATTAGGGTCAATAAATAACATTTCAATCTTTTGATAAGCCAGTCCCATAAACCCAACGATTTGACCTTCACGTTCCACATGAAACAATCGTACATGATCAAAATAATGATGCTGAATGATGAGCGTTTTAATTTGTAAGATATGCTGTTCGTTTAAAAAGTCATGAGTTGCACGTACAGAAGCTTCCCAAATTTTTAATAATTGTGGATGTGACTGCGACGGAGTATTTAGAATATTGGTTAAATTGGGTTCCATAAAAGATTCACTCAATTGTGAAAAGCAACAAAAAATAAAGAAAAATCACAGATAGTTTCGCTAATATGAAGCAGGACAGATATAAAAATCAAATTGATGTATTTGATGATAAAAAACAGGACAATAAATGTCAGATTCCAACAAAATTGTTGTATATGCAGCACTTTTGGGCAATTTAGCCATTGCTCTGGTTAAGTTTGTTGCCGCTTATATTACAAATAGTTCGGCAATGCTCAGTGAGGCGGTCCATTCTGTCGTAGACACTTTAAATGAAATCTTATTGTTGTATGGTTTAAAAAAATCACAACAGCCTGCAAATTATCATCACCCCTTTGGTTATGGGCGAGAATTATATTTCTGGGCCTTTATTGTTGCATTGTTGGTTTTTGCTTTAGGTGCTGTGGTTTCAATTTATCAGGGTATTCAACATATTCGTCATCCAGAAGTTATACAATCCCCATTGGTCAATTATGTGGTACTCGGGTTTGCACTGCTTTGTGAGGGAACTTCATGGTTTATTGCATTGAAAACATTTAAAAAGACCAAAGGTCAAATGGGCTATTTTGAAGCCTTTCGTCGCAGTAAAGATCCGACAACCTTTACTGTTTTATTTGAAGACTCAGCAGCTTTAATTGGCTTAATCATTGCATTGCTGGGAATATTTTGTGCTCAGCAGTTTAATTTACCCGTTTTAGATGGTGTGGCTTCGGTACTGATTGGTGTTGTCTTAGCCATCTCAGCCCTGCTTTTGGCAAGGGAAACCAAAGGGTTGTTGATGGGTGAAACAGCAGATCCAAAACTGCGTCATAATGTATTGAAAATTGCTCAGGAAGATCCCGCCGTGTATTCAGCAAATGGCGTACTGACTGAACAAATGGGTGCACATCAGGTGATTGCTTCTTTAAGCTTAGAGTTTAAAGATAGTTTAACTTCAGATGATATCGAAGCCTGTGTGAACAGAATTGAAGCAAAGATTAAAAGTATTCATCCCGAAATCGTGGCATTATTCGTGAAGCCACAAACACAGCAAGTATGGCTTGAAAGAATGAAAGGGCGTTTAGAGTAATCATGTCGAAACAAGAGCCAATGGTCCGTCTTGAAGATACAACGGTACAAGACAACACAATGCAAAATAAGACTGTTCCATCTCAGCAAGTTCAACAATTGCATTATCGAATTGATACTGAAAATTGTCTGTCACATACATGGTATAAACCTGTATTTAGTGTGATTGGTTCCAATCAGCATAATGGTGAACGGTTCTTTAATGAAATACGTAAACCACAAGGGCGTAGCCGTTGGGATTTGATGAAATGGCTGGGTACCCGAAAATCATATACTTGGAATGTGGATACTCAAAAAGAATCATCAGAATTCTATGCGGCAAAACGGGTATTACCTCAGAATCGACCAGATGCTGATGAGCATGATTGGCAAATCTGGTTTGTGAGTCATGCGACTGTACTGGTTCAAATAGGTCCCTATAACTTCTTAACTGATCCTGTTTGGGCCGATTATGTTAGTCCGAAACATGGGCGTGGACCAAAACGTGTGATTCCAGCTGGAATTGCTTTAGAGCAATTGCCCGAGATTCATGCAGTTTTACTCAGTCATAATCACTATGACCATATGGATTTAGCCTCTTTAAGATGGCTACACAACAAATTTGCCATGCCAATCTATACAGGTTTGGGCAATGCTTGTTACTTGCCTAAAGAGTTCCATGTGATTGAGATGGACTGGTGGCAATCTGCATTATTTAAAAACTTAAAAATTATTTATACCCCTGCACAGCATGGTTCGGGTCGTGGTTTACGTGATCAGAATATTGCATTGTGGGGTGGTTTTTCTGTGGTATCGCAACATGGTCATTTCTTCTTTGCTGGCGATACAGGGTATTCACCGCATTTTAAAGAAATTCAAAAACGGTTAGGTTCACCGCGAATTGCGTTATTACCAATCGGTGCGTATGAACCAAGAGCGTTAATGAAATATATGCACATGAATCCACAAGATGCTTTTCAGGCGCATTTGGATTTACAAGCCAAGCGTTCTTTGGCGATTCATTACCGTACTTTTCAATTGACGGATGAAGCACGGGAACAGCCTGAGCAGGATTTACAAAAGGCCATGAAGAATTCATCAAAAATGATTAATCCATTCTACTGTATCCGTGAAGGTCGTAAATTGGTGGTGTAGTGGGCCCTTATTGAGCCATAAAAATTGAGAACACTAAAAATGATAAAAATCTTATCCAGTACTTTGTTGTTTTGTTTGGTGATGACTTCAGTCGCTGCAAAATCTATAGACCTAACTCAAGCGGCTAAGGCGGATTGTGTTTCAGACGAGCCATGTGTTGTTGTAGATCAATCTGCAACAGCCAAAGATTTTGAACCTGAGGATTATACGAAAAGTATTAAGCCTTTAAATGAAAAATATGATTTGGAAACGGGTGATGAATGGAAATTAATTTATCAAAATTCAAATACTCAATTTTTTGAAAGTATCACCACAATATCTGATGGTAATCAACTTATTCAAGCTTGGGTTAAAAGTGCCAACCCAAAAAAACAGTTCATGATTAATTATTATCAAGTATTGTGTAAGGATCAGACATTTACACGGCTAGAGCAGTTTAAAAGTCAGGACGATAAAAATTATAAACTGGTTAAAAAGGTCGGGCATTATCGTCAAACACAACCTTTTAGTCAGGCTGGTGAAATACTTCCAGTTTTGCAAAAGCTGTGTCAGGATTAGGGTGTATTTACCCAAACTAAAAAATAGTGTTGATTCCTGATTGAAAAATCAAGGGAGATGAATAATGAAAATAATCCAAACTTTATTGATGTTACTGGCATTATCTAGTACAGCTTTTGCTGAGACTCAAAATATACAAATTAATCAAAATAATTTTGAGTTGAAAACAGTGATGAATCAAGAAGAAGCCGACTTTTTGCGTAAAGATATTGAATTATATCGAAATAATCAAAAGCTGCTCACGCATACAATTTATTCAACCACGGGTGACTGCAGTATTCTCCAGATTGAATTGGGTGATTATGAGGTCAAAGATAACAAGATTATTTTTTATAGCTATTGGGCTTCAGGTGATCGGCAGGGGCTCTGGACCTATCCTTATGGTGTGCGTAAACAAACCTATACTGTGGATGCAAAGGGTAAAGTGAAATTAGTCAGTGCTGTAGTGTATGTTGAAGATATTTTGGGTGATCCGCTTAGCACAAACCCAGATGAGGAATACCTTCAATTTTTGCATACCGCTCCAAAAACCAAACAACAACAACGTGCACTGAATGAATATATTCAAACCATGCAAAGTGATTATAAAGGCCGATTTGTGCATGGACAGGAACGGGCGCGCTTAATTCAAGAAGTGAAAAGCAAACTTGCCAAGCAAATTGCGACTGAAACCAAAGGATGGAAAGAGCAGTTTGGTACAAATGTGCGAATGTAAGTTTATTTGGCTTTTTGAGCATTGAGAAGTTGAATTGCGACAATAGACAGTGCAGCCATTGCAGTATTCATGATGAAAGGATTAAAACCCTGCGCAAAATAGTGGGGATAAACGATCGCTACAACCAGTAAAAAAAATAGCATCGCGATGATATTTAAATAATGCAGAAGCTTTGATTGTCTAAAAATAAGAAATAATCCACCAAATATTATTTCTCCAAATCCTGAGAGCTCAATAAGTCTAGGAATGGGCAACAATTGAATCCCTGTAAACTGCCAAAATTGTTGCTCTTCGACAACTTTATATATGATTTTAGGGATGAGGCCCTGATAGAACCATAATACAGCCAGTGAAATATGAATGGTCAAAAGGGCATTCTGAAGTGCTTTAGAGTTTTGCATCAATGCTATGTTCCAAAAAATGTTTTTTATTTTCAGATGAAGGCAGTAAACACTGCTCAGTTGTACCAAATAAACGATAGCGATTTAAAGCGATTCGGCGGTATAGAAAATCTCGGATAAATTTGGGTATCCCATAACCCATTTTTAAATATGAAAAGGGTTGTCCTAAGCTTTCAATCACTTTTAAAAACGCAGTGGATTCACTATAGGCTTGCCCATTTTTGATCACCAACATACTATCAAATTGCTCAGTGGGCATTTGGTAATGTCTTAAGATGTCTTGCCCTAAAGGTGATTGCACCGAAGTTAATTTAAATTGTGCCTGTGTATCATATTTGATTAAAAACTTTGCCCAGCCAATACATAACACACAGATTTCATCAAATAAAATGATGTCATGTTGTTGAATTATCGCTTCAATTTTCTGTTGCATGGCTTTACTCGCGATTGGGAGTTTCTTCAATATAGTGCATTTACACAAAATAAAAAACCGCCCGAAGGCGGTTTCTATTGAATGACTTTTATTGAGCTAGGCTTATTGAAAACCAGGATGACCTTTACCTGGATCGCTATCGCGTGCAGCTTGTGCATCTGCAACAGTTAAGCCCAAGGCTTTTGCCACGCCTTCACCATATGCTGGGTCACATGCATAACAGTTACGGATATGACGATACTTAATGAAATCAAGTGCATCGCCCATCGCACCCGCCGTATTATCAAACAATGCTTGTTTTTGCGTATCATTCATTAAATTGAATAAAGCGCGTGGTTGGCTGAAATAATCCGAATCATCTTGGCGGAAATCCCAATAATCTGCATCACCGCTGATTTTTAGTGGTGGCTCTTTAAACTGAGCTTGTTCCTGCCATTGGCTAAAACTATTCGGTTCATAGTGTGGTAAACCGCCATAGTTTGCATCGACACGGCCTTGACCATCACGGTGATTAGAATGAACTGGGCAACGTGCAGCATTGACAGGGATTTGTTGATAATTCACGCCTAAACGGTAGCGTTGAGCATCGGCATAGTTAAATAATCGCGCTTGCAACATACGGTCAGGTGAAACACTAATACCTGGAACTAAGTTACTTGGTGCGAAAGCCGATTGCTCTACATCAAGGAAGAAGTTTTCAGGATTTTTATTCAGCTCAAACTCACCCACATCAATCAGTGGATAATCTGCATGAGGCCAAACTTTGGTCAGGTCAAATGGATGATAAGGAACTTTTTCTGCATCTGTTTCTGGCATGACTTGAATTTGGAGCTTCCATTTTGGGAAGTTACCATTTTCAATCGAATCAAATAAATCACGTTGGTTACTTTCACGATCTTTAGCAACAACTGCTTCCGCTTCAGCATCGGTTAAATTTTCAATGCCTTGTTGGGTGCGGAAATGGAATTTGACCCAAAAGCGTTCATTGTTTGCATTGATAAAGCTGTACGTATGACTACCAAAACCATGCATATGGCGGAAGCTTTTTGGAATACCACGATCAGACATCACAATCGTCACCTGATGCAAAGCTTCAGGTAATAATGTCCAAAAATCCCAGTTGTTGGTTGCACTACGTAGATTGGTTTTAGGGTCGCGTTTTACGGCTTTATTTAAATCTGGGAATTTACGTGGATCACGCATGAAAAAGACGGGAGTGTTGTTCCCAACGAGATCCCAGTTACCTTCTTCGGTATAGAACTTGAGTGCAAAACCACGAATATCACGTTCTGCATCTGCTGCACCACGTTCACCAGCTACAGTGGTGAAGCGTGCAAACATTTCTGTTTGTTTGCCAATCTGTGAGAATATTTTAGCGCGTGTGTACTGAGTAATATCGTGAGTTACGGTAAATGTACCAAAAGCACCTGAACCTTTTGCATGCATTCTGCGCTCAGGAATAACCTCACGTACAAAGTTGGCCAGTTTCTCGTTTAACCATAAATCTTGTGCCAGTAGAGGACCACGTGCGCCTGCCGTTAAACTATTTTGGTTGTCTACAACAGGTGCACCAAAAGCCGTTGTCAGGTGGGTTACAGGACATTTTTTTGAGTCTTGGCTCATTCTATTTCTCCATTTTTAATTAATCATGTATTCATTTTTGAATAGATGGAATAGATAAAGAATATTCGCTATTACATGACATTAACCGTAATTGAAAAACCAATATAGTGAACAATTGTTAAATCTAATTGATCTAAAAATAAATGATTTGTCATTTATTTTTAGAAACAACTTACCAGTCTTTATCTGCTTTAAAATACTGTTGTTTAAGGAAGAGCAATCAACGTTTTAAAGCGATAACTTTACTTTAGAGTGATTTTTTATATTTGTGAAATTGATAAAAATATTGTTATTGATTTGTTTTGACGATTAATAGGGATCAGAACTTTGTGTGGTGTGAAGTTAAGTGATTTTATATAAAACCGCTTGAGCGCATTTTTACGACACTGAAAGCCTATATAGAAAGTTTTGAGTAGATAGATCTAGTTTTTTATTAAATTTCGTATAAACTGTATTGTGTTTATTTTCTACAGTGTATGTTAAATTTTATTTAACTATTTTTACTAATATAAACATATGTATCTAAAAATTAAATGCCTCCCTCTCTAAGTTGCAAGGTTAGAGGCTTTTTACTAAAACAAGAATTTATTTGCCAAATATTCTCAATTTTATCATTCGAAATATGGTTCAACTATTTTCTTTTTTATAAAACAAACAACAAGATAAGTATGGAGTATAACCATGAATCATAAGCTTTTTTTATCTCAACTTTCTCAAGATGAGATATTGAAATTGTCTACTGAGGAAATTCAACAGCGTATATTGGCTGAACAAGAATTTATAAATAAACAACCTCATAAGAATTTTTTAGCAGCAACACATGGCTCCAAAACTAAAAATGGTGGGTTAGTTAAAGCAAGTATTCATCAACAAGTAAAAGCCGAAGGCCACCTTATTGCCGCAGTAGGGGATGAAGCCATTTATCAAGATGGTTCAAGCTCTAAAATCATTTCAGGTGCTGGTGAGGAAGGGAAAATCGAAGGTTTTGAGGTAGCGCTTGTTGGAAGCCGTTTGGAAAATGGTGATGAAATTATCGAAAGTCTACAATCAAGTTTTGTATTCCGTTTATATGCGGATAGAGCAATTCCTGAAGGATTTTTAAATCATGATTAATTTTTAAAGGGGAAAATCATGGCTAAAGGTTTTGCGATAGATCACTCTATGACTGATCATGGTGGAATTATCAGGGCAACTCAAATGAGCGCTTCTCAAATGGGGAGCTTGTTTTTAGTTGCAGGTGATGGGCATTTTTGTCCTAAATGTAAGTGTTGGTCGAAAATTATTAAAAGTCACGATCATATTATTTTTGATGGTAAAGCCGTCGCTTATGTTGGTGATCAACTCACTTGTGGGGCAAAAATTTTACCAAAGCAGGATCATGTTGTTGGAGATAGTGGCAGTCCATATTATTCAGCCAATAGAAATAATGTGATGAAAAATAGCTTTATTGACACTCTAGTTTATGGTCATAGATTTCAACTAACGGATGAAGCTACAAATGAACCATTAGCAAATATATGTTATGAGATTATAAAAAATAATGAATTCTTTCATGGGACTACAGATAAGGAAGGTTATACCGAAATAATCAGTAGTGATCAGGCTGATGAAATACAAATTAATATAATTTATGAGGAGCATACACATGAGTTCTAATTCTTCTGGTGGGAATGGAGTAGAAATATGGCTCAGTGCAATATTAAAGTTGGGTAAAATGTTAAGCTCTGAAAATCCACCCACAACGGAGCTTAAAGTTGAAACAAAAAGAAAGCTCACCGCGGGTGAAATCAAAATGAGCAGATTAATTTTTCAAGATTCAATCGATTATTCGAAAATATGGATTCATGTAGCTGGATATCTTCATAGGAAAACGGGTAATGCCATGACTCCAGCGGGAGAAATATATCTACCAAAAGAAGATTATCTAAACAACAAAGATTTTAGTGTTTCTCCACCACATTTAAAGCATTGGTTTATGCACGAGATGACTCATGTTTGGCAATATCAATTAGGGGCTTCAGTTGGTTGGTTGGGACTCAAACAGTTGTGTAAAGGTGGTTATACTAAATCAGTAAATTCTGCTGATTCAGGTGCTAGTGAACTATTGGCATACGATACCGATATATTAAATAGGGATCAGAATAAAAAATTTAGCGATCTAAATTTTGAACAACAAGGTAGAGTCGTAGAGTTTTATTTTGATGGAATGTATCTGAAAGAAGAAAGACCTGAAAGAGCTCACCATCAAAAAAGCTTGAAAATGCTTCTTGAGGTACAAGCAATAATAATGGACTTAATTATAGACCCTACTGATAAAATGTTACTACCAAAGGCTTAGTTTATGAAAAAAATATATCTCATAGTTTTTGTATTGACTATCTGTAACATAGCTAAAGCTTCACCACAAAAGCCATTGAACGTTGTGATTAAGGATAGTAATGTTTGTATATTTACTAATGATAAAACAAGTCAGCCTTATAATGGCCGAATATATGTATATATCGGAGAGGTAAGCCAAGATAAGGGATACATAGAAGGTTATGATAAATTATATAAAAATATTAAAACTCCAATAAATAAGTCGGATTGTATTAGTATTGATGCTTCTCATTTTAAAAGTAATGTGCCATACGATGTTTCATTGGATATGATACCTTCATATTCTACTCGAGTCTGTCTCGATAAAGTTGTAAAACCTTTTGTAATAAAAAAAGTAGTGAATGGTTTTGAATGTGAAAATAAATTATTAAATAAAGAGAAAGATAGATTTTTTCAACGATTATTTAATCTGATGTAATATTTTTAAGAATATAGAATTGAAAAGACTTAAAGATAGGAAATGGAAGATTTAGAATAAGCTAATTTAATACTTGAAATGATAGAGGTAAGATGGAAATAATTATATGAATTCAATAAGAAAATATTCTGATTTAATATCATATCTAAATTTAGTTGCTATATCTTTAATTTATATTAACTCTTACCTGTCTAAAAATAATCATCATGCTTTTTCAGTAGACACTATTTTTTTAGTATTTTCTTCATTCTTATTAGTAATATCTTTAATATTGAAAAGAAAGAAATCTCTATTTACTAATATTTTATCAATAATTCTTAGCGTAATGATGAATTATTATAATATCAGTATAAGCTATCAAGATTGGATTGATAGAGAGCAACCATCTGCTTTTACTAAATAGAATGTCATATCCCAAAAACCTATACTTTAATTTTGCTTAAGTTGGGGTTTTATATATGCAAAATAACAGTTTATCCAACTGGTTTATTTAAATAATTTCCACTGAAAAATAGCTCAACCAATAAGGTCTATGTAAGTAACATTATCGCAATAAATGCAATATAAAGCATTGATAAAAATAAAATATTACGATTCCATGCCATTCCTAAATTACGGTAATGTAGATCTGCATTTTCCTCAGTATTTGAACTAAGGTATGCGAGAGAAAGCCCGATTAAACTAATACAGGTACAGAGAAAAGCAGCACTTACAAACAAAAGTTCATATAGTGGTCTTTCACAAATATGAGTAAATTTACAAGACTGACTTGCTATATAAATAGAATAAAAAATGCTTGCCGCAATAATAAAAATATTAAGTATTGCGCAATAGTAAGATGAACGACTAAGTTTTGATGATTCTCTGTTAATTTGTTCTGGCTCTTTCATTTTTTTCAAGAAGTTTAAACGAGACTAGACTGGCTTATTTTATTACTTTTTTAGAGAAAGCGTTCTTTTATAGGCAAGATATTATTTAAAAACCAACATACTAGGCGTTATGTAAAATTAAAGTAACTTGATGAGCAGCTGAACCATATCCGCCTCCAAAACTTTCCAATCCTTAAACTCAGGCTCGATCAACAATGTCTGCGAGACAAAACCATAGCAAATTCGTTGTACATTTAGACTCATCTGTTTGAGTTGTTCATCATCCTGAATAAAAGGTTTCAGCATGTTTTGCCACATCTCTACCATCATGGCATAACTTTTTTGATATGTTTCAATACTAGAAACCTGTCGTTCTAACAAGAAAGACTGGGCCCATAAAAATTGTTGTGCTTGAATTTGCTCAAGTTGAAAATGAATGATTTGCTGTAAATAGCTTTGAAAATCTGATTTTGTGGATAAGTCATACACGCTTTGTGCATAACTTTTTAAGACTTCTGCATTACTTTTTACATGTTGGTGAATGGTTAAAGCAATCAAATCTTCCTTTTTAGAAAAATACTCATAGAACGTCCCTAAACCCACACCGGCAAGATCGGTAATTTCACGAATAGTAATTCTATTGGCAGGATGGTCATGTAAAAGCCGAACAAAACTTTCCATCAGCGCTTCTTGCGTGATACGTGCCCTTGATTGGCGGGGTTTACGACGCACATTGATTGCAGGTAAAGCCATAAAAATAATCCGAACATCCTTGAAGGTATTTTCTTCTATACTGAATGCAATTGGTTAAAACAACAAGACAGGAATTCAGGATGAACACAGCAGAGAATTGGCAAACACATGAGATCAGCAATCAGTTTGACGAACTGCAAAATTATAATTTATTGACTACAGATCAAGTCTTACAAGAAATTTTGCAACGTTATGGCAGTCAGGATCAGCAACGCCTAACTGAGTTTTCAAAGATTGCGGGTTCTACTGAATATTATGAATATGCCGATTTAGCCAATCGTCATACCCCAGAATTACATAGTTTTGATGCCCGTGGTCGCCGTAAAGATTTTCTAGAGTTTCATCCTGCATGGCATAAATGGATGCAGCTGAATCGACAATTTGACACGCATGCACATCCATTTAATCATCCACAATCAAGTTCAAAATGGGTCGATTGGGCAGCACGATTTTTCCTGAGTGGACAAGTCGAGTGTGGCAATCTATGCCCTAATTCTATGACGCTAGGTAGTATTCCCTTAATTCAAAATGAACCTGAATTGTGGGCAAAAGTCGGTGAAAAGCTCTTATCGACTGAATACGATGAGCGTGACATTCCGATTTCTCAGAAAAAATCAATTTGGTTAGGTATGGGGATGACGGAAAAGCAGGGCGGCTCAGATGTACGTGCCAATGAAACACGGGCTGTTCCTGTGGCTGATTCGGGGCGTGGGCAAGCATATTTACTGACAGGACATAAATGGTTCTTTTCCGCACCGATGTGTGATGCACATTTAGTCGTGGCAAAAACTGAACAAGATGGATTGGCCTGCTTTTTTGTACCGCGTTGGCTGGAAGATGGGACAAAAAATCCGGTTCAAGTACAACGACTCAAAGATAAAGTGGGTAATCGCAGTAATTCAAGCTCAGAAGTTGAATTCAAAAATGCTTGGGGCATTATGATCGGTGAAGCTGGGCGCGGGATTCCCACGATTATTGAAATGGCAAACTATACACGTTTGACCTGTTCAGTCGGTTCAAGTGCGATGTTACGTCAGGCTTTGGTGCAATGTATTGCCTATACCCGTCAGCGTAAGGCCTTTGGTAAACATTTGGCGGAACAACCGTTGATGCAAGCGGTATTGGCGGATTTAGCCTTGGAAACAGAAGCAGCCATGCAATTGAGTTTTCATCTTGCGCATTGCTATGAGAGTGATGATGAATTATCTCTGGCATGGAGACGAATCATGACACCAGCAGCAAAGTTCTGGGTGTGTAAGCGTGCTGTGGAGTTGACGGGTGAGATGATGGAAGTCTTCGGTGGCAATGGTTATGTCGATACAGGAATCATGGCGCGTATTTTTAAAGAAGCCCCTGTAAATACTATTTGGGAAGGCTCTGGTAATGTGATGTGTTTGGATGTATTACGTGCAATTCAACGTGACAGTGAATCAATTGAAGTCTTATTTAAATCATTTGCACAAGTTGCAGCTCAAGATTCAATTTTACAAGATGAATTACAAGCTTTATTTAAATTATTTAGTGGCTTACAAGCAGATGAATTGCAATTTATGGCACGTAGCTTAGTCAGTCGCTTGGTCATCTTGGCACAGGCTATCTTACTGAAACAACATGCACCAGATTTTGTTGCGGATGCTTTTATTGCAACACGTTATAGTGCGTTTTATGGACGCGTGGTCGGAATGTTAGATACACAAGCTGTGGATGTAAAACGCTTGTTAGATAGAGCTTTAGCTTAATCCCTTCGAAAATGCAAAAAGCGGCATTATGTAAATAATGCCGCTTTTTTTTAAGCCACTTTTATCAAAGTTCAAGCTTGGGATGTGTAATCGAAATTACTTTTGTTTTTTAAGCTTTTTTTTGAGCTTTTTCAATTTACCTTCGTGTTTGGAGATTTTTTCCAAACGTGCTTTGATTTTCTGTTTTAAAGATTTAACTTGCTTAGACATCATGTTACTCCTTAGTTTGAGTATCCGTTGGCTGATGTTTTTTGATAAAACTACGGATAAATTTTCTTAACTCACGTGCTGCACTGGTATCCATCGTTTCACAGAGTTGTAAAAACTGGTCACGCTCAGCACTGTTAATGCGAATTAAGAGTTGCCCATCTTTTTTATTCACCTTTGTCTTTTTGGGTAATTCAGCCATGACGTATTTATCCCCAAAGGTGATAATCAAAAAAATGTATATACAATATATATGCATTTTTTGAATTCGGCAAATTTATATTGTTGAAAATATTTAATATTTTTGTTTTTTATTGAAAGTTGTTGTAATTAAGTTTTTATTTCAGTAAATAAGTTATTGTTATCGCAGTTTTTATCTTTTAATAAAAATTTGTTTGTGAGCGGAAGAATCAACAGTAGATTACAAGCGGATGCTTTTACTAAAACACCTTATAGTGTGTTTTATGGACGAGTGGCTGAAATGTTAGATGTGCAAGCTGTGGATGTAAAACGATTGCTAGATAGAGTTTTATTGTGTACATCGTGTATGTAGTGAGTGAGCTATTTTTAAAAGAAAACCCATTTATTTATAATGGGTTTTCTTTGTTCATTGAACTCAGCATTTCACAGAATTAATTAGATTTAATCAGCTCAACTCTACGATTTAAAGCTTTACCGTCTTCAGTTGAATTATCCGCAATAGGGTGTGTATCTCCCAAGCCTTTGGCTGTTAAACGGCTTTGTTGAATTCCAGTATTATTGGTTAAAGCCTTAACAACAGCATTTGCACGTTGTTCTGAAAGCGTTTGATTATGTTTGGTATCACCTGAATTATCTGTATGACCATTAATACTCAATTTGAGTTCAGGGTTGTTTTTTAGCAGTTGAATAACTTGTTCAATTTGGGGTTGAGAGTCAGGCAAAATATTCGCTTGATCCGTGGCAAAGTTAACCTCAATATTGACTTTATTGTCCTTATCCAAAGCTGTTTTGAGTTGGTCTGAACTTAATGCTTTAGCTGTAATTTCAACAGGTTTAGTTTCTGCGACGAATAGGCCAGCATGTCCATTCCCTGTCTGTGTCAATTGGAACCAAATATTTTTATTCGCTTGACGTATCACAAAGGTCTGTGTCGGGTTATTAAAAACATCTCCCAATCCTGCAACATAATCGACTTGGAATTTTTGTGGGATCTTCTCTAATTCTTGTTGAGGAATTTTACTCTGGGTAATTTGTTTGCCACCCAATTGCTGGATTACATTTTCCAAATTACGTTGCAATTCTAAAAAACTTCCTTCTTTATAATTTTCATTTTGTTGAATGGCTGCACTATACAATTGACCTTCAACATTTTCGATATGTTGACCTGTCCAAAATGGTATTTTCTCAAAATTTACGCTTGTTGCTTCGTGAAACTGATAGCCATTTGGCAAAGAAATATATGGAAACTGACCGAGTGTAATATTTGAAATTGGAATCTTGGAGAGATCAAAAGTGTTCTCTGTAGATTCAGTTTTCACAATTTCAGATGGTACAGAACTCGCACTTGATTCAGTTGTTATGACTTCCGCTTTCTCAGGTTTACTACATGCGATTAAACCAAGTGTAGGAATAACCAACAATAGTAGAAAACTCGATAATTTCTTTTGATTGAACACATGATCCTCCAGTTCTAACTCATTACCCTATATTTTTTTGAGTATATTTATATTCAAATTTCTTTAAATACTATAGATAACAATACTCATGAATTACATGAAGTTTTCAAGCTGATTTGTAAAATTTTAATTAAATTAAAGATGATCTTCTGATGATTAAAATCAATTTGAGATAAATCAGCAAATTTACCTTGATGTAATAGGTAAAAAGAGTGCAATAGGAAATAGTCACAAACTTGATCAATACAAATACTTGTATTCTACACAAAAAAGCGTAATATCAGATTCCCACTGATCAAGTGGTATACAGCAAAATAGGTAAAGAAAATGGCAAAGAAAAAAGTAATGCCAGAGGTTGTGATTCACAACTTTGTGGCCAAGCACATGCATGAAGTCAACAAAAGCCAAGTGTTTGTAGATCGTAAAAAGAATGCAAAACGTGGTTATGATAAACACAAAAAAGGTCGATATTCTGATGATTATCGGCCTTTTTTGTGGACTGCAATTTTTGCTTGAATAATTATAAAAATCTAATAAAAATAAACAATTAAATATTGACTAGACGATTCGATTTCACCATATCAGCCAAACCATGATGTTTAAAGTAATACTCCATCCAGCTCTTGACCATGAGTGGATTATTCATCGCAATCACTTCTTCTAATAGCTTTTGTGCATCTGTCATCGACACATGACAAATTGCTTTACGCACACGCAGAATATTACTTGAACTCATTGACAAGGTATTGAACCCCATTGCCATAAGTAAAATGGCTGAGAGTGGGTCGCCTGCCATTTCTCCACAAATACTGATCGGTTTTTCATACTTATGACATTCTTGAACTAAACGCGTTAAAGCGCGAAGTACAGAAGGGTGGAAGTGTGAATAAACACTGGATACACGTGGATTATTACGATCAACTGCCAATAAATATTGAATCAAGTCATTTGAACCGACTGAGAAGAAATCAACCAATTCAGCAAATTCACCAATTTGTAAAAGTACACTCGGTACTTCAACCATAATCCCGATTTTCGGTTTGGCGAAGTTAACTTGCTCTTCTTCTTGAACCGCAATCCAGTCACGTTCCAGTAAGTAAAGTGCTTCTTCTACTTCACTGACACTGGTGACCATTGGCAATAAAATATGCAGATTGTTTAAGCCGATACTGGCTTTTAACATTGCTCGGATTTGTGAGGAAAAGATTTCAGGGTGATCAAGGGTAAAACGAATGCCACGCCATCCTAAAGCTGAGTTTTCTTCTTCAATTTGGAAATATGGCAGGTCTTTATCCGCACCAATATCAAGTGTACGCATCACCACAGGTTTGTTGGCAAAGTGACTCAGCTGTTGACGATAAATCGCACGCTGTTCTTCTTCGCCCGGGAAGCGTTCACGCAGCATAAATGGAATTTCAGAACGATAAAGCCCTACGCCTTTTGCACCACGTTGAACCCCACGTACCACATCAATCATCAGACCAGTATTTACATACAGCTTTACAGCAACACCATCAGGTGTAATGGCATCTTTGGTTTCATATTGCTTTAAATCTTTGGCAATTTGTTCTTCTTCTTTTTGGATCTCTTTGTAACGTGTACGTAAACGACGTGGTGGATTGACAAAAACCCGACCTTGATAAGCATCGACAATCATTTCAACGTCATCAAGTGTATTTACAGGCAGCTCAGTAACACCCACCACAGTTGGAATACCGAGTGCGCGGGCGACAATCACCATGTGGGAGTTGGCAGCCCCTTCAGAGGTTACAATCGCGGCGATTTTATCTACAGGAAGCTCAACCAAAGCAGCAGTGCTGATCTCATCTCCTATTAAAATACTTTCAGAGGTGATCTCTTTATGACTGGTATCGCCTTCTTGTAATGCTGCGAGGATCCGGCGTCCCAAGTCTTTTAAATCAGATACACGTTCACGTAAATAGTCATCTTCCATTTGTGCAAAAAGTGCAACATGGCGTTCAATCACATTTTTAACTGCACCTTGCGCCCAGCTTCCATCTCGAATAATTTCTTTAATTTCAGCAGGTAGGGCATTTTCATCCAACATACGTAAGAACACGCTAAATAAAGCACGTTCCTCCGCCATGAGCGAATCTTGCATTTTGTCATCAAGCGATTGAATTTCATTGCGTACAGATGCAATAGCTTGATCTAAAAGCTTAAGTTCTTCACTGATATCATCCGCATCACGGTCTGGAACTGAAGCTAAATCTGCCGGAGGGTAAAGGATGATGGCACGACCAAGTGCAATACCGCCTGCACCTGATGAACCTTGGAAGGTCTTGTAGTTAGATGAATTGCTGGGTTTACGGAAAACATCAATATTACCCACTGCATGTGCATGAGCAATTACCCCAGAGAGTTGTGCACACAAGGTCACCAGAAATGATTCTGCTGCCTCGCTAAAATCTTGAGGTTCGGTGTTCTGAACCACCATCACGCCCATCACTTTGCGGCGATACATGACTGGAACACCAAGGAACGAGTTATAGATCTCTTCCCCTGTCTCGGGGAAGTAGGCAAACCGTTCATGTTTAAACGCATTGTCTAAGTTGACAATCTCTTCACGTTGCCCCACTAAACCAACCAAACCCTCGCCAAGTTGTAAGGAAACTGTCCCTACAGATTCTTGGTTTAAGCCTTTGGTTGCCATGAGTACATAACGTTGGTTACGTTCATCTAAAAGGTAAATAGAGCAAACATCAACATGCATGGCTTCGGAAACTTGATTAACCATGATTTCCAAAGAATCATGCAAACTGACTGACGCATTGATCTCTTGTACAATACGTCTTAATGTGTCCAGTTGCATGTTCGACATGGATGTATGCTCCTAATTTAAGCTATGTTTTAAAGCGACTTCATCAGTATTATTTATAACAGTACTACCTTGAAAAATCATTCATATTTTGAAGAAATTTCAGCTGTATATTGCGGCATTCGCATACATAACTCCATCATCGCTTTACGATAAACATCTCGTTTAAAATTCACCACTTGTCCAAGCGGGTACCAGTAACTAACCCATTGCCATTGATCAAACTCCGGCGGGTCAGAGAGATTCAACTGAATATGTTTCGTTGAAGCTGTGAGTTTCAGTAAAAACCATTTTTGCTTTTGTCCAATACAAATCGGATCGGAATCCGAGCGAATGTATCGAAGCGGCAAACGATAATGCAACCAGTCATCTGTCTGGGCAATAATTTGGACATGTTCGGGTAGGAGCCCAACTTCTTCTCGTAGTTCTCTAAATAGAGCTTGCTCAGGAGTCTCTCCAAACTGGATGCCTCCTTGAGGAAATTGCCAAGCATTGTGTCCAATGCGTTTTGCCCATAAAACTTGTCCAATATCGTTTGCCAAAATGATCCCGACGTTGGGTCGGAAACCTTCTGAGTCGATCATTTGGCTACCTAAAATTTGTTAATTTCATTTGACTTTATATATGGGGACATACACTCTTTTGTCCAACTCGATAAAGTCAAAGTAATAATGTTTTAAAATTGCTATGATCTTAACGAATTTCTATCGACTAGCGGTGATAGATTTACAATTTTTTTCTTAAATTTCAGTTTAAACGAGTATTTTCATGGAATTGGCGCTGTTTGACTTAGATCACACCTTATTAAATACAGATTCTGACCATTCTTGGGGAGAGTTCTTAGTCAATGAAGGCTTGGTCGATCCAGTCCGACATCGTGCGATGAATGATCAGTTTTATGAAGACTATAAAGCAGGCAAGCTTGATCCAATTGCTTATAATGAATTTGTCTTTGAGTTTCTTACTCAACACGATAATGATTATTTAACTGAATTACATCAGTTATTTATGCAAAAAGTGATTCGTCCACAAATGCGTCCAGCTGGTTTTGCCGCGATTCAAAAACATAAAGATTTAGGCCATGCGTTGGTTGGTATTACGGCAACCTCAGATTTTATTACTGCACCTATTTTTCGTGAATTTGGTATCAGCGAAATTATTGCGACCAATGCTGAAATAAAAGATGGCAAGTACACGGGGAAAGTGACCAATATTCCATGTTACCAAAAAGGTAAATTGGCACGTTTGGATCAATGGCTCGATGGTCGTACTGTCACTGAATCATGGGCTTATTCAGATTCGATTAATGATCGTTTTTTATTGGAATATGCTGACCATGCGATTGCAGTAAATCCTGATGATCGTCTTGAGCATCTGGCAAAAGAACAGGGTTGGGATATCCAAGATTGGTCGATTTGAGCTGGGCTGATTATTGTGATTTAAAGCAGTGTTGATCACTGCTTTTTTATGGCTTGATTGTTTTGTCAAGAATGAGAAGTTTTGTAAATATTTTTATAAATGAAGATTTTGTACTTCATTTATAGTGTAAAAATGCTATGTTGATTTGAGCACTTTTAAAACTGACGGAGATTATATAATGAGCCAGACACGTCCAAGAATGACCAATTTATTTGAACAACTCGGCTTGGATTCTAGCGAAGAAGCAATTCAAAGTTTTATTGAAAATCACCAGTTGGATGCAGATACTCTAATTACAGACGCATCTTATTGGAGTGAGGGACAACGTCAGTTTCTTGCTGAAAAAATTAAATCTGATGGTGAATGGGCATTAGTGGTTGATCAGTTAAATGAGTCTCTACATGAAGACTCAGTAAAGTAAAAAATTGTGCAATGAAGACTTTATCGAGCAATGATAAGCATGGTCATTGCTTAATAATATGTAAATCCCTTATCTTGAGTAACAAGATAAGGGATTTTTATTGCAGGGATTATTTCATCATCTCAATCAATTCCTGTACAGCTCTAGACTGAGTACGTCCAGGATGCCAAACCATACCCAATTGGCGGTTCATTTCGAAACGAATATCAAGTTGTTGTAAGTCTTGATTTAACAAGGTTTTAGGTAATACAGACCAGCCTAAACCAATGGAAACCAACATACGAATAGATTCAAGTGGATTATTGCTCATGGTAATTTTTGGCTTCAAACCTTTCTTTTCAAATTCTGCCAAGGTGATTTGACTGGTATAAGTCTGTGCTGCTGGTAATAAGCTTGGGTATTCGATCAGATCTTCAAGCTTAAGGTTCTTTTTTTGTGCCAAAGGATGAAAAGGTGCAACCACGAATACCAAAGGATCATTCCAAATCGTGATATAACGCAAACGCTCATCACCTTGTGGCGGAAGGGTTAAAAATGCCAGTTCTAAATCCCCAGCAAGCACTTGTTCATGCGCTTGCTCAGAGTCCACAAAATGTACATCTAGTTTGACTTCAGGAAAGTGCTGTACATATTTTTTTAAATGCTGTGGTAAATGGTGTAGGCCAATATGGTGACTGGTGCCAATCTTGAGTTTTCCTCGAACTTCACCTTGCTCATGACTCAGGGTATGGTGAATATCTCCCAATTCATTTAACCAGTTTTTTACTTTAGGTAATAATGAATGCGCTGCATGTGTGGCTTGAACACCACGACCTGCAGACTCAAAAAGTTTGACGCCGAAATATTCTTCTAAGCTATGTATGCGCTTGGTGACAGCTGGCTGAGTAATAAACAGATGTTCTGCTGCCATAGAAATCGAACCAGTTTCCATAACTTTGACAAAGGCTTCAAAAGCAGCGAGATTCATAATATTTCCATCCATAAAGAATTTTTATGCGTAATTCATTATTTAGAAAATTTAAGAATTAATCAAAGTAATTTTCAAATTTTTTTATTTTTAGCAAAGTGATTGGTTCTATTCGTGCTTTGGAAAAATTTTAATACAACTTTTTACTGTACAATTTAAGCAAAGCTCATTTATATTCAGCGCATAAAAACAACAAAAGGAAAGCTATTTGAATCAACCAACAAACACCACCATTCACTATTTTCAACAACATCCTAGAAATACGTTCCTTAAAACTTGGCTTCGATTTTTTACCACGATACTGATATTTTCTGCTCTAGGCTTAATCTTTGTATATTTTTTCAATATCTATTTCCCCATCATTATCATCGCTATTCTCAGCATAATTTGGTTGAAGCTTCGTTTAAATCGCCTAAGAAAAATGCAAGAGTTGGAGAATTTTAAATTTCCAAATCGTATTTGGCTTGCTTTTAAACAAAGACATCCAAACACTCGACAATCTTCTTATCCATTGATTGAAGAGGGTTTTAAAGACTATTCAGCAATTCATTTGTGGCGTAGGGGAGCTTATGCAATGCCTTCACACTCAGTGGATGCGTTATGGCATATATTGATTGAAGAATTTGATGACTTTTATCAGTCCATGAGCCAACGTTTTTTAGGTTATGAACTGATTCATAAACCGCATGATTTACAAGTAACAGAATCACAGCGGGCTGCTCAAAGACAGCAATTGCTCAATACTTGGCATGGGGCATGTGCTTTACATGGATTGAATCCACAAAACACGCAGGTCTTACCTCGAATTTTTCAGGTTGATGCCCATGTTCGATGGGAGCGGGGTTTAATTTTTAGCTTACCGTTTATGATGACAATGTATAGCCAAATGATGAGTTCAACTTCAGATTTTCCACAGGCTTCTGCAACATCATCATGTTCTTCTAGCTCATGTTCAGGATCAAGCTCATCTAGTGATTCGAGCCATTCACATAGTACAAGTTCTGACTCATCTTCTTCTTGTAGTAGTTGTAGCAGCTGTGGAGGAGGCGGTGGTGATTAGCAGCCCCAGCCACAGAAAATACATCTGATTTAGATTTTAATTTCAGTGCTTTGAGCTGCCTTTTGGTCTCGTTTATTCCAAGCCTTTTCATGGAAAAAGAATGCAAATGCTTGTACAGTCGGTTCAAGTAAACTTAATGTCACAGCCATCCAAAAATTACCAGTCACCGCATAAGCAACTAACATCGCCACTGTGATATGCATGATGTAATAGCTTAAGGTTTTTTTGAAAACACGTTGATTGCTTTGTAGGAAATTTTGGATACTCGCCATGAGAATCACCACTTATTAATTCAATAGTTAAATAATAATCATTATCAATTGTAATGTAAAAAGGTTTTTTTGATTAATGTTGATTGGATAAAGCGATATTTTATTCTTTATACATTGCATCGTAATTGTTGATATAGGAATTATTGAGTTCTTTTTAAATAATGGATTTGCTTAATTTATGGTTTAGGACGTACATTTATTGGTCTAAGCTCTATTTTTTCTTGATGATTAAGCCAAGTGCTTTTAAAGTCATTGAAAATATATCATTGATTTAAATACTTTATAAAGGTGATTTTAGGAGCATTTATTTGGATAAAATCAATTCCAAAAAGTTTTTAAATTAATAAAAATGATAAATTAGATTTATGTAAAAACGTGGTTATAATTGAGTGAATGAAAGAATCACCCAGTCCAGTGGAGCATTTCGACATGGCAGGCGAAAACCAAAAAGCAAAAACAGAATCAGTAAAAACTTTGTATGACAAATTGTGGGATGACCATCTTGTAACACAACGTGATGATGGTTCAGCATTACTTTATATCGACCGTCATTTATTGCATGAAGTGACTTCTCCACAAGCATTCGAAGGCTTACAACTTGCTGGGCGTAAACCTTGGCGTTTAAGTGCTAACGTTGCAACACCTGACCATAATGTTCCTACATCAACCAAAGAGCGTTCAGAAGGGATTGCTGGGATTGAAGATGATACTTCTCGTATCCAAGTTCAGACCTTAGACGATAACTGTAAAACCTTTAATGTAGTGCAGTTTGACATTAACGATGTGCGTCAAGGTATTGCACATGTCGTTGGACCAGAACAAGGTTTAACTTTACCGGGTATGACGGTGGTATGTGGTGACTCGCATACAGCGACACATGGCGCATTCGGTTGTTTGGCACACGGGATCGGAACGTCCGAAGTTGAACATGTATTGGCAACACAATGCTTAGTACAGAAGAAAATGAAAAACATGTTGGTGCGTGTTGACGGAACATTAGGTCAAGGCGTTACCCCAAAAGACGTGGTTTTGGCAATTATTGGTAAAATCGGAACGGCTGGCGGTACAGGGCATGCGATTGAATTTGGTGGTCAGGTATTCCGTGATATGTCGATTGAAGGGCGTATGACTGTGTGCAATATGGCAATCGAAGGCGGTGCGCGTGTTGGTATGGTTGCTGTCGATGACAAAACGATTGAATATGTTAAAGATCGTCCTTATGCACCAACAGGCCAACAGTGGGATGCGGCAGTCGCGTATTGGAATACTTTACATTCTGATGAAAATGCACATTTTGATACGATCGTGGTTTTAAATGGTGAAGAAATTGAACCACAAGTGTCTTGGGGGACTTCTCCTGAGATGGTAATTCCTGTCTCTCAAGCAGTTCCAACTTTGGAACAGGCCAAAGATGATGTACAGCGTAATGACTGGACCCGTGCGTATCAATATATGGGTTTAAATGCAGGTCAGGCATTGGCTGATATTCAATTAGACCGCGTATTCATTGGTTCTTGCACCAACTCACGTATTGAAGATATTCGTGCTGCTGCAGAAGTGGCAAAAGGTAAAAAAGTAGCGTCTAGTATTAAACAGGCCATGGTTGTTCCAGGCTCTGGTTTAGTGAAACAACAAGCGGAAGCGGAAGGTTTAGATAAAATCTTGATCGAAGCTGGTTTTGAGTGGCGTGAGCCAGGTTGTTCAATGTGTTTGGCGATGAATGCTGATAAGTTACAACCGGGTGAACATTGTGCATCGACTTCAAATCGTAACTTTGAAGGCCGTCAGGGCAATGGTGGACGTACTCACCTTGTCAGTCCAGCAATGGCAGCTGCGGCAGCAATTGCAGGTCACTTTGTTGATGTACGTTCATTCTAATCAGGCTTAAGGAGCAAAGACATGAAAGCTTATACCGTTGAACAGGGTATTGTTGCACCCTTAGACCGTGCCAATGTAGATACCGACTTAATCATTCCAAAACAGTTTTTAAAATCAATTAAACGCACCGGTTTTGGGGATAACTTATTTGATGAATTACGTTATTTAGATGAAGGTTATCCGGGGCAGGACAATTCTAAACGTCCGAAGAATCCTGATTTTATTTTGAATCAGCCACGTTACCAAGCGGCATCTGTGCTTATTTCTCGTGCCAATTTTGGTTGCGGTTCAAGTCGTGAACATGCGCCTTGGGCATTGGAAGAGTATGGTTTTCGCACAGTGATTGCACCAAGCTACGCTGATATCTTTTTCAATAACAGCTTTAAAAATGGCATGTTGCCAGTGATTTTACCTGAATCTGTTGTTGATCAATTATTTAAAGAATGTGCTGCTCAGGAAGGCTATCAATTAACCATTGATTTAGAAGCTCAAGAAGTCCGTACACCAAGTGGTGAAGCTTTTAAATTTGAAGTCGATCCATTTCGTAAACACTGTTTATTGAATGGCTTGGATGATATTGGTTTGACTTTACAGGCTGCGGATGAAATTCGTGCTTATGAAGAAAAAACCAAACAATCACGCCCTTGGGTATTTGCTGAAATTCAAGGTTAATTTTCAGCGAACATTTTACACATAGCGTGAATGCCTAACTCTTGCTAACATGCGAGTATAACAAAATGAATGTTGACTCAGTGAAGTGAGGGTTGGGGTTGAGCAATGACTAAGTTTTTGAGTTGCAGTGTTTTAATCGGTTTAACAAGCTTTATGCTTAGTGCATGTCAATCCACTCAAATGGTTGATTTAATGCGTATCAAGCAAGCTGAAAATAAACATGTCAGCCAAAATTCGGTTTCTGTCTATTGTTCAGGTGCAGAGCATTGTGAATTTGCGCGCTTAAATGATGTGATTATCATGGATGAACGTGCACAACGTGCCAATCGTAGCGCCATTCAAAAGGGTTATCTCAAATTAACGGGTGAGCCTTTAGATCAAAATGGTGTTTATTTAACGATTCCACCTCAGCAATATGAGATGGTGATTCGATTCTATCCAATCACTAAACAGCATGCTGAAGTTTTCCATGTTATTCATGATTTTAAAGCAAATCAAAAATACACATTTAAGATGTATCGCTTAAGGTCACAGGGTTCAGGAAGTTTACTGAATGTTTCTTCACCGACACCGCTATGTGTCGATATGATTCAAGAAAAACGGACAATTCGCCGTTTTTGTCGCCCGCATAATGCGGTGACGGGCGTGAGCGAATTTGTTGAACAGAAGATTTAATCTCACATCAGTATAGATACTGAAAAATAAATGGAACTACAAATGTCTAAACAAATTTTGATTTTGGCAGGTGATGGTATCGGTCCTGAGATCGTTGCTGCTGCTGAAAAAGTACTGACACGTGTCAATGATAAATTTAATTTAGGTTTAACATGGGAACAAGGTTTGTTAGGGGGCGCAGCAATTGATGCACATGGCGAACCTTACCCTGCTGTAACAGCGGAACAAGCGAAAAAAGCAGATGCAATTTTACTGGGTGCTGTAGGCGGTCCAAAATGGGATAATATTGAACGTTCAATTCGCCCAGAACGTGGTTTATTGAAAATTCGTAGTGAATTAAATCTATTTGCTAACTTACGCCCTGCAATTCTCTATCCGCAATTGGCGGATGCATCTAGTCTTAAACCAGAGATTGTTTCTGGATTAGATATCCTTATTGTTCGTGAACTGACGGGTGGCATCTACTTTGGTCAACCACGCGGTATTCGTGAACTCGAAAATGGTGAGAAGCAAGGTTATAACACTGACGTTTATTCAGAGTCTGAAATTAAACGTATCGCAAAAGTTGCTTTTGAAATGGCAAACTTACGCGGTGGTAAAGTTTGTTCAGTGGATAAAGCCAACGTGCTTGAAGTGACTGAGCTTTGGAAGCAGACAGTGACTGCACTTAAAGAACAACAATACCCAAATATTCAACTTTCACATATGTACGTCGATAATGCAGCAATGCAATTGGTTCGTGCGCCAAAACAGTTTGATGTGATTGTGACAGGGAACTTGTTTGGTGACATTCTTTCCGATGAAGCAGCAATGCTAACCGGCTCTATTGGTATGCTTCCATCTGCCTCTTTAGATGAGAGTGGCAAAGGTATGTATGAACCTTGTCATGGTTCTGCTCCTGACATTGCTGGCCAAAACGTTGCCAATCCACTTGCTACCATTCTTTCTGTGGCAATGATGCTACGCTACACCTTCCGTGAAGAAGTGGCTGCAAAAGCCATTGAGGATGCTGTAGGGCAAGTTTTAGACCAAGGCTTGCGTACTGGCGATATTATGTCTGATGGTATGCGTAAAGTTGGTACGGCTGAAATGGGCGAGGCTGTTGTTGCGGCGATTGCTTAAATACCTGTTTTAAATGGTTGGTAATAAAAAACACAGCTTAAGCTGTGTTTTTTATTGTTAAATTTTAGCTTTTGATAAGTTTTGATAAAAGTCTATCCATATTCTCGCCATTATAGCGATGGGTATTAGATTCGCTTTAAAATAGCTAACAGGCTCGACCTAAATACTCTACAGATTCAGCAACACCATCTTTTAATTGGAAAGTGACTTTACAATTAAAATTTATGTCATAGCTTGGTGTGCCCATCGTATCATAACGAATCACTGGCATACCCATTGCATTAGAGCCTACAGTCGCATTGCCTCCTGCCATGGGGATATTGATTGGTCTAAGGATGGTATAGCTTAAGGTGCTATTACTGGTTTGGATTTTATCGCTTACCTGATACCCCATTGCCTTAAAATTTAAATTGCTTTGAATTTCAGCACTGGTTTTACCAATAAATTGCTGTAAATATTGATCTAAATTTGCAGGTCGGGTGTTTAAGCTTTTACATCCAACAAGTGCAACAGATGCCAATAAAAACATACATACATGTATTTTCATAAGTTTCACCTAATCCATAGTTAACTTAATTTAGAAATGATTTCTATTCAGTATAATAAATATACAGCCATATGTATGTAGCTTGGTTGCAGAGCAAACCAAGTGGTATAGATTTTACTAAATAAGCGTCAAACAGACTGGACTGGTGAAGCTGTGAAAAGATCAGTTGTATTAAAATTTAGAACAAATTAGTGCTATCAACTTTGAAGTAAATGGATTACAAATGATAAATAGGTATAGGAAACAGATTTTAATGTGTCAGATGTATAGTTGCCAGACGATAAAAGATCGTAAGCAGGAGGGTAAATCTTGTGGATAATGAAAAAGCCACCTAAAAGTGGCTTTTGCTTACACTAAAACTTAGCGTGCACGATATGTAATACGACCTTTTGTTAAGTCATATGGTGTCATTTCAACTTTTACATTATCGCCTGTTAAAATACGAATATAGTGTTTACGCATTTTACCAGAAATGTGAGCAATCACTTCGTGACCGTTTTCTAAACGCACACGGAACATAGTATTAGGAAGCGTTTCGGTGACAACGCCTTCGAACTCGATAAGTTCCTCTTTATTGGCCATAGCCTACCTGATGATCAAATTGGAAAGGCGCAAATTATAGGCAATTTTTTGCAGAAAGACAAGAATATTCGGCATTACAAGGCGGTAGATGACTTGAAAATAAGCGAACATATTGTTAAACAATTTCTACAAAAAAAAGCGGATAAATATTGTCAGTTTGGTCAATCGACTGTAATCTAAATTAAATGTTTTAAGTATAAATGAATAACATACAAGGAAGGGCACTGCGTGAGTCAGCTAACTGATGCTTCGGTTGTTTTACGATTAGGCTATCAAGCGATCCGTCGTGCAGGATTGCCGACAGAAGAAATATTATCAAAGGCTGGGGTAGCATTGGGTCAGGTTGACCAAAATGCTCGAACACCGTTGAATGCACAATTTGCATTTTGGGTCGCTGCGGAGGAAGTCAGTAATGATCCAGATATTGGTTTACACCTCGGAGAGCACTTGCCACTGTATCGTGGGCAAGTAATCGAACACCTGTTTATTTCAAGTGAAAACTTTGGCGAAGGCTTAAAGCGTGCTTTGGCTTATCAACGTTTAATTAGCGATGCATTTCATGCCAAATTGATCATTGATGACGATGGACGTTGTTATTTAACCAATGGTGAGCAGCCTTGGGGTGAGAACATCGTCAATCGTCATTTTTCAGAATGTGCTATTTCAGGGATTTTACGCTTCTTTAAATTTATCACTGAAGGACGTTTTGAACCGATTTATATCGATTTTAATTTTACCAATGGTGCTTCTGATGGTGAGTATTATCGTGTTTATGGTTGTCCTGTCAGTTTAGGGCAAAAGGAGACACGTCTTTATTTTGATCCTTCAATTTTAGAATATCCATTGTGGCAAGCGGAGCCTGAGTTATTGCAATTGCATGAACAACTTGCAATTGAAAAACTACAAGAGCTTGCACGTTATGATTTGGTGGGTGAAGTACGCCGTGCGATAGGTTCAACCTTGGAAAGTGGTGAAACAACCCTTGAAACTGTTGCTGCACAACTCAGCATTACCCCACGTCGTTTACGTACACAGCTTTCGGAAGCCAACACCAGCTTTCAGCAAATTCTTTCAGATTATCGTTGTCGCTTAGCCAAGAAATTATTGGCCAATACCACTGAAAGTGTTGAGCGTATTGTTTATTTGACTGGATTCTCTGAGCCAAGTACTTTTTACCGCGCATTTAAACGCTGGACCAATGAAACGCCTGTGGAATATAGAAAGCGTAAACAGCGTTAGTGGTTAAATTTAGAGAATAAGACTAAAAACTTCGAATTGTAAAATTCGAAGTTTTTTTATTATGCTGTATGATTAATATATTAAAAATCCAATCATAAATAGAGAAAGTCAATGAATGAACAATTACAAAGAATTCAACAAAAATTAGAGCAGTTGAAAGCACTGGATACACATTGCACTTTATTTGGTGCAAATCGCCATCAATATCGTTTAAATCCCTGTTTATCATTAGACGTGATTGAACAATTTGAAAGTAGCTATCAAATTCAATTACCCAAAGATTATGTTGCTTTTTTGACTCAGCTTGGAAATGGTGGTGCTGGACCATATTATGGAATAGAGCCTTTTGAAAAGGTACTTTTTACAGATTTGGATTATCCAAATAATGATAATCTGCTTCATCCCAATTTAGCATTTCCACATACCCAGCCTTGGAATGAATTTTTTGAGCCTACATGTGATGAGGAGGATGAGGAAGAATACGAACGGCAATATTCTGAATTTCATCAACATCAAATGGATGGTGTACTCGCAATTTGTAATTATGGTTGTGGGGTAAGTTTAAATCTCGTTGTAAATGGTGCAGAATGTGGTCATATTTGGACAGATGATCGGGCCAATGATGGTGGGATTTATCCTTCGCACGAGTTCGGTAATACGGATAGAATACCTTTTTTAGATTGGTATGAATTATGGTTGGATCAATCTCTTGAAGAAATTGCAGAAAAGATTCATCAAGAAAATACGGGTAAAAACCAGCAAAATAATTCTGAATTGAAGCAAAATCAACAAGAAACTCCTCAGCAACAATTCACTCAAGCAAAGACTCAGCCTCGAAAAGCGTGGTGGAAATTCTGGTAAGTGAAAAAATCCTTCTATTGAGAAGGATTTTTTTATATATAGCTCGAAAAAATTATTCAGGCATATTTAACCAATGTGGCCCTAAAGGTGGTTGAGGCAATTCAAATTGTTCTGGGTAATCTGCATGAATAAAATAAAGTCCATCTGGTGGTGCGGTGATTCCTGCCGCTTTACGATCTTGTGCCGCAAAAATTTCATCAATATGATCTACTTCATATAGACCTTGGCCAATCTCAAGTAAGCAGCCCATGATATTACGTACCATGTGGTGTAAGAAGCCATCTGCCTGAATATCGAGAACTAGATAGTTGCCATGGCGAATTAAGCGGCAATGTTTGACATGACGTACAGGTTGATTGGACTGACATGCCGCAGCACGAAAGCTTTCAAAATTATGCGTACCTTGAAATTTTTGCGCCGCTTCAATCATTTTATCCACATCGAGTGGATAATAGGCATGTGTTACTTGTTTATGTAACAAGGCAGGGCGGTTTGCCGATTGATAGACCACATAACGATAACGACGAGCCTTTGCCTTAAAGCGTGCATGGAAATCGTTATCCATTTCTTTAATCCATTGGATTGAAATGTCTTTGGGCAATTGACTATTTGAACCCATTAACCAACCTCGTATAGGGCGAATCGCATTGGTGTCGAAGTGGGCCACCATATTGGTCGCATGGACACCCGCGTCAGTACGACCCGCACCATGTAAAATAATAGGTTCGTCGGCAATTTTACTGAGCACCTTTTCCATGGTTTCCTGAATACTACGTACGCCAGGCTGTTGAGTTTGCCAACCTTTATATCGCATGCCACAAAACTCAATACCAATTGCAAAACGTTGCATAAATACCTCTATTCAGGATGATCATACCAATGGTCATGCCATTGTTCCGAAGAGGGGTATTGTAAATAAATTTTAACAATTTTGGCATAAAGATCTGCTTGGCTCAGTGCATCACTGACTAAAATTTTTGAATCTTTGATCCATTGGCTAATCGCATAGCGTTGATCCATGCCGCCTAGAGGCACTTGAGTCGATAAAATGATTTGGCAGCCATTTTCCTGCAAGTTTTTAATTTTTTGGATAATGCCCGCATTTACGGCTAAATTACCTACCCCATAAGCTTGAATGATCAGGAAATGCGGAGCATGTTTGGAGAAATTTTCCAGATTATGTTCAACCTGTAATATTTCAGTCGGCACCATCATCCAATTGACGATATTGAGCGATTTGGCTTTTTCGATATGTGAAAGTTGTACCTGAATGACGGAATGATCTACCGCTATTTGCTGTTCGGCTTTAAGTCCTTTAAACGCATCTAAAGCAGTGCTATGGGCTTTTAATGTGGTTCTTGCATGAATCACTTGATGGTAGAAAGCCAAATACACGCCTACAGGAAGTCGAGTGACGGCATCCAGTGCAGTATTTAAATTATCCAGCGCATCGGTGAATTCTCGAGTATTGTCCCCTTGAATATTGAGCAGTGGATATTGGCTTCCAGTAAGGACGACATGACAGGACTCAGCTAAAAAGCGAGATAAGGTCGCAGCAGCATAACTGAGCGTATCTGTACCATGAATAATGACAAAGTGCTGGAAATTTTGGAGTTGTAGGCTTTGTATTTGTTGAATCAGCATAAGCCAGTCAATGGCTGTGCATGCACTACTGTCTTTGATACTGGGCGCCTTAAAGCACTCAATTTTAAACTGAGGTGCTAAGACCTTTTTGAGTTGTGGAATAAACTCAGCATCAGGCATCGGAGCTAAAGGCTCGCCAATACAGCCAAAAGTTCCACCCATGTAAATTAAAGCAATTTTTTTGTTCATAATAAAAAAGCAGCCATTCATGACTACTTTATCTTAAGACGAATAGATTTAAGAAGCTATTTGATTGAGTAAATTTTGTGATTGTTGGCGTTGTTCAGCGGTATACGCTGCTTCATTTTGTGAGAGTAGCTCACGAACTGAAGCATATGCACCCAAATTTAGATATTGTTGAGCAAGGTCTAAATTTAATTGAACTTCATTCACTTGAGCCAGCTCAGGGAATGAATGGAGTAATGGGTCGTTTGCATCTATGGCCAGACTGGTTTCAGCTTCACTAGGCGTTTCAAGGCTAAGTGTTGCTGTACTATGCACTTGCTCAACTGTTTCAGGTTTTGGATCTAAATCAAAACTAAAAGTGGGCTGTGCCTCAGGTTCAGTAGGCGTTAGTTTAAATTCAAAATCATGTACTGGTGTGCTTTCTTCAGTAGCTACTGGCGTAATCGGTTCAGCAAAATCAAGTTTGAATTCTGGTGCGATTTCAACTTCTGCCGCTTTTTCAACTGGAACTGTTGTAGGTTCATTTGCTGTAAACGTAAACTCTAACGGTTTGACAGTTTCAGTTTTAATTTCTGGGGCAGGAGGAACTACTTCAAAAGAAAGCTCAGGTGTTGTTGTTGGCGCTTTTTCAGGTGCAGGATCTAAATTAAATTCTAAAGGCTGAACAGGTTGTTGCGGTGTCTCAACTTTCTGCTCAACAAGCGTTGAATGATCGAATTCTAGCGCATCGACTTGTGCCAGATTTTGCGTTTCGGTTTTAGATACAGCGGGTTGTGAAATTGTTTCTGTATTTCCAATCAAGGCATCAAAGGCAGCTGTATTTTTGCTTTCTGGCACGACAGGGCTTGATGGTTCAAAAGCAATCGATTCAACTGGGTGATCAGCTTGATTGGCTTTTCGTCGTTCTTCGGCTTGAATGACGATTTCGTCTAAGCCCAATGAACGAATATGATTAATCAACTGATTCACTGCAAATTCATCTTTTTGTGCCAGATGCACATCTAAAAGATAAAGATAAAGTTCATGTTGAGCATTATCTTGGTTTAAAACTTGATTGATTTTTGCTTCAGCAGAAAAATAGTTTTTCTCAGCAATTAGCTTTTCAATATTAGTTTTTAATTCAGGGCTTAATGGTTTTGTTGCTTGTTTAACAATAACTTCATCTTCAACAACAGTGGTCTGTTGTTTTTTTGAGGTACGCGCAGTGCGTGCAACATTTTTCTTTGACGTCTTTTTATTGTTACTTTTTTTGTTATTGGTACTGGCGCTCTCTTTATTGGCATCCTCTCGTTTTTTGAGCACGATCGCCACGACCAAGAGTAGAACAAATGGAATCACATACAACAACATTTTATTTCCCCTTCATTGAGCACAATGAATCAATATTTTGAATATCCTAACTATTTGGTTTTTTTGCATTCTGCTGTTGTAATTGCTGTTGCAATTGAGCGAGCTGAGCATTTAATAATTGAATTCGTTGATTCTTTTGTTGTAAACCTGCTGCAAGTTGGTTCACATTCTTCTGTAATTTAACCGTTTTTTCACGAGAAGTCATAACTTTTGTAGATAATTCAGTAGTGGTCTGATTCAACTGTGTATTTTGCTTTCCTTGACTCTGAGCAGCGGGTTGTTCATTGTCTGCGACTAAACTCATTTCTGCTTGGTCTAAACGATATTTGGCAGAACCCGATTGCTTTTTGGCAATTTCAGGTGCAGCCGTTGCAACTTTATTTTTGCTTTGTGGTATTTGACGATAGCTGGCTGCAAGATTGAGTGCAGCACCACGACGAATACGGTTTACATCACCTTGAATAAACGCATTGGCATTATTTGCTTTAATTTGTCGCATCACTTCTGGAACGCTTTGATTAGTTTCTGCTGCAATCCGAGAAGCAATTTTCCACAGTGACTCATTGGCCTGAACAATATGCTTAGGTTGTTTATCTAATGCTTTATTGGTTTTTTCCTGTTTAAGCGCTTTTTGTGACTCCGCTTTCGATTTCGCTACGCGAGGCTCATTCGATTTTGCTTGCTTGGTCTCAGCTTTGGAATCTTTTGGCTTTTGTGATTCTGCTTTTTGCTCGTCTAATTTAGCGGGTGGGGTCTGAGCTTTTGCAGATTGCACTGGTGCTTTTTCGGCTGGTGGCTGAGGCACTTGTTGTACAGTTACCGTCGGTGTTTGTGGCGTATTCTGAGCACTGCTTTGATGATTGCTTTGAAGAGGGTTCGGAGTATTGGTTGTAGCCGCAGGCGGTGTGTTTGTCGCAACTGTGGTTGGTTTTTGTTCTGTTTTGAGTGCTGGTGGTGCAATTACATTAATCGCTAAAGTACCAGCTGAATCCGTTGTCGTCGTTGCTTTGGTTGCCATAGCTGGTGGAGTTACGACTTCTGGCGTTGTCACGTGGTATTGCGTGCTGGTTGGTAAATTTAATGCAATATCTTTTTCACTGACGATGATTTGAGGTGTCAGAGGCTTTTCTTTGACTAAAGCATTGCTCATTGGAGCAGGGACGTTGCTACGCCCACGGGTCAATGGGGCTTTGACCTGCTGAATATGGGTCGCACTCCCTTCTTTGACTTTTAATAATATATTTAATTCAGATTCAACAATCGGACGAGAAGAGGTAATCACAATCACCCCAGTGCCATCTCCTGAACGACGAGTATAGAAATTTAAATGTCCAGGTGCTTGCGTGGAAATGCCAATATTTTGAATATCATCTGCATCGGCTAATCCGACTTCTATTTTTTCATTTGGATTTGCATTACTAAACTTCATTTCAGCATAAAGCAGATCACCAGACCCTGATTGAACTTGAATCGGGTCTATTGTAATCGCACTCACCGCTTGCGACGTCATGATGGCTAAAATGGCAATTTTTAATTTGTTATATACAGTCATCTCTATCCATTGCTCTGACAAAGTTCAAGGCATCCCCATAATACAATATTTAGCTGTAGTCTATATGTAAAATATTAACATTAGAGTTACATAAATATAGTTACATAAAAAAGCCGATCAAGATAGATCGGCTTTTTCATTGTTTATGAGTTTTTTGTGACTTTAAGCATTTTTATAGTCGATTAAGATACGTAACATACGACGTAAAGGCTCAGCAGCACCCCAAAGTAATTGGTCACCTACAGTGAATGCGCCTAAATACTCTTTACCCATATTTAATTTACGTAAACGACCTACTGGCACAGATAGAGTTCCTGTTACAGCGACTGGAGTAAGATCCGTCATTGATGCATCACGTGTATTTGGAACCACTTTTGCCCATTGGTTAGACTGACGAATCATGTCCTCAATCTCATCAAGCGGAACATCTTTTTTCAATTTCAATGTTAAGGCTTGAGAGTGACAACGCATTGCACCAATACGTACACAGTGACCATCAATTGGAACAATCTGAGCATTACCTAGGATCTTGTTGGTTTCAACTTGACCTTTCCACTCTTCTTTAGATTGACCGCTTTCAAGTTGCTTATCAATATAAGGGATCAACGAACCCGCTAAAGGCACACCGAAGTTTGCTTTCGGAAAACCTTCGCCACGTTGTAATTCGGCAATTCGGCTGTCGATGTCTAAAATCGCAGAACGTGGATCATCTAACAAGTCTTGAGTATTGTTATATAAATACCCCATACCTGTGATCAGCTCACGCATGTTTTGCGCGCCAGCACCTGAAGCGGCTTGATACGTCATTGCCGTCATCCATTCCACCAAATTGTGTTGGAACAGTGAACCCATGCCCATCAACATCAAAGAAACCGTACAGTTACCGCCAACAAATGTTTTAATACCATTGACCAAACCGTCTTTGATAACATTTAAGTTGACTGGGTCGAGTACGATGATTGCTTCATCATCCATACGTAATGTAGAAGCTGCATCGATCCAATAGCCTTTCCAACCTTCAGCTTTTAGCTGAGGAAAGACTTCTGATGTATAGTCGCCACCTTGACAGGTAATAATGACATCCATTTGCTTCAGACTGGTAATGTCCGTCGCTTCCATAAGTGCTGGAGCAGTTTTACCACCAAAAGCAGGCGATTCACCACCTGCGTTACTGGTAGAGAAATAGAATGGCTCAAAATGAGCAAAATCATTCTCTTCAACCATACGTTGCATAAGGACAGAACCAACCATCCCGCGCCAACCGACCAGACCTACTTTCATGTCACTTTGCCTCGGTGCGTTAAAAAATAAAAGGGGGTTTGAGTGTATCAAAAGAGTGTGTAACTGCAATAGCATACACAATGAAAACACAACTATATTGTGCAATATATCTTGTTTATGATACATGCAAAATTGATATTAATTTATGAATCATTCAAAAATTAAGAATATAAGAGTGACAAAATATGATCTGGATAGAAGTACTTGCGTTGATCGTGATTTGGCTAAGTTTCTGGTCACTGATTCCCCGTGATGAATGGTGGTTTAGAGGTGCTGATTTTCCACGCTTGCAGATATTATTTGTTGGTTTGATTGCCTTGGTCTTGATGTTGTTTTGGACAGCGCCGTGGGACTTGGCTCGTGAAGTGATTTTATTTTTATTGATAGCTGCCTTAGCTTTTCAATTAAAGATGGTTTTGCCTTATACCTTCATTTGGAAGAAACAAGTCAAACAGGTGAGCAAAGATCAGCTTAATCCTGATCAGCAAATTTCAGTGATTGTGTCGAATGTGCTGACACCGAATGATCAATATCACTTATTGCTTGAGCAAATTGAACAGCACCAGCCAGATATTGTTTTGACACTTGAAACTGATCAAACTTGGCAAAATGAATTGGCTCAAATTGAAAAAGACTATCCTTATCGTGTGGCTATACCTTTAGACAATCTCTATGGGATGCATTTGTATAGCAAACTCAAGCTGGTCGATACAGAGGTTAAATTCATTCTCAGTGATGAAATTCCGTCTATTCATACCACGGTGATTTTACCATCTGGGCAAGCGGTGCAACTGTATTGTTTACATCCCAAACCACCAAGCCCAACAGAAGCCAAAGACTCGACTTTACGTGATGCTGAATTGCTTATTGTGGGGGATCAGATCAAAGACTTGGATGAGAGCTGTATTGTTATGGGTGATTTAAACGATGTTGCTTGGTCTCGCACAACACGTTTATTTCAGCGTATCAGTGGTTTGCTTGATCCACGTGTGGGGCGCAGATATATCAACACCTTCCATGCTGACTATAAATTTTTGAGATGGTCTTTGGATCATTTATTTCACAGTACAGATTTTGCTTTAGTACATATGCAACGACTGCCTCATGTGGGTTCAGATCATTTTCCGATTTATGTGGTATTACAAACAGGGCGTATTTTTGAGCAAACTCAAGAAGAGTTAGAGCAAACTGATGCAGATGAAAGGGAAGCGCAAGAGGCAATTCAGGAAGGGATTGAAAAAGCAGAGAAAGAGGAGAAGTTGGTGACTGATGAAATTGCGCAAAGTTATAAAGCTGGAACCTGATTGTCTGACAATAAAATTAAAAAATGGCTGATTTTTGTAAGCAATTACTTACATGGATTTAGGCCCTAAGCGGATAGCATGCAAAGCATATTCGTTTTAATCTTTACTTATCGACACAGGGAATGAGAACGGAAAATCTCACTAAGGAAGACGAAGTCGATGGAGCAATCATCAAGGATTTGATGTTGGAATGGATAACCAAGAAAATAAGAATAAGATGTGAAAGCACAACCTCATGAACCCGAGTTTTGCAGGATGCAGAACTCGGGTTATGCTTTATTTATGGTATATAATTTAGAATAGACAAAATTGAAAATAAAAAAGAGTGGCTATGTTTCTCGCAAAAGTTCAAGAATTCGCTTCAAGTCTTAAACATTTTACTGGTTTAAGTAGTGATGCTTTATTTATCTATGCAGGTTTAATCATCTATTTTATTGTTGCTGCAATTCATAAAAGACAACTTAAATCAAATCTTGCGATTATCGCCACAGTGGTGTTTGCCTTTGTAATTGAAATCTTTAATGCACGCGCAGATATTTTTGGTAGAGGTTATTGGCGTATTTGGGAAAGTATCCATAGCATAGTCAATATGATTTTTTGGCCTTATGTGATTTGGGCGATGGCGCGTTTTCGGGTATGGAAAGGTTAGTTTTTCTACTTAACCCACTTATGATCCAAATTATTTTTATTTTCCATAATGTTGATTTAAGGCGTCCATTTCAGCAGAAATTTTTTGTTGAAGCGCCATTGAACGTTTACCAAGTTGCTTAAATTCATCACTGGGTGCATTTGCATTAAAATCTGAGGCTGTTGAAAGCGTATACATTTTCTGACTGGTGATTAAATTATCAATCATTTGTGTGCGTAGACTTTGTACTTCACTACTGTTTAAATTTAATGCCATGATTTGTTGTTGAGTTTTCGCTTGTATATCATTGGCTTTGAGTAAAATCTGTTGGCGCTTTTCAGGTTGGGGAGTAGTTGATCGAAGCTCCGCTCTTAATTGAAGTGCTTGGGTATTTGCGTGATTGACGATCTGATTAAGTTGAGCCAAGTCTGTTGTAATCTCTGTAGCGTTGGCTGTACTCAGTTCAGTCGCTTTGCTTTTCCAATTGCCTTGAGTTGTTGCACTAGACGTAGTTTCTGAGGTTTTGTTTTGGGCGATATCTGCTTTTTGCTCTGAACATGCGGTAAACATCAAACTGAAACTGATCAAACACGAAAAAAGAACTTTATTGGCGATATTCATTGTTTTATTTTCCTTAAATTTGAATGTATTCCGCTTAGGGTCTGTTGACATTTCATAAATGGCTTGCGTTGTAGGCTAAAATTGAGCAGGCAAGGCATGAAACGAAGAGAATAGCGAGACTATTTTCGAGTTTCATAACACAGACTGAGATAATTTTAGCCACAACCCTTCGGGACTAGAGTGTTTTTTGCTGCTACATCGTTACCTTGCGAAACGATGTTTCTCATTATTTAGAATGACTAAATTTCATATCTCGTGCCTTGTATCATCTAAAAAACACTCGTAGTCGCAAACGTAGACGAATTGTCAACAGACCCTATTATTGATAAATCTTAATTCGCTTTGTTTGATCAAAAAAGTGGGCATGTGTAACTAGACACAGTTCGCCATGAACGATGGTATTTAGACGCGAGATGACCAAAATAAAAAAGGAGATATTTTTATATCTCCTGATCATTAAAACAAAAATACTTAAACTTAATAGATTTTCTCGAAGCCTTTTGGACGTGTTTTAAAGCGACGATGAAACCACATATATTGTGTCGGTGCGATCCGCAGTTGATTTTCAATGATTTTATTGACACGAATTGCATCATCCATTTCATCTTCACTGGGTAATGGATCAACAGCAGGTTCAATAAGTACATAATATTTTGGATTTTTGATATCACCATCACGATAAAAATACAGTGGTATTGCGACAGCTTTTGATATTTTCAATAAACGTCGATGCGCCGTTACCGTTGCAGCGGGTGTACCAAAAAAGGGTGCCATCACCCCTTGTTTTAATCCAAAATCCTGATCTGGACTATACCAAATCGCATCACCTTCTTTCAGATGGCGAATCAATCCACGCATATCATCATGATCAATCTGCGCTTTATAAATCGTTGCACGACAACGATAAATCAGCATATCGAGTAAAGGATTATTCTGTGGGCGATACACCACATCGGGTTCAAAAAATTGTGCGCATAAATAACCACCTGCATCAAGCATGGTACTATGGGTGCCGAGTAACAGTATGCCTTGACCATTTTGTTTGGCCTGTTGAATATGCTCTAGACCTTGGATGCTGACACGGTTTTTAAACCATTGTGGTGAATACCATGCATTTAAAGTTTCAAAGACCCCAATCATTTGATCAACAAAGACTTGTCTTGAGTTGTCGATGACTTGCTCAGGTGACCATTCTGGAAAGCAGACTTCTAAATTACGTGTTGTTGTTTCACGACGTGATTTTAGTCGATCAAAGGCAATATTGCCCAACAATGTCGCTAAGCGATACTGAATTGCCCAAGGCAAGATCGCGAGCATCATCAAAAATACAATTGCAATCCAGATTCCCCAATATTTCGGATGTAAAAATGCCCAATAAAATTTTCCAGGCTCGTATTGATGCTTTTTACTCATAGCAGTTTTGTAAATTTTGGGGAAGTTAAAACTGAAAGGAGTGTAGCATGAAGCGGTTTAAAGAAGAAAATTCAAGATGTCATTCACTCTCATTGAGGATAAGCAAGGAAGCATGACGTGAAAATAATTCGGTTAATTCAAGGTGATATTACAGTTCAAAAGGTGGATGCAATTGTGAATGCTGCCAATACCTCGTTACTTGGCGGTGGTGGTGTGGATGGTACAATTCATCGAAAAGGTGGTTCTGCTATTTTGGAGGATTGTCAAAAGATCCGAGCCAGACAGGGTGGTTGTGCAGTTGGTGAAGCAGTGATTACCACAGCGGGGTTGTTGCCCTGTAATTATGTGATTCATACCGTGGGCCCCACTTGGCAAGATGGACAGCATGCTGAAAATGAACTGCTTGAGAAAGCCTATCTCAATAGCTTAAGACTCGCTGAGCAACATCAGCTAAAAACACTGGCATTTCCGAATATTTCAACAGGGATTTATCGTTTTCCTAAATCAGAGGCAGCATTTATCGCTATAAACAACGTGACTAAGTTTTTAACCCAGACGACCAACTTAGAGGAAGTCAGTTTCGTATGTTTTGATTTGGAAAATTTTAAAATCTATCGCCAGCATCTTGCTGAGATTGATCAAAAGCAAGTGCATGTTTTAGGTATATAATCGCAGTTATTCACTGACTATTTTAGACAACCTTGCGATGAGAGATACCTACTTAGACAGTTGTAAGGCAACGCTGATATTTCTTGTGGTGCTCGGGCATTTTCTAGAACGCATGATCGGTTGGAAAGATCCCATTGATCATGTCTTATTAGGTACGATTTATTTTGTACATATGCCTGCTTTTATCTTTATTTCGGGCATGTTGTTTAAAGACAGTAAATGGTTTAAGAATATTCTATTTTTTGTCTCGCTCTATTTACCCTTTCAAATTCTATTTCCTGCATTTGATGCCATCTGGTCAGGTAAATTTCAGCTCAATTGGAATGTGTTTGAACGACCTTATTGGATTTTATGGTATCTGCTGGGCATGATGGTATGGACAACGCTTAGCCATTTTTTGATAAAAACAAAATTTGCACTGCTGATTGCACTGATTCTTGCTTTATGTATCGGTTTAAGTCCTTGGAATAATTACCAATACTCAATAGGAAGAATTTTTAGCTTCTTTCCATTTTTTATTGTGGGTGCACTTTATGGCAAAACCATTATCGAGAAAATTCAGCAATTTAAATTCACTCAAATTTTAGCTGGATTCATCGTGATGGGTATTGCAAGCTTGGTGTATTTCACCCAAATCAACCCATTTTGGTTATATGGCAGTTTAAGTTATCAGCAACTTAAGGTAAGTCTGTGGGATGGTACTTGGATTAGAATAGGCTGTCTTTTGGTGTCGAGTTTGGGTATTTTCGCGATGTTTGCATGGACAAAATTATTAAATATTGGCTATGTGCAACTTGGAAAAAACACCTTAGCAGTATATTTGTTACATGGTTTTGTGGTGATGCTGATTGCACGTTATTGGCAACTGGATTTTCATATTTTTGTGGAAATTGGGATTTGTATTGGTTTATCTGTATTGACCTGCTGGATGTTGCAACAGCAATTTTTTGATATTTTATTAAGAAAATTGTCCTTATGGTTAATTAAGCCTGTTGAGAAGTTTGGTTTAAAGTAGCGAATGAATTTGAAGCGATCCAGAGCATTCGCTGAAAATTTAAAAGCTACACTGTTGGTGTAGCTTTTAAGCATGAGGATCATAATTTTATAAAGCGACAGTTTTAAAACAACGTTTTAAAGTGGATTATTTGGTTGCTGCTTTACCCTCTACTTTTTTTGCTGTTGCTGATTTTTGTGCAGCGGCATGGTGTTTTTGGCTATGACCAGCTTTATGTTGTTTTTGCATTTGATGGGTTTTAACTGCTTGAGTCGAATGCTGTGCTGGAGTTGCTGCCATTGCAGAACCTGCAAAAATTGCTGTGGTGAATGCTGTAACAAGTAATGATGTAACTTTTTTCATGATCATATTCTCACTAAATAATTCGAGATCTGAACTAGACTCGATAATCATATCTTGGTGGATTTGTATGGAAACATCATGAAGTGCTTGTAGCGAAATTCAGTATAAATGAAATGATCATTGGTAAGATGAGTGGGGAATGGTAAGTGCTTTGATTTTTTAAGTTTTATTTAATTTTAATCAGTAAAGTATTGCCGTCATTTTAACTTTCAAAGCAAAATGTGGCAATGAAAGTTTTTTATAATCAAACAATTTATTTTTCCATGAAATTGATTTAATTAGGAGAAATTATATTCATGTGTATGAATTTTTTGACAGGTTGATTATATGTTGTTGGTTTCAATATCGGCAGGCTCAATAAAAACTCCGCATATTTACGGAGTTTTTATTTAAAGATTTTAGAAGAATTAACCTTTGGTCATTTCTTCTAATGCATCCCAACGCTCCATTTTTTCAAGCATCAGTTCATCAATCTCGCCAAGACGTTGCGACGCTTTGGTGGCTGCATCTGCATCAGTCACAAACCAAGAACCATCAGCAAGTTTTGCAGTCAGTTCAGCTTGTTCTTTTTCCAAAGCTTCAATTTCTGCGGGTAATTGTTCTAAAGCGCGTTGATCTTTATAACTCAACTTCACTTTTTTAACGGCTGGTTCAGCAGGCGTCGCAGCAGCTTCCGCTTTAGCAATGGCTTTTTTTACATCACTTTTCTGATCGACAACACGTTGATCTGGACGTTGTTCTAGATAGTCTTGATAGCCACCAATGTATTCATCGATATTGCCTTTACCATCAAATACCCAAGTTGATGTCACAACATTGTCCATAAATGCACGGTCATGGGAGATCAATAACAAAGTCCCTTTATAATCACTCAACATCTCTTCGAGTAATTCTAAAGTCACCATGTCTAAGTCATTGGTTGGCTCATCCATCACAATAAGGTTAGACGGTTTAAGCAATAACTTCGCCAAAAGGATACGGTTACGCTCACCACCTGAAAGTGCTTTTACTGGAGTACGCGCGCGTTCAGGCGAGAATAAAAAGTCTTGTAAATAGCTGTAGATATGACGGCGACCACCATTAACATCGACAAAGTCTGAGCCTTCAGACACGTTGGCCATTACTGATTTTTCAAGATCTAGCGCATTACGTAATTGGTCAAAATAAGCCACTTCAAGCTGTGTACCTGTTTTCACCGAACCGCCATGTTCAAGTTCACCTAAAATGGCTTTAATCAAGGTGGTTTTACCTACACCATTATCACCGACTAAACCAATACGGTCGCCACGCAGTACTAACGCAGAGAAATCTTTAATAATCGGTGCATTATCACCAAAAGCCACACTTAAGTGTTCAATATCAAAGACCAATTTACCTGAACGATTCGCCTCTTGAGTCGCCATGCTCACTTTACCTTGTTGTGAGCGACGTGCTTTAGATTGTTCACGTAAATCTTTTAATGCACGTACACGACCTTCGTTACGGGTACGACGAGCTTTGATCCCTTGACGAATCCAAGTTTCCTCTTCAGCCAAGCGTTTATCAAACAGCGCATTTTGCTTTTCTTCAGCTTCCATTTGCTGTGCTTTTAAGTCGAGATAGCGTGAGTAGTTACCTTCATAACTACGTAAAACACCACGATCCAACTCCACAATACGTGTCGCAATACTGTCAACAAAAGCACGGTCATGGGAAATAAATAACAGGGTGAGATTGTTTTGATCGAGTAAGAATTTCTCTAACCATTCAATACTTTCTACGTCCAAATGGTTGGTTGGTTCGTCAAGTAATAAAACGTCAGGTTGCGTCAACAATGCACGTGCTAAAAGTACACGGCGTTTACGCCCGCCTGATAAATCTGCTAAATCTGCTTCAGGATCTAAGCCCATTTTGCTCAAGATAGAATTTACTTTGGTTTCTAATGCCCAACCATCGAGCAAATCGAGCTTATGTTGTAGGTTGCCCATACGATCACAAGCTTCCATATCACCTAATACACAAGCATCGCTGGCTTCATGGTATTCTTTTAGGACGAGCGCGGCTTCTCCTGCACCTTCGGCAACAATATCGGCAACTTTGCCCGAATCCATCGGTACATCCTGAGCAAGCATAGAAATTGTAATACCATTTTGTAATGCAATTTCACCTTGATCAGGCAATAAACTTCCCTCAATCAGTTTGAGTAAAGTAGACTTACCTTCACCGTTACGACCAATCAGACAGACTCGTTCGCCTCGTTCTAAATTGAAGTTTGCGCCATCGAGCAGGGCAGGTCCACCAAACGCAAGTTGGACATCCCTTATAGTAATATAGGCCATACGGTTTCCTAAACATCCCACACTGAGGACTAAAAATGACTAAACATAAAAATATTGATGATCAGGCGTCATTTTCCGCACCCATAGAAGATTTGCAAGTCCGAATTGCATTTTTAGATGATTTAGTCGAACAATTAAATGATCAAGTGGCGCAACAAAGCTTGGAAATCGCTGATTTAAAAAAACAAATGCAGTTAATTTACCAACGTATAGAATCTGCTGATTTGTCAGAAGGTATTGCAGCATTTGACCCAATGACCAATCGTCCTCCGCATTATTGATGCAACGGATATGAAATATGAGTGGCTGAGGTGTGCTGAATCAGGTGTAAATTCACACATAGCAGTGATATTGGCAAAGGATTTGCATAACGCAAGCGCTAAATTTGTGGGTTAAAATGGATTATGAACTTAAAAAACCTCGAAGCATTTTATTGGGTGGTGACCTTAAACAGTTTTAATAAAGCCGCAACAAAGCTTCAAACGACACAGCCTGCAATTTCTCAAAAAATTACTGCGATTGAAAATGATCTCGGTTTTAAAGTGCTTGATCGCAGTTCTCGTCAAATCAAAGCCACGCATAAGGGCATGACCTTATTTAAATATGCTGAAAAGTTTATGCGACTGGAAACAGACTTGGTGGCTGAACTCACAGAAAGTCAGTATTTAACAGGAACGATTCGTTTGGGGGTTTCCGAAACGATTGTCCATACTTGGCTAGTGGAGTATATGGAGCAAGTCCAGCAAGAGTTTCCCAAAGTTTCCATCGAAATCGTGGTGAATTTAACTCCAGATTTACAAGAAGGTGTACGCATCGGTGATTTGGATATGGCGTTTTTACTGGGACCAACTTTGCCTTTTGAATGTATAGAACGTTCATTGTGTGATTTTGAATTAAGCTTTCTAGCATCACCTTCATTTAAAGGTGGAATCGGGCAGATGTCATTGCGGACATTGATGTCACATACCATTTTAACCTATCCAAGAATTACCTATCCTTATAAAGAACTCAAAGCCAAAATGAAAGAACAGAAGATCGATGAACCGCTATCCATCACAAGTTATTCATTGGTCACATTATTACGTTTAGCTGAACAAGGTTTAGGGATTGCAGTGGTACCTAAACTAACGGCAATCAAAGAAATTTTAGATGGGCGACTTGAAATTCTAGATACGCCAATCCAACTAAAGACATTCCACTTTACCGCAATCTATACACAAGGCAATAACACCGCATTAAAAGAAAAGTTGACGGATTTAGCGGTTTTAACTTCGGAAAATGCCATGAAAAAACTGAATAATAAAATTAGATAGTGAACAATAAAACGGCATTTTATGCAGCTTTGGTTTTGATTTAAAAATTGCAAAAATATGAAATATTGATAATGAGAACTTATAGAAACTGATAAACATTCATTATTAAATGATTTTAAAAATAATAAAAACATATAAATTCAATGTCTTATGTTTAATGAATTTTGGATAAAGTCTTATTGTGACTGACCTTCGCCTATGCTTTTATTTGAAATACAGATTTGGTTCAGCATAACCAGAAAATCTTAAAAGTTTAAAGGATTAAAGAATCTCGTATTTTAGAAAAATAGATGTTCTTTGTTTCACTTGAAATAGCGTTGATTAAGCTCAAATGGATGAGGAACGCCTACATGTCTTTATTGAAATCTTCTTTTTTGTCTGACCGTCAATGGGCAATTGTTGCATCTATCTTTATGATGGCAACGTCTGCGATGGGGCCAGGCTTTCTAACCCAAACTGCTGTATTTACAGTGAAATTAGGCGCTGCATTCGGTTTTGCAATCCTTGTTTCGATCATTATTGATTATGTTGTTCAGCAAAACATTTGGCGTGTGGTCACTTTAACGCAAATGCGCGCTTCAGATATTGCCAATAAAGCCTTACCGGGGAGTGGTTACTTACTCGCATTTCTGGTCATTTTAGGTGGGTTTTTCTTTAGTATCGGTAACATTGCGGGTGCTGCACTGGGCTTAAATGCACTCTTTGGGTTGGATACCAAGGTCGGTGGTGTGCTGAGTGGTGCTTTGGCGATTCTGATTTTTGCCTCCAGAAAAGCCACGTTGGCGATGGACAAGAGCATGATTATTTTGGGGTTACTCAAAATCGTCTTGATCGTGATCGTTGCATTTATTGTCATGCCACCTGTGGGGCAAGCCGTTCAACAAACTTTTGCACCTGATCAAATTGATTTCGCCATCATTACAACCATTGTTGGCGGTACAGTGGGCGGTTATATCTGCTACGCAGGCGCGCATCGCTTATTGGACAAAGGTGCGGTTGGACCAGAAAATATTGATGAAGTGGCTAGAGCCGCAACCAAAGGTATTGTGGTGGTCGGGATCATGCGCTATGTATTGTTCTTGGCATTCTTAGGGGTTGTGGTCAGCGGCGCAAATATTGATTTAGCAAGTCACGATGCCAACCCAGCTGCGCAAGCATTCCAATATGCTGCGGGTACATTTGGTTTTAAACTGTTTGGTTTGATTTTTTGGGCAGCGGGAATTAGTAGCACAATTGGTGCAGCCTATACCTCTGTTTCATTTATGTCTGCATTTAAAAAGAATTTAACCACTAAACATACCAACTACCTCACCATTAGCTTTATCTCTTTAGCCTTGTTGCTTTACGTGATTCTAGGTGCAACACCAGCGGGCTTACTGATCTTTGTGGGGGGGTTTAATGGTTTGGTATTACCAATTGGTTTGACGATTTTTGTCTATGTTGCAGCATGCCGTAAAGACATGATGGGTAATTATAATTATCCAAAATGGTTGCTGGTTTTGGGTGTATTAACCTGCTTACTCACATGGTGGATGGGTTATATGTCATTCACGACGGTATTTAATTACCTCACCAAGCTCTAATCAACTTCACACTCAATTGAAAAGGAATGATCACAATGTATGTCGATTTAAATAGTGACTTGGGTGAAAGTTTTGGCTCGTGGAAAATGGGCAATGATGAGCAAATTTTACCTGTTGTCAGTAGCGCCAATATTGCCTGTGGCTTTCATGCAGGTGACCCGTTGGGAATATTGAAGACGCTTCAGCAAGCAGTGAAATTAGATGTCACGATTGGTGCGCATGTTTCCTACCCAGATTTGGTTGGTTTTGGTCGCCGTAATATGGATTTGTCTCAAGACGAGCTGATCGCGGATGTGCTCTATCAAATTTCGGCGCTTGATGGTTTGGCAAAAGTTGCTGGCTCTAAAGTGCAATATGTCAAGCCGCATGGGGCATTGTATAACACCATAGCCAAAGATCCCGTACAAGCCGAGGCTGTGATTGAAGCCATTAAAATGTATAACCCAGCATTGGTACTGGTTGCTTTGGCTGGGTCAAATTTGGTTGCACAAGCACGTCAGGCAGGTCTAAAAGTGGTTTCAGAAGCCTTTGCTGATCGTGCTTATAACCGTGATGGTTCACTGGTTTCACGCCGTTTAGAGGGTGCTGTTTTGCATGATGCAGAGTTTGTGGCAAAACGTGTGGTTGCGATGTTAAAAAATGGCGGGGTTGAGTCAATTGATGGTGTCTTTACCCCGATTCAAGCCGATACGATTTGTTTGCATGGTGATACCGCAGGTGCACTAGAAATGTCCGCAGCGATTAAAGCTGAGCTGTTAAAAAACGACATTCAAGTTCGTTCATTTTGTGCATAAAACAATAAGGACAAGTCACATGTTTAAAGAGATTAAAGTCGATCCAGTTCAACTCAAAGCTGCATTGGATGCGCGACAACAAATTCGTGCGGGTTTTGATCAACCCACTGCAGGAATGGCTGCTGGAATGACCCAAGTGAACATGATTTCTGTACCCAAAGACTGGGCATATGATTTCTTGTTGTACGCACAGCGTAATCCGCAAAGCTGTCCTGTATTAGATGTTTTGGAAGAAGGCGTATACCACTCTCGATTGGCTACTGACTCAGACATTCGCACTGACTTTCCACGATATCGTGTTTGGAAAGACGGTGAAATGGTGGATGAGCTCACTGATGCGAGTGAGCTTTATAACGCGCATCCTGATTTAGTGACTTTTTTAATTGGCTGTAGTTTCTCCTTTGAAACAGCTTTGCAAGAAGCGGGGATTGAAGTGCGTCATATCCATGACAAGACCAATGTACCGATGTATTTGAGTAATATCGAATGCCTTTCTGCTGGACGTATTTCAGGAAATATGGTGGTTTCTATGCGCCCCATTCCTGCCCATCAAATAGCTGAGGCTGTGAAAATTACGGCGCGTATGCCGAGTGTTCATGGCGCTCCCGTACATATTGGTCATCCTGAAAGTTTGGGCATACGCGACATCAATCAGCCAGATTTTGGTGATGCCTCACGTATTGAACAGGGTGAAATTCCAGTATTTTGGGCATGTGGTGTAACGCCTCAAGCTGCAATTATGAACTCGAAAATCCCATTTGCCATTAGCCATGCACCAGGACATATGTTGATTACAGACATACCTGATCGTGCGTGGCTGCGTTAAGACAAGAAAGGATCAGTAAATGCGATTTTTATCGGTAAATTCCGACAGTTTCTTGATTGAACTTTCTAGTTTAGAAGAAACTTTGGCGTTATACAGTAAATTGCAAAATTTACACTTGAATGGAATCAAAGATTTAATTCCTGCTGCAAAAACAATTTTAATTTGTTTTAACGAAATCAAGACTGACTTTAAAACCTTGAGTGTTTTGATTGGTACTTTAAACCTTGATTCAGGCTTTGATCGCAATACGCAGGAAGTGATTATTCCGATTCGTTACGATGGTGAAGATTTAGCACAAGTGGCGGAACTGCAAGGCCTCTCTATAGTCGATCTGATTTTAAAACATCATCAAAGCACTTGGGACGTTGCCTTTATTGGCTTTGCTCCAGGTTTTGCTTATATGAGTAGTCTTGATCAGCCCTTTACAGATATTCCTCGTCTAAAAACACCACGTAAAAAAATTCCATCAGGTTCACTTGGGCTTGCTGGGCAATACTCGGGTATCTACCCAAAAGATAGTCCGGGTGGCTGGCAATTGATTGGAACAACGTCAGAAAAAATGTGGGATTTGGAGCGTCAAAATCCTGCGCTTTTACGACCAGGAATGCGGGTGCATTTTGAGGATATAACCCATCATCCTGTATCTGTGGATGTGCCCAAGCAAATCACACCACGACAAGATTTAACTTTAAAACAGTCCCTATTCAAAATCACGGCATCTGGCTTGCAAGTTTCGATTCAAGATGAAGGCCGTTTTCAGCACAGCAATATCGGTGTGGGTACAGCAGGGGCGATGGATGTCGCTTCGATGCATTGTGCCAATCGAATCGTGGGAAATCCAACGGATACGCCTGTGATTGAGGTGCTAAATGGTGGTTTAAAAGCAGTCATGCAAAATTCAGCTGTCATTAGCGTGGCAGGTGCAATTTCCAATATCCATGTGAAATTTGCAGATGGTCAAAAAGCAGATTTTGACAGCTATCAAGCAATTGCACTGGATGAGGGAGATGAATTTCAAATTCAAACGCCGAGTGCAGGGTTACGCAATTACCTTGCGGTTCGTGGTGGTTTGGATATTCAACCCGTTTTAAATAGCTGTTCTTTTGACAGTTTAGCCATTCTTGGTCCAGCCCCTTTAAAAACGGGTGATGTCATTTACCAAGGTCTAGTCGTCCCATCCAATATCAGCATCAACGAAGTGCCAAAATCCAATCTCCCGTCCCTTGGCGATACGATTGAACTTGATATTGTGATGGGACCTCGAACGGATTGGTTTGAGCAAAGCAGTATTGAAAAACTGTGCAATCAAGCATGGTTAGTCACCAATGAAAGTAATCGAGTGGGATTACGTTTATCTGGGAAAGCGCCCTTAACACGTAAGATTTGCCATGAATTGGAAAGCGAAGGCACATGTATTGGTGCTTTGCAGATTCCACCCAATGGTCAACCTGTATTGTTTATGAATGATCACCCATTAACTGGTGGTTATCCTGTGATTGCTTCGGTTGCCAAGCATCATTGGGATTTGGTGGCACAAATACCTGCGGATTGCCATATCAAATTTAGAAAAATCGCCGAATTTGTAGATATCGAGAACTAAGATGAACCAGCAAAAATATGTAAATGAAAAATTATTGATTGCCAATCGTGGTGAAATTGCTGTGCGTATTATCCATGCTTGTCGTGATATGGGCATTGCTTCTGTGGCAATGTATGCAGATGACGATATCGGCAGTTTACATGTCGAACTTGCAGATGAAGCATGGGGTTTGGTTGGCGCAACCGCAAAAGAAACCTATTTAAATATTGATGCCATTATTGATATTGCTAAAAAATCAAAAGCCACCATGGTGCATCCTGGTTATGGTTTTTTATCGGAACGGGCTGAATTTGCACAAGCTGTGATTGATGCAGGCTTGAAGTGGGTAGGCCCATCTCCTGAAGCAATTACCAAGTTGGGTGATAAAATTGAAGCACGTAAAATCGCTGCTTCAGTGGGTGCTCCTTTGGTACAAGGCACACAAGACCCATTGAATAATGCAGATGAGGCTTTAGCCTTTGCAAAACAATATGGCTTGCCTATTGCAATTAAGGCGGCATTTGGTGGTGGTGGTCGTGGTTTAAAAGTGGTTTGGAAGCTTGAAGAAGTGAAAGAACTCTATGACTCTGCTGTCCGTGAAGCAAAAGCGGCCTTTGGTCGTGGCGAATGCTTTGTTGAGCAGTACTTAGACAATCCTCGTCATGTGGAAGCGCAAGTGATTGCCGACCTGCATGGGAATGTGGTGGTCTTAGGTACGCGCGATTGTTCTTTACAGCGTCGTAATCAAAAATTAGTTGAGGAATCTCCAGCACCATTTATCAGTGATGAAATTTACCAAGAGATTTTAACTTCAGCAAAAAATATTTGTCAGGCTGCTCAGTATGTTGGAGCAGGGACAGTCGAGTATTTATTGAGTCAAAATGGGACGCTATCATTTTTAGAAGTCAATACGCGGTTGCAAGTTGAACATCCAGTGACCGAAGAAACAGCGCGCGTTGATTTGGTGGTTGAGCAAATTCAGGTGGCTTTGGGCGAAGAATTATCGATCAAAGAAACCCCTAAAGCACAAGGCCATGCCATTGAGTTTCGTATCAATGCAGAAGACCCTAGCCGTGGTTTTATTCCAGCATTTGGTACACTAAGTTTATTTGAAGCACCTTTTGGTCATGGTGTGCGTGTCGATACTGGCGTGCGCACAGGCTCTCTGGTTTCCAGCCATTTCGATTCTTTAATGGCAAAGCTGATTGTGACAGGGGAAACGCGTGAAATCGCAATACGCCGCGCAAAACGCGCTTTAAAGCAGTTTAAAATTGAGGGGGTGGCTTCAGTTTTAGACTTTCATCGTGCCGTGCTGAATGAGCCTGATTTTACCGACGAATTTAAAGTACATACGCGCTGGATTGAAAATGACTTTAAACAAGACTTAAAATCAACTCGACGCGCGATTCCTCAGCATCAACAAGCGATGGTTTTAAGCTATATCGAAATTGATGGGAAATTACACCGTCTAGGCTTACCTGCAGGAATGTTTGCTCAAGGTGCAGTTCAGGTGGAGCAACAACCAGCGCAAAGCACAGAGTTAGCACTTCAACCTGAGCATTTACAAGCGCCTATTAATGGGGCCATTATTGCTTGGAAAGTCCAAACTGGTGAGCAAGTGAGTGCAGGGCAAGTTGTGGCAATTATGGAAGCCATGAAAATGGAAGTTCAAGTTTTGGCACATCAAAGTGGTCAAATTGAATTGCTGAAGGAAGTCGGGAGCACGTGTCAGGCTGATCAAGTGATTGCAACCATCCAGTAATATTTATCTTTAAAATCTAAAACTTATATATTTAAGTCAGGTGGAATTGGGAATTTAGGATTAAATTTCCAATTTTATTTGACCTTTTGTTGAAAGCTGGTTGTAATGCTTGCCACTGTTCAGTAGCAAACTTTTTGACCATGCCGAATAAAGCTGTTCTTCTCGATCTTGAAAATAATATGCCTACAGCCAAAATGCTGCGGGAGATTATTGAACATTACCCAACACTTTATCTTTTCAATTGTACGGGACAATTCCAGTACTCACTGGAAGATTTAACTGAATTTTCAGGCTGGGTGAGCAGTGGTCAGGTGGTGATTTTAGAAGTACCGAATGCATCTGAAAAAGAATATGAATATGCAGTTGTGGTGGGACAATTATTGGCATTATTAGAGCCAGAGATGCAGATTGAAGTCATTTCTGCGATGCCAAGTTGTTCCTTATTGTTAGATCTGATGCGTAGCGCTGATCTAGCGTGTAATTTTATTCAAGTCCAATCCACGTTGGAACGTCAACGCAACAAGTACTCGATACCTAGTCTACAAACCATTCAAAATAAGCCGTATTTGCAAATGGTTAAAAAGTATTGCGATGCTTTGGGAGAGATGACAGGCAAACCGAATACCATTGAAAAATTAAAGAATTCTATTGTGAATATTTTGCAAGTTGTGCCAGAAAAAGCTCAGCATCTGGTTGGCATGTTAATTAATTTAAAAATTGTCAAACGCTTTGATGATCAGGTGGCTTATCGTAAAAAAGTCTTGAAACAATGGACAAGTCTCGATATCGACAAGCCTGTTTTAGCACGCCCAGCTGAGACTGAATCTGCAGCACAACCCAATATCAAACTTGAAAAAATTGATCAAATTTTAGAAAAATTACGTGTTGATTCAGATCAGGTGTTACAGGAAATGGATCAGCAAGACTCTGTGGGTGCAGTACATCAGATTTTGTTTAAAAACTTTGCAAAAATAGATCCAGTGCAAATTGAAGTTATTCATAAATTGAATAATTTAAAAACCGATAAACCTAAAGATATTTATGAGTTGCGTGATTTATTGGAGCAAATGTTTCCAAAATCTGATATCCGTTTATTGCTTAAAGAATTGATTGAAAAAGGCTATATTTATTGGAATGGTCATGAAGTTGTTTATAGCCATGAAATGTATTTAAATTAGGGCGATTTTTAAGCTGCCCAGAGCAACATAAAAAAGCGCTTAGATTTGAATATTTAGCGCTTTTTTATTAAGCCATACACTATAGTTTTATAACTTTGCTTATGCTTATAAATTTGCTACGCCACCATCGACCAAGAGTTCGCTACCGACAATAAATTTAGCTTCATCAGAAGCAAGATAAATAAAGGCATTGGCAATTTCGACTGGATCCGCCAACCTTTGAATTGGCACAAGATTTTCAATACTGGCTTTGAGCTGTTCAACTTCAGCGGGTGTACTCGCAACTTTGTTGAGGGCAGGGGTTAAGGTTGGTCCCGGTGAAAGTAAGTTAAATCGTATTTGCTGGGCTAAAAGTTCTCTAGATAAGGTCTTGACCAAAGAACGCAAGGCGATTTTTGAGGCAGCATAAACGCTACTTTTCTCTAAGGCAATATGAATACTGGTCGAACCACATAAAATCACTGAAGCATGGGGCTTGATCATTGGAAGTAAGCTTTGTATCAGAAAAAATGGACCTTTTACATTGGTGTCGAAAATCGCATCGAATTGTTCAACGGTCCATTGTCCAAATGCTTCATGGCTAACATTGCCTGCATTGATATAAATCACATCGAATTTAATGGATAATTCTTGCATTTTCTCAATAAAATGATCTTGTGATACTAAGCTTGAGTGATCACATTGGATGCCCAAACTTTGGCTGCCGAATTGTTCTTGTGTCAGTACAATTTGATCTGGATTTCGGCCAGTAAACACAACAAAAGCACCTTCTTCTATTGCACGTTGTGCTGCTGCAAAACCGATTCCACTGGTTGCGCCAGTAATTAAAACCGTTTTATTCTTTAATCGCATGTTTTTCACTAAAATGTCTACAAACTCTTATATTGTGAAAATTTATTTGTCAAAGTAAGTACTTACCAATTGGTGACTTAGTCGTTGTTTGGTTTGAAATAGACTAAACTCAAAGGCTATAAAATGTAGCTTTATGTAAGGTGGAAAAATGACAACACTGCAATATGAGCAAAATTGTTCGATTATGCGATTTGTTGGATTATTTTCGGGAAAATGGGTATTGCCAATTGTCTATCATCTTATTGAAGCAAAACATCCTGTTCGATTTAGCCAATTACAGAAGGCTTTAGCGCCAATCCCACAAAAAGAGTTGTCGAAACATTTAAAACTACTGGAGCAACACCAACTTATAACCAAGCAGATTTACCCAGAAGTACCGCCTAGAGTGGAATATCAAATTACCGAATTAGGACAAACGCTGCAAAGCGCTATTCAGTCATTGGGAAGCTGGATGGAGCTTTATGAAAAAAATATGAATGAAAAATAAGAAATTAAACTGACCTCAAAATCAGTAATTGGCGGTAATTTTAATTTTAAACTTGCGTTTTATATTCAGCTTATGCAACTCTAATATAGGAATTAAAAGGTGAACTATGGAACACACTGGTCTTTGGGTTGCGCTCGTTATTATTGTTTTTGTATTGGGCTCAATTTTTGGCTTACGCGTAAGCCCTAGAGAAAAAGCATTAGGTTTAATGCGAGAGAAAGCACGCAAGATGGGCTTACACCCACGTTTAGTGGCTGCACCAGAGTGGACGAAAATCCCGATGGCAACAGAGTCTCGTGCGAGTATGGTGGCTTATTATAGTGTACTGATTCCAGATGCACGCTTAGCTTTGATGCGCGCCCGTGTAGAAGAGCAAAAGCTTCAAGTAGTCCTCGGTGATGAGAAATTTAAAGATTTTCCCATTGCATTAAAAGGGATTTATGCTATTGATATGCAGGCCAACTGTGTAGGGCTTTATTGGGATGAAGAATCTGACCTCAGAGCAACACAGCTTGATGATATGAAGGCATATTTACTTAAATTGGCTGAAATTTAACTTAATAATAGGAACAGTGGTTTATTATGGCGAACGCTCCTCGGTCCACATCCAAAAGCACAACAGCAAATTCTCCTGATGCTGGGAAAAAACGTGCATTAGTGATTGTGGAGTCGCCTGCAAAAGCGAAAACGATTAATAAATATTTAGGCTCAAATTACATTGTGAAGTCTTCGGTAGGTCATGTTCGTGATTTACCTACAGGTGGTTCAAGTAAATCGACAGAAAAAAAGCCTGCAACGCGTACCAAGTTGACGGATGAACAGAAGGCTGAAAAAGCACAATCCGCTTTAGTCAATCGTATGGGTGTCGATCCTGAGCATGGTTGGAAAGCTAAATATGAAGTGCTTCCCGGCAAAGAGCATGTGGTCGCTGAACTCAAAAAACTAGCCAAAGACGCAGATGAAATCTATCTCGCAACGGATTTGGATAGAGAAGGAGAAGCGATTGCGTGGCATTTAAGAGAAGTGATTGGTGGTGATGATAGCCGTTACCATCGTGTGGTCTTTAACGAGATTACCAAAAATGCCATTCAAGAAGCATTTAAACAACCTACACGTCTAGATTTAAACCGTGTGAATGCGCAACAGGCTCGTCGTTTTCTCGACCGCGTGGTGGGCTTCATGGTTTCACCGCTACTGTGGGAAAAGATTGCACGTGGCCTCTCTGCAGGGCGTGTACAGTCGGTTGCAGTAAAATTGGTGGTCGAGCGTGAGCGTGAGATTCGTGCCTTTATTCCTGAAGAATACTGGCAAGTTTTTGCAGACACTCATTCTGCAAAAGATGAAATTCGTTTAGAAGCAGTCAAACAAGGCGGCAAAACATTAAAATTACAAAATAAAGCGCAAACAGATGCTTTATTGAAAATTTTAAAAGATGCTGAATATAAAGTTGCAACACGTGAAGATAAGCCAACGAAGGTTAATCCAAGTGCGCCTTATATCACTTCAACCTTGCAACAAGCTGCAAGTACTCGTTTAGGTTTCTCTGTCAAGAAAACCATGATGCTTGCACAGCGTTTATATGAAGCTGGTTTTATTACTTATATGCGTACTGACTCAACATTCTTGAGTGATGATGCTGTCAGTATGGTGCGTAATCATATTGAAACTGAATTTGGTGCGAAGTACTTACCTGCTAAAGCAAATCGTTATGGGAATAAAGCCAATGCGCAAGAAGCCCATGAAGCGATTCGTCCTTCCAATGTTACTTTAAAAGGCGATAGTTTGGCGGGTGTTGAGCGTGATGCACAACGTTTATATGATTTGATCTGGCGTCAATTTGTTGCATGTCAAATGACCCCAGCAGAGTATTTATCCTCAACGATTTTGGTTGATGCGAATGGTGTAGAACTCAAAGCCAAAGGTCGTACTTTAGTTTTTGATGGTTTTACCAAAGTGCGTGGTCAGAACAAGTCTGATGATGATGTTTTATTACCAGCAGTCAAAGTGGGTGAAATTCTCAAACTTGAGAAACTTGATCCTTCTCAACACTTTACTAAACCACCTGCACGTTTTACTGAAGCATCTTTAGTAAAAGAATTGGAAAAACGTGGAATCGGTCGTCCATCGACTTATGCTGCGATTATTTCGACGATTCAAGATCGTGGTTATGTCAAACTCGACAATCGCCGTCTTTTTGCAGAGAAGATGGGCGAAATTGTTACCGATCGTCTAGACGAAAATTTTAATAACCTGATGAATTATGCATTTACTGCAGATTTGGAAGGTCAATTGGATAAAGTTGCAGATGGTGAACGTAATTGGAAAGAGCTGTTAGATAGTTTCTATGGTGATTTTAAAAAGCGCTTAACCACAGCACAGGGCGAAAACGGCATGCGCCGTAATCAACCTGTAGAAGTTGAAGCTGTTCACTGTAAAGAATGTGAACGCCCGATGCAGATTCGTACAGGCACAACGGGTGTATTCCTTGGTTGTTCTGGTTATAACTTGCCACCGAAAGAACGCTGTAAAGGGACATTGAATTTAACACCAGTTGAGTCGTTGGCTATACTTTCTGATGATGACAGTGCCGAAACTGCTGACTTAATGTCGAAAAAACGTTGTCCAGTATGTGGTACTGCAATGGACAGCTATGTGATTGATGGTGGTCGCAAGTTACATATTTGTGGTAATAACCCGGATTGTGATGGTTATGAGCTGGAAGAAGGCGAGTTCAAAATCAAGGGTTATGATGGTCCAACCATTCCATGTGATAAATGTGATGGTGAGATGCAGTTGAAAACGGGTCGTTTTGGTCCATATTTCGCTTGTATGAGTTGTGACAATACCCGTAAAGTTTTGAAAAATGGTCAGCCAGCGCCACCTCGTGTCGACCCAATCAAAATGGAACATTTACGTTCAGTCAAACATGATGATTACTTTGTTCTACGTGATGGAGCAGCGGGTTTATTCTTGGCGGCAAGCAAATTCCCTAAAGTTCGTGAAACACGTGCACCGAAGGTTGCGGAGTTACGTTCAGTTGCAGATCAACTTGATCCTAAGTATCAGTTTATCTTGCAAGCACCTGATCAAGATCCAGATGGTAATCCAACATTGGTTAAGTTTAGCCGTAAAAACCAAGCGCAATATATTGGTTCAGAAACCCCAGAAGGTAAACAAACCAAATGGTCTTTGGTCTACCAAGATGGGAAATGGGTAGAAGCTTAAGCTTTGAAATAATCAATAAAATGCTCACATAGGTGGGCATTTTTTATATCAATTTTTATTGAAAACGTTATGATGAATTGATTGATAAAAAATTAAAAATGGGGATTTTGTGGAAAATACAGTTAAAAAATTTGCTGTGTTAATTGATGCAGATAATTCATCTGTCAATTCGATTTCTTCTGTATTGGAAGAGGTGGCTAAATATGGAATTGCGAGTGTAAAGCGTGTTTATGGGGATTGGAGTAGCGACTCTTTAAAAAAATGGAGAGAAGTACTTTTGCCACATGCCATTACTCCTGTACAACAATTTGCTTATACAAGTGGTAAAGATGCAACAGATATGATTCTGATTATTGATGCGATGGATTTATTATATGGCGGTGCATTAGATGGGTTTTGTATCGTATCTAGCGATAGTGACTTTACTCCTTTAGCTTCAAGAATTAGAGAAAGTGGTTTAATCGTTTATGGATTTGGGCGTAAAAAAACACCAGAGCCTTTTAAAAAAGCATGCGATAAATTTATTTCAATAGAAAATTTAATCACTGAAGAAAAAGAAGAAGAAAAACAGAATATTGATGTTAAAAATATTGAAGATATAAAAAAGACTCCTTCTATTGAGAAGGAGAAGGAAGAGGTCAAACCACCAATTGATAAAGCAACGTTAAATCTAATCTATAAGGCTGTAAAAGATAACTCTGATGATAATGGTTGGGCATACTTAGGTTCAATCGGTACTTATTTAAGTACAGTAAAGCCTGATTTTGATACTCGTGATTATGGCTATACGAAATTATCAGGATTGATAAAAGCGGTGGGAGTATTTGAAACAAAAATAGAAGGTAGCCAGATGTTTTTGAGAAAGGGCAGTTTTAGTGTATTTATTAAATTAGTTCAAAAAACTATTAAAGAATATGCGAATGAAAGTCATTGGGCAAAAGTGCAAGATGTCATTGATACTCTAAAAAAATCTGATTTAAATATAAGAAATTATGAGGAAGCAATTGAGTCTATCCATAATGGATGGGTTGAAATTAAGAAAGAGAAAAATCATAAACTAATTAAAATTACTAAAGTGATGCCTTGAATTAATTATAAAAAGGAAATGTAGTTAATGTGGAAAAAGATTCGAGTTGGTATTTTACTGGTCATTCTGCTGATTGTTGCAGTGAACGCTTGGCGTGATATGAATCAAGATTGGAGCAAGCCAATCGTTGTTTTATTACATCCGATCAATGCAGATGGTCAACGCTCCACATCAGTCTATATTCAGCAAATTTCAACAGATGATCTTGAGGAAATTGAACATTATTTAGGTTTACAGTCTCAAGCATTTCGTGGGCAACCGATTTCGTTTCATTTTCAGCTTGGACGGGAATTAAATACCTTGCCACCTAAGTTTCCAGAATCAGGCCGTATCTTGGATACAGTTTTGTGGAGTTTAAAATTTAGATTTTATGCATGGAAACAGCATCAAGGCGAAGATGGCTCACCATCGGTGACCCTGTATTTAAATTATTATGATCCCAAGTTGCAGAAAATATTGAAGCACTCCACTGCATTGGAACGTGGGCGTATTGGTTCTGTGAATCTATTTGCATCACGAAAGCAAAGTTCGAGCAATAAAGTCGTTCTTGTACATGAGTTATTGCATACCTTTGGTGCAAAAGACAAATATGATTTTACAACGGGACAGCCACTCTATCCGATGGGCTATGCCAATCCTGAACAACAACCACGTTATCCACAACAACGTGCAGAAATTATGGGCGGCTATATTGCGCTTTCAGAAAGTAAAAGCAAAACACCTGAAGATCTAGAGGATACTATGATCAGTCGACTCACTGCACAAGAAATGGGTTGGGTGAAGTAGCGTATAGAGCTGTGCTGTTTAGCGCTTAGATTCTGCTCAAACAAAGCTTTATTCTGGTATAGATGCAGATTTTATACAGACAAACACCTGAATTAGATCAACAATAAAATGAATGAATAACAACCAAGAGAAGAATTATGCGTACTGTAGGAAATGATTTAGTTCGTCATCAACTCCATGAAAACCGTAAATGGTATCTTCTGCTTGGAGCTTTATTGGTGATCTTTGGATTAGTGCTATTGGCTTCACTGGGTATGGCAACATTGACGGTTGTTGCATTGTTTGGTGCTTTAATGATGATCGGTGGGGTTTTACACCTCATTGCAGCATTTAAAATTTTTGATGGTGGCTTCCGCTGGCTTTGGGCGTTGTTTGGTGTGTTGTATATCGCAGCGGGTTATTATGCATTTAAATCTCCGATTACCACTGCAGTGGTATTAACCAATTTACTGGCAATTGCTTTATTGATTGGCGGTTTTATTCGTATTTTTAATGCATTTATGTTGAAGCCAATGTCTGGATGGGGTTGGACATTATTTTCAGGGCTTTTAACCTTGGCAACAGGTGCAATTATTCTGGCATCACCAGACTCTCCTTTTTGGGTACTCGGATTATTTTTAGGTGTGGATATTTTATTCCAAGGAGTCAACTATCTCACCTTTGCTGCGGCAATTAAACAAATCCCACCTGCGAGTCATTAAGGTTTCATTTAATGTTTTAAATCATATGTGCTTTTAACAAAACGCCTGATCAAATGAGATCAGGCGTTTTGCATTTTGGTGTAAATTTTTATGCAACTAGAACAGTATTCAGTTAAATCTTATCTCAATTAACATTCCTGAAAAGCGAGGTGTTGCCTAGATAAATGATTTAAGCGTTGAAACTTAGCTTATTTCGCGACTTTATACTGGCTGGAAATGGCGATACGGTTCCATGTGTTGATCACAATCGCAACCCATTCAATCGCGGTGATTTCATCGCTGGATAAATGCTGTGCAGCTTGTTCATAAGCGCTATCTGGAAAATGTTGATTGGCAATTAAAGTGATCTCTTCAATTAAAATTAAAGCCGCTCGTTCTTTTTCAGTAAAGTATTCACTTTCACGCCAAGCACTAATCAACGCAATACGATCCGTTGACTCGCCCGCTTTAATTGCATCTTGGGTATGCATACGAACACAGAAAGCACATTGGTTAATTTGCGAGGCTCTTAATTTGAGCAAATGAGAGAATCCAACATCAAGCCCAGCCTGCTGAACTTTTTGCATAGATAAATTTTCAAGCTCGATGACCGTTTTATATAGTTCTGGGGCAGTCTTACCAAGGTTTACACGTTGCATAGTTGTCATTTCTTTAGTCTTAATTATGAATTTATTAGTTTATCTATACTCGAAAAATCGTTATGTTAATTTTTGAATCTCACCAAAATACATTTGCTCATGTCTAAAGTTTTTGTTCTTGCGCCTGACTCATTTAAAGAAAGTATGACAGCCGAACAAGCCTGTTTTGCAATGCAACGAGGCATTGAAAAAGTCATTGCTGATGCACAGTTTATTCATGTACCTATGGCAGATGGTGGTGAGGGAACAGTCGATGCTTTGGTCGCTGCACGAACTGGTCGTAAAGTATATGTTGAGGTCGCTGGTCCATTGGCTCAGCAACGAATATCGACCTATTGGGGATTAATTGAAGACGGTCAAACAGCTGTTATAGAAATGGCGATGGCAAACGGTATTCATCTGATCGAAAAGTCTCAACGCAATCCTTTAATCACATCAACTCTGGGTACAGGGGAAATGATTAAAGCTGCTTTGGATTTGGGTGTTGGTAAAATCATTATTGGTCTGGGTGGTAGTGTCACCAATGATGCAGGTGCTGGGATGGCACAGGCTTTAGGGGCAAAATTTTTAGATGAAAACAACCATCCTGTAGACGTGGGTGGTGGGCAGCTTCAGCAGATCAAAAGCATTGATATTTCACAACTCGATGTGCGTTTAAAAGCAACTGAAATTATTATTGCCAGTGATGTAAACAATCCGTTATGCGGTCCAAATGGAGCTTCTTTTATTTTTGCACCACAGAAAGGAGCAACCGCTGAGATGGTTGGGATCTTAGATCAAAACCTTGATCATTTTGCTGCGTTGGTGAAACAACAGTTGAATGTTGATGTTGCAAATCTACAGGGTGCTGGTGCTGCAGGCGGTTTGGGTTTCGGACTTATGGCTTTTACGGGTGCAAAAATACGCTCTGGTGTCGAAATCGTGATTAAAGAAACCCGACTTGAGGAAAAAATTGCCCAAGCAGATTATGTGTTTACTGGCGAGGGTGGTATTGATTTTCAAACCAAGTTTGGCAAAACACCTTTTGGGGTAGCGCAAGTTGCCAAGCAGTTGAATAAACCTGTGATTGCTTTTGCAGGGCATATCGGTGAAGGCGTCAATGAGCTTTATGCAGAAGGCTTTAGTGCAATTTTTGGTATTGTTGATGGTGCATGTGATTTAGCAACAGCATTAAAGCATGGTGAGCAAAATTTAGAACGCTGTTGTGAGAGTGTGGTGAGAGTGCTTGCTTTTAAATAAAAGATTTTATTGATTAATTTTTTATTGTTTAGTGTAAAATCTTGAAAATTATATTAGGGTTTATTTGTAATGAATCAAGTCTTTTATTTGGTAGAAGAATTAAGAAAAGTAAAACAATTATCTGAACAACTAGGTGGCGTTGAATCTATTGTTGGCTGGAAAAAACATTTAGATAGCAATAATAATTTAGTAGTTCGACAACATGTAAATGTTTTGGAAAATATTTCACTTTCTTTATATGAATCATTAAGGGTAGAAGCTGAAATAAATGGACATGAAATTTATGATCAAACATGGATTCAAGAAGTTTTAGATGCTTTGAGCTTGAAAGGTATGTTTCCATCAAACGTATCTAAGGTTTCAAATCAAACTTTGGAATATTTAAGGATGACAGCAAGAACATGGCAGCTTGGATTTGAAGTCAAGTCATCTTTAGATGAAGTAAAAGTTAGTCACTTAATAACAGCACTAGAAGAAGAAAGAGCTGAAATTATTAAGGATGATAAACTCAGTTTTGATTTGAAGAGAATTCTTGTAATTGAATTAGATAGATTAATTTGGGCTTTGAAGAAATATTCAAAAGTTGGTGATGTTCTTCAGGGAGCATTAAAAGATATTTATGGTGAAATTTTATTAAATCCAGATGTGCAAAATGAATTTATTGGAAGATCAAAATTAAAAGATACTATTACAGAAATATCATCGTATGTAACTATTGGTACAGCTGCCTATCAGTATTTACCTGCAGTAACTCAAAAAGCAGCCGAGTTCTTGAAATTAATGACTGGGAATAATTAATCAAGAATAGAGAGGCATTAGTTTTCAAATTAAATCTGCTAAACTAGCAGCCATCCATAAAATGATGAGTGAAAATGAGTTTAGCCAACCTGATTAATGAATTAAACCCTCAACAAAAACAAGCTGCTACGACTGAAACAAAACATAGTCTAGTTCTTGCTGGGGCAGGTTGTGGCAAAACCAAAACCATTGTGGCACGAGCTGCATATCTCATTGATCAAGGCATTCCTGCCAATCAAATCCAAATTTTGACATTTACCCGCCGTTCTGCCAGCGAGATTGTGGCGCGGGTAGAGCTTGCTTTAGGTGATCAGGCCAAAGGGTTACGCGCATCTACATTTCATACCTTTTGCATGTATTTACTTAGACGTGTGCCAAAAGCTTTTGGATTGGATCAATTTTCGATCATAGATCGTGATGATCAATTGATGTTGTTCCGTTTGATTCGTGGAAAGGATGATAAAAAGAATCCCAACGCCTTACCCAAACCACAACAGCTTTGTGATTTATATTCCTTTGCACGCAATACCCGGCAAAAACTAAGTTTGGCTTTAGAAAAGCAACTGCCTGAGTTTTTAGACGATAAAGATCAAATCGCAGAAATCATGAAAGAGTACGAAACCCGTAAGCGAGCACGTAGTTTTCTAGATTACGATGATATTCTCGCCGTGGTTGCGTCTGCTTTGGCACAGTCCGGTGGTTTAGCGGATTATGTTGCGGGCTTATGTCAGTACATGCTGGTTGATGAAATGCAAGATACCAATCCTCTACAGTGGGCGATTCTTGAACCATTAAAAGATAAAACATCACTGTTCTGCGTGGGGGACGATGCACAGTCGATTTATGGTTTTCGTGGTGCGGATTTTGAAAATATCCACCATTTTAAAGAGCGTGTGCCAGATGCAGAGATTTTCAAATTAGAAAAAAATTATCGCTCTACTCAAGAAATTTTAGATTTTTCCAACTGGTTACTCGATCAAAGTTCGATTCATTACGATAAAAAACTGGAAGCTTATCGTGGTGAAGGTATTAAACCGCGAATGCATGTTTTTCCAAACGAGTTTGATGAAGCAAAATGGATCGCGATCGACATCAAAGAACGGCATTTATTGGAAGGTTCAGCTTGGAATGACCACATGGTGTTGGTGCGTTCAGCCTTTGCTGCAAGGCATATCGAGGCTGCTTTTATCCAAGCCAATGTTCCCTACCGATTTATTGGTGGGATGAAGTTACTTGAAACAGCGCATGTCAAAGACTTATTGAGCTTATTGCGTGTTATTGCCAATCCATTGGATGATATTGCGTGGATGCGGTTTTTAACCTTATGGAATGGCGTAGGCGATGTCGGTGCGAGTAAGCTGGCGCAACAACTCTTACTGGATGCAGATATTGAGAAAATTACAGAAAAATTAGAGAAGTTTGGGCGTATTCCTGACAATACATTGCTGATTATGAAGCAAATGAGTGTGCTAAAAACTGAAGTTGAAGCCTGTGTGAAACTCGGTGTAGAGGCTATTCTCAACCAACTTGAAGAAAATTATGCCAAAAAAGATTGGCATAAACGGGTGGGGGATTTTGATCTGGTCAAGCAATTGGCGTCTAAACATACCCAACTGAGCGAGTTCTTAGAAGAATATGTACTTGACCCTGTTTCAATCAGTGAAATTGAGCGTCAGTCACAAGATGATGTGGTGACTTTAATTACCATCCATTCTGCTAAAGGCACAGAACAAAAGGTTTGCTATGTGGCAAATGTCTCTGCGGGGCAATACCCAAATGCACGTGCACAAGGCAATTTCGATGAAGTTGAAGAAGAGCGCCGTGTACTTTATGTGGCTTTAACACGCGCGCAAAATGAACTTATTCTAACCAAACAAAATTTAAGTTTTTGGGCACATACGCAAACAGATGAACAAGGTCGTAAGGTTGAAAGTTATTTTCTCAATGATTTAACTCGAAATTTATGTAGCACAGAAACCCACTATAGACAGCGAGAGCAAACTGTAAAAAGTGCCTTAATCGAGCGTCGGGCGATTAATTTAGATTTTGGTATAGATCTAGATTAAACTATAGCAATCGTTTTTCATTCAAAAAGTAGGTAGGCGAGTGCTTTTTGATGTTTTTTGCCTCGTTTATATTTTAAGGTTGTGAGATGAAAATTTTAGTTCGTAATTTAGAACGTACTGTAACTGAAGCTGAATTGTTAGAGTTATTTAAGCAATACGGTACAGTAGATACTTGTACTCTAGTACTTGATGCGGCAACAGGTAAATCAAAAGGTTTTGCTTTTGTTGAAATGCCACATGGTAGAGAAGCAGTTAAAGCGATTAAAGGTTTAAATACCTTGCGCTTACATGGTCATGGAATTCGTGTAAAAGCAGCGGAAGATAAGCCAGAAGCATAATTGGCAGATAGTCTAAGGAGCATTTATTGCTCCTTTTTTATTTTAGTATTTAAATGATCTCGTCAAACCATGATAAAAATAAAAACTTAAATTGATATTTTTGCAAAAAAGAGCGCTATCTATTTTATTGACATACAACATGGATAAAATTCATTGTGATTTTTGTTCAATAAAGATTAAGCTAAGACTGTAAAGAATGCCAAAATCTTAGGGAACTTCCATGTCACGTGTAGCTCGCTTTCATGCAGACCGTACCAATCAAAAACTTTATTTTGCTCGTCTTGCATGTATGCAGGGAGAACAAACTGAAAATGTTCAACAAGCTCAAGCACATCGTGAAGCAGCAGTATTTCATTTACATGGCGCGGTTTTAGCATTTCTGCAAGAGTTGGTACGTTATTACCGTTTAAATGATTTTTCCCCAACCTTAAAGTCAATCGAAGAAAATATGGCGGCTAAAGGACAAGTCTCACCAGAAGTTTTAGTGATGCAAAAATTAGCCAAAGAAGGGTTTATTGCTGAACTCAAAAGAGCGTATCGACTTTGTCAATATGCACCTGAACCAAGTGCACCAGAACCAGAGGATGAAACATCATCAAACTTAATTATCAAAGTAACGCAAACACCTCAAGCTTGGTTGCCTGATACAAAGATTTTAAGAGAGTGGCACCGAGATTTATCGCAACTTATTGATGGTTTTCGTAATGAAATGGTTGAATTCTGATCTTTTTGATCAGATATACTTGAAATTTTGTTTTAAATGACTATATAAAATATCTACAAGATGCAAAGTGCATTCAGCACCTTGCCCCATGTTGAGCATGGAGGATTTATGTCTATCGAACAGTTAAAAGAGTTATTTGGAAATCAGGAAGCTATTTTGGAGTTGGTACAGCTCGAAAGTGGGGAGCTGGCACTGCGTAATGCAGGTTCTGAAAAAGAGCCATTGGTCACTATTCAATTTAATGAAGAAGTGAAAGCACTACTGGGTGATCAAACGCCAGCGATTGCGCAACAGATGATTCAGGCTGCATTATTTGCGTTACTTGAAAAACAGGCAGATGAATGGCACGCTGAAGTTGTTGATGAGCAACCAAAATTTATGAGCTAGTGATTTCATTTATTCTAGAATAAATACAATAAACGCACTTTCGAGTGCGTTTTTCTTTGTAGGCAAATAACCTGACATACGCAAATGGCATCAAATTCTAGAAGTTCTAAATCTCTGCTTAGATGGGGTGATGATCCCCCATCCAACATGGTTATCGATACCATTACATAATGAAGCACCACGACTTTCCAAGGTCTACAAAGAACAGGTTTTAGCTGCGTTTTAAAGATCTAGGTTTTAAAAATGAGCCGAATTCAATGTGTTGGTTCATGATGATGAGCAATTTGGATCTGGTTTAAAATATGATTACTCATGTTTTTCGCCATTTCCTCTTTTGCATAATAGACTTCACCGACATTGTCTTTACGGATCACTTCAGCCTCTTCTTTATTTTCAGCACAAACTAACACTTGAATCTCAGGATTAAGCAGCTTGGCTGTATCGACAATTTTATGAATATCTACAATATCCATCGGTGAAATCACCAATAGTCGTGCATGTTGGATATGGGCTTGAATCAAAACACTGGGTTCTGTTGCTCGACCAGAAACCGCAGCGATGCCTTTTTCACGCAAATTCTCTACAATTTCGCGGTTCTCTTCAGCGATGACCACTTTGATGCCGTCATCCATCAATGTTTTGGTAATACGACGTCCGACTTCACCATGACCAACAATCACCACTTGATCACGTAAATAGGCTTGATCAACTTCATCTGGAAGCATTGCCAATGGGTCACCGCTACGCTCAAGTAAGCGCGCCAAATGCGAACGTTCACGGATCCAGTTTTGTACAGGTTCGATCGCAGAAAATAGAAATGAATTGAGAGTAATAGAAAATAAAGCACCCGCTAAGATTAAGTTTTGTGCTTCAGGGCTAAGTAATCCCAGCGACAAGCCTAAGGTTGCCAGAATAAAGGAGAACTCTCCAATTTGTGCCAAACTGGCACCCACTGTTAATGCTGTATTGATGGGATAACGGAAAAATAACACCAATGCCATCGCTGCCAGCGTCTTACCAATCATAATAATGGCAATGACTGCTAAAATATGCAGAGGCTGTTCCACAATAATACGTGGATCAAATAACATCCCGACAGAAACGAAGAACAAAATCGAGAAAATTTCGCGTAAAGGTAAGGTTTCTTCTTCTGCACGATGACTAAAATCTGATTCTTTAACTACCATTCCGGCAAAGAACGCTCCAAGTGCCATAGAAACGCCGAAGATTGCGTATGAGCCATAAGCGATTGAAACTGCTGCTGCGACTACGGTTAAAGTAAAAAGCTCTCTAGAGCCTAAACGCGCCACATACTGCATAATCATTGGCACAAGGCGTTTGCCAATGATAAGCATAAAGGCGATAAAACCAGTTACTTTTAACAGGGTAATGCCGAGTGTTAACCAGATGTTTTGATCAGATTCATGTCCTGCAATAGGATGTCCGCCTAAAAGTACGGCTGTTGCAGGCAGTAGAACCAGGACTAAGACCATGACCAGATCTTCGACCAGCAACCAGCCAACGGCAATCTTACCATTCACCGAGTTAAGCAGTCCTTTGTCACCTAATGCTTTGAGTAAAACCACCGTACTTGCACAGGATAAACTTAAGCCAAAGACCAATGCGGAGCCAAAGCTCCAGCCCCAAAAGATGGAAACTGCCATACCCAGTAAGGTCGCAACCGCGATTTGTAAAATTGCACCAGGGAGGGCAATTTTTCGGACTTGCATTAAATCGTTGAGGGAAAAATGCATCCCGACACCGAACATCAAGAACATGACGCCTAATTCAGCAAGCTGATTGGCTAGCGCGATGTCTGCAACAACACCTGGGGTATTGGGGCTGATGATAATTCCCGCAATTAAATAACCAATCAAAGGTGGCAGGCGTAATCGTGCAGCGATATAGCCAAAGATCAGGGCTATACCAAAACCAACTGCAAGTAAAATAATCAGATCTACATCATGAGGCACTAAATACTCCTTAAATCTTCAGGAGAAATCATTCAAAAAATCATTTCTTAAGGTAATGACTTTGTATAAAGCCATATAAAATGCACAATCAGTGCCAAATTCGCTAAAGAGTTTAACAAGTCGAAGAAAAAAAAGGCAAAAAAAACGACCCAAATGGATCGTATTTTTTAAGAAAACTAAAATTATTTAATTTTAGCTTCTTTGAAGATTACGTGTTGACGGATTTTTGGATCAAATTTTTTGATTTCCATTTTTTCCGGCATAGTACGTTTGTTCTTAGTAGTGGTATAGAAATAACCTGTACCAGCAGTAGAAACTAAGCGAATTTTATCACGCATGGTTCAGACTCCTTAGATCTTTTGACCTTGAGCACGAAGGTCAGCAACAACCTTTTCAATGCCCAATTTGTCGATAATACGCATACCTTTAGTGGTTAGACGAAGACGTACAAAACGTTTTTCGCTTTCTAACCAGAAACGGTGGTGATGCAGGTTCGGCTCGAACCGGCGTTTAGTTTTGTTGTTGGCGTGTGAGACGTTGTTACCAACGACTGGACGCTTGCCGGTAACTTGGCAAACCTTAGACATGGTGTAACTCCATTGATTTAGCCAACAGCAAATCTGTATGGCCAGTCAAAATAAAACGGATTGAATTCATTCAAGGGGCGTTTTATACCAAAATTCCGCTTAAAAGACAAGCGGAATTCGTCAAAACGCAACATGATCTAATTTGATAGATCATGCCTTGATCAGTTAGCGTAAGAAAGTTTTCTCTAAAATCTTATTTAGGGCTTTGTCATAAGGCGCTAATATGAATTTTAAGCTAAATAGCTTAGGAATAGACATTACTGAACGCTCATGTGATAAACCAAAGAAACCTTCTGGGCCATGATATTTGCCCATGCCAGATGCACCAACGCCACCAAAGGGTAAATCGTCTTGTGCAACATGGGTAACTACGGCATTTTGACCGAAATGCCCAGAATGGGTACGTTGAGAAACGTATTCTGCGCGGGCATTGTCAAAGTCGAAATAGTATAAAGCAAGTGGACGCGGTCTGCCATTAATAAAGTCAATTACATCGTCAATTTGATCATATTCCATAATTGGAAGCACTGGACCAAAGATTTCATTCTTCATAATGTCCATTGTCGGTAGAACACCTGTTAAGAATGTTGGGGCAATTTTACGTACACTCGCTAATTCTTCATTTTGAGGATTGATTTCAATCAACTCAGCGCCTTGTTGACGTGCATCCTCTAAATAACCTTGAACACGGTTGTACTGCTTATCGTTGATGATGCTGGTGTAATCTTGATTATCACGAATCGTCGGGTACATTGTTGTTGCAGCTTGTTTAAAGCTTTCAATAAACTCGGCAGTTTTTCCTCGAGGTAGGAACATATAGTCTGGTGCTACACAGGTTTGACCAGAGTTCCATAATTTACCAAAAGCAATACGTTCAGCGACCAGATTGAGATCACTTGAAGGGTGTACGATTACAGGTGATTTACCACCAAGCTCAAGAATAACAGGCACTAGATTTTCGGCAGCAGCAGACATCACGGTTTTACCGACATTGGTAGAGCCAGTGAAAATGATTTTATCGAATGCTAAATGTGAAAATGCATCGGAAATTTGACCACCGCCGTTCACCACAGCAACCAATTCTTGTGGAAATGCTTCTGAGAGAGCATTTTCAAGTACGAAGCCAAAATTAGAAGATGAACTTGAAATTTTGAGTATTGCGTGATTTCCGGCAGCCAGCGCACAAATCAGTGGGCCAACAGAAAGTAACAATGGATAGTTCCATGGTGCAATAATTCCAATCACACCTAAAGGCTGATATTGCACCCAAGCTTTGGCTGGTTGGTGTAAGATAGACACATGGCGCTTAGATGGTTTCATCCATGCTGTTAAATGCTTGCTATAATATTTAATTTGTTCTAAACATGTGAGTAGTTCACCAATTTTAGTTTCGCTGATTGAACGATTGCCGTAGTCTTGATTGATTGCTTCTGCAAATTGATCTTGGTATTTTACCAGAACTTTCTTTAAGCGAGCTAAACGTTCAATACGTTCCTTTGCTGTAGGAACAGGGTAGCGTTGATAAGCGACTTTCTGTTGTTCAAGAATGTCATGCATACGTTGAACTTCAGGTGAGTAAGAAGTCATTGAATTTGTTTTTGTATGACTGTTCATGACAAACACCATTTACGAATAGGTTAATATAATATAATTTTTAGAGTAAATACTCTAAATAGTCAAGTCACTTTATGTTAGCTTGTGCTAACGGTTAAAAATGGTAATAGGATGTCGAGCTCCAAAACTTTGAAAACGAAAGACCGAATTTTGCAGATTAGTCTGCAACTTTTTAATGAGCGCGGCGAACGTGCAGTTACAACGAATCATATTGCAGCAGAGCTTGGGATCAGTCCTGGAAATTTGTATTATCATTTTCGAAACAAACAAGAAATCATCAAAGAATTGATGGAACAATACCAAAAAGAAACTTTAGATATGCTGTCATTACCCGATGACCGTGGAGTCAATGCGAATGACAAAATCCGTTATTTCCAAGTTTTAAGCAGTCAGCTATGGGAATATCGCTTTCTACATCGTGATGTTTATCATTTAATTGAAAATAACGACGACTTTAGAAAAATTTATCCTCGCTTTGCTGGCAAGGTGATGCAACAAGGGCAAAAAATTTATCATGCCTTTGTTGAAGCGGGATTGATGCAGATGACACCTTCTGAAATTGAAGCACTTATCATCAATATTTGGATTGTCCTGACCAACTGGACAAACTTCTTGTATATGTCTGGGCATTTAAGTGACTCCAACCATTTAGATGAAAAATGGATTTGGCAAGCATTGCGCCAGATGGTGTTTTTAGAAGGTCCTTATTTACGTGGCGAAAGTCGTGAAACCTATGAACGTTTGCTAGAAAGCTTCGGTTCTTCGGAATTATTTGCCAGTTTATCTGCGGTAAAACGCGATTGATGCTGAATCAAGATTGAAAGCTGATGAAAAAGCGTTAAAATATTCGGCTGTTTTTTAAATTAACTTATAAGTGATATCCATCAACATGAACATGACTACTGCCAACACAGCACGTCTACTGATTACTTGTGAAGACAAGCCAGGAATCGTGCAAGCTGTATCGAGCTTTTTGTATCATCAGGGCGCGAACATTACTGCGCTTGATCAATACGCAACTGAAGCTCAGGGCGGGCGTTATTTTATGCGTGTTGAGTTTGAACTTGATCATTTGCAATCCCGTCGTGAGAGTCTCATTCAAACTTTCGCAACCAATGTGGCTGAACGTTATAGTATGCATTGGCGTTTGGCTTTGGTGAGCGACATTAAAAAAGTCGGTATTTTGGTGTCTAAAGTTGACCATGCTTTGCTTGAGTTGTTATGGCGTCATTCACGTGGTGGCTTACCTTGTGAAATTACCCAAGTGGTTTCAAACCATGAAGACTTACGTGAATCTGTAGAAAACTTTGGTATTCCTTTCTATGTGGTTCCTGTCAACAAAGAAAATAAACGTGAAGCCTATACAAAGATCGATGAGTTAATGCAAGGGAATGATTTATTGGTTCTCGCGCGTTATATGCAAATTCTCGATGAAGAGTTTGTACAAAAGTGGGAAATGAAAGTGATCAATATTCATCACTCATTTTTACCTGCTTTTGTGGGGGCAAATCCATATAAACAGGCTTATGAAAAAGGCGTTAAATTGATTGGTGCAACAGCGCATTATGTGACGGCTGATCTGGATCAAGGTCCAATCATTGAGCAAGATGTAGAACGAGTAAACCACGATTTTACTGTGGATCAACTGCGTGAATTAGGCCAAGATGTTGAACGTAACGTACTTGCTAGAGCGGTAAAATGGCATCTAGAAGACCGTATTATTGTCGATGGCAATAAGACTGTTGTTTTTCAATAACATGTGAATATTCATTTAATATGAGTCGTAAAAAAGGATGCTTTATGCATCCTTTTTTTATTTTTAATTTGTAAAATCGATTAAAAACATTGAAAAACCAGTTGCAAATGAAAACACTTCTCATTTATCATTGTTGCACTTTAATTGTTCTATCCGATGAGCTTAATCTACAAACTGAATAATTTTTTGTAGTTTGCTCAATTTTAGGTATTTAGATTCTTATGAGTCAGTCTTCCATTGCACCACTTCAAACGCCACCACCGATGAAGAAAAAAGTCCTTGCTGCAGTGTTAGCAGTTGTTGTCGGGCACGTAGGTGTGTTGTGGGGGGTAAGTCATATGAAACCATTTGAACTGCCTCAAATAAAGAAAGAACCTTTAAAAATCAAATTTTTAAAGTTAAAAGAAGATGTTCCACCGCCGCCACCTCCTCCATCTGAACCCATCAAACCTAAAGTTCAACCGAAACCTATAGAGAAGAAAGTTGAGCCTAAACCTGTGGTTAAGCCAAAAATCATTGAGCAGAAAAAACCTGTAGAAAATGATGATCGGGCAAGAAAGCTTGAAGAACAAAAGCGTTTAGAAGAGCAACAGAAGCAGGATAAGGCACGTCAAGATGAGCAAAAACGTCAAGATGATCAGAAGCGTGCGGAACAGCAGAAACGTGAACAAGATGAACGTGATCGTCAAAAACGTGAGCAAGATGAGCGCGATCGTCAACGTCGTGATCAAGAGCAAAGAAACACGCCGCGTAATGTAAACGAAGGTCAGGTGTCTTGGAGTCGTAGTCCACGTATCGCGAAAGAGCAATTACTTAAACTGATGTCTCCAGAAGATGGAACAAAAGTTGTGAATCTAGAAATTACTGCGGATGCGGGCGGAAATATTACCAATGTCCGGATTCTTCAATCCAGCGGTAATTCAAGTTTAGATAGTTATGTTGTTAAGCAGACTCAATCTGCAAAATTTAAAGCTTATAGAGAAAATGGTGCGGGTGTACCATTTAAAATTAGGCAAGATTTTGCATTGTCGGTCTCTAAAAAGTAAATAATTTTTTTTAAGAATTAGGAAATGTGCATATGAACTTTTCAGTTTATTGGCAACATGCTGATGCGGTCAGTAAGACACTGTATTTCGTGTTATTGGCAATGTCTATTGCAACGTGGACTGTGTTCATTTTGCGTATTCTAGGAACGCGTCAACTCAAGCAAGTTGCTCAGGATCACCTTGCTCAGGCTTTAAAAGCATTAAAAGCCAAGCTTGCGCCATTAAGCTTCGATCAACGTAAAGCGGTTGCAGAACAAGCGCTATTACGTCAAATCTCAGCAGAAAAAGCCAACGCTGAAAAAGGTGTTTCAGTTTTAGGAACGATTGCTTCACTTGCACCATTTGTTGGTTTATTTGGTACGGTATGGGGAATCTTCCATGCGCTTGTTGCTGTAGGTAAAAGTGGTCAAGCAGGTTTAGCTCAAGTTGCAACGCCAGTTGGTGAGGCACTGATCATGACAGGTCTAGGTCTTGCTGTTGCGATTCCAGCGGTATTGGCATATAACATTTGCGTGCGTTTTAACCGTACATTGTCAAATGAGTTGCAAGATCAAGCACATGGTTTGTTAATTGATACGATGTTACAACAAGATTCTTCAACGCAAAAAGTTGAATCTGAATCTACTAATAAAGGTTTAGTTGGAGGTCAAGCTTAATGGCTTTTCAATTGGGAGAAGACAACGATTCTGGCATGAATGAGATGAACCTCATTCCGCTGATCGATATTATGTTGGTATTGATGATCATCTTCTTGGTGACAGCCACCGTTGCTAACCCATCGATACCATTAACTTTACCAAAGACCACTGCTGAAGTGATTGCGCCTCCACCTGAAGCAATTACCATCAGTATCAATCAGAATGGTGATGTGGCTTGGAATGATAAAGTCATCACTTTAGATGAATTGGCTAAACGATTTGATGAAGAAGGTCAAAAGCCAGTAAAACCAGCTGTACAGTTGAGAGCGGATAAAGAATCTCGCTATGATACCGTTGCACAAGTGATGTCTCGTGCAAGTGAAGCAGGATTAAATGATCTTGCCTTTATGAGTGATAATTAATTTAAATAACTACAAATATTTTAAAACCTCCTTTAAGGAGGTTTTTTTATGTTGATATTTTGGTTATTTGATCACTTCTGTTTTCTTTTATAACGTGAAGTATTTTCAGTGATCTTAGTCTTTTAAAAGATCTTGAAATTGGCTATGGAGTTTGAGTAATTTTGGCGGAATGGCAAAATTACAATAACCTTGTGCAGGATTACGGGCAAAGAAGTTCTGATGATATTCTTCGGCAGGATGGAAGGTGGGTGCTGGACTGAGTTCAGTCACAATATTTAAGCCATCTGCTTTGAGCTGCCCAATAAATTGCTCAGATTCAAGTTTTTGCTGTTCATTGAAGTAATAAATCACCGAACGATATTGTGTTCCAATATCATTGCCTTGGCGATTTAATGTAGTTGGATCATGAATTGCAAAAAAAACCGTGAGTAATTGTTGATAATTGATTTGCTGTTCATTAAATTCAATCAAAATCACTTCAGCATGATTGGTATCCCCATTACAAATTGCTTCATAAGTTGGATTGGGAGTATGCCCGCCAGCATAACCACTGACAACGTGATTGACACCTTTGAGTTGTAAAAATACGGCTTCGGTACACCAAAAGCAGCCACCACCAAATAGAGCCTGTTGCATGTGAAGATCCCTTTATTTTTAAATTATGGAAATGACGAAACGATGCCAAAGATCATATCGTGAACTTACTTAGTTTGTCATATAACCATTTAAGCATAGGTACAATACCTGTTTGATTCACTAAACAGATCTGTTTAAATTGTTGCAAAATTTTAAAAGCACAATCGACTCAAATTGCTGTTAAAAACTTAAGCTTTTCTATTTAAGTCGAATCAAAAGACATTCAATAGAATGCCTTTTATATTTATTAGAATTTATTCGTCGTCTAATAAATCCATTTGTTTTGCAATCTGATAGAGGTTATTTGAACGATTGCCTGTACGACAAAACATGAGTACTGGTTTTGGAAGCTCGTTAAAGCGGTTGGCAAAGCTTCTGACATCAACTTCTGTGATTTGACCAGCAACGACAGGTAGAAATACATAGTCCAAACCTGCAGCACGTGCAGCTTCTTCAATTTGAGCACTTGTTGGCTGTTCAGTTCCGCCTTCCAAATCAGGACGATTATTGATTACAGACTTAAAGCCTTTTTCTGCCACTTGAGCAATATGTTCTGGACCAATTTGACCAGCAAAACCAACATTTTCACTCATTTCGTCACTCCTATATGATTTAAAATCCAATATGCTATATATAATAGCATTAAGCTCAGAACTGAGTTTGAACGATAAAAGATTTATAAAAGAAATATCTATAAAAGATAACGCAATGGAGTGTGTATGTACGCATATACAGTTGAACCACTATATATCCCCATTGGACAAGAAGTCATAGCGGCAGATTTTTATCGACCTAAAAATCTAAAAAAACCTGCTGTTATTATTATGGCTCATGGATTTGCATGTTTAAGACAATTTAAGTTGGTGAGCTATGCGCAAAAAATTGCACAGGCAGGCTATGCGGTTGTGCTGTTTGATTATCGTTTTTGGGGAGGAAGTACAGGTTTTCCTCGTGAACTGATTTCATTGCAAAATCAGTTGGATGATTGGAAAACCGTGGTCAGTTATGTCGCAACACAAAAGAAAATTAATCCAAAAAAAATAGTGCTTTGGGGGACCTCTTTGAGTGGTGGCTATGTACTTAGTCTTGCGAGTGAGCTAAAAAGTGTCCAAGCCATTATGGTGCAAGTGCCTTATGTGGATGGGGCAGAAACTGCAAAATTGTTTCCAATTCAACAATTACCCAAAGCATTAAAAATATCCAGTCAAGATTATATGGGGGCAAAAGTTGGCATGCTTCCACGAACCTTACCTGTGGTACACCCCTTTGATTTATGCTTTATTCCGACCAAAGATAGTTATAACGGCTATATGTCGATTGTAAATCCCGACTACTTTTGGAGTGGTGAAGTTCCAGCACGGGTATTTTTTAATTTAATCCGTTTTAGACCAATTCAGACCGTCAGAAGTATTAATATTCCTGTGCTATTTATAGCAGCTAAAAAAGACAGTTTTATCCCGATTGAATCTAGCCGAGAAACGGCGACAAATATTGCACCTTTTGTGCAATATCATGAATGGGATATGGCGCATTTTGATATTTATCATGGGAAATGGTTGGAAAAATCAATTTTGACCCAATTAGAGTTTTTACATCAACATATTGGAGTGAGCTAGATGATTATTGTATGTCCATCATGTGGCGCAAAAAACCGAGTTCCCGAAGATAAATTAAATGCTCAACCCACTTGTGGTCAATGTCATCAAAATTTGATTGCACTTGCTCCTATTGAGTTAAATGAACAAAATTTCAGTAACTTTGTCAGCCATAGTGATTTGCCAATTATGATTGATTTATGGGCAGAGTGGTGTGGTCCTTGTAAAATGATGGCACCGCATTTTGCTGAAGTTGCAAAAAATAACCCCCATGTGGTTTTTGCTAAAATTGATACTGAAGCGAATCCACGGTTAAGTAGTGCATTTAATATTCGCAGTATTCCAACCTTGGTTTTAATGAATAAAACCACGGAAGTTGCTAGAATAAGTGGTGCGTTACGTGCTAACCAATTACAAGAATGGTTAGATCAACAATTGAATGCCCATAAGTAATTCACGGGCTCGGAGTTATTGTGTCAGATTCTCATGTAAAACCTGAAGGTACACTGTCTTTACAAACCATCGCAATGCCAGCAGATACAAACTGGAGTGGTGATGTTTTTGGTGGTTGGATTGTTTCACAAATGGATTTGGCTGGTGCAATTCATGCAGAACGCTTTAGTAAAGGGCGTTGTGCAACGATTTCGATTAATCAGATGACTTTTCTTGTTCCCGTAAAAGTGGGGGATGTGATTAGTTGTTATACCAAGCTTTTAAAGGTCGGTAATACATCGATTCAAATGCAGATCGAAGTTTGGGATAGTCATGACAGTTCTCGTGCTGCCAAACGTGTCACCGCAGGTGTATTTACTTTTGTTGCTGTAGATGTTGCGGGAAATAAACGCCAAATTCCTGAAGATGTAAAGCAGAAGTATTTAGCTTCGCAAAGTGCTTAAATGCTCAAGATAAAAAATCCCAACATTGTTTGGGATTTTTTTATGGAATAGGTGCTTAGATCATTTGATTTAAATATTGTGTTAAAACATGGTATTGCTGTTGGCGCTTGATTCTGGAACAGCTTGTTGTACATCCCAGTGTTCAACAATTTTTCCATTTTCGACTCTAAAGATATCGACAATTGCAACACCGCGATCTTGTGGATTTTGAGCTGAATGAACGTGTAAAAATACTAAATTTCCTTCTGTGACAGCACGTTTGATTACACTTTTTGCTTCAGGATTTTTTTGGAAATACTGGGTAAAGTGATTTACAAAGGGCGCTTTACCATCTGGAACACGCGGATTGTGTTGAATATATTGGTCACCAATATAACGATCTGCATATGCTTTAACTTGATGCTTTTGAAATACACCTTCATAAAAATCAGTCACAATGGCTTTATTTTGTTGCGCTTGTTGGGTGGTTGAATTCGCTGCTAATGTGTTGCCCGTTGCAGCAGTAGCAACGTGACTTGGATTTTGGGTACATGCAGTGAGAAACAAAATAGGGCTTAGAATGAGGCTGAGTGTAATAATTTTTCTTGATGTAGCTGATCGCATGATTATCCTCTATCGTTCAAGTCTTAATAGTTCAAGATGGTGGTGGAAATAACACCATCTTGATGAGTAAGTAAGCATGAATATAGTGAATAATCGTCACTCATTATTTGTACTTTGGTAAATTTTATACTTACTAAACAGTAAGTTTTATTTACATTTGTAGATTTGTATTTATTTCTTTTTTAGGCGTTCTTTTGACACCCAAGCCCACACCATTTGGCATTCTACAGGCTCTTTTCCAGACTCATCCATAATGGTGACTGGAACCAGCGTTTCACCTTTTTCAGAGCTTTGCATTTCTAAAATTTGTTCTTTGCTCAATGTCGCTGTTGCTGTCATATCACCTTTAGATGGTCGTTTATATTCAATATGCATGCTTTTGATCAATACAATTGAACTATCAGGAACATTCATACCTGTGACAAAGCCTGTTGCTGTTTCAGCAATCAGCGCCATTGCAACAGCGTGTAATTGTCCAATATGGTTTTGCATAGCACGGTGGTTTTTAATTTCCACCACAACTTTTGAATGACTGACTTCTAGGTACTTAATATTGGCTGTGCCCACCATAGGCACAACTCGACCAAACGCCTTACTCCAGAGCGTACTACGAATGCCTTTAGGGAATTTAGAAGTCGCTTTCACAAGTTTAGATAAACGGTTGGTCTGAGTCATGTCTTAACCTATAGTGTTGCTAAAGACCTTAGTCTTTGAAGTTATTAAATTGTAAAGGTACACCGAATTGTTGTTCTTTTAAAAATGCCATAACTTGCTGTAATGTATCGCGCTTTTTATCAGTTACACGTATCTTGTCACCTTGGATAGAAGATTGCACTTTGACACCACTTTCTTTAATGGCTTTATTAATTTTTTTTGCGGTATCTGAGTCAAGTCCATCTTTAAGCTTGATCACTTGCACAATATTTTTACCTGAAGCCGTCATTTTTTGTGGATCAAGGGCTTGAATATCGATTTTACGTTTAAAGAAATGATTTTCAAGCATGCTATAGACTTGTTCACACTGGAAATCACTTTCAGTTGAAATTTTAATTTCTTTGGCTTTTTCATTAATTTCGATTGAAACGTCCTGACCACGGAAGTCAAAGCGTGTCGCAATTTCTTTTTGTGTGTTTTGAACAGCATGATTTACTTCAAAAATCTCTAATTCTGAAACAATATCGAAAGATGGCATAGTTTAGACCTTTACAAATGGAAAGAATATCTGAGATGCTAGGGATGTTTTCTTCATTTGCCAAGTGTTGTTTACATCAAAGGAGTGCACAATGATCCGTAAATTAGAAATTACAACATTTGAGTTCCCAGAAAATGCAGTTATCTGGGATGTTCGTGATGCAAAAGCCTTTGCCGAAGGCCATGTAAAAGGGGCTGTAAATCAGCCTATAGATGGTTTAAGTGCTGAGAGCTTGACTCAAGTGAATTCGGATCAGTCCATTTACATTTTATGTGGTGGTGGAAGTAAAGCGCCTCGAGCTGCTGAAAAATTAGAGAGTTTAGATGATTCTCGTGATTACGTTGTACTTATGGGGGGAACACGTGCAGCACGTGATGCAGGTCTCCCATTAGAACAGGGTTCATAAAAAAGCGCCGAAAGGCGCTTTTTTATTACACATAATCAATAAAAAACAATCATGATTGAATCGGTTTAAAATAAGGTTTTTTGGCTTTTACTTTCTTTTGAAAGCGGTTTGGATTTAATTTTTGCAATAAATTTTGAGGAATCGGGCAAGCTTGATTAAGGACCAAAGCCACCAAGATTTCACTACACAAGGGCGCAAATAAAAAACCTTTAGAGCCAAGCCCAGAAAATGTATAAATCTCTTTCTCAGCTTCAACTTTTCCCAGTAATGGAAAATAGTCCAGACTTTGGGCTCGTACTGAAGCACGTCCGTGCCATTCATCCACTTTGCGGAGTGATTCTGCGTATTGTGGAAACACACTGTGGATAAGTTCATAGTTATGCACATGGTCTTCAAGCAAAACTTCAGTGTCATCACGATTGGGATAAAAAGAAGCACCTAAAATCAAATGCTGCTCATCAAGCTGCATGCAGTAGCCACCATAACTGTAGGCATATTGCGGATCTAATCGGTGTTTAGCATTGTTGAGCCAACTGACTTGTCCACGGATCGGTTTGAGTATCGGGAACTGCTCAAAAAAAGCATGGCTTTCCTTGGCACAACAGACAATCACATGATTAAAATCACCAAGATCGGTGTGCTGGCTATCTTGTAGGGTTAATTGATGATGATTCGATTGAACAATACTATGAATGTGAGCATGTTTAAATTGAATCAGCGGATGTTCAATGATTTGGTCTTTGAGTTGCTGGGGATAGATTGAACCCGCTTGAGTGAGCTGTAAACTCTCAAGTGTAGTTTGTAGCTCTAAATCATCGGCTGTTTGAGTTTTGAGTAAATCTTGAGGATATTGCGCTGCTAAATCCAGTAAATGTTCAGCATTTTTTTGTGCTAATTGTTGAACAGCAATAGGACGAAAAGCCTGAAATTTTGGATAGTGCTGTAGGGCATGTTGCCAAGCCAAGGTCATTAAATGTTCCGAACTTTGCTCGATGGGGCATAATTTCGGATTTAATAAGGCCAGAGGGTTACCAGAAGCACCTGCTAAAGGCGCTGATTGGTCGTAAATCGTAACTTGATGTCCTCTTTGGGCAAATCCCCATGCGCAACTTAAACCTGCAATTCCAGCGCCAATGATGGCAATGTGGCGTTGATTTAAATTATTTTGAGTTTTCCATATTTTTTTTTGAATGTTTTGCGCTGCAAGGTCCATTGACTGTGATTGATTTTCTTCGACAGCTTGTTCAGGTGCATTCCAAATGGCTTTTAGCATTTCACGTTTATGACCAAAACCACGCGGACGTGAAATAGTGATTCCATGCTGTTTTAGACCCCGTTTAAGCACACCTGCCACGCTAAATGAGGCAAAAGTTGTTCCAAAATCTGATAGTCTGACAATATTGTTTAAAACTTTGTCTTCCCACATGTCGGGATTACAAGAGGGTGCAAATCCATCTAAAAACCATGCGTTAACTTGTTGGGCTTTAACCATCGTTGGAAATACATCATGAGCATCACCTAACCAGAGATCAATTGAAAAACGCGCTTCTGGAAAGCTTAAACGGTGACAACCAGCGATGGGCAATGGATAGTGTTGAATCAACTGATCAGAAAATTGTTGAAGTTCAGTCCAGACCTTTAACGCACGGGTTAAATCCTGTTTAGACAAGGGGAACTTCTCTACACTGATCACATGTAAGTGGCTATGATTATCTGGACGAACATTGTGCCAAAGTTGCCACAATGCCAAAATATTTAATCCTGTACCAAAGCCAGTTTCACCAACACAGAAGTATTCAAAATCATCTAAATCTGCAAGTCGTGTTGAAAGATCATTACCATTCAAAAATACGTGTCGGGTTTCAAGTAACCCGTTGTCTTTAGAAAAATAGACATCACCAAATTGTTTGGAAATTGGAACTTCAATTCCATCAATACATTGCCAGTCTAAATCGGCAGTTTGAATGGCATTTGACAAAGCAGATTACCTTTTGATAATTAAAATGAAAAAACCTGACATTTCGCAGTATCAGGTTATAGCGTGAAACTTTCTAAGTGCAAAGTCAAAGCAGTGGGCTTACCACTGACGACGACGTTTGGTATAGATATAACTTGCGATTAAAAAGCCAAGTAAAACACCAACAGCAATGGTTGCAGCACCATATAAAAACATTTGCGCACTTTGTTCACTTTGTAGAACTTGAACTTGTACACCCAGATTGTCATTTTTGAGTTGTAATTCTTGGTTCTGTGAAAGGGCTTCTAAATTGGCCTTTTCAAGTTGCTGTAAACGTGTTGCTTGGTCTTTAACCAAAGCTTTAGCTTTGGCATCTTGAGACGCTTTTTCTTTGCTAATTTGTTCAGCCGTTAACGGTTTATTTTCTTGTGCTTGCGCCTGTGTTTGGGTGCTGGAATTTGCACCTGCTACAGCAGGAATAATACTCGGTTTTGGCGGTGCAACAGGTTGGGCCGCCTGAGTAGGCGCTGCCGTCGTTGCTTGAGTCGCTGAAGATTGAGTAGGCTCAGCCGATACAACAGGTGATAAAAGTACAAAAGAACTTAAAGTCAAGCTAAGTAAGCTTTGGACGACAACGCGCATTATGTTATCCCTTAGGCAATGCTTTATTGAATGGTTTAACATCAATATGACTGTAAATCCCTTCTTTTAAGAAAGGTTCGTCTTTTAACCATTCATCCAAAGCTTCACGGCTGTCAAAATCGAGAATTAAAGTACTGCCATAAAAACCTGCTTGTGGATTTTCACGATCAATCGGCATCGCGCCAGCCACTATGACACGGCCTTCAGCATCTAACTTCTCGAGTCGAGCTAAATGTTGTGGGCGTACAGCAAGACGTTTTTCTACTGTACCTGCTTGATCTGTACACGTAATTACAAATAATGGCATGATATTTCTCGATTTTCTAAAACACTTTATTCATCGGTAGATTTAAAGTGTTTTCGTAATATAACAAACTGGATAATAATAAAGGAAAACATGACGATCATGTCACCAAATGCTGTAAATTCACCCCAATATTTTCCACCTGCAAATAAAAATGCGAAGAAAATATGTAAACAAGACATGACAATGAACATTGCAGCCCATGCAAAGTTTAGATTTTTCCAGCCTTTTTCAGTCAGGTTTAAAACAGGACCAAATAATCTTTGAATGAGTGGCTTCTTTTCTTTACCAAAATAGGGAGAGAGTAAGAACGCGCCAGCAAAGGCTAAATTCAAAATTGCAGCTTTCAGGCGAATATAGAAGTCATCACTCAACATTAAGGTGATTCCGCCAAAAATGACGGTCATGAACAAAACAAACCATTGTTGTTTATCCAGACGGAATTTTTGGAAAATGAATAATGCACCATAGACCACAAGCATTGAAATAATCAGACCTGTAGTTGCAACAAGAATGTTGTTGTTATTTACACCACCTGCTGAGCCGATCAATTGTAATAATGGATGATCGGTGTTTTTAGGATCAACCGTTTTGTATAAATAAAAGAAAATTATGAGGGGCACAAAGTCTAAAAGTGCTTTCATGTTAAAGTATCTAGTCTGTTCAGGTTGATGGGATAGTATAAAAGATGCAAGGCATAGATTTACATACTCACAGTAATATTTCTGATGGGACTCTGACGCCAGAGTTATTGGTTCAAGCTGCCATCGAGAAAAGCATACATACACTTGCATTGACGGACCACGATAGCATGGATGGCTTAATACAAGCTGAACAATTTGCAAAAAATCAACCAATTCAAATCATTTCAGGTGTAGAAATCTCTAGTCAATGGTCCAGACCTGAGACTAAAAAAAGTTATGGTGTGCATATTGTTGCGCTCAATATGCAAAATCCTGAACCATTACAACAGCTTTTAACGCAACAGAAGAAAATTCGTGCTGAGCGAGCCAAGCAAATCTGTGATCTGCTAATTCCTTTGATTCATCAGGATATTTATGCAGAAGTTGTGGCAAAGGTGGATGGTGAACCTGATCGGATTACTCGGACGCATATTGCCAAGACGCTTGTAGAAAAGGGTTTTGTTCAGCGCGCACAGCAGGCATTTGATAAATACATTAAGGAAGGTAAAAAAGCCTATGTAAAATTTGATGGTTTAGGTTTGGCAGAAACCATTCAGGTGATTCATGAAAGTCAAGGTTTTGCAGTATTGGCACACCCAACACGTTATGATCTATCAGCAACAAATACCCGTTATTTAATTGAAATCTTTGCACAATATGGTGGTGATGCTGTTGAGCTTCCACCCGCAATGGAACCCGCTTCAACACGACAAATGGTTGATCGAATGATTGCTGAATATGGTTTAAAAGTCTCTGTGGGGAGTGATTTTCATGGTGATAATATGCCTTGGATTAAATTAGGCAATATTCCACGCGTCAAAGAAGGGCAAGTAGGGATTTGGGAGAGTTTCCGATAATACACCGTGATGATGTATTCAAATACTTAGATTTTGAATGAGATCTGTTTTTGAAAGGCATCTCATTTAAATGAAACAAAAAATCCCTCTAGAGCAGAGGGATTTGGGGTTGATTATAAAATCAACTTTCTTTAACAGTATAAGGGTTTTCAAAGCCTAGTTTTTTCAAGATTTCAATTTCGAGTGCTTCCATTTCTTCAGCATCATCATCAGAAGTTTCATGATCATAACCCATTAAATGTAAGGTGCCATGAACCAGCATATGAGTGAAATGCTCAATCGGTGTTTTTTGTTGTTCAATCGACTCTTGTAAAACCACGGGGATGCAAATGACTAAATCACCGATGGGTAATGCATCGAGCATGGGTAAAACTTCTTCTGGAATCTCACTTGGAAAAGACAATACATTGGTGGGTTTGTCTTTTTCACGATATTCAAAATTTAATTTGTGACTTTCATCTTCATCAACACACGCAATTCCGATTTCACAATCTTGGTCTACATCAATATGACGTAGTGTTGTTTCAATGACTTTTTTTACATAGACACGTTTGAGCACCAATTCTGGTGCTTCAAACGCTTGTTGTAACGATAAGCTAAGTTTCAAAAACAGTCCTTAAACATTTTCCTGATTTGCAGCAGTATGTTCTTCATGTTGAGCATCTGCGGCAGAATCATTTTCAGAAATTAAGGCTTCTTGACGTGCTTTACGTTCTGCACGTGCTTCAGCACTTAAACGGTATTGTTCACTGTCCCATCCTTCATAAGCCTCTACAATTTTTTGTACCAGCTGGTGACGAACGACATCACGGGAATGGAAGCGAGTGATGTGAATTTCTTTGATCTTTTCGATAATACGCAATGCGTGAGCAAGACCCGATTGTTGCCCGCGTGGTAAATCGACCTGTGTAATATCCCCAGTGATCACTGCACGAGAACCAAAACCTAAACGGGTCAAAAACATCTTCATCTGTTCAGGGGTGGTGTTTTGTGCCTCATCGAGAATTACAAAGGAATGATTTAATGTACGACCACGCATATAAGCAAGCGGTGCAACTTCAATCACTTGGCGCTCAATCAGTTTTGCAACTTTTTCAAAACCAAGCATTTCATATAACGCATCATATAGCGGGCGTAGATATGGGTCGATCTTTTGGCTTAAATCACCCGGCAAGAAACCGAGTTTTTCCCCAGCTTCAACAGCAGGGCGAACCAAAAGGATACGTTGAATTTCATTACGTTCTAGCATATCTACCGCAGCAGCGACTGCAAGATAGGTTTTACCTGTACCTGCAGGGCCGATCCCGAAAGAAATATCGCTTTGTAGAATACGTTGTACATAACGTTTTTGATTGGCACCACGAGGGTTGATTCGGCCTTTACGCGTTTGCAACCAGACGTCATCTAAACCGGTATGCTCATTGTCTGAAAGGTCGTCTTGTAACTCACGGTCAGTTTGGCTGCCTTGAATCATCAAATGAATCGTATCAGCACTGATTTGCTGAGAGAGTTCAGCTTCTGCATGCAAACGCTGCAATAAACCTTCAGCTCTCTCAACTGCTTCTAAATCACCATCGATATAGAAGTTATCGTTGCGATGAGAAATGTTGACATTTAAACGTTGTTCGATTTGTTTCAGATGACCGTTATAAGCACCTAACATGCTTTTTAAACGTTCAACTGAAATACCTGGAAAAGCTACTGTACGTCGAATCGCTGCAGTCAAGAGATATCCTTTTTAAAGTAAAGTCTATACCCTTACATTACGCCACGTCAGGCTCAAGATTCAAGAGTTCTCCATAAACTAAATTTAGGGTCTTAATCTCTGTAACCTCAATCTCTGCAAAGCGTCCGACCCAAGAGGCGTCACCTACAAATGTTACTAAACGTGTATTGTCAGCTGTACCGACCAATAAATTTGGATCTTTATTGGAAACATTTTCAACCAGTACACGTTGAATGGTGCCTAACATCGCATCGGTTTTACGAATACTTGATTGCTTAATCCAGTGTTGAACTTTGGCTAAACGTTCTTTCTTGACTGCATCAGAGGTGTCATCAGGTAATTCAGACGCTGGTGTACCAGGACGTTTTGAATAAACAAAACTATAAGAATGATCAAAGTCTAAATCTTGGATAAACTGATAGGTTTCTTCAAAATGTGCATCAGTTTCACCAGGGAAGCCGATGATGAAATCTGAAGATAAATGCATATCTGGACGAGCTTTACGCAGTTTGGCAATTTTTTCGATATAGACATCAATGGTGTGGTTACGCTTCATCGCTTGTAACACATCATTTGAGCCACTTTGTACTGGTAAATGCAGATGTGAAACCATTTGTGGTAGGTCACGGTAGCACTGAATCAAATCTTCATTAAATTCGAGCGGATGTGAGGTTGTATAACGTAAACGACCGATTCCTGGAATTTCTGCAACCAAACGTAATAAATCTGCAAAGGTACAAATTTCACCTTCAAAAGTTTCACCACGATAGCCGTTTACATTTTGTCCTAAAAGGCTGATTTCGCGAACGCCTTTTTCAGCCAAACCAGCGATTTCTGCCAAGACATCATCCAAAGGACGAGAAACTTCTTCACCGCGAGTATAGGGAACCACACAGAAAGAACAGTATTTCGAGCAACCTTCCATGATTGAAACAAATGCTTTGTAACCTTCAACACGCGGTTCAGGTAAAAAGTCGAATTTTTCAATATCAGGGAATGAAATATCTACGAGTTTAATTTTGTCTTTCTTCGGCTTTTCAATTTGCTCAACATGCTGATCTAGCATTTGCGGTAAACGGTGCAAGGTTTGAGGGCCAAAAACCATATCGACATACGGTGCACGTTTTTGAATATTGTCGCCTTCTTGAGAAGCAACACATCCACCAACACCGATGACGAGATCAGGATTTTTTTCTTTTAATTTGCGCCAGCGACCCAACTCAGAAAATACTTTTTCTTGGGCTTTTTCTCGAATTGAGCAGGTATTCATTAACAGGATATCTGCGTCACTTGGATCTTTGGTTAAAATATAACCGTGTGAGTCACCTAAAAGATCTGCCATACGATGACTGTCATACTCATTCATCTGACACCCTTGCGTTTCGATATACAGTTTTTTTACTGCACCGTCGGCTGGGGTGTGCTGTGGCTGGGTTACAGTGTTTTCTGAGGCAGCTTTGGCACCATTGGGAATGAAGGTTTGAACCGTCATGGAGGCGTCTTTCCTATGAATAAAGGGAATTTTGAATGTGTACTAAGCCTGCTATTTTAACAGACTCATAAAAGGCGCGCCATTTTATAGCATTTAGAGTGAACTCAGGAAAATATTTAGCGGCTATTGCCATTTATTGGATTGTAGGGCATTGAAAATGAAAATTATGAAGAAAAAATAGAGAACAATATTAATGATGAATCATAAGGTTACATAACACAACAGTAGAAATGGATTAGAATAATTAAACTAGGCACAAATAAGTGCATCAGTATGTTAAAGGCACATCATGCAGGTTGAGAGAAAAACGGTGTTAAAGCAGCAACTTAAGCAAAATAAATTAAAACTTTACCTTTTAGGAACAGTTGCATGTACAAGCCTGCAAGTGGCCCATGCTGCTGAAGAGCAGTTTAATGATGCTTTACGTAATGCAAATAATCCAAGTGCTTTAGAACAATATCGTTCTTCAATGCAAAATGATGCTTTGGGCTATTATCCTGAGTATTGGTCACTGAATTCAAATCTCGCTTTTCAACCTTCTGCAAATATTATTAGCTTTGCGCAACGTTATCCTCAATCGGCGATGGCGGAAAAGTTAGCTGCGGATTATGTCGAAGAGAAGGTTAAACAAGCAGATTACGCCAGCGCGCAACCTGTATTGCAATATGTCTCTAATCCAGATCAAGCAGAACGTTGTGCTGTTGCTCAAGTTCGTGCGAAAACTGGTGACGTTTTGGTCTATGCTGAATTTAAAGATGTTTGGTTGGCAACCAACTCTCAACCTGAATCATGCAATGGTTTAGGCCGCATGATGCTTAGTAGCCCACTCATGACCGCACAAGATCGCCAACAACGATTATATGCACAACTGAGAGCAGGGCAGTCTGGTCTAGCCATCGCTACCGCACAAACGATTGGCGTTAATTTATCGTTAACCCAATTGAACCAAATCCAAGCCAATCCATTAAATTATTTATGGTCTGCACCAAAAAATAATGTAGAAGATTATGCTTATTTGGTTTATGCACTGGGTCGTGCAGCAGATACGGATTTAACCAGCGCTTTACAGTCAGTACCAAAGTTGGTTCAGGGTGTACCAGCGGATGTGCAAAAATATATTTATCGTACTGTCGGTTATATCGGCGGAACGACCGTTATGAAAAATAATTTTAATCGTGAAGTACTGCAAAATTTTGATGCAAGCTATGGTGCGCCATTCAGTGCAGAAGAAGCAGAAGTTTATGCACGACAAGCCATTCGATTTGGGGCTTGGGAAAGTGTGATTCGTGCAATAGACAGTATGAGCGTGACACAAAAGCAAGAAGACCGTTGGCAATATTGGTTGGCACGTGCTTCAGAACAACGCAATGATGCACAATCTAAAAGAACCGCCAAAGATATCTATCAACGATTGGCAATGTCGGGTGATGATTATCATAATTTGCTTGCCAAAGATCATTTGGGGCAAAAATATAATGATAGCCCTGCCAGAGAACAGCCTTCAACTGATGACCAACAACGCTTAAATAGCGATATTCATTTCCGTCGTGCATTTACTTTACGAAATATTAATGCGCCTGCAACTTATACCAATAGGGAATGGAACTGGGCGGTACGTCAGGCATACTTAAAACATGATGATGGGTTGCTGCTTGCTGCGGCAAAACGTGCAACTGATATGGGCTGGTATGATCGTGCAATTTATGCGGCAGAACGTACTGAGAAAAAACATAACTATGTTTATCGTTATGCCACACCTCATCAGTCGTTGGTGGTGAGTCATAGCCGTAATGCGGGTATTGATCCAGCTTGGGCCTATGGTTTAATGCGCCAAGAAAGTCGTTTTGTGACTGCTGCTCGCTCACATGTTGGTGCAGGTGGTTTGATGCAAATCATGCCAGGCACTGCAAAGTTGGTGGCAAAACAAATGGGTGAAACTTATAATCCTGCTGCACTCAGTGATGCCAATACCAATATTCGCTATGGTACTTTCTATCTGTCGATGATTCATGGTCAATTAAGCAGTAATCCTGTCTTGGCAACCGCAGGGTATAATGCTGGGCCAAATCGCGCGAAACGTTGGCAGCCAGATTATCAAAATCTTTCAGCAGATCAATATACAGAATCTATTCCTCTGAATGAAACACGTGACTATGTCAAAAATGTGATGACCAATGCAGCACATTATGGAATCTTGTTGGGACAAGGGCCTCAAGCGATTGAAAGTCGTATGCCTGTTATTCCAACCCGTGTTTCACAATAAAACTATTTGGACTTGGATGAAACTTTGTTGGTAAATCAATGATTTTCAAAATTTTGCGTAAATTGAAACAATCTTGCTTAGCATGGAGCTTATGCTTTGCGGGATTGTTTGGGCTCAATGTGCAGTTACATGCTGCACCGCAATTACAAGGCTATGTCATGCAAGTCCAGTTGACACCTGCTGTCTGTGCACTTGATTCTTCAAAACAAAAGCAACGCAAATGTCTCGAAGGTTATTCATTGACCATCACAGGTCTGTTGCCTGAAACGACAGAGCGGAATTGCACCACCAATACATCTGCAAGTTTGACCCCTTTACAAGCTAAGGTGGTTGCACGGGTAATGCCTGAGGAAAATGCACGTATTCAATTGTGGCGTAGCGTGGGTGGCTGTGTTCCAATGAATGCGAGTCAATATTTTAGAACTGTGATTAATTTAGCAGATCGTTTGAAAATTCCTGCAGATTTAACCAGCTCTGAAAACAAGAATGTGCAACATAATGCGTTAAAAACTCAATTTGTTAGATTAAACCCGGGAATGAATAACGACAGTATCCGTTTTACTTGTCAAAGTTCATCATCAAACCCAGTGTTAACCGAGGTTCAAGTGTGTTATCGGGTCAATGGTCAGTATAAACAATGTTCAAATCACATTGTTTCAAACTGCCCAAATACATTCTCGATCAAAGGGACTTATTAGTTCTTCTGAGGAATTTTATTTATATTTCCTATCATACTTTTGTTGAAAAGCATTCTCTTTTACATGCAACTGTTAAAGGATTGGAGTACAATCTTTGCCGTTTATGATAATTCGATTAAAACGGATTTAACCGTTTAATCACATTAACGATCCTCATTGGAGATAATTACATGAAGCAACCTGTTCGCGTTGCCGTTACTGGCGCAGCTGGTCAAATCGGTTACAGCTTATTATTCCGTATCGCTAGCGGTGAAATGCTTGGTAAAGACCAACCCGTTATTTTGCAATTGTTAGAAGTTCCATTTGAGAAAGCTCAAGCTGCGCTTAAAGGCGTAATGATGGAATTAGATGACTGTGCTTTCCCATTATTGGCTGGCATGATCGGTACTGATGATCCAAAAGTTGCATTTAAAGATGCTGACTACGCGTTATTGGTTGGTTCACGTCCACGCGGTCCTGGTATGGAACGTGCTGACTTGTTGAAAGTGAACGGTGAAATCTTCATTGGTCAAGGTCAAGCACTTAACGAAGTTGCGAGCCGTGACGTTAAAGTACTTGTTGTAGGTAACCCTGCAAATACAAATGCTTATATCGCAATGAAATCTGCTCCAGATCTTCCAGCGAAGAACTTTACAGCAATGTTACGTCTTGACCACAACCGTGCGTTGACTCAAATTGCTCAAAAAGCGGGTGTTGCTGTAGCGGATATCAAAAACCTTACAGTTTGGGGTAACCACTCTCCAACAATGTATGCGGATTACCGTTTTGCAACTGCAAATGGCGTAAGCTTAAAAGACAAAATCAACGATGCTGATTGGAACGCAAACGTATTCCTTCCAACTGTTGGTAAACGTGGTGCTGCAATCATCGAAGCGCGTGGTCTTTCTTCTGCTGCTTCTGCTGCAAATGCTGCGATCGATCATATGCGTGATTGGGCACTTGGCACCAATGGCGAATGGGTAACAATGGGTATTCCTTCTGACGGTTCTTATGGAATTCCTGAAGGTGTGATGTACGGTGTTCCTGTAATTTGTGAAAATGGCGAATACACCCGTGTTGAAGGTTTAGAAATTGATGCATTCAGCCGTGAACGTATGGACAAAACTCTTCAAGAACTTGAAGAAGAGCGCGCAGCTATTGCTGATATGCTTAAATAATTAAAAATTAATCTTTTAAAGATTAATTTTGAAAAAGCACTCTATTTTGAGTGCTTTTTTTATGCTTCAAATCAAACATCTTGAGAATCGATAATTTATATTAAGCCAACATTTGTTTGTTTTTTAATCACAAATTGAAACAAGAAAATTAAAATCTAGACTATCTTTTAAAATTATTTTCTTATAAGTTAATTGAATAAAAGATGACAAATAAATTTATATAAGGAGGCAATATGCTCAGGACGAACACACCATCCTTAGAATTACTATTTTCTCAACTTGGTTTGGCAAATAGTCCCGCAGCAATTGAGCTATATGTACGCACTCATCAATTGCCAGCAAATCTTTCATTACATGAAGCGCCGTTTTGGAATAAATCTCAACGTGACTTATTAATTAGTCACTTGATACAAGATGATGATTGGGCAATTTGGATTGACGAGTTAAACCAACAATTACATCTAGATGCGTATAAGCTAACAGCCTAATGATTTAGTTTCCCCCAGAGCAACAAAAAAGATGGCCGTTATGGCCATCTTTTCTATTTTGTATCGATCAAATTAGTATTGATCAAAACGAATAACAAATTGAGTCATTTTGAATGGGCATAGCACTGATCAATGTAATTTAGACTGAATCATTTGACTAAACCAAGCTTCATTGCGAACAGGTCTAAATGCAGTGTGTTGTTGCAGTAAGGTTAAATCAAAATCAGTTGTCTTGATATATTTACTCAGCCAGTGACGAGTCAATGCAAATTCATTTTTACTGACTGAGGCATAAGCCAACATAAAGTAAATATCAGCATGATGATGTTGTGCCAATGGTTTTAAAATCTGCTGCGTAATCAAGGCATAACGTGATTCTTTGGTCAATTCAAAGTAAATCATATAGGCTTTGGCCAAATGCAAAGAAAGCTGAATGTAGACTGACATTGGCATTTCTTCATATTCAAATCGCGCAGTTTCAAGTAAAACAATGGCTTCTTGCAAGAAATGGATTTGTTCCTGCTTTGAATGACTTTGAGTGACCAGCTGTAAGCGTAAGTCCCCACGTTCAAGTGCAAGTTCAGGTGTATTGCCTGACAAATACAATTGATCTGTTTCCCCAATGCGCGAGATGATTTGTTTTGTATTATCAAACATGTGCTGAATCCTCTGAATTTATGAAGAGTATTATGAGGTCTATTTCAATAATTTAAAGCTTGCCCTATAGATATACAGCGTTGCAAATTTGAAAACTGAGTATATTACAACACAGTATTGTCGCTTCTTAGCCATGCGGTAATTGATAATCGCTGATGTTTGGCTTCTAGCACTTCATGTAATAAATCACTTTGGAACATGGCAATACGATTAGGCTGGGGATCTATTGTATGCCAAACATTATTTTTATCCTGTAAGTGTAACTTTCCACCCCAGTCATCCTGCCATTCTTGGTGTAGATAATACACAGTAGAAATCATACGGCCATTTTTACCTTGCGGATTATCGCGATGAAGTGCATAGAATTCACCTGCGTTATAGCAGGCAAAATGTGCTTCTACATCCTGAATACCTAAATAAAATGAGTAGTTTAAAATTTGCGAGAGCTGTTTGAGTGCATCAATATGTTGTTGTGCGATCGTAAGCTCTTCATTGATCCACAAGATATGGTCGCTGCGAATATTGCTGATCACACCATTTTGAATTGCTGCTTCACGAAAGCGATTTAAATTTGAAGTACATTCTGCAACCAGTTGAAGTCCGTATTCAGCGGAGTAAGCATGATCAATAATGGTAAATCCATGTTGATCTAAATCATCAAGAATTTGATCAACATTCCATGACTTTGGGAGTAGCAGCGCTTCCATAAATTACCAAAAAATAGTGCAATAAAGATATGTTGTTATATTAGAACAAACGATGGACAGTGAAGAAATATTTTTTCGTGTTAAAATGATTATTGAACTCAGGAATTAATCGAAACATGAATTACCGTCACCATTTCCATGCAGGCAACTTTGCCGATGTCATGAAACATGTGTTATTGCTGCAACTTTTGACACGTCTAAATACTAAAGACAAACCATATCGCTATATAGATACACATGGTGGTGCAGGTAAATACGATTTATCTACTTCTGAAGCACAAAAATCAGGTGAATTCTTAACCGGTATTCATCGTCTGGTTAAGCTGGATGAGTCGATTAAACGTAATGCGCCTGAAGGTGTAAAACAATATCTTAAAATTGTTGAAGATATGCGTGCAGGTTCAGGTAAAGGCGCTTATCCAGGTTCACCATGGTTTGCACTTGAAGGCATGCGTGATATTGATAAAGCGACTATTTTTGAAATGCAGCGTGATGTGTTTCAACAATTGTATTTTAATATTCGCGATAAACGTGCGGGTTTACATGAGCGTGATGCTTATGAAGGTCTTTTGGGGGTTATTCCTCCAAAAGAAAAACGTGGTTTGGTGATGATCGACCCACCTTATGAATTAGAACGTAAAGACTTCCCGCAATTGGTCGAGTTGATTGCCACTGCACATAAAAAATGGCCAACAGGCGTATTTGCCATTTGGTATCCAATTAAAGACCGTGCCATGATTGATCGTTTTGAAAAGAAAATGATGAAAACAGGGATTCGCCGTCAGTTGGTCTGTGAAGTTTGTGTTTGGCCAGATGACACACCAGTCGGGTTGAATGGTTGTGGTTTATTGGTGATTAACCCACCTTGGAAATTCTCTAACGATGCTGATGAGGCATTGCAATGGTTGTTCCCACATTTACGTATGAGTGAAAATGGTGGACATGCTGCTGTTCGCTGGTTAGTGGGTGAATAATCCATTCGATTGGATATCAACAGAAACATGAACGATGGTGTGAATTACAAATTAAGACGAAATACATTGAGTAATTCACATCAATTTCACTTAAAAATGAATGTGATAAAATATTTAAGTGAGATATCAACAGCTCTATAAGAGCCATAGATAGGATTCAAAAAATGACAAATATAAATAAACCAGAAAGCCCAAACTCTTCTAATCAAGACCATGGATTTGATGGCATTACTTTTGAAGTGGAAGAAGAAGAGCATACCCATGAAGGGCAGAAGGTCAAACGTCGCGGAATCTATTTGTGGCCTAACCTGATTACAACATCTGCGTTGTTATCTGGCTTTTACTCGATCATTGCCAGTATGAATGGTGACTTCACTCAAGCCGTTTATGCGATATTCCTTGCAGCACTATTTGATGGTTTAGATGGTCGTGTTGCTCGTGCAATTGGTGCACAAAGTGCTTTTGGTGAACAATTCGATTCTCTTTCAGATCTCTTGGCATTTGGTGTTGCGCCAGCAATTTTGATGTATAGCTGGAGTTTGCATGATCTCGGGCGGATTGGCTTGGCTGCTTGTTTTGTTTATACCGCATGTGCTGCATTTCGTTTAGCCCGCTTTAATGTACAAATTGGTGTGGTCGATAAGCGTTATTTCATCGGTGTGGCAAGCCCATTGGCAGCAATTATTATTATTGCATGGGTATGGGTTGGACAAGATTTTACCTATATTTTTGATTTAAAAGATGTTGCGATTCAAGCGACCAATGCATTTGTTATCATTGCAGTAGGTTTGTTGATGATTTCAAATATCAAATATTATTCTTTTAAAACAGTAGACCGTAAACGTGTTCCATTCTTTGTATTGCCTATAGCAGTTTTTATCCTTGCAGCAATCACTTATAATATTCCTGTAGGGATTTTAGTCATTTCGATTATCTATGCGATTTCTGGTTTTGTGACAACATTCTTAGCGAGAAAGAATACTGTTGAATAAAATGTAAAAAGATAAAAAGGTAAGGGGGCTTGATATGCGGTTGTTTCAAGATTTCTTAGATCAGTCTAAACAGCTGAATCAAGCTCAAAAGCCTATAGAACTTTGCTGTCATCCCCCACAAGACAGATATAAAATTATTCATCAAAAATTAGTGCTTTCCAATTTACCTTCGCCGTTGCATTACCTCAATTTTTTTAGTTTGATTGGGCAGCCCAATAGTCCTGTTTTTTGCAATAACAATGAAATCTCAACAACTGCTTTAGATACAGCAACCTTACTGGTCAGCTCCAGTCCCCATATGGTGGGACAATTAAACTCATACTCAATTCAGCATGAATGCCAATTTCACATTGATGAAAATAGCAATGTGACCTATACATTTGGTCAAAAAGAAAAAGTGTTTGGAAAAATTCCTGATTTTACTATTCAAAGACAAGATGACGAATTGAGTATGAATTTAAGCATTACAACAATGCCTTTAATTTCTCATTTTATTCATTTGAAATTTGGATTTGCACAGCACTGGTCTTTGGTTGCGCATTGTAAAGGGACAATTCAATACAAAGATCAAAATTACGAAATTGAACAAAATGCTGTTTTTGAATATATGAAAACAGTGAATTTTCCTTATCTGCCTTATGCGCTGTATACATATCAATTGATTCAAGTGAATGATGATCTACAGATTATTTTTATGCATAGTCGTGATCAGATGAATAATATTTTACATTCACGTATCTATATTCGAGATATTCAAAACAATGAAACAAAAATGCTTGATCGACAGGTCTGTTTCAATATTCATCGGGTGTTCCCTAAAGTCACAACAGTAAATCATCAGGAGATGTATTTACCACGCGAGTTTGAATGGCAATATCAAGATGAAAATACCAAAATTGATATTCAAGCACAAAGCCGTGGTGATTATAAATTTGGCTTAGCTGCAGGTTATGTTGGAAGTTTTGTTTATCAGCTACATCTCAATGATGAATATTATCAAGGTGAGGGTGGTTACTGTGAATATATAGATTGTCGCCCTTTAAAATGGCAGGAAATAGATAAAGACAATAAATTATCAAATAAATCGAGCAGTCCTGTGCTGATTATGCTTAAAAAATAGACCAAAAAACGGAAATAAGGCCAATTTAGAAGAATAAATAAGCAAGTGATAGATAAAATGAAAAATAATTAAAAAAAGGGGTTGTGTTGGTTAGGGAATGCTGTAGAATGCACATCCATCGGCGGTGATGTTAAATAAAACTTCTGATAAATCAGGCACTTGATTAAGTTGTTAAGATTTCGAATTGAGATTTTAAGATGAGGTTAGAGTTGGGTTTGTTAGAAAAAATAATTAACATTATTGATTGACTTTTTAGAGATAGAGAGTAGTATAGCCGACCTAGCTTGATGCTGACGAAGCATTGAGAAGATCATTAAGAGAATATGAAGAACAACTTGTGTGGATTTTTACTGATTGATTGATCGAAATATTATCATTGATTGATTGGTTTAAATTACTCGAAGTTTATTTGAGAGAATTTGTCAGTACATTGATGAGCCAGAATTGTGACCTTAAGTCACTAATGATTTTTAACTGAAGAGTTTGATCATGGCTCAGATTGAACGCTGGCGGCAGGCTTAACACATGCAAGTCGAGCGGGGAAGGTTGCTTCGGTAACTGACCTAGCGGCGGACGGGTGAGTAATACTTAGGAATCTGCCTATTAATGGGGGACAACATCTCGAAAGGGATGCTAATACCGCATACGCCCTACGGGGGAAAGCAGGGGATCACTTGTGACCTTGCGTTAATAGATGAGCCTAAGTCGGATTAGCTAGTTGGTGGGGTAAAGGCCTACCAAGGCGACGATCTGTAGCGGGTCTGAGAGGATGATCCGCCACACTGGGACTGAGACACGGCCCAGACTCCTACGGGAGGCAGCAGTGGGGAATATTGGACAATGGGGGGAACCCTGATCCAGCCATGCCGCGTGTGTGAAGAAGGCCTTATGGTTGTAAAGCACTTTAAGCGAGGAGGAGGCTCTCTTGGTTAATACCCAAGATGAGTGGACGTTACTCGCAGAATAAGCACCGGCTAACTCTGTGCCAGCAGCCGCGGTAATACAGAGGGTGCGAGCGTTAATCGGATTTACTGGGCGTAAAGCGTGCGTAGGCGGCTTTTTAAGTCGGATGTGAAATCCCCGAGCTTAACTTGGGAATTGCATTCGATACTGGGAAGCTAGAGTATGGGAGAGGATGGTAGAATTCCAGGTGTAGCGGTGAAATGCGTAGAGATCTGGAGGAATACCGATGGCGAAGGCAGCCATCTGGCCTAATACTGACGCTGAGGTACGAAAGCATGGGGAGCAAACAGGATTAGATACCCTGGTAGTCCATGCCGTAAACGATGTCTACTAGCCGTTGGGGCCTTTGAGGCTTTAGTGGCGCAGCTAACGCGATAAGTAGACCGCCTGGGGAGTACGGTCGCAAGACTAAAACTCAAATGAATTGACGGGGGCCCGCACAAGCGGTGGAGCATGTGGTTTAATTCGATGCAACGCGAAGAACCTTACCTGGTCTTGACATAGTAAGAACTTTCCAGAGATGGATTGGTGCCTTCGGGAACTTACATACAGGTGCTGCATGGCTGTCGTCAGCTCGTGTCGTGAGATGTTGGGTTAAGTCCCGCAACGAGCGCAACCCTTTTCCTTATTTGCCAGCACTTCGGGTGGGAACTTTAAGGATACTGCCAGTGACAAACTGGAGGAAGGCGGGGACGACGTCAAGTCATCATGGCCCTTACGACCAGGGCTACACACGTGCTACAATGGTCGGTACAAAGGGTTGCTACCTAGCGATAGGATGCTAATCTCAAAAAGCCGATCGTAGTCCGGATTGGAGTCTGCAACTCGACTCCATGAAGTCGGAATCGCTAGTAATCGCGGATCAGAATGCCGCGGTGAATACGTTCCCGGGCCTTGTACACACCGCCCGTCACACCATGGGAGTTTGTTGCACCAGAAGTAGGTAGTCTAACCGTAAGGAGGACGCTTACCACGGTGTGGCCGATGACTGGGGTGAAGTCGTAACAAGGTAGCCGTAGGGGAACCTGCGGCTGGATCACCTCCTTAACGAAAGATTGACGATTGGTAAGAATCCACAACAAGTTGTTCTTCATTGATGTATCTGAGGGTCTGTAGCTCAGTTGGTTAGAGCACACGCTTGATAAGCGTGGGGTCACAAGTTCAAGTCTTGTCAGACCCACCAAGTCTACTGATTGAGTTTGAATGAATTTGAAGTTCAAATTACAGAAGAGCAGATATATTAAGATCTTAAGCTGGGGACTTAGCTTAGTTGGTAGAGCGCCTGCTTTGCACGCAGGAGGTCAACGGTTCGACTCCGTTAGTCTCCACCACTATATAAAGACTAAGTGATTACAGAACTTAGTAAGCCGATAGCTTATTAAGTTCTGTGATTTATCACAGTTAACTACTCGCTGACGAGGCGGTAGTGAATCATTAACAGAATATATTTGAGTTGAAATAATTGTTTAAACTCGTTTTAGTTGATGTTAGCAAGCAATTGTTAATGTTGAATGAAATGAGCACTAGCGATAAAACTGAATCAAGCGTTTTGGTATATGAATTAAATTGAAGCTGTATGGTGATTAAGTTCACAGGCAACAAATAGAAGTGATTAAGTTCACATTGTTGATCCTCCTTGTAGGGATTAACGACTGTTTGGGGTTGTATAGTCAAGTAATTAAGTGCATGTGGTGGATGCCTTGGCAGTCAGAGGCGATGAAAGACGTAATAGCCTGCGATAAGCTTCGGGGAGGCGGCAAATATCCTGTGATCCGGAGATTTCTGAATGGGGAAACCCACTTACCATAAGGTAGGTATCGCATGATGAATACATAGTCATGCGAGGCGAACGAGGGGAAGTGAAACATCTCAGTACCCTTAGGAAAAGAAATCAATTGAGATTCCCTCAGTAGCGGCGAGCGAACGGGGATCAGCCCATTAAGTTATATGTGTTTTAGCGGAAAGCTCTGGGAAGTGCTACCGTAGAGGGTGATAGTCCCGTACACGAAAGGGCACATATAATGATGACGAGTAGGGCGAGGCACGTGAAACCTTGTCTGAATATGGGGGGACCATCCTCCAAGGCTAAATACTCCTGACTGACCGATAGTGAACCAGTACCGTGAGGGAAAGGCGAAAAGAACCCCTGTGAGGGGAGTGAAATAGATCCTGAAACCGCATGCATACAAGCAGTGGGAGCCAACTTGTTTGGTGACTGCGTACCTTTTGTATAATGGGTCAGCGACTTATATTCAGTAGCAAGGTTAACCGCATAGGGGAGCCGTAGAGAAATCGAGTCTTAATAGGGCGTTTAGTTGCTGGGTATAGACCCGAAACCGGGTGATCTATCCATGAGCAGGTTGAAGGTTGGGTAACACTAACTGGAGGACCGAACCCACTGTCGTTGAAAAGCCAGGGGATGACTTGTGGATAGGGGTGAAAGGCTAATCAAACTCGGTGATAGCTGGTTCTCCCCGAAAGCTATTTAGGTAGCGCCTCGGACGAATACCATAGGGGGTAGAGCACTGTTTCGGCTAGGGGGTCATCCCGACTTACCAAACCGATGCAAACTCCGAATACCTATGAGTACTATCCGGGAGACAGACTGCGGGTGCTAACGTCCGTAGTCAAGAGGAAAACAATCCAGACCGCCAGCTAAGGCCCCCAAATTATAGTTAAGTGGGAAACGATGTGGGAAGGCATAGACAGCTAGGAGGTTGGCTTAGAAGCAGCCACCCTTTAAAGAAAGCGTAATAGCTCACTAGTCGAGTCGGCCTGCGCGGAAGATGTAACGGGGCTAAAACTATATGCCGAAGCTGCGGATGTATACTATGTATACGTGGTAGGGGAGCGTTCTGTAAGCCGATGAAGGTGTATTGAGAAGTATGCTGGAGGTATCAGAAGTGCGAATGCTGACGTGAGTAACGACAAAACGGGTGAAAAACCCGTTCGCTGAAAGACCAAGGGTTCCAGTCCAACGTTAATCGGGGCTGGGTGAGTCGACCCCTAAGGCGAGGCCGAGAGGCGTAGTCGATGGGAAATTGGTTAATATTCCAATACTTCTGTGTAATGCGATGAGAGGACGGAGAAAGTTAAGTCAGCCTGGCGTTGGTTGTCCAGGTGAAAGGCAGTAGGCATGCATCTTAGGCAAATCCGGGGTGCTCTATGCTGAGAGCTGATAGCAAGCTAGTTTACTAGCGAAGTGGCTGATACTATGCTTCCAGGAAAAGTCTCTAAGCTTCAGTTACACAGGAATCGTACCCTAAACCGACACAGGTGGTCAGGTCGAGTAGACCAAAGCGCTTGAGAGAACTCTGCTGAAGGAACTAGGCAAAATGGTACCGTAACTTCGGGAGAAGGTACGCTGCTGACGGTGATAGGACTTGCTCCTTGAGCTATTGGCAGCCACAGAAACCAGGCCCCTGCAACTGTTTATTAAAAACATAGCACTCTGCAAACACGAAAGTGGACGTATAGGGTGTGATGCCTGCCCGGTGCTGGAAGGTTAATTGATGGGGTTAGCGTAAGCGAAGCTCTTGATCGAAGCCCCAGTAAACGGCGGCCGTAACTATAACGGTCCTAAGGTAGCGAAATTCCTTGTCGGGTAAGTTCCGACCTGCACGAATGGCATAATGATGGGGGCGCTGTCTCCAGCAGAGGCTCAGTGAAATCGAAATCGCCGTGAAGATGCGGTGTACCCGCGGCTAGACGGAAAGACCCCGTGAACCTTTACTGCAGCTTGACATTGAACTTTGATCTTACTTGTGTAGGATAGGTGGGAGGCTTTGAAGTAGTGACGCCAGTTGCTATGGAGCCATCCTTGAAATACCACCCTGGTAATATTGAGGTTCTAACTCTGTCCCGTTATCCGGGACGAGGACCATGTCTGGTGGGTAGTTTGACTGGGGCGGTCTCCTCCTAAAGAGTAACGGAGGAGTACGAAGGTGCGCTCAGCGTGGTCGGAAATCACGCGTAGAGTATAAAGGCAAAAGCGCGCTTAACTGCGAGACCCACAAGTCGAGCAGGTACGAAAGTAGGTCTTAGTGATCCGGTGGTTCTGTATGGAAGGGCCATCGCTCAACGGATAAAAGGTACTCTGGGGATAACAGGCTGATACCGCCCAAGAGTTCATATCGACGGCGGTGTTTGGCACCTCGATGTCGGCTCATCTCATCCTGGGGCTGAAGCAGGTCCCAAGGGTATGGCTGTTCGCCATTTAAAGAGGTACGCGAGCTGGGTTTAGAACGTCGTGAGACAGTTCGGTCCCTATCTACCGTGGGCGTTGGAAATTTGAGAGGATCTGCTCCTAGTACGAGAGGACCAGAGTGGACGAACCTCTGGTGTACCGGTTGTGACGCCAGTCGCATCGCCGGGTAGCTATGTTCGGAAGGGATAACCGCTGAAAGCATCTAAGCGGGAAGCCTACCTCAAGATAAGATTTCCCTAGGACTTTATGTCCTCTAAAGAGCCGTTGAAGACTACGACGTTGATAGGTTGGATGTGGAAGTGCGGTGACGCATGAAGCTGACCAATACTAATTGCTCGTGAGGCTTGACTATACAACACCCAAGCAGTTGTATACGAAGCATCATTTGATTCATAAAAGATCAAACATACTTGATTTAGTTGTAAAGCTAGTTAAACTATTCAACTCAAATGTTCTGTTAATAACTCATTTGGTACGAAGTAAGGCATTTAAATAAGACCCGAACAAGTCCATAACAGTTTGCTGGCGACAATAGCAAGAGTGAACCACCTGATCCCTTCCCGAACTCAGAAGTGAAACCTCTTAGCGCTGATGGTAGTGTGGGGTTACCCATGTGAGAGTAAGTCATCGCCAGCTTTTAAATCTAAAACACCCCGTTCTCTAGCGAGACCGGGGTGTTTTTTTATGGGTGGTGTTGATTAGCGAAATGAAAAGGAATCTGCGCAAAAAATATAAAAGCTCTATTCTTTAAAATAGAGCTTAATTTGATAGGTAAAAACGTTATTTAAGCTGTCTTCGGGCATGTTTTAATGCTGTTCTTAAGCCTTCTTCCAAGGTTGGATGATAAAAAGGTTTTGCTAATATTTCATCAATTGTCAGCTGTTCTGCAATGATCCAAGAGAGTAAGTGGGTCATATGTTCGGCAGACTCAACAAAAAGCTCAGCACCTAAGAGTTTTCTACTTTGCTGATCTACATAAACTTCAACAGCACCTTTATTTTTACCTAAAACCAATGCACGACCTTGCTTTTCATAAGAAGCAAAACCTGTAACAAATATTGTGTCTGATTTTGACAGCGTGGCAAAGTTTTGCCCAGCAATCCCCATTTCTGGACTACAGAACACGATACCTAAAGGGGATAGATTATTTAAATGTTGAATATTGGGGAAATTTAAACAACTTGAAACGACATTTCTTCCTTCATTTGCAGCCTCATGTTGTAAAGGCGTTTGGGTAAAAGCATCGCCAATAATAAATATTGGAAAATCAGCCAGTTGTTTGGTGGTGTGATGAACTGGTAATTGTTTTAAATCTGAGAATGACTGATCAATGTTTTCGAGGGACAAGGTTGATAAGTGTGTAGCACGACCAGTCGCATTTAAAATATAGTCAACCTGTATGGATTTAGATTCATTATTTTCGATAAATAATATTTCAACCCCATTTTCAAGATTTTGGATTGAATCAGGTAAAACTTCAAATTTAATATTCAGTTCTTTGGATAATTCTGCTTGAGCGATTTCTTGTAAATTAGGGCTACTAAGCACCCCCACTTTTTTGCTTCTTGCAAAAACAGTCGTATTCACGCCTAAACGATGCATCGCTTGAGCTAATTCAATTGCAATCACACCACTACCGATCACGGCGATTGACTTAGGCAAAGTCTCAAGTTCAAATACTTCATCCGAAGTGATCAGTTTATTGCTTATTTTATTTTTCCAATCCTGGTTATAGGTCGGTGTTGAGCCTACAGCAAGAATAAATGATTTAGATTGATAATGTTTTCCATCGACTTCAACTGTATTTGCATTTACAAATTTAGCTTCGCCATCAATTTTATGTGCAGCCTCCCAACTTTCTACATCTTTAAGCGTCGCCCGAGCAAAGCGATCACGTAAATCTCTGACATGTTGCATAACTTGACGTGTATCAATCTCTGCTTTCACCTCCAAAGCGACCTCATTGGCATTTTGAATGTCATACATTCGATTTGCAGTTGAAATGAGAACTTTACTTGGCATACAGCCAACACGGACACAAGTTGTATCCCATGGACCTTTATTGATAATCAGTATGTTAGATGTATATTTGATTGCTTCTTTATATGCACTAATACCCGCAGTTCCTGCGCCAATGATGATGATGTCGTACATGATATGAACCTGATTTTAAATAATAGTAATTACATTAAAAAACATTTTGAAATAGCATATTTACACATATAGATAACTATGATTACATAGCATTCAAAATAATCTACAACAATTTTTGGGGATTCTTAGGTTGAGTAAAATTATGGATACTAGAAAACTTACTGGAAAGTTAAGTGCTATTGCAATTTCTATTTTGTTAGCAAGTTGTGGTGGGGGAGGTGGAGGTTATTATGATAAAAATAATAACGGAACAGACAATGGTAATGGTGGAACTACAGTTGAAGCTGTAAATATTAGTCCAATTACTTTGTTGAATGCAGATTCTGTAGCTACAAACACAATAACAGTTTCTGGCGCTACAGCAAAAGTAAAAGTTACTGATGCCAGTGGAAAAGGAATTAGTGGGGCATTAGTTACTTTTCAAGGTACAGGAGTGGTATTTGGTACTTCAAATGGTGCTGTTTTAACCAATGCCGATGGAGAAGCAAGTATTTCAGTTAAGCCTGAAAATAGTACAGACACTGGTAGTTATCAGTTGACGGCAACAGTGAGTCATAAAGATTCAATTGCAACAACAACGCCTTATAATTATTCCCTACAAGCTGCAAATATAACCTTTGAAAACATGGTTGCTGCAAACACCTCACTTGATTCTGGTGGTTCAACGATCATAACGCTTAAAACACAAGATTCAGTGACCAAAAATAATCAAAACAACATCACTGTGAATTTTAGTACAAGTTGCGGTACTTTTGATAACAACGCTGTTGTTTCATCAAATCAAGGTGATGTTGCTGTTACATATAAAGCAATAGATATAAATGGTAAGTTGTGTGAAGGCGGACAAAAGATTATCGCAACAGGCAGTAATGTTTCTGTTTCTAAGTCTGTTGATATACAAATTGCAGCAATTGCAGCCAATTCTTTAGTTTATACAACTGTGGGTAAAGTAAACTTAGTCACTAGAAACAGTGGTTCAGCTTCTTCAGGAAGAATTGAGTTTACTGTTTATGCAAACGGTACGCCTGCAGCGAACCAAGATGTCAACATAGAGTTAACGAAAGCTCCAAGTGATTTAAGTTTTGTTACTGATGGTAATCGAATTCCAAAAACAGTGAAAAGTGATGCATCAGGTAAAGTGAATGTAAATCTTTATCCAGGTAATTTACCTGGACCAGTAGAAATTAAAGCTACATTAGCAAGTAATACAAATATTTTTGTGTTGTCAAAAGAAGTAGCAGTTGCTTCTGGTCGTGTAACACAGAATGGTTTGAGTTTATCTGTAAGCAAAGTAGCATTAGCTGGTGATGGCGATGGTGATATTTCAACAATTACGGCACGGATGGCTGATCGTGTAGGTAACCCTGTACCAAATGGAACAGTAATTAGTTTTATTTCGGAAGGTGGAAGTATTACTCCAAATTGTGCAACAACGAATGGTGTTTGTTCTGTTAATTTGACTACTCAAAATCCGCGTCCACTTGATAGTCGAGTGAGTGTTTTAGCTTTTGTTGAAGGCGATAAAGAGTATGTGGATGTAGATAATGATAATATGTATACGATTGGCATTGATAAATTAACACAAAATATTGGTGATTTCTTTTTAGATGATAATGAGAATAATCAAAAAGATGAAGGTGAATTTAAATATGTCCGTGGTGCATCTGGTGCAACATGTATTCCGTCTACAATCGCTCAGCCAAATATCGAGGGTACGTGTAATAATCAACTAGATGCTGTATTACGTAAGCAATTACGTTTTGCTTTCTCAAGTGAAACCCCTACATTTGTAGCTCTGAGTGGAGTGAATAGCTCAATGACCCAAGCTTTACCTGGAATATTTACTTTTCAAATGTATGGTAATGGTTTAAAAACAGTTCCAATGCCTTCAGGTACAACAATTTCAGCTACTGCAAAAGATAATACAGATAATAATTTGGCTTGTGAGGCAGAAGTTGTTGGTGGGGCGCTTACTGTTCCAGGTATTATGGATTTACTATTACCAGGCACGTTCCCTCAGAAAGATAATAAGATAGTCACTTACAGTGTCCGTAGTCTGAAATGTGCTGCAGGCGATGAGATTCGTATAACAGTAACAACACCGAATGGAACAATAACGAAACCATTAATTAATGTGGTTAATAGCCTGAATTAATAGGGAAAACAGCGCTTCGGCGCTGTTTTTATTTAACAGATGTTCCCATACTTACCCCAACCGTAGGTCTTACATTCATTGAACTACATGCAGATAGAAGTAGACATGAGATCAAGATAAGGCCAATAACTTTCATAGAAATATCCAAATTTTAAGTTGTTGTTATTCTAATCCCAATGATAAGACAGCGTGTGTAGTAAAATTATTGTCTTTCATTGATTGAGTTAAAAATTTTTATTCAATTTCACTGTTGGTATTGGATTTTATAATTGGAGGTGTTTAAAAGCCTAAAATTTTAAGCTTTTAAACTGTGTATAAATAAGTGATTCGGTGATGTTATGGCGTTGTAAATTGCAAAACACGATTCCCATATTGATCGACTAACTTTAACGTTTTGTCATAGACTTGATAACCTTTCACCTTATTGAGTGCTTCAGTATAGTCAGCCGCAAGTTTCATAGTGTCCTGACAATACATGCGAGTAGAGCCGAGTTGCCCTAAGGTTAAGTGCTGTCCTTTGATCGCGTATGCCCCCATAATACGATTACAACCATCTGCACCACTTACCCGTAAATCTGAACCAAATTGAATACTTGGTATGTTGTGAGCATTTGGCGTTGCTTTATATTCTGTTGCACCAATATGCGTAAGTGTCCAATTTTTGTTTTGCAACAAACTTAAATTTTGGCTTTGCTGATCAGCACTTGGTGTAGATGCACATCCAGAAAACAAGAGCGTTGCTGTGATGAATGTGGTTGCGAGTATGGATTTAAACATGCGTATTCTCCTAATTTTAATCATTATATAAACAAAATTGAGTTAAACCATAAAGACGGGCTGACTAAAGCTATACATTATTGAGTATGGTCTTCAGGTAAACCAAAACGAATCACTTTAGAAAAGTTATCGCTATTTTGATATTTAAACTGAGTATATTCAGCCGTTCTTGGATTGATATGTGCTTTTTTATACCATTCTTTGATTGACCATTGATGATTTAATGCACCCAAATCATAAAGATAATTGGGTAAATAACCTGAAGCCAATAAACGATAATCTGTTGGTAATTTTTCAGGGGAAATCGCCTGAACCATATCAAAAACCAAAGTTGTACAGTTACTGGTTAGGGTGTTGTACCACTTTGGATGTTCTGCCAAAGCGGAAGATTTCAAAAGATACTCTTCAAATAATGCTTTGGTTTCTGCTTTTGGTAGTTGAATCGGGAAAAAATAAACCTGCTCACCTCGAATATTACTTCGTGTATAAACAATATCTTTTTCATCTGCAGCGATTAGACTTAGCTCAAACTGTCTAAAAAACCCACCAATTGCAGAAAAGTTTTCATTTTTCTCTTTCCGAATTTCAATAGAAAAAACGAGTGGGCGCTGATTTAAAAAATCAAAGCTAACCAAGGTATGGGCAATCTGTGGCCCCATCCAATAAGAAGTGATGATATTGACGCCTGTAATCTCATCTAAGTTGTAGCTTCTGGTTTCCCAGCGTTCGTCATATTGATCAGGGGAGTGCCAATTAAAGTTGCGGACATTATGAATCGTGACAAGATTACCTTGCTGCTCGTAAGTAAAAATTCTGGAAACTTCTGGACTCCACTGACGATCTTGCTGCGCAGGAATATTAAAGTACCAGACTAAGCTGACAATAAAGGCGATGATATAGATCAGACTGTCAGTTTTTCGGCTAAATATATTTTTAGTAAAATAGATTCCAAGAATACTCAGTGCAAAAATAATCCAAATAGGGATGATGATATAACTGAAAATCTTTCCTAATGGGTGTTGAATCCAAATCGCGAAACAAAACCACAGGCTGCTCAATACGACAAATAAGCTAAACAAGGAATGGATTATCCCCATTCCAAGTGTATGCAGTATTGATCTTGCTTTTAAGCTATCCATAAGCCACTATTTTTATTCATAAAGTTCAGTGCTATTTTCGGTATGTTGCAAACTCAAAAGCAATAGCTGTTTTGTCATCAACATGTGACTCGCTCGCAATTTTTTTAAATTCCGTTGGAATTTCTGGATAATACGCGTCACCTTGTACATCGAGCTCAATGTGGGTGAGCTCTAAACGATCGGCAATGTGCATGGTTTGTTTAAAAATTTCACCACCACCAATGATAAAGATACTGGCAGGTTTTTCTGATGCCAATACATCAGGAATGGCTTGCTCCAAAGCAGCATCTATACTATGGGCCGTTTTAACCCCAGCAAAACTCCAATCCTGATCACGGGTAATTACCCAATTGACACGTTTAGGTAATGCACGTCCCATCGATTCAAGCGTTTTACGTCCCATCACAACAACACCACCTTGGGTGATTTCTTTGAAGTGCTTAAGGTCTGCTGAAATATGCCATGGAAGATCGTTCGCTTTACCAATGCAGCGTTGTTGATCCATTGCAACGACATGCACAATTTCAAAGTTTTTAAATGTCATAATGAATTCGCTTATTATCCATTGGAAAATTTTCCCTCCTATTGCAAGGAGGGAATAAGGAAAGACTGAATTAAAATATTTAAACAGCTACAGGTGCTTTAATTGCAGGATGTGACTCATAACCTGTAATTTCAATATCTTCAAATTTAAAGTCAAAAATATCCTTAATTTCAGGATTTAACTTGAGTTGACACAATGGTAAGGGGGCACGTGTTAACTGAAGTTTTGCTTGTTCAAAATGGTTAACATATAAATGTGTATCACCGCCAGTCCAGACAAAATCACCTACGCCTAAACCACAAACTTGAGCAACCATATGAGTCAGTAGAGCATAGCTGGCAATATTAAATGGCACCCCTAAGAAAACATCTGCACTACGTTGATAAAGTTGGCAAGACAACTTTCCATCCTGAACAAAAAATTGGAATAAAGTGTGGCATGGCGGTAAGGCAACTTTACCTGCTTCATTTGGATTCCAGCCAGACACAATCAAACGACGTGAGTTTGGATTGGTCTTGATTTCATTGACCAACCAACTGATTTGGTCAAAACCATCATTTTCAAACAAACCATTGTCTTTTTGCGTTGCGCCAAAGTTACGCCATTGATGACCATAGACTGGGCCCAATTCCCCTTCAGGGCGTCCAAAACGGGCAGTCTGCTCAGCGGTAGACCATTCATCCCAAATCGAAACTTTATTGTCTTTAAGATATTGAACGTTGGTGTCGCCTTTTAGGAACCACAGCAGTTCAATCACAATTGAGCGGAAATGAACTTTTTTAGTGGTTAGTAGCGGAAACCCTTTTGACAAGTCAAAACGCATTTGATGACCAAATACAGAACGAGTACCTGTACCAGTACGATCACCTTTGTCACCGCCATCGTCTAGGATATGTTGTAGAAGGTCTAAATACGCTTTCATATAGTGTCCAATTTAGGGCGTCTATACGACATAAATGACAGATTATGTCGCATGATTACCCATTCGTAATGTTTCTGAATAGCTTCAGAGTTTATACTAATCTGAGTTTCTTTTTAAGCTAGATTATTTTCTGTTTTGCATCCATCTAACAGCTAAAACTAAGAGTATTTGAAAATGAGTATAAATTTGAATGAGCTCCCAGCATGTTTACAGCCATATAAAACGCAAATTATTGCGACAAAAAAAGACAGTATAGAAATATCATTAGTGCCGACTGAAGATTTACAGATTTGGCAAAGCAAAGTGGGTGGAGATCCCTATTTACCTGTAGGAAAGCAATATCCGCAGAGTGCGGAGGGGGATGACCTACAATTATTGGCGCAGATCAATTTTGCAGAAATGCCAGAAAATCAACATTATCCAAAATCTGGAATTTTACAGTTTTTTATCAATCCGCATGATGATTTATATGGTCTCAATTTTGATGATCAAAAAAAGCAAGATGGCTTTCGCGTGGTTTTTTATGACAAGATTGAGCAAGATCTTGCACTTTTACAAAGTGATTTTCCAAGTTTTGCTGAGGGCGATATTTATAGTCCTATCGCAGGGCAGTCTGCGATTCAGTTTGAGAAGGCAGAAAGCTATATTGATATGAATAATTTTGATTTTGCTCAAAAAGTCACAGACCCTTATGAAAGAGAAGATGAGGAAGAGTTCTGTGATGAGTACAGTGAAGTTTTTTCCGCAAGCGGTCATCGTTTAGGGGGATATCCATTTTTTACTCAAACGGACCCGCGTGAATACAATGAATCTATTCAAGATTATATTTTGCTGTTGCAGATTGATACAGGTGAAGCTGAAGGTATTGAGATCATGTGGGGCGACTCAGGCGTAGGGAACTTCTTTATTCATCCGGATGATCTTGAAAAAAGAGATTTCTCTAAAGTGGTGTATAACTGGGATTGTTATTAAGCACCGACGGCATAATTTCTAAAAAACTGATGTTGATAACGTCAGCTTTTTATTGAAAAAATCTTTCTTTGGCATACGATTTTTCTGAATTCATAAAACAAAAGTGTGACTGAATTGACAGTTTAATGTGTTGATTAGATTAAGAAAATATTTTAATGATACGGCCGAGTAAACTTTTGTTGATTAATTTTTAAACAAACAAACCCAGATGATGAATTGTGTAATGTCAGCAGTTTCAGTAGCTTGAGGTGTTACAAATGAGATTTATTAACACTTACATATTTTTTTACATGTTTTAAGTCTACATTTTAAGAATTGCTGATTACTATTCATGGCTTGTGAAAAGTTGTTATTGGTTTAAACAAGGTGGTTTGAATCAATTCAAAAGGGCAGTTTGAGGACAATGCATGATTTACGACCACAATGTTAATATGAATGAATACGTGAATCCCACGGTTCATATTCAGATTCGATCGGAAAATCAAAATAATAATTTTCGACCAGATGAATACTTAAAAAATAAAGCATTTGAAACTTTTAAAAATCAAACTGAAGCATTTAAGAAAGAAAGCTTAATCGATATTAGTAAATTTACTGAAAAACTTGTCAGTATGTCACGTAGTACTACTGCACATCGTTGTGCAAGATATGTGCGTATAGCGCTTGAATCAGCTGGTGCACGTTTTTCTGATCATCCTGTTGCGGCTTCAGATTGGGGTTCGACTTTAACTGAGATTGGTTATAAGCAAATTCGTCCTGACTTTGATAATCCTCAAGAAGGTGATATTTATATCATCAACAGTACCAGTCGCCATCGTTATGGCCATATTGCTGGATTTACAGGTTCTCAATGGGTTTCTGATTTTAGACAACGTAGTTACGATGTGTATAAAGACCCAAATGTAACCTATGAATATTATCGTTTAGCTGCTTAGTTATACAGTCAAAAGCATTTAATCCATTACGGATTAAAAGATAAAAAAGGAAGCTTTTGGAATGAAAGGCTTCCTTTTTTATTACTATGCTTTTTTACTACAACACCTTTAGTCAAAACGTTTTGCGCGATTTTGATAAATTGACATGATAAATAGACCCAATGCAGCAAAGCCAATGGCTTGAATCGAGGTCAATATTTTATGTTGTGCGGGTAAAAAAGCCATTAAAAGCATAAGTGCAAGCAATGGGTAGATTGAAAATAAAATTTTAAAACCTTGAGCATAGACATTATGTTGAGCAATTTTTAGCCCTAGCATTCTTAATAAATGCGTAGAGACTCCAATTGCTAAACATATCACGGTAAACGTTGGACTTAACTTCTCAATCGTGGCGCAATAATAAATTATCACACAGGTTAAGATTGAGATGATCACTTTCATTTCACGGCTACAGCGCGCTGAATACCAAAAATCTAACATTATTTAGACGCTTGTTCAGATGAATTTTTATTGAGTAGCGAGAGTGGTGAAAAAATACAAACCGCTAGGGCCATAAAACCAATACCTTGAGCGCCTGGGATTAAAATTTCACCATTGTTCATATTTTTAAAAACCAATGCCAAAACTAAAGCCAGTGGAATCCAGGTCAATAAACGATAAAGAAATCCTGTTGGACGTTGGGCTGCAAAATGAACCTTACAGTAACGACAAATCAGAAAAATAATACCTGTACCTGCAAAAAGTAAAATATTATCAGGGGTTAGAGGCTGGTACCAATATAGTCCAATAGTGACCAGTGCCAATAAAATAAGGAAAATGAGCTTCTTTGCAACCGAGACTTTAGGATCAAACCAAAATTCAAGCATAGTGATTTCGTTTAAATTGAATAATGATAATTTAGCATAAAAAAGGTGAAGCTTAGCTTCACCTTTTTAAACTTAGCCCATAAGGCTTAAGTATTTTTTTGTGGACCCCAGTCAAAAATTTTCTTTTGGTAAGCGTACCAAATTAACCACAATCCAATCAGAATCATTGGGAATGAGAGGATTTGACCTTTGGTCATCCAGCCAAACAGGATATAACCTTGATCTGCATCAGGTTCACGGAAGAATTCCATAAAGAATCGAGCACAGCCATAACCCATTAGAAAAATTGCAGATACAGCATAACGTGGGCGTGGTTTAGCACTATAGAACCATAGAATAAGGAACAGCAGCAGTCCTTCACACAGCGCTTGATAGAGCTGAGATGGATGACGAACCAAATGTAGTGGATCAGTCGGGAAGATCATACCTAGCGCAAAGTTAGGGTCAGAAACTTGACGACCATATAATTCACCACCAATGAAGTTACCAATTCGACCAAACATCAAGCCCGTCGGTACACAGGGTGCAATGAAGTCCAGTGTTTCAAACCAAGTTTTCTTATATTTATGACACCACAAAAGCATGGCGATCATTACGCCAAGGAAGCCCCCGTGGAAACTCATACCACCAGTCCAGACTTTAAATAGCCAGATAGGATCTGCTAAAAATTTGCCAAACTCGTAAAATAAGACATAACCAACACGACCACCGAGTACAACCCCAAGTGCGCCATAGAACACCAAATCTGAAACCATTTCAGAGTTCCAGTCAGCACGTTGTTTGGCGCGATAAGTGGCAAGGCCCCAAGCACATAAAAATGCCAAGAGATACATCAGCCCATACCAATGGACGTTGAGTGGACCCAGTGATATTGCAACTGGGTCAATATTCGGGTAGGTAAGCATTCCCAATCCTTGATTTTCTATTTTGCACAGATTTTAGCTGAAACATATTAAAAATGTTGTACATTCAATGTGTAAACTTCATGGAATGTATTTTATGTGTATTGTGGCATTGGCTTGGCAAGTTTTGGATGATTTACCTGTTTGTTTAATTTCAAATCGTGACGAATTCTACCATCGTCCAAGCACTCAATTACAGTCATGGTCGAACAGTCCGATTATTGCAGGGCAAGATTTGCAATCAGGCGGGACATGGATGGGGGTCACACCGCAGGGACGTTGGGCAGTGATTACCAATTATCGTGATGGTGCTGATAAACAAACTTATCCCACTACGCGTGGCTATTTGATTCAAGCCTTTTTAGCGTCAGATCAAACACCAATTCGTTTTGCACAAGCATTGGAAAAGCAGCAAAGAGATTATGCGGGTTTTAACTTATTTGTGGGTGATCGACAGCAAGCTGTTTATATGAGTAATCGTGGTGAAGCTCCACAAGTGTTATCCCAAGGTGTATTTGTCGTTTCAAATGGCTTGATGTCAGACGATTGGGAAAAAACCAAGCATTTACGTCAACGCTTTACCCAAGAATTTTTACCCATGTTGCAAGTTCCTGCTATCCCAGAGCAAGATCTACAATTCGCTGTTTGGGATATTTTAGAAGATGAACGAAAAATTATTCCTGATTTACTGCCCAATACTGGAATTAATCCTGAAATGGAAGCTTTGTTGTCTTCAACATTTATTCAAAGTCCAATTTATGGGACGCGTTGTTCCAACTTTTTAAGAATAAGCAGTACGCAGATTGATTGGATCGAAAAAACACAACAAGGTGAACATATGGGCGAGTTAGTCGAGATTAAGCGCGTTATTGAAAATAAAAAGCCATAGCAACTTTCGTCACTATGGCTTTAAAAAAATAAATTTAGTTGATTAGCCAGCAATTACACCGCCATCTTTACGAGTAATGACGACCGTTGCAGAACGTGGGCGAGCGGTCTTATTACTTGGATCTTTTTGTGAGGCAGGCCAGTTACTTGATGGCTTATCAAAGCTAGGTGAGTCTTCACCTGGATGTTGAACATTGATAAAAATGGCTTTGTAGTCGGGTGTCATGGTGACACCCGTGATTTCACATTGTTTTGGACCTGTTAGAAAGCGACGCAGGTTTTCATCAGTGACTTGTTTACCCACGATCGTTTCTTGCCCAGCAGATGTTATTGCTTTTGCACCATCACCGACTTTACCTGGGAGTGCAGCAAGCATCATACAGTTGGTGGTATCTGTATAAGCACCATCATCGGTTTGAATCCAAAGGACACCACGTGGGTCAAACCACATACCATCTGGTGAAGATAAATCATTGTTATCATTTAACCCAGATAAGTTGATGTTACTGGCCATTTTTGCTTCGGCACCAAAGAGGTAGATATCCCAAGTAAAGCTTTCAGCAGTGGTTTTATTATCTTTTTCATGGAAGCGGATAATGTGACCATTTACATTGCCTTTACCGCCTTCTGGGTCGCTATAGTTTCGTGGATTTGCGGCATCTAATGCATGTGCTGTACCACGGTTCGAGTTATTGGTTAGAGTGACATAGACTTCACCATTCTCAGGGTTCACCGCAACCCATTCTGGACGATCCATTTTGGTGGCTTTGACCGAATCACCAGCTAAACGTGCAAAAGTAGTGACATCGGCTTGAGATTTAAAAGGATAGACGGTATTGCTATCATTTAAACCATTTTTACCGTATGCCAATTCAATCCATTTACCTGTACCATCATTATTGAATTGCGCAACATATAACTTGCCACTGTTCATATATTTATCGCCAGCGCGATAGCCACCATTGACATCTTTTGCATCCCACTTCGCATCAGATACAAATTTGTAGATATATTCGCCACGTGAGTCATCGCCCATATAGAAGGCCAGATTTTCCCCTTCGATTAAGCGACTTGAACGACAGTCTTCATGTGCAAAGCGACCTAAAGATGTCCGTTTAACTGGGTTTGAACGACTATCGAATGGATCGATTTCAACAATCCAACCAAAGGTATTTGCGCCGTTGCGATAATCTTTGTCTGCTGAGTCAGCGGTAATTGAAGCGTTCCAACGGTCATATAAGTCTTGGCTCTCGATTGCCCCAATCGAAGTTTCCCAGCCATAACGTGAGCTGGCACCATCTTTTAAACCATAGCGATTCAGTGCGATGATTTCAGCCGCACTACGTTTTGCATCGTCACCTTTATTACGCACAAAGTATCCAATAAAGTTTTCTTCTGTGGTGAGGTAAGTCCCCCAAGGTGTGTAACCATTACCACAGTTATTATGTGTGCCACGTGTTTGCTTTGCTGAGCTTGAGTATTTGGTTTTCACCAAGTCTGAACCCGCAACTGTACCTGCAAAGTCCATGACTGTTGATGCTGTAATACGGCGATTAAATGGAGAGCTTTTAACAATCTCTACTTTTTGTGTAGTTGCATCTTTCTTTAATTCAATGATGGAAACACCGTGTGCATTGACTTCACGAATCACTTCATCTTCTGGGCGACGACCATTTACTTTTGTTGCACCTTTAGGGTGTAAGAAGGTTTGGTTAATGTATTCATGGTTCATGACCAGTAAGCCACGGTTTGAGGCTTTCGCATCATATTTAGAGCTATTGGAATTTAAGCCAAAATAACTCATACCATCATGACAATCGCCTGAACGCGCTGTAAAGCTGACCCCTGAAGGAACATTATTGTCATCCCAGTCAGGGATTGTCTGTGTTAATGGATCACCTAAAGCATAAAGCACATTTGCTTCATAACCAGCAGGAACAGTGACGATGTCATTGAGGTTTTTTGCAACAGGGTTAAAGGTGAATTTTTCAGGTTTTTTAACGGTCGTTGTTGAGGTTGAATTATTGTCATCGTCGTCATTACAGCCGACTAGGCTCGATGCTAAAGCGAGAGCCGCTGCACCGCTTGCTGTTTTTGTAATTAAACTACGACGAGAAATCCGTTGTTCTAAAATGTCACGGAAATGCGTGTTATTCGAAGTATTGTTATCTAACTCTTGATTTTCATGATATGGCGTGAGGTCTGTCATACGATTCCCTTTGGCTTTAAGTCTTGATTAAATGTGATTTTGATTCAGCTTAAAAACATACAGAACAAATGTGTAAGATCTCTTACTCTTATATTTAATATTGGTTAAATTTAATCTTATTTTAAGAAAGTAATAGGATTGTCATATTTGTATTTAGATAATTACTGTGCTGTTCACTTTCTATAAAAAATAGGTTGTGACTGATTAAGCCTGATATGTATTTGGTGAATTGAATAAACAGGATTAACTTTTAGTTGTTTTTAAAATAGGGATGTTTCATAAAGAGATTTTAAGAATAGACTTCTTTTATAAACGCTTATTTAAAGCATAGATCAACATAAAATTCCCCTCATCCTAACCTTCTCCCGAGGGGGAGAAGGAACTTCCAATCGAAATATAATTCACTCAACATGATCATTTTTCGACTTGTGCAATAGATCTAATGTATTTGAATAAAAGGGCAGGAGATTAAGCGATAGACTTATTTTTATAATTGTTTTAAAAAAAAATTAACATTCTTAAAATAAAAAATGACCTCAAAAGAAGTCATTTAAATATTAAAACGCTTTTTTATTTTGATCCTTAAGCATCTACAGTTTTACGTTTTTCAATCACTTTACCCAGCAATAAACCCAACTCAAATAGCATCCACATTGGAATTGCGAGCATGATCATTGAAATTGCATCTGGAGGGGTAATAAACATAGATACGAAGAAACATCCCACCACGATAAAGCGGCGCTTTTCAGCCAATGTTTTAGTGGTGACCAAGCCAACTAAAATTAACACTAAAGTAATAATTGGGATTTCAAAGGTCACACCAAAGACCAAAAATAATTTTAGACAGAAGCTTAAATAACTATTGATATCGGTCATTGGCGCGACGGTTTCTGGTGAAACACTGATAAAGAAATGCAGGATAGATGGCAATGCAATAAAGTAAGCAAAAGCAATCCCTGAATAAAACAGCACAATACTGCCAAACAGCAATGGAAACGCTAGATTTTTTTCTTTTTCGTATAACGCTGGTTTAATAAAGGCCCAAAGCTGATAGATGATAAAGGGCATCGCCAGCATCAGCGCAATAAAGAAGTTTAACTTAAACGGCGCCATGAAGGTTGCTGTAACATCAGTTGCAATCATGGTTGAGGTTGCAGGTAATTGTTTTCTGAGTGGTTCTGATAACGCAATATAGGTCTTATTGGCAAATGGCAATAAACAAAAAAATATAGCAATGAGCGCGCCAACAATTTTAAATAAATGCTTACGTAACACCATCAGGTGTTGAGTAATTGGCATCGCATCTAAAGGCGGCGTCTCGGTAGATGAGGCATCATGTACTTGTGGTGCTAATGAGTCGCTCATACAGCCACCTTCAATTGCGGTACTTCTTTAACAAGAACAATTTGTGGTCGAGTTACAGTACAGTTTTGTTTATCTAACCAAGTCTTTGACATATAAATAGCGGGAACCGTAATATCAAGTTTATGATAAGTCGTGTGAATTTTTTTATTGTCTGTTATTGCGAGATGACTTTCTTGTTCTACAGCAATTTTTTGTTGCTGTAACTCCTGCATCTGAGCCTGCATTTTTTGTTCAAGTTCTTGAATTTTTTGCATCTCTTGTTGCATTTGTTCTCTAAATTCAGAAAGACGTAATTCACGGTCGATGTCATTTTGGACACTACTAATTGCACGTTTAAATTTGCTATACCATTTGGCAGCAAAACGCGCAGCTTCAGGAAGTTTATCTGGTCCCAATACCAAGAGAGCAATGATCCCAAACACTAACAGTTCTGAAAATCCAACATCTAACATGATCTACGCCTCACCGATTAGTGTTTTACTGTAGAGTTCACATCAGTATTGCTTGTTTGATGTTCTAGGGTACGCGTTTCAGTCAGTGAAGCAGTTGTTGCCTCTTCTTCTTTAATTGATTTCTTAAAATCTTTGACGGCACCACCAACATCTTTACCTAAGTTTTTCAGCTTTGATGTACCAAATAGTAGAATCACAACAATTGCAAAAATAAGTACATGCCAAATCGATAATCCAGCCATAGTTTTAACTCCTATTTAATAACAGCTATAACAACAGTTATCCATGACAAAAAAGTGACACTAATATTTCAATTTAAAGACAGACAATATTTATAAATTATTTTGATATGTTCAACGTCATCTATATTTGGAAAATGCTAGTATGTTCATGATTTGAGAATAAGGTGTAGTATTGTGGCTTTGTTATTTCCAGTTTTATCATTTATCTGTGGGCTGATACTGGCGAATAGCAAATTTTCATTAAATTTAAAATCATTCATGTCTTTGCTGCTGGCTCGCTTATTTATCCCGATTGTGATTATTTACAATATGGTATTTTATAAATCGGGCAGTATTGCTTTAATCTTATTTGCTTTTTTCTCATGCTTTACGCTTTTCTTTATTTATCTCACGCTGTCTAAAGATCGTTTAGCTTCATTGTGTTTTAGCTATACCAATATGGCATGGCTCGGCTTTCCAATTGCCTTGGCTATATTTGGCCCAGACAATAGTATGCTGATGATACCGCTTTATATCGGGGTTTCAATTTTTGGAAACTCTTGGGCTGTGACTTCGGTGAGCTCAGCTCCACAATCCAAACAATTGCTTATCAAAAAAGTATTGCAATCGCCACCTGTGATTGCCTTGATCATTGCCGGGCTTTTACGTTGTTTTGATGTGCAACAGTTTCAGGCAAATGATTGGATTAATTGGATTTATACTCTGGCTAAATGGAGTATGAGTTTTACCGGTATGTGTGTATTGGGGATGTGGTTAAGAAAAACCAAAGTCTATATCGAGGACTTACTGTCCAGTACTAAGCTCGCAATATTAAAGTTAGTTTGTGGTGTTGTATTGTGCAGTCTGGCTTATTTCTTTTTACCGGTTCCACAGATCCATCAATATATTGGGGTGATGTTTTTACTGTTTTGTTTACCGCCAGCCGCCAATATTGTCGCATTGGAAACCCACTATCAAGGCACTGGAGTTTCAGCAAAATATATTGCTTCAGGAACGATAGTCAGTTGTGTGGTATGTGTCCTATACGGTGCATTGATTCATTTTTTATAGTTTTATCGGTTTATTTCGCTTCGTTTTAGATAAGCTTTAGAGAGACTCATTGTATTCCTCCTTTGCTCAAGGGCGAGGAGGAATCTAACAAAATCGTATGATTTTAAACGGCTGGTTTTAACTGCTTATTTCAAGCTTGCTTTAAACAATTGCATCGCCTGACCACGATGACTAATTTTGTTCTTTTCTTCTTTACTCATTTCTGCGCTTGAAATATTTAGCTCGGGTAACCAGAACAGTGGGTCATAACCGAAACCATTTTCACCACGAGCTTGCTCGAGTACTTCACCTTGCCAGATTCCTTGGAAGATTTGTGGTAAAGGGTCATCTGCATGTTCAACCAATGCCAATACACATACGAACATTGCTTCAATCGCTTGATCGTCTTGGCGTAAAGGCTTAAGGTTTTCCAGCAATTTTGCATTATTGGCTGTATCATCGCCATGTTCACCTGCATAACGTGCAGAGTAAATTCCAGGTGCTCCACCTAATACGGGAACGCAAATCCCAGAATCATCTGCAATCGCAGGTTTACCTGAAATACGGCTTGCATGACGTGCTTTGATAATTGCATTTTCAATAAAGCTTAAACCATCTTCAATCGCGTCTTCGATATTCAGTCGACCTTGAGGAATCACTTCAACGGGTAAAGCCAATTCAGCAAACAATTTTTCAAATTCAGCAATTTTGCCTTTGTTATTGCTTGCGAGTACCAGTGTTCCTTGAGATAACCAATCTTTTGATGACATGATGCAGACTCAAAATTTAAAATTGAGTTATTTTAACTTAATCTGTGTCATAAAATATGGCTAAATTCTCTTGTTCTTTACGCTTTACTGGATGTGTTTTGCTTTTGCACTAATGCGTTTGTCCAATTCTTGTTTTAAATCGAGAACATCCTCATTTTTCATAAAACCTAGCCCAACATTGAGTTTCTGTTTGCTGTTATCTTTCATGATAAAAAGTAAATAATACTGCCGATCGAGTAAGGTTTTTTTTAGCTCAACTTCATAGATCTCTGGTATTTTAATGTGTTTTTTAATTATCACTCGACCTTTAAAATCAATGCTTCTAATCATGTCTTGGGAGAGGGTTAAAATAGGGCGTTGATTGCTAAACATCTGAATAGCTTTATGACTGAAAAAATAAGCAATGAGACCCAATGGCGTAACAAGAAATAGCGAAAAGAGACTTTTTAAGCCATTCTTCCATTCAAACATTTCCCAGATCAAAAGCACGGTTGCAGCCCAAAAGGGGCAGGCCAAAATTCCAGCAAAAATCGCCAAAGGAATCATTTGTTTGCGTGAAGCATAATATTTTTTCTTTTGCATATTTTTCCATACATAGAAGAACTCGATTTACTTCTCAAATGCACAAGTGGTGCCTTGATGGAAAATCATTTGCCATATACCGTGATCATTCATAACCCAAATTGAACTGCGTAAAGCTACATTGTATTGAGCTTGAGTTGCCACATTGATTTGATGGCTTTGATAGGTCAGTAAAACGCTATGATCAGATAACGACTGAACTTGAAAATCCTGTGCTTGAATGATGTCGCTATCTGTATCGTTTAAAAGTGCTTCAATCATTTGGGCTTTATGCACAACCCACCCTGATTTGGTAATTTCTTTAAAATCTGGATGTAACCGTTGATCAAGTATTTGAAAGTTTTGACGATCACGATGATGCAACCCGCATTCATATTGAATTAATTGTTTGAATAGGTCTTGCATTGTCAACAATCCCAGTTGAAATACTTATTAAATGGATAGCAGTAAAAAAAGCACCCGAAGGTGCTTTTATGATCGATGAGAATCAAATTATTGAGCTTGAATCCATTGATCTGCACGTTGTGTTGCAGTACGAATTTGGTCTTGAGTTAAGTTAGCAGCCAAAGCAGTTTTCTTGGTTTGCGACATGTTAATTACTTTATTGTCTAACATACCATCACGTGTAGAAAGCTCATACCACTGATAAGCGCCCATGTAGTTTTTCTTTTGCTCTTCCATCACCGCAAGATTAAAGCTTGCACGGTTATCGCCGTGGCTTGCTGCTTTTTCAAAGTATTGACGCGCAGATGTTTCGCTTTTAGAAACGCCTAAGCCATCAGCATACATACGACCAACATTTAACTGAGCCGCAGAAATACCTTGGTCAGCCGCAGCTTTAAACCATGTAAATGCTTGTTTAAGGTCTTTAGATACACCACCAGTACCAGCCTGGAAATGTGTTGCTAAATAAAATTGTGCAGCAGGTTGGCCAGCTTTGGCTGCTTTTTGCAAATCTGTCACATTCATATGTGCATATTGCGCTGCCATTGCTGATACAGATTGTTGTTGCTGCGGTACATAGTCCGCATGGGCTTGAATACTCACTAGCCCAAAAAATAACGTACTGCCTAATAATAATTTCTTCATAGAGCGCTCACTCGATAAATAGCGACTTCGCCGAACAAATTCGGTATGGCTTTACTTAAAAAGCTACCTTGTTGGTTCCCATTTACAGCGAGTCGATCAATAATTTGAATCTGATTTTCAGCACATAATGCTTCAAAATCACGAAAGGTGCATAAGTGGATATTAGGTGTATTGTACCACATATACGGTAAGGCATCAGAAACAGGCATCTTGCCTTTCAGTGCAAGGAAAGACCGTGTTTTCCAATACGCAAAGTTAGGAAACGTAATAATTGCTTGTTTCCCCACACGCACCATATCGCGCAGAAGCACATCAGGTGCATCTACAGCTTGCAAAGCTTGTGCCATAACCACATAGTCAAAAGACTGGTCGGCAAAGCGTCCCAAACCGAGGTTTAAGTCTTGTTGTATAATATTTAACCCTTTGCTGACGGCAATTGCAATCTTTTCTTGATCGATTTCTAGCCCGTAAGCATGAATTTGCTGTTTTTTGCTCATTTGTGACAATAATTCGCCATCACCACAACCTAAATCGAGCACACTTGCACCAGCATTAATCCATTTTTCTGCAAGTTGTTGGTCAATACGCATTACAAAGCCTCCTTAGGTGTTGAATGAAGGTGTTCAATACCACCTAAAAATGCACGTAAGGATTTGACGTACAAGGGGATAGGGAATAGGAATGAGTCATGGCCCTGCTCAGCATCAATATCCAAATAACTCACAGGCTTTTGATTGGTAATCAAGGCATTAACAATCTCTTGCGAACGTTCTGGGCTAAAACGCCAGTCTGTTGTAAATGACACCACTAAAAAGCGGCATTTGGTATTAGATAGGGCTTTCGTCAGTGACTGTTCATATTCACGTGATGGATCGAAATAATCCAAGGCTTTGGTCATGATCAGATAAGTATTGGCATCAAAGTTACGACTGAATTGTTCGCCTTGATAACGCAGATAGCTTTCAACTTGGAACTCAACATCGAAACCATACATAAACTTGCCTGATTTTAAATCACGGCCAAATTTTTGTTTCATGGCTTCTTCAGAAAGGTAGGTAATATGCCCCACCATACGTGCCAAAATTAAGCCACGTTTTGGATAACTATCGAGTTCTAAATAACGGCCATTGTGAAAATCTGGATCAGATAAAATAGACTGACGTGCCACTTCGTTAAATGCAATATTTTGTGCGGAAAGCTTTGGTGCGCTGGCAATGATGACACATTTTTGTAAACGGTCAGGATAGTCCACAGACCATTGTAAAGCCTGCATACCACCTAAAGAACCACCAATGATTGAATACCAAACATCTATCCCTAAGCGATCAGAGAGGAGGGCTTGGGTTTTAACCCAATCACGTACAGTCACTAATGGAAAGTCGGGACCGTATGGGCGATTTTCATTTTCAGGGTTAGGTGAAGTGGGTCCCGTTGAGCCACTACAACCTCCGATATTGTTGAGTGCGACCACGAAAAACTTCGAGGTATCAATGGCTTTACCCGGTCCAATACATGCATCCCACCAGCCTGTTTTTTTATCGTCTTCATGGTGATAGCCAGCCGCATGATGATGCCCTGAAAGTGCATGGCAAATCAAAATTCCATTTGATTTATCTGCATTGAGCTCACCATAGGTTTCCACCATGATTTCATAGCGTGGCAATACTCGACCACACTCAAGCTCTAACGGTTCTTCAAATTCAAACTTTTGTGGAGTAACGAGCCCCACTGAATCAGCTGGAAAAGACACTGGAAATGTTCACCTTAAAATTTTAGAAGGTCGATAAATTACGGATATTAGAGATATCTAAGTCATCTGTATGGCTAATAAATTAATGATATTCCATGGTTTTCACAATAGCTTTTATCATTAAAGTTCACTTCAGGATGAGTGATGATGTTTAGTAGAGTCACAATGAATGTTTTGACTTTGCTGAGGCGCAACGTATTCTTCTTTCGAAAAAATGAAAAGCTTAAGCTTTATAAGAGAGCGATCTTGTCAAACTTTGCTTCTCATCACCAAGCATGTTCACTACTCACCAACACCAGTCTGATCTCAAACAATCATGGATGAAATTTCCACGTCTCTTTTTATCTTTAAATTATTTTTAAAAGATATAAAGCTGTTTGAAGAGATTGCTTGATAACATCAATAAATAAAAGAAAGGATACCACTAGGGGGCATCCTTTCTAAAGTCTTTTAATTGATATCGCTTATACAGCAGCAGCGATCACTTGTTCAGTACTTAAAACACCTTGGTCAATTAAACGATTGGTTGCCGCAATGATTGCTTCAATTGAAGAGGTGACGATATTGTCATGCACACCAGCACCGAATGCAGATTTACCAGTACCTTGAACTTGAAGTTCGATCAATGCCAACGCTTTTGCATGTGCGCCTGAACTGATACTGCGTTCTTCGTAGTTTAAGACATCAATTGGTAATTGAAGCGCATTTAAAATCGCAGAAATTGGACCATTCCCTTCACCACGTAAGCGCTGAGTTTCACCATTGATGACCACATCAAGTTCAATTACTTGGCTACCATTTTCATCTGACAATCTATAGTTTTTCGCTGAATAATGTGCATCTTTTGCAGCAACATAGGTGTCTTTAAACAAGGTCCAAATTTGTTGAGCTGAGACTTCAACGCCTTCTTCATCTGCAACTTGCTGAACAATTTGTGAGAATTCAATTTGTAAGCGACGAGGTAAAACCACGTTATAGTTAGACTCTAATAAGTAAGCAATACCGCCTTTGCCCGACTGTGAGTTGACACGGATCACTGCATCATAATCACGACCTAAGTCTTTAGGGTCGATTGGTAAGTAAGGCATATCCCAAATTTCTTCATCTTTTTGGAATTCAAAGCCTTTTTTAATTGCATCTTGGTGAGAACCAGAAAAAGCAGTAAAGACCAAATCACCAGCATATGGGTGACGTGGATGTACAGGCAAGCCAGTACATTCTTCTATTGTGGCAATAATCTCATTAATGTTTGAGAAATCTAACTCACATGCTACACCTTGTGTGTACATGTTTAATGCAATTGCAGCAACGTCAACGTTACCAGTACGTTCACCATTCCCAAATACACAACCTTCAACACGATCAGCACCAGCCATGATCGCTAACTCAGATGCTGCAATACCACAGCCACGGTCATTGTGACAATGTACTGAAATAATCACACCATCACGACGTTGCAAATTACGATGCATCCATTCGATTTGGTCGGCATAGACATGCGGACCTGAAACCTCAACAGTTGCAGGTAAATTTAAAATGACTTTATTGTCAGGTGATGCTTCCCAAATTTCAGTCACTGCATCACAGACATCTTTAGCAACCTCTAATTCTGTTGCTGTAAAACATTCTGGGCTGTACTGGAAAATAAATTCAGTTTCAGGCTGTTTTGCGGCATATTCTTTTACTTTGCTTGCTGCATTGATGGCCAATTGTTTTGCACCATTGACATCAACATTCAATACTTTTTTACGGAAAGTGGGTGAATTTGAGTTATAGATATGCACAATGGCACGTTTTGCACCTTGTAAAGCCTCAAAAGTACGTGCAATTAAATGATCACGCGCTTGCACTAAGACTTCGATATAAACGTCATCTGGAATATGACCTTCTTCAATCAACTTACGGGTGAAATCAAAATCAACTTGTGATGCTGAAGGAAAGCCAATTTCAATATGCTTAAAGCCAATTTTGACCAACATTTCGAACATTTTGAATTTTTGTTCAATATTCATTGGCTCGAAAATCGCTTGGTTACCATCACGAAGGTCGGTACTCATCCAAATTGGCGCTTTATTGATTTCGTTATTTGGCCATTGACGGTCAGGCAAGTCTACACGTTGGTACATGCGACGATATTTTTTACTTGGATCAGCCAACATCATGAGGGAACTCCTTGTGTAGTTGTTGTTGCTCGTCTCTTGGGTAAAGGCAACTTACTACAAATATAGATTGTGTCTATCTGTTCAATTTACAAGTGTTTTTATGATGAAAACACCGTAAATTTTCATAAACTTATACGTGGGTAGCACGAGATAAATCTAAACACTGATAACTTACAAATGGTTTAACTTGAGATTAATTCTAAAACAATTATCTTGGAAATAATTTCCTTAATTTGCATAAAAAATATCAGTTGAGAGAAAAATTTCCTTTGAATGACTTAATCTTGAAAAATATATTCTTGATTGATTTCTTTTACGGTAGCAGTTCCCATTAATGCCATGGTAATTTCAAATTCTTCCTTTAAAATTTTAATCACATGGGCGACACCTAAAGCACCAGCAACAGAGAGCCCGTAGATCGCAGGACGGCCAATCAACACCGCAGATGCGCCTAAAGCCAATGCTTTAAATATATCTGTACCACGACGGATTCCACCATCCAAAAGCAAAGGAAAATCATGCGGAACAACGGCCTTAATTTTTGCTAAGGCGATCAGTGGGGAAATACTGCTATTGAGTACTCGTCCACCATGATTGGAAACGATTAAGCCTTTTACGCCGATTTCGACTGCTTTTTTTGCATCGAGTGGATGTAGCACACCCTTTAAAATTACAGGCAAATGGCTATGGGCAATTATAAATTCGATATCTGCCCATTTGGGTGCAATTTGCATTAAACCGTTGAATACAGGATGTTGATGCTCAGAAATTTTGGGTAGGGGAATGTGGGTGGGTGTATGGGGGTGTTGCATGCCTTCTGGCAATTGAAAAATCACCCGACGTTCACGATCACGAATCCCTGTATGCGGTGAATCTACTGTAATTACAAGTGCTTTAAAATTTTGTTGTTCTGCGAGTCGAACTAAGGCCAATGATTTCTCACGATCACCTTGCCAATACAGTTGAAACCATTTCAAAGGGTTTTCTTGTTTGAAACTTCGCATATCCGTATTGGTGAAAGTGCTTAGTACAATATTACTTCCTAAAACTTCGGCCGCTAGTGCAGCCGCAGCTTCGCCGTCAGGGTGGAACAATTGTTGATGTCCAATCGGTGCAAGAAAAATTGGATGAGGAAATTTTTGTCCTAAAATCTCACATTCGGTCGAGCCTTGAGTTAAGTCATTGAGCAGTCTTGGAATCAGTTGAATATTTTTAAATTGTTGTAAGTTTTCTTGAACACTTTGCTCATCCATCGCCCCACCTTGCAAATAGTGCCAAGTGTTTTCAGGCAGATGCTGTTCTGCTTGTTTCTCGTAATCCGCAATGGTCTGTAAATATGTTGGAATTTGAGTGAGTGGTGCTTGGATTTTTTTACTCATGAGAAAACTTACCGATTGAGAAAATCAATTTCACAGGATGGGGATTACAATTCAGCCCACTTACGAATTAAATTATGATAAAGACTGGTGAGTTTAACGACTTCAGCGTGCATATCGCCTAATTCAATTCTTAAATTTTGAATGCTTTGATCTAGATTGAATAACATATGGCGATTAGCATCATCGCGAATCATACTTTGAAGCCAAAAAAAAGAAGCAATGCGAGCACCTTGAGTCACAGCTGTTACTTCATGAAGGCTCGTGGAAGGGTACAGAATTAGATCTCCCGCAGGGAGTTTGATTTCATGATAGCCATAAGTGTCTTCAATAACGAGTTCACCACCTTGATATTCATCAGGTTCACTTAAAAAAACAGTACAAGATAGATCAGTACGGATACGTTGCTGAGTACCGCGAATATTACGGATGGCGTTATCAACATGAAATCCAAAAGATTGGTTATTTTCATAACGATTAAAATATGGCGGAAGAATTTCTAGTGGCAATGCTGCTGATAAAAATTGAGCATTTTGTCCTATAGCGTCTAAGATGATATTGCCTAATTGTTGTGTTAATGGATGATTTTCTGGTAGTTGTTGATTTTTTTTGACATTGGCTGAAAGTGAGCCTGTTGTATATTGACCACTAATCCATTCTGTACTTTGCATTGTATTTCTAAAATATAGAACTTGTTCTTTGCTTAATACATTAGGAATATGATGGATCATCTTAATACCTTTTAATCAAATTGATTGCAGAGTAATCGGTTATAGAAAAATAGCCTCTGTACAGAGGCTATTTTATATCATTTAAAATGAATCCATAAAATAATTATGGATTTATTCTGTCAATTAATATTTAAAGTTTAAAGAAACTACAGCACTACGACCTTCTGCTTCTGTTGCATAGTGAGATGCATAAGCTTTAGTAAAATAACGCTTGTCTGAAAGGTTGTTTACATTTAACTGTAAGTTAACATTTTTGTTTACGTTATAACGAGCCATTGCATCATAACGTACATAGCCAGGAACAAATTTAGTATTAGCTGCATCACCATAAACTTTGTCCATAGCAATTGCACCAACGCCTAAATTCAACTGAGGAAGCACTTGGTAAGTTGTCCAAAGTGTTGCGGAGTTTTTAGCAACGTTTTGAACTTGATTGCCATTAACAGGATTTGTTACATAGTTTCCTGAGGAATCTTTCGTAAAGCCTGCATCTACAATTTCACTATCTAAGTACGTATAGCCTAGAGATACAGCCCATTTGTCTGTAATATTACCGTTTGCACCTAGTTCAACTCCATCTACACGAGTTTCACCAATGTTTTGGGTATTACCAGAACTATCAGTTGCACGAGTATTAGTTTTTTCAGTACGAAAAACTGCCGCGGTTAAATTTAATTTTTTATTTAATAGATCCCATTTGGTACCTACTTCATAAGTTTTCACTTCTTCTGGATCAAGATTATTTAGTGTTGAGCTTATTGCCTCAGAACCATCGCCTAAATCTACACCAACAGGGTTTGATGAAGTTGCATAGCTAGCATAAATTGAACCATTTTCAAGTGGTTTGAACGTCACACCTGCTTGATAGTTGAAGAAATCTGTATTACTTGCAACTTTAATGCCCGTTGCGTTGGTTTTCATTTCTGTTTCAAACTTATCCCAACGTACTCCAAGGTCTAATAACCACTTTGGTGTAATTTCAATGTTATCTAAGATGTAAACAGATGTATTTTCTGAGGTAGTCGTTGTGGTTGCTTTATTAGGACTAATATTACCTAACCATGGATCTTTAGAGTTAGGGTTATAAGCAGATGTACACCAATATTCACTGCTTACCGGTGTTTGACCTTTACAAGCTCCAGTACCTGTTAAACCGCCACCAGAAAGACCCTTTGAATTAGTTACAGTATATGAGCCTTTATCAGATTCTGTTTTACTATACTCAGCACCAGCATTAAAACTGTGTTTAAAAGAACCAGTATTAAATTTACCTGTTAAAGCCAATTGATCTGTAAATGTGTCTGTATCCGAAATACGAGAGTTTACACGACGCCATACTTGGTCAGTTGCGATGTTCTTTTTAGAATCATCAGGTTGAGTCCAAAGGTAATCATTTTTAGAGTTTGTAAATACAGCAGTATTACTTACAGTAATAGTATCCGTTAGATCATGTTCTAACTTTAGTGTTCCACTTTGGTTTTCTTGTTTTTGGAAATCACGGTCTAACCAACCATAATAAATACCTTGTTTAGCATCTAGTGGTTTACCAGTCGCAGTTTTGTTTGTTGGATTCCAATAGGGTACACCTGAATCTGGGGTATCGTCTGATTTTAAGTAGTAGTAACTTAACGTTGCGCGAGTCGCGGTGTCTAAGCCAAAAGTAATACTTGGTGCGATCCCTGCACGTTTATATTCAGAGCCATCGTCTTGACCAGCCTTTTCATTATGATGACCCATTACAGCGACACGAGCAGCAACCCCATTGCCAAAGTCTTTATTGCCATCAAGGGTAATACGTTGGTAGTTATCTGTACCACCAGCAACAGAACCTTCTAAAAAGTCTCCTTTTTTAGCGACTTTAGAAATCATATTGATGCTACCACCAGAAGTTCCAGCACCACTCATCGCTGAAGCAGAACCTTTAGTGACTTCTACTTGCTCGATAGCAAACATTTCACGGTTTTGAGAAGTGGAATTACGAACACCATCCACAAACATAGAACTTTCAGAGTTATAACCACGAATAAATGGACGATCACCATTTGGGTTACCGCCTTCACCAGCACCTAGGGTAATGCCAGGTACTGTACGGAGGGCATCACTTAAAGTGGTTACTTTAGTATCTTCGATCAATTGTTTTGAAATAACTGATACAGACTTAGGTGTATCTAATAAAGGTGCAACAAATTTTTTATTGGCAGACTCATCTACTTTTAAACTTTGTTCTACAGTCGCTTGTGCTTTAATTGTTGGAAGCTTTGCGATTTCGTCTTGAGCGATGGCTGATGTTGCAATAACTGAAAGTGAAGATGCGATTGCAGTAGAAACAATCTTTTTGCGTGATTTGATAAAAGACATACGTGAACTCACAAAGAGTAGTGTAAATTTGTATGCGAATAATAATGATTCTTATTGTTTATTGCATCTGTTTGAAATTGAAATTGTCGATGGTTTTAAATGTTTATGATGAGAAAATGAATTAAAAATGTATTGAAGTTTCACTTAACTTTTTGAATTTTATTTATTTAATTTTATTTCTAGATATTTCAAAATGTAAATAAATTTATTCTAATGTCACTAAAGTATTTGAATTTGGTAAATTCATATAAAAATACAAAATTTTTATCTTTGTCATCGAGTCGAAGATAATTTATTAAAAAAAGCGTCACAATGAGAAAATCAGTGATCGAAATAAAATGATTTACACAGGTGTTTTGTATATATTCAAATGTTGTCATATAATGTGGCACTTTTTGAAAAACTGTAATTATTAAATTCTATCGAGGAAGCCATGCAAGTAACTTCTGAAGCGGTTTCGGGCGTTGCCCGTCGTTTAAATGTATCTGTACCGACGAGCCGTATTAACGAGCAGTTTGAAGCTCGCTTGAAACGCACTGCCAAAACTGTGAAGATCAACGGCTTCCGTCAAGGTAAAGTGCCAGTAAACGTTGTACGTCGTGAATACGGCGCTGGTATTTACCAAGAAGTTGTAAACGACATCATTCGTGACACAGTATTTGAAGCAATTCAACAAGAAAAAATCAATGCTGTTGGTATGCCAAACATCGACAAAGTTGAAAACAAAGATGATGCTTTAGTTTATCAAGCTACAGTTGAAGTTTATCCTGAAGTTGAAGCTAAATTTGAAGGTCTTGAAGTATCACGTAAATCATCTGAAGTAACAGATAAAGACGTTGATGCAATGCTTGAAAACCTTCAAAAGCAACGTGCTGAATGGACTGAAACTAAAGGCATGGCTAAAAAAGACATGCAAGTAACTTTCGATTTTGAAGGTACTGTTGATGGTGAGAAGTTTGAAGGCGGTGCTGCTGAAGACTTTAAACTTGTTTTAGGTTCTGGTCGTATGATCCCTGGCTTCGAAGACGGTATCGTTGGTATGAAGAAAGGCGAAGAGAAAGTGATTGATGTAACTTTCCCTGAAGACTATCAAGCTGAAAACTTAGCAGGTAAAGCTGCTCAATTTAAAATCACAGTTAAGCTTGTTGAAAAACAAAAACTTCCTGAAATTGATGCTGAATTCCTTAAAATCTTCGGTTTAACTGAAGAAGAAGGCGTAGAGAAATTAAAAGCTGACGTTCGCAAAAACATGGAACGTGAAGTAAAAAATGGCCTACGTAACCAAGTAAAAGGTGCAACTTTTGATGCACTTGTTGCTGCAAATGACGTAGAAGTTCCTGAATCTATGTTGGCTCAAGAAATTGACCGTCAACGTCAACAAATGATTCAACAATTTACTCAACAGTTTGGTGCTCAAGGTGCTAAAGCATTTGACAGCAGCATGCTTCCAGATGAATTGTTCAAAGAACAAGCTGAAAAAGCAGTTAAACTTGGTGTATTGGTAAGCAAAGTATTGGCTGATGCTAAACTTGAAGTAGACCAATCACGTGTTGATGCTTATATCGAAGATATGGCTTCTTCTTATGAAGATCCAACTGAAGTGATTGAATATTTCAAAACTGATAAGCAACAACGTGCTCAAATCGAAGGCGTAGTGTTAGAAGATCAAGTTGTTGATCATATCTTAGCTGCTGCTAAAGTAACTGATGAAGTTGTTAGCTATCAAGATTTGTTAAAAGAGCAACAAGCGCGCCAACAAGGCTAAGTTGTTTGATCTAAAAAAAGGCGCTTTGGCGCCTTTTTTTATGAGCTTAAACATGGATTTAATCATTCCATTCACAATACTTATGCAAAAAATATCTGATATTAAGTTGGGAATATTTTGCATTTTCAGCAATTATCCCTCATATTGTGAACATGAGTGAAGTAACAAGAATTCAGGAATAAATAACGTATGTATGTTCCATCAATTGAAAGCGCTTTGGTGCCAGTAGTCGTAGAACAATCTTCACGTGGTGAGCGTTCTTTCGATATTTTTTCACGTCTTTTACGTGAACGTGTGATTTTTTTAACTGGTGAAGTTGAAGACAACATGGCGAATCTTATTGTCGCGCAAATGTTGTTTTTAGAAGCTGAAAATCCAGATAAAGATATCCATTTATATATCAATTCACCTGGTGGTTCAGTGACTGCGGGTATGGCAATTTACGATACGATGCAATTTATTAAGCCTGATGTAGTGACCTATTGTATGGGTCAAGCTGCATCTATGGGGGCTTTCTTATTAAATGCTGGTGCAAAAGGTAAGCGTTATTGCTTGGAAAATGCGCGTGTGATGATTCACCAACCATTGGGTGGTTTCCGTGGTCAAGCATCGGATATTGAAATTCATGCACGTGAAATTTTATTCATCAAAGAACGTTTAAATCGTTTAATGGCTGAACATAGTGGTCAAGATTACGAAACTGTCGCTAAAGATACAGATCGTGATAATTTTATGACTGCACAGCAAGCAAAAGAATATGGTTTAGTGGATCAGGTATTAAGTAAACGACCTCAAGACTAAACATTTATAGATAAGATTTAAGAATTTGGAGTGAAAATGTCCGATCTTCCTCAAGGACAAAAGCATTGTTCATTTTGCGGTAAAACGCAGTCTGAAGTCGGTAAGCTGATCGCAGGCGAGGACGCATATATTTGTAATGAATGCGTGGATGTGTGCTTAGACTTAGTGCAAACGAGTCAACAGGTGGAAACAGGCGATTGGGCAACACGTCCATTGCCAAAACCACATGAAATTCGTGCGGCTTTGGACCAGTATGTAATTGGTCAAGACACAGCAAAGAAAACACTTTCAGTTGCAGTGTATAACCATTACAAACGTTTAAAAGTATCTCAAACAGGGCATAAGCCTAAAGATGCCGTTGAAATTGCTAAAAGTAATATTTTGCTGATTGGACCGACCGGTTCAGGTAAAACATTGCTGGCACAGACACTTGCGCGTTTGCTTGATGTACCTTTTGCAATGGCTGATGCAACAACTTTGACCGAAGCTGGTTATGTTGGTGAAGATGTCGAAAACATTATTCAGAAACTTTTGCAAAAAGCGGATTACGATGTAGAAAAAGCACAAAAGGGTATTATCTACATTGATGAAATTGACAAGATTACCCGTAAATCTGAAAACCCTTCGATTACACGTGATGTGTCTGGTGAGGGCGTGCAACAAGCATTGTTGAAAATGATTGAAGGTACTGTTGCGTCAATTCCGCCTCAAGGTGGACGTAAACATCCACAGCAGGAGTTTATTCAAGTTGATACTGCAAATATCTTGTTTATCTGTGGTGGTGCGTTCTCTGGTCTTGAAAAAGTTGTGCAACAACGTCAAGAAAAAGGTGGCATTGGTTTCACCGCAGACGTAAAGAATAAAGACGATAGTAAAAAAGTATCTGAATTATTCCGTCAAGTTGAAGCCGCAGATTTGGTGAAATTTGGTTTAATTCCAGAATTCATTGGTCGTTTACCTGTGATTGCAACACTTGAAGAGCTTGATCAAGAAGCCTTGATGCAGATTTTAACAGAACCAAAAAATGCATTAACGCGTCAGTATCAATATCTTTTTGAGATGGAAAATGTAGACCTTCTTTTTGAAGACTCTGCTTTACGTGCGATCGCGAAAAAAGCGTTAGAGCGTAATACAGGTGCGCGTGGTCTGCGTTCTATTTTAGAAAATGTATTGCTTGAAACCATGTATGACTTACCAAGTCGTTCAGACATTGGTACTGTGATTATCAATGAAGCAGTGATTAACGATAAAGCTGCACCAGAGTTCAAATCTGAACGTCAACCAAAGCATGAAAATACTGAAGTTGAAAAAGTAGATTTGAAGGTGTTGGATACAAAATCAGCTTAAAAGCTGGATTCTGATACATCCTCAGTGCAATTCATCTGAAACGTGCAAGTAGCTTGACTATTTGCACGTTTTTTATTTTTAAATGGTCATTGAAATGTTAAGCTGGCTGTAGACAATAGGGTTTATTAAAAACGAAAATAAAAAATACGCGGTGAGGGAAAATCATGCGTTACATCGGTCTAGTCGTTTTGATCAGTTGTGGGTTGGCAGCTTGTCAAAGTCATCAATCTGTTGAACAGCAACCTGCAAAAGTTGTTTCAACTTTAGATCCTATCGATTTCAAAAAAGAAGATTCGTTGGTTCATGAAAAGCTTGAACAATATAAAGTTGCATCATTCTCTACCGGATCTTGGGTCAATCAAAAGCCGGGGCAATACTTTAAGCTGGTTAAGCCTCAGAATCCTCAAGCTGCGATTGTGTATTTTTATCGACCAGACAGTCGTTGGAATAGACAAGAAATTATTCCAAACAATTTTTTTCTAAATGGTAAGAAAATTCCAAGCTTGATCAGTAATCATTATTATTGGATTGAACTGGCTGAGGGGGATTATAAATTAAGTCTCAGTCGTCCATTAACAGTTTTTCATTTCCAGAAACCCAAGGTTGCTTATTTCTCAGTAGAAGCTGGCGGGCAATATTTTGTTAAATATGAAGAAGAAAAATTTCGCGGTGGGCCAAATGGTGAAGCGGGTTTATTACGTGTAGGGCCTTTAATGCAAATGCCTACCCGACAAGGACTCAAAGAAATTGCGATGACTCAACTGAAGACCCCAGGCCTTAATTTTGTCGCTGAAGTAACTGCGGATGGACGTGTGATTAAACCTAAAGAAAAAATCAAAGGTGAGCCGTACAAAGTAAGTGATGATGTGCATTTGGGGCAGCAGTTTAAACTTTGGAACCCAATGACTTGGTGATCTATCGCTAGATGATGCTTGATATAGAAAAGAGAGCGTGGCTCTCTTTTCTTATTTGTTTTATTGAGTATTTGCGGCCTTTTTTAAAGCATCTAGCTTTTTAGTCACTTCTTTAAAGTCTTCAGATGCGGTTTGTACACTTTTAATCAGTTGGCTGTTCATGACTTTCATGGTTTCTTGAGCAACTTGAGGTGTTTTTTTCAAAATAGACTGTCCAATTGCACTTGAATAAAAATCAATTTGAGCTTGAACTTCTTCAGCACTGTATATGTCTTTATAAATCTTAAGATAAACAGGTTTGATTTGATCCCAAGCAATGGTTTTTTTACTTTGCTCATACATTTTGTCAGCAAGCTCATTGGCGACAATTTGTTCTTGTGGGTTGAGCTGATCTTTTTTTACCGTCATTTGAATGATTTGGTAAGCTTGTTGATCCAACTGAGGGCGAATTTGTTGTATGGTTTCTTGTAGCAGTTCATCAATATTCATGACTTTTAATAATTGTTGAACTTGTTGGTCTGAAGCGGGCGCTGCAAAAGCAAAATTTGTGCTGATACATGCGCTTGCAAGTAGTAAGTGTTGGAGTAATTTCATAAAATACCTATATAAGTTCTGGTTGTAATTCACATCATAAAATGGTTGAGTAAAAGCTTATTCAACTTGAAGAATCGGCTTTAAAATCGTTTCCATTTTTTCTTTCAGGGCTTTTTGATTTTCTACTTTTAGCATTTTTTCTTGAGAAAACTTTGCGGTTTCTTGCATGACTTCTGTCATAAGCGTGTTCATCTTTTGATTGATAGATTGTCCAATCGGTGTACTTAAAAAAGCGATATTGGCTTGAACTTCTTCTTCAGTAAAGGTCTTTTTAAATAATGATTTAAACATATTGAGATATTCTGGGTCAGTCACCAGCTGTTGTTGAATATCACTATACAGCGCACTAATTTGTAGTGCTGCATTTTGCTGATCGATATTCAATGTTTGAGCCCCCGTCACTTGGCGAACAAGTGCTTCTGCTTGATCGTCAAAGTAGGGTTGCATATCACGGGTACTTTGTTTGAAAATCTCTGAGATATTGGAGAGTTGCATCAATTTGTCGACGCTTTTATCTGTCGCAGGGCTAGCAAAAACAGAGCTCTGAACCCCAAAAAATAAACATGCTATAAGTATTGGTGAGAACACCTGTTTTATTTTCATTATCTTACTCAAAGTAAAAAAGCACTCTAATCATAGAGTGCTTTCTATTTAATCTTCAAGCTTAATCTAAGCTTTAGATTAGATTATTGTGCAACAGCATCAACCACTGGGATTTTCCCAATTTTGGCTTGCCAGATTTTAGGTGCAGTCGCATGAATAGAAGTACCATTGACATCAACTGCAACAGATACAGGCATGTCTTGTACTTTAAATTTGTAGATAGCTTCCATACCTAAGTCAGCAAATGCAACAACTTCTGCTTCACGAATGGCTTTAGATACTAAATAAGCAGCACCACCAACAGCCATTAAATAAGTCGCTTTATTGTCTTTGATTGCTTCAACAGCAGCAGGTCCACGATCCGCTTTACCAATCATACCAAACAAGCCAGTTGCTTCAAGGACTTGACGTGTGAACTTATCCATACGCGTTGCTGTTGTTGGACCAGCAGGGCCTACAACTTCATCACCTACAGGATCTACAGGTCCCACGTAGTAAATGAATTTACCTTTGAGATCCACAGGTAGTTGTTCGCCTTTATTTAACATGTCAACCATGCGTTTATGCGCAGCATCACGACCTGTATAGATGGTACCGTTCAATAATAATGTATCGCCCGGTTGCCATGAGTTCATTTCTTCCTGTGTGATATTGTCTAAGTCAACACGTTTAGATGTTGACGTATCCCAAGTCACTTCAGGATAATCTGAAAGTAAAGGCGCTTGAATATGTGCAATACCTGAACCGTCCAATTGGAAATGAGCGTGACGAGTTGCAGCACAGTTTGGAATCATACCGACTGGTTTACCAGCAGCATGACAAGGGTAGTCTTTGATCTTAATATCAAGCACTGTGGTTAAACCACCAAGGCCTTGTGCACCGATACCCAATGCATTTACTTTTTCAAAGATTTCAATACGCAGTTCTTCGATTTGGTTCTGTGGACCACGGCGAAGTAACTCGTCCATATTGATTTCTTCCATGAGCGATTCTTTTGCAAGCATCATGGCTTTTTCAGCAGTACCACCAATACCAATACCGAGCATTCCTGGAGGACACCAACCCGCACCCATCGTTGGTACAGTTTTAAGTACCCAATCTACGATCGAGTCAGAAGGGTTAAGCATTGCCAGTTTAGATTTATTCTCTGAACCACCACCTTTCGCTGCAACAGTAATATCGACTTTATTGCCTGGAACGAGTTTGTAGTGAATTACAGCAGGTGTATTGTCTTTGGTATTTTTACGACCAAAAGCAGGATCTGCTAAAACTGAAGCGCGGAGTACGTTACTATTTTCTAAATAACCTTGGCGTACACCTTCATTGATCGCATCATCTAAGCTCATAGTTAAATCAAATTTAACATCTAAGCCCACGTCAACAAATACGTTAACAATACCAGTATCTTGACAGATTGGACGATGACCTTCTGCACACATACGTGAATTAATTAAGATTTGTGCAATTGCATCCTTTGCAGCTTGGTTCTCTTCACGATCATAAGCACGGCTCATCGCTTGGATAAAGTCTTGTGGATGATAGTACGAAATGAACTGAAGCGCGTCCTTGACCGATGTGATCAAGTCATCTTGTTTGATAATAGTTGTCATATCAAAAATCTCTTGAGCGGGCTGTTAGCTAGCGGGCTAAATTATACGTGATATTGCTTGTTTTGTGGTGGCTTAGATCTAATTTCAGCCTAAAGTTTTATGATTTTATTTGAGAAACTCCGCTTATATTTGGGTTGATCAAGGCAACTTTTCTACTTTTTATATAAATGATGATAAAGCCGTATAGAAATAAATTTCAGATTTTACAGCGTGAAAAGCTCTATACTCTATTGAGTCAAAAGCTTGGGCTAAATAACAACAACATGGAAAACTATACGCATCTTGCGGAAAATATTATTGAAATTTATACAAAGCATGCTCGTGCATGGACTGAATTACGCGGGGAATTTCTTTATGAAAAAGCGTGGTTGGATCGCTTTTTAACTTTAATTCCCGCTCACTCCCATATTCTTGACTTGGGCTGTGGCTCTGCAAAACCAATTGCAGCTTATTTGATTGAGCAAGCGAATACTGTGACAGGTGTTGATAGTTCTGATGTAATGATAGAAATGGCGCAACAGAATTTTCCTGATCACACTTGGATTTTAGCTGATATGCGAACAGTAAATTTAGATCGCAAATTTGATGCAATACTCGCTTGGGATAGCTTTTTTCATCTTACACCACAACATCAGAGAGATATGTTTGAAATTTTTAATCAATATACAAAAGCTGGCGCTGCTTTAATGTTTACCAGTGGACCATCACAGGGTGAAGCGGTTGGAGAGATGTTTGGTGATGCGCTGTATCATGGCAGCTTATCATCCGCTGAGTACTACGAACTATTTAAAAAGTATAATTTTGAAGTGATAAAGATGATTGCTGAAGACCGTGATTGTACAGGGCATACTGTTTGGTTAGCCAAGCGAATATAAAATATCTGGATGAAAGTAAATTAAGCAATAAATAAAAAATATCTAAAAATTTTAAGATTCTCAAATTAAGAGATTCATATATTTTAATTGTAAGTATTAAAGTTATTTTTTAGTTTAATTTCTAAATAAGTAAAAATAATCTTATTTGCTTTAATGTAATTTTCATGTTTATTTTTTAAACCATTATTAATTTGTAGTTAAATTAGCATGTTATTGTAAATTTTGGTGAGAAATTGTATTATAATGATAATTATTCTCATTATGTTTTCGGTGCAATCATGCCTTTTGTTAAAAAAAGCTTAACTTTAATGATGCTGTCGACGGGAGGACTTTTTGTTTCCTCTCTAACATTTGCAAATACAGATAGCAGTGAAGAACAGAAAAAAAGTACAGCAACGCTTCCCACGATTGTCATTGAGGCGATGGCTGATGGTGATCCAATAAAAACATATGTGGATTATAAACAAGCCAATGTTACGAGAAATGGTTTAGATAAAAAAGATATACCACAAACGATTGATACAATTGATGTTTCTAAATATAAGCTTTATGGCGCAAATGATCTAAGTGTCATGTTACAAGGCACACCAGGCGTTTCAACCAGCTACGATATGCGTGGTGATGGCATTATGCTGCGTGGTTTTAGTGCGGATTCTGGTGATATCTATCGTGATGGTGTGCGTGAAAGTGGACAGATACGTCGCAGTACTGCCAATGTTGAACGAATTGAAATTTTAAAAGGTCCTGCATCTGTATTGTATGGCCGTAGTGGTGGTGGTGGTGTGATCAATATGGTCACCAAATATGCAAATTTTGACTCCAAAAGTTCAGTTGGAGCATATGCGGGTTCTTATGACAATGTTGGCGGAACGCTTGATATTAATAAAGTACTCAATGATAACTGGGCTGTACGTTTGGTTGGAGAGAAGTCCGATACCAATAGTTTCCGTGCTCAAATAGGTGCTAATGAGGAAATGATTTCTCCAAGTGTGACCTATCGTAGTGATGATGAAAAGCTACTTTGGACAACGGAATTTACTTACGACAATCTTTATCGGGTATCAGATCGTGGTCCTTCATATGCCAATTTGCCTGCAGGAACTTCAATTAAGATGGGGTTTGCGCAACCTGGTGATTATGTGGAAGATATTCTTCAAACGATACGTACAGATGTTAAATATGAATTTGCGCCCAATTGGAAATTTCATTGGGGTTTAAGTCATCGTGAGTCGGAACAAAATTTTGATCATTTTTATGCTGGGTCTATGTGTACTGCTGACGTGAAGCCAACAAATACGAATAAAGGATGTTATAAAGGTTATATCAATCAAGCCTATTTTTGGCAGCAAACAACCAATAAAACTACGACCAATACTTGGGATATAACTGGTGAATTTAATACTGGGGCGATTAAACATAATATTCTAGTCGGTACAGACTGGTCTTATGAACAGCGAGAACCTTTACTATCAAATAAAAACAAGGATGGTTCACTGATTTATGGATTTGTTAATCCATTAACAGGTGATCGTTTTAGTAACCGTGGTATAGGGCATACTATTACGACTCACAATTATAATGAAGGAACAAATTATGCGCTTTTCCTTCAAGATCTCATCAGTTTTAATGATCAATTTAAAATGATGTTAGGCGGGCGATATGATTATTATGAAGCAAAAACCACAAATAAATTAGAGAGCTCAAAGTCATACCAACAATCGCGTACTGTTAAAGATGAGACATTTAGTCCGAATGTAGGCTTTGTATGGCAACCCGTCCCCGAACAAAGTTTATATGCATCTTATAGTCGTAGTTTTTCACCCTTTGGTGGCAATATGGGAGTTAGTGTTATAAATGCAACAGATGACCTAAACGCATTTAATTATGAGCCGCAATATCTTGATCAATATGAAGTGGGTATAAAAAGTGACTGGCTGGATTCTAAGCTAAACACACAATTATCTGTATTCAATATTAATAAAAATAATATTCGTGATCGTAAAGATCCTGAGGATGATTATTCACCTTATGTAGTCGTTGGTGAGCATGAATCTAAGGGGGTAGAATTTAGCTTTATTGGTCAGGCATTGAATAATCTCTATATTCGAGGTGGATACGGTTATACAGATGCCAAAATTATTAAAAATGATCTAAAACCAGAATTAGTAGGTAATTATTTACGCCGTGTTTCAAAGCATACTGGCAATTTGTTTGTACGTTATCTTCCGACTGAAAAATTGTATGGCGAGGTTGGTGCAACTTACATGGGGTCTTATTATTCTTCTGATGAAAATACCACCAAAATGCCAGACTGGACTCGTGTAGATGCTGCAATTGGTTATAAAGACGATAAATGGGGCGCGACGATTGCTGTAAATAATTTAACAGATAAAGAATACTGGCGTTCAGATTCTATGCCTGGAACTCCACGAAATTATTTATTCCGCGTGAACTATTTCTTCTAAGCTTTAATCTCATCGAAAATAAAGCTGCCTAATTCCTATGATCGCAATTGAATCGATGGGGATATCAGTATCATAAAGACTGATTTATGAGTTTTTCGTCAATACATTATAAAAAACCACCCAATTGATTTGGGTGGTTTTTTATGTCTAGTAGATCAGCATTAATGCGCAGCTTGTTGTTCTGACTGAATCGCCGTTAATGCAATGGTAAAGACAATATCATCTACCAATGCACCACGCGACAAGTCATTTACAGGTTTATTTAAACCTTGCAGCATTGGACCAACACTGACCACATTAGCAGAGCGTTGAACTGCTTTATAGGTGGTATTGCCTGTATTGAGGTCTGGGAAGATAAACACATTGGCACGCCCAGCAACTTGAGAGTCTGGTGCTTTAGAGCGTCCAACACTTTCAACAGATGCAGCATCATATTGCAAAGGGCCATCAATCAGTAAATCTGGACGACGTTGTTTGGCAATTTCCGTGGCTTTTGCAACTTTTTCAACTTCCGCACCTGCACCTGAAGTACCGGTTGAATAGGAAATCATGGCAATACGTGGGTCAATACCAAATGCTTTTGCCGAATCTGCAGATTGAATTGCAATCTCTGCCAATTGCTCAGCATCTGGATCAGGGTTGATCGCGCAATCACCATATACATAAACTTCGTCTGGTAACAGCATAAAGAAGATTGAAGAGACCAAAGAGTATTCTGGTGCAGTTTTGATCAGCTGGAATGCAGGGCGCACTGTATTGGCGGTGGTATGTACAGCGCCAGAAACCAGCCCATCGACTTGATCAAGTGCCAGCATCATCGTACCCAGTACCACAGTATCTTGCAGTTGCTCACGTGCTTGTAATTCGTTGAGTTTACCTTTGCGTAATTCAACCATTTGGGTCACGTAGTTTTCACGGATCAGATCTGGATCAATAATCTCTAAATCCACAGGAAGTTCAATATTACGTGCTTTAGCGACTTCAAGTACCGTTTCAGGTTTTGCTAACAATACACATTGTGCAATACCACGTGATTGACAGATTGCTGCGGCTTGAATGGTACGCGGCTCATCACCTTCAGGCAGTACAATACGTTTTTTTGCAGCAATAGATTTTTGTACCAATTCATGACGGAATGCAGAAGGGGATAAACGCGGTTTATAGTCACCATTCAACATCTGGGTCAACCATTCTGGATCAATATGGCTTGAAACGAAGCGGGTCACTTGATCGGCACGTTCAGTATCATCCACAGGAATTTCATTGCTTAAATTGGCAAGTTGCTGTGCTGTTTCAAAGGTACTGAGTGGTGTATGTAAAATCGGTAGGCCATTTTTAATTGCAGACTGGCAGAACTCTAAAACCAATGGATTTGGCTCATGGTGTTCAGTTAAAACTAAACCTGCGAGTGGAATGCCATTGCTGGTGGCTAAACTACTGGCCAATAACACATCAATACGATCAGAAGCACTGATAATCAGTTCGCCTGCAACGAATTTTTGTAGTTCATGTTCAATATTTGACGCAATTAAGCTGCTGTGCAATACACGGCGTGTGTTGGCTTTGCCTTGATTAATCCACGTGGCTTGAATTTGTTTTGCTAAGTCTGAGATGCGAGGCACACTCAAGGTGTCACTGAATGGAACTAAGCCAATAATTGGAAATGTTGCTGAGCCGATGTGTGCATGAGTTTTTTGAATTTCAGTTTTAAATTTTTCAGTATCTGCAACTAAACGCAAGCTTGGATCAATGGTCACCGGAATTTGTGCAGATTCTGCAGGTAGACCACGGGTACGCATAAACAATACGCCTGCATTACGCGATGATGATGCACCACCAAAATTACGTACTTGTGCTTCAACTTTTTCAGCAGTTTGTTCTGGTTTTTCGATATTGGCATTACTGACAAAGATAACTTTTGCATCCAAAGCTTGCGCCAAAGAAGCATTTAAATCACTGGCAAAAGCATCACGTGCAGTAGGGACTAAGCCTTCTACAATCACAATGTCATGGGACTTTGCAATTTGGCGTTGTAAGCTGACCGCTTCTTCAAGGAGCTCATCAGTTTCACCATCATTGAGCTGTTGTGTGATTTTTGCATAAGCTATCGGTTCAACCGTATCTAATTTTGAGATATGACGGTAAAGCGCAGTGGTGCGGTCTGGTTCAGCAACTAATTCTTGTGAAAATGGTTTTACAAAGCCTGCTTTAACGCCTTGGCATTCCAAGGCATAGACTAAACCTAAACACGCAGACGTTAAGCCTACGCCTTCCCCAGTTGGAACCAATAAAATTGTTTTCATAGACGATTCTTTAATCAGTAAAAATATGTGAATTCATGGATAAATTGAAGATGAATATCTCAAATCATCTGCTTCACTCAACATCTTTTTTGTGGTGTATACAGTGATCGCAAAACGATATTCATCTACAAGACTGGTTTATATATTTATGCCAGCTTAAACGATTACAAAACAGCTTTATATCAAAAATCTGGTCAAGATCAATTGTAATAACGAGTTTGAGTATGCGGCTATTTCAACAGGTATACCCAAAGCTCGTACAAGACTTACGACAGCTTAAGCTGTCGCAATATCAGATTCAGGCTTTTTTGCGGCCTGTTGTACCTCGTGTTCTACAACATGAACAGTTTCTTTAGCAATACGACCTTCTTCATCGGTTGGTATGACCCAAATTTGAGGACCTGTTCCAGCATCAATTCGACCTTCTGTACCACGTTTTAAACCATCATTCTGTTCTTTGCTGAGGTTGAAACCGAAGTGTGGTAAGTAAGCAATAGTTTTTTCACGAATATAGGCAGAGTTTTCACCAATACCGCCAGTAAAGAATAAACCATCGATACGTGGTAAACCGCAGCTTAATGCCGCAAGTGATTTGGCTAAACGATAACAGAATACTTCAATCGCCAAAGTCGCATCTTCATTGCCTTGTTCTGAAGCTTCAATCAAGGTACGCATATCATTTGAAAGATCTGATAAGCCCAGTAAGCCTGATTCACTGTTCAGCATTTTATCAATTTTATAGATATCCCAGCCCAGATTTGAAGCAAGGAAGCTATGAATACTTGGATCAACATCACCACTACGGGTACCCATAACCACACCTTCAAGCGGAGTCAGTCCCATGGAGGTATCGACACTTTGACCATTCCAAATGGCGCAAGTTGAGCTACCATTGCCTAAGTGTGCTGTTAACCAACCGCCATGTTTATAGCTCCCCGCAAGTTCAGAACCACGTTCAGAAACATAGGCATGACTGGTACCATGGAAACCATAACGACGAACATTGTGTTGTGTATACAGGAACTTTGGTAAAGCATAACGATATGCATGTGCAGGCATGGTTTGATGGAATGCTGTATCAAATACGGCAACTTGCGGTAATTCAGGGAATAGACGCATTGTCGCATCAATACCGACTAAATGAGCTGGGTTATGCAGCGGTGCAAGTGGTGTTGCTTCACGAATTTTTTCTACAATTTCAGGCGTCAATAACTCAGCTTTGGTTAAGGTCCCGCCATGAACAACACGGTGTCCAATGGCTTGAGGTTTATACTGTGATAAACGACCTAAGATGGTTTCTAAAGCTTTTTCATGGTCTGCATAGGGAATTGAAAGCTCAAGCGGTTGATTGCCCGCCGTGATTCCTTTAATACGTGCATCAGCAGAGCCTAGGTTTTCTGCTAAACCAAAGATTCGATCTTCACGACGTTCAGAAACAAGCGCATATTTGATTGATGAAGATCCGCAGTTAATTACTAATACTGATGTAGACACGTTTGAATACCCGAAATTATAATTTAAAAAAGTCATCCTGATTGATCTGATTATGCTTGTTTATAAAGGGCAAATTAGATCAGCAGTCATGTTGTACCATGTGTAGTTTTTTTGTCCTAGATAGACTTTAGGTGATTAGACTTTTGGACTATCGACCTGATATTGATTAATAATTAATATTTATCAATTGATTGTTAAAAATTATCACTCATTGTTGTTTTAATCTATCTGCATTCTATAGTTTCTTGTAAATAATCTTGTCCTATCCAAAGACAATCTTTGCGTCTTTCTAAAAGACAAGCACATATTTTTTATCAAAATTTTAAATTGATTGATGTTTTTACTGTGCATTAAAAATAAAAACTCAGCACTTATGTTTGAGATAAATGCTGAGTCGAGTTATTCAAGCTTGGAATCAATGACGAATTTGACCATCACCTAAAACAATCCATTTTTGCGAGGTTAAACCTTCAAGACCGACTGGGCCACGGGCATGAATTTTATCGGTAGAAATACCAATTTCAGCACCTAAACCGTATTCGAAACCATCAGCAAAACGCGTCGAAGCATTGACCATAACTGAACTTGAATCTACACGGGTTAAGAATTGACGCGCTAAGCTAAAGTTTTCAGTGATGATTGCATCGGTATGATGTGAGCCATATTTGTTAATATGTTGAATGGCTTCTTCAATCCCAGTCACAATTTTCACGGCCAAGATTGGACCTAGATATTCTTCATACCAATCTTCTTCACTGGCTGGTTTTACAGTATTGCCTAAGATTTTTTGAACATTGATACAGCCACGTAATTCAACGTTTTTTTCTGCATAAAGCTCAGCGATACGGGGTAAAAACTCTTCCGCAATTTTTTCATCAACCAACAATGTTTCCATTGCATTACACACACCATAACGATGTGTTTTTGAGTTTAATGCAATAGGAAGTGCTTTATGTAAATCTGCCTGCGCCTCAACAAAAACATGGCAGTTTCCATCGAGATGTTTAATCACAGGAATGGTTGCTTCATTGGTAATGCGTTCAATCAAGCCTTTACCGCCACGAGGTACGATGACATCGACATACTCAGACATGGTAATCAATTGACCCACGGCAGCACGGTCAGTGGTGTTAATCACTTGTACACAAGTTTCAGGTAAGCCCGCTGCTTTTAAACCATGTTGAATGGCTTCAGCAATTGCTTGATTTGAATTCAATGCTTCAGAACCACCACGTAAAATGATGGCATTGCCAGATTTTAACGCAAGTGAGGCGGCTTCAAGGGTAACGTTTGGGCGTGATTCATAAATCATACCGACCACACCTAAAGGCACGCGCATTTTACCAATCTGAATACCTGTTGGACGGAAAGCAAGATCCGTGATTTCACCAATCGGATCGACAAGGCTAATGACATCTTTTAAGCCTTGTAACATCCCTTTAAAGCGTGTGGGGTTGAGTTCTAAACGATCAAGTAAAGCACTATCCAATTGATTGTCACGACCTTTGCTCATGTCAATTTGGTTGGCGGCCAAGATTTGCGGTTGACTATTTTCCAAAGCAGTATAAATCGCAGATAAGGCATTATTTTTTGCAAGTGTAGTTGCGCCTGCCAAAACACTAGCGGCTTGGCGTGCTTGCTTCCCTACAGTTTGCATATACTGTTCAATTGAGTCTTGCATAGCAGTTTATTTGATCATTAAAAATTTCCCTTTGATAGTAGCAGTCTAAGTAAAGCCAAGGAAGTATTTCACTGAAATAAACTTATTTTGCAGCGTTGAAGCGTTAAATATCTTGCAAAATCTTTTGCCATTTAAACTGGATAAACGGTCAATTTAGCGATTGCGTATAAATCACACATCTGTAAGAATGAAACAATAAGGACATTGATGTGATACAGAATTCATACGTATCACGAATTTGAAAGAATAATGCGGGTCAAAATCTTGCATATTAAAAGAATAAAGCAAGGATGGAGGAAGGATATGAATTCCATTATCCAAATGGACACAGAATCACACCAATCTTTATCAAGCTTTGGTTTTTTCGACATATACCACAAAAACAGCTTTAAGCAGGAGCCAAGAACAACTTGGATTGATGGCTGGAAAATTGAGTATATGGCGATCGCAGATCCACGAACAATTCACAATACACCGATTGTGATTGTGGGCGGAGCGTTCCAAAACTTTAACTCATATAAGTATTGTGTTGAGCAGTTCTTTGAAAGTGGCCCAGTCATTTTGATTGATTTGCCCTCTATGGGCGCCAATCAACAAATCACCAATATCGACTCTGGTTTATCTGCGGGGACATTAGAATTACCTGATCTTTCTCGTATGTTGGGACAGTGGCTTGATATTGTCGCGATTGAAAAGGTTGCCGTGGTGGGGATTTCTTTAGGTTCCGTGATTGCTTCATTTTTTGTTGATCAACGTCCTGAACTGGTCGAAAAAATGATCTTGATGGGGGTGATGCAAGAAACTCGTAAAAGCTGGCGCATGCTGTTAGAAGAATCATTGATGTTGATGAAAGAACAACGTATGGGCGAGTTTGGTCAGGCCGTGATTTTGTATTTAGTCAATCATGCCAAGCTCGATAAAACGCGTATGTCGCCCACAGCCAAAAGATTATTTTTTAAGCAAATGGCTGAATTTTCAAATACTGAACAAGAACGTTATGAAATCAATTGTAATCGTCTATTGCGGTTAAGCCATGTACCGGTTCCTCAAGTGAATACACTGGTGGCATGTGGTCAATACGACAGTTTTACCTTACCGCATGAAAATGCAAACTTTGCTTTGCAATGCCCAGATATGCAGTTTGCAATGATTGCCAATGCCGATCATGTTCCTCAATTACAACGCCGTAAAGAAACCATGACTTTATTCACCACTTACTTAAAAGGTGGGTCGATCCAAGGACTGGATGGGATTGTCAATTTCACACGGGAACAAATGCAGCATATTGAGCGTCGTGGTGAAAATCGTATTCAAGTGCTTGATCCACATCGTCAATTGACACATCGCCATTCAAATAAAGTGATTCAGGTTGACGTAGTTGATTTAAATTACTTTGGTTTATTGATGCGTCTTGATCATCAACAAGATTTAGCTTTTGTAAATCAACATACCCGTGATTTGGCTTTAAATTTGAGTGATGATGAAGGTGAGTTTGCGATTGAATGTTTGATTTTTGAAACCTCTGCAGCTGGTGTTCGCGCACTATTTAAGCATGGTAGCTTTGAAAATGCAGATCGCTTATTACGGTTTATTGCACGCCAAACCCAAGCAGTGCAGTTATGTATAGCGCAAGAAGGTGCAGTAGCTTAAGCTTTTGATATGTTGATCTGTTAAAAACCAGTCTTTTGACTGGTTTTTTATTTCTTAGAATTGAAGTATTTAAATCTCGAAGTGTTTATGTTTCGAAGGATTTAAGTCTCGAAATCTCAATAAGTGATTGCTTTAGCGTTGTGCATCAATCATCCACACCAAATCACCTAGATGCTCTTCAGCATTGTATTCAGTTGAATCTGTATTGAAATAGACACGGGGTTGAATCACGTCAACTTTTTGAAAACCAGCTTGATAGATAAAATTTCTGACTTGTTCTGGTGTGACAAAGTGAAAAGTAAAAGCACTTCGTGACATGACTTTTAACAGCTTGCTGCTGTTCCAAATCACTTTTGCCAATTTGTTTTTTACTGGTTCAGGGTAAAGGTCGGTGAGATAATGCAGACTGTTAAAGTCTTGCCCATAATGGGCAATCGATTGAATCAATTGTTGTAACAGTTCTTTGGTGAAGTAGTTAATTAAACCTTCACTGATCACGACGAGTGGTCGTAGTGGATCAAATACCTCAAAAGCTTTTTTAAAATCCTCTGTAAATAAGTCGACAGACAACACATCTGGGCTCTTGTAATCAATTTGCTTAAGCGCCGCTTGCTTAGTTTTTGCCATATCGGGTAAATCTAATTCACGATAATCAATCAAGGGATAATGTTGTCTAAACCACCAGCCTCTGGGTGACAGCCCCGCGGCTATTTCCAATACTTGTAAGTCAGGAGACTGTTCAATCAGTTCAGCTAAACGCTCATCCAACATGGTATGACGTTGCTTGAGTGTGGTACGCATACTGCCGCCGACGTATTTTTCTCCCCAACTTTCTATTGGGTGGGCAATCATAGCCAAAGTTTTACCTTTGGATGTGGCAAATAAGGGATGAGAAATGCCCATTTGATACCAAATATAGCCTGTGTAATGGGCTGTAAATGAAATATGGCGGTGCTTGGAAAGTTGCTGGTCTGACATAGTTATCCTTAACTTTTATTTTTTCTAATGGGGTCATGATGAAAAGCAATTAAAACACGACTAAAAATTTAATTTTGCCTCGTCGTCTTTTTTGATCCTTTGTAACCCTCCTATTGAAAGGAGAATATCTTAAATCTCTTTAATCATTAACGGCTTATTAATCATTAAAGGTCTAAGATCCCCTCATTGATCATCAAGAGGGGGCAGCAAAATTAAGTCATCTAGCGCAATATCCTATGGATAGCCTCTATTGGTTTTAAAGTGAATTTTTAAATTCTTCAATGACTTTTTTGACAGCTTGCCATTCATTTCCAAGGTCAAATGTTTCATCAATACTGATCTGTGGAATTTTGCCACGCATACGTTCTAAACGTGCTTGATTTGGCAAAGGTAGGTTTTCTATCCCAGCCAATGCGATACATGCCGATTCACGGTTATTGCACACCAAGCCCATATCACAACCTGCTTCGAGGGCAGCACGGATACGTGCATCTGCTCCACCTGCAACACAAGCTGCTTGCATGCTTAAATCATCTGAGAACAGCACACCATCAAATTGAAGCTCTTGGCGTAAAATCGTTTGAATCCAGTAAGGTGAAAAACCTGCAGGATTTGGATCTACTTTTTCATAAATCACATGTGCAGGCATCAGTGCATCCAGCTGGGTTTGTAGCTGAATAAAGCTTTGCATATCCTTGTTATAAATGTCTTGGTATTCACGTGGATCAATTGCTGCAGCAACATGTGAATCTGCTTTCACAGAACCATGTCCAGGAAAGTGTTTTCCTGTGGTTGCCATACCCGCACGCTGCATTCCTTTCATAAATGCGCTGGCAAGCGGCACAATATCTTGTACATTTTTTGCAAAGGCACGATCGCCAATCACATCACTAATGTCATTCAGATCTAAAACAGGTGCAAAACTAAAATCAATCCCTACTGCAAGCACTTCAATTGCCATGAGCCAACCACATTGTTCAGCCAGAGTTAAAGCTTTTTCAGGTTGAGTTAAGTAAAGCTCACCAAAATGCCCCATGGCTGGTAGTAGGGTAAAGCCTTGTTTTAGGCGTTGTACTCGTCCACCTTCTTGATCAACGGCAATAAGAATGTCGGGGCGAATTTGGCGCATATGATCGGTTAAAGCGCGAACTTGAGCAGGTGATTCTATATTTCTTGAAAATAAAATCATGCCACCGACTTGCGGAGTTTGTAATAGTTCAATATCTTCTTGAGTAAGTTCTGTGCCTGCAATATCAAGCATCAATGCGCCGATCATAGGAATCCACGGTTGTATTTATATAAACTGGGAAACAATACCCGATTTCTGCAATGATTTGCTACACTTACTCAGTACAGATTATGCTAAAACTACACAACATAAACAGATAAAGTCGTTTAAGATATTGAAACTGTTGAGTTCAGATTGAAAAACGATATAGAAATTGGAAAACCCAAGGAAGTATTAAGAATTTATGAAAATTCAAACTCTCGCTTGCGCTATAGCACTTGCAACAGGTGGTTTATTCTTTACCCATACCATCAATCAGGCAATGGCGGAAACCAATGCTACAAACGTGTCTCAATCGATTCATCCTTCACAAGATCAAGCCTTAGTGACACGTCAACTTGCAACATTGATTGACCGTCAGCATTATTTGAATATGCGTTTAGATGCAAATACATCAAATCGTATTCTCGACATGTATATTGATAGCCTTGACCCAGAGCACACCTTATTTTTAGCTTCAGAAATTGAACAATATAAAAAGCAATATGGGGCAACACTCGGCGCAAAATTAAAAGCAGGCGATTTGTCTGGACCATTTGCGATTCATGCGCATTATCGTGCACGTTTAAAAGAATTTTATGAATTTGAATTGGCTGAACTTAAAAAGACCCAGAACTTAAATCAGCCAAATGAATTTATTGATGCAGATCGTGAGAAAGCTGAATTCTTTGCCAGCAAAGCCGAGTTGCAAAACTATTGGCGTAAGATGTTGGTGTCGCAATTAATCAATCTCACCATTGCCAAGCAAGAAGATCAAGCCAAACAAAAAGCATTGAAAGATGATCCAACATTGGCCAATGGTCAGGATTTGGCAGCATCAGAAGATCTTACACCTGTTCAAACACTCACCAAGCGGTATACCCGCCAACTAGAGCGTATTGGACGAACCAAGAGTGATGATGTACTGGAACGTATCCTTAATGCAATGACCTTGACCTACGATCCGCACAGCAATTATTTCCCACCTGTTGATGCTATGGAGTTGAATCGTCAAACCACCTTACAACTTGAAGGTATTGGTGTTTCGATTCGTCCTGAGCGTGGTAATGAAGACTATACCAAGATTGAAACCATTGTAGATGGTGGGCCGGCAAGTAAGACCGGACAGGTTAAATCTGGTGATCGCATTATTGGTGTTGCACAAGATGGCAATAAAATGGTCGACGTGATTGGTTGGCCAAGTTCTGAAATTGTCGGCTTGATTCGTGGTAAACGTGGCACCAAGGTGTCAGTGAAATTGTTGGCTGCAGGCGCTTCTATGAGCCAAGCACGAGTTGTGACCATTACTCGTGATGTGATTCAAGAAGAAGATGCGGGTGTGCGTTCACGTACTGTAGAGCTGACACGTGATGGTAAAAAACATAAGTTTGGTGTTTTAGAAATCCCATCTTTCTATCTGAACTATCGTGCACGTCGTGCAGGGACTGAATACCGTTCCGTTTCAGAAGATACCAATAAAGCATTGAAGTCACTTGCAGCACAAAATGTTGAAGGGATTATTATTGATTTGCGTAATAACCCAGGTGGTTCTTTAGAAGAAGTTGCCAAAATGATTGGGCAAGTGATTAAAGAAGGCCCAGTGGTTCAAATCCGTGATGGTAATGGCAATGTGAGCGTGTTTGAAGACACCGACGGTGGTGCGCAAACCTATGCAGGACCTTTGGCTGTTTTGGTTAACTTAGCCTCGGCTTCTGCCAGTGAAATTTACTCTGCTGCCTTACAAGATTACGATCGTGCGGTAATTTTAGGAAGTACGACCACGGGTAAAGGGACTGCACAAGTTCAATTGGATAGCCTTGCTTATGGTCAAGCAACCTTAACGCAACGTAAATTCTACCGTGTGACTGGTGGCAGTACCCAAAACAAAGGTGTGATTCCAGATATCAAACTGGTGGATATATATGATGAAGAGTTTGGTGAGCGTAAAGCTAAAAATGCTTTGAAATGGGATACGATTCCAACTGCGCCGTTTAAACGTGAAGGGTCAATTCAACCGTATGTAGCACAGCTTGGTGAAAAATCAAAAGTTCGTGCGGCAGGTGATCCACAGTTCCAATACCTAGAGACACGTAAAGCGATTGCTCAAGAAACCAAAGATCAGAAACGTATCTCTTTAGATATTGATAAACGTAAAGCAGATTTAGTGGCACTTGAAGCAAGAACATTGGCTGCGGAGAATAAGCGTCGCACTGAAACAGGATTAAAGCCATATTCAAACTGGGAAAGTTACCAAGCAAGTTTGGATGCATTGGCTGAATCAAGAGCGAAAATGAAGGTAAACCAACGTCCGGCATTGCCAGAGGAAGAGACCTTTGTGAATGAGGCTGCCAATGTTCTGTTAGATTTGGCACATCTAACAAGTAAATAACTAAAAATTCTATTTAGGTAAAATAAAAAAGCATATCTCGGATATGCTTTTTTTATTTCGATTCAAAAAATAACTTGACGTTCAATAGGATAGTGATATTTTAAGTAAAACGAACGTTCTTTAAAAAAAGGTGAACCTTCTCGCAATTTTGCGTTGTATATATAGAGGTTGCTTATAACAAAAATAGGTTCATTACTGGAAGTAAATTTTTATGAGTTATATGAGTTATGATAGTAATCTCGTAATAGGTTCTGCATGTATTGCAGTTATCATCTGTTACGTAGCTATTTCATTAGAACAACTCATATTTACCCAACATACCCCTCGTCTACAGAAAATTATCTTGTGTTTAAGTGGCATGGTTTTTGGCTTCGCCATTTGGGCAATGCACTTTGTCGGAATGTTGGCTTGTGATCTACCGCAAGGTTATTCCTTTGATTTAACATTAACTGTGATCTCCTATATTATTGCGGCCATGGCTTCGACTTTTGCGATTTGGCTGACCACTCAAGAGACTTTGCCAATTGTACGGTTGATTTTAGGTGGCGTGTTGATGGGACTGGGAATTTCTGGAATGCACTATATCGGCATGCTGGGGCTAGATATTCCAAATCAACAAGTTGATTATGATGTTATTTTGGTGATGCTCTCTGTCATCATCGCGATTAGTGGTTCAGGATTGTCTTTCTGGCTCGCATTTAAATATAAGAACTCTTTTAATCATAAGATGCTTTATAAAATTGCTGTATCGATCATGATCGCACTCAGTATTGTGGGAATGCATTATATCGGTATGGCAGCAGCAACGATCTCATCGGTGCATGACAATCATTTTGGAAGTCAACTACACGAAGGGCAAGGTATTTTATTGTTTACCATTATTTTTGTAGCGAGTTTAATACTTGTCTCTGCTTTTTGTGTGGCGATTTTAGAACGAAGATTAGAAGAACGTAGTTTACAGTTATTACAAGCCAATAAAGAGCTTGAAGACTTAGCACTTCAAGATAATCTGACTAAACTTCCAAACCGATTATTTCTCGTTGAATACACCGATGCTTTATTTTTAGATTATAAGGATATACAGTCTAAAATTGCTTTTATTTATATTGATTTAGACCGCTTTAAATCTGTTAACGACGCATTTGGTCATCATATCGGTGATGAGCTTCTGGTTAAACTCGCCCAGCGTTTATATCCGTTACTTAAGGATGGGCAAAGACTCACTCGTATTGGTGGAGATGAGTTTATTCTGATTCTGGAAGATTCTAATCGTAATGAAGCTGAAGAGATTGCCGAATTGTTCTTACAAAAAATACAAGATGGTTTTCAAATCTCAGGTAAAGAAATTAATATTTCTGCCAGTATCGGCATCGTATTTTTCCCCGACCACGGGCAGAACTTACAAGATTTATTGATCAATGCTGACTCCGCCATGATGCAATCTAAAGAGCAGGGGCGTAATACTTTTAGTGTTTATAGCAGTTCATTAGACCAACAACACCAAAGTCGAAGTCAATCTAAACTCATCAATGATTTATATAAAGCAGTTGAAGAACAACAATTTATTCTATTTTATCAACCTAAATTCACTGCGGACTACCAAATTTGTGGGGTAGAAGCTTTAATCCGTTGGAAGCATCCAACCCTAGGCTTGTTAGCCCCGAGTATGTTTATTGATGGCGCTGAGCAAACGGGGCTGATTATTCGTATGGGCTATTGGGCCTTAGAGAAAGCATGTAAGCAAATTCAAGAATGGGAAGATAAAAAATATGCTTTTGGTCCCATCGCCGTAAATCTTTCAGCAGTACAATTTGAACATAAACATTTGATTGAAACTTTAGAAAAATTGATTCAAAAATACCATGTCAAAAATGGTAATTTAATTATTGAAATTACTGAATCTACAGCGATGCATCATATTGATGACAGTATTCAAACCTTTGAGAAATTAAGAAATTTAGGTATCCGACTGGCAATTGATGATTTTGGAACGGGGCATTCGAGTTTCTTGTATTTAAAAGATTTACCAGTAGATGAATTAAAAATAGATCGAGAATTTATCCGTAATTTGTGTGAAGGTTCAAAAGAACAAATCATTTTAGAAAGTATTATCCATTTGGCGATTCGTTTGGGTCTGGTGGTGACGGCAGAAGGCGTTGAAACTGAACAGCAGGCGCAGATTCTTAAACGTTTAGGTTGCCAGCAATTACAAGGTTATTTGTTAGGCATGCCGTTACCTGTAGACCGTTTGGAAACCAATTATAGTATGGTTAAAGCCATACCTTAGATATAAAAATATTCAGCCAGCTAAAGACCTAGCACGATCATTCAAACGAGGTTTAAGCTGAGCGTAATCGCGTTTTACTTAACCATCGCCACTGTATATTGAGATCTACGTTGATCTTTAAAACCATTTGCTTGTCGTCTGTATCGCTCATCCTCTTTCTGGAATTTTTGCGATGTCTGTGCGATCAAAGTGCTTAATGATCTAGCAACAATCGTTAAAAACGACGCTAAATCTGATACAATATCGCCAATTTTTGAATTCCCATTTTCCAGTTCAAGTACATATTTATAAATGTGTACATAACTGTGTACATATTGTAGATTTTTTATGTTTAAAGATGAATTAGCGGCGCAAGTCGCTCAGCGACGTACCTTCGCTATTATTTCCCACCCCGATGCTGGTAAAACCACAATGACAGAAAAACTGTTATTGTGGGGTAAAGCAATCCAAGTTGCAGGTATGGTTAAAAGTCGAAAGTCTGACCGTTCTGCGACATCTGACTGGATGGAAATGGAAAAAGAGCGTGGTATTTCGATTACCACCTCAGTCATGCAGTTCCCTTATAAAAATCATGTCATCAATTTACTTGATACACCGGGACATGAAGACTTTTCTGAAGATACCTATCGTACTTTGACTGCTGTTGACTCCGCGTTGATGGTGATTGATGGTGCAAAAGGGGTCGAGGAACGGACCATCAAATTGATGGAAGTGTGTCGTATGCGCGATACCCCGATCATTTCTTTCGTCAACAAAATGGACCGTGAAATCCGTGAGCCATTAGAATTGCTTGATGAAATTGAAAACGTGCTTAAAATCCGTTGTGTGCCGATTACTTGGCCATTGGGTATGGGGCGTGACTTCGCGGGTGTATATAACATCATTGAAAATAAGCTTTATGTATATAAAGCGGGTTTTGGTTCGACCATTACAGATATTGAAATTCGTGATGGCTATGACTATCCAGACATTCGTGAAAAAGTCGGTGATCTGGCCTTTGCTTCATTTGAAGAGTCTTTAGAGTTGGTGCAAATGGCGAATGATCCGCTAGATCCAGCGGAGTTTTTAGCAGGTCGTCAAACGCCAGTACTGTTCGGTACAGCGTTAGGTAACTTTGCGGTTGACCATGTATTAAATGCATTTATTCAGTGGGCGCCACAACCAAAAGCGCATCCAACACATGAACGTACTGTTGAAGCAACGGAAGAAGGCTTCAGTGGATTTGTATTTAAAATCCAAGCCAATATGGATCCAAAACACCGTGACCGTATTGCCTTCATGCGTATCTGTTCAGGTAAGTATGAAAAAGGTTTAAAGATGAATCATGTGCGCATTGGTAAAGATGTGCGTATCAGTGATGCATTGACATTCCTTGCCGGTGAACGTGAGCAACTTGAAGAAGCTTGGCCTGGCGATATCATTGGTTTACATAACCACGGTACGATCCAGATTGGTGATACATTCACTTCTGGTGAAAAACTCCATTTTACGGGGATTCCACACTTTGCACCTGAAATGTTCCGCCGTGTACGCTTAAAAGATCCATTGAAATCTAAACAATTGCAAAAGGGTTTAAAAGAGCTTTCAGAAGAAGGTGCAACGCAGGTGTTTATGCCGCAAATCAACAATGACTTGATTGTTGGGGCTGTAGGTGTACTTCAGTTTGATGTGGTGGCGTATCGTTTGAAAGAAGAATACAAAGTAGATTGTATTTATGAGCCAGTGAACATCAACACAGTGCGTTGGGTTTCTTGTGATGATGAAAAGAAATTTAATGAATTTAAGAAAAAGGCACATGACCAACTTTCTGTCGATGGTGGTGGGCATTTAACTTATCTCGCACCAAGCCGAGTGAATCTACAATTAATGCAAGAGCGTTATCCAGATATTCAATTCCGTTCTACACGTGAGCATTAAGTTCAGCTAACTTATTGCAAAATGTAAAAACAGCTTCCTTGTGAAGCTGTTTTTGTATCAAAATACAATGCTTTTTGTCCAAAGGGATTTATGCAGTGCAATTTTCAAAAAAAATAATTTCAGTGCTTTGCTTAAGTACAATGGTTTTGGTTGCATGTGATTCTAAAAAAGATCAGGACAAAGATGGTTCTGTATTACAACCCAAACAAGAAGCCGCTGAAGTTTTACCCTATTTAAATATTCAAGAAACCAAAGCTGATTATGCCTTACCGTTTTGTGAAAAGAACAATTGCATTGAAATTGATATTCAAACCATTAAAACCCAAGACAATTGGTTAAATCAGTGGATTGCAAATAGTCAGTCCAACGTGATTCAGGCACAGATTGGTTTAAAACAGAATATGACCTTACAACAGGCCATTAATGCTTTTGTCAAAAAGTCAGATACTTGGCAAGAAGAATTCCCGAAAAATAAAGCCTTTGAACTGCATATGCAAACGCGTATGGCTTCACAACGTAATCAGTATGTTTTGTTGCAAGTTTCAGTCAATAGTTTACAAGCAGATGTCAGTATCAAAGAACGACAATACTTTTTTGTTGCTGACCGGAAATTGAAGAAAAGCTTAAGTATTTTAGATGTGATTGATGCCAAACATCAGAACCAACTGAATACTTGGGTCCAAGAAAAATATGCAGAATGGTTGGAAAAGCAAAATAGCGATGTGAAAAAGAATGCGCCTAAAAAGTTATATTGGGGGCAAGCCGATTGGTTCTTTGATGGTGAAGGTGTTGGCTTACATTATCGCGCCAATGAAATTGTCGAAGATGGTACCCAGTTGGATATTTATTTGAGCAAAGAACAGACGCAAAAAATACTCAAGCCTGAAGTGTATCAACGCATGTTCTAAGGTGTATTCTGATCATTCTGCCAATTTTAGCGGGATTCTAAAGCAGAGCGGTTAAGATCAGTTGGTCCTTGTTAAATTGACTCAGTAATCAATAAACTTGAGTCACGTATTGCAATAACGCTTCAATTTTCATACAAATTTTGATTGAGGATTTGTATAGAGAAGAATAGGCTAATGAATATAGAGATTAAAAAATCTTGGCTTGATTCGTTGGATAGGTTTGTGAAATGTTAAATCAAAAAAGTACTTTAGCGCTTTCAATTCTGGTGATCACTTTAGGGTTAACTGCATGTCAAAAATCTGACTCGAAAAAAGCAGAACCAACAGTTGATCAAAGTGCTGCATCTCAAGTGCCTGATACATCAATGTTATTACAGGGCGATACAGAAAAAGTAAAATTGACACTGCCTGAGTGTAATGGCAATACATGCCCTGAGTTTTCTATAGAAAGACTAAAAAGTAATCAGGCTTTTGTTGATGAAACGATTGATCAAGCGATTCTTGATAATCTGGATAAAATGCTGGATATCGCGCAATTGAGTAAAGCAAAAAAAGATGCAGATCAGCAACAAACGGCTTCACAAGCTTCAGCAAGTGAGGTGCAAGCCAATAAAACCCCTGTTCAGCAATTGCAAGAGCGGGTGCAACCTTATGCAAATTCATTCCTTGAGATGGATAAAGAGCTTAAAACATTAGGGGCAAGTGGCCAGATCACGATTAGTTTAAGTCCTAAAATTTTAAACTCAGATAAACCTTTAGCGACGGTGGTATTAAATACCAGTAGTTATTTAGGCGGGGCACATGGGGCATCTGCGCAAACCTATTTTAACTTTGATTTGGTGAGTAAAAAACAAGTTGGCTTGGATCAAATCATTGAAGCCAATCAAAAAGCTAAATTTGAAAAATTGGCACATGATGCATTTAAAACTTGGGTTATCGATTCAAAACTTGCTGAAAGCGTCAATGAATATGAACAGGCGTGGAAGTTTACATTATCAGACAATTTCTATTTGGGTAAACAAGGTCTGATTTTACAATATGGTGAATATGATATAGGGCCTTATGTTGTTGGCTTACCGCGTTTGATGATTCCTTACGATCAGTTAAAAGGCGTGCTGAAAAGTCAATATTTCCCAGCGGAGATGCAAGTTGATCAGCCAAGCAGCTCTACACCTGTTGCAAGTGGTAAAGCGAAATCCTAATGCCTTGGCCTTTGTTTGATACGCATACGCATTTTGATGTTCCTGATTTTGATCTGGATCGAGAAAAATTGGCGTATCAAGCAAAAAAGGTGGGTGTAGAACATTTGATTTTGATTGGGTTTCTATATGAACGCTTTCAAGATTTGATAGACACTCAGCAATTTTTAAATCAGCTAAATAATGCGCCTCGTAGCCATCTTGCGCCGGGGTTGCATCCCTTTTATATCGAACAACACCGTTTAGAGCATTTAAATGCTTTGGAAAATATACTGAAAACTGAAGCGTGTATTGCGGTTGGTGAAATCGGCTTAGACACGTTTCTTAAACAGCATAAACAAGCTGGAATTTTTCAAAAACAACAAGATTTTTTTTCAGCCCAAATTGAACTTGCCCAACAATACGATAAACCCATTCTTCTACATATTCGTAAGTCACATGCTGACGTGCTTGCAATGTTGAAACAGCACCAGTTTAAACATGGTGGTATTGCACATGCTTTTAGTGGCGGGATAGAAGAGGCAAAAGCCTTTATTAAATTAGGCTTTAAACTGGGTGTCACAGGACAAATCACCAATCCAAATGCCAAAAAACTGCATGCAGTTGTACAAGCGGTTGGTGCGCAACATTTAGTGCTAGAAACCGATTGTCCAGATATGACACCACTGTGTTGCCAGACGTCTGACCAGCAGCATACCCGTAATACACCAGTGAACTTGCCTTTTGTCTTGGCGGGTTTAGCTGAAAGTTTGGTAATGGATCAAGCAACATTGGCAGGTGTGTTGTGGAAAAACTCACATGAATGCTTAGGGTCTGTTGCCATTTCATAAATGGCTTGCGTTGTAGGTTAAAATTGAGCAGGCAAGGCATGAAACGAAGAGAATAGCGAGACTATTTTCGAGTTTCATAACGAAGGCTGAGATAATTTTAGCCACAACCCTGAGCAAGAACAAAGCACTGCTTTGTTTGCAGCGCAAGGCGCAGCGGGGGACTAGCGTGTTTTTTGCCGCTACGTCGTTACCTTGCGAAACGATGTTTCTCATCATTTAGAATGACTAAATTTCGTATTTCGTGCCTAGTATCGCCTAAAAAACACACGTAGTCGCAAACGTTAACGAATTGTCAACAGACCCCATATTTACCGATGTAAATTTGAATAAAAATAACCAATCAACAACACCTAAAATAAATATTTGTCTTAGATTTAAATAAGTACTCCAAGTAGCCAATAAGAAAGTTAACGCCAAGCTGGAGGTTCAACCAATGGCAAAATATGGTCATATCAATCGTTTAAATTCTCTACAAGACTTAACTGTAGGGGATACAAGGTATAAAATTTTTAATTTAAAACAGGTTCAAGCGAGTTTAGGTGATATTTCAAAATTGCCTAAATCACTCAAAGTATTATTGGAAAATTTACTTAGATTTGAAGATGATCAAACCGTGAGGCAAAGCGATATTCAGGCGATTGTCGATTGGCAAAAGAATAAAACTTCAGATCAAGAAATCCAATATCGCCCTGCACGGGTCTTGATGCAAGATTTTACTGGTGTACCTGCTGTGGTTGATTTGGCTGCGATGCGTGCAGCTGTACAGAAAGCCAATAAAGATCCCAACTTAATTAACCCTTTATCTCCAGTGGATTTGGTCATTGACCACTCTGTGATGGTGGATCACTTTGGGACAGATCATGCCTTCGATGAGAATGTCGAAATTGAGATGCAACGTAATGGAGAACGTTATCAATTCCTCCGTTGGGGGCAGTCTTCTTTTGATAATTTTAGTGTGGTACCGCCCGGAACAGGGATTTGCCATCAAGTCAATTTAGAATACCTAGCTCAAGCAGTGTGGCTGGGTGAAAGTGATGGTGAGGTGTTTGCATTTCCCGATACCTTAGTTGGTACAGATTCACACACCACAATGATCAATGGTTTAGGTGTATTGGGTTGGGGTGTGGGGGGGATTGAAGCCGAAGCGGCCATGCTTGGACAACCGATTTCAATGCTGATCCCAGAAGTGATTGGTTTTAAATTGACAGGGAAATTGCGTGAAGGGATTACCGCAACGGATTTGGTTTTAACCATTACTCAGATGCTACGTAAAAAAGGCGTGGTGGGTAAATTTGTTGAATTTTATGGTGATGGGTTGGCATTTTTGCCTCTTGCAGACCGAGCAACCATTGCCAATATGGCACCCGAATATGGTGCAACATGTGGCTTTTTTCCGATTGATGAAATCACTCTAGGGTATATGCGTTTAACGGGTCGTAAAGAAGACCGTATTGCATTGGTTGAGGCTTATTGTAAAGAACAAGGTCTATGGCGTCATACCGGGGATGAACCTGTATTTACAGATGTGCTTGCTTTGGATATGGGAACCGTTGAAGCAAGTGTTGCTGGACCGAAACGTCCGCAAGATCGAGTGGCATTGCCTGATATCCCACAAACTTTCAGTGCCTTAATGGCGCTGGATCTTAAGCCGGCTAAAGGTGAAGAAAAAGAACGTTTAGCCAATGAAGGTGGTGCAGGTACAGCAATTGATTCAAAACAGTCTGCTTTACAAAATGAAGAACCGCATTGTGTAATTGATGGTAAACGTTATCCTTTGACCGATGGTGATGTGGTGATTTCTGCGATTACTTCATGTACCAATACTTCTAATCCAAGTGTGATGTTGGCTGCGGGTTTGTTGGCAAAAAAAGCCATCGAAAAAGGTATTCAACGTAAGCCGTGGGTGAAAAGCTCTCTTGCACCAGGTTCTAAAGTCGTAACCGATTATTTGGAAGCGGCAGGTTTGATGTCTTATTTAGACCAGTTGGGCTATAACCTTGTTGGTTATGGTTGTACCACATGTATTGGTAATTCAGGGCCTTTGCCACAACCGATTGAAGATGCTATTCAGTGCCATGACCTGAATGTTGCATCGGTACTTTCAGGCAACCGAAACTTTGAAGGGCGGGTACATCCATTGGTAAAAACCAATTGGCTTGCATCACCGCCTTTGGTGGTTGCATTTGGCTTATTGGGTACCATTCGTAGTGACATTACCAGCACAGCATTAGGGAACGATCAGCAAGGTCAACCGGTATATCTCAAAGATATTTGGCCGAGTCAAATCGAGATTGATGAGGTGCTGCAAAAAGTGAATACAGCCATGTTCCATAAAGAATATGCGGCAGTTTTTGATGGTGATGAAAAATGGCAAGCAATTCAAATCCCTGATTCTGAAACCTATGAATGGGATGAAAACTCAACGTATATTCGTCATCCTCCATTCTTTGAAGGTATTGATCAACCCGCGAAACCAATTAAAGATATTCTCAATGCAAATATCTTGGCCGTTCTTGGTGACTCAGTCACAACAGATCATATTTCTCCAGCGGGGAATATTAAGAAAGACAGTCCAGCTGGGCGTTACCTAGAAGCGCAAGGTGTCGATCAAAAGGACTTTAACTCTTATGGATCTCGTCGTGGGAATCATGAAGTGATGATGCGAGGAACCTTTGCCAATATTCGTATTAAGAATGAAATGCTCAATGGCGAAGAGGGTGGTAATACCCTCTATATCCCGACAGATGAGAAGTTAGCCATTTACGATGCTGCGATGAAGTATCAGCAAGATGGAACGCCGTTGGTCATCATTGCAGGTAAGGAATATGGTACAGGCTCATCACGTGACTGGGCGGCGAAAGGCACCAACCTTTTAGGAGTAAAAGCGGTGATTACTGAAACTTTTGAACGAATCCATCGTTCAAATCTAGTTGGTATGGGGGTTTTACCGTTGCAATTTGTAGATGGTCAAACCCGTCAATCACTCAACTTAACTGGGCATGAGCAACTGTCGATTTATGGACTTTCTGATGACATACAACCACATGAAAGTTTAGATGTGGAGGTTAAACGTGTCGATGGTTCAATAGATCGTTTCAAAGTGTTATGCCGTATTGATACTTTGAATGAAGTGGAATACTTTAAAGCAGGTGGTATCTTGCATTATGTACTGCGTAATTTAATCGCTTCATAGCCTAATCAATAAATCACGATATATTTCAGTTCTCCAAGCCCTGTATAAAATGCAGGGCTTTTTTTATTGTGTTGGAACAAGACACGCTGTTGATAAATGAGTAAAATAGCGGGGTATTTTTGAGTTGATATTAGACATGACTGAACTTTTCCAAAATGATGAATATGAGCGCCGTTTTGCAGGCGTAGCCAAAATTTATGGAGAAGATACATTCAATCACTATGAACAAAGTCATGTCATGGTGATCGGTATTGGTGGGGTCGGCTCATGGGCGGTTGAAGCCTTAGCACGTACAGGAATTGGCGAGTTAACACTGGTCGATATGGATTCAGTGGCTGCTTCAAATATCAACCGACAGCTGCCTGCAATGACCTCAACTTTAGGCCATGAGAAAATTGAAGTGATGGCGGAACGTTGCCGTTCAATTAATCCTCGGGTCAAGATCAATTTGATTGATGATTATCTCAGCCCAGACAATGTGAAAGAAATTTTAGAAAATGTTCCCGATATTATTTTAGATTGCATCGATGACGTTAAAGCAAAATTTGCACTGATGCTACATTGTCGGTTTAATAAAATTCCTTTGATTGTTTCGGGTGGGGCAGGTGGTAAGCTTGATCCTCTAAAAATTCGTGTTGCTGATTTATCTAAAACAGAACAAGATCCGATGCTTGCAAAATTGCGGAGCCAGTTGCGCGCCAAAGGCATTTGTAAGAAACCAAAAGAAAAATTTGGCATTACGTGTGTGTATTCAATTGATAATCCTTTTTCCAGTGCTGATGTGTGTGCGAGTGCAGGCTTGCGTTGTGGTGGATATGGTTCGGCTGTGGTGGTGACTTCTAGTTTTGCGATGGTCGCCGTTGCAGAAGTGTTGAAAAAGTTAGATCGGATCAAATAAGCGCTTGGTATTTTTAAGTAAAAGTTTAGATGCATTTAAAAATCATAAAAATTCAGTTAAATTAATCTGAAATAAACGCAATAACAGAGAACAATCAAAATGAGTTTTTTCAAAAAGTTATTTGGAAAGAAAGAACAACAAATACAAATCAATCGAAACCGCTATGCTGAATTTTGGCAATGGTTTGAGCAGCATCAGCAGGATTTCCATCGTATTGTAGATGAGTTAAATCAAGATACGATTCAGGCGGATTTCTTTGATAAATTATCGCCTGAATTGGCCAAAGTTCATGGTGGAATTTTTTTCCTTACCGGGATGCTTGACCCACAAACAGCTGAATTGATTTTAACGCCAGATGGTGTTGTGGCAAATATTGTATTTGTAGAGGAGTTGGTGGCAGCAGCCCCTGAAATTCCTGGCTGGAAATTTACCGCACTTAAACCCGCAAGTGATATTCAGCAAACCAGTATTGGTATGCATGGTCATGAGTTTAGTCAAAAAACGCTATCGTTTTATTTAAAAGACCATGAAGAATATCCAGATGAAACTGATCTTGTGGTTGTGCATGATCAATATAATGAAGCTCAAAAAGCTGAATTCTTACAAGCGGTTTATATCTTTTTGGATAATTATTTGGGTGAATATGATTCGATCACAAAGCTAGATCAAGTTTCGCTACAATTCAGACAAGATGCTGAAAAAGAATTAATGTCTATCGATCGTTTAAAGAATATTTTAATTTTAAAGAACAGTGAAATTTCTCGCTTAGACAAAATAACCCGTTCAAGTACTGATGAAGATGAATATATCAGTTTGGAGGGGGAGACCAATGAAGGGTTGCCTTTGGTGGCGATCTTAAACAGTACCCTTTTAACATGGGATCAAAAGGCTTCTCATCCGTGGATGCTGCTGATAGAAATACCTTATGCTGGTCAGAACTCAAGTGGTATGCCGTCTGCAACAGATTATGAGTTGCTTAATGAGATTGAAGAAGAATTATTAAATGAGCTAAAGGATTTTGAAGGATATTTAAATATTGGACGAGAAACCGGTAATAACTTAAGAACCATGTATTTTGCTTGTAAAGAGTTTAGAAAACCCGCCAAAGTTATAGATCAGGTTGTTGAAAAATATCAGAACAACTTTGAAATCGATGTCAGCCTATTTAAAGATAAATATTGGCGTTGTTTAAATAAGTTTGGTCGTTAACTATGCTGAAAAGTCGCTTGAAATGCGCTATAGCATTCAGACCATAAACATGGACAGCTTAGAGAATGAAGCGGCTTTTTAATCGACCTATCCCCGATCTTAAAATAAGCATATTGGCGATCCTGTTGATTGGCGGAATTGGATATTACCTTTATTCAACGGTTCGTCATTTTCAGTCGGTCAACCAATTGGATGAAGCTAAAACAATAATGCGTGATATACAGAACTTGTTGGGATGGTCAATCCTTCAACCTCAAGCAGATGCAATTCAAGTCTGTAATTTGCAAAATATCCAACAGATTAGCAAACAAGAAGAGTTTCAAAAGATCAAGCAACTGTTGGGCTGGAATGTCAATATTCAACAACACAGCAAATATGTTGAAAGCATAAACGTGTATGCTGCGCCTGATTTACACGGCTGTATTATACGTGCTCATTTTCGAAAAGACGCCTTTGTAAGTGATGAGCTTGCTGGCAAGTATATTACTTACCAATATGATTTTAAAAAAAGCACCACAACATGCGTCACCAATATAAAAAAGTATGCTTTAGTGAAATCTTGCACGCGCTTGTAAAAAACATACTTTATCTGTTCCGCTTAATCAGTCCTGTAAATAAATAAACTCAGGCTGTTGGGGCACTTTGCCTGTTTGTTTTGCGATAAAACCATCATAAAGATTGAGTAAAACAACAGCGCAAATAATACAAATAAAAACCAGTAATTGTTTGGATATGCTCATACTATTTCTCTCTAATCTAAGTCGCTTTAAGTAAAGTCTAGTGAAATTAAACAATCTAATCTAATATAGAAAAAAGCAGGATTGATCTAATTTTGAGATGGGTATGGCGACATTCAAACAATTTAATTATTTGATTAGAATCGTAGAGGAAGGTGGTTTTATTGCGGCTTCTGAAAAGTTGTTTATTGCCCAGTCTGCTTTAAGTCGTCAGATCAAGCTTTTGGAAGACGAAGTAGGATTTGAAATTTTTGACCGCAGTGATAAAAAAATAAAACTCACTCAAGCAGGGCAGTTCTTTTATGCTCAAATTAAAAATAATTTACTGAACTTAGATCATATTATTGAAAATTCTAAAGATATTGCAGATGGAAAAAATCGACTCATCAAAATTGCACACTCAAGTACTATTACCATGAGCTTAGAAAAAGTCAAAGTATTTGATCAAACCTCAAAGCATCTCAATGTTAATTTCGAGATCAATACCTTGTCATCTGAAGACCAAATTCTTGCACTGATGAAAGGAAATATTGATGTCGGTTTTATTCGCCCACCTGTTTTAAATCGCTTAGATGAGTTATATGCAACCACGCTCTACCCTGAGCCTTTATATGTTGCACTTCATCAAAATCATATACTCGCTTCAGAACGCAGTATTAAAATCCAACAGTTAAGACATGAAAATTTTGTTTCTACACCACATGCGGAACGGGGCGGATTAAGTTACTTGGTTGCAAACCTTTGCCTAAGTGCAGGTTTTTCTCCAAAGAAAGCGGCGGTTCAGTCGCGTAAAGTTTCGCAATTGCAATTGGTGGCTGCTGAAATTGGAATTTGTATTGTTCCTGAAGAATTTAGACATATTCTACCTAAACAGGTACGACTGATTGCTTTGGACGCTGAAAATACATGGTCTGATGTTGTGATGGTCTGGAGTAAAAAAGCAGATGGTGTCATCCAGCGATGTACTGAATATATGATCAAACAGTTTCAACGATGATCTTTAAAGACCATCGTTTGATTGAAAAGATAGCTGTAGATTAAGATTGTATAGAATCGTAGAAATTTTCAGTCGTGATCAGACAGACTGTTCACGAATATAATCCTCTGTACGCTTCATCGCTTCTTTAATATTGATAATGGCATTTTCAACATCTGCAAATGTTTTGGCATTACCGCCACTTAAAGCCTGACGCCATTTACGAGCACCGGGAAGGTTTTGGAATAAGCCTAAAATATGGCGTGTAATAATCGATAGAGGTGCGCCTTCTTGCATACGTTTGGCAATATAAGGCAGCATTTGGTCGATAATTTCAAAACGATCAGGTAAGTCTAAATTCCAAAGTTGACCTAATTCTGCCAAGAGGTAAGGGTTGTGATAAGCCTCACGCCCAATCATGACGCCATCAACATGCTTTAAATGTGTTTGCGTTTCAGCAAAAGTCTTAACCCCACCATTGATCTCGATCAGCAACTCAGGACGCTCTTGTTTTAAACGATAAACATCGTCATAACGTAGAGGTGGAACATCGCGGTTTTCTTTTGGTGATAAGCCTTGAAGCAGAGCAATACGGGCATGTACGATAAAATTATCACATCCAGTTTTCGCAACGGTATCGACAAAATGTAGCATCTCTTCATAAGATTGCATGTCATCAATACCTATGCGGTGTTTTACAGTAACTGGAATATCAACTGCATTACGCATTTCAGCAATACATTCTGCAACCAAGTCAGGCTCTGCCATTAAGCAGGCACCAATCTTATTGTTTTGTACGCGGTCACTTGGACAGCCCACATTTAAATTGATTTCGTCATAACCCCAGTCTTGAGCCATTTTGCTACAAGTTGCAAGATCTTTCGGATTTGAACCACCGAGCTGTAGAACAATTGGATGTTCTTCATGGTTATAGTCCAAATGACGATTTGCTCCGCCATAGATGATTGCACCTGTGGTGACCATTTCTGTATAGAGGATAATATTGGGGTTAAACAAACGTGCAAAGAAACGATAGTCACGAGTTGTCCAATCCATCATCGGAGCGACCGAAATACGAGGCGTTAAAGATTGGAGCTCAGACATACAGGCAACCTGAAAAAGATAGAAAAAAAGCAAGTGCGGATTATACGTGCTTTATTTTAAAATCAATAGCTATACTCAAAAGATAGAATTTGTAAAGCTGATTAAAATTTTGATTCTGATGGTGATTTTTAAATGTGACAAAGTGAGATTTATAGGGCTTGATGAAAGCGTTATCAGTTTGGTGAAAACGCTTAAAAATAAAATTAGTGCGTTGGTAGAGTATGTTGGTTGAACAAAATATGGTATTGCTTATCTTGGATTAAAACTTAGGACTAAGAGTACACAACAACATGCGCCATAAATTCCCTAAATCTCTTGAGCACCCTATCATTTCATACAAAATACTGACGGAATAAGGCTGCTGCCAATATTCCTGCTGCAATCGCCAACAGTGGTTTTTTAAGCAGTAGCATAACGATCAATGTTGTCAGTAACGCCAAACGAGCGCCATGATCACCTTCAACCGCAATAGGGGCCAAAAGTGCAACCAGTACAGATCCCGACATTGCATTAATGAATCGTTGCACACGATCGCTAATAGGTACATAAGACATAATCAAAACACCACCCCAGCGAGTGGCTAATGTCACAATGGCCATAATAAAAATAATAATTAATGGATAAGTGGTGCTAATTTCTAGGTTCATAGCTGTTTCTCTTTCCAGAAAATTCCGACAATTCCGCCAAATAAGGCACCCACAACGACATGACTATTTTCTGGTAAGTACCAATAAGCCAATAATGAGCTACAGGCTGCGATTGTCCAGATGATGAGTATTCTGAGATTTTTTTGTCCACCGACAACCATCGCCAGTAGAAAACAAGCCATGACCATATCTAATCCCAGCAAAGCAGGATGATGAATAACATTACCAAAATAGAAACCCAGTCCTGTGCCTAAAACCCACGCGAGCCAAAGCGCAAGACCCCCTCCAAACAATAAGCCCATCCCTGATTCACCACGATTAAATGCTTGTAGTGAGAGTGCCCAATTGGCATCAGAAATAACCAGCAAGATACTGTATCGTTTGATGGGAGGCAGGTGCCGTAACCAAGGATAAAGAGATGCGCCCATTAAAAGGTGCCGAGCATTGATAAAGAAAACTGTGACTATTAAGGGAATCAGTGATATTTGCACGCCCCATAGTTCTAAAGTCGCAAATTGAGATGCCCCCGCAAAAACAAAGCTACTCATTAACATAATGGAGCTATTGTCTAGTCCTGTTTGCGTTGCTGCTAAACCGAAAGCAGCCCCAAAAATCACCACGAAAGATGAAATTGGAAGAAGGCTTTTAAAGCCTGACCAAACTTGGGAATAACTTAAACTATAAATATCTGGGTTAACATTCGACAAAATAATTTCCTTATCTTTTTAAATTTTCTAATGAGCTATATACCTAATGATCGCTGATGGAAATTAGGGGAAATTTCCTTCTTTTCTTAATAAATTATGGACTTAGAAAGTTAGAATGAAAAGCGCATAATTCTTGCATATACTATTCGAAAATCGAATAATTTGGGGGTGATCATGAATCTACAAAATCTACAGATTGATTGGCTAAAATGTTTTGTCGCAGTTGTTGATACAGGTTCTCTTTCCAATGCAGCACCTGAGCTATACCGTTCACAGTCCGCTGTCAGTATGCAGTTAAAAAAATTGGAAGGTGCTTTAAAATGCCAACTTTTAGTTAGAACGCATAGACAAATTCAACTTACTTCTGAAGGGCAACTTCTTTTAGGTTATGCAAGACGGATACTTGATCTACATCATGAAACACAAATGGCTTTTAATGGAGAAGAGTTAACCGGTCGGATTAGACTTGGCGTACCCGATGATTATGCTGCTAAATATCTAACGCCAGTGCTTAAGCGTTTTGCACCACGTTATAGCGGCGTTGAAATAGAATTTATTTGTGAACAATCGACTTCATTGATCCCACGTATAGAAAATGGCGAGATTGATTTAGCCTTGATTTCAAGGGATAACCCCCGTCAAGGCACTTTATTGTTTCATGAGCCAATGGTGTGGGTAGGTTCTCCCCAATTTGAATTATGGCGTGAAGATCCGATACCGATTGCTGTTTATGAGAGTACCAGTTTAGCCAAAAAAAGTGCGATCAATTCGCTCGCATTGCAAGGTCGTCGTTATCGTGTAGTTTATAATAGTTCAAGTTTAATCGGGCAAATTGCAGCAGTTGAAAGTGGTTTGGCCGTCGCAGTTTTCACACAATGCAGCGCGCCTCAGCATTTAGAAATTTTAGGAGCAGAGCACGGACTAGGCCCATTAGCACCCATGGAAGCATCTGTATATAGAAGTAGAACCTCGCTTAATTCAAAAGCGGTCGATCATTTATATGAGCTTTTAATTAAGACATTAAGGCAATCCATTACCTATTAAGCAGGTTTTTATTAAGGACGTAATCTTTTTTATGTATCAATATGATGTCTTATGATGAGATGAGTTGTGCTTTCTAGTCAGACATATGGTAAATCTGAAAAAGTTAGAAGATCAGAATATTGGGCTGAGAAGTGATAAAATAAAAAATTATGAAATTTGCAGCAGTTCAATTTACGTAAGTACTAAGGATTAAGCTGGTTAAAAATGCAGTGAGCTTAGAAACGGATTTCGATTTGAAACGAATTATTTTATACATTACCGTTAGTGTGATCTACCTTGAATGATTGAAACTATAAAAATGAGTAAGTACTAGGGATGTACCGAAATTATTTGCATTCAGATGAACTTTACCCGTTTTGTAGACTTTAAAATCTATACCTAGATGTGATTTTCGCTATTGAGATAGAAACATCAACATGATGTTTCTTAAGTTTCCCTTCACCATAAGCTAGAAACATTAGATTTGTATTGTTAACAATTGAATGTAATCCTCCATTATAAAAACTTTAAACGCCTCATCTAAGAATTAGATTAAATATTATATTTAATCTGTTGAGAGTAGTTGTTTTTATAATTTTATTGTTGATTTAAGTGATTAAAGAGTTTAACTATAAATATTATTTTAAACAAGGTTCTTTTTAGTTTTTCTTATTAGTTTCATAAAAGTAATTGAGCTTATGAGAATAAGTCAATGTTATTTATTTAGGGTTTTTGCTAATTTTTAAATAAGAAAATTTTTGGTGGTTTGTAGAAAATTGTTTTTGTTTTTTGTTAAATTTATATAAATCAATAATTTTGTAGTTTTGTAATTTGATCAAGTAGTAAAAATTTATTTTTTTATTTAGAAAAATAAAATTTTTAAAAATTAATGGTGGGTTTTCTGCTGATTATATTTTTTATATTAATTTTTAGTTTTGATTTTGAAATTGTTTTGCTTAATTTGAAGGTGAAAAAGATTAATGGTCTTTTGTTTTAATGTGATTTATAAGCTAAATATATTTTAATTTGAAGTTGGTGATTTTTTAAATTAGTAAGGAGGGTGTTGGAGGGCTTTATATATTTTTTTGAATTTTTTTTTAATCATAACGGTTTTTATAATTTTATTTGTTTTTTACAAAATGGAGTCTATATGGTAAAGCGTGCTTTTTTAGAGTTTATGCTCGATGTAAATAATAAACTAAGTATAACGGGAGACACTCCTAATGGGAAAAAGCTTATTGTTAATATCCCAGTTAGTGGTGGTAAGGAGGGAATCGATTTAATTTTTCCTTGTTATTATGATGGGCAAGCATATGTATTTTATCAAATTGATGGTGGTGCAGGATATATAATATATGATGGTGGTAGCGTTAGTGAACATCTTTGCATCCCAGAATTTGGTGATCGAAAATTACTTACAGCTGTAAGTGTAAAGGATGGGTTAGTAATTTTCTCAAGACAAAAAAAATTCATAGAGCCAGAAGGCGCACCATACCAAATAATAAAGTTTCAAAATGGAAAATGGGGAGAGTTTGAGGATATCAATGGTTTATTGCCTTACACAGTTGTTGAGCAAGCCTGTGGAGCTACTGTGAATGGAGAAGCCCGTATAGTACGACCAACTAGCCCAAACAAGCTACAATTTGTTTCTTCTTCTGATAATTTTCAAACTCCATACAGTCTTATATTTGATGGAGGAAACATACCGACAGCCTATGCAGTCGGATATGCCATTTCTGCTGAATTATCATCGTTTAACTATATTTATGCTTTATTCAATAGTAATGATTCAGGTGCTGTTGATACTGTTGCTGTCTATCTACAAGAAAGTAAAACAAATATAAGAAAACTTGGAATTATAAGATTTCCAATGCTTACACCAGCTGAAGGGATTTCGATACATCGTATATCCATGAGAAAATTCTTTATTTATATCGTTGGCATTTCTGATGATAAGCGAAAAGCATATTCAGGAGAGTTTGATATAGACGATCTTCGAGCAGAAGCTGCACCAGATAGTAATATTGGGAATTCGTTACCTAAATACCTTTCAGCTTGGATTATAAATAATTAGTTTCAAAAATAAGTAGATTTAATGGTTTAGGGTATTCAGTAATCAGAAAAAGCCAAAAAGAGCTCTCTTTTATAGAGAAAATTTTGATTACTTTTATTTAATTAGTTGGAGAATATATGACAATCGGAACAAGTTATGATTTCCCATCGGAAGTAGTTACTAAGTTTAAGGAAAAAGCACAAGATGATTGGTCAGGAGAGTTTCCTGGTCCTCCAGATCTTTGCTTTAATTACAGAAAAATAGTAGAACAATCAGGTGGCATTGCGGTTGCAGAAGGCTTAACCAAAAACCATAGAATTTGTATAATTGGAGCTGGAGTAACGGGTCTAACAGCTGCACGGGAATTACTCAGATGTGGCTTCACTCAAGTCACTTTAATAGAACAAAGTGATCGAATTGGAGGTCGTCATTTAACAAAATTCCCTGATAATGAGTTTGATGAGGCTGGATTTTCACCATTTGAGATGGGTGCAATGCGTATGCCATTCTTTAATAAAAAAGATGCAGATCCGCTGACAGGTTCATCACTGATGGCTTATTATGCGAAGCAGTTTAATTTGAAGATCTCTAACTTTCCTAATCCTGGTACACAATGGGTAACCTCAACAGGGATTTATCTACGAGAAGGTTCTTTAAGTGGTTCTGATTTACCAGAAATGGTGATATGGAAAAATCCAGACGGTAATACATTACCACCGAATGAGATATTGAAAGAAATACATAAAAAATGGAGAAAATTTGCTGATCAGATGACTATTGAGGTGAGTAAGAAATATGGTTCCAAAGAATGGGATGATATGTGGCATGCAATTGTTAAAAATTATCACAATTTATCATTTCGAGAACTTGTTATAAAACCGTTCCAAACATGGAATCAAAATAATCCTGGCGATTTTGGAGGGCTGGGTATGAGTCCTCAAGAATCTGAAATATTTTATTCTATTGGTGTTGGCGACGGAAGTTGGGGAGCATTTTATGATGTTTGCTGCCTCTATCCAATAAGAACCTCAATATTTGGATTCGGTAGCAATCTTCAGTTAGTGCATGGCAGAGTTAATAGTGACTATGAAGTTATAAAATCTGCGATGCATAGCGATGGGCTTGTTCAAGATTCTTTAGGTGTTAGCTATAAGTCACCACAATATCTGGGCCTTGCTTCATTAGATGAATGCCTACTTTATGAGAGTATATCCAAAGACCAGCCTTCTTTTTATGATCACTCAATGGAAAGAAAAACAGGCTTATTTATGGACTCTAGAGTTAAAAAAATAGAGAAACTTAATGATAAATCAATTAATGTTGAGTTTCAGTGGCAGTGTAGCAAAGATGGTCCCCCAATATATTTAAACCAAAACTTTGACTCTGTAATAGTCACAGTACCATCGTGGATACTCGGGACGAAAATCAAACTTGAAGGATTTTCAAATAATCAATTACCTTTTGAAATTATTGGTGAATGTAATACTGCGCACTGGGAAGCGAGCTGCAAAATTTATGCCCCTTTAAGCAAAGAGTTTCTAAGACAAAATACAATTCCTCAGATAATGGTAACAGATACATTTATTCATGATGTTTATACTTATCAGTATAGTGATACGTACAAGAATGATTGTATTTTATTAAGCTATACATGGGAGGATGATTCATTAAAACTGTCTGCTTTCTCTGATATTGATTTGGTAGATATGTGTGTTGAGGAATTAGACAGAGTTCTAGAAAAATCTACAAACATAAAATCAAAAATATCTCAGTATGTTATTAAAGAAAAGGCAATGGTTCAGCGATGGATATCCGATGAAAATTCTTTAGGTTGCAGCAAACTTTATAGAGCTGGAACTTATTTCAATGCGATGAAATTACTTTCGTATAATAGAAAATACAGTAATGAATCTGGTCTTCTTTTTGCCGGCGAAGCGTATTCAGTGGATGCTGGATGGACTGAGCCATGCCTTAGAGGGGCAGTGGATGCTGTTATTAATATCTGCGCTAATACAAAAGCAAAATTTAATGGTAACTTTAATATGGATCAGCATTATCCGAAATATAGAGACAGTTGATGAATAAAATTCATATCTAGAAATTTTTACATAGGATATTTATATAATGTGGATTCAAAAATCCAATAATACACGTCAATTACGCAAGAATTTTGACAAAATATTTGTCGTGTATATAAACATTTTCCCTATTATCTGAACAATGTCTGGTTCCAGTATTGGGCATTTATATCAGATATGATCTTTAACAGTCATATCTGATTGTATTAAATACAACATTGACTATAAATTATTTAATGTGATTCTAAATACCAATATTAATACTCAAAAAATACAAAGAGAATCAGACGAGTCTTCACCGCTCGATTCAAATGGAACCTTATAAGCCGGTATACCTATGAAAATTTACTATACAATATTAGGACAATACCAATCTTTTTTATAAATCAATTTTCAATTTTAAATTAGTTGCTCCATTAAGTAAAAATCAAAGAGCCAATCTTGTTATTATTCTGGAATCAACAATTATGGAACTTTTTGTGTAACGTTACTATCAATATAAAAATCGGTATTTTTTCATTGTATCTAATAATAGAAATGGATCGATTGGTAGAGACATAAAATAGAATATTGAGCTTTAGATTATTTTAATCATTCAACTAAATAATCTAAAGTGCTATTTCTTTTGATTAATTTTGGAACTAACTTTATAGAGTCTACTTGCTTCTTATTTATTTTTTTTAATAATAACTCCATCGCGGTGAATCCCATTTCGGACATTGGCGAAGCTATGGTTGTAAGTGGAATAGGAAGTTGAGCTGTTAAAGAAATGTTATTAAACCCGATAACTGCAATATCTTTTCCAGGAATATAGCCTTTATCCTTGATTGCGCCCATTACGCCAATCGCAATAAAATCATTCACCGTGAAAATTGCTGTAGGCAGCTCATTTTTGGATAGAATTTCAAGTCCAGCTTGATAGCCAGAATCAACATCAAAACCACAATTGATAATGTAGTCATCTGGGATCGTTATATTTTTACTGGCGCTATAGTCTTTAAAGCCTTTGGTTCGTAATAGACCCGTACTCGCAAAAGCTTCACCCGAAATGATAGCAATCCGACGATGCCCCTCAGCGATTAAATGTTCTGCTGCTAAGCTTCCACCAAGATAATCATCACAGGTAACAGAGGTAAAATTTTCTAAACTACGACTTACAAGCACAAATGGAATGTCTCGTGCTATTAATTCATTAAAAAACTGATGCGAGTTTTCAGTTCCTGTATGTGCATCTGCAATGATTAAACCATCTACTTTTCTAGAAAGGGCCATTTCACCCAATTTTTTTTGGTTGGTAGGCAGATCATTGGTATTGGAAACGAATGTAAAATAATTATTTTGCGTAGCGGCGGCATCAATGCCTTCATAAATATTTGCCAATACAAGATCTGATAATTTTGGAACTAAAACCCCAATTACATTGGTTTTCTGGCTCTGTAAACTTTTTGCTAAAGTATTTGGTCGGTAGTTTAAATCGGCTGCTAATTTTTTTACTTTTTCTATGGTTTCTGGGGCGGCAGCGGAACTGGCATCATCCATAGAGCCGTTTAGTATTCTTGAGACTGTAGAAACATGTAAGCCAAGTTCTTTTGAAAGAAATTTTAAAGTTACATTTTTATTTGATCGATTCATATGAAACCACAATAGCCAGAAGCAACATTTTAGCATTTTCCCCCTTGAAAGTTAGAGAAATTATTTGATTGTTGTTTAAAATTTGACAAGGACAAACGTTTGGGTTAGATTTTTAACACAACCCAAACGTTTGGGTTGATTTGGATAATCAATGAGGTAAGAACATGGAAGAAACTTCAGTTAGCCCAGTAAAAGTGGCCGTTATACAATTTGATCCACAAGTGGGTATGGAAAATCGAGAAAGGAATTTACGCCATGGATTAGATTTGGCGCTTCAAGCTGTCAACAATGGCGCAAATCTTATCGTAATGCCGGAGTTAGCAAATACAGGCTATTTATTCACAAATAGAAAAGAGGCATTTGATCACGCAGAAGAAATCCCGAATGGACCAAGTGTTCAAGTCTGGCAAGATTTTGCGCGTAAACATTCAATTTATTTGGTTTCAGGAATCGCAGAAAGAGAGGGTGTTCGTCTTTTTGATACTTCAGTTTTAATCGGACCTGACGGGCTTATTGGGAAATATCGTAAGGCACATTTATGGAATCTTGAAAAACTTTGGTTTACACCTGGTGATACAGGCTTCCCTGTATTTGAAACACCGATCGGAAGAATTGGGATGTTAATTTGTTGGGATATTTGGTTTCCAGAAGTTCCAAGAATATTAACCCAACAAGGTGCGGATATTATTTGTAGTGTAAATAATTGGGTTTGGACACCACCGCCATTATTTGATGAAAGTGGTAAGTGTATGGCCTCATATCTCACCATGACTGCTGCACATGTCAATAATGTCTACATCGCTGCTGCAAATCGAGTTGGAGCGGATAGAGGTGAACGTTTTCTTGGATGTTCATTAATTGCAGGCACCAATGGTTGGCCAATCGCGGGTGTTGCAGATGCAGAAAAAGAAATGATTCTGTATGCAGATATTGATTTGGTTGCTGCACGTGGTGCGCCGATTTGGAACAAGCATAATGATTTAATCCGAGATAGAAGAACTGACATGTATGACACAATGTTAGGCTATAAATCTCACAATATTTTCCCTCGCTAACTCATGTGGGGGGATATATGAAAAAGAATTATCGGATTGAAATGATTGATATTGTCATCGCAGCATTGGTCATGCTGTCTACAATTATCATCGTGGGAGTAGTTGAAAAGTACTCCCTCCAAATTTGGGATAATTACGCAACAATGCAACCACCAACATCCACCTTAACTTGGTTAAGGTGGGGGCTGGGTGATGTAAGTGAGGCGCAATTTTATAAAAGTGAATTAGCATCACTTGGTTTATTCGTGGGTGCCGGCATTGCTTATTATTTTTCAAAAATGCATTCGAAATGGCAAGGGTTTCAACTAAGTTATGGAACGGGGCTATTTCCATGGATTTTATTGAGTTCAAGTTTAAGTTTGATTCTGAGTAATATCATTTGGGGATGGACGCTTATTGAAAGTAACTCGTGGCAACCCACATTTGTGACGTTTGTGTCATTACCCGCTGCAACAGTACTTATGTATGGGCGTGGCTTTAAAATAGCAATAATTGGCGCAGTTGCTGGGGCACTATTTGTAACCCCTTCTTCGTTGATCATCGTCAACTATGTATGTGTTCCTTTAAATTTGCCAAGTATTATTGGTAATGTCTTAGGCATGGCAATTGGTAGCTTAATCGCATTTATTCTTTTTAAAAAATTTAATTTAAGTTGTTTGGTCAAACAAACAAAAAAACAAGAGCCAATCGAAGAAGAAAAAGAGATTGAACAAAAAGAGATCGAACCAAAGGCTACAAATCCATTTTGGGTTGTAAGACGAGCGCTTGCTGACTTCTCTGAATCTCAATTTATTGCAAATGAATGGGCTGGATTGGGCTTAATTATTGGCGCTTTGTTGGCAATTTATCTGAACCCTTTAAGTATTTCATATGGAAGTGGGCTGATTGGAAATATATTAATTAGTCAAATGTTAGCTGCATTGACGGCAGTTATTCTATGGAAAAGTAAATGGGAAAAATATGGGTGGTATCCGACATATATTCCGATTTCTTCAGTTGCACCAGTCTCTGTTTTAGTCTTCGGTGGAAGTCTAAGCTCCATTATTTTAGGTGCATTTATTGGTGCATGCGTTGCCCCACCTTTAGCTGCTTTTATTTCAAAGAAACTTCCTAAATACCAACATCCATATATAGGCAATGTGGTTTCCATGGCAATTACATCGCTATTGGCTTTGGGCACAATTCATCTGGTTTCCTGAATCTATATTTTTATATACAAGGAGTTGTAATGTTAACGTGTCCAGTAAAAGGCTATTTTTCTGAACTTGATGTTGAGCAAATTGCGAAAATGCTTAGGTCAAAAGAAATTACTGCCAAAGCACTTACACAGCAGAGTTTAAATTCAATCAATCAGCATAAAGCGTTAAATGCATTTTGTTATATCGATGATGAATATGCGATACAACAAGCAGAATATGCAGATGAACTTTTTAATCAAGGAATAGATCTTAGTCCGTTACAGGGTATACCGATTGCGATAAAGGATAATATTGAGACTGCGCAACTTATAACCGCTATGGGGTCCAATTTTTTCAAAGGCTATTTACCTGAAGTCGATGCTGAATGTGTACAAAAACTTAAAGCTTTAGGCGCGGTGATTATTGGAAAAACTAACACGCATGAGTTTGCCTATGGGCCAACAGGGGATATTTCTGCACATGGCGCGACAAAAAACCCATGGAACCTTGCAAAAATTTCAGGTGGATCGAGTTGTGGTAGTGCTGTAGCGGTTGCTGCTGGACTTGTACCTATCGCAATTGGGACTGATACAGGTGGCTCGATTCGTATACCTGCAAGCTTAACAGGAGTTATGGGTTTTAAACCGACCTACCAGCAATTTCCAATGAAAGGTGTTTTCCCTTTGTCTAAGAGCTTAGATCATTTAGGCATATTAGCAAAAAGTGCTCAAGAGATTGATTTAGTTGTTTCTTTATTAAAACAAGAAGATCATCAACAAAGTCATCAAGTTGTCTCCAATGCGTTAGCAACGAGATCACCGAAATTAGGTTGGGTATCTGTTGATAATTTTATTGAAAACTATGATTACCCTTTATACCAGAAATTAAAGCAGCACGTTTTTTCACTTTGGAATAATCAAATTGATGAAGTATCGAGTGCTTTAACGACTTTTAAAGATATCCATCGCTATTTTTACGTTATTCAAAATAGTGAGGCGTATGCCGTCCATCATCATCGAGTAGAGCACTCTCCAGAATTGTTTCAGAAAGATGTGTTGGAGAGGTTGCTACAAGCCCAAGAAACCAAAGGCTGGGAGTATGTGAACGCATTAGATTTTCAAAAAAAATACCAAGAAGACTTTGCTAACATTTTTGATCAGTACGATTACCTCATCATGCCGACATTGCCGATACAAGCCACTGATCTGTATCAAAAAGATTTGTATTTAAATGGCGCTTTTATAAATATTAAATCAGCTTTGCTCAGCCTGACCAATATATGGAATTTTTTGGGAAATCCTGTACTCAATGTTCCGCTATGCCATGAAAATAAAATGCCAATTGGTATTCAGATCATTGGTGCAAAGAAAAGCGATCGTCATCTTTTGGCCTTTGCAGTGAATAATGGTTTTTAGTTTTTTTATTTTTTCAATATTTAAGGTCTATTGGCCTGTTAATAAAATGATAATCAAGGATGATTTTATGAAACATGATTTGTTTAAATATACGGTATTTACACTACTTTTAAATGTGTCCTTCGTTGTAAATGCTGCGATTGAATTTGAGGGTAAGGATAAAGATTCTAAGTTAACCGTTTCTGGTGAACTGCGAGCAAGCTATCAAGAAAACAACTTTGAGAATAAGGCTTCGGATCAAAAAATTAAATTTAATACAGCTATTTTAAATATTGGGTATAGCTCTCCGAACATATTTGGGAATTTTCAATATCGTTGTTATCAATTTGATACCCTATGTGATTTTTCCACATTGGTACAAGCCAATGCTGGCTATCATTTAAACTCAACAGACAATCTTAAAGTTGGTTTACAGCCGATTCCTTTTGGGCCAGGGCAATTTTGGGACAGTAGTTTCTATGAAGGAATCAATACAACGATGGGACTTCAGGATACGATGAATTTAGGTGTTAACTACCATTTTGAATTGCCCTCATCCACCAAAGTTGATTTAGCCTATTTTGTCGCTGATGGCGGAAATTATTATGGAAAAAGTAAGGATGCTGCCCGCTATACTGCAAATATGGTGAAATCCGCTGATTTGATGAAGACAAATCTGGATGAGAAAAATATGTGGATTGCACGAGTGGATCAAGACCTAAAATTTTTAGCGACGGAGGATCTTAATGTATCTGTGGGGGGAAGTTATTGGTATTCAGAAATTGAAAATAAGAAAAGTGCTGATGATGGTGCAAGAAACTCTTGGGCACTCTTTAATCGTATTCACTATAAAAATTTAAATGTCATGCTCACAGGCGGTAAGCAATCAATTCGCAATAAAGATCGCTTCAGTCCTTATAGTTCAACTTTTGGTTCATATGACGGTGAGTACGACATTGCAAATAAAGGCTTCTTTTATACTGTTAACACCAGCTACGCTTTTAAGAATGTATTGGACTCATTCAATATAACGCCATATATGGTATTCAGTGGATTTAATAAGAAAGAAAAAGGCTTTGATGATTCTCAGCGTAATATTGTGGGTGTGGCATGGGATTATAAAAAGATCACTTTATATACTGAATATATGATGAGCAAAAATGATCCGTTTATTGGTGGAACCGCCAACTCACTTGCAGCAGGAGATGATGGCAAGTGGAAAAACTTACTTAACATGATGTTTATTTATAAATTTTAAAGGTCGTTAAAAACGTAATAAAAGAGATATGTTTTAGTTAAAAATCTGTTTTATTGCAACTCAGCCCATGGTTAACGCATGGGCTTTTTTGTCTATTTAATTTATAGAAAAATATAGCTTGTTTGATTATTAGGTAAGTAGACGCATTCGATAAGTCAATGGGGGAAACTTGTCAGAGACTTTGCAAGCAATGGATAGAAAATACTCATTCCTATCACCTGATTTTTGTTCATTGGCGCAAGGAGGGAATTGTAAGCCCTTTGGCAGATTACATGATCTAAATGGCAAGGTAGAGCGTTCACAAAAGACTAATAAATCTGAGTTCTACGCTACTGTAGATATCGATTCTGAAGATATCTAAGACAATCTAGCAGAATGGCAGCATTACTATAACTGGATTAGACCACATTAAGCCTTGAAAGGTAAAATCCTCATGGAAAGGTACTTTGAATTATATGAAGAAACCCCTTTCTCAGATGAGGTCCAGAAGCAATACAATTCATCACATCAAATGAACGGATTCAACATGCCAATTACAAGATGGATTTAGAGATCGCTAAATTGAAACGATCTCTATGAACCACACAGATAATAGAAAGTGAGGGATTATTTCTTTTTCTTATTCCGTCTTATAGTTCCTTCAGGTGCCCAATTTTCTCCACCAACTGAAAAAAATCCTTTTCGAATTTCTGGATCTATTAACTCAATACTAATATTATGTTTTGCACTTTTATTAACTTTATCAGAATATAAGTAATAATTTAAAAAAGGGTCTTTTTCATCACTAGTCCATAGCTTAACAACTATTGCGCTAAAGTCATATTTGTAGCATTCCGAAAGCGTTTTTGAGTTTTTTGCAGGAAGATCTTTTTTTAATTTTTCATTGTATTCAGGTTCGAAATAACGGATTAAAGCAGCTTCAATAATCGCTGTTTTCATGTCTAAGGGTAATTGAAATTGTTGAGCATATTTTAATCTGCTAAAGTCTTCTACACCAAATATCTTTGTATGATCGATTCCATCTACAAAAGCATACTTCTGCACTGTGCCAAAATTAAAGAGACCTACTAACAACGAGCGATCAGGATGTTGGGCATTATGGTCTGCTAAAATTTTTTGTAATGTACTGTGCTCTTTTGCTCTATCTAGCGCATTCTTTGTTTTTTTTATTCCCGTACTTTTTCCAATATATAAAACTTTTAGGTCTGTTAGATCTTGCATGCTAAATGCATAAGCTATTTTTGTAGCAGTGGCAGACATGATAAAGTTATCATTCGAGTCCCAAAAAACAATGTCTGTATAAGGATATTTATCTATTGTAATTTTACTAATATTTCTAAAATTCGTAACACGATCTTCAATTCCTACTCGCTTTATTTCCCCCTTGTATCTATATTCTAATAAAACTCTATATATTAGTTCATTATTTACGATTTTATATACTAGTGAATCTGGTATAAATGCTATTCGTGGGAAATCAACTACACAGTAAATATGACATTTTTCAATTATATCATCTGGACTATCTGCAAACTTATGATCTAATGAATGTGGTGTGATGAATAAAAAGTGATCATTTCCAGTTTCAATTGCAAAATTTGTTGCATAACTTTTGTTCATCTTTATTTTACCTACAATATAGTTTTTAAACTTTTAAATTTCAGTGTTTAAGAAAACACTACTTAAATTAGCATGGAATGTGAAGTTAAAAACTTTTAGCTTTATTAAGTGAGACATAACTTGTCGCAAAAGTATTAATCGATATGTGAATTGAATATTTATTTTGTATAATTAATTAAAGTATTTAGAATTATTATGAGAGGGGCTTTATTGGATCATGGTAACATTTAAATAATACTAAACATTGAAGTTTAAAACTAACACTATGAACTGCCTCGAATAAGTTACTGGGTTTGATTAAGCAAATTTTTAATATAAATGATCAGGGGCAGCCCCCTGACCAACAACTCAGGACAGAAGTTCCGAGCTGCTTTCAGCGTGTTTTGACAATGAACGTAAATCTGAACCAGAAGGTGCCTGATAAATCTTGAGTCCAAATTCAGGAATAATTGCCATCAGATGGTCAAATATATCAGACTGGATTGCCTCATAATCATTCCATACTGTTGTATTGGCAAATGCATAGATTTCCAGTGGTAATCCCTCACTTGTCGGTTGTAACTGACGGATAATCAGGGATTGGTTTTTAGCAATACCAGCATGTTGTTTTAAGTAGAACTCGACATAAGCCCGAAATGTTCCAATATTGGTTAGACGGCGCTGGTTATAGACTGACTGATCTTCAAACTGCTGATTAAAGCTGTCCAATTCAGATTGTTTATTATCCAGATATTGATCCAGTAATAGGAAAGCTTTTAATTTCTGTTGTTCTTCATGGGTAATAAAATGAATGCTGGTTTGATCAATAAAGATTGAGCGCTTGATACGTCTCGCCCCCAACAATTTCATCCCACGCCAGTTTTTAAAAGTATCCGTCACCAACTTATTGGTGGGAATTGTGGTAAAGGTTTTATCAAAATTCTGTACGGTAATGGTATGTAAGGACATATCAATAACATCACCATCTGCATTTAATGTTGGCATTTCAATCCAGTCACCGATACGAACCATATCGTAGGAAGAGATTTGCACCGATGCCACCAAGGATAGAATCGTATTTTGAAAAACCAGTAACAATACCGCGGCCATCGCACCAAAACCAGCAAGCAGGGTAAAAACATCTTTCTTTAAGAAGGTACCCAAGATCAGCAGACCACAAACGATAAACAGAATCAGCTTGATCAGTTGAAGATAGCCTTTGATGGGCTTATTCAGTGATTTTGGATTACGTTGATAAAGCAGATTAAAGACATTTAAAAGTTCGCTGATGGCCAGTGCAATGGTCAGGAAGATAAAAGCCTGTGCAGCCATTTGTATCAGGCCAACCGCTTTTAAGGATAAATGTGGAACTGTGGTAATACCATTTAAAATAACAATTGCAGGAACAATATTCGCCACTCTGCGGATAACACTATGCTGGGAAAAAATTTCACTATGTGCAAACTTCATTTTTGAAATAAGTTTACGTATCCCACGAACAACAACTTGTTTTGCAATATAATTTGCGACAAAGGCGAAAAAAATTAGAATGGATAATGATGTTAGCATCTCTAGCCATGGATACTGATCAGACCATTCCTGAATATTCTTTAAGAAGGCAAATTTATCCAAAAGTACAACCTCAAAATAGCAGATACGCTATTGTATTGATTGTGAATGACAATAATTTATAAAAATACTTTTTAGCTACATTCGGGCATCAATTACTTACTCAACAAGATTGACAGACTCTCAGAAAGTCCAAGTGAGTATGTGAAGATAAGCATGCAACCGTCGGGCATAGATAAGCCCAGTGTCGCGGATCACTATATGCCAATCAACATTACTTTATTGAATAATTGAATACTAAGTTTTAATTTTTAAGACTCAATAGTGGCTGATTTTATCCGCAAGATTGGCAATACGGTTCAGACGGCAAGACTGTGCATCTAACATTTGTCCCTGTCCTTCGGTTTTAGGATCCCAATTACAATACTTGTCGGTGTTATCCCACCATGCTGCGATCTCATCCATCTGCCGGTCTTTTTTCACACTGTCTGGACGACTGATGATTTTGGCAAAGGCCTGTTGAACGCGTTGCTTATGTTGAGCATATTCTTGGTCCATACAGCTTTGCATTTCAAATGTTACTGCACCACTTTGCTTGATACATTGGCCATAACTGCTGCTTAATTTGGCATGAATATAAGAATCATCTGGAAGGGGACGAGACATTTCATCATCGGCAAAAGCTACAAAAGGAAGAAAAGAGATGAACAACAATGTAGTACTTTTAAATTTTTTCATATGTTTGACCTTTAGTTTTATCTTGATCTCGATATTTGTTCTTGAATATCTTTATGCTTTGATTCGCATTATTGAAGTAAATTCAGATAGCGTTGCAATTGTGCAGTACGGCCTGCAATACGCTGTATATCATTAAGTTCAGTTTGCAAGTTGTCTGGCTGTGATTGACCATACAGCGTTGTTTCCAGTTCAGCATCACTTTGACGTGATTGTAGCCAAATGCGTTGTGATGCAACCAGTTTTGTTTTCTGGGTAGCACTCAAATGCGATTGTAATTTTTTATAGGTACTATTCAATCGCGCATCTTGACGTTTAGCCTCATCTTTTAGACAAGTTGCCTGTTCAATAATACCTTGGGCACTGTTGTCACAGTTTATAAAAGCTTGGCTTAATAAGTTTTCATTTCCTATTGGTGCAGCGAAGACCAAGCTTGAAAAAGTACATAAAAAACCGATCGGTAAGCATGCTAATCGTATTTTTTTCATAAGGGATAAACTCTTGATTGATCTATCAGGATGAGTGTTGGCTGTTGTGTGAGCTGAATAAAACCTTGCTTGAGTATCGTCAATCACGCTTTAGCAAAGACAAACAGGGTTATCATTTTGACCAAAGTGTACCAATTTTAAACTTGAATAATCATGTATATTTGGATGTTTTTTCTAAAAACATAGATTGTCTTGTACAAATTTATTGAAAGGCCTGAGATTTATCTTGCGTATAATTACTCCTCCTCGACTGTCTTATTTATATAGCTTAAAGAGAGTAGTCTGCATATTCATTTAAATTGAAAGTGTGTACACAGCATTTTTGGAATTTTATCGCAGACACTTGATATGAATATATTATGATCGGTTTTTTTACACAATAGTTACAGTGAATATTATTCAAATAGAATGATTTGGGTATCCATATTTTTATTAAAATGATAAGTCTCTTAAAAAATCAAAATCCCTCAAATTTTGAAGGATTTTGATTTTAGAATACTTTAAATGGTCTGTGTTCTATTGAGATATAGACGGTCTAGCAGAGAAAATAGTGCAGAACCCATAACCAAACATACACCCACCAGACAAGTCATAGTCCAACCACCATGATGCCATGCATAAACCCCTAAAGCAGAACCACATGCACCACCTGTGAAATAGGCCGTCATATAGATAGAGTTAATCCGAGATTTAGCATCTGGGCGTAAACGGAAAATGATATTTTGATTGCTGGTATGAACCACAGCGAGTCCAAAGCTAATCAGGCCATAACCTAAAATATAACTGGTGAGATACTTTCCACCGAAATAAAGCAATGCCCAACTGAGGATCATCAACGCTACACCAATCCATGTCAGGATACTGGTATGTCCACGGTCTGCAATTTTACCAATTTTTGCAGTGGCTAAAGCACCAAATACCCCAATGATCGTTGCAACACCGACCAAAACATCAGGTAATTTAAACGGTTCAGAGGTTAGTAAAACAGCAATCGTTGAAAATAAAATACTCATGGCTGCAAATGCAAAGCCACCAATAATTGCACGATAGACTAAACGACGTTCTTCTTTTAACAGTACGCCCATCGAGTAGAAAATTTTGCCATAACTCATTTTAAACACAGGTACATGTGGCAGACGTTTTTTCAATAAATAGGCAAGTATTAACATTAATACCGCACTGACAAAGTAAATCAGTTTCCAGTTAAACAGGTTAGATAACAAACCTGCAAGACTGGTGGAAAGTAATAACCCAACCAATAGCCCACTCATTAGAAAGCCAACAACTTCTCCTGTTTTTTCAGGTTTAACTGCCATCGTTGCAAGTGGAATTAAAACCTGAGCCGCAACTGAAAATAGACCTGTAATAATTGTGCCAACCCAAAGCATGGGTAAATTGACTGCAAAAGCACACATCAATAAACCAATCGCGGCACAAAACATTAACCAAGGAATAAATTTGATTTTATTGACAATATCGCCCATGGGCACAATGAATAAAAGACCAAGCGCATAAGACACTTGGGCAAAGGTCACTGTAAGTGCCACTTGTGATTCTGGCATGTTGAAATAGAGTTGAATCGAGTGAATCAGCGGCTGACTATAATAGTTTGCTCCTGCGCATAAACCGCAGGCAATCGCCATCAGCCAAAGTAATGCTTTATTTTGGCTAATATCGAGTTGAGCATTCATAAAAATATCCTAGTTCTTGGAGTTACATACAATAGGCAGTTGCTTCAATTTCAATGAGCATTCCTTGTAAAGCAAGACACGGGACAGGAATCAGTGTACACGCAGGGAAAGGTTGATCTTTCCAAAGTTGTTGCATTTCCTGAATTAAAAACTGATGTTTTTTGGTACTGTGATCGACCACAAGCACTCTTAAAACAGCAATATCCAATAATGATGCATCAGCCGCTTGTAGGGCATGTTGCAGATTGACAAAAGCTTGATGAACTTGTTGTGCAAAATCTTGGGATAATTGTCCTTGTTGGTTTTCACCACCTTGTCCAGATATATGCAAAATACGCAAATAATGGCGTACTTCAGCCACATGACTATACGCAAATGCTGTTGGATTATAAAGTGTATTTGGGTTAATCATTTGGAACGATTTGATCTGCGCGGATTCTGATCTGGAATTCATGGATGACTCTTTTGATTGGCTGGAAATTTCCGTCAGTATCAAAGCTCAAGTTAACTTAAGGTCAAGTAAAAATACCAAGAAAAAACCGAAGCAACTGATCGTATTTATCAATGAACAATCAAGGGGCTGTTAAACAAGAAAACTGTCATATTGAAAAGTGATCAGAAGAGGGGGCATGCAAGTAAAGTATTGCTCAGTATTAAAAGTATATAGGTTGTTTATTTTTTTGATGCCTCAGTAAATCCCAGTAAGCACTGACTAGGATTTCGTAGAGGCCTATCTTAAGCAAGGTATTGGCTATTTTTTTTATTCAATGTGTGAAATAGCCCTGTACTTAACTAACCCAGTCATTAAATAACCTAGCCGTTAAATAATGAGTTGTGAATCTACAATCTTGCCCGTTTTCCCTAACCAAAATGGACGGTTGACTTCACCATGACCAAACCAGTCACATTGGTAAAGTGGGATGTGCAGTGGATCGAGATGTTCTTTCACAATATCAACAATACTTTGCGGGACATTTTTTTGTGGGCATTGATAAAAATCACCCAAGACCAAAGCCTTTAAGTTTGAAGTATCAATACTTTGTAGGAGCTGAGTCAATGAACGTTCAATTCGATAATACGGTTCGCCTACATCTTCAATCAGTAAAACACTGGGTTGATTCAGTTTTAAGGCAGACGGTGTGCCTTGTAAAGTACATAGTACGGTAAGATTTCCGCCTAAGATTTTAACATCTTCAATGTGCTGATCTTGGGCAAAACCATTTGCGCTGGATAAGGGGTAATGACCATGTTGGTTTATATCCGCCGATAACAGGCTGATAGTTTTTAAAGCATCATACGACAGAGGAATATTGTCTAAATTTTTAACGGCAATTTCCTGAAATACAGGCGCATGTAAAGATTGTCCATGATGCATCGCGATATAATTTAATAACACGGTGGTATCTGAATAGCCAATAATGGGTTTATTTAAAATCCACTCACCTAAAAATGGCAATAACATTGCAGCGCCAGTACCACCACGACCACACCAAATTGCATCAATGTCTGGATCTAAACATGCCTGTTTTAAATCTTGAATACGTTGTTCAACTGTACCTGCCAAATAGCGATGTTGTGAAAATACATGTTCACCCAAACTGACTGTATGACCTAACTGTTCCAAATGCGACTGTGCCAACTGGATATTTTCAACATCTACACAGGCACTCGGCGATACAATTTTAAAATGCATATTCCTTCCAAGCTTCCGCACAATTTAGTGTGCAAGTTTCTTTTTAGACAAAGTAATCATCATGACACCGATGATATTCAGTAAACAACCAAACCATTGTATCGCATTCATATGCTCACCGAGCAAAGCCACAGCCAAAATAATGGTTAGGATCGGGCCAATCGAACCAATCATAGCTGCTTGTGCAGCACCTAAACGAGAAATACTTTGCGCGACCAAAATCGTTGGTAAAACCGTCACCAATAAGCCTAAGGCGATACCATACCAAATGACTTGTGTCGGAAGTTGAGTAAGCAGTTGAATCGGCTGGGGTGTTGCAATAATAAAATGGGTTAGCGTACCAAAACATGCAATGCTTAATGCCAAACCAGTGTAATTCCATGAACCAAATTTTTGAATTAAACGTGGGGTCATGAGTAAATACGTCGCAAAACAGACCGCGCTGGCAAAGACTAAACTCACGCCTAGCCAGAAATTTCCTTCATGCGGTACGGTGCTTTGCTCTTGTAGCATCACAATCACTGTACCACCATAGCTTAATGCAATCGCTAGTATGGTTCTAAAGTTGAGTTTTTGCTTATAAATAAAGCTTGTGGCAATCACTGTCAGTGTTGGATAGAGAAATAAAATAATACGTTCTAACGAAGCACTGATATACATCAGACCAGCGAAGTCGAGCCAACTTGAAAGGTAATAGCCCATCAAACCAGCAGCAACCAATAAGGCCCAGTCTTTTCCTGTCATATTTTTATTATGATGGCGATTGAACCAACACAACAAAAGGAAAAAAGGCAGGGCACTTGCCATTCGCAATGCCATAAGCACGGTACTGTCGACTAATGGCGATAATGCGTAAGCCTGTTTAATAAAAATAGCTTTGGTACTAAATAAGAAAGCCGCACCAAGTGCGAAAATCGAACCGAGCTGCGTACTGGATAAAGAAAGTTTCATGAATTTGACTGCATTGACGATGTCGCTATACGACATGTAAATTTGAACAAGCAGTATAAATGTTGTTTGCAATCAGTGGAAATACAAAAAAAGAATGAATTGGCGCAATAAAAGGAATATAAAACACATTTGCTTACGTCATTTTGTGTGGATTTAAATGTCATTTAAATAGATTGAAATAAAAATAGTATAAAAATCAACCTTGAAATCTTTGTTTATAATCTACTCAAATTCAATATGCTATTTTTTGCACAAAAAAGGTGCAATATCGTAATGGCTGGTTCAAGCTGTTCGAGTATTATTAACTGACAAAATGGCAAATAAAAAAAAACTAAAAATTTTTGTAATTGCTTTAGACTCAGTTCTGGGGTAATTCTAATGGTTATTCCAAGTACTTTTTTTTATTAATGAAATTAAAAAATGTAATAAAAACCGACTTACATTTTTGACGGAAAAAATGATAGAAAAGGCCAATATAAGCTGATAAAAAAACCATGTAATTTGTCAGAAAGGTCAATAGAGATGATAGTTTTTATGCTAAATCTATTGTTTTATGGAGTATTTAAACAGCAAGTCAAAATGCTTAAAAGTGAATCATACTGCTGTAAATGCCAATCAGTAGGGTGGGGAGAGCAGCTTAAAACATGGATGTGTGATTAAAAAATAATCGTTTTTAAAAATTGGAGACAGGATATGTCAAAAAAACTGGGCAGGATAATGCGAGAAAAATACAATAAATTGAATATAGGGTATATCGCACAATTATATTTATGAATCATCAGTTCAAAATATGGGTATTTATTAAATAAATATTGGGTGGTATTTTAAAAAAGTTCAATTAGAATCCAAAAATTCATAACAACGCATCTGGGGGAAACATCGGGTTATTTACGATGTTTACTTGAAGAAAAATTAGCTTGAGGAACGCTCATGCAGATTGGAATCCCAAAAGAATCTGTCGTCGGTGAAAACCGCGTAGCCGCTACGCCAGAGACAGTAAAAAAGTTGATTAGTGCTGGTCATAGTATTGTCATTGAACGAGGCGCTGGTAAAAAAGCGGCTTATATTGACAGTGCTTATGAACAAGTCGGCGCTAAAATTACAGATGATGCCTATACAGGTAGTCAAATTATTTTGAAAGTTCGTGCACCACAAGGTGAGGAAATTCAAAAGCTTGCCGCTGGAACAGCTGTGGTAGCAATGTTTGACCCATACCGTAATACTGAACTTGACCAATTTGCGTCACAACAAGTGTCTGCATTTGCGTTAGAGCTTTTGCCACGAACACTGTCTCGTGCGCAAAATATGGATGTATTGTCTTCTCAAGCCAACCTTGCAGGTTATAAGTCGGTGTTATTGGCCGCTGCGGAATATCAACGTATGTTCCCAATGCTGATGACTGCTGCAGGTACTGTGAAACCCGCTCGTATCGTGATTATGGGTGTGGGTGTCGCAGGTCTTCAAGCCATTGCAACTGCAAAACGCTTAGGCGCAGTTGTTGAAGCAACAGATTTACGTCCAACTGCACGTGACCAAGTCGAATCACTTGGTGGTAAGTGGTTAGATGTACCGATGTCTGATGAAGAAAAACAAAAAGCTGCCGATGCCGCTAAAAATGGTTATGGCTGGATGCCAGGCGAGCAATATATTCAAGACCAAGCCATCATCGTAGATAAAGCCGTGTCAAATGCAGACATCGTGATTACTACTGCGTTGTTGCCAGGTCGTGATGCACCTCGCTTAATCAAAGCTGAAACTGTTGCCAAAATGAAACCAGGTTCAATCATCCTAGATATGGCGGTTGAATCAGGCGGCAACGTTGAAGGTTCTAAGAACGGTGAAAATGTTGTCACTGACAATGGCGTGACGATTTTAGGTATTCCAAATATTCCTTCTACAGTATCGACAGAAGCTTCGGCACTGTATGCACGTAATGTTTTCAATTTCGTAGAAACTTTGTTTGATCAAGAGAAAAACTTTGCCATCAATCAACAAGACGAAATTCAAAAAGCACTTCTAGTAACTCATGGCGGTCAAGTACTGCTGAAGCGTGGTTAAGGAGAGTCATCATGGTTGAAACTATTACTATTTTCGTCTTAGCCATCTTTGTTGGTTACTACGTGGTTTGGGGTGTCACACCTGCATTGCATACGCCGTTAATGGCAGTAACCAATGCATTGTCCTCAATTATCGTTGTGGGTGCGATGATACAAACAGTTGGAATTCCTGGTGTTGTAGATGCAAGTGTACAATTCCAGTCCGTGAATGTTGTTAGTGTACTTGGTGCAATTGCAGTGTTCTTGGCAAGTATTAACATTTTTGGTGGCTTCGCAGTGACTGCACGTATGCTTGAAATGTTTAAGCCAAAACAAAAGAAAAAAGAGGGCTAATCTATGGAATTTATTCGAGAATATGCGGATTGGTTCTACCTTGTAGGTGCTGTCCTTTTCATCTTAACCTTACGTGGTCTTTCAGGTCCTAAAACTGCGATTGCTGGTAACCGTTACGGTATGATTGCCATGGCGATTGCAGTAATCACCACATTCTTTGTTGCAGATCATCCTGTTGTATGGATGATTGGTGGTGCAATGGTGTTGGGTGCAATTGTCGGTATTGCGCGTGCACGTACAGTTCCAATGACACAAATGCCAGAAACAGTAGCATTGATGCACTCACTTGTAGGTTTGGCTGCGGTACTGATTGCGATTGCTGCAATTTTACATAATAACCAACTGACTGCTTTGTTTGCGCAAAACGAATCTGCTTTAACGGCTGCTGGTGTACAGCATGCGCATATGAGTAAAGTTCATTTATTTGAATTATTCGTAGGTTGTTTCGTAGGTGCGATTACCTTTACTGCATCTGTATTTGCTTATGGTAAGTTAGCTGCAAAGAAATGGGCAAAAACCATTTCAGGTGCTTGGGTTAAACCTGTTCAAGCGATCATTTTCCTCGCTATGCTGGCGTGTGGTGTCTACTTCTTTACCACAGGTAACATGCAAGCATTCTGGGCAATGACTGCACTGGCATTGGCATTTGGTTGGGTTTGGATTGCACCAGTTGGTGGCGGTGATATGCCAGTGGTAGTTTCGCTACTGAACTCATTCTCTGGTTGGGCTGCGGCAGGTATTGGTTTCACACTTGAAAACAACATGCTAATTGTTGCTGGTTCTCTGGTGGGTTCATCAGGTGCAATTCTGTCTTACATCATGTGTAAAGCAATGAACCGTTCAATCATCAATGTATTGTTTGGTGGTGCGATGGGTGGTACGGCTGTAGCATCGGTTGATAAAGGTGAGCAAGTTCAACGTAATTACCGTTCTGGTTCTGCGGATGATGCTGGCTTCTTGATGTCAAATGCTGACAGCGTTGTGATTGTACCGGGTTATGGTATGGCGCAAGGTCGTGCACAAAACGCAGTGAAAGAATTATGTGAAATCTTGAAAGAGCAAGGTGTAACGGTTCGTTTTGCAATCCATCCAGTCGCGGGTCGTATGCCTGGTCATATGAACGTATTGTTGGCTGAAGCAGATGTTGCATATGAAGACATCTTGGAAATGGACGAGATCAACTCTGATTTCCCTGCGACTGATGTTGTACTGGTAATTGGTGCGAATGACGTTGTTAACCCGGCGGCTAAAGATGATCCTACTTCACCGATTTATGGTATGCCGATTCTTGAAGCACATAAAGCACGTACCATTATGGTGATCAAGCGCTCTATGGCAACAGGTTATGCAGGTTTAGACAATGACTTATTCTACAATGACAAAACCATGATGATCTTTGGTGATGCCAAGAAAGTTGTTGAAGAGATGACAAAAGCAATCAATGGTGGTGGGCACTAAGCCGCTATAGGATTAAATCCACCCCAACCCTCCTTTGATAAAGGAGGGAGCCTAACCGCCTTCGTGCGGTTTTTTATTTAAGCAATTTTAATGCTATGATTTTGATAAAATTGACTGAATAAAAAATGATGAATCAACCATTTAAAATAATCTGTAAAAGCTTAGGTATCTATTTGGCATTTTCCTTATCTATAACGCATGCACAAGTTTTTGAAATTCAAGATGGCTCGAAACACTATGATGCCGTAATTGATATTGCATGTGAAAAAGATGAATGTGGGGCTAAGGCCGAAGTAAAACTATTAAAAAAAGGCAGTAAAGCGGTATTTCAAGCATTTCACTCTGATGAACTGACCATGTATTTGGATGAAAAGTTTAAACCGAGTGTTAATGTTATACAGCTTTATGGCGAACAAAGTCCTTTGATTTTTGATGATTTTAACTTCGATGGAACAGAAGACCTCGCGATTAGAAACGGCAATTATGGTTCTTATGGCGGTCCTGTGTATGACATTTATGTATTTAATCAAAGCAAGAATAAATTTGTTTTAAGTCAGGAATTGTCTGCACTCACTCAAGAAAATTTAGGTATGTTCGAGCTAGACAAAAAGCGCAAACGCATTATCACCTTTAATAAAAGTGGCTGTTGCTACCATATTCGTTTTGAGTATCAAGTTGTACCTAGAAAAGGTTTATTGCTGGTTCGAGAGTTTATTGAGGATGCAACATCACCACAAGGTGATCAAGTTGAAGTCACAGATCGTAATTTGATTAATGGAAAATGGAAAGAAAAGACCAAGTATTATCCAACTGCAAAATATTATGCTCAGTAGTCACAATTTACCTCGTATCACTATTTTGTATTGACATCGCTATATGATGTAAATCAACAGATGCTGAATTGTGGGATAGCGTAAGGTTTTATGAATAGAACAACTTCTTTGCGTTGTGATGGTAGATTTTAAGCATAAAAAAGCCCATCCAAAGATGAGCTTTTTCAATTAAAACTGAAACTTAGTGAGGAATATGCTCTTCATCTTCGAATTCAGGTTTAACTTGTACGATAAAGTCTTGACGGTTAAGACCACGCCACAATGCAAATGCAGTACCAATATAGATTGAAGAATACGTACCCACAAATACACCAATAAACATGGCAACTGAGAACCAATGTAAGCCATCACCACCCAAGAACATCATTGCAAGTACAACCAGCAATAATGTCATAGAGGTATGAATGGTACGTTTTAAGGTTTCAGTTAAGGCAATATTCACAATTTCTAACGGTGTCGCGCCACGAATCTTACGGAAGTTTTCACGGATACGATCCGATACAACAATGTTATCGTTTAACGAGAAGCCGATTAAGGCAAGAATAGCCGCTAAAACAGTAAGGTCAAATGGCCATTGCATCATTGCAAAAATACCAATCGTTACGATCACATCGTGCAGTAATGAAAGCACTGCACCAACTGCAAGTTTAAACTCGAAGCGAATGGTCACGTAGATCAACATAAGCAGCATTGCAAGCGCTACAGCACCTGCAGAGCGTAAATATAGCTCATTACCGACTTGACCACCGACAGAGTCAACTTTGTGAACAACAGCAGTGTTATTTGGCAGTTGAACCGCTTTGGTGATGGTATTGCTTAAGTCTTCAACTTTAAGGTCTTGCGCAGGCATACGTACAATTAAGTCTTTGTTTGAACCTAATGTTTGTACAACTGCATCTTTAAAGCCAGCTTTATCCAAATTCGAAATCACGTCTGCTGGTTTTGCTGCATATTGATAGTTCAATTCTGCAGAAACACCACCAGTGAAATCTAAACCAAGATTTAAGCCTTTGGTTGCAATAAAGAAGATACTTGCAATGGTCAAAAGGATTGAGATGATTGCCGCTGGTTTGGCAATCTTCATGAAATTAATTACATGCTCATCATCTGGGCGACCATATTTCTTTTTCGGTTGAGTCACATCAGTCATCTTCGATCTCCTATATGCTCAACTTATTCAAGTTACGTTTTCTGCCATATACCAATTGGACAATTGCACGTGTTACTGTAATTGCAGTAAACATTGAGCAAATAATACCAATCATCAGCGTTACAGCGAAGCCTTTGATCGGACCTGTACCAATAGCAAACAGAATAAATGCAACCAAGAATGTGGTTAAGTTTGAGTCGAGAATGGTGTTATAGGCTCGATCATAACCGGCAATAATGGCCTGTTTGGGCGAGGCCCCCCAGCGCATTTCTTCTCGTATTCGCTCACAGATCAGTACGTTGGCATCGACCGCCATACCGATAGTGATTACGATACCCGCAATACCTGGCAAGGTCAGTGAAGCCCCGATCCAAGACATGATGGTGAGAAGCATTGCCAAGTTGATCACCAGTGCAACATCCGCAATTAAACCAAATAGACGGAAGAACACGATCATCCAGATTGCAACAAGCAGGAAACCAACTTGAGTTGATAATACGCCTTTATCGATGTTCTCTTGCCCTAAACTTGGACCAACAACACGTTCTTCTACAAAGTACATTGGTGCAGCTAAAGCACCAGCACGTAACATCAATGCAAGTTCAGCCGCTTCTTGAGGAGAATCTAAACCGGTAATACGGAAAGATGAACCTAAAACCGCTTGAATATTTGCAGCATTGATTACCACAGATTCAGTATATGGGGTACGAACTTCTGTCATTGCACCGGTAACTGGATCAGCAACAGAGGTGATTTTTTGTTTATTTTCAATAAACAAAACCGCCATACGTTTGCCAACAGCAGTACGGGTTGCATCTGACATCAACTTACCACCAGCAGTATCTAAAGTAATATTTACTTCAGCGCCACCACTATCTTGGCTAAAACCACTTGATGCATTTTGTACACGTTCACCAGTAAGGATACGGCTGCGATTTAATAATAGTTCACGACCACTGTCCAAAGATTCGTAAGCAAAAACTTCAGTACCTGGCGGTAAAGGTTGACCATTATATTTACCTGTGAAACGGTCAATATATTGATCATTTAAATCAGACACTAAACGGAATTCAAGGTTTGCAGTACGCCCCAAAACACGTTTAGCTTCGGCAGTATCTTGTACACCAGGCAATTCAACCACAATACGGTTGCTACCTTGGCTTTGTACCAATGCTTCAGCCACACCTAACTCATTAATACGGTTACGTAAAGTGGTTAAGTTTTGGTTGAGTGCGTAAGATTGAATGTCTTGCTTGGTCGCATCGTTATAGGTCAACTTAAGCGTAGAACCTGTATCCGTTGCTAACGCTTGTTGATTGAACTTATTCCCATCACGACGTAAAAAATCCATTACCGCTGCACGGTCATCATTATTTGCAAACTGAATCGTAATGGTATTGTTGTTCAATGAAAGACTATTAAATTTAATCTTATTGTCACGGAACTCACGACGTAAGTCTGTTGCTGATGTTTCCATACGTTGTGCAATAGCTTTGTCCATATCTACTTCAAGTAAGAAATGAACACCACCACGTAAGTCCAAACCAAGCTTCATTGGCTTAGCGCCAATTTTTTGCAACCACTCAGGTGTGGTTGGTGCAAGGTTTAATGCAACGGTATAGTTCTCACCCAAACCTTTGCTGAGGACATCTTTTGCTTTTAACTGTGCTTCAGACGTATTTAAACGTAGAAGGGCAGCATTGTTGGTGAAGGTATTATCATGACTGCTAATATTTTCACTTTTTAAAATTTGCTCTGCTTTTTGTATGACAGACTGATCAATTGTGGTACCAGCCTTGGCACCAGAAATTTGAACAGCAGGTTCGTCAGGATACAAACTCGGCAGCGCATATAATGTACTGATTACTAGTACTACTAGAATCAATATATATTTCCATGCAGGGTAACGCATTCGCTTTCTTCTTAAAATGAAAAAGTCGTGCTAAGTGCACGACCGTTTTATGATTAAAGGTTATTTAATGTGCCTTCAGGGAGTACTGAAATAACACTTGCACGTTGAACTTTGACTTCATTTCCTTTGCTTAATTCAACCACTGCAAAGTCGCCATCAATTTTTAGGATACGACCCATTAAGCCGCCTGCAAAGACAATTTCACTGCCAACACCTAAGCTTTCGATTAAAGTACGGTGTTCTTTTGCACGTTTTGCTTGAGGACGCCAGATGAGAAAATAAAAGATTGCAACAAATACTACAATCATCAATATGTTTGCCATCATGCCTGGGCCTTGTGCAGGCGCTGCTGCAGCGTGAGCAGAAGAAATAAATAAGCTCATTCTAATTTCCTAATGTTAAAAATTATCTGCCATTTTCATGGCTTTTAAATTGACTTGTTCAGCAATTTACCTTGTCTTGGGTTTCAGCGCAAATACTGTTGAATTAATCTTCAATTCAACTTTATATTGGGGCATTAGTCAGCAGGACAAGGAGGAACTTCTAAACCGCGACGTTGATAGAAATCAGTCACGTATTCATCAAAAGTTCCCTGATCTAAAGCATCACGAATATCTTGGGTAAAACGTTGGTAATAACGTAAATTGTGGATCGTGCCCAACATCGAACCGAGCATTTCACCGCATTTTTCTAAATGGAATAAATAGGCACGAGTGAAGTTGGTACAGGTATAACAGTCACAATGTGGATCCAGTGGACTTTGATCATGACGATATTGGCTGTTACGAATCCGAACCAGACCATCGGTAACAAAATAATGACCATTACGTGCATTTCGAGTTGGCATAACACAGTCGAACATATCGACACCGCGACGAATTGCTTCGACGATATCTTCTGGTTTACCCACACCCATCAAATAACGTGGTTTATCTTCTGGCATTTTTACAGGCAGATAATCCAAAACTTTAATCATTTCTTCTTTCGGTTCACCCACAGATAAACCACCAATCGCAAAGCCATCAAAATCAATTTCTTTAAGACCGTTTAAAGACTCTTCACGAAGGTCTTCATACATACCGCCTTGAATGATTCCAAACAATGCGTTTCTATTTTTTAAAACATCGTGATGTTGTGTTTTACAACGCTTCGCCCAACGTAATGACAGTTGAAGCGATTTTTGTGCTTCTTCATGGGTTGCTGGATATGGCGTACACTCATCAAAAATCATCACAATATCTGAGTTCAATGTATGTTGAATATCCATTGAAATTTCAGGAGATAAAAAGACTTTTGAACCATCGATAGGTGAGCGGAAAGTCACCCCTTCCTCTTTGATTTTACGCATAGCACCCAGACTGAAGACTTGGAAGCCGCCTGAATCAGTAAGAATCGGTTTGCCCCATTTCATAAACTCATGCAAACCGCCGTGTTCACGGATAACATCTAGTCCAGGACGTAAATAAAGATGGAAGGTATTGCCTAAAATAATTTGTGCTTTGATATCTTCGATATCGCGTGGCAACATGCCTTTAACTGTGCCATAAGTTCCCACAGGCATGAACACAGGTGTTTCAATCACACCATGTTCTAAAGTTAAACGACCACGACGAGCACGCCCCGACTGACCTAATTTTTCAAACTTCATAAATAACCTAAATCTGGCGAAAAAACAGTTCGCTGATTGATAATTGCAAAAGGGGGCTATTTTCCCTGATTTTATGGTCGAATACCAGTCATGTTGTTTTTCATAATGTTAAATTTAAAATTATTGATTTAGCACCTTGAACATCAAGAGATTGATACGAGAATCATTTTTTTATCGTTGAATAATTATTGTTTGAATATCAAGGTATTATTTTTATGCTGCTCAAAAGCGAATAGTGGTTCGCTTTTGAGCTTAGATTTGGACAAGATAGAAAATTAGTCTTTTGCCTTACGACCGATAATGATCAAGGCGATAACTCCCAGAATCATGATGAATATTCCATAATGATTCCAAAAATTACGTTGCATTTTATTTTCTTGGTATTCAGGGTTTTTACTTAAGGTTGAAATGACATCATCAGGTAATTCATAAAACGTATCTGGTTCTGCATCGGTCATGCCGACTAAGGTGCAGTCCCATGTTTTGACATCTGCCCATAAGATTCCAAAGTGACTACATTTATACCCTGCATTTAAACTTTTAAGATCTTCATATTGACTTAACACTTCTTGTGGAAATGGGCCAACTTTAAACATTTCATCGCCTGTATTAAAAACTAACAGGCCTTTCGCTTGAGCAGGGGCTTGCCAGAGAAAACACAGACATAACATCATGAATAATTTTTTTAACATTTGATTTACTCCAATCTTTAGATTGTCTTTTTATTAAGTTGATCATTTTAAGTTGATCGTTTTGTTCTAAAAATAGTCATTTTTTAGCGGTTTGAAAATATCAGAAAATGATCGAAATGTCATTTTTTATATTGAAAATAAACAGGATTATGGCTGAATTTTTATTCAAATTTCCACATGGTGATTTAGGCGATATGTTTCGAGTCAAATATACTCAATCGCCATAATCGATTCCTGATCATGGCTTTAAAGCTGATCCAAAAAAATTGTTGAATTTATCAAACTGATTTAGCACTTGTTCAACCTTGGCAATCCGTTGTTCTAAACTTCCTGTTAAAGCGATGTATGGAATCCGACGTTGTTTGAGATCCGCAATAATTTGCTGATGAAAAATAGCTCTTTTTTGGGGGCCGCTACGATCCCAAGTGTCGTCATAAGCAATATCATCTTCACACAAGAAAAATAAGTCATAGCGCTGTGCATTTTCGAGTGCAAGTTGTTTGAGGTGCTCAGGTAATCGTCCATGATAATCCATACAAAACATCGCTGTGGTTATCGCGTTGGTATCTACAAATAAATAACGGTTTGCATCTAAAGTGACCTGATCTTCATAGGCGATATGACGATCTGCAATAATATTGAAATCTTCAAAACCGATACGACGATCAACTTGGTGAGTTTCCCAATATTCACGCCCATATTCTGGGGCAAAAGTTGTTGCATACTTTTTCGCAAGCGCTTCAACCAGAGTCGACTTGCCTGTAGACATTGCACCGACAAAGACGACTTTGCTAATCAAATCTGCATAGACACAGTTGGGGATAAATTTCCGATTTTGAAAGGCATTTGCTCGAATCATTGTAGCGGAGATCGGCACCTGTAGACGTGACTCATCCACTCTACGGTCAATTGCATTGAGTGCAGTGCTGACATGCTCACCATAAAATTCACTACTATAAAAATGTGAAATTTTCACGCCATTGAGCTTTTGAATGATGTAATTTTCTTGTTCTATTTCAAACGCCCGATCATTGGAATAACCCTCAGGCCCATCCCATGCCTCAATCACATGAATTTGAGGAAATAAATCTCGGATCCATTGGGCGCGAATGTTTAAGGGGATGCTTGTGATTGAACTTTGATAGATCAATACATACAGCTCATCCACTTCTTGTAATGCTGTTTCAAATACATGTACATGACCTGCATGTAAGGGTGCATATTTACCGAGTGTGAGTCCAATTTTTTTCATAGTTTTTAAATTCAATAGGATGAGTTTGAATAGCTTTGTGCAAGTTTGTTCCAGTTATAGTGGCCATAGATGGCATTGATTAGAAAGGCCGACCACATCAATAACATCATTGCCCCATCACCACTCCCATCATGGGTTCGGATTGCCCACATTAAAATACTGAAGATATTTAAAGTAATATAGAACCACCATTGTTCTTTAAAACGTAGCAGCATCAAAATCGTTGCTGTGATTGCAAGGATATTGGTGGTTGCATCGATATAAGGCGTATTTTGAGTGGGAATTTGGGCAAGCAGATAACCGAGTATCGCAATACAACCTATATTGCTCAGGATGATCAAAATCAAATAAGCCTGCCGAAGGGTATAGGCCTGTTGTAATTGTTTTTCTTTGGTATGTTTCTGCCAAAGTAGCATGCCGATCAAAGCGGTTGGGACAAAGAACAAGAGATTCAGTCCCATTTCGCCATAAAGCCCGTTGTTATAGCAAATCCATGCATAAGCACAGCTATTAAACAAACCAAAACTATAATTAAGAATATTGCCTTTTGCTGCCAATACCACACAGAGAATTCCGCTGAGTAATACCACGAAATTAAACCATGTATCCTGTTGAACTAAGGTAATGATACAGCCGATGAAAATAAAACTAAAAAGCCAAACAATTTCAAATATATTCCAGTTTTTGAAAAGAAGGCGAAAGGGAGAGGTGGAAAAGATTTTCAACATAGGGTTGGTAATTCTAAATAATGCTGCTGGTGTAATTTGCTGGTAATTTATACCCGATTTAAACCCTACAGACGATTTGAAATATCAGTTTAATCGCATGCAAGGGCAGGATTATTGATCATTGTTTTAACAAGCCTGTTGATAAATCCATTGCCAGTATTTGTTTTTTACGTATTTATTTAAGTGATGTTCGATTAAAGAACCTTCCCAGTACTCCTTTGGGAAGGTTGGGTTTTTCCAATAATATAGAGTAAAGCTTAGTTGAAATTAGGCTTGTAATCAAAATTCTGAGTGACCACATTGTCGGAAAATGGACGAATTGTTTTCTTTGCCAAAGTAATGGTATTGATCATATTGTTTGGGAAAATTTCGATGGTGTTATTAAATTCTTCAACATTACGGTTAAAGATGGTGATTGCTGCACCGACATTTTCATTTTGTTCTTGAATATCATCCATCATTTTTGCATACAAAGTATCTGCTTTGAGTTCAGGATAATTTTCAACCACCACATTTAAACTTTTCATTAAATCTTGATTGAGTTTTTCAACATGTTGCAGTTGAGAAACATCAGTATTGTTCAAGTTTAGATTCAAAATTTGCTGACGTAACTCGGTCACTTTTTCTAAAGTTGATTTTTCAAACTGTGTATATTGTGCCAAAGTTTGCTCTAAAGTTTCCAGTGTTTTTACTTTCTGGCGTTCAAAGTTAGCAACTTCAGCCCATGCGCGTTGTGTCGCATTGAAATAACGCACAATGTTATTTCTGACCAGAATACCCCAAACGATCAGAACAATAAAAATCCCAATAAATATGATTAAACCCATTTTGATTATTCCTTTTGATTTATGAAATCAAGTTTAGCATGCACTGTTTAAATTTTTCATATTCAGGCATGGTTAATGTTCTTAAATGTCCACGAAGTGCTGAAATATCCTGAAGCTTTTGTTTTTTACGACGAATGCGAAAGAGATCTTGATCTCCCATATAACACAGCATATTTTCTTCAAAATGATAAACAATATCACCTGAATAGTGTTGAAAAAAATCACTTAATTTTAAGGTGATACTTGGACTAATGGTACGGGCAAGTTGATGTTGATCATAGCCAAAAATATATAAATTTTGACTGACCAGAATATCCGCAGTTTTCCATATTTGGGTATAGGGCGGAATAAATTCATGATGTTTATTACTGGCGGCAAAGCCGAGGGCGGGTAATTGAAAAATAAAAGCACCCCATTGGTTTTTATGGGTTTCCTTAATTATCTGTTTTTCACCCTGGGTATTGGGCAGTGAAAACTCATCGACATAATGATACTGAAATAACATCACATGATGTTCTTGTTCACCATCAAACCATTTGGTGGATGCAAATTGTTCAATCTCATTCAACACATTGCCTTGCGAAAACAATGGAAAACTTTGTTTTAACTTGCTCATGACCAAAAAGCTATTGCTTGTTGTGGAGATATGACTTGGGGTTTTATTAAAATCTAACTCGTAGCGGAGAAACATCATGCGCTGTTCTAAAAAATTGATAACTTCATCAATTGGATCGCTTTGCTCATAAATTAAATAAGCAGCAAAACAGCATAACAAGGCTGCTAATAGACTCAGTGGGTAGGGAATATAGTGATGAATCAGCCAACCAAAAATTGCAGTCAGTACCCCAATCATAAACAGCAGTCTGGGGATGAGGTTATGAAAAAATAATTCTCTACATTCTCCCCACGGATGTAAGCCATCTAAAATATCTTGTGCAGATTGAGCCTGTTGTCCAATTTCCCAAAGCCGAGCGATATTGCGCATCACATGTTTATTTTTTCTTGTGCGTAGGTGAAGCAATCGCTCAACGGTTTCTATAGGCATGGCAAATAATCATGATTGAGGTCTATTAAAGTTCGAATTCCAGATTGATCAGTATGCGATAAATTATTGTATCGACAAAGTAAATTGTTTATTTTTTAACTTTATTTGTCCCATAATGAGGCTGGACTTCTTGTAGAATCGTGATCAGTGAATCTTTAAGCTGTTCATAATCTGGCATGTTCATGCTTTCAAGTTGTGCAGCCAAATCATAGACAGTTTGAATTTTATCGACTTGCATCTGTGGTTTGGTAACATCCGTTTTAAACAGCCAGCACAAAGAAGGGCGATGGGCTTGAACATAAAAATCACCTTTAAAATATGCCATGGCTTGTTCAAGCATTAATACATGATTTGGTGTAAAAAATTTGGCAAGTTGCATTTCATTTGTACCGCTTAATTGATACTGATTATCGAAACGAATATCCCCACTCGACCATTTTACGCCAAGACGGCAGGCTCGATTTTGTTTAGATGAAATACTGATACCTTGAGCAGGGAAGTTTTCTAAGATGATCCCCCATAAATCATAATGACGATATTCAGTCTTTTTTTTGCCTTCTGAATCACGCGTTTCGACTTCATCCACATAATGATAATTAAACAGCATATATGGATAGTTGATGCCGTTGACCTGCCAAGCGCCATAAATGCAATGACCAATGGTATTTTCATGATCCCCTAAACCAAATAATGGGAAATTATAGGGAGACTCAATATTTTCATCGAAGGCGTTGGGATAGAAGCGGATTTGATATTTCGCTTCTAGGTTCTTTTGATGAGCATCTTCAACCAATTGATTGAGGGCTTTTGTCGAAGTGCGCTTATAGAAAGCAAAAGCCACACTCGCACCCGCAACCAGTAAGAGTATCGGGTGGGTAAAAATAGCCAGTACAAATAAGCCAATCGCAATCGCAATAAAAAGCCAAAAAGTATAATTTTGAATAGACAGACTCGGATCATCTTGCCAATTCTTTAAGCTTGCAATGATCTGTTCAAAATCCTGATTTGACGAGAGTAACTGATTGATCACATGGATATTGTGCTGAGTCTTGCCATTGTTGGCGTGTTGTTGACTAAAGGCATTTTGAATTTTTGTGAGTAAATCATTCATCTTTATTCATTATTGTGGCAGGTGCTTAGATGCCTGATTGTAACGAAAAAATGATTTTGAATGCAAAGTGTGGTGTTTAAACCACACTTTGCATATTGGTATGCTGACTAAGCAATAATTTTTAAATAGATTGCGCTTCGTTGGATCTACCCATTTGCGTTTTCAATCAACATTGCATCGCCATAACTAAAGAAACGATATTTGCTTGCAACAGCATGTTGATATGCATTCATAATATTGTCACGGTTGGATAATGCAGATACCAACATTAACAAGGTAGATTCTGGTAAATGAAAGTTGGTGATCAAGCGATCAACCACACAGAATTGATACCCTGGATAAATAAAGATTTGTGTATCACCTGTCCACGCGGCAATTTTTCCACCAGATGCTTGTGCTGCACTTTCTAAGGCACGTGTTGCTGTCGTTCCAATGGCAATTACTTTGTTGCCACGAGCTTTGGTTTCTTGAATCAATTTTGCGGTTGCTTCAGGCACATCACACCATTCACTGTGCATGATGTGATTTTCGATTTGATCTGTACGTACGGGTAAGAATGTTCCAGCACCCACATGCAAGGTTACAAAAGCTTTATTTACGCCTTTTTGCTCTAATTTTTCTAATAGGGCTTGGTCGAAATGCAGACTTGCTGTTGGTGCTGCTACGCTGGCCAATTTGGTTGGATCGTTAAACACAGTTTGATAGCGTTCTGTGTCAATGGCTTCTGCTTCACGGTTAAAGTAAGGCGGAATAGGCAATTGTCCATATAAATCTAAAACTTGCAAAATAGGCTGAGAAAACTCAACCACAAATAAGTTTTCATGACGACCTGTTACTGTCACTTTGACTTCATCTTTGCCAATAAATAATTCAGCACCTGCTTTAGGTGAATTGCTGGCTTTGATATGACAATGTGCAATGGTCTGATCAAAAATACGCTCAACCAAAACCTCAATAGCACCACCAGAGGCGCGTTTACCTTTTAAACGTGCTTTCATCACTTTGGTATCATTGAGTACCAATAAATCACCTTCATTGAATAAATCAAAAACATCGGTGAAGTGAAGATCTTGGTATGAACCATCGGCATTGAGATGTAAAAGGCGAGAAGCGCTACGTGTTTCAAGTGGGTAGCGCGCAATGAGTTCGTCGGGAAGTTCGAAATTAAAATCGGAGAGTTGCATCATGAGGAAGAAAAACTGACATTTGGGATTTAAAAACTGCCGCTAGTATAGTCGTTTTTCAAATTAATGGCTGAAATTGATGTTTTATAATCCAAAAAAACCAGAACTGCCTTAAAATTAAACAAATGTGAAAACTTGTCGTTGACAAGAAAATGAAACGCGCTATTATACGCACACAACCTCTCCCGAGGTGGTGAAATTGGTAGACGCGGTGGACTCAAAATCCACTGTCAGCGATGACGTGTCGGTTCGAGTCCGACCCTCGGGACCATTAGTTTAGGTTAAACAGATTAGATAAACCCCGAAGCCTTGATACACAAAGGCTTCGGGGTTTTTTCGTTTCTGGGGGTTGGGTTTTTTTAAGGTATTTTGAGGTATTCTTAGCTATTCATTTACACGTTTTTTACACATTTTTTAACGTGTGTTTATTTGTATAAGTCATTGAGGTTGTAAACTTTATGAGTCTGTCAATTTATCAACTTGAAAATGGTAAGTGGAGAGCAGATCTTATTGCCTTCAATCAAAGAAAAAGTAAAACATTTAAATTTAAGAATGATGCCAAGCGATGGGCGGAGATTCAAGAGCGTGAATTCTTCTTAAATTTTTCTACCAAACAAGCTTTAAATAATAAAATAGTTCTTACAGTAGAAGAAGCATTGACTAGATATATGAATGAAGTGTCTAGGTATAAGAAAACTGCGAAAAAAGAGATCCAACGGCTAAAATATTATCAAAATAATCTACCTTTTGTAGATTGGCCATTGGTAAATTATCGTTCTGAATATCTCAAGCAATGGGAAAGCTTGGTGATGAATCGGACAATTCGACCTTTAAGCGCTGGGAGTGTACTTCGTGACTATTCTACACTATCTGCTTTTTTTAACTGGTGTAGGCGAGATAAAGGTTGGATTGACTTTAATCCAGTAGAAAATTTGAGAAAGCCCAAAAAACCTGAACATCGTGAACGTCGTATTGAAATAGATGAATTGCAAAGCATACTTACAGCTTTAAAATATACACCAGGCACAGTTCCAAATTCGAAGATGCAAGAAGTAGGTTTAATATGGTTAATTGCAATGGCCACTGGTATGAGATCAGGTGAAATTGTTAATCGACCATTGTCAGATGTTTTTATAGAAAAACGTTTTATACGTTTGCCTGATACAAAGAATGGATCGAGTCGTAATGTCCCACTTGATGATTTTGCGCTTCAGCTTTGGACGGTGGCCATAAAAATTGACCGTAAAAATTCTCCAAAAGTTTTTACTATTTCTGATGGATCTAGGGATACATTGTTTAGAAAGGCTCGAAAGGCTGCAGGTTTAGAAAATTCTGATTTAACATTTCATGATTCAAGACATGAAGCTGCAAGTTTAATGGCTAGACGTATTAAAAATGCTTTAACTTTATGTAAGATTTTTGGATGGAAAGATCCCAAGCAGGCTTTGATTTACTACAATCCCACTAACGATGAAATTTTAGAAGAACTAAATATCAGTCCTGGCCTATCAAGATTAATCGCTTAAAAATCATATACAAAATAAAAGCCACTTTTGTGGCTTTTATATGTTTTGTTTTTCTCAATTCCCATTGTATTTCAAATTTGATTTATCAAACGCCATAGCATATTTTATTACATCTGTTGCTTTCCAACGTGGTGATGTACGGTCACTATCTTTTGATGTCGGTAACTGTCGACTAGGTGGGAAGTTAGGGCATGGGATAATGTTTTTTCTCGTATAATCCACTGTATATTTTAGATATTTTGCGATATCTTTTTCGTCCCAGAGTTGGTGTTCAACAGGTAGAATCAATTTTGAATCCAATACTTTTGTCATTTTTAAAAGATATTGATCGAATGCGTTATCGTTCATGCTGCATCCTCCAATTTTCTAGCTTCTTGGCGTTCCATCAATGCAATTTTTGCATGAACACCTAAACGATCTCGCCCTAGCACTTCAGCAATAAAATGTACTGGATATTTATCTTCAAGCATTGAAATAAGTACTTTTTCTTCACATGGCCACCAACCGCCACGAGCAATTTTAAAAGGGTTATTTTTCATAAGTTATTTCTCCTTAAAAAGAAGTGCAAGCTTCTTTATTCACACTTTAAAAATTATTTAAAAGATGTTTGTTGGTTGTAGAATGGATTAGTAAAAAGCCAGCATTTGACGACACGCTCACGCATTTCTGATGTCGCATTTTTAACTTCATCTGCAGGGAAGTTTTTAGACTTAACCGGTTTATTCATTTCAATGAATTTATAACGTCGGCTTGAGCGAAGCAGCGTTCGCATTTCATTGATATCTGGTAACGATTGATAGTTACGGGCAGCGACTTTGTAGACTTCATTGAGATTAATAGCGATGCTTTGAGCGTCTTGATCATGATGATTTAAGCTGAATGCTGCATTTCTGCTGACATTCATATATTCGTAAGCATCCCAAAATTGTTGAACCATAGGGTGGTCGCTACTTAATTGCTCCACACGTTCCCGTGCCATTGCCTCTAAAATACGTTTAGCATCGCATATTTCTTCTAAGTCGATGACTTCCTTTAAAACATGTTGTTCAAGTGCATCAATCATTGCTGATACTTGTGCATGACAAAGGGCAATACGTGTATGAGTAATGCCTTTTTGATGAAATTCTTCTTCTAAAGCTTGGATATTTTCTGAATATGTTTGCAGAATTTTTGCTTCATTTTTTAAGCAATGCGTCATGTAAGTACAAGCATCTTCCAATGAAATACGAGAAAGACGATCGGCAATTCTTTTCTTGTCAAGGTTATGGCCTTTTGTTGTCACCGTAATATGCAAGGTACGTGATAAAATCGCTTCTGAGGCTTGTATGGGCGTGTTTTGACTGATCATGATTGCACCACGGAATGGTGGCTCATACGTTTCATTACCTGCGGTTTTTAAGCCTTTTGAACGAATTGCTCGACCGTTAAAAGCATCTTTCAATTCGTCCCAACTAAATTTAGCTTTTTGGACACCGCCATTTTGATCATTTCGGTCGCCCTCAATAAGAACGATCGGCATGTTAGAGGCTTGAGCAAAATTACGATAAATTGCCACACTGGTAGATTTATTCGGATAAAATCCTTCATAGGCTTCTCGACCACTAAATTTCCAAAGCAACTCAAGCAATGTTGATTTACCTGCACCTGCTTGACCAACAAATTCAAAAAAAGGATATGAGGAATTAAGAGCACGGATCTGTTCAGCAAAATATGTTCCTGTCCACCAAGCAAGAACAATTAAGCCATTTGCGCCATTCAATGTATAAAAATCTTTCCACCAACTTGCAGAAAATTCCTTTTTAGGATTCAGGGTAATCACTGGTGAATTTGCCAAGCTTTTTAATTCTTTTTTTCCTGTTTTGTAGAAATCATGTTCATTTTTGGGGATAACTTGCCCGTTATGCACAGCATATTTATCAAAGATATAGGCTTGATAATCTTTGCTATAGCCAATGAAATCGATAGTTTTAACTTCACGTAATTTTTCAGTTTTACGTTTAATAAAGGTTTCTAGTTGTTGATCACTGCCAGTCCACATCGCACCTGAAAGCACGGACATTACACGAGGCTTAAATTTACTTCGTGATGCCATGTGTTCAGCTGTAAAAGTGGTCTTGGTTTCTCCCCATGGGCTTTGAAGGTGGAAGTAATACCAAGATTCATCGGTGATTTCGTTTCGTTGGAAATACAACGGTTCAAGCTGTGCATTACAGATTTCTTTCGCTGAAGAACATGTTTTTAATGCCTGAATACGCTTTTCATCTTCTGAAAGCATTTGTTCTTGTTGTGTTTCCTCAACATATTGGACAGCTTTGTTATATTTTTCATAATCTAATTCCCACCAGTAGGTACGGAACTTATGATTGAAAAAGAATTTGCTTAGGTTGCTACCATAAAAGTTATAGATCAATAAACCTGCTTCTTCAGGCGTTTCAACAATTTGAAGCTTGCCAAAATGGAGGTATTTCTCCTGGTCTTTTTCTGTGAGTTGATCTCGTTGAAATAGATCATTCCAATCTAGAGATTTTCCATTAATCGGTGTTGGTGGAAGGGCAACAGTTGAGATCCAACCTTGATCGGTTGCATGTTTATGGTGTTTAGCTAAAAACTTCTTGCCTGCGTTGTCATTGTCCAAAGCCCAAACTAAACGAGGCTTATCTTTTTTGAGTTCATGACAGCGTTTACTGATCGTATCTAATAATTGTGTTGGATAATTACCGCTGTTCATATTGCTCAGGCTAATTATGCCTGATTGTGATAGAGCAACACTGTTAAAGATACCCTCAGTGATCCATATACTGCCTGCATTACAGAGTTCATCTATTTCATGTATTGTCCATGCCAAGCCAGTCCATTTACCGATAAAATTGGCTTTCTGACGACCAAAACGATCAGGACGATCAATGATCCGTTCCCAATAGATTCCGTCAGCTAATTTGAAGCGAACAGTTGCACTGACTAAATTTCTATTTTTAGGCGCTTGATATAGTTCCTGTGTATATCTGCCTTTTAAATTTTTAAGGTCAAAACCTCGACCATCCCTCAAATATGCATCTGCAGCGGCATTTGGATTCTCAGGGGTTTTAGGGTGATATTCTGACCAATCTTTGAAAAATTCTTCGCAGATATCTTTGACGTATTCCTCATAACCACACTTATTAATGCGTCCACATTTCACCATGCGTGGTGTTTCTGCATGTGTGTAAAGTTCTTTCTCATTACAACTTGGACAAAGACCTTGACGATACCATTCACCGACTCTTTTAAAGTTAAATAGTTGGTTAAGTCTGTCGTCGATACGACGCTGAAGATCCATCATTAATGCCTATATAAGTTTCATTTGTAGAAGTCGATTGCGGTAAGTCGTTGCCCTGGTCAAATCAATTGTTGACGAATGGAAGAGCGCAGAAATAAAACCTTCTACATAATTTTTTTGGTGTTCATCAATTGAGGTTTGGAGTTCTAAACTTTCGATGTGATGTTCAAGTTCTTGCTCCCACTGGCGTTTATGCTGTGGTAATCCTGTTTGAACTTCAGGATTAGGATTGATACTGTTCTGAATCGGTCGCACCATTTCTAAACTCGCTGCAAAACTTGCAAGGCATTGATCATTGCGACACGAAACAATCAACTCATGTAAGAGTGGCGAAGGTCTTTTTCGACTAGATACATGCATACGCATGCCACAGTGAGGGCAATAAAAACCAATTGATTTACTCATCATTACCTCTGAATTTAATTAAGTAATTGTTGCTCCCGACACCAAGAACCTAATTTTTCTTCTGCTATAAGAAATTGCAAAGAAATGTAAATAAGCTCCTGCAATTCTGTGAATGGCTCAAAAGCAGTGACTTATGATGATTTTGTTTCTTGAGAGAAAGTATCTAGTTCAGCTTCGACGAGACTTTTAATCCATTCATTGAGTGACATGTTGAGTTTCGCAGCTTCAATACGAGCTAAACGACGATTTTCAGGTGTTGTGCGAAAGCTAATTTGTACTTCTTTTTGAGATTCTTGAGTCGCCATGTCTGTTTCCTTTTGAAGCCACAGTTATTAAACTGTGGTAGATATAGAACTTTGTTAAAATGGTAAATAAGTAAAGCAATATTATCCCAATTGGGATAATTAATATATGGATTTATCCCAAATGGTAAATGAGAATAACGATCAAAGAGGCGACCGACTTCGTCAGGAACGATCACGCCTAAATTTGTCTCAAAAAGATTTCGCTGCTTTATTTGGTAAAAAGAATATGGCTGTAATGCGCTATGAGAAAGGTGAGCGTGTTATGGGGCAGGATGATTTAGAAGCACTCCATAAAGCAGGTGTGGATGTTTATTACCTAATTACTGGTGAGAGGACTCAGCCAAATTTACTTTCAGATGACGCCAAGAAACTGCTTAAACTGTGGGATTCCGTAGAACTGAGTCAGAGAGATACTTTGATGACTTTGATAAGGAATTATGCTGAGAGTTTTTCTAAAAAGTGAATGAATGAGTAAATGAGTAAAATCTCATTTACTCTAAGCTTTTATAAAAAAAAGAAAAATGCTATAAATTGAGCAATTTAAAATTATTAAGTTTATAAGAGTTTTATATGTATATTAATGAAGTTGTTAGTTATTTAGGGGCTTGGGAAACTTTTCAAAATAAGCATCCATATTTATTAGACGAATTACAGCAAATTTTTGAAAATGTCTCACATCAGCTCTACAAAAAATATAAAGAAGATAATTCAAATTTTAGAGTTTTTGCATCGATTAAAGACTCTTTGATCCACGAATTGGACGTTCTAAATTGGGATGATAACGGTTATTCCAACATAACTATAGGACCAGTAGTTAATCCGAGTTTAGGTCTAAAAAAAGACTCATGTTATATCAAAATTGCTACTGCAAGTTCATCATCTATTTTAATGTCATGGATATACAGCGATATCCAAACAGCCAATAGGATTGGAGATATCTCTATACCTATTCTTTTAGTTTTAGATTTTTCAGAAAAGGAATTCTTAGATAACTTAGATAACTTAGATAAAAATGATGTAACCAATCCATCAATTGGAACAAGAAAATACTTAAAATTCGTTAAAAGAAAATTAGAAAGAATTTCACCACTTACGTTTGAGTATCCCTTTTTAATTTTAGGGGTCGGATTTAGCGAATTTGCGATCAAAGTATTAGAAGTTGAACATGAAACTCAAAAGAAAAATGATCAAGATATAAAAATTGATAGATGTATAACTTTTGAGCCTGAATATTATCAAGCTGGTATTGGAATTCTTAGCTATTTTGGTACCGTATTACGTGATAAATATCCTGATCAGAATGCAACTGTTAAAATTGAACAACATGATTTAACTGTTCGCATGATTATAGAAACTGAAGATGGGAACATAGAAACTTTAGAAAAAGCATTACATGAATATGAACTTGTACTCAAAGGTCAAAAGAGTGCTGAAGAGTTTTATCTATCCCCAATAAAAGCATTAGAGTTAAAAAATCAGCTTCATTTATTTAAGTTCCAGATCGAGTCTCAAAAAGAAATCATCTCATTACAAAGAGGTCAAATTCTTAGCTTAGAAGCTATTGTTGATAAAGCACTAGCCCCTATAACTCAGCCACCATTAACCATCGTTAATCAATTAAGTAATACTCAAACTATAGCGATGAATCATAAAATAGAGCTCAATCATTCATATGATGATTTAGATAAATTGATAGATATTACTGAGAATGAAGCATTAAAAAAACGCTTAGAAAGGGCTTTAATTGCATTAGATGCTGCTCAGAATTTAGATGATGAAGAAGAAGTGAAAAATTCTGGTGGTATGAAGCAACTTGCTAAAATATTGAATGAAGCAAATGAGGTAGGATCTGAAGTTAATGATTTAATAGAAAAAGGTGGTCAGGCGGTTGAGTTAATAAAAAATTTAGGCCGAAAATATAATAGCGTTGCAGAGTGGTGTGGTTTACCTGTTATTCCTAGTTTCTTTGTTAAGGATTAATATGAGAATTACAATTCTAACGATAAGTGCAATTTTTGCTATTTTTGTTGCTTTTGTCCAAATAACAAAGTTTTTTTTAGAATTAAATGCTAATAAAAGGAAGCAATTAAAGGAAGATTATGAATCTGCTTTGTTAGCCTTGAAACATACTGCTCTAGAAGATGAAAACTATGCCAATATGCTAGAATTAGCAGAAATGAGAAAGTATCAGTTATTGATCGGAATCCCTTTTATTACTAAGAATTGTGCTAAACACTTGTTGGCTCAAACAAATCAAACTGCTTCAATTTTTAGATATAGACGTAGTGTTGGAATGGTAGAGTTTTCTGAAATAGACCAAAAGTTTAAATTTAGCTATGGTTTTAGAACTACCTGGTTTAGAAAGTTTAAAAAATATTCTGCATTTTTGATATATCTTTTTCTTTTTATTATTGGATTTGCTCCTATATTCTTTTGGAATTTTATTGATCCTCAAGGGCTTTTATATGCAAATATTACTGAAAAATATTCTATTGAAGGATTTTGGATTATTCTTATTTTTTGGATAATTTTATTTATTTCTTCTGCATTTTTCTTTATTGATTATTCAGCTAAGGTTCATTTTGGTGAAAAATTGGTATATAAAAATTTTGAGAATAATTTTATAAGAAATTTTTTTAGATCTCTTTTTAATCGTAAGAAAAAGCCCTCTTAAGAGGGCTTTTTTTATTCATTAATTTCTAGTTTGCGTATAACTTGCCTGACTTGCTCTTGAATAATAAATAGAGTGCTTGAGACAGACTCTCCAGTAAGCGACTCACAGTTTTCAGTACTTTCAATTAATAAAGCTAAATGTTTATCTAGTAAAGACAATCTAGTTTGAATGTCCATAATTTTTACCCCTTGTCATTTATGGCTGAAAAGCCATTTGCAATGAGATCGGATAATTCATAGAAATACTTCCAACTTTGTTCCGTGTTTTCAAGTATTAAGATCGCTTGCACAGAACTAATACTTAAATTATAGCTATCAAACTGTTGATTATAGTGAAAATCAATATTTTCTCTGAGTTTTGACCAGATAATGTTGGTTTCAATAAAAGTTTTATAAGACACATTTGGATTGATGAAATTATATAGTTTTTTTGAAGAAACAAAAAACTGACGTTTATTGGTCTGCGGATTTTTAACTCTAAGAATAATTTTAGAAATTGTCATTTTTATATCCTTATTAAGTTTTCAGGCAGGACTTGTTCAGGCGTATGCCATTGCCATTTATTGATATTTAATCTGTTACATGCGGAAGCGGTATAAGCAAGTATAGATCTGGTCTTTTTATCCCAAAAGTGTAGGCGTGGATCATTATAAGCAATATCCAGTTTGTACTGGCGAAGCTGTTGATATAAGGCTCGGTGTTGACTTGGGATTATTGCTAACTGTTCAGGTGTTGCTTCTGGTTGAGTGGGCGTGTTTGTACCTACAATCGTTTCGGTCACTGCTTTTGGTTCAGCGACTGGTTTTGTTTGAGCAATTGAAATGCCAAACAACTCTTTCAGTTTTTTATAGTTAATCGTGTAGTAATTGACACGCATAGACTTGTTTGGATCTAGTTTATTAATTTCAATTAAGCCCATTTGTTTAAGCTTTGCTACAGCACGTTTGATAGTGGAAATACTAAAAAAGCCTAATGTATCGGTCCAATCTTCATAGGTGTGAAACCACCACTTACGGTTATTGTGTTGGGTTAGATTCTTTTTACGTTTGTATTTTCGAGTTTCGTTGAGTAAGTAATACAGCTTTTGTAAAAACGTTGCAGCAGGTAAGCCCAGTTCTTTACAAAGCATAGGTGAAGCAATAATTGGATATTCGTTGTTTTGCAAGAGTATGTTTTTCATATGTCATACCCCGTACGATAAGATTCTATATAACAGACTTTGCAACGTGCAGCCCATTTCTGAATCCCATCTTTTAAGCCATTTTTAAAGTAAAACTCTTCATCAAAAGGGAAGTATTCATGGCACATCGGGCAACATTTTTCAGTGCCTAATTCGGTTTGTATATATATTTTAGGCATGATTTAACCTCGTTTTTTAGAACGAAGAAAATTTAAAATTTGAATACTGAGCTTTTGAGGTTGGGCAAAGTCAGACGCATGTAAGCGTTGAATGCAGAGGGTGTGAAGGTTTTGAGATGCAGGTGCTGAATGCACACTTTTGTTTGGAGTATTCATAGTTAAGTCGCTTTTGGATAAGTTTTAAAACCTATCAGCATTACTTCTCACGGTAATGGTGACAGACTACACAGGGGTGAGAATACCGTTCCAAAAGCATACGGCCAGCACAAGGCTGCCCTGCATAGCCTGTCATAACGACTGACTAATCAGTAGGCAAAAAAAATGCCGCATAAGCGACTTTGATTTTGCGCTTTTGGATTATAAAACAGGTTCTCACGCCCGTTCACAGTTTCGCTGTGATGTTTGAAATATAACGATGATTTTTTATGAAGTCAACTAAGGGGTGAAAATTTCATTCTTTTATATCTCTAATACTTAATTCTATTTTTATATAGAAGAAAGTTTCTTTTTGACACTTTCCATTGGGTCATAATGAACCATATCATTGTTTCAATATGAGCTAATTCATAGTGTTATTTTTAAGATAAATTAATTAGATATTTTAAAATATATGCAATATTGGATTTTAGTTGAATGATATACTTAACTTTGTGAATCTGTGAGAGAATATAGAAAATTTAATATAAAAGTAGTAATTACTTAATAACTTATGACAAAGAAATTTAATTCACGATTAGTGGAATGGGTAAATGAATTTGGACAAGACCGACTCAAAGAAATGAAAATGTTAGAAAAACGAAAATTAAAAGGTTCAGAAGTATTTTCTGATGCTCTAAATTATATCCATCTTAAAAAAGATTTTGGCAATGATGACTATGAGTTAGCAAAGCTGAATTTTGATGGAGTCATAAATAACTTTAAAAAATTACCAATAAAAAAATGTCCATTTTGTCAGCAGAAAATGGTCGATAACAGTGATGCCATAATTTTAAAAGCATATATGGGGAGCTTTGGGCTTTCTACATTTTCTGATTCATATCTAGCCCAAGGAAGTGAACATATTTGGCTTGGAAATTTTACATGGTCTTGTTATGACTGTGAAACCTTAGCTACACATCCACCTAAAGATACAGCCAAGGTTTGGCTAAACACACAAGGAATGCGAAAGAAGAAAATCTTTGCCAGTTCTGTATTTAAAAAATTCCCTGAAGTTGAAGCTATGAGTTTGGAAGGTATGGCAGGGCGTGGATGGTTAATTAAGTTTAATGATAGTTGGTATAGCAACTGTAAGATGAAGGATGAGTTGATGGGGGTGTGGGGTATAGAATGAGTATAAAATTTTATGTAACTGAAACAAAAGAGATTAAACCACCTTTAGTTAAAGGGCCATTTGTCCATTTAAGGAAAGATAACTGGAATGATTTTTCATATAGAACTCAGTTTTATTTTGATTATTATGATGAAAACAATGAACTAAAATTTAGTACATTTTTAAAAATAGCATTTGATAATGATGTTAAAATAAAAAAAACAGATGATATTAATGAGTTAAACTATATTCAATATATGGATAAAAGTTTTACCAATCTTGAAAATGGTTTTTTTTCGATTGGGGCTAGTGAATCATATTATAAAGAATTAAAAATTTTGGATGATGATAAACGAATAGAATTATTAAGTTCTTTGAATGATCTAGCTTATAATTCAGCATTATATGAGAAAGTAAAAAATCAAAGTTTATCAGTTTTTAGTACATCATTAATGAGAAATTTTGATGAAGAGGATTTTATTAATCGAATAAGAAGAATCGCACAAGGTGGCGAGGTACTTACATCTTATAAATTTAATTTTAACTTTAATGATGAGTGTAATGTAGATTTCAATGTTGAACCTGAATGTTTTCCTCCAACAAATACACATATTCTTATTGGTAGTAATGGTGTAGGAAAAACCCACTTTTTAAATACAGTAATTTCAGAATATTTCTGTAATGAAAATAATCAGGGAAGTATTTCTAAGTTATTGAAGCTAATAGTTGTGTCATATAGTCCTTTTGATAGGTTGTTTAAAAACATTAATAAAGAGTTTATTAATAGTAGGAACTATTCCTATATAGGATTAAGAGAGGATCCAACTAACTTTAAAGTTGAAAACTACAAGACAGGTTCAGAAATCGAAGAAGATTTTTGTTTGAGTATAATGGAGTGTGCTGAATCATTATCATTAAAAAGACGTTGGATCGAAATGGCAGAAATACTTTCTATAGACAGTTATTTTAAAAATACAGAATTAAAAAAAATTATTTTGAGTATTAGTGATAATGATATTGAAGAAAAATTCCTTGGTAGAAATCATAAAGTAAGAAAAGAATTTAGAGATTTAAGCTCTGGGCATAAGATTATTCTATTAAGTCTAACTAGATTGGTTCAACTAACTATTGAAAAAAGTTTAATCTTATATGATGAACCAGAAACATTTTTACACCCTCCATTAATTTCAGCCTATATGCGTGCATTATCATGGTTGTTAATTGATAGAAATGCAGTAGCAATAATTGCAACACATTCTCCAATTATATTACAAGAAGTACCAAGAAAGTGTGTTTGGATTATACAAAGAGATGGGGATTTTTATAATATAGCTAGGCCTGATAGAGAAACATTTGGTGAAAGTGTCAGTACATTAACACGTGATATATTTAATCTTGAGTTAAGAAAGTCTGGTTTCTATAAAATGATCTCGGATAAAGTAAAAGAAATAATTACCTATGATAAGCAGAGAATATTTAAAAGGCTAAAGACAGCTACAGAATATTTTGAATTAGTAATGGATGAGTTTAATAATGAAGTAGGTGATGAGGGGCAATCTCTAATTTTATCTGAGATTTACCGACAATTAGATGAGGCTCAATAATGTTTTTCATACGTAAACCAAATTTTACTATCAAAGAGACTTACCCTATTTGTGTGGACTTTATATCTAATCCTGCCATTAAATTATATTTAAGTTCACTTCAGGGTGAAGTAGAAAGTTATAGTCATCGCTATGAGGAGTTAGCATCTTCAGGAAGATTAAATGAATTTACAGTTCCAACAATTTTTGATGATCAAGTTAATCCGAACAATGAATGGTTGAAAAAATTATATAAAAATTATTTAAGTGTTAAAAATAACTCAAAATATGCAGAGGCATATAAATTTTATAATAGTATTAAAAATTATGAAACTTATCAGAAAATAAGAAGATGTACTTATTGCAATCATTCTATGGTACAAGCTCTAGACCATTTTTTACCAGAGAGTATTTTTAAGGCTCTTGCTGTAAATCCTATAAATTTAGTTCCATCTTGTGATTTTTGTAATGAAACGAAATGGACATATAAACCTGATAATTTGCAACCGAATAGCGTTCTTATTCATCCTTATTTTGATAATGTGATGGATTTGGATTGGCTAAAAGTAAAGATAAAAACTACTCATATATTTAAAGTTAATCCAGATGTAATAAATGGCTTTAAGAATTTTAATTTTGTTTATTTGAATAATTCTTCTATGCATAACTTTTTGAGCTTAGAAGTATATAAATATTCGAAGAAAATGATACATACAATTTTTTATGTTAACAATCAAATAAGTAAATCAAATGGGTTATTGTTTGATAGGATTAATTTGACATTTGATAAAACTGGACTTCAAACAACTTTCTCTTTTGCTGCTGATGATTTTTTTCAGACAGAGATTATACCAAATCTTCAATATGGTATGTATTCTGATAAAAGTGACGAAGATTTGAGAAATCTTTTTAGTATGAAAGCAAGAATTCTATGTAGTCAAGGCTACAATAAAAATCATTGGAAAATAGCTTTATATAATTTTTTATCGCAATACAATTGTAGTTTTAAAAATTTATATTAAATTTAAATTATTTATTAGACTCTAGATCCAACTGAGTAGTAAATCCGCCATTCTTAGAAAAACTATGAGTGGCTTTTTCAACGATCCATTTCAATCGATCAATCTCATTTTTAAAACCATCTAGTTTGACAGGTGACTCTGTACTGATTTCAGGTATTCCATAAGCGAGACTAAGACTGAACTTGGCCATTTGGCGTTTAATCTCATCCATTTTTGCATCTGCAGCACGTTGAGCATCCTCTTTACTCGCAAATGTCCCTTTTATGACTTTGGTCTTGGTTGACGGATCATTGCCACCACCACGTTTTCCTGGATTACCTGAGGTCACTCGCTGACGTTTAGCTTTGCTTAAATCTTGGTAGCCTGCAGAAACACTGGTGTAATCGGATTCCCGATCTTGCTCGTTATAACGGAATTGATCGCCATCACTCCTAGTCACCGTAATTGATGACAAATCTTGACCTGAAGCGGATTTAGCTGAGCCAGCTTTAAAAATAAGTAAACGATCTTTTTTGACTGCCATTTCTGCGCCATTGGTCTTTGCTATACGTGCCAAAAGATTGAGATCCGATTCATTGGTTTGATCGATATGATTAAAACTTATGGCTTTTAAATCGGCAGTCATGATCAGTTCTAATTGATGGTTTCTCGCAATTTCAGTTGCAACCTCACCAAAAGATTTGCGGTGATATGATTTTGACTTGGCAACTTTAATACTGCTCTTGAAATTAGCGCTCGAGGCTTTTACGGTGATGGCATCTGCAGGACCTGACCATTCGGACTCATCGACAATGAAATCACCTTTATCGTGAAGTTCTTCACCAATGAACCCCATTTTACAATTCAGTCTTACTCCTCGTTTTGGTAATTCCAAAGCTCCATCACTATCATCAAGAACAATGCTGAGTTCATCTGCTTCATTGGCTCGATTGTCGGTTACAGTTACGCTAATGATTCGACTTAGAATTAAATCATTTAAGGGCTTATTGTCTGCAGTAATCAGGCATGTTGGTGTTTTTATCATGTGATCACCTCATCTCTGCTATCAGGTGCGGTTTGCTCCTCGATGCGCTCATCATCGGTGCGAGAAAGTTTTAAGGTGAAATCAACTTTTCTGGGGACGCCATTGTCTAAAAGATAAGTCTTGGTTTCATCAATATTGTCGATCACATAGACACCGTATAAATAACCGCTGCCATCCATAAGCACAAAGCCTTGGCCAGTACTGGCCATGCTTGCAAGTTCATCAATCGCATAGCGACGCCCGAACCCGTATTCTTCATAAATTAGACCAGGTAAAGTTACGGTATCTGAACCAACACCGGTGTATTGCTTTTTGGCTCTGCCTGCAGCCACTTCATTTTCAGCATATTTCCACGCACGTTGTCGCTGAATTTCGGTAAAACTCAAGGTATCGATTTTAAATAAAAACTGTCCAAGGCTCATTAACATGGTGTATTCCTAGTCCTGATCGCTATAACTGCGGTTTTGAGCTGAAGCGACAGATTGTTGCCATTTATTTAATTCTCTATTGACTACTGCACCAACAGCCTGAGTATCAGAAACCCCTGAGATATGAATCTGTGCAGGTGCAAAATGATTGATTGATGTTTTCGCTTGAGGCAAGCGTAAAGGTACGATCGGCTGCGTTTGAATCGTTTTAGTGGGGATCGTGGTTCCAGTTGCTGCAGTATTACTAAATTGTGGAATTTGAGGAATTTTTGGAATATTCACAAAGGGGATTTTGTTCAGTCCAGTAATGAGCGTATTGACAGCACCAATCACTAATCGAATCGGTGAAAGCAAATGATCAACAATACTCGCTCCGACGGCCACTACACCGCTTTTAAAGTTTTCCCATGCTGCCATAGCAGCGCCAACAAATATCACGATTTTGGCTGCAGTCTCGCCCAACCATCTGCCAATAGTCACAAAGGATTGGATAAATATGCCTGCAAGTAGACCAATAAATTCACCCAATATTTTGCCGTAATTGGTCGCATTTTGAAGCTCTTGATTGGAGGCTTGCATCGGTGTCAGTATTTCACCCAATATGCCTTTAAATGCGGTCCACGCGCCTATCAGCGCATCCCAAAGTGGCTGTAAGGGTGCAAGTATGGTTTTGATATTAGTAAATGCGCTACGAATTGCATCTATGGCAGGCGTAAGGCCAATTTTTAGACCATCCCAAAATCCTTTAAAGAATGCTTTGATCGGCCCCCAATATTTATAGATGACAAAAGCGACCAGGGCGATTGCTGCAATAATCCAAGTCAAAGGATTAGTAAGTAGGGCAATGCTCATTGCCCGTAAACCTACAAGCAATAAGGGAATCGCACGACTGGCCAAAAAAGTAAAAGCACGACTTACAAGTTGAATGGTTTTTGCTATGAGTGTGAAACGGCTCGGTAGGCCGATACCTAGCTTGCCTGCAACGGTCCGCAATACAAACATTAAAATAGCAAGCTTGGTAATGCCTGCAATCACGCCAACAATGGCCCCAAAAAATAAGTTGGTGGTGTATCTAATACTTAACATCGCCACTTTAAACATGATCAATTGCATAGCAATTTTAGCAAGGGTACGAACAAGCTCAGGGTTTGCATCTACCCAATTTTTGACTCGATCAATGATTTCTGTGACTTGTTGGATAAAAGTACGTAAGTCGTTGCCAAGCACTTTTTGTATGGAAATACTAAAATCTTGCCAAGCACCACCCATATTTTCGATATCGCCTGAAAGATTGTCTTTTAAAATCGCAGCAGCTCGTGCAGCTGCGCCTTCAGAGTTTTCGAGCTCACTGGTGAGTTGCTTAATCTTATTTACAGTTTTGCCTGTGTTTTCATCAAGTATTGCTGTTTGATCAACCAATACAGCCATTGCTGAAGCAGCTTCGACACCTGAAATATCTGAAATGAGTTCTAAGCGTTTTTGTGAACCCATGCCTGCAGTAGATTTTCGAATATCATCCAAAATATCAGACATATCACGCAGATTGCCTTTTGTATCTACTGTTGTGACATTTAAGGATTCAAGCGCTGCTTTGGCTGCTTTTGGTGGTGATGCTAAACGCAACATGATGCCACGAAGCGAAGTACCGGCTTGGGTATCAAGGATATTATTATTTCCCAATAGGCCAGCCATTGCGGTAGTTTCTTCAATACTTGCACCATATTGCTTGGCAACAGGTGCAACATACTTCATGGTTTCCCCTAAACCTTGAACACTGGTTGCAGTCGCATTGGTGGACTGTAAAAATATATCATTAACTCGGTTGATATCTTTGGCTGCTAAACCGAATCCATTTAGTGTACCTATGGCAATTTGCGCTGCCTCAGCAAGTTCGACTTTGCCTGCTTCAGCCAATTGTAATGTACCGCCTAAAGCCTCATGGATCTGCTTAGGATTAAAACCGCCTGAACCTAAATTGAATTGTGCCTCTGCAGCTTCCTTTGGACTAAATGATGACGCTGCACCCCATTTACGCGCATCATCCTCAAGCATTTTCATTGTTTTGCTATGTTTTTCTAAATCTAAAACAGCCTGAACACCACTCATTTGTTTTTCAAACTCAAGGGCAGGTTGAAAAAACTTATAAAGACCTGCGCCTGCAGCGATACCGCCTATGGCCATGCTTTTAAATTCTTCTCGCATTGCTGCTCTACTTTCAGCAAGTTTGGCATTCCATTGATCTGTTTTATTGAGGATTGCGGATAAGGCATGATCTACATGACCATATTCAGTCACCAACATTTTTGTTGCTGATCGAACGGCATGGGAATATTTTTCTGTTTGTTTTAGAGATTGATTATATTGTTGTGCATCTGAACCGCCCATAGTGCGGTTTAAGCGGTCAATACTCCGGGTAAGATCTTCAATAGAATTTTCGGTGTTATCCGAATTCTGACGAATCATTTTAAGAGGACGAGTAGCTTCATCCACGATCATTAAAATTGCACTTAGACTTAGACTACTCATATTTTTACCTGGTCAATGATTGACTTCAGAACGTGCGCGCGCTCGTTCATTCCATTGCATTAATTCTTCTATTTCCCAATGTTCACAATCTTTCGGTGTCCAATGAAAAACCACAGCAAGGTTCGCTATGACGTCATCAACGCTGCTTGGGATTTGGCTTTCGCACTGACTAAAAAACTGGTGAGCTCCACGGTTAAAGTGGTGTAGTCAGATACATCCATTGCGTTTAATTCAGCCACATTAAGGGCAGGTTGAGTAACACGGGTAAGTACAGTATTCACCGCATTAATTTCCCACTTGAGCACATCCTGTAGGCTTAAATTGCGTAATGTACCGACGTTGGGTTTACGAATTTGAATTTCAGTAATTTGAATCTCACCACGAAGGATGGGGTTTTCTAAAATTGCTGTTTTAACATTCGGATCTGTGATGGTTTCTGAATTAAGTGCTTGAGTGGTTTTTTCAGTTGCTTTAGTCATGATTTTCTCTGATTTAAATATAAAAATGGGGGGTAAAACTTGGTCTATTAAAGACCAAGTAATTTTTTGATATCAGCAACGAGATTACTGTCACCGAAGCGTTCAATACCTCGAATGAAATCAAGTTCAACTTCGACTACGCCATCGACTTCCATACGGTAATAGGTGTAGTTGTAAGTCATTTTAATTTCAGTTTTATCGCCATTTTTTGAGGTACCCGGATCAAGCTCCAATGCCTGGCCACGCATATAAATTTCAACATTTTGAATCTTGCAGGTATCTTGATTCTCGTAAATGCCGACATAACGCACAGGTAAATCGTTGGTCCCACATACCCCCAATTGTCGGTATTGTTTGACGTCAAAACCTGCATAGGTCACTTCACCTTCAAGCTTTTCATAGCCCATGGCCAAAGCGACATCACCGATCATGCCTGCGCCTCGGAAGTCTTCAGTCTTTTTGGTGATTTTTGGGATGTTGAAGCTTTCGGCTACAGTTGCCCATGAATGCATATTGACGAAGACATTAAAATTTTTAAGCGTTCTTGGTAACATGCTTAAACTCCTTCTGTGGTGTTTGCGCCATTGATCAACTGAGCAAAGTCGACCAAGTATCGACCTGTGATACGTTGGTTTAAGCCTAGATTTTCAAGTGGTGGAATAGGGGTGTAGTCATAATCGACCCACATTTGCCCTTGCTGTAATTGTGTTGTTGAGTTCTCATTCGGGTCATACCAAACCGATGCACCCAATAGATGTTTTTCGCCCACATGCTCCTGAAGCTCTGCATCAATTGAATCAATAATGTCTTTGGCCAAGAAAGGCGTTAAGGGTTGATCAACAAAGGGGAAACAGCCATTAATAATGGTATCAAGTAGAAAATGGGCTGTTCGTGTTGAGACTTCAAATGCAAAGTTAGGATCTGCAGAACAAGTGCGGTTACCCCAAAAACGAAGGCCTTGATGTTGAATAAGCGTTGTGATTTCTTTGCTATTGAGATAGCCAGCGTCAGTGTCAGGATCTTCTAGATCCCAAGTAATAGGGCGACTGATCCCTGTTGGTCCAGTCACTGGAATATTTGAAAGTGATTTATGCCAGCCGACTTTTTTATCAGTTTCAGCACGTAAAGCAGCAGCAGCCACAACGGCAGAGAGGATGCCTGGTCCGTATAAAAGTTCCATATTAAAGTCCTAAAAAGTTTTGAACACCACAAGAGTGGATTTCAAGAGGGCTAACCAATGGTGTCGCAGAATCTTGTCTTCTTAAAAAATCAAAAAAATCATATTCAGCGTTCAAAGATTTTTTTAAAGTAAGCGTCGCAGCGCCTTTAAAGGCAGAACCATCACCACCCATAATCCAACCATTAAAGGATTGAAAATATGCAACTCCACCACCGCCACCTGTGAGTAATTGTCGGTTGCTTACAAGATTTAAAATTCGATGAATAATCGTTTCAAATTCAGCTCTGGTACCGTTGGTTTCATTGTCCATAACGAGTACCTTATTTTTGAAATCTATATCTTCATCAGGGATTTGTAGATCGTAAGTAATCGTATATTGAGCCGATATTGGTAAATCCATTGCCACATTTTCAACCGCAAAATACGATGGATCACACTGGCCTTGCGACCTTCCCAAGAAGACATTTCCACTGGTAAATTCTGGCCAAATCAACATGATTTCACGATCTGAAAGCGTGTCTCGATAGGCTGTAACGTCTTGCATGGTTTCAAGCATTACCCCGAAAATATCCCGTGGGGTAACATAAGAAAATGCACGGATTTTTTTATTGACGGATGCCAAGGCTTGAACCACATCAGGGGTTTCTACGTCTGGTGCAATGTTAATTTTTGGCGTGATTCCCAAGATGGATTTTGCAGTCAGCAATGCTTGGATACCGGTGCGTTGACCTGTTGGTAAGGTTGTACCAATGACAAGGCTTTGATTAAAAACTTCGCCTTTAAACGGGTCTTGAATACGAATAACCACCAATGTTGGAGAGGTAATCGCGGACATGGTTTCTAAACAAGCTCTTAAATTTCCTTCAGTCCCTGAAGCTGCTAGTGCTCGATTGATTGATGTCACTAAAGTCGGTGTATCGAGTGGAAAAACATTTTCATCTGCATCATCCGAAAAGGCGATGAGTCCGATGACATTGGTGTCAGCATCTCGCATCGGGATGATGCCTGACGTGGGTTCTCTTTTGGATATCCCGTGATGAAACTCAGCCATGATTACTCCAAATATGTTGTTTTGGCAGATTTGAAGTCATCATGCGGTTTGAGATTTTATTATTCTATAAGATCAATCCTGTTTAAGTCTTAAACAGGATTTTTGCATTTAGTCAGTTCAATGGTTGAATCAAATTTGCATAAATATCCCAAGCCGATTTATAGGCATCTACTGAAGCAGCAGGTACATATATTGTTTCTAATGGGTTATTTGAAAATGATGCAAAGGTTTTACCTATGGTTGGTGGGATCAGGCTTAATGCAGTCACAGTTTTGATTTGATTATTTGCAAATGCAAAGCTATCGAGTTCGATTAATTTGGTAGGTAAAACGATTTCGCTGATTTGATTATTTGCAAAGGTATTTTGTTTAATCCGTTGTAATGACTCAGGGAAAACGAGTTTTCCTGAAATCTTATTATCGTAAAATGCTCCATCACCAAGATATTCAACACCCTCATAAACAATCACATGGGTGATATTTAAAGATTTGAATTGTTCGAATTCTGCACCTTTCAAGTATTGGGTATTTACGATTCCATTAATGGTGTAATCGATACGTCCACCACTGGGTTGAGGAATATTATTCCCTTGAAGCACATTGCCACTGGTAAATTCTGGCCAAATCAGCATGATTTCACGGTCTGAAAGGGTATCTCGATAGGCTGTAACATCTTGCATGGTTTCAAGCATTACCCCGAACATATCCCGTGGGGTGACATAAGAAAATGCACGAATTTTCTTATTGACGGCTGCCAAAGCTTGGACAACTTCAGGGCTTTCTACACCTGGTGCAATATTAATTTTAGGTGTGATTCCCAAGATTGATTTTGCAGTCAGTAAAGCTTGGATACCTGTGCGTTGGCCAGTTGGTAAGGTTGTACCAATGACCAGGCTTTGATTAAAAACCTCACCTTTGAATGGATTTTCAATACGGATAACCACAAGTGTTGGAGAGGTAATCGCGGACATGGTTTCTAAACAAGCTCTTAAATTACCCTGAGTTCCTGAAGCTGCTAGTGCGCGATTGATTGATGTCACTAAAGTCGGTGTATCAAGTGGAAAAACATTTTCATCTGCATCATCCGAAAAGGCGATGAGTCCGATAACATTGGTGTCGGCATCTCGCATCGGGATAATGCCTGAAGTGGGTTCACGTTTTGATATTCCGTGATGAAACTCAGCCATGATTACTCCAAATATATTGGTTTGGTGGATTTGAAGTCATCATGCGGTTTGAGATTTTAATATTCTATAAGAACAATCCAGTTTAAGTCTTAATCAGGATTTTGCTTTTATGCAGTACGAATCCAAACATCGACCACCATAGATTTTTGCACGATATTATGGGCTTTATCGCCACCAATCTCGTTAGTTTTCAAGTCAGCAGGCTTATCTGTTGAAAAATTAAATGAAGGACGTGCAGTACCAGGGCTGTCGGTTGTTGTTGCATCGATATTAATGCGATGTTTTGGTAATTCTTCAATGCTTAATTTATGGGTATATTCGCCCCCGGTGTTGCCTATTACTTTCATAAAACTAGGCGCAAGTTCATTACTTTCTAGGGCACGGCTGACCAGGGCATGACCATCACCCGACTTTTGCCATTCGCCATATCCTTTATGTTTATTCACTGCATCTGAATTATTGAATAAGATTGTGGTGATGAATGGATCGCCAATGGCAATATCATGTCGGCTTAAAATGGTTTCTTTTAAACTATTGATTTGATCTAAAACCCATTGTTTATTTGCAGTGACAACGTGGGAATCAATTTCGACTAAAACCTGAGCGCCTGAATCAGCTTTAATTTCGGTGACAATTTCAAGTTCACCACCTGCACCTTCAGCAATCACCGGTTTGTATGCGCCATGATAATTACCAATATAAACCAGTTGGCCAGTGGCATCGATAAAGCCATATTCATGCATATTGAAACCACCGATATTTGCTTCAATCGTGGCAGAGACTCGTGCAGTTTGCCCTAGTACTTCAACAGATTGAATAGGAACTCTTGCACGTTCATTGACTAAAGATGTTCGGCTTTTTTGGTCAATAGGTTCATAAGGTTGATTATTTGCATCACCAATCACCATTGCAGTGAGTTGAATGCTTACAACATTATGAGCTTGAGCAATCAATGATGAACCGTACTCAGTCAAAGCGACATAGTATTTTGCAGCCATAATTTAAACCTTATTAAATTGTAGATAAATAAACGGTTGCGCCCGTATGTGACGCACCGACAACATTAAAATGACTTTCTGTTTTAACTTTTGCCGTGATTGAATAAGCATCTCTTGCCGATTTTGTTGCTTCAATGGCGGTTAATACTTGAAGTAATTGGTCAATTGTTAGCAGGTAACTAGTAGGAATATTCACTATAAAAGTAAATGGCGGTTGTCTCGGATTGAGTGCATGCCAAGGGGTTAATTGGAATTGTGGGACGACAGTTGAAAGTAAACTTTCAATGGAAGATCGGGTGCCACGTTGCGCATTGAAAGCCTTACTTTCTGTGATTGCATTACGCTTTTGTGATTCGGCCCAGTTAGGCTGCCAATACTCGACACGGTGCTCCCATGCAAGCCAAGGTAAGTGAGCAACAGGGCAAAGATGAATACGATGTAAATCAACAAAAGGGACGGGAAGTGCAGTAATTTTTTCACCAAGCTGCTCAATATTTTTTTCAAGTTTTGTGGCGTTTGGAGGCAAGAGTTTAGACATCGCGAAACTCCGTAATTGTTAGCGTTGTGCCAATACATTTTGCATACCGGCTTTTGGCTAAAATGATGTCACTCGCTGGCGAAGTCAAAATGACATTTTGTACACCTGCCACATGTAGAGCGTGAAAAATTCCGCTGCGCGTGACGTCATACCCCAAAGCATTAACCATTTTAATGTAGGTGTTGAGTGCCTCTTCAGCAGCCGTTTGAACCACTGCAGAATCAGGACCAGGGAATAAAACTAAAGTGGCGTTTACTGCCCATTCAAAAGGTGTGGCTGCTTTTATAGTTACAGCATCTGTAAACGGACGCTTAGTACCAGGATCTAATGCGACATCGACAATATTGAGTAAAGTTTGAGGCGCAACATCATCAATATGACTTTGTACAAATATATCAACGTATCCAGCTGCAGGCGTTTCTACCGCGATATCCTTAACATGGCCATGTGCACCTAAACCCCAAAATTGATATGCACCGACTGAACCTGCAGATTTACTTTCAGGTTCTAATTGAACTCGACGACGCAAATCCTCGTCATCTTCCATAACCGCTTCAATCGGTGGGTTTGCGGTAGGATCTGCTTCTATAATTGTTTTTCGATAAACATTACGGTTAGCTGCTAAATGGTCTAAATCTGCGCCTTTTGCATATGCCAACATGAGTGCTTTTGCTTTTGCATTAATCTGAGACGTTTTAAGCAATAAGCGATAAGCAAAGGTTTCAAGAACCTTAACGATTGGCTCACTTTCAAAATTTAATACTGGCGCTAGTTCCGGATCTCTTGCGATGAGATCCTGTTTGCAGGCATCTAACTCTGCTTCAAAGTCGAGCTGCTCTATAACATTTGGAAAGGGTAAAGCAGAAAGATCGATACGATTTGAACTCATGTAGCTGCCCCGATTAGAAATTCTTGTTTAACTGTTTGAGTACCTGTAATGGTCTTGATATTGCCTAGAATGGTAATCAGCCAATAGCCCACAACAGCAGCAGCTTGGCTAACTTGAACTTGACTAATTTTGATGCGAGGCTCAAAGCGAATCAGTGCAGTCGCTGAGGCATTCATAATCTGAAGCTTGGTAAAGTCATTACAGGGTTGATCAATCAGATGCGGAACAAGTGAGCCGTAATTTCTTCGACATAATCTAGTGCCGATCAAAGTGCTTAAAATGTCATGCATAGATTGATATAAATGCTCAGGAAATGAATCATTATCAGTAATTGCTTTACCAGTGTTTCGATGCATACCTTTCATTGAGTTGGTCCTCCTGAAGTGTCTGTACCACCTTTCACACCTAGAGTTTTATGTGTAGTTAAGCTAATGTTTTGGGCGATGACATCCGTATCAGAGGTGATATCTTGTTGGGCGTGGATGCCTTCCGTAACGTCCAATTTTTTTTGAATTTTGACCTGACCAGTAAATTCAGTTTCAGGAACATCAAAGGTGCATTTGCTTAATTTAAAAATGGCTTCGCCTGAAGCGACATTGACAACAAACGAATGATCACCTAATTGAATGTAAACCTCGTCAGGGTCTACGCTTGGGGGAGGAAAATCTTCAGAAAACAAACTGATTTGCGGTACCGAATTAGTCAGCTCACCGCCTTGTGCTGAAACTGAAAATTGTTCTCCGATCGATGGACAGCGCCAAATTTTAACAACGCCTGCAGCAATGGTCGGAATAGGAATCCAATCAGTCTCATTTTCATCAATTTTTAAGCGAATTTTCCATGCTGAAGCATCGACCGCTATTACAGTTCCAATACTGGAAAGATTTTGAAATTGCCGTAAAAGTTGATTGCTCATGATGATTTAAACGTAAAAATGCCCATGCTTGAAATCATGGGCATTTTGTTTTTAAAGTGCGAGGAATTGAATCCTGTTTAGCGCTTAATCAGGAATCTTGAAATTGGTAATAATGATTTCTTTACCATTATTCTCTACTTTTAAATATATCCTTAATTGTTTTAAGAGTATTATTGGTATTATTAGAGTTAATACGTTCCTTCTCAAGTTCAATAGTCGTTTGATCATTTTCAAGAATGAAGTTCCGCTCTGTTTTTATTAAGTTATCTAAAATATTTCCGATTATTTTGTGGTTATTTAATGATATAGATACTTTCAAGGATAGATATTTTGCTTCAAGGTTTGTTATTTCATTTTGATAATATTTTATTTCATCTAAGCTTTTTCTATATAAATTTAAGAAAAAATAAGAAAAAACTTCGACTAGTATAACAAACACAGTTCTTGGAGTAATTTCAATGAATAATTCTGTTAAGTTTTTTGGTGGATAATAATTATGAATTGCTGCACCTAAAATTGCTAATCCAATAATACTTAGAATTAACCCAATAAAAAGATTTACATTTCCTCTTTTATTTAAACTTAATGTTTCTATATTTAATCTAGCTATTGATTTAATGATGTTTTCTTGAATTTCATCTTCTATGTTATTTTTTTTAAGGTTATCTTGTAACTTTTTGAAATATTCATTTGTCAACCCATTTTCAATATTTAGCTGGATTTTACTGAGTATAAGATTTTTTTCCTCGGCTGTAATAATATTATTAATAGAATTATCAGCGACTTCATTGGTTTTATTGGCTAATTGATTAACTTTTTTACTTAAACTATGTACTTCATTTTCTAAGAATGATGTGTTGAAACTGCTAATATTTAAATAATTGAAAAATAATAAAGTAGCTGTAATTCCAGAAGCTATATAAAAAATCCAACGAAAAATTTTATAGTTAGAATAAAATATATCTGGATAGAATTTTGAAAAAAAGAAAGTGGCTGAAATCAGAATAATCATTGCTAAAACATAATAAAAAGATATACGTGCTAGTGCTGAATTTCGAATTTCATAGAAAATTTGCTCAAAAATAAATTTCATTGTTACATCTCTATATTTTATAAAAATAATATCAAATTTATTGAAAATTAAAATAATTATTTAACTCAATTTCAATATATTTTAAATCTTCTTGACTAAAACCAACCAATTCACGAATTGGATATTTAGTTGGTTTTGCATGATCAGTAGGGCGGATCGTTTTCCCCTCATGGTGCACTTTCGCAATTTGGGCTGTACGTCCACCAAAACCTACTGAAGCTTTATCGGCTGAATATTCTGTTTTTAATTGTTGGCCATTCTTTTTGAACATGGCACCTTTACGTTTAATACTTCCAATTTGATCTCTTTTTCTTGGCGTAAAACGATTACCATTTGGATCTCTTTGCTGACTAATTCTGTCTTTAGATCGTATTCTTAATCCTTGAGCCAAACGACGCATCAATTCGCGACGTTGAGATGGTTCTAGATGTTTAAATAATTGATCAAACCAACGATTTAAGGCAGCAAAAGACTTCATTATTCTGATCCTTTTGGAATGAATCCACCTTGTAAATCACTCCATACTAGCTCAGGGCAAATATGATAACCCTGGTCTTCTATTACCACTTTATCGCGCTGAGGAAAGTCAACTTCAAGGTCAAAGGTATCTTTATCAATAATTTCAGAACTAAATGAAATTTGTAGATCATTGCCCGTGGTGTCTAAATGTAGGTTTTGAGATTTAAGCCAACTCCGAATTAGCAGGATGACTTCAATCGGGTCTAAGCGATAATCAAGAAATAAAAGCCGAACGGTATAATCCATATAACCTTTTGCTTGTGTGCCATTCACAATAAATAAATGACATTTGTCTGCAGTCATACTCGGCAATTTTTCTTGCAAAAATGTTTTTAAACCGATCAAGGCGATCATGATTTAATTATCCATTGCTGCATAATTTAACTGACTTGCAACACGTAAGGTCCAACCTTTTCCATAGCGTGACCAAGTGCTTAAACTTGTATAATATTTCAATCGTTCTGCATTGAATTTCAATAAAATATCATTCAAATCAGCTTTATTGATGGCTTGAATTGTTAAGTTTCCGATGATGCCATCATCTAACACGCCTACAGCCAATTGTAGTTTACGTTTGGCGGTTCCCATGCCTGCATTAATGGCAAAATCCCAAACTTGAAAAACAAGGGAAGAATCGATTTGTTCGGCATTGATCTTGTCCCACCAATCTCGTTTATAAATATTTTTGGCTTGTTCAAGGCTTAAACTTTTAATATCTAAATCAGGATAAGTCATGGCAGAAATACCATACTTTGTGCCGTTGAGTTGACCTTTACCAATTACACCAGTCGTCCAATTGCCACGGTCTTGACGATCATTTGTAAATTTACCTTCATGGCCAATGAGACGTTCAAAGGCTTGATCAAATGTAAGTGACATGATGATTTCCTTATTTATTGAACATTGCAGCAAAAGCAGCTTTAACTTCAGCAATAATTTCGCTAAAGGTTTTACCTTTGAGTAACTGCATAGATTGATACCAAATACCAATCAGCAACATGCCAAACACGGCAAAAAGTAACATCACAAAACCTTGAGCCATATGTGAGTATTGCTGTAATTGATAATATTCAATGCAAGCAGCACCACCATATAAACTGATGGTTACGCTAATCGAAAATTTTAAAATCACACCAACGGTGATTTTTATACGACCTTGGGTGTCAATATCACCACTTAAAATCAAGGCGAGAATCGCGCCCATGATCGCTGCAATAATTTTAAAAAGCCATGGTAACCCCTTAATTGACAGCGGATCATTCATCGTTTTCCCCTTGAGGAATGTTAAGTGTTCAAACATAACTAATCCCATAATTTAATTGTCTGAAGCCGTTGAGCTTGTACCAGCTCCGGTAAGTTAATAACTTGGTGTTCTTGTAAAACCACTTGTTGCAAATTTGAGTTTGCTTCAAGCAATGCAGGTAACATGACCACCGACTGATTGCCGTAGTAACGGTAAGCGATTGAATCAAAAGTATCGTTTTGCATTGCTTTGATCTGATTCATATCAGTTTTACTCGGTTACGTTTTGGTCTGCCTTTACTGATTAATTTACCGATGCTGTAATTCACTGTTCGACGTAAAGCTTGCGTTTTAACTTGTTGATTTTCACCACGGGTTTGTCCCGTTGTTGTGGTATCAAAATCTAAATTATCTTCACAAATCAGTGCAGCTGCTTCATAGCAAACTGCACGTTTGTAATATCGAATTTGAGTATCAGTTTCGATATTAAGTAAAAGTGTTTGATCATTAATGTTATCCATGGCGAGCATGATTTTTTCAGTCAGCAGTACTTCGCCTTGGGATTTGTCTAAACGGACCTGACCCAACAAATCTAAAATACTGACATTGGGACGCATTGGATCAGGATTTTCGACTTCATTATCAGGTACAGGTGCATTTAGTAACATTTGACCTACTCCGCAGCCGTGGTGGAGTCGGTGGACGCAGGTACTGAGGCATCGGCAGTTTGATCTGCAGATGTATCAGCCTGCGAGCCGACAGTGGCGTCGGGAGACGACTCGGTTGTTTGCTTATTCAATCGTTTTTCGAGGGCTGTTAAATCTTTTTTACAGCCAACTTTACTATTGAGGCGCAAAGCATTTTTATACGCAATTAGGGCTTCAACAGGCTGAGCCTCGTTTAATGCATCCCCTAACGCACGGAAAATTTTGGCACGGACCTCATCGACCATTTGTTCACCGACACCCAGCTCGATGATTTTTTTAATCAATTCAGCATGAGCGACGGCTAATTCGGAATCATCAATAAAATCACTAGCAGATTGCTCTGTAACGAATTCGGCAATGCCACGGCTGTAGCCTTCAGGCATCACCATTTCATTCAAAATTGCATATTCAGCAATACGAACCGCGAGTTCATATTCACCAGCATCGATGGCCCAAATCATTAAAGTCACTAATGTTGTATTTTGAGCTGAAGGGGAAACAGCTAGGCAACCATCGATGTAACCCAAATATTCTGGCAACCATTGCTTTTTCATTTCAATACGATCTTGAATTGATTTATTTTCTTTCAATTGGTTCATGTGATTGAACAAACGTAATTCAATATTTGCCGTTGGTGATGGTGGAACGATTACGGTTTTATCGCCTTCAGGTGAAGCTGGATCAAAGCCCATAATGACCGATTTACTTTTTAAGCGTGGATCTTGGCTTTTTGCTTGTTGTTGCGCTTTGATTGCGAGCATCTTTTCACGATGCTCACGCATTGAATTCGTTGCCATTAGTCTTGTACCTCAATGTTTTCTAACAAAACACAACGTGTGTAATCTTCGACGACAAAGTCTTCATTCACCGATTGCCAATCTACAGCTCGATCCCATTGAGGCTCTTCCGTGATTGAACGTACCAATGTGCCTGACTGCAGATAAATTGAGAGGTTTTTAGGATGTGTGATTAAGATTGTTTTGGGTGGGAAACCAGGAACGTGCATCGCTTTTAACGTACCCAATTGTTTGTTTGCATAGATTGAACGTGCTGCCAGTTGTTCTGTTGGATCTTGAATGGTATTCAGCAACGGTAAATATTTATCGCTGAGAATGCCACGTCCACAAATTGCAATTAAGCCACTTTCACGATGCTGTTCAGCGATATATTCTTCAACAGCAAACTCGACAAGACCATCAATAGTTTTGAACTCATTGCCTGCACCAACTTTGAGGACTAGTTTGCCTGTCCCATCATCAACACCGGCATAATTTTGCTCAGGCGCATTTTCACGAATTTTTTGCAGCCATCCTTTTTTAACATCTTGTAATAGGGGATTAGCCACACGGTCAGAAGTTGGCGCACGATATACACCATTAAAGCCAATACACAACTTATCAAGTGCGATGGCGTTAATCACCATCGTTTGGAGTTGTGCTTTAAAATTGGGATGATGTTTCCAAGCATTTAATAGCACCCAACGATAGGCAACGTCATAGTTGGTTTGTGTACATAGATATGTATCCAATAAATCCAATGAACCGACATATCCTGGTTCACGCGCTTTGACCCGGGTATCGGTTGTGCCTGCAATTCGGATACCAACATTTAAACCAATTTTTTCACCACTGGCGTTATCCACTGGAAACATATTAATTAATTTTAAAAAGTCGGCTTGTTGTTGATACGCAGCAATGATTTTTTGTTCAGGTACAGGCTGAACGGCAAAAGTATTAACGACATTTTCAACCGCATTGGCACGGGCAATATCAGCCATATAAGCGGTTAATTTTGTACGTGCAAGGGGATTTAGAACGACTGACATAATTGATAAATTCCTTAATTAATAATCAACACGGTCAGCATCACCGCCTGCAGCTGCAGGTGGAAGATTTACTGGAGTCGTTGAAAGTTGAGTAAATGAAGTTTCTAAACCTTTAAGCGATTGCAAAATTGGTTCGAGAGCTTTGCCTAGAGCGTCTGACGGATTAGTTTGAACAGTCTGTGGCGCAGCTGCAGGTTGATCTGTGGTTTGAGTCACAGGTGTTGTAGTCGCTACTGGTGCAGGACTCAATGCGCTGAATTTCTCATTTAAGTCTTTGATTGATGCGAACACAGCAACAAGACCTTGAGTAACCACCGTTTTAAACTCATCATCACTTTCAGTCGGCTTTGCTGGCGTGATTAATGATTTGAGTTGTTCTAAGAAACCTTTTTGATCGGTTGGAACTGAGTTATTTTCAGTTGGAGCTGTCAGTGACATGTAAATCTCCGAATCGGGTTGAGTGCGTAAAGAAAATTGATTTGATGAAAACTTAATGGCTTGAGTTCCCAGTGATGCAGGTTGATCAGTCATGCCAAGGCCGACTTGATAGGCTTTATTGGTCCCTGCAAAATTGCGATAAAACTCAATTGAGGGAAAGATTTTCTGTCCATTTTTATTCATGGCCACAAAATTTGGTAAGGCAGAAATTGTGTTGTAAAGACAAAGTTTTCCACCTTCTTCAACTGCTTCAACTTTGATAATGTCGCCATACGCATTGAATGGTGGTTCAGGTGACCAGCCAGCAAAATGCTCAATGTTGATGCGCCCTGCATAATGCTCCGGATTGTATGTATCGGCCATGTCTTGAATTTCTTGACGACTCAATTCACGACCATCGACCGTTTGACCTTCACGGGCAACTCGAAAGCGTTTTTCTACACGTCCTTCTCCTGGTAGTCCCATTCTTTAAATTTCCATCTATGTTTCTGATGTATGCAGTCTGCTTGTGATGACAGGGAGGTCGCAACGATCTAAATCCTGTTTAACGCTTAATCAGGATTTTGTTATTCGTTGAAAATGAACACATAGCGCTACATTAAGCGCATGAATACATCACATCCTTTGACTTTCGAGAATCTAAACCCACGGCAACATGGACGAATCCTATTTGCGATGGGCATGACTGTGTCTGAAATCTCAAAACAATTAGAAGAAAATAGGGCAACGGTAGAAAGTTGGAAGCAACGTGATAGTTGGGAAAAAGCAGATTTATTCGATGATCTAACGATAGGTTTAAAAGTTAGATACTTAGCGCTGACTTTTATGGAAAATAAAAGTAATGCCAACTATAAAGAAATGGATTTTATTGGTATTCAATTTGAACGTTTTGCTCGAATTGAAAAATATCGCGCAGGTGGTACACAAGCAGATCTCAATCCAAAATTAGAAAATCGCAATAACAAACCGAAAAAATGCAAACTTAAAAATCAAATTACTGAAGATGATTTGGCATTGCTTGAACAAGCATTTCAAGATTTTTTATTCGTTTACCAAGAGGAATGGATGGATGCCATATCCTGGTCTCGAATTTTTATTTTATTAAAATCTCGACAGATTGGTGCGACTTTTATCATTGCGTTATGGGCATTTATTGACCTACTAAAAACAGGTAAGAATAAAATTTTTATGTCAGCCTCAAGAGCACAGGCATATCAGTTTATTGAGTACATCAAAGCGTTTTGTTTGGAAGTTGTTGGCATCGAATTGACAGGAGATCCAATTGTTGTCAATGGACCAAATGGACAAGCAACTCTATATTATTTGGGAACAAATGCGCTTACAGCACAAGGTCGCCATGGTGATGTCATCATGGATGAGTTCTTTTGGATTCGTAACTTCTTAAAATTCAAAAAAGTCGCTTCAGCGATGGCTTCACAAAAGATGTATAAGCAAATTTATATGTCGACGCCATCCAGCATTTTGCATGAAGCCTATGCGTTTTGGACGGGTACTGACAGTAAACGCAAACTTCCAATTGAGATTGACGTCAGCAAAACTGCACTAAAAATGCCTGTGTTATGTGCGGATCGTAAAACTCGCCAAATTGTGACATTGGATGATGCAGAAGCCAAAGGCTGTGATCTATTTGATCGAGAGGATTTACTTGCAGAATATGGCGATGAAGAATTCGCCAATCTTTTTGATGGTGAATTTATTGATGATTCAGGCTCATATTTCCCTTTAAAAGATATCACACCGAATATGGTGGATTCTTGGGAAATTTGGAATGACTTTCACCCCAATGATGAAAAACCATACTTGGGTGAAGTTTGGCTTGGTTATGATCCATCGTTTACAGGTGACAATGCAGCACTAGCGGTCATCGCTCCACCACAAACACCATTATCCCCTTATCGAATCTTAGAAGTAAAACAATTCAAAGGACAAACTGCACAAGAACAAGCGCTGTATATCAAAAAAGTTTGTGCACGATACAACGTCACATTTATCGGAATTGATAACACCGGGAATGGTCTTGCTGTTTCTGAGCATGTGTCTAAATTTTTCCCTGCACTAACAAGATTGAACTATAACCCTGAATTAAAAATTCGCATGGGTTTACGTGCAAAAGAGTTATTTCAAAAACGCAGGCTACATTTTGATGCAGGCTTATTGACTGTAGCAAAAGCATTTTTATCAATCAAAAAAGCACTAACCAGTGGTGGTGGCAACAAAACTTTAATTACCAGTCGATCTGCAGAAAATGGCCATGGAGATATGGCTTGGGCGATCATGAATGGTTTAGAAAGAGCACCGATTGTCGATATCACTGATCAATCTCAACATGGCGCTACACGTAGCCGAATCAAGGTATTTAAATCATGAATTTTAAATCTATGCTATCTCAGCAGTTGGATCGCTTTCGTGTGTTGCCAATACAACAAACAGCAGCAGCTCCAACCAGTAAAATTATATGTAAGAATTTTGGAGAAGCACAGCCTGTTTTAGACGGGCATGACCTATTTGAATATGGCTATTGTCCTAAATGGCAAGATTGGTATGAGCTTCCATATGACATGTTGGCCACAGCAAAATTATTTCGTGCAACGAGCCACCATACCAGTGCTTTAATTGTAAAACGTAATATCTTGACCAGCGATTATATTCCTCATCCTTTATTAAGTCGGCATGACTTTAATGCTTTGGCTTTGAATCTTCTGACCTTTGCAAACTGTTATGCACATATCAAAAGAAATCGATTTAATGGAATTGTTGGAATTGGATCTAGACCAGCACTCAATATTCGTCGTGGTTTAGATTTATCTAGTTATTACCAACTTGATTGGGATCAAACCAATAATTATCAATTTGCGCCACAGGATATAATTCATGTTTATGAATCCGATATTGGTCAAGAAATTTACGGTGTGCCCAATTATTTGAGTAGTGTTAATGCGATTTTATTGAACGAAGCAGCAACACTGTTCCGTCGTCGTTATTATAAAAATGGTGCACATGCAGGATTTATTTTACACATGACAGATGCCCTACAAAGTCAGCAAGATGTTGATGATTTAGAGGATTCTCTGGAAAACTCAAAAGGGGCAGGTAACTTTAAGAACTTACTTGTTTATACACCTGGTGGAACGAAGGATGGGGTTAAAGTTATTCCATTGGCTGAAGTAGCAGCTAAGGATGAATTTTATAATATTAAAATAGCCAGTAGAGATGATCAACTTGCAGGGCATCGCATACCACCTCAACTCATTGGAGTCGTTCCTCAAAATGCAGGTGGGTTTGGTGATGTTGAAAAAGCAGCTAAAGTTTTTTATTACAATGAAATTGTGTATTATCAAAACCTACTGAAACAGATCAATGAAAGTTTAGGAATTGAGGTCATAAAATTTAAAAATTATGAGCTTTTATCTCTCGGTCAGTAGTCAAATTATTAACATGTAAAAATTTTTGCATAAAAACCAACATTCTGTTGGATTTTTTATTTTCAAATTGTGCTTGTTAAATGATTTTAAAAATTATTACAAATATATTCCGTGTAATAACATTATGCTAAATAGGCATATCATCAAGTAATTTGCCTAAATTTTACGTATTGTTTTATGGTGTAAACACTAATTTATTTTTAAAACTATAGAACACTTTTATTGAATAAAAAAATTAAAAAAGTATACTGATCAAATAAATATCTGAATTTTAATAATATTAAGGAGTTAAAATGCAATTTAAGCGTATTTCAAAAATTGATAATTTTTCAATTTTTAAGAATTTTGATTGGGCTTTCAATTTAAGTTATCAAAATGGGGGAAGTACTAAAGTTTATGACTTTAAAGATATCAATATTTTTTATGGTAGAAATTATTCTGGTAAAACTAGTCTTTCCAAAATTATTAGATCTTTAGAAACAAAAAAATTATCTTCAAAATATGAAAATCCTAATTTCAAAATTGAGTTATATGATGGAAGTCATGTTACTCAAAATAATCTATCTAATTTTCAATACCCAATATACGTTTACAACTCAGATTTTGTGAAAGAAAACTTAAAATTTCTTCATAACGAAGATGAAAATATTGAATCATTTTCTGTCACTTTAGGTGGTGATAATCAACAAATAATAAACCGTATTCAAGAGTTAAAAAATGAATTAGGTTCGAACGATGAAAATGCTCAGTCTGAACTTCACTTAGCAATTAAAGATCAAAAAAACAAAGTAGATGAATCAAAAAAAGAACACCAAAAAAAAGAGAAATATTTAGAAGATCTTTTGGCAGACAAAGCAACAAGAAAGCCTGATTCTATAAAGAGTCAATATTCTATTTTTGGTGAGATTAATTACACTATAACTAGGCTTAAACAAGATATAATTTCTACTCAAGACTCAGCTTTTATAATTTTAAATAATGATCAAATAGAAGAAAATAAAGCGCTAATAACACAAAAGCAATTGGCAAATCCTCCTGAACTCTCAGCTTACACTTTAAATTTTTCTTCTCTTATTCAATCTACAGATGAAATTTTGAAGACAATTGTTGGTGATTCTCAGAAAATTGAAGAATTAGTAAAGAATAGTTCTTTAAATACATGGGTACAAACAGGTCATGACCTACATAAAGATCGCACCACTTGTGCTTTTTGTACTAATGAAATTACTGATGATAGGCAAACACAATTAAGAAATCATTTTGATCAAGAAACTCAAAAACTTCAATTTCGTATATCTAAAGGTATTGAACATTTAGAAAGCTTAATAGATGGTGAAAATTTTAAAATAAGTATTGATATTAACAATTATTATAAACAATATCATACCATTCTTTTACAACTCAAAGCAGATCTACAAGCAGGCTTAGACAAGCAAAAAATTTCTATTCAACAACTGAAATTGTTGTTGCGAAAAAAAAATGAAAAAATCTTTACTAAGTTGGATGCGGAATATCCGATTGACTATTCGTTAGAAATAAATACTACTCTACAAAAAATTTCAGAAATAAGAAGTTCATGTATTCAACTCAATAGTGAACTTAAACTAAAACAAGGAGAAGCACAAAAAGTTCTTCGTTTAAATCATATTTACCATTTTCTACAAGATATAAATTATAATTTATTAATAACAGAAATAAAAACTTCTTTCCTTGCAATTGAACCTTTAGCACAAGCTTTAAGAGTTTTAGAAATAAGAAAATCTGCTATTGAAGCTCAAATTAAAAGTGAAGAAGATAAATTAAAAACTGAAGGTGAAGCTTGTGCTCAAATAAATAATATTCTTAATCATGACTTTGGTCATCAACATTTAAGCCTTGAAGCTATAGAAACAGACACTATAAATGGCAAAGTATTCAACTTTGAAATCCAACGTGTTAAAGATGGGAAGAACGTAAAAGCACATAATTTAAGTGAGGGTGAATGTAGTCTGATTGCTTTTTGCTATTTTTTAGCTAAAGTTCAGGACTCTTTAAACAATGGAGATAGTCCGATTATTTGGATTGATGATCCAATTTGCAGTTTAGATAGTAATCATATTTTCTTTATTTTTTCACTAATCGAAGAACGAATCTGTAAAGAAAAAAAATTCTCTCAATTATTTATATCTACTCATAATTTAGAGTTTTTAAAGTATTTAAGAAGGCTTACTGGAGCGACGCCAGATGGTTCGATTGGCTTAGTTAAAGAAGAAAAGCGACATGCTAGTTATTTTCTAATACAAAGAAATGATAACTTTTCAATTATTAGACAAATGCCTCTTTATTTAAGTAAGTTTTTAACAGAATTTAATTTTCTGTTTGATCAGATTTATAAGTGCGCAACAGTAAATCAAATCGATGATTCAAATTTTCATCTTTTCTACAATTTCGGAAATAATGCTCGAAAATTTTTAGAAATTTATACTTTTTATAAGTTTCCCTCTCCATCATACAAACTTGATTCCCAATTAGAAAGTTTTTGGGGTGAGCAAATTTACAAGACTTTGACGGATAGAATTCATAATGAATACTCGCATATGACAGGCGTGCTAGAGCGTGGAGGAACTATCTCTGAACAACCTGAAATGCAAAAATCGGCTAAAGCTATTATACGTAAAATTCAGTCAGTTGATATAAATCAATACAACGCATTATTAGAAAGTATAGAAGTATTAGTTTCGAAAGATTCTCTCCATCCTACCTATCAAGTTACATAAAATGTATTGCTCGCTTACTACAGCTTAATTTGTATTATGATAATTTTTTAAAATTAACATAATACATGTATATGCGAAATTAAAATGGGAGCCATAGGCTCCCATTTTTATCTAATTTATTAAGTATTAAATTATCTTTAATCCTCTTACTTTAAACTTAAAGAACTTTTTAAACTTAAAGAACTTTCAATTTTTAAAAATAAGTTTTATTTAAAATCAATTTTATATATCAATAAATTTCACATGAGCCAAGCGCAGTCTCCTCTCCCACCTGCCCACTTACTAAATGTCTTGTTTTTGATGCATGCAGATATCAAGTGTAAAGCTTATATTTTAAAGGCTTTCAGGTGTTTTAATGAATTGATTTTGATGCAAAGTGATGCGATTTGATGCAAAGAGAAAGGGCATCGAATAATGTGAGGTATTTTACTGTTTTTATAAGTCCAAAAATAAAAGTCCAATTTAGGTTACCAAGCTTTAAAGTGATATATAAGTTATTAATATTTAATAAAATAGTTGGTAACTTTTATAAGGTTACTTCGGGTTACCAAGACAATTAAAAAATCAAATAATTATTAATAATCATAAGGTTAATAGGTTACTGTTGGTAACCTAAAAAACGGGTTACTGGTAACTCGAAAGTAACCTAAAAGTAACTTTTACAAATAGTATTTAATCTTAATATATTCATATAGATAACTATATAAAGTAATAATGGTAACTAAAGTAACCTGTTTTTTTTATGACCTGAGATTTTAAAAATTATTTCTAATTATCTTTGACCATATCCTATTTTCTGTCGTCAAATTGATGCAGCTACCTAGAATTTGCTTACACGTATTTACACATAAAATGTATATATTATTGAAATTAAAGTAAGTTTTGTATCCGACCCTCGGGACCATATATTATGGAAAGCCTTCAAGCATATTTAGACTTGAGGGCTTTTTTTATTGTTTGAAATTACTGCTATCAAAAGCTAAGAAACTAAATAAGAACGCAAGTGCTTAAAAACGAAAAGCTGATTTTGATCAGTATGGGGCAATTAATAGATTGGCATTTAAATGATGGTTTCGATGTTTAATTAAAATTACGTAATTTCGAGTATTCCATTGATCTCTCTTTAATGAAGCATTTTTATAATAAATATCAGTATGCGATAAATAGCGCCTGATCACTTAACAATGACAGTTAAAATTTTTAATTTCAATCATTTAAAACTTAACCAAAGGTGTACATATTTCTTGCCTATAAGAAAATTAATTAGTTATAGTTAAAAGTATTTTAAATAATTTGAAACTATTTTGTTTTTCTCGCAATTTTGAAAAATATTTAAATGATCTCAGTGCAGGTTATTCAGCAAAGAAGATTGGTTTTATTTAAGGAAAATCAAGCACACACCATGAGGATACAGAAATCATAATCGGAGTAAAATTATAATGAATCTAAGTATTATGATCATCATTGGTTTAATCGTGTATTCGATAGCAGCCATGACTTATGTATACCGTTGGCGAGGAAAAGCACGTTATGACTCACTCTCACAATATTTAAGAAAAAGCTGGCCTATATTTGCACCATTTAATTGTGTTCTTTATATGACGACACGTAGATTTGCAAAAAAACCAATATTAGATGCTGATTTTTTGGAAAATATTGAAGTACTTAGAGCCAACTGGACAATTATAAGAGATGAGGCAATAGCTTTAGAGTCATCTGGCGTGTTTGAAGTAATCAAGACACCTGGAGCAGATGGTTATTATGATGTTGGTTTTCGTACTTTTTACAAACGCGGTTGGAGTAAATTTTACTTAAAATGGTACGGAACAACGCATGTTTCCGCGCAAAGATTATGTCCCAAGACATTGGCGTTACTCAAACAAGTTCCTGCGATTCGTGGTGCCATGTTTTCACGTTTACCAGCAGGATCTGAACTGAGTTTACACGCTGATCCTATTGGTAGTAGTTTTAGATATCATCTCGGTTTGGTGACGCCTAACTCTGAAAATTGCCAAATTAATATTGATGGGCAAACCAGCACTTGGTTCGATGGTAAAGATTTTGTCTTTGATGAAACCTACCCACATTTTGCATATAACACAGCAAATTCAGCGCGTTTGATTCTGATGTGTGATGTTGATCGTCCGATGAACCTATTCGGACGAATTTTTAACAGTGCTTATCGTATTCTTGTTAAAGGAACCGTTGTTCCAAACACGCCTGAAGATAAAAGAGGGGTGTATAGTGCGATTTTTAAATTTTTTGCGCCATTTAGACAGTATTCAATACAATTCCGTGAAAAGCATTTCAAGACGTATAAGATACTCAAATTCATTTTAAATTTAACGCTGCTATCTCTGATTTTTATGCTCTTGTATGGTGTGGTTTATTTATTTGAAATGCTCTTTTTAATGAATTAAAAATAACGTATTTTCTCACTCATTTAAGGGATATCCTTGCTCTGGTTGATGCCGAATTTTACTATTTTGTCTTTTGATCTTTGCTAGTTCTACATCCCTAAGCTTGGCTATAGACGCCAATAGGTTGATATCTGATTCATGAATTTGATCACCATGTTTTAAAGTATTGGTCTTTATAAAACGCTTCGTCTTTTCTATTTAAATCATAAAAATATATAAAGCTGTAACTGACTACTTATGTTGAAAAAAATGTGAAATTTATCGAAACTTTCACCCCATTGTTTTTATTTGGTTGTATTGCTGTTATATTGTTTTATGTGAACATTTGTAAGTGCTCTTCCAAGGCTGTATTTTGCATTCTGTCTTAAGTTTTGATGTATTTGGAAGAAATTGATATTTAAAAGTGGGCGATTTAAATAACTAACGTGTTAACTGAAAGTGCAAATGAGGTAAACATGAAATTAGAATTCTTAGAAGCTCATCAGACCGAACAGCTCAGCGCTTGTCGACTATCGCTGATTTTAGGGGTCTATACCTCAAATAATAAAATTGAACGCTATTTACGTGTAGCGCGTGCCGTTCTCAATGTCGAAAATGCTTTTTTTACTTTTCATAATGAGCCTTATATTTGGGTTGCAAATGAAAATGGTGATTTCAAAGCTGCGTCAGTTCCGCATAAATTGAGTTTATCGCCGTATTTTGGCAATCAGCTCATCGTTTCAGAAACCCATAAAAATTATGAAAAATTCTCACAATATATGGCTGAAATTGGGATAAAACACCAACGCTTATTGTGCTATGACTTTAAGTTAGAAGATGATGATTCTATTGCACATGTTTATTTTTATGATGATAAAGATACCAGATTTACAACTAAGCAGCAGGCTTTATTAGAAGAACTTAGCTCAGGTTTGGTGACGATTTTAGCGCGTAAATCTGAATCTCAAGATTATTATGAGTTATATGAACAAGAACGCGCTTTAAATTTTAGTAAGACCAAGTTTTTCCAGGTCATTGCACATGATTTACGTGCGCCGTTTCATGGGTTAATTGGCTTTTCGGATGTTTTAGCAAACGAACGAGAAACATTAACTGATGACGGTATACAGGATATTGCAGACTATCTGCATGATACCTTGCAATCGACTTATTCCTTACTTGAAAATTTGCTCAATTGGGCGATGGCAGAAGGTGGGCGCTTTGTTTATCACCCGATTAATTTTAAATTAAAACAGACCACAAAGATCGTTTACGATGTGCTTAAGCCTTTGGCAGTAAATAAAAATATACAACTGATTGAAAATGTTGCTGAGGATTTAAGTGTTTTTGCTGATATGAATATGGTGACCTCGGTAATTCAAAATCTGGTTTCAAATGCCTTAAAATTTACCCGTACTGATGGTTCTGGAAAAGTTTCCATTGTTGCGCACCCCGTAGGGAAAAATATAGAAATTATTATTCATGATACTGGTTTGGGAATGACGCAGTCGCAAATTGAGCAACTGTTTGAACCACAGATCAAAGCCAGTATAAAAGGCACCATTGGAGAACGAGGAACAGGTTTAGGGCTGGTTCTATGTAAACGATTTGTGGATCTCAATCATGGAAAAATCTCTGTAAGCTCTAAAACAGGTGAGGGAACGACTTTTATTGTTGCGTTACCTGCTGCAAAAAATACCCATCAAACTTTAGTTTGTCCTGAAATCAAGCAAGATAAAATAAAAATTTCATAATTTTATATTTGAACAATTTAGCTTGATTGTAGGTGGTGGTTTTTTGAGCTTTGTTTTTTAAGAAAAGTACAAAAACCTCCCTAAATGTAAAGCAAACTGCTATAAATAAGTTGATAAAACATAAGTACAGGCTTTTCAATGAACATTGAGCAATTGCAAAAAACATTACATGCAAGTCAGTATGCAGAACAAGTATTAAGTCTACATCAAGCCACTTTAGAACATGATTATGCAATTGATCAATTTCAACAATCGCTCAGTACTGCACAAATTCAACAACTCGTTTATGATCATTTAGTCAATATACAAGATGAAAATACGTGGATGAAAGTCTTACGTATTCTTCGTGCACGCTTAATGTTTCGTTGGATTTGGCAAGATGCTAACCAACTGACCAATGTGGTGAAGTTGACAAGAGAACTGTCTGATTTTGCAGATGCCTGTATCGTTGCAGCAAAAGATTTTGCCCGAATTCCTTTGCTGGCAAAACATGGCGAACCGATGGGGTATAACGGTAAGATCCAAGATTTGATCGTCATTGGGATGGGCAAGCTTGGGGCACAAGAGCTGAACTTATCTAGTGATATTGACCTGATTTTTGCCTTTGATGAACAAGGTGAAAGCAATGGGCGTAAGTGTATTGATGTACAGCAATTTTGCATTTTGTGGGGGCAAAAACTGATCTATTTATTGGATCATATTACCGCAGATGGTTTTGTATTTCGTGTGGATATGCGTTTACGTCCTTGGGGGGATGGTTCAGCACTGGCAATAAGTCATGTGGCTTTAGAAAAATATTTAAGTCAGCATGGGCGTGAGTGGGAACGTTATGCATGGATTAAGGCGCGTATTATCACAGGTGGACAAGACGGTGATAGTTTATTGGACATGACCCGCCCATTCGTTTTTCGTAAATATGTAGATTACACCGCTTTTGAAGCCATGCGTGAAATGAAAGCCATGATTGAACGAGAGGTGGCTCGGCGTAACATTGCAGATGATATTAAGCTGGGTGCTGGTGGTATTCGTGAAGTTGAATTTATTGTGCAGGTTTTTCAGCTGATTTATGGCGGAGCAAAATTAGAGTTACAAGACCGCCAATGCCTTGTTAGCCTAAAACATTTGGGTGAGGCTGGATTACTCGATCATCAATCCGTTGAGGATCTTGAAGATGCCTATCTATTCTTACGACGTGTAGAGCACGCTATTCAAGCCTTGAATGACCAGCAAACACAATCTTTACCGACAGAACCTGAACTTCGTCAGCGAATAATTGATACCTTGGGTTTTGATGATTGGGCTGCTTTTATTGATTTTCTCAACCAAAAGCGCAGCAAAGTAACTTTTCAATTTGAGCATTTGATTAAAGAAAAAGGGCTAGATTCTCCGATTGAAAGCTTTAGTCAGTTGGAAAGCCAGCTCAATGAGATCTTAGACAGTAATGCTCAAAATCTGATTCATGAGTTTTGGTATGGTCATGCAATCAAGAAACTGCCTGCTAAAGCTGTACAGCGTTTAAAAGAATTTTGGCCGCATTTGGTTGAAGCAGTTTTACAGTCGAATAGTCCGCAAGTGGCTTTAATGCGATTGATGCCGTTGGTCGAATCTGTAATGCGCCGTACTGTGTATTTGGTGATGCTGATTGAAAGCAAAGGAGCGCTACAACGTTTGGTCAAAATGGCCACAGTCAGTCCATGGATTTGTGAGGAATTGACACATTATCCAGTTCTGCTGGATGAGTTTTTATCCATGGATTTTGAACTGCCTCGACGAGATTATTTGGAAGATTCGCTCCGCCAGCAATTATTGCGTATTGAAATCGATCAAGTTGAAGATCAAATGCGAGTATTGCGCTTATTTAAAAAATCCAATGTGCTTACCGTTGCTGCAAGCGATGTACTAGCAGAAAGCCCGTTGATGAAAGTTTCGGATGCTTTAACAGATATTGCAGAAGTTTCTGTGATTGCGACATTAAATTTGGCTTATCAGACGGTTGCCAAGCGTTATGGATATCCTGTCGATGCAGAAGGTTTACGTTGTTCATTAGACCACATGGCTTATGCTGTGATTGGTTATGGCAAAGTAGGCGGCATTGAACTGGGCTATGGTTCAGACCTCGATCTGGTTTTTATTCATTATATGGATGAACAAGCAGATACTGATGGTCAAAAGGCCATTAGTGGCTTTGAATTTGCCATGCGTGTTGCGCAAAAATTTATGTCTCTGATGACCACACAAACTTTAGATGGTCGAGTCTATGAAATTGATACCCGTTTGCGCCCATCTGGTGAAGCAGGCTTATTGGTCACCAGTTTAAAAGCATTTGAACAGTACCAACTCAAAAGTGCCTGGTTGTGGGAACATCAAGCAATTGTTCGCGCACGCTCAATCGCAGGTGAGCAAAGCCTAAGAGCAAAATTTGAAGAATTGCGTTGCAGGGTTCTCACATTACCGAGAGAAGAAGAGACGGTTCGCAAAGAAGTCTTGAACATGCGTCAGAAGATGAAAGATCATTTGGGTTCCTCAAAAGATCAGAAAAAAGATGGAATTTTTCATCTAAAACAGGATGCAGGTGGTATCGTTGACATCGAATTTATGGCACAGTATGTCGTATTAGCCTGGAGTGGGACGAATCCTGATCTCGCCCATTATTCCGACAACGTACGAATCCTTGAAGATGCCGCAAAGGCAGGTTGCTTATCCAGCGACGATGTATCCGCATTGATTCAAGCTTATCTCAGTGAACGCGCCGAGAGCCACCGTTTGGCACTTGCAAATCATAATATGCAAGTGAGTGCTGCGGATTGGCACGATACCCGAGAGGTCGTTTGCAAGTTATGGCAAAGATTAATTGATCCAACAGCGAGTTTCGCTTTGGAAAGTGAATAATTGTGTAAAAATTTGGAGTGTGCGCCATGAATTTGGCTGATCGTGATGGTTTTATTTGGCAAGATGGACAAATGGTTGATTGGCGTGAAGCTAAAATTCACGTCTTAACTCATACATTACATTATAGTATGGGTGTTTTTGAGGGTGTCCGTGCTTATGAAACACCTAACGGTACTGCGATTTTCCGTCTCCAAGACCATACAAAACGTTTGTTAAATTCTGCAAAAATTTATCAAATGAAAGTTCCATTTGATCAAGCAACTCTTGAACAAGCTCAAATTGATGTTGTTCGTGAAAATAAATTGGCGTCATGCTATTTACGCCCAATTATTTTCATTGGTTCGGAAAAATTAGGTATCGCTGCAACTGATAATACCATTCATGCGACAGTTGCTGCATGGAGCTGGGGTGCTTACCTTGGCGATGAAGCAATGGCGAAAGGTATTCGTGTTAAAACCTCATCATTTACCCACCATCACCCTAACGTGACCATGTGTAAAGCCAAGGCTTCAGGTAACTATACTTTGTCTATTCTTGCACACCAAGAAGTGGCACATTCTGGTTATGATGAAGCAATGCTTATGGACCCTCAAGGGTATGTATGCCAAGGTTCAGGTGAAAATGTATTCTTAGTCAAAGATGGTGTATTACATACACCAGATATTGCTGGCGGTGCATTGGATGGGATTACGCGTCAAACGATTATCACCATTGCAAAAGACATGGGTATTGAAGTTGTTGAACGCCGTATTACCCGTGATGAATTCTATATTGGTGATGAAGCATTCTTTACTGGGACTGCTGCTGAAGTGACGCCGATCCGTGAATATGATGATCGTGAAATTGGTTCAGGTGCACGTGGTCCGATTACTGAGAAGATTCAAAAAGCATTCTTTGATGCTGTTCAAGGTAAAGATCCAAAATATGCACATTGGCTGACTTATGTAAAATAAGTGGCTGAATGCTAAAAAAGGATTCCTAGTGGAATCCTTTTTTTGTACTTAAATTTGAGTATTGAAAGAATTGAAAGAAAAATTCAAATGCTAAAATTAAGCTTTAAACTGAACAATACTATTGATTAAACCTGATAAAAATCTCGATACCAATCGACGAATTGCTTAACACCATCATCAACAGATACAGATGGTTTGTATCCGACCATCTGTTCTAAAGCACGACTATCCGCAAAAGTATCCGGCACATCGCCCGGTTGTAATGGGAGTAATTCTAAAATTGCTTCTTTGCCTAAAGCTTTTTCAATAGCATGAATATATTCAATCAATTTTACTGGATTGTTATTGCCGATATTGAAAATACGGAAAGGCGCATAACTGGTCGATGGATCAGGGTTTTTGCTGTCCCAGTTTGGATCAGGTTGCGCAATTTGATCACTTGAACGAATCACACCTTCCACAATATCTGAAATAAAAGTGAAGTCACGGGTATGGTTGCCGTGATTGAACACAGGAATAGACTTGTTTTCAATAATGTTCTTGGTGAACTTAAACAAAGCCATATCTGGACGGCCCCAAGGACCATAGACAGTAAAAAAGCGTAAGCCTGTTGTTGGTAGATTGAAGAGATGGCTATAACTGTGCGCCATGAGTTCATTGGCACGTTTGGTTGCCGCATAGAACTGTACAGGATGGTTAACACCATGTTTCTCACTAAATGGCATGGTGGTATTCGCACCATAAACACTACTGGTACTGGCATAGGTTAAATGTGGCGTTTTGGCATAACGGCATGCTTCAATAATATTGGTAAAGCCAATTAAATTACTTTCGACATAACTCAATGGATTTTCTAATGAGTAACGGACACCAGCTTGTGCAGCCAAATGAATCACCCGATCAAATTGATGATCTTGAAAACATTGATCAACAATTGCTTTATCAGCAAGATTGGCATGAATAAAAGTGAACGTTTGCTGGGTTTGTGCCGCCGTATCTTTGAGAACTGCTAATCGGGCTTGTTTTAATGCGGGGTCATAGTAATCATTCATATTGTCAAAGCCGACAACATCATCACCACGCTCTAAAAGTTTTTTTGCAACATTGAAGCCAATAAAACCTGCTGCACCTGTGACGAGGACTTTCATTCATCTGCTCCGAAAATATCTCGTGTATAGACTTTATCTAATACATCACTTAAGTCATTAGAAACTCGATTAGCAATAATCACATCACTTTGCTGTTTAAATTGTTCTAAATCATTGACGACTTTGGATTTAAAGAACTCATCTTCTTGTAATGTTGGTTCATAGACAATCACTTCAATTCCCTTGGCTTTGATGCGTTTCATCACACCTTGGATTGCGGACGCTCTAAAATTATCTGAACCACTTTTCATCACTAGGCGATAAATACCAACTTTATTGGGGTTACGTGCGATCACCGAGTCTGCGATAAAGTCTTTACGCGTACTATTCGAGTCAACAATGGCTTGAATCAAATTACTTGGAACGTGATTATAGTTAGCTAAAAGTTGTTTGGTGTCTTTCGGTAGGCAATAGCCACCATAACCAAATGACGGATTGTTATAGTGATTACCAATACGTTGATCTAGACAAACACCATCAATAATTTGATGAGTATCTAAGCCAAAAATTTGCGCATAGGTATCCAGTTCATTGAAATAGGCAACGCGCATAGCGAGATAAGTATTGGCAAATAACTTAATTGCTTCAGCTTCAGTTGCATCGGTAAATAAAACAGGGCTGTCCTTTTTGATGGCCCCTTCGATCAATAAGTCAGCAAACAGTTTTGCGCGATCAGATTTTTCCCCAACAATAATTCGGGAAGGGTACAAATTGTCATGCAATGCCTTTCCTTCACGTAAAAATTCTGGAGAAAAGATAATATTTTCAGTGTGGAATTTTTCTTTTAAGCTCTTGGTGAAGCCGACAGGGACAGTTGATTTAATCACCATCACTGCATTTGGGTTGACCTCCAAGACTTGCTTAACCACGCTTTCGACACTTTGCGTATTAAAATAATTGGTTTTGGTGTCGTAATCCGTTGGGGTCGCAATAATTACAAAATCTGCATTGCGATAAGCTGCTTGATAATCTGTCGTGGCTGTAAAATTTAATGATTTTTCTTTTAAAAATAATGAAATATCCGCATCTTGAATGGGCGATATTTTATTGTTGAGCAAGTTAACCTTAGATTCTAAAATATCTACTGCAACAACTTCATGATGTTGCGCAAATATCATTGAGTTGGATAAGCCAACGTAACCTGTTCCAGCGACTGCTATTTTCATAAAAACCTAATATAGAAAATGTGCTTGCAAAAGTTGTATTCAATTTCACTGAGATTTCATTTAAAGATTGCTCAATAAAATATCGAACAATTAAAACCACTATGATCAATGTAAATTGTTAACGCATCATAGCATATTCTCATGAAACAAATTGTTCAGCATATGCAATCGAATACAGTAACTTGGCGATGGTAATGGTATGATATGGGGATTGCTCAGGTGGAAGATTGATGCATGCAGGTCAATGAATCAAATTTACAGTCGAATTTAGTTGAATCAGAACAGAATATCGTTTTGTGTATGAAGTGGGGCAGCAAATATGGTGCTGATTATGTCAATCGCCTATATAACATGGTCAAACGACATACCACAATTGATTTCCAAATGGTGTGTTTGACTGACCGTACAGAAGGTATTAATCCAGAGGTTCAATGCTTTCCAATTCCGCCGTTAGCATTGCCTGAAGGAAGTCCTGAACGTGGATGGAATAAGTTATCGACTTTTGAACCTGATTTATATGGTTTAAAAGGTAATTTGTTATTTTTAGATCTTGATGTGGTCATTGTAGACAATATTGATGACTTCTTTAGCTATCCGGGTGAATTCCTTATTATTCACGACTGGAAACGTCCTTGGCGTGTGACTGGCAATAGTTCAGTTTATCGTTTTAAGTTGGGTACTTTTCCTGACATCTTGCCTTATTTTCGTGAAAACTTTAAAGAAATTAGTCATAAATTTCGAAATGAACAAGAATATTTGTCTTGGTATGTCGATCAGCAGCAAAAACTCAGCTACTGGCCAAAAGATTGGTGTAAGAGTTATAAATACCATTGTTTGCAAAAGTTACCGCTTGCTTATTTCAAGCCACCAGTTAAGCCACAAGATGCCAAAATTATTATTTTCCATGGGGAAATTAATCCACCTGATGCCGTGACTGGAGGTGGGGGTAAATGGTACCGCTATGTGTTGCCTTCAGACTGGATTAAAGACGCTTGGCAATAATTTTATTTAGATGATTTGAGAACAATATAGATGCAAAACCTTGATATCGTAATTGCTTGGGTCGATGGCAATGATGTTGAGTTAAAACGTAAACGTCAGCAATATCTCACTGGTGGTGATGCCTCAGATGCTGTGAGCGATACACGTTTTGCCAGTAATGATGAGATCTATTACAACATTGCATCTATATTGAAGTATGTGCCTTTTTGCCGTCATATTTTCATTGTTACAGATAATCAGCAGCCTGAGTTTTTAAATGAATTTGTAGCGCAAGGTCTTTGTGATGCAAATAAAATTCGTGTCGTTGATCATCGTGAGATTTTTGCTGGTTATACGCAATTTCTACCTACGTTTAACACTCGGTCAATTGAAAGCATGTTATGGAATATCAACGGGCTTTCAGATTACTTCATCTACTTAAATGATGACTTCTTTTTTAATTCACCCGCTCAAATTGAAGATTTTCTTGAGAGCGATAAAATCGTCACCTATGGGCACTGGAAAAGTTGTTTTAGTTACAAGGCCAAGCTGAAATACCGTCAATTTTTAAATCGTAATTTTAATAAACCGATTCAACCCGGTCATGTGATCGCACAAATGCTGGGTGCTGATATTTTAGGCTTTAAAGAATTTTTTGAAATCCATCATTATCCACACTGTGTTGATCGTAAAATTTTAAGTGAATACTTATTGCATCATCCAGACCTACTAGAAACACAGATTAAATATAAGTTTAGAAGTGTCGAACAATTAAATCCGATTTCATTGATGAATCATTTAAAGATTCAAAAAAATGAAGCTGTTTTAAAGCCTGATTTAGCTTTGGCTTATTTGAAGAATGCTGAAAGTTTAACTGAGTTCGTAGAAGCATTGAATCAAGACAATATTAAATATGGTTGTATCCAAAGTTTAGATCAACTGAATTCTGAGAATGCTGCACAGGTACGTCGTAAAATGATCGATAAATTATATGATTATTTGCCTAAATCAGTAATTTCAGCCAAAGTTTTATCGTAGGAAGCCAATCATGAAAGTTAAAACATATCTGATCAATTTAGATGGTAGTGATGAGCGGCTTGCTCGCGCAACAGAACAGCTACAGGCGGTAAACTGGGAGTTTGAGCGTTTTTCTGCTTATGATGGCCGTGGCAAAGAATTGTCATCTTTTCAGGATTATGATGATGCGTTAACCCAGCAAACTTTAGGAAGACGTTTACTCAATTCAGAACTGGGCTGTTATCTCAGTCATTATGGCTGCGCTCAGAAATTTTTAGCAAGTGATGCAGATTATCTTGTTGTCTTAGAAGATGATATGAAAATTACAGCTGATTTCAAACAATCTATGGATCAAGTTTTAGCTTATTTAGATCGCCATCAAGCGCTAGATTGGTATTTGGTGAATTTAGCGGCAAAGAAGAAAAAGTTAGCCAAAGATATTACTCAGTTAGGTGACTATTCATTGTGGCATGCTTATTATTTTCCTATTCGTGGTTTGGGTTTAATCTGGTCACGTAAAGGTGCTGAAGCGTTTATTGCACAAGGCAAAACAATTGCCATGCCTGTTGATATCTTTTTTCAAACTTGGCTGAGTAAGAATGGAAAAGGATTGGGTGTTTGGCCTGCTTTTGTTAGCCCAGCAGGTTTGGATAGTGATATTTTAGGTACAGTTGCAACACAAGGAATCTCTCGTAAAGAGAAAGAAAATCGTGACCATTCTTATGGTTTTAAGAAGCAAAAACGTATGTGGCGTGATCGGATGTATGCATTTAAACATCTTTATTTTTAAGTGTACAAAGATGTTCTAGTAAATGACGTAATGAATATTTTAAATACTGTATAGTTTAAATTTTATTGGTTCTGCTTTTTTGTAAAAAATATTGGATTTTTTATATGAAAATTTTTAAAAAATTATTTTATTTAGCTAAATTTCATATGATGTACTATTACAAAATTAGACATACCAATCAAAAAATTGATAACGATGCAGGACAACTGATTTTTAATCCTGTTGCTAGACCCATTGAATTACCTAAAAAGATATGGATGTATTGGGAAGGTGATTTTCCTGAGTTTGTTGAAAAATGTATTCAAAATACTCAAGCAAAAAATCCATCTTATCAAGTATGTGTACTTAATCCTGAAAATGTCAGCCAGTATAGTGATATTGATTTTTCTTTATTGACGAATGCAACGCCCCAACAAAAGGCTGATTTACTCAGATTTGATCTGTTATATCGGCATGGTGGAATTTGGTTAGATGCCAGTATTATTGTCTATGAAAATCTAGACTGGATTTCTGAGATGATGCAAAAGAATCAGACAGAATGTTTTTCATATTATCGTAAAAAAAATACCACGCAGATTGATTATCCAGTATTGGAAAATTGGTTGTTGGCAACTGTTCAAAATAATGCTTTTTTTAAATATTGGTATGATGAATTATATTTAGCAATTCAACAAACACCCAAACGCTATGTAGCAAATATTCGAAATACCCAAGAGAACAGCAAAGAATTTTTTCAAAGAATTGGTAATTTAGAATATTTAGTCGCCTATGTTGCTTGTCAAAAAGTACTTAGACAATCTTTCCCGAGTATTACGTTAATTAATTGCGATGAAAATGCTTTGTTTTATCAAGTGAAAAATCAGTGGATCAAAGAAAAAATTTTAATTGATTTTGCTATTAATTACCCTCCAACCGAGGCACCTAGATTGTTAAAACTCGCAGGAAAAGAACGAAAAACACTCAGTCATTACTTCTCAAAAAAAATGTATTTTAAAGATAGTTTCCTCGATATTTCTTAGCAAAGTATGTAAGTAAGGATGATTGCTAGACAAAAAAATAGTAAAATAGATCTATTGCTTATAGTCACATCTCTATGAAAAAAATCGTTATTAGCCTATCGACAGCACTTGAACGTAGACAACATATATTGAGTGAGTTTGGGAAAAAAAATGTAGCTTTTGATTTTTTTGATGCTTTAACGCCAGAGCCTGCTGCTATTTTTGCCCAAGCGCTTGATTTAAATATTGATGAGCAAGCTTTAACCAAAGGTGAGGTTGCTTGTTTTATGAGTCACGCCTATTTATGGAAACAAATGGTTGATGAAAATACCCCGTATATGGCGATATTTGAAGACGATATTTATTTAGGCGAAGACGTCAATGAATTTCTTTCTGATAGTCAATGGATAGATCCAAGTTGGCATCTTATAAAATTAGAAGAATTTACACATAGGACTGCTTTAGGAAAAAAAGTAAAATTTTTTAACGATTTTAATGATAGAGCTATTTTTCAATTAAAGAGTAAAAACCTAGGTACTGCTGGCTATATATTGTCTTTAGACGGTGCAAAAACATTGTTGGGCTACATTCAAACACTAGATAAATTAATTGCCTTAGATCACTTAATGTTTGAATGTGTGATTACAGAAAATATTTTTTCTGTATATCAAATGAAACCCGCGTTATGTATTCAGGATGTAACCCTGTATTCATGCAAAGATAGTGTTCGGTTTGCAAGCCATTTATATAAAGAGCGTTTGCTGAGAAGAAAATATAATAAGAAGAAGGGGATAGATAAAATTATTTTAGAACTCTATCGTATATTGCATCAGCTAAAAAGTATCCTATTTTTTAAGTCGGTAGGTTTTAAATAAATCGAGTAATTTATGAAAAATTTCGTTATTAGTTTAAAATCAGCAAAAGACCGTAGAGCTCATATTCTTCAGCAATTTGACGACAAAGATATTCCTTTTTCTTTTTTTGATGCGATTGAGCCTGATTCAATTGTAACCCAAGCAGAAAAAATTAATTTGACACTTTGTCAAAGTGATTTAAGTCAAAATGAATTGGCGTGTTTATTGAGTCATGTTTCACTTTGGCAAAAAGCAATCGATGAAAAAATCCCAGCAATCGCAATTTTTGAAGATGATATTCATCTCAGCCAAGATGCTGAATTGTTTTTAAAAGACTCAAATTGGTTAAGTCATGATATTGTGAAAACTGAAAAAGCCTACGCTAAAGTGGTTCTAGATTTAGATAAAACTAAGGTTTTTAACAATAAGAACTTTTTTTTAAGAAGATTGAGAAAAGCTCATCTGGGTGCTGCAGGTTATATTTTGTCTTACAACGGTGCGATTGAGCTTGTTGAATACTTAAAAAAGCAAGACGTTTTTGACCATGTCGATCAAATGATTTTTAGAAAGTATATTTCGGAACAAAAACTAGGGGTTTATCAATTAACACCTGCATTATGTATTCAAGATTATATATTGAACCCCAATGAGCAAAAATTTACGACAAGCCTTCAATGGCGAGATCGAGTTGTATCTAAACCGACAGGACTGCAAAAAGTTTTGAGAGAAGTCAGTCGGGTCTTTATTCAACTTGCTGACCTCCCGTTTAAAACCAAACTCGAATTTATTAGAAGCTATAAAGATTAATTTATTTAAAATCAATAAATTGAATAGTATGATGGTTTTATAATCGCTTAATTGTTGTATCATTATTTTTGCACTCATCGAGATGGTTTTTCAGTGAATTTTGTTATTAGTTTAGATTCGGCTCTTGATAGAAGACAGCATATTTATTCAGAGTTTAAAAAGCATTCTGTACCATTTAGTTTTTTTGATGCGGTTACACCTGCAACAACCATAGAAAATGCGAAAAGTGTAGGGATTGAATTAACTCGCACAGGCGTCTTAACACAAGGTGAGATCGCTTGTCTTTTAAGTCATGTATTGCTATGGAAAAAAATTGTCGAACAAAACTTGGAATATATGGCAATTTTTGAAGATGATGTGCATTTTGGAGAAAACCTACAAAAATTTATTGATGATTTTTCATGGATTCCTAAAAATATACATCTTATAAAATTAGAAGCCTTTGATAAAAAAGTGGATCTCTCATTTTTTCCAACAGCTTTAATCAATGATAGGGCATTGTATCAACTTAAAGCGAAGCATCTCGGTGGAGCTGGTTATATCTTATCAAGAGAAGCTGCAGAATATTTTCTGGCATCTATTCGTAATATGCCTGAGTTAGTTCCAGTCGATCACATATTATTTGGTTGTCATGTGAAATATGCAAAATATAAGGCTTATCAAATGGTGCCAGCAATTTGTGTTCAGGATTTTTATTTACATAAGAAATATGACAATTTTCCGAGTCATTTAGAGAATGAGCGTGCTATTCGCCACGAATCTGACAGGATTGAACAACATCGGCAGAAAAAAGCAATGACTATACTCAGTAAAATTCAAAGAGAAGTTTTACGATTATTTCATCAAATTTTCAAATTATCGGCATATCGATCTATAAAATTTAAATGAATTTAATTTTCATTGCTGCATCAAAATCATCAGCCACTTGAATTTGTCTAGAACTGTTGAGGAAAAGAGATAGCGTCTTGGATATTTTTATAATAAGGCTCTGTATTCGCCAGTTTTAGCATTTCTTTAGAACAAGACAGGATATAAGATGCAGCATCTTTACCAGACTATAATCTAGGCATAAGTAAAATTTAGGACTTAAAGCATATTTTGGAGTGCAAGTTGCACTGATGATTGCAAAAATAAATAGTTTGCGTCATTAGCATTGTGTATTGATTTAATTTTAGACTATTTATACAAATGAGGCCCATCCTCTAACTTTCTAAATTTTTTATAGCAGGATAAATACGGCCAGACTCTTTTGAAAAATGATCAAGAGGTTGACTGAAAATACTTGATTTCAGTTTTTTTTGAAACAATATTTTAGTTCAGGATTTATTTTTAAATCAGAAGTTAATTAAATCAAGATCAAAAATAAGCTTTGATCTTATTTACAAAATCAAAGCGTATTAGGACGCATAACAGAGTTGGCATAAAAGCTATGGTTCGTCTGAAGAAGATAAAAACTGTTTGAGTACTTTATATTTAGCCTGTTGAGTAAAGTACTCTTCAGATGATAATGAACCAAAAACAGATAAGTGGCGACCATCCAAAGAATAGGGAATACTTTCTTTTGCCATATGATTTGGTTTAAACAAGTCAGCTTGAGTGAGCAATAACGTATTTGGATAGCGCTGAGTCATGTCTGTGATGTGCTGTAGTGCAATTCTTTGCTGTTTCGCTTTAACATTATCAAAATAATTATTGAGGTTGAAATTTCGATGTAACCACAATGATCTTTTGTATAAAAGGCTAATGTTTGCATCAAAGGCATAAGGCTCGGACATCACAATAACTTTCTTATGAGATTGATTGGCGAGCTTTAGCAAATTCTCAAAGCTCTGTTCTTGATGCTGTTGTACAATATCGGACCAGCGACCTGCAAATATTAATACATTATATTGATTTATATTGTTTTTTAAGTAGTCTCGGTTCAGCATGCATTGCTGGTAGGCTGTTGAGTTTTTGTCCCCTGTAAATTGTTTATCTATACTCGGATAACACCAATTTGTAGTAATAGCATGGATATTTAAGTTGAGTTCTTTACCAAGAAAATGCCAAAAGGGAATATTATGCCCTGCAAAAGAATCGCCAAATAAAAGCACGGGTTGAGCATCAGCTTGCTTCGATCCAATATGACATTCAAGACCTTTTTGACCCACCTTAAGACTGTGATCGTCTTTAATATTATAAAAACACCAGCCATTGGAAACTTTTGGCATTTCAAGTTTTTCATTGTGTTTTAAATATAGAGAATCTGCGCGACTTTTTACACCATCCTTGTTGATGTATGAATAGAGCATAGATGCAGAAATAAGAAGAATAAAGAATAGTAAATAGCAGTAATATACTTTGATATTGACTAAATATTTTCTTGAGCTTTCAATATATTTATAGCTTAACCAACCTAAAATAAAAGAGATTAGAATCGCTAAACTAATATTGACGAAGTTTTTTTCAAAGAAAAAATATCCAAGTAAAAAGGCAACAGGCCAATGCCACAAATAAATAGAGTAAGAGGCACTGCCTATATTTTGAATTAATTTAAATTTGGTGAAAATTGAATTTTTTTGATTGGCAATAAGAATCAACATCGTTCCAACTACAGGAACTAATGCGTTATAACTTGGCCATATTGTATCTTGACCAAACAGAACTAAACTGAGTGCAATGCATGAGAAACCAACAATTTCAAAAAAATACTTTATCGGTTGGGTTGGTGTATACGTTCTAAAATAATAATAAGCCAAGCCACCAGCAAGCAATTCCCAAGCACGAGAGCTGAGCTTAAAAAAAGCATAGATGGAGTCTTTAGATGAGATATAAATCGAAAAGCTTAAAGATGAAATACATAATAAGATTAAAAATATCCCTAAGAATTTTTTATTTTGAATAATTTTAAAATATAAATAAACAAGAATAGGAAATAATATATAAAATTGCCATTCTACTGATAAAGACCAAGTATGCAGTAAGGCTTTATCATGCGAGCTTACAGCAAAATAATCACCTGCTTGACGATAATATAAGTCATTGGATAAAAAACTTAGACTATATTTTGCATCTTTAGCAAATAGCTTAAAATCTTCTGGGATAAAAAAAAACCATCCACAAACCGTCATAGCCAGTACGACAAAAAATAGTGCAGGAAAAATCCGTGTGATTCGCGCTAAATAAAAGTTTATAAAAGAGAAACTGTTTCTTTCAAGGTTCTCAATAATAATTTTGGTCATTAGATAACCAGAAATAACAAAGAAAACATCGACGCCTAAAAAACCAGCAGAAAATCCTGAAACCCCGAAATGGAACAGAATGACAAGTATTACGGCATAGGCGCGGAGCCCATTGATATCATCACGAAAATTTTTGGTTTGCATATTAAAAACGAATTAGGAGCTAAGGTGAATCCAAGTTTTATAAAAGCTTTGGATCTAATTTCTCGAACGACTCTATCGCACTCTTAAGTGAAAGATTGTAAACTTTAATATTCTGCTTGTTTAAAAAGTGCGAGGCAGCGTCAAATGCTGGAAATATTTCAGTTAAGTATTGATTGAGCATTGTCGGTTGTTTGTTGGTACTCTTTTCATAAAAACGTGGCTGATTAAAGTTATTCATGTCTAAACCGGCCAAATAAATTTCTTGATAAGATAGGGCATAAACAATCTGTAAAGCAACATATGGCACTGTGAAATAGTCAAAAATGGCATCATGGATATGCTGAGAAAATCCTTTATTTCCTTCTAAGTAAAAATAGTTCTGGTGAGGGTTGATGGTAATACGTGGCCCTAAAAATCGTTCAACTTTACCTTCTGTAATCGTTTCAATGACTTTAATTTGGCATTTAATTTGATCAGGATGAATTTTTCTGAAAATTATATCAAGACAGCGGGGTGTGGTGAAAAAAGTACATTGGCTCTGAAGTACTTTGAGCACTAAATCAAAACGGTTTTGAGTAAAATTATGATCGATAATGACATAATATTTAAATTGAACATGATCTAATGAAATTGATCCATTAACACCTATATAATCAATATCTTGCTTTTGAAATACGTCTGCTGGATATTTCTGAATAGAGGGTCCTGTTGCAATCAACATGCTTTTTTTACAAGCACTTGTTGGCATGACTGAATTATCGACAACAAGTTTCTTGCGAAAATAAATCTGATCAATTCCACCAAATTTATTTCTTTTTACAGAATAATAAGGCCAGTATCTGCGATTATGTCGGTATGTTTTAGGGTGGCTATGTTTATAAATTAATTTATATATATTTCTTAAAATAAAATTTGAAAACAGCAATTGAATCGATTGTGGTACTTTATAGTTCATATAGCGTCGTAATGAGAAAATGAGTGAAGATGGAAATTGTCTATTCGACAATTTATCCATCTAAAGTGAATGTAGATTTTTTAAATTTAGCTTTAATTTTACGTATTTGCTTGTTCAACCAATTGGTTTCTTGATCTGGACGAGTCACTTTATTACCGTGGTAATTAATTTGACTTGCTTTAGAAAAGGTTCCAAAAGGTTCAATTAAATAATTTTCAGGTCTATATCCCAGCTCCAGTGCTTCTGCATAGTATTGATCAAATAATTCAACTAAATCTTGACGAGGATGAGGCATAATTTTGCCATCAAACCAATGCTTTTGATTCATTTCAGCAAGACGTGGAATCGCATACTTATGACTAAATTGAGTTCCCATGTCTGAATAATGTAATACTTTAATTTGTTCGATCGCTAAATCTTCACCATCAATATTGTTGTAAGAATCTTGGTAAGGTTCAACTAACTGAGGCTTTTCTTTGATAAGGCGCATTAAATTCTTATGACTTTCTGGATTGTTACGGATCTCATCAAGTGGTGGGAGATATTGTTTAGCTTTTTCACAATCCCATACGCAAGTACATAAACGTGCTGAACTTTTCCCACCTTTCGCAATAACAATTGCATCATTATTCATCGGGTGTGACCAAAGTTCTGCAATATCACAGAGCACGATTACATCTGCATCCATATAAATCGCACGGCCTTTGAAGTCACATAACTCAGGTATTGCCCAGCGGAAACCTGAAAAAGGTGTTGCCCACTTTTCTGTAGACCATCCTTTACCTGTGTCTTGATTGCTGTACCATGGACTATTTATGTCGTGACTAAGTTGCATCCAAATAATTTCAACATTATGCTGTGTATGTTTACGAACACTGTGTTCTAATACCATAAGTTGTTCAAGGTCACAGTTATTGGGATCGCAACCTACAAAAATTTTAATGTTTTCAGTAATCATTATTTATAGCCCCTAAAATCACATTTATTAGAGTGGTGCCATATAGTATATCGCTAAATGCGATTAAATTAAATGAACATTAATCTTTATCGTGGAGTCGATCTCAAAATTAAATTTATAAGTAATTGTTGTAAGAGTTTTTATGAAAAATTTTGTTATTAGTTTATCAACGGCTCAAGAGCGCCGTAAGCACATCGATGCTGAGTTTGCAAAACAAGAAGTAGATTTTGAATTTTTTGATGCGATTACACCTGCGAATATAGATATCGCGACATCTCAACTTGGTATGGTCGGGTATACAACAAATTTACATCAAAATGAAGTGAGTTGCTTACTCAGTCACATGTTGTTGTGGAAAAAAGCCATAGATGAGCAACTTGATTATATTGTAATTTTTGAAGATGATATTTATTTAGGTGAGCATGCAAAAGATTTTTTATTGGATGATGCATGGATTCCAAAAGAATGTTCAGTGATCAAGTTGGAAGTCTTTTATAAAAAAATTGGTGTGGCGTTAAAACAACAAAACCTTTCAGCTCCCAACGCTCGTAAGTTATTGTTATTACGCGAGGCACATATGGGATGTGGTGGTTATATCTTATCCCTAGAGGTAGCAAAAAAATTACTCAGTTTTATCGTTGAATCAAAAGTATTGATTCCAGTCGATCACTTTTTGTTTAGAGAGTGCCCTGAGCTTGAAGTGTACCAACTTAGCCCTGCATTATGTATTCAAGATATGATCTTGAGGAGAGGTAATACACAATTTCCCAGTGCCTTAGAGGACGTGAGAAATCTCAGAAAAGGTAAGTCTCTAAAAAAAGAAAACTTGAAATTCAGTGCTAAATTGAAAAAAGAATGTTCACGAATTTTTAGAAAAATTCAAAAAATGTTGATTACGCTGACAAAGTTTAGACAGGGTATTCGGGTTGTGAAAATAAAATTTCGTTAAAATTTAATTATGATTTTTGAGTATTGATTGGCGGTAAGAATTTGCTTATTTATACAAATTCCTGCCGCCCTCTAACTTCCTAAATCGTTTATAACCCCATAAATACTGTTCAGGAGCGATATTAATCATTCTCTCCATTTCTTTGTTCAAGGTATCGACAGAAAGCTGTAAATCTTTAGAATTAATATCTTGAGATAGTGCCGTAAAATGTATATCAAAACCTGAGAAATCAGGGCGACGGACACAAGTCAAACCCACGACTGAACATTGGGTTTTTGCAGCAAGCTTTGAAAGCAAAGTTGAAGAAAATGCTTTTTGCCCATAAAACTCAGAATAAATACCGCCAGATTCTTTAGGAATATGGTCAGGAAGGATAGCGGTAAATCCACCTTGTTTTAAATGTTTAAATAAGGCACGTACACCAGTATCATCAGTGGGTACCAATGTTGCATTTAAGCGTTGGCGAGACTCTAGCATAAACTGATCTAAGTCTTTATTTCGACTCGGCTTATACATGATAACGGGATGAGTATGTTGATTGATCCACGCATTCATGAGTTCCCACGCCCCAAAATGAGGGACCACACCAATACTCCCATTGGGATTCTTTAATGCATTGAGAAAAATCTCAGCATTATAGACCTGCTTAATTTGTGCTAAGGCGAACTCTGGAGAAGATCCCCAAATTTTAATTGACTCTGCATAAGTCATACATTGACTTTTTAAACTGGCCTTAATCAGTTGATTACGTTGTTGTTCATCAAGCTCAGGATATGCCGCAGTTAAATTCAATTCAGTGGTGCGTTTTGCTGAAGAATTACTCATAAACAATAAATTCCCGACACCTCTAGCAATACTTTGTATCATACCTAGAGGTAATCGAGAGAAAGTTTTAAGTAGCTTATACATTTAATGAATATTAGTCGCGGTCAGCATTGCCTTTCAACACCAAGTAAATCAGTGCCGAAATAATAAAGAAACCAGCAATAAAACTGCTCATGCTGAAATATAAAATACGTTGATAAGTATCTAAATTAAACAACTGATGGCTTAGGATATAACGCATAAATCCCCATTGAACCACTGAAAATACAATGATAATAATTGTATGACGAAGTACATTAGGTCGCATAGCCATAGGTTTTCACCTCAAAAGTTAACAGCGATAGTATGCCATTTATGAGAACTTATCTCAATTAGAACCTATCGAAATAAAATACATACGCAAAACAGAAAACCCTGCATAGCGCAGGGTTTTCGATCAAACAGCTAAAAATTATTTAGCTTCTTCAGCTTTCGGTTTTTCGCGTAAACGAATACCCAAGTCACGCAATTGATTTGGTTCAACTGGCGCAGGTGCTTGAGTTAATGGACACTCAGCCGTTTTAGTTTTCGGGAAAGCAATCACGTCACGGATAGACGATGAACCTGTCATCAACATCACTAAACGGTCTAAACCGAATGCTAAACCACCATGAGGAGGTGCACCGAATTTTAAAGCATTTAATAAGAAACTGAATTTTTCTTCAGCTTCTTCTTCGCCAATACCTAAAGCTTCAAAAATGGCTTTTTGCATTTCTAAAGTATAGATACGCAATGAACCACCACCGATTTCAGTACCATTCAATACCATATCGTAAGCAACAGAAAGTGCTGCACCTGGATTGCTTTTCACTTCTTCAACACTTGATTTTGGCAGTGTGAATGGGTGGTGAACAGACGTCCATTTACCATCATCAGTTTCTTCAAACATTGGGAAATCAACAACCCAAAGTGGCGCCCACTCGGTTGTTGACATGTTCATGTCGTGACCGATCTTGATACGTAAAGCACCCATTGCATCATTTACAACTTTGGCTTTATCGGCACCAAAGAATACGATGTCGCCATTTTCAGCACCAACACGCTTTAACAAATCAAGCACGATTGGTTCGATGAATTTAACGATAGGTGATTGAAGACCTTCGATACCTTTTTCAAGTTCATTGACTTTAATATAAGCCAAGCCTTTCGCGCCATAAATTCCAACGAATTTAGTGTATTCATCAATTTGACTACGTGGCAGTGAACCTGCTCCTGGTACACGAAGTGCAACAATACGGCCTTTAGGATCTTTTGCTGGACCGGCAAATACTTTGAACTCAACGTCTTGCATCATGTCAGCAACGTCTACAAGTTTCAAAGGGATACGTAAGTCTGGTTTGTCAGATGCATAATCACGCATAGCATCTGCATAAGTCATACGTTGGAATTTGTCGAATTTCACGCCAAGAAGTTCATTGAACATCTTAACGGTCATGCCTTCCATCAAATCCATAATATCGTCATCGTTTAAGAACGATGTTTCGATGTCGATTTGAGTAAATTCTGGTTGACGATCTGCACGTAAATCTTCATCACGAAAACATTTTGCGATTTGGTAATAACGGTCTACACCACCAACCATCAACAATTGTTTAAACAATTGTGGTGATTGCGGAAGCGCATAAAAGCTACCATTTGAAACACGGCTAGGTACTAAATAGTCACGCGCACCTTCAGGTGTTGCACGTGTCAAGATTGGTGTTTCAACATCCAAGAAGCCATGTTCATCTAAGTAGTTACGAATTAACGTCGTTACTTTAGAACGGAAACGTAAGCGATCAATCATTTCTGGACGACGAATATCGAGGAAACGATATTTCAGACGGATTTCTTCAGAAATATTGGCATTTTCATCATTCAATGGGAATGGTGGCGTTTCAGATGCAGCAAGAACTTCGATTTCTTTACCTAAAACTTCGATTTGACCACTCACCATATTGGCATTTTCGGTGCCTTCATAGCGACGACGTACACGTCCTACAATTTTTAATACATATTCTGAACGTGCTTTATCCGCAGTTGCAAATGCTTCTGGGGTATCTGGATCGATGACGACTTGAACGAGACCATCACGATCACGCATATCAAGGAAAATCACCCCACCGTGGTCACGGCGACGATGTACCCAGCCGCAAAGCGTTACAGTCTGGTCAATTTGAGCTTCGGTTAAAGAACCGCAATAATGAGTTCGCATCATAGCGTTAAAAATCCAACTATATGGGTTAAGGAAGCGAGTACGTAAACAGCGCATCGCCTAAAAATGTAATGTGAGATTATGCCTCTTTGAGCGGTGAGTCACAAGGACTTGGGCTAAAAACTAGCGCATTGCCGAATAAATTTAAGCTGATTTCGAGAAAGTTTCAGTGACTGAAACGGCAAATAGAGTATCATTCAAAATATTTTTTATAATTCAAATAATGAAACAATAGACAACCTAAAGTGAAACAAAGGATTGAACCTTGGGTAAAAAATTTCATAAACAAGCCAATCAGTACATATAGATCAGTTTGTTGTGGAACGATGCCTGTACTTTTGGCAACATACACATAATATAAGCAACCACTAAAAAATGAGATTGCAAATAAGCTTATACAGAAAAAATTTACTTTAATATTAAGTATTTGACGGGCTCTATATTTAAAAAAGTAATGCAAACCCATCCACATTAAAAACGGTAAAGCCGCAGCAGAGCAGCCGATTTGTAGGACTTTATGCATCGGATAAATACGATCAAACATACTGACGGGTTGCGCTAAAAATTCTTTAAATGCGAAAGTTCGAAAATCTAAATGGGTTAAACCATCCCAAATAATATGGGTTGCTGTACCTAAAATAATGGCCAATACCATCCAAATTAGAAATTGAAAAAAAGTTGAAAAAGAAGCGATGTTTAATGGTTTTTGAATGCCTAAAAACTTAAATAATAATGGGCGATATAAGCTATACCAAAGTAAGCAGAACAGTAATCCCACCAATAAATCTGGATAGATAATTCCTTTAAACTGATGATTTAAATAAATTTCAGTTTTAACCAATACTCTATACAAATCTGGTGTCATTGTGCCAATCGCGAGTGCTGCAATCGGCAAGCGATTTCCTGAAAGTTTGGACAAAGGTGGCGCTAAAACAGCATGTGAAAGTGTAAAGGGCATTGAAAATAGGTTATTAAAACTTATATTAGGAAATTATTCGTTAATTTGTTGTTTACATCAATGAATTAAATGTAATTTCAAAGTAGAATATTACAAAAAATTGAGTAGATCTAAAGTGTCAATGTTTGAAAGTTATTCTTTGATGATAAAAAATAATAAATTTATTTTTTTAATATCTATCCTTTTTGTTATTTTATTTACACATTATATTTTTAATGATAATTTTCGGCATTGGAATATTTCAATTGTTTTAATTTTACTTTTTACCTATTTTTGGATTAAAGGGGAAGTTATAAAACCAAATTTTTATCTGATTGCATTTTGTTGTATTGGCTTTATAAGTACTACTGTATTAAATCAATCACTTTTTCGACTTGATTCAGTTCCGCATAATCTATTGAGTACGTATAAGCATATTATTAACCAGTATATTTGGTTTATTCCATTCATTTTTTTACCAACAATTTATTATAAAAGTAATTTTAATGCCGAATGTTTTTATCGAATATTGTTTTTTATATTGTTTTTGTTGACTCCCTACTTATTGTATTGGGGGATAATGTTACAGTTTGATCGCGGCCTGTTTAGTATTTTCTTCAATCCAGTGATTAGTTATGATATCGGCTTTATTTCGCTCACAATACTTTTGCTATGTTATTCATTTTATTTAAAAGGTAAACAATCTTATTTATATTTGGTGACCAGCTTACTCTGTATGTTTCTTTTAATCCTTCATGGCACTAGAGGAGCATGGCTGGGGTTGCTATTTGTATTGGGCTTTTTAGTTCTTTTCTATACTAAAACTCAATTCAAAAAAATCATTTTGATGCTGGGTTTGGTTGTTTGTTTTATTGGCATAAATATGGCTATTCCAAATTCCCCACTGCTAAAAAGAGTTGAAAACTTTCAATCTGATTCACTCAATATTCGTAATAATAATTATCAAAATAGTTCGGGAATTAGATTATTCCTTTGGAATAATTCAGTGGAAATGTTTAAAACCTCACCTTTTACAGGAATCGGGATGTATGAAATAGAAGCTGAAAATTGCCGTTTATATAAACGAGGCGATTTACCACATTGTTTTCAGCACATGCATAGCATCTACTTCCATGAATTAGCAGCAAATGGTTTGATTGGATTTATTGGTTTATTGATGACATTTTTGACTGCTTTGGTTTTTTTTATAAAGCATATCTTTGCTAAAAATTTGCTAATTCAAAACTTAGCAATCACTGGTACAGCGTTCGTAATCTATTATATGTGTAGCGGTCTTACGGAATATTATTTATTTTTTCAAAATACGACCTATGTGTTCTATTGGGTGACTGCTTCTCTTATGAGCTTTATTTTGATCAATAAGCTTATGAAAGAAAAATAAATTTAATTTTAAATGCAAAGGAAATCAGTTTTGATTTCCTTTTTTTATTGCAAAAATATTGAAATGTTATAATATAACATAATTCAAAAATATTGAGCTTTGAGAGCAATCGCATGTCATTTACCAAAAGTGCCCTAACACTTTCCATTTCTGCAGTTATTTCAACTTCTATTTGGGCGGAAGATCAAACCAATACTGAAAAAAATCCACAACAATTAGAAACCATTACCGTTGTTGGACATCCCTTGGTCCGTTCAAGTCAAGATTTTGGCGTTGCAGATGAAACTGTTTCACGTGAAAAACTACAACAGGCGGGCACGACTTTAGGTGAAGCACTCAAAGATGAATTAGGGGTCTATTCCAATACCTTTGGGGCGGGTTCTAGTCGTCCTGTAATTCGTGGGCAAGAGGGTGCACGGGTTAAAGTGACTCAGAATGCAACAGAGACAATGGATGTTTCAAGTTTGTCACCCGATCATGCCGTCACTGTAGATCCGCAGTTGGCACAAAAAATTGAAGTCATTCGAGGACCATCAACATTATTATATGGGGCTGGGTCTGTGGGTGGCTTAGTCAATGTGGTTGACAGCAAGATTCCGACAGCGATGCCTGAAAATGGTTATGAAGGCAATGTTGGTCTGCGTTATAACACGGGCAACGACGAAAAAATGGCACATGCTGGAGTGACTGTTGGATTAGGTTCAAATGTTGCATTACGTGTAGAAGGCTTAAAACGTGACGCCAATGATTACATTACCCCGAACTATATCGTAACAGAAGAGCATGGTGATCATGCACATAGTACGAAAGAGCGTCGAGTTGGCAATACATTTTCAGAGTCTGAAAATGTAAATGTGGGCTTATCTTGGATCGGTGAACGTGGTTTTGCGGGTGTGTCTTATAGCAATCGCCAAGATCAATACGGTTTACCTGGGCATAGCCATGAATATGAGTCATGCCATTTACATGGCTTATCACTGCATTGTGGTGGGCACGATGATGACGATCATTCTGGTCATGACCATGATCATGGTGAAGAAGACCATGATCACGCTGAAGCAGGGCCATGGATTGATATGAAAACAGAACGTTATGATTTCCGTTCTGAGCTCAATGAACCTTTTGCTGGCTTTAAAAAACTTCGTGCACAAGCAAGTTATACCGACTATCAACATGATGAAATTGAAGGAAGTACAGCAATGACAACCTTCAAGAGCAAAGGTTATGAAGGTCGTGTTGAGTTGTTACACAATCCGATTGCTGCTTGGGAAGGCGTGTGGGGTGTCCAAGCCAGCCAGCAAAAATTAGATATCACAGGTGAAGAAGCGGTTCTTGCACCAAATAAAACCCAAAAATATAGTGTATTTGGCTTAGAGCATCGCCAATTTGGTGATTTTCATGTGGAATTAGGGACTCGTTTTGATCATCAAACAGTGGATGTCGATTCAGATCAAAAAGACTTTGATGGTAATGCATTCTCATATTCGGGTGCTGTGAATTGGGCATTTGCACCAAATTACACGCTCTCTTTAACGGGTTCTCATCAAGAGCGATTGCCTTTAGCACAAGAACTTTATGCTGATGGAAAGCATTATGCGACCAACACCTATGAATTGGGCAATCAAGACTTAAATAAAGAGAAGTCAAATAATGTGGAATTAGGTCTTCATTATGACAATGACAAGTTGAGCTATCATGTACATGTCTATCAAAATTGGTTTGATAACTACATTTATGCCAAAACTTTGGATCAATACGAAAACTTCCGTTTGATCAAATATAGTCAAGATAAAGCCAAGTTCTATGGTACAGAAGGTGAAGTCGCTTATCAGTGGAATGATGTGTATAAAACCAGTCTGTTTGGTGACTATGTACGCGGTAAAATTGAAGATGAAAATGCACCGCGTGTTCCTGCTGGTCGTTTAGGCGCTCGTGTAAATGCTGAGTTTGATGAGCGTTGGTCTGGTTCAGCAGAATATTCACATGTGTTTAATCAAGATAAATTTGCGTCTTATGAACAAGAAACCAAAGGTTATAACATGGTGAACCTAGGCGTTGCTTATCAATACCCTTTGGCCAACAAACAAGAAGCGAAAGTATTCTTTAAAGCCAACAACCTGTTGGACGAGAAGATTTATGAACACACTTCTTTCTTATCGAATATTCCACAAATTGGACGTAACTTTGTCATAGGTATGGACTATAAGTTCTAATTATTTGCAATCATTCACCAAATCGTTATTGAAAAATAAAGGAATTCGACCTAGGCTCTAAGGGTCTGCCAATACTTCATCTGTATTTGCGACAACGAGTGTTTTTTAGAGAGTACAAGGCATGAGCTATGAAATTTAGTGATCTAAATGAGTAGATCATAACGATGTAGCATCAAAAAACACTCTAGTCGTCTCTGCTGCGCCTTGCGCTGCAAACAAAGCAGTGCTTTGTTTTTTGCTCAGGGTTGTGGTTAAAATTATCTCAAACATCGTTATGAAACTTGAAAATAGTCTCGCTATTCTCTTCATTTCATGCCTCGTTTGCTCAATTTTAGCCGACAACGCAAGTTATATATGAAATGTTGACAGATCCTAAATTGGTCTAGGTCTTTTCTTATGCGTATCTTCAATAAAATTCAAAACAAACTGAATTGGTCAAAACGTCGCTATTTCGGCATTATTATCGGCATATTGGCCTTAGGATATCTCTCATCTGCGATTTATCATGTTTATAAACCGCTTCCTAAAGGGCTGAATTTTACCGGACCATTGCGCCACGCCAATGTAAAATTTATTGCCGATGAAACCTATATTGATGCGCAAGGGAAGCAGCAACTTGATCAACATATCTTTGATCAGGTGTTACAGCTGATTAAGCAAGCCAAGACCACCATTGTGATTGATATGTTTCTATTTAACAGTGAAGTCGGCGATTCTAAAGTTCAGCAACGAGAATTAACCAAGCAATTAACCCAAGCCTTGATTAATGAAAAAATTGTAAACCCAAGCTTAGAAATTAAGTTTATTACCGATCCAATCAATTCTGTTTATGGTGGAATTCAGCCTGAACAATATCGTCAATTACGTTTAGGTGGTATTGACGTGATTGAAACGAATTTAACACCACTCCGCGCATCTAATCCTACTTGGTCAGGGATATGGTATTTATGCTGTCAGGATATTGGCAATAATCCAAATAAAGGCTGGCTGAATAATCCATTTGGTAAAGAAAAAATTACAGTCCGTAGTTATTTAAATTTATTTAATTTTAAAGCCAATCATCGTAAAACCATCGTGGTCGATACAGCGGAAGGTTGGAAAACCATCGTCACATCTGCCAATCCTCATGATGGTAGCTCACGTCACTCCAATATTGCATTAATGGTTGACGGTGCAACTGCGACAGATATTTTAAATACTGAACAAACCGTCGCGCATATGTCGGGAGGAGATACCCCTTTTGTTGCATTTGGCAAACTACCTGAAAATCCAAATAATCCTCAGGTTCAAGTACTCACTGAAAAAGCAATTTATGATGCAGTCTTAAATATGTTGGCGTCAGCAAAAGCCAATGATCAAATTGATTTAGCCATGTTCTATTTATCAGAGCGTCAAATTGTTCAAGGTTTAGTCGCTGCCAAGCAACGTGGAGTGAAATTACGTATTTTGCTTGACCCGAATAAAGATGCATTTGGTCGTCAAAAAAATGGTATCCCAAACCGTCAAGTGGCTTCAGAGTTAAATGACGCAGGAATTGATGTGCGTTGGTGTAATACCCAAGGTGAGCAATGCCATAGCAAGATGATCGTAAAGCATAATGCACAATCTGCGGAAATGATTTTAGGTTCTGCCAACTTTACCGCACGTAATTTAAAAAATTATAATTTGGAAACTGATTTACGCGTGGTTGGCAATCCGCAACAGCAAGTCTTTATCGATGCTGAACAGTATTTTAATACGGCTTGGTCAAACTTAAATGGTCGTCAAATGAGTGTGGATTACAGCAAATACGCTGATGAATCAAAACTTAAATACGGGGTTTACCGTTTTATGGAATGGAGTGGTTTGTCGACGTTTTAGTATTTATTTTGCCTAGATTCCTTTATCAATGAGGGAGTCTAGGTGGATAAGAAAAAGATAAGCAGAGTTAGAGTAAATGATTGAAAAAATAAAAATATACCTAAATATTTATCAGCAGTTGATAGAAAAGTTTATTGAAAAAGAACAATTATCGATTCAGCAGAAAGATTTAATTTTTAAATCGTTAGCCACTCAGGTTGACATTGACATGCTCTCTAAATTTGAAACACTCAATCAAGTTGAAATACCAATTGAATATAAAAGATTTTTAACTGAAATTGGTAATGGTACAGGGGATACCTGGGAAAGTGCTGGGATAGGACCTGATCTGGGAATTTTAAAAGTAATATTCCAAAAGAATGAATGTCTAATTTTGGGGGATATTTTAATTGATCTGCAAATACCATTTCCATTTGCCGATGCATATAATTTGGAAAATTGGGAGGAACTTGCTGAGCAGTTTAACCAGTGGTTAGAAAAGTATAATACTGAATTTAGATATAAATTATTTCAGCGCATCGAGCCAACAACCGAAGAGTTTGAAAGATTTATTCAACATCATGGTGAAAATCCACGTGATCAGTATTATAAAAACTTTGAGCTCAATGGGATTTTGCCTATTTGTGGTATTGGTTGTGGTGAATATTATTTTTTAGTCATTACTGGACCATCAAAAGGTGAAATATGGATCGATTCTCGAGATTTATGGAGTGGGATTGCGCCTGTATTGGATGAGAGTGGAAGTAGACAAAAATTTGATAGTTGGTATTTCAATTGGTTGAAAGCAGAAGTACTGTATTTGCAAAATAAATTAAAAATATAAGTGAGTAAGAAGCTCAAGTCGATATTTGAGCTTCTTACTGCATAATTCTAAGTTTTTAAAATTTATGTAGATTAAATTACTGCGGATTTGGTGGAACTAACTCATCCAAATCTTTATTTGAAATATGATCTAACTCATGTAAATCAGTTTTGATTTTCCATTTGCTTTCATCATCTACAGGTTTTGGTAGACGTGCCTCTAACCAGTCACACACCACATCGGGTGAAAAATCTGCGTGGTTACATTGAATCACCCAAGCTAAAAATTGTTTCGCTTCACCATTCATATACGGAGGAGGAGAAACGGGTAAAAACTGAGTCGGAAGGCGTTCATTTTTAGAAATATAATTTAGAACGTGACCAAGTTCTTGTACAGTTTGCCACGCTAAAGGATGGTCAATATTGATTTGAAATTTAAACCACCATGCTTGTTTGCCATCTGAACCATAGCTATCAATAAATGCTTCTTGCACACTTGGGATTTTGCAAAAAAATTGATGTAAACGGTCAAAGCTCAGTTCAGCCACAATACAGCACTCATCAGATTAAAATTATATTTTATCAGATTGATGTCAGAATTTACCCAAGTTGATGTATAAACAATAAAGAAGATTAAATTTTGACTGTAATTCATCCATTATTTATCTTGAATGATGGATTAAGCTGTTGTGTATACGTTCAAGTTTGGAGGTTGAAATGAAACAGATACTCGGTTTAAGTGTCTTGATGTTGATGCTTTCAGCAACTTCAACAATGACATGGGCAGATGCTAAAGATTGGGCGAATTATCGCAGTGTTGAGCGCCCTCAAAAGAAATATCCGACAACGACCTATAAGTATACAGATCAATATGGCCGCCAAATGTCACAGGAGATTCCTGTTCGACCTCTATACCAGCATCCCTATCCAACGTACCCAAGTTATCCGAATAGGCCCTATCCGCATCCAAATGGCCCACACCCAAGTTACCCACCACAAAATGGTGTGACGATTATTTATAATCACCAGTTTCCAACCCGGATGGAGTATTCAGGTAGCAGTTATGAGTATGTAAATGGAGAGGGCGGTCATATAGAAAGTTCGCAATACACGTTGATCAGTGATTGGCGCCGTTATGGTTTACCTGATCCGCAGGTTGGTATGCATTGGATTTTCCAGAATGGTCGTTATTTACAAGTGCCCAATGATCGCTGAACGTGATTTAAAAATGTCATCATGAGCAATAGTAATGCATCAAATTTTCAACACATTAAAAAAGTCCCTTCTCCACTTTGTCTTAGATTTTAATACAGTATTACTTTGATTTTGTTTAGGGAGAAGGGCAAGCGTATGAATCAAGACAAGAGGCTAAGCCAGTTCATCGTCTTCTGGTCGTGGTGTTTTGCCATGGGGCAATGATTTTTCAGTATGCTTATCGCGAATGACAGAAGGATATGTCCAAGATGCATATCTCACGATCAAAATTGCAATGGCTAAAATTAAAACAGATCCTGTGATAATCACTAAATCCATATCTGCTTTATGGTCATGCTGTATATCTGAAATTAGTAACCGCGTGAGTGCGGTGATTGCGATATAAATTAAGAAACGTACAGGCATGTGGTTGGTCTTAAAATAGATCCCCACCATCGCGCCTAATTCCAAATAGATGAATAACAATAAAATATCGTCAATACTGGCGTATTGTTTTACGGTTAAAATTTCAATAATTGTATGTACCGCTGACCAAGCGATCATACAGCCAATGATAAACAGCGCAATATAATGAAATGCCTCTACTGCAATATTGCCCAATTTATCGAGGAGGTTTTCTATTTTTTCTATACGTGGATCTTTATTCATAACATCCTCCATTTGCCTGTGTTATTTACGATTAAACACTATGCAAATTTCATGCACATGAAAACAAAAGTGAAATGTTTATAGTGAATAAATCTCAACGATTTAATTAAGAAATTGATCATTTCCTTTGATTAAGCTATAGATAGATTATTTTCAATACAATGAAAGGAATAACAATGTATTTGTACCGACCAATTGGGCTTTTTGAATATCAATTGATTGAAAAGAGTGGCTTTAAAAATTTCCCACCAAGATTGTATTGGCAACCTATTTTCTATCCTGTTTTAAATCAGAAATATGCTGAAAAAATTGCTTTGGACTGGAATACCAAAGATCAAGCAAGTGGTTATATTGGCTATGTCACTCGTTTTGAACTGAGTGATGAGTATCTGGCTCAGTTTGAAATACATACGGTTGGTGATGACTTTTGTCAGGAGTTATGGATTCCCGCTGAGCGACTAGACGAGTTTAATCAGCAAATTATAGGCAACATTGAAGTGGTTAATATTTTCAAAGGTGAAGCTTTTACTGAAAATGCTGAATTACCTGAAATCTTTAAAACCAGCCCAGATGGCTCGAAAGAGTATTAGGAAATAAAACATGTATCTTCCTACTCATTTTAAACAAGAGAATCTCCCTGAACTTTTCGATTTAATTGAAAAAAATCCATTGGGAAGTTTGATGGTTACTTATGACGGTGAAATTGAAGCGAACCATATCCCTTTTGAATTGGATCGGTCAGCTGGCAAGTCTGGATTGTTACGTGGGCATATCGCCAAAGCCAATCCATTATTTACCTTGTTAGAACAGGTTCAATCGGCTTATGTGATTTTTCATGCTGAGCAAAGTTATATTTCACCGAATTGGTATCCAGGGAAATTTGAGCATCATCGGGAAGTACCGACATGGAACTATCGTGTTGTGCATGTGAAGGGAGCAATCCGAAAAATAGAAGATGAAAAATATTTGCGGGGTATTCTGGCGCGATTGACTCGTCAGCATGAAGCACCGCAGGCGGTACCTTGGAAAATGGGGGATGCGCCCAATGATTATATCGCTGCTTTATTACAGGAAATTGTGGCGATTGAAATCGAAATAGATTCAATCGTAGGGAAATTTAAAGTCAGTCAAAATCGCAGTACTGTGGATGCCACAAGTGCCGCAAATGCTTTACAAAACCAATCTCCAGAGATGGCTGAATCGATTCGGAAGTTTTATCCAAGGTAATACTATACGATGCTACTTGATTTATATTGTGATCAACTTTTATAGCCACACGATATAATTGCACCATCCTTGATTTTAAGATGCATAGAAAAGCAAACCTAACGGCTTTATGACATTCAAGAGATATAGATCAGTAGGTGTTCTAAAAAAAGCATCAGTTGCAAATAAAAAAACGCCCGAATCATCGGGCGTTTTATGTCTTATTTCAATTGATGATGAAATTAAGCCTGATTCGTAAAATAATCTTCGCTGAAATTCATAATAACTTCTGCACCTGCTTTGATTTTAGCAACACGTGCATTTAAATCAGGCAAGAGGCGTTGGATGAAGTAATGAGTCAATGCAAGTTTGTCTTGATAGAATTGACCTTGCTTATTTTTTGCAGCATTGGCAATACGAGCAAACATATAAGAGAAGCTTAATAAGCCAACAACATGCAGATACTCTACTGCCGCAGCATTTGCGAAATCAGCATTTTCTTTTGCACGTTCTAAAATATGCTGCGTAATCATATCGACTTCAGTTGCAATATCTAAAGTCGCATCTTTAATGAAGTTTAAGTCGGTATCAAGACCATTGGCAAAATCACGGATCTCTTCAATATATTCAGCAATGAATTCACCATTACATTTAATTGTTTTACGACCAATTAAATCTTGTGACTGAACGCCGTTGGTACCTTCATAGATTTGCGCGATACGTAAGTCACGCACACATTGTTCCATGCCCCATTCACGAATATAGCCATGACCACCAAACACCATTTGCGCATCGATTGCAGCATTAAACGCGGTGTCTGTTAAATAGGCTTTGGCAATTGGCGTCAATAATGCAACACGATTATTTGCCTTCGCAATAGCTTCAGGATCGGTTGAAAATTTAGTAATGTCGAGTTGTTGACCTACATAGACTGCAAATGCACGAGAAGCTTCATTGTTGGCACGTGCATTGAGTAACATGCGACGTACATCACCATGTACAAGGATGCTGTCAGCAGGTTTGTTTGGAGATTTAACACCTGTTGCACTACGGCCTTGTACGCGATCAGTCGCATACTGTGCTGCATTTTGGTATGCATATTCAGAAGCACCTAGGCCTTGAATACCCATCGACAAACGTTCGTAATTCATCATCACGAACATAGCTGCAAGCCCTTCATTTTCTTTACCAACAAGGAAACCTTTGGCTGCATCAAAGTTCATGACACATGTTGCAGACGCTTTGATTCCCATTTTGTGTTCAATTGAACCAGGACCCGCTGTATTACGTTCGCCCAATGAACCGTCAGCATTGACGAGGAATTTAGGCACGATAAAGAGTGAGATACCACGTGAACCCGCAGGTGCATCAGGTGTTTTTGCTAAAACAAGATGAATGATGTTGTCAGCAAGATCGTGATCACCACCAGTAATAAAGATTTTAGTACCAGTAATGTTATACGTACCATCTTGGTTAGGTTCAGCTTTAGTTTTGATGATCCCTAAATCTGTACCTGCATGAGGTTCAGTTAAACACATCGTACCAGACCATTCACCTGAATAGATTTTAGGTAAATAGGTTTCTTTCTGTTCTTGAGATGCATAGCTGTTTAACGCCATACCAGCACCGACAGAGAGAAGCGGGTAGAGCATGAATGATGGATTGGTAGCAAATAACATTTCATCTGCAAGTACAGTCAGCATTTTTGGCATTGCCTGACCGCCCCATTCCTCTTCAGCACCTAGGCCAATCCAACCGCCTTCAGCGTATTGTTGGAATGCTTCTTTAAAACCAGCAGGTGTCGTGACTTTGCCATTTTCATAATGAGCGCCTTCTTCATCACCTGTACGGTTTAAAGGAAGCGTAACATTTTGTGCAAATTTAGCCATTTCTTCTAAAATTGCTTCAGCCGTTGCCGCATCAACATGTGCAAGCTTTTCGTTGGCTTGCCAGAATTGCTCTGCATTGAAAACGTCATTCAGAATGAATTTCATATCTGCAAGTGGCGCATTATAAATTGGCATGTTCGTTCACCTGTTTATTGTTTGAATCTGTAGACTTAGATCAGTTTAACCAACAAGCATGTATGTTGTTAGATGGTCTAAGTAAATAACGCTCTATTTATAAAGAAAAAGGACTGCCAAAGCTATGACCGTCCTTTCTCTATTTCTGCACTCTTGAGTACAGTTTTCTAAATACCTAGCTCGGCATTCTACTTAGAATGCAAAGTCTTCAGCATCTAATGACATCAATGGATCTAAGCCACCCGCGATCACGTCAACATGTGAACGAACGCGTGGTAAGATTTTTTTGAAGTAGAAACGAGCAGTCTTAATTTTTGCATTATAGAAGCCAGTTTCAGTAGAGCCTTCAGCAAGTTTTTGTTGAGCAACAAGCGCCATACGAGCCCATAAGAATGCAAGTGTTACATAACCGGAGAAGTATAGGTAGTCAACCGCAGCTGCGCCTACTTCATCTGGATTTTGCATAGCTTTCATACCGATTTGCATGGTTAAATCACCCCACTCTTTGTTAAGAGCAGCAAGTGGTTCAACAAATTCTTTCAGGTCAGCATTGTCTTTGTTTGCTTCTGCAAATTTATGGATGATCTTGGTGAAGTCTTTCAACATCGCACCTTGCGTACCTAATACTTTACGGCCTAACAAATCAAGTGCTTGGATTTCAGTTGTACCTTCGTATAAGCAAGAGATACGTGTATCACGTACAATTTGCTCCATACCGTGTTCAGAAATAAAGCCGTGACCACCAAATACTTGTACACCATGCTTCGCTGATTCAGAACCTGTCTCAGTTAAGAATGCTTTTGCAATCGGTGTTAATAATGACAAGATATTGTCGGCAAATTTACGATCTTCTTCAGTAACACCTTGCTCTACAATATCTGCATATTGAGATAAGAAGTAAACCAATGCACGACCACCTTCAGCAAAGGCTTTTTGTGTCATCAACATGTTACGTACAGCTGGGTGAACAATGATCGGATCAGCTTCTTTCTCTGGTGCTTTAGGACCAGAAAGTGAACGCATTGCCAAACGATCTTTCGCATATGCAAGTGCACCTTGGAAAGAAGATTCAGATGCTGTTAAACCTTGAACAGCAGTACCAATACGCGCAGTGTTCATGAAGGTAAACATTGCATGTAAACCACGGTTTTCAGGCCCAATCAAGAAACCTTTTGCGTTATCAAAATTGATCACACAAGTTGCGTTACCGTGGATACCCATTTTGTGTTCGATTGAACCACAACGAACTGCATTACGGTCTGCAATAGAGCCATCTGCATTTACATTGAACTTAGGTACGATGAATAACGAGATACCTTTAGTGCCTTTAGGTGCGCCTGGTAGACGAGCCAAAACGATGTGAACGATGTTGTCCGCCATATCGTGTTCACCAGCAGAGATAAAGATTTTCTCGCCAGAGATTGCGTAACTACCATCTGCTTGTGGCTCAGCTTTAGAACGGATAATCCCTAAGTCAGAACCTGCATGAGATTCTGTTAAACACATGGTACCAGTCCACTCACCTGAAACAAGTTTAGGTAAATATGTTGCTTTTTGCTCAGCAGAACCATGATGCTCGATTGTACGAACCGCACCATGTGAAAGACCAGGGTACATACCCCATGCCCAGTTTGCTGCACCTACCATTTCAGAAATAGCTGTTGCTAAAGAACCAGGTAAACCTTGACCGCCATGTTCTTCTGGAACTGAAAGAGAAGGGAAGCCTAATTCTACATATTTGTCATAGGCTGCTTTAAAGCCTGTAGGCGTAGTCACTACACCATCATTCCATTTACAGCCTTCACTGTCACCGATTTGGTTAAGTGGAGATAATTCATTTTCACAGAAATCCGCGCCAGCTTCTAAATATTGATCAATCAATTCACGGCTTACGGTTTCTTGGAATGCAGGGAGTTTCGCGTAATGTTCTTCAGCATTTAATAATTCATGCAAAACGAAGTGCATATCACGTAAGGGTGCTTTGTATTGTGGCATATCGGTTTCCTCAATACTGGTTAAACCAGATTTATAATCTTCATAAATACGATGTGTGTCTTCTATGACACATATTTGTTCCGCTACATCGTGCAACATCTTATAGTGACGTACAAGTATTTCATGGTTATTTCTCTGTGACTGTAAAGTCAAAGAAAAAAGGATTGAAAGCTGTAAGTGCATTGAGTGTAAACACTTTTCATTGAAAAATAAGGATACAAATAGTCAAAATCGTAAAAACTTGTGTCCAATAAAATGGCAGTCAAAATATGACGGAAATGCCATTTATATTTTTAAAATGTAGCGAAAAGATTGAAGTGCAGACTTGATTTTGAATGAGACGTGATTGAATGTGTGGTTAAAACTACAGTTATTGAGAATGTTTTTAGTATTTAAATGCAATATGACTCTAAATGATTTAAACCAATAAATGCACTGCATGTTTTGTTAATGGTGATATTTTTATGGCAATCACTCGCCCCAAAGCCGATCCACAATGTCTTCTACCGAATATTCAAAGTATCGTCCTGCTTGATCTTTATTGCGTTGAAACAATTGATGCTTAAATGCTTTAAAATTGAGTTTTAAAAAGTTATAGAAATACCCGCCTGAGAAAATGGTGCGGAGGTAAAAAGCATTGATGAATTCATTTGCATGTTGAGTATTAAAATCTGGGCTTTTAATCCGCTGGACGATTTCAGTAAGTTCTTGTTTTGAAATATTGTGGATGATTTTAGGCTCAGGTAGGCAAATATCAAAGCTTAAATTTTCGATGCCTTCGGCTTCCCACCACTCCCAAAGATCATATTGAGAAATGTCTTTACTGGTAATTTCTGTGAGCTTTTCACTGAGCTTTTGATATTCAAGCGAATCTTCATCACCAAACTTATCGCAATAGTCGGTGTAATTAGCAAGCAATTCGAGCACAGTTGGATAAAGTTGTTGTGCTGTTTCAAAATCGGGTTCTATTTCTGTACGAAGTCTATTCATCGTTTGCTATGTTTAAATGATCAAAAAGTTTTAATGGTGCTATCAATAAGCGACAAGAAAAGCATAATTTCTAAAATGAAGTCGAGAAATGAGAAATGAAAGTTTTAAGCCCATTTTCAATAATTTATCTCACTCTTTCATCAATTTACCTTACTCGCCAGTATGACCTTTTAAATAAAAACAGTCGTTTATTTTTACTGAGAAGAGGAAGGTAAATTGGATAATTTAAACGGGTAGGCTAATTAAACTCACCCACTGAGCGCTCTTTTGCCCAGTCGCGTAAGATAAATTTTTGCAATTTACCTGTCGATGTTTTTGGAATCTCACAAATCACCACATTTTTAGGGACTTTAAAGCGTGCCAAATGCTGTTTGCAGAATTCAATCACCTCTTCAGGTGTGGTTTCAGCACCTTGTTTAAGTTCAATAAAGGCACAAGGAACCTCTTGCCAACGCGGATCGGGTTGCGCAACCACAGCCGCAGTCATAATTGCGGGGTGAGTATAAAGAACCTCTTCAACTTCTAAAGATGAGATATTTTCACCACCTGAAATAATGATGTCTTTTGAGCGGTCCATAATTTTTGCATAACCATCAGGTTGGCAGACCGCTAAATCACCCGTATGAAACCAACCACCTTTAAAGGCTTCTTCTGTGGCTTTGGTATTTTTTAAATAGCCTTTCATAACAATGTTGCCACGGAACATAATTTCTCCCATGGTCTTGCCGTCATTAGGCACAGGTTGCATTGTTTCAGCATCCAACACACGCATACCATCTTGTAATGGATAAGGTACACCTTGACGCGAGTGTAATTGTGCTTGCTCTTGAATAGACAGGTCACTCCAACCTGCTTGTGATGCACATAATGCAGAAGGGCCATAAGTTTCAGTGAGACCGTAGACATGATTGACTTGAATACCAATATGATGCATTCCTTCAATAATTGCCGCAGGCGGTGCAGCACCAGCCACCATTACTTCTACATGATGTTCAAATTTAATTTGTTGTTCTTTCGGGGTGTTGATCAACATCGACAAGACAATCGGTGCACCACAGAAATAGTCAACTTTGTATTGATCAATGAGTTGATAAACTAACTCAGGATCAATTTTACGTAAGCAGATATTGGTACCGCCATTGGCTGCAACAGTCCAAGCAAAACACCAGCCATTGCAATGGAATAGCGGAAGTGTCCATAAATATTTACAACGTGGTGTCATACCACAGGCGATGATATTACTGGCCGCATTGATATAAGCACCGCGATGGTGATAAACCACACCTTTCGGATTGCCTGTAGTGCCAGAGGTATAATTTAGACTAATCGCATCCCATTCATCCTGAGGTAAATGCCACTCAAAATCTACATCGCCGCCTTTTAGCCATTCCTCATATTCAATTTGACCAATACGTGCTGTAGCATCATTGTTTTCGTATTCCTCATCTGCAACATCAATGATATAGATCTGTTGAGCAATAAGCGCTACCGCTTCTTTAGCCAAAGCCGCAAATTCAGGGTCAACCAAAAGAACTTTGGTTTCAGCATGCTCTAACATAAACGCAATGGTTTTGGCATCTAAACGAGTATTCAGGGTATTTAAAACAGCACCAGCCATAGGGACTGCAAAATGCGCTTCGACCATCGCAGGGATATTGGGTAAAAGAACTGAAACAGTATCGTTTTTTTGAATCCCAAGATTTTGTAATTGATGGGCAAATTGACGACAACGTGTATAGGTGTCACGCCAAGAGATATGACGAGCACCATGTACAATCGCATCTTGATTTGGATAAATGTAGGCTGCACGCTCTAGGTAACGTAAAGGTGATAATGCTACAAAGTTTGCAGGGGTGCGCGGTAATTGATCATATGCACTAACCATGTTTAGCTCCATCTATATTTATTCTAATTTCCATGTTTAAAAGATATGCATAAGCCTGTAAAAATGCATTTAGGCTTTAGTCGAGTATCTAATTTAAATATTCATCATTATACATCGTTACATTTATTGAAATGTTTTGGGATATTTAATTTATTGAATTAAATTAACATTTTTCAATATTGCTGTAAATATTAATCCTAGTTTGTTCATAATCTTATTTAAAATCCCGTTATTCAAATATGAATAACTGAACTCAGCAGTTTCGCTTTTTTGTATTCCGTTGGCGAAGATCCAGTCCATTTTTTAAACGCACGACGAAATTCCCTTAACTCACTAAAACCAAGGTTGAAACTGATTTCACTCATCGATTGATTTTCTTCAATCCATTGTTTGGCTTTTTTTTCTAATACCTGTTGCTTTAATAACTGAAAATTTAGCCCCTCATTGAGTAGTAAACGCCGTAAATGGCGTTCGCTAAAATGAAAATATTGCGCTGCTTGTTGCATATCAAAGCGTTCAGGTAGATGGCTTTCAATCAAATGTGCTAATACCTTTGCCAAACTGTGTTGATTCATTTGATCAAATTGTTTTAAAGCTTGATCACAAATCAGAATTGCACTTTGATAATTGACAGGGCTATAGTTTTTAAGACTTCTCGACAAGAGTGTTTTGTTAAATCGGATGATATTTTTAGTCGTTTTAAAATAAATTGGACAATTGAAAATTCTTTTATAATCATTAATATATGCTGAATGATCATAGCTAAGCTCCAGACTCACCAACTCATAGCTATCATCTAGCATCATATTGACACAGGTAATAATACTGGCAAAGACTTCATCACAGAAAAATGCTTTTAGCTCACCACAGTCACTCCGCTCAAAAAGTTCAATTTCACAATAATCATCAACAAGATTGACGGTTAAATCTAAGACACTGCCTGAAATAGGATGATAGTGTAGTGCGGTCTCCAATGCTTCAGCTACTGTTTTACAGGCTTGCATGGCAAAGCCCAAAATACCAATTGAAATCTGACCTTCACTACTGCCCAGCAATAAGCCTAAATTTTGTTGCTGGATATCTTTAAGCGCAAGATGAATAACCTCGCAGAGTTCTGAAAAAGCAACAAAACCATGTCCTTGGCGAATTTGTTCCAAGTCTAAATTTTGTGCTGCAAACCAATTGCCATATTGCCAGTGTTGTTGTTCTGCATAATGAATCAAACTCGTCAGTATCATTGGTGGAATATAAAATTGAGAATTGGCAATTTCCTTTTGCTGCAAGCTCATAAAGTCCGCTTCGCCCCCCATATTATTGTTGCTTTTACCCTAGTTGGTATCGCATATTTTTGATTAAGATTCAATCTACTTCTGGTATTCGCTGATATAAATTCGCTGACATAAAAAAGATAAAGGATGATCGCATATGTTTATGGTGGGTTGGGACAAACAAGAAATAAACATTCAGCCGCAAGGTTATGCCATGTTTGGTTATGGTATGTGGTCACATCGTGCTTATCAAAAACGTACAGCGTTGTTTGCTCGTACATTCACGATCCGTCGTTTAGCTTTAGAACAGCCCATTATTTTTTGTTGTCTGGATTTTGGTTGTATTACTTATGCGATCCGCAGTGGTGTTGTTGAGCGTTTAAAACATCAATTAGCTGACCAATTTAATGAACAGCATTTGGTCTTGATGGCAACCCATACTCATTCTGGCCCTGGCGGTTGTGCTTATGAAGCTTTATACAATATGCCAACCCCAGGTTTTGTACCAGAGCATGTCGAAGCTGTGGTAAATGCGGTCATGCTCAGTATCTCCAATGCCTTAGACACTGAAAAAGAAACTGAACTTCGTTATCAAAGTTGCCAATTCCCTGATGATATTCCAGTGGCATGGAATCGATCATTGCAGGCATATAATCGTAACCCTGATGTGATTCAAAGAACTGAAGCAGAAACCCATCTCGCCTTAAACCGTGAAATGCAATTAATCGGTTTTTATCGTGATGATCAATTATGTTCATTTATTTCATTATTTGGAGTGCATGCAACCTGTTTGAGTAGTCAACTCAAAGCCCATGATGGTGACAATAAAGGCTATGCTGCTGCGTTAAGTGAACACTATTTATTAACACAAGGTATTCCAAACCCTGTTGCCATTTTCGCACAAGCAACAGCAGGAGATGTATCGCCACATTTTCATGGCCCCAAACAAGATGCGATTCGCAATAAAATTAAGGGCGAAAGAGAATATCAATATGCTGAGCAAAATGGGCGTTATCAAAGTGAAATTGCGATTAAAGCACTGACTACACCGCTTGAAAAAAACACCAACAATACGATGGACGCATGTCTACTCCAAGGCAGTATCGATGCTGTTTTATCCTATGTAGATTTGAGTCAAGTCGATGTGCCAAGTGAATTTAGTCAGGGGATACAAGGCGCTAAAACCAGTGCCGCTTGTCATGGTGTCGGTTTCTTCGGGGGAACGCCTATAGATGGTAAGGGGACACCTACAGCAATTCTTAAAGTAATGTCTTTACTTGCTAAGCGAGTACGTAAGCAACGTTTAGCAAACTCGAATTCTCTGCGGTACAGCAAATATAAAGCGCTCTATGACTCACAATTCCCGAAAGAGATTGTTTTAGAAAGTCCGGATAATCAGTTGCTGGGTAAAAGTTTAGATTTTTCACCAAGCATTTTTGATCCTTTAATTGCAGAAATGAATCGCCAAGTTAAAGCCGGTGCCATTCAAGACAGCCCATTGGTTCCAAGTGTTGTTCCGCTACAGATTATCCAAATTGGTCAATTGGCTTTGATTTGTTGCCCCGGAGAAATTACCACAACAGCAGGGCAACGTGTAATTCAGACTGTGGCAAAACAGTTCTCAAAGCATCATGGTATTTCAAAGGTTGGTTTGGTGTCTTATTGCAATGATTATATGGGCTATATCACCACCAATGAAGAATATCAGCAACAAGCTTATGAAGGTGCACATACTTTATATGGTCAATGGACACATGCGGCAATTCAGTACAAATTTCAGCAATTGGCAACGCAGTTGAGTCTAGATAAATCTCAACGAGAATATGACCAAATCACACGCCCCGTAGCGATTCCACCACACGAAATTGAAAAAAGAACAAATCACGGCAATTTAAAAACGGCTGTACGCTAAAGGATGAGCATTATGAATCAATTGATTAATCAAGCACCGAACCAGCAAAAATTAAATCAGCAAAAATGGAACAATTGGTCGGGCTATCAACAGTCTCACCCTGAGCAGATTTTAAAGCCTGACAGTCTTGATGAGTTAAAACACATTGTCCAAACCCAAGCAAAGATTCGAGTGGTGGGAGCAGGGCATTCATTTACACCTTTGGTGAGTACCGATGCAACATTGCTGTCTTTGGATGGTCTTTATGGTGTGGATCAAGTCAAGACTGAATTTGCCCAAGCAAGTATCTGGGCAGGAACACGATTATTTAATTTAGGGCAATATTTAGAACCGATGCAGCAGTCTTTAATGCAACAGGGTGATATTGACCAGCAAAGTTTAGCTGGTGCTGTTTCAACGGGAACACATGGTACAGGTGTAGGCCTACATTGTATTTCAGGTTATGTACAAGCATTTGAATTACTCACCGCATCAGGAGAAATTCTTCATTGTAATCGCCATGAAAATCCAGATATTTTTGCTGCTGGGCGAGTGTCTTTAGGGAGCTTAGGGGTTTTGACTAAAATCACTATGCAGAATAAACCACGCTATAAACTTAAAGAGCAAGTTAGACTGTGTGCGGTCAAAGACTTTATTCAAAATATTGACCAATGGAAAGCACAACATCGGCATATTGAGTGTTTTGCATTTTCTCATGCAGATAAGTTGATTTTAAAAACCTTAGATATTACTGAAGATGAGATTCAACCACGCACTGAATCATGGCCATCTGAGGATACGTTATTAACCCTATGTTGCGAGTTAACCAAATCTTTTCCGGCATTGAACCCAAAACTACAAAAGCTCTTAGGCGTTTTTATTAAGCCAAGCACATTTGTTGATTGGTCAGGCAAGATTTTCCCGACACCGCGTGAAACGAAATTTAATGAAATGGAATATCAGATTCCAGTTGAATTGGGGGTGGAATGTTTACAAGCTGTTCTAGCAGGGCTTAAAAACTCAAAAGCACAAACCTTTTTTCCTGTGGAGTTTCGATTTGTCAAAGGTGATGATATTTGGTTGAGTCCGTTTTATCAGCGGGACTCTATTTCCATCTCAGTACACCAATATTATAAGCAAGCGCCTAGACAATTATTTGATGAAGTTGAGTCGATTTTGCAACATTATCAGGGGCGACCACATTGGGGGAAAATGCATAGTATGACAGCAACACAACTCAAAACCCTATACCCTAAGTGGGATGCGTTTATGCAGTTGAGAGAGCGGCTGGATCCAAGCAGAAAGTTTTTAAATCCTTATTTAGAAAGGTTATTCTTATCTGAATAAGGGATAAAATTAAGTGAATCGATAAATTAAAATAGACAATAAAGGTAGACTATGAACAACTTTTTTGAGCAATTAAATCGTGATTTAAAACAGTCAAATGGTGCATTGCCTCGATTAATTGTTGATGATCAGGCGCTTGAACAAAATCTACAGTACGTTGCCAAAAAGCTTAAATACGGAAGCCATTTGCAACCACGTATCGTGGTAAAGTCTTTGGCATGTTTAGCGTTATTAAAAACCATTAGTCTAAAGCTTTCGACTCAACGATTTATGGTGTTTCATATGCCACAGCTTTTACCAATCCTTGAGCACTTTTCGGATGTAGATGTGTTGTTTGGGAAACCGATGCCTGTAAGTACGGTTCAGCATTTTTATGCGATGAATCAAAATTGCAGACAAGCCGATATACAATGGTTAATTGACTCCAAAGCACGTTTATTACAGTATCTTGAGGTTGCAAAACAGTTTAGCTTAACGCTTAAAATCAATATTGAAATTGATGTGGGCTTGCATCGCGGTGGTGTTCGTTCCGATTTTGCACTCATCGAAATATTAAGATTGATTGAACAAAATCCTGAGCATTTAGTATTTGCTGGCTTGATGGGCTATGATGCCCATGTGACGAAGCTGCCTTCAGTGATTAAAAAGATTGATGTCGCGTATCGAGAGTCACAAGATATTTATCAAAATTATAAAAATATTATTCAACAGCAATTTCCACATTTATGGCGAACTGATCTTTGTTTTAATGGCGGTGGTAGTCCTACATTTTATCTTCATGTGGAGCAAAGTGTATGTAATGATCTTTCTTTTGGCTCTATGTTGCTTAAACCAAGTGACTTTGACAGCGATGGGTTAAGTGTTTTACAAGCTGCGCTATGGATTTCAACACCTGTTTTAAAAGTACTGCCATTTACCCAGTTACCTGGATTAGAAGTTTTAGATAAATTACCACATAGCTCTAAAGCCTTATTTGTTTATGGCGGATATTGGATGGCACATTATGTTTATCCGCGGGGGATTCATCCACACGCACTTTATGGGCGGAGTACCAATCAGGAAATGGTTAATGTGCCTAAAAACACTGAAATAGCTGTTGATGATTTTGTATTTTTAAGACCCACACAAAGCGAAGCAATTATTCCTCAATTTCATAAATTATATTGTTATAAAAATCGAGATTTTGAAGCGTGGGAAACCTTTAGAGAGTAATGCGCCAAAAAGAGGAAGTTGATGGATAATCAAAAGTACAATTTAAATCAGAATAAAGAATAATTTTAAGACAAAGGTTTATAAATATGCTGTAAAGGTGTAAAATTCGACACACTTTTATTTTGTTCCACCGATTTTATCTTGAGGATCTTCCTCGATCATAATCTCGCGGTGACATGCTCCATTGTACGGGGCATCACTCCTTAAGGATTTTTAAATATGCCTATTATCACATTGCCAAATGGCGATCAAAAAAGTTTTGATCAAGCTGTTTCCGTTATGGAAGTTGCTCAAAGTATTGGACCTGGACTGGCTAAAAATACAGTTGCTGGGAAAGTAAATGGTCGCTTAGTCGATGCAAGTGATTTAATTACCGAAGACTCAACCTTACAAATCATCACTCCAAAAGATCAAGACGGTGTAGAAATTATTCGTCACTCTTGTGCACACTTGGTGGGTCATGCGGTAAAACAACTCTTCCCTGAAGCAAAAATGGTGATTGGCCCTGTCATTGAAGAAGGTTTCTACTATGACATCTGGATGCCTCGTCCATTTACTTTAGATGATATGGCTGCAATCGAAGCGCGCATGAAAAAGCTCATCGATCAAGATTATGATGTCATTAAAAAAATGACACCTCGTGATGATGTGATTGCTGAGTTCACTGCACGTGGTGAAGATTATAAGTTACGTTTGATTGCTGACATGCCTGAAGAAACTCAAATGGGCTTGTACTATCATCAAGATTATTTAGATATGTGTCGTGGTCCACACGTACCGAATACTAAATTTTTAAAGTCATTCAAATTGACTAAAATCTCTGGCGCTTACTGGCGCGGTGATGCAAAGAATGAACAATTACAGCGTATTTATGGTACTGCTTGGGCAGACAAAAAAGAATTAGCAGCATATATCAAGCGTATTGAAGAAGCTGAAAAGCGTGACCATCGTAAAATTGGTAAAGCTTTAGATTTGTTCCATATGCAAGAAGAAGCACCAGGTATGGTGTTTTGGCATGCCAATGGTTGGACGATCTACCAAGTGCTTGAACAATACATGCGTAAAGTTCAACAGGACAACGGCTACCAAGAGATTAAAACACCACAAATTGTAGACTTCACTTTGTGGGAAAAATCGGGTCATGCTGCCAACTATGCAGAAAATATGTTTACGACACATTCAGAAAGTCGTAACTATGCGGTAAAACCAATGAACTGCCCATGTCACGTTCAAGTGTTTAACCAAGGTTTAAAATCTTACCGTGATCTTCCAATTCGTTTGGCAGAGTTTGGTTCATGCCATCGTAATGAGCCATCAGGTTCGTTACACGGGATTATGCGTGTACGTGGCTTTACTCAAGATGATGCACATATTTTCTGTACAACTGAACAAATTGGTAAAGAAGTTGCAGACTTTATTAAACTGACTTTAGATGTTTATAAAGATTTTGGCTTTGAAGAAGTTCAAATGAAATTGTCTACACGTCCTGAAAAACGTGTGGGTGCTGATGAACTTTGGGATGTTGCAGAAAAATCTTTAGCAGATGCTTTAGATGCTGCAAATCTTAAATGGGAAGAACAACCTGGAGAGGGTGCTTTCTACGGTCCGAAGATTGAATTTTCATTAAAAGACTGTTTAGGACGTATCTGGCAGTGCGGTACAATCCAGTGTGATTTTAACTTACCGTTACGTTTAGACGCTTCATATGTAACAGAAGATAACGATCGTGACCATCCTGTGATGTTACATCGTGCAATTCTTGGCAGTTTTGAGCGTTTTATTGGTATACTAATTGAACACTACGCAGGCTTTATGCCACCATGGTTGGCTCCAATCCAAACATGTGTCATGAATATTACGGATTCTCAAGCGGAAGCTTGTGAGCAAGTCGTCGCAAAACTCAAAGAAAATGGAATTCGAGCAATTTCAGACTTGAGAAATGAGAAAATCGGCTTTAAGATTCGTGAGCGTACACTAGAGCGTATTCCATACCTATTGGTACTTGGAGATCGAGAAGTAGAGGAAGGGACTGTGAATGTTCGTACTCGCTCTGGAAAAAATTTAGGTACTATGTCAATAGACGCATTTATTGACCTAGTGAAAGCAGCCGTAGCCGAACGCGGCCGGTATATTGTGGAGTAAGAAAGATTAAACAGCCTGACCGTAACCAACAACAAGGTGCTAAAAGTAATCGTCCTGCATTAAATGATGAGATCAAAGCGAAAGATGTGCGTCTCGTTGCTGCAGATGGAGAGCAAAAAGGCATCGTTTCACTTGCTGAAGCTTTGCGTGCTGCTGAAGAAGTTGATCTTGATCTTGTTGAGATCGTGGCGAATGCAGAGCCACCTGTTTGTAAAATCATGGATTTCAACAAACATTTATTTGACTTGAAGCAAAAGCAAAAAGATGCGAAAAAGAAACAGCATCAAGTTCAAGTGAAAGAAATTAAGTTGCGCCCTGGTACAGACGTTGGTGATTACAATGTTAAGTTGCGTGCTATTCTGAAGTTTCTTGAAGAAGGCAACAAAGTCAAAATTACTCTACGTTTCCGTGGTCGTGAAATGGCTCACCAACAGTTGGGTCTTGCACAATTGCAAAAAATTGAAGCAGACGTAGCAGAGTTTGGTATTGTTGAACAAGCACCAAAAATGGAAGGCCGTCAAATGGGTATGTTACTTGGACCTAAAAAGAAAAAGTAATTATTCATCTGTTAAAAAAGCACTGCATTAAGCAGTGCTTTTTTACGTTAAAATGCGGGTGAATCAATCTGAATCGAGTGGAGTTGATATGTCATCTATTCAAAATTCAAATGCGCTATCGAGTATTAACCAAAAAATTATTCAAGCAGGTGAGGTTTTGCCTGTGGTTAAGTTAAAGGATGGCAGCGCTGTACAAACTGGCACAGTGGCAACCATGTTGCATAATATCAATCTGTATAACTCAGGTTTACGTGGAGAGATTGAGCAAGAACTGATACTCGCGATCCCCACCTTAGTAAAAGTTGGTTTATTTGACTTATTTAATCCAGAGGAATGGATATTGGGAAACAATGCTGGTCGTAAATTTGTGGGTGAAAAGGCCAAAGAGTATTTAGATGCAATTGCTGAAGTAGATATTTGAAATTAATATCATGATATGAGAACTTACTATATTTAATAAAATGCAATAACATAATTTTAGAATAGATTATTAGAATAATCTCTTTTTATAGCATACTGAATCACGCCAATTCATGTTATAAAAGTAAACGATTAACGCAATAAAATTCAGAAAATACGTGAAAACGAAGAAGGATGAAATATGATTGATCTCTATTATTGGGGTACTCCCAATGGTCATAAAATTACCATTGCACTTGAAGAAATGGGTTTGGATTATCAGATTTTTCCCATCAACATCTTAGAGAATGACCAGTTCCAGCCAGATTTTCTTCGTATCTCTCCGAACAACAAAATCCCCGCGATTGTCGATCAAGATGGTCCAAATGGTGAGCCGATTTCAGTATTTGAATCAGGCGCAATCTTGCAATATCTTGGCCGTAAAACAGGCCTGTATTATCCAAGCGATGAGCAAGATCGTGTTGAAGTTGAACAGTGGTTAATGTGGCAAATGGGCGGGCTAGGGCCGATGTTAGGGCAAAACCATCATTTTGGTAAATTTGCCAAAGAAAAAATTCCTTATGCAATTGATCGTTATGTTACTGAAACTCAACGTTTGTATGGTGTTTTAAATAAGCAGCTCATTGGACAAAAATATGTGGCTGGTGAGTATTCTATTGCAGATATGGCAATTTTACCGTGGGTATTACGCTATGAGTGGCAGCAAATAGCACTAGATGATTATCCTCATGTTAAAGAATATATTGAGCGTTTAACTGCGCGCCCAGCGATACAAAGAGCGCTATCAATCAAAGTGTAAAATGTATTTTATGTTAAGATGAGAAACCACGTAATGTGGTTTTTTATTTTTTAAATGATCGATTTTTGGATGGTTGGCAGGCTTTAGTCATGAAAGATTTCTTTTTGAACTTTACGAAAATATTAGAAACAAATCCAAAAATCTACTGGAGTATTATTGTGGGTATTGCGGGGTGTTTAATGCTCTATATTGCGGAAATTGTGCATATCCAAAATATTTTAGAGCAATTAAATGGTCAAGCATCAGCCCTGATTAGAAGTGTGATCGACCCGATTGCGCAACGTTATCAATGGTCTCGGATTATCTTTATGTTGTTGGCAATCATTTGGGCACATTTTCAGTATCGTAAAACCAAAAAAATGCTAAATTTAAACTGATTGAACTCTAAGTACATTCAACAGGGAAATGAGTATGAAGCAAAACTTTGTTTGGCATTTTCTTGTCTCTTTTGCTGTGATGCTAATCACAGCAATGCTTTGTAGCATTTTGCAGTATCACTCCGCATATGATTACTTTTGGTTTATTATTTTTAGCATCGTGAGTGTTTCAGGCTTGATTTTTGCTATGGTCTTTGGCATTTTTCAAAGTAAATTACAACAAAGTCTTTTGAATACCACGATCTTACTCGTTTTGCTTTCGCTTTATTTTATTGTTTTATTCTACGGCTTTATTCATATCAAAATCGATTGGCAAGCGATTTCAGAGGGTAAAGCTCAACTCACATTGTTGCAGAAATTTTTTAAATCAGATCTTTCATTTTGGTTGGCTTTTCTTGCTCCCTTTATACTGTCATTTTTAACTTATACCTTAAAATCTAAACTCCGCATTAGCTAATTTTATGGCTTATCTTCTCTTATTTTTTTCCGCATTTGGTGCTGCGACGCTATTACCTTTACAGTCTGAAGCAGTATTGCTTGGATTACTGGTACAAACCCAGCATTCTGCATATTTATTGCTTGTTGTTGCAACGATTGGCAATGTTTTAGGTTCATGCGTGAATTGGTATTTGGGACTCAAAATCGAGCAGTTTAAAGATAAGAAATGGTTTCCTGTCTCTGAAAAAAATATGCTTAAAGCAGAAAAAATATATCAAAAGTATGGCTTTTGGTCTTTGTTATTAAGTTGGACCCCAATTATTGGAGATCCAATCACACTTATTGCAGGGCTAATGAAAGAGAACTTTTGGCGTTTTCTTTTGATTGTGACCATTGCAAAAGGTGGTCGGTATGCTTTTATCTATTTGGTGTATATCGGATTATTTTAATAAAAAGGTTAAAGACACTAAACTATCTTTAACCTTAAGAATCTCATATTTTTTATTTACATTCATTGATTTTAAATTGAATCGCATCATTGAAGCTGGATTGTTTATAGATCCATAAAGTGCGGTAAGAACGTTTTACATTGATTGATGCATGCTCTACGGCTGCAAGTACTTGTTGATCAAGTGCATTAATACCAGAACGTTGAGTTAGCTTAACTTGGGTAATTTCACCTTGCTTATTGGCTTTAAATTTAAACTTTACTGTGCGATCTTTATTTTTTAATAGCGATTGATCCAGTGCAAGTTGTGGTTGTTTTAAATAAACAAAGGCAACCGACTTATCGAGTTGTTGTTTGTTCCAATTTTTTGAATTAAAGCTATATGTACATTGCTTAGCGCGCTGAACATGATCCGTTGCATTCTCTAGTGTTAAGGTAAATGTTTGATAACCGACTAAAGCAATGGCTTTTCCATTTTTGGAATAGGGTTTTACTTTTGCATTTTCCACAGCATCTACAAGTTTCTGATCCAATGCACGGATGCCTGTACTCTCTTGGATATCAGCATCTGTAACTTCACCAGCATTATTGGCTTTTACTCGAATGATCGCTGAACGATCTTGATCTTTTAATTCAGTGATTTGATAGTGAATTTGAGGAAATTTGACCCATTGTATACGTGTAGTCAAATGCTGAGGATCATTTTGTTCAGATTGCTCCCCTTTGACCTTTATTGTAGGAAGTTTATCCGCACTATAGCTATAGGTTGAAAGGCACAATAAACAAGTGGTAAAAAGAGCTTTATTCATAGGTTTGGCAATCCATGCAGTTTAATACGCATGAGAGTAGTTTAATTGCGCAAAGTATTTATCGAATTTTGTATTCTCGCAATAGAAAATGCACCCGAAGGTGCATTTTTTACTGTTTTTTATTCAGCCAAACTCATTATACTTGGCCTTTGGTGATGTCTACTTTGAATAAATCAGAAGTTTTTACCCAACTTATTGCGACAACGGCCAAGGTCATACATCCACCAAATACAGTGGCTGTGATTGTTCCTAAATATTTTGCAGCCAGCCCAGATTCAAATGCGCCCAATTCATTACTCGATGAAACAAACATCCCATTCACCGCAGCGACACGGCCACGCATATTTTCAGGTGGGTAAACTTGCAAAATGGTTTGGCGTACAACCACTGAGATACTGTCACAAGCACCAGTCATAGCCAAAGCAAATAAAGAGAGCCAGACGTTATTTGAGAATGCAAAAATAATGGTAAACACCCCAAAACCTGCAACTGCAATCAGCATATTTCGCCAAGCATGATGTGTAGGTGGAAATTTGGTTAAAGCGATCATGGTTATTAATGCGCCAATAGATGGGGCCGCACGTAAATAACCTAAACCTTCAGGTCCAACTTTTAAAATGTCTTCTGCAAAAATTGGCAGTAGGGCAATCACACCACCAAACAGCACTGAAACCAAATCTAAAGATATGGCCCACAGTACAATTTTGGTTTTCCAAATAAAGCGAAAGCCTTCACTTAAACTGTCCCAAAGATTATCTTGTTCCATGGTAGGGAAAGTACGCTTCTTTAATAAGTTAATCAGACAGAAGCATATAAATAAAAGTACCGCTACCGAGAGTAAGCTGTTTTCACGACCGATTCCTGCCAGCATAAAACCACCTAGCATTGGGCCAATAATGACGCCACTTTGCCATCCAATCGTGGTCCATGTCGCACCATTGGCATACAGTTCACGAGGAATTAAAAATGGTTTTAATGAGGTTGCTGATGGATTATAGAAACCTCGGATGGTACCCAAAGCAAAAATAACTGCATAAATCCCCCAAGACAGTGTAGTCACACCAATTTGGCCATGATCATAACTGTGAAATAACCACCAAAGCACCAACGGCAAAGGGAAAGAGAAAAATAAGCAAACTTTCATAATGGTTTGTTTATTCAGCTTATCTGCAAAATAACCGCCCCAAAGCGACAGTGCAATAAACGGGATTGCTTCTGCTAGTCCAATCAGACCCAAGGTGAGCGGGTCTTTGGTAATTTGATAGAGTGAATAGGCAACAATAATTTCTTGAATTAAAATTGCGAGCGTTAAACAAAATTGATTGATGGTAACAATTGAGAAATCTCGATAGCGAAGCGCAGCAAAAGCATCCTGTGCAGGGGTCATAACTGTCCAGTTTTATCATGATGTGATGATTATAAAGATTTCATCCTGATTTTTCTTATAAAACTAGGTGAAATTTACATCGAAAATTACATTGGGGGAATTGTGAAATTGTTGGATGTTTTGCTTTTGTTTTGTACAGAGATGATTTAGAATACTGCCTCCCTTACCTGCAGGTCGTTGTCGCAATGGTGCGAACGTACCGAACAGGTGTTTAAAGAGGTTGTTATGGCTAAGTTAAAAACTCGCCGTGGTGCAGCTAAGCGTTTCAAAGCGACTGCTAACGGTTTCAAGCGTAAACAAGCGTTCAAACGCCACATTTTGACCAAAAAATCTGCTAAACGTATTCGTCAATTGCGCGGTTGTGTCATGGTTCACGTAAGTGACATGAATTCAGTTCGTCGTATGTGCCCATACATCTAAGGAGATTATAAATGGCTCGTGTAAAACGTGGTGTACAGGCTCATCGCCGTCATAAAAAAATTCTTGCTCGTGCTAAAGGTTACTATGGCGCGCGTTCACGTGTTTATCGTGTAGCGTTCCAAGCAGTAATTAAAGCAGGTCAATACGCTTACCGTGACCGTCGTCAAAAGAAACGTCAATTCCGTGCTTTATGGATTGCGCGTATCAATGCTGGTGCTCGTCAAAATGGTTTGTCGTACAGCCGTATGATCGATGGCTTGAAAAAAGCTCAAGTGATCATCGACCGTCGCGTACTTGCTGACATCGCTATGCATGACTCAGTTGCATTTGCTGCTTTAGCTGAAAAAGCTAAAGGCGCATTAGCTGCTTAATCATCTTCGATGATTAAAAAAGACCGCTTTATAGCGGTCTTTTTTATGCCTAAAAATTTATTTTCAAACTATTGCGGGAACTTTTCGAGATGAGTTCCCTTTGAGTTTGATTGTTCGAATACAGTACTAATCAGTAAAATTTGTGTTGATGTAAAATCTGTCATTATGGATGCTCTAACGATTTTGTTATGGCATTGAATTGACCAAACTATAGAATCTAGTCTTATGCGTAAACAATATCACTTTCGCCAAGTTGGTGAAGACACTTATATTTGGGATGTGCATCATCTGGTTGAACTAAGCCGAGATTTTCCAATCGATGAGGTTCTATTATCCGATATACAAGAACTCAATGAAGCGTATTGGTTTCCAGATACACATCCAACAACACAGCAAATGATTGAACATTTTCAACTGATACAACAGGCAGATCTAAGTTATCCAATTATTCTATCTGCTGATGGCAGAGTGATGGATGGTATGCATCGTGTGGCAAAAGCAAAACTACTTGAACATCTTACAATTAAAGCCGTCAGGTTTGAAATTACACCACCAGCAAATTTTATCAATGTTGATGAGGATGATTTGGATTATGCTGATTGAGCAGGCCATCCGAATGATTTAAACATTCAAATAACTTTGCATACACATTACACAATATCAACGTGAAAACATTATTGTTTTAGAAATAGCTCGCATAGAGTAGAACAACGAATAATAGAAAATGATGGAGTGGGTATGCGTGTTGAGATTGAAGGTTTACAACAAGGTGCAATTGAAGTTGAGTTGCAACTACTACCCAGAGTTGGGGAAGTTTTAAAAGTGATGTATGGTGCAGATGCGGAAGTTAAAGGTGAAGTAACAGCAGTTGAGCACTATATTAATCAGCATGCAAATGAACATAAAGTAATACTCAGCATACGACCCGTATTTTGATATAGATCAGCTAAAATGATTGAATCATGATTGGGTTGTTACGTGATCTAAAGTAGCTTATTTAGCTACTTTTTATTTTTAGAGAGTTCTTAGATTTATGAACCGCATCAATGTCGTGGGGACTTCTGCGTCAGGAAAAACAACATTTTCAATAAGATTGGCTCAAAAATTAAAACTCACATACATTGAATTGGATGATTTATTTTGGCTGGATGATTGGCAAGAGTCTACCGATACTGCATTTTTTCAGAAAATTCAGGCCAAATTAGATCAAGCTAAATCTGGTTTCGTCATAGATGGTAATTATACGCGAACCACGCAGATCAAATGGCGAGATATCGATACTGTAATTTGGTTGGATATTCCTTTTTATATCAATCTTTACCAATCCATACAGAGAGCTGTTCGTCGTGCTATTTTTAGACACAGACTTTGGGAGAGTTCAAATAATCGTGAAAGTTTTAGTAAAATGTTTAGTCGTGACTCGATTATTTGGTGGATGATTAAAACGCATCAAAAAAATCGACAGCAATATATAACAATGATGAATGATCCTCAATATTCACATATTCGATTTATCCATTTAAAATCGCGAAAAGATATTGATCAATTTTTTAGTTTAAGTTAAGTCCTTTATAAGTTAGGATAAATTTTGAAAATATAATAATACGTGTCGAATATTTTATGAAAAATTAAGTGGAACTGTGATTGAATAAGAGGTTCATGCGAATGATGGTGATGGCATAACAGAAGTATCGTATCAGTGGGATATTAATCATAGGACAATAAAATGAGTGATTCTCAATTTTTAACAACTTTACAAGAGCAAGTAAAGAACGGGCAAAAGTATAGTTATTTGTGTTTTTGGGGGCATAGTCAAAAGACTTGTGGAAAAATAGACAAGAGTTGTTTAAGTCAATGGTTTCCTGCAAAATTTGAAATTGATGGTGTCAATTATCAAAGTACAGAACAGTATATGATGGCACAGAAAGCCAAACTATTTAATGATGAGGCTATTTTTCAAAAAATTTTACAAACAGACGATCCTAAGAAAATAAAAGCATTAGGTCGTTTGGTCAAAAATTATCAAGATGAGATTTGGATTGCTCATCGTTATGAAATTGTGGTTCAAGGTAATTTGGCTAAGTTTTCTCAAGACAATGATCTTAAAGCGTTTCTACTGAGTACCTCAGATCAGATCATCGTTGAAGCCTCGCCTGTAGATCAAATTTGGGGGATTGGACTTGCAGCAGATCATGTTAATGCGACAAATCCAAACGCATGGCAAGGTTTAAATCTTTTGGGTTTTGCCTTAATGGAAGTGAGAAAGCAACTTTAAAGTTGCTTTCTTTTGAAGATTCATTGAATAAAAAAAATTTAGAGCCTATAAACCAAAATAATAAGCCGCAAGGCAGATTAAAATGGTCACAATAATTAATGCAAAAACACCTGTTTTACCAGGTTTATGCTCAGGATTTGTCTTGCCGTTAAATGCTTGACGCTGCTCGGTTTTGATATTGTCATGCGCGTCAAAGGGTGAAGCAATTTGTTTTGGCGTTAAGCGTGCAGATTTATAATGATTTGCAACTTTAACAATAAATTTTGATTTTAAATCTTCAACTTTTTGGAGGAAATGGCGCAAATTCATTTGCTCTTCAGGGCTCATGATTTGCTCATTTTCATCATAGGGATGCTTTAATTTTGTAGAAATAAAGCTTTCTAATGCATCGATACGACAGAAGGTTTCATGTGCGTAATCAGCTTGATAGTCAGTGGGTAACAGCGCAAGTTTAAGGCTTGAATCCTCGGTCGTGTATAGCGTTTCATCTAATCCGTAATAAGGTAAATCTTTATTTACAGGTTCTGGAAAACCTTTGGCATATTGAGTATCGAACAATTCATTGTCTGTATAAACTTGAATATCATCCCAATTCGGTTGGACTAAATCTTGTTCAATCCGTTTAATCAATTTTGCATTGAGATCATAGCGCCAAAAAATCTCGGTACGTAAATTGGGGCGTTGTTGTTCAGGCGCTTCATAATCATTGTCTGCGCTATACCATTCTGCCAATTCTTTACCAAAAATCCATGCAGCTTTCTTTTGTTGATCATGGCTAACAATAAAGTGTGGGATGGCTAACAGTTCAACATTGGCATTTGGATTTTGTTCATCATTTAAAATGCTCGCGCTATGTAAGCTGAGTCGATACACCCCTTGTTTTTTTAGCCCTTCAAGCCAAATCTGAAAATGCTGTGCCAATAGGTGCTGGTTGGTTAAATCACGGAAGCCAAAAGCATGCTGATTAAAAATGGCATGATTGACCCAACGAGAAAAACTGATCCCTTGAGTGAGATACTCATTGCCATAAGTGACGAGTGTAAGTTGACGTTTCCAGATTTGATCGAGTGCCATTTTTTATAGATCTCAGCGACATTAAATCCATTTTATACTTTTTATAAATCAAAGTTCTAGCATTTCAACAGGAATCAAACAGGGAAATATACAAATTATTTAGAATAAGTTGTGACTAATCGTATTTTTTGTAAAGCGGAAACTTCATTCAACTGCATAAAAACTGTTAGAATATAGAGTTATATTATTTTTCTAAAATATTGCTTTGAGAGTTACTATGTCACTGGAAGCCCTGACCACTGAAGCGCTCGCTGCGATTGCAGCAGCTCAAGACCTGACTACACTCGACCAAGTACGAGTGCAATTTACAGGGAAAAAAAGCCAGCTTGCGGAACAATCTAAGGCACTTGGCAAAATGGACCCTGAAGAGCGTAAAGTTCAGGGTGCTGCAATTCATGCAGTACGTGAAGCGATCAGTGCAGCGTTGACTGAACGCCAAACTGAATTACAGAAAGCTGAATTAGAATTAAAGCTAGCAAGTGAAACAATCGATATTACTTTGCCTGGACGTGGGCAAGCTGTAGGAAGTATTCATCCCGTTACTCAGGTTCAAGAACGTATTTGTCAATTCTTTACCAAAGCGGGTTTTACTGTTGCGACAGGGCCAGAAGTTGAAGATGATTATCACAACTTTGAAGCATTGAATATTCCAGGACATCATCCTGCACGTGCGATGCATGATACTTTTTACTTTGATGCAAACCATTTGCTACGCACCCATACCTCAGGTGTACAAGTACGCACAATGGAAAACTCGCAACCACCGATTCGTATCGTTTGTCCAGGGCGTGTTTATCGTTGTGACTCAGATCAAACCCATTCTCCAATGTTCCATCAAATCGAAGGTTTATACGTTGCTGAAAATACCAGCTTCGCAGAATTAAAAGGTTTGTTGATTAATCTGCTAAATGAATTTTTTGAGAAAGATTTAAAAGTACGCTTCCGTCCATCTTATTTCCCATTCACTGAGCCAAGTGCTGAGGTGGATATTATGGATGAGCGTGGTCGTTGGTTAGAGGTTTTGGGTTGCGGTATGGTGCATCCAAATGTTCTACAAGCTGCGGGTATTGATCCTGAAAAATATAAAGGCTTTGCATTTGGTCTCGGTGTAGAGCGTTTCGCAATGTTGCGTTATGGCATCAATGATTTGCGTATGTTCTACCAAAACGATGTGCGTTTTTTACGCCAATTTGCTTAACAAATTTATACCTCTCCCTGACCTCTCCTAAAAGGAGAGGGGATGTCCAAGATAATGAGACGAAGGGTTCTGCCTCCTTTTAAAGGGGAGTCAGAGAGGAATTCATAGATATTGAATATAGGTTTTAGAAATGAAAATTAGCGAAAATTGGCTTCGCACATGGGTCAACCCTGCAATTGATAGCGATACTTTGTCTGATCAACTGACCATGTTGGGACTTGAGGTTGATGAACTGGTTCCCGCAGCTAAACCATTTACAGGTGTGGTGATTGGTGAAGTTTTAACTGTTGTACAGCATCCTGATGCAGATCGTTTACGTGTCACCACAGTGAATATTGGTTCGGGTGAACCTTTGCAAATCGTATGTGGTGCACCAAATGTACGTGCTGGAATGAAAGTGCCAGTTGCAACCATTGGTGCAGTGCTTCCGGGCGATTTTAAAATTAAAAAAGGCAAACTTCGTGGTGTTGAATCACAAGGGATGCTCTGCGGCGCTTCAGAAATTGACCTTGAAGATAAAATTGACGGTCTGTTAGAACTTCCTGCTGATGCGCCTGTAGGCACAAATATTCGAGAATATTTAAATCTTGATGATCATGTGATTGATATCAGCATCACGCCAAACCGTGGTGACTGTTTTAGTATTCGTGGGGTGGCACGTGAAATTGGGGTAATTAACCAATTGCCTGTAACCGCACCTGAAATTCAAGAGGTTTTGACTACGATTGCTGATCAGAAGCAAGTTGTTGTGACAACGGATGGTTGCCCTCGTTACTTAGGTCGTGTAATTAAAAATGTAAATACCAAAGCAGCTACACCTGCATGGATGGAGCAAGCTCTAGCACGTTCAGGTATTCGTCAACACAGTATTCTTGTTGATATTACCAACTATGTGCTTATGGAACTTGGTCAACCGTTACATGCGTTTGATGGTGGTCAGGTTCAAGGTTCAGTGCATGTGCGTCAGGCAAGTGCAAATGAAAAGCTTGTTTTGTTAAATGAACAAGAAATTGAATTGACCGAAGATGTTATGGTGATTGCAGATGATGTAAAAGCATTGGCGATCGCAGGCATCATGGGTGGTTTGTCCTCATCTGTAACAGATGAAACCACTGAGATTTTCCTTGAATCTGCATTCTTTGCACCATTACATATCGCAGGGCGCGCACGTCGTTATGGTTTGCATACAGATGCGTCACAACGTTATGAACGTGGTGTGGACTTTGAATTGCCTATGATCGCAATGCAACGCGCTTCACAATTGATTCAAACTCTTGCAGGTGGTGATTTCGGTCCAATTACCGTATCTGAAAAAACTGAATTGTTGCCTAAACGCGAAGCAATTGAGTTGAATCAAGCGCAAGTGGATCAATTGCTAGGTTATCAAGTTCCTACTGCATTTATTACAGATGCGCTGCAACGTTTAGGTTGTGATGTGACTGTAACAGCTGAAGGTGAATGGACTGTTGTACCACCATCACATCGTTACGATATGGCAATTTATCAAGATTTAATTGAAGAAGTTGCGCGTATACATGGTTATGACAATATTCAAATTAGTCTGCCAGTGATTGATGTAAAACTTGCTAAGCATCAGGATCAATTTGAACTGACTCAGTTACGTCAAACTTTAGTAACACTGGGTTATCAAGAGGCGATTAGTTTTAGTTTTGCAGATTTAAAACTTGAAAAACAATTGAATTCACAAGTAAATCCATTGGCGCTTGCAAATCCGATTTCAAGTGATTTGGCGGTCATGCGCTCAACTTTACTTTCAAGCTTAATTCCGTGTGTTCAGTACAATATCAATCGTCAACAAAGTCGTGTGCGTTTCTTTGAGCTAGGGCTACGTTTTGATTATCAAAACGCGAAAAGTATAGAAGATTTGAAACAGATTCCAACTTTGGCTATGATTGCTGTAGGATCAAAACAAATTGAATCTTGGCATGGAAAAGCTCAAGTTATGGATTTCTTTGATCTCAAAGGCGAGGTCGAAGAAATTTTAGCAGCTGGACGTGTTCAAGTTGAATATGTTCGTTCTGATCGTGAATGGTTACATCCAGGTCAATCTGCGGAAATTCTCGTGGATGGGAAATCAGTAGGTTATTTAGGTCGTCTACATCCATCTTTGGAAAATGCACTGGATTTGAGCACAACTTGGATCGCAGAGCTCGACCAATCGGCTGTTTTGCAAACTTATGTATCTAATTTTACAGAATTATCACGATTTCCATCGGTTAGACGTGATATTGCGCTTGTAATTAGTGATAAGATTAATGTTAGTGAAATTCAGCAACTTATCGAAAAAACGGGTGGAGAGCTTTTAGACTCTACTTGGTTATTTGATGTGTATACAGGGCAAGGTGTTGAACAAGGTAAGCGCTCTTTAGCATTTGCATTGTTATGGCAACATCCATCACGTACACTCGAAGATGCTGAGATTAAATCCGGTATGGATCATATTATTCAAGTGTTAGAAGACACTTATCAAGCGACATTGAGGGCCTCATGACAGCATTAACAAAAGCAGAAATGGCTGATCATTTAAGTGAGCTTACGAGTTTAAACCGTCGTGAAGCAAAACAAATGGTCGAGTTGTTCTTTGACGAGATTAGCCAAGCATTAATTGCAGGCGAACAAGTCAAACTTTCAGGTTTCGGAAATTTTGAACTACGTGACAAACGTCAACGTCCAGGTCGAAATCCTAAAACTGGAGAAGAGATTCCAATCTCAGCACGTCGAGTTGTAACATTCCGTGCAGGTCAAAAATTTAGACAACGTGTGGGTACAGAACAAGAAGATTAATCGGCAATTTGTGTGTCGTAAGATGAAAGCTCTGTAATCTAAAAGTTTTGTAAGATAAAAACCCTGAGTAATCTGCTTGGGGTTTTTTATTGCCAGAAATAAACATCATTTGGATTCGATTAACTAATTTTTGCTGTAATCACAGTGATAAGACTGGAATATCGCTTTTTTATCCCAATACCCAAAGATCAAATGGGTTTATGTGCGTGAGGTTTGGTTAAAAAACAGAGTAGTGAGAGATAGTGTAATTGTTGGGTAAAAGTGAGACCCTTATGCGGGATAAATTTATTTTAAGAAAATTCTTAGTATCTTTATAAAAATGCAAATAAGTAAAGCTATTCTAGTATTGGTTAAGATGATCCAATACGCTTGCAATTTTAACGGTTGATAAGCAAAGTAAAATAGAGTGGTGTGGTTTTGTACTTGTTGGATTTACGGGTTCAGTAGCGAAGGGTGATACAGCTTGTTTATGATGATTTAAACTTTAAAGTAAAAAACAAAGCAAAAAAAGAGAACCTAAAAGGTTCTCTTTTCTTGATAATAATCTAAGCGATTATTATTGAGCAGCTGAAGCAGCAGCAGAAGCGTCTGCAGCAGCAGCAGTAGCATCAGATGCAGCAGCAGTAGCGTCAGCAGCAGCATCAGTAGCAGATGCAGCAGCAGCGTCAACAGCAGCAGTAGCTTCAGAAGCAGCTTCTACAGCTTGAGAAGCAGCAGCGTTTGCATCAGCAGCAGCTTCTTCAGTTTTTTTAGCACAACCAACGAAAGCTAAAGTAGTAGCAACTGCAGCAGCAATAGCGATTTTTTTGAATAACATGGCATCACTCTCATAAATTTAATAGAGACAAAAAACCCAAGTTAGCCTGTTTTTTGCTTTTTGCATGAGCAGTCTAACTGGTATGCGAATATGCTATCACTGCGCATTTTGAATTGCTACTGTTTATCTTAAAAAAACTGACCAAATTGATGAAAAAATGATGTTTTTTTAACAGTATTTTACAATCAAGTTGCGTTTTTAGATTGGTTTATTGATAAATAAGTTATTAATAAATATAAAAAATCTTGATGAATAATTTTTATATTCAAATATTTGCAATATCGTGTAACGTTGAAACTCGATGATTGTATATTTATGTAAATAATGTCAACCAAATAAAAAGGCTACTCTTAGAGTAGCCTTTTTAAGTATTTATGGAATTAGTTGGCAGCTTTGCGCTTCATTTGATCAAAGAAATCATCATTGGTTTTGGTTTCTTTCATGCGATCTAACAAGAATTCCATCGCCACTAATTCATCCATAGGATGAAGAAGTTTACGAAGAATCCATACTTTACGTAGGTTTTCTTCGCTCATAAGACGCTCTTCACGACGCGTACCTGACTTTTTGATATTCATTGCTGGGAAGACGCGTTTTTCAGCAATACGGCGATCAAGGATGATTTCTTGGTTACCTGTACCTTTGAATTCTTCGTAGATCACTTCATCCATTTTACTGCCTGTTTCAATCAATGCAGTCGAAATAATGGTGAGAGAACCGCCTTCTTCGATATTACGTGCAGCACCAAAGAAACGTTTAGGGCGTTCTAAGGCATGTGCATCAACACCACCGGTAAGTACTTTGCCAGATGAAGGAACAACAGTGTTATAAGCACGGGCTAAACGCGTGATTGAGTCAAGTAAGATCACAACATCTTTTTTGTGCTCTACCAGACGTTTGGCTTTTTCAATCACCATTTCAGCAACTTGGACATGGCGAGCTGGAGATTCATCAAAGGTTGATGCAACAACTTCACCACGCACAGTACGTTCCATTTCTGTCACTTCTTCAGGACGTTCGTCGATCAGAAGAACAATCAAGAAACATTCAGGATTGTTACGCACAATAGATTGAGCAATGTTCTGTAATAACATCGTTTTACCCGCTTTTGGCGGTGCTACGATAATTGAACGTTGACCTTTACCGATGGGTGCAACCAAGTCCACGACACGCGCTGTCAAATCTTCAGAAGAACCATTACCCAGTTCCATAACCAATTGCTCAGTTGGGAAAAGTGGTGTGAGGTTTTCAAATAAAATTTTATTGCGTGAGTTTTCAGGGGTGTCATAGTTAATTTGATTAACTTTTAATAATGCAAAGTAACGTTCACCTTCTTTAGGTGGGCGAATCGTACCTGTAATCGTATCACCAGTTCGTAGATTAAAACGACGAATTTGTGAAGGACTAACATAGATATCATCCGGACCTGCAAGATAAGAACCTGCAGCGGAGCGTAAAAAGCCGAAACCATCAGACAAAATTTCAAGAACACCATCACCAAAAATTTCTTCGCCATTCATTGCATGGCGTTTGAGGATGGCAAAAATGATGTCTTGCTTACGGTTACGAGCCATTCCTTCAAGGCCCATAAACTCAGCAATTTTAATGAGTTCGCCGATCGGTTTTTTCTTGAGTTCAGTTAAATTCATAAATGGTCAGATTGAATAAGGATGTGTGGAACACAGATAAAGAGAAAAGAAGCAAAAGTCGCCAGCAGTGTAATAGGTGAGTTGAAATTGTATAGACACAAAAACAAACTCAGAATCTATGTAGTTCTTTCGAGGAGAAATATGTAAAACAATTTCTGTTGCCGAACGGCGATCTTATGTGTTGTCCTTTAAGAAACAGGAAGAGAATCCTAATGTTCCTTGAGCATGGAATATAAGTTAGATCAACAAGTTTGTCAAATTATAGTCGAAAAAAAATACGCTAGAAAATCAAGCGTATTTCTCATTTTCCTAGATTTATACAAATAATGTATAAATTCAGCAAATTAAATATTTTCTTCAATGAATGCAGTTAATTTAGATTTTGGCACTGCACCAATTTGTTGAGCAACAACTTCACCATTTTTAAACATCAATAATGCTGGAATGTTACGAATGTTGTAGTTGACCGCAGTTGCTTCACATGCAGTTACATCCACTTTAACGATTTTAACTTTACCTTCAAATTCAGTTGAAAGTACTTCAAGGACTGGTGCAATCGCTTTACACGGTGCACACCAGCCTGCCCAGAAATCTACGATTACAGGGATATCAGATTGAAGTACATCTGCATCAAAGTTGTCATCAGTGGTATTTACGATATTGCCAGACATGGATTTTGCTCCAAAATATTTTAAAGATGAATCTATCTATGGATATAAGTATTACATAGTCATCTTTAACAATGTAGGGGGATACTTAAATTTTCATTCTAATTTGTGAGTTTGTCCAATTGATGCTCACGATATTTACAATCGGATCTTTAGAAAAACCAGTGAAACTGTCACATAATTGTCATATATGCTGAAAAAATAATGACTCATCAAATTGTCTAAATAAATGGCTTTTAAAAAGCGTGTATGTGAATTAATCTAAGCAGCAATTCAGTATGAGTTTGTATAAATAATGTCTGATTTTTTGATTGATGAAGAATTACTTGCTGCGATTGATATGGGGTCAAATAGTTTCCATTTGGCAATTGCTCGTGTGGATCATGGTGAAGTTAAGAAAGTTGCTTCTATGTCAGAAAAGGTTCAGCTTGCGGCTGGATTAGATGAAAATAAAAACTTAACTGAAGCTGCACAGCAACGGGGCTTGGCTTGCTTAGCGCGTTTTGTTGGGCGTTTAAGTTCAGTACAGCCGACTCGACTCAGAATTGTCGCGACAAATGCGCTGCGTCAAGCGAAAAATGGGCATGAATTTATTCAAAAAGCAGCGGAGATCTTGCCAAAACCCATTGAAATTATTGCGGGACGAGAAGAAGCCCGACTCATTTACTTGGGTGTTTCACATACCATGGCCAATAGTGGTCGACGTTTGGTGATCGATATTGGTGGTGGATCTACTGAACTGATTATTGGTGAAGAGTTTGAGCCGATTCATACTGAATCTTTACAGATGGGCTGTGTGGCTTTTACTAAAGCCTACTTTGCCGATGGTGATATTAACAACAAAGCTTTTGATAAAGCTGTGGTTGCGGCACGAAAAGAATTATCTTCGATTGCAAATACCTATAAAGCTGCGGGCTGGGATACTGTGGTGGGTTCTAGTGGAACCATCAAAGCGTGCCGTCAAATTGCAGTCAATATGGGCTGGAGTGATGAGCAAGAGAATTTGACTCGTGAAGGTTTAGAAAAATTAAAAGATAAATTGCTGAAATTTAAAAATATTTCAGATATGGAATTTGATGGTTTAAAAGAAGATCGCCGAGCAGTATTACCTGCGGGTTTAGCGATCCTTTATGCTGTGTTTGAAGTCTTGAATATTGATAAATTGGTGTATTCGGATGGGGCATTACGTGAAGGTGTAATGTATGACTTGCTCGGCCGTTTCCAACATGAAGATATTCGCGATCGTAGTGTACAGGCGATGATGGGACGCTATGGTGCAGATGCAAAACAAGCTGAGCGTGTGGTTGAAACAGCACAACATTTGTTTAATGCTGTGGCCAGCACACTTAACTTAAACAGTGATGATAGTGATCTGTTGCGTCGAGCTGCTTATTTGCATGAGATCGGTTTAGCCATTAGTCATAGTGGTTATCAAAAGCACAGTGCTTACTTATTACAACATTCAGACATCCCTGGTTTTTCACAAATTGATCAAAACCATTTGTCACATTTGGTCGCTCATCACCGTCGTAAATTACGCGTAGATGCCAAATTAGACGTGTTAAAAGTGGGTGGCAACAAGCTTGTGTACTTGTGTTTGTTACTTCGTCTTGCAGTTTTACTAAATCATAGTCGTAGCGATGAGATGCTTCCTGCCATTGAATTGACGGTAGAGAATGAGCAACAATGGCAACTCAGCGTTTCTGGTGATGCCAAACAATGGCCATTGCTGGTTGCAGATTTGCATGATGAGCAAGTGCAATTTAAGCATTGGGACATTGAATTGAATATTCAGTCGGAACAGTTTATCGATTAACTTAAAGGTTTGGTGATGATAGAGTGATCAATCATTTTATATCACTTAAACCTAAACTTCCGATGCGTAATCCATCGGTGAATTAGGGATAATACTCGACTTATGAAAAATAAAGCTGCTCAATCTCAAGCTTGGAAAACGGTTCAAATTGCACGTCACCCTGAGCGTCCGCAATTTTTGGATTACGTAGGCGAAATCTTTACTGAATTTGATACCTTGCATGGTGATCGTCTATACGGTGATGATGGTGCGATGGTGGGTGGATTGGCCCGTTTTAACGGTCAACCCGTAATGGTTGTGGGCCAACACCGTGGTCGTAGTACGCGTGAAAAATTACAGCATAACTTTGGGATGTGTAATCCTGAAGGATACAGAAAGTCGCAACGCTTACTCGATATGGCGGAACGCTTTAATCTTCCTGTGTTTACCTTTGTTGACACCATGGGAGCATACCCGGGTATTGGTGCTGAAGAGCGTGGACAAGCAGAAGCAATTGCAACCAGCTTGGCGCAACTTTCAAGCCTTAAAGTGCCAGTCATTGCAACAGTTTTAGGTGAAGGTGGTTCTGGTGGTGCTTTGGGCATCGGTGTTGCAGATCGCGTTATTATGTTGTCACACAGTATTTACTCTGTGATTTCACCTGAAGGTTGTGCTTCTATTCTCTGGAAAACTGCAGATAAAGCAGAACAAGCCAGTGAAGCACTTGCATTAACTGCTGACAAGCTCAAAGAAATTGGTATTGTTGAATATGTGGTTGATGAAGGTGAGGGTGCTCATTTACATCCTTTTGAGGTTATGGAAAAACTCAAGGATGTGTTAAAACAAGCGCTTGATGAATTACAGCCAATGACTGCGGAAGAACGATGCGAAGCACGTTATCAACGTTTAATGAAGTTTGGCAGCGACAATTTAGGTCTGGCTTCTTAAAACAGTATTCTCAATTTCCTGAAAATACCCGTTTCTTAATCGGATGTAGTGGTGGTATGGATTCCATGCTGTTGCTACATCTGATGGCACAACTTTTCCCCAAACAAATTCGTGCAATTTATGTTAATCATCACCTGCAAAAAGTCAGTGATGTGTGGGCTGATTTTGTGGCTCAACAATGCACAGCGCTGAATATTCCTTATATTCTTCAGTCGGTTCAAGTCACTCAAGGCAATCTTGAGAATCAAGCACGTCAAGCGCGTTATCAAGCCTATTTACAGCATATCGATGAAAATGAGGTATTGGTTCTTGCACATCATCAGCAAGATCAGGCTGAAACGTTAATGTTGCGTTTGTTGTCAGGTGCTGGGGTTACAGGTCTATCTGCGATGCAATCCATCGATCAGCGCGATCAATTGCTGATTTGGCGACCTTTACTCGATACTTCCCGTGAGCAGATTTGCCAATGGGTTGAGCAACTGCAAATCGATTATGTGGACGATCCTTCCAATTTAGATACACATTATGACCGTGCATGGTGTAGACATGAACTTTGGCATATTTTGCAAAGTCGTTATCCTAAAATGCAGCAAGCATTGGCACGTACCAGCTATTTAATGCAAGATGCTGATGAAATTCTCAATGAGGTGGTACAGCAGGATTTAAGCTTTTGTGGTCATCCTGCACAATTGGATTTAGCCAAGTTGGCCTCTCTTTCCCCTGCTAGGCAGCGGCAACTTCTATCGGTATGGATGAAAGGTGAGGGGACATATCGCCCAGCCTTGGACATGGTGCAAAGGCTACAAGATGAAGTAATTGAGTCTAAAACAGATGCGCAAGCTGCTTTACATTGGAATCATTTTTATTATTTACGTTATCAAAATCAGTTGTATCGAATTGAACAAAAGCAATATTTAGCATCAAAATCTAAACAATTACCTCAAGAACAGGAAGTTCAATTCCAGCTTCATCAACAGCTACAATTCATATCTGGTGTGTTTCAGATCGAAAGCTCTAAAATGGGTCTGGCTTTTGCATTATTCAATCATAAGCTAACATTAAAGCCGCGTTTGGGTGGTGAAAAAATTCATCTTTATGGCAGAGTCGGTGCTTGGCCTTTGAAAAAAGCCATTCAAGAAGCACATATTTTTCCGTGGATGCGTCATACAATTCAAATATTAAGTGTAGATAATGTTATGCTTGGGGTGTTTACACCAAATGGTTTTTGGTTGGCGCAATCTGAATATTGTGAAGTGGGTGGATGGCAACCAAATTTAATCTCTGAGTTAAAAAACTAAGGTCGAGCGTGATTCATGAGTGCAGCGTTAAATTGTAATATTACTTTCATTGGTGGTGGGAATATGGCACAAGCCCTAATCGGTGGCTTGTTGAGTCGTGGATTACCTGCAACACGTATTACAGTTTCTGACCCCTTTGAAAACATTCGACAATTGCTACAAGAAAAAGATGTTCATGTGACTGATGATAATATCGCGGCAATTAAAAATGCTGATATTGTTGTTTTTGCTGTAAAACCTCAAGTTTTGGGTGGGGTACTAAAACCTTTAAAAGGTTTACTCGAAGATAAATTATTGATCTCGATCGTTGCTGGCGCTGAAATTAAAACGATTTCAGACTTAACCAGCAGTGAGCGCGTTGTTCGTGTTATGCCGAATACCCCTGCTTTGGTTCAAACTGGTGCACATGGTATGTTTGCGAAACCAGAGGTCAGTGCTAAAGACCGCGAATTGGCAACACAAGTACTTGCTGCGACAGGTTTAACGCTTTGGGTGAGTTCTGAAGCACAGATTGATGCTGTGACCGCTGTTTCTGGTTCTGGTCCTGCATATTTCTTCTATATGATGGAAAGCATGATTCGTGCTGGAAAAAATATGGGTTTAGATGAGAAGGTTGCTACGGCTTTAACTTTACAGACAGCACTTGGTGCAGCACAAATGGCAATTACCAGCTCAAATGCGCCATCAGAATTGCGTAAAAATGTGACTTCTCCAAACGGCACTACACAAGCTGCTTTAGAAGTATTTGATCGTGCTCAAATTTCTCAAAATATTCAGACAGCTTTAGCTGCTGCGCAGAAGCGTAGTCAGGAACTGGCTCAAGAATTAAGTGACAGCATTAAATAATTATTGATTTTTAGGAACGTTCCAGTATGGGTGCAAATTCTGCGCAAATTTTTGGCATTATTATTAACGTAGCGATTTTGCTCGTATTCTTTCGTTTTTTAATGCAATTGGCCATGGTGAGTCCATACAATCCAGTGGTGATGTCGACAGTTAAAGCGACAAAAATTGTGGATATGTTTGGGCGAATTTTTCCGCCTTTGGCCAAAGGGCGAGTAAATACAGCTGCATTGGTTTTGCTGGTGGTGTTATATCTGCTTAAAATTTTTGGAATGATGTACTTGCAAGGTGCAATACCCAATAGTCCTGTACATTTGATCATTTTAACTTTTGTGACCATGATCCAAGACCTGATTCGTTTTTGTCGCTATTTAATTTTTGCGACTATTATTCTCAGTTGGGTGGTGATGTTTACTCAGTCAAGATCACCTTATATTGAAGTCATTCAAGAGCTTGCTGAACCGTTATTGGCACCGTTCCGCCGTATCATGCCAAATATGGGAATGATTGATCTTTCTCCAATTTTAGCGATTTTGGCATTGATCATTGCTGAAAAAGTTATGGATTATGCTGCGATTGCATTGCTAACAGGTCTTTAATTCACCGGTTTAAATAGCAAAAGGACTCAATAGAGTCCTTTTTTTGTGCATGTTAAAAATATAACATTGAGTATGTTTTCAACAAAAGATGATCGCTCCCTAACCCTGTTCTAGAAAGTTAGGGAATGTTTCAAAGGCTTAATGTGCTTCACCCCAATTCTTACCTTGACCGACTTCAACAACTAAAGGTACTGATAAGGTGACGACTTTTTGCATTACATCTTTAATCTGTGCAGCCAATTGATCTGCAATAGCTTCATCAACTTCAAACACCAATTCATCGTGTACTTGAAGTAAAAGTTTGGCCTGATCTTGGGGTAAGATTTTATTGACTTCAATCATCGCCATTTTAATGATTTCAGCCGCAGAGCCTTGGAGTGGGGCATTAATCGCAGCACGTTCCGCACCTTTACGCACCATCATATTTCGAGCGTCAATATCTGGTGTATATAAACGACGACCTGTAATGGTTTCTACAAAACCTTGTTCCAATGCCACTTGGCGGGTACGTTGCATATACTCATAAATACCCGGATAACGGTGGAAGTATTGCTTAATATAGTTTTGCGATTCTTCACGAGTAAAGCCCAGTTGACGAATCAAACCAAACTCAGACATACCGTACAATAAACCAAAGTTAACGGCTTTGGCTTGGCGGCGTTGATCGGAGGTCACATTTTCCAGTGCGACACCCAAGACCTCAGATGCAGTACGACGGTGTACATCTTGCCCATTTTGAAAGGCATCAACCAACGCATCATCTTGTGAGAAATGCGCCATTAAACGTAATTCAATTTGTGAATAATCGGCTGCCAAAAGTACACGCCCTTGAGGTGCAATAAAGGCTTTACGAATCTGACGACCAATTTCTTCACGTATCGGAATGTTCTGTAGATTTGGATCGGTTGAAGACAAGCGTCCCGTTGCTGTTAAGGCTTGATGGTAACTGGTATGTACGCGATGGGTATCGGGATTGGCTTGTTTGACTAAGGCTTCAGTATAGGTACTTCTAAGCTTGGTTAAACCACGATACTCAATGATCAGTTCAGTAATTGGATGATCGATTTTTTCTAAAACCGCTTCAGAGGTACTGTATTGTCCCGTTGCAGTTTTTTTGCCACCTTTTAAACCTAATTTTTCAAATAAAACTTCACCGACTTGTTTGGGTGAACCGACATTAAAAGATTCGCCAGCGATTTCGATAATTTGATTTTCAAGATTTTGAATGGTATTGGCAAAGTCCACACTGAGCTGATCCAAGAAGCTTAGATCAAGTTCAATCCCATTTTCTTCCATGGTCGCCAAAACACTGGCTACTGGCATTTCAATGTGATGTAAGATATTGATCAGTTCAGGGATTTCTTTCAGCTTACGTTCTAAAACTTCATAAAGACGGTAGGTGACATGCGCATCTTCTGCGGCATAATGTCCAGCGGTTTCAATCTCGATTTGATTAAAGGTCTTTTGTTTTGCACCTTTACCAGCAACTTGTTCAAAAGTCGTGGTCAAATGGCTCAGATAAACGCGCGCAACATCATCCATACCATGGCGTGTTGTTACTGCATTCAAGACATAAGAGGCCAGCATGGTGTCAAAGTACCAGCCTTGTAAATGGATACCGTGATTTTCAAAAATATGTGCATCATATTTTAAATGATGTCCAATTTTTTCAACACTTGGATCTTCAAGAATCGGTTTGATTTGCTGAATAATCGCATCGCGATTGAGTTGCTCAGGTGCACCTTCATAATCATGTGCCAAAGGGATGTAATAAGCATCATTGGCATCAAAAGCCACTGAAAAACCGACCATTTCAGCGATACGGTAATCTAAACTTGTGGTTTCAGTGTCAATTGCAAAACGTTTTTCTGTGCTTAAGCGCTGGAAGAGCTTATCCCATGCTTCTTGACTTAAAACAGTATGATAAGTGGCTTCACCAAGGCGGTCATCAACACTCGAACTTGTTGCTTGATCTGTAATTTCATTTTCAACAGGCTGCTCAGTTTTGCTAATACTTTGTGTTGTTTGTTTATAGGCGGGGCTATTTGGATTGTTTGGATGATCTAGCGATTGTAATTGATTACGGAATTCAAGTTCAGTATACAAGTTGCGTAATGCTTCAACATCAGGTTCACACAGCTTTAAATCATCATAGCTCAAGCTTAAATCGAGATCGATAACTATACTTGCCAATTGATGATCAAGTGCAATCCCTTCAACGTTGTCTTTTAAACTTTGTCCAACTTTACCTTTGATATTGTCAACATTTTCTAAAATGCCAGCAATCGTACCATATTCATTTAACAGCTTAGCGGCCGTTTTTGCACCAACACCAGGTACACCACGAATACCATCAGAGGCATCACCCATCAAGGTTAAATAATCAATAATTTGATCTGGACGGACGCCAAATTTTTCGATTACACCATCGACATCCATCGGTTTGTCTTTAAAACTGTCTTCGAGGGTCACTTTATCCGTGACCAACTGCGCCATGTCTTTATCACCCGTAGAAATCAAAACTTGATGACCGGCTTTTTCAGCACGTTTTGCCAAGGTTCCAATGATGTCATCCGCTTCAGCACCCGGAAGCGTATGTAATGGAATACCTAAAGCACGAATCAAGGCATGCAAATAAGGGATTTGTTGAGATAATTCTTCTGGCATGCTTGGGCGGTCACCTTTATATATCGGTGACAGTACATGGCGGAAAGTGGGTTCAGGTGTGTCAAAAATAACCGCCATATGTGTTGGTTGCACACGACGCATCAGTTTTTGAATTGCAGAAATTGCCCCGCGAATCGCATTGGTCTGTAATCCAGTTGATGTGGTTAAAGGTGGGAGTGCATGAAAAGCACGAAATAAAAAGTATGACCCATCGACCAATACAAATGGTGGCATTGATATTTTCCTAATTCAAATAACCGCTTTATTGTACGTGATTTTTTGCGCTTGCGAAGATGCAACAGTCATCCTTGTGTTACTGAATATCTGATGAATTCACATAATCATCAGGCAAGGCTGTTGTATCATCGAGTTACTCAGGATCGAGAAAGATGAAATATGCTCAAAGGGCAGAGTGAAATTCGCATCATTTGGTTAATGATGCTGATCATTATCGCAGTCAGTGCATGGTTTTTGGATGTACGGATATTGACCTACATCTGTGGTTTGGCATTTATCATGAGTGTGATGCAGTATGTGGATGCGATTCAAGATCCATTGCAACAGATCGCGCAACAGACACGGGTTCCACTGCAAAGCACCTCGAAAGTGCCATTATATGTCTCTTCGATTATTGCTGTTGTAGGTTTAACACTGCATTTGAGCTGGATGGTGGGTTTAGGTCTAACTGCTTGGATTTTCTTTTTCTTACGCTGGTTACGCCGTTTAGAGCGCTATTTGAGCCAAGTTCAATTGCAAATTCAACACTTGAATTTGTCAGAACAACAATCTCCAGATTTAAAGCATCCATCATCTATACAACACAACATCGGCACGCCACAAGATTCGTCGCTGAACTTAATGGGGCAAATTCGCCAATGGATTTTTCAAGGCAATCCTGTTTTGAAAGTTGCAATCTTGGTTTTGGTGATTGGTATTGTGTTACTGCTACGTTTTGCGACAGAGCATTGGCAATTAAGTTTAGCCGTCAAACTTTCAATCGTTGCCTTGTCCAGTGGTGCAATCACCGCGTTGGGTGTGTTGCTACAAAATAAAAATCGCAGTTTTGCCTTGGCAATAGAGGGTTTGGGGCTGGCGGGATTATTTTTAACTTTATTCTTTGCCTATTACAATCAGGTGATTCCGAGTCTTTATCTGGCAAGTTTGTGTTTTGCTGTAATTATGGCACTGACACTGAGTTTAAGTTTAAAGCAGCAAAGCGTGGAATTGGCATTGATGGCAGTGCTTATTGCTTATATTGCGCCATTTACGTTGCCTGTGCGAAATGCAACGGTAGCAGAACTGATGGCTTATTATTTAGTGATTAACATTGCGATTGCTATACTCAGTACCTTAAGACCTTGGAAATATTTAAATCAGATCGGTTTTTTAGTGACTGTAATCATTGGTGGTGGTTATGCGTTCTATCATGGCTATAGTCAAGAAAAACAGTCACTCACGATACTTATTCTTGCACATCTCACAGTATTCATTTGGCTTGGTTTTCGATTCAGTCAATTGATCGCCAAACAGGATCTTGAGCAATTTAAACTGAAACCCAGTTTAGATGTTGCGTTGATTTTTGGTGCACCGATTATTGGCTATTTATTCTTATATTTAATGTATTTTCATCAAGAACTGATCCTTGCTGGTTTTAGCTTGGGTTTTGCTGTGGTGTTTGCAGGAATTTACCAACTTTCAAAACGTAACCAGTCTATTCAACTGATTTCTCAAAGTTATTTTAGTTTGGCATTGATTTTTATTGCTTTAATTCCACCGATTCTTCTGCATGGTCAGTGGAGTGTGGTGGGTTGGGCTGTTGAAGGCCTCTGTATTTTTGGCTTTGCTTTATATCGACAATCGGTGATAAGTCGTTATATGGCGATTGCCTTGTTGATTGTTGCAGGTTGTTCAAGCCTTTATTACTTGTTTGAATTGCCTGATTTTCCAACCACGATGTATTGGTGCTTAAGTTTAAGCTATATCGCCGTGGTGTTATTGGCAAATAGCCGTGATGATTTTCGCAAACAGATCAGTTCAGTAACGACCTTGTTTTTAAGCCTGCTGATGATTTCTGCAACCACGATGATTCTTGCATTATTGCTTGATCACTTAGAGGGAGAAAATCGATATATATATAGTGTATTGATTGTGGTTATTGCTTATCTGTTGATGAATGAATTGATGTTATGGCTAAAGGCCAGATCAACATGGTTGATTCCAAAATGGATTGGGGTAATTCCCGTCTATGTATTTACACTCATTTTATTATTGGATATCAGTAAAAATGGCATGTTGCTATGGACCAGTGATATTGAACGATGGGGTATCGCAGTTTCAGGTTTAGTGCTAGCGGCAGTCTGGTTAAGACCTTCAAAATGGCTACAGTTTGAAAGTGAATGGCTCAGTTTAGGTGTTTTAATCAGTTTAAGTCTAAGCAGTCTTAGTTTAATTGCAACGATGCCTTATATCAGCGTGGTCATTTTACCTTTAGTGTTTTGTGGATGGTGCTTTTTTCAGAAGAACTCAGAATGGACGATGTTTTGGCAAACGCGAAGCAGTTTGTTACTGATGTTGATTTGGATGATTTGTTCTCAGCTATTTTCACAACAAGCATTTCAAGGATATTTATTGCCAGTCTTAAACCCATTTGATTTGGTCAGTATCGCCATGTTAATTGGTTTTTTCTGGATGCTAAATCTTCAATTTAACCACGGTTTAAAGCAGGGTATTGACCATGGGATACTTGCTGTGCTGTGTGTTTTAAGTTTGTTATGGCTGAGTAGCTATATCATTCTAAGAGCCTTACATGTGTATTTTGCTACACCTTATAACCAACTGAGTCTTTGGCAAGATGCCACTGCGCAACTGAGCCTAACCTTACTTTGGGTGAGCTTAGCCTTTATTGCGATGAGCTTTGCTAGCCGTAAGTTATTACGTCCTTTATGGATTTTAGGGGGAAGCATTTTGGTAATTGTCACCTTAAAATTGGTACTGTTTGATTTATCTCATATTGGAACGTTAACACGCGTGATTTCTTTCTTGGGCGCGGGTTTTGTGATGCTGATTATTGCCTATATTGCCCCGATCCCAGAGCAGAAAAATTTAAATCCTTAATTATGAATTGAGCGATATTTAAGTTATTCAGGTGAATACAAAATAAAAGAGGGGCCTACCATGTCGTAGACGCCTCTTTTTAATTCAATGATTGAGGTGCTTAAAGAATTTCAATCGCTACAGCAGTTGCCTCACCACCACCAATACAAAGGGCAGCAATACCTTTTTTCCCACCCGTACGTTTTAAAGCATGAATCAAGGTCAGGATGATGCGTGAGCCTGTAGAACCAACAGGATGTCCGAGGGCACATGCACCACCATGAATATTGACTTTTTCAGCGTCCAATTTAAATTCATCGATAGGGCACATGGTAACCATAGCAAATGCTTCATTGATTTCCCATAAGTCAACATCTTGAACATCCCAACCGGTTTTATTCAGTACCTTTTGGATTGCACCTACTGGGGCGATGGTAAATTCAGAGGGATGTTGTGAGTTTGAAGCATAGGCAACAATTTTTGCTAAAGGTTGAAGACCTTTTGCATTAGCATGATCCGCAGAGGTTAAAACCAGCGCAGATGCACCATCTGAAATTGAACTGGCATTGGCTGCCGTGATCGTTCCATCTTTGGCAAAAGCAGGGCGTAAGCTAGGAATTTTGTCGATATTGGCATTAAATGGTTGTTCATCTTGATCGATAACAACATCGCCTTTACGGCTTGAAACTGTGACAGAAACGATTTCGTCTTTAAACCAACCTTCAGTAATGGCTTTTTGTGCGCGTTGTAAAGAACGAATCGCAAAATCATCCATCTGTTGACGGGTATAGCCTTTACTATTTGCCATATCTTGGGCAAAAGAACCCATTAAACGACCTGTTTCAGCATCTTCTAGCCCATCAAAGAACATATGGTCTTTTACTTCGCCATGGCCCATGCGATATCCGCTACGTGCTTTTGGCAAAAGATAAGGTGCGTTGGTCATTGATTCCATACCGCCAGCAACAATCACATCTGCTGAACCTGCTTTGATTGCATCCGCAGCCTGCATAACTGCTTTCATGCCTGAACCACACAATTTGTTAATGGTTACAGCACCGGTTGAATCAGGTAAGCCAGCTTTGCGCATTGCTTGGCGGGCCGGGCCTTGTTTTAAACCCGCAGGTAAAACACATCCCATAATGACTTCTTGTACATCATTTGGTTGTAAGCCCGCACGGGCAATGGCTTCTTTAATCGTCGCAGCACCTAGTTCTGGCGCAGTCAAACTGGTCAGGCTTCCTTGAAAACCACCCATAGCTGTACGTGCACCATTCACAATTACGATGTCAGTCATTGTTTTAATCTCCAAATGATTATTCTGTGAATATATCCAAAACCTAAGCAGTATATAAAAAATAGTATAAGAATAAAGTCTAGCGATTGAATATATGCTGACCGTAGAGAACAGTTTTTAACATTCAGGTGGTGGTCCTAAATTTATCGCGCCCATTCGTCCGATTTTGTAGCGCTTATTATTTTCTGCATCATATTGGCTACAATAATAGAAACTTCCAGGTGAACCTCTGGGTAAGCCTGTATCACCTTGTAAAGTCAATACATCTCTACTGCTGGCACCTCCCACCCAAGTCAGCTTGCCATATTTAATTTTATTTTCAGTTTTGAGGAGTATGTGGTCATCCTCATCAATCTGCTTGTTTTTATTTTTGTCTGTAAAAATAAGTAATCCTTTGTTCCATTTATCTTTTTCACATCGAATTAAATCTTCAGATGAGCAAATCACTACAGTGGTATGTCGAACTAAAGCTTGACTTCTTGCATAAGAAACATGCTGTTGAATATGTGTGGAAATGATTCTAATCTCTTGTTTTTGCATCCAATTATGATAATGGGGCAAACAGATTAAGCAGATAATTGTAAGGATACAAATAGTGGTGATCAGCTCGAACAAGGTAAGACCTCGCGCTTTACAATAAAAATACATCTTTGGGTCTTCTGTTAAGTCTTGTTTTTTATTTGAAAAATAATGATTTTTCTATTAAATTTAATTGAAATGTTAACGTAGTAAAATATTTATTACTATCAGTTTCTTTTACTGCTAAAATGCACGTAGCAAAAAGATAAGCGATCCACGCAAAAAAATTGAGTAAAAAGTTACCGAATTACAACGGAAATTGTAAGTAATTTTGTCAATAATTTACTTGATTAAAGTTATCAAGCACTTGGAAAAAGCCTCAAGTGTTTGTATGATTCAACGTGAGTAGCTTAAAAATAATACTGGGGTATTAAAATTTATCTCAGGATAGCCAATAAATTTTAGGCTAAGCTTGAACAACAATTGTTATCTCTGGAGGATATCCATGAAATTGAGTCGTATCGCACTTGCTATGCTTGTTGCCGCTCCATTCGCTGCTGCTAATGCTGGTGTAACTGTTACACCTTTACTACTTGGTTACACTTTCCAAGACACTCAACACAACAATGGTGGTAATAAAGGCGAGTTAACTAACGGCCCTGAATTACAAGACGATTTATTCGTTGGTGCTGCACTTGGTGTAGAACTTACTCCATGGTTAGGTTTTGAAGCTGAATATAACCAAGTTAAAGGTGATCTTGACGGTACTGGCGTAGCTGGTTCTGAATACAAGCAAACTCAAATCAACGGTAACTTTTATGCTACTTCTGATTTGATCACTAAAAACTATGACAGCAAAATCAAACCGTATGTATTGTTAGGTGCTGGTCATTACAAGTATAAACTTGATGACATGTCTTACCATAACAACGAAGAAGGTACTTTAGGTAATGCTGGTGTTGGTGCTTTCTGGCGCTTAAACGATGCTTTATCTCTTCGTACTGAAGCTCGTGGTACTTATAACTTTGACGAAAAATTCTGGAACTATACTGCTCTTGCAGGTCTTAACGTAGTTCTTGGTGGTCACTTGAAGCCTGCTGCTCCTGTAGTAGAAGTTGCTCCAGTGGTTCCAGTTGCTCCAACTCCAGTTGAACCAGCTCCACAAGTTCTTACTGAAGATTTGAACATGGAACTTCGTGTGTTCTTTGATACAAACAAATCAAACATCAAAGATCAATACAAGCCAGAAGTTGCTAAAGTTGCTGATGCGTTAACTACATTCCCGAATGCGACTGCTCGTATTGAAGGTCATACAGATAACACTGGTCCACGTAAGTTAAACGAACGTTTATCTTTAGCTCGTGCTAACTCTGTTAAATCAGCGCTTGTAAGCGAGTACAACATCGATGCATCTCGTTTGTCTACTCAAGGTTTCGCTTGGGATCAACCGATTGCTGACAACAAAACTAAAGAAGGTCGTGCTATGAACCGTCGTGTATTCGCGACAATCACTGGTAGCCGTACTGTAACTAAATAATCCTTTATTTAGTGAATAAAAAAGCGACTCAATTGAGTCGCTTTTTTATTTAAAGTCCTTATAATTCTAGAATATCTTAATAAAATTGAATCAGAATTTAATAATTACAGGTTAACGATGAAATATATCATTTTAGGACTGGTACTCATGGCATTAAATGCCTGTACGTCGACACCAATAAATTCAAATCGTGTTTCAATCCAAAAACAGTATCCAAACGAAGTGAAGTCATTGAAAAATGGGCTGTCCATATATTTTCAACCGAAATCGACAGACATTGAAGCTGAGTATAAACCTACTTTATCTGTTGCCTCACAATTATTGAAAGACAATAAAAATTTTGTTCTTTACATTGAAGGTCATACAGACAGTACTGGTTCTTTGGCTGCAAATAATAAAGTTTCTTTAACACGCGCGAATATTGTCAAAGATTTTCTCTTAAACGAATATCAGGTCAATCCAGAGCAATTGATTACGCTCGGTTTAGGACCAACCAAGCCAATTGCTGATAATAAAACAGCTGAGGGTAGAGTGAAAAATAGACGAGTAACAGTGACTTTAAAAATTAAGTAATTTTGATAAAGCCTCTCAATTTGATCTTACAGCGTTATAATTGTTGATTGTGATTTCTACAAGTTTGAAAATTGAATGAGTGTGCAACTGCCTAAAGCCTTATTAGACCTCGAATCAAATTGCGGAATTTTTGCTGTTTGGATGTTATTGCAAAATTACTCAATTCAGTTAGATATTCAACAGCTGGTTAAACTTTGTCATCACGATGCAGAGGATGGTACTTTTACGATTGGCTTAGCTGTTGGGTTAAAAAAATTAGGTTTTGATCTGTCTTTTTATACAGATGAAGACTCGAATATTCATGAAAAAGAAATCGTCCGTTATCAAGACGCGAAGAAGTTAGGGTTGCAGATTAGTCCAGCGCTAAGCTATCAAGAAATTCAAGCCTATATTGAACAAGGGTGCAATATCATTGTTTTTTATGACACTTTAGAAGGCGTTGGAAATCATTCGTTGGTTTATTCGATAAATGATCAGGAAATTTGTTTCTATGATAATTTTGATGCCATGCCGAAAGCTGTCTTTGAACAACAGCGGTTAGCTGAAGGAATTTGTCAGCAAGCAATTGTGATTGATCCTTATATTCAATCTGTACGTTATTGTTAATTTAATTAAAAATGTGAATCTCAGTAAATCGAAATTTACTGAGATTCATGATAAAAATTGAGGGCTATTTCAGCTTTAGCCTTTAATACACAATACTTGTTTCAGTGTGTGGACCACATCAATCAAATCATTTTGATTGGCCATAACTTGATGAATATCCTTGTAGGCACTTGGAATCTCATCAACCACACCTTTATCTTTACGGCACTCAACGCCTACTGTTTGTGCAATCAAATCTTGCTGATTAAACAAGTGTTTGGCTTTAGAGCGACTCATTTTACGTCCTGCGCCATGTGAGCATGAACAAAACGAATCTGGATTACCTTTGCCTTTAACAATAAAAGATTGCGCGCCCATTGAACCGGGGATAATCCCATATTCATCGAGTCCTGCACGAATTGCACCTTTACGTGTAACAAAGACGTCTTCACCAAAGTGAAGTTCTTTCTGTACATAATTATGATGACAGTTAATCGCTTCTTTGGTCATTTGAAAACTTGGTAATAAAGGGCGAATCGCTTCTAAAATTAAACGCATCATTTCACGTCGGTTTTCAAAAGCATAATCTTGTGCCCATTCTACAGCTTCTACATAATCATCGAAATTCGTCGAACCTTCTGCAAAGTAGCTCAAGTCTTTATCAGGCACATGACCAAAACGATGTTGCGCTTCTTTCTTGGCACGTTCAATAAAGTAAGTGCCAATCACATTACCTAAACCACGACTACCTGAATGTAGCATGACCCAGATATCATCATTTTCATCAATACACAGTTCAATAAAGTGATTACCACCACCTAAAGTACCGAGTTGTTTTTGCCATGTGACATCAAAGCTGCGTAACATGCGTTTTAAAGCAGGGTGTTTGTCTGTAATTTGCTGGAGCTTTTTATCTAAGGATGAAAGGGTTGAAGCCTTTGCTTTGATTTGTTTGTGCATTTCAAAGCCGACGGGCACTTTTCTTTCAATGGCATTGCGTAAAGTGCTTAAATTATCGGGTAGCTGAGATGCTTTTAGACTAAGTCTTAATGCATTCATACCACAACCAATATCCACGCCAACCGCAGCAGGAATGATGGCATTCTTGGTGGGAATAACACTTCCCACAGTTGCGCCTTTACCCAAATGTACATCTGGCATGACCGCGATATGCGAATGAATAAATTGCAATTGTGCCATTTTCCGCAGTTGCGTTAGACTTTCTTCATCCACATCTTTGGTATAAATTTTTACAGGAACGCCATATTCTGCTTTGGCGTTTAAAATCATTTGTATGCTCATTTTTTTTCTCGAAGCAAATTTTTTTATTGTCCGAAGGCGGTTAAAACACTATTGTCAAAGCAATGATCGATTCAAATTTAAAGACAATAAAAAACCTAGCGAATGCTAGGTTTGACTGACATTCGGACACTTTGATTAATTCAGTGCCCGTGAGTAGACGACTGCTTAATCTTAATTTAAAGTTTTCTCAAGTTGATGCACGTCGTACTCCTCTACTTTTTGATTTAAAATCAAAGGTGAAAATTCTGGTTGGAAATGATCCAATGGGCGTTATTCTATAAAGAAAAAAAACTTTGTCAATGAAACATAGCAAATTAATTTTTAATTCACGTTGAATTGCTGTTATAAAAAAACAATAAAGCAGCTAAAAAGCTGCTTTATTTACATCAAATGAGTTACTCTTTTTCGACTTGAATGGGTTGTACATCCATCTGATCATAAGCGATCAATTTAGATTTGTGTTTCCACTTATAGCCAAGCCAGATAACAAGGAACAGTGGAATGCTGATATAGGTAGACAACACACTCATCCATTTTCCATCAAGCACAGCTTCTGCATTTTGGCCAAGTATAATGATGGCACAAAGAATAAAGGCAAACCATGGACCAAAAGGGAAGAATTTTGCACGATAAGCGAGATCTTCAAGTTTATAGCCTTGAGCCAAATAACCTTTACGGAAGCGATAATGTGAGATTGCGATACCTAACCAGACAATAAAACCGCACATACCTGACATGTTTAACAGCCACGTAAACACGACACTTTCACCAATAAAGGTGGTTAAGAAACACAGTGCCGCAATTGCCGTTGTTGCATACAGTGCATTCATAGGTACACCGCGAAGATCGAGTTTAGAGAAAACTCGTGGCGCTTTACCTTCACGTGCCATATCAAACAACATACGTGTTGATGAATACATACCTGAGTTACCTGCAGACATAATTGCAGTCAAAATCACCGCATTCATTAAGCCTGCTGCAAATGCTAAACCTGCTTTTTCATATAACAGGGTAAATGGTGACAGGGTAATGTTTCCATCACCTTCCGCAGCAAGTGCAAGGTTTGGATCTGTATACGCAACCAATGTACCAATGATAAAGATACACAAGATATAAAATAAAAGAATACGCCAAAAGATTTGTTTAATGGCGATTGGAATGGTTTTTTTCGGATCTTTAGATTCACCTGCAGCAACACCGACCATCTCCGTCCCTTGGAACGAGAATCCAGCGATCATGGCCACACCGACTAAGGCTTGAAAGCCACCTACAAATGGCGCTTCACCAACGGTCCAATTCTTGGTAATTGAATCTGTTGGATCTAACATGATTTTACCAATCATGAATAAGCCAATGACAATAAAGAAGATGATGGCAATCACTTTAACCAGTGAAAATAAAAATTCACTTTCACCAAAGCCTTTTACAGTTAAGGCATTGATACAAAAGATAATCGCAAGGAATAGCGCACTCCACCAAAAGCCGGGGATGTCTGGAAACCAAAACTTCATGATGAATTGAACAGCAACCAATTCAAATGCAACGGTAATGGCCCAGTTATACCAGTAGTTCCAACCGAGTGCGAAACCAAAACCTTCTTCTACATACTTATTACCATAGGTAAAGAATGCGCCTGATGTTGGATTGTGGGTTGCAAGTTCACCTAAACTGGTCATCAAGAAATAAATCATGATACCAATCAGAACATAAGCAAGTAATGCACCACCAGGTCCAGCGGTGGCAATCGTTTGACCCGAAGCAAGGAATAACCCTGTACCAATAGAACCGCCAATGGCGATCATGTTTAAATGTCGTGCTCCAAGCTTACGCTGGAGTTGAGGATGATCTGTTTCGCTCATCGTTATTCCTTACTACTTTTTTGAGTGTTGGCGAACAGCACTTTAAAGCCTTGTTGATCTGCTTTAGTCGTACATTGACTAAAACTCTGCTCAATGAGTAATGGGTAATTTAGGAAGCGGTTTGCCACAATCCATAATTCACCACCTGATTTTAAATGTCGTCTCGCAGTTTTACATAACGTTTCACTGGCATTGTAATCTGTTTGAATACCTTGGTGAAATGGAGGGTTACTCACAATGGCGTGTAAGAACAATGGCGCATCTTCAATCCCTGTGACTGCTTTTATTTCAAGTTGTTCTAAAGGTAAATTATTTTTTTCAAACGTCATTTGCGTTGATGCTAAAGCAAAAGCATCGACATCTAAAGCAAAAATACGATTTTTCGGATTAAGTTTACTCAGATAAGCACTGATGACACCTGCACCACAACCAAAGTCCGCAATCTTTCCAGACGTCACTTGTTTGAGATAAGGTAAAAGCACTGCAGTTCCAATATCTAGACGATTTTGGCTAAACACACCAGGGAGTGCACAAATGCTAAGTTCTCCGGCAGGTGTTGGAACATTATAGACTTGCGCCCATTCTGCTAATGGCTTTGCTGTCACGGTTTTATCTGTGGTGAGTTGCCACATTTGACAATGACGTGCGCTATCAAGCTTGATGGCTTGACCATAAGGCTGGAGTTGTTTTGCAGCACGTTCTACCCCACCTTTTTTCTCTCCAACCAAGAAAATCGAAGCGCCAACGGCTAAACGACTGACTAAATTGTGCAAGATATAATTGAGTAGCTCTTTTGATTTTGGAACAAAAACAACAGCTTGATCAAATTCAGCTTCTGGCAGGTCAGTACCAAAATGTACCTTTGCCTGCTGATTCTGAAAATATTGAAACTCATTGTAATTCCAAGTCCAAATGCTTGCTTCGATGTTATGAGCTAAATTTGAAAGTAGATCATCCGTTGCTGCATTTACAAATAGCACGCGTCCAGAAAGGTAGTCATGCTGTCGAATGACAACTTCGCTTTTTGGCTCCATATTCACCATCCATCAATAAAAATTAGCGCAATGCCCAGTCTAAGCTGGGCATTATAAAGAATAGATTTATTATTTTTTAGTTTCGGGTAAAACTAAATTCAAAATTAATGCAGCTAGCCCGCCAGTTGCAACACCAGAACTAAAAATATTACGCGGTAATTCTGGCAAATGTTCCAAAATTTGAGGAACTTGTGCAACCCCTAGGCCGAGACCCAAAGAGATAGCAATAATCAAGAGTGCACGACGGTCTAGTTGAATTCCCGATAAAATGTTAATGCCTGAAGCAGCAACTGCACCAAACATTACCATAACCGCACCACCCAGTACCGCTTGTGGTACCGCCTGAATGATACCAGCAACAGCAGGGAATAACCCCAGAATGATGAGCAGGATTGCAATCCAAATCCCAACAAAACGACTTGCAACACCCGTCAACTGAATTACACCGTTATTTTGTGCAAAGACAGAACTTGGGAATGTATTAAAGATCCCTGCAAGGAAAGAGTTGGCACCATTGACCAATACGCCTCCTTTAATTCGTTCCATCCATACTGGGCCATCTACAGGCTGATTTGAAATTTTAGAGGTTGCGGTGACATCGCCAATTGCTTCTAAAGACGTGACAAGATAAATAAACGCCATAGGAATAAATAAGCTCCATGAGAAGCTAATTCCAAAATGCATTGGTGTCGGAATTTGAATCAATGGAGCATCTTTTAAACCAGAAAAATCCAAATAGCCCATAAAGCCTGCAAGAATATAGCCAATGACTAAAGCAATCAGAATTGCAGAACTTTTCACCCAAACCACTTTGAAGCGATTGAGAAGGACGATAATTGCCAACACTGTACATGACATGATCAGATTGTCGGCACTGGCAAACGTATGACTTTCCATGGCTTGGTAGCCACCACCCATGCTGATTAAACCTTCTTTAATTAAGGTTAAACCAATCAACAGCACCACAATCCCTGTAACCAATGGCGTGATCAGTTTTTTTACCCAAGGTAAAATACGTGAAACACCCATTTCAATAAATGAGCCAGCAATGACCACACCAAAAATAGATGCCATAACCGCTTCTACCGGTGTGCCCGCAGCAACCATGGCAGAACCAATCCCAATCATTGGACCTATAAAATTAAAGCTTGTGCCTTGGACAATCAGTAGGCCTGCACCAAATGGTCCAATTTTTTTACATTGTAAGAATGTTGCCACCCCAGAAATTACCAATGACATGGAAAGAATCATATTGGTATCTTGAGGGGAAACACCTAAAGCTAAACAAATCAGTAAACCGGGTGTTACAATTGGAACAATAATCGCAAGTAAATGTTGCAAAGCCGCAAAAAAAGCGATGAGTGGTTTTGGGCGATCATCTAGACCATAAACAAGATCAATTTGAGCCTGTTTCTGATTGGGAGAGGGGTTAGAATTGGACATGGCACAGCAATTGGAAGTGGCAAGATGGCGCTATTCTAATCGCTTTACACACTATTACAAAATAAAAAGCCTGCTGTTGTGAAAAAAACTTGTAACTGTCAATAAACTGTCACTACTAAAAGTTAAGATTTTTCTGTATAATTTGCCCTCAAATTTAAAGCGTATCGAATTTACATGTCTGATATTAAAACTCTCCGTAATATTGCCATCATCGCGCACGTCGACCATGGTAAAACGACTCTTGTCGACAAACTTTTACAACAATCAGGTGCACTCGGTGACCGCGCGGGTGAGATTGAGCGTGTTATGGATTCGAATGCGCTTGAGTCTGAACGCGGTATTACCATTCTTGCAAAAAATACTGCAATCAAATGGTTAGACAAGCGTACAAATACTGAATACCGCATCAACATCGTCGACACCCCAGGACATGCTGACTTTGGTGGTGAAGTTGAACGTGTAATGTCTATGGTTGACTGCGTACTTCTTCTTGTCGATTCACAAGAAGGCCCAATGCCACAAACTCGCTTTGTAACACAAAAAGCGTTTGCTCGTGGTTTGAAGCCAATTGTTATCATCAACAAAGTAGATAAGCCAAGTGCTCGTCCAGACTGGGTAATCGATCAAGTATTTGATTTGTTCGATAACTTAGGCGGTAGTGATGAACAGTTAGACTTCCCAATCGTATATGCTTCTGGCTTACGTGGTGTTGCTGGTCCTTCTCCTGAAGAATTAGCGGAAGACATGACACCGTTGTTCGAAACAATCGTAGATATCGTTGAACCACCAGCAGTTGATATTGATGGTCCATTCCAAATGCAAATTTCATCACTTGACTATAATAGTTTCGTGGGTGTAATTGGTGTTGGCCGTATTCAACGTGGTTCAGTAAAAACCAATACACCAGTGACTGTGATCGATAAAGATGGCAAGACACGTAACGGTCGTATCTTAAAAATTATGGGTTACCATGGTTTAGAGCGTGTAGATGTAGATTCTGCTCAAGCGGGTGATATCGTATGTATCACTGGTTTAGATGCATTGAACATTTCTGACACAATCTGTGATCCTAAAAATGTTGAAGCATTACCTGCATTGTCTGTAGATGAACCTACAGTTTCGATGACTTTCCAAGTAAATAACTCACCGTTTGCTGGTAAAGAAGGTAAATTTGTAACTTCACGTAATATCCGTGAGCGTTTAGATCGTGAATTGATCCATAACGTTGCTTTACGTGTTGAAGATACTGACAGTCCAGACCGTTTCAAAGTTTCTGGTCGTGGTGAACTTCACCTTTCAGTATTGATTGAAACAATGCGTCGTGAAGGCTTCGAGATGGGTGTTTCTCGTCCGCAAGTGATCATGAAAGAAGTTGATGGCGAAACTCAAGAACCATACGAAAACGTTACTTTTGATGTTGAAGAACAACATCAGGGTTCTGTTATGGAACAAATGGGTAACCGTAAAGGTGAGTTGACCAATATGGAAGTTGACGGTAAAGGCCGTATCCGTATTGAAGCAACTGTTCCATCACGTGGTTTGATTGGTTTCCGTTCTGAATTCTTAACCATTACCTCTGGTACTGGTATCATGACTTCAAGCTTCTCGCATTACGGTACAGCTAAACAAGGTGCAGTTGCGAAACGTCAAAACGGCGTGTTGATCTCTATGGTTAACGGTACTTGCTTAGCGTTTGCATTGTTCACTTTACAAGACCGTGGTCGTCTATTTGCTGAACCACAGTTAGAAGTTTATGAAGGTATGATCGTGGGTATGAACTCTCGTTCAGACGACATGACTGTGAACCCAACCAAAGCGAAACAGTTAACTAACATGCGTGCATCTGGTACAGATGAAGCGTTAACGTTAACACCTGCAATCAAATTCACGCTTGAACAAGCATTAGAATTTATTGAAGATGACGAATTAGTTGAAGTAACACCTAAATCAGTTCGTATTCGTAAAAAATTCTTAACTGAAAATGAACGTAAACGTGCTTCACGTGGCTAAGCGTTCAAACTGGAAATAATTTAATTTCTAGAAAAAAACCGCAATTTTTTAATAAATTGCGGTTTTTTTATATAAATGTAAAAGAATATTGGTTTTTAATAAAAAGCGAGTAAATTAGGCGGAAATATATGTTGAAACATAATGTATACTTCGTCACATAAAAAATACGCAAAATCGGCGTGGAGTTAAAATATGAGTATTCTTTCAGAATTCAGAGAATTTGCTGTTAAAGGCAATATGATGGATTTGGCAATTGGTGTCATCATTGGTGGTGCTTTCAATAAAATTATCGACTCATTAGTGAAAGATGTGATTATGCCTTTAATCACAGTGATTACGGGTGGTGGTGTTGATTTTACCCAAAAATTTGTCGTACTTGGCGATAACCCAAATAACCTTTCATCATTGGATGAATTGACCAAAGCTGGGATTAACGTACTAACCTATGGTAATTTCATCACAATTGTATTGAACTTCCTGATCTTAATGTGGGTGGTTTTCTTGTTGGTTAAATTCCTCAATAAAATCCGTAAACCTGCTGAAGAAGCTCCAGCTGCTACACCAGAAGATATTGCATTACTGCGTGAAATTCGTGATGAATTAAAGAAACGCCCTGAAGCTTAATCTTCATCAAATTGATTCAAATTACAGTATTTTAATATGTCTAAAGCCTGATAAAACTATTAAATCATTGTAAAAGAGTTGAATGAAACGGTACGATCAAGTACCGTTTTTTATGCAAGCAAGAAAATAGGGATAGGCTGATGAAAAAAAACATAGGGATTATGGCAATACTTATCAGTTTGTATGCATGTTCAGAGCATCCGAAAGAGCAGCAATCCGCTGATACTCCAACATCTACGCAAGCGGACCAAAGCCGACCTGCTAGTGGTTTAACTTTTAATGAAATGCCAAATGAAGATACCCGCTACGTCACTATAGAAACTGACTCGGTAGATGAAAATGAAACCTTACTGTTGGCACTACAAACACGTTTACTAAAAGCCAATTTTGAGTTTATAGAAAAAGACAGTGGTAGCTCTTGGTCTGAAAATGATTGTTCTCTGAATAAAGTGATTCAAGTAAAAGGTGAGGGCATTCGTTCTTATAAGGCAATTAGTAAAGTTAAATTAGGTGATGAAAAACAATATCGCCCAGATTTTGTTTTGCTGGTTTTTGCTTTTAAGGATGAACAGCTTGCTGAGCAAAGTTTTCAAATGCTTAAGTCTGCTGTCTATTCAGCTGGGGGTTACTGTAATGGTAAATCTCCTGAAACCATCGTTAGAAATGGTAATGAAATATTTTACTTTACCACTCGGGAAGAAGCATTTAGATCATATATTGATGATTATGCGAAGTTTATCCATGAATTTAAACCTGAGCAAATTGATTCAAAAATATAGAAGGGTTTGAATTAAAGAGAACAGCTCAGATTTTTATTGTTTTGTTGTCTTTAATAAGCAATAAGTTTTAAAGCAAACATTAACATCCTTGTCATTGTGCTACGTGATAGATACACCTTGTATGCCTGAATGATCTAAAAGCAAAAGTATTTTAATTTAGCTTCAGTGATGGTGGTTGTTGTGACTCTAATTTGAACATTGCTGATAAATAGTAGAACATTCTCTCAATGTCTCCAAAAGAATGTAAATCTTTAAACTAAAAATCCATGCGAAATTTAATCTCAACCAAGTGAAAGCCGAATTGGCTTTTTACCGGACCATGAAGTACACGTTCAGCTGCGGTAAATACCAGTTTATCAATCACAGGAACAAGTTGTCCTTTCTTTACTTCACCCAGTTCACCACCACGTTTTGCTGAATTACATGTGGAATGCTGTTTGGCCACTTTGGCAAAATCAGCACCATCATGAATCTTCTTCTTAAGTTGTTCAGCCAAGTCCTTATCTTTGACGAGAATATGTCGAACGATTGCAGTTTTCATTTACTTTTTCCTCGTGGTTTTTGCGGGATGCTCTTCGCGATCTTTAATGGCTGGCATTGTGGGCAAAACACACTGGCTCTTTGTCCTAACTTTAAATTTTCTAAAGTGGTTTCACAGTTAATACACATCTCACCCGCACGACCATAAGCCAATAAGGTCTGCTGAAAGTAGCCGTTCTCACCCATGGCGTTGCTATAGTCTCTTAAGGTTGAACCACCCAAATCAATCGCTTGCTTTAAAATTCGTTTAATTTCGATGACCAATTTTTGAATTTGTGCTTTCGTCAAACTCGAAGCAGGCTGTGCCGGATGAATCCCTAAATTAAATAAGCTTTCGGTTGCATAAATATTGCCTACACCCACAACAATATGATTATCCATGATTGCAACTTTTGTGCCGACATTTTTATTTTTAAACTTTTCTGCTAAATATTCGGCATGAAATTCATCACTCAATGGTTCAGGCCCTAAAGTATCAATCAATTTTGTTTGGCTTTCCTCATTCAGCCAAATGATACAACCAAAACGTCGAGGATCATGATAGCGCAGCTGTGTGTCTTCAAACTGAATGATCAGATGGTCATGCTTTCTAAGTGCTTCATGTTCATCACAGATTCTAAAACTACCTGACATACCCAAATGCCATAACATGCTATGGGTTTCAAACTCTGCCAAAATGTATTTTGAACGACGCGTTAAGCGAACGAGTTTTTGACCTTGAAGTTGTTGAATATCTTCGGGAATAGGCCAGCGTAACCGTGACTCACGCACTTGAACATGAAGAACTTTCTGGTCGATCAGAGGGAGTAAACTGGTTTTTGTTGTTTCAACTTCAGGTAATTCAGGCATGCACTTGTCACATTGGTGTGAGGACTGAATATTGTATGCAAGAATTGCATTGCGTTAAAGGGCGGTTGTGTTGAGCCTACGACTTTAGGTTAAAATTATGGATATGATCGTTGAATAAGATAGAATTATTGTTGTTAAGTTGTTGTTATTTAAAATAAAGTTTATTGATAAAATAAAGTTTTCCAATTGATAAAAAATATCTGATAGTTATATGTAAAAAAATGTGTAAATTTCTAGTGAATTGTTTACTGAAATAATTCTTTTTATCTCGATATTTCAGGAAAAATAGTCATTTTAAAGCTGGAACTTTCTATTAAATTTAGACGGTTAAAGTGATTGAGAGTTGACTGGTTTATCTTTATTCGTTTTGTTCCTGATTAGGCTTTCCCATGAAAAAAATTGCTTATCCTTTATTGGCAATCTCTGCATGTAGCATGATGTCTTTTGCATCAGCTGAAGATGCGTTTAATTTACACGGCTCAACCATGACGGGTGATTGGAATGGGAGTCGGACTGAACTTGCAGAAAAGGGAATCAAATTTGATGGCACCATTGCCATGGACAGTTCATATCTCGCTGATGGTGGTTATGATGCGCACCAAGCGCCAACATTTGCGACACAATTCGGACTGGGTACAACCTTAGATATGGGGAAACTGGCGGGTTGGAATGATGTGACTATTCGTGCTTTAGTTACAGCACGTCAAGGTGAAAGTACTTCACTCAGAGGTATTCAAGCACCAGATGCACCACAATGGGCAAACTCGCAAGCCAATTGGGGACGTGGTAATTCGGGGAGCCGTCTCAGCGAATTATATATAGAAAAGAATTTTAAGGATCAAGGACTAAGCTTGCGTTTAGGTCGTATGGGTTTAGGTACTGAATTCAATACCATGGCTTGTGATTTCCAAGGCAATGCATTTTGTGCAGCACAGATGGGGAAATGGCAAGGCAAGCTTTGGTATAACACACCAGTCTCACAATGGGGCGCACGCTTAAAATATCACATCAATCCTGAACTATTTGCACAAGTGGGGGTGTTTGAATACAACCCTGATAATGCTTTAGAGCGACAAGGCTGGAATTTGGATACAAAGCATGCCGATGGTGTCAATATTCTTTCTGAAGTGGTGTGGTCACCTAAGCAGGGTGTGAATGATTTACCAGGCAGTTATCGTATTGGTACGCTTTACAATACTGCTGATGAGGCTAAAAATCAGTATGATGTTGCCTATAAAGCAGGAACTAAGGCTGAAGATCGCACATATGGCGGTTGGATTGCGTTTGAACAGCAATTGACTTCAACTGGAGAGGGGAAACGTGGTTTACACAGTTTTGGTAACTTCACCATTCATGATCGTACGACGACAGCCGTAAATGATTCACAGCAACTTGGTCTAAAATACTATGGTCTGTTTGATGGTCAGCCAAACGATATTCTTGGTTTGGCAGTAAATCGGGTACATTTGAACGATCGGTATACTAATTATGTGAATGATGCTCGTTTAGGAACAAATTTAAGACAGTTGAATGAAGATGCAGAGTATAATGTTGAGTTGAATTACTCATATTACCCTGCCAAATGGTTCATGCTTCGTCCTTTAGTGCAGTATGTGGTACATCCTGGTGCAACCAATCAGGTGGACAATGCGTTTGTCGTTGGCTTGGGGTCTAAAATTATTTTTTAATACAACCCGAGGACACCTTTATGCAAAGAGTGAAACATCTAAAAATTAATACAACACTACTTTGCTTAACGGTATGTATCACACAGAGCTTATATGCTGAAGTGGAATCTCAAGATTCCATTCAGCAAAATTCTACCCAGCAACTTCCAACCATTAAAATTGAAGCAACACGTTCTGATACCAGCATATTAAACACCCCAGCATCGGTATATAGAATCGATCAGCAACAGAATCAAAATAATATTGGGGTAAACCTCACTGAAACACTCAAAGGAATTCCAGGTTTACAGCTCAATAATCGTGAAAATTATGCCCAAGACTTACAACTGTCTATGCGCGGATTTGGCGCACGTTCAACTTTTGGGGTGCGTGGGATTCGTCTTTATGTCGATGGGATTCCTGCGACGATGCCAGACGGACAAGGCCAAACTTCAAATATTGATTTAACGAGCTTGGATCATATTGAAGTGCTTGGTGGGCCCTTTTCATCACTGTATGGAAACTCCTCTGGGGGGACTATTCTAACCACGACCAAAGAAGGAACAGGGCGTGATTCGGTCGAGTTAGGATATTCAGGTGGCAGTAATAATAAAGGCCGCGCTGACATTACCTTACAAGGTGGTGCAGATAAAGCCAATGAACCGAGCTACGTGATCAGTTCTTCTTATTTTGATACTGATGGTTATCGGGACCATAGTGCGGCAAGAAAAGTGTTGAGCAATGCCAAACTCACGTGGGACTTAGATGATGGTTCTAAGATCAATTGGCTGATCAATCATGTAGATATTTCCGCTGATGATCCACAAGGTTTGACTCGTGAGCAATGGAAGCAAAATCCTAAACAGGTCAATGACAGTAAAAATATCTATGATGTTCGTAAAGATATTAACCAAACACAGACAGGTATCAATTGGACTAAGCCCCTGAATGATCAACAAGAGCTTTATAGTATGGCTTATATTGGCCATCGTGAAGTGACTCAATACCAGTCTATTCCAAGTTCTGCTCAAAAGAATCCACGCCATGCAGGTGGGGTGATTGATTTCGAACGAGATTTTTATGGTGCTGATTTACGTTGGACTGGCAAAGACTTATTACCGAATACACGGATCAGTGCAGGCTTGGCTTATGATGCGATGAATGAAGATCGTCAAGGGTATGAGAATTTTAATGCCAAGGGCGAATATGGGGTAAAAGGCAACTTACGCCGTGATGAACGAAATACTTTATGGAATTTAGATCCATATTTACAGGCAGCTTGGCAATTTTTGCCGACTGTACGTCTAGATACAGGGTTACGCTATAGCAATGTTCATTATGAGTCGAAAGATCACTACATCATTGGTTTGAATGGCGATGACAGTGGTCAAACCGATTATCAAAAACTGCTCCCATCGGCTGCCGTTACTTGGGAAGTTACTCCAGATCTCAGTACTTATATCAGTTATGCCAAAGGCTTTGAAACACCAACCTTTACCGAAATGGCCTATCCAACAGAAGGAACGGCAGGGATTAACTTTGCGCTTAAACCATCAACCAGTGATAACTATGAGCTTGGTTTAAAAGCACAAAATCGTCTAGGTAATTTTACCGCCGCAGTTTTCCAAAGTAATACTCAAGATGATATCGTTTCTGCGGGAACACTCAATGGACGTGCAACCTATCAAAATGCAGATAAAACACTACGCCAAGGGGTAGAGCTGTCTTGGAATAAAAAGTTGTGGAAAAATTTAACGGCTCAAGCCAGTTATAGTTTCCTTGATGCAACATTTGATGCAGACATTCCCAACACAGATCCTAAAAAAGTTATCCAAAGTGGCAATTACATTCCCGGAATTGCAAAAAACCAAGCCTTTGTATCTTTCGGCTGGTTGCCTGAGCAGGGCTTTAATGCAGGTGTCGATGTTCGATATATGGATAAAATCTATGTAGACGATCTCAATACAGATACTGCACCAAGTTATACAGTAACCAGTATGAATGTCGGTTATATCTGGAAAAACAATGATTGGAAAGTGCGTAGTTTTGCTCGAGTTGATAATTTATTCGATAAAAGTTATGTCGGTTCAGTCATTGTAAATGATGGTAATAGTCGATTCTTTGAACCTGCTGATGGTATTAACTGGAGTGCAGGACTCAGTGTCACCAAACAGTTCTAATTCATTGGGAAAATAATTTATGTCTGCTCAACCAAAGTTATTTGAATCTATTCAATTTGGTTCACTCTCCCTCAGCAATAAAATTATTATTGCACCAATGTGTCAATACTCGGCAACAGATCAGGGTGAAGTGACCTATTGGCATGAACAGCAATGGGCAAGTTACGCTTTGTCAGGTGCGAGCTTATGTATTATTGAAGCAACAGCGGTTCAAGCCGAAGGGCGGATCAGTTATGCCGATGTGGGACTTTGGAATGATACGCAACGGGATCAAATCAAAGCTTTACTCAATAAGGTAAAAAGCATTGCTCCAACACCTTTTGCTATTCAGCTTGCGCATGCAGGTCGTAAAGCTTCGACTGAAAAGCCTTGGTTGGTGAAGCAGGGGAAAGGTCAGATTGCGCCCGATCATGAACATGGATGGCAAACTGTATCAGCCAGTGATATTGCTTTTAGTCCGAATGATATTGCTCCGCATGAATTAACCATTGATGAAATTAAAACAATTATTCAAGACTTTGCGCAAGCAGCGATTCGTGCAGTAGATGCTGGTTTTTCACTGATTGAAATTCATGCAGCGCATGGGTATTTACTGCATCAATTTATGTCGCCATTGTCTAATCACCGAACTGATGAATATGGTGGAAGTTTTGAAAATCGTATTCGTTTTACATTAGAAGTTTTTCAAGCCATTCGAGCAGTTGTGCCAACTGACTATCCTGTAGGTGTACGTATTTCTGCAACTGACTGGATGGATGCAGAAAATAGTTGGAATGTTGAATCAAGCATTGGCTTATCAAAAGCTTTAGCGCAACTTGGTGCTGCTTATATCCATGTATCCTCTGCGGGATTACATATTCAACAAGATATTAAAGTGGGTGCAAATTACCAAGTGCCTTTTGCAAATGCGATTAAAAAACAGGTGAATATTCCTGTCATTGCGGTGGGCTTAATTACCGAAGCTGAACAAGCTGAACAGATCCTTCAACAAGGCGAAGCAGATGCAATTGCATTGGCAAGAGCGATTTTATATGACCCACGCTGGCCTTGGCATGCTGCCGCAAAATTGGGTGCAAAAATCTCGATTGCACCACAATATTTACGTTGTCAGCCGCACGGAATCAAAGATTTGTTCTCAGCATATTGATGGCATAACAGTTTTGATTCACTCATTATTCTTTAAACGTATTTAAACTGAATAAAGATATATTCTAGGATATATCTTTATTTGTATGATCTGGAAAAGGAACGGCTTGAATGATTTTTTCGGTAATTTTTCCAGTATTTTTCCTGTTATTTTTGGGTTTTATATCTGTCAAAATCCAATTGATCTCTAAAGAGCAAATTACTGCAATTGGTGCTTTTGTAATCAAAATTGCATTACCTGCTTTATTACTTCATGCACTGGCTGCAAAAGATTTACATGAGATTTGGTATCCTGCTTATTTCTTTGTTTATGCAGGCGTCACTTTTAGTCTATTTATTTTGGCCTTTATTTTAGGGCAAAAGTTTTTTAACAATCATTTTACCCATGCTTCTGTGTTTTCACTTGGCGCATCAATGTCCAATACCGGGTTACTGGGCGCAGCAATTTTGACTTTGCTGATGGGTAGTGAAGCCATGATTTATATTTCACTGATTGTGATCATTGAAAGCGTATTTCTTGTACCGCTGATGTTAACTTTGGCAGAAATAGGGCGACAAAGACAAGCCAATTTAGCCGCTATTTTAAAAACAACATTTCAGACTTTATTAAAAAATCCATTGTTCTTGTCAGTGGTGATTGGCATGAGCTGTGCGATCTTCGAAATTCAAATTCCACGTGTATTAGACCAAGTATTTGCCTTGTTAGGTCAGACTGCTTCACCTTTAGCGTTATTTATTATTGGTGGTGGGATGGTTGGAATTACGATTCAATCACTTAATCTGCAAACCATTTATTTGGTGGTTTCTAAAAATATCTGTATGCCGATATTGGTCTATTTAGGTTTGACTCATTTAACAGATTTGGATCAAAAGATGATTTATGCAGGTACCTTGATTGCGGCTTTGCCTATGCCCTCTATATTTGGAATTTTTGGGCAAGTCTATGGTTTAAATGAAAAAGCACTGACACCACTGATGATTAGTACTTTATTGAGTTTTATTGTGGTGAGTATTTTGATTGGTGTTTGGTGGTAAAAAAATACTCTCTTGCGAGAGTATTTTTTTAGAGCTGCTTATTTTTTTGCTGGTGCTGCTGGAGCAGGTGTTTTGCCTTTTTCAGCAATCAGTTTGTTTACAACATCCAAAGACTCTTTTGCCTTAGGCACATTATTTTTAGCCAGTTCTGAGAAAATCTTTTGTGCTTCTGGCAGATTTTGATCAATGATGTTGCCATTGGTCAGCATATTTCCGACAGCCATTAATGCTGGGATATATCCTTTTTTAGCTAAATCTTGGATTGATTTTAAACCTTGATTGACTGCTGCTGCATTCTTCTTCTTTAAACCATCGGTGATGTCATACAGCGCTTTCGCATGAATCGCAGGTGCAAAATCCTTTTTCACTAAAGGGTCAAGTTTTTGTAAGCCAAGCTTGTCAGATGCGGGTTTGCCTTCAGCAAATAATAAAACCGCAAGTTCCACTGTAGCATCATCAAATCCTTGAGTAGAGGACTTCTCTAAGTATTCACGAACTTTCTTTTCATCTTTCGCTAAGCCCAATTGACCTACCGCATAGCTTTGCGCCAAGACGTAACTTGCAACAGGATAGCCTTTTGCTGAAGCATCTTGATAATATTTCAAAGCTTTCTTATCGTCTTTGGTTGTGCCTTGTCCCGTTTGGGTTAAATAGCCTAAGTTATATAAGGCTTGAGCATTACCAGCTTTTGCAAGACGTTCAAGTTCTTGATACGCCGCAGGATAATTTTTTGCTTGAATCAGCTCTTGTGCTTTGACAAATGCAGGGTCAACGTTGCCTTTAGCTGTATCTGCTGCAAATGCAGAAATACATGAAAAGCTGAGTAGTGTAGCGAATAGAATTTTTTTCATTTTGACGATATACCTTGTTTTAATTTCAACATAATTCCATTTATGGTGTGAAACATTGTTGAGGACGTTTTTATCATAATTTGAAAATTATAAATGTAAACATGCCTATTGTATAAGTTAGTGTATTTAAATTTTAATTTATTTATAAATAAGAAAGAATTAAGGATATTTTAACAACGTTAAAGCCTAGAGAAATTTTTTATTCTCTAGGCTTTGGGCTGTTATTTTACTGCTTTTAGGAGTAATTCAATTTCGCCTGCTTCACGTGCGCCTGAAATACGGGTGCCATCTTGTAAGAAGAATGTCGGTGTACCATCGACTTCAAGTGATTTTGCTAAAGCAATATTTTTCTCAATCGGAGTCGTACATGACTTGTTTGCACTTGGTTGTTTCTTATCAATTAAGTAGTCTTCCCACGCTTGGTACTGGTTTTTAGAGCACCATATTTGCTGTGAAATACTTTCAGCATTTGGATGTAAACGGGTGATTGGATATAAAAATAAGTAAACGGTTAGGTTGTCGATATTTTTTAATTCTTTTTCAAGATTTTGGCAATATGGACAGTCAGGATCACTGAACACATAAATAACACGTTCACCTTTACCTTTGACATGCTTAATGGCTTGTTTCAAAGGTAATGATTTTACGTCAATACTTTTTAGGGTTTGCATGCGTTCTTCAGTCAGATTTTTTTGTTCTTTAAGATCGATTAAATTACCGACAAAGAAATATTTTGCTTCTTCATTGGTATAAACAATGCGTCCACCCATATAGACTTCATAAACATCTTTAATTGGTGAATTTTGTACCGATTTCACCTGAATCTCAGGATATTTAGTTTTTAAGTTTTGCTGCAAAGTTTGAATATCTGCATGTGCAGAAGAAAAGGTAAAAAGACCCAAAGTCAGAAGAGATAACCAGATTTTCATGTTAAAGCTCAAAATAATAATGTGGATATTGTGCACTCAATAATGATTAAAAATATATTGAGATCATGTAATTGCCATCGCGATATTCAGTTGGTATCACGCTTAACTTCGTATTGTATTCTGGATGCCATGGCGTGTTAACTCATTTCTGAGTTGTTGGATATATTGATTTAATTCTACTTGTGAGTCACTCCGTAAACGTAATTGCGTACTAAAATTAAAGATTCTACTGCGTTTTCCATTGCGCTGTAAAATTTGAAAGTGCCCAATATAAGCTCCATTTGCTGTTGTCCTATGGGTACTAAATTCAACGCATGTGACCTGATCTAAAGGGTAAGAGGTCATCATCAAATTACTGACGATCAGTTTATGATTGCGTATATAAAATGGGGCAAAATTTAAATTAAACCGTTTAAAGATCCACATCAGCATACTAAAAATTGCTACGAAAATGATCGGAACAAACAAGCCCCAATATTTGTCTGAGCGGTTAGTCGTCTCTACTTCGAGCAATTCTGTGTGTTTGGCTTCAACCATCTTTTGCTCATCAATCCACTGTCGAATATCGTCAGTACGTGGTTGAGTCCTCAGTAAATTTTGAATCGTTTGTGGGTCACGGATATGATAAATCGTGGCCTTAACCAGTTGGCTATTTCCTAACTGATCAAAATAGTAAAATGCATTGCCATTTTTCCATACACTGCCATAGTTGTAATTTACATCCCCAAGTTTTTGCCATGTGGAATGCAGTGGTTCAGCTAATTTTAGAATATGGGTGGATTTGGAAGAGGCCGATCCTTTATGGCTGCGATATTCACTGGCTTGTAGATAGAGTAGCTGTGTGCCATCAGAAAAAATCAGCGGTGCAATTTCTTTAAACGTTTTTCCTAAAAATGGACTATCACCTGCGCGACGCATTTTTTTCTTATTCAGATCAAAATAATAAATACCCGTGTCGTTATAAAATAAAGCATGGTTAATATGATCGCCATGTTCGCTTAAGAGATGATAAGGCGCGTATTGGGGATCAAAGGCAAATTCGTTGACATAGACCATACCATCGACAGGATTGAGCAAATAATATTGGTTATTTAAACCGTCTATTTCAATACTATAAAGCTTTCCATTGTCTTTTAAATCGAGCAGGGTGTTGTTGTAATAGACGTTTTTTCCATCCGCTCGATAGGCATAGTTACCTTCACCTAAGACAAGTTTGAGTTGGTCTGGATTGGCTCCAGAAAGTAATTTCCCTTGAAAATAGGTGAATGTCCCATTACTTGCCGTATCATTTTCGGAATTAACACGATAAGGCCGGTTGCCTGGTTCAAGTTTAAAATAGGGGTAAAGATAGCTTTGTGGTTTTGAGCCTAGGGCAAAATTTTGTTGCATGATTTGCCAAACTTCTCGAAGCGCACCTAAATCCTTATTTCGTTCGGTGGAGGGGGAGCAATACCAAGTGTCTTTTCCAGCAGTAAAATAACCATCGCCAATAGTCTTCACCTGTTGAGGTTGCACACCTTTTAGGAGGATATTGCCACAATAGACATGCAGTTTATCTGCACCTAGTTGTCGGTATTGGTAATCATCATTGGGTAAATAAAAACTTTGAACATCTGCTTCTGGGATCAAATAATCACCATTGCTGGGTACAGCGGCATAGATTTGGTTGTTATATTTTTGAAATATCCCAAGTTTTTCTGTAGTCGCAGTAAAAGGAATCTCATCTGAATTTGAGTCAGAAAATCTAAATATAAAACTAAAGCTGAATAGAAACGCACATATCACCAAGATAAGCGTGAAGGTTTTAAGGAAAGAAAATACTTTTAGTGGATTCTGCATCATTTATTTTATTGTTAAATATTGATCGGGTTGAGTTATGGCAATTTAAGGTTGTTTTGTCATCACTTTAGGGATGAATTGGTCGTGTTGATTGATGACAAGGTCTTTATCATTTAAGGCAAATAGGGTTGCATGGCCTCTGTTAAAATTTCAATTAATTCTTCATCCATATAGTGATAATCGTCTGGGATATCCAATACCATGACTTTTTTATGTTGTAACTGGTTGGGAAATTTTTCTTTGATATTCTGTTTATGTTTTTGCTCCATAACAAAAATCATATCTGCCCACGCAATATCTTTGGCAGATATACGATGTTTGGCGTGTTTACTTGTTCCAGCGGAACGTGTGGAAATGCCATAGCCCACTGCAAAGACACGCTCGGCAGTGGGACTACGCCATTGGTTACGACTACAAATAAAAAGGCTGTTCAATCAGCAGTTTTCCAAAAATCATATTGTGCTTGTTTTCGTCTTTTGGCAGAAGAAATACGTGGATATTCAATTCTTAATTGTTTCGAGCGAGATCTTTTTAACGATCTGTTCCAAAGTAATTTCCAGTCTTTTTCTGGTTTCCAAAGGGTTGAGGTATGTCTGCAATCTCGACCACGGTGTAAATAATTTACCTTACGTCTCCAAGCGCGATTGCGGTTTATTTCATTTTCAAAATATTGTTGTGTAATGTCCATAGATAAAACTCATGAGTTGATCGGGTTCAGCAGCCGCGATAACACATGATTGGGCTATTTTATAAGTATTTATCTGGGTAAACAAGCCGAATGATTTTGATAATGTTTATTTAGGGCCATTTTAAAGGCAATGAAAAGAGTATAATTCTGGCTAAATAGAACGTGTGAGTAGACGATGTTTATTAAAGGCATTAGACGTAATTATGACAAAGTCAGCCAAGATGACAGTATTGCCGATGAAGATAAGATAGATGCCTTGTTGATCAAACTGGGTGGTGAGTTTCTTGTCAGTAAGGATGACCGTGTTTATATTTTTGAAAAAGATGGTCAAACGGCCAAGTTTGATGCAAAACATGCACGGGCATTTCACTTTAAAGATTATTTGTGTAAAGACATGAATAAATTATTTCATGGGTTTTAGGGGGCTGTTGATATTTCATAAATGGCTTGCGTTGTAGGTTAAAATTGAGCAGGCAAGGCATGAAACGAAGAGAATAGCGAGACTATTTTCGAGTTTCATAACGAAGGCTGAGATAATTTTAGCCACAACCCTTCGGGACTAGCGTGTTTTTTGCCGCTACGTCGTTACGAACTACTCATTTAGAATGACTAAATTTTGTATTTCGTGCCTAGTATCGCCTAAAAAACACACGTAGTCGCAAACATAGACGAATTGTCAACAGACCCTAATACTCCTTGAAAATTAGTGAACTGTTCAATTGGGCTATAAAAATACTTTAAGCATTTGGATGAGCCCTCTACCGATGTATTGATGGTGGTTAGGGCTTTCTAAAGTAATAATTTTTGATGTTGTCATTGTTTATTTTCTTAGTTCTGTTTTTTAATGCACTGTGTGCCATAAAACGAGAGTGAATGCATTAATCCACTACAACAATACTTTCGGCGTTTGGCTAAAAACAATATAAGATAATGGCTTGTATCTGGATGGTCTTTGTATTTTTCTAGCAAAATTATTTGACTATATACTCGTGCTTGAAGTTATATAATATAAAAAAGAAGGCTGTTTTTCCTAAGATTAATCGAGACGTATCTATGATGAAAGTACTGTCAATCTTATTCATAAGTTTAGTTTGTTCAATGGGGATTTTAGCTCAACAGCCAAATCTTGTGCCTCATCAGGTAAACTTAAAAAATGGGAAGCGCTTTTCTTTAAATCTTCCAGCAAATTATGAAATTATTCCTGCGGCTGAGGGTTTAAAACGAGTTCGTTTTTTTAGCAAAGCTCCCGATGGCAGAATGTTTGTAACAGATATGCACGATTTGACTGATAATAAAAAAGGCATCGTTTATATTTTGGATGAATGGAACCCTGAAACGGGGAAATTCGGCAAAATTATTCCTTATATGACGGGGTTGAAGAACCCAAACTCAGTTCAATTTTATACAGATTCTTCAGGACAAGATTGGTTGTATTTAGCGGAAACCAATCAACTGACCCGTCGAAAATTTACCAAAGGTGAAATTAAACCAACGGATAAAGCCGAAGTTTTAGTGACTTTTCCTGACTACGGTTTAAGTTATAAATATGGTGGTTGGCATCTAACACGAACAATTGCGGTGGGTGGGAATGGGAAAATTTACGTTTCAGTCGGCTCAAGCTGCAATGCTTGTACCGAGAAAGAAAAAGTTCGGGCAACAGTATTAGAAATGAATCCCGATGGTTCGCAACAAAAGATTTTCGCTACAGGTTTACGCAATGCAGTCGGTTTGAAATGGGTTGGTAATTTTTTATTTGCCACCAATCAAGGTGTGGATCATTTGGGTAAAAATAAGCCTGATGAAACTTTTTATGCACTCAAACGTGATGCAGATTATGGCTGGGCTTCATGTTATTCGTCGAATGGAAAAATTTTGGCAGATCCAAAATTTAAACGTCCGTCAGGTTGCAAAAATGTATTGCCTCCTTATGCCTATTTCCCTGCGCATTCATCTGCACTTGGTTTTGATTATTTTGATCATCCCAATACAGATGACACCATCAAAAATTCTTTTTTAGTTGCTTTACATGGTTCTACCGATGCCACAATTGGTCATGGCTATAAAATTGTGATTATGCGTAAAGGGCAAAAACTACAGACGTTTATGGATGGTTTTTTAGTGGGCAAAAATGTCTATGGTCGGCCTTGTGATATTTATCGAGTAGATGAAAATTCATTTTACTTTTCTGATGATAAGAGCGGTGTGATTTATTATGTTCGGCAAAAAGCATCTTCCTAAATTTTCAACTTTTCTAAAAATTTAGGAGTTAGTAAAAAAAGCGTGGCTAAGAATACAAAATTCAGGTGAAAGTAAAAATATAAATTGTCGATAAATCTTTGGAAGCCGTACTAGATTAGCAAAGTATTCATCTATGAAAATAAAGCTAACCTATTACTATTGTTAAAGTTGTTGTAATTGACTTAATCATTTAATTCTCTAAATAAACCTACAAGGTTGTAGGTTTATTATTGTAATCAACTTTGAGAGATTACTGCGGTCTCGCCACATCACCACTTAAGCTTTCAGGTAATGCTAAAACAGTCACGTCTAACTCTTCTAAAGCGTCAGGGCGGGCAACCACAAGCGCAATATAACCATTTTCAAAGGCTGCACTGTTTACCACTTGAACACCTTTATTCAATTGTTCAGCTTGAGCAGGGGCAGGACCTGTACCTTGAATGACATGTAACCATGCTTTTGGTTTTGCCTTAAACCAGAGGCGTGCAATCACTTCCTGACCAAGGTAACAGCCTTTGTCATAATTGATTCCTTCACGTTGGTGTAAGCGTAATTCTTGTGGTTGAAATACATGTTCAATTGCTTGATTTATATAAGCCTGACCAGTTTGAATTGCAGCAATTTCCCATACTGAAATATCGGTTTCTGTAGCAGAAAAATCAGTCGTTGAGCCATTCAATGTTGGAAAAACTCGACCAGTTTCTTCAAGCTTCATTTTAGAAAAAGCGCCGTATTTTTTAATATGTTTGGCAAATTCTTCGGCTTGATCTTGAGTCGTAACAATCTCTAAATGTTCAGGATTAATTTTTTTAAGCCATAAGCCAAAATGGATACGACCTTTAAGATCACAAATCGCAGTGTATTGGGTGATATTTTCAGCCAAAGCTTCAACGTTTACAGTCACTTGACCTTGTAGAAATTTGATTGCATCAACACCAATCAAGGTAAATGAGGAGAAAGCTAGATCGCTCATGAATTGCTCGCTTATCTTAAATCTAATACTAAAGAATTAATCTTATTTTCCGCTATTTTTCAAAAAAAAGCAGTTTTAGTGCAAATATTTTAATGAAGATGTTACTAAATATTTCCAAAACCCCTGTTTTTATATCTAAGCTTATGAAATATAAACGATTTGGGAAATGGGTTTTCGACAGTGTACTATGCCAATCATTAGACACGCAGTACAAAATGATGCAAGAGGCACAAAACTAATGAATAACAACTATCGTAAACCACTGCAAGGTACCCAGCTCGAATACTTCGATGTGCGTCAAGCCGTAGAAGATATCCAGCAAGGCGCATATGCAAAACTTCCATACACTTCAAAAGTATTGGCTGAACAGCTGGTACGCCGTTGTGATCCAGCCATTCTCGAACAGTCTTTAAAAGAACTGATTAATCGTAAACAAGACCATGATTTCCCTTGGTATCCAGCACGTGTGGTATGTCACGACATCCTTGGACAGACGGCATTAGTCGACCTTGCAGGTTTACGTGATGCGATTGCAGATCAAGGCGGTGACCCTGCTAAAGTTAACCCTGTTGTACCAACTCAGTTGATCGTTGACCACTCTTTGGCGGTGGAATACGGTGGCTTTGACCCTGATGCATTTGAAAAAAACCGTGCTGTAGAAGACCGTCGTAATGAAGACCGGTTTCACTTTATTGAATGGACCAAAACAGCATTTGAAAATGTTGATGTTATCCCAGCTGGTAACGGCATCATGCACCAAATCAACTTGGAGAAAATGTCTCCAGTGATTCAAAACCGTGAAGGTGTCGCATTTCCAGATACTTGTGTCGGTACCGATTCACATACGCCACATACAGATGCATTGGGTGTAATTTCTATCGGTGTTGGTGGTTTGGAAGCTGAAAATGTCATGCTGGGTCGTGCATCTTGGATGCGTCTTCCAGACATAATCGGTGTGGAATTGGTGGGACAGCGTAAAGCTGGTATCACGGCAACAGATATCGTTTTAGCACTTACAGAATTCTTGCGTAAAGAACGTGTAGTGGGTGCATATTTAGAATTTTTTGGTGAAGGTGCGGACAGTATGTCTGTAGGAGATCGTGCAACGATTTCCAATATGACTCCAGAATATGGCGCAACTGCGGCAATGTTCTATATCGACCAGAACACCATTGATTATTTAACCTTGACTGGTCGTGAATCAGACCAAATCAAATTGGTGGAAAGTTATGCCAAAGAAATTGGTCTTTGGGCATCGGATATGCGACAAGCAGAATATCCTCGTGTACTTCGTTTCGATCTTTCAACGGTAACACGTAATATTGCAGGTCCATCAAACCCACATGCACGTGTATCAACAGCAGATTTAAAAGAGAAAGGCATTGCAGGCGTAGTTGAAAACCGTACTGATGGTTTAATGCCTGATGGTGCAATCATTATTGCCGCGATTACCTCTTGTACCAATACCTCAAACCCTCGTAATACAGTTGCTGCGGGTTTGTTGGCACGTAAAGCAAATGAATTGGGCTTGGTGCGTAAACCTTGGGTGAAATCATCATTTGCACCAGGTTCTAAAGCTGCTGCACTTTACCTTGAAGAAGCTGGCGTACTCGAAGATTTAGAAAAGCTTGGTTTTGGTATCGTGGCTTATGCATGTACGACGTGTAACGGTATGTCTGGTGCTTTAGATCCAAAGATTCAGCAAGAAATTATTGACCGTGATTTATATGCCACTGCGGTACTTTCAGGTAACCGTAACTTTGATGGTCGTATCCATCCTTATGCAAAACAAGCATTCTTGGCTTCACCGCCTTTGGTGGTGGCTTATGCAATTGCAGGCACAATTCGTTTTGATATTGAAACGGATTCATTGGGCAATGACAAAGACGGTAATCCAGTTTACCTAAAAGATGTTTGGCCATCGGATGCTGAAATTGATGCGCTGGTTAAAGAATCTGTTAAACCTGAACAATTCCGTAAAGTGTATATCCCGATGTTTGATTTGGGTGTGACGGAAAAATCAGAAAGTCCATTATACGATTGGCGTCCGCAAAGTACTTATATTCGCCGTCCACCGTATTGGGAAGGGGCTTTGGCTGCACCACGTACATTGTCAAATATGCGTCCACTTGCGATTTTACCTGACAACATTACAACGGATCATTTGTCACCATCGAATGCAATTATGATGGATTCGGCAGCAGGCGAATATCTGCATAAAATGGGCGTACCTGAAGAAGACTTTAACTCGTATGCAACGCATCGTGGTGACCATTTGACCGCGCAACGTGCAACTTTTGCCAACCCAAAACTGTTTAATGAAATGGTGGTTCGTTCAGACGGTACCATCAAGCAAGGTTCTAAAGCGCGTGTTGAACCAGAAGGCGAAGTGATGCGTATGTGGGAAGCGATTGAGATTTATATGAATCGTAAGCAACCACTGATTATCATTGCTGGTAAGGATTATGGTCAAGGCTCTAGTCGTGACTGGGCTGCGAAAGGTGTTCGTCTTGCTGGGGTTGAAGCGATTGTGGCCGAGGGCTTTGAACGTATCCACCGTACTAACCTTGTTGGTATGGGCGTGTTACCACTTGAGTTTAAAGCGGGCACTGACCGTAAAACCTTAAAGCTTGATGGTACTGAGTTGTATAGCGTGATTGGTAATATTGCACCACGTACAGACTTAACTTTGGTGATTGAGCGTGCTACGGTTGATGGTAAGAGTGAAGTGATTGAAGTTCCTGTAACTTGTCGTTTGGATACTGAAGAAGAAGTGCATGTGTATGAAGCGGGTGGGGTATTACAACGCTTTGCACAGGATTTCTTGGAAGGGCAAGTGGCTTGATTGAGTTCTACTCTTTAAATCCTCCCCAACCCTCCTTTGAAAAAGGAGGGAGTTCTTCTCTTTTAAAAAGAAGATTAATTAAGGATTAAAAGTAATTGATAGTGTTGTAAAAAGACCCTACTGTTAAGTGGGGTTTTTATTTGGGGAATAAAATGTCTTTATTACGAAAAACTCAAAGTGATACTGTAAATTCTGATGAACCAATCACAGCTGAACGCCTTTTAAATGTATTGTCACAGATGCCTGATGATTTTTATGAGGAAGAAAGAACAGATGAGCCACCTCAAGAAAGAGAAGAGCTTTAAATGGTTTGCGCTATTTAATGATTAAGCAGTAGCTCTCAAAAAAACCTATTAATTTCTCTCTTGAAATCATTTCTTGCAAAAATGACACCATCATTTTTAGAAATAGACAGTAGACATACATCAAAATATGGCTATACTTTATTCACCATTTCTAAAACCTATGGAGAACAAAAATGGTTACTGCTGGCGAAAAACCCGGAACAGGCTTCTATTTTTGTGTCCAATGCGGACATCGCACTTACTTAGAAATTGGTACAGATCGTTTACCCCAGTGTACCAAATGCCTTGGCAATCAATTTAAAAAATAAGATTGCTAAGCCGCACAGATAAAACAGATACTCCCTGTTTTAAGCAAAAGCCCTATCCAGTGATAGGGCTTTTTGTTAATTTAAGAATAGTTCAAAAGATAACGAGAAAAAGGCAGATAAATCATTATGGAAACAATCCTGAGTCTATGTATTGGCATTGGTTTAAGTGCCGCTTGCGGTTTTCGAGTATTTGTACCGTTATTGGTGATGAGTGTTGCATCACTGATGGGCTGGTTTGAGCCAATGAAAGGTTTTGAGTGGTTAGCGATACCATCGGTATGTATTGGTTTAGCTGTCGCGACTATTTGTGAAATTGGCGCGTACTATATTCCTTGGGTCGACAATGCTTTAGATACTATTGCCACGCCAGCAGCGATGGTGGCTGGAACATTGACCACCATGGCGGTCAGTACAGGTGAAATGTCACAGTTTGCAAGCTGGGCGGCTGCGATTATCGTTGGTGGTGGTACAGCAACAGCTGTACAAATGGGCACGGTTGCGGTTCGTGGTGTATCTACTGCAACGACAGGTGGAATAGCCAATCCTTTGGTGTCTACAGGTGAATGGATTGGGGCAATCGTGGTATCGGTATTATCACTTATCGTTCCTGTATTGGTGGTGATTGTTGGTATTATTTTGATGGTGCTAGCTGTTCGCTGGTTAAGAAAGAAAAAACAAGAAAGCATTGTTCATCCATTGTAGTTAGTGTGTTTTAGCATTTGTGAATCAACTGTTTATCAAGATTCAAAGAGGATAATGACTCAATTCAATTGAGTTGAGTCATTAAATTGGATTAAGTGTTTTCTGTTTTTTGACATAGAAAGTTGATTCACTCTAAATCGAATACAAAGACAAATTTCCCCCAACAATAAATCAATAAAAGAGAGATTGATTTTTTCACTACAAAGGCATACTTTTATTATGGGATTAATGAAAGCACCATCTTTATGGATTTAATCTCAAGGTCTTTTTAAGAGTATTGGGGGAAACTTTTATGATGGACAAGTTCATTATCAATATAAATGCGCAAGCCAATGGTGTATATGAGGTACACAATGCAAGCAAAGCTTGTGAGCATTTACCTAAGGCGGAAAATCAAAATCTACTGGGCTTTTTTGCGACAAGTGAGTTGGCAATTAAACGAGCAAAGATGAATTGGCCTCGTGAAAAAATCAAGGGATGTGTTGGCTGTTGTTAACAAGCTCATAGCCTTTAACATTTACCAATGTTACCTGCTGTTCCATCTTTATGCGGTGGAACAGCATAATATTAAAAAGGCTAGAACGTATATCTATTTAATTGATGTCTATTTAGACATCAATTAATTTAAGTCATATTGAGGTCTTACGCTGACTTATCTTTTAAAATAATTTGGCAGTTATGCTGATACTTTTTACTGGTTGATATAAAAATAGAAAAATTAATAAAAACTTCATCAATAAATAATCTGATTTTTGTGATGTGTGTTTGATAAAAAGTAATAAATTTTAATGATTTAACATAAGTAATTGTTTTAAAACAATGATATAAGTGGTATTAATAGCTCATAATATAAACATCACATGGATAGGTGAGAACAATGAGAAAGTTCGAGGTTGAGATCAATTTGCCTGCACAAGATATCGTGTCATTTGAGGCAGAGGACATTGAGCAAATTCGTGCAAAATTTTATGCAATTAATTGGCGTCGTTTATTCCTGACACAGGGACAAGTTGAAAATTCTGATATCTCCTTTGCTGTACAAGACACTGAGACAGAACTTTATTTACATATCCAGTTAAATACACACTCGAGTAAAGCAGATCCTGTTTTTCAGATCGACAGCAATATCCAACTGATTGTTGAAAGTAAAGAGTTTCTTGGGCTTTTAACACGTAAAAAGAAATATGATGTGGTGTATAAAAACTTAAACCAATCACAAGTTTCAGAACAGCTAAACTTATTTCTAAACGGTCAAATCGACGAGATGACAGAACAATATCGACAATTAATGCATAAAAAAATGCTACAAGAGCATCGTTTGGCATAACGACTAGAGATTGACATCTTCTATATAAAATAAGGAAGCTTGAGCTTCCTTATTGATCTGTAAAAAAAGCAATAAGCGCGCTTGATTATTTGACCAATAGATAAAATATACCTAGTGCATATAAAAGTTAAATATAGTGAGCGATTGTACAATTTATACTTTAAAATCAATGATTAATTTATAAATATTTAGTTTAAATCGCTATTAATTTTAAAGAGTATTGTTAAACTACAAATAGATTTTAAGGGTATGCGTTATAAAATAATGAACAAGTTTGAAATTCAAATTCAGTATCCTAATCACACCAATGAGCGTGAGATGGAGCACGAGAGCGATTTAGACATTGCTGAGATATTGGCTAAATTTGAAAGTATCAGTTGGCGCCGTCAACGTGTTTTACAATTACAACTGGATGGTCGAAATACTATTTTTACAGTGTTGAACCCAGCGTCAGAAGCATTTTTAAAAATTACATTAAATGCTTATGCGAAAAGTGAAGATTTTGAATTTAAGATCGAAAGCAATATCAAATTGATTTTCCCACAACGTGAATTATTTGGCTTGATGACGCGGAAAAATAAAGAAGTATTTGCAATCAAACACAGTACCCTTGAACAGGTAAAAGCAAGTTTAACCGCATTTTTAAATCAGGATAGCAAAGGTTTGGAAGATATTTTGCGTGATAGTAAAGCCACTTCACTAAAAGATGTATCTTAACTCAGCAGATTGAAGCGTGTGCCAATTGAAATAGAGTGACTAAAATGCAAATTTATAAATTAAATTTGCATTTTTTTTAGAATTTATGCAATAAAAAATCATTAAATATACTTTCTTGGAAAATTTTCTTTATTAAGTGACTTTCCAAGGAAAATTTTCCTAAAAAACAAAAAAATTAATCTATCTTAGGAAAATAATCCCGAGCCGATTTCGTTAATATTTATCTCAAGGATGTAAGGGATCGAAAAGAGTAGATTGCTACCAGTTACGTACAACGTGAGTGTAGTACTTACCCACAAGGTCTCGATTCGGCTTAGGACGCTATAAATCAAAAGTTTATAGGCAATAGGATTAAAACTTACAAAGTTTTAATAGTTGAAGTAAACCAGAGTTGTTTTCCCGCTCATCCTGAAAAATTCGATAAAAATTATACTGTACAATTCCTTTTATTTGATCTAATTAACTTAGCTACAAAGCAATTAAGAAATTATCCATAAGAAGTTCAAAATCATCATACTCAAAACTTTACTTTATTGAATATTTTAACTATAAGTGACTGAATAAAGTCTGAATTAAATTATTAAAATTAATTAAAACATAGCTTTAGTTTGTTTTCGAAGTGTTGCTTTTTTGGGTTTTTTTATATTCAAGCTGTTGTAAATGCTTACTGCTATTGGACTAGGGATGATGTCTAAATGATTAAACAATTGGAGACCTATCTGTTGATGAGTTCGATGGTTGTGCGTCGTATTAGTTTACTTTTAATTATCATTATTTTAGGTGTAATTGATCTGGCGACAGGCTATGAATACTCATTTGCTGTGTTTTATCTGATTCCTGTTTCTATTGCTGCATGGTACGACAATAAGCATATCGCGATGATTGCAGTTATTTTATCGGGGATTACTTGGTTATATGCTGACTATAGTGCAGGGCACCAGTATACAAACTCGATTATCCCATTCTGGAATGCTTGTGTAAGGCTAGGCTTCTTTAGTGTGGTGGCTTTTTTATTGCTGAGAATAAAAAATAATTTAAATGAAATGACCTTAATGGCAATGAAAGATTCTTTGACATCACTGAATAATACTCGCGCTTTTAACTTAGAGTATCAGGCATTAAAAAAGCGATATTGCAAAAAAGAACAAACTTTAGCCGTCGCTATTATAGATTTAGATGGCTTTAAAGCTGTAAATGATACCTATGGACATAGCAAAGGTGATGATGTTTTGGTTGAGTTCGCCCATGTACTGAAAGCTGCGACGCGCCATTCTGATGTCGTTGCTCGTATGGGCGGTGATGAATTTGTAGTGATCTTACAAGATACTGATTTAAAAGGAATTGAAGACTATGCAAATCGACTTAGAAATAGTTTCTTATTTAGTGGCTTAAAGCAAAAATTCGGTATCGATTTTAGTATGGGAATCCGTATTTATAATGAATTACCTGACAATGTCGATGATGCAACGCATCAGGCAGATTTATTGATGTATCAGTCTAAAGCGCAAGGTAAGTCACAAACAACAATTCATGCAATCTTATAAACAGTAGCCTTACAAACAGTAATAAGGCTAAAGATTTTATTGGTTTATGCTATCAAGTGGATTCGGTTTTATTTCTCCATTACTTAAATGACGGCTTTAAATAGCGACTTTTGAGTATCCGAATACACTTCCAGTAAGCGGATACATCTCAATAGTCTATAAATATTTTACTTCTAATGTGGTGATCAAGGTTTCTAAGAGCAATAACACATCGGCTTTCTTGCGTGCATCAATAAAAAATACAGGTAAATTTAGATTGCGTTCCATCAACCATTGACGGTATTGGTGCGTTGGCTTATTCATATCATCATCGATATGGGTGACTCCAATCACAATGTTTTCACCATACTGTTTAAAAATATTGAGGTAATATTCCAGTTCATCTAAGGGGGTTGCTAAGCTATGATCAATCAACAGAATCGTACCAATCGCGCCTTTGCATATCACGCCCCACATAAAGTCAAAGCGACCTTGTCCTGGTGTACCATACAGCCCAACTTTACTGCCATCATCTAGCGTTACTTCGCCATAATCGATTCCCACGGTTGTGTTTAGTTTTTTATGGCTACGATCATCGGTGTTAAATGCTTCAGTTGCTAATACTGGTACTTCTGATAATGATTTAATTGCTTCAGTTTTACCTGCCCCCATTGAACCTGCAAAAACAATTTTATATTTCTGAATAATCATCGTGTATTTATCCCTTAAAATTTAAATCGACTTTTTAATTTGTTAAAAAAGCTTTTTAAAATCCCTTTTTCTTCCGTTTGCTCAGTATTATTTGGTGTTTTATCAAATAGGCTTTCTTTGGCTGAAATTAGTTCAGCGTTATGGATGGCTAAATTCGCAGCAACAAAGTGCTGCACGGTTGCGACTGGAATGTTGAGTTTGTCTGAGACATGTTGGATTTCAGCCCCAGAAATAAAGCATGCACTTAGTTGTAACAGTAATTTCTTATCCAACTCATTGGGCTGAATCCAGAATTTGAGACGATAATATTTATCAGCTGCAGGTACGGTGATTAAATTAGGGTTTTTCCAAATTAGGTTAAATAACCAATTTTCTAAATTGAATTGTCGTTTACGAGAGACTTTTATAAAGTCCGCAGTGACTGCCGCGGTGTAGTGTATCGAGCGATCTGTTTGGTATTCTTCACGGGTAGCTTCTAGCCATGCCAGATGCGCATGATGGTCGATAATCGCAATCGTACCGAGATGATCATTTAATATAACTTTGCGACTGTCGTGATGGAAAAGCGCTGCAAAAAAATCAATTTCTTTGATTTCAAGTTGATCCTCAGCTTCATCATCTGGAACTTGGCTAAGTTCTAACTGTTCTGTTTCGGTCTTATGCAGTAATTTGATATTGACCCAGTTTTTCAACGTGAATTCGTCATAAATCGGGATGCAGAGTAAATTATCTTCTGCACTTTCTTTATGCTCACTATGTTTTGAAATTTTTAAATAAGGAATATTTTTATTTTGGATAATATTCTGGATATTATTATTTTCAAAAAACTGCTCATTAATCAAAATACAATTTATATTTTGATCTGAAACACTTGTCCAATTTATACCAATATTGGTTGGTAAAATTTTTCTAAGTCTTATTTTAAGATCGTCAGAGGTGGTTAAACCTAAGCCTGAAATTGCGATATTGATACATTGATTGTTCATAATATCACTTATCTAATATTAAAAAATTAAAGTGTAAACTGCTTTTTAACGGTCGTAGTTAGTTTAAGTTAACGCTAGATTTGTTCTTTTTCCAGTAAAATAATTTTTTTAATGTTTAATTGATTGGCATTTAATCAGTATATTTCTTGCATTATTATCCTCCTGTGTAAACTGTTAATTTTTCTTAAAGTTTAGAGAGTTTCATTGCTTTAAATTAACATTAGTTATTATAAAAAATCTATCTCAAAGTTAAATAAATTGCTTAGTTATTTTTATCAATAAAAGCTTAACTTAATAGTGATTTGAATATTTATTATGATTGTGCATATTTTATCATTTATCATATTATTACTGTGATTTTAATCACGTGAAATGATTAAAATTACTTAAGTATTTTTTACATGAAAAAAAGCGATCATTTCGATCGCTTTTTATAATTTTTAATTATCAAACTAAATTAAGCAAAAAGCTTCGTCGCTGCTTCAAAAAGAATATACAAAACCACAAGTGCCACCACAGGTTCTGCAATTTTAGCCCAAGTTGGGTTTGCCGTTTCGGTTACTACGACGTCTTGATGATCTGTATGAAGATCTGCTTTTTGAACATTGACCATTTGATTAAACTCCTTCATCGTTTCATCTAATGATATCTCTTCTTCGGGTATAGGTTGAGAGCCAATCAGTTCGGTTAGTTCGTTTGTTGACCAAACCCAATCTTTCGCCTGACCTGATAGGTGCTCAATTTGCCCAATCACCAATTCTCGAAGACCTCGCTTACCTAAACTTCCCGCTGTTTCAAGTTGCTTTAATTCAGCAAGCTGTAGTTCAAGAATTTCCGTTGTTGCTGGTTCAAGTATAGATTTATCTAAACTGGATTTATTCTGAGTAGAGGTGGTGAGGTGTCGAGAAATTTCTTGGCTGTACAACTGATCTTGCGAAAGAATTTCTTGATACAACGCATCATCATCTTTACGCCATAGCGTAATGAGTTTACCCAAGGTTAAAGCATTGAGTTCTTCAATATGTGCTATACGTTGAGCAGGCTCTAATTGAGATAATAGCTGAGGCTTTTGAATCTTTATCTGCTCAGCAAAGTATTGTACGAGATCAAAAGCCATTCAGTTCTCCTTGTTCTATTCTAAAATTCTTAAACTTGGTTTTTTCTTTGGTGCCTCAGTTTTAGTTTCTACTTCTTCACTAGTATTTGATTCTAAAACATCTTCATCTATTTGCACATTGGCATATTCATCTGGATCAAAGAATAATCCTTGTCCATTTTCGCGCGCATACAAGCCTAATACCGCATTTATAGGCACATAGATATCTTTAGATGCACCACTAAAACGAGCAGAGAAGGTAATTGCATCATTGGTCATATTTAACATATGCACAGAATGTGGCGCGATGTTCAGCACAATTTGCCCGTCTTGTACAAATTGTTGTGGTACATCGGTATAGGGTTTGGTTGCGTCAACAAGTAAGTATGGCGTTAAATTGTTGTCGCAAATCCATTCATATATTGCGCGTGCAAGGTATGGTCGAGTTGGGGTTAAGTTCAATTCTTGTTCAGACATTAAAAAATACTCTATTGATTTGCGATCTAGAATTTTGCCAAAAATTCACTATATCTGTTTTTCTCTTTAAAAGTCATCGACTTTAAAAAAGCTGGGCGGCTAAAAATCCGTTGGCAATATAATAAAATTGGACGAGATTGCTGTTTCGGTAATTCAATTCCCATATGTTTTAACCGTATGAAAATTGGCGCTAACATGCAATCTAAAATTGTAAAGTTTTCAGACATAAAATAAGGATAATGTTGAAAAAGTGGGGTAAGGGATACCAAAGTATCTTTTAATTGTTTTTGTGCATTCTTTTTTGCCGCTTCATTGAGTGTATCTGGGTGGCGTAGCATAATATCTGCAAGTTTAAGCCAATCTTGTTCAAAGCGCCAAATATACTGTCTTTGCTCTGCGCGTGGTGCTGGAGCATCCGCATAGAGTTTATTTTGTCGATAACGGTCATCCAAGTATTCAGAAATAATACTGGTATTAAACAGCTTTAAATCATTTTCAATCAGCATAGGTAGTTGATTATATGGATTTAAACTGGCCAAATCTTCATCATCTTCTTCGACAATGATTAAGCTGTGTTTAATTTGTTTTTCTGCAAGAAGAAATCTAATCCAATGTGAACGAAAGTCATCCTCGTGGCTATACAACGTAATCCCTTGTTGAGGTGCATTTTCGACAGGCATATTCCAAAAACTAAGTGAAGTGAATAGAGTAGAATACTAAAAATAGACAATAAAATCATCTTAACTTTAATAAGCTTATGGTGGGTATTGCTATCAAGTAGATAGAAAACAAGGATAAACCTATGAATTTAATAAATAAGCACAGTAAATTAGCTTTGGCATTGCTGTTGATGATGAGTATTTCAAATACATATGCAAAGAAGCAATCTGTAGATGCTCAAGTACAAGAGGCTGCTGCTGAAGCAATTGAAGCCGCTGGAGCGGAAGTGGCTGGAGCAGGGGCCTTATGTAGTGCAGATGAGGCCTGTGATGTTGCGTCTGCTGCTTCTGAAGATGAAATGTATGGTGGGATCAAACAAGAATATGTCGTAAAAGGTTGTAAGGTGACGATCTATAATGATGGACCTGTGAAAATGGTCAATGTAAAGACTGATAAGCCATGTAATGCACCGCTTCCGAAAGATCATAAGTTTTCTAAGGAAACTCGGACTTATCAGGAAAATGGCTGTACGATTACAGAATCAAAAGCTGCAGATGGGATTACTGACGCTGTCATGGACTGTTCTAAACGAGATAAAACAAAGTAACTTTGAATAGTTAAACCATAAAAAAACCTCGGCAAATGCCGAGGTTTTTTGTCCGATTCGGTAAACGAATTAACGTTTAGAGAATTGAGGACGTTTACGAGCTTTACGTAAACCAAGTTTCTTACGTTCAACTTCACGAGCATCACGAGTAACGAAACCAGCTTGACGAAGAGCAGGTTTTAAAGTCTCATCAGAAGCGATCAATGCACGAGTAATACCGTGACGGATAGCGCCTGCTTGACCACCGATACCACCACCAGCAACAGTGATGTAAAGGTCAAATTTTTCAGTAACTTCTAAAAGCTCAAGTGGTTGACGAACAACCATACGAGCAGTTTCACGACCGAAATACTGTTCAAGAGTGCGGTTGTTGATTACGAGTTTACCAGTACCAGCTGATAGGAAAACACGTGCAGTTGCGGTCTTACGGCGACCTGTACCATAGTTAGTAGCCATGTGCTGTATCCCTTAGATGTCCAAAACTTGTGGCTGTTGAGCAGTATGAGGATGCTCAGTACCAGCGTACACTTTCATTTTCTTGATCATCGCGTAACCAAGAGGACCTTTTGGCAACATGCCTTTTACAGCACGTTCGAAGATTTCTTCTGGTTTGTGAGCAACTAATTTTTCGAAATTAGTTTCACGAATACCACCAGGGAAACCAGTGTGGCGATAGTATTTCTTATCAAGTGATTTTTTACCAGTCACTTGTACTTGTTCAGCATTGATCACAACGATGTAGTCACCAGTGTCAACGTGAGGTGTATAAGAAGTTTTGTGTTTACCGCGTAAACGACGAGCGATTTCAGTCGCAAGGCGACCTAAAGTTTTGCCAGAAGCATCAACAACATACCAGTCGTGTTGAACTTCAGCTGGCTTAGCGCTGAGAGTTTTCATTAAACCACTACCTATTATAGTTGGTTTGGACTATGGAATCTGTCCAAACAAAAAGGAGTGCGAATTCTATCTTAAAAGAGTTAGAGTCGCAATTGAAATATTGAATTTCAAGCGCATCATTATATGGATAAACGTACCCAAAAGCAAAGCTTAGTTTGGATAAAATGTTGTAAGGTTTTCTGATTTATATTGGAATTGTGACGGGATTCATGAATAATTAAAAATGAGATAAAGAAAATAAGTCAGGCAAAAATGAAAATAATAAATTCAATAAAATTCGTTCTACTCCTAGTCGCGGTAGGCAACTTAAACCTCAGTTTTGCTCAAGTGGATTTGCTGGATAAGGCATCATCTTTACCGAAACTTCATCCACGTGCTGCTGTAGATTATCAAAATCAAGCTGATCTTGGAGATCGACTTATCTCAGTTCAATGGATGACGGAAGATTTTTCTACAGAATTAAAAGGCAATGTGGCTGTCACTTGCCAGCCTTTAGGTATTCAAGTGACAACAAAAGATATTGTTGCAGGCTCAACGATTCCACTTACGCTATATGATCCAGAAAATGACAATGGAGACGAATATAAGTTAAGAGGAACTGTTGGTGCAGATGGTATCGCAAGAGTGGTTTTTGATATGTGTGAGCCAGAAGCATTTCATGATTTTTCTACAACGCCAAATGAAAAGATACCGTCTAAAACTGTTGAAAGCAAACTTGTTCAAAAAAATCAAACTCAAAAGAATCAAATACAGATCCCCTTTTCTTTAAAGCCAAACAAGTTAAAACCAAGTCAATTAAAGAAAGCCCAGTTCAATCAAATGAATTCAAACAACATACGAGAAAATGAAAAAATACGGAAAAATAAACAAGTAAAGCAAACACAACAAACCAAGGAAAAAGCAGCAAGAAAACGACAGCGAGGAGAACTAGATACGATCTTGGATGCAAAATGGATGACTGTCGATTTTAGTGAAGAAATTCAATCTGCATATCCTTGTCAAGCGGTTGGATTGCTTATTCAAACGCAACATATCCCTATTGGCGAAGAAGTTGATGCGGTCGTGCAATGGGAGGATGATGATGATAAAAGTCGAAGTGGCGAATACACAGTCTATGGAAAAGTTGAACCAGACCAGCGGGTCAGAATAATCTTTGACCAACATATTGACCCTGCGCAGTGTGGAAAAGACGTTGAATCGATGTTTGATTTCTCTGAAATTGATCAACAGCAAGCTCAACCAGAAACTCGGCCAGCGTCTAAAAGTCAGCTCTAAGCCTTATGTTTACGATGTGATATTCAATCCGTTAATTTTTATAGAATGAATTGTTAAAAAAATAGTCATCGAATGGCTAATTTTGACTTAGATTACAATGATGAATATATGTCGGATGCTATTGTCTTAGAAAGGGTAATTCTTTTAGACTTTAAGTTTGATTTGTAATCAATCTAATTTTGTTGCTGATTTACAGCATAAGTGGTGTATTTTTTTATATATTTTTCATTCTAAATTTCAAGCATCTGATACTGAAATGCGAAAATTGTTTGCAATTGAGTAGCATAGGTGGCTTGAGAAATTGTTTTCGGTTAATTTTTTACATGTTTTCGTTATATTCGATATAAAAATTAACTTGAATTGGAAATGATAATTTAGAACCGATGTATACTGTCCATGCAACGTCTGTTAAAAGAGTTCTAGATGCTTCCTTTATATATAACCAGTGGTGAGCCTGCTGGCATTGGTCCAGATATTTGTTTAGATTTGGCAGATCGTGTTGATGATCGTCCAGTTGTTGTATTGGCAGATATCAATATGTTGAGGGATCGTGCCAAAATTTTAAACAAAACTGTTCAACTCATTGAGTATCAAGGACAGACGGAGTGTTTGGCTCAAGGGCAGCTCTATGTAGAGCATGTTCCTTTAGCCGTAGATGCTGTTTTAGGTGAGTTAAACCCGCAAAACTCTGCATATGTGATCGAACAATTACGCCGAACTGCATACTATGCCATGCAAGGACTGAGTGTTGGGGTTGCGACAGGACCTGTCCAAAAGTCAATCATCAATGATGCAGGGATCTACTTTAGCGGTCATACAGAATACTACCAAGAGTTTGCAGGCGTGGAACGAGTGGTTATGATGCTTGCAACCAAAACGTTAAGAGTCGCTTTAGTGACCACGCATTTACCGTTGCGTGATGTTGCAGATGCCATTACCAAAGAGCGTCTACATCAGGTGATTGATATTCTTGTTCATGATTTAAAAACAAAATTTAAAATTAATCATCCACGTATTTTGGTGTGTGGCTTAAACCCGCATGCTGGAGAGGGTGGCTACTTAGGTCATGAAGAAATCGATACGATTAACCCAGTGCTTGAAAGCTATCGAGCGCAAGGCATAGACATGAGCTTAAGTATGCCTGCTGATACTCTATTTACTGTGGATAATTTAAAAGTTGCGGATGCAGTTTTAGCGATGTATCACGATCAGGGTTTGCCTGTGTTAAAATCGCAGGGATTTGGCGAAGCCATTAATATTACTTTAGGTTTACCTTTTATTCGGACCTCAGTTGATCACGGTACTGCGCTCTCCCTTGCAGGTACAGGCCTTGCAAAAAGTTCAAGTTTGCATGTTGCTGTCGATTTGGCGCTTGATCTCGCTCGTTCGAATTAATTTGTAAACAACCTTATTTATCACGTTGGATTTTTTTTATGTATCAAATTAATGCCTTAAACCCTAAAGATGAAGGGCATCATACGCGTAAGCGTTTTGGACAAAACTTCTTACATGACCAACGTGTGATTGCCAAAATTGTTCGTTCTGTTGCCCCACGATCAGGGGAAAATATTGTTGAAATCGGACCGGGTTTAGCTGCTTTAACTTCACCGCTAAATGGTGAATGTGATGCTTTGACAGTGCTAGAACTGGATCGTGACTTGGCAGCAGGCTTGCCGGGTCGAGTACCACATCCTGAACGTCTCACCATCATTGAAACTGATGCGTTAAAATATGATTTTACTGAATTATTTCAGGAAGGTCGTCCTTTACGTGTAGTCGGGAACCTACCTTATAATATTTCAACGCCTTTGCTTTTTCATCTCTTGGAATTTGGTGATAAAGTCAAAGACATGCATTTTATGTTGCAAAAAGAAGTGGTTGATCGTATTACCGCATCGCCAAACACCAAAGAATATGGGCGTTTGTCGGTGATGATCCAATACTTCTGCAAACCTACTTTCTTGTTTGAAGTACCACCGGGATCATTCAATCCACCACCAAAAGTAACATCTGCGGTATTCCGTTTAGAGCCTTATGCGACTAAGCCGATTGTTGCTAAAAGTGAAAAAGCCTTAGCTCGTTTGGTGTCACATGTATTTACCCAACGCCGAAAAACATTACGCAATAGCTTAAAAGGCATGTTGGTTGAAGACGGTTTTGAAAATGCTGGTGTAGATCCGATGGCACGTCCAGAAACCTTAACATTGGCTCAGTTTGTTGCATTATCAGACCAGATGGTGGCTTAAATGGCGCTGGAAAAAGTCAGATATAATTATGTGATTGGTGATGTACAAGGGTGTTTTGAAGCACTGAAAGCACTACTCAAAGAAATCCAGTTTGATGCTGATCAAGATTTTATTTGGTTTGCGGGCGATTTAATCGCGCGTGGTGAAAATTCAGTGGGTGCATTACGCTTTATCAAAAAATTATGCGAACAAGGCAATGCTGCGACAGTCCTTGGCAATCATGATTTAAATCTGCTGGCGGTTGCACGTGGGATCAAAAAACTCAAAGAAAAAGACCATATTGATGATGTTATTCATGCTTTAGAAAGTGATGAGTTGATTGATTGGTTGCGTAAACAACCGTTGTGTTTATTTCCCAATGAAAAGACGATTTTGACCCATGCGGGTATTCCGAATATTTGGGATGCGGAAAAGACTGCCGCGTTGGCCAAAGAAGTAGAAGCCGTCTTAGCACATGAAGACTTTGCTGTGCTGGATTCATTTCTAAAAGAGATGTATGGCACTGAGCCAGATTTATGGGCAGATGATTTACAAGGTCATGCTCGCTTACGCTGTATTACCAATTATCTAACCCGTATGCGCCTGACTGATGCACAAGGTCGTTTAGAGTTTAGCTTTAAAGATGCTTTGGATGAGCCGATGCCAGCAGGTTTTCAGCCATGGTTTAAATTTGAATCGCAGACAGCACAAACACATCAGATCATTTTTGGACACTGGGCAGCGTTGCAAGGTGAGCGTATCAATGCGCAAATCCAAAATGTCGATGGTGGCTGTGTCTGGGGACATCAACTGTTGGCGTATCGACTAGAAGATCAACAACTTTTTAGTGTCGATAATCCCGTTTTTTGATATGAATAAAAGCCACAACATGTGGCTTTTATTTTGGGCAATGTCACCAGATTCGATCACATTGTAGATGCGCAATTTTCAATGATTTTAATCTTTAAAATTGCGGATTTATCTATCAATTGAAAAGCAAATTATTCTTGTCGAATCCATGTTTGACTTCGACCAATCAGCGAGATACCAAGATAGCCACGCAAGGTCAGACGGTTTCCACTTGCATTTAAGCGGGCTTTACCGTGATAAATTTTTCCTCCGCGAGGGTCAAGGACTTCGCCACCAATATAGTTATTCGGGTTGTTTGGATCAGCTTTTAACTTTTGTAAAATGGTTAGGCCAATAATCGGTTTATTGGTAAAGGGTGCAGGGCAATTGCGACATTGTGTTAAAGCCGCTTCACCGGGTGCAGGAAAATCTTTAATGATTTTCCCGACATAAGTATCATCTTTTTGTTTCTCGATTTGAATATGTGCACGAACATAACCTGTTTTATCATCAACAGTGCGCCATGTGCCAGTGATGTCAGCTGCATGTGCCCAGCTGATCATTCCCAGTAGCATACAACTGAAAATTCCTTTTTTCATAAGCATACCTATTTTCTTTTAAGTTTAAATGGTGTGATCAGTGAATAAGACCTTATTCACGAATCCAAGTTTGACTACGACCGAGTGCAGACACTCCCACATAACCTCTTAACATTAAGCGATTACCGTTTGAGTTGAGTTTGGCTTTCATGGAGTAAATTTTACCTGTAAGTGGGTCAATAATTTTTCCACCGACATAATCTTCTTCACTGGTTTGTTTGAGATTTTTAAGAACATCCATGCCTAAAATCGGTTTATTGGTATAAGGTGCTGGACAGTCTATACAGGTTTCTTTTGGGGTATAACCAGGGCGTGGGGTAATTTTGATGATTTTACCGGTATATGTGCCATTGGCTTCTTTACGTATTTCAAGCACAGCTTTAGATGAGCCAGTTTTATCATCGATATTTTTCCAAATACCAGTGATATCTTTTGCCATACTGCTACAGCTTAAAACTGAAAATAATGTCCCTAAGATGAACTTATTAAACCTCATTTATTGATTCCTTATCAAAATGGGGGAAAGAATAGTTCATCTTAAGCTGAATAATTACTCTAGGCAATCATGTGAAAAGTAAACTAAATCACATTTATTTTATAAAAAGTATGAAGGTTGGCAACCAGATGGCTGTGAACACCGCATTTACTGCCATTCCAAAGGCTGCATAACGGCCTGCAACCGCGCCACGTTGCCAAGCTTGGGCCGTTCCGATGGCATGAGCAGCCAGTCCTAAAGCCAAGCCAGACGCGCGTTCATCATTAATATTGCGTAAAATAATCGATGAAAATGCGGCTCCAATCACGCCCGATAAAATGACGATCAAAATCACCAATGTGACTGGTGAGTGCAATAAAGTTGCAATATTGATTGCAATTGGGGTAGTTACAGCGCGCGTGGCAAAGGCCATGATGGTCGGTTCTGACATATGCAGTAAATAAGCCAAGCTCATGGGTAATGCGACAGCACTGATACTGGCAAACACCAAGATCCCCACAACAGATTTCAGTGGTAAATCATCATAACGCATTGCCGCTAATGGAATAGCCAAGGCCACAGTGACATAACCGAGTAGATGGCTAAATAGACCATTCATATCAGTATTGTATTTTTCATAAGGAATTTTAAAGATCATTAAAATTCCAATCACAAAAAACATGCCAATGACCAGAAGCGGAATTTGAGGAAAGCGTTTATTAATTGGTTTCGCTGCCAAGTAGGCAATTAGCGTGATTAAAAACCCAGTGAGTACACTTAACATATCAGCCTCCTATAGCCACTTCTTCGCCATTTTTGCATAAATCCAGAGTGGAATTAGTGTGCTGACAAACATCACAACCAGAAATAAGGGGATCTCTTTTCCCATACTGACCAGCATAATTAATGAACCCGCACATATCGGGAGGAAAGCAAAGCCACTTTCTCTCATTAATTTATTATTGGTATCGACCAGACGGGCAGGGATTTTTTTGAATCTACGCCATATAACCAGCACAAACAGTAAGCTGAGTAGACCTGTTAAATTGCCCAATTCAGGATGATTAAATTGTGACATCACCAACACAGAAGCTTCACGAAAGAAGATGATAAGTCCTATTGTGAAGATCCATGCTTGCCAATCGATACCTTTTAACTGATCCATGTGTGTTTATTTATAAAAATTGATCTTTCACGTTTTAACCGATTTAGCGCTTTATTTCAAACTCTTCTAACGGCCTTTTAAATTGTTCTGCCTTATTTCCAAGGATTTCAACGAGGGGTAAATGTGCCTGATTGATGAGCTGTTCCAGTTTTTGTGGTGCCATGGCAACCACCAATTGTAAGTTGCCTTCATCATCATAATGTTCAGATTCGATGACATTAAGATCGTAAAGTTGATTTTTTAACTTGCCATAAGCGGGTTTTAATTGTAGTTCAAAACGTTGAATTTGCCCCATCAAACATTCATGGACCGCTTTACGTAACAGGTCTAAACCTTGTTGTGTATGGGCTGAAACATAAACACGCTCAGGTTGGTGAGGTTTGGCATAAACGATTTTGGCTTCTTCTCCGCTTTGATCGATCTTGTTATAGACTCTTAATATCGGAACATCTGCGCCAATTTCATTTAACACCGTTTCTACAGCATCAATCTGTTCCATGACATCTGGACTACTCGAATCGATGATATGTAACAGTAAAGAGGCTTCTAAAGTTTCTTCCAAAGTTGCCTTAAAGGATTCGACTAAAGAATGAGCGAGATTGCGCACAAAACCAACAGTGTCTGCAAGAACAAGCGTGCCAATACCATCCCAATCTAAACGGCGTAAGGTTGGGTCGAGTGTGGCAAATAATTGATCCGCTGCATAAACATCACTATTTGCCAAAATATTAAAAAGTGTTGATTTGCCTGCGTTGGTATAACCGACCAAAGACACAGTTGGAATATTGGCTTTTTGGCGCGCAGCACGGCCTTGAATACGGGTTTTTCGGACTTTTTCTAGGCGATCTTTGAGCTGTTCCATACGGATGCGTAATAGACGTCGATCTGTTTCAAGTAATGTTTCACCTGGTCCACGTAGACCAATACCGCCTTTCTGACTGTCTAGATTGCTACGACTGCGGACTAAACGTGATGAAAGATGATCTAACTGAGCCAATTCAACTTGCAGCTTACCTTCATGGGTACGGGCACGTTGCGCAAAAATATCCAGAATCAAACCCGTACGGTCAATCACACGACATTTTAAAATACGTTCTAAATTACGTTCCTGAGCGGGTGACAGTGCTTGGTCGAAAATAACCAACTCCACTTCATCTGCCTCAACTTGTTCAGCAATTTCTTCTGCTTTACCTGAACCAATAAAGAATTTAGGATCGGGTTTAATCCGTTGTACGCTTAAATGCTCTAATATATCCGCGCCCGCAGATTTAGCCAGTAATCGAAATTCTTCTGCATCAAGATCTTCTAAGATTTGAACATTCACACTGACTAAAATGGTTTTTTCACCACCTTGATTTTGATCAAAGTATTCCACAGATTGTAAAACTCAGACATTAGATTAGAAAAATCATTCTAAAGGATATTCTGTGTTAAATCCTAAGCTGTATGCAAAGTATTGCAATAAAATTATAAATATATGAATTGATAGTGAAATCTTAATTTGGGTTTTCCTGTTGTTTTAACGGGGAGTTAAAATTTAGTAAAAATCCATAGCTGCTTGATGGCGCGTAATTTTTGCCACAATTTAGCGTTGAGCTGATTTGGCTATTCATTTCGCACAGTAAATCAATGTTGTTGTCTTTAATGATGAATGCAAGTTGATTTAGATATGTATACAATAGTGTCAGTTTAATATGACATACATTTTGTTTAGTGAATATCTATGACTCAACAACAAGCAATCAAAAAGTCAAAATCATCGAAATTAAGTGCTTTATCTAAAGTCTTTTTGTACAGTAAAAAACTGGTATCAGGAACATCTGCTGTTGCAGAAGGCTTTTATCTGGTTTACCGCCATCAACTCTATAAAGATCCGAATAATCCTAAAAATACCCGTTATGTTCAGTATTTTTGTCGCCGTTTAAGTGAAGTATTTAATGTCGACGTGCGTGTACATGGCGATATTCCGCGTGAACCAGCATTGTGGGTGAGTAATCATATTTCATGGTTGGATATTGCTGTTTTAGGTTCAGGGGCACGGGTATTCTTTTTAGCGAAGGCTGAAATTGAAAAATGGCCAGTTTTTGGCAATTTGGCTAAAGGTGGTGGAACTTTATTTATTAAACGTGGTTCAGGGGATTCGGTACGTATTCGAGAGCAAATCGCTGAGTTCTTAAGTAAAGATATTCCAGTGTTGTTTTTCCCTGAAGCAACCACCACTGATGGTTCAAAAGTCAAAAAAGTACATGGTCGGATCTTAGGTGCGGCAATCGAAGCCAAGAAACCCGTACAAGTATGTGTGATTTGCTATGTAAATCAACATGGGCAATTAGATACCGTAGTGCCTTTTATTGGCGAAACCACATTTGTCGAACATGTCCAAGCTGTGCTGGAAATGCCAAAGGTTGTGGCGCACCTCAAAACCTTTCCTGCGATTGCAACAGAAGGGCATACGGTTGAAAGCCTGACGCAACAAGTGCAAGTGATGATGCAAAAAGGTTTGGAAGATCTACAGAAAGAAGTCTTGCAGGGCTAAGCTTTGCTAAGGATCAAAAGTTTTTAGATTGGTTTAAGTAGAAGCGAAACTAGTTATGTCTCTATGGTAAATGAGTATGATCTTTTAAGCGTGCATCATTTACCACATGAGATGATGATCATTTAAGGCAAAATGATCAGCTTACATAAAGCCCTCAATCGGCAACCAAGAAATCACCTTAATTCCTGCTTTTTGCCACCACTTCATTTTTGGCTCTTTTCTTAAAGTGACAATGCCTTGAGGCGTTTCTTTGAGCCAATTGATTTTATTCTGTGAATCTAAAACCAGCTTATAAGCATATTTTTTTAAATTATCATCCATAGTTTTATGTACGGCAATCGCCAACGGTGGACTGTTGATAATGACCCCAATCTCAGTATTTAAGTTGGCTGAACGTGGGTCGAAATTAAATGAGCCAATAAACACTTGTTTATTATCCACAGCCATCAGTTTGGCATGCAAGCTAGAACGGCTTAAGCCTTTTAAGCTAACTTTGGCTTTCTTTGAGATTTCTTCTGAATTGGCATAGAGATTCTCTTCAGAAACGGCAGGCAGAAACTCATAAAGCTCGACCCCATTTTTTAATAAATTATCTCGATATTTTGCATAAAATGCATGCACCAATGCGACATCATTGGCTTTAAATGAGTTGGTCAGGACACGTACTTTAACGCCCTCATCTGCCAACTCAACCAGTTTCTTTGCGCCTTTTTTTTGCGGAACAAAATAAGCAGAAATCAGGTCGACATTTTGAGTCGGGATATCTAAGCGTTTCACCATTTGAAAGTTAAGATGTTGTTCTTTTTTGGCCTTGGCCTGAATTTTATCTGGGGCATCTTTGACCACTTCTGCTTTGACCCAATCCAGTTGAATATTATGATTGAGCCATTGATCAAAAGCATGGGTGCGATTACTTAAATTTAAATAATTTTGAACGGTAATTTCTTGGTAATGGTGGGTCAATTGTTCTTTTAGACTGTCATAACGTAAGGTGTAGGTACTGTGATTGACAATATTTCTCACCGGATAAGCGTAGCTATGATTCCAGTATTCATCAAAGGAGTGGGTAATATCATCTACCGCTTGCCCCACCAACATCACATCTACATCTGAAAATTGGTAATTGTCACTAACGTTATAATATTGATTACTCATATTACGTCCGCCAATTAATGAAATTTGATTGTCAGCAGTAAAGGTTTTGTTATGCATGCGACGATTGATACGTTTTAAATCCAGCACCATGTCTATGGGGCGAATACTTCTAAAACGGTAAGGGTTAAATAGTTTTACTTCAATGTTTGGGTGTTGATCTAAGGCGAGATAAACCCCTTCCATTTGTTTGGCATTATTATCATCAATCAGTAAACGAACTTTAACACCGCGATCTGCGGCTTCAATAATTTTGTATAAAGCCAGTGAGCCAATTTTGTCATTGTCCCAAATGTAATATTGCAAATCTAACGTTTTTTGTGCTTTTTCAATCAAATTGATGCGTGCTGCGATCGCTTCCAGTGGATCATACAGCACGTGATAACCGGTTAACTCTGGGTTTTGCGCTTTTAACGGGGAAATAATTTGCGCCAAAGGAGTGTCTTTGGTTTCTATATCATAGGCATATTCGGGTTTAATATTTTCTTGTCGAGGCAGAGTTGAACAGGCAGAAAGGCTGAGTAATAGGCAAGAACCGATCATCACCCAAAATTTTGAAGCATGGTGATTGTGAGCTTTTTGCTGTAATTGGGTATTACGATTGATCGTTCTTTGCATAATATTTTCTAAGATTTCTCAGAGCTAGAGTATAATTGCCTGAGGATATATTGACAATTCGTCGATGTTTGCCGAAATGCAATCCATTTATGAAATGCCAATGTAGCCTTTTCAAAAGATAAATAAAGAGATGACAAGTACACGCGACTTGCGAGATTGAATATGTTTCCAACCCTAACTGTTACATCAATTTTTTATCTCTGCTTCATTGTGCTTGCGGTATGGGGAGTAAGCCAAGCCTGGTTAAGTCAATCTAGAACTGAAACGATCCATCCTTTTAAGTCTTTCGTCCATTTACTGGCATTCTACCTGTCTTATTTATTAATTCCGTTGTTATTTTTTAGCATTTATGCAGGATATATCGGAAAATTCTCATTACATGAAAGTATTTTTATTTTCTTGCTCAGTGCATTGCTGATTTATGCACGTTTTATTGAACCACATCGGGTTCATGTTCAGCATATACAATATTCGTTGGGGCAGGAGAAAAGCTTTACTCAACCGATTAAAGTTGCGTTGCTTGCAGATTTACACATTGGTCTGTTTTCTGGACATGAGCGTCAGCTTAAAACAATTGTCAAAAAAATTAATTTGGCTCAACCCGATTTTGTCGTGGTTGCAGGGGATTGGACCTATGAACCTGAAAATAAATTGGTTGAAGAACTGGCGATTTTAAAACAGATCGAAGCTCCGGTTTATTCAGTAAATGGTAATCATGATGAGCAGTATCCGGGACCACCGATTCAAGCCTTATTGGCCAGTGCCTTAGAGGCCAATAACGTGATGGATATTGAAGGTAAAATTGTTGAATTTGATGATTTTCGCTTAATCGGTGTCGGGGACTTATGGGCAGGCAAGGCGGATATGCGTTATATGCCCGATTTACCTCAAGACAAACCGTGGTTAATTTTGTCACATAACCCCGATACGGTAGATATGGTGCCACAGTTGCCTACACGTCCGTTGATGCTGTCTGGACATACTCATGGTGGGCAAGTTGAATTGCCGTGGTTGACCAGTTATGTGATGAAAAAAGTTTCTATCCTCGGTCATAAACGAGGCTTGTATCAGCATGAAAATGCCGATGTATTTGTCAGTGTCGGTACCGGTATGGTGGGTGTGCCTTTTCGGTTTAGAGTACCACCAACCATTGATATTATTGAGCTGAGTTAATTTTCGTACTGATCAATCATGTTTTAAAATAGTAAAATGCTGCAATCCCAATCAAAACAAGAAACCCAATCAATAGCAGCATGCTGCTGGATTTATTCTGATGACTCAAGTCTTCCACCCCTGAGGTTTGAACCGAAGCGTGAGTAGGGCTTGTTGAATCATAAGATGAAGACTTTGCTTGTGATGAGGTGTTTTGCGTCTGTCCTTGCATAAAATTTTCGGCAAATTTGGATAAAGCATCTGGTTGAGTCAAATCGATTTGGAATTGTTTTTTGATCTCTTGCCAGTCGGGATGTTGATCATTGATTTCAATGGTCTTACCATCCTGATTGGTCATTTTCACCGTACTTGATGAAAAGTTGAATTCAAAAGCCTTGCTTTCATTTTTTATATTCGGCATTTCGCCTGATAAAATTTGAGGGTTTGCTTTAAAAGCCTGAAGCGCATCTGGGGATTCATGTAGGATGAGGACTAAATTTTTTGCTGCGGTTGGATCTAGTTGAAGTTGTGCAATAAGAAATTGCTCAGCTTGTTCTGTTTGATGGTGTTCAAGCAGATCAAGCAATGTTTGTAATTGTGTTTGATTCAATTGGTACATACGCACCTCGAATAATTTAAATGATGAGAACAATAGCGTTTAGTTGAATGGCTTTCTTTTAACTGTTTTAAACTTTATTCGTCATCTTGCATTGCATATTCAATCTTATTGCCATCTTAAATTTTATCGCGGTGTTGCATCTCATTGCTTGATAAAAAATTGATAGGCAATCACAGCAACAATCGCAATCACAACAAGCATAACAATAGGTAAGCCTTTTTTCTTGGTTTGATCTTCAATACCGACAGGTTGCGTTGTCACGCTGGATGGGCGGGGAATTGACTGAACATTATGTGTCGAATTGACAGCACTATCATGTGCTTTGGCTTTCATTGCAGCAATGTAGGCAGCAGCCGAATCATATGTTTCACCTTGCGAAAAATGACGCATAATTTCATCCCAGTCAGGATGATGTTCATCAATCAACACTTTTTGATGATCTTGATATAACACATAGATTTCACCAGTTTCAAAATTCGACTGAATTGCTTTATAGCGAGGATGCTGACTGTCATAAAAATCATCATCGAACTGAAACTGATTGATGGCTAAATTGGGATTTTCAGTGAGCTGTTCTACAAAGTCTTTGGCATCTTTTAGCCCAAGGTTTGAACGTTCCATGACCAGTTTAATCGCTTCAATTTTACGATTTTGTTGGATCAGGGCAAGAATGTCTAGTTGAGGAATTTGCAAGTGTATATCACGGGAACTATCACTTTGAGCTGTATCTGCAAATGCGAAGTTGTATGCGTTTTCTGTCAGATTTTCTACATAATCCTTGGCTTCTTTCAAGCCTAAATCTGAATGGTCTTTGACCCATTTAACTGCTTCAACTTTACGACCTTGTTGAATCAGTAACAGAATTTCTTGTCGTTGTTGTGGGTTAAAGTTTGGCATCATGCACCTTTCATTATTGGTTTAATCATCAATGAATATAGATCAACAATAGATATGAATTTTTATTAATCATAGAATTAATTCAATTTTTATTACAAATTGATGCCAAATAAAAGTAGTAATTTGTGTGCGAATAAGCAATATTTTAAAACTGTCATAAAACTTTGCTATTGTAAAAGTCATAATATTTATAACCTTAAAAGAGGGCTTGGCCATGACTCGTGATTTTGAAAAATTCCCAGAAGATGATAACGGTAATCTACTTTGGCAAATGCACGAAGATGGTGATGATTTAGAAGAGGTACATGAAATCGAGTTTTCTGTGTATTTTAAAACACAAGAACTCGCTGAAAAATGTGCAATCTATCTTTTACACGAAGAGCAAAAAATTTCACTGTATTTGGATGAAGAAGTGCAACCCAATGAATGGGTGATTACAGTTTATGTTCATCTGATTCCAGACTACGAAGATGTTGTTGATTTAGAGCAATGGTTTAGTAAAATTGCTGAGCAGTTTGAAGGTGAATATGATGGTTGGGGATGTACAACCTATATATTTGATGATGAAGACGATGAAGAATAATGGTCTTTAGATGACGCATATTGTTTTAAAAGCATATCCTTGTTGATATGCTTTTTTTTAAGTTTCAGACTACTCAAACCATACAAATGAAAGCTTTGTACAGCGCTAAACTTGATTTTCAACAACAATAATAGTCAAGGAAATGAGTATGAGTAATACGGTAAAGTTACATCGCGTTTTTAGTGCACCACCAGAGCGAGTCTATAAAGCTTTCTTAGACCCAGATGCAATTGTAAAGTGGATGCCTCCGCATGGTTTTACAGCAAAACTTCATCAAATGGATGCTACGGTTGGTGGTTCTTATCGAATGTCATTTACCAATTTCTCTACAGGTACAATCCATTCATTTGGTGGAACTTATGCGGAGCTGATTCCCAACCAACGCATACGATATTTTGATCGATTTGATAATCCTGAACTCGCTGGCGAAATTGAAGTAATCATTGAAATAAAAGGTGTGCTTGTCGGAACGGAAGTCAATATTACCCAGTCAGGTATTCCTAAAGTGATTCCTGTTGAGGCTTGTTATTTGGGATGGCAAGAGTCTTTGCAATTACTTGGTCTCTTGGTCAATCCAACAATTCCAGATCAATAAACTCGCGTGAGTGACCTATAAACTATCGCTATAGATCTGCTTTGGTATTTATATCATTCATCTATCATCCATTAAACGGGCAATACAATTCAATCATTGATTGCCTGAGTAAGCACCAAGCCTCGCCTATGTTTGCAGGCTAAGCTGTGATGGGGGGACAAGGTGTTTTTATGACCCCATTGTCACTTTACACAACCATATTTTTCATCATTTGGAATAATTTTAGAATAACTTCGGTTCGGAATAACAATGACGATTTATAGCAAACGAATTTATGATGCGATCTCAGAAACAGATGGTCAACGAATTCTGGTTGATCGCTTGTGGCCACGTGGTATTAAAAAAGACGATGCTAAGATTGACTTATGGCCGAAAGAAATTACCCCGTCCAATGAACTCAGAAAATGGTATCACGAGGATAGCGAAAACCGTTGGGATGAGTTTCAACAACGTTATCGCATTGAATTATCACAGGTTACAGTACAGTTAGAAGAGTTGCGGAAACTGATAGCACACGGTCCTATAACCTTATTAACGGCAGCCAAAAATCAAGGGCGAAATCATGTCAGTGTTTTGCTGGATGTGTTAAATCATAAAGCCTAGTTTTAATGATCACGGTTGATTTTAAATTATTCCTTATATTTATTATGGTTTTTAAGTTGATGAAAAATCTTAAAATGCTATGATTGTGATTTGAACCGAAGTTGAGCTTATTATGTCTTTGCCACATTGTCCAAAATGTAATTCAGAATATACCTACCAAGATAGCGATTTATTGATTTGCCCAGAATGTAGCTATGAATGGAAAGATGGCGAGCAAGTAACAGCAGATGACAGCGTGACGATTAAAGATGCTGTTGGCAATATCTTGGCAGATGGTGATTCAGTGACAGTGATTAAAGACTTAAAAATTAAAGGTTCTTCTGCAGTGGTTAAGGTAGGAACCAAAGTCAAAAGTATTCGTTTGCTGGTAGACAGTAATGATGGGCATGATATTGATTGTAAAATTGATGGCATTGGTCCCATGAAATTAAAGTCAGAATTTGTGAAAAAAGCTTAATTTTTTTGAGGTTCATCAATGATCACAGCAATTCAACTGTGATCATTTTTTTGTCTATATCATTTTTCTCGAATAATAATTTTTGAGGTCAGTTCTGCTTTGGAGCGAACGCCCAACTTTTTCATTAAATTTGCTTTATGCACTTCTATGGTCCGATGTGACAGCTCTAATTTTCGTGCAATTTCTTTACAAGTAAATCCATTGACAATCAATTGAGTAATTTCTGATTCACGTTTAGTCAATTTTTGCTTAGAAGACAACACCTGATCTTTACGTTCAAAATGCCAGACCATCAATTTAAAGGGATCTTCAGGTGTTAAGGTTTGCCCATGGGTATGTGTCCAAAAGATTTCGCCATTTTTGTGCTGCATAAAGCGCTGATCAGAATAATAATGGCTTTTTTTTAACAATAAGCTTTGTAATGCATCATTCCCGACCTTTTCATAATCCTCAAGGCTAGGAAAAATTTTGACTATGGATTGCTCAATTAATTCGCCACGCTCATAGCCAAACAGATTGGCAAATGCAGCATTCATTTCCATCATGTGGCGATAGCTTAATACAACAATTGGTGCAGGGCTAAAATCAAATGCGATTTTATTATAGTTCATAATAAGCATCCTTACTTAGTATAATAATGAATATAACGCGATAGCGAGAAATAACAAGTATTCGATCGTTGATTTTTTATAATATGATGAAAACTAAATAGATTATTTTTGTGTTGTTATACATATAAATTTAGTATTTTGAATAGTTTGTAATGGATCACATTTTTTATATTTAACTTTAGTCTATATTGGCATGTTTTTGTATAAGTTATTGTATTTAATTTATTTATTAAATTTTAAAAACTACTTAAGTAATTAAGGGTGTTGACTGAAAAAAGCAATTGATTCACATTGATGATGAGAAGCACTGAGGTTATTTAGAATTTTTTATCAGGATAAATCAATATTAATCTTGGCTTCTTATTTTAAGTTGTTTATGTAAAAAGAATTAGATCACCTTAATAAATATAATCAGGATGGATTATCTCTAAGGTGATGAATGGATGACAATACTAAGAATTGGGCGAGGTAGCGATGGAGCATATACAAGGATCAGGTCCTCAACAACCGAAAAAGTCTTCACACCGTCTGGCGGGTATTTCCAGCATGGTTGGAACGACAATCGAGTGGTACGACTTTTTTATTTACGGTGCAGCCGCAGCATTAATTTTCAATAAACTGTTTTTCCCCAATCTTGATCCATTAACCGGTGTCTTGGCTGCATTTGCCACATACGCCGTTGGCTTTATTGGACGTCCGTTGGGAGGTATTATCTTTGGTCATTTTGGGGACAAAATTGGTCGAAAAACCATGCTGCTAACCACACTGATTATGATGGGGATTCCTACCGTTTTAATTGGTCTATTGCCAACCTATGAAAGTATTGGATATTGGGCGACATTTTTTCTGGTAATTTTGCGTTTTGTTCAAGGTATGGCAATGGGCGGCGAGTGGGGTGGTGCCGTGTTGATGGCTGTGGAGCATGCTCCTGAAGGCGGTAAAGGCTTTTGGGGAAGTTTACCTCAAGCAAGTGCTGGTGGTGGTTTAATGTTGGCCTCTATCGCATTGGGTTTGGTTTCACTTTTACCCGAAGCAAGTTTATTTAGTTGGGGCTGGCGTCTGCCTTTCCTTGCCAGCATTTTATTATTAGGTGTGGGTTGGTATATCCGTGTCAAAGTGCCTGAGTCACCAGATTTTGAAAAAGTAAAACAACAAGCACAAGAAGTTAAAGTTCCAGCAATGCAGGTCTTTAAAAATCATCCACGCGAATTACTCACGATTATCTTTGCCCGTGCTGCTGAAAATGCATGGTTCTATATTGCCTCTACTTTTGCCTTAGCCTACACCACAACCAAGTTGGGTATTCCTCGCCAAGACATTTTGTTTGCAACGATTTGTGGTGCAGGCTTAATCATGGTGATGACGCCATTGTGTGGACATCTATCCGACAAAGTTGGGCAGCGTAATATGTTTATGTTTGGTCTAGTGGTCCTTGCATTGTATTGCTATCCGTTCTTTAGCATGTTGGATACCAAGGACCCAGTCTTGGTATGGACCGCAATTGTTTTAGCAATCGGCGTGGTGTTTCCGATCATGTATGCGCCACAGTCTCAGTTATTTGCTCGACAGTTTCCTGCCGAAATTCGCTACAGTGGCATCTCGATTTCAGTTCAATTCGCAGGTGTATTAGGCGGTGGACTTGCACCATTGATCGCCACCAAATTATTAAGTATTGGTAATGGTAGTCCTCATTTGATTATTACCTACATCATGAGTATGGCGATTTTCGCAATCTTCTGTAGCTTCTTTATGAAGCGTGATGATCTTAGCCCAGCGAGACAGCGTAAATCAGTGAAAAGCAAATTGTCTGTTTAATGCAAAGTAGTGATTCAAAGCACTGCAATCAATCATTCAATTTACCACGCTTAATTTTCAGGAATGAATATGATTATTTCCTTTATCGGTCTTGGGAATATGGGGCTTCCTCGCCAAAGCGGTCATGGAAAGACCGACTTCAGTAGCATTTTAAATTTAGTTTCAGTCGCAACGTGAAGGAAAATCAGGATGAATACTTTGATCGGACATTATATTTCAGGCCGTCATATCACAGAAACTCAACATTCAGGCCCAGTATTTAATCCCTCTACAGGTGAAGAAATTGCGCGTTGTGCTTATGGCGATGCAACCGTGATTGATACTGCGGTAAAAGCTGCGACATCAGCAAACGCAAAAAAATGGGCAAAAGCTTCACATGCCACACGCTTGCAAGTTCTGTTTAAATTACGTGAATTAATGATTGCCAAAACAGCTGAATTGGCAGAAATCATTGGTCGTGAACATGGCAAAACCATTGCCGATGCAATCGGTGAAATTGGCCGTGCGATTGAAGGAATTGAATTTGCCTGTAATGCACCGCAGATTACAAAGGGTGAATATGCACGTAATGTTGCAGGCGACATCGATGTGTTTTCTGTACGGGTTCCTGTGGGTGTGGTGGGCTGTATTACCCCGTTTAATTTTCCCATCATGATTCCTGCTGTCATGATAGCAATGGCTGTTTCTGTGGGGAATTCAATCGTTTGGAAACCGTCTGAAAAAGTGCCTTCGGCTGCATTATTTTTTGCAGAGTTATGGAAAGAAGCCGGTCTCCCAGACGATGTATTTAATGTTGTACAAGGGGATAAAACAGCAGTCGATGCATTACTTGAACATCCTAAAATCGCAGCTGTGAGCTTTGTGGGTTCTACACAGATTGGGGAATATGTTTACCAAAAAGGCACCTCACATAACAAACGTGTTGCAGCATTTACTGGCGGGAAAAATCACATGGTGGTGATGCCTGATGCCGATCTTGAAGCGGCTGCAAATGCCTTTGTTTCAGCAGGGTTTGGTTCAGCCAGCCAGCGTTGTATGGCGGTATCACTATTGATTCCCGTAGGTGCTGAAACGGCAGATCACTTACGCCAACGTATCGTAGAAAAAATCAAAGCATTGAAAGTTGGCGCATACAATGATCCGACTGCAGATTTTGGTGCGGTGATTAGTGCGCAATCGCAACAATCTGTTTTAAAGGCAATTGATCAATGTATTGCAGATGGTGCTGAGTTGGTGGTGGATGGTCGTGATTTTAAACATCCAGAGTATGCCAACGGCTATTATATTGGCCCGACTTTATTTGATTATCTCTCTATGGATATGGATTTTTATCAACAAGAAGTTTTTGGTCCAGCGCGAGGAATTTTACGCGTCAATAGTTTAGATGAGGCAATTGCTGTGACCAATAGCCATGAATATGGCAATGGTTCGGTGATTTTTACCCGTGATGGAAAGTCAGCACACCGCTTCTTTATGGAGGTTGAGTCGGGCATGATTGGTGTTAATGTGCCTGTACCACTTCCAGTGAGTTATTTTAACTTTGGTGGTTTGCGACGTTCAAAATTTGGTGAGTCGCATTTATATGGTCCAGATGCCGCTCGTTTCTATACCAAGTTAAAATCTGTTTCACAAAAATGGCCTGATCCTGAACAACAAGATCAAGCCATTTCTTTGGCATTTAAAATCACCTAATTGATTCCATGTCGATGATCAGCCAGCAGATGCTGGCTTTTTTAGCTGTGAGTGAAAGTGAGATATATTGAGTGTTGTGTTCTTTATAATGTTGCGCTATGAATAAACAATTTAGAAACATTGCATAGATCAAGGCCTCAAAGCTGCAAGTCGATTGCACTGTGCAGCTTTGTTCATCCCTTAAATATTATTGGCTTGCTGCAATTCCGATTTTTTTAACATTTAATCGTTGCGCGGCTGCCATCACCATTGCCACATCCTTATATTCAGTCAGTTTATCGGGCTGCACTTTAATCGGATCTTGATCTGATTTCTGTGCAACACCCGCAAATAAAACTTCTAGCGCTTGTTTATTTTCAACAGCTTGATCATTCCAAAAGATTTTACCTTGAGGGTCAATACGTAAGGTGACTGGCTCAGGTGGCTTCTCATTGGTCGGTGGTGGTGCGCCATTGGGCAAGTCAATATTGATCGCATTATTTGGAATTGGGATGGTGATAATAAACATAATCAGCAACACCAACATCACATCAATAAGTGGTGTCATATTGACATCTAACATCACATCATCATCGTCTTTATTGGCACCTACATTCATACCCATAAACTGTTCCTTCTCCCGATTATGGTGCGGCAACAGGTGTCGTGACAAACGCGATTTTGCCGATACCTGCTTGCTTAGTAGCACTAATGACTTCATCAATCGCTTCAAATTTTGTCACTTGATCACCACGAATATGTACCTCTGGCTGTGGGCGTTTTGCTGCCTCAGCCTGTAAACGATTGATCAGTGTATTTTTATCTGCGATATACTTTTCGTTCCAAAAAATATCCCCCGCTTTATTGACCGCGATTTGTACATTAATCGGCTTGGTGACATATGGTGTATTTTTTTCCTCAGGCAACTTGACTGGAACCGTGTGAATGGCAACGGGGACGGTGATTAAAAATATAATCAGCAGAACCAGCATAATATCCACCAAAGGTGTGGTGTTAATCGCTGAAATTACATCATCTTCGTCACTGCCTGAATTGACTGTCATGCTCATAATAGATACCTCATTTATTTCGCATCACCACTGTTTTTGATCTCACCACTGAGTAAAACAGTATGTAAGTCAGAACCAAAAGTACGTACATTATCCAATACTGCTTTATTACGGCGGGTGAGCCAGTTATAACCAAGTACCGCAGGCACGGCTACAGCAAGACCGATTGCAGTCATGATCAGTGCTTCGCCGACAGGTCCAGCAACTTTATCAATAGAGGCCTGACCCGAAATGCCAATTGCAGTAAGTGCATGATAGATTCCCCAAACTGTACCGAACAAACCAACGAATGGTGCGGTAGAACCGACAGTTGCAAGAAATGCTAAACCACCACTTAAATGACTTTGAATTTTATCAATTGCACGTTGAATCGACATTGTGACCCAAGTATTAAAGTCGATACGCTCAAGTAGGTTTCCGCCATGTTTTTTGGTTGAGTTAATGCCTTTTTCAGCAATAAAACGATAAGCACTTGCTTCGCCTAGCGTTCCCGCAGCGCCGTCAATTGATGCAGCATCCCAAAATTTGGCTTCAACTTCTTTACCTTGACGCTTAATTTTTGCCTGCTGAATAAACTTGGTCACCATGATGTACCACGTTCCAATCGACATCAGCACCAAGATAAATAAGGTTGATTTAGCCACAATATCACCTTCGCGCCATAGTGCTTCTAAACCGTAAGGGTTGTGAACAGCTTGTGTTGTTGCTGGTTTAGGTGGTGGTGTATGTGTTTCACTGGTCGTCGTTACAGTCGCAGGCGTTGCAGCGGTTTCTTCTGCAAATACACTAGATACAGGCATTAGGGTGCTTGCAGTTAAAATCCCAACAGAAGCAAATAGTCGTACAGATTTCAGCGTTTTATTCATCATTTATCTCCAAATTTTTATTTAATTGATTACTGCAATACAAATTCATAAGGTATGTCATACCAAGAATCTTGAGGTTCACCATTCTTTAACGCAGGTTTAAACGTACATAAGCTATAAGCTTTCGCAGCTGCTTTATCTAAGCTTTTACTCCCACTCGATTTTTTAACTTTGGCCTCTTTAACTTTTCCATCACTACCCACAAATACCGAAATAAGAACGTCACCTTGCTCTTCATTTTGTAAAGCTTCACGCGTGTACTCGGGTGTTTTACAACCCGCTTCTCCACTCGATACACCTCGAGTTTCACCTGCTGGTTTGGGTTTTGCAGGTTCAGTTTTTGACGTCGTTTCTGGCTTTGCCGTCGGTGTCGGCTCAAGACTTTCTGAGGTTTTTGGCGTTGGTGTAGGTTTAGCCGTCTGCTTTGGTGTTGCTGTAGGTTTTTCCATTGGTTTTTCAGTCGGCTTTGGCTCTGGTGTTTTCAACACTTTCTCCACCAACTTTGGCAGTTCTGGTGGCTTTTCAATGGGTTTTGGTTTTTCTGGTTCAGGTTTTTTGTCCTGAATAATCAGTAATTCAACAGGTTTATCCGCTGGTTTTTCAACTGTCTTGGATAAGCCCGTAATCAAGCCATAGAGAATGATTAGATGCAGTAAGATGACTGCTCCAATCCCGATCAGGCGTTTGGAAGAATTATTTTCTAATTCTGAAAAATTCTTGCCCATTGCTACTCCTGAAATGAGAGACAAACAATAAATAGTAAAAGAGAGACGATAAAAAAATTCTGTTCAATTCTTTTGTTTGGCTAAGTGAATGAATCAATTTCGCAAACACCATGACTTGATTAGGCCTAGACAATGTTTGCGAAATGCCCAATTAGAATTTATAAGTTGCTCTGACGTAATATGCTCGACCGGTTGGGTCTGCATAACTAGAGTCATAACCGTATTGGAAGTTATCAGTCACGTTGGACGCAGGCGGATCTTGGTCAAAGATATTTTTGATCCCACCAGTGAGTTCTAAGTTCTTGAATCCACTATAAGTGCCCGCAATGTTATACAGGATGTAGTCGCTAACTCGATGGTTATCATATTTGGCTTCACCAATAGAATTTGAGTCTTTATAACCACGGCTAAACTGTTGTTCAAAGATCATTTTCCAGTTGTCGTAACTCCAATTGACATTGGCAACATGTTTCCAGCGGGAATAGACTTGTTGGTTATAATAGCTACCTGCACGACTGATCCATTCACCGCCTTTCTCTTCTTGTTTGTCATATTTAATGACATAGGTCCCATCAATACCAAAACCAAAACGCCCTGTTTTAGTCACAGGCGTAAGATAGTTCAAACTTAAATCAACCCCTTGAGTTTTAATCCCACCCATATTGATCAAAGTGGTACTCACATATTTGATTCGTCCGTCTGCATCTCGGACAAATAAGCTTGAATATTTACTTGGGTCAGCAAAAATAATTGAATCGGTAATCGTATCAATCAGATTGTCTACTTTGATGTTGTAGTAATCTGCTGTAAATACCAGATTTTTGATTGGCTCAAACACAAGTCCAGCAGTATAAGATGTTGACTCTTCAGCTTTTAAGTCGGGATTTCCACCTTGCATACGTTTAAATTGAACATTACATTCAGTTTGATATTGAGGTGAAGTTGCAGCACCACCGGGGCAGAGCACAGGGTCATTGTATTTTGAACCTGTAAAGGTCTGGCTTTGAGGTGAGTTGATGTCATATAAGCTAGGTGCACGGAAACCTGTGCTGTATGAGGTACGGAACATTAATTGCTTTAACGGTTCCCAACGTAAAGCAACTTTTGGATTGAAGGTATCGCCAAAATCACTATAGTCATCATAACGTGCTGCAAGCTGCGCTTCTAAATTGGCTAAAATCGGGATATGTAATTCAGTGAATACCGCAGAGATATCTCGATCACCCTTACTCACAGGTTTATCTGGATCTATACCGCTACCAGGTACTTGTCTGACGATCTCAGCATTAATTTTTTGATCCCAATTTTGTTTGGTAAAACTACCACCTAAGGCAAATCCAACTTCACCCGCAGGTAGTGTATAGATTGGACGAGATACAGTGACATCAAAAGAGGTTGAGTCTAAGCTGGCTTTATTGGTATCCCCATTGACTTCAAAAGATTTCCAAATATTAGCATCGGCTGAAGGGCCAAATGGATTGAGTGAACCGTCATTTAAAGCAGCTTGAACTTTACTTTGATTGAGGTAACCCGCATTAAAGCTATCGGTTGCTTCACTTTTTGCATAGGTTAAACCTGCATTGATATCCCAACCATAAGCTTCACCCTCAATTCCTGCAAATGCACGATGTGAGTCATTGGTTGTTTTGCCTGAACGGTTACCACCTTGTGAACGCAGATAGAGTTGTAAATCTCCATCGCTGAGTCCAGTCACTGCAGGAACAATGCCTTTGCCAGGATAATATTGACTTGTCGAGGGTAAGGTGACTGAACGGCTATATACATCAGGCGCAATCGAAGTGGTAACTTCGTTACGTGAGAAGATATATTCTCCAATCAGATTAAATTTATCTGAAAGTTTAAAGGTTCCGCGGCCAAGTGCTGAAATTGTTTCAACTTCTGGGGTAATCCCAATCAGTGCTTGGGTATTGAGATAACATAACCCACCATCGGCAGCGACATTTGGTGTGTTATTACAATTTGTATTGCCATATGGATTTGCTAAGATATTGTTTTTGGGATCAAAAATATTTGCTGGGAAGGCATTTGCTGAGCTGGCATCTAAACCGAGTTCAGGAATTACACCACCACGGCGACTGATCTTGCGGTCTTTTGCCATGATATTGTTGGTTTTGCGATAATCGACTACACCGTAAATGTTAAAGCCTTGTTCATCTAGATTGCCATAACCCCCAAAGATGGAAATATCTTGTTTATCACCACCACTGGCTTCGGGCTGAGTTGCCCCCACACTGATGTTGAGACCTTCAAAAGATTTTTTGGTTATAAAATTGACCACACCACCAATTGCATCGGCGCCATAAACCGCAGATGCACCATCACGGAGAACTTCGATACGTTCAACCATTGCCATTGGAATAATATTAAGGTTGGTGGTTGATGTACTAAACGGACTATAAGCCAGACGACGTCCATTCAATAGGACCAGGGTTTTATCTGTGCCTAATCCACGTAAATTGGCTGATGAACCCTCGGTATTACTTGCACCGACATTTTGAGAGGTAGAAAAACCAGCTTGGTTGGAACTGACTTTGGTCAGTGCTTCTTCGACAGTGGTTACCCCTTGTTTGGCTAGATCTTCACCTTTAATAATCGTAATGGGTGAAGCACTTTGAGCTGCAACCCCTTTAATTGAAGACCCTGTAACGGTGACTTTGGCTACTTTTATTGGCTGTGTTGTTTCTTCAGTTTCTGCTGCATGCGCTAGCGATAGGCACATCATACTTAGACTAAGCGTACTTAATTTTAGTAACGTTTTCCCCATCGTTGGCGATCCCAAAGTGCAAACATTTTTGTTTACTTTCATATTTTCAGACATCCGTTTTTTTTTTGTACTTAGCGATATTGCTGCATTGCTTTCTAGCAATTCAAGTGCCAACTATCTAATTATATGTTTTAAAAATATACAAAAAAATGATAAGAATTTACGTGACTAGTGTTTAATCTCCTTATTCATCCGTGACTTGATAGTAGAAAAATAAGTTTGGAAGTCGCCCTGATTAATGTTAATACAATATGAAGATTTGATTAAAAAATACTCAATAGACTTTAGTTTTTCTTTATATTGGGTTGTTAATTAAAGAGTTTAACTATATTTAATGAGTGGTATAACTATTAATTATGGCTTTATTTTTGCTATTAATTATTTTAAATCAAAAGATTAAATGATTATTTATAGTGTTTGATAAAATAAGTGATCAATTTTGGAACGTGTGTGTACTTAAATTGTGCATTATGAGTAGTTCTGATAAATGATATCTGAATTTAATATTTAGATTGGTGCTGAAGATGACGATAGGATGTCAGTCACAGATAATCATTGAATAAATGTGATTTTATTACGGTAAAAATAAACAAAATTTAGAAGGGGTAAGTGTAGTGGCATGATATTCGCTTTGTATTTAATACTGTTATATCGTTCAATTTTTCACTATTGTTAATTTAACGTTCTGGTTCGGCACCAAAGCAGCAATCGACAGGATGATGGTGCTGCCAGTATTCTGTTTAAATAATTTGATGAATAAAAATACATAGGTGTGAATTTGGAATCCAAGCTTTTACAATTTGCGTTGTTGGTCGGTGCAATGGGTTGTGGGGAAATGGCGATTGCGAAAACGCCTGCACAACCGAATAAAATCCTGAATTTGGCTTTTGAAGCACCAGATGATGGTTTTGATATGGTGAAAACCTATAATTTCTACAGTGGAAATATTGCAGAGGCGATATTTGAACCCTTACTCAAATATGATTATCTGGCTCGTCCCGTGGTACTGGTACCCAATACGGCACAAGCATTGCCAAAAATAGAACAAGAGGGCAAGGTCTATACTTTTAAAATACAACCCGGTATTTATTTTACCGATGATCCTGCGTTCAAAGGCAAACGACGTGAGCTGACTGCCCAAGATTACATTTATTCGATTCAACGTGTGAGTGATCCGAAAAATCATTCGCCTACCTATTCTTTTATTGATGGCAAAATCCAAGGCTTAGAGCAAGTGGTTGCCAATGCGAAAAAGACAGGCAAGTTTAATTATGATGCGCCCATTACAGGGCTTAAAGCTTTAGACAAATACACCCTACAATTTACCTTAACCCGTGCAGATTATAATTTTCCTTATATTTTGGCCTATGTCACTTTTAGCGGAACAGCGCGTGAAGTTGTTGATTTTTATGGTGATCGTATCGGGCAGCATCCTGTAGGTACAGGCGCTTATCAACTGAGTAAATACGTACCACGCAGTAAAATTGAGCTGGTGGCAAATCCTGACTATCGTGGCTTTATTTGGAATTATAAATCGACAGGTACAGCATGGGATAACCAACTTGTCAAAGAGATGTCGGGTAAAAAAATGCCCCAAGTCGGTAAGGTTGTCGTGAGTATTATTGAGGAAGAACAGTCAAGGTGGTTGGCATTTAAATCAGGCCAATTGGATTTTGACAAATTAACCTCAAATGCGGTTCCACAGGCTTTAAACGGCACACAATTAAAACCAGAACTTAAACAGCAGGGCATTCAGCATTTTCCCAATAAAGACCCTGAAATCACCTATACCATGTTCAATATGAAAGATCCGATTGTGGGGGGGTATAGTCTAGACAAAATAGCGCTACGCCGTGCCATTACCTTGGCATATAACCAACAGGAAGCGATTAAGCAACTTTATAAAGGTCAAGCGGTTAGAGCTGAAATGTTGGTACCAGATGGGGTACAAGGGCACAATGCTCAATATAGAAGTAGTGTTGCCTATAACCCGTTATTGGCCAATAAATTACTGGATCGATTTGGTTATAAGAAAGGTAAAGATGGTTATCGAACTTTACCCAACGGGCAGCCATTTACGCTGAAATATAATACTGAAAATAGCTCAAGCTCAGTCATTCATTCTGAGTTATGGAAGAAAAACTTAGATGCTATTGGGGTACGTGTTGAGTTTAAGGTCAGTAATTTTGCCGATAATTTAAAAGAGGCCATGCAGTGTAAACATATGATTTGGGGTGGGGCATGGATTGCTGATTTTCCTGAAGGCGAAAATTTTGCCCAATTGCTTTATGGTCCAAACTCAGGCAAAGGAAATTTAAGTTGCTATCAATCCAAAGCTTATGATGCACTGTATCAGCAAGCGTTAACTTTACCGCCACAACAACGAACGCCATTTTATGAAAAAATCAGTCGGCAGATAGAGGCAGATAACCCTTGGATTATTCATAGTACCCGTATTCGCAATTGGCTGTTGCAACCACAAGTTCAAGGCTATAAAGCACATCCAATGATCAATACCGTTTGGCAATACCTTGATGTTCAGCCAGTTAAAAAATAACCAGATGAAGTTGAATAAAATGATGAAGGATGATTTAAAGCAAAAGTTAAAGCAGATTGGGGTCAGTGCATTCTTGGGCGGTATGCTCCTGACAGGCACGATGAATGTATTTGCCAAAAGCCCAGCGGATCCAAATAAAGTTTTACGTTATGTTTTCCCCGTTGCAGAAACGGGTTTTGATCCAGCAGGCACCCAAGATCTTTATTCTGCGCATGTGCATAATTCAATATTTGAAGGCTTATATACCTACGATTATTTAGCAACACCGGCCAAATTAGTCCCCCGTACCGCGGTGAGCCTGCCTGAAGTCAGTGCTGATGGTTTAATCTATACTTTTAAAATTCAAAAAGGAATTTATTTTGCCAAAGATCCTGTATTTAAAGGCAAAGCCCGTGAATTAACCGCGCAAGACTATGTTTATTCTTATAAACGGTTGTTAGACCCAAGTTTGCATTCGCCCAATAGTTGGTTGTTTGATGACAAAATTCTAGGCATGGACAAAGTGCTTGAGCAAGCTAAAAAAACAGGCAAGTTTAATTATGATCTACCTGTTGCAGGGCTTCAGGCCACAGATCGTTATACCTTGGTGATTAAACTAAAACAAGTTGATCAAAACTTCCCAATGCTGTTGGCACATCAACCAGCTGGTGCAGTGGCACGAGAAGTGATTGAACACTATCGAGATCGGTCTGGCTTTGCCATGGCCCATCCTGTGGGAACAGGTCCCTATGTCTTGGCAAAATGGACACCTGGCTCACGGATTATCCTGAAAGCCAATCCAGATTATCGTGGTTATGTTTGGGATTTCAAAGCATCTACGCCAGAAGATCAAAAAATTGTCGATGCGATGAAAGGCAAAAAAATGCCGCAAATCGGTGTGGTCGATATTCAAGTGATGGAAGAATCACAATCACGCTGGTTATCATTTAGTAAAGATGAAACTGACTTATTTGTGTTGGATGGTGATCTCAGTGTTCAAGCCATCCAAGATGGTCAGCTTAAACCCGAACTTGCTAAAAAAGGTATTCAACTTTCCCGTATTGCCGATCCTTCAATTGATTATTATTACTGGAATATGCAAAACCCTGTTGTTGGTGGTTTGAGTAAAGAAAAAATTGCTTTACGCCGTGCCATGGCAATGGCCTTTTCACCTGATAATCAAATTAAGATTTTGATGAAGGGTGATGCACAACGCTTACAATACCCCATTCCTTATGGGGTGATTGGGCATGATCCAAACTATAAAACCAGTATTCCTTATTCCGTTAAAGCGGCCAATTTACTGTTAGATCGTTATCACTATAAGGTTGCTGCCGATGGCTGGCGTACCTTGCCGAATGGCAAACCCTTGCTGATCGAATTAACTGTTTATGGAAATAGTACACGTAGTCAGCAAAGTGCTGAATTTTGGAAAAAGACTTTAGACAATATCAAGGTCAAAATGACTACCAAATCCTTACCTTTTGCGGAAGGCTTAAAAGCTGAAAAACAATGTAAAACCATGTTTAAGGGATCAGCTTGGATTGCCGACTATCCCGATGCAGATAATTTTATGCAGCTGTTTTATGGAAAGAATATCCATGCAACCAATAGTGCATGTATGAAAATTCCTGAATATGATCGCTTATATGAACAAACCCAAAAATTGAAACCGGGTCCTGAACGTGATGCTTTATATCATAAGATGGCGCGGATATTAGAAGTGTATATGCCGGTACAAATGGCATCGACGCGTTATCGCAATGCTTTGGCGCAACCGCGTGTCATCGGCTTTAAAAAGCATCCGATTATTCCATCGGAATGGATGTATTTTGATATGAAAAAATAACCTCTATCAAAAGCTTAAAAATAAACAGATTGAAATTTGAAAATGAATAAATGAAAGATTGGAGAAAATGAAAATGAAGCGATTTAAATTAACCACACTCTGTATGTTGTCAATGGGTATGGGGCAATGGGCCTTTGCAGAAACTGAACGCAGTACTTTACCCAAGTTTCAGGCCAAAGATATCCCTGCCCAATGTGATGCAAAAATTGCAGACGTTAAAACCAAGTTGGCTGAATTTGCCAAAGTTAAACTCAAAAATAATGCGCCTGCTGGAGCAGTATTGGCAAAGTGGGATCAAATTTTTGCAGAGTTTGAAGATTTTTATGGGCCAATTAATTTAGCCAGTAATGTTGACCCAAGCGCAGATTTACGTAAAGCCGCAGAGGATTGTGAAGTTAAAATCAGTCAGTTTCAAACTGAAGTCTATCAAGATGGAAAACTTTATCAGCAAATTAAAAAAACCAAAGCCAGTGATGAGATTGACCGTAAATATCGCCAAGATATTTTAGATGGTTTTGAAGATACAGGGGTACAACTTCCCGCAGAAAAACAAGCACGTTTAAAAGTGATTTTAGATGAATTGACCAAGATTCAACAAGAATATGCCCGCAACATTCGAGACAATCCTGAAAAATTAGAATTTACCCCAGCCGAGCTAAAGGGCTTACCAGAAAGCTATATTGCCAATCTAAAGAAAAATGAAAAAGGCAATTACCTGTTGGGTTTTGACTACCCAGAATACCGTCCTTTTATGGAATTGGCAGACAGTGATGATGCGCGTAAACGTTATCAAATTGCTTATACCCGCCGTGGTACTGAAAAGAATTTAGTGTTGCTTAAACAAGCGATTGATTTACGGCATGAACTTGCACAATTATTCGGTAAAGCCAGTTATGCCGATTGGGCATTGAAAAACCGTATGGCCAAGAATCCTGAAACGGTCAATAAATTCCTCAATGAGGTACATAGTACGGTTGCGCCATTAGAGAAAAAAGAAGTGCAAACACTGCGTGAATTTAAAGCCAAGACCTTAAATATTCCAGTGGAAAAAGCGGAAATTAACCGTTGGAGTGAGGGCTATTGGAGCGAAAAATTACGTCAAGAAAAGTACAAAATTGACCAAGAAAAAATGCGTGAATATTTCCCGACTCAAGCATCACAAGATTGGTTATTTGCAATTTCATCAAATCTATACGGGATTGAATTTAAGCCTGCCAAGGTTGATGTCTGGCAAGATGAAGTTGAATATTACGATGTCACAGATCGGAAAACAGGTCAGCTTTTAGGTGGTTTATATATCGATAAATTTCCACGTGAAGGAAAGTATGGTCATGCAGCGGTGTGGGGGGTTAAGGGTGGCAGTACCCTGACCCAGCGTAAACCGATCTCAGCCTTAGTCACCAACTTTAACCGTAAAGGTTTAAACAGTGATGAACTGGAAACTTTTGTGCATGAGTTTGGACATGCCTTACATGGAATTTTGTCAAACACCCGTTACGCCTCGCAATCTGGTACCTCTGTCGAGCGAGATTTTGTTGAAGCACCGTCACAGATGTATGAAGAATGGGCACGCCGTAAAGAAACGCTGTCGACTTTAGCCGATTATTGCAAACCAGCCTGTCCACGTGTCGATGATGAATTGATTGGCAAATTAAAAGCCGTTAAAAACTATGGTCGTGGCTTGTTCTATTCTCGTCAAACCTTATACGCACAATACGATATGGCACTGCATACCGCAGATGCTTTAAAAACTCAGCCTTTAGACGTATGGAAAAAACTCGAAAACCAAACCGCCTTAGGGTATGTACCAACCACAGAATTCCCAGGACAATTTGGTCATATTATGGGCGGATATCAAGTTGGCTATTATGGCTATATGTGGTCTGAAGTGATGGCCTTAGACATGCTTTCTGCTTTTGGCGATAACTTAAATAATCCAGAGGTTGGAGCACGTTATCGTAAAGCGATTTTGTCACAAGGTGGACAAAAGAAAGCAGAGCAGCTGGTGGTTGATTTTTTGGGCAGAGAACCGGATAACAAGGCATTCTTTCAAGAAATTACCGGTCAACGTGATTAAAAGGAATTAGAACTATGCTGGCATATATCACGCGCCGTATATGGCAAATGATTCCGACCATGTTGGGAGTCGTGTTGCTGATTTTCTTTCTATTTAATTGGGTTGGCGGAGATCCTGCTTATATCCTTGCTGGAAAAATGGCAAACCCTGAACAGATTGAAAATATTCGTCAGCAACTTGGGGTAGATCAACCATATTACGTTCAATTGTGGATTTTTATTAAGCAAATCCTGACTTTTGATTATGGCAATAGCTGGAGTACGGGGGAATCAGTTTCAAACATTATCCTGACCCGCTTAGGTCCATCACTGACCATCATTATTCCACTGACAATTTTACAAACTGTAATTTCAATCATTCTGGCTTTGGCTGTTGCTTCTGTACGTGGTTCATTGACGGATCGTATGGTGATGTTGTTATGTACCATTGGGATGTCGATCAGTATTTTGGTGTATATCATCGTATTTCAATACGGTCTTGCCTATAAGCTGGGATGGTTTCCTGTACAAGGTTGGAGCGATAGTCTCAGTGAAAATCTATTGCAATACGCACTATTGCCAATCTTAATCATGTTGGTGGTGAGTATTGCACCGACTTTACGTCTATACCGTAGCTTTGTCTTAGATGAAGTCAATCAGGACTATGTCCGTACTGCACGGGCAAAAGGGGTCGGTGAGGGACGTATCTTAGGTGTACATGTACTGCGTAATGCATCTATTCCGATTATTACTGACGTGATGTCGAGCCTGCCAGCGTTGTTGATTGGGGCATTTTTAATTGAGCGATTTTTTGGTATTCCGGGGATTGGGCGAGAAGTCATTATTGCAGTAGAACGAAGCGACTTTCCAGTGATTAAAGCTATCACGGTCTATGTTGCCGCTGCGACCATGATTTTTAACCTGATCGCTGATTTGATTTATAAAGTGGTTGATCCACGCGTACAGTTGAAGTAGGTGGGATGATGCTCGGAATTTTATCGAAAAAAGTAGACGCCCAAGAACAACAGACTTCTCCCGGTTTATGGCGATTGGCGATGCGACGTTTAAAAGCAGATCGTATCGCTATGCTGTCGTTATTGGTGTTGCTGTGTTATTTCATCATATTGGTACTCTCCATGACGGGTGTGATTGCATCAAATTGGAATAAAGAAGTAGCCGTGAGTTATGCGCCACCTACATTTATCGGGGCAGATCAAAACACGCAAGATTCTGCAAAAAAAGCCGCAACTGTAGAGGCCTTACCTGAAAATCCTGTTGATCCTTTAAAAGATGTGATCAAGGAGTTAAATACTGAAATTGCAACAGAACAAGCTTCAGGTGGTGCGATTGACTACTACGGTATTCAAGATCCACTTGCAGAAGATATGAAAGCCATTGATCAGCAATTGGGTGGGCATTTACTTGATCAGCAAAGTGAACTCAAACAAACCTTGCCTTTTGGTGCGGATAAATGGGGACAGGATGTTGTACTCAAAACCATTAAAGGCGCAGAAACCTCAATTATTGTGGGCTTGGTCTCGGCATTATTGGCCGTGGTAATCGGCACATTCTTAGGGGCAATTGCTGGTTACTTTGGTGGTTGGGTGGATGATGTTCTAAACTGGTTTTATAACATTTTTACCTCGATACCTTATCTATTGTTGGTATTGGCGATTGCCGCTGTACTGCAACAAAAGGGCATTCTTTCCATTGTTTTAATTCTTGGATTAACAGGTTGGACTGGGGTATTCCGTTTAATTCGTGCTGAATATATGAAACATAATTCACGCGAGTATGTGCTGGCAGCCAAAGCGATTGGTGTCAGTAATACCCGACGGATGTTCGTGCATATTTTTCCTAATGTAAGTCATATTGCTTTGGTTCAGATGTCGATCTTGGTGGTTGCATTTATTAAGTCTGAAGTGATTTTAAGCTTCTTGGGCTTTGGTGTACCTGTGGGGGTGGTGTCATGGGGCAGTATGTTGAATGAAGCGCAAAGTGAGCTGATTTTAGGTAAATGGTGGCAATTGGTGGCAGCCTCAGTAGCCATGGCCGTGCTTGTGACCGCATTTTCAATGTTTACAGATGCATTACGAGATGCATTAGACCCTAAACTAAAATAAGGAGCTTAAAGATGTCAGAACAACAAGCGACACCTCCTGTGCTACTCAGTGTTGAAAATCTGAGTGTGAGTTTTAAGGGTGAAAATAAGCAATTTATTGAAACCGTAAAAGGTATTTCATTTCAGATTCCTGCCAATACTACCGTGGCTTTGGTTGGTGAATCTGGCAGTGGCAAATCAGTAACTTCATTGGCAACCATGGGTTTATTACCCAAAGGTCAATCTCGTATTGCTGAAAACAGTAAAATTATTTTTGAAGGCAAAGACTTACTCAGTTTAAGCAGTAAACAAATGCGTGCAATGTGTGGTAAAGACATTGCTATGATTTTTCAGGAACCGATGTCATCACTTAATCCTGTATTTACGGTGGGTGATCAAATCGCTGAAATTATGCGTATCCATTTAAATATGGGGCGTAAACAAGCACGACTACGCACTTTAGAATTACTCACTGAAGTGGGGATTCCATCCCCTGAAAGCAAGATTGATGCTTACCCCAGTCAACTGTCTGGTGGTCAACAGCAACGGGTCATGATTGCCATGGCAATTGCCTGTGAACCCAAATTACTGATTGCTGATGAACCGACCACCGCATTAGATGTCACCATCCAAAAACAAATATTAGATTTGTTGGAGACTTTACGTAAGCGCCGTCAAATGTCGATGTTGTTTATTACTCATGACTTGGCATTGGTGAGTGAAATTGCCGATGAAGTGATTGTGATGCGTCATGGTGAAATTCGTGAACAAGGTTTAGCAAAAGCTGTTTTAGAACAGCCACAAGATGCCTATACCAAAGCATTATTATTATGCCGTCCGCAACTTTCGTATCGTCCATATCGCTTACCGGTCATTAGTGATTTTATGCAAGCCCAAGATGTACCCGTGACTGAGGCAGTGAGTTTGCCTAAGGTGGATTTTGCGGAGCGTAAGCGCGGCCTTGTTGGCGGTGAAGAAATTATTTTAGAGGTGCGTGATTTAAAAAAATCATTTTTTAGCCGTAAAGGGCTATTTGGCAAAGATGAATTTCAGGCAGTCAAAGGGGCATCTTTCCAACTGGCGAAAGGTAAAACTTTGGGGCTCGTTGGGGAGTCCGGCTCAGGTAAAACCACTATTGGTTTATTGTTGATGCGTTTGCAACAAGCTTCTGGCGGCCAAGCTTTATTTCAAGGTAAAGATATTTTGGCAATGTCTGAAAAAGAGTTTGCCCAGTATCAACGTAAGATTCAGATTATCTTTCAGAATCCCTATGCCTCACTTAATCCGCGTTTTACCGTAGGGCAGATTTTGATGGAGCCGATGCAAGTTCATAAAATTGGTGCAAATAATACTGAACGTAAAAAGATGGCTTTGGAATTACTGGAAAGAGTGAGCTTACCTGCGCAAGCCTTTGATCGTTATCCGCATGAGTTTTCTGGGGGACAACGTCAACGTATTGCAATCGCACGCTGTTTAACTTTAAAACCTGAAATTTTAATCTGTGATGAATCCGTCTCAGCACTCGATGTATCGGTTCAAGCACAAGTCCTGAACTTACTTCAAGATCTGCAAGATGAATTTGGCTTAAGTTATATTTTTATCTCACATGATTTGTCTGTGGTGAAATATATTTCGGATCAAATTATGGTGATGAACCACGGTGATATCGTTGAAATTGCCAATTCGGATGAGTTGTACCAGTCACCACAGCATGACTATACCAAACGCTTATTGAGTTCAATTCCACAAGGAAGCAGACAGGTGATTTAGATTTTTGTTATGTGAGAGCTGCTGGATTCAGTTGCTGCCAGTCAGTGAAGGATTTTAAATCTTGCTCTTTGCGAAGTTGATACTTCTCACCTTTGAAAAAGGAGGAGTTTTACTAAAGTTAATTAATTTAGTCTCAGCTAGCTCTCCCTTTTTTTTCTAAGTGGGAGAGCTACTGTTGTAGTAGCGTAAGGAGTATTTTTATTGATATATAACAAGATTAAACTGATGCGTTTTGTTTAGGATAAATATACTTGCGATAGATAGGCATAAGAATAGGCAATAATAAAAAATGAAATAGGCTGGTTGCACAACTGATTAGAATAAAAGTGATTATATCAGGTGGTGAGTAAATCAGTATTATTACGCCATAGACTGGAATAACAATCGGTAAGATTGAACAGACTGTATAGCTAAGAAATGGTCTGCGAATGGCTGTTTCTGAGCAAAGTAAATAGGCATAGCTCCACATCCATAGGCCATAAATTGAGCATAAAATGACAACCTGAAAAAGTGGATAACCATAATCCTGTGGTTTCTTTCTAAGAAAATTGATCAGATACTCTGAATAAAACAGCCCTTGATATGCTATCGATATAGACGCAATAAACCAGATAAGAAATAAGGGAATGAGGATCAGGTATTTTTTATTCATCCTGTTATTACCATATTAAGATCATATTGCTTAAAGGATTTTGCACTGTTTTGTTTACAGCACAAGCTGAGGCATAGCCTACAGTAATATATTTAAACCTTAATGCATGATGTAGCGCATAGTTTAAACGAAAAAAAGCCACTATTTAAAAATAGTGGCTTTTGCTCTTTAAGTCTATTCAGAACTTAGAACTTTTTAAAACCTTTTGTCACAACAAACGGTTTTTTCTTTTCAGGTTGTTCACTACGTTCTTGGCGATCTGAACGATCTAGACGCTCGTTTGGATTATAACGGCCTTCTGAACGATTACGGTTTTGTTGATTGCCATAACGGTTTTCAGAACGGTTGCTATTAAAACTATTACCACGGTTGTCCGCACGCTCATTGTTGTAGCTGTTGCCACCAGAACGTGCTTTATTAAAGCGGTTTTCAGAGCGTTCATTGCGATTTTCAGTGCGGTTTTGACCATATTGGTTTGCACTTGGCTGAGCATCACGACGATCATTTTGATGGTTGTGAGTTTCTTCACCTTCGCTATCACGACGTTGTTGACGCAGGAATCCACCACGACGCGCAGCCATAGGTTTGTCTTGCATACGTTCGGTACGACGTTTTGCCATACCAAATAAACCTGTACCTTGACGTGGTTTAAGTTCAACAGCTTTGGTTAAATTATCGATATCAGTTTTATCAAGTTCCATCCAACGACCTGTACGAAGTTCACGAGGCAAAATCACAGTGCCGTAACGGGTACGGAGCAAGCGACTTACTTTTAGACCTTGTGATTCAAAAATACGGCGAACCTCACGGTTACGACCTTCTTTTACAACGACTTGGTACCAGCGATTGATCCCTTCACCACCAATTTCAGAGAAAGATTCAAATTTTGCTGGACCATCATCTAAAACAACGCCATTTGTCATGTTGTTTTTGAGTTGAGGCGTTACTTCACCCATGACTCGAACTGCATATTCACGTTCGATTTCATTTGAGGGATGCATTAAACGATTGGCAAGTTCACCATCATTTGTAAAAAGTAATAAACCTGTTGAGTTGATATCTAGACGACCCACCATCACCCAACGGTCATTGGAAATCGGGGGTAAGTGATCAAACACAGTCGGGCGAGATTCTGGATCATTACGAGAACAGATTTCACCTTCAGGTTTGTAGTAAATCAATACACGACGACGAATTTCGTCTTCAATTTGGAACTGAACTTTACGACCATCGATGCGAAGCTCATCACCTGGTTCAATACGTTCGCCCACTTGAGCAACCTGCCCATTGACACTTACACGACCAGCGGCAATGACCTCTTCCATATAACGGCGAGAGCCCAAACCCACTCGTGCGAGTACCTTTTGCAATTTTTCACTCATGACAGCATAACCTTAGAAATAATCATCAACAGTGCACCTATTTAAGACTTGGCAGCTTGCGCATCCAAAATCATAAAAGCTTCCTTGGCATCCTGTAGGGGAGGCAATTGATCTAAAGACACTAGACCAAAAGCATTTAAAAATTGTGGCGTTGTCACTAACAACGCGGGTCTACCTGGGAGTTCTCGGTAACCAGATTCTTTAATCCAGTTCCAATCAAACAAAGTCCTGAGTATTTGACTATTATTTGTAACCCCTCGTATTTGCTCAATATCAGCACGGGTTACTGGCTGATGATAAGCGATCACTGCAACTGTTTCTAACAGTGACGGCGATAATCGAGTTGGTCGATCTGGCCAAACTTGCGCAATCACGTTGCGGTATTTTGCCCGCACTTGAAAACGATAACCTTGAGCTGTTTCGACAAGTTCGATTGAACGACCATGTTGTAACACAGACAATTGCTGTAAATACTGTTGCAACTGTTGTTTAGAATACTGATTTTGAAATGCTTCTTTTAAGCGAGCAAGCGATACAGGGGCATCACTTGCAAAAATAATCGCTTCAAGTTGCATCAGAACTTCGTGATGTAATTCATCAACATTAAAGGCATTATTTTGATCAATGGTCATGCCGTTGCTCCTTGAATTGCAAGCGGGGCCTCAACACCAGAAGAAATAATTTGGACTTTTTGCTGACGGGTCAGCTCCAAGATTGCCATAAATGTAACCACCATGCCCATTCGACCTTGGTTTGGCTTGAGTAATTCTTGGAAACTGAGAACTTCTCCAGATTCAATCATATATTCGATATAAGCAATGCGTTCTTCAAGTAATACAGGTTCTTGTTCAATCTTATGGGTTATGGGTTCAGGGCGGTTAAAAATGCAATACAAGGCATCTTTTAGCATCTCAACCTCATAACCTTCATACACTTTTGGAATATGACCAATCGCAACATGGGTCGCAAAAGTATCTCGGTCTAAAACAGGCATCTGCCCTAAACGTTCAGCTGCTTTTTTAATCCGTAAATAGGTTTCTAAGCGATCGATTAATTCCTGTTTTGGATCTTTTTCAATATGAATGGCTTTTGGTTTTGGCAATAACAAGCGAGATTTTAAATCTGCCAATAATGCTGCCATCACCATATAGTCAGCGGTTAACTCGATATTTAACGATTTCATACCGTCCATATAAGACAAGTATTGTGTTGCAATCGGGGCAATATCTAACTGTAAAAGATCGAAACCATTTTTTTGAATCAGATAAATTAAAAAGTCGAGTGGTCCTTCGAAATGTTCAAGCAGAATTTCGAATGCAGCAGGAGGAATATATAAATCCTCTGGAATTTCTTCTTGCCATTCATCCAATACACGGATGTTGGAAATGGATTCCATAGGATGCTGAGTTGCTTGAGTCATTACAGTTTATTAGCCACGCGAATTTTCAAAGGCATGTTTTATTCGTGTTACCACTCAATAGGTACAATAGGAGAGGGTGGTGACGAATTACAAAAAGATATTTGGCTTATTTTAATGGAAAAGTTAAGAGGAATACATTGTTTAATTATAAAAACCATAAAAAAACCTGAAAATAAATAGGGAATATTCCGTTTTGTGATGATTGAATTCGACTAAGCTACTCATTTTTATTGTAAATTTTTATATATTTTCAAGAAAAAATTTATCCATATTTTAATCGCATAATGTGAAGTAGATCAACTTTATATACTGGGTGGGTTTGAATTCTAATCGGCTTTGTTACATCAAACTGTCTATAAAGGTTGATACAGAAATATAATTTTTCAATAAATAAAACTGTATTTAAAATTTAAGCTGTATTAATAAAGAAAATATTCTTTATTAATACAGTAGCTTTCATAGCTGTTTAAATCAGGATATCAATACAGAATGGAGCAAGTAATTAAAAAAAGCCAAAAGGAATTTAAAAATATTATTTAGTAAAAATTAATTAAAAAATAAAGTAAAGTAGATTAAATAGCGATTATTTTGATAGTATTTATTTATTGTTAAGAAATACTACATAAAAATATGTTTAATAATATTCATTTTGCCCTTGAAAAACTTGGGTTGCCTGTACAAAAACGTGTTATTCATGCGCATTTCTCAAATTCTGTCTTAAATGATCAGGTGTTTCTACAACGTATTGATGGGGCACATGCAATCAATGAGGGTGTTCTGCTTCAGCTCATCTGTCTTGCGACGTCAGCAATAATCCCTTTAAAAAGCTTTATTGGAACTCAAGCTGCAATCGATCTCGTCACAGATAAATCTGAATTAACCCGTATTTCAGGAATTGTGACTCAAGCGGATATTGGCGCATCTGATGGTTCTCTTACCATCTATCGTTTGACTGTAGAAGACCCAACAGCACTTTGGAAACACCGTAGAAACTCTCGAGTATTTATGAATAAGTCGGTTGTGGATGTGATCCAGACCGTGTTCCAAGAATGGGCACAACGCAGCCCACTATTTGCCTCAAGTCTGAGTTTAGATAAGAGTGGACTGAGCAAAGACTATGATGTACGCCCATTCATTATGCAGGCTTCTGAAAGTGACTTTGACTTCCTGACCCGTTTGATGAGAAGTGAAGGCATTAACTGGTTGATCGATGAAGCCCAACTTAAAGTATCGAGTTTCAGTGAACAAATTCAATCACAAAAGCTTCGTTTGATTGACAACAATACTCAATACACCAGCCTAGAACGCAAAAGCATCCGCTTTCATCGTAGCAGTCCCACCGAAAGACAAGACAGCATTATCTCATTTATTGGACAGCGTTCTATTCAGCCTACATCAGTACATATTCAACGTTGGCAAGCCGATGTATTAGATATAGATGAAGGTGCAGGCAATGTACAAAGTAAGCATCAACATAGTGAAAACTATGACAATGCTAGTCTAGGACTAGAGCAAGTTTGGCACTTTAGCCCAGCATGGATCCAAGATCTCAATGGAGAAGATGGCGCAACAGCATCAGGCAACAGTCAAATTGAACGTTTTAATGAAAATTTGAGTAACTACCATGATTCTCAAGCCAAACAATTTACCGCAATATCTACAGTACGTGATGCACATGTGGGTTATGTCTTTGAATTGAATGGACATCCCGAAATTGATCAACACGATTTTTCTGATAAACAATTCCTGATCACATCAAAGCGCTTTTATAACCAAAACAACCTACCTAAAGACCTGACCAATCAGGTGGATGCTTTAATCAAGCAAAGTAATTGGCAAATGACCAATATCACAACAAACAATAGTGATGAACGCCAAGCCAATCAGTTGGTGCTACAACGTCGTAATATCACCACTGCTCCAGAATACAATCCACTGAAGCATCGTCCGATTGCATCACCCCAACGTGCCAGAGTGGTTGGACCAAGTGGAGAAGAAATCCATGTCGATGAATGGGGACGGATCAAAGTACGTTTTTTGTTTACCCGTAATCAAGATCATATCCACGATGGTGGTGCTGGTTCCAATGACAACGACACCGATTCAGCTTGGGTGGATGTACTGACGCCGTGGGCTGGTGAAGGCTATGGTGCACGATTCTTACCGAGAATCGGAGAGGTCGTCGTGATTGATTTCTTTGATGGCAACATTGATAGGCCGTTTGTGGTGGGGCGTATTCATGAAGCGCATCGTCATCCAAGCAAGTTTGATAACAAAGGTAAACTGCCTGATACCAAAAAACTAGCAGGAATAAAAAGTCGAGAGTATAAAGGCAGTGGCTATAATCAACTCAGATTTGACGATACCACAGGTCAACTCAGCAGTCAGTTACAGAGCAGTCATGGGATGAGTCAACTCAACCTCGGTAATTTAAGTCATCCCAAAGAGACAGACATCAGCAAAGGACGAGGTGAAGGCTTTGAGCTGAGAACTGACCAGTGGGGTGCAGTAAGAGCAGGACAAGGTTTACTACTGAGTACTTATGCTCAGGATTCTGCTTCGGGCAGTCACCTTGATGTGACAGCAGGCAAAAATCAATTAGAAAGTAGTCTGAATAACTCTAAAGCATTGAGTGAAGTTGCCAAGAATCAACAGACTGATCCTTTAGAAAACTTAGATCATTTGAAATCGTTTATTTCTGCTTTGGAAAAAGATGACTCAGATGAAGCTAAGAACCAAGCCGATGCGTTTAAACAGGCGTTAATGATATTGGCTTCACCAAACTCAATTGCGCTTACCAGTAATGAAGATATTCATCTTTCAGCAGATGGGCAAATCAGTCATACAGCAGACAATAGTATTAACCTAAGCACCCAAAAGAGCTTCTTAGCACATGCACAAAACAAGATTAGTTTGTTTGCAGCACAAGAAGGGGCAAGGTTATTTGCAGGTAAAGGTAAAATTGAAATTCAAGCGCAGGGAGATGGTGCTGATGTCATTGCACGTAAAGGCATTCAAATCATTTCTACAGAGGATACAGTTTATATCATTAGCCCTAAAGAGATTCGATTGGTTGGGGACACTTCTGAGGTAAGGATCAATGGTTCAGGTGTATTTGCGACGACACCAGGATTGTTTGAGGTGAAGTCGGGGCAGCAGAAGTTTTTGGATGGGGAGATGATTAGCCCAACTATTCCATTAATACCAAAACTTGGAATGTATAACTTAACATTTGAAGTCAAGGATAAAGAGACTCAAGAAGCTTTGCCAAATACAGAATATGTTTTAATAAATGAGTTAGGTCATACTTTTTATGGGATAACTGATGACAAGGGATTCACGCAGACTATTTATTCTAATAAAGAGGAAAATTATAGTTTGCACGTTTTAAAGAAACAAGTTGAAAGTTTTTTAGAAGAGGACGAGGGAAATGGCTAAATACGATTCTCCTAGAATATCCCAATTATATATTGAAGAAGTACCACATAATTTATCTATAGTGAAATTTAAATATAAGGTCACTAAAAAGATCGGTAATAAAGTCATTTATACTTCAAAATTTATGTCATTTAATAGAAATAGAACCTTTTTAATCAAGGTTGATGATGATTCTGAAAAAGTACAAGCAGATGTTTATCTAAATGATAAATGGTTTAAAGGTTATATTTTAAAACACTATAAATCAGATGCAGAAATTAAATTTGATAAAGCGAGTTTGAAATCAATACAATCATTAAACTCAGAAAATACAGGACATATCAAAGAGTTGAAATTATCACAAGATGCTGAGGTTGGTTGGTTATTAGTAAAGAAAGAACAAACCTATGATTCTTTGCTAAAGGAAATTTATAAGAAAGTCCCGACAAGATCTGAATTGGACGTTTTTAGGCATGCAAATGCACATATTAGTGATTTACAGGATTTAAATTTTAATAAGAAGGTAATGCCAGGGCAGATCATCTTAATAACGAATAAAAAGCATTCAAAACAGTTAAGTGAGTATAAAAAACTAGCATTAGAGGCTGAAAGAATTATTCAATTTTTGTGTACTCAAGAGGGATTCGATCCTGAATTTTATGCAAATAATTTTGAACTTCTAGTTGATTATTTAAATTTAGCAAAGCAAGTGCAAATTGCTAAATTTGAGTATTTAAAAACCGTGGATGGGCATAAGGAAAGTTATTGTGGAGATATTACACTCAATAAAAATGCAGAAGCTTTAAATGCTGTTGGTATTTATTCAGATAAGTTTAATGAAAGAAATAGTAAATATAATGAAAAAATGGTTGGAAGAGCTCGAGAGATTTTAGTTGAACAATTAAATAAAGATGTTATGAAGTTGCAAGCAGCATATCAAAGTGAATTAAAAAATAATACTAAATATGGGAACAATAAGCATCATGCAGAGTTCAGAAAAAAATATTATGAAATGTTTTTAAAAATTGAACAAACTGTGTCTAATAACTTTATTGTAATGAAGGATAATAAAGAGTTTTCGAAAACATTAAAAAATCTTGTAAAAGATACATCGGGCGTAAGGGCTCCAGATTTTATGGGAGGATTAAAGTTTAATGTATCTTTAATGGAGCAAATTGGTCGAGCAACTATCAGTTTAAAACTTGGTATGAAACTAGTACTTTATTTTTACATTGCCGAGTCAGCTACCAAAGTATATGGTGCATATAATACTGGTGATAGTGAGTATACAATGAAAGTAACTACTGTTGAAGTTTTATATCTAGGAACTGGGTATGCAGCAGGTATGGCTGGAACATGGTTGGGTAGTCTAGCCGGTGGTGCAGCTGCAGGAGCATTGGCCGGCTCTCAAGTTGGACTGGTTCTTGGTATACCAACAGGTGGTGCTTCTGTTGCAATTGGAGCTGCTATTGGTGGTGTAGTTGGAGGGGTTGCAGCTGGATTCTGGGGAGGATATGCTGGAACAAAATTAGGAAGAGAAATTACTGGGGTTTGTAAATAAGAAGGTATTATGTTGAATAATGTTATTATAACAGATGATTATCATTTAATTTTATGTGCTTTATTTGCAATTTCTTCTGCACTTATAAATTTATTTCTTATTATCTATAATAAATTTTATATTAATAAATTCACACAAGACTTTGTAGATTTATTTTATGGTGATTTATGTGGGGGTGAGATAATTAAATTAAAGAATAATATGTATTTATGGGTTTATCCATTTTTAACTGTTTATGTTTTAAGTTTTCTTAAAAATTTTTTTGGCGGAGTGGATGTGATTCCCTCTGTAAATGATTTAAATAACAAGCCTTTAGGGTTTTTCCCGAACTTATATAAAGAAAATTTGCTTTTATTTAAAAAGAGAAATTATACGTGGCTCTTGTTGAATATTACATTAAATATTGTAGCTATTGTTTTTATAGTGTATACGCTTATTTATGTAACTTTTTTTATATAAAATTTTAAATTATGCGTAGTCAGAGCTCGTTGCATATATATGATTAATCCCTTTAAATTAAACTTGGAAAAAATGAAATTACTATGATTTCTTTTTTTAAGGAACGATGCAATTGCCACTGCAAAATTAGAGGAAAAGGTAAAACAACAGTCGTGGAAAGTTTTAAATTTGCTAGGGCTAGGAACTGTAGTGAGTTTTATTGCTTTAAGGCTTGCAACTGAGAGAACGTGTTGGATTTCTGGTGAAATATATGATTTTGTAGAAGTTGAGAAAAGAAATGGGTTTAAGTAAAAAAATCTTTTTAACAGTAGCTCTTTTATGCTCACCACTAACTTTTGCTGATAGTGATAGCCTAGTAAAGGATAATCATAAAGTTTATTTTAAACAGGGTTCCCTGAAAATTTTCCTATTTGATGATGTTAATTATTGTTTTGATAAAGATGCTTTTTCAGTGGAGAGTTTAACGAATGATAAAAGGAAATATTTGTTTGTAAACTATACAGATGATTGCAATCCTAGTGGAAAGTATCAAATATTCGATATATCAAATAATAAAGCTCATAAGTTTTATTTGAGTCCATTATACGATCCAGAAGTTATAAATGATAAAAAACAAATTATTGAAAGGTTTAAAGATGGCCCTATAAGTTACACACGTATATACAAGTTGAAAAATGATAGATATTCTTTGCAAGAAGAATTAAAAACATTAAGTGATAATCTTAACCTAAGTGTTATTTATTATAATAAATCAACTATTTACTCTCTAAAAGACAATTCAAATCAAACAGTAAAAAATATAAAAATAAATTTACCTAAAGTATTTATTCTTGATAAAAATTATATAAAAACAAAGACTTACATTGTAAAAAATGATAAAGTAACAATAAAGAATATTATTAAAAACAGTGACTCATTATACCTTCATGTTGAATATTATGGAAAAACTAAGACAACAGAAGGATATATTAAATTATCTGATATTTTTTAGGAGTTTAGTCATAATTACGTTTGAGATTCATCATCAAAAAATATTTGCCATAACCATATAATTTTAATTGATATTTATCGAGCTGGCTGCTTTTAGCAAATTTAATATTTATAAAGAGGCTATTAAATGATGAGTATAAGTCATTAGTAGATGATGATTTTTTGATGACGGCAGTTACCCAACAGCTCCACAATAGAAAAACTTAAATGGTCAATCTAAATAATATTTTTGATCTTCATTCCTTCTCAATTTCCTAATCCAAGAAAAAAGCCAAATAGCAATCAACACAATACGGAGCAACACATTAGCAATCACATCAGTTTGTTTATATACGCTTTTAACAGCATTTTTGGTTACTCATCTATTGAGTTTTGATCAAACATCCCAGCCTCACAATCCATTTATTCATGTTACTCATCCCTAAACATGAATTTGGTTCACTTTTTTGTGAAATTATATCATTTTTATTCATGTACGGATTGCGGTATAAATTACACCAAGCGCTTCACGATAGATAAGATTATCGTTGATTCTGAATTGAGCGACCAAGTACAAGTCAGAAAATACGGGAAATACTATTGGCTGGATAGATCCAAAGAGAAATTGGATGGTTCAGAAAGAGCATGAAAAAAATTCAGGTTTATTTCAGAAATTAGGGTATCAGATCATCATGAGTAAAGATTTTACATTTACGATTAAGAGCATTAGTTTCGACGAAAACTATCATCCCTCTAATAATACGCGTATCACAACCAACTTTGCCAATTTAGCAAGAGGTGAGAGTCGCCATGACAATTTGCGCAATACCCTAACGATGATTGACAATCGTTTTAATGCCTTAGCGCATTGGGATAATCCTGAAGCAGATCGTTATTCTGTTGAGCTAGAAATCATTTCAGTTGATATTGATATCGAAGGCAACGGTGAGACTTTCCCTACGATTGAAATATTGAAAACCAATATTGTCGATCACAAAAATAATCAACGTATCGAAGGTATTGTGGGAAACAATTTTTCTTCTTATGTGCGTGATTATGATTTTAGTGTATTGCTGTTAGAACATAATAAAAATAAAGCTCAATTTAGCCTGCCAGAAAACTATGGTGAGCTTCATGGGAAGATTTTCAACGCATTTGTAAATTCAAATGCGTATAAAGAAAACTTTAAAAAATCACCAGTGATTTGTCTTAGTGTTTCAAGTAGCAAGGTGTATCACCGTACTGCAAATGTGCATCCAGTATTGGGTGTTGAATATCTGCAAGATGAATATTCATTAACAGATGAATACTTTGGAAAAATGGGTTTGCAGGTTCGCTATTTTATGCCGCCAAATAGTGTTGCGCCTTTGGCATTTTACTTCCGTGGTGATTTGTTGAGTGATTACACTAACCTTGAGTTGATCGGTACCATCAGCACCATGGAAACCTTCCAAAAGATTTACCGACCTGAGATTTACAACGCGAATTCTGTGGCAGGTAAATCTTACCAACCAAGTTTAAAGCATCAGGATTATTCACTTACTCGTATTGTGTATGACCGAGAAGAGCGTGGCCAGTTGGCGATTAAGCAAGGCAAATTTACTGAAGAGCAGTTCATCAAGCCATACAAACATATCCTTGAGCAGTGGTCTGCAAATTACGTTGCTTAATTTACCTAGATAGACAAGATTATTGATTATGAAAATATTATTACCGACTTCAACTGCTGGCAGCTTACCAAAACCTTCTTGGCTTGCCGAGCCTGAAAAACTTTGGTCACCTTGGAAATTACAAGATGAGCAATTAATTGAAGGCAAACAAGATGCTTTACGCTTGTCATTGCAAGAGCAACAACACGCAGGGATCGATATTGTTAGTGATGGTGAACAAACGCGCCAACATTTTGTCACCACGTTTATTGAACATCTGAATGGTGTTGATTTTGAGAAGCGTGAGACTGTACGCATTCGTAATCGCTATGATGCAAGCGTACCAACTGTTGTCGGTGCGGTGTCTCGTCAAAAGCCTGTTTTTGTTGATGATGCCAAGTTTTTACGTCAACAAACCAATCAACCGATTAAATGGGCGTTGCCTGGTCCAATGACGATGATTGATACGCTGTATGATGCGCATTATAAAAGCCGTGAAAAACTTGCTTGGGAATTTGCCAAAATCCTCAATGAAGAAGCCAAAGAGTTAGAAGCTGCAGGTGTGGATATTATCCAATTTGATGAGCCTGCATTTAATGTGTTTTTTGATGAAGTCAACGACTGGGGTGTTGCGACTTTAGAAAGAGCGCTTGAAGGGCTTAAATGTGAAACTGCCGTGCATATTTGTTATGGCTATGGCATCAAAGCCAATACAGATTGGAAAAAGACTTTAGGTTCAGAATGGCGCCAATATGAAGAAGCATTCCCTAAACTTCAACAATCTAAAATTGATATCGTTTCTTTAGAATGCCAAAACTCTCGTGTGCCAATGGATCTGATTGAATTGATCCGTGGTAAGAAAGTAATGGTTGGTGCTATTGATGTGGCAACCAACACCATTGAGACAGCAGAAGAAGTTGCCAACACATTACGAAAAGCACTTCAGTTTGTAGATGCAGATAAGCTTTATCCATCGACCAACTGTGGTATGGCTCCTTTATCTCGTGAAGTTGCAAGAGGCAAACTTAATGCCTTAAGTGCTGGTGCAGAAATCATTCGTAAAGAACTTAGCCGCTAGTATTCAACGATATTGTGGTGTAAAAAGGGTGACCTGTTTGGGTGAATGGATATCCAAGACCCAACGGGAAACCCTGATCACAATTTAGAGAACCCCAGTTCTACTGAGAAACTCATCCAGATGCAGTGCCTACATGACGGAATAGCAGGGTAATGCTAAATCTAAAAAAGTACGGTTCAATTTAGGAACAATGAAATGATTGAAGCAACAGACTTTAGAAATGCAATGTCTTTGTTGACTAGTGCAGTCAGTGTCATTACCACGACAGGTTTGTCTGGTCGTTACGGATTTACTGCGTCTGCCGTATGTAGTGTTACGGATTCGCCTCCGACATTATTGGTCTGTATGAATAAAGCGGCGAGTTCGCATGTGCATTTTGTTGAAAATAAAATTTTAACTGTAAATGTTTTAAGTGCACATCATCAGCATATTTCTAAAGCGTTTTCGTCTAAATTAAGCCCAGAAGAACGATTTAAACATGGTGTTTGGACGGAATTAGAAACTGGTGCACCGGTTTTAGATGATGCTTTGGTGAATTTTGATTGCGAGATTGAGCAAATTCAAGAAGTTGGAACACATACGATTTTTATTTGTCGTATTGTGGCAATTCAACAAAGTGAACATGATCAAAGCTTGGTTTATTTTAATCGTTCTTATCATCATGTCGGGCAGACCGAGGTTGCTTAAAGCCTGTTTGCTTAAAGCCAGTTTGCTTTTTGGTTTACGCCTTATGCCAGAGCTAAAAATAATAAGGCGTGTTGATCGGTTGAATTGATCAAATACGCTTGGTTAATACAATCATAATCAATTATTTAATTGCTTGAAAAATAATAATAATTTTAATGTTTTAAGAAAAATACAGCATTGACACCCGAAAAATCTCCGATTATTCTTTGCTGGCTGGCCTACATTGCCAGTCGGTTTTGACAGACCGTTGCCTAAGTGCATTGAAAAAACTTGTTTTTTTAATGTAGACTCGTTCGTCCCTCTTTTTGTTGCGGTAGGACGGGAGGGGGACGCCTTCGGGCGTGCTGATTCTTAGGTTCAGTCTGTCAACCCTCTTTCGTTCTGCCACCATAATTTTTATACATTGGCAGAATTTTGAATTGTTCAGGAGTTGGCCATGTATTTTATTCGTACACCTTCAGATTAGTGTTTAGCACGGTTTAACAGCCTTTGGGCTTTTAGGCATTGGCTGGTTATACCTAAAAAATATCAACAATAAAACTTGAGATCCACTCTGGTTACCTTTTGAAGCCTTTGATGCTTCTTTGCTTATAACAAGATTGAGAGTGGTTTTATCTCATTAAAACAAAAAAATATTTATAGGGAAGATATATGTCAAATTTAGATATTTCATTTCGAGCTTTAAGGGTACTCGATACCTCTCGAAGACTCTTTAACCTATACGGATTTCATCATGTTGGGGTAAACCGTATTATTGAGTCTGCTAAAATTCCCAAAGCCTCGTTTTATAAATACTTCTATTCTAAAGAGCGTTTGATTGAAATGAGTTTAACCTTTCAAAAAGATGCACTGAAAGAAGAAGTATTTACGATGATTTATAAAAAGAAAGACTTTACTGTTTATGAAAAGCTTAAGCATATTTTCTTTTTACATGCCAATCTGGAAGGGTTTTATCATCTACCGTTTAAGGCTATTTTTGAAATTGAAAAACGCTATCCCAATGCTTATCAAATCGTGGTTGAATACCGAAGCTGGCTGATTGATGAAATTTATAAACTGCTTTTAACCAGCAATGTGAATGCCTCAAAACAAGATGCACATATGTTCTTGTTTGTGATTGATGGAGCAATGGTTCAACTTCAGGGTGAAAACAGTGTGGATGATCGGGAGAGGTTGGTGGGGTGTTTTTTGGATGGGTTAGGGTAGTGTTGTTTGGGGCTTATAAAGATATTTTTTCAATAGAAAGGCTGATATGGAAAAGTAATATCGGTCCTTTTAATAAAGAGTTTATCTTATTCAACTAATAATAGATTCATTATAAGATAAAGCAGATCTATCTATCTTCGTAGTTGGTTGATTCTCCTATATACTCTTTAACCTTAACTTTAATCGATTTAGAAATTTTCAACTCACCTAATGCTCTTTCTACTTATTAATTTTAGAACTGATACTTACATAATTATTAATTTTCATTTAACTCTATTTTTTAATTATTATGATAATACTATCATTTGGTTTAATTTTATAGACTATTGATAAATAAATTCTTTTTTAATTTTATTATTTTTCATGTATAGTCTTATGAGAAAAGATAATTGTCAGGTGGTTTATTAGAGCACTCTATAGAAAATTAAATAATAAAGTTATAAACTAGGTTTTTAATCAGATTAGAAAGTTATGAAAATTTTAAAATATGTATCATTATATAGTTTCTTTCTTTTATCTGCATGTGGGAGTTCTGACTCTATTGATAGTGATATTAAGAATGATGAGTCAAGTATACAGAATATTGCACAAGGTTCTCAGAATTTATCAACCAATAATGAAATAGCAATACCCATGCATAAAAGTGGTTATGATGGGAAGTATTTTTTAATAAGTGATGAAAAGAAAAATCAAAAACATATAGTCATTTATCGTAGTGTCTGGACAGATGAAACTGTTTTTTCTAAAGATGAGATTGATTGCAATACTAGAAAATATAGAAGTTTAGGTGAGGGATCTAATAGTCTAGATGACTTAACAATGTATTCAGAAAAAAGTAAGTGGGTGGATGTTACCGAAGGAGGTAGTAGTGAAGATGTTGTTGATTTCATTTGTTCTTAAAATACTTAATATTTCAAGGAATTGATAAAATATATAACCTGTCAAGGCGTGTTACCTCAAGATAAATAAAATTATCTTGAGATTTCTTTTAATCTTCTCCATGAAGAGTTATTTTTAATAGTGGGTTTAACTAAGATTAGTCTATCTAATATATCTTTTAGATAAAAATCATAAGATTCAATTCTTGAACCTATTACTTGATCTAGTAACATGAGAATTTCTTCAGGGTGCTGTTCTAAAAGAAAAACTTTATCATCTTTAACTAATCTAAATAGGAATAAAGAGCCCGATTCTATTTTTCCTAAATAAGGCATTATATGCTTGGTAGCATCTATAAAGTCATTAGATGTTTCTAAAATTAAATTTAGCCATCTTTCTGAAAGTCTCGAATTTTGGAAAGCAAGCTCTTTAGGCCAAATGTTTTTGACAAAGTGTTGACCAAAACTCAACCAGTTTTTTTCTTTAATGATTATTTGATTCAACATCCATAATGAATGAGAAAGCATATCAATATCGCATTTACGCAATAAATTTCTTAATTCAATATCTGAATAGTGTTTAGGGTAAGAATGTGACCAAAAGCTCAATGCAACAATATATACTGCTAAATTATTTTTTAGTTTTTCATTAGTAAACCATTCTGGTTTACTTTTTATTAATGATTCAAGATAAGGTTTTATTTTTAAAGATGATTCTTTGTTTGGTATATTAAGTGTTATCCCATTCCAAACAGGCTCACTTAATGGATTTTCAATATCTAAAAGTGGGATTAAATGAGATTCAGCCCATTTTTTATAATTGTAATAGATAAAATTAAAACGATAAGCTATCATTACTGCCGCATGATCAGCTCCTTCACCCACACTATTTAGTGCTAATTCCAATCTCGGAAGGTAGTCTTTTTTGCAAATCATTGGATCTAATTCCCAAGCATTAAAGGTTGAAAATACTGCATCAACTAACTGACCTATAGGTGAGTTCAGGGCATAATCTAATGTTTTTCGAGATCTTTTGATAACTTTTCCTCCTCTTCTAATATCCCCAAATGAGCTTTTAGTTGCATCTACTCCCATAGTATTTAAGGCAATAAATACATAATCCCAAACTTGCCAAAACAGGGGCTGATTTGACCTACATGTATTTACAAGTTTTCCGTTAATCCATTGCGGTAAACAAAATCGACAACTTGAAATTAATTCTGATGGTAAAATTAATATCGTATTAGCAATTAATAATTTTTCTTCTAGAGTCGCATTATCAGGAATGTTATAAAATAACTGCTGCCAAAAACTTTCTCGTAAATTATTCAAATTAAGCTCATTTGAAAGCAACTTCAGAACATATGGTATATCTTTCTGTATTAGGCCAATAAATGGTCTGTTTTGCTCAAAAACTATATTTCTGTCCTTCTCAACTTCTTCTATCTTATCAAGTAGTTTTGTTGAGTCAATTAATAGAGTTAAATCTAGCGTTTCTATGGATGTATTGGTTTTTACGAAACCTGAAATAACATTGGAAGTGAATGGATCATTATCTAAAAAACTATCTCTCCATTTATCTGATGATTTAATTTTTAACAAATAACCACTAGAAGATTCAGATAGTCCTATTTTTGTACTTTCAATTTTACTCAAAAATCTACCAATATGATAAATTTTACTTTGTTCAAATCTTTTCTTATCAAAATATTCAGTATTTGGATAATATTTTATTATCCTTTTCTCAATTATTGTACGATCTTTTTCTTGAATATTATTCCATTGGTTGGATATAAGTTTAAATAAATCAGCTTCTAAAACTGAACTCCAAAAAAGTTCATCAGCGAAGTTTTTTATATGTTTTCCGATATGATATTTTTGAATATCTTGAGAATAAGTCCAAATAAATAGCTTCAAGCGATTGAAAATGAAGGAATCATTTTTTGGCCATTTTTCAGAAAGTTTGTGAATTTCATTTTCATCTATTTTGATTTGTCTGTTAATTAAGTGACTTATCCAAACAATTATTTTACCAATATTATCATATGTTTCATACATATCTTCATTGAAATCATTGAGTTTTATAGTTGGGTAATCTAAATGTAAAAATGAACTAATACTCGCTGAAGTAATTTTAAGTAAATTTAAATACTTAGTTAATGACCTTGCAAGAATGTCTATAACATCTATGAGAGAGTTCTCATGGACATCTATTGCATCGTGATTAAAACCAATGAATTTAGGTTTAAAAATAATTTTTTGATTATTTTCATCTTCAGTTGCTAAATATGATGTATATGAGAAGGTGTGGTTTATTTTTAGAGTTGGTTCTAGTAAAGACTCTAGATCATGTAAATTAGAGTTGGTAAATAAATTATTATTTTTTTCTACTAAAAATTTTAGCTCATACCAAGTTATTGTTGGTTGTCGTTCCAATAATTTATGGCTGAATATTAATTTTTCAAAAAAATCTATTTTATATTTAGATAGGGGGTGAGTTGTTTTACTAAATTCTTTTTCAATTTCACTAATTATTAATGGGTGTAAGTGGTTTTGGTTGGCTATCCACCATATGCTCTCTGGTTGTTCAATAACTTTTATAAACCACCTAATTAAGCTAGTAACCCTTGAGTTAACGCTGAACAGTTTTCTGTATTCTAGATTTGATATTCTTTCCCTTAAATTGCTTGAATGATCAATAGTTAAATTATCAATGAAATCTTCTCCTATATCATTTTTTAAATGACTAGGCGCTAACTCTATCTCTGTCCGATTGGGATCAGTATCAATGCCATATAGATCAATTGGATCAAGTAGATATTCATTGCCAGCTTCATCTTTTAAGTTTTTTGGTTCTCCCAGTCTTACGTATTTATCAAACACATAAATCCATTCTGCACGTGCAGGGGGATCATAGAACTGAAATTTATTTGCACCTTTGAGAGTGGAAATAAAATTAGTAACTTGTCCTCTTTCAAATGCTTCTAGATCTTTAGGACTTTTTTGACTCAGTTCAAAAATATGCTTATTCCAGTGATCTTCATCATGTGAATATTTTGACCATTCTGTAATGGTATTCCATAGATCATCATGATTGGGATATGAAATACCTATTGCACCAAGTTGTGCCCATTTTTTATCAATCTGACTTTGCTCACCTCTTTCAAATGCATATATTTGATTTTTATTCTCCGAATTTTCTGAGTTTAGTCCCTCAAGCAAATATCGAACTAGAGTATCATCACCTGAATACCCAATTAATACGACTGTACGGCGTGTCAATAGATTTGATAAAAAACGTGTAGCCCAACCATGAGATAAATAGGCACTACCAAAATCTTGAGATGAGATAATAAGATTGTTAGGTTCATTTTTCTTTGGGTCTATCCATTTGCCATGTAAGTAAACAATGCCTGATAAAGCATCTTTAGATTGCAGGTCGGGTAGATATGGTGGAACAAATGATTTTATTTTCCTATCTACTTTTTCAAAAAGTAGATCAAAGTTTGTTGTTATTAGAAAAGGTTTCTTTTCTTCATTTATCGAAAGTTTTAACAGATTCTCATGATTCGTTAGTAAAGGGGTTTTTGTAACTTTTAGTGTATTTAATAAAATAGTATCAACAATCTTATCACCATATGTTCTTTTTAATGCTGTAAATGTTCTATCAAATTGATTATTAAGGAGTAATTGTGAAACTTCATTGTTATCATCATCCAATGCATGTAATCTTTCAGCTACTTGTTTAGTTAGGCTATAAAAAGTAGGTAACCCAGCTGGAACTGATACTCCTGCCCCACAGAAAAATAAAAGTTCGCCTTTTTTTTGTGCTTCAATTAATTCATTAGGAATATTTGGACCACTTTTAGTAAAACGCATCTTATTTCCAACTTACGATTAGTAGCTTTTTTATTTATAAACTTATGTTTTATAACATATAAAAATCTATATATGAAGCGCTAAAATTTTCCTGAATCGAATAAAATTATCATTGGTAAATATATCAAAAGGGGTGTGAGCAGAGATCTAATATAGGAAAATTTGAAATATTTTTTAAGAATTCATTGTTAATAAAGCCCCTTTATTGTAAATAATGAACACCTGTATAAGTACCTTATTTAATTTATTTTAAATAAAAATGTTAAAAAACAATGTTAAATGTTAATATTTTGAGTCCGACCCTCGGAACAAATTGCAATGCATTCCATATACTACTAAAAGAAAAAATTGTAACTAGGTATCAAGCTAGCTGCAATTAAAAATTCAAGAATAAAAAATAGAGCCATGAGGCTCTATTTTTTATCAATGACAACATATGTGTCGCGTGACGGATATGTCGACGTCATGCGACACATCCCATGTCATTATCGAATACATAAATTCAAAAACTTATAAATTCTTGTGACACATAATGGCATTGGAATGCGACACAACCTATGACATTTTACGAGAAAAACGACACATCTATTGTCATTTTATAATACATAGATATTAAAAATAATTCTGACTTTAAGACGCTTTAATGGTTTAGTTTAAGTTCATCATGTGATGGGCAGTGAACAACTTATGATATGAATTTAAACCACTAAAATTGAATAGGTATGATCCTTGTTATAAGTGTAACTTTTGTAGAATAAAATAATGTGAATTTGATCACAATATGTAGATTTATTTATTAGTTGTAATAAAAATGTATTTTTTTTGTTTAAAAGATACTGATATATTAAATTTATCTTAAAAACTTAATATTTATTACAAAAATGCAAATTAATTTTACTATAACTGATGATCAAAAGCATACAGAGACAGGCCCTATTCAGGTGGGGTGGTTTTTAACGGATGATAAGGCTTCAATTCTTTTTAAACCACCATATCGTATGCGATCACAATCCCAACAAAAGCATGCAAAATCTGCAAGTCGTTGTCCAGCTGTACTTCAACTAGAAAGTCGTTATTTTGTGATCAATTGCCCATTTGATTTTCACTTACGTTTTGAACGAGATAAAACAGGAAAACCAGCATTGGTAAATGTATTGGGTGATGCTTCACCTGTGCGCGCTAACAAATTACGAGAGTTGTTGGCGCTTGTAAATGAAAATGAATGGCGTACGCCTAATGTTCCGATTCTTCAACTAAAACTCCCTTATTGTTTTGTAGCGGATGAGGTGGTGTATATCACCCAGTTAGATGCTTTTGGGCATTACAGAAAACATTCTTTACCTGGGACGATTTTTGGTGGGCGTTTTCCAATTCATATATGGCCTAGACCATTAATGTGGGCTTTTGAGTGGCATGATACTTCTAAAGATTTAATTTTAAAACGGGGTGAGCCTTTGTTTTATTGTCAGTTTGATGGTTTTGATCCATCACGAACAGTGAAATTAGTTCAAGCGGAAAAGACATCTGAATTAATGCAGTATATGGAACAGATTTCAGGGGTGGTGAATTATATGAATCAGACTTTTTCGCTGTTTAGTGAGATGGATAAAGTGAGACCAGAAAAATTAATTACTATGAAATGGGATTAATAATTTATATATTCACACAATTTAAAAAGGCATTCTTATTTTATGGATAATATTAAACATTTTTTATTTTTATTTTTATTTATTATTATTTTGGTAAAAATAGTAGTATTGCCAGTTAATGAATTTTTTATTTTACCAAATTATCTTGAATATAAGGCTAAAAATATTAAAAATATTAAAAAAGGATATGCTTGCTATAAGGGTAAATATAAAACTAGAAGTGGTAATTATGTTTATGAGTATGTTGTAGATAATACAGGTATGACAAGTTTTTCAGGCCTAAAAGTTAGATTCCCATTTTTATATAAGAGAGGAGAGTTTTTTAAAAAAATAGAAAATAATAGTCAAAAATGTATTGATGTAAATTATGTTGAAATAAATTATTTTTTTATCAAAAAAAAATATATTTATGATTTTATTTAAAAATATAAAGGTGAGATATGAGTAGAATTGGTAGTTTTTTAAACAATAGAGAGAAAATGTTTGAAGCTAATAATGCTGGTGGAGATTTATCTTCAACAATAAGTGCAATAAATAATATTTACTCTGAACTTAATAATGCGAATTCTGGTAATAATAGAGAGGCTTTTAGGTCTTTTTTGTTATTAGTTCAAGATGTTATTGATTTATTTCCGAATAGTAATAATTTAAATATAGCTAATAATTTAGTTAGGGTTGTAACACTTTCAGATAGATTGGCTTTAAATGTTAATGATTATATTGATACGGTTACAATAGGGTCATCTAAATATAACAATGGATTTGTAAAAAAAACATTAGTTTTGGATATATTTTCGGATGCGACGGCTATATTTTCAGAGTTATCGAAATTTACTAGAGCGAGTCCTTTAGGTGTTGTAGTTAATGTGTTTTCAATGCTTTTTGCAGCTATAAGCAATGGAATGAATTTAGCACCTGAATGGAATGATAAACAATTAATACATAAAGATGAAATTTTAAAACTATTTTTAGATGGGGTTAGTTTTGTTTTAGATAGTTCTGTAGAATTACTTCAACCGATAATATCAACTGTTGAAAACTATATACCAGATGGATTAAACCCCTGGGCTGGAGATGTTGTTGTTTTAATAGATGATAAAACTGGTGGTAATGATATAAAAGGAATTTACAATAGAAAATATACAATTTTTGGAAATGACGGTAATGATATCTTAATAGGTAATAAGTTAAATGATTATCTTGATGGTGGAGCTGATAATGATTTTCTTTATGGAGGTGAGGGAAATGATGTATTAATAGGTGGCTCTGGTAGTGATGAACTTTATGGCGGTGCTGGGGATGATGTCCTAGTTGTCAGTGAAATCGATACTAGTTTAACTAGTGCTGAAAATGCAGCTAAATTAGATCAAGTTGGCAATAAAGCATATGGTGGAAGTGGTAGCGATAACATTTATGGGGGAAATGGCTCAGATGAACTTTATGCTGGTGATAAAGACAATGACCCTAATGATGCAGGGACTATAAACAAATTATATGGTGGTGGAGGTGATGATTACTTATATGGTGGTGCAGGTAATGATTATCTTTATGGGGGATTAGGATCAGATCGGCTGAGTGGAGGAGATGGTAATGATTCACTTTATTTAGCCAGTGATAGTGATCCAGCTAAAATTGCATTAGATATCAGTAAAAATTATGCAGAAGGAGGAGCCGGTAATGACACCATTCATGGTAGTGATGGGGATGATTCAATTTTTACATCCGATATTAATGATGATGCCATTGATAAAGGCACAATAAACTATGCTTGGGGATATAAAGGAGAAGACTATATCCGTGGTGGGGATGGTAAAGATTTTCTCTATGGTGGGGATGATGTAGATACACTATTAGGTGGAAATGGAGATGATAAGCTTTATGGCGGGAAAAATGGAGATACTTTATATGGTGGTGAAGGTAATGATGAGCTATATGCTGGTAGACAAAAAGATGATCCTTTAGATACTGAAGATAACTATTTATACGGTGGTAAAGGGGACGATATACTTTATGGAGGTAAAGGTAATGATACTTTAAAAGGTGGTGAGGGATTTGATACTTATAAGGCTTATTATAAAACTTTAGTTAATGATGAGGATGGAAAAGGAATACTTTATTATAATAATAAAAATTTATTGGGCGCAGAAATGCGTTATAAATCTGATAGCTTATCGCCTCCTCCAGCTCTTGATTTCATTTCGAAAGGTTATGATATAAATGATAAATCAACTGGTGGTGGAAGACTATCCGTAATATCTAGTGGGAAAGACTGGGTAAGATACATTGTTTTAGGTGATATCAATTTTAAATATAAAGAACTAACTACAGAAGCTTTAGATACAAGAAGTAAGGATGATACAGATTTAGGTGTAAGATTTTATGTAACTGTTTATAAAGATGGATCAGAACCACCACCTCCAGAATATCCAAAACCTAAACCTCCATTAGCTCCACCTCCTATTCCTCCTACAAAATACGATCCATTAGTATTAGATTTAAATCATGATGGAAAAATTAGTACCACTCCACTTGGGACTGATGTTTATTTTGACATGGATGGAAATAGTTTCGCTGAAAAAACATCTTGGGTTCAAGCAACAGATGGTTTTGTTGTTCTAGACTTAAATGAAAATGGTAAAATTGATAATGGAAAAGAATTATTTGGAACAGATACGATTTTACCTGATGGCAGTAAAGCAAGTGATGGTTTCAAAGCATTAGAACAATATGATTCAAACAAAGATGGTCTAATTAATGGTAGTGATTTAATTTTTCAGAAATTAAAGATATGGAAAGATATTAATCAAGATGGAATTTCACAAAGTAATGAATTATTTACATTATCTAGTTTAGGTATAACTTCAATTTCATTAAGTAATCAATTAATTAATTCATTAGATGAAAATAATGTTATTCACACAAATAAAGGAAGTTTTACACAGACAGTAGTTGAAAATGGTATTACTCAAATAAAAAGTGGTTTAGCTGAAACTTTACTTTTTGAGGTAAATACTTCAGAAACAGTTTGGCAAAACCCAAATGAAACAGTTGAAAGTATTGATACAGATATTTCAGAGCTTCCTGATTTTCCTGGTTATGGTTCTGCTACATCGTTACACGATGCAATGCAATTAGATTTGACAGGAAAACTTAAAGAACTTGTTAGTGCATTTAGCGAGACACCTTCTGATCAGCAAGTATTATTAACTCATCAAATTTTGTATTTTTGGACAAATAAAAAACTTTCAACGGCAACTGAAGTAAAAAATATTTCGAGTATTGAAAAATTTGAAATAGTTAAAGTGATTTATGGTAAAGAGCTTGAATGGAAAAATTGGAATCCAGGAAATGTTAATGATTTAGATGGTTATTTCCAAAAAATATTATCTAGTGCTTATGTCCAGTTATTAAGTCAAACAGTTAAACAGGACTGGATTGATTTAGTCGCATTTCAAGAAGAAAGATTATATGAATCATATGATCCTTTTCCACCTTTGATTCAACCACCAGCTGGTGGGTCTGGTTCGTCAAGTGGAAGCGTCTATATACCTAATAAAATATACGCAACTACATGGGATAGCCTAAAGCCTAATAAATATGTTGAAAATGTTCTAAATCCTACACAGGTTAGGGAAGTGAGTTGGACTCTAGTTAATACGACTTGGCATGGTGACTTTAGTTTAGCAATTAAAGGGTTGATGAATTTATTCTTTATGGATTATGAGGTTGGTAAAATTGAAATTGAACAATTTCAATTTATTGTACAAGGTTTAGATCCTAATTCACCAGTATTGTATAAGGAACTAATAGAACAGTTTACTTTAAGTGCCCAATCTATTTTAGATGAGAATATACGAGATTTATTATTGGAATCTGTGTTTGTATTAGATGATTCAATCACTGGTACTAATGGTAATGATAAAATTAAGTCATGGGCTGGCGATGATAATATAAATAGTTTGGGGGGGGATGATATTATTTATGCTGGAATGGGTGATGATATTGTTAATGCAGGAGATGGTGAAGATATTGTTTATGGAGGGGATGATAATGATAGATTATCAGGTGAAAATGGTAATGACCTTTTAAATGGAGATTTAGGGAATGACACTTTATATGGTGGTGAAGGAAATGACACTCTTATCGGAGGAGTTGGAAATGATTATTTAGATGGTGGATCAGGTAATGATACATATATCTTTAGCCTGGGTGATGGTGTAGATACTATTCGTAGTTATGATAATACCAGTAATAAATTAGACCAAGTTACATTTAATGAAGGTATTGCACCTGAAAGTGTAAGCTTAAAACGTGTTGGCAATGATTTAATCATTAAATATTCTGAAAGTGATCAAATCAAAGTCGAAGGTTATTTTGATGCAAATGGTCCTACAGCATATCGTATAGATCAAATAGTTTTTTCAAATGGAACTAATTGGAATGTAGATTACATTAAAAATCAAGTTTTAGTTCCAAGTGATTCTGTAGATATAATTCAGGGCTATAGTAGCAATGATCAGCTCTTCGGATTAGCTGGTAATGACCAACTATATGGAAATGCTGGTAATGATACTTTAATAGGTGGAACGGGTAATGACTATTTAGATGGTGGATCAGGTAATGATACATATATCTTTAGTCTGGGTGATGGTGTAGATACTATTCGTAGTTATGATAATACCAGTAATAAATTAGACCAAGTTACATTTAATGAAGGTATTGCACCTGAAAGTGTAAGCTTAAAACGTGTTGGCAATGATTTAATCATTAAATATTCTGAAAGTGATCAAATCAAAGTCGAAGGTTATTTTGATGCAAATGGTCCTACAGCATATCGTATAGATCAAATAGTTTTTTCAAATGGAACTAATTGGAATGTAGATTACATTAAAAATCAAGTTTTAGTTCCAAGTGATTCTGTAGATATAATTCAGGGCTATAATAGCAATGATCAGCTCTCTGGATTAGCTGGGAATGACCAACTATATGGAAATGCTGGTAATGATACTTTAATAGGTGGAATGGGTAATGACTATTTAGATGGTGGATCAGGTAATGATACATATATCTTTAGTCTGGGTGATGGTGTAGATACTATTCGTAGTTATGATAATACCAGTAATAAATTAGACCAAGTTACATTTAATGAAGGTATTGCACCTGAAAGTGTAAGCTTAAAACGTGTTGGCAATGATTTAATCATTAAATATTCTGAAAGTGATCAAATCAAAGTCGAAGGTTATTTTGATGCAAATGGTCCTACAGCATATCGTATAGATCAAATAGTTTTTTCAAATGGAACTAATTGGAATGTAGATTACATTAAAAATCAAGTTTTAGTTCCAAGTGATTCTGTAGATATAATTCAGGGCTATAGTAGCAATGATCAGCTCTCTGGATTAGCTGGGAATGACCAACTATATGGAAATGCTGGTAATGATACTTTAATAGGTGGAACGGGTAATGACTATTTAGATGGTGGATCAGGTAATGATACATATATCTTTAGTCTGGGTGATGGTGTAGATACTATTCGTAGTTATGATAATACCAGTAATAAATTAGACCAAGTTACATTTAATGAAGGTATTGCACCTGAAAGTGTAAGCTTAAAACGTGTTGGCAATGATTTAATCATTAAATATTCTGAAAGTGATCAAATCAAAGTCGAAGGTTATTTTGATGCAAATGGTCCTAAAGCATATCGTATAGATCAAATAGTTTTTTCAAATGGATCAATTTGGGATATTGATGTAATTAAAGATAAAGTTCTTGGCGCGACAGAAGATAACGATGTCATTCAGGGCTATAGCAGCAATGATCAGCTCTCTGGATTAGCGGGCGATGATCAAATATATGGTAATGCTGGAAATGATACTTTAATTGGTGGAATTGGAAATGATTATTTAGAAGGTGGATCAGGAAATGACACCTATATCTTTGCCCCTAATTTTGGTCATGACATTATCTATAATTATGATAATTCATCAAATCGCCAAGATGTCATTCAATTTACAGATGGCTTAGTTCAAAGTAATTTCACCTACCGTCGAGAGAGTGATAATCTCATTATAAAAACACTTGATGGTCAGAATAGTATTACTGTTCGTTATTACTTTAGTAATGATGCAGCAGGAAATTATCAGATTGATTTAATTAAATTCTCAGACAATACAGTTTTAAATGTAGAAGCTATTAAAGCTCTAGTGCTCATAGGCACAGATGCTTCAGAAATATTACAAGCTTATGCTACAGGTAGTGAAATATCAGCAGGTGCAGGTGATGACATCTTGTATGGTAAATTCGGAAACGATACTTTCTATGGAGGGGATGGTCAGGATAAATTGTATGGCGATGCAGGAAATGACTACTTAGAAGGTGGGGCAGATGCTGATGAAATTTATGGTGGATCAGGTGATGATCAGCTTAAAGGTGGAATTGGAAATGATTATTTAGAAGGTGGATCAGGAAATGACACCTATATCTTTGCCCCTAATTTTGGTCATGACATTATCTATAATTATGATAATTCATCAAATCGCCAAGATGTCATTCAATTTACAGATGGCTTAGTTCAAAGCAATTTCACCTACCGTCGAGAGAGTGATGATCTCATTATAAAAACACTTGATGGTCAGAATAGTATTACTGTTCGTTATTACTTTAGTAATGATGCAGCAGGAAATTATCAGATTGATTTAATTAAATTCTCAGATAATACAGTTTTAAATGTAGAAGCTATAAAAGCTTTGGTACTTATAGGTACAGATGCTTCAGAAATATTACAAGCCTATAAGACAGGTAGTGAAATATCAGCAGGTGCAGGTGATGACATCTTGTATGGTAAATTCGGAAACGATACTTTCTATGGAGGGGATGGTCAGGATAAATTGTATGGCGATGCAGGAAATGACTACTTAGAAGGTGGGGCAGATGCTGATGAAATTTATGGTGGATCAGGTGATGATCAGCTTAAAGGTGGAATTGGAAATGATTATTTAGAAGGTGGATCAGGAAATGACACCTATATCTTTGCCCCTAATTTTGGTCATGACATTATCTATAATTATGATAATTCATCAAATCGCCAAGATGTCATTCAATTTACAGATGGTTTAGTTCAAAGCAATTTCACCTACCGTCGAGAGAGTGATGATCTCATTATAAAAACACTTGATGGTCAGAATAGTATTACTGTTCGTTATTACTTTAGTAATGATGCAGCAGGAAATTATCAGATTGATTCAATTAAATTCTCAGACAATACAGTTTTAAATGTAGAAGCTATAAAAGCTTTGGTACTTATAGGTACAGATGCTTCAGAAATATTACAAGCCTATGAGACAGGTAGTGAAATATCAGCAGGTGCAGGTGATGACATCTTGTATGGTAAATTCGGAAACGATACTTTCTATGGAGGGGATGGTCAGGATAAATTGTATGGCGATGCAGGAAATGACTACTTAGAAGGTGGGGCAGATGCTGATGAAATTTACGGTGGATCAGGTGATGATCAGCTTAAAGGTGGTTCAGGCACAGATCGACTAGAAGGTGGTGATGGTAATGATCAACTCTATGGCGGTTTAGATAATGATGAATTATTTGGTGGAAATGGAAATGATATTCTGAATGGTGGGGAAGGAAACGACAATTTAGAGGGTGGTTTTGGTAATGATACTTATATTTTTGCCCCTAATTTTGGTCATGACATCATTTTAAATTATGATTATTTAGAAAATCGCCAAGATATTATTCAATTTACCAATGGTTTAGTTCAAAGTAATTTCACCTATCGTCGAGAAAGTGATGATCTCATCATAAAAACACTTGATGGTCAGAATAGTATTACTGTTCAAAATTATTTTATTAATGATGCGGCAGGTAATTATAAAATTGATTTAATTAAGTTCTCAGACAATACAGTTTTAAATGTAGAAGCTATAAAAGCTTTGGTACTTATAGGTACAGATGCTTCAGAAATATTACAAGCCTATGAGACAGGTAGTGAAATATCAGCAGGTGCAGGTGATGACATCTTGTATGGTAAATTCGGAAACGATACTTTCTATGGAGGGGATGGTCAGGATAAATTGTATGGCGATGCAGGAAATGACTACTTAGAAGGTGGGGCAGATGCTGATGAAATTTACGGTGGATCAGGTGATGATCAGCTTAAAGGTGGTTCAGGCACAGATCGACTAGAAGGTGGTGATGGTAATGATCAACTCTATGGCGGTTTAGATAATGATGAATTATTTGGTGGAAATGGAAATGATACCCTCAATGGTGGTGAAGGAGATGACACTCTTATTGGTGGAATTGGTGATGATATCCTAAATGGTGATCAAGGTGATGATTTACTCAGTGGAGGTGCTGGGAATGATATTTACCGTTTTAATCTAGGATGGGGAAATGATCAAATCCAAAATGAATATAAAAATAATAATGAAGTCGATATAGTTGAATTCATTGGTATAAACCCAATGGATTTGGTGATTCGAAAAGTTGGTCAAGATATGGTGATCACTCACCGAACAACTGGTGATCAGCTGATTATTCAATCTCAATTTGAGCAATATGGTTATAACAAGCCAATACAATTTATTCATTTCGATGATGGAACAAAATGGAATCTAGATGATCTAAATGTGCAGGCGGTGAAAGGTACTGAGTTAGACGATGTTATTGAAGGGACTACCGATCATGATGTTATTCATGCTGGTGAAGGTAATGATATTGTAAATGGTAGCCAAGTATGGAGTGAAAACCCTGAATTACAATATTTTGTTTATGGTGAAGCAGGTAATGACATCATTAACGGTTCTGGTTATTTAGACGGCGGTATTGGTGATGATGAAATCACAGGCCGAGGACATTTACTCGGTGGTGATGGAAATGACGTCATTACAGGTAATGGAATACTGGAAGGGCAAAATGGAGATGATATTCTTTCTGGTCAAGGACGCTTATTTGGTGGTAATGGAGATGATCAACTTACATTGACAGAACTAGGTAATGATGCTGGTTACCTTTCAGGTGGTGATGGAAACGACACATTGACAGTCGATGTAAATCGGAGGGTTTTTGTGGATGATTATAATCGCAGTGAGTTCGTTCAAGATGCTGATGGCTACCATATTCCAATCGATGATGAACTAACAGAAGCACAACGCGCTGTTTATATTGAAGGTGGAAAAGGTAATGATATCATCAATGGATCATTTGGTGATGAAGTCTATCTATTTAATCTGGGTGATGGCCAAGATACGATTATCGAACGCCAAGCTGGACAAAATTATAATAATGTCGCTGTATCTTTTGATGTGCTGAGATTTGGTTCAGATATTAACGCTACGAATATTAGCTTACATCGTCATGGTGCAGATTTAGTTATAAAGCACAGCAATAATTTGGATCAGGTTACTATTCAAAATTATTTCAATGGTGGTCACTATAAAATTAATGAAATACAGTTTGCTGACCAAACTGTCTGGAATAATAGTTATATTGAAAATCATGTTACTTATCATGGAACTGCAGGAACAGATGAAGTTTGGGGGTATCGAGATAGTAATGAAATCTTTGAAATGGATGCTGGCGATGACAAAGTATACGCTGGTGCTGGTAACGACATTATCTATGGTCGAGTAGGCAACGATACTCTGTGGGGGCAAGCAGGGAATGACACTCTTTATGGTGGCGCAGGTGCTGACTATTTAGAAGGGAATGAAGGGGATGACACACTCTTCGGAGATGAGGACAATGATACCCTTTATGGTGGTGACGGAAATGATACCCTCTATGGTGGTCAAGGAAATGACATCTTAAGAGGTGGTAATGGTTTAGATACATTAGATGGCGGTGCAGGTGATGATAAATATTATTATTATCTCACAGATGGTGCTGATATCATTAACCAAACAGGTGGTGGTACAGATGTATTATGGTTGATGGATAATGGTATCACTCGTGATCGCATTAGTTTTAGTAAAATTGGCAATGATCTAGTTGTTACAATTGACCAAAATGCCAATCAAACCGTTCGGATTGTTGACCATTTCTTAGGTGGAGAGAAAGCAATTTCCTCAGTTCAAGCCAATGGGCAATCACCAATCACAGCCAAAGACATAGATGGAATTATTAAAGCACAAGCTTATGGTGGTTTATACGATACAGTTCTTGAAGGCACAAGTGCTTCAGAAACAATCAATGGAACGTCAGGCAAAGATTTAATTCAAGGATTAGATGGCAATGACACCATTTGGGCACAAGCTGGAAATGATCGATTGGAAGGTGGTGCTGGTAATGACTATCTTGATGGTGGTGCAGGTGATGATTCTATTTATGGTGGAATTGGAAATGACACACTCATCGGTGGTGCTGGAGCAGATATATTAGATGGTGGTGCAGGTGATGATAAATATTATTATTATCTCACAGATGGCGTTGATACGATTGACCAGACTGGTGGTGGTACAGATGTGATTTGGTTGATGGATCAAGGTATTACAGAAGATCGCATTAAATTCACAAAAGAAAATAATGACCTACTGATTACAATTGATAATAATGCAAACCAATCGATTCGAGTGAAAGATCATTTCTTAGGTGGTGAAAAAGCAATTTCATCAGTACAACCAAATGGTGGATACACAATTACTGCTGCGCAAATCGCCACAAAAGTAAACGGTTCTGGAAGTGGTACAGAAATGCCGAATCCTGCTGGAGACACGACATATAACTATAGCAGTGGTGCATTAACCATTACTGAAGTTTCTGGTACAGATAAAGTGGTGTTTGCTAGTGGAATTACGATGAGCCAAATCAGCTCTAATTTAACCAAATCAAGCAACGATCTACTGATTAAAGTAAATGGAAGCACAACAAATGTTGTGACAGTTAAAAACTTCTTCCTTGCTGGTAATTATTTAGTTGAAACATTCCAAACAGCGGCAGGTGAACAACTTACAGCTAGCCAAATCTTTACAGCATTTGGATTAACTATGCCAGAGACTGGTGGCACAACCAATGCAACTGGAGATACGACCTATAATTACAAGTCAGGTGATTTAACTATTACTGAAGTTTCAGGTAACGACAAAGTTGTATTTGCAAGTGGTATTACTTATAGCCAAGTGGGTAACAATCTTACTAAATCAGGTAATGATTTAATTATCAAAGTAAATGGAAGTGCGACCAACAAAGTCACGGTAAAAGACTTCTTCCTTGGTGGTGATAAATTGGTAGAAGTATTCCAATTAGCTACAGGTGAACAACTCACTGCGAACCAAATTTTCACTGCATTTGGATTAACTATGCCAGGGACTGGCGGCACAACGAATGCAGCTGGAGATACGACCTATAATTACAATTCAGGTGATTTAACCATTACTGAAATTTCAGGTAATGACAAAGTTGTATTTGCAAATGGTATTACTTATAGCCAAGTGGGTAACAATCTTACTAAATCAGGTAATGATTTAATTATCAAAGTAAATGGAAGTGCGACCAACAAAGTCACGGTAAAAGACTTCTTCCTTGGTGGTGATAAATTGGTAGAAATATTCCAATTAGCTACAGGTGAACAACTCACTGCGAACCAAATTTTCACTGCATTTGGATTAACTATGCCTGGGACTGGCGGCACAACGAATGCAGCTGGAGATACGATCTATAATTATACTTCAGGCGATCTAACCATTACTGAAGTGTCTGGTACGGATAAAGTTGTATTTGCGAGTGGCATTACATTTAGCCAAGTGGGTAGCAATCTCACTAAATCAGGTAATGATTTAATTATTAAAGTGAATGGAAGTGCAACCAACAAAGTGACTGTGAAAGATTTCTTCCTTGCAGGTGATAAATTGGTTGAAACATTCCAACTGGCAACAGGCGAACAGCTAACTGCAAGTCAAATTTTCACTGCATTTGGATTAACATTACCAAGTACTGGTGGTGAAACACCAAATACTAATGCGGTAGGAGATACAACCTATAACTATACGACTGGTGTTTTAACCATTACTGAAGTGTCTGGAACAGATAAAGTGGTTTTCAAAAATGGAATCACCTTCAATCAAATTGGACAATATCTTAACAAGTCTGGAAATGATCTGATTCTTAAACTGGATGGTAGTAATGCCAATAAAGTGACAGTAAAAGACTTCTTTTTAGGTGGTGCTAAAGTTGTTGAAACCTTTGAGTTTGAAACAGGTGGTTCATTGACTGCTGGTCAAATCTTTGGAGCATTTGGTTTAACAATGCCAACAACAGCATCCTCTAGCCGTATTGCATCGCCAATGAGTTTAACTGAAGGTGCTAATATGGATGTTGCAGCAGAAAATACATTGAACCAATCGGAAGAATCAAAATTGGTAAGTGATGAACAAGCTGCTAACGAGTTATTATCATTATTTAATGTTCAAAATATAGCGATTAATGGAAATATTATCGATGCACTTCCTGCTGTGCTGGCACAAACAAACCAATCGAATCAAGTTGAATATTCAATTTCTAGTAGTGTTCATAACCAACCTAATATTGGAAAACTTTCCAATTTATTGAATGGTTCAAAATCATCGGCAATTGATTTATCTAAATTGATTGGTGACATTGAAAATTCGAATGAAATTGAAAGTAATATTGGACATCAGCTAGTAAATGATTTCAGTCGGGAATTATCCACAGAAAAGGATATAAATATATTGAATCACAAAAATTGGAATGAACTTATTCATGTCAAACCTAAAGATTCTTATTTAGAAGATATGTTGATTAAGTCGGAAATTTTGTATTGATATTAAAGATTAAATGAGTTATCACTCATTTATTCGACTAAGTCTCACCTTGAAAAAGATTGAGAATATTCTATTTAGGATCGAGTTAAGCTCTTAGCTCGGTCTTTACTTTCTCATGAAGAAGCTCGGAGAGTTTTATTATAAGAAAGTTAACCTGCTGTCTTATGAAGACCTTCCTGATGAGGCTGAGCTTCAATTTAAGATTGTGTATGAGAAAAATCAAAAAGAGCGTTGAACAGCCACAGATTTTGTAGACACTCTTTAGTTAGATAAAATGGCTAATTAACGAGTGATCCTAGAAAAAATAATGGACACATAGTCCCTCTAAAGATAACGTAAGGTTAACTTTGGAGATGTAAAAATAGCTAAACGCTTTAGTCCAGAATTTAAACAGCAAGCAATTGATTAGGGACTGTTCTAAATTTTGTGTAAGTACTTAATTTTCATTTATCCTGAAAAGGATAATTACAAAAGGTACTTCACATGCATGAAGCACCAATCAAAAGTATGGCTGCTGAATTGGCTAAAGGTCTAAAAACACCAGAAGACCTAAACCAAATGACAGCCATATTTAAAAAGTTCATGATTGAAACTGCACTCAATACAGAGCTTTCAGATCATCTTGGTTATGAAAAGCATCAGCCTAAGAAAGGCTCAAATAGCCGTAATGGTTTTAGTTCTAAAACCGTTTCAACTCAAGATGGGCAACTGGCTTTAGATATTCCCCGTGATCGAGACGGTTCATTTGAGCCACAAATTATCAAGAAGCATCAAACGCGCATTACCAATATGGATGACCAAATCCTTTCACTGTATGCAAAAGGAATGACCAATAGAGAAATTGTCGCATTCTTCAAAGAAATGTACGATGCAGATGTCTCAGCATCACTCATAAGCAAAGTTACCGATGCTGTGATTGAGCAAGGACTAAGTGGCAAAATAGAGCATTGGATAGTCTGTATCCTGTCGTCTATCTCGAATGTATTGTTGTAAAATTCCGTCAACATTCCAATGTGATTAACAAATCTGTATACCTTGCTTTAGGCATTAATATGGATGGTTAGAAAGAATTGCTGTGAATGTGGATCGCTCAGACAGAAGGTGCCAAATTCTGGCTATCCGTCATGAAAGAACTCAAAAATCGAGGGGTACAGGATATTCTTGTTGCCTGTGTAAATGGGTTAAAAGGCTTTCCTGATGCCATAGCCTCTGTTTATCCTTATACGGACATTCAGCTGTGTATCGTGCATGTTGTACGCAATAGCCTGCGATTTGTAAGCTGGAAAGACTACAAGGCTGTTACAGCTGGTCTTAAAGTGATCTATCAGGCAAGTACAGAGTAAAATGCATTAAAATCTCTAGATATCTTCTGTGATCAGTGGAATCATTAATATCCAAAAATTGGAGAATCCTGGCGAGCTAATTGGGAGAATATCCGTACAATAATTAGCTATCCAGCTGAAATACGTCATGCGATTTATACAACCAATGCAATTGAATCGTTGAATAGCGTGATCCGCCATTCAACCAAGAAGCGAAAGATCTTCTCGTCAGATGATTCAGTCAAAAAAGTCATTTACTTAGCAACAACCAATGCTGCTAAGAAATGGACAATGCCAATTCAAAATTGGCGTTTGGAGATGAATTGGTTTACGATTCACTTCGATGATCGATTAAAAGATCATTTATAAAAAATGGAACTTACACAAAATAATTTACAGGCTCGGCCCATCAAAAGATGGTTAAGTGTATCTAGAATTTTAGTGGCTATTCAAACTCAACAGCTTTCATTGTTTTACCTGATCTTTTTATACTGTTTCTATGGCGTAGTCTATATTTAACATCATTTTAATCGACCATTTTTTCAAAATTAACAGGATATCTAATAGTAAAATCTTAAATGAAAATAGCCATCTATGTGAGATAGCTATTATCATACATTGCTAACAGATACCACTTAACACGCACTTGGGTGGTAAGTTTACAGTTGTAACAACTGCGAGCTCTGATAGGCTACAAAATTATTATAACCTATTCTTTGTATATGAGTTAAATGTTTATTCTCTTAGTGAAGATACGAGTGAGCCAAGCTTTAAAATAGTTTGAGTCCTTTAGTCTCAATACATCATCTAGCTTAAATAGTCTAATTTTTATATCAGTTTTGCTCATATAATAGTCTTTGATCAGGCCTTGTGTATGTAGATTGGTTATATGCGAGTGCCTCATCTCGAAGATGGTGCTAGCTTCAGCCCCTGTCAGAGTTGGATTTTAAGTCTCTATTTAAAATAGGGCTATAACTAAACAGCCCAATTTTTTTAAATGGGCTATTTACTTCTAAAATAATAATTTCTTATTTGGTATACATCTGTTTTTTTAAACATTCTAATTTTTTTATCTGCTTTGCCAAAATAATAGGGTGCTATAAGGCCTTGGCTCTGTAAGTTAGTGATATGAGAGTGATGCATTCCTAACAGTGAGCTAGCTTCAGCTCCTGTTAGATATTCTTCTTTCAATTTAATAATTTCTTTCAGTTGGCTTTTTTTAACAAGTTTCCAATAAACTAAATCTTTAATTTCTAAAAAGCCTGTTTTACACCAATATTGATGGATCCAGTTTTTTGTGCAATTGAGTTGCTCAGAAGCGATTTGAATCGACACATACTCTTTGTTTTCAAGTAGATTCTTTAGTGAGTTTATCGAAATACGATTAATTTTGATTGGAGACTGGTAATCATTATAACGTTGAAGAATCCCCGAGTGAGTCAGATTGGCGACTTGATTTGAACTGATATTTAATTGTAGAGCTGCTTCTTTCAATGTGAAAAAATCATTATGGATTGTTGTCTTTGATCCTTTATTTTTTCTCCCAGTTTTTGTTGGATATTTTTTAATCTGACCTATGTGTGCTTTAGTAATATGTTGAATAGAGTCTCTAGAAAAAATATTTATAGGTAGCATATCGATATGAGGACCACTAATGGGTTCAACTCCAATACTTCTCAATTTTTCTACAAAATTTACTGGATTGACATTTAATGTTTTCGCAAGAGTTGTTGCGATTACATACTTTTCATGAAAATTTTCCAATTTATAGAAAGGAATGAGTATAGGTGTTGCATTTTTCTTATTATCGTCATTGAGCCAATGAGATTTAGCTAATCTTCTTATTGTATCAAGATTTGTCTCTAGAATTTCAGCAGCCAATTTTACCGTTACTGTGAGTAATTCGTTTTGATTAGTAGGGATAGGAATAGGGTGATATTCTGCATTTAAACGTCTTTCTCCAATTAAAAACAATTCAATATCAGTACTATAGATAAGTGATTTGTCATGAACATTCTCAGCAAATTTTAGCAAATTTTTAATTAAGAGGTGTTTTAGTTTAAATCGTCCAATATCAAGTAATAGTCTTGACTCCTCTAATGTTAAGTAGATTTTTTTACTTTTAGGATTAAGTCTATATGGAATACAAGTTTTCTCAATATTTACAAGATAATTCTCATTAAACCTAACGGTTTTAGCTTCTTTGTAAAATGGTAATAACTGAATTTTTGGGTGAGCTAATTGTATTCTACTGTTAATCCAGTTGCTCATGGTGATAACGGAGTTGGCATTATTTACAAAATATTCGTGTACAATTTTTAAGTAACGTTCATCTGATTGGGGTTCGTCTAATGCTGAAAACTTTTCTAACGCAAACCAAAAAGATGAAAATTCTTGAAATAAGTCATTAGAGTTTTGATTCAAAATATAGATAAACCAATGAATCAGAAAGTTTTCTGCATAGTGCGTTTGTTGAGCTTCTCTTAAATCAGAAAAGCATTTTGAGCATTTTACGATAGATCCTGACTGTAGCTTAATAGCATGTCCACATTTGTAACAATTATCTAAGAGTAAAATAGAATGAATGGGACAAGAGTAAATGGGTCTTAACAGCCATATTTTCCTGAAATAAGGCTGTTCTTTTAGGCATTGTGGGCAATATGAATAGCTTTTGGATTTAAATAAATTACGATCAATGTTCACATTTCTATATTTTTTGGGAGCTCGGCTCGTTGATTTATCACGCTCAAAAGCAAGATCAATATAATGGGGGTTGAGGCTTAAAGCCTGTAATGCAAGTCTAAATCGGTTTATGTCAATGAATGTGTAATTCGGGGATGACTTACTCAAAAAGCTAAATTTTTCTTTCCCAAATAATTGATAGACTGAAGTGTGACCGTTTAATTCAGCAGTTCGAAGCAAGTAACTTGTAGCTGATTCGTCTGGATAAGGCGTTGCTTCAATAAGAAGTCTTATGTTCTTATTCATATTTGACCTCTTACCTTCACTGCTAATTGTGATAGTGACATTTTAAAAGGATCAGAGTTTAGCTTAGAAATATAGTCAGTAATTCCTAATTGCCAAGCGGTACTAAAATCACTTTTATTGATAATTAGCCTTCCTTCATTTAATGCATTAACAATACTTTCTCTGATCAGACTAATGGTGTAGGAGTGATAACCTAGAGTAGCAGTGTAAATTTGCATACCCATGAGTGGATTGTCGAGAGGTGGTGAAAATGTAATATTTTGCTGTGCCATTTTACGCGCGATTTCACTTAGAAATGCGTAAATTGTGCCATGACCTTGAGGGGATTCAATGTAAAGAGGATTTAAGGTATATATAAATGGAAATCTACGGGCTATTTGGCTATCAACTTGTAATAGTTCTGCAAACTCAGGAAGACCGACTAAGCAAAAGCTAATTCCTGTTTGATTAACGAGCGTTTTTAGCCAATTTCCTATGGTTGCATTCATTCGTGTATATGACTGTTTACGTTCAAATAAATGATGAAACTCATCTAGAAATACGAGCTTAGTTTCACACATTCTGAGTAAATAACTTAATCTATCTGTTAAGTAGGACGTAGTCCCATTATTATAAGTTGGATCACCTAATTCGTGTAGCATAGTTATTGCCAGCGATTTAATAGTGGCTGGTGAAGGAACTTCAACATAAAATGCTGGAATGATCGTTTTTTTGTGGTCTTCTTCTATTTTAGTAGATTTAGGCATTTGGCTGACAAGCGCTTTACACAACGTCGTTTTTCCTAAGCCTCCTTTTGCCAAAAGCATACTTCCTATTGGTTCTTTATAAGCTATGCTTCTTTTTACACAGTCCTGTATTCCTTTAAAGGCATTCATAAATTCATCTGAAGTGACCACAATATTATTAATTGAGCTAATTTGTTCAAAATAGTTATCAAATTTTTCCATTTTTTATTACCTCTATTGATCCAAAGCTTAGATTGTTTTTTTTGTTATCATGTAATGTCTCAATATTTGGATCATCCTGAGTTATTGCAATAGATGATAAATTATTTTCTATATTTTGAAGCATGAGAGGAAGTTCAAGTTTTATCGGTTTTAACTTTGGTCTAATCTTAATTATATCTGATTGAATTTCATGTAAAAGTTTATAGAGGCCAAATAATTCTGAAAACTTTCCTAGTTTTTTTTGATCTAATTGAGACAGTTGTTTTTTTCTTTTTTGGACCTCTAGATGAATTGTCCTTGATAATCCAGAGGTGTAGTCTTGGTTGGTAGATTCTGCTTGTATGACAACATTCATATCTTTTGGATCAATGATATAAACTTCATTTAGGTCAAGATCATCAATGAGTACTGTGACTTTCTTAATACCTTTTGCTTGTAAAGTAGTTAATGCGTGAGAAAAATAACTTAATCCATCAACTTGAACTTGCCCATGATGAATTGTACGTTCAATTGGTCTTCGACATAAAATTTTTGCATCAACTTCAGAAATATGACTCGGTTTGATGTCTGTAATAGCATCTTTCCACATGACCAATGGTGAGCGACCAGTCATGCTATGAATTGAGCAGTGATAGACATCGTTGATCCACATATCGGTATATTTTTTTAGCTGTTCTATTGTAAATTGAACGCTTTTTTTTGAATTGTAGGTTCCTCTGTCTGATGGGCTTGAAAAGGTTGTTCCTGGCATTTTTTGAATAATACCGTGAGTAAGAGTGCTAAAAAATCTTTCAATGTGTGGCTTATTATTCGGCGTGCCAATTTGAGAAGGTGTTAAAGTGATTTTTAATTGATCGCAGACTCTAGCAAGCGAATTATTTTTAAACTCGACTCCGTTATCTGGAATAATAATGCTAGGAATACCTCCTGGTAATTCTTGATTTGGTCGGGTAACCATATCTTTTATGACAGCGAGAGTTGTTCCTGCACTTGGTGGATACATGCTGATATAAGTGCCTACAATCGCACGAGTATGTGTATCAATTGCACATGCTAAAAAAGGACGACCAAGCGCGATGTTTGTTTTCGGATCTATCACAATAACATCGAGATAGTGGGTATCAATTTCGACCATATATAAAGCAAAAGGGCTGAGCAAACTTCTACCTGAAGCTTGAAATGACTTTTTGGCTATACGGCCTCCTTTTTTAGCTTTTAAAATTCGGTATGGATCAAGCTTTTTAATATACCTTTGTATGGATCTAAGGCTAGGTAAATGATTTAAAGAAATTCCTCGCTCTACTAATTTACCTAACATAGTTGCATGAATATCTTTGCTCGTTCGAAATTCTGGCTTGAGATAAACTTCCTCTATGGTTTCATTGAGAATCTGATAAATTTCAGGTGAAAAACGTAATGAATGATTTCCCTTACGCTCATTTTTTAAGAAGAGTTTGTTGTGAGAATAACTTTTGTATTTAAAAATCCATCTTGCAACTGTTCTAGGTGAAGGAGGAGATTTATCATCTATCGAAGTCGCAATTTCTTGAATTAATGGTGAGAGTTGGTTAAGGCTTGTAGGGTATTCTAACTGTTGAAGTGCAGATAAAACATAACGTTCTTTTCGATGGATGTCCTGACTACATTGAGGATTTAGAACTAACTTTTCGGGTGCAAAGCTACATATGATTTCACCAGACTTATATCGACTCTCAAATTCATTGAGATCTAATGTACATATTTTACCTCCTATCGTTGCAGCATAACGAATTGTATTTAATGCAATTGAGGCTATTTCAAAAATATAATCTGGATGTTCTGCAAAATAAAAGCGATACCCTGGTTGAGGGAGAAAAAGTGCATTTTCCATATTAAAATTTTCCTTGATTATTATATTGAGATGGGAGCGTGTCCAACTTTTGGTGGAAAAAAAGATAATCACCAAGTTCTTGTTTGAGGCCGATTGATTCAAGCTCTTGATAAACTTGAATCGGATTTTCAAGTTGCTTTATTTTTAAAAGATTCAAGGCTTGTTCAATTTCAAATTTACTCCAATCGAAACGATGTCCTCTTTGATACCAGTAAAGCAGTTGCTGGAGCTGATTCTCTTTAGGAAGTTCAGTTTGATCGATAAGTTTGAATGTAATTCCAACCGAGCTGAGTAATGTTGCCAATCGATCGAAACGGATATATTCGTCTAAAGCTAAGGATGCAACAGACGGTTTTACCTCATGCACTTCATAAGAGCCATCAATTGTCTGTATTAGAAAGTCTGGATAACAATAATTGTTTTGAGAGAGTGTGATTTTTAAAGCTTGAGATCTGTAGTTGATTATAGTGGAATTTCGCTCAAGACAAACAGCATGGGCTAGCTCAAGACGACTTTCTGTAGGAATGACGCCACCGCATTTTTTGCTTGGAAATAGGGCAGTTCTGCGACCATAACAGCCTTGGAAAATTTTGCGCTGACCGTGAATGGTTGCTGCAATATTTGGCTCAGTTGCAAAAGCCATTTTAATTTGGTCAAAAATATAGCGATGTAGATTATTTTGTTCAGTGCTCAAATTAGGGTACATAAAGTATCTCCAGTGTTTCTGAACACCCTAAATTTAGGGTGAATGAAATTTCTTGTTGCTTAAAAATTGACAACAAGGGTTGACTGGTGACTGAATACAGAAGATACTTTGAGTACCACGTCTTTGTACTTTTTGTATAAAGTCACCAACGGATTCTTTCTAGAGTCCGTTTTTTATTTGTCAATTTATTTTTATGACATTTTTTCTCCTGTAGCTTTTAAAGCTTTTTTATTTAGTTAAGGCATCATTGCGTAAAGTTGCGAGTAAATGAGCAACATCTTTAACTAATGCATATTTCCCACGCCGGTTTTCAAAAGTAAAAATTGGAATTGGTACAGTTTTACGTGTTAAGGCTTGCCGAAATGCTTCAGTAGATTTGTAGCCTAAAGCTATTCTCAAATCATCATCCATTATAAGAGGACCATGACGATCAAATAATATTTTTTCGATCATCTCAGCATTTACAGAAATAGCATTTTGCATATCAGTTTGTCCTAACCTGTCACACTATAAAAGCATAGACTATTTTAAATATAAGATAAATAATGGAAAAAAACAGGTTAAACTTTCCTCTAGTTTTAGAGTGTTTTTTTTGTAATGTATTAATTTATAATTCAATTTTTTAAAATAAAGCTTGTTCGGAAATATCTCCGCACAAGGAGATAGAATGGCTCGAAGTCAAGTTGATATAGTAAGAGTTCGTCTTTGGTATTTATTCATTGAACATAAGCTGAGACAAAATACTCCCTATGGTGTTGAAAAGATTATTGAACCTAATTCATTTAGGAAAAATGGTAATGGGGATACTATTCGAAATAACAGATGGGGTAAGTATTATCGTGGATTGCATACCCCTACTCAAAAAATCATTGATTTAGTAGAACCATTTGCCCCAGAAAGTACAAAAATTCTCAATCATGTCATTTGGAAAATAATAGAAAGTAAACAAATAATAGGCGTTTTAAATACCAATTCAGTTAAGGAATTGTCTTGGGATATACAGAAAATACTTTATAAATATAGGTATAATTTAGAAGTGCCAAAGTTGAAAGAACGTTTGACTTATAAAGATATTTTAAGCCTACAGAGAAAAGCAGGACTTGATTCGTTAGCAGCACAAGTCCTCTTTCTAAAAGATGCGTATAGTAAAGATAAGAAGGAAGATGCATTTCATCTAGGTAGATCAATTTACCAGACACTTTTGATACTATGTACGGAAATACCATTTCGAAAGATGAGTACTGTTCTAATTTTATTGATGGAAATGCATATATTTCCAATGACTTCTAATGGTAACAAGAGGATTAAATTTCAATACGTACAGGAGTTCTCTAAGAATATTATTTTTTTATCAGAACTTTTTTTAACTTTTGAAGATGCGCTTTTGTACGATTTTAGAAAGAAAAATTCACTTCGTGTCAAATCAGATATTTTAGAGGGTAAATTTGGATTAGATTTAATCTTAAAGTTTTCACCTCCGACTGCTGATGTGTAAAAATAATATGTATTAGTTCGGAGTTGATTTTTACAAACTAAAGCTAGAAACTACAATTTAGCTTTTTTTAATGAGTAGAGATAAGTAAGAAATATCTATTCATATTTCAAGCCTTTGTGCTAAAGCAACTTCAGCATACATCTGTTTTAAAGCTAAATTTTCCTGTTCTAACTTATCTAAACGAGTAAGAATTTGCTCGCTTAAATCTAAATAGTTTGCTTTCCAACGATAAAAAGTTGCAATACTAATTTGATATTCTTGGCAAATTTGTTCAACACTTGCACCAGCTAAATTCTTTTTAACAATGCTATTGATTTGAGCTACAGAAAATTTTTGCTTCACATCGAATTCCTAAACTATTGTTCTGAAGTTTATCCATCGTCGGATTGATCGAAAACTTTTTAGAAACAGATAGGGTTAAATTTAAATATCCTAATTTAGGATATTTAAATTGTAACTGATATTCCACGGCTAGCTCAATACAAGATTTTAAACATCAGTAATTAATTCAGAATTTCAATATTTGTTGTGATAGTGATGTAGCGATAAGCATTTGTCCCTTCATTTTCAGCTCTCCATTTTGTAGCTTTTATTGAAGCTTTCCAGTTTTCTTTTGAATTTGCACAAGAATAATCACCAATCCATTTAGAATTTCTGATTTGTGCCAATACTTCTGTGGTTAAACGATCTGGAGGTGGTAGTGTATCTCTACTATTCAAAAAACGAGCATGCATCATTACTGAATTGTTATCGCCTAGATAGTTGAAATTTCCATTTTGTCTATTACACAAACCTTGCAATTTTTTATATGGTGAAGCTAGTTGCTTTACCCATTGTTGATGAATAAAAATGGGCGAGGAATAGGTGGATACCCTCATTTCAAATTCACTTTCAACCGAAATTGGTTTTGATAAATTAGAGCGTTTTATATTCCATTCATTGGTTAGCATTTGATTAATAGTGGTAGACGTACCAGTATCTTGGAATTTTGTCGCACAAGATGCTAAAAATATGGTGGATGAAAATATAAGTAATTTTTTAGTAATTGGCATAGTTGTAGTTCTCTAAAATATCCTATTTTGGGATATTTTAAATTGTAACTGATATTGAGCCATGCGCTCAATACACAATCCTAGGTATCAAGACCTAATTATGAAACTGATAGAACTTCGTGAGTCCAAAAATGTGACTCAGGTTGAGCTTGCATGTCGTTTGGACAAGCCGCAGTCTTATGTTTCTAAAGTTGAAATTTTGGAAAGACGTTTAGATGTAATTGAGTTAATGGATTGGCTAGAAGCTATAGATAAGGATTTAATAAAATTTCTAAATGAAATTATAGATAATAATTAACTAAAAAACTTTATTACGTTCATAGGAAATATTTTTTAAATTAATAAGTTAATGTTTTATTGGTATATAATTAATACAATTTTTCATTATATCTAATAAAGCATGAATTTAGATCAAGAATTATTTTGTCTCCCTCAAGGTGAACCACCTTTACCTCCAATAGATACTTTAGAACAAACATTACCATTTGATAAATTAGAATGGGAAAATTTTGAGAAATTAATTGCTAGGATAGTGAGTAAAGAGTTTGCTATTACAGATACTTATCTTTACGGAGTAAGGGGACAAGACCAAAGTGGTCTAGACATCTTAGCAAATATAAAGGCAACAGAAAAAAAAGCATGCTTCCAATGTAAAAGAGTTAAAACTTTTAATGCTTTAGATATCAAAACTGCTGTAAATAAATTTCTAAAAGGTAAATGGGCTGAACAAACACAAATATTCGTTTTGTGTATAACGATCTCAATGAACCATATCCAACAAGTTGATGAAATTGAAAATCAAAAGAAAATTCTAAGACAACTAGGCATAGATTTCAGAGTATGGGATGCTACTGAAACAGGTCAATTATCCCAGAAATTGAAAAACTTACCAGAGATAGTTGATGATTTTTTTGGTAGGGAATGGGTTAAACGATTCAATGGATCAGAAAAAACTGAATTACTTGGAGATAGGGCGAATGGGTATGAGATAAATCATTTACGCGATCGGTTGTTTAAGTTTTATTCAACTTTATTTGCTAGGCATGATCCTGGATTAAATAGTACACATACAAATCGCTCTATTGACTTAAGAGAAAGATATATTCCTTCTGATATTAGTGAGTATATTCAAAGAAGTTATATAAATCTCCCTATAGGAAATGATCAGCCCAAAGAGGATATCTATATTTATTCAAATGAAGAAAATAAATATAAGAATAGTAATATTGGTTATGAAAATATATCTCCTATATTAGAGTGGATTCTACTTCAGGAAAATGGCATTATTATTGGTGAACCGGGTTTAGGTAAAAGTGCTTTTTTAAGATATTTAACTTTAACAATTTTAGAACCTATTACTGATAATCAAAAACTAAATAATAATTTTTTTAATACTTGTGTTCCAATATGGATCTCATTTTCTGGATTTACATCTGCAATAGAAAAAAAAGAGATGCTTAATATAGATGATTATTTAAAAGATTGGTTACACCAGTTTGGTTACAATGATGTTTATCCATTATTTAAAAAAGCTATAAAAACTGGTAATTTACTAATACTTCTAGATGGGCTTGATGAGTCTGGAAATGAATATTTAGGACAGCAAGCAATAGATCGTGTTATAACTTTTTTAGAATCTCATAATGCTAGAATTATTTGTACAAGCAGACCGCAGGGGTATAAACAATATTCATTACCTACTAATTGGAAAGTAGGTACCCTTCAATATTTAGATGAAAATAAAGTTTTAAAGTTGGCGAGTACTTGGTTTCGTCATATTGAGTTTTATCAATATGAAGAGGGTGAAGAGTTTGAGTTGCAGCTCAATGCTAGATCGAGTCTTTTTTTGAATGTAGTTAAGTCTAATCATAAAACATTTGAATTGGCTAAAACCCCACTACTTTGTCAAGCTTTAATAGAGTTATTTCACCATAGGCATGCGCTTCCTGAAGTAAGGGTAAAAGTATATCAACAAATTATTGAATTACTTTTAACTAAACATCCTAAAGCTAGAGCTCATGCTGGTGGGTTATTGAATAAAGATGTCATGCATATTAGGCAAGATGACATTCAAAATTTATTGATAAAGCTTGCATGGAAATTACAAACGGCAGATTTACATGCTTCTACATTATCCAGAAGTGAATGCAAAAAAATTATAGAGGACTATTTAATTGATGATGATGAAGGGATGGGTGAAGACCTAAATACTGCAAAAAATCGTTCAAATACAATATTAGATTTCTTAGTCGATCAGTATGCAATATTGGTCGAGAGAAGCCCGAAACAATATAATTTTGTACATTTGAGTATTCAAGAATATTTAGCGGCTGAGCATGTTATAAGGCTTAGTGAAGCGGATCAATTAAATTGGTTTAAGAACCATTGGATATTAAAAAACTGGCATGAAAGTATTTTAAGTTGGTTTGGTCTACTAGATTCTCAAGGAAAAAAAGATTTAGTTTCTATTACTCTCGATATTTTAGACGAACATGGTCAAAATGGAGAGTGGCAACGTTTAAAATCAATAATGCTACAGACTGAATTGATTACTTCAGATTTGGGAGTAAAAATACGAAGATCGCGTGATATTTTGAAAATTGCTATTAATGAAATTGAAATCAGCCCCTTCTCAGAATATCGAGTAAATTTAGCTGAAAGTATAGTAAAGGGTTCTTTATATTCTAAAATATCGCAAGAGTGTCGCGATATTATAATCAAGTGGAATAATATTTATTCACCATCTTTAAGAAGAATGATTCTAAAAGGATTAAAGCACTGGAATCCAGATGAGCAATTATTTAATGCACTATATAAGGCAATTTTTGATGAAGATTGGTATTGTTCATGTGACGCAGCTCTGAGCTTTGCTACAGTATTCAAAAATGATGAACGATGTATAGAAATTTTAAGTTATTTGGCAAAAAAATACCCTAACCCAGAAGTAAGAGCTGCTGCTATATTAGCATTAGCTACTCAGAATATAGGTGATAAAGTAGTTTTAGAAGTAATAGATCTTAATTCTAGCTCAAATAATTTACAAGTAATTAAGGCTGTTATTATAGCGAAGATAAAAAATTGTATTCAAAGTAGTAAAGATTTATCAATTTTATTGAATTTACTTCAAGATCAAAATTTATTTAGAGAAGAGCATTCTTTAATAAATATCATCAAAGAGGGATGGCCTAATGATGTTAGTTTAAAAGAAGAGTTTATAAGTTATTGTAAAAAAACAGAATTTAATGAACATCAATTTCATTTAGAGTATTTGGTTAGTCAGTTCCCTAATGATGATACTGTTGCTGAAATAGTTTGTTCAGATTTAGAAAACAATAAATTGTTTTCTTTTACAATGTTTGATTCTATATTGGATGAATTATTAGCTATAAATTTTAAAAACAATGTTTTAATTAAGAATGCATTATTAATATCAATATATGATGAAATGAAAGAATATAAGGTTTGTTATCAAGCCTATTCCAACAGAAATATTTTAAATTTAATTGATGATGTGAATTTTAAAAATGTTTTAATTTCAAGTTATGAAAATGAAGGGGGTTTACATGATAAATATTGGGTAGTTACTGCTTTATTGGGAAGTTGGAAGGATGATGAAGTTGTTAAAAATAAAATAGATGAATGGATTTATAGTAATAATAAAGATTTAGCAGCTCCTCTTTCTGAATATATCTCAGATTATATTGCTGATATGAATGAAAGAAAAAAATGGTTGATTAATATTTCTAATGAAATGATTGGGAATGATTATTTACGTCCAGTATTTAGCTTAATTGATAATTTTAAAGATAATGAAGTAAAAGATATAATTATTGGTTTTATACAAAATTTGAAAATTAGGCCTGATTTAAGAGCTAATTTAATAGGTCATTTAATAATTAATTTCCCTGAATGTAAAGAGGTATTAAATTTTTTACCAGAAATTTTTGAGAGTGCCAATTCTAATTTGGAAATAATTACTGAATGCTTAGGAGATAATGAAGTAGTTTCTGGTCAATTGTTAGAATTAGTCAACTCTTCTTATTCAGATGTTAGAGAAATTATAAACTCTGTAATTTACGAACGAGTAAATGACTTTGATTTTATTAAGGAAATTATTCCTAACCCTCTATTGGAGTATGATGGAACAATACGTACAAGAAAAATAATGGCTTATTCAAAAAGCGCAAAATTTTCTTCAATAAGTAGTCAGTATTGGAAATCTATTTGTTTAAAAGAATTAGTTTCTATTGGCACTAATTATGAGCAAAAAGTAAGGTCAGGGATAATAGGTCTAATTGAGTTGGAAGAATTTAATGAGATAGAGAATTATTTTAAGAGTGATAAAGCAAAAGGAATGTATGCTGATAATTTCTTCATGATTGATTATTTACAGAGAGATAAATTAGCTTCATCTATTTTTTTGAAAAATTTTGATAATTTTGATCTACTTTTTCGAAAAGATCAGATTAATATTAATGAATTTATTAATCAGGGATATGAAGGGTATTTGGAAAGAACAAAAAATGGTAAGGAAATTTTGGATAATTTTTATTTAAACTCGAATAAGTTAAATCCATTACTTAAAATACGTAAAGCAATAAAAATATATGGATTTAATAATTCTGTATTAGTGTTAATTATTCAGAGTTTAAAATTATCACCCGTTCATAGTTTATTTTCTCTCAATGAACAAAATGAATTGGCTAAGTTATTAATTTTAAACTATAGATGGAGTGAGGTTTCTGAAATTTTCGTTGAATACTTAGGAGAACCAAATGAAATAATGCTTTCTTTTGAGTCTGGTGTATTAGGCTGGTTCGCGTATGGCTGGAATGACTCACCATTTGCAAATTGGGTAAGAGCTCAATCTACAGAAAACTTAAACAAATACTCACTCACAAATAGAGTTTTTTTTGCTGAAGTTCTAAATGAACCTAAATATCTTGAGGAAGTCATTTTAAATTTTGTGGATTTTATCCATGTGGACTATAAATATTATGATTTTTTAAGAGAAATTTTTATAGAGTTAGCCGGTGGGGATCTCATGAAAACTGTTCTTAAAAAATGGGTAGTTTCTAAAAATTATCATTTAATTTCTTTATCTATTGAATTATTAAAAGAAAAAGATAGGTTAGATGTGGACTTAATTCGTATATTTAATGAATTTTACTCTAAACATAACTTAGAAAATTTAGATGGTATTAATTTTATGCAACCAAAACATAATAATATGGTTATGCAACTTTTTTCAAAAATTATTTCTTTTTAGAAAAAAACCGCCAATTTATGGCGGTTTTTTATCAATGTCAACTTATGTGTCGTTCAATGACATTTTATGTGTCGCAAATGACAACTTATGTGTCGCGTGACGGTCGAGCTTACCAGCTCAACGCACCACCAGTTTGATAATCAGTTACACGCGTTTCAAAGAAGTTCTTCTCTTTACGCAAGTCCATCATTTCAGACATCCACTGGAATGGGTTATTTACACCCGCAAACTGTTCAGGTAAACCTAACTGTGCCAAACGACGGTTACAGATGAATTTCAAATATTCTTCCATCATCGCTGCGTTCATACCCAATACACCACGTGGCATTGTGTCACGCGCATATTCGATTTCAAGCATAGTACCTTCAAGAATCATCTGAATGATTTCTTCTTGGAATTCAGCAGTCCACAAGTTTGGATTTTCGATCTTGATTTGGTTAATCATGTCGATACCAAAGTTCAAGTGCATAGACTCATCACGTAAGATGTACTGGAATTGCTCAGCAACACCATTCATCTTGTTACGACGACCCATTGACAAGATCTGGCTGAAACCACAGTAGAAGAAGATCCCTTCAAGTACGCAATAGAATGCGATCAAGTTACGCAGTAAGATTTGATCGTTTTCAGGTGTACCTGTTTGGAACGTTGGATCACATAAAGACTGAGTATATTTCAAGCCCCAAGCCGCTTTACGAGCAACTGACGGAACTTCACGGTACATGTTGAAGACTTCGCCTTCATCCATACCTAAAGATTCGATACAGTATTGGTAAGCATGCGTATGAATTGCTTCTTCAAATGCTTGACGCAAGATGTATTGACGGCATTCAGGATTGGTGATGTGACGGTAAATCGCCAACACCAAGTTGTTTGCAACCAAAGAATCCGCAGTAGAGAAGAAACCTAATGAACGCATCACGATGGTACGCTCATCTTCGGTTAAGCCATTTTCAGACTTCCAAAGTGCGATATCGTGGTTCATGTTAACTTCTTGTGGCATCCAGTGGTTTGCACACCCGTCTAGATACTTTTGCCAAGCCCACTCGTATTTGAACGGTACAAGTTGGTTTAAGTCAGCGCGACAGTTGATCATGGCTTTATCATCAACTTGTACACGTTGCGCACCCATTTCAAGCTCTTCTAAGCCAGGTGCAACATCTAACTTTTCTAAGGCGTGAGATGCTCTTGCCAACGAATCGGTTGGATTTGTTGATCTTGCTGTATAGGTTCCAGCGGATTGTGTAGTTGCCACATTCTGCGATGACTGCTTTGTATCAGATACCACTTGCGAATCAGTCGTTTTTTTCTGTTCGACGGGCGCAGGCTGGTGAGCTTGTGCAGCTTGTTTCTGTTCATCATCTTCAAAATCGTCCCAACTTAGGATAGACATCGTTGTTCTCTCTTCGTTGTTAATATCTATGTTCGACATCTCACAATGGAAGATGTCACTACTATACGCTTATTCTGTGCAAGCAAAATTAAGTTTTGCCGATAGTTGTTTTGTTCTTGTTCGAAAGAACAGATACCCACACTACTTATTTTGCTTACGCTTTTGCTGCTTACGGATCGCAAAGAATGCATAGACCGCAGGCACGTAAAAAACTAAAAAGGCTAAGATCAGCACGATTACGCCTAACTCATAGTTATGACTTAAATGGAACATTTCTTCGCCTTTTATAATTTCAGATTTTTTGAATCCCCCTAAACCCCCCCTTTTTTTTAAAGGGGGGACTTTATTCCCCTTGAGGATTGGGGAGGATTACTTACTGACAAGCTTCACAATCTGGATTGTCGATTGAACATGCTTGTGGTACTGGTGCTGCTTGAGCGAAACCATCTTCTTCAGCAGGCGCTTCAGGTTTAGTTTCTTGAGCAACCGCAGCCACTGGTGCAGCAACAGTTGTTGCTTTTACTGCGTTTAAAGCACCCGTGTTAATGGTTGATTTTTCCGCAGAGGTTGCACCTAATGCACGGAGGTAATAAGTGGTTTTAAGACCACGTAACCAAGCCATCTTATAAGTGATGTCTAGTTTCTTACCATTTGCACCAGCGATATAAAGGTTCAATGACTGTGCTTGGTCGATCCATTTTTGACGACGTGATGCAGCATCTACGATCCAACGTGTATCGACTTCAAATGCTGTCGCAAAAATTGCTTTTAACTCTTCAGGGATACGTGCAATTTTTTGTACTGAACCCTCGAAGTGTTTCAAGTCGTTAACCATCACAGAGTCCCAAAGACCACGATCTTTTAACGCACGTACCAAGTACGGGTTGATCACTGTAAATTCACCAGAAAGGTTAGATTTTACATAAAGGTTCTGGAACGTCGGTTCGATAGACTGTGAAACGCCACAAATGTTTGAAATGGTTGCTGTAGGTGCAATCGCCATCACATTTGAGTTACGCATACCGTCTTTTTGAACTTTAGTACGTAATGTATCCCAGTCCAAACGTTGAGTACGGTCAACTTCAAACATACGCTCTGGACGTGATTTTGCAACGATATCTAAAGAGTCGATTGGCAGGATACCTTGATCCCACAATGAACCTTTAAATGTTGAATACACACCACGTTCAACAGCAAGGTCGCTTGATGTTTGAATCGCGTAGTAGCTGATTACTTCCATTGATTCATCAGCAAAATCTACCGCTGCATCAGAACCATAACCCATACCCAATTCATATAAAGCATCTTGGAAGCCCATGATACCCATACCGACAGGGCGGTGTTTCATATTTGAATTACGTGCTTGTTCAACTGCGTAGTAGTTGATGTCAATCACGTTGTCGAGCATACGAACAGCAGTTTTAACTGTGCGCGCTAATTTTTCACGGTCTAAAGCACCACCTTGAACATGTTGTACAAGGTTGATCGAACCTAAGTTACATACTGCGATTTCATCTTTATTGGTATTTAAAGTGATTTCAGTACATAAGTTAGATGAATGCACTACACCTACGTGTTGTTGTGGTGAACGTAAGTTACATACGTCTTTGAATGTGATCCAAGGATGACCTGTTTCAAACAACATCGATAACATTTTGCGCCATAAGTCTTTCGCACGGATTTTCTTATGTAGCATGTTGTTTTCTTTTGCAATGCCTTCGTAGTAAGCATAGCGCTCAGCAAATTCACCGCCAGTTAAATCATGCAAATCAGGCGTTTCAGATGGTGTGAACAGTGTCCATTCAGCATCTTCAATCACACGTTGCATAAACAAATCTGGAACCCAGTTAGCCGTGTTCATGTCGTGAGTACGACGACGGTCATCACCAGTGTTTTTACGAAGCTCTAAGAATTCTTCAATGTCCAAGTGCCAAGTTTCTAGGTATGCACATACTGCACCTTTACGTTTACCACCTTGGTTTACTGCAACAGCAGTATCGTTGGCAACTTTAAGGAAAGGTACAACACCTTGTGACTTACCATTGGTACCTTTGATATATGAGTTCAAGGCACGCACTGGTGTCCAGTCATTGCCTAAACCACCTGCCCATTTAGAAAGTAGGGCATTGTCACGCATCGCACCATAGATGTCATATAGATCATCTTGAATGGTGGTTAAGTAACAGCTCGACAATTGTGGACGTAAAGTACCTGAGTTAAACAGTGTCGGTGTAGACGCCATATAATCGAAGCTAGACAATAAGTCATAGAATTCGATTGCACGGTCTTCACGCTGTTCTTCATTTAATGCAAGTCCCATTGAAACACGCATAAAGAACAATTGCGGAAGTTCGAAACGTACATCATTTGAATGAATGAAGTAACGGTCAAATAACGTCTGTAAACCTAAATAGGTAAATTGGTTTGAACGTTCTGGTTTGATCGCTGCTGCCAATTTCGCAAGGTCAAAGTTTAAAAGCTCAGGAGAGAGAAGCTCAAGCTCGATACCTTTGTTTAAATAAGTTTCGAGTGCATCGCCTTCGATGGTATCTGTGGCTAAACCTAAGAATTTTAAACCGGTCGCAACCAAGTCATCACGTAATAGGCGTGCAGTTACATAAGTATAGTTTGGTTCTTGTTCGATACGGGTACGTGTTGCCATCATCATCGTGGTTGAGATGTCTGACTGTTTTACGCCGTTATATAAGTTTTTAACTGTTTCATCGACAATGGCTTGAACATTGATGCCTTCTAAGCCTTCACTTGCTTTTTCAATCGTGGCTTGAAGTTTGCCCAAATCTAGAGGCTGAAGCTGACCGTTCGCATCTGTGATTTGTAAGGTTGGGTGATGATGAGCACCAGTTTGTTTACGTGCATCAGAACGTTGTTCACGATAGATCACATATGCACGTGCAACTTTTTGTTCGCCTGTACGCATAAGCGCCAATTCAACTTGGTCTTGAATTTCTTCAATGTGAATTGTTCCGCCAGAAGGTAAACGACGATTAAAAGTATTCATCACCATCTCTGTGAGCTGAGTGATGCGATCATGAATACGGCTTGAATCTGCACTTTGTTGACCTTCTACAGCCAAAAAAGCTTTACCAATTGCTACAGAGATTTTATCTGCATCAAAAGCGGCAACATCACCAGTGCGTTTAATCACTTGTAGTTGACCAGGGGTTGTAATGGCGTTCATTGTCAGCGTAGCTCCATTGTCATCATTGTTATGTTTATGGACCATTTGAATCGGACAAACTGCAAAATTTGTTGTCACGATGTTTGAGGACTAAACACAATACTTAGTGGTTTAATTTAATTTAGAACACAAGATACGGTAATTTTAAGGGTAGATCAATATTGACATTTCAAGAATATTTTATCCCTGAAAAGTAAATTTTTATTTGCATCTTTTTACCTCAAAGCGTCATTTTTGTTATATGCCTTATGAGACAAGCACATAGCATAGCAAAGACTCCGCAGAGTGCTTATAGATAAGTGTGTGGATAACTCAAAAAACGATAAACTGATGAGACAGAATATGAACAATGAAATATTTTGTATAAAAATTAGTCCAGCTATTGATTGTCTTGAAGAAATTTAAAAATGATGTGTATTGATTTTATAAAACTGCCTACAATTCAATAGTTAATAAAAATATAACAAATTGATACGCTCATGTATCAGTTTGGTGAATGAGGTCTTGTTTACATTGTAAACGTGTGTATATTGCAAAACATAGTGTGTTGAATCTGCGAGATTTGTAGCAGACTCCAAAATCAAATATAGGGGCAAATAGATGAGCCAAGAAGAAAAGTTACCAAAGATTCTGATTGTTGAAGATGACGAGCGCCTAGCTCGCTTAACTCAGGAATACTTAATTCGCAATGGATTGGAAGTTGGGGTAGAGCCAGATGGTAACCGTGCGATTCGCCGCATCATTGCTGAACAACCAGACTTGGTTGTGTTGGATGTGATGTTGCCGGGTGCAGATGGTTTAACCGTTTGTCGTGAAGTTCGTCCACATTATCATCAACCGATTTTGATGTTGACTGCACGTACTGAAGATATGGACCAAGTTCTTGGTTTAGAAATGGGTGCAGACGACTATGTTGCTAAACCTGTTCAACCGCGTGTCTTGCTTGCACGTATTCGTGCATTATTACGTCGTACAGACAAAGCGCCTGAAGATGAAGTTGCACAACGTATTGAATTTGACGATCTTGTGATCGACAATGGCGGTCGTTCAGTGACACTTAATGGTGAGTTGGTTGATTTCACCAGTGCTGAATATGATCTACTCTGGTTATTGGCATCGAATGCAGGCCGTATCTTATCGCGTGAAGACATCTTTGAACGTCTCCGTGGTATTGAATATGACGGTCAAGACCGTTCGATTGACGTACGTATTTCACGTATTCGTCCAAAAATTGGTGATGATCCTGAAAATCCGAAACGTATTAAAACTGTACGTAGTAAAGGTTATTTGTTTGTTAAAGAGACTGGTCTATAAACGATGGGTCAGTCATCTAAGATGCTTGTCCATCACAGGACAGGCATAAAGAAGGTTAGTTTGCGTGTCTAAACACAGTATATTTTTGCGCATCTATGCAGGATTAGTCATTCTTGTTGTGTTGGTTGCCTTGTTTGGATATTTACTTGTCCAAATAATTAATTATCAACGTGCGCAGGAATATCGTGAGTCTCTCACAGATGGAATTTCATTTGTGATCAGTGAAGGTGTGGCACGTCAGCAAACTGAACAGCAGCGCCTAGATTGGATTTCAGATGCGTCTGATCTATTAGAACTTCCCATTTATTATCTCGAAGCACGCAAAGTTGACTTATCTCGTACTGAAGAAAAACGTATAGAAAGTCAAAAAGCGGTAGTGCGTTATGATGCAGAACAAGGGATAGCTTATCTGGTTATAGGGATCAGAAATGACCCTAAACACTATTTATATATCAAAGTCGATCAAATTGGCGAACGCCAAATGAAGGCACTTCCGGTATTTATTCTGGATTATTTGGTCTATTATCCCGGTCAAGAACAAGAATATCTTAAGAAAATTCAACAACATTTCTCTTATCATGTTGGTGTGGAAAAAATTTCTCAGCTCAATCTCGATTCCGAGCAAATTGGTCGTTTAAGATCAGATCAAAGTGTGATTTTATGGCGTGACAGTGCAACTGTACGTGGTACCACCATTTCGATTGTTTCACCTTTACCAAACTCACCTACAGATGTGTTGGTGCTTGGCCCCGTTCCAATGTTTAACTGGATGCCCGTCAAATTGGCAGCTGGAATTACATTGCTGAGTATGTTCTTACTCTGTTTGGGGGTGTATGGCTTGATTGTGCCAATGCAACGCAAGTTGAAACAGGTGAATGAAGCTTTAGATGTGATGAGAACAGGGGATATGTCGCAACGTGTACCTGTTGAGGGTTATGACGAAATGGCCAGTCTAGCCACCAGTTATAACAGCATGTCTGACCATATACAGCGTTTGATTGAAGCACAGCGTGAGTTAATGCGTGCGGTATCACATGAGTTACGTACACCTGTGGCGCGAATCCGTTTTGGTATGGAAATGCTGGCAGATGAAGATGACCATGAATATCGTTTGCAACAAGTCGAGATGATTGATAAAGACATCGAAGCGTTAAATACGCTGATTGATGAAATCATGACCTATGCGAAATTAGAGCAAGGTACACCATCATTAGATTTTGAAAAAATTGTATTGATTGATGTATTAAAGCAAGTTGCGGTAGAAACCGAAGCATTAAAAACGCAAAAGATTATCCATCTCAACCCACTTTCATCTGATGTCATTGTTGATGCAGAACGTCGTTATTTACATCGAGTTGTACAAAACTTGGTGGGAAATGCGATACGTTACTGTGATCATCAGGTCAATATTAGTGGTGGCGTCAATCACCAGACCAACATGGCCTATGTCTGTGTGGAAGATGATGGCCCCGGAATTCCAGAAGAAGACCGTAAACGTGTATTTGAGGCATTTGCACGTTTAGATGATAGCCGTACCCGTGCTTCAGGTGGTTATGGTTTAGGACTTTCAATTGTTAGTCGTATTGCGTATTGGTTTGGCGGGACGATTGAAGTCGATCAAAGCTCAGATTTGGGTGGTGCAAGATTTACCATGTCTTGGCCTGTAGAGCGTTTTAAAAAGAAAAAAGCTTAACTGTTAAATCATGCTGTTAAATATTATCAATTAAGCGCTATTTGACTTGGTTTATCAGTCAGCTTTAAAGTCATTATTTAAGATAAAACACCCCTCATCCTAACCTTCTCCCAACGGGAGAAGGGGCGTTCAATACAAAAATTCACTCAAAAATGTTGGATGCCTTTTGATCTATATTTTCAGAAGATTGGAATTACTCCATCCACGGCAATGCAAAAAGTTGGGAACAGAAAATGACAAATGAAAATATTTTTCTAAGAGAATTTCCAATATATAAAGAATCAGTGTTAAAAATATTGAATCTTATGATTTCTGATGACTATGAAGAATTGGTAAAAAATAAAATGGCCTATCCATCAACGGCAAATGAATATAGAGTTGCTGTAAATGAATTTGCGCATTTAAGCGGATTTGTGAAAATGACACAAATTCCTGACGATGTATTGGAGGATACAGAGGTTTTTTCTTTCAAAGGAGATCGTGTTAATAAAAATACAATTGAGGTCCAATTATGGTTTGATGATTTTGAATCAGATTTATATGCTGTTTTTTGTGCGCCAATAAATGCAGGTAAACTATTACATTTGTATGATATTCGCGTTATGTAAAAATAACGATATCTATCGGAACATCAAAACGTACTCTTTGTCAGACCTTTCTAAGCATAATTACGCAGACCAAACTGAATAGCTTGAGCATTGATGTTGATATTGATAATGATAATATTCATTAAGGAAATTTGAATGGTGAACGCTAATTTTGATATTACTATTGATCATGCATTTAATGGAAATGGGCATCCTGCATTTATAATAAAAATTGCCAACCAATTTATTGAAATTAATATTTATATTTCAATTGACCAAGTGGAAGAGTTGAAAAAAATAACAACAGATTCTGTTACTTATATACAGGCAGGAGAATCTGCCAACAGCACAGTTCATTGGAAAAAAGCTGATGATGGCGAGATTTATATTTTGATCGGGGAGGATTGTGAATCTTGGGATATTGTATTAACCATCAGCATTGATTTAATTGCAGAAATTATCACAGGTATTACTGATCTTGTATAAAATTGAGTTTTTTAGAAGATTTTGACGTCACTACGAATGATCAAGGTTTATTTCTGCGTCTTCAGTTTCAAAGGCCATTGGTAGTATTGGTCTATACTGCCGCCAGTGAACTGATCCATGCCATCAACCTAGCATGCGATACTGGGTTCGACAAAGTCATCAGCTTCGAGCACGACGCCATAGGACAGCGATCCTGTTGGGTTTCGTGTAGTGTGGAATACTGGATGAATAAGAAGAATGCTATTGTGGACTGAAGGCTTGGTTTCAAATAAAAAAACCACCAAAAAATTTCGGTGGTTTTTTATGTCTGGATGTTGTCCAGTCTAGATCTTATTGTTGAAGCGTTGCATCAGGCGCAATGATTGGCTTGCTGTCTCGCAATGCTTGTAATGCATCATGATTAAAGTCAATCAATAAGCTATTTTGTTCAGCGTCAATTTTATAACTGCTAATGATTTTTTGGTCACCTTGAATGGTATCAATACGATATTCATCCGCGATATTTAAAATCCCTTCTAGATTTGTCGTGGTTGCGGCAAGATCTTGGCGGAAAAGCTCATAAACATCTCTTAGATCAAAAATTGCATTTTGTGCATCAGCGTGTTTTTTGACGTAATTTTCAATATGACGAATCAGTAATTGTGCAAATAAAAAATAGTTTGGCTTGCTGCTGAATTCCATCTTGTTTTACCCCTAAATTATTGATTTAAAGTTGTTCATATTGAATAGCATATACATAAAAGTCGTTCAATGTGTATAGGCTCTGTAGACAATTCGTCTAAGTTTGCGACAACGAACACCTTTTACTGCAATTGGGTGTTAAATATACAATTTGCTGATTTAAGTGGCGATAAGTTACTCATCTTTCAAACGGCTTTAGTTTGGGCCAGTTTAGATGAGCTTGGTTGTGGGATGTGCGAAAAATGACATGATTGACAGTGCTGACTATTTTGAAAATTTAACCCAGAAAATCATAAGAGGGCACAAGGTAGGTCAAAAGTAGGCATTGAGCATTTGGCGCTGGATGGTTTAAAGCGGGTTATTTCATTGAAATAAGTTGATTTTGATAATAGTAAAGTATAAAAAATTATAAATAACTTTGTAATATTTAAAAATTATCACAATAAGATAATTTTTATCACTTGATTGATCTAATGTGACTATTTTACCACATAGAATGTAACAAAATATTTTAGATGGTAAATCCTTATATTTGTAGAAATTAGCCAATTAAATCGCAGAAAAGCATGGATAAATCGAAGCTTTTACTTGGACTGAATCGGATTAAGCTACTGATTTGTCATTTTTAATTCATGATTAAAAAATAAACTTCGGAAAAACTAATAAGAATAGGGATGGAAATTTGATAAAACGATAAGTCAGCGCTGTATCGCTGTGAATCAGGAAAAATTATGGCTTTTGTCTAAAAAATCATCCGAAAGACTTAGAGCTATTAACTAGCAACAGATGACATCAATCGGGTACAATTGACCAGATTTATTTTGTGTTTGGTGTATTTGCAAGGCCAATACATACATTCTTTGTTAAATAATAGGCCTGCCAGGAGTTATCCCCGCATGAGTGCCATTACTCCATACGATTGGGCAATCATTGCCTTCGTGATCGGCGTGACATTTTTATGTGTCTTTATGCTCACCGTTCCTTTGCTCCTTGGGGGTAAATCATGGGGACGTGCGAAGCAAGAGCAATTTGAATCAGGTGTGGTTAGTGCTGGTGGTGCACGTATCCGCTTGTCTGCGAAGTTCTACCTTGTTGCAATCTTCTTTGTTGTATTCGATTTGGAAGCCCTCTATTTATATGCATGGGCGACATCTGTACGTGAAGTAGGTTGGGTTGGTTTTTCAGCTGCAGCTGTATTTATTTTAGTTTTACTCGTTGGTTTGATTTATGAATTATCTACAGGTGCATTGAACTGGTCACCTTCAGATAAACGTAAAATCGCAGGGATTAAACCTAAAATTGGTTCACCAAATATGGACCTTGCAGAAATTACTCGCTTCAATTCAATTGAAGAGTTGGTGATGGATCCTACTGGAACTATTCCAGCTCAATCTTCTGGTCGTGTGAAAGATAAAACACCGACCATGTCTCTGAACAAGGAGTAACTCGGGAATGAAATATACTTTAACCCGTGCGAATCCAGAAGCTGAACAATATCCGCTTCAAGATCGTCAAATTGTGACAGATCCACTTGAAGAAGAAGTGAATAAAAATGTGTTCATGACTCGCTTAGAGGATGTGGTACACACAGCTGTAAACTGGGGCCGTAAAAACTCAATATGGCCTTTTAACTTTGGTACATCTTGCTGCTACGTTGAATATGCAACCACGTTAACCGGTGTGCATGACTTGTCGCGCTTTGGTGCCGAGGTTATTCGTGCTTCGCCACGTCAGGCAGATTTGATGATCGTTGCAGGGACTTGCTTTGTTAAAATGGCACCTGTAATTCAACGTTTGTATGAACAAATGCTTGAGCCTAAATGGGTGATTTCAATGGGTGCTTGTGCAAACTCTGGTGGTATGTACGACATCTATTCTGTTGTACAAGGTGTGGATAAAATCATTCCTGTTGACGTGTACGTTCCAGGTTGCCCACCACGTCCAGAAGCATTGATTCAAGCCTTGATGTTATTGCAAGACCAAATTCAATTAGAACGTCGTCCGCTCTCTGCGGTAATCGGTGATGATCTTCAGCCAGTGTATAAGCCAAAGATGATGCCAGAACGCGACCGTAAGAACGCTGAACGTATTGCAGTGAAAAACTTACGCTCTATGGATGAAATTGAGTAATTTTTTCTGATGAGTATTTGACATATCTGATGGATATGGTCATCAGGGAATTTGACAGAATTTGTATTAAATAGGAAGCCAAGCCAATGGCTGAAACTGAAATTGCTATGCCAGAATCGACTCCAGTTGATTCCCGCCCAGCATTTGCAATTGTAGAAGATCTCAAAGCCAAATTTGGCGAGAACTTTTACGTGCAACCAACGTTTGAAGATTTTCCGACGGTCTGGGTTGAGCGCGCACGTGTACAAGAAGTTTTAATGTACTTGCGTACAGTACCACGTCCTTATGTGATGCTGTTTGACTTATCTGCGGTCGATGAACGTTTGCGTAACAACCGTGATGGTTTACCTGCATCTGATTTCACAGTGTTCTATCACTTGCTTTCATTAGAACGTAATAGTGATATTCGTATCAAAGTGGCGCTGAGTGAGAACGATGTTAATGTTCCAACAGCGACCAATATTTGGCCAAATGCCAATTGGTACGAACGTGAAGCTTACGATATGTTTGGGATCAATTTCGAAGGGCATCCAATGCTTCGTCGTATCTTGTTGCCAACTTATTGGGAAGGTCATCCACTACGTAAAGAATATTCTGCACGTGCGACTGAATATACACCGTACATGCAAGACAAGGCTAAACAAGATTTCGAACAAGAACATCTTCGTTTTGTTCCAGAAGATTGGGGTCTAACACGCGGTAACGCCGATGAAGACTTTATGTTCTTGAACTTAGGACCTAACCATCCATCTGCGCATGGTGCATTCCGTGTAATTTTGCAGCTTGATGGCGAAGAAGTGAAAGATTGTGTGCCTGATATTGGCTATCACCACCGTGGTGTGGAAAAGATGGCTGAACGTCAAACTTGGCATTCATTTATTCCATATACAGACCGTGTTGACTACTTAGGTGGTTGTGCGCAAAACATGCCTTATGTCATGGGTGTGGAGCAACTTGCAGGGATTACCGTTCCTGATCGTGCACAATGTATCCGTGTCATGATGTCTGAATTATTCCGTATCAATAACCACTTGTTGTATATCGGTACTGCGATTCAGGATGCCGGTGGTATGACACCAGTATTCTATATGTTTGCGGATCGTCAAAAAATCTATGACGCAATTGAAGCGATCACTGGTTTCCGTATGCACCCAGCATGGTTCCGTATCGGCGGGACAGCACATGACCTTCCAAACAACTGGCAAAAACTGATTCGTGAAATTCTCGAATGGATGCCAAAACGTTTGAAGGAATATCATACTGCTGCATTGAAAAACTCAGTATTTGTGGGTCGTACCCGTAATGTTGCGCAATACGATGCTAAATCAGCATTGGCTTGGGGTGTAACAGGTACTGGTTTACGCGCGACAGGTATTGATTTTGATGTTCGTAAATATCGTCCATACAGTGGTTATGAAAATTACGACTTTGAAGTGCCGTTAGAGTATGAAGGCGATGCTTACGCGCGTGTGATGGTTCACTATCGCGAAATCGAAGAGTCGTTAAAAATCGTCAAACAGTGTTTGGATAATATGCCTTCTGGTCCTTATAAAGCGGATCATCCATTGGCAGTTCCACCACCAAAAGATAAGACTTTACAAGATATTGAAACTTTGATTACGCACTTCTTGAGCGTGTCATGGGGTCCTGTAATGCCAGCTGGTGAAGCCTCTGTAATGGCAGAAGTGGTGAAAGGTGCGTCTAACTATTACTTGACTTCAGATAAGTCAACCATGAGTTACCGTACCCGTATTCGTACGCCTACTTTCACCCACTTGCAGCAAATTCCTTCCGTGATTAACGGCAGTCTTGTATCTGACTTGATCATTTATTTAGCGACAATTGACGTCGTTATGGCTGACGTGGATCGCTAAGGGGTAAACGCATTATGATGATTTTGACTGATAAAAAGCCACGTGTGAATGTTGAAGGGATTCTGACCAGCGAAGAAATCCATGAAATTGAACATCACATGGGTCACTACCCATACCCACGCGCAGCGTCTTTGGATGCTTTAAAGTGTGTACAACGCCGTAATGGTTGGGTGGATGACGCGCAGTTACATGCAATTGCTCAATTATTGACAATTACAACTGCGGATTTAGAGGGTGTTGCAACATTCTATAACCGTATATACCGTCAGCCTGTAGGTCGTCACGTAATTTTATTATGTGATTCGATTGCATGTTTCTTGATGGGTGCGGAAACTTTAGCAGAAGCTTTCCAACGTGAACTGGGTATCCAATTTGGTCAAACGACAGCTGATGGTCGTTTTACTTTATTGCCGATCTGCTGTTTAGGGAACTGTGACAAAGGTCCAACCCTGATGATTGATGAAGATACACACGGTTTGGTAGAAGTGACTTCTGTGAAACAGTTATTGGAGAAGTATGTATGAATACCGAACCAAGACCAATTTATGGCGAAGGAAACCCTGAAACTCACCCATTAACATGGCGTTTGAGTAAGCAGGAATTTGTTCGTAGTGCTGATGACTATGAAGCTTTAGAAGGCTATGCAGGCTTTAAAAAAGCGCTTTCAATGCCACCTAAAGATGTTCTTGAAGTCATCAAAGCAGCGACTGTAAAAGGTCGTGGTGGTGCAGGTTTCCCAGCAGGGATTAAATGGTCATTGATGGCACCCAATGATGGTGGTCCTCGTTACCTAATCTGTAATGCCGATGAAATGGAACCGGGAACATTCAAAGACCGTTTGTTGATGGAAAAACTTCCACATCAATTGATCGAAGGGATGTTGATTGCAGGTTATACCCTCGAAGCGACTCAGGGTTATATCTTCATTCGCGGTGAATACATTGAAGCTGCACAATACTTAAATGAAGCTTTAGAACAAGTGCGTGCTAAAGGTTATTTGGGTGACAACATCTTAGATACAGGTTGGAATTTTGACCTGCATGTGCATACCGGCGCGGGGCGTTATATCTGTGGTGAAGAAACTGCATTGATTAACTCACTCGAAGGTCGTCGTGCAAACCCACGTACTAAGCCTCCATTCCCGCAAGTTGCAGGTGCATGGGGCCGTCCGACCATCGTAAACAACGTAGAAACCTATAACAACTTACCAGCAATTATGTTGCGTGGGCCTGAGTGGTATATCGGTTTGTCTGCGGGTAAATCTAAAGATCCAGGCACTAAAATTTATGGTGCATCAGGTAAAGTGACTTTCCCTGGTCTTTGGGAATTACCGTTTGGTACGACTGCACGTGAAGTGATTGAAGACTATGCTGGCGGTATGCGCGATGGTCTTAAACTGAAAGCATGGTTACCGGGTGGGGCATCGACTGACTTCTTGGCTGCTGAACACATTGATCTTCCAATGGATTCAGAAAGCATTATGAAAGCAGGTTCTCGTCTAGGTACATGTTTGTTAATGGTCGTTGATGAAACCCAGTGTATGGTTTCTGCAACGCGTAACTTAGAAGAATTCTTTGCACGTGAATCATGTGGATTCTGTACGCCATGCCGTGATGGTTTACCTTGGGCGGTCAAAGCACTTGTCGCAATTGAGAAAGGTGAAGGGAAGATGGAAGACATTCAACATCTTCAAGAACTGACTCGCAAGTTGTGGATTGGTAAAACATTCTGTGCTCACGCACCAGGTGCGATGGAACCATTGATGGGTGCACTCAAATATTTCCGTAGCGAGTTTGAAGCTAAAGTGACAGATCGTCCTGTAGCCCAAGCCAGCCACGTAGAACAAGTTTAAGGAATTCGACTATGGCTACAATTCATGTCGATGGAAAATCGTATGAAGTCAATGGCTCGGAAAACTTGCTACAAGCATGTTTGAGTCTTGGCATCGACATCCCATATTTTTGTTGGCATCCAGCTTTAGGTTCTGTCGGTTCTTGCCGTCAATGTGCTGTTACTCAATATGCGAATCCAGAAGATACTCGTGGTCGCTTAGTAATGTCATGTATGACTCCTGCATCTGACAATACCTTTATTTCGATTGAAGACAAAGAAGCAAAAGATTTCCGTGAATCGATTGTGGAATTCTTAATGACCAACCACCCACACGACTGTCCAGTCTGTGAAGAGGGTGGTCACTGTCATTTACAAGATATGACGGTAATGACGCAACATGATCGTCGTCGTTATCGTTTTACCAAACGTACGCATCACAACCAAGAGTTGGGTTCTTTCATTGCACATGAGATGAACCGTTGTATCGCATGTTACCGTTGTGTTCGTTACTACAACGATTATGCAGGTGGTACAGACTTTGGTGTTTATGCCAATGCATCACGTGTCTACTTCGGTCGTCCAGAATCAGGCACTTTAGAGTCTGAGTTCTCTGGTAACTTGACTGAAGTGTGCCCAACAGGTGTATTTACCGATAAAACCCATTCGGCACGTTATAACCGTAAGTGGGACATGCAGTATGCGCCTAGCGTATGCCAAGGCTGTTCTTCTGGTTGTAACATCTCTCCGGGTGAGCGTTATGGCGAATTACGTCGTGTAGAAAACCGTTTCAATGGTGACGTTAACCAATATTTCCTTTGCGATAAAGGTCGTTTTGGTACGGGTTATGTGAACCGTGAAGATCGTCCACGTCAGCCGCAATTCCGTGCTGCAACAGAAGTTAAAACTGTTTCTGTTGATGTGGCGCTGGATTCAGTGATTGAAAATGTTCAAGGCAAAAAAGTCTTGGGTATTGGTTCTCCACGTGCATCATTAGAATCAAACTATGCGTTGCGTGAGTTGGTTGGCCAAGAAAATTATTCAACAGGTCTTTCTCAAAAAGAACAGAACTTGGTTGAACTTGCTGCATCGATTATGCAAGCTGAGGGTGTTTATAACCCAAGTATGCGCGAAATCGAAAGCTATGATGCAGTCTTGATCTTGGGTGAAGATTTAACGCAAACTGCACCACGTATGGCACTGTCTGTTCGCCAAGCTGCGAAAAACAAAGCCAAACAAATGGCTGCAGACCGCCGTACCCAAGATTGGTTAGCTGAACCTGTAAAACGTATTGGTCAGGATGCAAATTCTCCAATCTATATCTTGGCTGCAACACAAACACGTTTAGCTGATATTGCTGAGGGTGAAGTTGTTGCTTCTCCAAACGATATTGCACGTTTAGGTTTTGCGATTGCTGCGGGTGTAAACGGTGATGCGATTCTTGGTTTAGATGATGATGCTAAAGCATTTGCACAAACCATTGCGGATACGTTAAAAGCTGCGAAAAAACCATTAATCATCTCGGGTACTAGCTTACAAGATGCTGCCATCATGGAAGCTGCTGCACAAGTTGCACAAAACCTAGGTGGAAATGCAGGCTTAACATTGACAGTTCCAGAAGTGAACTCAATGGGTATGGCTTTGTTTGGTGGTTTAAGCCTAGAACAAGCATTTGCTCAAGATTATGAGTCAATCATTATCGTTGAAAATGATTTGTTCCGCCGTCTACCTGCTGTACAAGTACAGGCTGCTCTAGACAAAGCGCAAAGCGTGATTGTGCTTGATCATTCTGAAACTGAAACCGTAAAAGCGGCGGATGTTGTCTTGTCTGCTGCAAGCTTTGCAGAAGGCGATGGGACAGTGGTCAGCCAAGAAGGTCGTGCGCAACGCTTCTATCAAGTTTATGACCCAAGCTATTACAAACCAGAATATGCCATCAAAGAATCTTGGCGCTGGTTACATGCCATTGAAACGGGTGTGAAAGGTAAAGTGATCTCGTGGACATTGCTGGATGACGTAATTGAGTCTGTGGTCAAAAATGTTCCAGTTCTTGAAGCAATTCAAGATGTTGCACCTGATGCGGGCTACCGTGTTCATGGCTTGAAAATTGCCCGTGAACCACGTCGTTACTCAGGTCGTACTGCAATGCGTGCACCATTAAACGTACATGAGCCGAAACAACCTGTCGATGTCGATTCCGCATTAACATTCTCTATGGAAGGTTATGTTGGACCGCAAAATGCATCGTCATTGGTTCCATTTGCATGGGCACCGGGTTGGAACTCACCACAAGCTTGGAACAAATACCAAGATGAAGTGGGTGGTCACCTTAAAGGTGGTGATTCAGGCGTTCGTTTGTTTGATCGCTTAGTAAAACGTCCTGCACGTAGCTATGTGGCGCCAACTGCGGTTGTGGCAAATCCAGAGAGTTTCCGTCTGGTTCCAATGCATCATATTTTCGCTTCAGGTGAATTTACGATTAAAACGCCGGTGATGGAATCGCGTATTCCAGAAGCGACTTTTGCCGTAGGCGAGCAAGATGCAGCACGTTTAAATGTTCAAGATGGTCAACAACTGACAGTGAAAGCAGGCGAAACGACGATTAGTCTTCCTGTGCATGTGATTGAATATTTACCAACAGGTTATATCGGTTATCCAGTCGGCCAAGCACCAACAGTTTCACTTGCTGAACCTGTATCTGTAACGGTAGGAGTGTAATCATGAATGAATCTTTACGCGCACTACCGACATGGGCACAAGACTGGCCAATCGCTTATTCTGTGATTCAAGCCATCGTAATTTTGTTGGTTGTTGTTTTACTGGCCGCTTTGATGTCATTTATTGAACGTCGTTTGCTGGGCTTATGGCAAGACCGTTATGGACCAAACCGTGTTGGTCCTGGCGGGATGTTCCAGATCGTTGCCGACATGTTGAAAATCATGTTCAAAGAAGACTGGACACCAAAGTTTGTAGATAAGTTAACCTTCCGTTTAGCACCAGCAGTGGCAATGGCGACTGCAGTACTGTCATTCATGGTTATTCCTGTTTCACCTTACTTAGGTGTTTCAGACATGAGTATCGGGCTATTGTTCTTTATGGCAATGGCAGGTATCGCAGTATATGCGGTGTTATTTGGTGGTTGGGCATCCAACAACAAATATGCGTTACTAGGTGGTCTACGTTCAGCAGCACAAACCATTTCTTATGAAGTCTTTTTAGGGATTTCATTGATGGGTGTGGTGGCAATTGCAGGTTCATTTAACTTGCGTGACATCGTAGAAGCACAACGTGATGTATGGTTTGTGATTCCGCAATTCATTGGTTTCATGATCTTCGTGGTTGCAGGTGTTGCGGTAACGCATCGTCATCCATTTGACCAACCAGAAGCTGAACAAGAATTGGCAGAAGGTTACCATGTCGAATATGGTGGTATGAAATGGGGGATGTTCTTCGTTGCTGAATACGTCAACATCATTTTAATTTCAGCACTGATCGTGACTTTATTCTTTGGCGGTTGGTTAGCACCATTTAATTTAAATATTCCATTCATTCCAGATGCGTTCTGGTTCATTGCGAAAACAGCATTCTTTGTAATGATGTTTGTCTTGGCACGTGGTTCTTTAATGCGTCCACGTTATGACCAAGTGATGAATTTTGGTTGGAAAGTGTGTTTACCACTTGCATTGGTCAACCTTTTGGTGACTGGTGCTGTGATTCTGATGAATCAGGCCTAGGACAGCAGGGAGTACAAAATGTATAAAATTCTAGCTGGCGTAGGATCAATTGTTCGTTCGTTGTGGATGGTGTTTAGCCATGTCACACGCAAACGCGATACGATTTTATATCCAGAAGTGCCAGCCGAACAAATCGTACCTCCACGCTACCGTGGTCGTATCGTATTAACACGTGACCCAGACGGTGAAGAGCGTTGTGTTGCGTGTAACTTATGTGCGGTTGCATGTCCTGTTGGTTGTATTTCATTGCAGAAAGCTGAAAAAGATGATGGACGTTGGTATCCAGAATTTTTCCGCATTAACTTCTCACGCTGCATTTTCTGCGGTATGTGTGAAGAAGCATGTCCAACAACTGCTATTCAGTTAACACCAGATTTTGAGTTAGGCGAATATGTCCGTCAGGATCTTGTTTATGAGAAAGAAAACTTACTCATTTCAGGACCAGGTAAATACCCAGACTACAATTTCTACCGTGTAAGTGGTATGGCAATTGATGGTAAAGAAAAAGGTCAAGCGCAGCGTGAAAGTGCGCCTGTAGATGTACGGAGCTTATTACCATGATGTGGCCATTTTATTTAATGGCTCTCGTGGCCATTGTTTCGACGATTCGTGTTGTGACCAACACCAATCCAGTACATGCTTTATTAAGTTTGATCGTTTCTCTACTTGCTGTTGCAGGGATCTTCTTGATCATTGGTGCACCATTTGCAGCTGCGCTTGAAGTGATTGTTTATGCGGGTGCGATCATGGTGTTGTTCGTATTCGTGGTCATGATGCTCAACCTTGGTCAACATACAGTTGATCAAGAACGTAAATGGTTGACTTCAGATGCTTGGGCTTATCCAGCACTCATGAGCTTCTTAGTTGGCTTATGTTTGGTTTGGGTATTAGGTTCAGACTATACCCAACATGGTGCAGTACTTGGAACTCAAGTGATTGGACCTAAAGCAATTGGTCAAGCACTCTTTACCCACTATTTATTATTGGTTGAAGTTGCCGCAATGTTATTGCTTGCAGCATTGGTTGCAGCATTCCACTTAGGCAAACGTGAACCGAGTGCAGCAGAGGATAAACAGTAATGGGCAACATTCCTTTAGAACATGGTTTGATCGTCGCAACTATCCTTTTTGCACTGGGTTTTTACGGTGTAATGGTGCGACGCAACCTATTATTTATGTTAATGAGCCTTGAGATCATGATGAATGCAGCAGCATTGGCATTCGTTGTGGCAGGAAGTGCATGGGCACAACCTGATGGTCAAATTATGTTTATTTTGATCCTCACACTTGCTGCGGCAGAGGCTTGTATCGGTCTAGCGATCGTCCTCCAGTTCTATCATCGCTTCCATCATCTGGATGTAGATGCTGCTAGTGAGATGCGCGGATGAGTTATTTATATTTAACGATTTTATTTCCGCTGATTGGCTTTGTACTTTTAGCGGCAGGACGTAATAAACTTCCTGAAAATGTAGCAGCAATTATTGGTGCGGGTTCTGTTGGCCTCTCTGCTTTATTTGCATTGATTGCAGGCATGGACTTTGTTAAGCAGGGTTCAGTTGCGCAAGCACAGCATTTATGGACTTGGTTCAATGTAGGCGGTTTTGCACCGGGTGTAAGTTTGCATCTTGACGGCTTGTCATTGTTAATGATGGGCATGGTGACAGGTGTAGGTTTCCTGATTCACATCTTTGCAACTTGGTACATGCGTGGTGAAGAAGACTTCGCACGTTTCTTCTCATACTTCAACTTATTCGTTGCAAGCATGTTGGTGCTTGTATTGGGTGACAACTTAGCGTTGTTATTCTTAGGTTGGGAAGGCGTTGGTCTGTGTTCTTACCTGTTGATTGGTTATTACTACCAAAACCCTGCAAATGGTTTTGCGGCAATTAAAGCATTTACAGTAACGCGTGTTGGTGATGTATTCTTACTGATCGCATTGTTCTTGCTTTACCAACAATTTGGTACTTTACACATCGGCACGATTGTTGCCAATGCTTCACAAGTTCTCGCACTTGATCATAACTTGGCATTGATCACATCATTGATGTTGTTCTTGGGTGCAGCAGGTAAATCTGCGCAAATCCCATTACAAACATGGTTGGCAGATGCAATGGCTGGTCCGACACCAGTATCTGCATTGATTCATGCTGCAACAATGGTTACCGCGGGTATCTACTTATGTTGCCGTATGTTCTCTGTGTTTGAAATGACACCAGAAGTGATGCAGTTCATTTCGATTACGGGTGCTGTAACATTGTTGGTTGCTGGCTTTGCGGCTTTGGTTCAAACAGATATCAAACGTATTCTGGCTTACTCTACCATGAGTCAGCTCGGTTATATGTTTATGGCTGTGGGTGCAGAAGCGTATCAAGCAGGTCTGTTCCATATGCTTGCACATGCATTCTTTAAGGCATTATTGTTCTTGTCTTCTGGTGCGGTGATCTTGGCTTACCATCATGAACAAAACATCTTTAAAATGGGTGGTTTGTTCTACAAAAACAAATTCTTATTTGCTTGCTTCGCGATTGGTGGTGGTGCACTTGCTGCAATCCCATTTATCACGATCGGCTTCTTCTCAAAAGATGCAATCTTGGGTGCTGTTTGGGCGCAAGGTCAATCTGTCGCATTGTATAACTCATTGTATTGGGTTGGTGTTGCGGGTGCATTCTTAACTTCGATTTATACATTCCGTTTAATTTGGGTTGTATTCTTCGGTGAAGAAAAAACACATTATCACGAAATCAAAGGTGCAACGTATTGGGCGCCTTTAGGTATCTTGGCTGTTCTTTCAACAGGTTTGGCTTACTTCTTAAAAGCGCCAGTGATGAACATTTTAAATGCAGCACATATCCCTGCATTTGAAGTTTCTCAAGCGATTGAAGAAGGAATGCATGGTGCAGAACACCTTGCAGTCGGTATCGCATTGGTCGGTTTAGCTGTAGGCGTGGTGTTATTTGCTTTCGCTTATAAAGCGGTGCAAGGTTTTGCAGCCACTTCATTTGGTGCTGGACTTGCAAATATCTGCCGTAATGCATTTGGTTTCGATTCTTTATACAACCTTGTATTTGTTCAACCTTATTTACTCATTGCGAAAATTTTAGGTCGTGACCCAATTGATGGTTTATGGCTGGTATTACCTGCAATCGTAAATAGTGGGAATAAATTTACAAGTACCCGTCAAACAGGTTCATTACGTGAATATGCATCAAGTATGTCACTCGGTGTAGTGGTATTGCTGATGATCTTGATCGTGATTCAGGTAGTGGGGAAATAAGATGGAAATCACAAACAATTGGATTTTACCCGCACTGATTCTTGTACCTTTTATTGCAGGTTTCGCGTGTTGGTTGGTCGATAAACTTGATAAACATTTGCCACGTTATATCGCATTAGTCGGTATGCTCGTTACATTGGGCTTAACACTGATTTTGTGGAAACAAGGTGGCTTTAGCTATGAGTTGGGGGCGAAGACTCCAACTTGGGCAGCAGAATTTTATTTACCTTGGATTAAAACACTCGGTATTAACATTCATTTGGCTGTAGATGGTCTTTCATTGCTGATGGTGGGCTTGACTGCATTACTGGGTGTACTTGCAGTTGGCTGTTCATGGGGTGAAATTCAAAAGAATGTCGGCTTCTTCCACTTAAACCTATTATGGTCTTTGGGTGGGGTAATCGGGGTTTTCCTTGCAATTGATATGTTCTTGTTCTTCTTCTTCTGGGAGATGATGCTAGTCCCTATCTACTTCTTGATCGCTCTTTGGGGTCATAAAGGTGCAGATGGTAAATCACGTGTTTATGCTGCAACCAAGTTCTTTATCTATACCCAAGTCGCTGGCTTGATCATGCTCATTGGGATCTTAGGCTTAGTGGTCTACGGTTCTCAGATGTCAGGTACGATTAGCTTCGACTATAACTACTTACTTGCTGTTGCAAACACTTTAGATGCTCAGGCACCACATATTGCCTATGCATTGATGATCTGTTTCTTTATTGGTTTTGCGGTCAAGCTTCCAGTATTCCCATTACACGGTTGGTTACCAGATGCGCATGCGCAAGCACCTACAGCAGGTTCTGTAGACTTAGCGGGTATCTTGATTAAAACTGCTGCGTACGGTTTACTGCGCTTTGTATTGCCATTCTTCCCAGCAGCATCTGCACAATTTGCCGATATTGCGATTATTTTAGGTTTGATTGGTATTTTCTACGGCGCTTGGTGTGCTTTCCAGCAAACAGATATGAAACGCCTGCTTGCTTATACTTCTATTTCGCATATGGGTTTCGTATTACTTGCACTTTATGCCGGTAATATTCTGACATTCCAAGGCTTAATGATCATGATGTTGGCACATGGCTTGTCATCTGCTGCATTGTTCATTATGTGTGGTCAAGTGTATGAACGCTTACATACCCGTGACTTACGTTTGATGGGTGGTATTCGTGGTCAATTCCAGTATTTACCATTCTTCTTGATGTTCTTTGTCTCTGCGCTTGTGGGTATTCCAGGTCTAGGTAACTTTATTGGTGAATTCCTGATTTTGATGGGTTCATTCGCTAAGTTCCCAACATTTACCATTATTGCGGCAATTAGCTTGGTCTTTGCTGGTCTTTATGGTTTGATTCTGATCCACAAAGCTTTATTTGGTACGCCAAATGAAGAACAGAAAAAGCATTATGAAAGTCCATTAAAAGACTTGAATGTACGTGAAACAGTAATTCTATTGATCTGTGCATTTGGCTTATTATGGTTAGGTGTGTATCCACAAAGCTTCCTTGATATTTCTCACTCAAGTATGGCGTGGTTATCAAATAGCTATATTCCAGTTCAAGAAGTTGTTGATGCGGCACAACAAGTCGTATCTCAACAAAATGTGGAGATCCAATAGTCATGAACTTCACTATGTCATTTTCGGGTCTCATGCCTTTAGCACCAGTTTTTATTGTTGCTTTAACCGCTGTAGTGGTGATGATCCTAACCTCGATCAAGCGTAATCATAATTTGATTGCGACTGCATCGGTGGTGGGTTTAAACCTTGCTGCAATTGATATTTTATTCATGATGTTTGGTGGTTCATTTGCACCATCAAATGTGATGAACATGTTTGTGGTTGATCCATTTACATTGTTTTATCAATTTATTGCAGTAGTTGCAGCACTCGCATGCTGTACGTTATCTCACGCTTATATTGAAACCTATAAAGATAATCGTGAAGAGCTTTATATCTTGATGTTGATCTCTGTAACAGGGGCAATGTTAATGGTGGCAAGTTCTCATTATGCGTCGTTCTTTATTAGCTTAGAGCTTTTGTCAATTCCTGTGTATGGCTTATTGGCATATACGCATCAGCGTGGAAAATCGCTAGAAGCAGGCGTAAAGTATTTGGTACTTTCTGCAACCGCTTCAGCAATCTTGTTGATGGGTATGGCATACGTTTATGCTTATACCGGTACATTGTCATTTACTGACTTCCCAGGTTTGTATGGAAATCAGTTAGCACAAGTGCAACAAATTGCGTCTTTGGCTGACTTTATTGAACAGTTAAAAGGTTTCCTTGCTCAACCAATGATTTTGTTGGGTTCAGGATTAATCGTGATTGCGATTGCGTTTAAATTATCGTTGGCGCCATTTCATAAATGGACACCAGATGTTTATCAAGGTGCGCCTGCGCCAATCGCGACCTATCTTGCAACTGTTGCTAAAGTTGCAACCATTGGTTTATTAGTCCGCTTTATTTTAAGTTCAGGTTTCATTCTTGTACCGTCTATCGTGACTGTATTAACTGTGATCGCTGTACTTTCGATTTTAGTCGGGAACTTCCTTGCATTACGTCAAGTCAACTTAAAACGAATTTTGGGTTATTCATCGATTGCCCATTTCGGTTATTTATTGATTGCTTTGATTAGTTTAGGTTATGCAAGTTTAGGCAGTGTAAGTGTCTACGTGGTGACTTATACCTTAACTACGATTGGTGCTTTTGGTGCTGTCGCGTTAATGTCGAGCCCATATAACAATGTTGATGAAGCTGAGTCGCTTGCGGATTACCGTGGTTTATTCTGGCGTCGTCCAGTACTGACTGCCACCTTAACAGTGATGATGCTTTCTCTTGCAGGGATTCCATTGACCGCTGGTTTCATCGGTAAGTTTATGGTGGTGATTGCTGCTGTAACCACAGAACATTGGTTTTTAGCTGCTATGGTTGTGGTGGGTAGTGGTATTGGTTTGTATTACTACTTACGTGTGATGATCGTGATGTATATGACTCCACCAGATAATCCTCGTATTGATGCGGTTGATCATTGGGGACAAAAAGTGGGTGGTTTGATGGTGCTCGGCGCTGCTGCTTTGGTATTGATCATTGGTGTTTATCCAGATCCAATCATCAACTTGGCGTTAAAATCAGAAATTTTATCTCCTTTACATTTCTTGATGAGCCAACAACACTAATCGCAATAAAATCCTGCTATTAACAAAAAAAGCCCTCATTCATTGAGGGCTTTTCTTATCTCTGATATAAAAAACATTTATAATAATGGAAATTTACTTTTATCCTTTTAGGTGTCCTCCCGTGTCTATTCAAGAAATTCGTCATCCACTTATTCGTCATAAATTAGGTTTATTACGCCGTGCTGACATTAGTACTAAGAATTTTCGTGAACTCGCTCAAGAAGTAACCATGCTTTTAACTTATGAAGCAACCAAAGATTTACCTGTGTGTGATCATGAGATTGATGGCTGGAATGGTAAAGTCACAGTAGACAGAATTGCGGGTAAAAAAATCACTGTAGTGCCGATTTTACGTGCTGGTATTGGCATGTTAGAAGGTTTTTTAAATCTTATCCCAAGTGCTAAAGTTTCAGTTCTCGGTTTAGAACGTGATGAAGAAACTTTGGAAGCACGTACTTATTATAAAAAATTGGTTCCAGATGTACAAAATCGTTTAGCTATGATTATTGATCCGATGTTGGCGACAGGTTCATCTTTGGTTGCTGCGATTGACGTTTTGAAAGCAAGTGGCTGTAAAGATATCCGTGTTATGGTTTTGGTTGCAGCACCTGAAGGGATTAAACGTGTTGAAGCCGCACATCCTGATGTGACGATTTTCACCGCTTCAATTGATCAAGGTTTAAATGAACAAGGTTATATCGTACCAGGTTTAGGTGATGCTGGAGATAAAATTTTTGGTAGTGTGCAAAAAGATTAAAATTTAGTATCATCGAAGGAGGCTATAGGGGGCCTCCTTTTTAATGATAAGAGAATAAAAAATGTTTAGAAAAGGGACTGTTACCTTTTTCGATAATGATTTAGGACAAGGTCTAATTGAATTAAATGATCATCAACAAGTTGTTTTTAAATTAGAAGATTTTTCAAATCAGTTGCTTCTTCCTCAAATTGGTGAGCGGATTAAGTGTGTCGTTTTAGAGCAGAGTGATGGTTTATTTGCCAAATTTATCGTACGTTTAGATCATAAAAATTATGTGAATGATCAAAACAAGGTCTCTGTTCCACATCTTTATTCAGAAAATGCCTATGAACATATTAGAAATGTTCGCAAAGCGCTGAAAAAGAGGAGGGTGCTGACTGATGAAGGCTTACAGAACCCTCAAATGAAAATTCACACCGAACAAGGCATTTTACCTGACGCTATTCCAGATATTGACTTGGTTGCACAACAACAAGACACCTTTGTCGAGCCCATTCAAACAACAATCAATGACCCAGTACTTGAAGAATCGGGCGGAGATTTAAATCAAGCCAAAGAGATTGAACCTGTAGCGCAAACACAAGTTGACCTTTCCACTAAAGTTATCCAGAATACTGAATTGCAAGACCAAACTCATACAGTTGATAACATTAAACCCATTGAAGAAATTCATGCGATTACTGTTGTTGATGTGGGTAAAGAGAATCAAAACATTGAAATCACTGAGGGTAATCAGAGCGCAGTGTTGCTTAGCCCCTTAGAGGTGATAGAAGATGGTCAAAATTTTAAAGGGGATGATTTATATTTTAACAGCCAAATTGATCGGCAGTTGCTTGAAAAGCATATGGATTTAACTGCATTTCAACGTTTAATTCAAAAGTTGAAAGTTAAATTTTTATATTCCAAACGCAAACAAGCTGTCAAAAAAATTCGATCTGAAAAACGCAAAACGTTGAACCCTTGGGTGGTGATCGTCGCGGTGGTGATATTCATTGCGGTAAGTTCTGTGATGTATGCAATGGATCGTTATAAGCAGTACAAAGTTGAGGCTGAAATGAGACTTCAACAATATCAACAAGAACAAAAGGACAAGATTAAACAGCAGAAACGAAAGGCATATTCACACTAAACATCTGAAACGAGTTGAATATATTTTACGATTCATACTTATTTTAAAAGAGAAGTTATATGTTTTATTTGGGGCAAATCATTGAATATCATCATGATAAAGGTTACGGACTTTTATTGGATCATAATTCAGCGCAATCTGTAATATTTTACATCGCTGATTTTCCAAAAGAAGGTGGTCAGCCGAAAAAAGGGGAAACCATAAAATATGTAATCATCAATGCACATGGAACATTGAAAGCACATCAAATGATTCGTTTAGATGTTGCGATGAGTAATGACTTAAAAAATAAAAAGATCAATATTGATAAGCAAAAAAATATTTTAAGACGAGGCAAAAATGAAGGGCAGAAATTCGGTTTTATGTCTGTGGTGATTTTGGTGATTGTTTTTGGCTTCGTTTATTTTAGTTTTGCCACATGGAATCAATACCAAACCTATCAGGAAGAACAACATGCTAAATTTGCATTGTTAGAACAACAACAGAAGCAAATCGTTGAGCAACAGCGCAAAGAGATTGGTTATGTCAAACCAGTAAAGTTTAGTGAAAAATCCCAAAATGCTTTAAATAGTTATCATCATTCAGTGCAAAAACAGAATGAAGTAGAATCTGTACAAAGCAACACCACTGTATCGACAACAGCATCAACGGCAAAATCACCTTATCAATGCGATGGTCGTACCCATTGCAGCCAAATGACATCTTATGATGAAGCAGTATTTTTTATTACAAATTGCCCCAATACACAAATGGATGGTAACCATGATGGTCGACCATGTGAACGGCAATTTGGTAAGTAGTTGTGCTAATCGAATAATTATAAAAAAAGCTCCAAGAGGAGCTTTGGTTTTAACCATTTTCACAAAATTTTAAGAAGGCTCTTAAGCCCGGTCCTTGGTACTTTTGACGATGAACCAGCATATATAGTGGGCGAGCAAGTTGCCAGAATGGGGTATTTAAAATCACCAATTGTCCTTTGTCGAGCAAAGGCTGAATTGCCAATTTAGAAATACATGACATTCCTAGACCTCCAGCAACGATTTTTAAAATCGCTTCATTATGACCTAGGGTTAAGCGGATATTGGCATCTTCAAGATCTTTTAGAATGGCATTGTCAAAGACTTCACGTGTTCCAGAACCTTCTTCACGTAAAATCCATTCAACATGCTGGAAGTCAGACTGCTTTAATTCACGATGTAAATTTGCCAGTGGATGATTAGGCGAACAACATACCGCGAGTTCGTCATCGCGCCAGTGAATGCATTGAAGTTGTGGTAGGAAGCATGAACCTTCAATCAATGCCAAATCGAGTTGGAATTGGTTGACCGCTTCAATCATTTGGCGGGTATTACCAACTTGAAGCTGTAAATGTGCTTGAGGTTGAACTTGTAAAAAGTTTGCCATTAAGTCGGGCATTAAATAATCACTGATGGTCAGTGTTGCACCAATCCGTAAATCAATACTTTGTAGTTCACCTTTGGCTGCTTGTTCAAAGGCTTCACAGCGACCTAAGATTTCTAAAGCTTGAGGAAGTAAGAAACGACCAAGATCATTAAGCTGTAAGCGCTTACCAAGACGATCGAAAAGCGGAGCACCCAGTCCATCTTCTAAATCTGCCAAAGCCATACTTGCCGCACTTTGAGTCAACCGAACCGCATCACTTGCTTTGGTCACGGTACCTTCTTGAGCGACAGCAACAAAAACCGCCAACTGGCGTAAAGTCATTCGCATAAGTAGAGCCTTAACATTTTAATATTCATAGATTATATAGTCATGCTACCATGAGGACTATGTTTCATGCCACGAAGAAATCATGTCAATTGAAAAATTTAGCATAGAAAAGGTTTTGTCTGTTCAGCGTTGGACCAATACACTTTTCAGTTTCACCATGACTCGACCTGCCCATTTTAAGTTTACCGCAGGGCAATTTGCTCGTATTGGTTTAAAAGTGGGTGATGATTTGGTGGTAAGGGCATATTCCGTGGTTTCATCCCCATTTGATGAAACACTCGAATTTTTTTCAATCGTTGTTCCTGATGGTGCATTTACCTCCAATTTACAGCATTTACAAGTTGGTGATGCGCTTTATTTGGAAAAAATCCCCTATGGATTCTTAACCTTAGCACGTTATCAATTGCCATTGCCTAAAGATTTGTGGTTATTGGCAACTGGCACAGGCCTAGCACCTTTTATTTCGATGCTACAAGATTTTGAAACTTGGTCAAAGTACGAAAAAATCAACTTGGTGTATAGCGTAAGAACTGAATCTGAATTGGCTTATGTCGATCGGATCCAAGAGATTGCCCAGCTTTTTGGTGAGGGGCATACTGGCTTTAAATTTATCCCGATTGTTACGCGTGATCCCAATGCAGCCTTACATGATCGTTTACCGATTTTGATTGAAAATGGTGAATTGGAAAAAGCCGCTGATTTAAAATTCAATGCAGATACTACCCATGTCATGCTATGTGGGAATCCACAAATGGTAGATGACACCAAAGCCGCATTAAAAGCCCGTGGTTTAACGATGAATCGTCGCGGTGAAGGCAATATTGCTGTAGAGAATTATTGGTAAATCACTGGATAGGCATCAGCAATTTTATCAATCATTTTAGATGAGAGAAGCGGATAAGCGTCTTCTCTTAAATTCTTTAATGTCAGAACCAAACACTTTTTAGCTTAAAGATGATTGCTGAGTGAGTGGTGCGTATGCTGTTAATCGCTCGGTTGAATAAGCTTTTGCATCAACACATGTATCTTGATTGAGCATCAATTGTCTTAATAACTGTGCTGAAGCAGGTCCCATACATAAGCCATTACGGTAATGTCCAAAATTTGCCCATAAATTATTCAGTTCAGGCATTTTTCCAATATATGGAATGCCTGTTGGTGAACTTGGACGTAATCCTGCCCATTGCTTGACGATGGGGAAGTTTGCCAATTCAGGCACCATTTCGATACAGGCTTTATAAATATTTTGTTGTGTTTGTACATTTGGACGCTTATCAAATCCGATATGGTCCATGCTTGAACCGCATACGATATGACCATCTCGGCGTGGGATCAAATACATCACATTGTTCATACACATGGTGGGTAACCAGTTTTCCGGGGTTTTAAATAACATCATTTGTCCCTGAACAGGCTCTACTGGGATCGAAAGCTGTAATTGTTCCGCCCAGCAATGTGACCATGCACCCGTCGCAATCACAAATTGGTCTGCGACAAAACGTTGTCCATTGGCACTTTCAACAGACTGAATTTTTTGATTTTGAATATTAAATTTTTCGATCCATGTATTTTCATACACTTCAACTTGAGGGTGTTGTTTGAGGTAGCTAATCAGTGATTTAAGAAGTCGTGGATTTCTAATATTGGCTAAATGTGGAAAATAAATTGCATGTTGAAACTGTGCTGAAATATGGGGGTTGACGGTTTCAAGCTGCTCTCTTTGCAGGTATTCACAATGCTGCATCGGTTCTTGATGTTGGTCTTTATAATTCAGTCCAAGCTCAAAATCTGCTTCGTCAAAAATTAACATTCCTGTGTCATGGATTTGAAAGTCTATCCCTGTTTTAGGTTGTAGTTTCTCATTCCATTGTTGGTAAAGTTGTTTGCCGTGTTGTGCCAGATGATTGACTTCATTGGGATATCTCCACGGATACATGGGTGACAGAATACCGCCACCCGCCCATGAAGCAGCATGTCCAGCATGTTGTTGATCGAACAGAGTGATGCTGCAGCCTTGTTCAACAAGCTCAAGCGCGCTGAGTAAGCCACTTACTCCAGCACCAATAATGGCGATATGCATTGTGTATTCTGTACCAATTTAGATTTTTAATCCCCACCTGCAAAAGCAATACTGCTTATCTTTTGAAAGAGAGGATTTTCCATTCACGACTGAATCAGTCATAGGCAGCTCCCTTTTTAAAAGGTGAGGAACTATGAGCTCAGTAAGGGAGGGATGATTTACTTCATCTCTTTTAATTGACGTGCTGCATCTTCTGCATAATAGGTCCAAATACCATCTGCACCTGCACGACGGAAGCACATCAAGGATTCCATAATCACGCTTTCAGATAACCAGCCATTTTGGATGGCTGCTGCAAGCATGGCATATTCACCACTGACTTGATAAACAAAGGTCGGGACACCAAAGGTATCTTTAACTTCACGTACCACATCCAAATACGGCATACCGGGTTTGACAATCACCATATCCGCACCTTCTTGAATATCAAGGGCGATTTCATGCAGTGCTTCAGCACGATTACCGACATCCATTTGGTAGTTATACTTATTACCACCTTTTAGGTTGGATGATGAGCCAACTGCATCGCGGAAAGGACCGTAGAAACTAGACGCATATTTTGCAGAGTACGCCATGATGCTGGTATAAATAAAATCGTTACTTTCTAAAGCTTGGCGGATTGCACCAATACGGCCGTCCATCATGTCACTTGGCGCGATCACATCTGCACCTGCTTCAGCATGGCTTAAGGCTTGTTTGATCAGGCATTGAACCGTTTCATCATTTAATACATAACCTGTATCGTCAATAATGCCGTCCTGACCATGTGTGGTATAAGGATCTAATGCACCATCCGTGATGAGTACCATCTCAGGCAGTTCTTTTTTTAACAAACGTAAAGTATTTTGAACTAAACCGTCTTCATGCCACGCAGCTTCAGCTGTTAAACTTTTGTCTTGTTGTGGTGTAACGGGGAATAAGGCAAGTTTTGATACACCAAGTTCTAATAGGGTTTCTGCTTTTTTCAACAATAAGTCTGCTGACAATCGTTGAACATTTGGCATACTTGGTACATCTTGGCTTTGGTTTTGTCCCGGAAGTACAAATACTGGATAAATGAGATGATCTGCTGTGAGTTGAGTCTCTCTTACCATTGCTCGAAGCTTATCGTTTTTACGGATACGGCGCATACGAGTAGCTGGAAAAGCAGGACGATTGAACGTATAAGTCATAACAATCTCGATGTTCAGTATTAAACTAGGCATATATTGTAGCCCTTTCATATATTTTTTGGGAAAAAGCTGAAAATTTTTCTCAATATTGGTTTCGAAATGATGATGAGTGATTCTTCTAAAACTGATTCTGCGCCTAGCGAATCGCAAAAAAAGTGGACTGGTAATTTACATTTAGGCGCGAAAGCAGATCTAAATGTGGTGCTTAACCAACTCACTAAAGCGTTTAATGGTTCGCCTTATTTTTCACATAACAATATGCAAATGCGTGTTGTTAATGATGAGATTGAAGGCTATATCGAAATGAAACCGTATTTGATTGGCAATGTCGCATTTCAAATTTTACATGGTGGTGTGGCCGCGACATTGTTGGATAGTATTGGTGGAATTGTGGCAATGGGGGAGCTGTATAAACGTGCAGAGCCAGATCAATTGCCAGACACATTAAAGAAAGTTTCTCGTTTAGCAACAGTCGATATGCGTGTGGATTATCTTGCACCTGGACGCGGTGAATACTTTATTGCCAAAGCTGAAACCTTGAGAATGGGGCGTAAAGGTTGCACAATGCGTATGACCATGTTCAACAATGAAGGTAAGGCGATTGCAACAGCCATTGCTTCTTATGCCTATTGATCAAGCTGACTAAGTGTACTAATCAGTACACTTTTGTATTCATTGTGTCAATATAAGCCAGTAAAATACATATTTTACTGGCTTATTTTTTCTTAAAAAAATATGAATATCAATAAGATTGACCTCTTTTATAAAGATAAACTATAGAGTAATATTTTTATTCTCATAATATGATTTTTACCTGTAAAATTGGGCACCACAATTTTAAGAAGTTGACTTATTCAACCATCAAGCAACGTCATATAGATATGATTAAGCAGTTTTTCAGTTTATATCTCCAAAATGCAAAGATGTTTTGACAAGTCCAAGTAAGCTAGGAACATGCGATGACTGACGCGCAAACGACGAATGCCTCTCCAAATGATGAAAATCAAGCGCAAGCGGATTTGGAAGCCAAACAAAAACGTAAAAAAATGCTGAAGATTTTTGCCATTATTGTTGTTGTAGCTGCAATTCTATATGCAATTTGGGCTTTTATTTTTGGCAACATTGTTGAAACGGACAATGCCTATGTCGGTGCTGAAACTGCTGAAATCACCTCAATGGTCAGCGGACAAGTTGCTGAGGTTTTGGTCAGTGATACTCAACAAGTGAGAAAAGGCGATGTACTTGCGATTATTGATAATCGTGATGCAAAAATCGCTGTTGCAGAAGCTGAAGCGGCGTTGACCAAAGCCAAGCGTCAATATACACAAAGCTCGGCAAATAGCAGTTCATTGTCCTCACAGATTTTAGTCAGTGCAGATGATATTAACAGTGCCAAAGCACAAGTGGCGCAAGCCGATGTGGCGTATCAACAAGCACAGCAAGAGTTTGCCCGCCGTCAGCAGTTAAGCGCGACAGGTGCAATCTCTAAAGAAGAATTTAGCAAAGCACAAAGTGCTTTAAACAATGCTAAAGCAAATGTCGATGTGGCAAAAGCAGCATTGGCGCAAACAGAATCTAAACGTAAAGCTGCACAAAGTAATTTAGATGCCAATGAAGCTTTAATTCGGGGGACCTCACAAAGTTCAACCCCTGACGTATTGGTGGCTCAAGCCAAACTTGATCAAGCACTTTTAGATTTACAACGTACAGAAATTAAAGCGCCGTTAGATGGTGTGATTGCCCGTCGTAGTATTCAAGTGGGGCAACGTATTGCACCTGGGACAAGTTTGATGAAAGTGGTGCCTTTGGCTGAACTTTATGTGGATGCAAACTTTAAAGAAAGTCAGTTGCAAAACGTGAAAGTTGGTCAGAAGGCAACCCTCACTTCAGACCTCTATGGCAAGAAAGTAGAGTATCACGGTACGGTGATCGGCTTTTCTGGTGGTACAGGTTCAGCATTTGCGTTGATTCCTGCACAAAATGCGACAGGTAACTGGATTAAAGTGGTTCAACGTCTACCTGTACGTATCAAACTCGATCCTAAAGAGTTGGCTGAGCATCCATTACGTGTGGGTTTATCCATGAATGCTGAGGTTGATACCTCTTCAGCGAAGTAATCACTTATGAATACAGCAACGTTTCAAAGTGAGCTTAAAGGTGGGCGATTACTTCTTGCCGCCTTCTTTTTAGCACTTGCCAATTTTATGGTCGTACTGGATATGACCATCGCCAATGTTTCTGTGCCCCATATTACCGGAAGTTTAGCAGTATCAAGTTCTCAAGGGACTTGGGTGATTACCTCCTATGCCGTTGCTGAAGCCATCTGTGTACCTTTAACTGGTTGGCTTGCAGGACGTTTTGGTGCTGTTCGGGTATTTACCATCAGTTTGATTGGTTTTACTACATTTTCAATTCTTTGTGGTTTATCCAATAGTTTGGCGATGTTAGTGATCTGTCGTATCGGACAAGGTTTATTTGGTGGTCCAATCATGCCACTTAGTCAAACTTTGTTGATGCGTATTTTCCCACCCGAAAAACATTCCCAAGCAATGGGGATGTGGGCAATGACGACCGTTGTTGGACCGATTCTAGGCCCTATTTTAGGCGGTACAATCAGTGATAATTGGTCATGGCATTGGATTTTCTTTATCAATATTCCAGTGGGTGTGATCTGTGCTGTTGGGGTGATGCGTCTATTAAAAGTTGCTGAAACACCGATTGCTAAACTCCCGATTGATACCATTGGCTTAACGCTGCTGATTGTTTGGATTGGCGCATTACAGTTAATGCTCGATTTGGGGCATGAGCGGGATTGGTTTAATAATAGCTTTATTTGTATTTTGGCTGTGATTTTGGTGGTTGGATTTATTGCCTTTTTCATCTGGGAATATTATGAAAAACATCCCATCGTCAATATACAAATTTTCCGATACCGTGGCTTTACCATCGCAACAATCTCATTGGCTTTTGCCTTTGCGGCATTCTTTGGCAGTATTGTACTTATTCCACAATGGTTACAGATTAACTTGGGCTATACCGCATCTTGGGCAGGTTATCTGACTGCGACAATGGGCTTTGGTAGCTTGATGATGTCACCTGTGGTTGCCAAACTTGCGACTAAATATGATCCGAGAGCCTTGTCCAGTTTTGGGCTGATGATTTTGGGTGGCGTCACATTAATGCGTTCATTTTGGACCAGTGATGCTGACTTTATGGCGCTGGCGTTACCACAGATTATTCAAGGTTTTGCTGTACCGTTCTTCTTTATCCCACTGTCTAATATCGCTTTAGGTGTGGTACGTCCAGATGAAGTGGCTTCTGCTGCGGGTTTGATGAACTTTATGCGAACCATGGCAGGGGCAATTGGTGCATCTATTGCTGTGACCATTTGGGATGATCATACCAAGCTGGCACGCAGTGAAATCGTGTCGACCATGCATGTTGAGGAAACTCAGCGTAACTTGGTCAACAGTGGCTTTAGTCCTGAAATGGCGTTGGGTACTATTTCCAACTTGGTGGATAAAGAGGCTTTAACGCTTTCGGTTAATCATGTGTTTTTGATTTTTGCGATGATCTTTATTTTCGCAGGATTGATTATTTGGTTATGTCCAAAACCGAAAGGGAATGTCGGCGCAGGGCATGCACATTAGAATTTAAGTTGTATAGAAGCCTACTGAAAAGTGGGCTTTTTTATCGCTGTAATTGGGATGAAGCAAGACTATTTTTTGCTATTTTATCTATTGATCAAGATCAGGGTATAATACAGCGATTGTGTACCGCGATGAGTAATGTGTATGAAGCCTGAATTCCAGCAAGGAAAAATTAAACAATACGATGCCGATAGAGGATTTGGCTTTATTGGTGGACTTGAACAAGATATTTTCTTTCATATTTCGGATTTTCCGCTTGCAGAGGGTGAGCCAAAGCGAAATGAAAGAGTTAAATTTATCGTTGTTGAAAATAACGGCAAGTTAAAAGCAACGAAAATTGAGCGTGTTGAAGATCAATCAGCAAAAGCCAAAAAGACTAGAATTGTTGAGAATAATAAGTCGATTACCAATAATTTGTTGTCTAATTTTAGAAAGTAATAACTTGGGCTCGACCTTATTACACCTTTAACTTACTGAAAAAAAATGATCTTGGCGGAGTCTTACTGAATTCTCATTCAATTTCAGGATCAGCCTGCTGCTCGCCCTACTTTTGTTTCGACATGAGGAGCTAAGCTCCTCAAGGGTAACCATCTTGCGCAGCTACATCGCTGCTCACCGCAAAACTCGTCGACCACCAGCAACGGATTCAATGAATCGCAGAAACAATACTTTATCAATGAAGTCCTGCCTCAGACAGTTGCGGATGACGTTTCCGAGTATCATATTTCATCAAGAGTTTTATATCGAACTCAGGTTAATAGATATTTGGTTTCAAGGGCATTTGATTTAAATGCCTTGTATCTCTAAAAGACCAATTAAATTTAATGTTTTGCCAGCTATCTATTGGCTTTTGTGTATGAACAGGATCAGAGTAAATTATTGGGCCATCCCATCTTGAATGATCCTAGGGATTATTGTGGATAGGGATTCCCCTTAAATTCCTAAAATTATCTGATAAGGTTTAAACCCATCCAATACGACATTAGCAATCAAATCAATAAATGGTCCAGTATTATCATTCGCCATCCATTGATCTAACGCTTCATAGTAAGCTAATCGATTTTCTACAGTAATAACACTTGGTGGATAACCCGCTTTAAGTAATTCAAGGTTCATCAATAAGCGAGATGTGCGCCCATTTCCATCAACAAAGGGATGGATCGCTACAAAATCTGCATGAACTTTGGCTGCTCGTTCAACTGGGTGTAATTTATGAGCATCACGATTATACCAATCAATAAACTGAGCCATTTTGTCATTGAGCAATGTGTGGTCTGGTGGGGTAGTCGTAGCACCTGAGATTAAGACATTTTGTTGACGGTATCGCCCAGCATTTTCATCATCAATATTTTTTAAGATGAATTGATGAATATTACGAATTTGCCATTCTGAAAAGGGTTCTTGCCTTTTGATAATATCTTCAACATACAAAATTGCATCACGATGATTGATCGCTTCAAAATGCTCTCTTAATGCTTTACCACCTATCGTAATTCCTTCAAGGACAACCTTAGTTTCTAACAAGGTTAAAGTATTGCCTTCAATGGCATTGGAGTGATAAGTCCAACGTAATATGAGGTCTTCGTGTAGATTTTTGACAATTGTAGATGAAAGAGGTCGATGCTGATCTAATTTAGCTTTTAAATCATCAATGATCTCAAACATGTTTTATCTCTACAGACGAAATAAAATGATCATACATGAAAAAATGATTGCAATAAAATCTAACCGCTACCTCTATCATTCGCTGTATGGCGAGGAGAGCTATTGTAGGCATTAGAGTCGTTAATTAAAGTATGCTTTGGGTTGTTTAATCATTATAAAATTCAATTATTTAAAATTTATTTTTAATAAAGTGTTAAGGATTTAAAATCAACTTTTTACTGAAAGGAGGCATCTATCAAGCCTCCCAATTTATGTACAAGTCCCTCTTTAATAAAAAGGGACTTGCTCTTATTTTATAAAAGGGTTTCGAATTAAGAAACCGAATCATCCAAATTCGGAGCTAACCAACGTTTGGCTTCATCCAAAGTCCAATTCTTACGCTTTGCATAATCTTCTAGCTGATCTAACGCAATTTTACCCACGTTAAAGTATTCAGACTGTGGGTTGGCATAGTAGAAACCACTAACACTTGATGGTGGCCACATTGCAAAACTGCTGGTCAATTGGGTACCAATCTTATCCGTGGTGCCTAACCAATCAAACAAAGACGCCTTTTCAGAATGCTCAGGACAAGCTGGGTAGCCCGGTGCAGGACGAATACCGACATACTTCTCCTTAATTAATTCTTCATTAGAGAGTTGTTCATCTGCCTGATATCCCCAGAACTCTTTACGAATACGTTCATGTAAATGTTCTGCAAACGCTTCAGCAAAACGATCACCCAAAGACTGAGCAAGAATGGCGGAGTAATCATCCCCTTTGGCTTTATACTCATGTGCCATTTCTTCCGCACCAAAAATTGAAACGGTAAAACCGCCCAAGTAGTCTTTGGCTTGTGCTTTGGTTGCAACAAAATCAGCCAAAGACAAATTCGGTTTACCTGTGACTTTATCTGATTGCTGACGAATATGATGGAAGGTATGGGTTACAGATTGACCATCTTCATTAAAGACTTCAACGGAGTCTGCTGCTGAACGGTTTGCAGGATAAATCCCAAAAACGGCACGCGCATCGAAACGTTTATTATCAATAATGTCTTTTAACATTGCCTGAGCCTGATTATATAAATCAGTTGCAGCTTCACCGACAATCTCATCTTGTAAAATTTTCGGGAATTTACCCGCCAAACTCCAAGAGATAAAGAATGGGGTCCAGTCAAAATATTCCACCAATGTATCAAGAGGATAATGGGTCAATGTTTGCAAACCAATAAAGTTTGGTTTTACTGGTGGATTGGCGGCAAAGTCAATTTTTAGACCATTTTCAATGGATTCTGTATACGACAATTTAGCTGCTTTTGGTTGCTTGTTGGCAATACGTTCACGTACTTTTTCATATTCAGCACGATGTTCATCGACAAATTTAGGCTTCATTTCAGGAGACAGTAGGGTGGTTGCAACACCGACCGCACGAGAAGCATCTGCAACATAGATCACCGCATCATTTGAGTATTGCGGATCAATTTTTACTGCAGTATGTGCTTTCGATGTGGTTGCACCACCAATCAACAGTGGGATTTTAAAACCCTTGCGTTGCATTTCTTTTGCAACAAACACCATTTCATCAAGCGATGGGGTAATCAAACCTGATAAGCCGATAATATCGACTTTTTCATCAATCGCAGTTTGTAAAATTTTCTCGCAAGACACCATGACACCAAGGTCAACAATGTCATAACCATTACACCCCAGTACAACACCGACAATGTTTTTACCAATATCGTGTACATCGCCTTTTACAGTCGCCATCAACACTTTACCTTTAGATTGGCTGCCTGTTTTTTCAGCCTCAATGTACGGGTTTAACCATGCTACGGCTTGCTTCATCACGCGTGCAGATTTGACCACTTGAGGTAAGAACATTTTACCTGAGCCGAATAAGTCACCGACCACATTCATACCGTCCATCAATGGACCTTCAATCACATCAAGTGGGCGTTTGGACTTTAAGCGGGCTTCTTCAGTATCTTCATCGATAAAGCTGGTAATCCCTTTGACCAGTGCATATTCAAGACGCTTTTCAACAGGTTCATTACGCCATTCAAGGTTTTCAACTTGTTTTTGGGCAGCACTTTGACCACGGTACTGTTCAGCAACTTCAAGTAATTTTTCAGTTGCATCTTGACCGCTGTCACCTTGATTCTGGTTGAGAATGACATCTTCAACAGCGGCTTTCAGCTCTTTAGGAATATCATCATAGATGGCCATCTGCCCCGCATTGACAATCCCCATGGTCATGCCTTGTTTGATGGCATAGTAAAGGAATACAGAGTGAATGGCTTCACGGACAGGTTCATTGCCACGGAAAGAGAATGATACGTTCGACACACCACCAGAAATCATGGCATGTGGTAAGTTTTGTTTAATCCAGCCTGTTGCTTCAATAAAGTCCACTGCATAGTTATTGTGCTCTTCAATCCCTGTTGCGACAGCAAAAACGTTCGGGTCAAAAATAATGTCTTCCGCAGGAAAACCAATTTCATTAACGAGCACATCATAAGAGCGCTTACAGATTTCACGTTTACGTGCGGCAGTATCTGCCTGACCGGTTTCATCAAATGCCATCACAATGACAGCTGCACCATATTGACGACACAAACGTGCTTTATGGACAAACTCGTCATAACCTTCTTTTAAGGAAATCGAGTTAACAACAGGTTTACCTTGTACACATTTTAAACCTGCTTCAATGATTTCCCATTTAGAAGAGTCAATCATAATCGGCACTTTAGAAATTTCAGGCTCAGATGCAACCAGATTTAAGAAATGTACCATCGCATTTTGCGAATCGAGCATTCCTTCATCCATATTGATGTCAATGATTTGTGCACCTGAAACCACTTGCTGTAAAGCAACATCAAGTGCTTCTGCAAAGTTTTCTTCACGGATTAAACGGAGGAATTTTTTAGAACCCGTGACATTGGTACGTTCACCGACATTGACGAACAATGAGTCGTCATAAATATTAAATGGCTCTAAACCACTGAGGCGACATGCAGGCTTGATGTCAGGAATTTTACGCGGTGGTATGTCTTTGACCGCATTATAAATGGCACGAATATGGTCAGGCGTAGTACCACAACAGCCACCAGTAATATTGATCAAACCACTTTCAGCAAACTCTCTTAAGAAGGCTGCTGTTTCTTCTGGTGTTTCATCATAGCCACCAAATGCGTTCGGTAAGCCAGCGTTTGGATGCGCTGAAACAAAAACATCAGCAACATCTGATACCGTTTTGACATGTGGGCGCATGGCATCTGCACCCAAGGCGCAGTTAAATCCAATCGACAATAAATCGCCGTGACGCACAGAGTTCCAGAATGCTTCTGCAGTTTGTCCTGTTAAGGTACGGCCAGAAGCATCAGTAATTGTGCCTGAAATCATCAGTGGTAATTCACGGCCAAGCTGTTTAAAGACTTCTTTTACCGCAAAAATTGCTGCTTTACAGTTTAAGGTATCAAACACCGTTTCAATGAGAAGGATGTCTGCGCCACCTTCAATTAAAGCATGTGTGGCTTCAATATAATTTTCTTTGAGTTCATCAAAGGTAATATTACGAAATGCTGGATCATTCACATTTGGTGAGATAGAGCAGGTACGTGATGTTGGTCCCAATACACCGGCGACAAAACGTGGTTTGTCAGGGGTTGAGTATTTTTCACAAGCAGCTTTGGCAAGACGGGCAGCTTCAAAGTTAATCTCATGGACTAAATCTTCCATGTGATAGTCAGACATTGAAACGCGTGTGCCGTTAAAGCTATTGGTTTCAATAATGTCAGCACCAGCATCTAGGTAAGCTTCATGGATGCCTTGAATAATTTGTGGCTGAGTTAACACCAAAAGGTCATTGTTGCCTTTTAAATCAGATGCCCAGTCAGCAAAACGCTCACCACGGTAATCAGCTTCTTCCAGTTTATGGCGTTGGATCATAGTTCCCATTGCACCATCAATAATTAGGATGCGTTTGGCAAGAAGCTCTTTTAACGTGGTAAGCGTGGACATTAAAACTCTCAATAAAATCGGATTTTAAAAATAGCCGATATGTTATCAGAATGTAGACTTTCAAGGTACCAATCTTGACACACTTCCTGATGACAGATTTTTGATCGAGACAATTTAAAAAAATTCAAATAATTCATTCTAAAAAATCATACATTTAGGGGAATTCATGATCTTTTTGCACAATCGAAGAAAAACATTGAAACCTTAATTGTGAGTGTTAAATTAATCACATAATTTATTATAAGTGTGAGATAAAACCATGAATAAAGTCTATAAAATCGTTTGGAATGAATCTTTGGGCACTTGGTGTGCGATTTCTGAGGTATCCAAGACACGGGGTAAACGATCTTCAGTTAAAACAACTGTTGCAGGTGCGTTATTGGCAATTTCAGCATTGACTATGTCGAGTATGGCAGGGGCGATAGTCGTGGGGCTCAGTAATAATGTGACGGATCTACAGAATAACAATGTTTTCGGGAATAATAATACGCTCCCCAATACCCAAAATACGACTGTATTGGGGAATAAAAATACAGCGACACAAAGTAATACTTTAGTTTTGGGGAGCAATGTCACAAGTAATCAAGCAAACAGTGTGGTCTTAGGTAATGAATCCACAGATCGTGTAGCAACGACAGTAAATCAAGTCGCCATTAACGGTGAAAACTACACAGTTGCAGGTGCTGGTTCTGCAGTAAATGGTGTAGTGAGTGTGGGTAAAGTTGGTGGTGAGCGTCAAATCATCAATGTTGCTGCTGGTGAAATTAGCGCAAGCAGTACAGATGCAGTGAACGGTTCGCAGTTATATGCAACTCACAAAGCCATTGCTGATAGTCAAACCCATTATGTCAGTATCAATGATGGAGGTACTCAAGGGGGAAATTATAATAATGATGGAGCAACAGGTCTCAATGCGATCGCTGTAGGTGTAGGCGCTAAGGCGGTTGGTGAAAATGATATTGCTATCGGTTCTGGTGCACAAGCAATGGGTGGTCGTGCCGTGGTGATCGGCCTCAATGCGGGGAGTGGAAATATTTCCGATGGAGATGCCAATGTACTGATTGGTATGAACGCAGGTACAAACAATGATGGTCGTTGGAATACAAGTGTTGGATCAAACAGTGGGCATAACACCAAAGGACAAAGAAATACAGCTTTGGGTGACTATGCTGGTCGTGATGTTTCAGGAAATGGCAATATAGGATTGGGTGCGAGTGCAGGTGTAAAAGTTACGGGTGAAACTAATCTTGCTGCTGGTGCATCGGCTGGCGGTGATGTAGAGGGAAGTCATAACACTGCTTTGGGGCGAACATCAGGTGTTGATGTGATTGGTAACTCAAATACTGCGACTGGACTCGACTCCGGCAGTATGGTTAGAGGAAGCAGTAACTCAGCTTATGGTCAGTTGTCTGTTCGTAGTGTTACTGGTGATAGTAATGTGGCTATTGGTGTAAGTTCAGGTAGCAATATTTCAGGGAATTACAATGCTGCATTAGCCTATGGAGCAGGTAACAACAGTGTGGGAAGTGGTAACACTGCTTTAGGTTTTACAGCGGGTAGCGAAGTCAATGGTGATTCCAATAGTGCAGTAGGTGATTCAGCAGGACAAAGAGTTAGAGGGAACCAAAACACTGCTCAAGGTCGGGTGGCGGGCCAAGATATTTTTGGTCACCAAAATACAGCAGTAGGTGCAGGAGCTGGCTCTAGCGTGGGTACTAACACGAACGATAGTAATTATAACAGTGCTTTTGGTATCAATGCGGGTCGTAATGTCCAAGGTAATAGTAATATTGCTCTTGGTGATACAGCGGGTAATAAGGTTAAGGGTAGTCGTAATGTTGCCTTGGGGCGAGCAGCGGGTCAGGGACTAAACAATGTAGATGATGCCACCAGCTTAGGTAGTGGTGCAAAGGCCACTGTTAGTAATAGTGTTGCTTTAGGTGCAAATAGTGAAGCGATTCGTGATGTAAACAGTGAAGTTGCCTACGTGCCGCTAGGGACTAAAATTGCTGCAGTCAATGCGGCGGGTGGTGAAGTATCAGTGGGGACGGTTGGAAAAGAACGCCGTATTAGCAATGTTGCAGCAGCGAGCCAAGATACTGATGCAGTAAACCTATCCCAACTTAAAGCAGTTCAGGCTGCAACAACTACACATTATTTCAGTGTTAATGATGGTGGTACTCAAGGTAATAATTACAATAATGATGGTGCGACGGGTAAAAATGCTTTAGCTGTAGGCGTAGGAGCGAGTGCAACTGGTGAGAGTGCGATTGCTATTGGTCTAAATGCAGGCACTAACAATGATGGTGGCTGGAATACCAGTGTTGGATCGAACAGTGGACAACATACTAAAGGCGAAAAAAATACAGCTTTAGGTGTTGGCGCTGGTGGTAATGTCACGGGAAATAACAACACAGGATTGGGTTTTGATGCGGGTGGAACTGTTCGTGGTGATAGCAATCTTGCTGTGGGTGATTTTGCTGGAGCGAAGGTAAGAGGAAGTAGTAACACAGCTTTGGGTAAGATGTCGGGTTTTGAAGTAACTGGTAGCGCAAATACTGCGACTGGACAAGAGTCAGGCCGTAGGGTTAAGGGAAGTAGTAACTCAGCTTATGGTCAGATGTCTGGTCATAGTGTTACTGGCGATAGCAATGTAGCTATTGGTGATACTGCGGGTAATAACGTTACAGGTAACCGTAATGTCGCCTTGGGGCGGGCAGCGGGTCAAGGACTAAGCAATGTAGATGATGCAACCAGTCTAGGAAGTGGGGCAAAGGCAGCTGTTAGTAACAGTGTTGCTTTAGGTGCGAATAGTGAAGCGGTTCGTGATGTAAACAGTGAAGATGCTTATGTACCGTTAGGTAGAACGATTGTCGCAGCCAATGCAACGGGTGGTGAAGTATCAGTGGGGACGGTTGGAAAAGAACGCCGTATTAGCAATGTTGCAGCGGCGAGCCAAGATACTGATGCAGTAAACTTATCACAACTTAAAGCAGTTCAGGCTGCAACAACTACCCATTATTTTAGTGTCAACGATGGAGGTACCCAAGGCGGGAATTATAATAATGATGGAGCAACAGGTAAAAATGCTTTAGCTGTGGGCATCGGAGCTAAGGCGGCTGGTGAGAATGCGATTGCCATTGGTAATGTCACCAGCGATGCTGCAAATAGTATTGCGATTGGTAACAATAATTCCCTAAGTAATAGCGCAAATTCTAGTACTGCAATTGGGCACAATAATAATGTTACAGGTAATGAAGCTTTAGCTTTAGGTGCTAACAATACTGTAAAAGATTTCTCTGGTGTTGCAGTAGGCAGTTATAACAATGCCGAGGGGTATCGTTCTATTGCAGTCGGTGCGGAAAATAAAACTAAAGGTCAATGGTCTTCTGCATTTGGTGTTTGGAATATCGCAGAAGGAGAGCGAGCTACAGTTTTAGGTGCCAATAATACAATCCAAGGTCGTCGTGCTTTAGGTATGGGTGTCGCCAACGAGATTTCAAGTGCAAGTGAATATAGTTCAGCTGTTGGTGCATTTAATAAAATTACAGACAGTATGAAGTCCTTGACTGCGGGTTTTAGAAATACGGTTAGTGGTGGTGAGAAAAATAATGTTCTCGGGAACGAAAATACACTGAATAATGCCAAAAATACGACTGTATTAGGCAATAAAAACACGGTTGCTCAAGAGAATACTCAAGTCCTCGGTAATAATGTTACAACAACTCAAGCCAACAGTGTTGTCTTGGGGAATGAATCGACTGACCGTGCTGCAACTACTATAGATAAAGTGACGATTAATGGCGAGGATTATGCCTTTGCAGGTGTGGGTTCTGCTGCCAATGGCGTCGTCAGTGTGGGTAAAGTGGGTAGTGAACGTCAAATTATCAACGTTGCTGCAGGTGAAATTAGTGCAAGCAGTACAGATGCTGTCAACGGTTCACAGTTGTATGCGACAAACCAAGCAGTTGAAAAACTTTATGCTGGTGCAGGAGATACAACTCATTATGTCAGTGTCAATGATGGTGGTACAAAAGCGGGTAATTATAATAATGATGGTGCAACAGGTAAAAATGCTGTAGCAGTAGGCGTAGGAGCCAGTGCAACTGGTGAGAACGCGATTGCCATTGGTCTAAATGCAGGTATCAACAATGATGGTGGCTGGAATACTAGTGTTGGATCGAATAGTGGGAAAAATACCAAAGGTCAAAAAAATACAGCTTTAGGTGATGATGCAGGTCGTGATGTCACGGGAAATAACAACACTGGATTGGGGGTGAATGCGGGTGTAAACGTTGTTGGTGATAGTAACCTTGCTGTGGGTGACTCTGCTGGTGGTAATGTGGAGGGAAGTGGTAACACTGCTTTTGGTAAAATGTCGGGTATCAACGTGATTGGTACTGCAAATACTGCGACTGGCCAAGAAGCAGGTAGTAATGTCAAAGGGCGTAACAATTCAGCTTTTGGGGTGCAGTCAGGTACTAATGTCATTGGTGAGGGGAACACAGCCATGGGTATACACTCAGGCCGAAGTATTACAGGAAGCTATAATACTTCAGTGGGGTATGCAACAGGTGGTAGCGGAAAAGGTAGTTACAACAATTTTTTAGGCTATATGACAGGTCTATATTCTAAGGGGGATATGAATAGTGCAGTGGGGCCTTATGCAGGTCAGGAAGTTGTAGGTAATAAGAATACGGCTGAAGGTCATTCTGCGGGTAAAAACGTCAAGGGTGACAGTAATATTGCTCTCGGTGATTCGGCTGGTGAAAACGTTACAGGCAACCGTAATGTTGCTTTGGGTCGAGCAGCGGGTCAAGGGCTAAGCAATGTAGATGATGCGACCAGTCTAGGCAGTGGGGCTAAGGCTGCTGTTAGTAACAGTGTTGCTTTGGGTGCAAATAGTGAGGCGATCCGTGATGTAAACAGTGAAGTTGCTTATGTCCCACTAGGTACTACAATTGTTGCAGCCAATGCGGCGGGTGGTGAAGTATCAGTGGGGACGGTTGGAAAAGAACGCCGTATTAGCAATGTTGCAGCGGCAAGCCAAGATACTGATGCAGTAAACCTATCACAACTTAAAGCAGCTCAGGCTGCGGCTTCTACTCATTATTTCAGTGTTAATGATGAGGGTATTCAAGGTCTCAATTATAACAATGATGGTGCAACTGGGAAAAATGCTTTAGCTGTAGGTCGTGCTTTAGCGGGTGGTAAATCTTCAGTTGCTATTGGTGAAGGTGCATCTGCAAAAGCCGATTTTTCTACCGCAGTGGGCTTTTTGAATAATGTAGCTGGTAAAAACTCTACAGCGATTGGTGCGAGTAATAACGTTGCTCAAGATAATACTCAAGTCCTTGGCAATAATGTCACAACGACCCAAGCCAACAGTGTGGTCTTAGGTAACGCATCCACAGATCGTGTAGCAACTGTAGTAGATAAAGTCAGCATTAATGGCGAGGATTATGCCTTTGCTGGTGTAGGATCAACAGTCAATGGTGTCGTCAGTGTCGGTAAAGTCGGTGGTGAAAGACAAATCATCAATGTAGCTGCAGGTGAAATTAGTGCAAGCAGTACAGATGCTATTAACGGTTCACAATTACATGCCACAAACCAAGCGGTTGAAAAACTTTATGCTGGTGCAGGGGATACGACTCATTATGTGAGTATCAATGATGCTGGTAACAAAGCGGGTAATTATAACAATGATGGTGCAAGTGGAGCACTTGCTGTAGCGGTAGGCGTTGGTGCGAGTGCAAAAGGAGATGGCGCTACTGCGCTTGGCCTTAATTCATCTGCCAAGAGTAAAGATGCTGTTGCGATTGGAACGGATACACGTGCCGAGCTGGAAGGTAGTGTTGCTCTTGGTAAAGGCTCAGTTGCTAATACTGCGGCGGGTATCGCAGGCTTTGATCCATTGACAGGTTTTGGTTCTAGCAATACAGGGAGTACATGGCGAAGTAGTGCAGCTGCATTTTCTGTGGGAGATGTCTCAAGGGGGATCACTCGTCAAATTACTGGTGTAGCAGCGGGTACTGCAGATACCGACGCGGTCAATGTTGCACAATTAAAGGCTGCAATGTCTAAAGCTAATGAAGCTAAGGGTTCTACAGAAACTGTAAGTGCAGGTAAAAATACTGAAGTAACCAAAACCACTAAGGCTGATGGCTCAACTGATTATCAAGTTGCAACCAAAGATGATGTCAGTTTTGATTCGGTCACGGTGGGTAATATTAAGGCTGATTCACAAAACAATACCATCAGTGGTTTGGCTGACGGTAAGGTGAGTGCCGATTCTGATCAGGCCATTAATGGTAGTCAATTACATGACACCGCTGAAAGCGTCGCAAATGCATTGGGCGGAAATGCAAAAGTTAATCCAGATGGAACGATCAAAACCAGTAATATTGGAAATACAGGTAAAGACAATGTGCATGATGCAATTGCTTCAATACATGGACAGGTTGCCGGTGCTAAAACCAGCGTGTCTGCAGGTAAGAACACTGTTGTAAACAGTAGTACCAATGTAGATGGTTCAAATAACTATCAAGTGGCTTTAGCAGAGGATATTCAGTTAAATTCTGTTACTGCGAATCAAGTCACAGCAAAGCAAGTGACAGCGAATAAGGTCAATGTGGGTAAAGTCACGATTGATGGGACAACAAATAAAGTCAGTGGTTTAGCAAATGGTGAAATTACCTCAAGCTCTACGGATGCCATTAACGGTTCACAATTACACCAAACCAATAGCAGTGTGGCGCAACATTTAGGTGGTGGTTCAACACTGAACAAAGATGGTTCGATTGGCGCACCTACCTATAATGTCGCTGGGGGAACTTTCCATAATGTAGGGGATGCCTTGGGTGCTATAGATACTCGGGTAAGTAATCTGGAACAAGCTTTCTATGACACCAATAAAAACATGGATGACTTGCGTAACGATACTTATGCAGGTATCGCAGGTGCGATGGCGGTAGGTAACTTACCACAACCCACTGAAGCGGGTATGAGTATGGTTAGTGCGGGTGTCTCGGGTTACCGAGGTGAAACTGCAGTGGCAATCGGGGTGAGTGCGATTACTGACAGTAATAAGATCGTCTGGAAAATGGGTGCTTCTGCCGACAGTCGTAGCAATATTGGTGGTGCAGTATCTATGGGCTATCAGTGGAAATAATTTTAATTAGACACAAGTATTCAATTTACATTCAGAATTAGCTTTCGAGATGATCTTAAGTCAAAAACTCAGTGTTTACAGAACGCTGAGTTTTTTATTCAAACTAGAAATTGAAAAGTGAATGATTGCTTAATCTGTTAGAGCAAGCTGTTAAAAAGTGTGTGAAAAATTACTTGGATGATCTCTTTATTTTTTCACACATTATTTGTCTAACACATGCAATTCAAGACGATTTTTTGATCAGGCAGAGTACTTTAGTGAAAGGAAAATTGTTGGCGTTAAACTTGCATAGATTCAGTAAACGGGATTTATTGGAAAATATTTAAAAATAAAGTTAAAAGCATGTTTGTTTTTTCATCAATTTGTCATAAATTTCATGAAAAATGGTAATGCCAAATGATGAATAACTTAAATTGGTCTGAAATATTACAAATATTATTTCAGTCTGAAATATAATATTTTGCTTAAGTTATATTGAATTTATCAGTGTAAGATACTAATTATAAATAATAAAAATATTAATTTTGTCGCTTATGTAGCGAAATACTGAGGTGAAATAATTATAAATTTCACTTCATATGACCTCTATTTGTCATATAATTGTCACAATTTAATTGAACAATAAGCGCATTCTAATATTCGCTAACTTTCTGCATGAATTCGAATTTACCTCCCGTCTCAGATTCTGCACAATCGTCTCAAGCTGCTAAATCGACGAATGTACATGTACCTACACCGAAATTTTTTATGCCGGTGTTTCTGACGATTATCATTGCTACCTTGATTTATATTGGGGTGCAAGTTAGTGCAGATTTAGCACATGTTCCACCGTTAAGCCTTTATTCAGTGATTCTTTTAGCGACAGCGTTATTTATCGCTTTGGGTTTTGAGTTTGTAAATGGTTTTCATGATACAGCCAATGCTGTAGCAACCGTGATCTATACCAATGCATTGCCTGCACCTGTAGCCGTGATGTGGGCAGGCTTTTGTAACTTCCTTGGGGTAATGGTTGCCAGTGGCGCAGTTGCGTATGGAATTATTGCCTTACTTCCTGTTGAACTGATCATGAATGTAGGCAGTGGCGCTGGTTTTGCTATGGTTTTTGCCATGCTGATTGCGGCGATTCTGTGGAATTTAGGCACTTGGTTCTTAGGTATTCCGGCATCAAGCTCTCACACTTTGATTGGCTCAATTTTGGGTGTAGGCATCATGAACTACATTTTGCACGCTTCAACGGGTGCAAGTGGTGTAGACATGGATCAAGTGCTTAAAGTGGGTAAAGCATTACTGTTTTCTCCTTTGATTGGTTTTGCATTTGCAGCAATTGTCTTTTTGATTGTTAAAAAAATATTTAAAAAACAACTTGAGTTGTTCCAACCCCCTGAAGGCAATAAACCACCACCACCTTTGATTCGTGCGATTCTGATTTTCACCTGTACCGGTGTAAGCTTTGCACATGGTTCAAATGACGGGCAAAAAGGTATGGGTTTAATCATGCTGATTTTGATTGGTATTGTGCCTTTGGCTTATTCGTTGAATAGAGGATTAGACCAACAGCATTTACAGTCATTCTCACAATTGTCTGGTCAAACTGCAACGGCAATTTATGCACAGCATGCTGATATTCCAGATGAACAAGCGCGTGTAACCATTACTAAATTTATCCAAACCAAAGAAATGAATCCCGAAGTTGTTCCTGCGTTGGCCAGTTTGACTGATCATTTAGGCGAGCGTGTTGGTAAATTTGGTGATCTCAAAGATATCCCAGAAGCTGAAGTATCTTCATTACGCAATGATATGTACTTAAGCACCACGGCTTTTAAACGCTTAGATAAAGCGGATCAACTTCCAAAAATGGATGAAGCTCAAGGCAAAGTGGTAAAAGAATATCGCAAAAACTTAGATTCTTTCCTTCAATATATTCCAAACTGGGTAAAAGTTGCTGTGGCATTGGCACTGGGTTTAGGAACAATGGTGGGTTGGAAACGTATTGTGGTTACTGTGGGCGAGCGTATTGGTAAACATCATATGACCTATGGTCAAGGGATGTCTGCTGAACTTGTGGCAATGTCGACAATCGCTGCTGCAGATGGTTTTGGTTTACCCGTTTCAACGACTCATGTACTCAACAGTGCGGTTGCGGGAACCATGGTTGCCAATAAAACTGGATTGAATTTTGCAACAGTCAAAACGATTCTTTCTGCATGGATTTTTACCTTACCTGCAACGATTTGTTTATCAGGTGGTTTATTCTGGCTATTTTTAAAAGTATTTTAATTTAAAAGCTAGAGATGGCGATTATGTTAAAAGCTGAATGATCGTTATTATCTGAATTTAAAAGAAAATGAGTGCACTTTGGTGCACTTTTTTTTATTTGGATAATGGAATTTTAAAATATGAATAACACAATTTCACCATTGAAAAAAACTTATAAAAAAATTAAGGTGTGGTTGTAAATCAAACTTGAGAAAAATGAGCATGTATTTAAGAAAATCACTTTGTGCTGCTGTATTACTTGGAATGTCTTTACCTGTATTTGCACAGGGAATCGTATTAAATAATGAAGATCTTCGCACAGATTTGAACTGGTTAAATCAGCAAGGTGTGATTCAAATCAGTACATCGACTTGGCCAATGAGTGGGGATGAAATTCAACGTGCCTTATCTCAAGCAAAAGTTTTAAACAATACCCAACAAAAAGTTATTGATTCAATTCAAAATGCACTAAAAGCAGATAATCAAACCGCAAAATTAGGTTTGTTTGCTGAAACTGATCAAAAAAATATTCCTCAAGCTTTTGGGGATAGTGCAAAAGCACAGTATGTGGGTTCATTAGAATTTAATGCAGGCGGTGAAAACTGGGATGCAAAGCTTCGTGTTAATGGTGAAAAAGATCCGCAAATTGATAACGGCCAAGATGTCAATGTGGAAGGTTCATACATTGCAGGAAAACTATGGAATCAGTGGGTTATTGCGGGTCAAATCCCAACATATTGGGGGCCAGGACATGATGGTAGTTTGATTCGTGGTGATGCCAGCCGTCCAGTTTATGGTTTTACTGTACAACGTGCTGAACAAAAGGCTTTTGAATCTAAATGGTTATCTTGGATTGGTCCTTGGCAATATCAAGCATTTGCTGGACAGTTAAATGATTATACGGCTGTACCTGATGCACGTTTAATGGGATTGCGCTTAACTGCACAACCTTTACCTTATTTAGAAATTGGTGCATCACGTGCTTTCCAAATTGATGGGGAAGGTCAACCAGGAAGTGCAAAAGCTTATTGGAATGCTTTTATTGGAAAAGACAATGAGTGTGCAGATAGCACCTGTACGGGGGTGGGTAATCCATCCAACCAGCTTGCTGGATTTGATGCGCGTTTAAATCTTCAATCTTTGCTGAATGTTCCGATGAGTTTTTATGGGCAATATATTGGGGAAGATGAAGCGGGTTTACTACCCTCTAAAAAAATGTATTTAGCTGGTGCTGACTATTCCTCAAGTTTTAAAAATTTGCCGTACCAGCTTTATGTTGAATGGGCGAATACAGAAACAAATGGTGATCCATTAGGTGTTTCTTATAGTCATCATGTTTATAAAGATGGTTATTACCAACAAGGTTTCCCATTGGGGCATGCAATGGGTGGTGATGGTGAAATGATTTCTGTCGGTGGTGATATTCGCTTTGATGTGATGAATCGTTTATCTGGTCGTGCAATCTATGCCAAAGTCAACCAATCTGCTGCTCTCTTTGGTGATAAGCAAATCAACTTAGCCTTCCCAGAAAAAGACAAAATTAAAGCATTAGATTTAACTTGGACACATTATATTAAACCGACTATGCCATTAAAAATTAATGGCTGGGTGAGTGATTCTGATGTACATGGCAATGATGCAGGTGCTTCTGTAGGAATTGAAATTCCTTTAGATAAAGCATTATTCGGCCATTAAGCCCTGAGTTGTCGGGCTGTATATATCTAATTTTAAGCATATACAGTTTGATAAGTTGGGACTAAGCTAAAATCGCTTCTTTAAATTCTAGAAGCGATTTTTAGTTTTAAATTGTTGGTTGAGCTATTTGATATGCAGATCTTCAATTTTTTTAAAGGCTGACTTGAAAAAGGTGAGCTTTTTTATGCTAATGCTTTTTTATATTGGATAAATCCTGTTTTACTCGCAATACGATCATAAAGGTGTTGGGCGCTAATATTGGATTCTTGAGTGAGCCAATAAACACGGTCAAACTTTGTTGCGCAGACCTGATAACAATGCTCAATTAATTGTCGTGCTAAACCTCGATTCCTAAAAGCTTCATCCACAAATAAATCTTGTAGATAACAATAGGGTAAATCTGTCCACATGCTCATATGTGCAATCAAATGTACAAAGCCAACCACCTGACCATTTACTTTGATGGCAAAACCAAACATATCAGCTTGTTCAGGATTTGTGATTCGCTTCCATGATAATCTTATTTGTTCGTCACTGAGTTGTGATTTATAAAATGTTAAATAGCCGCGCCAAAGTGGAAGCCATTGCTCAAAATCAATCTGTTCTAGCGCAATAATTTGTGTGGTCATGCCGATCTCTTGTTGTTGCTTATGATGTTTTTATATATGAATATAAAAAAACAAGCAAAAGGGTTGAGGTGTAAATCACTATAATGAATATAAATTTTAATATGTGTAATAAGTACACGTTTTTGTGAGCTGGTGCTGTCAATGCCTATATCTGAGGAAAGACTTACTCATCTAAAACAGCTTGAAGCTGAGAGTATTCATATCATCCGTGAAGTTGCTGCTGAGTTTGAAAATCCAGTGATGCTTTACTCAATCGGGAAAGACTCAGCTGTCATGCTGCATCTTGCTTTAAAAGCATTTTATCCTGCTAAACTTCCTTTCCCACTGTTGCATGTCGACACAGGTTGGAAGTTTAAGGACATGATTAAATTCCGTGACAACATGGCAAAAGAACACGGTTTTGATCTGATCGTGCATCAAAACAAAGAAGGTAAAGATGCAGGCGTAAACCCATTTGATTATGGTAGCTCAAAATATACCGATATTATGAAAACCCAAGGCTTAAAACAGGCATTGGATAAATATCAGTTTGATGCTGCATTTGGTGGCGCACGCCGTGATGAAGAAAAGTCACGTGCAAAAGAACGTGTTTATTCTTTCCGTGATGCTAAACATCGTTGGGATCCTAAAAACCAACGTCCAGAGCTTTGGAATCTTTATAACGGTAAAGTCAATAAAGGCGAGAGTATCCGTGTATTTCCATTGTCAAACTGGACTGAGTTAGACATTTGGCAATATATCTACCAAGAAAGTATTCCTTTGGTACCTTTGTATTTAGCAGCTGAACGTCCAGTTGTTGAACGTAGTGGTACGTTGATCATGGTAGATGATGAACGTATGCGTTTAAAAGAAGGTGAAGTTCCACAAATGAAATCGGTACGTTTCCGTACTTTGGGCTGTTACCCGTTGACAGGTGCTGTTGAATCAACAGCAACAACACTGCCTGAAATTATCCAAGAAATGCTTTTAGCCACAAGCTCTGAACGTCAAGGTCGTATGATTGACCATGATGAAGCAGGTTCGATGGAAAAGAAAAAGCAAGAAGGCTATTTCTAAGTATTTTTTATATGAATCTCCCCCTAACCCCTCTTTATAAAAGAGGGGGGAACTCCAGCAAGAAAATGGAGGACTTAGGAGGATTTAAAGATATAGCAACCGATTTCAAAATATTGTGGAGCTTTGAGCAATGTCTCATCAATCAGAATTAATTAGCCAAGATATCTTGGCATATTTAAAACAGCACGAAAATAAAGACCTGTTAAGATTTTTGACTTGCGGTAATGTTGATGATGGTAAATCAACGTTAATTGGTCGTTTACTTTACGATTCAAAATTGATTTATGAAGATCAATTACAAGCAGTAACCCGTGATTCTAAAAAAGTGGGTACAACAGGTGATGCACCTGATTTGGCCTTGCTTGTCGACGGTTTACAAGCTGAACGTGAGCAAGGTATTACCATTGATGTGGCTTATCGTTATTTTTCTACTGAAAAGCGTAAGTTTATCATTGCCGATACCCCAGGGCATGAGCAATATACCCGTAACATGGCCACAGGCGCATCTACCGCAGATCTTGCAATCATCTTAATTGATGCTCGTTATGGCGTACAAACACAGACTCGTCGTCATACCTTTATTGCGAGCCTATTGGGTATTCGTAATATCGTAGTTGCGATTAACAAAATGGACTTAGTTGAATTCTCTGAAGCGCGTTTCAATGAAATTCAAGTTGAGTACAATAATTTTGTTAATCAATTGGGTGAGCGTAAACCTGCCAATATCATCTTCTCGCCAATTTCTGCATTGAATGGCGATAACGTTGTAAATAAATCCGAAAATACGCCGTGGTATCAAGGTAAAACCTTGATGGAAACATTGGAAACTGTTGAAATTACACATGATGTAAGCAAACATGAATTCCGCTTCCCTGTGCAATATGTGAACCGTCCTAACCTCGATTTCCGTGGTTTCTGCGGTACGATTGCTTTAGGTGAAGTGAAAGTTGGCGATGAAATTGTGGCTTTACCGTCTGGTAAGAAATCAACAGTGAAAGAAATAGTCACTTTTGATGGCAATTTAGCACATGCAATTGCTGGTCAAGCAGTGACTTTGACCTTGAATGATGAAATTGATATTTCGCGTGGTAATGTCTTGGTCAAAGCAGGTGAGCAACCGCTCATTTCACGTTCTGCTCGTGCAACAGTCGTATGGATGACTGATCAACCTTTAGTGTTGGGCAAACTTTATAATGTGAAGTTTGGTACACAAACCATTCCGGCTAAGGTTGCAAAGATTAACTATCGTACCAATGTCAACACATTGGAAAAAATGCAAGTTGAACAGCTTGATTTAAATGCGATTGCAGATGTAACGATTGAGTTTGATGCACCAGTGGTATTTGACCGTTATCATGACAGTCGTTATACAGGTTCTTTTATCTTTATTGACCGTTTAAGTAATGTGACTGTTGGTGCGGGTATGGTTGAAGCTGCAGTTGAATGGACTGCACACAATGAACCTGTCACTGCTGAAGCGCGTGCTGCACGTTTAGGTCAAAAACCAGCTGTGGTTGCTGTATCTGCTCTAGCACTTGAACATGCACAATCTCTTGAAAGCTTATTGATTCAACAAGGTGTTGTTGCGTTTGCAAAAGCAGGTTTATCAAGCGATCAAGTTGCATTGCTTCGTCAAACTGGTGTTGTGGTAGTAACGGATGTTGAACAGGGTGCTGATGTAGCATTTGCTCAAGAAGCAGTTGAAGAATTGGCTGAAAAAATTGTGGAATTGGTTCGTCTTTAACAGATTGGATTGATTGAAACAAGCCCACTGCAGAGTGGGTTTTTTATGCAAAAAATTTAATATATACAAGATAAAACTAATCAATATCATATAGATTAAAGCATTTTTTAATTTTGTGTTATTTAAGACTTAGAATGTGTATCTTGTTATAAATAAAAAGATTTTTAAATTACTATTCTAAGCAAAAGTCCAGTAATACTTTTTGCAGCGCTCGGCTAAATATATTTAGAACTTCAATAAACAGTACGGCTGTGTAAGTTTTAAAATAAGAAGAATTAACATTTATGGAATCCGATCAAAACAGACTTGCAACAGTACAAGCAATAAAATTTAGTTTTAATTCAGGTTAAGATTTAATTATAGGTCATGTAATGAAAACATTTTTCCTAATTGGTATTGCAAGTGTATTGACAGCCTGTGTCTCAAACCAATCGAAAATACAGGAGCCGACCAAAGAATGCCGAAACTATCATGCAATGATGACGGCACCTATGGATCCGATGGCAATGCAACGTTTAAAACAAGCTTGTGATGAGTCCGAACAACAAAAATAATTTAATGATCAATCGTGTGCCGATCATTATAAAAAATGCGCTAATCCCAAAGGCTTAGCGCATTTTATTTTTATATAGTTACGAATATTGTAGTTAAAAAGCATGTTGCGTTTTTAAAATCAAATACGCCCGTAAATCTTTTGGATAGTCGTGAATCAATTCTAAAAACAACGCTTGATTACCTTGATATAAAGCACGAGTGGCTTCCTCATAGTTTGGCATATTGCCTGACATTGCTGACATAAAACGATCAGTTGCCTGTTTTGCCAACATTTTATTACTTGCTGAATCGGGGTTATTTAACTCTTGGTCAATCAATTTTCGAATTACAGCAGATGCACTAGAGCTTTGTTGATCTAACCAATCCCAATGTTTTTGCTGCAAAGTGATTTCACGAGAAATCACCCCTAATTTAGGACGTCCAACTTTTTTAACCGCTTCAGGTTCAGCATAACGTTGTTGAATATCGGCTGTAGAGCCTATGGTATTAACATCAATGGCTTGGCCCGTTTGATCATTAAAAATCAACACAGGTGTGGAGGTGTTTTGTTGAGTCTTAATGGTTAATGCCACGTTTAACAAAGAATCAGTGATTAAACGGTCATTGCCAATAAAGGCGGTGTAGGTGTTTTCAGTATTCATTTTAAAACCTTTAGATATTTTTATCTGGGTAAAACTAATTTGTGTTTGAATATTATCAGGGTAAAATTAAATTAGCAAACAAAAAATGATCAATATGATTTTTGATGCTTAAAAATGGCAATAAAAAAGCATGTAAATCGTTAAGAATTAAATGCTTACTTGCAAAAAATATAATGAGTTAAAAGCGATAACCTATTTTTAAACCATAAGCGAGCGCATGGTTATCTGTAAAATCAGCAACATCGTTTGTTTTTGATCTTTGTTCTTATGTCTTTATCTGTTTGAAGCCATTTGTATAAATAATTGAAAATTATATTTTTGTAAGGATACCCACGCTATTTTGTAGACATTGGTGGCGAAATATTTGCACGTGCACTGGTTTATGTTCAAATACAGAAAACATGAAAAGCAATGAATGGAATAGGAAAGAAAGTATGTCTACAAATAACATGCAACAGGTCATTATTACAGAACCAGGTGGTATAGAAAAACTGGCTTATGAAACGGTAGAAATTCCTCAACCCAAAGCAGATGAAGTTTTGGTTAAAGTCCATGCATTTGGGATTAATCGGCCCGATATTTTACAGCGTCAAGGCTTATATCCTATGCCAAAAGGGGTGACACCTGTCCCTGGTTTGGAAGTTGCTGGAGAGGTGATTGCAGTAGGAGAAAAAGTCACTTTATTCACAGTGGGAGATAAGGTTTGTGGACTGACCAACGGCGGTGGTTATGCAGAATATTGTGTCGTGCCAGAATCTCAAACCATTAATATTCCAGAAGCTGTAAGTTTTGTTCAAGCTGCAGCAATACCTGAAACCTTCTTTACCGTATGGGCCAATGTTTTTCAAATGGCGCATGCCAAAGCAGGTGAAACACTATTGGTACATGGTGGCTCAAGTGGTATTGGTACAACCGCATTAATGTTAGCGCAATCATTCGGTTTGAAAAGCTTTGCAACTGTAGGTTCTAATGAGAAGATTCAAGCCATTCATCATTTGACCGATGCGATTAATTATAAAACTCAAGACTTTGAACAGGTCATTCATGAAAAGACCCAAAATGAGGGTGTCGATATTATTCTTGATATGGTTGGGGCGCCTTATCTAGATCAAAATCTAAACCTACTTCGTAGAGATGGGCGTTTGGTTTATATCGCATTTTTGGGTGGTGCAAAGGCCAAAGAGGTAAAATTGGGGCAGATTATGATGAAACGCCTCACTATTACTGGTTCAACTATGCGTGCGCGTACAACTGCTGAAAAAGCTGAAATTGCCAAAGGTTTGATGGAACATGTGGTTCCATTGTGGGCAAAAGGTGAATGCTTACCCATGATTTATAAAACATTTAAGTTTGATCAGATCCAAGCTGCACATGCATGTATGGATACAGGTGAGCATATTGGTAAAGTTGTAGTGGAAGTGATTTAAGATCGCGTTGTTATACAAAGCTTTAAACATTTGCCATTGTTTATGAATGTGTAAGGCGACTTCAATCTAACTCATACAGATTGAAGTCGCCATTAAAAACCAGCGATTAAAAGCCTGCTAATACGATCTTACCAATGCTTTTACCTGACTCAATCAGTGTATGAGCTTGGGTTATATGCTCAACATTGATTTGACCGAGGTTTTGTCCCAAAGTAGTTTTGATTCTTTGATCATCTACTAATTTTGAAACTTTATTTAAAATATCACCTTGTCGGCTGAGATCTTTGGTTTGGAATGTAGAGCGGGTAAACATCGATTCCCAATGAACAGAAACAGACTTAACTTTAAACGGGTTAATGATAAAGTTTTCAGGATCATCAATTAAACCAAAATGACCTTGGGGTGCAATCAAATTGGCAATGGCTTGTGTATATCGCCCTGTACCATTAATTGAAAAAATATAATGAGGTAGCCCAATATTCAAGTCTAGGATTTGCTGTTCTAATGGTTGGCTATGATCCACAATATAATCTGCGCCAATTTCAGTCAGCCATGCTTTAGATTCAGGGCGGGAAGCTGTGGCAATAACAGTAAATTCAGTCAGTACTTTTAACAATTGAACCGTAATAGATCCTACACCGCCTGCAGCGCCAATGACTAAAATCACAGGTTTTTCAACTTTGGTGTCTTGGATTTTTAAACGGTCAAATAACATTTCATATGCGGTGAGCGACGTTAAAGGTAAGGCTGCGGCTTCTGCATCACTCAATGATTTAGGTTTTAGTCCAACGATACGTTCATCGACCAATTGAAATTCAGCATAAGAACCTTGTCTTTGGTTTGAACCCGCATAAAAAACTTCATCACCCACTTTAAAATTTTGAACTTTTTCTCCGATTGCTTTCACGATCCCAACCGCATCATGACCCAAAATTTTCCAAGTATCATTGTCTGGCGAAGTACGCTGTCGCATTTTGATATCGACTGGATTGATTGAAATGGCTTTGACCTCAATCAGTAAGTCATGACCTGTTGCAACTGGCTGTTCGATTTCGATTTCGGAAAAAACATTGGCTTCTGAAATTGCGAATGGTTTTTTATAAGCAACAGCTTTCATAAGGTTTCACTTTTTATTGGCATATCAAATCAATAGCAAAAAAATCTCAATTAAGAAAGCAAAAAATTGTCAGTTTATGCTTATTGATAGGATTTTATCGAATGGTCTTAATCAAAAAATTTGGACAGTAGTAAGCGTATAGGCAAGATAAATAATTGCCGGCATGTGTAAAGCGGCAAAATCAGCCAATTTTCATGATTCAAGGTGCGGTTAAATGGTTGTCGTCCCTTTTGATCAGCCGCAGGGGTAATTAGGTAAGCAAATATGAGTAAACTCACTACCAATATAAGGAAAAGAGGTCGTGGTTGTTGAGCAAAATAAAAATAGATGAGATACAAGGTGGAATAAAAACTGGTACAAGCGAGTAGGGCTAAAACAGACATTAAATTATCATCCTTTATTATTATTTGATCAGGTCGAGATACATCGCAGTAGAGTAACATTATCTCTGACTTAATTTTAAAATTGTGCGAAAATAGAGTTTCTATTTATTTTTGTTTTAGGACTCCCATGACAGATTCTTCTGCTTCATTAAGTGATATTGAAATTTTAGACATTCTTCAGTCGATGAAATCGGATGAACTGAATGTTGAAGCACAAAAAATCATTCGTGATGGTGGAAAAGCAGGGCGTCAAGAAGCACATAAACAGGCATTGGTTGCTTTACATCAAAGCTTTGAAGACAAACTTGTTGAAGCAGTGACTTTGGCTTTAAATTTAAATGAAGCGCAAGCCAAGAAAATTCGTTATAAGAAAGATCGTGTTCGTATTTTAAAAGCTAAAGGTATCGATTATTTAGCCATTGATGGTGCAGAAACTGCTCAAGTGCTATCGCAAGTTGCTCAAGCGATTATTCGTGAAGATGCCACCGTGACGCGTGACCTGCATAATATTTTTCCTTTCTGGAAAGAAGGCTGGCCAATGGTGCAGTTCGATAGTGCCTATAAAATTTTAGAAGATGACATTTCAATTCATTATCAAGCGTTGCTCGATGTCTTGATTCATCCTTAATTGGATTTGATTGTAAATAAATCATTATTTTAAATAGATGATGATGAAAATAATCTATTTAAAATGAAAAAAAGCCGATATAAATATCGGCTTTTGTCTATTAGTGAAGTGTTGAATAGAGTGGGAATACACCGAGCAGCATGGCTGCAACCAGCATTACCAAACAGGTCAGAATCGCCCATTTAATGGTGAACTTCTGATGCTGTCCAAATTCGATACCAGCCAATCCACATAACAAATAGGTAGAAGGAACCAATGGTGACAGTAAGTGCACAGGTTGGCCGACAATTGAAGCACGTGCCATTTCTACAGGTGTAATACCATAATGACTTGCTGCTTCTGAAAGGATCGGTAACACCCCATAATAGAAAGCATCATTCGACATAAAGAAGGTCAAAGGCATACTAATCACAGCAGTAATTGGTGCTAAGAAAGGCCCCATACTTTGTGGAATAATCGCCACCAATTCTTTCGACATCGCATCAACCATACCTGTCCCTGAAAGAATCCCAGTAAAAATCCCTGCGGCAAAAATAATACCTACAACGTTTAGGGCACTGCCTGCATGATGGGCAACCAAAGATTTTTGCATATCGACATCTTTATAGTTCACCACCAATGCAATACAAAGCGCGATCATAAATAAGATCGGTAAAGGCAACACACCTTTCACCAAACAGATCATCAGTACAACGGTTAATAAGCCATTGAACCATCTTAAGTGTGCACGATTTGCTTCCGGGTTCGTTGAAATTTGAATGTCATCACCATGACTAACATCAAGTTCAATAATACCTAAGCGTTTACGTTCCATACGGCCATACATAAAACCGACAAAATAGAGCCAAAGAATAGCAACCAGCATTGGTAAAACCATAGGCACAAAGATTTCACTGGCCTCTACATGCAGCGCACTTGCAGCACGTGCCGTTGGTCCACCCCAAGGGGTAAGGTTCATGATCCCACTTGCCAGCATCATTAAACACGCCATAATCAGCGGGCTCATACCTAATTTTTTATAGAGTGGGAGCATTGCTGCCACACAAATCATGTAGGTGGTTGAACCATCACCATCAAGAGATACGATGAGTGTCAGGGTAATGGTACCAATAACGACTTTAAGGGGATCACCTTTGACCAGCTTTAAGATGAACTTTACAGAAGGATCAAATAATCCCGTGTCAATCATGATGGCAAAATAGAGAATTGCAAAAAGTAGCATTACGCCTGTTGGTGCAAGTTTTTTCACACCATCAAGCATCATTTCACCGAGCTGTTTGATTTCTAAATGCCCAAGGCTGTCGAAATAGAAGCTAAGACCGTAAGCGATTAATGCAAATAAAATTGGAATAAGTGTGAGTGCTGCAAGCGCAGTCATTCGTCTAGACATGATTAAGTACATAAAGCACAAAATCATGCCCAAACCTAATACGGTTAGCATAGTTCGATCCTTGAATGAGACTTTTTTAACAGAAGTCTTTTAGTTTTTTAAGCAGAAGCATGCTAATAGTTATTTGATTAAATTAAAATATCCTTGTAGAAATACTGAATTCAGTACTATTTTTTAAATAAATAGAGTATTCAAAACAGATATTTAAAAATGAATATTATTTTTGCACCAAAATGGTTATAAATTATATATTGTTGATTTATATGTTTATTATATTTTTGGTTTTTAGGAATTGAGTTCATGTTAATTTTCATATTTTTAAAATTTATAAATCAAAAGCGCATAATCTAATCAAAGACGCTCTGGAAGTTTTAATATTGAAGTACTGCTTTGCATAAAAAAAGCTTAGCAAGGTAATTGCTAAGCTTTAAATACGCTAAAGAAACTTACTGTGAAGAATTTTCTGAGGCTGATGGTTCTGCTTTTTCAAGTAATCGAGTGACAAGTAGCTGGTCAATTTTAAAATGATCTACATCGACCACTTCAAATTTATAACCACCAAAAATCACCGTGTCAGCTGGTTTGGGAATTTTTCTTAACTGATACATCATAAAACCTGCCAGTGTTTCATAGTTTTCTTCATCTGGCATTTCATCAATGGCTAAGGCATGCTTCATGTCTTCAATTGGAGTACTCCCATCGATCAACCATGAGTTGTTATCTCGTTTAATGATTTGTAGCTCTTCATCCATTGGTGTAACCCAGTCGCCCATCACTGTGATCATGATATCTGACAGGGTAATAACACCAACCACAAGTGCATATTCATTAAATACTACCGCAAATTTTTCTTTGCTTGAGCGGAAGCGATCAAGAAGTTCAGAAAGGGTCAATGAGTCAGGAATGGTTAATACTGTACGAATAGTTGATTCGTGTAGCTGATTAATTTTCTGGTTATTCAGAATACGTACCAAAATATCTTTGGCATCTACATAGCCAATCACTTGGTCAATGGTTTCATTACAAACCAGGAACTTTGAATAAGGGTATTCAGCCAGTTTTTGGCGGATACTTTCTTCTGGTTCTTTTAACGTAAAAAACACCACGTTTTCACGTGGGGTCATACTAGATGGAACATTACGTTCTTCAAGTTCAAATACATTTTCAATAAAATGATGTTCTTGCTTTTGTAAAACACCTGCCTGAGCACCAGCATCCATCACCGCTGAAATATCATCAAAGGTAATGTTGTCTTCACGTGTTGTATTGACTTTAAACAAGCGGAACAACAAATTAGCCACCGCATTGATAAACCACGCTAAGGGTTTACAGACCACGATAAAGATTTGGATGGGATTAATGACTGAAACCGCAATTTTTTCCGGTGCAATCATTGCCATACGTTTTGGCATTAAATCGGCAAAAAGAATAAACAGTGAAGTGACTAAAGTAAATGAGAGGACAAAGCTAATGGTTTCCGTCCAATTTCCGATATAGAAACGCGAGACAAATTCAAGAAAATAAGGGCGAAAGGCACCTTCACCTAAAATACCGCCAAGAATAGCAACAGCATTTAAACCAATTTGGGATGCGGCAAAGAAATCGGCAGAGTTTTGCTGTAAGTCGAGGACTTTTTGTGCTCGCTCATCGCCAGATTCGGCAAGAATTTTGAGTTTAACTTTACGCGCACCTGCAAGGGCGATTTCAGTTAAAGATAAAAAACCAGCTCCTGCGATGAGGACAGCGATGATTAGGATATTCTGGAACAGGCTCACGAATCCACCTATGGATCATCATTATTATGAGATATTTTTAACACATAAAAGGGGGTGGTAGTGAGTAACACACTACCGATCTGGAATTAGTATAAGCTTGAAATGATAAGAATTTAAGAAAATTCCTATTAATATTGAGAAAAATGCGAATTATTTTGCATAAATTCACGATTTTCTTCTTCAATCATTTGACGTGCAACATAAAGAATCAATTGGCGTAACCAACGATGTGCAGGATGATGATGAAGTAACGGGCACCATGCCATTTTTAATTCAAATTCTGGAATATAAAAAGGCGGATCTTTAATGAGTAAATTTTGGCTTTTGGCTTGTAAACGGGCGATACGGGTTGGTAATGTTGCAATCAAATCGACATTTGAAGCCAACAATGCTGGCATTTGATAATGACGAGTAAAGACTGAAATTTTACGCTTTTGACCAATTCGCTCTAAAGCTTGATCAATCCAACCCAATCCTGCTTGTTTCTCAGGATTCACACCAAAACCGACCCCCATACCTGTTTTTGATACCCAGATATGTTGCGCATCTAAATAACTTTTAAGATTTAAATTACTCGAGGCAGGATGTTTGTTATTGAGTAGGCAAGAGAAACTGTCACGCCATACTAAAACTTGGTGAAAGCTTTGTGGGATTTCATTAAAACGGTTAATGGCTAAATCAACTTTACCTTGTTCCATGTCACGATATGACACGTCACTTGGTGTTAAAAAGTCGAGTACAACATTCGGTGCTTCTGAGCGCAAGGCTTTGACTAGACGAGGAACAAGTGTCGCTTCGGCATAATCAGAGGTCATAATACGGAATACACGGTTTGAAGTATAAGGTCGGAACTCAGTACGAGGTTCCAAAATCATCGATAAATCAGACAGTGCGTCACGGATGCGGGGTTGTAATTCTAAAGCACGTTCTGTTGGTGTCATACCTTCAGAAGAACGAATTAAAAGAGGGTCATTAAATAAATTACGAAGACGACGTAAAATATTACTCATTGCGGGTTGGGTAACACCAAGCTGTTCAGCAGCACGAGTCACATTTTTTTCACGTAAAAGAACGTCAAGGTAAATTAAGAGGTTGAGATCGACCCGCTCCAGATTCATAAAAAAAATACCGAAAATAAAATTTAGAAATCACAGGGGATTATGCCATAAGGAAATGCTTTTGTGTAAAAAGTAGATAAAAAAACAGCAGGCGATTTATTGTTATAGAAGGATCAAGATTTATTGTCTTGGTTTTAAATTGAGATGCATGCTTGAATAAATCCTAATCTCCTCATTATACCTCAAGACCAGCAGATTTTTGAGCAACAGCATTATTTCTCAATGGCTGAATTCGGCGATTATACTTTGTGTGATTATTGATCATTCAGGGTATTTTTATATCAAAAAAATCCAGTTCTGGTTTTTTTGTTACAAGCTCAGACTTAAGTCTAATAGCGATAAAATCAGCAAATTGTCTGCTATTTAAGCAAAAAATAGATGAGTGGATTTTGTATAAGATTTTATAAATTAAAGGTTTAGAGATTTCTTATATAATTATAATACGACTTTGATCTACATATTTTTTAAATAAATACTGAAAATTAACTCAGAATATTGGATTAATTTGAGGAGTCAATCTAAGCTAAGACCATAACAACGAAGTGTTCTAAATCTGTACAAACAAATACCGAGTGGATTTAGCTCTTCGATTGATGAAATCCTAATATTATTACAGGAACATATCATGACTACATACCAAACAGCGATTGATGCAATCCGTGAATTAAAAGCAAAATTCGGAAGCACATGGCGCGATATTAGCCCAGAAGATGCTGCGCGTATGCAAATGCAAAACCAATTCAAAACTGGTTTAGATATCGCTAAATATACAGCTGCGATCATGCGTCGTGATATGGCTGAATATGATGCTGACTCTAGCAAATACACTCAATCTTTAGGTTGCTGGCATGGTTTCATTGCACAACAAAAAATGATTGCAAACAAAAAATATTTCGGTACTACAAGCAAACGTTATATCTACCTTTCTGGTTGGATGGTTGCTGCTCTTCGTTCAGAATTCGGTCCACTTCCTGACCAATCTATGCACGAAAAAACTTCTGTACCTGCTTTAATCGCTGAAATCTATACATTCTTACGTCAAGCTGATGCGAAAGAACTTAACGATTTATTCCGTGCACTTAAAAAAGCAAACGAAGCTGGTGATACTGCTAAAGCTGCTGAAATCACTGCTCAAATCGACGGTTTCCAAACTCACGTTGTGCCAATTATTGCGGACATCGATGCTGGTTTCGGTAACGAAGAAGCGACTTATTTACTTGCACGTAAGATGATTGAAGCTGGTGCTTGTGCACTACAAATCGAAAACCAAGTATCTGATGCTAAACAATGTGGTCACCAAGCTGGTAAAGTAACAGTTCCACATGAAGACTTTATCTCTAAAATCCATGCATTACGTTACGCATTCTTAGAAATGGGTCTTGATGACGGTATCATCGTTGCGCGTACTGACTCTGAAGGCGCTGACTTGACTCAAAAAATCCCAGTGGTTAAAGAGCCAGGTGATATTGCTTCTCAATATATCAGCTACTTAGACACAACTGAAATTGATATTGCTGATGCTCAAGAAGATGAAATCTTGATTAAACGTGATGGTAAATTACACCGTCCTAAGCGTTTAGCTTCTGGCTTGTATCAGTTCCGTGAAGGTACTCAAATTGACCGTGTTGTACTTGACTGTGTGTCTAGCTTACAAAACGGTGCAGATCTTCTTTGGATCGAAACTGCGACTCCAAACGTTGAAGAAATTGCACACATGGTTAACCGTGTACGTGAAACAGTTCCAAATGCGAAGCTTGTTTATAACAACAGCCCATCATTCAACTGGACTTTAAACTTCCGTCAACAAGCTTACGATCGTTGGGTTGCTGAAGGTAAAGACGTTTCTGCTTATGACCGTGCTAAATTAATGAGCGCTGAGTACGATGCTTCTGAATTGGCTGCTGATGCTGACTCGAAAATCCGTACATTCCAAGCAGATGCTTCTCGTGAAGCTGGTGTATTCCATCACTTGATTACACTTCCGACTTACCATACTGCTGCGCTTTCTACTCATGAGCTTGCACAAGGTTACTTCGGTACTGAAGGTATGTTGGCTTATGTTGCTGGCGTACAACGTAAAGAAATCCGTGGTGGTATTGCTTGTGTTAAACACCAAGCAATGGCGGGTTCTGACATCGGTGATGATCACAAAGAAATCTTCTCTGGTGACAATGCACTTAAAGCGCATGACGATGCTAAAAACACAATGAACCAATTCGCTGCTCACTAAGCACTGATTTGATTCGAAAAACCCAGCGTAAGCTGGGTTTTTTTATGGCAGATGATAAGTTAACTGTAGGATTTAGTTTACACAGCATATTGTTGTTTGAATTAAATCGAGATCGATGATGTTAAAACATCGTTAAAGACTGTATCAAATAGCGGATTTTAGAAAAGTTTATTCATGTTGATATGTATAAGTATTTAAATCATTGTATTCAATAGTGATGACTCTACGTTAGAGAGCCTTGAGATATACATTGAGAAAAAGAGGGCTATATAAAATAAAAATGCCCAATGAAATTCATCAGGCATTTATTGATTAACAATATTGAGTTGTATTGTGTTATTCGCGTATTTTAGTCGTTAAGCAAACTTAGCCAATACGTCTAAGAAACCTTCTTTTTGACGCGGATATTCTGCGATCACATCATGAATACGTTGACCTTCAGGATTGGTTGCATTGATGTCTCGACCATCAGCAACAAACTTGGTCAACAAACGCTCATAGTCAAACGGGCGCATATGTTTAAATGCATGATAAAGTACATGAAAATCTGTATTGGTACCTTCAGGAGGAAGTTGATCTAAGTAGGCAAATACACGCTCGTCTGACCATTCTTCATTGAACGTTGCTGGCTGTGAAAGTGCCATAACAGCATCTCCTCAAAATAAAATAATTCTAAATCAAATGATTGATTTGCAGCATTATATAAACCTTATTGAGCTTTTGTTTAATAAGGATAAATACAATATTTAGCTGAAAAAAATCTAAAATAAAAAGGGCAAAATATATTGCATGAGTAAAAGCAATGCTTTTTGACTCTGCCCTATATTTTGCCCTGAATCAATTCACTTGACTAATCAATAATGAAATTATCGTTCTTCAGGTAAATTGATATTCATTTCCAACATTTCAATGTTGGCTTCAGAACGAACTTGCATTTGAATATGCTGTTCATCCACACCACGGACATAACGATTAACCACTTGCATGATTTCTTTCTTCATTTGGTCAATCTTGTCTTGGCTTAAACGTTTGCCCAAACCGTTTTCAGAAGCAACAATAACTTTTAAGCGATCTTTAGCAGTTTGGGCGCTAGATGGTTTGTCATCATTGCTAAAAAGTTTACTCCAAAATCCTGCCATTTCTACGCTCCAAATAACCGTGCTAACCAACCCTTAGGTTTCACTGTAATATGTCGATAAGGACGTTCCTCACCCAAGAAACGCGCAACTAAATCATCATATGCTTGCCCAGCAGATGCTTCTTGGTAAAGAATGACGGGTTTACCTTCATTCGATGCCTGAAGTACGCTAGGGCACTCTGGAATGACGCCTAAAGTTGGTACACGTAAGATATCTTTTGAGATATCGTCAATGGTCAACATTTCTTGTTTATCGGCACGTTCAGGGTTAAAACGCGTAATACATAAATGCTTACGAACACGCCCTTCGTTGTTTTCTACTTTTTTCGTCTTGCTGTCGAGCATACCAATAATACGGTCTGAATCTCGAACAGAAGAGATTTCTGGGTTTGTTACAATAATTGCTTCATCTGCATGATACATGGCTAAAATCGCGCCACGCTCAATCCCCGCAGGTGAGTCACAAATAATATAATCGAACTCTTGCGAAAGCTCATCGATTACACGAGCAACACCATCATCGCTCAACGCATCTTTATCGCGGGTTTGTGATGCAGGTAAAATATATAGATTTTCAATATCTTTATCACGAATCAATGCTTGTTGTAAGCGTGCTTCGTTATTAATGACATTAACAAAATCATACACCACGCGGCGTTCACAGCCCATGATCAAATCTAAATTACGCAAACCCACATCGAAATCAATCACAACAGTTTTATGACCACGTAGGGCTAATCCTGTTGCAAAAGATGCACTCGTCGTAGTTTTACCTACGCCACCTTTGCCTGATGTAACGACAACAATTTTGGCCACCGAATCCACTCCTGTTATGGTCATTTTACCCGATTAAACGAGTTTTATATGGTGTTAATTTATACCTTAAAATTGCAAAGCTTCAAACACTAGCTCTTGCTGGTCATTCAAGTAAATATGTACAGCCTTTTTAATGACATCTTGAGGAATGTCATCTGCCACACAATATGTTCCTGCAATAGAAACCAATTCGGCTTCTAGTGAATGACAAAAAATTCTTGCAATGGTGTTACCACCTGCACCTGCAATGACTCTACCACGAACACTGCCATAGATATGTATATTTCCTGAAGCAATCACTTCCGAACCACTGTTAATACCAGCATTCAGTATGATGTCCCCATGATCTTGAACCAGACATTGTCCAGTTCTTAAAATTTCATCATGATATGAGGTTACATGACTCAATGTTTTAGGCGCATCTACGCTTGCATTTGGTGTTGCTACAGCGGGTGCTTTTACTGGAGTTTCAACCACTTGTTCTTTCGTCGGTTTAATCCGTTGCAATGGACGATCGGCAGGCAAGACTGGGAATTGAATTGCACGTGCTTGATCACCCAATAAACCATCAATCACAGCCATAGGCTGTAAATCTAGACTGATAATGAGTTGAATCAGGGCAATAAGCTCTTGTTCAACTGTAGTATCAATAATGACCAAAGCCCCTTGATAAGAGGTTTCACTCATCATTGAAGTTAATTGCTGGCGGATGGCATCATGATCATTAGTATCGAAGGTTAATCGGGTAAAATTAACCATTCTGCCTGTAATCCGTATATCAGCCATAATTATTCCTTAAAAGGCGTGTGACCTAAATTTTTCTATCTAAGCGTCAAAAATTGTGAAATAGGGCAAATGCTAGAACATATTGAATGATTTCTCTAGCAAAGATACAAATATTTTCAATGAATTGCTTATTCTTTGAATCACTCATCTTTTACTTGATCATTTTTTTCTAATTCAAGCTGCCATTGTTTTACTTTCACTTGTTTCCTTAACGATTCTAAACTTTCATAGACTACAGATTCAACTAGTTCTTCAAGCTTCTGATTTTCAATATTTAACTGGCTTAATTTGGTTGAAATTAGTTGATAGGTCGCGTTTGGATTGTATAAATTGCCTTCAGTGAAAGGTTCCACCAATCCTTGGGTAATATTCTCACCTAACTGTTGCCCAATATTTTGAATCTGATTTTCAATCATACTGCCTGCAATTGGGATCATGCGCAATAATTGAGTCAATTGCGGAGTGTCTTCAATGGCTTGACGTACAATCTGTCCAACATTATGGCTAATCACATGACTTTGTGCTTTTAATTCAGTGGCTAAAGACTCTTGTAAGACTTCCGCTAAGGTTTGTGCAAAACGCTCTCTATGATGGTCAATCAAATCATGAATGATTTTCTTATGACTGGAACTTGTATCTAATTCATGTTTGATTCCGTCAATGACTGTAATAACCACGCGGTCAGACAATTCTTCCATTACCACTCGATAATAAAACAGCACACGTTTTAGAATGTTGTCGGGAATGACCTTATAACCTAACTCATGAAAATGATAAGCAATAATACCGACCCGAATTAAACGTAAAAAACGTAAATAAGGAATAATCGCTAAAATTTCATACCAATGAATAAATGGAAAGAAAAACCAACGCGCATGGTGTTTGTTGATGATTGCGATGAGCCAGCGAATGCCCAATTCAACAATCAAAAAGGTAATAAACCAGCTTTCGGTTTTAATCACCCATGGGTGCAGATCTGTTTTGTAATACTGTAAAACTTGCGGTAAATGAATTTCATTGAAAAGCCAGTCACCAAAATTACTCATTAAAAAAGCATTGGCACATAAACAGAATAAGTTAAACATGATAATAAACATCATAAAGATGTCATAACCAAAAGCGATCCACCATCCTCGTGACATATCGTTTTTCGTTTCTGTACTATTTTCGAGTGGTGGAACTTGCTCTGTCATATCCATCCTATTCTGTGGTTTTTTCTTCAATTGAAAGTTAGTGGTTATATTTTTGTTTTATGGTGCTAATCAGTTGATCTTTTTCAGTCCATAAATCATCAACCCAGTTTTGAAAGCGTTCGCGATATTCTGCATCATCTTCATAATTGCCGCCCAGTACCCATTCAGGAATCTCAATTTTACGCATATTGACTGCAATTCGAGGCACTTCGCCTAACCAAAACTCGCCATAACCGGGTGCACCATCTGGATACACAATGGTCATATCCACCAGTGCGTCAATCTTATCACCTAAGATACTTAAAGCGAGTGCGAGTCCACCAGCCTTAGGTTTAAGTAAATTGGTAAAAGGTGATTGTTGTTGAGCATGTTTTTCTGGGGTAAAGCGTGTCCCTTCAAGATAGTTGAGTAGCGTAAAAGGCTGGCTTAATAACTGTTCACAGGCTTTACGTGCTTCTTCCATATCACGTGTTTTCAGTTCAGGATTTTTTGCAATCTGCTCTTTTGTATGGCGTTTCATCATTGGAAAGCCCAGAATTTTAAAGGCTTGCCCGACAAACGGTATAAAGATCAGTTCCCATTTGGTGAAAAAACGGGTGAGTGGCATGCGTGTTAAGCCAAAATATTGGTTTACGGTGGTATCGACCCAACTTTGATGATTACAGGTCATCAAATAACGACCTTGCATATTTAAATCCAAGTTTTCATCAACGCTAATGTCCCATTGTGTTTCTGGAAGAACATGATCAATCAACCAATTATTGACGCTTAACCAACTATTGGTGATGTTGATATTGGTTTCATCCACCTTTTTTGACTTTTTAAATAATTTGGTCAAGCCTAAAGCTAAAACAGGCGGGCCGTGAAAAAAAGTACTACCAGTAATCACTGAGCCAACGGTTAAACCTTTCGTAATTTTTTTTAAAATAGGTTGCTTCTGCTGTTGAGATGACATAGAACAGTCCTAATGATTTATTGTGAGTGCCAGTTCAAGCGACTAGGATATTTTTTACTATCACGTTGCGGCCTTGAAAAATCATGTTAGTCTTGATTTAGCATAACTAGATTTCGGGTTTGCTGCCTCGTATTCGCTCAAAAATATACATCGTTGTAAACATAGACGAATTGTCCACAGACTCTAAATATAGTCGTTACAATGCAATTAAAAAAGACACATTTAATGACTATGTATAAATTATGATGATCACTTTTGTAAATTTTGTTGTAAATATTACAAAATGTAAAAAAATACGTGATTGTTAACAAAACGCCTATAGTGGTGCTTTGTTTTTTATACCAAAATTAAGCTAACAAAAAACACAACTTGGAGGCATGCAATGCGTGCACTATTAATTACAACACTTACAGCAGGGGCTTTAGTACTTTCTGGCTGTCAATCAACTGGTAATAATATCGGCGGTATGGAGTACGACAAATCTGCTATTGGTGGTTTGATCGGTGCAGCAGCGGGCTATGGTTTGTCTCGTGGTAATGCAAACTCATCTGCACAAAACAATCGTGCAGCAGCAATTGGTGCGCTTTTAGGTGCGGGTACTGGTCTTTATTTAGACAATAAAGAAAAGAAATTACGCCAACAAATGCAGGGTACTGGTGTAGAAGTTAACCGTAATCCAGATGGTTCTGTTGCGTTAATTATGCCTGGTAGCATCACGTTTGATACCAACAAATCAACAATTAAGCCGAACTTCTACGGCACTTTAAATAAAGTTGCTCAAACTTTAATGGAAGATAACAAGAGTGTAATTCTTGTTACGGGTTATACAGATAATACGGGTAATGACTCAATCAATATTCCATTGTCTCAAAACCGTGCATACTCAGTTGCAAACTACCTTAAAGGTAAAGGCGTGCAAAGCCGTATTGATACCCAAGGTTATGGCTCACAAAACCCAATCGCAGATAATTCAACTGCAGCGGGTCGTGAACAGAACCGTCGTGTAGAAATCAGCATTTATGCAGCAAACTAATATCTGACAAACTAAGAAATCGTAACAAGAGTAACGTATTTTTTAGTTGAAGGCATTGAGTTGAAAGCATTGAAAAGGAGTCATGGTTCGCTATGATTCCTTTTTTTATGCTCCAAATTTTTATTTAAACCGCATCAATCTGTTTAAGGTTGCGGTTCAGATTTTTTATCATTAAAACCAGCGTTGATGCTATAACGGTCTCTCTTCTTGCTGCTATTTTCTAGGTGTTATGATGGCTTTTGGTTATGCTTTCGCCACTTGATCACTAGCCAACTGAATAACAACAACTCATAACAAAATAGAGTATTGAAATAATAAGGTTTGAAACTAAAGCAGAATTTAACTGAAATTATTTTTATCTGGTTTTTATATTGGAAAAATTCAAATTAAGCATTTTGCAACTCTACTTTAGATGACTATAATCGAGCTCGAAGTTTTTAGAGGATGAACAATGTCGAAAGCAAGTCAACTGAATGACAAGCAACTTGAAGCCATGAAATATACTCAAGGACCCTTGTTAGTACTTGCAGGGGCGGGTTCAGGTAAAACCTCAGTAATTACAAGAAAAATTGCGTATTTGGTCCAGCAGTGTGGGATTCCTGCGCATCGGATTACCGCAATGACCTTTACCAATAAAGCTGCACGTGAAATGAAAGAACGTGTGGGTAAGTTGTTGGGTAAAGAAGAAGGGAAAGGGCTTTCAGTTTCAACCTTCCACACCTTTGGTTTAAATTTATTAAGAATTGAGTTGAAAAATACCCCACTGAAAAATAATTTCTCAATCCTTGATGCTGATGACTGTAAGCGTATCCTTATGGACTTGATGCATCGTGATAATTTATCGGGCGCTGAAAGCAAAGAATTGATTGCTAAAGCCATGAAAAAGATTTCAGATTGGAAAAATGATTTGATTGTGCCTGAGCAAGCACATACGACTTGTGAAACACCAGAAGATGTGCAGTTTGCCCATTTATATCAATTATATGAACGAAATTTACGGGCTTATAATGCCGTAGATTTTGATGATCTGATCGTGATGCCAACACGCCTCTTACAAGACAATGCTGAAGTTCGTGATCGCTGGCAAAACCGGGTTCGCTATCTACTTGTGGATGAGTATCAAGATACCAATACCGCGCAATATATTTTGGTAAAATTATTGGTCGGTGTGATGGGGCAGTTCACCGCTGTAGGCGATGATGACCAATCCATTTATGCGTGGCGTGGTGCAAAGCCTGAAAATATGGCATTGCTCAAAGAAGATTTTCGTAATTTAAAAGTGATCAAGCTGGAGCAAAACTACCGCTCTACCAGTCGTATTTTAAAAGCCGCGAACCATGTCATTGAAAATAACCCACATATCTTCGATAAAAAGTTGTGGAGTGATAAAGGTCATGGTGAGGTCATTCGAATCATTACGTGTCGTAATGATGATGATGAATCTGAACGTGTAGTAAAAGATCTACTTACGCATAAATTGATGAATGGCAAAAACTGGAAAGATTATGCGGTGTTGTATCGCGGAAATTTCCAAGCACGTGTATTGGAAACTCAGCTACGTCAAATGCAGATTCCATACAAGCTCTCTGGTGGTCAATCTTTCTTTGGTCGTGCAGAAATTAAAGATGTGATGAGCTACTTACGTATCATCATCAACCCTGAAGATGACAGTGCTTTTCTTCGTATTATCAATACGCCTAAACGTGCAATTGGCCCTGTAACACTTGAAAAGTTAGGTCTTTTTGCCCAAGAAAATCATTTATCACTGTTGGCTGCGGCAAGTGATCAACGCTTAACTATGGTAATGCCGAAAAAGGCCACCACACAATTGGCTGAGTTTGCTGGCTTTATCAATGATTTCACTCGTGAATTGTTAGATGACGATGAACCTGTTCCTAAAATTCGTCAAATGATGAATGATGCTGGCTATATCGATTATTTACGTGAAACTGCTGCAACGCCTGCACAAGAAAAAACCAAGATTGATAATGTGGAGATGCTCTATACCAGTATTCAAAGCTTAATCAACCGTGCTGAAGATGTAGATGAAAAGAACATTGAAAGTGTGATTCGTAAAATGGTGTTGCTGGATATGCTTGAGCAACAGCAGGAAGATGAAGACACCGATAAAGTTAACCTACTGACATTACATGCATCTAAAGGTCTGGAATTTCCATTTGTTTATATTATGGGCTTAGAAGAAGAGCTTCTGCCACATAAGAACTCCATTGCCGCTGAAACAATCGAAGAAGAACGCCGTTTAATGTATGTGGGTATTACCCGTGCACAACAAGGTTTAACCTTAACTTTGGCTGAGCAGCGTAAAAATGGTGGGCAAATGAAACAAATGACCCCAAGCCGCTTCTTAGATGAATTACCTCAAGATGAGTTGGATTGGTTAGGGCGTAAGAAAAAATTAGCTGAAAATGTTGATCCTAAACAACAGGCACAGCAATATTTACAAAACTTAAAAGCGTTATTAAAACGTTAATTTTTTAAATCAGTTCTTTTATTTTTCTTTCGATTTGCTTTTAAACAGATCGAAAGACATAGAAGAACCTTTAACAGCTTTATTTAATCAAGGATTTCAATATGAAAGTTCAAGTAAAAGTACTTGATCAACGTTTAGGTCAAGAATGGCCAATGCCAACATATGCAACAACAGGTTCAGCGGGTTTGGACTTACGTGCATGTGTAGAAGAAGCGATTCAAATTGAACCTGGTCAAACTGTGTTGATTAAAACAGGTATGGCCATTTATATTGAAGATACTAATTTTGCTGGTCTGGTTTTACCACGTTCGGGCTTGGGCCATAAGCATGGGATCGTATTGGGCAACTTGGTTGGCTTAATTGATTCAGATTATCAAGGCGAATTGATGGTTTCTGTTTGGAATCGTGGTCAAACCACCTTTACTTTGGAACCAGGTGAGCGTTTAGCACAGTATGTTTTAGTGCCTGTAGTTCAAGCGCAATTTGATATTGTAAGTGAATTTGAAGCGACTGAACGTGGTGCTGGTGGTTTTGGTCACACTGGGAAGAACTAAGTTTTTCTCATCATTTTTAAAGCCTGATTTATCAGGCTTTTTTAATGTTATATTGAATTGTAACAAAAAGTATGTATAACGCTGTATATAAAATTGAATATATTATCAAGAGTTTTTTAGTATATTGCATTTGACCCGATATAAATATTTTCATATAAATGAATTGCTTGCTTATCATTAGAGCGATAAAGCTGACGAAATAAAGGGTTAAGCAAATAGAAGTTTTGCTTATGAAAAAGATGAATGATTTTCCTTTTCAGATTTTCCGCGCTTATGATATTCGTGGAAAAGTTGAAATGATGCCACCTGAATTGATTCAGGCAATCGCATATGCTTTAGTTGATCAACTGATTGAAAAGGGTCAATCAAAAATTACCTTGGGATACGATGCTCGATTAAGCAGTCCTGCGTATGCTCAAATTATCAAACAGGTATTTCAAAATAAAGACATTGAAGTCACTGAAATAGGTTGTTGTGCTACACCACAATTGTACTTTGCCGCAAGAAATACGCAGGGCAATGGCATCATGGTCACAGCCAGTCATAATCCAAAAACCGACAATGGTATTAAATGGATTATGCAGTTTGAGCCACCGTCTCCTGAAATGATTCAAAACATAGGCATTCAAGCAAAAAATTATCTGCAAAGTGAACAGTTGCCATGGATTGATGCAGAATCTGTGATTCAAACCGCGACTCATCAAATTAAATCTGAATTTTGTCTGTCCTATCAGTCTGCGTTATTAAAAGATATTCAGTTAACCCAACCACTCAAAGTCGTGATTGATGGTTTAAATGGTTCAGCAGGCTATTGTGCCAATCTTGTTTTAAAAAAATTGGGTTGTGAGGTGATTGCATTACGCTGTAATGCTGATGGAAACTTCCCCGACCATGCACCAGATCCTTCACAAGCCACACATTTAGAATTATTACGACAAAATGTACTTAATCATCAGGCAGACATTGGTATTGCTTTAGATGGTGATGGCGATCGTGTGGTTCTATTGGATGAAAATGCCCATATTATTTCAGCGGATCGGCTTTTAGCATTGTTTGCCCAAATGTGTTTAAAAGATCACCCACTGCATGAAATTGTATTTGATGTGAAATGTTCATCTATGGTACGTCAAGTGGTTGAACGTTTGGGCGGTCAAGCCAAGATGATTCGGACTGGCAGTAGTTTTTTACGCAAATACATGTCGCAATCAAAAGGCCAAGCTGTCTTTGGTGGTGAGTACGCCGGTCATTATGTATTTAATGATGGGCGTGGACTTGGTTATGACGATGGTCTATATGCGGCTTTACGTGTGATGGAATACTTATGTTGTTTTCCTCAAGCAACATTGTCTGAAATCTTAGCCTGTTATCCTGACCGTTTTTATACTGAAGATACTTATATCAGTACCCATCGAACTGATCCGAAAATTGTTTTGAATGAGATCGAACAGCTCAGTCAACAATTTGGTGCTGAGCTGAGTAAAATTGATGGTGTTCGCCTTGATTTTGAGCATGGTTTTGGCATTATTCGGGCATCAAATACAGGTGAATATTTTACCGTACGTTTTGATGCAGATTGTCCAAATTGTTTAAATGAAATTCGTCAGACATTTGCGTCTATGCTCAGTGATCGTTATCCTATGATCGCCCAAGATATTCTACAGGCACACTGATTTCTTGCATCATCCATATTCATCAGTCTAATTCCTACAGCTCACTAAGGAGAGGCGAATGCCACATCAGCATACTGGCATCGACAAAGCGCAAATATTGACAGAGGCTTTGCCATATATTCAACGATTTTCAGGTAAAACACTCGTTGTAAAATATGGTGGCAATGCAATGACTGATCCAGAGTTGGAAAGCTCATTTGCTCGCGATATCGTTTTACTCAAAACTGTAGGTTTAAATCCGATTGTCGTACATGGTGGTGGTCCACAAGTAGATTCATTGCTTAAACAGTTGGGCCGTGAGTCTGATCGTATTGATGGAATGCGGGTAACAGATGCTGCAACCATGGAAGTGGTTGAGATGGTTTTAGGCGGCAGCGTTAATAAATCTATCGTTAATCTGATTAATCAGCATGGTGGACGTGCCATTGGTTTAACGGGTAAAGACGGTAATTTATTGCGTGCTCAAAAGCTCTTGATGGAAAAGACACTTGCTGATGGTACAGTCACGCAAATTGACTTAGGTCTAGTTGGGGAAGTGACTGGGGTTAAAACTGACGTTTTAGAAATGTTTACCCAAAGTGATTTTATTCCTGTGATTGCGCCTTTAGGTGTAGATGAAGATGGTCAAACTTATAATATCAATGCAGATTTGGTTGCAGGTAAAGTGGCAGAAGCTTTAGGTGCGGAAAAATTGATTCTATTGACCAATATATCAGGTGTTTTAGATGAAAATAAAAACCTCCTGACTGGTCTTAGTACTCAAGAAGTCGATCGTCTCATTGAAACTGGGGTGATTTACGGGGGCATGATTCCTAAAGTGGGTTGTGCCTTAGATGCGGTTAAAGGTGGGGTTGTGAGTGCGCACATTGTAGATGGGCGGGTACCTCATGCAACACTCTTAGAAATCTTTACCGATCATGGTGTAGGAACCTTAATTACCAACCGTGCCAAGCCTCAGAAATAATTTTTAATCTATAGATTATTTTTTTTAAAATGCCAGTGTGAAAACATTGGCTTTTTTATTTTGCCGATTTTATTTCAAATTCACCATTCATAGCGTGTTTTTAAACGGTCATTTTTTCGTCATATAAGTGTCATCGGGATTGCCTAGTGTAAGTAAAAGCTCAAGGAGTCGAAAATATGTTCGCAAAATTAAATCAGTATCGTCAGAACTTCCAGAACTTAAATTTACCCTTACCAAAACCTAAAAAAGCACAATCACAATATAAATTTGAATGGGTTGAAGACCTGAAACAACTCAAAGAAGTACAAAAATTTCGTGCAGTACAATTCGCAGATCAGTTTGGCATTACATTTGAAAATGGATTAGATCAAGATTTATATGACCTTGATTGTGAGCATGCGGTATTACGTGATAAATGGAGCAATGAGATTGTTGCCTATACACGTCTGAAGTTGATTCAGGGGCATGAGCTTGCACGTAGTTATAGCGCACAAGAATTTGATGTTTCTCAACTTTCACATCTATCTAATATTGTGGAAATAGGCCGTACTTGTGTACATCCGCGTTATCGTAATGGACGCGCATTGTCGATGTTGTGGTTAAATTTGGTTCCGACAGTACTGTGGAAAATGAAGGCAAAACACTTAATGGGATGTGTCAGCATTCGTTTGGAAGACAATAAGGCACGTGCTTACTATACACATCAGCATTTGAAGAAAATGACTGCCAAACAGTCGATTGATATAAAGGCAAATCTCGCTTTTGAACCAAGTCATCCAGAGTATAGCTTTCCACAAGACGAACGAATTCCAAAGTTGTTTGATGTCTATCTGAAAATGAATGCGCGTTTATCGAAACAGGCATATCACGATGAAGCATTTAATTGTTTAGATTATTTTGTCTTTTTAGATGTCAATGAAATTGCCAAAAATTTTGTTTTAAACAAAATGGTTAATCGCTGAGTGTCCGAAAAATAAGGGGACTTAGAGTTTGATCCGCGAATAAGTACCCAATTATTCTGCTGATCTATGTTAAGTCATTGGTCTAATATGCATCTGTTTGCAGTTATTTTCAGTTATTGAGATTTGCAAGCAGATGCGTAGTCATGCACAATATTCTTATAAATAAAATGTTGTATGAATACACTATGTGCCAATTGCTTGGAATGAACTGCGCCGCTCCCACTGATATTACCTTTTCGTTTCGTGGGTTTTCTCAACGCGCAGGAATAACCTCTGATCATTCTGATGGGTTTGGTATTGCCTTTTTTGAAGATAAAGCATGTCGTTTATTTGTCGACAATCAATCTGCAGTCTTATCACCGATTGCTGAACTGGTACGTAACTATCCAATCAAATCGCGGAATGTTATTGCACATATTCGTAAAGCAACTCAAGGTAAAATCACTTTAGAAAATTCCCATCCCTTTATTCGTGAGTTATGGGGCAGACAGTGGATTTTTGCGCACAATGGTGATTTACATAACTTCCATCCACATTTGTCAGGGCGTTTTACCCCTGTAGGCAGTACCGACAGTGAGCTGGCATTTTGTTATTTGCTTGAACAGCTGGTTTTAAGATTTGGTTATTTTGAACCGAGTTTAAATGATGTATTTGCCTTGCTTGAAGAAATTTCACCTAAAATTGCAGAATATGGCACTTTTAATTTTTGCCTCTCCAATGGACAAGCATTGTTTAGTTATGCGACAACGAAGCTGCATTGGATTGTACGTGAGTATCCATTTACATATGCACGCTTAGTCGATATTGATGTTGATATTGATTTTAGTCAATTTACAACAAAAGAAGATCGTGTTGCCGTGATTACCACAGAGCCATTAACTCAAAATGAAGTTTGGACTGCATACCAGCCTGGTGAGATGATTTTATTTAAAGATGGTCAAGTGATAAAAACAGCAACAACACATGTCGAAAGACTTGCTCGTGAGGCTGCTGATCCAAGTTTGGTTAGAGTCACCAAGGCAGATCAATATTAGTTTGATCTGAATGAATTCATATGAGATTGGGGGAAGTCGTTATTCGCTAACTCCATGTTTTTTTAAAACATAAATCATTGTAAAAATAAAAAATAATTCAATTTATCTAGCCCATTCAGGTTTTTATAGGTGCTTTTGCACCAACTATAGATGCAAGAATTATCTTAGATTGATAGCAATTTCCTTATCATTCGTTTGCAGTCTTTTTCACGATATCCTGTAAAAATTACTTCGGATTATTTATTGTAAATCGCATTATTTTGAATGATCAAAGTCCCATATTCAATTGTATAGGATGGTCATCTTTGAGACTTAACGGAATATTTTGATGTTGTTAAAGCAAAGAGAAGATAATGAAATAATAATGTGTAATTATATTCTATTGAAAAAAATGAGTAATAATATCGTTATAATTGTTTAAATATTAAAGATCTTTCATAAATCAAAAAATGATGATGTGGCGTGAATCATATTGGGATTGAAAGTTCTTTCTCACTTTGGGATAAGGCTAGGATGAGGGCGATTTTATGTCGATTTATGGTTTTAAAAAGGACTTATGAAAGAAGTCTATTATATAAAATTGCCGTGATAAAATTTATATTTCAGCTCTTTTAAAAGTGGATCATGAAATAATTGGGATAAAAATAGCACATATAAAATAATTTTCACTTGAATAAAGAAAGTATTTAAAAATATAACAAAATCACAAAAGAATATTTTTTTTATTTTGCAAAAATGATTGAGTATTTTTATCACGAGTAATCGTATGGAAAAGAGCAAATAAAAATATCATTTGAGGTGGTTGTTTTAAATTTCTGGATTACACACGCATAATCATTTATTCATGCTAAATAATAAATATAGACCATCTATAAAATTATTTAAACTTAATAATTGGTTAAAAAATATCTTACTCTTTTAGTGCGGATTAAAATAATATTCAAGTATAAACAATAACTTAATTTATTTCATAGTTTTTTTAATGAATCCCGACTAATACAGTTCATTTTTATTTAGAGAGATAGCCGTTAATATGGTTGCTGAAGGTCAAGACATTATTTTAAGGTGATCGTATGAAGATGAGATGGATTCCAGAATATAATACGGGTATCGATGTGATCGACGATCAACATAAACGGATTTTGGATTACATCAATGAAATTGATGAAATCGGTATGGCAACGGATCGCGCTCGTATTAAGCAAATTCTTGATAATATTATTGACTATACACAATCCCATTTCACCTTTGAAGAAAGCTTACAAGAAGAAGCGGGTTATAAATACCGTGTTCCTCATAAACGTGTACATGACTTATTTATTAAACGTATCGAAAGTTATCGTACCAGTTTTGAAGAAGGGCATTCTATAGAAAAAGAATTGCATGAGGTGTTGTCTAAATGGTTAATTAATCATATTCAACATGATGATGCAGATTATGTGGGGGCTGTAAAATTAAATATGATGGGGATCATTAAAGAAAACGAAAAGAAAAAAGGCAAAAATTGGTTTGCAAGATTTTTTTCATAATTTACAGGCATTTTATGATTGTGAAATTATGGGAATCACCAGCTCTCTAACTAAAAAAATTCAGAGGGGATAAAAAGAAATAACAAAGATTATAACAAGATCTAGCGCAGCAAATCATCGAGGGGTGATTTGCTTTTTTCTTTTAAGCTTTGATTTTCAGCATCGACAAAGGCAAAATAGCAGAACTTTTTACGAAACACCTCATGCAGGATTATTCTATGTCACGATGGTTATCGCCGCTCATGGCATTTTGTTTATCATTTATAATTATCGCAGGCTTAGCTCCAAGTCTGGATATTCAAATTGATCGGCAAATTGATTTTTGGATATTGTGGTTAGTGTCAATGCTGGTGTTGGCATTGCCGATTACTTATTTAGAAGTTGCTTTAGCAAAGCGTTCTAAAACAACTGCACTCAATGCCTTGTCTAGCTTAACTCGTGATGCTGACGCATCTCAATCGTGGCGTATTGTGGGTTGGCTGGCTGTTATCTTTATTCCATTCTTAGCGGGCGGGATTTTATCGAATATCAGCCAAAGTACTGTGCAGATTGCGAATTTACCGATAGAAGGTCATTTGTTATTTGCAGGTGCCGCTGTAGTGGCTTTTGCTTTGTCTTTTGCGCCTCGTCAAATTTTAGTGGGTTTGATCACGCTAGGCGTACTGCTTTCTTTAATCCTTGCACAGGTTTTCGGTACACACTTATCCGCTTGGCATGTTACTCCTGTAGAGTTTAAAGAGTGGGGCAATGCAACGATTTTAGCCCTTGTGGCCACAGGTCTCGGTTTAGGCTTGTATTGGCAAACCAGCTTGTTGAATGTCCAACAGAATAATGAGGCATCTAAAACAGCTTTACCGATTTGGATTGCGCAACTGGTTGCTGTGATTGCCTTTGGTTTTTTTGCAGCTTCAGCACAAATCCCTGCCTATACTTTATTATTTACTACAGTCATTTCAGCCGCGTTATTATTACAACTCGGCAAAGAACAGTTAGCTCAACGCCAAGTCGCAATACTTATTCAATTTGTAGTGTTGTTGGTGGCATTATTCATTTGGGCAATTCCAAACATTGCAGTGCTGTTTAATCCATTGCTGATGATTTGGGGCTTGGTCATTTGCTTGATTTATTCGATCTTTGTGGGTTGGATCATGAAAATCAGCCATCTGCGTAAAGCAATCAATTTTAGTTCAGAAGCGTTTTATAATATTTGGCGTATTGCGGTACGAATTGTTTTACCTTTGAGTATTGTGTTGGCATTGGTATCCTATATTGGACAGTTAATTTAAGGGTCAAGGTGAATCGCGTGGCAAAGATTTGGGTGGCATATGCTGCCGAAAAGCAACAATTTCACATTGAGTTACAATTTTCTCAAGGCATGACGATTGCTGATGCTATTGCGCAAAGTGGATTGGCGCAACAAGTAGAATTGCCTGAAAATTTTAGTTTTGGTATTTTTGGAGTGAAAATAAAAGCGCAATCGCATTTGCTACAAGCAGGTGATCGTGTTGAAATTTATAGAGCTTTAACGATTAATCCAAAAGATATTCGTCGCAATCGCGCAAAAGCAAATCCTGTCGGACGTTACTGCCGTGGCAATCGCTATCAACAATTGTTATTTAAATAAGGCGTTATTTACAATAATCGCTTTAAACAATTGAATGCATATGAAAAACCCCTCATTGAGGGGTTTCTTTTTATCGCAAAGTGTCTATAGTGGGGGCGCATTCAATATTGCTTCTTTAGAAGCAGGTAAACCAGGTTGAGACTCAGGAATGGTTTCTAAACCTTCAATTTTGTTTACGACACCTGATTGATCAAAATAAACCTTTAAATGTTGGCCATGTGCTGCGGGAATTTTCGCTTTTTTCGCGTAAGTTCCTGGGATATAGTTGTAAATGTAATCCCATCGTCCTGGATTCAATGGATCTGAGACTGTTGGGCTACCCAACAAGAATTGTACTTGTTGGTAGGTCATACCGACTTGAATTTTTGAAGCTTGAGCTTGGGTTAACGGTGTTCCCTGAGGAATATCGACTTTGTATACTCCAAATACAGAACAACCACCAAGTAAAGAAGCGACGAATAACGTCAGCATGATTTTTTGCATTTTGCTACACTATCCCAAATTAATTATGATGCAATTGATCCAAGGATAGATCATACTGCATCTCAACTCTGTTGCATATTCCAACTTAAAATTTGTTGAGAGACCTTTTTATATGCCTATTTCAAATCAAGATTTACGCAAAGCTGGACTTAAAGTTACCCTACCACGAATCAAGATTTTGGAATTATTAGAAAATTCAAGACAACACCACTTGAGCGCGGAAGACATTTATAAAACATTACTCGAACAAGGTGAAGATGTCGGTCTAGCGACCGTATATCGTGTGTTAACACAATTTGAAGCTGCTGGAATCATTCAGCGCCATCATTTCGAAAACAATCATTCTGTTTTTGAAATTATGCAAGAAGATCATCATGATCATTTGGTTTGCCAAAATTGTAACAAAGTCGTTGAATTTACTAATGAAACCATCGAGCATGAGCAACATTCGGTAGCTGAGAAACACGGCTTTCAATTGACTGGACATTCTTTGAATCTGTACGGTTATTGTGATGAACCTGCATGTCAGGAAGCTTATCGTAAGCGCTAGAATCACATAAATACAACAAATGAAGAGGGGGCTTAACCAAGCCCCCTCTTTTTATATCAGCTCATTTTTACTTTTGAACTACTGTCCATCAAAGGTGAGTTTGCTATTTGAATTGAGTAGTTGTGCACCACCTTCTTCATCCAATTTGATTTGTAGACGTAAATCATTTGGAGAGTCGGCATGTTTAAGTGCGTCTTTATAGGTAATTTGTCCCGCTTTATAGAGGTCAAATAAAGCTTGGTCAAATGTCTGCATACCCAATTCACGAGAGCGCTTCATCAAATCCTTAATTTCATGTACATCACCTTTACGGATTAAATCTGAAACTAAGGGTGAGTTGATGAGAATTTCAATTGCAGCACGACGAGAATTACCGTCTGGTGTTGGAATCAATTGCTGTGCAACCATGGCTTTGAGGTTAAGCGATAAATCCATAAACAATTGGCTATGACGGTCAGACTCAAAGAAGTGAATAATCCGGTCGATTGCTTGGTTGGCATTGTTGGCATGTAGTGTGGCAAATACTAAGTGACCTGTTTCAGCAAAGGCAATGGCATAGTCCATGGTTTCACGAGAACGGATCTCACCAATCAAGATCACATCTGGTGCTTGACGCAAAGTATTCTTAAGCGCAATTTCAAAAGAATCTGTATCAATTCCCACTTCACGTTGGGTAATAATACATCCTGCATGTTCGTGTACAAATTCAATTGGGTCTTCAATGGTGATGATATGACCTTTAGAATTTTGATTGCGATAACCAATGATGGATGCAAGCGAGGTTGATTTACCTGTCCCTGTTGCACCAACAAAGATGATGATCCCACGTTTGGTCATTGCGAGATCTTTAAGAATAGGCGGTAATTTAAGCTCATCCATAGTCGGAATTTGAGTTTCAATACGACGCAAAACCATTCCAGGCATATCACGTTGTTGAAAAGCGCTGACACGGAAACGCGCAGTTTTATCGCGATTGGTAATGGCAAAGTTACATTCACGCGTCTCAGCAAATTCTTTACGCTGCTTTTCACTCATAATAGAGTTAAGCAATTGCATAATAATTTCGCCGTTTAACTTGGTTTTTACCACAGGAACAATTTGACCATTAATTTTCATTGATGGTTCAACATCGGCGGTAATAAATAAGTCTGATGCTTTTTGCTCAATCATCATATTGAGCAAGTCATTAAAGTCCATCTTTTTTAAACCTCAATAATCCATTTTATAAGAATGATTCTGGTTGTTTTGCTACATTTCTTGCAACTTGAGGACTAATAACACCTTTGGCGACCAGCGTTTTTAAACTCTGATCCAATGTGGTCATACCATAGTTTGCACCGGTCTGAATTGCTGAATACATCTGTGCAACTTTGTTTTCACGGATTAAGTTACGAATTGCAGGAATACCGATCATGATTTCGTGTGCTGCAACTCGTCCGCCACCATTCTTTTTCAGTAGGGTTTGTGAAATAACCGCTTGTAATGATTCTGATAACATGGCACGGACCATGTCTTTTTCTTCAGCAGGGAATACGTCAATCACACGGTCAATGGTTTTTGCCGCTGATGTGGTGTGTAGTGTACCGAAAACCAAGTGACCTGTTTCTGCTGCTGTTAAAGCAAGGCGAATGGTTTCAAGGTCACGCATCTCACCAACCAAGATAATGTCAGGGTCTTCACGTAACGCAGAACGCAGTGCTTCATTAAAGCCATGTGTATCACGATGCACTTCACGCTGGTTGATGAGACACTTTTTAGATTGGTGTACAAATTCGATTGGATCTTCGACCGTTAAAATATGGTCATAGCGACTGTCATTAATAAAGTCAATCATAGAGGCCAATGTGGTTGATTTACCGGAACCTGTTGGACCTGTTACAAGGATCAAACCACGGGGTAATTCACAAAGATCTTTAAAGATTTGTCCTAAACCTAAATCTTCCATGGTCAATACTTTAGAAGGAATGGTACGAAATACAGCACCCGCACCACGGTTTTGATTGAATGCGTTGACACGGAAACGGGCAATACCTGGAACTTCAAATGAGAAGTCAGTTTCTAATTGTTCTTCAAAATCACGACGTTGTTTATCATTCATGATGTCATAAACCAGTCTGTGAACTTCTTTATGTTCCAATGCTGGTAAATTGATACGACGGACCTCACCATCGACACGAATCATCGGTGGCATACCTGCTGAAAGGTGTAAGTCAGATGCACCGTTTTTGACGGAAAACGCCAATAATTCTGTAATATCCATAATGTCCCCGAATAAAAACCTATTTGCTTAATTATTTTGTAGAATAATAAGGCCTTTCACTCAGCATAACCAACAATTTCATTGCTTGGAAGCTGAAATTTTTATGAAATGAGAACCTTGTCAATGAATGATCTAAATCAAGCTCGAAATCATGTACTCGCGCAAATTCAGCAGGCTTGTTTGGCTGCAAATCGAGATGTGAGTCAGGTACAGTTGTTGGCAGTTTCCAAAACACATCCAAGTACGTTATTAAAAGAAATGTATGCTACGGGTCAGCGTGCTTTTGGCGAGAATTATTTACAAGAAGCGCTCGAAAAAATTGAAGATTTAACAGATTTAGAGATCGAATGGCATTTTATTGGTCATGTGCAGCGCAATAAAACCAAGCATCTTGCTGAAAAGTTTGCGTGGGTGCATGGTGTTGATCGTTTTATCATTGCAGAGCGTCTCTCAAATCAACGAGAAGCGACTCAAACGCCATTAAATATTTGCTTGCAAGTCAATATTGATGCACAAGACAGTAAAGACGGTTGTCAGCCTGATGAAGTTGCAGATCTGGTGAAACAAATCAGTCAATTAAAGAATTTAAAGTTGCGTGGTTTAATGGTGATTCCTGCACCTGATCATCCGCAAGCATTTAGTGATGCAAAGCAATTGTTTAATCAGGTTAAAGTTCATCATGCGCATGCTGAAGATTGGGATACGTTAAGCATGGGGATGTCTGGAGATATGGTGGAAGCCATTGCCGCAGGGTCAACCATGGTACGTATTGGGACAGCTTTGTTTGGTGCACGAGATTATTCAAATCAGCGTTAAAGGTTGTAGCGAAATCGGCGAGAAGGCTGAGTTAATTTTCGCTGGGTTTAAGTTTAATTTAATTTAGATTTAATGCTGTAAACGTATAAGACATCAATAATTCTAATCCATTGAGATTGTTGATGACTATTTTTCATGTACTTATTCTTGCCATCATACAAGGGTTTGCAGAACTGCTGCCTGTATCCAGTTCAGCGCATGTGATTGTGGCTGAAAAATTGATGGGTTTTGACCCATCAGCGCCTGATATGACGTTTTTATTGGTGATGCTACATACAGGAACCATGTTTGCGGTCATTGTGTATTTTTGGAAGTCTTGGCGCACAACCTATTTTTCGTCATGGGATCGCTTTAAAAAACAAGCATGGTTTGTGATTGTTGCAACAGGCATCACGGGCGTACTCGGATTGGTACTGCAATCGATGATCAAACATGTTTTTTTTGCTGGGGCAAGCCACTTTGAAATCGAGCAATTGTTTAGCAACTCAAAATTAATGGCTGCTGCTTTAGCTTCTGCTGGTGTATTGATTATTTTATCCTCTCGATTAGATCGTGGACAGGTTGGTGATGTGACGGTGAAAAGTGCGGCATGGATTGGCGCTGTTCAGGCTTTATGCTTGCCATTTCGTGGTTTTTCACGTTCAGGTGCAACAATTTCAACAGGATTATTTTTAGGTGTTGCTCGCCAAAAAGCGGAAGAGTTTAGTTTTGCCTTGGCAGTGGTGTTAACCCCAGCGGTGATTGTAAAAGAGCTTTATCGATTGCTACATGCCGAGAATTTTCAAAATATCCATTTAGCTCAACTGCTTTTACCCAGTATGTTTGGGATGCTGTTTAGCTTTATTGCAGGTCTTGTTGCTTTAAAATGGCTATCGAGTTGGCTTGAACATGGTCGTTGGCATTTCTTTGGTATTTATTGTCTGATTTTCTCTGGCGTCGTTTTACTCATTGGTTAAATCTCGGCTTTCAAACACTGACTTTTCAATATGTTACTCTTTTCAATATCTCACTTTAAATCTAAGCGTTCAATCCTGTGTAAAATATTGAACGCTAAGGGTCATTTTTCCTATTAGTATTAGACTTCTTTACTTAAGTCGAGTACAAAAATAATGCGGGATTATATGTATAGCGAATGATTTTTAAGAGTGATAGGGAAGTTTATGTCTGCATATTATCAATTGATTCAGCGTCATACTGATAAACAGGGTGTAGTGACTGCACATTATCAATCGACACATCATGCTCAAGGGGCTTGGAATGCGCATGAGCAACATATGGCACCAGCGACAGGGGTTATTTGTGCTGAATTAGAGCATTTTTCACCTCGAAATGATGTTCGAATTGGTCGCATAAGTTTAGATATTCTTGGATTAATTGCGGGTGGCGAATTTTATATTCGGACAAAAGTAATTCGAGCTGGCAAGACCATTGAACTGATTGAATCCGAAATGGTCACACAAGGTAAAATAAGTATTGTGGCGAGAACTTGGCGCATGATGACCAGCAATAGTCAAAGTGTTGCAGGTTTAGAGGATCAATCTATTGGAACGCCTGAACAGTTACCGATTTGGCATGAAATACGTCAGTGGCCTGGTGGATATATTCATTCGATTGAAGCAAGGACTGAGCAACGTCGACAGGGAGCTGGTATTGTATGGCTTAGCAATACTTTGGATATGGTTGAAGGTCAACCGACATCGGCATTTGTGAAGTTAATGGGAATGGTCGATACTGCAAATGGTGTCGTGGCGAGACAAACACCCCCTTTTAATTGGGGCTTCCCAAATCTAGATTTACAAATTCATTTATATCGTTTGCCTCAAGGTCAATGGTTAGGTTTAGAAACCGTACAACAGTATGGTGAAGATGGTATTGGTTTAACCAGTTCCGTCTTACATGATATTTATGGGCCATTCGGACGTAGTGAACAGATTTTAACTCTAAGACCTGTACACGCTGAGTAGTTGCTGGTATGAAATCAAAAACTGTATTTCTACATACAGTTTTTGATTTGTGTTGATATTTATCCTTTTAAGAAATAAGTATATTTTTCACATTGGCTAAGATAAATCACTATAAAAAACAATTCTATGTACAGGTAAAATGAAGCTGTTGAATATCCGTTTAAGCATTTGGAATTTACTTTAAGGCAAACTATTCAGTTAAATTTTTTAAAATATACTCAACAATTCTAGATGTAATATGATTGTCAATTTGACTATACTGATTTGAATAAAATTTAAAAACTGGAAATAGAATATGTATAAATCCAAACTATTATTATGGTTATGTCTTTGTGCTTTAATCAGCGCTTGTAGTACTGCAAAATATTCTTCAACGCAGGATGCTACTTCACAAGAAATCGAATCTGCACCATCACCTACCTCAGCAACAGCTAAAGCTGCACCAACGTCTATTTCCAACCAAAATCGAGTAAAGTCAGAAGAGCGTTTGGGAACGAAATGGGGAGATGACGTAAGTTCATATGTAACTCAAGTTGATTTAAAACGTTTGAGTAGTCATCCTATTGATGAAACTCAAATTCGTTATGCCAGTAAGCAATTTTCAGGACGCAGTATTAACAGCATTTCTTTAGCCGCTGGAAAAATTAGCTTTTCTGTTGTGGATGATCGTGGGCGAATTTTACCACTGTATCGCGATGGCGAGCGTTATTATCTTTCTGCCCGTGATGAACAAAGCTATCAATTGCGTTATGCCAATACCAGTAGCCAAACCTTTGAAGTTGTTGCAAGTGTCGATGGTTTAGATGTTCTCAATGGAAGTAAAGCTTCACGTTCAAATAGTGGTTATGTGTTAAGACCATATAGCTCATTTGCGATTGAAGGTTTTAGAAAGAGTAATTCATCTGTAGCTTCATTTATTTTTAGTAAGCCAAATGATGCTTATGCTGCCAACTCTGCCAGTGGTTCTATTCAAAATACTGGGGTGATTGGTACAGTGGTGTATGAGTTAAAAGCCCCTAAATACGATCTACCCAAAAAATCTAAGGATACTTATGCGCCTGCACCAAATGCCTTTCCTGCGGATTAATTAAAAATATTAAGAAGTGAGAGGGATCACATTATCCCTCTTGTTTTTTGAGATGTTATAATGTTACATAATTGCAATAATTTAAAAATAGCGCAGTCAAAACAGCTACGATATTATGACTTTGATAATAATCTACGTAACTTATAAACTTTAAAATAGGTTTTATAATGAAAAATATAAATATATTTCTCTGCCTTTTGTTGTGTATTTTTCTAGCTGCATGTTCGAAAAAATCAGATGAAAGCGCATCACAATCTCAAACCGAAGCGACCAGTGCAGATGCAGCCGCTGAAGCAGCCAACAATCAAGTTGCAGCTGACGAAAAGTTAGGCACAAAGTGGGGTGATGAAATTGATTCCCATGTGACTGAAGTGCAGTTAAAGCGTAAATCTGATTCACCTCTTGCTGAAACTATCGTGCAATATGCAGATAAGAACTATAAAGGTAAAACAGTCAATTCAATTTCTATTGCCGCAGGAAAAGTGAGTTTTTCTGTTGTAGATGATCGTGGAAACCGAATTCCAATGTATCGTGTTGGACAAAGCTACTATTTGTCAGGGCGTGAAGGGCAAAGCTATCAACTTCAGTATGAAAATAACACAGCGAGAACCTTTGAAGTGGTTGCCAGTGTTGATGGTGTAGATGTTATTGATGGTAGTGAGGCGTCTCGAAGCAATTCCGGTTATGTCTTACATGCACATGATTCTTTGAAAATTGAAGGTTTCCGTAAGAGTGAATCTGCTGTTGCTTCCTTTACTTTTAGTAAGCCTAAAGATGCGTATGCTGCGAACTCAGAGAATGGTTCCATTCAGAACGCGGGTGTAATTGGTACAGTTTTATATGAGTTGGAAGCACCAGAAGATGAGGCTAAGCCCATGAATAAATATGCACCTCCACCAAATGCATTTCCCGCAGATCGTTAATTTATTCATTTATAATGAGAATAGGCATTCTTAAAATAAAGAATGCCTATTATTTTTAAACTTAATGAAATTAAATGAAAACTATAAAGAGTTTTAATACAATGAAATTACTAAAAATATGCACTGTAATCTTAATGGGCATGGTATCTATGCAAGTATTTGCAAATCCTATTGAAGATCAATATAAAACCCTTATTACGCCTCAGCCCAGTTATGCCAAATTTCAAGAAAACTTTGATACGATCCTTGGTAAAATTGAAGAAATAACTGAACGCGTAACTCAAATACAGGACAAATCTGAGCTTTATCCTATGTGTGTCGCGATACAAAGCTCGATCACTGCTATGAAAAATAATCAAAAATATAAGGCTCAATATGATCGTGACTATAAGCAGTTTGATACGACATTTGATGAAACTTTAGCAGAAGCTACACAAGGCTTAAGTGATAAAAAAGAAATTTGTGATCAAGCTAAGCAAGCGTATTTAGAACATAAATAAATGCGTTGAATTTAGGTTTTAGAGGAGGAGCTCCTCCTCATTTATTTTAACTCACCACTTCAATCATACTTGCACCCGCCCCTAAAGGACGTACCTGAATTTGAACAGGAATACGTTCATGCATTTCCTGTATATGTGAAATCAATACAACTTTACGCCCTTGATTCTGCAATTGATCTAATGCATTCATGACCATATGTAAAGAAGATGCATCCAATGTTCCAAAACCTTCATCGATAAAGAGAGATTCAATTTTCATTGAACCTGATGCCATATTGGCAATTGCCAAAGACAAGGCAAGGGCAGTCAAGAATGACTCACCCCCTGAAAGTGAGGCAACAGAACGGGTTTCACCGTCCATATCATGGTCAATGATGGCAAGACTAAGTGAGTTATCTAACCGCTTTAAGGTATAACGTTGAGACAACATCGCCAATTGTTGGTTGGCGTGTTCGAGTAAAATATCCAGATTATACTGTTGTGCATAATCACGGAATTTCTTACCGGTCGCATCTCCCATCAAGCCTGAAATTTTACCCCAACGATGTTCTTCCTGTTGTACTTGTTGAATCTGATCAGCAAATTGCTTTTGCTTAGCAACATTTTGTTGATGTAATTCAAGTTTAAGTTTTAACTGATCGCGGATTTCAAATTGGGTTTTTAGCGTATTCGCATTATCCAAAATCAATTGTTGTAACTGTTCAAAATCAATTTCGGGTTGATGAAGCTTATGTTCGGTTAATTGCTCTTGTATGGTGTTAAGTGCTGAGTTGGCTTCATTTAACATTCGTTCAGCATGTTGCAGTTGTTGGCGGATCTGTTGTTCTTGTACCGCCGTGATTTGAGCCAAGTGCTCTAAATCATCAGGCTGAAAAGCTGGATGCTGAGAGAGCCATTGCTGAATATCCTGATTCACTTGAATGAGGTTATTCTGATTGTGTTGTTGCTGGGCGTTGAGTTGTTCGAGCTGACTTTTTTCTTGCTCAAATTGATTGCGTAATTGATTAAAGCTTTGCTTCTGTTGTTGGTAAAGCGTCTGAATTTTCTGATATTCATGGTCATACTGCGTTAACCATTCATTCGGTTTAACTTCGGTTAATCCTGTCATGTTTTGAATCAATCGATTCGCCAATTCTGTGTTTTGTTGTCCTTTCAGTTTTATCTCGTTCAAGCTATGGGCAGTTTCAGAAATTTGTTTGGCTGCATTCGCTATATTGAGTTGAGCAGTATTGAGTTGCTGTAGATATTGATCATGCTGTTTCGACAATGACTCAAGCTGTTCAAGCTGTTGTGTACGCGTATTTAATTGGCTCAAGATATGTTGTGCTGTGGTGATACTGTACTGTTGCCATGCATTTTTTTCACGATCAGCTAAGCAACTGACAATATGTTGGACCTGATTGTGTAGGTTCTTGGCATTTTGCAATAAATGTTCAGTGTGTTGAATGCTTTGAGTTAATTGTTGCTGAATTTTGATGCTTTGAATCCATTGCTTAGATTGTGCTTCCAATTGTTGAATATCAAACTGATATTGCTGGGTAAGTTGCTCCAATTGTTGCTTAATTTCAGATTGTGTCTGAGTTAAGTTCAGCGGGATTTGGGCTGATTGACCTTGTTCAATACACAGCTGTTGTATGACGGTTATTTTTTCAGTCACATTTTGAAGAGTGGTCTTAAGCTGTTGCTGTTCGACACTCAATTTGGTCAAGTCTTGTTGAGCCGCTTGCCAAAGGTTAAAGGTTTCTTGTTCTTTGAGCGTGGCTTGTTGTTCCTGTTGCTGTTGTAGCTCAAACAGTACTTTAGATACAGCAGAATCATCAAGGTGATAGGGATGAGTTGTGCTTCCACAAACAACACAAGCTTGACCATCTATTAGTTCAGCTCTTAAATGTTCTACATTTTCAGCATGTAATAAGCGTTGTTGTTGTAAAACCTCTTGCAGTTTTAAGCGGGCTTGTTTCGCCGTTTGGAAATCTTGTTCAGCCTGTATTGTGGTTTTTTCAAGTTGTTGAAATTGCACTGAGCAACGTTTCAATCGATCATTAAGCTGCTGAGATTCAATCTTTAATTCAAAAAACTGGGCTAATTTTTGCTGTAACGTCGCCAATTGGTTGAGTTGGCTCAGTTTAAATTCACGTTGTTGGCGCGTTTGTTCAAGCTGAGTTTCAAGTTGCTCCGCAGTTCCAAATTGATGAATTGAGTCTTGTAATTGTGTTTTTTGCTCGATTAGTTTCGTTTCAGCCTGAGATACATTCCCTAATTGATTTTCAATAGATTGATAGTGCTGAATAAATTGAGTTAACTGTTGCACATGTGCAGTTAAGCCTTTATCCAAACTTGAAAACTGTTGAGTGTGTGCAAGTTGCTGATTTAAAAGATTTCGTTTTTCTGTAATCTGCTGAATATGATGTTCAAGTTGTTGTTGTTGATTGAGTAGTGGGGTTTTAGACGATTCTAAATCATTTAATCTGGTCTGAATTTTCTTAAACTCGACTCCAATAAAATCCCGCTCCTGAATACATTTTCGTACTTCACTCAAAGACTCACGATGGGTATTTTCAAAATTTTGCTGAACAGTTAAAGCACTTTCAGTTTGGAGAAAACGGGTCTGTTCAGTGTCAAATTGAACTTGTAATGTATCAAAAAGCTGTTGTTGTTTTTGAATTTGTGGTGCGAGCTGCTGTTCGGTTTTTATCAGTTGTTGCTTTTGAAAAATACTAGAGCGAATCTCTGAGAATATTTCTAAACGATTTAAACGTTCACGCTCAGGGATTAAGCCTTGTTGCGTCTGTAACTGTGTATCAAGCAACTGTTGCTTAACGACAATTTCATCATTCAGTTTTTGTTTACGCTCAAACCATTGCTGCTGTTTTTCAAGTTGCGATTTTTCATCTTCAAGTTTTTTATAGTCTTGATTGATGTGTTGGAATTGTATGTGTAATTCAGCGGCATCTTCCTCAGAGAGGAGTTCAATATGACCGAGAAGATTTTCCAATTCCTTACGTTTTGATGCCACCAATTTGGTTTTTTCATAGGCCAATTGGCCGACTTTTCCAAAAATGGATGAATTGGTTAAATACTCAAGTAATTCACCACGTTCATTGTCACGTGCTTTTAAGAAGGCTGTAACTTCGGACTGCGCCAAAAGAACTGCACGGGTAAATTGCTCAAAACTCAGTTGGGTAATTTTATAAATCGCTGATTCAACTGCTTTAGCTTTATCTGCTATTACTGTTCCATCGGTTAAGCATTTTAAATAGCGTTGGACACTTTGTAGTTTTCCATCTGCTTTTTCACGGGAACGTTTAAGTTCCCAGCGCGCCAAATAATGCTTCTGATCTTGTGCCACAAAACATAACTCAGCAAAGCCGTGTGCGGTACCGCGGCGTAGTACAGTCAGTGGGGAGTTGGTTAAAAGTTCAGAGCCATCAACATCCTGTAATTTACCATCACTGTCTTTTAAACGTGGGATTTTATTAAACAGAGCAAGGCACATGGCATCCAAAATGGTTGATTTGCCTGCCCCTGTTTTTCCAACAATCGCAACTAAACCTGCTGAAGCTAAAGGTTCAGATTCAAAATCTATAAAATGTTCACCAGAAAGAGACGCGAGATTTTTGAGTCGTATAGATAAAATTTTCAAGGCAAACTCCTATGCGTCATGTTCATTTTCAAGCGTTTTTTCGGCTTCGTGTAATAAGCTTAAAAAGTCTTTCAAGACCGCATCATCATTGGTATAGCCATTTTTTTCCCAAAGTTGTTGAAATAGTTTTTCTGGTGTTGGTGGTTCTAAATTGATTGGTGTAATTTCATCGCTATTTTTTTCTGATGCGAAGTATTGTCTTGAGATGCGTACTAAGCGGTAACGGCTTTTGGGTAAGGCATCTTCAAATTGTTGGCGCAAATTGGGCGGAGGTGGAACATCGGTATGGTATTCAATATCGACATATTCACGCTGCTCAATATTTTCAATTTCACCGCTTGCTAAGGCCTTTAATTTGGCTAAAACTTCGTTCAATGCCCCTTTAATTTTATGCAGTTGTACACTACGGGGAATAAATACACTTTCAAATGAAACCCGTGACTCATCTGTTTTAAGCGGGTCAATATTAACCTCTACAATTTGGTGTTTATAGTTGATTTCACTAAAGGATAAGGGAATAGGTGAACCACTATAACGGATATGTTCCTGACCAACTTTTTGTGGTTTATGTAAATGTCCGAGCGCAACATAATCAATGCTATCTTCAAACAATGTGGTAGACAGTGCTTCCTCATTGCCAATGATAATAGGCCGTTCAGAATCAGAGGTTTCTCCACCTTGCATATGGGCATGTGACATTAGAATGAGTGCTTGATTATCTGTCTTTCTTTTTCGTGCTTCAGAAATCACCTGTTGATGTAAATAGGCAATGGCATTTTGACTGTTATTGGTTTGTTCATTAAAGCCTGTAATTTCAGCTGGGCGCAGAAACGGTAAGCTTAGGCACCAAGCAATAATATTTTTTTGTTCATCATAAATTGGAATCAGTAAACGCTCTAAATCAATTTGACCCAGCTCGTTTTTATGAATCACACCAACGGTTTTGGCATGATATTTTTCGAGTAAGGGCTCAACCTGTTCAATGCGATAACCTGAATCATGATTACCTGCAATCATTAAGGTTTGCATATGTGGGGCAAGCTTATGTGCATTGGCTAGGAATTGATAGAGTTGTTTTTGCGCAGCAGATGCAGGATTGATGACATCGAATATATCACCCGCAATCAATAGGGCATGGGGCTGCTTTTCTTTGATTTGAACTAATAACCACGCTAAAAATTGCTCATGTTCATACTGGCGAGAATGGTTATAGAAGAATTGTCCCAGATGCCAGTCTGAAGTATGAAGAAAGCGTACAGTCATTAGTTGGATAAGCCTTACAGAATTTAAAATTAAGGTAGCACAAATTGAATGCTTAAATCAGCTGTAAGGCCTTAATCACTTAATATGATCTGTATTTTTTATAAAAATTCTTAAAAAATATTCGCTATCTTTTAATCTCAACTGTTTCATGCAGCCCAATATAGACAGGTTTTGCTCAAACATTCATTTAGATTTTCAATCAATCAAGCTTATTTTGCATTGGGATCAACTTGGACAAGTCCAAAGGTATTATGATCTGCATCTAAAAAATAACCTTGCCAACATTTATTGGGAATAGCAAATTTCTCCATTGCTACTTGCCCACCCAAAGCTAAAATCTTTTCAGCAGTTATATCAAAATCTTCAACTTCAAAGGAACAGGTAAAAGCATTGGTTCCGCAATGGGTAGGGGGTATTTGAGCTGGACGCTCCAATAAGCCACCATGTATGTTGGCTGTTTCAATTTGAAAATATTGAATGGGTAGACCTTCAACTTTGCTAAATTTCCAACCGAAAACTTCATGATAAAATTTAACTTCACGTTCAGGGTTTGAAGACTGAATTTCAAAGTAGCTTAGTGCATTCATTGTTATTGTCCAATTTTAAATGTTTTGATTAAGATAATAGAATTTGTAAAGTTGTGATGTATAAATATTGAAAATGAAAGAATGAGGCAATTAAAAGTGATGTGTTATGGATAAAGAAAAATTACATGAATTACGCGCAAAAATTACCATTTCAATCGCAGATGCTTGCGCTTTATTAAAACAATATGATGAGATAGAACATTGCATACAAGTTTATCATCAGCAGAATATTGAAAAAATTTGTGCAGCAACAGATTGTGAGGCGGAGCTTGCACAAGAATATTATGATGACCCTAGATATCATCCCAATCTTGAAAAAATCATTCAAAAAATTAATGAATTTAATCAACGCACAATCAAATTGAGCATAGATGAAAATCCAAAATATGTTGATAAAGTGGGTTTCTTTATTTGGGCAGAAGATGAAAACTTAGAGAGGATACAAAATAAAGGCAACAGAACTTATTTTATTCCGCAAGATGATTTTGCTTATGTCATTAAAATATTTAGATCTTTATTTCCGTTGTTTAGCCCACTGAGAAATGAATTTGAGTGTAGTTTTGATCCTTGTTCAGATAACTATTTTGATCAAAATGCCATACAAGACATTATCTTAAAAATTAAAGATCTGCATTTTAACGAGAGCAAAGTGATGAGTTTTTTAGAAAAACTGGTTTGTTGTTTAGAGGAAAAAATACAAATAGGGACTTATGTCGTTATTTTTGGAAATCAATAAATGAAATCGAAACGGCAATTAGAAGTCGATGTGAAGTGATTTAGTGATGTCGATAAGTTAAGACAAAGCTTTTAAGCTTATTTAAAATTTTATAACCAATAAAATCGTTAAAATTTGGATATTTAATCCGATAATACTCATTCCAATAACTGACAATTCTACTTTGAGTCGTTTGGTCATATTTTGGATTTTGCAGCATAAATGCTGCAAAAAGTCCTTGATTATTTGCATCTAGAATCGGTTCAATGGCCTCTAAAATTTCTTGAACATATTCACCCAATAACTGAAAAATGAAAGGGATCATAAAACTTGTAAGGTCAGTTTTAATGAGTCTTTCGAGCGCTCTTTGCCGAACAAAACCATTGTGATGGCGAGTAAGAATACACCATAGAATTTGACGTTGTGTTAAAGAAAAATTATGAAACTCAATACATTGTAACTGAGTTATATAGATTCTTGATGGTACAACGATATGTTCGTGATGAATCAACACTTCGCATTGAGAGCTTTCATGAATTTTTATTTTTTTACTTTCTAAGTATTTTGATATTACTAAAACATCATCTAATAGCGCTTTAGGAAAAGCTCGGATTAACTTTAGATGATTGCTCACGGATTTGCTGCTCTCAGTTATTTTAAAGTCGGTGCAAAATGAAAATCATAACTCTCAGAAATAGGAATAATTTTTTTATCCACTTGTTCGATATCCTTACCTTCTTTGGTAAATAACATGGGCATAAAACTAAAGACTTGGTTGCCATTGAGACTTTGAAGATCTGTCTGCCAGTTTTGCCAACGGAATACTTGATAAAACTGAGCAATATCTCCATTGAATGCCCAAGTCAAAAATTCTGAATAGCTCACATCAAGATTTTCCCATACCAATGTATCTGGGGCAAAATAGTAAATCTTTCCAATTGCTTCACCTAATTTTCCATTATTGATAGCAAAGTAACCCCCTAAAACATCATCAGCAATCAGTAGATAGGTTAGCTCCTGATCAGATTGATGAAACGTTTTATGATGATTCCATTCAGTAATACCACGATCTAATTTTGGATGTCCTGAAGCTAAAATTCTCAACCATCCATGATCAATCAGTATTCCACCTGTTTCATAAATAATTGAACCCATAGGTGAATGTGTTGTGACTTGAATGTTCAGTAACTCTTGTTCAGCTCTTAATTTGTTCTTGGGTAAAACTTCAATATGATTGGTGGCTTGAGTCATCCATTCTTGTACCAATATCCAGCCTGAATCTTCAATATTGATTAATTGTTCTAAAGTTTTCATTGTTTGCTGTTATCCAAATAATACAAAGCGCTTAAGTGGTTTCCCTCGGGTACTCTAAAATTCGAGGAAAATGGAAATCATAACTTTGTAGTGCAAATTTATATAATTGAGCAGGGCGTTTGCCCGCAATCTTAGATTGATCTGTTTCCTCAACTGCGCCAGCTTCAATCATACGCCGTCTAAATGACTTCTTTTCTAAGCTTTGTCCCAAAATAATTTCATAAATCTGCTGTAACTCAGTCAAAGTAAACAGTTTAGGCATCAAACTGACGGGTAAGGCTGTATAACGTGCTTTACTACTTAAACGGTCAACAGCTATATCTAAAAGCTCTAAATGATCAAAAGCCAAGTCTAATTTTTTTGCCTCAGCAATTGAAACCCACTCGCTATATTCATTTTGTTCAGAGGCAATCTGTTGAAACGCTTTGAAATCAATCAGGGCAAAATATAAAGCTGTTACAGCCCATCCACGAGGATCACGTGTTGCATTGCCAACCGTCGCAACTTGTTCCAAATGCGGTGATTGAAGTCCAGTTTTTTCAACCAATTTACGATGTGCTGTTACCATCAAATCTTGATCTTTAGACAAATCGACAAAACCACCTGGGAGTGCCCATTTATCTTTTTGTGGGAAATTAGAGCGTTTAATCAATAAAACCTGTAGCTGACCTGCATCAACAGAAAAAATTGCCATATCCACTGTAAGTAATGGAGATTCATAGTCCTTTTTATTATAGTTAGAGAGAAATTCCTGTTCAGAGTTAAAGGTCACTGTAAGGCTCGCTTAATTTTATTAAAGTAACGGATTGTGTTGGATTATTGCAGGGTGGAAGAGATTCGCCAAGTAGAAAATATGTTTAGCAAGAATGAGATTGGCAATGGTGCAGTCTAAGCGCAGAAACCTTGCGATAAAAAGCAAGGTTTCTGCAAATGGTTGTTATAACTGATTTGCCAAGCGTTCCCGAATTTCATTCAAACGACACGCTCGAATCAATTGCCCATTTTCAAACACCGTTTTTAACTCACCTTGTTGCTCTTGTTCCATGGTTTGCTGATCAAATAACACAAATCCGTCTTCAGTTTTTTCTACACGAAGTAAACCTTTAGCAGATTTCTTTATACCAGAATCAGTGATCGGATCTTTAAACAATTCACGTGGAACACCGTTGACTTGTCCCCAAGTGGCTTTAACTGCAAAACCAAATGTGTCACGCGTTAAATAGTTATAAGTATAACTACCGATGCCAAAGACCAGATTATTTGAAGCAAAGCCCTTCGCTTCCAGCCCTTGAACAATATTTAAAGCACGTTCCAAAGTAATCGAGTCACCATAAATCAAACCAACACGCTCATTTAAAACTTTATAGCCTTGATCTGTTTCGGTTCCGCTAAAGATTTCCCATAAACATTGCACAGCGCCTTTATAAGCTGGACTGCCCATTTCAGCTTCAGGGTCACCGCAAATGATTTTTACAGGATCACCAGAGTCAGGACGAAAAACCAATTTCGCCAAACCTAAAGCATTTGGCTGACGAGCTAGAATTTCGTCTTTTAATTCCACAGTAAATTCTGTAATCACTCGCCAAAAATCCCAAGTATCCGATACGATACTGACCACACCTGATGGATAAAGCTCAGTGATTAAACGTCTAAAAGTTTCAATTTCATTGTCTTCACTGCCCATACACATCACACTATGTTCAGTTGCTGGAACCGAAACACCTACAATGCCGTCTGCATCGTAATATTCTTCTGCATAATCAATTGCTGAAACTGCGTCTGTACCGATAAAACTGGTTAAATGTCCTACACCATTTTGTGTGGCATCATAAATCCCACTCATGCCGCGACTACTAAAATCATGGCCTTGTACAGCAACGAAGTCTAAAGGTGCACCTGTTTTAATCGCATATGCCGTCAGTAAGCGTTTGTATTCAAATGCAATCGTTGCTGTCGTACAGCTTTTCCATAATTCAGCACTGAGTACTGTTTCTAAGTAATTGGTTAACCAAAAGAACTCAGGCAGGGTATTTACAATAGTGAGTACAGGTACTTTGATATTGACACGGCTGCCTTCTTCTAGCGCCTTGATTCGGATTGGTAAATAGCCTAAGTCATATAAAGCTTCGATATGATCGACTGGTACTGCGCCGTCACCCAATGCGTTATCCATTCTACGTTTATATCTAGCAATGACTTTTGCTTTATCTTGTTGGAAAAAACCTTCATTCCAAGTCTCAATCAAAAAGTGTTTGATAAAGCCTTGTAAGCCAAAGAACACGATTTTATCGTCGAAGTCAGGCAACATTTTTGCTAAACGAGAAGAACGTGGCGTGAAATTGGCATAAACATATTCTGTGCCAACAGGGTACTGGCGTCTGTGATCTGCTTTATAAAAGTCAATTGCATTCAGTGGATTGATTTTTAAGCTCATTCTTATTCTCCAAAATAATTAAAATGAATTGAAACGACTAAATGAAATGACGTTTAGATTTGGGTGTTCAGTTTGTGGAAAGCTCGTCGTGGTAAAAATTTGGTCAACCAAGCCTTCAAATACGTGCATACCTTTACTAAAGATCCCGTGAGTCACATACAAAATCACATGTTGGCAATTTAATTTTTTTAACTCTTGTGCAATACCAATAAAAGTTGCACCACCATCACAAATATCGTCCGTGATCACAGCTGTTTTGCCCGTTAAATCAGTTGCATTGACTTGAGCATTCTGAATTTTTCCTGTGATGGCATCACGTTTTTTTTCACAGTAGACCATTTCGATTTCGTGATCTCTTAAGCTATTGATGACTTTGGCAATCGTTTTGGTCCGTTGTTTTGCACCTGCATCTGGACAGATTAAAACGGTGTCTTGAGCAATTAAAATGTCTTGTAACTTTGAATTTTGTAGAATGATTTCACTTGGTTGAACATTCTCAATCTCAAAAAAATGGGTGTTTTCATTTAAAAGTTTTTCAGTAACACAACTATGTGCATCCCAAACTTTGATTGATTTACGTTGTTGTGGAAATTGCTCAGTATTGATATTTAATAATTTTGTCATCAGTTCTAATGAGAATGCCTGTCCCATCGCACAGATTCGATCTTGGCGTGCGTATGGAAAATAGGGGATTTCCAAATCAATTTCTAAACCTTGATTGAGTAATACATTTTCAATTAACAAGTAATCCATCAAATCTTGCGTGTTACTGATTTTGGCTTGAATCTGAATTTGCCCTTTCAATGTTTTTAATGTATCTGCTGAAATTTGAACATGTCGTTCACCACCCGCAAACTGGATATTTTGAATAGGGATAATATTGTTGTTTGAATCTTTGACTTGGATAGACATGTTGCTTATACCTATAAGGTGGCTTATTGCCAATACATATATAGTGTCATAAAGCCTATTTAATTCTCAATATTACTTTACAAAAGATTACAAACCTGAGTCTTAGATGTTTTTTGATTGGACTTTTATTTAAGTTATTGTTTTATTTTGTAATATTTAGTGCGTGAGAGCGTGCTGATTTTTTTAATGCTGTCTATTATTCGAGATTTAACAGTTTTAATCCCTAGACATTTATTATGTAAGAAACAGCAGGGGATCGCTAAAAGACGATAGCTATATAAAAGACAGCTACGATAAAAAGCCCTTACTATAAGAAAACATGTACTTTAATAAGGCAGGGGGGATGATTCATTCGTTGAAATATTCATGTCCAACTGATACAGAACAATAGATCTTTTAAAAATCAAAAAATGCTCCTGTGGATTAAATCATATTGGTATTGAAAGTTCCTTCTCCACCTTTCGAGAAGGTTAGAATGAGGAACTTTTATGTTGAACTCAGTTTTAAAAAGGGCTTTTGAAAGAAGCCGAATAAAAATATTTTAAAATGACTTAAATTATTGAAGGCAGTTAAATAAATTCGTTCTAATCCAAGAACACGGTAAAGCTTTCAACAGGTTCACGCGGGGTAATAAATGTATTTACAATATGATCTGGATCGGCATAGCCCAATACAACCGCACAGACTAACTCCTCATCATCAGGCGCATTGAGTACCTCTAAGACAATACGATGAAAATGATTCCATGCAGCTTGAGGACAACTGTCTATACCTCGTGCTTTTGCTGCAATCATGACGTTTTGCACCATCATGGAAATGTCCATTTTAGCGCCAGTTCCCATGATTTTATTTACAGTAAAATACAGTACAACAGGTGCATCAAAAAGCTGATAATTTCTTAAATGTTGTGCCGCCATTTTTTCTTTTTCGCTTTTTTGAATCGCCAAAAGTCCATACAGCCCCCAACCATTTTCACGACGACGATCAATAAATGGAGAAATCCAAGTGGTTGGGTAGTATGAAAAGCTCGCAGTATGCTGTTCGGCAAGTTCTGGTCGGGTAAATAATTCGATTTGAGCAGCACATACACGGTCAATCATTTCTTGCCGTTTGTTACCAGTGACGACATATACTTTCCAGGGTTGGGTATTTGCTCCTGATGGCGCACGACAAGCAACTTTTAAAATATCTTTAATAATAGATAAATCGATAGGTTTATCCAAAAATGCACGTACTGAATGACGGCTTGTAATTGCTTGATCTATCACTTGAACCTGTTCTAAAAACATAAAAGTCCTTTATTGGTCTAATTTTTCATCAAATAGACTATATACGATAGTCGTAGAGGCGTAATATTCATTTTTTGAAACTTTAGCTAAGCCCTAGATTATATAATGATTATAGAAATACTAATCTGAAAAAAGAATTGAAATTAAAGTATTATTCGATAAAACTGATTTAATAAAGGGGTTGAGTTACGCTAGATTACAAAGGTGTAAGAATTATACACAAATTGTTACTTTTGGGTTTTAACTTAGTTTCAACGCTTTCATAATTTAATAGCAAGCATATATGTGCAAAGTTTTTTTTATGTGGTGTTTGAGAAACTACTGAAGAAAACAAGAAAAATTGATTTTTTAGCAAAGTATTGGGGTTAAAAGATCAAATTGTACGGATGCACATCATAAATAAGGCTAGGAGTATTTCATGAGTCTATTCACAAATCGTAAGTCATTGATCGTCAAAAGTTTAGCATTAACAGTAACAGCTTTGATGGTAAATACAGCTCAAGCTGCTACTGACAGTCAAGAGATTCAACAATTACGCAATGAAGTTCAAGAATTAAAAGCACTTCTTCAACAGCAACAGCAGCAAGTAAGATTAGTTGAATCTAAAGTTCAAGCAGCGCCATCTTCTTCTTCAGTTGGCTTAAAGTCTAAGTCTGGTGCAGATATCAATATTTATGGTTTTGTTCGTGGTGATGCGAACTATATCATTGAAGGCGGTGATGACGACTTCAACAAAATCAGTTCAACCAATGGCGAAGCGAAAGATAAACTCCGTGCTACAGCAAAAACAACACGTATCGGTTTAGATTTTAATACACCAGTAGGCGATGCTAAAGTTGGTGGTAAAGTTGAAGTTGACTTTGCTGGTAATGGTGTAAATGAAAACCTTCGTATTCGTCATGCTTATTTAACCTATAACAACTGGTTATTTGGTCAAACAACATCTAACTTCCTATCTAGCCATGCGCCAGAAATGATTGACTTTGCAACTAACGCAGGTGGCGGTACTACACGTATTCCACAAGTACGTTATGCATACAATTTGGCACCGACTACAAAATTATTAGTTGCTGCTGAAGAGGGTAATAGTACTGGAGTTACAGGTACAGCAGTTAAATATAGTCTTCCTGTGTTAACAGGTAAAATTACACAATCATATGCTGATGGCAACGGTAATGCATCTGCACGTGTTTTAGTGGAAAACTATAAAGATAACAATGTTGGCAAAGATAAGACTGGTTGGGGTGTTGCAGTTGGTACAGACTTTAAAGTTGCTGATCCTTTAAAACTTTTTGCTGATGCATCTTATGTGGTTGGTAATAGCAACTACTTATACGGAAGTAACAATGCATATTCTGTGGTAAATGGTGATATTGAACAGAATGAATTCACTGCGCTTCAAGTGGGTGGGACATATAAAATCTTACCTAACTTACGTTCAACTTTAGCGTATGGTGCATTGTTTGCTGACAACGGTACAGATTTTGCCAAAGCAAACCAAACTGCAAATGAAAAAATTCAACAAGCTTGGTTAAACGTGATCTATTCTCCAGCGAAACCGATTGATTTAGGTATCGAGTATATCAACGGTAAGCGTGAAACTTTCGCGGGTCAATCTTATAAAGATAACCGTGTAGGTTTAATGGCGAAATACAATTTCTAATTCCAACTTAGAAATTTATTGATCCAAAAGGCCGAGGAATGATCCTCGGTTTTTTAATGCTTGAGTATTCATGTCAAAAATAATCATCAAATCAATATCATTTCAAATAATGAATAATATTGTAAAAACATAAGACATTTGCTTAAAAAAATGCATAATTAACCCACTTTTTTTCTATGTTCATATTATCGTATAGATAAATGACCTGTTTTGGCCTGTTCTTGTAAAGCGAATGACTTATGAGGACTGTATTTCTCATTGTTTGATGAAATGATCTTTTATCAATAATAGGAGTAACATCATGACCATTTTCTTTTCTAAATTTTTGCAGCATTGCAATTCTGTTTATATCTAATCGCTAATGTATTTATCGCGATAAGCCTTTTTGATTTTCAATGTTGAAAATCTGCGTTTTATTTTAATTTTTTGTTGTATATATCAGGCAATTAGGTAATCACTAAATCTGAGTGATTTTAAGTCTGCTACTATGGAATAGCATTTCTATATCTATACAACAAAAAATCTAGCCAAAGAATGGACAATTACTTATGGAATTTTCTTTTAATGCCTTCTATACGTTGATTGCAGCGGTCATCGTATTGTTATTGGGTCGTTTCCTGGTCAATAAGATTGATTTTCTCCGTAAATATAATATTCCAGAACCTGTTGCTGGGGGACTTGTTGCCGCAATTTTATCTTTACTCATTCATAATTTCTGGGGCTATAGCATTACCACAAGTAGTGAATTGCAAACCAGTTTCATGTTGGTATTTTTCGCTTCGATTGGTTTAAGTGCAAACTTTGCAAAATTAAAAGAAGGCGGTTTTGGTTTAGTCGTTTTTTTAATTTGTGTTGCCTCATTTATTGTCGTACAAGACTTTGTTGGGATTGGGTTGGCAACGGCCATGGGTCTAGACCCGCTGATTGGTTTGATTGCGGGTTCAATTACCCTCACAGGTGGACATGGTACAGCAGGTGCTTGGGGTGAGATTTTAGAAACCCAGCATGGTATTCAAGGTGCATTAGCATTGGGTATGGCAAGTGCAACCTTTGGTTTAATTATTGGTGGAATCATCGGTGGTCCATTGGCCAAGCTACTGATTAACCGTTATCAGTTATCTAATCCAAAGACCCAAAAAGAAGTGGATGAGACCAATCAGCAAGCCGTTTCCGATCTTGGTGAATATGTTCCATTTGAATATCCACATCAAGTCCGTTTGATTACTGCAGATAATGCGATTACTACATTGGGACTTTTTGCAGCATGTTTGGCTTTTGCTGAATTTATGACAGGTTACAGTAAAGGACAATGGTTTGAGCTGCCAACATTTGTTTGGGCGCTCGCTGGCGGTGTTATTCTTCGAAATGTGCTTGAAGGCATTTTAAGAGTTAAAATGTTTGATCGTGCGATCGATGTGTTTGGTAATGCAGCACTGTCACTTTATCTAGCGATGGCTTTACTTTCATTAAAACTTTGGCAGTTAGCAGATTTAGCCGGGCCATTGGTGATTATTCTGAGTGCACAAACATTAACGATGGCTTTATATGCTGCTTTCGTGACATTCCGTGTAATGGGGAAAAATTACGATGCAGCGGTATTGGCTGCAGGGCATTGTGGTTTTGGTATGGGTGCAACACCAACAGCTGTTGCAAATATGCAGGCCATTACCAATATGTACGGTCCTTCACATAAAGCATTTTTGATTGTTCCGCTTTGTGGTGCTTTTTTTGTCGACTTAATTAATGCAACAGTGATTCAATTAATTCTAAAATTTATCGCTTAATCTTTAGATTTAAAAAGCCAGTGATATCACTGGCTTTTTAAATGAAATTCAGCAAGGCATAATGAATAAATAAAAGACTAGGAATACTGATAAAAATTGAAATTTTAAGTTTTAAACTCAATAGCATTAAACAGGCTGTGAGGATATCTAATGGACTGCCCATGGTTTTTTGTAGCATGGGGACGATCACAGACAGGATAAATCCAACAACTGCGGCATTGATGAGCATTACAGAATTTTCAATATAACGGTTTTCAAGTTGCTTAGACCAGTAAGGCAAAGCTAAAAAAACAAAGAAAAAAGAAGGTAGAAAGATCAACAGTGTTGTTATGGCCGCATTAACAATGGGAAAAGCTGTAAGGGGCAAATATGCACCAAGATAACTGGCAAAGCTAAACAGTGGTCCTGGCATAAATTGCGCAAGTGTGTAGCCTAATTCAAAATCTTGTTTACTGATTAGCCCTGTATTGACAAGGTCTTGGTGCAGCATAGGAAGAACCACATGGCCACCACCAAAGACCAAAGCGCCTGTTTTATAAAAACTAAAACTAGCTTGAAAGAACAGCTTGTTGGAAAAAAGCATTGCCAAGCACAAGGCGAAAAAGATTAAAATAAAGCCAATCAACCAGATTGAGTGAAGACGATGAGCGGTTGGTAATGTATTAAAATTTATATGTTGTTTTTCGATAGCAAGATTATTTGAATCCTTTTGAATATATGCAAATCGCGTCATTAAAACGGCTAAACAACCAGTACCGAGAATAATCACAAGTTGTATCCAAGCATTGGAAAACAGCAGGAGCAACCCAGTACTAACAAGCATTAAGGCAAAATGTAGTTTGGTTTTACAATAGTTTTTAAACATCTGTAAAAAAGCAAAGACAATAATTGCCAAGATGATCGAGTGGATTGTTGAAAATAAGGCTAAATTAAAAGCTGAATGCTGATGAATGAATCGTGCTAAGCCAAACATTAGCAAGGCTGAAGGAAGGGTAAACCCAATCCAAGCCACAATTGCACCTAAATGTCGATGTTGTAAATAGCCGATAGCCATACCCATTTGACTACTACTTGGGCCTGGGAGTAGTTGGGTAAGTGCAAGCAGTTGAGCATATTGCTGCTCATTTAACCAATGCTTTTTCTCTACAAAAGCCTGTTTAAAGTACACTAAATGTGCGGCTGGACCACCAAAGCTGCTACAGCCTAATTTTAAAAAAATCCAAAAAATTTCAAAAAGTGTGGGCATATTTTTAGGATTATTTTAGACACTGATTTTTATAATCTAATCGAAAATCATGACAGAATAAATAAATACAACAGCAAATGATTGCAAATTATGCTTAGATACATGCGAATTTAGATTGTGTCATGATCTGAGAGTATATGTCATTGTTAAATAAAACCTTAGCTGCTTTGTTTTGTGGTTTATTGCTAACTGCATGCGCACATTCACCCGAAAAAAAATCTCAAGCCAGTAGCTTAGCAACCCAACAGGTTTTAGAAGCCACTTCACGATTGGACAATACTTTTTATCAATACAAACAATTGTCAAAGAAAAAGCCTGTGATTGCTTTGGTTTTAGGCAGTGGGGGCGCGCGTGGTTATGCCCACATTGGTGTAATCGAAGTGCTGGAACAACATGGTATTAAGCCTGATTTTATTGTTGGAACAAGTGCGGGAAGTATCGTTGGTTCAATTTATGCCAGTGGGAAATCGCCTGAACAATTACGTCAAATTGCACTCAATATGAAAGTGGGTGATGTACGCGATTTTAAAATTGGGATGAAAGGTTTTTTTGACGGGCAAAAAGTTGAGGATTATGTCAATAAGCAAATCGATCAAATGCCTTTGGAAAAGATGAAGATCCCGATGTATGTGGTTGCTACAGAATTACAAAATGGTGAAAAAACAATTTTTAATTATGGCAATACTGGGCAAGCTGTAAGAGCTTCTGTATCTATTCCAAGTATGTTTATTCCCACAAAAATTAAAGGTAAAGAATATGTAGATGGTGGCTTGGTTAGCCCCGTACCCGTGAATATCGCCAAAGAATTAGGTGCAGATATCGTGATTGCAGTGGATATATTGGCACAACCTGTTAATACTGAAACCACGAATGTCTGGGGGCTGTTTAACCAAAATATCAATATCATGCAAAATCGATTAGCAGCAGAAGAATTAAAAAATGCAGATATTGTGATTCAGCCAGATTTACGCGAAAAAGCGCATATTTTTGATGTAAAAGGCCGTCAGGATACCATGCAAGCCGGAATCGATGCTGCCAATCAACGTATGCATGATCTAGATGTGGTTATTGCCAGTAAGAAAAGTCTTGAAACTGCTCAGCAGCAATATCAAGTTCAAAACTAAGATCAATCGTAATAGATCCATTTAAAAATATTATACTTTTATCACTGTATGATTATTTGAATAAGGATGATGTGTTATTACGGTCATCTGTTTATTTAAATCTATGATGATTAAATTTGTTATGGGTAAAAAGTAAAAATTGTGACACTATCCCATATTATTCTTGGTATCATCCCTGTAAACATTGATCATTGTTATCAAATTCAACACCAATTATCGGATCAGCAAAGACTTAGATATGGCAAGATTGCAGCGCGAATATTGTAAAAAATAGAAAATGATTGATAAACCAATAAGATATACCTCAAATAAATGACTATAGTCATAATCATAAATTGAGAGAATGGTCAATTGCCGAATTAAACATGTTTTTTAGCTGAAAAGATATATAATAATAGACTTAAATCTCCTGCCAAAATAGAGTCTAGAATACGATGTCTCCATTAGATCAAATGATCCCAGCTACAGATGACCAGTCAGAATTAACCATGTCCGTTTTGATGACCCCAGATATGGCCAACTTTTCAGGTAATGTACACGGTGGAACCATCCTTAAGTTGCTTGATCAAGTCGCTTATGCATGTGCAAGTCGTTATTCAGGTAGCTATGTTGTGACACTTTCAGTCGATAAAGTGAATTTCAAAGAGCCAATTCATGTGGGTGAAATGGTCAGCTTCCTTGCCAGTGTCAACCATGTTGGTCGTACTTCCATGGAAATCGGGATTCGTGTTGAAGCACAAAATATCCAAAAACGTACAGTACGCCATACCAACAGTTGCTATTTCACCATGGTGGCTGTAGATGAAAATGGTAAGCCTCAGCAAATTCCAGCTTTAAATCTGGATAATGATTGGAAACGCTGTCGTTTTGAAGCGGCTGAACAACGTAAAGTGGCACGTTTACAAGAAAATCATCATCCTTCTTGCAGTATTTATAAAAAAGCTTCAAATGGTTAATTAATTGCATTGCCCCCTCGTTGCCAATGAGGGGGCGTTTTAGATATTAATATTAGATAGTCTCAAAATTTAAATGAAATGTAGTCAGCGTGATACGACCTTTTTGACAGCACTAAGCTTAAGGTATAGACGCTTAAACATAAATTCAAACGATAAAAATTTGATAAAGACAGAGCATTACTTTTAATTGACTTTGTTAAGAACACGTCCATCTACAGTCATGCTCCATGTCCCATTGGCAGTTTGTTGCGGTGCTTGAGAAACTTTAAACTCAGTTGAAAGTGGTCCAATGCCAGCACTAAAGTTATTGCCTTCAAATTTAGAAATTGGGGCAGATACAGATGAACTTGAATTAGGTTGTTTATTGCTATATTCAACGCGGCCTTCAGGTGTAATCATCAAATTTACACTGCCATCCTCACTTTGCCACGTGCCTGAGTAGTTTTGCTTATCTGTCGGTAACGGTTTGCTACATGCAACAAGTAGGGTGCTGATGACGCCTAAACCGATCAGTTTTTTTAACATTTTAGATTCCTCGTTAGTCTTGATATGTCAGGTTTTAGTTATAAATTTATCAATTTTACAAACTGATTTAAGTGCAAAATAGTATAGCTGAATTATTCAATAATTCGAATTAGAAAAGCACTCAGAGGGCCATAATTGGCGTATGTACGAGCTATCTTAAAGGTTAAAGATCAGAAAAATAATGTTGTTATGATGATTTTAAATTTTTTTAAAAGTACAATTTATATAAAAAATATTCTAAATTATTGGTTTGGATCAATCGTGATATTGTGGGTAAACTACATTTAATCTTTTCCGTAGTTTAGAGCCTTTATGAAAGGATGGAATTTATTTTTTTAGAAAGGAAGCACTTTGCTTTTGCATATAAATTAATCATTCTTAGCGATATTTTGATTATACTCAAAGCACGATAAAAATGGATTTAAAAACAATGAAACTTTATACCAATGCTCATTCTCGTGGAAATACCATTTTGCCTTTATTAAAAGAATTAGATATCGAAGATCAAGTCGAAATTATTCAAGTGGATTATAAAGACTTGAATCAGCCTGAATATTTGGCATTGAATCCGATGGCTAAGATTCCTTTTTTAGAGGATCAAGGTTCGGTCATTTCTGAGACGCCTGCAATCTTTGCATATTTAGCAGACAAATATATTGAGAAAGGTTTCGCACCCACATTGAGTGATCCCAAGCGTGGAGAATATTTAAAATGGTTATTCTTTTGCCACGGACCTTTGACTGAGTTTATGGATATTAAAAGCCTAGGTATTTCAACAGAACAAATTCAGGAACGAAGAAGAAGTCTAGGCTTTGGTACAGAAGAAACAATATATAACTTTATTAAAATTGGGCTAAAGCAAGCAAATCCTTATTTGCTGGGGCATCAAATTTCTGCGGCAGATTTGTTTTTAGCATACTGGCTGATCTTCGCCATCTCTTTTAAAATTGTGCCATATCTAGACGAATTTAAGCCGTTTATTCAGTTGATTCAACAGCGTGATACCGTAAAAGGTGTCGCTTGGATTCAGGCAGTTTAGCGGAGTTTGTTCAAGGATGAATATGGTTTAAAAAATGGATTTTAAATTTATCTGGATGATTCAGAATAGTGACAATTTGAATATTATCGGTTGTTTTACAGATAAAGTAGCTGCTGAAAAATACATTTATGATCATCAGCTTAAGTGTATTTTGACGCAATATCCGCTTGATATTTCTGTGTATGATTGGGTTATTGAAAATGGTTTTTGGAAACCGAAAAGTGATCTACAAAAAACTGGAAAATTTATTGGTCGTTTTTCGAGTGCTTATTTAGAACATGAACATTTTAATCAGTATGATGAATAAGCTAAAAATTGCTGAATATTTTTTATTGAGATATACATCTCACAAGCTATTTTAAAAATTTTTAATGGTTCTAGAAAAAATAAAAAGACTAAATCGCAGCATGATCTAGTCTTTTTATTCAGATCGTCTTTTCAGACAACCCAATTGCTAACTCGGGAGGAGTATTAAATCTTATTGACCTGCTTGAGGAGCAGAAGTCGCTGGAGCTTCAGCAGCGCTTTCAGTCGCAGGTTGAGCTGTAGGTTGACCAGCAGCTTGAGTATCTTCAGCTGCAGCTGGTTGTTCTTGAGTTGATACAACAACTTGTTCAGCTTCAGTTGCAGCTGTATCAGTAGCAGCAAAAGTTGAGAAAGCAGTGAAAGCAAGTGTAGTAGCTAAAAGTGTTTTAACGAGTTTCATTTTGGCATCCTTAATTCATTGAATTGATCGTATAAAGACCTGTGAGAGCGTCAGTTGTTAAATGCGTTGCTGATCACAGGGAGTAGTGTCATGCTAAGTGCAGATGAAAAAATGGGCAACCTAAGCAACAAAGCGTAACAGACAGGTTTACATGTTTAAAACAAATCATTGTATTATGTTGCTTTTTTGTGACTCATTGACTTTTACCAATAGGTAAAAATGTATGTAAATATGAAAAGTTGATTAAAAAATACACCACACTGTTACTTACAATTAACATTCACGATGCAATCTTTATGAATGGTGTATTGGAGTTTTGGATTGTTTTTGTAATTTTAATTTAAAAAATAGATTTAAAACCTGAAACTATTGGCACATTTTCAGTAATAATAAGAAGCGTCGCGATAACCATCAATTTCTTTCATTTAATCTGCTGAGTCGATCCTTTGAAGATTTTAAGCCAAAAAACAGTCAAAACTCATATTATTTCTGGTTTTTTAGGGGCTGGAAAGACCACCTTATTACAGCAGTTGCTTCAACAGAAGCCAGAAAATGAAACGTGGGCGGTTCTGATGAATGAGTTTGGACAGATTGGTGTAGATCAGCAATTGTTACCACAAGACTCAGGCTATGAAGTAAAAGAATTACTCGGTGGTTGTTTATGCTGTGCAGGGCAATTGCCTATGCAAATTGCCTTGTCTCGATTGATTTATGATAAACAACCCGATCGACTATTTATAGAACCCACAGGCTTAGGTCATCCCGCTCAACTTTTGGCACAATTGACTGAACCACAATGGCAAGCGCAAATTGATATGCGTGCATTGGTGACAGTAATTGATGGGAGTCGCTTACATGATTCTGAATGGGTGAATCAAGAGCTTTATCAAGATCAGTTAAAAGCTGCACAAATTGTTGTGGTTTCACATGCAGATAGTATGTCTGCGTCTGATCATGAGGTATTAAACCAGTTTAAAAATGATTACTTTGCTTATATTCAAACTTGGGTATTGGCAGAGCAGGGCAATCTTGATATTCAACAGCTGGATCTATCCCATCAAGGGGTTGAGAGAAAAGTTGTACCGCTGATTCAAGTGCAAAAGCAATTTAACCCCGATGAAGTACTGCCTGTGGTTAAACAATTGCCTTATCACTATGTTGAAACGTCTAATGGATATACTGTTGCAGGTTGGAAATTTTCAAAGCGTTGGCAATTCGATTTTTATGACTTGTTAGATGTCTTGTGTGAGCAAAAAGACTGGTTGCGGATCAAAGGGATATTCAATACCAATCAAGGTTGGATGACATTTAATTTTAATCCCGAAAATTTGAATTATAAATCGGGTGAAGAAAGCTTGGATAATCGGATTGAACTCATTAGCCAGCACAATCGTGATTGGGAAAGTTTAGAAACGGCTTTGTTGAATTGTCGAATTGATCAGGCGGAAAAAACGCAGTAATCCTTTTGAAAATCTTATAGACTGTGCGCCATATTTAAGAACTTTTTGGAACTTTCATGGCATTAAAAGCAACAATTTATAAGGCTGATCTCAATATTGCCAATATGGATGTGCATCAATATGGTGATTATCAATTCACGATGGCATTGCATCCGTCTGAAACGATTGAACGCTTAATGGTGCGTGTATTGGCATATGCTCGTTTTGCAGATGAACGTTTGGAATTTACCAAAGATTTATTTGAAACTGATGAACCTGCTTTATGGGAAAAGGATTTAACCGGACAGTTGATTAAATGGATTGAAGTTGGTTTGCCTGACGAAGACAAAGTTAAAAAAGCGGCAGCGCGTTGTAAAGAAGTGGCTGTCATCGCCTATGGTTCAGCCGTTGCAGAATGGTATAAAAGAAGTTCTAAACTCAAAACCTTGTCAAATGTTCAGGTATGGCAATTGTCTGAGGCGACGACAACTGCAATTCAAGCTTTATGTCAACGCACCATGCAATTGCAATTAAATGTTATGGATGGTGAGTGGACCTTGATTGGTGATGATGCTCAAGTTGTGATTGAATGGACTCAGTTACAGTAATCATTGTTGCTCAATAAAAATTGACAAGAAAAGCAAGCGAATCGCTTGCTTTTTTTTGCTCAAATTTCGTATACCTAGAGGGATAAAAATAGTTATGTAGAAAATCAATGAATAATGACATCTACCATTTACTGATGGCTTTGGCGATTGGTGCGATTATTGGTGCAGAGCGTGAGTATCGCAGTAAGTCCGCAGGGTTACGTACCATGATTATGGTGAGTTTAGCATCCTGCTTATTCACCATACTTTCAATTAAAATTGGAGTACAAAATCCTGATCGTTTGGCAGCAAATATTCTGACGGGTTTGGGGTTTTTAGGTGCTGGGGTTATTTTTAAAGATGATAACCGAATTTCAGGGATTACCACCGCAACAACAATTTGGATGGTAGCTGCATTAGGTATGGCCGCTGGTGCAGGTTATGAATATTTAGCATTTGTTGGAACGCTACTGGTACTGGTTGTTTTAGTATTTCTCGTCTATTTTCAAGAAAAAATTGAAGCAATTCATCAAGCGCGTAATTACAGGATTTTATGTGATTATCAGCAAGAGACCTTAGATAAATATGAAGAATTGTTTAAGCAATACAATATGAAAATTTTACGTGGCGTACAAAATAAAACTGAAAAACAAATTGTTGGGCGCTGGGTGTTAATTGGATCTGCACAAAATCATAAAAAACTCACAAACTATTTGCTTTTAGATCAAGAGATTAAAGAGTTAAGTTTCTAAAACAAGAAAAAAGTGTGGTTGATTTATTCAATCTTTTATTCATCAAATTTTCAGCTTAGCGATTTAATCTAAGCAATTGTATAAAGTATTGGAGTAAACCGATGCGAGATCCTTATGAACGTGTTATCCATTTTAATCAGTCGCGAGATGAGCGATTTCTAGCAATTAAATATAAGTTAATGGCGAGTAGTGCTTTCCGTTTTTTCCGTGGTTCATGTCATTTATATTATGAAGATTTGGCAAGCCAACAAACATGGAAAGATCAAACCATCACTTGGATTTGTGGTGATTTGCATGTCGAAAATTTTGGCAGTTATCGTAGTCGACATCAGGTGGTTTATTTTGATTTAAATGATTTTGACGAGGCGATTTTGGCCCATCCAACGTGGGATGTGTCGCGTTTTATTTGTAGTATATTTTTAGCTGGCAAAGAGCTGAATATCGGCGACGATGATTTAAAAACGATTGCAGCACAACTGCTAGATGAGTATTTAAATGCACTTCGTATAGGGAAAGCTTATGCAGTAGAAAAAGAAACCGTCGATGGTATTTTAAAGAAATATATTGCAACCGTTTCTGAACGTGATCCTGTGGCATTTATTGAAGCGCGTTGTTCTTTAGATAAAACAAGTGATCGACGCTATTTGGTGATTGATCAGAAAAAATATTTTAAAATAGAATCAAAAAGCTTATATACGGCGCTGATAAAAACATTTTCTGAGAATTTACAAAAACTCAATACGAAAAATCAATCAAATTTTCAAGTATTAGATGTCGCAGTACGCATTGCGGGAACAGGAAGTATCGGTTTAAATCGCTATGTATTTTTAGTTTATGATCGTGAAAATAAAACCTATACGTTATTCGATATGAAACAGGCCCAAGCTTCCTCTCTAAGCTTGTCTCCATTTCTAAAAATAGAGCAACCAGAATGGGATGATCAAGCGCAACGCATTCAATTCATCCAAACACTCATGCAGTACCAAATCCCGGCTCAGTTATCACGGCTAGACTTTCAAGGACAAGCGTATATTGTCAAAGCATTACAACCCGAACAAGATAAAATTGATTTTAAACAGTGTGTAGATAAACCTAAAAAATTTACCGATGCCTGCTATAACATGGCCCGATTAATTGCTTATGCTCAATTGCGTTCGGCAGGGCGTAAAGGTTCTTCAACAGCAGATGAATTAATCAATTTTGCAGAACAAGCAGAACTTTGGAAAACGCAATTGTTGAAATACACGTATAATTACGCCCAACAAGTTGAGCAAGATTATCAAAGTTTTTGTAAAAGTTATGCTGAATATCGTACTGAACAAAAGACAGTGATGAGTAAAGCTTTGCACAAACCCGAATGATGAATAGGAATAATGTATGTCAAATGAATTAGAAATTATCGACTTAAAAGTTGGTGAAGGTAAAGAAGCAGTAAAAGGTGCTTTGATTACAACTCATTATACTGGCTGGTTGGAAGATGGAACCAAATTCGATTCTTCAATTGATCGTGGCAATTACTTTGAAACAGTGATTGGAACAGGGCGTGTAATCAAGGGCTGGGATCAAGGCATTATGGGGATGAAAGTGGGCGGTAAACGTAAATTGATCGTTCCTGCACACTTGGCGTATGGCGAGCGTAAAATGGGCAAAATTATTCCAGCAAACTCTAATCTGATTTTTGAAATTGAACTTTTTGATGTCAAAACACGTGATTAAATCTGCGAAATGTCTGAGCTAATTTAGCCCTCAACATGGACGCAAAAATAGAGATCAAATGATCTCTATTTTTTATGTCTAATGAATCATCTATTGACTCCACTGTCTTATGTTAGTGATGTTGAGAGAGTCTTCTTGATTTCTATATATTGTACTCAGATAAAAATATCATTCGAATCCGACTTTATGCGCGTATTATTTGGCTAATAGTGTGATTTTAAACACAATCGTTTTATTTTTTTGTTTATTATTTGCTCAATACTTAACAATCATCTACAATACTTTTGTCTTAAAAGTGTTTAAATGTCACAAATAAATAATTCTGCTCAGAGTTATTTTTTAAGGTTCGTTTCAGTTTTATTCTTTTAAATCATCGTTGTAAAACCTCTGGCTCAATTCGTCTTGAAAAAGGATTTTAGTATTTCAATATTGATGTACTACGGACGGATTCAGATTTAAAACAATGATGATCGAGTATTTAAATATATGCTAAGCCGTTACTTTTCTCCTTCAGCGATGATATGCGTAACACTATTGTTTTCGTCCTTTTATAATAGTGCAATGGCAGAAGTAGACCAAGTTGCTACTGAAACTCCAATCGAGCATGAATTACCTAAAATTGATTTAAATACGCTGACGATTATTGGTTATCATGAAATTACGCCGAACCATGATGCAGTGATTCCAGACTATGCTGTGACCACGAAACAGTTTGAGCTGCATTTAGATTGGCTACAAAAAAATGGCTATAATTTTGTCAATGTAGACCAAATTATTAAAGCCAACGAAGGTAAATATAAACTACCCACTAAACCTGTATTGTTGACTGTAGATGATGGTTATCAATCTTTTTATCAATATGCATATCCGGTCATTAAACAACGTAAAATTCCTGTTGTACTCGCTGTCGTTGGCTCATGGTTAGAACCTAAAGCCAATGAAATGGTTCAATTTGGTGATGAAAAATTAGCACGTAAAAAACTTTTAACATGGGATGAACTTAAAACCATGCAAAAGAGTGGCTATGTAGAAATTGGTAGCCACAGTTATAATTTACATCGTGGTATTTTAGGCAATCCTCAGGGCAACTCTGAGCCTGCTGCTGTCACACGTGAATACGATCCAAAAAGTAAAACCTATGAATCTGACAAAGCCTATGCAGATCGTATTTTTAGTGATTTGAAAAAAAATAATAAATTATTGCAATCACATGGTTTAAAAGCACCACGCGTGATGGTGTGGCCATATGGTCGTTATAATATGGAAGCGGTTGCTTTGGCTAAAAAAGTCGGTATGCCCATTACCATTAGCTTAGATGATGGTCCAGACCATATTGAAAAATCCTTAGGTCATTTGAACCGTATTCTTGTCGAAGGCAATATGACCACGGATTCTTTGGCTCAAGAAATTCAAAGCCGTCAGATGAACTTTACTGACAATAACCGCCCACAAAAAGTCATGCATGTGGATTTAGACTATATCTATGATCCAGATGAAGCGCAGCAAGAGAAAAACTTAGGTCATCTGTTAGACCGTATTCGTGAAATGAATGTCACCACGGTATTCTTACAGGCGTTCGCTGATCCAGATGCGAATGGGTCAGCCGATATGGTGTATTTCCCAAATCGTTATCTGCCAATGCGTGCAGATTTGTTTAACCGTGTTGCATGGCAGATTCAAACGCGTACCCATGTGAGTCGTTTATATGCATGGATGCCTTTGTTGGCTTGGGACTTACCTGCTTCAAATCCTGCATCTAAAGATGTGGTGGTGACTCAGCAAGCCAAAGACAGCGATCATTTAAATATGGGATATCATCGTTTAAGCCCATATTCACCAGAAGCACGTAAAGTAATTGAAGGCCTATATCAGGATTTAGCAAAATCGACGACGTTTGATGGCATCTTGTTCCATGATGATGCAACACTTTCAGATTATGAAGATGCTAGTCCAGAAGCGATTAAAGCCTATCAAAAAATTGGTTTACCAGCCGATTTAGAAGAAATTCGTAATGATGATGCAAAATTGCAAAAATGGACTGATTTTAAAACCAAGACCATTGATAATTTTGCAATGGATTTGGCGCAAAAAGCACGTTATTACCAACCATTCTTACTGACTGCACGTAACTTATATGCTCAAGTTGCACTTTCAGCATATTCGGAAAACTGGTATGCCCAGTCTTTAGAACAATCGATTAAAAATTATGACTTTACTGCAATTATGGCAATGCCGTATATGGAACAGGCACCAGATGCAACTAAGTTTTATAAAGATTTAGTGCAAAACGTGAAGAAACAACCCAATGGGATTAAAAAGACGATTTTTGAATTACAAGCAGTGAACTGGCGTAATAATCAAAAGATTCCAACCTCGGAAATTGCTCAAACAATTCAGTCTTTGTATCAACAAGGTGTGATGCATGTGGGTTACTACCCAGATGATCCAATAGAAGATCATCCAAATACTGCTGAAATGCGTAAAGTATTTGATTCTAAACCACAACGATTGGTTCCTTAAGGTCTGATATGAGTGCATTTCAACACCTGTGGCAATCCGTATTAAACTTTATCTTCTATTATCCATTATTTATGTCGTATCTATGGATGATAGGCGCTTTAATTTTCTATTGGAAAGAACGTAAAGAGCCGCCATATACTCAACCGCCAACATTGGAAGAATATCCTTTAGTTGCTGTGCTTGTGCCGTGTTTTAACGAACAAGACAATGCGGATGAGACCATTAGTCATGCATTGAAGTTGAATTATCCAAACTTTGAAGTCATTGCGATTAATGATGGGAGTTCTGACAATACTGCAGAAATCTTAAATGCGTTGGCATTGAAGTATGACAAGCTTCGCGTTGTACATTTGGCTGAAAACCAAGGTAAAGCCATGGCTTTACAAGCGGGTAGTTTGCTTACCGATGCTGAGTTTTTAATTGGTATTGACGGTGATGCGTTACTTGATCCATATGCTGCACAGTGGATGATTCGTCATTTTCTCAATAATCCTACCGTTGCAGCTGTGACAGGAAATCCGCGTATTCGTACCCGTTCGACTTTGCTTGGACGGATTCAAGTTGGCGAATTTTCTTCAATTGTCGGTATGATTAAACGTGCACAACGTACTTTTGGTCGTTTATTTACAGTTTCTGGTGTGATTACTGCATTTCGTAAAAGTGCTGTACATGAGGTGGGCTATTGGTCACCAAATATGTTGACAGAAGATATCGATATTACTTGGAAATTGCATCGCGCGGGTTGGGAAGTAAAGTTTGAACCGAATGCCTTGGTTTGGATTTTAATGCCTGAAACCTTTGATGGTCTATGGAAACAACGCTTACGTTGGGCTATGGGTGGCGCTCAAGTTTTAATTAAGAATTTTGATGTATTATTTAAACCGAAGCTGAATTTTCTATGGCCTTTGATTATTGAGCTGATCCTCACCTTAGTCTGGTCATATTTAATGCTGATTATGGTGATTTTCTGGATTTTGCATTTGCTGCTACCGTATGCAGGATTCCCTGCAATGAGTTCTCCATTATTACCGATGGGAACAGGTATTTTACTTGGTACAACTTGTTTATTGCAGTTCGCAATCAGTAAGTGGATGGATAGTCGTTACGAATCGAGTTTAGTGAAAAACTACTATTGGATGATTTGGTATCCCTTTGTATTTTGGTTGATTACAGTAACGGCAAGTATTGTTGCATTCCCAAAAGTTCTTTTACGTGGAGAAAGTAAAAGGGCGCGTTGGGTTAGCCCAGATCGTGGTATGCGACATGATGACTAACATTTTAGTCAGAATAAGTTTTGAGATACGAATATGAAAACAAACTCTTTAATTATTGATGTACGTAAGCAGTTACCGTGGCATCGTCGTTATTTCTCCACGACAATGACGGCTATGCTGTGGGCATTTTGGTTACTGCTTTGGAGACCTATTGTCATCTTAGTGGGATATCTTTCACTTGAGAAACCACAACTGGTACATTATTTCTTTAATGCTTTTGCAAAAGCCTTAGAAAGCGGATTATTTGCGTTGATTGCTTGTGCGATTTCTTTGTGGTTATGGAGTAACTTTGTTCCAGCGAAGACCAAAAAGGAAGCAGAAGCTAAATCTACACAAGAATATGCCGAGCATTTCAACCTGAATGTGGATGATCTTATACATTCTCGTCAGCAAAAAATCGCTACAGTTCATCATGATGCTGATGGTCGCATCACATATATTGACTAATGGCTTAGTCAGCAAAAGTCCCACAGGTTGGGGCTTTTGTTTTCACAGGGAAACATAGATGTCCGCAAAAATAAACTCGGCAGAAAGTATTCGAGGTTTAGCTTGTTTAGCTGTCGTATTTTCTCATCTTGTAATGAGTTTTTTTCCATTTTTACATCATTTTGATCCTAATGAGAAAACAGATTTGGCTTGGGTGTATGCCATACATCATTTGCCTTTTGGTTTTCTCTACTCAGGTGATGCAGCTGTTTTTGTATTTTTTGTTTTAAGTGGCTTTGTGCTCAGTTATGCGATTTTAAAAAGCCCTCAACAATTTCATGCAAAAATTAACAATATGATGATTAAACGCTATCCGCGTTTAATGATTCCAGCGCTGACTTCATGTGTCATCATTTGGTTGGTCCTTAAAGTCATCCATATTGATAGTAGTCATGTGGGGGCTTGGTTACATGCATTTGCGATACAAGATTTTAGTTTTAAACATGCACTATATGAAGGAACTATAGGCGCATTTTTATTCTCAGAAAGTGATATAAACTGGGTGTTATGGACGATGACGATTGAGCTTATGGGCTCATTTGCATTATTTTTTCTACTCTATTTGTATCATTATAAACATATTGCTTTTTGGCTAGGCTCCCTTTTAATTCCTTGTCTTGCATTTCTTTGGCGAGGGCAAGGCTTTAGTTTTGGGATTTCCAGTTTTATTATTGGTATCTATATTTATCTGTATGCCAAACCACTCTCAAATGTTGTAGCTATTCCTATGCTATTGATTGGCCTATATTTGGCGGGTGCACATAATACCAGTGCAGCCTATAGCTGGGTTCATCATATTTTAGGGGAGAATACTTATGATTATAGTAATTTCATCGCTGGGATTTTAATTGTTTATAGCGTTTTGATGAGCCCATTACTTTCTAAAGGCTTAGATCACCCGATTTTAGTCTGGTTAGGAAAGTTATCTTTTTCTATTTATCTATTACATTTAATGATGCTGTATTTAATCTGTATTCCGCTATTTAACTTATTTTTAAGTTGGCATTGGAGTTATTCTCTCGCTGTAATCTGCTCAGGGTTAACTGCGATTGCAGTCACTTTGATTGCTGCGAATTTTTATAGTGATTATGTCGATCAGTTGGCTATTAAGGTCAGTAATAAAATTGCCGACAAGGTTTTAAATTAGTACTTTAAGGCCCGAATACAATTTGCAAATATTGTTTACAATTTAAGATGTATTGAGTTGTTTTTTAGACATTAAAAAATTGATAAATATCGTGATTTAATCAAGTATGGGCGACTCATTTTTAGCATGGATCGCTTATATGCATCTGTTCAAATCCATTGTTATTTCATTGATCACAATGAGCGTTCAATTTACTCAAGCAGCCCCATTAAATGCTCAGCAAGCATTGACCGATGCACCGCCAATGAGTTTGTTTGAATCGTGGAATACACCCATTGAGCCCTTTAAAATTTTTAATCATGTCTATTATGTCGGTACTGAAAATTTATCTTCGGTGCTGTTTGATACGGGTGATGGTTTGGTTTTAATTGATAGTGGGATTGATCAATCGGCGGCACAGATTAAAGCCAATATTGAAAAATTGGGTTTTAAAATCACAGATGTAAAATATCTACTTAATAGTCATGCCCGTTTAGATCAAGCTGGTGGTTTTGCCAAGTTAAAACAATGGAGTGGTGCTCAATTGGTCGCAAGTGCTGCCAATGCCGAAATGCTAGAAAATGGCGGCGTGACTGATTTCGCTTTAGGTAAGCAATTGCCTTTTCCATCTGTAGCTGTAGATATCATCATCAAAGATGGGCAACAGTTAAAGCTCGGTCGTCAAATTTTTACAGCACATGCGACGCCAGGCCATTTACCAGGTGCAACCTCTTGGACAACAGATATCCGTTATCACTTTAAAAATTATAAAGTCATCTATGCCGACAGTTTATTTACGGGCGGTTATTATTTGTTAAACAATAACAATTATCCAAATCTAGTTTCAGACATACGTCACACATTTAAAACTTTGGATGCAATCCATGCAGATATTTTTCTTGCCAATAAAGCGGATCGTTTCCATATGAAGCAGAAATTAGCCAAATTGAATGCGGGTGATAAAAAAGCATTTATTGATCAGACGGGTTTACAAAACTATGTAGCGAAGGGGAGAATTGAATTTGAACAACAATTACAGCAGCAACAACGCTTAGCGCAGTTTAAAACATTGCAATAATTACTTTAAAATAAAACATGCTATATGCGTTATATAGCGTGTTTTATTTTAAATATTGCTATAATTCAGATAAAACTGATCATTTGTTTTTAAATGATATACAACAGATAACGACTTATCCTAAAATATAGAAAATTGAAATGAAAATACAATATATCAAACAGTTATTATTCATTTGTAGTGTCGTGATCACGTCATCTATATATGCACAAGAATTTCAACAATTGAACATTCAAATGCAGCTTTCAAAACAATGTTATCAAGATGATGAAGACATATTTTTACCTCAAACTTATCAATTACGCTCGACAAAAGTCGTATTAAAAACCTATTCCTGTATCCGTAAAAAGCAAGATCGAGAGCAATATTTTTCAGCGTATGGGATACAGTTGGGTGCTAAAAAATCATTATATTTAGTCGATCAACTGGCGGATGCAAGTGGTTATGTTGGTGTTAAATCTGAGCAAGTGGATGCAGATACGATTGTGTTTGACAATATGTATGAACGTGGCGGTGATTTAGTGATTGTGTGGATGCCAGATCTACAAAATATCTATCATGTGAAAGTTCATTATATGGCCTCAGATGAAGGTGGGGTAAAGCTGTATCGTAAAAATGATCAGATTTTTATTCAAAAAATTGCTTTAAAAGTGCTTAAAGATGATCAACCGATATATAAAAATATAGGAAAACCCGTAATACTCAAAAAGGTGCCAGGCAAAGGGATCGTATTTGCTTCAGGTGATCTAAAAGAATTACAAAATTAAAATAAGAGATCTGGTTGATCTATATAAAGAAAACAATTGTTACGTTTAAGCTGGGTATCTCTAGTGAGATAGTTATACAATTTACTGGGTAAACTATTAAAAAAACAATCAAAATACTCAGCTTTAAACTTAGCTCATGAGTCTGAACTGGGGCGTATTATATGCTTGAGATTACGCTATGTTGAAATTTATCATTGTCCTATTATTTCTGATCACGTTATATGTGTTATGGCGGTGGGTTGCTAAACAAAAAATTAATGCAGCGTTTGAAGAACAACGACAAGCGTTATCTCAATTGGTTCAAAATCCTCAAGAAGAGCATGAACTGCCCGAAAAAACCAAGCTGATTAAACAGATGATTGCAGAAGAGCGACTAAAGGCGAGTTCAGCACTAGCAACAGCACCATTAAATTCTACAGTTCAAGTAGAGCAGCCGACCGTACTTGAGGAGCAACATAGCCCCGCCAAGCCGATCACTGATGAAGACCAACGGTTATTTGATGCAGCGGCGCAATTGTTTTTTGAACAAGCTTTACAGACCAAAGATTTTTCTCAAGCAGGGCATATTCAGCATGAAGTACTCAGTAAAATGCCGATGAATACACAAAGTCAGATCGGTTCTTTTGATTTTGGCGAATGGTCTATTTTTTGGAGCTATCATGAACAATCACTTGAATACTATGTCGGACGTTATGGGGTGTTCTATGCGCATGTTGATCATCACGGCATAGAACATAAAGCCGAATTTAAAGATCGTTATTGATTTTCTATTAGACTGCTTAATTCTTTTAGTCGAAATGTTGTGGAATTGATTTCACAATCTAAATGTGCAAATCCTGATGCCAATCCCAAAGCACCATAAGTAAGACTTCCCATGAGTTCATTACATTGAGCATCACGATAATTGAGCCAAGCTTTTTGTGATTCTTCTAGTAATAACTTGTTGTTATCATCGTATTGCAGATAAATGCGTTGATATAGCTTATTCATTTTCGCTTTATCTGTTTTTAATTGCTGCTGCATACATTGATAAGCTTGTCGTTGATCTTGTTGATTGCATTGTGCATAAGCTGTATTGAATAGGCTCATAAAAAGCAAAGCTAAAAAACTATATTTGATCTTTTTTATCATTTAATTTTCACCAAGAAGTTGCAAATCAGTCGAGTATTATAGGGAGAGTTGTTGAGAAATTCGCGCTTTGACTTGATTTAAATAGAACAGATCATTATTTAGTCGATACATTAAAATCGCACCCTCATAATCGGCCACACTTATTTTTGCCAAAATTTGTGCATCGGCTTGATCCATTTTTTGTTGAAATAATTGATACAAGGCATTTTGCCAATCTTGGAAAATTTCACGGATTTTTTCCAAGACTTCTAAAGAAATATGGCTTGCCTCTAAGGACAGTATCCCCACTAAACAGCCTTTTATTTCATAACTAAAAAAATGAACAGCTTTATCATGGATGATTTGAAATTGTTGACTTGCATCCACGACAGCAAAATCTTCGAGTTTAAACAACGATTGATTTAAATAAAGATGAGTGTGCGCTAAGATCTGCATCAGTAAGGCTTGTTTGTTGGGATAATAATAATAAAACGATGCTTTACTGAGTCCACATGCTTTTGCCAACATCTCCATACTTGTTCCAGCATAACCATGTGCTTTAAATTGTAAAGCACAGGTATTTAACATATGTTCAGGCCTAAGTTTTTGTGGGCGCATAGATGACCTTGCTGCTTATGGAGTTAAAATTAATCGTGGATGAATGTTTCGAAAGTATTTAACATTTTATCCCAAATTGGCTCCGAACCTTGACGAAAATAGCCCATATGTCCAATCTGTTTTAAACCAAACTCGTCTGCGGATATGTTGATAAAGTGCATGGGCGCATTTTTATAATGTTGCATAAAAGCATAACGAGAATTTGGCAATGCCCAATCATCATCTAAAGCGGCTACTGCATAAATCGGCGTTTTAATTTGGGCATATTGTTCATGCAAATTTTGTTGTTCAGGATCTGCAAAAAAGTAAGTGGGATTTTTGCACCATCTACGCCATTGTTGGTAAACCCCTTTAGGTAAATCTGCACCCATATTGAGTTTTCTCCAAGGTAAGTAGCCTGTAATCGCCACCATAGGTGGAAAGATAATGTTCCAAATCACCTGAACTTTAATTTTTTCTTTCAATGGCATATAGCCATGCCAGCCAGCACCTGTGCCAAAACAATACATTGCACTTACTTTGTCGTGATTCGGTGTTAACCCTAAGGCTTGTCCGCCGTAAGAATGTCCAACTAAAAATAGGGGCGTATCTTGTTTAAAACTGTAGTCAATTGCACCTGCTAAATCTAATGTTCCCCAATCCAGATATGACATTTTAAAACCTTTTAATTGCCGTGGCGCAGATTTGGCCACGCCACGATAATCAAAAGTGAGTACCTGATAACCCAATTGTGCTGCATATTCAGAGAAGCGGCGATAAAATGCTTGTGGGACACCTGTTGCACTGGAAACAACTATAGTTGCTTTGATTGTATCGACTGGCGTGTAAAGTACGCCAGCCAATACATAACCATCCAGTGCCTTAAAGCTGATGGCTTGGCTGGTAAAACTATTGCCATTCAAGTGTTGGACTTCAGTTGAGTACTTTAAATTTTGCATGATTGTTCCCACAGTTATTTGATTATCGCCGTATATCACTATGATTGGTTTACTTGCCTTTAAACTGTGGTGCTCGACGTTCAATCATTGCTCTTACACCTTCTTTCGCATCTTCTGAGGCAAGTAAAGGGCTAAGTAGATTTTGTAGGTTTGCAAATGCGACTTCAGGACTTTGTAAAAAGGCTTGATGTGCAGAATGCAGTGCCGCTTGGACGGCAAGTGGTGCAGCATTGGCAATACGTTCAGCCAGCTCTATGGCACGTGTTATCTGTTGGTTATCCTCAACAACCTCGGTGACTAAGTTCATTTCATAGGCTGTTTGTGCATAAAATAAATCACCAGTTAACACATATTTCATCGCTTTTACCCAGCCAGCAGCTTGGACGAAACGTACTGTTGCACCACCAAACGGTAAGATACCGCGCTGTACTTCAATTTGGGTAAATTGAGTATTTTCATTGGCAACAACGATGTCAGAATTCAACATCAATTCAATACCAGCGGTATAACAATAGCCTTGTACTGCGGTTACCAATGGTTTAGTTCTTTGACGCCCAACAGTTCCCCAAGGATTCACAATATCATCGCTAAAATTAAAAACACCATCGGCTAATTTTGGTTGTAACTCAACCAAGTCCAATCCTGCGGTAAAATGATCGCCATGTGCAAAGACCACCGCACAGCGTAGTTCTGGATTATTTTCATATTCAGTTAAAGCCAGTGATAGGTCGTGAATCATATGACTATCAAAAGCATTGCGTTTATCTGCACGATCTAAGCCAATTAAAAAAATATGACCACGAATTTCACGACTGACTTTTCCTTGTAGATTTGACATTTGTTGTTCTCTCATTGGTTGTTTTATAAGTTTTTAAACGATCGTTAGAAAACTGTCAATCATTTTAGAATGACTGAACCGTTTACATTGGTATAGCATATTTAAGGCATTAAAGGATCGCTGCATTGTGTATGTTATTTGGCACCATGGGGGAATGCCTATGCTTTTTATTATGAATTTAATAAGATTTAAAAATGTGCTCGTACACTTAAATGCCCAGCTAAATTTATCACTGGGCATTTAATTTAAAGAGATTTAAACCTGAAGAATTACTTTTTAAACTTGGTTAAAAGCTTTTGCATCGGCAATTTATCACTGGCATATCCATAAATTGCAGCAAAAGGTAAGGCTGTGCGAGCAAGATAGGCGACACGCCATAAACCACCATGATTTGCGCCTTCCATCATTAATTCTAATGGATGACCCATCTCAGTTTCTGGATTTGCAACAGACTTCGGATTTCTTAAGTCATGAATCCAAAGCGCTGCCATAATTGAATTGGTGGTTTCAGGGCGGAATGCTTCTACATCAAATAAACTTGCACCGTTAAACGCAGCTTTAAGCAATGGATTCTTGGTGACCGAATGTGTCGTCGTGGATGGTGCAATATTGATACTGACATGTTGCCCTTGATGTCGTGCTAAAGTTGCACGCCACTGTTGGATACGTTTTGCCAATGCATAATTAGGGCCTTGTTCAACCACCAGACAATCAGCAATCCCATAGAATTTACCATTGTCAGAGCGAATCAATTGTTGATCATGGTGCTTAAAGAATTGCTTTAAGGAAAGGGTTGCAATCCCTTTGCTGAGTACAGCTTCAAATTTTGATCTATGTTTGAACTTTTTGTTTGAACCTTCAATCACTTCTTCAGGTACTGCATAAACATCTGTAGGCGTACACATATACATCAGTGATGAATCATTCTTGTGTTCACTGACATGGCTCATAATCGTGTCCATTGCCATCGACACACGCACATGTTTTTCACCATCCAAATAAGCAATTGAGGCCAAATCTAACTTGTGTGGATTATCACAAAGCCATTGTGTAATTTCTGGAATTTGGGTCAGTAAATTTGCACCAAGTTTGCTTTTTAATTCGTCAATATCATGGGTGTTGAGGATTTTTTGAAAACTAGGTGCATACAGTGTGGCATTGCCATTTTCAATGATTTTAAGAATTCTCTCCCAGACGCGTTCATTGGGTAGATCAACGGCAACAATATTGGCTTTCCATTTCGATAACCATGTTAATGGGCCTGCCTCTGAAGCTGCGCCAAATAAAACTAAGGTACGATCCGATAAATCAAACCATTCGGGATGAGCAATCACTTCTCTGAGCGCATCTGCATGGCTGGCTTCAATAATGCCAGTATCTTGCCACTTTTGAATTTGCTGATATAGCGCTTCGCCTTGTAGTTTTTGCCCGTGATAGGGTACAAACCATTCAACGTCATCATTTGAATGACCTTTAAAACTAACACTTTGAATCTTGTCTAGTACTGGAACTGTACCAATATCTTTTAAAGAATAGCGTTGCCCATCTCTAAAGAAATCAAAGCTGTGTTGGGCTTTGTGCAAGCCTTGTTTGGCAATAGTGATAGCGTTATGACTTGAACGAATCCCATGTTCGACCAATGCCTTAAAATAAACTGGATAATTTTTACGCCAGTTTTTTTCATCTAAAGCTTGCTGTGCGCTGAGATGATCAACCAAGGAAAGTGCTTCCGCAATGATTTCTTTACCGACTTGCGAGCTGCTACTTTTTTGAGTCTTTGGATGAACTGGAAACTGTAAACCGTCAATTGAACTGGACATGCAAAATATCTCGTTTTATTTCATCATTAATATACAGATGTATACATTATCCATGCCATATTCAATATTTGGGTGGCATTTTCTGACAAAATTTAGATAAATTGGTCGTATAAATTGAATAAATCAGTGCTAAAAATGTCTTAAATTATGCTTAGTATTTCATTTATAAAAAGTTTCATTGGTATCATTTTGTGGGTTTTAAAGCGCGATTTGTTGATAAGCTAAAATGCAGTAAATATCAATTTGTGTATGATTTATATTCATTTATTATGCGAATATTTTATGTTGAAATTTGCGTAGATTATATTTTTTACATCTTTTTAAGTTAATTCCGACAATTTTAGTTGATTTTCACTCATTCAGCCTCATCTTCAGTTAAAATACCGACTTCAGCTTGAGGATAGAGTTATGTCGACTGAGAACACCAATACTGCGGTTACAGAAGAAATTCCAAATTTATTGATTACTCCCAATGCGCAAGAGTATTTAAAAGATCTTTTGGAGAAGCAAAATACTCCAGGAATTGGCGTTCGTGTATTTGTTGAAAATCCAGGTACTCCACGTGCTGAATGTTGTATGGCATACAGTGCACCTGATGAAATTGCTCCAACAGATTACAAACAAGATTATCCTGATTTTCCAGCATTTATTGATACACCGTCGATTCCATATTTGAAAGATGCTGTAATTGATTACAACAAAGACCGTTTTGGTGGACAGCTTACTTTCCGTGCACCTAACTCGAAAGTACCACGTGTTGGTCCAGATGCGTCTATGGAAGAACGAATTACTTATATTCTTCAGGCAGAGATCAACCCTGGATTAGCAGGGCATGGCGGAAACTGTGCACTGGTAGAAGTGGTCGAAGATGAAGAACATGGTTTAACTGCAGTATTAAAATTCGGTGGTGGCTGTCAAGGCTGTTCTGCAATTGATGTAACGTTAAAACAAGGTGTAGAAACTACACTTAAAGAGCATATTCCTGAACTCGGACGCGTGGTCGATCAGACTGACCATAGTCAAGCAGAAGGTGCTTACTTCAAATAATCTGTATATCAATGTAGATATTTGACTGTTCTTTAAAACCTCCGAATTTCGGAGGTTTTTTTTATGGATATCGTATAGCTAAACGTAAATTCATATTTTAAATCTTAATAAACTTAAATGAATCTTAAAAAATAGAATAAAAACTTAAAGATATACTTAAAATTGAATAAATATTAAACGAATGGTTAATAAAAATGAGAATAATTCTTAATATTGTTTATAATGCTGTGGTGTTTTTATTACACATTGTATCTAAATCTTCATTGTCTATTCATTCTTAGCCTCTTTGGAATACCTTATGTCAACTAACCGTATCATCCAATCTGCGTTATCTCTCTCCATTATCACCGTTATGATGGGAACTGCCTATGCCGCAGAATCACCAGAAAACTCGAATAAAACCAATCCACAGTCTACAGAGTCAACCAAATTAGAGACGATTGTTGTCACTGCAAGTGGCTTTGAGCAAGAGGTGAAACAAGCAGCAGCATCTATTTCAGTTTTAACGCAAGAAGACATTAATAAAAAAGCATATAGAGATATAACGGATGCACTTAAAGATGTTCCTGGGGTCGTCGTCACAGGTGGTGGAAGTTCAAGTGATATTAGTATCCGTGGTATGGGAAGTGCTTATACAGTTTTTTTGATTGATGGCAAGAAGGTGAATACACGTTCAGTTCGACCAAATAGTGATAACTCGGGTATTGAGCAAGGTTGGATGCCAAGTATTGAAAGTATTGAGCGCATTGAAGTGATCCGTGGTCCGATGTCAGGCTTATATGGTTCAGATGCCATGGGCGGTGTGATTAATATTATTACTAAAAAAGTTGCAGATACTTGGACAAGCTCGGTTAAATTGGATACGACACTACAAGAAAATAGAGATTCTGGGGATATCCATCAAGCAAACCTATATGTTTCTGGTCCTTTAATCCGTAATTTACTTGGCTTAAAGGCGAATGGAACATTCTCACAACGCAATGAAGATGACATTATTGGTGGCTATAATAAGCAACGTATACGTGCAGGTGGCGCAACACTGAGCTTGACGCCAAGTTCTGAACATACCATTGATTTAGAATATCAGCGATCCATTCAAAACCGTGATCAGACGGTAGGTAAAACAATCGCCAATGTACCAGGGCGAAATGGTAAGCTCCCAACAGACTCATATACAGATTATTATCGTACCGAATATAGTTTGACTCATCGTGGTGAAATTGGCGATTTAAAGACACATTCTTATATTCAACGTGAGGAAAATGAAAATCCATCACGTAGTATGGAAGCAATCAATACAACGTTTAATACTTTAAACCAAATCAATCTGGGTTCTCATGCTTTGAGCTTCGGCGGAAGTTATTTAAAAGAAGAGCTTGAGGATTTTGGCAATCAGTTAGTTGTTGGTGGCTCAAAATTAACCAATTTAGATCGCTATAGCTGGGCATTATTTGCTGAGGATGCGTGGAATATTGTAGAGCCATTCACGGTAACGGCTTCATTACGCTATGACAAAGATGAAAAATTTGGTGATCATTTTAGCCCGAAAGTCTATGGCGTTTGGACCTTGAATGATAACTGGATTGTTAAAGGTGGGGTATCAACAGGTTATAAAACTCCAGCATTACGTGCCACTGTTGCAGGGTGGGGACAGGCAACAGGTGGTGGCCAGTCAAATGGTATGATTGTCGGTAATCCAGATTTAAAACCAGAAACAAGTATCAATTATGAAGCATCGATTAACTGGGATAATAATGACAATTTAGATGCTGGTTTTACCGTATTTAATAGTGAATTTAAAGATAAAATTACCGAAATTCGTACCTGTCCAGGAGCTGCGGGAAGTAATAATTGCCCTTGGTTAGGTCAACAATTCGATTTTGTCAGTCAACGTATCAATGTCGATAAAGCAAATATGCGTGGTATAGAGACAACTCTGGGTTGGGCAATCACGCCAGATGTTCGTTGGGCAACAAACTATACATTTACGGATACTGAACAGAAGAGTGGAGCATTTAAAGGTAAGCCATTAAATGAAATGCCGAAACATATGTTTAATACTACTTTAGATTGGCAAACAAATGATCAAGTTGGGATGTGGAGCCGTTTAAATGTAAGAAGTAAAACTTCTGACTATTTAAGTCGTACATCGATGGGGGAAGGTAGACCAGCGTATGCAATGATTGATGTTGGTCTAAACTATAAACCTTCCAATGTGTTACAGTTCAATGCTGGTATTTATAACTTATTTGATAAAAGCATAGATACTGCGACTTATAATTATGTACTGGATGGCCGCCGTTACAATTTGGGCTTAATTTATAAGTTCTAAAGCTCAATTAAATTGCATTAAATCTGTTTAGTCATGAAAAAGGCGCTTTATGCGCCTTTTTCAATATTGAGAATCTTTAAAGTGTCATCTGAATAATAAAATTTTTCCAGATAAATCCGTGCACGGTTTTTTAAGTGTTGAGAAGCAACCATTTGTTGAATAACAGGTTCAAGTAACTGTTGTAATTCATTTTGAATCAATGCTTCATCAATATTGATATCACTTAAAATTAAATCAAAAGGGCGTTCTTCATTACGCACATACCAAGTCAGTACACCATCATGTACTTGTTTGTTTAAATAATCTGTTTGGCGAATATGTTCCCATATTTCATGACCCATAGCTACAGTTTTAGGTAGGTCGTTAATTTCAACATAATTACGCAACACAGCAATCGGTATTTTTTTAATTTTATGCCATAAATTGGCTTGAAAATGATAAAGCTTATTGTCATCAAACTGTTGGTTAATGACTTGTTCACTCAATTGACTAATTTTAATAATATTTTTTTGCAGATAATGCTTAACTGTATCATCTAAATTCGTGTCGGTAACCGATTCTAAAACTGATTTTCCCATTTTCATAAAACGGCCCACACCGGGGACTTTTTTATTCATGACTGAATTATCAATATAGTCTTGAATAGAGTGATGGATCAATTGGGTTAACATGCTTGAAAAGGCTGGATTATTGACAACACGTTTGATCAAAGCTTGACGATGACCCGATTTACTTGCGACATATTGGGCGATTTTATCAATCGTGGTGACTGGAATAATATCTTCAATTAACGTTTCATCATTACTTGGATGAATTAAAGCAAAACGAATATGTTCAGCAATTTGCTCAATGAGAAAGTTGTTCGCAGGTGTTGCTAAAATTTGCTTTGACAATAAATCATGAATTTGTGCAAAAGACCAAATTTGTTTTAACGGCTGTTTTCTAAACCAGTGATAAAATTCAGTAAACTCAATTTTAATCGTATCAGCCTGTGAAAATTCTTGATCTAAAAAGCCAAGTTGGGCTTCGATCAATTGTTCAATAAGTTGATTTTTCATTTTTTGAACTCAATTTGTCCATGTGTTTGATCAGACAATGGGTTTTGCAAAGGTTGTACTTTGTTTAAAAAGCTTAAATAGTAATCCGCAACTCGTTCAGGTGCTTCAAGTAATGGCATGTGCCCAACACGTTGTAGAATAATTGGTGTTTCAGGGCGTTTTAATACCGATTTTAATTCATTTGCAACATCCGCATTTACAATCTGATCTTGTTCACCCCAAAGGATCAGGGTGGGTGCTTCAATGTTTTTTAACATCGTGGTAAAAGTTGAAGGGGTATAAAGTCGATTGAGTGCGTCAATTTGATTGATGATTTTGGCTGTGTCTTGAGATTTTGCAATGAATAATTTTTCTTGTTCATCTTTAATCACACGGGCAGTAAAAGGCGGATTAAACATCACCTTTTTCATCACAAAATCTAAATCACCTTTTTGTGTGATTAATAATTGTTTGAGATAGATCGGATTTCTTAAATAATTGGTATTTGTTGATTTAAAAATACCCCCAGTACTCATCAGAAATAAGCTTTTCGTATCAAATGGATACTGTGAGGCATAAAACATTGCGATGGTTCCACCCAATGAATGCCCTGCAATATTTAAATTATCTTGGATATGTGCAGCTTCGATAAAGCGTCTAAGTTGTTCAGTTACATTGGGTACAGATAAATCAAAATTGGCTGGAACCTGGGTGCTTCCTGCTGAAGGCAAGTCTGGAATAATCACATGGTAATATGGGGTCAATGACTGCGCGATATCATTCCATGTATCACGGCTGCTGGCTAAACCATGAATCAGTAAAACAGTTGGCTTATCTTTAGAACCACCTTCACTATAAGACCAAATAACATCACCCACACGCAATGTTTTAGACGTTAATCCTGCCCAAGCACGTTCTTCTTGTACAATTTTTAAATAATCCACATATTCTGGTGTGGCAGCAGTTGCATTGTTGTGACTACCTAAAAACAATACACCGATCGCAGTCAAACTTAACAATATGCTGTTTAAAAAATGAAGAATTTTTTTATGGGCCAGTTCAGACATGCATAGGGTTCCGAGTAAAAGACTAGGCATTATATAAAGTAAAAATATTATTCATGATCATAATTTTTTCAACATTTGCCGAGAAAGTCTTATTTGTAAGTTTTTTGCCATAGTTTCAGTGTTCAACTCAACTAATATAGAGATTATTTTGTATTTTAGTTAAATAATTTTAATTAAACTGTGAATTATATCTATGTATTTTTAAAAATTAGGCCCTTAACCGCTCCATAACAAAAATTGTAACAGAGTTTATTTTTAGTCAGTGACTTTCACATTTTGCGGCATTAAAATAATCACACTCTCCACACAATGGAACAAAGGACATGCTAACTGCTCAAGAAGCTTTAGAACGATTAAAACAGGGTAATGAACGTTTTGCACATGGTGAAACCAATCTGACTAAATTTTTGACGCATCAGCAACGATCTGAAATGATGGACAGCCAAGAGCCATTTGCCATTATTTTAGGTTGTTCAGACTCTCGTGTTCCAGCAGAAATGGTTTTTGACCAAGGTTTCGGTGATTTATTTGTGATTCGTGTTGCAGGTAATATTGTTGCGCCGTCGCAAGTGGGCAGTGTGGAATTTGCCGCAGATAGTTTTGGCTGTCCCTTGGTTGTCGTTTTAGGGCATAGCCATTGTGGTGCGATTCATTCAACGATTGAAGCGTTGAAGAACCCGAATACACCACCTTCTGCAAATCTTATGTCAATTGTAAACCGTGTTCGTCCTTCAGTTGAAATTTTAATGCAAACTGAGTTGAAAGATGACTTAGAAAAGCTATCAATGCATGCAGTAAAATCAAATGTTTTTGCTTCAGTTAATCAATTACGCCATGGTTCAGCCGTATTAGAAAACTTAATTGCCAAAGGTAAATTAAAAGTTGTTGGTGCTGAATATTCTTTGGAAACGGGCGAAGTTTCTTTTTATGATTTTTAATGTTTGAAATTGTCATCATAAAAAAATCCCACTTTAAGTGGGATTTTTTTATCGGTATAGACTCTTAGAATCTATAACCAATTTTTAAACCATAAGCGATTGCATTGTTATCTTTAAACTCTGCAACATAAGTATCGCCACCTGATTGAGCACCTGTTTGTGCTTTTGCATCACCTAACCAGAAGTATTTAACACCACCAGCGATGAACGTTGCAGGCGTAGGGCTATATTGAACACCTAAGCCCACATTCCAATAACCTTCTGTAGGGCCTAAAGTTGAAACAGGGTTACCCGCACCAGAGTCCCAGCCTACTGCAATAGTTCCTGACCATAGGTCATTGATTTTACGACCAACACCCGCCGTCACTGTATATTGATCATCAGAATATTCAACTAAGTTAAAACCATTTGGACGGTTAACTAGACCACCGATTGCTTGAGAAACTTTACCAAATTTTAACGGTTGGATTGAGAAGTCTTTCCAATTTACCCAACGTAGGTTTGCAAAAGCAATGGTATTTGCCATGATCCCTGTTTGTAAATCGATGTTAACAGACTGTGGCGTTGTAATTGTCGTTTTACCGTTGGCAGCAGCAATTGCTTTTGCCGCAGCAGTACCAGTATCACCAAGTAATGCTAATGCACCAAGTGTAGGAATCGATTCATTAATATTCACATCATGATCAATTTCAGAACGATAAGTTACCGATGCTTTTAATGCAATATCTGGAATCTGATATGCAGCACCCGCTAACCAACCCACGCCGCCAGTTTCTTTGATATTTGCATCATAGCCATTATATAAGCTATATGCTTGACCACGCAGACTAACATTCCCTTTAATGGTTTGGTAAACACCACCACCATAGAAGTTTAAGTTAGCAATGGGTTGAAAACCAAAAATCATTGAAATATTTTGGGTATCTACTTTAACTTTGGTGTTGCCCTTACCGAGTGTACTATTCGCTCCTGCAATACCTTGATCAATTCTGCCTGTAACAACATTTTTTACTGCAGCATCAATACCTGCTTTATATGTAGCGTCAGTACCATATCTAGTCAATGAGTCTCGAAGTGCCTGTTGACCATTTGCCGTGGTTAAGTCAACACCTTGAGCTTGCAGGAATCCACCAACGCGTTGTTGTGCAGTCATTGCATTAAATGTGGAGTCAATCGTACTGTTGCGCAGTGCAGTTAACCGATCTTGAGGTAATACAGTATCGTGATCAGATGAAACGAAAGCATTTTCACCAGAATATGCAGCATCTGCACCAAATGGTTTGTCATATAAAAGACCAAATGAAACTTGATCTGTTAGTTGTAATTTAATCGCTGCTGATGGAAAGTAATAATCATCTCCCATATCATTGATTTCACGATATGGTTTAGGCGTATCTCCCGCTTCTCGACCTTCAACAGTTGGGTCTAAAACTGAAATACCAGCTTCAAAATAATTATTAGGTTGAAGGAATGCCGAAATAGATTGGCCTGAGCGATCCATTGCTGCGGCAAAAACACCAGTCATTGGCAAACTTGCAGCAATTATCGCGATTGATAAATGTTTTAATTTCATTTTAATTTTTCCCTAATATAATAAAATGAATACTTTGAAGTACTTAAGTTTTGAATGAGAAATAATTTTGATACTTAAATATACAACTCAAAGTTACTTCTATTTACAAAATAACATATAAAAAATAAGAGTAAATACTCTAGGGTGTGAATTAGTGAAAAAAAAATGAACTATGTAGTTTAGTTTGCAGAGAGAGAATGTAGAAAAAAATATAAAGATGAGATTATTTATAGAGATATTGAAAAAAGTTAAACTGAAAATAATAATATATAGATATTTTGGGACTTGATGGGCTGCGTAAAATATAACCAGATGGTCAAAATAAAGCTGAGTTTATTCGGCAATAGAAGTGGCTCAATATTAAATTTTTGTAAAGAGAGAAATTCATTTTTTATTCTTGTTCAATTGTGCGTTTGGTAGGACTTGAATTACTGATTTATATGGTTGAAAAATAATAAAAATATTTGTATTTTAAATTGATTTTAGTGCAAATTAAATCTTAAAAATAAAAGTACTGTTTTTATAATAGGATATTGATTTGATAGCGAGTATTGCGCCCACCACCTTCCAATTTGATTATACATCCTTTTTCTAACAGGTCGGATAAATGTCGAGTAGCTGTTGCTTTACTGACTTTAGCAACCTTTTGATATTGCGAGGCACTGATACCATGTTCAAAGCCATTTTCACCACCATCTAATAAGCGATTCAATATCTTGCGTTGTCCTTCATGAAGATCTAAATTTGAATATTTATACCAAAACTGACGCTTAAATACCGTTCGATTGATTTGCTTTAATGTTGTTTCAAGGCTGTCATTTAAGGTATTTAAAAACCAAACAAGCCAATCTGTGATATTGGAATCATTTTTTTGGCTTTGTTCTAAGATTTCATAGTAACTTTTGCGTTTGTTTAAAATAGCAGGGGACATCGCATACAAGCGAATACTCTGCTTATCCATTTGTGCTAAGGCCAGGTCTGTTAGTGTACGGGTAATACGCCCGTTACCATCATCAAAAGGATGCAGTGTGATAAACCATAAGTGAGCAATACCCGCACGGAGTATGGGATCAAGCAAAGCATTGGCTAAACTATGATTAAACCAAGTTATAAAGGCATCTAAACGTTTTTCTAGTCCTTCTCTAGGTGGTGCTTCAAAATGAACTGTTGGATAATTCAATCGACCAGAAACAACCTGCATCGGTTCTAAACCTCTAAGTTGACCAATGCCTAAGCGCTGCATCGTCCAATCAGGCTCATTAAAAAGCCATTGGTGCCATTGCATAAGGCGTTCAACAGTAAGTGGTTGCTCCACATTGTTTAGTGCATCTAGCATGATATTGGCCAAACCTTCAGATCGGTCTGAACTTGGATAAGGTTGGTCAAGCGTAACGCCCAAACGACGAGCAAGTGAGGAACGTAATGAGTACACATTTAAGGTCTCATTTTCGATTGCTGAAGATGCAATAAGATTGGCAAGTAGAGTGTCTAATGTGAATTGTTGTTTGGCTAAATCATGTTGACTTTGCCCAAGTAGAATTCCAATTTTTTGATGAATCTGTCTGGTTTTGGGTAAGATGATTTCATCATCCCATGTGAAGTTTGTCCAGTTGTTGGTTTGCCAAATCCACTCTTGCATCTTAAACCTCCCCTTAGAATTTTTCCAAGATGAGCTAAATATAGCATATATTCGGCTCACTGTATGAGTTGAATGTGATGTTAAATTAGCTTGTTTATATCGATCTAGATCCATAACTATAATTTTATATACTTGGTTTTTTCTAATATATGAGTGCAAGTTGCCTAATTTTTAGCTTTTATCATCAGTATTAGACATGATTAAAATTACCGTTCGAAAACTTTTAAACTTTTGTAAGACTTACTTTTATTGTCTTAATTTTGGTAAAGAGAAATTCACTTTTTATTTTTCTTCAATGGTGCGCCCTGCGGGACTTGAACCCACGTCTGTCGCTTAGGAGGCAACTGCTCTATCCAGTTAAGCTAAGGGCACAATAAGCAAATAATTTACCGTATATGCATATGAAAAAAAAGCTATTATCGAAATAATAGCTTTGTGTTAGATTTATTTTTCTTCAGTCTTTATTTCATTTGGATTTAAAATATCAAACAGGACTAACATCAGGGTAATCCATACTGGAATCATCAATACGGACTCTTTAAATCCTTGATCCCACATGATATATAAAACGATACCAATAAAAATAATCACCACAAAATTACTAACAGGCGCCCAAAGTGCAGGGTACTTACTGGTTTGATTGGTCAAACGTAGAGCACGCTTAAACTTCAAATGCGTGAGTGTAATCATTAACCAGTTTAAAACTAAAGCACCAACCACCACATACATCAAATGACTTAAAGCATCTTCTGGTAAATAATAATTTAAAGGCACACAACCCAAAATTAAAAATGCAGAAAGTAATACGGATGGAATTGGTACACCATGCTTATTGGTTTTGGTAAAAATTTTAGGTGCATTGCCCTGTTTTGCTAAACCATAAAGCATACGGCTATTGGCATACATCCCACTGTTATAAACAGATAATGCAGCAGTTAAGATAATAAAGTTAACCAGATGAGCTGCCCATGCAATCCCAATCATACTAAAGACCATAACGAATGGACTTTTATCTAAACCACCAAAATTTAACTGATTCCAAGGCACCAAAGACAACAGAATAATCATCGAACCTACGTAAAAGATAAGGATACGTGGCACAACTTGATTAATCGCTTTAGGAATAGTTTTTTCTGGGTCTTTGGCTTCGGCCGCAGCCATACCAACTAATTCAATACCGCCAAAACCAAACATAAGGAAAGCCAGCATATAGAATAAGCCGTCAAATCCATTTGGAAAAAAGCCACCATGAGACCATAAGTTTGAAAAAGCGATCCCTGAACTTACATCTGCGGTCAGAACCAAGTAAATACCAAATACAATCATTGCAACAATAGCAGTGACTTTAATGATGGATAACCAAAATTCGGATTCACCGTAAAATTTCACATTTCCTAAGTTGACCAGTGTAATCACAACGAAGAAAAAAAGTACAGACACCCAGTTTGGAATTTCAGGCCACCAATAATTGATGTATTTACCGACAGCAGTTAATTCTGTCATTGCAACTAGGATGTACAGCATCCAATAGTTCCAACCAGTTAAAAAACCAGGAAATTTACCCCAATATTTATTGGCAAAATGGCTAAAAGAACCAGCAACGGGTTCATGTACTATCATTTCCCCAAGCTGACGCATAATTAAAAAAACGATCAAACCACCAATGGCATAACCCAAAATAATGGATGGCCCAGCTTTTTCGATCACATGTGCTGAACCTAAGAATAATCCTGTACCAATTGCACCGCCCATGGCAATCAATTGGATATGACGATTCTTAAGTCCACGCTGTAATTGTGTAGACTCGTTGCTCAATGTGTACAACTCTATTTATGCGAATTTAATTATTGTAATAGATTGGTTACTTTTAGCCTAGTATGCGATAGATGTATGGAAAGGAACTGTGAAGTCAAAAAATAATATATTGAATTTTTTTATTCATTTTCAATAAAATAAGATTAATTGTAAATTTTCAAAGCAAACTAAATCTGTTTAATATTTAAGCTTTATGCCAAGATTTATTTAAGACTTAAGTCAATCTGTCAGTATTTTACTTAAAAAAAGGGTAGTATAAAACTGAATGAAGATTCATTATTTGAGACAACAAAGAGAATTGAAAGGAATACGATAAAATGAGCGCTGCACCACAAATCAAAATCCCAGCAACCTATATGCGTGGTGGTACCAGTAAAGGTGTCTTCTTTAAACTCGATGATTTGCCTGAACGTGCACAAATAGCGGGGCAATCTCGTGATCAGTTATTACTCCGTGTGATTGGTAGTCCAGATCCATATGGAAAACAGATTGATGGGATGGGCGGGGCGACTTCAAGTACCAGTAAAACAGTTATTTTAGCCAAGAGTTCACAGCCAAATCATGATGTTGACTATCTGTTTGGGCAAGTGTCTATTGATAAAGCATTTGTAGATTGGAGTGGCAACTGCGGTAATTTAACCGCTGCTGTCGGTTCATTTGCAATCAGTAATGGTTTGGTTGCAGCTGATCGGATTCCAGAAAATGGTATTTGTACAGTTCGTATTTGGCAAGCCAATATTCATAAAACAATTATTGCCCATGTGCCTATTACTCAGGGACAAGTTCAAGAAACGGGTGATTTTGAATTGGATGGTGTCACTTTTCCAGCGGCAGAAGTTCAAATTGAATTTTTAGATCCTGCTGATGACGGGGAAGATGGTGGAGCAATGTTTCCTACGGGAAATGTTGTAGACAGCTTAGAGGTTCCTGAAATTGGTACATTTCAAGCAACTTTGATCAATGCAGGTATTCCTACAATTTTCTTAAATGCCGAAGAGATTGGATACAACGGAACTGAATTACAAGACGATATTAACAGTGATGTAGCAGCATTAGCACGTTTTGAAAAAATTCGTGCTTATGGTGCGGTAAAAATGGGTTTAATCCAAGACATCAGTGAAGCGGCTAATCGTCAACATACTCCGAAAGTGGCATTTGTATCCAAACCTAAAAGCTATATCTCTTCTAGTGGTAAACAGGTGAGTGAAGCCGATACAGATTTATTGGTGCGTGCATTATCGATGGGTAAATTACATCATGCCATGATGGGAACAGCTGCGGTCGCGATTGGAACAGCTGCAGCAATTCCAAATACCTTGGTGAATTTAGCTGCTGGAGGCGGTGAACGGGAAGCAGTACGCTTTGGACATCCCTCTGGAACACTTCGAGTGGGTGCACAAGCTCTAAATGAAAAAGGGCAATGGGTTGTTAAGAAAGCCATCATGAGTCGTAGTGCACGCGTATTGATGGAGGGTTGGGTTCGAGTGCCAGCAGATAGTTTTTAATCGTTTTTATCTGCTTTCAAATAACATTTAAGTGATTTGATCGTTGAAATTTTTAGAACCTTGCATTCGCAAGGTTTATTTTTTTTGTGATTTATATCAATAAAAGTACTAATTTTGTATTGTGTGTGGCAAAATAGTTACAGTATTTTATCATACTTACTTTATGTGATAGCAATTCTGATGATTTGCTGTTGTAAAAAATTAATACATTAAATGCTGATTTCAATAGATTAAAAATTTATTGGCTTCGAGGTGGCGTATGGAACAAGAGTCTAAAAAACTACGAGATAGCCTTGAAGACATCAAAGTTTTTGAATATTTAAAAGATATCGATAAATTGCATCTGGTTTCTTTTATTTCACAAATTCCTTTACCCATCGCTTTATTTGATCAGGAAGCGCGGTTTTTAGGAGTAAATCAAAAATTTGCTGATATTTATGAAAGTGATGCGCTGTACTTGTTTGATAAGTTACTCAATACATTTTCGACCGTTGTTTATGCACATTTTAATGAGGCAATGCGTTATTTCTCAAAAAATAAAAATTATTTTGAACAAGAATTCTACGTCAAAGGAAAATTTTATCTTTCTTATTTTAAAGCAATACGTAACCAATGTGATGAGATTGAAACAGTGGTAGTCGTATGTTCGGATATAACGCGTTTGAAGCGTCGTGAAAATGTACTTTTGCAAAATAATAAAAAATTGCACGATCATCTCTATTTAGATTTTGTCACAGGCTTACAGAATGCTTTTGCTTTTGAGCATTATTTAAATAAAGTCTGGCAAAAAAGTCGTGACTCGCATTTGTCTTTTCTTAAAATTGATTTGGATAATTTTAAACGATTTAATCAACTCAATAGCTATACTGCAGGTGATGAGGTTCTAATACAGCTCGGTTCTGTATTAAATGAAGCGATTGTTCAAACTGAAGAAGCAGAAATTTTTCGCTTAAATTCAGCAAGTTTTGTTATTGTGATTGAACATCTGACCGAGTGGGCGGTGGTGACGCTTGCGGAACGGCTTAAATTTGCAGTCACCAATGAAAAGATATTGTTTGGTAGTAATAATGAATATCTTACTGCATCAATAGGGATTTACCATTTAGATCCACACCATAAGCCGACTGAGGTTGATGTCTTACAAAAATTAGAGTTTGCAGTACGTTCTGCCAAAGAAAAAGGTCGAAACTCACTGTTTCTATTAAAAAACGAATTATAAATGCTTTGCATATATTCAAATGATTGCATTGGAATTAAAGGATGAGAATTATAGTGACTCATAGTAGAATGTTCTGACTCATCAAATTTACCAATTTATCTAAAACTGCAGATTTTAGTTTTAGCGATTCGTACAAACCGAGGCAGATGTGACTTCTATTCCCAATGTAAATGCAGAAATTTTAAAACGAGCGCAAGTGCAAATTCAGCAAGATTTACAAGCTGCTTTAGATGCTTTTTCATTGCCAGAACCATTAAAATCTGCAGTGCATCATACGGTGATGTTAGGTGGAAAACGAGTTAGACCTGCTTTAAGTTATGCAACTGCACATTTAAAACAAAATAATCCGAATTTTGCAGCCGTGCGTAGAGCTGCTGTTGCGATTGAGTTTATTCATTGTTATTCATTGGCACATGATGACTTGCCTTGTATGGACAATGACTTATTGCGTCGTGGACAGCCAACCTGTCATGTGGCTTTTGGTGAAGATACAGCGCTATTAGCTGGTGATATTTTGCAATCGATGGCATTTGAGGTATTAGGAAGCCGTCTATTCGATCAGGGGCAGGCTGTTGAACAGGGCATTATTCTTAAACAGATGCAAATCTTAGCTACAGCAAGTTCAAAAATGGTATGTGGTCAGGTTTTGGATTTACAAGCCGAAGGCCAACATGTTGATCAAGCACAGTTAGAAAATATCCATCGCAATAAAACAGGAGCTTTAATCCAAGCTGCAATTATGCTGTCTGCCGTGACAGTTTTTTCAGGTACAGATCAAGCCATTCCACAATTACGTCAATATGGTCAAGCGATTGGTTTAGCATTTCAAGTACAAGATGATATTTTAGATGTAGTGTCTGACACTGAATCTTTGGGCAAAACTGCCGGCAAAGATCAACAAGTGGATAAGTCGACATACCCAGCTTTAATGGGCTTAGAAAATGCCAAAATTTATGCGCAACAATTACATGACCAAGCATTTAAAGCCTTAGAATATTTTGGTGAGGATGCTCAGGAGTTGAATCAAATTTCGCAATTTTTGTTGGCAAGACAAAGCTAATTTAATAGAGATCAAATATTTTTTTCATGATGAATGTCACTGAGTCAATTTCTGCCTCGGGGATATAAATTTCAACATCACTGGAATTATTCCATCTGAACGAATTAACCAATAGCTTTAGGGTTAATCGTCCGTTCTCAAATGAATATTCGATGTCTCTGGTTTCAAATCCATATATTTGATCAGTATACTCAATGTAAATACTGCTTGGACACTCTAGTTCATCCCGACATAGGGTTATATATCTTGGTGGGTCATCCTCGAACCAAAAGGTAATAGAGCAAAGCCCATCATCTTCAAACTCTTCATCTTTCTGTATTTAATATAATTTCATTTTAATATCGATCTTTAAATCTCGAATGCAGATGCAAAGAGAGGATTTTTAGTAGCGTGAAATTTAACTATAGATGACGGAAAAAAAGGATCAATTGTTCAATCTTAAAACTTAAGCGGCATTTTAAAAATAAAAAAATAGGCAACCCATCGGCTGCCTATTTTTGAACGTTTTTAAAATTGCTAAATTAGTTTCTACCCATCACACCACGTATTGTGTTCATAATATCCGCAGGTAGCACAACAGTTTTGGCATTATTCGATTTGGCCATGTCTTGCATTGCTTTGACATATTGCTCACCGAGTAAGTAGGCAACAGGGATTTCTTTATCACCCACAGCAGAGGTCACCATTTCAATGGCACGCTGTGAAGATTCAGCCAATACAACCTGAGCTTCCGCATCACGGCGAGAGGCTTCTAAACGTCCATCCGCTTCTAAAATAGCGGCCTGTTTTTCGCCATCTGCTTTGGTCACAGTTGCACGACGTTGACGTTCCGCAGCAGCTTGGGCTTCCATCGCTGATTGCATGGTGTGTGATGGTTGAATATCTTGAATTTCCACGGTTTTTAGTGTGATACCCCAGTCTGAGATATCATCAGAAATCGCCGCTTTTAATTTCGCTTTGATATGATCACGTGATGACAATGCATCATCTAGATCCATTTCACCAACGATTGAACGGAGTGAAGTTTGCACCAAATTTTGAATTGCCCAAGTGTAGTTTTCAATACCATACACCGCTTTTTCTGGTGTGGTTAAATTGATATAAGCCACAGCATTCATCACCAATACCGCGTTATCACGGGTGATGACTTCTTGTGATGGGATATCTAAAACAATATCTTTGGTGGTGACTTTATAAGCCACTTCATCCACATACGGAATGACAAAGTTTAAACCCGGACTTAGTGTGGTGTGATATTTACCTAAACGTTGTACGATCCATTTATAACCCTGAGGAACAATACGTACGCCTTTGAAAATGGTCACAGCCACAAACAGAAATAGGACTAAAACAACAATAGAACCAAAACCCATTTAATTTTCCTCTTTATTCTTCATTATTAAGATGATGAATGTAGTTGTACCACTAAATCATTACCTAAAATATCAGTCACACGTACACGGTCACCTACTTGTACAGGCGATAAAGTACGGCAATTCCATTCATCAGAACCCAAAACAGGCATTGGAAAACGAACACGAATTTGATCATGGCTAAGCCCAATTTGAATGACCATACCCGTTTGACCAATGGTTGCTTCACGAGAAAGCCCAGCTTTGGTTTTATCTACAGATAGAGGTTTAATGAATTTAAACCACGCCACAGTACAAATGATGGATAAGATAATCCAGCATACGACTTGCAGGGTGAAACTCATACTTGGAAATAACCACAACAAAATACTGACCACAACTGCAGCGATACCAAACCATAAAGCAGCAAACGCTGGTAACACGAGTTCAGATAGAATCAGCAATATGCCAAGTACAAACCAATGCCACGGTTCAAAAATAAAGTTCATACATCTACTCTAGTGATTATCATTGATATAGATGACGGATCATCTATATCAATGTAGCAGATCATTTAAGTGATGCATATAAAAACGTGATTATTCTCGTTTTCAATCATGCTTGATGATATGAACCCTTTTGCGCTATTAAAATTTTGCTCGCGGTGCAGGTTTTAATGCAGCAGGTGTTTTCTTAAAGTTATTGATTGCCGTTTGAATGGCGATGATTTTGCCTTGGGCTGCTTTTTCACCTTCTAAAATCGCTTGGTTACTGGACTTAAGATCAAGCGTGCCTAAGTGACCAACTTTAGGTTGAATCACGATATTGGCCTGAGCCAACTCATTGTTAATACTTTGTTGTCCCATGATATTAATGGTTTGATCCAATAAGCCCCACATATTCATCGGTTGGCTACCACTTGGACGTGCAGAAATATCGACCGCAATCACGATATCTGCCCCCATATCACGTGCAGTTTGGACCGGAATTGGACTAACTAAGCCGCCATCAACATATTTGGTATTGCCAATGGTTGCGGGTACAAAAACATTGGGAATACTGCAAGAGGCGCGAACTGCTTGGCCTGCATTCCCTTTAATAAATTCTGCTTTTTTACCATTGTCTAAGCGTGTAGCAACTGCTGCAAAACGGATTGGAAATTGTTCAATCGGTTTATTGGCAACATTACGATTGATATAATCTTGTAGTTTTTGACCAAGAACAATACCTTGGCTATTTAAAGTCAAATCACGCAGATCAGATTCTTTTAGTTGCTGGGCAATTTGCTGCATTTGATAGGGTGTTTTACCGCTGGCATAGATACTGCCGACAAAACTTCCAGCACTGGTTCCAGTCACAATTTTAGGTTTGATCCCATGAGATTCTAAAACCTTGAGCACACCAATATGAGCGAAACCTTTTGCACCGCCGCCACCTAAAGCAATCGCAATAACAGGCTCACGTGCTTTAATTGCCGTGGTCTGAGTTGGTGTTTTGGTGGTTTTGTCACAGCCAACAAGGGCTAGACCCAATAAGCCTATAAAACCGAGTTGTTTAAAACGCATGGGGGTATTACTTTTGATCAAAATATATGTTGCACATCTGAACAGATTGTCTCTGTTTTTTCTAGCCATTTTTCAATAGTTTTTGTAAAGGAATCGATAATAATTTAGGTCTTTTAGGTGAAAAGTTACCTTTAAAACGCGATAAAATTTCTGCTAAATCTTGCTCATAATCTCCAGTAGGTTGCAATGTACCCAAACAGTGAATTCGCTTTTTCTCGTAATCGAGCGAAAAAATTGCAATCGGTATATTGGCGCCCATTGCAATATGATAAAAACCACTTTTAATTTTTTCCGCTTTTTTTCGGGTACCTTCAGGTGCGATTGCAATCCAAATTTTATCTTGTTGTTGTATAACCTTAACAATCTGTTGAGTGAGTCCATGCGGAGAATCACGATGCACAGGAATCACACCAATCCATTCAAAAAGTGCTTTGAGTGGTGGTTTAAACAAGCTATCTTTGCCAAAAATTGTGACTTTAACACCAATACCTAACATGGCGAGGAAAGCATATAAACCATCATAATTTGAAGTGTGTGGTGCAATAAATACCACTGCTTTGGGTAAGTTGGGAAATTCACCTTCAAATCCCCAGCCTTGAACTAAGTAAAGGTTTTTAAAGATGTTACGACTGGTGCTGGTACCACGTTGGGGTACTTGATCTGGTATGATCGGAAAGTTTTGTGACATTGTGTTTTTATATGACTGCTCTTGTATTGATTTTAGTTTTTTGCTTAATAGTAACTATCTGCAAAATGCAAATATTACAAAATTCGTAGATTAAAGCAATACATACAAGATCTAATTAGGCCCATTTATATAGACATCGTTCGAGCTTAGATTACATGCGAAACACCTATTTGTTGTTATTTTCACTGTATTGGGCGCAAGGTTTACCTGTAGGTTTTATGACCCATGCTTTACCAGTGATTTTACGTTCACAAGGGGTGTCTTTGGCCCATATCGGTGGCTTTGGATTACTCATGGTGCCTTGGGCAATTAAAATTTTATGGGCACCTTTTGTGGATAGCTTTGGACATCGTTCCAAAGGGCATTATCGAAGTTGGATTATTCCAACCCAAGTTTTAACCATTGCTATCCTGAGCATTTTATCTTTTTTACCGATTCAATCCCTGAATGAACCGATTTATTTATTATTGTTTTTCATGGCGTTGCTCTGTATGAACAGTATTGGTGCAACCCAAGATATCGCGACGGATGGTTTAGCGGTGAGTATTTTAAAAGGGGATCAGCAACATATCGGGAATATGTTTCAAGTCATTGGTTCTCGTCTAGGATTTATTGTTGGGGGCGGGGCAATTTTATGGGCAATGGACTGGCTAAGTTGGCAAAATACATTTTTGATTTTGGCTGGCATTGTGGCTTTAAATACAATTCCTATCTGGTTTTATCAAGAACCAGAACACTTGAAAAAGGCTGCTTCACCACATTTACAGAATCAAGCTGCAAAGCACTTTATTGAAAAATTTAAAACCTACTTAAGCTACTTCTTTGCCAATAAGAAATTAAGAACGTGGTTCTTTGTGCTTTGTACCATCAAAATAACCGATGGCTTTACTGGTCCCATTACCAAACCTTTGTTGGTTGATCTTAACTTAAGTCTTTCTCAAATCGGCATTTATATCACTATGTTGGGGGCATTTTCTGCATTATTCGGTGCAGGTTTGGCCAGTTTATTGCTAAAAAAACTAAAGCGTCACCAAGCCTTAATCTTATTTTCTATTTTGAAATTGATCAGTTTAGCTGGATTCGTATGGTTAGCAGCTCAATATGAACAATCGCACTTTGTAGCGCCGTGGTTAATTTATTTGATCAACGCTTTAGAAGATATGTGTGCTGCAATGCTTCTAGTCGTGATCTTAACTTTAGTGATGCAATATAGTCGTCATGAACATGCAGGTACAGATTTCACTTTTCAGGTCTCTGTTATGGCAACAATCAGTGGGTTACTGTATACATTAAGCGGCATGATTGGCGATCAATTGGGATATTTAAATTTTTTAAGTTTGATTTTAGTGATTGGTGTTTTTTGCCTAATCCCGATTATGTATTGGATTAAAAATATACAGTATACATAATATTGTGAGCTTGGGTTTGATAATGAGTATAATTACTATTGAGTATGTGGTGCGATGATTAGGATTTTTTTGATTGAATGAAATAGATTAAATAATTTTCATTAAGGATAGTTAAGATTATAATATATTGTCATGATGTAAAATAAATTGTTTGATTAGTGCGGTTTGACTTAATACATGAATCTCTTTGATTTAATGTGATTTTACCTTTATTTTTTAATAAAAGTTTGATGTGTTTTACATTGATTGGGAAATAAAAAATTACTTTTTCGTCATTTTTTTACGTATAGAAAGCAATTCGTGTATTATTCTTTTGTTGGATTTAGAATAACTTTAGCTCCAAATTATTAACTTTAAATGAATTATTTTGAATGGAATAAGCAGTATTATAATCTACGGGCTATAAAATAATACTCATTTTTTTTGTGGATGCTTTATTTGATTTTAATTTTCTCAGATTATGAGAAATAGAAAGGCGATTACAATTAAGATCAGTGGTGCAATATGCTTGGGAAAGTGCTTTTTAAGTTCAGTTTAAGCTTCATTTTTTAACTTAACACCATTGAAAAGAGTATCACCACAGTAATGTCTAACTTAATACAGCGTATAAAACGACGTGAAGTCTCCATTTCCCTGACTGCTTTTAATTTTATTGTCGCAGTGTGGTTAGGCTTGTGCCTAAATTTTAGCTTTTTAAATAAAGTTCAGTCTCTAACGCCTTATCAGGGAGTTAAAGCACAACTTTTTCTGATTGCGACAGCTTTTGTACTGGTTGCTTTATATAATCTGTTATTGCAAATTTTAGATTGGAAATGGACAGCAAAATTTTTTGCAATTGTCTTGGTCTTCATCGGTGGCTTTAGTGCTTATTTTGTTAACTCATTGGGTGTCGTGATTTCGCCTGATCAAATTCAGAATATGGTACAAACAGATCCTGGTGAAGTAACAGACTTACTTTCTTTGCAATTTTTTATTTGGACACTGGGTTTTGTTATTTTACCCATCATCTTGATTCTATGGATAAAAATTAAACCAGAGAAAATTGGCAAAGTACTGTTATTTAAAAGCCTAAATATTGCGGGCTCTTTCGCTGTTATAGCAGCATTATTATTTGTTTTCTATGTGGATTATGCTGCTATATTTCGTGAGCATCGTGACTTAAAAGGCATGATCTCTCCACAAAATACAGTGGCTTCAACACTGTCTTATTTCCATAAAAAAGCACCGAAAAAGAATCTACCTTTGATTCGTTATGGTGAAGATGCACATTTAGTCAACGATGCGACTTTACAACATAAACCTAAACTGATGGTTTTGGTGGTTGGTGAAACCGCACGAGCAGAGAGTTTTTCTTTAAATGGTTATGCAAAGAATACCAATCCTGAATTGTCAAAGCAGGCTGATCTAATTAATTTTTCTCAAGTCAGCTCTTGTGGTACCGCAACCGCAGTTTCAGTACCTTGTATGTTCTCCGGCATGCCGCGTAAAGATTATGATGAGCAACTTGCCAGTCACCGAGAAGGTTTGCTGGATATTGCACAACGTGCAGGCTATAAGGTGACATGGATTGATAATAACTCAGGTTGCAAAGGAACATGTGATCGTGTTGAGAAATTTGTTATCCCTCAAGATTTAGAGAAAAAATGGTGTCAAGGGGGCGAATGCCAAGATGGTATTTTGGTAGACAGCTTAAACCTATATTTAAGTCAATTACCAAAAGATGATAAGCAACCACATTTGATCGTATTGCATCAAATGGGAAGTCATGGGCCTGCATATTATAAACGCGCACCTGAACAATTTAAAAAATTCAAACCGACCTGTGAAACCAATGCGATACAAGGCTGTTCATCGACTGAATTGATTAATACCTATGATAATTCGATTGTCTATACAGACCATATTTTGAATCAATTGATTGAAACTTTAAAACAGCAAGAAAACTATCGCACAGGTTTTTGGTATTTATCTGACCATGGTGAGTCTACAGGTGAACGTGGTATGTATTTACATGGTGCGCCTTATGCGATTGCACCTACTCAACAGACCCATGTACCTATGCTGATGTGGTTTTCAGATGCATGGAAATCTGCAGCTGCAAAACAAATCAATTGTTTAAATCAACAAAAAGGGGCAACATTGAGTCAAGATAATTTATTTCCAAGTCTTTTGAGTTTGTTAAATGTCCAGACTCAAGTCATAGATCAAAAAAATAATATGTTGCAGCAATGTGCTGTACAAAGCTGATTGAAAGGATATAAACCATGACCAAAATTTTGATGATAGAAGATGATTTTATGATTGCAGAATCATCTAAAACATTATTGAAATATCAAGGCTTTGATGTGGAATGGGTGAATAATGGTTTAGATGGCCTAAAGCTTATTTCGGAGAAACCATTTGATTTGGTCTTACTTGATTTAGGCTTGCCTATGATGGATGGGATGCAGGTCTTAAAACAAATTCGCCAGCGTTCGAGTTTGCCTGTTCTGATTATTTCAGCACGTGATCAATTGCAAAATCGTGTTGAAGGCTTAAATCAAGGCGCAGATGATTATTTGATTAAGCCCTACGAGTTTGATGAACTGGTGGCTCGTATCCATGCATTATTACGTCGCACAGGCGATACAGCGAAAGAAGTAACAGGAAGTACTTCAAATCTGTTGAAAAATGGTGAAATTGTTTTAGATGTTGAACAGCATATCGCCACAATTAGAGGCGAAACGGTGGAGTTATCAAACCGTGAATGGGCGATTCTCATTCCGTTAATGACTCATCCCAATAAAATATTTTCTAAATCTAATTTAGAAGATAAATTGTATGCTTTTGATAGCGAAATCAACAGCAATACAATTGAAGTCTATGTGCACCATATCCGATCGAAATTGGGTAAAGATATTATTCGTACAATTCGTGGGTTAGGTTATCGTTTGGGGCAACCACAAAAAGCGGAATGATATGGAAACTGCATTTTCCTTAAGAAAGCGTTTAATTCGTTATACGTCTATTTTTAGTATCTTACTTGGTTGTGTGTTGGTTTTTTCAGCATATAAAATTTCTTTAGAAGAGATCAATGAAATTTTAGATGCTCAGATGGTCTATCTGGCAGAGCGGGTGGAGTTAAATCCACGCCCCATTGAAAGTCATTTTGATATACACAAACGCTATCATGAAGAAGATTTATTTATAGATGTTTGGGCGTATGCTGAACCTAAACAAGCCCAAAATACGCCGCATCATGTCATTGTTGAGCCTAAGCAAAAAGCGGGTTTTTATAGTCAAGAAACTGCACACGGCACATGGATTACCTACATCCTACCGACTGCAAATTATCAGATTCAAATCAGCCAGCAGGAAAAAGTCAGAGAGCATTTGGCTTTAGAGCTTGCAGGCAGTATGTTTCTTCCATATTTACTGATCATTCCATTTGCGTTGTTGGGCTTGGTTTATATTATACGTCGCAGTTTAAAGCCACTCGAGGACTTTAAATCTGAACTTGCAAAACGTGATTCAAACTCCTTGGTGGCAATTCAAAATGCCCACTATCCAGAAGAATTACTGCCGACGATCCATGAAATGAACCATTTGTTTGAGCGAATTTCTGTTGCTCAACAAGAACAGCGACAATTTGTGGCAGATGCAGCACATGAGTTACGCACACCCATCACTGCATTGAATCTGCAAACTAAAATTTTGATGAGTCAGTTTCCTGAAGAGGAAAATCTACAAAATTTAAGCAAAGGTTTGGCACGGATGCAGCATTTGGTTACGCAACTGCTTGCCTTAGCAAAGCAAGATTCTTCATTAAGTCATGAAGTTCAAGTGACTCAATTTAAGTTGAATGATGTGGCACTCAATTGTGTAGAACAGTTGATGAATCTTGCGATGGAAAAAGATATCGATCTTGGCTTTGTGCGTAATGAAACAGTGATTTTAAAAAGTGTAGAACATAGTCTTCATTCAATCATTTTTAATTTAATTGATAACGCAATAAAATATACCCCTGTTTCAGGCATGATTAATATATCAGTGTTTGAAGATATTCATGATTCTGCCTATGTTTTGATTGAAGACAGTGGTTTAGGAATTGACCCAGAGATGTACGATAAAGTCTTAAAACGTTTTTATCGCGTACATCATCACTTAGAAGTGGGCAGTGGTTTGGGATTGTCGATCGTGGATAAAGCCATTCAACATTTAGGTGGTGAACTGTCTTTATCCCGTAGTGAAGAATTGGGCGGACTCAGTGTCTTGGTCAAAATCCCAATCCAGTGTGATATCAAAACCGAGAAGTAAAATGATTGGAAAATAAATGATCCCATTTCTACATTAATGGAAGTGGTTCATTTTTCTTCATATACTGAAAAAATTCTAAACATTTTTGCATTCTACGACCATCACTACCAAGTTTACCCAAATTAAAGTTCGCAACCCAGTTGAGTTTATTGCCGATACGGCAAATTTCGTTGTATTTTGATTTACTTGGATAAATTTCTCCAATAAAAATATCGCAAGCTTGAGCAAGCTCATCATCATTAAAACGGAATGCTGTTGAGAAAATAAAACATAACCAATCTCGAATTTGGCAGGTTTCTAAGTCCAGCACTTCACCGGGATCTGTTTCAAAGTCAATAAAAGTAAATGTTTTGTCCTTATTGACTAAAATATTTCGTGCAAATGCTTCGCTTAAATAACTGTCTTTGTGGTGTACAGCTTGAATGGCAAAGATTGCTTCACGATAAAATTCGAGTTTTTTAGCTGTATTTCCTTCCATTTGTGCCAATGCCTGATCAAGTTGCATGACATCTTCACCATGATCAGCAGCATCTTCAATCAAGATTCCTTGTGAACAATTGGCTAAAATTTGTGGCGTTGGAATACCAAGGGAGTTTAATTCTGTCAGACGATGAACTTCACAATAAATCGATTTACTACCACCATAATTTGGAATAGGGGTGAGTGCTTCAATATTGAGTATACGTGCAACCCATTTTAATGGGACATAAATCCAAGCCGAGTGGCGTTCAGAGGCTTTTTTAAGCCACACTTTGCCATCACCCAACTGATAAGACTGAATATTCTGGTCTTGAATCTTAAGCGAATTGCGGAGAAATTTAGAAAAATTACTCATATTTTGCACGTATAAGATTACTAAATTGGCACAAGTATAAACAAAATATAAAAAATTGTAAAAATTAAGATTGCTTTAATAATTTAATATTTAAATTCTGACAAAAATGTAATACCTGAATGTTGCATATAGCGATACATCATTTGATTTGATATTTTTAGATTGGAATAAAAAGCAGATCAGCGCTTAAATAAGCGACAATGACGAGTAATTTGTTTTTAAAAGTCTAATACATGATTGCTTTTGTAAAAGTAAGCTTTGGAATGATTTTTAAATGTGGCTAAGCTCTATCAAGCATGAAACTTTTATCATGACATCGAAATTAACTGTATGAAGATCAAGTTTGCAATGTCACGTTTTACGTTTAAAGTTTTAATCACTTTGTGTAGGCGATGCTTCACGCTAGAAACACCACCTTTGTTTCATCGATATTTAAAACGATGTCAGTATTGAATGCTCATTTTGACGCATGCAAGAAGCTTATTTTTAGAATCGCATTTTTAATAAAGATAATAGTATATGGCTGAATATTTTGGATCGTTAGGTTGTAAATTTTTTATAAAAAATACGATAAATAATTAAATTAAAAGTGAAAATAATCCAGCCTGTCCAAAGGTTATGGCTAAGAAAATGCGCACCACGCATCATTTGCCCCCAACCCGTAATCAAACCAAGCACCAGACCTAAGACTAAGAAAAAATAAGCAATTTTAGAATTTGACTGTCTAAATACAAAAAAGCCTGTGAGCAGTGAAAAACCTGTGCTGGCATGGCCACCCGGAAAACAATGTCCATTGCTTGCAGAAAAATCCCAAACATAGCCTAAAGCAGTTGGTTCTGTCATGGACCAAGGACAGGCATGTGCTGAGTGGGATTTGAAAATACCAATCAGTGCAGTGGATAAAACACTAATAAAAAATAAATAGCCCAATTGCCATTGATAGGTTTTTAATTTTGCAACTTTAAAAGATGCAATCCATGAAATTAGGACTGCAATATAAAAGGCAATGACAATATGTTTAAGTAGCTTGTGATTAATTTCAATAAGAAACCAATTGTTCTTGAGTGGGAAATGACCAGTGCTATCTATCCACGGCTGGATAAAATACATATCGATTGCGCCGCCAACAGGAAAGACAAAGAACAATATTAAAAATAATATTCCTAACAATAAACTGTTATTTATGAAAAATTTATTTGTATCGGAATAGGGCATGAGGCGAGTCACTCAATATAATCATTTTAATCTGCGCTTATTAGAAAAAAACAACCTTAAATTAGACTTAATTGTTGAATAATGAGCAGTCTTATTATTGGGCGGCGATACGGAAGAAGAATATCTATGATTATTTTAAGATAGCTATTTTGAATCAATGTCTTTAAGGTGAAGATATTCTATTTTAAAATTTTATGGTGAAAATTATTTTATTGTCATTTCTAGGCTATAAAAAAGCGGCTTTTCAGCCGCAAAATGTATAAAGTTAAAACTGGACCTTGTAAAAGCTTAAAACATTGCATCTTCAGAGTTTGCAGAAATTTTATGAATCGAGAGATCTGCACCACGAAACTCTTCTTCTTGTGTTAAACGAATTCCCATAGTGGCTTTAAGCATACCATATACGGCAAATCCACCTGCTAAAGCCAGTAAAATGGCAAGTAGCGTACCTATCAGCTGAGATATCAAAGATACTCCGCCGATTCCTCCCAACCATTGCTGACCAAATAGACCCACAGCAATACCACCAAATGCACCACAAACCCCATGCAATGGCCAAACTCCGAGTACATCATCAATCTTGAGTTTATTTTGTGTATAGGTAAACAGTTTAACAAACAGAAAACCTGCACAGATACCAATAAATAAAGCGCCAATCGGATGAACCACATCAGAACCCGCACAAATTGCTACTAAACCTGCTAAGGGACCATTATGTAAAAAACCAGGGTCTTCTTTTCCAAAGAAATTTGCAGAAAGTGTGCCACCTACCATTGCCATGAGTGAGTTCATGGCAACTAAACCTGAGATTGCATCTAAGCGTTGGGCACTCATGACATTAAAGCCAAACCAGCCCACAATTAAGATCCAAGAACCGAGTGCTAAGAAAGGAATAGAAGAGGGTGGATGTGCGCTGACACGACCATCCTTTTTATAGCGGCCATTACGCGCACCAAGTAGTAATACTGCTGCAAGCGCAATCCAGCCGCCCATCGCATGGACCACAACAGAGCCCGCAAAATCATGGAAGCTTGCACCAAACGTATCCGTTAACCACTTTTGTAGGCCGAGATTACCATTCCATGCGATCCCTTCAAAAAAAGGATAAACCAGCGCTACTATAAATAGAGTTGCAATGGCTTGAGAACGCATTTTGGCACGTTCTGCAATACCGCCAGAAACAATGGCGGGAATTGCTGCAGCAAAGGTCAAAAGGAAAAAACAACGCATCAAATTGTAGCCATGCTCAGTTGAAAGCGTAGCACCGGTATGGAAAAAGTGTTGCCCATACGCAATATAATAACCGACAAAGAAGTAGGCGATTGCTGAGATTGAAAAGTCAGTAATGATTTTACTGAGTGCATTGACTTGATTTTTATGGCGAACTGTTCCCAGCTCTAAAAAAGCAAAGCCTGCATGCATAGCGAGTACAAGCACTGCGCCAAGCAAGAGAAAGAGTAGATCAACATTTTGCATATACGATTCTTTTTGGTGCTATTTGTCACAAATTGGTTCAAGTATAACCAACGATTTGAATCCGTGAAGTGTTTGGCTGTATGAAAAAATAGATCAACAATTTCAAAATATTATTAAGACTCGATATAAAGCAAAAGTATGCACTAAATTGGAATTTATGCACTAACTTGATGCAATAAGATATTCTGGCTTATTTTTAAGATACTGATAATTATTGATTTTTATTTATTGTATTTCACCTTAAACCTACGCTGTCAAATTTTAATCTAAAAATAAACCGATAAAATGATTGAGTTAAAATTAAAAAATAACTTAATGATCAATTTTTGGAAACACCCACACTGCAAGCTTGATTTTTGTATTCGAAACGGTTTCTTTGAAATTTTTGACCGTTCCATTTATACACAGCAAAGCATTTACTTGAGTCATTGATGGCAATATCTGGCCAACCATGCTTTCCTAAAGTTGATAGAAACTCAGGCGTTCCATGACTGTTAAATATTCTCACCCATTGTTTATTGGTCTGTTGGGTCACAATATAAAATCCAATTCCTGTGTTTGCATAGCAGCCGACACCACCATCGACTACAACAGCATCAGGGCGACCATCTTTATTAAGGTCACCATAATAGGAGATATTGCCAAGACTACAGCGGCTTTCCCAGCCAAGATTGGTTTTTTGAAACTTTGCGCTTTTAAAAATTTGTGTTGCCGTTTCCTCAGGGACTTGCGGAGCCGCTGCATAATTAAGCGAGGCCAAAAATAGTGATAGAACACCACTGCTGAATATTATTATATTTTTCATCATCATATCGATTATTTTGTGATTGAATTAACATTATTTTAAAAATATGTATTTTTATCAAGCTTTTGTTGTCATGCTATTGTATTCATCTTCTGATTCAAGCAATATGTCAAAGGGATTAAAATTATATTGTTTTTAATTTCAAATGGTTGGTGTGTTATTGTATGATTTAATCAGTTGTAAATAAATGTTTAATATAAAATCAATTTGCGATTAAACGATGAATGAAGTGTATAAAAATGATGGTGTCTAAAACATATTGCAATTTTTTAGTCTATTTGGTGGCGTTCTTTGGTTTCTGTCTTTTTGCTGAATCAGTGAGTGCACAACCCAGCCAATATAAAATCTATAAATCTAAACTGTTGCAGTGTGGAGAAGCAACTTTTCAAGTTATTTCACAATGCGATGATGCTAATGATGGTGCAGAGTCAGGTAGTGCAGGACCTTTTCGAGCGTCATGTTTATCCAGTCAATTAGCGGTAAACTGGAAAGGTCAGCAAAAGATACTGAATTTTCCCATGGCAACAGCACAACAGAAGAAAATATTAGCAAGTAAAGGCTATGCTTTAAAACCTGAGATGAAAGTAGGGGATTGGTCACCACAAAGTTTAGCTTGTGGTCAAGCCGCTGGTATTGCAGGACATTTTGTGGTGGTCAATCAGGCAACCACCAACGATATTAATCAAGAATATCACGGCAAAGGTTCATTGAGTGATGAACCCATTTTGCTGAATTTAAACGGAACTTTTACTAGTGAAACACTTAAAGCAAAAATCTATGCTTTGTTAAAGCAAGATCAAGTGAAGATTTCTAAAGTGATTGGTGCAAATGCAATTTTTGCGGATGAGAAATAGATTTAACAGAGATAAATCCGTTTAATTTTGTCATCTGTTAAGAAGAAGGCAGATGCAGCACAAGTTTCTTCGAGGACATTGACTGAAACACCATCACCTTTAAACTTTAAATAATGTTTAGGGTCTATCTGTTCGTCAGCAATAATATCGCCATTTTCTCCAAAGCGATATTCTTCATCGACATAGATATTTGTTTTAGGTGCGACCTTGAATGTAGCAAAAATATCTAAATCATCACCTTCTTCATTATTTTGATAGTAATAAACTTTATCACTGTCCGAAATACGGAATTCAAACAGATATTTCATACCTTTTTTATTGGGATTCTTTAAGACTTGGAAAGCATCTCGTTTTCCATCTCCATCAAAATCGATGAGTAATGGCTTTTTGAGATATGTCGTATCGACTGAATAACCTTGAGGGCGTTGTGTTGGATTATTGACAAGGTGGTCTGGCTCTGGCTGAGCAGCAATTACAATAGATTCTGCTTTTGTTTGAGTAGGTTGGGAGGTTTCTTGTTTGGCTGGCTTACTTTCAGTTGAAGTGCTGGGATTCTCATGACATCCAATGAGAAAAATAAGGGTGATGCATAATAAAAATTTGTTTTTCATATAATTTGAATCATTCAATGATTTTGAATGTTGAAGATTCTATCCTAAAAATTGATTTTTTGATGCTCAATGTCCTAAATTGGAGATATAGTCGTGTGTTTTATATGTGCCAGTTTGCTGTTTATACTGATTTATCACCACAATGGGGAATATTTTGAACGCATCAAATTCTGATCAAGCTTTGTCTGTCGTGATTACAGGGGGTACACGGGGAATTGGTTTTGCTCTGGCAGAAGCTTTTTTAAAGTTAGGTTGGTCTGTGATGATTTCGGCACGAAATGCAGCGCAGTTAAATCAGGTTGTTGCAGATTTTGCGCAACGCTATGCACCAAATCGAATTTATGGGGTGGCTTGTGATGTGGCTCAATATGAAGATTTACACAATTTATGGAAAGAAACAGTTTTAAAGTTTGGTCAGGTCAATGTTTGGATTAACAATGCAGGTACCTGTAATGCAGCAAGAGCATTTACCGAGATTGCCAGCTCAGATTTGGAAAGTGTAATCAAAACCAATGTGCTTGGAACAATGTTGGGTTCGCAAGTGGCTTTAAAAGGAATGATGCAGCAAGGTTTTGGTCAAATTTTTAATATGGAAGGTTGGGGCAGTCGTGGCGAGTGGAGTGTAGGGATGACGCCTTATGCAACCAGTAAACGAGCAGTTGCTTACCTGAATCATGCCTTAAATAAAGAAACCAAGAATAGTGATATTTTGATTGGTACGCTCAGCCCCGGAATGGTGGCAACAGATTTATTGATTTCTTCTTGGCAGCAGGGTGAAGTTAAAAACTGGCATAAAATGAAATGGTTATTTATGTTTGTGATTGACTCACCTGAGAAAGTGTGTGGTTATTTGGCGCAACGCATCAGTAAGAATAAGAAGAGCAATGCGCGTATTGTCTGGATGACACCATGGCGTTTGTTACTTCGTTTTTTCCAACCTTATTATTGGAAAAGGAATCCTGTACAGGGGACGGCTTTGGATCAGCTTAAGGAATAGTGTTTTGGATTTAAATATGGAGTTTGATTAGAAAAATAACAATGAAAAAGCTGAATTCAGTATGACGCACTTATAAAATACAGAGTAGTGCATGCATCTGTTTTAGGAAAAAATAAAGGGCTTGAACTTGGATAAGTATATTTCTTATAATCTAATAAGATTTGGTAGAAAATCTTAATAAAAATTTTACCAACATCACATCATGCTCTTCAGTTCAACAGCCTTTCATATAACCAGTAACTAGAGCATTTATAAATAGAGCATTCAGTGCTGAAAATATTTGAATAATTAAGAGGCTCTTATGTTTATTAAATACGGTTTAACAATAATTAGTCTATGCGCTACAACAATACTTTGGGCAGGATCAGATTGGGATTATCAAAACCCTAAAGATTGGGCAAGTGCAAATCAACAATACCAAGCGTGTGCAGGAATAAATCAATCTCCAATTGATATTCGAGATACGGTGACTGCGAATTTACCACCATTGGAATTTAATTATCACACTACAGCAAAGTCTGTGCAAAATATTGGTCATACGATGCAGATTGAGTTTAATCAAGGAGCAAGTTTAGTTTTAGATGGACAGACATTTTTACTGGAACAATTTCATGTACATAGTCCAAGTGAAAACAATATTAATGGCCAAAGCTATCCCATGGAATTACATTTAGTGCATGCTTCCGATAAAGGTGAATTGGCAGTTGTCGCATTAATGTTTCAACATGGATTGGAGAATGAAAAACTAAAACATATCTGGAATTCTTTGCCAAAAAAAGTGGGTGAAAGTAATCAGCTATATTCAAAAAATAAAGCAGACAGCTATTTACCCAATAACTTAGAGTATTACCGTTTTAATGGGTCTTTAACAACACCGCCGTGTTCAGAAGGAGTACGATGGGTGGTGTTTAAGGAAATTCAGCAGGCATCTAGTGAGCAAATTGAGTCGTTTATGGAGTTAATGGGACATCCAAATAATCGCCCGATACAACCGATTGGTGCGCGGTTGATTTTGGAGTAATTCAGGGTAAAAGTAGATCAGAGGATCTACTTTTTTTTAATTCTTTTTGTGGCATTTACTCAGGAAAAGTCTTTTATTTTCTATGCATTAACGTTATTCGTTATTGGAATGATGATGTGTTAAATCAAACTGAGGCGGTGTTGGATGGTTTACGGAATATCTGTATTGAATTGAAAGACACCTCTCCCTAACCCTCTCCTGAAATTGCATTAGAGTCTCTACAAAAAGATGTGTAGATACCAATGCCCTATGGGAGAGGGCTGGGGTGAGGCTGATTAATATTTTTAAAAAACAAATATTTATTTTTAATAATTTAAATTATAATTTTGCGATAATTTAAATTTTTTAATAAAAAGTGAGTACTATGATTTTAAATTTGTTGATAATTTTGGCTTTGTTGATTTTTATCACTCTTGTTGTCATCGTAATAAAAAATAATAAAAGTTCAAAAGATACGTCTTATCCTCATCAAAAAGAAATGAATGATTCGCAATCAACATATTGGACTGAAAGTTTCAAAGTCCAATCAGATGAAAAGCGTAAAGACATGATTGATGCTGAAAAAATTGGCTTTTTAAAACTGAGTTTAAAAGACGATGGTTTGATTGATTTAAAGCATCAACTTAATCTTTCAAATATACAAATGGATGTATTGATTCAAGAAGCTCCTAAGTCGCTTAATCGATTGATTATAGATTTTGGGTGTGTCTATGATCATGATGGTGACGAAGATGTCCGCTATGTACCTGTAGAGCTTTCTACAGAGAGTGTTACGTTAAATTTTGATCAGGCTTTTTTTTGTTGTTTTTACTTGGCGGATCGAGAGATTTATTCATACAATATTTCTGATCGCTGGAGTGATGAAAATGCAACTTTGGAACAAGCCTATAAGCAATTTACTCAAAAGTTAGCAATCTTACTTAAACAGGGATGGAAAAATTATTATTTACCACATGATGCTAGATATGCAGTTTCATGCGAAGAACGTTTATTAAAAGAGCAACAGCATACAATTTTACCTAATCAATCCATTTTATCTTTTGAACAATTTTGTAATTGTTTAGAGGGTGATCTTCATGCAATTGATCTTAATCTATATTTAGATGGGATCTATATGAGTGTTTTTTATGATAATGCATTTTCGGTTTCGTTCGAAATAAATAAGGCAAATAATTTATTATCTTATAAAAGTTATTGTCCAGAAGGTCTTGATGATGTGAATGAAATTGAAGATTACAAAGTAAAGGCGAAACTACTTCGCCACAAAGCAGAGCAAGAAGCGAGACAAAATGGTTTTGAAATTGATGAAAGTTATACTGACCCGATATAAATCAAGAAATTATTCAATTACGTTTTTTAGAATCATGAATGATGATCACAATCATTTGTGATCATCATTGAGATAAACTCTTCAAAACTATTACAAACTTTATTATGCGTATTACAGATTTCATAAATGCCGAATTCATTACCATATTCATCTAGTTTTACTGCATATGCAGTCATCCAGAGTAAGAATTCTGAAATGACAAAACAATTTGCATGAGGAAAGTCTTCAGTCCCATTTAAATCTTTTACAGGTCTAAATTCAGCTAAAGAAAAGAAAGAATAGCCCTCATCACCAAAATTGGCTTCACCTGTACCATTGAAGAAAATAAAATATTCTTTAAAAATTTGTGGAAGTTTAACTCCGTATTTTTGTTCAAATTCTAAAGTTTCTAAGAATGTAGTCGGTTGATTGATACGTACATTTTGATTGATGAAATGTTGTTTTAATTTTTGAATAACCATAATTATTTTACTCAAAAAAGAAGGAAGCTTAATTAAGCTTCCTTCTTTAGAGGCAAAATTGCAAGCTTCGCTTAAAGCGCCGCAATTTGTTCCATATTGGCTTTAATCTTGGCTAACTGATCTACAAACTCAGCAAGTTTAACTTTTTCACCTTCAACAACAGCAGCAGGTGCTTTAGCCACAAAGCCCTCATTTGCAAGTTTAGAGGCAATTTGGTCATGCTGTTTTTGAACCTTGTCTAAGTCTTTTTGCAAACGAGCAAGTTCTGCTTTTGGATCAATCAAGCCTTTCATTGGTACAAATACAGACACATGACCAACAACAGAAGATGAAGACAACGGTGGTTGCTCAGCATCAGTTAAGAAGGTAATGCTTTCAACTTTAGCCAAAGCTTTAAACAATGGTTCAATACGTGCAATTTGTGCTTTTTCAGCATCAGTCGCGTTTTGAAGCAATACAGGCAATAAACGTGCATTACCTAAGCCCATTTCGCCACGAATATTACGTACAGCACCAATCAAGCCTTGTAGCCCAAGCATATCTGCTTCTGCCTGTTCATTGATGCGTTCAGGGTTCGGAACAGGGTATGGCGCAAGCATGATGGTTTCACCACTAATACCAATCATTGGTGCAAGGGTTTGCCAAATTTCTTCAGTTAAGAATGGCATGATTGGATGTGCAAGACGTAAAGACGCTTCCATTACAGAAAGAAGTACACGACGAACTTCTGCTTTACGCTCAGCCGATACGTTTTCATCATTCAGTACTGGTTTGGTCAGTTCTACATACCAGTCACAGTATTCATTCCAGATGAACTCATAAATCGCTTGAGCTGCTAAATCTAAACGGTAGGTTGCAAACGCTTGTTGAACAGCAGCTTCTGCTTTTTGTAAACGGCTGACAATCCACTGTTCAGGAAGTTCCCAAAGATCTTGACGGATTTCCTGACCAATTGGCTGTTGTTCACAGTTCATCATCACGAAACGGGTTGCGTTCCAGATTTTGTTGGCAAAGTTACGATAGCCTTCAACACGTTTCATATCGAACTTAATGTCACGGCCTGTATTGGCAAGTGCGCAGAAAGTAAAACGAACCGCATCTGTACCGTAAGCTTGAATACCTTCAGGGAATTCTTTACGCGTAGATTTCTCAATTTTTGGTGCATCTTTAGGATTCATTAAACCAGTGGTACGTTTTTGTACTAAGGTTTCAAGATCTACACCATCAATTAAATCTAATGGGTCAAGTACGTTGCCTTTAGATTTAGACATTTTTTGACCTTCACCGTCACGAACCAAACCATGTACATACACAGTTTTAAATGGAACTTGCGGTGTACCATCTTCATTTTTCATGAAGTGCATGGTCATCATGATCATTCGGGCAACCCAGAAGAAAATGATGTCAAAACCAGTAACCAATACATCCGTTGGGTGGAATGTATTTAAGAAATAGTTTTCTTTATCTTTTGCTTCATCACCGGTCCAACCCAGTGTAGAGAAGGTCCAAAGACCTGAAGAGAACCATGTATCCAGTACATCTTCATCTTGGTTTAATTCAATATCAGCAGCGATATTGTTTTTTTCACGAACTTCTTCTTCAGAACGACCAACATAAATGTTGCCTTCTGCATCGTACCAAGCTGGGATACGGTGACCCCACCACAATTGACGAGAAATACACCAGTCTTGAATATTGTTCATCCAAGCCATATACATATTGCTGTATTGCTCAGGCACAAATTTGATATCGCCGTCTTTTACTGCTTTGATTGCTGGCTCTGCAAGAGGCGCAATTTTGACATACCATTGGTCGGTCAATAATGGTTCAATGATCACACCTGAACGGTCACCGCGTGGTGGTTTCAGCGTGTAGGGCTGAATTTGGTCTAACCAACCTTCAGCTTCAGCTTGTGCAACCAATTTTTTACGTGCAGCAAAACGTTCTAAACCGATATAGTCAGCTGGTGCTGGGATAGTTTTAGAAATCGCTTCGCCAGCTTTTGCGATAAACTCAAAATCAGCTAAAACTTCGGCATTTTTGTTGAAAATGTTGATGATTGCGAGTTCACAACGTTTGCCCACTTCATAGTCATTGAAGTCATGTGCAGGGGTAATTTTTACACAGCCTGTACCGAATTCTTTATCAACATATTCATCTTTAACAATCGCAACCGCACGACCTGTAATCGGCAGGATAATATTTTTACCGACAAGGTGTGCATAACGTTCGTCATCTGGAGCAACTGCAACAGCAGTATCCCCCAGTAATGTTTCTGGACGGGTGGTTGCAACCACTAAATAATCGTGGCCGTCTTGAGTACGTAGTGACTTATCCTCAAAGAAGTATTTGAAGTGCCACAATGAACCTTGTTCTTCTTTATCTGATTCAACTTCTAAGTCAGAAAGTGCAGTTTGTAGTTTAGGGTCCCAGTTTACCAAGCGTTTGCCACGGTAAATCAAACCTTGTTCATGCAGTTTTACAAAGACTTCTTTAACAGCATTTGAAAGGCCATCATCCATGGTGAAACGTTCACGTGACCAATCTACGGACGAGCCAAGACGACGAATTTGACGGGTAATTGTACCGCCAGATTGTTCTTTCCATTCCCAAATTTTATCGATGAATTTTTCACGACCTAAGTCATGACGACTAATGTCTTGAGCTGCCAATTGACGCTCAACTACCATTTGCGTTGCAATACCCGCATGGTCAGTACCTGGTTGCCATAAAGTATTTTTACCAGACATACGATTGTAACGTGTCAAGGCATCCATAATGGCATTGTTAAAACCATGACCCATGTGCAAGCTACCCGTGACGTTCGGTGGCGGAATCATGATACAGAATGAATCGCCTTTACGAGACGGTTGGAAATAACCTTTCTCTTCCCAAGTCTTGTACCATTTTTTCTCGATCTCGGTAGGATCGTAGGTTGTAGCAATATTTTGCGCTGAATCAGTCATAGTAAAAACAGATCAAAAGTAAGTAAAAAATTGCATTCATTGTAGCAAATATTCATTAGGAATGTTGATTCCTGTTATGGCATATTTACCTTGAATTAAATGCAGCAAGCAAATCACGAAAATACAAGATGCATTTGTTGCTCTTATTGATCTTAAATATGACAAATGTTGGATATTGTGAGGTTTTAACTGAGTCATATTTACAAATGCGTGTTTTAGATATTTGATTTATTAAGAGTATTTGTTGTTTATATTCAACAAATAGCAGCAGTTAAAGACAATGCAAGATATTTCAAGTTTTGCTAAGATCAATACTGAATAGGACAAAACAACAAAAGGACAGATAACAATGCAGTATAAAATCGATTTATTGATTAAACAGCAGACGTACCAAGAGTTAAAAAGCATTACTCAAAGTTTGAATCATGGAGAAAAAAAAGATCTGGCAAAACAATTAGGCAATGTCTTTACTGAAATGTCATGCCAAGTTTTAGATCAGGTATTTGGAACCTTACTTGATGAACAACGTAAAAATGACGCACTAGATGTGACAGGCAAGAAAAAGCTTAAAGAAGCTGAACAGATTTTTGATCAGATTGAAGGGGCATTAAAAAAATATATGCCGTGGTCGATTTCTTTTTTTAGTAATGATCGTCTAAAACCTGTGGCAAACCATATTCTTAAAAAATTTGAAGATTCAGATGCAACTGAAGTGGTGATGTATTACCAATTAGACCGTAGCCTAGGGGAAGAAGCGACCAGCAATATTCAAAAAGTCATTCAAGGAGATACCAGCGCTTTGCCAGTGACACTGAAAAACTTGGTTAAAATTATTGACCTCGGTGTCTCAGAGTTTATCCGTGATCCTAAGACTTTATTAAAATTTAACTTTGTGGTCGATAAAACTTTAAATGGTGTGATCAATATGATCACCAGTACAGGCTATAAGCGCTTAGAAAAAGTTGGCGATGAATACAATCCCCGCAATGTAGAAAAGGCGCAACATTATGCAGTGCACTTTAAAAAGTTTTTAGTTGAGGCTTAATCTCTAAAAACGGAGGTTTGATTGATTTGGTGCGTCACGTGGTCTAATATTTATTCACCATATTCAAGAGCATAATAAAATGGAAAGCTTAGAAGGAAAGGTGGTTTGGATTACAGGCGCATCTTCAGGGATTGGTAAAGCCTTGGCTGCTGAATGTGCTTTGCAAGGTGCACAAGTGGTTTTAAGCGCAAGACGTTTAGAAGAACTTGAAAAAGTTCGTATAAGTCTTCTTAACCCAGATCATCATATTTCCGTGGCAATGGATATTACTGATGAAGCGCAAGTACGCCATGCCTATGAACAAGTCTTAGATGAAAAAGGGCGTATTGATTGGTTGATCAACAATGCGGGCTTAAGCCAAAGAGCGTTGATTGCTGATACCACAATGCAAACTGAACGTGCGATTATGGAAATTGATTACTTCTCTCAAGTGTTTTTAACCAAATTGGTTTTACCAACCTTTTTAGCTCAAAAATCTGGGCGAATTGCGTATATTTCTAGCGTTGCAGGCTTATTGGGGACGCAATATCGGGCATCTTACTCTGCAGCAAAAGCAGCGATTCATATGTGGGCAAACAGTTTACGCGCAGAAGTGGCACAAGATGGTGTCAATGTTTCTGTTATTTTCCCTGGTTTTGTGAAAACCAATGTATCTTTCAATGCCTTAAATGGTGCAGGAAAAGCACAGGCACATCAGGATGAAGCCATTGAAAATGGTTTAGAAGCTGATGATTTTGCGCAGAAAACAGTTTCCGCTTTATTAAAGGGTCAAGAATATATTGTCGTGGGTGGGCGCAAAGAAAAACTGGGTGTGTTGGTTTCTCGTCTATCGCCATCGACACTTTATAAAATGATTCGTAAGATGAAAGTAAAGTGATCGAAAATTCATAAATTTTGCATGTATTGATAAGGCGTTTATAAAATTTATAAGCGCTTTTTCTTAATATGTTCCGTCTCTATCTATAAGCACAAAAAACCATGTGAAATCTAATGAAAATAATTTTTAAAATCATCAGTCTACAATTCCTATTGATCAGTGCTGTTTATGCAAATATTTGTGATGATACTCAAGTTGTCGCGCAAATATTGAAGCAGGCTAAAATTGTAAAGCTTGAACAGTCTTTAATCGACTGTAAACTCGATCCGGTCGATAATTCAAATATGATCATGGCTTATGCGCAATGGATTCCTGTAAAAGGTCATCCAGAAGAAGGCGATTATGCTTTAAATTTATTTAAGTTTAATCCAAAAAATTTAAAGCTTGTTTATCACTATGTTGTTGCAGAACGTATGGTTTCGGATGCAATTAGCTTAAATTCAATCCAGCTCGATACAGCAAATTATAAAGTCACTGATTCAAATCGAGCTTTGGGTTTAAGATTAAATTACTCAGGTCACTCACAACCCTTTCCTTTTTCTATGCAAGTGTTAAATTTATATGACTTAAAAAATAAAAAGCAAATCTTAGATAGCCTGATAGTTGAACGTGATCGGGCAGAAACAGATATGCAGTGTAATGCAGATATTGAAGAACGCGCTTCAACCTTAGTCATGCAGTCAACCCAAACCAAGAAATATACGGATATTTTGGTCAATAGCAAAATTAAACGCTACCAGATGCAAGTGATAAACGAAGATTGCCAAGAAGTTAATCATCACTCATCGCAACAACGGTTTGTTTTAAAATTTGATGGGAAAAAATATCAATTTCCTAAAAGCTTTAAAGATGAATATCAGTACCGATAGGCAATATAAGCAGTTGGATAGTAATGTTGATTATTGAACATTCATCTTCTCGTTCGCGAGTAAAAATAGCAGTGAGCTAAAAGATGAATGCTTTTAAAATAATAGGATATTTGAAAGGGTAAAAATCGAATGCTTAATGTATTCTATTGAAGTAGTTTAATAACAATTCAGCATTTTTGCCCCTTAATTGCCATGACATACAGCGTACTCCACCGCCCATATGGCACACTTGTGCAGAGTGAATTGGAATGACAGTTCGTTTGGTTAGACGACGAATTTGCTGTAATGCCAGTGCATCTTGTTTAATACCAAATTGCGGAAAATAAATACGTTCAGGCGTAACCAGCATATTGGTATATAAACCACAAGCAGAACCAAATTTTTCATCATAAATTTCACTGCCATCATAAGGTGTGGTGATTTCATGAATTTTGATATTTGGAATACCGCGTTTTAAATCAGTTTTTAACTGTTTGGCGTAGTCGGGGTCTTCAGGATAGGTGTTAATCACTAAAGTATTCTGATCTATAAAGCTTACGACACCATCCGCATGTTCTAAACCACCTTGTTCATCCGCTTCAATAAATGCAATATGTTTCGCACCTGTCAAACGGATCAGCTGTGCTCTAGCTTGTGTTTCGGTTAAATGATTGTCAGCTAAGAACTTGGTGCTTAACACAACATTGCCATAACCATCTTCAACCCAATTACCACCATCATTGAGCAGTTGGGTCTGGGTAAATTTTAAACCAGCCTTTTGGCTATAGGCTTTAAAGTCTGCTTGAACATCATCAGAGATGGTTTGGGCTTTTTTGGTTCCGCCTTGTCCTGCCGCAGTATAACGAAAAAGAACTGGTTGATTGGGATTGGCACTACTGAAATCACGCATCCAAATATCTTGCATAGGTGCGATGGTGACATGCTGTTTACCCAATGCTTTGACATAATCAGGGTAAAGTTGTTGATCGGTTAAGATCATCACATTGTCACCGTTTTGAATAATTTTCTTTGCATAATCGACGTGAAAATCAAAAATATCATCGATTTTTTCTGCATAGTATTTATCCTGACTTTGTGGTGAAGCCAATACAATCAATTCTGCATTTATTGTGAATGGAAGCATAGACAGTAATCCGATACTTATTTTAAGTGCTAAAGCTTTCATGATGTCTAACCTGTTCATGAAGTTAAGATTCTTTCATTTTTGTTATGGTCAAGGTATTCCCAGATTTTTACATCACCAGAATACAAAATCAAACCGTCCAACAAAGATCGTGTATTCTAATGAAAAAATCATGATGATTATTTAAAAAGAGGAGTGAGATTAAGTTGCTGTTCCATAGGCAAAGACTTCAACCATTCCACCTTGCATACTGAGTTCTGTGGTACTTAAGCGTAAGCCCATGATATGCGTTGCTCCAATATTTTCAGCTTCCTGTTTTAATCTAACAATCGCTTCTCGACGTGCACGTTCTACGACACTTTCATATGTGGTTAAACGACCACCAAAGAAGTTCTGAATTTGCGCGATAATATATTTAAAATAATCATGCGAAATCACCACATTACTACTGATCAGTTGTCCATGATTTTCAGAGACTTGGAACTTATTGGTATCAATACGAATATGAGCAAGCCGTTGTTCATTGTCTGTCAATTGTTTTAAATGCTTTTGTTCGATAAAACGTCCAAAACCCCAACCAATAAAAAACAGAACCAGTGTGAGCCCAATTTTAAAAATTAAACCATCCATCTGTTTCGCCTATTTTGAAAATGGGTCAGGGAGTTGAGTTGTGGTCGGTTCAACAATGACCGCAGTACCATAGACAAAAAGTTCTGATGCGCCTTGCGCAATATTAGAGGTGGAAAAACGGATTCCAACAATTGCATTGGCACCTAAACCATGTGCTTTTTCAATCATACGATTCATGGCTTCTTGGCGTGATTCTTCTAATAACTCGGTATAGCCTTTGAGTTCACCACCGACAATATTTTTTAGACCAGCCATAAAGTCACGTCCAACATGTTTGCTACGGACGGTACTTCCATAAACGACATCGAGTTGTTGCTTTATGACATGTGCTGGAACAGTTTCTAAATTACTGAGTTTCATTTTAAATATTCATTGATGATGTCTTGCTTCAAACATAGGAAATTATCCATCAAAAAGCAATAAAAAAAGCCCACCGAAGTGAGCTTTGATCATCAAACTGAGATTAACTGACTTTTTTATCTTTTGAATGATATTTCAATTCAGATGAAGAGGCCGGTTGTGCAATTTGATCCGCAGTGTTGGCTTTTAGACCACCACCAAGAGTCTTATAAACTTCTACCTGATTGTTTAAGTTTGCTTGCTCTAATAGCAATAAACCTTGTTCAGCAGAGTAAGAAGTACGTTGAGCATCTAAAACAGTTAAATAACTATCAATACCAGCACGGAAGCGGGCATTTGAAAGTTTATAGGTTGTATTAGTTGCATCAACTAAACGCTTTTGAGCAGAAAGGCGATCACCAATATTTTGGCGAGTCGCTAATGCATCGTTGACTTCACGGAAAGCAGATTGGATTGATTTTTCATAGTCAGATAACGCAATTTGTTGATCTGTTTCTGAAATCTTAATGTTCGCTTTACGTGTGCCCCAATCCCATAATGGAATATCAAGACTAGGACCTAGAGACCAAACGAAAGCACCTGATTTAAATAAATCACTTAAATCAGTAGATGCATAACCCGCAGTACCCGTCAAACTGATGGTTGGGAATAAGCGCGCTTTCGCAGCACCGATATTCGCACCAGCAGCAGAAAGTTGGTATTCAGCCGCTTTTACGTCTGGACGGTTGTTCAGCAAGTCACTTGGTAAACCAGATGCGAACGCAGCATTCGAGGTAATACGCGTTACACGTTGTGTAGGCAATAAATTATCTGGAACTGATTGTCCAACAAGCAGATTGAGCAAGTTCTGAGCTTGTGCAATTTGAGTCTTATAATTGGCAACATCATTACGTGCGGTTTCAACAGAAATCTGAGCCTGACGAACAGGCACTTCACTGTCGATACCGACATCAAAACGCTTTTTGTTGAGGTTATAAGAGTCAAGCTGCGCTTTTAATGTTTGGTCAGCAAGCTTAAGTTGTGCGCTGGCAAATGAATAATTTAACCAAGCTTGTGCAACTTGGCTAATTAAGCTGATTTGTGTTGCATCACGAGCACTTGCAGTCGATAAATAAGTATCAAGCGCATTGTCTTTTAAACTTTTTACCCGACCCCAGAAGTCTAACTCATAAGCAGTTACACCAAGACCAACATTATAACGTGTTTGAGCACCTACACCTTGATCTTGACGTAACAGACCGCCACTTGCACCAATCGTTGGTAGCTGATTGTTTTCAGTGATTTGATAGGCTTGTTGAGCACGTTGAATGTTCAATGTTGCTGTACGTAAATCACGGTTATTGGCTAAAGCAAGATCAAGCACTTGAAGTAAGCGTTGATCTGCAAAAAACTCTTTATAACCTTGTTCAGCAATAGATGTACCACCGTTATTTTGAATATAACCAGTTGGTATGTTCGCCTGAGCTACGGGTTCTGGGCCACGCATGCTTTGACATGCTGTCAAAGCAAGCGCAAGTGCAGATACCGCAATGCTACGACCTGAAATAGACCATACTTTTTGCATCACGATTTATGCTCCTGAATATTTTGATTTTTAGGTTTGTACTTAAAGATACTACGAATCCATACGAAGAACACAGGAATAAAGAAGATACCTAAAAGTGTTGAGCTAATTACACCACCCAATACACCATAACCGACTGAGTGTTGGCTACCAGCACCAGCACCGCTTGATAAAGCAAGTGGCAATACACCGAAACCGAACGCTAATGTTGTCATGATAATTGGACGTAAACGCATTTTTGCAGCATGCAATGTCGCTTCAAACAATTCTTCGCCTTGTTCTTGCAACTCTTTTGCAAACTCTACAATCAAAATCGCATTTTTTGCAGACAAACCGATGACTGCAACGATTGCGACTTGGAAGTAGATGTTAAATGATAAGTTAGGATCACCTTTGATGACCATGCCCAACCAAGTTAAGGTAAATGCACCAATAACACCTAATGGTACGACCAGCAATACTGAAACAGGGATAGACCAACTTTCATATAAAGCTGAAAGGCAAAGGAACACAATAAGCAATGAAAGAATTAAAAGTGGAACAGTTTGACTGCCAGATTCACGTTCTTCTAAAGACAGACCCGTCCATTCATAGTCGAAACCTGTTAAGCCCATAGATGGTAACTTACCAATAATTTCTTCCATAGCAAGCATCGCATCTCCCGAACTTACGCCCGGTGCTGGTGTACCTTGAATGTTCGCAGAAGCTACACCGTTATAACGCTCGAGACGAGGTGAACCATAAGTCCATTGGCCTGTTGCAAATGCAGAGAATGGAACCATAGTGCCGCTATTGTTACGTACATACCACTTGTTTAAGTCTTCAGGCATCATACGAGCGTTTGATTCACCTTGAACATAAACTTTTTTCACACGACCACGGTCAACGAAGTCATTGATATAAGAACCACCCCAAGCCATGCTCATGGTTGAATTAATATCCGCAATACTAACCCCCATTGCACCAGCTTGCGCTTGGTCAACGTTGATTTGATATTGAGGTGTATCTTCTTGACCATTTGGACGAACACCAGCAAGACGTTTGTCTTGAGAAGCCATACCTAAAACAGCATTACGTGCAGCAACCAATTTCTCATGGCCTTGACCACTTGCATCTTTTAATTGGATGTCAAAACCTGATGAAACACCTAATTCTGGCATTGCTGGTAATTGCAATGGCATGATGTAAGATGCATCTTTGACAATCATATTCAGTGCCATACCACGTTGGATAATGGCGCCAATTTGTGATTCAGGTGTGGTACGTTCACTCCAGTCTTTCAACTTCATAAACGCTAAACCAGCATTTTGTCCAACCCCAGTAAACGAGAAACCAGAAACTGTAAATATAGTATCTACGTTTGCTTTTTCCTTGTTTAAGAAGTAATCGGTCATGGTTGTGATGACTTTATCTGTCCGTTCAAGGCTGGCACTTGGTGGTAACTGAACCAATGTCATAACCATCCCTTGGTCTTCTTCTGGTAGGAAAGAAGAGGGGAGCATTTTATACAGTCCGACTAAGGCAACAATTACAGCAACGTAGATCACGCCAGAGAAGATCTTATGATGGGTCATACGATTGACACCACCTTGGTATTTCTCAGCTACTTTATCAAAGCTACGGTTAAACCAACGGAAGAAACGCGCAAAAATGTTATTGCTTGGTTCTTGATTTGGATCATGCTGTTTTAACAATGTCGCACAAAGCGCAGGGGTAAAAGTTAAAGCAACGATTAATGATAAAACCATTGCTGTAACGAGCGTGATCGAGAACTGACGGTAAATTACCCCTGTAGTACCCCCGAAGAATGCCATAGGCACAAATACGGCAGTCAATACGCTGGTAATACCCACCAAAGCACCTGAAATTTGTTTCATCGACTTTTCAGTGGCTTCAACTGGACCCGTATGCTCTTCTTGCATCACCCGTTCGACGTTCTCAACCACAACGATGGCATCATCGACCAATAGACCAATTGCCAGTACCATGGCGAACATGGTTAAGGTATTGATTGAGAATCCGAAAATGTTAATAACCGCAAAGGTCCCCAGTACAACCACAGGAACTGCCATTGTTGGGATAATCGTTGCGCGCCAGTTCTGTAAGAACAAGAACATCACAAAGAATACAAGAACGATTGCTTCAATTAACGTATGTACCACACTTTCAATTGAAAGTTTGATAAATGGTGTGGTGTCATAAGCAAGCTTATCTTTCAGACCATCTGGGTAGTTTTTACGGAGTTCAGTGAGGCGTTTTTCTACAGCAGCGGCTGTATCAAGTGCATTTGCACCTGTTGCCAATTTAATCGCTACACCGCCAGCAGGCTTACCATTAAATTTAGAATCAAATTGGTAGTTATCTGAGCCGAGTTCTACACGTGCAACATCACTTAAACGAACCTGAGCACCCGAAGCAGTATTTTTCAGGAAAATGTTTTTAAACTGTTCAGGTGTCGTCAACATGCTTTGTGCATTGACAGTCGCATTGAGGACTTGACCTTGCACTGCTGGAGCACCACCCAATTGACCTACAGCCACTTGTGAGTTTTGCGCACGAATGGCAGCAGCAATGTCACTTGGTGTAACTTGCAAACTGGTCATTTTAGCTGGGTCTAGCCAGATACGCATTGCATATTGACCACCAAAGACTTGAATTTCACCTACACCTGCAACACGACTGAGTGGTTCAGAAATATTTGAGTTTACATAGTCTTTAATGTCAGCCCCAGACAGGCTGCCATCTGGTGAATAAAATGCAAGTACTTGCATAAAACTCGCGCCAGATTTGGTCACTTTTATCCCTTGACGTTGTACATCTTCAGGTAATAGTGCAGTCGCTGATTGTAATTTGTTCTGTACTTGAACCTGTGCAATGTCTGGATCAATACCTTGTTCAAAATTCAGGTTGATTGATGCTTGACCATTACCCGCACTGTTCGATGAGATATAACGTAAACCATCTAGACCATTCATTTGTTGTTCAATGATCTGAGTTACCGTGTTCTCAACAGTTTGTGCAGAAGCACCAGGATAAGTTGCAGAAATTGTCACCACAGGCGGAGCAATTGTTGGATACTGAGCAACAGGCATTTTTGTCAGCGTCAGAATACCCGCCAACATAATTACCAGTGCAATCACCCACGCAAAAATGGGGCGATGAATAAAAAATTGAGCCATATTCGTCTACCCCTTATGCATTTGAAGTAGCTTTTTGTTCACTAGATTTATTTTGTTGAACAGGTTGTGCTGCTGTACCTGGTTTAGCACCTGCTTGGGGTGCAGCCGCTTGAGGCTGATACGGTTTAGCAACCACAGCTTGTTCTGGTTTTACTTTGGCAATACCATCAACAATCACTTTATCGCCAGTATTGAGGCCTTGAGTGACAATCCAATCTTTACCTTGAACACCTACAGTTGTTACAGGACGGCTTTCTACTACACCTTTAGCATTTACAATCATCGCGATTGCTTGGCCAGTTGGGGTACGTGTAATTGCTGCTTGTGGAACTAAGTAAGCATTTGGAATTACGCCTTGTACGATCTGCGCATTGGCAAACATACCTGGCAATAATAAATGATTAGGATTTGAGAAGACTGCACGTAAAGTTACAGAACCTGTGCTTGGGTCTACACTTGCATCAGAAAATGCAAGGTTTCCTTCCACACTGTAGAAGCTACCATCTTCAAGTTTTAAACGAACTTTGGTGTTATTGCTACGATCAATACTACCTTGACTTAACTGTTGACGTAGACGTAATAACTCAGCACTTGATTGGCTGATGTCTACATAAATTGGGTCAAGTTGCTGAATTGTAACCAAAGCATTGGCTTGGTTTGCAGTCACCAAAGCACCAGCAGTGACTGAAGAACGACCAGATTGACCTGAAATAGGTGAACGAACAGTCGAATAACCTAGGTCAATTTGTGCATTTTTAACAGAAGCATTTGACGCTGCAATATCTGCTTCAGCAAGTTTGATTTGTGCAAGCAAATCATCAAATTCTTGCTTAGAAACAGCATTGATGCCGACAAGTTGACGATAACGATTTGCTTTAACCTGCAAGGCATTTAAGTTTGCTTGCTGACGTACTAAAGCTGCTTTTGCACTGTCTAAGTTTGCACGATTGATGCTCGAGTCAATCTCATAAAGAGGTTGACCTTCACGAACAAAACTACCTTCCGTAAACAAACGTTTTAAAATCACACCATTTGTTTGTGGGCGAACATCAGAGATTTGATACGCTGAAGTACGACCCGAAAGTTCAACAGTTTGTTCTACGCTTTGTGGCTGAGCAACAATGACACCAACTTCAGTCGGCGGCATTTTTTGGGCAGCACCACCAGCTTGTTGTGCTGATTTAGGATCTTTGCTGCAGCCTACAAGTGCAATACTTGTTGCGAGAGCACAAGCAGTAAGGGCAGGAGCCCAAAGCTTTGCCGACATCATTATTCCACCTCGTTTAGATTCTTATCTAAAAATAATTTGTTCTGTCTTAACGTTTCTCGTGACAGTATGAGCCATAAAACTGCAACCCATATGACACCTATACTCCATCCAGTGAGTACATCAGTTGGGAAATGTGCCCCTAGATAAATTCTAGAGCCCCCCATGCTTAGAAACCATAAAAAGCCCCCCAAGCTAATCCATTTAACTTGGCGATGCTTTTGAAATATAAACATAATCGAACAGCATACAATCGCTGCATAAATGCTGTGAGCACTAGGAAATGAAGCACCATAGGTTTGCACCATTTGGTAGATTTCATCGGGTCTAGGACGATTAACCAGATATTTGAGTATCCAACCAATTGCCGCAGCACCGAGCAGTCCAATACTGATCATCAGCACATTTGCATATTGTTTTAGGCGTATGAAATATAAATTACATAGCCCTGCAATCACGATCATTGACGGTAAGCCGCCCAGATAGGATAGGGTGAGTGCTAGACCATTTAAGACCTCTAAACGGTGTGAACTCATCCATACAACGCTTGAAAAATCAAACTGTTGTACCTGGTTAATGTTTAAACCAACACTCCCAATAAGTAAACCTATACAGCCAATAAGGAGCAATACGTAAGGCATAAGTTAACCTAGAGTATATAATTGCGTACGTTAAGTTTATTTAATCAACCGAAGTGTACTAGCCAGTACACTTTTTTTCAAGTGAGTAAATTTAGGTAATTTATACTAATTTCTTTTTGTGAAATATTTAACAATTTGCACAAAAAATAACAAAAATCCTAGTGATTTAGTTTGCTTTGTGAGTTTGCCTCATCTTCAAGTTGTAAGGGTTGTTTTGGCGGCCAGAAGAAATCTAGAGGGCGGGTCGAAAAATGGGTAAATATAAGTTTTGCCAAAGGTTTCCATTGCGAAAAACGAACTTGTCTTGCTCTGAGTGCCACAATAATGGTGAGCGTGAAGCTGACAAATAAGTTGGTCAAACCAATACACAATACGCCAAGGAAAGACACAATGATAAGGCCAATATCAGGTGAACCATTGATGGTCATTAAGCCTTGAATAAAGTTGGCAGCAGCAAACGCAATATGGCGGATATCTAAAGGTAAACCTAAGATAAAACCAATGGTTCCCATACTTCCAAGCATGATCCCAAAGATAAAATTACCCGCTAAAGCGCCTAAGTTTCGCTCGATATAGTCTGCAAACTTGTCCAGTCTGGCTTGTCCCATCATTTTTTTCAATTTTACATGAGCTTTTAAGCGGGGACCGACTTTTCGATAGACTGACATATTGTCAAAATATCCAGCGATTAATCCCGATAAAAATAAACAAACACCGGCAATTGCTGCATGTGGAATTGCCAATGAGGTAAATGGATTTAGACTGGCGAGTAAGGTTGTGGCTTTAGCATGCGTCAAAAGTGGTTCATGCATTGACAGCTGCCATAGATAGGTAATTAAGGCGGCAGTTGGAATCGCAATCGAAATATTTCCCAGAATTGCAATAAACTGAGTCCGGATAATATTAATAATCAGTCCGGCAAGTTCAGCAATTTGCGCCGTTTTTGAACCTTTTTGGTGCTGAACTGTTGATGCAAGTGCAGCCGCCGTCATCGCAGGCTGTTTGGTTGCTACAGTAAAGTGCAAAACATGGATTAGGATAAAACCCAATGAGTAATTCATACTGTAGAGAAAGGCATGCAAAAATGGCGCAAGGACTAAACGTGCAGTCAGTATTTTCAGGGTTGCCATGGTTGCAATAATCGCACCTGCACCTGCAGCTGCTTTATACATACCAAAGAAACCTTTCTTATCGGTACTTACATAATGTTCGCCTGTCTTACTGGCGTTTTCAGTGACTTGTAGTGCAATTAACTCACTGTTGGTTTTAAGCAAATCACGCACACTGGTTTCACTATAGTGTGCATTGACTAAGTCAGTGAGCAATTCACCACAGAGCTGATAACGAATCTGATCATCTTCGACCAGAAGATTGAGTAAGAGTTCGATTCGATCAATACATTGTTCTAGTAGCGAGAGTAAATAAGTCAGGCTTAAACTCACCCCAATCCGCTTGATTGCTCGACGGATTTTCTGTACCACATCACGACATTGTTCAATCATGACCAATGCTTGGTCTGCATCGGGAGGAATACCCACAGCAAACTCATCTTCATCGCGATGCTGCTTTTTATAGGCTTCTATAAACTCAACAATTTCACGGTTTTGAACTAAAAAAGGCGATTCATATTCTTGAAGCTCGGGGTAGGCATTGATAAATTCAGGATATAAGCCAATACCACTGATTCGATAGGAAAGCACAGTAATGGCTTTGACAATATCGCGTTTAATTCCCAATTTATCGTTTTTATAACGATGACCTTGATTGAGTAATCGGAACAATTGTTCCCATTTCTTTTCACTGATATTTTCCAGCCAATATTTATCACTACGTTGGTGAAACACTTTGCCAACCAAATCTTTGAGATCTGATTCGTCTGTCAATAAAGGTAGAAAATGTGCGCCAATCCGTTGCCCAAGCTGATTCCAGAAGCCGTCTAAAGATAAAATCCCACTATCTGCATACAATCCTGCTTGTTTATAGTGATTGACCAGCTTGAGTAAATAACCTTGAAATGCAGAAGATGCATTGGGTGTAGTGAGCAGTGCTTGAATTAAAGCATCAAATTTATTTTGACTTTCTTCTAAATTGTGGCTGTCACTGGGTCTGATACGATTGATTAACTCAATTAATATATCAGGATTGGGAACAACTTTTATGCTATCAAGTTGTTCCTGCATAAGGAGGAAAAGATCATTAAATTGTATATGCATAAGCCTTGTTAAATTTTATTGAATTCGATGTAAGGCAAGTTGCGCTAAATTATACAATGCCTGGCGATACTCAGATTCAGGCAATTGGTTCAAAGCCTGAATCGCAGCTTGAGTTTCTTCTGTGGCACGGCGACTACAATAATCTAAAGCACCTGAGGTCTGCACAATTTCAATCACACGATCCAAATCGCTTGTTCCACCAGTTGCGATACTTTTACGGATAATTTCGTGCTCTTCACCCTGGGTATTTGCTAAGGCAGAGATTAAAGGTAAAGTGGGTTTACCTTCCATTAAATCATCACCAATATTTTTACCTAATGTTTCAGCATCAGAAGTATAGTCTAAAATATCATCAATAATTTGAAAGGCATTGCCAAAATGACCTGCAAATAAACGTAATGGTTCACGATACTCAGGTTTCCCTGCAATGATGGCCGCGCCTTCAGTTGCAAGCTCAAATAAACGAGAAGTTTTACCGTGAATAATATCTAAATAAGTTTGTTCAGTCGTTTCGGGTTGATGTTGTGCTTGAAGCTGTAACACTTCACCTTCGGCAATTTCACAAGTGCCCGTCGAAAAGTCTTTGAGCAAAATCATATTGTCGAGATCAACCAGAAGATCAAAAGCCCGAGAAATCAGAAAATCACCCACCAACACAGCAGTTTGGTTGTTCCAAGTTGCGTTCGCAGTTGGACGACCACGACGTAAACCAGATTCATCTACAACATCATCATGTACCAAGGTTGCGGTATGTAGCATTTCAATGATTGCTGCCAGTTTGCGATAAGGGTCCATCTGTAGATCTGTTGCACCACATGCTTTTGCTGCAAGTAGGCACATGATTGGACGCATGCGTTTACCGCCAGCTTCAACAACATGTTTACTGACGGCCATCACTAAAGCAACTTTTGAGGTAATCCCTTCATTAATAAACTTGTCCATTGCAGCAAAGTCGGTTGCAACTGGAGCGAGAATATCTTGCTTAAAGTCGATGGTCATCGGGTGGGAGCCTCATGCAAATGCGTTATAAGTTGCTAGTGTAACAATTAACATGTCTGAATGTTGCTTTTGAAAGCAGACATCGTGCCTGAATCTTAATGATTTGTTCTTTCTTTGTCCAAAGATGAATAAAGCATTGAACATTCAATCGATCATTCTTTTGAGCTACATAGTAGCGGATTTGTTTAAAAAATCTATTTCAATTTTCGCTGTATCTTAAAAAAAAATTCATATTATCAAAGGGGAAATCTTAAAAAAACCAATATATGTAGATTATTTTCTATACAATGATAATATTTGCTGGAAATGACTTGTTGTTTAATTCATTATCACTTAAAATCTTTGCCCTTGAATAACCCCCAGTGGCGTTCGTCTTAAGATCGATATATTCCTTTATCGGCACGACGACACGGGTAAGTTGGAGTACATTATGTACGCAGTAATCCAAAGCGGTGGTAAACAGCACCGTGTTGTTGAGGGTGAAACCCTTAAAGTAGAATTGTTAAAAGCTGAAACTGGCGCGACTATTACATTTGATGATGTATTAATGGTTGTGAATGGCGAAAGCATTCAAATCGGTGCTCCAGTTGTAGCTGGCGCAAAAGTAACTGCAGAAGTGGTTGGTCACGGTCGTCATGACAAAATTCGTATTGTTAAAATGCGTCGTCGTAAGCACTACCGTAAACAACAAGGTCACCGTCAATGGTTTACCGAGTTGAAAATTACTACGATCGCAGGTTAATCACTAGGAGTATATAGACATGGCAACTAAAAAAGCCGGTGGTTCGACCAAAAACGGTCGTGATTCGAATCCTAAAATGTTAGGTGTTAAAATGTACGGTGGTCAAGCTGTGACTGCTGGTAACATTATCGTTCGTCAACGTGGTACAGAATTCCACGCGGGTACAAATGTTGGTATGGGTCGTGACCATACTTTATTTGCTACTGCTGACGGCGTAATCAAATTTGAAGTGAAAGGTCAATTTGGCCGTCGCTATGTATCTGTTGAAGCGTAAGTTTTAATGGTACGGAAAAGCCCGCTTTATTGCGGGTTTTTTTATCAGTTTTTTTAATCATTAAAGAAAAAACCATCTTCATCATGATGAATAATTTTCTACATATTGCACCAATAACAATACAAAACTTCTTATTTTCTCAATTATTACTGACTCAATTTGGTTTAAGATAAGCAATCTAATAAATTACATTCTGTGCCAAATATTATCTGAATATTTTAATTGAGGTACAGACATAGAAAAGGTGAACATATGAATATGCTTCGTAAAACGATGGGTGCAGTGGCTATAAGTGCAGCGCTGTTTGCACCTGTAATGAGCACAACAGTTTTTGCAGCAACTGCTGCTTCGGAGCAACAAGCAACTGCAAATCTGGTTAAACAACTCAGTGGTGTAAAAAGCTTTACTGCAAATTTTGAGCAAAGCACAAAAGCGACTCAAACAGGTAAAGTTGCACAGAAAAAGGGTTTAACCGCTCAGCATATGAATCAAACCTTTAAAGGTACAATGAAGGTTGAGCGTCCTGGTAAATTCTATTGGGAAACCACCACACCCGCAAAACAGACTATTGTGACCTCAGGTCGTACAGTGTGGATCTATGATCCTGACTTACAGCAGGCTGTACGCCAAAGTTTAGATGAGCAGGTGGCCAATACACCAGCATTACTCCTCAGTGGTAATACTGAGCAAATTCAAAAGGCTTATCGTATTACTCAGCCAAATGCAGGTAAAACCTACTATACCTTGTACCCAAAACAAAAAGATGGTGCTTTCCAAAGCTTGACGATCAGTTTCGGGGCGAAAAATGCACCGACTTTAATGATCTTGCAAGATTCATTGGGCCAAACAACCACTGTGCGTTTTAACAATGTACAGGTCAATGCCGCAATCCCTGCATCTACCTTTAATTTTGTACCGCCAAAAGGTACAGATATCATAGATCAATAAATGATTTTGATTGAATAGAAGAGCAACCGTAAGGTTGCTTTTTTTATGCCGATTAAACAGAACACAGCAATAAACTCAGTCATGTTGATTAGGCGAATGATGAATACCTACTAGCAAATAAAGTGGCTTTCAATACGAGATTATTTTATGCTCAAACAAGGGTTTGAATATAAAAATTGAGATGCTGTATGTATCGCAAAACACAATTGAAACTCAAACATTACCCAAGGATGACTGCGCAAAAGTCATTTTTGAATGTTTTGAGGCAAAAGTTAATCTGCATGATTGGGCGATTTTTAAGACGACATCGTCGTGAGAAGGAAGTGAATCTTTATCACAAAAAGCTTTACCAGCCAGTTGAAGAAATCATCACAACAACTTTAAAAATATCAGGAATTATCCCACCGCATTTAAATGGCTTATTGTTAAGAATTGGCTCAAATCCGATTGGAGTAGAAAAGCCTACATTATATGAGTGGTATCTTGGTCAAGGAATGATTCACGCGCTTAAATTACAAGCGGGTAAAGCAATCTGCTTTAAAAGCAGTATGCTGGCCACAGATACGGTGCAGAAATATAAACAACGTCCCTCAATAGGTGGCTTTCGCCGTGGCGCACATGATGTTGTAAATACCAATATTTTTAAGCATGCGGGAAAGCTTTGGGCGGTGATTGAAGCTGGCGCGTTTCCGATCTGCCTAGATGATGAGTTAAATGCAGAACGTTATCAGTTGTTTAATAGTGATGCTGATTTACCGTTTACCGCACATCCTCGTAAAGATATTAAAACAGGGCATTTACATGCGATTAGTTATGATGCCTTAGATCGTAAAAATGCCTATTACCAAGTGATTGATCAACATGGTGATTTAATTCATGTGACGCAAATTTTATTACAACATGGTCCCATGATTCATGATTGTCTCATTACACAACATGAAGTTTTGGTTTTTGATTTTCCGCTTACTTTTTCAATGACTCGATTATTGCATGGTGCAAGTGTTCCCTATCAATGGAATAAACAACATCAAGCACGTATCGGAATATTGCCTAAATATGCAAATGCTAAACAGATTCAGTGGATTGAGCTTGAACCGTGTTTTGTTTTTCATGCAGCAAATGCTTTTCGTGATCATGAAAATGGAATTATTTTAGATGTTTTGGTACATCAGGACGATTTTGAACATTCCCAACACGCAGCTTATGAATTGCAACATGCACAGTTAGAACGTTGGCGCATTGATTTAAGCTTACAAACGCTACATAGAACTGTACTCGACTCTCGAATTCAAGAATTTCCGAAAATTGATGCGCGTTTTACTGGGGTTGCATATCGCTATTTATACACTTTAGGTTTTGCTGAAACTGCATTGTTCAATTGTTTATATATTCATGATTTAGAAATGCAAACATCTGTGAGTTATGATTTTGGTATACAGTGGGCAATTGGTGAAGTCACTTTTGTGGCTGAGCATGAACACAGTGCAGAAGGGCATGGATATTTGATGGCCTATTTGCATCATGTAGAGGGAGAAGCAGCCAAAGCTGTTATTTTAAAAGTAAATGGATTGGAAATTCAGCCACAAGCTGAAATTGATTTGGGCGTACATATACCACTGGGGTTTCATTGTAATTGGGTAGATTTGGCAGTGGTTAATAGTAATGCGTAATATTTAGCACTCCTTCAAATATTAAAATACAGAAATTAATGATTATTTAAATGCTGGTTTATACTCTTATTTAATTCAAGCCTATGTTTTTTTTATATAATTTTTACTCTGTTGAACTGTCTTGAATACATAAATTTCTAATTTAAATGAATATAGACTGAAGCAAACAAGCATTTCACTTGTTTACTTTTTATAATGATGAATTAACGGGTTTATGTCTTAAGCTGCAAATAAGGAACCAATTAACTGTTTCAAAGTGACTTTTACTTTACGATCAGGAATATTTATACCCGAAGTTTTCAGGTCGGCTACCAGTTCACTTCTTAAGTCATTGTAATCGACTTCGGCTGCATGGCGTTGACCACCTTCGAAAGGATGATGTGGATGATCCATTTCATATTGAACGGCTTTTCTCATATCTTTTGGACGTTTGTAGTTGCCCATAATCTCCTGACAAGCAACAGCCGCTTGATAGTCAGATAAAGGCCAAATACAACCAAGTGGTTGGAATAATCCGATAAAGTATAGGTTTTCATGCTCTGCATGCATCATCTTACGATAAAGCGGAATTTTTGCTGCATGCTGGAAGTCAATAAAGTCTTTGTTAAAGAATGGGAATACAGTCCAGAATCCAGTACAACAACAGATAATGTCAAATTCAGCTTTAGTACCATCACTAAACTCTACTTCATGTCCATTTAGGTGTTTGATACTGGGCTTGGGTTTGATTTTGCCATGACGGACATAGTCAATAAAATCTGAATTTGCAGTCGGGTGTTGTGAAAGTATTGGTTTATTATTTACAGGTAACCCAAAGTCTGCATAGTTTCCAGTGAAAGCTTTGACCATTTTTGTTAGTATTTTTTGACGTATTCTTGGTGAAAATTTTGCAACAGCCTTAACTAAAATATCTGCAGGATGTCCAAGCATAAACTTAGGTACAAACCATTGTGGGCTACGCATAGAGATATAAACATCTTTGGTGACTCGAGTAGATTCAACAGCAACATCACAACCTGAATTTCCAGCACCAACTACCAAAATTTTCTTTTCACGCCAATCATCTGTGACACGTTTAAAGTCGTGCGAGTGCATCCATTTCCCTGTAAATTCACCATCATAAGTCGGATATTTAGGGAACCAATGGTGTCCATTACAGACCATGAGGTAGTCATAGATTTTATTGTTCTTATTGCCTTCGGCATCAGTATAGTCTACCGACCATAAACCTCGATCATTTTTTTTAATATGGTCAATAGTATGATGAAACTTGATTTGATCGTATACTTCAAAATGTTTGGAATAATCTTCAAAATACTTTTGTAATTGATCATGTCGAGGGTAGTCTGGATAGTCATCTGGCATTGGGAAATCTTCAAACTCAGACATGGTTTTTGAACTGATAATATGTGTGTTTTCATAAACCGATGAGTGTTCTGTTGCCGAGTTAAACACCCAGTTGCCACCAACTTTGTCATTCTTTTCATACAAGTCAAAAGCAATGTCATTTTGTTTACAGTTTTTTGCTGCGGAAATTCCTGATGGTCCTGCACCTATGATACATACTGTTTTCATAATACTATCCTCGGAAATTATTTTTATAAAATCCAACTACAGTTGGTTTTATTTAAATATAATAGATTTATTTTTAACCATCAAGTATGTGGGACGATAAAAATGTTACTGGATGAGATCAAACTCCCTGTACAAAAAAGAAGTCAACAACGGCTCGAAAAAGTAATTGAAACGGCGATTTCAATTTTAGAGCGTCAGGGATTTCATGTATGTACGATTCCAGAGGTATCGGTACAATCTGATGTCCCAAAAGCTCACATTTATCAATATTTTCCAACAGTAAATCATCTTTTTATTTTGATTATTAAGCAATATTTAGACAGTTTGCAGAAATTTATCAATATTCGGAACAATCGTTATCAGAATTGGAATACTAAGGAAATTACCCAAGATTTGATACTACAAGCCTCTTTGTTTTATAACAGCAATAAAGCGGCCAGTATTTTAATTCTTGGTGGTCCAGTTAATGTGGATGGCTTTAATATGCTTGAAATTGTCATTGAGAAAATTGCCTACGATATTATTGAATTACTTAAGAATAAAACCGAGCCTTTATTGTTTGCAAAACCTGAAGAAATGGTATATCTAACCGAAATGATTTTTTCTTTAATGAAGCATAGTTTTTATAAATATCAATATATTACAACTGATATTCAGAAAGAGGTGGTGGATCTTTGTCATATGTATTTAAAAAGTAAAGGTCATAAAATTGATTGATTTGATGATTTTTCTGATTATAGACTTTTCAGAAAAGTTGTATGTATCACTAAAATACGATTTTTATAAGGTTCGTGAAATAACTCAAAATGACCACAATTTTCTTCATGATATTGTCTATTTTGAATTTTTTGAGCAAGCTTTCGTGTTGATTTTATTGGAATAAGTGAATCATTCTCTGCACCAATCACCAATGTTGGAGATTTTATTTTATGAGCAACAGTTGTTGGGCGGTAAAATCCAATTGTAGCAACAATGCGTGCTGGTACTGCATTTTCCCAAGTTACATCATTTGGAATAATTGAATGATAGCCATCATGACAGTCTTCACCAGCTAATATTGCAAAGCGATTTTCAGAAACCACAGGCATGGTTTTGACTTTACCAAAGGGAATATAAATCAAGTCTTGTATTGCTTTCAATAAAGCTAAAAGTAAATACTTTTTTGGATAAAGCGTCAAACTTGCTAAACCATCTACATGTGGGAAATTAGCAATAATGCCTTTATAAGTTGCTGTACTACCAAGTGTAAGGACATGCGCACCACTAAATGAATAGCCCCATAAGATTAACTGATCATCTTTTAAATTGTAGTGGGTCTTAAAAAAATCGATAACAGCTTTCCAGTCCTGTAATTGACTATTCTTATCGACTAAGTTTTTAATTTTTCCTGTGCTTTGTCCAAAACCGCGATGGTCAAAAACACAAACTTGAAAGCCAAGTTTATGATAATGCTCAGCAAAATCAGCTAATCCACAAAGTTTTTCTCCACCAAGCCCATGTGCCATGACGATAGTTGCGGTATTGGGATGGTCATTCACATATAGGTCAGCTTGAATTTGATCGTGTTGTATTGGAATGTTGTGTGAAATAGCTTGCATGGCCTCATCCTTGATTGTTTTCATTATTGTAAGTTGATATTTTATAATAAGCTAAAATTTGTACATAAATCCAACTTTTATAGGTTTTATTTTTGATGGGGGTATAAACTTCCTTAAAAATTAAAATATTGCATGGTGAAATATTGAGTACAATTTTTAAGCTAAATATTAAGGAAAGTAATGCAACGGCTAAAACCCAATGTTTTAGATTGATTTCGTTTTTTGTTTTGTTAAAGAAATTGGTATGATTAAATAAAAGAATAAGGAAAGTAAAAATTTGAATTAACAATTCATAATGTTTATTTTGACTGACAAGATTTATGATAGCTTTATCGTAATAATTGTTTGAAAGACATGATCATGCATGTGAATTTAAAATCAAGCTTATTAGCATCTGGACTATTTTTAACCGTCTTGATAATGTCTGGTTGTCAAGAGAAACCCGAGTCACAAATAGAACAAGCAAATGTATCATCGACTAAAACTGCACAAATACCACTGATTCAAGCCAAAGTTGAACGCGTCAATGTAGTAAAAAAACAGTTTTGTGATGAAGATGGTTGTACCCAATATGATTTGCAGACTGTTAAAAGTAATGTGCCTTGGCTAGATGAGTATTTTCTAAATCGCATTAAAAAAGATGTACCTGGGGCATTTGAGAAAGATCAAAATCATGCCCAAGCTGAAAGTGAAGCACAATCTTCACCTAAAGGTTTAAATCAAAATTCAATCTATGTTCGTTTTATTTCACAACAAAATAATTTAGCCACTTTTGTGATCCAGACTTATACCTATGCGGCAGGTGCAGCACATGGGATGTATCACAATGAATATGTGACATTCGATCTAAGCACGCAAAAGCGCCTCGCCTTAACTGATATTTTAAAACCAAACGTGGAAGCAAAAGTTGCTGAACAGCTTTATGATGCCAATGCGAATTGGTTGATTCAAAAAGATATTACGCGTGATAAATTACAGTTAAGCGATAATTATTATTATGGTGTAAATGGTCTGGTTTTTGTTTATCCGTTGTATGAACTTACTTCTTATGCAGAAGGTATGCCTGAGTTAAAGCTGCCGTATCAAGTGGCAAAAGATTTGATTAAAGCTGAGTATTTACCAAGTCTACCTCAAGTCGAAGCGACTGTAGAAAAACCTGTTACACCTTAATTGTCTTCAAATCATACAATTCATGTATGTCTAATGCTCTGTCACTGTATTTTTTACAGTGAAGAGCTTACACTATAGTCAGTTTTTTTCTCACCCTTTAGATTGACTATGATCGACCCGAAATTAATCAGAAATAATATCGAGGCTGTAAACTTAGCCTTAGCCAAACGTGGTGTACAACTCAACGTTGAAGAATGGGCATCACTAGAAGCTCGCCGTAAAGAAATTCAGTCTAGAACTGAAAACTTACAGGCAGAGCGTAATTCGGGTGCGAAACAAGTTGGTCAAATCAAAAAATCTGGTGGCGATGCTTCAGAAATCATGGCACGTATGGGTGCGATTGGTGATGAAATTAAAGCTGCTGAAGTTGAATTGAATGAACTTCAAGCTGAATTAGAAGCAAAACTACTCTCAATCCCAAACATGCCACATGAGTCTGTACCAGAAGGGAAAGATGAAAGTGATAATGTTGAAGTATTAAAATGGGGCACACCGCGCCAATTTGATTTCGAAATCAAAGACCATACTGACCTTGGCGAAATGATGGGTGGTTTGGAGTTTGAAACTGCAACCAAGTTAACGGGCACGCGTTTCAGCGTATTGAAAGGCCCATTGGCGCGTTTACAACGTGCATTGACCCAATTCATGCTGGATACCCATACCTTGAAAAATGGTTATACCGAAGCATATGTCCCTTATCTTGTTAATGCAGACTCATTGCGTGGTACAGGTCAACTGCCTAAATTTGAAGAAGATTTGTTTAAATTACAAGGCGAAAAAGAATACTATTTGATTCCAACTGCTGAAGTTCCAGTGACGAACTTTGTCCGTAATGAAATCATCGATGCTGACCGTTTACCGTTGAAATATGCTGCACATACGCCATGTTTCCGTAGTGAGGCGGGTTCTTATGGTCGTGATACGCGTGGTTTAATCCGCCAACACCAATTCGACAAAGTTGAAATGGTTCAAATCGTAAAACCTGAAGACTCAATGGATGCTTTGGAAGCATTGACAGGTCATGCAGAAGGGATCTTACAAGCTTTGGGTTTACCATATCGTAAAATCGTTTTATGTGGTGGCGATATAGGCTTTGGTGCGTGCAAAACTTATGATTTAGAAGTTTGGGTACCAAGCCAAGATACATATCGTGAGATTTCTTCATGTTCAAATATGGGCGATTTCCAAGCACGCCGTATGATGGCGCGTTATCGTGCAGACCAAAAGAAAACTGAGCTGGTACATACCTTGAATGGTTCAGGCTTGGCGGTAGGTCGTACTTTATTGGCTGTGATGGAAAACTACCAACGTGCAGATGGCTCTATTGAAGTGCCAGAAGTGTTACGCCCGTACATGGCTGGTGCAACATTCATCGACTAAATGTCGAAAACTCGATATTTGGTTTAGTTTTGTGCATAAATATTGCTTAGTACAATCAGATTTGAACTTTTGAGGAACACTGTGGAAATTTTCCCAATTTCATTAAAACTACAAGGGCAACCTTGTCTGATTGTGGGTGGTGGGCATATTGCTTACCGCAAAGCAGTATTACTTGCAAAAGCAGGTGCAGTGATTCATGTGGTTGCACCAGATATAGAGCAAAATCTCTTAGATATTGTCCATTCAACCCATGGGCAATATCATCCAGATAAATTTGATCCTCAAATTAGCCTAAGTAGCTATCGTTTGGTGATTGCTGCAACCAATGATAAAGCTGTCAATCAAGCTGTTTTTGAAGCTTGTGAAGATTTAAATGTATTGGTCAACAGTGTTGATGATCCTCCACATTGTCGTTTTATGGTGCCTGCGATTATTGATCGTTCACCACTGGTGGTTTCAATTGCCACCAATGGCGCTTCTCCTGTTTTATCTCGTCAGATTCGTACTCAGCTTGAAGCGTCTATTCCACATGGAATGGGTAAACTTGCTGATTTTTCTGGGAAATGGCGTAAAGCAGTTAAAGAACAGATTAGCAATCCTGATGAACGTCGAATCTTTTGGGAAGATTTATATGCCAGCCCTTTAAAAGAGCAGGTATTTAATGACAACCTGATAGAGGCGGATCGTTTAATTGAACAAGCTTTAACAAAATGGCAAAAACCAAAAGGTGAAGTTTATTTGGTTGGTGCAGGGCCAGGTGATCCTGAGCTATTAACCTTAAAAGCACTTAGACTGATGCAGCAAGCGGATGTGGTGATTTACGATCGCTTGGTGTCCCCCGCGATTTTAGAGTTGTGTCGCCGTGATGCTGAAAAAATCTATGTGGGTAAAGCACGTTCAAATCATTCTGTACCACAAGATGGGATCAATGCACTACTGGTCAAATATGCCACCGAAGGCAAACGTGTCTGCCGTCTAAAAGGTGGGGATCCATTTATTTTTGGTCGCGGTGGTGAAGAAATACAAGAGCTTTTTGCCGCCAATATTACATTCCAAGTTGTTCCGGGTATTACCGCTGCATCAGGTTGTTCAGCCTATGCTGGGATTCCACTTACACATCGTGATTATGCACAAAGCGTGCGTTTTTTGACCGGGCATTTAAAAGAAGGTTCACCTGAGTTACCATGGAATGAGCTAGTTTATGAAAATCAGACACTGGTTTTATATATGGGCTTGGTGGGACTAGAAAAAATTTGTGAAAATCTAATATCACATGGTCAACGTCCAAATATGCCAGTGGCTTTGATTTCCAAAGGAACAACCCCTGATCAAAAGGTGGTGATTGGAACTTTGGCAGACATTGCATCAAAAGTGGAAGAAAACCATATTCAAGCACCTACTTTAACTATTATTGGTGAAGTGGTGAGTTTACGCGAACAGTTACAGTGGCAATAATATCTGCCTAAATTTTTCTTTAAAAAACAGACATGGTCTTTTTTAAAGTACTTAGGTTGTATTCTGATAAGTAGAGATCTCCCGTGATTCATGTTGTTTTATACGAGCCTGAAATTCCTGCAAATACAGGGAATATCATTCGTTTATGTGCCAATACTGGTGCACAATTACATCTAGTCAAGCCTTTAGGTTTTGAACTGGATGATAAGAAGTTGCGCCGTGCGGGATTGGATTATCATGAATGGGCACATATGAAAGTTTGGGAAAACTTTGCTGAGTGTTTGGCTCATTTAAAAGCACAGGGGATTGATCTTGATGCGATCTATCCTTTAACCACCAAAGGCACTGAAACCCCACATACCTCAGATTTAAATCGACCTGTGGCTTTACTGATGGGGCCAGAAACACGTGGTTTACCAGAAGATGTTCGTATGCTGTTCCCTCAGGCGCATTGGATTCGTTTACCTATGGCACCGAATTCACGTAGTCTGAATTTATCAAATGCCACCGCAGTAATTCTATATGAAGCATGGCGTCAGCAAGGATTTAAAGAATTAAAATAAAAATCATAACCCATCGCATAGATGGGTTTTTACTCTTATTAATTTATAATTTCCTTTGTGGAGGGAGCAAGGTAATTTGCTTTGAATAAGCGACCTCATCTGTTTGGGATTTACCTTTAAAATCCTGAATCAGAATATTTATTTTAATTTTTCTGCCTTTCTTTGCTGAGTATCGAATGTTTAAGATGATCCTATCTTCTATAACCGTTCCTAAATAGTGTTGACAGCCTGTATCAGCCCGACCAGAAGCCTGTACTTTTTTTACAAGGCCTTTAAAATAAATAAAATGTATTTCCCCCCTGAGTAGCTCTTTACCTCTATCGATGGGAAAAGTATGTGTATAAGTATTCTCTAAAAGTTTAACAACCAAATCACAAGAGTTTTCATAAGAAGCAAATGCACGATGGCTGCATAGTATTAGGATAAAGAGGAATAGTATTTTCATTATTTTTTCCATTTAACATGTTTTATTTATAAGATGCTCAGTGTATTGCATTAGGTAAAATTTTTAGTTGAGTACACATTGTACTTATAGCATTGGAATTGATGATTCATACCAAAGTAATGACGCTTTGCTGCTTAAATTGTATCAAAGTGTCTTTGTTGCAAGGGTCACAGCTTGTATCAGACTGATTTCATAGCAGAGCTGATTAATTATTTATTCGGTCCTAAATAGGTCACCGTTTCAGATTTTGGTATACCTTTGTAATCTGTGATTAAGATATTCAGTTTAATTTTTTGTCCTTTTTTAAATTCTGAGCGATTTGGGAAATCTCTTAAATTTTCTTCTATGACTTTGCCGATATAGTGTTGACAACCACTATCTGCTCGGCCAGCGGCTTGTGCTTTTTTTACAATGCCCTTTATAAGCAGTGCTGTTTCCTCGATTTCACCTAAGCCATCTTTATTGATATATAACGTACGTGTAGACGTGTTTTCTAAAAGTTTAACCTCTAAATCACAAGAATTTTCATAGGACGCAAAAGCACTATGGCTGAGGATTGTTAGGATAAAGAGCAGTGGAATTCTCATTATTTTTTCCCTTTTGATATGTTTTTATTCAAATAATGCTGAGTTTATATCAGGCTTACAACAAATTGAGCTGAATATAAGGCATATTGAGAGTATTAAAGTTTATGCTTCCTGCAACAGTGCTGGCTCATTTTTTGCTTGAATTGCATCAAATTGTTTTTGTGCACGAATCACATGTTGCACATTACCCTCAGCCCAGAGTTTAAATGATAAAGCAGTTTGTGCAAACTCAAAACCCAGAGAGGTCAAGGCATATTCAACACGAATCACATTGTTTTCATGAATTGTACGAGTGATAAACCCATCTCTTTCTAGAATTTTTAATTTCTGAGAAAGTACTTTAGGGGAGATGCCTGTTAAGTTTTTTTTCAGTTCATTGAAGTGTTGAGAGTGCTGATGAAGTCGATAAATAATCATCAAAACCCACTTATCTGCAAATTTTTCAAAAAAAGATCGTGCCGGGCAATTTGGATGAAAAATATTAAAATTGAATACATTAGTCATCAATATATACCTTAATTTTGTAAATGGATTTTAAAAAATAGACCAGTTACCATGTAGTAACTAATTGATACTAGATTTCAAAAGTATATCAGAAATTAATCAGGTCAATAAAACTTCTGCTGATTGATAGCGTTGAAAGACCATTTTATATTTATGAGCGTAGTTTTAATGAAAATAACAGATGCGGTCGTTTTTATTACAGGTGCAAATCGTGGTCTCGGTTTGGCACTTGCCCAGCAAGCGATACAACGTGGTGCCAAGAAAGTTTATGCAGGTATGCGTAATCTTCAAGATTTTAATCAACAGGGTATTATTCCAATTGTTATAGATGTCACAGATCCCGTATCTATTCAGAAAGCTGTTGCAGAATGTGGTGATGTCAATCTATTAATCAACAATGCAGGTATTGCACGCTTAAATGAAAGTCCTGTAGATGCAAATATTGCAGCAGTGACACGGACGGTTTTAGACACCAATCTTTATGGTGTGATCAATACCACTCAGCAATTCTCTCCAATTTTAGCAAGCCATGCTGAAAGTTATATCGTCAATATTTTATCGGATGTGTCTTGGGAACCCAGCACGATGTTAGCCAGTTATGCGATTTCTAAAGCGGCAGCATGGTCATTTACCAATTCAACTCGGCAATGGTTAGCAAAAGCCAATGTTCATGTGATGGGGGTACATGTTGGTTTTATCGACACAGATTTAACCCAATCACTGGATATTGCCAAAATTTCTCCACATACAGTGGCTCAACACGTATTTGATGGAATTCAACAAAATGCCTTTGAAGTGTTGGTTGGGGAATCTACCCAACAACTCAAACAAGGATTAACTGCAACCCCTCCAAGTTATATCAAACATTAATATACCTATCATCTAGATCAGAGGACTTATCATGTCAAAAATCGCTGTTGTTTATCATTCAGGTTATGGCCATACCAAAGTCATTGCAGAAACTTTTGCCAATGAAATTCAGGCAACGCTCATTGAAGTGGATCAAGAGGGCAATATTCAAGATCAGGATTGGGACACTTTAGATACTGCTGATGCAATCGTATTTGGTGCGCCAACTTACATGGGCGGTGTGCCTTGGCAATTTAAAAAATTTGCAGATGCATCTTCTAAGCGTTGGTTTACTCGTGCATGGGCAGACAAGGTTTTCGGTGGTTTTACCAACAGCGCAAGTATGAATGGCGATAAGCAAGTGACATTAATTTCGTTACATACCTTGGCTTCACAACATGGTGGTATTTGGGTCAGTCTTGGTTTAGCACCATCAAACACTAAAAGCGCTACACGTCAGGATGTGAATAGCTTAGGTGGTTCTGTGGGCTTATTGGTTCAATCGCCTGCTGATGCCAGTGTTGATGAAATTCCAAGCGGTGATTTAGAGACTGCAAAACAATATGCAAAACGTATCAAAGCGATTACGGAAAAATTTATTGCAGCATAATTGCAGTTGATATGAACAAAATAAGAAAGGCGCATAAAGCGCCTTTCTTATTTGATTACACTCGCAATAATCAATTATTCATGTTCATTGTGTTGTGGTGCAGGGTAGCGGAAACCACGAGTTTTATAGGCTAAATAGGCAACACCTAATACAGCCCATGCAAGCCCGAGTTTTAATGCCATTTCATCAATTTCTAACCACATCAAGAACACGCTGGCAAAACCAAGAGAAGGAATCACCACATAATTGATGATTTCTTTCAGTGATTTTGTTCTACCATCACGTAAGGCGTAGCGTGAAATCACCGAGAAATTCACAAAACTAAATGCAGTTAAAGCACCAAAGCTAATTAAGTTGACAATATGTTCAAGGTCAAGGAAACCCGCTGATAACGCAACAATACCGACAATCAAAATATTATAAGTTGGGGTATGTAATTTTGGACTGATATGACCAAAAATCTTTTTGTTAATGACGCCATCACGACCCATTACATACATCAAACGTGATACTCCAGCGTGTGCAGAAATACCAGAAGCCAGTACAGCAATCACTGCAAAATACAATACTAACTTTTTAAATGCGATGCCTGTAATTGCCGTTAGAATGGTTGCATTGCCAAGTGCTTCAAGCATCACAGGTTGAGATTCATCCAGCGGATTAAAGTAAAGATTGGCATTACTTGGGAAAAATAGCTGAATAAAATAGGTACTAAAAATAAAGATAATACCCGCGATCAACGCTGTAGAGAAAATTGCTTTTGGTAAGGTTTTTTCAGCATCTTTGGTTTCTTCTGCAAGGGATGATAACGCATCAAACCCTGTGAAAGAGAAACAAAGAATCGTTGCACCACCGATTAATGCACCAATTGCAGTCATTTCACTCCAGAATGGAGCAAGTGACCATAATTCAGCTTTATCTGGGTTTAAGGTGCCATCTGCGTAAATGCCCTGAGTTAACAGTAAGTAAACTTCATAAACAAAATAGAAGATGATCGCAAGTTGCACCACAACAATGGTACTGTTAAATCGAGCAACAAAACGTGAACCGAACAAGTTGATCACAGTCATAATTGCCGTCAGTGCAATAACCCAGATCCAGTTATTCACATCTGGGAATAAGGCTCTTAAGTAAATATCAGCCAAAATAATGTTGACGAGTGGAGATAATAAATAATCTAACCAAGAAGACCAGCCAACCATAAAGCCGACATTTGGGTGAATCGATTTTTGCGCATAGGTATAAGCAGACCCTGACGAAGGGTAGCGCTTGATCATATGACCATAACTGATAGAGGTCAGGAGAATGGCAACAAGCGCAAAAATATAAGAAGTTGGAACATGTCCATGGCTTCCGTCTGACACTAAACCAAAGGTATCAAATAAGGTAAGTGGCTGAATATACGCTAGACCAATAATGATAATATGCCACAGCACAAGATTTTTTTTCAGTTTTGCTGTGGATTGAGTCCCAGAGATATCTGTCAACGGCGTTATCCTCTTAATCGTTGATCAAGGATCAGTCATATTTATAAGGATCGTTTGAGACGAACGATCCCCCCTAAGAATAAAACAAAAGTGCGCCAATCTACTCTAAAAGGTCACATTTGTCAGTAACTTTGTTGGCTTTTTTAGCAGAAAACGTGCCATCTTGATCAAAAAATAAGTGACTGCCCATTCTGCAAGATAAAAGCCCGATGTTTAGATAAACATCAGGCTATTTACTATCGGGGGCTGTCAACATTTCATCTGTGGACTACATCACTGCAAACATAGACTTCGTGCCAATAGCTCCCTCTATATTGTCGCAATTTTAGACAATTACCAAGCTTTTTCTAAGATTGACTTTAAATCTTTAAGGGTAGCTTCTTTCGGATTGAAAATGATTGAGCCATCATTGAGCGCTTTTTCGGCAACTTCATCCAGCTGTGCTTGAGTAACTTTACCTGTTTCACTCAAGGTACGTGGAAGCTTAGTCAAATGATAGACACGATCACGCATGGTGTTTAAGGTCTCTATGGCCTTATCCGCACGCTGGTTTGCAGGGGTCTGTGCGTAAATATCAGCACCAGCAAGCGGTAATAATAGGTCGGCAATCTTGTCACCATTCACTTCCTTGTTGTATTCCAAAACATAAGGAAGAAAGAGGTTCATACATAAGCCATGGGGCAAATGTGCTACTGCACCTAAAGCATGACCAAGAGAATGTACAATACCAACCATCGAGTTAGAAAATGCAATGCCAGCCATGGTGGAAGCTTGTGCAAGTTCTAAACGACCTGTTGCATCACTAGGGTGATCCAGTACATCAAATAAGCTTGTACTGATTTTTTTGATGGCAGCAGTTGCATACGCATCAGAAATTGGATTGGCTGCAATACATGTATAGGCTTCAACAGCATGCGTCATGGCATCCATCGCTGTCATTGCTGTCAGATGTGGTGGCAATGTTTGGGTCATACGTGGATCAAGAATAGCCGCATGTGGCATGAGGTAATTCGAGGCAAATGCCATTTTCACATTTTTTTGATTGTCTGATACGACCGCAGCTAATGTCACTTCTGAACCTGTACCTGATGTCGTAGGAATCACAAAAAATGGTTTAAGTGGGCGAGGGAGGTTGTGTGCGCCTGAATACTTAAGTAAATCATCGCCACCTTCGGAGACTAAAATATTGGCTGTTTTAGAGGTATCAATAACCGAACCACCACCCACAGCAATAATCGCATCACAGTTATTTTCACGATACGCTTGTGCTGCAGCACGAACTGTTTCAAGGCTTGAGTCAGGCGGAACGTCATCAAAAATAATGCCAATTTCAATATCGGTAGATTCAAATGCAGCTTCAATCGGCGCTAAAAGGTGATTTGCACGCACACCTTTATCGGTGATGATCATTGGACGTTTAGCGCCTAATGATGCAAGTTCGAAAGGAATATGTTCGAGTGCGGCATGACCAGCGATCACTTTTACAGGACAGAAAAATTCGTAATATGGTTTAGCCATGTGTTAAGCACTCCCTTTTAGATATGATTGGGCAACTTTAAGGTAGATATTTGCAGCGCCCGCTAATTTTTCTTTTAAGCTTAATTCTGATGGGTATTCTTTTACCGCGAGTTCAGCGACCAGTTTAGGTAAAATTAATGCTTCCATTTTATTTAGACAACGCACTAAACGGATGGCATGTGCCACATCTCCATCTGCGATCATACGGTCATTTGCAAAAGCTTGAGCTGTACTTTCCTGAAATGAAAATACTAAAAAAGCATGATGAACATGTTTGAAAATAATCGATAGATCAGGCTTACCGCCTAAAGATTTAACCAGTTCAAGCTGCTTGTTTTGATTGACTCTGGCAATAAATGAAGCGCCATTTGGAAAAACTTTCATTGATAATGTAAAACCAACAGGGAGTACAGATACTTCATGTTTAATTTCATCATCAACTTGACTCGCCATGACCAAACCTCTGCCAATCACATCCATCATGAGTTTGACATAGGCTTGTTCTAAAGCGGGTTTGATAGATTTACTTGAAATCACTCGCTAGTCCCTTATATAAAATTGTACTTTTATTTTAGAGTAATTACTCTAATTTGTTTTCAGATAAAAATAAAGCGATTTATTTGTGAATGACTTCATGGTCATTTGATTTTTTGTCTATGACTTCAATATCACTAAAGTAACCACTCTGTTGAAAATACTCAATCACATCTTTTGATAATTGCTTGTAATCAGGATAATTTTCAATCAGATCACAGACACGCACCATTTCTAAACCAGCATAACCGCATGGGTTAATGGTATGGAAGCCATCTAAGTTACAATCAACATTTAATGCTAAACCATGATAACTACGCCCTCTGCGGATTTTAAAACCCAGTGAGCCAATTTTACGTTCATCGACATAAACCCCAGGTGCATCAGCTTTGGCATAGGCATCGACATCATATTTCTTGAGCAGATTGATCATTAAGTTCTCTGCATAAGTGACCAATGTACGCACATTCCATTTCAAGCGATTTAAATCAAACATGAAATAAATCACCATTTGACCAGGACCATGCCAGGTAACTTGTCCACCACGATCTGATTGAACAACAGGAATATCACTGTGCATTAAAATGTGTTCAGGTTTGCCTGCTTGCCCCTGAGTCAGTACGTCAGGATGTTGCAAGATCCAAAGTTGATCTGGAGAATTTTCATCACGTTGTTCAGTAAAAGATTTCATTTCCTGAAAACGCTCGGCATAAGGCGTTAAGTCTTGATATTGACGAATAATCAGATGTGGTTTTAGAACAGCATCGTTCACAGACAAGTGTCCTTAAAATATAGAAATCGCTTTAATTATAAAGAAATTTAGCTTGAAAAAGTGAAAGCAATTGCTGATCATTTGCAAATAAACCAGCAGGGCATATTCCTCGATAAAATCATGGTGCAAAAAAAACACGCCATTGTGGCGTGTTTTTAATTCATTTCAGCATTACAAGGCAGTACGAATATGTTCGCAAGCAGCAAGGTCAGCATACAAGGCATGCACTTGCTCAAGCTCTTCAAAACGTAATTGAGCTGTAATCGAATGATATTTACCAGTACGTGATGGTTGTACAACAAGTGTCGCTTCATTAAATTCAGGGAAATGTTTTACCAAAATTTCAACTACAGCACCACGTAATTCTTCACCCGCATTACCAATCAATTTAATTGGGTAATCCATTGGAAAAATCCAAAGATCTTCTTGTAATTCGCGAGATGGAGTGCGGTCTAACATTTTTTCACCTCTAATTTATCAACAATGCCTGCATAAGTGCAGGCATTGTGTTTCTCTTAAATACTTAATGGGGTTACTCGATTGATTTTCAAGTCCCGAAAGTATTCATAGATTGAACAAATTCAACTTAGTCATTTTCAAGGAACGAACGTAAGTGTTCTGAACGAGAAGGATGACGAAGTTTACGTAAAGCTTTGGCTTCAATCTGACGAATACGTTCACGTGTTACATCAAACTGTTTACCTACTTCTTCCAAAGTATGGTCAGTCGGCATGTCGATACCAAAACGCATTTTTAAGACTTTCGCTTCACGTTCAGTTAAGTTTTCAAGTACTTCACGTGTTGCTTCTTTTAAGCCTTCTGAAGTTGCAGCATCGACTGGTGAAGTGATGTTACTATCTTCAATGAAATCACCAAGATGAGAATCTTCATCATCACCGATTGGCGTTTCCATAGAAATTGGCTCTTTGGCAATCTTAAGCACCTTGCGAACTTTAACTTCGTCCATTTCTAGACGTTCACCTAATTCTTCAGGAGTCGGTTCACGACCCATTTCTTGAAGTAATTGGCGAGATACACGGTTGATCTTGTTAATCGTTTCGATCATATGAACAGGGATACGAATCGTACGTGCTTGGTCCGCGATTGAACGGGTGATCGCCTGACGAATCCACCATGTTGCATAGGTCGAGAACTTATAACCACGACGGTATTCAAACTTGTCTACCGCTTTCATCAAACCAATGTTACCTTCTTGAATCAAATCCAAGAATTGTAAACCACGGTTTGTGTATTTTTTCGCAATTGAAATTACCAAACGTAAGTTGGCTTCAACCATTTCTTTCTTGGCACGACGAGCTTTGGCTTCACCAATTGCCATACGTTTAGAAATGTCTTTAATTTCTTTAACGTTTAGATCAAGGTCTTTTTCAATATCAGCAATCTTTTGTTGGAATGCCAATACATCTGGACGAACTTTTTCTAAATAGCCTTTTAGTTCAGCAGGTGCTTTTGCAATTTGTTCATCTAACCAAGCAGGATTTGATTCTTGACCCGGGAACGATGTACGGAATTGTGTACGATCCATACGACCACGACGAACTGCATAACGCATCACTTCACGTTCAGAGGTACGAATTTGTTCATGTGTACCACGAATCATTTCTGAGATGATGTCAAATAAACGTGGCGTAAATTTAAACATCATAAACACAGTTGCCAATGCTTCCATTGCCTCAGTACCTTGAGTACTGTTACGGCCATGTTGAGCAATTGCGACTTTTGCACTGTTCCAAACAGCTTCTAGCTCTTCAAAACGCGCTTTCGCGATTTCAGGATCTGGACCAGATTCGCCTTCAGAATCGTCATCACTTTCAGACTCTTCTTCTTCGTCTTCATCATCCAACTTCACTTCTTTGGTTGGTTTTGCAGAAGTATCTTCTTCTTCAACGATAACTTCAGCTTCATCTTCTAAAACTTCTGGAATCACTTCATCAGATTCAGGATCTAAATAGCCTGATAAAATATCGGCAAGGCGACGTTCGCCAGTTTCGTAATCTTTATATTCTTGTAAAACAACTTCTACAGCATTTGGCCAGTAAGCAATTGAATGTAAAACGTCACGAATACCTTCTTCAATACGTTTGGCAATACTAATTTCGCCTTCACGTGTTAAAAGTTCAACGGTACCCATTTCACGCATATACATACGCACCGGGTCAGTGGTACGACCTGGTTCATTTTCTACAGAGGCAAGTACTGCAGCAGCTTCTTCTTCTGCAACTTCATCGCCAGCTTCGCTATTCCCTTCGAACATTGCATCGTCAGTTTCAGGTGCACGTTCATGAACTGGAATACCAACGTCTTGAAGCATCTGGATAATGTCTTCAATCTGTTCGCTTTCGGTGATCGAGTCTGGGAGATGATCGTTAACCTCAGCGTAGGTTAAGTAACCTTGTTCTTTGCCTCGGCTAATAAGAGCCGCTACTTGGGAAGTAGGGGAATGCATTTCGCTCATCTTTACTCTCTTCTCGTTGAATCTGTGGCAATGAAAAACCGTGTGTAATCACACAATCTCTAAAAATATATCTTTGAATAGCTCGTATATTCCATCGGAAGAAATCAGCATAAAACTGTCCGATAAAATATTTAGAATTTAAATTCAATCAAATAGGTGGGGGGTGAAATTGTTATTTTCAAGATCATCCCATGCGTTTTCTATTCAGAAAATGTCATAAAATAGTAAGACGCAGGGTGGATTATATCATTACATAAAATAGGCCCCGAAAAAAGCCCAAATTCGCATTTAAATGTAAAAAAAACGGAAAAAACTTGACAAGTTTTCTGAAGACAGATAAATAGCGCCTAGACCCATTCACTTTTTTTCATTATGAGGTAGTTTTAGTGTCTTCTACAGATTTTGAACTAGATGATAACTACGGTGATGATGATGTTAGTTTCGATGAGTCATCAAGCAAAATTAGCGCCAAAGAATCTTTAGAAAAGCGACGTTTGATCGATGATTTACTTGCTCAACGTCGTTTAGAAAAAGATTTAAAAGATTTTGATTATGACATTGATGATGACGATGATTTTGATGACGAAGATTAAAAATTCATTGGGCATGGCGTGGGAAAATGCTATGCTTAAATCTGATACAAATTTACTGGAAACAAAATGAGTGCTTTAGATTTAGACCTACTGAGTGATTATCTAGATGGTGACCAAAATGAATTTGGTCTAGATTTCGCAGCGACTCATGGTTTCTTGTGCGCAATTGCGGTTGGTCCTACTTTTGATAAATGGCTTGATGAGCTATTTGATAATAATCAAAAGAAAGTTCCAGCAGAAATCATTGTACAAATCAAAGCATGGCTTGAAGCGATTCGTCAAAACTTAGCCAATGAAGAAGGAATTACATTTCCTTTTGAAATTGAAGAAGCTGATGTTGAATCAAGCTTAGGCGACTGGAGTGTTGGCTTTGTCGATGCAATGTTCCTGAATGAAGAAGCTTGGTTTGCACCAGAATATGAAGATCAAGTTGTCGATCTCACACTACCAATGATGGTGTTCAGTGGTATTGATGATGAAGATCCTCAAATGGAATCTTTCCGCCGCAATGGTCAGTTAATGGACGAGATTGCGGAAGAAATTCCTGAAAATCTAAATGAAATTTATTTGATGTACCACACACCAAATTAATTTGCGCGTAAAAAAAAGCATGCTCACTGAAAAGTGGCATGCTTTTTTTTATTGGTGATTTAGGTCAATAGTTAAAATCGTGCAAATAACAGACTACAACCTAAAATAAACAGTAAAAGGCCAATCACACGATTGATCACAACTTGACGATCTAAAATTTTATTTCGTATGCTGGGGTGTGCGCAAAATAAGGCAATCAAGCCAAACCAAACAAAATGACTCAACGAAATAAAGGCACCATATGCAAAAAGCTGAATGGTCGAATTTCCTGTAGAAGTCATCAACTGAGCAAATAAACTAATCACAAATAAAGTTGTTTTTGGATTGAGACTATTGGTTAAGAAACCATGTTTAAACGCTTGCCAAATGCTAATACCAACACCATTTTCATCCAGTTTTATTTTTGCCTGTGTGAATGTTTTAAAGCCGAGATAAATTAAATAAGCTGCCCCAATATATTGAATTGTCTGTAAAAGATAAGGCATGTGGTTTTTTAAAAACCCTAGGCCAAGTAGGCTATATCCGACATGTATCCAGACACCACAAGCAATTCCTAGTGCTGTACTTAATCCAATATCTCGTCCATATAAATAACTATTTCGTGTCACGATAGCAAAATCAGCGCCAGGACTAATCACCGCTAAACAGGTGATTAGAATGACTGCAATTATCTCATTCACTCATACATCCTTTTTTGGATATGTTTAATTATTTTTATATTTTTCATATATTTGTATTGATTTAAAGTGATAATAAATTGGGCTAATGTATGATTTTTTGGAATGTATACTGCTTAGCTTTGAATTCACTCAAATTTCTTAATAGATCGGATGTTTTGGTCACATCAGGTGTGTACCAATTGTTTACGATCTATTTATATCGATTGAACAGTTTTAATACAGTGGGGCTATTTATATATTGAAGAGTATTTAAGTGGGTGGGCGTTGGTTTAAATGGAGAGAGTGAGAAAATATAAACAATAGGCTTCTTTTATAAAGCCTGTTAAAACCCATAAATCAACAGATAGTGCCTCTCATCCTAGCTTTTCCTAAGCGAGAAGGAACTATCAAGCTTCATTTCACATGATCATTTTGATTAATGAAAGCTCTAATGTTTTTGTGGTTATTTTGGGAATTCGCTGATTATTTGTCAGACAGCTAATGTTAAAAGGGCTAATGTTAAGAACACAGAGCTTGGCTAAGCAAACACAAATTTGTCTGCTTGACTCAATGCATACAAATCTCAATGCACACAAATAGTGTGTTTTAACTGAATGCTGGGAGCATAATAATTTTTAGCGTGCTTTTGATTTTTTATAGAAAAAATAAGCAACTAAAATTAAGACAATGGTAATGATCACATAGCCCACGCGACTAAAAATTTGTTGCATGAGTTCTATATTGTTTCCAAAATAATAACCGACACATGCAAGAAAAGTGGTCCAGATGATTGTCCCTACGCTGCTATACAGCATAAATTTCCAAAAGGGCATATGACTCATGCCTGCAGGGATACTAATCAAAGAACGAACTGCAGGAACCATTCGTCCAAAGAAAACCACGCGATGTCCATATTTTTCAAACCAATCTAAAGCTTTTTTGACATCTTCAGATTTGATAAAAAGATATTTACCGTAGCGGTCAACCCAATTAAAAAGGCTTTGATTCGGGATTTTTCGACCAACCCAATACAACAATGCTGCAGCAACCAGTGAACCGATGCTTCCTGCGATAATCACACCTGATAATAACAATTGACCTTTAGATGCAGCAAACCCAGCTGATGGCATAATCACTTCTGAGGGAATCGGTGGGAAAACATTGTCTAAAAACATCAAAAGAGCAATACCGAAGTAACCAAGTTGCTCCATGATCGAAATAATCCAATCAGTCATTTTATATATAAAAATAGGGCGTTATGAACATGGTATGGTTTTCATTTATCAAAATATAGTGAGAATTTGTTGTGTTGTTAAAATATCTAAATAAAAACCGCAGCCAATAAGCTGCGGTTGAGTGAAGCATTTTAAAATTGATAAAGATTAAAGACGTTTGCGTTTTGCAGCAGTAATTTGTGATTGACGCATACGGAAACCTTCTTTTTGTTTCTCAGATGTTTTATCAATACAATATTTGCAAGAAACACCATGTTCATAACTTGGCAACTCGGCTTCTTCAGGAACAAGTGGCCAACCACATGCATGACATTTAATATTTTCGCCTTCTTCCATACCATGTGTCACCGCAGTACGACCATCAAATACGAAACATTCACCTTCCCACATACTTTCATCAGCAGGGGTTTCTTCAAGGTATTTTAAAATACCGCCTTTAAGGTGATATACCTCGTTAAAGCCTTCTTGAAGCAGTAGCGATGTTGATTTTTCACAACGAATACCGCCTGTACAGAACATCGCAATTTTCTTATCTTTATGCTGCTCGAGTTCTTTTTTTACGTATTCTGGAAATTCACGAAAGGTTTCTGTTTTAGGATCAATCGCGCCTTTGAAGGTACCCGCTTTATATTCATAATCATTACGTGTATCAATCAAAATCACGTCATCACGCGCAATCAGTTCGTTCCATTGTTTTGGATCAAGATAATGTCCAACAAGATCACGAGGTTTCACCTCTACACCTAAAGTTACGATTTCGTTCTTTAGCTTAATCTTCATTTTACGGAATGGCTTTTCATCACTATGTGATTCTTTATATTCCATGCTATTAAAGCCTTCATTCAATAAGAATTGATGAATGACATCAATCGCTTGACGATCGCCAGCAACAGTTCCGTTAATTCCTTCACCTGCAATAATAAGAGTACCGCAAAGGTTGATGGTTTTTACCAAATCTAAAAGACGTTGTTGAAGATCAGCAGGATCTTGAACTTCTTTGAATTGATAAAGTGCTGCAACAACCCAACCAGAGGTCGCTTGCTGTTCTACAGGTGCAAGCTGTTCTACAGTAGCGTTCATGGAGTACTCCAAATATTTAAGATAGAATAAAATTTAAGGCGCATATTTTAGCGTGATTTACATGAATATGCGAGAAAACCCTAGTCTTTGTAGTGTTTTTTTATTCCCTGAAAAAAATATGGGTTTTCATACTAAATATAGTGCTTTAAAATATTTTATATACCATATATAGTATTGCGAAATGATTATTTCGTGCCGAAAAAGTGTGTCACATCGTTGATGTAAGGAGTAAATTTTGAGTAACGAACGTCGGATACCCACCTTAACGCCATGCGCTGGTCGTTGTTCAACGGTATTTGGTGATTCTGTTTGTCGTGGTTGCCGTCGTTTTAATCATGAAGTGATCCAATGGAATACATATGATTCAGCGCAACGTTTAGCCGTTTGGAAGAGGCTGGATGCACAGCTTGATCAAATTTTAATTCCGATGCTACCTTTTGCTGATTTAAGACATATTGAAGGTTTTATTTTGGGTAAACGTATACGAGTGATGGATTCTGCTTCTAAAGGGCGCAAGTTGTATCATGCATTAAAAATTTGTGAAAAAAATAAACATCTCGCAGAAGAGAGTGGTTTGGGAATTCAAGCGAAACAGGTAAAACCGCTTTGGGATGAGTTTGAACGTCGTGTATTGGCATTGGCCAATGCAAGTTATGATTTCGCATGGTTACGTGCAGATGGTATTCGTCAAAGTATTTTACATTTGGAAGATGTTTAAACTTATTTCTTCAATGATTTATTATTCATCAGCTTGATTTAATCAGTGCCGTTTATAAAAATTAAAACAAAAACTGACGCTGTCATTTCATCGTACTTTAACCCAGAACACCTAATTAATATTAAAAAGCCAGTTCAAATCTTTGAACTGGCTTTTTTACTCTGTCTAAATGAGATGACTTAACGTATTTTCTTAGACATTGTGTTTTAAACGATACTGAACCAATTCTTCAATAGTAATAAGCGTTAAATGATGCGTTTGTGCATATGCTAAAACTTGAATGCCTGAAGCCATTGTTCCATCAGGATTAGTCACTTCACATAACACACCAGCGGGTTTTAAACCTGCTAAACGTGCCAAATCAATAGAACCTTCTGTATGTCCACGACGGGTTAATACACCACCATTACGACCACGCAATGGAAAAACATGACCAGGGCGATTCAGATCGCTTGCGACAGCACCTGTTTTAATTGCAGCATGAATAGTGGTGGTACGGTCTTTTGCAGAAACGCCTGTTGTTACACCTTGTGCTGCTTCAATGGTAATGGTAAAAGCCGTTTTAAATTGACTTGAATTGTCCTGAACCATCGGTGGGAGTTCGAGGTGATCTGCTAAATCATCGGTAATGGTTAAGCAGACAATACCTGAACCATCACGAATCATACGTGCCATGGTTTCAACATTGAGGGTTTCTGCTGCAACAATTAAATCTGCTTCATTTTCACGATCAAAATCGTCCATGACCAAAACAGGTTTGCCTTGGCGCATATCTTCGATTGCTTGTTCGATACGTTGGTCTGCTGGGGATAGTGCAGAAAAGAAAATTTCGGGTTGAATTAAACTAGACATTGAAACGCTCTCGTAAAGTTAAAATACGGTTGAACATTTCAGGACATTTGAAATAGTGGCGTTACAAAACCTTTTCCAATAGCGAATATTGAAATTTTTAAGCTGTGACGTCGTCTTCTTTCATCCGGACTATACCGTCGGCTTTGGCATTTCACCAAATCTGCGAATCACGATTAAGCGTGATAAGCTCGTGGGCTGTTGGCTCAGAATTGAAAATCCGTCCAATTTACCACCGGTGGGGAATTACACCCCGCCCTGAAGCGATGTGCATTTATTATAGACACTTTTTTACTAAATGGATGCTTTTTTTTAGAATGATCAGTACTATAGATAGAACAATAGTTGCTATAGAAAATAATTAAACTTATACATTTAAAAGAATATTTGTGGTCATAGTGATCAACAAATAGCAAAGCATAAAATAAGGAGACTCAGCTTGATCACGATTCAGCAAGATGTCTATTCATGGCGTAATGATGACTTTGTTAAACACTTACAGGTTTTAGGATTTGCTCTAATTGCAGTCAGTATTTTATATCTGACCGCTGCAAATTGGTTTATGTTGCCTCAGTTTTTTCAATTGGCAATTCCACAAATATTCTTGTTACTCAGTGCTGTAGCCAGTATTTTTTTAGTTCAACATGATTATTTAGTCCAGTGTTTGCATACAATAAGTGGCTTGATGATTGGTTTAAGTTTGGCTGTCATTGGTCAAATTTATCAAACAGGGGCAGATAGTTATTTACTATTTTTAATCTGGTCTATTTTATTACTGCCGTGGTTGTATCGTCCAAATATTGGTGTTTTTACATTGCTCTGTATTGTCAGCCAACTCACCTTATTTTTGTTTTTTAAACAAACATTTTGGGCTGATGAATATCCTGTCACATTTTTATTTAGCTTAAATCTCCTTTCATTATTTCAGTTTTATTTTTGTCTTCGTTGTTATCAAAAGCTGCGTTATCTCTTTGTCTTATGGTTTGGCATTCTTTCAATTTGGCATATGGTGCTATTTTTATATGGTGACGGTAATTTAGCATTCGCCACAGCCATGATTTTTACATGGATAGACCTTAAGATCGCTTATTTAATATCATCATTTTTTCTTCTTTCTGTTGCATTAACTTATTTTTATCGAAAAAGAGATCAGTTATGTAGTGTGCTTTCAGCAGTAGGTTTAGGGATTACGTTTACGCTGGTGATTTTCAAATGGATGAATAGTCTGTTTCGTGAATCCGAAGTGCTCGGATTATTTTTAATTGCACTGGTGGTTTTCGCTTGGTTTGCATTGATTACTTTTTTATTGATTAAGTTTATCCCACAAAACAAATTTAACAATATTCCTATCGCAGTGGGTGCATGGATTGCAGGTGTTTTATTGGCATCATTAATGCTGGCATTTTGGGGCAATTTCTCCTTGATCATGGGGGCAGTTTTTGTGGTATTGGCTGCCTTTATTTTAAGAAGCAAACAAGCTTTATTTTTAAGGCAGTTTGCTTATTGTATATGGGTCGCAGGGCAAAATGCTGTGATTTTCCACACATTTGAATTAACTGACCAATTCTTTCCAATTTTCTTTATTCAATTTGCCATGCTGTGTCTCAGTTATTTTATTCGCAGTCATTGGTTCTTTATTTTTATCCAACTATTTGCCTTATATTTATCAGGTATTGCGTTGATTTGGGATTTAAACGTTCTGCTTGGATTTCATGGTTTTGTTGAAAATTTTGCATTTCTGGTCTTGCTAAGTTATGGGTTTTATCTGGTAATGATTTGGGTGCATCGTATTAAACCCAGTCAATATCAACGCAGTTTAGCATTGGCTAATTTATTGATTATTCTTTCATCCTTGGGTTTCTATACACTATTTGGACAATATGAATTAGAGAAAATTAGACACCTTCCTATTCTCAACTTGGGGCTGCCTATTTTGTGGTTGGCTTTGTTTATGGTGTTGAGGATTCGCAATCAATTTAGCTTGATTGCTCAATTGATTTTATTGGCTTTTGCTGCAGTACTGATATTTTATGGCTATTTTGAAATTTTTATTTGTATCGCCATACTTTCATGGGCATTGTCACAGCACGATAAGATTGTCTATGGTTTCGCTTTAGTGACTTTGGCGTTAACCTTATGCTTTATTTACTACGCGTTGAATGTTAGCTTCCTCGTTAAAAGTCTAAGTATTTTTAGCTCAGGATTAATTTTGTTGATACTGACTTGGGTGCTGCATAAATTCCAATCAAAAGAGGGAATAAATACATGAAAAAATTCATTCCTCTTTGTCTTGCTTTAATCTGTATTGCTCTTTTTCTAGGCATCATTTTTAAGAATGAACAGCATCTGAAGAATAGTCAGAGTATATATGTTCACTTACAACCTGTTGATCCACGTTCGTTAATACAAGGTGATTATATGGTGCTGAGTTATCAACTTTACTTTGCACCGCAAAAACTAAATCAGGGCGATCAGAACAATGTAGATCCAAGTGATAGTGATGAAAATCATATTTTTTCGGGGCATTATTTTGATCAAGTGATTGAAAATAAGCCTTCGGTTACGGCTTATGTTGAATTGGATCAACAGAAAAAGGTGGCACATACTTATTTTGAAAAACCTAAAGATGCGCAAACTGTAAAATTGATTTTGAAAAACCCTGATAATCGGCATAGATCACTTTATCCTGCATCCAATAGCTTTTTATTTGCAGAAGGTTTAGCTGAATGTTATCAGCAAGCAAAATATGCTGAGTTTAAGGTGGATCAGCAGGGCAATGCGATTCTTGCATCTTTACGAGGAGAGCATTTACAAGATCTGGAGTGTGAGAATAAACAACGTTGGCGTGATGGATTTCGTTCTGTAGATAAATCGTCATAAGTAGAGTAAGCATAAAAAAACCCGCAACATTGCGGGTCTTGAATCATCTGTGTGCAATTATGCAACTTGAACAGGGATACAGTTTGCTGTGTGATTTACTGTATTGTCTGGATTTGCATATACAAGACGTGGTTTATGCGCATCAGCTTCTGCATTGGTAAAATCACCAAATGTGGCAATAATCATTAAATCACCAACATCAGCTTGAAGTGCAGCGCCACCATTGACTGAAATGATGCCTGAACCTTCTTCGCCACGAATCGCATAGGTTGTAAAGCGCTTACCATTAGTCACGTTCCACATATGAATTTCTTCATATTCACGGATACCAGCTAAATCCAAAAGAATACCGTCGATTGCACAAGAACCTTCATAATGTAATTCTGCTTGTGTAACAACACAACGATGGATTTTTGCTTTTAATAAACGAGATAGCATGATTTGCGTCTCCAGAGTAGCCCTTACAATTGTTATCTTGTGTTGAATCAACAATTTTCAATGGGGGGATGCATTTGAAAGCGCATTTTGCTCTTAAAAATGAATCATGGCAAGAAAAATTGTTGAACAAAGAACATAAAATTTAGGTTTAAATTATGCTTTATAAGCATTGATTTGATTCATTGCTTGCTGAATCTCACCATTAACCAATAATTTTGTTTTGCCTAAAGCATGGTGTATTGCATCATCCATTAAAGTCTGTTCACTGCTTGGTGCTTTACCAAGTACATGTCCTGAAACTTTCTCTTTAGCGCCGGGATGACCAATGCCAATACGTAAGCGATGAAAATTAGAACCAATATGAGGAACAATGTCGCGTAGACCATTGTGACCACCATGTCCACCGCCAGTTTTTAAACGAATGACGCCCGGATTCATATCCAGTTCATCATGAGCGATGAGAATTTCTTCTGGTTTAATTTGGTAGAATTTTGCAAAGGGAACAACACTTTGACCAGAAAGGTTCATAAATGTTGTGGGTAATAGTAGACGAACATCTTGTCCTTCAATATTACCGCGACCACTGATTCCTTTGTACTTTGAATCAGTTTTTAATGTAATACCATATTGTTCTGCAAGGCGTTCGACGAACCAAAAGCCTGCATTATGGCGGGTTTGGGCATATTCAGAACCTGGATTACCCAAACCAATAATCAGTGAAAGTTTACTCACTCATTTACACCATTTAACACTTATGCGCGTTTAAAGTCAGCGTGCATTGGTGTGTTTTTAGCTGGGTGACGTTGTAAAGCTTGGATTTTAACGCTTTCAACTTTACCTTCGATGTTAAGATCAATAACTTCTTCAAAGAAAGAGTTATTTTCTAAAGCTTTAACAAGCTCGCGAAGTTCTAAAGTAACCGCTACAGGTTCAGCAGAACCACCATAGATGATTGCTGGAACTTTATTTTGAAGACGAAGGCGGCGGCTCGAACCTTTCCCTTGAACTGCTTCTTCACGTGCTACTGCATTTAATACGAAGTTTGCCATGATGACATTTCCTCATTGAGTGTAATTGACTGAACTTTCGACCAGCCCAGTGATATAAAGCCCTACCAAAGAGTAGGGCTTTGAAAATTTGGCGCTATTATAGATAAGAATCAAACATTGCGCTAATAGATTCTTCGTTGTTAATACGACGAATTGTTTCAGCAACCATACTTGCTACTGAAACTTGGCGAATCTTACCAAGTTTTAATGCTTCATCTGAAAGTGGAATTGTGTCAGTAACAACCAATTCATCAATTACAGATTTGCTTAAATTTTCGAGTGCTTTACCTGATAGTACAGGGTGCGTTGCATAAGCAACCACTTTACGAGCACCAAAAGTTTTAAGTGCGTCGGCAGCTTTACACAAAGTACCAGCTGTATCAACCATGTCATCAACAATCACACAGTCACGATCACGTACATCACCAATCAAATGCATCACTTGTGATTCATTAGCTTTTTGACGACGTTTATCAATGATTGCAAGGTCGATATCACCCATTTGTTTTGCAACAGCACGTGCACGAACCACACCACCAACGTCAGGTGAAACCACCATCAAGTTATGATGTTGTTGTTGACGTAAGTCAGCAAGCAAAGCAGGTGTACCGTAGATGTTATCTACAGGAATATCAAAGAAACCTTGGATTTGGTCAGCATGCAAATCGATCATTACAACACGGTCAATCCCCACAGTGGTGAGCATGTCTGCTACAACTTTTGCAGTAATTGGAACACGAGTTGAACGAGGACGACGGTCTTGGCGTGCATAACCGAAGTATGGAATTACAGCAGTAATACGACCAGCACTTGCACGACGCAAAGCATCTGCCATTACTAAGATTTCCATAAGGTTATCATTCGTAGGGGCACAAGTGGGCTGTACGATAAACACGTCTTTACCACGCACATTTTCAGTAATTTCGACAGTGATTTCACCATCAGAAAATTTACCTACAGCAGCAGCTCCCAGAGGGATGTGCAAATGGCTAACGACTTTTTGGGCGAATTGTGGATGCGCAGTTCCACTAAAAACGACAAGATTGGGCATGAAGCACCCTTGGCGGTTGGCAGATTTGAATTAGATGGCAGGGGCGGCTGGATTCGAACCAACGGATGCCGAGATCAAAACCCGGTGCCTTACCACTTGGCGACGCCCCTAATGCGGCAGAATTTTAGTGTTTTTGTATGTCTCTGTCAAGGTAAATCAACATTAAATACAAATTACTATGTTCTGTCTTTTTTGAGAAAATGGCAGGGGCGGCTGGATTCGAACCAACGGATGCCGAGATCAAAACCCGGTGCCTTACCACTTGGCGACGCCCCTAATTTGATGTTGTATTTAATGGCAGGGGCGGCTGGATTCGAACCAACGGATGCCGAGATCAAAACCCGGTGCCTTACCACTTGGCGACGCCCCTAAAATACAACGATCTACAGATGAAAAATGATGGCAGGGGCGGCTGGATTCGAACCAACGGATGCCGAGATCAAAACCCGGTGCCTTACCACTTGGCGACGCCCCTATCATTACACTGTAAAATGAGTGAGTGGTGATTCATTCAAACTGTTGACCAAATAGGCTTTGCAGGGTGAATGATTTAAAATATCATCAATCTTCATTTGTTCAGTGACTTCAACAAAAACACAAGCACCTGTACCTGTAAGCTTTGCTGTACCGAACTGATCTAAATACTGCATTGCTTCATCAACTTCAGGATATAAATTTCTTGCCAGTGGCTCAAAATCATTTCTAAAATTGGATGGCTTTAGCTGATAGGCGCAAAATTTAGTAGGCTTCGTATCTCTTGTCAATGTTTTTTGCGAAAAAAGTCGTTGAGTGCTGATAAAACAATCAGGTTTTAACACAATGTATTGTTTTTGATCTAAGTCTATGAATGTTAAGTGTTCACCTATACCTTCCGCCCAAGCATTACGACCATGAACAAAGATTGGAACATCTGCACCCAATTTAACCCCAAGCTCAGCCAGTTGTTCAGTATTTAAACCGCATTGCCAAAGTTGATTGACCACAATCAATGTAGTGGCTGCATTGGAAGAACCACCACCTAGGCCTGCACCCATTGGAATATTCTTTTCGATACGAATTTTTAAACCAGTCTGTTGAGTGGCATAAGGCTTTAAAATTTGAATCGCTTTATAGATCAGATTATGTTCCAAATCGACGTTACTAAAGCCTTCAAGACTGATTTCTGCTTGAGAATGTTCTGTTTGGGTGAATTCTAACCAGTCATACAAATCAATCAACTGAAAAATACTTTGCAACTCGTGATAGCCATTTTCACGACGACCTGTGATATGCAAAAACAAATTTAATTTTGCTGGAGAGGGAACACGAATCATAGATTTCATTGTCTAAGGTATAGATTTAGCGGTTTTGAATTACCATTGTAATACGATTTTCCTGACCAGATTCAAGTTGTTGTTTTAAAATCAGCTTATTGGGCAAGCTCGCTTGATTGTTATAACTAAAATCTACAGTCCAGCCATCTTCAATGATTTGAGCAATACGTTGAGTATTGTCTCTTGTGATTTGTGCATTTTCAGTGGCAGGATAGGCTTGAACCCAATCGACAATATGGGTAATAGGTGCAGTCCAACCTGTGGCTTTTTCAAGCAGTTCTTCTGGTGTTTCAGCCGAAATTGAACCTGTTTTTGCGCTGTTTAGGGTAACTTCCCCAGATTTCCCTTCAATAATGGTTTTGCCAATACCTAAAATCCCATTCAACTGGATGTTAAAATCTTGTTGGTCTTGTGTCCATGTGTAGAACGCACTGCCAGACTGTTTAGGTGTTTTTACCCCAATTTTCCCTTCAAGATTAAATTGATTTGACGGTTTTTGTGGGGGCGTTGTGGCATCTGTCGGTGCTGTAAGCGTTGGTGTGGTCTGTGCTGGCTTTACAACTTGTTGACAACCTGTGAGGGTAAAAGCGGTTACAGCAGTTAGGGTACAAAAGATCTGTGGAATGTGACGCATACAAGTCATTAACTCTTTTTAATATGTTGCGGTAATATTAATGAATCTAATTGATTTAATTGAGGATCATTTGGATGATTTTGTTTGAGTTGTTGTAACACTTCATTAAATTGAGCTAAGGCACCTTGCATATACAACGATTTTGCATATCGAATACCGATGTTTACACTATGACTCAAATTATAAGCTTTCGATAAAATGTTTGAGGCGGCATCAAAATCATTTTGCAAGAATGTGATATATCCCAGCGTATCTAAAATCGAGGCCTGATCTGGCGCAGAATCTAAGGCATGTTCAGCATACTTTCGTGCTTCATCTAAACGTCTATTTTGTAACGCAAGCGTATAGGCATAAGCATTTAAATAAGCAGGATTATTTGGCTCTAAAGTTAAGAGTTGTTTCAATGCTTTATCAAGTAAATCACGATCTTCAAATGGGTCAAGAAGCAGTATTTCTGAATAGAGAATTTCAGGATCATCAGGCAAGTTCTTCACTGCTTCAGTGAGTAATCTCAGCGCTGCTTTTTTATTACCCATGCGTTTTAAAATTTCGGCTTGAGCCTGATATAAGAAACTTGCATGTTGTGGATAATTGACACGTTCTTGGGTTAAAAACCGCAAAGCATCATTCATCTTGTCTTGTCTTTCAAAAATCGAGACCAGATTACGGCGTGAAACCGTATATAGGTTCCCATCAACCAAACGATAATAGGCTTTTGCCGTTTCATCATTTTGCTTTCGTTCAGCATTTATTGCCAAATAAAAGTATGCTTCGTTTTGATAACGTGACGAGTAGCGTAACTCCACTAAATATTGTTCAGCTTGATCCAGCTTTTTTAAATCAATCGCAGTTAAACCTGCAATAAATAGGGCTTCTTCAGCATCTGGCCAAGCTTGGATAATCGATTCTAATTTGCTTAACGCCAATTCAGATTGATGAATCTTGATCAGATATTTGACTTCTGCCAGACGGATATCATAGTTGTACTTGTTTTTACGACTGCTTCGATCATACCAATTTAAAGTCGCTTCTTGGTCACCCAAAGCCTCTAATAAATTGGCTTTCATCAGAATAAAGCCAGTCACTTTTGAACGTTTTTTTAACGCTTTATTGACGGTTTTTAAGGCTTGCTCGATTTCATCGTTTTGCGCTTCCAAACCGGCTATTAGAATTAAAACAGAAGGGTTGTTTTTTTCTTTACTTGCTCTCAGCGTATTGAGCAGATTTTGACGATCTACTTCTGATTCTGGTGCAATTCCTTCTAAAATCTTTTCTAAATCAGCATTGGGGTCAATATTGAGAATACTATCCAGAGTCTCCGCTGCAAGTTCATATTCATGTGATTTGAGCGCGATATGCGCCAAATAAAATTTTGCAGGAACATCCTCAGGTTCTTGTACAACCCAATGGGTGGCAATGTCTAAAGCTGCTTTTAAATCGTTTTGTTCAATTGCAACATTCAAGGCACGTTGCTTAATGGTGGTTGAATTACTACGAATTGCGAGCACAGTATAATTGTGTAAAGCAGTTGCAGTATCATTATAAGCCAATGAAAATTCAGCAATAATACTTTGTTTTAATGCATTAGTATTATATTTAGCATGATAAAATTCTCCAGATGCTCTAATATGAGCACTAGAAGCCATGCTACCAACCAGTAAGAATGTGGTAGAATATTGCTTAATTGTCATGCCGCTTAAGCGGTTGTTTATTTGACGCAATTTTTCCGAATCCAAGTATGCTTTTTATGACACCGTTATTGCACAATAGCACAAATTTAGCGAAATGATGATCTGATATGTCTTTCTTTGCATTGGGTGTCAACCATCAAACTGCTTCTGTTGAGCTACGTGAGCAAATCGCTTTTAATCCAGAACGATTAAAAGATTTATTTGCCGTAGAAAGCCTTCGCCAAAATTTGAATGATATGGTGGTGGTGTCAACATGTAACCGCACTGAAGTCTATGCCATGGCTGAAAATGCCGATATGGTATTAAATTGGCTCGCCCAAACCAATGGTATTGATGTAAAGCAATTGTCAAATCATGTATATCGTTATGAAAATACCGATGCAGTTTCGCACTTAATGCGGGTTGCCAGTGGTTTAGACTCGTTGATGCTGGGTGAACCGCAAATTCTTGGTCAAGTTAAAACAGCACTATCAATCGCAAAAGATGCTGAAATTGTTTCGCAAAATCTGAATCAAATATTTGAATATGCTTTTTATGCAGCCAAACGTGTACGTTCTGAAACGGCAGTCGGCAGTCATGCTGTCTCGATGGGATATGCCGTTGCGCAACTCGCATTGCAAGTGTTTAGTAAGCCTGAACAGCTTACCGTCATGGTGGTTGCCGCAGGTGAAATGAACAGCTTGGTGGCAAAACACTTGGCTGAAATGGGCGTTGCAAAAATCCTGATTTGTAATCGAAGCCGTGAACGGGCAGAGAAATTAGCGCAAGAAATAGCGCATCGTGTTGAAGTGGAGATTATTCCATTTGATGAACTCACTACTCAGCTTTATCGTGCGGATGTAATTTCCAGTTGTACAGGCAGTTTGCATCAAGTCATTGCTTATGCAGATGTGAAATTCGCTTTAAAAAAACGTCGTTATCAACAAATGCTTATGGTCGATTTAGCTGTACCTCGTGATATAGATCCAAAAGTTGAAAGTTTGGATGGTGTGTATTTATACGGTGTGGATGATCTACAAAGTGTAATTGATGAAAATTTAGCACAACGACGTCAAGCTGCGGTTGAAGCAGAGGTTATGGTCAATCAACTGGTAACTCAGTTGGTGACACAGCAAAAAGTAAAAGATGCTGGTGGGACGATTCAACAGTTTCGTGAACATGGTGAAGAACAACGTCAGATGGAGTTGTCGCATGCCTTAGAGCGTATTCAGGCAGGTGAGGATACGCAACATGTACTTGAGGATTTTGCACATCGTTTGACGCAAAAGTTATTGCACCCATCTTCAATTTTGCTACGCCATGCAGCACAGGATGAAGATCCTTCACATTTTGAATGGATGAAAGAAAATATTCAGGATATTTTTGAACAAGAAAGAAAACCAAAAGCAAAGTGATTATTTTTTAAAACGAATCTGATTTAATGTTTTTGCTTCACCAGCTATTATTGGTGTATATACTCGTGTGATCTAATTAGAATAATGAAATGAAGGCAATTAAAATGCTTAAAACTTTATACATCTTTATATTATTGTGTTTGTCAGTAGAATGCTTCGCAAAGCCTGTAAACGACAATGATGTGTTATTGAACCAAGCCATCAAGGATCTACATAGCCTCTCTACGCAGGGTGGAATTATGGGGGTAATTGATTCCGTTGATCGATGCTATAAGAACCCCAAAAAACCTAAACTATATTGCTTTTATCTAGATTATTCAGGGCGGATATTTGATGCCCTTATGGTCGAGAGTATAAATGCACACTCAGATTCTAATTACCCCACCAACGCGTTTTTTAGTGATGAAAACTTTCAAAAACGTATATTTATAAACCTATATAAGCCTTATGACTCCTCAATGGAAGAGGCCAATAGCCATATGAATTTTTTGTATTACAAAATACTTGATAAGCTCAATGACGCGTTTATAGAAAATTAATGATGTACCAACTTTAAACTGATTTGTTTAGTCAGTTCATTGAGTTGTTTTCGTAAATTACGTGATTCACTCAATGAGGTTGGTGCTTTAAGCTTTAATTTTAAATATTTCTCTTGCAAGGCCAAAGAGTAATCTGAAGCCAATTTATCTGCCATTTCAGGCGCTTCAGCCAAAGCCTGAATATTGGTACGTTGTATGATTTCAGAGAGTTCCAAATGATAAGCACCACATGCACCTAAAATATAATAGGTTGCAAGTTCCTGATCATCTGGTAGATCATCAAAGACACGGTCAAATACCGCTAAGATTTGCGCCAATAACTCATCTGGTTGAATCAATGCACGTAATACCTCAAAGTGAATATATAAAAATGGATGTTGCATCAAAATCGCCACAGCAAAGTCTTCATCTTTGGTGCGAATATTAAAAGACAATGAGGCATCTAAGCTGACTTGAGGCTGCCATTTTCGATTAAAACCTAACTTTTCTTTAAAAAATTGTCTTAATAAATAGCGGTAAGAACCTTGTTTAGGCAATAATTCAGTCAGTTGATTGAGTTCAGCCATCACCTGACTTTTACCTTCAGGTGTAGCAACATCATAATTTTGACTCAATAAAGCAAAGACGAAATCCGATAATAAAGGGGATTGTTGCCATATCCGTTGAAACGTTTCAAAACCTTCCTTACGAATCAACGAATCTGGGTCATGTTCTTTGGGTAGAACAAAGAATTTAAGTTCACGACCATCGTTCAATAACGGTAGCGCAATTTCTAAGGTTCGACGTGCTGCTTTTTGTCCAGCGGCATCACCATCAAATGCAATCGTAATTTGATTGTTCTGCTTAAATAAAATAGTTAAATGATCTGCATTACTGGCCGTACCTAATGTTGCTGTTGCACCAGAAATCCCGTTTTGTTGTAAGGCGATCACATCCATATAGCCTTCAACCATGAGCCAATTTTGCGCACGGTCTTTACGACCTTCATACAAGCCGTAAAGCAGTTGGTTTTTATGGAAGACTTCAGAATCAGGTGAGTTAATATATTTAGGTTTGATTTCGTCATTCAATGCACGACCACCGAAACCTACAACACGACCTTTGTTGTCTCGAATCGGGAAAATCACCCGATCACGCAACAAATCGAAGTCACGACCACTATCACTGGTACGAATCAGACCCAGCAGTTTTAAACCTTCAATATCTTGTGGGAAAGCTTTTTCTAAATGTTGCCAATCTTCTGGTGCATAGCCTAAGCGCCAATATTGGATTGTTTCGGCGCTTAAACCACGATGTTTAAAATAATTCTGTGCCACTTTACTGTTTGGTAATTGGCGTTCATAAAACTGCGCAATATTTTCTAACAGATCATAAAGGTTGCCATCTTGAGGGAGCTGATCAAAACCTACTGAGTCAAACTGGGTTGGGTCGAAATGCTCAGGATCTGGATATTGGCTAAAGGCTTCAAAAGGGTCAATTTCAAGTGGCTGAACAGAATCTGTTTTTTGCTCAGCGGGTTTGGAATCGACTACTTTGTCTTCTACAGCCTTCACTGCTGGTTTAGGCTTGGATACTTCACGCTTATACGACAGTTTTTTATTGTCATGATTGTCTTTGGGAAGTTCAACACCTGCATGGCTGGAGAGTTCTTTCATGACATCGACAAAGTTTCGATTATCAATATCCATTAAGAAGCGAATGGCATTGCCATTTGCCTGGCAGCCAAAGCAGTGATAATACTGTTTATCACGGTAGACATGAAAAGAGGGTGACTTTTCCTGATGAAAAGGGCAACAGCCTGAATAGGTGCGACCAGTTTTTTTCAATTTCACACGTTGACCAATCAGATCGACAATATCTGTGCGATCCAAAATTTGATCTATCGTGTGCTGAGGAATAGCCATAAATTTAATGTCATGTATCGTTTAAACCAATTTAAAGTTTAACGTAGTTTTGAGTCTAAAAATATCTATGAATAAAAAAGACGGGTAAAAACCCGTCTTGATTTGTCGCAGTCAATATTTATTTACGTTGTCCATCATACAAACTTTCATCTGCACGTGCTGGCTCTTTAGACACTTCACGATTTGGACGATCAAGTAAGCCAAAACTCACTTTATTTAACAAGCTTGATTTTTGTTCTGTTTGATCAGATGTTTCAGAACTCGCTTCTTGTGATACTTCTGCTTTATCACCACGACCTAAAATACCTAATGTTGCACGGTTCCACCAGCTCGCTTCTTTACGTGCTGCGCGGATATTCACTTCGCCATTGGATTTAACAAGGTTCGGGTAGTTTTGCTTAAGCACGCCAATATACTGTTGTGAGGTTTCTTTATCGCCCAACTTGTCATAACCATATGCCATTGTTGCTAAGGCTTCAGGAACTTGAGGCGTTTGAGGATAGTGTTCAATCACCCATTGTGAACGTTCAATCGCAGCCAAATACGCTTTACGTTTAATATTGAAACGTGCAGTATTCATTTCACTTTCAGCCAGTTCTTGCCCGATGTATTTCATTCGTTGTGCAGCATCAACTGAATATTGGCTTGAAGGATAGCGACGAATTAAGTCGACAAAATTTTGATAGGCAATTTTTAAATAACCTACATCACGATGTGCTTGTTTTAATGAGGTATAGCGAAGCAAACTGTCATAATTTTGCTCCATATTGGCTACGCCGCGGACATAGTAAGCATAATCTAAATTCGGATGTTGAGGATTTAAACGAATAAAACGATCTGCCAGTGCAATTGTGCCTTCATAATCTTTTTGCTTAAATTTTGTGTAAAGCAATTCAAGCTGAGCTTGTTGTGCATATTGCCCCGTCGGGAAATAAGTATCCATTGCTTCTAACGCTTTTGCAGCATCGCCATATTGCCCACGGTCTAATGATTTTATCGCATTATTGTAATAAGTCTGCTCATTTGATTTCGGGCCTGTATCAACGACATCCTTCTTCGGATTGCTGCTACAGCCGACAAATGCAGTTGCTAAGCCTACAGTTAAAGCAAGCATTGTGACTTTATAACGTGGTAGCGACATAAAAATTCCTCTGTTTATACGGGCAATAGGCTACAATTGCGCTATTAAACCACTTTTGTCCGAATGAGCAAATGACTTCAGCACACTCTTCTAATTCTAATTTCCCAGAAAATGATTTCAATTTACTTGAAGATTCTGAGGATGCAGATAATCATAATTCTGCGCCGACTGCAACACGTTTATCGTTGCAATTTCAACTGGATGAAAGCTATTTAGGGCAACGTATTGACCAAGTCGCAGCACTGGTTTGGAACGAGTTTTCTCGTGAAAAACTCAAGCAGTGGATGAAAGAAGGTCATTTGTTGGTAAATGGTAACATTGTCAAGCCTAAGTATAAATGCGAAGGCAATGAACTTCTATGTTTAGATGTTGAATTGGAAGCACAAACGTCTGCACAACCTGAAAATATCCCTTTAAACATTGTTTATGAAGATGACGATATTATGGTCATCAATAAACCTGTCGGTATGGTTGTTCATCCTGGTGCGGGTAATCCAAATGGTACTTTGGTGAATGCCTTGCTTTATCATTACCCAAAATCTGCTGAATTAACTCGTGCAGGTTTAGTGCATCGTATTGATAAAGATACCAGCGGTTTATTGGTTGTTGCTAAAAATTTGGAAGCGCAATTTTCTTTAAGCAAACAATTGGCTAAAAAAACAGTTTACCGTGTATATGACTTGATTTGTTATGGTCATATTATTGCAGGTGGAACGATTGATGAACCGATTAAACGTCATCCTGTAGATCGTGTAAAAATGGCTATTTTACCGGGTGGTCGTGATGCGGTGACGCATTACAATGTTAAAGAACGTTTTCAGCATTTCACTCGTGTACAGGCACAACTTGAAACAGGGCGTACTCATCAAATCCGGATTCATTTCACCTATATTGGTTATCCATTGGTGGGTGATCCAGTCTATGTTAGCCGAGTTAAAGTTCCAGCAGGTGCTTCTGAGAAACTGAGCAGTGCATTGCGTAACTTTAAACGCCAAGCTTTACATGCCTCTAAATTGGGCCTAGTTCACCCACGTACACAAGAAGAAATGATGTTTGAAGCACCATGGTCAGATGATTTCGTTGAGTTGGTTGAAGTGTTACGCTCTGAAAACAAAGCCTATTAATTGATTTACATGATAAAACTGCTCAATGAGAGCAGTTTTATACATTGATTTAGTTAGCACAAGCATCTTTTGTTCCTGTGGGAAAAGTGTTGGTAAATTTTGATTTATCCGTGACCAATTCTAATGACATAGTTTTATTTAGATATGGAGAGTTGGCTTCAAAACCCTCAAAATTGACTTGTGGGGCTACTGTAAAATCTTTAGGTTTAGACAGTAAAGTTGCGACATAACCTAAGTTGTTTTTATTTACAATCAGTCCAATTTGATTGGTATTTTGATTAAAGTAAACACCAAGATTTTGTTGTGGTATGCCCTCAATCGGTATTCCATAACCATAAAGAGTTTCTGTTTGTTTAGTGTCTGGATGAGTTGAAGCTATTAGTATAAATACTACATTCTTTTTATTATCTTGAGAGCTTAATGCTGTGTTATTGGCATAGGTGATGAATATTGAATGCATATTCTTATCTTTGTCTTGGGCAAATATTCCATAATTTTTAGTTTCTTTTCTATCGTTTGTTAATTCAGTTGGAATAATTTCTGTATTTAATTCAAGTCCAATAACGCCTAATTGAGGTAATGTTAATCCTCCTTCAGTAATCGTATTATTCGTCATTTTCAATGTACTATGATTGGCAGAATACGTGATTGGACTTGTTGTATTTAGAATTTTATATGAAACTTTTTGACCTGATACTGTAGGAAATTTTTGTGCTACAGGATTGTATGGATCAGATAAGAATCCTTCTAAATCATAACGACATAGTGCAAATCCTTGCATGCTGATAACACTCAAACTCAGTAAAACAGCAAGCTTTATTTTTTTCATGGTTTTTCTCACTTTATTCTTTTATCAAACTTTGCTTAAGTTCTGAAATTTCATTAAAAATAAAACTTTAAGCTAAATTATTTAGTTCCCACAAATATCTTTTGTTCCTGTTGGGTAGGTATTTTTAAATTTAGATTTATCTGTTACCAATTCAATTGATACCTCCTGATTTAAATCTGATGCTGCAATATTACCGTATACAACAGGGATCATAAAAAACAAGTTGTCTAGTTTTGATGGGAGTGTCCCGATATAACCATAATTTTGATGATTAAAGATTAGCCCCACTTGGTTTGTTGATTGATTAATATAAATACCCATTCTTTGATAACCATCAAGTGTATTTTGCACATCTAATGGTGATGAAAAGTTTTCAGGGGTAATAGAGGATTGATCATGTTGAAAAAATGTTCCAAAAAAATTGGTAGTATTTGTCTCATCTGGATTATTCATATAAAGAATAATAATACTTGTCTGTTTATTGTCTTGTGATTTACCTGAAACCGTAATTGGAAAAGATAGTAATTTGCCCTTTTCTTTTAAAGCTTTTGGAACTTTAAAGTTGAGTTCAAAAGCAATAATACCTGTAGATGGAATAATTTGGTCTCCAACAGCTATAGCTGAATTATTCATAAATCCTTTAAGTGCATTGGTTTGTTTAGAATTAAAAGCCATAAAAGCTTTAATTGGGGCGTCTGTTAATTTAAAGCTAACTTTCGAGCCACTTTGTTGAGGAAACCGAGTGTATGTTTGCGAATTTACGACCTCTGGATAGACGACAATAACTTGTTCAGTAGTTGCATCAAATTTATACTCACAAACTGCTGAATGGGCATTAGTTATGCCTAAAAACGAAGTAACAATAGCCAATGTAATTTTTTTCATATCCACGCTCCGTGTGTTTTAATTTTTTTTAAATATAATATTAGAATAAATTAACAATTGTTGGTTTTTTGTATAAAATTTACTCAATCAAAAATAGGATTTTCAAAAGCTTTGTTAAATCAGCTTATGATAAGTTTAATAAAAATATTTCAATGAGCGTCACATGCAATTTGTTCAAGGATTACCTCAAGGTGTATATGCAGGCCAGACACATATACATCACCCAAAGGCTTTGCCATCTGTACAGCCTGAGCTTGAAGGTTTTAATTTGGCATTGCATGTAAATGACGATCCTCAACGGGTACAACAACACCGTATGATTTTATTGGATGAGTTTGCAGAATTGGGTGTTAGTAAAATTACATGGATGACGCAAACCCACAGCACAATATGTCATACCATCAATGAAGAAATGACATTTACCGCATTGGAGGGGGATGGCTTGGTCACCCAGTCTCAGGGTCATGCCTTGATGATGATGACTGCTGATTGCTTACCTGTTGTATTAGGCAATGCCGCAGGCACTGAGGTTGCGAACCTACATGCAGGTTGGCGTGGTTTAGCAGGGGGAATAATTGAAAATACCATTGCCAATATGAAGTCTCCACCTACTTGGGCTTGGTTGGGTGCAGCAATCAGCCAGCCTTGTTTTGAAATTGGCGCAGAAGTCAAAGCTGCTTTTTGTTCTAAATATGCTGAACTAGACACTGCATTTATAGAGGGTGAGCAAGCAGGTAAGCACTATGCGGATTTGTATGCGATTGCGCGTTATATTCTTAAACAACATGGGGTGAATGTAGTTACAGGAGGAGATCAGTGTTCTTATCGTCAAAATCAGGATTTCTATTCTTATCGTCGCCATACAAAAACAGGGCGTATGGCTACTTTTGTATTTATTCAGAATTAAATCTTTATTTTTAAATAGATTTATCGTTGTATTAAGCGCTATGTCATAGGTTTTCTGAACATTACAAGAATTGTTTAAAAATGAATTGATGTTAAACTTGACTAAATTTGTTTGTTTTCAATTGATATGTCTTTATCTGCTAAATCTATCGCGATCGTTTACCACAGTCCATTTGGTCATACTGCAAAAGTTGCGAATTATATTGCACAAGGTGCAGAGAAGATCGGTGTAACTGTTCATCAAATGGATATTGAGCATATTGATTGGGATATTTTAGATCAAGCGAATGCCATAATTTTTGGCTCACCGACCTATATGGGAAGTGTTACAGGTCCATTTAAAATGTTTATGGACTCTACATCTAAACGTTGGAAAAATCGTGATTGGCAGGGCAAACTTGCTGCTGCATTTACCAACTCTGGTGGTTTAAGTGGAGATAAGTTATCTGTACTGCAACAGATTAATATCTTTGCAATGCAACATGGCATGTTATGGTCTGGACTCCCTTTAATGCCTACTGGTGTTAAACCCACTGATTTAAACCGTATGGCGGGTTATTTAGGGTTAATGACACAATCAGATAATGCACCAGTTGAAATTACACCACCCTCTGGTGACTTGCAAACCGCAACATGGTTTGGAGAGTATATTGCGTTACTCATAAATAAAATTACGCCGTAGTTGTTCGGTGTAATTACATAAAAAAACAAAAAACATCATAAATAAAAAGCCTTTAGAATCATTGCAAAAGTTGAATTATTGAGTGAAATGTTTTGTTAATTGAAGACTAAACTGTGTTTTGCCTTTTTTTTATTGTCGTTTTCATATAATTTTTACCAATAAGAAAAAATCTGAGAAGATGATATGGATATTAAAGATAGAAAAACAATTAAAATCATAAGGATGTTTTTAACTTATGGTCTGTTGTTTTCTCCAGTTTATTGTTTTGCAAACTCTTTTCAATCTGAAGGATTAACTGAATTAAATGACGCTGAGCTTTCTAAAGTTAGTGGTCAAGCCCTGATGAGTTTGAGTTATATTGCACCTAATGATTCAGTCAATAAAATGCAAGGGCAAGGTATCGGTTTTTATAAACTTGGACTCGAAGCTGATCTTGAATTAAATGCCAATATTAAAAAATTGCAGCTCGGTTGTGGTGGGGTAAATGGGGCGGGCGGTTGTGACATTGATATTGATAATTTGAGTCTTTCAGGTATAGCAGATACCCGAGAAGGACGTGTAGGTTCAAGTGCAAAATTGACCAATCCATTTATAGAGTTTGCGATAAAAAATCCCAATTCTGCGTCAACACGAGAAGTAGTTGGCCTACGATTAAGTGCTGAAAAAGCATTAGGTTTGTTAACAGCAGGTACTGAAAACTCAGATTTGCCAAATGGTATTAATAGCCTGAGTGGTGCTTTAAAAATTAAAGCAACAACAGGTAGTGCAAATACGACTGCACGGAATTTACAATATGCTGATACAAATATGTCTATTAAAGGGAACATTAAATTAGGTATTCTTCCGACAACAAGTTTTCAGACAAATGACTATAATCTAGGATTGCAATCGACTGGCGCTACATTGGCTGTTAATGGGAAAACTTTATACGGCAATCGTATGACGAGTGCTCTTTTGACTGGAACAGCTAAAATTGATGAACTATTTTTTAGAGGTTCAATCAAACCAATTCTTGCAGGTATAGATTTATCATTTTTAACATTGAATGCGAGTGGTAGCATATCGGGTTTAACTGCAAATTTAGATATTAATCAAAGCTTGGGATATATTCATAAGCTACAATTGAATAATCCATTTTCTTTATCATTACAACAACAGTCTGTGTGGTGGCCAAATGCTGAAATTGCTGCTCAAAGAGGGTGGTGGTTAGCGATTGAAGATGAAATTGATATTGGTAAAGTCACACCATCAAATACGATTGATGTAACCAATGATGTTTTAAAACAAGTTGTACCAAGTTTAAATGAATATCTTGCTAAATCTGAGAATACTGTGAAATGTCCAGGTTTAATTGGCTTATCTTGTATTGCGAGTGAGGTGGCAATTGGGCAAATTAATTTATCAGGTTCAAATCCACTATATTTCCCGATTAATGATTTGAAATTGGCGACTCAAGATTTTGCGCCTAACTGTTATGGCAATCTAAAATTCTGTTAAATCTTTGAGACTAAAGAAAGCCTCCAGATGGAGGTTTTTTTATTAGGTATAGCTTGATATGCGTTATATCGCAGGAGTCAATAATCCACTTGTTGAAAACGTATTATGCATTGGTGATTTATGATCAGCTTTGGACGGATTATTGCAATACTATTAAGTATAAATATACAATTGTTAAAATTAGTTACATAAAGTAATATAAGTAAAAAATCCTTTAGAATCATTATGAGAGTGATATTAAATCATATAAAAATTATAAAATATAAATATTTACGACGAAGTGTTATTTTCTTTATTTAACACTTAGTATATTTTTTATCCATAATAAGATCTGAGAAGATGGTATGGATATCAAAAAAAACCGAGCAATTGATAAGAAAATCATTAAAATTGCAAAGCTGGTTTTCATTTGTACAGGATTGTTTTCTTCAATCCATAGTTTTGCAAGCACTCTACATTCTGAGAGTTTAATGCAATTAAATGATGCTGAACTTTCGGATGTGAGTGGCCAGGCACTGATGAGCTTGAGTTATATTGCGCCTAATGACTCAATCAATAACATGCAAGGACAGGATGTCGGTTTCTATAAACTTGGACTGGAAGCTGAGCTTGACTTAAATGCCAATATTAAAAAATTACAACTGGGTTGTGGTGGGGTAAATGGGGCAGGCGGTTGCGACATTGATATTGATAATCTGAGTCTTTCAGGTATAGCAGATACGCGTGAAGGACGTGTGGGTTCAAGTGCAAAATTAACCAATCCCTTTGTAGAATTTGCGATAAAAAACCCCAATTCTGCGTCAACACGAGAAGTGGTTGGTCTACGTTTAAGTGCTGAAAAAGTTTTAGGCTTATTAACCACAGGAATAGAGAACTCTGATCTTCCCAATGGAATAAATAGTTTAAGTGGCGCAATCAAAATTAAGGCGACCACAGGAACGGCATCCACTGCTCCAAGAGCAATGACATTTAATGATACAGGTATGCCTATTCGAGGTTTTATCAAAATGGGTATTTTTCCAACAGTGGATTTTGCAACAAATAACTATAATTTAGGACTACAATCGACTGGTGCTACATTGCAGATTAATGCAAAAACGCTATACGGTAATCGTATGAATAGTGCACTTTTGACTGGAACAGCTAAAATTGATGAACTATTTTTTAGAGGTACAATTAGACCAATTCTTATGGGGGTTCGATTTATCATTGTTACGATTAAATGCGAGTGGCAGTATAACTGGATTAACTGCAGATTTAGATATTAATCAAAGCTTAGGATATATTCATAACTTAGAATTAAATAATCCATTTTCCCTATCATTACAACAACAATCTGTATGGTGGCCAAATGCTGAAATTGCGGCGCAAAGAGGATGGTGGTTAGCCATAGAAGATGAAATTGATATTGGTAAAGTCATACCAAAAAATCAGATCGAAGTGACCAATGATATCTTGAAACAGGTTATACCAAGCTTAAATGCTTATCTGGGTAAACGTGAAAATACTGTAACATGTCCAGGTATTTTGGGTATCTCTTGTCTTCGTGAGGTTCAGATTGGTAAAATTAATTTATCAGGTTCAAATCCATTATATTTCCCAATTAAGGATTTACCATTAGCAACTCAAGGCTTTGCACCTAATTGCTATGGTAATCTAAAATTCTGTTAGACCTTTAAGACTAAAGGAAGCCTCCAGATGGAGGTTTTTTTATTGTTTGATCAGGATTGAGCTTTATCTCTTTACCAACTATGACGACTTACAATAACCCCTTTGATGACTTGAAAACCATACGATGTGCTGAAAAGTAGATTGTATTACTATTAAGTATAAATATACAATAATTAAAATTAGTTACATAAGTAAATATCAATAAAAAGTCTTTAGAATCATTGAGAAAGTAATCTTGGTTTGCATAATTATTATAGTATTGAGATATTTAATTCACTTTTCTATTTGCTTTATTTGTATTTTAGTATATTTTTTATTCATAATAAAATGAGATTAGCTGATATGGATATCAACTATAATAGAATGATTGATAAGAAAATCATTAAAGTCGTAAAGAATGTTGTAATTTATGCTGGATTGTTTTCTTCAATGCATTGTTTTGCAAATTCTCTATACTTGGAGAGTTTAACTCAATTGAATGACTCTGAGCTTTCCGATGTTCATGGTCAGGCACTGATGAGCTTGGGTTATATTGCGCCAAATGACTCAGTCAATAAGATGCAGGGGCAAGGCGTTGGTTTTTATAAACTCGGACTTGAGGCCGAACTTGAGTTGAATGCCAACATTAAAAAGTTACAGCTCGGTTGTGGTGGGGTAAACGGGGCGGGTGGTTGCGACATTGATATTGATAATCTGAGTCTTTCAGGTTTGGCTGATACGCGTGAAGGGCGTGTGGGTTCAAGTGCAAAATTAACCAATCCATTTGTAGAATTTGCGATAAAGGATCCCAATTCTGCTTCAACAAGAGAGGTGGTTGGCCTACGTTTAAGTGCTGAAAAAGTTTTGGGAATGTTGACCGCAGGTACTGAAAACTCAGATACACCGAACGGGATTAACTCTCTCAGTGGCTTTTTAAAAACGAAAGCAACTACGGGAATGGGATATACAAATAGTCGTGGAATGAGTTATGCCGATACCCAAATGCCTGTGACTGGAAATGTGGATATATGTGTTTTTGTATTTTGTGGGCGATTACCGCTTTCTTCAAATGATTACAATTTAAATTTGGAGAGTACAACAGCGCCAATTCAAATTGATGCTACGACTATAAATGGTAAACGACAAACGAGTGTCAATTTAACAGGTAAAGCTAATATTGATCGGTTGAATTTTGGAGGACGTCTAAAGGCTGGGGTGAGAGTTCCTCTACTCGGGACTTTAAACTTAGAAAAACAAGTAAACGGTAATATTACTGGGCTGACGGCCAATTTGTCTATTAGTCAAAATCTAGGTTATATCCATAAAATTCCATTAAATAATCCTTTTTCATTATCTCTACAAAGTCAAAATGTATGGTGGCCAAATGCAGAAGTAACTGCGCAAAGAGGCTGGTGGATGGCATTTGAAGATCCTGTCGACATTGGCAATGTTACACCATCAAAACGTATTGATATTACTAATGATGTATTAAGACAAGTGATCGGTCCATTAAGTACGGCTTTGTCAACGACCGCAGTACCATCTTGTCAAGCTTTGGATTGTCTATTTGGTAGTTCATTGGAAATTGGAAATATTAATTTGCCCAATACATCAGTAAACTTCCCATTAAAGGATCTACAACTTAAAAATCAAGACTTTGCTCCAAACTGCTATGGCTCATTAAAATTCTGTTAAAAAGATGTCTAAAAGAAAAAACCTCCATTTCGGAGGTTTTCGTATATCAAACAGATTATTTATGCATGATTCGTGATTTATCACGTTGCCAGTCGCGATCTTTTTCAGTGGCACGTTTGTCATGTAACTGCTTACCTTTTACCAAAGCAATCTCAAGTTTAGCCAAATGACCTTTCCAGTAACACGCCAAAGGTACGCAGGTATAACCTTTTTGATTGACAGCACCCAGTAGCTTTTCAAGCTCACGGCGCGAGAGCAACAGTTTACGGGTACGTGTCGCTTCAGGGACTACGTGCGTAGATGCTGAAAGTAAAGGTTGAATTTGAGCACCGAAGAGAAATGCTTCGTTATTTTTAAAGGTGATATAGCTTTCAGTAATGGTCATCCGCCCAGCACGTAATGACTTGACTTCCCAACCTTGTAAAGAAAGCCCAGCTTCAAATTTTTCTTCAATAAAATAATCGTGGCGTGCACGTTTATTTTGTGCAATCGTCCCACTATTATTTTTTTTAACGACAATGTTTTTCGACATAATACAAATATTCCAAGAATAGCCTTATTTTGCCTCAAACTTGGCTTCAGGTGAAGTCATTTCACAATTAAAGCCAAAGCTAAATCAAAAGAGGTTATTCGCTAATATTTAAGTTTTTGTTAAACTATAGCCCTACATAACAAACTAGAGTACAAATGGATGTCTAAAACTCGTGTCATCTATCCAGGAACTTTTGATCCAATTACCAATGGCCATGTTGATTTAGTCGCACGTGCTTCACGAATGTTTGATGAAGTTGTGGTCGCAATTGCAATTGGGCATCATAAAAATCCAGTCTTTAGTTTGGAAGAACGTGTAGAGTTAGCAAAGATATCACTCAAACATTTACCCAATGTTGAGTTTGTCGGTTTTGATGGGTTATTGGTCAATTTTGCACGTGAACAACATGCTACAGCAGTGTTACGTGGCTTAAGAGCTGTTTCAGATTTTGAATATGAATTTCAGCTTGCGAATATGAATCGTCAGCTTGATCATGATTTTGAAACAGTATTTTTAACACCATCAGAGCAATTTTCATTTATTTCTTCGACGATGGTTCGAGAAATAGCACGATTGAAAGGTGATGTGGCAAAGTTTGTTCCTCAATGCGTTGTCGAAGCCTTCCATCGTAAACATCAACAAGGTTGGTAGCGTGTCTTTAATTATCACTGATGAATGTATCAATTGTGATGTATGCGAGCCTGTATGTCCAAATGATGCCATTTTTATGGGGGAGGAGATTTATGAAATCCATCCAAACCTATGTACAGAATGCGTCGGGCATTTTGATCAGCCACAGTGTGCGCTTTTCTGTCCAGTCGACTGTATTCCGCTCGATCCGAATCATGTAGAGAGCCAAGACGACTTGATGGAAAAGTATAAAAAACTAATTGCTCAAAAAAGCGCAAGCAATTAGCCGAGAAATTTGTTAGGATACGCCCCGAAGTGAGCCAGACGATCGCTGCTGTGGAGATCTCCGTGATTGAAGCAGGGGAGGAAAGTCCGGGCTTCATAGGGCAAGGTGCCAGGTAACGCCTGGGCGGTGTGAACCGACGGAAAGTGCAGCAGAGAGTAGACCGCCTTCAATATCGTTTCTTTTCGGAGAAATGGAAGGTAAGGGTGAAAGGGTGCGGTAAGAGCGCACCGCATGGCTGGTAACAGTTCATGGCATGGTAAACCCCACCGGAAGCAAGACCAAATAGGGATCCTATAGGCATGGCCCATGCTGGATCCGGGTAGGTCGCTTGAGCGTATGAGTGATCATGCGCCTAGAGGAATGATCGTTCTAGACAGAACCCGGCTTATCGGCTCACTTCGATGAATTTTATTTTAATTAGTGCTTGACGTAACATTGTTTACAGCAGATAATGCGCGCACAGTTTTAGGCTATGTAGCTCAGTTGGTTAGAGCACCGCACTCATAATGCGGGGGTCACAGGTTCAAGTCCCGTCATAGCCACCATTTTTATAGACCACGTTTCCAAAAACGTGGTCTTTTTTTATCTACAAGATTTAAACTTTAACAACGAGACTAGGTCTTGTTTAAAAACCAAGGTTTAGCCTTGTACTCTCCCCAATATAACTTAAGCTACTTTTAGGCGTCTTTTTATAATCATAAAGCGTTGTTTTTGATAATTTAGCCAAGCCAAATTGATAAGAAAAGTTAAATTGCACCTGATTGATGTGGTATTGCGTTAACACCTCAGCGTGTTGTTGATCAATCTTTTTTAGCAATGTTTCGGCACGCTCAAGGTCATCCAGATAATCAGGCTGACTCACATTTAAAATAAAAACCTGATTTGTGGATTCGGCTTCTCCGATGTATGTATGGCGACTTTCAACTTGAGCATTTTTAATGTCATCGGAGATCAAATTAAAATCATTGGCTGACATTGCTTTGCTTTGGAAATAACCCCATAAATTGACGGAAAAAATCACAATCGATAACAGTGCAATGATGTAGTAATGAATACGCCATACAGATTGGCGTGGAATATTGGATTGAGCATTTCTAAGGATTTGAGTTTTACTGAGCTGGTCGTGCAGAGATTGTTGGCTATTTCCATTAAAAATAGCCAAGTAGAAACAGGCAAAAACAATACTTTGAAAAAATGCCACAAGTAGGCTGAGTGAAAGATGCTGAGTTGAATATGTTTGTAAATAACCAGCAAAGCAAAATGGAATGATAAAGATACTTGATCTAACCAGAGAACGCATAAATGGAATTGAAGCACCATTTAAATCTTTTACCCTAATTTTGCAAAGGATTTTCCCAATGGTTTTACCATTACCGATATGGCTGTTAAAAGCAGCAAAATAAAATAGACAGAGAAGCGTACCTATATATTGGAAAATAAAAGGAGAATTTTCAAAATATGGGTAGAGTATTTTACCCATCACTAAACAGGCTACGCCGACGGTAATACAGTCGATGATAAATGCGAATATTCGCGGAAATATAGGGGCGGCTTTTTGAGTTTCAGGAGTAATTTTAGACATGGTGTTGGTTTAATTAAGCTTATGAAAATATTAATAATTAATATAAATTCATTATATTATAAGTTTTTTAATGAAAAATAACCAGAAAAATATAGTTGAGCTACCACGCTTTTTAGCAAGACGTATTGAACTTTGCGTTATTTGTAAATTGGCGATTTATAGATGATTTACAAATTTTAGGCATAAAAAAACCAGCTTATCACTGGGTTCTTTATTGCACCATTTTAATAAGATTTAAAATGGTGCCCGAGGCCAGACTCGAACTGGCACGCTTTGTGGGCGGGGGATTTTAAATCCCCTGTGTCTACCGATTTCACCACTCGGGCATGTGCGCAATAATAAAGGACAGTTTTTCTCTTGGCAAGCGTATTTATGTCGATTTGCTTTCTTTTCAATCAATTCATGTGCTTATGTTTGAAAATAAAGCATTTTAAGCCGTTGAATGGGTATTTTGTCATGATTTTTTCATCAATTTGAGATTAAAGCGAAATATTAAGCCTTTAAATTGATTGGATAAAAAAACTTAGAGGAAACCAACTTCAATGCCAAACTCAATTTCACGCCGTGAACTTATTCAAAAGTCATTAGCCAGTTTTGGGGCATTATCTATACCAGTGTCGTTGACTGCTTGTGGGAGTGATAACAACGATTCAACATCTCCTACAACAAAAGTTGAATTTTTACATGGTGTTGCCAGTGGCGACCCATTAAAAGATCGTGTGATTTTGTGGACGCGTATTACCCCGCAGGATACGTCTTTGCGTTTAGAAGTGGTTTGGGAAATTGCTACAGATGATAAATTTACGCAAGTGATCAATACTGGAAAAGTACAAACAGCATCAGCTCAGGATTTTACTATTAAGGTCGATGCAGACAAGCTTAAGTCTGGGCAAACTTATTATTATCGTTTTAAATTTGGTTCGGTGATTTCACCAGTAGGGCGTACCAAAACATTACCTGAAACCACCAGCTCGGTGCAGTTTGCGGTGTGTTCATGTTCAAACTATCCTGCTGGCTATTTCTATGTATATAAGGAAATGGCAAAACAAGAGGTCGATGCGATCATCCATTTAGGGGATTACATCTATGAATATGGTAAAGATGGATATGCCACAGAAGAGGCGGTAAAGCTGGGTCGTACCCTCGCTGCTGACAATGATAAAGAAATTATCAAGTTGGATGATTACCGTAAGCGTTATGCACTTTACCATACTGACGCCGATCTACAGGCCGCACATGCCCGTCATCCTTTTATCGTGATTTGGGACGACCATGAACTGGCAAATGACGCATGGAAAGACGGTGCAGAGAACCATCAAGCCAATGAGGGTAATTTCTTAGACCGTAAATTGGCAGCTTTACAAGCCTATTTTGAATGGATGCCGATTCGTCCTGTATCTGCAACAGATCACTTGAATATTTATCGCCAGTTTGACTTTGGTTCATTGGTACAATTGACCATGTTAGATACCCGTATTTTGGCACGTGATAAGCAACTCGATTATGCCAATTATATGATGGCTTCGGGCTTGGATATTGCTAAGTTTCAGGCAGATTTAACCAGTACTACGCGTACACTGATGGGTTATACCCAGCGTGAGTGGCTACAAAAGAAACTGGCACAATCTACAGCGACTTGGAATGTATTGGGTCAGCAAGTGTTGATGGCAAAAATGTTAATCCCTGCTGAATTGCTATTGTCTTTATCTGCAATTACCAGTGGAAATGTCACAGCCGAAACTTTGGCAAAAATGAATCAGCAGATCATCGAGTTAGTTACTTTAAAAGTTCGTTTGAAAAGTGGTGATCCAACATTAACCGCTACAGAAAAAGCCCGTGTAACCACAGTTGCACCCTATAATTTAGATGCTTGGGATGGCTACTATGCAGAACGTGAAATTTTATATGGCACACTTAAAACATTAAATAAGAAAGTTGTGGTGTTGGCGGGGGATACCCATAATGCATGGTCTGCTGACTTGCATACTCAAGCAGGTGATTTTGTTGGGGTTGAATTGGCAACCAGTTCGGTCTCTTCACCTGGGATGGAAAAGTATTTAAGTATTCCTTTGGCACAGTTACAACAATTTGAAATGGCCTTCACCACACTCATTGATGAATTGAATTACACCAATTTAAATCAGCGAGGCTACTTAAAAGTCAGCTTTACAGCACAACAGGTACAAGCGGATTGGATTTTCTTAAATAGCATTAAGGAAAAAACCTATTCAGTGGATACGGCTCGTGCCCATCAAGTGGTTTTAAATAACAATTTGGTTGATGTAAAGACTGTTCAGAAAAGTGCATAAATTTTCAGGCCTAAAAAACACCGAGTTCAAAGATGACTCGGTGTTTTTAACGCTATAGATGGATCACATCATACTGTCCATATAGGCATCTAAATCTTCATATTTATAGGTTTTACACATTTCATTTTCATATTTTAATAATTCTAAATGTAATTCTAAAAAGGTGACTAAGCGCTTTTGATAAAATTGATATTTCTCAGAATCTTTGGCTAAGAATCGCATTTTGAATTTGGCTTTCTTAGCCTGTTTATAAGCCCATAAACAGCTTTTTCGAATTTGTTGTAATTGATAGTATTCAGTGTCTTTGGTGCTATCTCTAAATAAATTTTCTTTATAAAATTTGACAAAACCAAAGCTCATTGCAAAGAAAAATAACAGACCTTGCAGCAGGGTGCTTTCTATAAAATAAAGATTGAGTGCTTGTAGGACGATCAGTACCGCAAGCTTAAGCGGAATATTATTGAGTTGTTGGTATAAATGCGTCGAACTGTGTTTTATTTGTTTGATAATGATCGGAACAATAATCATAAAAAATAACATAATCGCTAAAGCGGCAATGCCATTGGCTTGAAAACTATCGAATTTGGGAAAATGATTTGCAATAAACTGACCTAAACTAAAATAGATGCTGCAAAAAATCATAATCGACAAAATCCAAGGAATAAACTCCTTTGCTTCATCTAAAAGCCCTTTGGTTTTAATTTGACTATAAAATAAAAAGTTGCGCTTAAATGCTTGTGGGTATTGTTGTTGTAATTGATTTAAATAGAGGGAAACTTGCTTGTTTTGAATCATATAGGCTTCGCTTATCTAAATTTCACTTTGGATATTAACATAAAAAACAATATAAAATTTTAGGCATAAAAAAACCAGCTTATCGCTGGGTTCTTTATTGCACCATTTTAACAAGAATTAAAATGGTGCCCGAGGCCAGACTCGAACTGGCACGCTTTGTGGGCGGGGGATTTTAAATCCCCTGTGTCTACCGATTTCACCACTCGGGCTTTACAAGATTGGAGGCGGAGGTCGGAATCGAACCGGCGTACACGGAGTTGCAGTCCGCTGCATGACCACTCTGCCACCCCGCCATGTCTTGGTGATGCACATATTAGCAATCTTTGAAAAAAAAACAATACTATAATTCATGCATATGCACATAAATTCAGCATATGAAAGAAAATTGTCTAAATAATCATGTATTATTTGCAAAATTGATTCATATCTACTTTGGAGATGTGCCGTGGCATTGGTATTGGATGGTCGCGCATTAGCGAAACAAATTGAAGCAGACTTGTTGACTCGTGTTGAAGCTATAAAAGCAAAAACAGGTCGTACCCCAATTTTAGCGACTATTTTAGTGGGTGATGATGGTGCATCTGCGACGTATGTACGCATGAAAGGAAATGCTTGCCGTCGTGTTGGTATGGATTCTTTAAAAGTAGAGTTAGGTAAAGAAACCACAACTGAACAATTATTGGCTGAAATTGAAAAATTAAATGCCAATCCTGATGTTCACGGTATTTTGCTCCAACATCCTGTGCCTGAACAAATTGATGAACGTGCTTGCTTTGATGCCATTTCACTTGAAAAAGATGTAGATGGGGTAACTTGCTTAGGTTTTGGTCGTATGGCAATGGGTGAGGCTGCTTATGGTTCGGCAACACCTGCAGGTATCATGACGATTCTTCAAGAAAACAAGATTGAAATTGCTGGTAAACATGCAGTTGTAGTGGGGCGTTCGGCTATTTTAGGTAAGCCGATGGCAATGATGCTACTTCAAGCCAATGCAACAGTGACAATCTGTCATTCTCGTACACAAAATCTTGCTGAATTGGTAAAACAGGCTGATATAGTTGTCGGTGCAGTCGGTAAAGCTGAATTAATCCAAAAAGACTGGATTAAGCAAGGTGCTGTTGTGGTTGATGCTGGATTCCATCCTCGTGACGGTGGTGGTGTGGGTGATATCCAATTGGTCGGTATTGAAGATGTCGCTTCAGCTTATACACCAGTTCCAGGTGGTGTAGGCCCGATGACGATCACAACATTGATTCGTCAAACTGTGGAAGCAGCTGAAAAAGCGTTAGCTTAAGTCCTGTTTTTATTCTGGGCACAGTGAAAGCCATGCATTCACTGTGCTTAAATTCAGCCTACATTTACACAGCAATGTTTATTTTTCAGTAAAAGTAGGCAATATTGTCATTAGTTTAATGGTCATTGGCTTAACGCGTTTAAGATCTACTTTTAAGTATCTGTATCTGAGACTTAACAAGAAGTATCGTCTCGAACCTTAGCACATGGTGTTACTGTCTATCGAATATGAGGAAGAAGCTGTATTTCCTCAATATCAAAATAATAATTTTGGTCATATTTTGCATGAGCTGTACTTATCAATTTTCTAAAGCCCCGCAACATTTACTTGATGCTTTGCATGAAGTAATTCCTCAATGCGAATTATTGGCACAGCAGTTGCCTGAAAGCCCAATTTCGTTATGGTTGATTCCACCAGTTTTTCCAACAGATCGTTTGGATGATGAGGTGATTCGCCGTATTTGGAATGATACACCGTATTGGATTTTTTGCTGGGCTTCTGGTTTAGCAATGGCACAATGGCTGATTGCAGAACCACAGCATGTAAAAGATAAAGTTGTGCTGGATTTTGGTGCTGGATCCGGTGTGGTTGCAATTGCAGCCAAAATGGCAGGTGCAAAACGTGTCATCTGTTGTGATATCGACCCAATAAGTTTGGATGCTTGTCGTGAAAATGCTTTGCTTAATGATGTAGAGCTTGAATATCTTGATGATTTATATAAAGCCGAACAGGTTGATGTCTTATTGGCTGCCGATGTTTTATATGATCAATCTAACAGGTTCTTCTTGGATGAATTTTTAAAATTTGCACCAGAAGTATGGGTGGCAGATAGCCGAGTGAAAAACTTTAGTCATCCGAATTACCAAAAATTGGATGAACGAAGTGCAACCACTTGGCCTGATTTAGATGAAGCCAAAGAATTTAGAAATGTGAGTTTTTATAAGACGCTATGACAGCGTCTTATTTTATTCTGTAATACAAATCTCTTAAATCAAGAACAGGTATAACGTACTACATGTAAAGTGCTTGGGCGGGTATCTAAGGCTTGGCGTGTTGCATAATCTTCACTGTTATTTAGACTTGGCGTGTTGGAAAGCCCAAAAGATGTACGGCTATGCCCAAGTTGAACGCCAGCCTGATCTTTTGCAGTTTGCGGATTGATAATTTCATTGGTACTTAATACAGAAATTTTATAGTTTTTGTTTGCACCCAAAACTTTTTGACATGCGCGCTGTAATTTATCCGCATCCAAATCACGATCAGCACGACCTGAAAGGGTATACGCAAGTGTTGCACTATCTGCTGTTTGATTTTCAATTTGATAACCGGTTACGCCATTGTATTGACGCGGGGTTGTTTGACATGCAGATAAAGCTAAAACGATTAATCCTAAACCTGCATAAGTGATTTTTTTCATCTTTTAAAGTCCTAGCTTTTTGAATTATTTTTAGTATGCCATAGCTTTGCAATTTTCACGATAAGTGAATTGCTTAAATAAAACAGCTTTTTCATGTGAATAAAAAAGCTGTTTTAAATGAATTAGATTGCAAAGTTTACTTTGAATTAATCATCTGTAATCAGGCTATGTTTTTTGGTATCTTTCATAAACACATAGGTGATTAGAGATAAACCGATCATAAAGGTAATGTAATAGAAGAAATAGTTTTCATGCCCAGCATTTTTAAAGCTTAGTGCAACTAATTCAGCCGTACCGCCAAATACAGTGTTGGCAAGTGCATAAGGCAAGGCAACACCTAAAGCGCGAATATGCGGTGGAAATAATTCAGCTTTTACAACCGCATTAATGGCTGTATATCCAGTCACAATGACCATACCACTCATACATAAGAAGAAAGCCGTTTTAGGGTCCGTTGTCGAGCCTAAACCATTGAAAATAGGAACGGTAAATAACACACCGAGTACACCAAAAGTGATCATAATTGGTTTACGACCAATTTTGTCTGAAAGTGCACCGACTGCAGGTTGAATCAACATAAAAATAAAGATTGCAGCTGTGGTAATTTCAGTTGCGGTGGTTTTTTCAAAGCCAGAAGTGTTGACTAAGTATTTTTGTAAATAAGTCGTAAATGTATTGAAGGCTAAGGTACCGCCTGCTGTTAGCATAATGACTGTAAATGCTTGTTTAGGATACTTGGTGAATAAGGCCAAAGCACCAGATGTTTCACCACCATTTTTAGCTTGTTGTTGCGCTTGTTTAGATGATTCTGTTTCAACCAGACCACGACGAATCCAGAACACAACAATTGCGAGTAACGCACCGATAAAGAAAGGGACACGCCATCCCCATGCATGTAAGGCTTCTTCAGAAAGATTATGTTGCAGGATAATCAGTACACAGAGTGCAAGTAATTGACCTGAAATCAGGGTGACATATTGGAAACTTGAGAAAAATCCGCGGTGATTTTTACCCGCCATTTCAGTTAAATAGGTGGCACTAGAGCCATACTCACCACCAACACTTAAACCTTGCAATAAGCGCGCAAATAAAAGTAGTGCAGGAGCAAACATTCCGACTGAATCATAAGATGGCGCACAAGCAATGATTAATGAGCCAATGCACATCAATGAAACAGAAAGTGTTAAACCCGCTTTACGACCTTTACGGTCAGCATAAACGCCCATGATCCATGCGCCGATCGGACGCATTAAAAAGCCTAAAGCAAAAACTGCAGCAGCTTGGAGAAGTTTGACCGTTTCATTACCTTCAGGAAAGAATACAGGGGCAAAATAGAGGGTAAATGCGGCATAGACATACCAATCATACCATTCGACTAAATTACCAGCTGAACCACCAAGTATAGATTTGAAACGAGTTTTTCTATCAAGTTGCGAAGTGGCAACTTGAGGAGATGAATTGGACAAAGCAATTCTCCAAAAGAATATGCAAAATACAGCCTGTTTAACTTTCATTTTGGATGAAAATCAAAGCAGAAAAATCAAACAGAGAGAATTTCAGTCAGTATGACGAGGGAGATACAAATAATTACAATGCTCGTTATACGCTTGAATGAAAGCAGACCTTATTAGACTTTGGTCTTAGCTGTATTGAGGGTTTATTGTTGATCTAGAATGAGAAATTTTAGAAATAAATGAATAATTTTTTTAAAACAGCTATTTAATTTGAAATATTTTATAAATTATAAGAATTTAGCTTAAAGTTAAAGCATGTTTGTTTGCGTTTAAATGTATGAAATGTACACAATTTAATAAGCTGAGTTGAATGAATTTAAAAATTTAATCTAGTCGTACAGTAAGCAGTCATGCTATTTATAACAGCTAAATGTTCATTTTTGAAAATAAAACAATAAGGTTTCACATCTATGGACTTGATGATTCGACAACAGCAAACATTAGCGTTGGTTAAGGCTCGGGGATACGTCAGTATTGACGAGATTGCACAGCATTTTGCAGTTACCCCACAAACTGTACGGCGGGATATCAATCAATTGGCCGATGCCGGACTATTACGTCGTTATCATGGTGGCGCTGCGGTAGACTCAAGCGTCACCAATACCGCGTATAGTCAACGGATCAGCCATAATTTAGCGGCAAAACAGCGCATTGCAACAGCTGTTGCAAACGCAGTTCCAGACCATGCATCTTTGTTTATCAATATTGGTACAACAACCGAAGCTATTGCCCATGCTTTATTGCAACATCGCGGTTTGAAAGTGATCACCAATAATTTAAATGTGGCGAAAATTTTGAGTATGAATGATGATTTTGAAGTACTGATTGCCAGCGGAAAAGTGCGCCCCGATGGTGGTGTGATAGGGCAAGCCACCTCTGAATTTTTTAAACAGTTTAAAGTTGATTATGCCCTGATTGGTATTAGTGGGATTGATGAAGATGGAACCATGCTCGATTTCGATTTTCAAGAAGTGTCTGTCTCGCAAGAAATTATTTTAGGTGCTCGGCAGGTATTTTTAGCAGCGGATGAGAGCAAGTTTGGTCGTCATGCAATGATGCGCTTAGGCCATCTTTCTGAAATAGATCGGCTTTTTACCAATAAAGTGCCCACTGAAAATTATTTAAAACAAATTCATGCAGCAGAAGTGGCTTTAACTGTGGTTTAGGCTAATTTTAAAACTCATAGTGAAAACATGATAAACGTGAAATTGATCATTTTTTGATAGACATCGATTAAAAAACTATCTATTATTTTCTTAAATGAAAACAAACGAAAATATATTCTCACAAATGGTTGTGAATATATGCAAATGATCAAAGGTGGTGGTGTTTATGACACAAATCAATGAGCAACAAACTTATTATGATATTGCTGTAATTGGTGGTGGAATAAATGGTGTTGGTATTGCCAATGATGCTGCTGGGCGTGGTTTATCTGTATTTTTGTGTGAAAAAGATGATTTAGCCAGCCATACCTCGTCTGCAAGCAGTAAGTTGATCCATGGTGGTCTGCGTTATTTGGAACATAAAGAATTTCGTTTAGTGCGAGAAGCTTTGGCTGAGCGAGAAGTCTTACTGGCAAAAGCACCGCATATCATTCGTCCTATGCGTTTTATCATGCCACATCAACCTCATTTGCGTCCTGCTTGGCTGATTCGTACGGGGCTGTTTTTATATGACCATTTGGGCAAAAGAGAGAAGCTTGCAGGTTCACATTTGGTTGAATTTGATCCTCATACTAGCCCACTAAAAACAGAGATCACACGCGGATTTGAATACTCAGATTGTGCTGTAGATGATTCACGCTTAGTGATTTTAAATGCAGTGCAAGCACGTGAAAAAAATGCCACTGTGGTTACGCAAACACGCTGTATTTCAGCACAGCGTGAAGATGGTTTATGGAATATCCAGTTTGAAAATGAGCAGGGCATTTATCACATACAAGCGAAGGCTTTGGTCAATGCTGCGGGGCCTTGGGTTGCACAATTCATTAAGCAAGAGCTTCAGTTAAAATCGCAATATGGAGTTCGCCTCATTCAAGGCAGTCATATTATTGTGCCGAAAATATATGACGGTGATAAAGCCTTTATTATGCAAAATGATGATCAACGTATCGTGTTTGCAATTCCTTATCTCAATCAATACACCATGATTGGTACAACTGATCGTGAATATTTAGCAGATCCGAATAATGTTGAAATTAGTCAGCAAGAGATTGATTATCTGCTTGATGTATCCAATGATCATTTTAAAGTGCAACTGACTCAAGCCGATATTATTCAGACATTCTCAGGGGTACGTCCATTGTGTGATGATGAGTCTGATAATCCAGCCGCAATCACCCGTGACTATACTTTGGCTTTATCACAAGATCATGAAAATGATGCACCCTTACTTTCTGTGTTTGGTGGCAAGTTAACTACCTATCGACGCTTGGCTGAATCTGCCATGGAGCATTTGCAGAAGTTCTTCCCTAACGCTGGGAAAGCTTGGACTGAAAAATCATTACTGCCAGGTGCTGAGAATTTAGTTTCAATTGATGGATTGGTTTTAGAAATTCAAAATAAAATCAAAGGGCTTGATCATGAAACTGCAAGCCGTTGGGCACATGCCTATGGAACTTATACATGGAAATTTTTAAATCATTCGACATCTGTTCATGAAATTGGTCAAGATTTTGGCCATGGTTTATATGCCCAAGAGGTCGATTATTTGGTTGACCAAGAGTGGGCGATCACCAGTCAGGATATTTTAAAGCGCCGTAGCAAGTTATATTTAAAATTTACCGAAGCTGAAATTCAAGCATTGGATGAATATTTGCTTGAATTGCATGAACGCCGCTTACAGAAAGATGTTGCCTAAGCAAAAGTGGAAAATATATAGCTTTGCACAAGGTACGTTATGACCAATCAAAGGTATATAAAACGCGTCGGGTTTCAGGTTGGTAATACATTAAAATCCAATCTGCCCCATGTGAACAATATTCCCAGCCAGCAACAGCTGCAATAAAATAATAACGCTTGCCATCACGGTCATAAATATGAACTTCTTGATCATCGCGGTCTGCGTTGATGTAGCGTAAATCAAAATGTTCATCAATTGGATAAGTCCAGTTTCCACCACCACATTCACCTCCTAATTGGTCAAGCAGGGTTGTTGCAGAATCATTTTGGTATTCAATGCGTGATGTTGAAATGACTTTTCCAGTTTCAGCAAAGCGCTGTTTAAGCTGCAAGTAATCTTCATACATTTCTTTATGATGGGTTTTTAGATCGGCCTCGCAATCAGGATTCTCTAAAGCAAAATATCTTTTGTTTGCTAACCATTCATATTGATTTTGTTGATTTAATTGCATAATAAACCAATTTTCATTGGCAAATGCATCAGAAAATTCTGTGGTATCACTTCCGATATAGCATTCATAAGGCTCAATCGGATTGAGCAAATGAATTTTTCCTTGCCATGCTGGATTGATTGCAGATAAATCAATTGAAATAAGTGGAAGTAAATGCTGAGCTAGAAATAGACTTGAAGGGGCGAAGACGACTCCGTGGTCAGGTAACAGCGTTAGATAAGGTTGAGTTGTGGTAATGTTTTTAATTGCTGTCATTGCGCTTATTTTTAGATATTGAATGGTTGCATTAAATCACAAAAAAGACCGAACACGTCGGTCTTTTTGCTCGGCTTAATCAGTCAGCCATAAAGCGCCTAACTTTTCATCCCACTCACTTGGGGTGATGACCATACGACCTGCGTTGGGGGTTAAGGTAATCTCACTAAAGAAAACATCGTCTTGAGATAATAAGAAATCGATTCGGCTATAACCATATTTAAAACAAAGATCTTCTGACAGTTGAAGCATTTTATTTAATTTTTGCGGTCGTGCTAAACAGCTTGGCGTATTGCTTTTTAGATCAACGGTAAAGGGTTGCAGCACCCAAGATGTGTCATACATATTTGAATAATCCACGCCTTGGCTGTCTTGTACATCGACTTCAATATATCGAGGCTGACCTTCAAAACAATGAACACGGCATGTTGTAATGGTCAGCTTATTGTCTTGATCAACAAATAAATCAATATGTTGTTCGGCCAAAATTAGAGGAACAATATCTTTGTAATGCCATTCTCGTTTTCTAAAATACATATTTTGTTTAAGGTGGTGATTGAGTTTATGCTGCGCTTTTTTGATATCAAATTGCGCTTTATCATTACAGACAATCGCACTGCCACTGTCATGATTGCATTTTAAAACAAACTTGTTAGGAAGTTGATTAAAGTCAATTTCCTCAAAGCACTTATATACACCAATCAGTGGAACAAAATGGGAACAACAAATTTTCTCTGCAAGCATTTCGCGTACAGCAAATTTATCTGCTAATTTCGTATGTAAAGGTGCTCTTTCATAGATCATTCTGGCGGTGACTTTTTCATTGAAACTTTTAGGCTGATCAAAGTTCGGGGTATAACCCAATTTAGCAATAAATCTTTTGGTGAGATAACGTCTATCTGAGACAAATTTGGCTCTAATAACTTTTGCCGAATAAATAATATTTTCTAACATGATTAAAAAAAATCAATAAAATAAAGTAATGTTTGAATTATAGAGAAAATATGAATTTTGTACATGGAAACAGTAATCATTTGTATTTTTATTACATAATTGTAATGAATACCAAAGCAATAAAGTGAACTGTATCACACTAAGCAAAAAAGACCGCTATGTAGCGGTCTTTTTGTATGTCTTAATTTTTAGCGATTAAGCAGATTTTTTAACAGCCTCTAAAAGCTCATTTTGACGAGTTTTAAGTGCAGCTGGTAAGCGCTCACCAAGTTTATCAAATAACTCAGTGTGGCTCTCAATCTCTTTGATCCATTGATCTTTGTTTTGAGAAGTCACAAGATTAAATTGATCTTTAGTGAAGTCAGAACCTGTCCAGTTCAATTGCTCATAAGTTGGAACAAAACCAATCGGTGTTTCCACTGCTTCAGCACGACCTTCACAACGGTCAATGATCCACTCAAGCACACGCATGTTTTGACCAAAACCAGGCCATACAAAGTTGCCTTCAGCATCGCGACGGAACCAGTTTACGTTATAAATGCCAGGAAGTTTATTGCCTGCAGCTTTCGCTTTAGCACCAACTTCTTCACCCATTTCTAACCAATGAGAGAAATAGTCAGCCATGTTATAGCCAGCAAATGGAAGCATTGCAAATGGGTCTCGGCGTACAACACCTTGTTGACCTACTGCAGCTGCAGTTGTTTCAGAACCCATTGTTGCTGCTTTATAAACACCATCAACCCAGTCAAAAGCTTCTGAGATTAAAGGTACTGTATCTGCACGACGACCACCGAAGATGAACGCAGAAATTGGTACGCCAGCTGGATTTTCCCAGTCAGCATCAATAGAAGGGCATTGACCCGCTGCAACGGTGAAACGCGCATTTGGATGTGCTGCTTTTTCACCAGCAACATGCGGTTGACCTTTCCAGTTGGTCAAGTTAGCAGGCGCTTCTTTGGTTAAACCTTCCCACCATACGTCGCCATCTTCTGTTACAGCAACGTTTGTATAGATGACATCTTTGTGAAGTGTCGCCATACAGTTTGGATTTGTTTTGATGTTTGTACCAGGTGCGACACCAAAGAAACCAGCTTCAGGGTTGATTGCATATAAGCGACCATCTTCACCTGGTTTGATCCAAGCAATATCGTCACCTACAGTTTCAATTTTCCAACCTTCATAACCTGCAGGTGGAATCAACATCGCAAAGTTGGTTTTACCACATGCAGATGGGAATGCTGCTGCAATGTAGTGTTTCTCACCTTGTGGATTGGTCACGCCAAGGATCAACATGTGTTCAGCTAACCAGCCTTGTTGACGACCCATAGATGATGCAATACGTAAAGCAAGGCATTTTTTACCCAATAATGCGTTACCGCCGTATCCTGAACCGTAAGACCAGATCTCACGAGTTTCTGGATAATGCACGATATATTTTTCTGGGTTACAAGGCCATGCAACATCTTTTTGACCTTCAGCCAGCGGAGCGCCAACAGTATGTACGCAAGGAACATAGTCGCCATCAGTGCCTAGTACGTCATAAACAGCTTTACCCATACGAGCCATTTTACGCATACTTACAGCAACATAAGGAGAATCTGTAATTTCGATACCGATGTGAGCAATGTGAGAACCTAATGGACCCATAGAGAATGGAACCACGTACATGGTACGTCCTTGCATTGCACCATCAAACAAACCGTTAAGGCGAGTACGCATCTCAGCAGGAGCTTCCCAGTTGTTTGTCGCACCAGCATCTTCTTGTTTTTCAGAGCAGATGTATGTACGACCTTCAACACGCGCTACGTCAGACGGATCAGAATTCGCTAAATAAGAACCAGGATGTTTTTCTTGGTTCAACGCTTGCATAGTGCCGTTAGCGATCATCAAGTCGATATAACGTTGATTCTCTTCTTCGCTTCCGTCACACCATTCAATTTTTGCAGGTTTAGTTAATTTAGCAATTTCTTCAACCCATGCAATGAGCTTGGGATGACGAACGAATTCTGGTGCGTTCACTTGGGTCATGGTGAGGCCTATCTAAAATATGTACAATTTTGTGTACAAATAATAATCTGAATGAAGGGATACTACATTCAAATTTAAGTATGAAAAAAAGTGGTGGTATTAAAACATATATTCATAAAAAAAATAAGACTAAAGGCTTAAAAGATACCAATGCTCGAATTTTCACTAAGTGTTTGATTTGTATTATCTAACATGGATTATTGTTTGATTTTTATTGGTATTTTTAAATAGAATGTAGGGTATTTTAATTGTAAATAATAATAGTTTACAATAAGTTGAAATTATAAGATTTACTAAATTAATTATTGATTTAATAAATGGGTATAATTCGAATTTTACATAAAGGTGCTTTTATTTGTTTAGAAAATCGACGAAATTAGTGCAAATACTTCAAAATAATCAAGCTTATGGACACAGAACTCAAGCCTCTTTCAATGATTTACAATGAAAAGTCAGGTTTTCATGCCAATCAGAAAGATGATATTTATGAAAAACTCATGACCATCTGGACTTCACATGGTTTTGAAATTCAAGTTTTTGATATTGGTTCAGAGCCTGATATAAAAACCCTGATGCAAAAAATCTTTCAACGTCATGCACAATACTCAGATTGTGGTGTCATTGTCGCTGCTGGTGGTGATGGTACGTTGAATGCAGTCGCCTCGCAAATGTTAAAGCAAAAAATTCCTATGGGAATACTACCTTTAGGTACTTTTAATTATGTGGCGCGTGTTCTACATATCCCTTTGAATATTTTAGAGGCAGCCAATGTGATTGCCACAGGGGAGCCGCGTGCCTCACATGTGGCCTGTATCAATGATCAAATTTATTTAAATAATGCCAGTTTAGGTCTATATCCTTTGTTTATTAAAAAACGTGAAGAATATAATCGTCGGTTTGGACGCTTTCCTTTAAATGCGTATACGTCTGGTTTGGATGTCCTGATTCGTGATCGTAAAGAACTCAAATTAGAGATCGAAGTAGATGGGCAAAAGTATCCTGTAAAAACACCACTGATTTTTTTTGGTAATAATCAACTGCAATTAAAAGAATTAAATTTAAAAATTTCGAAATGTGCAGAGGTGGGGGAGATTGCCGGTGTGGTGATCGCCAAAGGAGATAAAGCCACTTTATTTAAAACCTTGTTTCAAACCATTCGTGGAAAATTGGAAAACGCTTCCGATGTGTATAGTTTTGGTGCACAAAAAGTCATTGTCTATTCAAAAAAGCCTAAACTGACCGTTGCTGTCGATGGAGAAATTGTTTCAATGACGACCCCATTAACCTTACACGTAGAAAAAAATGCTTTAAAAATTATGGTGCCGCATGTTATTGCATCTGTCTGATCTACATTTTGGTACTGAGCGTCCAGAGTGTATACGGGCGATTCAAAAGTTTTGTGCTGTGCATAAACCAGAAGTGGTTGTGGTGAGCGGTGATTTAACTCAACGTGCTAAATTTAAAGAATTCTATGCATGTAAGCAGTTTTTAGAATCACTAAACATCCCTTATTTTGTGGTGCCTGGCAACCATGATATTCCTTTGTATCATGTCTGGAATCGTGCCTTTAGACCATTTGGCTTATATCAACTGTTCTTTGGCAGTTTAGAACGCAGCTTATTTACAGAGCATTTTTATTTAATTGGCATGAACAGTATTCGTCGCCGTTATCACACACGCGGACATATTTCTTTTGAGCAAATTCAAAATGTAAATCAGTTGTTGGCCAATGCACCAAAAAATAAATTAAAAATAATCGTTAGTCATCAACCTTTTTATACATCAAATGAAGACCATCACTTAAAAGATTGTCCAGCTTTAGGGCAGTTTGCCATTAAAGAATGGGGACAACATCAACTGTATGCTTTATTGCACGGTCATTTACATTTAGTTGCGGTCTATGATCTGAATCAAGCCTTTGCGCTAAATTTAAAACAACCGGTTTATGAGGTTCATGCGGGTACAGCAGTTTCTCGACGTTTGCATAAAAATATACCCAATAGCTTTAATGTGATTCACCAAGATGGGCGCTTTGAACATTATTTTTTTGATGAACAATTACAGGAATTTATTGCCAAAACTGCGCTAAAAAATTCTGAATTAGACATGATTTGATACAAAAGAAGAAAAAACATACAAATTAAATAAATTTTTTTTCGTTTTCCCCTTGAAGCGTTTATTTCCATCCCCACAAATGTGACATACAAATATTTTGTCGATGACCTAGGAATAAGAAGTCATCTTCGCTGAGTAATCAATGACATTTTAAAATGTCTATGGAGTTAGAAATGAGCAAGATTCGTCCTTTACATGACAACGTTGTGATCCGCCGTGTTGAAAAAGAAACTAAAACAGCAGGTGGTTTGATTTTAAGTACTTCTGCAGCTGAACAGCCTGCTCAAGGTGAAATTCTTGCTGTAGGTAATGGCAAAATCACTGATAACGGTGTACGCGCTTTAGACGTTAAAGTCGGCGATAACGTACTGTTTGGTGCTTATGCGGGTACTAAAGTTAAAGTTGATGGTGAAGAACTTCTTGTGATGAAAGAATCTGACATTTTAGCGGTATTGGAAGGTTAATCTTCTGCCATTGAGATGGGTTTTCATCCAAACATATTGGTCAAAATTTAAAATTTATAAAGATATCTGGAGTTTAGTATGTCAGCTAAAGACGTAAAATTTGGTGATTCAGCGCGTTCAAAAATGATCGCGGGTGTAAACGTACTTGCAGATGCAGTAAAAGTAACTTTAGGCCCTAAAGGTCGTAACGTGGTTATTGATCGTTCTTTCGGTGCACCGCACATCACTAAAGATGGTGTAACTGTTGCTAAAGAAATTTCTTTAAAAGACAAATTCGAAAACATGGGTGCGCAATTGGTTCGTGAAGTTTCTTCAAAAACCAATGATATCGCAGGTGATGGGACAACAACTGCAACTGTCCTTGCTCAAGCGATTTTAAATGAAGGGATCAAATCTGTCACTGCGGGTATGAACCCAATGGATTTGAAACGTGGTATCGACCTTGCGGTTAGAGCTGTTGTTGAAAATATCAAAGCAACTGCTAAACCAGCTTCTGATACTAAAGCAATTGAACAAGTCGGTTCGATTTCTGCAAACTCTGATGAAACTGTAGGTAAGTTGATTGCGCAAGCAATGGAACGCGTTGGTAAAGAAGGCGTGATTACTGTTGAAGAAGGTTCAGGCTTTGAAGATGCGCTTGATGTTGTAGAAGGTATGCAGTTTGATCGTGGTTATATCAGCCCGTACTTTGCAAACAAACAAGATACTTTGACTGCTGAACTTGAAAATCCATTCATTCTTCTTGTTGATAAGAAAATTGGTAATATTCGTGAATTGATTACAGTTTTAGAAGCTGTTGCAAAAACAGGTAAACCATTACTCATCATCGCTGAAGATGTTGAGGGTGAAGCACTTGCAACACTTGTTGTAAACAACATGCGCGGTATCATCAAAGTATGTGCGGTTAAAGCACCTGGTTTTGGTGATCGTCGTAAAGCAATGCTTCAAGATATCGCAATCTTGACAGGTGCTACTGTGATTTCTGAAGAAGTGGGCATGTCTTTAGAGCAAGCAACACTTCAAGATTTAGGTACTGCACATAAAATCACGATTTCTAAAGAAAATACTGTGATTGTTGATGGTGCTGGTGATGCAAATCAAATTGCTGAACGTGTAACTCAAATTCGTGCTCAAATCGAAGAATCAACATCTGAATACGATAAAGAAAAACTTCAAGAGCGCGTAGCTAAACTCGCTGGCGGTGTTGCTGTAATCAAAATTGGTGCTGCAACTGAAGTTGAAATGAAAGAGAAAAAAGACCGTGTAGACGATGCGCTTCATGCAACGCGTGCTGCGGTTGAAGAAGGTGTTGTTGCTGGTGGTGGTGTTGCGTTGGTACGTGCAGCTAAAGTACTTGACGGCCTTGTTGGTGCAAATGATGACCAAACTGTAGGTGTGAACATCCTGCGTCGTGCAATCGAAGCGCCACTTCGTCAAATCGTGTCTAACGCGGGCGATGAGCCATCAGTTGTGATCAATGCAGTGAAAAGCGGTGAAGGTAACTTTGGTTACAATGCTGCAACTTCACAATATGGCGATATGTTAGAAATGGGTATCCTTGACCCTGCTAAAGTAACGCGTTCTGCACTTGAGCACGCTGCATCTGTTGCTGGTTTAATGTTAACAACTGAATGTATGATTACTGATATCTCAGAAGACAAACCTGCTATGCCTGATATGGGCGGCATGGGTGGTATGGGCGGAATGATGTAAGTCATTCTGATCTCAGATCATAAAAAATCCTCGCTTTATGCGGGGATTTTTTATGTAAGTTGTTTCATCCTTGTCTTTTTGTGTGTTTTTTATTATGCTTTTGTACTGTTCGGTAAATATAAATACAACACGAAAACTGAGGGGAACTAAAATGAAAAGATTAATCTTCATTATTGCAATCAGCCAGATGCTAACAGGATGTTTAAGTATCATGGGGCAAAGACTCGAAACAAGAAATGATTTGATGCAGTCTTGGGTGGGGAGTACAGAAGAAAAACTGATCAGTAAATGGGGACCACCGTATAGAAGCTATGCACTCCCAAATGGTGCAAAAATTATTTCATATAATGATGGCTGGAATGCTTGTACAAGGAAATTTATGCTTGAACAAGGTAAGGTCACCAAATGGGGATATAGTAATTGTTCTATGCAACTCAATCGACCTGACAAAATTGACAAGAATATCCCAATTCCACAACCATCACTTTAATCCATTGTTTACAGAGATAATTTTAAGCTCAAAGTGCGCTGTTCGAGTTAAAAGGTCGTGGTGCTTAGACTGGATAAGTGCAGTAAAGCAAAATTAGGCTGTTATCAATTTTTATGAATTGACATTTTACCTGTGGGGGAATGTCAATATTCTCTAATTTTTTAAAAGAATACTTACCTAACAAGATTATTTGATCTAGAAAAAATAACTTATCTAAAAAGAATAATGACCCAAGTAAAGAAAATAATGGCTTGAGCTACGAACTGTGCAGCACTTCCCATATCTTTGGCATTTTTAGACAATGGATGGCGTTCTAAAGAAACACGATCAACCACAGCCTCCAATGCTGAATTAAACAATTCTACAATGATTGCCAGTAAGCACACACCTATCATCACTGCCTGTTCAACAGAAGAGACATCGACAAAAAACGTAATCGGAATTAAAACGATATTAATCCAAACAATCTGACGGAAAGCAGCTTCATTTTGGTATGCAGCTTTAAATCCTGCTAAAGAATAGCCTGTCGCATTGAGAATGCGTTTGAAACCCGTCGTACCCTTAAATGGAGAATAATCACTCATAAATCAAAGCAGCTAAAGTTTTTAAGAAGTGTATTATTCTAAACTTAAATCGGAATTAATTTTAAACAAAAAACACCAAGTTTAGAAACAATTAAGCAAATGTTTGAATCATTTGCTTATTTGTTTGAAAAAATCAGCTGTTACTTGGTATTTGGATTGGCTTTCCAGTACGCATCCAAAGCTTTACGACCTAAACCGGGATCATCGGTAAATACACCATCCACGCCAGCTTTAAAATACATCTCATATTCTTTGTTTGCGCCAGCTTCACAACGCTTGGCTACATCTGCTTCAGCTGTACTACATTTTAAATTGCTGGCAAGGAAATTATTTTCAGGACGGAAAGTATACGGATGGACTTTTAAGTTCACTGCATGCGCATCTGTAACGAAAGAAGAGGGTGCAGTATAGCTATCATTAAAAATATAGGGTTTCCATGGACCAACACCATCGGCATATTTGGCGACGTCTTTTAAACCTTGTGCTGTGGCCATATCGCCATAAGTGGTTTTAATTCCTTGCGCGACATAATCTGCTGGGCTGATTTTCTTATCATCATAAAGCTGAATGATTTTGGCATGCTTTAAACTTTTATGCGCTGTCAATTGGTCCTTAAAATACTTTAAATTATTGACTTCAAAAGACTGTAGATAAATCGGTGCAATTTCACGGCTATATTGGTACTTTGCCAAAGTCTTCAGCAATGGATCTTCCATGGCTAAATTTAATTTTTGAAAATATGTTGGGTGTTTGGTTTCGATGTAGAGCCCAACCACTTTACCGGTTTTTTTATAATTCTTTTCCGCCAGTTCAATAATTTGCTCAAGGGTAGGGATATTCAACTGATCATTGTATTGGGTATTGTTTGGGCGTAACGCTGGAATACGCTCGCGGGCTTTAAGTTGATTTAATTCACTTAAAGTAAAGTCTTCTGTAAACCATCCGGTTAATGATGTCCCATCGATGATTTTTGTTTTCTTACGATCTGCAAATTGGCTGAATGTGCTGACATTGGTTGTGCCACCAATTTCATTTTCATGACGTGCAACCAATACGCCATCTTTGGTCGATACCAAATCTGGCTCAATAAAATCAGCACCATCATCAATGGCTTTTTGATAACTTTCAAGGGTATGTTCGGGGCGTAAAGCACTGGCACCTCGATGACCAACAATAATGATTTTAGGTTCTTTGTATTCTGGTGTGACGTTTTCTGATTTTTTATCGTCATCATCGCAAGCGGTTAATAGCGCCATAATACTGATCATTAACCCAGTATTTTTAATCATATTTTTCTCAAATTCTTATATGGAAACTGTGCATAGCTTATGTCATTAAATTGACACTGTGATGACATCAAGATGAAAAATTAATGAAATGCTTTTGGTAGATTTATGCCTAGAAGAAAAAAATTCTTCATAGTTTCTTCATATTTAAACTTATCATTCGCTTTTCTGTTATTTTTCCTTGAGTTTTTAGTTTAAGTCACAGAATATCCATATAAAGTCGATTTAATTGCTCCAACAACTTTACCTCAATCCTTTGACGCAGAACCTACTCTGATGCTCTCAAAATTTTTTATTCAACGTCCTATTTTTGCCTGTGTACTTGCAATTATTGTCATGGCTTTAGGCGTATTTTCAGTCTTGAATTTACCAATTGAGCGATATCCAGATATTGCTCCGCCAAGGATTACTGTTTCTACAACTTATACAGGCGCAGATGCTGAAACTGTTGAAGAGAGTGTTACTCAGGTTTTAGAGCAGCAAATTAAAGGGATCGACAACCTGCTGTATTTTAGTTCGAGTAGTGACTCATCGGGTCGTGCCAGAATTAGTATCAGTTTTGAAAACGGAACGGATCCAGATACTGCACAAGTTCAAGTCCAAAATAGTATTAATGGTGTACTCAACCGCTTACCAGATGATGTACAGCGTCAAGGTGTAACGGTGAATAAATCGCTTGGCGATACCTTTATGGTGGTGGGCTTGTATGATGAAACAGGTAAAAGTAACAATATCGAATTAGGTGACTATTTATCTGACCATATAGAACAAGAAATATCACGGATTGAAGGGATTGGTGAAGTTGATGTCTTCGGTTCTCAATACGCCATGCGAATTTGGCTGAATCCGAATTTACTGCGACAGTATCAATTGATGCCCAGTGATATTCGCACAGCAATAGAAGCACAGAATACACAGGTTGCTGCTGGTGGTGTGGGGGATTTACCGGTAACTGCTGACCAATATTTAAATGCAAAAGTCACCGCTGGTTCACGTTTAAGAACAGTCGACGAATTTAAAAATATTATTGTTAAATCCAATACCGATGGTAGCTATATCTATTTAAAAGATGTGGCGCGTATTGAGTTGGGTGCAGAAAATTATCAGTCGTTTAATACCATTAATGGTTACCCTTCATCGGGCATGGGGATTTCTTTATCTTCAGGTGCAAACGCTTTAGCAACCTCTGCATTAATTAAAGCCGAATTGGCAAAGATTTCTGAAAAACTGCCACAAGGCTATAAGATTGTTTATCCACGAGATAACACGCCGTTTGTGCAAGAATCGATTAAAGAGGTGGTCAAAACCTTACTAGAAGCCATCGTATTGGTGGTTCTGGTCATGTTTATTTTCCTACAAAGCTGGCGTGCTACGCTGGTTCCAACCATTACTGTACCAATTGTGATTTTAGGTACCTTTGCGGTACTCAATGTGCTCGGTATGAGTATTAATACATTGACTTTATTTGCCTTGGTGTTGGCAATTGGTCTACTGGTCGATGATGCCATTGTGGTGGTGGAAAATGTCGAACGTTTGATGCATGAGCAGGGCTTAACTGCAAAACAGGCATCTATCGAGTCTATGCAGGAAATGACAGGAGCATTGATCGGGATTACCGTGGTTTTGACGGCAGTATTTATTCCGATGGCGTTCTTTACAGGTTCGACAGGTGTAATTTATCGTCAATTCTCCATCACCTTAGTGGCGGCAATGGCCTTGTCATTGTTGGTTGCATTGATCTTAACCCCAGCACTCTGTGCCATTATTTTAAAACCTAATCCTAAACCTATGCGTTGGGCCACTTGGTTCAATCTTAAACTCGAAAATCTAAGACAAGGTTATATTCGCCTGATTCAAAAGACCTTAAATTTGAAATGGGTGATTTTGACGATTTTTGTGGCTTTGATTGCGGTATTTTCACTGATCTATCGGGCTTTACCCACCAGTTTTATTCCAAGTGAAGATCAGGGCATGTTGAGTGTACAGTTCCGTTTAGCTGATGGTGCACCGATGTCGAGTAGTCAGGTGGTTGGGGAAAATATTCGAAAATATTTCCTTGAGCATGAAAAACAGAATGTTGATATTGTCTTGATTCGTTATGGGCGTAATTTTTCGGGTACAGGACAAAATTTAGGAACAGGCTTTGTGGCTTTAAAGCATTGGGATGATCGCTCAGGTACACAAAATTCTGCGCAAGCGATTCGTGAACGTGCGACAAAGTATTTTAGTCAAGATCGCAATGCTCGGATTACGGTCAGTTTGCCTGCTTCTGTAAATGGCTTAGGGGATAGTGATAGCTTAGAATTTTGGATTCAGGATATTAACGGTCAAGGACGAAAATATTTAGATCAACAATTCAGTACATTGCAGGCGCAAGCCAAACAGTTCCAATCCTTTGAGAATCTGGATAAAAAATCCAATCCCGATAAATCTAAGTTAAAAGTTGATGTTAATCAAAAATTGGCATTGGCAAATGGGCTGAGTCAAACCGCGATTAACAATACTTTGTCAGCAGCATGGGGTGGCTCTTATGTAAATGACTTTATTGATCGTGGACGAATTAAACGAGTGATGATGCAGGGCGATGCAGAGTTTCGTTCAAAGCCTGAAGATCTACAGGTATGGACAGTGCGTAATGCACAGAACCAGATGGTGCCATTTAGCAATTTCGCAACGACGCGCTGGGAAGGTGGGCCAGATGTGGTCAATCGTTTCCAAGGTTATACCGCCTTGCAAATGGAAGCCAATGCAGCGGCGCATACCAGTTCAGGTCAAGCCATGAAAGATATTCAGACCTTGATTAGTCAACAAGATGGAATAGATGTTGCGTGGAGTGGCTTGTCATTTGAAGAACAAAAATCAAGTAGCCAAGCATGGTTACTGTATTTGATTTCGATCGGCTTTATTTTCCTTTGCCTTGCAGCCTTATATGAAAGTTGGTCGATTCCAACTGCTGTAATAGCAGCAATTCCTTTGGGGATTGGAGGTAATATTATTTTTAGTAAATTGGCAGGTTTTCCAAATGATATTTACTTTCAAATTGCATTGCTGACCACGATTGGTTTGTCGTGTAAAAATGCGATTTTGATTGTTGAGTTTGCTGCCTTGTCACAGGAAAAAGGTAAAACAGCGATTGCCGCTGCATTAGAAGGCGCAGGATTGCGGTTACGTCCAATTCTGATGACATCCTTGGCCTTTGGTGCGGGGATTATTCCCTTGGTTGTTGCATTTGGTGCAGGTGCTGCCAGCCGTCAAGAAATAGGGGTAAGCGTATTGGGTGGGGTGATCTTCGGAACAGTTTTGGTTTTGCTGTTTATCCCATTTATGTATGTGCTGGTTCGTTCAATTTTTAAATCAAAAGCACCCTCTGAGTAAGGGTGTTGATTGATGAGCTTCGCTTGTTCAATGCTCTTTGATGAGGATTGAGCAAGCTTCAAATCATATAGAATCTTTAAAATATGTTTCACAACAAAAAACATCTTTATTTTCGTGGGATTGCAGTCCAACATGTGGCAAAAGTTTGATGGAATTTGGATCATCCTATGCAATTTTCTTTGGCACTCGTTTCAGAAATAGAAAAAGCCATTCAAAACCATCAATTTGATCTCATTGAAAAACAATTTGAACAAATCAATGATGCCGATATCGCGAAAATTTTGGCAGATTTATCTTTAAATGAACAGCTGGCATTGGTGGAGTATTTGCCCAATGCTGCCTATATTCTTGAGTTTTTATCACTCGAACAACAACTTAAAATTTCTGAACATTTACCAAAACAGATACTGGTCAATATCATTTCTGATATGCATTCGGACGATCGTACTGATTTATTTAAGTACTTGCCTTATACATTACAGCAAGCTGTTTATGCCGATTTAAGCCCTGAAATACAACAGCAGATCCAACATTTAGCCAGATATCCAGAAGAGTCTGCTGGTGCAATCATGAGTTCAGATTATGTGACATTGTCACCTGATTTGAACATGACACAAGCTATTAAGCAGATTAGAGCAATTGCCACAGATCGTGAAACGGTCTATTTGATTTATGTGGTCAATGCACAAGGCAAGTTACTCGGGGTTGTGTCCTTACGTGAAATTATTCTTGCTGAGCCTGAGCAAACCATTGCTGAAGTCATGAGTACGGATTTGATTGTCGGGGACGTGAATGAAGACCAAGAAAGCATTGCAGAAAAGCTGCATTATTATGACTTTATTGCGCTGCCAATTGTTGATGAGCAACAACGTCTTTTAGGTATTGTTACTTATGATGATGCCATGGATGTCGTCACTGAAGAAGCCACAGAAGACTTTTTAAAATCCAGTGCAGTCTCATCGTCTCCTAAAATGAGCATTAAGACAGCGCCGATTCATTACCTGTATAAAAAACGGGTATTTTGGTTGGTGATTTTGGTTTTTGGTAGCTTATTGTCTGGATTCGGGATTGCCCATTTTGAGGATATTATTGCAAAGAATATTGTGCTGGTATTCTTTTTGCCGCTTTTGGTCGGGAGTGGCGGGAATGCCGGCTCACAATCGGCCACCTTAATGGTACGGGCATTGGCGACGGGTGATGTACATTTAAAAGATTGGATGTATCTGATTGGGCGTGAAAGCTTGGTCGGTTTATGTTTGGGCGGAACAATGGCAATTGCGGTGTCCATTCTTGGCTACTTTAGAGGCGATGCAATGGTCGCTTTGGTGTTAGCTTTAAGTATGATGGGTATAGTACTGATGGGCTGCTTAATTGGGATGAGTCTGCCATTTATATTGAATCGTTTAAAGCTGGACCCCGCAAGTGCTTCGGCACCTTTGGTCACTTCGATTTGTGATGCAACAGGTGTTATCGTTTATTTATGTATTGCATCGATTATTTTATAAGACATGGCTGAATGGTTAGCTTTAGAAATGCTTGGCTGATCATGTTCAATCCGCAATGTCTTTTCTTAAATCTCGACAACTGGGAATATCGGTATAGCGATATACCTGATAACCTGCTTGTTCTAACATCTCGTCACGTTGTGCATCGATATGTTCTTTGCCAAGATGACTGGGATCATCGAGTTCAATAATAGCAATCACTTCAAGCTGTTTGTCGAGTAGCACAAAGTCGGTCACTTTACGATTGAATTTGGAACGCAATTTAAATTGATTGCAATCAATTAACGCGCTAAAAGCGACTTGCGCAAGTACATGATATTGAGGAAAGGCTTCATTTAAACGGAAAAACATTTTCTGTTCAAAAGGGGTGATCACACGTTTTGCATAATAATGTTTATTTCGAAATAAATACTGACCAAAGCAGGCAAGCAATAAAGCAATGGTTGCGATACTGCCAATCAATAAAAATAAAATTTGATGTAAATCGAGAGACATAAGCGATCGGTATCGTATAGACAAGAAAAAACCCACTCAATCATGAGTGGGTTTTTAAAATCTGGCTCTCCAACCTGGGCTCGAACCAGGGACCTGCGGATTAACAGTCCGTCGCTCTACCGACTGAGCTATTGGAGAATCTGGAACGCATTTTAGGGATGAAATGGGAATGGGTCAAGGAAAAATTGTTAAATTCATCATAAAAAAGCATTATTTGCTAAATATTTGATCATTCTGAATAAAAGTAAATCTGAATAAAAGCAAAGTTGTTTTAAACGTTCTAAAATTTAGGTGTAAGCCGAAAAGCAGTTAAATCTTTTCTTTATAGAAAATAAAGATATAAAAAAGCCCACTTCATTATGAGTGGGCTTTTTAGAATCTGGCTCTTCCACCTGGGCTCGAACCAGGGACCTGCGGATTAACAGTCCGTCGCTCTACCGACTGAGCTATGGAAGAATAGATGGCTCTCCAACCTGGGCTCGAACCAGGGACCTGCGGATTAACAGTCCGTCGCTCTACCGACTGAGCTATTGGAGAATCTGATGCGCATTTTATGGATGAAAGCCAAAGTGGTCAAGTGAAATGATAAGAAAAAAGGCTTAAATGTTTTTTTATTGTCCGAATTTAAAGAGTTTGTATATATATTGATTATTTTTAAAGTTTTCCAGTTCTTTATTCGAGATTAGATGATCATAAGTGGTTAAATTTTGTTGCAGTTGCAGAAGGGTTTGTATTCGTTGTGATGGTTTCATTCGGACTAAAGCGCTAAAAATAATCGCGATTTCTAAGATTTGAATATTTTTAAAAAGTAAGTTTGATGAAATCACTATATTTTTAACCCTATAGGCTTTTTTCCACAAAAAATGTTGTTGCATAATTTGATCAATAAACATTAACTCAAGTTCGTAACACATACCAAAAGAAAAGCCTCGATGTTCTTGCTGTATTTTACGCATGCTGAAAGCGGAAATCTGTGCATAATCAAAGGTGATTTTTATTGCGTGCATTTGAATTTGACAAAACTCGGAATGAAAACGTATCTGTGGTCGTCCATGTTTGATCAGCAAAGACAATGAAATAAGTTCAAACAATACAATAAACAGCCAAAACAGGACCACAAAAATAAAAGTGAAGCTGATATCGTCTGACTCGGCAATATAGAGATAACAAGGGATCTGAATGGCGCTAAGCATCGCATAACTATAAAAGATTTTTATTGAATCTGCTTTTACTGTGTAATTAGGATTGATCATATTCGAATTGAAAAAAATTAAATCGCATAAAAAAGCCATTCTAAAAAGAATGGCCTTTATACAAAAATAAAATGCTGAGATCTTATTTTTCAACACCAGCTTCTTGACCGGCATATTTCGCGTTTGCATAGTCCCAGTTTACAAGGCTTTCTAGGAAAGTCGAAATGTATTTAGGACGAGCATTACGGAAGTCGATGTAATAAGCATGTTCCCAAACGTCAATTGTAAGTACCGCTACTTTGCCATGTGCAAGTGGAGTATCTGCATTTGAAGTTTTAAGAATAGAAAGCTCGCCATTCACTTTATCAGCAACTAACCAAGCCCAACCTGAACCGAATTGAGTTGTTGCAGCAGCAGCGAATTCTTCAGCGAATTTTTCGTAAGAACCGAAAGCTTCATCAATTTTAGCAGCTAAAGCGCCAGTTGCTTTACCGCCACCGTTTTTAGCCATACAGTTCCAGTAGAATGTGTGGTTCCAAACTTGTGCAGCGTTGTTGAATACACCTGCTTTAGAAGCATCGCCAGCAACAGCAACAATGATCTCTTCTAAAGTTTTACCTTCAAGATCAGTACCCTTGATTAAGTTGTTTAAGTTTACAACATAAGTATTGTGGTGCTTGTCATGATGGAATTCTAAAGTTTCTTTGCTTATGTGCGGCGCAAGATCTTCATAGCCGTATGGTAAAGCAGGTAAAGTAATGGTTGTCATGTTTTAAATTCCTTGCATTTAGCTGGGTTTTAACATTAAGTGGCTTTATTGTAATGGATTCTTTCAACAATTGTGCAAGATGTTAAATAACAATACACAATTTATTTCGATTTAATACGTATATAGAAAATCTAAAAAGTACATCGCATTTTTATGGAAAAGTGTCTAATCGTCAGAGCAATATTTGCCAAAAAATGCGCTACATTTTTTAGGATAGCGCTTAAATCGGGTTGTTGAGTTCGAAATAAATAGCGTCAATATTGAACTGTTCCGCGATCGCTTGAGCAAGTTGTTGAACACCATAGCGTTCTGTTGCATGGTGACCACATGCATAGTAATGCACATTTAACTCTTTGGCTTCATAAAAAGTACGCTCGCTGACTTCACCTGAAATATAGGCATCACAATTCATCGCTGCCGCTTTGCCTATAAAGTCCTGTGCTCCACCTGTACAAAATCCGACTTTTTGAATCAATGATTTTTCTGCATTGAGATGAATGGTATCAAAGCCTAATTTTTCAGTGAGAAGGTGTTTAAAATCTTCTGGTGAGATCGGATTTTTTAAATAACCAATATTACCAATCGGATTGCGTTCGCTTGGGTCTAAAGCTTCAATGTTTTCCAGCCCCAGGATTTTGGCAATCATTGCATTATTCCCCAATATTGGATGCGAATCTAAGGGGAGGTGGTATCCAACAAGTGAAATATCATTTTGGATTAATGCTTTGATTCGTTTGCCACGCATACCTGTGATTGGATAGGGTTCACCTTTCCAGAAATAGCCATGATGAACCAAGAGCAGATCTGCTTGTTGTGCAATCGCTGCATCAATTGCACCCTGTGACGCCGTGACTGCACACAGAATTTTTTTTACTTCAGATCGTCCTTCGATTTGTAATCCATTGGGTGCGTAATCTTTAAATTCATGTGATTTTAAGGTTTGATCACACCACTGGATGATATCTTTGAGTAAAGCCATGAATAACCTTTATTTAAATGAAGTGTGTTAAGAACATCAAAACATATTTTAAATTGTAACTAAAGCTGAACAAAACTCTTTGTGTTTTTTATGTTTCTTGATTGATTTGCTTTACAATATACAAATTGCTTTTGCATCAACGAATTAAAAAATTCTTAGAGGAATAAAAACGTGCGGCGTTCATTTACTTGGCTCCCTTGGGTTTTACTGATACTGGTTATTATTTGTTTTGTGGTTTGGCAAAAACTTCAACAGCCCAAAGCACCGATTGCTGCTGATGGTGTGAAGATGCCTGCTGAGAAAGTTGAGCCTTTGGTCAATACATCTCGAACGGGTGGTGTGGTGTCCTATAGTGCTGCCGTTAAGGTTGCCGCACCAGCAGTGGTGAATATTTTTACCACTCAAAAAGTAAAACAAAATCATCCATTGCTCAATGATCCTGCGTTTAGAGAGTTCTTTGGAAATCAGATCCCTGAACAAAATCAAAACCAGAATGAAAACAGTTTAGGTTCTGGAGTGATTGTGCGTCCAGATGGTTATATTTTGACAAATAACCATGTGATTGCTCAAGCAGATCAAATCGTTGTTGCCTTGCAAGATGGTCGTCGTGCAGAAGCCACTGTAATCGGAACGGATCCTGATACAGATTTGGCTGTGATCAAAATTGAATTGAAAGAATTACCCGTCTTGCCATTTAAATTGAGTGGCAATGAAGTCGGTGATGTTGTATTGGCAATAGGAAATCCATTTGGTGTCGGGCAAACGGTAACGCAAGGGATTATCTCTGCAACGGGTCGTTCTGATCTCGGTATCAATACTTACGAAGACTTTATTCAAACAGATGCAGCCATTAATCCGGGTAATTCGGGTGGTGCATTGATTGATGTGGCTGGGAATTTGATTGGTGTTAATACTGCAATCTTCTCACAGTCAGGTGGTTCGTTGGGAATTGGCTTTGCCATTCCTGCCAAAATCTGTCAGCAAATTTTAAATTCGATTTTAAAAGATGGTCGTGTGATTCGTGGATGGATGGGCATTAGTTTAGTTCCACCAACGCAAGCGGATGTATTACAGCCTCGTCAACCAGGTGTTGTGGTTGCTGATGTATTGAAAAAAGGTCCTGCGGCGGAAGCGGGGATTAAAGTGGGCGATCGTATTGTTAAAGTGAATAATGAAGATATTACCTCAACCTCACATTTAATTAATTATGTTGCGCTCCAAGCGCCGAATACGGATATTCAAGTTGAAGTCATCCGTGGCGAACAAACCGTCAATCTCACGGTTAAAGTGGGTGAGCGTAAAGTTCAAAGTGCTGACTCACAATTTATCCCTTTACCACGACGTTAAGTATCGCGAAAATTTTAGCCCTGATTCATCAGGGCTTTTTTATTTGAGATTACGTATTTGAATGACTTTATCAATGTTGGCGAATAGAGCGTTCGTAGTTGTTGATTCATATCGGCATGCGATAACGACTGCATGTATGATTAAATGAACTAAAAAAGTAAAAACAGTTTAGGGTATATATGTTGAATGTTCACTTACCAAAATTTCCACCAAGCTTTATCAGGCCAATTGGCACAAGGGTTAGGTAATACATTGTAAATTTTGATAATTTCATCGTCTGTGAGTTTTCCATCTTGATTTTCATCTAGATAGTTAAATAATTTAATGTTTTTATCTTTGCCTTGAAACTGCCTGTCATTTGGCCAAGGATAGGGTTCAAAGTCTTTAACCTTTAAAAATTCATTGAGTTCAAAGGTATTATTTTTATTTAAATCATAGGTTTTATGAAAATTTTCCCAGTCTAAAGAAGCTGGCTCACAGGCAAAGCTAAAGCTTGAAAGTGCACTACAACTGAGAATTAGACTATAGATTATTTTATTCATTTGTTTTATCCCATTTTTTTAATTAGCTTTGATTATAAAGACAAAGTGATTTTAAACGAATGGCTGCATCTCAACAAAACTATTTCCGTCTTGATTTAATCTATTCGATAGAAAATCATCAATATCTCCTATATTTTTAAAACAAAAAAACAGTGCCGAAGCACTGTTTTTATTGCAATAAAACGCTATTCAATTAACTTTCTTGTTGAATCCCAGCAACTAACCAATCTTGCGTAGACCCTGCTGGTTTAACAAAGTGCCATACTTCTGAGAACGGTACAGGTTGACTATTTAAGTCTTCGCTGACAGTTCCTGTAAAACGAACACTCACCACGTATTGTCCATTTTCTGTCGCGCTATCCAATACCAATGCATTTAAGTTTGAAAACTCAGCCACATCTTGATCTTGGTTTGCCATGATATCGCTGTACATTGACTGATAAAGATCGGCTGTTAAATAGCGTTGAATTTCAGCAATATTGCTCACTGAGTTCATTGACTGAATATGGTTAAAGCGTTGACGAGCAACACGCAAGAAAGCAGCAGGTTCAGTTCCATCCGGAAGTTGATTGCCACTCTGCATAGACGCTGCGCCAAACGGTGCTTGTGTTGCAGTACCACCATTGACAGACTGACCAAAAATATTGGTCGCGTCGTTTGAACTACGTGCCGTATTGTTTTGCCCAAATGGCGCAGATGTTGGACCTGTGCTATTTGGTGCATACGGATTATTGCTGGCTAATTTTTTTTTTGCACCGAATTTACGGAACAAGAAGAATGCAGCACCTGCGATCAGGATTAACCAGATCCAGCTTGAAATTCCACCTTTTTTCTCTTCTTGTTGAGCAGCTGCTTGTTGTTTCGCTAATTCAGCATCATTGGTTTGTGCTTGGGCATTACCATTATGATCATCAGCCATTGCATTTGCCGCAATCGCACCTACTGCTGCACCTGCAACACCAGCAGCAACCATTTTACCTACACCAGAACCTGATTTTTGTTGTCCAGGTTGAGCAGGCGTTGGTTGTTGAGCAGGCGTAACTTGTCGAGGTTGAGAATAAGACTGACTTGAACTCGAAGAACGGCTCATGCCATGGCTTTTACCACCACCTGCACGTTTTGCTTCAGCCAAAGGTGCTACAGCCAAAGTTGCCATTAAAATACCTGCGACCAAGCCGCGCTGTCGAACTTCCATTGAATCTACCTATATTAAAAAAATATGTTGATGAATATGAGTGCAAGCACATTACTGTAATTGCTTTTCATAGTTCTCTTTATGCAGTCTTTTTAAGAGAATTTCAATGTTTTTAAGATTTATTTGCACATATATTCACATAAACATAACGAATATATTGCTGGGCTTTTAAAGTCCAATACGGATTTTCTAATCTATTGAAATAATTAAAACTATCAATTTAAAAAGGCTTTTATCATATCGGTGGAATTGTGCTGTGATATACAAATTTAGTGCAGCAATTTATGATAAAAATTCTCATGATTTAATGGATAGTTTATAGCGTGTAGTACCCAGTCTTTACCTTTAAATTATTTGAATAAATATCGATCGATCAATCCGTTATAAAAATGATTAAAGCAAAACTGTTGTTTTAACTTTAGTCAGAGATTTAATTTTTATTAGATCTGTGAGGGTTCATTTAATGAGGGAGAAGAGGCAAATTTTTATTTAAGCTAATTATCAAAGCAAGCTTACTTCCTTGTAAGGCTTGGTCCTATTTTATAAATGGGATGCTTAGACTTCATCACTCAATTGCATGGCTTCTGTTAATGCCTCATGCAGTCGAGCCACTGCAATGATTTGTACACCTGCAATAGGCTTTTGTGGTGCATTGCCTCTAGGTACGATGATGTATTTAAAACCATGTTTTATGGCTTCTTTTAAGCGTTCTTGTCCATTGGGAACAGGGCGTATTTCACCTGATAGACCCACTTCACCAAACACAGCCAATTGTTGTGGTAAAGCTTTAGAGCGTAAACTTGAAGCACAGGCCAAAAGTACCGCAAGATCAGAACCTGTTTCGGTAATTTTCAAGCCCCCCACGACATTGACATAAACGTCTTGTCCAGAGGTCTGCACACCACCATGACGATGCATGACTGCAAGCAACATATTTAAGCGGTTTTGTTCTAAACCCAGTGCGACCCGACGCGGTTGTCCATGCGCGTCATCAACCAGTGCTTGAACTTCAACCAATAATGGCCGTGTACCTTCACGACTGATCATCACCACTGAACCGGGAATCGCTTCATCATAACGACTTAAAAAGATGGCAGACGGATTGGCGACTTCTTTTAAGCCCTTATCTGTCATGCCAAATACACCAAGTTCATTGACCGCACCAAAACGGTTTTTGACAGCACGAATCATACGGTAGCGGGAGTCAGATTGCCCTTCAAAATACAGTACGCAATCGACCATGTGTTCAAGTACACGTGGACCTGCCAAGGCACCTTCTTTGGTGACGTGACCAACAAGAAATAACGCCGTACCACTATTTTTTGCAAATCGAGTCAATAGTGCAGCTGACTCACGAATTTGCGAAACACCGCCGGGAGCAGATTGTAAGGTTTCGGTATATAAGGTTTGGATTGAGTCAAGGATGGCAACGGCAGGGCGCAATTGTGCGAGGGTATCACAAATTCGTTCTACACACGTCTCTGCCATGACTTGTAATTTATCAGTAGCTAAGTCAAGACGATTGGCACGTAAAGCCACTTGTGAAAGTGATTCTTCCCCTGTGACATAGAGCGCTGAATTCTTCGCAGCAGCCATATGCGTTGCGGTTTGTAATAGGATGGTCGATTTACCAATACCGGGGTCACCCCCGATCAGGACGACAGAACCTGTGACTAAGCCACCGCCAAGTACCCGGTCAAATTCACCAATACCCGTAGCTAAACGTGTTTCATTGGACACGGTAATCTGGTTAAGCAAGGTGACATTGGCTGCTTGTCCAGCATACCCACCGCCCATAGGTTTGGCACGATGTGATACGACAGGTTCAATTCGCACTTCAGTCAGAGAATTCCATTCACCACAGTCTGAACATTGACCTGCCCATTTTGGATGGTCTGTACCACATTGTTCACAACGATAAACAGTTTTGACTTTGCCCATTTTGAGTGCGTTCACCTTTTGAATGATGTGCTGAATGTACCAATAGCGCCATTGAAATACAATTTTTTGCTTAACATCTCGCCAAAAACTATTTTGGCACGTAAACTGCAAATCGAAGGAACGGTAAAAATAAGAAAGGTAAGGGATAGTCGTTTGACTATTAAATAAGCTAAAAGATGAAAAAACTTAGATATTTTAAGTATTCATTGAAAAAGGCTTTTTTATTTTTTTTGTTTTAAGCTACTTTTAAACAACGAAATCTGAGAGAAGAATATAACAATGTCAAATGAAAACCTCAGTTCTTCTGCGGAAACAGGTGAACTAGCAAGAAGTTTATCGAATCGTCATCTACAATTAATTGCAATTGGTGGTGCGATTGGGACAGGCTTATTTATGGGTTCAGGGAAGACGATCAGTCTTGCGGGACCATCCATATTATTTATTTACATGATCATTGGTTTGATGGTTTTTTTCGTCATGCGTGCGCTTGGTGAACTGTTACTTTCAAACTTGCAATACAAGTCATTTATTGATTTTTCTACAGATTTGATCGGACCATGGGCCGGCTATTTTGTCGGATGGACTTATTGGCTGTGCTGGATCACAATTGGTATCGCAGATCTATCTGCAATTATCTATTACTTACAGTTCTTCAATAATGGGGTGCCCTTTACCCCAACTGAAGGGGCAATGATCAGTGTTGCCGCGATCTTCTTTATTTTAGGGTTGAACTTAGTCACAGTAAAACTGTTTGGTGAATTGGAATTCTGGTTTGCACTGATCAAAATTATTGCCATTGTGGTGTTAATTTTGGTGGGTTTCTGGATGATTTTTACTGGCTTTACTTCGGCGGCAACAGGTCAAGTGGCGTCATTTACCCATCTTTGGGATCATGGGGGAATGTTCCCGAAAGGCTTTGAAGGCTTCTTAGCAGGCTTCCAAATTGCCATATTTGCTTTTGTCGGTGTTGAACTTGTTGGTACCACCGCAGCAGAAACCAAAGATCCAGAGAAGAACTTACCTAAAGCAGTTAACTCAATTCCAATCCGTATTATTTTCTTCTATGTATTGGCATTGGTGATTGTTATGTCAGTTACACCATGGAATATGATTGATCCTAAAGTTAGCCCATTTGTGAACTTGTTTAGTCAAGCGGGAATTGCTGCGGCTGCAATCATTATGAACTTGGTGGTCCTTTCTTCTGTAATGTCTTCAATGAACAGTGGTGTCTTCTCAACAAGTCGTATGCTGTTTGGTCTTTCTCGTGAAGACCAAGGTCCTAAAGCATTTGGTCTGTTAAATAAACGTGCAGTTCCAGCGAATGCTTTGTATTTCTCTGGTGTATGTCTATTGGGTGGTGCGGCATTACAATATTTCGTTCCAAACACAGTCGAAGCATTTACTTTAGCAACCACACTATCCACGATCTTGTTTATCTTGGTATGGATCATTATTTTGTGGAGTTACTTGGTGTACTACAAAACACGCCCAGAACTTCATGCAAAATCAGTGTTTAAATTACCAGGTGGACCGATTACTTGTTATATCGTGATCATTTTCTTTGTCGGTACGATTGGTATTCTTGCATTAGAACCAGATACAATGAAATCATTGATGGTCAGTCCGATCTGGCTCATTATCCTTGCGATTGGTTATTTCTGTTTTTATAAGAAAAAATAGTCATTAACGATTTCAATGATATTGATAAGAAAACGTCAGTAATTTACTGGCGTTTTTTTAATTCTCATTTTAAGCTTTAAGGCTTCCGCTTTGGTCTATATTTTAGATTCAAGGTATAAGGTATACTGACGAAAATTTTGGAAATAGGTGAACAAATGCGTTTTGCAATTTGTGGCATCGGTTTAGTTTTAGCAAGTGCGGTGTTGGTGGGTTGTGGTCAATCAGGCAATTTGCAGTTGGCAAACAGTCAAGACTATGACAAACGTGCCAAATATTTGCTTTATTCAAAAGATGCCAATAAAGCTGCCCAAAGCAAGGCAAAAGTGCAAGATCAGACAGCCATTGCAGATCAATCTGTGCCAGCGTCTCAAGCCACTTCAAACTAAACCTAATTACACTTTCATTGAAAGGATAGATTCATGAGTTTCTCCCGCATTCATGGGGTATTGCATGCAGAGCAATGTTCTTTAGATCAACTCGCGCAGCAATATGGCACACCGCTTTATGTTTATTCAAAGGCAACTTTTGAAAAGCATTATTTGGATATGGATCAGGCATTTAGCTTTATCGATCATCAAATTTGTTTTGCGGTGAAGTCAAACTCAAATCTTGCGGTATTGAATGTATTGGCAAAATTAGGCTCAGGCTTTGATATTGTTACAGGTGGTGAGCTTGCGCGAGTCCTTGCCGCAGGTGGAGATGCTACAAAAATCGTATTCTCAGGTTTAGGCAAACAAGAAGCAGATATTCAAAAAGCCCTAGAAGTGGGGATTGCGTGCTTTAATGTGGAATCTCATGCTGAACTTGATCGTATCCAGAAAGTTGCGGCAGGTTTAGGCAAAAAAGCTCCGATTTCGTTACGGGTAAACCCAGATGTAGATGCGAAAACCCATCCGTATATTTCGACAGGTTTAAAAGAAAATAAATTTGGTATTCCATCAGATTCAGTTTTTGAAACCTATCAATATGCGGCGTCTTTACCCAACCTTGATGTGATTGGGATCGATTGTCACATTGGTTCGCAATTAACTGAAACACAACCTTTCGTAGATGCGCTTGACCGCGTCATTATGATGATTGCAAAATTAAAAGAATTGGGCATCCAGCTGAAACACATCGATATTGGTGGCGGTTTAGGGGTGACCTATAAAGATGAAACACCGCCAAGTGTTGCAGAATATGCCAACGCAATGCGTCCAGCTTTAGAGAAATTAGGCTTAAAAGTCTATATGGAACCGGGGCGGAGTATTTCAGCAAATGCTGGGGTATTGGTGACGAAAGTTGATTTGTTAAAACCAACCAATTATCGTAATTTCGCAATTATTGATGCTGCAATGAATGACTTGATTCGTCCATCGCTTTACCAAGCGTGGATGGACATTCAAGCTGTGGTATCGCGTACAGATGTTGAAGCAAAAACTTGGGATATCGTGGGTGCCATTTGTGAAACAGGCGATTTTCTCGGTAAAGAACGTGAACTTGCCATTCAGGAAAATGACAATCTTGCTGTTTTAGGCGCAGGTGCGTATGGTTTTGTTATGAGTTCAAATTATAACAGCCGTGGTCGTGCTGCTGAAGTCATGGTCGATGCTGACCAGTCGTATGTGATTCGTAAGCGAGAAACCATTGAATCACTTTGGGAAAATGAAAGCTTATTGCCTTAAGGAGCCATTTTAAATGTTATTAGAATTTACCAAAATGCATGGTCTGGGCAATGACTTTATGGTGGTTGATTTAATCAGCCAGCGTGCATTTTTTGATGCGATGACCATTCGCCGTTTGGCTGATCGCCATTTCGGGATTGGTTTTGATCAACTGTTAATTGTTGAACCACCAGATTTTCCCAATGTTGATTTTAAATATCGTATTTTCAATGCTGATGGTTCAGAAGTAGAGCAATGCGGCAATGGCGTACGTTGTTTTGCGCGGTTTGTTTTTGAACGTCAGTTGACCAATAAAAAACGTTTTAAAGTTCAAACCAGCGCTGGTATTGTCGAACCTGAGTTGGGCGAAAATGGTTGGGTGCGTGTCAACATGGGCTATCCAAAATTTTTACCCAATGAGATTCCATTTCTTGCAGAAGAACCAGATGCATTGTATGACATCGCATTGAAAGATAATGAATTGCTGACTATTGATGTGGTCAATATGGGCAATCCACATGCGGTGACAATCGTTCCCGATGTTTTAACTGCAGATGTTGCCAAAATTGGCCCTCAAGTGGAAGCACATGCGCGTTTCCCACAACGGGTGAATGCTGGTTTTATGCAAATTGTTGATGAAAAGCATGCGCGTTTACGTGTGTTTGAACGTGGTGTGGGCGAAACGATGGCATGTGGTACAGGTGCTTGTGCAGCCGCAGTCTCTGGAATGCGTCGTGGTTTACTTGCCAATAATGTCGAAATTGAGTTGGCTGGTGGTAAATTACAAATCGAATGGAAAGAAGGCGATGTGGTTTGGATGACAGGGCCGACTGCAACCGTTTATGAAGGTCGTTTAGATTTACGTTATTTCCAAGGTTGATCTGCTTTTCTTTTTACAGCTTAGAGCAAAGCCCTGAATTAATTTTAGGGCTTTTTTTATCTTTAATTGCTTAGTTTTTGGATTAAAAAATATAAAATAAGTGTTTATACTGTTTAAAGATCTAAATAAATAATCACAAGGAAAAATAAATAATGGCAATAGATCGTATTGATTGGCATGGCGAATCCGCAGAGCAAGCAGGCTTTCCATATGAAAATGGTGGGACACATATTGGAATTTATTTAGCCTGGATTATCAATAACCAATTGGAAGGTGAGTTTCACCAAGAAGAAAGTGTTGATGAATTAGAACAAGTCCGCACACGTCAAATGACTGGACGGCAGTTTTTGATCAATATGTGTGATGAAAAATTTTGGGAAGAAGATTTAAATGAACAAGGCTTTGAATTTACCCAAGCCTATTATGAGAGCCATGAATATTTTAAAGATTATGATGAAACCTTAGTTGATGCTAAAGGTTTGACAGATACTTATGCTGTGGATGATACATGGGACAATTATGATTTGATGGCAGTCGTGATTAGTCAAAAATATGCACAATGGCAGCAGAACCGATCATAACTCTATGTGCTTTAAGCCAATAGATACTTTCTCTAAGATAAGCTTTTGTAATCAGTCTCTAATTTACCCATAAAAAAACACAGTCCAAAATGGGTAGGACTGTGTTTTAACGTAGATCTGTCTGGAGACCAAATCAACGTTAAGTAACCACACTTACAGCGCGCATACTTGTATAATTTATATATGAGGATACTTGTGTATTTTTCAACCAGTCTAGTTGCCAATTTTAAATTAGCAACAGTCGTTATGTTCACTCACCATTAATTCATTGAATGAATACCAAACATATTGCCTTCAGTATCAATGGCTAAAACAATATGCCCATGAGGCCCAATCGACATTTTTGTTTGATGAACTTGACCACCAGCGGCTGCTACTCGGGCTTCTTCAATGGCACAATCTTCACTACTGAAATAGACAATTGTACTGTTTCCACCAGCAGAAATGCCTTCCATTTTAACCAATGAGCCTGTTGCGCCGTATTGGCTCATATCCGATGGAAATGTCCACATTTCCACCGATGAATCGTTTGGATCACTAAGTAAACTCAGCTCAGAACCAATCACCGTTTGATAAAATAATTTTGCCCGTGCCATATCATTGACATAGATTTCGAACCAACACACTGGATTTGACATAAACGTGTCCTTTTATTTTGCTGTTATCGGTTTTATAACCATACATGGCTGTATTTATAAGCTTAAGGGCAGTTGAGCCTTTAAACTCTATTTTTAGACTTTATTGTGATTAGCTTATGACAAACTTAACTCAAGCGTAGCTGTATTTTGTAAATAAGTTTATTTTTTAATCAATATTCTAAGGGAAACTTAAAGAAACAATAGATTATAAACATAAAAAAAGAACGCCGAAGCGTTCTCTTTTTCGATCATTGGATCAATGACGTGCAGCTTTTTTACCTTCATCAACCGCTTTAACGATTGGTGCTTTGACCAATGGCGTAGGTTGTTCAACCAAAGCAACTGGAAGAATCTCATCGATACTTTTCACCGCTTTAATTTCCAAACCATCTTTCACGTTCTGAGGAATTTCAGCTAAGTCACGAACGTTTTCTTGTGGGATAAACACCAGTTTAACGCCACCACGATGTGCTGCTAAAAGTTTCTCTTTTAAGCCACCAATACGCATTGCTCGGCCACCTAAGCTGGTTTCACCTGTCATTGCAATATCAGGACGAATTGCAATCCCTGTGAATGCCGAAACAAGGGCAGTGGTTAATGCTAAACCTGCAGATGGTCCATCTTTCGGTGTCGCACCTTCAGGTAAGTGAACGTGTACGTCAGTTTCTTCAAAACGAGAAGCTTCAATACCCAATTCATCAGCACGTGTACGAACCACAGTCATTGCCGCAGTAATCGACTCTTTCATTACATCGCCGAGTGAACCCGTGGTAATAAATTTACCTTTACCTTTTACAGCTGCAACTTCGATGGTTAGTAACTCACCACCGACAGAAGTCCATGCCAAGCCATTTACACGACCCACTTGAGCTTCTTCTTCCGCCATACCGTAATCAAACTTATGCACGCCTAAATATTCAGGTAAGTTTTCAGCAGTGACATCAATATGTAAGTTTTTCGCTTTCTTACTGACTGATTCTTTCACCACTTTACGTGCAATCTTCGATACTTCACGTTCAAGGCTACGTACACCAGCTTCACGGGTATAACGACGTACAATGTCACGAATCGCTTCTTCATGAACAGTCAATTCTTTGCCACGCAAACCATTGTTCTTGATTGCTTTTGGAACAAGGTAACGATCTGCAATATTGACTTTTTCGTCTTCGGTATAACCCGGCAAACGAATTACTTCCATACGGTCTAATAAAGCCTCAGGAATATTCATGCTGTTTGCAGTACAGATAAACATCACTTCAGACAAGTCAAGATCAAGATCTAAGTAGTGATCGTTAAACTTGTTGTTCTGTGATGGATCAAGTACTTCAAGCAGGGCAGAAGCTGGATCACCACGATAATCCTGTGCCATTTTGTCCACTTCGTCGAGCAAGAACAGTGGGTTTTTAACGCCAACTTTGGTCAATGACTGCACAATTTTACCCGGCATCGCACCAATATAGGTACGACGATGACCACGAATTTCTGCTTCGTCACGGACACCACCGAGTGCCATACGAACAAATTCACGACCAGTTGCTTTGGCAATTGACTCCCCGAGTGAGGTTTTACCAACACCAGGAGGACCAACTAAACAAAGGATTGGACCACGAAGTTTTTTCACGCGTGATTGCACCGCAAGGTATTCAACAATACGTTCTTTAACTTCATCCAAACCATAGTGGTCTGTATCTAAAATTTCCTGAGCTTTGGCTAAGTTAATGCTGACTTTGCTGGCTTTATTCCAAGGCGTATCTAAAATCGCCTCGATATAGTTGCGTACAACAGCAGCTTCACTTGACGCAGGTTGCATGGCTTTGAGTTTACGGAATTCATTTTCAGCTTTTTTACGCACATGTTCAGGTAAATCAGCTTCCGCTAAACGTTTTTCAATTTCCGCAACATCATCTTCCGCACCACCATTCATATCGGAAAGTTCACGCTGAATGACTTTCATCTTCTCATTGAGGAAGTATTCGCGTTGGTTCTTTTCCATTTGGCGTTTTACAGAGTCATGCAATGTTTGCTCAATCTGTTGTTCTTCAGATTGTTGCAATAAATAAGTCATTAGCTCTTGTAAGTGTGCTTCAAACTCATCGTGCTCTAGGAATTTTTGTTTTACATCGATATTTAAAGGTACACGGGTTGCAACAAAGAACAACAATTGTAATAAATCGTCGATTTTATTTGCTGCTGCAATCAATTCACGTGCATTACGTAATTTGGCTTCTGCATACTGTGAAAACAGTGCACGTAATTCTTCTACACGTGTTGCTTGAGTATCTTTATCTACAGATATCGTCATTGGGCTTAATGCATGTTCAGCCGATAAGTATTCATCATTGTCGATGATTTCAACCAGCTTAGAACGATGTAAGCCTTCAATCAGTACCTTGATACAGTTTTCATCATTTTCATGATTCACAACTTGTACAATCTTTGCGACGGTACCATATTGATATAAGTTGTCGTGATCAATTTCTTCTGTAAGCGAATCTTTTTGCGCAACTACAAATACTAAATTGTCACTGTTACGAGCCACATCAACTGCATTGATCGATTTTTCACGACCCACAAATAGCGCAATTTGCATATGTGGGTACACAACCACGTCACGCAACGCTAAAAGCGGTAATACACTTGGAACCTGTGGCTCTAAGTTTTCTTGATTCATAATAATCTCAGACATGGGCACTCCTAATGAGTGACAACGGTGTTGCCATGTTTTTTATAGTGATGTGTATTTCAAAAATTACAAGGGCTTTGCCAAATAAAAAGTTTAAAAAATCGCAACTATTTGATTAACAAATAAACCTATTTGCATTTATTGGTCAATTTAACGGCGAAAATAATAAGTTTTTGCTGGAGTAATTAGGCTGTCTAAGGGCTGATCCCACGGATTTCTTTTAAGCTCATGGGTGAGTAACTGGAAATCATGGGCTAAACCAAGCCGATGTGGGCGGTGTGTCGCTGATGCAAGCGTTCGATCATAGAAACCGCCTCCCATACCCATACGACTACCTTTTAAATCACAAGCCAATAAAGGCATGATCACCAGATCGAGTATTGAAATATGTTTAGCACGACTTGCCATAGGTTCTAGCATCCCAAGACGATGTAAAGAAAAGCGACGATTACGAAACTGCCGATTTGATATTTTGACCCAAACCAGTTTTTTGTTCATATTGCAGATCATGGGCAAATACACGGTTTTTCCAATCGCACAGCAATATTCGATAAGCAATTTGGTTTGAATTTCACCAAAAGCATCTAAATATAATCCGATTTTCTGCGCATTGAAAAAATGGCGATGGCGTAGCATCTGTTTAAAGCATTGCAATTCAATGACCATTTGTTGATTGCGGGTCAGCTTTTGTCGTTGTTGTCTTAAAGATCTACGCAGTTGTGAATTTTGATCCATGTTCTGAATGCTAAAACTAAACTGTTGCCAGTATACAATGAATTGATAAACAGCATTTATAAGGAAATGATCAAGATTTTATTTTGATTATCTTTTATTCATCAGAGTTTGCGATAAATGGGTGGTTTTAAGCTATTATTCTAATCGTTTGATAAAACAAGATTAAATATTGATGTTCTGCATTTTAAGTCCAGAGTATCTATTCTGACAAATGTAGGATTTTGCTCAGTCAATTGCAAATGGAAGCACTTCAATTAGGCTGAGAAGAAATTCACGTGAGTGATGATTATGGATAAGCACGAAAATAAACAGGAAAACACCATGCAAAGTCAGCTAAAACAACAATCTCATACCTTGTCACGACGGTTTGTTATCTCAATGCTTGCATTGGCAAGCAGTTTACCGCTGATGAGCTATGCCGCTCCAGCAGCGCCAAAACTGGATCTTGAGTTATCTGCACATTCAAAGAATAAAATTAAAACCTTAATGAATGATCCAAAAGTTTGGCAACAGATTCCCAAAACAGTCACGCTGTGTGTGTATTCTCCTGATGGCGCCAATAGTGAAGCTTTTGAACAAGCGACCAGTTATATCAGTGAATTGCCACGAATTACACAGATTGCTAAGGAATTTGGGGTAGATATGAAAATTACCCGTCCAACCAAATTGTCGATGCATATTGATTTAAATTATCCAAAATTAAAGAAAACTGCTTCTACGGATATTAATTTAAGAGTTTATACCGATGAACGTGTATTGACTGAGGATTTCCGAAGTAAACGCTGTGATGGTGCTGGAATCAGTAACATTCGTGCACGTCAGTTTAATCCGTTTGTTGGCAGTATTGATGCTATTGGGGCAGTACAAAACTATAAGCAATTAACCACCGTGATCCAGTTACTTGCACGGCCTGAGTACGATGCAAAAATGGTCAATCGTGATTATGAAGTGGTGGGGATTGTTCCTTTAGGTGCTGCGTATATCATGGTCAATGATCGCCGTATTGATACTTTATCAAAAGCAGCAGGGAAAAAAGTGGCGGTCATGAACTTTGACGGTACTCAAAAGAAGTTGGTGCAAAATGTTGGTGCACAACCTGTTTCTGTTGATCTCTTAACCGTGGGTGGAAAGTTTAATAACAAAGAAGTCGATATTATGGCGGGGCCTGCTTTGTTATTTAAGCCTTTAGAATTGAAAAAGGGCATGACCGATAAAAATGGCAATGTGGTTGGTGGTATTATTCGCTTTCCTTTGATACAGGTCACAGGCACATTAATCATGCATCGGAATAAGTTCCCTGCAGGTATGGGACCAATCGCACGGGAAATGATTTCTAAACAACTCAGCCCAGCATTTCAGTTTGTCGATAAACTGGAGCGAGAAGTTCCAGATAAATATTGGTTTGATATTCGTGAAGCAGATAAACCAGGCTATATTAAGATTATGCGTGAAGCACGTATTCAGATGACCAAAGAAGGCTTCTATGACCCAACAATGATGAAAATTTTGAAAAAGGTTCGATGTGGTCAAACCCCAAGTAGTTTTGAATGTGCTTTAAATGATGAATGATTGGGTTTTGCTCTTGTCTTGATGAGGTATATAAGTCAAAAGCAAAATCACAAACAGCTGATGTTTTTGATTTGAATTAAAAGCTAAAGGAGCAAAATGAAAGTTTATTTTGCTCCTTTTTTATTGCAAAGTTTAGGCAATGCTTTACTACTCTGTTAGATTAAATCCAAGATAAAGAAGATCAAAATTAAGATTTAAATGATGTTAAGAAAACCGTTCAAACTCTTGTTGCTGACAGTGTTGTTTTACGTTAACTCGATATATGCCGCAGAGTATCAGACAGGGGATATTATTTTTCATACTTCTAAATCTGCACAAAGTCTTGTGATCCAAAAAGCCACCCATTCGCCATATAGCCACATGGGAATGATCGTAATGAAACAAGGTCAAGCTTTGGTTTTGGAGGCGATTCAGCCTGTGAAATATACACCGCTTCAACAATGGATCAATCGTGGTGTAAATAAAGCCTATGTCGTAAAGCGTTATCAACCTCAATTAACTGCAGAGCAACAGCACAAGTTAGTCAAACAGGCCGAGACTTATTTAAATAAACCCTATGATGTTTATTTTGAATGGAATGATGACGCAATTTATTGCTCTGAAATTGTATGGAAAGCTTATCAATACGCTTTAGGAATAGAATTGGCGCCCTTGGAAAAATTACAAAGTTTTGATCTCATAGATCGAAGTGTTAAAGCACTTATGCAACAACGCTATGGACAGCATATTCCATTGCAAGAAACTGTGATTGCGCCAAGTGCAATTTTTAATTCAAAGAAACTGAAAATGGTTGACTCGGTTGCTGGCTTGAATTGATTGGAAATATAGCAGGCATAAAAAAACCTGAGTCATGATGCTCAGGCTTTTTATAAGAAGCGGTATATACATACATTCTTGAATGTGGCGACCCTACGGGGATTCGAACCCCGGTTACCGCCGTGAAAGGGCGATGTCCTAGGCCTCTAGACGATAGGGTCAATAAATTGAGGCAAACACTTGAAACTAAACCATTAAATTAATGGCGACCCTACGGGGATTCGAACCCCGGTTACCGCCGTGAAAGGGCGATGTCCTAGGCCTCTAGACGATAGGGTCGTTTCAGAGGTGGGCGTATATTAGGGCGAATACAGGCAGGTGTCAAACTTTTTTCCACAATAAAAACTGAAATTGCGTTTATATGGATAAAAACAAAGCAATATGAGCAAAGTGGTTAAAATTAAGACCATTATTACGGCTTGGGGGACAGAATGGGATCTAAAATATTTTGAATCACCGCAGGATGTTGTAAATAGCCCGCGATTTGATGAGGAGTATGAATAAACGTTGAAATCGCGGTATTTAAAATCGCGGGTTGAAAGTCAAAGGGTGCATTGATCAACGGAAAAGCGGTTAAAAAATCATCTGGTGAATAGAAATTATGCCAATCACCATTTAGACAATTTGGTCTTTTGATGGGTGGTGTTAGTTTAGACTGAATCACTTTAAAGGCGAGTGGTGAGCCTAAGGTAATAAAGCGTTGTATCTGGTAGTTTGCTTGCAGCTGTTGTAAAAGATTATAGGCAATCACGGTTCCTAACGAATGCGCAACAATAATATGCGGTTGATCGGGTTCTAAGCTGGCTAGTATCCGTTGATGCACTTCATCCATAAACTGAGGATTGGCGAGGTATAAATAAGTTTCGATCAGAAATTTATGAATCAGACTTTCATGGAGTTTTGGAAAATTATTTAAAATTAAAGAGAACTCTTTGAGTGCCTTATCTTTTAACAATTGCGAAGCCAAATACAAGCGTTTAGACAGTTTTAAGTCATGCTCAGGCATGAAGTAGGGCAGTATTGGAATTGCGGGAGCGACATTTAAAGTTGTTGTGGCTGGCGTTGTTGTATGTTTATGAAAGTGAAAGTTTACCCATGATTTAGGCAGAAAGCTTTCTAAGTCAAAGCGATTGCTTAATTGGTGTTTGCTGATTAAATCGCCATAAAAAGCCAAGCGAATATCTAATTGTGTTGTTGAAATAGGCAGTTTAAGTTCATCGATTCCCTGTTGAAGAATATCAACCCAATGTTGCTTTAAACTCTCAGCATTATAATTCTGCTGGTTCATACCATGAATAAAAATAATCTTCATTGGGGTTTTTATAGATTGTTATGTTTAGCTATTAAATTACGAGTTTAAACTGATTTTGACTATCTATGAATGTACAAAAAGTGTAGCCAATGGCTACACTTTTTGTTTAGGCATGATCAATTAGATCTTGTTTAGGGTTGTGATTGATCTTTATATAAAAATGCGTAGCTGATATAGCAAATGGCAATAAAGATTAAACAACAAATAAAGCCCACCACCATCTCAGGGTCAAATACCATACTGATACAGGTAATTAAACAGAAGATAAAACCTAAGATCGGCACAATTGGAAACAATGGTGCAGCAAAGCCTAATTCAGCTTTGGTATGACCTTGTTTGTACCATTGACGTCTAAAATTAAATTGGCTCAGACAAATACTCATCCACACCACAACCATGGTAAACGCAGCCACACCCAACAAGTTTTTAAAAATAGTTTCAGGTGCAAATTGCTCTGAAAGCAGACCAGGTAATGCACCGAACATGGTGACAATCACCGCAATATATGGAATACCGCGTGCATTGACCCTAGAAAATAATGCTGGAAGCTGTTTCTTGGCTGAGAGCGACCACATCATACGTGACGCTGCAAATAGCCCTGAGTTAGCCGCAGACAACAATGCAGTGATGATCACAAAACGGATAATGTCTTCTGCGTATGGAATACCAATATGATCAAATACGGTAACAAATGGGCTGCTACTGACCCCTTCAGCATGTAATCCTGCCATTTGGTGAGGTAGCAATGCACTAATGACAATGATTGTACCGACAAAGAAAATCAATAAACGCCAAATAGCAGTATTGATGGCTTTAGGCACATTTTTCGCAGGATCTTCAGTTTCACCCGCAGCAACGCCAATCAACTCAGTACCAGAGAAGGCAAAGTTCACGATTAACATGGTGGTGAAGATTGGGAATAGACCTTGTGGGAACCAGCCTTCATCAGTCAAATTACTAAATAACGGTGCTGAAGTATGTCCCTGATAATTTAAAATCCCAAAAATTGCCAATAGACCAAAAAGAATAAAAGCGATTACCGTGATGACTTTAACCAAAGAGAGCCAGAACTCAGATTCGGCAAACCATTTGGTTGAGCTCATATTTAAGCCAAACACGATTGCTGCAAAAATCAGGGTCCATAACCACATCGAGATATGCGGAAACCATTCTTGCATTAACAAAGCCGCAGCAGTAAATTCAGTGCCTAGTGTTGCTGACCATGTCAGCCAATACAACCATGTGACCGTGTATCCTGTACCTGGACCAATGTATCGTTGCGCATAAGTACCAAACGAACCAGATTCAGGCATATGAACCGCAAGTTCACCTAAGCACAGCATCACCATATAGGCAATTACACCGCCGAGGATGTAAGAGATAATGGCACCAATCGGACCCGTTTGTGAGATTACTTCACCAGAACCTAAAAAAAGCCCTGTACCGATTGCACCACCAAGCGAAATCATCACCAAGTGACGAGTACTCATTGCTCGTTTGAGTGGTGAAGAATTAGATGATACCTGAGCATCATTTTGATTTGGTGATGACTGCATAAGCTTCAGATGGAAATAAAACAAGAAGCGCGCTATTTTAGCCCAATTCATAAATAGTGCAATGATTGAGTGTTGCTAATGCTCAATAAGCAATACTATAAATCACCGTGATTTTATGGTTTTTATAAATAAATATTTAAATCAATTATTTATATTTAACTCTGCACTGATTATTTTAAATTAAAAATTCAGATTATCGATGAAAAAACAATCTTTTAATTATGAGGGGATGGTGGTTTTTAACTGCTTTAAAATACGATAGATATAAAAAAGCCTGAGTCGTATTGCTCAGGCTTTTTTACGAGAAAGTTTTATGTTGGAAACAATCTCAAATATGGCGACCCTACGGGGATTCGAACCCCGGTTACCGCCGTGAAAGGGCGATGTCCTAGGCCTCTAGACGATAGGGTCGTAATGAGGTGATGCGTATATTAAGGATAAAAGACATTTTTGTCAAAATGGATTTATCGAAAAAGCGTTTAACTGATGAATCTATAAGCGAATTATCATGTATTTGTTTTTAATTTAGCCATAAAGCTATTTTTTGTTTCTAGAAGAATCCAAATCAAATGAAAACTGCTTGATTTATATACTGCTAACCTAAAAATTATGCTGCGGATTAAAAGCCTAAAATATAATGAATCTGTCAAAAATCTTAGACACAAGAATATAATTTCTCTCAATTAATATTTATAATTAAATCAATTGTATATAAAAATAAACTATATGATTATAAAAAGCTTGCAATGCCACACTTTACATTCAAAGTTTAAATAGCTTTGCGTAGGCGATGCCTCCCTTTTTAGAGATAAAAAGGGACAAAAATCTTTTATTGGGCGAGGGGTACGTCCTGTACCCCCGCCCAACGGCGACATCCATGTCGCCCCGCGGTAGGATAATCATTTAGGATTCAAAAATACCAAAAATGAATTGATAACCAACAGTTTTTAAAAGTTCATTCAAAAACATAAGCTTCATTTATGATTAATGACTTGACAGCATAAAAACCCATATGAATACGGGCTGATCAGTGATTTACAATGCGACTTAATTTTTCTGATGATAAAGCCAGTAATAAGTTGCATAACATGCTGCCATAAACACTAAGCAACCAATAAAGCCAGAAAGCATTTCCGGATCTGCTGCCATACTTAAACCGGTTGCGGTACAAGTAATAAAGCCAAGAATTGGTACAACAGGATACCACGGCGTTTTAAATTTTAAATCAGCCAGTGTTTTACCGCTGGCCAGCCATTTACGACGGAAATTAAACTGACTCCAGCAAATACTCATCCACACGATAACCATGGTAAATGCTGCCACACCGAGTAAATTTTTAAAGATGACATCTGCGCCAAATTGCTCCGACAGTAAACCGGGTAAACCCCCAATCATGGTCACAAAAATTGCAACAACGGGGGTACCTGATTTGGTCAGTTTGGAAAAAATTCGAGGTAATTGTTTTTGAATTGAAAGCGCCCACATCATACGAGATGCCGCATATAGGCCTGAATTTGCAGTGGACAAAAGTGCTGTAATGATCACAAAACGCATGATGTCTTCTGCGTAAGGAATTCCAATCAAGTTAAATACAGAAACAAAGGGACTATTACTGATCCCTTCACCATGCGCGGCTAGGCCAGCATCTTGATAGGGTAATAATGAACTGATGACAATAATGGTGCCGACAAAGAAAATCATTAACCGCCAAACCGAAGCATGAATTGCTTTCGGGACATTTTTTTCAGGATTTTCAGTTTCACCAGCAGCAATTCCAATCATCTCAGTACCATTAAAGGCAAAATTTACAATCAGCATGGTGGCAAAAATAGGAAATAAACCATTGGGTAACCAGCCATGTGCGGTTAAATTACTGAATAAAGGTGCAGTTTCATGACCATGGAAGGGAATTAATCCAAATATTGCGGTTAGGCCAAGTAAGATAAATACCAGTACCGTTGCAACTTTAACAAAAGACAACCAAAACTCTGACTCTGCAAAAAAGCGTGTTGAGGTTAGATTGGAAATCAAGACGGCAACAATAAAGACCAAGGTCCATAACCAGATGGAGGTTGTTGGAAACCATTCCTGCATCAGCATGGCTGCCGCAGTAAATTCAGTCCCCAAGGTGGCAGACCAGCCCAGCCAGTACATCCACGACACCATGTAGCCTGTACCCGGTCCAATATTTTTAGCTGCAAAAGCACCAAAAGATCCGGTCACAGGTTGATTGACGGCAAGTTCGCCTAAGCACAGCATCACCATATAGGCAATTAAACCACCGATGATATAGGCAATCACTGCACCAATCGGCCCAGCTTGTGCAATCACTTCACCTGAACTTAAAAATAAGCCTGTACCAATCGCACCGCCTAATGACAACATAATTAGATGGCGTTTGGTCATGGATCTTTTTAAGACAATAGTTTGCCCATCAGCGACAGTGTGCTGATTCGATTGATCAGGTGATTGCATATTTGATGTCATTGAACTTTAAAGAGATATTTTAGATTAAAATGCCAAAATTGACAAAATAAAATAAGCCATCAGCTTCTAAAGTCTAAAGAAAAGGGATGAAATAAAATAACTGAATCAAGAAAATCTAAAAAGAGAGAAAAGATTTATAAGAATAAATAGATGGCGACCCTACGGGGATTCGAACCCCGGTTACCGCCGTGAAAGGGCGATGTCCTAGGCCTCTAGACGATAGGGTCGTTTAGAAGATGGCGATATCTTATTGATCCGCCACCAAATTGTCAAGTAAGTGAGGTGCGAGTTTGTTCAAAATATAGCAAAACAGTTCAGCCGTCTTTTGAGTATCGTATAAGGCAGAATGTGCTTCTTTACCATCGAACTCAATTCCAGCTTGAATACATGATTTAGCCAAAACAGTTTGACCAAACATGACCGCACTTAAAGTCACAGTATCAAATACAGAAAAACTATGAAAAGGGTTTTGATTTTTACTGCCAGTTCGCGCAATTGCAGCTCTTAGGAAGCCTAAATCAAAGTGGGCATTGTGTCCGACCAAGACTGCATGAGTACAATGTTGCTGACGACGTACTTCATTAACCGCCTTAAAAATACGCTTTAATGCTGTTTTTTCGTCTTCAGCCATTGCCATACGCATTGGATTAAATGGATCTACACCAATAAAATCCAAAGAACGACGATCTAAATTTGCACCTTCAAAAGGATTGATGTGTGCATGATGTGCTTCACCTGGAACAAATTTTCCTTCAGCATCATACACAATCGGAATGCATGCGATTTCAAGCAATGCATCGGTATCTGCATTAAAACCTGCTGTTTCAACGTCAACCACAACGGGTAAAAAACCACGAAAGCGTTGTCCAATCACAGGTAATGTTTCAGTTGTCACACCTTTCTCCATTGGATGGTTTTTCCAGCATAAAGTGGAATAATGTGTTCACCATCCAAATAATCTAAACTTTCAGGGATTACCTGATCTTCTTTCACAAGGGTAATCTTATTTGTGTTGCGAGGCAAACCATAGAAGTCTGCACCAAACATACTGGCAAAACCTTCTAGGCGTTCGATTTTGTTGACTTGATCAAAAGCCTGAGCATAAAGCTCAATTGCTGTAGGTGCACTATAGCAACCTGCACAACCACATGCATTTTCTTTGGCATTTTTAGAATGTGGTGCACTGTCAGTACCTAAGAAAAACTTAGGGCTACCGCTTGTGGCAACTTCAAGTAAAGTTTGTTGATGAGTTTGACGCTTTAAAATCGGTAAACAATAAAAGTGCGGTTTTATACCACCGACCAACATATCATTACGGTTAAACAGTAAATGTTGTGGTGTGATCGTCGCAGCAACATTACGATCTTGTTCAAGCACAAAATGCGCGGCTTCACTGGTGGTAATATGTTCTAACACCAATTTTAATTGCGGAAATTGTTTCAGTAACGGTGAAAGTACTTCGTCTAAAAAGCGTTTTTCACGATCAAAAATATCCACATGCTGATGAGTAACTTCACCATGTAATAGTAATGGTACTTGATGTTCTTCAAGCTGTTCAATCACTGCATAGACTTTACGAATGTCACTGACACCATTATCCGAGTTGGTTGTTGCACCAGCAGGATAGAGTTTAATTGCATTGACGAATTGAGACTCTTTGATTTTGCGAACTTCATCTGGAGAAGTATGGTCGGTAAAATACAGTACCATACGTGGGTCAAAATCAACCCCTTCAGGGACATGTGCCATAATACGGTCACGATAAGCATTCGCTTCATCTACAGTTTTCACAGGTGGAACGAGGTTCGGCATACAAATCGCACGGGCAAATTGTTTGGCTAGATCTGGAACTGTACGTTTTAAGGCAAGACCATCACGCAGGTGGGCATGCCAGTCATCTGGCTGAAGCAAAGTGATCGTATTCAAGGCAATTCTTACTGACAAAATAAATGAGATGATAATCTATAACACTTTAAAATGATAACAGCTATTTCTAATCAATAATTCAAATTAAATGATTAAAAACAAATCTAAAGCTTATATTTTGTTCGGATTGGTCATGTGTGTGTCATGATTGGGTGCTAATGCTGAGTAGAAAATCTACAATTGTATAACATGGCAATGATTTTCAATTGCTTAATTTGAATTTATTTTAAAATTACCGTTTTTAAATGATTAAATAGTCAAAATGTACTATTGCATATTTTTCTTAAAAAATGATAATAAAGTCATACAAAGATAAACTTCCAGCATACATAATTTTCATTTTATGAATAAACACACTATTGATTTTATACAATTGTGTTTAAAGCCTTGAGAATATAAATGATCGTTCAAGGTGTGTGTGACGTCGCTTTTATTGTTCGAGATCAGTATACTATGTATCTGTAATACAATAGTTTATTAGATAAGTACATCAATTATAATATTGAGTTAATAGAGAGCTTTATATGGGCAAGTTTCTGCCAAACCTGATTTGCATCATGTGTCTTGTGGGTTTAAATATTCAAAGTCAAATTTTTGCCAAACAAAATGTAAAAGCTGATAAAAGTCAAGAAGCGATAAAAGCGGACTTAAAACAAGATTGGTCAGTGAATAGTATCAATACCGCCAATTGGTCTGAAAATATTGGCAGAGGGCAATTCCCTGTTTATGCCCGTGCACAAGTGATGCTCAATAATTTACATGCTTCGCCAGGGCCAATCGACGGTAAAAGTGGCAAGAACTTTTTAAAAGCACTTGCTGCGTATCAACAGATTAAAAGTTTACCGATTAGTGGTGAACTGGATAAACAGACTTGGGACAGTTTGTTAAAAAATCAAAAATCCGCAGCGTTTGGAACTTATCAAATTACTGCAGCGGATATTAAAGGGCCTTATGCCAAATCAATTCCGCGAAATTATGCCCAACAAGCAAAAATGCCGGGTCTGTATTACACCCGTGTGAGTGAAATGTTAGGTGAAAAGTTTCATATTGATGAAGACTTTCTTAAACAACTCAATCCAAAAGCTAACTTTAAAAAAGTAGGCGAAACCATCAATGTACCGATTGTACGCAATGATTTGCCTGAAGGTGTGGCCTTAATTATTGCGCATAAGCCTGCTCGACAACTTTATTTATACAATAGTGCAAATCAAATGATTGCATCTTTTCCTGCCACAATTGGGGGTTCTGGTACACCATCCCCGAAAGGGACGCATAAGGTGATTAAAGTTGCCGCAAACCCTGTCTATGGTTATAACCCGAAGAACTTTGTTCAAGGGAGCAACCGTCAAAAGCTGGCATTACCGCCTGGTCCAAATGGTCCTGTTGGCAATATGTGGATTGCTTTAAGTAAACCGACATTTGGTATTCATGGTACACCGAATCCTTCATTAATTTCAAAGACCGCTTCTCATGGTTGTATTCGTTTGACCAATTGGGATGCCAATGATTTAGGTCGTAAGGTTCAACCGGGGACTGTGGTTAAGTTCTTAGATTAATCCCGTTGTATATCCGAAAAGGCTGAGTACTTTAAAAGAGGGCTCAGCTTTTTTTATAACGCTGATAAGATTTTGCTACTGTAAATATTAAACTTATACACAACATACTGAATTTATTGGGTATGATCAATTTAACTTAACCATGTCAAAAAGATTGAAATCTTTATGAGTACAGAAAAAAAATTATCTACTCAAGAAGTCATTAAACTTGAACGAGATTTGGCTAAATTTGCCAATATGATGGATTCAGTGGTGCGTATTCCATTTACCAAACAAGGGGTTGGGGCAGATGCTGCACTCAGTACTATACCGATTGCTGGTGATGTCGCAGGTTTTGTGCTGACCTGTTATGCGGTTTATAAAGCCAAACAGATTGGTGTGCCTCAAGCAAAGCTTAATGGGGTATTAAAACTGGCTGTGATTGACGGCGTTGTGGGGTGTATACCGATCGCTGGTACTTTATTTGATATTTTTATTCGGCCCAGTCGTAGAGCTTTAGACGTTGTACATGATCATATTCAAGAAGAATATCAGATTTATAGCGATGATCATGTGGTTCACCCATTTTTACATGAGAAACTAGAACAAAAGCAACAGCAATCTGCATTTTGGCGTAATCCTGTCATTGCTTGGATTTGGATTCATATTCCCGATATTTTAGGCTTGATTGTTTTGATCCTGATTGGACTTGCGATGTGGTTTGGCGTAAATATGTTATGGGATTGGTATCAAAGCTATCGTGCTTAAATTTCAACATTGAATTGATTTGAAAATGTAGATATTAAAATACAGAGGTGATCATGCAAGATTATATTTCGGCCAACCTTCCTGCTATTGATTTTGATCATACTCGTAAATTTTATGCATTTTTAGGCTTTCAGTGTGATTATCAGTCCGCAGAATGGATGATCTTAAGTAAAGACAGTTTGCTGGTTGAGTTTTTCCATCACCCCAATTTAAATCCAAAAGAATCATGGTTTAGTGCCTGCTTAAGAACACATGTCTTGCAAGATCTGTTTCATTTTTGGCAAGGCTTAGATTGGGCACAATTCCCAGAAGCACGAATAACAGAAATCCAGTATCTCGAAGAAATTGATATGTTTTGTGTGATTGATCCGAATGGAAGTTTAATCCGTTGTATCCAATTAGATTAATTCCTCGTATTGGTATTGAAAGAAAGATAGTAAATAAATAAGAAAGATAGCAATTGCACGTTAAATATTGAACAAGCAAAAATTAAAAATATGATGTGCACATAAACAAAGCCTCCATATTGGAGGCTTTGTTTTTCTAATGATCACTACGATTGAGCGAGCGTGTATAGATTAAGGTAAATTGAGTTGGCGTAAAGCGGCAACACGTTGCTCGATGCTTGGGTGAGTTTGGAATAAAGCAGCCAAACTAAAACCTTGCTCTTTACCTTCTGCGATCGCAAAAGCTTTCATTTCTTTCGGCATTTGATCTGGCATTTCAGATTCAGCCTGTAGACGCAATAAAGCGGAAATCATGGCTTCTTTACCTGCAAGTTGAGCACCAGCTTCATCTGCACGGTATTCACGATAGCGAGAGAACCACATTACGATTGCCGAAGCCAATATACCGAAAACGATATCAAGCACGATGGTAATTGCAAAATAAGCCAATCCAGGCGCTTCACCATCTTGACGACCAAAGACATTACGGTCAATAAAATCACCAACCACACGGGCAAAGAACATTACAAAAGCGTTCACTACACCTTGAATAAGGGACAATGTGACCATGTCACCATTGGCAACGTGACCAATCTCATGCGCAAGCACGGCACGCAATTCATCTTTGTTCATGCGTTCAAGCAAACCTGTTGAAACCGATACCAGCGCATCGTTTTTGTTCCAACCTGTAGCAAATGCATTGGATTGATAAGATGGGAAAATACCAACATCTGGCATTTGAATACCAGCACGTTGTGAAAGTTGAGCAACCTCTTGTAATAACCAAACTTCGGCTTGGTTACGAGGAGCATTCGGGTCGATTAATTCAGTACCTGTGGTTTTTAAGGCCATCCATTTGGACATAAATAGGGAGATTAAAGAACCTACCATACCAAACACTAAACAGAAGACCATCAGGTTGCCTAATTTAAGACCGCCAGCGCCGTAGTAACTACCAACACCTAATAATGATAGGATAATGCCAGCTACAACCAGTACCGCGAGGTTGGTTAGCAAAAACAAACCAATCCGCATCATGGAGAGAATCCTCTTATAAATAATAAATAATATGACGTATTAAATAAATCATGAAATTCAATATGAGGTTTAGATGCTTAAAATTCAAGAATAATGGGAAAAATCTAGCGGGCAAAAAATAACAAATTCAAATGAAATGGATAGTGGATAAGCAATTTATTTAAAAAAATAGGCAAGTTAAAAAAAGATTCTCTGTATTAGAGAAAACATTATTTTTTTCAGCAATTTGTTGAAAATATGTAATTGCACAAATTAAGTGCATTATTTACTATTTTAGCAACATAATTTTGGGGATATTAAGCGCTTAAGTGATTAGTTGCCAATGGTGATTTGTGCTGTCGCACTGGCATGTGCTGTTGAATAAGAACCCGCAGGAGCATCTGTGTATGTTCCATCCGAAGCAATAATAATTGGTCGAGAACTGTATTTTAAGGGTTGAATATTTGAACTGTTGTTGATTTGCGGTGTTGGCTCTACTTGATTGGAGAAATCATTTTGATTTGATTGGGCAATGATTTGTCCAGTACTGGTTGAAGAGCCAATATTATTTGCAGATAAATTTAAACCACCAGCATAGAGGTTGTTTAAACGACTGGTAACACGTTTGACATAGTCTTGGGTTTCACGGAAGGGAGGAATACCGCCGTATTTGTCGACATTCCCTTCACCAGCATTATAAGCCGCTAAAGCTAAACTGGTATTGCCATTAAAGCGTTTCATTAACCAACTCAGATATTTGGCACCACCAAAAATATTTTGCTGTGGATCATAAGAATTAGACACATTGAAGCGACGAGCCGTTGCAGGCATCAGTTGCATTAAGCCTTGTGCACCGACAGGAGAACGGGCATTGGTATTAAAGCCAGACTCAGTATGCATTACTGCTTTGATTAAGCCTTCAGACACACCATGCGTCTGCGCAGCTTGACGAATAATACTGTCAAAGGAGTTTTTACTTTTACTATAACTTGGCAGTACTGCGGATTCTGAGCTGCCCCAGTTGCTATAACTGTGAATATTACTGTCTTTATAATAAGTCACTTTGACTTTTTGCAGTGAACGATCCGAATTTTTGCGATTGGTTAGTAAGGTTGTCCCATTTTGGTCTTTGTAGAAATAAATTTGACCTGCAAACGTTTGCGATGTAAATGAAGCAAAGCTCATACACCCTAAAATAGACACTAGCGAACCCGTAATTAATTTTTTCATTTTGTAGTAATTAAAATATTTCCCCAATTTTTGGGAGTTTAACAAAGTTATTGAACAAGAAAAACTATGAATTGAGTTTTAACAATACAATCGCGAAAAAGCAAGTGCTATTTGTTGGCATATTAATCAAAAAAAATTTTATATTTTTTTTAAAATATATTTATTGACTATGCTAAACAATTGAAAAATATATATAAAATATAATGGTTAAAAAATGACCAATCTAAAGAGAATGCCCATCATTGCGTGAGAAAACTTTGTCAAGCCCCAAACAATCCACAATTTTATCCACAGGTTTTGTGGAAAACTGTGGAAAAGTCCAAAAGATAAGCACTTCGGCTAAAAAATGAACTGAGCCGTCTATTTTAAATGTGGAAATACGACAGGAAGATGACCAGATAAAAATTGATGCAAAATAAAAAAATCTTTAGATGCGGTTAACGTTCAAATCAGATAAAATTGCCCAGTATTTTTTTATGGGTTTATCTCGTCTATGTACTCGCCAGTTGAGTCCGAACAAGGATTTAATTTTAAACCAGAGCTTCCAACAAGTTCAGCTTATTATCGTCTTTTGAAAAAACTTCGTCGTCAAGTCGGCCATGCAATTCGTGACTTTAAAATGATTGAGGAAGGCGATAAGGTAATGGTCTGTGTTTCTGGTGGGAAAGACAGTTACACCTTGCTTGATATTCTGTTGCAATTTAAACGTATTGCACCGATCAACTTTGATGTTGTCGCAGTGAACTTGGATCAAAAACAACCAGGTTTTCCTGAAGATGTGTTACCGAAATATTTGGAAGAAAACAATATTCCTTATTATATTTTGGAAAAAGACACTTATAGCATCACCAAACGTTTGACACCTGAAGGTAAAACTTACTGTGCGGTGTGTTCACGTTTACGTCGTGGCTCACTCTACGGTTTTGCGCAAGAGATTGGCGCGACCAAAGTGGCATTGGGTCATCATCGCGATGATATCATTGCAACCTTCTTCTTGAATCTATTCCATGGTGGTAGCTTAAAAGCGATGCCGCCAAAATTATTGTCTTCGGATAAAAAGAACATTTTGATTCGTCCTTTGGCTTATGTCGAAGAAAAAGACATCATCAAATATGCTGAAATTCGTAAATTCCCGATCATTCCATGTAACTTATGTGGTTCTCAGGAAAACTTACAACGTGCCATGTTAAACGATATGCTACGTGGTTGGGATAAGCAATATCCAAAACGCTTGCACAGTATTTTTGGTGCATTGCAGAATGTTTCACCATCTCAATTGGCTGACCGTGATTTATTTGATTTTGAAAAATTGGATGAAGAACGCGAATTCGATATGAAATGTGATACGGAAGAAATGAAAAAGCGTTTAGATGTTGTAAATCTTAGTTTTGCAGCAGATTGATCTTTTTTGCCAATTAAATGAACGAATCGGGCATTCATATTGAGATGAGTGCCTGATTTAAAAAAATAAAACGATAAAACCGATAAAACATGAACAGTCCGTACAAAAAACTTTAGCCCAAATTGAAATTATCATGCTATAACATTGGGCAAGCAAAACTGCTTCAACCTGATGTTGTCTGGATAGATAACACAATAAATTGAATAAATAATTTGAGGAATGAACATGCCTGCATTTTTAACTGATGATTGGTTTGCAAATGTTGAAAAATTAACTGCTGAAGCAGGTGATTTAAACTTACCACCAGCACTTTCAGGTTTAGCAATTAATTTGGTTGTTGCAGATGCAGATGGCAACACAGAGCTTGCTTTAGACGGCGGAAAAATCGTCAAAGGTAGTTCTGCAAATGCGAAAACAACATTGAACATGGATGCTGAAACACTTCGTAAAGTATTCTTAGAATTTGATATGGCTGCTGCAATGCAAGCATTTATGACAGGCAAAATCAAAGTTCAAGGTGATATGTCTCAATTGATGGCTTTACAAACAGCCAAGCCAAGCCAAGAGCAAAAAGATTTATTTAAGAAAGTATTAGAGCAAACTGCTTAATCTTTTTACAATAAAAAAGCTTACCCGAGAGTAAGCTTTTTTATTGCCTGATTTTTACAAATCCAATCGATTTAAAATACAGATTAAATTTCTAGTAATCGAGGTGTGGTTTTAATGTGTTCTAAATAAGCCCGAATACGTGTGACATACTGTACTGCTTGTTTATAACGACCATTACTTGCTTGATTACGTGTCAAATAATTATAAAGATTCATCCAGTCATTGGGATCTTTACCTTGTGCTTTGATGCGCTTTTGAATACCTTCAACTGCACCAGGACCCATATTGTATGCAACCAAAGCATACCAATGACGATCTGGATTACGAATATAAGAATAACGACTCAACATCATATCAAAATATTTTGCGCCGCCTTGGATACTCTGAGCGGGATCACTACGATTACTGACACCCATTTCTTTGGCGGTGGTATTGGTCAACATCATCAAACCACGGACACCTGTGGGAGAAACAGAGTCTGGTTTTAAATATGATTCTTGATAACCAATTGCAGCAAGTAGGTGCCAATCTAAGCCATATTGCTGTGCAGAGCGCTTAAAGCTGGCTTTATAAATCGGTAGACGAGAACTTAAGTCACGTTGAATCACGTTCCAATCGTCTTTCTTGACGACATTACGATTATAAAATGAGGCAAGTTGCTGGGTTGAGCCATTTTGTTTGCTTTGGCAAATGAAACCACTTGCTGTTGCTGTTAATGGATCTTCAGCTTGTTTAAACACCCAATTTAATTCTGGGTTTAAACCATTACTTTTTAAACTGTTGAAATCACCACAGCTTGCTGAAAAAGAGGTTAAGCGTTCTGCTTCGATACTTTGCATATTTGCGGTGGTAATCGCAAAATTCGCCTTACCTTGAGCAACCATTTTCAATGCTGTTGCATTGTCAGAAACAGTTTTAAGCTCAAGTTTAACGTTTAAACTTTCAGCATAGTTATGGGCTAAGTCATAGCCGAAGCCATGCTTATAGTCTCCATCCTTAAACACGATGCTTGGATTGGAAACCGCAACTACAGTCAATTTACTCGAATTAACTACAGCATTGTATTGATTGTTCTTACTCGCATTAATACTAAAAGGAATTAATGCAGTGGATAAAACTAAAGTTTTGATTGGCAGCGCACGAAAAAATGAGTTAAGGCTAAGCCTCGACCCAGAGGTTGAACTACTGTGCATGTTGTCTCCGCTACAAGTAATTTATTGCCCTAAAAAGTAATAAGCACAAAAACGCTTAAAAACTTCTTATAGTTGGTAAATTCAATAAGGGTGGGCAGTCATGAACGTCATTCAAAAAATGACATGTGGGATAGAAAGATTTTGCAGAAAAACTACAAAATTAAAAAAATAAACTCATAAAACATGTGCGCATAATATAGGCGGTTTTTAGATCTGTCAAACTTTGTATGAAAAATGATCAATTTAAAATATTTAAGATGATGATTTTTAAGGAAATATTTTTTTAAAAATTGTAGGAATTTTAAAACTGAAATACGCTGCCAAAAACTGTAAGCAAATGTTCCAAATGTAAGTTAAGAATTACCGCTTTTAAAAGGTTTTCCGATTGAATTTTCTGCCTGAATTTAAATAGGAAAAAAACGATTTTATTGCTTTTTAAAACTTAAAATGCGCTATTTTTGAGCTGACATCTTTACGCTATTGGCTGTAGACTGTAGCAACATTTTTTAAAAAATAAGTATCAAGTGCATATGTATTTTAAATGGTTTTAAATCATGAAATCTAATTTAATTACCCGTTCAGGGCATGATCTGTTGGTCGCTGAGTTACAACATCTCTGGCGCGAAGAGCGACCTGAAATTACCAAGAAAGTGACATGGGCTGCCAGCCTAGGTGACCGTTCTGAAAATGCTGATTACCAGTATAATAAACAGCTGCTTCGAAAAATCGATCGTCGTGTACGTTATTTGGGGAAGCGTTTAGAAGAATTACGAATTATCGATTTTTCTCCAGAACAAGCAGGTAAAGTGTATTTTGGTGCTTGGGTTGAAATAGAAAATGACGAAGGAGAACAAAAAACCATACGTCTGGTCGGGGTAGATGAAATTTATGATCATCATCCGCAACATGTCTCAATTGATTCACCGATGGCAAGAGCTTTACTGTCTAAACAAGTCGATGACGAGGCAGAAGTGGATACACCGTCAGGGAAAAAACGTTGGTATATCAATTCAATTCGTTATGAATAGCTTGAATATTCATCAAATTAGCGAGATTTGACTTTATTTTGTACATTTGATTGAAGAAATACTGAAAAAGATTTGCCAAGTCGCAATTTTATTTATATGATAGCCGCCATTGGAAGCGTGGCAGAGCGGTTTAATGCACCGGTCTTGAAAACCGACGAGGGTGTGAGTCCTCCGTGAGTTCGAATCTCACCGCTTCCGCCAAATATTAAAAAAGCCCTTGTTAATACAAGGGCTTTTTTCTTACCTAAGTTTTTGTCCCACATAAAACTCTGGATTGAATAGAGCAGAATTAGAATAGATTAGATAGATTTAGACTCCTGTTTAATTCTCTGTTTTATAATTAACTTTTTGAATCTAAGTCCTAAACTTTTATTACTGAAATTGCTTCTTCTATTTTTGTTTTAATATCTTTATATAATTTGTCTCATTTGCACTTAATCAAATGGCTTAAGATCAGATGGTAAGGCTGCTTTAGTAATGCAAGTTTTGAGATGAGTTAAATTAAAGCAATATTCGATACCTTAATTATTTAGCTATAATTCTTTTTACACTTTTTCTTTTAAAAATAGACGCTTCACACAATAATCTAGACTTAGATAGCGCCCACCGCCGAGCACAATTAATGCTAACAGCATGACTAAGTAAGTTACAGCAAACTCAATACCATTATTTAAAATGACAAATGATCCACTTGAGGTTAACCAATCATAATTTCCATGCGTCTCTAAGATTTGACGCGCCTTTTCTAATTTTTCAGTAGAAGCGAAGACTTGAGCACTAGCAAATGGAGCATTGGGATCAGCAATTGCTTGCCATCCATTAGGTAAATGTACTGTAACAATGGCAACAAGCATGGTGATAATGAGTGGAATGCTGATAAAGCGAGTCAAGAAACCAAGGGCTAATAGAATTGCTCCTATAATTTCAACCGAAGTGGCAAGGGTTGCTAACAATGTCGGGAATGGTAAACCTAAGCCCCAATCTGTATTACCAAACCATTCCACTGTTTGTTGAAAATGCGCAAGTTTATTTGTACCTGCCATCCAAAATATAGGGACCAAATAAAGTCTCAGTGTAAGTGCTGCGATACCATCACTATGTTTTATGAGACCACAAAATATTTGGTAATTTTTTGATAAAGCATAAATAAAATTGTTCACGATAATTTCACACCAACTGCGATTGAATAGTAATTAGTCGGGTGATAACTGTGTTTCTTACACAATTTTTAATTTGGACTGTAATAAATGGCAGTTTAAGTCGTCTAACTATATGTACCTGAGTACAACACGGTAAATTATCTTAAAGGAATAGAACAATGAACAAACTCAACTCAATCACATCAGTCGCAGCACTGCTAGCTTTATCTGTAGCTGGTGTAACTCAAGTATCAGCAGCCCCAACAACGCATGCGACAGAAACCCATGCGAAGAAAGCCAGTGATGCAAAATGTGGTGAAGCCAAGTGTGGATCGAACAAAATGACGAAATCACAAAAAGCGGCTGAAGCAAAATGTGGTGCTGATAAAAAAGCAGCAGATGGTAAATGTGGTGCAACGAAGAAAGCAACGGATGCGAAATGTGGTGCTGATAAAAAAGTTGCTGATGGCAAGTGTGGTAGTAAATAGTCAATCAGTTAAACAATGATGTCGCTGTGAATCACATAGACGGCATCATTTCCAAAGTTGGAGTATCACCATGGTTAATTTGGCTGGTGTAGGTCTTGGGCTAAGAAGGGATTTTATTGATGAGTTTCTAAGTGCTAAAAAAGTGCCAGACTTTATTGAAATCGCGCCTGAAAATTGGATAGGTTTTGGTGGTCGGCATGCAAAGTTATTAGCTCGGTGTGTAGAAAAAGCACCTTTAATCTGTCATGGGCTGTCTTTATCCATTGGTGGGCCACATCCACTCAATTTAGAATTTATTCAAAAAATTAAAGGGTTTTTAGATGATTATCATATCCCGATTTATTCCGAGCATTTAAGTTATACCCATGATCGTGGTTACTTATACGACTTGATGCCAATTCCAATGACTGAGGCGGCAGTTAAATATGTAGCAGAACGTATTTTACGTGTCCAAGATATTTTAGGCAAAAGGCTGGTGATCGAAAATGTCTCAACCTATTTGATGCCAAATGCTGAAATGAGTGAGGCCGATTTTGTATCTGAAGTGCTTCAGCAGGCGGACTGCGAGTTATTACTCGATGTGAATAACGTCTATGTAAACAGTATAAACCACGGCAGTGATGGGTATGCCTTTATTCGAGCAATGCCAAAACAGCGGATTCGTTATATACATATTGCTGGGCATGAACAAGTTGAACCAGATCTATTGATTGATACTCATGGTGCAGAAGTATGCGATTCTGTCTGGCAATTATTACAATATACTTATCAAGTGTGTGGCGTAAAACCAACATTACTTGAGCGTGATTTTAATATTCCATCATGGCAAAAGTTACAAGATGAAATGACGAGAATTAAAACAATTCAGCAGCAGGAGAGCGGTGATGAAAACAGAGCAAATATCTTTCCAAGCTTCACAGCTGCAGTTTTGTAATTGGATTCGCTTTCCTCAATCTGAGTTACCCAAAGCTCTTCCTGCGGAACGGATGCAGATTTATCGAGATTTACTTTTTAATAATGTTTGTTCTTTTATTGATTTGGTCTATCCCATTACTCGTGCAATATTACCTGAGATACAGTGGCAAAAGCTATTAACTGAATTTTTTCAAAAAGGGCAGTGTGATTCACCATTTTATAATGATATTTCCTTACAATTTAGGGAGTATCTGACAGATTGCCAACATCCCAGTTTACAAGAATATCCTTGGTTAGCTGAGCTCTTACAGTTTGAATGGCTTGAACTCTATTTAGATACAGTTGAAATTGAAAAAAACACCCTTACTCGGCGGAGTGAATGGCAGTTAAATACTCAAGTCTGGGTGCTCGTTTATCAATATCCAGTTTATCAATGGTCGTCAAGCATGATCATTGCTGAAGCTGAGCCTATGCCTAGTGTTATATTGGTTTGGCGAAATGATCAAGATAATATCTGCGTAGAAAGCTTATCTGTTTTATTCGCTGTGGTGATTGAACAACTCAATCAACAAGAGTTAGTTGAACAAGATATTGGAAATTTAATAAAAGCGACGTTTCCTGATTTTTCTAGCATTCAAATACAAACTCAGATCGATGAGTTAAAAGTACTATTAATTCGATTGAAATTGTTAGATCTACCCCATAAAAATGATGAGGAAAATGGATGAGCGTAGAGCCTGCAAATGCGAATCAAGAAATATTACAACAACTACAAAATCTAGCCTTTGTAATAGAATTACGACAACAAATGTTGAAGTTTGCAATTCTACAACTGTCATCATTACAGCAGGCTGAAGATGCTGTTCAAGAAGCATTAATGAGCGCATTTCAACATATTGATTCTTTTACTGGCCGAGCAGCTTTTAAAACGTGGGTTTTTGCGATTTTAAAAAATAAGATTTTTGATTTAATTCGGCAAAAATCTCGTTTAATGACGATGAGTGAATTGTTTAATGACGAAGACAGTGAACAAAGTATAGATGCATTATTTGATGCTTCTGGACATTGGAATAAATATGAAGCACCTCAAGCATGGCCCAGTCCAGAAGAAATATTGGAACAACAAGATTTTTGGCTTATTTTTGATGCCTGTTTGAATCATTTACCAGCCAAATATGCACAAGTTTTCATGCTCAGAGAAATGATTGAACTCAGTTCAGATGAAATTTGTGAAAAGCTAGGACTTACTGTGACTAATTTAAATGTGCTCATGTATAGAAGTCGAACAAGATTGCGTGAATGTTTAGAAAATAAATGGTTATTGAAGGATGATTGCTCATGTTAACCTGTCGCCAAGCCACCCAGTTATTATCTGAAAGATTAGACCGAACACTTCAATTTCGAGAGCAGGGCAATTTACAAATTCATTTATTGCTTTGCCGTTCATGCCGCCGCTATGGAAAACAAGTTAAAACACTAAGTCAGCTCTCTAAAGCATTTAAAAAGTTTGATGACGGTAAGTAGCTAGTAAAGACTCTTTCAATATAAAGTTGCTTGCGCTCAAGTTGCTGTGAATAAGGTAAGCAAGCCATTACTTCGAGTTATTGAATAGTGTCATAATTTGAATTATTTTTTTAATAACCAGCATCAGCCTAAAGATCTGTTTTATTTTTTGAATATAAAACCAATATAATCATTTTATAATATCAAGTTGATTGTTTTTGTTCCTTATATTCTGTTCACAGCCTGAATAGGGTATCGTATTAAAGTGAAATAAAAGGTCTAAAAATTGACATTGTTAGCTCCATTCAGTTGTCAGTACCATTAAAAAAATTATTTACTTCACATAAATTTCATTTCGAATTGATTAAACTCTTTTATACAAAATCTGATGATTAGAAAATTAGGATCAGTCTATGTTGAATCGTGTTATGCAGTGGATAGACAGTTGGTCCAAACCGATTCAGGCACAGTCCATTTCATCTGAGAATAAGCAGATTCAATGGGTGCGTATTATTCCTTTTATCATTCTGCATATTGCATGTCTGGCGGTTTTTTATGTGGGGATATCTTGGTTTGCCCTTGCTTTTATGCTGATGTTTTATCTGATTCGGATGTTTTCTATTACTGCATTTTTCCATCGTTATTTATCTCATAAGACTTTTAAAACTTCTCGAGTCGTTCAATTTATTTTTGTATTGATTGGAACAATGAGTGCCCAGCGTGGACCATTGTGGTGGGCAGCGCATCACCGTTATCATCATCGATTTACGGATACAGCACAAGATCCACACTCGTCTACACATGGTTTTTGGTACAGCCATATAGGGTGGTTTTTAAATGATTATAATTTTGCCACACGTAAAGAGGTGATTAAAGATTGGCTCAAATATCCTGAACTAGTTTGGTTGGATCGTTTTAGTTTGATCATTGTGCTTCTTACCGCAGTAGCGATTTATGCTTTAGGTGAATGGCTGGCGGTCGTATATCCATCACTTGCAACATCAGGTTTACAGCTGTTGGTTTGGGGGTTCGTTGTTTCAACAGTTTTATTAATTCACGCGACGTTATGTATTAACTCTCTGGCGCATTTATATGGAAGTCGAGATTTTGAAACAGAAGATCAAAGTCGAAACAACTTATTTTTATCTATTATTACTTTGGGGGAGGGATGGCATAACAACCACCATTATTATGCAGGAAGTGCAAGACAAGGTTTTTATTGGTGGCAAATTGATATCACCTACTATGTTCTAAAAATTATGTCTTGGGTCGGTTTGGTCTGGGGGTTGAAACCAATACCTGCACGAGTGTATGAGGTCAGTAAAATTGCTCAATCAGCAAGTAAAGTAAACATATTTATTAAAACAAAGACCAAGAAAAATTCAACTGGGGAATCTACATGAAAATTGCGATTATTGGTTCAGGTGTTTCTGGATTGTATGCCTCATGGAAACTTTCAAAGCATCATCAGGTAACTGTATTTGAAAAAAATAATTATTTTGGGGGACATACTGATACTCATGACTTGATGATTGATGAGCAAAAACTCGCTATCGATAGCGGATTTATCGTATTCAATAATTATAATTATCCATTGTTTAGCAATATGCTCACCGAGCTAGGAGTAAAAGCACAAAACAGTGATATGAGTTTTTCAGTCAATAATCAGGTCTCAGGATTACAATATAATCCGTCGAAAAAAATTTCTTTGCTGAGCAGGCCACAAAACTTTTTAAAATCTAATTTTAGAGCCATGCTCTCTGATCTTTTTAAATTTTATGCCGCAAATAAAGACGTCATTGTGGATGAGCATGATACGACATTGAGTATTGAAGCCTATTTAAATCAAAATGCTTATTCCGAGGCTTTTCGCCGAGAGCATTTATATCCAATGTGTGGGGCATTATGGTCATGTCCAATTGATCAAGTGGGACAAATTCCTTATAAATTCGTTGTGAGCTTTTTTCAACATCATCGCATGTTACAGCTTAAAGATCGTCCACAATGGCAAACCGTCAAAGGTGGTTCTGCACGTTATGTTCAAGCCATCCAGCAGCAGTCAGCAAATATTGAGTTTAAAAAACTGGCGGTGATCGGTGTGTCTCGCTTAGCTGATCAAGTGATTGTGCAAACAGAATGTGATGCACAGCAATTTGACTGGGTGGTTTTTGCTAGTCATGCCGATGATAGCCTAAAGTTATTAAATGATCCTACCGCACAAGAGCAAGAGGTGTTGTCTAATTTTGCTTATCAAGATAACAAAATGGTGCTACATCGTGATTTGACTATTATGCCAAAGTGTAAATCTCAATGGGCGAGTTGGCATGTGCATGTTACTGCAGATCAAGCTAATTTTGATAGAAGAAGTTCGAAGTCTACGGTTCATTACGCGTTTAGTTATTGGATGAACAAACTACAAAATTTATCCTGTCAAACACAAATATTTGCAACGTTGAATCCTAACTTTCAAATTGATCCAAAGCAAATTTTAGTCGAACGTGATTATCGCCATCCTGTATTTAATGCTCAAGCTATAGAAGCGCAACAACGTTGGTCAGATATTAATGGCCAAAATCGAACATCATTTTGCGGTGCTTATTGGGGCTGGGGTTTCCATGAGGATGGGGTACGCAGTGCTGCTCAAGTAGTAGAGCAATTAGAAAAACATATGGCTGATGTGATTTAGGAGTAGGCAATGTTGATGACTAAACTCGCTGTAGCCCCTGTAGTGATACGGCATCGACGCTATTTGCCTAAGTCACATAAATTTGAAGCTCAGTTGAATTATTTATGGTTTGATCCAGATCAAATCCTATCTATTACCCAGCAATCTTATTTATGGTCATCTAGCCGATGGAATCTGCTTAAACTTGATCCAAATGATTTTTTAATCGAAGAACATGGTTCAATTCGGCAAAAGATTCAAAAAATAATATTAAAACAAGCCAATAGTTTAGTGGCTTCAGATACACAGATCCGAGTTTTAGCGCTACCGCGGACTTTAGGTTTTCGTTTTAACTCAGTGGTTTTTTATTTTATTTTTGATGCCCATGAACAGCCACTGTTTATTCTGAGTGAAATAACCAACACGCCGTGGGATGAACGTAAAGTATATGTGCATGATTGTCGTAACAAAGTAGTACAACATTCGCAGTTTAGCAGCTATCGATTCAAGTTTAAAAAATCATTTCATGTCTCGCCTTTTATGCCAATGGACATGAATTACCTGTGGAATTTTAGTTTTTCTAGCCAGCAAAATGTCATTCATATGCAACTTTTTCAACAAGATGTACTGCAATTTGACGCGACTATGCAATTTTTATTAGTACCCATCACAGTTTCTTCACAGCAGCATCGATATGCTATTTACAGTGTCTTTGAACCTTTCAAAATGATGGCAGGAATTTATCTGAATGCTTTTCGCTTATGGAGGAAAAAAGTACCATTTTATCGACATCCTAAAAAAGACAAAGGAAAAACAATGCCATGAAAGCACTTATTTCCACTGAACAAGACTCACTGCCTTTGGTTTTACAAAGTTTATTAAAGCTCCGTCATGGTCAAATTATATTTCAAGGGGTGTGGAATGGTTTTGTCGGCGACAATATGGAGTTAATTGCGGTTGTTCAGGTTCATGATAAAAAACTGGTGGACTTGATTTTTAAGCATGGCGTTTTAGGTGCAGCCGAAGGCTATATTCGAGGTTATTGGAGTACTGATCATTTGGTTGAGATGATTCAAATTTTGGCACGTAATCGTGATCTTTTGGATACGCTAAATCAAAATATTATTGCTCAGGCAAGTCAATTTTTTTTAAAAGCTTGGTATAAAAAACGCAACAACTCAATTGATGGCAGCCGTAAAAATATTGCAGATCATTATGACCTGAGCAATGATTTCTTTAAATTATTTCTTGATCCATCAATGATGTATTCCAGTGCTGTGTTTAAAGATGCTGAAATGACTTTGGAGCAAGCTTCTGAGTATAAAAAAGATTTGATTTGTCAAAAATTACAACTAAAACCGATGGATCATTTGGTCGAAATTGGTAGTGGCTGGGGTGGTTTTGCCCTTTATGCTGCACAAAATTATGGTTGTAAAGTGACTACGATTACTATTTCACAAGCGCAATATGATGAAGCAGTAGCCCGGATTCAAGCAGCAGGTTTAGCACATCGGGTAGAAGTGCAATTAAAAGATTATCGCTTACTGGAAGGTAAATTCGACAAACTGGTTTCCATTGAAATGATTGAGGCAGTAGGTGAGCAATATTTATCAACCTATTTTAAACAATGTTGCAGTTTGTTGAAACCGCAAGGATTAGGACTGATTCAAGCGATTACCATTGAGGATGCACGTTATAAAAAAGCCTTAAAAACTGTGGATTATATTAAACGTTATATTTTCCCTGGCAGCTTTATTCCGTGCATCAGTGTATTAACTCAAACTGCATCTGAACAAAAATTGCGTTTAAAACATTTAGAAGATATTGGGCAAAGCTATGCACAAACATTACATCTTTGGCGGAAAAACTTTTTAGCTGCCCGTGAACAGGTTCTAGCACTTGGATTTGATGAAAAATTTATTCGGATGTGGGATTTTTATTTGTGCTATTGCGAGGGCGGTTTTAAAGAAGGAGTGATTAGTGATGTGCATATGTTGTTTGAAGCCAACGTTTATTAACTTTTAAACATCCATGGATATGCCAAGGGGTGAGCAAAATGTTACTCAAGTTGTTGTTACTAGATGTCGTGATTATGCTGATATGTTGGCTCATCGTGACCTATAACAGTCGTGCAGGTTTAGTCGATGTTGCATGGAGTTTCTGTATTACGCTGAATGTCATCATTGCAGCATTTTTGCTGAATACAGCACCTATCGCTGTACGTATATTTATTGGACTTGCAAGCAGCATTTGGTTCTTACGTTTGACTTCGCATTTAGTGCGCCGTTACTGGCATGAAACAGAAGAAGACCGTCGTTATGCCAATATGCGTCGTGCAATGGGGCAATTTAAACATCTGGGCTTTTTGAGCTTTTTTATGTTTCAAGCAGGACTGGCGCTTTTGTTTTCTTACCCTATGCTGTCCTTACTGAGTTCCCCAGCTACACAGTGGAATGAATGGACGAATTGGGCATTGGTCGTTGCGATAATCATTATGTTGCTGGCTTTCATTGGTGAAAGCACGGCTGATCAACAACTGTATCATTTTAAACAGAACCCAGATCATCACGGTCAAACCATGGATCAAGGTTTATGGAAGTATTCACGGCATCCAAATTATTTTTTTGAATGGTTACATTGGTTTGCCTACCCCATTTTAGGTTTGGCCGCAGGGCTTTATCTGTTATGGATTTATCCATTACTGATGTGGGCATTTTTATATTACATCACAGGTATTCCGTTTAGCGAACAACAAGCATTACGTCATCGTGGTCAAAATTACCGAGATTATCAACAACGAACGTCAATGTTTATTCCGTGGCAACCTAAAGAGTAGATCACAACATGGATTTTATTATTCAGCAGTCTTTAAAACTGGTCGAAAGTGGCTTGGTTCCAGATCAGGCGATACGTGCAGCGATACGGAGCTTAAGTAAAAAGCGCTTAATTCAAGAAGGTCGTTATGATCCTGAACAGGGCAGCAAGCGTTATATGGATGTCCTGCGTATGCTAAAGTGCAGTGAAATTGCGATTGAAACGGATAAGGCCAACCAACAGCATTATGAGCTTCCCACTGAGTTTTTTCAGGCAGTACTGGGTAAACGCTTAAAATATAGTGCGAGTTTATTTCGCGATGCTCAAACGAGTTTGGATGAAGCCGAAGAATTGGCTTTAGCAGGTTATTGTGAACGGGCACAATTAAAAGATGGTCAACATATTTTGGAAGTTGGCTGTGGTTGGGGATCTTTAAGTTTATGGATGGCAGAGCATTATCCAAATGCAAAGATTACTGTTGTATCGAACTCCACAACCCAACGAGCCTATATTCAACAACAAGCTAAACTACGACAGTTCAATCATTTGACGGTCATCACCTGCGATGTCAATGTGCTAGAACTTGAAAGCGGTTCATTTGATCGTGTGGTGTCGGTGGAAATGTTTGAGCATGTGCGTAATTATCAAAAGTTATTTGAAAAAATAAATACTTGGCTTAGACCTGATGGATTATTGTGGTGTCATATTTTTTGCCATCGTTTTTTGCATTATCCATTTGAAATTAAAAATGAATATGATTGGATGTCGAAATACTTTTTTAGTGGTGGCCTGATGCCATCTGCATCAACTTTCTTACATTTTCAAGATCACTTGCAGTTAGAACAGCATTGGCAGTGGTCAGGTACGCAGTATGAAAGAACGGCGAATGCTTGGCTTGAAAATATGGATCGACAGCAACAACGTTTAAAACCATTATTTGAAAAAACCTATGGCAAAGATGCAGCAGCTTGGTGGCAACGTTGGCGAATCTTCTTCATGGCTTGTGCTGAACTGTTTGGTTTTGAACAAGGGCAAGAATGGGTGATTGGTCACTTTTTGTTTCATAAGAAAGCCGTATAATCTAAATTGAATGTGTTGTTCAGTGGGTCATACAAGGGATATATTTATGCTGAGGCTTTTTAAGGGCAACCGTACTCATCCCTTGGGTGAAGTTTTTAATCGTTATTACTGGTTGCAAATCGGATTGATCGCCTTGTCGATTGTGATTGGTATTGCATGTAGTGCATGGGTGATTAAAGGCACGTTATTGAAAACTGCGCTTGAACAGGAAATGGAACATTATTGGATGCGCGTGGAACGTAATCCAAATGCAGATTTGCCTGACACCAAAAATTTATATGGATATCGCTGGAGTAATGTAACCCCCACCAGCTTTCAAAACATGCATTTAAAAGCAGGAGTTGGTCGCCATTTTGTCGATGGTAAAGAACGTATGACCGTCTATGGTGAGCGTAATGGGCAGCATGTTCTTTTGGTTTTTGGTGAAAGTAATGTCAATAAACTGATATGGCTGTTTGGTTTAGCACCGTTAATGCTGAGTTTGTTTGTACTTTATAGTGTGTTGTGGTGGTGGAATCGGCGTGCGCGTCGTTATTTTTCTCCGATCACTCGACTTGCCAATGCTTTAGAAAACATCGATTGGGAACATCAGAACAAAGAAGCATCACCTTTTAAAGACATCAGCACTGATGCAAATATGGAAGCAGAATATTTAAAACAAGCATTAGAAAAATATCATCAGGTTTTGAGTGAATTTATTAATCGTGAACGTGAGTTTAGCAGTGATGTTAGTCATGAACTACGGACACCGTTAACAGTTCTAAAAGGCAATGTTCAGCTTTGCCAAGCCCGTTATGGCGATAACAAAGCTTTTATTCGTCTGGGTAATACCATTGAAGATATGCAGTTACTGGTTGATACCTTATTGGCAATTGCGCGTAATACCACCAATACGCTCACTCCAGAATACAGATCAATATTCAATATATTACATGAATTACAAGTTGATTTAGAAAGTGTGGGGCAGGTCAAGGGAATACAGATCAATCTTCAACAGGATCTGAACGAACAGACACGGCTATTGTATCCATCTATGACAAAAATGGTTTTTGGCAATATTTTACGTAATGCCTTAAATTATTCTCAAGGTTCAGAAATTGATATTATTGTGCAAAAAAATAAAGTCCTGATCGCCGATAATGGTATAGGCATCAATTTACCCAATGACGTTAAAGTACACGAGTTATCTTGCCCTCAATTAAAGTTACAAACCAAAGGGCATGGTATTGGACTACAATTAGTACAGAAATTGTCTAGGCAATTGGGTTGGCGTGTGGAGTTGTTTGATCGTCAATATTATTTAACTATTCACAATGATATTGCTTTAATGCCTTCCACGGGATTGGTCGTGGTGGTTTATCTTAACTAAGTGAGTCTAGTTCAAGCGAAATTTTTAAGCCAACACCTGACACTGTATGAATCAATTTCTGATCAAAAGGCTTATCAACCATTTTACGTAAATTATAAATATGGCTGCGCAGTGCATCACTTTCAGGCTCTGTATCACCCCATAATTCTATTACAATTTCTTGTTTAGTAATGACTTTAGGTGAGTTTCTCATCAATAACTTCAAGAGCTTAAATTGAATTGGTGGAAGTTCAATATTTTGACCAGCTCGGCTAATAGTTTGTCGTGCACTATCTAAAATTAGGTCGTGAATTTGTAATTGGCTATTAGAAACCTCACCCATTGATCTTTTAATCAAAGCCCGAACTCGCATAACCAATTCGTTAAAGTCGAATGGTTTGACCAAATAATCATCGGTACCTGAACTAAAACCTTTCATTTTGTCATCTAAGGTATCACGTGCTGTGAGCATGAGTACGGGGATATCTAAGCCTTGTTCTTTCCTTAACCAATGACAGAGATCGTAACCTGAGCCATCAGGTAAATTAATATCCAATAACAGAATGTGATAAGGATTGTGTTTTAATAAATTTCGAGCTGTGTCTAAATTACGCGCATGATCTATTACAAAACCATGTGCTTCTAAAAACTCACAGAGGGTAGATGCTAATTCGTAATGGTCTTCGACCATAAGGATAAAATGCTTTGTCATTACAATAACTTTATGTCGTTAATTTAAGAGCTGTTGTTTCAATTTAGCATTAAAAGGCTGTGAACCTAACCAAATTTTAAAATATTGATTGGCATGATCATTTTGGAGATGACCTAATGTTTTCTGATTCAGTAAAAGGGTTAATGTGTGGGATGAATGGACGTAGCTTAAAGTGTATAAATCGCCATTTTTAACTGGTTTATAAAGCTGTGTAATTTGGTTCAGGGGAGATGTCTCTTTAAAATCAGGAATATTTTTCTTTAAAAAATGTGTGGCTGCACGTTTAAATGCCCATTCTGGAATATCTTGAGTATAAGAAAAATTCATTTGAATACTTTGCATATCCCAGGCTTTTTTACAAGACTCTGCAAAGTAGCTTACTTGACCGACTTGTTTTTTCCCGATTAAAAGGGCAGCTGTTGCACATTGTTGTATAGAGGCAGCATGAGTTGTTGACGTGCTGATGGATAAACCAGTCATACACACAATACTTAAGATGATTTTTTGAATGCTAATAACCATGAATAAGCACCTCCTACATAAGGCAATTGACGATATAGACCATTTGCAGGATCCCAAAAGTCTTGTTGAAAAATAATTTGGTTATCTTTATTTACCTTAATTTCACTAATGCCATATGATGCCATTTTTCTTTGCACACCAAAAATTTTGAACTCATAAGCCATATACCAATGTATATATGCAGAATCTTGCTGATAGGTAGTGTTCAATAATTTTACTTTGACATTGCTAACACGCTTATTCATACCTTTGAAATGTTCTAGTAAATTTTGTCTTGATGAGAACTGGGAAAGTGTGTCATTGATAAAAAGGTGCTCTGCATACAGAGAACTGGCTTTATTTATGAATTCCGGTGTACCTAAAGTATTGAAGGTAGATATGAAACGAGTACCAATCTCTAATGCTTGGGTTTCTGTCAATGTCATACCCGTAATATTATTTCTGGCGACACTATAATCTGAGGAATAACTTGGAATGCTTTTACATCCGGATAAACACATCAGTGCCAACATAGAGGCAAAGATTTTTTTTGGGTTTTTCACGATCATTATCCATTTTGAATCTTATTTATACTGTAGATAAATCGGTGTGAACGAGATGTGAAATTGACAAAAAAATTATCATTTCTGCCTCATTAAAGCTGTCAGAGACATAGCTAAAAGTATGCCATCACAACGAATACAAGTGTTATACGGACACCGCTTCCGCCAAATATTGAAAAAGACCCTTAAATTTTTAAGGGTCTTTTTTTGCTTAGATTTTGTCTCACGGACTCTATATAAATTTTGGATTGAAATAGAACAGATCAGATTGAGTTAGATGATCATCATGTTGAATCTCTTTTTACAGGCGAGGGCAACAACCCAAAAATTTACATTCATTTATAATTATTCCATTTAAATTCAGCATTGATAAAATAAGTACGTTCCAGACCATTTAAACCGCTATACGCAGCTCTATAGGTGGTATTGCCGAGGTTACGGATCCCCGCACTTAAATTGACATATTTATGATTAAAACCCGCATACAGGCTACCGATGGTATAAGAATCAAAGCCGCCTTTTTGTATGACTTGAGGTTCATTAAATACGGTCTGAATTTTGCCTTTCACCCATGGCTGTAACGGCAATTGGCTAAAGGTATATTTATAATGGCTGTTAATATCAATTGGATGTGCCGCAGCTTGTACAAAAACATCTTCAGAATCAATTTTATTAAAACTACCTGAAATACCAAAGTCATGCACTTCATCCATATAATTGGCACTGAATTCCATCCCCCAATTATTGACTTGGTCGGCATTATAATATCGGGTGGTGTCTTGGAAAAAGTCAGATTCACGATCATTAAAATCGCCTGTCGCTATATTGCATTTACCGATACGAATACAACTTTCTAAACCCGCTCGATCAATAACTCTACGATTGGTTTTCGTCCAAATATATTGGTCAAAGTCGCTATAAAACACACTGGTATTTAAGGCCCAATGATCATTGAGGTATTTCCAAGCCACTTCGGCATGGTAGCCTTCTTCAGGTTGTAAAGCTAAACCTCCACCCAAAAAGCCACCAAACGTATAGCGTTCATACAAATCAGGTGCGCGGAAAGTACGGCTGATGTTGGCAGAAATATTTTGAGTATCGGTGAGGTGATATTGTGCTCCAAGTGCCCATGTTGGTTCGAATATGGTTTTTTCAGGGGTAATTCCTGAAATACCGATGAGTTGTGAGGCAAGTTCAGCATTTGCACCTGGCAGTAATTTTTGTCGGGTTGCCCAATAATTGGCGCGTACTCCTGCAAAACCTGTCCATGTGCCGAAGTCATATTCTAAATTCGTAAAACCTGCATAATAATCTTGTTCAGAATACACCGCAGTGACGGCTTTATCTAAAACAGCTTCCAGACCAAAACTGGCTTGTAATTGATGCCAGTTTAAAAATAGATTGGCGTTAAAATTATCACTGTCTAAGGTTTCGGTGTAACCGCCTTCTTGTTGGCGTTCTAATAAGGACTGTTTGTTATATTTAAATGAGAAGTTATTAAAAATACCCAGATTGTCTTTACGATAAGTGATGGATTTTGATTCACGCTCTTTGCGTGCCAACAGCATCACCATTGCATCTTGCATGGTATTCCCATGTGCTGATGCAATATCTTTACCGATCCATTGATCATAATCGAGATCAATCTGGCTATCTGTAGCAAATTTTCCTGATAATTTGGCACTCAGTGATTCGGCGTCATAACCCAAATCTTTGACGGTGACTGTGCTATTCACGGCATTTAATGCATTGGTTTTACTAATCGCATACTTTTTATCAGCATCACCACGGACCCGATAGTCATTGGACGATTCTTTGGTATAAGTGACCTTTGCACCAAAATTATCCATGCCTGCGTTTAGACTGGTGGTCGAACTGGTTTTGTCATAACCCTCATCATAAGCGAATTTTTGACTGACCCCGATGCCTTGACTCATTTGTACAGGTTTGGTCTTGACGATAATGACGCCACCTGATGCACCCGGGTCGTAAATCACCGCAGGACTACCTTTTACCACTTCAATCATTTCAACGTTGTTAATATCCACCTGATTGATTTCACCAGAACCTGAATGGTCTAAACCTTGATTGGCGATTTTGATGCCATCAACAACACTGACCACGCGTTGCCCAGTCAGACCACGAATTTTTACATTTTTACCGAAAGCCCCAGTTTCGGTAATGGAAACTCCCGGAATATCCCGAATCGCTTCTTTGACATCGGCTAAGCCTTCCTGTTGAATTTTTTCCTGACTGATGATCTGTTTGGAATAGGGTTTGTTAAACATTTCTTGTTGATTTTGTCGCTCTGCCTTGAGGACTTTTTCTGCTGTGACTTCAATGACAGGTAGTTTAGTGGGGTGTTCATCATTTATATCGGTATCTTTCTTATTTTCTGCTGCATAGAGATGATAGAAAGGAGAGTATCCACCAGCAATACACATGGCCAATAATAGATATCGTGGGAGAAAGGGAGGTGTGTTCATGACAGAAATCCAGTCAAAATAAACGCAGGGTTGCTGCCCCATCTTAAGAATGGAAACAGCAACCCGATTGAATGAGTATGTATGGCCTAGTCAGTGATCCAAGAACCATTAATTTGATTGACTCTTTTCAATGATTTTTCATTTTCCGAGAAGCCACTGGTCAGTAAAGGAACACCCGTATGAGTACCTGTCATATGCAAGCCAAATAGACCACCAATCCCAGCCAAAGTGGCATTACCTGAAGCGTCAGCAGTGACATTGGTAATTCCACCTCCACCCTCTAAATCCTTGATGTTACCCATGAGTTTGCCCGTGGTGGCATTGACAATACTACCGACTGTGTCAGCTGTATCCGTTGCCTGATTGGCACGTTTATTCCATAACAATACATTGCCTTCATAAATGCCATTGGCACGGAATGCAGTGCGTTCAAAGTACATGCGGCCAAACGTTGGGGTGACGCTGGTTTTGCTGGCTGTTGGCGCATTGAGTGGTAATTTATAAACGTTATAAACACGGGTTGCTGTGGCAGTTGGATTGGTCTCATTGACATAGACATAATCACCTACGGCCACCGCAGGTACCCGCATTGAAGTAAAGTATGGAATATCCTGATCAATGACAGCATTATCCAATGCTGTTTTTGTGGTTGTGGTTGCAGTATTTAACCAGCCTTGTTGATAGTTGAGGTTCATCTTGTCTTTAGATGGCTTGGCCGCTTCGACAAATAAATAGCCATTTTTGACCGCAGTTAGGTTCAGATTATATGACAAAGCCACATTGCCTGAATTATTGGCTAAATCCGTACCAGTGCCATTATCATAAATTTTGCTTGCGCTGGTGCCTGTTAATTTAAGAATCTCGGCATTTTTATAGACATAGGCTTCACGAAATACTTGATGGGTGAACACGGCATTTTGTGTATCAAGGTTATAATTAATCAATAAATAACCAGTATTACCTTCTGCCAAATTATCGACTACATTTGGCATGTTAAAGAAATTACTAAAGATACCCGCGCCACCATGTCCACCACCAAATTTAAGTTGATGATGTTCAGGATTATAATTTGCAGGATATTCTGCACCTGTTACATTCGCTAAGGTTTTTGCAGTTTTATCATAAGCATAAAGTGTTTTTACCCCTTCTTTTGCCAGATAAATATGGCTATCATTTTGTGCTAAGAAGTAGTATTGACCTGTTCCTCCACCAATATCAGTACAGGTGACCAAATCAACGGTACAGCTTTGTAAACGTGCAGCTTCATTACTTGCGGTTGGGTAGCTTCCTTTGACATAGGCAGCACTGTAGTTGACCAATACTGAATCAGTTTTACCAGTCGTGTTATTGACAACCTGTTTAATGGTTCGACCCTGTGTCACTTTGCCATCTGATAAACGCACAGTGATATAGGCATTTTTAATATTGTCAGACAGCTCGCCTCTAAAAATATCGGGTAGTTTGGCAAAAGTACGCAATTGCACATAAGAATTATCAATATCTGTTTCATTGAGATACATGGTTTGTGTATCACCAATCGCGGTCATTCCTGCAGTTGTTAATGTTGCTGGTAATGATGTTTTACTAAAAATGGTGGCTTGACTGTTTGGATTGCTTGCATCAAAACGTTTCAGAATATTGTCGGTATAGAATGTATATTCAGTTGCGGTTGTTTTGCCAGCTGGAGTGTAAGTACGTATTTCTTTAGATGCATTTGGGTCAAGGAAAATACCATATTCACGTTTTTTATAAACTGTTTTATCGCCATCTTTTGCCGCACTCATCACAAAGACACGATTGCCTAAAATCACGTTGCTGATACTGCTGTAATACTCTTCTTTGCCGTTGTTAGGGTCATAACGGACAATTTGAGAATTACCTGTTTCTGGGTTGGTGACTTTGTAGAATTGATAATCAAACACCGACTCAACTTGAGTATTAATCGTAATGCTCAGATCTGTGCTCAGTGAACCATCACTGACACTTACCACAAGTGTATCTGCACCAACCACATTGCCTGCAATATAAGTGATCACACCTGTTTTACTGTCAATGCTTGCAGTGCCTAATTTTGGCGCTGTTTTTATGCTATAGGTAAGCGCGTTGTTTTCAGCATCTTTTGCCGTAACGCTAATTTTTTTACTATCTAGTGTTTGTACGGTCACTGGGCTGATCGCATCAATTGTTGGGGCAGTATTGTTCGGTTTGCTGTCTCCACTACCACTGCCACCCCCACCACAACCTGTAAGAATGGTACAGATTGAACTGGCAATCAGGGTTTTATGACCTATTTTCATTTTAGATAACAACATTGCTTTATCCTTTGCTTGATAAAAAAATGGACAATCATCGTGGCTAGAAAGGACAATGCTTTGTTGGCTATATGATAATGATAATTATTTACATTAAAAATACTAATCTAATACAAAAACTGAGTCAACATAATATTTCTGTTTAGCATATTGATATTTATTGTTAATTAATGAAATGTCTTTTAATTTGATTAGGATTGTGTCTGTTTTTTAAGCGTTGAAAATTTTTATTGGTGTCACACAAGTACTTTAAGATGAAGTGATATTTTGCAAGCTTTCACTCATAAAATATGTCCAATCTAGCTAATTTCATTTAATGTATAGTCACCAATTTTTTTATCACTTCTTCGCCTACTTCACGTGGTGATTGAGGATTTTGCCGTCAGCAAATAATAGTGTATGCATATATTGACATTCAGGGCTGTCCAATTTAAACCGCAAAGCTAAATAAGCTGCTACAGATTGGTTTGTGCAAAAAATGCGAGTTGGACAAGGACATAGTTAAGATGAAAATAATGATTGAATTTAGCCATTAAATTACTGATAATAATTATCATTCGCTTAAATAAACTTTTTCCATGTCTGCGTCGCTTCCCAATCATGATATTGCTCAACTTTATCAAGAACATCATTCTTGGGTATATGCATGGCTATATAAAAAGTTAGGCAATAGCTCTGATGCAGCTGATTTGGCACAAGATACTTTCTTAAGAGTGATGGCACGACGTCAGCAAATTGAATTATTGCAACCACGTGCTTATTTGACCACTGTAGCCAAAGGCTTGATGATCAATTGGATTCAACGGAAGCATATTGAGCGGGCATATTTAGACGTGTTGGCGCTACAACCTGAACTCGAAGAAATCTCTCCAGAACAGCACTGTTTGATTATCGAAAGTTTGCTTGAAGTGACACAATTGCTAGAGCAACTGCCTGCGGTGGTACGTGATACTTTTCTCTATGCGCAGCTTGAAGGGCTGAAATATGATGAGATTGCAGTCAAATTGGATATTTCCCTAAGTTCAGTCAAACGCTATATGAAAAAAGCGTATGTACATTGTCTGTCTGCCATGCTGGACGACTAAGCGAATGTCAAAGCAGAATGAATCTGAACAACAACACAATCAAAAATCAGACTCAAAACAAGATCAACAACAGACGCAACAAATTTTAAATGAAGCGGCTGATTGGTGTATGCGTTTAAGCCAAGGCGAGTTGAGTCCGCAAGAATTACAGCAATTGCAGATCTGGCAGCAGCAAAGTTCAGTACATGCCAAAGTTTGGCAAAAAATGCAGCAACTGCATCATACTTTTGATCAACTGCCAACCGAAGTGGCGCGGCCTATTTTAAAGCAAAGCACATCATCTTCATGGAGAAAACGCCGTCATTATATGTGGGTTTTGGCGTGTCTATCGTCACTGTATTTAGGCTATAGCTTAAATCAGCAGCAACAATGGACGGCAGACTATCGTACAAAAGTAGGCGAAATTGAAAGAATTAAACTCCCTGATGGTGGTGAGCTGTATCTAGACAGTGCATCGGCAATTGATCTGGACTATAGCGCTAAGCAACGTAATGTCGTGCTAAGAAAAGGTCAGATCTGGATTAAAACTGCGAAAGATCAACAACAACGCCCATTCTTTGTGCAAACTCAACATGGGCAAATGCAGGCTTTGGGTACTGAATTCTCAGTAGAGCTTGATTCAAAGCAGTCTTGGGTATTCGTCGAGCAAGGTGCGGTGAAATTACAACCAGAACGTCATCCAACTCAGACAGTGATTGTTGCGGCGGGTCAGCAAAGTCATTTGAATCGCGAGCAGGTGGCTGAGGTTACAAGTGCTGATCTTACACGCAACAGCTGGACGCAAGGCTGGATGATCGTGAATGATATGCCGTTGTCTGAATTCGTACAGCGTATAGGAAAATATCAAAAGGGTTATATTGCTTTAGATGATGATATTGCTCAGATTAAAATATCAGGGACTTATCCAATCAATGATTTGCCAACGCTATATAACATGTTGGCTGTCACCTATAAGTTAGACATCAATCGCTATGCACAGGGCTATTGGGTCAGTATTGGTGAAAAAAAATAATTTAAGGCTGACACTTTTTTAAAACTCAACTGGCAAGGCTAATAAGAGAACTCATTGGTATTCAATAGGGGGTTATGGTGTCTCTAGCATTGCAACACGCAAAAAAATTGAAAAAATCGAAGCCATATAAAATAAGCCGCGAGAAAAAAATGCGTTATTCTGTCATGCATTTATTGGTACTGAGCAGCATGTTGGGTGTCAGTGCATTTAGCCATGCTGAAACAGCAGCAACTCAAAAGCATTATCAAGTGGCTTCAGGGGATTTGGGACAAGCACTTTCTAATTTTGCTCTACAGTCTAATATTGCATTGTCTTTTGATCCGAAACTGACGCAGGGGTATAAAACCAACGGTTTAAGCGGCAGTTTTGATATTGCTCAAGGTTTTCAACAGTTATTAAAAGACACAGATCTACAGCTTGTTCAACAAAGTCCACGGGTGTGGCGAATTGAACGACGTCAGATGTCGAAAACCACAACAGTTGCAAACACGGCAACGGATTCAGCCGTGGCAGCAAATTCTCACGCTGATAATCCAGCAGCGAAACTTGAGACCATTGTCGTGACTGCCAATCAGTTGGGGGAAATTACTGAAAATAGTGGTTCTTATACGCCAGGTAAAATTGCCACCGCCACGCGTTTAGTGCTTACACCGAAAGAAACACCACAAACCATTAGTGTGATTACGCGACAGTTGATGGATGATTTTCAGTTAAATAATATTGATCAAGTCATGTCGCATACCCCCGGGATTACCGTATCAGCTTACGACAGTGAACGGACCAGTTATTACTCACGCGGTTTTGCCATTAATAATTTCCAATATGATGGCATTCCTTCTACGACTCGAAATGTCGGTTATGCTGCGGGTAATACGCTCAGTGATTCTGCTATTTATGACCGTGTCGAAGTACTCAAAGGGGCAACGGGCTTACTTACAGGGGTGGGATCTTTAGGAGCAACCATCAACTTAGTACGTAAAAAACCCACTGCAGAGACTCAAGCATCGCTGAGTTTAAGCGCAGGTTCTTGGAATAATTACCGTGCTATGGCAGATGTCAGTGGTTCACTCAATGATGAGCAAACTATTCGTGGACGTTTTGTGGCTGCGGGTCAAGACAAAGAATCTTTTATGGATCGTTATGAACGTAAAAGTGCTGTATTTTATGGCATTGTCGAAGCAGATTTAGGCGATAAAACTTTAGTTACACTGGGTGCTGATTACCAGAACAATGACCCTAAAGCATCGACATGGTCAGGCTCTTTTCCTTTATTTAATGGTGAAGGGGAACGTAATCCTGATCCAGATCGCTCCTTTAATAATGGTGCCAATTGGAGTGAATGGAAACAATATACCCGTACCATTTTTGCCAATGTACATCATAAATTTAATGACGATTGGGCACTGACTCTGCAATATGACCATAAAATTAATGGCTATGATGCAACACTAGGCACCATCCAAGGCTATTATCCTAAATTAGATGGTTCTGCTAATCTTTGGCCTTCTCAATATATCGGTCGTACTGTCAGTGATTCATTGGAGTTGTATAGCACAGGTAAGTTTGAGCTGCTTGGTCGGCAACATGATTTGGTCTTAGGCGCAAGTGGAGCTTATTCACGTTGGAAGGGGAAAGATTGGTATGGTGGCATGCAGGGTTATGATTCACATATTCCCGATTTTAGCCAATGGGATGGCAATATTGCACAGCCAAATTGGGGTGAGCCAAATGCCTATACCCATGACCGTACTTCACAATATGGTGCCTACGCCAGTACACGTTTAAATCTGGCGGATGATTTAAAGGTGCTCTTAGGCACCCGTATGATCAACTATAAAATGAAAGGCTTACAAGGTGTGGTTGAGGAAAAGAATCGCTTCATTCCCTATGTTGGGGTCGTCTATGACATTACTGATCGAGTCAGTGCTTATGCCAGCCTCAGCGATATCTTTATGCCTTATGATATCTGGTATAAGTCGTCAGCCAATAAAATCCTAGATCCAGACGAAGGTAAAAACTACGAAGGCGGCTTTAAGTTTCAATCCGATGATGCCAAGTTAAATGCCAGTATCGCTTATTTTGAAATCCATGAATCCAATCGTGCCATTGAGGACATTGTTTATAATGGTGCGCCAAGTAATCCCGCTGTTGATTTTGCATGGATTGGTGCGAAAGCCAAAACTAAGGGGGTAGAAATTGAAGCTTCTGGTGAGGTTTTCCCCAATGTTCAAGTGCAAAGTGGTTATACCTATAAGCAAATCAAGGACCATGATGGTGAAAAGATTTCAACATGGGAACCAGAACATCAATTTAATATCTCTACCCAGTATAAATTTGATCAGCAACTCGAAGGTTTAAGCGTGGGCGGGAATGTGCGTTGGCAGAACCACGGATGGCAAACGGTGTATAACAATGTCAAAAAACGTAGTGAAGTGATTGATCAAAAAGCCTTTGTATTGGTCGATTTAATGGCCAATTACCAGTTTAATGAACAGTTGAGTACTGCGATTAATTTGAATAATATTTTTGATGAGCATTACTTTACCAACATCGGCTTCTATAACTCTGGGGTCTATGGTGAGCCACGTAATTTTATGGTTAGTGTGAAGTATAAGTATTAAGTCGTGAATCAAGGTGAGTAATGAAATTACTTATTTGAAACCAATATTAAACTAGGCAACTACTCCTCCCTTTTTTGAAAAGGGAGGTTAAGTATAATGTTGCTTAGTTTAAACATATGCTTTTGAGTGTGGTTGTTATCAGGCTGTACTGAATGGCTTATCCAACACAATCATGCTGAATAAGCCCATTTAAGATCATTAATCAATATCAGGATGCTGCTTGGCGAGATGATCACGCTTTTCTTGCAACTCTTCAATTTTTTGATCAATTTTTTCGATTTTTTGCTCAATATTTCCATGATATTGTTCGAGAAGCTCTTCAGCCTCTTCAGTATCAACGGCCATTGGTTTTGCACCTTTGAGCGGTAAGTTGGCTGTTTCTTTAAGATAAATCGCAGTAATCACACCGAAGCAACCACAAATCACCAGATAATAGGCAGGCACCATAATATTTTGAGTGGTTTCAACCAGTGTTGCTGTGATGGTGGGTGTTAAACCTGCGATGACCACTGAAATATTAAAAGCGATTGCAAGCGCACTATAACGAATTTCAGTTGGAAACAATGCGGGTAGGGTTGAAGCCATTATTCCAATCAACATATTGAGTGAAAGTGCCAACATCAATAGACCCAAGAAAATTAAGTAAACATTATTTGTGGCGAGCAATATAAAGGCTGGGTATGACAAGACAATCAGTGCAATGCTTCCTGCAAAGACAAATGGGCGACGACCAATTTTGTCACTGAGCATGCCTACAAACGGCTGTACAAAGAGCATTCCGACCATTACTGCAATAATAATCAGAACGCCGTGATTTTCTGAATAGCCTAAGTTATGTGAGAAATAACTTGGTAAATAGGTGAGTAGCATGTAGTAGGTGACATTGGTACATAGTACGAGTCCGACACAGACCAATAGACTGCGCTTATGCTCACGGAAAATTTGTTTGAAACCCACTTTTTGCGGTTTTTTCGATTGTGATTGTTCTTCGGCATGCGCCTGAAACGTCGGAGTTTCATCTAAAGAGTGACGTAAATATAAGCCAATCAGTCCCAGCGGTAACGCTAAATAAAAAGGAATACGCCAGCCCCAATCGACAAAGGCGGCTTCGCCCATGGAAAAGCTGATCATTGAAACGACACCCGCCCCAACAACAAAACCTAGAATAGAACCAAAATCCAGCCAGCTTCCCATGAAACCACGCTTTCGATCTGGAGAATATTCCGCGACAAATATTGCTGCTCCAGCATATTCTCCTCCGACCGAAAAGCCTTGAGCAATTTTTACAATGAGTAGCAAAATCGGGGCCCAAATCCCTATACTTTCATAAGATGGAATCAAACCAATACCAAAGGTACTGACCGACATGATAATAATGGTGATTGCCAGAATTTTTTGACGACCGTATTTATCGCCTAAATGCCCGAAAAATAATCCACCCAAAGGTCGAAATATAAAGGGTATAGAAAAGGTGGCAAGGGCCGCAATCATTTGTATACTGGGTGATGAATTGGGGAAAAAGACTTTACCCAATACATAAGCGACATAGCCATACACACCAAAATCAAACCATTCGATGGCATTCCCTAAAGCTGCGGCTTTAATGGCTTTTTTAGTCTTATCATAATCAATAATTTCGACATCATCGATTTCAAGTGGTTTGATTTTTCTTTTATACATAAATGGCTTAATCCTAATGAATGACAGTGTTAAAAAAACTCTTTAAAACACAATCAAAAAAAATTCATCATGAGCAGAAATGATTAAAAAATATAACGCTAGGTTACATTTAAGATTTCAATGTCATAGAATTTTAATAAATATCAATTGATTATAATTTTAGTTTTTTTGTGAATTTTATGTGTTGAGTAATCATGAACAAAATGTATGAGATCTGATGCAATTATGTAATAAGTTTAACGTATATAAATCAATCAAAAGGCTTGAGCATAACAGTTGTGTTTCTTTTAGCTAAATTTGTTTTAACAATACTTACAAATAAATTGAAAGATAAAAAAATACTGAGATTAGAAACAGGGTATTAGGATGGTGACTAAAGCAATGGATAGACATTGATCCTCACAATTCAGCAAAACACATCAAAAAAATATTTCATATAAAACTTATGCTTATACAGTCGAATTATAAAAAATCAGGATTTTTGACAACCTGCAACAGCTGAGGATTATCGATTGGAATTGAGAATATCACTCCATTGGTACTTTGAACAAAAACAATATGGTCTTTAATAATCGCCTTACAAAAAGGGTTACTATTCTCCAAAAACAAAAACCACTGTAACTCATTTTTTAAAAACAGACCGACTACACCATCCCCACCAAAACTACCCTCACCATATCTTATCTGATAGTCTGCATAACTAATCTGCCCCATATAATCAAAATCAATAAGATCCGTTTTCTTCACGTCGTCATCAAAGAAATTTAATTTCCTTACGATATCCACAGTTGCGTTATCTTTGTTTCTATAATCGAGAACAAATATTTCTTCATTGTGCAGAAAAATTCCATTTATAAATGGACATTGAAAATTATTGAATATCTCTGTTCGTTTCATATATGCAAGTCCTTGACTCGTTGCTGAACCCCGTTTGTGTAAGTCCTGATTATATTTTTTGTAAAAATAAGTGACTGAATCTTAATAAAATTTACAATTTTAATGATTAGTTAGACAAAGTATCCCCTTGTTGAGAAGTACAATTTTAGCAAAGTAAGCTCTTTTTTTGATTTTGTTTCCTGATTTTGTTTTATGGAAAGCCATTATGTTTTCAAATTATATCCATCCATTTGTTTTGTTTTTCTCATTACTCAATCCGTTTTTAATGAGTATCTATATGATCGGGATGATTCGCCATACTGAAACCCATGTATTCAATAAAGGTTTGGCTCAAGGTGCCTTGATTGCTTATGTGGTTTTTATGCTTTTTGCATGGGGTGGTGAAGCCATTTTTAGTACTTATTTAAATGTTCGTTTTGAGTCATTTCAGATTTTTGGCGGATTAATTTTCTTAGTGATTGGTTATCGCTTTGTATTTCAAGGCGCAGATACCATCGGAGAAATGAGAGGAACGCCTGCGCATTTGGCCAGTACCATGGCGATGCCATTTATGATTGGTCCTGGCACAATCAGTGCGGCTGTCGTAACAGGAGCGAGTATGTCTTTACTCGAATCCGCTGTGTTGATTGCTTTTACCTTATTTATTAGCTGTGGCATTTTAATGATCATGAAGTATGGGCATGACCATTTACGTTATAGCCATGCAAAATATATTGATCGCTATTTTGATATTGTTGGACGTTTATCTGCCTTGTTAATTGGCACAATTGCGATTGATATGATCGCGACTGGGGTTATTGGTTTGCTTGAAAAGTATTAATAATTATTTATTGGTTTTCATATTTTTTGAGGTAATTATCAAATAAATGCGATGACATGATTTACGCTGAGGTGAGGGATACACATCAGGCCATGTCAAAGTTTATTCAGTAATATCATCGAGAAACCATCTTTTTAGCCTTTCAGATTGAGAGGCTGTTCCTTTTATAGCTTTGTCTAACAAAACGAATTTGAAATGTAAAATAATGGAGAAATATAGAGATATATGTTGTTTTTATGTGAAATATAACGATAATGATTTTTATTTAGATTAAGAGTTTTATTTCGTGAATAAATGGATTTCTCAAAATCGAATTTTTGCTAAAAGTGCAATTTATCTTGCACTTTATAGTTGTTGGATTGGGACAGCTTATGCTGCGACAGAAGCAACAACGGAACAAACAAATGCTTTACCCATGATCGTTGTCACAGCAGAAAACAATACAGAAAATAACTACACTAAAAAGAATGCCAGTACATCGACTAAACTCGATTTGAGTATAAAAGAAACCCCACAATCGGTTTCAGTGATTACCCGCAAACAAATCGAAGATATGGGTGCAACAAATTTGGGTGATGCACTTTTAAATACAACAGGGATTTTGCTTACAGGGGATAATACGGAGAGGACCAACTTTTCTATCCGAGGCTTTAATGTTGGAGATGGCTGGAATTCAAATATATTGCAATATGATGGTGTTGCTGTAAATGCAAGTAATGTCACCTCCTCTAAACCAGATATGGCAACCATTGAAAGTATTGAAGTATTACGAGGGGCAGCAGGGTTAATGCAAGGTTCAGGAGACCCGTCTGGTGCAATTAATCTTATTCGTAAAAAACCAACAGAAGTTTTTCAGGCGAGTGGCGCTGTCAGTTATGGTTCATGGAATACTGTACGTGGAGAAATGGATGTTTCTGGTCCGTTGAATCAATCTGGAAGTGTGCGTGGTCGTTTAGTGGTGGCAGGTCAAGATGGTGATTCATTTATGAAATCTGTTACTCGTGATTCTAATGTTTTGTATGGAATCGTGAGCAGTGATTTAACTGAAAATACGCTATTGAATATTGGATATTCACGTCAAGGTGAACATGCAGTTCCCGTCAATACAATTCCTAACTATTTCAATGGTCAAAAAATAGGTATCGATAATTCCAACTGTGGTTGTGATTACAGAGATTTTTGGGATAAAACCAATACACAAGCTTTCTTAGATATAAGCCATAAATTTAATAATGGATGGGAAGTAAAAGCCAGCTATATGAAGGCAAACTATGCCATGGATATGGCATTTACTTCATTGAGCGTGGCTCCAAAAACCACAAGTGCTGATGATGCTTTAGCAACTGTTTATAAGTACGGATATAACTATGAGCAAAAATTAGATATTTATGATTTTTTTGCAAAAGGGACATATCAATTATTCGGTCGTGAGCATGACTTGGTATTTGGTGCAAATCACAGTAAAAGTAATATTACAGGTGCATGGACAAGTTGGGACCAAGTGCTAGAAGATTATAGTTTAGTTGGCGGAGGGGAAACACCGACGCGTGACTATTTATACGTCAATATTAAAAATTACAGTCCTTATCAGTTACCTTATATCGCACCACGTTATCAAAATACCAGCACTGATCAGGTACGCCAGACAGGATACTACCTCACCACGCGTTTAAATATTATTGATCCGCTGAAAGTTATTGCAGGTGTGCGCCAAAGCAATTATGAAAGTGTCAATGAATATAAGAAATCAAATATTTTAACACCATACTTTGGGCTTACTTACGCTATCAATGATGCATTGACTGCATATGCGAGTTATACCGATACTTTTGTTGTGCAAAATGTCAAAGATCGTAATGAGACATTACTTGATCCAGTACAGGGGAATGTTTATGAAATCGGGTTAAAAGCAGGGCTTTGGGATGATCGTTTAATTGCATCAGTTGCAGGGTTTAAAACCAACCAAATTAATCGCTCAATACGAGATGAAAGCACCAAAGGCCAATGCCCATTTAATGGTGGTGAGGCTTATTGTAATGTTGCATCGGGTGAGGTGATCAGTAAAGGGATTGAAACTGAGATTCGTGGTGAAATTATACCCAATCTTAATTTGAGTTTTGGCTACACATACAATACTACGGAATATGCGAACGACCCTACAAATCAAGGTTTGGTTTTTAATGAGGATACGCCTGAACATATTGCACGTTTATTTGCGACCTATAAATTTGCTAATAATTTAATCCTAGGCGGCGGTGCAAATTATCAAAGTACTTGGAAAGTGGGTCGTTATAGCGAACATCCTTATAGTCAGCCCGGATATACGATTGCTAACTTGGTGGCAAGCTATCCACTAAGTGATAAAGTGAATATTGCATTGAATATCAATAATATTTTTGACAAAGAATATTATTCACAAATTTATAGCGATGGAACTATTCGTTTTGGTAATCCTCGAAATGCAACGCTTACCTTACGTGCAAAGTTCTAAATCAATTGAAGGATGGCTGATATTTTCAGCCATCCTCTCAAATAATAATCTAATTTACTCTCTAATAAGCACTTAAGCCCTTCGACTATCTTACTTAATTAAATTTTTTATAAATTTATAGACGACTGGTCTATTATTGATTTATAGTGTGTACATGAAACGATCAGATAAAAGTGAAGCGACTCGCCAGCATATCTTAAATACCAGTTTTAAGCTGGTATTACATAAAGGTTTTGTTGGCGTTGGCTTGCAGGAAATTTTAACGACTTGTGGTGTACCCAAAGGTTCGTTCTATTATTACTTTGCTTCCAAAGAAGCATTTGGTTGTGCACTTTTACAGCAATATCTTGCTGATTATAAAGTGAAAATCGATCAATTGATTCTACAAGAAGAGCGGAGTGCTTATGCGCGCTTAGTTGCGCTTTGGCAAGCATGGATTGATGATCCATGCCATAACGATGGTGGCTGGGCTGAGAATTGTCTGATTGTAAAACTTGCCGCAGAGGTCTCTGATTTATCGGAAGATATGCGTCAGATTTTAAATTTTGGTGTGACAAAGCTGACAGAACGCATTGCAAATTTACTCAGTGACGGGCAACAGGATGGCTCAATTCCACAACATATTGAGCCTGAGAAAATGGCACAAACCATGTATCAACTCTGGTTAGGCGCAGCTTTATTGGCGAAACTGGCGCAGAACAAACAACCACTTTATTTGGCTTTAGAAACCACACAGCAATTACTAAAACCTATATAGGAACAACAAATGAAAAGTATTATTCATCAAGTTTTTGGCGAACCTGTCGACGTATTAGCATCTGCAGACATGCCAAAGCCAGAGCCTAAAGCAGGCGAAGTTCGTATTAAAATGATTTTATCTCCAATGCATAACCATGACATTTGGACGGTGAGAGGCAATTATGGCTACAAGCCGACACTTCCTGCGATTGGTGGGAGTGAAGCTGTTGGTGTGATTGATGCTGTCGGTGAAGGTGTCGATGCAGTGTCCGTCGGGCAGCGTGTTGCAGTTGCAGCAGTCCACGACAGTTGGGCTGAATACTTTATTGCACCTGCACATGGTGTTGTGCCTTTAATTGATGCAATAGATGATGAAACCGCTGCTCAATTGATTGGTATGCCGATTAGTGCACTGATGCTGTTAGATTTTATTGATTTAAAACAAGATCAGTGGCTTATCCAAAACACAGCCAATGGCGCTGTGGGTAAAACTGTTGCGATGATTGCAAACGCCCGTGGTCAAAAAGTCATTCATTTGGTTCGCCGTAGTGATGCGATTGCAGAAATGAATGGTTTAGGTATTCAAAATGTAGTGGCGACTGATCAAGCGGATTGGAAAGATCAAGTAAAAGCGATACATGCAGATCAACCTTTAATCGCTGGGGTAGATTCGATTGGCGGTAAAGCCAGTGGTGAAATGTTAGCTTTACTCAGTGAAAATAGTGTCTTGGTTTCATTTGGTAGTATGACGGGTGAACTGATGCAAATTTCATCAGGTGATCTTATTTTTAAACAAGCGACAGTCAAAGGCTTCTGGGCAAGTGTGGTCAATAAGCAATTGTCTGCGGAACGCAAAAAAGAGTTAATTGTAGAATTGGTGACTTTAGCTGCACAGAAAAAATTAATATTACCTGTTGAAGGTGTATTTAGTTTCGATCAAATTCAACAAGCAGCAGCCAGAGCAACTGAAGGTGCACGCCAAGGCAAAGTGTTATTAAAACCATAAATGTACTTGGCATAGATCAGTTGCGAGACTGATCTATCAGCGTTTTTAAAATAAGGAAGAAAACGATGATTGGACAAATTTTAATTGTCTTAATTGCACTGCTACATGTGTATATTTTAGTTTTAGAGATGTTCTTATGGGATAAACCATACGGTTTAAAAGCATTTGGGAATACGCCTGAAAAAGCACAGCTCACCAAAGTCATGGCACAAAATCAAGGCTTATATAATGGCTTTTTAGCAGCAGGCTTATTTTGGGCTTTATGTGCACCTGTAATTTATGCCTTACCACTGGCAAATTTCTTTTTGGGCTGTGTATTGATTGCTGGGATTTATGGCGGCTTAACGGCAAGTAAGAAAATTATTTACATACAAGCGATTCCAGCAGCATTGGCATTACTTATCGTGAATTTGAATTACTAAAGTAAGGGGCGAATCTCGCCCTTACTTAAAGTTCTTCAAAAAATTTAATTACATAGCTGCATCAGAGAGATCAATAAGCTCTCTCGCTTCATATGAATCGTTCAGAAGATGATCTTAATTTATTTATTAATATCTCTGATGTTTGTTAACTTTAATTGATTCTAATCCATGTATTTGCTTACTTTGTAATGTGCAGGCAATTTGACCCACTCTTCACGTGATAAATAGCTGATATGCTCTGTGCGGTAATCCGCTAGAAACTGATTATATTTATCTGTTTCAGTGTGATGATGCTTAAAGCCACACTTTGCTTGTGCTTTATGTGACTGTTCATTATCTGCAAAGTAACCACACCATAAAGCGTGTAATTGCAAATCTTCATAGGCATGTTGCATGACTGCTTTAACCGCTTCAGGTATAAAACCATTTCCCCAAAAGGGTACACCAATCCAATAAGCAACTTCTGCTTCATTATCAGCGATATCAAAATTACTGTCTTGCCCAATCAGTAGACCGACCATGCCAATGGCTCGATTGTCTTGCTTTTTCGCAAGCGCATAGACTTCATCATGTGCAAAAACTGTCTGAATATATTCTAAACTTTGTGCCTGACTTTCATGTGCGGGCCAGCCCGCAATTGGCCCAACGCGTTCATCTTTTGCGTATTCGTATAAACTCTCTGCATCATTTTCCTGCCAAGGTCGTAAAACTAAGCGTTCAGTTGTCAAAATCATATTTTTAAAGCCTCTTATAAAATTCATCTCATTTCAAAATGAACTATACGTATTATAGGGACTGCTTCCTATGCGCATATTTTGGCAATTTCGGTGCTTTTCAAAACAAAATCATTATAATTAGGCAGATATTTAATAAATTTTATTCAAAATGCAAAGTGATCTAAATTATCTTCGTCAAAATGCAAAAGATTATTTATGGGGAACAAGTCATCTAAGTGATTCGTTAAACCAGCCTTTGCTATTAGCATATTGTTCACTTATTTTTATTACACAAGGCCATGCTGATTTAAGCATTCAGTTTAAAAGTTACCATTTGCAAGCAGGTGATTTTTTGGTTCTTGCAGAAGATTCATTGACTATTATAAAAAACCAATCGGCTGATTTTTCTTGTAATTATTGTATATTTAATCGTCATTTTGCTGCTGAAGTTGCCGCTGTTTTACCAAACGCTTTATTTGCTTATCTCAATCAAATGCCACATTTTTCCCCCAATACCGAACAGGCAGGTTTAATCAAGATATGGCAATCTCAAACCGATTTTATTATTAAATCCACAGAACAGTATCAGCGCACATTATTATGCAATCACTTGCAAAATTTTTTTCTGGTACTGTCTGAAATCGTCAATCACAAAAAGACCTTAGCCAAGAATGAGTACACAAGAAAAGAAAGATTATGTTGGAAGTTTTGGGAAATGATCGCAATACACTGTCACGCTGAACGGGAGGTTTTGTTTTATGCACAAGCCTTAAACATTAGTCCCTACTATTTATCGCAATTGTGTAAGCAAATTTTTAATGATAGCCCTAAAACGCTGATAGATCGGCTGGTAATTGTTAATCTTAAACAACGACTTAAAATGAATACACTCTCAATTCAAGTGATTGCTGACCAGATGCATTTTAATGACGCTTCCTATATGTGTCGTTATTTTAAAAAGCATACAGGCTATACGCTACGCCAATATCGAAAAGACAATTAAGATAAGATTTTTTAACGTGATATTTTGAATAGGCTTCTTTTATAAGTTCTTTTTAAAAGTATAGATCAACACAAAAGCGCCCTCATCCTCGTCTTTTCCCAACGCGAGAGGAACGTCCAATACCAATCTGACTCACTCTCCATGCTCATTTTTTCATCTATGGACGTGAACGAATGGGTAAAAATTTTATTCTTATCAATTTTAATGCTTGATCTACTTCATCATGAGAACGTTTGGAAATCAAATTGATGGATAATTTACACTCAGCTTACAAGTGGCTGATTAACAATCTTCGTAAAATGATTTGATCTTTTATATTTCTGAGATTTCGTTTAAAAATATTTCAGACTCATCATTGAGTTTAAAACGAATATGAGCTTAACTGTCCATCAAGTTTCTTAATTTATCTAAATCAGATTTATTTTGCTTCTAAAAAGAATATAATTCAAATAAAAACCAAGAATCATCACCATAAAAATTTTGAAAATAAATTTCGATTTCATCTTTTTTATAAGTAAAACCTTTGTCCAACTTGTTATTTTAACTTTGAATTTATGATCTGTTTTTATTATTTTAGTGGACTATTAAATTTTTTTAAGTTATTTTTAAATATAAAAACAGTATAGTTTTGATATTTTTTAATTTCATATTTAATCTTTGTGTGGGTAAGGAAGCTTAACTTTAAGGTGTATTTTATCAGGTTTTTATTATGAATATAACTCTGATATTGATTGTTTTTTATTTGTATGTAAATGTAATTTTTAAATTTAATTTTAGGGGTTGCTAATTTTTATTTGAGGTTTAAGTTTTTTAATGGATAAGATTAATTTATTGAATATTTATGTAATATTTTATGTTCTAATACTTGGCTGTTTTTATAAAAATGAATTTATTTTTGTTATTTTTTGATTTTTGTTTTAAAGGTTTTTACAATGATTAATTGTCACATAATAAGTATTTTTTAAAATTTATTTCTTATTGAGATTGGTGTTTATAATGCTTTGGTTTTTATTTTGGAAATATTATATATGATTAATTTCTCAAAAAATATAAATTTATTCTATTGTTTTGTATTTTTATTATTGTTCATCTGGAATATAGATAAATAAAAGATTTTTTATTTAATTTACAATTGGTCTTATTTTTTTTCATAGAATAACATATTTTTATTTTGATGAAATAGGATGGATATTGACTCAAAACACCGGCGATCAATAGATTGTTGCTAGTAAATAATTTCATAATAATTATACACTTGCTTTATGTTTTTTGTGTATTTAATTCAGTGAAATTAAATACTTAACTTTGAAATAGTATGAGTTTGGTGATAAATAATACCCACGAATTTGAAATGGAAAATTTTTCATCAACCTATTGAGCGATAAACAACTCTACTCATAAATAGTGGGTGTGTATGATAAAGATCTATGAAATGATTTTTCATAAAGGAATGGATGAAAACTCTCATTTTTTTTATGCGGTTAATAATCAGGCATCTCGTCAGCATTTTATTCGAATGCTGAGAAAAGAGATTGATGGTGAGCTGGGTGATTTTAAACAGAGTTGTATGAAAGATAATCGACATGACCTCACATGGCTTTATGAGGAAGTGAGCAGGGAAAGTCATTTTTACTTGGATATTATGGAAAATGATTTTATTTATAATGCCGTTGCTGCATTAGGTTTACATATTTCGCTGAGAGTGGAAGAACAAAATGTATTGGAAGCACAAGAAGGAGATGAATTTTTATAGAATTATATTTAAGTTAAATTATTGAAATTTAAATTGACGAATTTTATCTTTTTGTCAATTAAAAGTTTTCGATCAGCATGTTATAATGCCATATCGTCGCCCATTCTCCCCCTAAAAATTGAATGGGTTTTTTTTGCTCAGCATGTTTGTAAATATTGGGTTTGTAGTTAATTATATATAAGCATATATCTATAATAATCTTAATTATTTTAGTGTTTTTTATATGTTTAAATCTTTGGTGTAATTTAATTCATATTGATTTGAAAATTTATTTTAAAATATAAAAACTTATATTTAGTCGATGGTGTTTTTTAGTGTATTTATTGAACGCATATTTATCACATGTAATTATGTAGATGCTTTCACACTTCTTGTGTAAAAGTTAATAAATAATACATACCATGGGATTTAATATGAATATTTTTACAAAACTAACCCTTACTATTTTATTGGGTACAGGGTATATCGCGACTACACAAGCAGCAGTGACGGGTCAGGTTGATGTAAAACTGAATGTTTCAACAGGGTGTACTGTTGAAGGTTCTACAGTGAATGGCAATATCAACAAATTTGGTGAATTGAATTTTGGTAAAACTTCTGGCACTTGGACCAATACCCTTACTGCACAAGTTGCTTCATCTGGTACGGGCAGCCATCTCAATGTGAAATGTGATGGTACAACAGATGTTAACTTTACTGTTGCCATTGATGGTGGTCAACGCGCTGATCGTAGTCTTAAACATACAACTGCCGCAGATGTAGTCAGCTATAACGTTTATCGTGATGCAGCACGTACCAATCCATATGTCATTAATACAGCTCAGACTTTCACTGCTGCGACAGGTGTATCTCAAGAAGTTCCAATCTTTGGTGCAATTGCTGCGAACAACGGCACTGCAAAAGCACAGGGTGATTATACAGACACTTTATTGGTGACTGTTAATTTCTAATCAGTATACGTAACAGTGAACAGGCTTGTTGTTGAACAGGCCTGTTTTAAGGAGGAACGTATGCACCTGTTACTTAAACAATGCGTGGGATTGCTGGTTTGTGGTTTTATTTCGTCATTTACCAGTGCAGCACAGTTGGCAGCCAAATTAAACTTACAGATTGAATTAGAACCCTCATGTGAAATTAATAATCAGTCTGTTAATAATGGAACAAATGGTTTGAATTTTGGTCAACTGGATTTCGGAGAAACCACAGCCACATTTAATAAAGTGATTGAGACCAGCTTAAGTAATGCTTCTACTTCAGGTTTGACCATTCAATGCCCTGGAAATTCCCCAATAAAAGTTACTTTTGGTGCGGGTCAGAATGACAGCAAGGTTCCAGCGCCTTTTAGCGCAAATTATTTTCGTGCAATCAGCAATGGCACAGATTTTCTTGCCTACAACATCTTATATGGAACTGCTCGCGAAGCACTCAAACCCAATCAATCCATTACTTTGACCAATAATGGTCAGCCGCAAACGCTTAATCTCATGGGCCAAACTGTTAATAATGGTCGGTCAGTCTCGCTTGGGCAATATACCGACACTATTCCAATTACCATCGAATTTTAAAGAACGAAATCATGAAAAAAATAGGTTTAAGTGTTCTGCTGATGTTGGCTGTGCAGTGGGTATATGCTGAAACAGATGCAACTTTTACAGTCCAAGCAACCATTGCTAATGGGTGTGGGTTAAGCAATGTTGAACAACAACTGGATTTTGGTCGTCATCCTGTTGTGACGCAGGGAAAGTTGAGTGGATCAGTGATCAATACGACACAAAGTTGGAATATCCAATGTACTGCACGGCTACCCGTACAGGTGATGTTGAATGGTGGCGATCACTTTTCAAATAACTTTCGGCGGATGAAACATGAACAGCAGAATGAGTTTGTGTCTTATCAGCTTTATCAAGACAGTAATTCTCAGCGTGAATATACCAGTGGAGACACTTATCCACTCACGGCAACAACTGCTTTGGACACCGTACTGGGTTTTGCAGTTTACGGTGTTGCAGACTTGAATAATAACAATCAACCACGATCAGCAGGCCTTTATAAAGATACGGTCGCAATAACGATTACATGGTGATTCTATGAGCTTAAATAAAATGAAAATATGGTCGGGCAGAACTTTCTCTGCGGCCGCGATATTGATGGTTACTTCACCGGTATTCGCACAGGCCACTTTTTTAATCTGGCCAATCTATCCAAAAATTGAAGAAAACGAAAAAGCCACTGCAGTATGGCTACAAAATACCGGTAACTCTGATGCCATGGTACAGATTCGGGTATTTAAATGGGATCAGAATCATCAGCAAGATGCTTATGCGGAGCAAACTGAGGTTATTCCGAGTCCACCCGTGGCAAAGATTAAAGCGGGTGAAAAGCATATGTTGCGTTTAACCCGCTCGGCTGCTGTACCTGATGCCAAAGAACTGGCCTATCGAATTATTGTTGATGAATTACCGATTAAGCTCAATCCAGAAAAGGATAAAGAAGTATCTACGGTCAGTTTTCAGATGCGTTATTCCATTCCTTTGTTTGCCTATGGCAAAGGGCTTGGCAGTGGTTTAACCGAAGTTTCACAAAAAGCCAATGCTAAAAACCCCTTGGCGAAACCGATATTAAGTTGGTGGATCAAGAATAATGAACAGGGCAAACCCGAGCTTTATATTAAAAATACCGGTTCAAAATTTTCAAGGCTATCGGGCATTAAATTAACCCCGACTTCAGAACAAATGGCTTTTGGCAAAACCACCTTTGGTTATGTGTTGGCAAACAGCACCATGAAGTTTGATTTGGACAACAAGTTTGTGAATAGCCTGAGTGGTCAAACCAGCTTGTATGGGGTTGACAGTTCAGGGGCGAAACAAGACTTGATCGAGATTAAAAAAGAAGGGGGAGGATAAATGGGTTATCTATCAGGGTTAAATTCACCTTCCTTTTTATGCAAAAGCCTGACGTTGATATTGTTTGCGAATATCCCATTGTGGAGCTGCAATGTCTATGCAAATGGTTTACCCCCGCCACCACGAGATGTTTCAGAAGTGAATAGCTTATTTAAGCTCTATCTGGACTTGGTGATCAATCAATATTCGACGCGACAAGTGATCCCCGTCATTGTCAAAGGAGATCATTATTTTATCCAGCAATCGAAACTAGATGAGTTACAGATTAAGCTGCCTACGGATGCACTGCAGCAACAATCAGAAAAAAACCTGACCGATCTGGATGTGTTTACACTCGGCTTTTCGGGCAAGGCTGCAGATTGGGTTAGTCTCAATCAGATCCCAGAATTAAAGTATGAGTACAATTCAGCGCAACAGTATTTTAGTCTGGATCTACCTGCTAGCTGGATGCCGGTGCAGATACGCGGCTTAGATTCTTGGTATCAACCTGAAACAGCGCAGTCGGGTATCGGTTTATTAAATAACTATGACTTTTATACTTACCGCCCAGAGAATGGTGGCTATAGCAGTACGCTGTTTACAGAGCAACGCTTTTTCTCACCTTATGGGGTACTAAGAAATTCAGGGGTTTATAGCAAAACTGATTTTGACTCATCCAATCAAAACAATGATGGCTACCGTCGTTATGACACAACTTGGCAATATGATGATCCTGTCAGTGTGCTTTCATTCTTAGCAGGTGATGTGATTACGGGAAGTAAAAACGCATGGGGAAGTTCAGTGCGTTTAGGTGGATTACAGCTCCAGCGTAATTTTGGTACCCGTCCAGATTTGATAACCTATCCTTTACCTCAGTTTAAAGGCGAAGCGGCCTTACCAAGTACCGTAGATTTATTGATCAATGGACAGAAAGCCAATTCAACTGATGTTCAATCTGGTCCTTTTATTCTCAATAATGTTCCGTTTGTCAACGGTAAAGGCGAGGCGGTGATTGTCACCACCGACAGCGTGGGTCGTCAGGTGGCAACATCAGTGCCATTTTATATTTCGAATACTTTGCTTAAACCCGGATTATTGGATTATTCCGTGTCCATGGGGCAGATCCGCGAAGATTATGGAATAAAAAACTTTGAATATGGCAAATTTGCCAGTTCGGCGGATGTACGTTACGGGATTAACGATTGGCTCACGGCTGAAGGGCGGGTTGAACTATCAGATTCAATTCAGTTGGCTGGACTCGGTTCAGTGCTTAAGCTAAATCAGTTTGGGGTATTAAGTGGCTCAGCAACTCAAAGCTGGGCAGATCGTGAGTTTAATCGAATCAGTAGTCAAGACCTAAAGGGAAATCAATATACTTTAGGCTATAGCTATAACCAGCAGCGTTTTGGATTTAGTCTCAATCATACCCAACGTGATCAGGGTTATTATGATCTTTCACGCTTGCAATATAGCAATTTGATCTCAGCCAACAATCATAAAAGTTCGGTTGCCAACACGTATTTTGCCACAGATAAATCAGGGACTTTTGGGGTGGCTTATATCCAGACCAAGAACCGTGACATTAAAAATAAACTGATGAATCTGTCGTGGGCACCGATACTCCCGTCTTATATGCGTGGTGCGACAGTGTCGTTAAGTGCCAATCGGGATTTTGTGGAAAAAGATTGGAGTGCTGCATTTCAGTTGTCGGTTCCCTTCTCCAAGAGCAGATCCACTGCCAGTCTAGGTTATAGCCAACAATCCAGTGGTGATTATGGTTATGTCAACTTTAACCGTAGCACACCGTTGGCAGGTGGTGTTGGTGTTGATTTAAGTCGACGTTTTAATGAAAACAGCGATGACTACAATCAAGCACGTGTGAGCTACCGTAACCAATATTTTAATAGCGATGTCGGTATGTCGGGTAGCAATGATTACAACTATTGGTTTGGACTTTCCGGTTCGGTGGTGTTGATGTCAGGCAATGTTTTCGTTGCCAATCGACTGGGTGAATCTTTTGCTTTGATTGATACTAATAAAGTTGCAGATGTACCCGTGCATTATGAAAACAGTCTAGTGGGGCGGAGTAACGCTAAGGGCTATGTTTTTGTACCGTCAGTGACGCCTTATTACGCGGCTAAATACAGCATCAACCCGATCGATTTACCTTCCAACTTTAATGCAACCCAAGTTGAAAATCGGATCGCAGCAAAACGAGGTTCAGGTGTGGTGATTGGCTTCCCAATCAAACAGTCTTATGCGGCGAATGTGTATTTAGTGCAAAGCAATGGGCAAGCGATTCCAGTGGGTGCGGTGGTACATCGAGCCGATCAAGAATCGAGTTATGTGGGAATGGATGGAATTGCTTATCTTGAAGATCTGAGTGCAGAAAATAGCATTCGGGTGCAACTATCAGATCAGCGCATATGTGAAGCAAACTTTTCGTTGGATTTAAAACAAGCGCAACAACAGATTGCAGTGGTTAAGTCGGTTGTTTGTCGTGAGGTGGCTCAACCATGATTACTTTAAAAAAATTAATGCCTGCAGGTCTATTATTCTCTGGGTTGATATTGCTTACTGCTCAGAGTCAAGCGGCTTGTGTTATCACCTCAAGTGGTAATGTTTCTATGGGTACGATTTCATCTATGACGCTGACGGAGCAAGGAACTAAATCCCATCAGTTTAGTGCGGGTTTAAGGTGTGAAGGGTTTAGTATGGCTTTTGCGAATATGACTTATTTGAAGTATCGGGTTGATCAAATACCAGACAATTATGTAAATAGCCTGACGGGTGAAACTTTGTTTGTCAATTATTTGGATACTAATAATCAAGCAATTGGTCTGGGTAAAGAAATTGATATGAGTACGTTTACTCTCCTTAAAATCTTTTCTGGCGTAGATGGCTCTTTACCATTTTATGCTGAAATTAACCCAGGACAGACTGTATCACCTGGGAGATATACAGCGAACAAACCTTTTAAAGTCAAATGGTATTACTCTGTACCTTCCGTCGCAGCGCTCGGGATTGGAGCCTTTTTTGAAAGCCCTGGTTTTAGCCGAGGCTTTTTGGGGATCGGGTTTAATTGGGGCCCCGGGAGTGATGCAAACTTGAACTTATATATTGACGTTTTACCTGATTGCCGTATTTCCACCAATGCTGTTAATTTTGGAACATCACCTTTTGCAGATGTTTTTACACCAGTTCAAACCTCTCTAGGCGTACGTTGCTCAGTATATACACCTTATTATGTTGGTTTAAATAATGGACTCTATCCACAAACTGGCAATCAACGTGCAATGAAGGCGAGTAATAGCAATAATTTTCTACGCTATGAGATTTATAAAAATGCAACGACGGAACGTTGGGGCAGTAATGGCAATGAACGCTGGTCAAGTCTCGAGGCGACAACGAATCCGGGGCAGCATAATACCAACCAGCAGGGTTTTTCCTTTACTGCAAAAGTTCTGGACACGAATTCACCAAGTCTGCCGGCTGGTAATTATTCAGACACCATAACGGTAAATGTTGAGTTTTGACGATATAAAGCCATGATAATCATTTTTATCATGGCTTTATTAAGTGGTAATTTTACAGTTTATTTTTTTATTGATATTAAATAAAAACTCTCTTTAATTATATTTTTTTATAAAAATATGGTAGCTGTTCACTTTATTTAAACCCTTTCTTAAAATTATTTATTATACATATACAAGTGTATTTTATTTTTTATTATGCATTTTTTATGTGAAATATCTCAATATTAAAATAATTTGGTGAAGGTGTTTAAAGGTGCTGGCATTGGCACAATATTTGTTTTTTTTGTTTTTCGACTATTCTTTTATGGTCTTAATTTGTGTTTTAATTTTTTAATTAAAATATGGATTTAAATAATTATTTATTATAATGGTGGGTGGTTATTTGGCTGTGTTTTAAATCAATTGTATGTTTTATACATATTTGTTTTTCTAAAAAATACTGAATATAACTGTTATTATTTGAAGAGGGCTTATTGTGCGGACTTATGCATACTTCAGAATTGATGAATTCTCAATGGATGAATTTAATTATGCTGACTATATTCTTGGGTATGGTTATGAAATACCGAAAAATAGGCTTGTATTTGAACAGGTGAAAATAGGTATACCTTTAGAATTTAGGCATAAGCTTATAAATTTGATTAATTACACACTGGAAAGCGGAGATCTTTTATTAATAGATGGAATAGATTCTTTGGGTAGTGATTTCAAAGAAATATATTCGAGTGTCAATTTTATTTTTAAAAAGGGAATACGTTTAGTCTGTTTGGAATTTTCAAAGAAAGAGATTAAAGGAGACATAAAAAAGATTTTTTTTCATTTTCTAAAAATCTGTTCTGACTTCGATGGAAAACTTCAATCGAATAGAAAGATTGGTAACAAGAATATAAACAAAGTCGGTCGGCCAGAAATTTTGAATAAAGCCCAGAAAGATGAGGTTTTAGAAAAGTTTAAAAATGGTCAAAGTGTCTATTCTTTAGCTAAGCAGTATTCAGTTACAAGAACAGTCATTCAAAGACTACTTTCAAAATCATCAGACCACGTTATTGGTGAGGATTAAATGACTATGAACGTTCAAATGAATAACAAGGCTAAAACAAGTAGATTGGTTGTTGCAAAACAAATGAGCAATCTGGATAAGATATTCGTTGTTCAACTCAAATATTGCCTAAATAATAAGTCGAGAATTGTTGATGATGCCAATGAAATTGAAATTAGCTCTGTAAACGGATTGATTGATTATGAAATTCACAAAATCGAACATGAGGAAAAGAAAATCATTTTTTTATATGGTTCTAGTCCATATGTTATAGATTTAAGCCGTTAATGGTTTAATTAATTTTATTTACGGTCATAAGTTAGAAGTTAAGTGTTTTTAGGTTTGAGGTTGTGATTGATTGTTTTAAAATTTATTCGGATTTTTGTAGATAGCTAAACAATAACATTCAAAATACTTTCTAATAAATATTTTAGGGTTTAAGATTTTTATTTTGGCTGATTTAAGGTTTTATAATTCTTTATTGAATTTAAAAAATCACGTCAACTATGCAAGAATTTTAATCTTTTATATAAAGTGATTTTTTTATAAGTTTTTTATTTGAAAGCTTAGTTGCCTTAATGTTAGATTTAAGCGTGTTGAGCTAAAATTTATTTTAAAATCAGGTCAGAATTACATTTGATTAATTTTTAAATTTAAAATACTAAAAATAATTAACTTTAAACTATTCTGAAATAATTTTACTTATCTGAATTTATGTTGAATAGGAGTAAAAATCATTTTAAAAAGATCAGTATAAGCTATTGATAATATATTTAAATAGCATCTGCTACTGCTTTAAATATTTGAAATGAAGTTTTGGGTAAATAAACTGTCAGCGTTTTTAAAGAGAAAATATTTATTATTTGAATACAGATATAAGATACAGCACTTAAAAGATCTGACTTAAATGGGGCTAGTCACAGTACCTCCCCCTAAAAAAGATTTACCAACTGGAACTGTTAAAAGCATCTTAAAGCAAGCAGGTCTTGAGTGACCCACTGCATCCAAGCTTCATTTTCTTTAAAAGAGGTGAGTATGTTATATCCAATTGCAGTAGAAAAAGGTTCGAATGATGAAGCCTATGGCGTGATTGTTCCTGATATTCAGGGATGTTTTTCTGCTGGTGATACTTTTGAAGAAGCATTAAGCAATGCTAAGGAAGCAATTGCAGATCATTTGGAGATTCTTGCAGAAGATGGCAAAAATATTCCATTGGCATCAGAAGTAAGTAAGTTTCTTAATGATGAAGATTTTAAAGGCTTTATCTGGGCGGTTGTAGATGTTGATGTAGGCGATTATCTAGATAAAGTGAGAAAAACAATACAGGTGAAGAGGTGTAGTCCTGAATAGATTGTTCAGAAATAGGTTCAAACACAACACAAATATTAATATGTTAACTAATTCACATTTTTATGAGAAAAAATATTTATATGATTTTGAACAGTAAAAATTTGAATATCATATAGACTGTTTTGAAAAATTCATTCCTTAAACTCATATATAAATACCATGATCGGGCATCTTAACAGCGTTACTTGGCAAACGCTGGTCAGCGAAAATACAGAATTGAAGCGCAACATCAATGATTAAAACAGTGCCTAAAGCATGGATATGCCTTGTTTGATGGACTTTGTGGAGTCATAAAGGTAAGTTTTTGAATTGCTATTTTTAGCCTAAATTTCTAAATATACATGGCTAAATTGGAATAGGGTCGATGAGATCAATTTACATAAAAGCATGAGCTAAACGCATCAATTTAATTCTAAATTGATGCTGAAATAACGTGAAGTTCAATTTTTTATGTAAAATTTACAAAAAAAAAATCTTTAAATAAAACTGAAATATGAATTTAATAATTATTTAACATACTGAAATATATAATTAAAATATTTTGCTCAAAAAATACAAATTTATATACGCTTGTATCTATTTGCTGTATAAAGTGTGACATTGTTTACATTTTTGTTTCAGTGTGCATAATAGCCAACGACCGAAACGAATCATTTTTTTGTCTGTATAGGATACTTGGTATGAAAAATATTTTTTTAGCAGCATCAGTTTCAATTTTAGCAATGTCTAGCGCTTTCGCAGCGGACGGCACAATCACAATCAATGGTCTAGTAACTGACAAAACTTGTGATATCGTGACTCCACAAGGTAAAGATTTCACTGTAACGCTTCCTACAGTTTCTAAGCAAACTCTTGCTAAAACTGGTGATATCGCTGGTCGTACGCCATTCACAATCAACTTGGCTAACTGCTCTGAAGGCAAAGTAGCAACTTATTTTGAACCAGGTTCAACAGTTGATTTTGGTACTGGTCGTTTAAACAATACAGATGCAACTGGCGCGAAAAACGTTCAAGTTCAATTGTTAGGTTCAAATAACCAATTTATTCCTGTACTTGCTGCTGGTGCTTCTGGCGCGCAAACTAACTCTCAATGGGTAGATGTTGCGGATAAAGGTGCAGCTGATCTTAATTACTATGCTGAATATTATGCAACTGATGCATCTGCTGCTGGTAAAGTAACAACATCTGTTCAATATACTATTATCTATCAATAATTTTTTATTGAATGGTACGGAGCTAGGTTGTCTGGCAACCTAGCTCTTTTACTTTATTTTAGATATAGAGATAATCGTTATGTTCTTGAATCATTCCTTTCTTAAAAAAGGTTTACTCGCATTTTTAATTCCGTTTGGTGCAGCGAATGCTGAAATCATCATTCATGGTACTCGTGTCATCTATCCATCTGATGCACGTGAAATTACTTTACAGGTAAGTAATAACGGAAATAATCCTGCATTGGTTCAAGCATGGATTGATGAAGGAGATGCGAAATCTACTCCAGATCAATCGAAAGCGCCTTTTATGATTACACCGCCTATATCGCGTGTGGAAGCTAAAAAAGGGCAGTCTTTACGTATTACTAGTTTGCCGAATGCAAATGAGTTAAGTAAAACTCAAGAAACGCTATTTTGGTTAAATATTCTCGATATTCCACCAAAGCCTTCTGCGAAAGATCAGAATGTTGTACCAGATAACTTTTTACAACTTGCGATTCGATCGCGTATTAAGTTTTTTTATCGCCCAGCTGGACTTAAAGAAGATGTCGCTTTGGCACCTGAAAAATTACAGTGGAGCAATAACGGTACTCAGTTAACCGTAAAAAACCCAACACCATTTCATATTACCTTGACCTCTATTATGCAAGATCAATCAGGCAAACGCGTTGATTTGATTTCTCAAGGCTTAATGTTGAAACCATTTTCTGATGGAACGGTGAGTTTAAAAAATTCCAATGTTGCTAAGATGACCTTTACCACGATCAATGATTATGGTGGTCGTGTAGAGCGAAATATTAAGTTTTAATAGATTGAACAAGTCTTTAAATTTCTTCAATGCAAGGAATTTAAAGCGCCTTCGTAATGATGATTTAATCATTTCATTTATCTGAGAGTAAGCGAGTAAAAAAACCTATTCATTTGTTGATAGGCAGACTTCTTTATGCAAAAAAATGAACAAAGCTACAAGTGGATCAAGCGACATATCAGTTATTATGTGGCTTGTGGGGTTATTACGCTCAGCATTCCTGCTTTAGTTAATGCATCTGAAACTGACTTAAAAGAGGCTGAAAAGTCTCCGACTGCTGCAGAAGCAGAATTTGATTCGGCTTTTTTAATTGGCGATGCCAAAAAGATAGATGTAAATCGCTTTAAATATGGCAATCCTGTGTTACCAGGTGACTATAATGTGGATATTTATGTCAATGGTAACTGGTTTGGTAAACACCGTATGGTGTTTAAAGCGACTGAAAATAATCAAAATGCGTTTACCTGCTTTAGCTCAAACCAATTATTAGAATACGGCGTTAAAGCAGACGTGTTAAAAAAAGGCGAAAGTTTTGCTTTGACTGGTTGTCAGAAAATTGAACAGTGGGTTGAAGATTCGTTTTATGAATTTGATACTTCACGTTTACGTGTCGATATTTCGATTCCGCAAGTTGCGATGCAAAAAAATGCGCAAGGCTATGTCGACCCTAGTGTTTGGGATCGTGGCATCAATGCTGCATTTCTTTCTTATAATGCCAGCGCATATAAAACATTTAATCAAACCCAAGGTGGCCAAGAAACTACCAACGCCTTTACTTCGATAACTGCTGGTGCAAATTTGGCAGGTTGGCAATTGCGCCATAATGGTCAATGGCAATGGCAAGATCGCACCACCACAGATAATCAATCTAAATCCAGTTATGACGCGATTAACACCTATGTGCAACGCGCATTCCCGCAATACCGTGGCGTATTGACTTTAGGTGAAAGCTTTACCGACGGTGAAATCTTTGATTCATTTGGTTATCGTGGTTTCGATTTTTCCAGTGATGACCGTATGTTACCCAACAGTATGATTGGTTATGCACCTCGTATTCGCGGTAATGCAAAAACCAATGCCAAGGTTGAAGTACGTCAGCAAGGTCAGTTGATTTATCAAACAACGGTTGCACCAGGTAGTTTTGAAATCAATGACCTCTATCCGACAGGATTTGGTGGTGAACTCGAAGTTTCTATTTTAGAAGCCAATGGTGAGATTCAACGCTATTCAATTCCTTATGCATCTGTTGTACAAATGCTCCGTCCGGGAATGAGCCGTTATTCTGTGTCAATGGGTCAATTCCGTGATAAAGATATCGATCTAGATCCTTTTATTGTACAAGGGAAATATCAACGCGGTATCAACAACTCGATCACGGCTTATGGTGGTGTACAGTTCTCAGAAGACTATTCAGCAGTGACATTGGGCAGTGCTTTTGCAACACCGATTGGCGCAATAGCACTTGATGTAACGCATTCACAAGCAGATTTTGAACGTCGTAAAAGTGAAAGTGGGCAAAGTTTCCGTATCAGTTATAGTAAATTAATTACACCGACAGATACCAATTTGACCTTAGCTGCATATCGTTATTCTACAGAAAACTTTTATAAGTTACGTGATGCGATATTGGTACAAGACCTTGACAATAAAGGTATTAGCTCAGCTCACGTAGGTAAACAGCGCAGTGAATTTCAGATCACCCTAAATCAGGGTTTACCACGTGATTTTGGCAACATTTATGCAACAGGTTCGTGGGTAGATTACTGGAATCGTCAGGAAACAACCCGCCAGTATCAAGTCGGTTATAGCAACAACTATCGTGGTTTGACTTATGGTTTGTCAGCAATTAAACGTATTGTTGAAAACAATGCTACAAGTATCAGCAATAGTGATACTGAGTATATGTTGACCATGTCCTTACCACTTTCATTTAAGAAAAGCTCAGCGAACCTTAACTCGATTATGACGCAAGATAATGCGACTGTCGGTGTAAGTGGTGTGGTTGGCGATCGTTTTAACTATGGTACATCTGTATCGACGCGCTATGGTGATAATCCAAGCGCCAATTTAAATGCTCAGTATCGTACCAACTACGCGACTGTTGGTGGTTCATTCAGTGCTGCTGACGGTTATCAACAAGCCATGTTGACTGCACGTGGTAATATTGTTGCTCATCCTGAAGGTGTCTTGTTTGGACCAGATCAGGGGCAAACCATGGTATTGGTGTATGCACCTGAAGCTGCTGGTGCAAAAGTGAATAATGCGACAGGTTTAAGTATCAATAAATCTGGTTATGCGGTGATTCCATATGTAACCCCATATCGTTTAAATGACATTAGCCTTGATCCTCAAGGAATGTCGACAGATGTAGAGTTAGATGGTACAAGTCAGCGTATCGCACCTTATGCAGGTTCAATTTCACAAGTGAGTTTTGCGACGAAAACTGGTAAAGCAATTTATATTCGCAGCAAAAAACAAAATGGTGAAACTTTACCTTTTGCAGCAGAAGTATTTGATACAAAAGGTGAAAATATTGGAATGGTTGCGCAAGGAAGTATGGTTTACTTAAGAACCAATACCACTGCAGACTCGGTTACAGTGAAATGGGGCGAAAATGCCAACGAACAATGCCGAATTCAATATGACGTTTCTGCGCAAGCAGCAGACAAAAAGCAAAATATGATTATGGCGGAAGGTGTATGTCAATGAACGTTAAAGTTTTAAATCGTATGCTCTTGCTCATTGCTGGGACCGTGAGTTCAGGCGCATATGCAGCTTGTGTACCCCAACGTGGATTTACACCACAAGATGTGAGCATGTCTGTTGGTCGTGTTGTGGTGAGACCGAGTGATGCCGTTGGAACGATTTTACGTAAAGCGACATTTCCAATTTCATCGAATGGATCTACATATTCTTGTGATTCTTCAGCAGGCACAATTGAAGCCGTCTTGCAACAGAGATATCCTATAAGCCCATCAGGTAATTCAATTTATAGTACCAATATTGAAGGAATTGGTATTCGTCTATACCGAGAAGCGGCAGATAATTCTAACTTTTCAGGTTATTACCCTTATACCAGAAGTTTATCTAGATATACCACTTATCGTTTATCGCCTGGATATTTCGTTGTAGAAATTGTTAAAACTGCACCATCCACAGGATCAGGTGCATTGGTCCCAGGACAATATAGTCGTTATAACGTGATTGGTTATCCGAATCAGCCTTTTTTAACCAGTACGGTATATGGTAATGCGATTACCATTGCTTCTTCATCATGTGAAATCCAAGGCAATATTAATAAAACGGTGACACTGCCAACGGTAAATAAGGTTGATTTTAAAGGTGTCGGCTCAACGCAAGGTGAGCAAGCCTTTGATCTCAACATTTTGTGTAATGGTGGAAAAAACCCAACGGGTTATGAAGAAAGCAATAAAATCAGCCTAAGCTTTGATTATGATGCTGTAACCAATACCACAAATGTTATTAGCAACAATGCTGCTGCGGGAAGTAATGCATCAGGTGTTGGCGTACAATTGCTTTCTCAATATAAAAACTCGAATAAAGTGATTGCTAAAAATGACAAGCTAGAATTAGGCACGTTAAAGTCAAATGATAATATTCAATACAATGTGCCAATGACTGCGCGTTACTATCAGACTGCAACTAAAGTGATGCCCGGAAAAGTCCGAGCTATGGCAACCGTCACAATTGAATATGATTAATTGACGTGAATCATATTTTTTAAAATTATTTTTTTATTTATTGATTGGAAAATCTTGTATTAATAATAAGGTTATGTAATTAATTAACTACACCATTTCTTTAGAGGGGAATGAGATGGAGTTAAATAAAAAACTATCCTTTTTATTAATAACATTTACAACGATATCGAGTTTAAGTTTAGCCACTTATGCAGAGGAGATTCATTTTCAAGGGCAGATTGTAGAATTTACATGTGAAAAGGATTCTAATAATTCTAATTGCAAAGCGATTGATAATACGATTGATGTGCTGAGAAAAACCACCACAATAGATAGTTTTAATTTCAATAACTTAGTTGATAAAAAGGCCAATAGTGTGGCGCATTTAAAAATTCAAGATTTAGAAAGTGATCAGCATAAAATACTGGTGGTAGATTATTATTAAGCCTATTAATTTGTGATGTAAATAACATAAATTAAAAATTATGCTGTGTGATAAGTTAAAATATAATCTGATTATTTTAGTTGGATTATATTTTAATGTGTATTAAAAATAATCGAATTTTAAAACTGTTTTAAATCTTTGTATATTATTTTATCGGTTGAATGGTTTTATTTAATATATCCATAAAGGTTTTTAAGATAATATTGTAATTTTTTCCTTTGTGGGTAATTAGACAGATCGGCGTACTGTAATGCATTCTCTCTTGTAAAATCGGTTGCATCAAACCATCTTGAACCCATTTTTTCGCATAATGATCGGGTAAAAACCCCATAAATTTTCCTGAAAGAATCAGAAAGGCGATACCTTCTCGATCACTAGCTGTGGCGGAACAGTTCAATCGTTGATGCAACTTCATTGCATCAGGGGTAATGGCGTAATTCGGAAGTACTGTATTGCATCGTTTTAAGTCATCTAAACTGATTTCACCTAAATGCTGAAACAGCGGGTGGTTTTGTCCACAATATAGGGAAGACTCTTCATTATATAAATGAAAATAATCGAGGCCTGACAATGGACTGACCAAAGGAATCGCCCCAGCATGTAATCGATTGTCCAAAACACGACACTCAATATCTGACAGTGTGCTCATACTAATATTAATAACCACCTCAGTATTTTCTTCCGCAAGCTGCGCCAATGTATTGGTGATATAAGCACTGGGCATCGTGACTAAGTTATTAATAATACCAATATTAAATTCACCTTTGAGCTGATTATGCATTTGATTGATTTTCGCACGAAAGTCCTCAATCGAAGCGGTCAGTACTTCTATATATTCTAAAACTTCCCGACCTTCATCGGTGATGGAAAAGCCTGCTCGACCGCGTTGGCAGAGGCGAATCCCTAGGCGATTTTCCAGATCACTCATATGCAAACTTATCGCAGAACGGCTAATCCCTAGGATACTTTCAGCAGCAGTGAAGCTGTGACAGTCACAGACTGTTTTAAATATTTTAAGTAATTTTATATCAAAATCAGTAACTTGATTTAATTTTTTGGGTTTCATTTAGTTTTGCTTTTTTATATCTAAACTCAAGATATTTTGAATTTATCAAAACTATCTCGCTTTGTACACTCAAGAGATAACCACAAAACAAGAAGAGTACTTATGTTTGATATCGATACATCAAATGACCGCGATGACGTACTGGAAGCCAGTCAGTCAAATGAGCAGATGAATTTAAATTATCAAGCCCATTGGATGCCATTTTCTGCAAATCGTAATTTTCATAAAGATCCGCGCATGATCGTGGGCGCAAAAGGATCGTATTTAGTTGACAGTAATGGACGAGAGATTTATGACTCATTGTCAGGATTATGGACCTGTGGTGCAGGACATACACGACCTGAAATCCAACAGGCTGTGAGTAAACAATTGGCAAAATTGGATTATTCACCTGCATTCCAATTTGGACATCCTTTATCTTTTCAATTGGCTGAAAAAATTGTTCAGCTGATGCCGGAAAAACTGCAACATGTATTTTTTACCGATTCTGGTTCAGAGTCTGCGGATACTGCGATCAAGATGGCACGTGCATATTGGCGTATTCAGGGCAAACCAAGCAAAACCAAATTGATTGGGCGGGCACGTGGCTATCACGGTGTAAACGTGGCAGGGACCAGTCTCGGCGGCATTGGTGGAAATCGTAAAATGTTTGGTCAATTGATGGATGTGGATCATTTGCCTCATACCTTACAAGCGCATTTAAGTTTTACCAAAGGCTGTGCAGAGACAGGTGGGGTTGAGCTGGCCGATGAAATGCTCAAACTGATTGAATTACATGATGCTTCTAATATTGCAGCAGTGATTGTAGAGCCTGTTTCAGGTTCAGCAGGCTGTATCGTGCCACCAGTTGGTTATTTACAACGTCTTCGAGAAATTTGTGACCAACACGATATTTTACTGATTTTCGATGAGGTGATCACTGGCTTTGGGCGTATCGGTAAATGGACTGCGGCTGAACATTTCGGAGTTACACCAGATCTTTTGACCTTTGCTAAACAGATTACCAATGGCGCAATTCCATTAGGTGGTGTGGTGGCAAGTCATGAAATTTACAATGCGTTTATGCAGCAAGAGCTACCTGAACATGCGATTGAATTTACCCATGGCTATACCTATTCGGCCCATCCTGTTGCCTGTGCCGCTGCTCTCGCCACCTTAGATGTACTCGAAAAAGAAAATTTAATTTCGCAATCTGCTGACTTAGCGCCAATTTTAGAAAAGCTTGTCCATGAATTAAAAGGTTCCCCCCATATTGTCGACATCCGTAACTGCGGATTGATTGGTGCCTTGCAATTGGCACCGCGTGATGGTGATGCCACGATTCGAGGTTTTGAAATTGGAATGAAGCTGTGGAAAGCAGGTTTTTATGTGCGTTTTGGCGGGGATACCCTTCAGTTTGGTCCTATGTTTAACAGCACAGAAGCGCAATTAAGCAGCTTGATGAATGCCGTAGGTGAAGCACTTTATCAGGTGAAATAACTTGGGTGAGCCCCCTAAGCAAAGCTACACGGAACAGATAGACCATAGACAAGGAAAAGTAATGAACAATTTAGAAAATTTTAGTGATGGCGAGCCGTCTAATACCGAAACAGTTGAAGCAGTGCAACCGATCACACTGGTTGGGCATTTTATTCAAGGGGGACTTGTAAGCAAGACCTCAAGAACACAAGCTGTATACCACCCAGCCACTGGTGCGATCAGCAAAGAAGTTGCGCTTGCAGATAGCGACTTAGTCAATCACGTGGTTCACATTGCACAACAGGCTTTTCCAGCATGGCGTGATACCCCTGTGATTAAACGTGCACGAGTGATGTTTAAGTTTAAACAACTGCTAGAAGACAATGCTGAAAAACTCTGTGAGTTGATTGGACAGGAACATGGAAAAATTTGCCATGATGCGCAAGGTGAGTTACAACGCGGAATTGAAAATGTTGAATATGCATGTGGTGCACCTGAGTTTTTAAAAGGTGAATACTCAAAAAATGTTGGCCCAGATATTGATTCATGGAGTGAATTTCAACCTTTAGGCGTGGTTGCTGGGATTACACCATTTAATTTTCCAGCAATGGTGCCATTGTGGATGTTCCCAATGGCGATTGTTTGCGGAAACTGCTTTATTTTAAAACCTTCTGAAAAAACCCCATCCGCAGCATTATATTTGGCGGAATTACTTAAACAGGCAGGTTTACCCGATGGTGTGTTTAACGTCATCAATGGTGATAAACAAGCAGTGGATGCCTTATTACATCATCCAAATATTCAAGCGATCAGCTTTGTTGGTTCAACCCCGATTGCTGAATATATTTATCGTACAGCAACTTCAGCAGGCAAACGCTGTCAGGCACTAGGTGGGGCAAAAAATCACGCGATTATCATGCCCGATGCGGATATTGATAATGTGGTGAACTCATTATTAGGTGCAGCTTTTGGCTCCTCAGGTGAACGCTGTATGGCTTTATCTGTTGCCGTGGCAATTGGCGATGAAATTGCGGATCTGGTGATTGAAAAACTGACTCACGAAATGCAACAACTCAAGTTTGGTCATTATACAGATCAACAAAATGACTTTGGACCGCTCATTTCTCAAGCACATAAAGATAAAGTTCAAGCTTTTATCCAAAGTGCTGAACGCCAAGGTGCTAAAATCGTTGTCGATGGTCGTGACGCCAAACCTGTCGGTTATGAAACAGGTTTTTTTGTTGGCCCAACGCTGATTGATCAGGTTTCATCAGACATGACCAGTTATCAGCAAGAAATTTTTGGCCCTGTTTTACAAGTGATTCGTGTAGAAACCATGCATGAAGCAATGCAACTGATTAATGACCATGAGTATGGAAATGGTACCTGTATTTATACCCGTGATGGGGAGGCTGCGCGCTATTTTAGTCACCACATTCAAGTGGGAATGGTCGGTATAAATGTGCCATTGCCTGTACCTGTTGCATATCATAGTTTTGGTGGCTGGAAACGTTCGTTATTTGGTGACCTCTATGCCTATGGGCCAGATGGAGTGCGTTTCTATACACGTCGTAAAACCATTACCCAACGTTGGCCATCTACACAGATTCGTGAAGCCAAACAATTTTCGATGCCGACTTTAAATTAATTTTTGCTGTCATAGAGGGGAAGTCATTGATTTTCTCTCTTTTTAATAAGGATTTAACAATGTAAATCATGATTTTAAAAGTATTTTTAAGGAATAAAATATGAATGATGCTAAAACAACAAAATTAGGTGAAGGACTTTCCAACCGACATATCACGATGATTAGTATCGGTGGCGTTATTGGTGCTGGTTTATTTGTCGGCTCTTCAGCTGCCATTGCCAAAGCAGGTCCTGCTGCTGTACTGGCTTATATTATTACCAGTATTATCGTTTTTCTGGTGATGCGTATGCTTGGTGAAATGGCCGTTGCACAACCAGATACAGGTTCATTTTCTACCTATGCGCGTAAAGCAATTGGTCCTTGGGCAGGCTTTACCGTGGGTTGGTTGTATTGGTGGTTTTGGGTTTTGGTGATCCCCATCGAAGCAATTGCCGGTGCTGAAATTTTACATGCATGGTTTCCTCAAGTTTCCAGTGCTATTTATGCCTTTGCTTTTATTATTTTACTCAGTTTAGCCAATTTCTTTAGTACCAAAAGTTTTGGTGAGTTTGAGTTTTGGTTCGCTTTAATTAAAGTGATTGCGATAGTGCTGTTTATTATTATTGGTGCATCGGCTGTATTCGGTCTTTGGCCTTTGGCTCGTGATGTCAGTGGTGTGGGGCATTTATTTTCCAATGGCGGGTTTATGCCACATGGAATGGGTGGTGTTCTTTCGGCGATTTTAATTTCGGCATTTTCATTTTTTGGGATTGAAATTCTGTCGATTGCTGCGGCAGAGTCTAAAAATCCACAAGAGAAAATTAAACGTGCCACCAATTTGGTGCTATATCGCATCATTTTATTCTTTGTCGTTTCAATTTTTTTAGCAGTAGCTTTAGTCGATTGGCGTTCACCCGATTTACAAAAATTAGGGACCTTTCAATATGTCTTGGTCAGCCTCAATGTGCCGCAAACCAAATTGATTATGGACATGGTGGTGTTTATTGCGGTGGCAAGTTGTATGAATGCGGCTGTATATACTTCTTCACGGATGCTGTTTGCATTGGGCGCGCGTCAAGAAGCCCCGAAAGTTGTGACTAAAATTAATGATACAGGTGTACCAACAATCGCAGTGTTTGCTTCAACCTTGGTTGGACTGATTTGTTGCGCCGTGAATTATATGTTCCCAGGACAAGTTTTTGGATTTTTACTTTCAACAACCGGTTCAATTGCTTTGGTGGTTTATTTAGTCATTGCTGTGTCTCAACTACGTTCAAGAGCTAAACTGGAAAAAATAGGCGCTCAAGTGACCTTTAAAATGTGGTTATTTCCTTGGCTGACATGGTTTGTCATTGTGGTGATTATGAGTGTATTGGGCTATATGTTTTTATCGCCTCAATATAGCTATGAAACGACTTTGTCCTTAGGGGTAACCTCCATCGTGGTGATTTGTGGTCTTATGGTGACACGCAAGAAGAAAACCGCGAAGCGTATGGCAGTCCATTTGGATTAAATCATCATTCAACAGCACAGGAAAACACGCAAACTTTGTCGGTTAAGGGTAAAACCAGCAGTACAAAGTTTGCTTGTTATAATTTCATTTATTAAAAGTAAAAAATCAATAACTTAAGCTATGTCATCTACGTTACTTTATCGTGAGTTAAGCGATTTTAGCCAGTTAGGCATCAAACCTATCGAGTTCCGTGTCAAACTTTTCATTTATATCGCGTTTATTATTGATGTTTTGTTTTCTCCACATGGAAGGTGAGACGCCATTCCAGTCTTTAAAAGCACGATTAAACGAGGTTTGATCTTTATAGGCGAGTAAAAAAGCAATTTCTGTAATGGAGATTGTAGGATTTTGAAGATGTTTTTTGGCTAAATTTTGACGAATATTACTGAGGATGTCTTTAAATGATAGCCCTTTGCTTTTTAAATTTTTTTGCAACATGCGGGCAGAGGTATTTAATGATTTTGCGATAGATTGAATTTGCACATCATTGCGTTCAAGTGCTTGTATCGTCCTTAGTGTGATCAGCTCTAAAAAAGAATCTTCTTGTGGCATTTTACTGAGCATTATATCGGCATGATTCAATAATATGTCTAAAAGAATAGGGTCATAATATTTTAATTGGACATCCAATAATGAGTTGGGTAAAACAATCTGGGTTTTTTTCGCATTAAATCTAATGGGGCATTTAAACAGTTGTTGGTATTTTTTTATATCATTGGGCCTAGGTATCGCAAGCTCTAAACGATGAAAAATATTTTCATCTGAATCAATGAGTTGTTGGAAATGGTGATAGAGCGTAGATACCTGTATTTCTTCAACGATGGTGGTTTCTTCAATATATAAACCCACTTGCAAATAGGCGGGTTTGTCCCACGAGATTGAAAAGTAGTGTTCGTCAAGCTGGACTTTTTTGGGGATGTAGTTAAACCAAAGTTTTTCGTATTGAGACAGTATTTCAATATAGTCAAATAAAGTGTCACTTGATTGTGCCATATAAGCCACAATGCCGATATGTTTTGGCTGAGCTAAAGCACCAATGTCTAATCCAACACCAATTTGGGGAAATTGTTTATTGATTTGTTTTATTCTCTTAAGCCATTCTCCAAATGGAATGTGATCATTGAGTGAATATTCAGCATCGCTTGAAACATCTAAGCCTTTTTTTTTACAGAAATCGTCTAATAAAAGTGCCATTCCTTTATTCACACTTTTTATTTTAAAAAAAGTTTTCATGAATTCTCCCAATACTCATTCGATGTTTCTGTGTATTTATTTTTTATTTAAAGTAATCAAAGATTTGTCTTTGTATTCGCGCTATTCATTTTTCTTTAAAGCGGTGCGGAGATTTGAATGATGAAAATAGATAAAAGTTGTCAGCTATTTTCTATGTTGTTCAAATAAGAATGATGAATTCTTAATGCTTCGCCTTAAAGAGTTTGAATATTCAATCGTGTTAACCGTCAATCATGAATCGCGTTATGCGTTTAATCATATTGAATAGAAAATTGAGCATTTGCATTTGCAATGCCTGCAAGGGCTTGCGCTTTGGTCACAATATAATTTGCATAAAAGAGTGCTGAAACATTGCCATTGATATCTGTACTAAAGGCTTCGCTTTTCTTACCTAAAGGCAGTCTTTTTTTATCTTGATCTCGGATTTCTATGGCAATATTTTCAGCTTTATTGGTTAAGGCATCGAGCGCTAAAAGTTCAGCATTTTCGTTATTTCGAGGCCCTTCAAAAGTGATGGTCACAGATCCATTCGGTGGGCAGTTACTCATCTCAAAATGGATTGGTGTAGGCTTCGATTGGCTGCCTACACTGGGTAAGTCTTTGCTGGCAACAGTGCCAAGCTGTATATATTTATCTTGTTCAGAACTTAACACGCCACATGTTGCTGTCGTCACGATCCCTGAAAGCTCAATATTCACTCGACCCAGCTCTACATTGCTATTTTGAGCATGAGAGAGTTGATGAATATTTAAACAACATATCGTTGTGGCAACTGCCATATATCTTGCTCTGTTTTTCATGGTGGTCTCCTAATCAAAATCCACTCTGAGATATCCTCTAGACTTAAACGGACCAATTACTGGTTTATTTCCAGTGATACTGACGGGCCAAGCTTTGATGGTCACGTTGGCTGGTTGTTGATTGAGATTAAACGGAATCACACTATTGATATTATTGGGCAATAACACATTGTCGTTTTGATCTGACATCTTAAAGCCAATATCTGGATTATCTGAGATCATCATATCTCCAGTGGCTTTTTCAGCCTCAAGCCGAAGTGTCAGCATTGCTTGGGCATCAATATTGGTACATTGAATTGCTAAGGTATGACTCTGTTTATTGACATTGTTGGGTTTATTGCCTGGACCTGCCTGACTAAAGGCATAGGCTGGAATTTCCCCAAACTTAATTTCTAAAAAGTCACCTGTGCCAATTTTGCAACTTTGTGGAACCGTAATAGAACCGCTGTAACTGATCTTATAAACAGGGATACTTAAAGGATCTGCTGAACCTGTTGTGACATACACAGTAAACATGGTTTTTTTCGGAATAGGCACAAAGTCAATAAAAGGTTTAATCACTTTGAGGCGGAAGGTAAAGTTTGAATCCCAAATACCAAAGGGTTGACCTCTACTTACATTGGGGTCTGTACCCATCTGTACATAGTTTGCAGGCGGATAAAAGTCTCCTGCGAAGCTATCGGTAATTTTCATGGCACCGACCAAATAATCGTTGATCGGCAAGTATTTATATCGATCAATGGTTTCTACCACAGAGTGGTCAGAAACATAACTACGCATGGTTCTATTTCGACTAATACTGGAGTTATGAACTGGGCAGGTTCCATAGACCTGTGAACTAAAGTTTCTTTTAAGCTCTACAATTTTACCTACAGCATTATTGGAGCTGTTGAAACTATTGGATAGATCATAAAAAACTTCATCCACCACACCGTTCCCTTTACTGTTCCAACAGACAACTGCAAAAGATGGGGCAGAAGTAAGCAACAACATACTGGAAATTAAAAGCTTAAATTTCATATGATCTCTCCTTATTGACATTCAAGATCAAATTGAATAACGGGTTTGCTGAGATCCATGTCTGAAATATCGTAGTTTGCCAAACATTTTCCTTCAGCAGATTCACCCCAATTCACTTGCAGTGTGCCTTTGAGCGGAAGTCCTGTTAAATAAACTCGTCCATCATCTGCAACGATACTGGTGGCTGAACTTTCCTTTTCGATTACACTGCTTGCATACGGTATAAACTTGCCGTTATGCGATAAGGTGATAAGTGCTCTAACACCTAAACTGGTATTAAACGTCGCTCTGGCAATCGCCCCTTTGATTGGAACGACATTTTCAACGTTATTGCTGATTTCGAGATTATTACTGAAAGTATTTGAATTGAGTGCAACACGATTGGCACGATACTCAGTGGCATAAGGAACGATGGCATATCCACGCCAATCGGTTTTAACGCCGGTATAGTTTTCGATATTTACACCTTTTGCACCGGGTGCTTTGACCAAAATTGAGGTGCTACCTAACGGTTGACCAAAGGTAATCCCATCACGGTGCGCTAAAATACCGCCAGATGCGTTATAGGTAAATTGATTTGAGTTCTTTTCGTAGCTATAACCTGCACCTACAGTACCGTAACTGCCATTGTAATTTAGGCTGACTGAACCAATATCGCCTTGCTTACTGACTTGTCCCTGATTGATGCTATAACTTAAATTACGATCTTTCAGTAAGGTGCCACTTAAACCTGCCATATAGGACTCATTCCCATTTGAATTTTGTGTGGTCGAAAAAGTGCTATATGCATTTTGGATTGGATGATTGCGGAAATTCGCTTTCGGCCATAGCTTGTCCAATGGGAAGGAGATATTCATGGCATACATGGTGTCACTTTGATTAATCTCAGAATATTTGTTACGGCTGACTGAGAATGAATAATTCAGTGCTTTCCATGAGTTTGCATAACCCGCTTGAACCCATTCATTTTTTTTGTTGGTGTCCCAATAGGTTTGCTGATTTCCGGAGACAAATAAAGAACCATAGTTGCCAAGTGAATGCGAGATATTGACTTCAAAGCGACCTTTTTTAGAATTATATAAATTGTAGTAATCCGTAATGATCGGGGTATTGGCTTGATTTCCGTCTTGAGTTTCGGAAACGTGATAGCCACTCATACGATTATAAGCAACATCATTTAAGGTATAGAAACCTTTGGTGGAATAACGATAGCCCAATAACTGGAAGGTGGTTCCAGAGCTTAATAATGATTTTGAATATAAAAAGCGCAGAGACTGCCCACTGCTCGTGGATCGATCCGCCAACTCGCTGTCCGCATGAGTAAGGTCAAAAGACAGAGCACCATAATCGCCGAGGTTAGCACCTAGACCCACCAATGCACTCTTATATTTTTCTGATAATTGTGTCCCCGCATAAACGGATATACCATTTTTTAAACCGTGAATTGCTGTTGCCTGTAGCAATGACGGATTATCTTGAGAATCCAATCCGCTACGGTACTCACCAATCACCAGACTGTATTTTGTACGTCCTTCACGTTGTAGCACTGGAAGGCTTGAATAGGGCACTTGAAAGCTTTGAATCGAACCGTCATTTTCTTCAATCGTAACCAAAAGGTCACCACTGATTGAGGTTGGATTTAAATCTTGGATAAGAAATGGACCAGGTGCGACATTAACCTGATGGATCACAAAACCATTTTGTTTAATCACCACTTTTGCATTGGTTTTTGCAACCCCACGAACAGTCGGTGCATAACCTTGCTGACTGTCTGGATACATTGCTTCAGAGGTTGACAAGTGTGCGCCACGAAAACCAAAGCTATCAAAGATTTCGCTACTGGTTGAACCATCACCAATCACCAGCTGGCTTTTTAAAGGAATAATGGTTTTTTGTACATAGGTGTTTAAATTATTCCATTGATTTGTGGTTTTACCATTGTGCGAATTAGCGTTAAAACTTCCTGAATGTCGGAACTGCCATGAGCCAATATTCAGTCCATTATCCAGACGTAAAAATAAACTGTTGGTATCTGTTTTAGAGTTGTCATAACCCGAAATATTATAGTTAGTATAAAAGCCGTTAATCCCTTCATCCCATTGATCGGGTGGAATATAGCCGCGAATTTGGTTGCGTAAAGATGCTTGAGGCAAGCTGATTAATAATTTTTGTTTATCAAATTGAAAGTGGCTGTTTGCACCGTCAATGATTGAAATAAAATCTACACATTGTGGGTTTGAGCTGGACAATTGCTCGTATTGGGCAATATTGACTCCAAACCCTTGCAATGTTTTGCTGTCTAAACACGGAAATAAACCCGTAGTGTCCTGAATGGCTGATTTTTCAATAAAATTGATGTCGCGAGTAAACGCATATTGATCGTTGACATACACATCAACTCGGTACACGCCCGGCAATTGATGGGTCGATTTCTCAAATCTGCTTAAATCAGAAATTTGTGAATTGGATAAATTATCTGTTAAAAATGCAGGGTTAAACACCTGTTCTGCATGACTGATTCTTGGGACTACGATTGAAATCAGCATAGTCACTGCGATACCCACTGGATATCGCTTGATATTTCTCCTTACGCATACAACATTGTATGGCATTGAAAATAGACTATTCATAATTATTACTTCAGTTCTAAATCAACTTTAGCCGTTAAACCACCGTAATCATTGACCGTTTGATAACTCAGTTTATTGCCTGAAGTCGCTGAAATTTTTGTTTGGGCAAAAGGACTCGCCATCACATTTGGCACTTTTTGGTTATCAACAAAAACGTTCACAAAAGAAACATGATATGGAGATGGATTATTCACCATGATTCCTTCTGCTGATTTTGAAAAATTAAGTTTTTCTAATGCGGCTTCAGGTTTAGTTTTTAGATTTATTGGTCGAACAAACAGTTTGATTCGAGATAAAACAGCAAGTTGTAAAATATTCTTGTCAGTCAAAGTCGATTTATCGATCGAAGGAATTGCCTTGACATTGACCCAAAAAACCGACTCTCTATCTTGTGCTAAGTTGGTGGCAACATTGACGATTCTTAATGTATTTTCGCTATTTGCTTCTGCGACAAATAAGGGCGGAGTGATCAGAAAATCTTTTGATTTTTCATCTAAATTATTTTCAATCCATGAGTTAATTAAAAAGCGTTCTTTATTGTTGCTGTTGACAATAGCCAATGAAACTTGCTTGGCATCGGTTGGGTAAATAACACGAGTTGCCCCAAGTGAAATACCGCCAATAATGTTGTTATTGGCCAAGCTGGTAGATGCTAAGCAGGCTAAGGTTATACTAAGAACACCATTTTTAAATACGTTCAGTTTCATATAAGTCCTTAGAATTCATTTATGGATAAAAAACAGAAATTAAAATATTTGATGCTTGAGCGGATGACTTCTCAGGAGTTTGGTTGAGAAGAATACCAATCCTATTTTTAGCGAAACTGTCATAACGTTCAGGTCGATCAATTTGTCGAATAAATTTCTGATTCAGACGGGTCTGTTCAAGACCTTGAATGTTTAATTCTTGATGAATATCAAAATCATTTCTTGCTTTTGGATCTGTATAAAACATCTCATGGGTTGGCTTGTTTTGTTGAGATAAACCAATGGCAAGATTGTCGTAGATGCTCACAGGGCATAATGAAAAATTGATTTGTATTGGAGAATTGGGAGTTTTAATAGATACAGCAGCATTATTCTCAATCAAGATTGAGCAGCTTTGATTTATCAAAACTCCCTGAAAATGAGCTCTTCCACCAAATACATAACTTTCTGCGTAAATAGGAGTACTTACTAATATTCCAACAATCAGGGTTATATACTTTTTCATGGTAAATAAGCTCATGTAATCAAATAGTTAATAATTATCTTAGGCAGATAAATTATTCATATTTCACTACAAAAGTTGCATCAGCATTTGCTTGACCAGGTGTAGATGCACCAGTAGCGACATAACGAGCGCTGAATTGAAGTGTGTTGTCACCAGTGATCAATGTTTTAGGAGTAGAGAAACTAGCACCAGTAACACCTAAGATTTTTGAAGTGTCATCAGCAATCTCAATCCCTACATTTGTTGCAGCAGTAGAGTTTGTACCACCAGCAGCAACTGAAAGTAAGTTTGCATTAGACGTTACAGACTGACCATAAAATGCAACAGCAGCAGTTGCTTGAACTGTTGGATCACAGTCAACAAGTTTGATTTGGAACGGTACTGGAGTTGTTTTATCGCCAGCAACAGCTAAACGTGCAGTACGGTATTGGCCTAAATCAACAGTTTGATTTGAAGATTCTGTACTTACAGCACATGCTGCATTTACGATTTCACCAGTAAAATGTACTGTACCGCCGTTAACTGTTACAGGATCAGCAGCAAAAGCTGAAACAGAAAGCGTTAACGCAGATAAAGTTGCAGTACTTAATAGAGCTAATTTCATAGTAAAACCCATTCATTTTTGAAGGTTGATTTTTAATATTTATTTAAAATCATTTTTTATGATTTCAATAAATTACATTTAGTCGCACTGTTTAATAAAATAGTAATGTACTTAAATAAATGCAGGGTTATAGTGACGTACATCACAATAGATAACTTTGTATTTTGTGCCTGATTATTTTGTATTTGACGACCTTATCTTTTTTTATGAAAAGTATATGAATTAATATGATTAGTCGAAGGGCTTCTTTTTAGATGTGTTGTGTAGAGCGTTGTTAACTGATATTGATATGAGTTGGTACGGTTTTTTGATCAAAAATACTGATTGCATTTATAGATCTAAGCTGAGTTCGATATAAAATTCTTGATGAAATAGGATATTTGGAGTTGGGCGAGGGTACGTCCTGTACCTCCGCATTCCCACACACAAGGGCGCGACATCCATGTCGCCACACGTTAGGATCATCATCTAGGATTCAAAAGTACAAAAAATGAATTGATAACCAACTGTTTATAAAAGTTCATTCAAAACATAAGTTTCATTTATGCTTGATGACTTGATGCAAATCACTTGTATGAATAATTAGGTGCTTTGACTATAGCTCGGAAGACAGACTTAACCCATAAGCGTCAGCTGTATCACAACAGCACTCAAAACTAGACGATTTATACATCGGTTTATTGTGTATAACGCTTTATTTTTTTATCTGAGATGGCATTCCAATTTGTGCAGCCAAAGGCGAAAAAATCACTTTAATTGGAGAATTAGCTTGGCTTTGCTGTACATCAGGCCCTATATAATTCTTTCCTTGAGATGTTGCAAAACTACGATGCCATACACTAAGTTCAGTGTCTGACAGCCACTCCATGTGTAAAGCATTATCTTTGGCGCCAAAGTCGATGGTTCTTACATCGAATTGCGCCAATGCATGAATAAATGATCGACATTTTTCAGTTTCGCCTTTCTTTAGAACGGAAACCTGAACTTGGGTTGCATCACCAAACATTGCATCATTGGCTCGACACTGAAGAACTTCCACATGAAAGCGTCCATCTGGGGAAGGCAGATCTCTTGTCAGCTTATTTACAGTACTGGATTGGCATGCGGTTAATACCATGGGCAATATCAGTAAAGTGCTTATCCTAGTCAGTTTCATTTCATTCCTTGCTATGTAAATACATGACGATTTTTGTTTTATCGCTTTATTCAAATCGGTCAGTCTGCTTTTAGACAATCCGATGAGTGATCAAATTGCACTATTTTTCACAATTCAGGCTGGTCATTATATGTGTTGCATGTTTACTGGCGATTTAATAAAGGATTGCGTATTTAAGTTTATCTGTATTTTTGTTGTTTTAAAAATATGTTTTTGTATTGATTTTTCACATGATTTAAATATTTATGCTGGATAAATTCACTTTTAATCTTGTTCGTAATGCTTAGAAAAAATTTGATGAATAAAAAAGGGCTTGCAGAAAAAAGTTGTAGAAGTTTTAATCTAAGTTTGAACGTTAGATAAAATTTTAACATTTCATCAATCAGAATGATGATAGAAAATTGATCATATATTGTTTATTTTTTTAGGTAAAAATCATTCAATTTATTGATGGTTATTGGCCATGAGGGCTTTTATTATGTTTAAAACATTCACGATCGCAGAGCAACACTATTTTAAACAATTCATGGGGATTGCAAACACGCTTGTGTTGGCGTTTGTTGTTTTGATGTGGTCAGGCCATGTGGCTGCAGAGGGCAATTGTCCTCCTGGTTATTATCCAATTGGTGGGCAAGGCCTGCAAGGGTGTGCACCGATTCCAAGTGGCGGAAGTAATGGCGGTGGCGGTGGTGGCACATATAAATGGGAACCCTCACTTTGGGAAAAACGTTGGGGCGCGATTGCTGAAGATAAGGCAGCACCTTCTCGACCTACAGGTTATGCCCAAGCGACACGAACCGAACGTGGGGCAAAAAAAGTAGCCTTGGAAAATTGCCAAAAAAAGGGAGGTAAAAATTGTGAAGTCATCTTTACCTATAACAATAAATGTGTTGCCTTGGCTGATCCGACTCAAGGTGGTCAAGAGTCTGTGATTAGAATTGATCGTACGCCCGCAGGCGCCAAAGCATTAGCTGCTTATGAATGTCAAAGTAAAAACAAGCAAGAGTGTAAAGTGGTTTACTCAGCATGTAGTACTTATTACGAGCCGGGCGCCAGTATATTTTATTGGTGGTAATACATAGCGGTTCTGCTTTAAGTAACATAGCCTATTGTGATAAACCCGAGATAAGTATTTGAAGTAAAATATATTTAAATAAAAGATCGGATCTTTTTAAAGGATAAAAATGATGAAAGCGGTTAATTTTTTACTGGGCAGTATTTTAGCTTTGCCCTTGTTTGCACATGCAGATGCCTTGAAACTGCAAAAAAGCACACAGGAATTTGATCAATATCGTGGTCAAATTACAGTAAATGGAGAATATTCATATTATTTTGATGATGAAGTGGCAGGTGATGTTATCTGTTTTCATCCGAGTGCACCTTCAGATCAGTTGATACCGCGTAAGCCGGATGATCGCCGTTCACGCTGGTTTTGTTTCAGTGACACTCAACAGGCAGCTCAGGCATTGAAACTCAACAAAAGACCTAAGGAAGGCTATATTGGCTATACAGGACATGCAACTGTAACGGTTGGAGAATATGCGGTTTATAAGGGCGAAAGTGATGGTACTGATCTGGCAAAATTGGTATCAGTTCAAAAAGCCGATACCCCTAAACTGGTTAAAAGCTCAGGTTATTAAAGCGCATTGTTATCGCGATGTTAAATTAAATACATATTTAAAGTTTAAAGGAAATAAATCATGAAAATTGTTAGTTTTTTACTGGCGGGCATGCTGATTACGCCAATTGTTGCACAGGCAAAAACACCACAACAATGGGCTGACTGTGCCGATAAGGTTGGGCGTACTATCGATGTACAAGAAGTTGGTAATATCGGCTATGAGTCAGAAATCAAAAGCAAGTGCGGTACACGTCCTGTTTCAACAACGGGTATGGCGAAACCAGATGGTAAACACCCGCATGACGTTATACAGGCAGCACCTTGGAAAGCTCGTTTTCAGCAATTAGTTGGTAAATCATATGCAAATATCACTTCAGCTTTAGTGGTATCCAGTGCAATGCAGCGTCAAGGTGATTGGCTGGTAGGCAGTGGTTATGATCCACGTGGGGCGGGTGCAAGTAAGGCTGTCATTGCGATCAATACCAAAACAGGTAAAGTCATGGCAGCTTATTCAGATACTGAAGATGGTGTTAAGTTCTTTGGCTTTGATGAAAATACCAAAGGTGTTCCAAGTAAATTTTCACAATGGGTTGCGGAAAGTGCAGCAGGCTGATTTGTTCGATGTATGTTTGGCTGATTATGAAGTACAGCAATTAATAAATAAGTGAATGCTGAATAATGGTGCAGTTAGCTCGACACTGCAAATTGGTCGCACAATTTGAATCTTGTTTCCTGCATCCTTGTAAATAAAATATGTTGTATGGCTTATGAGCATTTCAATCAGCAACCTATTCAATTAAACGCCCCGTGCACTGTATCGAAATATTTTTGATTTGTGCTGTATCGAGTTCTAAGTTATCCCATTTACACATTTGTTGAATAATCCATTCAAAATCATCTGGTTTAGGTGAGTCCTGTGTCCCAAAAGAGCGAATAATATTTTGTATTTTATGAAACGCATAGGTATGCACCAAATGTGAACAGTTGAAGCGGATAATGTCGCTGTCTTCTAACATGTGCCATATGGGTTGTAGTGATTGCAAGGTGCTTAAATCATGCTGTGCTTGCTGAATCGCGGTCTGCAATGCATTTAAGGTATTCGGATGCTTGTTCGCCCATTCATGGGTGGTCGCCAAAACTTTATCCGCCACTTCAGGAATAATCTGTTTACTCTCGGCAATCACATAACTATAACCTTCAATCTGCGCTTGGATATTCCAAGGTTCACCGACACAGAATCCATCAATGAGTTGTGATGAAATCGCATCCACCATATAGGACGGGGGCAGTGTGGAGGGTTGATATTTTTTTGCCAAATCTGGGTCTGCCAAAGCCAACCATTCTCTTAAACAATAATGATGGATGGACTGTTTAAACACATGGGCCAGTTGTATTTTATCGCCTTGTTTTAAGGCTTGAACCACTTTAGCTGCTGACGCTTGCGCACTATCATGCGTGTGAATTTTTAATTCATAACACAATTTTTGGCTCAAGCTGATAAATGCACGATTGGTACTCAACACCAATGAGGTTTGTAAGGGAATACCCAGTTGATCATTGCCTGTCGCAGCAGCGGGAAGCATGGCAGAAAGACAATGTGCGGCATCTAAAATACCAAAAGCTAAACGGTCACGTAGACTGGCCCAAGATGGCTCTTTCACCAACCTAACATTGAGTCCTTGCTCAGTGAAATAGCCTTGATGCTGCGCCCAAAGTATTGCAGTGCAATCCAATAAAGGAATATAACCTAATTGAATGTCCGTGGTTTCAAGTGTATGCATTGTTTATTCCTTGAAATTAGCTTGGAGCAAGGCTTGAGCATCGATTAACTTTCTTGCCATTTCCCCCATGGTGATACGGTGACTCATGGCATTTTTTCGTAACAAACTGAAGGCTTGTTCTTCTTCAATTTGATGCATCTGCATCAGCATCACTTTGGCTTTTTCAATATCTTTACGGTCTGCTAGTTTGCATTTGGTTTCATTGAGATCTTTTAACAGTTTTTTATGTTTTTTAAATTGCTCAATCGAAATTTCTAAAATACTTTCCAGTTTTTCAGGATCAATCCCATCGACAATATAGGCGGTTACACCCGCTTCAATGGCACTTTTAATGGTGTCTTTTTGCGAGTTTTTAGTGAAAAGTACTGTGGGCAAATCAAACTGACTTACACAGCTTTCAATAATATCTCGGTGTGGATGATCCATATCCAGCAAAATCACATCGGCATGTAAGTGTTGAAGATCGGTACTGTTTAAATGGTCAATCATCAGACATGCGACCACCTCGAAACCATGTTCGATCAAAGACGATTTGATAAAAGACGCCCGTTCTATATCATCATCGATCAGGGCAATTCTTAATTTTGGCATGTCGCTACTCAAGTATGTCCTGACATGAACTTTCAGCATATAAGCAATTTAGATGCCAATATCTCAGCTTGAAATTGCTGTTTAAAATCATAGTCATGGAATGTTAAAGAAAAATGATGCACTTTATTGACGCAATTTGCCTCCTAAACATGCAGTTCTATGCTTTAGATTTTATCCGCACAGATAAATAGCATGACCTTTGATCGTGCAATTCAGCGACAACCATTCAATCATAAGTGTTGAGTATTTAAGCAAAATAAAACCATAAACAACCAAAAATATAAAATTGGCATGAAGCATGCATAGATTAAAACAAGTCAAAGAAGACTTTCAAAATTTGTAAGACGGCCAACGACGTCCGTTCTGATCGTTACTGATATGCCTCGTGCATAACAGCAACTTATATGCGTTCAGTTCAGGAGATCGAAGCTATGTCTTCAAATTTAGATGCGAAAAAAGCAACAAAAATTCATCTTTTCAATTTTAGCAGCGCAGCAATGCGGGCCTTCCATATGAGTTGGCTCGCCTTTTTTGTCTGTTTTTTTGCATGGTTTGCCTGTGCGCCGTTAATGCCAGTGATTGCAGGTGAATTTCATCTGACGAAAGATCAAATTGCCAATATCAATATTGCCGCGGTGGCCATCACGATTTTAGTACGTCTGATCGTCGGACCTTTATGCGATAAATACGGTCCTCGTAAAACCTATACTGCATTACTGATTATCGGCAGTATTCCTGTATTTGGTGTGGCATCTGCCAATAGTTATGAATCCTTTCTATTTTTCCGTCTATTGATAGGTGCTATTGGTGCCAGCTTTGTCATCACGCAATATCACACCAGTATTATGTTTGCGCCAAATGTGGTGGGAACTGCAAATGCAACCACCGCAGGTTGGGGTAATGCAGGTGGTGGAGCAACTCAAGCCTTGATGCCATTGATGCTTGCTGCACTGGTGATGTTTGGTGTTGAACAAGCCATGGGGTGGAGAATTGCGCTGATTGTACCTGGTGTGATGATGTTAATCGTCGGTGCAATGTATTGGAAGTTTACTCAAGATTGCCCACAAGGTGATTTTAAAGAACTTCGTGCACAAGGTCTGCATGTGGGCAGCGATAAAAAAGGGGGTATGGCGATTTTGCTGCATGCTGCAAAAAACTATCGTGTTTGGATTCTGTTTGGTGCTTATGCAGCTTGTTTTGGTATCGAAATTTTTATTCACAACATTGTCGCAATGTACTACGTGGATCATTTCAAATTTGGTTTAAAAGAAGCAGGTATGGCCGCGGGGATTTTTGGTTTACTGGCACTGTTTGCCCGTGCACTTGGCGGTATTGTTTCAGACAAGGTGGCGACTAAAAAAGGTCTCGATGGTCGTACTAAAGTATTGTTTGCCATGATCCTGTTAGAAGGCGTATTTCTGATTGTCTTTTCTCAAATGAATACCGCAATTCTGGCGATTCTGGTCATGACCGTATTTGCTTTATTTACCCATATGGCTTGCGGTGCGACTTATGCACTGGTTCCATTTATTGACCGTGATGCTTTGGGTGGTGTGGCTGGCATTATCGGTGCAGGCGGTAACGTCGGTGCTGTTGCTGCAGGTTTCTTATTAAAAGGCATGCTGGATATTCAAACAACACTGATGGTTTTAGGTGGTTTGGTGGTGATTGCTGCAAGTTGTGTATTGATGATCCGTTTCTCGGTTGAACATAAAGAGAAAGAGCAAAAGTTATTTGAAGCTGCGGTGCTTGAGCGAAATAGCATGGAACAAAATGCTGTAAGTCTTAAACAAAACAGTGCGACTTAAGTGAATAACAACAGCAAGAATCAAGGAGAATCGATATGAAATTAGTGATGATTGGTCATGGAATGGTTGGGCACAAATTTATTGAATCTGTGCTGGAACATGCAGGTGATGAAGTTGAAATCACGATTTTGGCAGAAGAACCCCGTTTAGCTTATGACCGTGTACATTTGACTGAATATTTTACAGGGAAGTCTGCAAAAGATTTAACCCTCTGTCGTGCTGACTTTGCCGATGCTTATGGTATCGACCTGCGCTTAAACACCAAAGCTACTGATATAGATACCTGCAATAAATCCATCACCACCAATCATGGCGATGTGATTAGCTATGACAAATTGGTGCTTGCGACGGGTTCCTATGCTTTTGTTCCACCAATTTCAGGTCACGACCGTAACAACTGTTTTGTTTACCGCACCATTGATGACTTGGATGCGATTCGGGCAGCGAGTTTATCGGCAAAATCGGGTGTGGTGATTGGTGGTGGTTTACTCGGTTTGGAAGCGGCCAAAGCCCTTCGAGATTTAGACCTAGAAACTCATGTTGTTGAATTTGCACCTCGTTTAATGGCAGTACAAATTGACGATTTGGGCGGAAAAGTTTTACGTGCCAAGATTGAAAATTTAGGCGTGAAAGTCCATACCCAAAAGGCCACTTCGTCTATAGAAGACGGCGTGAACAGCACCCATGTGATGAAGTTTGCAGATGGTTCAGAACTTGAAACAGATATTATTCTATTTTCAGCGGGGATTCGCCCACGTGATGAATTGGCGCGTCAAAGTGGTTTAGCTTTGGGTGAACGTGGCGGTATCGTAATCAACGATTACTGCCAAACCTCAGATGCAGACATTTATGCAATTGGTGAATGTGCCTTATGGAACAATAAAATTTATGGTTTAGTCGCGCCCGGCTATGACATGGCACGGATTGCAGCAAAACATGTGATGCAACAAAGTTGTAGTACATTTGCTGGCGCAGACATGAGCACCAAGTTAAAACTGATGGGTGTCGATGTGGCATCGGTAGGCGATGCGCATGCCATGACCGCAAATGCATTGAGCTATTTCTATGCTGATGAAGATGCAATGGTCTATAAAAAGATCGTGGTCAATGCAGAGAAAACCCAATTATTAGGCGCGGTACTGGTCGGTTGCGCCAAAGAATATAACGACTTATTGCAAATGATGCTCAATGGATTGGCTATACCTGAAAATCCAGAAAGTTTAATCATGCCGGGCTATGCACAATCTTCAGCAAAAGCGGGAGGCAGTGGTGTTGATTTATTGCCAGACAGTGCCACGATTTGTTCATGTAATAACGTGTCTAAAGCAGATATTTGTAGTGCTATTGCAGAGGGTTCGACCTCATTAGGTGCGTTAAAAAAATGTACCAAAGCCGCAACCGCATGTGGTGGATGTGCACCCTTAGTGACCCAAGTTTTAAAATCTGAATTACAACGCCAAGGGGTAACCGTCAATAATCATCTTTGTGAACATTTTGCTTACTCACGCCAAGAGTTGTATCACTTGGTACGGGTCAATGAAATTAAAAGCTTTGATGATTTGATTCAACAACATGGGCATGGTTTAGGTTGTGATATTTGTAAACCGACTGCGGCCAATATCTTGGCATCTTGCTGGAATGACTTTGTTCTCACCGCAAATCATGCTGGGCTGCAAGACAGTAATGACTACTATCTAGGCAATATTCAAAAAGATGGTTCGTATTCTGTTGTACCACGTATGGCAGGCGGTGAAGTGACCCCAGATGGTTTGATTGCAGTGGGGCAGATTGCCAAAGAATATGGTTTATATACCAAGTTAACTGGTGGGCAACGGGTAGACTTATTTGGAGCACAAGTCCATCAATTGCCTGAAATTTGGGAAAAATTGATCAATGCTGGTTTTGAGTCTGGTCATGCCTATGGCAAGTCATTACGTACCGTTAAATCCTGTGTTGGGAGCACATGGTGCCGTTATGGTGTCGATGACTCGATCGGTTTAGCCATCCTCCTTGAAAATCGCTACAAAGGTTTGCGTTCCCCACATAAATTAAAAATGGCTGTTTCGGGCTGTACCCGTGAGTGTGCCGAAGCACAAAGCAAAGATGTTGGGGTGATTGCCACTGAAAAAGGCTGGAACTTATATGTTTGTGGCAATGGAGGAATGAAACCCCGCCATGCAGAACTTTTAGCTTCTGACCTAGATACGCAAACTTTAATTCAATATATCGATCGCTTTTTTATGTTCTATATCCAAACAGCGGATCGCTTACAACGGACTTCAGTATGGCGTGACAATATGGAAGGTGGTTTGGATTATCTTAAAGATGTTGTTGTGCATGATTCCTTAGGAGTTGCTGCTGAACTTGAACGTCGAATGAGCCATGTGGTCGGCACTTATCAAGATGAATGGCGCACTGCGGTGGAAGATCCTGAAGTACGTAAACGTTTTGTGACCTTTATTAATGCCAAAGCTGAGCAACAGCAAGACCCACATATTCAGTTTGCCCAAGTCCGTGGGCAAATTCGCCCAAAAACTGAATCAGAACGTGATCAGAGCCGTATTCCTGTAGTTGAAGCATAAGGTTGAAGCATATGAATACTGGGTTTATTGGCCTTATTCCACAGCTTAAAAACAAGTCTGGTGGAAGATCTGATCAACGTTGTTAAAAGGATAAATACAATGACCATTTTAAAAGATATGAATGAACTCGATTGGCTGGATATTTGTGCATTGCAAGACATTACGCCCAATACAGGTGTAGGCGCATTACTCGGGCAACAACAAGTGGCTATTTTTCGGGTAGGCAGTGAAAAGCGTGTATATGCGCTGAGCAACCAAGACCCATTCAGTAAAGCCTTTGTCATGTCGCGTGGAATTATTGGTGATTTACAAGGTGAACGTGTAGTTGCATCACCGATTTATAAGCAACATTTTAGTTTAGCAACAGGCCGTTGTTTAGAAGACAAAGATCAAAAATTATTGGTTTTTCCAAGCAAAATTGAAAATGGTCGTGTTTGGGTCAGTCCAACCCCACAAAAAACCTATATCACCAATAATGGTATGGCTCAGGAAAAAATCAATTTAGTTCTGGTGGGGAACGGATTGGCAGGAATGCGTTGCTTGGAAGATTTGCTGGATATGGCACCTGATCGTTATGAGGTGACGGTGATTGGTGAGGAGCCTTGGGGTAATTATAACCGGATTATGCTGTCGCCTGTCTTATCAGGGGATAAAACCATTGACGACATTATGCTACATCCCCATTCATGGTATGCCGATAAAAATATTCGCTTTATTGCGGGTGATGCTGCGGTACGTATTGACCGTCCACGTAAGCAGGTCTATACCGAAAAAGGTGTGGTGGTGAGCTATGACCGTTTGATTTTAGCAACGGGTTCAAAACCATTTATTCCACCAGTCAAAGGCTCAGATTTAGATGGCGTGTTGAGTTTTCGTGATATTTATGATGTCAATAATATGCTCGACTACTGCAAATCTAAAAACAATGCCGTGGTGATTGGTGGTGGTCTATTGGGGCTAGAAGCCGCATATGGTTTAAAGCAACGTGGTATGAATGTGACGGTTTTGCATTTGATGGATCGCATTATGGATCGCCAACTTGATGCCAAAGCCAGTCAAATGTTGAAAACAGCAATTGAACAAAAGGGCATTTCGATCATCACCGAAGCCAATACAGAAGAATTACTCGGTGAAAATGGTCATGTCACCCAGGTTCGGTTAAAAGATGGCACACTTTTAGATGCAGATCTGGTGGTTTTTGCCGTGGGTATTCGCCCAAATATGGCTTTGGCACAAAGCTCGGGTTTACGCTGTAATCGCGGTGTGTTGGTCAATGACACCATGCAAACTTATGATCCAAGTATTTATGCAGTGGGTGAATGTATTGAGCATCGTAACCAAACGTTTGGTTTGGTAGAACCTTTATGGGGTCAAGCCTTTATCTGTGCATCACATTTGGCCGAACACGGCAGTTTAACTTTTAAAGCACCGACTGTTCCAACCCAGTTAAAAGTTAGTGGTTGTGATGTTTTCTCAGCAGGCCGCATTGATTTAGAAAACAGTCAACCGCTAGAAGGTTTTGAAGACATTATTCTGAATGATGAAAAACGTCAAATCTACAAACGCATTATTATTCAAAAAGATAAAGTCGTGGGTGCAGTACTGTTTGGTGATACAGAGGATGGTACTTGGTACGCTGAATTGATTGCTGATCAAACCCCAATTTCTTCGATTCGCAATAAATTGTTATTTGGTCGGGATTTTGCATTAAAAAAAGCAGGCTGATTTATATCGCTTAACCCTCTTCATTTTAACAGCAGGGGGAGATTAAAAATGAAAGCCATATTTAAGTGAATGTATAGCATTGAGGAGCACAGCAGCAATGAATAGTATCCCTTTAGTGGAACTGCCGAGCTCCACAGAACAAAAGATCACAAGCACACACACCACTTGTCCTTACTGTGGTGTAGGCTGTGGTGTCACAGCAACAGTGCAAGACACCACGCTAGGACAAAAAGTGTCTGTGGTTGGCGATGTCAATCATCCCTCGAATTACGGAAAACTGTGTATTAAAGGCAGTAATTTAGCCGATACGCTGGGGTTGGGCACACGTGTTTTACATCCGATGCTTGGACGTCATTCCCATCAGCAAGTCACAGATTGGGATAGCGCAACAGATTTAATTGCCAATAAATTCCAACACTATATCGAGCAATATGGTCGTGACAGTGTCGCATTTTATGTTTCTGGTCAGTTGTTGACGGAAGACTATTATGTGGTGAATAAATTCGTTAAAGGCTATTTAGGTACAGCCAATATCGATACCAATTCAAGATTGTGTATGTCTTCGGCGGTTGCCGCACATAAGCGTGCTTTTGGTGAGGATTTGGTACCTGCAAGTTATGATGATTTTGAACATACTGACATGGTGATTTTGGTCGGTTCAAATACAGCATGGTGTCATCCCGTGATGTATCAACGCATCATGAAAGCCAAAGAATTAAGACAACAAAAGCAAAGTGATTTATTTGTGGTGGTGATCGATCCACGCTTTACCGCCACATGTGAAGCGGCTGATTTACATTTGCCTATTTTGATTGGTCAAGATGTTTGCTTGTTTAATGGGTTATTACAATATTTATATCAACAGGGTTATGCCGATAGCGCATTTGTTGAGGCACATACCCAAGGGCTAGAGACGGCACTCAAAAGTTCGCAAGCTGAAACAGATCTCCAAGATGTTGCAGTGAAAACAGGAATTTCGCTAGAAAAACTCCAGCTCTTTTTTGAAAAGTTTGCCCAAACTGAAAAAGTCATGACCCTATTTTCAATGGGTGTAAACCAGTCTTCACGTGGCGTGGACAAAGCCAATAGCATCATTAATTGTCATTTGTTGACGGGCAAAATTGGAAAGTTGGGCGCAGCACCGTTCTCTATGACAGGACAACCCAATGCCATGGGCGGGCGTGAAGTGGGTGGGCTTGCCAATATGCTGGCAGCACACATGGACTTAGACAATCAGCAACATCAACAGCTTGTGCAAAGTTTTTGGAACAGTCCAAGCATTGCCAAACAGGTTGGATTAAAAGCCGTTGATCTTTTTGAAGCAGTGGAAAGTGGCAAGATTAAAGCCATTTGGATTATGGCGACCAATCCCGTGGTCAGCCTACCCAATGCCGATCAGGTCAAACGTGCGCTAAACACTTGTGAGTTTGTTGTGGTATCCGATATTTGCAAAGATACCGACACCACTCAGTTTGCTGATGTGCTCTTACCTGCATTGGGGTGGGGCGAAAAGGATGGCACGGTCACTAATTCAGAACGCCGTATTTCAAGACAACGTGCTTTTTTAGACCCGCCTGGGCAGGCCAAAGCGGATTGGTGGGCTGTGGCACAAGTGGCTAAAAAACTTGGATTTACTGGCTTTGATTTTGCAAATAGCCACGAGATTTTTAAAGAACATACACAGTTATCTGCGTATCAAAATGCAGAGATTAATACGCGATCAAATGCACAAAGCTTTCGTTACTTCAATTTACAAGGTTTAACTGATCTTTCATTGGATGAATATGATCAATTGGCACCCATTCAATGGCCTGTGATCATGCGCAATCAGGCTGAGCATGCATACGCACAATTGTTTTCGCAGGGGCAGTTTAGTCATGCAGATGGCAAAGCTAAATTTATTGCCACAATGGCGATAGATCCAGTCCATCAAAGCACTGCTGAATATCCTTTAATCCTTAATACAGGACGGATTCGAGATCAGTGGCATACCATGACCCGCACAGGTTTATCTGCCAATTTAAGCACCCATAAAGCAGAACCCTTTTGTGAAATTCACCCCAATGATGCATTGAAATATGGCTTGAAAGAAGGCGAGTTGGTCGAAATCAAATCGGCTTGGGGCAATTGTGTATTGCGAACTGTATTCAGTGACAATATCCGTCGGGGGCAGATTTTTGCCCCGATTCATTGGAATGATCAATTTGCTTCAGATGCTCGTATTGGCAAAGTGGTCAATCCCGTGGTAGATGCAATTTCAGGCGAGCCAGAATTTAAACATACTCCTGTGCTGATTCAGCCATTTTATACCCAATGGCAAGGGGTATTTTATGTTCGTGAAGGTTATGAGCATATTGTTAAAAATAGCATCGAAAATACGGTGTGGTGGACAAAAATTCAGACCGCCAAAGCAGTGCGCTATGAATTGGCGGATCGTCGTCGTTTTACCCAAACCACCCAACATCTCAAACAACTCTTACCCTTTGAAGATGAGAGTTTTGAATGGCTGAACTTGGAAGATCAAACTGCACATATCAGCCATAGTGTAGTGTTAAAAGAAGGTCGCCTTATTGCAAGTTTATATATCGCACCCAAAGCCTTATTGCCTGATCGTGATTGGGTTGCCAGCTTATTTAAACGTGATCGTTTAAGTGCGATGCATCGTAAAGCCTTACTTGCTGGACAAGCCATGTCGATGGGCAATAGTGATGGGCCGTTGGTGTGTAGTTGTTTTAAAGTGGGCAAAAATCGAATTATTCAAACCATTAAAGAAAACAATATTAATCATGAAAAACAAGTGACTGCATGTTTAAAAGCAGGCGGTAATTGTGGTTCATGTTTACCTGAAATTCGCGGATTGATTAAAGCCTGTCAAGCGGAGCTTACACAATGAAAAGATTCATAAAATCGAGAAGACCGAGCCAATATCCACAGACTGATCTTGTCATTCTTGCAGGTGGTCAGGCAAGGCGTATGAATGGAATCAATAAACTGTTACAGAAGTTTGATGATCAAATTCAATTGGGGGGCTGTTGACATTTCATAAATGGCTTGCGTTGTAGGCTAAAATTGAGCAGGCAAGGCAGGAAACGAAGAGAATAGCGAGACTATTTTCAAGTTTCATAACGAAGGCTGAGATAATTTTAGCCACAACCCTGAGCAAGAACAAAGCACTGCTTTGTTTGCAGCGCAAGGCGCAGCGGGGGACTAGCGTGTTTTTTGCCGCTACGTCGTTACGAACTACTTATTTAGAATGACTAAATTTCGTATTTCCTGCCAAGTATCGCCTAAAAAACACACGTCGTCGCAAACATAGACGAATTGTCAACAGCCCCTTAGATCCACCAACAACTAAAAAATCGAGTCGCGCAGATTTGGGTCAATAGCCACCGTGATTATTCAATTTATCAAAAACTTATTCCCAGTTTGTATTGCTATCAGGATGATGAAAAAGGCTTTTATGGTCCGTTGATGGGAATAAAAAGTGCATGGTCTTATGTGACATCTGACTATGTACTTTTTGTGCCCTGTGATGTGACCTTTATTCCACCTGATGTTCTTGAAAGCTTACATATGGCTTTAGCGAGTCATCCTTTGGCACAAGTGGCTTATGTCAATATCAATGGCAAAGCCTTATATCCATTTTGCTTGTTAAAGCGCAGTGCTTTAAATCAAATCTGCACTCATCTTGAACAAGGACAACGCAGTTTAAAGGCATGTTTTTCTGATTTGCACGCTCAGGAAGCGTTATTTGAAAATCATGCACTATTTTTTCACAGCATCAATTCTTTGGACGAATTACAGCAATATCAACAACTCAAGTTTTTACATTGAATGGCTTGGTTTGGGCTAAATTTTTGCAAACCTCTGATTTTGAGTTAGCTCAGGCAGGTTTTAGCTGAAGCGCATTGGTGAATGGTCAAAGTTGGAACACTTCTTGCAATTTCAAGATCAATAAAATAGCGCAGATTTTAAGTTAAAAAATTCTTGAACTTAAACCATGCTTGGGATGTATAGATGAATGCAATGACACAATATGAAGTGGGTACGGCTTTTGTCGATCAATATGGTCGTAGCAAGCGTAAACTCCGAATTTCAGTGACAGATCGCTGTAATTTTAAGTGTGTCTATTGTATGCCCGAACATCCTGAATGGATGAAAAAACACGATTTACTCAGTTTTGAAGAACTTTATGTGTTTTGTGAGTTTATGGTGCGGTATGGCATTGAACAGATTCGTATCACAGGTGGTGAGCCGTTAATGCGTCAAGGTGTGGTGCACTTTATTGAGCAACTACAAAAATTAAGAAAACTGGGACTCAAACGTATCTCAATGACCAGTAACGCACACTATCTTAAACAATACGCAAGCCAGTTAAAAAAAGCGGGTTTAGATGACTTAAATATCAGTCTGGACAGTCTAGATCCAGCACAATTTAAGGCACTGACTCAAAAACAATTACAACCCGTATTAGCGGGCATTGTCGCAGCACAACAAGCAGGCTTTAAGATTAAGATCAATGCTGTATTGATCAAAGGCGTCAATGACGATCAGATTTTGCCCTTAGCACACTGGTCAATTCAACACCATTTTACTGTGCGATTTATTGAGTTTATGCCTTTGGATGGCGCTGGTCTTTGGTCGCAAGCCGATATTGTCAGTGAACAAGAAATTTTAGCTCAATTACAGCAAGACTTTGTTGTCACTTTACAGCAAGGACAATCTTCCGAGCCTGCACGACAGTATTTTATTGATGGTTATCCGATTGGCATCATTTCGACCATTACCAATTCATTTTGTGGCACATGTGACCGTGTACGCCTAACTGCACAAGGTGATTTTTATAATTGTCTATTTGCGCAAAAGGGTATCCAGTTAAAAGCGCAAATTAAGGCATTGGATCAGGATTTAGCTATTTTAGAGCCTCTCGAATTAGCGCAAACCAGTTCACCAAATGCAGTTGTATATTCGCCAATAACATTAGAGTCGCCACAGCATAGACAATTACAAGATACTTTGTCTGATTATATTTGGCAGAAAAAACAAGGCTTTGATGAGATTTATCAGCAGCCAAAATCAAAACATTCATCATCTCGAAAAATCAGTATGTATATGATTGGAGGTTAATATGTCAGATCAATTTAAAATTTTAAATACACCAGACTCGGCAAACATCGCCAATCAATTCAAAGATATCCAGCAGCATATGACCGTAAAAATTGAATGCTTCGGTGCAATTGAGCGTTTACTGCCGAATGATTTAACCCTGCAATGTGAGTCTAAAATGAGGCTTTCGGATGTTTTGGAGTATGTGGTACGCGCTTATCCACATGCAGAAAACATGCTTGAGCGTTGTGCATGTGCAATAGGCGAAGACATTATCCCACGTCAGACCTTATTAACATCGGACAGCACCGTGGTTTTACTGTCACCTGTTGCGGGAGGTTGATATGCATACATTTGAACAGACGCTTAAACAATTCAATAGAATTCAGGATACCCCTTTAAGCCAAGACAGTTTTGACCCGATTCAAGACTTTCCTGAATGCGGCGGGATTGGCATCTTTATTGGAACAGTACGTAATCACCATGAAGGCAAAGCAGTCAAAGCACTGAAATATACCGCCTATGCACCTGTTTCAGAAAAAATGATTCGTCAAATTGAGCAAGAGATTCAACAAAAATTTGCGGTGGCTTATGTACGGGTTATTCATCGTATTGGTGCTTTAAACATCGGTGAAAAAGCCATTATTGCGATTGCTTATGCAGCGCATCGCCGTGAAGCATTTGCTGCCTGTGAAGAAGCAGTAGAACGGGTAAAACATGAAGTTCCAGTATGGAAAGAAGAGTTTTATTTGGATGGCACTAGCCAATATGTTGCGGGTTGTTGTATTCGAAAAGATGATGTGGAACCAGATCATTCAATACAACCAGAGTCATTTCACCAACATGATTGTGAACGTGATCATGGGGCTTCTCAGCACCATTCATCTCAGCACAATCAACCTCAACATCAGCATTCTTTAGCAGCGCATTCCCAACACAGACATTTAGGGGACACGCATTTAGAACACAAGCATCAACAACAGGATCATGAACGAGAACAGCACGTGTTATTGAGCAAACAGTGTGAACAGACAATTTATCAATGGCATATGTAAAAAACATATTTAGCAAACTTGGCAAAGTGTCTTCTTCGCAAAGTAGGTTTTGTCATGAAAAAGAGGTCGCCATACAATTACACAGGTGATGTATATAGATCAGGAAAGCATCCTTGAAACTCCCTCAAATTTGTTATCTCAACAGACGCTAAATCACTTGGCGTAAATCCCGCGCTGTTTCTTGCAGTAACGGTAAAATATGCGTAATTAAATAATCTTTTGTGGTGCGTATAGTAGGGGAGACAATATTGAGTGCGGCAACAACAACCGCATTTGAGTCATAAATTGGAACTGCCACAGCATGCACCCCCAATTCGTGCTCTTCACAGGAATAACACCAATCTTGTTCTTTAATCTCATGCAGTAATTCTATAAAGGCAGCACTTTCTGTATGAGTGTATTTAGTGAAACGTTTTAATGGATACTGGGTCAGCCACTGTTTTTGTTCTTCAATTGTTAAATGCGCCAATAAAATTTTCCCCGCAGAGGTCGCATGTGCAGCCAGACGATTGCCCAAATGTAAGCCATAGGGATTAACACGGTCTGTTTGCTGGTGTGCAGCACTACGTGCAATGGTAATTGCTTCATAACCATCGAGAACCATCACGGAATAAATCAGCGAGGTTTGGTTGGTCAATAAATTTAATAAGGGTTGGCAAATTTTAGGTAAAGGGGAGCCATCTAAATAAGCGCCAGAGAATTTGAGAATTTTCGGGGTTAAATAATAATAATGTCCGTCAAAGTTTAAATAGCCTAAGTATTCTAATGTGAGTAAATGGCGACGCGCTGCGGCACGGGTCATTCCTGTTTTCTCTGCTGCTGTACTGATGTTAAAGCGGTGTCGTTCAGGTCCAAAACATTCCAAAATCGCCAAACCTTTTGCAATCCCTGCAATAAAATCTTCATGGCGAATAATTTTTTTATTTTCAGTATGATGGATAAAACTAGTGGTTTTTTTTTGTTCATTGTCCATAACGTAGATCCTTCTTTAAAAGCCAGTTGCATTAAAATTATGCTCAATCAAAATCAGACTATTTTAGTGGGATAATGTGCGATCATCGAACATAAAAAATAGTGATCGAACAAAACCTCCCATTAAGCCTAGAAGTAAATACAAAATTTATCAAGAATGAAGATAAGAAATCCGAACAAAACACTCAACTTAAGTTTCATCGGTTTCTAGGATGAAACAAATGAGTGATTCATAGTACAGGAAGTAGTCAGATGATTGATAAAAGCGCCACCTCATTGACCGAGGTTCTGTCACAAATCAAAGATGGTGCAACCATTATGATTGGTGGCTTTGGAACAGCAGGACAGCCCGCAGAGCTGATCGATGGGCTGATTGAACTTGGCGTTAAAGATCTGGTGATTGTCAATAACAATGCAGGCAATGGCGATTATGGTCTGGCTAAACTGCTTAAATCAGGTGCAGTCCGTAAAATCATTTGTTCTTTCCCACGTCAGTCGGACTCTTGGATATTTGATGAACTCTACCATGCGGGCAAGATCGAACTTGAACTGGTTCCACAAGGCAATCTCGCGTGTCGTATTCAAGCCGCAGGAATGGGTTTAGGTGCGGTGTTTACCCCAACAGGTTTTGGCACCTTATTGGCAGACGGCAAAGAAACTCGTCATATCGATGGCAAAGACTACGTGCTTGAATATCCGATTAAAGCAGACTTCGCACTGATTAAAGCACATCACGGCGACCGTTGGGGCAACTTGGTTTATAACAAATCAGCACGTAACTTTGGTCCAATCATGGCGATGGCTGCAGATGTCACCATTGCACAGGTTTCAGAGGTGGTTGAATTGGGTCAACTCGATCCTGAGCATATTATTACCCCAGGGATTTTTGTTCAGCATGTGGTTGCAGTTGATGCAGCCAATGGTAATGGAGAATAACAATGAGCTACCAAAAATTAAGCCGTGACCAAATTGCTGAACGTGTTGCCCAAGATATTCCCGATGGTGCTTATGTCAATTTAGGCATTGGTTTACCAACCAAGATTTCAAAATATCTGCCAACAGATAAAGATGTATTTCTACATTCTGAAAATGGTTTATTGGCTTTTGGTCCTCCACCCGCCAAAGGTGAAGAAGATCCTGAGTTGATTAATGCAGGCAAAGAATATGTCACCATGCTAACGGGTGGCTCATTTTTCCATCATGGTGATTCTTTTGCCATGATGCGTGGTGGACATCTGGATATTGCTGTATTGGGTGCATTTCAAGTGGCAGCCAATGGCGATCTTGCCAACTGGCATACCGGTGCGCCAGATGCGATTCCTGCGGTGGGTGGTGCAATGGATTTGGCTGTAGGGGCCAAGAAAGTCTTTATCACCACCGACCATGTGACCAAGCAAGGTGAACCTAAGATTGTTGAAGAACTGACTTATCCAGTGACAGGTAAACATTGTGTTGATCGTATCTATACCGACCTATGCGTGATTGATGTGACTGCAGAAGGCTTAAAAGTGCTTGAAAAAGTTGCAGGTCTGAGCTTTGAAGAATTACAGGCTTTGACGGGTGCTCAATTGATTGATGCGACACAGGGATAATAAATCCCTCCCTTGCGGAATGATTAAATCTCTCCTTACGGAATGATTAAATCTCCCCTAACCCCTCTTTATGAAAGAGGGGAACTTCTTCTTTTACAAAGAGGTGAGCTGCGGTTGTAGCAGCGCAAGGGAGATTATTTAAGGATATAAACAACATGAAAAACGCTTACATCATAGATGCCATCCGTACCCCATTTGGTCGTTATGCTGGTGGTCTTGCGCCAGTCCGTGCAGATGACCTCGGTGCAATTCCAATTCAAGCATTGATACAACGTAATCCAACGGTAGATTGGCAGCAAGTTGATGATGTGATTTATGGCTGTGCCAATCAGGCTGGTGAAGACAATCGTAATGTCGGGCGTATGTCAGCATTATTGGCTGGTGTGCCATACCAAGTGCCAGCAACCACTGTCAACCGTTTATGCGGTTCATCACTAGATGCGATTGCCATGGCAGCTCGTGCCATCAAGGCCAATGAAGCAGATTTAATCATTGCCGGTGGTGTAGAAAGTATGAGCCGTGCGCCCTATGTGATGGGCAAGTCGGACAGTGCTTTTGGACGTAGTCAAAAGATTGAAGACACCACCATGGGCTGGCGCTTTATCAACCCAAAACTCAAAGAATTGTATGGTGTGGACAGCATGCCACAAACTGCTGAAAACGTGGCAGAACAATTCAATATTAACCGTGCGGATCAAGATCAATTTGCGCTAAACAGCCAACAACGTACCGCGGCAGCACAAGCTCAAGGCTTTTTTCAAAACGAGATTGTGCCTGTCACTATTCCACAGCGTAAAGGTGATGCTGTGATTGTGGATACCGATGAACATCCACGTGCATCAACCACTTTAGCTGCACTGACAAAACTTAAAGGCGTGGTCAAAGCCGATGGTACGGTCACGGCGGGAAATGCGTCTGGGATTAATGATGGTGCGGCAGCATTACTGATCGCCTCAGATGAAGCTGTAGAAAAATACCAATTAAAACCACGTGGCAAAATTATTGCAGCAACCACAGTCGGTGTTGAACCAAGAATTATGGGCTTTGCACCTGCGCCTGCGATCAAGAAACTGCTTAAACAAGCTGATCTTCGCTTAGAACAAATGGATGTGATTGAGCTAAATGAAGCTTTTGCCGCCCAAGCTTTGGCCGTAACCCGTGATTTGGGTTTGGCAGATGATGATGCACGTGTCAATCCTAATGGTGGGGCGATTGCCTTAGGTCATCCTTTGGGTGCATCAGGTGCCAGACTGGTGACCACTGCCTTAAATCAACTTGAACAGATCAAGGGTGAATATGCCTTATGTTCAATGTGTATTGGGGTGGGGCAGGGTATTGCATTAATTATTCAACGTGTTGAGTGAGGTATCTGATGAGCCAGTTATACGCCAGCTTATTTTATCAGCCTGATGTCACAGCAATCTTTAGTGATCATGCCTTATTGGCTTATATGATCCAAGCCGAAGTGGCTTTGGCAAAAGCACAGGCACAAGTGGGTGTGATTCCAACATCCGCAGCCAGCATCATTGAACAAGTTGGACAACAGGCCTTAGCCAAAATTGATTTTGAAGCATTGGCAACTGCCACAGCACTTGCGGGAAATATTGCGATTCCTTTCGTAAAGCAATTTACTGCGATTGTAAAACAACACGATGAAGACACAGCGCGTTATGTGCATTGGGGCGCAACCAGCCAAGATATTATTGATACAGCCACGATTCTGCAATGCCGTGATGCCTTGGGGCTGATCGAAAAACAATTACAACAGGCGTATCAAGTTTCATTAGACCAAGCACAACAGTATCGTAATCAAGTCATGATCGGTCGCACATGGTTACAACAAGCTTTACCGATCACCTTAGGGCATAAGTTTGCACGTTGGGCTGCGGCATTTAAACGTGATCTTGACCGTCTACACGAGATGAAAAGCCGAGTGCTTACTGCTCAACTCGGTGGGGCTGTCGGCTCATTGGCATCATTACAAGATCAAGGTTCAGCGGTGGTTAAAGCCTATGCTGTGGCATTAAATTTAACCTCGCCTGAGTGTACATGGCACGGTGAACGTGACCGCATCGTTGAAATTGCCAGTGTGCTTGCCATGATTGTCGGTAATGTCGGCAAGATGGCAAAAGACTGGTCTTTGCTGATGCAAACTGAAATTGCTGAAGTTTTTGAACCCACTGCAAAAGGTCGTGGTGGTTCATCCACCATGCCACATAAACGGAATCCAGTTGCAGCAGCTTGCGTCCTTGCAGCAGCCAACCGTGTCCCAGCATTAATGGCAAGTGTCTACCAAAATATGCTGCAAGAACATGAACGTGCTTTAGGCACTTGGCATGCAGAATGGTTAGTAATTCCTGAAATTTTCCAGCTATGTGCAGGTGCTTTAGAACGCACGATAGATGTACTTGAACATATGCAAGTCGATGCACAAGCCATGCAGCGTAACCTTGAGTGTACTCAGGGCTTGATCATGGCAGAAGCAGCAATGATGGCACTGGCACCCAAAATTGGACGCTTAAATGCGCATCATTTGGTTGAGCAAGCTTGCCAGCAAGCCATCGCACAGCAGCAGCATTTAAAAACGGTATTGTCCGCAATGGCTGAGGTGAATGTCCATCTAAGTGCACAGGCATTAGATGAGATTTTTAAACCAGCCGCTTACTTGGGCAATATTCAGGCACAAATTGATGCCGTACTACAAGCAGCACAAGGGGTGTCTAAACCATGAAAGTCAGTATGAAAATTAAAAATCGTCAAGGACAGCAACTTGCCGTTCAAATCCAAGGCGTAAAAGATGCCCCAGTGATCATGTTTTCCAACTCACTCGGAACGGATCATGGGATGTGGCAAACACAAGTAGATGTTTTGGCGCAACACTATCAGATTATTACTTATGATACTCGCGGGCATGGTGCGAGTGATGTGATTGCCAACAGTACACTGCAAAACTTTGCCGACGATGTGATTGATATCTTAGATACATGGCATATTGAAAAAGCACATTTTTGTGGAATTTCAATGGGTGGCATCACTGCACTCACGCTGGCAATTCAATACCCTGAACGCTTTTATAGCATCACTGTGGCAAACTCAGCCGCCAAAATTGGTACAGCTGAAGCATGGAATACCCGTGCCGATAGCGTTGAGCAAGATGGGCTGGCTGAAATTGTAAAAACCACACATACCCGTTGGTTTAGTGAGCATTTTGATTATGCACATGATGTGCTTGCTCAAAAAACTATACAAAGTTTGGCTGTGACACCAGCACAAGGCTATGCCAATGCCTGTCGAGCATTGGCAAATGCAGATGTTCGAGATCAGCTCAATCAAATTCAAATCCCAACTTTAATTATCGCAGGTCAATATGACCCTGTAACGACGGTTCAGGATGCAGCGTTTATGCATCAATCCATTCCAACCAGTCAACTTGAAATCTTGGCAGCTTCTCATTTGTCCAATATTGAACAACCACAAGTGTTCAATCAGACATTGTCCAAGTTTATTCAGAACATATAACCGTCTAGGGTTAGAAAGGAATTCGCCTACAAGGAGGCAACTATGGCACAGGAATTTGCTGCCCCAAAAAACAGTATGGATGCTCAGGCACTCATTAATGATGCACCGATCAGCAAGTATCAATGGATGATTGCAATCATTTGTTTTCTGATTGTATTTGTTGATGGAATCGATACGGCCGCAATGGGCTTTATTGCACCCGCTTTGGCACAGGATTGGGGGATTGATCGCTCTCAACTTGGACCTGTGATGAGTGCAGCACTGGGTGGAATGATCATTGGTGCATTGGTTTCAGGACCTACCGCGGATCGTTTTGGACGCAAGATTGTATTAACCATTTCAATGTTGATCTTTGGTGGCTTTACCTTGGCTTCAGCATATGCGCCAAACTTAGACAGTTTGGTTGTACTGCGCTTTTTAACTGGTATTGGCCTAGGCGCAGCAATGCCAAATGCCACCACATTGTTTTCAGAATACTGCCCGAATCGTGTTCGTTCACTGCTCGTGACCTGTATGTTTTGTGGCTATAACTTAGGTATGGCAACAGGTGGTTTTGTCAGTAGTTGGCTGATTCCTACCTTTGGTTGGCACAGCTTATTTCTACTTGGTGGTATTTCACCGTTGATCTTGATGGTATTAGTGATTGTGCTGTTACCTGAGTCATATCGCTTCTTGATTGTCAAAGGTCGTGATGCTGCAAAAGTTCGCAAAATTCTAAGCCATATTGCCCCTGAAAAAGTACAGCTTGCAGACAGCTTTTATATCCCAGAAGAACAGTCTGCTGTGGCACAAAAGAAAAATGTATTTGGCATGCTGTTTTCGCAAAAATTTGCCAAAGGCACGGTGCTGTTATGGTCAACCTATTTCATGGGCTTGGTGGTGATTTATCTGCTCACCAGTTGGTTACCAACCTTGATGCGTGAAACGGGCGCAACCATGGAACGCGCAGCATTTATTGGCGGTCTATTCCAGTTTGGTGGTGTGTTGAGTGCGTTATTTATTGGTTGGGCAATGGATCGTTTTAACCCAAACCGCATTATCTCAGCATTCTATTTTATCGCCGGCTTATTTGCGGTTGCCGTAGGTCAAAGCCTCAGCAACCCAACATTATTGGCGATTTTGGTGTTATGTGCAGGTGTGGCAATCAATGGTGCGCAGTCTGCAATGCCCGCGTTAAGTGCCCGTTTTTACCCAACTCAATGTCGTGCAACTGGCGTGGCATGGATGACAGGCATCGGTCGTTTTGGCGCAGTGTTTGGCGCTTGGATTGGTGCTGTTTTACTCGGCAATGATTGGTCTTTTACCGCAATTTTAAGCTTATTGATGATTCCTGCAACCGCTGCGGCTGTGGCAATTTTTGTTAAATCCTTAGTGGCGCATACCGATGCAACCTAACTTTCTCAAGATCAGACAGAAGATCGCAATGAGGGGAAATTTCAATGAATGATGAACAACGTTACCAACAAGGGCTACAGGTCCGCACCGAAGTATTGGGTGAAAAACATGTCGGGCGTTCTTTAGAAAACTTGAATGACTTTAACCAAGATTTTCAAAATTTTATTAGCCGTTTTGCTTGGGGTGAGGTGTGGTCACGTGAAGGTTTACCACGGCATACCCGCAGTTTAGTCACCATTGCTATTCTGTTGGCATTGGGACGAGAAGATGAACTCAGAATGCATCTACGTGCTTGCTTTAACAATGGCGTTACCAAGGACGAACTCAAAGAACTGATTTTACACAGCTCATTGTATGCGGGACTGCCAGCCGCAAATGCTGCAATGCACATGGCTGAAGATGTTTTTAAAGAACTTGGAATAGAAGTGCAACCTGTCGCTGCACAACAACAGGATTAAGGAGATAGGCATGTTAAGTCATACATTGGGTGCATATCCGCAACGGAATACAGAAGATCACCCGCCAGCATATACACCAGGCTATAAAACCAGTGTATTACGCTCGCCCAAAAATGCATTGATCTCGATTAATGAAACATTAACTGAAGTCACTTCACCGCATTTTTCACCTGAAATTTTTGGTGCAAAAGACAATGATTTGATTTTGAACTATGCCAAAGAAGGGCTCCCAGTCGGTGAGCGAATTATTGTGCATGGTTATGTACGTGACCAGTTTGGTCGCCCTGTAAAAAACGCTTTATTGGAAGTTTGGCAAGCCAACGCATCAGGTCGTTATCGCCATCCAAATGACAAATTTATTGGCGCAATGGATCCTAACTTTGGTGGCTGTGGTCGTACCCTAACCGATGAAAATGGTTTTTATATTTTCCGTACCATTAAACCGGGGCCATATCCGTGGCGTAACCGAATCAATGAATGGCGTCCAGCGCATATCCATTTTTCATTGATTGCCGATGGTTGGGCACAACGTTTGATTTCGCAATTCTATTTTGAGGGCGATACCCTGATAGATACTTGCCCGATTTTAAAAACCATTCCATCTGAAGATCAGCGTCGTGCCTTGATCGCATTAGAAGATAAAAACAATTTCATAGAATCAGATAGTCGTTGTTACCGCTTTGATATTCACCTGCGTGGTCGTCGTGCGACTTATTTTGAAAATGATTTGACTTAAGGAACTCAGACAATGAATGCATGGAATTTTCAGGAAATTAAGGAAACCCCATCACAAACAGGTGGTCCTTATGTACATATCGGTTTATTGCCACAACAAGCCAATATTGAAGTATTTGAACATAGCTTCGATAACCAATTGGTGAAGCAACATACTCAAGGCCAACGCATCCGTATTGAAGGTCAAGTGTTTGATGGGCTGGGTTTGCCATTACGAGATGTCTTATTGGAAATCTGGCAAGCCGATGCCAATGGGGTTTATCCAAGTCAGGCCGATACCCAAGGCAAAACAGCCGATGCTCATTTTCAGGGTTGGGGGCGTACAGGCGCAAATTTTGAAACTGGTTTTTGGAGTTTTGACACCATTAAACCGGGGGCTGTAGCAGGGCGTAAAGGCTCAACCCAAGCACCACATATTGCCGTCGCGCTATTTGCTCGTGGAATCAACATTGGTTTGCATACCCGTATTTATTTTGACGATGAAGTTGAAGCAAACGCCAATGATCCTGTACTCAACAGTATTGAGTGGGCAGTCCGCCGCCAAACCCTGATTGCAAAACGCAGTGAAGTAGACGGTGAAATCGTGTATCGCTTTGATATTCGTATTCAAGGTGAAGACGAAACCGTGTTTTTTGATATTTAACAATCCTCAAGATCTCTCTTTTTGAAAGAGAGGTCTTGTTTTGGAATCATCTAAGTCTTGAGATTCGCGATACTCCTCTTTTTTAAAAGCTAAGGAACGATTGAGGTTCCGCAAGGGAGGGATGAGGAGGGATTAAGATCGACGAAAAGCACTTAAATGAAATCGCAATATACAAACGGATAATTTATTCAGGAAGATGAAAAATGAAACTACAAAAATTTGCAGCATTGACGCTTGCACTTAGCTCCATATTTACCTTTCAAATGACACAGGCGCAACCTGTTTCACCAAGCCCAGTTGAACTTGCAGAACTGGCAAAACTCCCAGTAAAAACCATTGTCCCGATTACAGCAAAAACCAAAGAACAAGCCTTAGCACAGGCAAAAATCATTGCCAATAATCCAGATGCGGATTTGGCTGAGTTCCGCATAGATCTGCTCAACTTTGCCAGTGACACTAAGCAAGTGATTGCTTTAGGACATGAGCTTAAACAGATTTTAGGGTCTAAACCAGTGATTGCCACTATTCGCACTCATAACGAAGGCGGGCAACTGACCATCAGTGATGCGGATTATGGCAAAACTTATCAAGCCTATTTACGCCAACCCTTTATGGACATGTTGGATGTGGAAATGTTCCGAGATCCGCAAGTGGTGAAAAGCACAGTTAAATTGGCACATGAGAAAAAAGTATTGATTGTGATGTCCAATCACGATTTTAAAAAGACCCCTGATGAAGCAGAAATCGTTCAACGCTTGCTTAAACAAGATCAGCTTGGTGCAGATATTCTTAAAATTGCAGTGATGCCACAAAGCAAACAAGATGTATTTACTTTGATGAATGCAACCTTAAAAGTCAGTCAGCAATCTAAAAAACCATTGCTCACCATGTCGATGGGCAAACTCGGCACGATTTCTCGAATTGCCACAGCCAATATGGGCGGCAGCTTTAGTTTTGGCATGATCGGTGAAGCTTCTGCGCCCGGTCAAATTGATGTGACCCAACTGAAACAGTTATTAAAAACCGTTCAACCTACACCATAAATTAAAAGGAATTTTTAGACATGAAAATGATTTCATTACGTTTAACAACGTTGGCACTTGGCTTAGCGGTTTCTGGTTTGGCAATGGCGGAAAGCTATGTCGTGGATCGCTATCAGGATGATAGTGAAAAAGGTTCACTACGTTGGGCGATTGAGCAAGTCAACAGCAAGCCGAGTGAAACCAGTGAGATTTTGATTCAAGCGGTTGGGCAAGCGCCTTATGCCATTAAGGTCAACAGCCCACTGCCAGAAATTAAAGCACCAGTAAAAATCATCGGTACACAGTGGGCAAAAACAGGTGAGTTTATCGCGATTGATGGCTCAAATTATATTAAAGGTACAGGGGTTGAAGCTTGTCCGGGGGCTGTTGAAGGGCAGTTCGGAACCAATGTTCGTACCACAACTTTGCCGGGAATTGTGTTACGTGACATCAACGGGGTCAGCATTCAAGGACTAGAGATTCGTCGTTTTTGTATTGGGATCTTGATGAACCGTGCCAGCAATAACCTGATCCAAAATAACCGTATTATGCACAACTATGGCGGTGCAGGGGTGATGTTGACAGGGGATGATGGTAAAGGTAATCCGACTGCGACCACCACCAATAACAACAAAGTACTGAATAACTATTTCCAAGACAATGGTGATGGACTTGAGTTAACCCGTGGTGCTGCATTTAACTTGGTTGCCAATAACCACTTTATTTCAACTGCTGCAAACCCAGAGCCATCACAAGGCATTGAAATTCTATGGGGCAATGACAATGCCGTGATTGGCAACAAGTTTGAAAACTATTCAGATGGTTTACAGATCAACTGGGGCAAACGCAATTATATTGCCTATAACGAACTCACCAATAACTCCAACGGTTTTAACCTGACGGGTGATGGCAATATTTTTGACAGCAATAAAGTCCATGGTAATCGGGTTGGAGTTGCGATTCGTTCAGAAAAAGATGCCAATGCACGTATCACATTAACCAAAAATCAAATTTGGAATAATGGCAAAGACATCAAACGCTGTGAAGCGGGGGGAAGCTGTGTGCCCAATCAACGTTTAGGTGCAATTATTTTTGATATTCCGGGATTAGAACATGCGCACTTTGTCGGTTCACGTGGTCATGGTGTAAAAATTGATCCAGCAAACTTACAAAAGACCTGCCAGCAACCCAATGAACAAGGCTGTAATCCACAACCAAATCAAAATATTCAAGCACCTAAATTGACCCTAGCAAAAGGTCAAATTGCGGTAGAGGTAAAAGGACAACCGAATCAACGTTATCAAGTTGAATTTTTTGGCAACTCACAAGCAAGCTCAAATGAAGCCGAGTTTTATTTAGGCTCAAGTACTGTTGCAACCAATGCCCAAGGCACAGCAAGCGTGACTTGGAAACCGACAATGAAAGTTGCATCAATCACAGCCAATATCACAGATCGTCTAGGCGCAACATCTGAACTTAGCTCAGCGGTAAAACTGAAATAACAAATAATAAGGAAGTAATATGAGTTTAAATGGATTATCGATCAAACTGAGCTGTTTAGCCGTTGCATTGTGTATGGCTCAGAGTAGTTTTGCTGAGCAAGCTTGGTCACAAGATCGTCAATGGTTATTGGGCGATTGGAATGGGCAACGCCAACAACTGGAAAAAGACGGCTATAAATTTACGGCCTCTATTATGAGCCAAGCTGCAACCAATTTAGACGGGGGCTATCACGACAACAACAGCTTTGAAAATGCGGCGCAATTGGCGTTGGGTGCAAACTTTGATTTAAATAAAATCGCGGGCTGGAAAGACACCACAGCCAATATCTTAATCACCAAACGTGATGGTAATGCTTTAACTTTAGAAAGCATTAAAGACCCACGTTCTGGTGCTTTAGGCAATTCACAAGAAATTTATGGACGAGGCAAAATCTGGCGCCTGACCCAAGCATGGGTCAAAAAGGGCTTTGCTGACAATACGGTTCAATTCAAGATTGGTCGTATGGGCATGTCGGATGACTTTAATGGTTCACAATGTGAGTTTCAAAACCTATTACTTTGTGGTGGACAACTGGGCAAATCCATTGGTTCGATTTGGTACAACTTACCCGTAGGTTTATGGGGAACCAATGTGAAGTATCAATTTGCACCTGAGTGGACACTCGGTGTCGGTATTTATGAAGTCAATCCTGACAACATTAAAACTGGCAAAAACGATGGTTTTAACTTGGATATGCGCAATGTCAAAGGTGCCACTATTCCAGTAGAACTAGCGTGGCGCCCAAAATTAGCAGCATTTGATGGTTTAGCAGGCGAGTATAAAGTCGGTGCGTTGTACTCGACAGCTGAAGCCAACGATATTGCGATTGCAGGAAAAGTACATGATAGCAAACATAGTTTTTGGCTCAATGCACAACAACAACTGAGCCAAAAAGGGCAAGACCCTAAACGTGGTTTGTTCGTGAGCTTTAATGCCGTTGTCAATGATAAAGCCACCACGGCAGTACAAAGTACCCAACAACTTGCACTCTGGTACAAAGGGCCTTTTGACACTCGTCCCAATGATTCAATTGGATTTGGGCTTGCAAATTATATGGTCAATGATCGTTATAAAGATCGTCAGATTGCCACCAATAACAGCCGTGGTTATGACCAGTACGATAGGTTTGCAACAGATTATGTGCCTGTGCAACGTGATGAGCTCAATGTTGAATTGAACTATACCTATCAATGGTCACCTGCAATCATGCTACGACCAAACCTACAATATATCCATCAGCCTGCGGGTGTAAAAGAAGTGGATGATGCATGGGTTGCTGGTTTAAGCATGCGTGTGAATTTCTAATTTAGGAGTATGACGTATGACCGAATCTACAAGGACACATACCGTATTAAAAATATGGTGTTTTATCTTAGGTTTGGCTTTGCTTGTGACAGGGTTATTCTTTACTGTAGGCGGAGCCAAGTTGGCAACACTGGGCGGATCATGGTATTTCGTGATTTCTGGTGTATTCACACTGGCATCAGCAATTTTTATATTTAAGAAAAAAACACTGGGTGTCTGGCTATTTAGTTTGGTATTTGTGGGCACCATCATCTGGTCATTGCTGGATGCAGGTTGGGAATTTTGGCCTTTATTTTCAAGACTGATGTTTCCAGCAGGTGTATTTGCAGCATTGATGTTTACTTTGCCCGCGATTCGCCGTTACCAGTTTCAACCGAGTGCAAGCTTGCCAGCTTATGGCTTGGGTGCACTCACGGTTTTAGGTATGTTGATTGGGCTTTATCAAATGTTCCAACCGCATCCAACGGTTGCAGCTTCAGGTCAGGCATTGCCATTGGTTCCTGTTCAAGCAGACCAGCAACAAAGCAATTGGCAACATTATGGTCAGGATTCTGGCGGCAGTCGCTTTGCTGCACTTGATCAAATCACCCGTGAGAATGTCCATCAACTCAAAGAAGCATGGCGTTTTCGTACAGGTGATTTCACCACAGGTTCAGGCAACGGTGCAGAAGATCAAATGACCCCTTTACAGGTGGGCAACAAGATTTACTTATGTACGCCACATAACAATATTTTTGCTTTAGAGGCTGACTCAGGTAAACAGCTTTGGAAAGCCGAAGTAAATTCTAAATCGGATGCATGGGAACGTTGTCGTGGTGTGGCTTACTTCGATTCAACTGAACCTTTAACCCAACCGACCTTGGCAGGTGCAACACCTGTTCAAGCTGTTGCAAACAATACCGCTTGTCTACGCCGTGTGTATACCAACACACCAGATGGCCGTTTAATTGCGGTCAATGCTGACACCGGTGAGCGTTGTAAAGATTTTGGTGTAGATGGAACGGTTGACTTACTTAAAGGCTTGGGTGAAGGCACTACCGCACCACGTTTTGAAGTGACCTCTGCACCGACTATTGCAGGTACAGTGATTGTGGTAGGTAGTCGTATTGCAGATAACCTTGCCGCAGATATGCCGGGTGGGGTGATTCGTGCTTATGATGTGATCACAGGTCAATTACGCTGGGCATTTGATCCACGAAATCCTGATCCAAACCATGTGTTAAAAGAAGGCGAAACCTATAAACGCAGTTCAGCTAACTCATGGGCTGCGATGTCGTATGACCCAAAAATGAACACGGTATTTATGCCAATGGGTAGCTCATCTGTGGATGTTTGGGGAGGCAACCGTCAACCCTTGGATCATAAATATAATTCATCTATCTTGGCTGTAGATGCAAGCACAGGTAAAGAAAAATGGGTCTATCAAACTGTTCATAATGACCTATGGGATTTTGATTTACCGATGCAACCAAGCTTGGTTGATTTCCCAATGAAAGGTGGTAAGAATCAACCTGCTGTGGTGATTGGAACCAAATCTGGACAATTCTTTGTATTGGATCGCTTAACAGGTAAACCATTAACCAAGGTAATTGAACAGCCTGTTAAAGCTGCCAATATTCCGGGTGAACAATATAGCCCAACTCAGCCACGTTCTGTTGAAATGCCACAAATTGGTAATCAAACTTTGACTGAGTCGGATATGTGGGGCGCAACACCGTTTGACCAGCTGATGTGTCGTATCGGCTTTAAATCCATGCGTTATGAAGGACTATATACTGCACCGGGTACAGATAAATCGTTAAGCTTCCCCGGCTCTTTGGGTGGGATGAACTGGGGCAGTATTGCCTTTGATCCAAGCCACCAATATATGTTTGTCAACGATATGCGTTTAGGTCTATGGATTCAGTTGGTTGAACAAACCCCTGAAGACTTGGCAATTCAGGCAAATGGTGGTGAAAAGGTCAATACAGGTATGGGTGCTGTACCGATGAAAGGTACACCCTATAAAGTCAATAAAGATCGTTTCTGGTCGAAGTTGAATATCCCATGTCAAAAACCGCCTTATGGCACCATGACTGCCATTGATATGAAAACTCGCCAGATTGCTTGGCAAGTACCGATGGGAACAGTCGAAGACACTGGACCTATGGGGATAAAAATGGGATTAAAAGCACCGATTGGTATGCCTACCATTGGTGGACCAATGGCAACACAAGGTGGTTTAGTCTTCTTTGCAGCAACGCAAGATTACTACTTACGTGCCTTGGATTCATCTTCAGGTAAAGAGTTGTGGAAATCACGTTTACCTGTCGGTAGCCAAGGAACGCCAATCAGCTATGTTTCACCTAAAACAGGTACACAATATGTGATGGTGACTGCGGGCGGTGCTCGACAATCTCCTGATCATGGTGACTATGTGATTGCCTATAGTCTGAAGTAAGCTAAAACTGTTTAAAAAATGGAACTGCAATCGTAAAGCGATTGCAGTTTTTTTATGGGTTTAAAATTGAATAAGAGAAGTATAAATTATGTCGCTTTTGCTTTTTTAATCATACATGGTGTGGCTATCGTGTGGCGACATGGATGTCGCCGTTGGGCGGGGGTATAGGACGTACCCCTCGCCCAAAAAAAGATTTTTGTTACTTTTGATCTTTCAAAAGTAAGGTATCGCCTACGCAAGTTAAATTAAACCTTTCACTGTAAGGTGTGGCATTGCTAACTTTTTTATAATCAAACAGTTTGTTTTTATGTAATTGATTTAATAAAAAATATTAATTAAGAGGAATTGAATTTTTGTGTCTGAGCTTTTTGACAGGTTGACTATATCGTATGGCGACAAGGATGTCGCCGCTGGGCGGGGGTATAGGATGTGCCCCTCGCCCAGCAAAAGATTTTTGTTACTTTTGATCTTTCAAAAGTAAGGCATTGCCTGCATAAATTACTCAAAACCTTTCACTGTAATATGAGGCAGTGCAAGCCCCGTTGCGCTGAAAAAAGAAGAGAGCTGCATAAAACTCAATTCATTTTATTAATGAAAACTCCCCATTTTCAAAGGTGAGAAGTATTACTTTGCAGGGGGGAGGATTTTAAATCCTAAACTGATCAGTAGAGGATTTAAAAAAGCTTTAAACCTTATTTAACTTTTTGCTGCGCAAGTGGAGAAACAGAGAGAGAATCATTTTGATGGTAGCTTTCCTGAAGCTCAATATCCTGCTTTTGCAAACCCTCAAGAATTGGACAATTCGGTCGATGATCACCCGCACAACAATTGATGAGGTTTTGCAAAGTATTGGTCATCTTCTGCAATTCAGTAATACGGATTTCCAATTTTTCGATATGCGAGAGCGCGAGTTGCTTTACATCCGCACTGTGTCGATTTTTATTGTTCCATAAATCCAGAAGATCTGCGATTTCTGCAACCGAGAAGCCGAGCGATCTTGAGCTTCGAATAAACTTGAGCCGTTCAGCATCTTGGTCGGAATAAGAGCGATATCCTGCATTACTTCGCCCCACGGCTGGAATCAGACCAATTTGTTCATAATAACGAATCATTTTGGCAGAGATTCCAACAGTTTGAGACAGTTTTCCAATATTCATGGTGATTCTCTCTACAAGCTGCTACTCGAAAGTAGAAGCGGGTTGAAAGCGACGTAAACGTAAGGCATTGGCCAAGACGAATACACTGGATAAAGCCATTGCACCTGCTGCAAAGATTGGCGAAAGTAAGATTCCATAAGCAGGATAGAGTAGTCCAGCCGCAACTGGAATCAGCATGGTATTGTATGCAAATGCCCAGAATAAATTCTGATGAATATTGCCGATAGTGGCTTTTGATAAAGCAATGGCATTGGCAACACCTTGCAAGTTACCTGACATCAATACAACATCCGCCGACTCAATTGCAACATCGGTACCTGTACCGATGGCAAGCCCAACATCGGCTTCAGCCAGAGCAGGGGCATCATTGATCCCATCACCGACAAATGCAATATTGCCATATTTTGCTTTAAGGCTTTGTACCGCTGTTACTTTTCCTTCAGGTAAAACTTCCGCAATCACTTCGTCAATGCCCAATTGTCGAGCAATCGCTTGGGCTGTACGGGCATTATCACCTGTGACCATGGCAACTTTAAGACCGAGTTGATGCAAGGCTTTAATTGCACTTGGCGTGGTTGATTTAATTGGATCTGCAACCGCGATAATTCCTGCCAGCTTGCCATTGATTGCCACATAAAGTGGTGATTTGCCTTCATCACCTAAACGTTGTGCCGCACTTGCAAAAGGTGAAATATCAATATTGAGCTGCAGCATATAGCGATCCGCACCTATATGAATTTCGCCATTTTCATCTATAGCTGCATAGACGCCCATACCTGTCACAGAATCAAATTGATTGACTTTGGGTAAGGTTAGGTTTTCTTTGGTTGCAGCATCCACAATAGCTTTGGCAATTGGATGTTCAGAACGAGATTCAACGGCTGCCACCATACTTAAGACATGATCACGTTGAAAAAATTCAGTGACCTCAAAATCTGTTAGTACAGGATGACCTTCAGTTAATGTACCTGTTTTATCTACAGCAACCACTTTGGCATCTTTCAGTAGTTGTAATGCTTCACCTTTACGGAACAGTACGCCGAGTTCGGCACCACGTCCTGTCCCGACCATAATTGAAGTTGGGGTTGCTAAACCCATTGCACAAGGGCAGGCAATAATCAGCACAGCAACAGCATTGACCAAAGCAAAAGTTAAAGCAGGGGAAGGGCCGAAAATCAACCAAATCAAGAAAGTCAGTACAGCAGCAGCCATCACAGCAGGTACAAACCATAAGGTAATTTTATCAACCACAGCTTGGATCGGCATTTTCGAGCCTTGTGCTTGCTCAACCAAACGAATGATTTGTGCAAGCATGGTTTCGCCACCTACAGCGACAGCTTTAAAGCTAAAGGTGCCATTTTGATTGATGGTACCACCGACAACGTCACTGTCTACTTTTTTCTCGACAGGGATGGGTTCACCCGTAATCATCGATTCATCGACAAAGCTTTTGCCTTCAATAACTTTTCCATCTACAGGAACACGTTCACCCGGTTTAACAATGATAAAGTCACCAACTACAACTTGGTCAATCGGAATATCTATGATTTGATTTTCACGAGAAACATGTGCAACTTTGGCTTGTAAACTGACTAAGCGTTGAATAGCTTCAGAAGTACGCCCTTTGGCTTTTGCCTCAAGAAAACGACCGAGTAAAATTAAGGCAACGATAACCGCAGCGGCTTCATAATAAACATTGACTGTTCCAGCTGGTAAGATGCTGGGCATAAATGTTGCGACGATGGAAAATAGATATGCTGCCAAGGTACCTACAGCAACCAATGAATTCATATCTGGTGCTAAACGCAATAAAGCGGGTAAACCATGTATATAGAATCTACGCCCCGGAATCACCAACACCAGTGTGGTCAGAATAAACTGTAAATACCAGCTATTTTGTACCCCGATGGTCTGAGCAATCAGGTGATGCATGCCGGGAATAAGGTGTGAACCCATTTCTAAAATAAAAACTGGCAGCGCAAAAATCGTGGCAAGTATAAGGTCTCGTTTTAGTTCAGCACGTTCTTGATCTTTTTTTTCGAGATGTTCTGCTTGATCTGGAATAGCGCTTTGAATTTGTTTGGCGTCATAACCCGCCTTATCAATCGCTGCAATTAAAGCTGCAACATTGGCTGTGCCAGTGATTGTTGCTCGTTCAGTTGCAAGATTTACATTTGCCTCTTTGACACCGGGAACGGCTTTGAGCGCTTTTTCAACACGACTGACACATGAGGCACAAGTCATGCCATCAATAGATAATTCAGTGGCTGCATCAGCAACTTCATATCCAGCATGTTCAATCGCATTGATCAGTGCTTGGCGATCAATGCTGATATTCGATGTAATATCAGCACGTTCAGTGGCTAAATTCACGGATGCTTGAGTGACGCCATCGACTTTTTTAAGCGCTGTTTCTATTCGACTGACACAACTTGCACAGCTCATGCCCTTGATTTGTAAACTACTTTTCAAATCAGAAACACGATCTTGTGATCTATTTTCCATAAGTCATACCTATAAGTCTTATTCCATGATCTAAATCCTAAACTTTGACATAATGGTAAGGTCAAGTAAAACAATTCAAGTTTTTATAACAGCTTGTTGTAGATAGAAATTTAGTTTGTGAACAGCCCCTAAAAATATATTTTTTTGAACGATGTTTTATTTAATGTTTATGACGCTATCTCCTGAATTAATTAAAAAATAATCAGTTCATAGAAATTAAGCTACTTTTGCTTTTATTATTATTTAATTATACATGATCGTTCTATCGCGGGGCGACATGGATGTCGCCGTTGGGCGGAGGTACAGGACGTACCTCTCGCCTAACAGAAGATTTTTGTTATCTTTTCATCTCTGAAAAGTAAGGCATCGCCTACGCAAAGGTATTTAAACTTTGAAGGTAAGATGCGGCAGTGCAAACTCTCCAGTCAGATGAATTCACTTTTATGGAATCTTCTCAATTCAATGACTTATAAGGTTTCATCTCATTTGAAAAATCATCTAAAGCTATACTCTAGATGTTTATTCATATCCGTATTTTTTAATCAATCCCAACCACTGTGGTGATGTAACTTGTGGTAAGTAGAATCAATAAACCCAAATACATTTCAAATAAAATGGCACAACTTAAATATTGCGCAAATAAAGGTTCTTCAAGTCGTGGAGTAAGAAACCATTTATTGAAAGCAGCAAGTAATAAAATACTCCCCACAAATGCCAGTTTAAGAACAAAACCATGACCATATGAGGTATAGATTAAAGTATTCAAATCCTTAAATAAAAATAATGCAATGGTGATACCACAGAGGATTAATACTCCGACAACAAAGGCTGCAATCCGTCCAAATGCCTCCATGAGTTTTCTTAACGATCGACCACTGATTTTATGACTCATTTTCCATAAAGGATAGAGTGAGCCCATCCATAACGACATGAAAAAAACATGAATGCTGAGTATAATTTGAGCAAAAAATGGTAGGTTGGTGACATGCCCGATTTGAGAATAGCTATAAAGAATTGGGATAAGCAACACAACAAATAGTATTTTTTCAAAAGTGGCGATGTGAGTGGTTTTTTTGCCCAATTTGATCGTTAAAAGCAGAAAAATTAAGGCAAAACTGATGATTCTGACAATGTGTATTTGCCCAGTGTCTGTATTTAAAAGAATATTGAGATAGGTTTGATCAAAAATACCGGAAAGCCCCGCGTTGGCAAAGCTACCTACTAAAATAAAAAAGCCTAAAGTGCTTCCAACCAGACCTAATGTCGCACCTAAGTGCATATATTTGAGTAGTGTTACTTTTATGCTGGTATAACGCCAGAGTAAAAAATAACAAAAAGCACCGCCAATCATAAAAGCAGTACTGAGATATAAGGTGATTTTTGTTAGCCAAGTTGACCAAATCCAGAATTCGAACATTATTTTTTTCCTTTATTCGAGTCTGTTGACAATTCGCCTCAGTTTGCGACAACTCAAACTATTGATGAAATGCCAACAAACCCTAACAACAGTTCAGTCACTTGCTGAAATGTTGTTCATCAATCTGCAATTTCTTTGGTTTTATTTAATCGTGAAGCTATATTCATTGTTCATGTTATGGCCATCTTTGCCCATTGTTGTCCAAACAACAAAATATTTGCCTTTTTTAAGCTCGGGAACAGGAACATTAAATATTTTTTTTAGATCATGATTCACTTTATAGTTAAGTGGAATATTGGTTCTTTGTGCATCCAGTAACTTAATATTCATTAACATGACTTCTCCACTAAAATTAAGCACTAAACTTTTAGGTGCAGTGGTAATGGAGGCATTCATTGCTGGTGTGCTGCTGGTTAAATCAACATGAGCTATAGCATTGGTTGCGCTAATGAGTATCACTGCACCAAACAAAACACTACGTAGTTTGGTCATATTATTTTGCGAGGATTTCATTGAATGTTCCTTTTACTGTTGTGTTTAGACCTTGATTATTAAAGAGGGTGATAGACATCAGAATGACTTTAAAATTACACTTTTGTTATTTAGAAAAACTAAACAATAGGGGATATTAAAAGATTTTTAAGGCAAATTAAACACACATTAGTCGGAAAAGTTTATTTTTTTTAATAATTGATCTGTAGTTCAACTTTTTACAGCTGTATTTTTAACAGCTGCTTAAAGATGTAATTTTATTTAAAATACTTTTGCTTTGTATATCATGTTGGAAGATATTCATTTTTAAAAACAACCGTGAAAATCACTAAACCATCTCGTGATTCTGCTTGGATAGTAGCACCATGTAAGGTCAATATAGACTTGGTGATTGCAAGCCCTAAACCTGTACCATCTTCAACACGTTGACGAGAGGTATCTGTTCGATAGAAACGATCAAACAGCCGAGACAATTGTTCAGGGGATAAGGTAGGGCCTTCATTTTCAATTGAAAAACTGGTGTGATCTGCGGTTTGTTGACATTTAATCTGAATGACAGAGTTCGACTTGCTGTATTTAATAGCATTGGAGATTAAATTGCTCAACGCACGGCGTAGCATCGCAATATTTGCATTGACTTTTCCGGTACCGACCAGATGAAAGGTCATATATTTTTCGGCTGCTAAAGCATCATAAAACTCAAACAAAGTGTTGAATTCTTCGTATAAATGAATGGTTTGTACATTTTTAAGGTTAAGGCCATTTTCTGCTTTCGCCAAAAACAGCATATCTGAAACGATTCTTGCCAGATGTTCAAACTCTTCTAAGTTTGAAAACAAGACTTCTTTATAGGCATCGATATCTCGACTACGAGACAAACATACTTGGGTTTGTGTCATTAAATTGTTGATAGGCGTGCGAATTTCATGTGCAAGATCCGATGAAAAGTCGGAAAGTTTTTCTAAAGCAAACTCTAAGCGGTCAAGCATTTCATTAAAGGCGATGGTCAGTGATTTTAATTCTGTTGGAGTATTCTCAACTTCTAAACGCTCAGATAAATTTTGTGCTGAAATCCCTTCTACAACTGCCGCTATTTTTTTGATCGGGCGTAATCCTCGCCAAACCGCAAACCATCCTAAAAACATTAAGCAAAGTGCACCAATTAAACAAATATAAACCAGTTGACGTTTGAATGCATTTAAAAAAAGCATGTGTTCTGAAGTATCAATCGCAACAATAATTTGGGTAGATTGTGCATCTTCATCATCTTCAAAAATATTTTGATAGACTAATCCACGATAATTTTTATCTTGGACCTCCCATCTAATCCATTGATCCAGATCTGGGTTGGCAATGACCTGTGGTGCGATCGCCATTTGTGCAGAATTAAATACAATTTGATTCAACGGTCGTTCAACTTGCACAATCAGATTATCATGTCCAATAAGAGAATCTTTTAATGCAACATTGAGTTCTTTAGAGTTGCTTGGATTCTGTTTTAATAGATTTTGTATAAGCTGAATTTTCCCCTCAAGGAGTACTCGATCTTCACTTTCAAAGTGTTGTGTGACTCCGAGGTGTATCACGAAGCCCATAATAATTAAAATCGTTACAGTGGAGAGGGAAAAAATAATGGCGATTCGGAAACTAATCGCATTGAACAGCTTACGCCTCATCTTCAACCTCTAAAACGTAACCCATTCCTCGAATATTCTGAATCAGTTTAGGTGTAAAGTTACTGTCAATTTTATTTCTTAAACGTTTAATCGCAACTTCGACCACATTGGTGTCACTATCAAAGTTCATATCCCAAACTTGTGAGGCAATCAGCGCTCGCGGCAAAATTTCACCACGTCTACGCATAAATAATTCCATCAATGCAAACTCTTTCGCGGTCAGGTCAATACGTTGTCCTTCACGCGTTACACGCCGTTTTCTGATATCAAGTTCAAGATTGGCAATACTAATTAAGTTACTGTCTTCTCTTTGCTGTCCTCGACGAAGTAAGCTTTTTATTCTTGCGAGAAGTTCAGCAAATGCGAAAGGTTTTACCAAGTAATCATCCGCACCCAACTCTAATCCTTTTACGCGGTCTTCAATTTGATCTCGCGCTGTTAAGAATAAAATCGGCATGGTTTTTCCATTTTTACGGACAGCTTCTATAATATGCCAGCCATCTACCCCAGGTAGCATCACATCTAATATGATGACATCGTAATCTTCAGAAAGTGCATACTGTTTACCTGTGAGCCCATCTGTAACCCAGTCAGTAATATAACCTGCTTCAGATAAACCTTGCTTAAGGTAGTCCCCAGTTTTTTGCTCATCTTCGACTAATAATATTCTCATGTTTGCTTCCTAGAATACTCTTTAAAAATATAATAGCGTGATAAAACTAAAGAAAGGTATAGATTACATAAATGTCATTTTCAAGTCATCTTAATGTTCAATAGTTCGATTTATTGTACCACTTAAGAATCTCAAGCTTGGAGAGGTACAAATGCGAGCGATTTTACCCCGCAGTTTAATCAACATGGTCTGTATGGGGAGTCTGATAATTGCGACTCAATCTTGGGCAGATGCCTCTAAAATGCCGAATAAAACGGATCCTCAAACTGCAGAAAAAATGCCAATGCAATGCTCTATAAAGCCTTGTAATGCGCAGCATGAAATCAAAAAGTCTAACAATGAACATGCAGAACAACAGCATGTACATTCAACTGAAATGGCACAAACAACTCAATCGAGTGGGGTTGATATGGCACATGTGATGATGAAAATGGATCATTCAAACATGACGATGCCTGTTGCCTCTGCGACAGCAAGTAAGTAACACAATAAAAGATTCATGTTGAAATTCAAAGCTTAGGGGATAGATGGCAAAGTTGGTTCATCTATAAAGTAAAATTCGCAGGATGCGTTTAATTATAAATTTTATTTAAAAACGATATTTTTTAAGTATTTAAAAGTTTTGGGAGCGTAATATGTCTAAAATTCAAACCTTACAAGATCCGCTGTTAAATTCTCTCCGAAAAAAGCATATTCCAGTTTTTATTTTTCTGACCAATGGGATTAAATTACAGGGGCATATTGAATCTTTTGATTCATATGTCGTGTTACTAAGGAACAGTGTAGGGCAAATGCAAATTATCTATAAACATTCAATTTCTACTGTTTTGCCTACACGCCATCCTCGTTCAAATATTAAAGCCTCCCTTGCAAAATTTGATCATCAACACAGTTACAACACCTTTGAAAATGATCGTGAATATTCATTTAATAGCCAAAATGACTTTGGTTATGAAAATGGTTTTAATGATGAAAAACACTTTGAAGATATTCCTGAAGATGAAAATACTTGAAAATTAGATCATCAAAGGCTTGATCAAATATATCAACAATTGAGTGGCTTTATCTAAGCTGATAATTTGTCTTTATAGACAGTATGAGGATTTTAGTCTGAATTTTTCAGTCTTTTAATATTTACTCTTAAAGAGCTTTCATCAATCAAAAAATGATCATGTGGAGTGAATCATATGTGGATTGAAAGTCCCTTCTCCCGCTGGGAGAAGGTTAGGATGAGGACGCTTTTATGTTGATTGATGCTTTTAAAAATGATGGATAAAAGAAGTCTGTTAAATAACCATCACAGTTAAATATAAACATCTAAGCAAAAAAAAGACCCACAAGATAAGTGGGTCAATACGATAAAAAATAACATAAGCAGACTTAAATTGATCTGCCTTCAATTCACATAATTATAAAAATACAAACAGTAAAATAATACCCAATACCACACGGTACCAAGCAAACACTCTCAACGTATGTTTTTCAACAAATTTTACCAAAGCTTTGACTACCAAGAGCGCAGCAATAAATGCAGCCACAAAACCCACTGAAATATTAATCAGATTATCTGAGGTTAAAACATCGGCATTTCGAATTAAATCATAGGTTGCTGCGCCTAACATGGTTGGCATTGCAAGGAAAAATGAAAATTCGGTTGCCGCTTTACGAGATAAACCAGACAACATCCCGCCAATAATGGTGGCGCCTGAACGTGATGTTCCCGGAATCATAGCAAGACATTGAGCAAACCCAACCAGAATTGCCTGTTTTAAGGTAATGTCTGTGGCTTCAATGGTTTTAGGTTCAAACTTTCTAGCTTCTACAGCAAAAATAATGAAGCCCCCGATAATTAAAGCAAAAGCCACAACCAAAGGACTAAACAGCACTTGTTTAATAAAATCTACTGCTAAGACACCAATCACCACCGCAGGAATAAATGCAACTAAGACATTAATCGCAAAACGTCTGGCTGCTACATCGCCTGAGAAAAAGCCGCGAATTAATTCGATGATTTTTTGTCGATACAGCCAACATACAGCCAAGATTGCCCCCAACTGAATCACCACCTCAAACACACGTCCCGAATCTGAGTGAAAATCAATGAGATGACCAAATAAGATCAGATGTCCTGTACTTGAAATGGGTAAAAATTCAGTTAAGCCTTCGATTAACCCCAAAAACAATGCTTTAAGCAGTTCAAAATTTTCCATAAATAAAATAAACAAGCGTTCTAAAATTTGAACCTTTGTAATGTATTTAACGCTGTTTATAAATCAAAAAAGACAAAATTTTACGAAATTTTTACGCGGCTGATCTGACTGTAAATAGAGAGTTTACGGGGTATTTTCGGATACTGAGTTGTGGAATATCCCAGCGTTTAGGATGAAAAAGATGAGTGCTAAATATATAGCGCATCAACAAGTACAGCATCCAAAATTATGCGTACTTCAAAAACATATAAATCATTGCAATATCGACATTTTTAATTTGAGCCAATCAAGTTGGGGGGGAATGTCATGTTAGAGTTTATCTTAGTCTTGGTGATTGTGGTGCTTTTGGCTTTTCCTTTAGGGAAATATCTTGCCTGTATTATGCAAAACCGAGAAATGAAAATTGATCCAATTTTTAACTGGATTGAAAAACCGATTTATCGTGTTTTGGGTACACATCCTGATCAAGGGATGAATGCAAAAACCTATTCACTCAGCTTTGTCGTGAGTTGTATCGTCATCGGATTGGTGACTTGGCTGTTGTTTATGTGCCAAGCAAGTTTGCCACTCAATCCAAATAATGCACCGAATATGTCATGGGATTTAGCCCTGCATACTATGATTTCATTTCTGACCAATACCAACCAACAGCACTATTCAGGTCAGGCGCAACTGTCATATTTATCACAGATGGTTGGTATTGTTGGATTGCAAATCATTACGCCAATGATGGGGTTGGCAATGGTGGTGGCAACCGTCCGTGCCTTGTTTTATCCGCAATCGAATCGGTTGTCAGAAACCGATCAAAACCTGAGTTTTAAAAATAAAGTTCAACAAATCAATGTGGGCAATTATTGGGCCGATGTAATCCGCCCAACCTTTCGGTTTTTAATTCCGTTATGTATGATTTGGTCATTATTACTCAATAGCCAAGGTGTGCCATCAACCTTTCAAGGTGGGCCAGAGGTTCAAGTCATTGACCAAACTGCTGAATTAAAAACACAAAAAATTCCACTTGGTCCAGTTGCACCCATGGTTGCGATTAAGCAATTGGGTAGTAATGGTGGTGGTTGGTATGGACCTAACAGTAGTGTGCCATTGGAAAATCCAACCCCATTTTCAAATTTCTTAGAAATGATCGCGATTCTACTTATCCCTGTCGCCGTGATTTTTATGTTGGGTTTTTTAACCAAACGCGCAAAATTTGCTGGCTTTGTTTTTGGCTCAATGTTGCTGATGTCGGTTGTTTCAGCTACAGCGGCAATTTGGTCTGAAAGCCTGTCATCTACCGCGATGCAAATTTACGCTGTGGAAGGGAAGGAAGTGCGTTTTGGCGAGGCATCTTCTGCACTTTGGGCCGCCATCACCACACAGGTTAATAATGGTTCAGTCAATATGATGCATGATTCCGCATCGCCATTAACAGGTTTGGTGGCACTGGCGAATATGCTGATTAATGCGATTTGGGGCGGGATTGGCTGTGGCTTACAACAATTTATGATCTATTTGTTTTTGGCTGTATTTATTGCGGGTCTGATGACAGGGCGTACGCCTGAACTATTTGGTCGCAAAATCGAAGCAGGAGAAATCAAATTACTTGCTGTGGTGATTTTGATTCAGCCGATTACGATTCTCGGTTTAAGCTCAATCGCTTTGTTTTTCCCAGAACTTACAGGCAATAGTAATCCGCAATACCATGCCATTTCACAAGTGTTGTATGAGTATGTTTCGGCCTTTGCCAATAATGGTTCTGGTTTTGAAGGTTTAGCAGACAATACCGTGTGGTGGAACGTGAGCTGTGTGATTGCTTTACTGCTTGGACGTTTTCCAACATTGATCATTCCTTTAATGATTGCTGCGCGTTTAGCTGCAAAGCGTCAAGCTCCTGAAAGTAGTGGTAGTTTAAAAGTGGAAACACCAACCTTTGCTTTCACCCTGATTGCCATTGTGGTGATGCTGACCTTATTACAATTTATGCCAGTCCTTGTTTTAGGACCGATTGCTGATCAGCTGTTATTGGTACAAGGCTAGGGTGAATAACATGAATCATTCAAAACAATCTACACAAAATAAATCATCAACTTTATTCCAAGCTGAAGCTTGGAAAAATGCTTTGATTAAATTGTTACCGCAACATGCGATAAAAAATCCAGTGATGGCGATCGTATGGCTGGGTACCATTATCACACTGGTCAGTACTTTAACGGGTCAAGCCGATACTGTATTTGGTTTAGCGGTGACGTTAATTTTATTTATCACCGTATTATTTGCCAATTATGCTGAAGCCATTGCCGAAGCTAAAGGTCGAGGTCAAGCCTCCTCCTTGAGACAAGCACGTCAAAACTTAACCGCACGTCGACTCAGTGCTAAGGATGACTTAGAGGGTGTGCAAGTCGCTGCAACTTTATTAAAAATGAATGATCTGATTGAAGTCCGTGCAGGGGAACTTGTTCCTGCGGATGGTGAAATTATTCATGGTTTTGCGACCATTAATGAAGCTGCGGTAACAGGTGAGTCAGCACCAGTTTTACGTGAAGCAGGTACAGATAAGTCGGGTGTGATTGGGGGAACTAAAGTTTTAACCGATCGTATCGTGGTACAGGTGACGGCCGAAGCGGGTAATAGCTTTCTTGACCGAATGATTGCTTTGGTTGAGGGTTCCAATCGTCAAAAAACACCAAACGAAATCGCACTAGGTATTCTACTGACTGTGATGACCGTGACCTTTATCGCGGTGGTGGTGAGTTTACCTTTTATTGGGCATTTCTTAAAAATTGAAATTAACCCGATTTTATTGGTGGCTTTATTGGTGTGTTTGATTCCAACCACCATTGGTGGCTTGTTGCCTGCAATTGGTATTGCGGGGATGAATCGGGCATTAAAAGCCAATGTGATTGCCAAATCAGGTAAAGCTGTCGAAGTCGCGGGTGATGTGGATGTATTGTTACTCGATAAAACAGGAACCATCACCTATGGTGATCGTCAGGCAACAGCATTTTTCCCACTGACAGGTGTGACTGAGTCGGAACTGCGTCAAGCTGCGATATTGACCTCACTTGCAGATCCAACACCAGAGGGTAAATCCATTGTGGTTTTGGCAAAAGAGCAAGGTGAACATATTGTTGAACCTGAACAGGCCGAGTTTATTGCCTTTAATGCCGCAACGCGAATCTCAGGTGTAAATTTACTCAATGGGCAGCAAATCCGTAAAGGGGCAGTAGATGCGATTGTTAAATTTGCTTCACAGAATATTGAACATCATAGTGAGCTTAAAACGCGGGTTGAACTGGTTGCTTCAAAAGGTGCAACGCCGTTAGTGGTGGCAAAGGATCAAAATATTCTGGGGGTGATTGAACTTTCAGATGTAATTAAACAAGGCATCAAGGAAAAATTTGCTCGCTTACGTGAAATGGGTATTAAAACTGTCATGGTCACAGGGGATAACCCGCTGACTGCTGCTGCCATTGCAGCTGAAGCAGGTGTCGATGATTATATTGCTGAAGCAAAACCAGAAGATAAGTTAAATTGTATTCGTCATGAACAGAATAAAGGTCATTTGGTTGCCATGGTTGGCGATGGAACCAATGATGCACCTGCTTTGGCACAAGCGGATATTGGTTTGGCGATGAACTCAGGGACCCAAGCGGCAAAAGAAGCGGGCAATATGGTGGACTTGGATTCAGATCCAACCAAATTATTGTCGGTCGTTGAGATTGGTAAACAGCAGTTAATTACGCGTGGTGCATTGACCACCTTTTCATTGGCCAATGACGTTTCCAAATACTTTGCCATTTTACCTGCTTTATTTGTCGCAGCCATCCCTCAAATGCAAGCCTTAAATGTGATGCGCTTGGGAAGTTCAGAAAGTGCAATTCTCTCAGCACTGATTTTCAATGCCATCATTATCCCATTATTGATTCCAATTGCTTTACGTGGAGTGAAGTTTAAACCTTCAACTTCGACGCAATTATTACGTCGAAATATGCTGATTTATGGTGTGGGTGGTGTGTTGTTGCCGTTTATTGCGATCAAGCTGATTGATCTGATGATCAGCCCCTTATTGGCACTTTAGAAATTTTGAGGATGATTAAAATGAATACTGAAAATAATCGATTGGTTGAGTCATCATTCGCTGGACTAGTACGCGCATCGCTGGGATTAACCATTGTCGCATTGGGTCTCTGTGGCTTTGTCTACAGTGCTACGGCAACAGGGTTGGGACAAGTGCTTTTTGATCAACAAGCCAATGGTAGTTTGATCGTTGAAAATGACCGAGTTGTCGGTTCTAAACTGGTTGCACAGCCTTTTGTACAAGCGCAATATTTCCATCCACGACCTTCTGCTGCCAATTATGATCCAATGGCAATGGCGGGAAGTAATATGGCACGAACCAATCCTGATTTACATAAAGCAGTAGAGGAGCGTTTAAACAAAATTGCGATACAGGATCACATTGAAAAAAGCGCGATTCCTGCGGATTTGGTCACAGCTTCAGGCAGTGGAATTGATCCTGAAATCAGTGTGCAATCTGCAATGATTCAAGTAAAACGTATCGCCAAAGCCAGACATTTGCCAGAACAGGATGTGCTAAGGTTGCTGCAAGAAAATAGTATACAACCGACATTTGGAATTTTAGGGCAAGCCAGAGTCAATGTACTTGAATTAAATTTGGCTTTGGATCAAATTGGAACTCAATAAATGGATTGAGATCAGCAAAGTAAAATGAATCTGTGCTGATCTAATTGATTCTCTATGATTGTTGAAAAGTGGGCATTGTTGGGATTTTATTTTCGTATAAATTTACAATATTCCCTCTTTTAGATTGTAGATGATTCAAGCTGAATCAAACGACGGTTTTTCTGTGTTTCTTTGCTGTATTGAATGGCAGCAAAGAAACACCACAGTGATGTAATTTTTAAACAAGCAGACGGCGATGAGCGATTATAGAAATAATAAAGCAGATGTTTTGCTACAACACACTCAGCGTTATCAATCTGGGCGCCTCACCATTTTTTTAGGTGCTGCACCCGGTGTGGGAAAGACGTTTGCAATGTTGGTGCGTGCACACGAATTGGCTTTGCAAGGGATTAACATTGTGATCGGGTATGTTGAAACCCATGGTCGCATTGAAACTGAAAACCTCATCTCGGGTTTGGTGATTATTCCAAGAAAGGCGATTGAGTATCAAGGGCATTATCTTGAAGAAATGGATCTTGATGCTGTGCTGGCAAGCAAACCCAGCATTGTTTTAGTGGATGAATTTGCGCATAGCAATATGCCAAATAGTCGTCATGAAAAACGTTGGCAAGACATCAATGAATTACTGGATGCGGGTATTGATGTATTTACCACGATGAATATTCAACATCTAGAAAGTTTAAATGATGTGGTTTATCAAATTACGGGTATTCGGGTGACTGAAACCGTACCTGATCGGGTCTTTGAGCGGATTCGTGATATTCGATTAATTGATTTACCTGTCAATGAATTACTTGAGCGTTTAAATCAGGGCAAAGTCTATGTGCCTGAGCAAGCTGAACAGGCATTGCAACGATTCTTTAATAGTTCAAATTTGACTGCATTACGTGAATTGGCAATGCAAACGGTTGCCAGTCATGTTGATACCGATGTTCGAGAAAATTTTGCTATACAAGGGCTAGTCCCCATTCCTTTAAAAAACCATATTTTAATTATGGTTGAGGGCAATGGACAGGCGGAGGCTTTAGTTCGGGCAGGTTGTCGTATTGCAGAAAATCGGCAGGCAAACTGGACGGTGGTGGTCTTTTCTAAAGATTCAAAAATAACTGAAAAACAAGACAGTTTATCCAGTCGAGAAATTGAACGTGCCTTAAACTTAACTCGTCAATTGGGTGGGATGACGGAAATCCTTTATGGTCAGCAACATGCAAAAACCCTTTTTGACTATGTGATGGATCGAGGGATTTCAACCTTGGTATTGGCACAATCGCATCGTAAAGCCTTTGTATGGGGGGGAAATGTATGGGGTGTAAATTTTGTTGATCAATTACTTAAGTACCAGCCAAGTTTTGAGTTGAGCATCGTCCCCATTCTTGCAGAACATCGTCAGCAATCATTTTTTCAGGATACGCATGCATTTCTAAATCTTAGAGAAATATTGTTCGTTATATCAACCACGGTGATCAGTATTGTGATTGCCAGCTTAGGTGAAAAGTATTTAGGAATCGAAGAGCTTTCGGTGATTTTTATCACTGCTGTGGTTTTTGTGGCATCTAAGACACGCATGTTGGCTGCGGTATTTTCGGCACTGTTGTTCTTTTTGGCTTATAACTTTTTCTTTATTTCACCCAAATTCACTTTGCAAATTTCTGCACATCAGGGTGTGATTACCGTGGTTGCTTTTTTAGGCGCTGCATTGATTTCAAGCCGTTTGGCATCAAGACTGAGAGAACAAGTAACAGCTTTAAAGGCTGCCAATAGCTATAACAGTATTATGCAGGATTTAGGTCAAAAGCTGTCTATCGCAATTGATTTAAAGCAAGTGCAGGAGATTGCTGAACACAGCTTAAGTAAAAATTTAAATGCAGAGATTTGGTTTTACTTCCCAGAATCTTCAACATCTTCACTTGAAGCCATTAACAGTAAAGAAAAAATTTCAGCAGATTGGACATTTAAGAACCATCAACCATCGGGAAGGTTTACCCAAACCTTAACCGAAAATGATTGGTGGTTTTTACCATTATTGGCGTCTAAACAGTGTTTTGGTGTGGTCGGGGTTAAGTTTCTTAAAAATGTATCGGTTTTAAATACTGAACAGAAGCAACTGACTGAAACCATGGTTGAATATATTGCTCAAGCGATTTCTCGAACCCAACTCACTAAAGCATTGGAAATCGCCAATGTCAGTTCAGAAACCGAGAGATTACGTTCGGCCTTGTTATCCTCCGTTTCTCATGATTTACGTTCACCTTTAGCCTCTATGATTGGAGCAGCTGATACTTTGAGCAATTATCGTCATTCGATGGATGAACAAGATCAAGACAGTTTGTTGGAAGCCATTCATTTAGAAGGCGAACGACTGGATCGCTATATTCAGAATTTATTGGATATGACCCGCTTAGGCCATGAAGGTTTAAGTCTTAAACGTGACTGGATTGGTGTTGATGAGTTGATTGGTTCAGCGGTACGCCGTTTAAAACGTTATATGCCGCATAGTCTCGTTGAGGTTGATTTACCTGAGCAAACCTTGAGCCTATTTGTGCATGCAGCTTTGATTGAACAAGCGATTTTTAATGTATTGGAAAATGCAGCCAAGTTTTCTCCAGAAAATAAAGCGGTAACGATTAAAGTTTTACAACTCAATGAAAACGAAATTGAAATCTCAATTAGTGATCAAGGTTTAGGCATTCCAGAAGATGAACGAGAGCGAATTTTTGATATGTTCTATACTATGGAACGTGGCGATCGCGGGCAATATGGTACGGGGTTGGGCTTAACCATTGTTAAAGCCATTATTGGTGCGCATATGGGTAAAATTTCGGCATCTTCAGCCAAGAATAATCAAGGCACCTGCATCCGTATGCAATTGCCAATTCAGCAGATTGGATAAGCGCACATATTGATTTTAGGAAAAAGCATGCCAGAACATAATGTATCGACAAGTTCCATGACCAATGTATTGATTATTGATGATGAAACTCAAATTCGTAAGTTTCTCGATATTGCGCTTAGAGCACAGGGCTATAAAACCCTACTGGCTGAAAATGGTCAAAAGGGCTTAGAGCTTTTGGCTTTGCAAGGCGCTGATTTAATTATTTTAGATTTAGGGTTACCTGATTTAGATGGTTTAGAAGTTTTGTCTGAGTTGCGAGCGTGGTCACATGTCCCTGTGATTGTTTTGTCGGTACGTTCCAATGAAGAGGAAAAAGTTAAATTACTGGATGCTGGCGCCAATGATTATGTGACGAAACCTTTTAGTGTTCAGGAGCTGATGGCACGGATCCGTGTATTACTCAGACAATTTCAAAATATTGCTGTAGAGTCCGCTTTTTTTGATGATGGATTTTTAAAAATTGATTTTGCCCAAAGACAGGTGTTTCTTAACCAACAACTGATTTCATTGACACGCAAGGAATATCAATTGCTGACTTTATTGGCGCAACATAAAGGGCAGTTGATTACTCAACCACAAATTCTCAGTGATTTATGGGGGCCTACTCATCAGGAAGATACCCACTATTTAAGAATTTTAGTGGCCAAATTGCGTGGAAAACTGAATGATAATGCGGTACAACCCAAATATATTGTGACTGAACCGGGTGTGGGCTTACGCTTTGTCGGCTAAGCATGGCTGCATCTTTATTGAGACCATTGCTCTTTTAATGGTTTTACAGTGGATCACTAAAATTAAAATAAACCCTTCTTTGTAAAGCGCAGAGTAGGGGCATTTAAATGCTGGAAATCAATAGGTTTTTTATCTTAAATCAATTGGTTATGTTATTTATTCGGGCTTGAACGAGCACCTGTATTTTAAATTTCACTAAGAGTTTTGGCCTTATATGGATAAAACTTTATGATTTAAATTTAGAATTATGAGGATTGAATAAATAAAGCGTAATCAAATATATTTTATCTGCTTTCATCTGCTGATCTGTGTTAACTTAGCTTTGATCGAATCCGTAAGCGAAACGGAAGTGTTTAGGTTGTTACAGGAATTGCGTATTCCCTCTAAATAGATTTAAAACCTAAGCAGTTAACGCCGAGCATGAGATCGCAGCATGCCGATCTATAAAAGCCCGCACTATTGTGGGCTTTTTTACATCATGAAGAAAAATGAATATTTTGAGTTGATACAGTCTGAATTTATATAACTAACAACGAAAAAAAACTTACCAAACATCGGTAAGTTTTTATAGATTAAGCTTTAAGGTCTGTTCATTCTTAGCCTACAACGTAAGCCATTTATGAAATATCAAAAGCCCTTGGTGTTATTTAGGCTTATTTGTATCAGGTTGCTTAACCTCTTTATTGTCCTGATTTGGATTAGGTGGTGTAGCACCAGGAGTTGCTTGTGGCGCATCTTTAGGCGGAGTTTGCTCAACGTTTTTAGTATCAGAATTTGCTTGAGCTGAATTTTGCGAAAAACTTTTAAATGACATTATAATCTTCTTAACTGTGAAGTGAGTCTGGATAATAGCCTTTTAATCCACTTACACTAAGGTAGTTGTGAGAGCCATATGTGGAGATATGTTGGCTAAACTGAGTTTATATCGACAAAATATATTTATAAAAATATCAAATGTTTGTATGGTATTGTTTTAAATGGCGATATAGAAAATCTTTAAATCTAGCCCTGTACATAAACATCACAAAGCCATTATATAAAGAAGAACTTTTAATTTAAAATAATCAAATGTTATTTAAGTTGCATAATCTGCTGAATTGGCGTAATATGAAAAATACTAAAGCAGATGTGCTTAATATATAAGCATGACTTGAAGGTTGGCTTCAACTCTGACTTCTGCAATATCAAGCTGATGTAAATATCAAAAGTTTAAATTAAGGTTAGATGCCTTCTTATCGTTAGTTCCAAAAATATATCTGTTGGTCTTAATAGTTAAATACTTCTCTGTTTGCAAAAGCTCAAAACAATTGAGTGAAAAAATGAATATTTTAAATGGCTGGACAATAGCCTCTGCAGTAAATGGCGATGAAATTCGCGTAAAGATCGTTCCTTTAAAAAGACAACAAAGCAACCGTACTGGTATGAGTTGGGTCGAAGTAGGGAAAAAGATTGAATTAGAATCTGGTGACGATCGTCAATTTAATATTGATGGTTCATCTTTCTATCTTAATCAAAATCAACTTTATCGTATTGCGATCTAAATCGTAATCAATGTTTTAGAAAAGCTCATCGTAAGATGGGCTTTTTATATGGGTGAAAGAATATAAAAGGTAATATAAAAGGTATCGAAAGTTAAAGAATGATTTCTGATTTGTGTTGATTGATCAATACTCGATAATTTTAAAAATGATTAAATGGAATTAAAATCTCATAATAAAAACTTACCATGTGACTGTTTGGTTAAATGTGGAAATACTTTAAATCAGCCATAACACTGAAATTTCGATGATTTATCTGAATCTTTGAAATCAAATGTAATAAAGTTTCACATAAACTTGCATAACTCACATATCGAAATACTTTATTAGAAATTTGATGTTATTCCTAATAGACGTTATTCAATTCAGTATGAGGTATATCATGTTAAAGACCGTAGCATTATTAGGGACTGGAATTGCAATTGCTTGCTACTATCAGTCACATAAAAATAATCCTCAGAAAACCAAGGGTAAAAATTTAGCCAAAACCAAAGATGATGAGCATAAAGAATCCTCAGCAGAAGCAGTACATTAAATTTAATGAAAAACCACCGATTCGGTGGTTTTTTAATATGGGTATGGCAATCGTAAAACTTAATCATGCTTAACTGATTGTCGATACAGTGATAAAAGCTTTTTAAAGGACTTTTTATAATATTAAACGATAGCGTATTTGATCTTAATTTTGATGTTGATAAAACCAATTTGTCGCATGTGCAACTGTTCTATCTACAATATCGGGTTGCTCGTAATACTGGAAATGATTGGTTCCATTTTCCCAGATAAGCTTTTTATCTGATGTAGGAATTGAATCAAAATGACGACGAGCTGCTGCTGGATTCATACAGGTATCTGAATGAATGATAAGCGCGGGTTTATTTAGTTTTGCAACGCCAGCTACGGTTGAATAAGAAAAATGATCAAGATCACTCATAATCGCATAACGATTCTCCCAGTTTTTTAGCGTCCATGCTCCATACCAGCTCCATATAATTGGACCAGGTAAACCTGCATTCGAGCCTTTAACGCGATCACCGAGGTCTGGCGATACGAGTGGCTGATAGATCACTTCACCTGTTGTCTCGTAAAGAACTTTGGCATCCTGTGCTTTCTTTAAACGAATTGCTAATAAGGCTTCTAATTCTTCGATTGTTGGTGCAGATTCAATATCAAATGGATTTTCTGTCACACCTGCCGCAAGCATAAATAAATCAGTTTCTCTATCTCGATAATATCCAGTAACAGAAACAACGGCTTTGACACGCGCTTCATAAGATGCGATATCCAGCATTTCAGGTCCACCTTGGCAAACCCCTAATAGAAATATTTTATTGGTATCCACATCATTACGGGTAAAGATGTAATCAATTGCAGCAATGACATCTTCATTTTTCATTTTTGGATTTTCAAGGCGACGTGGCATGCCTTGGCTCTCACCAACAGTTCTTGGATCAAATGCGAGGGTGATAAAACCTTCATCTGCTAAACGTGTCGCATACTGAGTGGGTGCCTGTTCTTTTTGAAAAGAATATGGCCCAAGAATAATAACAGCGGGGAGTTTCCCATCGGTATTTGGCTTATATAAATCGCCAACCACTGTATCACCATGTGAATCAAATGTTATTTTTTCTACAGCATAGTTACCATGTTTGGGCATTGTAATTTTCCTTATCGTCATTAATTTTGAGTACCCATTCAGCCTATATAAATATATTATTGAGAACAATCTCATAAAACTTTATAGAATAGTGAAAATGGCTCATCAATTGAAAAGCGGTGAACTCTTTGCTTTAACAATTTTTTTATCTGTGGCCTCTCATCGGAACTTCCGTGCAGCTTCGGTTGAGTTAAACGTCACACCTTCAGCAATTAGTCATGCCATAAAAGGTTTGGAAAGCCGCTTAAATGTTCGGCTTTTTAATCGAACCACACGCAGTGTTTCTTTGACTGATGCCGGAATCCAATTGGTTCATTCACTTCGACCATCCATGGAAAATATTTCAAATGCGCTAAATCATTTAGATGATTTTAGAGATCAGCCGAGTGGTGTACTTAGAATCAATGCCAGTGAAGGGGCGGTTAGGTTGGTTTTAAAACCTATTCTTAAAAAGTTCTTACAACGTTACCCATTGGTTCATTTAGATATTGTTTGTGATGGTAAATTAACCAATATTGTTGAGGAAAATTTTGATGCAGGCATACGCCTTGCAGACGATATACCTAAAGAAATGGTTGCAATCCGTTTGACTGAAACCGCACGCTTTGTTGCTGTCGCATCCCCAGACTATTTATTAAAAAATTCTACGCCACTTGTTCCGCATGATCTTTATGAACATGATTGCATTCGTTTCCGTTTTGATAGTGGCTTAATTTTTCGCTGGGAATTTGATATGAAAGGCATTATTGAAAAGATAGATGTCAAAGGACCTTTAACACTTACAGATCAAACATTAATGGTCGACGCCGCAATAGATGGTATTGGTATCGCATTTGTACCCGATCATTTGGTAAAAAATGCTGTGGAAAATCAACAATTAAGCATCGTTTTGGAAAGGTTTAGCCCAGTCTATCGTGGTCTTAGCCTTTATTATCCAGGCTATCGTCATGTATCCACTACACTTAAAGCACTGATCAATATGATTCGTGATTCATCAAGCTATTGATATTCATTATGTCCATTTCCAAAAGTTGCAAAAAGCTTGGCTAAAAAGTGTTTATTTTAGAATTCAACTTATTTGCCTATATCAAGCGATCTAAACAGAAATAACGAATCATTAAAAAACCAACTTTCCATTCCAGATGGAGATTCAATTGAATGTAAAACGTGGCTGAGCCGCTTACATTCTAGATATCGGTTTATTGCATTTTAGACATAAGGAAATAGTAAAAAAATTAAAAAATACCAGCTTTTATATAAATCCATATATTTTTTAAGGTTTTTAAAAATATATCGCAAAACAGTGGCAATTTTATCTCAAAGTGCTTTGCTTAATTTCTAAAAATAGGACATAACTATGAGAGTAAATAGAGTAAAAATTTTTAATTACAAGGGGAATAAAAAATGCTTTTAAAATTTGCCACTCGATTCGCAAGTATTTTATTTGGAATATTGGCTTTAATTGCGATCATGATTCATTTTGTTTTTTCGAATCAGCTATCCATTGATCTATGGATTGTCTTTTTTCCAGTGATTTTAGCGGTTCCAATTTTAACAGCAGTTTTGATGACTGGTGATGATGAGTTGGGTGTTCAATCTAATGAGTGGAACAACTCATAACTTTAAATTTAAGCTCATCGAAAGATGAGCTTTTTAGTGTATGAAAGAATTAATTTTGAACCTATGCGCAGTTTTCTCACTTTTTCTTTTAATGGATAAAGGAGGGAATAGGCAGTAAGTACCAATAAGTTTGTGGTCGTATACTGATATTGCGGGTCTAGTTATTGTTATGCACTCGCTTAAACTTGTATTTGCAGTGTTTTGTTTCAACAGCTGGATCATTGATGAGGAGAACTACATTGCGATATTTATTGTTTATACTCAGTTTTTTACTATGTGCTGAATTGAAAGCGCAAAGCCCATTAGACGAACCTTTTTTGCAAGCCGGTGCAGTTGATGGTCAGTTCAATATCATCAATCTCGAATTGTATAATGGTTTAGTCAAAGCGATTAATCACAGTTTTTCGAGAATTAAGCCCAATCAATCAGATGATTTAACAAACATTTCTAGAATTAGATTGACTAGCAATGGATTGTTGCTTGTCTCTGATTTAAAGAGTATTGAGTCTACAAAAGATCTAAGAGAGAAATTTGATGAAAACAAGTATAAAAATCTGTCCAAAAATAACATCTGTAGTAAAAGCGATTTATTTGAGTCTGAAGTATTTAAAAAAACAACACAAGGCAATATTGTTTATCAATTAAATAATGCTAAAGGTGAGTTTTTGAAAAGTTTCACAATGAACTATAAAGAATGTTTATAGATATTAAGCGTTTAAGTAAATAGTTTCGGATGGCTACCCTAAGCAGACTTAGCAATCAAAGAAAAACAATGGTCTGAACCGTAATTAAAGCGGAACAAAACTATAATGCCAAAATTAAACAAATTGTGTCAGAGCATCGCCTTGCTAATGCCCGCACTGAAAGCTTGTCAAAGCAACTCAAAGTTGCAAACGGTCGTTTATCCAGCGCTACCAGCAAAGCCAAAACTGTGTACATCAAAATTGAATCAAACGTACTCAGCTATTGCGTCAGAGAATATACAAAAATGGCAGAACGAGCTGATGCAGAGCGAATTGATAAAGAAAAATTAAATGAAGCATCGCCCTCTGAGTGAGGGCTAATTTGTATATCGCCCACTATGCTAAATCAGGTTTAGATATTTCATATAAAATATGTTTTTCAAGGTCTGGAGCTGAAGAAAACTCTGGATGATTAAACGCCTTAACTTTTGTCATACCTATCTTTTTCATTACTGATTCTGATGGTTTATTGATGCTGGCTGTAAATGAAACGACCTTATCTAGGTGCAATACATTAAAAGCATATTCTAAAACAGCTCTAGCTCCTTCAGTTGCATAACCTTTGTTCCAATATTCTTTTGCCAAACGCCAAGCAATTTCCACGCAAGGTGAAAAATCAAATTGTAGAGGTTGATTATGCAGACCTATAAACCCAATAAATTTATGATTCGCTTTTAATTCTACAGCCCAAACTCCCCATTTATTCTTATCAATAATTTCTGTAACTGTTTGAATTATTTTAAGACTCTCATCTTCAGTAAGATTGTTGGGGAAATATTTCATTACTTCAGGATCTTTACCCATTTTAATAAAAGGCAGGTAATCACTTTCTTGCCATTGTCTAAGTATGAGACGCTCTGTTTCTAGCATCACCCGAATTCCTCTTTTTTAATTTCCTTAAATTAAGATAATATAGCTTATGCGGAACTTTAGATAAACTTTCACATATCAAATCGTAGAATGATACCTATCCGAACTAAAACTTACTTAACCTATGTTTAGTAAAGTAATGTTTAGATAGCATATCTTTACTCATTGCCCTCTGAGTGAGGGCTATCCTGTAAAAAGAGCTGATTGTTTTCAACAAGTTTGGATGAGAGGTTGAATTACAGTTTTTTGAATTTGGGTAAGTACTCTATGCTAAAGTTAAACATGTTAAATTTTTAAAATATAAGAAAATGTTAAATATTGAAATTAAAACTTTAAGTATAAATGAGCTTAAAGATTTCAGAACGATCAGATTATCAGCTTTAGAAAAAGCACCAAAAATGTTTGGATCTACTTACACGTCTGAGGTAGGGAAGCCTTTAATTTTTTTTGAAGCTTGTTTATCAAATTCAACTGTATTTGGTGTGTATCATAAAGATGAAATAATAGGTTTAGCTACAATAACACAAGAAATTGGAGCAAAATTTTCTCATAAAGCATATTTATCAAGTGTATTTATTGAGCCTGAATTTCAACAAAAAGGTATTGCAAGTCAGCTGCTTAATGCAATCGTAGAGTATAGCAAAAAGCATGTGGAACAAATTTTACTTACTGTAGCAGATGACAACAAGGCAGCATTTCATCTTTATAAAAAATTTGGTTTTGAAACTTATGGGATCGAACAAAAAGCATTAAAAGATAATGATAAATATATTGATGAAATTTTGATGAAGCTTTTTTTAGTTTAGTATTTTTATTAAATTTAGAAATTTTCATAATACAGCTTTTACGAAATTCTTGAATCATTTTACTTATATCTCACAAATTACAGGAAGGTAAATGCATTTGATAGATATACATTTGATGCATAAAAATGAATGATGCTAGGCCCTCTTATTGAGGGCCATGAGTACAACGATTAGAAAGTTTCTCATATTTACTTAAATAATTATATTTAAATAAAATTATGTTCTAGTTGTGGCAGATGGTACAAGATAGTTTGTTCAATATAATCTGAAAAAATACACTCTCCTAAATTCAATGGTGTGTTATCGTCATTTCTTATTTTTGCGCCACAAAGCAATCCAGCTAGATAATAACTATTATTTTTTTGACTCTTAAGGCAAATAGGGCTTCCACTTGCACCCTTAAAAATTTGAGAATCAATGAGAAATTTAGTCTCATTATTTTTATTAAGATAAATAGGACTAGCAGTTACTCCTCTTCTTGCAATAGGATAAAAATGCTTCATATTATTATTTGATTGAAAAGGATATCCAACCGTTAATATTTCCTCAATGGCTGAAAAATTATTAAGATCATTTTTGTGTAAAAAATCTTTATTACATAAAGATGTATAAAAACAAAATTCACCTCTATTTTTACTGGCTTTTTCAATAGGTGTGAAGTTCATAATTGCAATATCAATTGATTCATCAGGATGAAATAACCAGCTATTTTCCCAGTTATTTTCTGGAATATGAATGTTGAAAACATATCCATTAAGTATTTCCTTGTTCGGAAAGGGGTATTTTGAAGCTAATAAAGTCATATCACCAAAAGAACAATTCGAAACAACATGCTTATTAGTAATAATAAATGTAAATCTGGATTTATTTGATGAAGTATATTCAAAAAAGAATCCAGTTCCTTGGGTTGTATTTCCGCATATTGAAACTACAGAATAATAAAGTCGATTTTCAAAAGTATTTAAATTCATAGTATCTATTTTGTGTGTGAATTAATTAATATAATGAAACTTTCATAGTTTAAATTTTTGGATTTTTCAATTATTTTAGAAACATCATCTTTACTAAAATTTTGTCTTCTCGCAGAGCAAGCAAAAGAACATAATATTACAAACCTAGGTTCTCCTATGCGAGGCTTAAACTGCCTGATATATTTTGGCGGGTTGAATAAGTTCATGTCAATCTCCAAATTGGAAATAATATAATTAAAAGTAAAAAAATTCTTGTCATTTTTTTTATAAATTATCATTTTATTCATTAAGTTAATGGCACAAAATGATAATAAAAAAATCGTAAAATGATAATTATTTAATAAAATAAAAACGATAATTATGTTGAATGTTATTCTAATTTTATAAGGTGTTTTGGGTTTCAGATTTCGATATATAAGTGTTGGTAATTAAAAAAAGTATATTCTGGTTGTTTATGGTTTTATGAATTTAATGTTAAACTTTAATTAATTTTCAGCAATTGATTAATAGGGTTGTTGATAAGTGCAGTTAAGATTTTTTTAAATTATTGAATATTTAATTATTGTGAGTTAAGTGGTGTAGTGATTTTTTGTAAGTTAAAATTTAGTGTGAATTTTTTTTAAATTTTGGATTGTAACTTTAAAATAAATTTAATGATTTAAAAATATAGTCATTTTTAAAATATAACATAAGTAAGATACGATTAGGAGTGTGTCGTTATTTTATGAAATCAGTTACAAGTGGTTTGATTAATCTGTTAGTTTTTTTTTCTTTTAAGAATGGATTAAAAATTGACGCTGTAAACTCAAGGAATAATATTGATGAAAGAATTCCTCTTTCGGAATGCCTATTTCTCTTAGAGCAAATAGAAGCAAAGTTACCCTGTGATGCGCTTGGTTTGGAAATAGCAAAATTAGTCCAACCATCTAACCTCGGTATATTGGGATATATTGTGCTAACTTGTGACAGCTTATCAGAAGCTTTGCCATTATTTTTAAAATATCAAAGATTATGCTATGACTTTATGGATGTGGACGCAAGAGTTTCGGATAATGAAATAATTATAAGTTGGGAATTTAATTCTAATTGCAAATTTGGACAGACATTAGATGAAACAATAATTGGTATTCTTTTAAATTTCACGAATGAATTAATCGGACCTTGTAACTTGAGAATGAATAGGGTTGAATTTGTTTCTGAAAAACCTAAAAATATAAAACCATATACTAATTTTTTTGATTGTCCCGTTGAGTTTAATAAGAAGAGAACTAGTATTCATTTCCCTGTAAGTAATTTAGAATTTAAAATATATAAAGCAGACCCATATTTAAATAGAATACTGAATAATCAGGCTGAAATGTTATTGAGTGAATTGCCGGAATTTGATTCTTTTGATGAATTTGTTCAAAAGGAAATGATAAAATCAATTCTTCAAGGTAATGTTAATATTGATAATATTTCAAAAAAAATTGGTATGTCATCGAGAAAATTTCAATCTAAATTAAAAGAGCATGGTTATACTTTTAGAGAAAGGCTTAATAAGGTTCGAAGAGATCTTGCTTTTGAATATTTGGAAGATAATAATTTAAGTATTCTAGATATATCTATATTACTTTCATATCGTGAGCAAACTTCATTTATCCGAGCTTTTAAAGATTGGACAGGTTTTAGTCCACTCCAGTATCGGAAAAAGCTTCTTAAATAATTTACTCTTAGTGAGTTTTAATTGATTTTAAAATTAATACTGTATATAAGCATTATACTATATCAAAATACTTTATGAGGATTTCTTATATGGTGGTAGAGTCTGTTATTTATTTTAAATTCTGATTAACGATATTTAAAAATGTTCGATATGTTGATGCCAGTCAGCTAAAGCATTTCTAGTGGATTTTGGTTTTATGTACAATCTATTTTTAATTAATTTTTTTGATAAATATGATAAGACCTTGCTTTCAACTATATCCATGGTTTTTAAGATCATCAAAGCTTATTTGAATATAGCCATTTCTTACATTATTCTTAGAATCTATTTTTTCTGCATTTTAATCTATACCTTTTCAAATCATAAGTAAGTATTCTTGGGCATTTCTCTTGCTTCATCAACAGTCCAAATACCATGTGTACCTATGTCATTCGGCATGTACGTCCATCAGGCAATTTTTTTAGCAATATATGATTTAGAGTTTTTGATAACTCGTAAAGAAAAGCCTATAAGATTTTGATATTTATAAAATATTTTTAATGATGAAAATGAAAGAGAGTCTACAAAGGTCTTAATAATGTTATATCTCGTATAAGTCATAATAACGCGCTAACAGGGGCCAATATTAAGCAATCATATATAACATCTCTAGGGACTATATGAGATGAGGGCTAAAATGATAAGAAAAATGATTTATTTGGAAAAGTAAGACAGATTAAAACCACATAAATTATTGTTATTATTTAAAATAAAACACTCCAGAGATGCCGCTGCATGGTCGTTACCCTGAACCCGATGAGTTCAAGGTGGACGCGACGTACACTTAATGGGTTTCCCACTCAAGGTGGGCATACACTCAAAATATACAGAACACATCCATAAGTTTAAGTATCGGCAGGGGAATAGACGTACTGGCGAACACCCTAGAGTTATATTAAGTATACATAATTTGGAGATTGTGGCAAATCACCAACGCTCATAATTTATAAATACAGCATAAAAAAACCAATCAATTGCACGAAAAAAAAGCGGTTTATCCCGCTTTTTCAACATCTTCTAACATGGTCGCTAATAAACGTTCGCATTGTGCATATTCTTGTAACGATTTATTCATGCCTAAAACTTCTTGCATCAGTTCTAAAGCCACCATGATTACCAATTTATTGTGTTCAACATTGGGGGCTTTACGGCGGAATTCTTGAAACTTTTCATTTAAAAGTCGACCAGCACGTTCGAGTTCTGGTTGCTTATCTGTTGTGGTGCCTAAACGGAAACTTTGTTCGATTAAGCGTAATTCTACAGTCACATGTTCAGTCATACTCATACTTCCTCATTAGATTCTGATGGATGAGCAAGCTGTTGGATTTCTTGCGCATGATGATCTTGTTCAGTCCCTAAAATCGAAAGGCGTTGAATAATGGCTTCCACTTTTGTTTTGGCATGTTCATTTTTTTGAATTAAACGTTCACGCTCATCTTGAAGACCTTTGATGTCTTGTAAGTGATGGCGCTGCTCATTTGCCATTTTTTCTTTAACCACACGCAATTCATTACGTTCAGCCAAAATTTCCTGAAAACGATTTTTTAAATCGGTACAGCTTTTTTCCAAACGCCCATAACGCTCAGCTAAAGATGTGGCATCTGTATTGAGCTGTTGAAACTGATTTTGTAACTGAGAGAGTTGCTCAGTGAGCGTATCAATTTCATCTTGTTTTTGGGTGATAATGCTATTTTTATGGCTAATTTGAGCATGAGATTGCTCTTCGCTGTTATCCTTTTCTTTTAACAGCGATGCATTTTCTTTCTCAACAGTTTCAATTCGTGTTTTTAAAACACCAATATGCGTCTGTAGACGCTGTAATTGTTCTAACATAACGGGTCGCACAGATTTGCAATCAAAGGTAATATATACAGAAGTATAGAGATTGGATAAACGAATGCAAGACGATATTTCAGGTTGGTCAGATTGGAATCAAAATTTTGAGGGGATTGAGGAAATTTCAAGCCCGAGTGAGTTACATGGCTTACTGACAGGTATAGTTTGTGTTACTGAAGTTCCGACTCGAGATGAATGGTTACAAATTTTATCTACGCTTGATGTGCCAAAATTAGACGATGAAGCGCTTGCGCTATTGTCTGATGAAGCCGAGGACGTATCACATGCACTTTCAGGTGATGATTTAGACTATCTTCCAATGCTTCCAGATGATGAGCATACATTGGCTGAGCGTGTGCAATCACTGGCAGATTGGTGTGCAGGGGTTGTGCTTGGCTTTGGTTTGGCTTCTGGGCATATTCGCGCAGATGAACAAGAACTCATTGAAAGTTTACAAGATGTCGCGTCTGTTGAGTTTGATGAATCAGATGATGATGATGAGGGCGAAGCAAGCTATCTTGAGTTGTATGAATTTGTACGCTTGATCCCTGTGTCATTATCAATGGGACGAAAAAAAGTTCCAGTATCTGAAAGCCCTTTATTGCAAAATTTTCATAGCAAAATGAAACAAGCAATTGATGCTTCTGAAAGTAACAATGTTGTAGAGATGTTTACTCCACATCGCCCAAGCTAAAACTAAGAAAAAAGCTAAGAAACTTAAACTTTGAGAACATCTATGTTTGATGAGCAGCCAGTTTTACAGCGCCCTTTACAGTGCTTTTTTATTCGCTTTAAGAACATCGAAGTTGAATAAAGTAGTGATGTAAAGGGTTAATTTTTTTTAATTTGGAATGATTTGCTTGTTCTGTTGTCGCGATTTAGCGTAGAGCAAGAGAAATAATAAAATTATTTTAAAATATGCAAATATTGAGTCATCTGTATTTGCATTCATCTAAGCGTAATTGTAAGTTAAAGCTTCTTCCAAATTAATCATCTGAAATACAAGCTGAATAGAGAATGAAATTAACTCAAGCAGATTTTCAGGAACGTCGTGACCGCCTCGCTGAACAAATGGGTCCCAATAGCATTGCAATTATCTCAACCAGTCCAGAAGTCATGCGTAACCGAGATGCTGATTATAAGTTTCGTACGGACAGTAGCTTTTTCTATTTAACCGGTTTCGCAGAGCCACAAGCAGTTGCAGTCATAGAGACAGATGAAACTGGTGAGGAATATATCTATAGCTTGTTCTGTCGTGAACGTAATCGCGAGATGGAAATCTGGAATGGTTACCGCGCTGGAATTGATGGTGCGGTTGATGATTATGAAGCAGATGAAGCTTATGCGATTGATCTGCTTGACGAAGAAATTATTGCTAAAATTTTAAATAAAGAAAAATTATTCTATCGTATTGGTCAACGATCAGATTTTGATGCCAAGGTCAGTACTTGGATCACTAAAGCCAATGAATCTGGACGTGGTTTTGGCGTTCCATCGCAGTTGATTCAACTTGATCAAATTTTAGATGAAATGCGTTTGCATAAGTCCGATCAAGAAATTGAATTGATGCAAATTGCCTCAAATATCAGCGCAGATGCGCATACGCGTGCCATGCAAAAAGTTCATCCTGACATGATGGAATATGCTTTAGAAGCTGAGTTGAATTATATCTTTGGTCAGAGTGGTTGTGTTCCTGCTTATAACAGTATTGTGGGTGGTGGAAAAAATGGCTGTATTTTACATTATGTTGAGAACAACCAACCCCTAAAAGATGGTGATTTGGTGTTGATTGATGCGGCTGCTGAGTATGAATGCTATGCCTCAGACATCACCCGTACTTTCCCTGTAAATGGTAAGTTTAGCCCTGAACAAAAAGCGTTATATCAAATTATTTTAGATGCACAAATTGCTGCGATAGATGCAATTCAAATCGGTCATTCTTATAAAGAACCGCATAATGTTGCAGTACGGATCATGGTGGAAGGTTTGGTCAACCTTGGTATTATGCAAGGTGATGTTGATAAAATTATTGAATCTGAACGCTACCGTCAGTTTTATATGCATGGTACAGGGCATTGGCTCGGTATGGATGTGCATGATGTTGGTGCATATAAAGATGAAAATGGTCAATGGCGTAGCTATGAGCAGGGTATGGTTGTTACTGTAGAACCAGGTTTATATATCGCACCTGATGATGAAACAGTGGATGCAAAATGGCGTGGTATTGGTATCCGGATTGAAGATGATGTGGTTGCAACTGAACAGGGGCCATTGGTCTTGACCAAAAATGTGGTGAAGTCGATTGAAGATATTGAAGCGTTGATGGCAAAGTCAGTATAAGTTTTTAATTTGAAAGGTGAGTATGTATGGATACTTACACCGTTTTAGCTAAGCCAGTAGAAACAAATCGTTTGATTTTACGCAAGTTTGTTCACGGTGATGAAATCTCACTTTTTCATGAGTATTGCGGAGACAGGGAGTCTTCGAAATACTTACAAAGGCGACCACATGTCAATATTGAGCAAACCAAGTGTATGTTTGAAAATTGGAGTGGTACAAAATGGGAAAATAATGATAAAGATTTTGCTTGGATTATTGGTGAGCGCAAAACCAATTTAGCCATGGGGCTTGTGATGTTTATTCACAAAGGAGATCATGGTGAAATTCATTTTGGGCTTGGAGGTAAATTTCAAGGGCAGGGCTTTATGAGGGAAGCAATCACTGCTGTCATTGTCTATTTAAAAAATAACAGTAGGCTTAAAAGAATTGAGACTTTTTGTGATGCAGAAAATTTGAAATCACGAAACGTTCTGATTGAAACAGGATTTACTGAAACAACCTTGTTAAAGCATTGGGCTATATTTCCAGCTTTGGGAGATAATCAGAGAGATTGTCTAGCTTTTATGATTGAAATCAATTAAAAAATAGATGCCAGTCAAGTAAGTTTACAAATAACAATACTCAAGTAATGAGTCAGTACTTTTATTGATGCTGCATATTTAAACAATACCTTTAAGGTGCCATATCGGTCGAGCTAAATAACACTCTTAATTCTTTGACTGAAATTCTCATTTTTCATACTTATGTTAAAAATAGCGTATTGATTCAGTACAAATACAGCCAACAATTTCCTATTTCAATATAAAAATGACTTTGCTTGATGTAATATGAAATCAATCAAGATTATAAGTATTCAGTACGCTGAATCACATATAGAAAGGATAAAAGCATGCAACAAGAAGTCATCATCGTCGGCGGTGGAATGGTTGGGCTGAGCTTGGCTCTAATGTTGGCAAAAGCCAATATTGCGGTAAAGCTTTTAGAGGCTGTGAAATATCCAAATTATGATGATGCCAATCTTGCACCTTATCATTCCAGTTTTGATGCACGAAATACCGCACTATCACGTCGTACCGTACAAATTTATCAAAAACTTGGTCTTTGGGATGCCTTACAAGAACATGCGACTCCTATTCTCGAAGTACATATCACTGAACAAGGCAGTTTTGGTAAAGCACGCTTAGTCGCAGATCAAGAAAAAGTCGAAAGTTTTGGGCAAGTGATTGAAAATGCATGGCTAGGCCGTGTACTACTGACTCAAGTTCGCCAGCAAGCTTTAATTGAATTGATTGACGGTGTACAAGTCACTTCACTAAAACAAGAGGGTGACTATGTATATGTTGAAGCCAATCGTGGTGAAGAATATACCCATTCACTTAAAGCCAAATTGTTGATTGCTGCGGATGGTCGTGATTCTTTCTGTCGCCAAGCTTTAGGTGTTGGGGTGGATGTGCATGATTATGATCAGGTGGCAATTGTCACAACAGTACAAACCTCTAAACCACATCATCAAGTGGGCTTTGAACGCTTTAGCCATTTAGGGCCATTGGCATTGCTCCCATTGCCGGGGGAATGTCGTCGTTCAGTGGTTTGGCCGGTAAAAAAAGGCACAGAAGATGAATGGTTAGGTGATGAAAATGACCAACATTTCCTCGATGCTTTACAGCAAACTTATGGTGATCGTGCAGGAAAATTCCAAAAAACAGGCAAACGTTTTAGCTTCCCATTGGCACAAGTACTTGCTGAAAAACAAGCGGTGGGTCGGGTAATTTTGATGGGCAATGCTGCACATACCATTCATCCTGTTGCTGGGCAAGGTTTTAACTTGTGTATGCGTGATGCAGATGTGCTGATGCGTTATATCACAACGCAAATTGCGCAATCTGATGATATTGGTCAACCTGAGATGTTAAAGGCCTATGAACAATCTCGCTTAACTGATCAGCAGCGTGTGATTAAATTTTGTGATTCTGTAGTGCGTGGATTTAGTAATCAAAATCCAGTCTTGAAATTATTGCGTAATACTGGCTTGGTGGCTTTTGATGTGATTCCGGGGATTAAACCTTTGGTTGCCAATTATGCGATGGGATTAAAAGCATGACACAGCAAGATATGTTAGATGTGGTGATTGTTGGTGGTGGTCTGGTGGGTGGCTTAACCGCATTACTTCTAGCAAAAGGTGGTGTGCAAGCCACTGTTTTAGATGCAGCCCCTATTTTAGATGCTGAAAAGACTTTAGCTGTTGCTAATCCGCGGGTTTTAGCCTTGAGCCAAGCCACGATTCACTTGTTAAAAACGGTGAATGTATGGGAAAAAATCGCTCGCCAAATGCCCTATACAGGCATGCAAGTCTGGAATAAAAATGGCTATGGCGAAATTAATTTTGGGCAAGCCTCAGAAAACTTTCCTACAGCTGAGCAAAGCTTAGGTTCAATGGTTGAACCAAGTTTATTAAACCTTGCCATCCAACAGGAAATGTTGGAGCAATTGCAAGATTATCGTACTCAAGTTAAAGTTGTGCGAGTAGAGCAGGGGGTAGGTTATTGGATCATTAAACTTGCAGATGGGACTGAGCTAAAAACCAAGTTAGTGATTGGTGCAGATGGTGCAAATTCATTTGTTCGTGATCAAGCATTTATCGATCTTGATGTTTTAGATTATCAACAGGCAGGCTTGACCTGTGCGATTCGTACCACACAACCACACCAATATGTGGCTCGTCAGATTTTCCATCCGACAGGCCCATTGGCATTTTTACCGATGGCGAGTTTAAAGCCAGAACAAGCTGAACACTGGATTTCAATCGTTTGGACCTTACCTGATGATTATGCAGAAGAATATGCGCGCTTAGATGATGCTGATTTTTGTGAATTACTGACACGTGAAAGTCATCATATGTTGGGTAAGATCGTTGAAGCGACACCACGGGCTCAATTTCCACTCAAGGCGCGTGCGGCACAACGTTATGTAAAAGATGGGCTGGCCTTGATTGGTGATGCAGCGCATGTAATTCATCCTTTAGCTGGGCAAGGCGTAAATATCGGGTGTTTAGATGCTGCTATTCTGTGTGATGTATTACTTAAAGATAAACAGCGTGGCGTATGGGCACATGAACAAACCTTAAAGCGTTATGAACACCAACGCAAAGGGCAAAATGATGCCATGATGCATAGCATGTCGATGATTGGTTTTGTAGAAACTGCGGAAATATTTCCATTGGTTTGGGCGCGTAACTTTGGCTTAAAACAAGTTGAAAATATGCCATTTTTAAAAGATCAATTTATAGCACAAGCCAATGGGCTGGCAACTTTAAAAAGCACGCAATATGCCATTTAATTGGATTTCTGATATTTTTTAACCAATCATTTAAACAACATTACGAATTTGATGAAAAAAAACACGATTTTGTGTATCTAGATACTAGTCGAATGGCGAAGAGCTTGATACATTTCTCTGTAAAACATCACCATTTTTCGGATGGTACATTGACGTCATTGATGGGGAGTTAAAGATGACAGATACAAATGATTATGATGATAATTCAGAAGATCATGCAGTAGACGATGATGAAGCTAAAGCGGCTGAAAAAGGCGCTGCGGCAAGTGATTCTACAGTTTCAGATACAGATTTGGCTGAAGCTGAAACACTCACTGTGACAGCGAAAAAAAGACAGCGTGAAGCGTTGGAAGATGAAGTCGCTGCATTTTTAGCGCGTGGTGGGAGAATTACCGAAGTTCCACCAGATGAATCTGCTAAAGATTGATTTTAAAAGCACCGAAAGGTGCTTTTTTAAATTTGGTTGGAATGCTGTCTATTTTTAGATGTTTAAATCTCAATCTTAAAAAGTTTTAGTGTTTGTGACTTTTTACTTGAACTTTTAATGAACTATTTTATTTTTATGGATCCTTGCTGGTTGCTTTAAGTGTATGCCTGATTAAATCATCAGTTCAGTAATGTTGTACTTTTGATTATTTGTTTTTCTGTGTCAGCGCTTATACGTGCCAGATTGATCAGTGTAGGATTAAAATTTATCGTATAGAGATTAAGGTTTAGTGGTGAAAGTGACTAGAACAACCAGTCGCTTGTAGAAAAGCAGATTGAGAAATGCTTATATATACATTTCTCAACTCAAAAAATAAAATTATTGTTGATTAGTCAGCTCTAAAGCACGTTGATAGGCGATTTTCTTTTTGATGCCGGTTAGATCCGCAGCAAGTTGTGATGCCGCTTTGACTGATAAATCTTGTAATAAGCGATTTAAAAGTTGATCTAACTTCTCTTGTTCCACATCTTGATCTTTGGCATCTGGTGCACCACCAATAACTAAAACAATTTCACCTTTTTGCTGGTTGCGATCATTTTCAATAAATGTGACCAACTCGCCCAAAGTCATCTTTTTAATCGTTTCAAATGTTTTGGTAATTTCACGTGCAAAACCCACAGGTCGATCTGCACCAAAAACATCAGCCATATCTTTGACACTGTCTAAAATACGATGAGGCGCTTCATAGATAATCATGGTTTGTGATTCATGTTTTAATTTTTCTAATTGAATCAATCGTTGCGATTGTTTTGACGATAAAAAGCCTTCAAAGCTAAAACGATCACTGGGTAAACCCACCGCACTTAGCGCAGCAATAGCAGCACATGCACCCGGTACAGGAATGACGCGAATACCATTCTCCTGAGCAGCACGGACCAATTTAAAACCTGGGTCACTAATCAATGGTGTACCAGCATCACTGACCAATGCAATATTCTGACCACTTTTTAATTTTTCAATAAGTATATCAATTTTGTTACTTTCATTGTGATCATGACACGCTGTGAGCGGAGTTGAGATATTATAGTGCTTTAATAATTGAGCAGATTGACGTGTATCTTCTGCCGCAATAACAGAAACAGACTTTAAAACTTCAATAGAACGAAAAGTCATATCATCTAAGTGCCCAATTGGGGTCGCTACGACGAATAATTGAGCACTCATAAAGGTCTCCATGAAGAATAAGTTAGTGTTGAACAGTATTAAAAGAGTGGTTGTGTTGGGAATGGTTGGATTTACAATCCAAGTTCACGCAGAAATTCTGGTTATATTACCTGAAACAGGCCCTATGTCGCGAGCGGGTTTGAGTATTAAACAAGGAATATTAAGTGCCGCGCAGGCCTCAAAGAATGAAATACCCTTAAAATTTGTCGATTCAGATCAAAAGACCATCAAAGCGCTGTTAAAGCAGCATGTCAATAAAAAGACTAAAATGATTATTGGGCCTTTGGCTCGTCCTGATGTTGAGGCTTTAATTAATTTAAAGCCTAAAGTACCTGTATTGGCACTTAATGAAGTTTATCCAAGCTATAAAAGTGTTTGGCAGTATAGCCTTTCTAAAAATGACGATGCTTTGGCACTGCTTGACTATATCCAGCATGATAAAGTCAGCAAACTCTATGTGGTGCGTGAAAAAGGCACAGAAGCAGAATCTATTAACTTTTTAAATGCATTATTTGCCAATTATATGGGGGAAGTTGATCCTGTAGAGCATATGCCAAAGTCGATTTCGGATCGAGAGGGTATTTTATTGTTAGGTTCAAACCAATGGTTGACTAGTTTTCCTAAATTACAGAAGAAAAAAATTTATACCCAAGCCATTGCTGTTGATGAAAAAAAGGCCTTGCCTAAAGGGATGAAATTCTGTGATGTTCCAGCCTTATACATCGCCGAATGGGATGATGTGGTCAAAGCTTATAAAGATAAACCGACCTCGTTGCCGTATCAGCGTTTATATGCCTTTGGTGGAGATGCTTGGCATATTGCTGAGCAATTTGTTTTGGATCCGAATGTAAAAAGCTTAACCTTTAATGGGCGCACTGGAAAAATTAAAATTGATGGCAATCGTGTTGAGCGTATTCCGCAATGCTTTGAACGCTCAAAAAATAATTTAGTGCCTTTGTGATGACAGGTTTCTCATGGCAAAAAATAATTTAGGACAATGGGCGGAGCAAGAAGCAGTGAAATTACTGCTTCAACATGGCTACGAGATCTTAAAATTGAATTATTTCTCGCGCTTTGGTGAAATAGATATTATTGCGCAGTCTAAACAAGAGTTAATTTTTGTTGAAGTGAAAGCAAGAACTCCAACACAGATGGGGCATGCTTTTGAAACGGTAAATCAATCAAAACAACAAAAAATGATTAAAACGGCGTTTAAGTTTTTACAAGAACATCCACAATATGAACAATATTATTGCCGTTTCGATGTGATTGGTTTTGATTTACATCATAAAATTGCAAAAAACGTACAGCAAGACCTCAGTAAAATCTCTTATGATCAATCTTGGATTGAAAATGCATTTACTTTAGATGCAGACTTGATTAATCTGTGACTGAAATTTATGTACGGTTATTTCAAAAATAAATATATTTTCCAGCATGTTAACGACGTTTAAATGGGTTGTTTAGCAGGCTGAAATTAATAGGAGTCTTGCTGAGTGTTAAAACGTATTGTCATCACCATGATGTGTGTAGCAAGTTTGTCTGGTTGCGCGAGTTTTATCTCAGGTGGTACTGGTTCTTCACCAGTGGGAACAGATAGTGGTGTTCGATCTTTAGGACAAGTGTTTATTGATTCTTCTATTGAGCGAACTGCGAAAATCAACTTGTATAAGTTGGATGCTCGATTTAAGCAATCTCGTGTCAATATTAATAGTTTTCATAGCAATGTGTTACTGACAGGGCAAGTGCCAGATGCACATTTAAAACAGTTGGCAGAAGATAATCTACGAGCAATGAGCGATGTAAAAGCAGTCCATAATTACCTGACTGTAGGCAATCAAATCGGTTATAGCACCATCATGCAAGATGCATCAGTTACTGTGAATACTCGTGGTTTAGTGATGAAAGCGCCTGTGGTTTCAGACAATAAAGTCTTGATTCATACAGAAGACGGCGTGTTGTATGTTTTAGGTCGTTTAAACAATGCTGAAATTGCAGATTTAAATGATGTTTTACAAAAAGTTGGAAATGTGACTAAAATTGTGACCTTGATTGATAACATCGAACAAGCGAATAATTCAGTCCAAACTTCATCTTTCACAGCACCTGTGGTAAATAATGTACAACAACAACCTGATGTACAGACACCTGTTGCGATTGATCCTAATGCTACAGAGCCAAATAATAATGTTATTCAACAATAGGTTAAAAGTTTTAAAAGTTAGATTTGGAAAGCAGTTTGAACACCTAAAATCTCAATTTAAATCGCACTATCAAGATTTTCGTTTATACGATTTAGGCAGTATTACCATTAATGGCTTGACCCCTAAAAAGGGCTATTCCATTCAGCATAATATTGCCTATGGCTTAAAGGCGAGACAACGTTTAGATTTATATATTTCTAATAAAAAGCAACAAAATGCGCTGATTCTTTTTGTTCATGGTGGAGCATGGAGTCATGGCGATAAAAGTGCTTATAAATTTGTAGGCGAGGCGTTTAGCCGTTTTGGCTATAACGTGGCAGTGCTGAACTATCATTTGGCACCTGAGCATAAATTTCCAAGTTATATTGATGATCTTGCTGTTGCATTGAATTATTTGGAGCAACAACAAGCACGTTTCGGTATTTCAATGGATAAAATTGCCTTGATGGGGCATTCAGCAGGCGCATTTAATATTGCGTCTTTGCTTTATCATCCTAAGCACTACCAACTGACCATCAAACAAAATATTAAAGCTTTGATTGGAATCGCTGGACCTTATCATTTTGATTATAAAGGCGATGCTTTAGCCGAAAATGCCTTTGATCAAAGTATCCCTTATCAACAGGTAATGCCGTATTATTTTGTTGAAAAAAATGAGGTAAAGCATTATTTGTTCTTGGCAGAAAATGATCAGATCGTTAAAGCTAAAAACTCTTTAGATTTTAAACAGCAATTACTTGAACAAGGCAATCATTGTGAAATTTACACGATTCCTAAAACTGGTCATATTTCAATTATGGGCAGTGTTTCAAGTTTGTTTAGTCGATTCTATAAAACCCGACCTGAAATTATTAAGGTTTTAAATGAAGCAATGAAAAATGCCTAGCAATCGCTAGGCATTTTTGATTTGAACATGTCTCAATCAAGATCAGTCTTTATGCATTGGTCTATTGTGAATCACATGTTCAATCATGGCATGGGCGATACTGCCACTAAAAGGCGTTTCGGGTAGCTGGTCAAACTTAAAGAACTGAGCTTCACTAATTTCTTCTTCTTGCAAGACGATTTCACCAGATTCATATTCAGCCTTAAAGGCCAGCATAAGATTACTTGGAAAAGGCCAAGGTTGGCTGGATAAATATTGGACATTTTTGACATGTAGGCCAACTTCTTCCAACGTTTCTCTTTTGACCGCTTCCTCTAGTGTTTCACCGACCTCAACAAAACCCGCAATAAGGCCATACATCTTGCTTTTATTCTTGGCATTTTTTGCCAGTAGAATTTCGTTATCACCACGAGTAATCACGGTGATAATACACGGTTGTACACGCGGGTATTGATGATAACGACAGCTAGGGCAGACCATGGCATATTCAGTGGGATGAACTTCGGTTTCGTGTCCACAGTGGCTACAAAACTTATGGTTTCTTCGCCACTCTAGCAATTGTACAGCACGACTGGCTTGTTCAAATTCAGATTTGGTCCATTGTGAAATCAATTGACGAATCGGGATCAGTTGATATCCCTCTGGAATTTGATCTTCAATAAATAGATCTCGGGCAATAATCTGATCACCCGAGTTAAAACTGATATCACTTGCTAACTTTTCAACTTTAGGCAGTTGTAAATTTTCATCCACTAAAAGTTGTTGATGGTGAAAGATATATGCAAGTGATAATTCTGACATTAGGCTACCGATTTTAAATTTTGACTACTTGTTAATGCTACATCAAACATGGCTTGTAAAACAGGTTGTTTGTTTTGTAGATTTTCAATCATCATGTCTGCACTGGCTAAAACATCAAGCAGTTTATTGACTTGTGCAAGGTTAAACACGTGCTCTTTGTTAAGACCCGTTTGAATAAACTCCGCAGAGAGCAACAATGCTTTTTGACCATCTTTTGCCGCAAGGAACAACAGTGCACCACCAATTTCACTTAATTGTGATGGAAGTTGGTCTAAACTTGTGCTTGGAGGATCTTGTAAATATTGCACCAATGTTTGTGAGCTTAAATCGACCAGCGCTTTGGTCTCAGTCAATAATGCTGCATGTGCTTCATCTAGACGATCTAATGAAATCTGCAAGTTATTCACTTTTAACTGTAAACGACTCGATGTGTAATTACGCTCTAAGATACCAATCGAATTCATCGCGGATAAAATACTGTTCATCAACTGTTGCGCATAATTTTCATCTTTGAGCATGTTGTCTTGAGACAGTAGGTCAGCCTGTTGTTTCAGTCCGCTATAGGCTTCATTAAGATTCAAGACTTTAAATACATGCGCAAGATCGGTCAGTTTGCTTTTCAATTCTTGGGTTTTTTCATCACTCATATTTTTGTAGTTAAACTCAATATCATTACGGATTTGCGACATTTCGTCCGTAATTAATTGGCTCACACTATGAATGGTTTCAAAGTCAGGGCCATATAAATGGCGGCTAAATATTTGTAGTTGAGTGTCAGTCAGAATATCTTCGCCAACATTAATCTGTTCGCGGATGTGTTGTGATATTTCATCTTCTTGGCTGATACAAATACTCAAAATATTGGCTGTATCTAATAAAGATGGATTGAATCCGCTTAGATCTTTAAAGAATAAAGACATATTGGTTTCAATACTGATTAGCGTTCTGAGGCGTGTATCATTGAGAATGATGTTTTCAATGTGATTTAAAGCAACTGAAACCAAAGCCCAATATTGCTCACTTGCTTGGCCTTTGGCTGCATTTGCCAAATAAGACCCAACCAGTTTGATACCCTGTAAATCTAAATCTGTTTCTTGCTGTTTGAGCAGCTTGTGTAAGCACAATTTATACAGCTTATGAACATATACTGAATGCTCTAACTCAGGTGATTGCGGCAAGTTAAAATTCGGTGTTACACAGTCGAGCAGTGGAATAATTGCTTGACCTTCTGGTGTTAGCTCTAGACCTAAAGAAAGTTCTAAGCGATTTAAAGTGTCATGCAAAAATTGTGGCGCTCTGACTTCACGAAGGCAAATAAACTCAATATAGCGTTTGAGCATGGTGGTGCCTTCACTCAAAGCAATCACTTCTTGAGTATTGATCTCATGTGGGTTTTGCATCACTTTACGCATCACCGCCGCTGAGAGTTGCGCAATTTTAGCAACATGCGGCATATCGATGAGCATCAGCACATTTACACATTGTTCAAATTGAAGCAAAGCATCATCAATACCGAAGGGTAAAGTTTGGTCTTCAACTAAACTACTGACAGCAGATTCTACCTGTAAAATTGAATTATCGACTTCTTTTTTAATAATAAGTAATGCTGTCGGATCAAAATGTATAGAGGTTTGGTAAGACATTGATCTGCACCTATCCTGGGTATCTGAATGTTTTATTTCATAGCCTCAAAATGAGGCTAATTTTCTAAGTTTTAATATAGCCGAAGAAGACCATCTTTACAGAAAAAATAGCCATCAATTTCAAATTTTATTTTGCAAAAATGCAGGCTTCCCCATGTTTTTCTTGAAATTGTTTGACCCAGTTCTCATGTGCTTCTAATTCTTCATCTGAAGGCAAAATGATTGGGGCATTGATTTCAATTTTTTTCCGAGTTGTATTTCTTTGCGCCTGATCAGTATGTGCAGAAAGAGCATCCATGTCAAAGGATACTTGGCCGCCTGTCATGGCGAGATAAACGTCAGATAAAATTTCAGCATCGAGTAAGGCACCATGGAAAGTACGATCTCGTTGCGGAATTTCATAACGGCGAACTAAGGCATCCAAAGAGTTCTTTTGTCCGGGATGTTTGCTTTTCGCCATCGCCAAGGTATCAGTCACTTCACATACTTCTGAGAGTGCCTGTAGACCACTGCGCTTGAACTCCATATCTAAGAAGTTCATATCGAAGCTTGCATTATGCGCAATAATTTCACTGCCTTTTAAGTAGTCAAATAAAACTTGCGCAATTTCGCTATATTTTGGCTTATCTTTTAAAAACTCATCGGTAATACCATGGATGGCTTCTGAGTCGCCAACTGGTTTTTCTGGATTAATATAGATATGAATCGAACTGCCAGTCAGTTTACGATTGACCATTTCAATTGCGCCAACTTCAACAATTCGGTCACTGTCCTGATAATAGAAACCGGTGGTCTCGGTATCCAGAATAAACTGTTTAGGACCATGTAACTGGACCGTCGCAGGTGTAATCACAATTTGTGGATGAATATCTCGCATTGCGGGTTGGCTCATTGCTGGCTCATCATTTTCATTGATATCTTGGTTAGATGGTTGTTCCATCTCAATTTCATGAGCTGGCATAACATCCTGCTGAGGGCTAATTTCCGATTCTATCATTTCTTCTGATTCAATCAGGTCAAATCCAAAGGGATCGTCAAGCAGCCAGTCTTTTTCATGTTTTTTTTTATCATCAGCCACTGCCAAGGATTCAGTCAGTTTGGTTGGCGCAGTGGTGTTTTTTTTTGCGTCGAGTATTTGCTGTGTACCTAAATTCGCCAATTGATCTGCCATTTCATTGCCTGCATGTCCAGCATGGCCTTTAATCCAGTTCCATTCAATTTCGCGACCTTGGCAGGTTTGATCGAGTTTTTTCCAAAGATCTGGGTTTTTTACATCTTTCCAGTTTTTCTTTTTCCAACCCTCAATCCATTCGGTAATACCACGTTTTACATAGTTGGAATCGGTCCAAAGCACTAATTTTGCTTCGGTTGGGCAAAATGCGATCCCTTCAATGGCTGCGGTAAGTTCCATGCGATTATTGGTTGTATCCAGTTCACCACCACACAACTTATGTTCTTCTGTTTCAGTGATGATATAAGCGCCCCAGCCACCAGGACCTGGGTTGCCTTTACAAGCACCGTCGACATAAAGTGTGATTGTTTGTGACATAGTAATAACCAATGAAAGTGAATTAAGAGTTGAACATCGTGGTTTAAGAATTTATTGTATACGCAAATCGGCGTTTTCTACGCATGAACTGAGATTTTTTTAATTTCTTGTAACATTTGTATGCAATTCGCATTCAAAATTTGCCTTGTAAGCGCGTTTAGCTCTACTAAAATGGCAATGATAAAATAATTTACTAAATGTTGTTCGGAACTCTTATGTTTAAACCTACCACAATGGTGTGGCAACCTACTGCGACTGTTTTCTTTAAATTATCCTTATTAACATCTGCATTCGCAGCATTAGGGTTGACTGCAGGGTGTTCTTCGACGTCGACAACATCAAAAGTTCAAACATCAAAGTCAGCAGGCATGTTAGATGCCAGCAGTCTGGATTCTCTAGAAGATCTACTTTCTGCAACTGATATACGCGCGGTAGAGGGCGATCGCCTACTGATTTTAAAACATGGTGACGTATGGAAGCGGATGTCAGTTGGTTTTAAAATGGATGAAAACCATTGGGATCCTCGTATTGATGCGCAACGGAGCTGGTTTGTTTCACGCCAACCTTATATTGACCGTCTAAGTGCCCGTGCATCACGTTATCTTTACCATACCGTGAAAGAAGCTGAACGCCGTGGTTTACCTACTGAATTAGCACTGTTGCCGATTATTGAAAGTTCTTATGACCCAGCAGCAACCAGTAGTGCCGCTGCAGCAGGGATGTGGCAATTTATCCCAAGTACAGGGAAAATCTATGGTTTAAGACAAACCAGTTTATACGACGGGCGTCGTGATGTGGTTGAATCAACACGTGCCGCTTATGAATTTTTAGGCAGTTTATATAATCAATTCGGTTCTTGGGAGTTGGCTTTGGCTGCCTATAACGCAGGTCCAGGGCGTATTCAGCAAGCGATTAACCGTAACCAAGCTGCGGGCTTACCAACAGACTATTGGTCATTGCGTTTACCGCAAGAAACCATGAACTATGTACCACGCTTTTTAGCCGTGGCGCAGATTATTAAAAGCCCATCTAAATATGGGGTGAGTTTACCGCCGATTGCCAATCGTCCGCACTTTAGAGAAGTTGCAGTTCCACCGGGCGTACAACTCAATCAAATTGCTTCAATTACCAATTTAAGTCGTGCTGAATTATATGCTTTAAACCCTGGTCATCGTGGTGAATTTGTTGATCCATCGAGTACCTTACGTATTTTGATTCCTGCGGATCTTAGTCCAACCGTCGATGCAAAACTAAGAGCGTTAAAACCGGGTTCTGATAGCGGTTTATGGGCAAGCAATACTGCGCCAACCACAGCTACACGGACTTTAACGCCTACAGCGGTCACCTCGACAGTGACTCAATCGATTACTCCAAGTAAAGCGACGCCACCTGCTTTAACAACAGCAAAAACCACCACGACAACCACAGGTTCATTGAGTACGCTCAAAAATACACCACAAGGCTCGGATGCATTAGCGCAATTTGCTGCTAATGCTGATATTCCAAGTGCGCCACGTATTCCTGTTGCTGTGACCAATGCAGCCAATGTGAAACCTGTTGCTGCAGAGCCGCCAATTTCTGCACGTGAAAAAGCACAAATTCTTGCCGCAGTAAAAGCTGAAGGTGAAAAGGAAACGGTTAAACAAGTTTTAGAACCTCAAGCCACCCAAGCTGAAAAAGAAGAAGTGGTTAAAGAGATTAAGGCGATTGCACCACAAGGGACAGAAGTGCTTGACCCGTATGATGGTAAAATTAAGCTGACTGCAATTCAAACCAGTCAATCTGTTGCTGAGGTTCAAGGTAAAGAAAATACGGTTGGATTTTCATATCCTAAAGGTTTAGCAGATACCACACCTGCAAACTCGGAAGAAGCCAAACTGAATCAAGATAAGAACTTTAAGAAAACCGAAACTGAAGTTGTGGTTGAACCACCAAGAGGTAAACGCAGTACTTATACTGTTTTGGCAGGGGATACTTTAGCAACGATTGCTTTAAAGAATGGCGTAAATTGGCGCGATATTGCCAAATGGAACCAAGTTGATCCAAACGGAACTTTATTTGTTGGCGCGACTTTGTATTTATATGATGCCAAACCACAAATTGATACCCCTGTGGTTTCTCGCAAAAGCACGGATTCAGCTCCAGCCAACTATGTGGTTAAACCAAATGACAGTTTAACCAGTGTGGCAAATCAGTTTGATTTATCTGTTTCACAATTGGCAAATTATAATAATCTGAATACCAACAGTAATTTATTTGTCGGTCAGAAATTAAAGCTTAAAGATGCTTCAGATGATAAATTATCTGAAATCAATAAAGCAGTGGTTCGTGCAGATACCTCTAAGCCTGTTGCAAAAATCAAGACCAAGGCTTATGCAGTTAAACGTGGCGAATATCTTAAAGTAATTGCCGATCGTTATGCTTTATCTGTACATGAACTCGCTGATTTGACTCCAGGGCTAGATACTTCAGGTAGCTTATTTGTGGGGCAAAAGATCAATGTGCCACTCAATGAAGTCAATGAGCCAGAAGCTAAACTTGACTCTAAAGTGATTGATCAAAGTAAGTTTAAGAATGTGAAAGCTGAAACAAACTATAAAACTGAGAACTATAAAGTTCAAAGTGGCGACAGTTTATCCAGTATTGCGGTTCAGTCTAAATTAAGCTTGGCAGAATTAGCCGAGTTAAACAAAATTTCGACATCTAAAAACTTGCTAGTGGGTCAAATCATTAAGATCCCTGCTGGAACAACAACACCAGAAACCTATACTGTGCAATCTGGTGATAGTCTGATTGCGCTGGCAAATAAATATAATTTGCAAGTTAACCAAATAGCCGATTTAAATGGTTTAAAGAGCACATCTGGTTTGTTTGTTGGGCAGAAATTGAAGTTGACTGGCACGCCTGAAACCAGCAGTAAAGAAAAAGTACAAGCGAGAAATGAGGCGAAATCAGAAGGCGCTAGCAAAGATATCCATGTGGTCAAATCAGGTGAAACACTGGCAAGCGTTGCAAAAAAATATAAACTGCAATTGTCTTATTTAAGTGAATTAAATGGTTTGTCGCGTAATCAGGCTTTGGATATTGGACAACGCTTAAAGCTTGATGGGGAATTACCCAGTAAATCCACGCTATCTAAAGAAAAAGAAGACCTAAAGGCGACTGCGAAAGCAACAGCTAAAGCTTCGAGTAAGAATACTGAAAGCTATGCGGTGAAGTCTGGTGAGTCGTTAAATGCGATTGCAAATCGTGTTGGCATGTCAGTTCAAGAACTGGCTGAATTGAATGATCTGAGCCCACGTGCGGGTTTACAACGTGGGCAATCTATTCGTATTCCTAAAACAGTGACTGAATACAAAGTGAAAAGCGGTGATTCACTGATTCGTTTAGCCAGCAAGTTTGGGATTGATACCAGTGCACTTGCTGAGATGAATGAATTAAAACCAAACGCATCATTACGCATTGGCAGCATTATTAAAGTTCCGAATCTTTAAGCGCCATTTTATTGGAGCGACGTTTAAAGCTTAACATTTCAAAAACTTTTTTGAATAAAGGAAAATAGGGGAATGCGCCTAAGTTTTGCATGTGTCAGCCCGATCGGGCTGGCATTGGGATTATGTGTTGCAAGCTTAAATGTTGATGCTGCTCTACAGACAACAGCATATATTGCTGTACATAATGCTCCACAGTATGACAAAGCTCAGGCGATGCCTTATGCTAATAGCAATGCACCCAAAGGCGGCTATATCAGTACAGCGAGTATAGGCACCTTTGATAATCTCAACAGTATGAATGGCAAAGGCAGTTCAACTGAAGGGATTAATTATCTATTTGATAGCTTAATGGATAGCTCACTGGATGAGCCGGGTGTGTTATATCCGCTTCTCGCTGAAAAAGTCACTTATGATCCTGTTAAAACCAAATTTGTTATTTTCCATTTAAATCCTAAAGCCCGTTTTAGTGATGGTTCACCCGTCACGGCTGAGGATGTCAAATTTAGTTTTGATACCATTCAAAGCAAAGCCAATCTAGGCTTTCAAATGTATTTGTCTGATTTAGCCAAGACTGAGGTATTGTCTAAATACCAAGTGAAAATGACATTTAAATCAGACCACAATGCAGACATGCCCTTTATTTTGGCAAAAATTGCGATTTATTCAAAAGCAGATTGGAAAAATAAAGACTATAGCAAAGTGACCTTGCAACCGATTTTAGGATCGGGGCCTTATCTGATTGAGCGTATTGATTCTGGGCGCAGTATTAGCTACAAGCGCAATCCAAATTATTGGGCAAAGGACTTAGCCATCAATCGTGGTCGTTATAACTTTGATCACATGAAATATGTTTATTATCGAAGCCCTGAAATCGCCTTTGAAGGGTTTAAATCTGGACAATATCGCTTTTATCAAGAAAAAAATGCCCGTAATTGGGTCACCGAATATAATTTTCCTGCGGTAAAACAAGGTTTGGTGAAAAAGTATATTTCTAAGATTGAAACACCAGCACTCACGCAAAGTTTGGTTTTTAATACCCGAAAGGCGCCATTCAATGATCTCAATTTTCGCCAAGCATTAACCTATGCTTATGATTTTGAATGGATCAACAAAGCATTGTTATATGGTCAAAATATTCGCTTGCAAAGCCACTTTCAAAACAGTGAGCTTGCTGCGACTGGAAAGCCAAGCGCGAAAGAACTTGAAATTTTAACGCCTTATTTAAAGCAATTGCCCGCATTACAACGCCAAGGTGTATTGGCAGATTGGAAATATCCAGTTTCAGATGCCAGTGGTTTTAACCGACAGAATTTATTGATTGCACGTTCGATGTTATTAAAGGCGGGTTATCGTTTTCACAATGGACTATTGGTGGATAGACAAGGTCGCCCCATTCAAATTGAATTTCTGATTCATCAAGATGGCGCGCTACGGACTTTGTTGCCATATATTCGTAATTTAAAAAAACTTGGGATTCAGGCAAATATTCGTCAAGTCGATTTACCACAATATACAGAGCGTATGCGCCGTTTAGATTTTCAGATGACCGCTATCGATATGCCGCAATCATTAACACCAGGTGCTGAACAGGCACAGATGTGGGGCAGTAAAGCTGCCGATGAAGTGGGCAATTACAATTATGCAGGTGTTAAAAGTCCAGTGGTCGATCAGCTGATTCAACAGATTATTTACGCACCGAACCGTGAACAATTGGTGCTTCGTACCCGAGCACTGGATCGGGTATTACGTGCAGGCTATTATCAAATTCTGACTTATGGCAATGATAAAAACTGGTATGCTTATTGGAATATGTATCAGCAACCCAAAGTTAAACCAAAATTATCCCTCGGTTTAGAATATTGGTGGGTAGATGCAGATCAAGCGAAAAAAGTAGAGCAATATTTAAAAAATCGAGCATTTTAAAAGCATAATTTTAAATCTTCATGGTTAAAACATCAGTGGCTCAACGTGAGTGATGTTTAAATTGACATATCTACCCTCATGAGGTCATAAGGAACATCGTTTCAATGGGCACATATATACTCAAAAGGCTGTTACTGATCATCCCGACATTGTTCTTTGTTCTCTTGATCAATTTTGTTGTGGTTCAAATTGCACCTGGTGGGCCTGTTGAACAAGCCATTCAACAAGCGGAAAACTTCCAAGGAGTCAACATGACTGCTGGGGGGCTATCATCTTCGGTAAATAACCATGAGTATCGTGGTGCACAGGGCTTAAGCGAAGATATGGTCGATAAAATCAAACAGCAGTATGGCTTTGATCGACCTGCACATGAACGATTCTGGTTGATGTTAAAAAACTATTTAGCTTTAGATTTTGGTACAAGTTTTTTTAAAGATAAGCCGGTGACTGAGCTGTTATGGGAAAAAATGCCAGTTACCATTTCCTTGGGTGCGTGGAGCACTTTTTTAATTTATTTAATCTCAATTCCTTTAGGGATTAAAAAAGCCAAGCAGCATGGCTTATTTTTTGATAAATCAACCTCATTACTTTTGGCTGTGGGCTATGCCGTTCCCGCTTTTGTATTTGCAATATTGTTGATCGTATTTTTTGCTGGCGGTTCTTATTTACAATGGTTTCCATTACAAGGCTTTGTTTCAGACAACTTTCACAGTCTCAATTTATTTGAAAAAATAGCAGATTATTTTTGGCACATGGCTTTACCTTTGCTCGCCATGGTGTTGGGCGGATTTGCAAGTTTAACCTATCTGACTAAATATTCATTTATGGAAGAGCTCAATAAGCAGTATGTGCTTGCAGCACGAGCAAAAGGCTTAACTGAAAATGACGTGTTATATAAACACGTATTTCGCAATGCATTGTTGGTGATTGTTGCCGGTTTGCCTGAAGTATTGGTTGGGGTGTTCTTTGTTGGAAATCTGCTGATTGAAATTATTTTTAACTTGGATGGCTTAGGCTTGCTGGGTTTTGAAGCCGTACAACAACGTGATTATCCAGTGATTTTTGGCGCTTTGTTCTTTCTGACCTTATTTGGGCTGATTTTACGTTTGATCTGTGATGTGGTTTATCGTGTGATTGATCCGCGAATTGATTTTGAATCGAGAGGTGCAAAATAATGTCACTGATCATGCAAGCACGAATACAGAAATTTAAGAAAAATCGCTTGGGTTTTGTCTGTTTCATCGTATTTATCGTTTTATTTATCCTTTCAATTTCTGCCGAATTTATTGCCAATGATAAGCCCTTATTGGTCAAATACGATCAGCATTATTACATGCCAGTTTTAAAGGCTTATCCTGAAACACATTTTGGTGGGGTCTTTGAAACAGAAGCTGATTATCGTGATCCGGTGGTTCAGCAGTTGATTGATGAAAAAGGTTGGTCGATTTGGCCGCTGGTCCGTTACTCCTACCAAACCCCCAATTTGGATTTAGCCGTTCCTGTTCCTTCGCCACCCACTGCACAAAACTGGTTAGGTACAGATGATCAAGGGCGTGATGTATTTACCCGTATTCTTTATGGTCTACGCATATCACTGTTGTTTGGTTTGGCATTGACACTATTTGCTGCATTTATTGGAATTATTGTTGGGGCGATACAGGGCTATTATGGCGGATGGGTAGATTTAATTGGGCAACGTCTGCTTGAAGTTTGGGGTGGTTTGCCGACTTTATTTATGGTGATCATCTTGGTCAGTATATTTACCCCGAGTGTTTATTGGCTATTTCTGATTATGTTGATTTTTGGCTGGACAGAGTTGGTCGGTATAGTGCGTGCAGAATTTCTTCGCGCCCGTCATTTAGATTATGTTCAAGCAGCACGTGCCTTAGGAGTGAGTGATTTGGTGATTATGTTCCGACATATCTTGCCCAATGTGATCAGTTCAAGTTTATCTCAACTTCCATTTATGCTGACTGCAAATATCACCGCACTTACTGCATTGGATTTTTTAGGTTATGGGCTACCACCAGATGCAGCCTCCCTCGGTGAATTGTTATTACAAGGTAAAAATAATTTAAATGCGCCGTGGCTGGCTTTGTCAGGATTTTTTACTTTGGCCTTGGTGCTATCTTTATTGATTTATATTGGGGAGGCGACACGCGATGCATTCGATCCAAGACGTCAAAAATGATCCATCTTTGTTGTTGTCTGTCCAACATCTGCATATTGAAAATCAGCGTAAAGAGGTGCTGGTCAATAATCTTAACTTTGACCTACATGTCGGGGAAACTGTTGCGATTGTCGGGGAGAGTGGTTCAGGCAAATCAATCAGTGGTTTAGCCTTACTTGGCTTACTTCCTGAAAATTTAACTGTGACTGGACAAGCGTTATATGATGAGCAAAACCTATTGTCTCTTAATCAAAATGCGCAGTTGGCGATCCGTGGTAAAAAAATTGCCATGATTTTTCAAGAACCGATGACTGCACTCAACCCGCTACACAAGGTTGAGCGGATTATTGGTGAGACTTTACTTCTAGACGGGATGTCCAAGGAAAAAGTTAGAAAACGTGTCTATGACTTATTGTGTGATGTCGGAATGGATGAACCTGAGGATAAGTTGAATCGTTATCCACATGAGTTATCGGGTGGTCAGCGACAACGTGTTTTGATTGCATCGGTTTTGGCACAAAAGCCTGAAATTATTATCGCAGATGAGCCGACAACAGCCTTAGATGTCACATTACAATCGCAAGTTTTAAACTTATTACAACTGCTTATTCTAAACCATAAAATGGCCATGATTTTGGTTAGTCATGATTTGAATTTGGTACGTAAATATGCCAATCAGGTGATTGTGATGAATCAGGGGCAGGTTGAAGAAAAAGGCACAGTTCGAAATATTTTTCAAAACCCTAAAGCCAGCTATACCCAATATTTATTGGATCATGATTTTGGTGAAGCCAATGCTTTACCGCATAAACGTAATTTAGTTTTATCTCTACATCGTGTTGGGGTGAAATTTCCAATAAGAAAGGGCATATTTAATCGAGTTAAAGATTATTTTGTTGCCGTTCAACCGCTCAATTTACGTTTAGATCGCGCTGAGTCCATCGGCATTGTCGGAGAAAGCGGTTCAGGTAAAACCTCTTTGGCGCTGGCAATCGCACGACTGATACAGTGCTCGGGCAATGTTTTTCTACTCAATCAAGACTTGAACAGATTGAGTCAGCGTAAATTACGTCCGCTTCGATCCAATTTTCAAATTGTATTCCAAGATCCGTTAAGCAGTTTAAATCCACGCATGACTGTCGACCAGATTATTCGAGAGGGCTTGGCGTTACAACATCTAAAAGAAGCTGAAATGTTGATTCGTATCAATGAAATTTTAGACAAAGTAGAGCTCCCGATAACAGTTAAACAGCGTTATCCGCATGAATTGTCTGGCGGTCAACGGCAACGTGTGGCTTTAGCCCGTGCAGTGGTATTACGCCCTAAATTACTGATTCTCGATGAACCAACCTCAGCTCTTGATCGAACCACACAACGTGCGATTGTAAAATTACTGCGCCAGTTGCAACAGGATTATCAAATGAGTTATTTGTTTATTAGTCATGATTTACAGGTTGTAAAAGCACTTTGTCAGAAAGTTTTGGTATTAAAAGATGCTAAAGTTATCGAGTTTCAAGACACTCAAGCCTTATTTGATAAACCTTTAAATGACTATACCAAGCGATTAATTGCAGCGAGTCAGTATTAACGCTGTATAGATGGTTTGGTTTAAAAAATATTCACATTAACAAAGTTGACAAAATGCATTGTCAGATTTACGCTTGAACTATTGTAAATTTAAATTAGAGTAAAAGCTCTAATCACTAAAGAGATTTGACCATGAGCCATCTTGCACAAGCATTAGAAATAAAAAACACGCGATTTAAAAACCGAATCATTAAAGGTGCAATGAGTGAAGCATTGGCCAATCATGCAGGGCAACCGAACCAATTGCATTTAGGTTTATATGATGCTTGGGGGAAAGGCGGCTTGGGTTGTGCCATTACGGGGAATGTAATGGTGGATTTCCGTGCCAAGAATGAGCCGGGTGTTGTTGTAGTTGAAACTGAGCGTGATCTTGCCAAATTGACTGAATGGGCAAATGTGGGTAAAAAGCACGGGATGGTACAATTGATTCAGTTATCACATCCAGGTCGCCAATGTCCAAAAGGACTCAATAAAGAAACAGTGGCACCTTCAGCAGTGCCTTTTAGTCCAATGTTGGCAACGACATTTGGTACACCACGTGCACTTAATGAAGCAGAAATTTTAGATATCATTCAACGATTTGCTGAAGCTGCGCGGATCTGTGAAAAAGCAGGTTTTGAAGGTGTACAATTACATGGTGCACATGGTTATTTAATCAGTCAATTTCTTTCACCATTGACCAATAAACGTCAAGATCAATGGGGTGGTTCGATTGAAAACCGTATGCGTTTCTTATTAGAAATTTATGCTGCAGTGCGTGCTAAAACCTCAGAAAACTTTATTATTTCAGTCAAACTGAACTCTGCAGATTTCCAGCGTGGTGGAATCACAGAAGAAGAAGTGGTTCAAGTATTTAAAGCCATTGATACAGCAGGGATCGATTTGATCGAAATTTCTGGTGGTACCTATGAAGCACCAGCAATGGCAGGCGCAAAAGCGGATAAACGTAAGCAAAGTACGATTGCACGTGAAGCATATTTCTTAGATTTTGCAGAAAAAATTCGTAAAGAAGTCAAATGTCATCTTATGGTGACAGGTGGTTTCCGTACAGCACAAGGTATGAATGCGGCTTTAGACAGTGGTGCGTGTGAATTTATTGGGATTGCACGTCCTCTTGCGGTAGAACCTGAAGTCAGCAACAACTTGATTGCAGGTCAGGACGTTCGATATGCAGTAGAGCAGATCAAAACGGGTATTCCTTTTGTTGATAAAATGGCGATCATGGAAATCCTGTGGTATGCCGCTCAGTTTAAAGCAATTGGTGAAGGGAAGAAGCCAAATCCTAAGCTTTCTCCACTCAAGGTTTTCTTTAATTATGCAAAAAATAATATCAAAGCGGTGATTCAAGGACGAGTGAACTCACGCAAATCAGCCTAATAAAGATTGAGAAAAGCATAGTCGCGACTTTGAAAATTGATTTTTTAAGCGTGCTACTGGTCTGCTTTAGACCAATACGATTTAAATGTGTCAGCAGACCATTGTCCTTTCACTAAAGCCGTTTGAAAGGCGGGTCTGCTTTCTATTTGCAAAAGATAGCGCTGAATTTCTGTGAACTTTTGATATCTTGGGTGAAGTTCAAAACAGGCTTTCAGTGGAAACCAAAGTAACAGATCTGCGATGGTGAAAGAGCCTCCAGCAATCCATGCTTTATTTTTTAATTGCAAATGAATCGATTGTAGTTGTTGCGCTAAAGTGTGATTAAGAAAGCCACGATCAAATCCATGTTTAAGCAGTCTTGTCAAAATGTGTATCGGAAAGGGTGTGCGTTGGACCAACTGATAAAAGATTTGTTTAAGGGCTAAATTTGGCATGAAGTTAGAATCTGCAAAGTTTTTCCAAAAATAAAAGTCTATGATCTCTTGCTGATTTAAACCTTGTATACCAAACTTTTGCGTACTAAAACTTAAATATTCAATGATTGCTGAGCTTTCTGTCAGTACCGTTGTTGTTTGATCAAGAAGATCTGTCATGACCAAGGTTGGAAATTTAGCCTCAGGATTGAACTGTTTTAATTCAGCATCTTCATGCTCTAAAATATGCTGGGTATAGATTTTAAGCTGATAAGGCAAATTTAATTCTTCTAATAGCCATAGAATTCGTTGTGATCGTGAGTGCGTGAGATGATAGAGGCTAAGTTGCATAATCAAAGTGGTAATTTTTAATGATGCATCCAGAGATAGCAGCTTATTCAACCGATGTAAATTTTAATTCTAGCTAAAAGGTTTAAAACAAAAATAATCCACGTTTCAACAAGGTTTAAATTAAAAATGTTGAACGGTGTATGATTACAAAACAAAGCCCTAAAAGCAGTTAGGGCTTTGAAACAAAGCAATCTAGGTATTGGATAATTGGTTAATGCGCACAAAAAGCCATATTAAAATATTCAAATAATTCAGGCGTGTTCAACCACAGCATACTTGACAGCCCGAACAGAACAACAATAACCAACCAGATACTGAGCTTGAACCACGAGAATGAATTAGTCATTAACCACAGCCTCTTCATTGACAAAGAAATGCACAATAACGCCGACTACACACAAGGCAATTGAGCATCCCCAAATGATGTTGTAATTACCCGTTATATCATGATTTAAACCGCCTAGCCATCCACCAAAAAATGAACCGATTTGGTGAGTGAAAAACACTAGGCCGCTTAGCATGGTTAAGTATTTTACACCAAACATATTGGCCACAATGCCGTTGGTTAGAGGTACAGTCGAAAGCCATAAGATCCCCATAACGATACCAAAGGCGTAAACAGTCCAAATACTTAACGGCAGCATGAGAAAGGCAACAATCGCAATGCCACGTAAACCATATAAACCCATAAGCAGATGCGGTTTAGAATACTTACCACCAAGCCAACCTGCGGTATAGGTTCCGATAATATTAAATAGACCAACCAATGCAAGAAAAATCGTTCCAGTGGAGGCATCAAAACCATGATCAATCAAATAACCTGGTAGGTGAATGCCTAAAAAAACCACTTGGAACCCACACACTGAAAAACCAAAGGCCAACCATAAAAAGGGTTTATGCTGAAAGGCAATTTTAAGAATCTGTTTAAAGCTTAAATTGGGTTTTATCGCTTGTTTAATTGCATTTGGTGGTACATACATAGGTGCTTTAAGCATCCATGCCAATGGAACAATCAACACAATCAGCATTGCTGTAATGACCAGCGCAGATGACCAGCCGAAATTTTTAATGAGAAGCAGGGTGGTTGGCAACATAATGAATTGCCCAAATGAACCTGCTGCACTGGCAATGCCCATTGCCATACTGCGCTTGCTTGGATGCGCTGCTCGTCCTACGGCCGAAAGTAATACTGAGAATGATGTTGCAGAGAGGGCTAAGCCGATAATTAAGCCGACACTGATATCCAGTAACAGTACATTTGAACTGATGGACATTAACAATAGACCAATGGTGTAGAGTACCCCGCCTATTGCAACAATCTTCTTACTCCCATATCTGTCTGCAAGCGCGCCAGTAAAAGGTTGTACTGCGCCCCAGAATAGATTTTGTATGGCAATAGCTAAACTAAAAACTTGATGACTCCAACCAAACTCATGGCTCATGGGCACAAGATAAAGCCCAAAACCGTGACGTACACCTAAAGAGAGTGCCAAGATAAAAGCACTTCCAATGAGCATATAAATGAGTGGTTTAGAGAAACGCGTGTCGTCCTGTTGTACTGACATAAGCTATCCATTGAATCATCATATGAGAATTGTAGATGATTCAATGGGACTTAGCGATAGAATAAAAATTTATCAATCGATAAATTTTAGTGATCAATCAACACATTTTAATGAAAATAAATTTAGCTTTTAGAAACGATAACCCACACCGACATAAGTAATTAGAGGATCAATATCAATTTTGGTTTTAGCGCCGATGAGCGATTTCCCTGTATTGTTGTCAATGACAGTGATTTTGACATCACCACTCATTGGTGCATAAGTGACAGAGCCTACTCCAAACCAACGATCATTAAAATCATAGGTTGCACCCAGTGTTGCCATAGGCGCTATGGCATCGTCGGCTTTTACTTTAACGCGAGGATCAGCTGATGATGTTTTTCCTTCTAAAGCTGCACCTGCCTGACCATCAAGAACATTTTGAACCATATGGCCTGCAGCAATTAAATCTTTGTTGATACCAGAGTCAATTTTTACATTGGTAAAATGCGCATACATGACACCGACGCCGACATAAGGTCTAAGTTTATTTACACCAGATTTACCAAATTGATAATGTATTTCTGCGGCAGGTAACCATGCTGTTGCAGATGCTGCTTTTTTCGATTGCTCTAAATTGGTAATCGGGATTTGTGTATCTAAAGGAATACCACCAATGCCATTAATTAAGCCATTGGCAATTCCTCCAATGATCGGTGTATCCAGCTTACCTTCAGGTGTCGCAATACCAAGTACAGGGGCATTAATCTGGCCTTGTCCTTTAATATCAACTTTGGGTGGAATACCTGCTTTAAATTCTAATGAAATATTATCGGTAAAGAAGTAATTTGCCATGATCCCTAAGGTATCAACATTATCTGCTTTCAGTCCTGCATCTGCATTATTCCAACTTTCTAAGCTGGTAATATTGGCTTTACCACTCATGTTTGAGGTTAATGTTCCATTTTTAATTAAGCCTAAAGTTTCACCAAGTTTTGCCACACCCAATAACTTTTCTTTTTTGGCGGCACCTTCTTCGGTATTGGCAATTGCATTGGTCACAGTGTCAAGTTGCACATCACCAACCGCATAATCGCCTTTCTTAACACTGGTATTGATGTTTACACCATTGGGATTACCTTGCGGCATTGCATGTAGCCAACCTGCTGAAACAGAAAAGCGTTTAAATCCATCACCATCTTTCAGACTAAAATAGGGTGAATCTGCATGGGCCATCATCGGTAAAGTCATGCATGAGGTCATGATGCAAAGTAATGATTTTTTCATAGGTTTGGACTCCATGTCCGTAATTGATACTAATTTTTATGCGTTTTTATTATTAGAAGTTTTTGCTGTTAATTAATGTAGTCTTTACAAAGGCTTTTTTTAAGTGAATGTTCTTTTTTTAATATTTTATTTATCATAAGTTTATAAATGTAATACAACTGTAATCGTGTTGTCATGATATTACATGCTAAAAATACGCCATGATCTCGGTTAAAAGTAACCTTAAAACATTGACTTGGCCGACAAGGAAAAACTTAAGCCATAAAAAAAGGCCATATGAATATGACCTTTTGTTAAGCAGCATAAGTCATTTTAGTCAATGACTTTCGTTATTTTTGAAAACGAGATAGATCTTCTTCAGGGCGTGCGGTTAAAACTTCTACACCGTCTTTGGTCACCAGCAGGGTATGTTCGTATTGAGCTGAAAGACTATGGTCTTTGGTCACCACCGTCCATTTATCACCCATTAAACGTGTTTGCCAAACACCCGCATTGACCATTGGTTCAATGGTAAAGGTCATACCTTCTTCCAAAACCATACCTGAATTAGGTTGACCATAGTGAAGGACTTGTGGCTCATCATGGAATACTGTACCAATACCATGACCACAATATTCACGCACCACACTAAAGCGTTCTGATTCAACATATTTTTGAATCGCTGCGCCGATATCACCAATGGTTGAACCCGGTTTCACCGTTTCCATACCACGGTACATTGCTTCTTGAGCAACTTTACATAAACGTTCAGCAATAATCGATGTTTCACCACCAACCACATACATCATATTGGTGTCGCCGTGATAACCATCTTTAATCACAGTCACGTCAATATTGAGAATATCGCCTTTCTTTAAAATTTTACTTGCAGATGGAATACCGTGACATACCACATGATTTACAGAGGTACAAATCACATGTTGGAATGCAGGGCGACCAGGTGCAGCGCCATAGCCTAAACATGCTGGTATAGCGTCTTGTTTGTTGACAATATAGTCATGACAAATCGTATCCAATTCAAGTGTACTGACACCTGGTTTGATATGCGGTTTGATCATATCCAAAACTTCTGCAGCCAATCGACCTGCAACACGCATCTTTTCAATTTCATCTGCGGTTTTGATTAATCGACGTGGTGCTTCGTAAGTACTGTTCATGATCTTTAAAAACTTTTGGAAATTTGTATGTGACTATGGTATAAATAGCCGCCCAATTTATCAAATGCTTTCTGTGACTTTCTTTGTGAATGGTTTATGGAAATATTGATAAGGGTAATTTAAAAATCCGCACATATGTCGTCACATTACTCTGGGTGCCTGAAAGGGTGGAGAATGCGGACATATGGAGGCCTAACCCAAACTTTTAAGGTAAAGAAAATGGCAGATTACAACGTAAGCATGCGCGACCTTCTTCAAGCTGGCGCGCACTTTGGTCACCAAACTCGCTTCTGGAACCCAAAAATGCGTCAATACATTTTTGGTGCGCGTAACCGTATTCACATCATCAACCTTGAACATACTGTTCCTGCGTTAAATGATGCTTTGAATTTTGTTAACAATCTAGCAAGCAAAAAGAACAAAGTATTGTTCGTTGGTACAAAACGTGCTGCTTCTAACATCATTCGTGAACAAGCTCAACGCGCTGGTCAGCCTTATGTTGATCACCGTTGGTTGGGTGGTATGTTGACTAACTGGAAAACTCTTCGTCAGTCAATCAACCGTTTGAAAGATCTTCAAACTCAATCACAAGATGGTACTTTTGCTAAACTTACTAAACGTGAAGCATTAGAACGCGCTCGTGAAATGGAAAAACTTGAACGCTCTTTAGGCGGTGTTAAGAACATGGGTGGTTTACCTGACGCATTGTTCATCATCGACGTTGATCACGAAGCAATCGCGATTAAAGAAGCTAAAAACCTTGGTATTCCAGTAATCGGTATCGTTGATACAAACTCTAACCCAGATAACGTAGATTTCGTTATTCCTGGTAATGACGATGCGATCCGTGCTGTTACACTTTATGCTTCTGCAATGGCTGATGCAATTCTTGCTGGTAAAGAATACGCTCAAACTCAAGCGAATGCTCAAGCTAAAGGCGAAGAAGCTGCGAAAGAAGCTCCTGAGGCTTAATGCGTTTTGACGCAAGCTTGTCATTTTTGTGATTTAAAATGATGACAAATTGAGCGTCGAGAAAGCAAAACGGCCCAGAGGAACCTTTGGGCCGTTTTTGTTGAACAGATTCATATTCTACCGTATTTAGGAGAACAACATGACTGCAGTTACTGCGAGCATGGTAAAAGAATTACGTGACCGTACTGGTCTTGCAATGATGGAATGCAAAAAAGCATTAACAGAAGCAGACGGTGACATCGAATTAGCGATTGATAATCTTCGTAAATCAGGTCAAGCAAAAGCAGCTAAAAAAGCTGGTAACATTGCTGCTGATGGCGCGATCACAATTGCTCAAGAAGGTAATAAAGCAATTCTTTTAGAAGTAAACTGTCAAACTGACTTCGTTGCTAAAGACGAAAACTTTGCTGGTTTCTCTGCGAAAGTTGCTGCTGCTGCACTTGCTGCTGGTGTAACTGATGCTGCTCAAATTGCTGAATTAAAACTTGAAGATGGTTCAACTGTTGAAGAAGCTCGTATTGCGCTTGTTCAAAAAATCGGTGAAAACATCCAAGTTCGTCGTGCTGCAATTGTTGAAGGTGAAAACCTTGCAGTTTACAAACACGGTTTAAAAATCGGTGTTGTTGTTTCTTACACAGGTTCTGCTGAAACTGGTAAAGGTATTGCAATGCACGTTGCTGCGTTCAACCCAGTTGCTGTAACTGCTGAAGATGTTTCTGCTGATCTTATCGCGAAAGAGAAAGAAATTGCAGAAGCTAAAGCGATTGAATCTGGTAAGCCAGCGAACATCGTTGAAAAAATGGTAACTGGTTCAGTTGAAAAATATTTGAACGAAGTTGTTCTTGAGCGTCAACAATACGTAATCGACAACGACAAAAAAGTTGCTGAAGTATTGAAAGCGACTGCAACAACTGTAGCTCAATTCGTTCGCTTCGAAGTAGGTGAAGGTATTGAGAAGAAAGCTGAAATGAGCTTTGCAGAAGAAGTTGCTGCTGCTCAAGCGGCTGCTAAATAATTTTTACTCACTGAGTATAATTATTGAAAACCCCTCTTTAGAGGGGTTTTTTTTGTCTGTAATTTAATTGAAGTAGATTTAGAAGAATTAATTCATACATTTCTAAAAGATTATTCTTTTATAATTCCACCATGAACATTGATTAGACTCAAACTTTATGGCAAATAAAACACAACTTGGTATTGGTGCTGTAATTGCAGTGATCGTCGCAGCTTATCTGGGTGTTGATCTCAATCAACAAAAAAATCAAACAACTGAACCCTCTAAAGTTGAATCGATCGATCAGCAAAACAATCATTCACAAGGCAATACACAGCATGTGGATGAGCAGGGTAAAGATAACCAATTTAAAGATAAGCCGTCTGCCAATAGTCAAAATCAAAATGGTCTTGAGGTTATTCGAAAAGCCTATGAGGCAAAGCTTAGTAATGTTCAAGTACAATCCATCGGTCGAGTAAAAGCTGTGTTGCGTGATGATAATGAAGGTTCGCGCCATCAAAAATTTATTCTTGCATTGGATAATGGCTTAACTGTATTGGTTGCACATAATATTGATTTAGCACCACGCATAGATAATTTACGCAAAGGCGATACTGTCGAATTTTTTGGCGAATATGAATATAGCAATCAAGGTGGCGTAATGCACTGGACACACCATGATCCAAAGCGTCGTCATCAAGATGGTTGGCTAAAACATAATGGAAAAACCTATCAGTAATCTATTGGTTATTTTCTTATGTGCACAAAAGATCTTTGTATTTTCCATGTCTAATCGTATAGATAGCAATTTTGTTCTATACGCTTTTTATAAACATGCTATTTTTAAATTATTATCAAAAGTCTGAATAGAAAAAATGCAGGAGTGGGCAAGCTACTTTCACCTAAAAGAATTGGGTGGATTAGAGTTGTTAAAAGCACAGTATCACCATAAGCAATTTTCAAAGCATGTGCATGAAGGTTATTGTATTGGTGTGATTGAAGATGGTGCACAGAGTTTTTATCGGACTGGGCAGTTACATACAGCACCGAAGGGCGACATTATTTTAGTCAATGCTGATGAAATTCATACAGGTTCATCTGCTGTCGAGTCAGGCTGGAAATATCGTGCAATTTATCCAACACCAGAAATGTTGTTAGATGCAGGGCAAGATTTTTTTAGTGTTAAAAATAGCGTACCGTGGTTCCCACAAGCAGTTGTGCAAGATGTTGGATTGGCACAGCAACTCTGTTTACTTTTTGATTTATTAGAACAAAAAGAAAATACTTTACTGAAAGAGAGTATGTATTTATCCACTTTAGCCCGTTTAATCAGTCGTTATGGTCGTGCCAAATTAACACCTGCTGAATTACCAGAAGCACAACGGAAAGTTGAAATAGTTAAAGATTTATTAAGCAGTTTTCCTGAGCATGATTATTCGCTCACTGATTTGGCGACATATGTAGGATTAAGCCCTTGGCATTTTTTACGTGAATTTAAAAAATATACGGGCTTACCACCACATAGTTGGTTGGTTCAGGTCCGTTTACAGAAAGCACGCCAATTATTAAAACAAGGTCAGAGTATTGCAATGACTGCCCAAAATAGTGGTTTTTCAGATCAAAGCCATTTTAATCGACATTTTAAAAAGGCAGTCGGGGTTACGCCTTCTCAATATTTAAGCACATTGAATATTTAATAAATGTATTCGGGAATAGCCATTTAAACGTTCTACAGTCCCTGACCAAATAGCAATTTTATCCAAGCGATCACTGATCATTTATAAGATACTGCTTAAATTCTTAGATTTGGATTTTGCAAATGAGTGATCAATTTGAATCTTATACTGCCGACATTGAGCTGAAGTCTAAGCAAAATAAAAAGGCTTTTTTCCAAGGTGTGGTCGATATTTTACCTTTATCTATTGCCGTACTGCCTTGGGGTATTTTGGCTGGATCAATGGCAATCAATGCTGGATTAAGCTTTGCACAAGCATTCTCAATGTCCGCTGTTGTATTTGCAGGTGCAGCACAGTTGGTGAGTTTAGGTTTAGTCATGTCACAAGCATCTGCCTTGACGATTATGATTACGGTATTTTTCTTAACCAGTCAGCATTTAATTTATGCGCTTAATTTTCGCCAAGATGTCAGTCGTTTTCCGTTTAAGCAACGTATATTAATTGGCTTCTTGCTGACAGATGAACTGTTTGCTGTCGGCATTGGCAAAGATAAACAGCGCAGCTTTGCTTATTTGTTTGGTGCTGGGCTGTGTTTTTATTTGGCTTGGTGCCTATTTAGTGTGTTGGGTATTGTACTGGCTAAATCAATTCCAAATTTAGAAAGCTTACATTTAGATTTTTCAATTGTTGCGGTATTTATTTTGATTATTGTGCCTATGGTGAAAAATAGCGCAACTTTGGTAGGCGTCATGTGTACCTTGCTATCTGCCTGTATTTTTAAATATTTTCAATTTGAAGGGGGTATTGTGCTATCCGGGATTTTGGGGATGTTTGGTGCGATGTGTATGGCAAAGATCGTCGGAGTAAAAAACATAGGCGTAGTAAAATGACATGGACTTTATTGTTAACTTTGGCAGCCATTGTATTGATTAACCGCTACTTTTTCTTGGAACCTAAAATCGCCCTGAAATTACCTCGTGTGATTGGAAATATGTTGCAGTATTCAGCGCCATGTTTGCTGACTGCAATTTGTGCACCAATTGTATTTTTCAATGGAGATCAATTGCGTGCATTGCCTTTGGATGCCTATTTTTTAACAGCAATGATCTGTGTTGTTTTAGCACTTATTTCTAAGAAAATTCTAGTCAATTTAGCTTTAAGTTTATTGTGCTTTTACGGGTTATTTTATCTGTTAAATTGAAAAAAATGGAGGGAAAAGCCGAATTGGATTTTCCCTCTGGTTTATTTGCGCTAAAAAGCCAGTTTCTGGCGTGTTTTCCATTTGGGTAGTACTTTACCAAGATAGGCATCCATACACCATACAGGGCCAATGAGGAGGAATTGAAGGTCTTTAAAGAAAGAAGGCTTTTTACCTTCGACTTTATGGCCATAAAATTGACCAATCCAAGCCAAAATAAACACCCCAATATAGAAGCCAACACCGGCAGGAAGTAAGTAAATGATCCATGCCATGACTGCAATTAATGCGGTCATTGCAACAGCAAGAACAATATCCAAACGGGCATAGAAAACGAGGGTTAAAATCAGAAGCAGTGTGGTAAGTAACGCACTAAAATGTGCAAGAATTCCAATGATGGCAAATAAAATCGCGGGGACACAAGCCCAATGGATGGCTTTATTGGTTTTGTTTTGATGACTTTCGCTATATTCATCGAACCATTCGGTGATTGTTTTCATTTGGCGCTCCATGCATGTGGTTGGCTATATTTATTTTTGCTGAAAACAATATAAATCAGAATAATGTTTTGGTCAAAATAGCGGCTTTAAATAAAACCAAGTGCTGGTCATGGGTATTTCAATGTGTGGCCTGATAGAAATTTAAAATATCACGAGCCCAAGTTTGATGTTCTGGTTTAAGTGTGACTTTGATTTCCTGAAAATTGGTGACATCGTTGCCATCACTTTCATCGGCATAATAGGCAATCCCATGTGTTTTGTTGGGATAGTTGGGAGTTTGATAGCTAAAATACACTTTATTTTTATTGGCTTTGACGATGTTTAACAGATGGTTTTTATCTTCAATGGCTCCAAATTCATTGTCTAAACTGAGTTTTCTCACATTGGGGAAATATAAACTTGCGCTATGCATGGCACAGCCAGCACACGCGGAAGAATTATAAATGGTGATGACTTCATCTTTTTTACGGCTTGCCAGCACAGCATACGCAACGCCAGAAGGTCCCATATCCGTGCTGATCACTTGCCATGATATGGGGAGAAGTACAGGGCCAATACCGGGCAGTAAGATGATTTTAAAGTTTTTTGCTTGAGTCGCAGATAATTTATAACGGAACTGACATTTCACTTGCTGGGTGTTGTTGATCTTACAGACGGCATCATCTTTGTAGAATCCTGTATCGTTAAAAGGATTGGGAATTGCAGCAATATAGGTATCCACTGTTACATTATTGCTGAGGGTGGCTGCGGGAAGTTGTTCAAGTTGGTGTTGTGGGTGAGGTGCTTGGTTGGTTTTTAGATCAGGAAAAGTGGCTTTGAAAATAGCGATATCTCCATAAGCAAAACCACTTAGGCCCAATAGTACGAATAAAAATTTCGGATTAAGCATGTCCTATCTCTACTATCCCTTAATGATCCTTATTGGGGACTTTGATAAATCAATTGACCTTCTTTATAGGTTGCCAATATTTTGATGTCTTTAATCTTTTGAGTGGGCACTTTTAATGGGTCTTGATCTATCACCACAAGATCCGCCAATTTGCCTTTTTCTAAAGTACCTTTGTCTTTTTCTTCAAAGTATTGGTATGCAGCCCAATCTGTGACTGATTTTAATGCGATATAAGGACTGACTTTTTGATCCTCACCTAATACATCTCCAGAACGGGTGGTACGATTGACGGTTGCATCAATCACCATCATATTTTTAGGAGGGATGACTGGAGCATCATGGTGCTCAGTAAAAATCATATTTTTTCTTAATGCAGAACCTGTAGGGGAAATTCGGTTGGCACGTTCTGCGCCGAGCGTTTCATGCTTATGCCAATCGCCCCAGTAGTAAGTATGTAATGAGAAGAACGAAGGAATAAGCCCTAATTTCTTGGCTTGATCTAATTGATCCTCACGCATGGTTTGCGCATGAATAATCACATTGCGGCGATCTGCTTGGCCATATTGTGCGTTGGCTGTCTCAATAGTTGCGAGATATTGGTCAATTGCAGCATCACCATTGGCATGTGCAAGAATTTGCCAATGATTCTTATAAGCCAGATTAATTGCATCTTGAACCATTTTTGTATCTGGATAGGCTGGATAACCACGATAGTCTTTAGGTTTTCCCTCTGGTGGGATGAAGTAAGGCTGCGTTAGCCATGCGGTTTTGCCTTGTGGGGAGCCATCTAGGCTGATTTTAACTCCCCCAATTCTAAAATGATTTTGATAATTGAGACTACTGCCATTTTTCAGCATGTAATCTTTTTCATTGATGATATCTGGATAAACCACGACATCAATATTCAATTGATTGATGGCCGCAAAACTTCGCCATAATTCAGCAGTACCATGATCTGCACGACCTTCTTGTACAGTGGTATAGCCATTTTTGATATAGGTATTCAGTGCTGTTTTTGCCATATTTTGCATGATTTCAGGTGGAACTTTGCTAAACGCAGTTGCCATTGCTGAAAAAACAGCAGCTTCTTCAAGTACACCATTGGGTTCTTGAGAATTTGCTTTACGACGAATAATCCCGCCAGTTGGATTGGGTGTATTTTTATTGATGTTTAAAAGTTCAAGAGCCTTATGATTGACAGAGGCTAAGTGTCCTGACTGATGTAAAACAATAATCGAGTGATTGGTGGAAACCAAGTCTAAATCATCTGCTGTAGGATGCCGTTTTTCTTTAATTTGGGCATCATCATAACCATTTCCAATAATCCAACCTGAGGTTGCTTTGATAAAGTCAGGATTGTTTTGTTGCCATAATGAAAGTTCACGAATCAATGATGCAATATCTGAAACGTTACCATCGGGCGTAGGGTAGAGATTTGCCACAGTTTGCTGTAGACCGACACTATTTAAATGGCTATGCGCATCAATAAAACCAGGCAGCAGGGTATGACGGTTTAAGTTAACCTCTTGGGTATTTTTTTGTTTTAATTTTTGCGCTTGTTTTAAATCACCTGCAAAGACAATTCTTCCATCCTTGACCAGCAACGCTTCGACATAATGGGGTGACATGCCTTGCATAGTTAAAATTGAGCCACCGTAAAATAGCGTGTTTGTTTGCGTCAAGGTTGCAAGATCAGCGGGGGTATTCGTGTTTGTTGGAGATATCGTGGTACATGCGCTAAGCGAGCCAAGGCCAATTAAGCAGATGATGGGTGCAATTGCACGGACAAGTTTTGATGGGCCACTGATTTGAAACATGAATAATCCCCAAATTTGTTTTATTAAATATTGTTTATTTTATTCAAACTAGCAAAGATTTTGATCTGCGTATAGGTTTGATATGTGTTTAAAAAATGATAAGTGTTTTTGCATTTGAGCAATGATCTTTATTCATCCTAAACGATTTTTTATTTATATACAGCCTAAATAAATCTTTTTCTAAAATAAATCACAGATAACAGCGCCAGTGCTAAACCAATAAATGAGGGACCATAACCGATAGGAGCAGCAAGTAAGCCAACAATTACAGCTCCTGCTACAGCCCCGCCATAATTAAAAATATTCACCCGTGCGATAATTTCATCACGTCGATTTTCATCTAAACGACCTGCTGCTGAAAATGTCAGCGGGACTAATGCGCCTACAGCAACACCAGCCAGCGCAAAACCGGCAATGACAATCGCCAATGAATGCCCTAAGCCAGCTATGGCACAGCCTGTTGCGCCAATCAGCGTTGTGATGAAGGCAACCCATGCAGCGCTTTTAAATTTTAAAAGATAATCCAGACTTAAACGGGTGAGCAAAATACCCATTTGGTATGCGGCATAACCCAATGGGGCGACTGTGGCTGAGCTTGCTAAAATATCTTTAAGATAAATTGAACTCCACGTGCTGATTGCTGAATCGACAGTAAAGGCGATGAGAATGATCACACCAAAAATAAGCAATTGTTTATGCGGAATTGGTGATCGTTGTTGAGGATGTAGGGCAGCATTTTCTTTTTGTTGAAATAACCAACGTTTTGACACTTGCGATGTAATCAAACACATCATGACAGCAATGCACAATGCCGCTGTTGCCCCAAGTGTGGTTGAGACCGTTGCGGACATGATTAACGCGCCAAGGAAAGCAGCAGCGGTATAACAGGCAAAGAAACCGCCCAAGGCGCTTTTCCCAAGTTTTTGTTCCATCATGACAGCTTGCATATTCAATGCAGCGTCTAAACATCCGAGTCCAAGCCCATAAAGTAAAAAACTAGCGACCATGATCATGACACTGGGACTAAATGCTGCAATTGCAATACCGATGGCTTCAAATAGCAAGCCAATGACAATTGCAAGCCTTGAACCTAGTTTCACAGCAAGTCGATCTGCCAAAATAGAACCCAGTGCTGCTGCAATACAGACACCAAGGATAATAATTGACAGTTGATCATCTGAAAGTCTGAATCGGCTTTTGATTGTGGGAAGCGCGGTCATGACGCTGGCATAACCCAAGCCTTGCGTGGCAAAACCAAGTGCGATTACTTTTTGGGTTTTGCTGAGGGATGTATGCGCGAAGTTTGGCGTTTTGCTGTTCACGTCCATGCATGGCTCACTTTTTTACTTTTAGAATTTAAACTTCGGTTTTCGTTTTCTGTTTAGTGATACATCCTGTATCGACTCACATTTTATTTTATCTGGAATGCATTGAAAGAAAAGGGGCATAACTGGAAAGTTAAGGGGGCAATTCGGACATCTATATTTTTATTTTTATAATAAAAAAGCCACTGGAAAGTGGCTTTTGTTAAATGCATGCAGTGATTTACGAGTTTGGACCATCTACGCGTTCAATATTAACGCGTGCTGTTCCTGAATTTGTAATACCTAAACGCTTAGCAGCGCCGTAAGAGAGGTCAAGTACACGGTTACCATGGAAAGGACCACGATCGTTGACTTTAACCACTACGCTTTTACCATTGTCTTTATTGGTTACACGAATAAAGCAGTTTAATGGCAAGCTACGGTGTGCAGCAGTCAAATCATTCATATCGAATGTATCACCGCTTGCGGTTTTACGGCCGTGGAACTGACGACCGTACCAAGATGCAACACCAGTTTGGCTAAATTTGCGAACTGTGTTTGAAGCAACTTCATTAAGTTTATCAATTACTGAAGGCTCATCTTCAGGAACTTGAATCTTTGCTGCAATAGTTTGACGACGGACTTGATCGCCAGAACGTTCAGTAATTGACAAACTGTTTAGGTTTGAAAAATGAGAGTTGAAATTTGTTGAATCTTTGCTAATCACACGAGAAGCTAGACTCGAACTATCCGAATCATTGTTTAAGTATGATGACTGAACCATTTCTGAGTTGACCTGCGTCATACTCAGACCCATGGTCAGGGCCATCATATATTTTAGTGAAGCATGCATCGTTTAACTCCTTGGAACCTCAATTTTAACTTTCTAAGTCGCTGAAAATTAACCATAGAGGTCTGTAAATTCACTTGTGCAACTGCATTTAACGGAAAGGATAATATTCAAGCTGGAATAAATGTGTCTAGCATTATTTAAGAAACAGTTACAAAAAGGACAAATTCTTACAGGTTTTGATTAAAAAATAATCAATATTGTAACAAGGTGTGAAAAAAGTATTAAATGTGATCAAATTAACATAAAAAAATCTTGACTTATTTATTATTTAGGAAATTGCAAGTCTTAACGACTTACAATTTCGGTGCCTAAAAGCCATAAAGCAGTGGCATACATACGGCTTCTATTATATGTCGTAATCACTTGAAAATTAGGATAAGTAATATAATAAATAGGGCCATTGCTGTCCTGTAATTGAATCACATTAACCAAATCTAAGTCATCAATTTTGACGATTGGATTTAATGGAGAAATCCCTAAATTTTTAAGTGATCCATAGGGAACAGGCTGAGTTAAATCTTTTGCAATAACCGCTTCAGGATTGTTCCCTGTATAACGCGCTAAAAACGCAATAGGGCGATCACGCTGCCAGCCATGTTGAGCCAGATAGTTAGCAATCGAACCAATCGCATCGACCGCAGAGTTACGTAAGTCAACATGACCATTTCCGTCGTAATCCACGCCAAATTTAGACACATTACTTGGCATAAATTGCGGATAACCTACTGCACCTGCATAAGACCCAACAATCGAATTGGTTGGAACGCCATCTTTATATGACCATGCAATTAAAGCACCCAACTCATCTTGGAAATATTGCGCACGGCGGGGATAACCAAAACCGAGGGTTGCAAGTGCATCACGGGTGATAAAGGAGCCCTTATTTGAGCCATAACCTGTTTCGACCCCTAGAATGCCTAGGATGATTGCTTGAGGCACCCCAAACTGCTGTTCTGCGCGATTTAGTGTATCTGCATATTGTTGTTTAAAACGCACACCACGTTGGATGGTGCCTTCAGCTAAAAAATTAGTTTTGTATTGGTACCAAGGCTTACTTTCACCTGGTCGTTCCATAATGCTGATGATATTGGGTAAATTGCGTGAGCCGTTCATTGCCCAATCAATTTGTTCGCTACTTAGACCATAGGTTTGCATGGTTTTGGCTTTAAAATTATTGTATTCAGGGTTGCTGGCAAAATCATTGGCTTGGCAGAAACTGGTCAGTGAAAATGCAGCTGCACAAAAAGTGATGTTTTTAACCTTCTGTAAAAGCCCAAAAGTAAACATAGGTTATATTTCCTAATTATTTATGATAAAAAATTAACGATGTGTATGTATAGACATCACAATGCCAAAAGTGGCCATTAAAGTAATAATTGCAGTACCACCATAACTCATAAAAGGTAATGGCACACCGACTACAGGTAAAATACCACTGACCATGCCCGCATTTACAAATACATAAACAAAAAATGACAAAGCAAAAGTACCAGCAACCAAGCGCCCAAAATTATGGAAGCATTGTAGACTCATTTGAAAGGTTCTAAAGATAATACAAAAGTAAATGATGATCAGAAGTAGGATACCAATCAGACCGAATTCTTCAGAAAATGCGGCAATAATAAAGTCAGTATGGCCTTCAGGTAAAAAATGTAAGTGCGATTGAGTGCCTTCCAAATAACCTTTACCCATAAAGCCACCCGAACCAATCGCTGTTTTAGACTGAATGATGTTCCAGCCCGTGCCTAAGGCATCGGCTTCTGGATTAAATAAAGTTAAAACACGTTGTCGTTGATAGTCATGTAGTAGAAATTCCCAAGCGACTGGAATCACCACAGCAACAGCACTCACTGCACCTAAAATCATTTTCCAAGAAAGACCACTCAGAAATAGCACAAAAATCCCACTGGCTAAGATGAGCAGTGATGTACCTAAATCGGGTTGTTCTGCAATCAGGATAAAAGGAATGCCAATCATGATCAGTGATAAAAACACATTTTTAAAACTAGGCGGTAGAGGATTACGAGATAAAAACCATGCAATCATCAATGGCATACCAATTTTTAAAAACTCACTGGGTTGCACGCTGCCAAAACCCGGAATCCCAATCCAGCGTTGAGCACCCATGCGAACCTCACCAAACACTTTAACTGCGACTAAGCAGACCAGTCCAAACAGATAAAAGTAAGGCGCAAAAGCTTGATAAACTTTAGGAGGAATTTGGGCTAAACCACACATGACGAGAAAACCGATACCAAAGCTCATGGCTTGTTTGGAAACCAGCCCCATATCTTGTGCAGACGCACTATAAAGGACGGTTAAACCGAGCATCGCGTTTAAGATTAGAAATAAACTCAACCAAGGGTCAATATGGAGTTTTTGCCAGCGTGAGGGGATCATGGCAGTACTTAGACCATCACGAGGAGATTGACGTAAAAATTTATATTGAGAGCTTGGTGCCATTGGTCTATTTTGTGCGGGAAATGTGTTTTGCGCATGCTATCACAATCCCCCTCGAAGGCAATGAATATCAATACTTTGCAACAAAATTATGAGCTGAATTTTGTGATTATTTTGAGGTTGAAATATTTAAATTAGAAAATAGTGGGTTAAATAGATTGAATTAAATGGTTTTGAATTTGAATAGGTTTTAGATAGATCAAGGAATAGCGTTTTATCATGGTTTTAAGTTTATGAATTTAATGGTTAATTACTACAGCTAAAAAGTATAACTCGATAAATGTAAAAAAATGCCCTTACCAAGAAGGGCATTTTTTATATTTAAAAATCCAATTGAATTTTAACGATCAATTAAAAAATAAAGTATCGTAATATTCTGCTACAGCTGTGATTTCATCTTTATTTAAATTTGGAATCAACTTATCAATTGCCATATGCACTGCTTTGCCTACAGCAGAAGCACCAATATCCGCAGCCTTACGTTTGATCATACCCAAATCCAGCGTTTTATTAAAATCACGCATGAAATGGTTAATCGTCGCATCTGAGAATTGTTTGAATTGTTCAGACAATACAGCGCGATTTACATCCCCATTTGCTTGAACTTCAGCAAAGCTATTTTTGAGATTGGTGACTAAACTTGCGTCTAAATTCACACCGACACGGAATTGACCTTGTGGATCTTTAAATAGGCTACGTTCTGAAAACTCTACAGACTGACGAACCACATCATTGTCTGCTTTACTTAACAATTGTTTAAGTAACACAGCAACAGTCGATTTGACATAGCCTGCTAATTTTTCAGCAGTATCTCGTTTGTCACTTGCAGGGAAGCGACGAACAAGTTCAATCAAAAGCGTATCAATAATTTCTTCATTAATGAGTAAGGCAGTTTGATCACGTAAAGGATAAAGTGGTTCGTTAGAGTTTTTTTTCTCAATACCGGTCTGAATGTTCTTTAATAGTTCTTCAGAAGGTACAAAACCAAAAAAAGGCATGTTTTCAACCTCAATGTTTATTGTCGCGCCAATCGAATTGGGCTTGGCATCCATGATTCATCAGATACACGACATGGGTTAATATCTAAACCGCCACGACGTGTATATGTTGCATACACCATCAGCTTTTCAGGTTTTAAATTTTGCCAAATATCGGCAAAAATTTGTTCCACGCATTGTTCGTGAAAACCGTTATGCTGACGATACGAGATAATATAAGCTAAAATACTACGATAACAAGGTTTTTCGCCTTGGTATCGGATAAAAACAGTGCCCCAATCGGGTTGTCCAGTCACAGGGCAATTGCTTCTTAATAAGTGTGAATACAGTTGAATTTCAACGCTTTCACCGTGTTGTGTATTTTCTTGATCAAAGGCCAAAAGGCTTGCATCTGGATGATTGACCAGCTGGTCAGGTTCTTGATCATCAATACAAATACCCGTTGGTTTGCTGATCTCTAAATCATCAACTTGAAATAAAGTTAGCGTCACTGGGGCTTGTGCAGCAGCAGATAAGTCTTTTTCAACGGTATTGATAAAAGCTTGATGAGAGTCAAACTGGGTAAAGTTCATACTATTAAAGTAGAGCTTTAACGACTTTGATTCAATCAAATTTGGTGATGTTGCTGGGAGTGCAATACGCCCAATGGCAACTTGCGGGATTCCTTTGCTATTTAGCCAAGAAATTTCGAATACATGCCACCAATCTTGACCTTTATATATACCCGCTACATCCGCATATTGCTCACGCGCTTGTGCACGCGCGATCGGGAAAAGAACTTCGGGTTGATAGGTAGTTGGGTAATCGGTTTCTTTACCCAATAAAGATTTTTCAACAGACATTATTCACGCATTCCTGAACCACGAGAAAGTAAATAGTAAGCAATCGCATACAGTACGCCACAGAATAGAGTCACAATAAGTAAAGACAATGAAACATTGACATCACTATGACCTAAAATTCCGAAACGGAAAGCATTGACCATATATACAATCGGGTTAATTAAAGACAGATTTTGCCAAAATGGACTTAAAGCACTAATCGAGTAAAACACACCGCCTAAGTAGGTGAGGGGTGTTAATACAAAGGTTGGGATAATCGAAATATCATCAAACGATTTTGCATATACAGCATTGATAAAACCCCCTAAAGAAAACAGTAGTGAGGTAATAATAACGGTGTATATCGTGACGAAAATATTATGGATATAAAGGTCAGTAAAGAACAAACTCATTGCTGTGACAATTGCCCCAACAAGAACACCGCGGGCAACACCACCAATCACATAACCACACAAGACCATATGTAGTGGAACTGGGCTCATAATCAGTTCTTCAATGCTTTTTTGGAATTTAGCACTAAAGAAACTTGAAGACACATTGGCATAACTGTTTGTAATCACCGCCATCATGATGAGACCCGGCACGATGAATTGCATATAGCTAAATCCACCCATTTGTCCAATACGAGAACCGACCAAATTACCAAAAATCACAAAGTACAAGCTCATGGTGATCGCAGGCGGTAATAAAGTCTGCGGCCAAATTCGCATAAAGCGGCGGATTTCTTTTTGAACTAATGTATAGAGTGCAATACGTAGTTGAGTAAAATTCATTCTGCAACTCCTTCAAGATTTTTCTCAACCAGTTTCACAAATAACTCTTCAAGACGATTTGATTTATTACGCATACTGCGAACACGAATACCTTGCGCTTCTAAAAGCTGGAATAAATCATTTAAAGAATGCGCTTTATCCATCGTGACTTCTAAGGTCATGGGGTCAATCAGATTAAATTTCACACCAATGATATCAATCATGATTGGTTCAATCGGATTTTCTAAATCGAAAATAAAAGATTCTTCACTCAATTGGTTTAAGAACGCTTTCATCGAGGTATCTTCTTTAATAACACCACGGTCAATAATCGCAATCTGACGACAAAGCATTTCTGCTTCTTCTAAATAATGCGTGGTTAAAATGATCGAAGTGCCTTTTTCATTCATTTCTGTAAGGAAATCCCACATTGAACGGCGTAACTCGATGTCTACACCTGCAGTGGGTTCATCTAAAATCAAAAGTTTAGGTTCATGCATCATGGCACGCGCAATCATTAAACGGCGCTTCATACCACCAGACAACATGCGCCCTTGAGTATTACGCTTATCCCATAAACCTAATTTTTCTAAATATTCTTCAGCACGTTGTTGTGCAATTTTAGGCGGAATGCCGTAATAACCCGCTTGAGTGACTAAGATGTCAAAGATTTTTTCAAATTGCCCGAAGTTGAATTCCTGAGGAACGACACCTAGACATTGTTTTGCATGTGAAGGATGGGTATCTAAATCATGACCAAAAATTTCCACAGTACCTGAAGTTTTCCGCGCCAAGGAACTGATAATACTGATTGTTGTCGATTTACCAGCGCCATTTGGTCCTAAAAGTGCATAAAACTCTCCTTCTGGAACAGTCAAATTGATTCCTTTGAGTGCTTGGAATCCATTTCTATAGGTTTTAGATAAATCTCTTAACGTCAGAGCATCAGTCATGAAATTCTCACTTGGTTTATGGAGTGTGTATTGTGAGCGATCTTTTTAAATAAACCAAGTAAGTTAGGAGGAATTCTGCATTGCAAATATGCAACATTGCTTAAAGCATGAGCATCAATCAAAAGAGTTGTTTTATAAATGCTTTACCTCGCGGTTTTTTTTGTTATGATGTGCCTTCTCAATTTAAGCGCCCATAGCTTAACTGGATAGAGTACAGGTTTCCGAAGCCTGTGGAGTGGGTTCGAGTCCCGCTGGGCGTACCAAATTTATTAATAAAATCAATAATTTGGTGGTTATTTTGACGTAAAATCGGCACATAATCACTGAAATCTCGTGATACGATAAGAAAATAATTCAGGACTTTCTTGCTCATATAAAATTTCTTGCATAGCCAAGCGACTAATTAAAGGCGCGAGAGTGACTGCTGCATGCATTGAAATGAGATAAAGTCCAGAGTCATCATTCATCGTACCAACAATGGGCATATCATCGAATGGGATAGGGCGCATTCCTACAGCCACGTGATCAACAGTTATAGATGATGCTAATGCTGGTGCTATCGTATTAAAATGTGCCTGAATAGTTTTTAAAGCATTCAGAGCGATCAGTTCTGGCGTATTGACTGCTGTGTCATCGATATAATCTTCTGCAGCTAAAAAATGTTCTGAATCAATCGAGCGAATCTCCATCTCTGGTGTCGAGATAATATGCTGTGCGAATTGATCTGATTTTTCATGCTTAAAGCGAATAATAATAGCTGGCAAAGATGCTAAAGGTAATTCGATATTGATGGTTTGCAGCAAATCCTTATTGACCACTCCCGCTGTTAAAACAACTTTATCCGCAACATAATCCTTATCTTGACTACGTACACCGATCGTTTGACCTGATTCATTTTGTAATATTTTAGAAACTTCCGTTTCTGGACAATAAGTTACACCTTTTTTAATGGCATCTTGAAGCAATGTTTGAATCACCCAGATGGGATCTATCGCACCTTCTTCGCCAGCAAATGCAACCACATTCGGCGCTTTATCAAGCAAAGGTTCTTTTTTTGCAAGATTCTCTTTTGTTAAAGATTCGACATTAAAAGACAGCTCACTGTGGGATTGGATAAATTGTAATGTCTCTGCATTCGTTTCCTGCCAACTAATGGCACCTCGCCAATCAATTTTCAATGCGCCATGCATCTCTGCATCTAATCTTCGCCATTCATTCAAGGATTTTGATCGTAGTTTTTGGTAGGAATCAGGACGTCCATAAGAAACATTAAGCCATGCAAAAGAATGTTGGGAAACACCGCTTCCTGCCTGCTTTTGATCTAATAATGTCACTTCTGCATCGGAATAAGTGGCGAAAAACCATGCAAGGGTAACGCCAACAATACCAGCACCAACAATAACAATCTTTTTTTCTTTCATTTTGAGCTTCTGTCGCATTAATAAATCAAATTTCATATTATTTTGAATATGATAAAATGATTCTATCAAAGAATTTAAAATGGATAATTTTAATTATTGCTTTACAGGCTGCATTACAAGTATTTTTTTAAATTATTAAATAGTTATTTTTTTATTAATGTACCCTAAAAATAAAATTGCATTGTTAAGTAGATACAACGATAAGAATATAAATCTCAGCTTATAAGAAAAATCCAGAAAAGCTAAAAAATGATGGCAGGGGCTTATACTTTTATAAATAGCTTAATTAGAAGATGAAGATATTGCCATTTTGACTATATAAGACTTATCAAAACAACACGCCATTCTAAGTATTCATATTTCCCAAAGCTTTATTTGAGCTTTTACTCAAAATCCAGTGATGAATATCTTGAGATATATAGCTCATATCAATTAGCCACAGCTATGCAAATAAAATTATTTATACATCAATGTGGTTTACAACAAAACAATTTTACACACAGGACATTGTAGTAGATGGATTTAACATCCACTTAAGAGGGCAGAAACATGAACTTAGTCAAAATTTGGAATAAAACAATCAAAGGTAAGCTCTATGTAGTTGGCGATATTCATGGCTGTTACGACTTGCTAATGAATCGTTTGATTGAAATAGATTTTAACTTTAAAAATGATTTATTGGTTGCTGTTGGTGATCTGGTTGATCGTGGCATTCAAAATATTGAATGTGTGAATCTAATCGATGAACCTTGGTTTACTTCAATTCGAGGGAATCATGAGGACTTATGTATTAAAGGCTTATTTAACGATTCTTTTGGTCGTTGTCATATCGCCAATGGCGGAGAGTGGTTTTATGATTTGGATGCCCAAACTCAACATAAAATTATAAACAAATTTAATCAATTACCCATTGCACTTGAAATCACACATCACAGTCGCAAGTTTGGCTTTGTACATGGGCATATTGAGCAAAATGATTGGGAGTTGTTTAAGCGTAATCTTAATGATTTTGATGCTGTCAGATATGCAATTGAAGCTAAGCGACTACCTACTGAGGCAGCAATGTGGGGCAGAGAACGCTTTGATTTAGAGAATCTGAAATATACTAAAGTTCAAGGTGTGGACCTGGTCATCATGGGGCATACCGTCACAACAACGCCCATCAAGCGAGATAATTGCTACTACATTGATACAGGTGCAGTGTATTGGGGCAACATGACAATTTTAGACTTGAGTAAGGTTTAAGGGGGATTAGAATCAACATCACGATGAAAGTTATGAATTGATCAATATAAGCAATTGATGGGTGACTATTCGTAATTTTTAAAATTGAAAAAATATAAAAGTAATTTGAACATTAAAAATTGGATGATCTTTTGGAAATACTTTAAATAGAGTTGCTTTGTTGGTGAAGTTTTTTATAGCCAACCACTCGATAAGATTGATCCTAAAAAGCATAAATTAGTAGCAGAATACAAAGTACTTAAGTAAAACACGTATCTATCAAATCATTTGTAATACTGTGATTAAGCTAAATATCTATAGATTTTAAGTTTCTTATTCACCTTTATATTGAGTATTTTTCACCAATTAAAAGCAAGCTATAGCACTTGTTATATATTGCCACTGACAAATAAAATGAAACCCTAGTAAAATAGTAGGTATTCCTCCTATTACCGAATAATCGGTTTTTGCCTGCATTCTTTCCCCAAAGATGCAGGTTTTTTTTTGCCTTAATGTTTAAATTATTCATAGCATAGCCTTAGTGGGCTGCTTTTTTAATAGAATCCTTAAGCGGTTAAGGATTTTGAATTTTGCTCAAAGTTCATAAAATAGAGCTGAATGCGGTAGTATAGTGATTAACGACAAGAGTAATCATTACGATGAATGAAACCTTTACATATTTGTATACCCATGTGGGTATATTTGGGTCTTTACCTACACACAAAGTATTTACCAGCGATAAGAGCAATAGAACAAAATTAATTTTTGCTGATAATACATTTATTTACAGTTTAATTTCCTCTTGGGCCTTAAGTAACTCTGATTTTGATAGTGGAAAAGTGACATGGAAAGAAGAGCCACAAGGCTATCTAGAAAATGAAATAAAAAAATTAGCGATTTATAAAGCGAATCATCCCTTATTTATCACTGAGTCATAAGTTGATGTAGTCACTAGAGTGAAGTCACCGCTATTTTTAAATATTGATGAAAGATAGAGCAAAATATTGAAGAATGCCTTGCAGAAATGTGAGGCATTTTTAATCGCTTAATTTTTCTTAACGCGCCAAAAAAATGTCATAAATGAGTGTTATATTGCTTAAAACAATTGAGGGGAGCCAACATGGGTATCGATCTAAAAGAACTCAATAAGCAAATTGATGATTTTAAAGAAAGTAAGGATCCACAAAGATTAGTTATTGGTTATAAAACTTATTCTAAATTAATGAAAGAGAATAAGTTTTTAGATAAAATCAGCAAAGATGTGAATGACCCAATGATTAGATATTATAAAGAAATAAAGATAAAAATAGTCACAGAAAAGCATTTTTTTGAGATTGAGTAGCTGAATAAGCAATATAAGTTGAAATGAGTGAGAAATAATGAAGTTTGTGGTTAGGCGCTTAAAGCGTCTTTTTTTATAACAATTAACAGGTATTTATAGACAGGGAAGTATCAATAAGAAAAGGAAAGAGAGAAGTAATTATTGCAAAATGTTTTACTATTTAAGCAGCTTACTAAGCGATAGATTTTAATGTGATTTATTTATCCACATTAATGATTGAAAATTTCACGTTATTAGTGTATAAAAAAGCAACAACAATAAAATAAGGGTGATTACATGATATCTAAATCTATAAACATCGCATTCTTCTTTTCTATGTTTATTGTTCTTACTTTACTTATCCATTTATTTGGTAATATCCCTTTAGGGATATGGGTGTATAAGTAAATACAAATGGACCTAAAAGCTCATCAAAAGGTGGGCTTTTATGAATTTTAATATGTTGATAGGTGCTTAAAAACAACTTTGCTCTTTAACAACTTGGGTCATGGCATAGAGATTAGCGATGTTTGGTGCTAAATATGATGTTATGGATCTGGCAAAAGAGATTCAATCTAATCACTCCGAAATTCTCTGTTTTTATATTTTTCTAAGCACACCTGAAAACAATGCATAAAAGTATAAATATTGTGTGAATAGAATACTTAAATAGGGCTTTTTGAGATATATATTGAATAAAGGTTGTATTACTTGCCTTTAAGGCGTATAAAGTCACTTCGTTGATGCGGGATGGAGCAGTCTGGTAGCTCGTCGGGCTCATAACCCGAAGGTCGTTGGTTCAAATCCAGCTCCCGCTACCAACGAAAAAAGATTCAAAGTTTATAGCCTAGTTTGCTTCATGCTTACTAGGTTTTTTTATGCTTAAAATTTATTGCATTGAATTTAAGCGCTTTAGAATAGCAAAGATATAAAAAGCGCACTCAATCAATCTGCTTATTTATGCTGGGTATTTGAAGATAAGTAGAATAGTGTTATTTAATGAGTTTTCACTTTTAGCTTAAGTATTCTATGGCTCAATCTAATCTATATAAATTACCTGCTAAATATTGGATGGGCAGAATAGCAATTGGATATGGCATTGGCTATTTTGAGGGAGCTGTTGGTGATAACTCTCCACATCGTCATCACGCACATCAGTTAAGCTTTGCAAAACAACAGGGAGAGCGGATTCAAGTTATTGCTGATGATTATTGTATATGGAGTAGTGGGGTCTATATCGCAGCAAATACTTTACATCATTTGCAACCAGGAACTTACTGTTCGATCTATATTGATCAAACACATTTTCTTGCTGATGTCATACAGCATTATTTACAAGTTTCCTCACAACAAGACTCGTCGATTACGCTATTACCTGAAAATTTGGTGTCTATTCTTAGAGCGTATTTTATAGAACAAAATCAAACATTTGAATCTTTCCAAAAGCTTTTAAGTTATTGCAGTGAATCTAATTTCAAAGCTCAGTCAGTTAGAGAAGAGCGTCTTGCAAAATTTCTTATTCTCAACCACCAACAGAATTTGACAGTGAAACAAATCGCCTCACAATTCAATCTTTCAGAAAGCCGTTTTAGTCATTGGTTTAGTGATAATTTTGGTATTTCTTATCGTAGTTATCGGAAATGGTTACGCTTATTACAAAGCTTTCAAGCCATAGATCAGGATATTAATTTAACCAGCATCGCTCATCACGCTCATTTTTCTGATCAGGCGCATTTTAGTCGAACCTGCAAACAAATGTTTGGCATTCAACCTTCACTATTAAAATTTATTCCATCCATTGAGCAAATGCCAATATTGCTTTTGTCGGATCAAAAGCTATAAGAGATATAGCGGTTTCGTTCAATTTTTCTATCCAGCCAGTCAGCATACTCCCAAAACGTATTCTGTTGATTGGAGTTATAAATGAGCGCTTTTGTTAAAATATCTCTGCGATATTTATTTTATCCGCTTTGTATGCTGTTAACCGTATGGATGATGATGTTCATCGTCTCAGGGCAAGTTCCGTATTGGCCAAGTTCAATATTATTCATCTTGCTAAGTGGCGTAATGATTGCATGGGTTGAGCATTCTTTGCCTTATCAAGCAAAATGGTTGGATACATATCAAGATTTTGTTACAGATATCATCCATGCAATTTTTAATTTATTTTTGATCGTTTCTGTCTCAAAAATTATCGAATGGTTTAATCTTTTCCGGTTTATTCCACGATTATGGCCCGACCATATTTCGGTATTTTGGCAGATATTGATTGTTGCTGTGGTGATTGATTTTGGACTATGGTTCATGCACTGCCTAAGCCACAAATATCAGTTTTTATGGAAATTACATGCGATTCACCATCAATCACGCCGTTTATATTGGTTAAATGCTGAAAAGCGGCATCCACTGAGTGCAATCGTACTTGCTGGGCCTAGTTTGATCATCCTCGCGCTTTTGGGTGCTCCAAGTTTACTGATTGGGTGTTGGATGATATTTATGGCAGTGCATTTGTTTTTTCAACATGCAAATATTGATTATCGTGTTGGTCCTTTCAAATATATTTTTGCTGTAGCTGAAGTACATCGCATCCATCATAAACATGGATTTGGTCGTAAGAATTTCGGAGAAGTGTTCATATTTTGGGACATCTTGTTTGGAAGTTTTCACTATGAAGATCAAAAAATTAAAGCTGATCAAGTTGGTGTGCGTAGTCAAATACCCAACCAATATTTGGCTCAACTCCGCTGGCCATTTAAAAAGTAACCCTAAAGTAAGCATAAGAAAAATTGATGTATAGAACATTGGTTTTTTTCTTGTGAAATAGAAAGCGAATTGATTTTCTATCAATGATCGAGAAAGTAAGTTATTTGAGAAAGCTCTCACATGAGAGCTGTTCTAAATAGATAAGTTACTCTTTATTCTATAATAAAGTTAAATATTTATAAGAAAGCTTGCTTATTTATTTTTTTCCTGTAAAGTAAAGCCAACTAGAAAAAAGTCATGTTTTGGTAAATCTTCTCTAAGTATCGCAGTTTTAGTCATAATCCTTCGTTTTATTCAGATTTTAAGTTCAATTCTTTATTATTTTCGACGTTATCACTAGTCATAAAATGGCTTAAAATTTTTAAATCTCAGTAGGATTGATTATGTCAAACTCAAATGTTGTTAAAGGTACTGTTAAATGGTTCAACGAAACTAAAGGTTTCGGTTTCATTCAACAAGAATCAGGTCCAGACGTTTTTGCTCATTTCAGCGAAATCGCTAACTCTGGCTTCAAAACTCTTGCTGAAGGTCAACAAGTTGAATTCAGTATCACTCAAGGTCCAAAAGGTCCTAACGCTGTAAACATTACTCCGCTATAATTTGGCGTAAGTTGTAAAAAAAGCACGGTATCGTGCTTTTTTTAGCTCTAAATTTTTATTTTAATTTATACATTTCAATTATTTCTATAACGTTCTCTATAGTCAACCTGTCAAAAAACTCAGACACAATAATATAATTATTCTTAATCAATATTTTTAATTAAATCAATAGCATGTAAAAATAATTTGATTAAAAAGTTAGCAATGCCACACTTTACATTTAAAGTTTAAATACCTTTGCGTAGGCGATGCCTCACTTTTCAGAGATGAAAAGATGACAAAAATCTTCCGTTGGGCGAGGGGTACGTCCTGTACCCCCGCCCAACAGCGACATCCATGTCGCCCCACGGTAGGATCACCATCTATGATTCAAAAGCACAAAAACGAATTAATAACCAACAGTTTCTAAAAGTTCATACAAAAACTTAAGCTTCATTGATGAACAATGACTTGATGAAAATTATTTGTATGAATAATTAGGCGATTTGACTATATATTCTTATTAAAACACTGGACCTATTTAAAAGATCAATCATTCGCCTATCGGCAAAAATTTAAGCAAATCTAATCAATTGCTGTGTAAATCTCGTCTTTTTTATGCGGGGTACTGTATGGCTGCTGTGCTATTTCTAGATCAATAAACAAAAAGAAACCCGCATCATGCAGGCTAGTGTAGCGTTTCTTTATTGTCGTATGGACCACTCTCTCCAATGGTCATGCATACTATACATCTGTTATTTAATAATAAAAACGCAGTAAAATAGTCGAGATAAATATAGTGTCTTTTTCATCCAATGTGATTGATAAACGACAATAATTTGAATAACAGGATAGAATCCTACAAATTTATTTTTACACCATATTTTTAAATTATTCATTAAAAATCAGTAGTATATGTTTTTATTCTATCCCGCTCTGTGTAGCATTGAATGCACATTTTATTATTGTTATATGGTGCTTATTTGTGAGCATACGGAGTTCTGATCTAAAGTCTTTTATTAGTGTTGTTTTGAAATTAAATAGCCGATGAATGGTATTGAAAGTGAGATTTATATTGTATAAATTAAGTTTAGCTAAACATATATCACAAGTTTACATACCCACTTACTCTATCGGTGGGTATTTTTTTCTATATTTAATGAAAAGGTTGACGATGATTTAATTTTAAAGTAAATTTAAATTGTTATTTTACTAATAATAAATAACAAAAATCCTTAGTCAGCGCAAAATTAAGGTGAAGCCTTACAGAAATGTAAGGCTTTTTTTATCAGATCAGCGCATGTTTAGAATAAAACCATTTTTGAGGTTGATGATTGATCTATATACTAGAGTGAACATTGGTTTTTAAAACAGCTTTGCAAGTACCGAAGGAGGGAATTGTTTAATTGTATTCAAGTAACTGAGCATTATTGTTGAAGTATCAATATTGATGCATTTGCAGTAATTGAAGCCAAAAGGTAGCGTACATCTGAACGAACTTAAGTAATGAATATTTTATTGATATGACAAGTAAAAATGAATTTGTTAAATTAAGTGAACGATACAAAGGATGGTAATGCGATGAAAAAATTAATTTTAGCTGGGAAGCTGGTTGAGGCAACCTTAGAGGGTGACCATGTCACACGATTACTCATCGGAAATTTAGTCGGTTTTCTGATAAAAAATGGAACAGTGAATTATGAAGACTATTTTCAATTTACCCAACAAACAAAAAAATACTTGATTGAAACGTCTGAGGATACCAGTGAATCCAAAGTAAAAATGATTGAAAGTATTTTTGATCTTCATCTTGATGATTTAAAGGAGATAAAAGCAATAGATCCTAAAAAACCTGAGTAGCATCAAGAAGCAATCTTTTTGATAAGCACTTAAAATGTAAGTAAATAAAAATTTTTATAATAATTTACTGTTTTTGCAGTATATTGAATTGCGTTTGATGTACAAGCATAAATTTAATAATCATTGAATGTTTTGGTTAACAGTTTTAGCTGTTTTTATTTAATTTTTAAGGTGTTTTTTATGAATAAACTCGACATAAATGTAAAGGATCAATTTGGAAAGTGTTACGCAGTTGAGGCAACATTAGATGATGTTGTGATAAATCCAAATAAAACTCATGAGCGTATCAAATATATTATCGTTGAAAATGAACTTTTGCGTCCTAACTTCGAAATGCTTTTTGAAAGCAGCAAGAATGGTAAAATTTATAAGATTTTGGAACCTATGATTTAAATCAAGCCACCCACGGGTGGTTTTTTAATCGCTTAAATTTATATAGTGACTAAGGCAAATCTTCGCTGTTTATTTGAACATTGTATTGCAGCACGCTTTGGCTAATTTTTGTTACATAGTTTAATTTAATTAATAAATAAAGGCTGATATACTTTTTTTGAATTGTTGTGCGACTCACACATCATTCATGCGCCTCCAAAAAATCAGCCCACTTTTTAGTGGGCTTTCTAATGCTATATCAATGGCTGGTTTAATTAAATTGTTATTTGGGTAAGCGCTAAAGATGCCTTGATGAGGATAAAAGTATAATAGATCGCTATCGAAATATTCGGTTTTTAATCTTAAGTAAAAGGTTAAGCCGTTGTGTTTTTGAAGTTAAAAGAGCATACGATCACCAGTCAACAATGAATGCTTTTAGAGTGTTCTGGATGCCAATCAATAATTCTTTTAAACATATATAGAATAAAGGTTGTATTCCTTGTCTTTAAGGCGTATAAAGGTGCTTCGTTGATGCGGGATGGAGCAGTCTGGTAGCTCGTCGGGCTCATAACCCGAAGGTCGTTGGTTCAAATCCAGCTCCCGCTACCAACGAAAAAAGATTCAAAGTTTATAGCCTAGTTTGCTTCATGCTTACTAGGTTTTTTTTATGCTTTTAAATCAGTTAGCTTTAGAAATTTATAATCAAAGCGCGGATAAATGCTGTGAAAAAATGACAATTGAAGGCGCATTTCAAGTTTGTTGTCTAAGTTAAAATAAAAACAATATGTAAAGTATGCTTTACATGGGGTGCTATTTGATCTAAATTTGTGTAAAGCTTACTTTACATGGTTGCCGTATGAAAAAATATAAATCTCTGATTGAGTTTAGTGCATCAATACTGCTTTATGTTGTTGTGCTTATTTGTTCATTAAATTATTTAAAGAATGACGATATCCGTTATTCAACACAAATTTTTGTGACATTATTGCCGATAATTCCCTGTATTTTGGTGGGTTGGAGTGTACTCAGACAATTAGCACGCTTAGATGAAATGCAACAACACATCCAATTACAAGCTTTTGCGCTCGCATTCGTAGGTACCGCACTGATTACATTTAGCTATGGATTTCTTGAAAATATTGGCTTTCCACATCTTTCTATGTTTTTTGTATGGCCTTTAATGGCAACGTTGTGGGGTGTTGGTATTGCAATTGGGAGTTGGCGTTATCGATGAAAAATATCTTATCTGAACTGAGAACGCAGCAAGGTTGGTCTCAGCAACAATTAGCAGAATATTTGGGAGTCTCTCGCCAGACGATCAATGCGATTGAAAAACAGCGCTATGATCCTAGCTTACCTTTGGCATTTAAAATTGCGAAATTATTTAACCGATCAATTGAAGCAATTTTTAAAGATGAAGAAAGTTTTCAAAATGAAAATGACGTTATAAAAGCAGAAAATTCTGCCGCTAAAAAATAGTGTATTTGAATATTTTTTTAAATTATTATTTTATCGATTTTAGCAAGTACTACTAAGAAATGACCAATTTTTCTTATTGGGCTTAGTCAGTGAAATGGGCATAAGCGGTCCAATTGCGGATAAACTGGTAAAAGCTTTGCTGGGGCATAAATTTTTAAGCAAGCCTCCACTTCAGGAGGCTTGCTTTTGAGCAGAATTTCATTTGAAGTACATGAGTTTGACATGTGTATCTATACTTACACTTTATAAAAAAATCAGTGAGCTATGGCTTAAAATCAATTTATTCCTAAAAACTGAAATGGCTTTGATGCTTTAAAATAAGCATTTGATTTCCCAGAATAGGTGATTGCTTGGTCTTTACCTAAGGTCAATTTTTTGGTTTGTCCATCTTTGAAATTAATATCTTTTAAATCCACCCAAAATACATTGGGTGATACCGCAGATTCAAAAAAGTAAAGGCTTCTCTTATGGTCAACAACAGTACGCCAACGTGTAGAAGAAATATTTGGTTCTTCCGCTGTATTTAATCCAAAGGGTACGGAGACATTTCTGATTACACCAAAAACACTGGCGATAGAATGCTCAGGTGAAGCATTTTTAGGTATTGCATTGATATAAAATGATGCTCTAGCAAAACGATCTGAGGCACGATTGGTTCCCGGTAGCATGACGGTTCCGCCAATTTGTTGCCAATAACTGTTCAGCGCCAATTGCTGATCAAAGGTTGGGGAATTGGTCATCACCTGATATTTGCGGTTATGATGAATCACTTGCTTGCCGTCAATATACTCAATAATTGCACTATCACCAGATGCATCAGAAATAGAGAGGTGCAGGGTAGTGAGTCGTGTATCACCTGGAACAGTATCTGTAACAACAATAAAAGGCTGTTTTTCTAAAGCACGTACAGCTTCATCTACAGTTGCATAGTTGTCTAAAACATATTGTGCCCACAGTGAAATGCTCAGTGGTGGTTTGTTGTTCTTTTTAGGATCTGGATAATCAGATTCGACTAACCAGAGTAAGTTAGCCACTAACCCTTTTTCATTTACCCCATCTGTTGTGGATACGCCATAACCTGTTGCCACAACGCTCCCATATTTGGATGCCCACTGAATAGAATTTGGACCAGCTAAGCCTGTACGTTTGACATTACTGGGTAAAATCCATAAATCTGTCCCTACGTCTTGTTTCCAGTCCATAGAGCGTGCAGTAATCACTTCATTATTGTCACCTAGATATACTACACGTGTACATGCAGTGCTGACTTCTGCAGCGACTAGAACGCCCGCAGCAAGTAATATTTTTTTCAAAGCATTATTCATCATCATTCCCTCTCAAAAAATTGGTAAATTAATGCCCAGAACAGGGCCTTGTTGTGAAATATTCCAATGAAAGTTATTGGATTTATAATTTTTTTCAAAAGCAAAGGCAGGTAAATTAAGAATTAACTTTGTCGCAACATCAAAAGAATTGCTGAAGTATTTTGCAAAAGCAGGCTGATTCAAAATAATACCAATCGTTATATATAAATATTTATTAAAGTTCATAAAATTTCACATTTTTTGCTATGTGTCTAATTATTATACTAGCACTGATTTTTATATTTTAGATAGAAATATTTTAAAAAATTGTTGCTGATAAAACGCCTGTTATTTAATATTTTCTACATTTATTTATTAATTTTATTAAATATTTGCACTATCTATGCTATTCTGTACAGTTATTTTTAATAAAATATGTGTAGACCATATCAATATGATTCTAATAATTATTGATATATCGAAATTTTAATATGTTGTAAATTTTAATTTTAATGAGTAAGTAGTAAGGTGGAATAATTTTTTAGATTTAAACTATTTTTTATATGAGGATGATAAAATTTTTATATATATTTTCAATTATAGAATTTAAATAAAATAAATAACTGATATAAACCAATGCTGTTGTTGTTATAAATATATCTTGATACGTGTAAATACTATCTATTCATTTAATAAAGGCGCATCTTGAATGAGTCATTAATATGAATGACAAAAAAAAGAGATATCACTATGTCAAATTTTAACAAGCAACCAAGTAGCACTCAGAATAACCAACCTGATGCTAATCAAAGCAATCAATCACAAGCACCGCAGCAGCAACAAGCAAATAAAGATCAGAATAAACAACCTGATAGCAATCAAAGTAATCCATCTCAAGCACAGCCAAAGAAAGTTGAAGAAACCCAAGAGCAAAAAAAATAGTATCTAGGTTTTTATTGAGTTAAGTGTAAATTGAAAGAAGGGAACTTTTTTCAATTTACTTAGGAGTTTAAATGGTGATTAAAAATGTAACTGTGCATAAAATGTATGAAGAATTTCAGCAGTTTCCAGTCATACAATATGTGGGAGAATATGATGAGTCATTTAATTTAATCAAACTATTTAATCCATTTAATCAGGAATTAAGTAGAATATTTGGAACATATCAATGGGCTTTAATTGGCACTGATGAGGTGTTTTTTGTAGAGGAAGATTCGGAATTTCAAGAAAGAACCATCTAAATAAAATAAATTACTAGAATTTTAATCATTTTTATAAAACAATATATGTATTTAATTTCTTTTATAAGTAAAAAAGATCATGTTGAGTGAAGCATATTGATATTGAACGTTTCTTCTCCATTTGGAGACGGCTAGGGTGAGGGGCTTTTACATCGATTTATGATTTTAAAATGACTTATAAAAGAAGCCTATTCGTAAACGCTAAATTTATTAAATTGGTGTTTTAAAAAATTTATAATCTTATATTAAGAAAATTGTTCAAGATGATTTTCTGATCTATTATTACTGTGCTGTGAATGTCATGTTTTTTTATTTATTGCCTACTATCAAATCCTAAAAAGGATGTTTATCTTCAAATTAGTTTATTTGTGGCTATTTGAGTGATTTTTATATTTGGTTATGCACGTGTTCAAGCCGATAGAAAAATTAAAATGTACGACATGATAAGACGCTATAAGATTGAAAAAGCACTGAATAAGTATTGTAATGGGCTCTCGTTATTTTCAGAATAAAGACTATGGCTAAAAAGCAAATCATTACATTTGATGAGTTTACTCGTGAACAATTAATTTTTTCATTGAAAAAATACGCCTTAAAGGAACTAGACTTGGATCTAGGCAACTTTCCAGCGCAGTTTTTATTTGATTTTATTGTAGACGAGTTTGGCCATCATTTTTACAATCAAGCGCTCAATGATACCCATGAATGGTTAGCAGAAAGATTTGCTCATTTAAATGAAGATTTATTTATCTTGTCTAAAGAAAAAATAAACAAAGCAAAATAAGCAGCATCTTAGAAATCGTATACAGCATGATTTCAGTACTTGATGTTATAAGGTCAGCAGTAAGGTTACACTGATTTATGATCATTCAGGCTGAAAAGCTTTTAGAAAGCCCCACCTAAGTATTTTAGGATAGTGCTTACTCGGTTCTTTCGATAGAGGATTTAATGAGCCGATATCTGAAAAAAGCTCATTGTTTATGATGACTCCACCATCCAATTTAAATCCTAGTGAATAGAACCCATTCCCCAATATCGAGGCTAACACTAAAGCTAAGTCGGCATCACCATGTTCATCCTATAATTCTTCCTAGAGTGCTGGATTGCAAGTATAGCGAGCAAGTGACGTTGCTTTTAGTTCTAGTCGATGTGCTCGGTGAAGGCTTCTATTGATTCTCTAATTTTACTTTAAGCGCATGATTCATTCGTTCAAAACCGGGCTTGGTTTTTGTTTGTAAGTTCTTAAGAAGTGGTTTGACTAAAATGCCACTAAACGCTTCACTATGGTTCAATCTGGTTTGATTATTGGCTATTTGCTCTAATCTAAATTTATGTTCTCCGTCAAATATTCCCTTCACCAATAATTTTCCGCGCCAGCTAAATTGTTTATTTTCCTGATTTTCAAGCACAAGCGCTTTAAAAGACATTTTACTTTTCACATCATTTTGTATGGTGACATTGATCTTGCCACCTTGATGGGTTTCTCCTGAAACATTGATGATAAATGGATTCCAATTTTTATAGTCTTCAAAATTTGTGAGGGTTTTCCAAACAATATCAATGGGTGCGTTGATTAAAATTTCTGTGGTTATTTCAAATTTCATATTCGCTCTTTTGACTGGCTTGTATTTTATCCAATATACACTTATTTCAACTTTTGAATATCGCTAAAATTAACCTCACATTGTTAAGAGGTCGGTTATATTAAATCATTGGATAAAATGATAATTGTTGGATTTTTTTAACGTTGTTCTAAGCTGCGTCTTGATATGATTCATTTTTTATAATTAAAAAGCAATTAGCATAAAGGATAAGTTCAATATTTTAATCGATAAAAAATAGCTTCATTTAAAACTATAAATTGTTAAGCATCTTATACGATTTCTGTTGATAAAAGATTTTTGAGTTATTGTGATATATTTCACTTAATTTATTGTTAGTTTGAATCATGACTTGTTTTTGTGTAAACTAGACAGGTGATTTAGTGGTTTTATAGAGGTAATTATGATGATTTTTTATGATGGAGAACATATTTTCCCAGAGCGTGCCAACGAATTTAAAAACTTTTTAAAGAAATACTTGATGGAACATCAAGCTGAATATTTATTAGAACAAAAAACATTTGTATACGATAGTGACTGTGACGAGTTTTTAGAGTCAGACATTCAGGAGTTTTATAAAATTTGGTTGATGGCTTAGTACATAACATCCTACTAAGGGGGCTAAAAAACTAGCTTGTCAGAAAAGTAGAGCTCGTTCTTCTAGGTAGTTTTTACAATGACATAGCGTACATCGTCTATATTTTAAGCATCTTGTTTTCTGATATGGAAATAATGTTGATCGCAGAGCATGCTAAATATATTAATGAAAAGAAATATAATAAATACCTTAATAAATATTGTATATATTTGAAATAATAAAGATTTAAAATATTTCCTTGTTAATTTCTCTGTAAATTAGAGTTTTAGAATAAATATTTGTATTTAAATTATTTTATTGCATATTTTGAATTTATCGTGTTTGAATTTATCAAAAAAAAAGTCGTTTATTCATATTTATATTCATACTTTTTCGTACAAGATTGAAATTTAATCAGTATTTTTAGACCAAATAAAACATTTTAATTGTAGATTAATATTAACCTAATCCTTTGTTTAAATTAAAAAAAGTTACAAATTATTATCATAAAATAATATTATATTATAATTTCATGATACTTTTTAAACATGAGGGTGCTTTAAAAGCAGCTCATATTATCCCTACTTAATAAAAGGCATATATAAATGGCTAAAATTGACTTAACACCTTTAACAGAAATTGATGGATTCACTGCAACAGCACTTGTCGATAGTACAAGTGGGCTGTCATTGGCTTCATATGGAGCAGGAATTGATTTGGAACTTGCGGCTGCAGGAAATACGGAGGTTTTAAAAGCAAAAATGAAAACAGCAGAAGCTTTGAATTTACGCGATACGATTGATGATATTTTAATTACTCTTGGAAAGCAGTATCACTTATTGAGACCTCTGGATAAAAACAGTAACTTATTTTTATATTTAGTATTAGATCGCCAAAAATCTAATTTGGCAATGGCACGACATGAACTCAGAATTTTTGAAAAAGAATTAGATTTTTCTTAAGCATCAATGTTTGGCTATTGCATCAGCGCTGTTGCGATAGCCTTTTGGGTATTTTTTCGCTTTAAAATCAAAATATTTAATAACATGCATAATAATTTATACTGTATTTATTGCTGGAATCAGAAAATAAATAATTTAAATTCAATGGTGTATATTAAAATGTGAGTATTGTGAGATAAAAATTAACATTGAAAATATTTTAAATGTTATTACAATTCTATTTCTAATAAATTTAAGGGAATAAGCTATGGAAAATAAAACGGCAAGATTAACAATCTTGATTGATCCCAATAAAAAAGAAGCTTTTGAGGCCTTATGTAATCGCCAAGATTTAAAACCATCTCAGGTTGTTCGTCAATTGATCCGTGAATATTTAGACAAGCATGATGTTGAATATTCAACTAAATTACCTATAGCAAAAAATAAATAGAGAGCAATTTTCTCTGTTTATAAATATTTTATCGAGCCGTAATATTTATTTGATATTTCTAGTTTTTTTTAGCACATAAAAATAATGTATTAAAACGAAAATGATCATTATACAAAGTTTTTATTTAATGTTATTGAGATTTTTTGGGGTTGATCAATATTAAATTATAGTCAATCAAACTTATCTATTATCTACCAATTAAAAAAATATTCAATTTCAAAATTGCTGTGATATCGTTCAATAATGTTACTGCATCTTGCAGATCAAAGCGCATCTGACTATATTAAAACTACAGTAGGTCGCTAAGACGCTACGAAGTAGTTGGACAGATCAATGACGGCTTGTTGAATTTGTGACTCCAGTTCAAATAAAAAATAAGCACTAGCTTTCCAACATAAAAAGCTCGCAGAAATGCGGGCTTTTCTTTTTCTGATTTTTGAAACGTCATGAAATAATTGAATCAAGCTGTATTTACACAAAGTATTCAAAGTAACTATTTATTTTATAAATAGAAAAAATAGTAATGTAGCTAATTTTTAACATTGCCATAAAATCTAACAACTTTAAGCTAATTTTTAGTTTGGCGCATGCTATAAGAAAACAGTATATAAAAAAGAGGACAGAAAAATGACTGAAATGATTACAGTAAGGGTCAAGGATCAATATAGTAATGAGCTGAATGCGATGGCTTGGTTAAATAAGCTGCAAGAGCATGAGGACACAGATAATTTATCATTGTTCCAAAAAATTGATCATATTGTTGTGGATGGTGAGAAAATCTTACCGAGTATTGAGTTGCTTTTTGAAAGCAAAGAAAGTGACAGTATTTATCGTGTGATTGAACAAGTCAGCTAATTTTATCGTGAATTAAAAAACGTGTTGGGTTAAAAAGCCCAACACGTTTTATTTTTAATCAGTTTAAAATGATATAAATATTAAGCGGCTTTAAAATGATCGAGTGTGACGGCAACAAGATGATATAAGGCCAAACGATTTTTGTTTGCATGCTCAATTGCATTTTTTTCAATTTTAAACTTATCTTGAAGTGTCCCTCGAGAATAGCTTTCAACCAAAATATGTTGAGATGAAATAGGATCGCTTTTGATACGTAAATCTTTTTGATATTTAATATTGGATACAGCATTTAAACATTGTTCAAACGTTGGATAAAAATTTGAAAGTTCTAAAGCTGTTTGGTTTGTCGATTTTGTAAGGTATTGAGTCATAATTGTCTAATTGTTTTAAATCATTGGCGTGCCCATAATTCTACAGAATGCGTGTAAAACAGACAATGTGATTTTGTAAAGAGATATGAATGTCTGGGAATACGCTTAAGTCGGCTTAAAAATTAATCGGTATTACTCCCATTTAAAATTGCAAAGTCGGGATAATACTGTCCTAATAAATCATCTCAATATACATAAAACTTTGATTTATTGGCGGTAGCTTATTTGGCTTTAAGATTTTGATATTCGGAAATAAATCAAAAATACCCTTAAATAAAAAGACTTAGAATGACTTTAAAGCACTTCATTTGTCATTCTAAGTGGGTAAATTGAAATAAATATTTAGGATCGGTTTAAGATGATTGTAGATGTTGTAGTGAATAATTGATTTGTTGCATGGTTTGGTTTAATTCTTGGGGAGAAATTCGACTTTCTTGAAGTGCGGTAATCCACTGCATTTGGCAAAATTTGATATCTCGAATTGATTTTGCCTGCTGTATTTGCATGACCAATTGTTTGGTCATCAAGCCGCAATGCGTCTGTAGCAGGGTAGACATTTTGTGTTTGATGTCATCAAAATTTATATAATTCAGTTCAGGCGTAGTTTCGGCATGTGCTACGTGTGTAGGTGTGACAGTACTAACGCTTTGCTGGATGAGGTGTGGATCTGCTGATTTTGTATTTTGACTGAGCTGTGTATTGCTAATAATTGCTGGATTTTCAACTGCTTTAGGCGACGGTTTAAAGCCAATTTCAGTTGTTAGATTTGAAGGAGTGCGCTGATTTGATTGTTCAATCTTGGACGATTCTGAAGATATTTTTGACTTTATTTGAGATACTCCATTCACTTGATTCTGAAAAATTAGACCAAGCTCTTCTAATTGTTGAATAAGTTCTGGTGTTGCAAGCCGTTGCTTTAGTGCACTATTCAAAATTTTAAAATCATCTGTGCCGATAAGAAGCAGTAATTGTCTTTGGCGAGCGGTGAGTTGAATTGAGCGGTGTTTTAAAGTCTGAATTCCCAAGTCAGTTTTAAAATAGTGATCCATGAGTCAAATTATTCCCCAATAAATTGACCCTAGAGTAAAGAATGAAAATTACACTAATATGACTTTATTGTTACAAATCACCAGCTTAAAGTGTGACGATATTTGCATTCTCTAAAGCTTTGCGTAAATAAGGGTCAAGTTCATCTTGACGAAGTAACCATTGAACATAGTCTTTGGGTAATTCTGCAATCGCTGTCCCACGATGCTTACCAAAGTTAATGCTGCGAGGGATACGTGCATCTTCTGAGGCTTTATATAATTCTTCAATGCTTTGAATTTTGAGTTGATAAACAATATGCATGAGAATATTTGCAGTTAAAATAATATCAGCATCTGCACGATGTGCACCTTTTAACATTTCACGTGCTTTCTCACTGCCTTTACTGATCATATAAATCAGGGCTGATATATTGTGTGCTTCGGCATCAGGCCAAACAAGACGAGCAAGAGCCAGTGTACAAATGGCTTTGATATGAGCAGTATCTACGCCACATTGTTGAATTGCGCGAATATCATAATCAATATTATGCCCAATGATATACTGGGTCTGTTGAGGAAGTTCAAAGCTGGAAAAATTAGGCTGCCCGACAAGATCAGACTCTAATATATGGTGAACGGCCATTGAGCCAAAAGAAATTTTTTCATTGCCAATACTATAAAGTTGATCGAACATTTGTTCCCGATCTAAGCTTAATTTTCCTTCTTGAATTTGAATCGGTGCATAAGCAATTTCAATCGGCAATCCATTGAGTGTATGAGTTTCAGTATCTAGAATAATTGCTTGCATACCTTTGTTCCTCAACAAATAGATAAGAAAGAGCGCCTTATTAAACTAGCTTTTTTAGACGCTAAATACAAACGAAACTCATCTAAAATCAAGATAAGTGTTGGCTTTTGCTTAAATCTCACGCAGAATCAGTTTTTTTAGTGTGAATTGTCTTAAAAATACTTAAAACCAGTACTTAAAAATTAATTGAAATTTAAATAATAAAATGAATCATTGATAAGAATCTATTCATCGTTAAAACTGTGAAAAATATATTAAAAATTGAGTATTATGAAATTAATTTATACTGGTTGGTGCATAAAAAAATACATTAAATTCAGTTGATTGATAAATAAAAAAGTTGGATTGATGAGATAATTTAATATGTTTTAAAGATTAAATCTCATTTGCTAAATTTATATTTATGTCTTAATTGTAATAAAGCCTAGCTTAAATATTGCCAGGTATTATGAAGTAATAACAACATAAACATTAAACTAAGATGAGTGATCTATTGGATCAGCGCTGGCAAACGATGGGTTGACCCTGCTGACGTGATAGAAAAAAGATAAAAAGGAAGAATTATATGAAATTAAAATTACTTTCAGTGTTATTGACTGGATCTACTTTATTTCTAACTGCATGTGGTGGTGATGACGACAAAAGTGATCATTCATCGGCAGGTTCAGATGTAGATGTGAACAATATTCAAAATCCAGTGGTCAATACACCAGTACCCTATAATATTAAAAATGATGTTCTTCCACCCAATGCGGATGAAAGTGTGGTGATGACTTATAAAATGAAAGGCATCACGGGACAAGAAACTCAGGCAACCGCATTGGTTTTTACCCCTAAAACTGCACCGCCTGCAGGAGGTTGGCCAATTGTGGCTTGGGCACATGGAACGACTGGTGTTGCTGACAAGTGTGCACCGAGTAAAAACAAATTATTTGTGCCTATAGCCGATGTGCATACTCAAAAAATGGTCGATGACTTTGTTAAGGCAGGCTATGTGGTGGTTGCGCCTGATTATGAAGGTATGGGTGAACCAAGCGAGAAGGAGATCCATCCGTTTTTAAATTTAAAAAGTGAAGCTTATTCAATTACGGATGCTGTGGTGGCAACCAAAAGTTGGTTAGGCAATAAAGCATCTAATAAATGGGCGGTTGCTGGACTCTCGCAAGGTGGTCATGCTGCATTAGGCGCAGCGCAGTATGCAGCCCGTGCCAATATGGACTATAAGGGTGCAGTTGCAATGGCACCGGCAAATAATCTGGAATTGATCGAAAACCTGTCAGAAATGGCTTTAGCGGATGCGGATGGGTTAATCCAGATCGGTGGTTATGCTGCACTGGATACTTTAACGGCTTATATGGCAGCGGGTATAAAGGCAGTAAATCCAAGCGAGGCTGTATACAGTATTATATTTAAAACACCCACTGATAAAATTGCTGAGAAAGCAGAAAGAGAATGTATTGCAGCAATGGGAACGGCTTTTATATTGCCAATGACTGCTTATAATATTAAGAACGGAAGTCTCAAAGGTTATCCACGTAAAAAAGAAGGCTATAAGAATGATCCAATCGTAAGACAGTTTTTGACTAAAGATTCACAGCCCTTACAAACGCTCGTTAAAACCCCAATTATTATTTATCAGGGTGGTAGCGATACAGTTGTATTACCACAAGCAACGGATGCTTTGGTGGCTCAGGCACGTGCTTTAACCACCAAAATTGATTATAGAACCAATTCGAGTTGGGACCATACTGGTTCATTTACCGCCAATGTTGATAATGGACAATTGCTAGAGGATATTAAGAGTTTGCTTGCCAATTAATTTTTGTGTGTTTTAGTTCTAATAAAGGACTTCTTTTATAAGTCCTTTTTAAAAGCATAGATCAACAATAAATTCCCCTCATCCTAGCCTTCTTCCTGAAAAGGGAGAAGGTACTTTCAATACCGATATGATTCATTTAACAAGATCATTTTTTGATTTTTAAATCCTCTCCCTTGGAGAGTGAGTATTTCTCACCTTTCTAAAGCAAGGCATTTTCTATGGTTAATCTGAATTGAGTCTCGGAAAAGTAGTATTTCTCTGGTTTAGACTTTGAGCGAGGCGATGCTTTATTGCAGAAATATCAAATCGAGATACGTTATGGTTTTGAATTTAATTGTATTTGGTCGCAATTTTTTATGTGCTTTTTCTGACATATCTATAGATTAATGATCTTAAATTGGTTGAGATTTAAACGATTATTGTGGTTATTGTTAAGATTTTTTTAAATTTAAACAATCGAAAGCGCATTTTCTTAACGTTATAATTCACAAAATCTAGATAATATGTGAATTATAAAGCGCTTCTTGGTAAATGTAAAAGTGAGTATGAAATTGTATAAATACAGCATTTTTTCAGTGAATTTGGAATTAATTACTTAATTTTTTTAAATATTTTAAAATACTTAAAGATCAAATTTCACTTGCCAAATTTTTATTTATGGCTAAATTATAATAAAGCTGAGCTTAAATATTGTGTAGTTATGATGTAATTTAAAAAGTCATCAAGCAAAAGATCAGCAATCTAAGGGGATCGTGTTAACAAATGATTTGTTAGCAATGAAGTGATAGAAAAAATGATAAACAAGGATGAATCATATGAAATTAAATTTACTCACTGTAATGTTGCTTGGATCTGGTCTACTTCTCACCGCCTGTGGTGGTAGTGATGACAAGGGGGATAATTCATCCACAAGTTCAAATATAAATGCAAATGTAAACAATATTCAAAATCCAGTGGTGGATACACCAAAACCGTATGTCTTAGAAAATTACGATAAGGAATATTATACTGTACCGAATGCAGAAGAGGGGGTGGTGATGACCTATAAAATGCAAGGTATTACAGGAAAAGAAACGCAAGCCACAGCTTTGGTATTTACCCCTAAAACCGAACCACCTGCTGGCGGTTGGCCGATTGTTGCTTGGGCACATGGTAGTGTGGGGGTGAGCGACGAATGTGCACCAAGTAGAAATCCATTAATTGTGGATGTGGGTTTTATCCAAGATCTGCATACTCATAAAATGATCGATAGTTTTGTTAAAGCAGGCTATGTGGTGGTTGCCCCTGATTATGAAGGGCTAGGTGAACCGAGTGGTCAGGAAATCCATCCATTTTTAAATTTAAAAAGTGCAGCCTATTCGATTACAGATGCAGTAGTTGCAACCAAAAGCTGGTTAGGCAATAAAGCATCTAACAAATGGGCAGTTGTTGGGACCTCGCAAGGTGGTCATGCAGCATTAGGTGCGGCACAGTATGCAGCCCGTGCCAATATGGACTATAAGGGTGCAATTGCATTGGCGCCTGCAAATAATCTGGAAATGATTGAAAGTTTATCTGATATGGCTTTGGCGAATAATAAGGATGTACAAGCTCAAATGAATGGCTATATGGTACTGGATACTCTAACTGCCTATATGGCAGCAGGGATGAAAAGTGCTTATCCGACTGAGCCGATTTACAGTATCGTATTTAAATCGCCGACTGATAAAATTGCTGAGAAAGTAGAAGAGAAAAAGCAATGTCTTCAATCAATGGCTTTTAATTTTATGATACCAATGTTAACTTATAGGAGGAATAATAAAGGAAGTCTAGTTGGATATCCTCGTAAAAATGAGGGGTATACCCAGCATCCAATTGTAAGGCAATTTCTAGACAAAGACTTACCACCACTGCAAACTTTGATTAAAACTCCAATTATTATTTATCAGGGAGATAAAGACCTGATTGTATTACCACGAGCAACAGATGCTTTGGTGGCACAAGCACGTGCTTTAACCACTAAAATTGATTATAGAAAGAATCCTGATTGGGATCACCAAACCGTATTCAGTGCAAATGTTGAAAATGGTCAAGTGTTAGAAGATGTTAAGGCCTTGCTTTCTGATTAGTTTTTGAGTGTGTTTTAATTCTCTTAATGTAAAAGTACCTCTATTTTTAAAAATAGGGGTATTTTTTATCGTTTAACACTATGGCCTAATCTTAATAAAACAATATTTGAGCATCTTTGTTTGAATGAATCATTGATTATTTCCATCAAAATTCACATTGGTTTTTGATTTAGTTATCGTCGGTATTGATTTTTAATATCTAATCAATAAAAAAGCTAAGCATTAACTAGCTTAAAATTATTTGAAATTTAAATAATAAAATAAAATTGATAATAATTTATTTAAAAATAAAGCGATCAAAAACATATTTATAAAGCAATCTTAATTCACGCAATTTGTGGGTTGTATAAGTTGAATAAGATTTTAAAATGCCGAGCAGCTAAATATAATACTATATAATTAATATAGTATTTATGTGATTTAAACCGTGATTATCTGAATTTTTAATCCAATAATTTAAGATTTGTAAATGTTAAATTTCACTTGCTAATTTATATTTCCAGTATAAATATAATGCAGATTTGCTTAAGAATTATACAGTGTGATGTGCGATATAAAGTAGACGTACATTGTGTATAAGGTGAGTAATCAATAGATCAGGATTGGCAGACTAAATTTGTTAACCCTGAAGTGATAAAAAAATTTTATAGGCAAGGAATAATCAAATGAAACTAAACTTACTCTCGGTATTGTTGGCATTATCGTCTCCATTTTTGACTGCCTGTAATGGCGATGGAAAGCGTGATAATTCATCTACAAGTTCAAATGTAAATCCAGACACAAACAAGATTCAAAATCCAGTGGTGGGGACACCAACTGCATATCAACATAAACAAGATTACCCACCGAATGCAGCAGAAAGTGTGGTGATGACTTATAAAATGCAAGGCATCACAGGAAAAGAAACTCAAGCCACTGCATTGGTATTTACCCCAAAGACTGCACCACCTCTTGGTGGATGGCCGATTGTAGCTTGGGCACATGGCGCTGTAGGGGTTGCAGATAATTGTGCGCCCAGTAGAAATCGATTAATCGTGGAGGGTTTCCTCCCAGATGTATTTACTCATAAAATGATCGATAGTTTTGTTAAAGATGGTTATGTTGTGGTTGCCCCTGATTATGAAGGTCTGGGGGAGCCGAGTGGTCAGGAAGTGCATCCATTTTTGATTTTAAAAAGTGAAGCTTATTCAATTACCGATGCTGTAGTTGCAACCAAAAACTGGTTAGGCAATAAAGCATCTAATAAGTGGGCCGTTGTTGGGGTCTCGCAAGGTGGCCATGCGGCATTAGGTGCAGCACAGTATGCAGCACGTGCCAATATGGACTACAAGGGTGTTGTCGCAATGGCACCCGCAAATAATCTGGAAATGATTGAAAGCTTGTCAGATATGGCTTTGGCAGATAGGGCCGTGTCTGGTCAAATCTCAGGCTATGCAGTACTCGATACTTTATTGGCTTTTATGGCTGCGGGTATGAAAAGCCTTTATCCAGCCGAGCCTGTCTATAGTATTGTATTTAAATCACCGACTGATAAAGTTGCAGAGAAAGCAGAGTCACAATGTCTGATAGAAATGGTTAATAATTTTACCACGCCGATGGTTAATTACTTTTTACCAAAGGGAGATTTAAAGGATTATCCACGTAAAAATCAGGGATATACCCAACATCCGATTGTAAGACAGTTTCTAGATAAAGATTCACAACCATTACAAACTGTGGTTAAGACTCCGATTATTATTTATCAGGGCAGCAAAGACCTGATTGTATTACCACGGGCAACAGATGCCCTGGTGGCGCAGGCGCGTGCTTTAACCACTAAAATTGATTATCGAACTGATCCAAATTGGGATCATACCACCGTATTCAGTGCGAATGTTGACAATGGGCAGTTGCTAGTAGATGTTAAAACGCTACTTGCCAATTAATCTTGAGTGTTCAGTACTTATTGTAGCAATGTAAAAATGCTCTTATTACTGGTTGATAAGGGCATTTTTAAATCTATGTTTTAATCTTAGTAAGGAAGATGACTTGAGAAACTTTGTTTGATTTGGTCATTGATTATTTCTATCAAAATCAGCATTGGCTTTTGATTTGGTCATCATCACTATCGGTTTTTAATATGCGTTGATTAAAAAGTCTAAATACTAATCACCTTGGATTGGTTGAAATTTAAATAATAAAAATAAATATTGATAAGAATTTATTTAAAGTAAAGCGACTAAAAACATATTTGTATAATAAATAAAATTCACGATATTTATGGATTATATGAACTGCATAACATCTTTGAGTTGATTTTTAAATAAATTTAAATCTATATAATTACTATAATATTTTTGTGAATTTAATATTAAATATCTGATTGATTAAGGAATAATTTAAAGTTTTTTTAATGTTAAATTTCACTTGCAAATTTATATTTCAAGTATAAATATAATGCAGATTTTCTTAAATATTGCACAGTGTGGTGTGGTTTTAAAATAGGTCTTTACTGTGCATAAGACAGGCAATCAATTGATCAAGGTTGGCAAAAAGAATTTGCTGACACTGATGTGAGAAAAATTATTATAGGCAAGGAAAAATCAAATGAAATTAAATTTACTCTCGGTCGTGCTGGCTGGATGCTCTCTATTTTTGACTGCCTGTGGTGGTAGTGATGACAAGGGGGATAATCCATCCACAAGTCCAAATGTAAATGCAGAAGTAAATGCGGATGTGAACAAGATTCAAAATCCAGTAGTGAATACTCCAAAACCGTATGTCATTAAAGATAATACTCTTCCTCCGAATGCAGCAGAAAGCGTGGTGATGACTTATAAAATGAAGGGCATCACAGGGAAAGAAACTCAAGCAACGGCATTGGTATTTACCCCGAAAACTGCACCGCCCGCAGGTGGTTGGCCGATTGTGGCTTGGGCACATGGTACTGCAGGTGTTGCTGATGATTGTGCGCCGAGTAGACAGAAATTAATTACGACTTCAATTTTAACTGGCGAGGATAAAGCGACCTATAACATGATTGATAGCTTTGTTAAAGAAGGCTATGTGGTGGTTGCGCCAGATTATGAAGGCCTAGGTGAGCCTAGTGGTAGCGAGATGCATCCATTTTTACATGTAAAAAGTGAAGCCTACTCAATTACAGATGCCGTGGTTGCAACCAAAAGTTGGTTGGGGAGTAAAGTGTCCAATAAGTGGGCTGTTTTGGGGCACTCGCAAGGTGGTCATGCGGCATTAGCTACGGCACAGTATGCAGCGCGTGCCAATATGGATTATAAGGGTGCAGTCGCCACCGCGCCTGCAAATAATCTAAAAATGATTGAAGAGTTGTCGGAAATGGCTATAGCGCAAATGGAGGATTTTTCACTCCCTCAAGCACTCGGCTACGCCATCCTAGATACTCTAACGTCTTATATGGCTGCGGGTATAAAAAGTGTTTATCCGACTGAGTCTGTATATAGTAAAATATTTAAGTCACCGACTGATAAATTTGCTGCTGAGAATGCAGAAAAGCTTTGTCTTTTTGACTTGGGTTTTGAATTTATGGGGGGACCAGTATCACAATATGCGCTTGCAAATGAAAATAGTCTAAAAGGTTATTCTTCGCGAAAACAGGAAGGTTTTAAAAATGATCCAATTGTAAAGCAATATTTGGAAAAGGATTCACAACCGTTGCAAACTGTAATTAAGACCCCGATTATTATTTATCAGGGCGGTAGCGACAATATCGTATTGCCTCAAGCAACAGATGCCTTGGTGGCACAGGCACGTGCTTTAACCACCAAAATTGATTATAGAACGGATCCGACTTGGGATCACTTTAGCGTATACAGGGTTAATGTTGACAATGGGCAGTTGCTAGCGGATGTTAAAACGCTACTTGCCAATTAATTTTTTGAGTGTGTCTTAGTTCTAAAAATAGGTTCCTTTTATCAGTCCTTTTTTAAAACATAGCTTAACCTAAAATCTCCCTCATTCTAGCCTTCTCCCAGCATGAGAAGGCACTTTTAATATCAATATTATTCACTCAATATGATCATTTTTTATTATTGATATTGGTCTTTAATTAATCTGAAAAATAATATTTGAGTGACTTGTTTTTGAATGAGTCATTGATTATTTCTATCAAAATCAGCATCGGTTTTTGATTTAGTCATCATCAGTATTGGTTTTAAATATGTGTTGAATAAAAAGCATAGATATTAATCGCTTTAAGTTGGTTGAAATTTAAACAATAAAAATTGGATTTAGATCAGGGCTAAAGGTAGGTAAATACGCCAACCTGATTTGATATTTTCTTGCGACCGCTTCCACATCATTAGCTTTATGAATTGCAACATTATCTATTATCAATAAATATCGGGCAGGTTGTAATCCTTTTAACAAATATTCAAGCCAACTGACAAAAGGCTCTACTTACTTGGTTGGCTTGTCGGTAGAGAAAACTCCTTTTTATGTGATCAGCCTGATTTTTTTAAGCATACAAGATATCTGGATAAGAGGCTGAATAGCCAAAAATCTGCTCAAAAAGAGGTACAAGATTTTTAGCTTGAGTAAAGGGAGTCATTTCTACAAAGCATTTTAAATGCTTGCGCGTCTTTAAATTTATAAGCTCGATCTGCTTTTTTAGAATACGGTCGCTTAGTATTTTCTTTGAGATTTCCAAGTTGAATTCAATCTTCTCGGGTAGTTCTTGTGATGTTAAAGATAGTCTAAGTTTTAGATTTATTTTGGCATTCTTTATAGTCGTCTAGGGCTTTTTGGCGAAGATTATTAGAATAGGATTTAAATATAAAGAGTTCCTGCGTATTTTTTACTGTGTAGCAAACTTTTTTATGCTTAGCTATATATCATCATTAAAATTTTTTAATAAATTAGTTCTTTTGGACGATTTAAGTTAATTCAATTTTGTTATCAAATATTCATTCAAAATACAAAAAAATATTATATACAAGGATGAAACAAATGAAATTAAACTTACTCTCAATCATGTTGATTGGATCAGGCCTATTGCTGAGTGCCTGTAATGGTAGTGATGATAAGAGTGATAGCCCATCCACAACTTTAAATGTAAACGCAGATATAAACAATATTCAAAATCCAGTGGTGAACACACCACAACCATATATGCCAAACTCCCCAAAAAGTCGTCCAGAAAATGCAGCTGAGAGTGTGGTGATGACTTATAAAATGCAAGGCATCACAGGGAAAGAAACTCAGGCAACCGCATTAGTATTTACCCCTAAAACTGAACCACCTGCTGGAGGTTGGCCAATTGTGGCTTGGGCACATGGTGCTGCGGGGGTCGCTGATGATTGTGCGCCGAGTACAAAGGAATTAATTACGACTACGTTTTTAGGTGTACAAGATAACTCTATCTATAACATGGTCGATAGTTTGGTTAAAGATGGCTATGTGGTGGTCGCACCAGATTATGAAGGTCTCGGTGAACCGAGCAAGCAGGAGACCCATCCATTTTTAAATTTAAAGAGTGAAGCCTATTCGATTACAGATGCGGTGGTGGCAACCAAAAGTTGGTTAGGCAACAAAGCATCGAATAAGTGGGCAGTTGCGGGGCACTCACAAGGCGGTCATGCAGCATTAGGTGTAGCACAATATGCAGCGCGAGCCAATATGGACTATAAAGGCGCAGTCGCACTGGCACCCGCAAATAATCTAAAATTGATTGAGGAATTGTCAGAAATGGCTTTGATGAACATGGAGGATGGGACACTGCCTAAAACATTCGGTTATCTCGCTTTAGATACCTTAACTGCCTTTATGGCTGCGGGGATGAAGAGCCTTTATCCGACTGAGCCGGTATATAGTAAAATATTTAAGTCACCACTAGATAAAACTGCCGAACAAGCAGAAAAGCTTTGTCTTGTCCCCTTAGGGTTTCAATTTTTGAGCGATATAGGCACATATATGACGAACAATGAAGGGAGTCTTAAAGGTTATTCTTCGCGTAAACAGGAAGGCTTTAAAAATGATCCAATCGTAAAGCAATTTTTGGAAAAGGATTCACAACCGCTACAAAGTCTGATTAAAACCCCAATTATTATTTATCAGGGCGGTAGCGACAATGTTGTATTACCGCAGGCAACAGATGCCTTGGTGGCACAGGCGCGTGCTTTAACCACTAAAATTGATTATAGAACAGATCCATCTTGGGATCACTTTAGTATATACACTGCGAATGTTACAAACGGCCAGCTAGTAACAGATATAAAGGCCTTGCTTGCCAATTAATTGTTCAATGTTGACCGTAACAATGTAAAAGTGCCCTTATTATCCGTGATAAGGGTGTTTTTTATAGCCTTAAACCCTATATTTAAAGCTTAGAAAAATGATGAATTGAAAAACTTTGTTTTGATTTGGTCATTGATTATTTCTATTGTTTAGCTATTATCTGGGCTGGTTTTTAATATATTTTGGCTAAAAAATCTAAACATTAATCATCTTGAATTGATTGAAACATAAACCATACGATGGTTGTTGATAAGAATTTATTTAAAATAAAACAATAAAAAGTATATTTGCGTCACATCCCTAATTCACAGTATTTGCAGAATATATGCGATATATAACACTTAGGGTAAATAATAAATATAAGATTCTATAAATACAATAGTATTTTAGTGAATCTAACAATAATATCTTGATTTATAAAATAATTTGAAATTTTTTATTATTAAATTTTACTTGCTAAATTTTAATTTCTCGCATAATTATAATGAAGCTTAGCTTAAAAAACGTTCAATGCAATGTAACAATAAAATAAACATGCATTATGTCTTAGGTTGGCGATCCATTAATTAGAGTTAGCAAATTAAATTTACTGACACTGATGCAATAAAAAATATTATATGCAAGGATGAATCAAATGAAATTGAATTTACTCTCAATAATGTTGATAGGATCTGGTCTATTACTGACTGGCTGTGATGGCAATAGAAACAGTAATAATTCATCCACAGGTTCAAATGATGAAAAACCGATTGTAGAAAAGCCAGGTGACATAATTCCACCTGAGGGTAAACCAGGAGATGAAAAACCTGGTGACGAAAAACCAGGAGATGAAAAGCCTGGTGACGAAAAGCCAGGAGATGAAAAGCCTGGTGACGAAAAGCCAGGAGATGAAAAGCCTGGTGACGAAAAGCCAGGTGGTGAAAAACCGGGTGACGAAAAGCCAGGCGATGAAAAACCGGGTGACGAAAAACCACCTGAAGATAAGCCAAATGTAGATGTCCACAATATTCAAGACCCAGTGGTGGGCACACCAAGCGCATATCAGAGCGCAGCAGAAAATCCACCAAATGCTGCAGACAGTGTAGTGATGACTTATAAAATGAAAGGCATCAAAGGAACAGAAACTCAGGCAACAGCATTGGTATTTACGCCTAAAACTGCACCGCCAGCTGGCGGCTGGCCAATCGTGGCTTGGGGACATGGTACAACAGGTGTTATTGACCAATGTGCACCGAGTCGAATGAAATTAATCACCACTACAATTCTAGGTGTGGATCGATCTACTCATGATATGATCGATAGCTTTGTTAAAGAAGGCTATGTTGTAGTCGCACCCGATTATGAAGGTTTGGGAGAGCCAGGTGGTCAGGAAATGCATCCATTTTTGCATTTAAAAAGTGCAGCCTATTCAATTACCGATGCAGTGGTGGCAACCAAAAGCTGGTTAGGCAATAAAGTATCCAACAAATGGGTTGCTGCTGGCGTCTCACAAGGGGGGCATGCCGCATTGGGCGCAGCAGAATATGCGGCGCGTGCCAATATGGACTATAAGGGTGCTGTTGCTTTGGCGCCAGCAAATAATTTAGAAATGCTTGAAAACATAACAGAAGCGGATATGGCGAATAAAACTAGAGCTGACCAAATTATCGGTTATACGACTTTAGATGCTTTAACCTCTTTTATGGCTGCGGGGATGAAAAGTCTTTATCCAAACGAGCCTGTTTATACCAATATATTTAATACGCCATATGATACCCCTGCTGCACGAGCAGAAGAACGTTGTCTTGTAGGGTTGATAACAGCTTTTAGTGGCCGAATAGCAATTCAACAGCCATTTGGCCGTTTAGTCAACTTTTCACAGCGTAAAAAAGCGGATTATAAAAATAATCCGATTGTAAGGCAATTTCTAGATAAGGATTCACAACCACTACAAACGCAAGTAAAAACCCCAATTATTATTTATCAAGGGGGAGCGGATACTATCGTATACCCACAGGCAACCAATGCTTTAGTGGAGAAGGCACGTGCTTTAAACACCAAAATTGATTACCGAACTGATCCGACTTGGAGGCACGTCACTATACATGCGGCTAATGTTCAAAATGGAAACTTGTTAAACGATATAAAAGGCCTACTTGCTGATTAATCTTTTGAGTATTGAGTACTTATTGTAACAATAAAAAATGCCCTTATTACTGGTTGATAAGGGCATTTTTGTGACCTATGTTTGAATCTCATAAAAAAGATTGCTAGAAAAATAATTATTTGATCTTGCTATTTATACTTCGCATGATTCTTCAATGTTTTCTACAGAGGCGAACGGTTATCGTTGCAATAAGATATAAGCTAGAAATAAAATGAAAATCAAAATAAGCTACAGCTTGGAAAATATTTTTTATTAATTTTTATGTAATTGATTTTAATTGTGAAAAAATTTAATATTTAAAAAGTTTAAATTCTGATATTGCCATCAAAGGCTAAAAAATTGCTGTTGCTTTGCTTTCTATTTTGAAAGAAGACACACATTTTAATCTATTGAATAATGTTTAAAAAATAATAAGAAAAAAACTTGTATAACAGATTTTTTTGACGTATTTATGAAAGAATTATACGCGCTCAGCCGTATATATAACTTTAAAAAAATTGTGCTTTAAGGAATAAGTCACATGAAAAAAAATGCATTATCAATTTTAATTCTAAGTTCAGGTTTGGTTTTATCCGCGTGTAATAACGGTGGTAGTGGGGGAAACTCGTATGAATCACCTTCAAATACGGATCTAAACACTATCGCAAACCCTGTTGTTGGCACACCTATAGCATATACCAAGACTGATTTTTCTGCTGTGGCGGCAGATAGTGTAGTAATGACCTATAAAATGAAAGGGGTGAAGGGAACTGAAGTACAAGCAACTTCATTGGTATTTACTCCTAAAACTGCACCACCAGCTTCAGGTTGGCCTATCGTGGTTTGGGCACATGGTACAACTGGTGTCGCTGATATATGTGCACCAAGCCGTAACGCAATGAATGTTTATATTAAAGGAATGATTTCTAAATTCCTTGCAGAAGGCTATGTGGTTGTTGCACCCGATTATGAAGGTTTAGGGGAGCCAAGTGGAACTGAACTCCATCCATTCTTAAATGTAAAAAGTGAAGGTTACTCGATTACAGATGCTGTGGTTGCAACACGTAATTGGTTAGGCAATAAAGTATCGAAAAAATGGGTCACTGTTGGGCATTCTCAAGGCGGTCAAGCAGCTTTAGGTGCTGCACAATATGCTGATCGTGCCAATTTAGATTATAAAGGTACAGTTGCAGTCGCGCCTGCTTCACAATTGAGTTTGATTTTAAATGCGGGGCAATTATCAGTTGCAGATGCACCAGCAGCGCAACAAATTCCAGTTTATGCATCATTGGATACATTTACAGCGTTGATTGCAGCGGGTTTACGTAATTCAAACCCAACTTTAGACTATAGCCAAGTATTCAAAGTGCCAACCGATGCAATCGCAAAAAATGCTGAATCCGTTTGTTATGATACACTTGGTCAACAGTTTGGCGTGGCAATGGGGCAATATGCGGCAGTCAATGGCTCATTGAAAAATTATCCAAGAACAACCGATACCTTTATGTCTTTGCCAGCTGTTAAAACTTTCCTAGAGAAAGATTCGCAACCGTTGCAAGTGCTAGTTAAAACACCTGTGATTATCTATCAGGGTGGTGCAGATACCACTGTACCGAAAGTGGCAACAGATACTTTATACGGTACGGCGAAAGCACTGACGACGCAGGTGAATTACATTACCAATCCTACTTGGGATCATAGTACGGCTTATGCTTTGAATATCGACAATATTGTGGCTGATGTAAAAGGAATGTTTGCAGCACAATAAACACTTTAAATTTTAGATTTGAGCAAATGGCTTATGTTTTCAACATGAGCCATTTTTATTTAAAATGGCGCAAACTTCATTCTGTTTAATTACAAACTTCATGCTACAATACGCGCAATCTTAGCACGGCTTAAAAGCCCTAATTCATAGGACCTCGCTAATGTTCGCCAATATCTCTATTTCTGAATTTGATCCAGAAATTGCTCAAGCAATCACTCAAGAAGATGCCCGTCAAGAAGCTCATATTGAGTTAATCGCATCTGAAAACTATTGCTCACCAGCTGTTATGGAAGCACAAGGGTCAAAACTCACTAACAAATATGCGGAAGGTTACCCTGGCAAGCGCTATTATGGCGGTTGTGAATATGTTGATGTGATCGAACAATTGGCGATCGATCGTGCTAAAGCATTATTTGGTGCTGACTATGCAAATGTTCAGCCACATGCAGGTTCTCAAGCAAACTCAGCAGTTTATCTTGCTTTACTTAACCCAGGTGATACTGTTTTAGGCATGAGCTTGGCGCATGGTGGTCATTTGACTCATGGTGCTAAAGTCAACTTCTCTGGTAAATCATATAATGCTGTTCAATATGGTTTAAACGTAGAAACTGGTGAAATTGATTACGAAGAAGTTGAGCGTTTAGCTGTAGAGCATAAACCACGTATGATCGTTGCGGGTTTCTCTGCATATAGCCAAATTGTAGATTGGCAACGTTTCCGTGAAATTGCGGATAAAGTTGGCGCTTACTTATTTGTAGATATGGCTCACGTTGCTGGTTTAGTTGCTGCTGGTGTATACCCAAGTCCAGTGCAAATTGCTGATGTAACAACCACAACTACGCATAAAACTTTGCGTGGTCCACGTTCTGGTTTAATCCTTGCAAAAGCAAACGAAGAAATTGAGAAAAAACTTCAATCTGCTGTATTCCCGGGTAACCAAGGTGGTCCATTGGTTCATGCGATAGCAGCAAAAGCAATTTGCTTTAAAGAAGCAATGATGCCTGAATACAAAGAATATCAAAAACAAGTGGTGGTAAATGCTAAAGCGATGGCTGAAGTATTGATTTCACGTGGTTATGATGTTGTATCTGGTGGTACAGAAAACCATTTATTCTTGTTGTCTTTAATTAAGCAAGATGTGACAGGTAAAGATGCTGATGCTTGGTTAGGCGCTGCTCATATTACGGTCAACAAAAATGCGGTACCAAATGATCCACGTTCTCCGTTTGTCACTTCTGGTATCCGTATCGGTACGCCAGCAGTAACAACACGTGGTTTTGGTGAAGCTGAAGTTCGCGACTTGGCAGGTTGGATTGCGGATATCCTCGATGCAAAAGGTGATGAAGCGGTTATCAATGCGGTTAAAGCGAAAGTTGAAACAGTCTGTGCAAAATTCCCCGTTTATGCTAAATAAGCATTAACTTGAGAAGGCCTCCTCTCAAGGGGGCTTTTTTATGGTTGTTCAATAAGTTGAAAAGCTTAAACATTGCAGAAAATATCTGTTATAAAAGAAGTAGATTATTGGAGTTTATTGATACTTCGTTTCACGTTTCCGACATACAGGTTGCATGCTGAAATTTACGGCTTGTGGCTTAATTCATTTATGAAATGTCAACAGACCCATTATAAACATCGCTGCTATACCCAAATGATGTGAAAGATCGAAGGAATTAGGCACATGGCTAGTAAACCAAATATTATTATTTCAGAACAAGATTTACATCGCTTAGAAACGATGTTGGAACATCAGTCGAAGTTGACTGTGACAATGCAGCATTTAGAAGAGGAATTGGCACGAGCAGATGTGGTTGCGCCTCAAGATATGCCGCCCAATGTGGTGACGATGAATGCAAAGGTTTTAATCACCATTGCTCCTTCTACGGAAGCAACCGAAATTACTTTGGTCTATCCGCATGATTTTCGTGGTGAGGCAGGGCAGGTCAATGTGGTTGCACCTGTAGGTACGGCAATTCTTGGCTTGGCTGAAGGACAGGAAATCGAATGGCCTCAACCAGATGGTCACTTGATGAAAGTTAAAATTGAAAAAATATTATATCAGCCTGAAAGAGAAGGCGATTATCTCTAATACCTATCAAAATTAACCGCATTTAGCTGATTAAAATAAAAGCCCAGTCATGACTGGGCTAAATTTTGTATAAAAACCAAAGTTAAAACCCTGAAGTTCTTCCTTTGCTTGGATATTTAAATTGATGCTGAATATCTAATTTATAAATCTGCTTCGGATTTAAATCAATTTGCCATTGGTTGATATTGGGTTGCCCATTCCATTGTGTTGCAGTCGGTGGGATATTATAGGTCGATTGTGTGCTGAGTTTACCGTTCTGGCTTTGTGGTTCAGCTTCAAAAATCGTAACTTGAATTGGGTAGCTATGTAAGTTTTGTACTGAATATTGCTGTTTTCGGATGGTTTCCGATTGAGTACCTTTGACTGGATTTTTTTTGTCGGTTAAATCAGTCACTTTAACTTGAATTTGATCATCTGTACCAAAGCTCATTTGAAGTGCTTCATCTGCGCTATTGCTCCAAGCTCTTTGTCCAATATAGTCGCCATCACGATAAAGTTTTACTGTTCCAGAAGGCCAATTTTGATCAAGTTTTGAAATTTCAGCGTTAATTGTCGCTTGAGTGCTTTGCTTAGGAATTGCCCAAACTGAAAGTTTTGCGGCATATTGTTCAGTACTTAAAGGTAAAAAGATTTGCTGTTGGCTGCTGGGAATGGAGGCTTTGGTTTCTGAACGGAATTCAGTGCTAAAATTTAAATCAGCCGCTTGAAATTGTGGAAATTGAGGCGGGGCTTTTTTGGCCTTAGCTGTCGACTTTTCATCATAACTCATTTCAGCTAAAGCCATAGGCGCTGGTGCAACGGGATAAATTGGTCGTACAGGTTCTGGTTCATAATAGTTGACCCACCATTGTTGTGGCTGCACTTGTTGAACGTAGTTTTGCGGTGTTGCTGTGGACAATGCCAATTTAACATTGTTCCAGTCTTCACCAGTTTTTTGTGCAATCATTGCCATACGGGTGAGTTTAATTTGCTTGGTTTGGGTATTTAATTCGGCTTTATATATCGGTTGCCAACGTGCATAAGGCACCATATAGCTAATTTTAATTTCACCACGTTGCGGGGCGTTAACATAAAACTTAAGTGTGCGTTGGTTAAACTCACTGTCGCCAATGGCATTTAAATCTTGTTCAAGTTCTTGTAAACGTTGTTGTAACTTTTCTTTTTCTGCTTTGGCTTGATCAATCGCAATAAATGCCTCATAGGCTTGTTTACGTACTTTAGGTGCAGAGCCTTTAATGACATTTTCTAAAAACTTATTTTGTAATTCAGCCGCTTGAATAATTGAGTTTTGTTCAGAAATTTTCTTTTTAATATCCTCTATATTATTGCGCAATTGAGAAGACTCATTTCCAGCGGGTTTATCCAGTGCACTATCTGTATGAGAAACCGCATTGACTTCAATATTACTACTTTGATATTGCAGTTGATCGATATTGAAGTTTGCCGCAAGGCCATTCAATGTGACAAGTTGTTCTCCTGCTTGTACAGGAATGGTTCGTTCAATTTTTGCCAGTGTAGGATACAGTGTGACTTGTTGAATCGGTGAATTGGATAAGTTAAGTGCAAAGCTATATGTTGAAGGAATGCATAAAATGCTGAGTTGTAATGCTGTTTTTATATTCATTATGCGAGGCCCTAAAATACCTGAGATCAGTGTTAATATTTAAAATGTAGCAGAAAGTGATACAAATCAAAATAGTGATTAAAAGAGAAAACCAGTTGGTGCGAAGTTGATGAAATAAAGTTATCTTAATTTTCACTTGAATCTCGCGTTTCTTTGTTTTTATTTTTGATGGATTGTTCATGCAAATTTAGTATTTAGCAGATCAATTTAAACAAAACAAAAAATTTCAGTTACACTAAGTCATCCAAAATTTGAAGGGCTGAACATTGAAACAATCATGCACAATACGGGATAAGACGTTTCCTCCTGAATTAAAAACATGGTTGTATGCACAAGGTTCATTGACTCAGCAGTTGACTGATGTCGCGGGTGGTGTTTTTAAAGTTCAACCGATTCAAGAGCATTATCAAAGAATGAGTGTGCTGGATAGTCAATGGATGCAGATGCCACAGCAACATACCTCATGGGTACGTGAAAGTTACTTATTTGGTTGTGATGCACAGCCATGGGTCAAAGCAAAAAGTATTTTTCCCATTCTCAGTATCCATGGCAAAGCACGTTTGTTTAAGCATATTCGAACCAAACCGATCGGAAAATTTTTATTTCAACGTACCAATCCGTTGTGTGAACGGCGTGTTTTAAAATTAGCAGAAGGTTGGACACGTCAAAGTTGTTATACTTGGCATGGTTGTAAATTTATTGTTCAAGAGACTTTTTTACCTGCCTTTGAGCAATTTTTGCAACAACAGCATATTTCAAAATAGAGTATTGAAGGACTGTTATGTCGATCGCGCAACACACCACTTGGCAACAACGCTTAGAAGCTTATTATTATCTGTGTCGTTTTGATAAACCAGTTGGGACAGAATTGGTTTTATGGCCGACCATGTGGGCATTATGGATTGCTGCAGAAGGTATCCCCGATATTGTGACACTGGTTGCAATGGTCTTGGGGACAATTTTTATGCGCGCAGCTGGTTGTGCGATCAATGATTTTGCTGATCGTAAAGTGGATGCACATGTGGAACGAACTAAAAATCGTCCACTAGCTACTGGGGTGATCTCAGCCAAAGAAGCAGTCTGGGTGTTTGTGGGTTTGGTGGCGGCCAGTGCGTGTACTTTGTTTTTCTTACCGATCGCAACTTTTTATTGCGCGCTTGCAGGATTAGTCCTCGCCTTTATTTATCCCTTTATGAAGCGTTATACCCATTTACCACAAGTGGTCTTAGGGATGGCATTTTCTTGGGGGATTCCGATGTCGTTTACCGCAATGGGGAAACCTTTAGACTGGACCTGTTGGTTGCTTTATTTTGGCAATTTAGCATGGACGGTGGCATATGATACCCAATATGCAATTACAGATCGTGAATATGATTTAAAAATTGGGGTGAAATCAACTGCCATTCTTTTTGGAAAATACGATATTCAGATCATCTCTTTATTGCAATTGACCAGTGTATTGTTGATTGGTACAGCATTATATTTAGAAAATTTATTGATTCCATTTGGCTTGATTGCCTTGTTATTGGTTGTTGCAGATTTTATTTATCAATGGACAAAAACCAAAGCGCGCGATCCACAACTATGCTTTTGGGCATTTAGACATAACCGTTGGGTTGGTTTAACCATTTTTGTTGGTATTTTTATTGCATTATTTTGATTTTAAATTATTAAAATAAACCACTGTTGGAATTTCATCTGTATTTATAATATTACAAAATATTGATGAAATTTCACGAGATAAAGAAAAATAATAATTTATAAATGTGAGATATTCCTCTGTTTTATTAAAAAATATTGTAGCAAGACGCATTTATTTATGCTTAATTAAGGGTGAACACGGAGCTGTTCAAACAATAAAAAAATTGAGGAATTGGTAATGAAAGCAGTATTTAAACAAACCCTATTGGCAATGACTTGCGGTTCAGCATTATTCTTAACTGCATGTAATGATGATGATAACAAGGATAACTGGGGTTCAAATAAAGATTATGTGTCTGAAAGTACCTATAATTTAGGTCGCATGCCTGAGGCTGAATCAATCAAAGTCATGACCTATAATATGCCCTACGTACTCGGTGGAACTAAGAAAGCTACAGCAATGGTTTTTGTTCCAAAAACCAAGAGACCTACTGATGGTTGGAAGGTAGTGGTTTGGGAGCATGGTACTGTAGGTGTGGGTGATGGTTGCGCACCGAGTAGAAATGAAATTAATGATCGATTTATACCGATGGCACAGAGCCTATTAAAAGAAGGCTATGTGATTCTCGCCCCTGATTATGAAGGCTTGGGTACGCCAGGTATGCATCCATATTTAAATCTAAAGAGCGAAGCAAACTCAGCAATTTATGCAGTGAAAGCATATAAAGAGCGTTATGGTAATAAAATCAATGGTCAATGGATGTCGGTCGGGCAATCTCAGGGCGGACAAGCGTCTTTAGGTACGGCAGAGTTTTCCAATAATGATGCCAACTATAAAGGTGCTGTGGCAGGCGCACCAGCCTCAAGTTTGGGGGAAATTATTGCTGATGTTGCACCAAAAGCCATTCAAAATATTCTCCAAGATGAGCAAGCAGGGAAAAAACCAGTAGGTACTGCAGCTGGAGTTTATGCTACGTTATTGACCTATACATCGTTTGCCGTTGTTGGCGTGACCGCTTATGAGCCTAAGTTTAATTATCGAGATGTGTTTAAAGAGCGTTCAAAAAGTATTGTTGCATTAGCAGAAGGTTCAACGGGGGAGAACGGCTTATGCTTTGTTGATTTGCAGAAAAAATTTGTCGATGATATTAATGACTATACCGCTAAAAATGCAGGTAAAACCGTTTTAGATTATCCAGGCTTAATCGATAATTTCCAAGAGAATCCGACCTTGAAAAAATTCTTGGTAGATAATCAACCTGCAACGAAAAGAATTAATACACCTGTGATGATTATTCAGGGAACTGCTGATACCTCTGTGCCTTATACGGTTACAAATAAATTACAAGAAGGTTTAAAAGCAATGGGAACAGATGTCACATTCTTAGCTGTGAAAGATGAAACCCATACCGGAGCGATTATAGCGAAGAATACTGAACTGGTTGATTTTATTAAAAAACATATGCCGACTACGAAATAATTGTTTTTAGAAAATTATCAAATTATTTGGTTTTCTTGGTGGTTAAATAGGGAATAGCAATTTATAGAAAAAGCAGAGCTTCCATCGAAGCTCTGCTTTTTTATATTTATATATGCTCAATTTATACACTTTTATAGAAGATTTGATTGGCTTTTGATCAAGGCTATTTACGAAGCATGATTGCTATTTATCTCAACAGGCATTCGAGATCGCATTTTTTTTTGAGCTATTTCTATGATCCACAATGATGTATTTCTGCGTAATCTGTGGGATGGTTTAATGACTGATGCTGGCGTTTCTATTGCATGAATTTGGTTTATGCGAATTTAAATTAAAGATAAGCATTTGTATCTATATATTATTTTACTATTTGGTTAAAAGTATCCTAGCAAGATACATTTTTTTATGTTTAATTAGTAGCTTGAACACGGAGTTGTTCAAACAATAAAAACTGAGGACTTAGTAATGAAAGCATTATTTAAACGGACATTATTGGCAATGACCTGCGGTTCAGTATTATTTTTAACTGCATGTAATGATGACGATAATAATTGGAATAACTGGGGTTCAAATAAGAATTATGTATCTGAAAATACATATAATTCAGATGTGATCAATGAGGCTACATCAGTCAAAGTGATGACTTATAATATGCCGAATGTACTCGGTGAAACCAAGAAAGCCACAGCCATGGTTTTTATTCCCAAAACAACACGACCTGCAGATGGTTGGAAAGTTGTAGTTTGGGAACATGGTACAGTGGGTGTGGGTGATAGTTGTGCGCCAAGTCGAAATAAATTTAATCCGCGATTTAAAAATATGGCACAAAGTCTGTTAAATGAGGGTTATGTGATTATTGCCCCAGACTATGAAGGCTTGGGCACACCGGGTATGCATCCATATCTAAATTTAAAGAGTGAAGCAAATTCAGCGATTTATGCAGTGAAAGCATATAAAGAGCGCTATGGTAATCAGATCAATGGTCAGTGGATGTCTGTTGGCCAATCGCAGGGTGGGCATGGTTCTTTAGGAACTGCTGAATTTTCCAATACCGACTCCAACTACAAAGGTGCTGTCGCAGGCGCACCTGCCTCAAGTTTGGGTTATATTATTTCTGTCGTTGCGCCACAAGCAATTCGAGATATCCTTCAAAAAGAACAAGCTGGAACAGCCCCAGTAGGTACTGCTGTTGAAGTTTATGCTGAATTATTGGCATATGCTGCTTATACCACAGTTGGTGTGACTGCCTATGAACCTAAGTTTAATTATCGAGAAGTTTTCAAAGATCGTTCAAAAAATATTGCAGAATTTGCGGAAGGTTCAACGGGTGAAAATGGCTTATGTCTAGATGAATTGCATAATAAATTTGCCGATGATATCCGTGATTATATTGTTAAGAATGGCGGAAAAACTGTTTTAGACTATCCTGGATTAGTCGATAATTTCCAAGAAAATCCGACGGTAAAAAAATTCTTAGCTGAGAACCAACCTGCAACCAAGAAAATTAATAGTCCTGTGATGATTATTCAGGGAACTGCTGATATGGCTGTACCTTATCCTGTCACAGAAGCATTACAACAACGCTTAAAAGATATGGGTACTGATGTAACATTCTTACCTGTGAAAGATGCGAGTCATACTCAAGCGATTGTTGAAAAGAATCCTGAATTGGTTGCTTTTATTAAAAAGCATATGCCAACCACAAAATAATGGTTTTAAGAAAAGCATCCAATCATTTGCTGTTCTTAGCAGTTAAATAGAAAGAAAAAAGCAGAGTTTTTATTAAAACTCTGCTTTTTTTATCTTAATGTATGGCCGTTTGTACATTTTTGACTGAAGATCGAACAGGTTTTTTACCAAATGAAAGGTGATTAAAGAAAATATTGAGTAATACTGCTGCTATACACGTCGCACTTATTCCTGAATGAAATAAAGTTTGGAATACTTTGGGAAATGCATGAAAGAAATCAGGACTGATTAAAGGAATTAAGCCGACACAGATCGACACAGCAACAATAATGAGATTGGATTGGGTTTGATAATCCACTTTTGATAATGTACGAATACCGCTTGCTGCAACGCTACCAAATAAAACAATACCCGCGCCACCTAAAACAGGCATCGGAATCGCAGCAATTAAACGTCCGAAAATCGGTAATAAACCCAGTACAACTAAAATAGCACCACCTGTTGCTACCACAAAACGGCTTTTAACACCTGAAATGGCAACCAGTCCCACGTTTTGGACAAATGCACATTGCATAAATGAACCAAATAATGGCGCAATCGCAGAAGATAGCATGTCTGCTCTTAAACCATCTGCTAAACGATGACTATCCATTTTTGTATCAACAATTTCACCAATCGCTAATAGGCTGGCTGTTGTTTCAGTAAGGATCACGATGGTCACGATACACATGGTTAAGATCGCGGACATTTCAAAGCTGGGTAGACCAAAAGCAAATAGATGTGGGAAAGCAAATAAATCACCATTGCCCACTTTTGAAAAGTCAGCAACACCAAGCAGGATGGTAAAAATTGCACCAACAATAATTGAAATGAGTACGCCTAGTCGCGCCATTGTAGCTGAACCAAAGCGGCTCACCACAAGTAGTACACCGAGGGTAAAGGCTGCAATCCCTATATTTTCCAGTGAGCCCCATTCGGGTGCTTTAGGGTTACCACCCATAATCCAGCGGATTGCAACAGGTAAAAGTGAAATCCCAATAATGGTAATAATTGAACCCGTCACAATCGGTGGAAAGAAACGCACTATTTTTGAGAAAAATGGAGTAATCAATATCCCGAAAATAGAACTGACAATCACAGCACCGAAAATCGTTTGAATATTTCCCCCAGTTGTACCAATCGCGATCATGCTTGCGACAGCAGCAAATGAAGTGCCTTGTACAATTGGAAGTTTTGCACCAAACCACTTTAGTCCAAGCGTTTGTAGTAATGTTGCCAAACCACCCACAAGAATAGACGCCGTAATTAATAAGGCAATTTCAGCTGCATTTAGACCAATCGCCGTACCTACGACCAAAGGTGCTGCAATCAGACCACCATACATGGTGAGTACATGCTGTAAACCAAATGTCAGGTTCTTTCCCGCACTTAAAACTTCATCTTCAGGTTGAATTTTTTTAATTTCAGTATTCATCTTAAAACCTTTATGATTTTGCCATCCCTGCATTACAAAGAGCAATTTATATGCCAAATGGTCAATAACTGTGAGCAAAGTGCTTTAAGTGAAAGCTAAAACTTATGTGTTTGAGACTGATATTTAAATTATTTCTTTGTGCAAAGCCGATTATTTTACGGTGGATAAAGCTTAGCGTGTTTAAATTGGCGCGATTCTAAAACGAAGCACTAGGCTTCTTTCATCTGTCCTTTTTTAAAGCATAGATTAAGATAAAGCACCCTCATCCTGATCTTTTTCAAAGGGGTGGAGAAGTTTTTAATAGCAATATGATTCACGCAACTTGATTATTTATTTTAGCTTTTATGCAGTTGTGTTTGATGGGTTAGAGAATAGATAAAAAATTGTGCTGTACCTACAGCGAGTACACATGAGGCAAGTATAAATTGCTGATGATAGGAAACACCCCAATGTTGCAAGCTACTAAAACAGATTCCACCAACCAATTGAGTCACAGCAAAAGCTAATGTTGCTATGCTCCATAGTTTTTTATAGGCCACATGATAAAGGTGTAAAATGGTATATGAAGTAAGGAAAACCACAGCAGGATTAAGCAAACCAGTAAAAAAGGATGAGGTATAGGTAAGGATTGGATGGGTTGAAAAAATCGCAATAAAGATTGCCAAAATATATAGGCTATATAATATTTTTAATGCGGTAAAATTGCCAAATTTTCGTGCCAGTAAGTAAGCACTGATTGCACCTAAGGCGCTGCCTGAACCATACAAAATCCAATTCAAGTTAATAAGATATAGATTAAGATGCAGGGGGTTTTTAAGATAATCAATCCAAAACAATGAGTGGGGAACATAGGCAAAAGCACTAGATGCATAGACAATCAGCAAACTAAAATACATACCATTGACTGTCCCCGTTTGATTGTTTGCTACGCTGATATGATCTAGATGATTTTTAAACAGATTGAGTAAATAAACAATGATCAAACAAATGACAGCAGAGAATGCAAATAAAATCATCCATGCAGATTGTGTGTTGATTCTGTCGAGATAAGGCAAAAACAGGGTTGCCAATAATACCCCAATGCCAATACCACTAAAGCCAATGAAGTTGATGGTTAAACGTTCTTCAGCTTTGCTGCAATGTGCAACGATACTGGGTGCTAGAATCATCAATAAGCCACCACTGATGCCAGAAATGACACGCCAAAAGACATACCAGCTTTCGGGAAGACCTGAAAAAGCACAACTGAGTAAACTCACCGTTCCAGAAAATGCCGCCAAAATGATATATCGAGGCATGGTAAAGTTTTGAGGCAATTTCATTGCCCACAATGCACCAATTAAATACCCCAGCAGATTTGCACTGCTTAATATACTGGCAAAACTGGAGTCCCAATGATAAGCAAGACGGGTAGAGGGCAATAATGCAGTATAGGAAAATCGGAGAATGCCAATGCCTAAACACATACACAGGCATAGAAAGATACTCAGCTGAATTTTATTCGATCCGATCTTGGTCATTGTGCAGATTATCCATTTTCCGTTAATTCACCTTAAGGTGAATTTAAAAAAATGACAATAAATAATCAGTATTTAGTTTGGGAATAATCAGGGCTTACTCACACAACTTAACCAGTTGGTAAAATCGCAGCTTATTGCAGGATATGTATGATTAATATGAAGGGCTCAGTCTGTTTAGATTATTGAACAATTATGAATTAAACATGATTTAAAACAGATTGGCCCATCGACAAGCAAATTTCGTAAGGATTAAGCTTATAGATTATAGATTATAGATTATAGATTATAGATTATAGATTGGCATCTACAGGATCTCCGATCGTATAGTAATGTCCACCTGCAACATGATGTAGGCTTTTCCATTCAGCGCCAACTTCATGGTAATACCAATGGCCATTTCGGAATACGCGATCATCCGCATACGCAGCGACGACTTTGCCTATAAATAAATCATGGCTTTGTTGATTATGCGGTTCAGGAATCAGTTCACAGATCAACCATGCAGCGCAGCCTTCAACCGCAGGGAGCTGAAATCCCTCAAATTGGAAAAGTGGCGTATGGCAGTGTGAGAGTTTTTCAGGATCATTAAACTGACTGATTGAGCCTAATTGTTGTACCAGCTTAAGTTGTTTGAGTGTCGGTACCTGTAGGATGAAATGCCCTGACTTTTCAACTAATTCACGAGTTTTTGTACTTTTGTCTAGAACTACACTCACTTTGGCAGGCACAAGTTCTAAGGCACAAGCCCAAGCTGCTGCCATAACATTGTTTTCGTTTTCATACTGGGCTGAGACAAGCACGGTTGGACCGTGATTTAACAGGCGATAAGCCTTAGAAAGTTCAACAGTTTGGATATGTGAATTCATGAGATGGCCTATATTCTGAGTGTTAGTCTTTATTTGTATAAGCTTATACAAAAAATTCATGAGTGCGCTAAAGTGATGTTTTTATTATTAATAGTGTATGTTGAGAAAACAACACTTAAATATCAAAAAATGCTAAAGACTATTGGATATTTCACAATAAGCTTATAATAAAACGATCAAAACTATTGGAACTCGAATGAACTATACGCTCATTTTGAATATTGTCATATTCATTGCCTTGATCATATTGCTGATGCAAACCAGAAAGACAGATTGGAGTCTGGCTAAAAAAGTGTTTGCCGGTTTATGTTTAGGTGTGGTATTTGGGCTAGGATTACATTGGGTTTATGGTACAAATTCTGAAATTTTAACTGAGTCTATTCAATGGTTTAATATCGTTGGAAATGGTTATGTTAAGCTTTTGCAAATGGTGGTGATGCCATTAGTGCTGGTCTCTATCCTGAGTGCTGTGATTAAGTTACATAATGCATCGTCATTAGGCAAGATTAGTATTTTTAGTATTGGTACATTATTAATCACCACATTTATTGCCGCTTTGGTTGGCGTGTTTGTGGTCAATCTATTTGGATTAAGTGCGGCGGGTCTTGTACAAGGGACACAGGAAACAGCACGTCTTGAAGCAATTCAATCTGAATATATTGGTAAAGTCACAGACTTAAATGTACCTGATTTTATTTTATCTTTTTTGCCAACAAATCCATTTGCTGAACTCACTGGAGCACATCCAACCTCAATCATTAGTGTAGTGATCTTTGCTACGATGCTCGGTTTGGCAGGGCTTAACCTGATCAGAGATGATGCCGAAAAGGGACAACGTATCGTCACTGCAATTGATACTTTGCAAGCGTGGGTGATGAAGTTAGTTCGATTGGTGATGACGCTTACACCTTATGGTGTATTTGCCTTGATTACGAAAGTCGTGGCAAGTTCTAAAGCCGCTGATATTGTTAATCTTGGTGGTTTCTTGGTTGCCTCTTATCTGGGACTAGCCATCATGTTTGCGGTACATGCAATCGTATTATTGCTGACAGGCGTTAACCCAATCCGATTCTTTAAAAAGGTTTTACCTGTATTAACCTTTGCTTTTACCAGTCGTTCGAGTGCGGCAAGTATTCCATTAAATATTGAAGCACAAACTCGCCGTTTGGGTGTGCCTGAGTCTATTGCCAGCTTTTCTGCTTCATTTGGTACAACGATTGGACAAAATGGTTGTGCGGGTTTATATCCAGCAATGCTTGCGGTGATGGTTGCCCCAACAGTGGGGATTAATCCACTTGATCCGATCTGGATTTTAACTTTAGCTTGCGTAGTGACTTTAAGTTCAATTGGCGTTGCAGGTGTCGGTGGTGGCGCAACCTTTGCTGCACTGATTGTTTTACCGATTATGGGTTTACCTGTGACTTTGGTGGCTTTGCTGATTTCCATTGAGCCTTTGATTGATATGGGGCGTACTGCGTTAAATGTTGATGGTTCGATGACTGCAGGTGTTGTGACCAGTCAATTGATGGGACAGACAGATCAAAGCATTTTACTTTCAGATGAGAGAGACGAGTTAAAACATAGTTAACTTATTTTTCTATATTATTTAAATGCCATAAAAAACACTTAAATTAAATTTAGGTGTTTTTTTTCAACTCAAGTTTATCAAACATACTCTGATTCATTAAACGCATATTCATTAAGCGCTGATTCATTAAAACAAGTCAGAGTATTCTCGACTATAAATAGCAGTTTATCACGATCATATTGCTGATAAATATGATGACCTGCTGACGCTAAAAGGTTCTATTTTGCTGCTTGATTACACTCAGCCAATTCTTTTGAATTTTTTGTCCAAATTTTTCCAGCAGAATTTTTATAGAAGGTGATTTTCCCAACTCGGGAGACCAAACTTTGACATGAGTCTATTGAAAGTTGATTGCCCCAAGGACCAGACATTCGACATACAGTACCGTCGCATTTCCAAACCACATTAGGGCCATTCTCTATAGGTACGGTCACTGTCCCTTTATGTGTGGTTCCAGCAATCCAAATGGTATCGGCTGCAAAAGTCAGTGGAGAACATAGGATTAGGCTGCTTATAACGACGCTTTGGAGTTTTATGCTTATTTTCATCGTGCTTATTCCATAATTATTGATCTAGGGTAGGTTATAAACTTCAAATGAATCTATAAAACAGTTGTATTTTAAATGGTCTATACGATCAAGCTCAAGTTTTAACTGTAACCATTTTAAAACATAGACTGTATCTGTAATCATTTTTAGTATCACTTAGAATAGATTAAAATGAGGAGTTTTAACAATGAAAATGTACCAAGTTGATGCTTTTACACAACAATTGTTTAAGGGTAACCCTGCTGCTGTATTGGTCTTAGATGACTGGCTGGATGATGCTTTGATGCAAAATATTGCCTTAGAAAATAATTTGGCAGAAACTGCTTTTGTAAAACGCATTGATGATGAAAATTATCAAATTCGCTGGTTCACACCACAAGTTGAAGTCGATTTTTGTGGGCATGCAACTTTAGCTTCAGCTTTTGTTTTATTTAAAGACTATAGCCAAGCGAAGACAATTCATTTTCATGTTAAAGATTTGGGGATTTTTATCATCCAGCAAGCTGAGGATGGAAAGATCCAGATGAATTTCCCGATTCGTCAGCCGCAAAAAATGATCGATTATCCAGAATTATTGAATCATGTCATTGATCAGCCTTTTAAAGAAGTCTATCTCAATGCGCAAGCGTATATTTTAGTTTGTGAATCTGCACAAGACGTGATAAATGCAACACCAAACTTAGCCAATATCCGAAAAATTGCAGAACAATATCATGTGAGTACCGCATTAACTGCGGAGTCTGCAGGCTATGATGTGACCATTACCGCAGCTTCAAACGATTATGATTATGTGGCTCGCTATTTTGCCCCGCATAAAGGGATAGATGAAGATCCTGTAACAGGTTCAATGCATACTGGTTTAGCGACTTTATGGGCTGAGAAGCTGGGTAAAAAACAACTTATCGGTTATCAGGCATCAGCGCGCGGTGGAAAATTGTTTTGTGATATTCAGGATGGTCAACGTATCGAAATTTCAGGTTATGCACAGTTATTTATGCAAGCTGAGATTTTTATTTAAATTGATTTTAAGCTAGAGATGCTCAAATCATTACAAAAGCCGTTGAAATAAACGGCTCTTTTTTCAAAACTTTACTATAAATTTTGTTCAGAATTTCTTAAGATGTTTAGCTTATAACTGTTTAAAATTTAAAAAATTCTGGATTCTCCTATGCTCATGCAGTTGAAAAAACTCACCTTGTCGCTTTGTATTCTTGGTTTTAGTGCGTCTAGTTTTGCTCAAGCCATCCTGGTTAAATCTGAACATAATATCGAAGAATATAAGCTAGAGAATGGCTTTAGAGTTTTACTTGCACCGAATGACAAAGAAAGTAAAGTCTTTATGAATACGGTTTATTTGACCGGTTCATTAAATGATCCACAAGGCAAAGGTGGTCTTGCACATTTACTTGAACATTTAGCGTTTAAAGGCACACAAGATGTAAAAGGCGAAGAATTTCAACGCCGTTTAGATCAATATACGTTAATGACCAATGCCAGTACCGATTATTATTCGACTAAATATACCAATATTGTACGTCCAGACCAAAATACCTTAAACGAAGTGATTTATTTAGAGTCACAACGTATGGACAAATTGGTGCTTCAAGAACAATTCGTTCCTTCAGAAATCAATATTGTGATGCGTGAACGCGAAGTGCGTATGGATCAGCCTTTTGCTGTGCTGATGGATCAAATGTGGAAAGCAGCCTATGGCAACAAGTCATTAGGTCGTTTACCGATCGGTGATCTTGCTGAACTACAGTCAATTAAAATGAATGAATTGAACAAATTCTATAAAGACTGGTATGCACCGAATAATGCGGTGATGGTGATTGCTGGTAAATTTGATAAAGCAGAAGTTTTAAAAGCCATTGATAAAAACTTTAGTGCGATAGCTGCACGTAAGATTCCTGAACAAGCAACAGTACCTTTACTTGATTCTTCAACCATAAAAAATCGTAATTTTGTGGTGAAAAAGGGCAGTGATCTTGCCAAATTCAATATTTATATGAATGGTAAGAATGAAAAAATTCAGCCAGTATTAGCACTTGCACCATATTTATATACCTTACAACCGAGTGGTCATCTATATTCCAGCATGGTAGAAACTGGCGTTGCGACCAATGTCCAGTCTACAACATGGTTAGATGATGATTTTAACTTGGTATTTATGGGGGCAATTTATGCACCAAACCATGATGCTCAAAAAATTGACAGTGCGTTGATTGCGGGTGTAGAAAAAAATAAAAGTTTTGATGATGTTGAATTAAAACGGGTTAAAAATCTGATCCAGAATGCCAATGAAAGTTTATTGACCAGTGCTGCTGCTGTCGGTGGTATGTTAAGTGATTATGTGGTGTCATCGCATGGCAATTGGGCACAATATTTTAAAGATCAACAAGCCATTCAAAAGTTAAGCGTAGCTGAAACTAATGCAACTTTAAAAGCATTTTTAACTGAGCAGCACCGTTTTAATGGTGATATTCAACCGACACCTGAAGATCAGAAAAAGGCCTTGGAGCAAAAGCAAGCTGCTGAAAAACCAAAAACTTTAGATCAACAAGCTGCTGCAGTAGAACCGTTAAAAGATGTCAGTGTTTATCAAGCTGAAGTTGCTCAATATGTTGAAAAATCAAAACAATATTTAACTGCAACGGAGAAAAAGATTCAACGTGGCACTTTAAAAAATGGAATGAAGTATGCTTTATTCCCAACCTCGACACGTGATGATAAAACCTATGCAACCATTGAGGTTAATTTTGGTACAGCTGAATCTTTAATGAATAAGGCACAAATCCTCGATTTTACGGCTTATTTATTATTACGTGCTTCTGAGCAATATAGCTTACAGAACATTGCAGATAAAACCATTGAAGCAAGTGGTGGAGCAACTGCAACGGCATCGGATAACGGGATTACTATTCAAATTTCAGCGAAAAAAGAAAAATTTGAAGAGTTCTTTAAATATATCGTGTCGGTGATGAAGAGCCCTAAATTTGAACAATCACAATTTGATTTAATTAAATTACAAAGCTTATCTAGTTTGGATCGACCATATACTGAGCCTGAAACAGTATCCTCTTTAACCATTGCACGCTTACTTGAAACCTATCAGCCGGGTGATTTACGTTATCATTTTGAACCAGAACTGGCGAAAAAACAGATTCAAGCAGCAAGCAACCAACAAGTTGTCGATTTATATAAAACATACTTTGCAATGGATCATGCCTTTATTGCTATCACTGGGCAGTATGATGCAAAACCGATCAAAAAATTACTTGAGCAACAATTTGGCAATTGGTCAGCTAAACAACCTTATCAGCGTCTATCAACAGAATTTACCACTTATAAAGCGCAGAAAGTGCATGCCCTTTCAGAACAGCGTGAGTTTGGTAGTTATCAAGCTTTGCAGACCTTGCCTGTAGGTGTAGACAATAAAGATGCCGCAGCATTGATTGTCTTTAGCTATATTTTGGGTGACTCGCAATTGTCTTCACGTTTAGGACAAGAGCTTCGTGAAAAAAATGCGTTGGTTTATGGTTTTGGTAGTCAATTAAACTTGGACTCTTTTAATGAAGCGGGTGCATTGTCGATCGAAGCCAATTACACAGCAGGAAAATCTGCTGAAGTATCGCAAGTGGTGCGTAAAGTGCTGAATGACTTATTAGCGACAGGAGTAACCAGTCAAGAGTTGGAAGCGGCTAAAGCCAATATCATGAAGCAACGTGTGACGTCTTTAGAAGATGAGCGTGTGATTCATCGTATGTTAAACAGCCAGCTTGAACGCAATAAGAAAATGGATAGTCGTGCTTTAAGAGATCAAGAGTTTGCTCAACTGACCAAAGCAGATGTGGATGCTGTGATTAAGAAGTATATTAAACCTGATCAATTGGTTGAAGTAATGGCTGACCAATATGGTCAAGCTCAGAAAGGTTTAAATTGATCGTTTAAATTACAAATTTTTTAAGTAAAACTATAGGGTCTGTTAACAGACCCTATACATGCATGGTTTTTTAATTTATAAATTTGAAGAATAATGAAAAAAGAGTGAAAACAATGTCAATGATCGGCAATTTACTGAGTATTTCAACGCAACAATTAGAACACTTTATTCAATCACCAAACTTACTTGAAGCCTATGTTTATAGTGATCAAAAAGATCAACAATCTCAAGCTTTAGATTTGGATAAGGCATGGCATGCTATTCATTTCATCTTAAATGGTGATTCTTATGGAGGACAAGGTCCTTTAGCGAAGGTTTTTTTCGGTGGTGAGGAAATTGGTGAGGATTTAGGAATAGGTCCAGCCAGATATTTGACAGCGGAGCAAGTGAAGCAAGTTGAAACCGCAATAGAGCAGGTCAGTGATCATCAGTTTTCAAGCCAATATGATATTGAAGCCTTGGACCAAGCTGATATTTATCCAAATATGTGGGATGAAGACAGTGAAGAAGGTTTAAAGTATATTTTGCCGTATTTTCAAGACTTAAAAAAATTCTATCAAGAAGCGGCATTCAGGAATCAGGCTGTATTGATTTATATTCATTAAACGTAAAAAAACCGAGGTATTGAATTAAACCTCGGTTTTCAATTTAACGCTGCTTGAAAAATAAATTACTTTTCAACAAAAGCGCGCTCAATCACGTAGTCGCCTAAAACACCCATTTTAGGTGATTCTTTCAGACCGTGTTGGTCAAGGAGCTCGACAACATCATCAAGGAATGCTGGGCTACCACAAAGCATTGCGCGGTCAGTTTCAGGATTAAAACGTGGTAAGCCAATTTTTTCAAATAAGGCACCAGATTCAATCGCAGTGGTTACACGACCTTGGGTATGGAAATCTTCACGGGTCACAGTTGGGTAGTAAACCAATTTGTCTTTAATACCCAGCTCTTCAAAAAACTCATTGTTTGGAAGTTCGTTGAGAATCAGGTCCTGGTAAGCCAATTCAGAAATAAAGCGTGTACCATGTACCACGATGACTTTCTCAAAACGTTCATAAGTTTCTGGATCGCGAATCGTTGATAAGAAAGGTGCTAGCCCCGTACCCGATGAAAGAAGGTATAAGTTTTTACCCGGATTCAAATCATCAAGCACTAAAGTACCTGTAGGTTTTTTAGAAATTAGAATTTCATCACCAACTTTTACTTTTTGCAAAATAGAAGTTAAAGGACCATCAGGCACTTTAATTGAGAAAAACTCTAATTCTTCTTCGTAGTTAGCGCTTGCAATAGAATATGCTCGCATTAAAGGCTTACCATTGACTTCAAGACCAATCATCACAAATTGACCATTTTTAAAACGTAATGCAGTATCACGTGTGGTCTTAAAACTGAATAGAGTGTCATTCCAGTGGTGTACGTGAGTAATCTTTTCGACGTTGAAAGCAGCCATTAAAGGTCTCAATAAATTATCAAATTAGAACAGCCTGCTATTCTAATCTAAAATCATTCTCGATAAACTGAATATATTTAATTGAACTTATCAGAAAAAATGATTATGACTGAGTTAAGTCTCCCGATTATTGGGATTATGCATTCTCCTTATGTTGAAAAATTTGGTATTCCTCGACAACCAAATCTGGTTCAGGTGGAGTCTTTTATCGAAATGCATGCACCCTACAATGTCTTGGAAGCATTTGAGGGAATCGAGGAATTTAGTCATTTATGGTTGATCTGGCAGTTTCATGACAATAAAAATCAACAAGATAAAGATAAGTTCCGCCCTCAAGTGAGACCTCCACGTTTAGGTGGAAATAAAAAAATCGGTGTATTTGCAACACGCAGTATGTATCGTCCAGCACCGATTGGTTTATCTGTAGTACAACTTAAAGCCGTCAAAAAAGAGGGGAATGCAGTTCGTGTATATGTGACAGGCAGTGACCTTTTAGATGGTACGCCGATTGTTGATATTAAACCTTATATTCATTATTCAGATGCTGTGGATGCGGCGCAAAGTGGTTATGCCCAGTATGAGCCTGTGCCTAAACAGGTTATTTGGTCTGAGCATGCACAGCAATTAAAAAGTAAATTTCTTCAAACAGCTGACATGGATCTAAAATATATCGCTGAACTTGAGTCGGTACTGGCTTTAGATCCTCGACCAGCTTATCAGCATGATGATGCACGTATTTATGGGATGCGTTTTGGGCAATTTAATATTAAATTTAGCTGTGCTGAAGAAGCGATCCTGATTCAGGGCATTGAGTCGTTTAGTCATTGAAAACGTGATTCCATATCCTGCTTAAAAACTTATGCGCTTTTGTCCGCTGTGATCGGAGCATCTCGGTTTAAAGAGCAGGATAGTAGCTACAATTACTCTAAAACGGCTGTCTTGGCAAACTGCAGCAAATCTTGTTGTGATTTCAACAAAAGCCGTTGCTGTTCTGCGGCAATCCAGCCCAAAGCAAACCAGACTTGGGGTTCTGCTTTGACCAATTTTTTTAACACATCTTCAGCAACAATCAGGTCATTGTAGAGCCCTAAACTTTCTTGAGCAGGCTTTATGGCTTTTAAATATTTTTTGATTTGGCCTTTATCTGATAATGATGCAACAAACTCAATACTATAACGCAAACGCTTTAAGTTTTTACGAGTACGGTGCCGTGCTTCGATGTCTAAATTTAAATAGTTTTCTGCATCAATTTGAATTTTGCGATGTAATTGTCTAACTTTTTTAAATGCTGCTTTATGTACAGCTATTTGAGATTTTTCACTTGATTCTTGGGCAATAAATTGAATCAGGGATAGGACCAAATAATTAAAATTAAAAGATCTAAACAGTTTGGTTAATTTTTGCGAGTCGACATCTTGTGGTTCTGGAAGTTTAAACTTAGGCGCACCAGCAGCTTCAAGCTGAGGTAATAACTCCTCTCGAATCATATCTAAATCACGAGCCGAACCGAGTTGCCTAAACAATTCAGTTAACTGGGTTTGCCAAGTGGGGTCGATATGCAAAGACCAATTCGAAAAGGTTTTTAAAGCACTTCTTAAGCGGCGAATTGCCACACGTGCCTGATGAATATGTTTGGAATTAAAATTTCCAGATGCAATTGCTGTACTGTTAGGAAGTAGATGAGATAGACAATTATTTACGATCTTTTTTAATGCATTTTCAGGATGATCTTTGGGATCAAGAACAAGTGGCATTTGCAACTGTACGGGATTGTCTGGAGAGTTTTGTGCAAGCTGAAAACCTTGTTGCGCTTTGCTACGAGTATCAAGCCATAAGTTATAGCGTTTCATCCGAGGTAAGATAAAAGAAATAAGATCTTGAACAGTACCTTGTTTCAGTTCAAATTCTAATTCACGTAATTCGAGACGCTGTTGATGGGCGATGATATGACCGTGATCATAACTGACTTCAATTTCACTATTTTGAAATTTAAATAAGCTGAGCTTTCTTTCAATGTCTGTTTGAAACTGAACTTCTAATCCGTCTTTATATTGCTCTAATAAGTGTTTAATATTTTTAGCAATATGCTTATTGCTGAGATAATTTTTTAGATCTAATCCTGTTTCCGCGCTTTCGATATTTTCCTCAAATTCAGCACGTTTAAGCCTTTGTTCTGTTGGGAGTTTGAGGGTTTGTACCCATTGCTGCTTTTCTTGATCATCTTCAAGGCGTTGACGAAGCGAAATGGAATGTTCAGACAAAATAAATTGTGCCGTATCATAGTATTTGGCTTGTAGGTGCTGAATATTGGTATCTTTTCTTTGAAACGCTTTAATGAGCATTTCTTGCTTTTCTTCAGGTATTTGGAATTTCAATTCAATTTCAAACATACTTCCCGTTCCATTTTTATTACTTATTCTCTCGATTTTAATCCGATAAATTGTTTTTTTTGAGTTTTTAATGAATGATTACAAATTCGCAACGTGAATACTCACGCGACTACAAATATTCAATTTTATGCAGTATTTAAAGAGATGATTTTATTCAATAAAACCATCTCTTCTCGCTGTTGATTTATTTTAAAAACTTACGGCTAACCAAGAACTGTTCCGTCGCTTCAAGCAGTTTTTCCGCATAAGCTTCTTGTTTTGCGGTAAGCCAGCCTAAGGCAAACCAATCACTGGCTTCTAGGTCGGTTTGTTGTAGGTAAGAAGATGATGAAGCAAGCACTTGATATTGCTCACATGCTTGTTGAGCATCATTTAAAGATTTTGCATATTTTTGTAAGTTCTTAACATCATAGATATTGGTTAGGATCGGAAAGCTAAATTTTAATTCATTTAAATGTTGAGCCAGTGCTTCTAAACTTTCAAGGTCGGAAAGATCTGCTTCATTTAAACTTTCTTGTAGCTGTCGATACTGATTTTGCAATGTATTTTGCGCAAACCATTTTAAGTCATGGGTTGGCGCTTTCGCAGACTGTCCTAAACTGAACATGAGTAATTCTAAATAGTGCTGTACATTTTGAGTCGATTTGACCAAATTGATGAGTTTTTCGTTAGCATACAAAATATCCCGATCTAAACTTTGCGCTGTTTTCGGATTTTGCAGTAACGCACCTAATGTGCGTTGCATATGTTCAAAATGTTGTAAGTTTTTAAAATGACTCTCAAACGCTGAAAGTTGGTGTGACCATTTATCCGTTTTGGTATCTGTCCAATCTTTAAATAGAGAAAGACTTAAATGTAAATGGTGTAGGGCAGTCTGTGCTTGAATAATATGTTCAGGCTGGGCAACTTGTGCAGAAATCGCGGCAATATTTGGCAATAAATGTTGTAATTGACTGGCAATAAGCACACGTAAATTTTTATCTGCAGTGTCTTTTTTATTTAAAATGGTTTCTTTGCTGAGCTGTGCTGGGCTGACTTTTTGATCCACAGTCAATAAGTGTCCAAATTCAGCTTTGCTACGTACATCGAGCCATAAGTGATACTTTTTAACCCATTCAAAACTAAAGGCTAAAAGTGATTGAATTGAGCCACTTTTTAATTCAAATTCTACTTCATGAATTTCTTGTTTGGAGGTTTCAGTTCGGACTTCACCAATATCGAGACTGATTTCAATTTCAGCATCTTCAAACTGAATCACACGGATGGTACGTTGGATGTCAGTTTCAAATTGTAATTGGAGTTCGTCAAACTTATCCCCCAATGCATTTTTTAAAACAGCAAGTGCTTCGGGTTTATTCTGGTAAATATCAATATCTAAACTTGGGGCTTCAGCAAGCTCACCTAAATCAATATTGTCTTCAAAGCGTTGTAAATGGCTTTTAGTCGCTGCTTTTAATGTTTGTACCCAACGCGTCCCTTCTAAGCGTTGACGTAGTGCAGCGCCGTGTTGGGACATCTGACGATCAGGTGTGTCGTAGTATTTTGCTTGTAATTGAATAATTTGGGATTTTTTAGGATCTAATGCTTTAAGGAGTGCATTGCGGCGGGCTTCCGGAATTTGAAACTTTAATTCAACTTCAAGCATGTGAGGGTCCTAAGTGTTAATCATGGTTATTAGAGAGTTAAACATTCTTGAATGTTTAATCTGGCATTGTAACTTAAAATGTGTCATCAGAAGACTTGTATAGCATGCCATTTGAGTATTTTTTACCGCTATATCGTTACTAATTAAATATTTAGAATGACAAAATTTCCTATTTCGTGACTTGTATGGTCTGGGCAATACTTGAAGTCGCAAATATAGATGAATTGTCAACAGACTTGATATTGAATTTGGCTGTTATTGCAGCATAAAATAAACTAAGCTGATTAAAAATAAAACAGGATGATTGATCATGAACGCGTATGTTGAGCCTAAATCGGAATTAGCGCAAAACCCGAAGTTTGAATTACCAATTAAAAACTATTCAGAATTTTATCGTTTTTATTTAACTGAACACCGTAGCATGATGAGTCGCCGTTTGCATGCAGCTGGAAGTAGTATCGGTATTTATTTCTTTAGCAAAGCAATTCGTCAACGTAAAGCAAAATACGTGGCCTATGGACTACTTTCTGGCTATGCATGTGCTTGGGTGGGGCATTTTGTATTTGAGAAAAATAAGCCAGCAAGCTTTAAGCAACCACTTTATAGTTTTATTTCTGACTGGCGTATGCTTTCCGATATTGTACGTGGCAATTTAAGTTTAAAAGACCGTAGTCTAGATAAAATTGAAAGCTAATCTTGTCAGTATGGTAATAAATTAAACAAAAAAGCTTAGAGATTTCTAAGCTTTTTTGTTTTTGTCACGTCTTCGCTGAGAAAACTTGCTTATAATCCATTTATTTGATTGTTTGAGAATATTGAATGCGCGGTCTTTACCTGATTACCAACGACGATCCAATCCAATTATTATTAGAAAAACTCGAAGTTGCTTTAAGCACTAAGCAAGTCGCTATTCTTCAGTATCGCCGTAAAAAAGTCGCTCAATCTGACCAAGCCAATGAAGTGAAGCAGATCAAGCAACTGTGTGAAAAGTATCAGACACCATTTTTGATTAATGATGATTTAGATTTAGCTGAACAATTTAGTTTAGGTGTGCATCTTGGGCAATCTGATGGTGAAATTTCAGATGCAGTGCAACGTTTACCACAAGGTGTCATCATTGGGCGAACGTGCTTAAACTCAATTGAGTTGGCTGAAAAAGCAATCGCTGAAGGAGCAAGCTATGTGGCTTTTGGCGCAATTTATGCAACATCGACCAAACCTGAAGCTGGTAATATTGGTCTAGCGACATTACAGCAGGCATCTAAAAAGTTTGATTTACCTATTTGTGCCATTGGCGGTTTAACGGTTGAAAATTCTCAAGCTGTGATTGAGGCTGGTGCTGACCTTTGCGCAGTGATTAGTGATATATTAGCTCTATCAGTTGAAAATATTCCTGCCCGTGTCGCAGCTTGGGCACAGTTATTTGCAGAAACTGCAAAATCTTAATTTGTATCGTGATTTTTTATATCATTTTGAAATTTTAGTATTCTACAGGATTGAGTCGATTTATGAGCCTATCTCCAAAACAAGAGCAATTGTTTAAACAAGCCAGTAAACATATTCCAGGTGGAGTGAATTCTCCAGTACGAGCGTTTAATGGGGTGGGTGGTACGCCAGTATTTATCGAAAAAGCCAAAGGTGCTTATTTATACGATGTCGACGGCAAGCGCTATGTGGACTATGTGGGTTCTTGGGGGCCGATGATTTTAGGTCATGCACATCCTGATATTATCCAAGCAGTACAAGAAGCAGCAGTTGATGGTTTAAGCTTTGGTGCACCGACGGTACATGAAACCACACTGGCTGATTTGATCTGTGAGATCATGCCATCAATTGAATTGGTCCGTATGACCAACTCAGGTACTGAAGCAACCATGACAGCTATTCGTTTGGCGCGTGGTTATACAGGTCGTGACATGATTGTGAAATTTGAAGGTTGCTATCACGGACATTCAGATTCTTTATTGGTTAAAGCGGGTTCAGGCATGTTGACTATGGGTGAGCCAACATCAAAGGGTGTACCTGCTGATTTTGCCAAGCATACGGTGACCTTGCCATATAATGATATTGAAGCTGTTAAAGCTTGTTTTGCGAAATATGGTCAAGAGATTGCAGGGGTGATTGTTGAACCTGTTGCTGGAAATATGAATCTGGTTAAACCAATCAAAGGTTTCTTAGAAACGATTCGTGAGCAATGTGATCAATACAAATCAGTATTTATTATTGATGAAGTGATGACCGGTTTCCGTGTAGCACTCGGTGGTGCGCAAGCATATTATAATGTAAAACCTGATTTAACGACTTTGGGTAAAATCATTGGTGCTGGATTACCAGTCGGTGCATTTGGTGGAAAACGTGAAATCATGGAATGTATCGCGCCTTTAGGTGGGGTTTACCAAGCAGGAACCTTGTCGGGTAATCCATTGGCTATGCGAGCAGGGATCAAAATGTTTGAAACCCTTCGCCAACCTAACTTCTACACCGATTTGTCTGCAAAATTAGATCAATTATTACAGGGTCTACAAGCGGCTGCGGATGAAGCTGGAATCCCATTCTTTACTCAACAAGCTGGTGGTTTGTTCGGCCTTTACTTTACTGATCAAACCGAAATTAGCAGTTTTGACCATATTTTAAAATGCGATATTGAAGCATTCCGTAAATTCTTCCACGGGATGTTAAATCGTGGCGTAAACCTTGCTCCATCTGCATTTGAGGCAGGCTTTATTTCAGCTGCACATAGTGATGAAGATATTCAGTTTACCATTGATATGGCTAAACAAGTCTTTGCTGAAATGCAAGCTTAAGGGGATTTAAGGCCGCTTCGATTGCTTGAATAAATGAGCAGAATGGACAGTCTTTTTGAATCAAGTTTGATTTAGAATAAAAGCCTGTAGTCTAAGGACTACAGGCTTTTTTGTGATTTTAGACATTATAATTCAGGAAGAAAATATGCAAACCAAACACTATTTAACCTTATCTGATGCAGAGTTTTTATTGAATAAAGCACATCAATATGCAATTGATCATGCTTTTAATGTCAGTATTGCTATCGTTGATGAAACGGGCAATTTATTGGCAATGAAGCGTATGGACGGCGCTTCTGCATTGACGTCGAAATTCTGTTTGGACAAAGCCAGATGCTCTGCATTAAGCCGTAGACCGTCAGGATCATATGAGACCCTTATCAAAAATGGTCAAATGGGATTTTTAACCATGCAGAGCGGCTCAGGGATGTTGGAAGGTGGTGAGCCTATTTTGTATCAAGGGCAGTTGGTTGGTGCAGTGGGTATTTCAGGAGTGAAATCATTTGAAGATGCTGAAATTGCACGACATGCAATTCAAGCCTTTCTTGCTCAATTTAATTAAACTGCTTTACTTAAAAAATTATACGCATCAGTAACGTCAGTAAATAAGTTTGAAGAGGTGTTTAAGTAAACACCTCTTTTATCTTGTAAAATTACAAACGATAAAATTGTTTGGCATTATGGTGGAAGATGTTTTCCAGTGCATTTTCATCATATTGCATCACGATATCACTAAACGCATCAATGATATTCACCAGACTGGTATTGACCCGATCCATTGGGAAATTGGAAGCAAACATCACCCGATAGGTGCCAAAACTTTCCAAAGCATGCAGAATCAGTGGTGCAACTAGATCAGTGATTTGTTGCTTAGAAGCCAGTTGTTTTTTCTTATAAAATTGATGACCAAGCACTGGCATAAATAGACCAGACATTTTGGTATATACATTTGGATAAGCGGATAATTCAGCAATAGCATCTTGCCATTGATAAAAAATATTTTCACGTGCTGTTTTAGACAAGCCTGTATTTTGTCCAATTTTACCAAACAAGCCTGCTGGTGTACCAAAGTGGTCTAAAACAATTGAGGTTTCTGGGAACTTTTTTGCCAGCTCAATTACATCGGGAATTTGATGAGAATACACCCAAGCATCAAAACTCAGATTATGTTGCGCGAGTTGTTCAAAGCCTTTTAAGAACTTTTTCTCGGTATACAGGTGCGGGAGATCTGTCCAATTATGCACGCCTTTATCTTCATGAAAGGCAGCCATACGGCGTATACCACGCAAACGTTTAGATGCTTTTTGGTGTAACTTTAAAATCTTTTTGAAATTAGGATCGCATGGGTCGGCGGTAGCCACGATGCCACCAAGTTTTACGGTGTTTTCATTAAAGGGTAAGGATTCAATAAATTCTGTTTCACCCACAACAGCTTTACCTTTCTGTTTGGCCCAACTGGCTTCAATATGTACCACTTGTTCGACTGTATATGAGCCAAGATCATGTTTATAGTCTTGTGGTAAATAGGGGCGGGTGATGTGCTCAGTTAGTCCAACCGTTTCAATCAAATCTTTAGCTTTGACTAAACGCACCATTTTATCGAGTAGGAATGGACGCTTGCCCAAAAGCTTTACCGCAAATGCTGCTGCATGAGGGGTGTTGTAGGGATCCCACTGGTGAATATGTGGGTCAATGATTGGAAAATTCAAATCTTGCATATAACGTCCAAATTGTTATTTATTATCAAAATACAATACATGAATTTTATAAAAGGTGAATATTGTCACTTGGTAAAATTTAAGCGGTAAAGCCATTGGAGGAATCAGTTGATTTTATTATTTTGGGATGACTGCCATAAATTGTTATAAAAAAATAGCCTCATTGAAGAGGCTATTTTATCAATGCTTTGATTGATCTAAGATGAATTAATTCAATCAGTGTTGATGATCATGGCCATCATGATCATGTTTGTGGGTATGAAAATCTTCGTTTTTACGGAAACGGAGATAATTTTCAAACTGCTCACAATATTCATCATAATTGTCTTCAAGCATCATTTGGAATTGTTGCAATATATAAGACATGACTTGTTCTTTGGCGTCACGCATTTCATCACCATCTTTAAAGGTGTTTGCAGCAACCCAAGTATTAAAACGTGCAGTAGCGAAGAGCATTGCTGAGCTGACTTGTCCACGAAGTTCTTCTGGCTTAGGTTGCTGTCCTTTCGCTGGGCGGCAAAACTCATTGGCTTGTTTGATAAACTCATCCGCACGCTCAAAAAAAACAGCATTTAAAGCTTCTTCTTCGGTGACATCAGTAGCATCGATTTTTTGAGACATGACTTTTCCACATAGCGTATTTCATTGGTGGGCTATTATAGGCAATCCAAGGGTTAAACGAAACGCTTTACTTCTTCTGTATCTGAATTTGTAAAATAGCTGTCAAAATTTTCTTGATATTCATCAAGATGATCTTCAAGCATGAGTTTAAATTGTTCTACATAATAGTCTAAGATGACTTGGCGATCCGCTTTAAAATCTGGCGCTTGATTGTAGGCACAAGCTGCATGCCAAATACTATAACGGGCATTGGCATACATAAATGAAGCACTGATCTTTCCAGGATGTGCTGTCAAATGCGAAACTTGATGATTTTGATCTGCAAATTGATTGGCGAGAGCAATAAATTCATCAGCACGCTCATAAAAGTATTCGTCAGATTCAACTTCTTCAGTTTCTTCAAAAAAATCATTATTTTCGGACATTATCATTCCTTTTCATAGACTTGTTTCATTGATATAACTATAGCATACTCAAATAGCCTAAGCTTAATAAATACTCAAGGAGTAGATAATGCAAGATGCGATTGCCATACAAAGCTTGAAAAGTGATATTGCATTATTACGCCAAAATATTTGGCCGCCTGTAGATTTGAGCAATGTTGAAGGTTTGCCAATTTATTATGGAACCCAATCCGCAGTAGAGGCCTACTATAAACAGTGGCTTGGATTGCTTGAAAGAGCACAAACCTTGTATCAACCTTTTATGCAGGATGAGGCTTTAGATGTGGCTCAATTACCCAGCCATTTAAATTTACCTTTGTTCTTTTTTCATGTAGATCGAATTCGAATTAATAAAACCCGTGCTAAAGAATCAAAAACTTTTCGTGGGATTGCTTCACTGGTTGAGAAATGTGGGCAATTTGAACCCAGCCAAATTAAAAATATGTCGCAGTGGTTAAACAGTGATGATACCGCAGCCTTGGTTGCGCATCGTGAATTCATTGATTTAAGAACCTATATTTTTCAGTATGGACAAAGTGAATATACGAGAACACGATTTTATGTGAATGGTTTAGTGCTGAGCACTGAAAAAGATTTTGAATTGGTCGATGCCCGCGATAAGCCACGCAAGCCACGTAATGATAGTTATGCTGATCCTTTAGCGGATAACAATCTCTGGAAAGTATTTGGTAAATATCGTTAGGCTGTTGTGAAATAGACGGTTGTAGATTTTGTTAAATAGGCTGTGATTTTTAACTTTGTTGTTTTTCTACCTATAAAATGAAACGAGTAAATTATTTTAAGCACTGACTAAAAATAAGATTTAGTCAGTGCTTTTATATAAAAGAATATCTTTTATTTTACAGCATCAATTGCAACACTTGCTGTTTTGTTAAACAGCGTACATTCTGACTTTAAGCCATTTAGATAAGCTTCTGCTAACTGCGCATTTATACTGTTTTTACCAGACTCAGCAACAGCATCTTGATAATCTCGTTCATATTGCTTAATTTGGTTTGCAAGTATGTCATATTCACCCGCAGTATAATAACTTGCTGGGTAATAGTCAGAGCCGATTTTAGCTACGGCATCAACTGATGTATTCAGTTGCATATCTCTGGATAAATCTAAGTTGAACTTTCCTAGCGCCGTTGAAATATAACCATCTTTAAAATATTTTGATGGGTCGTAATTATTCAGACGATAGCCTGAATAAAAATCAGCAAAGTTTGTATTTGTTGAAGAGGAAATTGATCGTAAACACGTTGATCCAGACGGGAATGTTTTACCTTTTAGTTTTTGCACATAATATGAAGAATAAGCGCCAACTACTGAGCTAAGTGCTATATTTGAACCAGCATAATGCTCAAATCCATTGATGTATGGACTAATTGCTTTGCCTGTTAAGTTGACTGTTTCAAATTTTTCAGTTAATTCCAATTGGTTATAGTTACGAGATGAATAGGGTGTAAATGTCCAAACTGTCGCTGTTTTCGATTTCAACGTTGCATATTGATAGCCCAAATCAGTTTTACTTTTAGGTGCATCATAGAGCCCATCTGTTGCTAGATAATCACTTAAAAGATCTGATGAAAGGAACTGTGTTGAACCATCTACGTTATATTCACCATTGATGTACATCTGCTTATTGTTAAAGCTAAACTTTACTTTAGTAAAGAGGTTAATGTCTTGAGTTGAAGCGCCAGTTTCATATCCAAACCATTCAGATTCGTTGTTTGTTGTATAATCCCCAGCATCTGAATCACCTCCACATGCGCTTAAAAATAATGAAGAAATGACGGCAAAAGACAGTAATTTAATTTTCATGAATTATTCCAAATTATAAAATATTAAAATTTATGAGTATAAAAATTCTCGCTGTCATCATATTTAAACATTTTATTTTTTCAATGTTTTTTTGATGAAATTTTAAAATTCTGTTAATTTTTATAATTATATATTGATCGAAAACTTAAAATGATTTTGCTGCTTTTCAATTTCATCCTTGCAAAAAAAGTGCTTTTAATATTGAAGAACCCAAACAAAAACGATGATAAACATCGTCATATGCAAAATTTGAATTGGAGCAAAGATCAAGGCATAGCGACTGCCACCACTTAAAAATGCATTGATCGATTTCGCAATGGCATGTGCTGCTAAACCTAAAACAAAGGCGAGAGATAAGATATGATTACTCGGTTCTCCCTGAATGACAATCGTGGCCAAAGCACCATGAATTTCAAATAATGAGGCCAAAAGCGTACCTGCAATTAAACCCGCATCACCCAATAAAAGATTTAGCCCATATACACCCGCCTGAATCAAGGTTAACGACGCTGCAATAATGGCTGCTTCTTTTAGACTAAACATACGACTATCAGTAAGTTGATTATTTTCAATCGGTTGTGTATGACGCATAAACCATAAGGCAAAAATGGTCAGGATCGCGATAGCGATTAGGCTGGGCAGTACAATGAGTTTGAACCAAGTAATACTGACACCAATCACAATAATTATGAGTTGTAGTAGGGTTGCCACGCAAGACATTAATGCTGCCCCTGCATTGGCTTTGGCATCTGCACGCCCATTTCTGACTTCTAATCCTAAGCTGGCAATGGTAGCGGTACTGGAAACAAAACCTGAAGCAAGCGAAGACAATAGCATGGCATTTTTTGATGACAATAATCGTTTGGCAATATGTGCAAGTGCTTGCACCGCCAAGATTAAGGTGAGTAATTTTAAAATAACATAGGGGTTAAGCACAGCACCCCACAAAGCTTTGTTTGGTGTCAGTGGCAATGCAATTAATAACAATGCCAGTAAGAAAATTCCATCTTTAAATTCAGATTCTGTAATCCATTTCCCAGCAATGCCATGCATAGAGTGTTTAGTCATCAACAACACGGTGAGGATGACCGATAAACCTGCGGCAAAAGAAATATTCCAAACGCACATTCCACCGATAAAATAAGTGAGGATAAATGCAATTTCAGTGGTTACACCGGGATCATCAGTTTGATTCTTTAAAGAATAAATGACGATACCACCTGTAATGAATGCACCCGCAATGCCAAAATAGGGACCAAACAAAAAGCAAACAGCGCCAAGTAAAGCGCAAATGGCAAATGATCTTAAACCTGCAAAACTATTTTGATTTTCACGTTGCTGACTTCGTTCACGTTCAAGACCGATAAGTAGACCACAACCCAATGCAGCCGCAATGATGGTGAGGAAATCGGTATAAGAGCCAAATGAAAATGGATATAGCGATATAAAATTCATAGTGCTCTCCAAATAAGACCATGAATTAATAGAATGATTTCAATGTATCGCAAAGTTTTAGAAAAACAAAAGTTTATTTTTTAGCCTTACGTTAAATACATTATTGAATTTAGAAAATCCAAGAAATACAACAATTAATTTTGTTATAGTAGATTGAGTTTCGGGGATATAACAATGCAATTTAATTTTGAAATCGATACAGCTTGGTGTTTAGAACAATTATTAAAAGATGGTCGTATTACAGAACGTGAAAAACTATTGGTACAAACCACGCATCGACAACGCGATCAGTTGAAGTGGCATCCTTTGCAATGGATAGCCAGCTTTAAGCTCGTCGATGCTAAAAATCCAGTTAAAAGACTGACATTGACCACACTGACAGAATGGTTAGCTGAAAAAGCCGAACTCAATTCATTTACAATTGATCCGTTAAAGGCCGATGTGACTTCACTGACCAATGTCATGTCGCAAGAGTTTGCAATAAGAAATAAAATTTTAGCAGTTGAGGTCAGTGCCGATAAAATTCTGATTGGTACAGCACAGCCTTTTATGACGGATTGGGTACATAATTTAGAACGTAGTTTAAGCCCCAAAAAAATTGAAAAAGTGGTGTTAAATCCTGAGTTATTACAACGTTATTTAACTGAGTATTATCAAGTCAGTAAAGCGGTCAGCAATTCGCAAAAATCCAGTGCCTATGATAAAGAAAATAAAGGTGTAGAAGCACTTTTACAATTGGGTGATACCCAGAATCCTGATGCCAATGATCAGCATATTGTGAAACTGGTCGATTGGGTTTTACAGTTTGCTTTTGAGCAAGGTGCAAGTGATATTCACTTAGAACCGCGTAAGGAAAAAGGCAAAATTCGTTTTCGTATCGATGGGGTACTGCATACGATTTATAATATGCCAGCCAATACCTTAACCGCAGTTATTTCACGGATTAAAATTTTAGGTCGTATGAATGTTGCAGAAAAACGTAAACCTCAGGATGGGCGTTTAAAAACACGTACACCGAAAGGGCAAGAAACCGAGTTACGTCTTTCAACATTGCCGACTGCTTTTGGCGAAAAGTTGGTGATGCGTATTTTCGACCCAGAAGTTTTGGTGCGAAGTTTTCAACAATTGGGTTTTGATGAACATTTATTGGCACAATGGCATGCTTTAACGCAACATAGTCATGGCATTATTTTGGTGACTGGTCCCACTGGTTCGGGTAAAACCACCACGCTTTATTCTTCGTTAAAACAATTGGCTACCGAACAAGTGAACGTCTGTACCATTGAAGATCCGATTGAGATGTTGGAGCCAAGTTTTAACCAGATGCAGGTCAATCAAGGGATTGAGCTCGGTTTTGCCGATGGTATCCGTGCATTGATGCGTCAAGATCCAGATATTATTATGGTTGGGGAAATTCGTGACCAAGATACTGCCAACATGGCGATTCAGGCAGCATTAACAGGTCATTTAGTACTTTCAACTCTGCATACCAATGATGCACCATCAAGTCTGACACGTTTGCATGATTTAGGCGTGCAGCCTTTTTTAACCGCTGCAACGATTTTAGGAGTATTGGCTCAGCGTTTAGTGCGTAAGCTTTGTCCACATTGTAAGCAAGAAACCTTTATCAATGAACAAGAGTGGAAGCATTTGACATTTGGCTATCAGACCAAAATGCCTAGTTTTGTATATAAAGCAGTTGGATGTGAGGAATGCCGTCAAACAGGTTATAAAGGTCGTGTCGGGATTTACGAGTTTATGCCGATTAGCCTTGAAGCAAAGCAGCGAATTAGTGCGGGCGTGACTTTAGATGATTTAAAAATGCAGGCAAAAAAAGAGGGTATTGAACCATTAAGAATTGCTGGTGCACGGAAAGTATTGGAAGGCGTAACAACGCTGGAAGAAGTCCTTAGAGTTGTGCCTTTAAATTAATTTTGACTTAAAAGAGCAAATGAAGAAATCCTAAGATTCACCTCATGTTGGTTTGTTTTAATGCTTCTATCGAAACGATGAACCGATATGAGGACACAACAATGAACATCATTGCGAAAACAATTTTAACCACAAGCTTGATTGGTTTAACAAGTTTTGCCACTGCAAACACAGCAGTAAATCAATCAGCGCTTACACCAAGTTTAACCACAGTAAAACAAGCGTTAACATTGAAAGATGATACCAAAGTGCAGCTTCGTGGCAACGTGGTCAAAGCAATCGGTGATGAAAAATATCAATTCCGTGATAGCACAGGTAGCATTACTGTCGATATTGATGATGAATTATGGCAAGGTAAACCGATCGCGGCAAATGCTACAGTGACATTGTTTGGTGAGGTCGATATCGACTATAAACCGACAAAACGTGTAGAAATTGATGTGGATGCCGTGAATTTTTAATTATTTTATCCATTAAAACAAATCACCGCAGATTCTCGTTATATTCTCTAAGACTACATGTGTATGCATGTGGTCTTTACCTATGTTCAACAAGTATGAACAGCAACAAAGTGCAGATTTTATTTTGATCAAGGCTTTATCTGCCTAAAAGAGAGATGGTCTATGCGAATTTTGCTCGCTGAAGATGATAGTTCACAAGCTGAAAGTATTAAATCTTGGTTGGAAATGGATGGCTACAATATAGATTGGGTCGAACGTGGTGATCATGCAATTTTAGCCATAGAACAGCATCAATATGATTGCATCTTGCTAGATCGTGGTTTGCCCAAAGCCACTGGCGATGAAATTCTTAAACTGTTAAAACGTCAATTTCCAGAAATTCCTGTGATTTTTCTTACAGCGAGAGATAGTATTCAAGATCGTGTGCAAGGTTTGGATCTCGGCGCAAATGATTATTTGGTAAAGCCTTTTAGTTTAGAAGAATTATCTGCCCGAGTACGGGCACAACTCAGACAAACCCAAGTCACAAATTTACATGAAATAAAATATGAAAATTTAGTGCTAGATACTCAAGCAAAAACGGTATTTCAAGATCAGCAAGTTGTTCATCTCACCGCAAAAGAATTTCAAATTTTATATAAATTGATGCAAAAGCCTGAACATATTGTGACACGAGAGCAATTGGAAGAATCTCTTTATGCTTGGGGGGATGAAATTGAAAGTAATGCGATTGAAGTTTATATCTATCAATTGCGTAAGAAGATCGGCGGACATTTGATTAAAACAATCCGTGGCTTGGGCTATCGTATGAATAAAGAGCAAGATTGAGTATTTCACCAAGTACTTTGAATGATTTCAATAGGATGAATATGACCCAGGCAGTATCACTACAAACCAAGCTGATTAAGACCTCCATGCTCAGTTCAATTGTGGCAGGTGTTTTTGCGCTGATACTTTTGGTCAGTCTTTCGATTTATCACAACATGAAGGTACAAGATGAAATCATGGATGAAGTTGCAGATATGCTTCTGATTTCAGATTTAAGTGCGACGTCTGGTTTTCAATTGGATGAGTTAAGTGATGAATTTGATATTCAGTACCGATTGATGAATGGTGAGGTGATGTTGACCCAATCACCTGAATTTGATTTGCAACAAGGGCATGACAATCTTCTGGCGAAGGGTGAAGACAATGGATATGCATTTATTTGGGCAGAAAATAAGCTGTTACGTAGTTACCGAGCAATTGATCAAGATTCTCAGTTAAGCGTCTATGTTGTACAGCCCTTAAGTGTCCGTTTTAAAGACTTATTGCAAAGTTTTATCAGCTATTTATTGGTTTTATTGAGTCTCTGGTTGCTGCAATGGCTGATTTTACATTTCTCTGTAAAAAAACAATTTAAATCTATTCAACTGCTTTCGACAGAAATTGCAGAGAAAAATGCCAATGATCTCAGCTTAATTCAGCAGCAGCCAGCATTTAAAGAACTTGAGCCAATGGTCAATCAGCTCAATCAAATGCTTGCTCGTCTGGATCAAGCTTTAATTGCTGAACAACGCTTTACCGCAGATGCATCACATGAATTGCGCTCGCCGCTTTCTGCGATACAAATGCGTTTGCAGTTATTACAACGCAAATATGTAGAGGTTCCTGAGATTCATCAGCAACTCAATAGTATTCAAAATGATGTGAATCGAGGAACGCTGGTCCTTGAAAATCTTTTGCTTTTGGCACGATTAGATCCAGCGGATGCCAGTGAATTACCGAAGACTTGGATAAGTCTAGAGCAAATGACTCAGCATGTGCTAAATAGTTTAGATCCTTTTATAGACGAAAAACAGGTTCAGATTCATATTCAAAGTGAAGATGTTCAGGTCTATGTAAATGAAGAATTACTGTTTATTTGTATTCGCAATCTTGTCGATAATGCGATTCGTTATACGCCAGTACAGGGCAATATTTATATTCAGATTGGACCTTTAAACAATAGCAATAGCTTTGAAATTCAAAATGATGGTGAGGGTATTCCTCAAGACATCTTAGATCGTTTAGGTGAACGTTTTTACCGAGCGTTGGGGACCAAAACACAAGGTTCAGGTTTAGGTTTGTCAATTTGTAAAAAGGTGATCGATTTACATCATGGACAGATTCAGTTTGCTGCTTCCAAATATGGCGGTTTGAGCGTTTGCGTTTATTTACGTTAAAGCTGTGCGATTGAATCGGGCATTTTTATTGAATGTTTAACATTTCATTGGATCGTTTTATAGAGATAGGGTGTTGTATAAAAATCAATAGACAAGCATTAAAAATCAGCTGACAAAATTAAAAAGCAGTATGCGCTGATTCATACTGCTTGTTCCCACGTTTTTTGTTTTAACTTAATGTTTTTATAGTTATTTGGTCAAAATTAGACGATTGTTACGTGTTAAACGTAAGCGATATTCTTCTCCAGCATGCATGATGCGAATTTCGCGCCCTAATGCAAATAAGTTATTTGAATGTAACATCGGAAGAGATTGGTGAGCTTCAGTGTTACGTGTGAATAGGCTAAAAGGTGCGTTCATTATTGTTACTCCGTGTGGGGTGCTGTCTAAGTGATTTAAATGATAATCATTATCGAATAGGTCTGTCAACGATAATTTTTATCATTTATAAAATTTCTATAATTGCTTACAATTCATTAAAAATTCAGGTGTCGATTTTTATGTCTAAACCCAGTATTCATGTGGCTATCGCTTTATTACTTTATCGTGGGAAAGTGCTGGTCGGTTGGCGCAATGCAGATCAGCATCAGGGCAATAAATATGAATTTCCTGGTGGCAAAATTGAAGCAGGGGAAACGCCTGTTGAAGCATGTCGTCGAGAGATCTTTGAGGAAGTGGGAATTGGCATCCAGCAATGGCATGCTTTTGATGTAATTCATCATGTTTATGATGATGTTGAAGTGTTTCTCCATCTTTTTCATGCCACGGTTCCTGAACAATATTTGCATGATATTCAGAAACCTTGGACATGGTATGGACGTGATCAACTCTTCGCGCTGAACTTCCCCAAAGCCAATCAAGCGATTATTCAACGCTTGTACTGGGCGCATCAAATTAAAATCTCCGACAATCTTTCAGCATTGAGCATAGAAAAAAGTCTAGATGACAACGCGCAATTTTTTTATTTTAGAACGACTGCAGATCAGGTTGCTGTAACACAAATTTCGCAGTTAGCTGCAAATGCCTTATCTCGCTTGATCGTCAATATAGAGCTATGGCAACAGTTGCCTGAGCATCTTCAAAAAAGTATAGCTGCTGTACATTATAAACAGCATCAATTGATGGATTTACACATCGAGCAGTTACCAATCGGTCTACGTTGTATAGCAGCATGTCATGATCTGGTATCTTTACAGCGAGCACAGACATTGGGTTTTGATGCTGTGATTTTAAGTCCAGTATTTGCAACCCAGACCCATCCTGAAGCCAATGCACTTGGATGGGAAAAATTTGCTGAATATGCCAAGACCTGTGATTTACCAGTCTTTGCATTGGGGGGATTAAGCCAAGCTGATTTAGCGATTGCACAACAGCATTATGCATACGGGATTGCTGGGATTCGAAATTTTTAATCGAGCAGAGATATTGGCTTAAACAGTTATAAACGTTGTAACTGTTTTTGCGCTTCTGCGATGGTCTGTTGATTTTTTAATTGCTGAGCAGCCTGCAAAATAACATTCCAAAAAGTTTTCTTTTGGGATGGACTTTGCGCATAACTTAAACCACGTCGCGCTAGAGATTCAGCATTCGCATATTGTTTCTTCTGATTGGCAATTTGAGCCAAATAAGAGAACACTTGTGCTGATTGTGGTGCTATACGTTGTGCATGGATTGCATAACGTTCAGCTTCATCCCACTGGCCCTTTTGATATGCAGTTCGAGTTTGTTGGATGAGCTGTTTAAATGCTGGGATATTTTCCCCATCCTCAAATTTTTGTGTTTGAGGCTTGGATTGTGGTGCAATCACGACAGGAACTTTTTCACGTTTAATTTCAGGGCGTTCATAAGGGGTAATTTTTACCCCATCTGGTGTAGCAACCCGATGGTCAGGTTGTTCAGATTTTGGCTTTTCAACAGATTTGCTCGGTTTAGAATTTTGTTGGGGCGTTGTTTGACACCCAGCCAAAGTTAATATTCCGCTTAAACTTAGAATATAAGCGATTGTGCTTACATTTCGTTTCATCACAAATTCCTATTTAAAAGCCAATTTACCCGTATATTCAACACGTTTAGATTAGTTGTTATAACTACCACTTGAGATCACATGACCTCTTGAGTCCTGATCTAAACTGTCTTCACTTTCGCGAATATAGTTTTCTATACTATCACTTGAATGCGGCTGTGAAGTGTTTTGTTGCGTATCAGGTGTGGATTGAGGATCAACTTGATAATATGGCATGCCGCACTCTGTCGCACGATTAGGGACAGTGTGGCGTAATAATGGAATATATAGTGCGCCTTCACAGCCTTGTGCTGAAAGCTCCCCAGTTCGAGAGTCTATCCATTGCCATGAAATATCATCTGTTTGACGTAAATTCACTGGTTTTTGGCGTAATTGCTTCATGACATTGATCCAGACAGGTAATGCACCTGATGAACCTGTAAGCCCAGTGATTTTATTGTTGTCTAAGCCTAACCACACCACTGCTAAATTATTGCCTGAATATCCAGCAAACCAAGAATCACGGGTATCGTTGGTTGTACCAGATTTGCCCGCAAGTTTGAGATCAGCAGGTAATGTGTTGTAAGCTGCTTTACCTGTACCCGCCGACATGACTTGTTGTAAGCCAAAGTTCAATAAGAAAGCAGCAGAAGGGTCTATGGTTTGTTGTACATTTAAACCAAAACGTTCCAATAAACGACCATTAGAATCTACAACAGTACGAATCGCTTTGGTTGGATATTTAAATCCACCTGTTGCAAAGTTACCATAAATACTCATCACTTCCATTGGCGACATATCAACCGCACCAAGGAAAATAGACGGGTAGTTTGGAATCTTTGAGGTCACCCCAAATTTAGACAAGTTATTGCTAAATGTAGAGATCCCAAATTCGTTCCCTAAACGCACAGCAGACAAGTTATAAGAGTTTGCTAAGGCTTGAGACATCGGAACATAGCCATGACCTGTTCCACTATAGTTCTTTGGTGTCCAGGTTTGATTACCACTGACAGGTAAACTAATTGGCGCATCTTCAATTTGTGATGCCCAGTTATAACGACCTGATTCCAACGCGCTTAAATAAATCACAGGTTTAAGCAAAGAACCTACTTGACGTTTCGCATCTACAGTACGATTAAAGCCAGTAAAGTCTTGGGTTGAGCCAACAGCAGCAATCAATTCGCCATTTTCAGGGCGAGTAACTAAAACAGCGCCTTGTAGGTCTTTTAGTCTTGCGGGGTTCGCATTGGCTAAACGGCTTACCGTTTCTCTAAAGCTCTTTTGCACTCTAGTTTGTGCAATTGGATCAAGTGTCGTAAAAATTCTTAAACCTTGGTTGGTTAAATCTGACTCTTGGTATTCGGTTTTAAGTTGACGACGTACAATATCTAAGAAGTCTGGGAAGCTTGCTGTACCTAATGTTGGTTTACGCACCACATTGAGCGGACGTGCAATTTCTTTTTCATATTGCGCTTGGTCTAAGTATCCCATCACCAACATATTGTTCAGCACAATATCGCGACGTTTTTTTGCGCCTTCAGGATTTTTCCAAGGGTTAAATAGAGTAGGCCCTTGAACTAAACCAACCAAAAATGCTTGTTGTGAAATATTTAATTCACTGAGCGGTAAGCCGAAATAGAATTGTGAAGCCAAGCCATAACCATTGACAGAATAGTTACCACTTTGACCTAAATTCACTTCATTTAAATAGGCTTCTAGAATTTCGTCTTTGCTGTAATGAAGCTCTAATAACAGCGACATCAGGGCTTCATTCACTTTACGTTTTAAGGTCTTTTCAGGGGTTAAGAAAAAGTTCTTAACCAACTGTTGAGTGAGTGTTGAACCACCTTGACGTTTACCACCAGTCACATTACTGAGTAACGCACGCGCTGTGCCACGGAATGAAATACCATGATGACGATAAAAGTTTCTATCCTCTGTAGCAATTAAAGCTTCAATCAAAGGTTTAGGAACTTTATTTAATTTAATGAGGACGCGGTCTTCATTGTGTTGCGGGTAGATACCACCAATCAACATCGGTTCTAAACGTGCGATTCCCGTATTGGTCGGTTTGGTGGCTTTTACATCTGTAACTGTATCACCAGCAAAGGTCACTTGTAGGACTTGTTCTGGATCTACACTGTCACCAAAGTCAAAGCCACGTGTATGTACGTAAATTGTATTCGGTTGGGTAATATAGGTTCCCGATTTGGTATAGCTATCACTGTTTTTATAACCGAGTAATTTGAGTTCTTGTTCAAACTCTATTTGGGCAATTGGCGCAGTTGCATAGATTTCTAATGGGCGAGCGAATACTTTCGCAGGAATATCCCAACGATTGCCTTCAAACTTATCTCGAATAACATTGTCGAGGCGAATTAAGTAGACGCTAAATGCGAGAAATACTGCAATAATTAATACACAAAAAATCAGTGCAATTAAGCCTATACCACGTTCGGTCTTCATATACAGATAATAATACCCAAATTTATTTTCGCTAATCATGCGAAGCTTTTCTTAATTTTGCAATAATAAATCTGTGAAATACACAAATTTAAAGGCTTTTTAAACATTCTCGTTATTTTTCGTATATGAATGATTTTATAAACATATACTGAGAGTGCTATTATATCTCAGAATTTCAGTGGAGCTACCGCATCTGTGCAAATTTCACCAAAGACCTTTCGTAATATCGGTTTAATTGGAAGACCAGATAAATCATCTGTGGTTGATACGCTTTGTCTTATACACGATCATTTATTAAGTTTGGGGCTGCATCCAGTTTTTGATACAGCTACAGCACAACTTGTACCTTATACCAATACACAAACTGTCAGTAAGAATCTGCTCGGTGAAGTGGTTGATTTGGTTATTGTCGTGGGTGGTGATGGTTCTTTATTACATGCTGCACGTGCCTTGGTAAAATACAATATTCCTGTACTTGGGGTAAACCGCGGTCGTTTAGGGTTTTTAACAGATATTAAACCGACTGAAGTGTTGTTTAAGTTAGATCAAGTTTTAAAAGGTGAGTTTCAGCTTGATCGTCGCTTTTTATTGGAAATTGAAATTCGCAGTAAAAATGAAATAATTTATGATGCAATTGCTTTGAATGATGTGGTACTTCATTCTGGTAAATCTGTACATATGATTGATTTTGAGCTGAACATTGATGGGCAATATGTTTATCGCCAACACAGCGATGGTTTAATTGTATCGACTCCGACAGGTTCAACGGCATATGCCTTATCTGGTGGTGGACCAATTTTACATCCAAGTATGGATGCAATTGCTTTGGTTCCAATGCACCCACATACGTTGTCATCAAGACCGATTGTGGTGGGTGGGCAAAGCGAAATTAAGATATTGATCCGTGAAAACCGGGTGTTGCCGATGGTCAGTGCCGATGGTCAGCATAGCGTTTCATTAAATGTCGGTGATAGTTTGCATATTCGTAAACATCCCTTCAAACTAATACTTTTACATCCACCAGGTTATGACTTCTATATGGCTTGTCGTACTAAACTTGGCTGGAATCAAGATTTTGATTCTTTTCAGCGGGATTGACCATGAATATTGAACAGATGCTTTCTATTTTAGATGCTGATATTGTTGAGCGTTTAAAAACTGCGGTAGAAATTGGTAAATGGCCAAATGGTGTGGCGTTGACTGCTGAGCAACGTCAAACCTGTATGCAAGCAGTGATTGCTTGGGAACATCAGAATATACCTGAAAAAGAACGTACAGGTTATATCGATAAAGGGCATAAAGAAGAAGGTGAGGAATGTGATTCGCATGTGCCTGAGCCAGAATTTAAACCGATTCGTTTTATCTAACTGAGCAAAAGATCCCTTGAATCACAGAGTAGTTTCACTTTGTGATTCAAACACTCAATTTAAAAAACAATAAAATTTAAACTGTTTCAATCATGATGATATTAAAACGATAAATATGTTAAAACGATAAATATGTTAAAACGATAAATACGTTCAAACGAGAAGTGCGTAATAAGGTGATAAAGATATTCAGCATGATAAAAATCTTAAAAACGATAAAGAGGCTAAAATGCTCAAGTTGCTCAAAACAATAACGCGACTAAAAACAATAACGCTAACTCGACTCAGTTTATTCTGTATCACTGCAATTTCGACCAGTGCATTCGCTGAGCGAACAAGTGATGCAAGACGTATTCAATGTTTATTAGATGTTACCGTAACCGCAAGTCAAAATTTCCAAATGCCAGTCACACAATATACATCAATTAAAAATGATGGTTATCCCATGCTGTTAATTGGTATCAAGATCCGTAATGCTTATACAGCCGACGCATCAAAAAAGATAAAAACCCATCATCTGTATTGTTTAAGTCTGATTGGTAAGCAAAAAGATGCTTATTTATCTGGTCCTTATCAACCCAATAATATCGATGTCAAAGTGGGTGATCAGTTGCAACTCATCAATATTCATTCTTCTGGGAAAAGTTATCCCTATTGGGCTGATTTTTATTTTATCCAAAAGCGTGATCAATAACGTTCACGCTTGTGTTTAAAGATGAAATTAGAAACGCGTGTTCCAAAGGTGCTTTGCTTTACTCATGGCTTCTGGATAGTTATTTACAATACCCATGGTATATAAAGCAATGCCCATTGTTTCAGTGATGGCAATTTCTCCATATTCATGTGCTTGTTGGCCTTCCCAAACCGCTTTAAAAACAGCGAGATCAAGCTGTTCTTCTGTGGGGCTACGGTTATCGGTTAATTTAGGCAATTCATGTTCATAAAGTTCACCATCTTGAATGCCACAGATGAGGGTTTTTGCATCAGGATTTCGCTCAAACTCGCCACCTTCACCTTTAATCACAGCACTATTTTTATAACCTAATTGAAAGGCAGCTTGTTGGTGTGAACTACGATAAGCAGGGTGGAAAATTGCCTGTAAGGTTGCTTTGGCATTGAATGGATTAATCAAACGAGCCAGTGTGTGAATCGGGGAGCGTAAACCCATCACATTTCTAAGATTGATCAAATCTGCCAAGATCGGAGAAATTACATTTAAAGGCAAATAGGCAAAATTTTGCGTGTCTAGTTGATGTTTGACTTGTGCTTCATTTTGGCAAATTGGAAAGCCCAAGTATTCTAAGACTTGTTCAGTATAGACACGGTTCATGGTATGGCCTGATGCACCATGCATCACGATTTTATAACCATGCTTTGAAAGTGTTAATGCTGCCAATAAAAACCACGGGTAATGTTTGCGTTTACCCGCATAAGATGACCAATCTAAATCCACAGCAAGTGGTTGAAAATTCAATTGGTCTTTGGTCGCTTGGACAAAACCTGTCAGTTCATCTACAGATTCTTCTTTGACCCGAAGCAACATTAAAAATGCGCCAAGTTGTACGTCTAAGACTTCATTTTTCAAAATCATTGAAAAAGCTTGATAAGCTTCATCATAAGTTAATGATCGTGCACCATTTTTCCCTTTACCGACAATTCGCACAAACTGCGCAAAAGGATGTTCAAAGTCTTTATAAAGATTGCGTTTTGTATTCATGTCAAATGGATCAAGGGAGAGGAGACAGTGGAATACACTATGCCATAAATGGATCTGAATCGTATAGATATAGACGATATTAGACTAAGGTCTAAGCATAAATTGCACAGATGTTAGGCGAAATTAACATTTGCATAGAGATTGATCATCAAAAATTAATTAAAATAGCCTTGAAGAGCGTTTTATTTTTTTATCTCCTGTTCTGTATTTATTCTTTTGGCCAAGGTGCCAGCGAGAATAAATCTTAAACATCGTCATTCGTTGTCATTGTTTTGGAAAACTGTCGTTTTCTGAAGGGATTTTTATTTGCTAAAAACCGACTTCCCAGAAGTTTTTATCGGGATTTTGGGCTGTGTCAGCAAATGGTAGCATTAACATTGGATATTTCTTCAAACAGAAATATAGAAAGAAGTAATTATCATGGCTAAGAAACCGCTGTATAAGTCACTCTATTTTCAAGTGATTGTTGCCATTATTTTGGGTGTGATTGTAGGGCACTACTTTCCAAGTGGTACTCAATTGATCAATGGTGTAGAGAAAAGTGTTCCTGGTTTAGGCGAACAACTCAAACCTTTAGGTGATGCTTTTATTAAGCTCATTAAAATGATTATTGCCCCTGTGATTTTCTGTACCGTGGTCAGTGGGATTGCGGGCATGGAAAGCATGAAATCAGTGGGTAAGACCGGTGGTATTGCACTTTTATACTTTGAAGTCGTGTCTACCATTGCCCTGATTATTGGTTTGGTTGTCATCAATATCGCCAAACCGGGCGTTGGTATGAATGTTGATCCTGCGACTTTAGATACCACAGGTATCAGTAAGTATGTGGAATCAGGTGCATCACAGTCTACCGTTGATTTCTTTTTGCATATCATTCCAAATACCGTTGTGGGTGCATTTGCAGAAGGTGAAATTCTACAAGTTCTTTTATTTGCCTTATTGTTTGGTTTTGCATTACATAAACTGGGCGATGCTGGAAAACCAGTATTAAGATTGATTGATCAAATTTCGCATGTGTTCTTTAACATCGTGAATATGATCATGAAACTTGCGCCAATTGGTGCTTTTGGTGCGATGGCATTTACCATTGGTAAGTATGGGATTGGTAGCTTAGCGCAACTTGCACAGTTAATTCTTTGTTTCTATATCACGTGTTTGTTGTTTATCTTTATTATTTTAGGTTCGATCAGTCGTTTCTGCGGATTTAGTATTTTAAAAATGATTCGTATGATTCGTGAAGAATTGCTGATTGTATTGGGTACATCGTCTTCAGAATCTGTATTACCGCGTATGCTGAAAAAGCTTGAAATTGCTGGCTGTGAAAAGTCTGTGGTTGGTTTGGTAATTCCAACAGGTTATTCATTTAACCTTGATGGTACCTCTATTTATTTGACTATGGCGGCGATCTTTATTGCACAAGCAACCAATACTCAACTGGATATTTGGCATGAAATTACCTTGCTTGCAGTCTTGTTGATTTCATCAAAAGGCGCAGCAGGTGTAACTGGTTCAGGCTTTATTGTCATGGCAGCAACTTTGGCTGCTGTAGGCAATATCCCAGTCGCTGGTTTGGCTTTGATTTTAGGTATTGACCGTTTCATGTCAGAAGCACGTGCATTGACTAACTTGGTGGGTAACTCTTTGGCAACGATTGTGGTTGCCAAGTGGGTCGGAAAGCTGGATGTTGATAAGCTCAATGATGCTTTAAATAACCCAGCTGAAGTGGATCGTAAAATGCTTGAAGAATCAAATCAACCTCAATTGGATTTGCAGAAGTCTTAATTTTATTGTGTTGTAAATCAAGGAAGCTCAGGCTTCCTTTTTTATTGCCAAAATTTAGATATAGCTTGTTTCATAAATGGTTTTATTTGCAAAAGACAGTAAGCTTTGTCTACTCTTATGCTGCTTTTGTGGACGTGAATTGTCGATTTGATTTAACAAGATTCGATCAGCAATGGCATAAGTCGTAATCTTCTTATCGCCTACAATTATTAATAAATTTTGATCAGCATATAAATTAAAAACTTGTTGAGTTTGTTCGGGCATTTCCCAATAGTTTGCTGAATAATCATCATCCCACGTAGTTTTCGCGAGTGAAAGAAGATGTATTCCTGATCGATTTTTAGGTTCAGGTTTAAGGTCAAACTCTTCTTGATCCCACAGTTCAATATTCCAAATGGCAACATGCTGATCATCAAGCCAGCACATTACAGCATTCCAGTTTTCTCGATAACATAATGTTTGGACACTTGAGCCATCTTCACTTTCAAAAGGGTTATGTTTAAACCATTGACTGAGTGACCAAACTTTGGGAGAAGCTACAGGATGCCATATCCAACCATCATCTAAAATATAATCATTGTTTGGACTGACATATAACGCGCCATGAAAGTAATCTAAATAGTGTTTAGGAGGTTCAGTTTCATAAGCTGCAATATAGCGCTCAGTCAAAAGCTGATTTGTGCTTAAATTAAATGCTTCAAGTCGATTCCAGTCACTTCTATAAATACAAATATCTTGTGAATTGAACTGTGCAAAAGCCAATGAGAAAGATACGGTATCTTCATAATAATTTTGACTATCAATGTGTAGAACTGTTTCCAGTGTTTGGGTATTTATTACAACTCCAAATCGCCCATGATCGATATAAACTGCGATAAATTTCCCATTGGCACTACATTTAATTTGGTATTTAGGGGTACCGTAATGACGGAGTTCTCGATTATTTAGAACTGGAAGCGGAAGGGGCGTTATGGATAACTGTTGTAATTGCTGTTGAGTTAAGTTGTAGCAATATAAATAGCCTTTTTCGGTGACGATATAAATTTTGCATGTATCTGCATCAATAGCTGTAATATCTAAAATTTCGCTATCTAAACTTTTTAAATTATAGTGTTTTTGTTTCATGTAATTCTCTTTTTAAAATATTTCTACTTCTTAAAACTGCGTAGAGCATTGCCTCGCTCGATCAACGCGTGTTGTAAATGTTGAGCGTGTTTCTGATGGGCTTGCTGGCTCTCCATCTGTTGTTGTAGTTTGAGTGCAATCAACTCTTTTGCCACACGTTTATTGGCATGTTGGCTCCGTTCAGACATGACCTTTACACTTATTCCAGATGCAACATGCGTTGCATGGACAGCAGAGTCGGTTGTGTTGACATGCTGGCCACCAGCACCTGAAGCACGGCAGGCCTGAAAAGTGATGGTGTCATCTGCAGGGAGTTGCAACGGTGTATCGAAAAGCGCAATACCTACAAACCAGTTTTTACGTTTATGTTGTGGACGAATTGGACTTTGAAAAGTCCATTGAATTGTACCGAGCCAAGTATTGAGCCATGTTCGGGCATCCTCATTGACACTGAGCAGTACCGAGGAATAACCATATTGAGTCGTATGGCTTTCAATTGTTTGGAGACGGATCTTTTTTGTTTTGGCTTCTTTGCGTATTTCTTCAAGCGTATATTTTACAGCGAGTTCACATTCTGCGGGTCCAAGCGCAGCACTGAGTTGGACGATAGACAATATGAGTGTTCCTTAAAATTAATGTATAAGTTCGAAAATCAAAAAAATGCATGCGAATAAACAGAAATTGTGAGATTCATTAAAATAAGCGTGATTTAATTTTGAATTATTGATTTTCAGCTAACTGATTATAGAAAAATATGTGAATAAAAAACAATCGAAATCGAATAAAAATATGCATTATCAAGCCTCTCACAATAAATGTTTAAGAAAATTCATGCTTAGCTGAATAATACTATTCGAGAAATTTTTGAAAATATGGCAGAATATGGGGTTTTAAAGATTTTAGAGGATTGGCAGCATGCGCTTTGTTGATGAAGCAGTCATTACCGTAGAGGCTGGCGACGGTGGCAATGGCGTAGCCAGTTTTCGCCGTGAAAAATTTGTACCATTTGGTGGCCCAGATGGTGGTGATGGTGGTCGTGGCGGCAGCGTATATATTCAAGCTGACGACGATACCAGTACCTTAGTAGATTATCGTTATACCCGTAAATTTCGCGCTGAACGTGGTAAAAACGGTGCTGGCGCAAACTGTGCTGGTCGTGGTGGTGAATCAGTTATTCTGAAAGTTCCAGTAGGAACAACCATTGTAGATACAGAGTCTGGCGATATTATTGGTGATTTGGTTGAAGATGGCCAAAAGGTTTTAGTTGCACATGGTGGCGATGGTGGTTTGGGGAATACTCATTTTAAATCATCGACCAACCGTTCTCCGCGTAAATGTACACATGGTATCAAAGGTGAATACCGTGAAATTCGTTTAGAGTTAAAAGTTCTAGCGGATGTAGGTTTATTGGGGATGCCGAATGCAGGTAAATCTACCTTTATCCGTGCAGTATCTGCAGCTAAACCAAAAGTTGCAGATTATCCATTTACAACAATGGTACCGAACTTAGGTGTGGTCGATGCGGATCGTCATCGTTCATTCGTTATGGCGGATATTCCTGGACTGATCGAAGGTGCGGCGGAAGGTGCTGGTTTAGGGATTCGCTTCCTTAAGCATTTGGCACGTACACGTATTCTTTTGCATATTGTCGATGTACAACCGATTGATGGTTCAGATCCTGCCTACAATGCCAAAGCGATTGTGGAAGAATTGAAAAAATTCTCACCAACATTGGCTCAATTACCGATTGTTCTTGTTTTAAACAAACTTGATCAATTAACTGATGATACTCAAGAAGAATGGTGTAATCATATTCTTGAAGAATTACAATGGGATGGTCCTGTATTTAAAACTTCAGGCTTGCTTGAGGAAGGTACCAAACCTGTTGTGTATTACCTCATGGATCAAATCGAGCAACAACGTGAGTTGGAAGACGAAGATCCAGAGTATGCAGCGAAAATGAAAGCATTCCGTGATCAGCTTGAAGCTGAAACACGTGAGCAAACGATTGCTGCAAAAGAAGCTTATCGTGAAATGCGTCGTCAACAACGTCTTGCTGGTATTTTGGCAGAGGAAGAAGATGATGAGGATGACGATGGCGAGGATGATGGCGAAATGGAAGTGTACTACGTACGCTAATTTCTAAGGGTATCTATCATTTCTAAAGATACCCATTTAGAAAAGAAAGACCGAGGACAAGATGATAGAAGTGGTAGATGGGCAACGTCAGCTCAAGGCTTTAAAACGTATCGTTGTTAAAATCGGATCATCTTTACTCACAGCAAATGGGCAAGGTTTAGATTTGGATGCAATTTCGCATTGGGCGAAACAAATTGCAGATCTACACAATGCAGGACACGAGATTATTCTTGTGTCTTCAGGTGCTGTGGCTGAAGGGATGGTTCGTATGAAGCTAGAGAATCGACCCACCGATTTACCCAGTCTACAAGCTTGTGCTGCCATTGGTCAGATGGGGCTAATTCATACGTGGTCAAGCGTGTTGGAAAAGCATTCTATCCAAACGGCGCAAGTCTTGTTAACTCATGATGATCTTGCGGATCGCCGTCGTTACCTTAACTCATGTGATGCACTGCAAAATTTAATTGATTGGAAAGTGATTCCTGTAATCAATGAAAATGACACAGTGTCTACTGATGAAATTCGCTTTGGTGATAATGATACGCTTGCAGCAATGGTTGCAGGGCAAGTTCATGCAGACTTACTGATCATTTTGACTGATCAGCAAGGGATGTTTGATTCAGACCCGCGTTCTAATCCAAATGCAAAATTGTTCCATACTGTTCGTGCAATGGATGAAACCTTGTTTGATATGGCAGGCGGTGGTGGTAAGTTTGGTCGTGGTGGTATGTTGACTAAAGTTCGCGCTGCTCGTCTGGCTGCCAAGTCAGGTTGTCCAACGCTGATTGCCAGTGGTGAAAGTGACAATGTATTGGCTCGTTTAATGGCGGGTGAATTATTGGGTACTTTATTCATTACCGACGATGACCGTGTTACAGCACATCAACAGTGGTTAGCTGCACACCTTCAAACTGCAGGGCGTTTGGTTTTAGATGATGGTGCTGTCAAAGCCATTAAAGAAAACCATCGTAGTTTATTGCCTGTCGGGGTAAAAGCTGTTGAAGGGCATTTTGATCGTGGTGATGTTGTGGAATGTGTTGATCAGTATGGTCATCGAGTCGCGGTTGGACGGGTGAACTTTAGTTCACGTTCTGCTGAAACTGTCAAAGGTTTGGCTTCGGATAAAGTGTATCAGGTGCTAGGTGAAGCACGTTCTTTAGAAATGATTCATCGTAATCACATGTCGATTTATTGATTGGCTTTAAGATTTCTAAGAAATATGACCTCGCTTTGGCGGGGTTTTTATTTGGGTATGATTAATGGTGCTTTTTCGTTGTATAGATCGGATTTAAAAACTTTATGGCCGACCCATGACTTTAAGTAAAAATGTTGATCATGGAAGCGAGAGCCTCCTTGTACACCTTTGCCAAAATTTTCATCGTTATTTAATTTACGTTTGATCGCACTAAAAAAACTTTTAATATTTTTATCGGGTGTTTTTGAGATGATTCTTAAACTTATTTTTTCTAACGTATCCTCTGTTTCTCGACCACCTTCACCTGCAATCGCATATATACAGTATTCATCTTTGTAGATTTTATCTTTACTGATGTTTTGAGCTTGATCGAGAAAATAGAAGCCAAGATTAGGATGATCATATTGGCTAAGTTGTTCTTGTAAATTATCAGGCGTGGCAATTTTCATTTGAATTTTATGATTTGAATCAAAATATTCTATTGCCATTTCAATTTGATATTTCTTTAACTCGTGTTGAATATAGGGATAGAATTCAGAGAGTGGCATGATGATATTGATATAGGACATTGAAAAATCTCAGTGCTGAATTACGCAAATTTTTTTTCATCTTCTAAATAGGGTAAAACCTGATCCTTACCAACCATATATTGATAGTCGGCCAAATGAAGCATATCTAAATCTTCTTCACTGTTCCCATAGGCGAATATTTTATTATATTGATCTAAATCATATCTTTCTAAGATACGAAGTCGTTTTTGTTCACAACTGCAATCTGGCGTGGAATAGTTGCCAGTAAATTTGCCATCTATGACTTCAGTTCCAGTACAGATCAAATCGATATCTAAGATTTGGCAAATGATTTTGAGGTAAATATCTACAGATGCTGAAACCAAAACAACATCATCGCCATTCGTCTGATGTTTTAATAACTGTTGATAAAGATTTTGATCTAGTTGTCGAACTAAACGTTGAGCGTATTCATTTGCAATATCTTGAATTTCATTGGCATCGGCTTGTTTAAACATTGCATTAAATAATTTGATACGCATGGAGTTGGCAGGATAGATATTTAAATAATAAGCCTGAATCCACGGTAAAATTTTAATGCCTTGCTTTACGATATGTCTTTTTGATAAAGCATAGAAAATAAACCCTGTGAAACTGTCTTTTTTACACAAGGTTCCGTCAAAATCAAATAATGCTAAATTTTTAAACGTTTTGCTCGGTGCATACATGTTTCATATCGTCCGTTTACGCGGCTTGCGTACCAGTTAGTATTATAATCACGACTCAATTTAGGCCCAGAAATGACAACTTCAGGCATTATCGCATACATTGGATCTTTGCCTGTTTTATTCTTATAAAGTTTAGTCACTGCAATATAGGTTTGAGTTTTTTCAAAATCTTGCTGCTTCTCGTCTTTTAAATCACTACGTAGTTGTCTTGGTGTGACTAAAATATTATTTTTTGAAAATAAAGCAGTGAGGGCTTTTTCTGTATCTGTAATTGCCGGACGCGGGGCGCCATTTTTATCATACGAAAGTAAATCACCATCGAGTGCCAGATCAGCTTCAGTGAGCTTATCGATCATTTTTTGAAAAGCGGCATTTCGGCTCGAATACATGCCTGAGTTATAGTCAGCAAAACGATAAATCGGTTTATCATAATCTGCTGGATACATCATTAAACGATGAATTCCATAGTATAAACCTCCAAATTGAGTATATAGATCATCACGTAATTCATTGATGTTCATACTGGTACGTTTATGCTCTTTGGCATAATTGATATGAACCTGCATGGAACCTAATGTGGTGATTGGGTTCATTTTTTCAGCAATATCTTGTCCAACAAATTTGGCCGCACCTGTCAGCGCACTCACATGATAATGCTTTGCCATATAATCAAAGATTTCACGGTAAAGTACGTCTAAATCTTTTTCAGTGCGGACACGACTCATTTGTTTTAAATAGTTATCATCAGGTGAGGGCTGATTTTTTAAAACATTCTCAAAATATGAAGCAACCGTGCCACCAATTGTGGTTCCAAGTTTATCTTCAAACTTTTCATTTAAACGTGTGGTGACTTCTTTTACCGCTTTATCCCCCAAACCTGGCACGACAGGATTGGCAACAAAGTTAGATTCCTGATCAACCACTGCAATGATGGTACAGATATTTTCTTTGTTGGTTGGGATTTTTAATTCATTGGAAATATCGTAGATGTCTTTTGCCCACGAGTCACGTTGATTGACACGATTTGGAATCAGTTTTCTGATTTGCTCTTGTTTTAATTGTTCATCATCTTCATTGGCAAACCACGAACCTTTACCACAAGCGACTAGGCTTAAAGAAAGAGCTAACACGCTGAAAGATTTAAGAAATGCGTGATGTCGAACTAATTTTTTCATGTCGAAGAAAACATACTCAGAAAATGATGAGCCACTATGGCAGATGCAGTATACTATGAAGGTCTAAAAATGTATGAATATATATGTATATTGGTCCTTATCAACTGTCAAATAATTTAATCGTTGCACCTATGGCCGGAGTCACAGATCGTCCGTTTAGGACACTGTGCAAATACTTTGGTGCTGGGCATGCGGTAAGTGAAATGATGACCTCTGATCAGACCTTACGTATGACCAAAAAGAGTTTATATCGGGCAAATTTTGATGGTGAATTAGCACCGATTTCAGCACAAATTGCAGGGTCTGAACCAGATCAGTTGGCTGAGGCAGCACGTTATCAAGTTGCAAATGGGGCGCAAATTGTTGATATCAATATGGGGTGCCCAGCAAAAAAAGTTTGTAATAAACTGGCAGGTTCGGCATTGCTGAAAGATGAAGATTTGGTTGCCCGAATTTTAGATGCAGTGGTAAAAGCGGTTGATGTGCCTGTGACGTTAAAAACGCGGTTAGGTTTTTTAAATGGCCATGAGAATATTATCCGTGTGGCGAAAAGAGCAGAAGAAGCAGGAATTGCAGCCTTAGCTTTACATGGTCGGACCCGTGAGGATATGTATTTAAATACGGCACGTTATAGTTTGATTAAAGAAGTCAAACAGATGCTCTCTATTCCTGTGATTGCCAATGGAGATATCGACAGTCCAGAGAAAGCTAAATATGTATTGGACTATACTGGTGCTGACGCCGTTATGATTGGGCGCGCGGCCCAAGGGCGTCCGTGGATTTTTCGTGAAATTGCCCATTATTTAAAAACCGGTGAATATTTAGCAGCACCAGATATTCAAGAAGTAAAACACGTATTACTGGGCCATTTGTCTGAACTTTATCAGTTCTATGGTGAATACTCGGGTTGCCGAATTGCACGTAAGCATATTGCTTGGTACACCAAAGGCTTACATTCTAGTAATGAATTCCGTCAAAATATGTACAAAGTGGAAAGCACGATAGAACAAGCAAAAGTTGTTGAGGCTTACTTTAATCACTTGCTTGAACAAGGCAATACGATGAGTGATGTACAGGTTGAGTCGCTAAATTTATTGGATGTGTAATCAATAAGGTGTAATTAGTATGGAAGCGAACTCCCATACTGAATCAACCAATCACCAAATGTTTTTTTAATGCATCGTTTAAAGGATAAATACGTTGTTTAGGCAAGAGCTTTTCAGCGTGTTTATACTGTCCTAGACGTCGAAATTGCGCCATCTTATTTACAAGAGGCGTGATATCTTGGATTGAGTGAATCGCCGTGTTGTTAAACGCTTGAATTAAAAAACGACTAATCCCAATTTGAATACTACGCTGTTCAAGCTTAGTTCCCTTTAAATTCCGTTCAGGATCCCACTGAATATGAACCTTGGCATTTTCAAAAGATTCAAACCAGTGTTCGCCATTTTTATGCGCAGAGAGTGTCGGGTCGGTATGGATACTTTGCTGGAGTAAATATTCCCAAAAATCACGTTTGATACGGATTGCCAAAATATGATTTTGGTTGGATTTTGTTGCCCAATGACTTCTTTCCATTAGCCATAAAAATGAAGGTTTTATCCATGTCATTCTGTGAAAGGAAAAGGGCGAAACAAACTTTTGTTGTTGTACCGCCAATTGTGCAATTTGTTGGTTATAGGCTTGATAAACTGTAATCGTGTCACGGTCATATAGCGCACGTATTTGATGATATGCAGACATGATAAATCTCACTTGTATTTTGAATAAGTTGTTAAAAAATTTAAAACTTAATCAAATAAGTGGAAAATGATTCACCGATTGGCAAAAAATTTGATTTAACATGAGCATCAAGCTAGCTTTATTGATTTTGTCGCTATTCTAGTCAAAATGGCATTTTTATCAAGCTGATTATATTTCATATACCCACAATGATGGTTTATTTAAGTCATGAATAAAGACTCTTTCAGAATACTGGCACAATACAATATCTGGGCAACCCAGCGTCTTTGTGAAAGTTTAAAATCTGTATCCGATGATGATTTTAACAAAGATGTTGGTCTTTACTTTAAAAGCATTGTTGGCACCTTGAATCATCTATTGTTGGGTGAACATTATCTCTGGTATTCACGCTTTAAGCAGGGGATATCACCTGCAATTGCATTAAATACAATGATCCAAACTAAAAAGACAGCATTACTGGATGAATTACAAGAGAAGTCAAAAAATTGGATTGAGTTTCTAGAGCAGTTAGATGAAAAAACCTTAAATGCAGATTTAACCTATAAACGCGTTTCTGGACAACAACTGACTTTGCCTTATGCTGCGACACTTATGCATGTATTTAATCATGGCACACATCATCGTGGGCAAATTACTGCTGCAATGACAGGATTGGGGTATGCATGTCCTGAACTAGATTTGGTGTATATGTTGGTTGAACAAAGCCAAGCATAATCAATATAAATAGAAGCTGTTGCAGTTCAGCTTCTATTGACAGCTGAGTTGAGCATTAAGAATGGTTCATTTCCACAACCAATTGATTAACCAGATCCTGAGCCTCTAATTCACGAATCTGGCCAACATTACTTCCAGCCCAAAATGCACCAAAGCCAGTATCACCATGTTGCACCGCGAAAGCATTTAGCTGTTTTGCCAAATCATAAGCATAAGGGTAGGCGGCTACATGCGGGCGGTCGGGCTGATCAATCCTCGCTTGCCAATGATTGATGATACCACGTGCTGGGCGACCTGAAATGCTTGAGGTAATTTGAGTGAGTGGGTGATCAAATAAGGCCTTGCGATATGCTACATTGGCGTTTGATGTTTTACATTGCACAAAAGCTGTTCCCAATTGCACGGCATCAGCACCAAGATTTAACATGGCTTTGGCTTGTTGCCCATTCATAATACCGCCTGCTGCAACGACAGGCAGCGAGCTATGTTTTTTGATAAGTGTGACTAGATCTGAGGTTTTAATTGCACCATCAATTTGAGCGTTAAAAATACCGCGATGCCCACCTGCTTCGATACCTTGAGCCACAATAATATCAATCCCAGCTTCTTCAATAGCCAGCGCTTCAGCCAGATTGGTTGCAGAAACTAGAGTGATGATACCGGCCTGTTTTAATTTTTGAATTTGATATTGATGCGGGATACCAAAATGAAAACTTACCGCTTTGGGTTGAGTATCTAAACACAGGTTTAAAAAATCATCATTGTCTTTAAAGCTCGGGTAGATGCATTTTAATTCTGTGGGAGGATTTGCGCCGAATTTTTTAAATTCAGCGGCTAAATGTTGACTCCACAGCGTATTAGATTCAGTGTTTAATGCTGTTGATTCATGACAGAAAAAATTTAATTGAAAAGGATGTGGTGTTAACGCTTGGGTTTCTTGAATTTGCTGAAGTGCAGAATCTAGGGTATTTGCACCGAGTCCTAAAGCGCCTAAAGCCCCTTGATTTGATACTTCCGCTGCCAATAGTGGGGTAGAAACGCCTGCCATTGGTGCAAGTAAGATGGGATGTTTTATCCCTAATTGTTCTAATAAAGACATACTTAAGCTCCTTGAGTTTTAAGTTACTTTGCCCAAGCCAATTGCAATAAGCAAATTATGTTCGGTATTTATTATAAAAATATAATTCAAATACACCTTTAGAGTGTAGCTTATTTTATAGAGGCTTAGATCACATCGGAGTGACTTGGAACAGAGAACCAATCCAGCTTGAGAACGCCATTGCGATAATTCCCCATACCGCCACACGGAAACTACCCTTGAGTATTGATGTACCAGCAAAATAGCTGGATAAGGCACCGAGTATGACCAGCGATAAGATACCAACCACCAAAACAATCTTCTCTAAATACGCTTCTGGACTAAACAAAATCGACAATGTCGGAAACAAAGCACCTATTGAAAACGATAAGGCTGAAGAACCAGCAGCTTGTAATGGTCTTGCCGCAGTTGCTTCATTGATCCCAATTTCATCCCGTGCATGCGCTTCTAAGGCATCTTTTTCTGTGAGTTGAACAGCAACTTGATGTGCCAATTCGGGATCTAAACCGCGTTGAATATAAATGTGAGTCAGTTCTTTAAGCTCTAAGTGCGGGTTTTTTTCTAATTCGCGAGCTTCGATTTTTAAATCCGCCGCTTCAATATCTGATTGAGATTTGACGGAAATATATTCACCGGCAGCCATTGAGGTTGCACCTGAAATCAATCCCGCAATACAGGTAATCAATAGCGTGTGACTAGACGCACCACTCGCTGCCATTCCCATCACTAAACTGGTCACAGAAATGATGCCATCATTTGCACCCAGGACCGCTGCTCTTAACCAGCCTGTACGTTGTATAAAATGCTGCTCTAGGTGATGAGAATGTGGCATAAACAAAACTCCAAGTAACTGAAAGCTGATTCATTGATAATCTAAATATATGACAAATATAAAAAAGCTCCTATATTTAGGAGCTTTTTTTCAGATTAAAACTATTGGCTTGCTTTTTCTTTAACGTCCGCAGCACCTTTTTCAACAGCACCAGCGGCAGTTGCAGTGGCATCTTTAGCAGCATCAACAGTTGCATCGGCAGCATGTGCAGTTGCATCAGCGGCATGATCGACAGCAGTCGCAGTTGCATTTGCTGCATTATCCGCAGCTTTCGCCGTCGCATCAGCTGCATTTTGAGCGGCATGTTCTGCATCATGTTTTGCTTGTTCTACGGCATTTTCAGCATGTTCACCTGTGGTCGCCCCTGTTTCTGGCGCTTTATCTTTATTACAACCAACAAGTGCAATCGTTGCAATCAGACCAAGAGAGAGTAGAAGTTTATTCATTGTCTTGTACCTTTTTTAAATTAATTTTTGGCATCCAGCAGTTGGATGAAATAAATATAAACACAAAAAATAACCAAATCAAAAAATAAAATGTAAAGTTTTTATAAGATCAATTTATCTTATATCGAATAATAGCGCACAAATCTGCTTTTAATAAAAGCTTAATATAATATCAATAAACTGATTTTATAGTTTAACTGCCAATATCAATAAAATAAACAATGGTAAAATTTAAGCTTGTTTTAATGCTGTATCGTTAAAATTAAATCAAGATAAGGTTTAAGATCCACTCAATTTATGATATTAGTTATTTGAAAGTGACCTTGTTGAAAAAAATCTGACAATTTGAAGCTTTGTGGCGCAATATCAGTGCTCAAAAAATTAAATTAAAAGTGAAAAAACATGTTTACAAGCCAATAAAAACAGATAGAATTGAGTGTAAAATGTGAAGTATATCAAATAATTCTGTTGCTGGAAAAAGTCTGAAAAACCTGTGTTTTCGGCTTTTGAAAATGCTGAATTTACAAATTAATTTATGGGGTTTTCTTGAATATGCTTGACCTAAACACATCTCGAAAAGTACCTGATGATTTTGTAGCATATGCTGAAAAACAAATCAGGCAGCTTTTGAACTCTGTCAGTGGTGTAGAGTTCATCATGTTGTGTACTTCTGATGGGTTTGAAATTGCTTTAGTCAACAAGAAAAATATTAGCAATTCTGGAAAGATTGCCGCAGTGAGTAGTTCGATTTTAGCCCTAGTAACCGCATTTGTTTCAGAAATCAATCTTGTTGGATGTCAAACAATTACCTTAGATGCTGAGAACGGAAAAGCACTTTTGACAGCCATTCCTCATCCAAAGCATCCACTGGTTTTAGTGGCGATGACCAACAAAGATATTTTATTGGGACAGATGCTCTATGAGCTTAAATCTACTTCAGAATTACTGATGAGAAATATATAGATAAGCCATTGTGAAAAATGTAACTTCAGTTGCATTTTTTTTGAAAAATGAGATTTGTACTGGGTTTTTTGTATCTGGTATTTGTTGGGTTTTTTCAAAAGTTTTAAATAGTCAAATTAGTCATTTATTTTTTAAATTTCTATTGAATAGTTAATATTTTTTATGCTATTAAAATGAGTGTGGGAAATAATTAACTAAAATTGATTATCAAATAAAATTAAATGGGTATTCAAAAAAAGAATACTAATTTATCCATGTTAGTTAGAAATGAATATTTTTAGCTAAATAGTAAAGTGTTTTAGTAAAGCAAAATAAAAATTGAATTACTAAAGCGAACAACAATGTTGAAAGAAACGGGGATGCTCATGGCTCGTATTACACTAGATCAATTAACTGATATCGATGGTTTCGTTTGTGCTGCATTAGTAGATAGCGAAAGTGGTTTATCTTTAGCGACTGCAGGTGCAGGTTTAGACTTAGAATTAGCAGCTGCAGGTAATACTGAAGTTGTTCGTGCTAAGCGTAAAGTAGCAAAAGCACTGAAATTAGATGATGTAATTGAAGATATTTTAATTACATTAGGTAAACAGTATCATTTGATTCGCCCACTTGATTCAAATGAAAACTTATTCCTTTATCTTGTTTTAGATCGTTCTAAATCAAACTTAGCAATGGCTCGCCACGAGTTAAAAGCATTTGAAAAAGGCTTAGACTTTTCTTAATTTAAAAATTGAAAAGCATAAAAAACTCGTCTACGGACGAGTTTTTTCTTTGGCTATCCTGTATAACATAGATATCGTATTTAGAGTGTTGAGTGTAGATGTTAAAAGCTGGAATTTATAAACATTATAAAGGTAATTTATACCAAGTCTTTCATGTCGCAACGCACAGTGAAACCCGTGAAAAAGTTGTGGTTTACCAATGTTTATATGATGATTATTCAATCTGGGTTCGACCTTATGAAATGTTTTGTGAGCAAGTCACATTAGAAAATGGTCAAGTCCAAGCAAGATTTGAATTTTTACATGAGGTTTGAGTTGTACTTGCTAGATTTTATTGAATGATAAAGTCGCGTAATAAACCGTAACGATGTAACTTGTCAAAAGCTATGTATTGTCATAGCAATGACGTAAATGATTGAAATAATAACAATGATAGTGAAAAGGAAGATCTAAACATGAGTTTAAGTAACCCATTTTTGCAACGATTGAATGAACTATATCAATCCTTTATTAAGTTTGATGCTACACAGTGTGATCGTATTAAACGCTATCGAAATATCGAACCTGAATCAGCATTGTTTTTAGCCATGCAAGTGAGAATTCAACAGTCTAAGAAAATTTTAGAGATCGGGACATCAACAGGTTACTCTACATTGTGGCTTGCGGATGCAGCCAAAGTCACAGGTGCCAAGGTGACAACGCTAGAGATCGATGAAAAAAGAACTCAGCAAGCACAACTGCATGCTCAAGAGTTACAGGTTGATGACGTGATTGATTTTTGGGTAGGGGATGCACAAAAATACTTGGAACAGTGTCAGGAACAATATGACTTTATTCTACTGGACGCTGAACGCAATGCTTATTTAAATTACTGGATATATTTACAGAAGATGCTTGTAGAGCATGGTGGGGTATTGATTGTAGATAATGTGATATCACATGCTGCTGAAGTAAAGAGCTTTATCATGGAAGTTAAACGAGATGAAAGGTTTATGACCACAACCTTGTCGATTGGGTCTGGTCTGTTTGTGGTGACATTTAAAAACTAACCGAGTTTTACATCAGGGAGAAATCTCCCTGACTTTGCTTTAAAAGCACAGTTCTTAAAAAACTATAAAATTGAAAGTCGCTTAAAATGTAAATCGTATTCTAGATATTTATGCACGAATGCTGTTTTATCACTACATCGTAGTAAATTATTGTATATAAATTCTGGGACAGGATGGTAAAGTTCACCAGAACCATTGTTATAAAAAATTTTTAAATACCGTGAAGAAGCATTGTACTTCCAAGAAGTCACGGTAATCATTGATCCCATAAGCAACCCCTTAAACTTTTGATTGTTTTACAGAAAAATGTATTCTGTATCTTTTGAAATTAGTCTATTCACTTAAAGAAATGTATAGTGGTTTTGTAAATAAAGCTGTTTATATTCTGCTAAAGATATTCATATTTTGACATTACAGATTCTGGGTAAGATAAACACTTAAAAAATCATCAGTAAATGAGAAAATTGGTATTTTATTTTAGTCATTAATTAGTCATTAAGAGGTAGATCATGATTCTTGCAATAGACGTTGCCTATACAGATAACTCTGCACAAGTTGCTGGTGTAGTATTTGAATCTTGGGCGAGTTCAGTTGTATTGAATCATTACCTTATCACCATCAAACCAATTGCTGACTATGAGTCAGGTCAATTTTATAAACGTGAATTGCCGTGTATTTTAACGTTATTGGATTTGGTGCAAGAACCCATCGATATGATTGTGATTGATGGCTATGTCTATTTAGGCGCTGAACAAACAGCAGGTTTAGGACAGCACTTATATGCTGCCTTAGTTGATAAAATCCCTGTGATTGGAGTGGCCAAAAATGAGTTTAGAGGAACGCCAAAGGAATTTGAAATTTTACGTGGACAAAGTGTTAAGCCATTATATGTCTCTGCCATCGGCATACAACTAGCGCAAGCAAAACATAATGTACAGTCCATGTATGGGAAATATCGTATTCCTGAGTTACTCAAGCAAGTTGATCATTTGAGTAGAACAACGCAAAAATAATTTTTTGCTATCCTATATTCAGTGGTTTAAATGTATTATCAATTGACTCATATTTTGTTTTCTGTAGAACAATATTTTATAAATTTAAGGAGAAACATCGATGGATCAGTCAGCGGCTCGTCAAAAAATTTCCATTAACTATATTGAATTTATGGTGAAAGATGTCGTACAAAGTAAAAGGTTTTATCAAAACTTAGGCTGGACTTTCACCGACTTTGGCCCTGAATATTGTGAGTTTGATTCTGGGGAGATAAAAGGGGGCTTTGCTCAGTCTGATGATGTGCAAAGTTCTGGTGGTGCATTAATTGTTTTGTACAGTGCCCAATTAGAACAAAGCTTAACGTGTGTGAAAGAGGCGGGTGCAACCATCGTACAAGAGATTTTTAGTTTTCCAGGTGGACGTCGTTTTCATTTTAAAGATTTAGATGGATATGAAATTGCAATTTGGTCGCATTAAATAAAAATCTACAAACACAAAAAACCTATACATAAAATCTAATGCAAAAAAACCACGCTAAAAAGCGTGGTTTTTTATGTGTTTAATCTAATTCAAGAATTAGATTTTACCAACTAAGTCGATTGAAGGAGCAAGAGTTGCATCGCCTTCTTTCCATTTCGCTGGGCAAACTTCGCCAGGATGACCGTGAACATATTGAGCTGCTTTAACTTTACGAAGAAGTTCAGAAGCATCACGACCAATACCACCAGCATTGATTTCGATGATTTGGATTTTACCTTCAGGATCGATAACGAAAGTACCACGGTCAGCAAGACCAGCAGATTCAATTAAAACTTCGAAGTTTTTAGCAAGAACCCAAGTTGGGTCGCCAACCATTACATATTCAATTTTTTTGATTTCTTCAGAAGAATCGTGCCAAGCTTTGTGCGTGAAGTGTGTATCTGTAGAAACAGAGTAGATTTCAACGCCTAATTTTTTGAATTCAGCATAGTTGTCAGCAAGGTCACCAAGTTCTGTTGGGCAAACAAAAGTGAAGTCAGCTGGATAGAAGAAAACTACAGACCATTTACCTTTAAGATCGGCTTCTGTAACTTCGATGAATTGGCCGTTTTGGAAAGCTTGTGCTTTAAAAGGTTTAACTTCAGTATTAATTAAGCTCATCATTATCTCCATGATTGAGGTGTTTATCTAATATTTAACTAGAATAATGAATTTTAGATTATTGGGGAAATAGTATTTTTTTATCGCTAAGATCGGAAAATCAAATTAGCGTGCTCCAGATACATTTTACCAAAAACCGTTGTTTTGTCAGTATTTCATCAACTAAAGCAAATAAAGATGATGTTTGAATGACAAAGCATCCTTTTTTAATCTGTTACAAACATGATGCTTCTGGGGCTATATTTCAAGGGCGATTTCTAAAAAAGATATAAAATTTATTTCAATGTATAGAATTTGTTCATATAAGATAAATTGAATTTTAACTCCATCACATTTCAATGTTGTATAGCGTGCAATGATATGGGTGGTGCTGTTTTGTACTTAAGCATCACCTCAAGCTACCTGATTGATGTAGATCAACCGCAACAGATCTAGGTCTATATGAGTATTTGCAGCCACAGACAGTTGCTTGGTTGAGTGAACTTTAGCAGCTTTTAAATATTATTTTTATAATACATGTATAACGTAAACATGAATTCACTTTGATTGGACTATCTCTCGTGTGCTTTACAGCGTAAAATATTCCGTTCAATTTTAAGTATTAGGATAATGCATCTGTGCCAAATCAGTTAAATGTCGATCAATGGGTTATGGTACGAGATCGCCATCGTTTAAATCGACTGAAAAAAGGAAAAGATGCTCATCCTGAAAAATTCCAAGAACTATTTGAGAAATCAAATCATCAAGTCAAAAAAAGATTAGCCAGTCTACCGACAATTAAACTCAATCAGGATCTACCAGTTACCCAGTATGCAGATAAACTGATTGAAGCGATTCAAAAGCATCAGATTATTATTGTTGCAGGGGAAACGGGTTCTGGTAAAACCACACAATTGCCACAGATCGCAATGCTTGCAGGTCGTGGTTTAACTGGGATGATTGGTCATACTCAGCCTCGACGTCTGGCAGCACGAAGTGTATCGCAACGTATTGCTGAAGAAGTCGGTGAGAAGCTGGGTGAAAGCATCAGTTTTAAAGTGCGTTTTAATGAACAAGGATCAAATGATTCAATCGTTCGCTTAATGACGGACGGTATTCTTCTTGCTGAACTTTCTAATGATCGTTATTTAAATAAATATGACACGATTATTATTGATGAAGCGCATGAGCGTTCATTAAACATTGACTTCATCATGGGTTACCTGAAGCAACTGGTAAAAAAGCGCCCTGATTTAAAAATCATTATTACTTCAGCGACATTAGATGTGAATCGCTTTAGCGAATATTTTAATGGCGCACCGATTTTTGAAGTGGAAGGACGTAGCTTTCCAGTAGAACTGCGTTATCGTCCAATTTCTGAGATGACGATCGGCGGCAGTGATGATGATGACTTTGATGATTTTGAAGAAAATTTACCACGCGCAGTGGTACAAGCTGTAGAAGAATGTTTTAAGGATGCTGAATCTAAAGGACATCCTGAACATGCGGATATTCTTATTTTTTCAAGCACTGAACAAGAAATTCGAGAACTACAAGAGACCTTACAAAAATTTGGTCCTAAACACACGCAAATTTTACCGTTATATGCACGTTTAGCTTTAGCCGAACAGCAGAAAATCTTTAATCCCTCTGGTGGTGGGCGACGTATTATCATCGCGACCAACGTCGCTGAAACAGCGTTGACTGTACCGAATATTCGTTATGTGATCGACAGTGGCTTTGCGCGTATTTCTCGCTATAACTATCGTTCACGGGTGCAGCGTTTACCAATTGAAGCGATTTCTCAAGCTGCTGCAAACCAGCGTAAAGGGCGATGTGGTCGTATTGCACCAGGTGTTTGCATTCGCTTATACAGTGAAGATGATTTTCAAAGTCGTCCAGATTTTACTGAACCCGAAATTAAACGAACCAATTTAGCATCGGTTATTTTACAGATGCAAAGTCTAGGTTTAGGTGCTGTAGAAGATTTTGATTTTATTGAGCCACCAGACCATCGTTTGGTCAATGATGGACGTAAGTTGCTGATTGAATTAGGTGCTATCCATGAAGTGCAAAATTCAAATAATTTTCCTCAAGTGGTTGCACAAAGTGAAAGTGCGGTTTCCCAACAGGGAGTAGTAGATGGTGATAAAGTAAAAAAACTTGCTCAACCTGCTACTAAAAAAGCCGAACTTCAAAACAACAGTTTAACCAAAATCGGTCTACAAATGGCAAAAATGCCAATAGACCCACGCCTTGCACGGATGATTCTCGGTGGTGCTCATTTTGGGGTGCTGAATGAAGTTTTAATTATTGTTGCTGCGCTTGCAGTACAAGACCCACGCGAGCGTCCTGCTGATAAGCAAATGCAGGCGGATCAAAAACATGCATTATTTAAAGAAGCAGATTCAGATTTTCTATTCTATATTAAACTGTGGAATACACTGACTGAAAATCGTGAAACTTTAAGTGAAAGCAAAAGACGTAATTTTGCCAAACAGCATTTTCTTAGCTGGTTGCGCTTACGCGAGTGGAAGAAAACGCATGAACAATTACTGGATTTAGCACAGGGCTTAAAACTTTCATTCAATGAAAAGACAGCCAGTTATGAAAATTTACATCGTGCTTTATTGACAGGGTTATTGTCTTTTATTGCCAATAAAACTGACGAACGTAATATTTTTATGGCAGTTCGTCAGCAAAAAGCCCGAATTTTTCCTGCATCGACCTTACATAAAACCAATACCCCATGGGTGATGGCATTTGAAATGGTCGAAACCTCACAGGTGTATTTACGCACACTGGCAAAAATTGAGCCTGAGTGGATTCTTTTAGCTGCGCCTAACTTATTAAAACATCATTATTTTGAGCCACATTGGGCGAAAAAACCGGGTGTGGTCAATGCTTATGATCAGATTTCATTATTTGGGCTGATCATTGAACCGAAGCGCGCCACCAATTATGAAAAAGTGGATCAGTTGGCTGCGCATGAAATTTTCTTAAGAGATGCACTAACCACAGGAAACTTGGGAACAACGCCACCATTCTTAAAACACAACCTATTAAAGCTTGAAGAAGTTGAGCGTGTGGAAGACAAACTGCGTCGTCGTGATTTGGTCGTTGATGAAGAAACCATTTATCAGTTTTATGCCGCAAAAGTACCTACAGAAATTGCCAGTCGGCGTAGTTTTGAAGATTGGCGAGCAACAGTAGAGCCGCAGAATCCTCGTTATCTGTTTGTTGATGATGATGATTTATGGATGAATGATCGTCCAACCACGCAACAATTTCCAGATTATTTACATAATGGACAATTACGTTTAGCTGCCAGCTATCGTTTTGATCCAAGTCATGATGAAGATGGCGCAACAGTAAAAATTCCGGTACAGGCCTTAGCGCAAGTTGATGAAAATATTTGGTCTTGGGGAATTCCGGGTTGGCGTTTGGATTTAATCGAAGCGTTATTAAAAGCCTTACCAAAAGATAAACGTCGAAATTTGGTGCCGATCCCAGATACAGCCAATAAATTGATCAAAGTAATTGATGCACAACATTTGCATCAGCATATTTTTGAGTTTTTGGCATTTCAATTACGTGGTGAACAAATTACCAGTAAAGATTTTTCTTTTGAACGTATTGATCAGTACTTAATTCCATTTATCAAAGTAATTGATGAAAAAGGCCGCGTGATTGAAAAAGGCCGTGATCTTGCCGAACTCAAAGCACGTTGTCGAACTGAAACACACAGTCCCGTCAAACAGTTAAAAGGTGAGTTTACTACTTTTCCTGAAAGCTTTGTATTTGAGGCCTCTCAGAAGGTGACAGGGGTTGTGGTTAAACAATATCAGGCACTGGTCCCGAGCAAAGACTTTGCTAAGTTAGAGTTGAAAGATGACTCTGGTATTGTGATTCAGACTTTTAATGATCAAAGTGAAGCGATTAAGCAGCACCGTGAAGGCGTAATTCGTTTGATTCATATGCAATTGGGGGATTTGATTCGTCAATTGAAAAAGCAAATTTCCAAGCCACTGGCATTGGCATATTCTCCTTTGGGTGATAAAGCGCAACTTGAGCAAATGTTGGTGTACGCAACATTACAAATGGCAATTCAAGATTTACCCATTAATGCTGAAGAATTTGCGATAGTCATGGCAGATGTGAAAAAGTCATTTTTAAGTCATGGTCAGGAAGCATTAAAGCTGATCAGTGAAATTTATATTCAATGGCAGGAAATACGCCAGCAATTGTTGATGTTGGATCAAGATGTATTTGCTAAAAATATGAATGATATTGAAGATCAACTGGATTTAATGAACTTATCCAATTTTGTTTATTCAAAATCTTCCGATATTTGGCAGGAATATCCACGTTATTTAAAAGCATTGTTATTGCGTTTAGATCGATTGCCGAATAATCTAAATCGTGATGATGCTGCAATTAAAGAAGTAGATCCTTGGATGGATAAACTGTTTAAGTTTAAGTCGGATGTTCGTGTTAAAGAAGTCTACTTCATGGTTGAGGAACTACGTATTTCATTATTTTCTCAACCAATGAAAACCAAGATGCCGATTTCGTCAACCAGAATACAAAAAGTATGGGAAAAGCTTGGAATCGGTTAGAATAGAAATAATTTGAAATATTTGTGAATTTAAAAAAGGAGTTTTACATGGGCATCCGTATTACAGGTACAGGTTTGTACCATCCTGAAGAAGTGATTACCAATGAAGAATTGGTGGATTGTTTAAATGCTTATGTGGAACAATTTAACAGTGAAAATGCTGAAAAAATTGAAGCGGGTGAAGTTGTTGCCCGTCGTGGTTCAAGTGCAGAATTTATTGAAAAAGCCTCAGGTGTAAAGCGTCGTTATGTCATTGAAAAATCAGGTGTCCTAGACATTAATCGCTTGCGTCCACGTTTAGAAGAACGTTCAGATGAAGAGCTTTCAATCCAAGCAGAGTGGGGCGTAATTGCGGCAAAACAAGCGATGGAAAATGCAGGCGTAACTGCAGAAGACATTGATGTGGTGATTTTGGCTTGTTCAAATTTACAACGTGCTTATCCTGCTGTTGCAATTGAAATTCAAACTGCATTGGGTATTCAGGGCTATGCCTATGACATGAATGTGGCGTGTTCAGCTGCTACATTTGGTTTAAAACAAGCCTATGATGCTGTAAAAACGGGTGCACGTCGTGTGTTATTGGTTAATGTGGAAATTACCTCAGGCCATACTGACTATCGTTCACGTGACTGTCACTTTATTTTTGGTGATGTTGCAACAGCTTCAATTATTGAAGAAACGGACAGCAAAACAGGGTTTGAAATCGTAGATACCCATTTGTTTACCCAATTCTCCAATAACATCCGAAATAATTTTGGTTTCTTAAATGGTTCAGAATTAACTTCTCGTGATGATAAGCAATTCCGTCAAGATGGCCGCAAAGTATTTAAAGAAGTGTGTCCATTGGTTGCGAAAATTATTTCTACACAATTGGAAAAGAACAGTATTCAACCTGAAAACGTAAAACGTTTTTGGTTGCATCAAGCCAATGCCAATATGAATGAATTAATTTTAAAACTCATTGTAGGCAAAGAAGTTGCAGAAGCGGATCCTGATTTGGTACCAATCATTTTAGATGAGTTTGCCAATACGTCTTCAGCAGGTGTGATCATTGCATTACATCGTAGTGCTGATCAGGTGAATGATGGTGAATATGGTGTGCTGTGTTCATTTGGTGCAGGTTATTCTGTGGGTTCAATCCTTGTGCAAAAGCATGTTGCTTAAATTATAATTTTCTAAAATCTCCCTCCTTGCGCCGCGAAAAGCGCAGTTCAGCTACTTTGAAAAAGAGGGGGGAGATTGTCAAGAATTTAAGTTATTTTATTTGTGTAAAGCTCTTCCCTGAAAATGGAGGAGTCATACGCTTAAGGCTAAGATCAAATAATGTTGAAAAGTATTTTGTAGAGATACAGCATGACTGAAAAAACCTTGAAAATACGACACAACGCTAAATTGATTCGATTAATAAGCAGCTTACAGCGCTTTTACTTTCGTCCAACATTTTTAGGTACTGAAAATTTAGTGCCGAATAAACCAGCCATGTATGTCGGTAATCACACCATCTATGGTGTTTTAGATTCTCCGATTCTGATTGATTATTTATTTACAGAACATAAAATCGCAGTGGTCAGTTTAGCTGATCATATGCATTTTCATATTCCGATTTGGAAAGAAGTGGTTAAACGTGTTGGTGGGGTTGATGGTGTACAAGAATATGCCAAAGAAGCGATGCGACAAGGTTATTCGATTCTGGTTTTTCCAGGCGGCGGTCGAGAAGTCATTAAACGTAAAGGTGAAGCCTATCAACTGATCTGGAAGCAACGCTTTGGTTTCTTAAAGTTGGCTCAGGAATTTGGTTATGACATTGCTCCTTTTGTGGCTTTAGGTGGTGATGAAGTTTTTGATTTAGCTTTTGACGTAAACGTACTGCTTAAACAAAAGTGGTTTAATAAAATATTATCAAATCCCAAAATAGGTTCATTGCTTAGACAAGGTGAAGTTATTCCTTCGATTCCAAAGCATATTATTCCAAAGCGAATCCCTTTTTATTTTAAATTTATGCCACGATTATCTATTGACCAGATAGAAAACATGGACGATATGATTGTATTTCGTGATCAATTGCAAGCGAGTATTTATACTGAAATTGAGGCGTTAAAGTCTTATCGAGCGCATGACTTGGAACAAAAAGCTTAGAACAAAAACAACCCTTGAGATCGCATAATGTTTGAACTGCAAACCAATTTTAAACAGATACTTAAGCTCTTTAATCCGCGAACTCAACCCATTCAAAGTACTGTGACTTTTCTTCAAGATCCTTATTATCTCGAATTTTTAGGACAGTGTAGCGATACTGAAATTACCCCTGATATTGATTTATTTGGCTATGAAACTACGATAAAGGAAAACCAGTATTTCGCAGAGCATGTGGAAAATTTATCCCAACAACTATGGAAAATTGGTCGTACAGGTCAAGGTGATGAATGGTTTTTAGATCGGAATAGTTTTGATATTTTATTCTATGATCATGATTTAGGTATGGACTTAGATGAGAATTTAAAACGCGATCAGTTTCAGTCGATGCAAATCAACTTTTTTCAATTTTTACAATTTGCTTTACTTCTGCAAGCGCTGGAACAACACTTGGATAAAAATCCATTATCTAAGGTGGAGTTGGAGCAATTTCAAGATACCGTGAATCGTATCCATCCTGAACTTTTTTCACGTTATCCATTTGATTATTTATAAGTTATAAGCGTTACAATTGATCGATAAAATGAGTTTACTCACAATATAGAGGAATAAAAATGTATACAGCTTCATGCCTTTGTGGTGGTATTCAACTGAGAATTCATAGTGAAATTCCTCAAATATTTGTCTGTCATTGTCAGCAATGTCAAAAAGCCCAAGGTTCAGCATTTGTGGCGATTGCTCCTATCCAGACTAAAGATTTAGAGATTGTTCAAGGACAGGCATTGTTTCAAGAATATTATGCCACTGAAAATAAAAAGCGAACCTTCTGTAAAAGATGTGCATCCCCATTATTTAGTGCGCGTTTAGACCTACCTGAGGTCGTGAGATTACGTGTAGGCATTGTAAATGAGCCTGTTCAAGGCAAGATTGTTTCACATGCATTTACTGACAACAAAGCTGCTTGGTTTGAAATTTTGGATGATGCCCCACAATTTGCTCAAGCGCTTTGTTAAAGAGTGAAGTTATATGTGAACAACAAGAATGCTGGATATTTATTGTTTAAATAAGATTTTGTGCGCTATCTTACTTATTTTTAAGTATCTGAATTTTCTATTTTTATAAATAATTCAGAAATCAGTTTAAGTCGTTTGTATATATAAATACCTTCTGTATAATTTTCAAAAAATACACTTTAAATCAATAGAAGGTATAAATGACAAGAATAGTCGTCGCTGCAAAACAAGACAAAATATTACTACAGGATTCTCAAGCAAAAACGGTCAGTTTAGATCAACCTGCTATTATTCAAATTGGTGTCACACAACAAGATGTGAAAACACTAGAGCGATTAGGCGATAAGCTGATTATTAGTTTAAACAATGGTGAGCAAATTGTTTTAGAGGGTTTTTTTCAAGCCAATTCAACCACAACGCATTCTTTAACGTTCCCCAAAGCAGATGGAAGTTTCTCACTTGCTCACTTTGATGCCAATGGAAAATTTACAGACTATAGCGGTTTGCAAAAACTCGACACTTTACTCTATGAAGGCGCCAACACTGCGGCTGTTCAACAAGTCTCTGCCTACGAAGACTCAACCCCTGAGTTTTCATTTTCAAATCTATTTTCTTCAAGTGCAGTGAAAGCAGGTGTTGGTCTTGTTTCTGCAATTGGTTTAGGTTTGGCATTGATTGATGATGGGGGCAGTAATCAATCAAAGGGTATTACCGACATTATTGCACCGAAAACGCCGACGGCAACTTTGAATGCAGAGGGGACTGAAATTAAGGGTACCGCTGAAGCGGGTGCGACTATTTATGTGATTGATAAAAACCAGAAAGTGATTGCTACAGCCGTGGTCGATAAAGATGGAAATTATTCTTTGACATTGCCAGAGGCTTTGCTGAACAACAATACTTATTATATCAATGCAAAAGACAAAGCTGGAAATGCCTCAACCTATACCTCGGTTGTTGGCACGAAAGATACCATTGCACCCAATGAGCCTCAAGGGCAGTTAAATGAGCAAGGAAATATTGTTACTGGTAAAGCAGAAGCGAATGCCACAATTAATGTATATGACCCAGCAGGTCAACTGATTGGTACTGCTAAAGCCAATGCACAGGGACAATTTTCTGTTGCCATTTCTCCTGCTTTAACCGCAGGCCAGATCGGTACAGTCGAAGCGATTGATGCATCTGGAAATAAATCAGAAAAACATAATATTGAAGTGGGTAAAGATACTATCGCACCTGATCAACCCAAGTTTGAGGTATCTAAAGAAGGGACTTCAATACACGGAACCGCAGAAGCAAATGCTAAAGTGATTATTCAAGATTCAACAGGTGTGGTGATTGCAACGGGTACTGTAGATGCCAATGGTAAATTCAATATCACCATTTCTCCTGCTTTAGATGCAAGCAAGACTGGCAAAATTATTATTGAAGATGCTGCTGGAAATAAGTCGAGTGCTGTAGAAATTAAAGCTGGACAAGATGTTTTAGCGCCAGATAAACCCGTGGCCAATTTAAATGCTGAAGGCACTGTGATCACGGGTACCGCTGAAGCAAACTCCAAAATTTCAGTCTATGACAGTGCAAATAAATTATTAGGCACAGCAACAACGGATGCAAATGGAAATTATTCTGTCACACTTTCAACAGCGTTGACCGAAGCAAAAGTTGGCAGTGTATATGCAACAGATGCAGCTGGAAATCAGTCAGCGCTTAGCTCTGTAACAGGTACCAAAGATGTAACCGCACCTGCTAGTCCGAAAATCACAGATGTGGTTGATGATGTGGGGGCAACTGTAGGTTCTGTTGCTGCAAATGGGGCCACAGATGACAAGCGGCCTGTGATTTCGGGAACCGGAGAAGCTGGGGCAACTTTGATTATTTATGACAATAATCAGGCGATTGGAACGGTCACAGTCGGTGCAGATAGTAAATGGTCATATAGTTTTGCTTATGATTTAACTCTGGGGAGTCACAGTATTACCACTGTACAAACGGATAAAGCAGGGAATACCAGTTTAGTGAGTGATGCACGAACATTTACTGTAGTCGAAATCGCTGCAAAAATGGCAGTTTTTGATGAAGCGTCAGCTTTTCATGCTGATTTAGCTGATTCAAATATTAACTCAGCTAAAAGTGCTGATGCGATTGGGTCAGGTGTTTTAAATTCTGAGCCAGAAAGTAGCGCTCAAGTATTAGGGCAATCGACACCAATAGAAAATCAATTTTCGCAGCTCCATTCAAATGTTTCAGATTTAGATCATACTGCTATAGCTGGCAGTTCAGCTATTCTCAGTACAAGCATAGCGACTGTACTGCAAGATGCACTTGAGAATACCAAAGTTGACGATATCAAGGTAGCCAATACCAATTCTTATGACAGCACGGCCATTTCAGTCGATGAATTGTTGGCAAAGACTTCAGTTAATGATTTAACTACAAATCAGATTGATGATGTGCTTGCTCGAACAATTGATCAAAGTGCTACAACCATTGTCGATGATGCTAAAAATACTGAATTGGTCGCTTTTAATAAAGCTGAAAATCTATCAGCGCAAGATATACCTGTATTGCAATCTGATCTGATCAAGGATTTGCTTGATCCACAATTACTAACCTTTTGATTGAAAATAATCAGATAGGCACCTACGGGTGCTTTTTTATTGCAACATGGTTTTATATTGCTTGTTTAGCTTAAAACTGATGCATAGGGCTTTCTTTCCAATAAACGCTGAATAATTTCATTCAGTGTATATTGTGTTATATATAACGTGAATTAATACATGCAAAATACCCAATTTCAGGTATATCTCTATATTTCCCCATTTGATCTAATGATTGATATTTGATCAAAAAGTAGATTTGGGGATTATCATGAATAAAATTTATAAAGTTATTTGGAATTCACAACTTAGGTGTTGGCAAGCCGTTTCAGAATTGGCGAAAAATCATAGCACTTCACAAAATACTGCAGACCATAAAAACGCACTGAAGGGCGGTGTTCACAAAGCATCAGGGATAAATTTAATCCGATTGGCTTTTTGGGGGCTGGCTTTATTGCCGTTATCGATTTATGCCGCAATTTCTAATACTGAACTGCCTACAGGCGCCAATATCACTCAAGGTTCAGCCAACATTTCCCAAAATGGCAACGTTTTAAATATTCATCAAAATAGTCAAAATCTTTCGACCAACTGGAATACTTTTAATATTGGTCAAGATGCGACGGTTAATTTTAATCAGCAAAACCAGTCATCTATAGCCATTAATCGGGTTTTGGATAGCAATGCATCGCAGATTATGGGGCGTCTAAATGCCAATGGGCAGGTGTTTTTACTCAATCCAAATGGTGTGGTTTTTTCTAAGACGGCTCAAGTGAATGTTGGTGGTTTGGTTGCTTCAACTTTAAGTTTGAACGATGCGGATATTCAAAATGGCAAATATACTTTAAAAGCCAATGCCAATAGCACAGCAACGATAGAAAATAACGGTACTATTCAAACTTTATCAGGTGGAACGGTTGCGCTGATTGCGCCCAATGTTAAAAATACCGGCTCTATTGTGACACCGAATGGCGTTACTCATCTCACCGCTGCCAATCAAGTCACTCTTGCTTTACAGGATGGTTCACTCACCCAGTACCAAGTTGATCAAGGGGTATTAAAAGGCTTGGTGGACAATGGTGGTGCAATTCTTGCCGATAATGGGGCTGTATATTTAACTGCAAAAGCCAAAGACAGTTTAAGTAAAGCCGTGGTTAATCATAGTGGGATTATTGAAGCCAATCGCTTAAGCCAAAATGCCAAAGGTGAAATCATTTTGTTAGGTGATATGCAAAATGGTGAAACAAATGTCAGTGGTCTGCTTAAAGCTGAAGGGAAAAATGGTCAAGATGGCGGGTTTATTGAAACCTCCGCAGCTCAAGTAAAGATTGAGAATAGTACAGTAGTGTCCTCTCATTCTGATGGAGGGAAAACTGGAAACTGGTTGATCGACCCTACCGATTTCAGTATTAATTCGGGTAATGCATCAGCAAGCAGTAGCGGCATAGGCGCAACTACTTTAGCAAGCAGTCTTGCAACCAGTAATGTCATATTGCTAACCAGCACTACGGGTAACCAGAAGGGTGATATCAATGTTAATGCTGATGTGACTTGGGGGAGTGCGAACAGCCTGACTTTAAATGCACAAAATGACATCAACATTAATGCCAACATCACAGCGACCAATAATAGTGGCAAACTTAATTTGATATATGGACAAAACACGGCCAATACCAGCGCAAATTATTATATTAACAATGGCGCAAAAATAAACTTAAAGGCTGGGCAGAATTTTAGTACCCAAAAAGGAACAGCTGCTACCATTAACTATCAAGTCATTACGGCTTTAGGTGCGCAGGGTTCGACTACAAGTCAAGATTTACAAGGGATCAACGGTAACCTGAGTGGTAATTATGTGTTGGGTGCAGACATAGATGCCAGCAGTACATGGCAGTGGAATGGTTATACTGGATTCGACCCAATTGGTTTTTATAATGCAAATTTAAGTCCAATGGATTTATCACAACAGGCTTTTCGTGGGCGATTTGATGGATTAGGGCATGCGATTAGTGGATTAAGTATTGAATCTTTGTATCAGGGGATTGGACTATTTGCGATTACGCATCAAGATACACTTATACAAAATGTTGGACTGAATAATATAAGTTTTTCAGGTTATGGAAAAACAGGCGGGATCGTGGGGATTAATCTTGGCACGATTAATAATGTTTATGTCAATGCAGGCTTAGTCACAGGCAATACCGAGCAATATGGCGGATTGGTGGGCTGGAACTATAATTCTGGAAATATTTTAAATTCTTATGCCAATGTGACTGTAAAAGGCAAATATTCGAATAATAATTATATTGGTGGTCTGGTTGGTTATAGTGATGGTGTTGTAAGTTCCTCTTTTGCAACAGGTGCTGTGACAGGAAATAATTATGTTGGCGGTTTAATTGGTGGCATATCAGGACAAATTAACAATTCTTATGCAACAGGTACAGTCATCGGAAATCAGTATGTTGGAGGATTGGTTGGGTTCAATGGTGGAAATGTTGACAAAAACTATTCTTCTGGAAGTGTGACTGGGAGTGACTATGTTGGTGGTCTCGTTGGCGGTGGTAATGGTACAACCACAAATAGTTTCTGGAACACCAGTACTTCTGGAAGAACAAGCAGTGCTGGTGGTATAGGAAAAACTACAACAGAACTTCAGCAAATTTCTACTTTTGCAGGTTGGGATATTGATGATGCAGGTGGTACAGGAAAAGTTTGGCGTATTTATGAAGGACGATCTGCGCCGTTACTACGTCATTTCCTTAGGCCCTTGGTCACAGAAATTGTCGCTAATTTTTCTGACAAAATTTATGATGGATCGATAGCTTCTGGAACGCTGGCTTCAGGGCTAAATTATAAGACAACCAGTAAAAATGCAGGGATTTATAGTTTAAATGATGGCTCAATCCTGATTAGTGGTGTTCCAATCGCGGCAAATACAACACAGTTTGGCGATGATGTAATTTATAAAGAAAATGGTGGATCAGGTTCATTAACAATCGCGAAAAGAGATTTAAATATTAATGGCTTGAGCGCTGCTGACAAAGTCTATGATACATCAAAAGTAGCAACCTTATCGGGTACTGCGGGAGTGACAGCGCTATCAGGTGATTCAGTGACACTTTCGGGTATTGGATTGGGATCATTTACTGATAAAAATGTGGGCAATAATAAAAATGTGATTGTATCGGGTTATACGCTGACTGGAACAGATGCTTTAAATTACACCTTGCTACAGCCGACAAATCTTAAAGCCAATATAACGCCAGCAGTTTTAACCATTAATGGAATAAGTGTTGCAGATAAAATTTATGATGGTTTGGCTATTGCGACTTTAAATGGCACTGCTTCAATCAATCCGTTTGCTGGAGATTTTGTTGGATTGACTGGTAGTGGGATAGGAACATTTACAGATAAGAATGCAGGAATCAGGTCTGTGATCTTAACAGGCTATAACTTAACAGGTACGGATGCAGGAAATTATACTTTTAGTCAGCCTACAGGTTTAAGCGCAACAATTCATAAAGCGCAAGCCATTGTAACGGCCAATAGCTTAAATACGGTCTATAACGGTAAAGATCAAACGGCTGCTGGTTTTAGTGCGACAGGTTTGGTCAATGGTGAAACAGAATCAGTACTGACTGCTGTTACTGCTTCAACCACAGCTAAAAATGCAGGCAGTTATGCCAATAAAGCCAGTGGAGTAGATAAAAACTATGAACTTAGTTTTATTGACGGTTCATTGGATATTGCTAAAGCCAAAGCCACTGTGACCGCCAATAGTTTAAATACGGTCTATAACGGTAAAGATCAAACTGCTGCTGGCTTTAGCGCTTCTGGTTTAGTCAATGGTGAAATTACAACTGTATTGACAGGTGTTTCGGCAACTGTCACAGGCAAAGATGCAGGTAGTTATGCGAATAAAGCCAGTGGAGTAGATAAAAACTATGAACTTAGTTTTATTGACGGTTCATTGGATATTGCTAAGGCCAAAGCCACTGTGACCGCCAATAGTTTAAATACGGTCTATAACGGTAAAGATCAAACTGCTGCTGGCTTTACTGCAACAGGTTTAGTCAATGGTGAAACTGAATCAGTCTTATCAGGTGTTTCAGCAACGGTGACTGCTAAAGATGCAGGTAGCTACAGCAATAAAGCGAATGGCGTTGATAAAAACTATGACCTGACGCTGATTGATGGTTCATTGGATATTGCTAAGGCTAAAGCGACAGTCACAGCCAATAGCTTAAATACGATTTATAATGGTAAAGACCAAACAGCAACGGGCTTTAGTGCTTCTGGTTTGGTCAATGGTGAAGATACATCGGTACTCACAGGCGTTACAGCATCAGTAACAGGTAAAGACGCTGGTAGCTACAGCAATAAAGCGAATGGTGTTGATAAAAACTATGACCTGACGCTGATTGATGGTTCACTAGATATCGCGAAGGCTAAAGCCACAGTCACAGCCAATAGTTTAAATACGGTCTATAACGGTAAAGACCAAAATGCATCTGGCTTTACTGCAACAGGTTTAGTCAATGGTGAAACAGAATCCGTATTATCCAGTGTTTCAGCAACGGTGACTGCCAAAGATGCAGGCAAATATACCAACACGGCAACGGGTCTAGATAAAAACTACGAGCTAAGCTTTGTTGATGGCTCATTGGATATTGCCAAAGCTAAAGCCACCGTAACAGCCAATAGTGTATCAACCACCTATAACGGTAAAGACCAAAACGCATCTGGCTTTACTGCGACAGGCTTAGTCAATGGTGAAACTGAATCAGTCTTATCAGGTGTTTCGGCAACGGTGACTGCTAAAGATGCAGGCCAATATACCAATACCGCAACAGGTATAGACAAAAACTATGAGCTAAATTTTGTTGACGGCTCATTAGATATCGCTAAAGCCAACGCCACTGTAACTGCCAATAGTTTAAATACGGTCTATAACGGCAAAGACCAAAACGCATCTGGCTTTACTGCAACAGGCTTGGTCAATGGTGAATCAGAATCAGTCTTATCAGGTGTAACTGCAACGGTGACTGCTAAAGATGCAGGTAGTTATGCGAATAAAGCCAGTGGAGCAGATAAAAACTATGAACTTAGTTTTGTTGATGGCTCATTGGATATTGCTAAGGCTAAAGCCACTGTTACGGCCAATAGTTTAAATACAGTCTATAACGGCAAAGACCAAACAGCTGCTGGCTTTACTGCGACAGGTTTGGTCAATGGTGAAACTGAATCAGTACTCTCAGGTGTTACAGCATCAGTAACAGGTAAAGACGCTGGTAGCTATAGCAATAAAGCGAATGGTGTTGATAAAAACTATGATCTGACGCTGATTGATGGCTCATTAGATATTGCTAAGGCTAAAGCCACTGTAACCGCCAATAGTTTAAATACCGTCTATAACGGTAAAGATCAAACTGCTGCTGGCTTTACTGCGACAGGTTTAGTTAATGGTGAAACTGAATCAGTCTTATCAGGTGTTTCAGCAACCGTGACTGCTAAAGATGCTGGCAAATACAACAACACAGTAACAGGTGTAGACAATAACTATGAGCTAAGTTTTGTTGACGGCTCATTAGATATTGCGAAAGCTAAAGCGACAGTAACTGCCAATAGCGTATCAACCACCTATAACGGCAAAGACCAAAACGCATCTGGCTTTACTGCGACAGGTTTGGTCAATGGTGAAACTGAATCAGTCTTATCAGGTGTTTCAGCAACGGTGACTGCCAAAGATGCAGGCAAATATACCAACACGGCAACGGGTCTAGATAAAAACTACGAGCTAAGCTTTGTTGATGGCTCATTGGATATTGCCAAAGCTAAAGCCACAGTCACAGCCAATAGTGTATCAACCACCTATAATGGTAAAGATCAAACTGCTGCTGGCTTTACTGCGACAGGTTTGGTCAATGGTGAAAATGAATCAGTACTCTCAGGTGTAAGCGCAACGGTGACTGCTAAAGATGCAGGCCAATACACCAACACGGCAACAGGGCTAGATAAAAACTACGAGCTAAGCTTTGTCGATGGCTCATTAGATATTGCGAAAGCTAAAGCCACTGTAACTGCCAATAGCGTATCGACCACCTATAACGGTAAAGATCAAACGGCTGCTGGTTTTAGTGCGACAGGTTTGGTCAATGGCGAAACAGAATCAGTACTCTCAGGCGTAAGCGCATCGGTGACTGCTAAAGATGCAGGTCAATACACCAACACAGTAACAGGTGTAGACAAGAACTATGATTTGACGCTTATTGATGGCTCTTTGGATATTGCTAAGGCCAAAGCCACTGTCACCGCCAATAGTGTATCAACCACCTATAACGGTAAAGGTCAAACAGCTGCTGGCTTTAGTGCAACAGGTTTGGTGAATGGTGAAGATACATCGGTACTATCAGGTGTAACTGCAACGGTGACTGCTAAAGATGCTGGCAAATATACCAATAGTGCAACGGGTCTAGACAAAAATTACGATTTAAGTTTTGTTGATGGTGCATTGGATATTGCTAAGGCTAAAGCCACTGTGACCGCCAATAGTTTAAATACAGTCTATAACGGTAAAGATCAAACAGCTGTTGGCTTTAGTGCGACAGGTTTGGTCAATGGCGAAACTGAATCAGTACTCTCAGGTGTCAGTGCAACGGTGACCGCTAAAGATGCAGGTCAATACACCAACACTGCAACGGGTCTAGATAAGAATTATGATCTTAGTTTTATTGATGGCTCATTAGATATTGCTAAGGCTAAAGCCACTGTGACCGCCAATAGTGTATCAACTACTTATAATGGTAAAGATCAAACAGCTACTGGCTTTACTGCAACAGGCTTGGTCAATGGTGAAACTGAATCAGTACTCTCAGGTGTTTCAGCCACTGTGACTGCTAAAGATGCAGGTCAATATACCAATAGTGCAACGGGTCTAGACAAAAACTATGAGCTAAGCTTTGTTGATGGCTCTTTGGATATCACCAAAGCTAAAGCAACTGTCACCGCCAATAGTTTAAATACGGTTTATAGCGGTAAAGATCAAACAGCTGCTGGTTTTAGTGCGACAGGTTTGGTCAATGGTGAAACTGAATCAGTACTCTCAGGTGTTTCAGCCACTGTGACTGCTCAAGATGCAGGTCAATATACCAATAGTGCAACGGGTCTAGACAAAAACTATGAGCTAAGCTTTGTTGATGGCTCTTTGGATATCACCAAAGCTAAAGCCACTGTCACCGCCAATAGTTTAAATACGGTTTATAGCGGTAAAGATCAAACAGCTGCTGGTTTTAGTGCGACAGGTTTGGTCAATGGTGAAACAGAATCGGTATTGTCAGGTGTAACTGCAACGGTTACCGGCAAAGATGCTGGCCAATACACCAATACTGCAACGGGTCTAGATAAGAACTATGATCTTAGTTTTATTGATGGCTCATTAGATATTGCTAAGGCTAAAGCCACTGTGACCGCCAATAGTGTATCAACTACTTATAATGGTAAAGATCAAACAGCTACTGGCTTTACTGCAACAGGCTTGGTCAATGGTGAAACTGAATCGGTATTGTCAGGTGTCAGTGCAACGGTGACTGCTAAAGATGCAGGTCAATACACCAACACGGCAACAGGGCTAGATAAAAACTACGAGCTAAGCTTTGTCGATGGCTCATTAGATATCGCTAAAGCCAAAGCCACTGTAACTGCCAATAGTGTATCAACCACCTATAACGGTAAAGGTCAAACAGCTGCTGGCTTTAGTGCGACAGGTTTGGTCAATGGTGAAACCGAATCTGTATTGTCAGGTGTAAGCGCAACGGTTACTGGCAAAGATGCTGGCAAATACACCAATACTGCAACAGGTATAGATAAAAACTATGAGTTAAGTTTTGTTGATGGCTCTTTAGATATCGCCAAAGCCAAAGCCACTGTGACCGCCAATAGCTTAAATACAGTCTATAACGGTAAAGACCAAACGGCTATTGGTTTTAGTGCAACAGGTTTGGTCAATGGTGAAACCGAATCGGTCTTATCAGGTGTTTCATCAACGGTGACTGCTAAAGATGCTGGCAAATACACCAATACTGCAACAGGTCTCGACAAGAACTATGATCTTAGTTTTATTGATGGCTCATTAGATATCGCTAAAGCGAAAGCCACTGTGACCGCCAATAGTTTAAATACAGTCTATAACGGTAAAGATCAAACTGCTGCTGGCTTTAGTGCGGTAGGTTTGGTCAATGGTGAAACTGAATCAGTCTTATCAGGTGTTTCAGCAACTGTTACGGCTAAAGATGCTGGCAAATACAGCAATAGCGCAACGGGTGTAGACAAGAACTATGAGCTAAGTTTTGTTGATGGTGCATTGGATATTGCGAAAGCTAAAATTAACCAAGTGACAGGCATTAGCGCCAATAATCGTATTTATGATGCAACCACCAACGCAACATTAAATACTGGATCAGCACAATTCCTCGGTATGGTTGCAGGCGATGAATTGAAAGTTGCTTCAGCAACTGGACAATTCAGTGATAAAAATGTGGGTATAGCAAAACAAGTCTCGATTCAGGGTGTCAGTTTAAGTGGTGCAGATGCACACAACTACGAGTTGGTGAATAACACTGCACAAACTACGGCAGATATTCGCCAAGCCAATATTCAAAACATTGCTGGAATTACGGCCAACAATCGTACTTATAATGGATTAACTGCCGCTGAGCTTAATCTCAGCAACGCACAATTCAACGGCATCTACGCTGGGGATAATTTAAACGTTGCAACAGCAACAGGACAATTTGACAGTGCGACCACAGGGCAAGCAAAAAATGTATCGATTACAGGTTTAAGTCTAGGTGGCTTAGATGCTCAAAACTACAAACTTGTGGATACCACCGCTGTGACCACAGCTGATATTTATCTGTTAACCCCAGCAGCGTATTTACAAGCCATACAATTCAAACGACCTCGTTATTTGCCTGAAACCAATAACGTCTTAAAGACAGTTGATTTAGATGTACGCCAAGGTGGAGTTAACACTGCAGGTATTCAAATTTTGGCAGGGGAGCACTAATTGATGAAACAACAACACAATATATTGGCAACATCTGTGGCTGCTTGTCTGATGCTTTTGACCAGCAGTAACTATGCAGCGCCAGCACCTAATGCGGGTCAACTGCTACAACAACAGCAACAAGGACAAAGCCTTGAACCACAGGCTGCTGTTCAGGTAGAAAGTTCAGCAAGCAATAACGTACCTAATTCACCTGATATCCAAATCTCTGTACGCAAAATTGAAATCACTGGAAATAGTCGTTTTAGCACAGCGCAATTGCATCACTTAGTGGCGGATGCCGAAGGTAAACAATTGAGTCTTCAGCAACTTTGGCAAGTTGCGCAAAAGATTACCACTTACTACCAACAACAAGGCTATGCCTACAGCCGAGCTTATCTGCCTCAACAGAATCTAAGTCAGGGCGTAGTACGTATCAATGTACTCGAAGCGTATTATGATCAAACCCAGATTGACAATCAAAGTCGAACGCAAAACTGGCTCATAGAGCAAACCGTTGCGCCGCTAAAACAAGGTGAGAGGATCAACAGTGACCAGATGCAACAACAACTCAAACTGCTCAATCGTTTAAATGGGGTCAATACCCGAAATGTTTTGACCCCTGGTGCAACAGTCGGAAGTAGTCGACTGAATGTTGAAGTGCAAAATGCAGCCATGTTGAATGGTTATATTGGCGCAGATAACTTTGGTAATCGCTATACCAGTCAAGTGCGTGGAACCGCTGGAATTTCGGCCAACAATCTTGCAGGCTTAGGGGATGAACTGAGTTTAGATGTGATGACTGCGGGTAAACGCATGAACTATGGACGTGTGGGTTATGCCTTTACTTTTACAGGAATGGGTACTCGGGCAGGCGCAAGTTATTCTTATCTAGATTATGAACTTGGAAAAGAGCTGAAAAACATTGGTGCAGAAGGAAGTGCTGCACAAAGTAGTGTATTCATTAGCCAACCCGCTTTATTGACCAACAATGCAGAAGTCCTTCTCAGCTTACAATACGATCATAAACAACTGAAAGATGACATTCAGCTCAACCAATATTACAAACATCGAAATATTGATGTGGTGACTGCCCGACTGGATGGCTCTCAGTTTGATCAATTCTTGGGTGGAGGCTTAACCCAGTATGGTGCTTCAACCAGTTATGGTCGTGTGAAATTTAAAAATGATGATGCCGCGGCGTTAGATGCGCAAACAGCGAAGACGGCTGGAGACTACTATAGTGCTACATTGAATCTGTCACGCTTACAAAACCTGAGTAATAAGGGCACACAAGGTTATTTGGGGATTTATGCACAATACAGTCCATATAATCTAGACAGTGCAGAGCAATATCTAGGTGGTGGTCCATTTAATGTTCGTGGTTATGAATCGAGTCAATTTGCAGGCTCTACAGGTTATTTGGCCACGGCAGAACTGAGACAAAGTCTGTTTGCCGATGCAAAGCATCAGCTCACAGCGAAAGTATTTATCGATACAGCAGAAGTCACATTGAATGCCAAGCGTTGGGCAGGTGTAACAGGCGATAATCAAGTTCAAATCAGTAGTGCAGGTTTAGGTTTGAATTGGACGAGTGCATGGAATATTCAAGCCAATGCAGAAGTTGCCTTTCCAATTGGAAATACCCCAGAGCAGTTGCAAGACCGCGATAATCACCAGTACTGGTTGAGTTTAAGAAAGACTTTTTAATTTGATTGAATAAATAAGGAGGCAAAAGCCTCCTTATTTATGTCGCCACGCGATAGCAACAACATGTACAAAAACGAGTAAAAAGCAAAATCTTCACTTGGTAATGGTATTGTTATCACCATGCTATAAACAGACTTGGTATGATTAAATTGATATAAGTTGAATGATATTGATGAGTAATGGATATTTTATCCTGATTATTTGTATAGGCTTGTATATACAAATAACATCGACTCAAGATACAATGATTTCGAATATTTTGTATGAGTTTTAGCCAATGTCAAGAGCGTCAAAGCACAATGATCTAGACTTATCTCTAGAAGAAGATAGTCCTGTTCCTTTGTATTTGCGCGTGAAGCAAATGATTTCACAAAAAATTTATGAAGGAACATGGACTGTAAATAAAAAAATTCCTTCAGAAAGTGAGTTGGTGAATTTACTGGGTTGTAGTCGTATGACAGTCAATCGTGCATTGCGCGAACTGACCAGTGAAGGCTTATTGGTTCGCATACAAGGTGTTGGGTCTTTTGTGGCTGAAGGGCAAGGTCGTACAGCATTATTTCATGTGAACAATATTGCAGAAGAAATTATTGCGAGAAATCATAAACATCATGCTGAAGTATTGGTACTTGAACAAATTCAAGCCAATCAAGAACAAAGTCGGTTAATGCAAATACGAGAAGGACAACGCTTATTTCACTCGATCATTGTGCATTATGAAAATGATGTGCCTGTGCAGATCGAAGATCGTTTAGTTGACCCCGTACTGATTCCAGATTACTTGGCACAAGATTTTAAAACAATCACGCCTAATGCCTATTTAATGTCAAAAGCACCTGTTACTGAAGGTGAGCATGTGGTTACTGCGATTCTTGCTTCAGCACAAGAATGTAAATGGTTAAAAATAACTAAAACAGAGCCGTGTTTATTGATCCGTCGCAGAACATGGTCCAATAAACAACTGATTTCCAGTGCAAGGCTGATTTATCCTGGCAGTCGTTATTATTTGGAAGGTAAATTTACCCAATGATTGAGCTTTTAAAAGCCTGCGACTATAAGAAAATGCGATGGAAAAATGGTGAAGGCTATACGCTTGAAATCGCCCGTAGTGTCGGTGAAAGCTTAGCTGAGTTTGATTGGCGGATTTCGATGGCCGATGTGAAAACATCAGGTGATTTTTCCAAGTTTAATGGGATGAATCGCTTTTTGACGGTATTGCAGGGTCAAGGTATTTCACTGTGTATAGACGATGATTTTAAGCATTTAAAAACATTGCAGTCCATCGAGTTTAGTGGAGACAGTGTGGTCAGTTGTGAATTGCTGGCAGGGCACATTCGCGATTTTAATTTGATTTATAATCCGAAAAAATTTGATGCACAATATCAATGGATTTTCTCTCCAGAAGCTTTAGAAATCCCCATATCCTCTGACGTGATGTTTATTTTTAATCAGAGTGTTGAAGTTTTAGTTATCGAAATTGGTCAACAGATTTTTCATTTGCAACATCAGGACAGCCTTAAACTTGAAAATGAAAAATCATTGCAGGCTATCACATTAAATCAGCAATTTTTAAAGCAAACTTGTCTAATACAACTCACAAAAATCTAAATTTTATTGATTTTACTTAAACGCATACAACCTGAAGTTGTCTGCGTTTTTTTATTTTTATGAAAAATAAATCTATTTATTTTATATGTTTATAAAATTTTTTAAAAATAATTAGAAAAGCATCTTTTCAATATTAAAGATTTGTGTAGTATATAGATGTATATACAAGTTAGTACATTGCTATACAGTGAATGCAGTTTAATTTGCTGGTTTAAACTCAAAGGAAGGAGTCCTATTGTGACAACAACGACAACAAAATTTCGTGATGTAGAAATTCGCGCACCTCGTGGTACTAAGCTCAATGCAAAAAGTTGGTTGACTGAAGCTCCACTGCGTATGTTGATGAATAATCTTGATCCTGATGTCGCAGAGAATCCAAAAGAGCTTGTTGTTTACGGTGGTATTGGTCGTGCTGCACGTAATTGGGAATGTTATGACAAGATTGTTGAAACACTTAAAACTTTAGAAAATGACGAAACTTTATTGGTTCAATCAGGTAAACCCGTTGGTGTGTTCAAAACACATAAAGATGCACCACGTGTTCTTATTGCCAATTCAAACTTAGTTCCACATTGGGCAAATTGGCAACATTTTAACGAGCTAGATGCCAAAGGCTTGGCAATGTATGGTCAAATGACCGCTGGTTCTTGGATTTATATCGGCAGCCAAGGCATTGTACAAGGCACCTATGAAACTTTTGTTGAAGCTGGTCGCCAGCACTACAACGGTGATTTAACAGGTCGTTGGGTGTTGACTGCTGGTTTAGGTGGAATGGGAGGGGCTCAGCCTTTAGCTGCGACTTTGGCAGGCGCTTGCTCGCTCAATATCGAATGCCAGCAAGCCAGTATTGATTTCCGTTTACGTACACGTTATGTCGATGAGCAAGCTACAGATTTAGATGATGCTTTGGCGCGTATCGACCGTTATACCAAAGAAGGCAAGGTGATTTCGATTGCGTTACATGGCAATGCAGCTGAGATTTTACCTGAATTGGTTCGCCGTGGTGTTCATCCGGACATGGTAACGGATCAAACCAGCGCACATGATCCTCTCAATGGCTATTTACCAATTGGTTGGACATGGGACGAATATCGTCAACGTGCCAAAACTGAGCCAGAAGCAGTGGTAAAAGCTGCAAAACAATCTATGGCAAAGCATGTACAAGCGATGTTGGATTTCCAAAAAATGGGTGTTCCAACCTTTGACTATGGCAATAATATTCGTCAAATGGCGCAGGAAGAAGGCGTAGAAAACGCATTTGATTTCCCCGGTTTTGTACCTGCCTATATCCGTCCATTATTCTGTCGTGGTATTGGACCATTCCGTTGGGTTGCACTTTCAGGTGATCCAGAAGATATCTATAAAACAGATGCAAAAGTTAAAGAATTGATTCCAGACGATGAACATTTACATCGTTGGTTAGACATGGCAAGAGAACGGATTAGCTTCCAAGGCTTACCAGCACGTATTTGCTGGGTTGGTTTAGGCTTGCGTGCAAAATTAGGTCTGGCATTTAACGAAATGGTACGTAGTGGTGAACTTTCAGCACCAATCGTCATAGGTCGCGATCATTTAGACTCAGGTTCAGTTTCCAGTCCAAACCGTGAAACTGAAGCAATGCAAGATGGTTCTGATGCAGTATCTGATTGGCCATTGCTGAATGCTTTACTTAATACAGCAGGTGGTGCGACTTGGGTTTCATTACATCACGGTGGTGGTGTAGGAATGGGCTTCTCTCAACACTCAGGTGTCGTGATTGTTTGTGATGGTACAGATGAAGCAGCAGTACGTATTGCTCGTGTGTTGACCAATGACCCAGCAACAGGCGTAATGCGTCATGCAGATGCTGGTTATGATATCGCTGTTGAATGTGCCCAAGCGCAAGGTTTGAACTTGCCGATGATCACCAAATAAAAGACAAGGACATTACGATGCTTTTTGCAATTGTGTAAACAGCATCGTAAGAGAACAATATAGCGCAAAACAGGACGTCAAAATGGAACTCTTAATTCAACCAGGCAAGCTCACACTCGCAGATCTTCGCCAAGCGTATTTAAATCCAATCAAAGTTAAACTGGATGACAGTGCTTATGCTGGCATCAATGCAAGTGTTGCATGTGTCGAAAAAATTGTGAATGAAGGACGTACAGCATACGGTATCAATACTGGCTTTGGCTTACTCGCTTCATCTAAAATTGCCCCTGAAGACTTAGAACAGTTACAACGCTCATTGGTACTTTCTCATGCCGCTGGTGTGGGCGTACCTTTAGATGATGCGATGGTTCGCTTAATTATGTTGTTAAAGGCCAATAGCTTGGCACGTGGTTTTTCTGGTATCCGTCCTAAAGTGATTGATGCAATCCTTGCCTTGATCAATGCAGAAGTTTATCCGCATATTCCATTAAAAGGTTCAGTCGGCGCTTCAGGTGACTTAGCACCCCTTGCACATATGTCTCTGGTTTTACTCGGTGAAAGTAAAGCACGCTATAAAGGGGAATGGTTACCAGCAGTTGAAGCACTTAAAATTGCAGGATTAGAACCCATTACTTTAGCGGCCAAAGAAGGTTTGGCACTTTTAAATGGTACACAAGTTTCAACAGCATACGCATTACGTGGTCTATTTGAAGCAGAAGATTTATTTGCTGCTGCGACCGTTTGTGGTGGATTAAGCGTTGAAGCTATGCTCGGTTCACGTGCACCATTTGATGCACGTGTTCATGAAGTTCGTGGTCAGCGTGGTCAAATTGATGTTGCCGCTGCATATCGTGACTTATTGACTGAATCAAGTGAAATCGCACATTCACATGAAGATTGTAGCAAGGTTCAAGACCCATATTCACTGCGTTGCCAACCTCAAGTAATGGGGGCTTGTTTAACGCAAATTCGTCAAGCAGCAGAAGTATTAGCGATTGAGTCGAATGCAGTTTCAGATAACCCATTGGTGTTTGCAGCAGAAGGTGACGTAATCTCAGCAGGTAACTTCCATGCTGAACCCGTGGCAATGGCTGCTGATAATTTGGCCTTAGCGATTGCTGAGATTGGCTCACTGTCTGAACGTCGTGTTTCGATGATGATGGATCGCCATATGTCACAGCTTCCTCCATTTTTGGTTGCCAATGGTGGGGTGAATTCGGGCTTTATGATTGCTCAAGTAACAGCCGCTGCGTTAGCCAGTGACAATAAAGCACTTGCACATCCTGCCAGTGTTGATAGTTTACCGACCTCTGCAAATCAGGAAGACCATGTTTCCATGGCGCCTAATGCAGGAAAACGCTTGTGGTATATGGCTGATAACGTTCGCGGCATTCTCGCAGTTGAGTGGTTAGGTGCATGTCAAGGACTTGATTTCCGTGAAGGATTGAAAAGCTCTCCTAAACTTGAACGTGCCCGCAAAATTCTGCGTGATCAAGTGGCGTATTACAGTGAAGATCGTTTCTTCGCGCCAGATATCGAACAAGCAAGTGAATTGCTCGCAAGTGGTTGTCTGAACGAACTGCTGATTGCGAAGTTACTACCGAGCTTGTCTGAAGTGTGATCAATAAAACGGTCACATGGAGTGACCGAATCTAACTAAATTTCCTCAAGGATTGGAGATTATAATGTCACAACACTCCACATTACAGCGGGGGTTAAACACCCGTCATATCCGCTTTTTGGCATTGGGTTCAGCGATTGGCACGGGGCTTTTCTATGGATCAGCAACGGCAATTAAAATGGCAGGTCCGTCTGTTTTAATTGCTTATATGGTTGCAGGGATTGCAATTTATATTGTGATGCGAGCATTAGGGGAAATGGCTGTTCATAACCCCGTATCAGGTTCTTTTAGTGAATATGCCTCGAATTATCTTGGTCCTTTAGCAGGTTTTACTACAGGCTGGACCTACGTCTTTGAAATGATCATTGTCGCCTTGGCTGACGTGACTGCTTTTGGTATCTATATGGGGTTTTGGTACCCCGATGTGCCACGATGGATCTGGATTTTATCGCTGATTATGTTCTTAGGGGCAATTAACCTGATCCACGTTAAAGTCTTTGGTGAAGTCGAGTTCTGGCTATCCATCGTCAAGGTCAGCGCTATTGTTGCCATGATTTTGGGTGGTTTTGGTCTAATGATCTATGGCTTCAATGCAGATCACACAGGCTTTGTACCTGGTATTCAAAACTTATGGATTCATGAGGGTTTTATGCCCAATGGGATTATGGGTTTAGTTGCCTGTTTATCTGTTGTGGTATTTGCATTCGGTGGCATCGAAATCATTGGGATCACAGCGGGTGAGTCACAAGATCCGAAAACGTCGATTCCACGTGCAATTAATGCGGTTCCTGTACGTATCTTACTTTTTTATATTCTGACAATTTTTGTATTGATGTCGATTTTCCCATGGAATCAAATTGGTAGCCAAGGCAGTCCATTTGTACAAATTTTTGAAAACTTAGGCATCAAATCTGCAGCAACTGTTTTAAATATTGTGGTGATTACAGCTGCAATTTCCGCGATCAATAGTGATGTATTTGGTGCAGGGCGTATGCTGTATGGTATGTCTAAGCATAAACAAGCACCTCAAGTGTTCCAGAAAATTTCACGTAATGGTGTCCCTTGGATGACTGTGGTGGTGATGGCTGGTGTGTTACTTGTCGGCGTCGTGCTTAATTATCTGATCCCTGAAAATGTATTTATTATCATCGCCTCAATTGCAACATTTGCAACGGTTTGGGTGTGGTTGATGATCTTACTTTCTCAAGTGGGTATGCGTCGTAAATTGTCTAAATCAGAAATTAAAGCATTAGATTTCCCCGTGATTGGCTGGCCTTATGCACCTGCATTTGCCATTGTATTTATGTTGTTTATTTTAGCCATGATGGGATATTTCCCAGACTCGCGACCTGCACTTTATGTCGGTATAACATGGTTAGTTTTACTTTGGATTGCTTATACGATATGGGTGAAGCCCAAGCAAAACTCAGTAAAAGATAAACCAGATCTTCAACAAAACGTCGAAATGGAAAGCTGAAACTGAAGCTGCCCAAGCGTGATTAACGCATGGGCAGCAAGAGGAAATGTCAATGAAAAAACTTTGGACAAATTGTCATATTGCAACTATGCAAGATGGGCAATATTCCAGTATTGAATCTGCTGCAATCGTCACTTTAGCACAACATATTCACTGGATTGGTGCAGAAAAAGATGTTCCTGTAGATGACTATGCTGAGATCATTGACCTCAATGGCGCATGGGTGACTCCTGGTTTAATTGATTGTCATACGCATAGTGTATTTGGCGGAAATCGCAGTGTTGAGTTTGAAAAACGTTTGCAAGGTGTCAGTTATGCGGAAATCGCAGCGAGTGGCGGTGGTATTGCAAGCACTGTACGAGCAACACGTGAAGCAAGTGAGGAACAGCTCCTTGCTTCGGCACTCAAACGTATTCGTTGTATGCTTAAAGATGGTGTAACCACCATTGAAATCAAGTCGGGATATGGTCTGGACTATAGCAATGAACGTAAAATGCTCCGTGTGATTCGTCAAGTCGCTCAAACTTTACCGATGACCGTAAAAAGTACCTGTTTGGCAGCGCATGCTTTGCCACCTGAGTATCAAGATCAAAGTGATGCTTATATTGAGCATATCTGTACCGAGATGTTACCCAAACTGCATCAAGAAGGTTTAGTCGATGCAGTCGATGCTTTCTGTGAGCATTTGGCATTTTCACCTGCGCAAGTTGAACGTATTTTTAAAGCAGCTCAGGCATTAAACTTACCCGTTAAATTACATGCAGAACAACTTTCCTCTCTCGGTGGTTCAACACTTGCTGCGCGTTACCATGCTTTATCCGCAGATCATTTGGAATACATGACCGAAGCGGATGCCAAAGCCATGGCCGCTTCAGGCACAGTTGCAGTGTTATTGCCGGGAGCATTCTATTTTCTAAGAGAAACCAAGTATCCACCTTTAGACAGTTTGCAGCAACATGGTGTGCGTATCGCATTATCCAGTGATTTAAATCCAGGAACATCACCAGCCTTGTCATTACGTTTAATGCTGAATATGGGCAGTACATTATTCCGTTTAACACCAGAACAAGCTCTCGCAGGTGTCACAACACATGCCGCTTATGCACTCGGCTTACAAGACACGCATGGCACTTTAGAACAGGGTAAAGTGGCGGATTTTATTGCTTGGGATATTGAGCATCCTTCTGAGATTGTGTATTGGTTGGGCGGTGATTTATCAAAACGAATCATCCAACATGGAAATGAAATCTTGATCTCAGCTTGAGATTAATTTTTATAGAGTGATATTAATAATGAATCATTCATTTAAGTGGCAAGGACGACAAGATGGGGAAGGTGATGCACATCTTCGTCTCCATCAAGTGATCAATACCAGTCATCAGGCATCTTTTGCTTTTATTGGTTTTAGTTCAGATGAAGGTGTTAAACGCAATCATGGACGCTTAGGTGCAGCAGATGCACCAGATATGATTCGTGCTCAATTGGCAAATTTACCTGTACATCAGCCTGTGACCATTATCGATTTAGGCACAGTGCTTTGTGACAACGCTGAACTTGAAATAGCACAGGCAGAATTGGCGCATCAAGTCGAACGTAGTTTAAATTCCGATATGAAGCCGATTGTGTTAGGCGGTGGGCATGAAGTTGCCTTTGGCAGTTTTTCTGGTTTATTTCAATACATTCAAAATAATCATCTGAATAAGAAAATCGGCATTATTAACTTCGATGCACACTTTGATTTACGTGAAGCTGAACAGGTCACTTCAGGCACACCTTTTTTAAATGCAGCTAAACTATCACAACAGTTTCATCAAGAATTTAACTACATGTGTATCGGTGTTGCCAAGCATTCAAATACTAAAATTTTGTTTGACACAGCAGAGCGTTTAAACTGTAATTATATTTACGATTATGAATTAAAACTGCAAAATGTTGAAAATTTAATCTTAAGAATAAATAATTTTATTAAAAAAGTAGACTATTTGTATATTACGGTTGACCTTGATGTATTTAACGCTAGCATTGCGCCGGGTGTCAGCGCACCTGCGGTGAAAGGAATCGATTTATCTATTTTTGACCCATTATTAGAAGCCATTAAAAAAACTGGCAAGATCAAAGTTTTTGATGTGGCTGAATGTAATCCGCGGTTTGATTTGGACAACAGAACTGCCAAATTAGCCGCTTATATCATTTTTAACTACATATTTGATTGATGATTCAAGTGACTTCATCAAAAGGATAAGCAAAGTATGTCTAATTTATCTTATATCTCTCAAAATAACGGTCCATGGTCTACCTACCTCGAACAAATCGAGCGAGTTACACCATATTTAGAACATCTGAAAGATTATGTCGACACATTAAAGCGACCAAAACGTGCTTTGATTGTCGATGTGCCGATTGTGATGGATGATGGCACAATCCGTCATTTCGAAGGCTATCGCGTTCAACATAACTTATCGCGTGGTCCAGGTAAGGGCGGTATTCGTTACCATCCAGATGTAGATCTCAATGAAGTGATGGCACTTTCTGCATGGATGACCATTAAAACTGCGGTTTTAAATCTACCTTTTGGTGGTGCAAAAGGTGGTGTTCGTGTTGATCCTCGCCAGCTTTCTCCACGTGAGTTAGAGCGCTTAACACGTCGTTATACTAGTGAAATTAGTCATATCATTGGCCCACAAAAAGATATTCCAGCGCCGGATGTTGGTACCAATCCCAACGTTATGGGCTGGATTATGGATACATATTCTTCGGGTCAAGGCCATACCGTAACAGGTGTTGTTACAGGTAAGCCAATTCATTTAGGTGGTTCTTTAGGGCGTATTAAAGCAACAGGCCGTGGTGTATTTATTACTGGTCAACAAGTTGCTGCAAAAATTAAACTTCCTTTAGAGGGTGCACGAGTTGCTGTCCAAGGTTTTGGTAACGTTGGTAGTGAAGCTGCATATCTATTTGCTGATTCAAAATCTATTATTGTAACGATTCAAGATCATACAGGGACTATTTACAACCCTCAAGGTATTGATTTGGCAGCTTTAAAAACCTATCTAGAAAGCAATCAAGGTGTGGGTGGCTTTGCGGGTGCTCAAGCGATTAGTGATGAGGATTTCTGGGATGTTGAAATGGATATCTTGATTCCTGCCGCATTGGAAGGTCAAATCACGGTTGAACGCGCACAGAAATTAACAGCAAAATTGGTACTTGAAGGTGCAAACGGTCCAACTTATCCAGAAGCAGATGATATCTTAATCCAACGTGGTATTACGGTTGTACCTGATGTGATTTGTAATGCGGGTGGTGTAACGGTGAGTTATTTTGAATGGGTTCAAGATATGTCGAGCTACTTCTGGTCGGAAGAAGAAATCAACCAAAGACTCGATAAATTAATGGTTCAAGCGATTAATGACGTATGGCAGACCTCAAATGATAAAGTATGTAGTTTAAGAACGGCTGCCTTTATTTTAGGTTGTGAGCGTATCTTAAAAGCACGTATGGAACGCGGTATTTTCCCAGGCTAATTTACTTGTTGTAAGCGTGACCTTAGCGTATCTTCGCTAAGGTCATTTTTTTATCTGTTTAAAACGTATTTTAACAGTCTATTTAAACAGCGAATTTACACAATCTATTGAATAATAATTATCTTATATAGCGTCTTGTATTGCGCAGTAATAACATCTCAAAAATATGAGTTCATCTTAGCATCAACTTTGTACTGCCTTATTTTGCATATAGATTTGTGCTGTTAATTAGATAGTAGCAACACGCTGATCTCACGCGATATCTTGCACTACAGGCCAAGCAGTGCTTTATTTTAGCTCAGTATACAATGTGATAAAAAATTCATAGTCTTAATTTTAGCAAGGTCGAATTGTATGGATAAACCTAAATATAGTCTGAATAAAATGGCTTAAATTTTGTAAAGTATTTGCCTTTTTATAGTTTTAATTTCACATGAATTAAACTATAAAGTATATCTAGTATGTGAATAAATTATAGACACTTCTGCAATAAACCTTTTTAGAAAGTAGTTAAGAATATGAATAAAATATACTCAAAATACATCTATATTTTGAGCATTGCTAGCTTATGTAGCTTTGCGACTTTGTTATCAGCTGCACCGACATTGCAATACTCAAAAACCTACCAAAGCTGTATAAATACAGCAAAAACCACAGGGAACAAGCAACTGTGTATCAGTGCAGAGCATTTAGGTCAGAATGAAAGATTAAATCAGGCTGTAAAAAAACTAGCACCTAAGCTCTCTGCATATCAACAAAGCAGATTAACTGATGCTCAAGCAGAGTGGCGATCTTTGCAAAATTTTAAAGATGATCAATGCGATCAAGCTGCATTTGATGATGAAAATGCAGTTAAACCTTCAGGTAAAAACTTGACCGCATTGGATTGTGACCGACAGTCGCTTGAACGTGTGGCTGAACGCGCTTATGAGTTGGAACAAGGCAATGTGCGGGCTGAGTATTATCTTGATCCATAATTTATGATTGCTCATGATGTCTAAAGCATCGAAGTGTTTTATAAAAAATTTTATTGGTTTTAGTGTAGATAAATCACCAGCGTAAGCAAAAGGAAACTTTCTTATGATCAGTAAACAACAATTGACAACCAGTACAAGCAATAGCCGACAACACCAGAATAGAGGGGGTAAACATAGAGCCGCAGCTATTTGGACTGTATTTACTTTCGGCTTGTTACTCACAGGCTGTGTTTCAACACCTAATCCTGTACAACAGGCTGCTGATAAATTGGTTGGGCAACATGTAAATAAAGCAATCGGAATCTTTGGCTCACCAACTTATCGCGTCCCAGCGAGTAAATTGGGCGGCTCTGCAATGTGGGAAAATTCGATTGTTTCACAACGTGTCGTACAGCAATTTGTACAAACGGGAACTGAATATGCAGGTCAGCGTGTCGTGGGTCAAACCGGCGGACAAGGGGTTGTTGGCGCTATTTATGAAAATCAATATCGTCCAACAGGGTACTATCAAAATGCTGTACAAGAGCATGCTCAATACCTTTGTAATATCACAGCACTGACGGGTCCAGGTGATATTATTACGAGTATTATGGTGATTGGATGTAAACAGAGCAAAGATGGTTTGTGATCCTTAAAAGCCAAATATAGCTTTAATCTGACAGATATACGATAAAATGGATAACTGTCAGATACGGTTGGCGAGAGTATCATTTTTAGAAGGTAACGATGATCAAAATATTCTGTTCAAAGGCGCATACATCCATTGAGCAAAATAATTCTTATTCATGTGTCTTTTCTATTTGTTTTTCCCTAAATTTTTCTAGGGTGGAACAGTTAAAATAAACAAAGATAATAGTGTGATTTAAATCATTTTAAGCATTTCACTCAATAGAACATATGACTTTCGAAACACACTAAAATGATGTACAACTTCAAGCAATTCTTAGTTAGCCTCATGATATCTGTAGTGCCTATAGTAAAGGCATATAGCCATGGGGAAATAAAATAATACAGGTATTTTTCTGGTTTAATTTACAGCTTATTCAGTTTATTTTTATGAGGCAATATATTCGTCATTTGCACACTTTCGCATGGTTTATATACTGAGTTAAAGTCGCTAAAACACCATTGACCAAAGCCAGATGATTATCTTCAAGAAATTTTCTTAAAAATGATGTGAAGGGAAACCATTTAAAAATCATGAAAATAAATTAAACAATGGTAAAAATATTGTAGTAATACTAAGTAAAAAAGAATAAAATTCAATCAAATGCTGTTTTGCAAATGACCTCATGAAACTGAAAAAACTCATATTTTGTTTAAAGTTAAATCTGAGAAAACTTATTCTTTTTTTAGCAATATTCAGCATCGCCATTCTATTTATTGCTTCACTTTTCGTGAATTATTCTATTCAAAAAAAAGAACTATTAGATACTTCTCTTTCAGTAAATATGGAATATGCCACTAAGATTGCCCAAAAAACGGATTCTCAAATTCAGACTGTATTAAAGCAGTTAAATTATAGTGCCACTTTACTGGGGGATTCATTTAATGACGAGCAATTTAAACAGTCAGAAGTAGACCGACTTAAATTTCAATCGAATTACTTTGACAGTGTGATTATTTCAGATAAATACGGGCATGTACTGAATTATTCACCGTCAAAAATTGCCATTAATAAAAATGTGGTGAATACAACACTTGGGTTTAAACAATCCATTGAAACGCAAAACACGGTGATCACAAGCCCATATTACTCAATCAAAAACAATTTAATTGTTTTTATTTCACAGCCTATTTTTGATAAAAACAAAAAATATCTGGGCTTTATTGGTGGGGCAATTTATTTAAAAGAAAAAAATATCATTAATGAATTATTAACACTGAGCTTTAACTATAAAGACAGCTATATGTATGTATTGGATAGCAATAGAAAAATTATTTTTCATCCCGATGCGAGTCGAATCGGTACTCTTGCAACAGACAATACCGGCCTTAACTATATGTCTACTCATATGATTGGAAAAATAAGACTGATCAATAGTAAAGGGGTAGATAATTTAGCGGGTTTTGCCCGAGTAAGCCATACCAACTGGATCATTGTTTCGCAACAACCAACCCATAAGCTTTTAGAAAAAGTTCCGTATCTGATTTATAAAATTATTGCTTATATGCTTGGTTTTTATATTTTAATCTTTTTGATTATTTGGAAGATATCCTATTATATCTCAGCACCATTAAACCGCTTAGCAACCATGGCGAGTCATCTCAATAATCCAGAGACCGCAACTCAAATTAAAAATGTAGATGCCTTATATTATGAGGTGAGAAATTTTAAACGCTCACTGTTACAGAGCTCTTCAAATTTTAAGAAAAAAATCTCCACACTTAATCATTATGTAAATACAGATCCGTTAACAGGATTTTATAACCGTAGAGGGATGGAGTTGCATATTGAACGTTTAATGAAAAATGATGCACCGTTTGCAATTATCGCCGTAGATATCGATTATTTTAAAAAAATTAATGACCAATATGGACATGAAAAAGGCGACTTAGTCCTGACCAAGACTGCACAAAATATTAAAGATTGTGTCAGAAGTATTGATGTTTGTTGTCGGATTGGTGGGGAAGAATTTGTGATTCTAAGCCCTATCGATAGCCAAAATTTAACCATTAATATTGCAGAACGGATTCGGCAGGCATTAGAAGTAACGCCAATCGGAGAAATACCTGCGATTACCGTGTCGATAGGAATAGCGCATTGGCCTGAAATTTCTACCGACATCCATAAGGTGTTTAAAGCTGCTGATGAATATTTATATCTGGCAAAAAAAGATGGGCGTAATTGTATTCGTTATAAAAAATAGCATTTAAAAATGCAAACTTATCTTCAATATGATTGTATGTTTTTCTCTTTAAAAAACTGTCCATAACATAGATTATGGACAGTTTTTAAGTAAATTAAAGTATTATTTCAATCTTAGGATAAAAAGTGAAAAACTGTGTTGAGGCTATATCTCCGTCCAAGGGTGACATTCATGTCTTCACAAAATAACCATAACCCGTAGGATTGAATGAGATAAAGAAAACAGTTTAATTTATATTCTGTTGATTGCTATAAATCAGGCTGATGCCTTAGCAACTCCGCCAATGATTAATTCAATAATCGAATCGCCATAGTTTTTTAAACCTTTAAGATCTTCAGGGTTGGCTAAAAAGCGTAAAGCCCCATTGGTAATCATCCCAATGATATTATGCCCCGTATTTTCACAATCTAAATTCTCACGAAAAAAGCCAGAATCTACCCCATGCTTTAAATAGTTGGCAGTAAAAATACCCGCCATTTGCATCAAGTTTTGAATAAATCTGGTCATTTCAGCATCTATCGAGGTTGCTTCAAGTAATAATAATTTTAGAGTTAGAGGATTCTCTTGTGCAAAAAGACGGAAGCGTTCAGAAATTCGCTGACATTGTTCACGGTACTCTTCAATATTATTCACTGCTTGAGGTGCATTTTCACCAGTAAGCAACGCCATGATTTTTTGCATGGTATCAGAAATAACATGCTGCAAGATATCGCGTTTATTTTCAAAATGGCGATAAAAAGTACCATGACCAATGCCTAAGCGTTTGGCTATATCTGAAATTGCTGTTTGATGGTATCCACGCTCAGAAAATTCTAAAAACGCAGCTTCTAAAATATCAGCTTGTAATTGGATACGTTGACGTTCTGCACGAGTTAAAGTTGGTTCATTCATAGGCAAAGAATACCAAATAAATATTCAAAATTGTTAAACAATGGAAATTGACAAGTCATTCCGTTTTTGACATTGTATTCCTATTGTTTATATTCTAAGCGATTTTCAACATGGAACAAATGAAAAAAAGTACCAAAGATAAAAACTTTTATAAAGTGATTATCGTAGGTGGTGGTTTTGCTGGTCTAGGTGCTGCGATCAAATTAAAACAAGCAGGGATTGAAGATTTCATATTGCTGGAAAAGGCTGCTGAAATGGGCGGGGTCTGGCGTGAAAATACCTATCCGGGTTGTGCCTGTGATGTACCATCCGCGCTCTATTCATACTCTTTTGAACAAAACCCTGCATGGTCACGGGTCTTTGCACAGCAAAAAGAAATTAAACAATATTTATTTGATGTGGTCGATAAGTACAAGGTCATGCCACATGTGCATTTGAATCGTGAAGCTTTACAAGCACAGTGGTCCGATGTGGAAAATTGCTGGATTATTCAAACCAAACAGGGCGAGTTGCGTTCTCAATTTGCAATTCTTGCTTGTGGCCCTATGCATGAACCTGTATTGCCTGATGTTAAAGGTATTGAAACTTTTAAAGGGGAAATTTTCCATTCTTCACAATGGCGTCATGATTTGGACTTAACAGCTCAACGGGTTGCGGTGATCGGAACAGGTGCTTCGGCCATCCAGTTTGTTCCGCAGATTCAACCCCAAGTTAAACAACTGACGATCTTTCAACGTACTGCACAATGGATTTTGCCAAAGTCTGACATGCCATTACTTGCACCCGTTCGTGCCATGTTTAAGCTGTTACCACTGACTCAACAGCTGATGCGAGGCTCAGTCTATGGAATTTTTGAAACGATAAATGGTGGAATTCAAAGTCCTGCGGCTATGAAGCAATTTCAAAAATTAGCCAAATGGCATTTAAATTACCATATTAAAAACCCACAACTACGAGAAAAATTAACCCCCAATTTTATTATTGGTTGTAAACGTATTTTGCAATCTAACAATTGGTATCCTGCTTTAGCACAAAACAATGTAGAAGTGATTGCCAGCGGTTTATCTGAAATTAAAGGCAATACCTTAATTGCAAGTAATGGTGAACATTGTGAAGCTGACGTAATTATTCTGGGTACGGGGTTTGAAATTGCAGAACCGCCAATCGCCAATCGTGTCTATAACCGTTTTGGACAGCGTATGTCAGATGTTTGGCAGGGGAGTCCTGAGGGCTATATGGGGACAATGGTAGAAAATTGTCCAAACGGCTTTCTGATGTTTGGTCCAAATGTCGCTGTGAGTTCCTCAGCATTTATTATCATTGAAGCTCAGCTTGATTACATTATCGATGCTTTGAAACAGTCAATTCAATTGGGCATCAAGACCATTGAACCAAATCCCAAAATCACCAAAGTTTTTAATGAAAAAGTCCAAGCAGCTTTGCAAACCACAGTATGGAATAAGGGTGGATGTCAAAGCTATTTTATTGATCGCAATGGACGTAACAGTACAGTTTGGCCATGGTCAACCTATAAACTCCGAGAAAAGATGAAACATTTTAATTTAGCTGAGTATCTGATTGATCATCAAGCTGAACCAAGCACATGCTTAAAGCAAGAAGATGTTGTATGAAAAAGAGATTTTAACTTTCATCATATTCCAGTCTATAAAAGAGGCGTGTCCATAAAAGAGGCAAGCCTATAAAAGAGTATGGATGTGAAATTTACCAAGATTTTAAATAAAGGATAACGCAATGTTTAAAAAACAAAAATTAAAAGATAAAGTGATTGCGATTACTGGTGCCGCACGTGGTATTGGTTTAGCTACCGCGGAAGCTTTAATTGCACAAGGTGCAAAAGTCAGTATTGGTGATCTCGATTTAGCACTTGCTGAAAAAGAAGCACAACGTATTGGTGCCAAAGCTTTTAAAGTGGATGTGCGTGATCGTGAATCATTTGCTCAATTTATTCAAAACACCATTCAACATTATGGCAGTCTTTATGCTTTAGTGAATAATGCGGGGATTATGCCGATGGGGGCTTTTCTGGATGAAGATCCCGCTTTAGCAGATGCACAAATCGATATTAACTTTCGTGGTGTCATCATTGGTATGCAATTGGCACTTCCTGAATTGCTTAAATATAAACAAGGCCATATTGTCAATATCGCCTCACTTGCAGGGCGTTTTGCCTTACCAGGTTCTGCGGTTTATTCAGGGACTAAATTTGCTGTGATTGGTCTCACCGAAGCAGTTGCAGGTGAGTTTCGTGATTCTGCTATTCAGTTCACTGCAATTTTACCCAGTAAAGTGCTAACAGAGCTCACCGCTGGAACAGAAAATGCGGCAAAAACGATTCCAGCGGTGACACCACAGCAGGTTGCCGATGCAGTTGTGAGTGCTTTAATTAAGCCGCGGTTATTTATTGCGGTACCTGATTACTTGCAAACAGTACATAGTGCTTATGCTCTATTGCCGCAATGGGCGCAAACAGGTGCCCGTCGTATCTTGGGGGATGATGGTATTTTGACTAAGCTTGATCATTCTGCCCATTCAAGTTATGCCAAGCGAATTCATAAGTTGGCAGAATAATTGCTTATCAAAAAGAAACTTTTTAAATCAGTACATTCGACTCAAAGTAAATACTCCACTTTGAGTCGTTTTTTTATGGGTGTGGCTAAGATGGATATCATTGGATATACGTTGATACGTATTACTATATAGCTGGTTCGGCTACATCTTGTTGAAAACATTTAAATTTATATTAGGTTGTTTGGTTTTATCTTTTGGAGCTCAGCATGATTTGTGTTGCTAAGCCAAAAAATACCGTACCCATAAACCATTTTTGTACTTTTAGCCAAAGTGCATGACGATTTAAAAATTGGGTAAATGAACTGGCAGTAAAAATCAACAGCATGTTGACGAGTAGACTAATCACAATTTGCACAAAACCTAAACTCAGCGTTTGCACTAAAACATCGCCTTGGTGTGGTTTGATAAATTGTGGCAGTAAAGCCAAGTACATCATCGCAATTTTAGGATTGAGTAGATTGGTCAAAAAGCCCATCAAAAATAGTTTTGAATTAGAATAAGACTGTTGACTGGCAATCTCAAAAGGCGAGTGAGGAGAGCGAATTGCTTTCCAGCCAAGATAAATTAAGTAGAGTGCACCAGCAATTTTTAAAACATCGTATGCAATTGGAATGGTCATTAATAAAGCGGTGATCCCAAAAGCAGCACATAGCATATAAAATATAAAACCGAGCGCTGTGCCGCCCAATGAAACCATTCCCGCAGTTTTGCCCTGACACAAGGACCTTGAGATCAGGTAAATCATATTTGGGCCAGGGGTGAGTGCCATACCTAAGGCAATCAAGGCAAAAGCGAATAAAGTAGAGTCCATATGTGCAATATCAATTATTTTGTAGGGTGATGTTCTGTTGAATACATTCAGCCAGTTTGACTTTATCTTGTGGATGTAAAGTAATGAAGTAAGCACCTACACGATATTGCTCATTATCAGCAGGTTCTGAGTACGCAATTTGTGCAGTTGCTGCAATATGGAAGAAATTTTCAGGATGACTCAGGGTGACATGAATAAAGCTACCTTGTTTCAGGTATTGTTGACTGGTAAAACTAAAGCCACTTTCAGAAAAATTGACTTTTTGTGGCGTTGGTAACATGGTTTGTACAATAGAATCGTAAAGAGAACCAGTAATAAGGTTTAACTTTTGGTTGAATAAGGATAAGATTCGAGCAATTTGTTGATCTTTTTCATTTAATTGTTCTAATTCGTAGTGAAGTGCATGATCAAATTGATCTAATTCTGCAAGTAGTAGAAAATAGCGCGGTAATACAAAATTAGCATCATATGGATCGTTCAGCGCAACTTCTTCAGAAATGATTTGATAGTTGATCCTTAACGCAGCATCGATTCGTGACATGACACGACGTTCATTTGCTTCATTTTGATGCTGTAACGCTTCCATAAAACACCTCGGACTAGAATGGTATGTTTAAACCAATCTCGCTGTATATAGGGTTGAGATACACTCGCGCACGGCGTAGTAATCACTTTATTTCTTTTATCGCTTTGGTTTCCATGATCGGTCTAACCTTAGGGGTTGCTGTACTGATTACAGTTTTATCTGTTATGAATGGTTTTGACCGAGAGTTAAAGAACCGTGTTTTAGGTATGATACCTCAAGCCACTGTTTCTTCAACACAAATTCTAACAGACTGGCCTGTGCTTGCAAAGAAAATTGAACAACATAAGCATGTAACTGGTGTTGCTCCATTTACACAACTACAAGGTATGCTTACCGCACAAGGACAAGTCGCTGGGATCATGGTGACCGGTATTGAACCTCAATATGAAAAGAAGGTTTCAATTATCCAAAATCATATGGTGGAAGGTAGCATAGATCAACTAAAAAAAGGTGAATATGGCATTGTTCTAGGCAAACAAATGACTGATGCGTTAGGCCTTGGTCTAAATGACAATGTTACCTTGGTTTTACCTGAAGCAACTCCTTCGCCAGCAGGCGTTGTACCCCGTTTTAAACGTTTTAAAATTGTCGGTATTTTTAGTATTGGTGCGGAAGTTGATTCGAGTTTAGGTTACATCGCACTCAATGATGCATCTACGCTATTACGTCTACCTGATGGTGCACAAGGTGTGCGTATGAAATTGGATGATATTTTCCAAGCGCCACAGGTTGCCAATGAAATTGTTCGTGAGTTACCGAGCGGTTTCTATGCCTCAGATTGGACCTATACGCATGGTAATTTATTCAGCGCAATCCAAATGGAAAAGGCAATGGTCAGTCTATTGTTATTCCTCATCGTGCTTGTTGCTGCGTTTAATATTGTGTCTTCATTGGTCATGGTTGTGACGGATAAAAAATCAGATATCGCGATTCTAAGAACATTAGGCGCGTCACCAGCAACAATTACCCGCATTTTTATGGTGCAAGGGACTGTGATTGGTGTGGTTGGAACGGTTGCTGGTGCAATTTTGGGGATTATCTCTGCATTAGGAATCAGTAACTTTATTGGCTGGTTGAATACTGCATTTGGATTACATTTATTCGATGCCTATTTTATCAACTACTTACCTTCTTATTTAAGATGGCAAGATGTAGTGGTGATTGTCAGCTTGTCTTTGGGCCTAAGCTTTATTGCAACCATTTATCCTGCATTGCGAGCAGCTAAAATTCAACCTGCAGAGGCGCTTCGTTATGAATAGTGCTACACAAAGTCCAGTGGTTTTAGAGGCACAAAATATCTATAAGTCGTTTACGGATGGTAAGTCGCATGTAGACGTGATTACAGGTTTATCTTTGCAAGTCGCGCAAGGTGAGTTTGTCTCTATCGTGGGTTCAAGTGGTTCAGGTAAAAGCACACTCTTACATATTTTGGGCGGACTTGATCGTCCTACCCAAGGTCTTGTCAATTTAAATGGCAGACGTTTTGATAACTTAGGTGAAGCTGAACGCGGCTTTTTACGCAATGAACATTTAGGTTTTGTTTATCAGTTTCATCATTTATTGCCTGAATTTACTGCGCTTGAAAATGTCGCGATGCCGTTGATGTTAAGAAAAGATGCCGAATATAAAAAGGTTAAAGAACGTGCTGAATATTTGCTTGAACGGGTTGGATTATCACATCGTTTAACGCATCAACCTGGTGAGCTATCGGGGGGTGAACGTCAACGTGTGGCTTTAGCACGAGCCTTGGTCACACAACCGAAGTTGATGTTAGCCGATGAGCCGACAGGGAATTTGGATCGGAAAACAGCAAAATCTATTTTTGAATTACTGCGTGATTTGCGTGAGGAATTTAATATGGCTATGTTGATTGTGACGCATGATGAGCAACTGGCAAAATCAGCTGATAGAATCCTACATATGCAAGATGGTATCTGGATCGATGGTTAAGTCAGCATTTATTTTGATGATATCATGCTGAATTGATGTATAATTTTTAGACTTAAGCCCAATCTGATTGGGCTTAATCAATAAATAAACACTGAAAACAATAAATAGAAAACTATGTATATGTACATTGCTTTAATCGGATGGATATTGGGTATCTCGTTTATGGGATATTATTCACCCGCTTATTTAAATCTCTTGATTTGGATCAGCTTAGCATTAAGCCTAGTGTTATGTGTAGGTCGATGCTTAAACTATAGCTTGATCAATTCTGTTGTATTTAAGTTGGTTTCTCTCAGTGTTGTGGGGATATCAAGTGGTCTCCTTGGTTTTTATTATGCAGATTCCGCACTCGAAAAAAGATTAAGTTTACGTGATACACCACCTCATCAAATTGAAAAAATTATTTATATTTCTAACATAAATAGCATTAAGCAAACAGACTCATCCTCCAATACTCAATTGCCAAAAGCTCAACAGCGTATCCAACAAAAAGTATTGCTACTCGAACCCAACAAAGTCAGACAAATGTTGATGTATCTGGATGGTTCACAGTCTGAAATGATCCAGCTGGGACAATATTATCGGGTTACAGGGCATATCAAACCGATTCATGGTTATGCTGTAGCTGGGGTGTTTGATAAAGAAAAATGGTTTCTACAAGAAAATATTCTGGCTGTATTCAAGCCCCAGTCAGTTGAACATATCGATGAAAATCAAGTGAAGCAATTGGGCTATAGCAGCTTTGTTGAGCAACAAAATAGCGTGCGATATAGAATTCAACTTAGTATCGAGAACTTACGTTTAAAGTTTCGCGATTTAATTGCCGATTCTTTATTAAAAAATAAGGGTTTAGTCCTCGCATTATTGACAGGGGATGAAAGTCTCTTGGCAAATGAAACTCAAGACCTGTTTAAGAGCATGGGTATTTCCCATTTACTTGCAATCTCTGGGCCGCACGTATTAATTTTTGCAACATTGTTTTGCTTTCTATTTAATTCAATCATTAAAAAAGTTTATCCACAGATTTTTTTGAATATTCCACAACCTTATTTATTGGTTTATCCATTTTTAGCCTGTGTGGTGTTTTATAGTGCTTTTGTTGGTTTTGAAATTCCTGCATTAAGAACCATGCTAACAGTCTCAATCCTAAGCGTTATTATTTTATTCAAGCAAAAAATTCAACCACTTAAACATTTATTATTGACCGCTAGTATTTTATTGCTGCTTGATCCTTTTAGTATCTTATCTTCTGCTTTCTGGCTGTCCTTTGGTTCATGTTTTATTTTGATTCGCGTCTATCAAACGGTTCAACAACATGCTCTCCCAACTGTAGAGACATGGAAGACCAAGACCAAGCTATTTATACGGGTATTAATTGATTCACAATGGAAAATATTTATTGCATTACTGCCAATGGTGCTGTGGATTTTTCAACAATTTTCGTGGATTACACCTTTGAGCAATTTGCTTGCAATTCCAATGATCGGTGCACTGATTGTCCCCATTGAAGTGTTGGCCGCATGTATAAGTATGCTATTTGAACCTTTGGGATTATGGCTTTTCACGATTTCTGATCTTTTATTGTCTATGTTGCTGTACCTACTGGAAAGATTAGATCAGCTACTCAATTTTAAATTGAATTGGTGGGCATTTAATTCTCTAGAAATCGTTTGCATTGCTTTGGCTGTGTTTATTTTATTTTTGCCCAAAGGTGTGCTGCCAAAATTTTGGGCAATACTCTGTTTAATCCCCTTAGTGATCTCGCATAAGAGTTCTGCAATATTTCAACTGGATATCATAGATGTTGGGCAAGGGCAGGCTATTTTTTTAAACCTACCCCAACATAAAATGCTGATTGATACAGGCGGTTCATTTGATGAAGCAAGATTTAGTATCGGCAAAAATGTCATCATTCCATATCTGATGCGACAAGGGATTGCCCAATTGGATCAGGTGGTTTTGACGCATTTAGATCAAGACCATAGTGGTGCATTTGCAGAAATAGAGAAAGTGATCAAAATGAACAAAGTCTATTCAAATGAAACAGATGCACGTTTTAACCTGTATGACTTTGACTATTGCCATCAAGGACAATATTGGCAATATGAAGATGTTCGAATTTCAGTTTTGGCACCTGATAAAAATAGCCTAAGTAAAGCTGCCTATGATCGAAATGAACTGTCTTGTGTGATCTATATCCAAGTCCCTCAGTCAAAGTCATATCAAAACTTTTTATTGATGGGGGATGCAGGATGGGAAACAGAATTTAAGCTGTTAACACAATATCCCGATTTAAAGGTCGATGTCTTAGTACTGGGTCATCATGGCAGTAAAAATAGTTCTTCTTATGCCTTTTTAAAGCAGTTACAACCTAAACTTGCGATTGTATCGGCTGGATATGCCAACCGTTATGGCCATCCACATCCGATTGTATTGAAACGGTTAGAGGTGTTGAACATTCCAGTCAAAACCACGATTGAACAAGGTTCTATTCAATTTAAGCTAAATCCGCAAGGGCAGATGGAGGTGACCGGTTATCGCCAAACTTTAAAGTGGCTCACTTTCCGTAATCGCATCATTGCGGACTGAAGTGACCATTTCCATCGCTTCTTTATTGGGTACATTATAAATTTGTTTAAGTTTTGGATGAGCTTTAAAGCGTTTATAACTCCAGTGGTAGTGTTCTGGATATTGGCAGATTAATTTTTCCAGCGCAGTGTAAATGATATGTGTGCCTTGATTGGCATCCACCTGATAGATATTTTCATCAATCGGCTGAACCACCATATCAAAACCTTGATTGTCGTTTCGGATTGCATATAAGAAAAGTGCTTTGGATTTGGTTTTTTGGATTAGTTTGGCACTTAAATTACTCGAAGAGAGTGGAATCCCAAAATATTCAATCAGTTCTCCACCTTGGTGAGGTGAATGGTCAGGCAAAATCACAGTTGTACCACCTTGTTTTAACGCCTTAAATATTTGTCGTACCCCAGACTCATCTGTTGGAACCAATGTGGCATTTTCACGACTTCGTGCTGCACGTACAAAACGATCCGCACTTTCATCCTTAATCGGTTCATACATAATGGTCATTTGGGTATATTGGGCAAACCATGCATTCATAATTTCCCATGTACCGAAATGAGGCACGATCAATACCAGCCCTTTTTTTTCAGCAATGGCCTCATGAAAATAGTGTTCACCTTCAACATGATGAATACGATCGATATTTTTTTGATTGGAACTACCCCAAACCGTAAAGAACTCCATATAAGATTGGAGTTCGTTACGAATCGCCTGTTCTGTAATTTTCTCGCGTTTAGGTTTGTCAAGATCTGGAAAACAAATTTCAATATTTAGACGAATGGTTTCAGATGTTTTTGTGATATGTAATAAATTGACCAGTCCTGCCAAAATACGCGCGATAAAACGCGCGATTGGGATCGGCAGTCGGCTGAAAAAATTGAGGAGTCGCGAAGTTGTAGTCTTATGTTTATCAGTCATCTGGATCTAAAATTAATGCAGAAGTTAAGTAATGGTGAGATTTAGCAAATTATTATAAGTTAAATCGTAATGATTAAATAGATTATACGGATTCCGTGTATATAATGAAGCATGAATAATTAATTTGGATGGTATAAATGTCAGATTGGCCGCCGAAACCTCAAAATGACAATACAAATTTGAATTCCTCTGCGGGTCAACAGCCTACAGGTCAGGAATGGAAGATCTTAGAGAAAGCTGTGCTTGCTTCAGTTGAAGAGCAACGTCGTACTCGTCGTTGGGGGATCTTCTTTAAAATACTCACTTTTCTTTATATTCTGTTTGTCTTAGTTGCACTGGGTAAGAGTTGTTCATTATCTGGTTCAGATGATGCAACAATAACCTCAGAGAATCATTTAGGCGTGGTCAATATTGTTGGTACGATTGATTCAAGCAGTCAAGGCGTAAATAGTACTGATACGATTAAATCATTAAAGAAAGCCTTTGAAGCAAAGTCTGCCAAAGCTGTTGTATTGAATGTGAATTCACCTGGTGGATCACCGGTTCAGTCTGATGATATTTGGCAAGAGATTCAGTATCTTAAAAAACAGAATCCAGAGAAAAAAGTCTATGCTGTGATTGGTGATATGGGTGCTTCAGGTGCGTACTATATTGCATCAGCAGCAGATGAAATTTGGGTAAATCCATCGAGTTTGGTGGGGTCAATCGGTGTAATTATGCCGAACTATGGTGTAAATGGTTTAGCCCAAAAATTAGGTGTTGAAGACCGTACCATGACTTCGGGAAGTAATAAAGACATACTCAGTATGACCAAGCCGATTAATCCAGAACAACGTGCGCATATTCAAGCTTTATTGGACAATGTTCATGATCACTTTATCGATGCTGTGAAAAAAGGCCGTGGTGAAAAGCTGAAATCGAAAGATCCAGCGATCTTCTCTGGCTTATTTTGGACAGGTGACCAAGCCATTAAATTGGGTATCGCAGATAAAGCAGGAAATATCGAAACATTGAAACGCGAACTAAAAGTGAAAAAGACAGTCAATTATACAGTTGAGCGTAGCCCATTTGACTCCGTTCTAGGCCGTTTAGGTTCAGAAATGGGGAATGGCTTAGGTGAAGCTGTGAGCCAAAAACTTGGTATGAACCAAGATGTGAAAATGCAATAGTCTAGGTTTTATGGATCAGTAAACAGTAATATAGTGGTAGCATTGCTGTTTACTGATCCAACCTGTATGAAGTAAAAACAAAGTGTATGAAAAAAAAGAAAAATGAAAAATTAAGCCAAGCACAATCTTAAAGCGCTATTTTCTTGTTAGCTTAAGCCTTTATAACTGCTTTAAACCTGTTTAATTCATTTGAGTGGCATTACTAAGTGCAAAACAAGAGCACGGAGTTCACTTAAAATGTTTAACTGAATCCTATTTATCAGCTACAGTATTTTCAATTCATCATATTTAGAGTGTAAAGCAAGACATGGTTAGCCTATCTCACATGAAACCTGTTATTCATTTTGCCCATGCCAATGGTGTGCCATCTCCAGTCTATACCAAACTGTTTGATTTACTGAAAGATCAATATGATGTGATTTATGTTTCTCTGTTAGGTACAGATCAACGTTATCCGATTGATAGCAATTGGTCGAATTTTGCAGATCAAGTGATTGATAGTATTGTGCAACAGTCTAATGGACGTAAAGTAATTGGTTTAGGCCATTCATTAGGCGCTGTGGCAACCTTTTTGGCTTCATTTAAGCGCCCAGATTTATTTGAACAAGCAATTTTATTGGATCCTCCTTTGATTATGGGGACAGCCTCCTTGGTTTTTAATCTTGCAAAGAAATTTTATCCTCAAAAAATCGATGCAATGACACCAGCGCATCTCAGCATACGCCGTCGAGATCATTGGGAATCACGTCAACAAGCCGCAGAGTTGTTACGTCCAAAGGGGTTTTATCAGCATTTTGATGCAGATTGCTTTCAGGCTTATATCGATTATGCGCTAACAGAAGACCATGTTCGTGGTGGCGTAACTTTAACTATTCCTAAAGATGTTGAAGTTGCAATTTTTAGAACAGGTCCTTCTTATTGGTGGTTACCGCATCCACAGCCACAAGTTCCTGTAAATTTGGTGATTGGTTCAGAGAGTCCTTTTTTAAAACGTAAATTTCCACAAATTGCCAAAAAGAAATTTAATATTCCTTTTACCCTGACGGCTGGAGGACATATGTTTCCTTTGGAACATCCAGTTGAAACAGTTGAATTAATTAAAAAGCTGATTCAACAGAATTTATCTAATACCCATTAATCAGTCGTTGAATGAGTGGCAGGTTGTACCTCTCGCTAAATAAAGGTTTTTTATTAGGACCTATCGCTAAAAAGTCAGCTGTTTTTCCCATAAATTGATTCAAATCTTTTTATGTCAAACGCAGCAGTTCAAGCGACTGTGCTGCTATAAACCTATTGTTATATAAGGTTACTGCACAAAAAATTTCGTTTAGCCATAAAAAATGCATCCGAGGATGCATTTTTTTCGACAGTATTTTAAATCAAGCAATACTTAAAGCTGGCAAAATTGAATTGGCTGTTTAAGTGCTTGTCCCTTATATAAAACCTGACCATTTTCCAAGTGTTGAATGGTGCCGTTACAGATCCACTCAACTGCTTGAGGATAAATTAAATGCTCAAGTACATGTACACGTGCTGCAAGGGATTGCACATTATCATGTAGATCGACTGTTAAAACACCCTGAGTTAACGCTTGTCCAGCATCTAGCTCAGCAGTGACATAATGCACAGTACACCCGTGTAAAACATCACCGGTATTTAAAACACGTTGATGTGTATGCATGCCTTTGTAATAGGGCAATAGTGAAGGGTGGATGTTGACCATTTTCCCTTCCCATGCTTGGACAAATTTGGCACTGAGAATACGCATAAAACCAGCGAGAATGACTAAATCAACATCCCAATCCAGTAATTGTTGATGCATGACAGCATCAAAAGTTTCACGATCAGGATAGTGTTTATGCTCAATCACCGTGGTTGCAATGCCTGCTTTTGCAGCGCGTTCTAAGGCAAATGCTTTAGGTTTATTGGAAATGACCCCCACGATTTGCCCTGAAAGATTGGCATCAATCAAGGCTTGAAGGTTACTTCCACTGCCTGAGACAAGTACAGCAATTTTAATCATGTGAGAGACTTATGCAAAAATCACACGAATTTTTTCATCTGCGCCTTCAATAGAAGCCGCATTTTCTTGAATATGACCAATTGTCCATGCTTTTTCGCCTTGAGCAGTCAAAACTTCAATAGTTTTGTCAGCATCAGCAGCATCAACTGCGATGACCATACCCACACCACAGTTAAATGTACGGTACATTTCAAATTGTTCTACAGCACCTTCACGTTGTAAAAGTTTGAACAATTCAGGCCATTGCCAAGACGATTCATTAATCACCGCTTGAGCACCATTTGGAAGTACACGAGGTAAATTACCAGGTAAACCGCCGCCTGTGATGTGTGCCATTGCATGGACATCAACTTGTTTGCACAGTTCAAGCACTGGTTTTACATAAATACGTGTTGGTTCCATTGCAACATCAGCAAGCGGACGACCATCTACAATTTGAGTTAAATCGACGTTTTTCACGTCTAAGATTTTACGAAGTAAAGAATAACCGTTTGAGTGTGCACCAGAAGAGGCTAAGCCGATTAGAACATCACCTGCTTTTACTTTGGTACCATCAATGATTTTGCTTGCTTCAACTACACCCACAGAGAAGCCTGCGAGGTCATAGTCTTCACCTTCATACATTCCAGGCATTTCAGCAGTTTCACCACCGACCAATGCGCAGCCTGCAAGCTCACAACCTTTACCAATACCCGTCACAACATTTGCAGCAACATCAACATTTAAATGTCCAGTTGCGTAATAATCGAGGAAGAATAGAGGTTCAGCACCACATACAAGAAGATCGTTTACACACATTGCAACCAAGTCTTGACCAATCGTGTCATGACGATTTAAGTTCAATGCTAAACGTAATTTTGTACCGACACCATCTGTACCAGATACAAGAACAGGTTCTTCATAACCTTTAGGGATTCTGCAAAGTGCGCCGAAGCCGCCTAAACCACCCATTACTTCAGGGCGTGTTGTACGTTTAGCGACAGATTTGATTCGATCGACAAGTGCGTCGCCCGCTTCAATATCGACACCAGCGTCTTTATAGCTTAAACCAGTGTTTGGGGTAGAAGTTGAGTTGCTCATAATTGAAGTCTCCGCATTCGCGCGGGGATTATACCCGAATATACGAAACTCTTATGTTATTTCTGCACTAAAATGCTATCTTTATGAAAATATTTTCCCCTCCATAACGAATAAATTTGAAAAAGGCGTGATTCGATGCACGATCGGACTTTAAAACGAATTTTTATCCTTGCTGGAATTGCTTTAGTTTTATGGATTTTATATTTATTAAAACCTGTAGTGATTCCTTTTGTTGCGGCTTTTCTGGTTGCCTATTTATTTAGTCCAGTGGTGGATAAGCTGTCAAAAGTTTTACCAAGGTGGCTCTCTATTTCGGTGGTCTTTATTGGAATAGGCGTGTTACTGACTTGGGCAATATGGTTTGTTGTGCCCTTGGTTTGGAAACAATTAATTTATGCCCGTGACAGTATTCCTGCGGGAATACATTGGGTGAATTCTACTTTCCTACCGTGGTTATCCAACAATTTCAATGTTGAACATATGGAATTGGATACAGACCAAATTTCTAAAGTAGTGATGGAGTATGTTCAGACCAACTATAGTGCGGACAGTATCCAAGCGATGGCTTTAAAAATTGCCCAATCTGGACTGAGTTTTATTTCGATCGGCGGAACAATTGTTTTAATTCCAATTATTGCATTCTATTTCTTGCTTGATTGGAAGCGGATGTTGGAACACTTGAAAAGTTTTATTCCTCGTCAATATGAAAGCAATGTACTTAAAATTGTTGGTGAATGTCATAGTGTTTTGGGGGCTTTTGTCAAAGGACAGTTCCTTGTGATGATTTTATTGGGAATCGTCTATGCCGTAGGCTTGCAGTTGGTGGGTTTAGAGGTCGGATTAATTATTGGTATGATTGCGGGGCTGTGCAGTATCATTCCATATCTTGGCTTTGGTGTCGGAATTATTGCGGCAGTGATTGCTTGTTTTTTCCAGTTTGGTCTAGATCCAAAACATTTATTAATGGTTCTGGCCGTATTTGGTGTAGGGCAGCTCATCGAAGGATATATTCTTCAGCCGTTCTTATTGGGCGATAAAATTGGTTTATCTCCTGTAGCTGTGGTATTTGCAGTACTTGCGGGGGCTCAGTTGGGTGGTTTTGTGGGGATGTTGATCGCACTGCCAGTTGCAGCTGTTATCGTGGTTTTACTCAAGCATCTCAAAGATTTATATCAAGAAAGTCAGTTCTTTAAAGCAGAGGATACTTTAGTGACCATACAAAATAATGGCACTACTGAAACAATTTCAGTCGAAAGCGACAAAGTTGATCTTGATATTGAAGTTAAAAACACGCAAGATACTGATCAATCGATTAAAAATGATCAAAATCCACTTTAGGAATGATTTGAATATATGCGTCAATTACAGTTGGATATAGAACCACAACTGGATGCCAGAATTAGTGATTTTTCTGGGCCAGGTTGGGGACCTGTAATTGATGCTGTGCGTCAGCTTCATGCAGGGCTGATGAATCGTTTCTACATCTATGGTGGTGCTGGAACTGGAAAAAGTCATTTACTCACGGCGATTTGCGATTCTTATTTAGAGATTGGCAAATCTGCGATTAAAGTATCGCTGTTAGAATTACTTGATGCGCCCATCGAGGCAATTACCTCATTAGAAAGCTATGATTTGGTTGCCTTGGATGATATCGAGGCTATTAGTGGTGTACCACATTGGCAAAAAGCGGTATTTCATCTGATTAATAACAATAACGAAGATGGCGGACAGTTGGTGTTTTCATCACGATTTGCGCCGATAGAATTAAAGCTAGAATTACCAGACCTACAATCTCGCCTTACTCAGGCAGTCAGTGTAAAAGTACCGAGTGGACAGTCCTATGCAGATCGACATGCTTTATTGCATTCTGTGTTGGAACGTCGGGGTGTACATTTTGACCCACAAATAACGGAATATTTGCTATTACATGGGCCACATCAAACGAGTACACTACTTCAGTCTGTTGAACAGCTAGAAAAGTTATTAAAGGGTGAGAAGACTAAATTATCTCATGCAACTTTAAGACAGCTCTATGCATTGATTGATGAATATCGACAATAGTTGATTTTTACTATTGTTGAGTGCGCGTAACACAAGAAGTGAAGTCAATAGATCGGCCGATGAAAATTCTTGAGAATTTTTATTGTGTGTGACAAAGTACGCAAAAAGGACTGATAGCAAAGCGTAATGCTGGCTAATAAGAAATAATTAAAAGAAATCAAGGAGACTATAATGCTCAAACGGGGCATAGGCTTAGGATTATTATGTATTACTGGTCAGGCATTTAGTGCAAATATTACTGTGACTACCACAGACGATATTGTAAAAGCTGATAATCAGTGTTCATTAAGAGAAGCAGTTGAATACGTCAATCAGGGAATGCCTGAAGCTGGCTATAATGGTTGTGGTGGCGGCAAAGAGGTGACTGCAAAAATTATATTACAAGGCAATAAAGAGTATTCACTGAATAAGCAAATCCGAATATTAAAGGATGTCGCATTTGGTTCGACCTATGAAAGTAACGTAAATAATACACAAACGCTTGTAGGTAAAAACAATGCCATTATTAAAATGGTTGGAAAAGAACGTTTATTTCAGATCGAAAAAGATATAGATGAGAAAGCAGAGACACCACCTGCAATGCTGAAAGTTTCATTTGATGAAATTACCCTGAAAGGCTGTGGCCAAGATGTATGTGCTAAGCAAGGCGGCCTGATCTATAACAAAGAAGCATTGGGGATAAGTAATAGCCAGCTTTTAGATGGCCATGCTGAAGAAGGTGGTGCAATCTATAATGCAGGTATTTATGCTGCGAATACCGCATTAAGTATCGTTGCTATTAACAAGACCTTAATCAAAGGCAATAAAGCAGAAAAAGGTGGTGTAATTTATACTGAATTACCTGCATTTGTTATCACACAATCATTGATTCGAGATAATGAAGTTACTGATGCTACAAGTTCAAACTTTGAAACACAAAATCAATTTTCTGAAGATGCACTAAAAGCCTTTGGTTCTAATGCGCCCTATGGGATTGAAAATAGTACGATTTTTAACAATAAAGGCTATGTGGTTAAAGTCTACGATGCTATGCAGCTCAATAATATCACCATGATCCTCAATAGCATGGGCCTTATTGTAGACGCCCCTCAAAAGAAAGGTTTTGTCGCAAATAGTATTATTGCCAAAAATGGTACACAAGATTGTACGATTGTAGCTGGCGGTGAAGCAGAGCAGATCAAAAATAACCTCTATTCTTCAGGATGTAATGGTCTTAAAGCGACAGCTTTGGGCAATATACAACTGATTGCTGGAAGTACCACAGAAGGCAAGTGTGACTATAGTAGCAATGGGATTTTATGCCCATTTACTGAGGCACCGAGTGTAGCTTTAGGTTATTTTTTACCAAGAATTTTACCGAGTTATAATTCTGCTGAAGATTCTGTGATTATTAACCATGGTCCAGAACCTCAAGATAAAATAACAGCTTGTTCGACTCTTGACCAGCGAAGTAAACAGAGAAATTCCAATTCAGAATTATGTGATCGTGGTGCGATTGAACTGGTGATTGATCTTGGAAACATTTCGACCGTAGGGCAAGATATTTTATATGGTGAAACAGCTAAATTTTCAATCTCTGATCAATTACAAGATGGTGAACTTGTTAGTGCTGAAAAGTGTAAACAAATTTTTAATCGCGAATTGGATGACAATGGTAAGCCTTGGCAAATAGGTTGTTTAAAGATTATTCAAACCAATACGCCATCTAAAGGCACCATGACGATAAATCAGGCAGGTGATATTGTGTATACACCGAACGGTCAATGGCAAGGTTCAGATGAATTTAAAATTAATGTGGTGACATCGACCACAAGTTTTAATAAATCGGATAATCCTTATATTACGATTCCTGCACGAATTGTACAAAGAAAGCCAGATGATTTTAAAAACTATAAAGTAAAGACCTCTGGTGGAAGTTTAGGATTTCTTTCAATCATTGGACTGATTGGTTTAGCTGGCTATCGACGGATCAAGCATAAGTAAAGGATTGCACATGAAAAATTATAAAAAAGGATTTCTGACACTTGTTGTATTGTCGACCATGTCTTTGATGGCGGCAGAAGATAAAACGATTTATGTAACCACCTTTGATGATGAGGATGGGACAAATCCTGACAAGTGTTCATTAAGAGAAGCGTTACACGCCGCCGCAACACATAAAGCTTATGGTGGCTGTAGTGCAGGACAGGTTTATTCAACAGTACCCAATGTGATTCAGTTGGAAGCAGGTGAATATAAGCTGACTAAAGAATTAAGACCCAACTCAGATGTTTCTATCATTGGTAAAGAGCCAGGTGATTATAGTCGCCCAGATGTATTGACCAATAATTTCCCTGCTGCAACCCCAATAAGAACCACAATTTCAGGTCAAGGTAACTCACGTATTTTCAATACCATTTATGAAAATAAGCCGAGTCTAACGCTGAATGATGTAATTTTAAAAAATGGCTCGAGTTTAAATGACAGCAATAATAATGTGGGTGGAGCAATTTATGCTGGCGGTGCACTCACCTTAAATAATGTAAATATTATAGATTCCAATGCGAAAGCAGGTGGGGCAATTTATTTAAATGATGTTTCAAGTTCTCTGACCATAAATTATGGTGTATTTCAGGCTAATAAAGCTGAACAGGGCAGTGTACTTGGAATGACCTGTGCTGATAATTTAGAGTTTACCAAACGTAATATCGCCGTGAGTGGGGTAACATTTATTGGTAATGGTGCTGCAGATAGTTTAAGCATGCTTAATTTTTGTGGGCAACCTACAGTGACCTTTACTGCAAATACGATTACTGACAATATCGCAAGTGCAAGTCAAGGTCGTATCATTCAATTTAGCCAATTGACACCACAAGGAAAGGTTAACTTTAGTGATATTTCTTCTTTATCACTAATCAGTAATACCATTGTCAATAATAATGCTTGGGCAACATTATTGTATGGTTACAATGGTATAAAAGCATTAAGTAATAATATTTTGGCTTACAATACTGGAAAATCTTGCCGTTATGCAAATGGTGATGTGAGTAAAGTTGAAGGTTCAGGTGTAGTGCTTACATACAATGCTTTAAAATTGGCTGCTGGTGATGATCAATGTGAGGTTGCAGAGGAAGTAAGGAAAGAGGATAAAGATCATACATTTGATGTGAGTAATATTGCATTTACGACTATTTTAAATAAGATAGAACCGCCGAGTGAGTCTACAGGCTTTATGCCGATGTATTTTCCTAAAAATTTAGGCACAGACAAAGACTTGGTTGATATTGGTTATACGGGCTGTAGTGGCGTTGATCAGCGTGGTGTTACACGCGTGATTGCGGAGAACTCAAATGGTCCCAATGATGTGGCAAACTCATGTGATATTGGCTCGACAGAGGTTTTACGTCTCACTGCCAATAACCTGAGTGCAAGTAATACTTCGGTTGTTGTGGCACTTAATTCTTATCAAAACATATTGGATAATTATAATAAGTTGATTGCAGATCCAGCGACCAAACAAGAATATATTCCTTTTTATAAAATTCAATCAGAGTTGTATAGTAATTTAATCAAATACACCAAATCAGACCAGAAATATCGCACGATCTTTGTTGATCCTTTTGTAGCCAATTTGCCTGCGGAAATTATAACCAAAGACGCTACTGGTAATGATGTGCGAGTGGTAAAACATTTAAGTGCAGACAATTATAATGTGATTGTAGAACCACTTGGTGTCGGCGTATTAAATGATAAGAAACAATTTGTAGGTAAAAAAGAGCCAAAATTCGATTGTGTATGGAATAAAGACTTAAAGAGAATTATGTTATGGCGTATAGATGACAATGTTACACCATCAGGTGACAATGAATTCTGTAGCTATAAACTAGAGTTAAAGACAGATCCAAGCATTAGCTCTTCAGCCTATGTGATTGGAAGCTTTACCAATATTGCACCTATTGCTAAAGATGCAACATTTAATATTGAACAAGGCTCAACCAAAGCGATTGATGTAGATCTACTGCAATATGCAAATGATGATGGTGATGGTAATGCTGCTGCATTAACAGAGAAGCCGAATAAACCAAAATTTTATGTCAATACAGATGGGGTTGAATTGCCAATTCGAATTGGTAAAAACCTCGATCCTGTGGTCATTACCGCGGATCGTAGTGGGCCTTGTCCTGGTAGCGACAATAAATATACTTGCTATGGTGGCAAAATCCATATCCAACTCAGAAATACACTTGATCCATTTAGTTATAAATTTACCTACTATGTGTATGATGCGGATGGGAAAATTTCTACTCCTGAAAATAGTAGTGTTGAAGCGGCTACTGTTACTTTGAAAAACTCAGGTACTGCGCCAGGAAGCCCACGGGTCAGTGGCGGTGGTTCATTGGGTTGGTTGAGTCTTCTTGGGCTGTTAGGGCTGACAGGTTATCGTCGTTATCAAGCGAATAGACAGTCAAAGCAATAACAGGAAACTCAATATACCTAAAATAATCGTTTTAACGCATTGTGTTATAGCAAAAAGCCAGTTTTTAGAAACTGGCTTTTTGCTATCTGTATGTTTTTTGCTATTTGTATGGGCTTTCTTCCTAATTTGTATTATAAGTTTTAAATAGAAAGGGTTTGTTGACTGATTTCCCTTAAATCATTGAAAAGTTATTCATTTTGAACTGATATGAAGCAATTTACTGTACTTACACCGCTTGAACAGATCTCATGTAGTTCTGATGAATTACTTTCGATTAAAAGAAATGATTTGGTTCCATTACTCGACAATCAAACACGACTGAATTTGTATGCCGATCAGTTGATTCAAGCACAATCGGTACTGTTAAAAGCCATTGATCCAAGTTTGACGCAAAAGCTGAGTCAAATTATTGCACAAATTATTCAGCAATTATCTGCATCCAAGAAAAAGCTAAATCAACGTAAATTCAATGCGATACAAAAATGGTTAGGCTTGGATTTGGAGTTTAGTGTTGGACAAGTCAAATATTTAAATGATTTAGAAAGTTTAATTGATGAAGCCAAACATTTGAGTCAAAGATTACAAATCGAAATTCAAAAGTCGGAAGCAAGATTCCAGCAAGCCAATGGCTTAAGAGAGCAAATGGCGAAATATATTCGTGCAGCGCAGGAATTTTTACATGAATATCCTGCTTTTGTACAACATCGTCATCCCTTGGATAATTTTGCAGATCGGCTGTCTAAGAAGGTCAATACGCTACAAACGCTACAAGCCAGTAATGATATTGCGTTAGCACAAATGCAGCTAACACAACAACTTTCATTGAGCTTGCTTGATCGCTTTAATGAAGCTCAACATGTGCTGATTCCTGCATGGCAATATCATGTCAAACAGAGTAGTGCGCAGAATTCTTTTACAACGACTGAAGAATTGGATAAAAGTCGTGATAAATTAATTCAATCATTAAAGAAATCATTAGAAAATAAATAGGATAGAAGTATGAGTGATTCGAATCATCAAGCATTAACTGAACAATCCAATACGCCGTTGGAATTACAAAAGTTTGAACAATTGAATTTGAAAGAAATAGGTTTAAACACCGAAGATTTTAATGAGGTTGTTAATGCGCATAAAGACCTAGCCAATATTAATCATGCATCCGTAGCTGAATATGGTAAAAATATTGCGACCAAAACATCCTCATATACAGATGAATTACTCAACTTGGTCAAAAATAAAGACTTAGATGTGACTGGGCAAAAATTAAATGAAGTTGTGCAAGTTGCTCAGCAATTGAATACATCCAGCATTTTGAATCAATCAAAAAATTCAGGATTTATTGGAAGCATACTCAGTAAGTTTAAAGGTGCTAAGCAAAGTTTCGATCAACATTTTAATACCACCAAAGAGCAAATAGATTCATTGGTCAAGGAAATTGAAACATCACAAACAGGTTTAAAAGCGCGGGTAGATACATTAGATCGTATGTTTAATGGGGTTCAAGAGGAATATCGACAGTTGGGTATTTATATTGCCGCAGGTCGAATCAAGCAAGTTGAAGTGCAGCAAGAAATTGCCACTTTATCTCAGCAAGAGCAAGATCCTAAAACCAATCAGCGTGTTTATGACCTTAACCATTTAGCCAACAATTTAGAAAAGCGGGTCAGTGATTTACAAGTCTTGCAACAATCTGCAATGCAAACCTTACCGATGATTCGTATTATTCAATCCAATAATATGATGTTGGTCGATAAATTTTATGCGATTAAAAATATTACGTTACCTGCATGGAAAAACCAGATCAGCTTGGCGATTTCTTTAAATGAGCAACGTAATAGTGTACAACTTGCCAACACGATTGATGATGCAACCAATGAGCTATTAAAACGCAATGCAGATTTACTTCATCAAAATTCTGTGGATACTGCCAAAGCCAATCAACGTTCAGTGATTGATATTGAAACGCTTGAACATGTTCAAAATACCCTGATTAAAACTGTAAATGATGTCATTCAAATTCAGAAAGAGGGCATGCAAAAACGTGAAGAGGCTTCGACTCGGATTAAAGCGCTTCAATCGAATTTGCAACAGTTGGTATTAGATACCAGTACACATCAATCCTAAGCCAAAGCTTAAATCTTGGCACAATCTCATCTAAAGGTGTAAAGGTTGACTGAAAAAACTCAATATCCTGTAGATATTCAACAGATCGAACATGGATTAAAAATACTTCAGCATCGAAAGCGGAATTTGATGGTTTCGGCTGTGGTTTTATCCTCTGTGGGTATCGCAAGTTTAGTTTCTGTTTTTTTTCAACAGGAATTGGTTTTTAACTTGTTTGGTGTGGCACAACAGGTTCATCAATTGCACTTGCCATATATTCTAGATCAGCAGTTAAGAGAATATATCCATCAACCAGACTACCTCATGAATGCATTGTCATGGTTGGGTTGGTTGATCTTAAAATTAATAGTGTCTTTTATTGGCGCGTTTATTATTGTGGGTGTATTAAAAAAAGTTCGCTTTTTTAAAGTCCGCTTTCAATCTTTTATCCTTAAATTTGTAGCATGGCTGTTATCCTTGATTGTACTCTGGTCTGGTCTGACTTATGTGCAATATGATCTGAAAGATGATGAAGACAAAGAGTTAAAATCATTTATAAAATATGATCAAAACATTCAGCAAAGCGCTATTTATCAATATCTGCAAAGATCGGATGCGCCTGAAACAGTACAAAGCTATTTATTGGCACAAACCGCGTTGATGCATAAACCAGTTGATAAGGTCGTGGCTACGGTTTATGCAGAAAAATTGATTAAAGCGGAGCAATCTGATTCGCGCTTTTTAGAATACGGCTTTAAACCTGAGCAATTATGGACAATTCAACATCAGGTATTTAATCGAGCGCTTTCCCCGATTGCGCAAGGGGTTGAAGCGCAAGTGAGTCGTGCAAGCTTTTGGTCGAACATTGTTGAAAAGGTTTTATGGGGAATTTCAGCACTCAGTTTATTTTTTAGCTTGATGATTTATTGGGTGGCAAGTCGAATTGCCAAACGTTTACACCGAATTGGTCATCGTATCGGTTAGTGCAATACTTCAAAGCTTATACTTTGTAAAAATCCTGATAAAAAAGCACTTTTGCGATGAGCAAAAGTGCTTTTTTATTGCTGTAAAATTAAATCTCGTTGTCCTAAGCGACATCTTTCGCTCGGTTGGTAATCAGGTCTTTGAGTTCTAAGGTATCAAAGGTTTTATCCCAAATTTCACCATCCACAATATAGTAAGGCGTAGGATGTTTACCGAAACCTTGTACATAATGAGTAATCTCAGTTTGTTTGTCTGCGATTTCCTTATGTTGAATAGAACGTAGAACTTTCGTACCATCCAAGCCCATACCTTCAATGATTTGTTTCAGCACTTCAGGGTTGGCAATGTCTTTACCATGGGCAAATATGGCATGGAATAAAGCCTGCGTTAACGCGAATTGGTCAAAGATATTATCTAAAGCCAATATCGCCTGATGGGCTAAACGGCTATTGGGCATACGCTTCATATGCTCAATATCCACGGTTAAATCTTGACTATAAGCCGCAAATTTTGCCATATCAAGTTTACGATTGGCTTCTTTGGTTCCATATCTTTCAGTCAGGTATTGATAAACATCTAAGCCTTGTTCTGGAATTTCTGGTAAAACTTGCACAGGTAATAATTCGATTTTTTTCGCCATGGGTTGATTCCAATGTTGTTTGAGTTTTTCAAACGCCACATAACTCATTGGATAGACGATATCGAATACGAACTCTATTTTCATTGTTTTACCTCTTCACTTATTTATACAGGAATTGTGAATAAGTACACCTTGTTGTACTTAATTGGAGAAACCACAACATAAATTTAGCTTAAAACTTTGTGGCTTGGCTGCGCATGATTTTTTGTAGAGAGATGGTCGAAGAAATATTATTTTTGTTGAAAATTAATCTAATTTTAAGTTTCGAGGAAGTCGGGAGGATGGCTATTGATTTTCTAGCCAATGCCCATATATATACCAGCATTAAAGAGTTTGAATTTGAGAATGGGGGATATGCTGATGAGAACGTGGCTGATTTTTATTAAACTAAAAAACCGATTGATTTAATAAAAACAAACTGTTTTATCTATTTTTTAAATAGACGTAATATACATTCAACGAAAGAAATTTACTCCCTTGGAGATTGTTAGCATGTTAGATACAAATACTTCTGCTCAATTAAAAACATTGTTAGAGCGTCTTGAGAGCCCAATTGAAATTGTTGCTTCTTTAAATGGTTCTGATAAGTCAGATAAAATTAAAGAATTGGTGACTGAAATTGCTGCGCTGTCAGATCAAGTGACTGCACGTTTCGATGGTCAGAATGATCGTAAACCGAGCTTTGGTATTGCAAAAGTAGGTGAACAACCTCGTGTATTCTTTGCTGGTTTACCGATGGGTCATGAGTTTACCTCGTTAATTTTAGCTTTATTACAAGTTTCAGGTTATGCGCCAAAAGTTTCTGATGAAATCTTGGCTCAAGTTAAAGGTTTAAACCTGACTGCAAATTTTGATGTATTTGTTTCTTTAAGCTGTCACAACTGCCCAGATGTTGTTCAAGCACTTAACTTGATTGCAATTAATAATCCTGGCACTACAGCGACCATGATCGATGGTGCATTCTTCCAAGATGAAGTTGAAGAGCGCAAAATCTTGGCTGTACCTATGGTTTTCCAAAATGGCGAACATATTGGTCAAGGTCGTATGACTTTGGAAGAAATCGTTGCGAAATTGGACAGCGGTGCTGCGGCTAAAGATGCTGAAAAGCTGAATGCTAAAGACGCGTTTGATGTATTGGTGATTGGTGGTGGGCCTGCTGGTGCAACATCTGCGGTATATGCTGCACGTAAAGGGATTCGCACAGGTATTGTTTCTGAGCGCTTTGGTGGTCAGGTCATGGACACCATGGATATTGAAAACTTTATCTCAGTACAAAAAACACAAGGTCCTAAGTTTGGTTCAGATATGGAAGCGCATGTACGTGAGTACGGTGTGGACATTATGAACTTACAAAAAGTGAAAAACATTGTTGGTGCGGATCAAACAACTCATGGTTTAGTTGAAGTTGAACTGGAAAATGGTGCAAAACTTGAATCAAAAACGGTCATCTTATCTACAGGTGCACGTTGGAGAGAGATGAATGTACCAGGTGAGAAAGAGTACAAAACACGTGGTGTTGCGTATTGCCCACACTGTGATGGTCCATTATTTAAAGGCAAAAAGGTTGCCGTGATTGGTGGGGGTAACTCAGGTGTAGAGGCCGCAATTGATCTTGCAGGTATTGTTGAACATGTCACATTGATCGAGTTTGATACTCAACTTCGTGCTGACCAAGTGCTTCAAGATAAATTGAATAGTTTGCCAAATACCACGGTGATTTTGAATGCACTCTCTACAGAAGTGATTGGTGATGGTTCGATTGTGACAGGGTTGAAGTATAAAGACCGTGCAACAGACGAACTACATACCATTGAACTTGCGGGAATCTTTGTACAAATTGGTTTATTACCAAACACAGATTTCTTAAAAGCAACTGCTGTAGAGCTTTCAAACCGTAATGAAATTGTGGTAAATGATCGTAATGAAACCAATGTAAAAGGTGTATTTGCTGCGGGTGACTGTACAACAGTGCCTTATAAACAAATCATCATTGCGGCTGGTGAGGGTGCAAAAGCCTCTTTATCTGCATTCGATTACATCATTCGTTCAGGTCAATAATCTTTCAATGATTGCACGTTGACAAGCAAGCCAAAGTGCCGTTATGAGCACTTTGGCTTGTCTTAACATTTATCTCATGTTTTACCCTTGATAGGAATTGAGTTGCTAACAGCTCAATTCCTTTTTTTGTGTTGGAGATTGAATACTATTGAATAGAGCTTGCGAAAATAAGCTTTGTTAATGTTGCAAATCTTGAACAAGTGCAATGGTTTTTTGTTCTGCAGCTTGGATCGATTGTGCTAACAACTCGCCACCAAATTCCTGATACTCAATTGCAATTTCATGAAATTTTTCGATACCAATAAAATTGAATGCTGTTTTTATTGCGGGTTCAGCATGATTGGGAAATGGCGCATCAGCTGAATCAAAGTCATGTCCACCACGGGCAGAAAGGATAATCATGGTTTTTTGATGATCTAACAGCCCTGAGTACGGTTGCTCTTTGCTAAGATCAAATGAGTAGGTTTTATTCATTCTCACGATGTGATCAATATAGGCTTTTAAATGTGCAGGTGGGCCAAAGTTATACATCGGTACGCCAAGCACAATAATATCTGCCCAATGTAATTCTTCGATAAACTCATTGCTCAGTTGTAGGCGTTGTTGTGCCTTTTCTTCAGATTCTGCATAGCCAAATTCAGAAATGATCCACTCTTCATCAATATAAGGTGGTGGGTTTTGACCTAAATCACGATGTTTAACTTGTACAGATGAATCAATTTCATTCCATTGATCAATAAATAATGCGGTTAAGCGTCGGCTTAAAGAACCATGTGGGTGTGTACCTGAAATACCTGTTCTTAAACTAGTATCTATTTTAAGTATATTTGCCATGATCATTACTCAATTTGTTGTTTGTTCAAATTGATTTTTATAGAATATGGAAAAAACAACAAACGATAAAAATACATGTTATAACTGAATCTAATTCATTTATATTTTATATGGTGATCTTCGGTGGTTTTGCATAATTCCTTGGAGCAATTGTTGGCCTTTCAGCATGTCGCTGAACAACTCAGCTTTAAAAAAGCAGCAGACCAATTGTTTTTAACACCTACCGCCTTAAGCCATCGTATCAAGAAGCTGGAACAGCAATTGAATATACAGTTATTCGAACGGCGTACACGCTCGATTAGCCTAACGCCAGAAGGAGAGTATTTACTTAAGCATGTGCAATCAGGTTTTGGACAGATTCAAACTGCTTTGTTTCAACTTGAGCAAAATAAACAAAGATTATTTACCATAACGACAACACCATCCTTTGCAAGTGAGTGGATTATTCCCTATTTGCCAGAGTTACAAAGTCGCTTTCCCAATATTATGTTTCGGGTACATGCAAGTTATGACCTCGTCAACATGACGTCTGGTCTCTATGATTTGGCCATTCGGTATGGTTCAGGGGGCTATCAAGATGTTGATGCAGAATTATTTGCAGTTGATGAATATGTGGCTGTCGGGCATCCCTCTTTGGATATTGCAACTATGAACTGGACGACTGTGCCATTGATTCACTTTACCTGGGGAGACGAATACTGTCCAAATCGAGTCAATTGGCAGAAATGGTTTGAAAAACAAGGCTTACATATTCAAGCAGGGCAAGCGCAGGTATTTTATACGCAAGAAAGTCATGCAATTCAGGCTGTATTGTCTGGACAGGGTATTGCATTATTAAGCCGCATTTCGATTGCCAATGATTTACAACATGGGCGACTGAAAATTGTATCGCCATGTGTTGAAACGGCATGGAATTACTATTTTTTAACTTTGCCAGATGCTGATTTTATTGTAAATGAAGTCAAACAGTGGTGTAAGGAGAAGTTTTCGCAAAATTTTGCCCATGAATAAAGATCTATGAATTTTTTTCGTCGCTTAGCTTTTTGCTTATATTGCCTATCTTGAAATTAAAATCAAAGGTGATTTTTTAAATAAGAAAAAAGCCAAAGTGTTCCCCAAATACACCTTGGCTTTTCCCTAATGTTGTTGTTTTCCCCTTTTCATGAGCTGTGTTGCCATACAGCTCAGCTCCATTTTCTTTATTGTTATTATTATTTGAACCTATGCGTTAACTAAGCAAAATACGTTCCAAGATTAGAATTGGTGTCGCATTTTGTCTTAACCAAACAAACTTAGATAATGAAAGCGATTTAATAATTGCGCTTTGCTTTCTATATGTTGTGGATTTTGAACAATACATTCAATCGGACAGACATCCACACAGGTTTGATGTTCATAAAATCCGACACATTCAGTACAACGCTGTGTATCAATTTCATAGAACTTTTCGCCCTCAAAAATTGCCTGATTGGGGCATTCTGGTACACACATATCACAATTGATGCACTGGTCTGTAATCATTAAAGCCATTTCGATATCCTAAACTGCTTGGTAAGCCAATGATGATGCTGAAATATCAGCAGTCGAATTTGGTAAGTTTCTAATTAATAAGGCATATTGCATATCAATATCGGCAGGAATTGGAATTTCTACAATATATCCTGAGCCTTTTGCATCTATGATCGGTTGTCTGTTTTTATCTAAAATTTCATGAAGAATAAATGTGATGTTGCCAGATGTGGTCATGAGTTCCATAGAGTCACCCACAACAAAACGATTCTTTACCTCAATCTTGATGTAATCATCGTTGCGTTCAAGCACTTCACCAACAAATTGCTGATGATCAAACTGAGAAGATCCCGTTGCATAGTTTTGATATTCAGCATGGACATGACGGCGTAAGAAACCTTCGGTATAACCTCGATTGGCTAAACCTTCAAGTTGTGACATTAACGCCCGATCAAAGGGTTTTCCTTGTAGCGCATCATCAATCGCTTTGCGATAAATTTGTGCTGTTCTGGCGCAATAAAAGTAAGATTTGGTGCGTCCTTCGATTTTTAAGGAATGGATGCCCATCTTGGTTAGACGGTCTACGTGCTGAACTGCACGTAAGTCTTTAGAGTTCATAAAGTAAGTGCCATGTTGGTCTTCTTCAGCAGCAAACATGTCTTCTTTATGACGTTGTAATAAAACCGGTTCGCCAAATTGATGTTGTTGTATGGCGTGTTGCTCGTCGGCATCTTTATTGTTGCAACAGTCTGATGCTGTCTCCAGTTGTTGGACTGGAATGACATCCCCAGATGCATCTTCTGTTGCTTCGTGAATATTGTATTCCCAGCGACATGCATTGGTGCAAGCGCCTTGATTTGCATCACGTTTATTCATATAGCCTGAAAGTAAGCAACGACCGGAATAAGCCATACAGAGTGCACCGTGTACGAAAACTTCGATTTCCATATCGGGTACATTCTGTTTAATTTCTTCAATTTCCTCGATAGATAACTCACGTGACAAAATGACACGGGTGAGTCCCATATTTTTCCAAAATTTCACGGTTGCCCAATTGACCGCATTTGCCTGTACAGACAGATGAATGGATATTTGTGGGAAGTTTTCTCGAACCAGCATGATCAAGCCAGGATCTGACATGATCAGTGCATCAGGTTGCATGGCGACCACAGGTTCAAGATCACGAATAAAATTTTTTAATTTAGCATTGTGTGGTTGAATATTCACCACCACATAAAATTTTTTGCCTAAGGCATGCGCTTCAGCAATCCCTATTTTTAAATGATCATGATCAAACTCATTATTACGAACTCGCAAGCTATAGCGAGGTTGACCTGCATATACCGCATCGGCACCGTAAGCAAATGCATAACGCATATTCTTCAATGATCCAGCTGGTGATAGGAGTTCAGTAATGTGTGAGATGCTCATATAAATTTAAAAGGCATACTAAAAATATGGTTTTATTGTAAGGGTTTGAAAATAAGATTCAACCTAGTAAAACACTCAGGATTAATTGGATGAATTTTTATTAAAATTATTAATATTCAATATTTTATGTTTAATTAATTGGGGGTTTTGAAAAACCCTAAAAAATTATTTAAGCCTTTTTAATTGCTGATCGATAATAATTTCACCATCTTCTTTACTAAAAGCAGCACGTTGTGGCGCAGATAAGAGATCTAAAACCAATTCAGATGGTCGACATAAACGAACACCCAATTCAGTCATGACAAAGGGGCGGTTGATTAAAATCGGGTATTGCAACATGAAATTAAGCAGCTGATCGTCAGCCCATTCTGTTTGATCTAGTTTTAAGGTTTTATAAACATCAACATTTTTACGTATTGCATCTCGTACCGACAAAGCAGATTGCTGAATCAACTCGATGAGTTGAGCCTTGCTTGGCGGATACTGTAAATACTCGATCACTTCAGGTTCGACACCTGCATTTCGAATGAGTGCAAGGGTATTGCGTGAAGTCCCACAGGCAGGATTATGATAAATCTTAATTTGAGATGACATTGATCGATTCTCTGTTAAAAAGCAATATTGCATTTATATATGGATATACGTATATTCGCAATAGTGAATATGCTAAACCATAAAATTGAGTAATTGCGATGGATCAACCCGATTTCTTTAAGTGCTTATCTGACCCAACTCGTTTGGATATTTTAAAAATTGTGTTGGCACAGGGGAACGTTTGTGTTTGTGAAATCACTGAAGCCTTAAATTTAAGCCAGCCAAAGATTTCTAGACACTTGGCTTTGTTGAGAAATTTGTCCATTTTACTTGATCAACGCAAAGGCCAATGGGTGTATTACCGTTTAAATCCTGAATTACCAGAATGGGCCAATGCTGTATTAAACATAATTGCAGCACAAACTGCGAATTTAGCGATGGGTAATTCAGACTTGATCCAAATCAACAGCTGTTGTGAGTAAGCTGTTATGAACTCAGATCAGTCCACTTCGCGGCTTTCTTTCTTAGATCGCAATTTAACTTTATGGATCTTTATTGCGATGGGATTAGGAATCTGCATCAGCTTATATTTCCCGCAAGCTTCGGTGGCTTTAAATCGTTTAAGCCTAGATTCAGTCAATATTCCTATTGCAATAGGTTTAATTTTGATGATGTATCCGCCACTTGCCAAAGTGGATTATGCGACCTTAGCGCAAGTCTTCAAAGACAAACGAATGCTGGCGCTGTCTTTGCTACAAAACTGGTTAATCGCGCCGTGCCTGATGTTTGTTTTAGCGATGGTGTTTTTACATGCTTATCCTGAATATATGACGGGTTTAATTCTGATTGGTTTAGCGCGTTGTATCGCGATGGTCTTGGTATGGAATAATTTAGCAGGTGGTGACAATCAATATGTCGCAGCTTTAGTCGCTTTTAATAGTATTTTCCAAATTGTCTTTTTTAGTACTTATGCTTGGTTGTTTTTAACAGTTCTACCACCGTATTTTGGTGTAGCAGGAAAAGTTATTGATGTCAGCTTTTGGACGATTACACATGCGGTTTTAATCTATTTAAGTATCCCATTTTTATTGGGCTTTCTAAGTCGGATCATTCTGGTTAAACGCAAAGGATTAGACTGGTATCAACAAACCTTTATCGCTAAAGTCAGTCCGCTGAGTTTATTGGCATTGTTATTTACCATTGTGGCGATGTTTAGTTTAAAAGGGGCGGATGTGGTTAGCCTACCATTCGATGTATTGCGAATTGCCATCCCATTAACCCTGTATTTTGTGGTGATGTTTTTCCTGAGCTTTTTTATGAGCAAGTGGATGGGCAATGATTATCCTAAAACTACAGCGATTTCTTTTACCGCAGCGGGAAATAACTTTGAATTGGCACTTGCTGTTGCCATTGCAACATTTGGATTGGCTTCACCTGTCGCATTTACCACGATTATTGGTCCTTTGGTTGAAGTCCCTGTATTGATTGCGTTGGTTAGTGTTTCGCTATGGCTGCGCAAAACTGTTTTTAAATCGGCACATGGGCTCAATCAGCAGAGGGAATAGCCGAAAGACCCATTCAACACAATATAAATTATTCCGATGCTTCAAGTTTTTTGACAATCTGACAATGATCAATGGTGGTGTTCGAGGAGCAGGATTGACGTAATTCATGCAGTTGCGATTTAAAATGTTGTAATTCATATATTCGAGTTTCTACATGTCGAATATGTTCTTCAATCAATTGGTCAATGATTTTACAACCTTGTTCAGGATGTTGTAGATGCTCTAAAAGTTGAGTAATTTCATGTAAGGTCATATCTAATGCGCGGCAACGTTTAATAAAAATAAGCCGCTTTAATGTTTCATCATCATAATATTTATAATTATTATCTGCACGATAACTGGATCTGATCAGATTTTTTTTCTCATAAAACCGCACAGTATCCGTCGACAGCTGAGTTTTTTTAGCGAGATCACTAATTAAGTATTGCTGCATGGTTTATTTTCCTGAATCAACTTGACCTTGGACTAACTCCATAGTTTTAAATAGCAGTATAGCTGAATTTTTCATCATTGTTGAAGCATGTGCTGATTTTCTTTAAAGCACCAACTTGACTGAAAAAAATAAGCAGATCAGCCCATTTATATTGAATCAAGGAGAAGTGTCATGGCGTGTACATGTAGTCATGAACCTGCACCACAGAAACCAAATAGCAAGTTTAGAACGGCTTTGTGGATTGCATTGTTTATTAACCTTGCCATGTTCTTTGTTGAACTGATTGGTGGGGCGTATGCACATTCTTCTGCACTTTGGGCCGATTCTCTGGATTTCTTTGGTGATTCCATCAATTATGCCGTTTCTTTAGCAGTATTAGGCGCAACGCTGTATTGGCGAGCGACCGTTGCCTTATTTAAAGGGGCAATCATGGCAATTTTTGGTTTTGTAGTGATCGGCAAAACGATCTATGCCTATACGAAAGGGATTCCGCCAGAAGCGATTACCATGGGAGCGATTGGTATACTGGCTTTAATCGCCAATGTGATTTCAGCCCTTGTGCTTTACGCTTTTAGAGATGGTGACTCCAATATGCAGTCTGTTTGGCTGTGTAGTCGTAACGATGCGATTGGAAATGTCGCCGTAATCTTTGCAGCAATTGGGGTTTTTGGTACAGGAAGCATGTTGCCAGATATTATTGTGGCTGTGATTATGGCGACTTTAGGCTTAACCGGCGGTTATCAGGTGATGAAGAAAGCACTACAAGAACGTAAACAAAATATGCCGACTCAACACGTCTTACAATGACGCTCAATAAATCCACAATAAGGTATTTTTGATCTCAGCAATGGGATCAAAAAACCATCATGAAGTAAGCGTTTAAATTTCAGTTATACGCGTTGCCATTTTGCTCCAGAAATTATTCCAGAGTGCTAAATACTCAGACTGGACTTGGTCCAAATACTGTTGGTCGTTTTGATCATAGCATTGTATCAGTAGGGTCCAAATGTCATCTTGATGGTTGTCATCATTGGCAAGGGTCGCGTCATTTTGATCAGCCAAACCATGACAAGCGTAGTAACCTTCAATAAATTTACTGTTGTAAATCGACATGTTGTTACGGAGTGCTTCACTAAACTTTATGACTTGCAGCTCTGTACACGCCAAAATAAGCAATAATTCTGTATAAGAATTGATATGTTGGTGAATAAATTGGGCCAATGCAAAAGCGTCTATTTCAGTCTGTTGCTGATCCAATGGATCTAATTCCAACTGCTGCATCAATTTTAAAAAATAAACCAGATGTGATTTGGATGCAGCACTTTTTTCGAGTTGGTGTGTATTGAAACCCAGTTCATCAATTAAGTTGAGCGATAGTAAATAGCGTGCATATATTTTCGCTGCAATCCTATTTTCTGGATGAATATTATGGTTTTTTTCGAGGCTAACGGCTTGATAAATTACCATGCTTAGTGCATCTGTAAAATTTTTAACAATCGCCGTAAAATAATTAATATGAATAAATTTAAGCTGTTCAAGCGTCAACTGGCTTTGATTCAACTGGACTAATATCGGGTGCTTAAATAAAACATGACAGTGTGTTTGTCGCTTTAAATTTGCGATAGCTTGAGTATTTTGCTGCCATAATTCAGGTTGCAAGGAATTTTGAATGAAATGCAGCAACTCGAAACGAGTATGTTCAGATTGCGTGAAAGATAATATGCTCATATGCTGCATTAAAATTTTAATTTTGCCGTTTTTATAATAGTAAAAAACAATTTGTTTTGCTAGTATTTATACAGGTTTAATATTTTATATTTCATATACTTGCCTTTGTCATCTTGATGTTTTTTTATAAAAACTCAGTATTCATATGAATTTAAGATATAATTCTTAGCATACACTTGAAGTAATTCGTATTTATGTGCTGTTCTTATAAGCTAATGCTTTAATTTTAATCTTAAATTTTTGTACATCAGGTATAAACAAATGTCAAAAAAAGAGGACATCATTAATACAGCGTTGAATCTCTTTAATACATATAGTTATAATTCTATCGGTATAGACCGAATTATTAGTGAGTCTGGCGTTGCAAAAATGACTTTTTATAAATATTTTCCATCTAAAGCCAAATTGATTGAAGAATGTTTGGTCACGAGAAATCTCAATTTGCAAGAATCATTAGATGCTGCAATCGCTAAATGTGATCCACAAGATTATTTATCTCATATTAAAGCCATCTTCACTTGGTATAACGCCTGGTTTCATAGTGAAGATTTTAATGGTTGTATGTTCCAAAAAGCCGTAGAAGAAATTTCAAAAGTTTATCCGTCATCACTTCAACCTGCGACTGACTATAAAGAATGGTTAAAAGGGCATTTGAGTAATGCGTTGCGTCATTTAGGTGTTAAACAAGATATTCAACTCGCTTCTTTCTTGTCGAGTCTTCTTGACGGAATGACGATTCAGGCGCAAATAGATCCTCAGCAAGTGTGTTTGGATGATTATTGGAGACGGGTAGAAACCCTGATTCAGATGGAATTGGCTTTAACCCAACCGAGTACAGTTTAACGTTTAAGTTTGTTGAATAATTGCAGACTACAAACATAGCCAATATGCGCTGTACTTGTTTGACTTTTCAATTTACCACTCAAACTTGAAAATAAAAAAGCGCGACCACTTGAAGTGAATCGCGCTTTGCTGATAAGTTTTTTATATACCGGATGATTTATTGTTATAACAATAAATCATCCGGTAAAGAGATGCTTGGAGCATCTTCTTATATTTATTCTTATACCCTCTGAATGCACTGGTCATTCGTTTTTTCAGCAAATTATACAGACTTGTCTGTTTAGTTGGATTATAAAGATTTTGTTGCTTTTTACAACAGAATCTTTGTGAATTTGTTTGTTTTTTTATCAATCGGCTTAAAAATTAAAAAAAATATCTAATTTTTGGTACTTTGCGTTTAATTTTATGCGTGCTGATCTCGTTTAAAAGCCAGTTCTTGACCTTGTAAATTAGGCTAGCAAACTTCTATTGCTCTTTAAATGGCAGTAAATTGTTATACACGAAGCATGTGGTCAAGAATTTGAAAATTGAAATGAATAATTGTAAATAAATATTAGAGATAAAAATAAAAGACCTTGAAAAATGCCTATACTGTTGGGAATATCAATATTTAAGCATTAGTGATTCATTCTTCGGGCTAAAATTCTAGGATCATTGCTATTGAGGATTTGTTCAATTTTGCCATTAGGGCGCTGAAAAATCGTTTGATCATGCGTATAGACTTTGCCATTGCGAGCAACCGCATTTTGATCACTGGGCGGGGTAAATAACCAAGTTTCATTTTGTGTTAAAGGATGAACCAATAAATTGAATTCAGTATTTGCTGGATATTGAATATCGCCTAAGGTTAATTTTTCTGTCAGTGTGCCATTTTCAATTCCGATGAGTTGTTTATTTTGATCCAAATAGACATTTGCCCATTGTAGGGAAACAGCTTTGTATTGGGTGAGAGGATTGTGAATCCGCCAGTAATCTGTAGAAACAAAGTTGTCTGGATATTTTTGATATTTAGAACGTTCAATATCTGCCTGTGCCACAAGTATAATATTTTCTAGCTGCGTATCTTGAGCAAGATTACAGTGCTCTAAACCAATGATGTTGCCAGCATCATCTAAATAGACTTGAATATAGCTCATCAGCTGACAATTCCAACCTTCGATCGTATCCTTACCTGTACCCATTAATGTGGTTGAACGATCATCAAAAAGTTCCAAATCAATACCACGAGGAATTTTCATGCTGTTAATTTGCAGCTTTCCAAATAATACGGGTTGGGGAAATTTGGCTTGTCTCAATGAGGTCAATTGATCGGGTGCAAATAATTCAAGTTCAGTCCCTTGTGGCATTTGAATGCCTAAAATTTTCTCAGGCGAACTTAATGTTTTATGTATGGAATGATGCTCTTTTTCAATCTCATTTTTTGTATATAGAACAAGGAAATAAAGTATCAAGCTCAAAAAAACGCAGAGTACACTACAGACAAATAGAGACTGAATAAAAATATTGCCATGCCTAAGGGTATTTCTGAATTTTGAGCTAAATATTAATCCAATCGCAAATAGACTAAAAATAATGGTCCCAAAGCCAGCGACAAAGAAAATCCAAAGATAGTTAAAAGAAAGTGGAATCATGCTATTGAGAATCGTATTTTTATATTTGCTAAGATTCAGGATATTGTATGCAATATCCTGAATTATTTTCAATCAATCAAAAATCTTATGAAGCGCTTGGAACGGTAACGTCACTACATCAAAAGCGACAGCAAAAGGGAATAACACCAGTTTATCTGCAGTTTTACTGCCAGCCTTTGAGTAATCTTTTACCTCTTGAGTGGTATAGATACTGACTTGATAGGGTTTACTCAGTGCTTTTAGGGATGAAATATTAGAAGCAGAAGGGTAAACCAGACCAGATAAGGTAATGTTAAAACAGAAACGTTGCGCTTTTAGACGTTGATCACTTGAGGTGGTACATTCTTCTGCACCATTTTCAATAAAGAATGCACGATCTTGTTTAGTGACATCTTCAGAAAGTTTGACATATTTGAGTGGTAGGGTTCCTGAAAAATGCCCATCATTTTTTTCTGAATTGAAGGTCAGCGCTTTATCAATTTGAATAAATTTTGGATCAAGTCCTGTGATCACTTTGACAAATCGAGCACCACCACTGGTGATGACATAACTATTTTTTTGCCCTGCAATGACAATGCTGTCAGAAGGTAGGGCCGAAATTGCTTGTGATGGTTTGCCAAATGCTAAAACCGTATCATTGACCAATACGGTTTGAACATTACGGGTACGAACACCATTGTCTTTCTTTAAAAGGGTTGAAGTTGCACAGCCGGTCATGGCAAATGCGGAAATAATACAAATGGACAATGTAGATTTATAATTTAATTTATTCATATTTTGCTCATTTAATCTTAAGGTATTGTTTATACCATTAAAAAAATAGGGTGTTAAGTTTTTAACTTACCAAAAAATAGACAATAATTTATTTTTTCAATGAATTAATCCACTTTCCCCACAATTGATTGGCAAAATGTATCTAAAGTTTTTGATTGTCTTGTAAATTGCCAATGAATTTAAAGCAATTGTACGATTTATTATTCTTTCTTTAGAATAATCGAATAAATCAGATAATTTTGATTGTAATTTCATTCCAAGATTCTTAGAATTGCCTGCTTGTTTGCGTGATCATTGGAACTGAACTTTGAGTAATTTTCTAACCGAACACCTGATCCATCGTGATGATGATTTTATGGTGATCCATAAGCCAGCAGGTATACTCACAGTTCCAGGAAAAACAGCAGATTTACAAGATTGTGTTATCAACAGATTATTAAAAATCGAGCCTAAGACTTTACTCATTCATCGTTTAGACCGCGATACCTCTGGGATTTTGGTATTTGGACTGAGTAAATGGGGACAAAAAAGTATTTCTAGACAGTTTCAAGAACGTCAAACCTCTAAAACCTATCAAGCTGTTGTTGCTGGCACTTTACATGGTGAAGGCACAGTTGATGTTCCTGTGATTTATGATCCAGAACATCCACCCTTACATATTGCAGATCCAGAACATAACAAGCCTGCATTAACACATTGGAAAGCAACCCAACATTTTCAAATTCAAGGACAGGCTGTAACCCGTGTTGAGTTAACACCAATTACAGGACGGTCACATCAGTTACGCGTGCATATGCAATATTTAGGACATCCTATTATTGGTGATACTTTATATGCAACTGTAGAACAACAGCAGCTTATGCCACGACTTTGTCTACATGCACAACAACTGAGTTTTCATCATCCTAAAACAGAGGAGCTTGTACAATTTGATTGTCCAGTTCCGTTTTAGTTTAGATTTTTAAGTTGAAATTAAGTCGCTCAAAATTTAATGAGCTTTATGTCAAAAAGTATTGCGTAATGGGTATAAACTTTGTTCAAATATTCTCCTGATTTGAGCAACCGTGTTTTAGCCCTAACATGAGATAAAGGTGGAAAAATTGCAACAATTTGCTATAGGTCAACGTTGGTTATCGGACACAGAAACTGAGTTAGGTTTAGGTGTATTGATTGACGTCGATGAACGTTCAATCAGTATTCTTTTTCCAAAAAGTGACGAAACTCGTGTCTATGCACGTAATAATGCCCCATTATCTCGTATTGTTTTTAATATCAATGATGAAGTTCAAGACCAAGAAGGCATCAAGTGGATTGTCGAGTCTTTAGACGATCGCAGTGGTGTGATTCGTTACAATGTTATTCGTACATTGGATAATGGTGAACAAGAGAAGAAAGCATTAAACGAAACGCGTATTGGCGCACAAATTCAATTGTCAAAGCCTTTAGAACGTTTATTGGCAAGCCAAATTGACTATAAAGAATGGTATGACTTACGTATTGAAGCGATGCAAATGCAAGCCAATATGCAAACGTCACCATTACGTGGTTTGGTTGGCGCGCGTGTAGGCTTGATTCCACACCAGCTGTATATTGCCCATGAAGTGGGTAAGCGATTTGCACCTCGTGTATTACTTGCAGATGAAGTCGGTTTAGGTAAAACAATCGAAGCGGGACTCATCATCCATCAACAACTCAAAACCGGTCGTTCTGAGCGAATTCTGATTCTTGTGCCAGATTCATTACAATATCAATGGATGATTGAAATGCGTCGTCGTTTCAATTTGAATTTCTCATTGTTTGATCTGACTCGTACAGCTTCAATCAAAGAACATGATCCTGAACTCAATCCATTCCTGACTGAACAATGTATCATTGCTTCAGTAGATTTGATGATTGACCATGATGATTTGCGTGAGCAAGCCATTGAAGCTGGTTTTGATCTATTGGTGGTCGATGAAGCGCATCATTTGATGTGGAGTGAAGAGGAAGGCGGTAATGACCGTTATGACCTTGTTGAAGAGCTTGCTGAAAAAACTGAAGGTGTACTGCTTTTAACTGCAACACCTGAACAGTTAGGTGTAGAAAGCCATTTTGCCCGTTTACGGTTACTTGATCCACAACGTTTTAGTTCGCTTGATCGTTTCCTTGATGAAGAAGAGCAATATCATCACACTGCTAAAATTGCTGAAGTGTTGATGTCAGATTTGCCACTTGAAGCGGAACATTTGGCAGCGGTTGAAAAATTATTAGGTCATCCGATTGAAGATCAGCCTGAACATCGTTTCCGCGCAATTCATGAACTTTTAGACCGTCATGGCACTGGTCGTATCTTGTTCCGTAATACCCGTGAAGCAATTCAAGGTTTCCCAGGACGTGATTGCCAACCAGCACCATTACCAGCACCAGAAAATTGGTCTAAAGATGGAAAATTACGCGAACAAATGTGGCCAGAAGAGCTGCAACTTGATGGCGCATGGATGGAAACAGACCCACGTGTTATGTGGTTGATGGAACGATTACGTTCTGATTTAAAACATAAAAAAGTATTGCTGATTGCACGTAGTGGTCCAGTTGTTGAAGCACTTGAAAATGCTTTACGTATCCACGCGGGTATCCGCACCGCAATGTTCCATGAAGGCATGAGCTTATTGGAACGTGACCAAGCAGCGGCTTATTTTGCTGAAGATTCTTATGGTGCACAGATTTTACTGTGTTCTGAAATTGGTTCAGAAGGGCGTAATTTCCAGTTTGCTTCTGACCTTGTGTTGTTTGATTTGCCAGCAAATCCAGATGTACTTGAACAGCGTATTGGTCGTTTAGACCGTATTGGTCAGGAAAACCGTATTCAGATTCATGTGCCTTATCTTGTCGGTACAGCGCAAGAGCGTATGTTCCGTTGGTACAATGAAGCGCTGAATATTTTCAGTAATATTTCGCCTACAGCACAAACCTTACAAGAAAACTTTATTGTCGATTTAAAAGATTGCTTATTGGATGATAAAGGCCAAGCCTTTGAAGAACTTCTTGAAGCGGTCAATGTACAGCGTCAAGCACTTGAAGTTGAATTGCAAGATGGTCGTGACCGTTTATTGGAATACAACTCATGTCGTCCGATCGTGGCACAAGAAATTGTTACTGCGCTTGAAGACTATGATGACAATACTTTGTTACCAATGTTTATGAAGCGGTTTATGGCATCGACTAACATTGACTTTGATGAGCAAAGCAATGGTACGGTGATTATTAAACCAACCGATCAAATGCAAGTGCAAGGTTTGGATATTGACGAAGAGGGCATGACTGCAACCTTCTATCGTGATCAAGCACAGATCCGTGAAGACGCGCAATATTTAACACTTGAACATCCGTTTACTGAAAGTGTGATGGAAATTATCCGGACTCAATCTTTTGGTAGTACCAATGTTGCGATTCTTAAAACCAATGCACTTAAACAAGGCACGATCTTGTTGGAAGTTTGGTTTAAAGTGGATGTGGTTGCACCGAAGGCATTAAATTTACCTTCAAGTTTGCCGACACAATTGATCCGAGTGTTATTGACTGAAACGGGTCAGGATATTACGGCTAAGCTTGATCCAGAAATTATTAAGCCGTATTTGCATCATTTAGATAGCAACAGCTGTCGCCAAGTGGTGAAAGCACGTCGTGAAGTGATTGAAGAACGCTATGCACAAGCTTTAGATATTGCAAAAGGTGTTTTACCGCAGTTAAAAGAGCAAGCTAAAGAAATTTATGGTAGCAAATGGCAATATGAAATTGATCGTTTAAGCTATTTAAAGCAATTTAATCCAAGTATCCGTGCAGATGAAATTGAACGTTTACAGAAATTCCAGAAAGAAGGTTTAAGCCTATTGGAAGGTGTTTCTGTGACGCCAGAAGCGATTCAGGTATTGGTTGTGGTTAAACCTTAATTTAGTGTAATTTTATCTAGATTCTAAAAGCTCCTTTGGGAGCTTTTTTGATGTATATGTTATGCATATTTAAATAATCAATTATAGGGTTATTTTTATTTATTTGATTTTAAATGTAAAAGTTATAACCATTTATAAAAATTAATTCCTATTATTGCACCATTTATATGGTCATATCTTGTATGAGGGGCTATAGACCATGCATCAATGTCACCACGCGATAGAAACGCCATGTATCATTGGATGAGATCTACTTTACAACAATAATCAATGAAGGATTTACAGGGAGTTTGTTGTATACATCGCAACCGTTTTTATGCTATTAAAATAGTGTACTTTGATCTCGATTTGTTCCTTAGAGATAAAGTTTACTCACCCATGTAATTTGATCATTCAGTATTGTGTATCCAAATAGACAAGTTCTAAAGCAACCGTCTATAGCCAAGATAAAAACTTAAAATAATGGAAGAAATGATATGGAAAACAAGGATTTTGTTGAGTTTCATGATACCCATGTGCACTATCTACTTCATTGGGAAAAGCAATTACCGCAAAAAGATGTGTTTGTGCAACCATTGGCCAATGGCAATGTGGTGCATTACACATGGTCGGAAGTTGCACAACAAGTTCGCAGTATGGCGAGTTATTTACAGTCTTTAAACTTGCCTGAAAAGAGTGCGATCGCAATTTATGGTAAAAATAGTGCGCATTGGCTTATGGCAGATTTAGCGATCTGGATGTCAGGTCATATCTCAGTCCCACTCTATCCAACACTCAATGCGGAAGGTGCAGCTTATGTACTCAACCACAGTGAAGCAAAACTCTTATTTATTGGAAAATTGGACGGTAAAGCGGATAGCTGGAATGAGGTAAAAACAATCATTCCACAAGATTTAGCTTGTGTGCGTTTGGCATTATCACCTGAATTCGACGCACCGCAATGGAATGATATTGTGCAATCTGTTGCGCCACTAGAAAACCCGGTATTACCCAATAAAAATGATTTAGCGACCATCGTTTATACGTCTGGCAGTACGGGTGTGCCTAAAGGGGTTATGCAAAGTTTTGCGACGCTTTTATCTGGCGCTCGTGAACTCAGATTGACTTATCAAGTGACAACATCTGATCGGGCCTTATCTTATTTACCACTTGCACATGTTGCTGAGCGTATTTTTATTCAATCTTCATTGATGGTTTGCGGTTTTACCGTGTATTTTGCAAATTCAATTGAAACCTTTGTCGAAGATTTGAATCGTGCCAAACCCACACTATTCTTTTCGGTACCACGCTTATGGACCAAGTTTTATTTGGGGGTTAATGAAAAAATACCGCTCCATATACAAAAGATTTTATTCAAAATACCTGTGTTGGGTAAATTGGTTAAAAAGAAATTACTCACTAAACTCGGGCTAAATCATGTCCGTTATGCATTTACTGCTGCGGCACCATTACCTACAGATATTATTTTATGGTATCGAAATTTAGGTTTAGAGTTACTTGAAGTCTATGGCATGACTGAAAATTGTGGTTATTCGCATGTGACACGTGTGGGGCAGTTTGCCAGTGGTTATGTGGGGCATGCCCAACCTAAAGTGGAGTGTAAAATTGATGAAAATGGTGAAATTCTGGTAAAAAGCCCTGGAACTATGTTGGGCTATTATAAAAATCCTGAAAAAACTGCAGAAGATATGACCGAAGATGGATTTTTACGTACTGGGGATTTGGGCGAGATCGATGCAGAAGGGCGGTTAAAAATTACGGGTCGAATTAAAGATATTTTTAAAACAAGTAAAGGCAAATACATCATGCCAGTTCCGACTGAGCAAAAAATCGGAAATCAGGCCTTAATAGAATCTGTATGTATTGGTGGTTCAAGCCAACCACAACCAGTTGCCTTTATTATGTTGGCTGAAGATATTCGTAACAGTCTGAAGCAGAACCCGAAGCGAGATGAAATTGAAAACGCCTTAAAAGCATTAAGAGTGAAGGTTAATGAAGAACTTGAGCCCCATGCAAAAATCAGCTTCTTTGTCGTAGTCAATGAACCATGGACCATGGAAAATGATTTACTTACCCCAACAATGAAAATTAAACGTAATAAAATTGAAAGTCGTTATGAGCCATTTTTAGACGCTTGGGCACAACAGAAACGAGAAGTGGTCTGGGAATAAAAGTTTTTAACTGCATTGGTATTATTAGGAAAAAGCCTGAATGGTAAGGTTGATCAGTTCAGGCTTTTTTAATTTTCTTCTTTACAAAGGAATACTTCACACCTTTAAAAAGAAGGGTTTCTTGATGACTCAAATGATTTATGTTTTAGATCATTTCAGCTTTAAATCATTTCCGCTTGTTTAAGTTCTAACTTGATATAGGCATAGAAAATGGGTGCAACAATTAAACCCGCTAAGCCAAAGAACGACTCAAACACTAACATTGCCAATAACACTTCCCATGATGCTGCATGGATTTTTGTGCCAATAATTTTGGCATTAATAAAGTATTCCAGTTTATGGATAAAAATCAGATAAAGTAATGCGATACCAGCGGTCGATACTGAAATGGTTAAACCTGCCATAACAATAATGGTATTTGAGAGTAAGTTTCCGACAATTGGAATTAATCCAAAAATAAAAGTCAGGATCACTAAGGTGTTGGCAAATGGTAAGTGTATATCAAAAACAGGGAGGATCAGGTGAGAGAAAATCAAAAATAAAAAGGTATTGATTAACGAAATTTTAAACTGAGCAAACACCACATTTTTAAAAGATGAAGAAAGGTTTTCAATACGTGTGATCATGGCACGCTTAAATTCTGGCTGATCAGGTTGTGGGCGCAGTTGGTTTAATGAGACAAGGATCCCCACAATCATACCAATCAACATAGTGGCTAAATTATGTAAAAAGCCTGTTCCGGTACTTTTTAAGGTTGATAAATTATCTTTGATTAAATCAAAGGTTTGATCTTTTAATTCAGTGAGTGAATAAGGAATAAATCCGGGAATATATTGTGCCACTTCAAGTTGTAGCTTTTGTAAGGTTTTATCGACTTGGTCACTGATGGCATTGATTCCCGCACCTTGCAAATCATGTTGAACAAAGCTGATTAATCCTGTAATGCTGAGCACAATCAAAGAAATAATAAAAATGGCTAGGATAATGCTAATGGTCAGGCGCGCTCTTTGACCATCAATATATCTCTCTGTAATGCTACCTAAACTATTGATGATTTCAAAAACAACAAAACCTGCAAAAAATGACGCTAAGAGATGCAAGGGAATCAGTAAAGACAAAAAGATCAGCATGAGTAAGTAACTTGCAATAATACTTTGACGATCATTTAACAGTTTCATGTGAATAGAGCTCAATTATACAATTGATGTATAGGGGAATATAAAAATACCAAGTTAGATTTATATCACTCTAACTCGCGGTGAGATAGCTATTTTTAAATACAAAGCTTAATTCAATGTGAAAATATTTGGTCTGAATACTGGGTGAAAAGTCTTTAAAAAAACGTTATAGAAAGATAAAAGATCACTATCATGCGATTGATCAGAAAAATTTTAATGCTGCGTATATTGAGCAGTACATAGAGCGCTATTAAAGCGAGTGATTCAAATGAATCACGTCATGCATGTTATATAAGCCAGCGGGTTGAGACATACACCACATTGCAGCACGAATTGCACCAGTCGCAAAGTTCATCCGATTGCTTGCAATATGTTTGATTTCGACCTGTTCACCATGACCATAAAATATTGTGTTATGTTCACCAACAATGTCTCCACCACGTATGGCTTGTAAGCCGATCTGTTGGGGTGCTCGCTCAGCAACCTGAGCATGGCGTTGATAGACCGCTAAATCATTGAGCAATTTCGTTCTGACTTGAGCAATCGCTTCTGCATACATCAATGCAGTGCCTGACGGTGCATCTACTTTTTGCCGGTGATGCGCTTCGATGATTTCAGCTTCAAATCCTGTACCTAATAATTGGGCAGCAACTCGAACCAGATCAACACTAAGATTGACGCCAATGGAATAATTGCCTGAATGCACGATAGCAATATCTTGTGCGGCTTGAGCAATGTGTTGATTTAATTGCTCAGATAAACCAGTGATACCAATAATCATCGGCTTTTTAGCGTGCTGACAAATTTTTAAATGTTGCGATAATGCTTCTGCTGTAGTGAAATCAATCACTACATCACAATGCTGAATGACGTCTTGCAAACGATCTGAAATAAGCACATTTAATGGTGCTAGATTGAGATATTGCCCTAGTTCATGACCAATCGCTGCACTTGCAACTCTTGCTGTAGCAACAGTAATGTTTAGTCCCGCATTGAGACAGGCCTGAACCAGCATTTGTCCCATGCGGCCAGTCACACCCAGTATGCCTACATGAATATTTTGTTGATTGTGACTGATCATTAGGTCTTGATACTTGTATTTAATAGGCTATGAAGGAATAGGTATTATTTAATTTGCGCTTCGTCTAAATGACGCGAACCTTCGAGTAACATACGAATCATCACCATGGTTTGTTCAGCGACTTCTTTACGTTCAGCAATCGGCAAATCAATCACCTTGGCACCCATATTAAATACCAACTGAGTAATGGCTTTAGCGACTAAATCAGGATGAGTCAATTTGCTGTGATTGATGCGCTCTATTCGAATCAAATCATCTTGAAGTTCTTGTTGGAAATAATTAAGTTGTTTGTCTACGGCAATTTTATATTGCTTTGATCCTGTATAACCTTCACGCAGTAGTAAGCTTAGATTGCCTTCATCGGCATCTAGCTGTTCAATAAATACTTCAACTGAACTACGAATAATACTGCTTTGTCTGATTGCCTTGATTCGAGCTTCATGCAAAATTTGACGCAGTACCACACCTGAACGATCAATCAGTTCAATCGCCAACTCATCAATATCTTTAAAGTGACGATAAAAGCTATTTGGCGCAATCCCAGCTTCACGGGCAACTTCTCTTAAGCTTAAAGAGGAAATACTTTTTTGTGGTCCAATCAAATTTAAGGCGGCTTGGAATAATTCTTCTTTGGTAATTGTCGCTTTGCGTCCAACAGTACGTACAGAAACTTTTTCAAGCTCATGAATTTGATCTTGAAGGGTAGCTGGGTTCTGAGGTAATACGGACGTTGGATTCATAAAGTATCAAATAGTTAAAATATTTTCTTCATTATAGCCTTTGTCATTACATAAATGAAATGTCTAGATACAATACACACGTATATACAAATATATATACATGTGTATAATAATTAAAAATCACTCAGATGGTGAGCCTAGTATGCACGCTATTGAAAAGCAAAAATCTCCCGTAAACGCTATATTTGATATGGTGTTAGGGGCTAATACGACTAATTTTTGGCTACAGAAAATTAATCCATTGTGGTCAGTTCAACAAGCTTTGGGGAAAATTGTTGAAAAAGAACAATCCGCCGCAGATACGATCAGCTTAACCATCAAAATTAACCGTTTGTTTAAAATGGGGTTAGCTGGGCAGCATCATCCGATCACTGTCGAAATTAATGGTCGTCGTTATGAACGTACCTATAGTCTGACTCAATTAGATACGCAACATATATTACTCACTGTAAAAAAAGTAGAAAAAGGCATTGTGAGTAACTGGTTGTTTGAACATGCCCAAGTGGGTGAGGTGATTGAATTCGGTCGACCTTATGGCGATATGTTATTGCCTCAAGTTGTCAGTCCATTGATTCTGGTCGCTGCGGGCAGTGGTATTACGCCGATGTATAGCTTGATTCAGGCATTGGCAGCGAACCAGCAGCTTGATCGTCAGCCAGTGCATTTGATGTATTGGGTTAAGAAAAATGCAGACGTTGCCTTTAAACAGCAGTTCGAGCAATTAGCCCAACAGTATCCTGATTTTAAATTTGATGTGTTCTATACCCAAGAAGTACCCGCAGACGCACGTTTAAATAATGAATATTTACATATCATTAAAAATCTTGAGCAAAGCACAGTGTATGTATGTGGTCCTTCAGGTTTTGTGGCAACAGCTGAACAATTGTTTGAACAGGCCAAAGTACTTAAAAGCGAAGCATTTAGCCTAAGCCCCGTGATTTCTGATGACACAGGTTTTATCAATGTCACATTAACCAAATCCAATAAAGTGGTTGCAATCCCCAAAGGTCAAGCCATTTTAGTTGGCTTAGAACAACAAAATATCAAACCAGAACATGGTTGCAGAATGGGGATTTGCAATAAATGCGCGTGTAATAAAGCACAGGGTGCCACAAAAAACTTAGTCAATGGTCAAGAAAATTTTGAACCGAATAATTTACTGAGAATTTGTGTGAATACTGCCAAAACTGATTTAGTTATTGATCTTTAAGCGAGTTTTATCATGAATATGCCAGTTAAAATTCAATATTTTAAAAACACCAAAAACCGTGAACTGACCCAGACTGAGCTGGATGCTTTAGCGCGCGAGTTGGATGCGATTAAGCAAGAAGTCTTAGATGATATTGGCGAAAAAGATGCCAAATATATCAAAAAAGTATATGCCGCTATTCGTTATAGCAGTATTTTAGGCCGAGCATGCTTATTTGCGGGTTGGTTCCCACCAGCATGGTTACTTGGTACAGGTTTACTGAGCTTTGCAAAGATCATGGAAAACATGGAACTCGGTCATAATGTCATGCACGGACAATATGATTGGATGAATGATCCACGCTTTAAAGGTACAACTTACGAATGGGATATTGTTGGAACCTCTGACAACTGGCGTCAGACCCATAATTATAAGCATCATACCTATACCAATATCAAAGGGATGGATGATGATATCGGCTATGGTTTATTGCGTTTATTCCCAGAACAACGTTGGAAACCGGGTTTTTTATTGCAACCTTTATACGCAATTCCGTTCTGTCTATTGTTCCAATGGGGCGTTGCGGTTCAAAACCTTGAAATTGGCAAACTAGTTTATAAACGTAAAACTTGGGCGCAGTTTAAACAAGAGTGGAAGCCGACTCAGAAGAAAATTGGTAAACAGTTTTTTAAAGATTATCTTTTCTTCCCCGTGATTGCTGGCCCCGCAGCTTTACCTGTATTTACAGGTAATTTAGTTGCCAATGGGATCCGTAATATTTGGACATTTAGTATCATTTTCTGTGGTCACTTTACCAAAGATGTCGAAGTGTTCCCTAAAACTGTTTTACAGGATGAAAGTCGTGGACATTGGTATATGCGCCAGATTCGCGGTTCTTCGAATTTAACTGGTTCAGAAGCATTTCATATTTTGACAGGTCATTTGAGCCATCAAATCGAGCATCATTTATTCCCTGAAGTACCTGCTCGTCGCTATCGTAAAATGGCGCCTAAAGTTGAAGCGGTATGTAAAAAGTATGGTTTAAACTACAACAATGCAAGTTTGTTTAAGCAATATGGTCAAGTCCTTGGACGTATTGTGAAATATGCATTTCCATTTAAAAAATAGTTGATTTGCTAAAGCTAAAGCCACTTTTAAGTGGCTTTTTTATTGTCAATGATTGGGTTTTTCAGTAAAGTTTATTTGACTGTTATAAGGGTTTGTTGACAATTCGTCTACGTTTGCGACTGCGAGTGTTTTTTAGGTGATACTAGGCGCGGGGTATGAAATTTAGTCATTCTAAATGATGAGAAACAACGTTTCGCAAGGTAACTCGTAACGGCAAAAAACACTCTAGTCCCGGAGGGTTGTGGCTAAAATTATCTCAGCCTGTGTTATGAAACTCGAAAATAGTCTCGCTATTCTCTTCGTTTCATGCCTTGCCTGCTCAATTTTAGCCTACAACGCAAGCCATTTATGAAATGTCAACAGACCCTAAGATAAATGAGAAGAACATGATTCAAAAACAATTAGAAAATATACAAAATTGGTTAGTGCAACATGCTGCAAAGATCGCAAATCAATCACTCAATCCTGCGGCAAGTATTTCAGATATAGAACAATTTGAACAAAGACTTTCTAAACATTTACCTGATGATTTTAAACAGTTGTACTGTTGGCATAATGGGATGAATGAAGAGGAAAATTTAGGCAGTTTATTTTATGGTATGGAATTTTTATCGCTGACCAATATTGAAAATAAACGTGCTGATCTTGCGGATCTCGTTGATGAGTTGTTTGTACTTCAACATGCTGACCCACAAATTAATCCAACCAACGCCCATCATCGAGATTGGATTCAGTTTGCTCATGATGGTGGGCGAACAGGTTTGTATGTGGATTTAGCACCCACCGCCGTAGGTCAAATTGGCCAAGTGATCTTTATTGATCATGAATATGATGTTGGGATTTTGGTCGCCAACTCGATTACCGATTTACTTCAACAATTTTCAGATGATTTAGACAATGACTTATATCAGTTGATTGAAGATGCTTTAGAAGATGAAAATGAATTTTTAGAAAGTGATGCAGCTATTGATCTGGTCAATTGGCATATGAGTGAACGCTGGGCACGTCCTGATTTTACTTAGCTTTTTTGAGAAAAATCATTTTATAAAATTATGTTTGAACGCTTCACTCATAAAAAGTGTATCAATAGCGATTATTGCTACACACTCAATTTTGAACGCATTACATTTCTAATCGAATCAATTTTACAAAATCAAGTAAGCTCTAATTTTTAAACGAGCAAAATGATGGATCATAAAATAACGGTTGATGAGGTTGTAGCACGTTCCGTAAAAATCAGAGAACGTTATCATGAGCTAGAGCGAATAAATCATCATGCTGAATGGACAGTGCAAGAGGATGCGTTGGCATTTTTATCTGATGCTGGATTGGTTGGGAGATTAGTCATGGCGCAGACGGGGAAGTGGTTACACAACGGCGATGCTCAGCAAGAGTTGCAGCATAAGTTAGGTGAATGTGTTTGGTGGTTAGCCATTATTGCCAATGAATTAGATATGGATTTAACTGAAGCCACACAATACTTTTTAGATAAAGCTGAAAAGATTTAAATTTTTGGAAAAATGTTTATTGAACATTTTTTATGGCCTCAGTTTAGGAACTATTATTCTGGCAGGCTCTATTCAATTTGCATGTATTTATAGTCAAATCAATTAATTATTCATACAAGTGATTTGCATCAAGTCATTGACCATAAATGAAGCTTATATTTTTCTATGAACTTTTAAAAACCGTTGGGTATCAATTTATTTTTTGTATTTTTGAACCCTAGATGGTGATCCTACCGTGGGGCGACATGGATGTCGCCGTAGGGCGGGGGTACAGGACGTAGCCCCTCGCCCTGCAAAAGATTTTTGTCATCTTGTATCTTGTTCTTTGTAGTGATTAGCTATCACTACACGTAAATTGTAGAGTTTGGTTTGTCACTAAAACTTCGAGTTTCCTGAAAAGATTAAACCTACAATTTACACCTAACCACTGACATAAATCTGGACGGTAGCTAAGCACTTTGATGCTGCATTCACAAGAAAAGACTGTGGTTTTTTAATATTAATTCAAGCAATAATTAGGTGAAGCTATGTTTTATCTTGGCATTGATGTTTCTAAAGCTAAATTCGATTGTTGTTTATTTCTTGATGACTCTAGTGGAAAAATAAAAACTAAATGCTTTTCCAATAGCAATAAAGGATTTCATCAATTGTTATCATGGTTAAATCGTTTTGGTCTTGTTGCTGAAGAAACTAGAGCCTTAATGGAAGCAACATCCGTCTATCATGAACTGTTAGCTCAATTTTTATTTGATTTAAAATTTCAAGTTTGTGTGGCTAACCCAGCCCGTACTCGATATTTTGCTCAAAGTATCTCTAAGCTTAATAAAACTGACAAAATCGATAGTGAAGTATTGGCGAGATTTGCAATGACTGTAGATTTACATTTATGGCAACCCACTCCTGATAATATCCGATTGCTCAATGCTTTATTAGATAGAAGGTCAAGTCTTGCGAACGACTTAAAACGTGAACAAAATCGTTTGGAAAAAGCAAACTCCACTCTAATAGTTGTACCAATTTTAAAGTCTATTAAGACCAATATTAAATCATTAACTAGGCAAATTCAGAATCTAGATACACAAATTCAAAACCATATTGATCAAGACCATGAGCTTAAACGTGATCAAAAACTTCTTGAAAGCATTCCAGCAATTGCTGAGCGTACCAGTTTATTAATGCTTGTTTTTTTACGTGCTCATTCTTTTGAAAAAGCAAGCCAAGCTGCTGCATTTGTGGGTTTAGTTCCCATTCATAGACAATCTGGTAGTTCTGTGCTTGGAAAAAGTCGCTTATCTAAAGCCGGTTCACCTAAAATTCGATCGGGTTTATATATGGCTGCCATTGTTGCAACTCGGTACAATCCTCATATTAAAGAGTTGAGCGAACGGCTCTTAGCGAAAGGGAAAACTAAAATGGTAGCGATTGCTGCTGCTATGCGAAAGTTAATTCATCTTTGCTATGGTGTTCTTAAAAACCAACAACCTTATCAGGCAAATTATAAGGCATGAATCCTTAAATAATTTGCTTGACAGTTAAGACGGTATCTTTTCATCTCTGAAAAGTGAGGCATCGCCTACGCAAAGGGATTTAAACTTTGAATGTAAGGTGTGGCATTGCAAGCTTTTTTATAATCAAACAATTTATTTTCCCATACAATTGATTTAATTAAAAAATATTAATTGAGAGAAATTGTATTCTTATGTCTGAGTTTTTGACAGGTTGACTATAGAATCAATGGCTAACTGAAAAATAAGTCATAGCCCATTCGGCCAATTAAAAACACCAGTAGAATTAAAAAGAAAATACGAATAAAACCACTCCCATATTTAAATGCTAAAGCAGTACCCGCAAGTGAGCCTAAAACATTGCAAACTGCTAAAATGATGCCAGCCATCCATAAAATATGCCCAGAAGGGATAAAGAAAAACATGGCAGCAATATTGGTGGCGACATTGACCAACTTGGCAGATGCAGAAGCATTTAAAAAATCAAAAGCAAATACTTTCACAAACAGAAAGAGTAAAAAACTGCCTGTCCCTGGGCCAAAAATTCCATCATAAAATCCAATTAAGGCGCCAAAAAATAAACCTAACGCAATTTCCTTTTTACCCGTCTGTAACACAGTATGGATTTTACCTAAGTCTTTTTTGGCAAAGGTGTAGATTGCAATCAAGATCAGCAGAAAGAATACGATATAACGCATCAACTCTTTAGGTATCAACGAAACTGACATTGCACCTAAAAAAGAGAATATAAATGCTGCCAACATTGTGGGTAGTATAAGTTTCCAATTGATCGTAACTTTCTTAAAGTAAGCAAATGCAGAAGATACAGTGCCTGCCATGGCAATGATTTTATTGGTTCCAAAAACTGTGGCGAGACTTTGATTGGGAAAGGCATGCATTAATGCTGGGAGTAGGACCAATCCACCTCCACCCACCGCAGCATCAATTAAACCCGCACAAAAAGCGAAGAAGCCTAAACTCAGAAGTATTGTCTCGTATTCCATTACAGATTGTTCTAACTGCTATTTTAAGAGAATAATCATAGAATATATTCAAATAAAAGTAATTAAAAAGCGCTAATCTCAATCTATGAGATTAGCGCTTTAGTTTTAAATGCTTTGTAAATCTACAAGTTTTTCAAAAAATTAGAAATCAACAGAAGTTTGTAGATAGAAAGTACGTGGCTGTCCTACGTATTTACCACCTGTAGAGTCAGATGAACGAGTAAAGTATTCTTGATCAAATAGGTTTTTAATCCCACCAGCAACTTTTAAACCGTAAAAATCTTGTCCAAAATCGTAACCAGTACGTACCGCAAAAGTTGAATAACCCGGGATATCACCAGTACGACCATCTGCCGTTTCAACGGTTTGGTAAACATTGCCTGAACCCGGCGCATGTTGTTTAGATTGAGCAAACATATCTGCATTGACAGACCATTTGTCAAAGCTATAACCAAGCCCTAAATTTCCAACATGTCGTGAATAATACGGTAAGTCCTTACCAGCAAATTTACCTGCTTCAGACATTGCTTTGGTAAAGGTATAATTACTATAGACTTTTAAGCCTTGAAGTGAGTCATAGAGGTTGCCAAAGTCATAACTTAGACCGAGTTCTACGCCTTTATGAGTCGTTGCCCCCAGATTGGTCCAAATGCCTGTTCCAATAGTGTCTGGGCGCTCTAGTGATAGCTCTTTGTCGAAGTCTAAATAGAACACTGTAAATTCAGCATTTAAACCGTTGCCGAGATATTTTGTACCAATTTCATAGTTGTTGGATTTTTCAGGATGCAGACCATCTAAAGTGGTTACAGCTTTGTTGCTTTCGACTTTAGCCAACTGGTTATATTGCTGAGGACCAAAAGAAACCGCTGCATTGGCAAAGACATTCCATTGTTCATTGAAATTGTATTGCACTGCAAGGCTTGGTAAAAACTCATCAGAATTGATTTTTGGATGCACCGTATTGATAAATTTACCATTTTGATAAGCGGTATAATCATTATGGGTTTTAATAGACTCAAAACGTACACCCGGAGTGATGGTTAGTGCACCTAGACCAAAACGGTTATCAATATACACGGCATGCGCTTTGGTTCCACCTTCACTAGTGGTGTTGGCAAGACGTTCACCCGGTGTGCCTGTTGCAGTATTATATGGCGCTGTACGACCAGAAAACTCTGAACTGTCTTCTTGTAAGTAGCGATAACCGACAGTGACTTCATTATTCATATTACCCAAAGTGTAGGCGCGTGAATAACGCGGTTCAATGCCAAAATATTTATAATCACGTGGAGAGTTACTAATTCGACTATTTGCAGTACCTTCTACAGCTGATTCTAGATCACTGGTACGGAATGAATCGACATAATAACCAAGGATTTCAAAGTTATTGAGTTCATCTTTATGGCTGTATTTAACAGAAACATCTGAACGACGGCCAGCAAAATAGTTACGGTATTGGTTTGACTGGTATGGGTTTTTGGCATAATCCGCAGTCGTTAAGCCTTCAGGCATTTCGCCACGGCCTTCATAATGATGCAGATTAAGTGCAATCGAATCTGCATCTGTAAATTGATATGACGACTTTAACATGACGTCATCAATATCTATGTCGTTATTGGCTTCGCGATAGCCATTTCCTTTGGTTCCTGAATAAAGTAGCGCAAGACCTAAACCATTATCCATAGTACCGCCGATAAACAGGTTTGGACTGTACTTGAGTTGGTCGGTACCTGTGGCGAATTCTGTGGTTAAACCAACAGAGCCTGATAGTTTTTCAGGGATTGCACGGGTATTAAAGTTGATAATTCCCCCCACGTTTTGAGGCCCAAAGCGGACTGAACCTGCGCCACGAACAACGTCTACAGATTCAATATTGCCCATTGAAACAGGTGCCATAGACAATTGTGGTTGACCATAAGGCGCGAAGGATAATGGGACTCCATCCATCAAGACAGTAGAGCGCGGTGATAGGCGAGAGGTTAAGCCACGTACACCCAGATTGAGTGAAACATCACTACCACCTGTGCCATTGCTGTCCTGAACCTGAACCCCAGGCACTTGTTTTAGCGCATCACGGATAGAGGTCACCGCAGATTCGTCCATTTTTTTACGATCAATAATGGTACGTGCGCCTGCATGCTTGTGAACTTTTTCAGCATTGGCTGCTTCAAGCCAGTTTCCTTCAGCTTGTACGGTGATTGTTTTAAGTGTTTGCGTTGACGTTTCTTGATTGTCTTCGGCAAAAGCAGTATTGGATATAAAGCTAAGTGAAACAGCAATTGCAAGGCTGAGATGTGAGGGTTTAAACAGGGTGAAGTCAGGTGTTCTATGGCTTGAAATTTTCATAAAGAGCTAGGCATTTGAAATTGTGCGTATCTTAATCTCTTCAAGCATATTTTTAAATCAGGATGATTATCATTTAAAACTATTGTTTAATTCAAATTAATAGATTTTTTAATCAAATATTTACTTTTTTATATTGCAATAGCAAATTTATATAACGCAATAGCAAAAAACCGCGCATAAGCACGGTCATTGTACTCATCAAAAGCTTATTTAAACTGGATCGAACCATTGGCATTGACTGTGATTTTTGATTCACCAGCGGCCATGTTCTGACCACCGACTGCATCGGCAGCTTCGAACTTAGCCATAGATGCACGTGCTGCATATACTGGTTGCGGATAAGAGTTACTGGTATTGATGTTGATATTGACCAAGTTATAAGACGATTTATTCCATGCTTGAGTCAAAATTTGCGCGCGTTGTTGGAAGTTCTTTGAAGCCTCAACCATCAATTCATTTTCAACTTTTTTACGTTGTTCATCAGATACTGTGAAATTAATCGATTGTGTTTGGAAGCTGGTTTGCAACTCGTTGATTAACTGGCTTGCCGCTTTAAAATCTTTACTTTCAATTTGAATTTCTGCACGACCACGCCATTCTTTCAATTTTTGGTTGTCATTGTCATAAACAGGATAAGTGGTTTGTGAGCCTGTTTCGACTTTAACTTGTGGATACTTTTTCGAAATGCTAATGGCTTGATTCATTAACTGAGTAATTTGAGAAGATAACTCAGCAGGTTGCTTGTTGTTTTTCTCAATAAAAAGTACAGCATGCATTTCATCATTAGACACTTGACGTGTCGCATCTGCTTGAACGTTGACAATATTGTAGTTTAACGGGTCATTTTCTGCTGCCATCGTCATTGTGCTCAGTGTGGTTCCCAAGAGTAAAGTAGTTAAAGCTAAATAACGCATAATGAATCCTTAAAATTGTTTGACTAAATTTTATGACCGAAAGATATATTGTATAAATTGAATCTGTTTTTAATCATAAATCTGGTTTGCGGAAAACTATGGCAGATTTTGTGGTGCATTTGTAATAATTTGCATATGAATTGCAATTTTATTTTGAGTAAAATATTTTAAAAATTAAAAGCTTATCGAGATTGGTTGTGATAAAAAATGATCAGAATGGTTAAGATTTATAAAGTGATTTTAATTATCGGCTTTTCTTTGCTTTGTCACATAGTATGATGATAATAACCAATTAGATTTAGCTAAATGTTTTTTTCGATAAATGGAGTGTGGATAAGTACATAAAAGATATTTATTTTCTTGTAAAAAACTGTATTATCGCGCTCCTAGTTATGAAGATTAAAAGCACTCTAACTAGATTTCTATAAAGCACCGAGTCAAAGGACCACAAGTCACCCGACTTATTTCTTTCAACCCATATCAGAGATGGTAATTCGATATGAGCGTTACTTCTGTAAATCCTGCTGCCACTTCCACAAACGAATACTACTTGACTCGCCAAAGTCAGATGGAATCGAATGTTCGTAGTTATCCACGTAAATTACCGTTAGCGATAGCGGAAGCACATGGTTGTTGGGTTACCGATGTTGAAGGTACAAAGTACCTCGATTGTTTAGCTGGGGCAGGAACATTGGCATTAGGCCATAACCATCCTGCGGTGATTAAAAGTATTCAAGACACTTTAGCGAGTGGTCTCCCTTTACATACTTTAGATTTAACAACGCCTTTAAAAGATGCTTTCACTGAAGCACTGCTTGCACAACTTCCGGGTGGGCAAGAAGAGTATTGCTTACAGTTCTGTGGCCCATCTGGTGCAGATGGTACAGAAGCAGCGATTAAATTGGCGAAAACCTATACAGGTCGCAATACAGTTATCAGTTTCTCTGGCGGTTACCATGGGATGACTCATGGCGCGTTAGCGATGACAGGTAACTTATCTGCTAAAAATGCGGTAAATGGCTTAATGCCAGGCGTACAATTTATGCCATACCCGCATGAATACCGTTGCCCGTTGGGTGTTGGCGGTGAAGCAGGTGTTGATGCCTTAACTTATTATTTCGAAAACTTCATTGAAGATGTCGAAAGCGGTGTAACTAAGCCTGCAGCTGTGATTCTTGAAGCAATTCAAGGTGAAGGCGGTGTGGTTACAGCACCTGCGAAATGGTTGCAAAAAATCCGTGAAGTGACTGAGCGTCATAACATTGTGTTGATTTTGGACGAAGTTCAAGCGGGCTTTGCACGTTCAGGCAAAATGTTTGCTTTTGAACATGCTGGTATTGAACCTGATGTTGTGGTGATGTCAAAAGCAGTGGGTGGTAGCTTACCATTGGCTGTTTTGGGTATTAAACGTAAGTTTGATGCTTGGCAACCTGCAGGTCACACAGGCACTTTCCGTGGTAACCAACTTGCAATGGGTACTGGTCTTGCAACGATCAATACCATTAAAGAGCAAAACCTTGCACAAAATGCGCAACAACGTGGTGATTTCTTACAAGCTGAATTGAAAAAATTAGCGCAAGAATTCCCATGTATTGGTAATGTTCGTGGTCGCGGTTTAATGATCGGTATCGAAATTGTGGATGAGCGTAAGCAAGCGGATCATATGGGTTCTCTTCCTGCGGATTCACAATTGGCTGCTGCAATTCAAACGGCATGTTTTAACAATAAATTATTGTTAGAAAAAGGCGGCCGTAGCGGTACGGTGATTCGTTTACTTTGCCCATTGATCATTACTCAAGAAGAATGTGAAGAAGCTATTGCGCGCTTTAAGAAAGCGGTTGCAGAGGCTCTTATTGCAGTTCGAGGCGCTTAATTCATGGTAGATTTTGCAGAACATCGTAAAGCGTTACTCTGCAATGATGCTCAATCTATTGCTGACTATGAGTCAGCAATGGGTGAGGCGACTAAAGCGGTCGCAGCATGGTTGCAAAATGACAAAATGTACACAGGTGGGAGCATTAAAGAACTTCGTGAAGCGATTTCTTTTGCACCGTCTAAACAAGGTCTAGGTTTACACCAATCGCTTGAGCGTATGGTTGAGCTTTTCCTGAACAAAAGTTTGAAAGTACATCATCCGCACTCTTTAGCACATTTGCATTGCCCAACCATGGTGACAAGTCAAATTGCTGAAGTCTTGATTAATGCGACCAACCAATCAATGGACTCATGGGATCAAAGCCCAGCAGGTTCTTTGATGGAAGTTCAATTGATCGACTGGCTGCGTCAAAAAGTAGGTTATGGTGCAGGTCAGGCAGGTGTGTTCACCTCTGGCGGTACTCAATCTAACTTGATGGGCGTATTGTTAGCGCGTGACTGGTGTATTGCCAAGAACTGGAAAGACGAAAATGGTCTGCCTTGGTCTGTGCAACGTGATGGCGTTCCAAGTGATGCCATGCGTAATGTCAAAGTGATCTGTTCTGAAAATGCACATTTTTCTGTGCAAAAGAACATGGCGATGATGGGCATGGGCTTCCAATCTGTGGTGACTGTTCCAGTCAATGAAAATGCGCAGATGGATGTTGATGCGCTCGAAAAAACCATGGCGCATTTACAGGCTGAAGGTAAAATTGTTGCTTGTGTCGTTGCGACTGCAGGGACAACCGATGCAGGTGCGATTGATCCATTGAAGAAAGTGCGTGAAATCACCAATAAATATGGCGCGTGGATGCATATCGACGCAGCGTGGGGTGGTGCACTGATCTTATCGAATGACTACCGTTCAATGCTTGATGGTATTGAATTGTCTGATTCGATTACATTGGATTTCCATAAGCATTATTTCCAAAGTATTTCATGTGGTGCGTTCTTGTTGAAAGATGAAGCGAACTATCGTTTCATGCATTATGAAGCTGAATATTTAAATTCTGCTTATGATGAAGAGCATGGTGTACCGAACCTAGTGTCTAAATCTCTACAAACTACACGCCGTTTTGATGCGTTGAAATTGTGGATGACGATTGAAAACCTAGGTGAAGAGCTTTATGGTTCAATGATTGACCATGGCGTTAAGCTAACTCGTGAAGTGGCAGATTACATCAATGCTACTGCTGGTTTGGAAATGCTGATTGATCCACAATTTGCATCGGTATTATTCCGTGTAATACCTGACAATTATCCAGTTGAATTACTTGATACTTTGAATCAAAACGTTGCAGATGAATTATTTGCGCGTGGTGAAGCCAATATTGGTGTAACTAAAGTTGGACAGGTTCAATCTTTGAAAATGACCACTTTAAGTCCAGTTGCAACTTTAGAAAACGTCAAGAATCTTCTTGCCTTGGTATTAGAAGAAGCGGATCGTATTAAAGATGCGATTGCTGATGGTACCTATACGCCTGCAATTGACTAGATTGATATCCAGTTGATTGACGTTTGAAATAGATTGATTTTATTTCAAAAAACGCCCGATGAATTTCATTGGGCGTTTTTTATTTAAGAGTGTTTTGAACTAAAATATAGCCAATGATCAAATGCTTGGTCATAAAAAAGAGATCTTATCGATCTCTTTTAAATTGAATATGGGGTATTAAAAATTACACATTGAGCTATTACGGGTGAGATCAGGTCCCCAAGTACGATAACCTTGAGTATCAATATGGATTTGCCCTGAAGCATACAGTCCTAAGCCCATGTTTAAGCTTTGGCCATACTGCGACCAGAACTGGCATAATTTGAATTTGGTATGTTCAATATACGCATAATCTTGAGGTTGAGGATTTTCTGGCCCAATACGGAAATCAATGGCTGAATTGAATAAGTGACGTGAAGATCCAGCACCACCGGCACATTGGTTTAAAGGTAAGTCTCGATATACCGAGGTTACAGTAAAATCAGTCAGAACTTTAGAGGCAACCAAGTATTTAAATACTTTTAATGTCGGTAATTGATTACTCCAAAGCTCACGACTTGGAATCATATATTCAGACTTACCACACTTGTCCCAATCACGCGCAGTTTTAAATAACTCAAAACTAGGAATAATATTTCCAGCATTATTTTGTTCAAGAAAACGTTCATAATCACGTGCACGTGACTGATTATCGCCATAGATCAACCATTGGCGATAAGATGAAGGCATGGTTTTAGGAGGAATGGGGCGCTCAATCGTAATTTTTTCTTCGGGGATGTAAATACGCTGACCATGCGACGTGCTAATTGTTGGATTCTTTTGAGGGGAAGATGTACATCCAGCCAGAATCATTGTAGTAACACCGACAGCAAGTAAACCTTTCAAAATAAATTTCATTCTCAATATTAGCTAAAGCAAGTAACGGGCTATTTTAGTCTAGTTTGGTGCGTGTATTATGGATAAATTGCAAATAAATGTACAATTTACATATTAAAATGCAAAAAGATCAGCCTAAGCTGATCTTTTTTATACAATACTTATTTTTCTAAGTATTGTAATTTATCGGCTTTACCATTCCACTCTTCACGATCTTCAGGTTGATCACCGATTTGAGTAATGTTTGGCCATTTTTGAGCAAGTTCAGCATTTAGTTCAATAAATACTTCTTGACCTTCAGGGAGTTCATCTTCAGAGAAAATTGCATTTGCAGGACACTCAGGTTCACATAGCGCACAGTCAATACATTCGTCTGGACTAATGACTAGGAAATTTGGACCTTCATAAAAACAGTCTACTGGACATACTTCTACGCAGTCTTGATATTTACACTTAATACAATTTTCAGTGACAACAAAGGTCATGGCGTCAGCTACCTAAAAATATGGTTCTAATTAATAATGCTGTATTTTAGGGAAAACGCCGCAAACTAACAATTGCTTTTATTGATATTTAATATAGAAGAACCTGCTAAATCAATTTTTTTTATAGAAAATTCTCCTAACTTGTGATGAATTATGCATTTTTTAAAATATGCGCTGTTATTTTGATGTAGCCATAGGTGAAAAAATGCTAAACATATTCAAAAAAGAACATAAATATGAGACTAAATCACAGAAGCGAAATGGGATTATCACCTTCGTGTGCTGGTTTTTTAGTCAGCCATCATCTTTATAATTATTTAGAGCTGTATTTTCAGTATCCGTTAGATCATGACAATGTATAGATAAGATGAATATCTTCAGGTTCTAATTCCCATAATTGTTGATCAGGTTTTTCTAAGACCTGCGCGCCTTGTTTAAGATAAAAGTCAACAGTACGCTGGGTTGGTGTTGCTGAAATATACAGTTGTTGTGCACCAAGTTGCTCAGCTGATTTTATCGTTGAGTGCATGAGCTGTGTACCAAGACCAAGGCCTTGATGATTTGCATCGACATAAAAATACTGTAATAGCTTCGCTTCAGGATAATCTGCGATGACTTGATTAGATACCAGTTGCACACCAATTAATCGATTCAATTGATTGAATGCACCCACACATCGTCCACCTTGAATAAGATGCTGCTTTAACAGCGGAGGATCATTTTCTAAATGATATTCATCCCAGCTTTGCACATCATAAAAACAATCGACCAAATGTAATTTTTGCTTTTGTTGTAGATACATTTGGGTGATTAATTCACGTCGATCAATATGTTGCCAAATGAGATCTATATCGGAAAGCTGCAGGGGCTTAAGTGAGATATTGATATTATTCTCCTAAAACTTAGTACTCAATCACCTATTATGGAGTGCTTTAAATTATCGTCTAGATTGCTCTTTAAAGATCAATAGACGCAAGTTATTTCCAGCCTAAGTAGAGGATTTCAAACTTACTTAGACTGGATAGCTGTTACTGCTTATGCATTTAGTACTGCTTTTAATGCATAGAGGTGATCAAGTGCTTGGCGAGGGGTTAAATCATCGACATCAATATTTGCTAAAGCATCGAGTACTGGTGATGACTTTTCAACTTCAACGACTTTTTCAATTTCAATGATGTGTTCAAACTTTTCAGGCTCAACGGTTTCAACTTCTGCAAATAAGTCATTTTGCACAACGGATTGCAATTGTTGCTGTTGTTGTTTCTCTAAAATTTTTAAACGCTTTTGCGCTTCTTTAATCACCCCCGCAGGGATCCCTGCAAGTTTTGCAACTTGTAAACCATGACTTTGGCTGGCAGGACCTTGTTGTACTTTATGCAATAGAATCAAATTACCATTTAACTCTTTGGCAGTCACATGGTAGTTATCAATTGCCACTTCTTTTGAAAGTTCAGTTAATTCAAAATAATGTGTGGCAAAGAGACATAAACATTTGATTCGTTTGGTTAGATCAAGCACACATGCCCAAGCTAGGGATAGTCCATCATAAGTACTTGTACCACGACCAACTTCATCCATAAGCACCAAAGACTGATTGGTTGCATGGTGCAAAATCTGAGATGTTTCTGTCATTTCTACCATAAAGGTAGATTTACCAGTAGATAAATCATCAGCAGAGCCTATTCGAGTAAATATACGGTCAATTGGTCCTAACTTCGCTGTTTTAGCTGGGACGAAACTACCACAATACGCCAGCAAACTAATCAGAGCAGTTTGACGCATAAAGGTTGATTTTCCGCCCATGTTTGGCCCTGTAATGATCGCCATACGATGATTGAAATCGAGTAGGGTATCATTAGGGGTAAATGGCGTTTTACTGAGTGACTCAACTACAGGGTGGCGACCTGCGGTAATTTTGATCCCGATTTCTGGGCTGTATTCAGGTCGATTCCAATTATTCAAACGGGCCTGATGGGCAAAGTTTGCCAATAAATCGATATGGGCAATCGATGCACTCATCATTTGTAAATTGGCAATATCCGCTCTTAATTCTTCCAGTAACATTTCAAAGAGTAGTTTTTCTCGCGCAAGCGCACGTGATTCACTGGAAAGTACTTTATCTTCAAAAGATTTTAATTCTGGGGTGATATAACGCTCGGCATTTTTCAGCGTCTGACGACGGATGTAATGATCAGGCGCTTGTTCAGCTTGGGCACGGGTGAGTTCGATATAGTAACCACTGACACGGTTATAACCAATCTTCAGGGTATTAATGCCCGTGTTTTCTCGCTCTTTGATTTCTAAATCAATCAGGAATTGGCCTGCGTGATCACGGATTTTACGCAGTTCATCGAGCTCATCATCAAAACCTTCTGCAATTACATTGCCATCACGCAGTAATACAGGTGGGTGTTCAACAATCGCAGACAGTAAACGTTGGTGTAATCCATTAAAATCGCCCAATTCTTCATTCAATTGCACAATCAATTTAGATTGCTGAGTCTCAAGAATCGGTTGGATTGCATGTCTTAAGAATGGGATTTGTGCACATGCTTGACGAAGCTGCACCAAATCACGAGGACGTGCACTGCCAAGTGCAACACGACTTAAAACCCGTTCAATATCGCCAATTTCTTTTAAGACTAAGCGAACAGGACTTTCATGATAGCCTTTGAGTAAAGTATCCGTCGCATCTAAACGCGCATCTAAGATTTGAGTATCACGAATGGGCTGCATCAAAGTACGTGCCAGCAATCGTCCGCCCATTGCTGTTTGGCAGTCATTGATTAAGCTAAACAGCGAAGTGCCGTGCTCAAATAAAGGATCAATAATTTCTAAATTACGGCGTGTAACAGGATCAAGCGCAATAAAATCTGAGCTTTGTTCTAATTTAATTGAACGAATATGTGGTAACGCAGTTTTTTGAGTTTCTTTGGCATAATGAATCAGTGCAGCAGCAGCCGCTTTAGCCAAGGGTAGATGGTCAATACCAAAACCAGAAAGTGTGGAAACTGCGAATTGGTCACATAAGGTTTTTTGTGCGTTATTTAAATTAAAATCGACATTGGGCCGTTTGGTAATCGGGCATTCAATTTGTCGTTTAATATCTTCAATAATATTTGGGTCGACAATGTCCTCATCGACCAATATCTCACTTGGCATTAAGCGAGCTAATTCAATCGCCAAGCTTTCAGATTTAAATTCTTGTTGTTGAACTTTAAAAATACCAGCACTTAAATCCAGCAGTGCCATACCAATTTGGTTTTGTTGAAAGCAGATTGCAACAAGATTCGATGCTTGTGTTGCGGTTAACAGGGCATCATCGGTCAATGTTCCAGGGGTAATAATTCGCACTACACCGCGTTCAACAGGTCCCTTACCTGTGACTTCACCAATTTGCTCACAGATGACAACCGCTTCGCCTTTTTTAACCAAACGCGCCAAATAGCCTTCCGCAGCATGGTATGGAACACCCGCCATTGGAATAGGTTCACCATTGGCTTTACCACGATGAGTGAGGGTAATACCCAAAAGTTTTGCGGCTTTTTTAGCATCGTCAAAGAACAGTTCGTAAAAATCGCCCATGCGATAGAACATTAAAGAGTGTGGATGCTGCATTTTTACTTTTAGATATTGCTGCATCATTGGGGTGTGGGAGGATAAGTCAGCCATTGTTTCCATGCTATTCATGTATGTTAAATCTCTAAATTTAAATAATAAATAAGTTTATTTTGAAAGTTTGGCTATCTAACCAATTCTAACAACTTCTGTGCAAATCTGACCTAAGCAAAGGAAAAAGCATCGCTTTAGTGTACTTTTATTAGTGCCAAAATTGAGTCAACAATGTGTGAGGAAACAAATTGGTTTCTCTCGGTCGCCATCTTAACAAATTGAGGCTGATTCACAAAAAGGAATCCGAAGATGAGTGCGGAAATTAGCAACAAAAAGAAAATGGCATGATCTGCACGAGCTATAGATAAAATGAAGAAAGGAGATGCTGTAAAGATCGATATTGGTGAATATTCAGGTTTGAGAGTAGTTTGTGGTAAGACTGGTTTGAAAAGCTTCGTTTATCGTTATAGAAGCCCGATAGATAATTCTTTAAAAAAAATTACATTGGGGCGTTATCCCGATATGTCACTTGCTGAGGCTCGCATTGAACTTCAGCGTTTGAAGTTATTAAGGTCACAAGGGATATGTCCAGCTACAGAGAAAAAAGCAGAAAAAAATGTGCTGAAAAATAAAAAAGAAAAGCAACTCGAGGCAGATAAAGTATTAACCGTAAAAGATGTAGTTGACCTATATTTAACTGAAGTAATTGAAGATAAGGTAATTATTGATCCTAGTTCTGGAGTTAAAAAAAATGTACCAGGTGCACGAAATTTAAAAGGACAACTTGAAGCAAGGCGAACTCTATATGCTGATGTAGTTGCAGTTTTAGGGCATAGACAAGCTGAAAGTGTTGTTAGAAAGGATGGGGATTTCGTGGTTTTACTTTACCCCTTTCACGATGTGCAGGTGAGGACAGTGGATGAAATACCACACCCTTAATATCTGGTCTTAGATGGGTATCAACACATCTACCATACTGACTTTATCCGTCTTGCAACGTTTGACGAAATTAAGCTGAGTTATCGCATCGACTAAATACCATTTAAACATACCGATTTCAATTCTAATCCCATGCCAAAAAGGCATGGGATTTTTTTATGTCTTTCAAACTAGAATTTAGAGGAATACATCATGAGACAAAATATAGCAAATTTACCCCAACCCATCATAGGTCCTGTAATAGGATCAAAAGCTTATTCATTACCTTCAAGACGAAAAAAGCAACCCAAACGCTTAGCTGAAACCAAAAGCATGTCACAAGCCGAATGGCTCAATGTGCGTAAACAAGGCATTGGTAGCAGTGATTGTACCGCAGCCTGTGGGCTGAATCCCTATATGTCGATGCTGGAACTGTGGATGATTAAAACAGGTCGTATCCAACAAGATATAGAAGATGAAAGTGAAGGGCATGCACCCTTATACTGGGGCAAACGCCTAGAGCCTTTGGTGGCTGAATACTACAGTATCCATACCAATTATAAGGTACGTCGAGTCAATGCAGTATTACAACACCCTGAACCTGATAAACACTTTATGTTGGCAAACTTGGATTACTCTGTTGTTGGTGATGCAGATGTACAGATATTGGAATGTAAAACCGCAGGGGAACATGGCGCAAAACTATGGCGGGATGGCGTACCTCTATACGTGTTGTGCCAAGTACAACATCAGTTGGCAGTCACAGGCAAGAAAGCAGCACATATCTGCGTACTGATCTGTGGGCATGAAACCCGTATTTTTAAAGTAACCCGTTCAGAATCAGTGATCCAACATATCATCAATGCTGAACGACACTTTTGGGAGTGTGTGGTAAAAGATACACCACCTGATGCAAATGCATCTGAATCAGCCGCGAAAGCTTTACAAGTACTTTATCCAGAACACGTACCACTCAGCACTACAGACTTATCCGAAGATACACAAGCCAATCAACAATTTGAACAATTGATACAAGCACGCCATCAAATTGAAAAACATCAGGAGCAATTTGATCTACTTAAACACCAACTGCAAGCCAAGATGCAACAGGCAGAACGAGCAATATTTTTAACAGGTTCAGTTACGTGGAAAAAGGTCAAAGACTCAATCAGCTTAGACAGCAAGGCTTTACTCAAACAGCATCCTGAATATCTCAATCAATTTCCACAAAGTAAAACAGGTTCACGGCGCTTTAATATTTATATCGATTAGCCTAAGCAAAATACCTAACCCCTTACAAACCCAAATCCCATACTTCGGTGTATGGGATTTTTTATGCCATTTTATTTTTAACCCAACAACGCAAAACGGTTCCAAACCATACAACAGCATAGAGGACATTAATATGATTAAAGGTTTAGCCATTACACCACATATACTTGGGCGCATCAGTATCGGTAAAGTGGTAGAAAAGAATGGCAAGCGACTGCCCGAAAAAGATGACCAGTTCACCATTACCAGTCAAATTCAAGGCAAGGATGGATGGGTCAAGCATCCGCTTGATGAACAACTGCGAGCCAAAGCACAAAACCAAAAACTCAGAACCATACCAATCCGTATGATCTTCAATGATCCTGAACTCAATCTACGTGCGGAGTACAATTTATTTGACCGTCAAACAGGACGTCCTGTGTGTGTAGGGAATGGTGAGCTCTGTCAACGACTGACCAATCAAGGGATAGAGCAACATCCATGTCCATCGCCTGATCTATGTCCATTGGCACAAGGTGGCAACTGTAAACTTTATGGACGTTTGCATGTGAACTTAGATGAATCTGATGAACTGGGTACATTCATCTTTAGAACGACAGGTTTTAACAGCATTCGGACTTTGGCAGCACGACTGAGCTATTACCATGCAGCATCCAACGGTTTACTTTCATGCCTACCACTACAACTCACCCTACGAGGCAAGTCCACAACACAAAGTTATCGTATCCCTGTGTATTACGTGGATTTAACACTACGTGATGGTGTCAATCTGCAACAAGCGATTCAGATGGCAAAAGACATTGATCAACAAAGTAAAGCTTCAGGATTTAATCAGATGGCTTTAGATCAGATGGCACGGCAAGGGTATGGCAATGCGAGGTTTGAGGTGAATTCGGAGGAGGGATTGGATTTGGTAGAGGAGTTTTATATGGATGAGCTTGTTGAGTATGAACAGGTACAGTCTGAGGCTAAAGCCAAGACTAAGCCTAAATTCAATAAAGGGGATGGCTTTGTGCAGGATGTTCAGAAAGGTTTGCAGGGCAGTGTGAGGGCGGTGAATTGAAGATAAGCTTAGAGAATCGTAAGATTCTCTAAGCTTATGTGTAAGCTAAATTTTTTTTTAAAATAGAAATAGTAAGAATTTAAAAACAGTGCTAAACATATATGATAAGAAAAATAAACACTTGACCTTAAACTTAACTTTAAGCTTATAGTTAAACATGGACAAATACGGAGAAGAAAGATCATGGCTACACTTCAAGCGATGAACGAGCGCGTAATACAAAGTTTATTGGTTGTCATTGCATTATTATTCAGCATGCCTTTTGCTTACGCATCTGAAGCAAATAATAGTAACCCATCAACAACACCTACTAAAGGTAAGATTTTAGTGGTGATGACAAATCATGCGAAATATCCATCACGTGAGGACACAACAGGGCTTTGGGTAACGGAGTTAACTCATTTTTATGATGTTGCACGTCAAGCAGGTTATGAAATGGATTTCATCAGTCCAAAAGGTGGAGTCGTTCCACTCGATGAACGTAGTCAAAAATGGATTTATATGGATAAAGAAGCACATGCGCATTTGGCGGACAAAGCATTTATGTCACGACTGAATCATACGATGAAACCAAGTGATGTAAAGGCATCTGATTATAAAGCGATTTATTTTACAGGTGGTCATGGTGTGATGTGGGATTTTCCAAATAACCCTGAATTAACACTGCTAAGTGAACAAATTTATCGCCAAGGCGGTGTTGTTTCGGCTGTATGTCACGGTGTTGCAGGATTACTTGCATTGAAAGATGAACAAGGTCAGCCATTGATCGCAAATCGTAAAGTCACAGGTTTTTCGAATATTGAAGAGTCTTTATCTGGTATGAAAAAACAAGTGCCTTTTTTTCTTGAGGATAATTTGAAGTCTAAGGGTGCAGACTATAAGCAAGGTTTATTTCCATTTACATCGTATGTGATTGTTGATGATCGAATTATTACTGGTCAAAACCCACAATCACCACGTGAAGTCGGTGAAGAAGTTGTAAAGCGTTTAAACACAATTAAGTAATAGAACGATTTCAAAGTAAAAAAGCTAGGCGTACATTGTCTAGCTTTTTTGTAAGGTAAATTTTAATTTTAGAATGATGTGAAAACTAGATGATTAAAAAATCACTGTTTAAAAATGAGTGCCAACTTACCCACGTGCTGCCCTTGAGTGAGAAACTCATGTGCTTGACGAGCTTCTGCAAAATCAAAAGATTTATACAACAAAGGTTTTAGTTCCCCTTTAGAAATCAATGGCCAAACTTTTTCTTGAAGCGCTGCCATAACTTCCGCTTTAGCCGTAGCAGATTGCGAGCGTAATGTTGCACCTGTATGTGTTAGGCGTTTTGCCAACATTGGGAAAATATTCACATTCTGTGCAAGCCCTTTAAGCACACCAATTTGTAAGATGGTGCCATTCATTGCAGCGACATCATAATTTCGCTGGATATAATCGCCTGCGATAATATCCAAAACAAAGTCAACACCTTGACTATCGGTATGCTTTTTAACCTCTTCAACGAAATCTTGCTCATTGTAATTGATCGCAACATCTGCGCCGATATTCAGACTCGCTTGTTGCTGTGCTGCACTCGAAACAGTCGTAAAAATTTGGGTAGCACCAAATGCACGAGTCAACATGGTGGCTGTTGTCCCAATACCTGAAGTACCGCCATGAATCAGAATTGAGCTATTCGGACGGAATTTGGCATGTTGAAACAAATGCGACCAAACGGTCATGAAGGTTTCTAATAAAATACCACCCTCAATTAAAGTCAGCCCTTTGGGAATAAAGAGCACATTATTCTGATGCGCAACAACATATTCTGCATAACCACCACCTTGAACCAAGGCACACACTTCATCTCCTTCTTTAAATCTTGTGACTGATTTACCGACCTGTTTCACAATTCCTGAGACTTCTAAACCTGGAATATCAGTCACACCAGGAGGAGGTGCATATAAACCTTGACGCTGCATGACATCTGGGCCATTAATTCCCGCAGCAACCACTTCAATCAAAATACCATCATCGGTTAATTCTGGAACGGGTCTTTCACTAATGGTGATCACTTCAGGACCGCCAGCACCGTTAAAAGTAATACATTTCATAAACTGCTTTCCTTATGATTTTGAGCAAAAGCCATGATTAACGTGTCGATTTTTTCTTGCCTAAAGTGATTAAAAGAGCAAAATCCATAAACTTGCCAAAAGGGGCATGTAGTAGACTTGGAAAATTCCAACGACCTTGATCAAAAACGCCTTTTGCATGACTCATTGAACGGAATCCTTCAATACCATGATAAGCCCCCATACCACTTGGACCGACACCACCAAAAGGTAAATCGTCTTGTGCAACATGAATGATTGTATTGTTAATACCAACATTCCCAGATGTTGTACGTCGAAGCAATTTTTTACACTCTGCATCTTTCTCACCAAAATAATACAAGGCAAGTGGACGGTCTCGTTCATTGATATAGCTAATCACTTCATCAATATCACGGTAGGTATGTACGGGTAGAATTGGGCCAAAGATTTCTTCTTTCATAATTGCATCATCATCTTTTGCTCCTACAACAAGTGTTGGAACAAGAGTACGCGTGCGATTCTTTGCCGATTCAGGTTTGATTCCTAGTTCAATGACTCGTGCGCCATTTTGTTTTGCACTATCAAGTAAGCCTTGTAAACGAGCATAATGACGTTCATTGACAATGGAAGTATAGTCATCACAATTTGGTCCGTTTGGATAGAATCGAGAGACGGTCGCATTGTATTCTTCAATAAATGCTTCTAAATCATCTTCATGAACAAGAGCATAATCTGGAGCAACACACGTTTGTCCACCATTGGATAATTTTCCATAGGCAATACTGGTCATGGTTCTCGAATTTACGTGGCCTCGACTTACAATAGCCGGGCTTTTACCACCTAATTCAAGAGTGAGCGGAACTAGGTTATCACTTGCCGCTTTCATAACTTTACGACCTACAGGCGTGCTTCCAGTAAACAATAAATGGTCGAAAGGCAGCGTACTAAATTCTGCACCAACTTCAGGCCCGCCCAAAACAACTGCAACTTCTTCGATTGAGAAGTTCGCTGCAAGCATGCGTGAAATTACTTCACTTGTTCGAGGCGTGAGTTCTGATGGTTTAAGCATTGCTCGGTTACCAGCAGCAATAGCTGTAGCAAGCGGAATAAGTGTAAGAGAAATAGGATAATTCCAAGGAGCCATAACTCCAATAACTCCCTTAGGTTGATATTCTATGTGAGCACTAGCCGAGCGATAGAATAAGCTGACATGACGCTTTTCTGGCTTCATGAAACGTCGTAAATTACGCGTTAAATAATCGATGGACTGGATGATACCAACAAGTTCCATCACATCTGTTTCATGATATGAACGGTGTCCAAAGTCTTCACTTGCAGCAACTTGTAATTCACTACGATATTCAATGACCGCAGCACGAAGCTTTGCGAGATTTGCTTTACGCTGTTCAAGTGTTGGTGGTTCAGCTTTCAAAAAAGCTTTGCGTTGTCGAGAGAGTATCTCTGATAAATCTAATGTGCTGCTTACTTCATTGAGAGTGTTCATCTTAAACCTCATGATTTTTGGGCAGATAAACTGCTATTAATTTGGAATTTGGGATATTTAAACAGCCTCAAAAACTATTCCTGCATGTTTGGATAATCGTTGAATAAATCGATCATCAAACATAGTGGATGGTGTCCAAAAACCACCTTTACGGCCAGTTTTTTGTCCATTTTCAACGTGATCAATTGCAAGACTAAGTACAGCTTGACCTAACATTTTTCCTGTTGAGCCATAACCTGGATCTTGATCACCCGTTACTTTAATTCGTAGGCTTTTACCGTCATTGGTTTTACCTAGAAAACGTAAATCAAAACGTCCAGTAAGTTGCTGTTCAGGTGTTGGTCCTTCACCAGATTTAGGCAAAAGATAATGTTCCATTATTTGGCTAATTGGCTTGTTGACAGCCGCAAGCATAAAAGCCCGTAAACCTGCGACAATACCAATTGCTTTTAAACGGCCTTTAAAACCTTTTCCTGTCAGGATGGCTTCGTTATAAGTAAAGTTGTGCCCATATGCTTTACCAGATAAGGCATTGGAGCGATGGACAACCCTTTCATTGATAGCGGCCATGACAAATGGAGCAATCCATGTGTCGAAATCAGAATCAAATCTTGCTGCTTTTACATAATCTTGCTTTTGAATAAAACTATGGTTTTTAGGACAAATTGAATAAGGATTAATAAGGTCTTTACGTAATGCTGGGTCAGCAGCAACTTCTTGAATAACATTAATTAAACTTGCGACAGTCCCACCAGAAGCATCACCTTTTAAGGTTTTTACACGCATTTTGACTTGAGTGACAGGTTCACCAAAATGTTTAATTGCTTGCTGTTGAAGATAGTAAACGCCCATATCTGATGGAACTGAATCAAAACCGCAGCAATGAACAATACGTGCACCTGATTGTTGAGCTTGAGATTCATATTTCTCTATCATTTTTTTAATCCACTGAGTTTCCCCAGTGAGATCACAGTAATCTGTACCATTGGTTACACATGCTTTGATTAAGGGTTCACCATAGAGTGCATATGGCCCAACCGTAGAAACAATAACGTGTGTTTGGGAACATAAATTATTGAGTTCTATTTCATTTGTGGCATTGGCTATAAGAATCGGTAAAGATTGAGCAGATGGACCAAGAGAATCTTTCACCTCTTGTAATTTCTTTTGAGACCTTCCTGCTATTGCCCAATTTAACTGTTCATTGTGTGTAGAAAAGTATTCCACTAGATATTTTGTGAGAATCTTTCCAACAAAACTTGTTGCACCAAATACAACCAGATCATAATTTGTATTGCTCATTGCTTAACTATCCCAAGCTGGTTAAATAGCTGATTTTTAAAGCTTAGTCGGTAGGTTTAACACTACCTGAGCATCATCAATAACATCGAGGCGAAGAATAGTAGAAGCACCTAACTGATCTAAGAGCTGGCTCACATGGCCTCCATGGCGTGTCACTTTTACCTTTCGCGGAAAGAGTTTTTCACCAAATGAGAGAATGTTGGTTTGAACTAAAGTTTGATGCCATTCTCCATCCACTGAATGCAACATTGTAGTTTTACCCATGCGCGATTCAGATTTAACTTGCCTTAAACGAGGAGTTGCGGTTGTGAGACTTACATCTAATTTGTTGTACGTTGAAAGTGCAGTTTCAACTTTCTTGTTATTAATTTTTACATCAATTTCAGCTAGCCATTTTGGTAATTGATAACCATATACTCCGCGCACTCGGGCAATTTCTGTGTCGACAGGTAAAGCTAATACGTGTGCGTAAAAATGACGTTTACGAATAGAGTTAATCAGCTCTAAGGCATGAGGGCCATGGGCTTTAGGTTTACGAACTACAATAGCTACAGATACTTCATTATATGGATCGTTATCACAAACAGAATAAGTAAAGAAAGTTAGGGCAACTAATCCATAGCCAGGAAAAGCTTCTAATGGTACTAAAGGAGAAGGTAATTTTTTCTTTAAGAGCTTAATTGGAGCAAGCATCAAAACTTGTACATTGCCGCTACGATAATAAAAATTTGGTGCCCAAACAGGACCAACTCTTGATTCAACTAATTTTTTTGGAATACTACGGAAAAAATCTATATTTCCAGCTGCAGGATCTTTTGCAACCTCATTCAGATCAGGATTCATACGAAAGCGATCATAATAGCCATCTTTGGGAACTTTGACTTTTTGTTGACCAAATTCAACTTCAGTAAACTGTTTATTTGTATTCATATTAGTTAACCTTTACATTGATTAAACCACTCAGACAACTTGTATAAGAACAAGGCCATTACGAGGTATGAGATCACTATAAGGTTAAAGTTTGCTTTAATGTCAAGTGGTTTTTTAAGACTTCTGGTTCCGTTAGTACAAAAAAAATTAAATAAATTTATAGTTAAAACTGATATTTACATTTCTAAACAGTTGTTATTAAGAAAAACCTTGACCTTGAAGTTAACTTTAAGGTTACTATGATTTTAAAGCTTTATCAAAGTCATCCTTAATATATTTCTTTTAATAAAGCTTTGAAGAAAATTAAAGCACAACCAATTAATCCAAAGTGTAAACATTACACAGGAGTAACAAAAATGGGATATGTAACTACAAAAGACGGCGTTGAAATTTTTTATAAAGACTGGGGTCCAAAAGATGCTCCTGTTATTTTCTTTCATCATGGTTGGCCTCTAAGCGCAGATGACTGGGACGCTCAAATGCTTTTTTTCCTAAAAGAGGGTTTCCGAGTAATTGCTCATGATCGAAGAGGCCATGGTCGTTCAACTCAAGTCTGGGATGGTCATGATATGGACCATTATGCAGATGACGTTGCTGCTGTGGTTGAGCATTTAGGTGTACAAGGCGCGGTGCATGTAGGGCATTCAACAGGTGGTGGTGAAGTAGCGTATTACGTTGCTCGTTATCCTAATGACCCTGTAGCTAAAGCTGTTTTAATTAGTGCCGTTCCTCCACTCATGGTAAAAACTGAAAGTAATCCAGATGGTTTACCAAAAGAAGTTTTTGATGACCTTCAAAATCAACTTTTTAAAAATCGTTCACAATTTTATCACGATGTACCAGCAGGTCCATTTTATGGATTTAACCGCCCAGGAGCGAAAGTATCAGAGCCTGTGGTGTTAAATTGGTGGCGTCAGGGCATGATGGGTGGAGCAAAAGCTCATTACGACGGAATTGTTGCCTTCTCTCAAACAGATTTTACTGAAGCTCTTAAAAAGATCGAAGTTCCAGTTCTTATCTTACATGGTGAAGATGATCAGGTGGTTCCTTTTGAAATTTCTGGTAAAAAATCTGCGGAACTCGTTAAAAACGGTACTTTGATTAGTTATCCAGGATTCCCTCACGGAATGCCAACTACAGAAGCAGAAACAATTAATAAAGATCTTTTAGCATTTATTAGAAGTTAAGTTTAAAAAAGAGGGCAGCCAAAATTGACTGCCTTTTTTATATTGATTCGATTGATTATTTTTCGGGTGCATATTAATGAATGACGAAACTAAAAAATGTCCTTTTTCCCAACTTACTACTGATTTTGGGGCTCCAGTTGTAGACAACCAGAATAGTATGACGGCAGGTGCAAGAGGCCCTCTACTTGCTCAAGACTTATGGCTAAACGAGAAATTAGCTAACTTTATACGTGAAGTAATTCCAGAACGTCGTATGCATGCAAAAGGTTCAGGTGCATTCGGTACTTTCATTGTGACTCATGATATTACTCAATATACCCGCGCTAAAATATTTAGCGAAATTGGTAAAAAAACCGAAATGTTTGCTCGATTTACCACAGTAGCTGGTGAACGTGGAGCTGCAGATGCAGAACGTGATATTCGCGGTTTTGCTTTAAAGTTTTATACAGAGGAAGGTAACTGGGACATGGTGGGGAATAATACACCTGTGTTCTTCTTACGTGATCCACGTAAATTTCCAGATTTAAATAAAGCAGTAAAACGCGATCCTAAAACTAACTTGCGTAGCGCAACAAATAACTGGGATTTCTGGACTTTATTACCTGAAGCTTTACATCAGGTCACTATTGTCATGTCTGATCGAGGTATTCCTGCTTCTTACCGCCATATGCACGGTTTTAGTAGCCATACCTATAGTTTAATCAATAGTGCGAATGAACGTTTCTGGGTGAAATTTCATTTCCGGACCCAACAGGGAATTAAAAATTTAACAGATGCTGAAGCTGGTGAATTAGTGGGGCATGATCGTGAAAGTCATCAACGTGATTTATTCGATGCGATTGAACGAAAAGATTTCCCTAAGTGGACTTTGTATGTACAGGTAATGCCTGAGCAAGATGCTGAAAAGGTTCCATATCATCCATTTGATTTAACAAAAGTCTGGCCTCATGGAGATTATCCATTAATTGAAGTGGGTGAGTTTGAGCTGAACCTGAACCCTGAAAATTTCTTCTTAGATGTTGAACAATCTGCTTTTGCACCAAGTAATCTGGTTCCTGGCATTAGCGCTTCACCAGACCGCATGTTGCAAGCACGTTTATTTAACTATGCTGATGCTCAGCGTTATCGTTTAGGTGTGAATTATCAGCAAATACCTGTAAATGCAGCGCGTTGTCCAGTTCATAGTAATCACCGTGACGGTCAAGGACGCATTGATGCCAATTATGGTGGTCTTCCACATTACGAGCCAAATAGTTTTGGACAATGGCAAGAGCAGCCTCAGCACAAAGAACCACCGTTAAAAATCAGTGGGGATGCTGATTTTTGGAACTATCGTGAAGATGACAACGATTATTTCAGTCAACCTCGTGCTTTGTTTGAACTTATGATTCCTGAACAACAACAGGCTTTATTTGATAATACTGCACGTGCAATGGGCGATGCTCTTGATTTCATTAAATATCGTCACATTCGTAACTGTTATGCATGCCATCCAGCTTATGGTGAAGGTGTCGCTAAGGCTCTTGGTCTGACAGTTGAAAATGCTCAATCAGCTAGAGAGACTGATCCTGCGCGTGGTTTACCTAGCTTTCTCTAAGGTCTAAAATATTCAAAAAGATAGCTTTTATAAAATATAGTGCACGTTACTTTATAAAATTAACTTTTAAATGAATAATATAGTTTTAATTTGAAGGTATATAGGGAAAACGGGAGGTAAGACCCATTATCCCTATACTTAATTTATATATTCACTAATCTATTTTTTTATCATTTATCCATTCAGCATATTGCTTTGCATAATAGCTAACAATCATTGTTGCCCCAGCACGTTTAAATCCGATTAAAGTCTCATATACAGTTTGTATTTCATCTAAAGCACCTGCCAAAGCAGCAAATTTAATTGAGGCGTATTCACCTCCAACTTGATAAACTGCAAGGGGGCGATTTGTTCTATTACGTAATTTACTTAAAATGTCTAGGTAAGGTGTCCCAGGTTTAACCATTAAAATATCTGCACCTTCTTGCTCATCATAATCTCCTTCGGTTAATGCTTGATATGCATTATGAAAGTCAGCTTGATAAGTTTTTCTATCACCTTTTAACTGAGAATCAACAGCGGAACGGAAAGGGCCATAGAAAGCAGAGGAGAATTTTATAGTATGCGCTAATATACCAACGTGTTGGAAACCTGCATCATCTAATCCTTTTCGAATAGCAAGAACTTGGCCATCCATCATAGTGGATGGTGCTAAAATATCAGCACCAGCTTTTGCAGCAGTAACTGCTTGTTTTTTTAAATTTTCTAGTGTTTTATCATTATCGACTGTTTCATTGCACACTACACCACAATGCCCATGAGAAGTGTATTCACAAAAACATATATCTGGAATCACAATCATATCCGGACATGTTGTTTTAATGATTTTAATCATGCGACTAAGTAAACCGTTTTCACACCACGTATCTGTACCTTCTTCATCTTTATTATGTGAAATACCAAAAGGCATAACAGCTCGTATTCCTAATTGATAAAGTTCTTTTATTTCTTCACCTAATTCTGTTTCAGAAAAACGATAGAGACCAGGTAAAGTTTTTATTTCTTGCCTTTTGGTTAAATTTTCTTCTACAAAGATGGGGTAAATTAATTCATTTAAATGGATGTTTGTTTCTTTAACCAAATTTCTAACATTTGTATTTACCCGTAATCTTCTTAAATTCATCATAATGATCTTACTTAATAAAAACAGTTCCTAAAGTTTAAAGAATTAAAATTAATTAAATATTAAATTATGTAAATTCAGCTGTTTATTTATTAATTTCCAGAATAATTATTTTTTATAAAAAAAATGTTGACATTAAAGTAGGCTTTAATCTTAAAGTGTATCCATTATGAATGAGGTTAAAAAAATGAAAGTATTTGAAAAACTGATTTTCCCTAATGGCTCACGTATTCCGAATCGTATTGCAAAAGCTGCTATGGAAGAAAATATGGCAGATATTAACCATGCACCATCAGAAGAACTTATGCGTTTATATCAGGCATGGGCGGATGGTGGTGTCGGGTTGATCATCACTGGTAATGTGATGGTTGATCGCCGCGCTATGACTGGACCGGGCGGAGTGGTGCTAGAGGATGAAAAATCTTTGAGCATTTTCAAACGTTGGGCACAGATCGGACGTTCCAAAGGAGCACAGGTTTGGTTGCAGATCAACCATCCTGGGCGTCAAATGCAGTCAAATTTAGGGCAGCAAACTTGGGCACCTTCCGCAATTGCTTTAGATTTAGGAAAAATGTCAAACCGTTTTAATACGCCAATAGAAATGACAGAAGACATGATTCAAGAGGTGATTAGACGTTTTGCGAATACAGCACTTTTAGGTGAAAAGGCAGGATTTACTGGTGTAGAAATTCATGCTGCACATGGGTATCTATTGAGCCAGTTCCTTTCACCTTTAAGTAATAAGCGTCAAGATCGTTGGGGAGGTTCATTAGAGAACCGAGCCCGAATTTTAATTGAAATTGTTAAGGCTGTAAGGTCGGTAGTTTCTGCAAAATTTGCAGTTGCAATTAAACTAAATTCAGCTGATTTTCAGCGTGGAGGTTTTAGTGCGGAAGACGCGCAACAAGTCGTTCTAATGTTAAATGAATATTCTGTTGACATGGTTGAACTTTCTGGTGGTAGCTATGAAGCCCCAGCCATGCAGGGGCAAGCACGTGATGGTCGTACTCTAGCTCGTGAAGCTTATTTCTTAGAATTTGCGCAAGAAATTCGTAAAGTTGCAAAAATGCCAGTGATGGTTACAGGTGGTATTCGTCGTAAACAAGTGGCAGAGCAAGTAGTTGAAAGTGGTGTTGATATGGTAGGTATTGCTACTGCTTTAGCAATTAATCCTAATTTACCAAGTGAATGGAAAAATGGAGCAAACTCAGCTCCTCAATTAAAACCAATTCAATGGAAAAATAAGACATTAGCTTCTCTCGCTAATATGGCGACAGTTAAATACCAATTACGTAAGCTTAGTCTTGGCAAAACACCAAAACCAGAAATTTCACCTTTATGGGCACTTATTTTACAACAGGCAGCAATGGCACGTCGTACTCGCCAATATAAAGACCAAATGCGTAAATACTCATTTGTATCTTAAATCTGAAGGAGTTGATTATGATAAATGTAAATGATTCAAGCTGGATGATTTATGGTGCAAATGGCTATACAGGAGAACTTATTGCTCGCAAAGCAGTACGACAAGGACTAAAGCCAATATTGGCAGGTCGTAATCGTGCGAAAGTAGAAGCCCTTGCTAGGGAGCTTGGGCTAGAGTTTAAAACATTTGGCTTAGATAATACGGTGCAAGTGAGTGAGCAACTCAAAGGCTTAAAGCTTGTGATGCATTGTGCCGGCCCTTTTTCGGCGACTTCAAAACCAATGATGGAAGCATGCTTAAAAGCTGGCTCACATTATTTAGACATTACTGGAGAAATTGCAGTATTCGAATTGGCACAATCTTTAAATGAGCAAGCGCAGGACGCAAATGTGGTTCTGTGTCCAGGCGTTGGCTTTGATGTCATTCCAACCGATTGTGTGGCAGCAAAATTAAAAGAAAAATTACCCGATGCAACCCATCTTGCTTTGGGCTTTGATTCTAAGTCTGGTTTTTCTCCAGGTACTGCAAAAACCAGTACTGAGGGTATGGCAGAAGGCGGAAAAATTCGTAAAGATGGTAAGATTACCAAAGTTGCATTGGCCCATCATGTTCGTAAAATTAATTTTGGTGATGGTGAGAAACAAGCGATGAGTATTCCTTGGGGGGATGTTTCCACTGCATTTTATACCACAGGAATTCCTAATATTGAGGTCTTTGTTCCTGCTCCCCCTAAAATGATCTGCGGTGCAAAAATATTAAACCTTATACGTCCTATATTGAAGTTAGAATTTATACAAGATGTGATAAAAAATCGCATTTCAAAATCTGTTGTTGGACCTGATGAGCAGGTAAGAGCAAATATGCCGACTTATGTATGGGGTGAGGCGAGAAATTCACAAGGGCAGATTAAAACTATTCGTATCCAGACAGATAATACTTATAGTTTAACTATTAATGGCTCTTTAATCGTTATTCAATATCTATTAGAAAATAATGTTCAGGGTGGAGCATATACACCTTCAAAGTTAATGGGTGCTGATCTGGTCACTAAAATTCCAGGCTCTAGTCAATTCAGTATTACTTAATTTTATTCAATACAGTATGTTAATCCAGTGTTTGGTAGCACTGGATTAATTTTTATTGCCACAATGAATGTTACTTCAGTATTTGTTTGAGATAAATATGAGATTATTACTTTTAAAAATAGCCTTAGTGACTTTGTTTATATCCTCAACTATCAAGGTTCAAGCAGGGTTAACCATCCCTATGGGATTCACAGCATCCGATTCAGTACATACATTCCCAGAAACTTTAAGAAGAGACTTTTGGGTGCAATTAGGAATTAAAGCTGAGGCCAAGGGCACTGCTACACCAATTGATGAACCGAATATTGGGGGAAACCCAACTAAGTTTAATTATCCAATAACCAGTATTGTGATTGGTTCCAAGATGAAAATTATACTCGGGAGAGCCAAAGGTACAGTGATGGTGTATTCACGTATTGGAGAGGATGGAAACCAGAAGAGTTTGACGTTATCTAATTTTTCAATTGATTATATTCATAATTATGTATTAGCTGATGCAACGTATGGTAAAGATAAGAGAAATTTACAATTACCGGTTTTTACATTTAATGTCGAACAACCTTTGAAATTTCATTATCAACTCCCAATTGGTTTTAAAAGTGATGAGAAACTTGATAATTTATATTTAACCCCACAAGCAAAAATCGTCTACCAAGAAGCATTAGCTTTACCAGATGCAGCTATACCTTTACTAGAGTTAGATTTTGGTACATTAACTCAAAAATCATCTTCAAAGCTTAGGTTTAAATAATATAATTTAAAAATGAAAATCAATTTATTGTTCTGACATAATATATACACATATACAGAGTAAATAGAATTTTAAATTTTGTTTAATAAGATTTTTAAGGCACAATGGTAAATGTATTAATTTTTAGAATATATAAGATAAATAATAAAAGCCCTTTTTTCCAACGACTAGAAGAAAGGGCTATTTAAAAATTATTTTTTAGTTGTAGATTTATCTAATGATGGATATGGGACAGGCATATTCAATGCTAATTGAGCATCTTTTACTACATCAAAGCGTAGAACCTTATTAGCTCCCAACTCATCAAGCAATTTACTAAGTGGACCCCCATTTTTTACAAGTTGGACATTCTTAGGAAATAGCTTTTGTCCAAATGCAAGTGTGTTAGATTCAACAGAAGTACTGTGCCATTTACCATCTACAAGCTGATACATGGTTTTTGTTTCAATATGTGATTGTGGTTTTACATTTTTAATTTCTGGTAAGGGTGCGTTTAAACTTAAGTCTGGCTTGCCATCAGTATTAAAAATGCTAGCTTGAACATTTTTAACACCAATTTTCACATCGATAGGTGTTAACCATTTTGGTAGTTGATAACCATATACACCACGGACACGAGCAATTTCGGTATCTACAGGTAAAGCTAATACATGGCCATAATATTTATGGTTACGCATTGAGCTTAATAATTCAGTGGTATTGAAATGATGAGCACCCGGTTGACGCACTACTATAGCAAGTGATACTTCATCGTATGGGTCAACATCACCAACAGCATAAGAGAAGAATGTCAATGAAACCAAGCCGTATCCAGGGAAGGGCTGTAATGGTTCAAGTGGAGCAGGAAGTTTAGCTTTCAATTTAGAAATTGGAGCTAGCATCAAGAGTTGTACACTGCTAGTACGATAGTAGAAATTAGGCGACCAAACTTTTCCAACTCGAGTCTCTACCAATTTTTTAGGAATGGTACGAAAGTAATCAATATTTCCAGCTGCAGGATCTTTTGCAACTTCGTCTAGATTCGGGTTCATACGAAAACGATCGTAATAGCCGCCTTTTGGAACATTCACTTTATATGGTCCAAACTCTACAACAGTTGTTTCCTGTGAAGTACTTGAATTTGATGGTTGTTGTACAGAACTTGAGTTAGTTTCGACTGCTTGAGCTGAAAAACTCAATAATAAACTTACGGATAATGCAGTAACTGTTCGAGGTAGATTAAGCTTGCTGAACATTGATATGTTCCTCCTATAGGCCATGCATTAATGCTAAGATTAAAGTAAGGTTTAAGGTCAAGCTTTTTTTAACAATAAATTAACTGAATTTAGAATCTAAATTAAAAATACTCAAAAAGAGTTTAAATAACTAGTTCTTTATGAGCTGAAATTAATGAAAATAGAAATTAAGTTTTTCCGGACTTTAAACATTTTCATTTGTATAGTAAAGGTTTAGTAAACGTTCAGCATTTTCTTCACAAGTAATTTCGTCAGGCTTATTATTAATAGCATTCAGCATTGATGTTAGATTTTGCTTACTGACAAATAGTTTTCTTTCAAAATCCTCTATCTCACGAATTTTGTTTTCAATAATATTTGTAAGTTCATCATGATCCCAACTCACCACATTGGATGGTAAGAAAGCTTTAATTTCATTTAGAGTAAAACCTACTTGCTGTGCTTGCTGAATTAAGATTAATTGCTTTAAATCATTTTCACTATATTCTCTATAACCATTGGCTTTACGTTTTGCTTTTGGCAATAGTTTAATTTGTTCATAATAACGGATAGTTGGCGTACTTAGACCACTACGTTTAGAAAGTTCACTAATATTCATGGTTACTGTTTTCCTCTTGACATTAAAGCAAACTTTAAGCTTATAGTAGTTAAAAAGCAAGATCTAGAGCTAAAACTTAATAGTTCAGTATTTATCTCTAGATTAAAAACAAATGGACGAATTAATTTGAAAAATAGGGAATGAAAATGACAAAACGAATTCTACACATTGTGACAAATGTAGATAAATATGAAAATATCAATCGCCTTACAGGTTTATGGTTGGGTGAACTTACACATGCTTATGATCAATTTGAAAAAAAGTCTTATATACAAGATATAGTAAGCCCAAAAGGTGGGAGGTCTCCACTTGAACCAAAAGCTTTGGGGCGATTGGTTGCCGATGAATCAGTAATGAAAAGAAAAAATGATTCCACATTTATGGCCTTATTGGAAAATACAAGAAAACCTTCAGATATCAATTGGCAAGATTACGATGTGATTTATTACACAGGTGGACATGGTGTAATGTGGGATTTTTTAAATAACTTGGAATTGCAAGAAATCACTAAGAATATCTATGAGAAAGGAGGAATTGTTTCAAGTGTTTGCCATGGATATTGTGGTCTTCTAAATGTGTATTTATCCAATGGTAAACGTCTTATTGAGGGGAAAAATTTAACTGGCTTTGCTTGGTGTGAAGAGGTACTAGCGGGAGTTGCAAAGAAAGTACCATACAATGCTGAAGAGTTGGCTAAAGAATATGGTGCAAACTATATGAAAAAATGGCTTCCGTTTGCTCCATACGTAGTGAGAGATGAAAATTTAATTACTGGTCAGAATCCTTTTTCGGCACGTGTAACAGCGCTTTCTATTATTGAGGCACTTGAAGACAAATAATAAATATTTTCATAACAAGTTTATATTTATTTCTTTTTACTAAATTTCAAATATGAAATAAGTTTCATATTTGAAATGGTATTTAATTTTTAAGTGTTTGAATTTAAATAAAAAAATAATGGCATGTAATTTGCTCCCATGAAAATAGTTACAAGGAGTGAATAATGAATGCTAATCATATACTGCAATTGAGCGGAATATTGCAGGAGAGTCTAGGGCTAATACCTAATGAAATTCAGTTAAGAAAGATGAGTGGTGGAGCTATCCAAGAGAATTGGTTAGTTCAATCTGAAGATTTTGCTTTAGTACTGAGAAAAAATGCCGAATCTAGTGTAGAAGCTAGTTCAGATCGGGAGCAGGAATTTTTACTTTTAGATCGGTTATATCACTTTGGCATTAAAGTACCAGAACCACTTTATTTCGAGAAGTCACCTAACTTTTTAAATAGTGATTTCTTCATTATGAAAAAAATTGATGGCGTAACAGAAGGCCATAAATTAGTTCGAATTACAGAAGAAGAAAAATGTAAAAAGATTACTCAAGACATTGGCAAGCAACTTGCCTTAATTCACGCCATTCAATCAGACGACATATTAGAAAAATTGTTGCCTAAACCAGATAAAGATCAATATTTAGAAAAAAAGCTTACAGGTTTTTTAGAGCAACTGGATCAATTAAAAAGACAGCGTCCAATCCTTGAGTACGCTATTCAATGGATGTTTAACAACGTTCCAAAAGTTGATGATTTGGTCTTAGTCCATGGTGATTACCGCATTGGTAACATCATGATTAATGATGATCAAATTTCAGGAATTTTAGATTGGGAATTTACTCAATGGGGTGATCGAAGAGAAGACCTAGGATGGTTTACCTCTAAATGCTGGCGTTTTGGTCAAGATGAAAATATAGCGGGGGGAATAGGTTCATATAAGGACTTTGCGAATGCTTATGCTGAGATTTCCGATATTTATATCCCTGAATTTGAAATGAAGTTTTGGCATGTACTGTCTCATGTTCGATGGGCAATTATTGCGATGCAGCAGTCTGACCGAAACAACGAGATGGATACTCCATCGCTCGAATTAGCCCTAACGGAATTTTTAGTTCCCCGCCTTGAAAAAAATATCCTGGAAATATTGGGAGAAAAAGAATGAGCGAGCATAAAATAATTGACCTGATTAAAGCCAGCCAAGCCGTCATTAAGAATGAGCTTTTACCGCAATCGGGCAGTCAGAAATATAACTTGTTAATGCTCATGAGAAGCTTGGAAATTTTGCAGGCTTATATTTTGCAAAAGGATATTTCTACATTGCATCGTTCAGGCATTGTGCAAGATTATTTTTCTTTTCCAATCAAAGATGTTGATGAGGCAATTCAATTGTTTATTAGCGATATTCGTGAAGGTAAACAATCGGATCAAACATTTGAGATATTAAAATCACTTAATTCGGAAGAGTTAAAAATTACTGAACCAAAGGCAGCTCAACATGGATAAATATCGGTTACGAATTTATTTGGTTCGGCATGGACACGTTTCATATTTTGATGCAGATAAGAACCCGATTAATCCTAAGTTTGCGCAGTTATCAGACCGAGGAATAGAGCAAATACAACAATTGGCTCATCAACTACAAAATGTTAATTTTGCAAAAATTTACTCATCTACCATGTCTCGTTCGATTCAAACAGCCGAAATTTTGAAGCGCTATCAAAACGAGCATACACACATTCAATCATTCGATGATATTCGAGAAATAAGAGCGGGACGTTTAAGAGAAATTTCGTTGGATCATGCTGAGCTGGAAATCAAAAAGGCCTATCAGTTCCATAAAAATAATCTTGAATTATTTGTACAAGGCGAAAGTTGGTCGCTTTTTATTGCTCGTGTACTGACATGGTTTGAAAACATGATTTTAACAGCAGACAAAGACCAGAACATCCTGATTTCTTCACACGATATTGTAAATCGAATACTCATTAATTGGGTATATGGACATGACTTTAAAGATGTCTATTCGCAGGAACAAGATTATGGCTGCTTAAATATTCTTGATCTAACGATTGAAAATCAAAAGGTAATAAGCAAACGAATCAAGCTTCAAAATTTCACCCCGTACAATATGATTAAAAATGAGCTATTTAATAGCGCTATGGATGATGTGTATGAAACTTATATCGCGACTCAAGGCTTTAAATTAAAGGAGCTCAACTCATGATCACACTATCTAATGAATTATTAGAGCTACAACAGAAAGTTAGAGAATTTATTCAACAAGAGGTGATTCCATTAGAAAGTGATCCTCGTCAAGATAGTCATGGCCCAAGTGAAGCTTTACGCCAAGAATTGGTGAGTCGTGTGCGTCGTTGGGGGCTGCTAACTCCCCATGCAAGTCAAGAAATGGGAGGGCTTGGATGGTCGCATCTGCAAAAGGCTGTAGCTTTCGAAGAAGCAGGATATTCTGCTTTAGGTCCAATCGCTTTAAATATTCATGCACCAGATGAAGGAAATATTCATCTTTTAGATGCTGTCGCAAACGATGCGCAAAAACAAAGATGGTTAAGAAAATTGGTAGCTGGAGAAATTAGATCGTGCTTTGCCATGACGGAACCGGCACCGGGTGTTGGCTCGGATCCATCCATGCTTCAAACAACAGCAATTGAAGATGGCGATGACTATATTATTAATGGGCGTAAATGGTTAATTACAGGAGCCGATGGAGCGAGTGTTGCGATTATTATGGCAAAAATGGAAGATGGCTCCGCTTCAATGTTTCTAACAGACACCAATGTTGAAGGCTTTACATTAGAAAAAAATATGAATGCTATGGACTCATGCTTTTCAGGTGGACACGGCATTTTACGCTTTGAAAACTTACGTATACCTAAAGAAAATGTGTTGGGTGAAATTGGTAAAGGCTTTAAATATGCTCAAGTTCGTCTTGCACCAGCACGTTTAACACATTGTATGAGATGGTTGGGGCAAGCAAGGAGAGCACATGATATTGCTACTCAATATGCACGAGAACGCCAATCTTTTGGTAAGAGATTAGGAGATCATCAAGGCGTAGGTTTTATGCTTGCCGATAATGAAATGGATATTTTAACAACTCGATTAGCTGTTCACTATTGTGCGCAGGTTTTAGATTTGAGTGAGAAAGGAAACTACGAGTCAAGCCTAGTCAAAGTGATCAGCTCTGAAGGTATCTGGCGTGTGGTGGACCGATCAGTTCAGATTTTAGGTGGACAGGCAATGACAGATGAATCAGTAGTCTGCAAGATTTTTAAAGATGCACGTGGTTTCAGAATTTATGATGGCGCAAATGAAGTTCACCGTATGAGCATTGCCAAGAAACTATTAGGGAAGCAGGCATAATAAAACAGGGATAAGAGAATGAATATTTTTGATGTAAAAGATAAATATATTGTAATTACGGGTGCTTCAAGTGGTTTAGGGCATCATATAGCTGAATTATTTGCAAAAGAAGGCGCCAATATCGTTATTTGTGCCAGACGGTTAGCGCGATTGAAGGAATTAGAATCGCATATAAAAAATGAATTTGGAGTGAAAGTTTATACCTTTGCATTAGATATAAATGACCGTTCCGCTGTGAAAGATATGCTTAGTTCTTTAGAAGCTGAAGGAGTCACAGTAGATGTTCTAATTAATAATGCTGGTGTGAGTGATACCAAGCGTTTCTTAGACTATAACGATGAAGATTGGGATAAGATTGTCGATACTAACCTTAAAGCACCTTGGCAATGTGCACAAGAAGTTGTGCAACATATGGTTAAGGCTTGTCGTAAAGGATCGATCATCAATATCACGTCAATTCTGTCTCAGTCTACAAACCTTGGCGTTAGTCCATACTGTGCATCAAAGGCTGGATTACGCCATTTAACAGAAGTTATGGCAGTAGAGTTGGCTAGATTTGGTATAAATGTAAATGCCATCGCGCCAGGCTATATGGTTACTGAAATTAATGAAGAATATTTAACTGGCGAATTGGGCCAACAGCTTTTAAAGAAAATTCCAACAAGGAAGTTTGTAGAATTTGATGACTTAAATGGACCTTTACTGTTACTTGCTTCGCAAGCAGGTCAAGGCATAACAGGTATCGAAATTAAAGTCGATGGCGGTCATAGCGCTGCGCCTATATAAAACGTTTTTTAATGGAGTAAAAAATGCTTAATCGAAAACCAATTAATATTTTGGTCACCTATATTAAAAAACCTAATATTAATGGTTTTCGTTCTTTGGTTGAGCACGCGATTAGTGAAGTAGAGTCGAACGAAATTGATTTGGTGGAATGCCATATTTCAGATGTACAAGATGTTGCTCAAAGCTTAGTAGAAAATGGCTGTCAGATTCTTCTATGTACGGGAGCAACCGCAAGTTTTCTACAAAAGAAATTAAACATTGATATTCAGGTCATTCGAACTGGTACTTTTGATGTCATTCAGGCCATATCAAACTTAAAACAATATAAGCGCATTGCTTTGGTTGGGAATACATCTACGGTCGATCTTGAGAACTACTCAGATATTTTTGCTTTAGATATACAACAGTTTAACTATGATTCATATTTAGATGCTAAAAAAACAATTCATTTAATTAAAAATCAAGGTTTTGATGCCATTATTGGCTCGCCTGTTGCAGTAGAGCTAGCACTGAATGAAAATCTAGTCGGACATTTGGCGATTAGTGTGCCGTCTTTAAAAGATCTTCTGCAAAATGCCTTACGTACGCTTGAAAAAATTCGCAGAGAACAATATTCAACCTTACGTTTAACCGAGATATTTAATCACTTAAATGAAGGCATTTGTTTTATTACAAAGCAAAAAAAGATTTCTTTAATTAATAATTCAATGAGTTCGTTACTTGAAAAAGACTCTTCAGATGTTTTAAACAAATCAGCACTCGAAATTTTTGAAGGATTAAACTTCGATATCGATCAAGAAAACAGTCATCAGCTCGTTCAATTTAAAAATTTAAAACTTGCTGTATATATTTCCAAACTAAAAAATGACTATATAGATGGCTATATCTTAAGAGTGCAGGAACTAAATGCATTAGAGCAGTCTAATAGTCAGTTTAGAAAGGTTTCATCAAAGAATTTTAATACAAGATATACCTTTGACCAGATTTTGACGAAAAACGCTAATTTTCAACAAATCATCAAGTTATCCAAAGCATATGCAAAAACCGATAGTACCATTCTCATTACTGGTGAAAGTGGTACAGGTAAAGAAGTTTTAGCACAAAGTATTCATAATCATAGCAGCCGTTATAAAGCACCATTTGTTGCAATCAACTGTGCGTCTTTTCCAGAAAGCTTGTTAGAAAGCGAGTTATTTGGTTATGAAGAAGGTGCCTTTACTGGGGCTAAGAAAAATGGGCGTATTGGCCTCATTGAAGCTGCTCATACGGGTACGCTTTTTTTAGATGAAATTGGAGATATGCCATTACATCTACAAACTAGATTTTTACGAGTCTTACAAGAAAGACAAATTAACCGCTTAGGCTCAGTGGTGAGTCATCATTTAGATATACGCGTGATTGCTGCAACTCATGCGAACTTAGAAGAGTTAGTACGAAATGGAACTTTTCGGGCAGATCTCTACTATCGTTTAAATATTTTAAGAGTGTATACACCCTCTTTAAATGAACGAAAAGAAGATATCTTATATTTAGCAAATTCCTTTCTAGAGAAATATAGAAAAACACTGGAGGATTTGCCGAGTATTTTACAGAAGGCTTTTTTACACTATTCTTGGCCGGGCAATATACGCGAACTTGAAAATATTGTTGAAAGAATCAATGTGCTATTACAGCTTGATCATGAAATTTTAACTCCAGAATTTTTAAAGCAACAGTTACCCGAGCTATTTCAATCTCAAAGTCACCACGCTGCGCAACCTTTATTAAAAGAAGTAAAAGTTAATCAAGAGTTGAGTTTGATTGAACGGACACTTGCAGAAGTAGATGGTGATTTAGACCTTGCTGCGCAAAAACTTGGGATTAGTCGAACGACTTTATGGCGTAGAATGAAACTCATAAATAATTAATTTCAAAATTGAAATTTTTTCAAAAAAGAAAAATAATAAAATCACGTAAGTTTTTGAAAATAATAATTAAAATATCTGGCATCATAGTTGCATTGACTCATATAAGCATCTGAATCAGTTGCTAAATTGTGTGAGGAAATAAGAATGACGAATGGATTAATGATGCATTGTAATTTAAACATTACTTCAATAATGCAGCATGCTTTGACAGTTTACGCAGATCAAGAAATTGTGACTTTGAAAGCAGATGGGATAACTAAACATCGATATACATATAAAGATGCTTTTGAACGTGTAGCTCAGTTTGCCAATGCGCTAGACCGATTAAATATAAGTTCTGATGCTAAAGTCGGAACGATGGCATGGAACTCATATCAGCATTTTGAATTGCACTATGCCATTCCATGTACGGGAAGAATTTACCATACAATTAATCCTAAATTGGCGCCTGAACAACTCATTCAAATTATCAATTCTGCTCAAGATGAAGTACTCATTATTGAACCAGATTGTTTGGCATTAGTTGATTCTATTTATGACAATATAAAGCCAGTCATAAAACATTTTATTGTGCTTGGTGATCCCAATAAAAATTTAAAAGCACAATTTGATTTTGTCTTTTATGAGGAAATCATTGCTCCAGAGCAATCTTATTATGATTGGCCAGATATCCCTGAAGAATGTGCAAGTGGTCTTTGCTATACATCAGGTACTACTGGTGATCCTAAAGGTGTTCTTTACTCCCATCGTAGTACCGTATTGCATGCATTAATACTCGCTATGCCAAATGCGATTGGCTTAACGCATGATAGCTGCATTATGCCTTTGGTTCCGCTTTATCATATTAGCGCGTGGGGAGTGCCATTTAATGCGGTTTTATCGGGGGCAAAAATCGTTTGGCCTCACTCATTTGCAGGTCAAACCGAGAAAATTTTTAATCTGATCCAATCAGAACACGTCGATATTTCTATGGCTGTTCCGACCATCTGGAATGCTTTTAAAAATTATCTTGAAGATCACCATATTTCATCAGTCAGTTTAAAACGGGCGATATCTGGTGGTTCTGCTGCGCCATATTCGCTGATTGAGTCTTTGAGCCATTATGGAATTTCTGTTGAAAATGCTTGGGGAATGACTGAAACCAGTTCAATGGCGGTCTGTAATCGATTAGATCAAATCAAAAATAATATCGAAACCCAATCGATTAAATGTGGCAAACCTATCTTTGGTATTCAAATGAGATTGCGTGATGAAAATCATCAATTGCTTCCTCACGATGGGATGCATGAAGGCATTCTAGAAGTACGCGGTCATACAATTGCCAAGCAATATATCAATCAACCCAAAGCATTAGAAGAAGAGGACAAATGGTTCGATACGGGAGATATCGCGTGCATAGATAAATATGGATATATGCATATTACAGACCGTGCCAAAGATATGATCAAGTCAGGAGGAGAGTGGGTCAGTAGTGTTGAAGTTGAAAATGCAGCGATGGGATATGAAAAAGTTGCAGAAGCCGCCGTTATTGCTGCCAATCATCCGAAATGGGGAGAACGCCCACTTTTAATTTTGGTGCCAAAATCTCCACAAGAAACAATTGAACATTCTGAAATTGTCGTTTTTCTATCATCCAAATTACATAAATGGGCCATTCCGTCAGCAACCATATTGGTTGAAGAAATACCGCATACGCCCACTGGAAAAATCAGTAAAAAAATATTGAGAGAACGTTATCACGACTATTTCACCAATAGTGCTTTTGCTGAATGTAAATAATCATCTACATAAAAAAGGACTTTTTATATGAACTACCCTCAGGAAGCAAATATCGTTTTTGATGCGAAATTTAAAAAGATGGTAAAGCAACGAAATCGATTCGCCGTTTTTTTAAGTTCAATTGTACTCAGCATTTATTTTATTTTTATAGGAACCGCTACCTTTCGCCCTGAATTACTTTCAATGCCACTAGAAGCAAGCAAAGTCACAATTGGTTTACCGATTGCTGCAATAGTTATTGTATCGAGCTGGGTCATAACGGGGTTATATATATTTATTACAAATCAATATTTTGACAAACAAAAAGAAAAATTAAGAAAGGAATATCATTATGAATAAATATTTTGCTTTTACTATTCTGACTTTACTTAGTCCTGCTGTTTGGGCTGCCCAAACTGAGCCAAGAAATTGGACCGCAATTATCATGTTTGCGTGTGTAGTCGGCCTTTCATTATTTATTACTTTTAAAGCTGCAAAGAAAACAGTATCGAAAGAAGATTTCTATACGGCAGGCAATGCCATTTCGGCAAAGCAAAATGGCTTAGCAATTGCCGGAGACTATATGTCTGCTTCAACCTTACTGGGGATTTCCAGTATGGTTTTCTTCAAAGGCTATGATGGTTTTATCTATGTGACGGGCTTTTTTGTTTGCTGGCCGATTTTAACTTTCTTAATGGCCGAAAGACTAAGAAACCTTGGTAAATATACTTTTGCAGATATTGTTTCGTATCGACTAGATCCGCAGCGAACTCGAATTTTGGCAACATGCGGCTCGCTTATTGTTGTATGTTGCTACTTAATTTTGCAAATGGTGGGTGCTGGTCAGCTCATTAAATTACTGTTTGGTCTAGATTATAAAATTGCCATCATGCTGGTCGGTTGTCTAATGTTGGTGTATGTCATTTTTGGAGGAATGCTTGCAACCACATGGATACAAATAGTTAAAGCTATTCTTTTGCTCTTTGGTGGAACAGTTTTAGTGTTTCTGGCATTTAAAGCGTTTGGTTTTAGTTTAAATAATATGGTTGCGGCTGCCGTTAATGCACACAAATTAGGACAAAAGGTGTTAGAACCGGGTCCAATGCTATCCAACCCGATTAATACACTCTCTATGTCTATTGGTTTGATCTTCGGTTTAGCAGGTTTACCTCATATTCTGATGCGCTTTTTTACGGTTCCAAATGCTGCTGAAGCACGCCGTTCAGTCTTTTATGCTTCTGGTTATATTGGTTACTTCTTTATTGTAGTTTGTATTTTAGGTTTAGCTTCAATCGCCATAGTAGGTACTAACCCTAATTACTTTGTAGATGGACACTTAGGCGGAGATTTAATTGGTGGTAGTAACATGGTTGCAATGCATCTAGCAAAAGCCCTTGGTGGAAATTTATTGCTAGGTTTCTTATCTGCCGTAGCATTTGCAACGATTTTAGCTGTAGTGGCTGGCTTGGCACTTGCTGGCGCTTCTGCTATTTCCCATGATTTATTTCAAAAAGTGATTAAAAAAGGCAAGGCAACTGAAAAGCAGGAAATGGTTGTATCTCGACTTTCAGTGGTAGTTCTTGGTGTAATTGCCATAGCATGCGGAATTTTATTTGAAAAAATGAACATCGCTTTTTTAATGGGACTTACATTTGGTATTGCTGCTTCCGCTAACTTTCCTGTACTTATTCTTTCTATGTATTGGAAAGATTTAACCACACGCGGCGCCATATTTGGTGGGTTTGTCGGAATCATTTCGGCAATTACTTTTGTAGTTTTATCACCGACAGTTTGGGTTGGTGTACTAGGCCATGAAAAAGCAATATTCCCATTTGATAATCCAGCTTTGTTTTCTATGCCACTCGCATTTTTGGTGAGTATCGTTGTTTCTTTGACTGACAAAAGTAAAAGAGCTGAGTTAGACAGACAGGGCTTTGAGTTACAAGTGGTACGTTCCGAGCTTGGTGCTCAACAAGGTTCATTTGAAAAAATGCCTTTGCATTAAGTTTATTCAAGAACCCAAAAAGCAAGAAAGCATGATTTTTTAATCATGCTTTCTTTATTAGACTTACATTTTAGTACTTTCTTAAAGCATTATTTCAGATGCTTTTGAAGTTCAGATCCAGCTTGTGATAACGCAGTTTTCACAGATGGTTCGTTGCTTAACGGATTTAACAGGCCATAGTCATGAATCAAACCGTTATAACGAGTTACAGTCACTGGAACACCAGCTTTATCTAAGTTACGGCCAAAAGCTTCACCTTCATCACGCAATACATCTAATTCAGCTGTTTGAATTAATGTAGGTGGGAAGTCTTTTAACTGTTCACTTGTAGCGCGAAGTGGTGATGCCAAAATATTATTGCGATCATTGGTATTGGTTGTGTAGTTGTCCCAGAACCATTTCATCATGTTCTTAGTCAGGAAGTATCCTTTTTCATACTGATTGTAAGAAGCATCGTCGAAACCAGCATTGGTAACAGGCCATAACATTACGTTGTAACGCACTTTTGGACCACCAGATTGTTTAATCTGAAGGGCAACAGCAGCAACCATGTTGCCACCAACGCTATTACCTACTAAAGCTAAACGGCTACCATCAACACCAATTTCTTTACCATGTTTAGCGACCCATTTGGTTGCTTCGTATGACTGATTAATTGCTACAGGGAAGTGAGCTTCTGGAGAAGGCGTATAGTTAACATATACAGCCGCCGCACCAGACTCACGAACTAAATCACGAATTAAGCGTTCATGAGTAGCAAAGTCGCCTAACACCCAACCGCCACCATGGAAGAACATAAATACAGGAAGAACGCCTTTAGCATTTTCTGGTTTAACAATTTTTAGCTGAATGCTTTGACCATTTATTTGAATTGTTTTCTCTGAAACTTGTGCTGGTGGAAGTTTCGCTCCCTTTTGTGCGCCGATTAAAACTTGACGAGCTTCGTTTGGAGTCATCAATTCCATTGGTTTGCCGTTACCCGAATTGAGTACGTTTAGAAAGGCTTGTACACCCGCAGTAGGAGCAGGAGTATTGATAGCTTCAGCTGAAACAGCTGTAGTGAAAAGAACAGATGTTAATAAAGCTGTTGCGATTTTCATGGTGAAAACTCACTTTAAGTTAGAAATTTTAAATACAACTTTGAGCCAAGGCTTTGTGTCCAATATGAAGTTGGTTCTATCGAAAGCTCAGTTCAATATTTATCTTGCGTATATAATACTTGCACGCAAGATACTTATGGTCAAGAATTATTTATAATAATTTTTAGATAATTTTAATTTTTGGTTTAAATATGAAAGAAAACAAGATATTAGGTGATCAACTCTGTTTCTCGCTTTATTCAGTGGCGAATGCACTTACGCGCCAGTATCGTCCATTACTTAAAGATTTCGATTTAACTTACCCTCAGTTCATCGTTCTTTTAGCTTTGTACGAAGAAGATGACATTTCTCTAAAAGAACTCGGTGAAAAGACTTTATTTGACTCAGGTACCTTAACGCCATTGGTTCAAAAACTTGAAGCAAAAGAGTTTTTGAAGAGGGTATCAATCAAAGAAGATGAGCGGGTGAAAAAAGTAATATTGACGGATAAAGCTTTAGAGGTAAAAGAAAAAGTGATTGATCTACCCAATCAGTTGCGATGTTCAATGCATATGAATGATGAGGAGCTGACTATGTTAAGAAAACTTTCTTTGAAATTATTGGAAGATTTGTAAAATATTTTGAAAATATTGGGAGGAAATTTACATTAAGGATGAATAAGAATATTAGAGCTAATCTACTATTCTTATGTAATTCTTTATAATAAATATTTTGATCATAATATTTAACATCAAAGTTATTCTGAAGATTTATTACATTTTAGAAGCGAATTGACTGAGCAACAGTAAAATTTGCATTAGGACTTGAAAACATGAAATGACTTTATAATATAAAAAATGATAAGATATCTGCATTGTGCTAATTTAAAATATCAGTCTGATTGAGTAAATATTCAGACTTTATTAAAGGAAAATAAATAATTGAATAAGCTTAATAATAAAATAAATCTAACAGCGAATGATGAATAAAAAACTGTAAGTCAAAAAACTATATTTTAATGTTTTTAACTGTGGTCTTAGCCATTATTGTTGTACCCTTTTAGTGGCGGTATTGCTTAAATTAGTTTTTAAATCTTTAGCATCTTATGAAATTGTTTATACATAATTTTTATCAAATTCTTAAGCAAGGAGATCTGGAACAAGATGATTTCAGAAGACACTTTGTTTAAATGGACAGCCCCTTCTAGTAATATAGAGCAAGAAAGAGTTGAACGAATGCTTCGTCAAGCGATTGATGATTATGAACCTTTTAAAGGGTGTTCATTAAAGATCTATGTAAAAGACTCGTATACGAATAATACAAATGTGTGGTCAGATAGTGATGTCGATATAGCTGTAGAATGTATTGAGGCTAGATATGAGGAGGTATCTAAAACTAGCAATTAAGAAACATCAGGAGTTCCCTGGTCAGGTAGATACATCAGGTGTACCAGTTTGCTGCCCTTCTTCATTCTGCCACCATTATTTAGTAGTGCTCGTGGTAGTTCTTCATTAATACACAAGGAGTCCGCCATACGTACTAATTCTCAATATCAACTTTTCTTCTATTTTCTTAGTATTTGTCTGTGCTTGATCATAGCACCTAACTCCCTTTCACTGAGTTTTCTAAAAAACTGATGATCAATATAAATCATGAACATGGATACTCCCTAGAATAGAGTTGATAATTAAACTAAAGGAGGTCATATACCTCCTTATTTTTTGTATTCCTATATTTGAAAATTAAAAGCTAATGAAATAAAGCACTGATTTCACAAGGGTCTAGATAGTGGAATTTAGGATAATCTACTAATAATTTAATGTAATAACTATAAATATTTTTATTAAAAAACCTATATTGTTTAGTTGTAAGTTAAATGCATGATTGCTAGGTTTTTATCTTGATTAATATATTCTAATCTTGAATGGAAAAGAATTTCATGTGTTGGTACTGCTTGATTACTGTCATAACAGTTTATTTGTACTTTATTGTTTATTGTTGAAAGCTGACAATTCGTATCTGCGACAATTGAACCCGAAAATATAATTTCACCTGTTGGTTCTGAAAAAGTTACTGAAGAAATTAATGAACCAATGATTACTAATATTTTTTTCATAAAAAACCTATTGAGCTGTATGGTAAATGTTTTGATTTTGGAGTTTTAGTAATTTAATGGAATTGATTTGCATAATTAATCAGAAATATATTGTATTGTTGTAGTTTTTTAATATTAATTTTTAATAACTTCTTTCAAAACTTGTAAGAAAAAGATGTCAAAAGGAATTTTTTTAGTTTTTGAGTAATTTTGTAGTTATTTCCTTACAAATTAATCATATTTGTTTTACGCTATTATTATTCTTTCTTTATATTATTTTTTTTCTTGATATATACAATTTCTAGACAATTTATCATTATGTTGATTATTAATAATATTGGAGTTAGTTATGGAAAAATGGGTTTGTAGTCATTGTAGATCATATCAGAAAGTAAATCCTTCAGAGATAAAGTCTGGTCGTAAAGTGTTCTTTTTTAATAATAGTATTTCTGTTAAGAATGTTGCAGCACGCGTTAATCAAATGACCAAAGGTGTTGTTCTAACGAGACGTAAAGATTTATTAAGTATTTTAGTGGAAGGGAAAATATTTAAAGTTAAAGATGTTGATGTTTATCCTGAAAATACACCTACAAGCCTTGTCTATAATATGTTTGGTGTGTGTAAGTGTTAATGATAAAAATATTGTATCAAATGATGAAAGCTAGGTTTTAATATTTTATGCGTGGTTGAATGAGTCAATAGTGATTGTTTGGTGGTTAATTAAAAATAGGTTCGATAGGGTAATTTTTATGTTTGGGGTGTAATTATTGAATCCACTATAAAAGATTTATGAGCTACATTTAGGGTTTTTTCCTTTATTTTTTTGGTCTAGTAATAGAATTCTTGTAATTTTATATATTTAAGGGGTGCGCATTTGTTTTATTAAAAAATAATTTTAATTAAATAGTGTTTTTAATTATAAATAAAATAAATTTGTAGTCCTTTTCTTACGAGATTTATAGGCTTGTATTACAGCAATGTTATTCTTATCTGATATTTGTGCTGAATTTTTTTTCATAAAATGCTCCCTTCGGTAAATTGAAATTCTAGTTGTTTTAAGGCTTATATTGATCGTGAGTCCGGTGGCTGTAATTTTTAAATACCGCTTTTCTTTAATGTGAGGGTTTTTAAGTGAAAAAATTGAGTTTAGGTTTAGCAACTTTAGTACTAAGTGCAACATCAACAGTATTTGCTGCGACTGGCACGATTAATTTCTCTGGTTCGTTAGTTGGTGAAACTTGTGATGCGGGTATGGAAGGTGGAGAAGCAGCAGGAAACGTAACCATGCCACAAGTGAATATCACGTCATTAGCTACTGCTGGAACAACTGCAGGTGTTACGCCATTTAAGATTAACTTAAAAGGTGCTGGATGTGTTGATCAAGCAAAAACAGCAACCCCTTATTTTGAATATGAAGTAGCCAAAATTAATGCTTTAGGTCGTTTAATTAATGATGCAGAGGCTGATGCTGCAACGAATGTTGAAATCCAAGTATTAAATGATAGTCAAAAAGTTATTGATTTAACTGCTTCCGCAGCTACACAAACAACAAGTGTGGGTGTTCCAGTTGGTGCGGCACCAGACAATAGTAACGACTTTAACTACTACGCTCGTTATTTCTCAACAGGTGTAGCTGGTGAAGGTAAAGTGAATGCTTCACTTAGTTATAACATTTTCTATAAATAATTTTTAGATTCGATTGGTAAAGGGGAAGAGAAATGAATATTCAACAATTCTTTTTTAAATTGATTGTATTGGTTGCATGCTATATATCATCAGCTACTTTTGCTGGAGTGACAATCACTGGTACTCGGATTATTTTCCCTTCCAATCAATCAAGCGTCACAGTGCAATTAAATAATCCAGATGACAAGCCTGCATTGGTTCAAGCATGGCTCGATAGCGGGGATCCAAAGGAGATTCCAAAGGCATCTGAGATTCCTTTCATTTTAACACCACCTCTTACACAAATCCCTTCGAAAAAGGGACAAATGTTGCGTCTAATTACGAAAGATAATTCATTGCTACCAAATGATCGCGAGAGCTTATTTTGGTTTAATATCTTGGATGTAGCAGCAACAGAGCAAGAGGCTGGTACTGAAGCAAATAAATTGCAAGTGTCTATTCGATCTCGCATTAAGTTAATCTATCGTCCGCAACAAATTAAAATTTCACAGGATAAAGCTTTCTCGACTACCTCATTTAAATATGATGATCGTACCAATATACTTAGTATTAGTAACCCATCTCCTTACTATATTAACTTTTACAATGTGACTATAAATACTGGTGCCGAGAATCTAGTTTATTCTGAGCCGTTGATGGTTGCTCCTTTTTCTACTGAAGCCGTAGAAATTAAATTAACATTTAAACCAACTCAAATTAATTATGCATTGATTAATGATTTTGGGGCAAATCGTTATTATAAGGCAATGCTTGTTAATGGAGCTTCGCAAACTGTAATGCAAGTAGAACAGAGTACGTCATGAATTTTACAGTGAAGTATAGTGCATTGGCTATTCTTTTAACGCAGTATGCATATGCAACAGAGGCGGAGATGGAAATTGAGGAATTACAGGCTCGTAGTGATTCATCAGCTAAGTTGTATGCGTTTAATGCACGTTCCTTATTTGGTGGTGCTAGCCAAGATATTGATTTGAGTAATTTTAAGCGCTCTAATGGTGTTATACCAGGGGTCTATACACTTCAGACCACTATAAATGGTGAAAAGACTTTGGGCTTAATTGATTTTAAATTCGATCACTTAGATGCAAGTCGTACAGCTGTTTTATGCATTGATAAGCAGTTGTTAAGTCGTTTAGATCTAAAACGAGAGATTTTGGAAAATCTTCCCAAACAAGACTGTCTTACCATTAAAGATTTGAGTGCTGATGCTTATTATGATGTCAATATGTCAGATTTGACATTAAATATATCATTGCCGCTAGTCATTGTTAATCAACGACCTCATGGATATATCGCACCAGAGCAATTCGATAAAGGTGTGACTTCTGCATTTGTTAGCTATGATTTTAACCGATATACAAGCAAAACACATCAGCAAAAAGAATTAAGCAGTAATTATCTTAGTTTAACCGGTGGTCTAAATCTAGGTGGTTTGAGCTTTCGTCATGCTGGGAGTTTTGATTCAAGTGGAACAGGTTTGGGTTCCTATCACTCTTATATGAATGCAATTTCGACAGATGTTTTACCTTTACATGCACGATTAACAGCAGGTGATTTTAGTACACAGAGTTATGTAACAGAGTCTGCACAAATTCGTGGAATGCAATTAGCATCAGATATTAGTATGTTACCCATGTCACAGCGTAGTTATGCACCTTTGATTAAAGGTGTAGCGAATACCAATGCATTAGTATCTATATATCAAAATGGACGAAAAATCTATGAACGTACCGTACCTGTGGGTGAGTTTGAGTTCAATGACTTGACCGCGATTGGTAATAATGGCGATTTAACGGTTGAAGTTACTGAAAATGGTGGTGAAAAACGTCAGTTTATTGTACCTATGCAAGGTAATATGAGTTTAGTTCGAGTAGGTCAATTTAACTATAGCATGGCAGTTGGACAGTATAAATTAAACAACATTGTTACTGATGATTATGTTGCACAGTTTGGAGCTGAATTTGGTTTGACCAATTATTCGAGTGTATCTGCAGCTATAAATGCGAGTAAAGTGTATCAAAACTATGTACTTAGTCTCGGAAAAAATACGTCACTTGGCGGTTTTAGATTTGATCTAGAACAAGCTAAAACGACAGTTATACAAAAAGATTATATGGGGCAGCGCTTTAAATTGGCTTATCAGTATAGTCATGCGCCATCTAATTTGTCTATCAGCGCCACTGCGCAATATCAAGATCAAAAGTATCAAACTTTAAATAATACAATGCTACTACTTAACTATAAAGACTTGGGGCAAGTGGAACTAGATAATCTATTTTCATCTTATCGTTTAAAGCAACAGTTTAACTTGTCTTTGTACAAAACTTTTGCAAATAGTAAGTTGGGTTCAATTTCACTCAGCGTTTTGAAAAGTAATTACTGGGATAGTATGGATGATTATATGCAATATGATTTGGGCTATGCTAATCGCTGGAATAAGTTAAATTACTCAATCGGATATTCTCAAAGTAATCGCAGTTTAAGTGGTTATAACAGCAATAACAAAGATCAAAAAGTGTATTTGACTTTGTCAATGCCTTTAGAGTGGCGAAAAAAACATATAAATACATATTCAAATATTCAGCATTCAAAAACTGAAGGGCAGCCAACCAATGCTACCTTAGGTTTTACAGGAACATTGGGCGAGCAAAAGCAGATGAACTATAGCGTGACAGCCAATCAAAGTTGGAATCAAAATAGTGCTGAAAATTCTTCGATTTCAACCAATTTGAGTTACAACTTGCCTCAAGTAAAATTTGGTGTAATGGTGAGTAGTAGTGATCAGCAATCTCAATATAGTGTAAGTGCTCGTGGTGCATTGGTTGCACATCGTTATGGTATAACTGCGACCAATCAAATCTCGGATACTTATACAATTATTCATGCTGAAGGTGCTCGCGGTGCAAATATTATGAATGCGTGGGGGAGCAAGATTGATTATTTTGGTAATGCAGTTTATGCAAACTTATCTCCTTATGATAAAAACTTAATTTCGCTCAATATCCAAGATCTTGATTTTGATATTAATGTTAAGTCTAACCAGGCTGAAGTGATTCCGCGCCGCAATAGTGCAACTTTGGTTAAATTTGATGTGGAAAAAACCTCAAATATTTTACTTAATGTTCTTAATTTTGACATGACAAAACAGATTCCAATAGGTGTTCAAGCTTTGAGTACTGATGGTCAAATTGTTGGAATGTTTGGTCAGTCTAACCAATTGTTTATAGAAAAAGCGGCCTTATTAAATCAAGATATTTTGGTGCAATGGGGGGCAACAGAACGCCAGGCTTGCCGTATAAATGCGCCTCAGCGAGTCTTATCTAAGCAAAAGAATACAAAAAAAATGCAGTTGATTGACGTGGAATGTAAGTGATGAAAGTAAAAATTCTCGTCAATAATTATTTAAGTTTCTTTTTACAATTGTTTGAAAGTCATCAGGTTTATGCAAATGCTATGTGCCTGGATAATTCTCCCCTATAGGGCGTGGGAAAACTACTTTCGAAGAAGTACATGTTCGTAAAGGCATATGTCGGGGATTTGGTAATCTCTAAACACTAGTGCAAATTTAGTAGATAGTAAGACTATCATTCCTAATTACGCATCATGTCATGATGAAGAATACAAATATGCTTCTTTTTATATATTTTCATCTACTTCAAATCTTAATATTTATAAATTAATTAATGTGAGTCTAATGCCTATATTAGGTTAGCTGTTAATTCAATTGAAACAAAAAACTGTGATTTAAATATTCTTACAGAGCATTAAATACAGCTTTCTTAAAATATTTTAAAATTGGCTAACACTGAAGTAATTCTCTCTTAATTTGCTATTCAAGCGAATTACTTAGAAGAGCTAGTAAATACAGTATTTTACTATTCTATGGGTAAAATTCTGATAAGCCGGTTTTGAAATTTATGATGCAACAAGCAAATGCTTAGTTGAATTTATTACTTAATTTGGCTTTGATTTTTTAAAAGATGGTATATGTATGTTAAAATAGTTTTATACTCTTTGTTGCAAAAAAAAACTATAATGAGCCTGTTGGCTTTATAATTGTTAAGAATCAAGCGGCAACATTTATGATTTACAAATGATTTTGATATTTTTTAATTAATCTTGCCTTTGATAAATGAAAAAGATAAGACTATGGAAAATTATCCATTGAAAAGTATTTAAGTTCTATTTTTATACTGTCGAATGTTTAGTAAATGCTTTTGATGTGGTATAAGGTGGTTGCATTGATTTCTGCTAATTTTATTAAATAATTTTTAAATTTTTGATGTGTAGTAATATTTTAATAATAAGTATTGATTATAATATTTTTTAATTTTATAAATTTTTTTAAATTCTATTTTAATTATAAATAAAATAAATTTGTAGTCCTTTTCTTACGAGATTTATAGGCTTGTATTACAGCAATGTTATTCTTATCTGATATTTGTGCTGAATTTTTTTTCATAAAATGCTCCCTTCGGTAAATTGAAATTCTAGTTGTTTTAAGGCTTATATTGATCGTGAGTCCGGTGGCTGTAATTTTTAAATACCGCTTTTCTTTAATGTGAGGGTTTTTAAGTGAAAAAATTGAGTTTAGGTTTAGCAACTTTAGTACTAAGTGCAACATCAACAGTATTTGCTGCGACTGGCACGATTAATTTCTCTGGTTCGTTAGTTGGTGAAACTTGTGATGCGGGTATGGAAGGTGGAGAAGCAGCAGGAAACGTAACCATGCCACAAGTGAATATCACGTCATTAGCTACTGCTGGAACAACTGCAGGTGTTACGCCATTTAAGATTAACTTAAAAGGTGCTGGATGTGTTGATCAAGCAAAAACAGCAACCCCTTATTTTGAATATGAAGTAGCCAAAATTAATGCTTTAGGTCGTTTAATTAATGATGCAGAGGCTGATGCTGCAACGAATGTTGAAATCCAAGTATTAAATGATAGTCAAAAAGTTATTGATTTAACTGCTTCCGCAGCTACACAAACAACAAGTGTGGGTGTTCCAGTTGGTGCGGCACCAGACAATAGTAACGACTTTAACTACTACGCTCGTTATTTCTCAACAGGTGTAGCTGGTGAAGGTAAAGTGAATGCTTCACTTAGTTATAACATTTTCTATAAATAATTTTTAGATTCGATTGAAAGGCATTCGAATTTTCTGAACTTTCGAGTGCTTTCTCTTAATTCGGTAGAGTTTATAAAGGGGTAAGGCAATTGTTTGTTTAATAAGCATACTATTAAACAAGATCTGATAGCAATGGAATTTTTAATTCTACTTGTGGGTGTATTTTTGTTCTTCTTTCAAAGAAAAAAGAATACAGGTGATTTAATTAATTGATGTGGAGTTTAAGTCGTGAAAACTTTAGTAAATTTTATAGCAATCCTGTATTTAAGTTTTCTTGGAAATCAGCAAATATTTGCTTATACATATAGTTGCCCAGCTAATCCAAATACTCCGTTGGGACCTGAAGTTACCACTTTTGAAGACACACTCATACGTAAGGGCTCTGGTTGGGGGTTTGGGCGTTCTCTTAATGTAAGTGCAACTTTGGCAGATTGTAAATCAACAATTCCTAATTATAAGACTCGTTATGATAATGAATGGAGAAATGCTTCATTTAAGATTTTTTCATCATCAGATATTGACATGTCTAGAAGTCTTAATGTTAGCGGATTAACTTATTATAAAATAAGGAATACCAGTTCAACTTTCTTAAATACGCATGGCTATATTTATTTTAGATTCAGAGAAAATAATCCTGAAAACCCGCGTAAAACGGAGCTTGATATGTTAAAGGCAAATGGCGATGGATGGTCTTTAGATGGGTCTCAAGGCGCAGATAGAAACTTTTCTCCGCATATCAAGCTGGAGATCTTAGATACAAGGGTTTATTTTACACAAGCTCCCACAGTAGTTGAAAGAGCTAGTATACGTTTAGGTACTGCTCAGACTTTTAATTATGTATACGATTCTGACAAAATTTTTGATTACTATAGAGGTGGAGATGATGTCTATATTACATTAGTTGTTAATCCTGAGGTGACAAAAACCTGTAATTTGGATATTCCACCAGTAAATTTAAGTCAAGTTTCTGTTCAAAATAGTTTAAATGGAGTTGGAGCAGAGGCAGGTCAAACTCCATTTTTTATTAAAGCCAATTGTTCGGAAGGGCTGGCAAATACAGCGCTTTATTATTCTATGGGGGATAATGCAAACCTGAAAAATTATAGTGATGTTTTGACTAATACTGAAAAAGATACTGAGAGTGTAGGGATTAGAGTTTATGATGCAACAACGAATCTACCTGTTTATTACAATAAGCTATATGACTTTGGAGTTTTAAGTGGTGGCGTAATGCCAGTTGTTTCTAAATTATTTTACGCACGCTATTATAGAAAAGATAATAATCCTATAAAAGTTGGAGTTGGTAGTGTTAGTGCTCAGGCAACGATTTCAGTAACATATAAGTAGCTTATTAAATGTAGTTTTTTTAATTAACCAATATCTGTTTTTAGCAATATTGGTTTTTTCATTGTTTATTATTTATTTTTTATATGATAAAAAGTAATAATAAACATATATGTTAAATGTTATCCATAGTGAAAATAGTGTTATGAAAAAAAATTAAATGAGAAGGAGTTAGTAAACATATTTTAAATCACTTATTCATATTGCTGTTTATGTAGTAAATTATGCCAGTTTATTTTTTTAAAAATGTAAAGTGGTATTGATTTTCTTGTAATAATTTCATGTTTTTTTTGTAAGGTTTATAGATTTAATATTTTATTTATTTTTTAAATTGATTGAATTTTAATTTTTAAGTTGATGTTATAATGTTTTAATTAACTTTTAATTTTATTAATTATCTTCCAGATAATCGATCTATATCTTTTTTATGTGATTTTACAGGCCTTGTGCCTGTTGTGCTTGAACTATTTTTGAAACGAGTTTTTTAAGAAATTATTAAATATTAATCAATTTTTTTTAAACATATCGGAGTTTCAAGAACTTTTAATGAGCTAAATTAAATAAAATAGAGGTAAATAAGTTTTATTTATTTATTATAAAATTCGTATTGTTTTTTATTTACTTTGTTTTTGATTTAGTTGTCATTTTTTTTATTGTTGTTAATCAATCGATTAATAAATGATTGTATAAAGTTGTAGAGTCTAGGACCTTTTGTATAAAGTAGTAAAATAAGCTTTATAACTGAAACTGCTTAAACTTGAAAAATTATTGAGGTAAATATGAACAGTGTTTTGATCGTTGATGACCACCCTGTAGCACGTTTAGCTGTTCGTATACTTCTGGAAAAAGAAGGAATGAATGTTGTCGCCGAAACTGGTGATGGGATTGAAGCAGTTTATTTGATTAAACAGCATCATCCAGATTTGGTTGTGATAGATATAGATATTCCTTCAATGAATGGAATTGATGTTGTTAACCGACTGCGAGCTAATAGATATGACGGAGCAATGTTAGTCCTCAGTGGTAAAGATGACGAACACTATATCAAGCGTTGTGCTGGTGCAGGAGCTGATGGTTTCATTAGTAAAAAAAATCAACCCACAGAGTTACATGATGCAGTTCGTGCACTTAGGAGTGGTTATAGTTATTTTCCGCGCCATTTAACGCGGAACGATGTAGCTTCAAGTAGTGAAAAAGGTGAGCAAGATAAGCTAGCTGATTTATCTGCAAAGGAATTACAAGTCCTACATTATTTAGCAAAAGGGGAGAAAATCATCAGTATTTCTGAACTTATGAACATTAGTGATAAAACAGTGAGTACATATAAACGACGGTTGATGGAAAAACTTAACTTAAACAATATGTTGGAGTTTTACGATTTTGTCAAAAGAAATAGCTTGGATTAACTTACTCTATGCCTAAAATATTGTTTTTCTGTAGCATTTTTCTCTGTGTTTTGAGTAGTCAACTATTGGCTAAAGATCCAGAATTGATGCAAATTTTTAGTCGCGAAAGATTTCCACCATTGAAGTTTGACTTAAATAGTGATGATTGGCGATGGTTAGGGAAAAAACAAGAGATCAATGTTGCTATATATTTACCTGCAAAACCACCTTTTGATTTAGAGTCTGAACGAGGTACTGTTGAAGGAATTGCTGCTGATTACAGTTTACTAATTGCACGCTCCCTAGGGCAGTATATGAAAGTGCAACGTTATTCAGATCGTGACACGGCACTAAATGCACTCAATAGTGGTGAAGTCGATTTGATGGTTGATTATAGACCAAACAAAGATCAGAACTTTATTGAGAGTCAGCCTTTAACACCTTCTTATAATGCACTTGTAGCACGTGATGTATCTCTCTCAAATACTCAGAAAATTCCTTCAAATGCTCGAATTGCTGTATTAAAAGGATATTTAACAGATGAGTGGGTGACACAACATTATTCACATGCAAAAATCACACGATACGCTAATTCCTCTGTAGCTTTATCATCAGTAGCTTTTGGAGAAAATGATTACTTTATTGGTAACCTTACTGAGGCAAGCTTTTTTGTTGAACGCAGTTACTCCAATGTATTGTCTATTATAGATGTTTTGCCCACCTCTGAAACAAAAGGTTTGCATTTTCTATTTCGAGCAAATGATACTCAGCTTCAAAGGATTGTGAACACTGTTCTAAAAACAATTTCCTTAGTACAACATCAAGAAATTACGAGTCAATGGAGTTTAGGTGAAGATATATGGAGAGCGCAATCTTCATTTGTATTAACAGAAAATGAAAAACGTTGGTTAGCTCAAAATAAAGAATTAAGAGTGGTTATAAATCCATTATATGCACCATATACAATGTTGGACGCTAAAGGAAAATCTCATGGAATTGGAATTGATATTTTACATTTGATTCATGTACGTACAGGCATCAATTTTAATGTGATTACGGCTGAATCTCCATCTCAGATGTTCAAGATGATCAGCCAAAAGAAAGCCGACTTTATTGCTTCAATGAGTTATAGCGATATACGTGCAAAACATGTGTTATTTACTCGTCCATATGTAGAACCTCCCTTTGTTTTAATCGTTCATGATAAAGCTGGTGCGCCAAAAAATCTTTCAGAAATTAAATCACTAGCAATAGTGCCAGATCATGCTTTATGGGGATGGATCAAAGAAAAATATCCAAGGATTAAATTGGTTAAAGCTACAACTGCAAGTTTAGCTATGCAAAAAGTTAAAGAAAATGAAGTCGATGGGGCAGTGCAAAATCTAATTAGTGCGAATTATATAATTGATCGCTATTTTCGAGGAGATCTTAAAATTGCCACTCAAATTAGTGATCAATCTGCTCAAATGGCTTTTGCTGTTGGTAGGGACAATCCAGAACTGTACAGTATCTTAAATAAAGTTTTATCAGATATTGCTCCAAGAGATATTTCAATCATTGCTAACAAATGGCAAGGTACACCAGAAGTAAATCTTGATACTTGGGTCGAATATCGTAGAGAATTTTATTGGTTAACAGGTATATTTTTAGTTCTAGTATTAACCTCTTTATTCTGGAATTATTATTTACGACGAGAAATAAAAAAACGTAATTTGGTTCAAACACAGCTTAAGGAACAAGTTGTGTTTAGAGAAACATTATTTAATAGTATGCTCGTACCGATTTATGTTGTAAATGCTCAAGGTATAGTATTAGAGCATAATCAGGCTTGGGGAAAGTTCTTTAAAAGCGATTTGGAGCAGATCAAAAATACACCATTAACCTCACCAACGCATCCGCTTTATGAAATCTATCCAACCTTACAAGATATCTTTAATCATGTTCAAGACGGGCCTTTATATAAGCATCAATATAATATTTATAATGGTGAAGAAACGCGTATTATCCAGCATCAAATGGTACCTTATGTTGATATTCATGAAAAGATTAATGGCGTAATTTGTAGCTGGCAAGATATCACAAAACAAGAATATCTTTTAACCGAATTGTCTACCGCAAGAGAGCGAGCTGAGCAAGCAAATCGTAGTAAAACAACTTTTCTTGCAACCATGAGTCATGAAATCAGAACGCCAATTAGTGCAATTATTGGCTTACTTGAACTTATAGTCACCAATAAAAATTTTTCTCATAGTGATATGAATACTGTTCAAGTCGCTTATGAGTCTGCTCAGTCACTGATGGGGCTCATAGGTGACATTTTAGATATGGCGAAAATAGAATTTGGAGCTTTAACGTTAGATACTCAATGGACTCCTGTTCAAGAGCTAATTACACCAGTGGTCCGTGTTTTTGATGGTTTAGCACTACAGAAAAATTTAACACTCTATTGTCATATTGATATATTACACCCAGATGAAATTAATATTGATGCGCTTCGTTTGCACCAGATATTGTCGAATCTCGTGAGCAATGCAATTAAGTTTACTGAACAAGGAAGTGTTGAAGTTTTAGTCAAGTTTTTAGATAGAAAAGAAGATACGATTAACCTACAACTGAATGTAACAGATACTGGTGTAGGTATTTCCTTAGAAGATCAGCAACAAATTTTTGTACCATATCGACAGGCAGCTGCAGGTAAGTTACAGACTGGAACCGGGCTAGGACTTGCAATTTGTTCGCAACTCGTCGAAATGATGGGAGGAACAATTCATATGCAAAGTCAGCTTGGAAAAGGAACTCAAATCACAATTGATATTCCTGTTGAACATCGGGTTTCAACTCATCCTATTGTAGTTGATAAAACTGAGTTTTCTATAAGTTCACAATCATTATATATTTTGGCAGTAGATGATCATCCCGCAAATAGATTGCTATTAAAATCACAATTGATCCGTTTAGGGCATACAGTTGTAGAGGCAGAAAACGGTGATCAAGCATTACAACTATTTCGTAAACATGATTTTAATTTAGTGATTACAGATTGTAATATGCCAGTGATGGATGGTTTAACACTGACAAAATTATTACGTCAGGAACAGTGTGGAGCTTTGACAATTTTTGGATTAACTGCAAATGCTCAAGCTGAGGAAAGAGCTCGTTGTTTAGAGGCTGGCATGGATGAATGTCTATTTAAACCATTACGATTGGCTCAACTCGAAAATTTATTAAATCAAGTTGATCGCAATTCGAGTGTAAATCAAATATCACAAATTTTGCTTGAACACTTGATAGATTTAGAGAAATTAAATCAATTGGTGCAAAATGATAATGATTTATTAATTCAATTATTAGTTACGACAAAAAATGAAAATATTCAGGATTTAAAACAAGTTAGCCAGTTCATGGTGCAGGAAGACTATATTGCATTGGGGCGTTGTTTTCATCGTTTAGTTGGTGCAGCTCAGATAATTGGTGCTTCAGAAATTGAAAGATGCAGTAGTGAGTTAGAGAGCTACTGTGATAAACAAGTTGGTTTTGAAGAATTTCAGATAAAGATTCAATATCTCATACAGGTTGTGACACAATTTAATCAAGCCGTAGATGATTTTATAAATGGATATTAATACAGTTTTTATTGATTTTATAAATCACATAAAAACTTAAATAAATTATCAGGCCAAATCAATATTATTCGAATTTTAATAATATTATTGGTCACTCTAAATTTGAGTGGATCGTTGCAGGTATTGTTGGCTTGATGATCTTCATATGGGCCATTAAGCCTCTTTCATAAATCATTATTTTGCCAACTGAAAGATGAAATTCCAGCAATTAATACTTCTGCCACTTGTGGTAGAAGTAATACTTTTATCATATTTTCCATAAAATTCAAATCAATACATTATCAATGCTTTACGCTTTAAAGATAAGCCCCACGTAAATAAGCTGCTTAAACTTTATCTGGTAATTTATGCGCTAGTACATGTTCACAGATCTCATATGGGTAGTCTATTTTGCCTGCTGAATCCTTATAATAAATATATCTACATCCATATGATGTAATTGTTCGATTTTTTTCGGAGTTATATAGCCTATATTATTTTGTTTTTTTGATTATTAGAAAAGCCAACTATATAATAGTATTGAATCTAATTTACATAGTCTAAGCAGCGAAGAAAATTATTTTTATCATTATCGATAATGAATAAAAAATTCTAGAAGGAAAATATCAATGGGTGAAAAAGTAAAGCAAAAGATAAATTATGTACAACACTTTTCAACAAGAATTCCGTGGAAAGATAATAATTATACAGGGAGGGTTGATGATAATCCTAAATATGATGTAGCTGCCCAAGTAATCCCAAATATTGCAACATTTCGTGATCTAGAATTTGAGCAACTGAATAAAGGCAAAAGTTACGAAAAAGTTGGAAGTTTACGTATGCAAAGCTGGATTACAGAGAATGCAGCATTTATGAGTGATACCAAGCTTAATCTGAAAATGAATCACCCTTATAAAAAAGGGAAAAATGATAAATTTAAGCATTTTGAAGAAACAGATTTTGAAATGAAGCCTTATTCATTTCTTTTAAGACCTTTTTCATGGACTTTAAAAGACAATGCAACTGAAAAACAAAAATATCACAACTTTTATTTTGATTTAGAAAAAACAGAAAGAATGTTGAGCTGGAAAAGTTCATGGGTGTCACATGGAGAATCACAAAAAGGGATTTTTGAATATTTTTTTTCAGGTATTAGCCCTAGTCATTCATTGATTTTTCCATATTACAAACAAGTACCCTTTATCGAGGATAGTCGACGTGTAATAGCTGGAATAGGGAATATAGTTTCAACTATTGAAATCAATGAGTATGACTCTGATAAAAGTAGTGATGAAAAAAATTATATTTGGGAAACTAATGCTGCTCATTCAATCAGAGTTGATGGACGAGATGGTTTTCTAATGCCGTATCATGAAATTTCTGAATATATACAGGATCATCCTGATTTTGATGTATCTAAAGTAATCCTATTTGAAGCAACAGGTTTTAGATCTGAATTTTCATATGCTGCCGAATGGGTTAGTTACGATGCAGCTATCGATGTGCTAAATCAAGCGATAATTGCTTTAAAAAATATAGCAGAACTCCATCTTAAAAAAGCAAACCAAGGATGGGTGAATGTTCAACTTGAATATATTGATAAACAATTAAAGAATGTTTGGAATCAACGTGGAATATTTCCTGGATTAGGTTCAGTTTTATCAGCTTTCAGTGTTAGATATGGTTTCGATATTGCGAAATATATTGATACTTCAGAAAATGAGTTGATTTCTGAATTGGGGCTATATTTTTCTGGGGAAAAAGAAACAAGCGATGAGAAATTAGATTACAGCTTAACTGAGAAAGAGGATGAGTTTACAGGTTTATTAAAAAATAAGTCTACAACCTCGATACTTTGAGCTTTTATCTAGATTGAATTTGTCTGTTAAACAAGCTGATTATGCATGGAATGTTTTAAAAGAAAATGCGGATAAAATTGTTGAAAATCCATATTTATTGTTTGAACTTACACGCAAAGAAAAGGATGAACATCGGGTTACTATTTCTCAAATTGACAATGCAATGTTTGTGAATTCGTTGGTGGAAAATAAGTATCCGCTAAATAAACCAACTAAGATGAGAACTGAAAATGATAAGCGCCGATTTAGAGCTATGGCAATATTTGTTTTAGTTCAAGCTGCAAATCAAGGACATACTTTACTGAGTTATAAGCAAATTATTGAAGAAATTAATAAATTACCATTAGATAAAAAAGCGAATTTTCAAACGGAAAAGATTGACGGTATTTTAGATTTCTTGCAGGAAAGTGAGTTGTATATTGATGTACAAAATACATATATAAAGCTGAAAGAATATCAAGATTATAAAGAGCTGGTAGTGGCTACTATAACTAGCCGTTTAGAAACTAATTTATCAAGTGAACAAAATTGGGAACAAGTTATTAACAATCTTTTTGGAAAACTTGAGGAAAATAATGAAGAAAACGATCAATTAGCTCGAAGTGAAAAGGCAATAGCATTGAAAGTTCTCGAATCATCTAAAATATCTGTTTTATTAGGGAGAGCTGGAACGGGTAAAACATCAGCATTAGGAATTTTTGCTTCTTCAAAAAAAATTAAAGCAGGTGGTGTTTTAGCGTTAACTCCTACTGGAAAAGCAAGAGTTCAACTTGAAAATTCATTTAAAAGAAATAGGGTTGAAGCCGAGTTTATGACTGTAGCGCAATTCTTAATTCGCGCAAAAGGCTTCAGTTGGAACACAATGGCTTATAAATTGCCAACTGATCCTAGCTCAAGTATTGCAAAAACAGTTATTATCGACGAAAGTTCAATGCTGACAGAAGATATGTTTTCTTGCATATTAAAACTTGTTGATTCTCATGCAGAGAGAATTATCTTTGTAGGCGATCCAAATCAATTACCTCCAATTGGAGCTGGTCGACCATTTGTTGATTTTATTAATTATTTGGAAAATGCTTATCCAGAAAAGGTTGCAAGATTGCAAATTGAGATGAGACAAGGGACAGGTGGTGATGATTTATCTTTTGCTCAAATATTTTCTAATTCAGATACAGTCGATAAAGAAGTAATTTATCGTATTCTAAATAAACAAATAAACAAATAAACAAATAAACAAATAAACAAATAAACAAATAAACGCCTTACTTATATTCAATATACTGATTTAGAAGAGTTAGAAAAGGTATTCTTTGGAGAGTTAGTAAAAATAACAAATATGACAAATAAAGATGATGTTGTTGGTTTCAACAGAAGTCTAGGAGCTATTATTGATAAATATACAAATTATCCAACTAGTAAATCTATAGAGGACTGGCAAGTTCTATCTCCAACTAAATTTATTGGTGTGGGAAGCTATTATTTGAATAATCGACTTCACCAAAAATATCGTCAAGAAACCATTAATGAATGGAATGCCCACTCATGGTCAAAAAATAGTCCTCAATCTGTCCAAAATATTGTTTATGGAGACAAAGTCATATCTAATGTAAATGGTGAGAAAGAATATTGGGATGGTTCATCGGGGAAAGCATATATTGCAAATGGTGAAATTGGTATAATGGTAAATTATCCAAGCCACTATGGTAAAAATGATAAAAATACTAGATGGTATAAATTTCGTTTTAGTTCATTTGAAGGAAAACAATTTTCATATACTAAATCTGATTTTGGTAGTGATAATAGTGATTCTAAGTTAGAACTTGCTTACGCTCTTACAGTACATAAATCACAAGGTTCTAGTTTTGGCAAAACAGTAGTAATAATAAATGGTAAAAGTTCTTTTGTGACAAAAGAACTTTTGTACACCGCATTTTCACGTCAAAGAGATCAATTAATTATATTAAGTGATTTACCGATACAAGAATTAGTTCAGTATGCAAATGACTGGTATTCAGATACTAAACAACGATATACGGACTTATTTGAAGTTCCAAACATTATTGAGATAGAGTCGAATAAACAAAAACGGTACTTTGAAGAAAAATTAATTCATAAAACAATTCGTGGAGAAATGGTTAGATCCAAGTCTGAAGTAATTGTGGCTAATATTCTCAATAACATGAAAATCGAGTATTTTTATGAAAAATCATTAGAGGTTAATGGAAAAACCTATAGCCCCGATTTTACTCTATATTATCAAGGTAAAATTGCTTATTTAGAGCACCTTGGAATGTTGGGTGACGAAAAGTATAAAAAGCATTGGGAAGAAAAAAGAACCAATTATGAAAGTAAAGGAATTTCAGAAATTTCTGGGACTTTGATAGTCACCAAGGATGGTTTAGACGGAAGTTTGGATGCTACGTTAATAGAGAGTAAAATTAAAGCGTGGATGAATAATTGCTAACATGTCTAGGTGTGCTTCTATCATAAAGGTAGAAGCATTATCTTTAGGTGATTTATTTTTAGCCTAGTCGGTAACTTAGCTCTTACGTTTTTATAGATATGTGCCACACCACTAAGTGATCTTCTATCGAACTAAAAGCAAAATCATAAATTTTACTTAAGTGTATCTTTTAGTATTCTTTTTTAAATAGTTTTTTAAAAAGTTATTAAATATCAAATATAAAATACTTTTGCATCATTGGGGTGTGGGAGGATAAGTCAGCCATTGTTTCCATGCTATTCATGTATGTTAAATCTCTAAATTTAAATAATAAATAAGTTTATTTTGAAAGTTTGGCAATCTAACTAATTTTAACAACTTGTGTGCAAATCTGACCTAATCAAAGGAAAAAGCATCGCTTTAGTGTACTTTTGTTGGTGCCAAAATTGGGTCAACAATGTGTGAGGAAACAAATTGGTTTCTCTCTGTCGCCATCTTAACAAATTGAGGCTGATTCACAAAAAGGAATCCGAAGATGAGTGCGGAAATTAGCAACAAAAAGAAAATTGAATGTTCTGTTTAAGCGAATCGCTTGTGGAACAATTTCCTGATATTTTTATCAAGCCCGCTTTATTCGCTAATTTGTTAACCTTTGCCTTGTGTATAGGATTGCGTTTTGGATCAAAGCGTATTGAGAGATTTCATCAATTTATCAGGGCTTGGCTGTAGAAGATGAATGGCTTGTATGATAGGTTTTAGGTACGGGTTTGTTGATCTGTGAATGATAGTGCTAAATAAGGCCATACGGACTGGTTTTACAACAAAGTTCAATTAGAAAGGTTGATTAGGCTTTGAATGAGCAAGGTGTAGGGTACTTAGATTAGGCGTTATTGCTGGTTTTATCTATTTTTGCTACGCAACTTTAATGAAGCAAAACTGTTTTTAAGTGCTGAGAAATAAAATGATGAAGGTATCAAAACAAAGCTCTGTAAGCATAAGCTCTGAAACAAAAAGCCAGTTTGAATCTATTTTATCAGCACATTTACCTGAATCGAAATTAGTTGATCAGTTTCAAAGACACAAAAGAAAACTAAGAATTTCGTTGACTGATCGTTGTAACTTTAAATGCAGTTATTGTATGCCTGATCATCCGAGCTGGTTAGCTAAACAGGATATTTTAAGTTTTGAAGAACTTTATAGATTTTGTGAAGTGATGATTAAGCTTGGCATTACTCAAATTCGTTTAACGGGTGGCGAGCCGTTGATGCGAAAAGGGCTCATTAATTTTATTTATACGCTCAATACGTTAAGACCATTAGGTTTACAACGTATCTCAATGACGACGAATGCATATTATTTAGAAAAATATGCAGTTGAGCTAAAACAAGCTGGGCTTGATGATCTAAATATAAGTTTAGACAGTATTGATCCAGACACTTTTTTTAAAATGACTCAAAAACCCTTAACACCCGTATTAAAAGGAATTGAGGCGGCAAAAGCTGCAAATATCCCAATTAAACTCAACTGTGTTTTGCTGTATGGACAGAATCATCAGGAAATATTGTCATTAACTGAGTGGGCTTATCAAAATAACTTTGAACTACGATTTATTGAATACATGCCATTGGATCAACCTGAGCATTGGAAGCGTGAGAAAGTCGTGGTTGAGGATGACATTATCAATATACTTTCGCCACATTTTCGCATCGATAAATTAGAACGAAATAATGACCCAGCCACAATATATACACTCAATCAAGGTTTTAAACTGGGTATTATTTCCACCATCAGTAAACCTTTTTGCCAAAGTTGTGATCGTTTGCGTTTAACCGCGACGGGTGAGTTATTTACATGTTTGTTTGCCAATACAGGTATTTCTGTTCGACATTTATTGGCTAAAGCTCAGGGAAAGCAATTGATAGCAACAATTTTGGATACGGTTTGGCAAAAAAAGGCAGGCTATATTGCTTACCAAGCTGCACCCATTCGTAAAATTAGTATGCATTCTATTGGAGGTTGATTTTATACATAGAGATAGAATTGTATATGTTTTTTTATTTGAAATGAATGGCTTATTGTGAAGCTGTATATTATTTAAATTGACAGGATTTTTTATGAAAAATGTAGGTATGAAGCCTGAGAGTTATCGTATTGCTACAGCAAGTTCAGAGTTATTCGCGCCACCGCATTGTTTACAATTATTAGCAGAGGGCAATACTGAAAAAGGCGATGCACTAAAAACAGCGCGAATCGCAGGGATTCTTGCAGCCAAACGTACCGATGAGCTGATTCCGCTTTGTCATCCTTTACCTATTTATCGAGCTGATGTCGATTTTGAAATACTAGCAGATCGCGTCAAGATTACGGCAACCGTAGAAACGATTGCGCCAACTGGTGTTGAAATGGAGGCTTTAACTGCCGCAAGTCTGGCTGCGCTCACGATTTATGACATGTTGAAACCGCATTGTGAACCAGATGAACTGATGATTGGTCATTGCAAACTTGAATTGAAAAAGGGCGGGAAATCGCACTATAAGCGCCATCTTCGACAAGCTGTATCAGCGGCAGTCATTGTGTTATCAGATAGTGTTGCTTCTGGCAAAAAACCTGATACTGCGGGACGTTCTGTGGTTGAAACCTTAACTGAGGCTGGATTTGATCCAATTCACTATCAAATCATCGCTGATGAGCCTGTGCAATTAAAACAATTGATTTCAGAATTGGTGCAATCTTATGGATGCATCATTACGGTGGGTGGGACAGGCATAGGTAAGCGCGATATTACTGTCGATACGATAGAACCATTATTGGAACGAGAGCTGAATGGTCTGATGGAAGCAGCACGTGCTTTTGGTCAAAGACGGACACCTTATGCTGCAATGTCTCGTGGTGTTGCTGGTTTTATTGACCGATCACTGGTCATTACGTTACCAGGCAGTCGTGGTGGCGCTTCTGAATCTATGGCAGCGATTTTACCTGCTTTGGTGCATATCTTTGATGTATGTCGAGACTTACCACACCCAGGAGGTTATGAATGAGTTGTTCTGGTCAAGGATTAATAAGTTTAGATCAAGCATTGGCAGCTTATTCTACGGTTGAACCGCGAGCGGTTCAGACTCTGCCACTGGTAGAAGCACATCAACATTATCTGGCACATGATGTCCTATCTGAGATTGCATTACCTCTATTTACTCAGAGTGCAGTAGATGGCTATGCCTTAAAAAGCGAAGATATTCTTGCCGGTATTACCGTGTTTGAATTGGTTGGAGAAATACGCGCAGGTATTGAAGAAGATGTTCAGATCGAGTCTGGACAATGTGTTCGAATTTTTACAGGCGGTAAATTGCCAGATTCGGCTGATACAGTTGCCAGACAAGAAATAGTATCTAAACTAGATAGCCGAATCAGCTTAAATCAAGCGCTTAACAAAGGGACGGATATTCGTTATCAAGGCGAAGAATTATCTATCGGGACAATATTGGCAAAGCAGGGCCAATATCTAAAAAGTGGCTTAGTTGCATCACTCAGTATGGCAGGGGTAAAAGAGGTCAGTGTTTTTAACCATCCTCGTATTGCTGTACTGATTACAGGGGATGAAGTCAGCAAAAGTCTTGATAATAGCGCTCAGGTTTTTGATGCGAATTCGCCAATGGTTTTGACATGGTTGAAGGAAAGAGGTTTTTACTCGATCCATTTAGAACATGTGATAGATGACGAAACTGTCTTGAAAAAGGCTTTAGCAAATGCCTTAGATCATTACGATTTAGTGATCACGACTGGTGGGGTTTCAGTTGGGGATTATGATTTGATTCGTCCTGTTTCTCTTGCTTTAGGGGCAAATGAAATTTTTTGGCAAGTTGCCCAAAAACCAGGCAAACCGATTTATTTTGCTGAATATAAAAAACCAAACCAGTCTTCCTATTTATTAGGATTGCCGGGTAATCCAGCAGCAGTATTTGTTTGTTTAGAAATCCATGTGTTCACTTTGCTAAAAGCAATGCAAGGTTTAAAAGAACCCAAACCAGAATGGGAGAAGGCGAGCTTAAGTGAGGCTGTAAAAGGTGATAGTCGGGAGCAACTGTTGCGTATGAAATTGAATGTCGATGAGCAAGGGCAACTTAGTGTTTCAAAACTCAAAAAACAGCAATCGCATATGCTAAGTAACTTAAGTGAAGCGAATGTCATTGGTCGAATTCCAGTGTTTAACAATGCTGAAAATTGTCCTAAATTCATTGAGTTTATTCGTCTTTAGTATTTTGAGTCTGATACGCTTGGGTAACAATAAAATGCCGCAATATCCAAATACTGACTTAGTCATTTTAGCTGGTGGTCAAGCTAGACGGATGCAAGGTAAAAACAAACTTTTGCAGCAGTTTGATCATGAAATGCAACTGCTTAAAATCTATCATCAATTTTATGATGAGGTTGCGAAAATCTGGGTAAATAGTCATCAGGACTGTAGAGTTTATCAGGAGATCATCGCTGAAATAGCCTGTTTTTCAGATGATCAGGCGGGATTTTTAGGGCCATTAATGGGAATGAAAAGCGCATGGGCACATGTAATTACAGATTATATTCTGTTCATTCCCTGCGATATTACTTTTATCCCTAAAGATGTCTTATCAAAAATGCATCAAGCTTTATTGGACGCAGAAAATTCTCAAGCTGTATTTATCTCTATAAACGAACAAAACCTTTACCCATTTTGTTTGTTGAAAAGAGACAGCTTAGCTACGCTTGGAAAGCATTTGGCTAACCAGCAATTAAGTATTCGAAAATGTTTTGATGATTTAACGCCACAAGTCGTTAAATATGAAAACCCTATAAGTTTCCATAGCATTAATTCAGAACAGGAGTTAAGACAATATCATGAAGAACTATGCATATTCAGTCGTTCAGATTCAATTTAGTTCGCCCTGAAGATTCATTGTGGCGCTATGCTTAAGTAAAGGTGTTAAATGGCAGAGATTCAAATTAAGATTGAAACTTATGGTGCAATCGAAAGACAGTTACCTAAAGATTTAAATTTTTCTTGTGTTGAAAATAGTACGGTCTTAGAAATTTTGCAGCAAGTATCTGATCAATATCCTGAGTGCTCTAGTCTTTTAGAGAAGTGCGCATGTGCGATTGGTGATGAAATTATTCCCCGTCGACATCGATTAACAAACCATTGTACATTGGTTTTATTATCCCCTGTAGCAGGAGGCTAACATGACAAATGGATCTCGGATTAAGGAAACGGATCTGAGTTTAGATGATTTTAAAACCATCGATGATTTTCCTGAGTGTGGTGGTATTGGAATTTTTATTGGAACGGTTCGAAATCACCATGAAGGTCGAAGTGTTAAGGCATTAAAATATACTGCTTATACACCGATTGCTGAAAAAATGATTCGTGCAATTGAGCAAGAAATACAAAGCAAATATGCAGTATCATATATTCAGGTTATTCATAGAATTGGCGCTCTAGATATCGGAGGCAAAGCAATCATCGCAGTGGCTTATGCGCCGCATCGAAGAGAAGCTTTTATGGCGTGTGAAGAGGCTGTAGAACGTGTAAAACATGAAGTTCCAGTCTGGAAGGAAGAGTTTTACTCAGATGGTTCTAGTGAATATGTCGCTGGCTGTTGTATCCGAAAAGATGATGATGTTGCACATAAACATCTTCATTTGAATTCACATTCTCATTAAGCCGTTGTAAATTAAGCAGCTTAAGTTATAAGAATGATTATTATGAAAAGTTACCATGTAAAGTAAATGAATTTTTTCTTGAGCTGATTTTTTTAATCAGATAAGCCATTAAAGAGGGCACTCAAATGAACGATTTAGAACAAAATAAACCTGAAACAGAAGGCCAAGAACGCCATATTCAGGAGAATACCAATTTCGCGCGTATCGAACCCTATACGCACCCAGCTGGTGGTTGGGGCGCTTTGTTGAGTGTTGCCAGAAATTTAAAAAGGCAAGAAGTCTTTGCCAAAGGCTCAATTACATTAATGAATATTAACCAGCCGACAGGTTTTGATTGTCCTGGTTGTGCATGGCCTGAGAAAAAAGATACCCACGCATTTAATTTTTGTGAAAATGGTGCAAAAGCTGTTGCATTCGAAGCAACCAGTAAGCGAGTTACTCCAGAGTTTTTTGCCCATCACACGGTGAGTTGGTTGGCTGAGCAAAACGATTTTTACCTCGAAGATTTGGGACGACTCACAGATCCAATACGTTATGACGCGGCTACAGATAAGTATGTCCCAATTTCTTGGGATGATGCATTTAAACTTATCGCTCAACATCTTCAAGCTTTGGATCATCCAGATCAGGCAGCATTTTATACATCTGGTCGGGCAAGCAATGAAGCGGCTTTCTTGTACCAGTTATTTGTCAGAAGTTATGGAACAAATAATTTCCCTGATTGTTCAAATATGTGTCATGAAACCACCAGTATTGGTTTGAAGGATTCAATTGGGCTTGGCAAGGGGACCGTTACTTTAGATGATTTTGATCAAGCGGATACTGTATTTAGTTTTGGGCATAACCCTGGTACCAACCATCCTCGAATGCTCGGCACTTTACGTGAAGTATCGCGTAGAGGTGGAAATATTATTGCGATTAATCCAATCAAAGAACGTGGGTTAGAGCGCTTTCAGGATCCTCAAGCAGCAATTGAGATGATGACGAATGGCAGTACGCCCATTAGTCGCTTTTATTTTCAGCCGAAAATTGGCGGAGATTATGCGCTTCTGTTAGGTATGATGAAGCATCTTCATGAATGGGATAAGCAGGCAATATTCGCAGGTAAAACGGGGGTATTTGATCGGCAGTATATTGCTGAGAATACTGTTGGCTTTGATGAAATGTTAAAAGAAGTTGACCGAACAGAATGGCGTGATATTTATCAGTATTCAGGCCTCTCTCCAGAAAACTTAGAATCAATTGCTAAAATGTTTTGCGAGTCTGAGCGTTCGATTTTTTGTTGGGGGATGGGCATAACACAACATAGACACGGTACTGCGAATGTTCATATGTTGGCTAATTTACTTTTGGCGAAAGGACAGATTGGTCGTCCGGGAGCAGGCCTATGTCCAGTTCGTGGGCACAGTAATGTGCAGGGTGATCGGACCATGGGAATCAATGAATTACCAAGTGCAAAAATGCTGGATGACATTGATCGTGTTTTTAACATTAAATCGCCACGCAAACATGGCTATGGTGTGGTAGAAACGATTAAAGCGATGTATGAGGGCGATGTTAAAGTCTTTATTGCTTTAGGCGGGAATTTTGCAGTTGCGACACCTGACACCCCATATACTCAAGAAGCGCTAAAACGTTGCTCACTGGTGGTAAATATTGCAACAAAACTCAATCGTAGCCATCTCGTGTGTGGTAAAGACGCCTTGGTTCTTCCATGTCTAGGTCGTACCGAGCTGGATAAACAACTGAAAGGGAATCAGGCGATCTCAGTTGAAGATTCAATGAGTAATGTTCATTTATCCGCTGGGCGCAATGAACCTGCATCAAAGAACTTGCTTTCTGAACCTGATATTGTTGCACGAATGGCTGAAGCGACGTTACCTGACTCTAAAATTAAATGGCGCTGGTATGTTGAGGACTATGATCGTATTCGTGACTCTATTGAAGAGGTTTTTGAGGAATTTAAAGATTTCAATGGGCGAGCCTATCAACCGGGTGGTTTCCATCTTATTCATCCTGCCAATGTTAAAGTTTGGAATACCCCCGCGGGTAAAGCACAATTCCTCATTACGCCATTAACCCAAGTCTATAACGATCAAGAAAATCAATTTTCTGCCCAGTATACAAAGAGTAAAGTCTACACTTTAATGACGATTCGTTCGCATGATCAGTACAATACCACTTTATACGGCCTAGATGACCGCTATAGAGGTGTGTTTGGCCAGCGCCGCGTATTATTTATAAATCAACAAGATATTGATGAAGCTGGTTTTGTTGCTGATCAATGGGTTGATATTGAAAGTGTATTCTCTGATGGGGTAAAAAGAGTCGTGAAAAGTTTCCGAATCGTTCCCTATAACATTCCACCAGGAAGTCTGGCCGCTTATTATCCTGAAACCAATCCACTGGTTGCGCTTTCAAGTCATGATCAATATGCCAAGATTCCAGCTTCAAAAAGTGTTCCTGTTATTTTACATGCTGGCGATGCACCTGAGCACTTCAATTTATTTACTGAGGTCGATCCTGAGAATGCAGAAAAAAAGGTTGAGATTTAATTATTTACTGGTTTATTGCAGGATACGTGAAATTGGATAGTAACCTATGATTGCTATCCAGAATTGTAAGGAAAGCTCAAGTTGGAACCACTATTTTCAGGTTATGCGTCAGTTCAAATTACACGATTTGATCAAGATAAAACAGATGTTCAGTTTGATCAGGTTGTTCAAGAATATCCGATTGCATTGGTTTATAACGGTATATCTCATGCTGTGATGATGGCTACACCAACTGATATCGCTGAATTCGCAAAAGGATTTAGCCTTTCTGAAGGAATAATTGCAAGTTTAAAAGAACTTTACTCGCTTGATATTATTCACAACAATTTTGGTATACAGGTTGAGATGAAAATTTCATCAAAAGCTTTTATGGCATTAAAAGAACATCGCAGAATGCTGATTGGTCGAACAGGATGTGGTTTATGTGGTATAGAAAGTCTTCAACAACTTCAATTTTCATTACCAAAAATTAGTTCTACAATCCAATCAGAATGGTTAAGAGAAATTCCTAACGCAATCAAACAATTAAAAAACCAGCAAAAGATTACCGCTGTGACTGGCGGAGCTCATGCTGCTGCTTGGGTTGTGGAGGGGAACATCCATGCTATTTTTGAAGATGTTGGACGACATAATGCGCTAGATAAGTTACTGGGCTATATCTCAGCAGAGAACTTTGATCTGTCAAAAGGATTTGTGGTGATGACCAGTCGAGCAAGTTATGAACTGATTAGAAAATGTGTTGTATTAAATATCGCATTACTTGCAACAATTTCTGCGCCTACCAGTATGGCAATAGAGATGGCACAAGCTTCAGGTCTCACATTGGCAAGCTTTTGTCGGGGTGACGGTTTTGTCCTTTATAGTCAGTAATGCTGAGCGATCAATTTTTTGTTATTCAAAGGAAGATGTCGATGAAAAAAATTTTATTTAGTTTAAGTTTGCTTGCCATGGGCCATGCTTATGCAGAAGATACCATCACAGTCTACGCTGCAGCCAGTTTAACCAATGTTTTAGCGGAACTAGATCAAAAATATGAAAAGAAAAATAATATAAAAATTAAAACATCTTATGCAGGTTCATCGACACTGGCAAAACAGATTGAAGCAGGGGCACCAGCCAATTTGTTTATCTCTGCCGATGAGCAGTGGATGAATTATTTACAAGATAAAAAATTGATTGATCCTAAAAATAGAAAGAATCTACTTGGTAATCGTTTGGTATTGATTAGCCCGAAAAATCAAAACATAAAATTCAAAATGACCTCGTCTTTTGATCCAACTACCGCATTTAAAGGCAAGCTTTGTACAGGCGATACCAAAAGTGTTCCTGTTGGAAAGTATGCGAAGCAAGCTTTGACCTCATTGCAGTGGTGGGAAAAAATTCAGCCGCGTTTAGTTCAAGCAGAAGATGTTCGCGTTGCACTTAATTTTGTGGCACGTGGTGAATGTAATGTGGGGATTGTTTATTTAACTGATGCTGCAATTAGCCCAGACGTTAAGGTTATCGCTGAGTTTCCGTTAAACACGCATACACCAATTGTTTACCCTATGGGTATGGTAAAACCAACACCTGAAACTGTTAAGTTTTATCAATATTTACAAAGTAATGAAGCTAAAAGCATATTTAAGAAATATGGCTTTAGCGTTCTCAATTAGAAATTGGCTATGTTTGATGTACTGTCACCCGCAGAAATTGAAGTTTTAAAACTCTCTTGTAAAGTTGCTAGTTTTTGTCTGATTTTTAGCTTGATTCCAGCCATTATCGTTGGCTGGATTTTGGCACGTAAAGATTTTTTCGGAAAATCATTATTTGAAACATTGATTTTTTTACCTTTGGTGTTACCGCCAGTTGTGCCAGGTTTTTTACTTTTGCAAGTTTTTGGTAATCGAGGCTTCTTAGGAAAATATTTAACGGAGATCGGCCTAGATTTTGCATTTAATTGGAAAGGTGCAGTCTTGGCTTCAGCAGTGATGGGATTTCCATTATTGGTACAATCGATTCGTCTAGCGATTGAACTTGTTGATCAAAAGTTAGAAATGGCAGCAAAAACTTTGGGCGCATCTGCATTTTCAACTTTTATGCATGTGACCTTGCCTTTAGCGAGTAGCGGTATTTTAATTGGTGCAATTTTATGTTTCTGTCGTAGTTTAGGAGAGTTTGGCGCAACCATTACCTTTGTGGGCAATGTTGAGGGTGAAACCAGAACTTTACCGCTTGCGATGTATAGTTTGATGCAACAACCTGATATGAATCATGCCTTGCAACGTCTGATTATGATTTCATTGACTGTGGCATTTTTGGCATTATGGTTTGCACAGTGGTTTCACCGCTATCAAAAGAAAAAACAGAGTTAACGTAATGCATTTTGATTTTAAAATAATCTTGAAATTTGATAAATTTAATTTAAATCAGCAATTTAAATCTGATGAAAGTGTTGTGGGATTATTTGGACATTCTGGTTCAGGTAAAACCAGCATTTTAAATGCAATAGCTGGTTTACGTACGCCACAACAAGGCTGGATCAAAGTGAACCAAGATACTTGGTTTGATCATGAAAAAAAAATCAATGTCCCCACTCAAAAACGCCGTGTGGGTTTGGTCTTTCAAGATGCCCAATTATTCCCACATAAAAATGTTATGGGGAATTTAAAGTTTGGATATAACCGAATTGATGTTGATCGACGTCAGTTTGAGTTGGACTATATCGTTGAATTATTAAAGCTGAGCCATCTGCTTGATCGGATGCCAATACACCTGTCTGGTGGTGAAAAACAGCGGGTGGCGTTGGGGCGTGCGATTTTATATTCGCCGAATATTCTGCTATTAGATGAACCTTTATCTGCCTTGGATGCAGAGCATAAAGCTGAAATTATTCCATTCTTTCAACAAATAAAGAATGAGATTAAAATTCCTATGTTATATGTGACTCACGATATCGAGGAAGTCAAACTGTTAACAGATACCATTTGGCACTTATCATGATTGTCGATTGGGTTTAATTCAATTCATCCTTTGAAATTTTGGTGATTTAAGTGGGGGATGTGAACGGATCAAACAAGAACTCTTATGACTCTCCTAAACATCTAAAATATGGTGTTATGTCATTTTAGCGCTTTGAGTACACTGTAATTAGCTGTTTTACAAGGGGTTATACAGAATCAATTTATCCTGTGTATTCAGTTGCTAAAAGTAATTCTGATCTACTAGAATAGCTATAAACTTAATTTCTATTTTCATTAAAATACCAGATAACAATGACAGCATTAAAACCCTTAATAGCAATAGATCTTGGAACGAGTAATTCCTTAGTCAGTGTGTTTGAGAATGGTCAAGCACGAATTATTGAAAACGTTTATGGCACTAAATTAACGCCCTCAGCAATTGCACTGGATGAACAGGGGCAAATGCTTATCGGTCAGGCTGCACTGGAACTGAGAAGTAGTGGAAGGGAGGTTCTCACCAGTTTCAAGCGATTGATGGGAACAGCAAAACGGCTGAAGTTGGGGCAGCAGGATTTTTCTGCGACTGAACTTTCTGCGCTTATTTTAGGATCTCTAAAACAAGATGCTGAGCAGGTTTTGCAATGTGAGATTGATGAAGCTGTAATATCAGTACCTGCATATTTTAATGATATCCAGCGACAGGCAACTATTGCCGCGGCAGAATTGGCTGGTTTAAAAGTCAGTCGATTAATCAATGAACCAACAGCAGCAGCACTTGCTTATGGACTTGGACAGACAGATGACAGTTGTTTCCTGATTTTCGACTTAGGTGGTGGCACATTTGATGTATCCATTGTTGAATTATTCGATGGTGTCATCGAAGTGCGTGCCAGTGCAGGAGACAATTATCTTGGTGGTGATGATTTTGTCCAGCTGTTGATAAAGCAGTTTTGGAAGCAACATGCACATGTTTTTAATTTTACAGAAAGCACCATACCTCATGATATTGAGATCGCTTTAAAGGCGAGAGCGCAGCATACCCTACATGTACTGAGTAAAGAGAGCCAAACCCAACTCACTTTTAAATGGGATGGTAAGGAAGCGAGTCTGGATATTAGCCAGCATGATCTGACCAATTGGGCTGAATCATTATTAATGCGGTTACGTCGACCACTTGAACGGGCTTTAAGGGATGCGCGGATTTTACCACAACAGGTTGATCAGATTATCATGGTTGGTGGAGCAACTCGAATACCTGCTGTTCGTAAACTTGTCACCAAACTTTTTGGTCGATTTCCATCCACCAGCATACAGCCAGATGAGGCAATTGTGCGTGGCGCTGCGATACAAGCAGGACTAAAGGCCAAGGATCAAACCCTCAAAGAAGTTGTGTTGACAGATGTTTGTCCATTTAGTTTGGGGATAGCAGTGGGATCAGATGATCAGTTTTCTCCAATTTTGGAACGTAATATTGTGATTCCTGCGAGTCGAGTCAATACTTATACTGCAATGAATAAAGGACAGCGCGAGATATTCGTAAAGATATATCAAGGTGAGCATCGGCTATGCAGTGAAAATATTTTCTTAGGGGAATTAACAGTTGCTTTACCAGCCAATGATGAGTGCTTATCCATTGATGTGCGTTTTTCCTATAATCCCAATGGTGTTCTTGATGTAGATGTCCATATCCCTGCTACTGGTGAAAATTTACAGAAAGTGGTTGTTAATCATCAGAGTACTATGTCTAAAGAACAAGTCGAAAAGGCCCGTAAACAGTTACAGGATTTAAAGATTCATCCGCGTGAAAATCTGGTGAACAAAAGCTTGTTACTTCGTGCCGAACGCTTGTATAGCGAACATACTGGCGATCTGCGTTTACAGATTGGGGAGCGGACTCAGCATTTTCACCAAATACTGAACCAACAGGATGATAGGCAGATCAGGGAAGTACGTCAGTATTTCGAGAAATTTCTCAATGAAATTGAAGACCTGAAGCTCTTTGATGAGTATTGATGATCAATCTTGTAGGACATCAGCCAATTATACTGATGTCCTGTATTTCCTTATGAAATATTCTGTTCCCGTTTAGTTTTTATACTCAGAAACAGATAAGAACCTATGACCAAAGGGATAATATAGGTCATAAGAGTTAGGTACATTATTCCGAGATAGGATAGGTATTTTAAGCACGAAGATAATTTTCTGGTGTTGAGGGTTGTTAGGAGTAAAGCAGCGAATCCGATACAACCTAAATACATATAGGGTTGGGATTGAGCAGATACGAGGAAATAGGTAAAACTAAACATCCAGATTAGACGTAGACACACAATACCAATGCTTCTGTAGAAAATAGCCTTATCTGTTAAATTATGCTGTTGCTTGCGGTAACCAAAGATAGCGAACAGTGGTCTAAAAGAGTCTGGTAGCAGTAAAAAGCCAGCAGGAATTAAGCTATATACCAGTAACCAAGGATAGTTCGGATGTCCGACGGTATAATATATAAATGCGAAGCCACCACACAGCGTAGCCAGACCAGCCAACATCATCCATCTGTCGAAATGAATATAGCTACTTTGCAGCAGTTGATTCATATCAGGCCTTGCGACCAGTTGCAGGCAACCAAATAAAAAGACAGAAAGAAGTACCCAACCATAGCTCAGAACCTGGTGTAGGGTAGGATTAAACCAATGGATAAAACTGCACAAAACCAATCCGGTTAGAAACCAGATCTGACTGAATCGGATTAGTCGTGTTTCATGATCTGAATGTGTCGTCATGATTGCATGAAAAGCAGGCTGAATCAGAAAAATAAAAAGTAAACTGAAGATTGCTGTGCTCAGTAAAATGGCTGCTCCAGTGAGCTGCTTTCCCCAGAATGTCTGCAAAAAGACTAAAGTACTCATCGCAAATATTAGATCAATAACAATAAATTTTTTGTTTACAGCTAAACTTTTTAGAAAACTGAAATTAATATTCTGCTCAGTATTTGGTAAATGAAACTGGTTAAGGAGATCCATTATTTTGAGCTGAGGATGATCTTTGCCAAGCTGTCTTTGCAATTTAAGCATGCGGAAAGGCTGAAATTTCTGTGTGCCTGACAGTAGCTGTAATAGTTGATTTCGCTCAGATGGTAAACTTTGCAGCAATAATTTGTTGCTCTGATAAGTGTCCAATTTAGACTGCAAAATATTGCTATAGTAAGCATAATCGTAATGATGAATATCATCTGAATAGATTGTATTCCACAGATCAAGGAAGCGTGAATATTCGGGATTTAGCACATCAGCTTCAATTTCAGCAAGAGGTCCGAGGAGCTGATCCTTGATTTGAATCTGCTGGGCTAGTGTCAGCTCAGATTGCTCAGTGAGTAATTGGGTAAATTTATCAAATACAGTATCACTAATATTCTGATCCCAGAGTGCATCGCTAACCTGATGAAGCTGAGTTAAAGGTGAAGCGCTTTCATGATCAGGGATATCCGTATCTGCTGAGGTCTGGTGATATGAGTATTCCTGATCATGATGAATTACTGTATCTTCTAAAGCAGATGGATCTGTAATAGCGGTACAACTGGCAAGCTCAAAGAAGTCTTCCAACTGAAACTGCTGTAATAAATGTTTTAATCGTTCCAGATATTCAGTCTTTACACTTTGATCACTGACAGCCTGTAAGGCGATCCCAAATTGTATAATTGCATCCGTTATATTAAATTTAATATTTTGCGTGGTCATCTGTTGTTCAAGATCTACAAATAATATTTCAATTTGAGCAGATGTAATTGAAGATATGTCGGTATCCGTCGTTACATTGACATCATAAATAATTGACGGTGTTACATCTTCTTCGTATTCAGATTCATAGGCCATCATTTCTGCTTCAGCCTGTGCTTCCTGAAGGGCTTCTCTTAGTAAAATGAAAGCCTCAGCTTGCGTATCCTGATCAATGGTTTTCAGTTGTCTTGCATAAGCCCGCTTTATTTCCCGTTGATCTGAAGTGGGTTCTATTGCCAGTCGTTGCCAGGCTGTCATTTATTCTGCTCATTTTTTTAGTTAAGTATGCACCTTGGACCCAGATAAAGTAGGGTTAAGACGATTTCAGTCCAAACATTTTAATCATATTGGTTGAATTTACAATTAGTATAAGCCTTAGAATAATGAAAAATAGATAATGGATAAAGCTATCGTTTATAAAAGTATTTAAATATTTCATAAATATAAGCTTAATGAAAAAATCTATGTATGAGCGGGAAACAATTGAACGAAATATGCATGGGTAACGCAAATTGAGCATAAATTTTTTGAGTGAGCGATTTTATACACAGATTTTGCTTAAAAAGCTTGATTTTTGTAGAGTGAAAATTCATTAAAAATAAGAGCAATAAATACAAATAATAAGCATTAAATAGAATATAAAGTGTATACATCCCAGTGGTTAGATAATGATAAATCCAGTTTGAAATTAAATAATAAATTTTCTGATGATTCTCGTGATATTATACAAGATAAAGGCGATAATATTATGAATTACTCTTGAATTTATAAAAAATTTATTGTAAATAATGAAAGAATAATACAATTTATTAAAAATAATGCTAAGGAAAAATGCATGACTAATAATAAAAATAATACATAAAAAGATTCTAAACGCACGCAATCAACTCATAAAATTTCTCAAGAAAATACTCAAAAAAACACTTTAAATAATGATTTTAATATGTATTTAATTGAAATAATTATAGGGATTTAGTTTTTTAAGTTCTTGTAAATAAAAAATATTTTTATCTAATGGTTGAGTTATCGGCAAAGCATCAAAACAAAAAAAGAAACTTTTTAAGTGATTAATAAATTATAAATATTAGAGTGCTGGTTAATATTTATCGAATTGAGAGTAGGGTGGGGATATTTAATAAGTATAGCTTTTTAATCACTTAAATTAATTCAGGATTTAAATAGTGCAAATATAGATAGAATATACAGTTTGTCCTATTTACAAAATGTTATTATTTAGAAATAATAAAATATAAAATTTAGTATAATTATTATTGACATGAAAAACTTTATTTACAAGAGAACCTCTTTCGCTATTTTTTTAACGTTTTTGGGTGGTGTAACAAATGCAGCGGATCCACAATTACGCCCAGAGTTAGAATTAGATGCTCTTCAGCGCCAGCAACAACGTGATGAAGCACTACAAAAGCAATTACAGCCCGAAGCTGTAGTACAAACGGGACTAGAAAAACAACTTCAAACTCAACCACAACTACAATATCTAAAATCAAATAGTGAAGATGTGTGTTTTGAAATTAAAAAATTTGTATTGATCGGGGATGATGCGCGTCAATTTACTTTTGCTATGCGCCCCGTCACGCAAGGTCAACATAATCTCATTGGCCGATGTATTGGGGTACAAGGCTTAAACCAAGCCTTAGATCTGATTCAAAACAGTATTATTAGTCATGGTTATGTCACCACACGTATGCTGCTCCCCCAACAAAACATTGCTTCGGGTGAAATTAAACTTCAAGTGATTGCTGGGAAAGTGGATCAAATTCAATTTGTTCAAGGGACGTCTAAGCGTGCTCACAAATTTAATGCCTTGCCTGTTCAATCTGGGGATATTTTAAATATTCGGGATATTGAACAAGGTTTAGAAAACTTTAAACGTGTGCCGACTGTTGAGGCTGACTTTAAAATTAAACCCTCAGAACAGCGTAATCAACCTGGCTATAGTGATTTAGAACTGGCATGGCAACAATCAAAACCCTACCGGATTCATTTAGGTGTTGATGATGCAGGCTCAGATTCAACTGGGAAATATCAAGGCACAGCAACCTTATCTTTAGACCATCTGTTTACTGCAAATGACTTGTTTTATGGCAGTTATAACCATGATTTGGGTGGGGGAGATCAAGGTAAACGCGGAACGGACGGTTATTACATAAGTTATAGCATTCCACTCAAATATTGGTTACTCAGCACCAGTTATAGCCAGTCTGATTATAACCAAACAGTTGCAGGTGACAAACAAAGCTATATTTATAGCGGCAAAAGCAAACTGATCGGGGCTGATTTATCTCGTGTGCTTTACCTTGATGCCAAACGAAAAACCATAGCAAGTGCGGGAGGATGGTATCGGGAATCACAAAACTTCATCAATGATGTAGAAATTGAAGTACAACGTCGAAAAACCGGCGGCTGGAAAGCCAGTCTGGATCATACAGAATATCTAGCCAATGCGACTTTAACAGGTAATTTAACCTATAAACGAGGCACAGGTGCATTTAATGCAATGCATGCACCTGAAGAGCAATTTGGCGAAGCCTATACCCATGTCGGTATTTTACAAGCCAATGCCAGTCTGCAAGTCCCATTTAAAGTCGGCAATCAATCACTACGATACCTTGCTGAATGGCGAACACAGTACAGTAAAAAACCCCTGACTCCACAAGATCGATTCTCGATTGGGAATCGCTATACCGTAAGAGGATATGACGGTGAACAGACCTTATTGGCAGATAATGGGTTTTTAGTGCGTAATGAAATCAGTGGCTCAATGTTTAAGCTTCCGATGCAATGGTACACAGCAATTGACTATGGTGAAGTGGGGGGTAAAACCGCACATGAACCGAATCCTTTAGTGGGAACAAGTTTGATGGGTGCTGCCTTTGGATTACGAGGGCAAATCTTAAAATCTGCCAGTTATGACGTCTTTGTTGGGACGCCGTTAAAAAAACCAGAACATTATAGAACAGACAATGTGACGACAGGATTTAGCCTGAACTGGATGTATTAAGTTTAATCATTAAGTCAAATAAAGATTTAAAAAGAATAGGTTGAAGCCATGAAATTTGAAGATATCGACATTATTTCACCCGCATTATTTCCCAAAGAACAATGGAATGAAGCAGAGGTGCTTGGTGGGATGACATGGTTATGGTTTGTATCAGAGAATTGCAAAAATTTAACTGTTTCAGATACTGCATTACGTGTGCTACCGACGATTAAAAGCCGTCAATTTGCACTGTTTAGCCATGATTCTCAACCCTTGGGCTATATTTCATGGGCAAATTTAGATGAACAGTCCGAAGCTCAATATGTGCATTCTGAACTTTGGATCTATACACACCCAAATTGGAATTGTGGTGATCGTATGTGGTTGATTAATTGGTTTGCACCTTTAGGTCACAGTGCTTTGATTAAAAGATTAATTGAAAAGTACTTATTCCCTGAGCAATGTTTTAGAGCACTTTACCATAAAGCTGATATTCGAGAGATTAAAGTCATGACGTTTCATGGTAAATCAGTTTCTAAATTAGAGTTAAGGGAATGGATCAAACAACACCCGATTTTGGCCACAAGTCGCTGATGGATGAAAAAGAACATTCAATCTTGAAAAAATATTAAAACATTGAGGTAAAACATTATGAATAAGAATCGTTATCGTATTATTTTTAGCCAAGCACGTGGCATGTTTATTGCGGTTGCTGAGATTGTAAAAAGCCGTACAAAAACTGCAGGGCAATCACATGCGATTGGTGAAATCGAAATAGAAGATATCACAGGTGCATCTTCAATCACCTATAAAAAAACTCAATCCGATTAATTTTGCTGTGGTGAGTTTATTAGGTGCAGCAATTTACACCTTGCCGATGGCAACCATCGCTGAAAGTCAAATTGTGGCAGATCGATCAGCACCAAATTCACAACAAGCCACGATACTCAATACCAGTAATGGCTTAACCCAAGTCAATATTCAAACCCCAAGTGCAGGTGGTGTATCACGCAATACCTATACCCAATTTGATGTGGGGCAGGAAGGTACGATTTTAAATAATGCACGAAATAATACTCAAACCCAATTGGGTGGTTGGGTACAAGGCAATCCATGGCTCGCCAAAGGTGAAGCCAAGGTAATCCTGAATGAAGTGAACAGCAGTAATCCGAGCCAGCTCAAAGGCTATTTGGAGGTTGCGGGTAAACAAGCGCAAGTGGTGATTGCCAATCCATCTGGTTTGGTCTGTGATGGCTGTGGGGTGATTAACGCAGATCGTTTTACCTTAACCACGGGTCAAGCAGTAATGCATCAAGGTTATCTGGATTCATTCCGAGTACGTGAAGGGCAAGTGACCATTGCGGGGAAAGGCTTAAATGGAAGCTTAACCCCATATACCGATATTTATACACGTGCTTTAAACGTCAATGCGGGTTTATATGCCAATGAGCTAAAAACCGTGTTGGGTCAAAACGACATCAATGTTCAAGATCAGAACTCAGCAAAGATTACAGCAACGACAAGTACCACATCCTCACCTACACCAAACTTTGCCCTTGATGTTGGAAAATTGGGTGGTATGTATGCTGGAAAAATATTTTTAGTCGGTACTGAAAAAGGTTTAGGGGTGCGTAACGCAGGGTCACTCAATGCTTTGAGCGGTCAAATGCATTTAAATGCCAATGGTGACTTAATCAATACAGGCAATATGATTGCCAATAAAGATCAAATTTCAATTCAGGCAAGCAATGTAAAAAACAGCGGTAATATCAGTAGCACACAACAACAAATACAAATTCAAGCCGACAATATTCAAAACAGCGGTCTGATCGCGACCCGTGATGAAATTAAACTCAATGCTCAAGGCAAGATTGACAATAATGAGGGTGTGATCAATGCAGGACGAATTGATTTTACCGCACAAAACTTAAGTAATAATAAAGGTAAAATCGAGCAAACAGGTCAACAGCAACTCAACATCAGTGCAAAAATCTTAGACAATACTCAGGGCTTAATTGGTCAGGCAACTAAAGAGAATAGTGGGACAGGGCAAACACCAGGTGGAACCACATCGCCAAGTGTGACAGATCCAGAGCAACAGTCTTCAGCGCAAGACTCAAGTACGGTTGAAGTCGCACCCACAGACCTGACCCCCAAGACTTTCGACGCTGGGAATATTCAGATTGCTCAAGATATTGCCAATGTTGAAGGTACAATTGTCAACAATGCGGATATCAGTTTAAACGTACAAGACAGTATTAAAAATAATGGTGGTGAAATTCAACTGCCGGAATTGCAATTTAATGGACAAAACTTTGACAACCAACAAGGTAAACTCACTGCGAATGTGGTGAATATCACTGCACAGCAGGTGGATAATCAAAAAGGTGTCATTAGTGCCAATCAACGCTTTGATTTAACCGCACAACAATTAAATAACAATCAAGGCCGTTTACAAAGCGCCAAGATACTCAATTTAAATTCAGCTGAGGTCGATAATCGTCAAGGTCAAATACTGGCTGCGGATGCATTAACTCTAAATTCTGCAAATACCAATAATACACAAGGCGTAATCGGTTCAGTCAATGCGGATGCCAAGCTGTCTATTCAAACTTTAGACAATACTAAAGGGGAGATTTCAGCACAGAATGTATACCTGACAGGTCAGCGCTTAAACAATCAACAGGGTACGATTCAATCCAAAACAGCAGATCTAAACATCAATGTTGATCAAATTGATAATGGTACGACGCAAGATTTAGCAGGGAATCTGATTGCTGCGCAAAATCTTAAATTGAATGCTCAGCAGTTACAAAGTACCGGGCAAATCTATGCTGGTAATAGTGCTGATTTAACAGCCAATCAATTACAACAGCATGGTCAATTGGCTGCACTGAATAAAATCAAGGTTCAAGCAAATACCATTGTCAGCGATAAAAATGCAGTATGGGTCGCTGGATTAGACAAAGACGGGAAACTGAGCAATGCCGATGCCACACTGAATATTGATGCGCAACAGGTTCAGCTGGCAGGAAAAATTTTGGCAGGCAATCAAATTCAAATTAAAGCCGCTCAAACAGCAGATTTAAGTCAAAGTGAAAGCCAAGCCAAAAAGATCAATATTGCAACAACCCAGCTGAATACCAGCAATGCAAAAATTATTGCGGATGAGCAACTGGATTTAACTGCAACCCAAAGTATTGACAATGAAAAAGGACAATACAGTGCGGGGCAAGTTAATCTCAACACTGCTAAATTAAATAACAAGCAAGGTCTAATTCAACACACAGGTAAAAATGACTTTATTTTAGATGTAGTGAATCAGATTGATAACAATGCTGGGCAGATTATTAGTAATGCCAACAAGACTGAAATCAAGACCAATACACTGAACTCGGTTGCAGGTGAAATTTTACATGCGGGTGATCAACAGTTAAAAATCACAGCACAAAATTTACAAGGTCAACAAGGCAAAATCCAAAGTAACAGCCATCTACAACTTGATCTAGGCATTACCAATTTAGACCAAGCGCTTACATCTGCACAAAATATTGATTTGAATGCAACTGAACTGAGCCATCAACAAGGACAATTGCTTCAAAGTGATGCTAATGGACAGTTGACGGTCAATGTTGCACAAACATTGAATAATACTTCTGGTGTAATCAGTGCTGCGGGTAATGCAAACTTTAAAACAGCGGATTTAAATAATCAAAGCGGTGTGATTCAAACCCTTGCTGAAAAAGACCTTAATGTCGTGAGCCAGAAACTCGACAACCAGTCTGGCAAAATCATTGCTGGACGAGATGCCAGTTTACAAGTCAGTGAGCTGAACAATGATACGGGGGCAGTTTATGCTGATGGCAAATTGGATATTCAAGCAACACAAGATATTCGTAACCAACAAGGCTTAATCGCATCGCAACAAGCATTGAGCATCAAAGGACAAAACCTCAATAACCAAAAAGGGCAAATCCAATCCGAACAAAGTGATGTCAATTTAAACCTAACGCAAAGCATCAATAACCAGTCAGGCAGTATTCAATCTGCACAAGTATTGAAGTTGGATACCCAGCAATTAGACAACCAAGCTGGACAATTGATTTCAGGCGCAGATAGCCAATTAAATCTGTCACAGCTGAATAACCAGTCAGGTACGATTTATTCTAAAAAACAATTAGATGTAAATGTTGCTGGTGAAGTAGATAACAGCGCTGGAACTTTAGCCGCAGAGCAAAACTTAAACTTAAATGCGCAGCAATTGGTGAATAAGACAGGACAAATCCGTTCAGAAAATGCCGATTTGAATTTAAGCATCGTTCAAAATATTCAGAATAATAGCGGTTTAATTTCAGCAGCAAAAAATCTGAATCTGACCGCGCAAAACGTGACATCGCAAAAAGGTAAAATCCAGTCAGGTGCAAATGCCAATATTCAGCTGAACAACTTAGACAATACTGAAGGTGTGGTTTATGCCGCGGAACAATTACAGCTTTCGGCAACAGGTGAGTTAAATAATACCCAAGCGATTATTGCAGCAGAACAATTGACTGAGATACAAGCGGATTCAGTCATCAATGACGCTGGACAAATCCGTTCGCAACAAGATCAACTGAAACTCAATGTTCAAAAGGATATCAGTAACCAAGCGGGTGAAATCTCGGCAGCTAAAGCGATTGAGTTGAATGCACAAAAACTCAGTAATCAAAAAGGTAAAGTGATAGCGGGTGCATCACTGAATGCTACAACACAACAGGTTGATAATACTGAAGGTATCGTTTATGCCAAAGATCAGTTGCAACTCGCTGTTACAGATCATCTGAACAACCAATCTGGTAGCATTGCAGCCAACCAACAGCTACAGATCCAAGCCAAAAACATCAACAACACGGCAGGCAAAATCCGTTCAGAACAGAACCAACTGGATTTGAATGTAGAGCAGAACCTTGACAATCAGACAGGTGAAATTTACGCGGGTAGCCAAGCCAAGATCAATGCAGCGGCACTGAATAACCAGCAGGGCACTATCTATAGCAAAAACCAGTTGGATTTAAATGCCACTCAACTGAACAATCAGCAAGGGCAGATCTATTCAGAAGCTCAAGCACAGGTTAAGGTTCAGGGTGATATTCAAAACCAAAAGGGTGTATTGGCAGCTGGGCAAAATTTAGATATTCAAAGTCATACGCTGAATAATACACAAGGAATCTTACGCTCAGAAAATGCTGATATTACGCTGAATGCGCAAGGACAATTGATCAATGCTCAAGGAGATATTTATGCTGGGCAAAATGCAAGTTTAAATAGTGTTGGTTTAGACAATAGTGTTGGACAAATTGCTGCACAGAATCAACTGAATATTGATACACAAAAACAGCAGCTCAGTAATCAAAACGGTAAAATTATTGCCAAAACTGTAGATTTAAAAACAGGAAAACTGGATAACCAAACAGGTTTAATTCAGGCTGAACAGTTGATTAAAATTGATACCCAACAAAATGCATTAATCAATAATAACTCAGGTGATCAAGCTGGTATTCTCAGTCAAGGCAGTCTTGATCTGCTCAATGTTTCTCAGCTCGAAAATACCAGTGGCTATATTGCTACGATTGGTTCAGCCAATATTACGGCACAGAATATCAATAACAACAGTGGTCAAATCAATAGCCAAGCAGACCTAACATTGCAACAACAAACTGCTGGCGGTCGTATCGATAACCTGGCTGGAAAAATTCAAGCACAGAAAAATGTCAGTTTAAACTCAGATACGATTAATAACAGTGGTGTGGGAAGTCATATTGTTGCTGGAGAAAAGTTGACAGCGCAGGCGATGAAAGTGATCAATACCCAGACCAAAGATAGCATTGTACTGGGTGGCATTGATGCTAAAAATATTGAAATCAATACACAACAACTCGATAACCAATCTGGCGTGATCCGTGCCAGTGAAAATGCAACATTGAATATCAACAACCAATTGAGTAATCAATTGGGTTCAATCAGTAGCTTGAATAGTTTAAATATTGGTACAGCCGATAAAACCCTGAATATAAACAATACAGATGGCGAGTTACTGGCAAAAAATCAGCTCAATCTGAAAGCCAATGAATTGGTCAATAAAGGCAAGATCATCAGTGAGGGCAATGTTGATATCGACTTAAAACAAAGCTATACCCATACCCAAGCGGATCAAATTGCAGCCAATGGCACACTTAAACTCAGTACCGAACAGGATTTAATCAATCAGTCTGAACTGAGCGCTGGGCAAAAAGTTGAACTGAATGCAAAAAATATTCAAAACCAAGCGGGTGCAAGTATTTCATCCAATGAAACGCATTTAATCGCACAAGACACCGTACATAATCAAGGCTTAATCAATGGTGATTTGACCCATATTCAAGCTGATCGTGTTTGGAATGATGGTGCACGAATTTATGGTACGCATGTTGCGATTCAGGCCAATACGCTTGATAACAAGTCGAACTCTGCTGGCACAGGCGCGGTGATTGCATCACGAGGTGATATGGACTTAGGGATCAAAATCTTAAACAATCAGTCGGGTGGTATTGTTAAAGAAAATGGACTTGATAATGCATGGATCTTTAGTGCAGGAGAACTCAATGTTGGGGGTAGCCTAGATGAGAATTTAAAAGCTCAAGGCAATGCAGAGCAAATTTATAATGGCAGTGCAGTGATTGAATCACTCGGGAACATGTATTTGGGCGCTAAGAATATCCAGAATGTGAATGAAAACTTAGTGATTAATGCGCTGGTAGAAAAAAGTCGCAAAAATATTACTGAATATGGGGATGATAACAACCGTTGGGATTCAAGTGTAGTTCGTTTTAAAAATGCAGGTGAAGCTAAGAATGCTGTACTTATTATTCCTGAAGCTGGCAGTAATATTCCGACAAAAAATTTTGGAGGTGGTGATGGAGAGGATTGGTATAGATATGAATTTACACGAATTCAACTTGAAGATGAAGTTAAAACCACCAGCCCAGCTAAAATTATTGCGGGTGGTAATCTGAGTTTCACACCGGATGCTCAATTTTTAAATAAAGATAGTCAAGTATTGGTTGGACTTGCAATTACCAATGGAATCCGGTCTATAAAAAATGACTCTACAGAACTAAAACATGTGGTGAGAGTGGATGAGGCAACGAATAAGAAGACATACCATACAGTAGAATATTGTGGAAAACTTAACAACAAAAAATGTAATCGAGAGCGGAGTGAGACCCCACATACACCAGCAGATGAGGTGAAGACTCAACCGATTCAGTTAGGGATTGTCAAAGAGTACACCACAAGTCAATCCAATAATCCTATTGAAAGTCTAAAGACTGGACAAGTGCAGCAAAAAATTGAAGATGCTGTATCAGCTAAACAAGCACAATTGAATATACAACAAGCATTAAATCAGCAGCTTGATGTGGATGCAGGCGCAGGCATTAGCCAAGATGTGACAGGTGTAGAAAAGCCACTGAGCCCAGATCAATTGAAGGTGGATTCACAGCAGTCTACAGAGGTCAATGCACAACAACAAAATGTAGATCAGGTTAAAAGTAATCAAATTGATGGGGTGAAAAATGATTCAACTGCAATCACTCAGACAGATGACATCACCGTTCGGACGATTTCACAAGATTATTTAACTTTACCGAGTAATGCATTATTTATTACCACCAAAGATAGCCAAGCTAAATATTTGATTGAAACGGACCCAGCCTTTTCCAATTATAAAAAATGGCTGTCCTCTGACTATATGCTGGATGCATTAGGACTTGATCCAGCGATGCAGCAAAAGCGTCTTGGTGATGGCTATTACGAGCAACGTTTGGTTCAGGATCAAGTCGCAAAACTTACAGGCTATCGTTTCCTTGAGGGTTATGGTTCAGATGAAGAGCAATATAAGGCATTGATGAATAATGGTTTAAGCTTTGCCAAACTTTATAATCTAAGACCGGGTATTGCCTTAACAGCGGCTCAGATTGCGCAACTCACCAGTGATATCGTTTGGTTAGAAGAAAAAACCATTAAACTTGCAGATGGTACAACCACTAAAGCATTGGTCCCACAGGTCTATGTTCAGGCAAGAGTGGGTGATCTAAAAGGTGATGGTACACTTATTTCTGCAGACTCGATTAAGTTGGATGTGCAAGGTGATGTGGTTAATTCGGGAACGATTGCGGGACGACAAGCAGTAGTTTTAAGTGCTGATAATATGGATGTATTGAATGGACGTATTCAGGCAAATCAAGTTGGACTAACCACAAAAAAAGATTTAAATATCATTGGTGGAACAATTCAAGCACAAGATAAAGTGGTTTTGGATGTTGGTCAGAACTTTAAGCTTGAGAGTTCTATGCAGAGTAGTGCAAATGATTTAGGGAAAAGCCAGTCGAGCTATACGGGGATTGATCGTTTAGCAGGAATTTATACATCAGCCTCTTCGAAGCCAAATACACAGGTGAGCAATACCGACAATCTTAAGACCAGTATTTCGATTCGTGTGGGTGGTGATACCACGATTAAAGGTGCAGCAATTGTTAATGATTCTGGAAATACTTATATTCAGAACAAAGGCGATTTAAACATTGAAGGTGTAAAAACCCAGAGCAATAACCGTGCGGTTACCGATCAAGACACCTATAGCTATATCAAAAAACAGCAGGATGTGGGCTCAGTGATCCACAGTAAAGGGGATACCGTCTTACAAGCGAATAACATCACAGTAAAAGGCTCGCAAATTAGCAGTGAACAAGGTACCAGCTATCTGGGTGCCGAACAAAACGTTAATATTGTTGAAGGGCGTCAAAATCTAGATAGCGAACAAGCTCAAAAGATTCAGAGTAAAGGTTTGCTCAGTAGCCGTACAGATCAAAGTAAAAACCATAAAGTAAGTGATGAGGCAATCGCGAGTACTGTTGAAGGGAAAAAAGTTGTTATTAATGCCAACAATATTAATATCCGTGGCAGTAATGTGGTTTCAGATGAATTAACGCAAATTCAGGCCAAGGAAAATGTCAGTATTACGGGAGCAGAAAACAAGTATTTAGATTATTCAGAGAAGATCACTAAAAAATCAGGACTGATGGCAAGTGATGGCATTGGTTTTAGCGTAGGTAAAAAGAATGAATTAACAGAACAAAAAAATACCCAGTTAACCAATACAGGATCAACAGTGGGTAGTTTAAATGGCAATACCAATATCATTGCAGGAAAAACATATCAACAAACAGGAAGTACAGTTTCATCAAAACAAGGTGATGTGAATATATTGGCACAACAAGTCAATATAGAAGCTGCAAAAGAACAAAGCACCAGTGATTATAAATATGAAATGGAACAAAAAGGCTTAACACTTGCGGTAAATGTTCCCGTCATAACCGCTGTGCAATCGGTATCGAATTCTGCAAAACAAGTTGGTCAAAGTAAAAATGACCGTGTCAATGCAATGGCAGCAGCCAATGCAGGATTTGACGCATATAAAGCTGGACAGTCACTTAAACAAATTGGCAAGGTTGCGAGTGATATTAAAAATGCGAGTAATGTAGAAGTTGGTGTAAGTCTAACCTACGGTGAACAGAAAAATACAGAATTTAGCCGTACACAAAGTACAACAGCCAGTCAAAGCCAAGTTTATGCAGGTGGAAAAACCAATATTGTTGCCACAGGTGCAGGAGACAAATCCAATATTAATATCATTGGCTCAGATGTTGTTGGAATGAAAGGCACTCATTTGGCAGCAGACAATGATGTCAATATTAAAGCGGCTGAACAAAAAATGATTGAGGAATCAGGGAACAAGAGTTCAGGCTGGAATGCGGGTGTTACTGTAAGTAATCAAACAGGGATGGGGATTACTGCTGGTGGAAATTTAGGTAAGGGTAAAGGTAGTGGCACAGACACCAGTTATGTCAATAGTCATGTGGGTTCTAAAGACAGCTTAACCACAATCAGCAGTGGTAATGCGACCAATATCATCGGTGGTCAGGTACAAGGAAAAGGTGTACAGATAGATGCTAATGAACTGAATATCGAAAGTCTACAGGACAAAGCCACGTATAAGAGCAAACAGCAAAATATCTCAGGGCAAGTCAGTGTAGGTTTTAGTGGAGGTAATGTTTCTGGAAGCGTTAGCAAATCGAATGTAAATGCCAATTATGCATCTGTCAATGAACAGTCTGGTATTTATGCAGGAGATGATGGCTACCAAATCAAAGTGAATAAAAACACAGATTTAAAAGGTGCCATCATTACCTCTACACAGGCTGCAGAAAACTTAAAGAAAAATAGCCTAGATACAGGTACGTTGACGCATTCAGATATTCGAAATGTCAGTGAGTATGATGCCAAAGGTATTAGTTTAAGTGCAGGGTTTAATGCAGGAAAAAGTGATGCGAAAGGACAAAGACAACCTGATACTGTGATTTCCACTCCAACAGAAATTGATAAACATGCATCCAGTATCACAGGTGTAAGTAAATCTATCGGCTTTGGGGTAGACAGTGAAAAAGACAGTAGTGTCACCAAGAGCGGTATTAATACTCAGAATATTACGATCCGAGATGAACAAGCCCAGCAAGCATTAACAGGTAAAACAGCAGAACAGATTAAGTCTGAAATACTGACCAATATTACGACCGATACAGCACGTGACAACAGTGGTGCACTTAAAAATAACTTTGACAAAGAAAAGGTTCAAAGTGAAATTAATTTACAGATGGAGGTAACGAAGAAGTTTGATGAAACTCGTCAGGAAGCTAAACAAGAAATCTATAATAAAGTTGATAAAATGAGAGCAGAAGCAGAAGAAATTAGACGTAATAATTATGTCAATGGAAAAAATGGTTATAACACTGCTGAATCGCTTAAATTGGAAGCTGAAGCAAATAAACTTGAAAAATATGCATTCTATATAGATGGAGCAATGGGGGCGCTATATGGTTATGGAAGTACAGAAGCACTTTCATATGTTGGTTCAGCTGTTGTAGCAGATCCAGTAAAACGAGCTGCAACCATGCCAACGCAAATATGGGAAATTAAATGTAATGGAGATTCCTTATATTGTGCTGATTCGAACACAGATAAATCCAAAAGACCATTAGAAGATGGAAAAGTGCAGATCGGAGATAAAAGACAAATTTTTAATATGAACGATATAAATCCAAATGAAAATACAGGTGTAATTACTGTTTCCAATAATGGAATTATGAACCCATTAGATGATGCCTTAAAAAATGCAGTGAAACAGAATTTATGGACAACAAATAAAGATGGGTTATTTGTTGTATATAACCCTCCAACTACGAATATTATTTCTGAATTATTGTATGCAGCCCATGACAAGAGTAATGATTTATTAGGTGGGCGGTTACCTTTAACAAATGCAGAGAAGACAAATATAGAATTATACAAATATGCTAAAGACCAAGGTTATTTACTTGACCTCAGTAATCATAGTCGAGGTGGTTTGACAACAAGTGTTGCAATACAAAATGCAAATCGTAATGGGCTAACTGCAATACCGCTTAATCAGGTTCGTTTTTATGGAACTGCAACGAATGTTCAAGATTATAGTGATTGGTTAATTTCAAATAATAAATTTTTGATTCCCAACTCTACAAATTCAACAGGAGTATATTCTGCAGTACATCAAGCAGATTTTGTTGGTCGTCCACCTTTGATTTTAGGTGGTAATCCATCAAGTGGAGGAACTTGTTGGCTATGTTATTCACATAGTAGTTATAGTGCTGAAATTCCATCTCAATTTTTAGTTAACGGAAAAGGAGAATATATTGATGGAAAAGGAAAGATAGTATCAAAAAAAGATAGAGTAACTAATGATTATTTCGACGAATATAAACAAAAATGGGGAAATAAGAATTCAACAAACTTATCTTTACCTATATTAGTACCATCCAGTAAACCACAGGAAGTAATTAAATATGAAAAAGATCCATTTTAAATTAGGTATACTGTGTCTACCTTTATTAATGCAAGGTTGTGCAACAAATGATAGCAATAGTCCTTTAGTTAGATTTTGGAATGATGGGTTTATCTATACTCCAAAAAGAGGGGAAGCTAATAAAAAATGTTCCCAAGAGTCAAATGAGGCCCAGACAATAAAGAACTTAAATGATGATGAACAATATATAATATACAGAAATTGTATGAAGAAAAAAGGATATTAGTTTGTAGGTATTTTGAAAAATAAATTTCTTGCTTTAGTTCCATCAAAGAATCCAAAGGAAGTTATTAAATATGAAAAGGATCCATTTTAAATTATCATTTATCATCTTATTAATTTTTATTCACGGCTGTGCAACGAATGATAGTAATAGTCTTTTAGTCAGATGGTGGAATGATGGATTTATATATAGTAAAAAAGAAGGTGAGGCTAATGGGGAGTGTTCTAAATTAGCTAGCAAATTCTATCCTATTTTATCATCTAATGGAGATAATACTCAATGGCATAAATTACATAATAAATGTATGCGTGAAAAAGGGTATCGTGATTACTCTCAATAGAGTTGTAAAATATGAAAAAGACCCATTTTAAATTAGTTTTAATATTTTCATTATCCGCAATAGCTGGTTGTACAACAAATGATGTTAATAGTCCATTAGTAAGATTTTGGAACGATGGTTTTATAATGACTGAAAAAAAACAAGTGAACTTGCTGACTGTTCTATTCAAGCTAATAGAATTCAAGCAAGAGATGAACTAACAGAGGATGAAAGATATAAAATTTATCTCCAGTGTAGAAAAAATAAAGGTTATTAAATATGAAAAAGATCCATTTTAAATTGTCATTTATCATCTTATTAATTTTTATTCACGGCTGTACAACGAATGATAGTAATAGTTTTTTAGTTAGATGGTGGAATGATGGGTTTGTTTATAGTGAAAAAAAATCAGATGCTAATCAAGATTGTTCTTATGAGGCGAATAGAATATATACTGATCTAAAACCAGGTGATACATTATGGGAAAGTATCTATAGTAAATGCATGAAGAAAAAAGGATATTAGTTTCTAGGTCTTTTGAAAGATATATTTATTGGTTTGGCAAGCTCTTCTCCTTTATGTTGGAGGTGAGCTTGATAAATTTCTTGCTTTAATAAATTAGGGTGAATGTTACTAAGTTGATTATTTCTATTAATTAACTTATCAGAGCAAACAGCAGAACATTTCAGGACAAGTGAGTGCTGGTACCAGTGGTACTAGTATCAATAGCGGAAATGCCTCTAGGCATAGCGACAGCAACATTAAGTCCTGTCGCAAGTTATGAGATTGGTCAATACTTTAAGGGTAAAGATACAGAAGGAGGTGCAGCACAAATTTTAGCCCATACACTACTCGGAGCCGCTGTAGCAGCTGCGGGTGGCAATGATGCCTTGACTGCGGGACTTTCAGCAGGAGCAGCGGAAGCAGCAGCGCCAAAACTTGCGCAATATCTGTATGGAAAAGATACATTTGGTAGGAAATAATAATGAGAATGCAGTAAATGCTTATTAAGGAGGTATAAGTTTGGGACTGTTCTAATTTCCGTGTAAATATTTAATTTTCATTTATCCTGATGAAAATAATTACAAAAGATACTTTATATAAATGAAGCAACAATCAATAGTATGACTGCTGAAATGGCTTAAGGTTTAAAATGTTTGAAGATTTAAATAAAATGATAGTAGTCTTTAAAAAATCATGATTGAAACTGTACTTTCAGAACATCTTGGCTATGAAAAGCATTAGCCTAAGAAAGGCACTATATGTTTAAGCTAGGATGTATTATGTTAATTTAAAAAAGGTTTAAAATAGGAAAAGCAAAAATGAAAAAAACAGTAACGATTTTAAGTTTAGTACTTTTATTGTCTGCATGTTCTACACCCTATTCAGACACTAGATCTCCTGAAGTACAAAAAAATCAACTAATTAAGTCTCTTAATGAATTAATTGGAAATTATAAAGTTTTGGACAGTCGCAATGATGATTACGCTAAATTTTCATCACTTAAAGTTACGAGCGAAATTAATCAGATGAATATTATGATGTTAAGTCAAGAAAATAAAATTTTTCAACTGAATGGGAAGGATTGTATAGGTCGTTACAAAGAACAGGAAAAGGATGCTTTTATAATTTGTAGCAAACCATCTGAAAATGTAAATTTATTTACTTTTGAACGAGCTCTGAACGAAAGAAAAATAACAGATGGAGCTGTAGTCGGTGGGTTTAAACCATTAACTGTCAAAGAAGGGGATTATTTATTAAGTTATTGGACTAAAAATGGAAGACCCCATCATTATATTTTAAAACGTCAATAATTAGATGTCGTTAATAAAAATTACTAAGTTTTAATTATTTAAAATAATTCATCAGTTATATTTTTTAATGGATTACACCTGTGACATATTGCTCTGTATCAAAGCAAACAACAAAATATTTCAGGGAAAGTCAGTGTGTAGGAACCAATGGGACCAAGGCATCAGATATTTTTAGTAAGTTAAATGTAAATGCCAATTATGCTTTTATAAATGAGCAGCCAGAGTTTTTGCTGGAGATGATGGTTATCAGATCAAAGTTAAGAGTAATACTGATTTAAGCAGTATTTTACACCTATTGAGGAATTTAAACGTAAATTTACTGGACAGGCAATTTTTACAAATGGAGTTAAAAAGTAATGTTAAGTTTTAATGATATAAAGAATAGTGTTGGGAATCAGACGGTCTCTAATTTAAAAGCGATATTAGTAGTTAAAAATGATTCAAGCCCCTATTTAATAGAAGAAGATAAAAACCACAACAATGAATTTAAAATTTATTTAAATTTTAAAGATTTAGAGAGTGCTCTTTTAAATAATATTGGTTGTTTGGTAGGGGGAGGAGATTTATATTATGATAGTGTTATTGTAAGTGGTGTTATAAAAAGAAGTAATTTAGAATCATTTGTTTTGGATGAAATTAATAAATTTTTATTAATTCGTGAGGATGAAGAGTTTAATATTTTAGAATTAGAATAGGATTTGTTGATATTGTAAAGAGCGCTCAAAATCGGTGTCAGCCAATTTAACTAAAGCTGATGAAATCATTTTTTTAAATGATGAAACAAATGAAGAGTGGCTTTGTTGCATAAAAAGCAAAAAATGGGATGAAGGAGGGATTTATCGAATTGCGATGCATACAGCTATTGGCTCTTTGGGTACAGGCTCAATAGATGGTGCGTTAACAACAAGTGGTATTGCAGCAGTAGCCCCTACACTGAGTACAATTCAAGAAAATATGGTCAAAACGTTGACTGACAAAGGAATGAAAGCTGACACAGCAAATGAACAGGGTTAATTTATGATTTCGTACTCAATTCCATGTAAAAATAATTTTTCATCTAATTTTTTGTTTAATTTTATTAAAAATCAACTAGAACAAAACAATATTTCAGATGTTAAGTTAATTTTTGATGAAGATCAGAAACAATTATATATAGATACTTTAAAGGCGAGAGTTTGGGTCGATATTTATAATATTGAAACAACTTTAAGTGATCTAAAGGATACGGTGTTAGGTAAGTCGTTAATTTTAAGTTGCTTTCCTGATAAAAAAGAAAATGATGTTTTATATTTTTATATGTATGATATTTGTTCAAAAAGTAGAGATCCTGAAACAATAAAAATCATGAATAAATTAGCTTATGTATTATCTAAAAGTGAAAATAGTTTTATATTTGATGATAATGGTATATTGGCTGGTAAATGTATTTACCTTCCGGATGAGATTGGGAGTTTTATTATATAGGTGCTATGGTACTTGGAGTAGTAGCTGTGGTGAACAGTAATCAAGTCTTAACTGCAGGACTTTAAGCAGGAGGAGCTAAAGTTGCAGTGCTATATTTTTCTTAAAATGACTGTTAGTAAAAATGGAATAATTACTGGTCCACTAATAGAAGCGTCAAGTAAAAAAATAATTAATAGGAAATAAAAAATGAATGAAATAGTAAGTGAAACTTGTGAATTGTGTAATGATAAATTGAAAAGTTTAATTTCAGATAGTTTAATTGGTCTATTTTGTGATAATTGCCAGCAATGGGCTGTTGTTACCACATATATCCCTCAAATTAATTTAGATGAAAATTTATATAAAATTTATTTAGTAAATAAAGAAAAAGCAGATAGCTCAAATATCAAATTAATTGCCAATATTTCTAATATAAATTTTTTAGAAGCAAAAAAGTTGTTAGATAATTCAAATTCCATTATTTATGAAGGAAAAGCTATTGAAATTGTAAAGATTATCAAGGAATTAAAAAAAGCAAAATTAGAATTTAAATGTATTCCAGAATTTCCTTGGATAGAAATGATGGATAAGTAAGTATCTAGTCTTTTGGAGGTTGCTGCAGTAGTACAATGATAAATAATTTTTATGAAAAGAGTATGATTGTGGTTGATGCGAAAACTAGAAAAATTCAGATATTATCTCAACGTAACCAATTTATAATTTTGGGGTAGTAATTATGAGCGGGATGATATTTATAGGTTTTGATAATGAAAGGCCAAAAGGAGATAAAAGTCTTTCAGAGTTGATTAATGGTACTTATTGGAATGCATTTGGTGATTTATTAGATGAAGTTTTTTTACCCAATTACCCGCAGCTACATGAAAGTATAAAACCAGAAGAGGGGGAATATCTAAAATTTTATACTTTTGAAGATTTAAGCAAAGATGATTTTAACCTGTCCGTTAAATTGATTAGGCAGCACCTTCAACATATGAAACCAGAGGATTGGCGGCCACGAGATTATATAAATGATATGGCTAAATGGCAGAGCATGGCACGTCAGGTATGGGAGGAGGTTGCTGAGCCATTTGTAGTATTTGATAGTCGTTATGTGTACTAGCTCAAACCAGATCTGACAGTTACCCATTTTTTAGTGTGCCTGTCAGGTTAAATTTGAGCTAAATTCTTCTCAGCCCAAATTCGCTTCCCATCAAGTAATGTTTCCAGTGGTGTGCGACCACAGCACATTTTTCCCTGATGAGTTCGTTCAGTATTATAGAATTTTTGCCAAACGTCTAGATCAGCTTGTAATTCCTCTAATGTACTATATAGCTTCTTCCTAAATGTAATTTGATAAAACTCCTGCAAGATCGTCTTATGGAAACGCTCGCATATTCCATTCGTTTGTGGGGATGCTGCTTTTGTTTTGGTGTGATCAATATCATTGATGGCTAAATATAGCTCATAATCATGTTGTTCAACCTTACCGCAATATTCAGTACCTCTATCTGTCAGGATACGCAGCATTGGTAGATCCTGCGACTGATAAAATGGTAGTACACGATCATTTAACAGATCTGCTGCTGTAATCGGTGTTTTCGTTGTATAGAGCTTGCAATGAACGACTTTGCTGTAGGTGTCGATAAAAGTTTGTTGATAGATTCGACCAACACCTTTCGGATTGCCAACGTAAAATGTATCTTGGGCTCCAAGATATCCTGGGTGGTGTGTTTCTATTTCGCCACAAGCAACATCATCTTCATGTTTACGCTCAAGTGCAGCAATCTGATGATCATTTAACTCAAAGCCATCTTGTGCCACTTTGGCTTCTAAGGCTTTCAATCGCTTTTTAAAATTCTCTAAATCGTGGCGAAGCCAAATAGATCGAACCCCGCTACCTGAAATGAATACACCATTTTTACGCAATTCATTACTACTGCGGTGTTGACCATAAGCTGGATATTGGATTGCGAAATCAATAACGGCTTGTTCTATGGCATCGTCTACACGATTCTTAAGATTCGGTACTCTTCGGGATTTATTGATGAGTGAATCAACATCACCTGATTCAACGAGTTCCTGATAACGGTAAAAGGTATCTCTAGAGACACCCATGACTTTACAAGCTCTGGATACATTCTGAAGTTCTTCAGCTAAATTGAGTAAGCCTACTTTGTGTTTGATGATTTGATTGTTAGTATGCAACATAAGAAAGTTACCTTTGTTTGATTAAGATTCGACACCTTTATCAAAACGGGTAACTTTCTCTTTTTCAAGATCAATGTCTGATCAGATCTGAACTAATACACGTTATGATACTCAACTAAGTAAATTTTAAATCAAACTTTTTTGCACCACTTTTTTCAAAACGATCTTCGAATTTATATTCATAATGCCTTTAATCTTATTAAGCTTATTGATGATAAATTGAGAAAAAGAATCTAGGTCTTTTGTTGCTACCCACAAAACATAGTTAGATTCGCCAGTAATAATATAAACGTTGATTACTTCATCAAAATCCCTAATTTGAGTCATAAAGGTGTGATGATCTTCATCTGTAAGATGAGCCAACTTGATTTCTACCATTGCCTCTATTTTGATACCCAATTTTGCATAATTTATTTTCGCTTGGTATTTTTCAATAATTCCATTTGATTCTAAAATTTTTACTCTACGATGACAGGCAGAAGCAGATAAGTGCACAAGATCAGCCAGATCTTGATTGCTTAAGCGTGCATCTTCTTGCAACAGTTTTAGAATTTTAAGATCAATAACATCTAAATCCATGATGGGATATCCTTCAAATATAATCCATTTAATTAGAATTATATATCAAAATATAAGAAAATGACTAGAAACTATCGAATAAATCATATTTTCATCATGATAATATTTAATTAAATAAAGGACGATTTCCATAAGGAGAAAACATGATTACACGTGAACAATGTCAAGTTTGGGATAAGGAAGACCCGCTAGCACAATTTAAAAACGAATTTTCACTTCCAAAAAATGTTATTTATCTTGATGGTAATTCATTAGGTGCTCGACCCGCCAAATCATTAGATTTAGCACAACACGTTATTTCTCAAGAATGGGGCAATGACCTGATTAATAGCTGGAACACCGCAGATTGGTGGGGGTTATCTACGCGTCTGGGAGATAAAGTTGCTGAATTAATTGGTGTAAATGCTGGTGAAACAGTCATTTCCGATTCAACGACATTAAACCTTTTTAAGGTCTTATCTTCAGCTGTGAAAATTCAAGCGGAAAAGGATGTTTCACGTAAAGTAATTATTGCTGAAAAGGATGCCTTTCCAACGGATATTTATATCATTGAAGGATTTTTGGATCTTATTCATCAAGGCTATCGTTTGGAATTAATTGAAAACGAAAATGACTTAGATGTACTCTTAAATCAAAGCGATGTTGCTGTGGTGGTGCTTTCACATGTGAATTATCGTACTGGCTATTTGTATGACATGAACGACATTAACCAAAAGATTCATGCTCAAGGTGCTTTGATTATTTGGGACCTTTGTCATTCTGTTGGTGCTGTTCCGATTGAATTAAATCAGACAGATAGTGATTTTGCGATTGGATGTACTTATAAATATTTAAATGGTGGCCCTGGCTCTCCAGCTTTACTTTGGGTTAATCCGAAGCATCACAATACGTTCTGGCAACCCTTATCTGGATGGTGGGGGCACAACAAACCTTTTGATATGGCTCAAAACTATGAACCAGCCGTAGGTATTCGTCGTTATTTATGTGGCACTCAAAGTATTATTTCAATGAGTCTCATTGAGTGTGGTTTAGATATTTTCCTTAATACCAGTATGGATAAAATTCGAACAAAATCTCTAAAACTGACTGATTTATTCATGGCTTTAGTTGAACAAGAATGTGCTGACTTTAGATTCGAAATGATTACTCCAGTTGCGCATAAACATCGCGGTAGTCATGTGAGTTATAAGCATCAATTTGGTTATGAGATTATCCAAGCATTAATTAAGCGTGGGGTAATAGGTGATTATCGAGAACCTGAAGTATTACGTTTTGGAATCACCCCTCTATATCTCGGTTTTGTTGATATTTGGGATGCTGTACAGCACCTAAAGCAAGTCATGATATTAGGTGAATGGGAGAACAGCGAATATCAAGTTCGCGGGCAAGTCACTTAATCTAAGTTGCTTTATAAACAAAAATACATTTACCCAGGAGGGGTTTATGAATAATTTTGATGAAATTCAAACTAGGGAATCGGGCCTACATAAAAAATTGACTGCAAAGCAAATGAGTATGATTGCCATTGGTGGTGCGATAGGTACTGGCTTATTTATGGGAAGTAATTTTGCAATTAGTTATGCGGGACCTGCAGTTATTGTCAGTTACGCTATTGGTGGATTAATTACCTTTGCACTAATGGCATGTCTTGCAGAAATGACGGTTCAGCACCCGACCTCAGGATCTTTTGGAGCTTATGCAGAACACTATATTAGTCCATTAGCTGGGTTCTTAGTACGTTATAGTTATTGGGCTTGTATGGTTCTTGCGGTTGGTACTGAAATTACCGCTGTCGCTGATTATATGAAAATGTGGTTTCCAGATGTTCATGCTTGGTTCTGGATCATGTTTTTCTCAGGGACTTTGCTCGCGGTTAATGCTTATAGTGTCAAAGCCTTTGGACTGGTTGAATATTGGTTCTCTACCATTAAGATTTTTGCCATTATTGTATTTATATTACTCGCAATTGGAATTCTCACGCAAAATACTGAGCAAAGCCATATCACGGCTCATTTAACTGGTCATGGGGGATTTTTCCCAAATGGTTTTAGTGGGGTCTGGATTGGTGTCATTATTTCTATTTTTAGTTATCTCAGTATTGAAATGATTGCTGTGGCAGCAGGTGAAGCTGCTGATCCAGAAAAAGCAGTAAAATATGCATTTAAGAGTACGGCTGTACGGTTGATTCTATTCTATTTACTGTCACTATTTTTAATTGTGACACTAGTACCATGGACTGAATTGATTGGGAAAGATGCAACCAGTCCGTTTGTCACAGTCATGAGACTGGTCGGTATCCCATATGCGGACAGTATTTTAAACGCTATTGTTGTTGTGGCCGCACTTTCAGCGATGAACAGCATGCTCTACATTTCAACCCGTATGCTTTTTAGTTTATCACGTGCAGGAGATGCTCCTAAAATCTTTGGAAAAATCCGCAGCAATGGTGTGCCCATAAATGCATTAATGCTGTCTGCCATAGGGATTGGAGTTGCGAGTGTAGTTTATAGCATTAATCCAGAGTCAGCATTTCCTATCATGATTGCACTTTCCATGTTTGGTGCATTATTTACTTGGGGAAGTATTTTTGTAACACATATTTTTTTCCGAAAACATCTTGCAAGCCACCAAACGGTACTGAAATTTAAAATTCCAGCAAGTCGGCTTATCTCATTATTAGGTTTGATCAGTATATTTAGCATTACGATTACCACTTGGTTTACCGATGAGTTTAAATCAACATTGCAGTTTGGTATTCCATTTTTAATGGTTCTATTAATAATTTATTGGTTTAAAAAGAAAATTTCTTGAACGAATGGAATAATATTAAAACAATTCGCTGTCTATTAAAGCGTGGAATGGGGGATAAGCAATAGCCTTATAACAATGCAAGATCGCATGTTAAACATCAAGCAAATTATTGAGGTCTAATGACATTAAGTTTTTATATAGCTGAGTAGCATAATGTCAGCTAGACCCAGTGAATAGGATGGGATCTATAAAATAGAATATAATGAGTAATTTTTCATTATTATTTAAATTATATTCAAAATATCGTTGTAATTAACCTAAAAATTAGAAAGATTGTTCAAAAATGATTGTTAAAATTATGATGAGTAAAATGTAAAACCTTAAGTGAAGGATTCTCTTACTGGCTGAGATTAATAGAAAACTAACGCTATTAATTCAAAAGTTTTGCTTTGAAAATACCGTAATCGATGAAATTACAGAAAATGATGTGCTGTGATTTTTAAAGACTGTTTTATATAAAGGGAATTAATATGAAAAATTTAAAAAAATATTTGTGTGTTGCTATTTCAACTTGTTTTATTGGCCAATTGAGTTTTGCAGCAGATGAACAAGCGTTTAATCGTACTGATATACAACTAAAGAGTGCGACACCGAGTTATTTGCAGCGTCAAGCTAAACGAGTTAGAGCGACTCCACCGCCACGCACTGGAATGTACCTTGTTATGTTAGGGACTAGAGCAGGACCTTTCCCAAGTCTAAGGGCTGCGACATCAACAGCGCTGGTTGTAGATGGTCAGGTCTATGTTATTGATGCAGGATCAGGTTTGGTACAACGCTTTTATGAAAGTGGTCTGAATTTTGGCGATGTGCGTGGAATTTTTATTACACACTTGCACTCTGATCATGTGGATGATCTCTATCCATTTGTGAATGTTAACTTCCCTAACTGGAAATATGGCAAACAAGAAATTGCATTGGTTGGACCAGATCGTGCTGATTCGAATGGTAAATTAGGTGATGATGCTGGATTTGGTCATTTACCAAATACTAAATTAATCCATGCTGAAGACCCAACGCCAGGCATTAAAGAATTAATGCAGCTGCATTTTGCTGCGAATGCCTATGATATGAATAATGCAATTCATACAGTACGTCGTGCAGATGATCATCCACGAGATTTGACCGGAACAAATGGGCAAGGGATGTTAAACATTATGGCATTACCTGCACCTAAAAATGCCAGTCCTAGCAATATGTCACCTGTGATGAACCCGATACAGGTCTATCAAGATGATTATGTAAAAGTGACAGCAGCATTGGCTCAGCATCCATTGGTATATCCAGCTTGGTCTTATCGCTTCGATACTAAATATGGATCAGTCACATTTAGTGGTGATACTGCTCCAAATGAAAATTTACTTCGTTTAGGTAAAAATACCGACATTTTGATTAATGAAGTGATGGATGTAAATGCAGCTGTAGCAGTGTTTGCAGGCACACCTTTAGAAAAAACCATGACGACTCAGATTCTAGATGGTCATACAGCGATTATTTCAGGAACAGATCCTCGTAATCGTAAAGCAACCTTAGGTGTGGGTGCCTTTGCTACGAAAATGGGGGCTAAGGGATTGGTATTGAACCATATTTGGCCCGATAATGAAAAAATTAATAGTGAATATTTACAAACAACAGCTGGGCGTGAGTTTAAAGGTCCTGTCCATGCGAGTGAGGATCTTGATGTAATTAATATTGCTGAATTTATTCAGAATCAAGGGAATATTCATAAAAAATAGTTTGATGACGATATGCAATCTAAAACCGAATTGGTTATCCATTTCGGTTTTTTTGAAGAGAATAAACCAAGAGGAATTTGGTTATTAATAACACATAAAATCGATGAAATGATCCTAAAGCCGTATTAATATATTTTTCTAAAATTTCTAATAAATGTGATATTAGGTTTTAATAATCAGCACATTAATAGGGAATTGTCGAATAAATTATTAAAAACACTCTAGTAGTATAAGTAATTCTAAAATATTGATGCTTTGAATATTTTGCCGTAAATGTGATCTTTAATATTATGCTTGTTGAAGTTCTGATTTGAATGAATAAAAATTTCAGAAAATTTTAATCATAATTTAAATATTACATTGAAATACACGGATAATATTTAATTGTTATAAATTTCATCATGGTTAGAAAGGATAGTCTAACGATTTAAATCTGAATAACAAGGATGTAGAAATGTTAAAAAATACATTAAAAATTGCTTGTTTCACATGGGTAATACTAAATGCAACAACAGTATTTGCTGAAGTTGAGCTGATTCATCAAGATCAAATTTTTTCTGATCAAGATAGTTTGACAGTTAAAACACATGGGAGCATGCGCTTACAAGCTTTAAACTTTGATCAATATAATGCGAATAATCAAAGTCAAAAATATCGTAGAAATGGTTATAGTGCTGCCAGCCGTATGTATTTAGATCTTGATTATAAATTGGATGAAAATACACATTTAATTGCAGGGTATCAAAATTATTTTAATTTGCCAAAAATCTTGGATTGGGATGGTCATTATGCGAAGAATGATGAAGAGTTCACAACGATTCAAGCCTATGTGGGTATGGAAAATTCTCAATATGGCACATTAAAGTTTGGCAAAATGTATAGCATTTACCATGATGTCGTTGGAGTAAAAACAGATCTTTGGGATTACGATATGTTGGGCCAAGTTTCTACGTGGAGTCCTTTTTCATTTTTTGATGGAACCTTAGTTTCAAGTAAAACATTACGTTATGAAAAGAAAAATCAATATGTTGATTTTTATGCAGCGTATTTATTTGGAGATGAAACCTCACTGAACAACTTCCACTATAAATTGAAATCAGGTGAAGAGATCGCAACCGATGTTCATTTGAGCAAAAATTTACATTGGGGAACTTCTTATAAACATAATCAAGTCAGTTTATCGGATTCACAAGATAATCATGATCTATCTCAACATGTAATAGCTACAGCTTTATATTATTTTGATGGTCAATGGATGTGGGGAGTGGGAGCAGGATGGTATAAAAACCTAGTGCCGAATAATCTTGCGCGCAATCAGCCAGCGCCTTATGGTCTAGAACATTATTTGGATACAGAAGCCTATGGTATTGAATACTATGCAGGATATAAGTTTAAAATACAAAATTATGGCATTCAATCGATACAGCCTTATGTTATGGGAGATCACATTAAATATACTCAAGGTGAAGATTTTTCAAGGCGTGATTTCGGAGTAGGCATGGCTTTGCGCTTTAATTATGGTATTGGTTTTGACTATGAACGATTATATACCAGTGATAGTAAAGCAACGCCTGATCTGCATTTATTTAGGCTTCGTTATCAATGGTAATTATCAGCCATTTTGTTACATAAGTTCTTTTAAAAGCATAAATCAACATATAATCCATTATCCTAGCCTTCTTCAAAGTGGAGAAGGCACTTTGAATAGCAGTATGATTTTCTTAATATACTTATTTTTTGATTTATACAGGAGAGATTGGGTTGTTTAAAATATTTCGAGTATTATATGTAAGCTTTAATAAATAAAGATAAAAATTGCAGATTATATTGAGTGTCGCTACAAGTTAAGGTGAATTAGAGTTAATAGTTCTATAATTTTTTGCTATATTGAAGATTGCCTAAATGTACAATATAAATGATGGGAATGTTGGTTTTTTAGATATTTTAATATATGCATATGTTTTTAATCACAAGCTAAAGAAAATAATATTTTTACGTTGTAGCCAGGTTTTTAAACGCTGGAGAATTTTTGCAAGGGTACTTATTTTAGTAATGATTTCATACTCAAATAGTATATAAGTTCTCAATTAAATTTGTTATAAAGAAAGATACAAAATTGATTTTGTAAATTGTTTATGAATGGACATAGCTTAATATTTTAAGTGAAGGAATTGGCACGTAATTTGCCCCTTAACAATTATTGAGCGTTAGCTAGGTGAAAAGAATATGTTATCACTAAGCCAAGAGATGGATCTAAATCACTATTCCCGTCAGGCAGAATTTGCACACAGTTTAATGTCCTCAATATGTGGGGAGCATCATTTAGATACATGCGGTCGAAATGTCTTAGATTTTCATTATGAAGGGATTCGATTACCCCACAAGCGTATGGCGATCGGTAAGATCAGCTATGGTGCAAATGTACTCATTAACACATCTAATTTAAGGGCATATAGTATTAGTTTGCCGATTCAAGGTAAACAGACTTTAGCAATTAATGGCACCAATTATATTTCCAGTACTGATAAAGGCCTAATTTTATCTAATGCAGATTTACAGGATTTAGCGATTGATAAAGATTGTAAAAAATATCAAGTGGTTATTCCTGAGAAAAGTATGCAGAATGTATTAGGCGAATTACTACGTCAGTCTGTTGAAGAGCCCGTGGTTTTTAATCCTGAAATGAGTTTGAAGATTGATCAGGGTATCGGGATGTGGTGGCAAAATATTGATCATTTTTTGTTGCTTCGATCTCAATACAAAAGTATGCAGGGCTTACAACTTTGGTCAGAGGATTATGAAAATTTTCTGATTAAAGCTTTATTACTCTCGCAAGAAAATAATTATTCGAGCTTGTTAAGATCCTTATCTGATCAACAAGCGCCAGAATACTTACGTAAGGTGTGCGACTATATTCAGAAGTATGCCCATGAGGAGATTCGTGCAGAAGATTTGCTAAGATTAGCTTGCGTATCAAAGTCTAAATTATATGCTGAATTTCAACAGTACTATGGAACAAGTCCTTTGACTTTTTTACGTAGATATCGTTTACAACAAGTCTATAAGACCTTAAGTACCTCTATGGATAAAAATATTTCCATTTCAAAATTAGCTTTTGATTGGGGATTTAATCACTTGGGTCGTTTTTCGCATGAATATCGTGAAGAGTTTGGAGAGAATCCAAGTGAAACTAAGAATCGAGTAAAAATATAATCTATTAATTCATTCGTGCTTTTAACCCGATTCTTTCCAAAATGGGAAAGCGTTAATAAACTACTTTAGACTCTTGCTTAATGTGCGAGTCGTTGATTATTTTAAAATGGAATTACACAGCATTATTTACAAGCGCGTGCTTTGATCATTCTTTTTAGACTTGTCATATCGAGAGGCAATTTTTCTCTATTTATTTGGTGTATTGGGTCATGATCTAACAAATCAACAACAACCTATACTCGCCATCCTTTTCAACGGGCGCTCGATGAACGCAAGGTAAAACCTGTTGTGTTGGATGATCTACCGCTAAGCGCCAAAGCTGTCCTGAGCCTAAATTTACAGGTTCTGAGTTGGATTTCGGCTGGTAATGCAGATCAAAAAAATACTCTTGCAGAAAGGTTTCAAATTCCGTTTCAGGACCGTCATGTAATGCTTTAAGCTTTTCCCTGATTTCTGGAATCAAAATCTTTTGTTCCACTTGATCATTGGAGATGATGTCACTGGCAGCGCCATGATAGGTACATAAAAAAGTATCTGTTTCAATGGGCGAACGATCAACATGATACGAATATACATCTGTAGAAATGAAATCCAGATCTTGGTCCCGTTCATAATGTTTAAGTAAATTCAGTGAAGGCGAAGCGCCGAAATCAGTTAGAAGCTGTATATCCCTTAAGATGATATCTCTTGCCAGAATACCTTTTTCTGAAAGTTGTAGTGCTAAAAGATCTTCAGTGGAAACTTCGGTAATATTTTCTTTTAACTCAAGTTTAGACACAATTTCTTTAAAATCACCCAGCAAATCTCTGTTCCAACAAATGGCATTTATCTCGCCTTGAAATGTCGTATTTACAAGTTCAGAAAAAGTCGTTACTACACGAACTTGATTGTTGTCAGAAAATGCAGGGTGCATATTAGAATTTAATAAATCAGAAACCATGTCTAATATATTCACTCAGCTTGGTAGAATCAGCTTTATAGAAGTTGGACGAATCGCACAGAAGCGTGCATTACATGTAGCGTTAGACATAGCTTACTGAACAACAGGGTATTGTTGCAATGTATTGCTAAGTGAGATGGACTTTAACAATGGCTTTTATTGAGAACTTTTGCAAAATTGCAGATTTACTTATTTAACTATGGCTTATTGATGTGGTGAGCAAAATCTTGTTTAAGATAATGTTGTTCAGAATAGTAGATGACAAGATATTTATAAAAAGTGGCAATCGGCTTCTATCATAAGTCCTTATTAAAACCATAATTCAACATAAAAGCCCTCTCATCCTCGCCTCAGCCCAAAGGCAATTTCAATATCAAAATGATTCGCTCAATATGCTCATTTTTTTTATGAAAAAAATCTAATGATTTCTAAAATAAATTTTATGCAATGAATTTTCATCTTTCACAGTATTCCGCACTGATTGGATAATCCTCGCAGATTTTGGACAGACGTTAAATACCTTTCACAGACATGATAACGCTAACGGTTAGGTCTGGAGTGGATGAAATGTCAGGTCAATATATTGAAGTAAAAACACAAACAGGGAAGTCATTTGCTGGGTATTTGGCAATTGCAGAAGGTGGAAAAGGGCCTGGAATTGTACTGTGTCAGGAAATTTTTGGTGTGAATGCAGCAATGCGTATCAAGGCTGATTTTTTGGCTGAGGAAGGTTATACCGTATTGGTACCAGATTTATTCTGGCGGACTGCACCCCGCATTGAACTGGGTTATACCGAGCAAGATTTTCAAAAAGCCTTCGAGCTTTATCAACACTATGATGAAGATCAAGGTGTAGAAGATATTCAAGATAGCTTGAATTTTCTCAAAACTTTAGAGAGTTGCGATGCCAGTGCAGGCTTAGGTGTCGTGGGATATTGTCTGGGTGGAAAACTGGCGTATCTGGCAGGTTGTCGTATTCCTGAAGTAGCCTGTGCAGTGGGTTATTACGGGGTAGGAATCGAGAAGACACTCGATGAACTTGAAAATGCAAAAGGGCGAGTAGTTTTACATATTGCTGAATTAGACAAGTTTACACCGCCAGAGGCACGCCAAAAGATTCTGGATGCTGCCGCCCAATATAGCAATGTTCAGGCTTATGTCTATGAGGGTGTAGATCATGCCTTTGCCCGACCAAACAGCGAACATTATCACAAACCCTCCGCACGTTTTGCTCATGAACGCAGTATTACCGCACTGCATCAAAGTATCGGACCAGTTTATGATTTGGTTGCACTTTGGGAAGCGCATATCCGTTATGAATTTGATACACGCGATGTACCTGCCACTATGGCAACCATGGTGGCGCAACCCTATGTCAATCATATTCCAACATTGACAGGTGGTGTGGGATATAGCCAACTTGCCCGCTTCTATCAATATCACTTCGTTCATCAAAATCCAAAAGATATGAAGATCACGTCGATCTCACGCACTGTCGGTTCAACACAGGTGGTGGATGAATTCATTATGAGTTTTACCCATGACAGTGAAATTGACTGGTTACTGCCGGGCGTCGCGCCAACAGGAAAGTATGTTGAGATTCCTATGCTGGGTGTGATCCAGTTCCGTGGCCCAAAACTCTGCCATGAACATATCTACTGGGATCAGGCATCCGTTCTGGTTCAAATTGGATTACTCAATCCTAAAGGATTACCTGTTGCTGGTGTAGAAACTGCTCAAAAACTACTGGATGAAGATTTGCCATCCAATACCCTCATGCCGTCTTGGTCAAGCAGTGAAGGCAAATCGTTTTAACTATGTAGGAGTGGAATATGGATATTCAATTGAATCAGAAAGTCGCTGTGGTCAGTGGCGGCGCAACCCTGATTGGTCAGGCCGTGGTTCAAGCACTGGTCGATGCAGGCGCAAAAGTCATTATTCTGGATATTGACCAACAAGGACAGCAAGTGGCGGATGCCATGCACGGGCAAGCGCAATTTATTCAAACTGATTTAAGCAGTGATGTGGCGATTGTAAACGCAGTAAAAACAATTCACGACAGCTTTGGCAAAGTTGATTATTTGGTCAATCTGGCCTGTACCTATCTGGATGATGGCTTTAAATCCTCACGTGAAGACTGGTTACAAGCATTGAATATTAATCTGCTTTCGGCAGTCGAATTGACCCGTGCGTTTTATGAGGATTTAAAAACCAAGCATGGTGCGATTGTCAATTTTACCTCGATCTCCGCCAAATTTGCACAAACAGGACGTTGGCTTTATCCCGTTTCAAAAGCAGCGATGCGACAACTCACCCAGTCCATGGCAATGGATTTTGCAGCAGATGGGGTACGAGTTAATTCAGTATCACCTGGTTGGACATGGTCACGGGTGATAGCTGACGTCAGTGGCAATAACCGAAGCAAAGCTGATGCCGTAGCAGCTGACTATCATTTGTTGGGACGTCTAGGTCATCCCGAAGAGGTGGCCAATGTGGTGCTGTTTTTACTCTCGCCAGCCGCAAGTTTTGTGACAGGCGCAGATTATGCCGTCGATGGTGGTTACTCCGTCATGGGGCCTGAAAGGAATCAACCAGCTATTCCACGTTTAGCCGATGAAGCGTGATAGCAAATCAAACATTTAAAACACTCAATGAATTAAAAAATATGGGAGAACCATGATGCGTCGTATCGCTATAGTAGGAGCGGGTCAATCTGGATTGCAGCTCGGTTTAGGATTATTAGACACAGGTTATGAGGTGACGATTGTCACTAACCGTACTGGTGATGAAATTCGTCAGGGCAAGGTTATGTCGAGTCAGTGTATGTTTCACACAGCCTTGCAAACAGAGCGTGATGTTGGACTTAATTTTTGGGAAGAGCAATGTCCAGCGGTTGAAGGGATTGGATTTACACTGGTCAACCCAGAAACAAAACAGCCTGCCTTTGCATGGAGTGCGCGATTGGAGCGTTATGCACAATCGGTAGATCAGCGCGTCAAAATGCCGTACTGGATGGAAATGTTTGAGCGTCGTGGTGGTCAGTTGATTATTCAAGATGTTGGGATAGAGGAACTGGAACAGCTCACTGCTGAATATGAGCTGGTCTTACTGGCCGCAGGTAAGGGGGAAGTGGTTAAACAGTTCGAGCGTGATGAAGCGCGTAGTTGCTTTGATAAGCCACAACGCGCGCTTGCTTTGACCTATGTAACAGGTATGAAGCAAATGTCGCCGTATTCTCGTGTGACTTTTAACGTGATTCCAGAAGTGGGTGAATATTTCTGTTTTCCTGCGCTTACAGTTACAGGTGCTTGTGAAATTATGGTGTTTGAAGGCATTCCCGGTGGGCCGATGGATTGCTGGCAAGATGCGAAAACACCAGAACAGCATTTGCAAATGAGTAAAGATATTTTAAACAAATATGTGCCTTGGGAAGCAGCACGTTGTGAAAATATTGAATTAACCGACGCTGGTGGCTATCTGTCTGGACGTTTTCCACCGGGAGTGCGTAAACCGATATTAACCCTGCCATCTGGTCGTAAAGTTTTTGGTATGGCCGATGCATTAGTGGTGAACGACCCAATCACTGGGCAAGGTTCAAACAATGCCGCCAAGTGTAGCAAAATTTATTTCGATGCCATTTTAGCGCATGACAATCAAACATTTACAGATGAATGGATGCAACAGACATTTGAACGTTATTGGGCATATGCCGAAAAAGTCGTGGCTTGGACCAACAGTTTATTGTTGCCACCACAACCGCACATGATTGAGCTTTTGGCGGCGGCTGAGCAGAACCATGCCATTGCTTCGAGTATTGCCAATAATTTTGATAATCCACGCAATTTTGCTCCATGGTGGTTTGATCCAGAACAGGCGCAACGTTTTATCGAATCGAAAAGCTGTCAAAAAGTGGCTTAACAGGGAAGCAAAGTCAAAGGTGAATGTTATGAATATCAACACATCGCAGGAACTGGATTTAAAACCGATTGATACGGAAAATCCAAGAGAAATCCGCAACCTGTTAGGGCAGTTTGCTACGGGGGTTACGGTGATTACAACCCGTGGACGAGATGGGCGAAAAATTGGGATGACAGCCAACTCGTTTTCTTCACTATCACTCGATCCGCCGCTGATTTTATGGAGTTTGTCAAAGACTGCACCAAGCTTATTGGATTTTACTGAGGCCGAATATTTTGCGATTCATATGCTGGCACAAGAACATCACTCACTTTCAGGGCATTTTGCCCGTGGTTCAGAGGATAAGTTTGCCAACATTGCACATCGTGAGTGTGAGCGCGGTTTACCGTTACTAGAAGATGTATTGGCAACATTGGTATGTAAAAACGTAAATCAATATGAAGGGGGGGATCATCTGATTTTTATTGGTCAGATTGAACATTATCAACATCGTATTGGTGAGCCTTTGGTGTTTCATGCGGGCAAGTATCGTATTGCTGCAGCGCATCCAGAACTGAGTATTTAACAGCAACAATCACGATCAATTTTGATCGTGATTTTTTTCGGGGATCGAAAATGAAAAATAATGTGATCAAAAGAGGTTTTCTTGCTGGAACAGTGGTCTTAACAGCGGTTGCAGCACAAGCATATGATTTGCCGACGGTGAATTTGGGCATGACCAGTTTTCTGGATGGTGGACTGCCTGCTGGGCCGGGGTGGTATTCTCAAACGTATCTGCAAAATTATGATTCGAACAAGTTAAAAGACAATCAAGCTCATCGGTTAGCTTTACCCAAGACCGACTTAAATTATCAAGTCATTGTTGAACAAGTCAGTTATCTGTCCGATGTGCGTGTAGGTGAACACGTATCGTTAGGATTGAATGTGCTGATTCCATTTGTCAGCAAAATGGATATGGATGATGGTTTAAATAATGCCGCGATTAAAGCCCAAGGGGGTTTTGGTGATCTGATGATTGGGCCATTTATCCAGTTTGACCCAGTCATGGGCAAAGATGGGCCCAAATTCGTACAACGTTTTGAATTTCAGGTTAATTTACCGACAGGGAAATATGATCAGAATAAAAATATTAATCCGGGCAATAATGCCGTCTCATTTGATCCATACTGGGCAGCAACTTATTGGTTTAATCCAAAGTGGACGGTTTCTACACGTCTGCACTATTTGTACAATTTTAAAAATGATGATCCAAATTATAGCTTCGGTCTTGCAGATGATATTCAGGCAGGGCAAGCGATCCATGCCAATTTTGCAACCGACTATGCGCTTACACCACAATTACGCTTAGGGATCAATGGTTACTGGCTCAAGCAAATTACTGACACGGAAGTAGAGGGTGAAAAATTAACAGGCACACGTGAACAAGTGTGGGCGATTGGACCGGGGGCGATGTATAGCTTTTCTAAACATGATCATATCGTGACAAATGCCTATTTTGAACAGGATGCAAAAAATCGTCCTGAAGGAACTCGTTTGCAATTACGTTATATTCATCACTTCTGATTTGAAACGCTATGGCAACATACTGACAGATATACTTGACCTATTTAGATACGTCTAAATAGGTTTTTTAATTTTTTATAATGAATAAAATCTCTTTAACTAAATCTCATCGGTTGCTTAAGAATACGGCTTAAACCTAAGATCTTGCTGTTCAAGGGTGCTACGGCGTGTACAAGAAGGTAATTCACCATAACGACGTTTATATTCCTGAGAAAAACGCCCAAGATGACTAAAGCCCCATTTAAACGCGACATCTGTGACTGAGACATGCTCATTTTGTAGGAGTTCCATATGCGCTTGTTCAAAACGCAACTCTTTTAAGTATGACATTGGCGTGGTGTTTAAAAAGCTTTTAAATCCTGCAAATAAAGTACGTACGCTTACGCCTGCCTGTTCAGCCAATTGTTCAATGGTTAAATTTGCGTGTAGATTTTCACGCATATAGGCTTCAGTACGTTTGACAAAATAAGGTGAAATGGCTTTTTCTCTGTACTGATCGATTTGATGCAATAAGCTGTTGGCTTGGCCGTAAATCAGGGCATTAAATAGACTGGATTCAAACTGCTTAAATGCCATTGGGTGATGCAAAGGGTGCTGTTCACAAGCAAGCGCATCCATCAATGTACGCATCAATTGGAAAAAATAAGCACCGCCTTGGGTAGAAAGATCAAGCTTGGGTTCAAAAATAGGAGGGTGCTGCTGTGCGTCTGGAAGATGCTGGCGACAGTGCTGTAAAAGGTCATCTTTATCAATTTTGAGAATCAGCTGTGGTGAGTTGGCATGCCAGCGCATTTTTAGCGATTGTTCTGGTGAAATTAGAGAGGCAACTTGCGGATAAGAAATAAATTTTTGTTGATTCATTTCAATTTCTGCATATCCCTGTGTTGGGATTTGAATCAGATAAAATTTTTCTAAATGGTCAGGTTCAATATAGACATCGGCACTGTATTCAAGACGACTGATGGATAATCGTCCTGCTTTAAGATGGTGCATGGATGAGTGAAAATCGTTTTGTTGTTGTACGATTTTTAATAGATGCGGTTTGAAGATTTGCCCAACACTTTTGCAGGTTTCGCCCAAGTCTTGATGCTGAAAGACTAAGTTTTGCGATGAAAAAATGGGGCATTGCTGTAAATGACGTCCATTGAATTCCATAGTAGGATCGACCTGACTCATAAATATTCCTTTTGGCTGGCTTGTTTATTACAGCTAATCTTTATGTCACATGATGACCTGATTAAAAATGCACTAAACAATACTTAAAACTTTAAGTGGCTGGCAGTGATATAAAGAGTTAAGCAAAAAATAGACCAAGTAAAATACCGCGATACAACATATTTTTAGTCTAGTTTGGCGTGATCAAATCAATAAAAACGTCATGGTATTTTTAAAAAATAAAGGATAGCGTTGATCATGCTTTGTACTCTTTATATGATCCTATTCCTTAAGATCTATCTCTATGTATAGCAAATCTGACTAAAATGATCAATTTATTTTTGGTTGTTTTTATTAGCTTAACTCATTGAATAATATAATTATATTAAAAATCCTCATATTATTTTAAATATCAGGATATCACAAAACTGAAATATTCAGACGACGTAGAAAAAATATCCAAATTCCATCAATAAATCATCCTATGATTTCGCTATTTAATAAGTTTTGTTGCCCAAATAAGATTTGAATCATCTTGAGCTTAACCCTGCTGTGAGTTGGTGTCATATCTTAAGATATGACACGCATTTTGTTGTTAAAACTAAGTTCTAACCGTATTGCTCTGTAAGAATTTCTCACTGTAAATCGAACAATCTTCGATAGACTGCTCATCTAGCCAAGATTTGACGGCTTCGATCATCGGTGGCGGGCCACATAAGTACATGTCGAAGCGTTGTTGTTGAAGTTGTTGTTTATCCAGATGTTGATGGATATAGCCTGATTTTCCTTGCCATAGTTTTGAGGCGCTTGAAATGATCGGATGATAACTAAAGTCTTTGATCTTTTCTGCATAAGCGATCAAACGCTTTTGTTCACATAGATCGGCTTCTGTATTGACACCATAATAGAGTTGCACTGAGGGTTGATTTGGTTGATCGGCAATATTATCGAGCATACCTAAAAAAGCCGATAAACCTGTACCACCTGCAATAAAGATCAGAGGGCGTTCAGCTTCACGTAGATAAAAACTACCTAAAGGCGCTTCCATCATCAGGCTTTGTCCAATCTGACAACGTTCTCTGAGATAATTACTCATTACACCATCTGGCAGCAGACGAATTAAAAACTGAAGTTGATTGTTGGCATTGGGACGGTTGGCAAATGAATAAGAACGCCAATCGTCAGTCTCTGGAATTTGTAAACGTGCATATTGACCTGGTAAAAAATTCAGTTCCTTGTCAAAACTACTGGCATCGAGATGCAAAATCGCGGTGGTTTCTGAAACCAATTCAACAGCAGTAACCACTGTGGTGATTTTTAAAGCTTCACCCGCATTACAGATTTCGGAACTATGATCGAAATAAAAAGCGGCATTAGACTTAACCCGTGTTTGGCAAGCCAGCATTTTACGTTCAGCCAAATCACGTTCGCTTAATGCATCCTCATCGACATATTCTTGTTCATAAATACCCGTTTCACATTTTCCCTGACAGGTTCCACAAACGCCTTCACGGCAGTCAAGCGGAAGGTGGATTCCTTGACGAACTGCTGCATCCAACAGTAATTCGTCTTCCTGTACCGCGATAAAAAATGTTCTACCATCGGCAAAGTTGAGTGCAACAGAATGACTCATTGTATTTCTCCTTAGACGTGATAGAAATCGAGAACCGAATCTATCTTGTCATTAAGCAATACGCTGTGTTGACGACGAATACGGAAGCTATCTTCAGTTGGACGAAGCAAATAAGTGGCATGACCATAAAAGCATCCTTCAAGGCCCTGACGATTATAAAGCGTGCGCCAGCTTACCTTTGCCTCGACTAAACCATCTTCTTGAGTCTTTACTTGTACATTGTGAATATTATGTTGAGTGCGTGGTAAAGGCGTTGCAGAAGCTGCTTTTCCAGTGCGGATACGGAACACACGATCTTCAAGTCCTGAACGATCGGGGTAATAAATATAGGACAAGCCTTGATTGGGATCCTCAACGTAGTGATGGTCATCAATCCATTGTGGGATATGATATTCGCTGTCTTCATCATAGAGTTCGAGATAAGCATCCCAATCATAGCGATCACAAAGTTCCGCTTTTTTATAAAGGAATTGAGAAACTGCAAAATGAAGTTCTAGAGACATGGTTACACCTCATCCGTAACAGATTGATTTAAAAAAGTGACTTCTTGCATCTTAAGTGCTTTTTTATTGAGTCCATTGAGGAGCAGGCGTTGCCAGTGACCATGCTGGTTGACATATAATCCTTCATGGGTAATTTCACGTCCTGTGATCACCGGTTCAATACCAAGGTCTTGTGAATTTTGTGATGGGCCATAATTCCATTGATGATAACCGCGTGAGATATCACTCCAGCGTTCTAAACGCCCCTGAAAACCTTTTTGCTGTTCACGGAATTCCACCAGATCATCTGGTGTACCCAATCCTGATACATTGAAAAAGTCTTCAAATTGGCGAATACGGTTACGACGTGCTTCCGCTGATTCACCTTTGACACCAATACATTGGCTGATAACTTCAGTTTTATTCCACGCCACTGGACGGACAATACGCAGTTGTGAACTGATCTGATCCATAAAGAACAGGCTTGGATAAAGGTTGAGGTTACGTAAACGATGCATGGCCCATTTAGCGCGTTTTTCCCCAAATCTTTCCAGCAGATAAGGCATCACCACATCATAACCAGGACGTACTGCTGAATTTGGCATATCGCTAAACAGCACACTATGCCCATTTTTAAAGCTAAACCAGCCATCGTCAGTTTCGGCATCACCCGCACCTAATTTACTGTAATCGAGTGTGTCGAGTTCACTGCCATTGGCTGCATTGACTTGCTGGCGATGTTGAACGGTGGAAACATAGTTATAATGCACGGTACTAACGTGATAGCCATCCAGACCATTTTCATTTTGTAGTTTCCAGTTGCCTGCAAAAGTATAAGCAGATTTACCTTGTAATACTTCAAGCTCACCTGTTGGTGATTGATCAACCATCAAGTCAAGAAACACTTTAGTATCACCTAAAAAGTCTTCTAGTGAATCTGTGGCCTGAGTATCCAGACTGACAAAAACAAATCCACGATAGCTGGCAATACGGCCTTGTTTTAAACCACGGCTGGATTTATCAAAATCTTCACAATATTCATTTGGCGCTTTGACCTTGACTAAACGGCCATCCGACTTATAACACCAAGCATGAAACGGGCAGGTGAATACAGACTGATTACCTTTAGCCACACGGGTCAAGGTTGCACCACGATGCTCACAGGCATTGACCATGGCATGTAGTTCGCCTTTACCATCACGGCTGATAATGATCGGCTGACGGCCAATCTGTACTGTAATGAAATCATTGTTATTGGCAATTTCACTTTCATGGCAAGCGTAAATCCAGACTTTTTCAAAAATGAGTTCCATTTCGAGATCAAACAGTTCTGGTTCGGTAAACATATCGCGAGCAATTCGATAAACACCATCATTTGGTCGAAAATCGATACAGCTGTGTACAAAATTTTGCCATTCGGCGAGGTTACGTGCAGTCATGGGCTCTTCCTCTATCCAATCAGTCCTTTGTTTGATTGAACCGCGATTTAAAGAAGGGCTCTATCCAGATTTTCCATGTGTTTATCCACTTTATGCAGATTAAATGCTTAGATACATTTTTGTTGAGGAGATTGCGATAGGATTTTCAATCTGTTTTATACATAACAAGATGCATACTTTTGAAATAAATAGGGTCTGTTAACAATTCGTCTATGTTTGCGACTATGTGTGTTTTTTAGGCGATACTAGGCACGAAATACGAAATTTAGTCATTCTAAATGAGTAGTTCGTAACGACGTAGCGGCAAAAAACACGCTAGTCCCCCCGCTGCGCCTTGCGCTGTAAACAAAGCAGTGCTTTGTTCTTGCTCAGGGTTGTGGCTAAAATTATCTCAGCCTTCGTTATGAAACTCGAAAATAGTCTCGCTATTCTCTTCATTTCATGCCTTGTCTGCTCAATTTTTGCCTACAACGCAAGCCATTTATGAAATGTCAACAGACCCTCATATTTTTGAATTGAACTTCGCCGTAAATTTGTTTTTAAGTAAAATTTTAATGATGGGGATGAAAACAGACAAAGTGTTTGCCAAAAACGGGGGACTAAGCTTTAAGTCGCAACTCAATCATTTATATTCTAAATTGATATCTTATTGAACTTAAAGCGTTGCATTGGAAAATGAAGTTATTATGACTTACAGCTATTTAAGGTAAAAAAGTCTCCTGTAAGTAACTCCATAGCATTTTTCCTTGAATTTCTTCAATCAGCGCACAAGAACGTCGAACTAGAATTCCTGATTCCTTGGTGTGTTTTTCAGTATAGGTGAGAACAATGCTTTGTTCACTTTGCATCAAAATTTGTTCATCATAAATTTCGATCTTTAGATCTGGCATCTTGCCCTGATTATTGCTAAACAGCCCTTTGACATCGGCCAAGGAAAAACGCTTTCCAGCTGCACCGACCATCTCAAAATGATCGGAAAAATATTCAATAAGTAGGGGAAGATCTTGTTCTGTATGTTTCCCGTTAAAAATACGTTCAATCAGTACGTGCATGCTATGTATACTTTCAATTGCATCTTGTTTTGACAGTGGCATATCCATTTCCTATGAGAGATGTATTTTTTATATTATGTAAAAATAAATGTAAAATTCAATATTATTTTAAAATTAAATTTTTAACGTATGTTTCAAGATCGCTCCCAAAAATAATTTCCAATTTAAAAAACATAGCATCTTATTGATATCTATTGTTTTAAATAAAATGAATTTGTTCGAGTTGAGCATTGTGACGCAAAAGGTATAACTATATACTTAAAATAACATGGAAAATTCCATGTAAAAATAACTATAGTAGGCTAAGCTTTTCTTTATGAAGGTGGATAGGAAATGGATATTTCCTCTAATACGCGACGTCTTCTTAAAGATACCAATCATAAAAATGCATGGACAAGGAAGAAAAATGGATACTCATTCACCAGAGTCAACAGGCTCTCATTCAAATACATATGCATGGTATGTTGTTTCACTTTGCATGTTGGCTTATATCTTTTCATTTATAGATCGGCAAATACTGGCACTGATGATTGAACCGATTAAGGCTGATCTAGGTTTGTCAGACACCCAATTTAGTCTATTACATGGTCTTGCCTTTTCATTGTTTTACGCCTTTATGGGGTTGCCACTGGCCTATTTGGCAGACCGATTTTCTCGACCAAAAATTATTGCAGTCGGGGTGGTGTTTTGGAGCATTGCAACTGCATTCTGTGGCTTAAGTAAAAACTTTATTCAACTGTTTTTAAGCCGTATGGGGGTTGGAGTGGGAGAAGCTGCTTTATCTCCAGCAGCGTATTCAATGTTTAGTGATATGTTCAGTAAGGACAAATTAGGCCGTGCTGTTGCAGTATATTCAATTGGTTCATTTGTCGGTGGAGGGATTGCTTTTCTGGTCGGCGGTTATGTGATTGGCTTGCTTAAAAATATGGACACCATTCAGGTTCCTTTATTTGGTGCATTAAGAGCATGGCAGGCGGCATTTATTATCGTGGGCTTACCTGGGGTGTTTATTGGCTTACTGGTGTTACTTACGGTGAGAGAACCGCAACGCAAAGGTCAGCGTTTAAATGCACAAGGTCAAGTTGAAAAGACCAATATGAAAGATGCGTTTAAGTTTATCAAAAAACATAGTCGTACTTTTACTTGCCATTATTTAGGTTTTACCTTCTATGCAATGGCGCTGTATTGCTTGATTAGTTGGTCACCTGCATTTTACATGCGTAAGTTTGGCCTTACACCGACAGAAGCAGGCTATATGCTAGGCACGGTGTTATTGGTGGCAAATATTCTTGGCGTATTCTGTGCAGGCTGGCTCAATGACTGGTTTATTCAAAAAGGACGTAAGGACGCGCCAATGATTACCGGTGTGATCGGCATCGTGGGATTAATTTTACCAATTATGGTGTTTACCCAAGTCAATGAGCTGTGGCTTTCTGTGGTATTTCTGGTCCCTGCCATGTTTTTTGCCTCTTTCCCTATGCCAATTTCAACCACAGCAATGCAAATGCTGGCACCGAATCAGTTGCGTGCACAAATCTCAGCTGTATTTTTGCTGATTAGTAATTTGGTTGCAGTTGGAATCGGTACCACGTTGGTGGCATTGATTACAGATAAAATCTTTGAAAATCCACTGATGGTGGGGATGTCTTTGTCTATCGTGGGTACGATTTCATGTGTGTTGGCATTTATCTTATTGAAAAAGGGCTGTAAGGCATTTAGCGCCAGTATGCAGCAGGAACATGCCTCTTAATTTAATGGTGTTCTCAATCAGTCACAACGCCCATTCTTTGTAATGGGCTTTGTGACTTGTTTGGTCAATCCATAATCAGGGAGTGAAAGGATGGAACAGTTTTTCAAGTTGGATTATCTAAATGAGCTGTTGTTGTTTAAATCGGATGATTATCAAACCATTAAAGATCAGGTCAGTTATTATTTAAGCCCTCATCGTTTTGAAGTGGAAGTACGTGAACCGTTAAATACCCGTTTAAATGGTTTTCGCTTTGGAAATTGTGCCTTGTACGATCTTAAATATAGTGCCCCTGTGATAATCACCATTGATGAAGTTTCCGATTTTTATTTATTTCGTTTAACACTGGAAGGCCAATGTAAAGTCGGTATAGAAGACCAACAGGTGCTACAGTCAGTCGGGATTATGTCGATTACGCATCCGCATACTCAACAGCAAATCCAGACCAATCAGCATTGCCGAAATATTATTTTAAAACTTGCTCAACATGATGTAGAAACCCAATTGTTTAAAATGTTGGGGCATACCAGTCATGAACCGGTTATCTTTGATATGAGCTTGTCCTGTACCGAGGAAGGCATAGACTCGATTATTGAAACCCTCAATTATTTGTGCCATGCCTATTATCATATTCAAAACTGGAGCTTTATCTCTGCGAGTTTTACCCAGTATTTAATCGAACTAATTTTATTAAAGATCCCAAATAACTATAGTGACCAGCTTAATTTGCAAAGACAGCATATTTTGCCCGGCTATCTGAAAAAAGCACAAAAATATATTCAGAATCATTTAGAACAACCGATTTCATTAGCAGATTTAAGTCAGTGTTGTGAGGTGTCGATCCGCACATTGCAAAAAGGCTTTAGCCAGTATTTACAACAAACCCCAGTCGAGTATATCCGTGATCAGCGACTTGAACGGGTACATGTGGCTTTACAGCATGCTCAGAGTAATGAAACAGTGACGGATATTGTGTTGCGTCACGGCTTCCAAAGTATAGGGCATTTTTCCACACTATATAAAAAACGCTACGGGTGTTTACCTTCTAAAACTTTAAAAATGAGTCCTGTTCAAATGAGTACAATGCTTTCGTAAACTGAACACGTGTTGCGTGTTTGGATAAGCCAGCAGTTTATTGCGCTTCTATGATGAATTGAAATAAATCAGGAAGAGCAATGATGAAAATTACAGTTTTAGGTGGCGGTCATGGATGTTATGCAGCTGCGGCAGAAATGGCTGAAAAAGGGCATGAGGTGCTGTTATGGCGCCGTGATTCAGATGCTTTGCAACAACTTGCTGCCACTGGGCAATTAAAGATTAAGGATTATCAGGGCGATCGTACTGTGACGGTGGGTTTTGAAAAGAGTCAGATTAATTTGTCTGATGATTTGCAAAGCGCCATTGAACATGCCGAGTTAATTATTATTCCATTGCCTGCGACCACACATGATGATTTAGCCCGTCAAGCAGCGCCATTTTTTAAAGCAGGGCAAGTGGTGTACTTACCACCAGCGACATTTGGTAGTTTTATCTTTGCCAAGGCGATGCAACAAGCAGGCAACACTGCGCAAGTGGCATTTGCAGAAACGGGAACTTTGCCTTATTTGGTGCGTAAACATGGGGTGAATCAAATTGTGATTAGTGGTTATGCGACCCGTTTACCAACAGGCGTATTTCCAAGCGTGTTGTCACAACAGGCATTTCAAGTGCTTAAGCAGGCATATCCTAGCGTTGAACCCGTTGAGGACAGCTTAAGTGGGGCATTGATGAATGCTGGACCCATTATTCATCCTCCTTTAATTCTGATGAATGCGGGTCCGCTTGAACATTTTGACGCATGGGATATTCATAACGAAGGTACTCAACCCTCAATTCGCCGTGTCACCAATCAACTCGATGCGGAACGAATGCAAGTACGTGAAGCATTGGGATATGTCGCACCACATTTTCCTTTGGCGGATCATTATAATCATGAAGGTGAGGGTGATGAATGGATGTATGGACGTGGGGCACATGGAAAATTAACCGACAGCGGTGACTGGCGTGAGGATATCGACTTAGATTCACATCGCTATATGTTAGAAGACACTCGTTTAGGATTATCTTTTTTAGTTTCTGTGGGACGTTGGGCAGGTGTCTCAACCCCTGTTGCTGAAGGATTGTTGAATATCGCGTCAGCAGTCACGGGTAAGGATTTATATCAACAAGGACGTACTTTTGAGCGTTTAGGTCTTGCGGATAAAAGCCCAGCAGAACTGCAAGTGATTTTGCAACAAGGAGTCTAAAATGCAGATGATCGAAAAAATTGCGGTGCTCGGTGCTGGACGTATGGGCAAAGCCATTGCGATTGCTTTTGCCTATGCAGGACTAAACGTTGATTTGATTGATGCCAAACAGCGCAGTGAAGCTGAATTTGAACAATATCAAACTCAAATTGGTGCTGATTTACAGCAAGAGTTACAGTTGCTTGAGAAAATTCAGTTTATTCAAGCAGATCAGCAAACTTTTGTTTTGGATAAGATTGCGATTTTATCTAAACAGGCTGCTACAGGCATATTGCCAAGCTGTGTGTTGATCCTTGAGGCTGTACCAGAAGTAAAACAAGCCAAACAAGAAATTTTTGCTTGGCTGGATCAATATCTTTCACAGCAGTGTATTGTGGCTTCGACCACCTCCACATTTTTAGTGACGGATATTGCGCAAATGATTTCGCATCCTGAGCGAGTGGTCAATGCACATTGGCTAAATCCTGCTTATCTCATGCCTTTGGTGGAGTTAAGCCGTTCTGAGCAAACCTCAGATGAGGTGCTGACTCGGCTTAAGCATTTCCTACAGCTGATTGGTAAAGTACCTGTGGTTTGTAATGCCAAGGCAGGCTATATCGTGCCAAGGATTCAGGCCTTGGCAATGAATGAAGCGGCACGTATGGTTGAAGATGGAGTCGCTTCAGCAGAAGATATTGATATTGCTATTCGTACCGGTTTCGGTTTGCGTTTTTCTGTTTTAGGCTTATTGGAATTTATTGATTGGGGCGGTGGCGATATTTTGTATTATGCCTCGCAATATTTGCAAAAAGAGCTGGGTGAGCGTTTTCGTACACCTGAAATTATTGCGGAAAATATGCGTCAGCAGCGTAACGGCCTACGTGAAAAGCAGGGCTTTTATAATTATGCGGATGTGGATATTCATCAATATAAACAAGATGTCTTACGAACCTTTTCAGATCGAATTGAAAAAAGTAAGTTAAAACCACCGTTTAATATTTTACAGTCCACAACGTGATGAACTGAACAATTCGCCCATTGCATTCAGCAAATGGGCGTTTGTTTACAGCTTTTAGCTTGATGGCATCAAATTGAATAGCTTTTTCAACTGTGCATTTAACTGATGCAATTCCTCATCTTCAAAGGCATTTAAAATCCCAGATAAAGTCACTTGGCTGATTTGATTGATCTGCTCCACCAATTCTTTACCTTTGTCTGTGAGCTTGACCATCGAGATACGTTCATCAGACTCTGAAGAAAAAACCTGCACAATATCATCTTCAACTAGGCGATAAATGGCTTTGGTTGCTGTGGTCAATTTAAGGGTAGAGAGGTTGGCAATTTCGGTAATACTGGCTTGTTGCAAAGCATTGGTACTTAAAATGATTTTACGACGTGTATTGTCGATACCTAGTTTTTTTATTGACTTTTCAATAAGTTGTGTATATTTACCATTCACTTGAGAAATCCAAAAGAAAGGATAGCTTTGTAAACTGCTAGGTTCATTATTAGGTAGAAATTGTTCTAAATGAGTAAGCATAGCAAAGTGATAACTTTATAAAGATGAATATTCATCATTATACAAAAATTAAAGAAAAAATCTTTGCTCTTTCTGATAAAAACATCTTGACAATTACATTACTTTTTCCGATATTGGTATTAAGTACAAAAATACATGGAAAAGTGAATGAATATTGTTGTACAAGACGTACAAATAGGACGCGGTGCTTTAAAAGTCATGGTGAAAGATTCCATTGATATTCAAGGTCTAAAGACCATGATCGGGAGCAAAGCCTTGATGGATAAGCCTTCTGCAACAAAAAATGCAGAAGTGGTAGAGCGTATTTTGGCAGCGGATTGCCAAATTACCGCAAAAACCAATCTACATGAGTTGGCTTTTGGAATTACCGGGATCAATCCTGTTTTTGGCACTGCAATCAATCCTCAATATCCTGATCTAATTCCAGGTGGTTCATCGAGTGGGTCTGCTGCTGCCGTAGCCGCAGGTCTGGCTGATTTTACTTTAGGTACCGATACTGGTGGTTCAATTCGTATGCCAGCGGCATGTTGTGGGGTGTATGGTTTTAAGCCGACATTCAATCGCGTCAGTCGTCAAGGGATACATCCAGCCATGAGTTCGTTGGATTGCGTGGGACCATTTGCCGCTTCGGTTGCAATGATTGAAACCGCAATGCAGATAATTGATCCAAGCTTTCATGCTTTGGAAAAATTAGCGCATACGCCGAAACTGGCTTGGCTTGAGGTAAATGCAAATCCAACGGTATTGAACTGTATTCAGCATTTTCTTGCTCAGGCGAATCTGCCAGCTACACCAGTGAAATCTGAATGGTTTGAACCTGCTTATGATGCAGGGATGCAAATCATTAATTATGAAAATTGGCAGGCGTATGGTGAATTAACTAAAACTGGTTTGCTGGGTGACGATATCCATGCTCGCTTGCTCAAATCTGCGCAAACCACGGCGCAACAAGTAAAAGAGGCGGAAGCGGTCAAAGCACAATTTATCAATGAAATTGATGGCTTATTGGAAAAATATGATGCCGTGTTACTGCCAACCCTTCCGCAAATCCCACCCAAATTAATCGATGCAGAACATATGGTTGCACTGTTGAACTTAACTTCATTGGTGCGTCCATTCAATTTATCTGGACATCCGGCAATTTCAATACCGCTCAAAACCAGCGAAGGGCAACCAGTGGGTTTACAAATCGTGGCGAAACGAAATTCGGATGAACTGCTGTGTGCAATTGCGAAATATATCGTGGATGCCGCGCAATAAATGACAAGGAGTTGGGTAATGAATGATTTATCGACAAAGGAATTTGTAATGGACACAACAATAACGGAATTAGAAGCACTCTGTCAGGAGATTCGAGAACGTGCTTGTACAGGCGAGTTCGATAACCAAGCGTATGTGAGTCAAGACATCATCGATAAGTTGAAACAGATTGGAGTCTATCGTGCATTGGTACCGAAACGTTTTGGCGGCAATGAATGGTCACCTCAACAGTTTTGTGAGTTGATTGAACGTTTGTCTAAAGCAGATGGATCCGTGGGCTGGGTTGCGAGTTTTGGGATGAGCCCTGCTTATTTGGGTAGCCTGCCTGAAGCAACGCTTGAAGAATTATATAAAGAAAGCCCAGATATTGTATTTGCAGCAGGTATTTTTCCACCGCAACCCGCAGATTTAAGAGCTGACGGCGTGGTGGTAAAAGGTCGATGGAAATTTTCAAGTGGTTGTATGGGGGCCGATATTATTGGGGTGGGGATTAGTCCACAGGTCAATAACACCACACAAGGTCTCCCACGTTTAGCAATTATTCCTGCAAAACAAGCGCAAATCGAAATGACTTGGGATACGGTCGGTTTAAAGGGAACAGGCAGTCATGATCTGTTGGTGGATAATGTCTTTGTAAACAATGACTGGACCTTTATTCGCGGTGAACCGTCTAAACTTTCGGAACCATTTTTTAAATATCCATCACTGTCATTGGCAACACAGGTGTTAACTGTGGTTGGGATCGGTGTTGCAGCAGCAGCGTTGGAAGAATTCCAAAAGTTAGCGCCTGGCAAATCATCTATCACAGGTGGTGCTGAAATTGCCAGTCGCCCAGTCACTCAATATGAATTTGCCCAAGTCGAAGCTGAGTTTAAAGCAGCGCGTGTTTGGTTCTACGACACTATGCAAATCGTTTGGAATGAAATTATTGCAGGTGGTACGCCAACGCCAGAACAGATCAGTGAGATGCGTTTGTCTTGTACCCATGTTGCTCGAGTTTGCGCACGCGTAACGCGCAAAATTCAAATGCTGGCGGGCATGACTGCAATTTATACCCATAACCCATTTAGCCGTTTTGTGAATGATACCAATGTGGTGACTCAGCATGCCTTTATGGGCGATGCCACTTTACAAAATGCCGCTTTGGTGAGCTTTGGTATGCAGCCAGCACCCGGTTATTTATAAGCCGAATTTAAATAATCACGAGATGTCCAAGGATGAATATGACATGAATAGCCAGATGGATTTGACCGTTATCTTACAACGCTTAGAGCAGCTCGAAGCGCAAAACGCGATACGTAATTGTATTCATCGTTATATGGAAATTTGTGATGGATTAAATGTCAAGACTGACCTCAATGAATTAATGGATTTATTTGATCAGGACAGTATTTGGGAAGGGATTGGTGAGAAATATGCGCAATCTTTTGGTCGCTATGCTTCATGGCAAGCCATTTTTGACATGTTTAAAAGTTATACCCAAACCGAATCACATTTTGTGATGAATGCGCATTTTGTCAGTTCAGAACAAATTTATATTGCAGGCGATCAGGCCAATGCAAGCTGGTTGATGTTGCAAACCTCGACCTTTCTCAATGGAGATAGCCATTTAAATGCCGCAAAACTCAGTGTGAAATTTAAACAGCAAACCGATGGTCTATGGAAGATCAAACATTTTCAGACTGAAAATATTTTTAGTCGCCCCGTGTCTCACTGGAACAGTACAGCGATATTGCCAGTACCGTCTCAGTAATAAGTTATGGATAAATTGAAAAGGATAATGGATATGAACAGTATTATTCCAATGCAGAATATTAACATTGATTACAGCGAGTTAGTTCAAAGTGATCGTGCGCATACCTCTTTATATAAAGATGCACGTGTCTTTGATGATGAAATGGAAAAGATTTATTACAGCACTTGGGTTTGGGTGGCACATGCCAGCGAAATTCCAGATGGTGGTAGCTATAAAACCATCAATATTGGTAAGCAACCTGTGGTCGTTGTACGTGACCGTAAGAAAAAAGTCCATGTATTGCTCAATCGTTGCCGCCATCGTGCAGCAACGGTATGTGAACATAAAAAAGGCAAAACCAACAGTTTTGTTTGCCCATATCACGGATGGAGCTATGCACTGGATGGTTCATTACGTGGTGTACCTTCACCTGAAAGTTATGGTGAATGTCTGGATAAATCAGAGTTTCCATTGATTAGCCTACGTGTTGAAGAATACAACGGTATGATTTTCGCCACCTTTAAAGACGATATTGAACCTTTAGCGGATTTCTTGGGCGCTGCGAAAAAATGGATTGATTTGTTTATGAAACAAGGCGCAGGTTATCCAATTAAAGTATTGGGTGAACATCGTTTCCGTTTCCCAGGCAACTGGAAAATTCAACTGGAAAACACCACCGATGCCTATCATTTCCCACTGGTACATAAGTCATTCTTAAGTTCAGTCGATGAGAAGACTGAAGAATTATTTAATTTTGAAAATCAACCTGGCTATGTTGAAGACTTAGGCAATGGTCACAGTGTCATGGTGATGATTCCTGAGCTGGTGGATTTAGATGAAGAGTTGATGGAACGCCCAATTCAGGAACGTTTTGAAGAGCTTGCACAAGCGTTACGTGATGAAGGACATGAAGAACTTGAAGTACGCCGTATTGTACGTGCTGTGGGTGGTTCTGGGTTTAACTTAAACCTGTTCCCGAACATTGCCTGTTCAATGGCGTTCTTCCGTGTTATGCAACCGATTTCAGTCAATGAAACTGAAATTCACCATTCTGTGATCACGATGGATGGTGGTCCACAGATTGCCAATCAATATCGCTTACGTCTACATGAACATTTCCAAGGTCCATTTGGTTTCGGTACGCCTGATGACTCAGAAGCGTGGGAACGTGTGCAACATGGTGCCAATGCTGGTCATGATTTATGGATCATGTTGAACCGTGGTTTACCCGGCGAAGTAAAAACTGAAGATGGCTTAAAGAGCGATGTCAGTGCAGAAACTGGAATGCGCGCTGCTTATCAGCAGTGGAAAAAGATGATGACGGCTTAAGGAGAGTAGCATGAACATGAATTTGCAATTATTAAATGAAGTGACTGCTTTTGTTTGGGCTGAAGCTGACATGTTAGATCACAGTGAATACCGTGAATGGCTCAATCTCTGGAATGAAAAAGGCGTGTATATCATTCCGATTGATCCGACGCTGAAGGATTATGAAAACAATTTGAACTATGCCTATGACAATAATCATATGCGTACATTACGGGTCGAACGTTTGGAAAATGGTGAAGCGATTTCGACTGCACCCAAAGCCAATACCGTCCGTAGCGTGTCACGTATCCGTGTCGTAAAAGATGAGGATGGTGAAATCATTTTACGTTGTGCACAAAACCTCCGTGAATTCCGTAAGGAAAGCTTAAAACATTACACCGCAGATGTGATTTTTCATTTGGTTCGTGATCCAGAACAAGGCTTTAAGATCAATCGTAAAATTATCAACTTAGTCAACTCGACCGATACTTTGGCGGGTATCAGTTACATCCTCTAGGAGCGCAAAAAATGAAACAGGTTGTTTTAGTCACGGGCGCAGCGTCTGGTTTAGGGAATGTAATCGCCGAATATTTTGCAGCACAGGGGCATCAAGTGATTGTCTCTGCCAGCAGCTTAGAAAAGGCTGAAAATGCCAAAGCACGTAGTCCTAATGCGGAGAATATGTTTGCGTTAAAACTGGATATTTCAGTTGAGCAAGATTTTCATGCCGCAGTGCAGTGGATTCAACAAAAATTCAGCAAATTGGATGTGTTGATTAATAATGCGACGGTCACCAAGGCAACCCCTGTTTTAGAGATTACTGCAGCTGACTTCGACTGGATCACCCAAGTGAATCAGCGAGGAACCTTTCAGGCATGTCAGATTATTGGCAAATATATGGCAGATCAAGGCTATGGCCGTATCGTCAATTTGGCTTCATTGGCAGGGCAAAATGGAGGTACTGCAACAGGAGCACACTATGCTGCAACTAAAGGTGCAATTGTGACTTTGACCAAAATCTTTGCCAAAGAGTTTGCTGCTAAAGGCGTGACTGTAAACGCCATAGCACCTGGGCCAATGGAATCACCAATTGTACACAGTGTGGTATCTGACGAGAAAATGGCGCAATTTATTCAAAATATCCCAGTCAAAGCATTAGGTAGTATGGAATTTATTGCTGAAACCTGTGCCTTGTTGGCAAGCCCAAGCGCTGCATTTGTCACTGGGGCGACGTGGGATATTAACGGTGGATTATTTATGCGTTAAGCCTTGGGCGAGATGCATAAAAGGGAGATAAATCATGGCTACACTCTATAACGTGGTTGTCAGAAACCGTCATGTAGAAGGTGGGAATGTTGCAGTCATGGAGTTTGAATCTGCAAATTCTGCCACATTACCAAAAATTGAAGCAGGTGCGCATATTGATGTGCACTTACCCAATGGTATGGTGCGTCAGTACTCACTATGCCAAAACCCAAAAGATGTTGGCATATTCAGATTGGGGATTTTACGCGATCCAGAATCGCGTGGTGGTTCAGTCTCGGCTTTTGATGATTTAAAAGATGGGATGCAAATACAGGTCAGTGAACCGAAAAACCTGTTTCCATTAATCAAAGCCAAACATGCTGTACTGGTGGGTGGGGGGATTGGAATTACTCCTTTGATCACTATGGCATATCAATTGGTACAAGAAAATGCATCTTTTGAACTGCATTATTGCGGGGCAAGCCCAGAGCAATGTGCCTTTGTCGATGAAATTAGAAATAGTGTATTGGCGCCCTTTACCACTTTCCATTTTAAATCGGAAGGGGCCAGCCATCGTGAGTTTTTTCAATCTGCCATTCAGGACATAGACAAAGCAAGCCATATCTATACCTGTGGTCCCAATGGATTTATGGATTGGGTGATTAATTTGGCATTGACGCAAAATTTTCCTGAGCAACAGATTCATAAGGAATATTTTCAGGTTGAGGTTGAAACCAACGGTGATGCATTTGAAGTTGTTGCTGAGCGTAGCGGCAAGATCATCATGGTCAATGCCGAAGAAACCATTCTGCAAGCACTGGCACGTGAAGGGATTGAGATTGAAATGTCTTGCGAACAGGGCGTCTGCGGAACCTGTATGTGCGATGTGATCGAAGGTGAGCCTGATCATCGTGATGTGTATTTTACTGATGAAGAAAAAGCCAGTAATGAACAAATACTGGTGTGCTGTTCCCGTGCAAAGTCAGCACGATTGGTACTGGATATTTAATTGCTTTTAACAGGACGAAGCAATTTCAGATACCGAGCTAAATAGGATAAAAGATTCAGGAGAGAATAATGAATTCATTAAAATCAATGGATGAAATCAAAATAGATCCAATGCAATTTAGACGGGCATTGGGTAATTTTGCTACAGGTGTGACCATTGTGACGGCACAAAATGAGCAAGGCGAGAAGGTTGGAGTCACTGCAAATAGTTTTAACTCAGTGTCTTTAGACCCACCACTCATTTTATGGAGTATCGATAAAAAATCATCGAGTTTTTCTGTATTTGAGCAAGCTACGCATTTTGCGGTAAATATTTTATCGGGTTCTCAAATTGAGTTATCCAATAAGTTTTCCCGTCGCAATATCGATAAGTATGAAGGCACAAGTTATCAGGTTGGTGCAGGTCAATCACCAGTTCTAGACCATTGTTCAGCAGTGTTTGAATGTGAGCGACATGAAATTATTGAAGGTGGTGATCACTGGATTATTATTGGCAAAGTCGTTAAGTTTCATGATCAAGGGCGTAGTCCGTTGGTGTATCACCAAGGCGCGTATTCAGGTGTGATTCCTCATCCATTATTACAGCTTAAAGATACTGTAGAAGCAGAAGACTTAGGCGAATTACATCAAGGGCATTTATATAGTAATGTCTGCTATTTAATGAGTCGGGCGTTTAAATTTTATCAGACTGATTATATTCCGAAGCAGTTAATCACTGGATTTCGCACCAGTGAAGCAAGATTATTATTGGTGTTAGGCAGTGGTACTGCATCCAATAAAGCAGATTTACCACGTGATATTGCCATGCCGATGCGTGAGATCGAACAAGCTGCGCTTATCTTACAAAAAGATGGTTTATTGATTGAAACGGAAGGTTTTTTTAAGTTAACGGAAAAGGGCAAGAAAACCGCACATTATTTATTTGATATTGCCGATAGCCATCAAAATGAAGTTTTTGAAAAATATCCTGAAAATGAAAAGGAAATTTTTATTAAAATTTTAAAGGATATTGCGGGGATTGTATAAGGCTTAACAAGCTGATAGGTTGTAAGGGTCTATCAGCTTTAGACTATTCGCTATTTATATAATAAACAAAAGAATTTATGAGCGAGAAGTATATTTAATATCGATTTTTGAACAGTTTAAACCGTAAAACAAGGAAGTGAGCGGATGAACCAATATGTACGTGATGCACTAATAACTTGGACGCGTAATATCAAAAATGTTTGCGGTAATTTTGAAACAGATTTTGATGGTACACGTGATTTGTTCATTGGCGAAGTCGAATGTTTTTTATTGGGCGATACTGAGATCGCTTTTATTAAAAATAATGCAAACAAAATTGTCCGAAAAGCGGATGAAATTGATCGAGTAAATAATCGTTTTTGTTTTTTGATTTTGCAGTATTCAGGCAAAATACAGTTGAACTATAAAAATGAAACCTTGATTCTCAATGAGGGCGATATTGTATTACTCGACCCAGTTGAAACAATTTCTATGTTTCCACAAGGCTTAGTCAGTCAAATTTCTGTGCATCTGTCGCGGGAAAAATTGCTGAAAGAAAATATTAGTTCTGAATATTTTGGCAAACTCATTACGCAAAATATGAGTGGTTTTTTACTTAAAAATATTATGAAAAATATGTCTGCTGAAAACATTAAACTTTGGTATGCAACTGAAGATGGCAATGCTTTTGAAGATGCCTTGATTGCATTAATCAAGCCGACAATTAATTATAAAAATATGCATGATTCAAATAATCTTATGGAAAAAGCCGAGCGCTATATTATTGAAAATTTAGCCAAACCTGATCTGACACCTAAGCTGATTGCTGAGCATATTGGTGTATCATTACGGCATCTTTATCGATTATTTCTTCAAGAAAATTTATCGATTAACAAGTATATACAGCTCAAACGCTTAGAAAAAATTAAAGCAGATTTGCTTGATAAAAAAAATAAGCAAAGCTCGATTACCCAAATTGCTTTGAAATGGGGATTTTGGGATGGCGCGCATTTTTCAAAAATCTTTAAAAAAAATTATGGTGTCTCTCCTAAAGAATTTAGAGAGCATGTCTTGACTTAAGTCTTTTGTTTTTTGATGTCACTTCTAGACAAGTTCGAGGTCATTCCTGAACAAGCTAGCCCCATGCAAGTGTGTTGAAATTAAATCGATGAGAACAGTTAGGAACGACTGAATAAACTTAAAAATATTCAGTTTATCTCACGAATTTCACACATAGGAACGTGCATTTAACTATCTGTCTTAGATAGTTTAGGGATAGATGAAAAGGATGAAACTGATGCGTAAACAACGATTATTCAATGATATACAAAAAATATTGGCGCTTAACTTATCTATAGCTGCAAGCTTTTGGGGACTGAACACACAAGCTTATGCGCATGGTGGACAGGCAGAATTAGTCCCTTTATATCAAAACATGAGCGAGCAAGGCGCTAAAGTTGTAAAAGATGATTTTACCAATACGTATATGATCAGCAAAGGCTCTATAGTGGTGAGAGCTAAACCAAATTCAGATCAGGTTTTAGTCAATGGTAAACCGTTAAAGTTAAGTGTGCCATTAGTTATTAAAGAGGGTAAGCCTGTTATTGGCAAAGACTTTTTCAATGAAGTATTTCAGTCTGGCTTAGATCAAACATTTAAAATTGAAAACACGTTTCACCCACTCAATAGTTTAAGTACAGAAGAAATCAAAAAAACATTTGAAAGTATTAATCGCTCAAAATATGCCTATAAAAATATGCGTTTTGCCGAGTTAAAGCTGAAAGAACCTGAAAAAGCCAAAGTGTGGGATTATTTTATTAACCACAAAGACTATAAAGAAGACCGTATAGCATCTTTTATTCTATTAAAAGGTAATCAAGCGATTGAAGGTGAAGTGAACCTTCATACTCAGCAAGTTACAGAGTGGAATGTATTAAAAGATACACATGGAATGATCCTGCTAGATAACTTCGAGACAGTCCAGCGTGTGATTGAGTCAAGCAAAGAATATCAGGAAGCTTTACGTAAACGAGGTGTAACGGATGTTAAAAAGGTCATTACCAATCCTTTAACGGTTGGATATTTTGGCGGTAAGGATGGTTTAGACAAACAACTGAATGTTTTAAAAGTCGTGTCATATTTAGATACAGGCGATGGCAATTATTGGGCACATCCTATTGAAAATTTAGTTGCTGTGGTTGATCTAGATAAAGAAAAAATTATTAAAATTGAAGAAGGGGCAATGATTCCCGTTCCGATGGCAGATCGACCTTATGCGACTAAAAATACGCAACCCCCGAAAATTAAACCACTGAACATTATTGAACCTGAAGGTAAAAACTTCACAATTACTGGACAAACTGTACATTGGGGAAACTGGTGTTTCCATGTTGGACTAGATTCTCGTGTTGGATTACAGCTTTCAACCGTGACTTATAAAGATAAGGGTGTAAAGCGTAAAGTCATGTATGAGGGCAACCTTGGTGGAATGGTTGTTCCATATGGTGACCCTGATATGGGATGGTACTTTAAATCTTATCTAGACTCAGGTGAGTATGGTATGGGAACACTCACTTCATCGATTCAACTGGGAACAGATGCACCAGAAAATGCGGTTTTACTGGATGCTGTGATTGCTGACTATAAAGGGCAGCCCCAAGTTATTCCAAATGCGATCGCAATTTTTGAGCGATATGCTGGACCTGAGTATAAGCATCAAGAAATTTTTGGTGATCAGGATGCAACTGAAGCCCGCCGTGAGCTTGTGGTGCGCTGGATTAGTACGGTTGGAAACTATGATTACATGTTTGATTGGGTATTTGCTCAAAATGGTGTCATTGGAATTAATGCTGGTGCAACAGGAATTGAAGCTGTTAAAGGGGTTAAAGCGCGAACTATGCATGACAGTACTGCCAAAGAAGACACTAAATACGGCACGTTAATTGACCATAATATTGTTGGTACAACGCATCAACATATCTATAACTTCCGTTTAGATCTGGATGTCGATGGGGAAAATAATAGCTTTATGCATATGGACCCTGTCGTGAAGGTAAATGACAGAGGTGGTGTTCGTACAAGTACGATGCAAATTGACAGTCAGGTGATTAGCAATGAGCAAAACGCCGCTGAAAAGTTTGATCCGTCGACTATTCGTTTGCTAACCAACTTTAATAAGGAAAATAAACTCGGTAACCCAGTTTCTTATCAGCTGATTCCGTTTGCTGGCGGTACACACCCTGTGGCGAAGGGGGCAAATTTTGCCAAAGATGAATGGTTATTTAAACGCCTGAATTTTATGGATAAGCAAATTTGGGTGACGCAGTACGATGCCGATGAACGCTACCCTGAAGGTAAATATTCAAATCGCTCAACGCATGATACTGGTTTAGGACAGTTTATTCGTAACAATGACAATATTGAGAATAAAGACCTTGTGGTCTGGATGACGACAGGAACAACCCATGTTGCACGTGCTGAAGAATGGCCAATTATGCCAACCGAATGGGTTTATACCTTAATCAAACCGTGGAATTTCTTTGACAATACACCAACCTTGAACTTGGGTGATGAAAAAGAAAATACCCAGCATGAGCATCACTAAAGATGCCAATCAGCAAGTATAGGTAACCAATAAGTTACCCAAAACTTAGCGTCTTGTAGACCGTTCACAAAAAAGGAATTTTGTATGAAAACGCTACTTTCTCAAGTGATGAGAGGGACTATCTTTGTCTCAATTTTTTCAACTGTCTATGCAAGCGAAATAGAAATCCAACCGATTTTTGAAGTCACCTTGGGTGCTTTTAGCAGTGGGAAAAGTTATAACGGTGAAAACATAGCTGAGCAAAGAATAAATTGGCAAGAAGGGCATCTTAAATATGGTGCAAAAGGACAATACACATTGAATAACAACCAACTCTACGCAGGTTTGAGTGGGATTAGCTCAGCCACATTTGGAGAGGGGGATGCAGGACAAAATAGTAATGGTAAAGAACGTAAAACTGATGTGAATGAATGGGTCATTGGTTTTAAAGATGGTACTCATAAAGATCAATTGACCACTTATGATTTAAGTATTGGTCGACAAAATATAATGATTGGAGACGGTTTTTTTATTGCTGGTGATGCATTAAACCTCGGAAAACTACCCGCAGATGGCGCATTAGACCGTGGAGGGGCCTATTATCTGGCGGCACGACGCAGTTTTGATTTTACCAGTCTGCTGCAATATAAATTGCAAGATCATACAACCTTAAAACTGGCCTATTTAAAATCGAATAATAAAGCACAATTTTCATCAGAACTCTTTGTGACTGATCTGATGTATCAACTTAATGATAAAGGTATCGGATTTACTTACTTAAATGTATTAGATCTTGAAGATGCCGAGCATATTTCAGGGCGGGAAGATCTTAAAAATTATGCTTTACGTTTGAATTATCAACTTTTACCAGAATTACAAATAAAATCTGAATTTGTTGTTCAAGACAAAAAGGAACACCAAGAAAATGCAGGTTATTTAGGACTGAACTATAACTTTTTATCCTCAAAATATACGCCTTCGCTAGGCTATCGCTTTAGTCGTTTTTCAGACCAATATGATCCCATGTTTTATGGAAATACCGTGGGATTTGGAACATGGTTTCAGGGGGAGGTTGCTGGAAATTATGCGGGTCCTTTCAATAAAAATGCCGATATTCATCAAATATCTTACATGATGAATTTAAAAGAAAATTTTATATTAGGTGCTTTGGCACATAAGTTTAAAACAGTAAATAAAGCTTTAACAAATGTTGATGGACATGAGTTGGATGTGTTTTCGGTCTGGTCTGTAAATAAAAACGTTACCGTTATTCCGCTCATTGGGCTGTATAAACCGAAGCAAGATATCCATAGTGGCGGTACTCAAAACTATGATGATAAGACCAATCTATATGCTCAATTGATTTTGCAATATATCTATTAATTAAGCCCTTTAAAGTTAAGTGTGAGGAATAAAAATGAATGAAGTCAAAATATTAGATAGCGTACAGACTTTTTTGAATAGAGCGCATGGACATTTTATTGACGGAAAGTGGGTTGCTGCTCAACATTCAAATAAAGTTGATATTGTAAACCCCTCTACCGAACAAGTCATTGCTCAGATCAGTATCGCGAGTCAACAAGATGTTGTAGATGCAGTATCCAGTGCAGATCATGCTTTTCAAAATGCTTGGGCTGAAACGACACCGTATCAACGTGGTGTAAAACTAAATAAATTGGCAGATTTAATTGAGCAATATGCTGAGGAACTTGCGCAACTAGAGTCTTTGTCTACTGGAAAATTAATTCATATTTCCCGTCATCTTGAAGTGGCACAATCTATTATTTTTTTAAGATATTTTGCTGGTTGGGCCACCAAGATTCATGGTCAAACCATGCAACCTTCTATTCCTTCTACACAAGGTGAAAAATATACCGCATTTACCTTAAGGCAGCCTGTTGGGGTCGTCGCGGGTATTGTTCCGTGGAATTTTTCACTCATGATTGGCATTTGGAAAATTGGTTCAGCTTTAACAACAGGCTGTAGCATTGTGCTGAAACCCAGTGAATTTGCCAGTTTGTCATTGCTACGTTTAGCTGAGTTAGCAATTGAAGCGGGTATTCCAGCAGGTGTGATCAATGTTGTGACGGGTAAAGGCGAAACTGGGCAATATCTGATTGAGTCACCCTTGGTTAAAAAGGTTTCTTTCACAGGCTCAGTACCTACGGGGATTGCTATTGGTAAGCTTGCGATGAGCAGTGATTTAACTCGTGTTAGCTTGGAGTTGGGGGGTAAAAATGCGATTGCCATTTTGGCTGATGCAAATATAGATGAGATTTTACCTACCTTGATACAAGCAACTTTTGTGCATCAAGGCCAAGTATGTGCATCGCCAGAGCGGTTTTTTGTGCATCAGACAAAATATGATGAGCTTGTTGCCAAGCTTTCTAAAGCATTATCTCAATTTAAAATTGGATCGGCGATGGATGAAAGCAGTATGTTTGGTCCGCTGTCTAACCGGCCTCACTTTGATAAAGTAAAGCATTATTTAGATTTGGCTAAAGCCAATAATCAAATTATTGCTGGTGGAGATACTTTGCAACAAACAGGTTATTTTGTCGAACCGACTTTAATTTCCTTAAAAGCGATTGATGATCCATTATTTTTAGAAGAGACCTTTGGTCCAATTGTAGGGTTAATGCCGTTTGAAACGGATGAAGAACTCATTCAGCTGATGAATCATTCTCGGTTTGGTTTAACCGCAAGTATTTGGACCAACGATTTATCCAAAGCTTTGCGGTTAATACCGAAAATTGAAGCGGGTACTTTATGGGTCAATATGCATACTTTTTTAGATCCGTCGGTTCCATTTGGTGGTGTGAAAGCTTCAGGAACTGGTCGAGAGTTTTCAGATGCATTTATTGAAGATTTCACTGAATTAAAATCAGTGATGATTCGCTATTAAAAATGTGCATAGATATTTAAAAGTAGGTAGCAGAGTCTGAAAGAGTGGTATCGCTTCCAGTGATCTACTGATTGCGAATATAGGCTTGATAAGTTCTGAAAATATATAAGTTGAACAAGCTTTAAAATTTAAACAGCCCAATATATCTATATATTGGGCTGTTTCGAGTAAAAATTAATAGGTTAAAGTCATACTTTGTTGTGTTGCTTGATCAATTTGCTTTTGGCTTACTGCATCATCCTTACATTGATAGTTTTCAAATAATGGGAGCTGATCGGCAAAGTGTGCATCGGTCTTTCCATTGCGATGAATAAATCCACTTTGACCAGGTGCAAGAATTGAACACATGCTGACTTGATTGGGATTAAGTACCACTCTAAAGGTTGCACTCCCTGTATTCCCATAGGTGCTCAGCTGTTGTTGATGCGCCTGATCAGCCCATGGAATACCCACTGAGTTTTTGTTGGAGAATTCCATTGTGGCAACAGGAATTTTCCAGTCATTGGGTTGGTCTGAATGATATTGTTTTGAAAGCTGAATTAAGGTGTTTTCTAAGGCAGTTAACACCACATCATCTGCTGATTGTCCTTTTAAGAAATCAACGGTTTGAACAACGCTGGCTTGTTTGCCTTGCAGTGCATTCCAGATTAGTTTGGATGCATTGGCAGGTTGTGTACTCCGTGGGTCATTATTTACTGGGTAAAGGGTATCTGTGTAACGTGCATAAATATTTTCAGATAGATTTGGTTTAAGCACCAATTCAATCATTTGATTGAGCCATGTACGCATAATGACAGGTGCTGCGCCTTGATAGAATTTAGCTTCACTGTCAGGACGAAGTTTGAAGTCCCAACTCGCCAATATCGGTGCGATTTTCTTTACTAAAGGTGATGCGTTCGGGCTTTGCGCAGCTTTGACCATATAGGGAATAAAATAACGCGCATTCAGATCCGACCAAGCGCCCATTTTATTGATATCCCAAATGTCTTGTTGGCTTAATTTTGCTTTACTTTCTAGGGGTTCAATCAGTTCATTGACACGGTCAACATGAGAGAAGTTGGAGGAATCAGAACGTAAATCCGCATAAGCTTTATTGTTCCAACTGCTAATATAGCCTTTTTCAGGGTTATAGGCTTTGGGATTGTGTGAGAAATCATAGAAACCCTGCCATTCCATTGAGCCATCACCTTGAGCAGGCAGTTGAATATGCTGGTTTTCAGGGCGGATCGGTAAACGACCCAATGCAGCGACACCAATATTATTTTGGGTATCGGCATAAAACCATGTAATCGAAGCCGCGACACGTTTGGCTTGATCTAGGAATTCTTGCCAGTTGCTCGCTTTTGCTGCATTGGCCCAGCCCAATAAAGTTTCAATCTCTACACCTTCCCAGCTACGTTTTTGTGCATAGGCGGTATGATTTTTTTCATCCCATGTGCTGACAAAGCCTTGTTTACTTTGATACACATCTAAAACGTGGTCTGGCTGATTACGGACTTTAATTTTGATCTGTTGATGTTCAAAGGGAATATAACTGCCTTGATAACGGTACTGTTTTGGATTGCTCGGATTTAAGCTAAGTTGATAGACGTCATTGGTATCAAGCGAACCGACAGTTGAACCCCAAGCAATTTTTCCATTGGTTCCAAATAAAATAGCAGGTAGACCGACGGGGGTAATCCCAGTGAGATTATAGCCAGCACCATGTAACCCAACCGCATAAGTAATTGCAGGCGTGTACCAGCCTTGTTGAGGGCCATTATATAAAACCGTTTGGCCTTCTACCGTTTTATCTCCTGTGACCACCCAAGCATTACTGGCTGTAGGGACGCCATCAACCACACTTTTACCCAATGCGATACGTGCTTGAGCTAAATAGTTTTTGGCTGCTTGGTCTGAGATAGGCGCTATACCTTTTAACATGTGTTGCTGACGTGCTGAAACTTGTGGTTTTGCTTTAGATTGAATAATTGTAGGAGCACTCGGATCATCTAACCAACGTAATTGCTGATAAACTTTTAATCCTGTTTCTGGACCTTTTTCTTTTTGTAGTTGAGTCAGTAAATCTAAATTTGAGACTTCTGAACTGGCTGAAAAAAAGCGATTGAGAATTAAACCCACCCAGACCATTGCGATATCTTCTTGCTGCCATGTCGATGGTTTAAAGTCATAATCAATAAATTCTTTAGGCATCAGCTCTGGATTGGCCAAAACCTCTTGGACACGCTTATTAAAACCAGCAGCATAACCATCGAAAATGGCACGATCTTCAGGAGAAAGTCGGGCAATTTGTTGTTTAATCTGTTCAGGATTAAAGCGACTATGGGTTGCAATATCATATTGTAGATAATCGGGACCGAGCACTTCAGCAACAGTGCCTAAACCTGTACGTTTTGACATTTCCATTTGAAATAAACGATCAGTTGCGACTGCATAAGCATAGCCATAAAAAAGACCATAAGTGTCCTTGGCATAGACATGCGGTGTGCCAAAATTGTCACGTTGAATCGTGACCTGTTTTTGCACTGGGTTTGATTCTAAACGAGAGGATGAACTACATCCTGCAAGCAATAAACAACTTAAAACACCTAATTTGATTAAGTGGTGTTTATCGCTCAGTTGATTATTTGAGGGTCTTTTTTTCAATTGAAATATCCTTTTCATTATTGTTGAGAAATAGAGTGTTGGGAAATAAATGCTTTTAGATGTTTTCTAAAAACAGTAGATTTATCGATATACAGGTCCTGAATAAATAAAATGATTGTTATTTTTATATGTAATTTTCTATTACTTTGTGGGTATATATTTATACTTTTAAATAAAGAGGCCTATTTTAAAGTGTTTGGTACTGAGTTTTATCTCATCATTTTATTTTAAATATGCTTTCTCAAGTCTTGATGAAATGCCAAAAAATAAAGGGATATGTTCTATCCCTTTATGCTGCGTCAAAAATTAAGTGTCAAAGCTCAGTCGTAAGAATTTCAGAGAGAAATTTTTCAAGTGCAGCATTGAATGCTTCAGGACATTCAATATTTGAAATATGCGATGCTTGAATTTCCACAAGTTGGGATTGCGGAATGTGCTGTTGCATAAATTGCCCATCTGCAACTGTAGTTACAGGGTCTTGCGTTCCTGCAATGACCAAAACTGGAATCGTGATATCTTTGAGTTGATTGCGGACATCCGCTTTAGCCAAAGCCTCACAACAATTGGCATAACCTATTGCGCTGCCAGCACTTAAGTCGTTACACAGATTATTGACAATTGCAGGATGACTTTGGATAAAGGGATCTGTAAACCAACGTGATGCAGCGGTTGCTGCGATGCTGGTTAAACCTTGTTCTCGGACAAGTTGGGCACGATCTAGCCATGCTTGTTCTTGTCCAATTTTTGCTGCGGTATTACTGATAACAACAGCATTAAATCGTTGTGGATAATGGATGGCTAACCATTGACCTGTTAACCCCCCCATAGAAATGCCACAGAAACTGGCTTTTTCAATATTTAAATGATCCAGTAATCGAATCACATCTTCAGCCAATTGGGGCAAGGTATAAGGACCTTGTGGCGCAGATGAAGAACCATGTCCACGGGTGTCATAGCAAATGACAAAAAAACGTTCTTTAAAATAATTGAACTGCTTTTGCCACATGCCATAGTTGGTCCCTAAGGAATTTGAAAAGACCAGTGCAGGGGAGTTAGGGTTTCCAAAACTTTGATAATTAATCTGTGCATCCGCTGATTGAAAAGTTGGCATTGCTCGTTCCTTAATTTTGATCAACACGTTGAATAATGAGCGCGATACCTTGACCTACCCCAATACACATTGAACATAAGGCATATTCACCTTTGATCTGTTCAAGTTGATTTAAGGCAGTGGTCACCAGTCTGGCACCTGATGCACCCAAAGGATGACCTAAAGCAATCGCCCCACCATTGGGATTGACACGTGCATCATCATCTGCCAAACCTAAATCACGGGTTACGGCCAAAGCTTGGGCGGCAAAAGCTTCATTTAGCTCAATCACATCCATTTGCGCTAAACTAAGATCGGCTTGTTTAAGCAGTTTCTTAATTGCAGGCGCAGGTGCAAAGCCCATAATTCGTGGTTCAACACCCACCGTGGTTGCTGCAATAATTTTGCCACGTGGTTTTAATTGGTATTTTTCTACGGCTTCATCTGAAGCAATCAATAAGGCTGCTGCACCATCATTAATCCCAGACGCATTTCCCGCCGTGACCGTACCATCAGCTTTGACCACACCTTTAAGTTTTGTCAGCGCAGCTAAAGTGGTTGATGCACGTGGATGTTCATCGGTATCCACAATCACAGCATCACCTTTACGCTGTGGAATAGAGACAGGCACAATCTCATTTTGGAAAAAGCCTTGAGCTTGTGCTGCCGCAGTACGTTGTTGGCTATTTAGCGCAAACTGATCTTGATCCTCACGGTTAATATTGAATTGCTCTGCCACGTTTTCAGCGGTTTGTGGCATGCTGTCCACACCATACAATTCTTTGAGTTTTGGATTGATAAAACGCCAGCCCATGGTGGTGTCTTCAATCTTTTGACTGCGTCCAAAAGCACTGTCCGACTTGCCCATCACATAGGGCGCACGGCTCATGCTTTCTACACCACCGGCAATGATTAAATCTGCTTCATTGGCTTTAATGGCACGAGCTGCCATGGCAATCGCATCCAGTGATGATCCACATAAACGGTTGACAGTGGTTGCTGGCACTTGGTATGGCACACCCGCCAATAATGCTGACATACGCCCGACATTACGATTGTCTTCACCAGCCTGATTGGCACAGCCATAAATCACATCATCAACTTGCTGCCAATCTACCGTGGGATTACGTTGTATCAATGCTTGAATTGGAATTGCACCGAGGTCATCTGCGCGTACTGGCGCAAGACCACCGGCATAACGACCAAATGGGGTACGGATGGCATCTATGATGTAAGCGTTTTTCATGTTGTTTATATCCTTAAATAATCTCCCTTGCGCTGCTACTACCGCAGCTCACCTCTTTGTAACAGAAGAAGTTCCCCTCTTTCATAAAGAGGGGTTAGGGGAGATTTAATCATTCCGCAAGGGAGGGATTTATTATCCCTGTGTCGCATCAATCAATTGAGCACCCGTCAAAGCCTGTAATTCTTCAAAGCTCAGACCTGCAACTTTTTCAAGCACTTTTAAGCCATCTGCAGTCACATCAATCACGCATAAGTCGGTATAAATACGATCAACACAATGCTTACCTGTTACTGGATAGCTCAGTTCTTCAACAATCTTCGGTTCACCTTGCTTGGTCACATGGTCGGTGGTGATAAACACTTTCTTGGCCCCTACAGCCAAATCCATTGCACCACCCACCGCAGGAATCGCATCAGGCGCACCGGTATGCCAATTGGCAAGGTCGCCATTAGCCGCCACTTGGAATGCACCCAATACAGCAATATCCAGATGTCCACCACGCATCATGGCAAAAGAATCACCATGATGGAAAAATGAACCACCCGTTAGCATAGTCACATATTCTTTGCCAGCATTAATCAGCTCAGGATCTTCTTCACCTTTGGCAGGTGGAGGACCAAAAGCCAATAAACCATTTTCAGAATGCAGGAATACATCTTTGTCTGTTGGCAGATATTTTGAAATCTTGGTCGGTAAACCAATGCCTAAATTGACATAAGCCCCATCGGGAATATCTTGGGCAACACGTTCAGCAATTTGGTCACGGCTTAGTTTTTGGTAGCTCATTGTTATTCTCCATTACCATTGGCTGTATCAACTGCAACCACATGCTGAACAAAAATCCCTGGGGTAATAATGTGTTCAGGATCTAGCTGACCCAGTTCAACCACCTCTGAAACCTGCGCAATGGTGACATCTGCAGCCATCGCCATGATTGGACCAAAGTTACGTGCTGATTTGTTATAAACCAAGTTGCCCCAACGGTCGCCTTGATGTGCTTTAATCAGTGCGAAGTCTGCTTTAATCGGATATTCAAGCACGTAGTCTTTGCCATCGATATGACGAGTTTCTTTACCATCTGCCAATAAGGTACCAAAACCTGTTGGGGTAAACACTGCCCCTAAGCCCATTCCTGCGGCTTGAATACGACACGCGAGATTACCTTGAGGAACCAGTTCCAGTTCGATCTTGCCCGCATGATAGAGTTCGTCAAATATCCAAGAATCAGACTGACGTGGGAAAGAACAAATGATTTTACGGACTGCACCTGATTTAAGCAGTTTAGCCAGACCATAATCGCCATTGCCTGCATTGTTATTGACAATCACCAGATCTTTAACGCCAAGTTCAATCAGCCCATCGATCAGCTCTGCGGGCTGTCCTGCTGTTCCAAAGCCACCAATCATAATGGTTGCACCATTTTTGATGTGTGATAGAACCTCAGTCAACGAGAGCTTACTTTTATCAATCATAAGACGAACCTTTTATCCATGTTTTTAAATTTCTATACATGCCGCATTAGCAAAGATAGACATGTATAGAAACTTAAAAAACTGTGAGAAAGAACTTATCTCACAGTTATTTGGTCAATGAATTTACATCCGCTGCTTAATGGTCATCTTCTCGAATTGAAGACGGATGACGGTTTAAGGCCGTCACTTCGATATTCATATAAGGATATAAAGGCAATCCCTGTAAAATATTGTGGAGTTCTTCATTGCTCTCTACATCAAAAATACTGGTGTTTGAGTATTGACCTGTAATACGCCAGATATGACGCCATTTCCCTTGACGCTGTAAATCTTGTGAATAAGCCTTTTCAATTGCTTTAATTTCATTGGCTTTTTCGACGGGCATATCGAGGGGGATGTGTACATCCATTCGTACTTGGAAAAGCATGTCAGCTCCTTGAATTATTGACGACGTAGGTTGTCGATTTTGTCTTCATCTAGTTCAATGCCGAGGCCCGGACCAGTTGGAATTTTGAGCTCAAAATTGCCATATTGAAGCGGTGTTTTTAAAATTTCTTCAGTCAGTAGCAGTGGGCCAAATAATTCAGTTCCCGCTGCGAGATTGCTAAATGTAGAGAAGGCATGTGCTGAGGCAATTGTTCCAACAGGACCTTCAAGCATAGTGCCACCATAAAGATCAATACCTGCCAGATTGGCGATTTTTCCGACTTCACATGCTTCAATCAGACCACCAGATTGCGCAACTTTTACCGCAAAAACTGAGGCTGCATTGGTTTTTGCCAAGTTATAAGCACTTTGCGGACCTGTTAACGACTCATCTGCCATGATCGCGATATCAAACTTACGGCTAAGACGTTGCATAGCATCAATATTATGTATTGCACAAGGCTGTTCAATCAGGTCAACGCCACCATCTTGAAGCATTTGAATCCCTTTAATTGCATTCAGTTCAGACCAAGCACGGTTAACGTCTACACGAATTGAGATGTCTGCGCCCAAGGTTTTTTTGATTGCCAATACATGCTCAACATCTTGTTCAACAGGACGTGAACCGATTTTTAACTTAAAGACATTGTGACGTTTTAACGCAATCATTTTTTCTGCTTCGGCAATGTCTTTTTCGGTATTGCCCGACGCCAAAACCCAAAGCACAGGAATACTGTCACGTAAGCGACCGCCTAAAATTTCACTCAGGGGTTGACCTAAACGTTGTGCTTGAATATCTAATAATGCAGTTTGAACAGCACATTTCGCAAAACGATTACCGTTGATATTACGATGGATCACTTGCATTGTTTGGGCAATATTGGCACCAGACAGTGTTTTTAACAATGGCGCAAAATAGGTTTCGATATTGGTCTTTACACTTTCAGGACTTTCTTCACCATAACCTAAACCGCCAATTGTGGTCGCTTCACCCCAGCCAATTAAACCATCTTCAGTCGTGATTTTAATCAGGACCAAGGTTTGGGTTTGCATTGTCGCAACGGCCATCTTGTGAGGACGTATCGTTGGAATTTCGATTAACAGCGTTTCTATGGACTTGTACATCGTGGTTATTTCTTAAGTATCAATCTATTTATATACCCTAATTTAATGTAATATCTTTAACTAGGCCGATTTTGGTATTTTTAGATACTTAAAAGGTATATAAAAGGGATTTATAGAGATGGAATTAAGATATCTTCGTTATTTCGTTACAGTGGTTGAAGAGCAGAGTATTACCAAAGCTGCAGAAAAATTATGTATTGCTCAACCGCCATTGAGCCGTCAGATTCAAAAGTTAGAAGAAGAACTCGGTATTCTTTTATTTGAGCGTGGCACACGTCCAGTAAGAACAACAGAAGCAGGGCAATTCTTTTACCAACATGCGGTACAAATTTTGACCCATACTGCGCAAGCCACCTCTATGGCGAAGCGTATTAGTTCAATGAATACAATTGTCCGTATTGGTTATGTCAGTTCATTGCTGTATGCATTACTGCCTCAGGTAATTTATTTATTTCGTCAAAATAACCCTGATATTCAGGTTGAGCTGATTGAATACAGTACCAAGGATCAAATCGAAGCACTCAAACTCGGTAAAATAGATTTAGGCTTTGGTCGTTTAAGAATTAGTGATCCATCGATTAAGCGCATTTTATTGTACAAAGAGAAATTAAAATTAGCCGCGCATAAAAATCATCATTTAACCAGTTATATTGATAAAGGTATTTATTTATCACAAATTATCAATGAACCTATTTTTTCTTATCCAGCCACACAGAAGCCCAATTTCTCAACCTTGATTCAATCCATTTTTACCGAATTAGGCTTGGTACCGAAAGATATGGTTGAAGTTCGAGAAATCCATATGGCTTTGGGTTTGGTGTCGTCAGGGGAAGGGATATGCATTATTCCTGAAAGCGCCAGTGAAATAGGCATGAAAAATCTGGTCTATATTCCGATTTTGGATATAGAGGCCTATAGTCCTATTTCATTAGCCGTGAGAAATATGGATCAAAGTCCTTATTTACCTAAAATTTTAGAATGTATTCGACAAGTCTTTGAAGAAGAAGGGATTCCACTTCAACTCGATGGGGATTAATCGAGTATAGGTCTGCGCTGAGATCAATATAAAATCCCTTCATCCTCGCCTTCTCCCAACGGGAGAAGGGACTTTCAATACCAATATGATTCACTCAACATGATCATTTTTTGGTTTATGAATAGGATCTATTGAGTTAATGATTTGAAACCATGATTTTAAAATATTGATTTTAAAATGACATTATCGGTCTTTATCCTTGCATTCTTAATGAATTCGCAATGTATTGCAGTTCCTGTTCGTCATTGATTAAGCCTTGCTGGATGGTGGCAATTTGCTCTTGAAGATTGCTCAGCAGTTCTTGGCATTGTGCGATAACTTCATCGCTATATAGATCAAGCTTTTGCCACAAACTATGTGAGATCTCGCTATATAAACGGTCATGGCCAATGGCTAAGATTTCGGTTGCATCATCAGCATAAATTACTTCATACGCCAGATGCTCAGCAAACTGTAACGGACTGAGAGGGGCATATTGCAGTTGATAATCCGATAAAGTATTTGCAATATGTTGTGATAGAAGCTGTTGAGCCTGTTGGGTCAATGCACTATACAATTCATCCACTGCTTGCTGCTCGGCATGTTGCTCTAATAAGCTTGGCAGGGTTGCAATCATACTGCGCCATGTTTGCGTAATGATCTGCTGTTTATGTTGCAGCAAAGCGCTTATAGCATTGCTTAGCTGCAGCTGTAATTGATGCAGTTGTGGCACAACCTCAAGTTGTAAAGGCGTTAGAATTTGTTCTTGTAAATGATGTAACAAGGCTTCCGCAGGTTTACGCTGTTTATAAGCCAGAGCAGGTTGGATCAAATGTAAAAGTGCATCAAATAAACGATTAAAACCTGCCATTTGCATGGCCTGATCATTGAAATCCGCATTTTTCAACATCTGAGAGGAGGTTGAAATTGGCGATTGCAACAGCACAGGATCAACTTGCATTGCGATCAGTTGGTCAATAGCGCGGGTTTGAACATCGGTTTCTTGCAGATAACGTTGGTCAGAGGTTTTATTGCATAGAATCTGGCAAATGTCGCCATCGACTTCATCTTCTTCAAAATAATCACTGCGTGTAAGCACTGGCAATAACGGTTTATGTCGGCGTAATTCCTGCCCCAAAGCCGCTAATTCTTTGACTTGACCGGGTGAGGAGGAACTACTGAGCCAAAGGACACCATCCGCACTATCCATAAAGCGTTGGGTTAATGCTGCATTTTCTGGCGTAACGGAATGAAGTCCTGGGGTATCCAGTAAAATGAGATTGTTCGCTAAACAAACCCCTTGTAAGCGTGTGGTGGTTTCTGTGGCACCTTCTTTAAAACGCTCTTGACTATGGATAATTTGACCTGAGTCGAGATAAAAATATTCAACGCTTTGCTGGCGTCTGTGAAAACACTCTGCCACTACGTTACAGAATGAACTTTTACCCGCATTGAATTTTCCGAAAATCAGCAAAATAATCTTATCGTCAAAATGATCTGCGATGGATTGTGCAGCATGTAGGGTTTCTAATTGTGTTTCCCAATGGCTGAGATAGCTTTCAAGCTGTGAATTGAGTACTGCGATGTCTTGGGCAATCTGACAATGTGATGTCAGTCCAATGGGATTGATACGTTGTTTATTAAGATTGATCGCCAGTTGCTGATGCCAAGTGTGCATCTTATTTAAATGCAGGATGATGTCCTGTTCATGCTGATCAAAAGCTTTGCTACTCGCAATCAGCGTCTGAATCGAATCATGCGAATCATGAACGGTCATTATACCTGCTCCAAAGTGGTTGATGCTTGTTGAGCTTGTATGATGAGCTGCTGTTGCTGCTGCAAATTAAGTAATTGCTGTTGCAACTGCATTCGATCAGAAGACAATTCAAAATAATGGGCAAATTCACCACGTAAACGTTCACGACCTGATTCTTCCACAAAAATAAGATTGAGATCCTTACGCAGTTTGACTGAAACACCCATCACCGCAACCATGACCGTATCTAGACTGCGTACATTACTTTTTTGCGTATCGGGTAAACCCACCACACCATAGCGCACCAGATGGCTATTGATTTCGATACAGGCACGAGAATAAGCCACTTGAATACGGTTACGATCACGTTTGCCTGCGGTTACTTTATACATATTGGCAAAAGAATCTGGTTCTAGCGAATTATCCTGCCCAGAGACCTGTAGGACCGGTTGTAAATCTTGACGCACTTTATCTAATATTTGATTGAGATCACGCTCAAAATTTTGGCGTTGCTGCTGTAAGCTTGTTGTAAGTTGCTGAATGTTACTTTGAATGGTTTCTAGGTGCTGGGATAAGCGCATTTTTAGATCAACAATGATCTGTTTTTTTTCAAATTGACGTATTGCGGGGACTTGCTCAAGCATCCGATGAAGTGTGTGTTGTAGTTCGGGAATACCACTGCGTTGTACCAGTATGGGTTTGGAATTTTCGATACCTTGACGGTGCCGTGTAGCTGATACAGGTCGTATCGTTGCAGTTGGTGCTTGATTTTGAATGCTGCCAATAATCTGTGCTAAAACGGCTTGATCTGGAATTTGGTCAATTTGAGTAAGCAGCAGTAAGCTTTGGCGTTGGGTTTGCTTTGCATCTTGCTCGAATTGCTGGAATAAGTGCAATTCATAAGGATCAAACTCACCTTCACGTACCGAATGGACCATTAGGCGGATATCTGCTTTATTCCACATCGCATCTTGAGCAAGTTGATCATCGATTGTCGCCACATCAGCATCCAAACCCGGCGCATCTAACCAACGGATTTGATGTTGCAGATGTTCGGAGAGGGCTATCGTTTCTCGTCTATCTGCAACTGAGAAAATATCTTGACCAATAAGCTCATTTAACAGTCGGCTTTTACCATGATTATATTTGCCAATCACTGTAACCGTCGGAAATTGACCTGCCTGTAGAATGGCACGCAGTCGAGCCAGAGCTTTCGCATCTTCAGGTACAACGGCTAAAATAGTATTGCTTGCTGCATCAAAAGTATGAATATCCATCTAAATATCTTTTCCATAAAATAAATCAGGCTAAACCGTTACAGCTCGCCTGATTTCAAGATTCACAAAATGACTTTTAGCTGAATTAAGCTTGTAGGCGAGGGCGGTCAACCACATGGTTATCAACACCATCTACAAGGCGGCTAAGTCTGAGGTCAAATACCATTTCGGCAAATGGACCTTCAACACCGTTGGCTTGGATCGCTGCTGCATCTGTATGTTCGATTGCGTCAACCACAAGGCCTTCACGTGTTGCGTAGGCGAAGTCATCATAGGTGTACGGGTCGCCAGCAACGTTAATTTGCGTGGTTAGTTTGCGATGACCATCTGCAGATACAAAGAAATGAATATGTGCAGGACGATTACCATGACGGCCTAATTGATTTAACAATTGTTGAGTTGGGCCTTCTGGTGGACAGCCATAACCTGCAGGTAGAATCGTTTGTACACGATATTGACCTTGAGCATCCGTCATAATGGTACGGCGCATGTTAAAAGGTTGTTGTTCGCCAGTTGGGTCAAAGTGTGAATAAAAACCTTTGGTATTGGCATGCCAGATTTCAACTTGTGCATTTGGCAGTGGTTGACCATCTGCAGCATAAATTGTACCGTGCAAAATCAGGGTATGACCATTTGGATCACTGCCATCATCCATACGAGCAAAACCTTGGGCAACAGGTGCACCTGCGACATAAAGTGGGCCTTCAATGGTACGCGGGGTTGGGTTCTCAATACCCAAAGCGGCATCAATTGCATCCATACGCATATCAAGGAAGTGGTCAAAGCCTAAACCAGGAGAAAGTAAGCCTGCTTCATGACTGGTACCTAGCTGGTTTAAATATGCAATTGCAGCCCAATATTCGTCAGAAGAAATCTCTAAATCTTCAATGGTCTTAAATAAGTCAGAAACCACCCGATGAATGATTTGCTTAGTACGAGGATTTCCACCGTCTTGCTCAAGTCCGCTGAGTAGGTTAATGAAATTCTGTACTTCTTCCGTTTCGAAAATTCTAATATTATTGGCTGTCATGGCTATCTCCTTAATCTTGCCATAATGCTGGCTTGCGTCATATCTTTTAAGATATGTTGTGCGTTGAGCCAGCATCATTCCTAATCTTGCTTGGTTCATAAATCCTTCTATATACCTTAATTGAATGTAATCCCCTTATCTAGACTGAATTCGGTATCTTTAAATACTTAAAAGGTATATTTAACCCGCTCAAATGATAAAACTGTGATGCTGTCATGCTATAGCTTGAAAATAACAATGTTGTTAGATCATTAAAAATAATAAAAACTACTTATTTTTCAATATTTTAAAATGTATTTTTATACATAAAAAATTGTTTATCTAGGTTTGAAATAGCAGTGGTATGACTGAAAAGGTATAAACATATACCACATTATACATGGAAAATTACATTAATAATTCTTATAATGGGTAATGCTGATGTATTCCCTTAATTATATCATTTTGAATTTATTTATATTTTAAGGAAGTGCAAAAGTTTTTGTCTGGAGGATAAGACAAAGAACACCCTAGAACTTACACAACAAGAATTTCAAAGATTCAGGAAAGGATTTCCCATGTTAAAGCTAGATCTGCTTTATAGAACTCAACGAGTTGCACTTTATACGCTGTTTGGATGTCTGAGTATAGATGCCGCTTATGCCGAGTTTTTAGAAGAGAGTAACACCAGTATTTATTTACGTAATTTCTATAATGAACGTGACTACGAAGATACCAAGCATGACCTCGGCAGTTGGTCGCAGGCGGCATCTGGGCGCTTTGAATCGGGTTATAGCGACACTGCGCTACAAGTCGGTTTGGATTTTGGTTTTCAATATGCCCTACGTTTAAATAATCGTTACGATGAACGTTTAGATACCGTTTTTAAATATGACAAAAGTGAAGCCCAACAAGCACGGGATTATTTAAAATTAGGTGCCACCTTAAAACTTAAATATCAAAATACAGAGCTTAAAGTGGGGGAGCTTTTTCCAAAAACACCGGTTTTATTTATTGATGATTCTCGACAATTGGTGACGACCTATGCTGGGGTAATGTTAGAAAGCCAAGACATTCAAAATTTAAAACTGTCTGCAGGTCGTTTTACCCATGTCAATGCCCGAGATGATGATGAATATAGAAAATTCACTTTGGGCAACTCTACAGATCCCAACAAAAGAAGTGATGGTTTAAATTTTATCGGATTAGACTATAAGTTTACCCCAAACTTCACTGGTTCATACTGGTTTGGTCAGTTGGAAGATATTTATCAACAACACTATTTCAATGCGGTTTATACAGAAAAAGTCAATGAGACCAAGCTAAAAGTAGATGCGCGCTATTTTAATTATAAAGAGGATGGCGATGCTTATTTTGGAAACATCGATGTTCAATCTCTAGGATTACAAGCGAGTGCACAGCATGGTCCAAATACCTTTTTAGCGGGTGTGCAAAAGCATATGGGTGAGGACAATATTCCACTTTTAAATGGTTATGTTCCGCAAGGATATTTACAGACTTGGTCTGCAATTGCATTTTATAAAGCGAAAGAGTTTACTTGGCATGCCTTATATAGTTATGACTTTAAAGATCATGGCGTACCGGGCCTGAAACTGACCTTGCGTTATTTAAATGGTAGTGACATTTATCGGGCTGGCTTTAAGGATAATAAAGAAACCGAGAAGAATTTGATTGTAAACTATACTGTTCCAGAAGGACGGTTAAAGGGGCTTGGAGTGGAATGGCGCTATATTGATGCCAATATTAAATATGGTGTTGGAAACCTTCCAGGTAGAGATTTTGTGGAAAATCGTTTTATCACAACCTATACCTTTAAATTCTAATTTTTGCTTAATCCAATAAATTAAATGGTGTCCCTATTAAAAACAAGGGGCATCATCTTTAGTAGTCAGGACATTTAAGCGTCCAAGTATAGTTAACCTGTAAAAACTGAGACACAAGAATATAATTTCTCTTAATTAACATTTTTAATTAAATCAATTGTATGGAGAAAATAAATTGTTTGATTCTAAAAAGCTTGCAATGCCACACCTTACATTCAAAGTTTAAATATCTTTGCGTAGGCGATGCCTCCCTTTTTAGAGATAAAAAGGGACAAAAATCTTTCGTTTAACAGGGCTCTTGCGCTGCAAACAAAGCAGTGCTCTATTTTTGCTCATATACCCCCGCTCAACGGCGACATCCTTGTCGCCCCACGGTAGGATAAGTATCTATGCTTCAAAAGCACAAAAAGTGAATTGATAACCAGCAGTTTCTAAACGTTTATACAAATACTTAAGCTTCATTTCTGATCAATGACTTGATGCAAATCAGTTGTATAAATAATTAGGTGGTTTGGCTATAAATAAGGATAAGCATAGTTAAATGCTTATCCTTTCTTCTCTAGTCAGATCATCAACAGGTATATGCCTAATAGGCAAAACTAAGCATTAATCTAAACAAACCCGCAATTAAAGCCAATGCTGCAAAACCGAAACACCACAATAAAATAAACCATGTCGTAGGGTTGAGTTGTTTGATGTATTTGTTCATCTAAAACTCCTTGATCAATGGTAGCCTTCATCACCAATACGGACTTTGTCTCGGAAAACCCAGTAAGACAAGAAGGTATAAGCGATAATAATTGGGATCAGAATTGCCGCACCGACCAAGGTAAATTTAAGACTTGATTCTGGTGCAGCGGCTTGCCAAATTGAAACTGAAGGTGGAATGATGTTTGGCCATAAACTAATTACAAATCCAGTAAATGCTAGAAAAACCAATGCCAGCGTATAGACAAAAGGTTTGACCTCGTATCGTTGCTTACAAGCATGTAAAATTAAACCAGAAAAGAGTACAACTAAAATAGGCACAGGGCTGAAATAGATAAGGTTTGGTAAGGCAAACCAGCGCTGGGCAATTTCAGGATGTGTGATCGGGGTATAGATACTGACGGCAGCAAAAATAATCATTAACGTAATTAACAGCTTTGGCATCAGCGTATACATGATGTCTTGTAAACGCGCTTCCGTTTTTAAAATCAACCAGCCACAACCTAAAGTGGCATACATGACAACAACACCTAAACCAGTGAAAAGTGAAAAAGGGGTAAACCAATCCCATACACCGCCACTATAAATACCCGCAGTGGTTTGAATACCTTGGATATATGCACCAAGGATAACCCCTTGGAAAAAGCTAGATAAGATCGATCCCCAAATAAAGGCTTGATCCCATAAGTATTTGGTTCGAGTTGCTTTAAAGCGGAACTCGAAGGCAACACCACGGAAAATCAATGCGACCACCATAAAAATGATAGGAAGGTATAAAGCAGAGAGTACCGTAGAATAGACCAGCGGAAAGGCTGCAAATAATCCCGCACCGCCAAGCACCATCCATGTTTCGTTACCATCCCAGACAGGGGCGACCGTATTCATCATGACATCACGTTCTTGTCGGTCTGGAATAAATGGAAAGAGAATGCCAATACCTAAATCAAAGCCATCCATCACCACATAAATCAGTACACCTAAACCAATAATGCCGACCCATATTAAAGCGAGATCAATCATGATGTTTCTCCTTATTTTGATCTAGCGGCGCTTGTTGTCCATCGATTGGATCATCCACAGCACTGAGGGGGCGTAATGGGGTTTTAAAATGCCCTAAACCAGTTATTTCAGGATCTAAATGAGTTAAAAACTCAGGTCCAGATTTCATGAGTCTGAACATATAATAAATCCCTGCACCAAATACAACGGTATACACCAGTACAAAAATGATCAGACTGAGTCCCACTTGGTCTGCTGTTACGGTATGCGATAACGCATCTTTGGTACGTAACACGCCATAAACCACCCAAGGCTGTCTTCCGACTTCTGTCGTAACCCAACCTGCGAGTAAAGCGATATAACCCGTTGGCCCCATCACAATGGCAAATTTATGAAACCATGTAGACTCATAGAGTCGATTCTTTTTGCGTAACCATAAGGCTGTTAAAGACAGCAATACCATTAACATGCCAAGACCCACCATGACACGGAAGCTCCAGAACACGATGGCTACATTTGGACGATCTTCAGCTGCAAAGTCCTTTAATCCAGTGACTTCGCCATCTAAGGAGTGGGTTAGAATCAAACTGCCTAAATAGGGAATACCGAATTCAGTTGTATTTTTTTCTTGTTGCATATTTGGTGTTGCAAACAGCAGAAGTGGCATCGCATGGTCACGGTTGGTCTCCCAGTGTCCTTCAATTGCTGCCAATTTCGCAGGTTGGTGTTTTAAGGTGTTTAAACCATGGTTGTCACCAATAACCACTTGTAAACAAGAGGTTACCAGCACCATCCATAAACCCATAGAGAATGATTTTTTAATTAATTCATCACGACGACCTTTAAGCAGATGCCAGCCCGCTGTGCCCACAACCAATAATGAAGACACTAAAAATGCAGCTGTTGCCATATGTGCAAAGCGATAGGGGAACGAGGGGTTAAATACAATTGCCCACCAGTCTGTCGGGACAATGATGCCATTTTCTATTGCAAAGCCTTGTGGTGTTTGCATCCAACTGTTAGAGGATAAAATCCAGAACATTGAAATACAGGTTCCAATGGCGACCATAAGTGTGGCAAAAAAATGGGCTTTTGCGGTGACTCGGCCCCAACCAAAAAGCATAATTCCTAAGAAGCCTGCTTCCAAGAAAAATGCGCTTAAAACCTCATAGGTGAGTAATGGTCCCGTCACACTCCCTGAGATACGCGAGAACTCACTCCAGTTGGTACCAAACTGGTAGGCCATGACAATGCCTGAAACAACACCCATAGCAAATGCAACAGCAAAAATCTTAATCCAGTATTTAAAAAGGTCTTTGTAAACAGGGTTTTGTGTACGTAACCATTTCCATTCCAGCAGCGCAAGGAAACAGGCTAAACCAATAGAGGTTGCAGGGAAAATAATGTGAAAAGACACAGTGAAAGCAAACTGAATTCTTGCCAGTTCTAGTGCAGTTAATCCGAGACTCATTGCATGCCCCATGGTTGCTTGAGGCATTGGACTGCTATAGACCCATGACCGTCATGATTAAGTTTGGAAAAAACCATAGATCGTTCCATAAAAACTACCTACTTAGAAATAATGTTTAGGGTCTGTTGATATTTCATAAATGGCTTGCGTTGTAGGCAAAAATTGAACAGGCAAGGCAGGAAACGAAGAGAATAGCGAGACTATTTTCGAGTTTCATAACGTAGGCTGAGATAATTTTAGCCACAACCCTTCGGGACTAGAGTGTTTTTTGCTGCTACATCGTTACGAACTACTGATTTAGAATGACTAAATTACGTATTTCGTGTCTCGTATCACCTAAAAAACACTCGTTGTCGCAAACATAGACGAATTGTCAACAGACCCTGAGATGTTGCACGATAATCTAGTTGGGATGTAGGTACAGAAAATGAGGAGAAAAAATATAACAGATTTTTAAAACATGGCTAAACTGTTATATTTTTATCGGCTGCTTTTGTAGCTATTTTTTTTCTTTAATGCACTGCAAACTACGGATATATCACTCAATTTTAAGTTAAAAAAGGTATGTACCGTTAAATTTAGCTTGAGTCATGATGAATATACGGATGTAAATGACAGTGTTTTATACAATATCTGAGTTAACCACCATCAAGCGCGCGAGCTACCAAATCAGCTTGATTATAGCGATTTGGGGTTTTGCATATATGTTGCAAAAACTGTTCAATTTACCCATTGCATCAGGTGTTTTAGGTTTTTTTATATTGCTGATTTTATTGCAAACGCAATGGCTCAATTTGGAAAAGGTGAGTCTAGGTGCCGATATTCTGTTGGGTGAGCTGTTACTGTTTTTTATTCCGCCAGTGGTCGGTGTGATTCAGTATCAGCAATTGCTTGTAATCAGTGGTTGGAAAATATTTCTGGTGATTTTACTCAGTACCGCTTTGGTGATGGCAAGCTCTGTGTTGATGGTGAAAATATTCTTGCAACAGGATGATGTGGAATGACGGAGTTGTGGGGAATTTTTTACTTGCTTTGGACGGTACTGTGTTACTTCTTGGCAAAGCGCGTATTTGTTTTTACCCAGAAAATATATTTTTCTCCGATTATTGTGGTGCCGAGTCTCAGTATTATTTTGATCTTTATATTTCAGCATCGCTTTCAAGACTATTACCTATACACCCAATATTTGGTTGCCATGTTAGGACCAATTACAGTGGCATTTGCGATTCCTGTATTTCGTTATAGAGCGATCGTCAAACAATATTTTTTCGTTTTAATCGTCAGTTCTAGTGTGTCTATGCTGGTGGGGATCTTAAGTAGCTGGCTATTGGCAAGTATGTTCAATTTCGACGAAATTTTGAAAAATAGTCTTTTGGCACGTTCGATTTCTATTCCATTTGCTTTGGAGTTGACTGAAAAAATTGGCGGCTCAATCAGTTTAATTCCTTTGTTTACGGTCATAACAGGCTTAGTGGGGATGTTATTTGGTGATTTTTTACTGTTATGGATGCGCTATAAAAACCGTATTGCACAAGGCGCTGCTCTAGGAAATGCCGCTCATGCGATGGGGATTGCGCGAGCAAGACAACGTCATGAGTTGGAAGGGGTGATTGCTAGTCTATCCATGATTATTTCAGGGATCATCATGGTGTTATTTGCGCCATTTATGATTTCATTGATTAAACATATTGTTTGATTTGATTTGATTTGATTTGATTTAGATTGAAAAATAACCTTTAAAAATAAAGTCTAAGCGGCATTTAAAGACAGTATGCAATGTTCAAGGTAATTGATTTACATGAATATTTATTTTAAATCTCCGTATGGGATTTTGTGAGGGTGCAGATGTTGCGCTACATATTTAATTGTATTTAGCCCTTGTCATATTCTAGAGAGGGTGATTTTATATTAGGATCATCAAAGGGATGATCGAAAGCAACTGCTGGATTTGGAATAGGCTTATGGATGGGTTATCTGAATTTTCTTGGCAAAATATTAAATATAACTTTTACAATACTGGAGAACTGCCAGAGCTTGTGCAACGAGATTCACCTATTTTACAGCTTTGGGAAAGTGCAAAAAATTCGGGCTTAAGCCCTTTCTCCAAAATCACTGACTTAGAAGAGTTTCCTGTCGCTGACCTTTCACAGGGTGATATAAAATTAGCTGCATTGGCTGAAGGTGTATTAAATGATGTCTGGCGCTTATTTGGGCAACAGGATGTTATCGTTTTCTTAATTAATCATCAGCTTAAAATTATTGCTGAACGTCACAATCCTGATTTAGATGACCAATATCATTATTTATGCACGGGTCGTATTATTGAGCCCTCTGTGTTTGGTGCGATTGCACCGACATGTAGTGTGATGTCTAAACAGCCTATGATCATGACAGGGCATCAACATTATCTAGATGAATTTTCGAATTATTCTTGTGCATCGGTTCCGATATTCAATGGCTGTGGTGATGTACTCGGTGCTTTAGATATCACTTCACCACAAGGGCTTTTGGCGAGCAATTGGTTGCGTCACTTACTTTACCAAAGTTATATTTTGGAAAATAAGATTATTCAGGCAGCGCTACAACCTGAACAACGGGTCCTTTATTTTCAACATTCCAAAGATTTACTGGACAATGCCTATACGGGCATGATGGTACTGGATCAATCAGGAAAAATCCTCAAAGCCAACCAAATGGCGTTGAAATTGCTGAATTGTTCTATTGAGCAATTGTTGCAGCAACCAATGGATCATTTTTTGCTCACTGAGCATTTGAATCCGTTAAATTCGAGTGATTGTTTTTTAATTCAAAGTTTTGACCATGCATTTTTTTATGCCCAGCTACGTAGTGTGAATGGGCAGTTGCAGAATAAAACAAGCAAAATCACGACACAGCATTTGCTTGATCAAGCGCTGAAAGCATTAAAAGCCGATATTCCTGTATTGATTACCGGAGAAACCGGCACAGGTAAGGATCATTTTGCTCAGCAGTTACATCAGAAGCTGGATGTAGATTTACCTTTTATTTCGATTAATTGCGGTGCAATACCAGATCATTTGCTTGAAGCAGAATTATTTGGTTATGAAGGCGGCGCTTTCACAGGTGCTAAACGGCAAGGCGAAAAAGGTTTAATTGAACTGGCAGATCAGGGCATACTCTTTCTCGATGAGATTGGTGATTTGCCTTTACATTTACAAGTGAAAATTTTAAGAGTGTTACAAGATCAGCAGTTCTATCGGGTTGGAGGACGTAAACCGATCAAGTCAGCATTTAAACTGTTATGTGCAACACATCAGGATTTAAAAAGTAAAATACAACAGCAGTCATTCCGCCGTGATTTATATTATCGTATTTGCGGTTTTCAGGTACATTTACAACCCTTACGCTTACGTCAAGATAAACAGGTCATTTTACATCACGTTCTGGATCAATTTGGTATAGAGCAATGGTCGAGCCATGTAGAACAACAATTTAATAGGCACACATGGGAAGGAAATATTCGTGAATTAATTCATGTGGTGAAGCTATCCGCAGCATTTAAAGACAGTGAAATTTTAAATCATTTATATTTACCTGAAGCTGATTTAGCGATTCAGCAGCAAAGTGAGCAACTGATATTAGATGAAAATAAAAACTTAAATAGCTTGACCAAGCAAATGATTGTGCAGGCGTTACAAGAAGAAAATGGCAATATCGCAAGGACAGCGAAACGCTTAAACATTTCAAGAACAACGATATATAAATATATTGGCAATTAATACTGTTTTTATTGCAACGTTTACTCCATCCAAAGCTTGATCTTGGGACTGTATATTAGGTCTTGTCGGAACAGCTTGGGCTTTTTTCCTGATTGTTCATCATGCTAGGGCAACTCAACGTTGCCTGAATATACACTTATTACGTACACATTATTTTTAAACTTAACTAACCCTTATTCTCGTTTTTAATCCTTATCCATATTTAACCCTCATCCTTGTTTTAGGCGCTCAGTGATTGTCCATTGATTGGACAGCGCTTTCTCAATGTTGTCCATTTATTGGACATTGGAAAGGTAACCTTGTTTTAAGTCTATGATTATTAATTATAAAAATATTGGCACGCTAACTGCAAATATTCTATGGCTCATATTTGATTAAAACAAATCTATCAATCGATTTATCAAGTGTAGATGGTCGATTCGTCATGGATGAATCGATTGATTTTTGATTAAAAATTTAAACAAGTGCAATGAGCAGTGAAAAGGATGCTTGAAACTAAAGGGAATAGATGATGCGTTTTAGCAATAAAAATAGCCTGCTTCTTATTATGTTGAGTGGCATGTTTGTACAGTATAGCCATGCGATAGATGTAAATGTGGGGGATTATACAGCGTTGCCAAAAGGCACCAATGCAGGTGTGTTCTATTATCAACATAGTCAAATGGAGGGTTATTACCAAAATGGTGAAAAAACCAGAGCTGAATCTAAATCGGATATCGCTATCGCGCGCTTAATTCATTACACCGACATCGCTGGTTTACGTGCAACACCTCAAATAATTTTACCATTTGGAACAATACGGCATACGCAAATTGGCGATACTGATTTGAACAATGCCTCAGGTTTTGCAGATCCAGTGATTGCTTCTGCTTTTTGGTTGATTAATCAACCTGAACAAGGTTCATCGGGTCGTTATCTGGCATTTACCCCATTTATTTATCTGCCACTTGGGCAATATGATCGAAATGATGCGGTGAATTTAGGCGAAAATCGATTTAAGTATGATCTTCAACTGGCATGGGTACAGCCGCTATATGGCAAGCTTGCTTTTGAACTTTATCAAGATGTGATTTGGTATGGAGACAACGATGAAGCGGGAAAGGGCGATCAAACACTTTCACAAGCGACCAGCTATCAAACTCAATTTAACTTACGTTACGACTTGAATTCTAAACAGAGAATCGCCCTCGGTTATGCCGCAAATTATGGGGGTGAACAACAATTGGATGGAATCAAACTGGATCAGAACATGGAAAAGCAACAAGCGCGATTGGAGTTTCAGCAAATGTTGAATGCAAAAACTCAATTAAGTGCGCAGTTGCTTTCAGACACACGAACGGAAAGCGGATTTAGGAAGGATTACGGTCTGAATTTTCGTGTTTTTTACATTTTTTAATTTAAAGCAGGTGTAACACATTGATTGCGTCATTTTTACAAGGATGCAGTTGGAACAGTAAAGCAATTGTCTAAATAAATTTTGAAGAGGTCAGAATGTCTATATTCACAAAAGAGCTTTGGGATAAAAAATTATTTAACGGTTCATGGCAGTCAGCCCAAGACACCTACAGTGTGATTGAGGTTGCAACAGGTCAAGTGCTTGGTGAAATCGGTTATGCCAGTGCCGCTGATGTGGTGAATGCCGCACAACAAGCCAAAGCCGCTCAACAACAGTGGTGGGCTTTAAATTACCAAGAACGTCAGGCAGTGTTTGAGCGAGCTGCTGTTTTACTGACAGAAAATCAAGCGGAAGTGATTGAGTGGCTGGTTAAGGAAAGTGGCTCATTACAACTGAAAGCGGGTTTTGAAGTGAGTATTGCGATTCAAGTGCTTAAACATTGTATTGCTTCACCTGCAACTGAACAGGGCACATTATTACCTACGCAAAATGGCAAATTAAGTATTGCGAAACGCTTGCCCTTAGGTGTTGTTGGGGTCATTTCTCCATTTAACTTTCCACTGTACTTAGCTTTACGTGCTGTGGCACCTGCTTTGGCCTTTGGTAATGCGGTGGTGTTAAAACCTGATGAGCGTACAGCAGTGTGCAGTGGCTATGTGATTGCACGGATTTTTGAACTTGCAGGATTGCCAAAGGGGCTGCTGCATGTATTGCCAGGTGGGGCAGAGGTTGGTGAAGCACTGACTTTGGATAAAAATATTGCCAGTATCCAATTTACGGGATCAACCCAAGTTGGACGGATTGTTGGGGCGAATGCGGCAAAGACCTTAAAGAAAGTCTCTCTAGAACTGGGTGGGAAAAACTCACTGATTATTTTGGATGATGCGGATATTGAGTTGGCAGCAGAAAATATTGCATGGGGTGCATTTTTACATTCTGGGCAGATTTGTATGACCTCAGGCAAAATTTTGATTCATCAAAAAATTTATCAACAGATCAAACAGCGTGTCATTGAAAAAGTGCAGAATTTTGTGGTGGGGAATCCTTGTGACAAGAATGTCACCATTGGGCCATTGATCAATGCCAAACAAGCGCAACGTGTAGAACAATTGGTTAGTGCTGCGGTTAAAGAAGGCGCAACATTGGAAATCGGTGGACATGCCGATGGGGTGTTTTTTCAACCGACTGTACTGACAGATGTGACTGCAAATAATTCGATTTTTAGTGAAGAGATTTTTGGCCCTGTTGCCGTGTTGATTCCGTTTAGCTCAGATGAACAGGCCATTGAATTAGCCAATGACGGCGATTATGGGCTTTCAGCAGGCATTATTACCTCCAATGTAGGACGAGGTATGCAACTCGGTGCACAGCTCAAAGTGGGCTTGCTACATATCAATGATCAGACCGTAAATGATGAAACGGTCAATCCATTTGGTGGTTTTGGTTCATCAGGTAATGGTACGCGTATTGGCGGCCCTGCCAATGCCGATGAATTTACCCAATGGCAATGGATTACTGTACAGGCTCAAGCGCCACATTATCCTTTTTAAACAATTAAATAAATCATTACAGGACGTTATACCATGAGTGAATTAAAAGATATTATTGCCGCAGTGACCCCATGTAAAGGTGCTGACTTTGAGTTGCAAGCTTTAAAAATACGTCAGCCTCAAGGTGATGAAGTATTGGTAAAAGTGGTTGCTACAGGAATGTGCCACACCGATTTGATTGTACGTGATCAATATTATCCGGTTCCGCTGCCTGCTGTTCTTGGACATGAAGGGTCAGGAATTATCGAGGCGATTGGCCCTAATGTAACCGAGCTTCAAGTGGGCGATCATGTGGTCTTAAGTTACGGGTATTGTGGAAAATGTACCCAATGCAATACTGGAAATCCTGCCTATTGTTCAGAGTTTTTTGGACGAAATTTTAGTGGGGCAGATTCAGAAGGACAACATGCACTTTGTACCCACGATCATGGTGTGGTTAATGATCATTTTTTTGCCCAATCCTCCTTTGCAACCTATGCTTTAAGTCGTGAAAATAACACGGTTAAAGTGACCAAAGACGTACCAATTGAACTATTAGGACCACTAGGTTGTGGTATTCAAACAGGTGCTGGTGCATGTATAAATGCTTTAAAAGTGACACCGGCCAGTAGTTTTGTGACTTGGGGTGCTGGTGCTGTTGGTCTGAGTGCTTTGCTTGCAGCAAAAGTGTGTGGTGCTTCGATCATTATCGCTGTTGATATTGTTGAATCTCGTTTGGAGTTGGCAAAACAATTGGGTGCAACCCATGTGATCAATAGTCAAACTCAAGATCCTGTGGCGGTGATTAAAGAGATTACCGATGGTGGAGCCAACTTTGCATTGGAATCTACGGGGCGACCTGAGATATTAAAACAAGGTGTTGATGCACTGGGGATTTTAGGCAAAATCGCCGTGGTAGGTGCACCTCAATTAGGCACAACTGCACAATTTGATGTAAATGATCTGTTATTAGGTGGGAAAACCATTTTAGGTGTCGTTGAGGGGAGTGGTTCGCCCAAGAAATTTATCCCTGAGTTAGTCCGTCTATATCAGCAAGGGAAATTTCCCTTTGACCAACTTGTAAAATTCTATGCATTTGATGAAATCAATCAAGCAGCGATAGATAGCCACAAGGGTATTACACTCAAACCGATTATTAAAATTGCATAATCTTGCATGGCATGCTCATCAATGAGCATGCCATTTCTTTGATTTTAAGCATTTTGGGGTCTAAATTTTGGGTTTAGTTTTTTAAGGTGGCAGGATGAGTTTAGCGCTTTCTTCGCTTTTCCAGTAATTTTCCAAATAATAAACCCAGCTCAAACAATAACCACATTGGGATCGCAAGCATAATCATGGAAATTGCATCAGGTGGTTATGGCTTTGAACTGGATGTAATCGCAGCTTGCTTTATTGGTGGTGCATCTGCATCTGGTGGCGTTGGTAAAGTTTTTGCTGTAGTGATTGGTGCATTTATCATGGGTGTTATGAACAATGGTATGTCAATTATGGGGATTGGAGTTGATTACCAACAAGTGATTAAAGGTTTGGTGCTTCTTGGTGCAGTACTTATTGACGTATATACCAAAAATAAAGGTTAAGTCATTGGCCTTTGAAGTGAATGTCATTTCAAGGGCTTGATTATTTCTAATGAGAAAATATAAAAAACATTACGGTTGATTCTTTTAAGTACCACAATAATTAGTGTTAATGGATATTATTGCCAAACAGGTCAAAGAGATTGAGTCGATTTAATTTTTCCGTTATTCAAAAAAAACGAAATAATAACTTTAGAGAATAGAGTTTAACGTTTTAATTTTTTATTTATAGTCTGACTTTTTTGATCATCATAAATAATAATTAAGCATTTAAGATAATAATTTTTTTATTATTCAAGTGATTTTTATTTGTATGTTTAATTCAATTGAATTTACTAAAACCCTAAAAGAAAATACTTTATACATATCGGTCTTTATATTTGTCGTAATTTGTCAATGAATTCGTGGTGAAATGTCAATACGCATATTTCTAAATTTTATACTTTAGCACTGTGTTGTGAATATTTATCAATAAAATTCCACAACTTTTATAACTTTAAGAAATGATTTAAATCAATACCAATCGATAAGACTGCACGAAGGATTTGTGAATCTTGGTATGTATTTTAGTTTGAGACGACGATATAGATCATGACAAGAAAATTTTTATAAATACGCAAGGAGCGGTTAAAAGTGTTTGGTCCTGAAGTGACCGAGCGGATGGAATCTGTTGATAAATCAAGAGCGCAATTTAAAAACCAAGCAGAAATATATGCAAAAGCGAGGTGAAATTTTGCAGCGTGATTTAAATATGCTTGATCAGGAAAAATCAATTGAAGCGCTTAGAAAAGAAATTTTTAGTGACAGATATGATAAGCGGAGAATTATCAGTTTGGAAAAAATTTATGATACGGAAAAATCGCTAGATATTCTCAATTAATGCATGTGTATTCAATGAATCAATCTAGTTAATGGGACCGTAGAGAATAAATAAAGTTAGATCTTATTTAGTATTTGTAATCTAGCCATAGTTTAAGGAGTAAAGTATGACAGCCAAAATTACACGACGAGAACTTATTCAAAAAAGCCTATTCGGTTTTGGTGCACTGTCTTTATCAGCGGGTTTTACGGGATGTAATGACAGTTCAGATCGAGAATCAACAACACTACAAGTCAATTTTGAACATGGGGTTGCCAGTGGAGACCCTTTACAAGATCGCGTGATTTTATGGACACGCTTAACGCCCAATGATAGCAGCGCACGTTTGCAAGTGACTTGGGAAATTGCTTTAGATGATCAATTCAAGCAAATCATTAAAACAGACAAAGTCACCACAGCAAAAGCACAAGACTTCACTGTGAAAGTTGATGCCACAAACTTAAAACCAGATCAACGCTATTTCTATCGTTTTAGCTTTGGCAATAAATTTTCACCAGTTGGACAAACCAAAACATTACCAATCAATCCGACCAAGGTCAGTTTTGCGGTATGTTCTTGCGCGAATTATCCAGCAGGGTATTTCTATGTTTATCGTGAAATGGCCAAGCAAGATGTTGATGTGGTGATTCATTTGGGTGACTATATTTATGAATATGGTCAAGGTGGTTATGCAACAGAAGATGCAGTGAAGTTAGGACGTACTTTGGCTGCGGACAATAATCAAGAAATTATCAAGTTAGATGATTATCGCAAACGCTATGCGTTATATCGTAAAGACAAAGATTTACAAACATTGCATCACCGTCACCCATTTATTGTGATTTGGGATGATCATGAGTTGGCAAATGATACATGGCGAGATGGTGCTGAAAATCACCAAGCCAATGAAGGGTCTTTCCTCGATCGTAAACTTGCAGCATTACAAGCGTACTTTGAATGGATGCCGATTCGCCCTATTTCCGCAAATGATCATCTCAATATTTATCGCCAGTTTGACTTTGGTACACTGGTGCAATTGACCATGTTAGATACCCGTATCCTTGCCAGAGATAAGCAACTGGAATATACCGATTATATCACCGCTTCTGGTATGGATTTTCAACGTTTTCAGACCGACTTAACCAATCAGAATCGAACCTTGATGGGGTATACCCAACGTGAATGGTTACAGCAAAAGTTGGCTCAATCCAAGGCAACTTGGAATGTATTGGGTCAGCAAGTGTTGATGGGTAAGATATTAATCCCTGCTGAATTACTGGTACCGTTGAGTGCAGTTCTGAGTGGAAACGCAACTCAAGAGGTTTTAAATCAAATCAATACGATGATCATGGAGTTGGTGCAACTGAAAATGCGTGTGCTACAGGGCGATCCAACATTGACAGCAATTGAAAAGGCACGTTTAACCACTGTCGCACCTTATAATTTAGATGCTTGGGATGGTTATTATGTTGAACGAGAAATTCTGTATAACACTTTAAAAGCATTGAACAAGAAGGTCGTAGTGCTGGCAGGTGATACCCATAATGCATGGTCATCAGAGTTGTATAGTCAGGCGGGTGATTTTGTCGGTGTCGAGCTGGCGACAAGTTCGGTGTCATCACCGGGAATTGAAAAGTATCTCAATATTCCAGTGGAACAGTTACAGCAGTTTGAAATGGCGTTTACCACACTGATTGATGAGTTGGATTATACCAATCTAAATCAACGTGGTTATCTGAATGTCAGCTTTACTGCAACGCAGGTTCAAGCGGACTGGATCTATGTCGATACCATTAAAGAGCCGCAATATACTGTGGATACAAAACGTGGGCATCAAGTGGTGTTGAATAATCAATTGGTTAATACCCGTTCGATTAAGAAAACTGCTTAATAAAAGTCTATTTAATTTTATATCGCCTAACTACTGAAGAAGATTTAGATGCTATTGCTATCGGGGCATTTCTTCAGTAGTGCATGGTTTAGCTGTCTATGTACACATAATGAAATAACACATAGGGTCTGTTGACAATTCGTCTACAACGCAAGCCATTTATGAAATGTCAACACACCCTAATATCAGGAGTAAAAAACCATGGCTGGATTATCGATTTGGCACGTACTTATTTTTGCAATTGTGGTGATCTTACTTTTTGGCACATCTAAATTAAAAAATTTAGGTAAAGATGTCGGCGGTGCGGTGAAGGATTTTAAAAAATCAATTCAAGATGATGAAACAACCACTGCTGCACTGAATGAACCAAGAACACAGGAACATCAAAATAGCAATGCTGATGTGAACTCTACGGTAAAGCAGTAAAACTGGAGAACTAACACATGCTTGATGTCGGATTTTCTGAATTATTGGTTTTTGGGATTATTGCACTGTTGGTGTTAGGACCAGATAAACTCCCTGAAGCTGCGCGTTTTGTTGCGAAATGGTACAGTAAATTGAAACGTCTCATCAGCAATGTTCAGAACGACATTGACCGTGAATTACGCTTATCCGAATTGCGCGAACAGATGCAGAATGAGATGCGGCGTATTCAAGAATTAGAGAAAAAAATGCAGGCGCAGATGCATGAGCTACAGCAATTATCGGCTATGCCTGGAGATGAACAAGAGCAAGCGCCAGCGCTATTAAAGAAACAGCAATTAGAACAACCGCAATTAAAAGAACAGCAAATAGCCCAGCTGAGAGTGAAGCAGATTTATCAACCTGTCTCACGTGATATTCCTACTGTCTATTTGCCAAGTATTTGGCTAAAACAGGCTAAATCTAATGATGACAAACTCAGCATTGTTCCTGTTCAATCCAAATCAATATCGCAATTGAAGGTGGCTGTATGACGTCAATGATACCGCAGCTGCAAGAGCAAGCTTCTGAAGAAGCGACTCAGCTTGAAGCAATGCCGATCACCCGACATTTGATGCTGTTGCGCCAGCATTTGTTTAAAATTATCGGGGTATTGATTGTGCTTTTTTTCTGTTTGTTGCCATTTGCAAACAGAACTTATTCAATGTTATCTGAACCATTGCGTGCCCAATTACCTGCCAGTTCGACCATGATTGCTACAGATGTAACTGCAACATTTATGGCACCTTTTAAACTGAATTTCTTTATTGCGCTAATGCTGGCGATGCCTTTTATTATTTATCAGATTTGGGCATTTATTAAACCTGCGTTGTATGAAAAAGAAAAGAATCTGGCATTGCCATTGTTATTGAGCAGTATTTGCTTGTTTTATTCAGGGATTGCCTTTGCCTATTTTATTGCCTTACCTTCGATTCTGCATTTTTTTATCAGTGTTTCACCCGATACCGTTGCGCCAATGACGGACATTAACAGTTACTTAAGTTTCTGTTTAAAACTCTTTTTGGTGTTTGGGGTCACTTTTGAAATTCCAATTATTACACTGGTATTGATTTTAATTGGTTTGGTCAGCACGCAAACGCTGGTGGAAAAAAGACGCTTTATTATTGTGGGCTGTTTTTTTATTGCGATGTTTGTCACGCCACCAGATGCTATTTCGATGATCATGCTGGCAATTCCAATGTGGATGTTGTTTGAATTGGGATTGGTATTTGGCAAGATGATTGAAAAACGTAAACGTGTATAAGCACTGATTTTTAGCGAAAGTGGTTAAGTGTTGCTTTGTTCTATTCAACCTTTCTTTTTTAAAGCAGGCAAATTTATATTTAAGTGTATAAATTCGCCACATCTCTAGATTTTAACCCATCCTTGTCTCATGGGTGAGTACGTAATACTGTTCTAAACCCCACATGCGTTGCAGCCAAATCAAACTCTTGCGGATAACGACTACTATTTCGATAACGAGAGCAATAACTAGAAGCACATAAGAAAGAACCACCTTTAATCACATATTGGGTTGCTGCGATGCTTTGCTGACGCAGATTCGTATAATTTCCCATATGTTGATCATGCGCACCTTGATATATAGAGGAGGTCCACTCCCAAACATTACCAATCATATCGAACAATTGGAACGCATTGGCAGGGTAGCAACCGACAGGTGCCACACCTGCAAAATGGTCTTCTACAGAATTATGCAATGGAAATTCACCTTGCCAATAATTGGCTTGTGGATGTTGATGGGCATCCTGAGGCGCTTGATGCAGTGGCGTATCGACTTTTGAACCTGCTTTGGCAGCATATTCCCATTCTGGTTCAGTAGGTAAATCTCGTCCTAACCAAACTGCATAATGTTCAGCATCATTTTTGGTCACATAGCGAACAGGTTCAGCAGGGCGTGGAGCTTGACCCGAAGCGCCATTAGGCGTTTTCCAAGTGTAATCAGATTTGAGTTGCCACCACTGATTAGGCTGATTGGCATCTGGTGAAAATACGGCCGCCTGTTTCTGTTGCTCTGCATCGGTTATATAGCCTGTAGCTTTTACAAAACTGCTAAATTGCGCCACAGTTACTTCGGTTTGATCGATCCAGAAACCCTCAACTTGACGTTGTTTTTGCCCAAAATTAAGTTCATCGGGATAGGCTTTATCGGAGCCGAGCTGAAATGAACCTTTGGCAATCCAAACCATCCCCGCTGTTGGCTTTTTTTGCCACGCATCGGGTAAACCTGAATAGTGTTTGCATTGCTGCAATGAACCAAGCGGTGTAGAAGCTTTACTGGATTGTTTGGGAGAATGATGCGAGTCGGGCGTAACTTTATTGCAGCCTGTTACAAGGAACAGGCTGCACAGTGCAATTAAAAGGGGACTGAACTTCATTGAATGTTGTATTCCTTGACCCCATTTTGTTGGGTATATTTGTTATACACATCAAGTAGTTCTTGTAGTTTTGCTGGGTTATTTTGTGCAAGGTTTTGGGTTTCACCACGGTCATTTTTTAAGTTATATAATTCCCAAGTTCCCGTTCCTAGCTCTGCTTTACCTTGTAAAGCAATTTTCCATTCGCCTTGACGCGCATATTTACTGCCATGCAATTCATCGGCAAAACTAAAGTTTACAGGACGAATCGCCTGTGCTTTATTTTCCAGCACCGATTTCCACGAGTAACCGCTTGGGGTATTAATCTGACGGCCTTTATATTGACCTTGTGGGATGGCAATATTGGCATAATCTAAAACAGTTGGGAAAACATCGAGCACTGAAGCAAAACCATGATAGGTTGCTTGCGCTTTGCTTTGGTGAGGAAGTTTAACAATGGCTGGTGCTGTGGTTGCACCTTCACCTGCAGTATCTTTCCATAAATGGAAAGGTGCAGCACTGACTTCAGCCCAACGCGGACCGACATAGTGATAAGAACTGGATGTACCGACATTACTCACCCGATTATCAAAACCTGATTCGGCTCCATAATTACCACGGATAAAGCCTTCAGCCCCATTATCTGAAACAAAGAAAATTAAAGTATTGTCGTATAAGTTATTGCGTTTTAAATACTCAATCACGCGTCCAATATTGGCATCAAGGTTTTCAACCATTCCCGCATAGATTTCCATTCTGCGTGCTTCTAATACTTTTTGCTCAGCGGAAAGTTCATTCCATTTGCCATATTTTTGTGGTGCATTTTGTGTCGCAATCGGTTCGGCTGCAGTAAAGTTGGCTGGAATTAGACCAAGTTGTTTTTGGCGGGCAATACGACCATTACGGATCACATCATAACCAGCATCGTAAACGCCACGATAACGGTCACGATATTCAGCTGGGGCTTGTAATGGCCAATGAGGTGCGGTGTAAGCAGCATAGGCAAAGAATGGTTTGCCTGAATTTTTTCCTGACTCTAAATAGCTAATTAATTTATCGGTGAAGTAATTGGTTGAGAAAAAATCATCGGGTAAGGCTGAAATTGGAACAACTTTACCATCCTCTGTATAGGTGGCATTACGTTTGTAGGCACTAGGCGCTTGTTTAAAGTGTAAATCTAGACCTTGCAATAGCGTAAATGAGTGATCGAAGCCTTTTACATGTGCGTTGGTTTCAGCGGTTAAACCGAGGTGCCATTTTCCGCTGATATAGGTTCGGTAGCCATTATCTTTAAGCACTTCTGCAATTGAGAGTGAGCGCTCATTTAAGTAGCCTTCATAGCCCGGTTGGCCTTTTAAGTGAGCAGGTGTGAGCTCAGCCATAGCACCAATGCCAGCTAAATGATGGTCTGTACCCGAAATTAATTGCGAACGCGTTGGTGAGCAGGTCGGGGCAGTATGGTAGTCCGTTAAAATCCGACCTTCTTTGGTCAGTGCGTCAATATTTGGAGTGTGTATTTCTCCACCAAATGCCCCTAAATCCGAATAGCCTAAGTCATCTGCCATGATGAATAAAATGTTTGGTTGTTTCTTGGTTTCCACCACAGTATTTGAATGGTCGGAATCATTATTATTACATGCTGAAATTGAAAGGCTGAATAATGCAATGGAAAGTGTTGTAAACAGATTTTTATGAGACATACGTGTCGACTTGGTTTTCTAAAAAATTAGGCTGAGTTTAGAGTGTTAATTTTTATGGTAAAAATAATTAAAATTTGATTGTTAATCTAAAAAAAAGAAAAGCCCTCAATATGCTTCCGAATAGATATTGAAATCATTTAAAAGTAAGTATGTTGAGCTATTTAATAAAACCAAAATACTTCTAGGCTTAAAAAAATGAACACCATCAGCTTATAGCAAGGCCTTGGATATACTTTAGGCATATTAGGAGTGTTTTATATTTGTAATAGTTTAATACATGATATTCAAATACACCTTTGTAATATCATTGGTTTTAGCATAGCAACAATTTGAATCTATCCAGCTCTACAATTTAATTTGATTAAACTTTAAACGCCGATGTAAATAAACAAGTCACTTTGGTTGCGAATGAATATTTTTTAAACAAAAATATACAGAACTGTCTGTTTTTATGTTGATGGAGTATTGATTAGTTGAAGATTAATGTGATAAATTCTACAGAATTAGAGGGAGATCTTTTTTTAAAGATTCTTGATGCCTTGATCCTATTTCCTTTCCCCAAGGGAAATAGGAGTTTTTAAGGCTGAATAAAAAAGCAATGGATAAAGATATTTATAAAAGACAGAAAATATATTATCTCAATACGGACTCAGATAAATTTTATTAAATAATGCATTTGTATGAGTTGTATTTTAAGAGTAATAATACGAATCTATAGGTAAGTATTACGATGAAAATTTATGAAATGATATTTCATAAAGGAACTTATGAACAAACACGCTTATTTTATATTCAGAATAATAAAGCTTCACGTCAGCATTTTATTGAAAATATGCGTTTAGAACTCGAGCAAGAACTTAAGGACTTCAATCTCAGTTGTAAGTCTAAGTATAAGCATGATTTATTTGCCTTGTACAAAAAAGTCCAAAAGGAAAGCCACTTACATTTAGATGCGATGGAAGATGAATTTATACAAAATTCAAAAGCCATTTTTGATCAATGTATTTGTTTAATTGTTAAAAGTCATGAGGTGTTAAATGTTGTAAAACCGCTGCTTTAAAAAAGCATCAGTCAAAATAAATAATCATTAAAAATCAATATTATAAATTATTAAATTGGTGGTTTTATTGTCTTCAATCATAGTGCAGCCAATTGTCGTTGCGCTAATTCATAGCCTTGATCTGCGGCTTTTTTTAACCATGCTTTCGCTTTGTTGATATCTTGAGGTAGACCTGAATTTTCATCTAAGTATAGAGATCCCAATTTAAATTGTGCTGACACATCACCATTTTCAGCCGACTTAAGATACCAATAATTTGCAAGATCTTGATCTTTCTTTATATTTTTCCCATCTGAATATTCTTCAGCTAAATTGTATTGTGCCATGGCATTGTTCTGATTTGCAGATTTGGTCAGCCATTCAATACCTTTACGGGAATTTTTACCGACACCTGATCCCCATAAATAACTCATTGCTAAACTAAGTTGAGATTTTGCATCACCCGCTTCAGCGGCTTTTTTAAACCAAAAAACACCTTTTTCTTCATCAAAGGACACACCCTGATTGCCACTGCTATAAAGATAACCCACTTGGTATTGCGCTTTTACGTCCCCATTGTTGGCTTTTTCGAGTAGCGCTTCAAAACTTTCTGCAAATACAAGTGTAGTGGGGAACAATGTAAGAATAATCAGAGGATACAGCAATTTTTTAATTTTAAATTTCATCATTTTTTCAATCATTTGTGTCTTTTAATCAATAAAATTAAAGTGCAAAATTAAGTTATAGTCAACTTAATTTGAGCCAAAACTTATTCTATTTTGTCTTTCAAGCTTAGCTCCCTAGGGAACTAAGCTTACCTAAATAATGAAAATGAAGAGCTTATATCACTCAACAAATTGGGGTAAAAGACGCTGTTAATGTCACACAAAATTATCTAAACACTCGCATGTTTAGTGGTGAGCAGCATTAAAGCATCGTCCTAAGTATCCAGCTTACATATTTGGATAGTTAGGCCCACCACCACCTTCCGGTGTTACCCATGTGATATTCTGAGATGGATCTTTGATATCACAAGTCTTACAGTGAACACAGTTTGCAGCATTAATCTGGAAGCGCTTAGAACCATCATCATTTTCCATAATCTCGTAAACACCAGCAGGGCAGTAGCGTTGAGCAGGCTCATCCCATTTCGGTAAGTTGACATTGACTGGAATCGAAGCATCCGTCAGCTTTAAGTGAGCAGGCTGATTCTCTTCATGTACGGTATTGGATACAAATACAGAAGATAAACGGTCAAAGGTTAATTTACCGTCTGGCTTTGGATAAGTTGGTTTAAATGTCGCAGCATCTACAGTTTTTAATGCACTAAAGTCAGGTGCAAGGTCATGTAGGGTAAATGGCACTTTAAAGATATTTTGATCGATAAAGTTAAATGCACCACCCATCCATAAACCGAATTTATGCATTGCTGGACCAAAGTTACGTGAACGATGTAACTCTTCTTTTAACCAACTGTTGTTAAACTTGTCAGTATATGCAGTCAATTCTTTAGCAAAGAAGTCTTCGCCTTCAGCGACACGCGCAACCGCTAAATCACCACCTTTCTCATGACCCGCTTGAATTGCTTCAAATACAGCTTCACCACACAACATACCCGATTTCATCGCAGTATGAGAGCCTTTGATTTTAGCAAAGTTTAAGAAACCAGCATCATCACCAATTAAGCAACCGCCTGGGAAGGTTAATTTAGGTAGTGAGTTTAGGCCACCTTTAACAACTGCACGTGCGCCATAAGAAATACGCTTACCACCTTCAAGATATTGCTTGATCAGTGGATGTGTTTTCCAACGTTGCATTTCCATAAATGGATATACATGTGGGTTGGTATAACTTAAGTCTACGAATGTTCCCAAAGTTACTTGATTATTATCAGCATGATATAGCCACCATCCACCAGATGTCGCAGTTTCTAAAAATGGCCAGCCTGAACCATGCATCACTAAACCCGGTTTATGTTTTGCAGGGTCAATTTCCCAAAGTTCTTTGATTCCGATACCGTAATGCTGCGGATCAGCATCTTGGTCTAAGTTGTATTTAGCAATTAGACGTTTACCGAGATGTCCACGGCAACCTTCTGCAAAAATTGTGTATTTTGCATGAAGTTCATAGCCAGGAGTAAAGTTATGAGTAGGTTCACCATCTTTACCAATACCCATATCACCAGTTTGGATGCCTTTTACAGAACCATCTTCATGATAAAGGATTTCTGAGGCAGCAAAGCCAGGGAAGATAGAAACTTCTAACTCTTCCGCTTTTTGACCTAACCAACGCACTATATTACCCAATGAAATAACATAGTTACCATCATTGTGCATGGTTTTAGGAACCATCCAGTGCGGCGCTTCTTGTGACTTTTCAGCAGACATGAGGAAATAAGTTTTGTCCTCAGTCACAGGTACATTTAAAGGTGCACCTTGTTCTTTCCAGTCAGGGAAAAGTTCATTGATTGCACGAGGTTCAAGTACAGCACCAGAAAGGATATGCGCACCAACTTCAGAGCCTTTTTCAACCACACAGACGGAAAGGTCTGGAAGGTTGTTTTCAAGCGCTAATTGACGAATTTTAATCGCAGCAGAAAGACCCGCAGGGCCTGCGCCTACGATCACTACGTCAAACTCCATTGACTCTCGTTGTAAATCTTTCATAAAAAGAAATCCTATTTCGCTTGGCGGTATTTTAATTTATTGGGCTAAAAATATCAAATAAAAAAGCATCAAAAAAGGGGCTGCTTGATGAGCAAATTCACAATGATACCCACAAAAAAGCCAGCTAGATTTAGCTGGCTTTAAAATGAGATAACTGATTTTACAAGGTCTACTTTTACGATTTTTGCGGATCGTAGAGTTTTTCCTTGATGAAGAGGGCAGGAATAACACCGCAAATTAAATAAGCAGCTCCCATCACCACAAAACCTAAACCAATAGAACCACCCGACGCCAAGTAGCCAATCGTTGCAGGCGCAAGTGCTGCACCAAGACGCCCCACGTTATAGGCACCACCAATCGCTGTACCACGAATCGCTGTTGGGAAACTTTCCGTCATATAGGTGGCATTTACACCATAAGGAATACCGTATAAAAATCCGAAAGCGATCAATAAATATAAAATGTTGCTGGGTGAGTTATAAAAAACAATCAGCGGTAGAAAAATAGCAGTCCCAATCGCACCAAAGGCATAAGTAAAGCGACGACCAAGTTTGTCAGCCATCATCCCCGCAAGGACTTTACCGAGGATCATGGCGGTATAGGTACCGACCATATATGCGGTCATTTCCTTAAACTTCATGCCTAATTCACTTTCTAGATATGAAGGCATCCAGTTATTTACCCCATAATAACCAAATTGCAAGAAGCCTGCTGTGAGCGCCCACAAGATAAACATATTGCGATTTCGTTTATCTTTAAAAATCAGTTTAAATGCCGAAGTTTCCTCAGCGTTTTTATCACGTGTTGGCTGTTGTAAACGAGACTGTTGCCATGCGAGTGGTTCAGGCACCAAAAGATGCATTAAAACAGCAATCAACACCGGTACAATGGCAACATAAAACAGCATACGCCAGCCATGATCTGGAATAATCCATCCAGCGAGTAGCGTTGCAACAATATAGCCAACCGTCCAACCTGCTTGTAAGGTACCCAATACCGTTGTACGGTAACGTGTAGGTACATATTCCGCCATCAAGGTATTGCAGGCAATATAAAGCGAGCCTAGTCCGAGAGAAGCAAAAAAGCGTAATAGGCCAAATTCAAGAAAACTTTGGGTAAAGCCTAGTCCACATGTAAGTAGTGAGAAGGTGAGAATAGAAATAACCACGATCCGTACTCGACCAAATTTGTCACATGCCCATCCCCCAAATATTCCACCGACAGCCATACCCGCCAAGGTAAAACTACCCAGCATACCTGCCTGCACGGAACTTAAACCAAAATCTGCCTTAATACTGTTGAGACTATAAGACAACAGCATCAGATCGGCACCATCCACCAACAAGGCTAAAAATGCAAAAACAAATGCAATTTTCCAAGTGTGAGGTTGTATTGAAGAGAGATGTGTATTGTAGTTTGTCGCCATAATCCATTACCTACATTTGATTTACAGCACTTCAAATCGTTTTAAAGTGCCTAAAAATTAATTAAGACGCAGCACGAATCATATTTCGCGCAATAATCATTTGTTGAATTTGGGTGGTGCCTTCATAGAGACGGAATAAACGTACATCTCGGTAAAAGCGTTCAATGGCATATTCACTGATATAGCCAGAGCCACCATGAATCTGTACGCAGCGATCGGCCACGCGACCACACATTTCAGTGGCAAACATTTTTGCGCATGATGCTTCTGTGCTGACGTTGCGCCCAGCATCACGTTGTCTTGCCGCATCTAAAACCATACATTGCGCTGCATAAATTTCTGCTTTGGAGTCAGCAAGCATGGCTTGAATCAGTTGAAATTCAGCAATCGCTTGTCCAAATTGCTTACGCTCAAGGGCGAACTTTAAGGTATCGTCTAACATGCGTATGGCAGCACCGACACTGATTGCGGCGATATGTAAACGACCTTTATCCAAGACTTTCATTGCGGTTTTAAATCCGACACCTTCGACACCACCAATCAGTGCTGAGGCAGGAACCCGACAGTTTTCAAAAATCACATCACAGGTATGCGCACCTTTTTGCCCCATTTTTTTATCTGTTTTACCCAGAGAGATTCCTGCGGTTTTGCGATCTACGATAAAAGCAGAAATTCCACCAGCACCTTTAATGTCTGGATTGGTTCGTGCCATCACCGTAAATACCCCTGCATGAGGTGCATTGGTAATAAAGCGTTTGGTGCCATTTAAAATATAAAACTCACCTTCTTTTACTGCGCTGGTTTTCAAAGAGGCAGCATCTGAGCCTGCATCTGGCTCAGTTAGGCAAAAAGAACTGATCACTTCACCACGTGCTAAACGGGGCAAGAAAAATGATTTTTGAGTTTCGGTACCATCAATAATCAGGCCACTCGAACCGATTCCATTATTGGTGCCGATCAGTGAACGAAAGGCAGGCGAAGTACGTCCAAGTTCAAAAGCGATAGACACCTCTTCTTCCATGGTCAAGCCAAGACCTTCATATTCTTCTGGAATCGTCAGCCCAAACAAACCCAAAGCTTTCATTTGCTCAATGATGGCTTGGGGGATTTGATCTGTTTCTGCGACTTCATTCTCATGAGGAATAAGGACACCATCTACAAACTGTCGAATCATATCTACCAGTTGTTGGAGTGTTTCCTGATCTCGAATCATAGTCTTGTCCTTTGTACAACATGTTGAAAACATCGAGCTGATGTTGCTAAAACCCTGCATATTGATGCGATAGTAATCAAAGGATTAGTAGAAAACAATATATTTTGAAAATTAATTTCGCAATGCGGTATATTGTGCTTGTTTTTAGTTGGCTAATTATTTGATTTAATTAATCTATATTTGTTGAATAAAAATCATCACTTTTGCTGAAAAAATTAAGTTTTATTTTTAAGGTTTTTTGTGTATATTAAAAATATATATCGCTATGCGAAATTTATGTTAAATAAATTTTCCTGTAGGAAATTAATCAAAGGTTAGTGGAATAAACATGGGTGCTTTAAATGGAATTCGTGTACTTGACTTAAGTCGAGTACTGGCTGGACCGTGGTGTGGACAGATTCTTGCCGATTTAGGCGCAGAAGTGATTAAGGTTGAAAGACCGAAACTAGGTGATGATACGCGTTCTTGGGGACCACCTTGGATGAAAGATGACGCCGGACAAGAGACACGAGAAGCCGCTTATTATCAGTCGACCAATCGCAATAAACTTTCTGTTGCAATTGATATTGCAAATCCTGAAGGGCAGGCACTCATCAAAGCACTTATTCAAGATACCGATGTGGTCATTGAAAACTACAAAGCTGGTTCTTTGAAAAAATATGGCTTGGATTATGCTTCTTTATCAGAAATTAATCCTAAACTGGTTTATTGCTCGATTACGGGTTTTGGTCAAAATGGACCGAGAGCAGCAGAACCTGGCTATGATTTTATCATTCAGGGAATGGGTGGACTGATGTCCATCACGGGTGAAAAAGATGATTTGCCCGGTGGTGGTCCGCAAAAAGTAGGTGTCGCATTTTCAGACTTATCAACGGGACTATATTCAACCATTGCCATACAAGCTGCTTTGCTCAATCGTCATGTAACAGGTTTAGGGCAACATATTGATATGGCTTTACTTGATGTGCAAATTGCCACAATGGCAAATCAAGGAATGAATTATCTTTCATCTGGTAAAGTGCCGGTACGTTATGGCAATGCACATGCCAATATTGTGCCTTATCAATTGTTTAAAGCCGCTGACCGAGAGTTTATCATTGCTTGTGGTAATGACACCCAGTTTATCCAACTGTGTAGAAGTATTGGTTTGCCAGAGTTACCCAATGATGTTCGATTTACCCGTAATGCAGATCGTGTTAAGCATCGTGATGAAGTGATAGAAATTTTATCAACGCATTTTTTAAGCAAGACTGCCGATGAATGGGTAAGTGCAATTTATGCTGCTAAAGTGCCCGTTGGTGTGATTAATAATCTAGAACAAGCTTTTAATGAACCTCAAGTGCTTGCGCGAGAGATGCTGGTAGAAATGCAACATCCTCAACGTGAAAAACTTACTGTGGTCGGTTCTCCGATTAAGCTTTCACGTACACCTGTAGAGTATAGAAATGCGCCTCCTTTATTAGGCGAACATACTCAAACAATCTTAGGCCGTATTATCTCTCCAGCAAAACTTGATGAGTTAAAAGCCAAAGGCGTGATAGGATAGTTTTTAAATAGATGATGTGAGCAGTCTAAAGCCATTTTTTTCAATAAAATAAGCAAATTTAGACTTTTCACATCAAGATGGATGCATCGTTTTATTTTCAAAGTGAATCAGATGATTGCTTTTTGCTATTTATAGAAAAAATAGATTATAATTTTCGCAGTGCGAAACAAATATGTGAATTGGTATAACCATGAATGATGCCGTAGATGCAGAACAAACAGAAAAATTATTAGCGCCTTTGAGGCATGAGTTATTGCATCCGATTGAAGATATGCAAGATGAAAATGATCGTCAATTTATTACAGCTTTAGGACGTGGTTTAGAACTTTTACGTTGCTTTACCCCAAAACATCAGCATTTGGGTAATCAAGAGTTATCACAAATGACGGGTTTGCCTAAACCGACCATTACCCGTTTAACGCACACATTGTCACGTTTGGGCTATATCAAGCAGGTCCCAAATTCAAGCAAATTTCAACTTTCAGTTGGGGTTTTGGCGTTTGGTTACTCCATGCTTTCTAATGTGTCTATCCGTAATATTGCACATCCCTATATGAAAAATTTAGCGGATTATGCGGGTGCTGCTGTGGCAATGGCAACGCGTGATCGTCTAAATATGATTTATTTGGATGTGGTACAAGGCAAGGGCAATATGACCATGCGTCGTCAAGTCGGTACTTATTTACCGATTCATTTAAGTTCAATGGGGCGTGCATGTCTGGCTGCAATGCCTGAAGATGAAAGAGAGTTTTTACTTGATGCAATCCGTAGCAAACATAAAGACGATTGGATCAAGATTAACCGTGATTTAGACAAAGCATTTAAAGATTATCAAGATTTTGGCTATTGTTTTTCAATTGGTGAATGGCATAAAGATGTCAATTCAGTGGCAGTTCCCTTGATTCATGAACAACATGGTCTATTGGTATTTAACTGCGGTGGACCAAGCTTTATTATGAACCGCGAAAAACTTGAAGAGGATATTGCACCGCGTCTTCTCCACATGGTGAATAATATCCGCACTGAAATTAGCTAATTTTATTGCTTTAAAACTGAAAGGCCAGCAACGATCTGCATTGTTGGCCTTTTTAATAAGATGCATGTTAAATAGTTTGCTTACGGAAAATGGGTGTTTTTTTCATCAAGGTACTCAGAGCTTGTTTAAACTCGTCACCTTGCAAACAAAGTGAGAATACAGTGGACTCATGATCGATCAGATTTAATAAATTATCGACAAGCATAGGATGCTAAGAAATGAGCCTCTAAATATAAAATAGTGAGTGGAAAGAATATGAAAACCAAAATTACAGAATTATTTGAAATTGAACATCCGATTATTCAAGGCGGTATGCATTATGTCGGTTTTGCCGAGCTGGCTGCTGCAGTTTCAAATGCTGGAGGGTTAGGAATTATTACCGGTTTAACCCAGCGAACACCTGAAAATCTAGCAAAAGAAATTGCCCGATGTCGAGAAATGACCGATAAGCCTTTTGGTGTCAATCTAACTTTCTTACCCACAGTCAATACACCTGATTATCCGGGTTTTGTCGAGGCAATTATTAAAGGTGGGGTAAAAGTTGTAGAAACAGCAGGCCGTAATCCTGAACAGGTCATGCCTTATTTAAAGGCTGCTGGAATTAAAGTGATTCATAAATGTACTTCGGTTCGGCATAGTCTAAAAGCTCAAAAAATTGGATGTGATGCTGTTTCTGTCGATGGTTTTGAGTGTGGTGGGCACCCCGGTGAAGATGATGTACCGAATATGATTTTATTGCCTTTAGCTGCCGATACCTTAGAAATTCCATTTGTTGCATCAGGTGGCATGGCTGATGGACGTTCACTTGCTGCCGCTTTAGCGATGGGGGCGGATGGCATTAATATGGGAACGCGTTTTATTGCAACTCAAGAAGCGCCAGTACACGCAAATGTAAAACAGGCGATCCTGAATGCTACGGAAAGAGATACCCGTTTAATTATGCGCGCTTTACGTAATACTGAGCGTGTTATGAATAATGCGGCTGTAGAAAAAATTGTAGCCAAAGAAAAAGCACTTGGTGACCAGATTAAATTTGAAGATATCATTGAAGAAGTTGCAGGTGTTTATCCTAAAGTGATGATTGATGGCGATGTCAATGCTGGGGCATGGTCATGCGGTTTGGTTGCCAGCCTGATCCATGACATTCCGACATGTGATGAACTGGTCAACCGTATTGTAAAAGATGCAGAAGACATTATTCGTGGACGTTTATTCGGGCTTTTATAAACATCTATTTGAGTTCAGCTTTATCTCGATGATGAAAGACTGCTTTTAAAGATCAGCACAACACTATGAGTTGTGCTGATTTTTAGCATCTGCAAGACAATAATATAGACACAGCAGGGCAAAAACTAAGCCCAAGATACATACACCTGTCCAGCCAAAATGTTTCCATGCATAGCTTCCACTCGTGGTCCCTAAAGCACCGCCAGCGAAATAACCTGTCATATAAATCGCATTGAAACGTGAACGTAATTGTTGGTTAAGCTTAAAGACAATACTTTGATTGGTGACATGAACAGCCGAGAGTGAGGCGTAAAGGATAAGTAAGGCAATGATATAAAAGATAAAATGATAAGGGAGCAACAAAAACAATAGCCAACTTAAAATCAGACCGATACCACAACATATCGAAATTTTATGAATATAGCCTTGATCAATAAATTTACCTGAAAAATTGGCAACGAATGTCCCTAAAACACCGACAAACCCAAATAAGCCAATCGTAAAATCACTGAAAAAATAAGGTGCGGGAGCTAAGAGTAAAGACATGGTGGTAAAGGTTAAGCTTACACAGGCAAAGGTTAATCCACCAATATAGGTTCTGATTCTTAGGCGACGATTTTGAATAAAGATTTGCGGCAGTGAGTGAATTGTTTTGAGATAATTTTCAGATTTGGTTGGAGGAAATAAGCCAATATTACGGTACAAAATAATCGCAATGAGCAATAATAAAAAACCGCTGAGCAGATAAATAACATTCCAAGCAAAAAGCGTCGACATCATCCCTGATAATGAGCGTGCCAATAAGACACCCATCATTAACCCACTCAGTAAAAATCCAACAACACGACCACTATGTTGAATTGGAACCAGACTGGCAGCCAGTGGTAACAACAGTTGGGCTGAACTAGAAAATAATCCTGTAATGATGGTACCGAGCATTAACAGATAAATATTGTGGGAAAAACCACTAATAATTAGCCCAATTGAGGCAAGCAGCATAAATATAAATAACAACTTACGCTTTTCAAGAATATCGCCTAAAGGCATTAAAAATAGCAGACCTGCTGCATAGGTGATTTGCGCTAAAGTAGGCACCCATGCTGTGGTGGTATCTGCTAAATTTAAACTTAGACTAATGGAATGAATCAGTGGTTGGCTAAAATAATTCCCACCAGTACAGATGCCTGCTGCAACTGCCATTAAAATAATGGTTGGGGTATAGAGAGTGTTTTTCATCATGCCTATGGTTTGTCATTATGAAATCGGAACTTTAATTCACACAACCATGTATCTGCTGATTTTAAGCATCTGATTTTAAACATCGTTGTTAAGGCGTTTCACTCAAAGCATCTTGAATGTTGTGCACCATATGGATTAAACGGGGTCCAATTTCACCTTCAAGTTTTTCAGGGTTTAAATGAAAACTTGGTGCACCGCAGTTAAACACATAAAGACCATGTTTGGAGCTGACTAAAGGTACAGCAACAGAGTTTACTTCTTTATGCCATTCACCTAAAGAAAGGCAATATCCGTAATCTTGATAATCTCGGAAAGCTCGTTCTAAAGAACGTTTAATTGCAGGCCAGTTTTCAGCATTTTTTTGTTTAAGCGCATCCAGTAAAAAATTACGCTCACGTTCAGGTGTAGCCGCCAAGCAAGCTCGACCCATGGAACTGCTGTGAATGGGTAGGGTTGAGCCGATGGGACGGCGCATATTTAAAGCAGTTTCGATCTGAACCACATCGATATAGACCATGTTTAAACGGTCACGGGTTGCCATCGCAACCGGTGCTTGTACATATTGGCTCATTTCTTCCATATAGCGATGTGCAATATTACGGATAGAAATATTGGACAAGGCTGCATAGCCTAAAGATAAAACACCGATATCCAAGGTATATTTGGTGGAGTTCGGTAGTTGTTTTAAATAGCCTAATGACACTAAGGTATTGGTTATCCGCGCAATGGTTGGTTTTGGTAAACCCGTCATTTTTGCCAGTTCTTGGTTACCCAAAACTTGATTGTTGGCAGAAAAACAACGTAATAGCTCTAAACCACGTGCTAAAGAAGCGATAAATTGTGGGTTATTTTCCCGATGAATATGTGAAATAGGATCAAGACGTATCTCATCAAAATTTATAGGTTGTTCAGTTTCTGAATTCTGAGACATTCAATACTCAAATATAATAAAGCAACAGTTTGGCTATTATATTTCGCTCTGCAAAATAAATCCATTCATCACTGCGCTGTTGTGATGAATGGATACTCGGTTAGTGATTAAACAGTCAATGTTATGACACGTTTTCAATCACCATGGCTAAGCCTTGTCCTACGCCGATGCATAAGCTAACGACAGCATATTTCTTATTACGGCGAATCAGCTCACGCGAAACTGTCAGTGCAAGACGTGCACCTGAAGCCCCAAGTGGGTGGCCAATGGCAATTGCACCACCATTTGGGTTGACACGTGGATCATTAAAATCAACATCTAAACCTTTTAAGCAAGATAATACTTGTGAAGCAAAAGCTTCATTGATTTCAATGATATCCATATCATCTAAAGTTAGCCCTGCACGTGCAACGGCTTTTTTGATTGCTTCGATTGGGCCAGCACCCATAATACGAGGTTCAATACCTGCTGCTGCTGCTGACAAGATTTTTGCCATTGGCTTTAAGCCATATTTTTGGCCCGCTGCTTCGGAACCGATGAGTAATGCAGCAGCACCATCGTTAATACCCGATGCATTTCCAGCAGTGACGACACCACCTTCAAATAATGGTTTTAATTTGGTTAAGGCTTCAACCGTTGAGCTTGGGCGAGGGTGCTCATCTTCAGAAACCAGTTTTGGTGGTAACTTTTTGCCTTGAAAGACTTCAATTGGGGTAATTTCATCAGTAAAAAAGCCGTCTTGTTTGGCTGTTTGGTACTTTGCTTGTGATTGGGCAGCAAATAAATCTGCTTGTTCACGGGTGATGCCAAACTCAAGCGCGACATTGTCACCAGTTTCAGGCATTGAGTGACCACCGTATTGCGCAATCAGCTTTTTGTTTGGAAAGCGTGAGCCAATTGTGGTGTCGTAAATTTTGGCCTCACGGCTATAGGCAGTTTCAGCTTTACCCATCACAAATGGAGCACGTGACATGCTTTCTACACCACCTGCAATATACAAGTCGCCTTCGCCACAGGTAATGGCACGTGCAGAGTCAATCACAGCACCCAAACCACTTGCACATAAACGGTTTACAGTTTGGCCAGGAACAGTCACAGGTAAGCCCGCGATTAATAGGGCATTTCTGGCAACGTTACGGCTATCTTCACCACCTTGGTTGGTATCGCCTAAAATAACATCTTCAATCGCTGCACCCGGAACCCCAGTTTTTTCAAGAAGCTTTTGTAAAACTGCCGCAGCTAAATCATCTGGACGTACTGAAGCAAGCTCACCTGCATGACGACCAATCGGGCTACGTAAACCATCATAAATATAGGCATTTAACATTGAGAAGTTCCTTTTCAAAATCCAGAATTAAAAGTAAGCGGTAAATTTAATGCGACACGACGTTGTAACCATGGGCTAGGGCGATAACGTGGGTCATAGGTCAGTGTTGAGATACGATTGAGAATGAGTAAGATTTTTTGGCTACCGATATGATCACCCCATTCAATAGGGCCAAATGGATAGCCTAAACCTAAACGGACTGCGGCATTGATATCATCGACACTGGCAATATTTTGTTGTGCAATATCACAACCTAAATTAATCACCATGGCTAAAACACGTTGTGCCACGAAGCCAATACTTTCAGCGATCATGCTGACCATAGCACCATCTAAATTAAACATAGAGTGGGCTACTTGACGATACTCAGTGTTTGTCGCCAGTGACGGCATTAACGTTCTATGTTTGCTTATGCCATATAGCATATCTATGCCAACAGCTTGTTGTGGATTGACTTTTAAACGTGTCGCTGCTTGGGTGGTATCTTCACCGTAGCAAGCGAGTAAACATAAACTCTCAGGTAATGGTTCTAAACCTGTATCTAAGACAATATTTTGCTGGATTAAATAATCTTCCAGTTGTTGTTTATCTTCAGCAAAATCAGCTGCAATCCAAACTTTTGGATAGTCTGTTAAACGCTCAACAAACTGTGCGGGTTTTTCACCTGTTTTTGTGCCTGTTTCATAGTGGTAAAAGCCTTGATTAACTTTACGCCCAAGTTGTTTGGCTTCAAGCATTTGTTTGGTCAATGGATTGGGCTTGTAACGGGCTTCTTCATAGTATTGATGATAAATCGACTCCATTACAGGATGTGATACATCCAGTCCTGTTAAATCCATGAGTTCGAATGGTCCCATTCTAAAACCAACACCATCTCTTAAAATGCGGTCAATTTCACTGATGTCACAGACGTTTTCATTTAAGATTTTTAACGCTTCGGTGCCATAGGCGCGCCCCGCATGATTAATAATAAATCCTGGGGTATCTTTGGCAACAACAGGTCGATGACCAAATGCACGTGACAACTCATTTAATGCATCTACAATGCGTGGATCCGTTTTTAATCCTTGGATTACTTCCACAACTTTCATCAGGGGTACCGGATTAAAGAAATGGAAACCGACTACACGTTGTGGTTTTTTACAGTTTGCTGCAATGGCTGTGATTGAAAGCGATGAAGTATTTGAGGCTAAAATAGTGGTGTCTGAAACGATCTCTTCAAGTTGTTGCATCAACGCTTGTTTAATATCTAAACGCTCAATAATCGCTTCCACAATCAAGTCGCAGGCTTTTAAATCTTCAAGTTGCGCTGCAACGATCAAATGTTTGTTGGCATTTTCCGCCTGTTCAGCGCTGATTTTATTTTTATCGACCAGCTTTTGAAAAGTTGCTGCCAGCTTTTCTTTGGCCTGTAGCGCAGCACCTTCTTTGGTATCATATAAATAGGTGGTATGACCTGATTGTGCGGCAATTTGAGCAATACCGCTGCCCATAATACCAACACCAATTACAGCCATGCTTTGAATATCATAAGTCATGTCGATCATCCTGATAACTGATCCAGATTAAACGAAAAATTAGAGACGGAAAAAATAGAAACGAAATAAACCAGTACAGTCTGGTGGGTTAACTCAGACATTGTTTATCACCATCAATCGGTAAAATTTGTCCAGAAATAGAGCAACCGCTTTCCGAGGCTAAAAATATACACAAATCGGCAATATGCTTTGGATTGACAAAATATTTGAGCGATTGATTTTTAAGTGCATTTTGCGTAACGGCATCCAAAGAAGTTTGAGCGACATCTGCACGCGCTTGTAACACCCGTTGAACACGTTCCCCATCCACTGCACCTGGAAGTATGGCATTGACTCGAATATTGTCTGCACCAAGTTCCATCGACAATGTTTTGGTAAAACCAATTAATCCCCATTTAGAGGTCGCGTAAGCCAAACGATATGGATAGCCCAAACGTCCAGCGATCGATGACATATTGATAATGACACCTGCTTCCGACTGTTTTAAAAAGGGGATAGCGAGTTGGGTGATAGCAAAGGTACTATTTAAATTAAGGTTTAATACCGCACTCCAATCGGCAAAACTCAATTCTGCTGCTGCGATGGTTGGGCCAGAAATCCCTGTATTATTGACCAGAACATCAATATGCCCCAGTTTGCTGGTGGCATCACTAAACATAGATTTGATTTCATCATGGTTAGATAAATCACATGCATAAATATGTAGTGCAGGATAGGCCTTTTGGAATTGCGCTAAGCTTTCTGCATTGATATCACAAACGAAAACTTCATCGTGATGTGCTAAGAATGCTTCTGCAATACATCGTCCAATTCCTGAACCGCCTGCACTAATCAATACTTTTCTAGCCATTTCTATTCCATTGTTGTTATCGATTAAGCTTATTTGCCTTGATATGATGGTTTACGCTTTTCAATAAATGCTTGAATGCCTTCATTTTTATCTTCGGTCGAAAACAACAATTGAAATGATTTGCGCTCCAATGCCAAACCTGCATTTAATGGAACATCTTCGCTCATTAATGCAACTTCTTTGATTTGTTGTAGGGCAATCGGTGGCATTTTTGCTAGACTTTGCGCCATTTGAATGGCAGTTGGGATGGTCTGGTCATCTTCAGTAACTTGGGAAACCAGTCCAATGCTATATGCTTCTTCTGCTTTGACCATTACACCCGTCATGATCATACGCATCGCGTGGAATTTACCCACTGCACGAAAGAGACGTTGGGTTCCACCAGCGCCAGGCATTAAACCGACTTTAATTTCAGGTTGACCAAAAGTTGCGCCTTTACCCGCAATAATAATGTCGCTATGCATGGCAAGTTCACAACCGCCACCCAGTGCATAACCATTTACAGCAGCAATTACGGGTTTAGGGCATTGCGCAATTGCATTCCAATAACGTTCTGTATGACGTAGCAACATTTCTGTAGAGGTTGCGCTTGCCATTTCTTTTAAGTCTGCCCCTGCGGCAAAAACTTCTTCACCACCTGTAAGCACAATGGCATTGATCTGGTCATTAAAACTTAACTCAGTAAACACTTGAGCCAGTTGCTGACGTACCTGTGTATTTAAGGCATTTTTAGCCTCTGGACGATTAATTTTCACGATCGCTACTTTCTGAACAGAATAGTCAACTTCAATGAAACTGTTCCCTGTTATTTCACTCATTTTTTGATTCCTTGTTTCGCAGATCAAAACTATGTTTCTTTAATAATGCGTGTTTTGAAATTTATTTCAAGTATTTTTTATTCCTTTTGACACTTTATCGCCTGCATATTTTTCTAAGTGATTGATATTTAATATTGGTAGAGTGTAAAATTTCGCTTAATGAAATTAATTTTCAAAAAAGCTTGAAATTTGTGTTTTTAATCTCGTACTATGAAACACATTCGCAGTAAACAAGATTTAAAACAGGGTATCCATTACCCAGCTGGAATAGCTGATGGATGCAATGAAGCTACAAAAGAAGGGAGATCATAGATGATCCGTGATGAAGGAATGTTGCAACAGTTGCTCACAACAATTCGTGACTTTGTAAAAAATGAATTGATTCCACGTGAGCATGAGGTTGCCGAGCAGGACAAAATTCCTGAGGATATCGTGCAACAAATGCGTGAGTTAGGTTTGTTTGGGTTAACCATTCCAGAAGAATATGGTGGATTGGGAATTACCATGGAAGAGGAGGTGAATGTTGCATTTGAACTTGGGCAAACTTCACCAGCATTCCGTTCACTGATTGGTACCAACAATGGTATTGGTTCAAGTGCGATTTTGATTGATGGTACAGAAGAACAAAAACAAAAATATCTTCCTCGTTATGCCAGCGGTGAAATTATTGGTTCATTTTGCTTAACCGAACCTGAGGCTGGTTCAGATGCCGCCTCTTTAAAAACCAGTGCGGTCAAAGATGGTGATTTTTACGTTTTAAACGGCACTAAACGCTTTATTACCAATGCACCACATGCTGCTACTTTTACCGTGATGGCGCGGACCAATCCTGATATTAAAGGCGCAAGTGGTATTTCTGCATTTTTAGTTGAAGCCAATACGCCTGGGATTAGTTTGGGGAAAATCGATCAAAAGATGGGACAAAAAGGTTCTCATACTTGTGATGTGATTTTTGAAAACTGCCGCGTTCCAGCATCAGCACTGATTGGTGGGATTGAAGGTATTGGTTTTAAAACAGCCATGAAGGTTTTAGATAAAGGTCGTTTACATATTGGTGCATATAGCGTCGGTGTGGCTGAACGGATGTTAAATGACGCACTTCACTATGCCATTGAGCGCAAACAATTTGGTCAGCCGATTGCTAATTTTCAATTGATCCAAGCCATGCTTGCAGACTCAAAAGCTGAGATTTACGCGGCAAAATGTATGGTGCTCGATGCTGCGCGTCGCCGTGATAATGGTGAAAACATTAGTACAGAAGCATCTTGTTCAAAAATGTTTGCCACTGAAATGTGTGGTCGGGTCGCAGATCGCTGCGTACAAATTCACGGTGGTGCTGGTTATATCAGTGAATATGCGATTGAACGTTTTTATCGTGATGTGCGTTTGTTCCGTTTATATGAAGGAACCACGCAAGTTCAACAATTGATTATCGCAAAAAACATGATTAGGGACGCTACAGCCTAATAACAATTAGATGCCATGAGGCAGCGGATGCCTCATATTCCTTCTGAGGATATGGACATGACAACGGAAACAGTTACACAAAATAATAGCGGTAATAATGGTGCTGGAGAGGTGATTCAGACACCCAAAAAGATTTGGATTACGGCCTTTATCTTTGCTTTTTTTACTTTGCTTTGTGATGGCGCAGATTTAGGCTTTTTAGCGTTAAGTTTGACCAGTTTAAAGGCTGAGTTTCATCTGAGCGGTGTACAAGCAGGAACTTTGGGCAGTTTGACACTGTTAGGTTCCGCCGTGGGTGGTTTAGTTGGTGGATGGGCTTGTGATCGCTTTGGCCGAGTGCGCGTGATTGTATTCTTTATTGCTTTTTCTTCTGTTCTGACCTGTGCATTGGGTTTTACCCATTCATATATGCAATTTGCAATTTTAAGAACAGTCGGTGCAATGGGCTTAGGCGCACTTTATATTGCCTGTAATATTTTAATGTCTGAAATGGTACCGACCAAACATCGTTCTACAGTGTTGGCAACACTGATGACGGGCTATACCTTGGGGTCTTTACTTGCGACTTTATTGGCAGGTCATATTATTCCTGAACATGGCTGGCGTTTCCTATATTGGCTTGCAATTACCCCGATTATTTTATCAGTACTGATGCATTTTATCGTACCTGAGCCTGAGTCATGGAAAAAAGCACGCCAATTAAAAGTCATTGCAACGCCACAAAATGCACAGCCCGTTAAACGTCAGAATCCGTATTGGGAAATTTTGAAAGATAAGAAACATGGCACCATGTTTGTGCTGTGGATTTTGAGTACTGGTGCTTTGCAATTTGGTTATTACGGGGTGAGTAACTGGTTACCAGCTTATTTGGAATCTGATCTAGGAATCAAGTTTAAAGAAATGGCGATGTATATGGTCGGCACTTTCTTAATCATGATGTTTGCCAAAATTATTGCTGGGATTATTGCGGATAAATTAGGTCGCCGCGCTGTATTTGCATTCGGCACAATTGGCACAGCTCTATTTATTCCCGTGATTGTTTACCTTAACACGCCTGCCAATATTTTATGGCTCATGTTGTTCTTTGGTTTTCTATACGGCATACCGTATGCAATCAATGCCACGTATATGACTGAAAGTTTTCCAACCTCAATTCGAGGCTCAGCGGTTGGCGGTGCATATAACATCGGTAAAGTACTTTCAATTTTCTCACCATTAACCATCGGTTATTTATCACAACATGGTTCGATTGGTTTAGGACTGTTGGTGATGGCTGGAGCGTACTTTATATGCGGTGTAATTCCACTGTTATTTATTAAAGACCGACTATTTAACCCGCAAAAGGCAGAGTGACAATTTGACCTGTCACGTCAATTTAAGGATGAAAAGGGACAAGCGAAATGATAAATAAAATCACCAGTGACATTGAACCGATTTTAAAGGCAATTCCTGATGGCGCAACCATCATGACCAGTGGTTTTGGTGTGACAGGTCAGCCTGCGGAACTGATTGAAGCCTTAATCGATTTAGGTAAAAAAGAGCTGACCATTGTCAATAACAATGCTGCCTCTGGTGATCGTGGTTTGACCAAGCTGATCATTGCAGGTTGTGTCAGAAAAATGATCAGTTCATTTCCAAAGTCAGCGGGTTCGACCGTATTTCAAGACTTATATCGTGCAGGAAAGATTGAATTAGAACTGGTTCCACAGGGCAACTTAGCCTGTCGTATTCAAGCGGCAGGTGCAGGTCTAGGTGCAATATTTACACCTACAGGCTATGGCACAAAAGTCGCAGAAGGCAAAGAAACCAGAACCATTAATGGTCGAAACTATGTACTTGAGTATCCGCTTGAAGCTGACTTTGCTTTGATTTATGCCGATCAAGCCGATCGTTGGGGGAATTTGACCTATCGCAAGGCAGCACGGAACTTTGGCCCGATTATGGCAAAAGCGGCAAAAACAACCATTGTTCAAGTGAATCATACGGTAGATCTAGGAAGCCTTGATCCTGAGTGCATTATCACCCCTGGGATTTTTGTACAGCATGTTGTCAAAGTAGGAGATATCTAATGTCAGTTCAAAAACGTTCTCGTGAAGATATCGCTCAGTTGATTGCTCAGGATATTCCCGAAGGAGCTTATGTCAATTTAGGTATTGGTTTACCTACCAACGTTGCGAAGTATTTACCTCAAGACAAAGAAATCTTTCTACACTCAGAAAATGGGGTTTTGGCCTTTGGCCCACCACCCAAAGCAGGTGAAGAAGATGAGGACTTGGTCAATGCTGGAAAGGAGTTAGTGACTTTGCTGGATGGTGGCTGCTTTATGCATCACGGAGATTCTTTTGACATTATGCGTGGTGGGCATCTGGATATCTGTGTGATTGGTGCTTTTCAGGTCGCAGTGAATGGCGATTTAGCCAATTGGCATACTGGCAAAGCTGATGATGTTCCCGCTGTAGGTGGTGCAATGGATTTAGCGGTGGGAGCCAAGTCAATTTATGTCTATATGGAGCATGTCACCAAAAAGGGCGAAGCTAAAATTGTTGATGTACTGAGTTATCCCATTACAGGGGAGCAGTGTGTAGATCGTATTTATACCGATTTATGCATTATTGAATTAAAAGGTCACAAAGCCTATGTCACTGAAATGGTTTCGGGACTGAGTTTTGATGAATTACAGGCAGTAACGGGCTGCCCGTTGATAGATGCACGAGACGCTTAGTTTATAAGTGTAGGAAAAAAAAGCTTCTTTAAGGATTAAAAGATGAAAAAATTAATTTTAGCTACAGCTTGCGCTGTGGCTTCAGGGACTATTTTTGCAAATTCGCCAGTGACAGCAGAACAACGGATTAATCTGTTAGAGACAGAGCTGCAAAAACTCAAAGCAGAACTCGAAGCTCAAAAGCTGTCACAAAATAATTTGCAGGTCAAACAAGCAAAAATTGAAGAAAATGTAGAAAAAAATAAAGCACTTGAAACTGCGAAACCAATTGCACCTTCGTGGGTGACTTGGACAGACAATGTTAAAGTCTATGGAATTGCTCGACTTGATGCCGCAGTTGATTTTAAGTCCTCACCAGATTCGGGAGGAAGAACCACCAATAGCTTAAACCGGACTCCGTTTGAAAGTGACAAACGTTCCAATCATGCCCGTTCAGATGCCATGATCAATGCCAGTCGAATCGGGGTGTATTTCAACAGTCCAGATAAGGCTGTAACAGGAAATATTGAAGCCGATTTTTTTGACAGTGCCAACATGGGTACAGGCGATGGTAAATTCCGTATTCGTCATGCTTTCTTTACTTATAAAGATTGGACTTTCGGTCAAACATGGTCTTTGATGTCCAATATGGAAACACGTACAGAGTCCGTCGATTATACTCAGTTTATGGGAACCTCTTATACCCGTACACCTCAAGTGCGCTATGATTGGAAGATAAATGGCAAGAGTGATTTAAAAGTCGCATTGGAATACACTGGATCTCGGGTTTCAGCATTCCCGACATTGACAGGTCGATATACCATAAAAGAAGGTGCTTTAACGGCTTTGGCTCAAGGTTTTGTCAATGAAAAATCTGTAGATGTTGCGAAAGATACCGTTAAAAAAGTCAGTTGGGGCGCGGGTGCAGGTTTAAAATACCAACTCAGCCCAGCGCAATCTGTACAGGCGAATTATCAATATATTGTGGGTGATCAAAAATTCATGCCATATACCACACAAACTGGCCTGACAAATGCAACCAGCTTAAATGCGGCAGGTGATTTTTCTTTAAATGCGCAAAAAACAGATTTAGAGATGAATAAACTCAATAGCTTAAATATTGGGTATTCATATAAATTTAATCCACAATGGCGTGCAAATTTATCTGCATCGATTTTTGATTTTGATGATGATTCAGCCTATGCAAAACTCAATCCTGACGCAAATAAGCGTTTAACGGATTATGCTGCCAATCTGTTTTATTCACCTGCTGAGCAAATTGATATTGGTATGGAATATCATCAAGGTAAGCGTGAAGTGTTTGATGGAAGAACAGCAGATGTTTCTCGCATTAACTTTGTGTCGATGTACAAATTCTAAAATAAGGTGAGCTGCGCAATGGAAAAAATAGTTCAACCTGACACAACGCATATCTTGTCAAAAAGCTTTATTTTCATCATGGCAATGGCATGTGGAATTTGTGCAGGTTCGAACTATTATAACCAGCCTTTGATTTATTCTATTGCAGAAGCTTTACAGGTCAATGCAGAGCAAGTCGCTTTAACAATTGTAATCGGCCAACTCTCTTATGCAGTTGGTCTGTTTATCTTGGTGCCGCTCGGTGATTTTTTTGAAAAGCGTAGCTATATTTGTCTGTTGATGTGCTGCACAGGTTTTGCCCAGATCGGACTTTCTTTAAGCCAAAGTTTGCCCGTATTGTATGGTTTTACCTTTTTAGCCACCTTCTTTTCGATTACGACACAAGTCTTGGTACCGTTTGCTGCTGGTTTGGCGAGCCCTCAAAAAAGCCCACAAATTGTCGGAACACTGATGAGTGGCTTGTTTTTAGGTATTCTCTTGGCCAGATCAATCGCAGGCTTACTTTCGACCGTTTGGTCATGGCATGCGGTATATTTACTCAGTGGTATGGTGATTTTAGCTTTTGCAGTAGTGATGTGGCTTAAATTACCCGTTGCTCGAAAATCTCATCAATTAACAGTGCTGCAAATTTATCGTTCATTATTTACATTGGCCGTTGATCAGCCACATTTAATCCGCCGTGGTCTGGCAGGTGGGATCGGCTTCGGTATATTGGCGCTGATCTTTACCACCATGACTTTTATTCTTGCCAATGCGCCTTATCATTTTAATGATTTCCAAATTGGTTTATTTGGCATAGTTGGTTTGGCGGGTGTGTTTGCAACCCCTTGGGCGGGAAAACAAATTGCCAAAGGATTGGAAAATAAAGTTGCACTGATTTGTATGTGGTTATTGGTACTGGCATGGATTCCACTGTTTTTTGCCCAGCAGTCTTTGCTGGCTTATGCAGGGGGGGTGATTTTGGCTTATTTTGGTTTATCAGCCTTTCATGTACTTAACCAAAATTTGGTCTATCGAATTTCAGCACAAGCACGTTCTCGAATTAATTCTATTTATATGACACTGTATTTTGGTGGTGCTGCGCTGGGTTCTTTGGTTGCGGTCTACACATGGAAACACTGGGGATGGAGTGTCTGTGTAGCTGTGGGGTTAGCTATGGCAATTCTAAGTTTTATAATTGACCGAATAGATTTTTATGCCATGAAGAAAACAGTGATAAAAGATTAATCTCACGCTGCGCCTTGCGCTGCAAACAAAGCAGTGCTTTGTTCTTGCTCAGGATTGTGGCTAAAATTATCTCAGCCTTCGTTATGAAACTTGAAAATAGTCTCGCTATTCTCTTTGTTTCCTGCCTTGCCTGCTCAATTTTAGCCTACAACGCAAGCTATTTATGAAATGTCAACAGACCCTAAGCCCTTTGGGGGCTTAGTCTTTTTATTATTTTCGTATGATCATCAGTGTTGCCGTCGCAAACGCATAAATTTTGCCATTTTCATCCACAATTTTACCTTCTGTGGTGATGATATTACGTCCAGCATTAATCAGTTCAGCTTGTGCGTAGTAGGCGGTATCGATCTGCATTGGGCGAATCATTTTCACATTGAGATCTATCGTGCCATAACCCACGCCATGTTCCAGCAAGGTATGTGCTGCACTTCCCGTTGCAGTATCTAAAGCAGTTGCACAAAAACCGCCATGGATTGTTCCTTGTATATTTCGATGCGCTTGACTTGGCGTAACCTTATACGTCGCTTTGCCTTTAGAAACTTCGATTAACTGCATAGGAATGGTTTGCGCCATTGGCGATGCTGAAATTTCACTATTTTTTAAAGCAGTTAAGAATTCAAGACCTGTGTATTGAGGGTTATCCATAAATCATCCTTGGAGTGTTAAGCGATCTAATTACCATACTATAAAATTAAATTTTACGAAATAATATTTTGCTATACAAAATTATTTTTTAATAAAATATTATACTTGGATTTTGATTTAATTGAATATTATTGTTTAAATACAGCTTTTTGTGTCGAGTTATCATGCTTTTGGCGGTATTTTTGAATAAATTTAGCTAATAAAAATGAAAATAAATTTTGCAATAAGAAATTTATTTGATATTTTTAAGCAATCGTAAAATAAAATTGTCATCTAAGGGAAATCATCTCTATCTGCATCATCGGCAGAAGAACTGAAAGGGAAACACTATGCCTTTATACAAAGCACCACTGCGTGATATGCAATTTGTATTGCATGAAATGCTGCAAACAGAAGAAAACTACCAAAAACTACCCAAATATCAGGAAACGGTCAGTCGTGAATTGATCAATCAATATTTAGATGTCGCAGCAGACTTTTGTGAAAATGAGCTTGCACCCATCAATCAAAATGGTGATCAGGAAGGTTGTCATTTAAATCAGGGTGTCGTCACAACTCCAGCGGGATTTAAACAGGCTTATCATAAATATACTGAATTGGGTTTTACCTCTCTGACGGCGGATCCTGAATATGGCGGTCAAGGTCTACCTACTTTATTGCGTATTGCAATCTCAGAAATGCTGTGTGGTTCTAACTGGGCTTGGGCAATGTATCCAGGTTTATCGCATGGCGCAATGCGCACCATTGAACATCATGGTACAACAGTACAGAAACAACAATTTTTAAGTAAACTGATTAGTGGCGTGTGGACAGGGACAATGTGTCTGACCGAATCACATGCAGGTTCAGATTTAGGTTTGATCCGCACCAAGGCCGAACCAAACCCAGATGGAAGTTATGCAATTACGGGCGAGAAAATCTTCATCTCTGCTGGGGAACATGATCTGTCAGAAAATATTATTCATATTGTTTTAGCCCGATTACCACAAGCACCAGCGGGGACCAAAGGGATTTCCCTGTTTATCGTGCCAAAATATAACCTCAATGATGCAGGTGATTGCCAAGATCGCAATAAGGTTATCTGTAGTGCGATTGAACACAAGATGGGGATTCATGGCAATGCAACCTGTGTTTTAAATTTTGATGGGGCCAAGGGCTATTTAATTGGTCCTGAAAACCGTGGGCTAAATTGTATGTTTACCTTTATGAACACAGCACGTATTGGAACAGCTGTACAAGGGTTGGCGGCTTCGGAGATTTCATTTCAAGGTGCATTGAGTTATGCCAAAGAACGTTTGGCGATGCGCGCTTTATCAGGTGCAAAATACCCAGATAAAAATGCCGATCCGATTATTGTACATCCAGCTGTGCGTTCGATGTTAATGACGCAAAAAGCCTTTTCTGAAGGTGGTCGAGCACTGGCATATTTTCTGGCTCAACATGTTGATATTGTCGAAACATCCAATGATCCTGAACAACAGAAAATCTCAGATGAATTGTTGGCATTTTTAACCCCGATTGCCAAAGCTTTTTTAACTGAATCAGGCAATGAAGCGGCAAAACACGGCGTACAAATTTTTGGTGGGCATGGATTTATTGTTGAACATGGTATGGAGCAAATTGTTCGTGATGCACGTATCTCAACCTTGTATGAGGGAACCACAGAGATTCAGTCTTTAGATTTGCTGGCACGTAAGGTGCTTAAGTCGGAAGGCAAATTATTAAAGAATATGACTGATTTAATAGAACAGTTTATTACAGCCAACCAATCAAATGTTGTATTGGCAGCTTATCTGGAAAAACTGACGGAACTCAAGCAACAGTGGTTATCAATCACCGACAATGTTGCTAAAAAAGCGCAGCAAAACCCAGAAGAAATTGGCGCTGTTTCAGTTGATTATCTGTATTTCTCTAGCTATGTCGTGTTTGCTTATCTTTGGGCTCGTATGGCACAAGTAGCACATGAAAAGTTAAGTCAAGCAACGCAGGACGAAAAATTTTATCAGGCTAAATTAACCACAGCGAAATTTTTCTTTCAAAAATTATTACACCGTACCCAAAGTCATGCGGCTGCTATTGCATCGGGTGCTGAAGCGGTAATGGAATTAGAACAAGATGACTTTGCTTTTTAAGCAGGGTCAGGATGTTTTTTATTTAAATGAGTAAAAATAAATGGATTTTCAACATATTTTAATTCGTCAGGAAAATCGGGTGGGTTATTTAACTTTAAACCGTCCCGAGGTGCTCAATAGTTTTAATGAGCAAATGCATCGTGAAATTGCTGCAATTTTAGACCTGTGGGCGGTTTCTACTGAGATTAAAGCCATTGTAATCTCTGGTTCAGGCAAGGGCTTCTGTGCGGGTCAGGATTTAAGAGCTAGAAATAAAGAGGTGATAAGCGCAGCTGATTATGATGCAGGTGCTGCCTTAGAAAAATTTTATAATCCGTTAGTCGTTAAAATTTCCAATATGACTAAACCTGTTGTGGCTGCAGTCAATGGCGTAGCGGCTGGTGCAGGGGCGAACTTGGCTTTGGCTTGCGATATTGTTGTGGCCAAGCAATCTGCTGCTTTTATACAGTCTTTTTGCAAAGTCGGCTTAATCCCAGATGCTGGTGGAACGTGGAATTTGCCACATTTGGTGGGGCTAGCCCGTGCCAAAGGTTTGACTATGTTCGGGGATAAGTTATCTGCCCAGAAAGCCTTAAATTGGGGGCTTATTTGGGAGGTCTATGAAGATGATGCTTTTGATCAAGGGGTGATTGAATTGGCGGAACGTTTGGCAGAGCAACCAAGCAGTTCGATTTCGCTAATTAAAAAGGCATTAAATACTGCCTCGCAAAATACTTTGGCTGAACAGTTACAGTTGGAACGAGAGTTACAGCGTATTGCTGGACAATCAGACAATTATAAAGAGGGTGTTGCGGCCTTTATCGAAAAAAGGAAAGCTAATTTTAATTGATTAAATCTAAGCCTAATCATGGTTAAGCAGTAAAAGTTAACTCAAAAAGCACTCACTTTGGAGAGTGCTTTAAAATAAGTAATAAGAGGGTCTGTTTACAATTCGTCTATGCTTGCGACTACGTGTGTTTTTTAGGCGATTTTAGGCGCGAAATACGAAATTTAGTCATTCTAAATGATGAGAAACATTGTTTCGCAAGGTAACACGAAGCGACAAAAAACACGCTAGTCCCCCGCTGCGCCTTGCGCTGCAAACAAAGTAGTGCTTTGTTCTTGCTCAGGGTTGTGGTTAAAATTATCTCAGCCTGCGTTATGAAACTTGAAAATAGTCTCGCTATTCTCTTCATTTCATGCCTTGCCTGCTCAATTTTAACCTACAACGCAAGCTATTTATGAAATGTCAACAGACCCTAGTTTTGATCGTTGTTTACATGCTGGTTTTTAACCTTAGCAAGCTAAATAGAGCTTTTATTTTTTATATATGAAGTAAGTTGCGAGAAGAGAAGGAATACCAAAATTAAGTAAAAATATTAAGAATTCTTCTTTAACCGCATATCCTGCTTGTATGCCCATATACATATTCCAGCTCATTGCTACAAACCACATCAAGATGAACAGAATAAAAAATAATGTTGGACTAAAGCGACCACGTAATATTCGACTTATAAAAAGAATTACAAGGAGTAGCATTATACCGATGAGAATCGTATAGAAAGTTCGCATATTGGGTCACCATTTGAATTAGAGATTATTTATATTTTCATTCATCATATCGAAGTTGCTTTACCACATTTGTTTTAACTTTATTTTATTGTTGAGCATAATACTTCCCTTATTTTGGCGACTTAATGATTAAAGTAGCGAATAAGACAACGATAACTGTTTTTAGTAGAAGAATAATGATATGAAATTTGGCATGTCTATTCGAATTTTCGAACAATCTAAAAGCTATTGGGCATTTTGATGTAATTCAAAAATAAGCAACAAGGTTCAGTCAGAAATTGTTGCTTGGGGTGCTTTGAAATGTTGATTCAATTTTGGAGCGGGAAGGTCAATGATCCTGTTTCCCTTGGCTAAATTTTTGAAGACTAAATTCTCCAGATGAGAATTCTGGAGAATCAATGAAGCTCACTTTTGTAAAACCCGATTAAGGCAAATCTAATTCTTTACGCATCTTTAAAGATCGAAGTAATGCCTGATCACGAAGTAATTGAAGATTCTTATCGCCTAGTTTTTTAACAAACTGCTGAGTTTCTTCATTCAGCATCTCAATTTTTTCTTCAGACAAGGTATAAGGGTGCATATCAGCCCACCATTCAGACATCGGTTCACCTAAATGATGCATAGCAGCTTTAAATCCATGTTGATTGGCCAACTGCATATTTAAATAAGGACCAAATATTGCCCAACGTAATCCGGGGCCATTGGTGATGGCGATATCAATATCTTCTGCGCTACATACACCTTCAGAAACCAGATAAAATGCTTCTCTCCAAATTGCAGACTGTAAACGATTGGCGACATGGCCTTTGACTTCTTTCTGAATTAAAATCGGTTTTTTCCCCAAGAATGTATAAAATTCAAAAGCATCATGGATATAGTTCGCTTGGGTTTTTTCTCCACCAATAATCTCAACCAACGGTAATAAATGTGGTGGATTAAAAGGATGGCCCAGTACAATTCTTTCAGGATATAGACAATCATGTTGAATATCTGAGATTTTTAAGCCAGATGAACTTGAGGCAATAATGCTATCTTTGGGGCAGTTTTGAGTGAGCTGTGCATATAAGTCTTTTTTTAGATCAATCCGCTCAGGACCATTTTCTTGAATAAAATCAGCATCTTTTACCGCATCTGCTAGATTTTGATAAAAAGTGAGATTTTTTAAAGTGTCTGAAACATAATGATCAGAAGAGGTGGTTTGCTCTTCAGCCAATTCAAACAAATCAAGTAAATAGGTCTGAACTCTATTTTTTAAATTTAATTCTGCATCAACTGCAGGATCAAAAGCACTCACCTGAAATCCTTTACTTAAATAGAATGCTGCCCAACTTGCACCAATAACACCAGTACCAATAATGGCAACTTTATTTATGGGTTTCATATATTCATTTTCCTTGAATAACCTGAGAACGTTGGATTGTCTCGTTATGACACATGACAAAGTGAGCCTTTCACTTTGATAAAAACTAAAGATAGAAAAACTAAAAAACAGTAGGGGAGGATTTCCCCCTACAAATGAATATGTATTACATCTGGTTAGATGATTTACATAGAGATAAATTCATGATCATTGCAATCATCAACTGTATTATTGAGCGGTATAACCACCATCCATAACCACTGCCTGACCCGTCACGCCTGCTGCTTTTTCACTCGCCAAGAAAACGGCATAATCTGCAATTTCTTCAACATTGAGTAAGCGTTTTTGTGGCACCATGGCTAAAATGACATCTTCAAGTGCACTTGTTTCGCTGACATTGCGGGTTTTTGCTAAATCTTTAATTTGACCACGTACCAAAGGTGTGTCGACATAACCTGGGCATAATGCATTGACCGTGATTCCATCACGAGCAGATTCTAACGCTGCAACTTTAGTTAAACCGATCACCCCATGTTTGGCACTGTTATAACCCGCTTTTCCAGCAAAGCCGATTAAACCATTGATCGAAGCCATATTGATAATACGGCCATAGTTTTGTGCCTTCATGATTGGAAATGCATGTTTGATTCCAATAAAAGAACCCACCAGCATGACATTCAGTAGTTTTTGATAAATGGCCGTTGGAAATTCTTCGATGGCAGCAACATGTTGAAAACCAGCATTATTGATCAAAATATCCAAACGACCAAAGGTGCTATGTGCTAGACCAATAGCAGCAGCATAAGCATCTTCATCTGAAACATCACAAGGTGCAGATAAGGCTTCAAATCCATCAGTTTTTAAGGCTAAAACTGCTTCATTACATTTGTCCGCATTCATATCCGAAATCACCACTTTTGCACCTTCAAGGGCAAATTTTTTGGCAATTTCAAGACCAATTCCACTTGCTGAACCTGTGATAAATGCAACTTTATCTTTGAGAAGTTGACTCATTATTGACTCCCTGTGTTCATTTTGAAGATAAACTTAGACGATACCAAACCATGTAAATGCAGCAATTGCGACAAATACTGCAACTGTTTTAATGATGGTAATGGCAAAAATGTCTTTATAAGATTGTTTATGTGTAAGTCCAGTGACAGCAAGCAGGGTAATTACTGCGCCGTTATGCGGTAAGGTGTCCATACCGCCAGATGCCATTGCAACAATACGATGCATGACTTCAGCAGGTATGCCCATTGCAGCAATAGCTGTATTGTATTGGTCAGCCATGGCACTGAGGGCAATACTCATACCGCCAGATGCTGAACCTGTAATCCCTGCCAAAACGGTTGTGGTGACTGCACCATTGACCAATGGATTGGTAAATGTATGCCCCAAAGCATGACTGATTACAGCAAAACCCGGTAAAGCGGCAATGATTGCACCAAAACCATACTCAGATGCAGTGTTCATCACAGCGAGTAAAGAACCACCTATACTTGCGTTTACGCCTTCTTTAAAGCTGGTTGAAACACGACGATAATCGAACATAATCGCAGTGACAATCCCAACAATTAAAGCCAAACCAACTGCCCAAATCGCTGACGTTTTTGCGACATCGACAGTGTAATTTGCTAGTCCAAGCGCATTAAAATCAAAGCCATTTGGATACCATGTTTTAATTGCTGTAGATAAATATTTATTCATCACTGCAACTAAAATTAAGGGAACAAATGCCATGAATTGACGTAGACCAGAACCATTATCTTGTTGCTGAGATTGATTTTCAAATTGTTGAAGTTCGGCTTCTGTTAAAGTAATACCCGATGCAAAACCATCTCCATTGCGAGCAGCAACACGACGACGCCATTCCAGATAAGTTAAACCGACACCTAGAACAAAGATTGCACCGATAATCCCTAAAAATGGCGCTGCATAAATATTGGTTCCAAAAAATGTAGTTGGAATAACGTTTTGAATCTGAGGCGTACCCGGTAAGGCATCCATGGTAAAGGAGAAAGCACCCAGTGCAATCGTGCCAGGAATCAAACGTTTAGGGATATTTGCTTGTCTAAATAATTGGTTTGCAAAGGGATAGACTGCAAAAACCACGACAAATAAACTGACGCCGCTATAGGTTAAAATTGCCCCTAGCAGAACAACTGTAAGCATTGCATTTTTAGAGCCAATTAATTTAACAATCGTTTTGGCAATGGATTCAGCAATACCTGACATTTCAACGACTTTACCAAAAATCGCACCCAGCAAAAACACCAAGAAATAATCTTTAATAAAGCCCACCATTTTTGGCATAAACACACCAGAATAAAATGGTAAAACGTTGGCAGGGTTAATCAGCAAGACGGCCAATAAGGCACAAATCGGTGCCATGAGAATTACAGAAAATCCTCTGTAGGCTGTGTACATCAACAAGCCAAGAGAAAGCAAAATTATACCCAGTTCCCACATATTTTTACTCCGTCCTTAAAGAATATATGTCAAAACCCACCTTGTTTTTTATTTCAAATCACGACAAGGCTATCTCAATCATAAAAATGCATTAGTGAGTGAAACCAATAAAAATGGATATCTAGAGAAATTAATCTTGATCAATAAATTTAGCTTTTATAAATCGTCCAGACTTATAAATTGGAATATCCATTTCCAAATGATGGATAAAACTATAATCCAAATTATTCGAGGCATTGTTTGAAAATATTTATGAGTCAATATGGAAAACTAATGAATAGAAACAAGTTTCATGAGGTTTTTGCGCAATAGGTCATAGATAAGCAAAAGAAAAAGCCAAATTGGATGTGCAGACGAATGAGTATATGTTGAGCGTTTTAATTTTTATTTACAGCAGTGGCTTTATTGACAAGTATATTGCTTGAAATACGTCATATATCGATTTTGTCCTGATTTAAATGCATAGACATATTTTTTACAGATCACACAAATTAAAAACTTTCATTAAGACATCAATCTGAGCAAAAGTGAGATCAGCTAGCATGGATTAATATCTTATTCTATAAGCAAATCGATAGCTCAAATGACTCATTTTAGGATCAAAACTCGCTTGGTTTAGCGTATTATAGAGCTATAAATCAGTTAGGTTGCCGTATGACACTCAAACAGTTAAAAGCTTTTTTAGTTCTTGCTCGGACATTGAATTATGCCAATGCCGCCAATGAACTTTGCCTAAGTCAATCTGCTTTAAGCTTAAGTATCAAAAGTTTAGAGGATGAGTTGGGGGGCAAGCTGTTTAAGCGCAATACCCGCCGTGTGGATCTTACTGCTGAGGGAAATTCGTTGATTCCATTTGCTAAAAAACTTTTGGCAAACTGGGAAGACATGGAAAGAGATGTCAAACAGCGTTTTAAATTACATCGTGGCACATTGAATATTGCCTCGATGCCTTTCGCAACACATGCCGTTTTACCTGCTGTACTGCATGAATTTAATAAGAATCACCCCAATATCAATTTTTCAATCCATGATATTCCCAATGAAAAAATTATTGAAAAAGTCCAAGAGGGCATTTTTGAAATTGGGATTTGCTTTGAACCACAACACAATGATCAATTAATTTTTAAGCCATTTTTCAATGAAGATTTTTTAGCACTACTTCCCAAGGATCATGAGTTGGCGCAGCGTAAAAGTGTGACATGGCGTGAGCTGTATGCTTATCCTTTTATCACTTTACAGAAACCTTCAATCATTCGACACGTGGTGGAAGAGAAATGTTCACAAAATAATATGATCTTAGATTTAAAACTTGAGTGTCATCAGATCAGTTCATTGTCGCATTTTGTGGCTTTTGGTATGGGGGTCAGTGCAATTCCACGTCATTTTCAAAATTATATCGATAAAGAAAATAATGTCTTGGTCGAAATTGAAGAGGGCAATGTCAATCTTTCGGTTGGGATTATTTATAAAAAAGATTTTGAACTTTCTAATATTTCTTCGCAATTTATTGAAACGATATTGGCACATCAGTTTTAAAAGACTATCACCTCATCATAAAGCCCACTGTTTCAGGATAAAATCAGATTAATGAGTTTTACTCATTAGACATTTGAAAGAATCAATTTCTAAAATAATTTGCTCGATGTTAATAATAATAATTCTAAAGGACATAGAGTTAAAACGATGAACAAAGTTGTCGCGAATGCACATGAAGCTTTGGCTGATGTGGTTGCAAACAACCAGACTTTTGCAGTGGGTGGTTTTGGATTATGTGGTATTCCAGAAGCATTGATTGATGCCTTAAAAGAAATTGGCGTAACGGGTCTAACTTGTATTTCTAACAATGCAGGTGTGGATGATTTTGGTCTAGGCAAGCTTTTACAAACCAAACAAATTAAAAAAATGATTTCATCCTATGTCGGTGAAAACAAAGAATTTGAACGTCAATATTTAAATGGTGAACTTGAAGTTGAGCTGACACCTCAAGGCACCTTGGCTGAAAAGTTACGTGCAGGTGGTGCAGGCATTCCAGCGTTCTTTACCCAAACAGGTGTTGGGACATTGATTGCCGAAGGCAAAGAAGTTCGCGAATTTGATGGTAAAGATTACATACTCGAACAAGCATTGGTTGCAGATATTGCTTTGGTAAAAGCCTATAAGGCAGATAAAGCTGGTAACTTAATTTTTCGTAAGACTGCACGAAACTTTAACCCTGAGTGTGCAATGGCTGGCAAATTGACCATTGTCGAAGTTGAAGAAATTGTTGAAATTGGTGAGTTAGATCCAGATTCAATTCATTTACCGGGCATTTATGTAAGTCGTATTGTTTTAAATGCGCAGCCTGAAAAACGAATTGAACAATTGACATTGAAGACGGAGATTTAATCATGGCTTGGACGCGTAATGAAATGGCTGAACGTGCAGCGCAAGAGCTTGAAGATGGCTTTTATGTCAATCTAGGCATTGGCTTACCCACCTTGGTTGCAAACTATATTCCTGACAATATCAATGTCTGGCTTCAATCTGAAAATGGCTTATTGGGGATTGATGAATTTCCAACACAAGCTACTGTCGATGCAGATTTAATTAATGCGGGTAAACAAACCGTAACTGCACGTAAGGGCGCTGCGTTTTTCTCTAGTGCTGAATCTTTTGCCATGATTCGTGGTGGTAAGGTCAATATTGCCATTTTAGGATCGATGGAAGTTTCCGAAAAGGGAGATTTAGCCAACTGGATGATCCCAGGGAAAAAAGTAAAAGGCATGGGCGGTGCAATGGATTTGGTTGCTGGTGTACAAAAAGTCGTGGTGTTGATGGAACACTGTGCTAAAGATGGTAGTCCTAAAATCGTCGCTGAATGTTCATTACCGCTTACTGGAAGACTGGTCGTAAACCGTATAATTACCGATCTAGGAGTGATGGATATCACGCCCCAAGGTGTTGAGTTGATTGAATTGGCCAAAGATGTGAGCCTAGAGCAAATTCAGGCGGCAACTGGGGTAGAACTGATCACCTCAAATCTCGCTGTGGCTTGATTGTGACAAAGCAAGCTTAAAATTCTAATTTAACCAGCCAAGTTTAAATGCTAAGTCGCTTTGGCGGCTTAGACATGTTATCAATGGATATGCTATTTTCAAAAATACCCGCTTCAAAAGTATACGCATTTAAAATACAAGGTGAACTCGAATGGAAAAGATTGTCATCGTCGCTGCTGGTCGTACTGCAATGGGAAGTTTTCAAGGCAGTTTTGCAAGCTTATCTGCACCAGATTTGGGTGCAGTCGTCATTGAAAAAGTTGTTGAACAAGCCAATGTGCCTGTTGCTGATATTGATGAAGTAATTATGGGCTGTGTATTACCTGCGGGTTTAAAACAAGGTCCAGCACGTCAAGCGATGCGAAAAGCGGGTTTACCAGATCATGTTGGCGCAACCACAATCAATAAAGTCTGTGGTTCTGGGATGAAAGCTGCAATGCAAGCCAGCGATGCCATTAAAGCAGGAAGTGCCAAAATTATTGTCGTCGGTGGGATGGAGTCTATGACCAATGCACCGTATTTATTGCCTAAAGCACGTTCAGGTTATCGGATGGGGCATGGTCAAGTGATTGATCATATGTTTCTTGATGGTTTGGAAGATGCGGGTACAGGGCGTGCAATGGGAAGTTTTGCACAGGAAATGGCGGATAAAAAGGGCTATAGCCGTGAGCAAATGGATGAGTTTGCAATTCGCTCACTGACACGTGCAAAAAAAGCGATTGCAGAAGGTTATTTTAAAGACGAAATCACGCCTGTTAAAGTGGCGTTACGTCAGGGTGAGATCACTGTAGATGTGGACGAAAATCCTGAAAATGCCAAGATTGATAAAATCCCAAGCTTAAAACCTGCATTTGCTAAAGACGGTACGATCACTGCTGCAAACTCTAGTTCAATCAGTGATGGTGCATCTGCACTACTGATCACGTCGGCGTCAGAAGCACAAAAGCGTGGCTTGACTGTATTGGCTGAAATCAAAGGCTATACAACCAATTCCCAACATCCTGAAGAGTTTACCATTGCACCTGTGGGAGCAATTGAAAAATTACTGAAAAATCTCGGTTGGTCCGTAGACGATGTTGATCTTTGGGAAATTAACGAAGCTTTTGCCATGGTCACTATGGCTGCAATTGATGCATTTAAACTTGATCCTGAAAAAGTCAATATTAATGGCGGTGCTTGCGCACTCGGGCATCCACTGGGTTCATCAGGTTCACGAATCATTGTGACCTTGATCCATGCTTTAAAACGCTTAGGTAAAACCAAAGGGATCGCAACACTTTGTATTGGTGGTGGTGAAGCAACAGCACTTGCAGTTGAATTAAGCGCGTAATTTATTGTTTATCGTAATAAATAGCTAAATAGTTTGTGATTCAAAATTAAAAAAGCCGGTCGTTTCAATACTGCCGGCTTTTTGCTGTTCTTTGTCATGTGAGTTTATATATAGTCAACTTGTCAAAAAATCAAACCCAATAAATGAATATTTTTAATTAAATCAATTATATGACGAGATAAATTGTTTGATTATAAAAAGTTTGCAATGCTCCACCTTACATTCAAAGTTTCAATACCTTTGTGTAGGCGATGCCTCACTTTTCGTAGTGGATGCCAAACCTTGCGCTGCAAACAAAGCAGTGCTTTGTTTTTGCTTATGTTGGGCGGGGGGACGTCCTGTACCCCCGTATTCCCACACACAAGGGGCGACATCCATGTCACCCCACGGTAGGACAACCATTTATGATTCAAAAGCACAAGGCTTTATCATTAAATCTTACCATTTATGACTATAAGTCACTTTCAATGTTGCACCTGATGCCAGCAGGTGGCTGGTGTTATTACTGGTACGGAGAAGTTGGCTGTATAATGGATAATATTTACGGTTAAACATATTTTCTAAGCCAATCGTAACGGTATCTTTTTTGTTTAGGGCAAAACTACTGATTAAATCTGCAGTGGTATATGACTTCACATCATAACGACCAAAACTGTTGACACCGTTTAAGCGATAATCTTCTGAAGCAAAATATGTCGCTTGTAAACGATTTGTCCATGTGTCTGTTGGGCTATAAGAAATGTATCCTGTTACTTTTAATGGTGGGATACGATAACCCGTCATGTCTTGTTCTTTATTGCTGTTCTGTGGCGTTTCACGGCCTTTCATCCATGTAACACTTCCTCCAGTTCCCCATACTTTTGCATCATCAAGATAATCAAGAGTCGCTTCTACACCAGTCACTTTTTCTTTGGTACGTGTCAGTATCAAGCCATTGTTAAAGGATTGAACACCACCCAGATCTGAAGTTGACTGGAACACCGCTAAGCTTGAGCTAAAATTATTAAAATGACCATTCCACCCTAGCTCGTAATTATCCACCTTAACCGGTTCAAGGAATGATGATGCTAAGTTAAATCCTTCTGTTGCATTACGGATCACCACCCCTACATCGGGCAATTGAAAACCTTGATTAAAAGATGCGTAAATCGAGTGCTGATCTGTTGGCTTAAAGGTGACATTGGCATTATATAACCATGCATCGGCCGTCACTTTACCACCCTTAACGGTATAAGGCTTTGGTTTACCTAATTGTGATAATGGAACAAAGCTATCAATTTTTGCATAACTGTCCTCATAACGCGTACCAACTTCAGCAGACCATTGTTCATTAAAATTATGTTTTAATTGCGCAAAACCACCGATGCTTTGGGTGGTTAATTCAGGTAAATAGATCAGTTTTCCATTTTTAACAAATTCTAAGCCACCAGATTGGTCATAAATTGTAGGATCAAACGTATCTAGAGGCATTTCGCTTTTTTCACGACTAAAATCGCCACCCCAAACAATCGACGTATCACCTAAAAATTCTAGTGGGGTGTTTACGGTTAGGCGACTGCCAAGAACATTATTGTTTTGATAAACCTGATCGACTTTTCCACCACGGGTACTGACTTTACGGGCATCAAATGGCGAGAAGCGAGTAAAAAAGTCTCGGTAATAGATTTGCGCGTCAACTTTGCTGCCAAATAAATCTTTATTGTTATAGGTCAAATTGTAGATTTGATTTTCATTTTTATTCTGGTCTTTTAATTTAAGTCCTTTAATTGCTTTTGCTGGTACGCTACCTGCAGGAAGATTTGCCACACTTGTGTCAGAGGCATAGTCAGAGTCTTGTTCAGCATTATAGTAATTTGCTGCAAATTGTAGATATTGGTTATCGTCAATGTGATAGCCAAGTTTACCGCCTACGCTATATGCATCCGCATCAAACAGATCCCCTTGACTTGGTTCTGGTGCTACACGATCACCTCGAGCATCGTATGGGCTACCAATACGTTGATAGCCAAAATCAAATGCATAGTCAAAGTTATTTAAGCTTCCAGAAAAATATTGATGAATATCTCCACTTAAAGCATCTGTACGAAAGTTGGTCAAAGCGCTTTGTAGCCCAATCACAGTTTTTGCAGTCGGTTCACCGCCTGCAGCTTTGGTGGTGATTGAAATCGTTCCGCCAGCAGCACCACTTCCATAAATCGCATTACTGCCACGAATGACTTCTATCCCTGTAATACTTTGAGGGTCGATTGATGAAAGACCTCTTGATGTATCACGTGTCAAATTCATAGGTACACCGTCAACCAAGATCAAGGCATTACGTCCGCGTAAAGTTTGCCCATAATCAGTAATTGTACGACTTGAGTCTGATAAACCTGGCACAACTTTGGCTAAAACAGTCGCGATATTTCCAGAAGACGCATTTTTTAGAAATTCAATTTGTTTTTCATCTAATTTGGTCACTTGTTTTGCAGAAGAGGAGAATTCATCTGAGCGTGATGCGCTGACAGTAATGGTTGGAAGCACTGCGGCTTTGTTTTCTGTATCTGTAGCCTCTGTGGGTGAAATAGCAAAAGAGGATTGCGATAAAAAGATGAACCCACCAATTGATATAAGTGGAATGATTTTTTTTACATCAGACTTCTTATTAAAAATTTTGTTGCTTTTCATCTTGCTTCCTTTTATCTCACCCTGAGATTGCTTTAAATTGACGAAAGTATAATTGAGAATGATTGTAATTCACAGTAACAAATAAACAAACAATAAAACATTTATATTCAGCTTAAATTTAATTGAATGGAATAGCTGATACACCACTCAAGGTTTAGAGATCTATACAATTTCTTTATATGAATCAATATGAAACTGATGTGCTCGACGGGTAATACTGCGATCATCACCGAGCACAAAAAGTTTTACAGACTGGTGCTTCCACAATGCAATATCTTCAGGCTGGCGCGGAATTGCGCAGAAATATTTACCCTGTTGTTGAGTTTTGCTATATATCTCTTGGATCTTTGCTTGAACTTGCGGATGGCGCGTTTCCCAAGGAACGCCTATAGACTGAGAAAGATCTGCCGCACCTTCAAGAATAATATCGATCCCATCAATAGCTAAAATTTCATCGATATTTGCTACACCAGCTAAACTTTCAATCATTGCGACGACAACTGTTTCTTTGTGTGCGTGTTGCACAAAATCCGTTAAGCTCTGCATGCCATAGCGATTTAACCGAGTTGAATTTAAGCCCCTTTGTCCTAGGGGCATGTAGTGGCAATAATTCACAGCTTCTTGGGCTTGTTGTGCATTTTCTATACGTGGTAATACAATTCCAGTCACGCCAGCATCGAGTAAAGGTAAGATCAAGTGATTGGCGGTTAAGGGAACTCGAACCAATACATCAAGCTGCATGGCTCTAGCGGCTAAAATCATGCTTTCAACTTGGGATGAACTAAATAAAGTATGTTCCAAGTCAATAATAATAAAGTCATAACCAGCCAGCCCCAATTGCTCCACATGAATTGGCGAGGCAATAGAACAGAATATGCCATACAGTGACTCACCATTTTCCATGCGTTTTTTAAAGGGAACTGAAGTTTTATTCATATTCAATTTCCTTAATTAAACTCAACGGATTTGGGGTGGTTTGTACTCTTAATCGGATTTCTGGTAGGAAGCGACGACTTGCAAGTTGTTCAATATCGATGGTGTCATCTGTAAAGTTAAATAATTCATATCTTTGTGCAAATTCTGGATGCTTTTCTTTATGTTGATTGATGATCGATCTTAACATTGTCCAAAATTTGATTTCATCAAAATCATAATGCGTGTTTAAAAATATGGCCAATTCCGCTAGATTGACAAACCAAAGTGCATCTTGGGTAAAATCTCTTAACTCATTTGCTGCGTGTGTTTCTAAAAAAGAATTCGGGTTAATTTTGGCATGTTCTTTAGGCGCGTCTTGTAACTCGGGTAATAGCTCTGGATTTCTTAACAAATGACGACTAAAGCGAATACCATCATGGAAATCTTTTAGAGCAGCTTTAACAGGTAGACCATCTTTGTGAATTAACACCATATTTTGTGCATGAGATTCCAATGCTAAGCCGTGACACCATAAAATATGCATAATTGGCAGGTAGGCATTTTTTAATAACTTCTCTAACCAAAACTCGATCCCGTATTGTCTGATCCAGTGGTCTATCAGCGGTTTTTGGTCAGTATCAAGTTGCATCAGACCTGTAACCGGAGTTGCTGATTCACCTTCATTGAGATAATGATAAATACTTTCACGCCAAATACAGGCCAGTGCGCCATATTGAACAGCTAAGGCGATCGGCTGATTGATAGAAAGCCCAGCAATCTCTCTTAAAATAACAGGTTTACGTTGTTTTTCTAAAATATGGTCTTGCTCAACGATTTTATACAGCCAGTCACTCATTTTTGCAGCATTTTGCACAGTATGTGGTGCTAAAACACGTGAGGTCGACGTGTTAACTAAATTCATCGCTAATTTTAGTGATAACGCTGAAATATCCGTGATGTTTGATAATGTTCGGATTGATTGTTGCGGTAAATAAGTAGGTCCAGCGATTTTCAATGGAATGATCAGTTGATTGCTGATTGCATCTTGATAATACAATTCAATAATTTTATCCCATTGCCAAGGATGAATGGGGCTAAGAATATAATCATTGAAATCAACTTGATGCGCTGTCAATTCCTCACGGATTGCGTGAAGGTCTTTGTCTGAAAAATGCTGTTTATACAGTTGATTTAAGTTGATCGTTTCACTCAAAACCAATTTGCATAAGCTTTTATGAGTAGCAGCCCATTGTACAGAGAATCCTTGTGATAATTCAGGTGAGTATTTTTGATTTTCCTTAAGATCAAAGCCTATTCTAGATTTAAAACTTGGATGATAGAGATGTGCGTTGTTTATACGGGCTTCTTGCTCAATATATGACAGTGTTCTTAATGGTTGGTTGGGTGATAGACCCAGTGTTTGTGCATGTTTGACATAGGTAAGATTGAGCTCATCATTAAAGCTTTGCCATTTGATTGGATCTGCATCAATGATATGTTTTAAATCAGCCAATAATGCTTTTAAATTTGGACTGCTTGATGACTTTTGAACGGCATCATAACGGACTAAACTCGATGGATTTAATTTAATTCGGTTAAAACTAAAATGTTGTTTAGCGTCGCAGCTATAAAAAAGATCATCTGAAATAAAGAATTTAATTTGCCCATTTGATTTTTCGTAGTTAAAGGCATTTTCAAAGATTAATGCTTCTAATAATTGCCCGATGACACGTCTTTCCGCTTGGACTTTATAATCAACTTGTTGCGTAGCTTGAAGTGGGGTCAGTGTTTGAGCGCCTCTGTATTTATAAATCGGATTTTCAATATCAATCCAAATCGGGTTACCACCACTGTGATATAAGGTGTTCATCATATTTGCCTTAATAGGTAAAGTGAGAGAGTTAAGCAAAAGGTTGCAGTAGTGCTGTGCTTTATCTGAGAAGTTTTCATCGATCAGGGTTTGTCTGGTGGTTTGCCAAAGTTCACTTTCTTCAATAATGCTTACTCTTGATATCGCACTAATCAGATGCGCAATATGATTGATGACTAAATAATATTGCAGAAAAATCCATGCATCCTTTTGAGAAAACCAAACAGTGCTATCTTCAGAGACTGAGGAATGATCATTGAGCATCTCAGAAACCACACTAATCCCTTCCATATCACGAATAATCAGTCGAGCAGGGAAGCCTTGTTTAAATTCCATCAAACTGTTTTGCATATGGGCTTCAACACTAATCCCTTTATTTGCATATAATTCAATCAGTGGAACCAAGGAAACTTGAATATATTGTTTCCACCAATCAGCAAGAAAGGCTTTTGATTGACTATTTGGAAGTCCTTGGGCTTGTGCGGCCTGATCAATAAACGCCATTAAGGGGATCTGATGATGCTCATTTTCTTCGACTAAACCACCTAGCATTCGAGTATTTTCAAGCGTTTCTGTCGCTAATCCTGCGCGATATATAATGCCAAAAGAACTTTCTAACTCAGGGATTTTGACAGTTTTGGCTGTAAGCTCTGGAAGAATGAGCATATTTTTATAGTGTTGATTGATCTGATGCTTAAGAATAATTTTACTGGCATCAATCGCTCTTTCCATTTCATCCATAGGGTTGTTACGAATAAAACTGGTAATACGCACATCAATGGAGAGTTTTAAAAAAATATTGGATTGCGGTAACCAAACGGTTCGTACTGAAGATGTAGGCCAAACGGTTTGTCCTAAAGCACCTAAATATCGAACCTCATGATTTTCTAAATAGCGTTTTAAGGAAGGATGTAGGAGTAAAAAGTTTGCTTGCCACGGATGTGTAGGCAAAAGTTCATAATTTTCGAAGTCATCTTTGAGGCGCTGTCGTGCATGCTTCAAAACGTCTTCTTCAATCAGTTGATCAACATTGTTATCGCTGACAAGTTTTTGGATTAAGGATGAATGCACTGCGAAGTAGTGTAACTGAAACGTCGCGCCTAGCTCTGGGCTATACTTTTTCATATCCTCTTTAGAAAAGCCTAGATTGGCTTTTGAGGTCACATGAAATGGATGTCCATATAACATGCCTTGTTCAGCAGATTGAAAACTAGAGGCCAGTTTAGGTTTTAATTGATCTTTGCTGTTTTCTAAAAAGAATTTGGTATTTTCGATACTGTTTGCGATTTCTGCATAGAGATTCTGATTTTGCTTTTTATCTTTAAATCGCTGATTTAACTTTAACTCATCGGTTATCATTTTAACCAACACTTTAGGATCAGTCAGACTTGTGACAGTCTTATCTACAGTATTGAATACACAAAAAGAGCGCTGGTAACGATGATAACCTGTGCTTGAGAAATGCTGTATCGCACCATAGATGATTGAGTTAGATGCAGTAAATGGATATGAAAAATAGGGTGAATTATTTGCGTCATGTATTGCTAAAGGTGAATCCTGTTCTGAGAGAATATGCTGTTCGAGTTGAACTTGAAGTTCACGAAAAAAAGTATTCAAGTATTGTTCAAAAAGCTTGTAAGACCATGCATCGGTGGTAATGATCGGGTTCATTCTTGTACCTCTTCTAAAATTGTATTGGTTAAAAATTTGTTTAAAGTCACGATTAATCCAGCACCAATAAAAAATAAGGCGGTGCAAATTAACGCGGCAGTGATATTGAAAAATGAGTATGTGAGGGTGACCGCAATCGGCCCAAACAGTTGACCGAGAACAAAGGCACTATTTGAAATACCAATCACTTTTCCTTGATTTCTTGCATCTGTTTTTAAAGAAATCGTATGAAAAATAGAGGGAATAAGCGCAGCGAAACAGAAACCTTGTATAAGTCTTAAGAGCAGCACTAACCAAATATTAGTGGTCCATGTCAAAGCCAGAACCGTGATTCCACAGATCAGCGTTGCACTGACAAAATTATGAAATGAATCGCCTCTCGCATCGTTACGTTTCCCCCAATAGGTTGCAGCAAAAAATGCAGCGCCCCATGAAAGTGCGTGGATTGTTCCTGTTAAACTCGCAATAGATAAGGGGGTAGTTATATTTCGACTGATTTCACTGATATATAAGATAAAACAGGACACTAAACCGAACCCGCCAGCTTGGACAAAGGTTCCCGCACTGAGCCAAGAAAAAATTGTTCGATCAAGGGATTGCAATGTTGATGGTTTTTTATTGAGTTCAGTGACAGATGTCTGTACAGGTTGGCTCAATAAAATGGCAGCAACTAAGATTAAAACGATGACAATATATGCTGTGGCATTGAGTAAGGTTTCAACTTTCCAATGATCCATAAATATGCCCCCGAGTACCGGACCACATAGACAGGCCAGTGCGACACTGCTTTGGAGCTGTCCAAAAGCAAGACCTCTTTGTCGCTCGCTAGACAAGTAAGAGGTATAGGCATAAAGAATCACGGATAGACCGCAAAATCCTAATAGAATACGGGCAAAAATAAACACAAATAGATGCTGTGCTCCCGCCATTAAAAGTATAGAAATACAGAAACCAGCCAAGGAAAGTATCAGTGCTTTTTTATGCCCAAATGTATCTGATAGATGACCAATAAGGGGGGCTGTAAATAGACTCCCTAGAGCTGGTGCTGATAGCGCTATACCTGCCCAAATGGCGGGTGTTGCCATTTGCGCTGTCAATTTTTCCATATATAACGGCATGATCGGTATTAAGACCATCAGGCCAAAAGTTGAAAAAAATTGACACAGTAAAATAATCAAATGATCTAGGCGAGAGGAACGCATGATTTAGATATCCATGGTCTCATAGCTAGATTGAAATAAAGCATGGTAGGGATTTGACGTCATACCAATTTTACTTGGCATCCCTGTTGAATCACCTTGTTGTGCTAATAAAGGGGTGAGTAATTGTTTGAATGGCCAATGGCTACTTTCAAAAACATATTTTTGAATACAGTTTTTCGATTGTTCAGAAAGCGCGGCAGTTTCTATAAAGTTGACAATAATCGCTTGGATCATTTCCCAGAAATCAATTTCAGTATGATCGGTATATTTCAATGTTGCTAATGCGATAGGGTATAGGTTGATTTGTATCCCGAGGGTTATAAAATAATTAAATAAATCCTCATTTTTATTAAAGATAAGATTGTTTGGTGTACTTGTATCAATTTTATAGATTGGCGGAACAAAACCACTGTCCTGAATCGCAGGGGTGCATATTCTTAAGGTGTCATGGTCACGCAGAATAAAGCATTTAAATTGATTGTCTTGGTAACATACAAGAGTGTTTTGACCATGACACTCAGGCATAACACCAAAAGACCACAGTGTGAGAAAAGTGTGAATAAAATGGGTACTCAAATCTTTAAGTAAGTTCCATTTGTCACCTGTTATACCTAAAGCTTGCCATGGATCAATATAAGGACAACTTAAAGCAGACATGCTAATTGGTGCTATATTTTTTTCTTGGCAAAAATGAGGTAAATGCCTCACTTGACAGCCGATAACACCTAAATTCTGTACCAGCGGTTCTTGTTTTCCCAAGACCCACCAATGGGTTTCATTGCTTAAAAAGAGCTGATGTCTTAATGATGGTGTTTTGTCGATGACATCATTGAGAAAATCATATGCCGCATGACCGTTGGCTAAATATCGAGCAGGCATAGAGCGAATAGCACCCAAAGTTTTGGCATTGGTCGAGAGCTTTAAGTGCTGATTTGAATTTAAGTGATTGATTAAAGTTCGTAGCGAGGATGTTGGGCAACCAATTGCAGTGGCGAGGCCGAGGTCAATCCCTAGATATTTGTTTTCTTGAAATCTTAAATAGTCATGCTGTGTTTTAAGTACAGGTATTGCAAGGTATTCATTTGAGAGAGCCTGCATTTTTTCAATAATAAGATTTTTTTCCTCAGCAGAGAGAGCCAGTTCATCATGTGGAATGGATTCCATATTATTTATGACATCTGCTTTTTTAAATGCCCACCAATACACTTCAATTTCTTTTTGAGTAATGAGTGGACTGAGTTCACCTTTTGCATGTGCAAATGGATGAAATGCACGGTCAGCGACAAGCGAAAGTTGTTCACTCATTATGAGTGGCGAAGAAAAAGAAAGTGCGGATTGTAAGATTTGAGGAATTTTTTCAGCAGTAACTAAATTATCATGCCAATACGCAATGGCCTTTTGGTGGTTGATTGATGGCCACCATGAGGATTGAGTTAAATAATTGAAAACGTCAGCAATCGCGATCTCAGTGGTCTGTTGACTCAACGTGTTATGAAGTAAAACTTCTGCATTTGTGATATAGAAAGGATTTACACTATTTACTTTTAAGCAGTTGAAATATAGTTCCAACTCACTACTCAGATGTATTACAAGATAAGGCTTTTTATAGACAATATGGTTTCTGAACTCACCATAATTTTCCATATAGAGCGCATCTATAGTTTTCTGAAGTTGTGTTGTGTAAATCCGATCTAACATGTGCATTGTTCCTATAATTATAAAAGTGGCAAAACTGTGCCAATATTTTGTTTTTGTGCAGCATTGAAAAACCATTTCGCACAAACAATATCGTCGATCGCCATACCCATTGGGTTGAGTAAAATGATTTCATCATCATTTTCACGGCCATTTTTATGCCCAATAATGATGTCACCTAGTTCAGCATGTAGTTTTTCACGGCTAAATAAACCTTCTTCAACCAGCACATTGATGACTTTCTTTTCTCTATTGGATTGATCCCAGTCATCCACAATCACTTTGTCAACTTTGAGGAAAACTTCTGGTTCAATATCCATGATTGAGATATTTGAAACGAAGCAACCTTTTTTAAGCCATTCAAACGGGATATAAGGTTTGTCAGATACTGTGCAAGTGATTAATACATCTGCTTGTTGGATCGCCGACTTGGCAGTTTCATGAATTTCGATTTGAAGATTTGGATATTCGCCAATAAATAATGCTTTAAGTTTTTCTGCAGCTTCTGGGTTTAGATCAAATAAATGTATTTTTTTAACTTGTGGATATTGTTCTAAGACCGTTTTGATTTGCATTTGGGCAATCGGACCACAACCAATCACGCTGATATCTGAGAAGTCTTTTTTGGCGAGATATTGAATTGATACACCAGTAATTGCCGCTGTTCTCATCGCACTAATTAAACTGCCTTCCATGATTGCCACGGGGTAATTTGTTTCAGCGTCATTTAAAACAATTAAGGCACTGGCACGAGGAATATTAAATTTCTTAGGATTATGTTGGCGAGAACCAATCCATTTGATCCCTGCAATAGGATCATTTCCAGCCAAATAACACGGCATGGCAATAATTCGGTCTGCAATATGGTCCGCACCTTGCCAACGTAAATAGGGTTTTAAGGGTTGTACAAACTGTTTATTTGCGTGAAGTGTGAGGCCTTCAGTAATTGCTTCGATAAACGAATTACTGTGATTTGCACCAAGATGGAGTAAATCTGATTGACTAAGGTAACGAAGGCTAGCCAAATTACTCATAAATATTTCCTAAAAAGTGGAGTTAAACAACGGATTGCAAATTAAAATTTTCTTGATTGAGATGATTTTTATTGAAATGTCTTCTCTTGATCATTTCGAACCATTCTTCGTCATAAACTAAATCTAAATAACGATCGCCTCTATCTGCTAAAAGGGTTAAAACGCATGATCCAGACGGGATGGTCGGGATAAGTTTTTTTATTGCTGAAATAGATGAGCCGCTAGATCCACCCGCAAAAATGCCTTCATGCTCGAGGAGTTCTCGGCAACCTAAAGCTGACTCATAATCATCAACATAGATGACATCATCTATTTCATCTGGGGAGAGTAGGGCAGGAACGGTACTTGCGCCGATACCCGGAATTTCACGTGGGCCTGAGTGACCACCAAAGAGAACAGAACCGACGATATCGACTGCAATAACTTTTAAATGTGGGAATTTTTCTTTTAAGCGACGAGATACGCCCATGATTGTTCCAGAAGTACTTGCACCAACAACCAAGTAATCAATACTGCGATCGATTTGATTTATGATCTCTTCCGCTTCACCATAATAGTGGCTTTTCCAATTGTTGGGATTTGCATATTGGTTGATCCAAACAGCATTGGGCAATTGGCGGCAAAGTCGTTGTACTGTATCGATTCTTGTTTTTAAATAACCGCCGTTTTGATCTTTTTCAGAGACCATTTCGATATTGGCTTTATAGAGCTTCAACATTTGTAAGTTGGCTGAAGCAATTTTGGGGTCAATCACGGCAGTGAATTTTAGGCCGTAAATTTTGCATGCCATAGCAAGTGCAATTGCTAGATTTCCCGATGAACTTTCAACAATGTGGCTATCTTTATGAATGAGGCCAGATTTAAGCCCCTCTTGTAACATATACAATGCAGGTCGATCTTTGATACTTCCACCTGGATTGAGTAACTCCATTTTTGCGACAACGGTGATGGATTGATCGGTAAACATCCTTGAGAGTCTGATTAAAGGAGTTTTACCTATGCAATCGAGAATATTGTTATGGATCATCGTTAGAATTCTCTGGTTTTATCTGTTGCAAATGATAATCATTATTGGTTTTGTTATTATTAAAATTTACGTGAAATTTGTTGTGTTTTGTAATTTTATTGAAGAGTAAACTGTGAGAGTAAGTAATGATATTGTTTTATAAGTTTTTGATAAATATGGTTTATATTTAATTATTGGCTTAAATTATAGTGAGATTAGATGACCATTTGATTAAAATTGTTAATCAATCACTAGAAAAAATTTATAAAGCAGATCGCTATCACATTTATTTTTATTAAAGAGAATTGCCGCTATAAAACCATAGAGACCAAAAATCATAATAGAAAATCGTGATTCATATTTATGATGAATTCTTTAAAAAGAGGGGATCTATTTCTAGGACTTTTGCAGATTGTAGTGGCATAAGCTCAGTTCAAAGCTGTTTAGTTTACTCATACTGTTTAAAACACATTATGCCAATCGACCAAATCGAAATAAAGAGAGTCAAACATCAGCTCAGTGTGATAATCGTGTTTTAAGCAGGAGCGTATTTTTAAATAAATATTTGATAAAACAATGAGAAATTTTTATCTTTTATATGAGTTATAATAAAAATAGATGCAGTTTTGCTTAAATATTAACCACAAGATAGACTAGTCTGTATAGACAAAGCCCTAAATTTTTTAGTACAATTGATCACAATTTAGAATTAAATAATAACGCATGTCTAACAATATTTATGCTGCTTTGGAGCAGCTTGGCTTATCAGCACAAAAACGTGCGATTCACGTACAATTTTCTAATTCGGCTTTGAGCCAACAGGTGTTCCTACAACGTATCGATGGAACACATCAAATCAATGAGGGTGTTCGGCTCCAACTCATCTGTCTTGCAACGTCAGCAACTATCCCTTTAAAAAGCTTTATTGGAACTCAAGCTGCAATTGATATTGTCACAGATAAATCCGAATTAACCCGTATTTCAGGGATTGTGACCCAAGCTGATATTGGCGCATCTGATGGTTCTCTTACCATCTATCGTTTGACTGTAGAAGACCCAACAGCACTTTGGAAACACCGTAGAAACTCTCGAGTATTTATGAATAAGTCGGTTGTGGATGTGATCCAGACCGTGTTCCAAGAATGGACACAACGCAGTCCGTTGTTTGCCTCAAGTCTGAGTTTAGATAAGAGTGGACTGAGCAAAGACTATGATGTACGCCCATTCATTATGCAGGCATCTGAAAGTGACTTTGACTTCCTGACCCGTTTGATGAGAAGTGAAGGGATTAACTGGCTGATTGATGAAGCACAGCTTAAAGTGTCGAGTTCAACAGAACAAATCCAAGCACAAAAGCTTCGTTTAATTGATGATAATTCGCAATTTAGTGCCTTAGAACGCCGCAATATTCGCTTCCATAGAAGTAGCGCCGTAGAAAAAACTGATTCAATCACCAATTTTATTGGTCAGCGTTCCATTCAACCGACTTCAGTGCATATCCAACGTTGGCAAGCTGATGTATTGGATATTGATGAAGGCGCTGGTAGTGTCCAAAGTAAACACAGCCATAGTGAAAATTATGACAATGCCAGTCTCGCTTTAGAACAAGCATGGCACTTTAGCCCTGCATGGATTCAAGACCTTAATGGTGAAGATGGTGCAACGCCATCGGGCAACAGTCAGATTGAAAAGTTTAACCAAAACCTCAGCAACTACTACGATTCACAAGCCAAACAATTTACAGCAACGTCAACTGTGCGCGATGCACATGTTGGTTATTGGTTTGAACTGAATGAACACCCTGAGATAGATCAACACTCAGGTGCAGACAAAGAATTTTTAATCACGGCTAAAAGCTTTTATAACCAAAATAACTTACCTAAAGATCTCACTGATCAAGTCACCGCTTTAGTTCAACAAAGCAATTGGCAAGCCACCCAAATCACCAGCAACACGAGTGATGAACGTCAAGCCAGTAATTTAACCATTCAACGTCGTAACATCAGTACAGTTCCAGCCTATAACCCATTACAACACCGACCGATGGCATCACCACAACGGGCCAAAGTAGTGGGGCCAAGCGGAGAAGAAATTCATGTTGATGAATGGGGACGTATTAAAGTTCGCTTCCTGTTTAGCCGTAATGAAGACAATACCCATGATGGCGGTGCGGGTTCTAATGACAATGACACAGATTCAGCTTGGGTCGATGTCCTGACCCCATGGGCAGGTGAAGGCTATGGGGCGCGATTCTTACCGAGAATCGGTGAGATTGTTGTGATTGATTTCTTTGATGGCAACATTGACCGTCCATTTGTGGTTGGGCGTATCCATGAAGCGCAACGTCATCCAAGCAAGTTTGATGACAAAGGCAAACTGCCTGACACCAAGAAACTGGCAGGAATCAAAAGTCGAGAGTATCAAGGTAGTGGCTACAATCAGCTAAGGTTTGACGATACTACTGGCCAAATCAGCAGCCAGTTACAAAGTAGTCATGCCGCCAGCCAACTTAACTTGGGCAAACTGAGTCATCCTAAAGACAAAGCGGAAAGTGATGATCGTGGTGAAGGCTTTGAGCTGAGAACTGACCAATGGGGAGCAGTACGTGCAGGGCAAGGTTTACTACTTTCGACTTATAAACAAGACCAAGCCAAAGGTGATCACCTTGATTCAGAGTTTGCCAAAAAGCAACTTGAAGGCAGTCAGACCAACAGTAAAGCTTTAAGTGATATTGCCAAGAATCAAAAGACTGATGAAATAGAATCAATTGAGCAACTCAAAGCTTTTGCCGAAGAAATTGAAAAAGATGTTGCCAAGTATAAAAAAGCCATCATGTTACTCAGTTCTGTTGATGGGATTGCCTTAAGTACCCCTGAAGATATCCATTTTTCAGCAACAGGCATCATTAGCCATACTGCGGGCGATAGTATTAACCTCAGTACCCAAAAGAATCTTTTGGGACAAGCTTTAGGCAAAGTGAGCCTATTTGCTGCACAAGGTGGTATTAAAGCCATTGCCGCGCAAAGTAAAGTTGAAATTCAAGCACAGTCAGACGCTTTAGATGTATTTGCCAAACTGGGGATTACCATCTCATCTACAGAAGATCGGATAGAAATCAGTAGTCCAAAAGAAGTGTTGATTACTGGTGGTTCATCACAGATTGCCCTAAATGGCTCAGGGATTTTCCCCAAAACAGGTGGGAAATTTGAGGTCAATGCAGGGCAGCACACATTTAAGCCGGGTGCCAGTGTGAGTAAATCAGCACAACTGCCGCCATCGAATCCACTTAAAGGCGCACTCGACTTATTAAAAAGCTATGGTGGGCAAGACTTCTTTAAACAAACCGGCTTTAAAGTGATTGATTCATTTGGCAAGCAAGTGTCTGGCAAGCTGGATGGCAATGGCTTTGCCCAAGTGACAGGTATTGCACCTGGCCCTGCCAAAGTTGAATTTGAAACTGATCCACGAAGTGCATGGGATAAAGCAAGTCATTTTAACCGTGATTATACTTGGTCAGAAGAAGTGGTCGGTGGTGCCACAAGCTTTGCACAAAATGCTTTAAATTCAGTGGGGCAAAATATGATGTCTCAACTCAAAAACAATTTATTCTCTTTGAATGCTGACTCATTGAAAGATATGGGCAAAAACGCTTTAAAAGACTTAGGCACACAAAGCTTGGGACAATTTAAAGAACAATTTACTCAAAGTGCATTAGGTTCAGTCTCTTCAGCATTGAATTTAAATTTATCTCCGTCACAGATGATGAATGTGGGACAGATGATTGCCAATCCAAGTCAATCCCTGCAAAACATTAAAGATCAAGGCATCGATTTCTTTAAAGACCAAGCCTCAGCATTGTTTGCTCAACAGACCAGCGGTTTAGTTTCTAATATAACTGCTGGAACAGGATTTGGGTCGTCACTGGGGCAAGGTTTTGTTGCAGAGTCATTTGGCGCTGCTCAAAATGGGTTAGATGCCCCTGTGAAAGTGATGGATGATTTTATTAAAAAAGATGAATATTTCTCTCGTTTCTTAACCTATAGCATTACCACTCGAAAAGGTGATGCATCTGCACCCACGATCCCACAAAACATTCCTCAACAAATCAGTCAGCCTGCGCCAATTTTGACTCAACAGACTCCACAAGCGACAGCACCTGTTGAAGTGAAAAAACCGCAGTCGATTTATGATATGGATAAGGATGTGGTACGGATGGATTTGGAAGAGTCTCGTTATGTCACCAAACAAGTGACTGTGCGAAAAACGACTGCTGAACCACCAGATGTATATAACGCGCGAAATAAATAATTGAACATTTTTTGAATTTTAATTGATTGAAATTAAATTAAAAATTAGAACGTATTAAGGTTAAGCTTATGGCATTTATAGACAGTAAAAATCAGACCGCAGGGTCAAATACACAGCAACAACCAACCGCTAAAGAGACCAAGCCAGCGGTAGAGTTGGCGGTATTTAATTTGGCCAGCCTAACGCATACAGAAGACCATAAGTTTATCGCCCATCAAATCCAAAACTATTTACAAGCTTGTGGAAACACCAGCCTAGAACAGATCAAAGCAAGCGCCAATGTACCGACAGTCGCCAATATCTTTGCATTATCCGGCAGTGTTTTAGACCTTATTTTATTTGCCACTGAACCCAAACAAGCTGAGGCAGGCGTACAACAATCGGCATTGTTAAGCATGAACTTAATCGGTTTATTTTTACAACCGAATACAGAAGCACATGTGCGTATGGCTTTACGTCCAATGCTGGGTTTAATGGCCGAATGTTTATACCCAGCCAATGGCAAAATCAAAGAAGCTGATTTACGACGTATGCAGCTACACTTAAATGCGCAGATGGCCGGCGATTTAGAAAAATTCCTACAAGAAACACAAGCTAAATTATCAGGTTTATTGTCTAGTGCAACGACATTAGGGACTTCAATTCTCCAAGCTTTTAGCAGCAGTGCTGTAGCTGGATTACCCAGCGTTGCTTCAGCGGGAGCCACAGCTGAAAAACGTGATCCCAGCAAACAGTTTAGCAACTGGGCACAGCCATTGATTGATTTGTTGGGTACACCTGCACAAGCTGATATGACGGCAAAGATGATACCGAATATCGCAACACGATTAACAGAAGAAGTGCTTAAGGCCACACCACAACTTGCTACAGTGATTCAACAACAAAGCAATACAGGAACTCAATATAGCCTTGCTTGGTTGATTCAAGAAACCCTAAAAGTCATCCAAACTCAAGGTAAAAAAGCCACAGCCAGTGTGCCGTTAAACCAAACAGGCGAACATGAGCAGCATATCAATGGTGATATTTTAGAGTTTGTCACCTTACAACCGGATGCCTTAAATGATCCGATTTGTGCGACCTTAGTTCAAGATCAAAGTTCTAAAACGGATAAAAGTATCAGTTATGCGATTGGCGCTGAACGGGTTAATCATTCAGACTTTTACTTGCCTAAAGTTGGTTTTGCCTTTAGTCGTCAATATAACTCTCAAATGAATGAGTTTGACCACAGTATGATCGGTGCACGTTGGATGATGCCATTTTCCAATGTGATCATACAAAACCAAAATGGTTATTTATTTATTGACAGCAATGGACGTAAACATCAACTGCCTGCTTCGATCGTCTATGAAAAATATCAGGTACCCTTTGAAGGCTTTAGTGTCGCACCACATGACGATGGGGATTTATTGCTGAATTTTGGTTCAGACTGGAATTTCCATTTTCATAGTTTTAATTCTGGAAAACATTATCACCTCGTTCAACAATTTAATGATCAGACTGATGAAAAAGTGGTTCTGACCTATTTATTATTTGAACAATTTGCCTATTTACAGGCGATTGATTTTCAATTGAAGCGCGCTAAACACTTAGTCAAGTTTGCTTTTAATGAACAAGCCAAAGTCATTGCGGCATTTGTAGATGAACAAACAGAAGCATTGGCACGTTATGAATATGATCAACAAGGCAATTTGATCAAAGCCATTGATCAAAATGGACATACACGCAGTTATGAATATAACCAAGCCCATCAATTGACCCGTTATACAGATCGTACTGGACGTGGGCAAAATATTCGATATGAATCTACCGCACCCAAAGCCAAAGCGATTGAGGAATGGGCAGATGATGGTAGTTTTAAAACCCGTTTAGAATGGCATCCACGTTTGCGTCAAGTGGCCGTCTATGATGCTTATGAAGTTCCAACCTATTATTATTTTGATTTAGACGGTTTTACCTATCGTACTCGTTTAGCCGATGGTCGTGAAAAGTGGATATCTCGAGATAGTCAAAAACGGATTACGCGTCAAATTGATTTTGCAGGCTTAGAAACAGAGCAAGTCTATAACGATCAAGATCAATTGGTGAAAATTGTACAGCCAAATGGTGGCATTATCCTGTTTGCCTATGATGAAAATGGTAATCTGACTGAAACCAAAGACCCAGAAGGCAATATCTGGAAAAAACAATATGATGCTGATGGCAATGTCAGCAAAGACATTAATCCTTTAGGGCATACTACCCAATATAAATATAATAATGATAATCAATTGGTTGAAGTGGTTGATGCCAAAGGCGGCTCAAAGAAAATTCAATATAATGATCTTGGACAGATGGTGTCGTATACCGATTGTTCAGGGAAAAGTAGTGCTTGGGAATATGATGAAGACGGTACACTGACCGCACAAGCTGCTGCAGATGCGCAACAGGTTCAGTATCTCTATAGTACTCAAGGTAAAGACCGGGGGCAGTTACAAGCAATTATTTATCCTGATGGATTAAAAGAACAATTTGAACATGATGAAGAAGGACGTTTACTTAAGCATACCGATAGCAAAGGCTTAATTACCCAATATAAATACAATCAGGTCGGGCTATTAGAACAACGGGTCGATGCTAATAGAGACCAAATCGGCTACCAGTGGGATAAACAAGGTCGAATTCAAAAACTAAGCAATCAAAACCATGCCGAATATCTATTTGACTATAATCGTTTTGGGCAATTGGTGCGTGAACAAGCCTTTGATGGTGAAGAAAAGCACTTTACATATCATGACAATGGATTTTTATTTCAAATCCGCCAACCAAATATTCTGACCCAATTTGGCTATCATACGGATGGTTCGATCGCGTCAAAAACCTATACCCATTTACAAACTCGACATCGTCAAGTTGAAGAATTTGAATACAACTTAAATAACCAACTCAGCAAAGCGACCAATATAGAAAGCCAAATTGATTTTTATCGCAATCAACTTGGACAATTGGTACGTGAGCATCAACACTATAAAGTACCAAATCTAAACCCACTCACAGCAGTATTACGTTATGAATACGATGAATTGGGGAATTTGACTCAAACCATTCGTCCTGATGGACAAGTACAAGCCAATCTAAGTTATGGATCAGGGCATATTTATGGTATTGCTTTTAACCAACAAGATATGGTGGCATTCCAACGTGATGATTTACATCGTGAAACCACACGACTGCTGGCCAATGGGTTAGTGCAAACTAAGAATTATAATGATGTGGGCTTACTTAGCTCACAAATCATTCGCCCAGAGCAAGAAACAACGGATAGGGTACAATTTCAAACAGAACGTCATTATCACTATGATAACAACTATTTGCTGACTCAAGTCGATGATAGTCGTCTAGGAAAGTTAAATTACCAATATGATCCAATCGGACGTTTAATCAAAAGCCAAAACCCATATAAGACTGAAAGCTTTAGTTTTGATCCTGCTGGGAACTTGATTGATCCGATTGCCACTCAAGCTGCGCAAGTGAAAAATAACTTGATTAGCCAGTATCAAGGCAAACATTATAAATATGATGCACAGGGCAATGTGATTGAAACCACCCAAGCCGGTCAGACTTTAAAACTGACTTGGGATAACTTAAATCGTCTGATTCAAAGTGACAACAATGGTCAAATTACTGATTATGGTTATGATGTATTTGGTCGCCGATTATTTAAGAATAACCAAACAGACCATAGCATAACCTTATTTGGTTGGGATGGTGATCAGATGGTCTGGGAGTCATATCAAGCAAACCAAACTCAATCAAAACAGCAAGACTATACCAAACACTATGTCTATGAACCGAATAGCTTTGTACCACTATTACAGACAGGTTATGCTGGCTTTATTCAGCTGATAGAAACACCTGACTATCGCCAATTTCAAAACGTACCCTATTCGATTTATAAAGATCCTGTATGGAAAACAGAAACCAGAAAAAACAAAGCTGAATTAGAACGTGTTGCCTTTTATCACTGCGACCAAGTCGGTACTCCACAAACCTTGAGTAATGAGTTAGGCGAGTGTGTTTGGGAAATCAAACAGGATACATGGGGCACAGCTTTAGAAATTAATACAACAAACCAAGACAATCCATTGGAACAAAGTAATATCCGTTTTCAGGGTCAATATTACGATAAAGAAACAGGGTTACACTATAATCGTTATCGTTATTACGAACCGTATAGTGCAAGGTATGTGAGTAAAGACCCAATTGGGTTATTTGGTGGTTTACATAGCACTAAGTATGTTAGTGATCCAAATCAGTGGGTGGATCCGATGGGGTTGATGGCAGATTATGCTTGGACGGATGGTAATGGTAGTTTTTCTAGAACTAAAGATTCGAAGCATAAATATCCAGCAGATTCAATAACTGCCGCTAAGAATGTACAAATGGATAGGCAGGCCCAGATTGATGCTGAAAATAGACAAAGGATGATGCAGATTCAGAATGAAAGTAAAAAAACACAAGAAGCATGGAATGCTTCAGCTCAGAGTATGAATGAAATAAATAAACAGCAATCGAGAGGTTATGGGCAGGAAATACCTTTAATACCAAAGAAAATAGATACTTCTTGGATTCCACCTACATTACCCCAACCTGTTGTTGATGTCGCAGCAGCATGGGGGGATACTGCAAGTATGGGAATTACTAATAAAATAAGAGATTTAATGGGAACTAATGATGGTGTTAATAAGGATTCAAAATCTTATATGGGAGGGCAGGTTTTAGGGCTTACTAACTTAGCTGGATTAGGGAGGACAGCTATTCTTAAAGCGGGTGGAGCAACTAATCTATTAACAGGCGTTGGAGCATCTACTAGAACATATATTGCCGCTAATGCTATCCCAACAGCGACTGTAACAGGTATTGCCTTACCTGCAGGAATGAGCAGCTATGAATGTAATTGTATTAGCTTACCACCAATAGACACAAACAAAGTTGTTTTTACTACAGCAGTTTCAAGTGCTACAGCTGGAGTTTATAAAGGATCTATGGTAAAAGGTGCGGGAGGAGATGCCACAAAGCAAGTAGGGAAAAAATTGGATGAATCTATAGCTATAACTGAAAAAGCTATGATAGGTGTAGTTGCAGGAGCTGCAAGTTGGGGTATTAAATTAGGTGCTAATTCTACAGCAGGTTATAAAAAAGAGGACCAAGAGCGGAAGAAAAATAATCAGAAGGATAAAGAGTAGAAATTAGTGTAATTTTATGTAAAATCATAGGAAATCATGATGTTAGAATTTTTTATTACTTTGCTGTCATCTTTTTTAAGAATTAAGAATAAACCCTATCTAACGTTTTTTTTAAGAACCATTATCATAAGTGTGATAACAGCATTGTTTTTAATTTTTTTCAAATCAAGCGATAAAGAGATAATGAAAAGTTTAAATTGGTTGGTTGGTTGTTCTTTATCTATTGGATTAGTCATAAGTTTTATTGCAGGAATATGTGAAATTGGAAGAGAAAATATTGAAAAATGAGTAATTAATTTATTCAGTTTTTTATTTTAAAAGTTGACATATATCTAATCGAGTCAAAAAACAATTTGAACACGATGAAGAAGGGTGCCTATTCAAACATACCGATAGCAAAGGCTTAATCACTTACCTACTGACTCAGGTGGATGACAGCAGATTAGGCAAGTTAAATTACCAATATGATCCAATCGGACGTTTAATCAAAAGCCAAAACCCATATAAGACTGAAAGCTTTAGTTTTGATCCTGCTGGGAACTTGATTGATCCGATTGCCACTCAAGCTGCGCAAGTGAAAAATAACTTGATTAGCCAGTATCAAGGCAAACATTATAAATATGATGCACAGGGTAATGTGATTGAAACCACCCAAGCCGGTCAGACTTTAAAACTGACTTGGGATAACTTAAACCGTCTGATTCAAAGTGACAACAATGGTCAAATTACTGATTATGGTTATGATGTTTTTGGCAGACGATTATTTAAGAATAACCAAACAGACCACAGTTTAACCTTATTTGGTTGGGATGGTGATCAGATGGTCTGGGAGTCATATCAAGCAAACCAAACTCAATCAAAACAGCAAGACTATACCAAACACTATGTTTATGAACCGAATAGCTTTGTACCGTTATTACAGACTGGTTATGCTGGCTTTATTCAGCTGATTGAAACACCTGATTATCGCCAATTCCAAAATGTACCTTATTCGATTTATAAAGACCCTGTATGGAAAACAGAAACCAGAAAAAACAAAGCTGAATTAGAACGTGTTGCCTTTTACCACTGTGACCAAGTCGGTACTCCACAAACTTTAAGTAATGAGCTAGGCGAGTCTGTTTGGGAAATCAAACAGGATACATGGGGCACAGCTTTAGAAATAAATACAAGTGATAATCTGCTTGAGCAAACCAACTTAAGATTTCAAGGGCAATATTACGATAAAGAAACAGGGTTACACTATAACCGTTATCGTTATTACGAGCCGTTTAGTGCAAGGTATGTGAGTAAAGACCCGATAGGATTATTTGGGGGATTAAATAATTCTGCTTATGTAAGTGATCCAAACCAGTGGGTGGATGCTTTAGGTCTAGCAAAGATATTTATACATCCTGATGGCAGTTACTCAGGAACATATGTATCTGGTGCAATAGGCCAAAATGATGAAGCAAAAAACTACATTGCACAACTGGAAAAAAATGCGAGGTTTACTAAAGTAAAAGAAAGAAGAGAAACTGTTCACCAAAAACATTGGGACTGGGAAAAACAACAAGAAGAGATTTGGAATAGGGATCCTATTGGAAATCAAAAATTACATGACAAGCAAATAGCAGAATATGATGCGATGAAAGCAGCTGAATTAGCCCAAAAAAGTGAATCAATAGATTATGATTGTCAACTAGTTGAATATTTTACATGTTCAGGAGGCGCGGGTGTTACTTCTGTTGGAATTGCTGTAAATTTATATAAACCAAAAGACATATTTATAAGTGGTTCACTTGGGAGTGATATTTCTAAAGATGAAATTCTCAAGGGATTAACAGGGCGGCCAATGTCGAGATCAGATTTTACAAAGGGTATTGGTAGTAAACTTATTTCAAGAGGCTTTTCTTGTACAGGTAATTATATTCAGAATAAACCGAAAGGAAAAGATCCGGCAGTTTATGTATCAGAGTTTTTACAAGGATGGTCAGAAACATATTCGACAGGATGGTATGGTGCTGTTGGTACTCTTACTGTACCAGATGGAGAGGGTGCATTAGATCCTAATGGAACAAAAGCTTGGGGATTTGGTATTGGTACTCCAAGGGTTGTAGGTTACTCTAAAGACTATGGAATACAAGTACATAGTGAGGATAATTAGTGAAAATATATATATTGCTTGCTACTGTTTTTTGCTATCTTGGTTATTCAGTTTATATGGATAAAATTAATACTCCAGAAATTAGAAGTTTTTATCAAAATACAATCAATAATTTATTTTTAGAGTATGAGCCTGAGATAGTTAATGTGACCGATAAAGATCAAGTAATAACCAATTATTTATTTATAAAACCAGAAAACCTTACATTCTCAAAATTTCAGATATTGAATGATAAAATAAAGAGAAGAGGGTGGGTTCAAATAAAAAGTGATAATGAATATTATCAATACTGTTTTGAAAACAAATACTTTATGAAAATTGTTTTTCCTGATGGGTTTTTATATAAAAATAACCCGGATCAAAGTAAAGATAAAGTATGGGTTGATTTAACCTATACAAAAGGAGGGGTTTCAACTTGTACCAAATAAAATGTGGTTTAGAAATAATGAAATTTTTTATGCTTATGTGTTTTTTTATATTTAATTGTGATGTTTTTGCAGTTGAATATCATCCAAGAATAAATATTAATGATCTGATTGATAAAATAAATAATAGAAAGAATGCAATGTATTTTAATGGTGATAATTTGGATGAAAGAAATTCATTCAAACAAGTTTATTATAGAAATATTATTCAAGACAGAAATTTTTCTTTTCAAAAAGGATTGATAGAGTATTCTTTTTTAAAATCAGATGGTATTGATAGTTATGGTTATGCAGAGCATTTTTATGATTGTTCAAATGATGAGAAGATCATATATAGACAAAAATATAATAATAAAGGTGATTTTTTTTCCTCAGAAGTATTATTAGTAGATTTAAGTGTATATAGTAAAGATTTTGATAAGTTTATATGTAATGATATAATTTTTGATAAAAATTAATTAAAGTATGAAGTGTTTAGTCGTCATTTATTTAAGAATAACTCAACTAATCATAGTTTGACACTATTTGGTTGGGAGATTGATTTGATAGATTGGGAATCAGTTAAATCATCGAAAGCGTTAATAGATTATACTAGGCTAACAATTTATCAAGGATTTAAGTAGATGTTAATGAATAATGATCAAATCCCTACTATTTATAAATGGGAGGAGATAGATGAATTACAATATATGCCAGATAAAGTATTTAATTACTATATATTAGGATTAAAAAATATATTGAAGTAATTCCTTTAAATGCTGATACAGCAAGTGCTGTAAGTGTTTTTTTTAACTTGATTGAAGAGAGAGTGAGAAAATAATCAGATGTAATTAAAGATGTATATCCTGAGTTCAAACCTCTTTTATATCATATAGCTAATAATCAAGAGTAATTTGATGCAGATTTAGATATATATGGGAAATTTATGGATAAATATAATTTCATTGAGAGTAAAATGTCAAAATTATAAATAGCAATAAAAATATAAAGTTTACGTACTGTGCAATTATATTAAAAATCCTGAAAGCCGAATTTATAAAGTTTCAGTATGGAAAACAGAAACCCGAAAGAACAAAGCTGAATAGGAGTGTGTTGCGAGGGGAATTTAGATAAATGGATTATTTTATATAGGTATAATATGTATGGAAATACAAATTGTGAGAATTATTTTAAAAATAACCTGAGGTGAAATATGTTTAAAAATTAATAATTTTTTAACGAAAATTCTCTAGTTGTTTAGAGTGAATTTTAATAAGGTGGGTGAATGTTTTTGTTAGAAAAAACAAAGAAAATAATAATGAGATTAGTTATTTTTTTATTTATATTAAGTTTAATTTCTTGTACCCAAAAGACAGAAAGACTAGAATATGTAGATCCTGTTAATTTTACATCGAAGGTTTTTAAGAATGTGAATTATGAATATGTGAATATTCTAAAAAAAGAAAAATCAGAAATAAATTTAGTGTATGTGAAAAAGTCAGATATGACGAAAAATTATTTTAATGATACTGTTGTTGATAATATAAAAAATCAAGGTTGGAAACAAGTTAGTCCCGAGTTTCAAGATCAAAATTTATTTTGTTCTGGTGCTAATAATATGATGAGTGTGGTTTATCCTACGAAAGAAATTTATAGAAACTTAAAAGGGGATACTTTAACAATTAAAAAAGAAAACTTAGATAAATGGGTGATTTCCTATATCTATAATTATCATGGGCTTGCTGAGTGTGAAACATAGCCTTGAGGTTGTTAAAAAATCAAAAATTAAGGAAGTAAAATGCATAAAATATTCTTTTCTATACTAGGATTATCCTTTTTCTTGGTGTCTTGTGTAAATAATAATCCAAATGAAAAAAGAGTTGATATTCAAGATTTTTTAAAAATTGTCTTTGAAGGATATCAATATAAATATGAGGCAGGAATAGTGAAGCCTAGTGCGGAAATTTCTAATATTTTGATATCCAAAGATAATATGAGTAAGGTCGATTTTTTGCATGTCGAAAAAAAATATTAAAAGAAGGATGGGTGAGAAAGGATGTTTATAATGGATTATATATATTGTCATGGTGTTTATAATAAATTAGGAATTTTATATCCAGAAAAGAATGAATATTTTGATAGAAGTGGAAGTAGAGTTGTTTTTGGTGATTTTAATGATTGGTTGATTTATTATGTATATAATGATGATGGTGTAAATGGTTGTAAGTAATTTATATGGAGTTTTTATTTAAAATTATTTGGAGTGAATGAAAATTAAGATAGTAGTTTTCTTGTTTGAAGTGCTGATTAATTAATAGGGCTGAAAGTTGAAGTGTTTTATGGTGTTGAAATATATATGTATTTTATTTGTTTTAATGGTGGGTTGTAGCTCAAATACAAATATGTATGAAAATAAAGATAGTTTAAATTTCTCTTTAGTAAGTGAAAAAATATTTTATAATGTTAAATATGATTTTCTTGAAGTTATAGTCAAAGATAAGGTCGAAAATTATAATGTTTTTGTTAGTAAAAAGGACATGAGTATTGACTTTTATAATAGCGTTGTAACAAAAAGAATTAAAGATATGGGTTGGAAAAAGGTTAAATCAACCTATGAGAATCAGGATATATACTGTTATGATGAAAAAAATGAAATGGCAATCTTATATCCTACAAAACAAAATTATTCTTCGAAAGATGGCAAGAATGGATTTAGTATAACAAAAAAATACCTAAACTATTGGGTTGTGTATTATAGGTTTAAAGATGATGGTACCAATAATTGTAAATATTTAACACTGACATTAGGACAACAATAATGCTAAAGAAAACGCTCTTTATATTGTTAAGCAGTACAATTTTTACAGTACATGCAACTCCTGATTTTTTAAGCTATAAAAATTGCAGTCCGCTAAATTTAAGTGATGCAAATTTTAGTCTTTCATCGAAAGATGTCTTTCCTGAATATTCATACATCACTAAAAATTATAACTTTTTGACGTTACCGATTTCAGATCAAGATCAACGTTACTGTTTAATTATCAATAATAAAAATAAAGTGATTGTTGATGCTATTCCGACAATGTTAAGTGGTATGTGTGCTGGAAAGTGGGATAAGCAAAAAGATCTACCTATTTGGGAGGCTGATGTCGGTGGGGGAAGAGGCGCAGTTGTTTATATGAATTATTCAACAAGCCAAAATTTAAAGAAATTGAAAAAGTCTGAAAGATTAGAAATAGATGAAATAATTAAAAGTATAAATTGCCAATTGCCTGTATATAGCAAAAATGATATTCAAGAGCTTAATGATTCTGCATTTTATTTATATAAATTAGGTTATTACAATGAATCTTTAAGCATTTTAAACCATGTTATAAAGCTAGATCCAAGTAAAGCAATAGCTTACTTAAATATTGCCGATATATATGTCGCACAAAAAAATGAAGCTCTCGCTAGGAAAAACTACGCTCTATATTATGCAGAGATGAAAAAATTAGGTCTTTTAAGCAAAGTGCCAAATAGAATTAAAAAATACTTATAGTTAGGTTTTTTTAGAGAAGATTTTTCTCTAATTATTTTATATCCATTAGGAAAATTCGCAAAGACTCCAGCAGGTATTCCATTAAGCTATGATGACATTAATTTCTGGCAGATTTCTGTTTATAAAAGTACATCAAAGTTAGCTGCATGTAATCAAAATTAAAACGATTTTATTGATTTTAAGAAGCTTTGATTTGAATCGTTGCCATAAGTTTGGTTTTTCAATAAAACCTAAAAATCACAGTTTTTTTACCTCCTTATCGTGATTGAATCAATCCGCATTAAACACAGTCTGTAAATTCCGACTTTATAGTTTGCCCATTGTTTGTTGTACATAAATTCTTCATTTTTATATGATGTTAAACAAGGATGTACAACAATGAAGAAGTTATTTCTATTTATAGGTTCAATGGGGCTTTTGGTCAGCATGCCTAGTTTTGCAGCAGATTTAAGTATAGGTGACCCTAAAACAGAATCAGGTGAACTTAAACTTTCAGGCGCAATCCGTACCCGATATATGTACAAAGATTATATCGTTGAGGCAAATGAAGGTTCTAAAAATAAGGACTGGCAGCTTGCAGATATTAAAACAGTATTGAGTTATGAAAATCCAAATTGGATTGCCTCATTAGATCTACGCTGTTACCAATACAGCCGCTTATGTGACGGATTATTTCTAAAAGATGCTTGGGCTGGGTATAAAATTTCAGACCAACAACGCTTTACCGTGGGCTTTCAATCAGTTGATTTTGGATTTGGTCGACTGTGGGGTAACAGTTATTATGAAACCTTGCTAAATACCGTTGGCTTAGAAGATATTCAAAATCTAGGTGCGAAGTATCAGTTTAAAAATGATCAATACAATTTTATTTTAGGTTTTTATCTAACAGATGGTGGTAATTATACAGGAACGTCTAAAGACGCCAGCCGCTATAGTGGTAACTTTGTTCAAGCCGATGATTTAAGCCAAGGCACAGATATTAATGAAAAAAATATGTGGGTGACGCGCTTATCTAGAAAATTTGAGCTAGACCCAGCGCAAAAGTTTTCAACTGAGATAGGTGGTTCATTCTGGTACTCAGATCTGGAAAATAATCGCACGCAGCAAGATGGTCATCGAAGTACATGGAGCGTATTTAGTACAACCAATTATCAAGCATGGCAATGGCTCTTCCTTGCAGGTGAACAGAACATTAATAATGCCGATAATCTTCTGCCAAATAGCTCAACCATCGGGGCATTTGATTACCCCTACCAAGTGGCCAATAAAGGCAAATTTATGGCCAATGAAATTAATTACACTTTGGCTCAACCCTTTTATCAGTTAGAAAATATTAAACCTTATCTGTCCTATAGCCGCTTCTTTAAAGATCAAAAGGGCTATCAAGATTCAGATCGTTTAATTGCTGGGGTGTATTTTAATTATAAAGCAGTAGGGATTCAGGGCGAATATATTTGGAGTCGTAATGATCCAATGACAGGCGGCAGTGCCAACGGTCTTGCACAAGGCGACAGTAATCAGTGGAATAAATTATTTTACTTATCACTTGGTTATTACTTCTAAAATTAACATTGAAGATCAACCAGTCTATTTAAAATAGGCTGGTTTTTTCGATTATGCCTACGCCAGCCATTCTTAGGAATAGTTGGCACTTAGGAATAAACGGCTGTTAGGGTTAGGCAGCTCTTAGGATCAATGCCCCGATTAAAATAATACATGACGAGACAATACGTATCACATTAACTTGCTCTTTAAGAATAAAGATCGAAATTAGCGTAGCAAATAAAATCGAGGTTTCACGCAGTGCGGCAACAATAGCAACTGGTGCAAGTGTCATCGCCCACAATGCGAGTCCATAAGAGAAAAATGAGCCAATCCCGCCAATTAAACCGAAATGCCAATTATGACGAAAATAATTACCCATCTGGTGATATTGCATTTTCAAGGCAAACATAAAAAAGATCAGACCTGAGAGCACAAAGCTCCATAAGATATAAGAAATGGGTGATCCTGAGAGACGAATCCCATGACCATCCACCAAGGTATAGCCAGCAATTAAAACTGCATTGAGCAAGGCTAAGCCAATCCCTTTTCGTCCGGTTTGAGAGGTCGCGAAGATCATAGATAAAATGCCGATGGAAATGGTAATGATCCCAAGCCAAGCATTAAGTTCTAATGTTTCATGCAGCAAGAATGTCCCTAAAACTGCCACAATAAGCGGTGCAGTACCACGCATCAGTGGATAACTTAGTCCCATGTCAGCGACACGATAGATTTTGGCAACCATGCCAAAATAGAGAATCTGTATTCCCGTTGAGGCCAAAATATAAGGCCAACTAGCGCGATGTGGTATCGGGAAAAAGGGCAGCAGTAGCGCTGCTAAAACTGCTGCTGATGCAGTCACCAATACAGTGGTTAAAAATTTATTTGAGCCTGCTTTGACAATAGCATTCCATGTAGCGTGAAATGCCGCTGCGATTAAAATAAGGCCAAATATTGCCGTGCTCATATGCTGCCTGCATGTTCATGATTGAATTAATGTGCATGATGTTGTTAAAAAAAGAAAGCAGGCAGCTGATCTCGATTATAAAAATACCTTTTCAGCGTGCTGTGTTACCGATTCTACCGGTTGAATCAGTTGTCCACGTGATAGGTTCTGAACATGCTGCAATCGATTCTGTAATTCATTTTGGATAAACAGGATACAGGTCTGTAATTTAGACGAGCTTTTTAAACGTGAAGGGTAGACTGCCCATACATCGGCATCTTGCCAGTATTCAGGCAAAATATGCTGTAACTGACCGCTAATCAACTCATCTGCAACATCCCAAATTGAACGTAAGATAATGCCATGACCTTCGACTGCCAATTGGTGAATAATTTCACCATTGTTGGAAATAAAACGTGGGGTGACATGTACCGACATATCTTCTGAAGCGTGGCGTAATTTCCATAATACCGAGGATTGATCTCGTTCACTGATGGTTAAGCAATCATGACTACGCAAATCGTCTAAACTTTCAGGCATTCCATTTTTCAGTAAATAACTTGGTGCAGCACAAAAAATTCGGAAATTAGAAACCATCTTTTTGGCAATCATATTGGGTGCAATTTCATTGCCAATCCGAATATCCAGATCAATACTGTGTTGAATTAAATCTTTCGTATTATCAATCGTATCAAACTGAATTTCTAATTTTGGATACATGGTCAGCAGTTTAGACAGGATCGGTGCAACGTGTTTCCGCCCAAAACCAAAGCTGCTGACAATATCCAGATGCCCTGTGGGGGTACTTAATGGGTTATTGACCAACTCACTGATTTCATCAAATTCATCCAAAATATGAGCGACTCGCTCCAAAATCAGTTTGCCATCTTCAGTCAAACTGACATGACGGGTACTACGATGAAACAATTTACAGTTTAAATTGTTTTCTAAAATGTTGATGCGCTTACTAATAAACGCAGGCGAAACACCCAGTTCCTCAGCAGAATCAACAAAACTTTTACGTTTTGCGACTGTGCAAAAAACCTTTAAATCCGATAGGTTAGGTAGATTATTCACGATCCGTGTCCATTGGGGTGATAGTTTTATTATTGATCATTTTTGCTGAAAATAGCATGTTTACAGCTAAAGATATTAACCAAAGGTGTAAGGGAGCGTTATGGCAAAAAAGTATAAAGTTGCGACGATTGCAGGCGATGGAATCGGGCTAGAAGTTCTACCAGAAGGGATCAAGGTTGTAAAGGCAGCTGCAGACAAATATGGCATAGCGCTACAGTTCGATGCGTTTGAGTGGGCAAGTTGTGATTACTATCTTGAACACGGAAAAATGATGCCGGATAACTGGTTTGAAATTTTACAGCAATACGATGCGATTTTCTTTGGTGCAGTGGGTTGGCCTGAAAAAGTGCCAGATCATATTTCTCTTTGGGGGTCATTGCTACAGTTCCGTCGTCGTTTTGATCAATATGTAAATTTACGTCCAGTACGTTTAATGCCAGGGGTGAAATGCCCACTTGCAGGGAAAAAACCGGGGGATATTGATTTCTACGTGGTACGTGAAAATAGCGAAGGTGAATATTCTGCGATTGGTGGTAAGGCTTTTGAAGGTACTGAGCGTGAGTTTGTTTTACAAGAAGCTGTGTTTACCCGTCATGGTGTAGACCGCATTTTGAAATATGCCTTTGAGTTTGCCAATCAACGCGATGCTAAAAAAGTTACCGCTGCAACCAAATCAAATGGTATTGCAGTCAGTATGCCGTACTGGGATGAACGTGTTGATGAGATGGCAAAACAATATCCGCAAATCAAGGCAGACAAACAACATGTCGATATTTTGGCCGCTCGTTTTGTGTTACAGCCTGAACGTTTTGATGTCGTGGTTGCTTCAAATTTATTTGGTGATATTTTGTCGGATTTGGGACCTGCATGTACAGGAACAATTGGTTTAGCTGCTTCTGCAAACTTAAATCCAGAACGTAATTTCCCATCGTTGTTTGAACCTGTACATGGTTCTGCACCCGATATTTATGGTCAAAAAATTGCCAATCCAATTGCTGCAATCTGGTCTGGCGCAATGATGTTGAATTTCTTGGCAGATGGTGACGAACAGGTGGTTCAAGCAGGCCAAGAGATTATGCAGGCAATTGAACATGTATTGCTACATGGTCCGAAAACACCAGATGTGGGTGGAACAGCCAAAACGGACGATGTTGGAGATGCGATTGCAGCATTTGTAACACATCAAAAAATGGACTTATTCGCGATGGAGTAATCGCCCTTAGGGAATAAACAATCAGGATCCAAGATGGATTGAATGGATATGGATAATCAAAATACAAAACTTTATACAGATAAGACACTTGCAATAACCAGTCTTGCCGTTGTGTTTATTTCGGTGGCTGGTTTAGCAATTTACTCGACTGAATCTATACAGCTTGCTGCTCAATGGATGAAGTGGACAACATCTGTTTTTACTACACCAGTGCTTTTATTTGCATTTTTATCGATTATTTTTACCTTTGCTTTGGCGTTCAGTAAATATGGAAAAATCAAATTAGGTGAAGGCAAACCGCAATACAGTACCATGTCATGGATTTTCATGTTCATTTTATCGGGTATTGGTTCTTCGACCTTATATTGGGGCTTCTTAGACTGGGCTTATTATTATCAAACACCGGGTTTAAATTTAACTCCTGAATCTGCGGAAGCACTGAAATATAGCGTTGCTTACTCATTCTTTCATTCGGGATTGAGTGCTTGGTCGATCTATGCGCTGGCTTCAATTTCACTGTGTTATAGCTACCACGTCAGAAAGAATAAAGGCTTAAGTTTGGCGTCAATGATTGAAGCGGTCACTGGTTTTAAGGCAACTGGACCTGTTGGGCGCCTTGTCGATCTGATGTTCTTGTTGTGTATGTTCGGTGCTTTAACGATTTCTTTGGTGCTGACTGCGGTGACTTTTACCAATATTTTGTCGCAGCTGACAGGTATCCCGAATACCTTTATGACCAAAGTGGTGATTATTTTTGCAGTATCGATTTTATTCGCCCTGAGTTCTTATGTGGGGATGGATAAGGGCATGCAACGTCTCAGCCATATGGTGTGTTTAGGTGTGGTGTTGTTTGCGATTTATGTGCTGTGCTTTGGGCCGACCCAATTCATTATGAATAACTCGCTGATGAGCTTTGGCTTAATGGCAACCAATTTTGTCGATATGAGTTTATTTACCGACCCAATGGGCGATGGAAAGTTCACCCGTGAATGGACCGTATTTTATTGGTTATGGTGGATTTCTTATGCACCGGGTGTGGCGTTATTTGTAACGCGTGTTTCAAAGGGACGTACTATCAAAGAAGTGATTCTTGCCATGGTCATCGGCGGTAGCGTTGGTTTATGGTTCATCTTTGGGGTGTTTGAAAACTACAGTGTCTATAACTTTATTCACGGTATGGTCAATGTGCCACAAGTTTTAAGCCAACAAGGTGGTGAAGTTGCGATTAGCCAACTGCTTGGTTTATTGCCTGCTGGCAAGCTGATGATGTGGATTTTCCTTGGAATTATGGTGATTTTTCTTGCAGCACATATGGATGCTGTGGGCTATGCAGTGTCGGCAACTTGTACCCGTGGTTTACGTGAGGGGCAAGACCCATCACCAAATGCACGTTTGTTCTGGTGTGTGATGTTAACCCTTGTTCCGATTGCGATGATTTTCTCTAAAGCGCCTTTGGACACCATGAAGACCGCGACCATTGTGACTGCCTTGCCATTCATTGTGATTATTTTGATACAGACCTATGGCTTAGTGAAATGGTTGATTGAGGATTATTCAAAGGTTCCATCCCATCTGATTGAGCAAATGAGTTTTAGTGAGTTGGAATCTTTAGATCAAACAGATGCAAATAAACATATGCACATTGATGTTGCAATTGAACCCACTGCGGATAAAACCAGTCAAAAGGAATTGTCATGACACAACAATCGAGCATGCACTATAGATTGAGTGAAGAAATGCAAAGTCTGGTGTATTGGAGCAGCATTTATTCACCGGCGGATAATGATATCGATTCTATTCGGGCTGCGTATGATGCAATGTGCTTACATTACACCTTACCACGTGATGGTACGGTCAATATTGAAGATAAAACTGTGCCGCAGCTCAATCATCCAGTCAATGTTCGGTTGTATTCACCATTGGGCGAAGCACCAGCGACAGGTTGGCCATGTATTTTATATCTTCATGGTGGCGGTTGGATGGTGGGAAATCTTGATTCACATGAGTTTATCACCCGCTATTTATGTCGTGATTTAAATGTTGCTGTGCTGAGTGTGGATTATCGCTTAACACCAGAACACCATTTTCCAGCTGCATATGAAGACTGTGAAACGGTATATCACTGGCTCTATCAACATGGCCTGCAATGGAAGATTAATCCAAATCAAATTGTTTTGATGGGGGACAGTGCGGGCGGTAATTTAGCGGCTGCACTTGCAGTGCAATTACAACATACAGGGGCTCAAGCCTGTGGTCTTGCAATGATTTATCCATGTTTGAGTAGTGGTTTTGATACGGCATCTTGTCAGCAGCAAGCAGATGCACCGTTACTGTCGCTAGCGGATATGCATGATTACTTGCAAGCCTATGCGCCAAATACAAGCGACTGGCAGGACTTACGTTTATCACCACTGTTGGCACAGGATTTTTCTGATATGCCCCGTAGTTTTATTGCTGTCGCTGAGTATGACCCACTCAGTGATGATGGGCGTATTTTTGCTGACAAGTTAAAACAGGCCAATATTGCAACCGAATTTTATCTCGGTAAAGGATTACTACATGGCAGTTTGCGTTTAGTACGTGACTGTCCTGTGGTGCAAGATTTATATCAGCGCATGCTGAGTTCGTTAAAGCCAATGTTCAATTGATTTGAACATCAGCCAATTTTAAACAAACGGTCGTTAGGACAAAAATGAGTTTAATGGAGTAAAAACATGAATGCAGTTGAAAAATTACCAGAAGATTTCTGTTCAAACCCAGACGTTGCTTGGACATTTCCCAAAGTGTTCTATACATCGTCTCAGGTTTTTGAGCGTGAAAAAGAAGAAATTTTTGCAAAAAGCTGGATTTGCGTTGCACACGGCAGTGAGGTGGCTCAAGCCAATGACTATATTACCCGTAAGGTCATTGGTGAAAATATTATTGTGATTCGCGGTAAAGACAGCGTACTACGGGCTTTTTATAATGTCTGTCCGCATCGTGGACATGAGTTGTTAAGTGGCAGTGGTAAAGCGAAGAATGTGATTACCTGTCCTTATCATGCATGGACATTTAAGTTAGACGGAAGTTTGGCGCTGGCACGTAACTGTGATCATGTTGAATCCTTTGATAAACAAAACTCAAGTATGGTGCCTGTAAAAGTTGAAGAGTATGCCGGTTTTATCTTTATCAATATGGATGAAAATGCCACTTGTGTTGAAGATCAATTGCCTGAGTTTGCACAAAAGCTCAATGAAACTTGTGCGGTCATCAAAGATTTAAAACTTGCAGCACGCTTTGTGACGGAAACACCAGCGAACTGGAAAGTGATTGTAGATAACTATATGGAATGTTATCACTGCGGACCTGCGCATCCGGGCTTTGCTGATTCTGTTCAGGTGGATAAATATTGGCATACCACACATCAAAACTGGACCTTGCAATATGGTTATGCACGTTCTTCAGAAAAATCCTTCAAGCTGGATCCATCTGTACAAGATCCAACCTTTAGTGGTTTTTGGACATGGCCTTGCACCATGTTTAATGTGCCACCAGGTGGTAATTTTATGACCGTGATCTATGAATTTCCTGTAGATGCTGAAACGACATTACAACATTATGATATTTACTTTACCAATGAAGAACTGACTCAAGACCAAAAAGATTTGATTGAATGGTATCGTAATGTCTTCCGCCCAGAAGATTTAAATCTGGTTGAAAGTGTGCAACGTGGCTTAAAGTCACGTGGTTATCGCGGTCAAGGGCGAATCATGACGGATAAGCAACGTTCGGGGATTAGTGAACACGGCATTGCTTATTTCCAAAACCTCGTTGCGCAATATCACAAATAATCATTTAAGGGAGCCTCTCGAAACATCACTGGGGCAAACAGCTCGATCATGTGTTTTTTAGAGGAGCTCTCAAGTTAAAGGTGCGGCAAATAAAGTCGTACCTTGCTTTCAAACCATAGGATCATGACATGTCAAGTTTGCAAGGTAGTCCGCTATTTCAACAACGCGGATGGGTAAATGGTCAGTGGATCAATGCACAATCCAATGCCACTGTACCCGTCACCAACCCAGCAACAGGTGAAGAGATTGGGCTTATTCCCAATATGGGGGCGGCAGAAGCAAGCCTAGCGGTTGATGCTGCATATCAAGCGTTAGCAACGTGGAAAGCCTTAACTGCACAAAAACGCGCAGATTTATTATTGGCTTGGTATCAGTTGGTATTGGCACATGCTGACGAACTGGCTCGTATCATGACCATTGAACAAGGCAAGCCTTTGGCTGAAGCTTTAGGTGAAGTGAAATATGCTGCTTCATTTATTCAATGGTTCGCAGAAGAGGGCAAGCGAGTTTATGGTGATGTGATTCCTACCACCAACAATCAACAGCGTTTTATCATTACCAAGGAACCTGTAGGTGTGGTTGCAGCGATCACGCCTTGGAATTTCCCAATCGCCATGATTACCCGTAAGGCTGCGCCAGCTTTAGCTGCGGGTTGTACGATTGTGATTAAACCTGCCAATGAAACGCCTTATTGCGCCTTGGCCATTGCAAAACTTGCAGAAATGGCAGGGATTCCTGCTGGGGTGATCAATGTTGTAACAGGTCAGTCACAAGAAATCGGTGCGGTATTTACCAGTCATGAAAAAGTCAAAAAACTGACTTTTACCGGTTCAACGCCTGTTGGCCGTTTATTGATGCAGCAATGTTCAGACACGATTAAAAAACTTGCGCTCGAACTCGGTGGAAATGCGCCATTGATTATTTTTGATGATGCAGATTTAGATAAAGCAGTACAAGGTGCAATTTTTGCCAAATTCCGTAATGCAGGGCAAACCTGTGTTTGTGCCAACCGTATTTATGTACATGACAAGGTTTATCAGGCATTTACTGAGAAGTTTGTGCAAGAAGTTGAAAAGTTTAAGATTGGCAATGGTCTTGAAGAAAATGTACAGATAGGGCCTTTAATCAATGAAAAAGCCGTCCTTAAAGCACAACAGTTAATCGATGATGCACGTAAAAAAGGTGCACAAGTGGCTTGTGGTGGTAAACAGCATGCACTTGGACAGACCTTTTTTGAACCAACCGTGCTTACTGATGTGGATCAAAGCATGGAAATTGTCAAAGAAGAAATCTTTGGGCCAGTGGCACCACTGATTCGATTTAGTGATGAAGCAGATGTGGTTGCCCAAGCCAATGACACCATCTTTGGTTTGGCAGCCTATGTGTATAGTGAAAGCATTTCACGGATCTGGCGTGTCGCAGAACAACTTGAATATGGCATGGTGGGGATGAACTCAACTGCAATTTCAAATGAAGTGGTCCCGTTTGGCGGTGTGAAGCAATCAGGGGTAGGCCGTGAAGGTTCTAAGTATGGCTTAGAAGAATTCATGACCATTAAATATATGTGTTTAGGGCTATAGGATAAAGGCGTGTTGGACATTCATTGATGATCATCCAACATGCTGCCCTCCAATGAGAAAGCGCTTGAATAAGTACTTAAAAAAGCAACATGTGGTAAAGAGGATTTAGACATGGCAAGTCATTATGAAATGTTTGCATCAGTGGTCACAGGGGTAGAGCAACTTACACCATTGATCAAACGGTTTACATTTAAACGTCAGGATGGACAAAATTTTCCTCAGTTTAATGGGGGCAGTCATATCATTGTTAAAATGAATGATCAGCTTTCCAATGCCTATTCACTGATGAGCTGTGCTCAGGATCTTAGCACTTACCAAGTATGCGTACGCAAAGATGTAGAAGGTAAAGGTGGCTCGGTCTATATGCATGAGCAATGCAATGAAGGCTGTGAAATTCTGATTTCAGAACCTAAAAATTTATTTCCACTGGCTGAAAATGGCGCAAAACATATTTTAATTGCAGGTGGGATTGGGATTACGCCTTTTGTGCCGCAAATGGATGAGTTGGCTGCACGTGGGGCAGATTACGAATTGCATTATGCCTATCGTTCGCCAGAGCATGCTGCACTGTTGCAAGAGCTCAAACAAAAACATGCTGAACATATTTTTAGTTATATCGATTCAGATGGGAAATGCCTTGATCTCGATCAATTAATTTCCGCACAGCCAAAGGGCACACACGTTTATGTCTGTGGGCCAAAGCCAATGATTGATGCGGTGATTGATCGTTGTAATTTTCATCGTTATCGAGATGAATATATTCATTGGGAACAATTTGCTTCAACCGTACCTGAAGATGGTGAAGCATTTACTGTGGTTTTGGCGAAATCCAATCAGCAAGTCGAAGTTCAAGGCAACCAGACTATTTTACAGGCGATTGAAGCATTGAATATCGATGTTGAGTGCTTGTGTCGTGAAGGGGTGTGTGGTACCTGTGAAACTGCAATTCTAGATGGTGAAGCAGAGCACTTTGATCAGTATTTGAGTGATGATGAAAAGGCATCACAGCAATCGATGATGATCTGTGTATCTCGTGCCAAAGGCAAAAGATTGGTATTAGATTTATAAATGATTATTGGCGTAAACTGAAGTGATTTATGTTGATATATTGCAGCTTTACTTTAACCCGAATTGACGGTTTCTAAATTAACGCCGAATGAGTTCATTCGGCGTTAATGACTGATTATGAGTATGATTTAACAACTACAATTGAGCACCTGCGCAAAAAACCAAATATTGCTAAGTGCAAAGCATAGCCACTAAAAAGCCCACACAAATTTTAATACACTCGTATGACCTTCAGGGCGATTCTCAACATGAGTTTCTTTTAAATACTTTGCTTCAATTGACCAGTTTTTATTTTGATATTGTATTGCAGGACCAATTGCCAAAACTTGTCCACGCATCGCAATATTTTCACCCTGTTGCTTATCTGACTTGGTTTGCTTAAAAGCGTAGCCTTCAACAGCCACTTTAACCTGATCAGTAAGTTTATATCCAAGACTATAATCACCAGCAAAATATTCCCCAGATTTGTATTGGGTATCATCATTTTCAGTGTTAAAGCTATAAGAAATTTTAGTTGAAATATCTAAACCATTTTTTGGCGCATAGCTGTAAGCAAAAATCGGTCGAACAGTATTATAGTTTTTGCCAATATTGGCGACCAAAGGCTGTTGTGCTGTGGCCTTATCATATTGACCTGTGGCGAGTACTGTTTCTATCGCAGCAATCCAGTGGTGATCTCCTTGATGCCAACCTAACATTGACCCCAACATTAAATCACCTAAGGCAGTGTTATGATCTGACATCCCCGCTGCAGATAATCTGAGATCAACCATAGGCTGTATGGCATAGAAACCCAGTTGACCACCGGAATAGTTTTGTTCTGTCATCCAGACCAAACGGGGTATAAAGGCATTTACATCTAAATGAAAATTCGCTGGGCCATTATCAAAACTTCCGGCATGGTAATTTTGATAATAGCTTAATAGATACACACCAGCTGGTGGTAGTGCGCCCGCCATCATACCTTCAGCACCGAGAGCAAATGAGTCAGCCCCATTTTCTGTAGCACAGGCAATGCTACTGGTTAAACCGAGCATCAATGGAATGGAAAGTTTGAACATCAATTGTTTCATAGAAAATCCTTTTCAATGATATTTTTATTGCAGCTAGCTGTAGCTAAACCTAAACGGGTTAAGCATCACTACATTTTTGACTAAGCGGCTACTCGACGACGATCAACCTCTGTAGAAGGGACTTGATCAGCGTCTTTGACCAATTGGAAATTAAATTTGATGTATTTAAAGGCTTTATCTAAATTGTATTGTTTAATTTTCGTGAGATCCGTTACATCCAGCGCAGTAGCAATCAGTCCATCACGAGTAGCAAAGGCAAAGTCATTCCAAAGGTATTTGTCACCTTCAATATTAAATTGAGTGGTCAGTTTGCGATAACCCGGCGCAGAGACAAAGTAGTGAACATGCGAAGGACGGTTACCATGTCGACCCAACAAATTGAGTAAAGCTTGTGTTGTACCTTCAGGTGGACAGCCATAACCGACAGGCATGGTGGTTTGAGCGATATATTGACCTTGTGTATCGGTGAAAATACTGCGGCGTAAATTAAATGCAGACTGAGATTTATCAAAGAATGAATAGTTGCCTAAACTGTTGGCGTGCCAGATTTCTACTTTTGCATTGGGAATAATCTGTCCAGCAGTGTCTGTGACAATGCCTTCAATGATTAAGGCATCGACGTGCGTAGATTCAGAGCCATCATCCATACGAGCAAAGCCAACGGACTCAGGCGCACCTGCAACATAAAGCGGTCCTTCAATTGTTCGTGGTGTTCCACCTGTAATACCGGCTTTAGTATCTGCTTCATCTGCACGTAAATCTAAGTAATGTTCTAGCCCGAGACCTGCTGCCAAAAGTCCCAGTTCATTGGCTTGACCTGCATCTGTCAAATATTCTAAGCCTTTCCAAAGCTCGGTTTGAGACATATCTAAGTCTTCAATGGCTTGGAATAAATCACCAAGTAAACGAACAACGATTTGCTGAACACGCAGATTGACTTCACCTGTTGCTGTCGCGACATTCATTTGCTGAACGAGGCTATCGATTTGTTGTCTATTCATCATCATCTTCCTTTGATTGATATGAGTATTTGGCATGAGTATCTTGAGAGCGATCTGGAATCGGTGCAGATCACTCACGCTGGTGTTGGTATATTGGATAATTTAAGGGTTCAACCACTCAACTTTAGATGTGTCTAAAAAGTGCCGAACGTGATTGCCCATTTGCACCATCTGCCGCACTTAAAAAGCGTTCGGTATGGATGTCTTTTTCAAATAAACGGCTTTGCATCAAGGTGGAGATGGCGGCATCAATCATCGGTGGCGGGCCACATAAATATGCTTTGTGCCCACTGCATTTATTTTCAAAATAATTGGCAACCGCTTCATGTACATAGCCTGTAAACCCTGTCCATTGGTCTTCTGGCTTAGGCGCATTTAAAGCAGGGATGTATCTGAAATTTGGATATTCTTTGACAAGCTGTTCGAATTTTTCACGGTTATATAATTCAGCAACATCCCGTGCACCTTGGAACAAATAAATGATACGGGTGTCACCTTGTTCTAAAAGATCCAGAATCATCGATTGAGGGCTTGAAAGACCTGAACCACCTGCAATGAAAATGACATTTTGCTGATCAGACTTACGCACAAAAAATTGTCCATAAGGTCCTGAAAGCGCCATTTCTTCACCAACACTCAGTTCATCATGCACATAGCGTGTTGCAGCACCCCCTTGCACTTTACGAATATGTAATTCGATCAGATTTGCTTCGCTCGGTGTATTGGCGATTGAAAATGCCCGGGTTCCTTCAATATTGGGGAGTTGGATATTGATGTATTGGCCTGCTTGAAATTGCATTGGTCGATCAAGTTGAAGTCGAACACCTTTAATCGTCGGCGATAAATCCGTTATTTCAATGACTTTGGCTTGGTAGTCTTGGACTAAATAGCCTAAGAAATCCTCGTCTTCATCCACATCAGCTTCGATGACCATGTCAGATTCGGGCTTGCAACAACAAGCCAACACTTTATTTTCTTCACGTTCAATGTCCATAAGCGCAAAAGGTGAGGCTTCACCAACATCATAAAAACCGTCTGTGACTTGAACTTTACATGTACCACAAGTGCCATGTCCGCAAGCAAAGGGCAACCAAACACCTTGACGCAATGCTGCATCTAAAATGGTTTGATCTTCTTCAACTTGAATGATGGTTCCTGCTGGTTCAATCGTGACTTGATAGCTCATCTGTGTTCTCCTTAAACATGTGTGCCTTGGTAACCCGTTAGATCAGGCGTTACAAAGCGCAGGAGAGATTTATGATCAAAACCCAAATCTTCTAGGGACTTAGAAAAATCAGCCTGTAAAAGCTTGCGGTTTAAACGGAATTCAACTTTAGACCAATCAATATGTTTAAAATCGGGATGTTGCTCAAAACCCGCCTGAATTTGTCCATCGATCAAGGCTTGTAAGCTTTGTTTTGGTGAAACCACAAAAGCATGTGCCGAACAAAATAGGGTGTGATGATCCCAACCAATAAACAACAACATGTTTTCGCCGTAATTTTGTTGTAGATCTAGTGGTTCAAATTGATATTTTTCAACAATCGCTTGTACAGTCATGGTGTATTTCCTTAAACTTTTGAATAAATCCTTGAGCGGATGCTGTCGAATTAGACAACATCCATTGCTTATTTTTTAATTTTTGGATGAGGGTTTAAGCTGCGTTGCCTTTCCATTTTTTCCAGCGCTGTTGGTCAGGTGAACCTTCAATATCGAGATTGTCTGCACCGACATTAAAGTTGTAGTAATCCCTTAAAATACTTTCTAAATCTGGACCACCACAGTTACCCTGCAAAATTTGATGTACAGGCAACCACGCTTGGATGTATTTCTCAGGTTCGCGTTCAAAAATGTCATGACAACCATCAGAGCAAGTGTGATAACGCTCATCTTTGTAAATTGAATCACGATAGCTAAATAGTGTTGGGTCGCCATCCATTTCTGTAAAGGTCATTGGAATTTGGCATACTTGGCACAATTGAGGTAAACCCGCGCTATAGAAGCGTTTACCTTCAGCTTCCATTTTTCGAGCAAGTTCCCAACGTGGGCGGTAGTATTTATCAAACGTGTCAGGGTATTTTTCTGAGAGCCAATCCATTTCCTCATCTGTTGGAATCCACGTATGGAAGCCTGCTGCATGACCGAAGTTATAGAAAATCCACCATGCTTGATGCGAAACATGTTCTTTCTCTTTGCTAATCACTTCACTATATTTCGGCATACGGATCCCGTAGCGACTTAAGTCTTTAAACAAAGCACCACCTGCTTCTTCAAAATAAGTTTCCCAAGCTTCTTTCCATGACATGACTTTATTTGGCAACATGTAATCCATCATCATACCGACAATGGACAGCAGGCGAGTTCCTCGCCAGAACCATTTATCAATCCATTCTTGTACGATTGGCACATTATCTTCGTGCTGTTCCAGTAAGAATTTTACGATTTCCAGTCCTAGCGTCATGTGGCGTGCTTCGTCTGATTGTGCACTAAAGCCAAATGTTACGGTTGCCATATCACCGTTGTAAGCTGCTCCCGACATGAAAGGAACGAACAATAAGTTAGTTAGGACATATTCAAAGGCAAAGCTGATTGCTAATAAAAACTCAAAAGGCCCCGCTGAACGTGCATCTTCAAAGAATGATTTAGGTACAGACAAGTACCAGACACGGTCATGCATATGTGCCCAGTCTTGGAAGCCATCAAAGAACTTGTTGTAATGGCTCATCGCATGAATCTGGGTTTGTACATGACGTAATTCATCAATGGATTGCATTTGCGAGGCGATACGTGCACCAATGCCACTGAACTGACGCCCAACATGGGCATAGCCTTGGTAAGCTTGATACTCAAGCGGAGTTACTGCCGTTAAAAATAATTTAATCGCATTGACATAACGTTCGTTTGAAACATTCATTTGCCCATTGTTTTGTGCAAAAGCATCAAAAATGGCATATAGCTTCTTTTCTTTTTCTGCTTGGTATTTCCAATAGTTATCCATGGTTAAACGGAAAGGATCTTCCCATTTCGACCAGTCGGTAATTTTGATGCCTTCAAACTCTTCATACGGAAAGGCATCTTTACGATCTGCATAGGAAAAGTCCCAATCTAGATCACGGGTGAGTATCCGATAACGTTCTTTGGCATTGAGCTTTTTATTGTTTACTTTGGCTTGGCTATTCATTTTGATCATCCTTTAACTTACATGCAGCTGCCTGCTATTTATGCTTTAAATCTAGGGGAAGTACGGCTTAGTTCCACTTCAAGGTAAAACTGTCATCATCTTCATCAACATTGCCACCCAAGGTAATCATGTTGAGTTGTAGTTCTTGGATATCCCAGTTTTGCCCAAGTTTTTCTGATACTGTTTCTGCACGTACCACCAGCTCGCCAGTGCTTTCGACCCGAATCATCGCGGGAAGATATTGAATTGTTGCTTGAGGATTGTCCTGTTCAATCGCTTCAATGATGTAGCGTGAAGTGTCATTGTCTTGCAATGCTAAATAAACTTTAGAGGTCATGATGGCAAATCCTTATGCTGCTAAATCGAGTAAAATGGTGCCGGCTTTTTTGCTACGTTCAGAGATCTTATTTAGACCTGAATCAATCCCTGAATCCGTCAGTGCGGTTTGTGCCCAAGCACTAAATGCTTGTTTAACTTGGGGTAGTAATTCCGTGATCCATGATTGAATCAGGGTTTTATTGTCTTCAGATTCTGAAATCGCAGTTTTTAAAACACTGTCTGACCACTTCGCTAAATCAGTTAAACAGTCCTTCATAAATTCAGTAAGAATGGCAATATCACGCCCGCCATTTTCAACCAGCCATTCATCCAGCTGTCCAAAAACCAGCTCTTGTAACATGCTGTCAATCAACAGATTTTGCAGAATGTAAAGTTTGAACCAGTCTTGTTCGGTTAGGCTTTGTTCACAAAGTTTACGTAAGGGTTGCCAAGTTTCATCATTTAGCCAAGCGTGTTTGGCTTGCTGTAATGATTCACCTGTATTGCCATCGAGGATTAAGCCAATACGTGAAATGTATTGCGCCATACCGAGACGATCCATTGCTGCAAAAATACATGCTTGGGTGATGACAGTGCCATAACCATAGGCACTGCCTGACATCATATGTAAGTTGGCTGTTTGTTCGACATAGCGAAAAGGTAATAAACGCTGGATGATTTTTTGTTTCACTTCATCACTGAGATTATTGACCAACTGACGTTTTTCAAAAAAAGCATAATGACTTTCAGCGGTATCTTGCAGACGTGCACGATGTTGCACATAAGCACCGTAATAAAATTGGCGAGGGTCTTTAAATGCATACCAATCTTGCATTTGCAAAGCCGTATGGGTTTTATCATTTAAGGTTTTGTCTGGCTTCCACAAGGGGCGATAGTGAAAGTTTGTCGAAGCTTGAATATCAAAGCTGACTTCTTGGTAGCGTGTTGCGGGCTTGGCTCCAAAACGGCGTTCGATATACGCATAAGTCTGACGAATCGGTTCCAAATTGGATGTTTTAATTTCTAAAGTCATTAGCTTCTCCTTGTAGAATTAAGCCTGATCGTCTTGATCAGAATGTTGGCGAGCATGATTTAAAACAGTCGGTTCAATGCCATAACGCCATTTATCTTCCTGCGCATCGTTCCAAGCTTGTTGTTCTGCGGTCATTTCAATGACATGATTAATTTCACAAAAATGCTGGAAAGCTTGTTGGGGGAGAATCAGTTCAACAAAAAGCGTAGGGTCTTGAATGGCAAAATCGAACTCGACAAATTTGGCATTCCGCTCACCAGTAATACGGATATATTTGACCAATGCGGTAGGCTGTTTAGCGTCAATCATGTGCTTATCCTTTTATCAACATCAAAACAATTTCGATGTAGAGCTTCATGCTCATGTACTAGGTTTGCTCTAGATATTCCAAAAGTCGTGCCAACTTTAAAATTTAATTAAAATTCAAATGTTTATTATTTGTTGCTCATGAGGATATGAAGCACGACAACATTATTTTCATCAAATAATGAACGTAAAGAGATGCTGATTTCATCAAAAGATGAAACAGTGATTTTGATGGGAGAGGTCGAGTTAATGTTTATAAAAACCAATAACGACTTGATATTGGTTAAAATAAAAACAATATACCTTAAAGGTATGAAAATATAAGAAAAGGTAGTGAAGCTTTTGGTTCAGAATTAGGTAATATCAAGATTGCATTCACAAAGACATATAGCCAAGGATGGATATATCATGCCCCCAGCCAAAGATGTGAAGGTATATAAAAAAATACTGGAACAGAACAAAGATATTCAAGATTTACTCGATAAAATCGTTTTTGATGCTCAACACGGACAAATCTGGTTTGATGAAAATCGAATGCTGTTGATGCATACCAGTATTCTGGGCTTTTTAAGAAAAGATCTTTATCAAATGTTGGGGCTTGAACGCACTAAACGCTTTTTTATTCGTTGTGGTTACCAAGCTGGCATGCGCGATGCAGAAGTGACCTCAAAACTACGACCAAATTTAAATGAAGCAGAAGCTTTTATGGCTGGACCGCAAATGCATGGCATCCGTGGCATGGTGCAGGTTGACGTCAATGAGCTGCATTTAAGTCATGATTTAAAACAGTTTTATGCTGATTTTAACTGGCTTAATTCATTTGAGGCAGAAGTGCATTTAAGTGAATTTGGTGCTTCAGATCAACCTGCTTGTTGGATGTTATTGGGCTATGCCTGTGGCTATAGCAGCTTTGTCATGGGGCAGACCATTATCTATCAGGAGACACATTGCGTTGCTCAAGGTGATGAGCATTGTCGAATCATTGGAAAGCCGTTGAGTGAATGGGAAAATGCCGATGAGTTGATTCGCTTTATGTCACCCGATGCCGTCTCGGATGAAATCATTGCCTTACAGGCGGAACTCAATCAATTAAAGAAAAATATCTATACCGATGCTGAAAGTGATTACACCATGTTTAATGCGGTAGGAGAGTCGGTCGCCTATCGCAAAGTCTGTGATCTACTTAAAAAAGCAGCAGGGAGTAAAGTCGCAGTTTTATTACAAGGTGAAACAGGCGTTGGCAAAGAAGCATTTGCACGTGGTATTCATAATGGTAGTCAGCGTCAAGCGCAACCATTTGTGGCAGTGAATTGTGCCTGTATTCCTCCTGATCTGATTGAGTCAGAACTGTTTGGAGTGGAAAAAGGCGCATTTACTGGTGCGGTTCAATCTCGTATGGGAAAATTTGAACGTGCTCATGGCGGAACAATTTTTCTAGATGAAGTGGTCGAGCTTTCACCGCGTGCACAAGCTGCGTTATTACGGATGCTGCAAGAAGGTGAATTTGAACGGGTAGGAGATAGTCGCACCCGCCAAGTCGATGTCAGACTTGTTGCTGCGACCAATGAGGATTTAGAGCAGGCCGTTAAAGATGGAAAATTCCGTGCAGATTTATATTATCGCTTAAATATTTTTCCTGTGATTATTCCGCCTTTACGTGAGCGAAGAGAAGATATTCCCTTGCTGATTAATCACTTTTTGGCACGCTTTGAAAATATGTATAACAAGACCCTAAAAGGGCTCAGTGATAAAGCGAAAAACTTTATGATGAAATATGATTGGCCTGGCAATATTCGTGAGTTGGAAAACTTGTTGGAAAGAGCCACCTTACTGACCGATCATCAACAGGAAATTAAATTGGACAGTTTGTTTCCTCAACATAAGGATTTAGAAGCAGTGGGTGAAACTGCACAATCGCTGATCAATGTAGAGGATTTATTTAGTGAGAATTTCTCTTTAGATCAACTTGAACAAAATATTATTCGTAGCGCTATGGATAAAAGCCAACAGAATATCTCAGAAGCTGCACGTATGCTTGGAATTAGTCGGGCAACATTGGATTACCGTTTAAAGAAAATTACGCTAGGTTAAAATCAAATTTGCCTCAATAACCATAGACCAATAGCCATAGAAATGTGCTTGGATAGCGCTTTGATCAGCTACAGGCCGCTATGTTATCTGTCTATAGTTGCTGATAGTTGTCAATTTAAAACAGATGAGTTGAATGCTTGTTTCAATGAAGTCGATTTTACACTTGGATGCTGATCTTATATTTTATTTAAATCGTCGGGCTTAAATAAAATACTAAAACAACTTCCCCCTAAAGCTTGTGACTTGGAATATTCAATGCGACCTTCATGCGCGATCATAATTGCATTGACAACAGATAGACCTAAACCACTGCCACCATTCTTCTTGCCTCTGGATTCTTCAAGTCGATAAAACGCATCAAATATAAAGGGGATATGTTGATCTGCAATACCGGGTCCTTGATCTTCAATGGTTAAAACCAAACCTTCTGATTTTTTTTGGGTGCTAATCCGTAAAATCCCTGCCTGTGCATAACGAATTTCATTTTCAAATAACGCAATTAAAATCTGTTCAAGCCGTTGTCGGTCAAAAAAGCAGGCTTGATCTGATAAATTGGTTTCGATGATTAATTTTGCTTGATCAAAACGGTCTTGAAGTAAGTTTACAGATTGTGTAATGACGTCAGATAGACAAACTGACTCTAGGTTAAGTCGAAGTTGTTGATTATCCGCCAGACTTAGGGTTCTTAGATCTTCGATTAAAAATGACAGTTGCTCAACTTGATTGAGCAAATTTTTTAATAAGGCCTTATCGGGGGTAAATATATCGTCAAGCACGCCTTGTAAGCGACCTTGTAAGATGGTCACAGGTGTTCTTAATTCATGTGCAATTGCGGCATTCCAAATAGATGCATTGTTGACTGAGATTTCCAATTTTTCTGCCATACGATTAAAGTCATTGATCATCTTTGTGATTTCAGCGACAGAAGAGGGATTGTCCAATTGTGCTCTTACGGAAAGATTACCCAAACTAATTTCTCTTGCTGCAATGGCTAAAGAATTTAGCGGGGCGATAAAGCGTTGCGCTAATTTTAATCCTAAATAAACAGAAGTTAGTGAACCGAATAAAGTCACCAATAAAATCCAAGTGAGATCAACAAAATTAAATGACCAGTCTTCGGAATTTAATTGTTCAAGTGAGACCAATTTAAACTCGATGGCAACAAAATAAGTCAAATAGCCAAAAATCAAGGAAAAACAAGTGGTCAATAAGCTCACTTTGGCCATGGTGATAATCAGCTGGCGGCTAATTCCAATGTTATTTTTCATCATTTTGCCTTAAACGATAACCAACACCACGAACATTGATCAGTAAGTCGGTTTGATGATGATCTTCCAGTTTTTTACGTAATTTACTGATATGACTGTCTACAGTACGTTCTAAGGCATCACCATCAGGCAAGCAATGGTTCATTAATTCTGATCGGGTAAAAACCTTGTAGGGTGCTTGTGACATCAACGCAAGGATCTTAAATTCCGTTAAGGTAAGGTTTAACAGTGCTTTCGAATGTTCTTTGATAATGTATACACAAAGTGTTTCTATATTAATTTCAATTGATTTAAAACTAATGATTTGGGCTTTCGCCTGAGATGACATTGCACTTCTTCTCAATACGGCTTCAACTCTGGCAATAATTTCATTTGGATTGAATGGTTTTACCACAAAGTCATCAGCGCCGATTCTAAGTGCTGTGACTTTATCTACTTCTTGATCTAATGCGGTCAGCATAATCACAGGGGTTTGTTTGGATTGACGAATATGATTTAAAACCTCCCAACCATTTAAGATTGGTAATTTCACGTCAAGAATCACCAGATCAATCTGTTGCTGCGCATGTATTTCGATGGCTTGCTGTCCATTAAGCGCTCTGAGCACATTGAAGCCATTTTTTTTCAGATAATGCTCCACAATATCGCCGATATCATAATCATCTTCAACGACTAAAATTTGTTTACTGGCTGGATCAGACGCAAAAGAAATATTGCCCATTACTGGATACTTTAAAATGGATATAACACCATCATAATTTATTTTTAGTGGCTATATCCACACAATCTCCACACTTTAGTGACGCTAAGTACACAAATATTGCCAATAATCATCATATCTAGAACTCTGGGTGCAGATGATGCCTAAGCCTTATTTTTTTATTATTTTATTGGTTGTTTTAAGTGGGAGTGCGTTAACTGGATGTAATCGCTCAGGAAATGCTGAAGCAGAACAAGCACAACAGGCTGCGCCAGCCAAAATCAGTATTTATACCGTTCAACAGCAAGATATTCATTTGATTGAAAACTTACCTGCACGTGTACAAGCCTATCGAATTTCAGAAATTCGCCCACAAGTTGGCGGAATTATTGAAAAGGTGCTGTTTACCCAAGGCAGTGAAGTTAAGGCTGGACAACCCTTATTTAAGATCAATTCGGAAATTCTTCAAGCAGATGTCAATAGTAATCAGGCTTTATTGGCAAAAGCACAGGCAGAAGTGGTGCGTCTAAAAACGCAACAGGAGCGATATCGACAGCTGCTTCCTTCCAATGCCATTAGTAAACAGGAATTTAATAATACGGAAGCCGCTTATCAACAAGCTTTGGCTGAAGTTGCTCAAACCAAGGCAGCATTGGCACGACAAAATTTAAACTTACGCTATGCGACTGTACGCGCCCCGATTTCAGGTCAAATTGGTAAGTTGCTGGTAACCGAAGGTGCATTGGTCAGCACCAGCGATACCAATCCAATGGCTTTGGTACATCAGTTAGATAAAGTCTATGTTGATGTTAAACAATCAATTTCTGAATATGAGCAATTGCAAGATCGTTTGAATGATGGTTCGTTATTACAACGTGGTGGTGCTGAGGTCAGCATATCCAATAGTCAGGGTAAATTGTATCCAGTCACAGGAAAGATTTTATTCTCAGATACCAGCGTAGATCCTAATACGGGTGACGTGACTATTCGTGTGGAAGTAAATAATCCTCAACGGAAATTATTGCCAGGGATGTATGTCAGAGTTGGTTTAAACAGAGCATCACAGCCCAATGCCTTACTTGTCCCTGAACAAGCCGTGCAAAGAGATATTTCAGGTCAAGCACAACTGATGATTGTAAAAGCAAATCAGACTGCTGAAACACGTCCAGTGAGTTTAGGGCAGTTATATAAAGGTTTCTATGTGGTGAATAGTGGAATTAAAGCAGGTGAAAAAGTCATTGTTGAGGGGCATGATCGAATTCAACAGCCAGAACAGCCTTTAAAAATAACCCAGTGGAAGTCGCAATACACAACCGATGTTGGGACTTTACAAACGCAAAATAAGGGCAGTGATCAAAGCACAGCAGGTCAGTCTTCTCCGAATACAGGAGAAAAATTATGATATCGCAGTTTTTTATTAAACGGCCAATCTTTGCTTGGGTGATTGCACTCTTTATTATTCTGTTTGGTGTCTTAAGTATTCCAAAGTTGCCGATTTCTCGTTTTCCTTCAGTTGCACCACCTTCGATTAGTATCTATGCAACCTATCCGGGAGCAACACCAGAAACCTTGAATGATAGTGTTGTCACCTTGATTGAGAGAGAGTTATCAGGAGTAAAGAATTTACTTTATTACAGCGCCACCTCTGATGCCAGTGGTCAAGCGAGTATTACTGCCACATTTAAACCGGGGACTGATCCAGAGTTGGCTCAGGTAGATGTGCAAAATAAACTAAAGTCTATCGAACCGAGATTGCCACAATCGGTTAGACAGCAAGGCCTAATTGTTGAAGCGGCATCCTCTGGATTTCTGATGATGGTCGGAATCAACTCACCAAATGATCAATTTAAAGAAATTGATTTAAGTGATTATTTGGTTCGAAATGTGGTTGAAGAATTAAAACGGGTTGAAGGAGTAGGACGTATTCAATCCTTTGGATCTGAAAAAGCCATGCGTATTTGGATAGATCCAAACAAACTGGTGTCTTATCAGCTGTCGATTAAAGATGTCACAAATGCCATTCAAGCACAAAATACGCCGATATCTCCGGGAAGTGTCGGGAGTTTGCCTGCGGTTCAAGGACAGATGATTACACTGCCATTAACGGCTGAAGGACAATTAAGTACAGTCGAAGAATTTCAAAATATTACTTTGCGTGCCAATCAGAGTGGCGCACAAGTCACACTGAAAGATGTTGCACGGGTGGAGCTTGGGGCGCAAACCTATAGTTTTTCTATTTTAGAAAATGGAAAGCCAGCAACCGCTTTGGCGATTCAAATGAGCCCAGGCGGGAATGCGGTCAAGACCTCTGAAGCGGTCAAAGCAAAAGTTGAGGAGCTGAGCAAGGTTTTACCAAAGGGAATGCAATATTCGATTCCTTATGATACTGCGCCGTTTGTTAAAATTTCGATTGAAAAAGTAATCATGACTTTGCTGGAAGCAATGGTGTTAGTTTTCCTTGTCATGTATTTATTTTTACATAACATTCGTTACACCTTGATTCCTTCAATTGTTGCACCGATTGCACTTCTAGGCACATTTGCAGTGATGTTGATCAGTGGTTTTTCGGTCAATGTTTTAACCATGTTTGGTATGGTTTTAGCCATCGGTATTATTGTCGATGATGCGATTGTAGTGATTGAAAATGTGGAACGTATCATGGCAACGGAGGGTTTATCACCTGTTGATGCCACTTCTAAAGCAATGCAAGAAATTACCAGTCCAATCATCGGGATAACCTTGGTGCTGGTGGCGGTATTTTTACCGATGGCCTTTGCCAGTGGTTCGGTCGGAATTATCTATAGACAATTTACCGTGACCATGGCGGTATCCATTGCATTCTCAGCATTTTTAGCACTGACCTTAACCCCTGCACTTTGTGCAACCTTGTTAAAACCGATTGAAGCCGATCATCAGAAAAAAGGCTTCTTTGCGTGGTTTGATCGCTTTTTTGACCGCGTCAATAAAAAGTATGAAGCAATTTTAGTGAAATTGTTGAAACACATTTTTACTGTGATGATTGTATTTGTTGTTCTGACAGGTTTCTTATTATTTGCGTTTAAATCGATTCCAACCGCTTTTTTACCTGAAGAAGACCAAGGCTCATTTATCACCTCATTTCAATTGCCTGCAGATGCCAGTCAAGAACGTACATTGACCATTGTAAAATCGTTTGAGGAACATTTAAAAAGCAGAGAAAGTATTAAAGAAAATGTCTCTGTACTCGGATTTGGCTTTAGTGGTTCTGGTAATAACACTGCCATTGCCTTTACAAATTTAAAAGATTTCAAAGACCGAAATACCTCCGCTGCAGATGAGGTTAACGCTGTAAATGCGGCCATGGCAGACAGTGCAGAAGGTACGATTATGTCTGTTTTACCGCCTGCAATTGAAGAAATGGGAACAACTTCGGGCTTTACTTTACGTTTACAAGATCGCGGTAATCTTGGAATGCAAGCTTTGAATGAGGCACAAGCACAGTTGATTGGTCTTGCAGCAACCAGTAAAAAACTGGCTTATGTTTATCCAGAGGGTTTACCACCAGGCAGTAATGTCGATTTAAAAATTGATCGGAATAAGGCAGAAGCTTTAGGTGTGAATTTTGCTGATGTGACAGACACCATTTCATCTTCAATGGGCTCAATGTATGTCAATGATTTTCCAAATCAGGGACGAATGCAGCAAGTGATTGTTCAAGTCGATGCCGATTCACGGATGAAAGTTACTGATATTCTAAATTTGAATGTGGTTAACAAGACTGGAGCACTGGTTAAACTGTCTGAGATTGTAACACCTGTGTGGACACAGTCTCCGCAGCAATACAATCGCTATAATGGACGACCATCATTGAGTATTGCAGGGGCAGGCGCAGAAGGGGTTTCTTCAGGAGTAGTGATGAAGGAAATGGAGCGATTGATTGAGCAATTACCAAAAGGAATTGGTTATGAGTGGACAGGGCAATCCTTGGAGGAAAAACAGTCAGAAGCACAAACCAATTTTTTATTGGCATTGTCAATGTTGGTGGTCTTCCTCGTCCTTGCTGCTCTTTATGAAAGCTGGTCGATTCCATTGTCGGTGATGCTGGTTGTACCTTTAGGTATGATTGGTGCAGTGGTTGCGGTATGGATCCGAGGGATTCCCAATGATATTTTCTTTAAAGTGGGTTTAATTACCATCATTGGATTATCTGCAAAAAATGCCATTTTGATTGTTGAATTTGCCAAAATGCTAAAAGAAGAAGGAATGACTCTGATTGAAGCCACTGTTGCGGCTGCCAAACTTCGTTTAAGACCGATCTTGATGACATCCTTGGCTTTTACCGCTGGTGTGATTCCATTGGTGATTGCTACAGGTGCAAGTTCTGAAACTCAACATGCGATTGGTACAGGGGTTTTTGGTGGTATGGTTAGTGCGACGATACTTGCAATCTTTTTTGTGCCAGTATTTTTTGTGTTTATCCTCAGTGCTGTTGAGAAATTACGTGGCAAAGCTTTACCTGTACGTAAACTGCCTTAAGCGCTCTGTTTTAAGCTTTTAATTTTTAGTCTTGTGTTTTGTAGAGGATAAGTATTTGTCCTCTACAATATTTCTAAGTCCTCCATCGCATTTATTATATGCATTTATTTGGATGCCTAATTTTTCTTCCCATTATTTTTATCTCTTATTGTAATGTTTCGATATACAGGCCAGTTGTTTTAACTACATTATTTATATAAGTTTATTTTTTACATTTAAATAAATACGTTCAGTGGCCCACTGTTTTATCGTCAATTCATACTCTCTAAACCATTCTTATTTACATTTAATTACATTTCTCATTAGGCATTTTTGCCTTCTCATTCGTCTATATAGATAAAGGCAGTGTTTTTTAATTCACGGCAACTGATCTGATAGACGAAGCAGGAAGGATTCATGAACAGTACAACGCAATACACTAGATTGAGCAGGCAGGAAAAACACAGGGTTTTCAGCACTCAGCAAATGCACTACATTTATTTGCGCTGTATCTAAGCCTATGTCTGCTGTAATTCTCGCTTCAAATGATAAGCAAAAATACTCTACGCTTTGTGGGGTAGTGATCAGTCATATATTGTTGTTATGGTCTTTGTCTTATTTAAAAACAGATGTTCGTATTGAATCACATTCACCTGAAAATGCGATTCAAATTCGTTTTATCAGCTTGAACAAAACCGATGTTGTACAACAAAGCAGTACAAAGCTGCAGACGGCATCAGAGCAAGCTGCAACGCAATCAAAAGCACAACCTCAATCTACAGTAGCAACAGCGGTACAACATCAACAACAGGTCAAAGTGATACATAGTACTGAGTCAAAAAAGTTGAAGATGGATCAAACAACACAACAGACAACAAAAGCACAAGAAAAAAAACCAACCGATCAACAGACGGAAAGTAAATCTGAATCAAATCGTCAGTCAACGCAAACATTCACTGAAACGAAATCATCTGCGAATACTGAACAGGCTGCTTCAGGTCAGTCAAATGAGATAGCCAAACGCGCAGGCGGTGAAGCAGGCAAAGACAATAAAAAAGAACAAAACGCTGCCTCTACTTCTCAACCACAGCAACCGCTTCCCGTGAGTCGGGTCGATGTACTCAGCTTTGGCAAGCTTAATTACGATGATCGCGAATTGCAAAACCAGCAGCGCTTGTTGGTTCTCACCATCAAAATCAATCCTCAAGGGCAGCCGATAGATGTCAGAGTAAAGCAAAGCTCAGGTATTAGTAGTTTGGATGAAAGAGCTATACAAGCTGCACAAAAAGCAAAATTTAAACCACATATTGTCAATGGTGAAGCATTGGCAATCGTGGTGGATTTTCCCATTCAGCTTAAGCTTGGTCGTAATCGCTGATTGGATCATTAAACAATGAAAGGGTTTATTTAGGAGTTTTTATGAACGCATCAACAGAAAAAGTGATCAGCAGTAGTTTAATGCAACGCTTGAAACAAGAAACACTGGCAGAGCATGAACGTATGGAAATTTTAATGCAGCAATCAGGCGCGTTTGAGAGTAAAGAGAATTATGCGCAATTCACCCTGTCGCAATATTATTTTCAGAAAGATGTTGAACATCTTTATCAAGATTCACAGGTTGAACAATTGATTCCCGATTTAGATGTGCGTGGGCGTTCCGATGCAGCTTTACAAGACTTGGCTGATTTAGGTTTAACGCCTCAGCAGCAGGGTATTGCAACAGATGAAATTAGTTTTCCACAATCTTTGGGCTGGATTTATGTTTCAGAAGGTTCAACCTTAGGCGCAGCATTTTTACTCAAAGAGGCTCAGGCTAGATTTGGCTTTAATGCTGATTTTGCTGCACGTAACTTAGCAGCATATCCAGAGGGTCGTGGATTAGTGTGGAAGCGTTTCAAGCAAACCCTAGATGATGCAAATTTTAGTTTAGAGGAACAGCAATTGATTATTGAGGGGGCTATGCAAGGCTTTCATCGTTTTGGTGAACTTTTAGCACAATTAAAAACACTGAAATAAATAATTGATGATGGATAAAGGAAATCAAGCAATGAAGCAAACGGGGTCAGAGACCAATCTAAATACCAGTATTTCTATGTCGGAGCCGAGATTGGCGAAGTCATGGTTGGTTCGCTGGATCTGTATTGCACTGGCGGGGTTATGTCTGGTCTTAGGGACGATCGGTTTGGTGGTTCCTGGTTTGCCTACGTTTGATTTTTATTTTCTTGCGACGTTGTTTGCTGCAAAGGGTTCACAGCGAATGCATCAGTGGATTGTTAATAATAAAGTCATTGCTCCAATTTTACAGCAATGGCAACTCAAACGAACTTTACCTGTAAAAGTAAAACTATTTTCTTTGGCCAGTATGAGTGTGGCTGCTGGAATTTTAATTTGGACTGTGCCTCATCCATGGGCAGTAGGGACCATTGTTTTGATGATGGTTTGTGTGCAATTGTGGATGTGGTTAAAAGCATAAATGAGGATAATCTCAGGATGGAAATCTTTGAATATTATAAAAATACTGAAGAACTTAAACGCTTGCTGTTGCAAGCAAACTTAAAAGTAACCACAACACGATTAACTGTACTGAATATTTTAAGAAATGCACAACGAGAGCTGACAGCAGCCGAAATTTTGTATAGTCCAGATTTAAAAGTGAAAAAATTATCTTTTGCTGGTGTCTATCAAACCCTGAAACAGCTTGTTAAAGCAGGATTGTTGGTTAAATTTAAGCTGGGCAGTGAACAAGCATTATATTCATTCAAGGGAAGTCAAACCAATATGAGAATATATTGTAAAAAGTGTAGTCAGTTGCAACAAATTAATGATGAGGCTTTAGAGCAGCAAATTCGAGGACTTATTTTAGAACATGGTGCAAGTTCATATCATCTTGTTATAGAAAAACCCTCTTGTCCTTATTGTAGTCATTAAAATAACATGCCAAAGGGTAGATTATTTTATGATAAAAATATCCATAAATAATAAATCGGAATTTAAACTGAATGATAACCCAGATATTGAGGTTCAATGGGCATTAACTATTGATAATTTAACTTTATTTTTTAAGTATATTAAATGATCAAATAGAACATAAGGATGTACATAAACTAAAAAATAATCATATATACGGGGATTTTCTCTCAGGGTGTCTTGACATTTAAATGATAATTATTATCATTTAACAGACCATCAAAGAGTTGATCCTATTGTGAACAAAAATCCTGCATTTGTAGATCAATTGTACCGTAATCACCAATCTTGGTTGCATCAATGGCTTAGAAAAAAAGTAGGCAATAGTGAGCAAGCTGCAGATTTGGTACAAGATACGTTTATTAAAATTCTGCAAACGCGTGATGAACTTTTTGGAGTAAAAGAACCTCGTGCATATCTGGTGACCATTGCTAGAAATTTAATGATTGATCAGGTGCGCCGTAAGCGCATAGAGCAAGCCTATCTGAATGAATTAAGTCAGATGGAATATATGCTGGATACAATTCCTTCGCCAGAAGATCAACTTCAGGTTGTTCAAGCGATTGACCAGATTTGTCAGGCTTTGATACGCGTCTCTGAAAAAGCACAACAAGCTTTTGTGCTACATTATTTTGAAGGTTTAACCCATAAAGAAATTGCAGAAATCATTGGAGTTTCAACTAAGATGATTCAAAAATATCTAGCAACTTGCCTTGTGCAATGCTACGCACTGAAACAAGAGAAGGATTTGTTTGAGTAAATGATTGAAGAAGAGAAGAGTAAGCAACAATTAATCGAAGAAGCAGCGGAATGGATTGTGTTGCTGAGTACCGATGATGACTTACTCAAAAGAACAGCGCAAACAGATTTTGATGCTTGGAAAAGCAAGAGTCCACAACGCCAAAAAATTGCTCAAGATATCGAGCAATATATTACTTCGATTCAAAAACTGGTACAGAATCCACAACAACAGAAAATGACCCAATCTGTATTAAAAACAGGTTTACATAGTGCTCGCAAGCAAAAAAATATGCGCTATGGTGGAATTTTAACGGTGATATTGTGTTGTATAGGTGGCATTTATAGTTATTTTATTTATCATCCAGTGTCATATCTAACCGCTGATATTAAAAATCATGCGGGAGAATGGAAAACCCAAACCTTAGCAGACGGTTCACAACTTAAACTCAGTGGTCAGAGTGCGGTTAATCTGGACTTCTCAGCAAATCAGCGTGTTGTGGAGTTGGTTCAAGGGGAAATATTTGTAGATGTGGCCAAAGACAAAGCCCGTCCTTTTATTGTCAAAACCCAACATGGTCAAATTGAAGCATTGGGAACTGCATTTAGTGTTCAATATCAGCCAGATGCGACTGGGCTTAAAATGCTACATTCCAAAGTGAAAGTTCAGTCCTCGAAACAAGAGTTAGATCAAACCAAAGCATCTCCTGTGATTGTGACAGCAGGGCAAGAAGTTATACTTGATCGAAATGGTATACAACCTATACATACTTTTAATTTATATAATGAACAGCAGAAATGGAATCAACGGCATTTGATTGTTGAAAATATGTCTTTGTCAAAAGTGCTAAATGAGTTGAATCGAAACAGCAAAGAAAAAATTATATTTAACGCTTCTAAGTTAGAAAAAATTAAGGTCAATGCTGTATTGCCTTTAGATCATACCGAAAGTGCATTGCAATTATTAAGCAGTGTATTCCCTCAGCTAAATGTCTATCAAATCACCCCATATTTCACAGTTGTGACTTTGCAATAAATAGCATGATTTAAGCACTTGGTTTAGATCATGCTGTTTAGCTTTAAATTAAGCCTAAAATTCTAGGCTAAAAATTCATATCGTTTTTAAAAATGATTGATAAATATGACAAATAATAATTTTGTGAAAATAAAAGATAGATCATTTAAATTTATTTTGAATAAATGGTTCCACTTTTTCAATTCTGAAGCGTCATAGTAAATAGAAGCAAATATTAGGAATAAATTTAATTTAATATATTGAATGATTCTTATTTACATTTACTGGGGCGTAAAATGAGTGAACCTGTTTGCGGTCAAAAGCAACCAAAATATTCTTTCAAAGTGACATCATTGGCATTAGCGATTCATCTCGTTTGTGTGGGTGTAGCAACAACAGTCGCGACACAAAGCACTTATGCGCTCAGTACAGAAACGCAGTCATATCATATTCCAGCGGGTTCACTTGCCAGTGTTCTGAATACCTTTGCCGAGCAAGCGGGGACCTCGATTGCAATTGATGCAAATCAGCTCAAAGGTAAACGTAGCCTAGGTTTAAGCGGACAATATAATTTAGAAAATGGCTTTCAGCATATTTTAGCAGCAACCGAGTTTACTGTGGTGAAAGTTGGAAATGGCTATATATTGAAGCATGTGGATAAAGCTGAAATTAGACCCATTCCAGTACAATCTCAGTCGATGATAGCTGATCAAGAAAATGTCGTACAACTTAGCCCAATGACTGTTTTTGGCACAGTCAGTCGCGATACAAAAGGGCAGAATGATGTTTATGATCAAGATATTTCTAGCGTCTATGCCAGCAAAGAGCAAATAGAACGATATAAAGGTGCTCAGCCAGCAGACTTATTCAAGGGAATGGTCGGCGTATACAGTGGTGATGCCCGAAACAGTGGTGCTTTAGATCCAAGTATCCGTGGTGTTCAAGGGCCGGGCCGCGTTCCTGTCCTTATTGATGGGACAGAACAGGCACTCACTGTATGGCGTGGCTATAACGGTGCGAATAATCGGAGTTATATTGACCCTAATTTAATCGGTGGGCTACAAGTCATTAAGGGGCCTTCCATCACACGCAATGTAAATACAGGTGTGGGTGGTGCGGTCGTTATTCATACTCTAGCTGTAGATGATGTTTTAAAGGAAGGTAAAAATTTTGGTGGGGAGATAAAAGTAGAAACCAGCAGCAATGCAGTGAAACCTAGAGAACCACAACTATTAACTGGTCAAAGCATTTACGATAATCCAAATTATCCAGCTACAGGAACGGACTGGCAAGGCAATCCAGTGTTCGAGCCTTATTATGATCCATCCTTATTTAAAGTAGCACGACAAAATAAAGAAAATAATATTTATTCAGGCGATGATGTTGCAACACGTATTGCTTTGGCAGGACGTAGTGATAATTTTGAAGTTTTGGCTGCTTATGCTTATCGTAATAAAGGCAATCACTTTGCAGGGAAAAATGGCAGTGATTTTTATGATAAACCTGCCACAGGACGATTTAATTACGTTCCATACCTTGCCAAAGTTTACCCAGGAGGTACAGAAGTTCCCAATACATCCCTTGAAACAGAATCTTATTTGTTAAAAGCGGCGTGGAAACCCACAGATGAACAGCGTTTAGAGTTCGGTTATCGGGACAGTTCAATCATCAATGGAGAAATTTTACCTTCACGAATTGCTTGGGGTGAAGTCGTCAAAAATAAAGCAGGGGTACCACAATGGCCTTTAAGTCATATCGACTCTAAAGCCTATAATATGGAATACAAATATCAACCTCAAAACAATAATTTAGTCGATTTCTACGGCAATATTTGGCGGACTGATACTAAGAGTCATACCTATAGTTCAGGTGGATTTCCCAATGATACCAATGCAAACTTGGGTGTTTTTGTGAACAGTGCTACCGCAAACTCAGACAATACTCGCCAAGGAATGACCTTAAGTAATAAGTTTAAATTGCTGTCTAATCTGGGTTTAACTGTTGGGGGGAGTTTTCAAAAAGAAAAACTTAGTTCGGATGATATTTATAAAGACCCGAATATTAACGGAACAAATTCGGGTTATAGGATGTTACCGAGAGCAGGTCGTCGAGAAGAAAAAGAATTTAATTTTAACTTTGACTATCAACCTGTCTCATGGCTGAATTTAAACGCAGGTGCAAGATATCAAAACTATTGGGCCTTTGATGATTTTCTTAATGAACGAGTCAATGCGGGTGATCCCCAGTTTAGCCTGATTAAAAAAGCCACGGCATTAAGTATGACTTATTTTACTAAACGCCCAAATATGACACCAGAACTTGAACAGCAAACACGAGAAAGTATTGAGGCTCTTGCTTTAGCGGAAGGTTGGACTGAGGAGCGCAAGCAGGCTCGAATTTTAAGTCGAATTTATCAGAAATCTAATAAAATTGATTACAAAATGGATAACCGTGGAAAATTAACCATTGCCAATAATCCCTTTTTAAATGGGACCTTAGTACAAGGTCGGGATTATGGATATTATTCTGGTAGTGGCATTCCTAGCGGTTATGAAGATATTGATTTAACCAAAACAGGTGTGCAAAAAAGCAAAGATCATGGTTGGACACCGACAGCTTCAGCAACGGTTAATTTTAGCCCCAATAGTCGAATGTATTTACGTTATAGCGAAGCTTATAGAATGCCAAGTATGTTTGAAAGCACGATTGGGTTTTCTGGAACCTTAAGTGGTTATAAGTTACAGCCAGAGCATGCATCAAATTATGAACTTGCCTATGTTCATAATCTATCTGAGTTATTTAAAAATAGCAGTTATGCAGATATTAAGTTGGCTTATTACTATAACAAAACCAAGAATGCGATTGAACGTAGTCCAACTTTGGCATTTAGCAATGTCGATAGCCTTACCACAGAAGGATTAGAACTGCAAAGTCGCTTTGACAATGGGCGTTTCTTTACTGACTTAAGTGCCAATTATCGTTTTAAAAATAAAGTTTGTGATGAAAACTCAGCGATGCTTTTAGGGGCGAGCCACCAGTTTTTATTAAATCGTTGTGTTGATGATGGATTTGTAGGCGGATATTTAGTCAGTATGGCAACCCCAAAATATTCAGTTAATTTAACACTTGGTGGACGATTCTTTGATCAAAAACTTGAAGTCGGAACTCGTGCGAGTTATCACCATAAGTATGAAAATCCTGAAACGAAAAACTATAACGATATAGAGATGAGTTATTACGCCAATACCCCTTTGGCATGGAACTCAATGACCATTGTGGATGCTTATATCAATTATCGACTTAAACAAGACACCTTATTTGAACTGGTGGGGACTAATCTCACTGACGAATTCTATATTGATCCATTAACTCGTTCGGCAATTGCAGCACCAGGTCGAACATTTAAGCTAAGCATTACCCATAAGTTTTAAGGAACTTAGAGGTAATTAACCAAATTTATTGCACTTGGTGTGCAATAAATGTGTGGAAAATAAGACACGTACTCCTTGATTTTACACTTGAATTTAAAAATTAAAATCAGTGCAGCACATGTTTTATTTTTAATGATAATCATTAAGACTTTTATTTTTATTCTTAATGATAAAACTTTAAAACTCATATCGAGGAACTTAAAATGAAACTTCAATCTATCTCATTGGCTATTTTACTATCTGTTGGTTTAGTGGGTGTTGCACAAGCAGCTGTTGTAGGTGAATCAAGTGATATTGGTAATATTGTAGTTGGTTCTACAGGTTCACTTGGACCGACTCATCCAAACTCAGGTGTTGGTTTTGGTGTTAACACTCTTTATAACGGTGCAATTGTTGCATTCTCAGGTTTTAACGGCTATGCAGATGGCAATGGCGTTGTACGTCTAAGCCCGTACTTACCTGGGCTTCCAGCGTCTCATGCTGGGATTGGTTATGCTAACTATAAACAAGTGCCTACACAAGACGTTTGGTTTGGTGAGTGGAATGCCGAAGCCAAAGATGCCAGCGGTAAGCGTTTAGGTACGGTTGATCCAGCAACACACACTGTTTATTACAATGGTAAAGATGCGGATACCAGCGTACCGTCTACAGGTACTGCAAATTATAGTGTTCAAGGTGTCAATAATTATAATGGCTCTAATTTATTGTCAGGTACTTTTACCGCTAACTTTGCAACCAAACAGTTAACGGGTTCATTGAGCGATAGTTCACGTACCTTTAATTTGGGTACTGCAACAATTAATAACGACGCAACGATTAGTGGTTCAAATGCATCTTGGACGACTAATCCGTCAGCTGGTGCAGGGACAGTTTCAGGTCAATTCTATAATAGCCAAAGCAGCTTAGCTGGAATTGCAACATTTAACAATAATGTGCATGACGTTGCTTTTGGTGGAAAAAAATAATGATTTAAATGAGAAAGGCTTACTTCGGTAAGTCTTTCTTTTTTTATTCTATCTGGTGAGTTTATAGATGAAAAAAATAGTATTGCTTGGTGCCGTATTGCAGTGTGGACAATGTGTTTATGCAGCGGATGATACCAGTATCAGGTTAAATCAGGAAATTAGCCAACAGCAATATCAAAATGATAAGAAACTACTTAAATCAGAAGACCCTAAGAACACACAAGCATTACCGAATCTGATCATACAAGGTCAAGAATATGTGGTTAAGGATGAACCCGCAGAAGTCGCATATGCACTTTACTTGGCAGTGATGCAAAAACAATGGCAAGTGGCTTTAAGTTATCTTGAAAAATATAAAAAATTTCCAAATTATGATCAGGCTTTGACTGAGTTCGCTGAGGGCGTTATGGCACGAACACAGGGGAACTTAAGTTTAGCTGAGAGTAAACTTAAACATAGCCAAGAGATTCAATCCAATAATTTAATGACCCAACTTGAGCTGGCTCGTGTCTATACCGAACAACAAAAAAATCAGCAAGGTCAACAGTTATTTCAGCAGATTCAATCTCAACTTGCTCTGTCTACAGATCCCGCTGCCCACGGTATTGGTCAAACCGTAGAGATGTATCTCAAAGGGCTTAAACAACGAGATGAATGGCATGGTTCATTGGCGTTTGGTTCACGTTATGCCAGTAATGTTAATAATGCTTCCGATAAATACGACATCATTACGTATTATGGCATTGACCCTGAGACTAAGAAGGTCGTTCCTATTGAACAAGTAAAGCGTGGCACACCTGACGCGATCAGTGCGCAAGGTTTGGATTATGAAGCCACCTTAACTAAACGATGGTCGCTTTCTGGACAACATGGCATTGCATTGCGTGGATTATTCTATGGTCAAGTTTATCCAGAGCAGACTGATTATAATGAATTAACTTTTAATTTAAATGCGGGTTATAGTTATTACAACGAACGTAATCAAGTCTTGATTGCACCCGTATTTGAACATAAATACTATGCTCACGACCCACTCTATAGTGCCTATGGGCTAAGGGGCGAGTGGATGCGTTTTATCTCTAACGACAAAGCCGTCAAGTTAGAAGCCGAATTGAAAGATATAAATTATTCCCAGTATAAAGGCCAAGATGGCTTGGAATATTCAGTCTATTCAACCTTTTGGAAAATTTTACCGAGAAACTGGACCCTATTTGGCGGACTGGATTTTGTCGACCATAATACCCAAGAACAATATTTTACGGCTTATCAGCAACAGGGCATACGTTTAGGCCTTTCCAAAAACTTTGACTCAGGTTTTAACGCAAATTTGTTTAGTTCTTTCCGTTGGCGTCAATTTGATAAATTTACTCCGGTATTGGAGGCTAGACGACATGATTTTGAACAAAATTATACTTTGATTTTAAGTGCACCTCGTTGGGCTTTTTATGGTTTAACACCTAATCTCACTTATCAATATAATCAAAATAACAGCAATGTAGAGTGGCTATATTCTTATGATAAACATAATGTTAGTTTAAAGCTGGAGCATCGGTTTTAAAGTGTTGTAGAGGTTTTATTACTGAATTCTAATTTAGGCATTTATATAGCCAAATTGAATTTCAATAAATCTTAGTTTTAAATGGGTCTAAGATATAGAGGAAATCTGTTGATTTCCTCTATTCATTCATCATTTATTGAGCAAGAAAGCTGACAGCTTCCTCAATCAAGTCTGAAATTTCTTTTGGATGTGATGCCAAAGAAGCATGACTTGCATCTAGCGAAATCACTTTTTTTGCATTTAAGCGTGCAGACATGACTTTTTGATTTTCAGGGTGGATCATTCGGTCTTGAGTCGAGATTTGATACCAAGATGGTTTCGTTTTCCATGCTGGCGTGGAAATCGTATCGCCAAAAGTGCTTGCTACTGGCGCTTTTTGGGTGACACCCATTGCAAACCCTTCATCTTTGGTTAAATCCTGACAGAAACTTTCATGGAATTTATCTGCTTTAAGCCAGAGATAACCATCACTGTCTGGTTCTAAGTTTGGTGCAGCTTCAGGTAAATGTTGTTGAGTAATGCCACCAGGGCTTTCGTTTGAGTCAGGTGCAAAAGCAGCAATATAAACCAGACCTACGACATTCGTTTGATTGCCAACTTCAGTAATTACAGCGCCACCATATGAGTGACCAACCAGAAGCACATCTCCTTTAACTTGCGCAATCATTTTTCTTGTTCGTTCAACATCTTCAGCCAGTGAGCTAAGCGGGAGTTCTACTGCACGTAATGATTCATAACCTCGGTGAGACAGCTCAGTTACGACTTTACTCCAATGAGCAGCGCCTCCCCAAAATCCGTGTACGAATATAATTGTCGGTTTATTACTCATGTGTGTCTCCTAGCTAAATGCTATTGTATTTGTTGAGCTAAATGATTGAAGACTTTCTGTATAAAGATTGGATAGATATAGGATGTAATTTTTATACTCAAAAAAGCTTCTATAAGCGATTATTCATGTTTAAATTCACTTTAACAATAACAGAAACACCAATGTTTTTGCAGAAACACTTTTTAGGAATTGTGACAAAAAATGAGAGATGAATATGCTGAAAAAAGTGCTTTAACGGATATATTCTTTGATATTTATCAGTTTGCAAAAATATCAGGTGAGATCTATAGCCTTGCGCGATTTACAGATCAACAACAGTTAAGTTTTAAACAGGATTATGCATATATCCATATCGTTCAGCAGGCGACATGCAGACTTAAAGTTGCATGCACTAATCTAGATCTGGTTTTAAAAGCAGGGGATATTATTGTTCTACCTTCAGCTGGAGAACACACGATTGAATTGTTGGATGCTGAAAATCAAGCAGCCGCTGTGATTAGCTGTATTTTTAAACTTAGTGGAATTTATGGTGAAGCTATAATCGAGGGGTTGCCTCGCTATATCCATGTCCCATCGCACAATGATACGGATAAAATTGCAGAATGGGTGCCAATGACTGTTGCTGCGATAAAGCTTGAGCTTGAACATCCTAGCCTTGGTAGCCAAGTGATGCTTTCACGTATCATTGATCTTCTATTGGTGTGGTCAATACGGTTTTGGTTGGCAAAGGCAACCATTGAACATAAAAGCTGGATTGTCGCTTTACGTGATCCTGCGATTAGTAAAGCATTATCTTTGATGCATGATCGTCCTGCTTATGCATGGGATGTAGAAAATTTGGCTCAATCTACCCATCAATCACGTTCAAGTTTTGCTAAAAAATTTGTAGAACTGGTGGGAGTTTCACCAATTCAATATTTAAAAAATTGGCGGATGAGACTGGCAGGTCAGTTTCTAAAAGAGACAGACAAAAATATCTTTCAAATTGCTGAATTAGTAGGGTATAGCTCACAAGCAGCATTCACTCGTGCTTTTACACAAACATATGGATGCGCACCAAAAGTATTTAGAGCGTCATTGATACAAAGTGATCAATAAATACAAATGATCAAATTTAGTTTTTATGCTTTGAAACTTGCTTTAACACTGAATCGTACTCAGCCAAACTGATCTGGAACAGCAATAAAACTTGAAGATTTAGGCTAGATTTCAGATTTTTATTAAAGACTTGCTTAGATTGGTTAATGTCATAAATGTAATTCCCAAGACCGTGAATTGTATAGTTTCGGCCTCTAGAATGAAATGATATCTCAATGGGAAGAATGACATGAAAACTTTAATCAGATTAGCTGTTATTGGTCTTTGTAGTGTTTCAAGTTTAAGTTTTGCATCACATCAAAATACGCAAGAAATACGCATTGATCACTTTGGTACAGGTAGTGATGGAGATAATACGTCAGGTCTTTTATTGAAAGAGCCAATAAAACTGGTGCCTTATTCAAAGCTTGATCAAAATAAGGAGCCGCGAATTGAACATTATGGCACAGGCAATGATGGAGACAATACCACAGGGTTATTATTAGTCGATCATGAAAAGTACTATGCGGCGAACACATCTACTGTGCAAGTTGATACTGTACGTATAGATCATTACGGTACTGGAAATGATGGAGACAATACCACGGGCTTGCTCCTCAAAGATTGATTTACAAAAAATATAGAAGCTTGTTGATAAGTAAGATCAACAAAGATAAAAAAATGGGTGTAATCAATACACCCATTTTTTATTTAAACCAACTAGTATTATTGTGCTGCTTTTTCAGCTGCGATTGAAGCAATTGCTGCATCAATACCGTCAATAGAATCTGCAGCTTTTTTAATACGAGCAAGTGCATCAACAAGTACTTCATCAGCAGTTGCATAAGAAATACGCATATAGCCGCCTAAACCAAAAGCATCACCAGGAACAACAGCAACACCAGTTTCTTCCAACAACCATTCTGAGAATTCTGTGCAAGATTTTAAACCTTTTGCACGAATCAAAGGACGAATGTTGGCATAAGCATAGAATGCGCCATCAGCAGGTAAGCAGCTAATCCCTTGAATTTCATTCAAACCATTCACAACTAAATCATGACGACGTTTGAATGCTTCAATCATCGGTTGAAGTACATCCTGAGGACCATTCAATGCAGCTTCAGCAGCAACTTGTGAAATCGAAGTTGGGTTTGAAGTTGATTGTGATTGGATTTTTTTCATTGCGCCAATCAATTTTGCAGGTCCTGCTGCATAGCCGATACGCCATCCAGTCATTGCATATGCTTTAGATACACCGTTAAGCACGATAACACGCTCATAAAGATCAGGCGCTACAGTCGCAATATTGTAGAACTCATCATCCCAACGGATCGGCTCATACATATCATCAGAAGCAACATAAACTTGAGGATATTTACGGAGCACTTCTGCTAAAGCTTCAAGCTCAGCTTTGCTGTAGATCATGCCTGTTGGGTTTGAAGGGCTATTTAAAACCACCAAACGTGTTTTGTCTGTAATCGCAGCTTCTAGTTGAGCAGGTGTAATCTTGAAACGTTGTTCTTCACCACATTTCACGATGACAGGAACACCTTCAGCAATGATCACCATATCTGGATAGCTTACCCAATATGGTGCTGGAATAATGACTTCATCACCTTTGTTTAACAAAGCAAGTGCTAAGTTAAAGAAAGACTGTTTACCACCACAAGACACTAAAATCTGATTTGCAGCATAGTCAAGATTGTTATCACGTTTTAGTTTCGCAATAATTGCTTTTTTAAGGCCTGGTGTACCATCAACAGCGGTATATTTGGTAAAACCGTTGTTAATCGCTGTAATAGCAGCATCTTTGATGTGTTGTGGGGTGTCAAAATCTGGTTCGCCAGCGCCCAATCCGATTACATTTTTACCCGCAGCTTTTAATTCAGCAGCTTTGTTGGTAACAGCAAGCGTTGGAGACGGTTTGATGGCATTTACACGATCAGAGAGACGTACGTCCACGGCATTATTCCTTCTTATAGGGATTAAAAAAATAAAAAGCACATTATCATAGCCTAATTTTTCATGTTTGGTCGTCTAATATCTATGCAAATTCAATAAATATTCATCAAAAGCAGAAATTAATGTATCAAGAGAATACAAATAAAAGCGAAAGTTTAAGAGCACTCGCATCAAAGCTGAAATTTACGTACAATATAGCCAGTTAAAATTGAGTGAATCACATGAGCACCCAAAATACTCCCAAAAAGAAGCCATTGGTGAATTTACCATTTCCAATGCCATCATCTTTAGAAAATGATGATGATGTTGCCCACAACAACGTCCGTCCTAAACCTGAGCAATATGCAGATCGTACTTGGATGCCACCTCGTGGTACACGCCGTTCGATGGGAAAACGCTAAGTGTTTGAGATATAAAAATAGGTGCTTGATGCACCTATTTTTATAATAAAAATAAAAAAGAAGATTTTTATTAAGGCTATAACATTTATCCTTATAGATTATTAAGCACTACCATTTAACATTTCCGTGACATATTCATAATATTTTTTTTTCTTTTGATACATCAATAAATCTGCACGTTTCAACATATTGTCTATACTTTCATTTGTAGATGTTGTTGCATAACCAATGGCAATACTAATAGGCTGTGACGAATAATATTGATTGTCGATATTGAGTAATTCTTCAATGGTCATAATCATCGATTCGACGGTCTGTTCATTTGCCGCAGGCATAAGAATCACAAACTCATCTCCACCAATACGAGAAGCGGTATAACTTGTATTGGCAATGGTGCGAGTCAGAATGTTGCCCATTCGTCGCAATAATTCATCACCAACATCATGACCCAACTGATCATTGATGGCTTTTAAACCGTTCATATCAATAAAAATAGCTGAAGTCGGACGCAGTACACCACGCTCTAAACGATTAATTTCTTCGGTATAGAACGAACGATTGAATAATTTAGTCAGAACATCATGTTTCCCCAGATATTCCAAATACGTTTCTGCTTTTTTCCGTGCAGTAATATCAGTCAATGCAACTTGCACTAGACTCCAGTCATGTTCATAACCTGGGAAAACAGTAAATTGAAGCAATACATTTCGTACTGAACCATCCAATGCATAATTTACAGCTTCACGTTGATGATGAATTTTACCATTCCAGAGTTCAATCAGTTGCTCACGGAAAGTCTGATACATCTCTTTTGCAAATACTTTGTTTAAGTTTTTAAACAGGGTTTCTTTGTCTTTGGCTTTAAATAAATCAAGGGTTGCTTGATTGACATCCAATAAGATGATGTCTTCGATACACTGGTTTACAAAGTCGGTATGTACATCTAAGAAGGTGCGAAAATCTTCGATACCAATTTCACGGAGTTGGTCTATGCGGAGTCTTACACGACTAAAATCTTCAACCCACAACGAGGTAGGCGAGTAAATAAAGCGAGATTCTGCCAGTTGGCGATTTTTTTCTTCTAAACGGCGCGCATTTTGATAGTCAGTAATATCTTCAGTGGTGATTAATACTCGGTCTAAACTGACTTCTGAACCCGGCATGATGATACCGCGTAATTTGATATCTAATTTTTTGCCTGAGATCGTGTAATTGACGGTGGTATTTGAAAATTCAGCTTCTCCATTCCAAAGCGCAACCAGTTCTTTGATATGTGAATGCAGCATTTCTTTCTGAAAAATAATATTTAAATTCTGATACAGGTGTTGCTGATTTCTGGCTTCAAATAAATCTAAGGTTTTTTTATTGACATGAAGAATCTTAATTTTATGTGCGCAAGCCGTAATCTGATCTGGATTTTCTTCTAAAAAGCTTTGAAGATTTGTGATTCCTTGGCTTTTCCATTGATTAAATTGTTCTCTTACTTCGCTATAGTCCTCTATCCACATCGGGGTAGGTGATATATCAAAAATAGAAGAATCAGAAAATTCCATTATAAGATTCTCGTGTGTTGAGCGGTGATCTAGAATGTTTGAAATATATCCTAAAAAAGAGCGATATAAAATAATAAAATCCAAGTTATTTATTACTTATTGTATTTTATGATCGCTGGTTATCCTTTCATTGGATTTACATTGATGTTGTTTATTTTTAATTAATTTCTTTAATTCTTAAAAGGCATTAATCCGTATTTAATAAATAATATGCTTGCTTATCTTGATACATAATTTGATCTGCTTTTTTTAATAAATCATCAATATTTTTATAATGGCTTGTTGTCGCATAACCAATCGCCACATGAATTGGATGTTGAGGATTGTTCACTCGATCTATCTCTAATTCTTGTTGAATGATCTTCAGTAATGTTTCTATATGCAGGTGATTTGATTCAGGCATAAGAATCACAAATTCATCACCCCCAATGCGTGAAACAGAATAAGGTGTTTTGATGGTGGATTTTTTTAACAGATGCGCAAAACGTTGAATCAGTAAGTCGCCAACATGGTGTCCCTGTAAATCATTCACTCTTTTTAAACCATTGATGTCTAAATACATACATGACAGCGAATTAAATTTTTGAGATTGTAAGCGTTGAATTTCAGCAATAAAAAAGGTTCGATTATATAACTGTGTTAATTGATCATGTTTACTGGCATGTTGCAGGTGATCTTCTAATTTTTTTCGTTCCGTTAAATCGGTAAAGGCAATTTGTACGGTATCCCAGTTATGTTTTGAATCTGGAAAAATAACAAACTGTTCGAGTACATGCAGCAAATCTCCATTGATTGACTGATATTCACATTCTCGTTTAAGTTGATGATGATCATTCCATAAGTGTAATAATTGTTTATGAAAATTTTGTTGATAATTCTCTCTAAAAATATGATTTAAATGCTGATAAAAATGTTGTTCATTGTCGGCATTAAATAAGTCCAGTAAAGCTTGATTTACACCCACTGATCGGATGCTTTCAAAACAAAGAAATAGAAAATCTGGATTTTGCTGAATATATTGATCTAAGTCCGTGACATTATTCGCTACTAATTGATTGAATAATAATTTTATTTTGCTGTAGTCTTTGACCCATAGCGCAGTGGGTGAATGCAAAAATAGGGATTCTGCAATCCGACGTGCATTTTGACATTGAGAGATATCTTCTGTGGTTAATAAAACTCGATCCCAGCTTTGTTTCGCATCCGCTAAAATATTGGCTCTAAGTTGGATATCAATTTTTTTGCCTTTGCAGCTAAGGTTGACCACTTGAATCGAACAGTCCTGATCTTTATTCCAAAGTGCTGAAAAAAATTGGATATGTAAGAGTTCAGTATTTTCGGTATGCATTTCTGGAAATTTTTCTAAAATCTCTGCTAAATCATCAGCTTCATATAAAACCAGAGTGCTTTTATTGATATGAATGGTACGAATCGCCGCCAAACAGGGTTTTAAACGGCTAGTATCTTCCAATAGATGTTGCTTAATATCGGAAATACCTTGCGCAGTCCATTCATCAAATATTTTTTTTATACCACTAAAATCTTGTAGCCACATGGCAATTGGAGACAAATTAAATATCGTTAAATCCATTTGCTCCATATATTTTCCAATATCTCTTTTATTTATTTAGGGATTAATGACATTTTATCAATGCCTTGCGTTGTTTTCTAAGATTGAGTAGGCAAGGCATGAAACCGAGTTGTTCAATTAAAAATAATCAAAGCATTTTACTTTTTAGCCCGATGTTCTGCTTTTGGTGCAGCAATGGTACGCTGACCAGTCCATACTGCAATAAAGTCTGTTTCATTTAAATTATAAAGTTCTAAAAGCGCTAAAATAGCACCTCCAAAAATCATTGAACCTTCTGAATTAGACTGAAATTCAAATATTTTTCCATTTAAATTGTGCAGGATATCTTGTATTTCAAAAATACGATCTCGACCATTACTATCATTTGGATACATTGGCGTATTGAGAATAATCGTAGCAAGGCTTTTTTCAGCTTCAGTTAAATCTAAGCTTTGAATCTTTTGCTCTACATCTGAACTAAAAATGACGTCATCGGTTAAAAAACTATGCAGTAATTTTTGCGTGAGCTTAGGTAAGGTTTTTTCTACAAATGGGCGGAATGAAGCAGGGAAGATTACATTGCGTGAAATCCCTTTAAACATCGGTGCGATTTCTTCGACTTTATAGCCTGCAACGCCACAACCCACTGAAGTAATGAAATATTTCATCTTCGGGTGATTTTTTGTATAGATTTTAAAATCATCAATATAGTGTTGAATTTGTGAAAGGGGCATTTGTTGTAAATGTTCATTCATGGTCGGTATAGCAAAACTTTGTCCTGCCCAGCCACGTCCAACACCTTTGGTTGCACCAAAATGTAAATGTGCTGTTTTTGCCGCACCGCCTTGATGAGTACCCGCCATATTACTACCAAAAACAAACACAGTATCTTCTGGCAAAGTTTTGATTATGCTTTCATCATGATAGTGATATGTCATGTTTTTCAATCTTTTAATTGGCTTGTTTCCATGTTGCTATTGAAATAAAAAAGGGTCAAGGTATTTGTTGAATATTGTGTAAAAAGCCCCATCTAGAATAGGTGTCAATGTATGGGTTTAATTGGTTTCTGTTAAACTACTGTGGCTTCTTCCCGATTGGTTAAAGAGTGAATTATTGTGAGTGAACATCAACCTTTTGAACTTGTTACAAATTATCAACCTGCTGGGGATCAACCACAGGCAATAGCAAAATTAGTCGAAGGCATAAATAAAGGTTTTCACGATCAACTTCTACTCGGTGTAACGGGTTCAGGGAAAACCTATACCATGGCAAATGTGATTGCTCAAACGCAGCGTCCAACCATTGTCATGGCACATAACAAAACTCTTGCTGCACAATTATATGGTGAATTTAAAGCATTTTTCCCCAACAATGCAGTTGAATACTTCGTTAGTTATTATGACTATTATCAACCCGAAGCTTATGTACCATCTTCGGATACTTTTATTGAAAAAGATTCAGCAATCAATGATCACATTGACCAGATGCGTCTCTCTGCTACGCGTGCATTATTAGAACGCCGTGATGCGATTATTGTCGCTTCAGTATCTGCAATCTATGGTTTGGGTGATCCCAATGCTTATATGAGTATGTTATTGCATATTGTGCAAGGGGACAGAATTAGTCGTGATGACATTATTCGCAGACTTGTTGAAATGCAATATACCCGTAATGAGCTGGAATTTTTACGCGGTACTTATCGTATTCGTGGTGAAATTATCGATATTTTCCCTGCTGAATCGGATCAACATGCAGTTCGGGTTGAGTTGTTTGATGATGAAGTCGATTCAATTCGATGGTTTGATCCAATTACCGGGAAAATGGTCCGTAAAGCACCTCGTATAACAATCTACCCAAAAAGCCATTATGTAACACCAAAAGACAATTTACAGCGTGCAATTGGAACGATTCGCGATGAATTGGCTGATCGTTTAGTGTTCTTTAAAGAACATGAAAAACTCCTTGAAGCACAGCGGATCGAACAACGGACTCGTTATGATTTAGAAATGATGCAACAATTGGGTTATACCAACGGTATTGAAAACTACTCACGGCATTTATCTGGTCGCCCAGCGGGTGAAGCCCCTCCGACATTATTTGACTATATCCCTGATGATGCGTTACTGATTATTGATGAATCGCATGTAACTGTTCCACAAATTGGGGCAATGTATAAAGGTGACCGTTCACGTAAAGAAAACTTGGTCAATTATGGTTTCCGTTTACCTAGTGCATTGGATAACCGTCCAATGAAATTTGAGGAATGGGAGCGTATTGTTCCAACCACTATTTATGTCAGTGCAACACCTGCGAAATACGAACTGGAAAAATCTGAACAAGTCGCAGAGCAGGTGGTACGTCCAACTGGATTAGTCGATCCAGAAATTGAAATACGTCCTGTATTGACTCAAGTGGATGATGTGCTTTCAGAAATTAATATCCGTAAAGAACTCGATGAACGTGTTTTAGTCACCACCTTAACCAAGCGGATGGCCGAGGACTTAACTTCATATTTAAAAGAATATGGGGTGAAGGTGGCTTATTTACATTCAGATATTGATACCGTTGAGCGTGTCAAAATTATTCACGAACTGCGGACAGGGGTACATGATGTTCTGGTCGGGATTAACTTGTTGCGTGAAGGTCTGGATATGCCAGAAGTATCGTTGGTTGCCATTCTTGATGCAGATAAAGAAGGTTTTCTTCGTTCTGAACGGTCGTTAATCCAAACCATCGGTCGTGCTGCTCGTCATTTAAAAGGTAAGGCGATTCTATATGCTGACCGTATAACCGATTCGATGCAAAAAGCCATAGATGAAACTGATCGTCGTCGGGCCAAACAAATTCAATTTAATGAAGAGCATGGCATTATTCCGCGCAGTGCTGTACGTCAAGCAATTAAAGAAATTGATACTGGTGAAGTGATCAGTGATGATCAAATTGAAGCAGGTATAAGTGTCCAGCATCAGGCGTTAACTGCAGATGAACGTCACATTTTATCTGATCCAAAACTCTTTACGAAGCACATTAGTAAGCTTGAAAAAGAAATGCTAAAAGCATCTAAAGAGTTGCAATTTGAACAAGCTGCGCGATTACGTGACGAAATTGTGCGTTTAAAAACCAGAATGTTAAAATAATTATCTCTTTGTGGGATGATTACACTTTGGTACTTGCTGTAGCTTTAGTTTGAACAAGGATACATAAAGCTACAGTCTAAGTTTAAATTTCTGATTATTTTATAATAAATAGTAAAAAGTAATGCTGAGGGTATAAGGTGCAATTATTCAAAATATTACCCAATTCTTATGACTTTAAAAAATTAATAATCGTATTCGGGGTGGTTTTTTCCAGCTTTTTTTATCCAAAAGTCTATGCGGAAAATTCGACTTTAGCTGCGATTCCAAAATTGGAATTGGGTCAATATTTAGGGCTATGGTATGAAATCGCCCGTAAACCAATGTATTTTCAAAAAGATTGTAAGTCAGATGTGACTGCACGATATACCGTGAATGAATATGGCAATGTTGCAGTTGATAATCGATGTGTAGATCAAAATGGACAAGAATTACGTTCATTGGGTGAAGCATTTATCAGTAATGAGCCGTTTAATTCAAAATTTAAAGTGAGTTTTATTCCAGAAGCGATTCGTTGGATGCCCGTGGGCCGTGGTGATTATTGGGTATTAAAAATTGATTCAAGTTATCAAATGGCATTGGTGGGAGAACCGAAGCGAAAATATTTGTGGTTACTGTCTAGGGATCCTCATCCAGATGAAGCAAAAGTAACTGAATTTCTTCGTTATGCGCAGACTGTCGGTTTTAACTTAAAAGATTTGATTCGAACCAAGCAGAACGCGCAAGAATAATCAAAAATTTAAGCCGATATATTTTGAATATTTCAATATTTGCAAATCTTGAGTTTGGAAAAATAATTGAATATTCAAATTAATTTTGGGTGAAGATGTTTATAATGCCTAAGAATTTATTTGAAAATCACCGTGAGGCGACAGATGTTTAAGGGCGTCGTATTGTCTGTATTGGCATCTGTAACATTTGGGGTTTTATACTTTTATACCAAATTGCTGGGCGATCTAGATAGTCAACAAACCTTTGGTTGGCGGATTATTGCCACTTTACCATTCCTAACCTTATTTATGTTATTGAGCGGTGATTTTGTTCATGTTAAAACCATTTATCATCGAATGGTCAAACAACCTGCTTTATTACTATTATTGATCATTACTTCTATCTTGACCTGTTTCCAACTCTGGCTTTTTCTTTGGGGGCCGATGAATGGGCGGGGTTTACAAGTATCGCTTGGATATTTTCTTTTACCTTTGGTTCTCGTCCTTGCAGGTAGCATTTTTTATAAAGAGAAATTATCAAAATTCCAAATGGTTGCCGTTGCTTTTGCGGTTCTTGGGGTAGGGCACGAATTATGGCGTTTGGGCAGTATTGCATGGGAAACCCTCAGTGTTGCATTGGGCTATTCGCTTTATTTTCTGGTTCGAAAAACCATTAAAACTGATAATTTAGGTGGTTTTTGGTGGGATATTTTAATTTGTATTCCCATCGCAATTTATTTCACGCAAACCGGATTAGACGCATATAGCCAATTTGCTGATGCACCCGTTTTAATCGTTGTGGTTGCAGGGCTTGGAATACTGAGTGCGATTGGTTTAGGGAGCTATATTTTAGCGAGTCGTCATTTGCCAATGGTCTTATTTGGATTGTTAAGTTATTTAGAACCTGTTTTGTTGGCCTTAGCATCCTTGGCGTTGGGTGAATCTATTTCAGCAGATGAATGGTTTACCTATATTCCAATTTGGTGTGCTGTGGGGGTTTTGGTATTGGAAGGGATTTGGCATCTCTATCAACAAAACAATAAGCGGAAAAATTTAGCCTTGAATATCGAGAAATTAGACGAAAGAATCGGTTAATCAAAAGAAAATAAATTGATAATTGTTGGACTATAATTTTTAAAAGTGTTAAATTTATCTCATTAATCTATGTTTTAATTTGGTTTTTAAGTAGAAAAACGCTGAATATATTATGAACACAACAATAATTCCCTATCAAACAAGGGCAACCTTATTGCAATTAGAGCCTAGTACCGATTTAAACTGGGAACAGGTTTTGTGTGATGTTTTTGATGAAGCCAACATCGAAGTACGCGAAGAAATTGAGCGTCAAATTTTAAGACCGAAAGAAATTCGATGGAACAAAGGTAATAACAGCTTTGAATTTAAAATTACAAATTCATTAGAAAATTTAAAATATAGCTTTGAAAATGAGCGAATGCGTTCCATTGCAACCAAATTGAGCAACTCAATCAATTGGTTAAAAAATATTACAGATAGTATTCAGATCGCAGACTATTTAGAAAATGCGTTGTATCAAATAGATTTGATTTCGGTGGATGATCATCTAAATTTACAACGAGAAAAATTACTGATTCGTCGTGTTTTTTTACAAGATGTGGCGAAATTGATCCGCACATTAAATATTGAAGCGCCAGAAGGTATTCGTAACTTAACTTCTGATCAAATTAAATGTTTTATTATTGAAGTGTTTATTAAGCAACAATTATTGGGCTATTGGTTTAAGCCATTATTGACCAAATCATCTGAATTAATGAAACGTCCTTTTTTTAAGTATTTTATTTTAAGAGAACAACGGATTCGTAAGTTTGATATTGTTAAAACCTCTGAATTTATCTATTTAATTGCACCAATTGAAAATTTTGAACAGAATCCTTATTCGATTCGACGCTTTTTGTTTGAAGAAAATATTGAATATAAAAATCAGGTCTATGTAACGGGTTTGGTACTTGATACAGATCAAATGAGTGAAAGTGAATATCGAGATAGCACTGACCTTTTGATTCAGAAAATGGTCACAATTCAGCATCAAGTTCATAGGGATGTGATTGAAATTGTGCAAGAATTTGAAGATTTCACAGAAAACAAACTCTTGCCATTTTTAATGGAACCACTCGGAATGGTGGGGAAAAATAGTGATACGGTTGCACAAAATCATATCAAAACCATTGAACAGTTGCTCACGGCCAATTTGTTGATGCCGTTAAGAAATGCGGTTAAAAGCGATTTATCACATATTGAAGAATTTGAATATTTGTTTATGAGTGTGCATCGAATATTTTCTGAAATTTTATCGCATTATCGTGACTTTAAAGAACAGCCCGCATTATTTTTTAATTCTCATGTACAACTGTTTGAATATCGTTTGCTGGCTTATCTAAAGCTATTGGAAAAGCGTAAAGATGAAATTTTTATTCCAATGAGCCCGCGAGAATGGCAAGTGATGCATGAACGCTCTCAACAACCGATTAGAAAACTTCAAGAAATTATCGCAGAGCAAGTGAAAGATTATAGGGCTTTAGACAGCTATGTTAAGCAATTAAAGAATGAACAACATGAAGTAGAAGGCTCACTGTTAAAAAAAATGATCAAAGGCGGGAAAGTTGAAAAGGATATTGTTCAAGCAAACCATGCCGCAATGTTGATAAAAAAACAAACCTATTTAGAGGTATTAACTGTTCCTAAAGGTTTAGCAAAGTATAGTGTATTTATTGAGTTTGAAAGCCTGACTTCAATGAGTGAATTGGAGCGCCATTATGCATTTCCTTCAGGGGACAATGGCATTATTCGCTTTCCTTATTTAATGAAGCTGCCTGAAAATTTAGCTGATTTTGATTTGGAAGAGTTTAATGCGTCGATTAATGATGATTAAAGCGCGTGTTAGGGACTGAGTAGAAAGCTCAGACTGAGCGCGATAATGGGGTTTTTAACGATACAATATCAGCTTTATTTTTGTTTTGTCTGGTTTAACTTTGTTCTTATCTACTTTATTTTTCCAGTTCCTCTGGTAAAGTCAATATCAATACTAAAATTCTACATAGATGCAAAAAACTAAAATGGCTGAAATATTGTTTAGAGATCAAGGCATAATTTAAAATAAAATAGCCAGTATGACAAAATATTATAAAAATGTATCACGATTTGATTTCAACTAAATGAGAATTACATTACAATTATGGGGTTTAAAAATCCATGTCTAGATATACATAAATAGAGGACGTATCTGTGAGCAAAGACACTATCATCGCCCTACATGCAGAGCACCAAGGTCGCTGGAAAAACCGTGAAGAAATCGCGGAACGTATGATTGCATTAATCGGTCAATTATACCGTGAAAAAAACATTGTGACTTCTGTGTACGGTCGTTCTTTAGTGAACCGTTCAGTAATTCAAATCCTTAAAGCGCACCGTCGTACACGTATGATGGATGTTGAGCTTTCTGTTGTACATACATTCCCTATTTTAGAAGCTTTAGCGAAATTAGATAATATCGGTTCTGCTGAAGTTGATTTAGGTAAACTTGCAGTTGAATATAAAGAAAAGGGTGGCGATATTGATGCATTTGTTGCTCAAGCTGTTCAATCTTTAGATGGTCGTCCTGCGCAAGTTGAGCCTAAAGATGTTGTTCTTTATGGTTTTGGTCGTATTGGCCGCATTTTAGCGCGTTTAATCATTAGCCAATCAGGTCTTGGCCGTGGTTTAAGCCTTAAAGCGATCGTTGTGCGTAAATCATCTGATGGCGATTTAGAAAAACGTGCTTCATTGTTACGTCGTGACTCAATTCATGGTCCATTTGCAGGAACAATTTCTGTTGATGAGCAAAATGAAGCAATCATTGCAAATGGTAACTTTATCAAAGTGATCTATGCGTCTAGCCCTGCTGAAGTTGATTACACAGCTTATGGTATTGACAATGCTTTAGTGATTGATAACACGGGTAAATGGCGTGATATCGATGGTTTATCTCAACACCTTAAATGCCCTGGCGTAAGTCGTGTTGTGCTTACAGCGCCTGGTAAAGGTGATATGAAGAATGTCGTGTTTGGTGTTAACCAAGCGGACATCATTGATTCAGACAAAATCATTTCTGCTGCAAGCTGTACAACTAACGCGATCACACCAGTTTTAAAAGTGTTAGAAGACAAATACAAAGTGATTAATGGTCATGTGGAAACTGTTCACTCATTTACAAATGACCAGAACTTGATTGACAACTACCACAAAGCGGATCGCCGTGGTCGTGCTGCAACTCTGAATATGGTCATTACAGAAACAGGTGCTGCAAAAGCTGTTGCAAAAGCATTACCTCAGTTACAAGGTAAATTAACAGGTAATTCAGTACGTGTTCCAACACCAAACGTTTCACTTGCTATTCTTAACTTAACACTTGAGAAAGAAGTAGATCGCGAAGAAGTGAACGAATATATTCGTCAAATCTCGATCAACTCTAACCTTCAAGGTCAAATTGGCTATACCAACTCTACAGAAGTTGTATCGTCTGACTTTATTGGTTCACGTACAGCGGGTGTATTTGATGCACAAGCTACAATTACTTCTGGTAACCGTTTAACAGCTTACGTTTGGTACGATAACGAAGTTGGTTATAGCTGCCAAGTACTGCGTATTGCTGAACAAGTATGTGGCGTAAGCTATCCGAAAGTACCGGCTGAAACAAATGCATAATTTGTCATAGTCGTCGAAAAGGAGCTTCAAATGAAGCTCCTTTTTTTATATTCAAAATTGATGATATATGGTTAAATTCAAATGAAAATTACCATTTATCTTGGCAATTTGACTAAAAACATTTGATTAAGAAATTAGAGAAAATAAAATGAGAACAAAAATCTTATCCATCATGATGTTATTTACTTGTTTTGCTACACATGCCAAATCCTTAGAATTACGTCCTTTATTAAAAGACCGTTTTGAACAAAACTGTGCAATTCGGCAGCAATATGATTTTCATAATGAAAATACAGAACTGATTGCACCACTTGAACACTATACGATTGATGTGAAATATGTGGATAAACAGGTTTATGACTCAACCATTTATAAGTTAAAAAATGTCACTTATGCTGGAATCCCTATTCGCAAAATAGAGTTTAGTTTTGGTCGTCCAGCGCAACAATACAATGAATATTTATATTTTGATCTGAGTACTACAGCAGCAAAGCAGCGATTTAAAACCCTAAGATTCAAACAACAGCATGAAAAAGGTGATGTGAGTGTTGAGTATAAAAATAATACAGCAATTGTGCAGTGCTATTGGTTAGCTGATTTTTCGAAATAATCCGTAGATTAGATATCAATTGTTTATTAATTAAACAAAATTCTTCGACTTTTATACATAAAAACGCATATTAATTCACATAAGTATTTAAAATAAAAAATAATTAAGGATAAAAATTAAGGACAGGATTTTGCAGTTGAAGCAAGTTATGGCAGGAGTTGCCTTTATTCTTATTGCTACAGTGTGTGGTGTATTGATTGCAATCTGGGTATTTAAACATTTTAATATTTATATACCACTTGAAAATCAAGCTGTACGTATCGATTTAAAAGAACCTTTACAAGCCAAAGTACAAATTCATGATGCATTAGATGTGGATGTTAAAGGGAAAGTGAAAGCTGAAATTCCTATTCATGAAAAGCTAAATTTACCGATTACACAAACTTTAACGCCACATGTGTATTTTGATAATGAAGTCCCGATTCAAACCACAATTCCTGTGAATGAAGTGATCAAAATTAATCAGGATATGCCGATTGATACCAAGGTTAAAGTCACTGTTTTAGGCAAAGATATTACTTTACCGTTAAAAGGGAACATCCCGATTCATATGGATGTGCCGATTAATTTACAAGTGCCACTCAACCAAAATATTCATTTAAAGTTTGATGCACCTGTAAAGGTTTTACTTAAAGAAAATTTACATGTGCCACTTGATGCGACATTAAAAACCAATATTCCAATTCAAGGCCACCTCAATGTTCCAATTAAATCAGCACTTCAAGCAACAGTAGATGTTCAAAATACATTACCGGTAAAAATTGAAAAAGGGCAGCTTAAAATTCCGCTCAATAGTTTAAGGCTATCACGTCGCGATCATCCGCCAGTAGAACCACAACAGCCACAGTCCGAAGCTTTAAAATAGGGTGGTATGGAAATGTGGATCTTTAAATCTATACGAAATTTGTTGTTCACTTTTATCAGCGTCGTGTTGCTCATTGCACTGTGCGTTTGGTTGTATTTGAATATTCATGCCTCAATGCAGGTTTCTGCACAAAGCGCACAAATTCAATTGTCGGAATCTTTACCGACAAAAATCCATGTGGGGAATTATTTACAAACACATGCACAAGGCGCTTTAGATACTGAGTTGACGATTGACCGTGAGTTGGCTTTACCTTTGAAAGGCAAATATTTGGCTAATTTAAGTTTTGTTGTGACAACGCCGATTGAGGTTGAGCTTGATTATGAGACTGATATTCAGATTGAAACGCTAATGCCATTAGAAACAACCACGGACTTGGTTTATCAAAATAAACTGTTGCCTCAATTTCCTTTAAAAGTGGATATTCCGATTAAACTTTCGGTGCCATTTAAGTTAAAACGACGTTATCAAGTTCCGATCAAGATTATGTTTGATGGACCAGTTTATTTAGAATTTGATGAAGTGATTCATTTATATGTTAAGCATAAACTTAAGCCAATACTGAATATTAATGATCCAATGACGATGAAAAAAATTGCGGTGTTCCGTGCAACCATGTACAACACAGAAAGGCAGTCCCTCGCAGATCTAGAGATGAATATCGATTTCCCTATCAAAAATATTCATCCTTAATTACTCAGTAGAGCGTGGGCTTAAATTTTGTATTAAGCCCATGCTTATCTTTATAAATGCCTAAAATAAAGCTTTAACCTGATCCTGAATATGCGTTGTTTTACGACCAATCAAATATTCTAAGTCTTTACTTTCACTATACATTGCACCATTTACAGTCTGTACATCTGCGTCAACAATAACCGCTACCAGTGCTTGAGGTAACCCTGCCTTAATAAGTGCCTGAGTATAATCTTCTGGGCTGATATCTTGATACTGTACAGTTTTACCTGATGCCAAAGCGATATAAGAGGCTAAATCTGCAAGGGTAAAATGATTTGAACCTGCAAGCTCATAGGTTTTATTTTCATGACCTGAGAAAGCAAGGACTTTGGCTGCAGCTTCGGCATAATCTAAACGAGAAGCTGAACTGATTTTTCCATTTTGAGCGCTGCCGTAAAGTGTTCCTGTTTCCGCAGTATGCTTAACGTTGCCAAGATAATTTTCGCTATACCAATTGTTGCGTAAAAATGTATATTTCAAACCGCTTTGCAGAATGAGAGCTTCTGTTTCACGATGTTCTTGTGCTAAACCGAGTGGGTTATCTGTTGCATTGAGTAAGCTGGTATAGGCAATGTATTCAACTTTGGCTGCGACTGCTGCATCTATAACTGCTTTATGTTGTGGGGTGCGACGACCAATTTCATTGGCTGAAATTAAAAGTAATTTATCTACATTGTGTAAAGCAGGTATTAATGTTTCAGGTTGATCATAGTTAAATAGGCGAAGTTCACTCCCTTGTTGTTTAAGCGACTGTGCTTTATCTATATTTCGAACCAGCGCTACAATATTTTCAGCGGCAGTATGTTGAAGTAAGGCTTGGATCACCAATTGTCCAAGTTGACCCGTTGCACCTGTAATTGCGATTTTCATAATTTCACCTTTAAATATGATTTAAATTGGATGTTTTTTAAACTTGATGTTATGATCATAATCATTAAACTTACTATATGTAAGTACGTACCTAAAAGTAAGCTAATTACTGTGTAGAGAGAATTTATGAGCATCTATGCTTCAAGTGATTTAATTGGTCAAGTTTTATCCAGCCAGTGTCCATCTAGAGAAATATTGGAGCATTTAACTAGCAAATGGTCTGTATTGGTTTTACGTTGTTTAAATGATGGCGTACAACGTTTTAGCGAACTGCGTAATCGAATTGAGGGAATCAGCGAAAAAATGCTTGCACAGACATTAAAAGTGCTTGAACAAGATGGCTTTATATTGAGAACGGTTTACCCTGAAGTACCACCCAAAGTAGAGTATCAATTGACGATTTTAGGTGCACAAGCGGCTGAAAAATTAAACTATTTGATTGGTTGGATCGAGCGCAGTTTGCCCGATATCTTAGAGAATAAACAGAGATTGCAAAAGTAAAACTCAGTTGATTTTATACTCACCAAGAACTTGATCGCTAAGTGAGTATATTGGAAGGGAGGGAGGCCTTATTCTTGAGGATGATTCTCTTTTGCCGTAGCTTTTAAAGAGACTAGCCCTGTCATGATTGCACCAATGGTGGCTAAGAACATATCTTTATGCGCATCCCATATATCACCTTGTTGTCCATTGTAGTTTTCAGCTTCTTCAGGAGATAGGCCAATAGCAATCCACCATTCAATCCATTCATAAAATAAACTGGTTGCCATAACAAATTGAATGACCAATAAAAATAAGGTTTTAGGCTTTAAGTTGGGTAACCAAACTTGGAAAATTCGGTAGAAAAATGGGTAAAGGAATAAACCATAGAATAAGTGTACAAAGCGGTCAAACATGTTACGTGTCCAACCCATTGCTTGATTGAGATCAAAATGTAAGTATTTGATTGACCAATCATTATAAGGCACATAAGAATAAAGATAATGTGCGGCAATGACATGAATCACCAAGAAGAGGATATACAATAAAAATGATGAAAATGTCAGTCCTATTTTCTTTAAACAGAAAAACAGGGTAATCAGCATGAGCAAGGTGCCAACCTGATGCAGCATGTAGGATGGGTATTCTAAAGGATTGATACTGGCAAGAATGATTGCGATTGCAAGAACAGCAAGTACAAGCCAATGTTTTTTTGTTAAGGTATGATAAATCATTATGGTATTTTCTAAAAATTATTACTGCGCATTGTAATCAAAATGCAAAAAAAATGCGAAGCATCGGCTTCGCATTTTTTAGGTCTTTTAGAAGATTAAGAGCTTAGATTTTAGCAATCAAATCTTTAATTTGTTTGGCTTGATCCGCAGCATTACCTGTGTAAGATGCAGGGGTCATTTCAGCCAAACGTGCACGATCAGCAGCAGGTACAGCTTCAAGTTCAGTGCCATTGACAAAATCAACCATCATGTCACGTGTCATCGCTTGACCACGAGTCAATGCTTTTAATTTTTCATATGGTTTTTCAACTGCATAGCGGCGCATTACAGTTTGGATTGGTTCAGCCAATACTTCTTGAGCATGATCAAGGTCTTCAAGAATACGTGCTGCATTAAGCTCAAGTTTACCAATACCTTTTGAACATGCTTCAAAAGCAATTAAACTTTGTGCCAAGCCAACACCCATGTTACGCAATACAGTCGAGTCTGTAAGGTCACGCTGCCAACGAGAAATTGGTAATTTTTCGCCTAAATGGGCTAATACTGCATTGGCAATGCCCAAGTTACCTTCAGAGTTTTCAAAATCAATTGGATTGACTTTGTGAGGCATTGTAGAAGAACCGACTTCACCTTCTTTTAAACGTTGTTTAAAGAAGCCTAAAGAGATATAACCCCAAACGTCACGGTTAAAGTCGATTAAAATTGTGTTAAAACGACGTAAAGCATCGAACAATTCCGCGATGTAATCGTGTGGTTCGATTTGAGTTGTATAAGGGTTGAAAGTTAAACCGAGTGATTCAACAAATGCTTGCGAGTGAGCAGGCCAGTTGATTTCAGGATAAGCAGAGTAGTGTGCGTTGTAGTTACCCACTGCACCATTAATTTTGCCCAATAATTCAACTTGTTTAAACTGTTTGATTTGACGCGCTAAACGATATGCAACGTTGGCCATTTCTTTACCCAAAGTAGTTGGGCTCGCAGTTTGACCATGGGTGCGTGATAGCATTGGTTGTTCTGCATGTGTTTCAGCTAAAGCCACAATAGAATCAACAATTTGTTGCATAGCAACAACTAACACTTCACGACCATTTTTCAACATCAAAGCGTGAGAAAGGTTGTTGATGTCTTCTGAAGTACAAGCAAAGTGAATAAATTCGCCTGCATTTTTAAGCTCATCAATATGTGCAATTTTTTCTTTTAAGAAATATTCAACCGCTTTTACATCATGGTTAGTGGTACGTTCAATCTCTTTAATGCGGTTAGCATCATCTTCAGAAAATTGAGTAACAATCGCATCTAAAGCGGTATTGGTTGCAGCAGAAAAAGCTGGAACTTCTGTGATTTCAGGACGATTTGCAAGCGCTTGTAACCAACGCACTTCAACAGTCACACGAGCATGGATTAGACCAAACTCAGAGAGGTAAGGGCGTAATGCATCACATTTGCTTGCATAGCGTCCGTCTAGTGGAGAAAGTGCGGTTAAAGCGTTCATAAAGATTCCTTAAATTTTGGAATTAGAGCGAATGGCGTAACTCGAACAGTATCAAATTAAACAACCTGATATTGTAATCGAGCAAGATCTTGAATATCTTGAAGAAGTTTGCGTTTGCTAAAGATCATATTCCATGAGCTTCCACCTAATTGACGCCATAGGTGAGCCATTTGTAAGCCTGTGAATAAACTGGCACGGATGCGATTGGTATGTGCAGAGTCTTTGAAGGCTTCTGCATTACCACGGACTAGAATTCGGGGGTTAATTTGACCAGCAGTGTCGACATAGGTCTGTGCTAAATTGGCAATGATACTTGGATGTAAATAGTTATTATCAAAAAAAGACAGCTGTTTTAATATTTTTTGTTGAGATTGTTCAATAATTTCAACAAACTTTGGATTGCTATAAACTTTTTTTTCCAAGGCCAATAATGACATGGCATAAGTCATTGGCAGTTTTGCATTGGCAATTTTAGGAATTCTAGATTTTGGTGATGCTGAGAAAGGTTGTGTAATGCTACTTTCTAAAGTTTTTAAACCTAAGGAAATGTCTGCCAATTGATTGAAGAAGTCTAAAGTTTGACCTGATGAATTGGCAGTGGCACGGATATTGAGGCTGGCTTTGATGAGCTGTTCAAAATAGAAATTACCACTTTCACCAATACTTTGACGTCCTGACATTGCAGTCATATGCGTCAGCTGTGTTGCTTGAAACACAGCTGCTAACGCCAAAGCTCGGTTTTGGCGTTGATTCAAAGTTTGAGGCTGTTGAAAGGGCAACTCAACCATGCCTAAATTCCTTTAAATAATTTTTAATCATTACTCAATAAAATCTGGTTTTGGTGCATTGGTATGATGAATCACACCCCCACCTAAACAGACTTCATCGACATAGAAAACAACACTTTGTCCCGGTGTTACGGCACGCTGTGCTTCATCAAATTCGACACGAACACCATTTGGCGTGTTTGCATCTTTATAAATTGTACATGCTTGATCAGGCTGACGGTAACGAGTTTTTGCCGTGCATCGGAAACCTGTGTCTGGAATTGCTTGTTCACCCGCAACCCAGTCAATTGTTTCAGACCATAAAATGGTACTCTGCATCAGTGGATGTTCATGACCTTGTCCAACCACAAGACGATTACCTTCGATGTCTTTATGTAGAACAAACCAAGCACCTTCTTCTGCGCCTTTGAGTCCACCTAAACCAATACCACCACGCTGACCGAGCGTATAGTACATTAAGCCGTGATGATCACCAACCTCTTTTCCTGTATCTAAGACAATTTTCCCGGGTTGAGCCGGTAAATATTGTTTTAAGAAGTCATTAAAACGGCGTTCACCAATAAAGCAAATCCCAGTGGAATCTTTTTTCTTGGCAGTGGCTAAACCCAGTTCTTCCGCAATTTTACGTACTTGTGGTTTTTCAATCTCACCAACAGGGAACAAGGTCTTATTGATTTCACGACCATGAACCGCGTGAAGAAAATAAGTTTGATCTTTGTTATTGTCTACACCACGTAATAAAGGCGCATATTGATCACCTTTTGAATTGGTGGTTGTTTCGCCACGGCGACAATAATGTCCAGTTGCAATAAAATCCGCGCCTAAATTGACAGCATGATCTAAGAATGCACGGAATTTAATTTCTTTATTACACAGAATATCGGGGTTTGGTGTACGCCCAGCGGCATATTCTGCTAAGAAATGTTCAAAAACGCGATCCCAATATTCCATTGCAAAATTTGCAGTATGGAGTTTGATCCCAATTTTGTCACACACCGCTTGTGCGTCAGCAAGGTCATCCATTGCGGTACAATATTCCGTGCCATCATCTTCTTCCCAGTTTTTCATGAAAAGCCCTTCAACTTGATATCCTTGTTGAAGTAAAAGTGCAGCAGAAACAGATGAATCTACACCACCCGACATACCGACGATGACACGTTGTTGCATAGGATTAGGCATCCAAATTTGAAATTAAAGGAGAGTTTTGGTGCTCATAGATGAGCGAAAGTGGGTATTTTTGCCCAGAAAGTGCATCTTGTACAGCTTTAATGACCAAAGGACTTCTGGCGCGAGCAGATTCAAGCAGTTCTTCAAGCGTCATCCATTGTGGGCCAATAATATCTGTATCCAGTTGTGCGTCTGGAAAGTATTCAGTCACATGTGCTAAAAAGCAAAATCTAAAATAAGTGCGGTCTGGAAACATGGGTGGGGTATAGGTATAGATCCCCAGTAATGAATTGATTTCTACTGCATATCCTGTCTCTTCCATGGTTTCACGTAACGCAGCTTGAATAATAGTTTCACCACATTCAACATGGCCAGCGGGTTGATTGAAAACAGTATGGCTTACACCTTCAGTATATTCTTCTACAAAAAGAAATTTTCCATCTTTTTCTACAACTGTCGCAACAGTAACGTGGGGTGTCCAAGCGGTCATGACCAGCACCAAGGGAGATAAAGCATTATTCTACAAAATTTAGCACGTGGTGGCTATGTTCATGCGGATTTTCTTTGATCATCCTAAGCGGAGATGTATCGACAATATGCTTAAAATAGTTCTGGGCAAGTTTTCTTATCTTGCATTTGGAGCTGAAATCTCAGCGCTTTAACTGATTAATCTATTATTTTATATCGGTATTGTTGTAGGGTAGAGTGTTTCACATAAAAATTCTCATATAAACTGATGCATTTTGGCCTATCACGCCAACTCAATAGATTACTGGAATATTCATGTGCAGATATGTTGAGTGTTATACGCAATACGTTTGTATGATTATTGGATTCAATACCGAAAGAAGGACTAAATATATTCGTTATATACAGGTGTACACTGCTAAAACATAAAAGACTTTATTTGTTTGAATCTACTGTATCGTCGAATGTTTTTTGGATAGAATTAAAAGACATTGGCTATAAAAGATAGTCAAATCAAAAAAGCTTGAATTGGGGCTTGATCAAGCAACGTTTTATACAGGTAAAGCCAGTTCTTGTTTTAAGATCGCTTAGCCATTCCAATTCTTGGGCATACAATAGGATTTAAAAAGTATGATAAAGAAATTATTATGTATACCTTTAGGTGTATTGCTGATCACTGGGTGTGCTTCAAATCCTAATGACGCCACTTCAAATCTAGGTACACAGGGATTATTAATTTGCCAGCCAAGTGAACTTTGTCCAATCGTCACTGTAGTGTGGAATGAGACACATAAAGACTTTTTAAAGGTAAAACTCAGCTTAAATAGCGCCTATACCAAATATAATATTGAAAAAGTTGTATTTAGTGATGGTGCAAAAAGTCACTCATTTAATGTGATTGGGCCAACTGAAATTGATTTTGCATTTAAAGCAAATCGTTCTCGTAACAGTGTGCTTATTCCAGTCAACCTAATGGGGGACTTCAAAGGCTCGCAAAATATCTTTATGGAAATACATACAGATCAAGGTGTGATTACCCGCTATATTTTAAAAGACAATGTCAAAGCACCAGTATTTGAAGAATTAACCAAATACTACAAGGTCTCTGAATAGCGGTTTGATCCAAAATGTAATGCCTAATTCCACTGTAGTTCAGTGGAATTAGATTTACTTGAGCAACATGTATTCAAATAACAAATACGCTTTTAAGCATGCCTAGATATTTGCTTTAATCTTATGATTAATCGTTCGCTTCTAAATAATGATTTGCTACTTTGACATAGTGTCTTGCTGAATAAGGCAAAAATTCCTTTTCTTTGTCAGTTAAAGGGCGAACCTTTTGCACTGGGCTTCCTACATAGAGATAACCACTTTCTAAGCGCTTACGCGGTGGAACCAGTGAGCCTGCACCAATCATGACATCATCTTCAATCACCACATCATCTAGAACAATTGTATTAATTCCCACTAAAACCCGGTTGCCAATGGTACAACCATGTAAGGTGACATGATGTCCAATGGTCACATCTTCTCCAATCACTAAAGGTGAGCCATTGGGTTTAGCATCATTTTTATGACTGACATGTAACATGCAATGGTCTTGTACATTAGAATAACGGCCAATTTTAATGTGATTGACATCCGCACGAATCACCGCAAAAGGCCAAACCGATACATTCTCCGCCAAAGTTACTTCACCGATTACAACCGAGAGATCATCGATATAACAGGTTGAATCAATTTTAGGATGATGGCCTAAATACGAACGAATATTTTTTTTCATGTTGGCTTCCATGTCAAAAGCAAAATTTAACCAGTGTATTTTTACCGAGTATAAATTAAAAAGGCATCCAAATCTGTGATCAGGATGCCTGTGCTTTAGTCTAATAAATTCAATATTGGTTTAAGCGAATAACTTAGAACAAGTTGCTAAAGAACATTTTGATATGGTCGATCAAGCGAGAGAAGAAGCCTGCTTCTTCTACAGCTTTTAACGCCACTAATGGTTTTTCAGCAATCACTTTACCATCTAAAGTTGCTGTTAATTTACCAACAACTTGACCTTGTTTTAATGGTGCATTTAAGTTGGGTTGAACAGTGACTTGTGTTTTGATGGCATTGGCTTGACCTTTAGGCATGGTCACATTGAAGTTTTCAGCTAAACCAATTTGTACATCATTTTCTTTACCAAAATAAACTTTTGCTTTAGCAAGCACTTGATTTGCAGGTTGAACACTGACTGTTTCAAAGTTTGAATAACCCCAAGCTAACAATGAGCGTGTTTGGCTGGCACGTTCATTCATCGATGGTGCACCAAAAATCACAGAAATCAAACGCATTGGGCCGCGTTTTGAAGATGTGGTTAAGCAATAACCTGCTTCATCGGTATGACCTGTTTTTAAGCCATCAACACTTGGGTCGGTATACAGCAAGGCATTACGGTTACCTTGTTTAATCCCGTTGAAGGTAAATTCTTTTTCAGAATAAATAGGATAATATTTTGAACTGTCATGAATGATATGTTTAGCAAGTACCGCCATATCTTTAGCAGTTGAGTAATGACCCTCAGCAGGCATACCCGTTGCATTGATAAAGTGTGTATTGACCATACCTACACGTTTGGCTTCTTGGTTCATTGCATAGGCAAATGAACCCTCATTACCTGAAATATGTTCAGCCATTGCTTTAGATGCATCATTACCCGACTGGATAATAATGCCTCGTAACATTTCTAAAACTGTTGCAGTACCATTTAACGGCACATACATACAAGATTCAGTACTGCTACCACGACACCATGCAGACTCATTCATGCGAACTTTTTCACTTTCGGTCAGTTCGCCTTTAAGAAGTTTTTGCTCAATGATGTAACTCGTCATCATTTTCGTCATCGAAGCAGGTGCTAATTTTTCATTTTCATTCTTCGATGCAAGAATTTGACCTGTCTCATAGTCCATTAAGACATACGATTTATTATTTAATTCTGGCGGAGTGGTTAAGACGGTTGCTGCATAAGAAAATGAAGGTAAAAGTAATAATGCAGCAATGGCGCTTTTTCGAATCATTCTAGGTCGTTCCAATCGTTATATGAGCACAAACAGGCTAGCATTTTAGGGCAAAGCAAAGCCGACTTCTATAAGGAAAGTCGGCTTATTTCTTACTTATTGTAACTAATTCAATATTTGTTGGATAAATTGCAGAAATCGTTATGACTGATAGTTACTAATGTCATTACAAATTGCTGTGTTTTCAGTATCACCCGCTTTTTTAGCATCACTTTTTGCTTCTTTTAAAGCTCTTTGGAAATCTTTTTGCTTGGCAAGTGATTTTAAGGTTGCTTTAGGATCTTTGTCATTTGGCATATAGTCTTTAAGCAAGTGATCAAAACCTTTATTAAATGCAGCATCTGTTTTGATTAGACTCGGGCAGATATCCGACAATACATAAATTGCAGCCAATTCTTCTTTAGATACTTGTTGCTGGGTGACTTCGATTTTGTCAGATGCGGCAAAAGCATGGGTCATAAATAAACCACTTGCTGAAACAAGGCTTAATGTAAGCATTTTTAACGTCATACGCATAAATAACCTAATCAATTTTTAATTTAAGAATCTGCATAGATTAAACGTAAAAACTGTGAAAAATATAGAGAAAGTGTATCGATGTTGTAGATTTATTTGAAATTTTCGCACACTGAACAATGCAAAAGATGTCAAAAAAGGATTTTTTAACATCGCATTGGGGGGAAGTTTTTTTATCTTATTTTAGTGTGGAAGTTCGAGTACATCAGCACATACTGCTTTGTGTTCAGCTTGATCAACTTCTTTGGCACTGATTTGTGCTTCTTTGAGTACAGTTTGGTATTCTGGATCTTGTTGAAGCTGAGTCAATGTTGTAGGTTTGGACAAATCCTTTAATAAGGTTTGGGTTAAACTTGCAATTTTAGTTTGAAATGCAGGGTTGTTTCCAATTAACGCTGGGCAAACTTCGGCAAGCACCTGTGTTGCGGCAATATCTTCTTTCGCAATTCGATCAGATTCTTGTGAAGTTAATGTTTCTGAAAATGCAGATTGTGCACAAAGTGTGATGAGTGCGATAGAAATAGTATGAGTAAGAGAACGTGTAATCATCTTTATAGTCACAAATTAGATTTAAAATTGAGTAACTAACTATATATAATTGTTCAATAAATTTGAATTAAATTACTCAGTAGTCATTTAATAATTTTTAGTCAGAGAACCTTTTTGTGAATATTTTAGTTGCCAATGATGATGGTGTTTTTGCACCAGGTATTCAAGCTTTAGCAAAAGCATTACGACCTCTAGGTCGAGTTGTTATTGTTGCGCCAGAAAGTGAGCGCAGTGGTTATTCAAGTGCATTAACCCTAGATCGACCACTTCGACCGATTCAAGTTGCACCAGATATGTGGGCAGTCAATGGGACACCTGCTGATTGTGTTTATTTGTCCATGAATGGTTTATTTGATTTTGAGTTTGATTTAGTTGTCAGTGGAATCAATAGTGGGGCGAATTTAGGTGACGATGTCCTTTATTCTGGAACCGTAGGGGCGGCATTTGAAGGACGTTTGATGAAACAGCCAGCAATCGCAGTTTCATTGGCAGGCAGTAATGTACGTTCCTATGACAACCCTGGAGATTATGCACAAGCTGCAAACTGGGTTTACAGCTTTATTGCCAAAGGCTTACCCGAACTGCCTCCACGACATATCTTAAATATCAATATTCCCGATGTCGCTGAAATTTTAGGGGCTCAAATTACATATCAGGGGCGTCGAATACAATCAAAGCCGATAACCAGTCAGGTTGACCCGCGTGGTCGTCAAGTCTATTGGATTGGTTTGGCGGGTGAAGCGGTGACAGATCCGCAAAAAAATGCACAAAACCTGCAATCTGACTTTTTTGCCATTGCCAATGGTTGCGTCAGTATTACCCCAATTCAGATGGATGCAACCAATTACACAATTCTTGAAACACTACAATCACAACTCTCACATAGTCATTTTGATGTATGAGTGTTATAACTTTGTGAAAAAGCACTGTTAAACAGTGAAATGCGTGTGTATTTTGCTAATCTTAAGCAAATATTTTTAAATTTTAAGATTGTAGAGAGGGAAATCAATGCTTTTGGCTCGATCAACACTTCCAATTCAAATGCCTAAGCGATGGATGAAAATCATTTTGTCCACAATAGCAATCACCTCTGCCATAGTGGTGACTGGGTGTGCATCGAAGCCTCAAATTAATAACCCTACACGTTATGCTGTTGCGCCTGACTATTACACAGTTCGTTCTGGTGATACCTTAAGCGCAATCTCTATGCGTTATGGTTTGAGTTATCTCAGTGTTGCTGAAATGAATGATATTGCTGCGCCTTATCGAATTTATGTAGGCCAGTCATTACGTTTGAAAAAAGGTGGGGGCAATGTCACTCGATCTACAACGAAACCGTTGACGAGCAATGAACCGCAAATTCAACGCCAAACGATTAAGTTACCAACACAGCAGCCGACATCGCCAACTGGCACAACGACGGCTCAGCCAGTAACGCCGCCGCCTGTACAAACGACGACGACAGTACAATCAACCCAATTGAGATGGGTAAAACCATCAAATGGATCTGTTATTGCAAATTATAATATTGCGAATAATATTAAAGGAATACGTTTTGGAGGGAATCAAGGTGATCCAATTTTTGCCGCAGCGGATGGACAGGTGGTTTATGCTGCAGATGGATTAAAAGAATATGGTAATCTTGTCTTAGTAAAACATATCGATGGTTACATTACTGCATATGCTCATAACAGCAAAATGTTGGTGAAAAGTGGTCAAACTGTGACAGCAGGACAGAAGATTGCAGAGATGGGATCTTCAGGTGCTAGCAGTACCATGTTGGAGTTTCAGGTACGTTTAGATGGAAAACCGATAAACCCAGCAAATATTTTACCAATAAATTAAATATTTTAATGCAAAGTGTAATTTTCTTCGTATAATACAATGAGTTGTTTTGAACAAAAAAGTGTGAAACAGCTCATAATTTCAGAGGGAAATTTATGTTAGATCAACTTCGGGCAATGGGTGTATTTGCTTGTGTTGTTGAAAAAAGCTCTTTTAGTGGTGCCGCGCGTGACCTTGGCATTACGACTAGTGCGGTTAGTCAGCAAATTAGATCTCTAGAACATGAAATGGAAGTGACACTTCTACATCGTTCTACGCGAAAGCTGAGTTTAACTGAGGCTGGTCAAGCTTTTTTCCACAGTTGTCAAGAAATGCTCGCTGCCGCAGAGCGTGGAAAAATCCGCATTAATGAGTTGCGCGATGATTTAGTTGGGGATTTGCGTATTGCGACAACCCCGGAAATAGGAGCAACCCATGTTGTTCCTGCTTTATCGCATTGGATGTCGGCACATAGAGGTTTGATGGTTCATTTTGAAGCAGATAACCAATATATCGACTTGATTCAAGAGCGTATAGATATTGCTATTCGCATGTCTTCAAAAATCGAAGATGCGAATAACTTGAGCTGTATGCCACTTGCACGAGTCGATCAGATCTTAGTTGCATCGCCAAGTTATTTAAATCAAACAGCGCCTATTTCACGTCCTGAAGATTTACAGAATCATGATTTGATTCCGATAAATATCATGAAAAATTCTCAACATTTTTCATTTCAGCATGGTGCAACAGGTGAAGTTGTTAATTTAGAAATGAAGCATCGTCTTCAGACAAATAACGTATTTGTTGCAAAATCATTGTGCCAACATGGGCATGGTATTGCGCGAATCCTTTATTTAGATGTGCAAAAAGAATTAATGAACGGAACATTGGTTGAAGTGCTTCCAGAGTGGAAATTACCAACTTTCACTTTAAGTGCTGTGACCTTAAAGCGTGAACAGCAGCCGATGAAAATTCATCGTTGTTTGGATGCTTTGAAACAATATTTTAGCCAGTTGCCTGGTGGTAGAATTTTCCAAGAAGCTTCATAAAGTTTTAATTCTAATAAGTTCTAATAAAAAAGCCGCTTTAAAGCGGCTTTTCTATATTTGCAATTTGATAAGCATTCATGACAAAACCAAAAGAGATTAACGGATTAATCTCTTAAAGCATTTATTCGCAATTAGGCAAGAAACTCTTTAATTGCGGGTACTAAGCGTTTTAATAGATCATCTGCTTGCTCATGATTCATATTCAAAGCCGGCAGTAAACGCACCACATTGCCTGAAGTAACGTTAATAATTAAATAATGCTTATCACGTGCAATGTTTACTAATTCGGCACAGTCTTTAGGTAATTCGATACCAATCATCATGCCGAAACCGCGCACAATCACATTTTGCTCCACAAGTTGAGCACGGAACTGATCAACCAGATATGCTCCAATTTTAGCAGCATTTGCAACGATGTTTTCTTTTTGGATCAAGTCAATCACTGTGTAGACAACACGAGAGCCTAAATGCGTACCACTATAAGTAGAGCCATGATTTCCCGCAGCAAGTACTCCAACACCACGACCTTGTGTCATCACAGCACCAATTGGAAAACCATTTCCGAGGCCTTTTGCTGTGGTTAAAACATCTGGAATAATATTGGTGTGTTGGTAAGCAAAGTATTTACCAGTACGGCCATTACCTGTTTGAACTTCATCCAGCATCATTAACCAATTATGTTGGTTGCAAATACGACGAATATCTTCAAGGTAGCTAAAGCCTTGAGGTGCGGTATTGACACCACCTTCACCTTGGATCGGTTCAACCAAAATTGCCACAATATCAGAATGTTGAATAGCGGCTTCTTCAATGGCTTCTACATCGCCAAAAGGCACACGAATAAAGCCTTCAACCAGTGGTGCAAAGCCTTCTTGAACCTTTTTATTGCCGGTAGCTGAAAGCGTTGCAAGGGTACGACCATGGAATGATTGATCCGCAACAATGATTTTTGGGTTGGAAACACCCTGTAAGTGACCAAATTTACGTGCAATTTTAATTGCACCTTCATTTGATTCTGCACCACTGTTTGAGAAAAAGATTTCTTCCATACCTGAAACTTCAGCCAGCTTTTGCGCTGCTGCAGTTTGCCAAGCGACTTCGTAAATATTGCTGGTATGGATTAATGTAGCCGCTTGTTCTGCAATAGCCTCAGCTAGAACAGGATGAGCATGTCCTAAGCCACACACAGCAATACCCGTCAATGCATCTAAATACTCAGTACCATTTTCAGTATAAAGATAAGAACCTCGTCCTCGGACAAAGCTGATCGGTTGACGGCTGAATACAGGCATCAAGTGTGAAGGTTGATCAGTTTGTACCGGAGCGAGGGTAATGTTATTCATAACTAACTCTTATCTGTTAGGAGTGGAAAGGGTAAAAGATTATCTAACCAAAATATGCACAAGATTTAAAGCTTTAATATAAATAAAATTGGAAATAATCGTCTAGACATATTCTTTATTGTGGATTTAGGTATAATGCAGGCAGATGAGTTGAGGATTTAATCAATGACTGAACAAGCGCGTGATACAGAAGCGTTAATTCGCGATCAAATAGCTAAACATGCAGTACTTCTTTATATGAAAGGTACACCGCAATTTCCACAATGTGGTTTCTCTGCACGTGCAGTTGAAGCACTTAGCCAAATTGGTCGTCCATTTGCTTATGTAAATATCTTGGAAAATCCAGATATTCGTGCAACTTTGCCACAAATTGCAAATTGGCCTACATTCCCGCAATTGTGGATTAATGGCGAATTGATTGGCGGTAGCGACATTATGCTAGAAATGTTCCAAAATGGTGAATTAAAGCCATTGATCGAGCAATATAGCCCAGCACCAGATGCTTAATAAGTTGATGATGTAGAAAAAGCACCGGAAGGTGCTTTTTTATTGGCTAGGCTTTATGTTGTTGTCACGTGACTGAATTGATCAACAATCTAGAGAAATTAGGTTATGGCTGATGAGCGGTTCCAATCTTTGTTTGTATATTTAACAAGCTATCAGTATGAATCAGACAAAGCTTTGAATATTCAAAGCTTTGTCTGATTGAGGTCTATCCAAGAAGCAATTTAAGCTGACTTGCGCTTATTTTGCTTTGCTGCAACTTCAGTTTGGTTTTCGTCAGTAATGATGCTTGTTGATTCAGCTTCTGCCTTTTTCAGTTTTTTCCCTTTGTTCTTTTTTTTCTTTTTCTTTGGCTTGTGCTCTATTTCAACGCCATCTTCCAAGGCTTGCCAATATTCAAGCTGTGCCATCACTGCCGCATAGATTGAACCTTTGGTATAACGACCTTTTTTATCTAATGCCCCAACAGGACGTGCCATTAGGATTTCTAAAGCTTGATCAATGGTGTCTATTGCATGTATATGGAATTGACCCTCATTGACAGCCTCAATCACATCATGGCGAAGCATTAAATGCTGCATATTTTGACGTGGAATAATCACCCCTTGTTTGCCTGTCAATCCTTGGAGTTTGCACGCATCGAAGAATCCTTCAATTTTTGCATTGACCCCACCAATAGGTTGAACTTGACCCAATTGGTTCATCGAACCTGTGATCGCCCACGATTGATCAATAGGTAATTGGCAGATTGCGGAAATCAATGCAGATAGCTCTGCAACCGTGGCACTGTCACCATCTACTTGACCATAACTTTGTTCAAAGGCGAGGGCAGCAGAGAAATGCAAAATCTGTTCACGACCAAAATGAGCTTTTAAGAAACTCGACATCAGCAAGACACCTTTGGCATGTAATGAACCACCAAGTTCTACACTGCGCTCAATATCTAGAATGTCACCACCACCTTGATATACCGAAGCGGTTAAGCGTGACGGTAGACCAAACTCAACATCAGCATAGTGGATCACGGATAAAGCATTGATCTGACCTAAACGATGGCCGCGTGTCTCAATCAGTTGCGTACCACGTGACAAGTCTTGCCAATAAAGCTCTCTTAAATAGCCTAAGCGATATTGACGATGTTTTAGGGCAGTGTTGATATGATGAGAGGTGACTAACTTTTCATCTGACTGTGCAGCGTGATGATGAGATTCACGGATCAAGTCACCTAGGGTCAAAGCATGTAAAGACAATGAACTCTGGTCTTCAGCTTGGCGGCTTGAATCTGTTAGTAATGCCGCCAATGCTGAGCGATCAAAAGGCAGTAATTTGTCTTGTTGAACATAGTCTGCAATCAGTTGCATATAAGCTTGTTCATTATCATCATTACGTTGCAGGGTATCGGTAAAATCAGCACGAATTTTAAAAACACTGCCTAATTCTGGCTCTAGTTCTAAAATTTCATAATAAATTTCAGGTTCTGCCAATAAAACCACTTTTAAGTTGAGCGGCACAGATGCAGGCTCAATTGAAATACTGCCAGTTAAAGTCAGCATGTGCTCAAGAGAAGACAGCTTTAATTGTCCTGATTTTAAAGCACGTTTTAGCCCTTGCCATGCATAAGGCTGTTCTAACAGCTGTTCTGCTTCTAAAATTAAAAAACCACCATTGGCTTGATGCAATGAGCCTGGGCGAATCAGAGTAAAGTCGGTGGTGATGGTGCCGTTTTGCGTCAGCTGTTCAACATGTCCTAGTAAATTATAGTGTGTTGGGAAGTCTTCAAAAATAACTGGTGCACCAGAGTTTGGCTTATTGCTCACCACAACATTGGCTTGGTAACGTGAAGGAACCCGATTAAATAAAGCAGGAGAGAACTCTTCGCCTTCTTGATCTAAAATCGTTTCAACATTTTCAATGATATCTGCTGCAAAATGCTTTAAGTATTGATCGAGTCCGTGTACGGTTTTAAATTTACTTAAAATCAAATCTATACGAGGAATCACCACTTGTTTGGCAATATCACGATTCAATTCAGAAACTTGATCACGTGCATCATCTTCCAAATCACCTAACTGAAGGCCAAGCCGTTCAAGTTTTTTATCCATATAACGCATATTGGAATTAATTTCTGCGCGCTGTTTACTGTCGAGCGCATTAATATCTTCCTGTGACATTTCCAATACTTTGTCATCTTTGACATGGATCGGCACAAAAATATGTTCATCGTTACGATTAATCAGTTTTAGGTCGAGGTCTTCGCCTTCTTTGGTCAGTTCAACCAAAGCGAGTTGTTGCTCATTTCCCGTGATTTGACGAATACGTTCAATACGATTGTGATAAGTTTCAGCACTAAAGCGACGTTCAAGTTGCTTGAGAATGGTTTGCCATGCTTGGTGGATTAAAGCTTGAAACTTACTGCCTTGACCCGCTTGAAAACGCAGTGCAATCGGTTGTCGCGCATTTTTAAAATTATAAACATAGACCCAATCATCAGGCGTTTGCATGGTTTTGGCATGCTGCTGTAATAAACGCTTGATCATGGTTCTTTTGCCAAGACCTGCCGTCCCCACAGCAAAAATGTTGTAGCCTGAATAAGGTAAAGCAATCCCTGCTTCTACAGAGGCTCTGGCGCGATCTTGCCCTAAGAAATTATTTAAAGGCTTGATTCTCTTGGTTGAGGTAGGAATCTTGCTCAGATTAGGGATATGCGTCAGTTGTTCTGATTTTAGTGCGGTTTGTGTCAACGTGTTTTGAATTTCCGTTTGATCAAAAGCAGATGGAAAAATCGTTTCAGTTTTTTGTATTGGGGTTGCAGTCGTCGTAATTGAAACAGTGGTAGAGCTTAATTGATCGTGTCTTTGGGTCACAGGTGAAATCCAAAACTTATATGGGTTGAAAAGTTAAAGGTATACAGGATTGGGGGTAAAGATCAAGCGCCAAAAGCGGAAATATCTGTAAAAGCGCTCATCAGTTGCATAAAAGTGATTGAAACTCTAAGCATTAAGCGGTTGAATAGCACTATTTCATTTTTCAGAAAATAACAACGCAATGACAACGCAACTATCTCAGCAATCAGCTGAGCAGAATTCCACAGCAAAAAATGGATGGAAATCTGCTTTTGCCGCTTTTATCGATCGGCGTGCTGCAATTATGCTCTTTCTTGGGTTTTCAGCAGGTATTCCAATTCTGCTCATTTTCTCAAGTTTATCTTTATGGTTAGGTGAGGCCGGAATTGAAAAAAGTGCAGTGACTTTTTTTAGTTGGGCTGCGCTGGGCTATTCTTTTAAATTTGTATGGGCACCGCTGATTGATGAATTACCCGTCCCGATACTCACCAAAAAACTGGGTCGGCGCCGTGCTTGGTTGTTGATTGCACAAGTACTGATTATCTGTGCGATCTGTATTATGGCATTTTCTGATCCAGCTTTGGGCCAAAGTTATATTTACCAAATGGCTGTGGGGGCAGTATTACTGGGGTTTTCCGCAGCAACACAAGATATTGTGATTGATGCCTATCGAATCGAGCTGGCTGAAACCGAGATGCAAACGGTGTTGGCATCGACCTATAACGCAGGCTATCGTTTAGGGATGATTCTCGCTGGTGCGGGTGCTTTATTTCTTGCTGCTTCTTTGGGGACTGCAAAAGGGAACTATATTTATGAAGCGTGGAAATATACTTATTTAACGATGGCGCTGGTGATGCTAGTGGGTATTATCACCACTTTAGTGATTCGAGAACCCTTGGTTAATCGAGTTGATAAACACTATAAAAATATTGATTACTATCGTTTAGTTTTGGTCTTTATTTTGGCTGTGGCGAGTTTTGTTTGTTTATATATTTACTCCGATGACATGGTTCAATATCTGCAAGCGACTTGGAAAGTCGAAGACAACTTGCTGAAGTTTTTAATGGAAGCTGTACGCTTTTTAGGCTCAGGGCTCGGTGCAATTCTTGTTGCTACATCGTTGATTCGTTTTGGTGTAGTCAATAAAAAGATGGCCTATGAGACTTGGGTTAACCCGATTGCTGATTTTTTTAAGCGTTATGGGGTAAAGCTGGCATTGGTTCTGCTGTTATTGATCGGTTTCTATCGAATTTCAGACATTATTGCAGGTGTTATTTCGAATGTTTTCTATCAAGATTTAAACTTCACCAAAGAGCAAATTGCAGAAGCCGTTAAAATTTACGGAGTTATTTTTAGCCTATTGGGTGGTTTTTTAGGTGGCTTACTTGCACAACGTATGAACATTATGAAATTGATGTTTGTCGGTGCTGTTTTGGCAAGTTCAACCAATTTGATCTTTATTGGATTGGTGAAATCTGGTGCACCGATGCAAGCTGTATCTGTACAGATTGGCGATAAGAAATTTCAAGCTCAACCTGATGAAGTAGGCTATTGGAAAGTTTCTGTGCCTCGTCAGGATTTGGTAGGGGAAAATACCATTCATATCAAAGCAGCACTAGTTGATCAGGCTGTCGTGAATGAATATGCGGTGCCTTATTTAAAAGACAATGCCAAGCCCCAAATTCAATTATTGCCTATTACTAGTGACAATCAATTGTCTGCAACAGAAGCAAAGCAAAGTATCGTGGTTAAGGGGCAGATTGCGGGAATACCTGTATCTGAGCTTAATCCAGATCAGCCGATTACCCTTAAACTTGATGGCAAAACATATCCTGCAAAATTAGATAAAGATGGTTTGTTTAGTGGTGCGATTGACGGTAAAGCCTTATATGCTTCTGGCTCAAAAAATGTGATCGCTGTGGTCAATTATCAACACGCACAAGCGGTATTAAGTACTCAACAAAGCTATCAATTAACAACGATAAAAAGTGATATCGATGTGGATATTCAACCACTTCCAGTGATCAAAGCGGATTCCTCTGCAGCCGTTGAAATTAAGGGTAAAGTGATTGAAAAATATAGTTCTGGTTGGCTGTATTTTGCCATTGTTGTCGATAATTTAGCCTCTGGTTTAGCGGGTGCAGCATTTATTGCGTTCTTGTCTAGTTTGACCAGTGTGTCATTTACAGCAGTTCAATATGCGATCTTTAGTTCATTGATGACGCTTACACCTAAGATTTTAGGCGGGTATTCTGGAACAATTGTTACCCACATTGGTTATCCTAAATTCTTTTTAATGACCACCTTAATTGGTATTCCGATTCTATTGCTTGTGTTATGGGTTGGAAAATTATTGCGAGAACATCAAGCACAAAAGGTGAATCAATCCATCGAGTAAGCGACTGAATTACTCAAGATAGATTTACGATGATTACAAGTAGCCTATTTTATCTTATAGATAAAGTAGGCTTTTTTTATCGGAAGGTGGTTTGAATCATTGGATTGCTAACACATTCAAACAGCTTACTCGAAAGATAAAGCTGTAGTGTTCAGCTAAAAATAAGCGGTTATTGCTTAAAAACAATCCAAAAGACGGCATCATTGTGCAGCTGAAATATAGATAAATTGAAATATTGAACTGTATTGCCTATATTGGCAGATGATATCTGATCAAACAGGAAAATAAATCATGCGCATGTTGCATACCATGTTACGAGTAGGCAATTTAGAACAATCTTTAGCGTTCTATACTGAAGTTCTCGGTATGACATTACTTCGTAAACGTGATTATGAAGAAGGGCGGTTTACTTTAGCATTTGTGGGTTATGGTGATGAAGAGCATCATACCGTGTTAGAACTTACCCATAACTGGGATACTACAAGTTATGAATTAGGTAATGCTTATGGACATATTGCCATTGGTGTCGATGATGCCTATAAAGCCTGTGAAGAGATTAAAGCGCGTGGTGGTAATGTGGTACGTGAAGCAGGTCCTATGAAAGGTGGTGTCACAGTCATTGCTTTTGTTGAAGATCCAGATGGTTATAAAATTGAATTGATCCAACAAGATCAAGATGCACGAAATAATTAGGGGGCTGTTGACAATTCGTCTACGTTTGCGACTAGGTGTGTTTTTTAGGCGATACTAGGCGCGAAATACGAAATTTAGCTATTCTAAATGATGAGAAACATCGTTTCGCAAGGTGACAACGTAACGGCAAAAAACACGCTAGTCCCGAAGGGTTGTGGCTAAAATTATCTCAGCCTACGTTATGAAACTCGAAAATAGTCTCGCTATTCTCTTCGTTTCATGCCTTGCCTGCTCAATTTTAACCTACAACGCAAGCCATTTATGAAATGCCTATAGCCCCATCATTTAAAAATGATGGGGCTATTGTTTATTTGGCAAAGACATATCAATAGACCTTAAATTAACTTGATATGTGTCGTAAATAAATAGTGAACATTTAGCCAAATGAGTAGCTTTATTTATTTCGCTCAGTAAGATTGAATTTTACCCGATAGTAAAATTTAACTACTGGGCTTTTTCATGTTTAAAATACAGGACGTTGCTTATGAAAATGTTGAAATTATTAGCATTGGATCGCTTTACGATACTTTTAATCGCGATGGTGGTTTTAGCTTCTATTTTACCGATTTCAGGTCAGGCAGCGCTTATCTTTGGAAAAATCACCACAATTGCGATTGCAATTTTATTTTTCCTACATGGCGCAAAATTATCACGTGAAGCTGTGATTGAGGGGATTTTGCATTGGAAATTGCATGGATTGGTTTTTGCTTTTACCTTTTTAGTTTTTCCTTTATTGGGACTAATGGCAAAACCTGTGCTTGAACCTTTGCTGGGTCAACAGTTGTATTGGGGTTTTTTGTTTATGTGCTTTTTGCCGTCGACAGTACAATCGTCAATTGCATTTACCTCTGTTGCAAAAGGGAACGTGGCAGCGGCTGTATGCAGTGCCTCATTTTCAAACCTGATCGGTATGTTTATTACTCCGATTTTGGTGAGCATATTTATTTTCGGTCAATCTAAGCATAATTACGATCCAACTTCTTCTATTATCGAAATCACCTTGTTGTTGTTGGTTCCATTTGTTCTAGGGCAGGTATTACGCCCTTATGTATTTCCATTGATGCAGAAAATGCCAAAGATCGTCAAAGTTTTTGATCAAGGCTCGATTTTGATGGTGGTCTATGGTGCATTTAGTGGGGCAGTGGTGGCAGGTTTATGGCATCAGGTCAGCTTATCTACATTGATTTACCTCACCTTGGCATGTTCGATTCTACTCACGGTGATTATGCTGTTGGCGTTGTATGTTCCAAAATGGCTTGGATTTAGCAAAGCAGATCAGATTTCAATCTTCTTCTGTGGATCGAAGAAAACCCTTGCCAGTGGTGTGCCTATGGCGCAGATTTTATTTATTGGGCAGCCTTTAGGTATGATTGTGTTACCGATTATGATTTTCCATCAAATCCAGTTAATGGTTTGTGGGGTGATTGCAAACTACTGGTCAAAGCAAAAACATTCTGACGAATAAATTAGTATCGATTGGCTCGCAATTTATAAATATTTCGAGTATAATCTTGCCCACTTGTTGTGCTTAGCTCTGACGCTTATAGTCTCGGTGGGCCAAAAGAAATGGTCTGTTGTGGTGTTAACCTGCTGGTTTTTAATTTAAATCTGCTTTCCTCAAAGTTTTATTAGATTTTGAGAGTGGTTAATTGCGATGACAGCTAAACCTTTCTTAACTTAGGAGAATCGACCATGCGTGCCGATATTCACCCAAAATACGAAAAATTAGTTGCTACTTGTTCATGTGGTAACGTTATCGAAACTCGTTCAGCTTTAGGTAAAGAAACACTTTATCTAGACGTATGTTCAGCTTGCCACCCATTCTATACTGGTAAACAGAAGAATGTTGATACTGGCGGCCGTATCGATAAATTCAAACAACGTTTTGCTGGTATGTCACGTTCTGTTAAGCGTTAATACGACAAAACATAAAAAACGGGCTTTAGCCCGTTTTTTTGTTGCTGATTTTTATCTCGTGTTGATCTATTTCAGGATTAGACAAAGTGATAGATTTAAAAAAGGTTGAGCATTTTAAATGCTCAACCTTTTTAGTATTAGACTTTATTGATCTTGAACATCAGTCAAGTGATCCAGTTTCTTCTGGAAATATTCACCTTGCAAGAATCTGACATCTACATTCCACGCATTTGCAAAAGAGTTCATATCATTTAGATTTTTCAGTAGCAATTCAATTGGCTTGATTGCATGATATTTTTCAAGGGTATGCTGGAATTGCGTCATAGTCGCATCACTATTAAGCTGCTTTGTAAACTTCTCATCCAGCGTTACTAAGCTCACATCCAATTGTTTTAAGATGGCTTCACTTGAAATGCTCGAACCAAAACGTCGAATTGAAATTTCGGCACCATGATCACGTAAAACGCCAATTTGCTTTTGAGTTTCTAAGATATTTTTTGCAATATCTTCCTCATCAAATTGTAAAATCAGTGGATGAGATTGGCGGCTTCCAACAATGGTCAATAGTTTAGAAATAAGCTCAGGGAACTGTTTGTCATGGAACAGCACATGACGATTTAAATTGACGATTAATTTTGCTTCTGGATATTGAGTGATAAAGTTATGTAATTGCTTACATGCTTCGACTAAAATCCAGCGATCTAATTTAATTGAAAGCTCAATATCATCATCTAAATCAATTAAATTACTTACTTTTTTCCACTGATTTTCAAAAATAAAACCGCTACTGACTTCATAGGTATTTAAATTGCTATCTTGTTTGTCATAAAGCTGTTGGTATTTTAGCTGAATCTCACCTTTTTCAAGCGATTGGGCAATTTGACCAAGAATCGCGGAGGTTTTAAAGATATGTGGCGCTGGTGTTTCTTGAATTTGAACTTGTTTCTCTACAGCTGTATTTTCAACTTGAGGTTTTGAGGTAAATTCAATGGAGTTACTTTGTACTTGCAGCGGTTCTGCTTGATCTAATTTTGGCTCAAGCAATGACAATTCAATTTTAGTGTCCTGTAAAGTTGCCGTTAATTGTTGCTCGGATACTGAGTCTTTTTTTGCCAGACGATGATTATAAGCTTGTTCTAAAACGTCGTTAAAACTTGCTTCTGTAAAGCTGTTTTGCTGTATGTTTGAATAGCCAATCTTAATATTCAGTGGGTAGGTATGACCATCAATTTCCAATAATTGCGGCTTTTCTAAAGCATGCAGCCCATGAACACGAGATTCTAAAATGGTGTCAGACTCAGCTTGTAAAATCACTGCATACAACAACATATCAATTTGATATACCGTGGTATTGGTTTGTTCTTGAATAAAGTTTTTAAACCCTTCTAAGTATTGAACGGCTGTTTTCCAAGGAGAAGTTAAAATATTCTCAGGACAAGCGGCAAAGCTAAACAGTACCAATGCATTCGATTTGGCAGGTTGGTTGATTAAAGCGTACTGAATTTTTTGCAGACTAGTTGCGACAGCACTGATGCTTTTCTTATTCGATTCGGATGATTGTGCTTGCGGTTTTTGACTTGCAGAATTGATCTCAATGGTGATTTGAATACAGTCTTCTTCATCTGAAGGCAGAAATTCAATTTTTAATGGATTTTCAGATTTAGCATTGCTATTCAGTGTATCAATTTCAAAACGTGCTAAATCAAAATTACCTTGAGAAATCTTTTTAAAACGTTGTTTAAAATCATTGATATTCTTTGGTTTTAAAATATCTAATACAGGTAATCCAATAATTTCTGCTTCATCTTTTAGACCAAACAATTTTAAATATTCAGCATTGGCTTGGGTATGGATACCTTCCTGAATTAAGGCAATCGCTTTATGTTGTTCTTCAACCAAGGCTTGAGCTTGATTTTTTGCACTTTCAAGATCGTTTAAAAGGTGCTTTTTCGCTTGTAAGGTACGGCTATAAGACAACGCACGGATTAGGCTAATATAAAAACGATCGGTATATTCTAAATTAACAACATCATAGATGCCTTTTTGAATATAGGACTGATATTGGTTGGTTTGATAATCTTCAGGTTTTAAGAACAAAACAGGCAGATCAATATCAGCAGAGGCTTGAATTAAGGTAATGGCTTGCTCAATTTTGATGTCATAAGCACGACCAAAAATAATCAAGTCCCATGAGGTATTGAGTTGTTTTTCAAAACTTTTTAAATCATCCAATAAAAGCGCTTGTACTTGATGATTCTTACTTTGAAAAAGATCAATAATTTGATTATAACGAATCTGGTTATCATCAATAATGAGTAATCTAGTTTCAGAGAGTTTTAATTTTTTCGATAATAATAAATTTCTCACTTTAAAGCTTCCCATACATCTTGATTATTCAAATTGGCAGATTGGTGTTGAATGAACTGATCAATGCGGTCATTTTCTTCATCATTGATCAATTCAAATTCGTACTGAATAAAGCTCTGGGTAATTAACAATGTTTTTGTTAAATACACCTTAATTTCTTCAGTGTCTAAACGTAGATAAATTGCTTGTTGTTCTTTGAAGAACGGTAAATTTGGCAAAATAATAGAAACATTGGATTCATTTAAATTTTGCACTTGAACCATAAGGCAAGGGTGGTAGTTAATCGTCGAACGATCAGCTGGAACTTTTACCGCACATGGGTAGATGTCTTGAGCTAAAACCTCTAAACCCACTTCATAGGTTTTTTTAACAGATTGTTTGATCCAACGAATGATCGCACCTTTCCATTTGTCATTGAGGCTTTCATTGACCAAGATAAATTCACCCGTGCGTAAATTTCGTGGGGTTTCATCTGACCAGCGAATACGATAACCGTTTACACTAATATCCAGTACTTGGGTTTGATAGATCTGTTTTGCTTCACGGTCTAAAGTTTTGATTTGTCCTAAGTTCGATGCTGTGCTTGAGCCTGTTGAAATCGATGAATGAATATTGGACTCAGACTGAAATGCATAATTATTATTTAAATTAAGTGTTTCATAGAAATTCTTAGCTTTGGATAAATAGAAGTGTGCGGTTTGTAAGCTAAAACAAATTTGAAGTTGTGCAGAGTATTCATAACGCTCATGTTGACGTTCAGTTGTTGTACCCAAGACATTTTGCACATGAAATTTTAACGCAGCAGATAAATAGATTTGTTCATTTTTAGACAGATATTCGTCTTTATGAATCGTTGAATTAATATGTTCAAGCAGATTCTGTGTAGAAATATACAAAGAAGTACGGAAATTCGCATGTTGTTTGCGATTATAAATTGGTGGAACGTCTTTAGAGCCATCAATCACATAACGCGATAAGCTGGTTTCTCTTGGTAAAATTTGGATCAGTTTGACCCAATCAAAAGTACATTGATAAAGTGCTTGTGTTTCTGAAGGGCGAATCTGATGCGTATTAAAAATATCCAAAAGCAGCACTTGTGCATAGGCTTGCTGGATATTTTGAATGGTAAAATGTGTACCTTGTAATTGGTTGATATTAATATTAAATTCTTGGTTTTTAACCGCAAGCTCATAAAGATGATGTGTGGTGAGCCATTGATGGGTCAATGGACCACTGTAGAGCATTTGCTGTTGAACCAACAATAAACCAAGTTGTTCTAAAGCATAAAAGGTTGCAAGTGTACGCGCTGTTTGTAAATTTCGTTTTTGTTTAAAATTAAAAAATGAGAATTTATTTGAAACCAGTGTTTGATGACTTCTTCGCACAATATTGATATAGACGTTGGCAAAATAGGTGCGAATTCTAGAGGATAAATCAATAATATGTTCAATACGCGCATTTTGAGAAAGACCTTGATTTAAGATGTTTTTTTCAAGGCTTGATAAAATGCTTTCGGTAATTGGGTGTAAAACTTGAATTAAATCAAAGCGTAGCATTTCGCTACAATCGAGTTCGCTGATTTCACAAATCGCTTTTAAGACCGACTCTGAGGTATCGCCAAGTTGCATAATAGACAGTGTGGCCACCCATGCATTGACAGATGCCACCGAATTTTCTGCAAAACTTAGACTTTCTCGTTGTAGAACCGTGATATTTTGAAAAATTTCTGAAATTTCTTTATTTATCATGAGCATTTCAACTCTTAAAAGGTTGTGACTCCAAACAGCGGTGTTTTATTATTTTCTCCCGCGACTTCTCGAACCAATTTAGGAACTAGATAACCCGGTAAACTGGCCAATACATCCTTATAAATCTGATCAATTTTTTCCGCCCCTAAATCGAAATGATGCGCACCTTTTACTTTATCTAAAACATGAAGATAATACGGTAAAATTTGTGCTTCAAAAAGTCGTTGACTTAAATTAACAAGAGTTTGTGCAGAATCATTCACACCTTTAAGTAAAACGGCTTGATTCAACACAAGAATATTTTGTTTTGCTAAATGAGATAACTTTGCACAAGTCAAATTATCTAATTCAGCAGGATGGTTCGAGTGTACCACTAGAATTACACGTAGCCTACTGTTTTTCAATAAAGAAACCAGCTCTTCATCGATTCTTTCTGGAATTACAATTGGAACGCGTGAATGAATTCTCAAGATCTTAATCTGACTGAGAGATTCTAGACGTTCTATCCAAGTGGCTAATTTTCGGTTAGATAAAGTTAATGGATCGCCTCCACTTAAAATCACTTCATTGATTTCAGGATGAGCTTCTAAATAACCTTTAATGTTCAACCAGTCTTCATTTTTAGGTAAATTTTCTTGGTATGGAAAATGACGACGGAAGCAATAACGGCAGTGCACGGCACATGCACCGGTGAGGGTCAGTAAAAAACGTGATTTATACTTATGTAAAACCCCAGGAATTTGATTGGCTTGTTCTTCATCAAGTGGATCTGTGACAAAGCCTTCGTGTTCTTCCATTTCCAGATGATGTGGTAAAACTTGCAATAAAAGTGGATCTAGGGGATTGCCAACTTCCATCTTTCTGACAAATGCACGGGGCACACGTAGTTTAAATTGTCCAGACGCAAGGATTGCACCAGACAATAACTGTGCTTTAGAAAGTTCGAGTATTTCTAACAGTTCTAATGGATCAGTAATTAAATCACTGAGTTGAGATTGCCAATTTTGCTCTTGATATAAGTAATTTAACATGCCACGTGCGATAAATAGTTGAAGATAGAGGAAAGCGGATGGTATTGCTTGTTCAGATTGAATCTGTCAGGGTTCAATTTGAAATATTTCACTGGAAAAATGCTTTCAGTACAGCTGATTTGTATTGAACAGCTGTGAATCACCAATGAATCGAAGATTTTACCCTCAATCTGACCGAACATGGGTATTTTTTCATTGCTTCACGATGTATTGCTCATTTAGAATACGAAAAATGTAAAATACATTCTTTGCTGTTTGGAATGATCACTGTCACAAATCGGGTGATTTGCTGATAGCATCGCAGTAGAGATTTAAATTAGTAAGTTCGGAGTGTGCCTTTCATGGCCTATTATTCTACAAATGATTTCAAAGCTGGCCTAAAGGTTATGCTTGATGGTAACCCATGTTCAATCATGGAAAACGAATATGTAAAACCAGGTAAAGGTCAAGCGTTTAACCGTGTAAAACTACGTAACCTAAGATCTGGCAAAGTATTAGAAAAAACTTTTAAATCAGGTGAATCTTTAGAAGCAGCTGATATTGTAGAAGTAGAAATGGATTATCTCTACAACGATGGCGAATTGTGGAACTTCATGGATCCAGTATCTTTCGAACAAATTGCTGCTGATAAAGTTGCAATGGGCGATGCTGCAAAATGGTTAAAAGACGATTCAAACGAAAAATGCACAATTATGCTATTTAATGGTATTCCATTAAACGTTAGTGCACCAAACTTCGTTGTATTGAAAATCGTTGAAACTGATCCAGGTGTCCGTGGTGATACTTCAGGTGGTGGTGGTAAACCAGCTAAACTTGAAACAGGTGCAGTTGTACGTGTTCCATTATTTGTACAGCAAGAAGAAAGCGTTCGTGTAGACACCCGTACTGGTGATTACTTAGAGCGTGCTTAATCATTTTATTGAAAAATGATGACGCTGAGGGATGATGAAAATCATCCCTTTTTTATTGCACATAGATTGAATTGGTATACGGCTTTTTAAAAGTACAAGCCTTTATAAAAATAGCGAATATCGGCTAAATTTTCGACTAAAGTCGTAGATCGACAGCCTATAATTAATAGTAGAGTCAGAGAGTCGGATGATTACATTGATGATAAAAATAACAAAGTCGCGATTTAAGTCACTGTGATGTCATGCTAATAGTACATATTCAGACCAGTTTTAATGCCAAAGTCTTAGATGAAAACAAAAAAATGAGGAGTAGAGTCACCAAGGAATGAGTCACGGAAATGCATTACGCTTTATAAAAACAATGGAACTGCTTTTTGTAATCAAGATGTGAGGTTTTAATGGAAAATATTCAAACAAAATCATCACCCTTATCAAAATTGATCTGGGTGATTGTCGCCATAATTGGTGCAGTATCTTTTGGAATCCTTGCAGTCAGCAAGGGTGAGCATGTCAATGCGGTTTGGCTAGTGCTTGCAGCGATATGTGTCTATAGCATCGCCTATCGTTTTTATAGTTTATTTATTGCGACCAAAGTTTTTGAACTGAATCCTCGGCGATTAACACCAGCACATCGTTTAGCAGATGGCTTGGATTATGTCCCGACCAATAAATATGTACTTTTTGGTCACCATTTTGCTGCTATTGCAGGAGCGGGGCCATTGGTTGGGCCTATTCTTGCTGCCCAAATGGGTTATTTACCAGGAACAATTTGGCTTTTGGTCGGGGTTGTTCTTGCTGGTGCAGTTCAGGATTTCTTGGTTTTATTTATCTCTACACGTCGAGATGGGCGCTCACTTGGTGAAATGGCAAAGCAAGAGCTGGGTTCATTTGCTGGTGTGGTAGTGATGCTTGGTGCATTAGGTGTGATGATTATCATCCTTGCTGTATTGGCATTGGTGGTGGTGAAAGCACTGGCACATAGTCCATGGGGTGTGTTTAGTATTGCTGCGACGATACCGATTGCCTTATTTATGGGCATCTATATGCGTTATATCCGTCCGGGCAAGATTGCAGAAGTTTCTATCATTGGTTTTGTGTTGATGATGGCTGCCATTGTTTATGGTGGAAATGTTGCTGCGGATCCTTATTGGGGACCATTTTTCACCTTAACTGGAACACAACTCACCTGGGCACTCATCATTTATGGATTCGTGGCTTCGGTTCTACCTGTTTGGCTGTTATTAGCACCGCGTGATTATTTATCAACATTCTTGAAAATTGGTGTAATTGCGGGTTTAGCAGTGGGTATTATTGTTGCAATGCCAATGTTAAAAATGCCGGCTGTTACGCATTTTGTTGATGGTACTGGCCCTGTATTTGCTGGATCCATGTTCCCATTCTTATTTATTACCATTGCTTGTGGTGCGATTTCTGGTTTCCATGCCTTAGTCTCGTCTGGAACTACACCTAAACTGATTGATAACGAAGTCAATATTCGTGTCATTGGTTATGGCGGTATGTTGATGGAATCATTTGTTGCAATCATGGCAATGATTTGTGCAACAGTGCTTGAACCGGGTGTTTATTTTGCGATTAATGCGCCAGCGGCAGTATTGGGTACTACAGTAGAAAGCGCAGCAGAAGCAGTACGTACACTTGGTTTTGTGGTTACACCTGAAACATTGAGCTTGCTGGCAAAAGAAGTGGGTGAAAGTACGATTCTTTCACGTACTGGTGGTGCACCAACATTTGCAATTGGTATGGCTCACATCATCACGGATATTTTTAATAATCGTTCAATGATGGCGTTCTGGTATCATTTTGCGATCTTATTTGAAGCGCTGTTTATCTTAACTGCTGTCGATGCAGGAACACGCGCATGTCGTTTTATGGTACAGGATACGGTGGGTATCGTTGTTCCAGCACTTAAAAACTCACACAACTTTGTGGGGAATATGATCGGTACTGCGGTTGCTGTCGCTGGATGGGGTTTCTTTGTTTATCAAGGTGTAGTCGACCCACTTGGTGGTATTAACAGCTTATGGCCTTTGTTTGGTATCGGTAACCAAATGCTTGCGGCAATGGCTTTGATCTTAGGTACAGTGATTTTATTTAAAATGAAGAAAGAGAAATATGTATGGGTTACCATTATCCCAACAATTTTCTTATTCATTACCTGTATGACTGCGGGTTGGCAAAAAATCTTCCATACCAATCCTAAGATTGGTTTCTTGGCTCAGGCGGATAAATTCTCAACCGCAATTGCCAATGGTGAAATTTTAAAACCAGCCAAAACACTTGAAGAAATGCAAACCATTGTATTGTCCAATCAAATCAATGCTGCACTGTGTGCATTCTTTATGATTGTTGCGATTGTGATGCTGTTTGCTGCTATTGGCGCAATTCGTCGTGCATTGGCAAGTCCTACACCAACAGTAAATGAAGCTCCAGCGGTATATGCAGATCCTGAAGAAGTGTCTGTTTCTAAATCACACTAAGTTGATATTACAGATAGAGTGAGAGGTGAGTGATGAAGCTTAAGTTTGCTCAAGGTGGTAAAACGGTGATTTATAAAATCATCAAGATGACCATCATGTCTCAAAAGGAGCTAATTTTTAATCCTAAAAATTGGTCTAGAATTGCAACATTATGGACACGCTTACAACAAAGTTTCCGTTTGATGGTGGGTGTTCCAGATTATCAAAATTATCTGGAACATATGAAAAAGCATCATCCCGATATGGATGCAATGGATGAAAAGACTTTTCATCGCTATTGTGTAGATGCCCGCTATCCAACGGCTGGTGGAACAATGAAGAAGTGTCCATGTTGATGGAAGGGATAAGTTGATTTAAAGCTTAAATAGAAACGGCACTTGGGTGCCGTTTTTTATTGAAGATGAGCGAAGTGATTTATCGGTTTAACGCAATAACAGCACACTTCATGATGAGACTTGTCGTATAACTGACAGTTGGCAAAGCCTAACTCCGCTAGAATCATGCAATACATATAAATGAAAAGGAGACTGCTATGAAAATCTGTATTTATGGTGCTGGTAGTATTGGATGTTATATTGGCGGTCGATTAGCAGCGGTAGGTGCTGATGTGAGCTTTATTACACGTCCTCGTGTATATGAAGAATTGAGGACGTCTGGTTTAAAACTGACAGATTATACTGGTAAAACGATAAAAATCGCGGCAAAAGATTTACAGCTTAGTGTTGATCCTAAAATAGTCACAGATGCTGACATTATTTTTGTATGTGTAAAATCTGCTGCGACTGAGCAAGTGGCCAAGGAACTTTATAACAACTTGGGCGCACACAGACCCTATATTGTGAGTTTTCAAAACGGGTTGAGTAATGTTCCGATTTTAAAGCGGATTTTAAAACATCATTCGATTTTAGAAGGTATGGTGCCTTTTAATGTTGCAGTCCAAGCAGTTGGGCATTTTCATCAAGGGACATCTGGTGCGTTGCATGTGAAAGCGTATACACAGCAACAGGATTTAGCCAAGCTTTTTAAACAAGCAGAATTAGAAATTGTTTTTAATCAGGATATGCTTGCGGTGCAATGGGCAAAAATTTTGCTGAATTTAAATAATTCAATTAATGCTTTATCAAAGTTACCGTTAAAACAACAATTGTCTAATCATCAATATCGACAATGCCTTGCTATGGCGCAACAAGAAACTTTACATCTCTTAGATTTAGCACAAATCAAGCCAGCAAAACTCACAGCAATTTCGGCACATCTATTGCCTAAAATAATCAGTTTGCCCAATTTCATTTTTAAAATATTAAGCCGTAAAATGTTGGCAATCGATCCCTTGGCGCGTTCATCTATGCAAGATGATTTGATGGCAGGGCGAACAACAGAAGTGGACTGGATCAATGGGGAAGTTGTTCAGCTCGCCCAACAGCTAGGTAAACAAGCGCCTATCAATAAAACCTTAATCGAATTGATTAAACAGGCTGAAATTTCAGGAAGTGAATTTTCAATTGGTGCGCACGATTTAAAAACAAAGTTAGAACATGCCGCAAAATTAAAAGTTTAAAATTTTGCTTGATGGGGGAAGCTATAAATTTTGAAGTGTATTCAGCAAATGAAAATGATGAGATGAACATAAGGATTTATAGCAGGCAAGATTGAGTATTCCTTAAAACCGTGTATGTTAAGGAAGTTACAATAATTTTATTGGGGAAATAAAAGGTGATTTGGGGAACAACACAAGTAAAAGTATCAGAACAACATAGCACTGTATCAAATTTAGATCTCGCTCAGTTTTACCCAAAAATTGATGACTTTTTAAGTCAAATCAACCAAATTATTTTAGATAAAAGTCATCAGACCAAACTGGCACTCTGTAGTCTATTGGCTGGTGGGCATTTACTTTTTGAAGACTTACCCGGACTTGGAAAAACCACCTTAGCCAGCAGCTTGTCACGTTTAGCAGGTCTCGATTTTCAACGGATTCAGTTTACCAATGATATGCTGGCAAGTGATGTGATTGGGATCAATATGTTTAATCAAAAAGAACATCAATTTGAGTTTAAACATGGTCCAATCTTTACCCAAATTCTGCTTGCAGATGAAATTAACCGCTGTAGCCCTAAAACCCAAAGTGCTTTGCTTGAAGCAATGGAGGAGGGCAATGTCACTATAGATGGTACACGTTACCCTTTACCACAACCATTTTGGGTGATTGCAACACAGAACCCACTTTTTCAAAGTGGAACCTATAGTTTGCCAGAGTCACAACTTGATCGTTTTTTGATGCGACTGTCTTTAGGCTATCCATCACGCGCAGCAGAAAAACTATTATTACAGCAAAACTCGCGCCATGATTTGATTGAAAAGTTAAAAGCGATTTTCCAACATCAGGAAATTTTGCAATTACAATGTGTGGTAAATCAAATTACATTGAGTGATGTTGTTTTTGAATATATGCTTGATCTAGCAGAAGAAACACGTAAAGGTCGTCATGGCTTATCTCCACGTGGGTTATTGGCATTAAAAAAATCAGCACAAGCCTATGCCTTGATTGAAAAAAGACAATTTGTAATTGCAGATGATGTACAGGCAGTGTTTGTTGCTGTGGTGTCGCATCGTATAGGATTAGGTGAGTCTGAGACACGAGCACTTATGCAAAAAGTTCCTGTAAAGGGCTAATTGGAAACGCTTATGTTAGGTCAACGATTTGTTAAATGGCTGCATCTTCGGTTTCGCTATACAGGAACCCGTACACTGAAACAAAACCAAGTGTTGGTGTTTATGTACCAGCAGGGTTTTTTATATCTGGTCCTTATTCTGATTACTTTTATCGCTGGGATTAATTATGCCAACAATTTAATTCTTGGTTTTTGTTTTTTAATCAGTGCAATTTTATGTATTAGTTTCTATCTCAGTTTTAAACAATTACATGCGATTACATTAGATGTGGTTGTCGATCAGGTAGGTAAAGTCAATGAAGTTTTTAAGGTGAAAATTAACCTACAACAAGATCGTGCTACGCCTAAGTTTTTAAACTTTAAAATTGATGAACAATTACAATCTTTTCTATTTGAAGAAAAACAACAAAGTTTTGAATTGAATTTTATCCCACAACAACGAGGTGAATTTTCAGTTCCCCCAATTCAAATTTACTCTACATATCCGCTCGGTTTGGTGCGGGCATGGACATATATTTATTTAACGGAAAGTTACTGGATTGCCCCTGAAGCGAAGCCTTTAACCCATCAATCACAGAATTATTCCAATACAGGTGAGCCTGATTTAGATGAATTTAAAGAGTTAAGGACTTTTAAATCAGGTGATTCATTGCAAAGCATTTCTTGGAAACAGGCCGCGCGTGGACAAGGATTATTTGTAAAGCAATTCGATGATTTGGTTGATACCCATGCGATGCAAATTGAATATAGCAAAATGCCAAGCGCAGACCATGAAGAGAAGCTAAGTTTTATGATGGAGTTGGTCGATCGATGTCATCAGACGGAAACACCGTACAGCATCATTTTACCGCATGCACAAACTGAAAATGGGATTGGAGAACAGCACTATATTCATATCAAAACCTTATTGGCGCAAGCATGAGGATGAACAATGAATAAATCGATACAAATTTCAATTTTAGTTGTGCTGAGTTTGATTTGGTTGGCACAGCTGGCTTATATGCCTGTTGCATTGTCTATTTTATTCCTCATGAATATAGTGGCTTTGGCGCTGTATTATGACAAAACCAATAAACATCAAGTCTATAATCTGCCTCGATTATTTACACAAATCCCAAAATTAGTTTTTGCACTTTTAGCCTTACTTATCATTTACTTTGATTCCCGCACTTTTTTAGGCGTAGAAGCAGGTACAGCCGTTCTCTCCACATTTTTATTTGCGAAAGCACTAGAAACCAAATCAAAGCGTGACTTTATTATTCTGTTTAACTTTGCTTTGTTCGTCAGTGCCAGTTTATTTTTACACAGCCAAGCCTTTTGGATGGCACTGTTAGTTTTATGTTGTTTAATCAGTTGTTTGGTTGGACTGTATCGTGTACAAATCGCTAATTTTGAAATAGAGCAACCTGTTTTCCAGTCACTTAAAAGTGATTCATTGCATATTCTTAAATTTATTGCTTTGGCACTGCCATTCTTTGTTTTACTGTTTATGTTTTTCCCGCGTTTGCCACCACTTTGGCAAATCCCCATTCCCAATAATAAAGCGGTAACGGGATTAAGTGATCGCATGTCACCGGGTGATATTGCTGAGCTTTCACAGTCAAGTGCATTGGCATTTCGAGTTATTGGCAATATGCAGCAATTGCCAAATCGTAATGAGCTGTATTGGCGAGCGATGGTGCTTGATCGTTATGATGGTACAACGTGGACAAGTGAGTTTGCCAATAAACAGGTAAAAGCTTATTCCAAGATCGCAGGGCAGATTGATGGATTTCATTATCAATATCTTGCCAGTGATCCAAGTCAGCAATGGATTACCGGTTTGGAAAAGTCGATTCCAATAGAACAACGTTTTGAGTTACACCAAGACTGGTCGATTACACCAAAACGACTGGTACAACGTACCCAGCCAATTGAATTGCAGTGGGTGGGGAGTCAGGTTAGAGATATTCAGGATGCACATTTTGAACAGATGATGCTGAAAAATAATCTCAGTTATCCAAAAAAGAGTGATCTACAAGCCCAGAAGTTTGCTTTAAATCTGTTTCAGCAGAGTCAGTCTAATCCTGAAGCTTATATTCAGAATGTATTGAACTGGTACAAGAAAGAAAATTTTGTTTATACACTTGCCCCAGGTAGGTTGGGGAATAACCGCGTTGATGAGTTCTTGTTTCAATCACGGCAAGGGTTTTGTGAACATTATGCCTCAAGCTTTGTCTTGCTGATGCGTTATGTTGGAATTCCAGCGCGTGTAGTCACAGGCTACCAAGGCGGTGAGCTGTCTCCTGATGGTCAAAGTTGGGAAGTACGTCAACTAGATGCACATGCTTGGGCTGAGGTGTATCAACACGGGCAATGGCAACGCATTGATCCAACAGCCATCATTGCACCGATGCGTATAGATCGTGGTATGCAAAATGTGATGAATGACGATCGTTCGATTTTTGGTGATGCGGGCTATTCAAATTTACGTTTTCAGCATTCATCGTTGCTTAGAACGCTGCGTGTTTGGAGTGACTATGCTAGTTTTCAATGGCAGAGTAAGGTTGTCGGTTACGATGCAGAGAAGCAAAGTGGCTGGATGAAGAAGCTTGGCTTAACATCGGCTTATAGTTATGGTTTGGTTTTAATTTTTGGAATTCTTGGATTACTGTTGATCTATTGGGGTGTGACGCAATTTTGGCGCACTCGTCAAATGTCAGCGCTTGAGCGAATCATTGCTCAATTTAATCATCAATTATCTGAGGTTGATCAAAAAGCAGAGTCAGAAACCTTTCAACAATGGATGCAGCGTTTAGCCTTGCAGACTGAACAAAACCATCTGTTTGAACAAGTGAATCAGATTTTTCAAAAAATTGTCTATTTAGGTAATGAAAATCAACAGGATATTCAAAATATCAAGAAATTGCTTAAAGAGTGTGCGAATGCATTAAAAGTAAAGAAATAAGGCTTGTCATCTTATTAAAAAATGAATAATATTCTCAGCACTTCAGGTGTATAGCTCAGTTGGTTAGAGCGCTACGTTGACATCGTAGAGGTCAGCAGTTCGAGTCTGCTTATACCTACCATATATTTTTCAAAGACTTATAAGTGAATCAAATGCTTATAAGTCTTTTTTTTTGCCTATTTGTCGCATTTAATTGTTGGTAGAGTTGGAATTATTGGTAAAAAATGGCAATATTTCTATGCCATTTGCGACAAGTCTGCGACAAAAATGAAGCTTCCAACGCCAAGAAAACGAGGTGAAACGTATACTATTACGGTTTCATATGAAAATAAAAGATACTACTGCACAAGAGACACTGCGAAAGAATGTGAGCAATGGGCAGCATTAAAATTATTAGAATTAAAATCTCAATCTAGAATTGAGTCTGGCGAAGTGAAACCAAAGTTTCTATTTCGTGACCTCAATACAAAATATTATCAAGATGTTGGTCAACACAATAAATCAAAAAGTTCACGGGCTTGGATTGCAGGTCAATATAAGAATTTTGAAAATAAATTTGGAGCTTTGGCACAAAAATCAATATATGACATAACTCCTAAAGATTTGACAGCTTGGCGAAATAAGCGAATGAAGGAAGTTGGTGAAAATACAATTCTTAAAGAAATCTCACATTACAGTGCAATATTTTCTTACGCTCAAAAGGAATTATTTCTCCTGGATGAAAACCCTTGGTTTTTGATTAGTAAACCATCTAAGCCAGCCGCACGAAACCGCAGAATACATCCATCCGAAATTGACTTAATTCTAAGCGTTATGGAATACGAAAGAGGGTGTGAGCCAGTATATCCACATCATTATGTTGCTTGGGGTTTCTTATTTGCAATAGAAACAGCAATGAGGCGTGGGGAAATCCTGGCAATGAATAAGATAGACATAAAACAGGGATATGTTCATCTGCCAGCTACTAAAAATGGTGAAGCTAGAAATGTTCCACTTTCTGAAGAAGCCAGGGCATTGCTGGATCTGATTAAGCATGATGGAAGAAAGATCATTCCACAGTCAGAAAATGCTTTTAGGCAAACTTGGGAAAAACGTAAAGCTGAAATTGGCTTAAATCAATTACATTTTCACGATACTAGGCATGAAGCGATTTCAAGAATGGTCAGGGTAAGAAAGCTACCAGTTGAGATTTTAGCTAAAATAACAGGGCATAAGAAAATTGATGTGTTAATCAATACTTATTACAATCCGAATGCTGATGATTTGGTTGCAGCTTTCAACGGTTAAAAATAAACCCGCATGAAGCGGGTATTTTTTAATTTTTGCGTTTAGGGCCACGTCGAGATTTTGTGTTTTTCAATATTACTTCAGCAGCGTCAGGATCATACATGTGTTTTCCATTGCTGCCTTGGTTGATTGAAATCAAACGTGTACGGATTGTTTCATCAGATAAGCCATATTTTGCAACAAGTTCTGCTACAGACACTAATTTACGTTTTTCTAGTTTAAGTGCGGTAACAGTTCCACCTAGCAGGATTTGACCTAACACAACTTGAGGTGCGCAGTCGGCTTCAATGGTGACGATAAACTCAGGCATCTAACTTCACCTCCTTTTTTTTTCGTTTTGAATTCTGGTTTCTAGTAAATTCACGTTGGCAAATGCTACAAAGTTGATCTTTGCCTTGTTTGCGAATATTGAAATTTTGCTCACCATGTTTCTGACATTTACCAACAAACTTTTTTTGGCCACTTATCCAGGCTAACTCACGTGCTTTGCGATTAAACTCGCGACGATTTAAGCTATTGTCTGGTGTGTATGTTGTATTGTTTGTTTGGGGTTTTTGCTTTACAGAATTATTCTTTTTTTCTGCATGAGATTGTTCAACTGAATGAGTCATGATTAAACGTAACGAATATGTGTATGGATCTACACCATTCTTTTTACATGTATTCAAATACTCAGAATGACCAAAGGGAATTTGAACCGGCTCATCAAGATTCTGGCTCTTTAAATACTCTTCGACTTTGTTGGCCAACTCAATTGACTGCAATTTTTTGGCGAATACATCGTGATCAATATTAGTGTTCATTTTTGATCCCCAAGTCATAGTGAAGCCGTTCAGCAGTTTTTTGATCAACTGTAGCTACAGCAATATGAGATCCACCGAAGTGAAAAGAACAAACCCAATCCTTGTCTTGTGGGCGAATAGCAACGTTTGTCACTTTTGTAATGTCGATTGCATGTTTTACTTGGTTTAAATCAATGAATCTAAGCATTAGAGTTTCTCCAGGTAATCCACTGCAATGAATGCGGCAAGCAATAAAACGGTTAAGAGAGTACCGATGATTAATTCGTTTTTTGTCATGACACATACCCCAATGCTTCTTTTGTATTTTTCAAGTATTTAGCAATGTCTTGACCTGTTACAGATTTGCGCTGGAGCTTTGGCCAAGTGTCTATTACTGATTGCTCAGGTACATCGGGTGCAAAATCTTTCTGAGACTTTGTAATATTCAGAGCCTTATTCTTTTTAACGTTCATTGATTCTCTCCAATCGTTTGGACACGAGTGGCTTGAGCAATTTCATACAACCATTTTGACTTATCTGTTAAGTCAATAAATTCATAGTCATATGCTGCATCAAGAAATGCATTTGCTTGAGCGATAGCTGTGCTGAAATCGTGTTGATTAGTTGCATTGCGAATAGCTTTCACAGCTGAGGAAATTTGTGTGACAGCCTTGTTTTTGTAGAACCAATGATCATTTATTGCTGGCTGAGCAAAATCATCAGCGTGTAAACGTGCATATACAGTTTTATCAAAGCTTGTCGGCTTAATTTTAGACGAAGATTTATTCATGATTTCCTCAAAGAAAACTTAATTTGTTTAATTAAATTAAGATAACTTAATTTTAATGTCAATATAAAAATTAAGACAAGTTAATGTTTTTTGAAGTCTATGATTTTTTAGGTACAAAAAAGCCTGCATATGCAGGCTTATTTAAAAAGAATTAAATAAATTTTTTGGGTGGAGTAAATTTCCCAACATATTTACCTTTGTAAATAAAATCTTCTTTCAATGGGATGATGTTAGGATGGAAATTCTCATTTAATGCCTTCAAATGTAAGCTGTTAAATTCTCTTACTAGAGCCTTAAAAGTAGCCTCATCATCCTGACATACCGCAATCATTTCCCCATGCTGAACATTATCGAAGGGTATATCTGGATTTATACAAACAAAATCACCATCCTTAAATTCTGGTGCATTACTAATACCTTGACAGATTAAATAGAAACTATTTTTACTTGCATCAGGCGGAGCAGGTAACCACATTTCAATTTCATGAGGTGCAATGCTTTTAACATTAGTCATTGTTCCGCATTGAATGTAAGTCAAAACTGGTAACATTCTGGTTACTGGTCTGAAGTCTGATACATTCTCAGTATCTTCAGTTTTCCCATACATAATAAAATCAATAGTTGTATCGAGATTTGGTGCAAGTAAAGTTAAATGTTCATGCTTGGGCGTATTAACATCATTTTCCCAATTAGATATTGAAACATCCGAAACACCTACTTTTGATGCAAGTTCTTTCAGAGTAAATTTCTTCTGTTTACGCAGCTTTTTAATTCTAGTGCCTACAGTTTCCATAAAAAGAACCTTAAATGATCGAATATATAAATTAACTTATCTTAATTCTTGACGTGGAAAGTTAAATTGGGTTTAATAAATTAAGTTATCTTAATTTTTGAGACCAACATGACATTAGATGATGCTAAAAAACAGTTGAACTGTAGATTTAATTACGAGTTGGCAGATCTTCTCGGAATTACAAACGCAGCTATTTCAGGCTGGAATGAACAGAACATTCCTGAATTACGTGAATATCAAATTCATAAAAAAGCTGCTGAGTTACAACAGGCTCAGCACTTGCTTGTAAATCTACAGTTAAGCGCTCAACAAAGTAATATCTAAAATGGGAGCAAATTGGATATGAAATCATTTTTATCAAATTATGCAGCAGAGCATGCTGTGCTTCCGCTGGATGTTGCTTTATATCGTGCTTGCAAAGACAGACATGGAAGTAAGTCAGCAATAGCTGAAATATATGGATTCAACTCAATGACATTTAGCAAAGCAGTTGATGTCAATAATGATCATTTTCATTTAAAACCTGAGCAAATTGAAGCGATTGCGTCATATACAAAAGATATTCGCATTTTACAAAGCATGGCTTCGATGTATGAGAATGTTGCAATTTATCAATATCCTAATTATGAAATTATTGGAGACTGTTCATTTCTCGCAAACATTGGCGAAGTCTCGAATAAGGTTGGTGAACTTTTTAATGGTTTAAGTGAGTCGTTAAAAGATCACATCATTACTGAAGTTGAAATGGCAATGATTGAAAAGCATGCCATGGAACTGATCAGTGCAGTGGCAACGTTGAAAAATTTGGCACGTAAGAAATCTGAAAATGATCTCAAACATGAGGATCATTAAATATGGCTTTAACATTTGATCAAGTTCGAGATGCAGCAATTGGGCGTTGGCGTGATTGTATATTTCCAGCATTTGGAATTGAAGTTCCACGTAATAAAAATACACATGGTCCTTGCCCGATCTGTGGGGGTAAAGATCGTTTTAGGTTTGATGATCAACAGGGTAAAGGCACATGGATTTGTAACCAATGTGGAGCAGGTGATGGGTTTTCTTTAGTAGAAAAATCAAGAGGCTTGAAATATTCAGAAGTTTTAAAAGAAGTTGGCGCTGTATTAGGGCTTTCTGCTGAAAGTAAAGTGACTGAAGAAGATCGAAAAAAATGGCGTGAAAAATCCGAGCGTTTACAACTGGAACAAGCTCAAAAAGAAGAGAAAGAACGTGAAGCGGCAGCCAAGCGTGCAAAACGGACATGGTCATACAAATCTGTAGATCGTGACTGCCCATATTTAGAACGCAAGCAAGTCCTTAATCATGGCTGTAAAGTCAATGGAAAGGGGAATTTGGTTATTCCGCTTTTCGATATAGACGACAAAATTTGGAATATCCAAGAAATCCATGCAGATGGACATAAGCCATATTTACCTGGTGGACGTATTAATGACTGTTTTTTTCTGATTGGTCAAATTACGGCACCAAATCAGATTATTTGTTTTGTTGAGGGTTATGCCACAGGTGCAAGCGTTTATGAAGCAACAGGACGCGCCACAGTCGTAACATTTCAGTCAAGCAACATCGACAAAGTCGCTAAACAATTCAGAAAGAAATATCCAAATGCTCAGTTTGTATTTTGTGCTGATGACGACAGTCATTCAAATCCTCCAGATGCGGGACTGAAAGCTGCTAATAAAGCTTTGGCTGCGACTGGCGGTATTGTGATTTTACCCAAATTTGAAACAGTGGAGTCAGTATGAGTGACGAAGAAATTATTGAGCAGCCAACAGCAACATCAAAGCCACCATCTGATTTCAATGACTTGCATATGCTACGCGGGCTTGAAGCGGTGCGCGAGCAGATTGAGAGCGGAATTTCATCTCAGCTTTCTGCTTTTGCTGTTTCCCCACACCCCTTAGATTCAGCCGACCAAACTTTGGGGCAATTGTCAGGAAATGATGTAGCTATCGAAAAATCCGATAGTGATTTTAAGTTAGATTTTGCACCACCAATGAATGATCCTACTCAGAATAGTCAGCAAACAACAATTAGTGAAGGAGATTTTAGGGTTCTTGACCCAAATAGTCCTGAAGCTAAACTAAAAAATGCATTGGATAGATATGCTGTGATTGCATGTAGTAATGATGCATTTGATTTAAAAACAAATCATAAATTTAAGATTTCTTCACTTAAACATACATTGAGTAGCATCTTTAAAGTTTGGTATGCCCATGATGACCGCAAAACGCTTGAAAAAGATGAAGTTGAAAAATTATTAATTGAAGATGCGGGGCATGTTGCCCCTAATATGAGTAAAAATTGTATTTTGCTTAAAGGTGAAACATTTTTATATGACAAGTCGTTGAATCGAGTAGTGTCTTGGTCGGCTTCTCAGCTTATGTATCCGAATGAATATAAAAAATGGATTGAAAGTCCGACTCGAAGTGAAATTGATTATGAAAAATTGATCTTTGATCCGACGCGAAAAATTGACATTGACCAAAATTACATCAACACATTTGAGGGGTATGCAGTCAACGGGTTGCTGGATCAAGACGGGAATCCGTATGAATTTTCAGATGTGCGGTCACGATGTGCAGGAATATTGAAAATGATTTGGTGTTTGTGTAATGGAGATCTTGATATTGAAAAATGGTTAATTCAATGGCTTGCATTTCCGCTTCAAAACGAAGGGCAAAAGGCACATAGTGCGGTACTGATGGCTAGTCATATTCAAGGATCAGGTAAAACGACATTATTTGAAAAGGTCATGGGCGGAATTTATGGAAAATATCATCGGGTGATTACATCGCAAGAGTTAGAGAGTCCACAATTTAATGGGTGGTTAAATAATGCAGCTTTTATTTTTGGTGAAGAAATTGCAACAAACGCGACCAAATACAACGTTACGCCTTATCTAAATGCCTTGATTACAGCTAAAAGTGTAACGATTAATGAGAAGCAACGTCCTCAGAAACAGGTTCCTGCTTATTTTAATATGGCATTTGCTTCAAATGAGAATATCCCTTTTCCTTTACACGGTGAGGCTCGCCGATGGTTTGTGATTGCACCTGCGAATAAATTGGATGAAAAGTTAAGTGAACAAGTATATAGCGAAATAGCGTCAGATGGATTGGATGCATTTTATACATACTTGATGACCTACTCACTAGATGGTTTTAAGCATGATAAGCCACCAATCACGGAAGCAAAAAAGGCGTTAATGAATGCAAGTAAGCGGTCCATCGAAGTTTTTATTGATGAATGGGTTGCTGGAGAAACCAAATATAAGTATGTCAATTGTAAGGCAAGGCAGTTATATGACTCATACAAAGAATGGGCATCATCTACATTGGAGCACAAATATTCGTATCGAAAATTTACTGAAGATATGAAGAAAATTGATGGGATAAAATTGCTTGAAAAACAGCGTTGGAGATATGGTCGTGAGGAAGAGCAATCACTTATTGTGTGCGTAAATGAATGCCCTGCTGGTGAAAATGCAATGGACTGGTACGGCATTGGTGTGAATGAATTTGAAAAAGGAGTTCCAAATGTTCTTACCGCATGATAAATTAAATACTACTGATTTTTTCAGTAAAACAATAGCTTGTACGCTATTAGATGTGAACGATGGGAATGACAAAAATCCTCGTTCACACGTTCGTTCACACGGTAATGCACTGATTAATAATAGTAAAAATGTGCAATGTGAACGAGTGAATAAATTTTCGCGCGCATACGTGAGAATTTATTTTCCTTCCCGCTGTTTTATATCTACTTTTATTTCACCCTTTATTTCTGTTTTTTTTCTTCGCGTGCGCGTATATTTTATTATTCACTCATTCACATTTAATAAAATTAAATATAAAAACAATAGCTTACCATGTGAACGACTTTTAAATTTTATTCCCACATTATTCACACGTTCACACGGAGTTTGAATTATGGAAAAGTTTTTACGGTTATTAAATCCAAAAACAATTAATTATGAAGCAGATCGGATTGATGGAGGTGTGCAACAACTAACTGCACAAGATGTATTGCTTGCAATGAGCTATGCGAAATTATCTCAACTTCAAGATAACTTGATTCGTTTAAAATATTTTGGAGCAAATACAAATCAAAATGTTGAAAAATTCAGCAAAATATTGATCTCAAAATATCGTCAAAGATTTCTTGATGCTGATTTAGATATTGACTATCAATATGCTGTTGTTCTTGTTGCTTTGACTGAATTCTGTTTGGTACCTGCGAATTACACTTCAACTGAAAGAAATCGGGGAATAATTTGTGGTTGGAGTAGAACAGTAGTTCGTAATCATTTGAATCACCATATTGCATTTGTACTTGTAGACTTGAAAGAGCAATTGGCTGAAGGAGAGGACAAGATTATTTTTCAGATTTATAAAATTAAGTAAACTTTGTAATTGACAGAAAACCAAATTTAAGTTAATTTTTACCACAATGGATAACTGTATTTAGTGCTATAGTTGAAACACTGAGGCTTATCTTAGCTAACCATCTGAAAAGATGGTTTTTTTATGCCTGTATGTTTGTGTGAACCGTGCAAACATACAGGTTTTTTTAATTGTGGATAATCATTTGATAGGTGAATTCATATGTCTTCCAAAAAAAAGCGGGAGGATTTCTGGGAGCAACATGAACAAAATGTTGAGCTACAACAACGTGCTAAAGAGAAAATTCAAACTGATAAGGGCAAGCTTTGGAAAAAAGCATGTTCAGAATATTTGCTTGTAAATCCTGTTTGCCAAGATTGTGCCAAACGTAAATATAAAAACATTGCAGAACATGTTGCGCATATACAGTCACCTGGGACCAGCCAAGTATTATTTTGGGATATTAATAATTGGCAAGCTTTATGTGACAGTTGCTATCAACGAGTTCAGGGCAATATTGAATTAAACATATTAAATCCAATTCCAAAGGCAGTGCTTGAAACACTGTATACGGTGAAGTGATGACACAACGATTAGCAAAGTTGGGTAGCTCTCTGCCATCTTTAAAGAGTAATCAGGCGACCTTGCCCAAACAAGAAAACTATGGGCAAGGTCGTGGCGGTAGACCATGGCGCAGAATTAAACAACAGGTTCATGAGCGTGATCAATGGATATGCTGCCGATGTGGTCGCATTACGATGGATCTTGAATGTGATCATATTGTGAATAAAGCGCAAGGTGGTACTGATGACTTAGATAATCTTCAGTCACTTTGCAAAGTTTGTCATGACGAAAAGTCAGCTGAGGAAAGTAAAGCAGGGATGGTGGCGCGATGACATATGAAGAGTGGTTTGAAAACCAGTATTTCTACACAAATATGCGATACAAGCATGGTGATGCATTGTTCTTGAAGGATGGTGATATTTACCGATTACTTGCAGTCCAGATGACTTACATGGCGTGGAAGTTTAAGCATGACAAAGCATAGCGGTACATGTGAGTGTAAAGGCTTAATTGTTCAATTGCTTGAAAGTATGAAAGAACAGTCAAGATTACTTACAGCACAAAATGAAGTGATGGGCAAACTTGTGGATCAGAATACAGAATTGATGAATCAGATAATGTTTGATGAAGAGGCAGAAGCTGATCCGAATAAAAGCTTGGATTAATTTGGAGGCAACAATGCCTAAAGTGGTTTCTGTAATTCCAGCACCCAATAATAGTAATCGTGGTGCTCAATTGGTTAACGGATCAAAGGTTTTACTAGATGATGGTACTTATCTCCAAGGTGTTGTAAAGGTCACTCTTGTTGCAGAATACGACAATCTTTGGAAGGCTGTTATTGAAGTTCACCCGACAAATCAACAGCAGATTGATGCAGTTATTCAGGATATTAAAACTATTGGAAGCGATCCTGATCAGTATCAATACGAAGTTTAACAAACATATATAACGGTCCTAGGGTAGCGAATAGGTCGTATGTTGACAGCTGGAAAGACAGCACGTTCATGTGTAAGCAATGCTCATGTTCGTCATATCGCTCGGCAGGATGCTGAGAAAAGGTGAGTACAAAATGGATTTGACTTTGGTGACGGCAAGCCATTAACACATAAGTTGGCCATAGTAATGACGCTTCTGATCCCTGTCGGCAACGGCAGGGATTTTTAATTCGTGGAACATATAAGAATATCTATTTTATTAAGATTTTCGTGGAACATTTTAATAAAATAGATGTTGCACCAAATAGGTGCATTAAAAATCTCGGTAGGGGGGTATCTAAAATTTTTAAAGGTGCTTTCAACGGACACCGCCCTCCTTCTCATTTATAAAAAAAATCCCATTTGAGCAAAAAGTAAATAAACTTTTTTGAAAATCAGATAAATATCGTAAATTTTTGACGTTTTGAGGTGAATATGGCTTTAACTGAAAAGATGAAAGCTTTTGCCCAGGCGAAAATGCAGGGCAAGTCAAATAAAGAAGCAGCTGAGTTGGCTGGCTATTCTAAAGGGTCTGCGGCAAGTCGCGGAAGTCAATTAGCAGAAAATCCTGACATAGTTGCATATCTGGCGAGCATGAATTTACGGGGGGGAGGGGGAATTGATCACTTGCCTTTAGGTGAAGCAGCAATTCAAGCTGAAACTAAAGACATGGAGAGTGTAAACAGTTCGCTGGAGTATTTGCAATATGTTTATAAAAATCCCCGTATAGATCGTAAAACTAGAATTGAGGCCGCTAAAGCTGCACTTCCTTATGAATCTGGCAAAGTCAGTGAAATGGGTATCAAGGATGGTCGTGAAGCAGCTGCTAATGAGGCTTCAAAAAAAGGTAAGTTTGCAACAGCAGATGAACAACGTAAACAACAAAGAGTAAGTTGATATGTCTTCGTTTTCTCCAGTTTGGACAACAGCTTGCCCAGATTGGCCAAAGAAGATTTTAGCAAAAGAATCTTTAATTGCTTGTCAGGCATTATTTCAAGAAGAAGCCGAAATGGCTTTGCGTGTCTTTAAAGAGCTAATTGTTGTTGATGTATCAGGTAAGCCGACAATTGGTGAGATTACTGCACATTGGGTGTTTGATTTCGTAGGTGCGATTTTCGGCGCATATGATTATAAAAATAATCAGCGTTTGATTAACGAGTTTTTTTTACTGATTAGTAAGAAAAATACTAAATCGACGATGGCAGCTGGAATTATGTTGACAGCAATTATTTTGAATAGTCGGGAAGCTGCTGAATTCATTATTATTGCACCAACAAAAAAGGTTGCAGATAACAGTTTCACACCGCTGAAGAATATGATTCGTGCTGATCCTGAATTAGCTTCATTATTTAGTGTATCAGAGCATACGAGAACCATAACTCACAGAGCAACAAAAGCAGTTTTGATGGTGGTAGCTGCTGAAACTGGCTCTAGTGCAGGTGCAAAAGGTGCATTTATTTTAGTTGATGAGCTTTGGGTATTTGGTGAGCGAGCTAACGCAGAGTCAATGCTTGAGGAAGCAACAGGGGGAATGGCATCATTTCCTGAAGGATTTTTGATTTGGTTGTCTACACAGTCAGATAAGCCACCAGCTGGAGTGTTTAAGAAAAAGTTAGATTACGCCCGTAAGGTTCGTGATGGTGAAATTCTCAATCCATCATTCTTACCGATCTTATATGAATTCCCTGAAGAGATGATCAAGACTGAGAGCTATCTTAATCCAGATTATTTTTATGTCACAAATCCAAATTTAGGACGTTCTACGCATATTCGATTTTTGCTAAATAAGTATGAACAGGCAAAAGAAAATGGAGCCGATTCTATTCAAATATTTCTAGCTAAATATTTGAATGTAGAAATCGGAATGAATAAGAGGGCAGATCGTTGGGCTGGTGCTGATTTTTGGATGTTATCTGCATATAAAGATAAGCTGTTCGTTGAGTCGATTCTAGATTTAAGTGAAATTTGCACTGCTGGATTTGATGGTGGTGGTCTAGATGATATGTTCGGAATGTCAATTATTGGCAGGGATAAAAATGATCGTTCACTTTGGTATTGTTGGAACCGTGCCTGGGTGCATCCGATTGCGCTTGAGCGTAGGCGGGAAAATGCACCAGCATATAAAGACTTTGAAAATGAAGGCGATTTAGTAATCGTTAAAAATATTGGCGATGATGTTGGTCAAGCAGCAAAAATATGTAAGCGTATCTATGATGCTGGAAAATTTCCTGAAAAAGCTGCAATCGGGTTAGATAAATTAGGAATGCCGTCTCTTCAGGATGGATTACTGGAAGAGGTTCCCTTTGAATTGTTGATTGGAGTCCCTCAAGGTTATCAATTATCTGGTTATGTACAGACTACAGAACGTAAGGTTGCTGAAGGTAAATTTTTACATGCAGGTCAGCGAATGATGAACTGGTGTGTAGGAAACGCAAAGGGTGTTTACCAGGGCAATGCAATGACGATCCGAAAACAAGAGTCAGGGAAAGGGAAAATAGATCCTTTAATTGCAACCTTTAACGCTGTAGCACTAATGTCATTAAACCCGGAACCACCAAATCAAAGTTATGGAGTATTTTTTCTATGACACGAAATGAAAAAATAAAGTTTGAGATGACAAATCTTCGGCATGAAATTTCTCATTTGGGAGCCTGTACAACATCAGGCAAATCAGAACAAGAGATCGCTCACATTGATGAGCGATTTTTTTTGGCTTGTGAAAAGTTGGAGTCGCTCAAAGCAGGCTTACAGCGTAGTAAAAATTTGGAGAAAAACAATGAAGCTTGCTTATAGCTTACTTGAAGTCAAGTCGGTGAATGATGACGATTGGAAGCTTGAGGGTATTGCAACCACACCCACACCTGACCGTGTTGATGATGTTGTTGAGCCTAAAGGTGCTCAATTTACTTTACCTGTGCCGTTCCTGTGGCAACACGATAAACGACAGCCGATTGGGAATGTCACAGAGGCTCAAGTGACTGATGACGGAATCAAGGTTGTTATTCAACTTGTAAAGCCTGATGAGGTGGAGTCTGAAGACTTAAAGAAACGGCTACAAGAAGCTTGGGACAGTATTAAAACTGGCCTTGTTCGGGGTTTATCAATTGGGTTTCGAGGTCTTGAAGTTGCCGACATTCAAGGAACCTGGGGTTACAAGTTTATCAAATGGGATTGGTATGAATTATCAGCTGTTACGATTCCTGCGAATCAAGAAGCGACAATCACAGGCATTAAGACACTCTGTCAAAGCAACCAACAAAATCAACCGACACAGCAACAACAAGAAAAAACGTTGCCCTGTATAGCACCTAAATCTGTTCAGCCTGAGTCAAAACACATTGTTGTGAAATTGGCTGAAAATTCAAACAAAACTGGAGTGAAACTCGTATGAAATTAGCTGAACAAATTGCTAAATTAAAAGCCAATATTAAATCGCACCAAGATCAAATTGTTGTGAAATCTGGTGATTCAATTTCTAAGGGTGTGACGCCTGATGAAACTGTTGAGGCAGAAATTAAACAACTTCAAGATGAAATAGATGTAATGCAAAAAAATCTTGAGCGTTTAGAAAATATTGAAAAGGCGCAGACGCTTAATTTAACGCCAGTAGCTGGCCAAACTTCAGAGCAGGGGGTTAAGACTACTCAAGGTATTGTTACTACTGAGCCTGTATTGGCAAAAGGCATGGGCGTAGCATTACTTGTACGTGCAAAGCTTGCTTCTCAACAATTGATGAAAAATCATAGTGAGTTTATCAGTGCCAGTGATTTACTTAAAAGTTGGAATGTTCCGCAACATATTATTGATGTAGCTAAGGCTGTTCCAGGTACTACAACTTCACCAGATTATCAATCCTTGGTTACCTTGCAAAATTTAACATCTGAATTTGTTGATATTTTGCGTCCACAAACGATTATTGGAAAAATGAAAGGATTCCGTAATGTACCTTTTAATATTTCAATCCCTACAAAAACCCAAGGGAGTATCGTGAATTGGGTTGGGGAGACTAAGAAAAAGCCAGTAACGGGTTTGAAATTTGGACAGGTTAAACTTGGCTTTGCAAAAATCGCTGGAATTATTCCATTCTCTGATGAATTAGGGCGGTTTTCAGATCCAAGTATTGATCAGATGGTATTTAATGATCTAAGTGAATCAATTATTGAATTCATGGATGGCCAGTTTATTGATCCTGCAAAAGCAGAATCTGCTGAAAGCCCTGCGTCAATTTTGAAAGATGCACCAAAAATTGTTGCTTCTGGCATTACTGCTGATGCAATTCGTTCAGATTTACGCAAATTGCGTGGCGAATTGATTAAGAAAAATGTTTCATTAACTGGCTGCTATTATGTCATGAGTGAAACTATGGCAAGTTTTATGTCTGATTTAATTGATGCGTTAGGTAATCCAATTTATCGTGGAATGGATGCTCCAACAGGCGAGAAAACCTTGAAAGGTCTGCCAGTAGTCGAGTCTGAAAAAGCAGGTAAACTGATTGCATTAGTTAAGCCTTCTGAGATTTTACTTGCAGATGATGGTGGTGTTGATCTCGCAATTTCGACAGAAGCAACTTTAGAGTACAACGATGGTACAGATGACATTCGATTAGGTCTCTTCCAGCAAAATATGGTTGCAGTGCGAGCTGAGCGCTATGTGAACTGGAAACAACGTAATTTAGCATCAGCATATATTGACTATACGGCTCAGATCATTGAGTAGTAAAAGGTGCAAAGCAGTCTTTCGAGACTGCTTTTTTTTATTTCTCGATAAATAGGTGATGTTGTGGAAATCAAATATTTAAAAGATGCCCCACTTGGGAAAAAAGGTGAAGTTGCAACAGTTCAGGAACATGAAGCCAAAATTTTGATCGCTCTGGGTATAGCAAAATTGCAAAAAAAAAGTGATCCGAAATTATTGTTAAATCTGAATGGGACGCCAGTTGTGGATGATTTTGGTGGACTTGTTTCTGAAAAAGGTTTGTCGAAGTCGAAATAGGTGAAAATATGAGTTGGTTTGGTGATTTATTTCGAAAAAAAACGCTAGCTAATGCGATTCAAAGTGGTTGGACCTATGTAAGTGAGCCATTTACGGGCGCTTGGCAAAGAAATATTGAGCTAAAACGTGAAGACTTACTTTTATTTCATGCTGTTTTTGCATGTATTTCTACAATCTCACAAGACATTGGTAAGTTACCATTAGATTTAAAAAAGAAAAATGGTGCTATTTGGGTAAAAACTAAAGATAAAAATCTAAAGTTTTTAGTAAAACCTAATCCATTTCAAACAATGCAGCAATTCTTGGAATATTGGATTATTTCAAAAATTACTCGTGGTAATACTTATGTTTTCAAACGTCGTGATGCGTTTGGAAAAATACTTCATTTGATTGTATTAAATCCTGACAATGTTATGCCTTTGATTTCAGATTCTGGTGATGTTTTTTATAGAATCGGTATTGATCGGCTTGCTGGTCAGATGGAATCAATTATTTTACCTGCTTCTGAAATCATTCATGATCGGGAAAACTGCTTATATCATCCGCTCGTTGGTATTAGTCGCATCCAAGCAGCTAATAATGCTGCTGTTCAAGGAACTGAAATACAAAAGTATAGCTCAAGTTTCTTCCATAACATGGGGCGGCCAAGTGGGATTTTGACAGCACCAGGCAAAATAGAAGAAGCAGATGCAAAAAAAATCCAAGCAGCTTGGAACGAAAATTATTCAGGTAATAATATTGGTAAAACTGCTGTTTTAGGTGGTGACATGAAATATGTTGCTATGTCTATTCCTGCTTCTGATGCTCAGATGATTGAGCAACACAAATGGTCTGCTGAAATCTGTTGTTCTGTTATGAAGGTTCCTTCATTTAAGGTCAATATTGGTTCATTACCAAGTGGTACAAAGCCTGAAGATATGGAGCGTATTTACTTAAATAGTTGTTTACAGGCGTTAATTGAAGCAATTGAAAACTGTTTAGATGATGGGTTGGGGCTTAAAGAAAAAGGCTATGAAGCCTTTCTCGATATATCTGGTTTGTTGAGAATGGATTCAATGTCACAAATGAATTTTTATTCTCTTGGTGTGCAGCGTGGCATTATTTCACCTGATGAAGCACGGGAGCAATTTAATTATGCACCTGTACCTGGTGGTAACTCTGTCTATATGCAACAACAAAACTTTTCACTTGAGGCATTATCTAAGCGTGATGCTAAAGAAGATCCGTTTGCGGGTGGTTCTGAAAAATCTAAGGAGAATGATAATGCCCCTGACAGTTGAAAAAGTTGCATTTCACTTACGATATGATCTGGATAATATTGTTGAAGACGATTTACAGGAAATTCTAGAGAGTGCTGAGCAGGCCGTGAAGGATCATATTAAAAATAAATATGATCCTGAAAATAAGATTCATCAACGTGCAATATTGATGATGTGCGGTTATTTTGATGAAAATCGGGGTGTAGATAAAAATACACAATCAAATGATGGATTCTTGCCACAACCCGTCAAAGATTTGCTTTCGCCATATTATTTCCCATTGTGCATTTGAGGTGGTGTTATGCGTTCAAATGAGCTTAGACACCGTGTTCAAATACAGCAAAAAACAGATGGTCGTGATGAAAATAATTATCCCATTCCTGAACAGTGGGTGGATTACAAAACGCTATGGGCAAAAATTACACCATTATCAGCACGTGACTTAATTGCTGCGCAAGCGGCACAGTCTGAAACAGTTGCTCGTTTAAAAATCAATTATCGGACTGATATTGAAACAACTATGCGAGTGATTCATAAGGGCCGTATCTATGCGATTACTTCATCAGCATTGGATGATCCAAACAGTGGCAATGAATACTGTACATTCACTTTAAGTGGTGGTTTAGAAAAATATCCACCATAGGAGGTCTAATGTCGATACATGGATTGCCTGATTTTCGTGAAAAGATGCGTCGTATTGGCAGTGAAAAGGAAGTTAAAAAGTTTGTACGTAAAGCAAGCCGTCAAGCGATGAACATTGTTCGAGATACGGCTCGAAATAATGCCAAAGCGATTGATGATCCTGAAACTGTTGAAAAAATTCACAAAAATATCACGGTTCAAGCGGGTAAAGTCCGTGATCGAAATAGTATAAAAATGCGAGTAGGGATTAAAGGTGGTGCTGGACAAAACCAATATTCTGTCAGTACAGCAGGATTAAGTGGTGGTGATACCCGGCATTGGCGATTCATTGAATTTGGAACTTCAACAATTCCAGCTGTACCATTTATGCGTCCTGCTTTAGCGAATAATGTCGATGCCGTAATTGGACGTTTTTCTCAATCTTTTATGCAACAGTTAGATGAGGCCATTGCTGCATTATGAATACAATAGAGTTGTTTAAGATATTACAAGCAGATACTCAGGTTAAGTCATTGCTGGCAAATCGGATTTTTGAGGATTTAGCACCTGATAAAACATCTACGCCTTATTTGGTCTGGACCGAAGTTTCAGGTACACCTGAAAATCATTTGGATTGTGGGGCTTCTGTTGATCATTTGGAAATTCAGATTTTAATTTATGATCCTTATCAAGTCACTGCGACAAGTGTAAGAAAAGAAGTTTGTCGTGTTTTAGAGGATCATGGCGTTGTAAATGAAAGACTTGGCCATTATGAAACAGTCACCAAGCTATTTGCACGTGGATTTACTGTGAGTTGGTGGTTGAATCGTTGATATAATGCATAAAAACAAGGTGAAATTTTATGTCTGAATATTTAAAAATGCTTCATGAAATTGAAGCAAAAAAAGAGGATTTAGAAAAACGTATTGCTGAAGTCGTTGGTATTGAGGTTGCAAAATTTCAAACTGAAAATCAGTTGGCAGTTAAAGAGATATATATTTCTCTGACTAATACTGCATGCATGGCAGAACCTAAACAATATTCTGTAACAGGTGCTTCTGTCGATTTAGACTATAAACCTTAATTTAATTTTTTTAATGAAACCCTGCGCAAGCGGGGTTTTTTATTGCCTGTTATTTATGGAGTGGTAGCTTATGCCTGTTGTAAAAACACAAGGTACACAGTTATTTACTGTGATTGATGATTTAGTCGTCCAGTTTAAATGTTTAAAGAAAATTGGCTACGGTCAAGATTCATTTTCGAAAATCGATATTACTTGTTTAGATGCTGATTCTAAACAGTATGAGCGCGGTATGCGTGATCCTGGTGAGGGGTCTTTAGAAATTAACTATGATGATACCAATACCAGTCATGACCGATTGATTGAAATTGCTGAATCGGGTGAAAAGTTGGTGTGGTATGTTGGTTCTGGTCATTCTAAGGAACCACCAACTGTGGCCACTGGCATAGTAACATTGCCAAAAACACGGGCTTGGAATGAGTTTACAGGCTATATCAATCCAACCGCACCAAATGATGTAGAAGTGGATGCAGTTGAAAGCTATACATTTACAATGGTACGTGTTTCACCAGTGAAGCGAACTAAACGAACAATTGCCCCTTAACATACTGCCCCGATTTTCGGGGCATACTTTTTGGTGAAATATGAAAAAGTTAAGTCTTAAAGATATCAAGTCTGGTTTGCTGATGGGTAAACCTGAAGAAATTACAGTGAATATCAAGGTAAGTGGTGAAGACTGTGAATTTAACACTTTTATCTTGCCGTTTTCTTATGATACTGCTGTAGCCCAATTAAAAGCATTCGGTGAAAAGAAAGAAGCTTTGGCGGGGATTTTGGCTTCAGTTATTTGTGATAAAGACGGTAAGTTAGAATTTAATGAAGATGATGTACGGACCAAGTTTAACCAAGCATTGGTTGATGCTATCTGGTCTAAAATCGTGGAAGTCAATGTTTTGGGAAAGACGCAGACCTTAGCCCAGACGACGAACTTATTATCGAAATCGGAATCGCAACAGGTCGGACGTTCTCAGAAATCAAAGCCTTCCCGATCTCAGAAGTCAAAAAGTACTCAGCGTACTTCAAAAAATACGGCAGCTTCAACATTGGCAGACGAATAGAGCAAGAGTTCTCCAAGATACATCATTCATTTTTAGTTTCTAAAGGTGTTAAAGAGATCAGTATCTATGATCTTATGTCACATGAAAATAAACCAGAAAGTGAGATGAGTGAGTTGGAATTTGAAGATGATGAGTAAAGAAATTGGCTTAGACTGGTTTCTTTTTAATCCATTAATTAGTATTTTATCCTAAAGTTTAAGGATTTAAGATATGAAAAAGTTTTTGTTAATGATTGCCCTTTTATTTTCTAGTAATACTTTTGCAGTAAATGAAAAAATGATTGAAAAGGATCAAGTTTTTAATATTTCAGTAATTGATGGGAATAATTCTAGCAAATCTGTGCAAGTCAAAGTTTTAATGGATGGTAAAATTAATCAGCCAATATCAAAAAAATATATTAACAGTGTTTCAGAAGCGGCTTTTAATAAAGCAAAAAAATCAAATTTAAAAAATGAATATTCATTTAAACCACGTGAAGTAATTGTTGAGCAGGTATCTGATACTTTAGAATTTATAGTTAAATATACTGCTGAAAATAGTTATGGTGCTGATGTTGTAAATGAGATTAGAGTGTTAAAATTTTTAGGTTCAGATAGGAAATATCACGACAAACCTGAATAATGTAAAAGTACTTGAACCCCGCATAACGCGGGGTTTTTTTATAATTGGAGAAAAGTAATGTCATCAAAACTTGGAACACTCACTTTGGATTTGGTGGCACGAATTGGCCAATTTGTTGCACCAGTGAATCAAGCAAGAGATGCTGCTACAGAGGCAACCAGTGAAATTGAAGAAGGTTTTACTACAGCAGGATTGGCAGTTAAAGCTTTTGGGGCAATTTTGGCAGGGATATCTGTTGGTGTAGTTGTTGATTATGTAAATAGTTTGATGGATGCAGGTGATCAACTTACTTCATTTGCAAAGCTCGCTAATTCAAGCGTTACTCAATTTCAATATTATGCGAAAGGTGCACGTTCAGCTGGTATTGAAATGGAGCAATTTGCAGATCAAATGAAAGATATGCAAGATCGTATTGGTGATTTTCAGCAATCTGGGGGCGGTCCACTTGCAGATTTCTTTACCAATATTGCGCCCTTGGTTGGTGTGACAATTCAGCAATTTCAAAAATTATCAGGTCCAGAAGCCTTACAATTATTTTACGATTCATTAGAAAAAGTGGGTGCTACACAAAATGATATTAAATTTTATATGGAAAGCATTATTGGGGATTCCTCAAAGTTAATTCCATTATTAGAAAAAGGTGGTGCTGGGTTTAAAAAATGGGGTGATAATGCTGTAGCTGCTGGTTCGATTGTAAGTGAAAGTACTGCCAATGCTTTAGCTGATGCCAATGAAAGTGTCCAAATGCTTTTGGAGTCTTGGACTGGTTTTAAAGTTGAAATGGCAGAACATGTTGCGCCTGTTATTACTTCTGTTGTAGAAAATTTCGATACTATTAAGGCTGTTGCAATTGCACTTGGTGCTGCAATTGCAACTAGATTAGTGGTACAGATTGGAATGTTATCTTTCCAATTTGTAAAGGGTGTCATTGAGGGTGTACGTTATCAGATGACATTGGCGGCAATGGCTGGTGAAACAATAACATTAACATCTGCTACAGCAGCATTACGTGCATCGATGTGGAGTTTAATTGGTGGTCCAGCTGGTTTGGCCATGTTAGCTGTTCAAGCCATTGCTGCTGGTGCGGCATTCCTTTATATGAAAAGCTCTAGTGATGAGTCAAAAGAAGCGCTTATTGATCAGATTGAGAATGTTGAAGAATTGGTTAAATCTTACATCAAATTAAATGATGAACAACGTCAATTTGAAGCATCAAAGCTACGTGAAAAGATTGAAGAAGAGGCACATGCTGTAGAATTGGCAACAAATAAATACTTTGCATTTTCAATGTCTAAAGAAGGTATTTGGACTTTAGATAAAATTGAAAAATATGACAGTATGATTAGACAAGTCACTAAAAGTGGGATGGACACTAACGAGGCATTTAAACAACTTCAAGCAACAGGTATGTTTAGTCAAAAAGACTTGGATGATATTGCAAAATTAAATTTAGGTTATGGTGATGTAAATGAGAAGTTGAAAACACACCAGCAATTGCTTATTACGCTTGAATCTAAAAATGCTCAACTTGCCAGATCTAATGATCGTGTTACTGAGAGTGTTAATGCTCAGGCAAAAGCATTTTTAGCTTTGAATCAAAAACAGCGTGAAGCTATTAATAATATAGATAAATCTCTTCAACGTGAAAAATATATACGAGAGTTTGTTCAAGCAGGAGGAAGTAGAGAGAAAGCTGAGTCCTTTGCAGACTATCGTGATGCCGCGGATTTAGGTTATGGGAAAAATCCTCTTTCAGCACTGGAGATCAGTAAGGCAAATCAAAGTTTTGCTCAAAAGAATTACAATTTTACTAAAACTGACTTGGCAGCAATAGCGAAAGTGAATGGTATTGCTTCAAAAAATAATTTCGCTCAGATTGAAGCAGGCTATGGATTGCCAAAAGGTACTTTAGCAGCGTTGATTTTGGGTGAGTCTGGTGGTAGCGCTGGAGCAATTAGTCCTACAGGTGCTAAAGGTCTATTTCAAACGACGAGTATTTTTAGAAAGAAATACAAGTTAAATGACAGTAGTACAATTGAAGCTCAGGCTACAGCAGCAGCTCAGGATTTAGCGTATAACATTCAAGAATTTGGGAGTTTACATAAAGCTTTGATGGCATATAACGCTGGAACAACAGGAACTAAACGCTATTTGGCTGGCAATATCGGCAATGGTAAAAATCAAATGTCACCTGAAAAAGCCAAAGAAGTAGCAGGGTATGTGCCTAAATTTGCAAAATATTTTGCAGGTGTAAATGGCAAAACCACAGTTGATCAGAGTATTTTACTGCCGTCACAGGCTGAGCTGTTAGAGCAAACTTCGAATGTTGTGGATGCTCAAAAGGCTTTAGATGATAAGCGTAAAGAAATTGATGCAAAATATTATTCAGAGTCTCAGCAACTTGCGCAGGATCATCAAGACCGACTTGAAAAAATTACGCAGACTTATGGTGGAACGCCTCAATTGGCTGAAATGATTGCTAAAGAGAATTCACTTTATAAATCCCAATCAGATACTCTTCGGGCTAATAAAAAGGCTGAATATCAGTCATATTTTGAATTTGAGACAGACCGAATTACTCAAATCACTCAAAATTATGAAAAGGAGATGAGTTTAACAAAAGCAAGAACAGACCTGTCTGAAAAAGAGAAAATGGAAATTCTTGCTGCACAAGAACGTCAAAAGCAAGCTGAAATTGAAGCTGTTAAACGTGATGAGGAGCAACAAGTTCAGTCAGCCTTTGAGGCATACATGAGCGAGACTGAAATTGTTTTAAAACGTTATAAAGTTGAACGTGATGAAATTTTGAGAAATTATCAACTTTCAAAAGAAACTCGTGAAAAGCTTTTGCAAGCCAATCAAATGGCTGTCGGTGCTGTTTTAGAAAAAAATAGACAGTCTATGGATGATTCAATTTATCAAAGTCTGGACTATGTTTATCGTAAACAACAACCACAACAGGCAGCTTGGACGGATTTACAAAATCTTTATGATGGTGCTAATGGAGCTTTAGATAAGTCTTATTCAAATCAGCGCTCAGGAATTTTTGATGGTGTAGATGATGAAACAGAACGAAATGCTCAACTTTTGTCTGCGCATGAAGACTATTTAATGGCAAAGGCTGCATTAGATGATGAGTATGCTCAAAGAGAAAAGGACTTGATCCAGAGTCAACATGATATTCAAATGAATATTTGGCAGGATCTCTTATCCCGGACAGGAACTATTTTTAGTCAAATGGCTGAAATGATTAAAAATACAGCAGGCGAATCAAGTGCTGCTTATAAGGTCATGTTTTTAACAAACCAGTCGATTTCGATGGCCCAAGCTATGATTAATACTGAAGTTGCAGCAACTAAGGCTATGGCTGAAGGTGGTTATGTAATGGGTATTCCAATGGCCGCAGCAATCCGTGGTTTGGGTTATGCATCTGTTGGGTTAATAGCTGCACAAACCATTGCAGGATTTTCTGACGGTGGTTATACGGGTGATGGTGGTAAATATGAAGCTGCTGGTATTGTTCATAAAGGGGAAGGTGTTTTAAATCAAGAGGAAATTAATGCTTTAGGTGGTCCTGCTGGATTTGAGTATCTTAGAAAAGCAATCCGTTCTGGTGATCTGTTTGAAAATAGCGAAATTCTTGCTAGTCAGTCCTTTATGGCTCTAGCTGGATATGCTGAGGGTGGTTTAGTTGGAGGTGATATTTCACTTGGTGGGTTATCTATACCTAAACAAATCAATAACCCTATTAATAACTCTATGGCTCAGTTCTCTGGTGGGGATATTAACATTACAGTTCAAGTTTCAGATTCAGGTGTAAGTACTTCAGGTGGTAATACCCAAGACCAAAAGCAACTAGCGCAAGTAATTGGTAATACAGTACGGGCAGTACTACGGCAAGAAAAAAGGCAAGGGGGAATATTATCTAAATGAGTGATCGAAAATTTATATACTGCCAAAACTTTGAAGGTAACTCTCAATCCAATACATTTAAAGTCTTAACCAGTAAATTTGGTGATGGTTATGAACAAAATGTATCGGTGGGGATTAACAATAAGTCAGGTGTCTGGCAATTCTCTAAAAATGGCAAAGAGGCTTTAATTCGAGAGATTAAGGCCTTTTTTGATGATCATAAAGCTGCTGATTCGTTCCTTTGGGATTCGCCTTTAGATGGTGAAGTACGTGTCAAAGCTGGTGAATATCAATTGGTATCGTTAGGCGCTGGTTTGTGGCAAATCTCAACTATATTTACCCAGGTCTTTTACCCTTAAATTCAACAAATATTAGCCGCCGAAAGGCGGTTTTTTATTGCGAGAAAAATATGACTTATCAATACATTAATTTAGGAACCGCACCAAGTGGTGCTGGTGGTGATACGTTTCGTTCGACAGGCACCAAACTAAATGAAAACTTCACCAATAGTACCCATGCTGCAAGTCGCTATGTAGGTGAAGAAAGTGGAAATTTACTGCAAACTGGGGCATTTGGCTTAGGTGCTTTTCAATCTGAGATTTCAAATCCATTTAAAAATTTACCAACTGCTGAGTTACGTAAAACAAGATTTATTAGTTTTAAGGATGTGCCTGATGTGTCTTCGGGTTCGGGAACTGCAATATCGTTACCAACTTTAAGTGCTTATACAAATAATTATTTGATTGGTACTAATAATGGAGATTTATATCACGGAGTTTCTACTTCTGTTCAGGTAGATCCTTCGGTCCGTGGAGTGCGGTATGGCAAAATTTTATCAGGAAATAATACAACAATAGATTCAAACGGTTTTGTTAAAGCTGCATCTCCAATTGTTCAATTATTTGCTGATAAGATTTCAGCGAATGATGAAGCAATAGAGCAAAATCCTATTTTTGAAAAAGTGGATATTGGTCATTACCTGATTAAAAATACACTAGGCTTTGCTAAAGAAGGTTGGTGGATTGAAGTACCAACTGATACCAATGGCAATCGTATTTGTGCAGTTGAATATCAGACATTAGAAAATGGTGATCTTGAAATTAAATCCTTTAAGAAAAGGCTCAATGAAGAAGGAGATATTGTAGCGAATTTGGATGCACCAATTGATATTCCAAATAATGCCAATGGTGAACCACGCTGGATTGATGTTCGACTTCATTCAAATGCTAAGCCTGTTGTTTTAAAAGTACCAAGGACTGAAAAACAGCCTCGAATGGTTCAACAAGTAAAGTATGCACCGCAACTGACTTACATTACCAAGTATGAAGACTTATTTGATGATGAAGGTAACACCGTCATCGTGGATGGCCAGAAATATCAAAAGCCTGTTACCCATATTCAAACTGATAAAAATGGTACTCCAATCTTGAGCAATCAACCTGTTATCAATGATAAAGGTGAGCCAGTATTCGAATGGGTACAAGCTGTAGACAGTGAAGGTCAGCCGATCTTTGATAATGTACCTGTGCTCAATGAGGATGGGAACGAAAGCTATGACGAGGTGACTTATGAGCCTCAACAGTGATTATCAGAAACTCTATGTTGATGGGCTAATTACATTATTTGAATTAGATGCCAGCGCTTTAGGAGCTGGCATTTTGCGATTTCATGGGCATATCGCTTTTCAGGATTGGGAAAAAATTTACTCATCGATAGGATCAGATGGGCTGATTGGGTCTGATACTGGTTTGATCGGTAAAGTTTTTGATGTTGGTACAGATAAAGTTTGGCAGCGCAATATCATTTGGCAAGGCAAAACCTTTTCAGCTATGGCAATTCAAGCTGATGGTATGGAAATGAATTCCACAGGTCGAGCATCAAGCCCAACTTTATCAATGGCTAACAATATAGATGGATTACAAAATGCGGTATCGGCTTATTGTTTACAGTTCAATGATTTTGCAGGTGCAAAACTTACCGTAATTTCCACATTGGCTAAATATCTTGATGCTGAAAATTTCAGCCAGGGTAATCCAACAGCATCGAATGAAGCTGAAAATCAGCTTTGGTTTATCGAACAAAAAACCTCTGAAAACATAGAGCAAGTGACTTTTGAATTGTCGAATCCAATCGACTTTGAAGGTCAGCGTATTCCAATACGGCAAATCAGTAGCCAATGCCATTGGTGCATGATGGGTGATTATCGTGGTGAAGAATGCGGTTATACAGGCGCGGCTATGTTTACTGAAAAAAACGAACCAACGGACAATCCTGCATTAGATAAATGTGGTGGTCGTTTAAGTTCCTGCAAGATCCGAAACAATGAAGGAAGTTTTGGCGGTCAACCAGCAGCCAACATGATTGGGTGATTTATGAAGCTATCAGCAAAACTTAAAAAAGAGATCCATTTGCATGCCGCTGAAATGTACCCAGTCGAATGTTGCGGTGTGATTGTAAATAAGGAATATATTCGTTGCCAGAATATCTCTAATTTTCAGGACCAGTTTGAAATTGATCCTATAGATCTTGCACACGCTGAAGATATCGGGGAAATCCAAGCCTATGTGCATTCACATCCGAATGCTTCAGCAAGGGCTTCTGAACTGGATTTAATCCAAATTGAATTGCATAAAAAGCCTTGGGTCATATGTGCTTATCCCGATATTGAATTTCAAGTCTATGAGCCATGTGGTTATCAAGCACCTTTAGTTGGGCGTAATTATCAGCATGGTTGGCAAGATTGTTATTCACTGGTTCGTGATTTCTATCAACGTGAATACGACATTAAATTGCCTGATTTTGAGCGCCTAGATCGCTGGTGGGAATCTGCTGAAAATGCTTCTTTGTATTTGGATAACTTCAGTAAAGCAGGTTTTAGCGAAGTTACAGACTTGCAATATGGTGATGTATTGCTATGTCGAGTAGGACGCACTGAACATGTGAATCATGCAGTGATTTGGCTTGGCGATATTGGCACATTGAAATCAGAACAAACTGAGCCTTGTGTGGGATCTTCGCTGATTTTGCATCACCCATACAATCGAAAGTCTGTACGTGAAGTGTTTGGCCAACAATGGCAAGAACGGGTTGCCATCACTGTGAGGCATCGAAATGTTAAAAACAATTAAATTATACGGTGTACTTGGTCAAAAATTTGGTCATCAATTTAAACTTGATGTTGCGAGCCCACGTGAAGCGATTCGTGCTTTATCCGCTCAGATTGATGGATTTGAAAATTACATGTTGAGTGCGCATGAACGTGGTTTGGCTTTTGCTATTTTTACTGATTCAAAATCCAAACAACGTGGCAAGAAAAAAGCAGCATGTTTTGATGCATCAACAGGACGAATTATTTCTGGCCACAATATTGGTGTGTCTGAAATAGATATGCTCACAGATACAACAGAAATCAAGATTGTGCCACGTGTGATGGGTGCAGGTGGTGATAACGGAGTGTTGCAGCTGGTTCTTGGTGTTGTATTGATTGTTGCTGGCTTCTGGACTGGTGGCGCAACTTCAAACATGGGGGTTGCTTTGATCGGTGCGGGTGCAGGCATGGTGATGGGTGGTATCGCACAAATGCTCGTACCTAAAGTTGATCCGAATACAAATCAAAACCAAGATGGCAATCGTGCCAATTTTGGTTTTGGTGGAGCGGTGACAACCATTGCCCAAGGTAATCCTGTACCTGTATTGCGTGGTAAACGAGAGATTGGTGGATTCATTATATCGGCAGGGCAATATCCAGAAGATATGATGTAGATAAGGTTGAGTCCTGGCGCATAAAGCGCCTTTTTTTATGCTTGAGGAATTTATGAATATACCAATTAAGGGCGCAAAAGCTGGGGCACAACAGCCACGTCAGCCAGTGATTGATCTTGACTCAGCACAATCTAAAACTTTTATAAAAATTCTTGGTGGTTTGTCTGAGGGTCCAATTAAAGGTTTGGCCAACGGGTACAAATCAATTTTTTTAGATGACACACCTTTGCAAGATGCAAATGGTAATTGGAACTTTGAAAATGTCAGCGTTGATTTCCGAGAGGGTACAAACGATCAAACCTATATTGAGGGATTTCCAGACATATCATCTGAAACAGCGATTGGGGTTGAGTTAAAGTCTGAAACGCCATGGGTCAAAGCATTTAATAATACAGAGCTTGATGCGGTTCGTTTGCGCCTACGTTGGGGACCATTACGTCAACAGAATGAGAGTAATGGTGATTTAAATGGATATACCATTCGTTATGCAGTTGATGTGCAAACCGATGGTGGTACTTGGTCTGAAGTCTTAAATACTCAAATTTCTGATAAAACTTCAGCCAACTATGAACGTTCTCATCGCATTGAATTACCAAAAGCTGATTCAGGTTGGCAAGTGCGTATTCGACGTTTAACACCAAATACCAGCTCAGAATTTATCAGCGATAAAATGTATGTGCAGGCGGTCACAGAAGTGATTGATGCAAAGCTGCGCTATCCTAATACCGCTTTGCTTGGGCTTCGTTATGATGCACAAACATTTTCAAATGTCGCAAAAATGGCAGTTGAATGCGAAGGTGTGGAAATTCGTTTACCAAGCAACTATAACCCTGAGACACGAATATATACAGGACTATGGGATGGTAGCTTTAAACGAGCATATAGCAACAATCCAGCATGGCATTTTTATGATGCTTGTATTGCAAAGCGCTATGCTTTGGGTAATCGCATCAATTCATCCATGATTGATAAATGGTCTATTTATCGTTTAGGCCAGTATTGTGATCAGCTGGTGCCAGATGGTAAAGGGGGGCAAGAACCACGATTTACTTTAAATGTTTATGAGCAATCTCAGGATGATGCTTGGTCTGTATTGTCCAAAATGGCGGGGGCTTTCAGAGCCTATATTTATTGGGATGGTCAAGCGATTGTCTGTGATGCCGATATTCCACAAGACACGCTATACACTTTCACCAGTGCCAACGTCATTGATGGGCGGTTTGAATATTCAGGCACACGTGCACGTGATCGACATACAATTGCGAAAGTGGCTTATGACAATCCAGAAAATCGTTATAAAACTGAATATGAAATTGTGCGTGATGAGGCAGCCATTGCAAAGTATGGCATTCGCATCTTAGATATTTCTGCCTATGGTTGTACTTCAGTGGGTCAGGCACAACGTGCTGGAAATTGGGCATTAAAAACCGAACAGTTTGAAACTCGAACTGTGACTTTTAAAGTCGGCCTAGATGGTTTTATTCCGCGGCCAGGCAAAGTGATTGAGATTGCAGATCCAATTTTTGCAGGCCGTGCCAATGGTGGACGTATTTCTTCAGTGAGTGCTGATTTAAAAAGTATTACTGTTGATCGTGATGATGTTGTATGTCGCGCGGGTGATCGCTTGGTGGTGAATGGAGAGGATGGTAAAGCACAGGCGCGAATGGTTCAGTCAAAAAATGGCAGAGTAATTACCGTTGTGGCTGCATTCGATTCTGTAGCAGCACAGAACGTGTGGATTGTGGATGCTCAAGACTTGGCAACAATGAAGTTTAGAGTGGTATCAATCAGCCGTGATGATACACATCAATTCACAATAACTGGCTTGCAATATAATCCTGCAAAATTTGATGCGATTGACCAGGGAACATTTATTGATGATCGTCCAATCTCAATCATTAATCCAAATCTACAATCACCTGTTGAATCAGTTTCGGTTTCTTCAGATGAAATGGTGCAACAAGGATTAACGGTTGCCACGATGTTAATCGCTTGGCCACAGGCAGCAAGTGCTGTGAAGTATTTGGTCGAATGGCGCAAAGATGATGGCTCTTGGATGAAGATGCCGATAACGGGTAACAACTCAGTTGAAGTTCAAGGGATTTATTCAGGAAATTATCAAGCAAAAGTCACAGCGATTAATGCGTTTGAAGTGGCCTCATTACCGACCTATTCAATTTTGACTGAGTTAAAAGGTAAACAAGGAACTCCACCAGCATTGGCTTTTATTAATGCAACGGGAATTTTATTTGGTATCAAACTGGATTGGGGTTTTCCTGCGGTTGGTGCACTGGATACAGCTTATACGGAAATCCAAGTTTCACCCGATGGTGTAAGTAATATTGCTCAATTGGGATTATTTGCTTATCCGACTAGTACGCATACTTTGCAAGGGCTACAACCAAACCTAAAACAATATTATCGTGCTCGTCTGATTGATCGAATTGGAAATATTGGCCCCTGGTCAAGCTGGACCAATGCAACCACTTCAGCAGATGCATCGGATATTTTGGAAATCTTGGAAGGTAAGATTACTGAAACGCAACTTCATCAAGATCTGCAAACTAAGATTGATCATATTGAAGCAGTAGATGCAGAAATAGGGCCAATCAAACAGGACATTCAGAATACTAAGGATCAGATTAATCAAGAAATTATTGATCGTCAATCTGCAATTCAACAAGCCAAAGATGGTTTATCTCAGCAAATTATTGATGGAGATAAGGCTGTACTTCAGGTTGTTGATACGGTTAAGAAATCAAGTGAGGATGGAATAGCCGCTGCACAATCAGAAATTAAAGTTGTTGCTGATAATCTGAAATTGACTGCTGAAAAAACTGATGGTGTTTACGCTCAGTTGAACCCACCTTTAATTGGGTCCACTTCTGATCTGATTGGCAATGATCAAGGCTTCGCGGGAACCTGGTCGCTTCAATCCGCAATGATTGAAGGTGATCTGGTTTTGAGTAAGCGCATTGATACAACTGTTGCACAAGTCAATGATGTTCAAGCCTTTGCACAGCAAGAAGTTCAAGCGCGTATTGATGGAGATAAGGCCACTGTCCAAAAGATTGATACTTACATTGTTGAGAATGATCAAGCTTTAGCAACTGTGCGAAATTCAGCACAAATTGCAGTTGAGAAATCAAATTCAAATGCGGTGTTAATTGATGCTTTAAATTTAGAAATTAAAGACAAAGCAAGTACAGGTGCTTTAAATCAGGTCAAGTCGGATTTATCTGCTGTTGATAATCGCGTCATTGCAAATACAACCATGCTGAATGGGGTGTATGCGCAAATCAATCCACCATTGATCGGTTCTGAGTCTGATTTGATTGGTAATTCTAGCGGTTATGCTGGCGTATGGTCTGAACAATCAGCACGAATCGAAGCAGATATGGCGCAAGCCATTCGGACGGATACAGTCCAAACAGAATTGAATGGTAATAAAGCTGCCGTTCAAGAAGTTACACAATCTGTTAATGGTCTTTACGCGCAGAAATTTATCAAGCTTGATGTGAATGGGAAAATTGCAGGGTGGGGTGGCGCAAACGATGGTGTTGAATCTCAATTTATTTTAAATTTTGATTCATTCGCTATTGGTAGTGGAAATAGCACAGGTTATTACCCTTTTATATTTCGAACTACACCATTTACTGATCCTGTTACAGGAACTGTTTTCCCTGTCTCAGCTTATCTAAAAGCTGCAATGATGGATTACCAATCAGTGAATACATCTCATATTGTTGATTTATCTGTTAAGACGGCCAAGATTGATTCTTTGGCTGTGACAACTGCAAAAATTGACAATTTAGCCGTGACAGAGGGGAAAATAGCAAACCTTGCGGTAGATACGCTAAAGATCAAAGACAATGCTGTGACTGTTCCTGTTTCGGCATTTGCTGAAGCGAATCTGACCATTGGTACAAGTTATACCACTGTGCAAACTTTGGCTGTACCAGCAGATATGGGCCATACGATCTTAACTTTTGGATCTGTATTTAGCTTTGTGGGTTATACATCGAGTCAGCGTTTACTGTGTCGAGTACTCAAAAATGGATCTGTCATCTTTGAAGATTTAGAAGTGCATTTTATTGATTATGCTTCTGTTGGTACAACGACTCAAAACAGTGGGCAACATAATCACAGTATAACCGTCAATGTTAGTGGCTCAATGACCGATTCAGGAAGCCATTCGCATTCATTCAATGGTAATACCCAAAACTCAACAGCTGGAACAATTTCGGGTTCTTCACATAACCATAGTTACAATGGATCGACCAACACAACGGGTTCACATAGCCATAATTTAAGTTTGTCGGGAAGTGCATCAATGGGTTTAGACGGGATTCATAATCACAATGTTGAGATTAGAGGCAGTGCTCGAAGTGCAGGAACCTTAAATATTTCAAGGCATGATTCCACATTGATTGCGGGAACGTTTGAGCTTCAATTGCGCTCAGATTCTGGCGGCAATGTGAATGTATCACAGCGTTATATTCACGCAATGACGATGAGGAAATAATGGCATATTTTGCAGTGTATTGTATTGAAACAGGTGTCATTCTAAATGTTGTTGAATGCCCTGAATTCTTAAAGCAAAGAATACATCTTGATCCAGGTCAAGATGTATTACAAATAGAGGACCAGATAGAGCAACAGCGTTATCTGGTCAAAAATCAGCAGCTGGTTGAAAACCAATATTATTTGAATTGAAAGCACCTACATAGGTGCTTTTTTATTTTCTGGAGAAATAGGTCATGGCAGAACCAGCAACATCAAGCACAGCATCATTCGGTTTAGCAACAAATTTAGCAGGGGGATCAATGGTTATATATGGGGGATTATCTACCACTGAATGGATGGCCGTTGTAGGGGGGATTTGTGCTGTAGTGGGTTTAATCATTCAGCTTTGGTCAGCATATCGCAAAGACCAGCGGGATCAGCAATTACACAATAAACGCATGCATGGGAAAGATTATGAACAAGACTAAATACATAGCAATAGGTTTAGCAGCTTCGGCTGCTTTTTTTACGTCATTAATAAAGTATGAGGGCTATGAGCCTAAACCATATTTAGACAGTGCAAAAGTTGCAACGATTGGTATCGGTTCTACTCAGTACGAAAATGGTACTAAAGTCAAAATGACCGATAAACCTGTCACTAAAGAACGTGCAGTTCAAATCGCAAAGGCCCATATCGCTAAAGATGAAGTTGCGTTTCGCAAGTCACTGCAGGGTGTGAAACTTACTCAGACTGAGTATGACGTATATCTCGACTTTGTTTACAACTATGGCCAAGCAAATTGGAATGGCTCATCAATGCTTCGTAATTTGAAGGCAGGGCAGTATAAGCAAGCCTGTGCATCACTTCTTAAATACAAATACGTAGCCAAGCGAGATTGCTCAATACGTTCAAATGGTTGTTATGGTGTTTGGACACGCCAACAAGATCGTTATAGCAAGTGTATGGGAGTGCAGTAAATGCCAATAGCCACAATCTTGTGGAAGTATAAAAAATGGATTGCAATTGCGGTCTTTATTTTTTTATACCTGGCACAAATTGCTTATACGAATCATTTGGCCACAAAGCTTAGAAATGCTGAAACAGTTTGCAATATAAAGATTCAAAAACTCAAAGATGATCAGCAAAAGGCATTGGTCGAAAAGCAAAACAAAATAAATAAAGTGAGCGCAGATTATGAGCAGCTTAAATCAGAACAACGTGTCATCACAGAAACGAAAATCCGTGAAGTGCAAAAGATCATTGAGCGTCCTGTTTATAACAATGTTTGTGTTGATGATGACGGCTTGCGCATCATCAACACACTTATCACCGACGATTCCAGCTAATCTAGTTGTACCTTGCCCTAAGCTCTTGAAACTTGAGTCAGGGCAGGGCAAAGAAATAACACTTTGGATCATTGATACTGTTGCTAAATACAATGAATGTAGCGCTTTGAATGATGCGAAGAATAAAGCCCTTAGTTGAGGGCTTTTTTTGCTTCTTTCTTTGTTAGTTCTTCGACTGATAGTGTGAGCATATCAATAACATTCTGGACTTCATTTTTCCTTTGATCAGCAATAATCTTTAAATCATTCCACACACCATCTGGCACAGGTCTAGTGCATTGAAGCCAATGTGTTATTCTGCGCTCATCAACATTTAATGCTTCCGCTAAAGCTTTTTTCCAAGATTTTCCAAATAATGAAACACCTATTTTTTCAAGCTTGTCGCTATCCTTGAAATTAAAATACTTATTCCAAAACCAATCGTAATGTTCAGAAATAACAATAAAGTTGTTTCCAAAATGATCCTGTTGAACCATGTCTAAGATTTCAGTGTATTCATGCTTATAAATTGGCTTCTCAACTGCGCGCAAGCCAATGTAGTAGATCCCTTTGTTTTCGTAAATACGGATATTGTCTTCCATATTTTTATGTTTAGTGTATTGAATTTCCACATCAAATCGATTTTCAATTTGAGCTGAGATTTGATTATTAATAATGTCTTGATTATTCATTTTAATATCCTTTGGCCGCCCCTTTCTGGGCAATTAAAATTAATGATGTAGGTTTGATTCAACTAGCTTCTGAAAATCACTGAATTTTATTGTTTTAGGAAGGACTTCATTTATGGAGTTTAAGGCATTTTTAATTAATTCAGCTTTACCGCGACTATCTTCATCTGCGTAATATTTCATTTCAGAATATTTTACAACTTCACTTGCTATAACTTCAGCATCATATTGATCATTAGTTTTTGAAGCCTCGTTTTTTATAATTTCTGATTTAACGAACTCAATAATTTCTGATTCACTTTCAGAAGAAAATACTTGCTTGCCATCAACTGCAACAACTGCAGATTCACCAGACCAATGTAAGCTTACAGCAAGATTATTTAAAGATAAGCCATTCAAACCATTTTCTTTAGTAAATCCTAAAGCTTCCAAGTTATTCATTAAAGTTTTCATTTTATCTGCCTCGCAGTTCTGAGTGATGCACTGTTGCTTCTCTCTATATGTTTATTATGTGCAATTATATTTGCACATTCAAGCTTAAAATTGCTTTATTTTAAATCTCCCGACGAACGGTCAACCAACCTCCAACAATCCATCAAAACTAAAATAATTTTGCGTCAATTTCCCTCGACTCATGCTCCATTTTCTGTCTTTCAATAAGCATGGTCCAATCGCCAACTTCTTACTAAACTTCTCATTCACTTGTTCAAGCGCAGTTTGAAGATCGTCATTCCTTTGTAATTCCTCATGATCAGCAAGAAGATCAGGCACATATCTCGACTTAGATTCAATGCAAGTCAGAATCACACCGCACTTTTTAAAATCCACACCATCCTTGTAAACCTTATCCATTTGCCTAAGAATATGCTTAATAATTACTGCTGCTGAATCTGTTGGCTCAGGAAATGAAACACTCACACTTGCTTTATAAAATGGCTTTTTAGTGTCGAAAGGGTTTGAATGTGCAAAAGCTATAACGCATCCAGTCAAACCATTTTGTCGTCTCAATTTTTTAACAGCACCTTGTATATAACAACTCATGGCTTCAGACAATGCATCTTTATCTGAGACTCGCTGCCCAAAGGATCTTGAAGAAACTATCTGCTTTTTATCAGGTGCAACTTCTTCCAATTCAATACATGCTGTGCCTTGCAACTCCAATACAGTACGCTTTATCACAACTGAAAACTGACTCTGAATAAACGCTGGATCTGCGATAGCTAAATCAAAAACAGTCTTGATATTTAATGAATGAAGCTTTTTACAGTGCTTGTGACCGACTCCCCAAATCTCACCAACATCTATATTTTGAAATAGTCCTTCTTTGGAACATGGGTCCATTTCTACAAGATTACAGATTCCTTGAAAGTGCTTATTCTTCTTGGCAATGTGATTTGCCATCTTAGCTTCTGTTTTACTGCGACCAATGCCAATGCACACTGGCAAGCCAAGCCACTTCAAAAGGGCATCCTTTATTTTTCCAGCCAGTACATTTAGATCTTGATTTACATAGCTTGTAAGCTCAACAAAAGTTTCATCAATAGAATAAATTTCAACATCTTTTTCACTGACAAATGATTTTATTGTCGCTGTGAATCTATGTGACATTTCTTCATAGACTGCATAGTTGCTTGATAGAACAACTACATTGTGCTTTTCAACTATGTCTTTGATTTGGAAAAGTGGCACACCCATTTTTATACCAAGATCCTTGGCTTCCTGAGAGCGTGCAACAGCACAGCCGTCATTATTGGACAACACTATTACAGGCTTTCCATTTAACTTAGGCTGAAATAAGCGCTCACACGACACATAGCAATTATTAATATCGATGAGCGCGATAATCCTTTCTTTCATAAAATTGATTACGTAACGAAATCAAATTCATGATAATTTTCTAGTAAATTAAATTCAAATTTAAAAACTGTGGATAAACAAGGGTGCGTCAGAATAAGACGTTTTAATTTAATTTTTCTCATGATGTTTTTATAAATTCATGCCACATTTTTTGCCACAGATATTTAATATCTAGTAATATACTATCAACTATAAAAGTTTTAACTCATTGATTTAAAACGCCATAGATGTTATATGACTTGATTGTTTAATGTGTAAGCGGGTTCAACTCCCGCGATCCTAACTAGGTTTAGTTGTGTTATCCCATTTAATTTGCATATAAAAAATAAAACAAAGGTTTAAAAGATATGAATTCTTTAAAACCTTTAATACTGTATTTACATTTTATGATCTGGCTGCATCTCTTCTCGTAATAGCCTCTCTTGCACCTTCAGGAGTTGATTTATAAATTTCTTCTATCTCTCGTGGTTCTGTAATAGTTTTTTTAACAATGAAATTAATCAAATCGAATATTTTTGCAGCAATATAATCTATGTCATCATCATTCATGATACCAGGATGGACTGCGTTATTTCCTGTAATCCTTACAGTATCTGCTGCTTGTTGCACAGCTGCATTTAATTTGCCTTGTGCAACAAGCGATTTGATATCTTCGTTGATATTATTGCCAGGTTCGCCTAGGTGTTTCAATAATTTTTGTAGAGCAAGTCTTAGTAAGGCAGCTGATGCTTTTGGGGATTTATGAAATACTGACTTTGCTTCTTCAAAATCAACTTTTACATCGTGCGGCATATCTTTTTCTGGAATAACGGAGACAGAAATATCTGGAAATATCATGTGCGTTTCTAAAATTTCATTAGTTAGCTCATTAAGTTGAGAGCGCCATAAAGATTCTTGGCTACATTTAGCGCATGAGGCTGTATGAACTAAATAGTTGCCTACTACAAGAATTTTGCGATTCCATTGCATATGTGCATAAGCTTTACATGAAGGGCAATTAAAAGCTCTTAGTTCGAATTCAGGTTGTACAATTTCCATGGATAATTCCTAAAGGTTAGATGAATTTAAATGTTTATAAAGTTACTATGTTGTTGAGTTTGATTAGATCTTTTCAAGAGAGATAAATAAGAAATTATTGATTTAAGGTTTTTGGAGTTTAAAATTCACTCTAATTGGCTATTTATTTCTTCAATTAATATATCTCTTTGTTTTTCTAGGGATCGTACTAATTGATCTGCCATTTTTGCGTTTGAATTACCGCCTTTAGAAGATGCCCATACATCTCTCTCTCTTCTTGCATTGTGTAATTTTATTTCAATTTGCTCGAGTTTTGTTTCTAAATTTTGACTCATCTTCCTACCAAAATCTTTAAATAAATTTTGTCTAGATTAATACTTTAAATTACAGTAAACAATATTAATTGTATTGTTATGTAAAGACATCCAATATTTTTAATTGAAACGAATTTGAAAGTATGAAATTTATATTTTATTGAAAAGATTTTTAGCATTTGCGACATATATACGACAATTTTTTATTAGTATGTTGATATTTAAAAATTTATCTTTACGTTGACATCGTAGAGGTCTCCAGTTCGAGTCTGGATATACCTACCAAGATTTTTAAAGACTTATAAGGGATTCAAGAGCTTATAGGTCTTTTTTTTGTGCTTTTATTCCATCTCTATTATACGTGAATTCAGAAAAATTGCAGAAACTGGCGGTATATTCAACATGTTTGCGATAAGTTAGCAACAAAATAAAAATAAAAAGACTTAGACAATGTGGCAATTTTTGGCGTCTTCAAGTCAAGTACAAACATCTTCGTGATGCTGGAACAGGAGATACCTTAGAAGAGTGTATTATTGTTAGGACTCATAGCATACACGTGCGACTTTAAATCAGGTTCTACTGTATTGAATTTAATACGGATTAAAATCTATTCACGTTATTGATATATTACTCAATAATCTTTCCAGCTTAGCTTAAATTTATCTTAAATATAGAAAGAAACATTTACATTTAATCATTAAATTACATTTTTAAAAAAATCATAATAAAAAAAAGAAATAAAAATGAGTTATAGTCTAAATGATTTTAAATTGCAGGAATCACACTATTGAGTATTCATGAAATAGTACTTCAAGATGATAAATTTCATTTACATAAACTTGTCAAAGTTAAAGATAGTATTTATGACCCAGTCAAAAAAGATCAATCAACTTTATGGTTTTGGATTTATTCAGACACATCTGAATTTTTTTACTTTGAATTATGGGATGAGCTTGACCATGCAAGAATAAACGAAAATATTAATTATAAAAATTGTAACTTTAAAGTAGTTAGTATTAATAATAACAATAAAATGAATTACTCATAAAACTTAATTATATTAAAGATAAATAATTTTCATAATAATAAAACATGTACCTAAGGTAAAAACGATTTAACTTTATCTATCTAGGGGTAGTAACAATACATCTCTATAGGTATAGGAAATTAAAAGTGAAAACTTAACAAGTGGCCATCAAGAGATTAATCCATTCATTAACTCGATTTGGTTTCTATTGTCGCTGGAAAACTTGTTACGCTTTTTAAATTAGTAAAAGCATCTATATCTGGTGAATCAGAGCAACTGGGTGCGAGTCAATCGGTCAAACTTTGAAATTCTTTAAAAGAGAGGGTCCATAACCCTCTCTTTTGATATTTAAAGAAAAGAGGAGATTCCTCGCTGATTTAAACCGACCTTTTTACGCACTCGAGTTTGCTTTTCTTTCAAAAGCTCATTTAATAAGCTATTTAAATGAGCATTATTGAGGGCTGCTGGCGTAAATGAGTCATAGCCAAGCTGATTAAAAAATAAATCAACTTTTGAGCACTTTTGTACGTATTTCATTGACCAGTTTTTAAAACTAATTTTGTCAATATTCATGATTTCAAATTCAATAATGCTATTGTGCCTAGCGTCATTTTTTATACTATGAAATAACGATTGAACTATAGACCTTTCACCTTCAAGACATTGAAAAAAATGATTATTGGCATAGTATAGAACACCAAAAATTTTATTTTTTCCATTGAAATCACGCGCAGTATTTAAGATAGCATTTAAATCTTCAATAAGGTCATTGGCTAATTCATTTCGAGTACTCGCATAGCACAATCGAATTAGCATACATCTTCTCTCAAGTTGCGTAGATTCGTATAAAAAATTTTATTCATTGATATCAAAATTATATGCCTCAATAGCGTATTCACCCGCTAAAAGGTCGATAAAAGAAGGGATCGTCTCACTAGAAAGAAGAAATGGATTGAAATCATCACGATGATTTTCTAGGAAAAAGTCACCAAGTCTTTTATTGACAGGGGCAAATTTCATATTCCAATGCTTAAACAAACCTATGTCGCATTTTTCGTAATATAAAATCTCACAGTTTTGATGACGTTGATCTTTTAAAATTCGGTTATAAAAAAGATCATCAACCTTACTTTTACGTCCTTCAAGACATTGAACAAAATATCCATGTCCGTAGTAGAGAACACCTGTGATTTCATTGCGAGAGTTGAAATCAACAGCTGTGTTAAGAATTTCTATCAAATCATTCTTAAGATCTGGATGAGTACTCGTAGCTTTACTTGCATATAAAACTCTTACAAATTCCATTAGAAGGCTTCCACGATAAATAATTACTTCGAACTAGTGCTAACGCTTTAATTTTATTAATAAGCTTTATGTATTCACATAGAAAGATTAGTAACGATGACTACAATACATTGATAATTAATCAAAAGCTAACAAATCGTACCAATGGGTCGAAACAGGAAATGTAAAGTTTTTTAACACTGTTTGAGTGTTTTGTTACTTTACAAAATAAATTTAGCCTATAGTTAAAATTAAATATTTGAAAATAATAGATTTAATAAATATATTTTTAATTTCGTGTGGTTAAAAAACGTACAAATGTGCGAAATTTCTCACAATCATGTAAGCCATGGATTATATCGCTAAATTTCATATTATTTATACTGCCTAGATACACCACAAGTGCTCATCATTATTATAAATCTGAATATTAATTTAAGGTGATTGTCGCTAACGCTTAAATTAAAAAAATTCATTATAAAAATGATGTGTTGAATAAAAAGTGTTGTGTATTGGGGGAGTCTTCCCCCTTAGTCGGACAACTAAGGGGGGAGCATTTTTATAAATATGAAATGAGAGAGGATGAAATGCAAATTTTAAAAAATATTGTTATTTTTATTGTCTCTGTTTTGAGTATTTCATTGCTTATTATTATTTTTGATCAATTGGGGATGAATAAAAAACTCAACTTGTTTTTATCAGCTTTACTGTATGGGGTATTCATCACAATTTATTTGCAAAAGGTATTCCTAAGTCTATCTTACTTCTTAGGATTCTATAGCCTTTTATTCATGATAAGTTACTCGGTTGAAGTCATCGTCATGCTTTTTATTTCTTGCTCTGTTTTATTGATTATAAAAATGATTATGCCGAAATTAAAGGATACACGTGTCGATCGATTTTTTATTCTTAATAAGTTATATAAAAAGTAATTTTTAATGTTTTTTTTATTTTTATCTTGAATTATAAGTTTATCTTAATTGGTGAGTTTAAGTGTTAATGTGGTTTTGAGTTGTAAATATTATAAACTAGAACATTTTAATCACATAAAATAACACTTGAATTAAAATATTAATTTATAGTGTTATTTTAAATCAAAATATATTTTAGGGAGTAATATAGTATGTTTCGTTGGGCGATTATCTTTGCTGTAATAGCACTTATAGCGAGTCTTTTAGGATTTGGTGGTGTAGCAGGTCTTTCAAAAGATTTTGCAGTTATTCTATTGGTTGTCGCTGTTATCCTTACTGTGATTGGTTTTATTTCTCGTGGAAAGGTATAGTCACTATAAACCATCTAACGATAGAATTTAATCATTCTATCGTTAGATATAATGAATTTGAAAATACTTAAATCATTTAAATAAATTTGAACTGAGAACATTATGAAAAATATTAACTATGATTTTGTTTTAGAACAAATTTATAATTTTTTACTTTTAAGACCTGACTTTAATAGTAAAACAAATTTTGAGAAGATCGCTGAATATTTCAGAGCTTTAAATGAGGGCACAGATGATGAGTTCAATTTTGAGAAACCAAACAAAATCTCGGGTAAATTTGGCAGTAAAAAAAATATAGTAATAGTCAACGCACCTGAAATAAATAATAAAAATAAATTTTTGGAATGGGTTGATCGGCAAATAAATCTATAAGATTTTTTTGATTAAGGGTATTTATATGCATCATAGACATAAGCGAAAAAAAGCAGCATTGATTTCAGAATGGTCAACTGATCAAGACTGCTATTTGATTGAAAATAGTTCATTACCTATTGAAATATTAAAAGATTCTTTATCATTCTCTGAAGAAGAAATACTTGAGAGAAAGATGCAGTTAGGATTAGTTCGCCAGCAACGACAAATGATGAGAAGCAGTTGAATCAAATATTCTAAGCTTCTCAATTCATTTTTATAATTTTAGCCTTAATTTAATCGGTCTAAAGTGACTAAGAGTTATCTCATAGAGTAACTTAACTAATCAAAACTACATCCTGAATATAAGATGCTACACTTATGGTAGTTTTTAAAGATGCAAAAATTTAGGGCTGTGCGTTTAGCTACTGGAAGTGAATAATCATAACGTTTTTCTGTTTCTTGACCACCTTTAATAGGTGGAAGCTAAGGTAACTCAGCCATCTTAGTAAGTATATTTTAAAATAAGGCATAAACTTTATTCAAGTGAAAGCCAGTTACTAAAATCATTATACTTAGAATAAATACCTATACATGAGAGCTATTAAAAAGTGACATTGTTTACATGATTTTGACAGAAAATAAACTTAACTAATAATTCAAAATGGAATTATATAGGTGATAATGGATTATCAATCTTAATCTATAAATTGTTAATTATTTCATGTGTAAATTATTTATAAAATTTTAAACATTATAAGTTTTAAGTTTAATGGTTTATAAAACGATTTGATTAAGATTTTTGAATTATCTTAAATAAGTGAGGAACGATTATGAAGATTGCTTTAATTGGTGCAACAGGTATGGCGGGTTCACGTATTTTAGAAGAGCTTGTTTCACGTGGTCATTACGTTAAAGCCATCGCACGTAATACACATAAAGTACCAGATACAGAGCGTGTCTTATCCGTAGATGTGGACTTAAATGATCATGAAGCGCTTGTAGAAGCTCTAAAAGGGCAAGATGTTGTGATAAGTGCTGTTCCTTTTCATGGCTTAGATGCAAATGCATTGATTAACACAATTCGGGATTCTAAAGTTAAGCGTTATTTGGTTGTTGGTGGTGCTGGCGGATTGACTATTCCCAACAAAAATGTACGCTTATTGGATACAGATGACTTTCCTGCTGCGTATAAACCTGAAGCAGAAGCTGCTGTAAATTTCCTTGAAAAACTTAAACAAGTCGATGATATTGAATGGACTTTTATATCACCTTCGGCAGAGTTTGGTCCAGGAAAACGTACAGGAGAATTTCGTTTAGGCAAAGATGAACTTATAATTGGTAAAGACGGCAGTAAAATTTCAGCTGAAGATTTTGCAATAGCATTATCTGATGAAATTGAAAATAACAACCATATTAATCAACGTTTTACTGTTGGATACTAAGAAGAAGTGTATAAGAGCCCTCATGTGAGGGTTTTTTTCTATAAAAATTAAATTGATGATTTTAGCGTTTTCTAGACTTATTTGTACTTATAAGTATTTTTATTTTAAATATTTTGGTCATTGCTGTAGGTCATTTTATTTATCTATATTGAATAAATATAACTATATAGTTTAAATGAATTAAGGATTGCAAATTTTAAAGATTGTGTTTAAAAGTTGAATGGACAATACATGTAATATTTTTATGATGATAAAACAGTTAATTATGGTTAATAAGCTGTCTGAAAAGTCATTGTGGATTACATTAGTGGTCATAATTGATATAAATAAGACCAAAATTAAAATATAGAACTTGCTATTGATATATGGATTTGTCATGAAAAGCTCTTTTTTGAATTGTTATACTATAACACTTTTATGGATAGACTTATATGCTGGAAATGTTATGAAACAAAAAGTATTCATTTAAAAAACTTTGAAAAATGTCTATCAGTTTCTTAATTTAATCAGTAACTTTTATTTAAGTGTATATTCGTTATAAGAATTTTAAGATATTGTTATAATGGTCTCTAAATGAGTCTTGTATGAAAATAGATGAACGCATGATGATAAATGATTTATTGTCATTGGTTTTAAAATCACTATTCTGAGTTTTCTAAATATTAATTCATTTAAATCAACAACATTTTTAATTTTTTTGTCATTTGAAGATAAATTATTTTTCGCGTTTTAGTCATCAAACTTAGATTAGGTTGTACTTAGATTAGGTCATACATGGACTGGCTCGTACTTGGATTAGTGCTGAGTAAAATGATATGAACAGTTGCAACCATTGTAGATATGACTTTTAGTTTTATACTTTAGACATCTGCATAAGTCCTTTTTAAGACCATAGATCAACATAAAATCCCCCTCATCCTAGCTTTCTCCCAAAGCGAGAAGGAACTTTCAATACCAATCTGATTCACTCAACATGATCATTTTTTGATTTATGAAATATCTTTTTTAAGAACTACATGGGTATAAATATATTAGGAAATATAAGAATAGAAGGGGAAAATAACTAAAAATAGTTTTTTTATTGGCATTAAATCTCAAAATAGTAGAAATTTCAAAAGAATAGTAGTTGATTTCCAACCTAAGATTGAATTAGTATATCTATAAAATACGATATAGTGAATCGTAACTTAAGCATCAACGTCTGGATAACTGGTCTTTCTGATAAGTTAAAGAGTATTTGATTGGGAAGATACGAGATTCTTTATCTGGTTATGACTAGTGATTTAGGAAAGAGGGGATATGCACAAATTTTCAAAAATTGAGCTGGTAACAAATCATTTAACTAAAACGCTAGAGGATTATCTAAAATTAAAAATGAGCTGTGATGGCATATATACACATACTACAAAAAAAGAAGATGAAAATTATAAAATTGAAGTCGTTATTGATCCACCAAGTGATGTTTTAGAAACCTTTAAGAATATAGCACATGACATTAAAGATTATTTAGATACTATTGATTATAAAGGAAAATTTGAGTTTAAATTTATTGTGTAGCGATATAAAGACTACATGCAATAAGTCATATTTTTATTGAACTAAACTTCGAGGGTTTTTTACTCATTTTTTATGATTTATATACCCACAAGTCCAGCTCTTTGTGGGTATTTTCACATTATTTTAAAATAAATGCCAATAACTACCAAGTTTCATATCCCACTCTTTGGGTTCAATGACCATTCTTCCAGCATTAGGTGTTAGGGTTATTTCACTGAAATAGATATTATTTTTTGATATCAAAAAATCTATTCGGCTATAACCATATTTCAGGCAGAGCGTTTGTGATAACTCAATTAAAATGCCTAGCCGAGCTGGTTTCTTTAAATATGCAGGGCTATTGCTTTTTAAATCAACTGTAAATGGTTGGAGTGTCCACGAAGTATCGTAAATATTTGAATATTCATTTTTGAGACTATCTTGTACATCGACTTCTATAAATTTGGGTTGACCTTCAAAGCAATGGACTCTACATGTGGTAATGGTTAATTTAGTCTCTTGGTCAATCAATAAATCAACATATTGCTCAGCTAAAATTGATGGCTTAATATTTTTATAATGCCATTCTCTTTTCCTGAAATACATATTTTGCTTTAAATGATGCGTTAATTTGTTTTCCGCATTTCTTTGATCAAATTGACACTTATCATTGCAGATGATTGCGCTGCCACTATCATGATTGCATTTCAAAACAAATCTATCGGGTAGTCGACTAAAGTCAATTTCCTTGAAAGATTGGTATACACCGATCAATGGAACCAGATGAGAAGAACAAATTTTATTGCTGATCACTTCTCTTACAGCTAATTTATCAGCCAATAAGGTATGTAATGGATCTCTTTCAAAAATCATTCTTGCTGTAACTTTTTCATTAAAACTTTTGGGTTGATCAAAATTGGGAATATAACCAAGTTTATTAATAAAACGTTTGGTTAAATATTGCTTATCTGAGACAAAATATGCTCTTATAACTTTTGCAAAATAGGTGAGATTGTCAATCATTTGTCAAAACCCAATTAATGATCGTATAAGTATAAATAAGCAATACTTAAAAAATTTTTAAAAAGCGAATGACTTTATGTATGAGTATTATAGTAATAGGCTTATTACTCTGAATATTTCATATTTACTTTCACTTATGGGGGGATTGGAAAATTTATGGGGCTATGTTTTTGAATTATAAATTATTATATTTAATCAATATGTTGAATCCAGTTTTTATATGTGTAATATGACATATTTGAATCAAGCGCGTGGTTATTGTAATCCATGAAAATTTAAGCTTTAGATTGCTTAGGTCGACAATCCTTAGGCGATTTGCTAAGGATTTAAGCAGTCTGTTACATAAAATTTACGATACATATATGAAGCTTTACCAAAAGGTAAAATATTTTCTTGAATCTTAATATGAATTGTGTAAAATTTAACCAGTGAAGAAGGTTGTGCTTTTCACTTTGACTTGGTATTTAAGTCTTTAATAAACCCACCTATTTTTAGGTGGGTTTATTAATTTTAGCCTAATCAATAAATGATAAGTATCTGGCTTCTATCTAAAAGCATAAAACGATTTGAAAAATGAATATTAGTATCGATGGAAAGCTGAATAGTTAAGCTTTATTGAAAGAATATTGAGGATTTAATGTGATTTTAAGCACACTTTTAATAAAAATGAATGAATTAATATTTGGAATAGCTACTGTAAACGGATGTTCTGCTTTCTAACTTGACATCATTGGAGTTCAAATAATGCGCTATTTGATCCAATGATGTGGTCTATTATTGTTTTGCTTAAAATTTATACGAAGGTATGGGTTGTTTATTTATAGATTTGATGTAAATTCAGAACAACATCTTTAAAATTAATTCTTATGAATATTTGTATAGGCGGTCCCTGGCATGGAAGTAAGTTGCTAGGAAATGATAATAAAAAGTCTTTTAAAGTAAAAGGCAAATTACCCAATTCAACAACAAACTATTTTAAAAGAAAGATTCAGTTTAAAAACGTATTTTATATTTTTTGGGTATCTGATGAACTGATGTTATTAGATGAGAATGAAATTATTAAAAATTTTTTACTTAAAAAATTAAATATTATTGTTTAAATAAACTTCATATAAATGAAAGATGCTAAGGCGTCTTTTTTTATATTTTTTCATTTTGCCTTGCTGCATTTGGGTTACAGTGAAATGGTGATCATCTTGGATAATCCATGATTTTTTTATTTTGATTGTTTGATGATTTATTTTAACAAATGGTAAAAAATATATTTTAAGTTGCTTAAATTGTTTGATATTTTACATAATTTGTTGTATAAAAAAGAAACAACAATAAAATGAGGGTGAAATCATGATAGACAAATCAATAAACATCGTTTTTTTCTTTTCCGTATTTATTGCCTTAACTTTACTGGTACACCTGTTGGGAAATGTGCCAACTGGCGTATGGTTTCCAAAATAAAACTGCTTAATGGAAAAGCTCATCTTGAGATGGGCTTTTTACTTTATGGAGGGATTGATTTTGATCCAGTTATTAAAATGTATGTTTGGCTTTCATCGTGTGATTGATACGCATTATTGTAAAGACGGAGAGTTGGCGGTGTGTCATCATTGTCTAAAAGTTGTTAAAAAATAATCATGTAAATGAAATAACATGGAATACATGATATTTCAATTTTTATACTCAATTCAAAGTTAAGCTGTTCATAATATTTTTTTACTTTGCGAGTGTGAGTTTTTAAATGCCAATACCTAAAATGAATGAGACTAAAACAGATTCCAATCAAGCGCCATATTTTTCAATTGAGCAGCTTAAAAGATTTTTGAAAACACAAATTAGATTAAAAGCCGATGAAGGAGAGTTATTTGTAAGTGAATACATCACTACAGATTTCGCACAACATGACATCGTTAATCTGGGTGAAGAATTTAAGAAAGCGGGCTACAAGGTGAGTATCAAAAATGAAGGTAAAGAAAAAATATTTTCTGTTTTTTGGAATTAAAACACTGTAAGTTTTAATGTCTCCTGAAGGAAATAACCACAACTTTATTCCATCACCTAAACGAACCAAATTTTACTTTTTTCTAGGGTTTAATTTTTCAATCAAGACAGTCCCAACGATGAAAATCATTTCAATAGTCTGTCTCGTTTTATTGTGGGGTGAAGCATATGTCGAAAATAAGATACATATCAACAAGATCAATCTAAGACTCTGCACTTGCAGGATTAAGTCACTGATTAGATGTCAGCTATTGGCCGCGTTGTGGCAATATGGCATAGTTCTGCTATTGTGTGATGTCGTCGAATAGCCCCTGAATTCACTGTGGAATTCTTATGCGGGGCTTATGGGAGAACAAAGTGAATAATTTAGATAATCAAGATTTAGAACAGCAATCTCAACCAGAGCAAAAAGATTCTAGCGTAATGAATGATATCGTGAATTCGATCAATCCTTTGGATGCCGTTGATCTGATCTTGGAAACAGGTCGGTTGATTGTGAATACGAGTAAAGATATTGTTTCTGATATTGCTGACAACATTGATATTGATATAAGTCTTTAAAATTAATTCGCAAATGTACCCATCAAAAGTTGGGGCTTTAATTTATGTGATTGAACTTTTTTGCAGATGATACTTAAATCAATGATGAAAAAAATTCTCTTGGCATTTCTTATATTGAATTCGAAATTTAGCTTTGCTGATCCAATAAAACCAACTTTTCTTGAAGAAAAATTAGATATTGAAAAGTTTAAAAAAGAGCTAGATGATAAACATACGTCTAAAATAAAAAAGTCGCTTTTTCTTGTAAAAAGAGAGCCGAAATTGGACCAGCCTAGATATAAAGCAGTTATGCTGAGAGTCGCTAAGGATAGGCAGGATAATTCTTTTAAATATATGAAAATGATCAATTATGTAGACTGTGATAAAAATAAAACTTATACATTTTTGTCATTTTATGATGAAAACGGCATTACACATGGTATTGGTTCATCTAATGACGATCTTGCAAGAGATAGTCCATTAAGAAAACAAGTCTGTATCATTGAATGATGGTGAATAGTTGAAAAAAGTATGCTCATTTTATGATTTAAAATTGACACATTTCACGTTATTTAGTAAAACTGTGATTGTTAATTCATTATAGTGAATAAACATACAATAATCCTTAATCAGCGCAAAATTAAGGGGAAGCCTCACAGTGATGTGAGGCTTTTTTATTCGAACAACTTATTCCAAAGCAGTGTTCGAAATCGCTCGTGAGTAGTTGTTTGTGACTTGTTTAAAACTAATAGAGATCATGCTCAGCTTTAAAGCGTTCCAGATTCCGAAGTGCGTCTTGATAACGTGAGCGTACTTGACTGCTATTGCTACGAAGATCAGATAATTTCTTTTTATAGTCGTCGCGATCTTTGGCAGAGAGATCTTTGCTGTCTAATTTTCCAAGATAGTAATCTAGATTGTTTTGTGCAGTATTAAATTCTGAATTCGCATGATAAAAGTTACTGGCGACTTGATAATAATGACGTAAGGATTCACGTTTCTCTGCAGGACAAACTCGAAAATTACCGCGACCTTCTAAAGCTTCGTAAAAGATATTTTCAGGTTGACAGTAAGCTCCTAAACCTTTTAGGTAACCCATTTCATAAAGATTTTGACTAGGAGTAATATTGGCTTTTTTACAAGAGGAATAGTATTTATCTATATGGGATTTATTTCCAGCAGCGCCATCTTTTTCACCAACGTTAAACCAATTTGCAGTTTTACATTGTTCAACACTCATTGCAGCACAACCGGAAAGTAAAACCGTAAAAGTAGATAAAATTACTATAAGTTTCATGAAAAATTCTTCCAAACGATTTTTGAATTACTTTTAAAAAATGATTTTATCATGACAAGGTCAATAATTTCCTGATCATCAATACGGATTTACATGAAAAGTGCATCTAAAATTTGAGATAAAAAAGTGTTTTTATCATGATTCTGCAGCTATTGCCGATATCGTATTTTAACTTTGGCGTATCTTCAGATTGTGCATAATGTTTGTATTGCAGTTGATAGATATAAACCCAAGGATTCATCTTCAAAAGAACAGAACTGCTAAATTCTTAACTTCATTTAATTTAAAAATAACGGATGGGCAGTTAAATTTAATAGATTGATAATTTATTCAGATTTTTTCTAAAAATAGGATTTTTCATCTAACGCTATAAAAATAAAGCGGATTAAAGCAAGACTACAAATCCAAAACATAGACAATCATTGAGCTCAGTGCAGTGACGATTACACAGAAATTTATAGTTACTTATTTAATTTCATAAAACTTATATACTATGATTTTATAGTTAAATTTACATTGATCTTTAAAGTGGCTTAATTCTAATGTTTGGGAAGATCGTTTTTACTGTATCGGTAGTCTTATCCATAGTTTTTTTTGTTCTCGGTTTAACGGAAGCTATTGTTGAGTTTATCGTTATTGGATGCCTTGGTTTTATTGCATCAGGCTTGGTTTTTAAACAAATGAAAATATCATTCAAGCAGAATGACGACTAATTTTGTGGTTTTAACCAAGAGTACTTTTGGCTAATTTTTATTGTCAAAAAATGCTATGCAATCATGGTGTTGAATTTAAAAATTAATCGGATATCTTTTAACCGTAATTATTTTTACAGATTTCTTACTTACTTTTGCCAGTGAAAAACAGAACAAACAAAAATTATCAAAGTCGCTAAAAAAGAAAGATCTAATTTTCTATAGGAATGTAAGCACTGAGCTAAAAAGTAAAAAAGCTTGATAGTGCCCTCATTGGAGGGCTTTTTTGTGTCAAAGTGCTGAAAAATATTAAAAAAATCACATATCATTATAATAATATAATATTTTATTATCATTTTATGATATTTTTATGTTGTTATATAGCGCTATAAATCTATATAAATCATCTTATATTGAATAAAAGGGGTAAAAAATAATGGCTAAAATTGACTTAAATCCATTGGCTGAAATTGATGGCTTCACAGCAGCAGCACTTGTCGACTTTACAAGCGGATTATCACTTGCCGCTCAAGGAACGGGAATCGATTTAGAACTCGCTGCTGCTGGAAATACGGAAGTTTTAAGAGCAAAAATTAAAACAGCAAAAGCACTAGATTTGAAAGATACGATTGATGATGTTTTGATCACACTCGGGAAGCAGTACCATTTATTACGTCCACTTGAAAAGAATAGCGATTTATTTTTATACCTGGTATTGGATCGCCAAAAATCGAACTTAGCGATGGCAAGACATGAACTTCGAATTTTTGAAAAAGAGTTAGATTTTTCTTAAAAGCAGCAATTGGCTATTATATTGGATACGATGTAATAGCCATTTTAAATCATCAATACTAAGAAAATAGAATGCATATTTAGCATATAAATACAGTCTGAATATAGGCTATATAAAGATGTTAAAACTTGAGTGAAATAGTCGACTTAAGTCTATGAATGTAAAGTTATAAATATGAATACCATAAAATAAAAAAATATCATTGAAAATCTCATAAATGTTATTAGAATTCTATTTCTAAATAAATTAAGAGATTGGGAATATGGAAAATAAAACAGCAAGATTAACTATTTTGATAGACCCGAATAAAAAGGAAGCTTTTGAAGAATTGTGCAACCGTCAGGATCTAAAGCCTTCACAAGTGGTTCGCCAACTGATTCGTGAGTATTTAGAAAAGCATGGTGTTGATTACGCGACTAAACCGACTTTACCGAAAAAGTAATATTTAAATTATCAATTTTATCAAAAAATAGGACTGTGCTTTTTAGGGGGAAAAGCGGGTCTTATTTATATTGAATCAGAGAAAACTGAGTAAGATTGATCAAAAATGTTGTACTAATTATTGATGATTTTGATATTTATAAATTTTTAATATATTTGATTCTGTAAAGCTGACCAATTTGAGCTTGATGATATTGAGTAAATAAGCAAAAGAGAGCTTACAGGCCGTTTTATGGCTTGTAAGCTCTTTTTGAAAATAAAGCCTAGAAACAATACGATAAATAGATTTTTTGAATTCTTTTTTGACAAAACTTCAGCTTAGTTTTGACCTTTATAGCATTGTTTTTCATATGATTATGATTAAGTGTTTTTCTGTTAATTGACCATAAATTAAAATTAAATAAATGATAATTATTATTATTAGCAATTGCATTTGAGGTTTTGCTCAAATACAATGCGCAACAATTCTTTCACAATTCCTCCTTAATTTAAGTTGCGTATTAACATGAATAAACAATTAAGATTTCAAACGCTGTCAATTTCTATACTCACCGCAATGTCAATTTCAGCATATGCAAAAGATACTTCTGAAGATGCGACAAAGTTAAAAACAATTGTAGTGACTGCGAGTAGTCAGGCAGTAGATGTTAAAGAAGCACCAGCAAGTATTAGTGTTATTACAAGCGAAGATATCGAAAAACAACCTGTGGGTAGTCTTGGAGAGTTATTGAGTAAAGTTCCTGGGGTAACAGGTGGAATTAGTCCTTCGAAGGAAGGTTCTAAGATTAAATTGCGTGGTTTACCAGACAATTACACATTGATTTTAGTTGATGGTAAACGCATCGGGTCTTCAAGAGATGTAAGTTATCGTCCAGATTTAGGTCGTCAGGATTTAAACTGGATTACACCCGATATGATTGAAAGAATTGAAGTCGTTCGTGGTCCAATGTCTTCCTTATATGGTTCAGATGCCATGGGAGGTGTAATTAATATTATTACTAAGAAGATTCCCAATGCTTGGGGCGGTAATGTCACTTTAAATTATACTCAGCCAACAACTTCGTCTGATTTAGGCACTTCTTTACAAACAGGTGTCATGGCTGCTGGTCCATTAACTGATACCTTAGGTCTGCGCTTGACTGCAGGGATGACTGAACGAGAGGCAGATAAGAAATATTCAGCAGGTAACGGAACCACAGGTTCTCAAGATCAAAACTACAATGCGATGTTGCACTATCAGCCAACAGATAAACAGTCATTCAGTTTTGAAGCAGGGCACAGTATTCAAAAGAATAAAAAAGGTTCTCAAATTAACCCCAAAACAGGGGCAGAACAGGAGACCAGTTGGGGAGCTAAAAAATTAGAACATAATTCATATAGCGTATCGCATGATGGTGAGTGGGCAATTGGTAAATCTAAGTTAAGTGCATACTACAATGACTATGATTCAAGTGTGCTTGGTTCTAAGACTAAATCAAATGAATTGATTGTTGAAGGTAGCTTAACCATGCCATTTGAGCTAATGTTTAAGCAAGTCTTAACTGTTGGCGGTCAATGGAAAAAACAAGAATTAACCAATACTGACACAATTGGTACTCTACCTGGTGGCAGTTGGGATGGGAAAAGCTATACCGACCCTAAGGTGGATAATAAAAATTGGGCATTATTTCTTGAAGACAATATTTCACTGCTCGATAATTTGACATTAACAGTAGGGAATCGTTTAGATCATGATGATAAATATGGTGATCACCATAGTCCACGCGGTTATTTAGTTTATAGTCCAATGGATGATCTTGTGATTAAAGGGGGGATCGCAAAAGGTTTCCGTGCACCAACTGTGAAAGAATCATCTCCTGGTGGGGCAACTGAATCTGGTGGGAATGGTTGCAATGGGTTAAGAGGTAAAATTTGGTATGACAGTAAGCAAAAGCCAGATACCTATACGGGTGGTAGCTGCTTTATGACAGGTAATCCAAACCTTAAGCCTGAGGAAAGCACAAACTATGAAATTGGTGTAAATTATACTGGTTTTGGTACAGATTTAGGTTTGACATTCTTCCATACAGATTTTAAAAATAAAATCACTTATTCGCCGTTAGGTCACGAAGGTGGTATTTGGTTTACTCGAAATGAAAATATTCAAAATGCAGTAACGCGTGGTCTAGAAATGGTTGTAAATTTCCCAGTTTTAGACAATCTAAAATGGAATAATAATGCAACGTATTTCTTAAAAGCAAAAAATGAAGATACTGGTGCAACCTTACTGACCACTTCAAAATTAACGGTAAATTCAGCCCTAAATTGGCAACCGATAGATCCACTCAATGTAGAATTGTCTGCGCAATATTTAGGTAAGCAATATTTAACTGATAAAAGCGCTACTCCTACGATGCAAAAACCGCATACGATTGTAAATTTAGCAAGCAATTATCAAGTCAATGATAAGCTCACTGTACGTGGTGGCTTTACTAATTTACTTGATAAAAAATTGTCAAATGGTGCAGATGCATACTTCGTTGAGCGTCAAAAAGTATTTGTAGGCGCAACCTTTAAGTTCTAATCAATCATATTGAAGCGAAGACTGACTTCACTTCAATAATAAATCATGCGTTAGAAAAACCATCTTCGGATGGTTTTTTGTTATGTATTTTTATTAGGAAGTGATTTTATTTCGATGAATCAAGTGCTGTATATAAAATAGTAAAGCAATGATCTTCAGAATTTAGGAATTTTTTGTTCGTACTAAAATTTCCCCCAATATTTTTTTGATAATTTTATAGTTTAATAAAATCAGTAGGTTATATGTTTTTTAAAAAACTTTGGGTATTTTATGGTTTTTATATTTAACTTGCTGTTATCAGAATGTTTTTTGATTTAAAATTATAGTTCACTGCCATATAGGCAGCTTAGAAAATCTGAGCCTTGACTTGCAGCAACTCTAGTAGGTTCACTGCCATATAGGCAGCTTAGAAAATCTAAGCCAGCCGCACGAAACCGCAGAATACGTTCACTGCCATATAGGCAGCTTAGAAAAATCGCGCCGTTTCAGCAAAAGTTAAATCGGCGTTCACTGCCATATAGGCAGCTTAGAAAAATTAATCCAGCAGGTGTCGCAAAGTCGATTGGTTCACTGCCATATAGGCAGCTTAGAAAAGATGCAGCAATACTCACATCACCATCAACGAGTTCACTGCCATATAGGCAGCTTAGAAATTTATCTAGTGAAGGCTCAAGTGAGTCTGCGTGTTCACTGCCATATAGGCAGCTTAGAAACTAGCTCATATTCTTCTTCAAGGTTAGCTTCAGTTCACTGCCATATAGGCAGCTTAGAAAAGTTAAAAAATTCCATCTGCCCATTTTCCAGCGTTCACTGCCATATAGGCAGCTTAGAAATCTCTGACTACGCATATGCCGCAGTTTAGAAAGTTCACTGCCATATAGGCAGCTTAGAAAATTGCATCGCCCCCAATTAACGACTAAAGAAGGTTCACTGCCATATAGGCAGCTTAGAAATACGCAACGCTATTGTTGCTACAGCTCAGCAAGTTCACTGCCATATAGGCAGCTTAGAAAGATTCAGTTAATGCTAACGGTGATAAAGTCTCTGTTCACTGCCATATAGGCAGCTTAGAAAAGTTAAAAAATTCCATCTGCCCATTTTCCAGCGTTCACTGCCATATAGGCAGCTTAGAAATCTCTGACTACGCATATGCCGCAGTTTAGAAAGTTCACTGCCATATAGGCAGCTTAGAAATACGCAACGCTATTGTTGCTACAGCTCAGCAAGTTCACTGCCATATAGGCAGCTTAGAAAACTTACTGCCGTGTTTTTAGCGGGTATGGCTAGTTCACTGCCATATAGGCAGCTTAGAAATATGAAAACTTTTTTACTTATGCTTTTTTTTGGTTCACTGCCATATAGGCAGCTTAGAAAGTTGTAATCGACTGATTGATTGAACTAATACTGTTCACTGCCATATAGGCAGCTTAGAAAACCCTCAGCGGCATTCGCATTTGATGCAACTAGTTCACTGCCATATAGGCAGCTTAGAAAGTTTGAGCGATATTCTCACCCCTGTTTAGTCTGTTCACTGCCATATAGGCAGCTTAGAAAAGGCTTTGGTTGGTGGCATTACTCGTACTACAGTTCACTGCCATATAGGCAGCTTAGAAATATTGCTTTGACTTGTAATTCTTTAACATTTTCGTTCACTGCCATATAGGCAGCTTAGAAAATTGATCAGTACAATTTTATTGTCGGGATAACGTTCACTGCCATATAGGCAGCTTAGAAACGAAGCAGTGTCATAAAATTGAATGGGTAAGGGTTCACTGCCATATAGGCAGCTTAGAAAATGAGCCGCTAAAATATCGTCATAATCTTCAAGTTCACTGCCATATAGGCAGCTTAGAAATATAAAGATAAGCACAAAAATACATTGTGGATGTTCACTGCCATATAGGCAGCTTAGAAATTCCCCGATCATAGACATTAAATTCTGAATATGTTCACTGCCATATAGGTAGTTTAACAATCAACGGAAAAACAATAGATGAGGTATACCAGCAGAGGAGTTAATTTTAGTTATATTGATAACATTTGAATTTGTAGAGAAAATCACCTTTAAGCTAACTTTCTCTACATCTAACTCATTGGTTTATTTAAAGCTAAATCAATAAAGATCTTTCATAAATCAAAAAATGATCATGTAGAGTGAATCATATTGGTATTGAAAGTTCCTTCTCCCACTGGGAGAAGGCTAGGATGAGGGGGATTTTATCTCAATCTATGTTTTAAAATGGGCTTATGAAAGAAGTCTAATGTTTAGCTAATTATAAATAGACTTCAGAATTACCAATCGTATTTTAACCCCACTCTAAAATTAATCGGTGCGCCGTAGTAGCTATTACCTGTTGTTAAATAATACTTTTTATCAAAAAGATTATTTATATTGAGATTGGCTGTTAATTTATTGTTTATTTTATAACGTGCCATTAAATCAACAACACTGTATTCACTCTGGGTAAATTTATGATCTGCTGATTGAATTTCACTTTGCCAACGAATACCTCCGCCAACGGTTATTGCTTCATTAAGATAAGGAAGTTTATAGGTTGTATAAAGTTTGGCAGTATTACTTGGAATATTAGAGTTTAATAGCTTGCCATTACGGTCTCGGCTTAAATTTCGGGCAAAGCTTGAGGAGATTTGCCAAGCATCTGTGAGTTTTCCTGTGGCTTCTAATTCAATACCGCGACTCTTGGTTCCAGATTCTGCTATATATGCTTGAGATCCATCAGGTGCTAAATGCGAGCCATCTGGCTGTTCAGGAATCGCGACCGCAAAATTATCTTCTTTATTTTCATAGATTGCTGCACTTAGATTAAGTTGATTGTCAAAAAAAGCACCCTTAATTCCAAGTTCTGTACTATTTCCCTCTAATGGGTCTATATAATCCCCAGCTCTTGTTTTTAGATCTTGTGGAGAAAATATATTTGTATAACTCGCATAAGCAGACCAATTGGGAGTGAGATCATAAACTAAGCCAAGATAAGGGATCAGTTTATTTTCTTCTTTTCGATTGGTTATTGTAATTGTGTTTTTCTCATAGCTATTGTCTTCTTTTTTTAACTTCCAATTTTCTAAGCGTGATCCCAACAACAGTGCTAAATCATCACTTAATTTAAACCGAGCTGCGGTATAAAATGATGAACTTGTATTATTTTCTTTGGTCCATCCTACGGCAGGATTATTTGGACGTGCAGGCGTATTCCCATCCCATTTATATATATTATCAATATTTCCACTCCAACCATCAATCCACCAATTGGTAAAGTACGGCTGGCTATTTTCACTTCTGGTTAATGTTGAACCAAAGATCACATCATGGGTTTGATTAAATAAATCAAATGAGCCGTTTAAGCTGATATTAAACAAGTCTTGAATGGGTTTATAAGCCCAGTGAGTAGAATAAATCGAAACCCCACTACCAGTTTCTTTGTTGGGTGTTCCACCACTTGCATAGCCAACTAATTCATCTGAGTCCGTAATGATACGTGCTAATGAAGCCTTTAATTTCCAGTTATCATTAAATTGATGATTGATATCAGCAAAGAGTGAAGTGGTTGTTCGATCTGAGTAAGACCAACTAGGTGCTGCTGAATCTGAACGCGACCAGTTTGTTCGTGTCCCATCACTATAAAAAGCAGGCAAACCACCACGAGCTTGTCCAGTAATATAAATTTGTTGATAGCTTAAGCCTAGACTTGCTTGAGTCTTATCTGACAAATCAGTGTCAACAACCGCATAGGCCACTTTGCGTTCTTCATTGAAGCGATCTATGTATGAATCCGAGTTCTGATAAGCAACTACAGCACGTCCACGAAGCGTACCCGATTGATTAAGAGGTGTTGAGATATCACCATCGAAACGGTATGAATCCCATGAGCTAAAATCTGTACTGATTGATGCTTTAAAATCTTGTAATGGTTTTTTCCGAACCATATTAATACTAGCGCTGGCGGAACCTGCACCAGTCATTAAACCTGTCGCTCCTCGTACCACTTCAATTCTATCGAAAAGTGCAGTGTCTTGGCTTTGAAAAATAGAAGAGTAGGTACTTAGGAGTTTTACACCATCAAGTAAATAGCTATCTACACTTTTACCGCGTGAATAAATGGGTGAAGTATCGGAACCTACATTTCCAGACTGGCTAACGGTTAATCCTGCAACTTGGTTTGCAACATCAGTCAGTTGTGTAAGGTTTTGATCTTGCATTCTTTGCTGGGTCATGACACTAACTGATTGCGGTGTTTCTTTTAGGCTGAGTGCCAAGCCTGTTGATGCGGTAGTAGCTTTAGCGGTATATAAACCAGAGCCTTCGGTTGTAAGGCTATTGGTATTATTGGCAGATACAGTGATGGTAGGAAGCTGAGTAGAGTTTTGTTCTTGGCCATCAGATGGGTTCGGTGCTGCAAATACAGATCCATGTATTAAACAAATAGATCCGCCCCAAATTGCAGTTCGAATTGCAATTGCTAATGCATGTTTGCTTTGATGTTCCTTCATTAAATTCTCGTATGAGTCATATTCATCTACTTAGTCGTTTTTATTTTAAAAAAAGCTCATTTTTTTATGATTTAAATGAGGGATATCGTTGGATGTAACAACAATAGCGAGCAGGCGCGAATAGGGAAGAGGGTTATAACTATTTGTATGATCAATAGATCGATGTCATGTAAGTTCGAGATGGATTTTTAAATATACCTAATCGGCTTTATCTACTTATTTTTATTGAATCGTTTGTTTTATAAGTAAAAAGATTATGAGTTAAATGTCGTAGTATAAATACTAGAACAGGCTAAAAAAGCTTGTTTCATATCTCGTTTTACTGTGGCTTCAGAAATATTAAGTTTTTCACCGATTGCGCGGTAAGTCATATCTTCCATTTGTGATAATAAAAAAACCTGTGCGACGCGTTCGGGTAGCTTTTCTAGCGTTTGTTGAACTTGATAGACACTTTCTCGAATACATATTTCATGTTCTACAGATGGATAGCCATCCTGTGGTGTATGTATTAGTGCATCTAGATATAAGTGTTCAACTTGTTGGTGGCGCCAATGATCAATAATCACGTGTTTCGCAATTCCCAATAACCATGCTTTGGGTTCTTTAATATTTTCAAAACAGTAGTTACTTTTTAATGCACGATAAAAAACTTCCTGACTAAGATCTTCAGAGTGGTGATGGTTGTGAAGTTTATGTTTGAACCACAAAAGTAAAGTATTTTGATGGTCTTGATAAATATGATCAAACCATTGCTGCTTTTGTACGTTCAAATTCATAAGCGTTGCCTGTTTGAAAAGCCAACAACATGGAGTTTTATTGGTTAAAGTAAGTGTTGAAAATAATGATAGTGATAATGATTATTAAATGCAATAATAAGAATTACAAAATGCAACATGATAATTAGCGAGCTAAAAGACTATTTCTTCTTGATTATTAATGAGATGGGTGGTTTGTAATTGTGAAATTTCACATTATTATCTAATTGATAAATGATGAATAACTTTGAAATTTCACTTTATTTATTTCGCAATTGTAAATTTTGATCGTTCTGCGACTGTATGAATAAGAGTTTTTATGAGTAAGCCATCTGTAAATGTAAACCCAAAAAAAAGTTTTATTGGCCGTAAGTTTCAATATTTAATTGGATTTATGCTGCTGATTATTTTCGGACTAGCAGGCTTCTATTGGAAAAAAACCTCATCCAAACCCGCAGAGGAATATAGCCAATGGAGTAAACCTGTACCCGTGCGAACTGTGCCAGTACAACGACAAGATTTACAGGTTGAAATCAAAGCAATTGGTACAGTCATTCCTACGCATACTGTGAATGTACAAAGTCAGGTTGCTGGGGTTTTACAGCAGATTTATTTTAAAGAAGGGCAAACCGTAAAAAAAGGACAGCTCCTTGCACAAATTGATCCAGCGCCATTTCAGGTCGCACTTGCACAGGCTGAAGGAACACAGCAGCAGAATTTAGCACAGTTGCACAATGCTGAAACAGAGTTGCAGCGCTATCAATTGCTGTTTAAACAAGATTCGATTGCGAAACAACAAGTAGAACAGCAATTGGCGCTGGTCAACCAGCTTAAAGGTCAGATACAGGCGAACAAGGCGCAAGTAGATGCTGCAAAACTACAGCTGTCTTATACTAAAATTTATGCACCTATTGAGGGGCGGGTTGGATTTAGACAGAAAGATGCTGGCAACCTTATTCAAGCCAATGAAAGTGCTGGTTTAGTCAGTATCACTCAAGTGCATCCAATTTTTGTGCAATTTGCAGTGGCAGAAAACCATTTAGTAAATCTGCGTCAATCCTTAAAAAATGGCGATAAGGTGTTGGCAAGTGCTTGGGATAAAACAGAACAAAAACAACTTGCGCTAGGGCATGTACAAGCAATAGATAATCAGATTGATATCAGTACTGGAACTTTAAAAATAAAAGCAATTTTTACAAATCAGGATGATGCTTTATTTCCAAATCAGTTTGTCAATGTGCGTTTAAAGACTCAAACCATTCAAAATGCAATCAGTATCCCAATTGATGCCGTACAACATGGTGCAAAAGGCAGCTATGTTTATATTATCAATCCGCAAAACAAAGCCGAAATTCGCATGTTAAAACTGGGGATGACCTCAAATGGTCAAATTGAAGTTTTAGACGGATTAAAGGGGAACGAAAAAGTAGTACTTGAAGGAATTGATCGTCTTTCGGAAGGCAAAGAAGTTCAAATTGTTGCAGAAAATCAACAGCCAATTTCTACGGCCAAGCCAACTGCTGGATAAATCATGAATATTTCACGGTTCTTTATTTTACGTCCAGTCGCAACCACATTATTGATGTTAGCATTGCTGTTGAGTGGTTTCTTGGTTTGGCGATTGCTACCTGTTTCTGCCTTGCCACAGGTCGATTATCCAATTATTCAAGTCTATACTTTTCAACCTGGTGCTAATCCCGATACGGTACAACGCACAATCACCGCACCACTCGAACGAGAAATGGGCAAAATTGCTGGTTTAAAACAAATGTCTTCCAGTAGTTCAGTGGGCGCATCCGTCATTACCTTGCAGTTTGAACTGAGCGCAGAGCTTGGTGTCGTTGAACAAGAAGTACAGTCAGCACTCAGTACCGCCAGCAGTAAATTACCCAATGATCTACCAGCACCACCGATTTACCGTAAAGTAAATCCTGCTGATGTTCCTGTGATTACCCTTGCTATCAGTTCAGAAACTTTACCTTTAACAACAGTCTACGACATGGTGGATACCCGAGTTGCACAAAAGCTTTCTCAGCTTTCAGGTGTCGGGATGGTCAGCCTCGCGGGTGGGCAACGTCCAGCAATACGCGTGCAAATGAATGCTGCGGCACTTGCTGCCTATAAAATGAGTGCTGAGGATGTGCGTTCTGCAATTAATTCTGCCAATGCAAATCAACCCAAAGGCAGCTTTGATGGACCATATCGCACCACCATGTTGGATGCCAATGATCAGATTCGCTCGATTGCAGATTATGAAAATCTAATTTTACGTTGGAACAATGGCGCACCGATTCGTCTTAGAGATGTGGCAAAAGTCATAGAAGGGAGCGAAGATCGCTATATGGCGGCTTGGGCAGGCAGTCAAGCTGCAATCTTAGTCAATGTACAGCGTCAACCGAATGCCAATGTGATTCAAGTTGCAGATCAGATTAAGCAAATATTGCCTGAGTTAGAAAAGAATCTGCCTGAAAATGTCAAAATTCGAGTGTTAACCGATCGAACTGAGAGTATTCGCAGCTCCATTGATGATGTGCAAAAAGAATTGGTTTTTGCCGTGTGCTTGGTGGTGATGGTGACTTTTTTATTTTTAAGAAATTTATCCGCTACGATTATTCCCAGCATTGCCGTACCACTGTCGATTATTGGTACTTTTGTCGTCATGTATTTTTTAGGCTTTTCTGTCAATAACCTGACTTTAATGGCACTCACCATTGCGACAGGTTTTGTAGTCGATGATGCAATTGTGATGTTGGAAAATATTGCACGACATCGTGAGGCAGGAGAAAGCTTATTACAAGCCGCACTTAAAGGATCTAAAGAAATCGGCTTTACCTTAATTTCGCTGACGATTTCACTGATTGCAGTATTAATCCCATTACTGTTTATGGGGGATGTGGTTGGGCGACTGTTCCATGAATTTGCTGTCACTTTAGCAGCAGCAATCGCAATTTCATTGGTGGTGTCGCTTACATTGACGCCAATGATGTGCGCATATTTATTAAAAACTGCCAAACATTCAACTTCTCACAGTCGCTGGAGTCTAGACCCAATTATCCAGCAATATGGTAAAGCGTTACAGTGGGTTTTTCGGCATCAAGTACTGACTCTTGCGGTGATGTTGAGTACCGTCATTTTAGCGGGTCTGCTGTATTGGATGATTCCCAAAGGCTTTTTCCCTGTACAGGACAGTGGGGTCATACAGGTGGTGACTGAAGCGCCTGATGATATTTCATTCCAAGCTATGAGTGAGCGTCAACAAACACTCGCGGGGCAGATCTTAAAAGATCCTGCTGTGGAAAGTTTGTCTTCATTTATTGGTATAGATGCCAATAATCCAAAACTGAGTAATGGACGTATTTTAATTAATCTAAAGCCGCATGCTGAAAGAGATCCTGTAGATCAAATTATGGCACGACTTAGAGGACAGTTCGCTCAAGTTGAAGGGATTCAAGGCTGGATGCAACCAGTACAAGAGCTGAGTATTGAAGATAAAATTAGTCGTACTCAATATCAACTCAGTATAAGTGCTGCTAAAACGACAGATTTAGCCGAATGGACCCCTATATTTGTTGATGCTTTACGACAACAACCTGAATTTGCTCAAGTCACCAGTGAAGAGGGGGGACAAGGCTTACAAGCATTTATTGATGTCAATCGAGATGCCGCAGCACGTTTAGGTTTAAACATTGAAGATATCAGTTTAGCTTTACAAAATTTATTTGCGCAGCGCCAGATTGCAACTTTATACACGCAATCTAATCAATATCGTATTGTTTTAGAACTTGACCAAACCTTCACTCAAGGTATAGATGCTTTAGGGCAAACCTATATTCATAATAAAAGTGGAGAGCTGATATTACTCAGTTCTGTTGCCAATATTGTGCAAAAACGCGTGCCTATTATTCTGCAACAGCAATCACAATTTCCAGCCAATGGGGTGTCTTTTAATCTTGCATCAGGGGTCGCGCTCGGGGATGCGATCAAAGCGATTGATCGCGTACAACAGCGTCTAAATCTACCAACAGAAGTCAAAGTAAAACTACAAGGTGCAGCCGCTGCCTATGAGAACTCGCAACAACATACGTTCTGGTTGGTGATTGCAGCAATAGTAACCATGTACATTGTGTTAGGCATTCTGTACGAAAGTTTTATTCACCCGATAACCATTCTTTCTACCTTGCCCTCTGCTGCAATTGGTGCTTTGTTGGCATTGTTTATGGTCAATCGGCCATTGGACATGATTGCCTTGATTGGAATCATTTTATTGATTGGTCTGGTCAAGAAAAATGGCATCATGATGGTGGATTTTGCTTTGGCTGCACAACGTCATGATGGATTGTCAGCACAGCAAGCGATTTATCAAGCCGCACTGATGCGTTTTCGCCCAATTTTAATGACCACACTTGCGGCACTGGTTGGGGCAATTCCGTTGATGCTTGCATCGGGTTCAGGGGCAGAATTACGTCAGCCTCTCGGGATCGTCATGGTCGGTGGTTTGATTTTAAGCCAAGTCCTGACGTTATTTACGACACCAGTGGTTTATTTATTTTTTGATCGACTGCAATATTCATTGCAACACACCAATTCAGATTTATCTGTAGATGATTTACCCACAGATCATGATACGACAAGGAGAGAGTTTTGACTTTTCTCTCGACCTTTATTCACCGACCTGTTGCCAGTATTTTACTCGGAATCGCAATTGTATTATTGGGTATATTGGCCTATTTTCGCTTACCTGTAGCCGCTTTACCACAGGCAGATATTCCAACGATTGTGGTGCGAGCAAGTTTACCAGGCGCAAGTCCTGAAAGCATGTCTGCCACCGTGGCGACGCCGTTAGAGCGTGCCATGATGGGCGTTTCAGGGGTAAAGGCGATTAATTCTTCAAGTAATCAAAGCGCAACCCAAGTGGTTTTGCATTTTGATTTAAACACTGACATCAATGAAGCCGCCAGAGAGGTCCAAGCTGCGATCAATGCTGCCATGTCACAGCTGCCTTCTGGAATGCCAAGCCCACCCGAATATTTCAAGATTAATCCAAGCCAAAGTCCAATTTTTTATTTGGCATTGAGTTCAGAACATCTTTCTGCGGGCAAACTCTATGAAATTGCCAGCAATCAGCTGCAGCCAAATCTTGCGCAAATTAATGGGGTTGGGGAAGTTGTCATTGACGGGGCATCTATGCCTGCTGTGCGAATTCAACTCAATCCAAATGCCTTGATTTCACAAGGGGTATCTTTGGAGCAAATTCGGGAAGCGATTGTAAAAAGTAATACAGTACAAGCCTTAGGGGTAATTGAAACTGAACAGTTGCGTTGGCAAGTTGAGCTTCCAAGTCATTTAAAAAAAGCGGGTGATTTTGCCAATTTGATCGTACATCAAAATGGTCAGACAGTTGTTCGTTTAAAAGATGTGGCTGAGGTACAGGATTCGGTCGAAAACCGTTATGTAAGTGGTTTTCACAATAGTAAACCCGCGGTCATTATCAAAATCAGCCGTCAGCCCAATGCAAATACCGTTGCCACAATTGAAAAGATCAAAGAAAAACTACCAGAGTTAAGCAGATTAATTCCAGCAGATTCACAACTGACCACAGTGATGGATGGATCGGGAATTATTCGGGCAGGCTTAAATGAGGCAAGGGATACTTTATTATTTTCCTTGCTTTTGGTGATTATTGTGGTCGCTCTGATGTTAGGTCGTCTGCAAAGTGCTCTTGTACCAAGTATTGCTTTGCTAGTGACTTTGATTGGCGCATGCAGTCTGGTTTATCTCGCTGGATTTTCATTGAATAACTTGTCGATTATGGCGGTGATTGTTGCGATTGGACTTGTGGTTGATGATGCAATTGTGGTTTTGGAAAACATAGAACGTCATATAGAACAAGGTGAACAGCCTATACAGGCTGCCTTAAATGGTATTCGAGAAGTTGGTCTGACCTTGCTGGCAATGAATTTGGCTTTGGTGGTGATCTTTATTTCCGTGCTATTTATGGGCGGTGTCATCGAGAGACTGTTTAGAGAGTTTTCTTTAACACTGATTTTTATCATTATTCTATCTGTATTTGTCTCACTGGTCCTTACGCCAAGCTTATCTGCACGCTGTTTAAAACCATTAGAGCGTTATCAACATCAGGCTTTATATCGCTATAGCCATCGCGTGATGCAGGGTTTGAGTCAGCTCTATTTGCATTCATTGAAATGGATGATCAAACACGGTTATTTGGTCATTTTGCTATGGGGCGGTGCAATCGCTGCCTCTGTATATGTCTATCAAACATTACCCAAACGGGTATTACCTGAGCAAGATACTGGACGGGTTGAAGCTTTTATTCGGGGGGATGATGGCTTCTCCTTTCAAATTATGCAGCCTAAAATCGCCACCTTTAGCGAAAGTCTATTAAAGGATCCCGCAGTCAAAGATGTGATTGGTACGTCTGGTGGTGCTGGCGGAATCACCAATTCTTTTTTAATGGTGAGTTTAAAACCCAAAGCAGAGCGAGATGGCAAATCTTCACATGAAATTGTAGATAGAATTAAAAAAAATGCCCCATGGCTGGCAGGTGCGATTTTTTCTGCACAAGTCAAACAGGAACTAGAATTGGATGATCCATTTTCAAGTGGAAGTGGGCAAGATTATTTGTTGTTACTGCAATCTGATGATGTTGCGTTGCTACGTCAGTGGGTACCTAAAGTTGCTCAGGCAATGCAAAAGCTTCCAGAGTTAGAAGAAGTTGAAACCATGGGCGATGAAGGTGCTCAGCATGTGACTTTAGACATTGACCGTGAAGCAGCACGTCGTTTGGGTGTGGATATAGACAATATTTCAAGTGTACTCAATAACTCATTTTCGCAGCGCCAAATTTCGACTATTTATGATCAAACGCAACAGTTTTATGTGGTGATGGAAGTCGATAAACGCTTTACTGAACACCCTGAAGCGCTGGCAAATGTACGCATTCCAAACCAACAAGGCATTGCTGTACCACTCAGTAATTTTGCCACATGGTCTTATGGCATCACCAATGATCGGGTTTATCGACGCAACCAATATGCCGCAATGGGGATTGGTTATGTGGTTAAACAAGGCTATAGCTATGAACAAGCGGATGCAGCTATTCGTAGTGTCTTGCCCGAAGTCATGTTACCCAATGAAATTTTTATCATGACAGATAAAGATGTCGAGGCAGAAAGTTTGCAGGCTGGTTTATCGACGCCGTTACTTGTCTGTGTGGTGATCTTACTTATTTATATCGTTCTCGGGGTTACCTATGAAAGTCTACTTCATCCATTGACAATTTTATCGACAGTACCCGCAGTGGCTTTGGGGGCTTTGTTGACCTTATGGTTATTTAATTTCCAATTCACCTTAATTGCACTCTTGGGCATGTTTTTATTGATCGGAATTGTTGTAAAAAATGCCATTCTTTTAATTGATTTTACTTTATTAGAAAGAAGAGCAGGCAAGACTGCATATCAGGCTATTTTATCTGCCGCAGCACTTCGTTTCCGTCCAATTCTGATGACCAATACTGCCGCGTTACTGGGTGCAATTCCACTGGCACTTAGCTGGGGAGAAGGGGCAGAGCTACGTCAGCCTTTGGGGGTGGTCATTGTAGGTGGTTTAGCCTTGGGTCAATTGTTGACATTGTATACAACGCCTGTCTTGTATTTGGTGTTGGAAAAATGTGCTGAATCTTGTTTGAAATTAAAAAATAAATACGCACTTCATTGAGGTAAATAGGAAAATATAATGCAGAGTTTAATCGTTAAAAATGTCATGTGCCTTAGTGTGTTCTTGATATTGACTGCATGCAATTCTACTGTTGTGTTGCATCCGCCTGAATATAAAGTGCCAGTCCTTCAAACGGATGATCATTATAAATATGCTGTTTTAAATTGGAAAAAAACCTCAAGCTTAGACGTCAATGCCAACACTTGGTGGGAAATCTATCAAGACCCTATTCTCAGTCAATTGATGCAACAATTGAATCAAGAAAATTTGAGTCTGAAACAAGCTGAAGCACGCTATCAACAAGCCAATGCCTTACTTGAGCAGCAACGCGCTAACCGTTTGCCAAATTTAAAGTTAAATGGTTCTGCACAACGTAGTGGAACAAAGGACAGTACGCCAAACAACCAATTTACGACGGGTGTTCAGGTCAGTTGGATTCCTGATTTATGGGGCAGAGTCGCTAAAGCGATTGAAGGGCAACAGGCAAATTTAGAGGCTTCACAGGCTGACTTAGCCGCAATTAAACTCAATCAACAATTATTGGGCACAGAAACCTATTGGAATATCCGAATACTGGATGCACAGTTGGATGTTTTACGACAAACCCAAAACAGTTATCAGCGTTCCGTCAAAATTTTAAATAACCAATATGTTGCTGGAATGATTGCGCGCGCGGATGTGATACAGGCTGAAACACAGCTCAAGCAAGTGCAAATCCAGCAGATAGAAACCCAGCGGGAACGTGATTTACAAGAAAATATTTTAGCTGTGGTACAAGGTAAAACAGTTGCTCAATTTCAATTGGCCAAACAGAAACAGCACTTTCAAGTTCCACTATTACCCACTCAGCTACCAAGTCGGATGCTGATCCAGCGTCCTGATGTGATCCGTGCTGAACGTGAATTGGCGGCAACACATGCCCAATTGGGCTTGGCTCAAACAGCATGGTTACCTGATCTCAGTATTGGCTTAACCAGTGAATTAAATAGCCGCGTGTTGAGTCAACTGTTTCAAGCACCACAGTATTTATGGTCGACGGGCTTACAAACAACGGCATTGATATTTGACGGTGGAAAACGTAAGGCTGAGATTGCACAAGCACAAGCGACTTATGCTGAAAAAGCAGCAGCGTATAGACAGGCTGTTTTAACGGGCTGGAAAGAGGTGGAAGACGCGCTTTTACAGTCATCCAGTTTTAAACAGCAACAATCTGAGCAGGCTCAACTATTTAAACTTGCTTTAGAAAATGAACAAGTTGTAACTCGTCGCTATAATGCCGGCTTAGTCAGTTATTTAGAGGTGGTTACAGCACAGAATTTAACCTTACAGGCGGAACAGGCAACTTTACAGCTCAAGCAGTTGCAGTTAAAAAATACAGCCCAACTGATTGCAGCCTTAGGTGGCAATATAAGTTGAAGGCACGATGTAAAAACTTAAGTGACTTGGTTTAAATCTTTGAATAGCGTATTTAAACATTACTGATTTAAAAGCTTACACACTTTAAAAGCTTACATGCATCTTAAAGTGTGCAAGCTAAGCCGTCTAAGCTTTTGTTATTGAAAACTTTATGTATTTAAAAGCTGTGTTTGATTGATTAAGTTTTATGTTGTTTTTTAATCATTATTTAAAATAAATAGCACCATTTTAGATGTATAGCAGGCTCTAAAATTTAGTATGCACTATGAAAGCGCAAGTTAATACTTGTGATTTGTCAGACAATTTTATTGTTAAAGTGTTATTTATGTCACATTTATGTGTATAATCAGCGAAATTTATACCTTGATTTGATTTTGAAATGGTAAAACTTGTAACTTTTTTCGTGTTGAGTAGTGTGATATTTCTAGGCTATTTTTCTTATGTCGATTCGCAACAAAAAAAACAACAAGAAATGCAAGATATTATCAAAGATGCGAATTTAACCATTCGGAAAATTGAGTCTAATCCTAATAATCACAATCATCTCAAAGTAAGTAATACTGTGATTTGATTTAGGCACTGTATATCCTTAAAGCATTAAACTTCTGAGTTCACATGAATTGGATGACTAAAAGCGTCAGATTGATAAAATTATTTAAACTGTATGTTATAATTTGTAATATGTAATCGATAACGACCGTTAAACCTTCTAGAAAACGAAAGCTGCTAATCTGCAGCTTTTTTAATTCAAGTTTTTTATCGGAAATGTCATTTTGGTATGTTTATTGAATGCTGAATTATGGCCTTAATTGACGGCATTTAGCATTTTTTTAAATGAACTCGATTTTATCAACGAATAGCTCAAACTTAACAGGGGCTCAACAATGACGAATCCAAATCCTTCAGCGGGTTTGCTTGAACGCTTATTTAAACTGAGCGAAAACAAAACAACGTTTAGAACCGAAATACTGGCAGGTTTAACAACATTTTTAACAATGTGCTACATCATCATTGTTAACCCATTGATTCTTTCAGAAACAGGTATGGATCATGGCGCCGTATTTGTGGCAACGTGTTTGGCCGCTGCGATTGGTTGTTTGGTCATGGGGGTTGTTGCAAACTATCCGATTGCACTTGCACCAGGTATGGGGCTGAATGCTTATTTTACCTATTCCGTTTGTTTAGGTATGGGCGTTGAATGGCAAACCGCTTTGGCTGCTGTATTTGTTTCCGGACTTGTCTTCATCGCAATTAGCATGTTTAAAATCCGTGAAGCCATTGTCAATGCGATTCCAATGTCATTGAAATTTGCAATCGGTGGTGGTATTGGATTATTCCTTGCACTGGTTGCATTGAAAAACTCAGGCATTATTGTTGCAAATCAAGCAACTTTGGTGGGTTTGGGCGATTTAAAACAACCTACAGTTTTACTGACATTACTGGGTTTTTTCCTGATCGTGATTATGCACCACTATAAAATTCGTGGCGCAATTATTATCAGTATTTTAGCGGTCACTGGTATTGCAACAGCTTTAGGTTTAAATGAATTTAAAGGGGTTGTTGGTTCAATCCCTTCTATTGCACCAACATTCATGCAAATGAATTTTGAAAACTTATTTACGGTAAGTTTAGTGGGCGTGATTTTCGTATTTTTCTTGGTTGATTTATTTGACTCAACTGGAACATTAGTCGGAGTTTCACATCGTGCTGGTTTATTGAAAGACGGTAAATTACCACGTTTGAAAAAGGCGCTATTTGCTGATTCAACTGCAATTGTTGCCGGTGCTGCTTTGGGGACATCATCAACAACGCCTTATATTGAGTCATCGGCGGGTGTTGCTGCAGGCGGTCGTACAGGCTTAACTGCTGTTGTTGTCGGTATTTTATTTTTAGCGTGTTTATTTTTAGCACCACTGGCACAATCTGTTCCTGGATTTGCGACTGCTCCAGCATTATTATTCGTTGGTGTGTTGATGATTCAAGGCATTATCAATATTGAATGGGATGATATTACCGAGGCAGTTCCAGCATTTTTAACCATTGTATTTATGCCATTTGCTTATTCTATTGCAGACGGTATTGCAATGGGCTTTATCAGCTATGCATTGGTTAAATTATTTACAGGTAAAGCAAAAACAGTTCCATATATGGTTTGGATCATTGCTGTGCTCTGGGTGATTAAATTCGTTGCATTTGGTGGTTAATAAATTTAAGTAAGAAAAGGGTGTAAACTCAAGTTTGCACCCTTTTTTGTTTTAATCAGATTGAAATGAATCCAAGCGATTTGGATGATTGAAATTTAATTTAATAAGTTTGAGGAAAAACGTGAATAGATTAGAACTTATTCGTGCCTTACCAAAGGCAGAACTCCATGTACATATCGAAGGCACGTTTGAGCCTGAGCTGATGTTTGCGATAGCTCAGCGTAATCAAATTGATATCCCGTATAAATCTGTAGAAGAAGTCAAACAAGCATATAACTTTCATAATCTACAGTCTTTCCTTGATATCTATTATGCAGGTGCCAATGTACTGATCAATGAACAAGACTTTTATGATTTAGCTTGGGCATATTTTGAAAAATGTGCAGAAGATAAAGTTGTACATACTGAAATGTTCTTTGATCCACAAACACATACCGACCGTGGTGTTGCCTTTGAAACGGTGATCAATGGCCTACAGCGTGCATGCGATGATGCTCAAACAAAGTTGGGTATAAGCTCTCATTTGATCATGTGTTTCCTACGTCACTTAAGTGAAGAAGCAGCATTTGAAACGTTAAAGCAAGCCTTGCCATATAAAGATCAAATTATTGCTGTAGGTTTAGATTCAAGCGAAGTTGGGCATCCACCAGCTAAGTTTGAACGAGTTTTTGCTCAAGCACGTAAAGAAGGTTTCTTGGTGGTTGCGCATGCGGGAGAGGAAGGGCCTGCTGAATATGTCTGGGAAGCTTTAGATTTATTAAAAGTAAACCGTATTGACCACGGGGTGCGTTCAGAAGAAGACCCGGCACTGATGCAACGTTTAATTGCAGAAAAGATGCCTTTGACTGTTTGCCCACTGAGCAATTTAAAATTATGTGTGGTGGATGATATGGCACAGCATAATATTCACCGTTTATTGCAAAAAGGTGTACATGTGACTGTCAATTCAGATGACCCATCTTATTTTGGTGGCTATATGAATGATAATTTTATTTCGATTGCTGAAGCGCTAGATCTTTCCAATACAGAGTTAAAGCAATTGGCAAAAAATTCATTTGAAGCATCATTTATTTCAAATGAAGAAAAGCAAAAATGGAACAATCAAATTGATCAATTGGCTTAAATCAAGCTATATTCTTTAAGCCTATAAAAGCAGTGTGTGAACACTGCTTTTTTTTCATGAGGAAAATAGAATGAAATTTTTAACAAGTTTAACCTTATTCATTATTTTACCTGTGACTGTTGCATGTGCTGATTCAAGCACAGAAACGATTACGCATAAGATGTTAAAACCTTTAATCGAACAGCAGTGTGCCAGTGAATTAAAAGCGTCAAAGATTTGGCAAGTATCCTCATTTTTATGGACAGCTGCACAACAGCAACATGCACAGCAAAAAATCTGTGGCTGTGTCAGTGAGAATGCTTTGAATGATGTCCCTGCTAAACAGCTGGTTATGGCAACGTTTAATGAAGCTGCAAAAAATAAGTTGATTCAACAAGCGGTGATGAATAGTTTAAAAGGTTGTGCAAAGGAAGCATTAAAGTAAAGATCTAGAATTTAAGCAGCATAAATTTGAACCACAATAAAAATATAAAAAAGCACACCGTTTTGATGTGCTTTGCTAGATTTTTTAATTTATATTCGACTAACCTTGTCGTGTCATACTTTTCAATACATTGTCTTTATCAATGAAATGGTGTTTGAGCGCAGCCAGAACATGTCCGACAAGAAGTAAGCCTGCAGCCCATGAAATATAAATATGTAAAGGTTTTACAATCGCTGTTAAATCAGGGTTATCTTGTACAAGTCTTGGAATCTCAAATAAGTACAATACAGGCACGGGATGACCAGCACTCCAGCTGAATAAACATCCTGTGATTGGCAATGCCAATAACATGAAATATAAACCCAAATGACCTAAATGAGCCAAAGTTTTCATCAATGGTGACATGGTTTCAGGTAGTTCAGGTGCAGGGTGAGTGTAACGCCAAAAGATACGGATAATCACCAAAAAGATAATCACCGATGCAATATTCTTATGTAAGGTAATGACATCACCTTTAAACGGCCCATCGACATCATAGCTTAAAAAATTGCCACTATAAAAACCAATGACCCAAGCGGTAATAAAGATGATTGCCATAATCCAGTGCAACCATTGTGCTGTCCTTGTATAGTATTGTGATTTTTGTTGCATGACACAGATTCCGATTTAATTTAGTGCTTATGATATGGATTTTATTAAAAGAAATCAGTTCTAAAAACTCAACGTATTGTTTTAAATTTGCAACGCTTAAAGCAATAATTGTGAAATATTTATCCATTTAGCGTCTAATGAGGTGATTATTCAAATTTTTAGTTTAATCCAAGTATAAGTTTAGGCAAAATAGCCCAGCTTTATCTCATAAAAAGGAAAAAATTGTGAAAAAACGCGTTGTCTTTCTTGCTTCAATCGCTTTAGCTCTATCGGCTTGCGCGACCAATGACCCAACAGGTGCTGCAGCAGCGTCAACAACTCAGCAGCTAGGTGGTGTTGCGCTTAAAATTGCGATCAATGCGAAATGCACAACAGAACTGAATAATTTACCTGCTTGGAAGACTGCAACAAAAGTCATGACTGCAGATCAGAAAAACAATGTACAAAGTGAAATTTGTGGTTGTGTCAGTGAAAAAGCACCACAAAGTGTCAGCACTGTAGATTTGGCAACAGCTGCTTTAGACCCTCAAGCGCGTGCTACGATTGTTTCAAATGTGGTGACAAAAACAATTAATGCATGTGTTGCGGAAGCGATGAGATAATTGCATTAAAGCATCAAAGACATATGAATTTATTGATACAGATTTTTCTATATTGATAAATTCATGGTCTTAGGCCTGATGCTGTTTTCTTTATATGGCATCATTCACGCGAAGCAAAATATTCTAAATTTTGATCAGTCGATTGAATTTATGTACAAAGAAAAGGGCTTTCAATCTGTCATCATTTCAAGGTGATGATGTATAAACTCAGATAAAACCTGTTGAGCTTCTTTTATGATAGGAAAGAAAATGTTAGTTGCTGGTGTAGATGAAGCAGGACGAGGTCCATTGGTTGGCTCTGTGGTCGCGGCTGCAGTAATTTTAGATCCAAACAAGCCAATTCAAGGCTTAAATGATTCTAAAAAATTAACTGAAAAAAAACGTGAAAAATTATTCATTGAAATTCAGGAAAAAGCGATTGCTTGGGCAATTGCTGAAGCAACACATCAAGAAATTGATGAACTGAATATTTTACAAGCTTCATTATTGGCGATGCGACGTGCTGTAGAGGCACTTAAAACGGTACCAGAACATGTGCTTGTAGATGGCAATAAAGTTCCTAAAGGCTTAAGCATGAGCTGTGATGCGGTGGTAGGCGGGGATGCTTTACATGCTGAGATCAGTGCGGCAAGTATTTTGGCCAAAGTAACGCGTGATCATGAAATGGTTGAATTAGACAAACAATATCCGCAATTTGGTTTTGCAAAACATAAAGGTTATCCAACCAAAGCACACTTTGAAGCCATTGCTGAACATGGTGTGATTGATCAACATCGTCGTAGCTATTCACCAGTCAGAAAAGCACTAGGTCTTGAATAAAACGGATGATGTTTTTTACTGATCAATAAAAATTTAAAGCGGCTTAAAAGCCGCTTTAGTTTCCAAAACCACTATAATCTTAACGATTATAGGTGTTTTGCGAATTATCATCTTCAAAAGAAGGCTGATAATCTTGATCAATATGTTGCAAATGCTCGTGCATAGCACGCTCATGTTGAATACGTTGATAAATTTCTTCGCGATGTACAGAAACTTCTTTTGGGGCATTTACACCAATACGAACTTGGTTGCCTTTAACACCAAGCACAGTAACACTGACTTGATCCCCAATCATCAAAGTTTCTCCGACACGGCGGGTCAGAATCAGCATGTTTATCTCCTTGCTTAAACGCTAAACCTGCGATGAATTTCTAAAAACTAGAAAACACAACTTTAAATAGCACCGATAATTTTAACAGAATAATGTGACAAGTTTTTCATTTTCACATTGCTCTATTGAAATTTCTCTAAAACCTCAAAACTAATATAACAGAGCCACTATAGAAAACACTATAGTGGCTCTGATTTTTTCTTGGTCAAAACAGCGAATAAGTAGCTATATTTGATCAAAAATTATGCACGCGCACTCGATTCGCCATGTTCACGGTCTAAACCGAAGGCTGTATGGAGTGAACGAACCGCAAGTTCTAGGTAATTTTCTTCAATAATCACAGAAATTTTGATTTCAGAAGTCGAGATCATCAGGATATTAATCCCTTCATCTGCAAGTGCAGTAAACATTTTACTTGCAACACCTGCATGAGAACGCATACCAACGCCAACAATCGACACTTTAACAATGTCATCACGCGTAGCAACTTCACGCGCACCAATCGCTGTAGCCGTTTCTTCTAGGATTGCTTTGGCTTTTTTAAGTTCACCACGATTCACGGTAAAAGTGAAGTCAGTTGTGCCATCTTCTTCAACGTTTTGGATGATCATATCCACTTCAACGTTTGCAGCACCAATAGGCGATAAGATTTTAGATGCAATACCTGGTTCATCAGGTACACCTAAAATTGTTAATTTAGCTTCGTCACGGTTAAATGCGATACCAGAAATAATTGGCTGTTCCATATTGTCTTCCGCTTCAGTAGTGATTAGTGTTCCGACATTGTTTTTGAAATCTTCGTCGAATGCGCCATCATTGTCATTATCAAAACTTGATAATACGCGTAAAGGCACTTGGTATTTTCCTGCAAATTCAACAGAACGAATTTGCAATACTTTAGAACCGAGAGATGCCATTTCAAGCATTTCTTCAAATGAAATACGATCAACTTTTTTTGCTTTAGGTGCAACACGAGGATCAGTGGTATAAACCCCATCCACATCTGTGTAAATCTGACATTCATCTGCTTTTAATGCCGCAGCAAGTGCAACACCAGAAGTATCAGAACCGCCACGGCCTAAAGTTGTTGTATTGCCATCAATGTCGAAACCTTGGAAGCCTGCAACAACAATGACACGACCTGCATCCAAATGATTTGTCATCACATCTGTATCAATAGATTCGATACGGGCTTTGGTAAACGCGCTGTCAGTTTTGATACCAACTTGGCGACCTGTGAGTGACTTAGCTTCAACACCAATTGAATTGAGCGCCATTGCTAACATTGAAATCGTTACCTGTTCACCCGTAGACACCATTTGGTCTAGTTCACGAGGATCAGGGGTTTCGGTAATGGCTTTCGCTAAAGCCAATAAGCGGTTTGTTTCACCACTCATTGCGGATACAACCACTACAACCTTGTGGCCGTGGTCATGCCAACGCTTTACACGACGAGCAACATTTAAAATGCGCTCGGGAGTACCCATAGAAGTACCGCCATATTTTTGAACGATTAATGCCATAGTTGTTCCATATAAGCCATGACCCTAATCGGCATTAGGGTCAGTTACACAAAAGGTGAAGTATTATTTTTGAGCAAGCCAAGCAGTTAAATCTGCCATCACTTGTTCAAACTTCTCGTTTAGTGGCGCGCCACCTTGTGCTAAGTCAGGTTTACCACCACCTTTACCACCAAGCTCAGTTGCTAAGTGTTTGATGATGTCACCCGCTTTTAGATTTGCAGTGAAATCTTTAGCTACAGATGCGATAAGACTAACTTTGTCACCTTCTACAGCCGCAAGCACAATCACTGCATTATCTAATTTTGATTTGACACTGTCATGAAGATGACGAACAGACTTCGCATCTTGTCCTTGAACTGTGGCAATAAGTGTTTGACGACCCGCAATTTCGGTCACTTGATTGATTAAATCAGAGGCTTGGAAATTCGCCAATTTTTGATTCAATTGCTCAATTTGTTTTTGCAATTGATGTGCTGTTTCTAGCGTTGATTGAACTTTTTCAACAGTTTGATCTTTCTGTGCTTTTAATAAATCGTTGATATGCAAAATATCTGCATCAAATTTTTGAACGATTTCAAGCGCTTTGGTACCTGTAACAGCTTCAATACGGCGAACACCTGCTGCAACACCACTTTCAGAGGTGATTTTAAATAGACCAATATCGCCAGTACGTTTTACATGGATACCACCACAAAGTTCGATAGAGAAATTTTTCTCATCTTGAATTGAACCCATAGAAAGTACACGAACTTCATCACCATATTTTTCACCGAACAACATCATTGCGCCTTTTTCTTTGGCAGCATCGATGTCTAAAAGTTCAGTAGAAACGGCGGTGTTTGCAATCACTTCACGGTTTACAATACGTTCAACCTGTTGAATTTGTTCGAATGTCACCGGTTGGTCATTGGCAAAGTCAAAACGTAAAATGTCAGAAGCGACCAACGAACCTTTTTGTTGTACGTGCTCGCCCAATACTTGACGTAAAGCAGCATGTAAAAGATGAGTTGCAGAGTGGTTGCGTGCAGTAGCTTCACGAAGATCTGCTTTTACAATTGCTTCAACATTTTGCGTCGCTTTTAGGCTTCCCATTGTCACGATACCTTGGTGGACAAACGCGCCACCAGATTTTTTAGTATCTTGAACTTCAAAAATACCAGTATCGTTTTTGAACAGACCTGTATCACCAATCTGACCACCGCTTTCTGCATAGAACGGTGTTTGGTTCAATACGATTAGTGCTTCATCGCCTTCAACGACTTCATCAACTTGTACGCCATCTTTATAGATCGCAATAATTTGACCTTGACCTTGAGTTGCTTCATAGCCATCAAACTGAGTTTCGCTATCTACCTTCACAATGCTGTTATAGTCAACAGCAAACTTGCCTGCATCGCGTGCACGTTGACGTTGTGCTGCCATTTCAACTTCAAAACCAGCTTCGTCAATTTCCAGTTCGCGTTCACGTGCGATATCAGCGGTTAAATCAGCAGGGAAGCCATAAGTGTCGTAAAGTTTAAAGACGGTTTCGCCTGGAATGGTTTTACCTTTGAGGTTGGCTAATTCACCCTCAAGCAGTTTTAAACCTTGTTCAAGCGTTTTCGCAAACAATTCTTCTTCACGAATCAAAGCCGCTTCAATCACATTACGACGTTGTTCAAGCTCAGGATAAGCTGTGCCCATGGCATCGATTAATGGTTGCAACATTTTGTAGAAGAATGTACCCGTTGCGCCCATTTTATTACCATGACGTACTGCGCGACGAATAATACGACGCAATACATAACCACGACCTTCATTTGAAGGGTTAACGCCATCTGCAATCAAGAAGCAGCATGAACGTGCATGGTCTGCGACCACTTTAAGTGAAGCAGGGTATTCAATAGGTTTATTGTTTGCTTGTGCAGTTGCAACCGCTTCAGATGTATCAACACCAATAATTTCAGCAGCAGACTTTAATAGGTCTTGGAACAGGTCAATTTCATAGTTTGAATTGACATGCTGTAAAACAGCAGAAATACGTTCCAAGCCCATGCCTGTATCTACAGATGGTGCAGGAAGATTATGCAGTACGCCATCAGCAGTACGGTTAAACTGCATGAAAACGTTGTTCCAGATTTCAATAAACCGGTCGCCATCTTCTTCTGGTGTGCCCGGTAAGCCACCCCAAATATGATCGCCATGGTCAAAGAAAATTTCAGAACAAGGACCGCATGGGCCAGTATCACCCATTGCCCAGAAGTTATCAGAAGCGTATTTTTCGCCCTTATTGTCACCAATACGGATAATACGATCTGCAGCTAAGCCAATTTCTTTGTTCCAAATGTCAAACGCTTCATCATCTGTATGATAAACAGTGGCATATAATTTATCTTTAGGGAGTGCTAACCATTCTTCGCCTGTAAGGAAATCCCAAGCAAAACGAATCGCGTCACGCTTAAAGTAATCACCAAAAGAGAAGTTACCTAACATTTCAAAGAATGTATGGTGACGTGCTGTATAACCGACATTATCTAAGTCATTGTGCTTACCGCCTGCACGGACACATTTTTGCGACGTCGTTGCGCGAACATAGTCACGTTTTTCTAATCCAAGGAAACAGTCTTTAAACTGGTTCATCCCTGCGTTGGTAAAAAGCAGAGTAGGGTCATTGGCAGGTACAAGTGAACTTGACGCGACACGTGTATGTCCTTGCGATTCAAAGTAGCGCAAAAATGCTTCACGTATTTCAGCAGTTGTCATAAAACGAGTACTCACAACCAAGTCACTCCTTAATTTTCGTATTGGCTAAAAGTGCGTTGCTGAGTCTGATTTTTGCGCTCAGTCACCACACGGGCTTATTTTTAAAAACGCCAAAGTATAACGGAAAATGTAGTGTCCACCAATGATTTTAAGGTGAATTATTGGTATTTCTATACATTTTCAACTTTCGTCTGGGGTAAATTTTGGTTGTATAAATTTAAAACATAGCCACATTGCCATTATCGGATTTAAGCTTGCTTAAAAAGGATCAATACTTAAAAAGTTATGATGCTGAAATTTATATACTTGACCATTAAATTTAAGCGTTTGTTGTTGCTTATATTGTTTTTTCACCGAAGTGCAGGTTTTATAGTTGGTTTTTGTTTGGTCTTTGGTTTCTTTTAATACAATATCTTGTAAACCTTGTGTGGTTTTGTTTGAAAGCACTAAAATACGTCTTACATCTGAACTGGTATTATTTCCTACACAATTTCCAATTCTTTCATAACCACTATTATTTGTTCCAATACCCGCAAAAACTTGTTTGATTGGTTGGCGAGGGTTAACTTTAAATAAAGCAAGATTATTATGGCTATAGGTAAAACCACCTTCATGTGATGATGAAGTCTCTAAGCCGACCACATCTGTATTCGGCAAGGTTGAAAATCTAGTGCTGTGGAGTTTTGCTCCATCATAATGATCTGCATCTGAGTAAAAAGTTTCTGGTGCTTTATACTTTTGCAGAATTTTATGCTGAGAAGAGTCAATTAAATATAAATTCAGATCATGTTCCATTTCATCATAAGATTTATAAGCAATTGGTTGACTGATTGCAATAAGATGAATTTTTTGTTGATTGTCTAAATGGATACAGCTTTTATATGTTTTGGCTTCAGTATTGGCAAAACGCTGATTGACCAATTTAAATTGTTGAATCAATTGTTGTTGCTGTTGGTCTGAGCAACGTTGATAAGGTGCTGCAAAACTATTTCCAGCAATTAAAAGCAATGCAGTGTTCAATACAATTTGTAATGTTTTCATGATCTAACCTTTTTAATTGTAAAATTAAATTAAATAACAAAGTCTAATTAAATTCCAAAGTCTAAAAATTTAAGATGTTTAAAACGATATTTTTTCCCATCGAATTTCATAATATGGTTTTGTTTTTTGACGATACGGTGTGTTTTACAGTTTTTCTCATCAAGCGTTATACGTTCGGATTTTTCAGTTAATTGAATATCTGCTAAACCATGACTTTGCTGTTTTAAGGGATTAAGCAAAATTTGAGTCTCGGTTTGTACGTCAGTTTCACATCTAGACGGCGTATTACCACCTGAAAAATTAGTCATAAAATTATCTAAAACGAGCTGAACTTTAGCAGCATTGATTTGAAATAGTTTTAATTCACGAATTGTATAATACATTCCCCCAGAATGCCCATAAGTTAAGGCCAATCCAATAATATGAGTATGGGGAGTTTTAGGGTAAGGATTGATATCAAATTTTAAATTTTCAAACTGACTGGCATCGGAAGAGACGGTTTTCGGATAAGTATAATGATTTAAAATTTTTGAAGATACGGTATCGATCAAATATAAATTCAAATCATAATCCGCAAAGTTAGATTGCATAGCAACAGGATTGCTGATTGCAATAATCTGTTGGTGTTTACTGATCGTTAAGCAGGTTTGGAATACAGGATAACGCGCATCTAAATTTTGTTGTGTGTTTAAGTTGAATTTTTGAATGAGTTGTTGAGTCTGTGTTTCTGAGCAGTTTGAATAGGCATTTTGTGCATGTGTTGGTTGTGTATATAGAAAGGCTAGTAAAATCATGCAGTAAAGATAAAATAATTGATTTAGTTTAAAAATATTTTTAATGGATGGATACATTTATTTTTATCCTAGCTGAATCAAAAAATTATTTTTGAGAAATTTTTATGACTAAATAAAGCATATTCTAACAGTAGTCACGCTAAATCTTATAACATATAGCGCATAAAGTAGTTTGGCTGTAAAAGGACATCTGATGCAACGTGTGGCAATAAACGGATTCGGGCGAATTGGACGGAATGTATTACGCGCTTGGTTTGAAAATCCGAAAAACTTCCATTTTGAAATTGTTGCCATTAACGATATTGCAGATGTTGAAACACTGGTTCATTTATTTAAATACGATACTACCCATGGTCGTTTTGACGGTGCGGTGAATATCGTACAAGAACATGGACAGCTTTATATGTCGATTGACGCACGTCAAATTAAACAGAAAGTGCAAATTTTAAGACAAGCCAATCCTGAATTATTGCCGTGGAAAGATTTAAATATTGATGTTGTTTTAGAATGTACAGGGTTGTTTCGTTCAAGAGCCGCTGCAACACAGCATATAACAGCAGGTGCTAAACGCGTCATTATCGGTGCAGCACCTTTTGATACTGTTGATGCTGCCATTGTTTATGGGGTAAACCATCATGATGTGAAAGCTGGTGATCAAATTATATCGGGTGTGTCATGTACCACACAGGCTTTAGTCCCTTTGGTCAAAATTATTGATGATGCATTTGGAATTGACAGCGCCTTAATGACTGAAATCCATGCGGTCACAGCAGATCAATCTGTATTGGATCATGCACATCGAGATTTACGTCGCGCACGTGCCTCAGGACAAAATATTATTCCAACAACATCTTCTGCCTTGGGCGCATTAAAACAAGTCATGCCAAAAATGGAAAATCGTATTGATGGTTTTTCAATTCGTGTACCGACAATTAATGTTGCTGCCATTGATTTAACATTTGTGTCCAAGACACCTGTAACAACTCACTTAATTAACCAAATCTTAATTCAAGCAGCAAAATATGATTATGCTGAAATTATGTCCGTTACGGATGAGCTACTGGTTTCCAGTGATTTTAATCATTCACCATATTCGCTGATTGTTGATCTGACCCAAACCATGGTTGTGGGGCAGCAAGCCAAAGTACTTGCTTGGTATGACAATGAATGGGGCTATGCAAATCGCTTGTTAGATTTGTGTGAATCATTTTATTAATCTAATATTTATCAGACTGTGATGAAAAATTTCATGCACTACTATAAATATTCATTACTTTAAAATAACTTTACTGACTTGAGTTTAATCAAGACGAAGATTGACGTGTTTTGTTGGGGGTGAATGATGTTTTATATCTATCTGGTTATTGTGATTCTTTATCTGGCCATGATGTTTGTGATTTGGCAAATGGGAAAGTTAAAGAAAGAAAACCTTGAATGGCTTAAGCATGTGCAGAATCATGAGCAACAGATCCATGCACAAGAGCAACATCTCAAACAGGCCTTACAAATTATGCAAGATTTGGCTAAAAAAATGCATGTACAGCAGCAAGTTTTAGACAATACCTCAACACGTTTGACTCAAGTTGAGTTTCAAAACGCTGAATTAATTAAAATATTACAGCAAAATTCAAAACCTTAATTGAGGTTTTGAATTGCATCAAGTCAGGAGTGACAGGCTATTGAGAACGTTTAAAGCATAAAGTATCTCAAGATCCCTGTTGCAATGATACTGATCAGTACAGTGGGCAATAATGAAAAATAACAAGCTGCGAACAGTGTGATGATAATTGCAATCAAGTTGGCTGGTTGATCCGTAACAAAGTAGGGTGCAATCACTGATATCAAAACACAGCCGGGGATAACCTGTAAAATTCGCGTGGTTCTTTTGCTGAGGTGTTTATTTTTTAACAGTAAATAACCTAAGATTCGAGTTAAATAGGTTGTTAATCCCACACAAACAATGGCGATGAATGTCGTCATATGAATCATGCTTCATCTCCAATCAGTAAAAAAGCAGCGATAATTCCTGAAATAGAACCAATCAATACATACCAGCCTTTAGGTAGATAGTAATAGGCCAGTGCTGCCGCGATCAGACTAATCAACCAAGGTAGTGCAGGTTTAAAGCCTTTCCACATTCCGCGTAAAAGCACCAGAAAAACAGCGGGGAATGCCATGTCAAAACCAAACTTTGTGACATCGCCAAGGAAAGAACCAATACCGACTCCCATCGTGGTAAAAACCACCCACATGACATACAACGCAAAACAGAGGCCAATATAAAAAAACACACTAAATCCTGCATAGGGATTTCGAGGGTTTTGTTTGTGTGCATCTGTAATACTAAGGGCCCAACTCTCATCACACATAAAAAACAATAATGGAAAAGCTTTGCGATTGGGCAAATGTCGAATATACGGTGCTAAACTTGCGCCCATTAAAATATGGCGACTGTTGACCAGAAAAGTGATCAGAATTAAAAACAACAATTGAGGTGGCTGCGTCCAGACTTCAATAATGGCGAACTCAGAACCACCAGCAAAATTGAGTCCTGTTAACAATGGAACTTCTAAAGCAGAAAATCCTTTTTGCGCTGCTTGTGTTCCTAAAACCAGTGCAAAAGGGATAATACCCAGTAGCATTGGAATAGAGGTTTTAAGCCCACGTACAAACTCTCTAAATTCAATTGAATAGGTCAGTTCAGTCGTAGTGTTCTTAAAACTTAACATGAGTCGCTCAATGGTCGCTAAAACAAGGTGATTTTTATTTTATGCCAAATGATTCGCTATATTTCGCTAAACTTGCTGCCTGTAAAATAATTTTTGCAATATTATTGCTGGAATATGTTATTTTTTGGTTTTATCTACTAGAAATAATTTTATGAAATTGGATCAGATAGATCGGCGTATTCTGTGTGCATTACAACGTAATGGAAAACTACAAAATAATGAATTGGCAGAACAAATAGGTTTATCCGCTTCACCTTGTTTAAGACGAGTAAAGCAACTGGAGGATGAGGGGATCATTGACCAATATGTTGCATTGGTCAATCCACACAAAGTAGATCTCAGTTTGACAGTCTTTGCACGAATTTGGTTAAAGAGTCAGGATGAACAAGCAGTCAATCAATTTATCGAAAGCATTATGAATATTTCTGAAATTGTTGAATGTCAACTTATGGCAGGTGATTGTGATTTTTTCTTACGTATTGTGGTTTCTGATTTAGAGGCATATCGTAAATTTCAAATTAATCATTTAAATAAAATTCCAGGGATCCAGAATGTCAAAACTGAAATCCCTTTACAGAAGATCAAACAGACCACAGCCTTACCGCTAGATTAGTTTTTTGATTCGCTTTCGAATAACTTTAAATATTTTATCGGCACTTGTTCAGTCAACCAAACCCCATTTTCAGCACAATAAAACTGGAAACCATCTTGGTGCATCTGTTTGGTGTCTAGGATGAAAATGATGACTTTGCCATGTCGTTGTCCCACTTTTTGTGCTGTGACTAAATCAGCAGATAAATGCACATGATGACGTTCACCTGAAATTAAGCCTTTTTCTAAAATACTGTCGACAAAGCGAGTTGCTGTGCCATGAAAAAGAGTATCGGGCGGCGTGATAGCAGCATACTCACGTTGAACCTGAGCACTAGAGTGACCTTGTACTGCGCGGATTTTGCTTTGGTCTGGTGAGAGCTGGAAGCGTTTTTTATCACTGTTTTCAACAACCTCGATCAACTCTACGAGTTTAAGCGGTCTTTTGTGTTTGATCATTTGCTGCAAAAGGATATGTACATCCGTCCAGCCTTCGGAATCGAGTTGAATTGCAATGGTTTCTGGTTGATGCCGAAGTACTAAACTTAGAAATTTACTATGTTCGCGTAATGTTTTTTCTGAAGATTTCATTTGTTGTTCTTACATGATATAGATTTAGGTATAAAAATTAAGGCTGAGCTTCAATTGCTCTTACGACACTATCTACTGAATATTGTCCCCATTCAGAGAGTTGCTCAATAAATAGATTGATTGCATGACTATCGAAATGCGCAACCAGCATATAGCAAGCGGAACCACAGACTTTATAGCAACTTTCAATTGACTCAAATTGAGCGATAAATGCCTCAAACTGTTCAAATTCATTATTCTGCATCATCACACGTATAAATTGTGTTGATTGATGCTGTAGCGTAATCGTATATTTCTGAATCGTTCCTTCATCTTGCATTCGCGCAATGCGACTTCCTACAGCTTGCCCTGTACGGTGTACTAATTTTCCGATCTCTTTATTGCTTAAGCGAGAATCAGTTTTTAGTATTTTTAAAATTTTGAGGTCAATTGGGTCATTTGGCAACATAGTGAATTGAACAAATTTTCAGTTTGAAAGTTTCTAATCGATTATTCTTTCATGAGTGACTGCAAATCGCCAGCTGTTTTGATTAATCTTATAAAAACATCAACACAAGGGTTAGGGAAACAGCATGAGTCAAACAGCATTATTAGTGATAGATGTCCAAAACGATTATTTTCCTCAAGGGAAGATGGAGTTGTTCTGTGCGGAACAGGCTTTAAAACACATCAATCGATTGGAAGATCTATTTATAAAGCGTGAGCAGCCGATTATTTATATACAGCATATTGCCAATCAACCCAATGCTACATTTTTTCAAGCAGGAACACAGGGTGTAGCACTACATTCGGGTTTACGGGTTAAGGCCGATTCAATTGTGATTGAAAAACATTATCCCAATAGCTTTTTTCAAACCACTCTAAAAGCAGAATTAGAGCGACTGAATGTTGATAAATTGGTGATTAGTGGCATGATGACGCATATGTGTGTTGATGCGACGTCACGTGCAGCGGCAGAATTTGCTTATCAACCGACGATCATTGCAGACGCTACAGCGACGCGTCAATTGAGCTATTCAGGCAGAACGGTTGAGGCAGAAGATGTACAAACAGCCTGTTTGTCAGCCTTTCAAATGTTTTCAGAAGTGGTCAGTATCGAGGACTATTTAAAATAGTTGAAAGAGTCAAAATAACAGGGAAGTACTGCGATTCGATTTTGTACTTCCCTTTAAATCTGGATAAAAATTTATGCTTGCTTTAAGAAACCTTCTTTGATTTTTTCAGGTAAGCCTGTATGCCACCATGTATAAATGGAAGATTTTATTTCGTCATCTTGTTCAGGATCATTGAAAGGTTCATCATCTTCACGAATCAATTCATCGCCTTCAAATTTAAACCAAAATTCCCACGGGTCATCATCCCCACAACCCCAAGCCAGTGTGTGAATTTCCGGGAGCAATGCTTTTAAGAAAAGTAGGATTGCTTCGATAAACTCATCACCCGAAGAACCATGCACAAAATGGGCAACTGAATAGCCTGCAATGGTGTGTAATGTTTCAGGACCCAAATCAAACTCAATATTGTCAACTGTATTTAAAAGATCTTCTGCAAGTTCTTGCCCCAATTGTGAATTGAGCTCAACTGCAACAGCAATAAATTTGTCTTGTTCACCGCGATGCTCTTGAAATAAACGGCCTATCTTTTGCATGATTTCCGTATTTGGATGCGTGTAATATAAGTTGCTATGTAGTTCCATACTTCCCCAATTTTTAGTTTTCAGTTGCTTTAAATAGATGCTGTTTTTCTAAACGAATAAATTATATTTTGAACAACGTAAATAGCAATCAACACTTTTGTGAAAAGTTAAATAAATACAAAGAATTGAAGTAGGGTAATGTGTAATAGATATTTTTTTGCCTAAATTATGCATAAGTGGTCAAATTATCTAGGCATCAAAAGTTATTTTATTAATGCATGGCGCAGATGATCGTGCTAAAATAAGAGAAATCGGGTGTGTTCCCGATTTTTTTATGCGGATTACTTCCGCGCTGACAGGATTTAGGTTTACAACATGCCCATTTCAGAGACATGGTTATTACCTGATGGTGTAGCTGATGTATTACCAGAGCAAGCGCAAGTAATTGAAAAATTGCGCCGTGAAGCTTTAGATTTCCTCGCATCACGAGGTTATCAGCTGGTGTATACGCCATTCATCGAATACATCGAATCTCTTTCTTCTCTCTCCGAATCGAATCAAGATTTAGACTTAGCCACTTTTAAAGTCATCGACCAACTTTCAGGTCGTTTACTTGGTGTGCGTGCCGATATGACACCACAAGTGGCTCGTATTGATGCCCATGTACATCAAGTACAAGGTGTGGCGCGTTACTGCTATGCAGGAACTGTACTTCATACTAAACCACAAGGTTTTAATACCACGCGTGCACCACTTCAGTTAGGTGCAGAGTTATTTGGTTCAGACAGTATTGACGCAGACGTTGAAATGATCGACGTGATGCTCAATCTGATTAATACTGCGGGTTTAGCTGATGGTATCCATCTTGATTTAGGGCATGTAGGACTGTTTAGAAGTCTGGTAAAACATGTGGGTTTAAACAAATCAACAGAAAGCCACTTATCTGATTTGTATCAGCGCAAAGCACTACCAGAACTTGCTGAATTCACTCAAGATTTAGAATTCGGTTCTGATTTTTATGCTTTAGGTCGTTATGCAAGTGATCTGGATGCATTGCAAGCGAATATTAGCGCAGAGATTTTTGCTGATGAAGCATTTAAAAATGCTTTTGAGGTACTTAAAACAACATATACAGAAATTCAAGCACGTTGGCCAAAACTCAATATTGGTATCGATGTTGTAGAGCTTCGTTCGTACCATTACCACACTGGGTTAATGTATGCCGTGTATGCACCGAACCGTGCTGCACCGTTGGCACAAGGTGGTCGTTATGATGGTATTGGTGAACACTTTGGACGCGCGCGTCCTGCAACAGGCTTTTCTTGTGACTTGTATTCCTTAAGTGCGGGTCAACGTCAACAGATTGAAAAAGTAGTTGCACCGAAAGGTACCGAATCCACTTTGCTGGATGCGATTGCCGTAGCACGTCAACAAGGTTTAAGTGTAATTCAGTTATTGGGTAATGACGATTTAAACTCAGTTCCAAATGCAACCCACCAGATGGTGAATGTTGCAGGTGAGTGGAAAATCGAAACAATTTAAGTATCAGATTGAATGTTCATGTCATTCGATTTGGTTTTCTATTTTAACAGCATGATGTAATGAGGCTATTATGGGCAAAAGTGTTGTGGTACTCGGTACCCAATGGGGCGACGAAGGTAAAGGTAAAATCGTTGACCTGCTCACAGATCAAGCAGCTGCGGTAGTACGTTATCAAGGCGGACATAACGCAGGGCATACGCTCGTCGTTGGTGGTAAGAAAACAGTTCTTCACCTCATTCCATCAGGTATTTTACGTGAAAACGTACTTTGCTTAATTGGCAATGGTGTTGTACTTTCACCTGAAGCATTGATCAAAGAGATGGATATTCTTGAGAAAGAAGGCGTACCCGTTCGTGAACGTCTGCGTATTTCTCCAAACTGTCCGTTGATTCTTCCTCACCATATTGCACTTGATCAAGCGCGTGAGAAGAAACGTGGTAATGCCAAAATCGGTACAACGGGTCGTGGTATTGGTCCTGCTTATGAAGATAAAGTAGCGCGTCGTGCGATCCGTGTTGCGGATTTAGTTCGTGGTGGCGAACATCTTAAAGCACAGCTTGAAGAGCTTCTTGAATATCATAACTTCCAATTGACTCAATTCTTCGGTGTTGAAGCCGTTAAAGTTGAAGATGTGTTGGCACTTTGTGATCAATGGCGCGAAGTGGTTAAGCCATTAGTTTTAGATGTGATTACAACATTGCATGACTATCGTAAAGATGGTGCAAACATCATGTTTGAAGGTGCGCAAGGCTCACTTCTTGATGTCGATCATGGTACATATCCGTATGTAACTTCATCGAACACTACTGCTGGTGGGGTAAGTTCTGGTTCAGGTCTTGGTCCATTGCATCTTGACTATGTTTTGGGAATCACCAAAGCCTATACAACTCGTGTAGGTGCGGGCCCATTCCCAACTGAGCTTGTTTATGATGCTGCCAATGATGTTGGCGATGCTGTTGGTAAACATTTGGGTACTGTGGGTTCGGAATTTGGTGCGTCGACTGGTCGTCAGCGTCGTTGTGGTTGGTTTGATGCTGAAATCTTACGTCGTTCTGTAGATGTAAACTCATTATCAGGTATTTGCTTAACTAAACTTGATGTTTTAGATGGTTTGGAAGAAGTAAAAATCTGTATCGGTTATGAAGCAGCAGATTCAGGTTGTGTAGGTTCTACAGATGCACTTGCATTTGAAACATTAAAACCAATTTATGAAACTATGCCTGGTTGGTCTGAGTCTACGTTTGGTGCGAAATCATTGGATCAATTGCCACAAAACGCAATTAACTATGTAAAACGTATTGAGCAGTTGATTGAATGTCCTATCGACATCATTTCAACAGGTCCAGATCGTGATGAAACAATTGTGATGCGTCATCCATTTGATGCTTAATTGATTCAATCTTTAAAAAGGCTCCTACGGGGGCTTTTTTTATTGTTATTCTTTTTAGCTGTTTTAAATAAAGTGTGATTATATTTTGATTTTTTTTGTAAAATACAACATAATTCAGCCGCTAAGAGCTGAGCTTCGTTTTGAAGCTTGCAATAAGATCTATGAAATTTGGTGAAAATAATGATTAACAAGAAACTATTACTTGGCTTAGGGTTGGCTATAGGCTTAACAGGGTGTACCACTGTTGCTGAATTAACGGGTAATGATTCTGCGACTTTAAACCTCAATGCAGCAGCAGATTATAAACTTCTTGTTGAAGATGCAAAGGCACAAAAAGCACTTGATACAACATCTGCAACATATAAACGAGTTAATGCTGTTTTCTTAAAGATGAAACCTTTTGCTGATCAAGCAAATCAAACTGGTCAAAAATTTGACTGGCAATTGAGCGTGCTTAAATCCAATGAACTCAATGCATTTGTCATGCCTGGCGGTAAGGTTGTGTTCTTTACAGGTATCGTCAATCAATTGAAACTGACTGATGCCGAGATTGCTGCCATTATGGGACATGAAATGACCCATGCCTTAGAAGAGCATTCTAAACGTGGTGCTGGCGCAACTGCAATTACAGATTTTGCTGTGAAAATGAGCAAAACTTATGCGGGCGATAAATTGGGCTCAGTCGGCACTCAAGCTTTAGATATCGGAAGTAAATATGGTGTAGGTTTGCCATATTCACGTAGTTTAGAGTCATCTGCTGACCGTGGTGGATTAATGCTTATGGCGAAAGCTGGCTATAATCCTGAAGCAGCAATCAGCGTTTGGCAAAAAATGAACAAGATCGATGGCGGCAGTAATAATGGGGTACAGAAGTTCACTTCAACACACCCATCAAATAATGACCGTATTTCAGATTTAAACAAAAACATGGTTGAAGCAAAGCAAATCTATCAATCTGTGATTAAAAAGTAATTTGATTGTAGAACGCTAAGCCCGATGTAAATCGGGCTTTTTATTTACAGCTAAAAAAGACTAAAGTCGATATCAATTAGACTAGGTTTTCAAGTTTAGCTTGTTAAAATGTATTTTTAGATACACATTGAGTTTGTAGGATGCAAAAGAATATATCGAGCACGATATTTTATTCTCTGATTTTTGCTATGGGCGGTGCTCCAACGATCGCAATGCTGATTATTCAGGCTCAGACCAATGATCTGAATATCATCAATAATGCATTGCTTGGTCTGAGTGTGATGGTTGCATGTGTACTGGTTCCTATTATTTTGATCCAGAATGCGTTTTTGTTGATCAAAAGAAATGATCAACATTTAGAACAAAAGATTATTCCATTGAAAAACATATATTTGACCCTGAATGTAATTTGTCTCATATATTGGTTGGCGATTCAATTTTTGTGATATTTCACTTACATAATTAATATGAATTAATGGATTTTATTGATTTATCCTTATGTAACATTTGCATATAATCCACAATGCTTTTATTTGTTCTCCATGGAGTTGATTATAATGAACAATAAATTAATGCTTAGTCTTTGTGCGGCGACTGCCATTTCAATTTCAGGGTGCTCAACTATCGCGGATATGGCAGGTGCTGATTCTGCAACGCTTAATTTAAATGCAACACAAGGCTTTAATAAAACAGTGCAAGAAGCACGTTTGAACAAGACTCTAGATACAACTTCTGCAACTTATAAAAAAGTGAATGCAGCATTTATTCGATTAAAACCTTTTGCTGATCAAATGAACCAAACGGGTCAAAGATTTGACTGGCAATTGGCAGTACTTAAGTCAGATGAAATCAATGCTTATGTTGCACCCGGTGGTAAAGTGGTTTTTTACACAGGGATTGTAAATCGACTGAATCTATCTGAAGCTGAAGTTGCTGCGGTGATGGGCCACGAAATGACCCATGCTTTAGAAGAACACTCTAAACAAAAATTAGGTGCGCAAGCGTTGACCAATCTTGCAGTTGGTATTGGTAAATCTTATGCAGGCAGCCAAATTGGTGAATTAGGCAATGCGGCGCTCGATTTGGGAAGCCAAGTCGGGGTAGGCTTACCATACTCACGTAGTTTAGAAAGTCGTGCAGATGAGGGCGGCTTAATGATGATGGCGAAAGCTGGCTATAATCCTCAAGCGGCAATTACCTTGTGGGAAAAAATGGCGAAACAGGGTGGAGGAAAAGGTTCTGCATTACTGTCAACACATCCATCTGATGTCAATCGTATCAATGCAATGAAAAAGAATTTACCTGCTGCAATGGCAGTTTATACTGCGCGAGGCGGAAGATAAGTTTTTTGATAAAACCTATCGAATAGAAAAGGATGCTTATGCATCCTTTTTTATTGAAAACAATGTAGAACAACACGTGTTTTAAAACCAGTACTTAAGGTGCGGGGTTTGGCTGCTGTTGATGAATCGCATCTATTTCCGATAAGATTTCTTCAGACAATTGGGTATCAAAGGCCTGAATATTCTCTTTCAGTTGGTCGAGCGTAGTCGCACCAATAATGGTACTACTCACAAAAAATTGTTGTTTAATAAATGCCAAAGCCAATTGGGTAAGTGTTAAACCATGCTTTTCTGCAAGCAGTGCATATTGTTCAGTTGCCCAATCACTTTGTGGATTGCTATAGCGGCTAAAGCGAGAAAATAGCGTAATACGTCCTTTTTCAGGGCGTGCGCCGTGGCGATACTTGCCAGTTAAGTAACCAAAGGCCAACGGTGAGTAAGCAAGTAAGCCGACGCCCTCGTGTTGTGCGATCTCAGACATCCCAATTTCATAAGTGCGATTGAGCAAACTATAAGGGTTTTGTACACTCACAATTTTTTCTAAGCCCAATTGTTCAGCTAAATGTAAAAATTTTAAGGTACCCCAAGGCGTCTCATTGGATAAGCCGATATGGCGAATACGTCCTTTTTTAACTTCTTTGGAGAGTGCTTCTAAGGTTTCAGCAAGCGGGGTAATCTCTTGTGTACGTGCTGCGAGTTGATTGCTGTAGCCCAGCGTGCCAAAGAAGTTAACAGGGCGTTGTGGCCAATGCAGTTGATAAAGATCTATATAGTCTGTTTGTAAGCGCTTGAGCGAGCTATCAATAGCACTACTGATCTCTGCTTCTATAAACTTGGTATGCCCATCACGAATTTGACTGCCACCTTGTTGGGGGCCTGCAATTTTTGTGGCAATGATAAGTTTGTCACGCTGACCGTTTTGAGCAATCCAATTCCCAATGATGCTTTCAGTCGACCCCTGTGTTTCTGGTTTAGGGGGTACGGGATACATTTCAGCAGTATCCCAGAAATGAATATTTTGATCGAGTGCATAAGCAAGTTGTTCAAATGCTTCATTCTGATTATTTTGTTCACCAAAGGTCATGGTACCTAAACAAATTTCAGGGACCACAAGATCAGAATGCCCTAAATGATTTGACTTCATTTTATGTCCTTCAAAATTAATATTCAGTATCTTATGAGAATAATAACGTAATTTAAATTTGATAACTAAGTGAAAGAATGTTTCTAATTATCAAAATAAGATAAAGTTATCTGATTCTTTTATAAAATGCTCATTTTAGCTTGGTCTTGTTTTATAACATGGTCATGAGACCAGCTCACAGTAATTCTCTGTGTATTTATCGCAACATGAAAAAAGCAAACTCGGGAGTTTGCTTTTAAACTATATTTTAACTTTTTGACAATATTTGATATTTATCCCATTCAACATAATTCTTTAAGGAATTAAATTCTCAAATTTGTTCTCAAGCTTTATTCATCATCTGTGCTTAGTTCGTCTTCAGAAAAATTAGATTCTTCCAAAGATACATCAAATATAAGGATGGCTTTACCGTCGGTTTCGATCATGCCTTGTTCTTCAAGTGTTTTTAGAACACGACCAACCATTTCACGGGAACAACCCACGATACGACCAATTTCTTGGCGAGTAATGCGGATTTGACGGCCGTTTGGCAAAATCATCGCTTCAGGCTGTGCTGAAAGATCAATTAAACAACGTGCAATACGACCAGATACATCAATAAATGCAAGGTCAGTTACTTTGCGTGTTGTATTTTTTAAACGACGAACAAGTTGTGCAAATACGGCATAACTTAAGTCAGGATATTGTTTACTAATTTCGTGGAAATTATCATATGAAATTTCAGCAATTTCACATACGTCACGGGTTCTTACTTCCGCAGTACGTTGTGGATTTTGCTCAAATAATCCCATTTCCCCGAAAAAGTCCCCAGGGTTCAAATATGCAACAACAATTTCACGCTCATCATCTTCACGTAAAATAATTGAAACTGAACCTTTTAAAATTAAATACAGGGATTTTGACTCTGAACCTGCATCAATAATCGTTGAGCGTTTTGGAAAACGATTGATGTGGGCTCTTTTGAGCAAAGCTTTGACTGACTCAGGTAGTTGACCAGGAGACAAAGCATCTGTACTAAGTTGTGCAAAATTAGAAGACATGCTTAAAAATTCCGAATTGGATAATAACTAGATCTGTTGATCTAAATTGAACTCGTCACGTAGAAGCAGTAGAGATGAAATTCCTTATCAACTCATTTTATGCTAGTGTACAGGTACCCCGTAAATTTATAGCTTTTTTTAGGTAGTTGCAATGCAAACTAGCGTTCATTGGTTAGAGAATGTTGCTTTCGAAGCAAAATCAGAAAGTGGTCATCAAATTGTGATGGATGGTTCTGCTGAATATGGTGGTGAAAACCGTGGCCCACGTCCTATGGAACTCATATTAATGGGACTTGGTGGGTGTGCTTCATTCGATATTGTGACCATTTTAAAGAAATCTAGGCAAAATGTAACAAATGTTGTTTGTCAGCTCAAAGCGGATCGCGCAGACACGATTCCCGCTGTATTCACGAAGATACATTTACATTTTGTGGTAACAGGGCATGATGTAAAAGAGAAACAAGTAGCTAAAGCTGTTGAATTATCAGCCGAAAAGTATTGCTCAGCAAGTAAAATGCTGTCCGATGGCGGTGTTGAAATCACCCATGATTTTGAAATTATTTCCGCGGAATAACGGAATTAATTTTAAAAAAGCCAATCAAAAGATTGGCTTTTTTTTAACGTGTTTTAGCTGCTTAAGTTGGTGACTTATCCGATCAAAATTAAAAAAAATAAATTATTACAAAATGTGTATTTGTTCAAAAATAAGCATTTTTGAAACAAGCGTTCAAAGGTTTCTTAGCATTTTTCTTGCTAAATTAAGGTGATAAAAATAATTGTGGGTCAACTCTGGCATTATTTAAGCTCATTCCCCAGTGTAAATGTGGGCCTGTTACTCGTCCTGTTTTACCCACCAATCCCAATAAATCTCCTTGTTTCAAGATTTGCCCTTTTTCTACATTGATTTTACTGAGGTGACAAAACATACTGATCAGACCTTGTCCGTGATCAATCATGACAGTATTTCCATTAAAGAAATAATTGCCAGTCGCAACCACTGTTCCCGCAGCAGGCGCAACCACTTTTTGTCCAATGGGAGCAGGGATATCTAAACCAGAATGTGGAGCACGTTCTTCACCATTAAAAAAACGTTTACGACCAAATGAATTACTAAATTTTCCTGCTGTAGGTCTGATGAATTTTGGAAAGTCTTTCCATTGTGCAGGGCTAAATGAGCTGTAAACACTGTTTTGTTCTTTCGCTTCTTGGCTATAACGATCAAGTTGTTCCTGATTTGGATTGACGTAATCCTGATTTTTTACATTGAGGCGTTGTTCAGCATATTTAAATGGCTTCACTTCAATATTAATTGGGCCTGTAGAGCTTTGTAATTGCAGTGAACCCAATGGTGCTGAAAGCGGAATTCCAAAAACAATATGATTTACTGCATTTTCACCATCCACGATCAAGACAGGTTTATCTTGGTAAGTGACATTTAACACAGTTTTAGCAACAGGAATAACCGCTATGCCACCTGCACGACGTGAGTCTTGAGGTAAGGCAAAGGCTTGAGTTGCTATAATTAAGCTAGATAGTAGGAAAAGTTTTTTGATTGAAGGCATAAATAACATACAAGGTTTAATTTTTTGTAGTATCTCGCTTTTTTATTCAGATGCTCAAGCATGTGATTGTTAAATTATAAGTAGAGTATTTTTAAATCACTAATTTCATCAAAGCATCAAGTCTTAAAGATGGACCATACGAGCTTCACCTCGAAAAATCGCATGCCTAATTAATTAAGCATGTGATTATGATCGATCAATAAAGCCTTTGAAAACTAAAACTTAAAAACTAAGCTTTAAAAACTAAAGTTTAAAATTAGGATTTATAAGGTTTAGCACGGCGCAGTTGATGCAATACTGAAACCAATAAATCAATTTCCTCAGTGGTATTATAAAACGCAAGAGAAGGGCGTACCGTACGTTCAACACCGAAACGGCGTAAGATCGGTTGAGCACAATGATGCCCAGTACGCACAGCGATACCATACTGGTTGAGTACTTTCCCGACCTCTTCCGTTTCATAGCCTGCTAGTGTAAAAGACATCACACTGGCTTTATTTAATGCAGTACCTATCAGACGTAGACCAGAAACACTTTGTAGCGCATGTTGACCATATTCAAGCAAGTCATGTTCATAACGTGCAATGTTATGGATTCCAATACTTTCTACGTATTCTAGGGCAGCACCTAAGCCAACAGCATCTGCAATATTCCCCGTACCTGCTTCAAATTTATTTGGTGCAGGTTGATAGACCACATTCTCAAAAGTCACATCCTGAATCATATTTCCGCCGCCTTCCCATACAGGCATGCTATCAAGTAATTCAGACTTGGCATAAACAGCACCAATACCCGTTGGGCCAAAAACTTTATGCCCAGAAAACACAAAGAAATCGGCATCTAAGGCAGTAACATTGGTGGGCATGTGCGAAACAGACTGAGCACCATCAATCAAAACTCGCACACCTGCTGCATGCGCCAATGCAATAATTTCTTGAGTAGGCGTTACAGTACCCAAGGCATTAGAAACCTGCGTAATCGAAACCAGTTTGGTTCTAGGATTGAGCAATTTTACAAATTCCTCAATCTGAATCTGACCAGTATCATCTACAGGAATTACACGGAGTTTTGCACCAGTTTCTTTACTGAGTTGGTACCAAGGCACAATATTGGCATGATGCTCAAGATGGGACACAATAATTTCGTCTCCCGCTTGAATATTCTGTTTACCCCACGATTTTGCGATTAAGTTAATGCCTTCTGTTGTACCTCGAACAAAGACGATATTTTTTGCTGAAGCGGCCCCAATAAAGCGAGCCACAACATCTCGTGCATGCTCATAAGCATCACTGGCACGTGCTGCAAGTTCATGTGCTGCACGGTGAATATTCGAATTTTCATGTTGATAGAAATATGAAATTCGATCGATGACCGCCTGAGGTTTATGGGTGGTGGCTGCATTATCCAACCAAACCAATTGCTTACCATTTACACGTTCTTGTAGGATGGGAAAATCCCGACGGATTTGCAAAATATCAATGGGTTGATAGTTCTGAGTATTCGCTGGTATTTGCACATCTGAATGCGGACGAACAGCTTCAATGGTAGGTGATTGAAGAAAATAATAACCAGACGCTGCGGTTGCAGGTTTGTCATTACGATCTTGTAATACACTTTTTAATTGCTGGTCATCAGTCACATGATAATCATCAAACGCATATGGATTTTTAAGCACATCAGTTTGAGCCGCATTTGTATTTACTGTTTGGGCGCTGGCAACTTCAGGGTGAGGCAGATCCAAAAAGTAATAACTCGATTGAGCTTGATGTGGTGCAGTCGTTGTTAGGTTTGATGGAGCAGTCTGTTGTGTGATTTGTGTAGGATTCAATGACAAATCTAGCTTTTGTCCGATAGCAAATGGATCAGGAGTATTTGCACCCCCAACAATGGGCGAGGAAGATAGAATTCTACGCTCAGGATGGTCGGCGGTCGGTTCTACATAGTGATGTGTAGAATCTGGATTTAAATTTGCCTGTTGCACAATGGCAGGTATACGCCCAGACAAAGCAGTAATTGGGTCTTTAGGCTGTGGTTGATGACTAATACCTTGAGGTCGTTGATCGGGTAGATCAAAGTTAAAACCTTGTGGATTTTGTTTGGGCACAGCCGAAAAAAATTCAGCAGCCAATTGTGCAATGACTGATTCACTGATGGGTGCATCAGCAATATGATCAGAAGAAATATCTGGAGTAGCTTGATTATTTGTAAGTTGTTGGATAGTCATGGTACTTGTCTACCTCCACATCTTCGAGCACAGCGAGTGCATCATCTGTCAACACAGCAAGAGAACAATATAAGGAGATTAAGTAAGAGGCGATTGCATTACGATTGATGCCCATAAAGCGTACAGATAGGCCTGGAGCCTGTTCACCAGCAAGACCTGGTTGGAATAAGCCAACAACACCTTGACGCTTTTCACCGACACGTAACAAGATGATTTTGGTTTTGCCGTCTTCAACTGGAATTTTATTTGAAGGAATCAGTGGAATACCGCGCCAAGTGATGAACTGTGAACCAAATAGGCTTACGGTTGGTGGTGGAACACCACGACGGGTACATTCACGTCCAAAAGCAGCTATCGCATCGGGATGTGCTAAGAAGAAGCCCGGTTCTTTCCAAACTTTGCGCAGTAAATCATCAAAATCATCTGGTGTGGGTGCACCTGTCAAAGTGGAAATACGTTGTTCATCTGCAACACTTGCCAACAAGCCGTATTCAGGATTATTGATCAATTCACTTTCTTGACGTTCTTTAATGGTCTCGATGGTTAAGCGTAACTGTTCTTTGATTTGATCGTGAGGACTACTATATAAGTCAGAAACACGGGTATGAATATCCAGAACTGTGGAAACACCATTTAAAAAGTATTCACGTGGATTAACTTCATAGTCAACAAAAGTTTGTGGAAGTGTTGCTTCATCACGTTGTGTACACGCCACCTGAATGTCATCGGTATTGCTGACTTTGTTGACACGGTATATACCCGCTTCAACAGGGGTCCATTGCAATAAATGTGTTAGCCAACGTGGTGTAATGGTGGAGAGTTGCGGTACTGTTTTTGTCGCATTGGCAAGTTGACGAGCTGCTTGATCATTCAACGCTTGGCGTGTGACTTCTTGGTTCTTAGCCATGTTTTAATCCTTGGTGGTATTGGAAATTAATTATTGATTACTGGTTTGATTTAAAAATGCTGTTGTTATCTTCTCCAATAAAGTAAAAATTTTGCTCTTAGGGTTTAATTGCGCTGTATATTTATTGGATTAATTTGAGGTTTATTGCGTGCGTTTTATTGCTATTTTCGAGGAAAAATTTATAAGGGGAATAAAGCAAAAGCCTTATTCCTGACGCCAAGGTAAATTGTGGAAACGCCATCCATTGAAAGAACCACGATGATCATTTTCATCAAGGTCGCCTTCAAAGCCTTGTTCGATATTGTAAATATTTTCAAAACCTGCATTAAAAGCTACATTTGCAGCAGCAGCGGAACGTTTACCACTACGGCAAAGCAGTAGAATGATTTTGTCTTTTCCAATTTTAGTTTCAAGTTCTTTGGCGAAGCGTGGATTGCGGTTTAGTGCAGTTCCTGTTGCCCAAGGGATATGCACGGTATCTTCTACATAGCCGACAAACTTACGTTCTTCGTTGGTGCGTACGTCGACAATCACCACATGTCCTGCTTTAAACAAAGCCCATGCTTCATGAGGTAAAATCGTTCCAGTAAATTCTAGATAATGATCTTCAACACGTTGTTTTGCTTGTTCAAAGATATTTTCAATTTGAGCCGTTGTTAATTCGGTAAAGTGTTGCTGATTTAAACTCGTCATTTCAATTGCCTTTTTTGAGACTTAAATCACGTCTAAGTCATCATGTATCAGATGTATTGATAACAACTATAATGATTTTATATATTCAATAAATTAATAAAAATTGAATTGCTTATTCTTATTTTGAAATAAGGTTTAAATGATTTTTAAAGATATCTTTATATGAAGAATGTTTATCTACAAGATTGCTAATAAAATAGTATCAAGGGTCTGCTAGCATTTCATATTATAGTTTGCGTTGTAGGTTAAAATTGAGCATGAGCGTATATGTCGTAACGCATGGGATAAGGAGAATAGCCAGCTTATTTCTGCGTTTTATAATGTAGGCTGAGATAATTTTAACGATAACCCAGAGTAAGAACAAAGCACTGCTTTGTTTGCAGTTTAAAGTGTAGTTGAGGGACTAGAGTGTTTTTTGCCGCTACTTCGTTACGAACTACTAGTTTAGATGACTAAATTTCGTATTTCGTGCCTCGGATCGCCTAAAAAACACACGTCGTCGCAAACATAAACGAATTGCCAACAGACCCTGTTCATTCAAAGTGAATAATAAAATTTCATGTTAAGCGCATGGATTGTGAAAAGTCATTTCAGTAGGTAAATATATGACCCAATGGAATATCCCCAATATTGTGGATGAGCTACAACAAGCTCGAAATGAATGGCGTACTCAACGTAAAAGCTTAAAAGATTTTGGCGGTAGGGAATTACCTTCAAAAGATGAAATTAAGAAAATCATGAATGATCTGTGTGGCATCTTGTTCCCCATGCGACTGGGGCCACCTGACCTACGCCAACAAAGTGAAAATTTTTATATTGCACATGCACTTGAGAAAACTTTGCATTCCTTATTGGAGCAAGTCAAACTTAATCTAACTTATGATTATAAATATAAAAAGCATAACGAAAATGCCGATGTGATTGAGGTATTGGCACAAAGTATCGTCAGTGAGTTTGCACAAAAATTACCAGATCTACGCCGTATTTTAGATACAGATGTGATTGCGGCCTATGATGGTGATCCAGCAGCGCGAAGTGTCGATGAGGTTTTATTGTGTTATCCGGGTATTTTGGCAATTATTTACCATCGTATTGCACATGAGTTTTATAAAAAAGACTTGTCACTACTGGCACGTTTAATTGCTGAGATTGCACATTCAAAAACTGGCATTGATATACACCCAGGCGCACAAGTCGATCAAGGTTTCTTTATTGATCATGGTACAGGTGTGGTGATTGGTGAAACCTGTATTATTGGTAAAAATGTACGGATTTACCAAGCCGTTACGCTTGGTGCTAAACGTTTTGAAATTGATGATTCTGGGCGTTTACAAAAAGAATATGCACGTCATCCAATCGTAGAAGACAATGTGGTGATCTATGCAGGTGCAACTATTCTTGGGCGTATTACTATTGGTCAAGGCGCTGTAATCGGTGGAAATGTATGGATTACTCAAAGCGTTGCAGCAAATAGTGCAGTTTCTCAAAGTTCTGCAACCAAGTCAGAAGTGTAAGTGCATTAAAAGCTTAATGAGTAGCTTAGCTTAAAATTTTTATGCGGTTAAAATGCTTCATTCAGAAAGTGGAATGATGTAGTAAGTTTGATCAACCGAGATGATCAGTTTATTTCTAATTTGATATATCCAAGCAGTGTCAATGGGCAGCTTAAATTGTTTATTTTGCCCATGTTGTTTGATTTCAAATACGTCATAGCCAATCGGTGTAAACCAGAATATATAATGATTTCCTGAACCTTGAACATCATCAATACTTTGATATTTTAGATATTTGGCATTTACAGTGGGTAACTCTACTGGCTTTTTGCATTCAGGCAGTCTTATCTCATCTTCCAACTTTGGCAGAAATTTGGAAAAATCGCGGCTATAGAGATAACTTTGTGGTGTTTTTAAGAGCTGTGTTTCGGGATCAAGAATTAAATAACATTCTGCTTGGTGCTGTTGTAGATAAAGCTTTAACTGTTGAATGAGCTTTAAATTAAAAGGTTCGGCAGGTTGAGCAGGATAATCATCTGGTGAAAAATCACGTTTTGGTTGTTCAGGCTTGTCTCTAAAAATATCTTTGAAATTTTCGATTACAGATTGCTGCTGTTGTTTATGTTCTTTTTGAGCTTCTGCGGCTGCTTTGGCCGAAATATATTGAGGATCAAAATAAACCGTAGTGCCATATTCTAAGACTTTCTTTTGATATGTTTTTTCTTGCACCATTTGCTCTAAAATTGTCTGAGCAAATGCAGTATAGGAAAATGAAGTCATGGCCGTTAAATTTTGTGTCTGTGCATTGAACAAATAAGCTTGCATTGGATCATTCACACCAGATTGAAAGGTTTTTATAGTGATGAGAAAGTGATTGTGATTTAAGGCGAAAATTTGATCGATCAATTGATTTGTTTGCGCAGCAATGAAATGAGGCTGAATCTGTTGATCATGATTTAGATCGTAAGTACATATTTTAAAATTCTTTACAGGGTTCTGTTTTACATGACTTTCAGGGCAATTGTAGACAATAAAATTTTCATTGATGGCTTTTCTATTCATATCATCAGAGGTTTTAAACCATGTGAATTCTAAGCCTGATATATTCGGTGTTAATTGCTGGATATGTTGGTGCGGAAATTCTTCACTATTTGGCGATTTGTAGCCACAGGCATACAGTGCAGATACTGCAATTAATACAGAGAATGATTTACCGAAAGTCAACATTGTTCTTATACTAAAATCTCTCAATACTCCTTACTCTAAAAGCATATCGTTGAAAATACAAACGCTTAAAAAACTAATCTTCTATATTTTTCCATCATCTTACTTGAAAAATAACGTTTCAGCACAGATATTAATACTGAAATCTATTCCAATTGTTTTGGTAAGCTTTTGAAAAATATATAAATTAATTCACTATTGCTATTGAAATCGAAAAAAACGTTCCCATTTATTATTCAAGTACAAAATTTGTTGTGAGGAATAACAAGAATGCGATTTGAAAAATTTACGAACCGCCTGCAGCAAGCCTTATCTGATGCACAATCTCAGGCAATGGGTAATGATAATACCGCTATTGAAGGTATTCATATTCTTTCCGTTTTATTGGAAGAACCATCCAATCTTAGCTTGTTGCAACAGTCAGGCGCCAATCTACCTGAGTTAAAAACAAAACTGCAAAAAGCCTTAACAGATGCGCCAAAAATTGGAACACCAACTGGGGATATTAATTTAAATCCAGAGGCTGTACGTGCGCTTAATTTGGCAGATAGTTTTGCTCAAAAAGCAGGAGATGAATTTTTATCTACCGACTGGGTGATCTTGGCACTTGCTGAAACAGGTGCAACCAAAACATTGTTAACAAGTGTCGGTGTAACAACTGACAAACTACGCAAAGCAATTGAAAATATTCGAGGTGGCGAACAAGTTATGGCAAATAACCATGAAGATCAGCGAGATTCACTCAATAAATATACCGTAGATTTAACGGCACGTGCTGCGGAAGGCAAACTCGACCCTGTGATTGGTCGTGATGAAGAAATTCGTCGTACCATTCAAGTACTGTCACGTCGGACTAAAAATAATCCGGTATTGATTGGTGAACCAGGTGTAGGTAAAACAGCGATTGTGGAAGGTCTGGCACAGCGTATTATCAATGGTGAGGTGCCTGAAGGCTTAAAAGGTAAACGTGTTTTATCGTTAGACTTAGGCTCGTTGTTGGCTGGTGCAAAATACCGTGGTGAGTTTGAAGAACGTTTAAAAGCCGTACTCAAAGATTTAGCTAAATTTGATGGCGAAATCATCCTGTTTATTGATGAGCTACATACGCTTGTTGGTGCGGGTAAAGGTGATGGCGCAATGGATGCAGGTAATATGTTAAAACCTGCATTGGCACGTGGTGAATTACGTTGTGTCGGTGCAACAACACTGGATGAGTATCGCCAATTTATTGAAAAAGATGCAGCTTTGGAACGTCGTTTCCAAAAAGTTTTGGTGGATGAACCAAGTGTTGAAGACACCATTGCAATTTTACGTGGTCTAAAAGACAAATATGCAACGCATCATGGTGTTCAAATTCTCGACTCTGCAATCATTGCAGCTGCGAAAATGTCACATCGCTATATTACAGACCGTCAATTGCCAGATAAAGCGATTGATTTGATTGATGAAGCAGCATCACGTATCAAAATGGAAATTGACTCTAAACCTGAGCCACTTGACCGTTTAGATCGCCGTTTAATCCAGTTAAAAATGCAATTGGAAGCGGTAAAAAAAGATGCAGATTCAGTCAGTAAAGCTGAAGTTGAGCATTTGGAAAAACAAATTGCAGATGTTGAAAAAGAATATAGTGATTTGGAAGAAATTTGGATTGCAGAAAAGCGTCTAGTCGATGGTACAAATCAGGCGCAAATCGAGCTTGATAAAGCACGTACTGCATTTGAAAAAGCGCAACGTGAAGGTGACTTAGCAGAAGCAAGTCGTTTGCAATATGGGGTGATTCCAGAGTTGCAAAAACGTTTGAATGAAGAAGAGGTTGCGGAAGTCAATGAAGAACCGAAACTGATTCGTACCAAAGTGACTGAAAATGAAATTGCAGAAGTGGTTAGTGCTGCAACAGGTATTCCTGTGTCAAAAATGCTACAAGGTGAGCGTGAGAAATTGCTCCATATGGAAGATTTCTTACACAACCGTGTGGTGGGGCAGGATGAAGCTGTGGTTGCTGTCTCAAATGCAGTTCGTCGTTCACGTGCGGGCTTATCTGATCCAAATCGTCCAAGTGGTTCGTTCTTATTCCTTGGACCGACAGGGGTGGGTAAAACTGAGTTAACCAAGGCTTTAGGTAACTTCGTATTTGACAGTGATGATGCAATTATTCGTATCGATATGTCAGAGTTTATGGAAAAGCATTCGGTGAGTCGCTTGGTGGGTGCGCCTCCAGGTTATGTGGGTTATGAAGAAGGTGGTGTTTTAACTGAAGCAGTACGCCGCAAACCGTACAGTGTGGTGTTATTTGATGAAGTTGAAAAAGCCCATCCAGATGTATTCAACATCTTATTACAAGTGTTGGATGATGGTCGATTAACTGACTCACAAGGCCGTGTGATTGACTTTAAAAATACCGTGATTGTGATGACATCGAACTTAGGTTCAAGTGATGTACGTGAACTCGGTGAAGGTGCTAGTGATGAAGATGTTCGTTTAACGGTGATGAATGCCGTATCACAACATTTCCGTCCTGAGTTTATTAACCGTATCGATGAATTGGTGGTGTTCCACTCGTTGAAAAAATCACAAATTCGTGGCATTGCGGATATTCAATTGGATCGTTTACGTTCACGTTTATCTGAACGAGACATTGGATTGAAAGTCGATGATCAGGCCTTTGATATTCTGATTGATGCTGGTTTTGATCCTGTATATGGTGCGCGTCCACTTAAACGTGCAATTCAACAACAGGTTGAAAATCCATTGGCTCAGCAAATCCTTGCCGGTCAATTTACAGCAGGTGATACCATCTTAATCAGTGCTGAAAATGGTCAACTTGATTTTGGTAAATTAAAATTAAGTTAATTTATCCAGCAGTATAACCGAAGCCAACTACCGTAAGGTGGTTGGCTTTTTTATTGGATACGCATTTATATTTTTGCGTTACAGATTCCGATCAGTAGGATTTTCGCGTTCTACATAAGTGTAAGCATTGGTGCAAGGGGAAGTAATCTTGATGGATAGCACTTGTGAAGGGGAAATGAGGTTGATTGAGCAGCAGAATGCCACATTAAGACTTTCGCATAATAGGGAAAACACTACACATCATAGAATTGATGCAAAGGTTTAGTGCCTGTTTAATTCCCCCAATCAAGCATCCAGAGCTATTAGGGATGTATAGGTTTATAAACCATTTAAAAGAAGCAATCGGCATAGCCTTGGCTTTTTATCATATTATTTTAATCATCAGATATTTATGCGTGTTTATTTAGGTTTTACCTATTATCGGGTTTTTCATGAATTTATTGAAAAAACGGTCAAAAATTGATAGTTTTTCAATGAGGAATAATAAGAAAGGAAAAGTTGATCATGATGATCAAAGATAAGGACAAATCTGATTATTTAAAAATACTCGGTTTTCTCTTGATGGCATTTAGTTCGATAGAGGCATTGGCAGATAAATTAGATGATCAAGATCTTGCGGAGCAATCTGTAGGTGTGGTTAAACTGTCACCCATTATTATTAAAGCTGTCAAGGATAATGCACAACAACCTGTCGAAGAGCAAAATAACCTGCATAAACAAGTTGCTCAGGAAAGGTCAGACGATGCTAAAAAAGATGAAATTTATTCTACCGTGTTAACTGATTTCGAGTGGCAGAAAAAAGACCCAGATCCAAATCAACCTGGGGATAAATATTTAAAGCCACTTGAAAAATATAGAATAATTGAGGTTGGCTATAATCCATATCAACGCCATGATGTGCGAATAACAACCCAAGATCGCGTTACACTTTATATAGGACATGAAATTGACCCCGTGGCTTATAAATAAGCCCGAGGCCTAACATGGTTAAACAGGGAAGTGTTTAATTTTCCATGCTCTATGGATTTTTTGATTACGTTTGAAATCTAAGCCAATCGTTTCATTGGTGATCTCTTGTACATCAAACATTGCATCGATTTCTTCGTCCATCTCAAAACCACGATAGTTATTTGAGAAATACAACGTTCCCTCTGTGGTTAGACGATTCATTGCACGTTTAAGTAAAGAAATATGGTCACGTTGCACGTCAAAAGTACCGTAGAATTTCTTTGAGTTTGAGAAGGTTGGTGGGTCAATAAAAATCATGTCATATTGTTCATGACCTTCTTTTAACCATTCAAAACAATCACTTGAGAAGAATTGATGCTGTTCATCTGGATGATCAACTGTTAAGCCATTCAAGACAAAGTTTTCTTTAGACCAATTTAGATAAGTATTGGATAAGTCAACACTTGTCGTACTTGCAGCACCACCTAAAGCAGCGTGTAGACTTGCTGTAGAGGTATAACTATACAGGTTCAGGAAATGTTTTCCTTTAGCTTCAGCTGCAATACGTAGACGCATTTGACGGTGATCTAGGAATAATCCAGTATCCAAATAATCAGTCAAGTTGATTAAAATTTTGGCTTTACCTTCTTGTACGATAAAACGTTTAGATGCAGTACTTTGTTTTGCGTACTGGGTTTTACCTTCTTGACGGGCACGGGTTTTGATAAAGATCGCATCACGACCTAGACCTGTTACGGCACGGATTGAAGCCAAAGCAAGGTTAAAACGTTTTTTGGCTTTTTCTGGGTCAATGGTTTTTGGTGGTGCATATTCTTGAACATGTAAACGATCACCATACAAATCTACAGCGACATTAAAGTCTGGTAAATCTGCATCATAGAGACGTAAACAATAAATATCTTCTTTTACAGCCCATTTCTTCAAAGCTTGCATATTTTTTTGCAAACGATTGGTAAAGTCTTCTGCACCTTCAATTTTTTCAAATTGTTGAGGTTGCCAATCTGCAAGGAAAGGTTTAACCACAGCTGCTGGTTTAATATCACCAAAACGGATATAAATTGGCAATTTACCATTCATTAAACGTAAGATTTGTGGATTGTTAAATGCCAATACATCAGCTTGTTCAACAGCCGCTGCGATAACGGCAGCATGTTGATTGGGGAAATTCTTTTGTAGAAGTGCTGACAGACCCAGATATAAAGCTCGGTTAGAAGCTTTTTCCCCTAAACGCTCACCATAGGGTGGGTTGGTGACAATAAATGAAGTTTTGCCTTCAGCTTGGAAATCAGGCCAATCTGCTAAAGTACGCTCTTCAATTTGAATTTGATCCAGTTGTTGCTCAAATCCAGCAGCAATAATATTTTGTTTGGTTGCTTTTACTGCTTCCCAATCTGCATCATAAGCATAGAATTTAGGTAAAGGTTGTTCTAAGGCAACTTTATGACGTTCAGCTGCTTCAGCTTTAATCGACATCCATAACTCATGATCATGTCCATTCCAGCCATTAAAGCCGAAACGGCGCACTAAACCAGGTGCACGATCAGTTAGGATCATCAATGATTCAATAATAAAGGTTCCTGAACCACACATTGGGTCAAGAATAATTTCTGGATTGCGTTGTTTAAGCTGTGCTTTTTGTAGGATAGCGGCGGCTAGGTTTTCTTTTATTGGGGCATCTGTCATAAAACGACGATAGCCACGCTTATGTAAAGAATCCCCAGATAAATCTAAACAATAGGTGTGTTCAGTTTTTCCAGCAAGCACATACAGGGTAATTTCAGGCTGTTTAATGTCGATACTTGGACGTTTACCGACAGCTTCCATGAAAGAATCAACCACACCATCTTTAACACGTAAAGTTGCAAACTGTGTATTGACTTTAATATCACGTTCTACGTGAAGACGAATTGCGAAAGTACTTTGTGGTGCAAAAATAAGTGACCAATCAAAATTGATCGCACCTTCATAAAGTTCTTCTGCAACGTCACGTGCGTCATGGGTAAATTCAAGTTCATGAACATGGATCGGTGTTAGTACACGAGAAGCTAAACGTGACCACATACAAACACGGTATGCATCTTCGAGTTTGCCTTTAAAGATCAAACGTCCAGGAAATTTTTCAATATCTTGAATCCCTAAACCTTGAATTTCTTCTTGCAGTAAGGTTTCTAGTCCATCTGCACAGGTAACCCAATATGTAGAAAGACGTGGTTTCGAATTCATGAATATTTCCAAAGACATTAAAAAAGCAATCGCGTATTTTAGCGTATTTTAATGACGAAAACTTATAGAATGGCCTTTTAAGTCCGAAATTTTATAAAAAGTACTAAATTCAGTTAAAAATTTGGGTTTTTTGCTTGAAATATATTCAAATATCAATATGTAGATAAGATCAAATAACGAATTTAAAAAATGCTCAGTCTTATTGTTTCAATGTTTATTTTTTCGCTGTCTATGTCGATTTCACCAGGACCTGTGAATTTAACTATCTTAACCAGCAGTATGAATTATGGTGTAAATGCAACTTTTGCATTTATTTCAGGGGCGACCATTGGTTTTACCTTGTTATTGGCATCAGTCTGTTTTGGTTTGTATCAAATGATTGTGATCTATCCTGTACTTCTTGATGTGATCACGATTTTAGGTACAGTTTTATTGTTGTGGATTGGGCTCAATATTCTACGTGCAAAAGGGACCGTTATCTCAAGTCAACCCCATGATGAAGCAAAAATACCAACCTTTATACAAGGTGCATTAATGCAATGGCTAAATCCTAAAGCATGGATTGCCGCAGTGGCAGGTACAGGACTATTTTCAACCGGGCATATCCATGCTGTTTTATTAGTTTTTGTAGCGATTTATTTTGTTGTCTGTTATCTATCTTTAGTACTGTGGGGGATTGCTGGTGAAAAGTTAGCAAGCTTTTTAAATACAGGAAATCGGGCGCGTCTTTTTAATATCGTGATGGGATTGTTATTAATTTTGATTTCATTGGAAATGTGTTGGCGCTATTTTTATCATTAAAATTTGATTTAAAATTCTTTTATTCAAGGTATGCCTTAAAAATGCGTATGCATTATTAATTCATTTAATGGTGTGATTTTGGTACACAATTTGCTTAATTATCCATCGTATTGGCTCAGAAATTTAATTGAATTTTTAATGAATTAATAAATACGGGGATTTCTATGCAAGATCTTAACAACAGCAGATTTGTTGCACATGCAGATGCGTTTTCCATTGGGGCATTAATCTTAACGCGATTAAGACGTGTGACAGGGCGTGTGATTGATGTGATGTATTTAGTGGATAATAAAAGCTATGCACAGTATGTGATTGATATGTCATTGGCGACTCAAGATCCAGAATTAAATCGTCATGCCTTGCGCTTACAGCATTTATTAGAACAGGAACAACCAGCTTCTTCTGTGAATACAGTAACGACAACACAAGTTGAGCAAAGCGAGGAAGCATATGTTTCTGGTGCAACAGAAGAAGAAATTTATCGGGCACAAGTTTCACATCACTATATTGGTGCATTGAGATAAGTCGAGTATTAAGCTCTAACTATTGGGTTAGAGCTTAATGAATACAGTGTGATTAAAATTAAAACTCATTTATAGTGTTTTTTAAGCTGAGTATGTGTGTGAGAAAATCGCTTGAGTTATACGAAATTCAATGCAGAAATTAGCAAATATTTAAAAAACAACCAAATGATTTACGTGGGTAGGGCTGATGAGTCGCAACAACAAACTGAGCTACGATTAAGTCATTATCATCAGGCAAAGGCTGCTGTGTTTAAACTGTGGATTGAACAGAAAAAATATAAAGAATTAATCTCCTGTGCGCATGGGCGTTGGTATCCTTATGAGGATTTTACTCTGCCATTGGCACAATATTTTGCTGCTCAACAGGATTTGGCACATTTAAAATTTCTTTGTGAACACGAGATCCGCTTTCGTTTAGAAGATACCTTAAAGTGCTTAAAACGTGTAAAAGAATATGATGCGACATTAACCAATATACAAATATCGGAATATCAACTGCATGATTTTGATCCACAAAAGTATCATCCAATAGCAGAATTACTTAAATGGCGTAATCAAGCCTTGCTGCGAATAGATGCTTATATTGAGCTGTTAAAAGATCAATCAGATATTGACTACCTCAATATGATTCAGCAACTTCGAGAAAAATTGATGAACTTAACACTCAAACTTGCAGACTTAAAGCAGATCAAATTTAAAATTTGATCGCTGACTTTTATGACTATTTGTCCAAAACTTCAACTGCCAAAGAAAAAGAAAATCTGTATAATACGTTAACTTAACCTCTAAGGAATCTCTCATGCACTTGGCGGCATTGCATACACCGAGTCAGATTCAACTCAATAATGACGGAAACTTAAAGCATTTCCTGACCATCGAAGGTCTTTCTAAAGCAACCCTCACCAAAATTCTAGATACAGCCCATTCCTTTATAAATGATCAAAATCAACTGATAACGACACCACTTTTAGAAGGTCGTACAGTGATGAACTTATTCTTTGAAAATTCGACACGTACCCGAACTACTTTTGAAGCAGCTGCAAAACGCTTATCTGCAAATGTATTGAATATTGATATTGCACGATCAAGTACTTCAAAAGGGGAAACATTGCGCGATACGCTATGGAACCTCGAAGCGATGGCAGCAGATATTTTTGTTGTGCGCCACTCTTCATCAGGCGCAGCGCATTTTATTGCTGAAACAGTTTGTCCGCATGTTGCAATCATCAATGCTGGAGATGGGCGTCATGCTCATCCAACTCAAGCAATGTTAGATATGTTAACCATTCGCCGCGAAACCAAAAAGAACTTTGAAGACATTAGTCTGGCAATTATTGGTGATATTAAGCATTCGCGTGTTGCACGTTCAGATATCGCAGCTTTACAGACTTTAGGCTGTAAAGATATTCGTGTGATTGCACCAAATACTTTGCTTCCATGCGGTTTTGATGAATATGGTGAAGGCGTTCGCTTGTTCAATAAAATGGATGAAGGCATTAAAGACTGTGATGTGATCATTACTTTACGTATTCAAAATGAACGTATTGATTCGCCAGCTTTGTCGTCACAAGCTGAATTTTACAAAATGTATGGTTTAAATAAAGACCGTCTTGCCATGGCTAAACCTGATTGTATTGTTATGCATCCGGGACCGATGAACCGCGGTGTAGAGATTGATTCTAGTATTGCTGATGGTGCACAGTCGGTAATTTTGCATCAAGTGACCAATGGTATTGCAGTGCGAATGGCTGTTTTGGCTTTGGCAATGCAAGGTCAGTTGCAAGAGAAAGGTTTGTTAGAAGCAATTGCGGTTTAAGGTTAAGGATAAAGTCATGAGTAGTGTAAAAATTGAAAATGTACGTGTCTTAGACCCAATTAAAAAAACTGACACTGTACAAACGGTTTATGTTGAACATGGAAAAATAGTCGAATCATCTGCCAATGTCGTAGATACAATAGACGGGCAAGGAAAATGGTTGATACCGACCATGGTTGATTTGTGTGCACGGTTACGTGAGCCTGGTCAGCAACAGCATGGTACCTTGAAGTCAGAAGGTAAAGCTGCACGTGAAAATGGTATTTTGCATGTATTTACCCCACCTGATTCAAAGCCGATCGTGCAAGACAACGGTGCTTTGATTCATGGACTTGTAGAAAAAGCCATGTTAGATGGTGGTATTCATTTACAAGTGATTGGTGCGCAAACCCAAGGTTTAAATGGTAAACAACCCGCAAATATGGCAGGTTTAAAAAAGGGTGGTTGTACTGCCGTTTCAAACGCCTATGCTACTTTTAAAGATGATGATGTGGTTCTGCGGACCTTGGAATATGCGGCGGGTTTAGACATGACCGTGGTGTTTTATCCAGAAGAACACCAGATCGCAAAAGATGGTTGTGTACATGAGGGGTTTATTGCCTCACGTCAGGGACTACCCATGATTCCAGCACTGGCTGAAACAGTTGCCATTGCGAAATACCTATTGATGATTGAAGCGACAAGCGTCAAAGCGCACTTTGGTTTGCTTTCAAGTGGTGCATCTGTTGAGTTGATTAAAATTGCAAAAAACAAAGGTTTGCCTGTGACGGCAGATGTTGCAATGCATCAATTGCATTTAACAGAACACTTAATTGATGGTTTTAATTCTTTGGCACATGTGCGCCCACCATTACGTGCTGAAAAAGACAAAGAACTACTGCGCCAAGGCGTCAAAGAAGGCGTGATTGATGCGATTTGTACCCATCATGAACCTTTGAGTGGTTCTGCGAAATTGGCGCCTTTTGCTGAGACTTTACCTGGTATTAGTGCATTTGATACCTATGTGTCTTTTGGGGTGCAATTGGTTCGTGAAGGTTTGTTTGAACCTTTAGAATGGGTTGAAAAAGTCACGCTTGCTCCTGCAAAAGTGGCCAATATGACGGATCGTTGGGTCAAAGAATCGGGTTGGGCTTTGGTTGATCCAGATTTAGAATGGGTTGTTAACAATGACAGTATTTTATCTCATGGAAAAAATACGCCATTAATCAATCAAAAAATGGTCGGTAAAGTGCTACAAACGTTTACTGCCTAAGCTGTAAAATTTACATAAGCGCAAAAATTGAAACAAAAAGCCAGCATAAGCTGGCTTTTCAAATAGATATTGAACACGCTGTGCTACAAAAAGCTATTATAACTATTAGAATTTAATCACTAGAATAAAAAATGATCAATAAAATGATTTTTAATGTGACAAATACAACAATGAAATCGGAGTGTCCAAAATTATGAATATTATTGAGCTTCTAAAAGAACGGGTGACCACAAAAGTTTTACAGGGTGATCTTCAGTTTCAAGATGAAAAAATCGGTGCTTTAAGTGCCTTTTATCCCATTCTCCTCTCTGTTTTAAAATCAAAACCAGAACTTATTAATACACTTCAACAAAATCTAAATCCTCGCTTAGGTGATATTTTCAGTCATCAACCAGAAACGGTCGCACATTTTTTAGGGCTGGTTGCGGGCAATGCACCAGCCCAAGAAATTGAAACCACATTAAACCACTCTATTGCTCCAACTTTATCATTGCTTGCAGATCAAGCGGGTTCCGATGATAAACATGAAATTTTTGATTTTATCAAAGCGCAATGGAACAATATTCAAGATGCTTTGCCAGCTTGGGCAACAGGATTATTTGCTACATTGGGTTTAAGCGTAGGCGGTCTTGGTTTCGCAGCCACAACGCAAGCTGCTCCTGTTGCTGAGGCAGTTATTCCCCCTGTAGAACCTGTGGCACCCATACCTGTACAAAGTGTATCTCCCACACCAGTACCCCTTGATACCTCTACAATCACAGCAAATTCGATCCAAGATGAACCTAAAAAATCCAATTGGTTATTGCCAATTATCGCTTTGTTGGTGATTGCAGGATTAGCAGCATTGTTATTTAAACAATGCAGTAGCAAACCGCCTGTAGGGGGAGATCCAGTAAGCAGTGGTGCTTCACAAGCTGTTGCTGATTTGCAAGCCGCTGAACTGCAAATTTCTACAGATGCTGAAGGTAAATTAGCAAGTTGTCAGGCACAATCGAGCAGTCAATCTTTACTGGATAGTTTAAAAACCAGTATCGCTTCAGTATTTGGCCAAACCGATCATTGTCAACTTACAGCCAGTGCTGCTTATGCTGCTGATTTGCCAGATCAAAATGCTGTAGATCAGGTGTTGGCTAAAATTAAAGGCATTCCAAACATTTCATTGGCTTGGATTGGTGATCAACTTAGCATTCAAACACCAGATTTAGCGCAAGCACAAAAATTGGCAGATGAGTTAAAAGCTGTTGCGCCTAACCTACACATTTCTGCACAGCAAACAGCCGATGCAAATACAGCGCCAACCAGTAGTGCTGCAAATGTAGATACAAGTAATTCACAAGCTGATCAAGCACTTTCAAGCATTCAGGCAGATAAAGCCAATGTAAATGATATTGCGGCTGCATTGAATTTACAGGTCATTAATTTTGCGACAGGTTCTTCAGGTATTCCAGAAGCCAATAAAGCGATTTTGGATAAAGCAGCGAATTTGTTAAAGCAACTACCAGATGCAAAACTCGTGGTCAAAGGTTATACGGATAATGTTGGAAATGCAGATTCAAACAAAAAATTATCTGAAAAACGTGCAAAATCAGTTGTTGCATATTTGGTTGAAAAGGGCGTCCATACCTCACAGTTAACAGCTGAAGGACATGGTCAAGATAATCCAATTGCAGATAATTCAACAAAAGAAGGGCAATTTAAAAACCGCCGTATTGAGTTTGAAGTACTTGGTGCAACAACACCATAATCCTTTTGAGTGGTATGTTCTGTGCTAAAACGGGCATAAATTGTATAAAAAGCTTCTGAATATCCAGAAGCTTTTTATTTTTTACTCGAAAATTCTTCAATTATTTGGTTAAATGAGCCACATAAAAATATGATCGGATAAACAATGAATAAATCATTAAACCCATTATTTATGATTGCTGCAATTTCTAGTACTTTGATGCTGTCAGGCTGTGATTACTTCAAAAAGAAAAAAGATGAAGGTAATGCTGAACTTGCAGAGTGGAGTTGTACCAATCAAGACAATATCAATCAAATTCAAAAATATTTGAAAGATGAGTATTTGCGTGAAGTCGCAGATAATATTAAAAATTCTGGTTATGAAGCTGACCAAGCATTACTTCAGAAAATTAACAACGCTTTAAAGTTTGAAGTGAAGAATGTTCGTACGATCACTGAAGACTCGTCTAAAACCAATCAGCTGGAATGTGAAAGTCAGTTAGTGGTTCAATTCCCGAAAGGCTTACAACAGCGTGCTGAAAACTCATATGCAGAATTTGGGCAAGAGTGTGAGGAGGGATGTGAAGGTGATGGGTATCGCAGCATACGTGAGTATATCGAAGCTGGTGAATCTAAATTGGTACTAGCCAATGATCAGCTAAAAGGCAAGTTTAATTATAATGTTGTGAAAACAGACAAAGATGGTTTAACACTTGATGTACTTAATCAAGATGCTGTTATTCAAGGGGTAACCTTTGTTACAGTGAAAGCGGTGCAATACGCAGCCTATATGAAAGAAAATAAAGACATGCGTGACCGCGAACAGGTCAATCAAATTGAAAATGCAGAGCAAACAGCGCTCGCGCAAAAAGCCATGGATATCCGTAAAAAAGAGCTAGATGAAGAAAAGCTCAAACAAGTTGATCGTTTAAACCAGACTTGGGACAATCTGAGTGATGAACAAAAAGAACAATTTAAGCAAGATCAAACAGAATGGTTTGAAAAACGTGATGTTGATTGTAAAGTCATTTCACAGAAAAGTTTTGGCGATATTCCAGACAGTGAAATTGAAACCTATCAGCAACAACGTCAATATTGGGATGATGCGATGTCTCAGCAAAACAAAGAGATGCAATATACCAAGTGCTTTAATAAACGTACCGCTGAGCGAATTATTTATTTAAACAATGCACTAAATTGATGTAATCATCATAATCTGAGAGGGATGAATTGATTCATCCCTTTTTTATTGGCATGCTGTCAGTATATTTAAAGTTTTAGATGTTGATATGCGTATTAGTATTGTTGGTTCAGGTCGGGTTGCTACACATTTTGCAAAAGCACTGTCAAAACAACATCATATTGTTCAGATTTATAGTCGTGATTTAAACAATGCACAACACTTAGCCCAGCAGGTGAATGCTCAGGCTATTGATGCTGTGCATTGTATAGACCCTGAAATTGATTTATTGATTATTGCGGTAAGTGACCAAGCCATTGCTCAAGTCATCCAAACGATTCATTCACAACTTTCGGATGTTTTGATTGTTCATACTTCTGGCAGTACCAATCTCAATATATTGACTGAACACCATGTAAAATCTGGGGTTTTTTATCCCTTACAGACTTTTAGCTTTGAACGTGAAGTGGATTGGCAGAATACCCCGTTGTTTATTGAAACGGCTTTGCAAGAAGATTTGTCTACTTTAACGACGCTAGCAAATAGTCTAAGTAATCAGGTTTATCCATATAATTCAGCGCAGCGGCTGAGCTTACATCTGGCAGGGGTATTTGCCTGTAATTTTACAAATTATTGTTATGACATGGCTAAACAAGTGGTCGATGCGCAGCAGGTCGATTTTAATTTACTGTATCCATTAATTTTGGAAACAGCAAAAAAAGCCACTCAAAATGATCCTGAAACAATGCAGACGGGTCCTGCAAGACGTGGAGATGTGAATATTTTAGATATGCATCAACACATGTTACAGGATATGGGGCGGGAAGATCTTAAAGATGCCTATACACTTTTAAGCCAACAGATACAGAAAAAACACTCACTTGATTAAGTGAGTGTTTTATCAATCGTATCTTTTTAAATCAATTGAGATCTAGTTTAAAGCAGCGTGATCTGCACCGATTGTGACAATAACACCAATACAAAACAGGCTACAGTAGATAAAAAACCAGATGATCATGCGTTTAAAGGCTTTGTCTGAAATCGAGCTATCAGCATATTGTGGTTTTTTAGGGCTTTTGTCATCATTCATCGCAAAATCTCTTTCTGCTTAATATAGGTTCATTATGGATAGAAACGTATTCACACTGTAGATACAAAAAATTAGAAAAAAACTATAACAGATAAGTAAGCAATGATGAATCTGTTATAAAAATTCAGCTTATGACCTCACTGATTTACCAATAATATAAATCAATTGGTTTAATGCATTTTGAATCTTTTCATTCATTTCAAATGAACAATTCATCCGAATAAAGTGATTTTGTTGATTACTAATATTAAATAAGCTGCTCGGCGCGACACTGACACCGTGTTCTAACATGTGCTGATAGATCTCATTACTATCGACTTGTTCAGGTAATTCAATCCATAAAAAGTACCCTGAAGGATAATAATTGACATGACATTGTTCAGGTAAATGAGTTTTTAAATAATTAAAATATTGTTTTTTATAGCGTTGCAAGGTGGATCGTAAAGTTTTTAAATGTTTTTCATAATGACGATGGGAAAGATATTCAACCAAAGCATTTTGGATAAATGAGTTGACTGAAAGGGTACTCATAAGTTGAGTGTGCTGAATATGTTCAGAGAATTTACCTGCATAGACCCAACCGATACGAAAACCTGCACCTAATATTTTGGAAAAAGAAGAACAATGTAGTACCCAATTTTGTTGATCAAAATACTTCATCGAGAGGGGTTTTTTCTGATCATAGTAAAGTTCTTCATAGACATCATCTTCAATCAAATAAATCTGATATTGGTTGAGTAACTTCGCCAATTTTAATTTAATTTCATCACTCACGGTAAAGCCAATTGGATTCTGACCGTTTAACATCATCAAACACACTTTAATTGGATATTTTAAAATTGCCTGTTCGAATGCGTCTAAATCAATACCATGTTCAGGATGTTCTGGGATGGTAATTACTTTTAATCCAAGTCGTTCAGCTGCTTGCCATGCACCATAAAAAATCGTCTGTTGTAATAAAATATAGTCTCCAGCTTGCGTAAGTGCTTGCAATGAAAGATTTAATGCATCTAAACCTCCAGACGTAATCACAATATCAGATGGATCAGTGGGGATGCCTTGCATAGCATATTTCTGAGCAATAATTTTTCTCAGTTGATAATTTCCAGGTGGTAGACTGGGTGTCTGTTCATAGCTACGCCGTTGTCGAGCAAGCTGCCCAAGCGTTTGTATCAGTTTAGCGGAATAGAGTAACTGGCTATTGGGAAAGGCAGAACCTAAAGGGATAATGTGTTCAGACTGGGTTGATTTTAAATATTTAAAAACAACTGAGTTAATTTCAACTGTTTCATTAATCACATGTAATGTAGTAGGGTGATCTGAGTTTTGTTCTACAACAAAATACCCTGACTTTTCTTTTGAATAAATCAGTCCTTGTGCTTCAAGCTCTTGATAAGCATTCATCACCGTAATCAGACTTAAACCTGATTGTTCAACCTGTTGACGTAGTGAGGGTAACTTTTCATGTGCTTTCCACGTCCCATTTTCAATCAATAATTTTAGGCTATGGGCCAGTTGTTCAGATTTATACATAGGTCAATGCAAGTAGGTATTTAAAATGACTATAACAGAAGCAATCAGCACAGCTCTATCTGTTATATATTTTTTCTAAAATTTTGTGGCTATATTTCTTTTTGATTTCTTTCGAAAATAGTCGCACGCGATGCAGTATAGAATGAGGCAGGGATATGTTTGTGACGACTCAGTTGAATGTGCTCACACAAGTTTTATGTGAGCATGGTTGCTCTGAAAATGTGATAGAGCAACTCAATCAAAGATTTGTAAACTTAGAAGCAACATTGTTGCGTGCCAAAGTCTTGCGTGAATTTTCAAAAAAGAAGTGTACAGCGATTATCCAATCTGCAATTGCTTCAAATCATTTAAGTCTGGCTTATTTGTTTTCACCGTTTATTTTGGCAAATTTAAATCAAACCGTGCTTTACTCAACACTTTTGACTGCACAAGTTCAAGATATTTTAAAACCTTATTATCAGGTTGAAAAAACCATGAACTTGAGCAAGGATGATGTCGTGTTAGAAAGTTTAAATCTATTTTTAGATCTACAAGATCAAACATGGGATGCGCAGGAATTTGTTTATTTTCAGTTGTTCAAAGCACTGACTCAGGCAGAAGTTGATCGTATCTTTTTAATTACAGATCAGCGGATCAATCCAGATTATTTGTTTGAAATAGAATGTTTTTTTAACGTTCGAATTTTCTTGGTAAATAGCGAAAATGATCAAGATGATATAAATCTGCAATTAGATCATCATGATCATAAATTAAACATGCAGAAGCTTTTGTTTAAATATAAAGATGATTTTCATGTGGCTTTATGTCGTAAATTTTCAGAAATGAATGCTAAAATTTTAAATTTATCAGGTCTTTATGATCTAGCTCAAGCGCAAAACCTAGTCGAAGATATGTTTTATTCTGAACATATTTATGAAAAATTATCGGTTTATGCTGAATATATGCAGACACGATTACAGAACAATGTGTTTAGTCCAAAGTTCAAATCTGTGTCAAGTTTGCAAGTTTAGAGGCTCTTAATCAATAAAGAAGCTGTAACCAAGGTTACAGCTAAATCGAGATTTAATTAACTGATTTTCTTAAAAATAAAGTCATTAATCTTATGACCTGCCTCAATACCACGACGTTCAAACTTGGTTTGTGGACGCCATTCAGGACGAGGATAGCTATTGCCTTTGCCTGCTAAATTTTCTAAACGAGGACGATTGTCTAAAACATCGAGCATCCATTCAGCATACGGTTCCCAGTCTGTTGCAGCATGGAATGTACCACCAATTTCGAGTTTTTCTTCAACCAATGGCATACGATCATGAGAAACAAAACGGCGTTTAAAATGACGCTTTTTCTGCCAAGGATCAGGGAAATAAAGTTGAACTGTATTGATACTATTGTCAGGCATTTCACGCAGAACTTGGATTGCATCTGCATCTAAAACACGTAGGTTTTTAACTTCTGCCATACCTGCTTCATAAACACATTGTGCAATACCAGGCACATGCACTTCGATTCCAACGAAATTACGTTCAGGATTGGCTTTTGCCATCAGGACCAAAGAACGCCCCATACCAAAACCAATTTCTACCGTAAGTGGGCGTTCTGGATGTTCAAAGTGTTGACGTAAATCACCAACAGGGTATTCCAAAATTAAATCACGATGTTGTTCAAGCGCAGTACGTTGTGAAGTATTGAGCGGTGACGATCTACGCATAAATGTCACAATTTCACGGTGTTCTTGCAAATTGTCTAATTCTACAATTTGTGCTTCAATTTGATCGTTTGACATGATTTAGGTAATACTAGAAATCTAAAAGGCGTATTGTAAGTGCTGAGCTTCGCAAGTCAAATTTTTTATAGAATTTCATTCAATTCTAATAAATTTACGATGAAAACTGGATAAAATAAAATCATTATCGCGCGCTGAGTCAGAGACTATTCCTGTTACTTAATGCGTCGTTATGTTCATTTAGACTTTGTCTAATTAACTCGATTAATTCACGCGATGCTTTAGGTAGTGCTTTATCCTTTAACCAAATCAGATAAATCGGAACAGAAAGTTGATTGTAGGTGTTTTTAAAATCAATTTGGATTAAACGCCCAGCATCAATATGTGACTTGACCAACGAATATGGGAAATTTCCCCATCCTAAGCCGATCTCAACCATATCAATCGCCGTTTGTAGATCATTGGTTCGCCAATAAGATGCAGCAATTACCGATCTCAAATCTGCAATATCAAGCGCACTACTCGCAACAACAATTTGCCGAACATTAACCAAATCCTCGATATAAATAGGATGAACTGCTTGATTCATCAAGGCATGATTTGCAGATATTGTTGCAACAACAACCTCCATGCTGACCAACTGCAAATGTTCTTGCATTTTAATATGTTGCCCTGAACCCGCTAAACAAATTGTGATTTGTTCTGAATACAGTAAATGCAAAATATCATCTTGTGGTGCAGTAATGATTTCGATATTGAGCAGTGGGTATTTTGATGCAAGTTTATCAATAGATTGTAAAAGCTTTTGATTGTTTACATCCGATACAACCCCTATTTTTAAGGTACTCTCCAAACCTAAGGACAGTTCATAAGCATGTTTACTCAATTGTTTTAATTGTTCTGAGATGATTCTTGCTTGTGGGGCTAGGGCAAGTGCTGACGCTGTTGGAATCACTTTGCGGGGTGTTCTTTCAAACAGTTGTAAACCTAATTCTGCCTCAATATTTGCGATGCCCATACTGACAGCTGATGGTACTCGATTTAAGGCACGAGCCGCAGCAGAAAAAGAGCCTGTATCCAGTACTTTTACAAATAATTCTATATTTTCGCTGGTGAAATTCATAATTGGTATCAGTCAAACTGAAAGCTATTGTCTTTATCTATTATTATAACTGAAATTAAAATAGCTTTTTTGAAAATCTGTTTGGGTAAGTTTATGCAAGGTCTTAAACGTAGAGTAATTTATGTAAGTACCTATGAAATCATTGGATTGGGTATTTCTTCTTTAGGGCTAGCACTACTTTCGGGTACACAATTAACCCATACGGGGCCTTTAGCTTTCCTGATTACCACGATTGCCGTGAGCTGGAACTTTATTTATAACTTAATTTTTGAAGCATGGGAAAAACGCCAAACTTTACGTCAACGCACGGTCAAACGCCGTGTAGCTCATGCGATCGGGTTTCAATTAACCTTGGTGGTTTTTCTTATTCCATTGATTGCATGGTGGATGAATATTAGTTTTCTAGAGGCATTTTTATTAGATGCGGCTTTAATTGTTATCATTCCAATTTATACCTTTATTTTTAATTGGTCTTTTGATCGATTATTTGGTGTCCCACTTTCTGCTCAAGCTTAAAAAATGTAGTTGTTTCTGCTTAAGTTATTTGCCCATTCAATTAAATGGGCAAATAATGTAGGTTTTTCTAGCACAATGATTTCTATTTAACGCTTTAAATTTATACGACAGCTCATGTCGCAACAATAAAGAAATCGCCATTGTTGACTGCTCATAATTTATATAATCACTAAAGTTCATTCGGAAAATTAGGTGTGAGTGATGACAGAGCGTATTAGAGAAAAACTGCAAATTTTAGCAGATGCTGCGAAGTATGATGTGTCATGTTCATCCAGTGGCAGTAACCGCAAAAATAAAGACAGTGGGCTAGGCAATACGGGGGCTGGAATTTGCCATAGTTATACCGAAGATGGTCGATGTGTATCGCTACTTAAAATCTTATTTTCCAATGTGTGTATTTTTGATTGCTCATATTGTGTTTCTCGCCGTTCTAATGATGTCAAACGAGCTGCTTTTACGGTACAAGAAGTTGTTGATTTAACCATTAATTTTTATAGAAGAAATTATATCGAAGGGCTGTTTCTCAGTTCAGGAATTTTTAAGTCAGCTGACTATACGATGGAACGCATGCTACAAGTTGTTAAAAAGTTACGATTAGAAGAAAACTTTAATGGCTATATTCATTTGAAAACAATTCCAGGTGCTTCACAGGAGATTATCCATGAGGCAGGACTTTATGTAGATCGGATGAGTATCAATTTAGAAATGCCTACCGCAGAAGGTTTAAAAAAGTTTGCCCCTGAAAAAACCCATGACGAAGTGCAAAAAGATTTGGGCATTGTTCGCGATCGTTTGATTCAATTTAAAGATGAAAGAAAAATTATAAAAACTGTGCCGAAGTTTGTTCCAGCAGGACAAACAACTCAAATGGTGGTGGGTGCACATAACGAAACGGATCAGGATATTATTTTAATGGCTGATCGCCATTACAAAGAATTTAAACTAAAACGGGTATATTTTTCAGGCTATATTCCGATTAATGATGAAGAAAAAGCATTACCTTCGGTGGGTTCAGCACCACCATTACTGCGTGAAAATAGATTGTATCAATCTGATTGGTTAATGCGATTTTATGGCTTTGAAGCGACTGAAATTGTTAATGCACAGCATCCAAATTTAGACTTAGATATCGACCCAAAACTGAGTTGGGCACTACGTCATCCTGAACAATTTCCTATCGATATCAATCAAGCTGAATATCGAATGATCTTAAGAGTCCCAGGAATTGGGGTGCGTTCAGCTAAAAAAATTGTGCAAGCACGTCGCTTTGGTAAAATTCATATTGATCAAATCAAAAAATTGGGTATTGCTTATAATAGGGCAATGCATTTTATTCGTTGTGCAGATACCCCGCCATTTTTAAAAGATCAATTACCCAGCCAAATTCGTCAGAAAATATTACAGACAGGGCATTCAAAATATACTCAACAACTTTCACCCCAGTTGGATTTGTTATTCTAAATGGCGAAATATATTTTTGATGGGACCATGACAGGGATTTTGTGCTGTGTATTTCGTGCATTTCAATTTAAAGAGTTTGATGTCATTGTCTCTAGTGAAAACAACACCCAAGCCGCTTTATTTGATGAAACGATTTTTGTTGAATCCAATGACGCTCAAGCCAATCGAGTTTGGCAAGGCTTAAAGTTAAAAGTTTCAGCAAGTGGTTTACGTAATTTTTACTATACTTTTTTATCTGAACAGGAAGATGCTTTTCAACATCTGTTTAATTTTAGTGTTTATGCATTCTCCGCTCAAAAAGCGATTGACCGTGATTATGGTCATCCAGATGTTTTGGCACTGTCAAAATGGGCCAAACAAGTGGGAAGAGAAAAGCACCGTATGGAAGCTTTTGTTCGCTTTAAAAAATGTAAAGATGAATTATTTTTAAGCTTGGTCAAGCCAGATTTCAATGTTTTGCCTTTGATCGAAAAGCATTTTAAAGCCAGATATCAAGACCAGCGCTGGCTTATTTATGATGAAAAACGAAATTTTGGTATCTATTATGATTTAAGACAGGTTCATCAAGTCAATATGAATGTCTTAGACATTGATCAAAATATTCATCAAGGCTCTAGTCAGGATTTTAGTGTTGAATTAGATCATCAAGAGGTTCTATATGATCAGCTTTGGAAAGATTATTTTAACAGTGTAAATATTTCAGCGCGGAAAAACATTAAACTGCATATTCAATATGTACCAAAGCGATATTGGCGCTATATGAATGAGAAAACGATTTAAATATTTGTAATAATAGCATTTTTTTAATTGAGCTTTTAAACAAAAACCTTATAAACGCTAGTTTATAAGGTTTTAATGCATCGATCAGAAATAATATAAATCAGATATTTCGGGATTGATCATTTATTCACTTAGGGCTTAATCATCTAGCACTTTAGACTGTCGTTCATTATCTGCTTTCCCAATCTGCCAGTAAGAACAGGCATAACAATCTTCTTTGCTCCAATCACTTTGCTTTCTTAAGATATTACGACATGCGCGTACAGCTTGTAGTTCAGCGGTAATATGTGCAAAACGGCTTGCTGGTAGATTAATGAATTCAGGATGGCGTAACAATTCGTCAGCCAATAAACTTTGCTGAAGCGGGTTCGGATTGAACAGCCATATTTGCTCTAAAACAGCTTGCGTCTGCAGTTCGATTTGATCTTCTACAGTTGCCACTTCTGCAATGACATATACTTTGGTATCAGTTGTTAATTTTTCTAAGATCGCTTGAGTGACTGCAAGTCCAGTCCCATCAGTGATAATGAGATAATGATTTAGTCCTGTAGGGATTGAATTTTTAGCGGCAGTAGACATGGTTACGCCAATTTGATCTCCAGGTTGAGCACGATCTGCCCAGTGACAAGCCACCGTATCTGTACCATGCATTGCAAACTCGATGGTTAGGGTTTTATTGACTAAATCAATATCTCGATGGGTATAAGTCCGAATTTCTGGCATCATCTCAGGATTACTGACAATCCATTTACGTTGATTAAAATCAAAATCAGGAATTTCTATTGTGGTTTGATCATGCCTTGGAATAAAAATTTTATTGTTATCACCAATACTGGTGTGTTTGAATTTCTCTACATCTGCACAGTCAAAAATAATACGAACATAGTTTGGGCCTAGATATATTTTCTCTTTCACTTGAATAAAAGTGCGATGTGCATTCAGCGCCATGATTTATTCCATATAAATAACAATAATTCTCATTATCGTATCGGCTTTTACATGAAAATGCCACCATTACCGCGTGAGTTGATTGCAAAACTGCAAAGATGCTCAGCATTCATCACCAATAAATCATAAACAATTCAAGCTATCCATTTGCATCATTCAGTATGAGGAGGAATAACATAAGTCACAGAATCATATTTAGGTTTCTTTTTATAATGAGAAATAACCCCACCTAAAGATTCCGCGATATGGCGACTGGCATAATTTTCGACAGCTACAGGATAAATAAAATTTTTAAAACTCAAGTTAACTGAAGCCCAATGAACCATGCTTGTTACCGCATCTTTACCAAATCCTGACTTATGTCGATCTTCCCGAATCCAAATGCCTAATTCAGGTGTTTCCGTTTGTATTTGATGCAGTCCTGCAAGGCCAAGAAACTCATGATTAACAATGTTTCTGACAACGAAAATTAACTCATTCCCATCTTTAATATTCTCTAGCCATTTATGCCAGATCTCATCAAACTCTTGACGGCTTTGCGGAGGATCCCAAGCCATATATCGAGTCAAGGTGGGAGTAATATGCTGAAATACCTCATCAGCATCTAAAGATGTAAATGGTTTTAAAACAACTTGAGAAAAATGGATCTCTATATTATTCCAGTTCAAAAAAACCTCGAAAATTCAGAATTACAGTTAATTTATCGCATAGATGACAAAAGGTACATGGTTAAAATTAGGATAGGTTTAAGCTAAAAACCATCTTAAATTGAAGTCATTAATATGTTCCTGTGCTTTCTGGAGTGGTCTTCGATTGAGGACTTTAGTTTAAGTAAATGCCATGATTTATAAAAAACCATTTCAGTGACTCAATGCTGAAATGGCTTATGATGAAATATGAGTGCTTAAGATAGCATTAAAGGATTATATCTAAAGCATATTTTGTTGGTAATAGTGTGTTGGTAATAGCGTGTTGGTTATAGCGTGTTGGTTTTGCTACAAGAGAAAATTCTAATTTTTACCATGACTCTGTGTTAATTACGTTTTAATTGCCCAATTCACTTTTTGCCCATTTCGGATCATCTAACATTTGATGTACACGTTTCCTATCAACATCATTTTCCCATACACCAATCACTAAAGTTGCGACACAATTACCAATCAAGTTGCTTACTGCTCTCAAAATTCCAATCAGCCAATCCACTGAAAGGATTAATACCAAGCCAATCGCAGGGATAACAGGAAAACTGGATAAGGTCGCAGCGAGTACAACGATCGCTGATGCGGGAATGCCATGTGCTCCTTTTGAGGTAAACAAGGTGATTAAAAGAATCATAATAAGGTCTGAAATTGTTAAATGAACACCTGTCGCTTGTGCAATAAATACCACAGCAAGGGTAAGATAAATTGAAAAACCATCTAAGTTAAAAGAGTAGCCCGATGGAATGACGAGGCTTACCGTGGAGTCTTTTATCCCTAATTTTTTTAGTTTATACATCACTTGCGGTAGTACAGAATCAGAAGATGATGTTCCACATACGATGGTGATTTCTTCTCTAAAATAGCGGATGAGCTTAAAAATATTGAAACCTAAGAGTTTTAATACCAGACCAAGTATCACGACCACAAAGAAAATCACAGTTACATAATAAATTAAGACCAAATAGCCCAGATTAAGTAAAGTTTCTATTCCAAACTTTGCTACGGTAAAAGAAATTGCACCAAAAACGCCGATAGGGGCCAGTTTGATGATAATAGACATGATTTTAAAAATAACTTGAGAGATTTTGTCGATAAAAGAGGCGACAGGCTCACTGACATCTTTAGACAGCATAGATAATGCAACGCCAAATAAAATTGAAAAGACAACCACTTGCAGAATATCATTCCCTGTAAATGCGCCCACAGCGGTTTGAGGAATCATATTTAAAAAGAAATCAGATACGCCTGTAACTGCATGGATATTTTCATTGTACTTGGTCATTTGGGACGCATCTAAAGTTGAAATATCCACGTGCATACCATGCCCAGGTTTAAATATGTAGGCTGCGGCTAATCCTAAAATTAAAGCGATAGTGGTCATTATTTCAAAATAAATCAGCGTTTTTATTCCCACTTTCCCAGCTTTTTTTAAGTCTCCTGCACCATAGATTCCTAACACAATGACACAGAATATAAGCGGTGCAATCAGCATTTTGACAAGTTTGACAAAGCCATTACCAAACACTTGAAAATTGATCGCAATATGAGGCAAAAAGTAACCGAATAAACAACCAATCACCAATGCAATGATCACTTGTAAAAATAAAGAGCGTTTAATAAGCTTCATTGAGGAGATTCATAACTAAAAGGTCACTTGAAAAAGCAATAGTTATGCCATTTTTTGAATGAATAATTTTTGGTCTTTTTTCAGATTTTTTGTTGTTTCGATAATTGATCGTTTAAATATATAGACTGCTTAATAGCAGTATTGGATTATTTATAGATCAAAAAAGCATAAAAATGGATATATAACAAGCTTTAACAGAATGTCCTAAAACATTTAACAATAACAAGCTAGAACTTGTACATCTACGATCGTGTTTTTTGTTAGCTTGAAATATACCGTATTGTTGGAGTAAGAAAATGACTAAAAAAGTATTATTCATCACTTCAAATTCTGGCGTTGAGCATGATGAACTTAAAAAACCTTTAGACTTTTTGACGAGCAAAGGCATAGAAAGCATTCATGCTGCGATTGAATTAAACGATGTACGAACCGTTGTTCATGATGATGAAAAATCGGTGTCATATAGTCCGCATGCGATTTTGGAAAAAGTAGATCCAAGTGATTATGATTTACTGGTTATTCCAGGGGGAACAGTCAATGCTGATCAATTGAGAATTGATGAGAATGCTAAGAAAATCATTCAATCCTTTACAGATCATAAAAAACCGATTGCTGCTATATGTCATGGACCATGGGCTTTAATCAATGCAGAAAGAATTAAAGATAAAAATTTGACTTCATATAAAAGTATTCGTATAGATTTAGAGAATGCAGGTGCAAACTGGGTAGATGAAGAAGTTCATCGTTGTAATACGGGTGGATGGGTACTCATTACATCGCGTATTCCAGATGATATTCCTGCCTTTAATGAGGCGATATTAAAAGAATTAGAATAAGTGAATAGAGCAGATTAAGAACAGTTTAAATTTTTGAGATAGCCCTTTAATCGAGGGTTATTTCATACAATCTTTGAATGTTTTGGGTTTCAATTCCCCATACAGAACCAGATATTCTACGTTGATGATTTTCAAAGCTTTGTCGATTCTCAAACACTTCATGCACGTCCCAAATTAAGGGATTTTGACTTTGTTTAACCTCAAAAGAAACACAACCTTGTTCTTGTCTGGTTAACTTGATATGTTCTGGAAGACACTTGATTACGATATTTAATTCTTCTTCAGAAACACAGATTAACTGACCACTGAGCTTAACCATCGCATTCTCCTTGATAAAATAGAGCTGTTGTCATATGTAGGCGTAGGACGAGTCTTGCATATATTATTATTTTTTACGTAAAAATTTAATGTGCATTTTTTATTGAATTGCTTACATAATGCTTATAGAGAAGCGGCAATTAAAATATAAGGTTAATATTTAGAGCGTACATCGGTATATTCCTCTGCATAAGAAAAATAAAAACATGTAGAAAAACGCATAAAAAACGTAAAAGATCGCCACGATAAAATAAGTTAAATCATAAAAAACCATGAGCTTTTTAAAAGAGCGTAAAGACTATGCTGACTCACTGTACAAAGCAGTTGACTGTTACGGACTTCAATCTATTTAGATCACCAAGTGGGTGAAGCTGCTTAAGCAGAGTACCCATTTTATAAACCATTCTATATTGCACTCATAAATAGCATGCTTGCATTTTGATTGAAAAATTTGATCTAAATTATTGCATGTCAGTCTCACATATATAAAAAGAATATAAAAAACAGATAGTTAATTTTTGGCATGAATCCTGCAAATGTAACTCAAACTTGTATACAAGATGGGATTCAAACAATGTACTTAGAAAAAATGAGTGGCTGGACGATTAGTGATTGGCAACGGGCTTACCAAACTGGTGAAATTAATATCGAAAAATTGTGTGACTTAGTGAGTGACTTCGATCCGCAGGACAATGCATGGATTTCAATTGCGACTGCTGAGCAAATCAAACAACAGATTGAAGATCTTCAAGTCGATACTCATGACATAGAGAATATTTATAAGCAATTTCCGTTATATGGAATTCCATTCGCAGTTAAAGACAATATTGATGTAAAAGGATTTGTGTCGACAGCGGCATGTAAGATCATTTCTCATCCTGCTCAACAAGATGCCGCACTCGTGCAATTATTAAAAAATGCTGGTGCGGTTGTTGTTGGTAAAACAAATTTGGACCAATTTGCAACAGGATTGGTTGGCACTCGATCGCCTTATGGCGCGGTTAAAAATAGCTTTAATTCAAATTATGTAAGTGGTGGATCAAGTTCAGGTTCAGCAAGCGTAGTGGCTCGTGGTTTGGTGCCTTTTTCATTGGGAACTGATACGGCAGGGTCAGGTCGTGTTCCAGCTGGTTTTAACAATATTGTTGGATTAAAACCAACCAAAGGGCGTTTTTCAAATCATGGTCTATTGCCTGCCTGTAAGACTGTTGATTGTATTTCGATTTTTGCTTTAACAGTCGTAGATGCTGAATATGTAGCCAATCTATTAGAAAAATATGATGCGCGAGATAGTTACTCGCGAAAAAATCCAAAAACAGCACCAGCACGCTTTACCTCAAAACTCAATTTTGCGATACCCGACACTTTAAATTTTTTTGGTGATCGGCAATCAGAACAAGCGTTTAGCCAAGCACTAAAATTACTTGAGTCTTTTCAAGCTTCTATTACAGAGATTGATTTTACGGCATTTGAAAAACTCGCAGTACAGCTTTACCAAGGACCTTGGGTGGCTGAACGAACTGTTGCTTTAGAGGGTTTTATTGAACACAATCCTGAAGCATTTGATCAAACAGTTTTAGAAATTGTTAAACAGGGTTATCAATACACAGCAATTGATGCTTACAACGCAGAGTATCTAAAACAAGATTTGGCACGTGAAATTCAGGAGAAATTGGCTCAATTTGATGCTTTGATCGTACCGACATCACCCACAATTTACACAATCGACGAAATGAAAATTGAACCCATTAAGTTTAACTCTCATTTTGGTACATATACCAATTTCACCAATTTGGCTGATTTAAGTGCACTGGCTTTACCCGCAGGATTTAGAGAGGATGGCTTACCTTTTGGAATTACTTTAATTGCACCTGCTTGGCACGATGCTGCATTAGTTCATTTTGGAAAACTCTGGCAGCGATATCTTGATTTAAAGTTAGGGGCAACACAAGCAAAATTGAAATCTGCTCAACTGGATTTAGCCCGATCTGATCATCATATTCGTGTTGCTGTTGTGGGGGCACATTTAACCGGTATGCCACTGAATTTTCAATTGACCAGCAGAGATGCTGTACATATCGAAACAACCAAAACTGCCAGTAAATATTCTCTATATGCATTGAATGGGACAGTGCCGCCTAAACCCGGCCTTGCTCGTAATGAAGCTGAGGGGAACGCCATTATTGTAGAACTTTGGGATATTCCAACTGCTCGTTTTGGGGAGTTTGTTGCAGAAATCCCGACACCACTGGGTATGGGAAATGTGGAGCTTGAAGATGGTCGCTGGGTAAAAGGCTTTATCTGTGAACCTTATGGTTTGGAGGATGCAGAGAATATCAGTCATTTGGGAGGATGGCGTGCATATATCCAACAGCGAAATAATCCAGCACTAGTTGTATCGAATTAAGGGGGAAAGCATCATGTTTCATACTGTATTAATTGCAAACCGTGGTGAAATTGCTGTTAGAGCCATTCGAACCTTAAAGAAACTAGGCATCAAAAGTATAGCTGTCTATTCAGACACTGATCGTTATGCTCAGCATGTATTAGATGCAGACCACGCAGTTGCTTTGCAGGGAATTAAGCCCGCAGATACTTATTTGAGTATTGAAAAGTTAATCCGAATCGCAAAAGATACTGGCGCTCAGGCGATTTTCCCGGGCTATGGTTTCCTTTCTGAAAGTGCAGAGTTCTCACAAGCATGTGAAGAAAACGATATTGCATTTATGGGGCCTACAGCCGAGCAAATTTTAGAATTCGGACTAAAACATCGTGCACGTGAACTGGCGGCCATTGCCAATGTGCCCATGACACCCGGAACAGGTTTATTAAATAGTTTAGATGAAGCACTTGAAGCTGCGGAAACAATTGGTTATCCGATCATGCTGAAAAGTACCGCTGGTGGTGGTGGTATTGGTTTAACCCGCTGTGACTCAAAAGATGCCTTAATGGAAGCTTATGAAAGTGTGAAACGCTTAGGTGAGCAATTTTTTAAGGATGCTGGGGTCTTTTTAGAACGCTTTATAGATAAGGCGCGTCATGTAGAGGTACAGATATTTGGTGATGGTCAAGGTCAAGTGGTTGCTTTGGGAGAACGGGATTGTTCACTACAACGTCGTAACCAAAAAATTGTTGAAGAAACACCTGCAGCAAATTTACCTGACGCAACACGAAAAAAACTACATCAAGCTGCAATTGAGCTCGGAAAATCGGTTCAATATCGTAGCGCTGGAACCGTTGAGTTTATTTATGATGCAGCACGAGATGAGTTTTATTTCTTAGAGGTCAATACCCGACTTCAAGTTGAACACCCTGTAACAGAGATGGTAACAGGGTTGGATTTAATCGAATGTATGCTAAAAGTGGCAGCAGGGGATCGGTTGGACTGGGATGACTTAGCGCATATACAGCCCCAAGGTGCTGCTATAGAAGTTCGGGTCTATGCAGAAGACCCCGTTAAGAACTTTCAGCCGAGTCCAGGTGTTTTAACTGATGTTTATTTCCCCGAAGGGATTCGAGTTGATACATGGGTATCTACAGGCACTGAAATTTCTCAATATTTTGATCCAATGATTGCCAAGATCATCGTTCATGCTGAAAACCGTGCGGCTGCGATACAAAAGCTGAAACAAGCATTAGCTGAAGCACGCCTCAACGGTATTAGTACCAATCTTGATTATGCGCGTGAGATTATTTCAGATGTTCGCTTTGAAAGTATGCAAATCTGGACACGAATGCTAGATGACTTTAAATATACACCTCGGGTGATTGAAGTTGTTCAGCCGGGGACATTAAGTTCGATTCAAGATTACCCTGGGCGTGTTGGTTATTGGGATATTGGCGTCCCACCATCAGGTCCTATGGATGATTTTGCTTTCCAATTGGCAAATAAAATTGTAGGCAATGATGCTAAAGCTGCAGGTTTTGAATTTACCTTGATGGGGCCTACGTTAAAATTTCATGCTGATACCACCATTGCATTAACAGGTGCGCCGTGTTCTGCATATCTTGACGATCAAGCTATTCATTTTTGGCAACCGATTACAGTCAAGTCTGGGCAGATACTTGAATTAGGTCAGGTTGAATTGGGTTGCCGAACATATCTTTCAGTACGTGATGGTTTGGATGTCCCTGTATATTTAGGCAGTCGCTCGACTTTTGCATTAGGTAATTTTGGAGGTCATGCTGGTCGTACACTTCGTGCAGGTGATACGATTAAAATGGTGAATCCGACTCTACTTACGAATGAATTACCTATTGCCATTGCACAACCACAAGCATTGTCTAGCCACTTAATTCCAAGCTATAGCACTGAATGGAAAATCGGCGTGCTATATGGTCCACATGGCGCACCAGATTTCTTTAAACAAGAATATATTGAAGAATTCTTTGCTTCAGAATGGACGGTTCATTTTAACTCAAACCGTTTAGGAATTCGTTTAAGTGGGCCAACACCAAGTTGGGCACGAGAAAATGGTGGAGAAGCGGGATTACATCCTTCCAATGTACACGATTGTGAATATGCCATTGGCGCAATCAACTTTACAGGTGATTTCCCTGTTATTTTAGCTAAAGATGGACCAAGTCTTGGTGGATTTGTTTGTCCAGTAACGATTGCTAAAGCAGAATTATGGAAAATCGGACAACTTAAAGCAGATGATAAAATCTCTTTTTATCCATTAAGCGTAGAACAAGCGAATCAATTAGAACAACAGCAGCTAGATTTGATTGAAAACTTTTCAACTGCTGTTCCAGATGTAACCCCTATTTCTAAAGCGGAAATGGGTACGACGATTTTGGCACAAAGGGAAGCGATGCAGCTTTCTCCAAAAACAGTTTATCGTCAAGCAGGTGATAGTTATATCTTACTTGAGTATGGCGACAATATTCTGGACCTCTCGCTTAGATTACGTGTCCACAAATTGATAGAACTGATACGTGCTCGTAATATTGCAGGTATTTTAGAATTATCACCTGGCGTTCGTTCCTTACAAATTAAATATGATGGCTTGATCATCCCACAAAAGAATCTAATTGCTGAACTGCTCTATTTAGAAGAACAAATGGGGGATCTAAGTCAGATTAAAATACCATCACGTATCGTTTATTTACCCATGGCATTTGAAGATAGTGCCACCCTGAGTGCAGTTGAACGATATCAGGAAAGTGTTTGCGCCAAAGCACCGTGGCTTCCAAATAATGTGGATTTTATTCAGCGAATTAATGGTTTGAAACACCGTGATGAAGTTAAACAAATCTTATTTAATGCAAATTATCTCGTGCTTGGATTAGGAGATGTTTATCTGACAGCACCTTGCGCAGTACCCATTGATCCGCGTCATCGTTTGTTAAGCTCTAAATATAATCCAGCACGTACATTTACCGCAGAAGGGACTGTGGGAATTGGTGGTATGTACATGTGTATTTATGGAATGGATTCACCTGGTGGATATCAATTAATTGGTCGCACATTACCAATCTGGAATAAATTTAAAAAGAATAAACAATTTGGTGATAAACAATGGTTTCTGCAATTTTTTGATCAAATCAAATTTTTTGAGGTCTCTGAAGCTGAATTAGATCAGTGGCGTTTAGATTTTGCCAATGGTCAAGCTCAAATTCAAATTGAAGAAACTGAATTTGATTATGCGCAATATTGTAAATTTTTAGAGGATGAAGCTGACAGCATTGAGGTGTTTAAAGAAAAACAGCAGCTTGCCTTTAAGACTGAAGTTGAACGATGGAAAGAAGATTTTATCCATCCAGAAGAAACCCAAGAGGATTACATTGAACAGCAAGATTTTAGTCACTTTGTCGCTTTAAATGCCTCAATGACAGGCAATATATGGAAAATATTGGTTGAACATGGTCAAGTGGTGAAGAAAGGTGAAACTGTAGCGATCATCGAGGCTATGAAAATGGAATTACCTGTATATGCATCTGAAGACGGTATTGTAAAAGCTGTGACTTGTCGCGCTGGTCAGACAGTACATAGTGGTGAGCCATTGGTCTATATGGAATAGGATATGACAGGAATAAAAAATCCTTTAAAAAGCTCAGACAATTTGTCTGAGCTGGTTTACCGAAGAATCAAGAATGATATTTTTGATTTTAAACTGATGCCGAGTGAGCGTTTTACTGAGTCAGAAATTGCTAAAACTTATCAAGTGAGTCGCACCCCTATACGTCAAGCTTTATATCGTTTACAGCAGGAGGGTTATGTCGAAGTTAGTTTTCGAAGTGGTTGGCAGGTAAGACCACTGAACTTTAGATATTATGAAGAACTGTATGATGTTCGCATCATTTTAGAAAAAGCCGCAATCGAAATACTTTGTACTCATATTGGGGAACCATCAATTGAGTTAGTAGTATTAAAAGATTTATGGTGTATCGAACCTGAGGAGTACCTAAAAGACATTAAGGCGCTTTCTCAACAAGACGAAGATTTTCACTGTTCTCTTGTTCGTGCAGCAGGTAATCAGGAAATGGCACGAATACATCGAGATCTGAGTGAAAAAATTAGGATTATTCGACACTTAGATTTCTCCAAACAATATCGTATAGAGGCAACTTATGCTGAGCATCAGACTATTTTAGGTTTTATTTTTAGAAAAGAGCGGGATTCTGCCTTAAATGCGATTACCGAACATATTAAACAGAGCCGCGATGAGGTAAAGAAAATTACATTGCAAATGCTAGATTCTAGTCAATTTATTTAGACGAAGGGGTTGAACTTGAATAGTTATGAAAAACCGTTCTAGTAGAGTCGATTCTAGAACGGCTTGGTATAATAATGGGAAAATAAAATTATTAAACTTGTACTAAATCATCCTCCAAAATAATTATTTTTTCTGGAATTTCCTGATTATTAGAGAATACTTCAATGTTTTGGTTTTTAGGTGATCCCAATATTGGTTCAGGAGGAAGAATGACACTTGATGATTCAAAACTTCCAATACCTTTGTATATACCAGATTCGGGAAGTTCCAAAGAACTGCCATCTTCAAATTCTAAAACAGCTGTGCCTTTATATGGAAGACTGATTTTTCCTTCATTCAGAATGTTTTCACATGTAATTTTACTATGTGGTGGGATATCTAAATTCGTTGTGAAATTATAGGTAGTAGTTTCGCTGACAGACTCTCCAAAAGTATAAGCAAAACTAACTTCTGTTGAAATTTCCCATTTACCTTTAGCTAATAAAGGAACACCAGCCTCACCACTTGCTTTAACACCAACTTTAACACCTAATGAACAACTCCATGAAGATGTTTTAGTTACTGTTTTAGATTCAGTGTGTGAGCCTTTTTGAGTAATATCACTTTTATTAATAAAAGTGATTTTTGCTACTATTTGAGGTGCCACAGCCGTTTCAAGTTTGGATAAGTCATATGAAACATTTTTTAATTTATAGCTAAGAATATCTAAAGTATAGATAAAGCCTAAAGAATCTATATCTGATCCTGAGTTCCCAAGAATACCGACTAATTTACCACCATTTAGCGAATGAGATTCTGAATCACCAATCGGTGGGATATATAAAGTTTTATTTTTATTAGTTCTTAAGGATATTCCAGAACATCTCCCGTTACGATAATGATTTTTATAAACAATTAAAGATGTAATCGTTTCATCACTTTGAAAAGATATAGATTGATACTTATCAGTTTTACTTCCCTTTAGTGTCAATTCATCTTTAGCCGATAAAATTTCTATACCTCTAATACAGTTTTTATCGAAGAATATTGTTAATTTTTTCACGGCATCTTCTTTTAATTGTATTTTAAAAGGATTACCTCCGTTACCGCCTACTTTTTCGGTTTCACTATATTTATAATTAATAGTCATTTTATATTCCTTTTGGTTTAAGAAGTTATTTTATAAACGACCAAAAGAATTAAAAATATCCCTAGAATTGGGTATTAGATAATTAACATATGAAAAAAATAAGTTACTATGACAATCCTTTAATCTTTAATGATTGTGATGCCTAAGAAATAGCAAGTCGTATCAACTTGTACCTCATCAAACGTATAAATAAATGCTTGTCTAGTTAACTATGACAAGCAATTAATTTGATAACCAGTATTCAGTCTCAATAATGCCAAATGCAATACAAACAAAATGAATACTAAAAGTCTCGAATATCTCTAATATTTTTATTTTTCATCTGCTTTACTCTTCGATGGTCAAAAAATTTAGACAATAAAAAACCCCATAAATCAATAATCTACGAGGTTTAATATGGTGGGCCCGCCCAGACTTGAACTGGGGACCAACGGATAAAGTCTCGAATATCTCTAATATTTTTATTTTTCATCTGCTTTACTCTTCGATGGTCAAAAAATTTAGACAATAAAAAACCCCATAAATCAATAATCTACGAGGTTTAATATGGTGGGCCCGCCCAGACTTGAACTGGGGACCAACGGATTATGAGTCCGCTGCTCTAACCAACTGAGCTACAGGCCCTTCATCAAGTGAATTGATTAATTATCAACTACTTGGAACGTGTGCAATACTATCTAAGATTTTAGAGTTTATCAAGTTTTTTTTACAAGTAGACTGTAGAGAATAGCTTGATATAGTGTTTAGCATTGCGACAGCTAGAGATTCTATATAGGTCAACACCAAGAGTAAAGCTGACAAAGACATTTATTGATCAATTGGAGCTTAGATCTGCGATTTATCGAGACAAGGAGTTGATTGGCTTTGTTGTACGTGTAAATAACAGCGATAAAACTTACTGTCGCTGAAAGAAAGTTCTTGGTAGATCTGTGCGCACGACTTTGGATTATATGGAAATATCAGTCTAGGGAAAGCACATGACTTAACACAGGGGAAATTGCTACAAATGGCATAAGGAATAAATCCCAACCATAAAAAAGCAAAAAATATTAGAGCAGCAACAACAATTAAATATCGAGAAAAAGAAGTCTACAGCAGCTATAGCAAACCAAGCTTTTATGGATTACCTCAATGTAAAGCCTCTTCAATCAAGATCAATTATGGACTATACAATCAAAAATAGGTCGTTTAAAAATAGCTGCACATTACTCTAACTTAGCCTTGCCAGCTCGCAAGCATATAGATCACAATCGCAATTAAAAATAGACCCACTAAGAGTAAAATATATTTAGGGATTCTACGCTTTTCTTGTGCTTTTTCAGATCTTTCTTGAGCGGTTGATGGGTTGTTATCATGTTGCATATTAACCTCTAAGATTTATCAAGTGATTAATTTATATGGTGGACTAATCTCATCAATACTGTGTGAATAAATGTTGTTCAAAAGTGATCAATGTAGATTAAATGAAAGATTAAGTATTAAATCAAATGATGCTTTAAAATAATGGCTAGTTATTTTTAAAATAAAAACATAGTGTTAATTGGTATTCTATATTGAGTTAAAATAAATAAGCAGGGCCTAAATTCACAAGTACTTACAACACTAAACAGCGAATAAAATAATCCATGCTATAAAAACAATGCTTTTATTTAACGTTATATGGAGAAGTGATTATGTCTATAGGTGATAAATCAGCATATACAGCAAAGCAGAAAAGACAAGCGCAACATATTTATGAAAGTGAGAAAAAACAAGGTCGCTCAGATGAAGATGCAGAACGTATTGCTTGGGCGACTGTAAATAAGCAGGATGGTGGTGGGAAAAGAAAAACACAGCATTCTTGACTGATTAAATCCACCTCGGTGGATTTTTTATTTGCTAAATAAACTATTAATTTCCAAAAACTAAATGAGAGCATCCTAAAGATGATTTTTAAATTTTACTTATAGGGTTATTTGAAATATTACACTGTTAGTCATTATCCATATTACTACTTATAAATTCTAGAATAGAAAATATATCAACAAGCAAAAAGAGTGAATATCAATATGCAATTCAATACTGGGGCAAACGCCTTGACCTTATCAATGAAGGCGAAAGACAACGCCAATTAAGGTTAGATGAAGATACGAAAGTCTTAATAATAAGATTTAATCAAATATAAAACGCTCGATGAAATTCATCGAGCGTTTTATATGAAATAAGTGTCAATCTACTTCAGAACGAGACACCTATAAAATTGAATATAACTCAGTTGTAATAGGCCAAATCTATACTTCTAGCCAAGTGTCTTTAACCTCTTGAGAATCTTTAGTTAAGATAACTTTTTCGCCTTTTATCTCACCAACCCAAGATGTTGGGATGAGATGGTGATGTCCATCGCCATGTTTAGTCAGCTTGATTTGGTCTGCTCCAACAAGGTGATCTACCTCACCAACTTTGGTTCCACAAGACGCAATAACATCGGCATGATTCTTAATACTTTCAACATTGATAGAAGTCATTTGATACTTTCCTATTGAAATGTGATTTGAATATTTACCTTATATGAAATAGGTAGGTGAGTCTTGGTCTGAAATGAAAAGGCTACAAGACAGCCAAAATAATTACTTAATGAATTAAATTTTATACATGGTAATTTTTTGAAATTAATTATAAATGAAGCCATTACAGTATTTAAGTTGCTGTAATGGCTTCAGGTTTTAACAGATAGACTTAGAAACGATAACCTACACCAAGGTAAGTGATTAGTGGGTCGATCTCAATTTTAGTTTTAGCCTGAATAAGCTTTGCATTGTTGTTGGTGTTGAGGACTGTAATGGTTGCAGTATTGTCTAACTTCGCATACGAAATAGAGGCAGTCGCAAACCAGTTTTGTTTAAAGTCATAGGTAAAACCAGCAGTAACAATCGGTGCAATGGCATCAGTAGCATCTACCTTAACTTTCATGTTGCCGCTTGATTGCTTTCCTTCTAGAGAAGCACCTGCTTTACCATCATGAATGTTTTGAATCATATGTCCAGCACGTATCAAATCATTTTCAATCCCTGAATTGATTTCGATCTCGTTGAAGTAGGCATACATTAAACCAGCACCTACAAATGGTCTGAACTTATTGACACCAGATTTACCAAAATAGTACTGCGCTTGTATGGCAGGCGTCCAAGCTCTAGCAGATGCAGCAGTGTTATAACTATCTAAATCTGTAATCAAAAGATTGTTTTTTAAATACAAATCACCTACTAAGCCCTGAAGTGGCTGAGATGTTGCTGAAAAGGGTGCATAGACAGTACCTTTCCCTTTTAGATCAACTTTTGGTGGAATCCCTGCAATCAATTGAACGGCAACATTGTCAGTGACATTATAAGTAAACATCATACCTAACGTGTCTACATCCTCAACTTCCAAACCAGCATCCGCTGACCAATTGGCAATCCCATTGATTTCAGCAATTCCTGTTAATTGGTCGATTAAGGTTGGGTCGTCTGCCATGATTACATCCAGCAGGTCATCAAATAAATATCGTCCTTCTTCATTACTTGGTGCATTGAGCAAGCTAATTAGGTTGGGATCCATCGCATCAATACGAGATTGATCGACATTATTTAAAATGGTTTGGCCTGTAATTACCCCCACAGCAGCTTTAGTACCATTACCCACAGAGGTATTAATCCTAAAAGGTTGTGCTTTCCCCATTGATGACATATGCAACCACCCTGAAGAAACCGAGAAGCGTTTAAAATCTTCAGCTTGGCTTATTCCCGCAATACACAAGAGTGAGGTTGTAACGATGGCTTTTTGAAAGATCTTTTTTATTTTCACTTTAATTCATCCTTTTAAATACAATCACTGTCTTCTTGACAATGAGATTATTAAAATTACATAAAATAACCAATAAGTAGAGTAAAAACTCTAATTTAAAAACAGTATTAAGACTTAAAAGTTAATTAATAATGATTGAAAATTAATATAAAAAACATAAAATCATAGAGTTGTTTGAAAATAATGTATTTTTAATTATATTTTTCATATAAATAAAGTATTACAAAATAGTGACATAGTTTTACTTTTTGATAAATTTACTTTACTTTTGATTATATTGAAAAAATTATAAGATAAATTAGTAAATCTAAATTTAATTATTATTCATAGGATATTTTGGATGAATTATTGATATAAGTTGTATTATTTTCCTAGCTATAAAATACAACTTATAAAGAAATGAACGGTTATAAAACAGCGAATAAAGCATAAAAATATCAGTTAATGCCTATTGATTAGCATTTGTTTAAAATCCAATACATGTGATTACGATTTGAATTGCCAAAATAATAAGGCAGATTATTCCAACAGCATAAGAAATACTGCGCCATGGTTGAATTGCACTGAGATAGGTGACTGTATGTGTGATTCTTGCAATCGTAAAAATACAAAAGATCCAGACAATAAAATCACTGCTTAGGTTTAATACAATACAAAGTCCTCCAAGCACCCAAAACACGGGAATATTTTCTAGATCATTTGCCCAAGCTTGGCTGGCTCTGGTCACTTGTGGTAGTTCTTCGGGTCTGGCTTGAACACTGACAAAATTAGCATCTTCGGTATTTTTAAACGCTTTATTCTTTATACGATAAAATCCTTGATAACAAGAGATTGCAAGCATTTTAAAAAAAAGCAAAACCGCACAAAATGCATAGATATGTAGTAAATTATTCATAGATCCCCATTTATTTTATATGCTTTAGAAGTAAGTGTATCTATTTAAAGTGATTTTCAAACTTTGTCGAGCGAAATTTTTAGAAGCAGTTTTAATGCTTGATGAGTCTGATTTATTTTTTGGTGAGAATAACTGAAATAGAGCCGAATGATTAAAAGCTTAACCAAAATTGAAAATTAATTGGATAGTTCTAACAATGATCTAAGTTTTGAGTCAATGAGAGCTGCTGCTGAGTGTGTTGCGGTATACGATGATCTAGCGAAGTTTGTGGCTATTGAGCGGGAATAATATGCAGTGTTACTTTTTTCGTTTTTCTAAATAAATTTCAAATACACTCCATGTGCAAATCAAAACAAAGACTAAGGCACTTACGCCAAAGAGAGGCATCAACATATTGCAATCCTTTTGCAGGTAAAATTTTTGAGCTTATGGCGCAATTAAGACTAAAGTCTAAATGATTTTAACAAGATAAAGAATATTGATTTGAGTTTTATTATTGAGACTATGATTTATATGAATGTTTTTTATGAAGAATTTATATTTTTGTTCTAAAGTGAGTTAGATGACATTGGTGGATTTAACGATTTTACATTTTAATCACCCATTTCGGTATAGCAAAACAAGTCTTTAAAATGACAAAAATAAATATACAAATGTAAAAAATAAGCACAATAGAGATTGTCTTTTTAAGCTTTTACTCGGACAATTCGCAAATTATGATTTTATGATGTTAGGTATTTATGAAAAAGATGTTGGGAGAACTTACTTTTAAGCTCTCAGGTTGGTCATACGAAGTTGATCAAAGTGTATTAGAAAAAAAACAAGTCATCATCGGTTTTGAACATACATCCATGATGGATGCTGTATTGTCATTGGCTATTTTTCAAATTCATGACATTAAAATCCATACTTTAATTAAAAAAGAATTATTTAAAGGGCCTTTAAAACCGATTTTAGAAAAAATTGGTGGTATTCCTGTAGACCGTAAGTCAAACAAAGACATCGTTTCACAAATGGTTGATCTGTTTCAGAGTAATGAAGAATTTAATTTGGTGATTGCGCCAGAAGCGACTCGCGCAGAACGAGGGCAAGCACGTAAACCGATCCGTACTGGTTTTTGGCATATCGCAAAAGCAGCTGGTGTTCCTATTGTTTTAATGTATGCAAACTCAAAAACAAAACAGGGTGGGATCTTTGGAAAAATTTACCCAACAGATCTAGATCAAGACTTAGCAGAAATTAAACGTCTATATAAACAACATACAGGGCTCGATATTGTGATTCCTGAAGCAAAAAATTCTTAATTTACATTAAATCTAAAAAATAAGCACTTTCTCATAAAAAAGTGCTTATGGTAGAATTGCCGCAATTTGATATGGCATAAAGCCAATCTACAGGAGCATATTTCGCATGGCGGGTCATTCCAAGTGGGCCAATATTAAGCATCGCAAAGCAAAACAAGATGCAAGTCGTGGTAAAGTTTTTACCAAATATATTCGTGAATTAACCACAGCAGCAAGACTTGGCGGTCCTGATGTGGGAAGTAACCCTCGTCTACGTGCTGTTGTCGAAAAAGCACTTTCAGTGAATATGACACGTGACACGATCAACCGTGCTATCCAACGTGGTGCTGGTGGTGAAGACAACGATGATTTAAAAGAAGTCACTTATGAAGGTTATGGTGTGGGTGGTGTTGCGGTTATCGTAGAAACCATGACAGATAACCTTAATCGTACTGTGCCTGATGTACGTCATTGTTTTTCTAAAACCAATGGTAACTTAGGTACGGCGGGTTCAGTGGCATACTTGTTTACCAAACGTGGTGAGATTACTTTTGAAGATGTTTCTTTAGAAGACAAAATCATGGATGTGGCTTTGGAAGCTGGCGCTGAAGATATCGAAGTGAACGAAGATGAAATCTTAGTGATCACTACACCAGAAAGCTTTGGTGATGTACAAGATGCTTTGACTGCTGCTGGTTTAAAATCTGATAATGCAGAAGTGGTTATGAGCCCATCAACAAAAGCATTGATTGCTGATGTGGATCAAGCAAAACTCATTGTGAAAATGATTGATATGTTTGAAGATCTTGATGATGTTCAAAACGTATATACCAACGTTGAATTCACAGATGAAGTATTGGCTGAATTAGACAGTTAAGTCTGATTTGAGTTGATAAAACGCACCTTTGGGTGCGTTTTTTATTATTACGTGTTTAAATTTAATTTATTAATTAAAAAGCAATAGTTTATAAGTTGTTTTTCATTTGACTAAATTTAAATTCCTTAAATAAAATCCTTCAACAAGATGAGATCAATATTGCTTCTGTTAATCAATCAATCAAAGATTTAATGGAAATTGGACGATTTGAATACTCTTTTAGCCTGAATGAAATTTCTGATGCACTGTCGATTTTAGTTAACACTGAAAATTTTGCCAAAACAATTATAAAGCTTGCGTATGGTGAATTTAAGATCGGATTTTGAGATAAAAACCCACTTACGGTGGGCAATGCTGGAGTTCTCTTTTTAGTTATGGACCACAGTCTTCAATAGCCAAAATTTTTATACATTAGAATGTTTAGGTAAATTAAAAAGAGTTTGAGAAGAATAAAAAAAAGTATACAATTACATCAAAATTACATTGCAATTATTAATAAAAGTAATTGTTTGAATTTTTAAACTAATAAGTATTCTTACAATGAAAAAAGGATTTTTATAATGAAAAAGGTATTTTTATCAAATGCTTTTTTGGGGTTAATCTGTTTTAGCAACCATTTAGTTTATGCAAGTTCTGAAACTTTTCAACCTATGTCAGAAAGTGAAATGTCAGCGACAACTGGTCAGGCTTTAATGAGTATGTCTTTTATTGCACCTAATGATTCAGATAACTTGGAAAGACAGCGTACTGGCGGTAGCCAGAATATCGGTTTTTATCGCTTAGGTTTGGAAGCAGAACTAGAGTTGAATGCTAATATTAAAAAATTACAGCTAGGTTGTGGGGGATTGAACGGGGCTGGTGGATGTGACATTGATATTGATAATTTAAGTTTAAGTGGTATTTCTGATACTAATTCTGGCAGAGCAAGTTCCAGTGCAAAATTAACTAACCCTTTCATTGAGTTTGCAATTAAAAATCCTGGTCAGTCATCAACAAGAGAAATGGTAGGATTGAGGCTGAGTGCCGAGAAAATACTAGGTCTGATGACTTTGGGAACAGAAAATTCATCTGTTGCGAATGGACTAAATAGTTTCTCTGGATACATGAAAGTACAGTCAGGTATTGGTACTACTGTTGCAGAACAAAGTAAAATTAAAGGATATGCCGATACTGCTGCACAGTTTATGAATCTAGCTACATATCCAATTAAAGGCAATTTAGTTGCAATTGGATTAGCAAATGCAAGTTTTATCACAACTGGAGGGGGATTCAGTATTCCAGAAATGAATAACCTTCCTTTTGAAACCTCCCAAATTGTTGTTGTAGGAAATCGTAAGACATCAGTTGGTTTATCTGCATCTGTTGATATTCCAACTATCAATTTAGGGACAGGAAATGATTATCCAGCAATAGGTAGAACAACCTTTGATGCAAATGGAACCACAACAGCAGTATACACAGCTGGTAATCCTGTAGACGCTAAGATAACAGGATGTCAAAACACGGTTTTTTTAATTCCAGCTTGTTTAGCAGCACCAACAGGGCGTCAATTTACTAATATCAAAATGAGTGGTTCAGTAAGTGGTGCGAAAGCGACTGTAAATTTTCAAGAAGCTCTTGGCTTTATTCATAGCTTACAGGTGAATTCGGCTGCATCTTTAAGCTTACAAAATCAGAGTTTATTGTGGCCAGGTTCTGAATCCTTAAATATTGCACAGCCAGGTTGGTGGTTAGCACTTGCAGATCCTATCAGTATAGGTCGAGTAGAACCAACCCAAAAATTAAGTATTGAGCCATTGCTTGGTCAATTTGCTACGAAAGCTGGAGATTATTTACAGCAATATCCTGCTAGAACCAATGATCTTGGTGGAATTATTAGTGGAAATGGACTTGATGCAAATATTGGAAATGTAAATTTATCAAATGTTGCTCCCCTACAAATGAATCTATCTAACCTTCAGCTTAATGGGCAAAATTTTGCCCCAAATTGTTATGGTAGCCTCAAATTTTGTTAATCTTAATTTACTGGAATTCGTACAGAATTTAAAAGAGAACATTACGGATACTGACAATCTGAGCATCAGTAATAAATCATATCTGGTTAAGAGTGATTTGAGCAGTGCAATGATGATAAATATTTAATAAAACATGATTATTTTTTAAATTTAATAAATGAAAATATTGAGTGCAACTAAAATACAACATATTGATTTAATTAAATGTTAATCGCACCTTTCGGTGCGTTTTTTATTCAGAGAATTTATTGCTGATTTAAAATTGCGGAAATAAATTTATTTTTTTCAATCCGATAATCGATCATATCTAAATTTTCACAACGCTTTTTTAGATCATTGTACGTTTGCACTAGTTCAGGCGATTGCCTGAGTTTATCTCTAAACGTAATAAATGACTCAAATTCAGAACCTTTAACAACCAATTGAAAGGCGACATCATCACCATTGAGCGATTCCAACATACACAGTTGATCCGTTCTCAGTGTTGCTAATTTTTCTTGAAAGTTTAAGTGGTAAAGCTTTTGAATTGCATCATTAAATTCAGATTGATCCACTGCAATATAAATGTCTAAATCTCCTTTAGAGATTGCATTTGGAATCGCAGAGGCGCCAATGTGCTCAATCTCTGCATTGGTTAAAAGTGCTTTGATTTGAGTTTGATAATACGCAAACCGTGCATTGCATTGTGGTTGATATTCTTCGGCAAAATAAAATCTCATAAAAAGACCCATTTAAATACAATCTGATATCTTTGATTTTTAAATTCTACTTATTTAAAACATCATAAAACCAATGTTTAAGACCAATGAGAGTAGCTTTGCTTCGTAGACTTTTAAGTGCATTCTATTCATCGTGTAGAAACTAAACTGGCTCAATACATAATTTAAATTCGATTGAGTAGGCCAGTACAATTAAACACACGTTTATATTCTTTAATCACGAAGCTTGAATGTAGTGCAACCACGTGCTCAATTTTACCAATACGTTTGAGTAAAATTTCACTGTAATTCTCCATATCTTTTGCGATAACTTCGACAAGGAAATCAGCGGTTTGCCCAGTGACTAAAAAGGCGTTAATCACTTCAGGGATGTTTTCGAGTTCTTCTAAAAATTTAGCAAAGGTATCGGTGTCATGTTTGCTTAGGGAAATTTGTAAAATGACATGTAATTTAAAGCCTAATTTTTCAAAATTAATATCACGCTTTAGATTGGTCATGATATCGGTTTCGATCAAGTGTTTGATACGACGATGGACAGAACTTACTGACAGGTTAATACGTTCTGACAATTCATTTAGATTGATGTCTTCATGGGTTAAAATTTCTAAAATTTGTTTGTCGTAACGATCCAGTTCCATATTTTTATCCAGCTTGAAAAAATTTTCTGTATTAATGTAGATTGATTTTTATAGTTTTTCAATATTTGAATCATTTTTGAGAATAAATATCATAAAATGCTAGGTTATGGAAAATGAAACAGTTTAAATTTGATTGTATACTGTGTTGAACCATATCATGATGATTTTGCAAATGACCTGTTGAAAACATTGAGCGAATTGCTAAAACTTAAGCCAAAGGATTAAAGATTATTTTTAGTTATTGCTCCCCTATAAAATTTTTACTTTATACTGATTAAAATTGAAAAGTTTATCCACCCATGCTTGAACACGATCTAGAACTTACCGAATCTGAAATGCATCTCTATTCCCGTCAAATTCTGCTGGATGGTTGGGATATTGAGGCACAGGAAAAATTAAAACTCGCCAATGTACTGATTGTTGGTTGCGGTGGAATAGGGTGTACCACTGCCGAATTGTTGGCGCGTGCAGGTGTTGGAAAAATTAGTTTGATTGATGCTGATACGGTTGAAATCAGTAATTTACAAAGACAAATTGCCTATGTTGCGCAAGATGTGGGTTTTTATAAATCGGAGATCTTGGCCAAGAGATTACAAACAATTAATCCTTTTATCCAAGTAGAAAGCTATACCAGTAAATTGGATGAAAATAATGCGCAAGTATTGATTGCTCAGCAAGATTTAGTCTTAGATGGTTGCGATAACTTTACCACCCGTTATCTAGTGAACCACATCTGTACCCAGCTGCATATCCCACTGATTAGCGCGTCTGCGATTGGTTTCCAAGGTCAGCTCTTTATGGTTGACGGTGATACAGCTTGTTATGAATGTTTATTTCCCAAAGCGCAACAGCATAATGAAAGTCTGCGTTGTGCTGACTCTGGTGTATTGGCCACTACACCCAATGTCATGGCAAGTTTACAGGCACATCATGCACTTCTATATTTAGGTTTGGCGAAAACCCCACTGAAACAAAAACTGATGCTTTGGGATGGGTTAACAATGAAACAACGAATTTTAGCCTTTGAAAAAGATAGAGATTGTACAAACTGTCAGGCAAGCCATACTGCAAATGCTGATTAATTTGCTACACTTATACAAATTCAATTTAATGTTGACATTATGAAAAATAATATCTTTTTAGATGGTCTGCGTTCAGTTGCCCGAGTTGGGGAGACTGCCGTTATCGCAGCCAAAGCTGGCATTAAATACGCCACTGAAAAACCAAGTAATGCCAAACTGATGCGTGAAACTTTTGAATCATTAGGCTCAACTTATATTAAATTGGGTCAATTTATTGCCAGTACACCATCTTTATTTCCTCGTGAATATGTTGAAGAGTTTCAAGGCTGTTTAGATCAAACGCCTTATTTACCTTTTAGCTATGTTCAGGAGGTGTTGAAACAAGAATTTGCTGGACGTAATTTAAGTGAAATCTTTGCATCTATTGATGAAAAGCCTCTTGCTTCAGCGTCTATTGCTCAGGTTCATGCGGCCAAATTGGTGACCGGTGAAGATGTTGTAATTAAAGTGCAAAAACCCGGTGTAGAAACTATTCTTTATACCGATTTAAATGTATTGCACTGGGCAACAAAGGTGTTAGAAAAAGCGATTCCAAAAGTAAAATTCGCTTCATTGGCAGATATTGTTGATGAAATTAAAACACGTATGGTACGTGAAGTTGATTTTATTGAAGAAGCACAAAATTTAGATGATTTTGTGAATTATCTTAATGTGTCGCAAAACACCGCAGCAACCGCACCAAAGGTCTATCATCAATTTTCAACACGTCGGGTACTTACCATGCAACGCTTGTATGGTGTGCCATTGACTGATTTTGATGTGGTGAGAAAGGTCGCGAAAGATCCATCTCAAGTGCTGATTACCGCCATGAATACTTGGTTTGGTAGTTTGATGTTATGCCAGTCTTTCCATGCTGATTTGCATGCAGGTAATCTAATGTTGCTTGAAGATGGCCGTATTGGTTTTATTGATTTTGGTATCGTTGGGCAGTTAAAACCTGAAGTTTGGCAAGCATGTATGGCATTTATGGATGCTTTGCAAAAGACTGATTACAAGTTGATGGCTGAAAATATGTTGGGTATGGGCATGACCAGCACTCAAGTTGATACGCAGGTTTTGGCAGAAGATTTAGAGCGTTTATTTAGTGGGGTACTGCTTGCAGATCCACAAAAAATTATGACGTCTAATCCATCTGATTTAAATGACATCATGATGGATATGGTGGGTGTGGGCGAGCGTCATGGTATTCGTTTCCCACGTGACTTCGCTTTATTATTTAAGCAAATGCTCTATTTTGATCGTTTTATGCGTGTTCTTGCCCCATATACCGATATTTATGCTGACCAACGTTTACAGATGGTGCAAAATATTGATCCTGTGTCGCTGTTAAAACATTGATATAGAGGTTTTCCCTTTGTGAAAAGCTGGTTGAGTTTGATTGTAAAATCTTACTTGGCCCTTTTTAAAAGGGCATTTTTTTATTTACATTGAGAATTTATAAACGTCATGGATGCAATTATCATTGAAGGGTTGAAAGTTGAGACGGTGATTGGCTGCTTCAATTGGGAACGGCAAATTATCCAACCTTTAATGTTGGATCTTCACATTCAAACCAGTTTAGAACAAGCGTCTAACTCAGATGAATTGGTCGATACGTTGAACTATGCAGAAATTTGTGAAGTTTCAGCCAAAGTGATTCAGGATGCTGCGCCAAAATTGATCGAACATGCGGCAAAATTGGTATTGAATACGCTTTTCTCTACCTTTCCGCCTATTGAATCGATTATGATTACGATCCGTAAGCCTGCCATTATCCCGCAAGCAAATTCTGTAGGAATTCGTCTTGAACGACACCGAAATGATATTCGCCCTAGCTCTAGCGAGTAATCGCGATCCACAACAAAATTTTCAAAAAGCATTTGCTCAGATTGCCCATTTGGGAATGGTGTCATTTTCTCCAATCTATTTGATTCCATGCCGTGATGGAATTGGTGCAGATTATTGGAATGCTGCATGTTTGGTTCAAAGTCAGCTGTCTGTAGATGAAATGCTGTCTTTATTAAAAAAGATGGAAGCAGACTCAGGTCGTGTACGCCCATCACATCAAATTTCCTTGGATATTGATCTCATTGCATGGGGATCTCATTTAACCGCAATGCAATTTAATCCAAAGAAACTACCATTGGCGTTGGATGTTAAAGTGCCGATGTCTGATCTTTGGGAAGATGCATTATTCAAACATTCCGCAGATCAATTTCCAGTTATCATTTTATAGTCTTTAAAATAAATAGGTTAAAAAACAATGTATTTTAAGCCCTTGGCATTATTCAGTTGTGTGCTTTTATTTAGTGCATGTCGCCATTTACCTGAACAATCTGTTACACCAGTACAAGCTGTAAGTGAAGTGCAAAGCTTACAACAGCGGGATAACAATCTTAAGCAAAAAGTGAATGCTTATACACAAGATCAAGCTTTATTTGATGTGGCATTTGATGATCTCAATCAAGATGGACAAGATGAAGCCATCGTGCTTTTAAAAGGGCAAGATTGGTGTGGGTCTGGTGGTTGTACAATGCTGATCTTTCAAGGAAAATCTAATCACCAGTTTGACTTTTTAAGTAAAACAACCTTGGTGGATACACCAGTTTACTCTACAACATATATGCATAATGGTTGGAAGCAAGTGCTGGTTTATAGCCGAAAGCATGGGCAAGTGATGTTGAAATTTGATGGAACTCAATATCCGCTCAATCCATCTTTATTGCCTGTCGCAACTGCAAAATTGGCACCGAATACAGCTAAATTACTTTTGGGCGTTGCTGAGTAATTTTTTATTTTTAACCTACATCTCTACATCAAAATGTGGGTTAAGCAGACCTTATTAAAATACTAAAAAAACAAGCCCAGCAAGTGGGCCTGTAAATCAGTTAAATCAGACTGTTAGATAAATTAGATAAAATAACTGGTCTTGGTCATCAGTTTAGAAATAGCAGTCATGGTGATCTTCACTGGAATAGGCAGCTCTACACCACCAGCAGTTAATGCTGTATCACGATGATGCAGTTCATCTTCATTCATCTGCACCAATATTTTACGTGAGCGCTCGTCTTGAGCTGGAAGCTGACTGATATGGTGTTGTAAATGTAAACTGACTTGGCGTTCAGTTTCAGCCACAAAACCTAAACTATATTTATCGCCTGCAATACCTGCAAGCGCACCCATACCAAAAGAAAGACCGTACCATACAGGATTCAGCAAACTGGTATGACTGTCGAGTTCCTTTAAACGATCCTCACACCAAGCCAAATGATCTTGTTCTTCAATTGCTGCAAATTCCATTTCACGACGTACATTTGGAAGTTTGGCTGTTAATGCCTGTCCATGATAAAGCGCTTGAGCACAGACTTCACCACTATGGTTGACGCGCATTAAGCCTGCAACATGGCGTGCTTCACTGACAGCCAGCTTGGTTTCAACTGCATTAGACGGATTGCTTCTTTGTGCCGAAGTTGCACCAGGTACTAAACTTCTTAAAGCTTGGTCAAATGAATTGATCAATTTATCGATGCCAGTATATTGACGCATATTAGTCCTCCAAAGAAACCTGAGTAGTCGCTATTAATGGTTTTAAACGAATTAATAACCAAGTACTAAAAATAGCACTCAGTACAGCTGTGATACAGAATAAAATTTTAATATCTATTTTCAAAATACTTAAGATGAGAATAGAAAAAATTGCCGATGAAACCATGAATATTGCATTAAAAATATTGTTTGCCGCAACCACACGTGCACGGTGTGATTTTGGGGCATAGGCTTGCATCATGGCATAAAGTGGAACGATATAAAAACCTCCACTTATACCCAATAAGGTCACCGCAAGCATGACATGATAATAAATTGCCCCTGAGTTAAACATATCAGGAATCGCAATCAGATCACCCGTTCGTTCTGGAACAAAGGCCAAACTGCCTGCCAAATAAAGCGCAAATAGCGTTAAGCCAATTGCACCAAGCGGTACCATTTTGATATTTACTTCTGCGCCGCCAATTTTACGACACAGCAACGAGCCTACACCAATGCCGACAGAAAAAAATGTAAGCAATAAACTGACGACATTTTCATTGGCATGCAGGTTTTGCTGTGTTAACTGTGGGATTTGTGTGAGATAAGTTGCACCATAAAACCAATACCAAGAATTGCCTAAAAGTACGATAAAAATTAACGGTAAACTTTTAGCATAACGAATGGTTTGAAAACTGGTTCGAAAGAAATTCCAATCGATTTCTAAGTCTTCATTTGAGGTAGATTGTTTAAGGACAAAACGACTGGATAAATAACCCACCACTGCAATAGACACAATGGTTAAGCAAATCCAGATCATATTGCCTTGTGACAGCGAAATGACTGCACCGCCTAAAATCATCCCAATTAGAATCGCAATGGATGTGCCTGACTGAAACAGGGCGTTACCAGACATCAGTTCATTGGGTTTTAAAATTTCAGGTAAAATCGCATATTTGATTGGCCCAAAAAAAGTACTGTGCGTACCCATTAAAAATAAGGCGAAGAGTAAAATCCAAAGATTGCCCAATAAAAAACCCGCCGAGGCGATCAGCATGATGATGATTTCTAAAATTTTAATACTTCGGACTAAAAATGAGCGTTCGTATTTATCTGCAATTTGACCTGCGGTCGCAGAGAAGATGAAATAGGGTAGAATAAACAGTAACGCAGCGAGATTGTTGAGTGTACTGATATTGGCAGACTGATGATGAATCCAACCATAGGTAATGACGAGTAATAATGATTGTTTATAAACATTATCATTCAGGGCGCCAAAAAACTGGGTAAGGAACATCGGTAAAAAACGTCTTGTCCCTAAAATATGCTCATTTTTTTCCATTGTAGACGACTTCATTTAGTTATATATAAGAAATGTGTTGAAATGGTAACTATCTCTCAAAATCATGTATCATGTTTTTAACTTAAATCATGTGTAAAACCAATTGGTTTGGGTATTTGAAAGATTTTTAATAATTGATCTTTCTACAAATAAATTTAGGTCATTCGAGCTTGGTATGCCAGCAAAAATTAATTTTAAAAAATCTGTGCTTTCACATAGTGTACATTTACACTTTGACCGTTATCATATCAATAAACTGATATGTTCAAGTGTTTTTTTAAGTGTTTTTGCAATCCCTGTCAGTTATGCCGATCAAATACAAAGCAATCAGAACTTGCCATCAAGCTCTGAAACCATCAGTACAAGTTCTGAAAAAATCAGCAATACTCAAGAACAATTAGAATCAGCAGCCATTCAACAAGGTGTACCCAACGAAAAGATCGACCAGTTAGATCAGAAAATTCAACAAGCTCAACAAACTGATCAAATCGATAGTGTTAAAATGCTTGAACAACAAGAAAAAAATATGGGGGTGCAAGATGATTTTAAGCCGATCCAATTTGAAGATCTTGAAGAGTTACCCGCTGTTGCTGTGGATCAGTCTTTAGCAAATGAAATTTATAAAGTTGCTGAAGATGCGAAAACGGATGCGCAGAATTTTCGTAATGGGGTGACCAAAGCGCCTCAAGTTGAAGTGACTAATGCGACCCAGCAAGAATTGAATGAAATTACGCAAGCGCCAGTCAATGTTGATCAGCTTATACAAACGATTCGTGCGGACAATAAAATTTCTGTAGAGGAAAATCAATCGGGTAAAACCTTGGTTGATAATACACAGAGTAATAGCGATGAAGAAAAGGCTAAACCTGGTTTCTTTAAAAGTTTAGTCAATAAAATTCGTGGGCCGCAAGACAACGGTGTACCAATTCCAAAAATCAGTGTTTCCGTGACGGGTGCACCTACGATTCTTGCAACTAATTTAAAAGCAAAATTAGGAACTTTTACCCAAGAAGCATATTCTGATTTTAATGGCTCGGTGCCACAGTTAAGAACACTGGCGGTACAGGCTGCCCAAGCAGTAGGTTATTACAATGCAGAATTCAAGTTTACTAAAATTGATGATACTCATTTAGGGGTTAAAGTCACTCCACATGATCCAGTCAAAGTGGCTGAACAAAATATTGAGTTTACAGGGGCTGGCGCTAAACTGGCACAGTTCCAAGTTATTGGCGTACTTCCTGATTTAGAAGAAGGTGATATTCTCAATCATGGTGCTTATGAATCTACCAAAAACCGAATAGTAGATGCAGCATCGAATAATGGATTTTTTGATGGTTATTGGCGTTTACATGATGTCAAAGTTGAACAACCACAAAACAAAGCCAAAATTGATTTAAAATACGAAACGGGCGATCGTTATAAACTCGAAGATGTAGAGTTCAGAATGAGTGATCCTTCTAAGCCGCTCCCAATCGATTTAAAAATCTTAAAAACCTTAGCGCCGTGGGAAGATGGTGCAGATTACACCGCATGGCGTGTCAATGGTTTGGCCAATAACTTAACTAACTCACGTTATTTTAACTATACCTTGGTTGATGCGATTAAACCGGATGCAATTGTAAAACCACTTGAGCTTCCTGCAGATCTGCAAGCCTTAGTGGATCAGCAAAAAATCACTGAAACGACATTGTCTGCGCAAACCAATGCCGATAAAGCACATTTGTCAGATAAAGAAGTGACCCAAAATGTGGTCAATGAAAATCAGTTTGCTGGAACGCAAGGTGAAGAAGTCAATCCGAACTTAAAGCAGCTTCAAGCGCAGCAGAAAGAAAAAGAATCTGATGATGATCTATTAAAAGATCAGGCACGTGAGAATAAAAAGATTCCTGTGATTGTGACTTTAAATGCGGATCGCTTAAACAGTTTAGAAACAGGTATTGGTTATGGGACTGATACAGGGGTACGTTTACGTAGCCAATATAGACGTGCGATTGTCAACCATTTAGGGCATTCTTTTGATGCCAATATGGAACTGTCACAAATTCGTCAAGCGATTGATGCTCGCTACAACATTCCTTATAAACATCCATTAAATGATTACTTTAGTTTGGTTGCGGGTTATGAACGAGAAACCCGTGATGGTATTGGTAATGACATGGATTTGGTCATTGAATCTGCGGTAGCTGGGGTAGACCGTATTATTAAAGGTTCCAGAAAAGAGTGGCAGCATATTCTTGGCGTGCGTTACCGTTTAGACCGTGTTACTCAAAATGGTCCTGTAGATATTGCCAATATCCCTGATGCTTTTTTAATTCCTGGTTCAAATCAAGAACAGCAATCATTATTGTTGGGTTATGAAGCAACCAAAACAACCAGTGATAATCGGATCAATCCAACACGCGGATATAAGCAAAGTTATAAAATTCAGCTTGGCAGTAAATCTTTACTTTCAGATACCGATATGGCGATCACCAGTGCAGATTGGAAAGGCTTATATTCTTTTGGTCAAAATGATAATCATCAGGTTGTTGGTGGTTTGAATGTCGGCTATATTTTTGCCAAAGATTTTGATCAAGTTCCTTATAATTTAAGATACTTTGCTGGTGGTGACCAGAGTTTACGAGGCTTCGATTATAAGAGCTTATCTCCAACGGAATATGGTTATAAAGTCGGTGGTCAAGGTTTGGCTGTCGGTTCATTGGAATACAATTACCAATTTAAAGAGGGTTGGCGTGGCGCAATTTTCAGCGACTTTGGTAATGCTTACGATAAATCATTTAGTAACGATACCCAATATAGCTTAGGCTTAGGAATCCGTTGGAAGTCACCAATTGGTCCGATTCGAATTGATGTTGCATCAGGTGTTTCAGATCCTGCTCGTCCAATTCGACTGCACTTCTTTATTGGTTCACAACTTTAATTAACTAAAAATATAAGAGAAATACTGGAAATATTATGGCTGATGAAGAACATCAAGATGTTCAAAATGAACAGCAAAATGATCAACTAAAGCAAGAGCAGGCTCCGAAGAAGCGCAATATATTGCGTAATATTCTGATGTCATTGCTTTTGGTCATTATTTTATTGATTGCTGCATTGGCTGTGATGTTTAGTACCGATAAAGGCAGTAAGTTTTTATTGGATCGGGTTGCTTCAAGCCAGAAAATTATTGATTACCAATATGAAAGCGGTAACTTGTTGCAAGGGATCATACTCAAAAATGTATTGGTCACCCTCACTGCAGTTGATGTCAAAATTGATCGTGCGGATGTTTCCTTGGGGTGGCGCGCAATATTAGATAAAGAAATTCATCTGAGCCATGCTGATGTCAACAATTTAAGAATTATCAGCAAAACACCACCAAGTGATGAACCCTTTAAGTTTAGCGAAATCAAGTTACCCTTTGTTTTACGTTTAGATGAAGCGAATGTAGATCATATGCAGTTGCAAACTGCATCTTCAAAAATTGATTTTAACGATATTCATTTAGAAAATGCATTGTGGTCGGGTACAGAGTTGAAGTTTGAAAACTCTAAAATGGACATGGGCTATTTATCTGTAAAAGACGCGACAGGTAATATGAACTTTAAACAAGGCGATTATCCGCTGAATGCCAAGGCAATTTTGCGGATCCCAAGTTTAAAAAGTTTAAATGTTGAAGATATTTATGTACATGCGCGTGGTTCACTCGGCACGATTAAAGCGGGTGTTGCAACCAAAACGCCAGATCTTTTAACGGGTTGGGCGGTGATCCATCCGATGCGTCATGATGTTCCAATGAATGGTGCTTTGGTGTTTAAAGACTATCATTGGCCGTTGTTGCAGGAACAAGAGTTACTCTCTAAAAAAGGCTTGGCGAAATTTCAAGGTGATGTTAAGGGCTTAAACTTAGATATTAATACAGACATTAGTGGTAAAAATATCCCACAAGGTCAATATACTGCTTTAGCACATACCGATTTAACCAATCAGTTGAATATTAATAATTTAAATGGTCAATTGATGGGTGGTGCTTTAAATCTTGCCGGTTTGGTCAGCTGGAAAGATCATGTGCATTGGGATGTACAAGGCCGTTTAGATCGAATTAATCCAAAAGATAAAATTATCCCACAAGTGATTCAGGACTTTTTACCTGTTTCCCTTGATGCCAAAATTGGTTCAGTGGGCGAATTAAAACAAGGTATGCATTTAACTGCCAATGTTGATTTTGATAAATATGAAGCTTGGAAGGTTAAATTAGATCAAGCTGAACAAAAGGGTAAAAAGCCTGAACCGATGTTATTGGGTGTTAACTGGAAAAATATCGACCGAGCCGTGCCTTATGTGGGTTGGTTAAGCAGTGAACAAGGTCAGGTTGAAGTTGCACTGGTTGACGATCAGCAAAATATTCATGTGGCAACCGTTGTACGTCAACATGAAAAAGGCAGTTTACCTGAGGGTAAATACACAGCTCAGTTAGACCTAAAAGGCAATGATCTACACGTACCAGCATTTGAATATGTGGCAACGAAAGGCAGTTTATCTGGAAACGCAGTTGTTGAATTACCTACTGAAAAACGCCAGTTAAAATGGAATGCCTTGCTCAATGCAAAAGATTTTAATCCACAAAGTATTGTCGCAACAGCACCAGTAGATTTAATCAATGGACAAATAAAAGCCAATGGTTATGCAAAACCAAATCAACAATTGATTAATTTTGATGCGATTAATTTAACTGGGCGACTTGCAAATCAAGCCAACCCTGAAACAATCCAATTGACAGGTAAAAGTACAGCCGCAGTTATTTTCAATGATGCTAATGCTGGTGGAGCGTTTAAAGGCTTTGCTGTGAATTATGATGGCGCATTAAATGCTTCGCAGCTGAAACATGGCAGTGGCTTGTTAAAGATCAGAGTTGCGGGTACACCAGAGCTGATTAAAATATCTGAACTACAGCATGATGGTGTTGCAGGAAAAATCTTAGCCAATGGCTTGGTGCATATCAGTAATGGCATCGGTTGGGATATCAACGCATCTTTGGTGCGTTTTAAGCCACAATATTTTGTTTCTTCTGTCCGTGGTGAAGTTTCTGGGAATGTGAAGACTCAGGGGAATTGGTCAGATCGTCTGAAGAGAATTAATATTCAACAATTGAATATTGCAGGCATGATCAATAACAAACCTTTGAGAGGACGAGGTAACCTTGCAGTTGTTTTAAATTCTGATTTAAAAGGCTTGATGCCACAGCAATTTGAAGCCAACAACTTATTTTTGTCTTATGCCAATAACCAAGTTCAGGCGACAGGAAATGCACAGAATCTACGATTAAAAGTCAATGCACCTGCATTATATGAGCTTTATCCAGGATTGCGTGGCACAGCATATGGTTATTTGAATTTACAAGCACAGCCACGTCTGAGTGCAACTGCAAACCTCACAGTCGATAATTTTAGTTTTAATGATAGCCTAAGCATTAAAAAATTAAGCTTAAAAGGTGAATTACCAACTTCTGAAACTGTAGCGTCGAAAATGGTGGCGCAAATGGATACTTTGCGCAGTGGAAACCGTGAGATTCAGCATGCAGGGATTACACTTTCTGGAACACGTAAAGCACATTTATTACAGCTTCAGGCATGGAACTATTATTCTAAGTTCTATGTGCAGCTTGCAGGTGGATTTAATGCGCAAAATGATTGGTTGGGTCAGATTCAAAAAGGTGAGTTTGACTCAGTAAGAGCGCACTTATTACAACAACAAAATGCGCCGGTTATTTTTAACGCGTCAAAATCGGAGTTATATGTTGGGCAGCATTGTTGGTCAAGTCAGCAAAGCCAATTGTGTTTTGATCAACCGATCCGCGCAAGTCAGCAAAATGGTAATGTTTCTTTTGTTACTAAAAACCTAGATCTGAATGATTTTGCTGCGTTTATGCCAGAAGGTTTGGCACTGACGGGGAAATTAAATGGTTATGCAAAAGCATCATGGGCGAAAGGTGCACAGCCTAAATTAGATGCCAAGCTGGTTACTCGTAATGGGCAAATTGGTATTGCGGCAGAAGATCCGAATGATCCTTCAACTTCAATGAACTATGACGAAGCCAGTGTAATTGCAAAAAGCATAAAAGATGGTTTGCTATTGCGTGTTGATTTAAAAGCGCCGAATGTTGGAACAGGTTATGCCAGTGTCATTGTCAATCCATATGTCGAATCTAAGCCGATGCGTGGTGAGGTGGCGTTTAACGAAGTTCAGTTGAAAATCTTAAAACCATTTATTGCGGATGTACGTAAACTCGATGGGACTTTATCGCTTGCAGGAAAAATTAACGGTACGCTGACACAACCATTGTTTGATGGAGAAATGCGCTTAAAAAATGGTGAAATTAGTATGATTTCACTGCCTGTGAATTTGAATAATGTTCAGATTTACACTTCGATTCGTCAAGATGTCGCAACAATTAATGGTGCATTTAACAGTGGTCGTGGTGTCGGTAAAATTAATGGCAGTATCGATTGGAAAAATGATCCCCATGTACAATTACGTCTCAATGGCGACAAGTTACTGATTCGTCAAGCACCGTTGATCACAGCAGTTGTCGATACTGATATTGAATTGGATGCTTTACCTTTAAGTAAGAAACTGACCGTTAAAGGTAAAGTTGATGTACCTAGTGCATTAATTTCAATGCCTGAATCCAGTGCAACCGTAGTCAATGTGTCACCTGATGTCCGTATAGTAAAAGAAGGTCAAAATCAGCTTGCCGTGCTTAAAGCAGCACAGCCTTGGTCTATACGTGCAGATGTTTCTGTAAACTTGGGCGACAAAGTTATTTTCCAAGGCTTTAACAGTCGTATTCCATTGGTGGGTCGTCTTTACCTTTCTCAACGCGGTTTGGAAACTGCAATGCGTGCCAATGGTGCGATCGGTGTCAGTCAAAAAGTAACTGTTGAGGCTTATGGTCAGCGCTTAGACTTAAATCGTGCCATTGCTCGTTTTAATGGTCCATTATCTAATCCTACATTGGATGTTGATACCAATAAGAGCATTTCTGGCAGTACGGTAGGTCTACGTATTACAGGCACAGCGTCTAGTCCAAACATTCAAGTTTATAATGATGCTGGTTTGTCAGATCAGGAAGCGATGAATGCTTTAATTACAGGACGTATTAATGAAGGTTCTAGTGGCTTAAGTAATGCTGAAGGATTTAAATCGGATGTAAACAATACGATTGCAGCAGCAGGGATCAGTTTGGGGCTAGGGGGAACGCGCGCATTTACCAATCAAATTGGACGTACATTTGGTTTAAGTGGTTTGTCATTTGATGCACAAGGGACTGGGGATGATACGCAGGTCAGTTTGACGGGTTATATTACCCCTGACTTGTATATTCGCTATGGTGTGGGGGTATTTACACCAGTGAATAAACTGACTTTACGTTATCAAATGAATAAACGTTTATATCTAGAAGCCAGCCAGTCTTTAGAAAAAGCCATTGACGTATTCTATCATTGGAGATTCTAGACATTGATAAAACATTTTAGATGCAATTGGCATTGAAATGTAGTTGATCGATATTGAAAAAACTCGGATTACGGTCCGAGTTTTTTTATGTTTATATCAAATGAGATGAGTCATTGAGCTAAACGCAGATCATCGTAAAATGTTTGGATTATAAGCAGCGCAAAGACTTTGCACATGCTATTGCAAAGCCAATAGGCGAGTATATTAAAGATCTTTATATTACACTTATCTTGCTGATTTACACTGCTTGTTTAAGGCTGATCATGGATTGAATATCTAATTTTTTAGAATTAGAAAAGCCCAATGTTATTGGGCTTTTAAAACTGATTTGAATAGGGCGTTACGCGCTAAAGCTTTTCAATAGAATTATTCAGTTAATAACACATCGCCATATTGTTCACGTAAATCACGCTTTAACATCTTACCAGTACCTGTTAAAGGAATGGATTCAACAAAAATCACTTTGTCGGGGATTTGCCATTTCGCAATCTTATCTGCATAGTAATCCAGTAGTTCTTGCTCAGTAATGTGAGTGCCTTGCTGTTTAATCGCAATCACCACTGGGCGTTCATCCCATTTCGGGTGGTTTGCTGCAATCACAGCAGCCATCGCAATTTCAGGATGATTCATGGCAATGTTTTCAAGTTCAACAGAAGAAATCCACTCACCACCTGATTTAATTAAATCTTTGGCACGATCGCTTAACAGCAGATAGCCATCTTCATTAATCGTAGCGATATCACCAGTATCAAACCAACCATCAGCACTTAACGCTTTTTCAGGTTTGCCATAATAAGACTCAATAATCCAATGGCCTTTTACTTGCAGATTCCCCGTGCTATGTCCATCACGCGCAACTTCATGTGTGCCATTTTCTTCATCGGTAATACGTAAATCTACGCCAAAAGGTGGGCGACCTTGAGACAAGCGAACTTTAAATTGTTCTTCTTCACTTAAATTTAGGTGTTTGGCTTTAAGTTGGTTGCCTGTGCCCAATGGGCTCATTTCAGTCATGCCCCATGCATGAATAGTTTCGCAATGATAGATGTCTCTAAATGCTTTCATCATCGCAGGTGGGCAAGCTGAACCGCCAACGACATTGCGTTTAAGGCTTTCAAGAGCGCTACCAGATTGTTTTGCTGCGGCAAGCAAGCCTTGCCAAATGGTCGGTACACCGAGCGCAATACTGACTTTATATTCATCAATCATTTGTACTAAGCTGGCACCATCTAGACCCGGCCCCGGGAGTATCAATGTACAACCGACCATTGCTGCGGCATAAGGTGTACCCCAAGCATTGACATGGAACATGGGAACCACAGGTAACATAATATCTTTTGCAGATAAATTTAGTGAGTCGGGCAGTGCGATCGCATAGGTATGTAAAATGGTTGAGCGATGACTATACAAAGCGCCTTTTGGATTGCCCGTTGTTCCTGAGGTATAGCAAAGCGAGCTTGCGGTATTTTCCTCAAAATTTGGCCACTCGTACTGTACAGAATGTTCTGCAATCAGCACATCATAGAATTTAACATCTGGGAGGGCATCGGCAATATCTTGGTCAAAAGCACCCAGATAAACGAAATGCTCGACATTAGGGGTAAGGGCTTTCACTGCTTTGATTAGTGGTAAAAAGGTTTTATCAAATAACACCACTTTGTCTTGAGCATCATTGATAATAAAGATCAATTGTTCAGGAAAGAGTCTAGGGTTAATGGTATGGCAGACCAAGCCACTTCCAGAAATTGCATACCAAGATTCAAGATGACGATGATTATTCCATGCAATCGTTGCAACTCGGTCACCTAAGCCTAAACCCAGTCCAGCAAGTGCATTGGCAAAGCGTTTCGCATTCTCGCTTACATGTGTCCAATCTGTCTTTGTAATCGTGCCATCGGTATTTTTTGAAATAATCGCAGTATCACCATGATAACGCGTAGCATGCTCAATGAGGCTACTGATTAATAATGGTTGCTGCATCATACGTCCTTGCATATAAAATTCCTTTATAATCTTGTTGATAGGCTTAAATTGTATTTTTCTCAGAAGCTTTCTAAGTGAAAAAATTTGTTAAATAGAAAAAGCTATCATTTCATCCTATATAAAAGTCAGATTAAATCAAGCTTAAAAACAATATTTTTTTGCAACATTTTTGTTGTTTTAACCAATAAAAAACAATAACTTAGTTGGATTATCACAATTTGAAAATTTGATGATGAAATTGGGGGTATCAGACTAAAGAACTAGGAAAAAGTATTATTCATATATATGTATATGTGCTAAACATATTACATGTCTTGTTAAGGCATTGATGTTTTAGGATGAAACTATATTGACGTGAGATATTAAAAGGAGTTTTAGAATGTTTCAAAAAATCAGAAAATTATTGTGTATCCACAGTTTTGAATATGAAATTGGACATAATATTGTGGTTAAAGAGTGTCGTAAGTGTGGTGCTCATCATTAATTTTCTAGAAGCTATCTCAAAATATCACTGTATTATGATCATTCGATAAAATATGGTGATATTTAGAAAGCGTTATATCTCTAAATGAAAATAATAAAAATCTAGTTTTTCAAGCTGATTCATTCAATCTTATGGCGATAGATGTCCTTGTTTGATTGCATATGGCTGTTTTATTTTATTGCTTAAGGCTGTCTTGGTTTTTTCAGTATGGTTAAATTTACGTTAGAATAACCCTATTCTTGTTTTATTGTCTTTGAATCATAATGTCTAAAGATTTTTTAGCTGAAAATTATATTGTCGATGAACATCTTGCTGATACTTTAACTTGGTTATGCCAACATCAAGATTGTTATGATGCTTTTCAATTTGATGTGTTGACTCAAGAACTCAAAGTTCATCATGCCAATGGTACAGATATCATTCGTCAGGGGATGTATCTTACGGCAAAGTACGGAATTTTAATCACATCTTTATAGTGAGTTGGTGCTCAATGATTGTCGCTAAAATCAGCATGTAACATATTCTTGCGTTTAAATTTAATTTATCGTGTTTTTTTGCTTTGATTAGTGCGACAAAAAAGGCAAAACACAGCTAAAATATAGCTTGAATAGTGTGTATTGAATCCATAATGAATATGAATGTATCAGAACATCAGCGTAGCATTTTGGCTACGATGGGAATAGAGCTTTGGATCCCCAAGGTTGATGTTCAAACACGTCATTATGAAAATGCGCTATACCGTGATATTGCTCAAGTTGAACAAGATATTGCTGTAGTGGCTGAGTTGAACACATATTCAACTCAATCTGATGCAAAATTAGAAAATCAAAATGTACAGCCGCCACAGATTGAAAAAGTACATCAGCCTGAAGTTTCTTTATTAAAACGAAATCCAGAAACACAGCAAACTGAAGAGGTTTCGGCACCTGAGCAAATTCAGCAACAGACAAACTTTACTGTTGAGCCTGCATTACAAATTGCGCCATTTGAAATCCAAGCCTATTGCATTGAAAGCTGTGTCATTTTTGTCGATTGTACTCAAATCAGCGCTGACCAATTCACGCTATGGGGCAATATACAGCAGGCGCTTGTAGGGCAGTTTTATGATTTAAAATGGCCTTTTCCAATGGTGCAGCTTCAAGATGGAAGAGGGGCTGCGATGTATATCCAAGGGTTTGTTGATGCTTTAAGGCAAGAGCGTAAAGTCATCAGTCTTGGTCAATTGCCTTATTTAAACAATACTGAAATGTTTGAATTGGCAAGTTTACAAGAGATGATTGAGCAACCTTTATTAAAACGCCGTCTATGGCAATTTATGCAAAATAAACTGAATTAATTTTCAAGATCTGTACTGAGAGGTTTTCTGGGATATGAATAAAAAAGTGGTTGTATTTAGTCAAATCGACTCAGAAGTTCAAGCAAAATTAGCAGAAAAATATCAGTTGGTTGTATTGAATCCTAAGCAAGGCGATATCAATGCACAAATTCGTCAAGCAGTTGTTGATGCAGATGCAATGATTGGTGCGGGTCGTTTGCTTAATGAAAGCAATATAGCCACTGCAGAAAAATTAAAAATTATCTCCTCTGTCAGTGTGGGCTATGATAATTACGATGTTGATTATTTAAATCAAAAGAAAATCTGGTTGTCGAATACACCACACGTATTAACCGAAACGACTGCGGATTTAGCCTTTACTTTGTTGATGAGTGCTGCGCGTAAAGTACCGAGTCTAGATCACTGGACCAAACAAGGTGAGTGGCAACGTACAGTCAATGCAACACAATTTGGTCAAGAAATTTTTGGTAAAACTTTAGGAATAATCGGTTTAGGTCATATCGGTGCGGCAATTGCACGACGTGGATTTTATGGCTTTAATATGAATATTGTGTATCATAATCGCCGTGAAAAAATCGAAGTTGCACAACAGTTTAATGCACAATATAAAAGTCTTGAAGCACTGTTAAAACAAGCTGATTTTGTTGTGGTTGCAGTAGACTTAAATAGCCAATCTAAAGCCTTAATCGGTGCTCAAGAGTTTGCCTTGATGCAAAAGCATGCTGTTTTTGTCAATATTGCGCGTGGTTCAGTAGTGGATGAACAGGCATTAACTGAGGCTTTACAGAACCGTCAAATTTTTGCTGCGGGTCTAGATGTATACCAAAAAGAACCGTTGCAACAATCGCCATTGTTTGAGTTGGATAATGTCGTGACTTTACCGCATATCGGCTCAGCAACTGCCGAGACGCGCAAGAAAATGGCGGAACTGGCTTTTCAAAATTTAGTCGATGCTTTGGAACAACGCACACCAAGATATTTAGTCAATGAAAACTTCTAGTTGATGTTGAATGTTTGCTGATAATGCAAATTACATATGAAGTGTTTACAGCCCCCTAACACTTCATTGCGAATTTGTACTAAATTCAATGTTATATTTAGAATATTAAAATAATTGGGACGATCAATTGAACAAGACCTTCCTCAGCCTTTGTCTCTGCTTAAGCACTTCAATTAGCTCAGCTGATGATTTTCTGCATACTCAGAATAGTACTCAATTTGAAGTACCTGAAATTGGCAGTGGGGTGGGGTTTATTGATCAACAAAAAGAAAAAACCATTGGTGAAAAAGTTTACCGTCAGGTTCAACAGCAAATGCCAGTTCTGCAAGATCCTTGGCTGGAAGATCAGTTTATGCTGGTTTTTTCAAAAATTCTCAGTCAAACTCAGCTTTCACAACCAGTAGGCTTGGTGGTGATCAAAGATGCACAGATCAATGCATTTGCAGTACCTGGGGGCATGTTTGCCTTAAATAGTGGAATGATTACAGCTTCAAGTAATATGGATGAAGTTGCCAGTGTAATGGGACATGAAATTGCCCATGTCACACAACGTCATTACAGCCGTTCACAGGAAGCATTTAAAGGTCAAGGTTTATTGGCACTTGCTGGAATCATTGTTGGCGCTGCATTGGCGTCCAAAGCGGATGGTGATATTGGTGGTGCGGTGATGATGGGTACACAAGCTGCATTGATGGACAAGCAGCTCAGTTATAGCCGAAATCAAGAACGTGAAGCTGATCGGATCGGCATGCAGTTTATGTATGGGGCTGGATATGACCCAGAAAGTATGGCTGATTTCTTTGAAACCATGCATCGTTCTACCAGTCGGTTAAGTTTTTTACCTGATTTTTGGTTAACCCATCCCTTAACAACAGAGCGTATGAGTGAAGCAAGATTAAGGGCAAATCAATTTCCAAAAGTTCCTTTTCGTGCCCAGCAATCTGATTTTGATATTATTAAATGGTATACCGCAGTAATTTCGGGACAAGCCACTGACCGTCAATTGCTAGCTTTAGCGCAATCGAATAATTTAGCGGGTCTATTGGCTTTAAGTGAGTTTTATTTGCTGCAAGGTGATTATGACAATGCGCAGACGCAGCTGAATTTAGCCAAGAAGGTCAACGCTGAGCATACTTTGGTCACTTTGATTCAAACTGATATTTATTTAGGGCGAAATAAATTAGATGATGCCTATCAAACCATCATCAGTAAGCAAATCATAACCCCAGAAAATCGTGCATTAAGTTATAAATTAGCCGAAGTTTATATTCGACAGCAGAAGCCCAAAGAAGCTGAGCAATTGGTTAATCGTTTTGTGAATAAAAATAATAAAGATATTATTGGCTGGCAACTGTTACAACAAGCGGCAAATTTAGATAAAAAGAATCCAATGCGTACAGTCAATGTGCTGAGAAATCGGGCAGAAGTTCAATATTGGTCTGGTGATGAAGAAAATGCAATTAAATCACTTTTACATGCCAAGCGTTTGGCTAAAGAAAATAATGCGATGAGTGCCCGTATCGATACACGCTTAAAAGTGATGCAAGATGAACGAAAGTTAAAAATTTAAAAGCTTGATTTAAAGGACTTAAAACTTGAGTTAAAAAACTAAGAATAATGGGTGATTTTAAATGTGCCATTAAAGAAAATTTACTTTCTATTCTTGCGTGAACAGGTTAAGCTAAAATCACTTAAAGTTATAATAAAGTATTTGATTCACATGAAGAAAATTTTAATCGCATGCAGCATTTTTTTCTATGCTCACTCAACATTTGCAGCAGTACCAGAAAGCTATGTTCGAGAAGTTGAGCGTATTTCGACGCAATACAGTGCCGACATGAAATTTTTTTTGCGTAGTCTAGATCCTAAATTGAGTCAGTTTAACCCGCAACAAGAGTCACAATTCTGTGGCATTGTTAAAAAATATGTCGATGATATGTATAAAACGACAGATGAAAATCGTCAATACCTCCCACCATCAGCGCAATCTATGACCAAACAAAATGTGATTGATAAAGTGATGTTATCACCTGAAATGCAGCTGCTTAAAAAATATAATATTCAGTGTGATTTGAAATAGGTTTATCTTTAACATCTTACATCTGAGCCACATCATTTATGGATTTTAGCCAATTTCAAATTGAGAATGAGCAGATTGTTCTCAACATCATTCAAGTATCTGATGCTGAAGATTTATATAGTGCAATAAAAAATACTTTAACCGAGCTTAGAAAGTTTCCTGCAAGTTTAGTATGGGCATTGGAAGAACCTAATTTGCCAGCTTCAATGGCATTCTGCCAATCTCGTTTGGTGGCATTATTAAATAAAGAGAACTTTGTATTTATTATCCGTTTAAAAGAAACTGATGATTTTTTAGGGGTGGTTGATATCCATGCAATTGATTGGTTGCAAAATACTGCATCTATTGGGTTTTGGGGAAACTCAAAATTTAAACAAAAAGGCTATATGGCACAAGCGCTAACACTATTTGTAAGTAGTTTATTCTCGAAATGGAATTTTTTAGGTTTAAATGCTTATGTCGATGTGGAAAATATATTGGCACGAAAATTATGTGAAAAAGCAGGGTTTTTACTTAAAAATATTCAATATCAATCTGTACAGAATCCAGTCGATGGTGGCTTTAGAGATATTTGTCATTATCAGATAGAAAATAAATGAAGTGATATTGTAAATTGACGATTTTGGGCTATTTAACAAGAAACTATTTCATTGCAAAATAATTTTTATTTAAGTTGTTAAATAGACCAAATCAAACAGAAATTCAGATTTAAGAACGTTGGGTTTAGCCAAGTTTTGCTTTAATTTTTGCAGAAACTTGTGCTGGATCGGCACGTCCGGCTATGATCGGACGTAGAGAATTCATCACCTTACCCATATCTTTCATGCTAGTTGCACCTTGCGCAGTAATAGTTTGCGCAATGAGAGAATCAAGCTCGTCCTCTGACATAGCTTCAGGTAGAAACTGAGATAACACCTCAATTTCGGCTTGTTCTTTACTAGCTAAATCTTCACGGCCTGCACCTTCAAAGGCTTTGACCGATTCTTTACGTTGTTTGATTTGCTTTTCAATGACCGCAAGAACCTGAGTATCGTCAAGCTCTATGCGCTCATCGACTTCGATTTGCTTGATTGCTGCCTGTAGACCACGAATTACCGTTAACTTACCCATTTCTTTAGCACGCATTGTTGCTTTTAAAACATCAGTTATTTGGTTTTTTAAAGTAGTCATTTATCTGTCCAGGTGAGTCAATCAATCACAAATTAATCTTAGTAAAGGCGAGTAGTACGTACTGATTCACGCGCCAATTTCTTTTGGTAGCGTTTAACAGCAGCAGCTTTTTTACGTTTACGTTCTTGAGTAGGTTTCTCGTAGAATTCACGTTTACGAACGTCAGCTAAAACACCAGCTTTTTCGCATGAACGTTTGAAACGACGGATAGCTACGTCTACTGGTTCGCCTTCTTTCAATTTAACTTGTGGCATGAAGAATCCTCATTAAGTTATGGATAAGATCAGGGTCGAATTACCCTAGATCACAAGTGAAGGTCAGTATTTTACTCATTTACATCTCATACCACAAGTCTATAATAGCTTTAGCAATATTTTGAAATGGGTAAAAGGCAATTTAATGATCGTTCTGGGCTTAGAAACTTCATGTGATGAAACAGGATTAGCGCTCTATGACAATGAAGTCGGCTTAAGAGGACAGGTGTTATATAGTCAAATTAAATTGCATGCAGAGTATGGTGGTGTGGTCCCTGAGTTGGCCTCTCGTGATCATGTTCGGAAGTTAATTCCTTTGATTAATCAGTTGCTTGAGAAAAGCGGTGTAAAAAAATCAGAGATCGATGCAGTGGCGTATACGCGCGGCCCAGGCTTAATGGGCGCACTGATGACAGGGGCATTATTTGGTCGCACCTTGGCTTTTGCGCTGAATAAACCCGCAATTGGCGTGCATCATATGGAAGGTCATATGCTTGCTCCATTATTATCCGAAAATCCACCTGAATTTCCGTTTGTCGCATTATTAGTCTCAGGTGGACACACTCAATTGATGGCAGCACATGCAATTGGTGAGTACGAAATTCTAGGTGAGTCGATTGACGATGCCGCTGGTGAAGCTTTTGATAAAGTCGCAAAAATGTTGAAATTACCTTATCCAGGTGGTCCAAATATCTCAAAATTGGCGGAACAAGGTGACAAAAACGCGTTTGAATTTCCACGTCCAATGTTGCATCAAGGACTAGATTTTTCATTTAGTGGTCTAAAAACTGCTGTTTCAGTGCAGTTAAAAAAATTAGGTGAAGAACAACGTGATGCAGATATTGCAGCTTCATTCCAAGAAGCTTTAGTGGATACTTTGGTCAAAAAGTCGATTAAAGCATTAAAACAGTCGGGTTTAAGACGTTTGGTGATTGCGGGCGGTGTCAGTGCCAATAAACGTTTAAGAGAGCGTTTAGAAGCAGATTTAGCTAAAATTAAAGCAACGGTTTATTATGCAGAACCTGCTTTATGTACAGATAATGGTGCAATGATTGCGTTTGCAGGTTACCAGCGTTTAAAAGCTGGACAAAAAGATGGTTTATCGGTGACGACAACACCACGTTGGCCAATGACCGAATTGACTAAACCTGAATTAGTTTAAGTCTGGTATTGAACGGATCATTAAATTTAGCAAAGAGGCGAAAGCCTCTTTTTTTATGGATTTAAAATTTAACGCGAATAAGGCTTCCATGTTTTGCTTTTATTATCATAGTTATATTGAACCTGATCATCGTAATTTGATTCAAAGTTTGTATGGCCATATTGATGATTGATACTAAAACAATTTTTAATATTGCTATAGGTTTCATGTGTGCCAGGGTGATCACCATCGAATTGTGAACCCATTAAGCATAATTTTGAGTCATTCAATGCAAATGTATAAGTGGGCTTCTTTTTGACATTGCCTTCATTATCTTCCCAACCCGTAAACTGATAATTGAGTGGATAGGCCATCCCTGTTTGGGTATCTAAAGCAACCATTTCTAAAGAATCTGAAGTTCCCGTATTGAGTAAAATATATTTTTTATCAAAATTGGGCTGCATTGTTTTAAGCGCATTTTTATATTTGGCAAGATTGGCTTTAGAACAATAATCGCCATTAAAATAATCACTCTGACACTCAGAAACTTTTTTAAACGTCGTCCCAGCATATGCCAATTGTAGCGATGCAGAACAAACAATCAGTGATAGGGTAAAAAATCTTTTCATTTATATTGACTTTGAAAGTGTATCTACACAGTTTATCGCATTTCTTTTACTGTGGTTTATCTGATTTCATGATAAAAAATAATCAGAATATTAAAAAATGAGATTGGAACATGGACTTATTGTCTTCTGAACAGCATATCGACCCAAACAATATTGATACAGATCCTCAGCTTTATAAAAAATTTAGCCAAGGCGTGCGTTTGCCTTATGAAGTTTTAAACATTCACAATATTCCTGATGGTGCAAAACCTGGCCATTTTATCGAGATTCGTTGTGGTGGGTTTGGTTCAGAAATTTCAGCACACCCTACAGAAAAGTATCAATTCTATGCACTTACAGATCGTGGGCCGAATACCACGTATAACGTTAATCAAGATCATGGCAAAATCTTTTTAGAGCCTGACTATACCCCTAAGATTGGATTATTTGAGTTAAAAAATGATGGAACTATTCAGAAAATAAAAGAAATTCTATTAAAAGATCCAACAGGCAGAAATATTACAGGTTTGCCTAATCAGCATTTTGGCGCAAGTAAAGAAATCGCCTATGACCAAGATGGCAAGAAATTAGCCATAGGGACAGATGAATTTGGATTGGATGCTGAAGGTTTGGTTGCACTCAAAGATGGTACTTTCTGGGTCAGTGATGAATATGGTCCTCATATTGTGCATTTTAATGCAGACGGGCTAGAAATCGACCGGATCAATGCCTATGTTTTAGATGAGCGAAGAACATCGGGGTATTTATTGCCCCAAGAATATGCCAATAGACGCCAGAATCGAGGAATGGAAGGTTTAACCATTACACCCGATCAAAAAAAGCTGGTGGGCATCATGCAATCCACCATGAGCAATCCTGATGCATCGGTAAGCAAATCAGATCTTGTGCGTATTGTGATGATTGATTTAGAAAGCAAAGTCGTTTCTCAGTATTTGTATCAACAAGAAGGAGGTCCGAAGGCTTATTCAAATACGGCAATAACCGCATTGAGTGCCTCACAATTTCTAGTCGCAGAACGTGATGATGATTTCTATAAAGATAATCATCAAGCATTTAAACGGATTTATAAAATCAATTTGCAACATGCCACTGATTTAGAAAAGCTAAAGCCAACTTCGACGATTCGGCAAGATGAACAATTCGGTTTGTTGATAGCGGAACAAACCTTAGAACAATATGTGTTAACAGCAGGCTGGAGTGGTCTGGCTCAACAGGGTATCTACCCAGTAGAAAAAACCTTAGTGGTGGATTTGGTTGCGCGTTTACAGTATCCGCACGATAAAATTGAAGGTCTATGGGTGATTGATGAACAGCATTTAGCAGTGCTCAATGATGATGACTATGGTTTTTCTGAAACGGATGGAGTACTGGAACAAAAGTATTTGGATCACGATAAAAATATCATTGATGGCAACACACTTTATATCCTTGATCAATTGGATTTAACAGCGGATTAAATCATTATCCAATCAAGATAAAATTAAACCGCCAAATTAATTTGACGGTTTAATCAATAGTTCACGCTTAACTTTGTGCTGGTTTTAAAGATGATTCAAGTATTAAGCTTGATTCAAAGATTAAACTTAGTATTCCCAGAACATCCGTTGAATTTCTTTTGCATCTTTGGTTTTAGTGAGTGCCAAAGCGGCTAAAAGTTTTGCCTTTTGCGGATTTAAATCGTGAGCAACCACCCAACCATATTTATCATCAGGCTGTTCAGCATTACGTAACACAAAACCTTGTGGAACGCGGGAAGAACGAATGATTTGTACGCCTTGTTGCTGGAGTTGGTTTAATGTCGGAACAATATAATTTGCTACGGAACCATTACCTGTACCCGCATGAATAATGGCTTTAGCACCCGCTTTCGCGTAGGCCACATAGGCATCTGGAAGCATATTGCCTGAACCATAAACGATTTGAACGATTGGTAGCGCATCACCCTGAATGTTTTCAATATTAAACTCAGAACTATTGTTAAAACGTTTTGCAACGTTTCTAAACCAATAAGGTTTACCTTCAACCAGTGTACCTAAAGCACCCCATTGGCTGACAAAAGCATCGGTATGAATATTGATGGTCTTTGACACATCGCGTGCTGCAAAAATATCATCATTCATTAACACAAAAACGCCTTTGCCTTTGGCACTGTCTGCGGCAGCAAGCGCAACAGCACTATACAGGTTCAAAGGGCCGTCAGCTGAAAGTGCTGAAGGTGGACGCATAGAACCAACAACGACAATTGGTTTATCTGTATGAACTGTAAGACTTAGAAAATAAGCAGTTTCTTCTAAAGTATCTGTACCATGGGTAATCACCACGCCATTCACATCAGGCTTTTTAACCAATTCGTTCACTTTGCGTGCAATGGTTAAAAGCTCTTTGTCAGTGATGCTTTCTGAAGCAACCTGTAAAGCCTGTACGCCTGTAACATTGGCAAGATTTTGAATTTGCGGAACTGCATTCAACAAATCATCTACAGGAACTTTCGCAGCAGTATATGTTGCGCTATTTGTAGAACTTGCTCCAGCACCCGCGATCGTACCGCCAGTTGCGACGACAACGACATTATTTTTTGCATAACTCGTAAAGGGTAAAAGCATGCCAATTGCAAGTGTAAGTGCAGTAACCGTCTTTTTCATAAACTATCCTTTTCAATCATTGTTCTGGTCATAAGCATTTTTTGTACCAGTTTTTCAATCTATATAAATACTGAGCTGTTGCCCATACTTATTTAAAAATGTAATTTTTCAAATAATCACTCAAATTTATAGTTACATACTATTAAAACTGGATAAAGTGCTTGCCAGTGCGTTTTTTCAGCATTCAATGAAGATGTTGTGCAATATAACGTCAATGACTAAGTTTTTAGTTGTACAGATGAATTGAGCAATTAAAAAAGGCATTCAATTTTGAATGCCTTTTTGAGTTTATCTTTACTTTATAAAGATTAACGCATTTTTGCCAAGAAACGACTTAAGCGGTTCATTGCTTCACGTAATTCATTTTCTGCAGGGAGGAATACCACACGGAAATGATCAGGTGTAGGCCAGTTAAAACCTGTTCCTTGAACCAGTAAAACTTTTTCAGCTTTGAGGAAATCTAACATGAATTTTTCATCATCTTCAATTGGATAGATTTCAGGATCCAGCCTAGGGAAACAATACATTGCACCTTCTGGTTTTACGCACGACACGCCAGGAATATCGTTAAGCATTTCCCAAGCAATATTGCGTTGTTCATATAAACGACCACCTGGGCGGATCAAATCATTAATTGATTGATAGCCACCTAAAGCAGTTTGAATCGCATATTGGGCTTGATGGTTGGCACATAAACGCATAGAGGCAAGCATGTCCAAGCCTTCAATGTAATCCATTGCACGAGACTTATCGCCCGTAATCGCCATCCAACCAGAACGGTAACCTGCAATACGATAGGCTTTAGATAAACCATTAAAAGAAACACATAAATGGTTTCCTGCTAATGCTGCAACAGAGACATGTTCGATACCGTCATAAACAATTTTGTCGTAAATTTCATCCGCAAATAAAATCAGATCATGTTTTTTTGCCAATGCGACAATCTGTTCTAAAACATGGCGTGGATAGACTGAACCTGTTGGATTGTTTGGGTTAATCACCACAATACCACGAGTATTCGGGGTGATTTTACTTTCCATATCCGCCATATCAGGATACCAGTAGTTTTGGTCATCACATTTATAGTGAATCGCTGTACCACCTGATAGATTTACGGCTGCCGTCCATAATGGGTAATCCGGCATTGGAACCAGCATTTCATCGCCATCATCCAATAAACCTTGCATCGCCATAACGATCAGTTCAGATACACCATTCCCGATGTACACATCTTTGACATGTAAATCCAAGATACCTTTTTGCTGATAATACTGACAGATGGCTTTACGCGCAGGGAAGATTCCTTTTGAATCTGTATAACCGACAGCATTAGGCAAATTTAAAGCCACATCATTGATAATTTCTTGCGGGGCTTCAAAGCCGAACGGGGCGGGGTTACCGATATTTAATTTAATAATTTTATGACCGGCTTCTTCCATCTCATTGGCCGCTCGTAACACTGGTCCACGAATGTCGTAGCAAACATGCTCTAGCTTTGACGATTTCTTGATTTCACGTGGGGTTGTGTTACCTAAAACGGACATAATTTTATCCAATTATTTTGAGTTAAAAAAATAGATTACTGAAATATCACAATCTATGTTGAAATTTAGCTAGAAATTTTCCAAGCTCTAGCGTAAATATGGAAGTACTGAAGCATGACATTGAATGTCAAAGATTTAAAGGAGTTTAATGATGGGAAAACTCAATAAAACAGACCGAGAATGGCAAAGAGAGTTATCACCAGAGGAATTTAAAATCACTCGACAAAAGGGCACTGAACCTGCCTTTACTGGAAAGTATTGGAATTCCAAGCAGCATGGAACCTATGTATGTCGATGTTGTGGGGAAGAATTATTCTCTTCAGAAACTAAATATGACAGTGGTTGTGGTTGGCCGAGCTTTTTTAAACCAATCAATAATACTGTTATAGAAGAACAAGATGATCATTCGCATGGTATGGAACGTGTAGAAATTATATGCCATCATTGCGACGCTCATTTGGGGCATGTATTTGAAGATGGACCACAACCAACGGGCTTACGCTACTGCGTAAATTCCGCTTCTTTAGAATTAAAATCACAAGAAAAAGGCGACGAGGAAACGTATCCATGACCAACATTTATCAGTTTGAGGCTGAGCTGTTAGAGGGTGAAAATAAATCTTTTTCTGATTATGAAGGAAAAGTTTTATTGATTGTAAATACTGCAAGTAAATGTGGCTTTACTCCACAATTTGCAGGATTAGAAAAGGTTTACGAGAAATATAAAGACCAAGGTCTTGAAGTTTTAGGATTTCCTTGTAACCAGTTCGGTGGACAAGACCCAGGTACAAATGAGCAAATCGGCGCTTATTGCCAACGCAATTATGGTGTTTCTTTTCCAATGTTCGCTAAAGTGAATGTAAAAGGGCCTGAAGCGCATGTGATATTCCGTTATTTAACCAATAATAGTAAGGGCATACTCGGCAGTGGCATTAAGTGGAATTTCACCAAATTCTTAATTAATAAGAAAGGTGAAGTGATTAACCGCTATGCACCCACCACGAAGCCTGAGGATATAGAACAGGATATTGAAAAAGCTTTAGCAGAATAACCTGTTGTAAAGACCAAAATAAGACTGAGGATATAATGCAATTAGACACTACAGTTGAATTTTGGACTGATCCGCAAATGCCCTATGTCGAAACACGTAGGGCATGTCAAAGCCGTATTTGCTATAAATCACATAGCCATCCGACCTTTTCGATTGGTGCTGTAGATTGTGGAATAAGCCGCTTTAGTAGCTATTTTGCCAGTGAAGAGCAAATTCAAACAGGAAGTGTAGTGATCATTCCAGCTGAGGTGGAACACGCATGTAATCCACTGGAAAATCAAGCATGGAGTTATCAGATGATGCATTTAGATGCACATTGGGTTGCTCAACTCGTTTCAGAATTAGTCAAAGATATTGAGCAGCTTTATCCTCATCACATTCCGTTGCTAAAACCACAAATTTTAACAAACCCGCATATATACCAAGCATTTACCCAGTTAAATCAGCTGTTATTTGATCCAACCATATCGATTTTATTCAAACAACAACAATTAATTGAAGTGCTGAGTGAAATATTATTGCCCAATTTTGAATTTACCTTATTAAAGCAGTCTGATTATTTTCAAAAGCATTTGGGTGCAATGATTGATGATATGAAGCATAGTAAACAGATGCTTTCTTTAGAGGATCTCAGTCAAAGTCTAGGGATTAGTCGTTATGCTATTATTCGCTTGTTTAAAAATAATTTTGGCTTAACACCACATGCGTATCAATTAAATCAAAAAATAAATATAGCCAGAAAGCGTTTGAAGTCTGGAGAAGCAATTATTCAAGTTGCACATGATTTGGGGTTTACAGACCAAAGTCATTTTCATCATGTGTTTAAATCGCATACCGGAATCACACCAAAGCAGTTTCAAGCGCAGTTTGTCATGCTCTAACTGCGCAATTATCTACAAGATAACAAGTTCTAAAAGTATTTAAGCTCATCTAAATATTTTTTGGATCGAGTAATGCAACTGTTCTTTATTGTGATTGTCACCCATTTCATTGCTTTACTTTCACCCGGCCCTGATTTTTTTCTTATTTTAACCTCATTGTTTCGAAATGGGCCACATGCGGCGAGAGCTGTTTGTTTAGGGATCGTCTTGGGAAATGTTGTCGTGATTGGTCTTATTTTGGGCTCATTGTTTTTTCTTGGCAAATTTGATGATGAAATTTTAAAGTTGGTAAAATGGGGCTGTATTGCTTATTTAAGTTATTTGTCTTATCGGTGTTTCATATTTGCACAACAAGCTAAGCTAACAGTGGATTATCATATAGAACACCAAAATAAGCCAACCTTTGCATGGATAAAATATGTCTTGCTGGGGATACAGTCGAGTTTATTAAATCCTAAAAATATCCTGTTTTATAGCAGTATTATTATGGCAATTTATCAACACTATAATGTTGTTCAACTGACTTTAACCTGTCTGTGGATGGTGAGTGTGGTTTTGATCTGGAACTTGTTTCTGGTGCGATTGATGACTCAAAATAAAGCTATGCATTGGTTTAAAACCAAAATCAAATATATTTATTATCTTTCATCCTTATGCTTTGGTTTATTTGCTGTGGCTTTGTTGCTGAATTAACCCAAATAAAATTAGCCCCAATAAAAATGCCTATCTAATAAAGATCTAGATAGGCATTTTCTTTTACATTATGTTGTCATCTCATCCATTGGGTCTAGCAATTAGTTCGGTTGAGCATCTGATTCAATTTTAAAAAATCAAGAATGAGATACGCTTGCTTCGTTCGATTTATTGGCTTTATTGCGCTTAAATAACATGTTGTGAATATCATCGATAAAGGTATACACAACAGGAATAACCAATAACGACAAGAAGGTACTGGTAATCAGTCCACCAATTACAGAGATTGCCATCGGTGCTCTAAAACTTGGATCTGTACCTATTCCTAAGGCAATCGGAAACATACCTGCGCCCATCGCCAAAGTGGTCATAATAATGGGGCGTGCACGCTTATGGCAGGCATCTAAGAGCGCATTCATACGTGAATACTGCCGTTCATTACGGGCGATAATTGCATAATCGACCAAAAGAATCGAGTTTTTACTGGCAATTCCCATCAACATGATTAAGCCAATCAAACTTGGCATCGAAAAACTACTTTTTGCTAAAAGCAGTAGCACAAACGCACCACCCAGTGCCAAAGGCAATGCCACTAAAATGGTGATCGGTTGTAAGAAGTCTTTAAACAGTAGCACCAAGACCACATAGATACACAATACGCCTGTTAGCATAGCTAAACCAAAGCTTGCAAAGAGCTGTTCCATCACATCGGCATCACCCAGATTGGTACGTTTTACTGTCGGAGGTAAGTTTTTGATGGTTGGAAGTTTATCTACAGCAGCCGCAACATCGCCTAAAGGCTGATCATTGAGCTCAATATTAAAGTTGATGTTACGTAAACGGTTAAAACGGTCAATTTGTGAAGGACCACTTTCAATATTAACTTGTGCAATGGTGCCTAACATCACTGGACCTTTACTACCAGTAATCATCAAGCGTTTAATCAGATCTTGATCTTGACGTGCAGACAGGGGCAGTTTGATGACAATTGGAATTTGTCGTTGCGAAAGGTTTAATTTTGCCAAGTTCTGATCAAAATCTCCCGCCGTGGCAATACGCACAGTTTCAGCGATATTTTGTGTGGTAATGCCTAAATCCGCAGCTTTTGCAAAGTCAGGGCGAATTACCAATTCAGGGCGAATCAATGCTGCGCTTGAGGTAATACTACCAATATTTGGAATAGTACGGATTTCTCGTTCTACTTGACGTGCTGTCGTGATTAGTACATCAGGGTCATCACCTGACAGCGCAATTTGGTATTGGCTGTTATTGCCTGCAATACCGACTTGAATTCGTGCACCAGGCAGTGGAGCTAAACGTTGGCGCAAATCATTTTCAATTTTTTGCAAACTTGCAGCACGGTCTGAACGTGCTGTGACTTGAATGGTTAAGGTTGCTTTTCTTGGTTCACTTGATGCACCACCTGCAAAAGGATCTGTACCTGCTGAACCACCACCAATCGTGGTATAGACACTTTTAATTTCAGGATGATCCTTAATTAAACTACGGGCGTATTCTGCTGCTTTTAAGGTATCGGGAAATTGTGAACCTGGTGGAAGCTCTACACGCACTTGGGTCTGCCCAGTATCAGGCGGTGGAACAAAGCCTGTAGGGAGTAATGGAATGAGCATCAGTGAAGCAATAAAAAATATGATGGCACTGCTTAAGGTGATCCAACGATGATTTAAACACCACGTCACCATCCGCATATATGCGCGCATCACCCGACCATCTTTGGCACGATCATGTTGAAGTTCAAGATCACCATGATCTTTGATTGCTTGGCTTTGATCATCTAATACTTGATTGTCGTGATGACTTTCAACTTTACCAACCCAAGGTTTAAGAATATAGGCTGACATCATAGGTGTCAGTAAGCGTGCCACCAAGAGTGAGGCAAAAATAGCCAAAGCCGCTGTCCAGCCAAATTGCACAAAGAATTTACCCGCAATACCACTCATAAAGGCAGTGGGTAAGAACACGGCAATCAAGGTGAAAGTGGTGGCAATCACGGCTAAACCAATTTCATCGGCTGCCTCCATCGCCGCTTCATAAGGCGTTTTCCCCATTCGAAGATGCCGGATGATATTTTCAATTTCTACAATGGCATCATCGACCAGTATTCCCACAACCAACGACATGGCTAACAGTGTGACAATATTTAAAGTAAAACCTAAGTAATACATGCCAATTAGGGCAGGTAGAATGGACAAAGGCAGAGCAGTAGCCGCAATGATCGTAGCACGCCAATCACGTAAAAACAGCCAAACCACCAAGATTGCAAGCAGTGCGCCTTCATACAGCAAGGACATTGAGCCTTTATAGTTATCAACCACAGGATTTACAAAGTTAAATGCTTCAGTGATTTTAATATCAGGATGCGCCGCTTTTAATGTTTCAAGTGCCTCTTTTACTCCGATTTCAACATCAACTTCACTTGCACCTTTACTGCGGGTAATTTCAAAGCCAATCACGGGGTGGCCATTTAACAGTGCAGCAGAACGTCGTTCAGCAATGCCATCACGAATGCTGGCAACTTGATCCAGCCGAATATGGCGACCATCACTCAAGGCAATATCCATTGCTGCAATTTCAGCAGCAGTTTTTACTGTGGCAATGGTACGAATAGACTGTTCACTGCCGCCTATTTTGGTTTGCCCACCAGAAGCATCTTGCTGAACAAGGCGTAATTGTCGGGTGATGTCTGTTGCAGTGGCATTTAACGCTAAGAGTTTTTCAGGATCTAATTCAACTTCAACTTGACGCGTGACACCGCCTACACGAGAAACCGCACCAACGCCTTTGACTTTTAACATTGCACGTGCAACATCATAATCTACAAACCAAGACAGTGCTTCCTCATCCATACGAGGGGATTGGATAGTGTAGGTGAGAATCGGTGAACCTGAAAGATTGATTTTACTGACAATTGGATCACGAAGATCCGCAGGTAAATCTGAACGTACTTGTGAAACCGCGTTACGGACATCATCAACAGCTTCTTGCAGTGGTTTTTCCAGTTGAAACTCGGCAGTTACGGTAACTACACCATCTTGGATATTGGTATATTGATTTTTAAGTCCCTGTAAAGTTGCAATCGAGTTCTCAATTTTACGTGCAACTTCTGTTTCCAGTTGCGGTGGTGCTGCACCGGGTAAAGCCGCAGTAACCGTAACCATCGGTAATTCAATATCGGGGAATTGTTGGATTTTCATCCAATGAAAACACATCAAACCGGCTAAACCAAGCATGATAAAAAGCAAGATACCGGGAATCGGATTTTTAATCGACCAAGCGGAGAAATTCATGTTATTTCTCCTGCGTGCTAACGAGTTGTTTGGTCAATGGTGTATCTGGAATAGCTTGCCCACGTTTGATTAAATCACCATCTGACAAGAATCCTGTTCCAGAGGCAACCAGTTGAGTGTTTGCTGCTAAATCAACAATTTCAACACGATCATTTAAACGTCGACCAAGTGTGACTTTCTGTTGAGTCACTCGATTATCTTTATTGACAATAAACACATAAGAGAAACCATCACGTAAAAGTACTGCGGTTTGAGGCACTGTGAGTGCTGGCTTTTCGCCTAGATCAAACTCACCTTTGACAAACATACCCATACGAACAGCATCAGTGGTTGGTATGTCCACATAGACCAAGCCATAACGTGTTTGCGGGTCAATGACTGGTGCAATCATGCGAACGCTACCTGAAACGGCTGAACGGCTAGGATCAGGTGAGGTGATATGTGCGGTCATGCCTTTTTTAAGTTTATATAAGTCTGTCGAGGTGACTTCGGCACGCCATTCCAAACGGTTATCACGGATCAAGCGAAACAGTTCTTGTCCCGTTTGTGCCAATGAGCCAACTGTTGCTGTACGTGCTGAGATAACCCCATGATCGGGTGCAATCACTTGGGTTTGCGTTAAACGAAGCTGATTACTGTCAATTTGGGCTTTGGCTGCATCTAAGCGGGCTTGTGCTGTACTTTGAGAAGTCAGGTATTTTGTCGCTTCTTGTTGTGAAATTGCACCAGTATTTTTGAGTTGTTGAATACGTTGATTATTGATACTGGCATCAGCGAGCACAGCTTTCGCTTCAGCATAATTGGCCTTTGCTGTCGCCAATTCAGCGCGAATACTTTCACTGTTAATTTCAGCTAAAACTTGTCCACGTTGTACGTTATCACCAACGTTGACATTGACTTTGGTAATTCGTTGCCCCGAAAGTTCACTGCCAATCACCACTTCTTGCCATGCAGCAATATTGCCATTGGCCGTAAAGTTTTGCTTCCAGTTTTGCAGCTCGGGTTGTATCACCATTACAGTCAGTGCTGGCTTAGTGTTAGAAGCGGATGTTGCTGCATTTTCTGGAGAAGTCTGTTTTTTACTTGAAGATTTCCATCCAATAAAAGCGACGATTAGCACAATAAAAATAATTGCAATAATGATCCCGAGTTTTGAGTTTATGCGCTTTTTTTTCATTGGGTCATGCGATTTCATTTTAGTTTTTTAAATGAGTAGAGATAAGTTGAGTATCTCTAAAGGCTCTATGTTTGGTCAAGTTGCAATACAGCGCTTAATGTGATTTTTTGAAAGTTAAGCAGTTAAATTTTGCTATAGAGAGGCCGTTGAAGTTAGTGATATTTGTTGTTTTATGGCCTTGATTATTAGATGGCTTGAGTGGTTAAAATTATTTATATGTTTTTAATATAGAAACCATCAAGATCAGCATAATTTTGTATAAAAACTACAAGACCATTCACAATTTATAATATTTTTTAATAAATAAATACCATGAGATCTTGCTTTTTTATTTAAAAAATCACGCTTACAAAATGAGAAAGTAAGTTTAAGTAAGAGTGATTATCATTTAATATGGCGGCTTAATTTAGACGACTGTTTTAGAGCCTCCTATGCGAAAAATTAAACCCTTAATTGTGATGATGGCAGTGGCGACAAGTGCTGCAATTGCGCATGCTGAACAACAAGATGCTTCATTGTCTCAGTCGAGCAATGGTAATGCAAAACAACTGAGTACGATTACAGTAGTCGCAAGTGCAGATGCATCAGCAGAGGGTTTAATGCCAGCGTTTGCCGGTGGACAAGTGGCTTCTGGCGGTAAAGTTGGGATATTTGGTAATCAGAAAAATATAGATACGCCGTTTAATCTAACCAGTTATACCAATCAATATATTCAAGAGCGACAAGCTGAGAGTGTGGGAGATGTACTTCAGGCAGATTCAGCTGTGCGTACAGCAAAGGGCTTTGGGAATTTTCAGGAAGCATATTTTATTCGTGGTTTTGTGCTAGCTTCTGATGATACGGCTTATAACGGTTTATATGGAATACTTCCTCGTCAATATATTCCAACGGAGTTATTTGAACGTGTCGAAGTATTTAAAGGTGCCTCAGCGTTTTTAAATGGAGCGATTCCCGGAGGAACTGGGATTGGTGGTTCTATTAATTTGTTGCCTAAAAGAGCGGGAAATGAGTCATTAAATCGTATCAATGTAGGTACAGATTTTAATGGTGGCTATATTTCATCAGATGTATCGAGACGTTTTGGTGAAGATGAGAAATTTGGTGTGCGTGTAAATACGGCATATCATGGTGGCAATACAGAAATTGACAAAGAAGATAATTCACTAGGTGTAGCTTCAATTGCGATGGATTATAAAGGTGAACAATTACGCCTCTCTGGTGATTTGGGATATACCAACAACCGTTTAAGTGAAAATCGCCCAAGTTTGCGTTTAACCAATAGCGTAACTGCATTACCAAGTGCATCACAGTATGCGAATTATCATGGTCAGTCATGGACATATTCAAATGAAGAAGATATTTTTGGTAGCTTCCGTGCAGAATATGATTTAAATGATGCAACAACTGCATATGCTGCTTATGGATTCCGTAAAACAGAAGAAGATGGTGTCTATTCAAGTCAGCAATTAAGTAATACTCAAACAGGAGCTGCCAAATTATCGGCATCGACCATTCCACGAAAAGATACCAATAACAGTGCAGAAATTGGGGTAAAAACGAAATTTGATACAGGTACTTTAAAGCACAATGTAGTTTTTTCTGGGTCGATCTATCGAGCAGATAAACGATATAGTTATGGTTATGCAACAAGTTTAGACGATAATTTTTATAATCCTATTTATACAGATGGCTCAAATATTAATAAATGGCTAGGTGCCGCTGGTACATACCCCAAAGCAGGGGTGAATACTTTAAAAAGTGTAGCTTTAGGCGATAATATTTCTGCTCTAAATGATCGTTTGACTGTAATGCTTGGTGCGCGCTATCAAGAAATTGAACAAGATGTTTATTCATATGGTACCTATAAGTACGATATTAATAAAAACAAAGTTACCCCAGCATTAGGTGTAAGCTATAAATTAACCCCTGAAATGGCAATTTACGCTAATTATATAGAAGCTTTAGTACAAGGGGATGCGATACAGGATAGTGTCGGTAATAACTATATTGCTGATCCTTTTGTATCTAAGCAGAAAGAAGTTGGATTAAAGTTCGAAAATGATCACCTCGGTGGTGCATTGAGTTACTTCTATACAGACCGTCGAAAAGCTTCTGTGAATACTTCTGGAACTCCACAATTGAGTCAGGCAACCAATATCCATCAAGGTCTTGAATTTAATGCCTATGGTCAATTAACTGACTTCGTTAAGATTTTGGGTGGTGCGACGTGGATTGATACCAAACAGAAGGATACTTATCAAGGTTTATACAATAATAATGAAGTTATTGGCGTTCCAAAGTTTCAAGCGAATTTAGAAGCAGATTGGAAATTGCCAGTTGAACAGGATATTAGTGTAAATGGTCGTGTTGTGTATACGGGTTCAACATATGCCGATAATGCCAATACGTTGAAAATTAACGATTGGACGAGATTAGATGTTGGTGCAAATTATAAAACCAAAATTAATAAAGTTCCGACAACATTCAATTTCTCAGTGACTAATGTTTTAGACAAGGATTATTGGGCTTCAGCATCTGTAAATGACTATACCTATTTGTCTTTAGGTGATCCCCGTACCTTTAAATTAAGTGCAACCTTTGATTTTTAAATACCATAAAAAAATGCCCCAAATTTGGGGCATTTTTTTATAACAGTATATTTTTATAAAATAGCTTTTAGACGTTGAATCACTTGCTCACATTGAGCAATATCCGCGACCAATGCCATACGAACATGACCTTCACCAGGATTGCCTTGTTCAGTATCACGAGACAAATAACGCCCCGGTAAAACTTTAATGTTGGCTTTTTCCATTAACATTTTGGCAAAGTTTTCATCATGATCGACTTTTAACCAATAATAGAAACCAGCATCAGGCTTTTGTAATGCTAAAAGATGACCGAGTTCATTTTGGAATAAATCAAACTTAGCAAGATAAAGTCTACGATTTTCTTCAACATGTGTTTCATCGTTCCAAGCAACAATTGAAGCCAATTGATGTTGGACTGGCATTGCAGCGCCGTGATAAGTACGGAATTTTAAATAAGGTTTAAGTAAGTTTGCATCCCCAGCAACAAAACCTGAGCGCATACCTGGTAGGTTTGAACGCTTAGACAGAGAATGAAATACGATACAATTTTTATAGTCGTCACGACCTAATTCAGCACAGACTTCTAATAAGCCGATCGGTGCTTCATCAAACCACAATTCTGAGTAACATTCATCAGACGCAATCACAAAGTCATATTGGTCAGAAAGTGCAATGAGCTTTTTAAATTGTGCTTTTGAAAGTACCGCACCAGTAGGGTTTCCCGGCGTACAAACAAACAAAAGTGCAGTTTTTTCCCAAACTTCAGCAGGTACAGCATCAAAATCACCGAGATAATTGTTATCTTCGGTACAGTTGACAAAGTATGGCTTGGCACCAGCTAAAAGTGTTGCACCTTCATAAATCTGATAGAACGGATTAGGCATTACCACATAAGGTACATCATCACGATTAATCAAGGCTTGTACAAAAGAGAAAATCCCTTCACGTGTACCTGTAACTGGAAGGACATGATCTTCGGCACTGATTGCATTCAGTTTAAAACGACGGGTTAGCCACTGAGCAATACTTTCACGAAGTTCAGGTAAACCTTTGCTGTTTGGATAAGTTGAAAGGTGCTGAAAATTATCAATGATCGCTTGCTTCACAAACTCAGGAGCAGGATGCTTTGGTTCTCCAATTGAAAGTGGGATCAAAGGTAAATCTGCAGGTTTTACATCCTGAAAAAGCTGGCTTAACTTTTCAAATGGATAAGGATGTAATAAAGACAAACTAGAGTTCATGAAACAATTACCACGATAGAAAGTAAGATTAATGTTGCCCACAGATCTGATTGGATGCTTCATCTAATGCCGCTTTTAATTTTGCGGTAAAGACTTCAGCCTCAGCTTCAGTGAGGGGGGTGCCATCTTTTTTGGTGACAAAGAAAATATCTTCTGCTTTTTCACCCAGTGTGGCGATTCTAGCAGAATGTATGTCTAGACCTTGCATCATAAATAAACCACCAACGCGTGCAAGTAAGCCAGGTTGGTCGAGGGTAGAGATTTCTACCATATTTTGCTGCAAAGCTTCGTTAAGTGTTACATTCACGGTATTTTCAATGTCGAAGTGACGAAGTTGACGTGGAATACGACGTTGCATCAAACCCGGATATTTATCTGATTCGCTTAAGGCTTTAATTAATGACTGTTTGACTGTTTCTTCACGTTCAGGATCGGTTAATAAGGTACCGAAACGATCCAAGACCACATAAGTATCTAAACTAAAGGCTTTGGTTGCAGTGATAATCCGTGCATCTTGGACATCTAGATTCATTCGATCCAAAATTGCCACTGTGGTGGCAAACAGATTGGGTTGGTCTTGTGTATAAATAAAGATCTGTACAGCATCTTGTGCTGCTTTACGGTGCGCACGCATGAGCACCAATGGTGCAGGATTGTCGCCGTGTTGCAAAATTGCACGGGTATGCCATGCAATTTCATCTGCGGATTCTTTAAGGAAGTATTCGTCCCCAAGCTCTTGCCAAACCTTTTCAACTTGATCCAGTGGAAACTCATCCACCAAGACTTCACTTGCAGAGAATTTGGTATCTTCAATCAGCATTTGATAATCAACAGGTCGACCCAAACCAGAACGAATTACATCACGCGCATGGGTATAGAGTTGACGCATCAAAGAAGAGCGCCATGTATTCCAAAGTTTTGGATTGGTGGCATTGATATCGGCAACTGTCAGCGTATAGAGATAATCTAAATGCTCCATATCACCAAGCTTTTCAGCAAACTCTTTCACCACATCTGGGTCAGAAATATCTTTTTTCTGTGCGGTCATCGACATCAGTAAATGGTTTTGGATGAGCCAAGCAACCAGATTACATTCGCGCTCAGTAAACCCATGCGCAAGACAGAATTCAATTGCATCTTCAGCGCCAAGTTCACTGTGATCTCCACCACGGCCTTTGGCAATATCATGGAATAATGCAGCAAGGAATACGATGTCACGGCGGACTAAGCGTTGAAATACAGAACTGACAACAGGATAGTCTTTGGCAAAGCCGGGTTCTTTAAAACGATTTAAGTTACGAATTAACAGTAAGGTATGTGCATCGACGGTATAAATATGGAACAAGTCATATTGCATCAGCCCCATGATTTGACCAAATGCAGGAATATAATTTCCTAATACACCATAACGCTTCATTGCCACCATGGTTTCATATAAACGATATGGAGAGCGGATGATCGCCATGAATAATGCTTGATGGGTCGGATTATCACGAAATGCTTGATCAATGCGTTTTGCTGCTAAAGTCAAAAGACGCAATGTACGTGCACGAATACCCTCGATTTCAGGGCGATTCGCCAAGATATAAAAAATCTCTAAAATAGCGCTTGGATTTTCTGAAAAGGTTTTATGTTGTTGAACGGCAAGCTTGCCATCAACCAATTTAAAATGTTCGTTAATATTTTCGATTTTACGTTCATAGTCGGGTAAACGTGGGGTAATCACCGATTCATTAAAATAAGCCAATAACATTTCATTTAAGGTCGAAACCTGTTGCGCGGTACGATAATAACGCTTCATGAACTGTTCAATTGGATAATTTGGATGATGATCATCTTCTCGTGTATAGCCAAATTTAGCTGCAATATCACGTTGATAATCAAACAATAGACGATTTTCATCACGTTTAGTTAAACGGTGTAAATGATGGCGAATTTCCCAAAGAAAGTTTTCAGCTTCTTCCAGAACGCCCAATTCAAATTCAGAAATAAAACCCAAATGAACCAAGTCGTAAATACGATTGACTCGAAAATGCCGTTTGGCAATCCAGCCAATTTGGTTAATGTCCCGAATACCGCCGGGTGCATTTTTAATATCGGGTTCTAAATTACTTTCAGTATTGTTATGTTGTGCATAGCGTTGCGCTTGTTCATCCATCTTGGCATCAAAGAAGGTTTTATCTGTCCAAGTTTGGGAAACGACACGACGAGGCCATCTTGCCAGATGTTGATTGCCAATAATTAATCGCGCTTCAATCAGCGAGGTTGCCACAGTAAGATCATTGGTAGCTTGTTCAAAACAACTACGGATGGTACGTACACTGACACCCGGTTTAAAATTCCCCACATCCCAAAGTGTAGAAATAAATTGCGTCACCGTTTGTTCTTGTTCAGGAGAAAGATCTTCTTCTGAAAGAATCATGATGTCGACATCGGAATAGGGCAACATTTCGCGTCGTCCATAGCCACCAACAGCAAATAAACCGAGATCTGTTTGATCCAGCCCTGAATGCTTCCAGAGAAACATAAGGGCTTCATCCACCACATTTGAGCGGGTACGCACAATTTCGCGTATTGTTGTACCATGATCATAGGCCTCATTTAACTGTTGTTCGACATCGCTACGCCATTGATTAATCGCTTTAATGTCATGTATATCAGTTACATATTCCAACAGAGGAGAGGTGTTGATCATGGATGTCTTGTCCGCAAATATATTGGCTAGTTGTTTAAATGAACAGTGACTTTTGCAGCCGTTTCTTGTGCAAGTTCACGTGCTTGGTCTGTTGTTTCAGCACGCGCTGTTGCCACGCCCATACGACGACGTTTAAATCCTTCTGGTTTACCAAACAGGCGTAAGTCTGTCGCAGGATTTTGCAAAGCAAGATCTAAGCCAGTGTATAAAAGATTGTTTGCATCCATACCTGCATAGATTACAGCACTTGCAGCAATACTATGCCGTTCAGTATTGACTGGTAAACCTAAAATTGCACGCGCATGTAATTCAAATTCGCTTTGGAATTGTGATGCAAGTGTGACTAAGCCTGTATCGTGTGGACGCGGTGATACTTCACTAAACCATACTTTATCACCTTTTACAAACAGTTCTACCCCAAAAATTCCACAGCCACCAAGTGCTACAGTGACTTTATTGGCAATGCGTTTGGCTTCATTTAAAGCTGCTTCTGTCATTGCTTGGGGCTGCCAACTTTCTACATAGTCGCCTGAATCTTGACGATGCCCAATTGGGTCACAATAAGCGGTTTCAATTTCACCTGTTTCTGGATTTTTCGAACGTACAGTGAGTAAGGTGATTTCAAAATCAAAGTCAATTTGTGACTCAACGATGACTGTACCTTGATTTACCCGACCACCCGTTTGAGCATATTCCCAAGCCGCATCTACTTCTGCATATTCTTTGACACGAGATTGCCCCTTACCAGAGGAAGACATGACAGGTTTAACAAAGTTCGGATAACCAATGTCATCACATGCAGAACGGAAGCTTTCTAAAGTATTGGCAAAACGGTAAGCGGAAGTCGGTAAACCAAGTTCTTCTGCCGCTAAGCGACGAATCCCTTCACGGTTCATGGTTAAATTCACTGCTTTTGCCGAAGGGATCACTGTTGCAATATTTTGTTGTTCGATTTCGACTAATACTTGAGTAGCAATCGCTTCAATTTCTGGAACAATAAGATTGGGTTTTACTTTTTCAATTAAAGCTTTTAATTCTGTTGCATCTGCCATGTTTAAGGCATAAGAGAAATGAGCAACTTGCATGGCAGGTGCGTTTTCGTAGCGGTCTGCCGCATGAACTTCGACACCAAGTCGTTGTAATGAAATCACCACTTCTTTACCAAGCTCTCCTGAACCTAACAGTAAAACTTTAAATGCAGATGATTGAAGTGGGGTACCAATAGTAACGCTCATGCTATTCTTCCATGCTTGTCTTATGGACTGTTAGCATAGCAGAACTCAGGCGTGTGTTAAGGGTTGATTGACATAAAATAATGATATTGTCTAACAGATTTTTTTATAAAGTTTTTAGCTTATAGGTGGTTTGCCACTACAAATGAAGTGGCTTTGAATTTGCGCAAGAAACTGATTAAGAATTTTTAATTAATTCTTTTTACCAACCAACAGAATCAACGCAATGAGGCAGATCAATAATTCTACAAAAAACGACCAATGCAGAATAAAGTTTAACCACCACGGCTGATAACGTGAGCTGACTTCAAAAAATACATAGGGTTGATCAATAAACGGTGCAAAAAGCCAAACATCACCTACAAAAGTATCCAAGCCAATATGTAGTAGGGCAGCACCCGAAAAAAGACTGATCATCAGGGCAGGCTTAGCCGTGTATTTAGAATGGATGAAATAACATAAAGCGATTAGAAAGATTGGAAGCCAAAATGAAAACCAATGTAAAAAATACTTATGGTGATGTACCGACCTATGATCGAATAAATAGAAATAGAATAGATCAATATCAGGAAAAACGGCACCAAGCATAATCAGCGTAAAAAAAACTTTATTGGTGATTTTTGTCTTTTTAAATTTCTTGAGTAAAAGTTTAGCCAAGATATAGCCTGAAGGTAAGTGTGCGATAAACATATCGAGTTGCGTATTTTAAATCTTATATTTGAAAGCAATCATACACAACTAATTAATTCACATGGTTTTTTATTGTAAATTGATTAGATCAAAGTATTTTAAATCCGAAAGACTTTAAATTTAAACGCTGATCTGATGATACATTAAAGTATGCTCAAACAACAAAACTACAGATAGGTATAGACCAAGCCATAGGCCAATGCTGCTGTGAGTGTTGCTAAAACAATTCTTTTAAATTTAAAATATAATCCTGTGAGTACAATAAAGCCCACCAACATCGCAAAACTTTTATTTGGGGTTTCGATCAATGGCGGGAGTGTGGCAACAATTAACATTGAACTGATTGCCGCAATTCCAATACTGCCTAATGCAATTTTTAACCATGTTGCGCCACGAGATTGTGTGTGTTGTTGGCTTTTTTGCAGCAGATAGAATGGACCAAAGCGTGAAGCAAAGTTTGCAATACCGACCAATATCCCCACCAAGATAATCTGTAAATCCACTTTAAATACTCACTTCATCAGTTTGCTTTAAAACAAAATGTTTAAATAATCCCGCTAAAATTCCAGATGCAATCCCAATAAAAATTGCTGCCGACATGTTGATAAAATAACAGGCCAATGCGGAAACCACTAAAGATACGGCAACCACAAAAGTATGTTTTTTCTCAAAGGCAGCCAATAAGAAGCTTAAGAACAATGCAGGTAATAAAAAGTCTAAAGCGGCTTGTAAAAATTGTGGCAAGTCGCTGACTTGATCTGCAAATAAACCACCTAAAAATGAACCCAAGGCCCATGACATCCAGCTAAACAAGCTGAGTCCTAGCATCCAAGACTCTGACCATTCTTGACGACGTTGGGAAAGTTTAATCATTCCAGCCGCAAAAACTTCATCGGTTAAACCCCATGCCCATACTGCGGTCTTTTTTAGGTTTAAACGGTCTTGAATCAGGTTTTGTAAGGCTGGCCCATAAAGTACGTGGCGAATATCCAGTGCAATGACTGTAAGTGCTGTCATCCAAATAGATGTACCACTGCCCAATAATGCAACCACAAGAAATTGGCTAGCACCAGCGTACATAGAGCAAGATAGAAATAAGGCTTCCCATGCACTAAAACCAAATTGGGTCGCGGATACACCAAAGGCAAAAGATACAGGCAGATAAGTAAAGATGATGGCTTGACTGTCTTTAGCGCCTTGCCAAAAGCCAGCAGTTTGGACTGAGGGATTGTGCTCTGACACAGGACACCTAAAACGAGAGTAAAACAAAAGGTAAAATCAAGATTGTGTATTCTACCCGAATTTACTAGCATAGTAGCGAAATGTTTATTTAGGCGTAACTTTATGTTCGCAAATCAGTCGAAATTATTATTGAGTATGACCTTGGTGTTAGGTGTTTTAGGTTTACAAGCATGTGGTAATTCATCTTCTGAACCTAAAGAAAAAGTTGAAATTAAAGCTGCGCCAAAACTAACCAATGATGCGACAACCTATGCCAATGAAGCATGGAAACTGATCAATCAGGTGGAACCCTTTGTCTACCGTAAGCAATTGAATTTGATTGAAGACAATGTACGTAAACCTTTACGGAAATTAAGTACCGACTGGCGTATCAATGTCAAAATGACCGATTCGGTGACAGAAGGTAAATACGCGTTGTGTCGTAAAGCCATGACCAGTTTAGATACTTGGGCAAGATCGACATTGGAAAAAGATGGTGAAATGCAAAAAAATCAAGCGCAATATGAGCGTGATAAAGCCCAGTGTAAAGACGCAATTGAAAATCCAAGTTTAGGCAATACTAAAGCAAATAATAATATTTTTTAACAGACCTTAGTAAATGGCGCAAATATGCGCCATTTTTTATTGATACAGATCTAGGTTAAGTACGTTCGGTGTTACTTAAGGTTTTAATGGATTGGTTGATGCAGTTTTCACTGCTTTGTCTTTGGCAGCAGTTGATTTTGCAGCAGCGTCATTTTTCACTGCTTTGGTTGTTGCTTCAGCTTTTGCTTTGCTTGCAGCAGTTTCAGTTTTTATCTTTGTCGCTGCTTCTTTCGGTTTCGCTTCAACAGCTTTGGTTGCAGCTACACTTTTGTCTTTTGCTTGAGTTGCATCAGCTTTGGCTTTTGTACTTGCAGCTGTTGCTTTTTGAGTGGCTTGAGCTGCAGGATTTGCCGCAACACATTTACCGCCTTTATGGTTTGGGCCTGTACCACCAACCAATGTTGTACCTTTAGGGCATGCAAATGCAGACGCGCTAAGTACAGTGAATAATCCCGCTGTGAGCAATGTTGTGATTTTTTTCATTTATTTCAACTTTTATTGAGATGGCATTAGCGCCTAGCTAAAATATAATTGTATTTTTCACAAAGTAGAATAAATAATTTGTATATTTTATTTATAAAATGATTATATATTCCAGCCGTTTAAGGTGAATTTAATATTTGTCTAAAAGTGGAAAAGTGATGTGTTAAATTAGAGTTGGCCTAGTGAGTGAGCAATAGAATGTAATTGATTGATATCTAATATTTCTATTTTTTTAAAGGCAATTTTTAAAACACCTTGTTGTTCGAGTAAATGTAATTCTTGGTTAATGGTCTGGCGTGAGCATTTGAGCAGCAATGCCAATTGTTCTTGAGATAAATGAATGATGTTATTTTCAATACGGATATGATTGCCATAACCGTTTAAGATAAACATCAAACGTTGAGCCAATCGTTGTTGTATATGCTGGGTCTGAATTGAAATGAGTTCTAAAAAAGCAAAGCGAAGTTTTTGACTGGTCAATTGGGCGATATGGAACCAATATTGCGGATAGTCATTTAGAATTTTCTGAATCGCTTGGCTGGGGATATGTAAAATTAAACATTTTCCAACAGCAATGGCATCATGAGAACGTGGTTGTTGATCCACCAAAGAAATTTCTCCAAACCACATAATCGGTTCTGCAATAGCAGCAACGGATTCATTTCCTTCGATATCAATATAGCCTAAGCGTACCCGACCATCTAAGACCGCATAGATGCCATTAAATAGATCGCCTGATCTGAAAATCGCTTGATCACGCTCAAATTTTTGATAATGGGCTTGTTGTTGAATCAATTGTTGAAAAGGAATAGGCAGTTGTGAATACCATAAATTCTTTGATAATAATTCAAGGTCCGTTGAATTCAGCACAATATGTCCTTTTAGGTATCATTGTTAATCTTTGCTTTGATTTTCAAATATATCTAACAGCATAGTCAGTAGGATAGAAAGTTCCTTAGATAAAATCAGTAGCGATAAGCACTGAGTAGAACCATTTACAATCTTCCTTTAAGGGCAGCAATTTAGCGTGAATATGACAGAGTCACTGGCCATAATGTATCAATAAATTTATTGTGAAAGCTGTTGTTATTTACTTCTTTGCAAATTTAAATGAAAAATCAATTCAACTTGTCAGCTAGACGACAACTTTTATCTTAGCGCTTTTATATAGTGAAATGAAGAGATTAACAAGGACGCTGAAAATGAACAGATTAGAGCAACTTCTTAGCCAGTACGCAGCTTATCATTTAGACCATAAAAATGTATTTACGCATTTTATTGGTATTCCGATGATCGTATTTTCAATCATGTGTCTAACGGCTAGAGCAGGGGTGATGCTTTCAGGTTTTGAAATCACTTTGGCATTGATTCTATTGGTTTTAAGTGTGATTTATTATTATAGTCTGGATAAATTATTCGGCTTTTTAATGTTGCTTATTTATGCAGTAGCCTATCCATTTGCCTATAAAATTGCTCAATTAGGCATGGGAACTTGGCTAAGTATCAGCATTGGTACTTTTGTTGTAGGATGGGTATTCCAATTTGTAGGGCATTTTTATGAAAAGAAAAAACCTGCATTTGTTGATGATTTAGTCGGTTTAGCGATTGGTCCATTATTTGTCTTAGCTGAGTTTGTATTCTTGCTGGGTTTTCGTAAAGATTTACAAGAAAAAATGCTAGCAGAAGCCAGAATGCAACGTACTGCAATGGATGAAAAATCATTAGACGCTTTACACGCGAAATAATTTGAAAGATAAAGAATCTAGTTTATGATAAAACCCTTTAAGTCAGTAATTTAAACTGACTTAAAGGATATCGACTTCTATATTTTTGTTTGTTTTAGAATAAGAATTCTTTGATAAATATCACTAAACCAAAGAAAAAAATGGCGCAACCAATATAAAATTTTATTTTTTTAATCAGTGAAGAATTGAACATTGGCATCGTCATATGGTCTGTATAGTATTTCATTGGATTGCTTCTAAATAACGGCGATTCACTTCTTCCCAATTCACAACATTATAAAATGCCGCAATATATTCGGGACGACGATTTTGGTATTTTAAATAATAAGCATGTTCCCAGACATCTAAAGCCAGAATCGGGATATTGCCATTCATCAGTGGTGAATCTTGATTGGCACTGCTTTCTACGATGACTTTCTTTTCAGGGGTTACGCTTAACCATGCCCAGCCACTACCAAATCGTGTCAGTGCTGCTTTAGTAAAGGCTTCTTTAAAGTTTTCAAAACTGCCAATATCTCTGTCAATTGCTTCAGCGATTTGTTTAATCGGCTCTCCACCACCTTGAGGGCTCATTACTGTCCAGAATAAAGAGTGGTTAGCATGTCCACCACCATTATTAATCACGCTATTTTTAAGATCAGCAGGAACTTCATTCACTTTTGAAACCAGTTCTTCAATCGACAACTTGTCCCATGCTGTGCCTTCAATTGTGGCATTGATATTATTGATATAGGTTTGATGGTGCTTGGTATGGTGGATTTCCATTGTTTTTGTATCAATATTAGGTTCAAGTGCATCGTATGCATAAGGCAGTTGTGGAAGCGAGTAAGCCATGAATCAATCCTGTGATGTTAAGTAATAGTGATAATGCTAATAATTATCATTATTATATATGAGCATCAAAAGTGCAACCAACTTAACTTTATTATTGTGTAGCTGATTTCAAAATAGAGATGATCAATTGAGGCAGGGGCTTAGCGATAGACGTTTGGAGCGTTTTATGCTGTGAATAAATATCGTGTATATTTACTGGAATATTATAATTTTAAATGTTGATATTTTTTATAAAAACCTGAATACGTGTTTCATTAAAAAGCAGAGTTAAAATTAGATCGATAACGCGAATGGTCAAAGTGATCCGCAAATCAATCAACAGATCGTTGAATCTAGATTTAGAAAACAAGTTTTAAATATTCGTCAGACATTTATAAACCAAACTAAAACCAGCGAAAGATTCTATGATGAAAAAAAACAGGTTGAAGAAGTCTTCAACCTGTCTCATCAAAGCATGAGATCTGCTTATACGTTAAAACGGAAATGCAAGACATCACCATCTTGAACGATGTAAGTTTTACCTTCTAAACGCCATTTTCCTGCTTCTTTAGCGCCGTTTTCACCGTTGTATTGGATGAAATCATCATAAGCGATACATTCTGCACGAATAAAGCCTTTCTCAAAGTCAGTGTGGATTACACCCGCAGCTTGAGGTGCAGTTGCACCCACTTTTACAGTCCAAGCACGTACTTCTTGAACACCTGCTGTAAAGTAAGTTTGTAAGCCAAGTAAGCTATAACCTGCACGAATCACCACATTTAGACCTGGTTCTTCCATGCCTAATGCTTCAAGGAATTCAGCACGATCTTCATCATCCAACAATGAAATTTCAGCTTCGATTTGGTTGCAAAGCGGAACAACGATTGCATTTTCCTCAGCAGCTAACTTTTTCACAGCTTCAAGGTGTGGGTTGTTTTCAAAACCATCTTCTGCAACGTTTGCAATATACATGGTTGGTTTTAATGTCATTAAACCAAAACCACGCACAAGTTTACGTTCATCATCATCTAAATCAGCTGCACGAGCTGGCTTGCCTTCATCAAGTAAAGGTAGAATTTTTTCTAAAACTGCTTTTGTTGCAAGGGCTTCTTTATCACCGCTTTTTGCAGATTTTGCCAAACGGGTAACTGCTTTAGTTACAGTTTCCAAGTCAGCAAGTGCAAGTTCAGTATTAATCGTTGCAATATCATCTAATGGATCAATTTTACCATTTACATGAATTACGTTTTCATCTTCAAAACAACGTACAACGTGAGCAATTGCATCAGTTTCACGGATGTTTGCAAGGAATTGGTTACCCAAACCTTCGCCTTTAGATGCGCCCGCAACTAAACCTGCAATATCCACAAATTCCATCGTAGTTGGAATAACACGTTGTGGTTTAACAATGGCTGTTAATTTGTCTAAACGTGGATCAGGTACAGGTACGATGCCTGTATTTGGTTCAATGGTACAGAATGGGAAGTTTTCCGCAGCAATAGCAGCTTTAGTCAATGCATTGAAAAGTGTAGATTTACCAACGTTCGGCAAGCCGACAATACCGCAATTAAAACCCATGAAATAACTCACAAAGTGTTATATAAAAATTGCGGATGATTTTACATGAAAGCCATGACAAAGTCAGGTCTACGACCTATAAGTTTTAAAATCAGATCATCTCAAATATATCAAGTGCTACATATTTGCCTGAGATCAGCACTTTTATTGAACAAAATGAGCATTCTAGGGCAGTGACAATTGATTTAGCATAATTTTTATAAGTGGATCAATTAAGTAAAGTTACTATCCTTCGTCTAACGACGACATCCATGTCGCCCTACAGATGGGTAAGCCTTGTATCATTCAACAAGGCAAAAGCGAAATCTATTTTATTTATATTGATGCAAATGAAGTTAATTGGAAAAACTTAAATCTTCCGTTTATCCAACTGACTTGCCAAACTGTCACCAAATGCCTGAACGATCATGACCAAAGCCACCAAGACCACAATCACAGCAAACATCATTTGCATATCAAAGCGTTGATAACCATAACGGTAGGCAATATCACCTAAGCCACCAGCACCAATTGCACCCGCAATTGCAGAGGAGTTAATCATGGTGACAATTGTGACTGTAAAACCTGCCACAATGCCGGGTAACGCTTCAGGTAAAAGTACATGCCAAACGATTTGCTTACGGTTACAGCCCATCGCTTGTGCAGCTTCAATTAGACCTTGATCCACTTCACGTAAGCTAACTTCTGCAATACGGGCAAAGAAAGGTGTCGCGGCTAAAGTTAATGGAACAACAGCTGCCCAGACTCCGTAACTGGTTCCGACAATCCAACGGGTTAAAGGAATCAGCGCCACCATTAAAATCAAAAAGGGAACAGATCGGGTAATGTTGATCACCGTGCCTAATGCATGATTAATCTTTTTAGATGGATAAATCCCTTGTTCAGATGTATTGACCAAAATCACTGCCAAAGGTAAGCCAATCAAAAAGGCAACAATGGCAGATACGCCAACCATCAGTAAGGTATCTATGGTTCCGGTCAGCAACAAATCAATGAGTTGGTCTTGCATAGCCAAGTACCTCTATTTGCGCAATTTGATGTTTTAACCTTTCTTGTAAATTATGCAGGTCTAAATGGGTTTGTTCAGTACCGACAATCAGCGTTCCAATCAAATGGTTTTGGATATTGTCGATATGACTTTGATATAAATGTACGGATTTTTCAAAAACTTCAAAAAGTTCCACTAAATCAGGTGAGTTTTTCGGATCGGTTTCATAACGTAGTTTTAAAATACTATGGGTTGAATCTTGTTGTAGCTCTGTATGCACTGGAAAGGGCAAATCGAGTTGTTCTAGGTTTAACAATTCTTGTGTGATTTTCTGCTGAGGCTGTGAAAACACGGACCAGACTTGTCCTGACTCAACGATTTCACCATGTTCAATCACCACCACTTGATCGCAAATTTCACGAATCACTTGCATCTCATGGGTAATTAAAACAATGGTAATCCCTAATTCTCGATTGATTTTTTTCAGCAAGGATAACACCACTGAGGTACTTTCAGGATCAAGTGCAGACGTAGCTTCATCACATAATAAAATTTCAGGATGATGCACCAGCGCACGAGCAATACCAACACGTTGCTTTTGACCACCAGACAGCTGTGAAGGGTAGTTATGCGCTTTATTTCCCAATCCGACCAGTTCTAAAACATCGTTGACACGTGTTTCAATTTCAGCTTTATCGACATGGGCAATTTTTAAGGGCAAAGCCACATTGTCCCAAACTGTTTTGGCAGACATTAAATTAAAATGCTGAAAAATCATCCCGATTCTTTGACGTGTTTGAATCAATTCAGCATGACTGAGTTCAGCCAAATTTTGTTGATGAATATGAATACTGCCCTCAGAAATACCTTCTAAACCATTTAAGGTTCGAATTAAGGAAGATTTACCTGCGCCACTTTTACCGATGATGCCGAAAATCTTGCCTTGAGGAATATCTAAGTTGATATTTTTTAACGCATGGATCTGTTGATCTTGCCCATCATAGTATTTATTCAGATCACGAATTTTGATATGTGGGACTGAAAAATCAACATGCGAACCGAAACTCACCATTTCTATTCTCCTTATTTCCAGCCTGCAAACCACATATCTTTGCCGAAATCTTTATCTAAAATATCTCGAACTTGCTGTGAGTTTTGGAAAGCTTGAATAAATTTCTCTAACTTTTGATTTTTGTCTTGATAATCGGTACGTGTCACAAAAAGAATGGCGTACTTTTTATCAACGGGATCTAAAAACAGGGCACTATGCGGATCGGCTTTTTTTGCCATATTTAAGTAATGTGGAAAACCAAAAATCAGATCTGCATCATCATAAGCTAAAGCTGTTTGTGGACCTTCGACTTCTAAAAACTTCAACTGTTTAGGGTTTGAAACAATATCCTGAAGTGTGGAAAGTTCATTGTTGATGTCTTTGATTTGAATTAACCCAGCACGATGTAGCAGGATCAAAGCACGCGCAGAGTTAACGGGGTCACTCGGGATGACAACACGAGCATTTTGAGGTAAGGCTGCTAAGGATTTATATTGTTTTGAATATAAACCGACATGGCTGCCGCTACCTGTACCAAAAGCATGCAAATCGTAATTGGTTTGCTTAATGGCATTCTTTAAAAATACACTTTGTTGGAAAAAGTTAGCGTCAATGTCACGGTTTTGTACCGCAACATTGGGTGCTTGCCAATCTGAAAATTCGACCAGTTTGACATGGATACCATCTTTCTCTACCTCTTTGGCAACCGTTTGTAGTAATTCGGCATAAGGTGGGCTAATGCCAATCGTGAGTACATTATCCTTTTGTTGATTTTGTACATAACGATAGGCAAAAAGTCCTAATAATACGATGACAACAGCAAGACCAATCAGCAGGTTCTTGTTTTTGAGTTTGGAAACTTGGGACATGAGTTATTCCTTATTTCCAACCTGGGAACCATAAATTTTCACCAATATCATCATTTAAAGCCTGTTTGACCTTGTCTGAAGTTTGGTAAATTTTTACAAACTCTTTTAACTGTTTGGCTTTTTCTGGGTGCTTTTGCTCATAGTCATCTTTTACAACAAACAAGATGGCATAACGTGTATTGGTATTATCATCGAGTAATAATGCTTTGTTTGGATCAATGGTTTTTGCAAGACGTAAATAAAGCGGGTAGCTAAATACTAAATCAGCATCATCTACAGCACGCGCAGTTTGAGGTCCTTCAACTTCAATAAATTTAAAGTTTTTAGGATTTGAGCTAATGTCTTGTAAGTTTGATAAATGGTTATTCGGATCTTTCAAGGTGATGAGTTTAGCCTGTTGTAAAAGTAACAGTGCACGACCTTGGTTGACTGGGTCATTTGGAATTACTACACGTGCATTTTCAGGTACCGCTGCTAAAGAATCATATTTTTTAGAATATAAGCCCACATGAGTTGCAACACCTGTGGCAATCGGTTTCAGTTTAAAATCAGTTTCTTTTAACGCATTGTTTAAAAATGGTTGGTGTTGGAAATAGTTTGCATCAATATCACCATGATTTAGTGTGATATTCGGTGTGTTCCAATCTGAAAATTCCACCAGTTTAATATGAATCCCTTGTTTCTTGGCTTCCTCTGCTGCAACTTGTAAAGGCTTGGCAAAGGGTGGGCTAATACCAATGGTGATTTCTTCTGAACCGGCTTTTTTATGTTGGTTCCAATAAAAAATTCCTGCAATCACGGCAATAATGATCACGCCAAGCAAAATAAATTTATTCTTGGAGCCTGATTTTTTGGATGGATTACCATTAGCAGGTGAGTTTATTTGAGTCATGTGACACCCCTTAAAGTGAAATTATTTAATTCATCATGTTTGCTGATTAGGTTATTTAGGCAGTTTGCTTTTGCCGATCTGCCGTTTCGATGCTGTTGTTATGATTTGAGTTTTGACATCGAAAATCAGCAGCAGGGTGTTGTTGGGTTAAATGATCACCCTGTTTAAAGATTTTGTTGCGTAAAGAACCATTTTCATATTTGGTTTTAAATCTGCCACGTTGTTGCAGTTCAGGAATCACAAAACGAATAAAGTCATGATGTGATTCAGGCGCAACAGTACGAGTCAGGTTAAAACCATCAATACCTGTTTCATCAATCAACTGAATTAATTTTTCAGCAATTGTTTCACCACTTCCAACAATCAGTGGATAACGACCACCGAGTTGATGCTGTGCTTTAAGATCATTAGGTGTGATCTGGTTTTCCTTAAATTTATTATTGACTGAAGCAATACTGTTGGTTTGTTGATATGGGATGGCTTCATCATCAGCATATTTGGATAGGTCGATACCGACTGAACTTGAGAAATGTGCTAAACCAGCTTCAGGACTTGCATAGCGGGCATATTCAGCTAATTTCTCTTGAGCTAACTCATCTGTTTCTGCTGTAACCACTGTGATTCCCACAAAGATTTTAATATCTTCTGGATTACGGCCTTGTTGTACAGCCAATTCTCGAATCTTATCCACTTGTTGTTTGATTTTTGCAGGTTGGTCCCCTCCAATAAATACACATTCCGCATGACGTGTGGAGAATGCTAAACCGCGTGGTGAAGCACCTGCTTGAAAGAGCACAGGGGTACGCTGTGGTGAAGGTGAGACTTGGAAAACACCTTGGCTTTGATAAAAGCGCCCTTGATGGTTAATTTGATGAACTTTTTTCGGGTCAGTAAAAATACGCTTTTGCTTATCTTTTTGTACTGCATCATTTTCCCAAGAACCTTCCCAAAACTTATAGCAAAGCTCTAAAAATTCTTCAGCTTGTTCATAACGTAAGTCATGATCTTTTAGACCTTTTTGCCCAATCAAGCGTTCAGCACTGTCCAAATAACCCGTCACAATATTCCAGCCAATCCGACCTTGTGTCAGATGATCTAAACTCGCGAAGCGCCGTGCGAATTGGTACGGTGTTTCATAACTTAGGTTTACGGTCACGCCAAAACCTAGATTTTGGGTTACCGCTGCCATTGCTGAAATCAAGGTAGATGGGTCATGACTCGGCAGTTGAATGGACTCTTTTAAGGTTAAATCTATACCATTCTGGTAGACATCATAAACACCGGTAATGTCTGCGATAAACAACCCATCAAATAAACCTTGCTCCAAGGTCTTAGCAAGATCAGTCCAGTAATTGAGCTCATTAAAACGATGAGATTCATCACGCGGGTGGGTCCATAAGCCGTGATTGATATGACCGACACTGTTCATATCAAAAGCATTGAGTAAGATTTGTTTTTTAAGTGCTGTATGTTGAGATGTATTTGTCATTACAATGTCCCTCTGCGTGGTGGAAGGATGTTGTTTAATACATAGTTTCCAATAAAATAATATTTCCAGCGTGATGCATCATGCAGTGTATGTACCCGTACATTGCGCCAATGTCGATCTAAACCATCGGCACGTTGACTACCCCGACTTCCAGCCAACTCGATCAATTTTGAAGATGCTTTTAATGCTGTTTCTGTGCTGTGTGCACGGACTTTAGCTACATCTAGTGAGGCTTTGGCAATATTTTCAACTGTAGGTAGTGGTTTTGCTGCATCAATAGATTGAGCAGCTTGTTTTAATAAAACCTCACTTGCTCTTACATCCGCAGCAACACGACCTAATTCATAAATGGTCAGTGGATCTTGGTCTGCACGTTCTACATTGGCATCAATCCATGCGCGTGCTTTTTTAACCCGTTCTATTGTTTCTTCAAAAGCTGCACGAGCAATGCCTGTTTCAATCGCAGCATGCATAATTTGTGCAAATGGCCCAACGAGGGTGGGTTCAGAAAATGCAGTGTCAAAACGAATGACATATTCAGATTCAACAAAAACTTGATTGAATTTAACGGTGCCACTACCTGTGGTTTTTTGTCCAAAGCCTGACCAATCATTGATACGTTGTAAGCCTTGTGCATCGGCAGAAATAAAAGCTAAATATTCACGTTCTTCAGCATCACGGACTAATGTCGGAATACGATGGGCAAATAGACTGCCCGTGCAATAGAACTTTTCCCCATTGACTACATAACCATGTTCAGTTTGACTAATTTGGGTATGCTTTTGTGCAGCTGTCTTGGTCTTAAATTCAGCGAGCGCATTACCAAAACGAGCGCCTTGAAGTACTTCGCTATAGAGTTTTTTCTTTTGCTGCTCGGTGCCTGTATTACGTAATACTTCCAGTGCATAAAAATGGTTTTGTGGAATCTGACCAATAGAACCATCTACACCGCTGAATAATGCAATAATTTTAGCGACAGTATGACTAGAGACCTCCGCACCACCATATTGTCGCGGTACTGTGATCGCCCATAACCCTGATTGACTAAAAGCTTCAACCTCATCAAAAGGTAAAATTCTTTCAGCATCACGGAGTACCGCATTCTCTTTAAATTGCTGACTCAACTGTTGCGCGATTTCTAAAGCTTCTTGATCATTTTGAATAATATGTGCTTGCGCAAAGGGATGATTGTGTACATCCAATGTTTTATTGATATCTTGATAAGTTGTCATATATATTTCCCTGATGAGTAACAAAGTCGTTTAACTTTAAATCCACGCATGGCGCTGATTTTGCGTACCATTTAAGTAATAGTTTCCAATGGCATGAAGTTTCCAACGCACAGGGTCATGTAAGGTATGCACACGAGCATTACGCCAGTGTTGATCGAGATTATGAGTTTCTAGGCTTGAACGACTACCACCCAATTCAAGTAATTTTTCAGAAATAAGTAATGCTGCATCGTTGGCATACACTTTTGCCTCAGCAACGATAATGGAGGCTTTACTGGCTTGTTCAGGACTGACGATGTCTTGTGAATCTAACTGATCTAAATATTCTGCGGCTTCATCCAGCAATAAAATCGATGCATCGAGTAAGATATTGAGCTTACCGACTTCTTGTAGGGTATACGCTTCAAAACTGGCTTTATCCACATTGGCATCAATGATTGGGCGCGCTTTATGGATTGCAGATAAAGTATCTGCAAATGCAGCTTCTGCAATGCCCACATCAATCGCAACCTGAATCAGTTGTGAGTACGCCCCACGATATTTTGAAGCATCGGCAAGCGGTTTTTCATCCATAATAAGATCTGGGTGAACCACGACATTCTTTAAACGCACTGTGCCACTTGCCGTTGTACGTTGTCCAAAGCCATCCCAATCATCAACTATTTCAACACCGTCAGCTTTTGCATTAATAATCGTTAAAACAATATGACCATCTGGGTGGATTGCGCGTATCGCCAACCAATCGGCAAAATATGAACCTGTTGAATAGAACTTCTCACCATTTAAAAGGTATTGACCATTGATCAGTTCTAAACGTGTTTCAATGGTGCGAGTATCTTTGGTATTGCGTTCTGGACCACCATTAGAAAGACGTTTACCATTTAAAATTTCAGTATAAATAAACTGTTTTTGCTGTTCATTGGCGATATGCTCAATGGCATTTAACAGGCCAAATTGATTTTGAGGAATCTGTCCAACACTGGCATCTGCCTTGGATAAAATACGGAAAACATGCGCAAGGGTTTTATTTGAAACTTGAGCACCACCATATTTTTTGGCAATACGAATTCCGCCTAATCCTTTGAGGCTTAATTCTTGAATGACATCAACAGGTAAAATTCGTTGTTGATCACGTATATTTCGTTCTACCAAAGCAAAATCAGCAACTTGGTAAGCTGCATTTATCGCTTGTTGATCGTTTTGGATCACAAAGGCTAAGGTAGAAGAATTCAAACTAGACATATTGGCACCTTTCAATAGATACCAAAACGCTAAGCAATATTGCGGTAAAAATTAAACGAACTATTGTGCTTAACTTATCTAAAATTATTGTTAGGATAAAAATCGCAAAGTTTTTTAATATTGAATATATGTTAAATAATTGAAATTTATAACTTGTTATGAATTCCTCTGGTCGAGCTCTTAGTCTGAAGCAGCTTTGTTATTCCTATCACGAATAAAGAATAAAGAAACTGATATAACCATAGAATAAGCATTGGGTCATATGACGAGCGATTGAAGTAAAAAGTACATTGTAATTCAAGCGATGAATGTCTAAAGTACACAAGATTACTCAGGATTAATCTTAACTTTTAGATTTATCTAAGCTTTTAATTAAAAAAATAATTTGGAGATTACATGCGTACGTTGTACCAATTCCCACTCTCGCATTACTGTGAAAAAGCCCGTTGGTTGCTTGATCATAAAGAATTGGATTTTGTTGCGCAGAATTTAATCCCAGGTGTACATCGTGCATTTGCACAACTTAAAACAGGGCAAAATAAGTTGCCTATTTTAAAAGATGGAGAACGCTTTATTGCGGGGTCGACTCAAATCGCATTGTATTTAGATGACGTTTATCCTGAACATCGACTACTTCGTACAGATCACACGCTTCGCGAAAAAACCTTAGAAATTGATTTGATTGCCAATGAGTTAGGTATTCATGTACGTCGTTGGGGATTGGCACATGCTTTAGCAGAAGGCGATGAACCGCTAGAAATTATGATTGGTGAAAAAGGCTATTTACGTCAATTTGAAAAAATTTCAAAGCCTATTCTAAAAACCATGGTTTCAAAAAGTTATCAATTGGATAAAGAGAAAGTCGAAGAATCTAAATACAATTTAGAGCTGACTATCGACAGTTTAAATAAGATTTTAATTGATAACGGTTGCCGTTATTTTGTTGGCGATCGTCTTGGTTTGGCAGATATCTCGGTATGTTCAATCCTTGCACCGTTATTAGAATTACCTGCGACACCGTGGGAAAAGGAATATGCAGAGAATATTTCTCAAGAATTTACCGAATTTAGCCAACATTTGTTAGAACTGCCTTTAGGGCAATACGTGAAAAGAATTTACGCCACTGAGCGCAATGCACGTGTAGATTGGCGAGGAATGTAAGATTTCAAAGCAAGAAACTCTCCAATTTACTGAAAAATTAAGTATCATAGTGTGGAATTGGAGATTTTTTAATGCAGAAGTTCGTAATTTTAGGTGCGATAAGCACTGTTTTATTGATGGCGGGTTGTACTGAGAAAAAGCCTGCAACTCCTGAAGAAATTTGGAAAGGTTACTGTACCAGTATTGGTAATGCTGCACGTTCTATTACTTTAGATCGTCAAAATGGGATTACCAAGAAAGAAGCAATTGAATATGCAAATAAAGTCACTGATCCAACAACTAAGGGCTTTGTACTTGAGTATTTAGAGAAAGTCTATGCATTATCAGATGCAGAGCTAAAAGCGGATAAAGATGCAGTTCAAGCAAAGTTTAAGAACGAAGCATTTGAACAATGTCTAAATACACCGCATGATCCGAAAAAAATGCCAGATTATAAACCGTTCTAAGGAGCGGTTTTTTTAACAAAAAAATTCCTTGTAATAATTATAGTAAATGAACATGGAGTTTGATCATGTTTAAAATACAAATTTTTTCAAAAACTTATTTATTATTATTTTTGGCTGTTTCAGTATTGAGCAATGCTAAAGCAACTAGAGTTTTAAGTAATCAAACTCAACAACAATTAAAGCTAAATATTGAATTACTGACTGCTCAAGCAGAAAATGGAGAAGCTAAGGCGCAATATCAGCTGTTTATGCTTTACCAAGATGATGATAAAGCAAAAGCAATGCAGTATCTTAAGCAAGCCTTTAAGCAAAATTATCCTTTAGCTATATATACGAAAGGATTGATGTATTATCACGGCGATGGCATAAAAAAAGATGTTTTTAAGGGAATCCGCTTACTTGAAACATCCAATGAATACGGTAATGTACATGCAGCAATGCTTCTTGGTTTGATTTATTCCAAGGGTGATAATGTAAAGAAAGATCCCCAAAAAGCGTTTGATTATTTTTTAAAAGCAGAAGCAGGTGGATATTTGAGTGCAAATTTATTTTTGGCTAATGCTTACTATCGAGGAAAAGGTGTAGAAAAAGATCAAAATAAAGCACTCGAGGTCATGCTTAAAGCACAACAAGCAGGCTATATACCTGATCAACAGACAATAAAAGAATACGATTTGTGTAAACTAGAAATCCGAATCGTGAATGGTCAAGACATGCACACTTTTGAGTGTCCATCCCTTTAAATCGTTTAGGTGTATTTTTGCATAAAGATCACCATAGCATAGTCTTTTTTATGTTGAGTTATCGAAAAAATATAAGTAATCGTCAAACCTCGTCACAAAAAATGATTAGCATAAAAATTGAAAAGCATATATACACTATAGAAATAGAAAATAAAAAGTAGCATAGGAGTGAGACAATGGAAGTAGTTGCTTATTTACATAATGCAGATTTGCTCTTAGAAGATGACAATGGTGTCGCTGTGATTAGCGGAAGTCATTATGTACTGAGTTTAGGTGATCAAGTTTTTTTTCAAGAAGTCATTGGTGAACGAGCAAAGTTATATCAAGTGAAAATTTCATTTGCGTGTACTGAACATTCAATGTTTCATGAAGATGAAGTGCAAATGAAATTTGAAGGTTGTCGTACAGAATTCCAAAAGTATGTAGACAGTACGACAGTCCACTAAGGTGGAATGTACTTTGTTCTAAAAAAAAGGCAACATATGTTGCTTTTTTTATGGCTGAAACAGTCTAAAGGCAAGGTAAACATAACTTCAATCTTATTAAAGTGAAGTTCATGTTTTACAAAGATAATATTTTTAGAGCTTTTTCAAATTAATTTGAGAAATAATTTACATAAACGTCTGATGAAAGCGTACTGTGTAGATCTGTAGTTAAATGAAGCGAAAAGTGATGAGTATTTATTTATAAAATAATGGTCATCACGAATTAATACGCTCATTGCATTAACTTTTGGCTTGATTTTTAGTAAAATTTGACAGTCCATATTGCCTGTGAAGCTTTAATAAGCAGGAATTCACAGGTAAATTTTTAAAAAGAGGAATTACACCGTGCTAGAAGCTTACCGCCAACACGTTGCAGAACGTGCCGCACTCGGAGTCCCACCGAAGCCACTTGACGATGCTCAAACTGCTGACTTGGTTGAATTACTAAAAAATCCACCAGCAGGTGAAGAAGCATTTTTAGTAGATTTGCTTGAAAACCGTGTTCCAGCAGGTGTTGACCAAGCTGCATATGTAAAAGCTGCTTTCTTGACTGCTGTAGCTAAAGGTGAAGCGACTTCTCCATTGGTTTCTAAAGAGCGTGCGGTTTACTTACTAGGTACTATGCTTGGTGGTTATAACGTAGCACCTTTGGTTGAATTACTTGATGATGCTGCACTTTCAAGCTTAGCTGCTGAAGCATTGAAAAAAACGCTTCTTGTATTTGATGCGTTCCATGACGTTGCTGAAAAAGCCAAAGCGGGTAATGCAAATGCACAAGCCGTTATGCAATCTTGGGCTGATGCTGAATGGTTTACTAGCCGTAAAGACGTTCCAGAAGAAATCAAACTTACTGTTTTCAAAGTAACTGGCGAAACAAATACTGATGATTTGTCTCCTGCACAAGATGCTTGGAGCCGTCCAGATATCCCATTGCATGCAAACGCAATGCTTAAAAACGTACGTGATGGTATCAACCCAGAAGTTCCTGGTGAAGTTGGTCCATTAAACCAAATCAAAGAACTCATCGCAAAAGGCAACCAAGTTGCTTATGTTGGTGACGTTGTTGGTACGGGTTCTTCTCGTAAATCTGCGACTAACTCAGTGCTTTGGTTCTTTGGTGATGACATTGCTCACATCCCGAACAAAAAAGACGGTGGTTACTGCTTAGGTTCTAAAATCGCTCCAATTTTCTTCAACACAATGGAAGATGCTGGTGCGTTACCTGTAGAAATTGATGTTGCTAACATGAACATGGGCGATGAAATCGTTCTTAAAATTGATCATGCTGCTGCAAAAGTAACTGCATTTAAAGCAGGCGAGCAAATCGCTGAATCTGAGTTGAAAACGCCTGTTCTTCTTGACGAAGTTCGTGCGGGTGGTCGTATCAACTTAATCGTTGGTCGTGGTTTGACAACTAAAGCGCGTGAAGCTTTAGGTCTTCCAGCATCTACTTTATTCCGTGTTCCAGTTCAACCTGAAAACACTGGTAAAGGCTTTACTCAAGCTCAGAAAATGGTTGGTCGTGCTTGTGGTCTTCCAGAAGGTCAAGGCGTTCGTCCAGGTACTTACTGTGAACCGAAAATGACGACTGTTGGTTCGCAAGATACGACTGGTCCGATGACTCGTGATGAATTGAAAGACTTAGCTTGCTTAGGTTTCTCTGCTGATCTTGTGATGCAATCTTTCTGTCACACAGCTGCATATCCAAAACCAGTTGACGTTCAAATGCAACATACGCTTCCTGATTTCATCATGAACCGTGGTGGTGTTTCATTACGTCCAGGTGACGGTATTATTCACTCTTGGTTAAACCGTATGCTTCTTCCAGATACTGTTGGTACTGGTGGTGACTCACATACACGTTTCCCAATCGGTATTTCATTCCCAGCGGGTTCTGGTCTTGTCGCGTTTGCTGCTGCAACTGGTGTTATGCCGTTGGATATGCCTGAGTCTGTACTTGTTAAGTTCAAAGGTAAAATGCAACCTGGTATCACGCTACGTGACCTTGTACATGCAATTCCTTACTACGCGATTCAAGCGGGTGACTTAACTGTAGAGAAAAAAGGTAAGAAAAACATTTTCTCTGGTCGTATCTTAGAAATCGACTTAACAGAAATGGAAACTGACCTAACTGTAGAACAAGCATTCGAACTTTCTGATGCTTCTGCTGAACGTTCTGCTGCTGGTTGTTCAATCACACTTTCTGAAACGAAAGTTGCTGAATACTTGAACTCTAACATCACAATGTTGAAGTGGATGATTTCTCAAGGTTATGGCGATGCACGTACTATGGCGCGCCGTGTTGAGAACATGGAAAAATGGTTAGCAAATCCATCACTTCTTCAAGCTGATGCTGATGCTGAATACACTAAAGTGTATGAAATTGACCTTGCTGACATTAAAGAACCAGTTCTTTGCTGCCCGAATGATCCAGATGACGCTAAACTTCTTTCTGACGTTCAAGGCGTTAAGATTGACGAAGTGTTCGTTGGTTCTTGTATGACGAACATTGGTCACTTCCGTGCAGCTGGTAAATTACTTGATAAAGTACCAGGTGGTTCATTGTCTACTCGTTTATGGTTGGCTCCACCAACACGTATGGACGAGCATCAATTGATGGAAGAAGGTTTCTATAACATTTATGGTAAAGCTGGCGCGCGTACTGAAATGCCAGGTTGTTCATTATGTATGGGTAACCAAGCACGTGTAGCTCCGAACACTACTTGTGTATCGACTTCTACACGTAACTTCCCGAACCGTTTAGGTCAAGGCGCAAATGTTTACTTAGCTTCTGCTGAGCTTGCATCTGTTGCTGCGGTACTTGGTAAATTACCTTCTCCAGAAGAGTATCAACAATATGCTGCTCAAATCGACAGCATGTCTGCTGACATCTATCAATATTTGAACTTCGACAAGATGGGCGAGTATACAGATGCTGCTAAAGACATCGATACTAAGAAAATTGCTGCTGCTCAATTAAGCTAATTTATTGAAAAATAGATTAAATTGAGTTAAAACTAAGGGCTGATTATTCAGCCCTTAATTTTATGTATAAAAAAGCTTATATATGCTATTTACTTAAATATAATGGCTAAAATGATATTCGAATGGTTTATATAATAGGGTAAAGGAATTGCATCAATTTTATATAAACTGGTGAGAAACGGCTCAAGTACATGATTTTGTTGTCTTAAATAAAGAAACATATGCATATGAAGATCATATGCAACTGGTTAATCAAGTACCTTATGATGTATCTATACATGATGATCTAATTATGTTTTTTTACAACAGATACCAACTTATAATCCATCTAAAAAGATTAGACATACTGGTTTAAATTACTATGGTATAACGATTATTGATTCTGAAGGGGCCTTAGTCGCATATAACATAATCAGCAGTATTGTAAATGTTATAAAACTATCTCCGAAATTTCTAAAATTTAGTAAAGGATATACTTATAAACTTGCTGAAGGGCAAGAAAAATTAATATTTCAGAAATATAATATGGTCGACGACCAGTTTGACCAACTGAAAGGATGCATTAAACAAGTCATTGATTCAAATGGGCAATTGTATATTGTTCATTTAGGAATTTAGTACAGATATTTTTTGATAAAAATAAAAAATTGTTAACTATACATTTTTATAATATCAGCCATCATATTTTTAAAATCTAAAATAACGACAAAATGATTGATGCTCAATGGATCAAAATCAGTGTTCACGGAATCAAATAATGCATTTGTTAGTGAGTTGATCTCTAGGTCATGGATAATACAAGATGAATCTAAATTAAAATATTCAATATAATAATTAACTTTTATTTTTGCATATTCTGAGTATTTAAAACCAGATAGAATGAGTTCTTGATCATCATTGCTTAGATTTCTTGAACATATGGTAAATAATAATGCCATACAGAAGTAGTCAAACTCATCTTTATCAACCACTAAAATATTTAAATCCATGAAATAGTTTTTAAGCATACTTTGAATCAAGGCAAATGAACTTGCTAAATCTGCAGATAAATTTTGAATAATATTAGAATAAGGCATCATTTTTTTAAGTTTTAGTGAATCAATGGGTATTGTATTGCAAAACTATTGTTTTGTAAAACAATACTTATGGTGCAGAATATATTGCATTGCAATACGTCTAAGATACTTTGTTAAGCTAATATCAAAGAATGAATATAGGTCATGCAATACGTTATTTGAGAAAACGGAAAGGCTGGACTCAGCAGCAATTAGCCGATTTTTCCAATACTTCAAAAAGTAATATTTCCAATCTTGAGAATGGCAATCAAGGGTACAGTCCTGCAATACTCCAGTACCTTGCTGAGGCTTTTAATTGCACTGTAGCGCAATTGTTTTTATTGGCAGAAAGCTTAGATGATGATGAAAACATTGCTGAAAACTGGGATCAGATGCCCATAGATGCACTATTCATACAACTCCCAAAAGATATTCAAGATAATTTAAAACAGCTTATATATAGCTTGATTAAAAATAAGTCCTAATTCTATATCTCATATTTATTAATATTATACGATTGATCTTCAGCTTCTATAGTTATTTCATTATGCATAATGATTTTAAGCAATTTAATCTAACTTGATATAATTGAAATCAACCCGGTATGTGTCTTTGAAATTTATCACTTTTATATACTAACTGCGTTTTAAAATAATAATACTCATTTAACTTATTGATCAAATGATCAGACAATAAAAAGCCCCTTATTCAGGGGCTAGTCGTATAGATCACTCTATACTTATATAAGGCTCATCTCATACTGGTTGTATTAAAACACAAAATGAGATATTCAGCCATAAAAAAGATGAGCCGTAGCTCATCTTTTTTACACAAGAAAATTAATGTGCATTTGCTACAGCAGGTGCAGCAGCGGCTGTCACATCATTTGCAGCTTTACGAGTAGGTGTGTAGTTTAAACCTAAAGTCGAGCTGGTATATGTACGCACTTGATCAAGCAGAGCAGGGTTGGTATTTAAATCCTGTTGATAAGACTTCACAATCTCATGCAATTTTGGATTCCATTTACCTTTCACTTGCTCAGGGAATGCTTTTTCCATCAAGCTCAACATAATGTATGGAGAGGTTGATGCACCTGGTGAAGCACCAAGAAGGCCAGTGATTGAACCATCTTTAGAGGTGAAGATCTCTGTACCGAATTGAAGTGTTGCAGGTTTACCCGGTGCTTTTTTGATGATTTGAACACGTTGGCCAGCTTGGCTTAAAGTCCAGTCTTCAATTTTTGCATCTGGATAATACTTTTTCAATTCATTGAACTGATCTTGCTTAGACATTGCCACTTGGCTGACTAAATATTTCACCAAGTCCAGATTTTCCATACCAATGGTTGCCATTGGAATCACATTGTTTTTGTTGGTCGCATCAATCAAATCAAACTGAGAACCATTTTTTAGGAACTTGTTTGAGTAGGTTGCGAATGGACCAAACAATACATACTTTTTACCATCAACATAACGAGTATCAATGTGTGGTACAGACATTGGAGGTGCACCTAATTCAGGCTTACCATAGACTTTTGCAGTATGTTGTGATGTAACAGCTGGATTGTCTGTCATCAAGAAAATACCACCGATCGGGAAGCCAGCATATTGCTTAGTCTCTTCCAGACCTGTCATTTGCAATAATCTAATCGCAGCACCGCCCGCACCAATAAACACATGACGAGTTTTAACATGGCTGGTTGTGTTGGTTTTTAGATTTTTAAACGATACAGTCCAAGTTTTATCTGCATTTTGACTAATACCTGTTACTTCAGATGAAGTTTCAAGTTTAAATTTAGGCTGTTTTTTCAAATGATCAATTAATTGAGTCGTAATTGAACCATAATTTACATCAGAACCTACGTCCATACGTGTTGCAGCAACTTTTTGATTTGCATCACGGCCTTGCATAACTAGAGGTGCCCATTGCTTAATTTCAGCAGGATTTTCAGTATATTTTAATCCTTCGAACATTGGGCTTTGGCTCATCGCTTCATAACGTTTTTTCATGTAGTTCACGCTATCACCCCAAACAAAGGCAATATGTGGTACAGGATTAATAAAGCTGTTTGGTTGACCCAACACGCCATTTTTGACCTGATAAGCCCAGAATTGTTTACTTACTTCAAATTGTGAAGCAGTATCAATGGCTTTTTTAATATCAACTTTACCGTCTTTCTCAGGGGTATAGTTCATTTCCATAAAGCCAGAGTGTCCCGTTCCTGCGTTGTTGAATCCCGCAGAACTTTCTTGACCTACCTGATCCAAACGTTCATACATATTGATGGTCCAGTCTGGTTCAACTTCATTGAGGTAAGTCCCCAAGGTTGCACTCATAATACCGCCACCAACAAGTACCACATCTACAACTGGTTCATCTGCTGTTGTGTTGACTTTTTTAGAAGCAATTGGTCTGAATAAAAAGATCAATCCAATAACAAAAATAACCCCGATGACAATCAGTAGGTATTTAAAAAATCTCTTCATATATTTCCTGTTTCATCAAGTTTTAATAATATTGTAATGTAGAAAAGTTACATAAATGTTAGTTTGTGTAATGATTTTTTTCGTAAATGATTTAAATATATGAAATAATTTGTTTTTAAATTTGTAAAGATGTGTATAGAAAACAACCAGATTAAAATTTGATTAGTATATTTGTGTAATAAATATTCAAAAAACTCTTAGACTAAAGTACTATTTTTTGTAGGTGTTAAGCTTTTTGTAGTTTTAAGTTGGCTAAAAAATACACTAAAAAGAAGAGTTTTCCAGCCTCAATATGAAAACTCTTCTCAAGATTTTTTTGCTTATTCAATCATCATGAGGTCTGATTTATTTTCAAGCTTTAAAGGACGTAAAGCAAAAATAGAGCGGGTATGACGAATACCTTTCATTGAATATAAATTTTTACGTAAAAAGCGCTCATAATGTTCAGCATTTTTCACCGCAACTTTGACCAAATAATCATAATCGCCTGTTACCAAGTGCGCTTCTACAACTTCAGGCATTTGACTGAGTGCATCACTAAATTGTTCTAAGATCTCGTCATCATGACGTTCTAAGGTGATCTCAATAAAAAATAGTTCATTAATCCCGATGGCTTTGGCATTAATGGTGGCAGTATAGCCTTCAATGACATTTAAAGATTCTAGACGTTTAACACGTGTCCAACATGGCGAAGAGGAGAGTCCAACCAGTTCAGAGAGCTGAGCGACCGTTAAACGACCATCTTTTCGAAGTGCCGATAAAATTTTGCGATCAATCCTATCTAAAGTGTACTGACTTTCATTCATGAGCTTTACCACAGAAAATATTTTCGAGAATAATCGAATATATGAAAAATAATTCCGAAAATACTGGAGATTTATATTAAATACGGGAAACATTCTATTCAGTAGAACGCTAGAATAAACTTATCAAATCAAAGACATTTGGGAGACTGGCTTTGATTTAGCGGATAGTATCTTTAGAGGAAAGGGTGCCTTTAACGATACTGTCCGCGACCTTATTCTACGCTTTAAAAAAATTATAAAAATAGCTTTAAAACGATAAAATTCAAGCGCGCCTTCACAAATTGCATATGATTCAATAAGACATTGTAATCTTATTTAGGGTCTGTAGACATTTCATAAATGGCTTGCGTTGTAGGTTAAAATTGAGCAGACAAGGCATGAAACGAATAGAATAGCGAGACTATTTTCGAGTTTCATAACGAAGGCTGAGATAATTTTAGCCACAACCCTGAGCAAGAACAAAGCACTGCTTTGTTTGCAGCGCAAGGCGCAGCGGGGACTTGTGTGTTTTTTGCCGCTACGTCGTTACGAACTACTCATTTAGAATGACTAAATTTCGTATTTCGTGCCTAATATCGCCTAAAAAACACACGTAGTCGCAAACATAAACGAATTGTCAACAGACCCCATTGTATAACAAAAAATTATGCAATGAATAAGATATATTTATACTTTGAGTTCGATGCTTGTCAAAATAATCAACAAAATTGTAAACTCAAGCAGCTGAAGATGTGCAATTAAATTGAGAAGTATTAAGATGATTTATCTTTAAAATAAAGAATAATGCATGCGATTCACAGCTTGGTACACACTCCGAAAATTTGTATATGACAATTTGCATAATGAAGATTATGAAACGTGGTTTAGTCGTGCGATCAATTTCTCTTTGATTTTTCTAATCATTGGTAATGTTGTCGCGGTACTTTTAGAGTCAATCAATGATGTTTATAAAGCCTATCAGCTTTACTTCGACGCATTTGAGGATTTTTCAATCATTGTCTTTACAGTTGAATATATTTTACGTTTTTGGAGTGTTGCAGAAAAAGAACCGTTTGATTCTGAGTGGAGAGTACGCTGGAAATATGTGACCAGTGGTGCTGCGATTATCGATTTACTGGCGATTTTACCTGCATATATCAACTTCTTTGTGCATATTGATTTAAGATTTTTACGGATTCTACGCTTACTGCGTTTATTAAAACTTACCCGATATTTTATTTCATTACAGATTTTACTGCGCGTTATAGAACGTGAAAAAGGTTCATTTCAAGCCGTGATTTTTATTTTGGTGATTATGATCGTGATGGCGGCAGCAGGCATTTATGTTGTCGAAGGTCGTGCGCAACCCGATGTCTTTAGCTCAATCCCCGCATCTATGTGGTGGGCGGTGGTGACGCTCACTACTGTGGGTTATGGTGATGTAACGCCAATTACCCCACTTGGACGTTTCCTTGGTGCTTTGATTACCATACTCGGTGTTGGATTGGCTGCTTTGCCCGCTGGTATCTTGGCAAATGGTTTAGCCAATGAGTTGGAATTAAGAAAGCAACAATTGGAGTTAAAGTTTCGAGATCTGTTAGAAAGCTGTGAAATTGACATCATTCATGATGAAGACAAAATTGATGATATTCGTAGAGATGTTGGCTTATCTGCTGAACAGACGCGAGATATTGTTTTACAACTGATTCGTGAACGTAAAGAACAGGAATTGGAAAGAGAAAAAAACAAGTATTGTTTCTGTCCAAATTGCGGTTATAAGTTACCTGAGTGAGTATGATTCAAAAGGGATTTATACAATCAAAAATAAATGTGAAAGTGAAGTGTAACGATTAAAAATAACTTTTTCTAAAGTTACACTTCAGATACAATGTAAATGATCAGGCAATTACAACTGAACAAAAGAATGGATTGTCGACATAACACATTGGATTGTAATGAAGTATGAAAATTAAAAGTTTATCAAAAATTGTTTTATGTGCTGTAATTTCTCTAAATACAGGCTGTGCTGCTGTCATGGCAACAAAGCAACCGACAAAAAAAGATTTATCAATATTTAATAAAGGTGTAGATCGTAGTTTAATTATTGCTGAAATTGGGGCACCTATTACATCTGAATTTAAAAATGGTAAACGTTATGAAATTTACACATTTATGCAAGGGTATTCAAAGGCCAATAAAATAAGCCGTGCGGTTTGGCATGGTGCGGCAGATGTTGTCACTTTTGGACTTTGGGAAATTATTGGCACACCAACAGAATCAGCTTTTAATGGGAAAAAAACTTCTTATGAAATGGTTTTTGATGCTGATGATCGTTTAGAAAGCTCTAAATTATTGACAATGTCAGAGTATAAAAATGATTCAAATTCTGCTGCTGAAATAGAAGTTAAAAAATAGATAAATACTTTATTATTAGAATAGAAACAAGGAAGCGCTGCGCTTCCTTGTTTCTATTCTAATGTACCTTTATCAAGGTTTAATTAGGTCATCATCTGCATAGCACTATCCATTCTTAAATTGGCTGAGACGAATCAATCCTCGCTTTATTTGCGCTAAGTGCTTCACAATAACAACGATAAATTCAATCTGTATAATGATGAAAATTCTGCTAAATATTTTGGCCAACGAATAGCCGAATAAGAGTTTTAAATTTATTTTTTACATATTTTTTAATGAATTATTGAGTAAATTTAAGTATTAATAACGCCATAAAAGTTTTGAATGGTTAACAATGAACATTAATGTTGATATTTTTGGCACGATTGCAATTGCTGTAGCCGTTCTTTTTATTGGTTATTTTCTTGTAAATAAGATCAGTATATTGAAGCAATATAATATTCCTGAACCTGTCGTGGGTGGGTTAATTGCTGCTGCTGTAACTTTTGTGCTTTTTAAGCAATTTAATTTAACTGTAAATTTTAATGCCAATATTCAACAAAGTTTTATGTTGATGTTTTTTACTTCTGTTGGACTGAGTGCAAGTTTGCTTAAGTTAAAAGAAGGGGGCAAGTCGCTGCTTCTTTTTATGGTCTGCGTAGTGATTTATGTGCTACTTCAAAATGCTGTTGGGATAAGTTTGGCAACTGCACTCGATTTAAACCCTTTGATTGGCTTGATTGCAGGATCCGTCACTTTAACTGGTGGGCATGGTACAGCTGGAGCATGGGGCAGTATTTTTGAAGAAAATTATGGTATCAAAGGTGCGATTGTCTTAGGAATGGCGAGTGCGACATTTGGTTTGGTTATTGGTGGAATGATGGGTGGTCCAGTTGCAAAATTTCTGATTCGTCGTTATCAATTGGCTGAAGAAATAGAACCATCTGCAGCGCGTATGCAAGCTCCTCCATCTGCTGAAACAGCGCCATTTGAATATCCAGAAAAAACCCGTTTGATTACCGCTGATGATGCGGTTAAAACCATAGGAATGTTTGCACTGTGTATCGTCTTTGCTAATTTCATGACCGGTGTTGCCAAAGGACAGTGGTTTGAGTTACCGACTTTTGTATGGGCATTGGGTTGTGGGGTGTTTTTACGGAATACACTGGAATATGTATTTAAAATTGAACTGTTTGACCGTTGTATTGATGTGTTTGGTAATGCCTCGTTGGCTTTATTTTTAGCTATCGCCTTAATGTCTTTGCAATTATGGTTGCTTGCTGATTTAGCAGGTCCATTGGTGATCATTTTGATCGTTCAGACGGTTTTTCTTGCTTTATATCTGTTTTTTGTCACTTTCCGAGTTATGGGTAAAAATTATGATGCAGCAGTATTGTGTGCAGGTCAGTGTGGGGTAAATTTAGGCGCAACACCGACTGCTATTGCCAATATTCAAGCTGTAACCAATACTTATGGGCCTTCGCATAAAGCATTTTTAATTATTCCTCTAACTGGCGCATTTTTTGTTGATATTGTGAATGCCGTTGTTATTCAAACCATTACAAAGTTCTTTTGAATGTTCTGTTAGATAAAGCGATGTGATGACTTAAGCATTTGGGAAACAGCCACAAAAAGTGGCTGTTTTTTTGTATTTAAATCAGTTTGATCATTACTCTTTTGAATCTCACACTGTTTTATACAATTCATATGGCTGCAGTAAATCGTGATTTAGACTAAGGTTTTCTGTTAGTGACTTTAAACTTTCAAAAACACTTCGATGAGGAATTGAATATTTGAGCGAGATCAACGCTTAAAGGATGTAACGGATTGAAGTTTTACTCAAAAATTTAATGAACACAGTAATATACTTTAAATATGAATCATCATAATATGTATGCCACAAACTCTGTATTTGATATATTTTACGTGTTCAAGCTTTGAAATTAAGTCAGCGCTAGGCACTTGCATTTATTTCATCAGTGTAGAGTTTGAGCTTATATACTTAAATTGGATCACACTCGTCTAGGATGATGTATGTCTAAAACGAAACAACCAACCTCAAAACAATTACTGTCAGTGATTCAGACGCAGACAGCAATTGCAAAATTAGGCTTAGATATCAATGCTGTCATGACTTTAGTGGCAGAGCAAGTTCAATTGATTACCCATGCAAAAGGTGCAATTGTAGAGCTCGCTGAAGAAGGTGATATGGTCTATCGTGCCGTTTCGAATGGTGCAAATCAATTTCTAGGCCTACGCTTAAAGATGGGTTCTAGCCTTTCAGGGCTTTGTATCGCGCAGAATACGACTTTATATTGTAAAGACAGTGAAACTGATGAGCGTGTAGATCGTGAAGCATGTAGACGGGTTGGACTGCGTTCTATGGCTGTTGTACCGCTAATTCATTGTGATGAACCGATTGGTGTATTAAAAATTTATTCAGAACGGGTAAATGCCTTTAAAGAAAGTGATATCAATTTACTTACACTGATGTCTGAACTGATTGCTGCTGCGATGTATCATGCCAGTAAGTTTGGTGCTCAAGAACTCTATAAACTTGCGACACAGGATCAGTTAACAGGACTTGCCAACCGCGCTTTATTCCTCGATTGTTTAAGACAAGGTGTTGAACAAGCTAAACGTACACAAAAGTTACTTGGAATCTTGATCATTGATATGGATGGTTTGAAACCAATCAATGATCAATATGGACATCGTTTAGGTGATGAGGCATTAAAAGAAATAGGTAAACGTATCGTCAATATTACCCGACACGATGATTTGGTTGCACGTTTAGGTGGCGATGAGTTTGCAGTGATATTAAGTAGTCTTGGCGATCAAGAGCTGGCAAAAAAAGTCATGAATCGTATTGTTGAGGCGTGTGGATTACCGTTTGTATTTGAAAATGTCAAATTAACCATGGGTGCAAGTGTAGGTCTGGCTTTATTTCCTGAAGATGGTATTGAACTCAATAAGTTGATTGAATTTGCAGACCTTAAAATGTATGAACATAAACGTTCTAGAAAAATGATTAATCTAAATACTTGAAATTTAATATCTTTAATAGGAAATAAATTTTAGTGAAGTTTAGATATCATCAATATTATTTATGTTGAGTATATGCATTGAAAGTATTTGCAATCATTATGTACACGCATTTATCAATTTTATGAATTGAATGTAGCTCAAATTTAACCTGACAGTCTCAATCAAATATCGGTAACTGTCAGATCAGGTTTGAGCTATATATATTAGCGCTGATAATAACTCATTACTGATAATGATTTCTCACTACATCATTATAAGCCTCTGGATGATGTAACCAAGGAATATGCCCTGAGTTTGAAAGCGTAAATAGCTGTGCTGTAGGGTATCGATTGATCACGAAGTTTTTACTTGTTGTATAGATGTCCTGATCTCCATAGACAATGGTAATCTTAAAATCTGGTTTTTCTAATCCCGTTAACAGCGGATACTTGATGATTTCAGGTCTGGTTTTATTGATCGGTTCTGCTTTCAGTAAATCAAAATCATCAATGAGATCTGAATGATCTGTTGCTATAAATCCTTCATTATAGTTTTTCATGACTTGTTTAAAGAGCCGTTTATAAGCTTCATCGCTTCCAAGTGCGCCTAAAAGGCTATTTAATCCCATTTTTGTCCATGCCCAAGCACTTGTTTTGGACTTATTAAGTTGCATGACTTCTTTTTCAGTTTGTTTCCATTGCGTATTGGTACCTGAACCTGGACTACATAAAAAAAGACTGAGTAAATTTTCGGGATGTTTTTCAGCATAGATTTGTGCATAAAGTCCACCCCAAGAGTGGCCCCATAAATGAAACTTATTGATTTTATAGAACTCTCGAACAGTTTCTATATCGCTTAAATAAGCCTGCATAGAATAGTCTTTATCAAGACAAGGAGATTTTTGGGTTCCTCTTTGATGAAATGTAATCACTTGAAAATGATCTTTTAAAAGATCGGCAACGGCAGAGAGATCACTTGGAAAACCAGGTCCTCCATGCAATAAAATTAGTGTCTCTTTGTCTGGATTTGGATAAACAATACTAAATAAAGTATTTCCATTATGATCGACAATGTTGCTTTGCATTTGCGTCTTATAAATTGCTGACTGCAGCGTAGAAGACTGTATTTCTATCGAATTTGCATTATTCTTCATGTCCAATATGGTTCCTCATTTTATTTGAGCAAATCAAAAAATGGTAAGGTGAACGAATCTAAAAATGTTTCTGTATTGATTCTGATTTTTAAAAAGTATTTTTATACAAGCTTATATATTAGCTTATCTATACCAGATGATAAACCCGATGAATGGTCTAAGAAAAAACAAGTGTAGCGATGACTTGTAATTGTTTGATTAAAATATCTTGAGTTTCTATTTTGAAAACGGTGATTTGTTCACTTATTTTATGATAACAAATTGTTATTTATCTGATGAATAAAGATCTTTTAAAACTCAGAAAGTGATCATGAAAAGTGAGTTATATGGGGGTTGAACGTTCTTTTTTCCCTTTGGGAGAAGGCTAGGATGAGGGGGATTTTATGCTGAGCTTTGGTTTTAAAAAGGACTTATGCAAGAGTCCAAATATAATAAGTAAATTTTAAAAAATTAATTTTATTAAAGCAGTGGAAGGATGATCAATGATGCGTGAAGAATTCTAAATTTGTGCTTTATCTATAGAATTACTGGCGAAAGTAAGCCTATTGATAAAGTTCAGCGAGCACATTCTTTTTAGATACACAATTGGTGATTTTAAAATACCTTAAGTTTTTCCAATCAGTAAAGATAGGATTCCTGCAGCAATCAAGGGACCCACAGGAACACCTTTAAGCAATGCAACTCCAGCGACTGTTCCAATCAATAAGCCTGCAACAACATTGGGTTGGCTGGTCATTAAGGAAACGCCACGACCACCTAACCATGCAACCAATAAACCGATCGCAATGGCTGTTAATGATTTCCAGTGCATAAATGATTTTAAGATGACATCACCGGGGATTTTGCCACTGGCAATTGGAGTAAGCACGCCAATAGTTAAAATAATAATGCCGACTTCTAAACCGTGGGTTTGTAGTAATGGGAAAAATTCACTTAAAGGTGTGATTCTAAAGATGATCAAAACGCCAGCTGCAATGGTGACCGCAGTATTGTGACTAAAAATGCCGCAGGCCAATAAAACAAGGAGCACAATTAAATTTAGGTCTAGACTAGAAAGACTCATCAATATTCAGCATTAAAAATTAATATATCCATTCATTATACTAAAAAGCGGTATGTGAATTTGCCTTGTCTGGCAATGATTCACATTTAAATTCAGTCGAGTGTGGATTTAGTGGACAATAAATTTTTCAGTTTCAGCACCCAATAAATTCCATTCATACTCAAAGTCTTGCGCAAGTTTAGACAGATTTGTTGATTTAAGCTGTTGTATTAAAATGTTTTGTGCCTCTTGCATGGCTTGGTTTAAAGCTTTATTCACCACCAATTCAACCAGACAGTTGGGTGTTTCTTGTTCATTGCCAATGGCAAAAATAGTAGGTTCTCCAACAGCCTGATAAATATCAAATAAAGATATTTCCTCTAAAGCTTGTACTAAGGTCCAGCCCCCACCGGGGCCTTTGTCTGCATGCACAAAGCCTGCTTTTTTTAAACCAGACATGGTACGACGTACTACGACAGGATTGGTGTCTAACATGATTGAAATTTGTTCAGATGTGAACGGTTTTTTTTCACGGGCCATATGTAATAGCACATGCAACATCCGAGAAAGCTTACTGTCTTTACGCATAGTTTTTTAGTCAACACTCTTTTGTTAATTGTAACATTAAAAGTTGCAATTAGAAAAATAACTCAATATAGTAACTTTAAAAGTTACTTATTGGTATTGAAAATGAACTATGACGTCGTAATTATTGGTGGGAGTTATGCAGGTTTATCAGCAGCATTACCATTGCTTCGTGCTAGAAAAAAAGTGTTAATGATTGATGCAGGCATGCGTCGTAATCGTTTTGCTGAACATTCGCATAATTTCTTAACCCAAGATGGCAATACGCCAGCAGCAATTATTCGTGATGCAAAATTACAGTTAGATAAATACCAAACTTTGTCATGTATTAACGCATCCGTCACCGATGTGAGCGCTGTAGGGCAGCAATATGAGATTCAAATAGACCAAACCGATGACAAGTTTGCAACCATTCAAGGCAAAAAAATAATTATTGCTACAGGTGTTCAAGATGATTTACCTGAAATCGATGGTTTAGCAGAACGGTGGGGGAAAAGCATTTTTCATTGTCCATACTGTGATGGCTATGAGTTAAATCTTGGAACACTTGGAATGTTATGTTCAGGTCTACATTCGATCCATATGGCATTGATGTTACCCGACTGGGGCAATACCACTTTATTTTTAAATGATGTAATTTCACAAGCTGAATTAGATCCCATCACACTTGGGCAGCTTAAACAACGAAATGTGAAATTGGATACACGCAAAATTGTCAAAATACACAATCATTGTGATTTAGTTTTTGAAGATGGTGAGCAGGTTCAATTAGATGGATTATTCGTCTCTACTTTTATGCGCATCAACGCCCCTTGGATTAAAAAACTGGGGATAGTGCTTGATATAAATGAATATAGCGAAGCCATTCAAACCACAGCCATGAAAGAAACCAATCTTAAAGGGATATATGCTTGTGGTGATATTACCCGTTCAGGTGGTTCAGTTGCTTTCTCAGTCGCAGATGGAGCACTGGCGGGTGTTGCTGTACATAAGTCATTTATCTTTAATACCTGATAAAAGCATCTATTAATTAATCATTAAGGCTAAAAAAGCCTGAATGTTGTTTGGGTTTCAAGTTACGATACTTTAAAATGTATCGTGAATTTTTAAGGTATTGATTTATGTTCTTGGAAAAAATGTTGCAATCACAAGGCTTTGGTTCACGTAAGCATTGCCAACAACTCATTAAAAATGGTGCAATTCAAATCCAAAACGAGGTTGTTACCGACCCCAAATTTAAACTTGATACCCAAAATCTAGTATTTTCAGTGTATACCGAAACATTTCAATACCGTGAAAAAGTCTATATTGCCTTAAATAAACCGCAGGACTACGAATGTTCCCATCAATCAACACACCATTTTAGTGTTTTTGATTTATTTGATGATGTACTTATGAACCGAGGTTTACAAACTGTTGGTCGTTTAGATCAGGACACGACAGGTTTATTGCTACTGACGGATGATGGGCAGTTTTTACAAGCATTGACTCATCCTAAAAAGCATGTGGCTAAAGTTTATCAAATACAAACAGCAGATCCGATTACAGATGATCAGATTCAACAACTTGAACAGGGCGTAGAATTACGCAATGAAAAGGGTATCTTTGCAGCAACAGATGTACTGCGCTTGGCTGAATATGCATTACAAATGACTGTACACCAAGGGGTTTATCATCAAGTCAAACGGATGTTGGCTGCTGTGGGCAATAAGGTTGAAAGCTTGCATCGTGCACAAGTCGGGCAATTAGCACTCAAAGAATTAGTTGAAGGTGAGTGGGTCTATTTGACAGAAGATCAGGTGAATGCTGCTAGAAATAGTCAAAATGAACAAATAGTGATTTGATCATGGCTTTAAAGCTCTATATTGCTGTTTTAGATGAAATGCCAGACTTTATGGTTCCAACCCTTGTTGCGCATGCAGTCTTGGCTGCGCACTTACAATTTGTTCAAGATGCTGATGCTGAAAGTTATAAAAATTGGTTAGAACATTCTTTTCGTAAAGTTGTGGTCAAGGTGAATCAAAAAGAATTTGATAAAATTGCTCAATTAAAGTGTTATTTAGGACATGAAAGTACAGTATTGGATGCTAAGAAATCCTGTGCTGTGGTTTTTCCTATTTCACAGGACTCGATACCCAATGTACTTAAATTCGCAAAGATGTGGAAACCGACATTGAATTGATCAAAAAATGCATTGTAAAAACTACTTGAGGAAACAATGAAATGTCTGGAATTCATTGTCTTTAACAAAGCCCATTTGCTCATAGAGCTGATGTGAATGGTAATTGTTTTTCTGGGTTTCTAAACTGATTCGTTGCGCATCTTCATGGCGTGCAAAGAGAATTGCAGTATCAATCAGTTGTTTGGCAGAACCTTGTCGACGAAAAACAGGTGTTACATACACATCATCTAAAATATAGTACTTTGAACAAGAAACAGATGAAAAGCCTTGGTATAACAACACAAAGCCTGTAAAAACATCATCTTTTACATGGATGAAGATAACACTTTCTTTATTTTCAAAACGTTGTTTTAAAAAATTAAAGGACTGTTGGATATTGGAAGATGCACCATAAAATTGGCGATATTCATCAAATAAAGTAGCAAGTTGATTTAAATCTTCTTTGGTCGCTCGTCTAACGATCATTTATTACTCCTTGCAATGATTTTTATCTTTGCAAAAGAGCATAACCAAAAAATAGAAAAGTAAACTTAATTATTTGTTTAAAAATGCGACAGTGTTATTTTTTGTCACTTTCACCCAAGATGGCATTTAACTCTGCAAATAGATCTTCATCGTCATCATTTAAATCAACAGAAGAATTCAGTTGTCCGTTTTGTTGGTCTTGCTTAAGTTTTCTCAGCTTGAATAACTGATCCATATTGATATTCTGATTTTCTATGGCGAAAGGGATGGATTTTGTGATGACAACTTGTTTAAAAAACAGTCGAACTGCTTGTGCAGGCGTAATCCCCAATTGTTTAAAAACAGCAAATGCTAGTTTTTTTTCTTGTGAATCAAGACGTACTTGATAGACTTCGGTTTTTCTCATGAATAGTGACCAAACAAAATTTGAGTTTGAATGCTTATTTTAATCAAAGCTTTCGGAATTTCAATGCTTAATCGTCAAAAAGTCATATATTTGTCATTACGTCAAAATTACAGTGTCAATTCATAGTCAGAACAAAAGCAATATTCGGCTTGTGTAATCGGATCAAGGAACTCAATTTTCTTGGCTAATAGCTGTAAAGGTTGTGAAAAATCAGCAGCATCTTTATGTAGAACTTGCGGATAAAAAGGATCGTTTTTAATTGGAATATTTAACCAATTTAAATGCATCCGTAATTGATGTTGTTTACCTGTAGTCGGCTTTAGTAAATATTTTGCCCAAATTTGATTGTGTTCAATCAGATCAATTTCGGTATATGAGTTTGATTTTCCCTCAACAACTTTCATGGTGTAAAAGGGTTCGCCCTTTTCCATTCTCAAGTCCACAGCACATGGAAATTTTAAATTAGCATTGAATAGAGCAATCGCTTGATAGGTCTTATTGACTTGCCGCTCAGCAAACATTTGTTGATATAAACCACGTGTTTGAGACCGTTTTGAAAACAATACAACGCCAGCAGTTTCTCGATCTAAGCGATGGATTGGGGTGAGGTCTGGGTTGTTTGTGGTTTTTTTTAAACGAACTAATAAGGTTTCTTGTATATATTGCCCAGAAGGGCTGATGGTTAAAAAGTGAGGCTTGTCTACCACGATTAAATTTTCATTTTCAAACAATATCTTTTCTTGAAATGGCACATGAATTTCATGGGGTAAAAATCGATAGTAGTAAAGATGGGTATTCTCTAGATAGGGGTGATCAACGGTTAATGCTTGTCCTTGCATATCGATGATGAGTTGGTCTTGAAAACGTTGTTGCCATTCATTGGCTGGAATATGTGGAAAATGCTCACATAAATAACTGAATAAATTTTTAGGTAAATCTGCTCGCTTGGGGAGATAAACTTTTGATGCAGTTACACCATCTCTCATTGGCGGTTGATATTCTGAAACAGGGGTGGCGGGTTTCATAAGCGTATTTTTTATGCAGATAAGTTTAAAGTGAGTTGTCTAAGCGTGTTGGAAAGTATCAAAACATGATTTCTAAACAATGCAACATAGGTTTTAAAGTCACGCAATGCTATCATATTGTCTGGTTTGAATCATGTCGTGAGCGTTATGCAATATTCATATAAATTAAGTCTGAGCAATGAACAAGACACCCAAATGTTGGCACAAAAGTTAGCTCAACATATTGCAAAAGGCGTGATTTATTTAATCGGTGACTTGGGGGCAGGTAAAACCACACTCACACGCTATTGGTTGCAAAGTTTAGGTCATCAGGGTGCGGTTAAAAGTCCAACATATACCTTGGTAGAACCTTATAATATCAATGCGAAAGAGGTGTTTCATTTTGACTTATACCGTTTAAATGATCCTTATGAGCTTGAATTGATGGGTATTCGTGATTATTTAGAGGTCGAGAATGCTTTATTCTTATTTGAATGGCCTTCTAAGGGCGGTGATGAAATTCCACAGCCAGATCACGTCATTCGCATTTTAAAAACAGAAGATGAAGCTGCACGAGAAGTGGTCATTGAAAGTATTTCTGCTGAATTGATTGAAGCGTTGACTTGATCAATGGTTTCAGCATTTTAAGCCCATCATATATTTTAATTTATTTAAATTTTTAGGTTAATTGAATGCAACGCGAAGATATCAGTTTAAGACGTATCCAAAACTTAGATCCAGCACTGGCCAACCAAATTGCTGCAGGTGAGGTGATTGAACGACCATCATCTGTAGTGAAAGAGTTGCTTGAAAACTCGATTGATGCAGGTGCGACTGAGCTGATTATTCGTGTGGCAAATGGTGGTAGCACCCTAATTGAAATTATTGACAATGGTCGAGGTATTCACGCTGAGGATTTAGCACTTTCAGTCACCCGTCATGCAACCAGTAAAATTCAATCTGCTGAAGATTTACAAGCAATTGTGAGTTTAGGCTTTCGTGGAGAGGCGCTTGCCTCTATCGCAGCGGTTTCGCGTTTAACTTTAACCAGTAGTCAGGATGATTCAGGTGTCGGTTACCAACTAGAAGTCAATGGTACAGCATTTGACCATCAAGATATTCAAGCGGTAGCAACCCAACAAGGTACACATATCCGTATTCAGGATTTGTTTTTTAATGTGCCTGCGCGGCGTAAATTTTTAAAGAAACCAAGTACTGAATTTGGTCATATTGAGGAAATTGTACGTCGAATGGCGCTTACGCATTTCGATATCCGCTTTGTTTTAGAACATAATGACAATATTCGCCTTAATTTGCCGATTGCAGATAGTGGTGAGCTAAGATTTCAACGGGTACAGCAATTATTGGGTCGCCAATTCACTGAAAATGCTTATTGGATAGATGCAGACAGTATTAGCATGCGTTTATCAGGCTGGTTAGGACATCCTTCAGATGCGCGAGCACAAGCCGATTTGCAATATGTCTATGTGAATGGTCGTATTGTCAAAGATAAAACCATTTCTCATGCTTTGCGTATGGCATATGATGGTATTTTGCATGGACATCAACATGCAGCGTATTTGCTGTTTTTAGAAGTTGATCCTGAAAATATTGATGTCAATGTGCATCCAACCAAGCATGAAATCCGTTTCCTTAATCAGCGTGAAGTACATGAGTTTGTACGACATTTTGCTAAAGACACCTTATCTCAATTTCAGACTGCAACTGCGGATTTATCTTCTGCAATGAAGCAGGATGGGGTAACAGAAAATCAAGCATTGTCAGCGCAGCCACGCTATCAGGAACAATTTCCTTTACATCGCAATGCGCCAGCTGAGCAACATGAAAGTGATCAAAATAGCCGAAGCAATTCAGATGGGTCTTTACAGCATAGTGGTCTAACAGATTTTAGGGATACACAAGCCCAAACAGTCAATTATTCCCACTATGAACCACAACAGCAGTATCGTGGCACTCAACAACTCAATAACGCCTTGAAAAGCTATTTAGCCCCTTTACGTGAGTCTGGTGATGCTGATCAAGAATTAACAGATCAAGCGTCCTATGAGCGATCTGTACAAGAGATCCAAAATAAACAGGTCCATCAGGTTGATGAATATCCGTTGGGAATTGCAATAGCGCAATTACATGGGATTTATATTCTTGCACAGAATACGGAAGGCCTGATTATTGTCGATATGCATGCAGCGCATGAACGTATTTTGCTACAACAAATGAAATCTGCATGGGATAAACCAGAATTTTGGACCTCACAACAGTTGCTTATTCCTAAAGTTATTTCGATTACCCGTATGCAGGCAACCCGTGTTGATGATTTAAAACCACAGTTGGAACGCTTAGGCCTAGAAATCGATCAATATGGTGATGATCAAGTGATTGTACGTGGTGTACCTGCGATTTTACATAAAGCAGATTTTGAATCCTTGGTACCTGAATTACTCAATGATTTAGATCCAAATGATGAAGCGCAGGCGCTACAGCAAAAACGTGATCAAATTTTAGCAGGCATGGCATGCCATGGTGCAGTGCGTGCCCATCGGATGCTAAGTCTTTCCGAAATGAATGCTTTGTTGCGTCAAATGGAACACACAGAATTTGCCAGTCAGTGTAATCATGGTCGACCAACATGGCGTGCATTTCCATTGCCCCAATTAGATAAATTATTTGCTCGAGGAGAGTAGTTGTACATGTCAAATCAATTGCCCGTCATCAATTTAATGGGACCAACCGCAAGCGGTAAAACTGCTTTGGCATGTGAATTGTATGATCATGGGAATTATGAGCTTATTTCTGTAGATTCTGCCTTGGTCTATAAAGATATGGATATTGGTACTGCAAAGCCAACCAAAGCGGAGCAGGAGCGTTATCCGCATCATTTGATTGATATTATTACCCCACTTGAGGTTTATTCCGCTGCTGAATTTGTCGAGGATGCTTGTCAACTGATTGATGATATCCATGCACGCGGTAAAACACCTATTTTAGTTGGCGGTACAATGCTATATTTTAAAGCGTTGCTTGAGGGGCTTTCTACAAATTTACCGAGTGCTGATTACGCGATTCGTGCTGCGATTGAGTTAAAAGGTGAAACGGAAGGCTGGCAATCGGTGTATGATGAATTAAAATCTGTTGATGTATTGGCAGGTGAAAAATTTAAAGTCAGTGATAAGCAAAGAATCATTCGCGCTTTAGAAGTGTATAAAATTACTGGTCGTCCGATTACTCAACTACAGGCGGAACAACCGAAGAATCAACCGTACCGATATGATTTTCATAATTATGCTTTATTGCCTGATCGCCTAGAGCTGCACAAGAGAATTGAACTTCGTTTGGAAAAAATGTGGGAAATCGGATTTTTAAATGAGGTTGAAAATCTTATGAAAAAATACGATCTCGAAGAAAATTTACCTTCTTCACGCTCTGTTGGATACCGACAAGCGATAGATTTTTTAAAAAACAGTGATTTGAGTCAAGAAAGTGAGCGTCAAATGAAGGATAAAGCACTATTTGCGACACGACAATTAGCAAAACGTCAATACACATGGTTACGATCTTTGCAAGAAACACACTCTTTTCAAACTTTTTTTACGATAAACCAAGCACAAGAAGACTTGCGAAACTTATACGGATAAAGCAAAATTTAACAACTACCTTTTTTATAAATTTTAATTGAAAAATAAAGGTAGTTTTTGCGCTGATTTTAATTTTTTTTGGAGTATAAAATGTCTAAAGGTCAAACTTTACAAGATCCGTTCTTAAATTCTCTCCGTAAAGAACGTATTCCTGTTTCTATTTTTCTTGTAAACGGTATTAAATTACAAGGTCATATTGAATCTTTTGACCAGTATGTTGTTTTGTTGAAAAACACAGTAAGCCAAATGGTTTATAAGCATGCTATTTCAACTGTAGTACCTGCACGTAATCCACGTCCTGCTGGTGCTCCTGCTGGTGCTCAAGGCGCTGCTGGTGGCTTCGGCGGTCAAGCTGGCGGCTTCGGTGGTCAAGCTGGTGGCTTCGGTGGTCAAGGCGGCTTCGGTGGTCAACAAGGCGGCTTTGGTGGTCAACAAGGCGGTTTCGGTGGTCAAGGTGGTTTCGGTAGCCAAGGTGGCTTCGGCGGTCAAGGTGGCTTCGGTGGTCAAGGCGGCTTCGGTGGTCAAGGTGGCTTCGGCGGTCAAGGTACTGACTTTGGTGGCGAAACAAAATTTGAAGATTCACAAGAAGATGAAAACAATCGTTAATTTCTTGATTTAACAAGAACGATTGTAAAAGAGACGCCAAATTGGCGTCTCTTTTTTATTGGTGCTGCTAAATTTAGAGAGAAAAAAACCAGTGCAAAAGCACTGGTTTTTAATTTAACGACTTAGCATAGACTTAACTTTCATTTTTCTTTGGATCTAGGCTTGGGTCTTTGATTTCAATGTAAGTATTTGCACGTAACTCTCTTAACCAGCCGTCATATTCTGATTCGAATTGACGTTCACCTAAAATTTGGCGAGCCATACGCTTTTGGTACTCTGAGGTCATATCTTGTTGACGTGTGCCTGTAACTTGGAGAATATGCCAGCCAAACTGAGTTTGAAATGGTTTGCTGATTTCGTTGACTGGTGAACTCTGCATGAGTTTGTCAAATTCAGGAACCATCATGCCAGGGCTTACCCAGCCAAGACTTCCGCCATCACGAGCAGAACCAGGGTCATTTGAATAGGTTGAAGCAAGCGTAGCAAAATCATCGCCCGCTTTTAAGCGGTTATAAATACTGTCAATGGTTTGCTTTGCATTTTCAGGGCTAACAACTTCTGATGTTTTAATCAAAATATGACGCGTATTAAATTGCGGAACTAAAGCTTTTTGCTCATTCGATTTTTTTTCTAATAATTTTAAAACATGAACGCCGTCTTTTGCTGGAATTAAGTCAGTGGTTTGTCCTGGCTCAAGGGTAGTAACACGTGCAGCAAGATCTGTTGGGATATCTGAAAGCGGACGGAAGCCCATATCAGCACCATCAACTTTAACTTGAGCTGTGCTAAATTTCTTTTCTATGCTTTTAACGTCATTGCTATCTTTTAAGTCAGTACGGACTGCTTTTGCAATACTTTCTAACTCGCTTGCAGGCGCTTCTCCTGAAATACGCATATGTAGTACATGGACTTGACTACCAACAGCAGCTTGACCTTCAGGTGATTTTAAGAAGTTTTCAACATCAAGGTCAGTGATCTTGATACGAGACATCACTTGTTGTTGACTCAATCGTTGAATGAGTAAATCTTCCGCAACACGGTTACGCAGTAATTCATAGGTACCCGGTGCAACAGCATCTAATTTTTTTTGAAAAGCTTCTAAAGAATTTGCACCAGATTGTTGGGCAACTTTCAATACGGCTTCATTTAAGCTTTTTTCATCTGCTTTTAAGCCATACTTCTTCACTTGTTCAAGCTGTGCATCATGGGTGATGAGCTGACTCAGTACTTGCTGTTGCAGAATGTTTTGTGGTGGGATTTCTTTCTTTTGTGCCTGAAGTCGATGTGTCGCTTCAGCAACACCTTGGTCTAAATCACTTTTTAAAATTGCTGTAGAACCAACAATTGCAATGATTTGGTCCTGCGGAGCAGCATAAACTGATACCGAGGTGGAGATGAGTAAAGCTAAGGTTGATGCTTTAAATAATTTTTTAAATTTTTGCGTCTTCATTAATGTGTCCAAGATTGATTAGCTTTATCAAAACCTAAAATACGATTTTCAAGTAATGAACTTAACTTGTTGTTCAAACCACCAAGTCCTTTTAGTGTGATCTCAGCCATCACTGCGCGTTTTGGCTTTGTATCAGGAAGAGAAACGTCATCTAGATCATTAAAGTACGAGCGACCATAGACGGAAATTCCCCAACAACAAGATTCATAATTCACACCCAATAAATATTCGCGTGCGACATGGTTGTCAAGGTCATATTGAACATGTCCCATAATACGCCAGTTGTCTTTTACAGGCTGTATAAATGATGCAACTGCTTGATCATATGCACGTTGACGGTCAGGGAGGTTATTGCGATAAAAATAACCAACGTTATAAAGGTTTCCGCGTTGGCCTGTATAATACAATTGGAAGTCATGTTGAGCGCTATCACCATTTGACATCCACGCTGAATTGGTACTCAGTGTGAAGTTTTGTGAAAGTTGGCTAGAAAGGCTCAGCACAGGACCAGTATGTTTTTCTCTGTCTAAATCATCTGTATTGTTGAGTAAAGTAACTTTTCGATCATCAAAATAATAACTTTGACCAATACTGGCTCTTAAGCGCTCTAAGCCGACTGTATCAAATAAGCTATAACTTAAACCAAGAGATAAAAAGTTATTGTCTTCTAAACGGTCATGTCCATAAAAGCGGTACGGGCTAAACAATTGATCATAGCTGATAGAAGCTGTTGTTGAATCAAAGTTTGGATAACCTGTTTGATTTTTATATGGTGCATACGCATAGAAAGCGCGAGGTGTAATGGTTTGGAGAAATTTTCCGTCCTTTTCAAATGTTAAACCCGTATCCAAAGTAAATTGAGGAACAACAACGGATTTGTTTTTGCTATCTTGGCTTTGGTTATTTAAATTAAGTTGATCTACTGTGGTTTGATCATAGAAAGTATTTAAACTTCGAACAGAGACTTCAGGAATCACAAAAGACCATGGATTACGGAAATTATAACGTGTCGCAAATTGGTTATATAAACGTGTACCACTTGGCTGGTTGTTATAATCGGCATCATTGATGTCTTTTTGGAAATACGCAGTATCGTTGTTAAATTCGTATTCCAAACCTTGCGGATTTCCAGCGACATAGTTCAGTAAAAACTGCGGTAGGCGGGCATATGGCTTATCTACATCTTTGATGGTTTTATCAAGGGTTTGGAAGTCCTCAACTTTAAGCTGAGCTTTTAAGCCTGGAATACCGTGATTGTAGTTGAGTTCCCATGCGCGACGTTGGTTCAGCTCTGTACGAGTGTTTGGGTTATTATCTAGATCTGAGAAAAAATCTTTATCAGAAACATAGTTATATTCTAAGTTGGTTGACCATTGTTTAGTGATATCCCACTTGTGCAGAAAATGCAGGTCTTTACGATCTTCATCATTATAATCACGGTCAGAAGGTAAGTAACTTCCCCAAACGCTACCAGCACCAAAGTTCTCAGTTAAATAACGAAACTCACCTTGAGCCATAAGACCACGGTCAGTAATCAGCCGTGGTGTAATGGTGGCATCATAGTTGGGCGCCAAATTTAAATAAACGGGAACTGCGAGTTCAAAACCACCATCATTGGTAAAGCCAAAACTAGGATTTAAAATCCCTGTAGTACGGCGGTCATCGATTGGGAAGTTAAAATATGGAACTGCGAGTACAGGCACATCCTTAACATAGAGTTTGGTGCCACGCGTTACACCTCGACCAGTGTCTTGATCCAATTCAATTTTATTGGCCTGAATTTTCCAAGTGGGTTTTTCATCGGGTGGGCAGGTGGTGTAGGTGGCATTTTCAAGGACGATATTGGTTGGCGAAGTTCTTTCTATTTTTTCTGCATGACCATGTGCGTGGGTCAATTCTGCAATATAGAAACTATTATTTAGCTGCCCAGTTTCATCTTTCAGGTTGTAATCAATCTGATCACTTTGCGCGATGATACCACCTTGTGCCATTTGTACATTGCCTTTCGCTTTGGCGAAAGTTTGTGTTTTATCAATGGTCACTTCATCAGCACGGATCATACGTCCAGATTGGTCAATGACCACATCACCAGACAGGAAAGAGTCGCCATTGGGATTGTAATAACCATTATCTGCAGTAATCACAGATGATGCTTCTTCTGGGTTTGTTGATTTAGCTTGGGTGCTAAAAGGTGTAACCCAGACACCTTCACAATAACGGGTACTTGGATTTTTTAAATCACGTACCTGTGCTTCAGGTGAGTTTTTGTCCACATAATATTGTTCAAAGAAATTTTGCCCTGCAAAGCTTTCTTTGATGGCTGCATTCAGTTGCTTATTATTAACTTCAGAAACAGTGTCTGTCGATTCAGCATAGCTGGATACTGAACTTCCACAAAGAAGTGTCAAAATAGCAGTCGCTAAAGGATTAAATTTAAACTGATGCTTCATTTGTCTCGTTAACCAAATATGCTAATCGCAATTAATTATTGTCGCATCATAGAGAAAAAGTCGATAAGTAGCTACACTTAGCACTTCAAAAATTCAGCCTGAATTAGATTAAATTGCAAATGAATACACAACGTGAACAATTGATACAAACATGGTTAACATCTGTACTCAGTTCAGATCAATTTGAAATCAATTTTTTAGCAGGCGATGCGAGTTTCCGTCGTTATGCACGAATTACCTTGAATAATAAAACATTTATGCTTATGGATGCACCTCCTGAGAAGGAAGATTGTCGTCCTTTTGTTGCGATTGATGAATTCTTTGACACAAATGGGGTGCGTGTACCTCATATTGTTGCCAAGGATTTAGATCAAGGTTTGTTGTTACTTGAAGATTTTGGCGATGTATTGTTATCTACACAATTGAATGGTCAAACGGTAGATGCACATTATGCGCAAAGTTTTAAGCAGTTGGTGCAGTTGCAGTCTATTGCTGCTGATTCATCACACTTGCCAACATATGCCTATGAAAAGCTGATCTCAGAAATGGAATTGTTAACGGATTGGTTGTTACCCTCATTAGCTATCCAAGTAACAGATGAAGAGCTTGGGTTAATTAAACGAACCTTTGCTATTCTTGCCAATGCAGCTTTGGCACAACCTCAAGTAATCGTACATCGTGATTTCCATAGTCGTAATCTGATGATTCTTGAAGCTGAGAAAGACCAAGGCGTGATTGATTTTCAAGATGCAGTGATTGGTGCGGACACCTATGATTTGATTTCGATTACCCGTGATGCCTACGTACAGTGGGGTCCTGAGCGTGTGTATGGGTGGTTTAAAGTGTTTTATGACTTGTTACCAGAATCTGCCAAGCAAGATCGTGATTTTGATCAATTCAAACAAGATGCTGACTTTATGGCAATTCAGCGCCATATCAAAATTTTAGGTATTTTTGTGCGTTTGTTTGAGCGTGATGGTAAATCTGGTTATCTCAAAGACTTGCCTCGTGTCATGTGGTACTTATTGGAAGAATCAAAACCTTACCCAGAATTACAACCGTTTATGCATTTTATTCATGCACGGGTTTTACCAAAATTTGAAGAAAAATATGGCGTATATGAGGTGATTGCAGCATGAAAGCAATGATTTTAGCTGCGGGGCTAGGCAATAGAATGCGACCTTTGACCCTCTATAAGCCAAAGCCTTTATTAGAAGTTGGCGGCAAAGCACTGATTGTATGGCATATAGAAAAATTAAAAAAAATCGGTGTGACTGAAATCGTGATTAATTCTGCATGGTTGGCAGATATTCTGATTGGTACCTTGGGTGATGGCTCACAATTTGGTGTGACTATACGCTGGACGCGTGAAGATGAGGGCTTGGAAACCGCAGGTGGGATTATCAATGCCTTAGCGCTTCTCGGTGATCAACCTTTTATTCTGGTCAATGGTGATGTATGGACCACTTTTGATTTTGCATCATTATTAAATATCAATCTTGCCGATGATCTTGCACATTTGGTTTTTGTCAATAATCCTGAACAGCATCCTCAGGGCGATTTTACCTTGGCAAATGGTCGTGCTTATACCTTTGAGCAAAATCAGCAAGGTGAAAATTTAACTTATAGTGGTGTCGCTGTGATTAACCCAAAAATGTTTGATGGTCTGGAACAGGGTAAAAGACCGCTTGCACCCTTGCTTAAACAAGGCATGCTAGACGGTAAAATCTCAGCTGAGAAAATGCAGGCAACGTGGGTTGATGTGGGTACACCTGAGCGTTTAACAGCCTTGGATTTGCAAATAAGACAGGGTGAGTATAGTTAAGTGAGGATAAATACGCCTAAGTGCGTATTAACTCATCGTTAACTACTGTTCCACGGGCGAGAAATAGGTATACTTTCAGCTAACTATTTAGAGATGTTATTTGATCATGCATCCATTTTTTCAAGAGTTAAAGCAAGGCAGTCTAAAGCTTGGCTTAAAACTTAGTGATGAAGCATTAGGATTATTGTTGCAATATCAAGATGCACTCGTCCTGTGGAACAAAGCTTATAACTTAACGGCGATTCGCGATCCAAAAGAAATGTTGGTTAAACATTTATTGGATAGCTTAAGTATTTTAAATGATTTACCCGCTGGTCGTTTACTCGATATTGGTACAGGCGGGGGGATGCCAGGGATGATCATTGCACTGTGCCAGCCTGAACGCCAATGTGTTTTGTTGGATTCAAATGGTAAGAAAATTCGTTTTCTGAAACAGTTTATTGCAGATTTAAAACTAAAAAATGTTGTCGCAGTTCAGACACGTGTAGAAAATGAAGATAGTATCCATGATCTAGGACAATTTGATGTGATCACCAGTCGTGCATTTGCTTCATTGACAGATTTTGTGACAGCTTCAAAACCTTATATGCATGAACGCAGTATCATTGCGTCAATGAAAGGTTTGATTCCCACTGAAGAAGTTGATGCTTTAAAAGACAAGTGGAGTTGTGACATTATTGAATTGCATGTACCTCGGTTAGACGAACAACGTCATTTACTTTTATTAAAACAGATTTAAAACAGACTAAGGGTTGGGGTTACCATGGCTCAAATTATTGCTATCGCAAACCAGAAAGGTGGCGTAGGTAAAACCACGACAGCCGTGAATTTGGCTGCCTCTTTGGCAGTGTTGAAAAAGCGTGTTTTATTGGTGGATATGGACTCTCAGGGTAATGCTACCATGGGATCGGGTATTCAAAAAAATGATTTGTTATATTCAGTCACCGATGTACTTCTGGGTGAAGTACCGATTGAAACTGCAATTAGTAAAGCTGAAGTCGGTTATAAAGTACTTGGCTCAAATCGTGATTTGGCAGGTGTTGAACTGGCAATCGCAGAGCAAGATGGACGTGAGTTTATTTTTCGTAACGCTTTACAGCAAATTGAAAAAGACTTTGATTATATTATTGTTGATTGTGCACCAAGTTTAAGTTTAATTACGGTCAATGCTTTAGCCGCAGTAGATGCAGTGATTATTCCAATGCAATGTGAGTATTATGCATTAGAAGGATTGGCAGATCTGACCCAGACCATTGATAAAATTCAACAGGCGTTAAACCCTGAATTGGAAATTATTGGGGTGCTTCGTACCATGTATGATGCACGTAATGCACTCACCCGTGATGTTTCTGCCGAATTAGAACAGTATTTTGGTAAGAAACTTTATGATACAGTGATTCCGCGTAATGTGCGTTTGGCCGAAGCGCCAGCACATGGATTACCGATTATTTATTTTGAGAAAAGCTCTAAAGGTGCAATTGCATATTTAAATTTAGCAGCTGAAATGTTGAAAAAGAGTAAAGTGAAAAAAGGAAATAAAGCATGACCGTGAAAAAAAGAGGGTTGGCAAAGGGTCGTGGCTTAGATGCATTATTAGGTTCAATCCAAAAAGAAAAATTACAACTTGAAGTTCAAGCATTGGATCATGGCCAATTAAAACAGATGGATGTAACCCAATTAAAACGCGGCGCGTATCAACCCCGTCGTTTTATTGGTGAGCAAGATTTACAAGAACTTGCAGCATCAATTAAAAAACATGGTGTAATGCAGCCGATTGTGATTCGTCCGATTGAAAATGACGAAACTCCCTATGAAATCATTGCAGGTGAACGTCGTTGGCGTGCTGCTCAATTGGCGGGTTTAACTGAAATCCCTGCAATTGTGCGTGATTTGACCGATCAAGTTGCGATTGCCTTGGCATTGATCGAAAACATTCAGCGTCAAGATTTAAACCCAGTTGATCAAGCACTGGCATTACAGCGCTTCCATGAAGAATTTGGGCTTAGTCATCAAGAAATTGCAGACACTGTAGGTAAAGCACGGACTACCGTAAGTAATTTATTGCGTTTATTAAGTCTAGAAGATGAAATTAAAGATTTAATGCAACAAGGTCTGTTAGACATGGGGCACGCCCGTGCGATATTGACTCTAAAAGCTAAAGATCAATTGCAAATTGCAAAAATCGTGATTGATAAGAGTTTGTCTGTTCGTCAAACCGAGCAGTTGGTGCGTGATTGGAATACGCCAAAGCAGGAAAAATCTAAAGATCCACTTGCGCCAGATGTGCAACAACTGACTCAGAAACTGTCAGAGCGCTTTAGTGCCAGTGTAAAATTAGACTATAACAAACAGGGTAAAGGCAAGCTGGTCATCAGTTATAACTCGCTTGATGAGTTAGATGGAATTTTAAATATCTGTTTACCAGAACAATAATGTTTAAGCGATTTAATTAATTTGGGGAACTAAAGATGTGGGAACTTGTTAAAGCCGGCGGTTGGTTAATGCTGCCATTGGTTTTATGTTCAATTTTTACTGTTGCGATTTCAATCGAGAGATTTATACGGCTGAAACGATCTTTAGTTCTACCTAAGTCGCTTATGATGCAAAAAGGCCGCAGTGTTGACGATGTTTTAGATGAAATGGAACAAGATCAAGCAGTTTGCCAAACGGCATTGGGCTATATTTTTAAAGATGGTATTGATGCTTACGCTCAAGGCGAGGCATTTGCACGTGCTCAGATGGAAGCGACTGCTTCGCGCGAAATTGGGTATTTAGAAAAAAATATCAATTTCTTAGGTACATTGAGCGCTGTTGCACCGTTATTGGGACTATTGGGTACAGTGATTGGGATTATCGAGTCTTTTCTGGTGATTGATTTAGGTACAAATGCCAATCCAACCATGATGATTCCAGGTATTTCTAAGGCATTAATTACCACAGCTGCAGGTATGGTGATTGCTATTCCAGCACTATTTGCCTATCGTTATTTTCAGCGCCTAGTTCAGGAATATGTGGCTGAACTTGAGCAACAGTCGACTTTATTTCATGCCGCCTTATTTTTTCAGAAACACCTTGAAAATGAAAAAAAGAAAGCTGGTTAAATCCGTTTTAGGGGTGTTTCATGAAATTTAGACGCAGAACAGTTGAAGATATTCATATCAATCTTACGCCATTGATTGATTGCTTGTTATTTATATTGGTGATTTTATTACTGACCACCACCTTTAACCAGCAAAGTCGGATCAATCTTTCTTTACCGGATGCACAAGGTGTTCCGCCAAAAGAATACAAAAATAAAATTGAAGTCATGGTAGACTCGGCAGGGCATTATGCAGTAAATGGGCAGGCACTTTCGAGTAAAGAGTCGGCTGATTTAAGTACTGCAATTAAGCAAGCAGCAAATGACAATCGTGATCTGATGTTTGTGATTGCTGCAGATGCCAAAGCGACGCATCAAGATGTTATACGAGTGATGGATGTCGCAGGACAGCTCGGTTTCGTTAACATCAATATCAGTACCAAAGTTCCATCTCGAGGTTATTAATTAGTGAATCAAGATTTTAAGGTCTATGTCCGTCTTTTGGCGTATTTAAAGCCGTACTGGGGGGCAGCCTTACTCGTTATTATTGGATTTGGCGTAAATGCGGCAACTGAAGTTTCTGTAGCGAAATTACTTAAATATATTATTGATGCAATTCAAGATGGTAATCGTGGAGATCTTGATTGGTTTCCAGCGCTAATTATCTTGTTGATTTTTTTCCGTGGCTTAGGGTTGTTTATGGGGGGCTACTTTACTGCAGTCATCTCAAGAAGTTTGGTATTTAGTATTCGTCAAGAAGTTTATGCCAAACTGTTAAAACTACCCGCGCAGTATTATTTGGATAATTCATCAGGTCACATCACTGCAAAAATTATGTATAACGTGGAGCAGTTAACCGCAGCTTCCTCTGAATCGTTAAAAACATTAATTCGTGATGGTGCAATTGCTTTAGGTTTATTGGGTTATTTGCTGTATACCAATTGGCGTTTAACCTTGTGTATTTTTATCTTTATGCCGATTATTGGTTTATTGGTGCGTAAAGCTTCAAAACGCATGCGTAAGCTGTCTATTCAAGTGCAAAATACCATGGGAGATGTGAACCATATTGTGCAAGAAACAGTCAGTGCGAATGCGGTTGTCAAAAGCTTTGCTGGCGAGGAAAATGAACAAAAACGTTTCTATAAGTCTTCAGAAGAAAACTTAAAACGTGGTTTGAAAATGGTGGTTGTACAAAACTTAAATAGTCCACTTGTACAATTGGTCATGGCTTTTGCTCTAGGTATCATTATTTGGTTGGCATTACGTCCACAAATTTTAGGCGATACTTCAGCTGGCGAGTTTGTTGCCTATATCACAGCAGCAGGGTTATTGGCGAAGCCTATTAAAAATTTAACAGATATCAATGAAAAATTACAACGTGGTATTGCAGCTGCATATTCTGTATTTGAAGTTCTAGACCTGCCTCAAGAAGAAAATACCGGAACATTAACGCCAAAATTATTGGGTAATATCAAGTTTGATCATGTGTCTTTGGTTTATAAAAATAATGTAAAAGGGATTGATGATTTCTCATTAGACATACAAGCAGGCCAAACCATTGCTTTGGTTGGGCGTTCAGGTGCTGGTAAGTCATCTTTGGTGAATATGTTGGTGCGCTTTCAAGAAATTAGTGCAGGGCAAATTTATCTAGATCAACTGCCTATTCAAGATATTGAACTCAGTTGTTTGCGTACCCAAGTTGCGATGGTCAACCAGCAAGTAGTGTTATTTGATCGAACAGTGCGTGAAAATATTGCATACGGCCAATTAGAAAAAGCATCTGAGGAAGCCATTATTGCCGCTGCTAAAGCAGCTTATGCACATGACTTTATTATGGAATTACCAAAAGGTTATGACACACCTTTGGGTGCGCAGGGCTTAAGTCTTTCAGGTGGTCAACGTCAACGTATCGCTATTGCACGTGCAATCCTTAAAAATGCACCAATTCTTATCCTTGATGAAGCCACCAGTGCTTTGGATAATGAGTCTGAACACTTTATTCAAAAAGCATTTGATGAAGCGATGCTTGATCAAAATCGAACCACGATAGTGATTGCTCACCGTCTATCTACGATCGAAAAAGCGGATAAGATTGTGGTTATGGATAAAGGGCGTATCATAGAACAAGGTACTCATACTGAGTTATTGGCGAAGCATGGCGCTTACTATCAATTGTATGAACGTAACTTTGAGGAATAATCGAACATGTCTATTGCGCAAATCATTCAAGATGCTTGGAATAAACAGTCCAAGTGGTTGATTGCATTGCGGCCATTGTCATGGTTATATCAGTTCGGTTTTACGGTAAATAAGCAACTGTATCAAAAAGGTATAAAAAAAACCTATCAAGCACCTGTCCCCGTGATGATTATTGGAAATATTACTGTGGGCGGGAGTGGAAAGACACCGTTATTGATCCAGTTGGTGAAATATTTGCAACATCACCATGTTCGCGTTGGCGTGATTAGTCGTGGTTATGGGGGGCAAGGGCCTTTCCCTGCACTGGTTACTTTAGATTCTGTGCCTGATCAAGTGGGCGATGAACCTTGTTTAATTGTTCAGTCTACTGAGGTTCCCATGGTGGTGGGTGGTAATCGCCAAGCCAATATTGAGTTACTACTGCAACATTATGAACTTGATTTAATCATCAGTGATGATGGTTTACAGCATTGGGCTTTGGCGCGTCAAATCGAATGGATTGTACTGGATAATAACCGAGGTTTGGGCAATCAGAAGCTACTTCCTGAAGGTTATTTACGCGAGCCTGTGAGCCGTTTAAAACACGGTACCGTGATTGAGCATGCGCATCAGCCGCATTCAGCTCTCAATATGCATTTAGAAGTGACTGAACCTTATCTATTAAATCCAAGTTTTGACCAATCTGAACAGTTTGATCCTGCACTTGATTATTATGCAGTCGTTGGAATTGGTTTTCCGCAACGCTTTTATAACACCTTGGAAAGTATCGGTGTAACTCAATTTCAATGTCATGAATTTCCAGACCATTATGATTATGAAATTGATGATTTGCAGTTTGAAGATAACAATCCGATTATTACCACTGAAAAAGATGCGGTAAAGCTTTTACCGTTATTGAAAAATCATTCTACATTTAGTCGTGAGATTTGGGTGGTTCCAGTGGGAGCTGTCTTGTCTGATGAATGTTATCTATTACTCAACCAACAACTTACTCAACTTGGTATTGATCTAATACAAGGTTAATTTGATGAAACATATTGTTATTCCTGCGCGTTTTGCCAGTTCACGCCTTCCCGGTAAGCCTCTTTTAGAAATTCATGGGCGAGCCATGATTTTACGTGTGGTCGATCAAGCAAAAAAAGTACAGGGATTTGATGATCTTTGTGTGGCGACAGATGACCCACGTATTGCAGCGCTTTGTCGAGCAGAAGGTGTGGATGTTGTGATGACTGATCCGAATCATCCTTCGGGCACAGACCGTTTAAGTGAAGTTGCTCGGATCAAAGGTTGGGATGCCGAGGATATTATTGTCAATGTACAGGGGGATGAGCCTTTATTGCCTGCACAATTGGTGATTCAAGTAGCTGAGTTGCTGGCACAGAAAGCGGATTGTTCAATGTCGACCTTATGTGAGCCTATACATCAGCTTGACGAGTTTCAGCGTGACAGCATTGTGAAAGTGGTGATGTCTAAGTTCAACGAAGCACTTTATTTCAGTCGTGCACAAATTCCTTACGATCGAGAGGGTGTTAAACAGGTTGAGCAAAAGCTACATCAGCATGCTTATCGCCATTTGGGCTTATATGCTTACCGTGTCAAGCTTTTACAAGAATATGTCACTTGGGATGTGGGTGTTTTAGAACAGTTGGAAAGTTTAGAGCAATTACGTGTTTTAGAAAATGGACATCGTATTGCGATTGATATCGCACAAGTAAATTTACCACCTGGTGTCGATACTCAAGCAGATTTGGATCGCTTAAACGCCTTAGATGTAGCGGTTTTTGAATAGTTTGACTTTGCATTATTTATATTTGCGTCACTTGTTTTACCTCACTTGTATTTAGGTTTTTGATTCATGGATGCTTCTAATTCTCAGGTTTATCCTTGGCAGCAACAAACATGGGAAACCTTAACAGGTCGCTTTCCAAAATTAGGGCATGGTTTATTGTTCTATGGTAAAAAAGGTTGTGGTAAACATGCATTTACCCAACATTTTTTGTCATGGGTTTTGTGTTTAAATAAAACACCTCAAGGTGCTTGTGGCGAGTGTGCAAGTTGCCAGTGGCTCAAATCGGATACCCATCCTAACTATGTTAATATCACGACCGATGAAGAGAATAAGAAGCAAAACGCGAAAATTAAGATCGAGAAGATCCGTGATTTACTACCATTTGTGCAGCAGACAGTAGATGGTTGGCGCGTTATAGTCATTGAACCTGCAGAAGCTTTAAACATTGCTTCTGCAAATGCATTATTAAAAACACTAGAAGAGCCAGGTGATCGGGTACAGATTATCTTACTTGCAGAACATTATCTAAAGCTGCCAGCAACGATTCGTAGTCGATTACAGCACTTTGCTATGGATCGTATTAGCCCCACACTTTCAGAACAATATTTGCAACAGCATTTACCGATTGAAATGCATTCTAAAATCAACTTGTTGATGAACTTATCCAATAATATGCCATTACAAGCATTGGCACTTGCTGAGCTGGATTGGTTAAATCGACGTGGCGAATTTTTACAAGATTGGCAAAAACTGGTCAGTCAAAAAAGCATGCCTTTACAGTTTGCTTCAAAATGGAATAAAGAACTGAGTTTTTATGATTTTTTACAAATGTTTGAATACTTGTTGTCAGATATAATTTGTGTCAAGCTGAATCAAGTTGTAAAGAATTCAGACTTGCAATTAGATGAGCTTGCTGCGCAGTATCAATTGCAAAGCTTGTTCTCTATTTATGAAGATTTACAACAATCGAAGCTAAAAGTTGATCAAAATGTACAAACAAATCTAATTATTGATCAATTGTCTATTCAGTTAATGAATGTGACATAAAATTTGAATATTCAGGGGGAATAATCATGCAACCACGTATGGGCGGTTTGATTCAAGTCAACATCAATGATCGCGCAACTTTACAAGCCAGTTATATGCCTTATATTTTAGGCGGTGGCTTATTTGTACCATCAAAGAATCCTGTAAAAATGGGCGATGAAGTGTTTGTACTGGCTGGTTTGCCAGATCAATCACAGAAAGTTCCTTTAACAGGGAAAGTAATTTGGATTTCGCAAAAGCAAAATGGAATTAAGCCACAAGGTTTTGCAATTCAACTCACTGGCGAAAAAGGCATCTATTACAAAATGGAAGCAGAAAAACTACTCGCTGGGAGTATGTCTTTAGACCGTCCTAGCTTTACAATGTAAGCCAATTTTCAATATTTAGGAATTTCTGTGTTTGTTGATACGCATTGCCATTTAACCATGTTAAATCTTGAACCTTATGCAGGGGATCTCGATGCCGCATTACAACAAGCAAGAGATGCTGGTGTGTCCAAATTTATGGGAATTTCTGTAGATTTGGATGACCATATCGCACTTGCAGAAATTGCCGCAAGACATTCAGATGTGGGTTATAGTGTTGGTGTACATCCATGCGAAGATCCTGCAGTGATGCAACGTGCAAGCGTTGAAAAACTGGTTGAACTGGCGCAAGCTGAAAAAGTTTGGGCATTGGGTGAAACAGGCTTGGATTATTTTCATAGCACAGAATTTATTGCTGAACAAAAAGCCTGTTTTGCACGACATATTCACGCATCGCAACAGCTTAAAAAGCCTGTAGTTGTGCATACCCGTTCAGCAAAACATGAAACCGTAGATATTATTCGCGCTGAAAAATCAACACATGGTATTTTGCATTGCTTTACAGAGGATTGGGAAACAGCAAAAGCCGTTTTAGATTGTGGTTATTATATTTCCTTCTCTGGAATTGTTTCATTTAAAAACGCGCAAGATTTAAGAGATGTTGCAAAGCAAGTGCCTTTAGATCGCTTGTTGATTGAAACGGATAGTCCTTATTTGGCACCGATGCCTTATCGAGGAAAACCGAATGAACCAAAATACGTTCCTTATGTAGCCAAAGCGCTGAGTGATGTATATGATAAAACGCTTGAAGAGATCGCTTTCATTACCACACAAAATTTTGAAAATCTGCTTCAACAAAAGTGATTGAAAAGCACTGATTTAAAAAGCAATCAATAGAAGTGCGTCAATTTATTAACGGATAGAATTAACAAGAGAGTTTATCGGGTGAAGATGGATCGACAGGCTCAGTTTAGAGCAAGAGAAGCATTGATTTTTCAGGTTGCTGAACAACTGCTTTTAGAAAATGGTGAAGCAGGGATGACATTGGATGCCCTTGCTGCAGAACTAGATCTAGCCAAGGGAACACTTTATAAGCATTTTCAGAGTAAGGATGAGTTGTATATACTGCTTATCATTCGTAATGAACGTATGTTACTTGAAATGGTACGTGATACTGAGAAAGCATTTCCTGAGCATTTGGCTTTTTTTATGTTGCACCATTTACACCATCCTGAACGTGCAGTGTTATTCCATCAGATCGAAGAGCGACTATCCACCACAGGACAAGGCATCCATCATTTATTTAGCGAACTCTATCAAGTACGTAAACAACGTTTACGTATCATTATTCGCATGACAGAAAGCTATCTAGAATCGATTCAAAGTTTGATGTCGGTACGTGATTATTTGGCTTCGATTTGGTCAATTACGCATGGTGGAGCAGCGATACTGAATTCCAGCTTCTATCAGCGTTATTTAGGTTGTCGAGATACCTTACGTGTCGCATTGATTGATCAGGCATTGGCTGTGCCAAAACATCCACAAGCCTCAGAACAGGTGGCTTAGCTGCAATGAAAAATCTACGATCATCTCAAAAAATACGAGGTTTTACCTTAATTGAGGTGATGGTGGTGATCGTCATCATCAGTATTATTGCCTCATTGATCATTTTAAATATTGATGGCGTAGATCAGCGTAAAGCTATGCAAGCACGTGAGATGTTATTGCTCGATTTAAAGCAGATTAATCGTGAAGCCAATGATCAAGCGCGTATTTATGCACTTGATTTACACAATGCTACGGATGTTGCAGCTGCACAGTATGGTGTTATTGAGTATATTCCAGTCAAAGAAGACGCTGAGCAACGTATTCGAGTGGTTGACAATAAACCATGGAAAGAAGTGACGGACTTTCCTAAAAGAGCGTTGCCAGAATACGTTTCATTTTCTATTGAAACGGAAGATCATCAATTCCAAAATGCAAATAACTCAGAACTCTTGGGAAATAATGCACCTAAATTGATTTGGTTTGGAAATGGTGAAGTCAAACCTGTCACAATTCAAATGTATTATCAGCAAAAGCCAGTGGGTGGGGTAATTCGAGTTGATTATTTGGGTAAAGTAGATGAAGAAAAATAAAGGCTTTACTTTAATTGAGGTGGTTGTGGCTTTGGCGATTTTTGCAGTCGCAGCAATGGCTTTGACCAAAGTCGCGATGCAATATACGCAGTCGACCGCCAATGCGATTTTACGAACCAAGGCTCAGTTTGTTGCACAGAATGAAATCTCAATGATGATGATTAATCGTGAATGGCTGTCAGGAACGTCATCCAAACAAGTCACCACACAAGGTGAAACTTGGCAGGTAGATAAAAAAGCAGAATCTACACTGAGCCCAAATGTACAAAAAATAGATGTGCAAGTGAGCCTTTTTAATCCTGATACGGGTAAAGTAGAAGCAGGGATTACCAATATGGTGTTCTTTAATTATCCGATCAAAGAAAAATAATGATGAATCTAATCAAGCATAAAAAAAATCAAACTGTGTATGCACAGAAAAGCACAGGCTTTACCTTAATTGAACTTTTGGTGGCCATAGCAATCTTTGCTGTTTTGTCAGCATTGGGCTGGAAAATATTTGACTACCTGATTAAAGTTAAAGATCGTAATGTCATACATGAGGAAAATTTAGGCCAATTACAAGGTGCCTATCAACAGATTCAGCGTGATACCTTACAGATTGTTCCTATTTCTGCAAGAAGTGGTGAGGAAATTGAACCTGCTTTAGGTTTAGATAATCAAAAACTTTCTTTCAGTAAAACAGGTGTAACCGACCCGCTTAAACAGGGGTTGTCACCCTATGAACGAATTGAATATGTTTACAATGCGCAAGAGAAAAAACTTTATCGGTTAAAATATTCAAATTTAAATCGAAATAATTCAGAACAGCCCTTGTCGAGTGTGTTGTTGGCAGATGTTGATCAGTATCGTATTGATGTTTTAAATCCAACAGAATTAGATCGTTGGCCAAACGATATGATTAAAAATGATGGGCAATTGCCGCGTGGGATTAAAATTAAAGTCACGATTCGTGATATAGAATATGAATGGATTTTTAGTTTGCTCAATTCTGACTATCTGATCAATAACGGCGCAGCTAATTAAATCAGTATTGTGGTCGATGCGGATCAATAAATTTAGGTAAATCATTCATGCAATTAAAGCAGCAAAAAGGTATCGCATTAATTACGATTTTAGTGATGGTCGCTTTAGCAACCATCATTGCTGCGACGATTGCTAAACGTCAAAATTACACCAATGAAAGTACAGGGTTTTTAAAACGGCAAAGCCAAGCACTTTTTTATGCAAAGAGTGCGGAAGCATTTTATTCTGAGATATTGGTACAAGACAGCGAAAACAGCAAAGAGGCAGATTACTTACAAGAAACATGGGCAAAACCGATGCCAGCATTTCCAGTTGAAGATGGATATGTCACAGGTGTGTTGGAGGATGAGTCCGGTAAATTCAATTTAAACAGTTTATTAACCAATGAAGGTAAGCCCAACGACGCGGCACAGAAATATTTTTCTAAGCTTTTGGTTCGTGTCGGTTTACCTGCTGATGCTGTTCAAGCCGTGATTGATTGGCAAGATCCAGACAATGAAACCATAGGTTCATACGGTGCTGAAACAAGTTATTACCAAGGTTTGCCTAAACCATATTTGGCTGCAAATCGAAAATTTTCCAGTGTTGAAGAACTTAAACAAGTACGTGGTTTTGAAGAAAAGAAGTATGATTTAATTGCACCTTATATATCGGCACTGCCTGATATTGCAACAAAAATTAATGTCAATACTGCACCTGCAATGGTTTTGGCAGCCATGGATGAGAAACTAGACATAAATAGCGTACAAACAGCTTTAAAAGCGCGACAAGAAAAACTTGAGCATTTTGCCAATGTGGGCGAGCTAATGAAAATCGCACCATTTGACAGCTTGGAAGCTGCAAGCAAAACAGAGGCAGACAAGTTTTTTGGAGTAACATCCAGTTATTTTAAAGCTAAGATCGAAGTATCTTTAAGCAATCGCAAGCGTCAATTTACTACACGCTTTATGCGTAATGATAAATCACAAGTTTATGTTTATTCGCGTAGCCTTGCACCATTTTGAAAATTTTAGTGAATATTTTTTTAACTATATGATTTTAAATAACTATAAAAAATAGTTAAAAGGTAGTTAAAAGGTTGGTTGATTGACTAAACATGATTCGATAAGCTAAATAAGCCTAAAAAAGCAGATCATCCTTTTGGCTAATTGCAATCAACGTGAAAATTAATGCTCAGGGTTCGAGTTTTGCTTTATAATCGAGATTCTTTACCGATTTGTTTATAAAATTTGGCTCATGTTAATTCGTAAGTTATTTAAGTTTGAAAATGCACATATTGTGCGGAATTGCACGTCAGATCGTTGCAAACGGTCTATACACGGGCACAGCTATAAAGTTGAATTACTACTTAAAGCTTCAAAACTTGATCATGGTCAAATGGTATATGACTTTGGCTTGCTTAAAGGTGTAATCAAAGAAGTTTTCGACAGTTTTGACCATGCGATCTGTTTTTGGCAAGAAGATAACCCTGAATATATTCAGGCGTGTAAAACCTTTAGTGCTCGTTGGGTGGCTTTGCCTGTTTCTCCTTCGGCTGAACAGTTTTCACGGATATTCTTTTTTCTCGCGCAACAGATTTTAAAATCAACCATTACCCAAAATGGGGAAGGGGATGTTGAAGTCTATTCTGTGATTGTGCATGAAACCGATACAGGTTATGCGCAAAGTTTTCAAGAAGATATTGAAAATGCTCAGATGGGACTGTTGAGTCTGGATAAAATTATTTTTTCTGAGCAGGTCACATCTGAATGGTCTGACCCAGAAATGTATGAAAAATTGAAACAGGGTATTCCGTTTCAAAACCCTGAAGTGGATTTACAGGTTAAAATTTAAATGATGATTTTTGAGTGAAATCCATCTTTAGGACAAATAAATTTTTAGGAAAATGAAATTTAGGATGAAAGTTGATGCAATTATCTGAACTCGAACAAACAAAATTAAATCAAGTTCGGTTAGATCAAAGTTGGAAAGAAGGTTTAGCTGAGTTTCTTTTGAGTCAGCAAATGGATGATTTGCGTTCTTTTTTAGTTGCTGAAAAAAATGCAAATAAAACCATTTACCCACCGAGCTCACTTATTTTCAATGCATTAGACACAACGCCATTGAATCATGTAAAAGTGGTCATCTTAGGACAAGATCCTTATCACGGTCCTGATCAAGCGCATGGATTGAGTTTTTCCGTACAAAAAGGCGTTGCATTGCCTCCGTCTTTACGTAATATCTTTCATGAATTAAATACAGATTTAGCTGTACCTGTATCCCGTCATGGTGATCTCACCAAATGGGCTCAACAAGGTGTATTGCTTTTAAATAGTGTGTTGACAGTGGAAGCTGGGCAACCGACATCACATCAAAAACGCGGTTGGGAAAATTTTACAGATCATGTGATTGATGTGTTGAATGAGCATAGAGAGCACATTGTATTTATACTTTGGGGCGCATATGCTCAGAAAAAAGGACAACGTATAGATCAAACAAAGCATCTGGTATTAAAAGCTGCGCACCCATCTCCATTGGCAGCAAATCGTGGTGGCTTTTTTGGTTGTAAGGTTTTTTCAAAAACAAATAATTATCTGAAACAATATGGCATTGAGCCAATCGACTGGCAGCTGGACGCATGACAAACTCTCCCGAAATAAATAATTATCACCCAGATCTGATTATCGAAGAAGCGAAAAAGGGATGGCGAATTATTCGCTTAAATCGTCCTAAGTCGCTTCATGCACTTGATGAATCTATCGTTGCGGCATTATTGAAGCTGTTTGAGGATTTTCATCATGATGACTCAGTTAAGGCAATTTGGTTAGATTCAACCACGCCTAAAGCTTTTTGTGCAGGCGGTGACGTTCGTAAACTGCGTCAATTGGTGATCAACAATGAAGTTGAAACAGCCAATAAGTTTTTTGAAACCGAATATGCTTTAGATTTACTGTTGCATAATTATGCTAAACCTGTAGTGGTTTGGGGTGAAGGTTATGTCATGGGTGGTGGTTTAGGCTTATTCATGGCAGCGCCTTTCCGTTTAGTTACACCGTATTCGCGTCTTGCTATGCCTGAAGTGAATATCGGTCTATATCCAGATGTGGGTGCTACACGTTTCTTAGCAGATCGTGGTCCGATAGGTTTATTTACGGGTTTAACTGGATCGATCATGACTGCAGCAGGTGGTTATGGGATTGGTTGGGCAACCCATATTTGTGATGCACAACGTGATGTGGTTTTACAGAAACTGATTGATATCGATTGGGATCATTATCCTGCTGGTGATTTCCGTGCTTTAGATGACACCTTAAATAGTTTACATCGTCCTGTTTCACCTGGACCGTTGCAAAACTCTTTGGATGTGATTCATAGTGTTTGTCGTGGTGTAAACTTTGAACATGATTATGAAGCGATTATTGGTCTAAGTGATGCGCGTAGTGATTGGTTGCGTCAAGCCAGCGAGAATCTACAAAAAGGTTCACCAAGTACTGCTGCGATTACCTGGTTGTTATGGCAGTGGGGACGTCAAGTTCATCCGTGGTCTGAGGTTTTTGAATTAGAAAAACAAATTTCTGATTGGAAAATTCGTCATCCTGATTTTGTTGAAGGTGTACGCGCACGTTTGGTGGATAAAGATTTATCACCAGAGTGGGAACAGGTTGAGTCGCGAACATTGCGTGGAATCCTTGCGAAAAACCCACCTGTAACAACAATTGACAGTTGGAATACGCTGCTAAGTCAGTACGGTATTATTTAAGGTCGTATGACTGAAGAAACTCAACACTACATAGATCAACAATGGATGCAGCTGGCTTTAGAGCAAGCTGCATTTGCTGCATCTATCGGTGAAATTCCTGTAGGCGCGGTGATTGTAAGTCAGGGGCAAGTCATCGGTGAAGGTTATAATCAACCGATTGCTCAGCATGATCCAACAGCCCATGCGGAAATTCAGGCACTGCGCAATGCGTGTCAAAAGATTGAAAATTATCGCCTACCAGAAGATGCAACGTTATACGTCACACTTGAACCTTGTACCATGTGTGTTGGTGCATTAATCCATGCAAGAATCAAACGTGTGGTTTTTGGCGCGACTGAACCTAAAGCGGGTTCACTCATCAGTAGTCGTCAACTGCTAGAGATTGGCTATTACAATCATATATTTCAGTTTGAAGGTGGTTGTTTACAAACGCAGTGCTCAAGCCAACTGTCTGATTTTTTTAAAATGCGCCGTGAGCAAAAAAAACAATTAAAGTTACAACAAAAGACCTTAAATGACTCATTAAAATGATCTAAAATACACAAGATTTTAGTGACAATGAAAATTGTCAAAATAAGGGTTTAAAAATATAGTTAAAGTTTAAAAGGGTCTAACAATGAATTCTATTCAAGTAAAACAAGAGTTTAATGCACCAATCGATCAGGTCTTTGACTTGTTATCAAAACATTCAACCTATAATGTGGCTTTTGCTCCCATTCAAGTTGTACGGGTAAAAGATGCTGCTGATCCTGAACGCCCAGATGGATTGGGTTCTATCCGTCGTATGGGGTTTGGTCCGATCAAGCCGATTCAAGAGCAAATTACGCATCTGGATGTCAATAAACGTATTGAATATAAGTTAATTAACAATCCATTGATTAAACATCATATTGGAATTATTGAATTTACAGCGCTTGCTGCAAACAAAACCCGTGTTGACTATACGATCGAATTACAAGCACGTGCACCATTTGTGAGTAAATTAATACTTGCACAGCTTAAACTAGCGATTACACTTGGATTTAAGAAACTTGCTAAGTCTGTAGCTTAATTGGAAATTCAATGACAATTCAAATTATCACAATCGATGGGCCAAGTGGTTCTGGTAAAGGAACACTTGCAGCAAAACTTGCGCATCACTATCAATTCCATTTATTAGACTCTGGTGCGCTGTATCGTTTGCTTGGATTGTCATTGCATCAAAAAGAATTGTTGGACGCATTAGACACTGAATCTGTATTGCAACAAAGTGTGACGATTGCAACAAATTTAGATATCGTATTTAAGAGTGCTGACAACGGAATCATGATTTTGTTGGATGGTGAAGATGTCTCACAAACGATTCGTACTGAACGCGTTGGTGAATTTGCTTCAAAAGTCGCAGCAATTCCAGCGCTTAGAGCGGCATTGGTAGATCGACAACATGCTTTTGCTCAGTCGCCTGGCTTGGTTGCCGATGGGCGTGATATGGGCACTTCTATTTTTCCACAAGCGCAAGCGAAGATTTATCTCACTGCCTCAGCGGAGTCCCGCGCAGAGCGTCGTGTAAAACAGTTGCAGGGAATGGGGCTGGATGTTAAAATAAGCGACATTTTAGCAAATATACAAGCTCGAGATAAAAGAGATATGGAACGCACAGTCGCTCCACTCAAGCCAGCAGAAGACGCTTATATCATTGATAGCTCAGAAATGAACATCGATGAAGTGTTTAAACTGATGACTGATTATGTCGAGTTACATTTAGCTAAATAAAGAATATTTAACCAAATATTAGCCAAAGCATAGCTTGATCAGTTTATACGGACTATGTGGATGGCTTAACTAAACCGGCCTTGTCTGATCCAAGACCGTTGACTTTACTAGGTATATCATGACCGAATCTTTTGCAGCCCTCTTTGAAGAAAGCGAATCAACTCTCAATATCGACAAAGGTGCCGTTATTAAAGGTATCGTTGTTAGCATCGACTCTGACTGGGTTACTGTTGACACTGGCCTTAAATCTGAAGGTGTTGTTGCACGTTCAGAATTCTTAAACGAACAACGTGAACTTGAAGTTCAAGTTGGCGATGAAGTTGATGTTGTTGTTGAAGCGCTTGACAACGGTATGGGTCAAACAGTTTTATCACGTGAAAAAGCGAAACGTGCTGAAACTTGGACTAAACTTGAAAAAATCTTTGAAGACGGCGAAATCGTTACTGGTGTTATTTCTGGTAAGGTTAAAGGCGGTTTCACTGTTGACATCGGTCCAGTTCGTGCATTCTTACCAGGTTCATTGGTAGATACTCGCCCTATTCGTGATACAACTCACCTTGAAGGCAAAGAGTTAGAATTCAAAGTAATCAAACTTGATGCTAAACGTAACAACGTTGTTGTATCTCGTCGTGCTGTAATGGAAGCTGAATCTTCAGCTGACCGTGAAGCGCTTCTTTCTCAATTGGAAGAAGGCCAAACAGTTACTGGTACGATCAAAAATCTTACTGATTACGGTGCATTCGTTGACCTTGGCGGTATTGATGGTCTTCTACATATCACAGATATGGCTTGGAAACGCATCAAACACCCTTCAGAAGTTGTTGAAGTGGGTCAAGAAGTTACTGTTAAAGTACTTAAGTTTGACAAAGAACGTAATCGTGTATCTTTAGGTCTTAAGCAATTAGGCGAAGATCCATGGTTAGCGATCATGAACCGTTATCCTAAAGGTTCTATCGTTAAAGCACGTGTTACAAACTTAACTGACTACGGTTGTTTTGCTGAAATCGCTGAAGGCGTTGAAGGCTTAGTACACGTTTCAGAAATGGATCACACAAACAAAAATATCCACCCATCTAAAGTTGTTCAGATTGGTGATGAAGTTGATGTTATGGTTCTTGAAGTTGATGAAGAGCGTCGTCGTATTTCATTGGGTATCAAACAAACTCGTGCGAACCCATGGGAAGAGTTCTCTAAGTCACACGACAAAGGTGAAAAAGTTTCTGGTACGATCAAGTCTATCACTGACTTCGGTATCTTCATCGGTTTACCTGGCGGTATCGATGGTCTAGTTCACTTGTCTGATATTTCTTGGAACGAACAAGGCGAAGACGCTATTCGTCGTTACAAGAAAGGTGATACAGTTGAAGCAGTTATCTTATCTGTAGATGCTGAAGGCAACCGTATCAGTCTTGGTATCAAGCAAATGAACAGCGATCCGTTCAATGACTTCTTAGCTGCTAACGAACGCGGTGCGTTGGTTAAAGGTACAGTAACTGCTGTTGACGCTAAAGGCGCAACAATTAAGTTAGCTGACGAAGTTGAAGCTTCTTTGAAAGCATCTGAAATCAACCGCGATCGCGTTGAAGATGCAACTAAATTCTTAGAAGTTGGTCAAGAAGTTGAAGCTAAAATCATCAATGTAGATCGTAAATCACGTTCTATCAACTTGTCGATTAAAGCGAAAGACGAAGCTGAAGAGAAAGAAGCTGTAGCAAACTTGAAAACTACAACTGCGCCTACTGGTCAAGACAATGGTCCTAAGACGATTGGTGATTTGATCAAAGCACAGATGAACCACTAAGTGATTGTTAAGAAGTATTATTTAATGTAATTAATTAATATTTTTTATTCAATTAGTGTAAAAGGTAGCGTAGTATATGATTACTGCGCTACCTTTTTGTATTTAAAAAGGATATTATCTGGTGTATATCAATTAGCATTAAAATTAATGAGGTCTTAAATGACAACTGAAGCACTTAATAAGTCTGACTTAATAGAAAGAATTGCTCTTAAAAATCCGCATTTAGCAGAGCCATTAGTCGAAGAAGCAGTTAAGATTATGATCGATCAAATGATTGCATCGTTATCTTCAGATGACCGTATTGAAATTCGTGGGTTTGGTAGTTTCGCTTTACATCACCGTGAGCCACGTGTGGGTCGTAACCCTAAAACAGGTAAATCAGTAGAAGTTGCAGCAAAAGCTGTACCTCACTTTAAACCTGGTAAAGCACTCCGTGATGCAGTAAACGAATCTGCTAATTAATAAAATTCGAATGAGGTGAGTATGCGCTATTTCTTAGTTGCATTACTACTGGTAGTCTTTGGTTATGCTTTAGCATTAGTCTTGCAGAATCCAGCTGAACTACCTGTAGATTTATTGTTTACTCAAGTACCAGCAATGCGTTTAGGCTTATTGCTATTATTAACTTTGGTACTCGGGATTGTTCTTGGATTGTTGCTTGGTGTACAGGTTTTCCGTGTATTCCAAAACGCATGGGAAGTTAAGCGTCTTCGTAAAGATATTGATCATCTCCGAAAAGAACAAATACAGACAGCACAATTGGCCGCTGCTGAAGCTGCCGCAAGTGCTCGTCATGAAAAGACAGTATTAGATATTCAACCAGAAAATAAGAATATCAATACGCTTTAATCATTATGATAAAAAGCGCTTTACTATAACCGTAAAGCGCTTTTTTGTTGGTACTGATTTTTGATTGTACAATTATTCAACACCAAAAAGTTTACTAAATATCATCAAACAAATAAAAGAATATAAGTTCGCTATTTTTTAATCATATACGATATTCAAATAAGCTTGAGATCTGACCAGACCAGGTGTCACCGTATTTGCTGTTCTTACATAATTGGCTTTAATCACATGTTGAATCAGCTGCGAAGTGCTTAAATTGCCAAAGGTCCATTTGTTAGTCGTCTTTGATTGGTTTGGATCTAGGCTAATTATCGCGTTATTTTTATCACGTAAACGAATACCTACGCCTGTCGCATATCCAGCACCGACTTGATTCTCTAATATATTTGTTGCATTGGATTGATTTAAGGCATCCGTGGTATAAGCCTTTATTTCACGACCTGCGCCATCGTTTAAATTTGCACAATTAATACTGAGGGTTGCTGTATTACTTGAACTTAATGCGGTTTCATTTCCAACTAAACCCAAGTTTCGTACACTGACATCAGGCAGTGCAATGGTGTAGCTACTTTGACTCAATGAACATGTGGATTCAGAGATATTCACTGCTGCATTTAAATATACCGGAATTTGTGTATTTGCTGGAATAAGACCATTATCACTGACACGCCTTAAACTAATGGTTGCTATCCGTAAATTGGAAACATTGATCGTTGCGGGGTAGGAGGTCATTGTTGATGTTCTAGGCAAAACATATAATGTCACTCTCATTTTTACACCATGGGTATCGCCACTATAACTATAAATTGCTAATTCAGTGGTATTTAGTGTTTTTAAAGTACCAGTTGCAGGTGCATCGCCCATTTCAACTTTAATCCCTAAAGCTGGGTAAGCATTTAAGCGAGAAATATTGGCATCATAAGTTGTCACATTTGTAGCAAAAACATTACCAAAAATGGTTCTATTTGTGCCAACAGTACATCCACTATAGACTCGGAAAATATCAAAATTGGCTGAAGCAACTTCGCGTGAATATACATTGGATTGTACCGACGTCCCTTCATACTTATTGATATTCATGGTGTTGGCATTCATCGTCGGCATGCTATAGCCACTGGTGAAATTGCTGCCTACACTGCAATCTGCAAATACTGCGAAACTTGCAGGGAGTGTAGATAACATAAATAACAATTTATATTTCAGCATAAAATTACTCCGTGCTTATTTGCAGTTTAAGCTAAAGCTTGCAAAAGGGATTTGATTTTTACTTTGTTCCAATATTTCTTTTGTAATATCGAATTGACAAGAATCAGTATTAGTCCAGTAGACGCTATAGCGTCCAGGATTTATATTTTGCATAAAAATTTGCTGACCTTGTCCTACTGTGGTGACTGCATTACCCAAAGCATCTTTCACTTGAGCACCCATTGGAATGAGCACTTCATCTGCGTGTTTTAGTTCAATTAAGGCTTTTGTGGTTTTTAATGCTTTAAAATCCACCAGAATACTCGCGTTTGATTTAGGTACAACTTGTAATTGGGTTGCATCAACATCAGTATTTAATGGAATTGTATTTGGGTTTAAATTGATACTATTGTATTGGTAAGGATTTAGATAGGGAATAATCGCATTACCCCAACGATCAATTTTAATATTATTTCCATTTGAGAGGCTGGTTCCCTCTAAACCTTTAGCGTGGATAATTGCAAAAGTATCATTTAAATCATTGGCTAAAGTGATGCCGTGTTGATGTGCAACGATAGCACCTTGTGCTTGTAAAGAGTATTGACGTTGTTGGTCAAAGTCGGTTGTATAAGTCGATGCTAAATAAACAGGATTAGTTCGATAACTCAAAGAACTGCTGAAGAGATCTTTATCTTTACTATTTGAATAATTGAAGTTATAGCCGAACTGTTGATTTTCACCTAAATTTCCAAATATGCCGACTTGATTGGTATTGAGCGCATTATTATCTGGATAGACTTCACTACTTAGGCGTAAATTACTATTTTTCTTTTTAAACGACAGGGGAATATTCACATTTACAAAGTATTGGGTATCTTTATCTAATTTATATTGATCATTTTGAGTATGTTGCATACCCACATAGTAACTGATGCCTTTATAACTATTGCTATAGCTAATTTGATAGAATTTTTGTGTATTGACTTGATGCCAGAATTTATACTGTGAAAAACTGGCTGAAACAGCACCAAACTGATGACCTAGATTTTGGCTCAGTTGAATATAGTTTGATGACTTGGGACGACCATTAAGCACCAATGCAGAGCTGTTGTTTTGGATATAACGATTCTGCATGGCTTCATCAAAGGAATAATATTGATCATTGCCATAAACAGTACTGTTTAAACTGAAATTTGTTTTTGCACCGTTTAGTGCCAGATTATAGCGCAGCGTAAGCAAAGAACTGTCTAAATTTTGGTTGGATTGGTTAATATTGGCTTTAACATAATTACTTTCTAAAGCGATACCACCGAGTTTGGTATTTAACGCGGTTCCTAGAATATAGGATTGATAATGATCACTGACCAGTGCTGAACTGCTCACTGAGATAAAATCATTTAATCCATAATCAAGAGATGCATTGATTAACTTCTCATCATAGGATTTGCTATTTTGACGAAAAGTACCTGCTGCAATTTGATAACGATACTGCTTTGCGCGGATAGATTGAATAAAATTATTATAAGGCAAATCAAAACTGCGGATTTCACCATTTGCTTCAATAATATCTACATTTAATGTACCACCACTCCCAGGTGTTTGGAGATCTGTAATATTAAATGCGCCTGCAGGAACAGTACGTTCCATAATAATTTGTTGATTTTGGCGAACACGTATTAAAGCATTGCTTTTTGCATAACCTGAAATTGTGGGTGCGTAACTTTGCAATGAAATCGGAAGCATTCTGTCATCGCTAGCAAGTTGTACCCCGCGAATGGCAATACTCGAATTACTATTGATGGTTTTGGTATTGGTATAGAAATCACCAAGGGTAAGCTGCGTTTTTAAACTAGGCAGTACTCGCATGAGTTTGTTTTCATAGCTGGTATATTGGCCTGAATGATTGCTGTCTCCCATACTGGTGCTACCAGAATGACGGAATTGCCAATCATCAATATTGAGACCAGAATTAATATTCAGAAAACTGGAATCTTGTTTGTTGTCCTGACCATAATCTGAATTATAGTAATTGTAGTAATATTTGAGAAAAGCACTATTTCCACCATTTTCCCAAAGTGATGGATCTATATAGCCAAATGGTCGCTCATTTAACATTGATTGAGGGCTTGAAACATCCACACGTTGTTCCGCTATATTCAGTTTCCAGAATACGACATGATTCATTAAGCGTGTATCGATACAGTCACCAGTGACTTTATCTAAATCAATAAGTTTATGATTGAAATCAAGCTGCTTAACAGTATTGCGTGGAATACAATAGCGTTGCTTTTCAGGTGATTCAGGGTCATCTGAAATATGCACAATAGAGCGGGTGATATAACGATCATTCAAGTAAATATCGAGAATATAATCATTTGGCGCGACTTTATCGCTTGAAACAAATTTTTCAAGATCAATTGTTTTAGATTTTTGGCCGTATAAAAAGCTGTTATCGAATTGTGGTGCTTGCGCTATAACATTTTGATTGCATAGATATAGACTTAGCGCCAAAACACTATACCTAAGTGTGAAATGTTTCAAGCACAATTCTCCCAATAATTTAGATTAAAACTGTTTCTCTATTGTCGATAAACTGCCGTAGTCATTGATTAAATAAAGCTGGACGGACTTAGCGTCTGATAAATTTTCGACCTCAATTTGTTGTTTTGAAAACGGTTCTATAAAGCTTAGATTTTTAATATCGCTTGGCGTACCATTTTTTAAAAGCAGATTCGATTTACCAAAATTTAAGTAATAAGGTGTCGGATTATTGATTTGTAGTTGGTTATTTACACGTTGTACTTCAACTTTTTGAAACGCTTGTTGCTGTTCCATTTTGATGCCAGTTGGTCGGTAAAACAGTTTTAAGCGATTACGAATCGCAAATTGTAAATAATTTGCTTCAGCTGTTGGCTTGGCTGGGATATCAAGTACGTTAAGCCAAAACAATGTTTCTCGATCAGTAGCAAGCTTTTGTTTTTGATTGAAAATCACACGTAAAGATTGACCTTTCGCTGCTTCAATCGTGGTTATTGGAGGGGTAACAATAAATGGGGCTTGGGTTGTGGTTGGGTCTGCAATAATGTCTTTACTGTCCACCCATGATTGTACTAATGCAATTTGGTCACCTACATTGGTTAATTGCACTGATACAAATTCTTTATCACTTGGGTAAATTACACGGGTACCTGTAACCACAATACCGGCATGAGCGGATGTGATCAAAGTACTGAGCATTAACAAGCTAGAAATAAAAAATGGTTTTTTCATTGAAAGACCCTTGGGGAGAGGCAAGTCTGGTTAAGATGTAGAAATTAACCAGACCTGTTTAAAAACTTACAGATCCAAATGTTTAATTATGGATAAACAACATAGTAAGTTGCAGTTGTGCTTACATCACCAGCAGTCGTTGCACCTGTTGCATAGTAACGTGCATAAAAATCAAGATTTGCAGAACCGTTTGCAGTTGCAACATTTGAAGTCACAATGTTTTGGCCTGTACGATCTTTAGTCAGGTCAATCACTGCTTTTGCAGAGTTCAATAATTGAATATTTACGTTTGTTGCACCGCCAGTGGTTACGGTATTGTTTAAACGACCTGCAGTATTAATATTTGCATTGGTGTTGTCATAATAAACACCCACATTACCTACAGGGCATGCTGTTAAATTAATGGTAAATTTAGTGTCACCATTTGTTGTCGCCGCTGTCGCTAAAGTTGATTTACCCACAGTCGGTAAAACAACAGTATAGTTACCAGCAGTACCACCAACTGTACAAGTTTGATCAACGATTTTACCTGTAACTGTTACTGTACCATCAGCAGCCGCAAAAACTGTTGAAGATGCTAAACCTAAGCCAATGATCGCTAAACCCAATTGAATTTTTTTCATAGAATTTCTCTCAATACTGCGTTGATTTGCCCTTTACTGGTACCTTCCTAATAAAGGGTAAGTGTTTAGGAGCTAAACAATAAGGGCTACTATAAATTTTTCCTAAATAAAAACAACGAAAAAAAGAGACAAATATCACATTATTTTTATCTTATAAATCCAATATAACGTTATTTGTTTTGGATTTATTTTTTATTATTTAAATACAAGAGTATATTTATAATTAACATGTTTATTTAATTAAAGGAAAATTTAGTTCTGTTTACCAAAAAGTGACAAAAAATGTCACTTTTTGTGAATAACGTCATATTATAGCAAATTATTTTGATCTGCTTATATTAAGCGTGAGTATGTTTTTAAGATTTTCTAAAATAATTTATTATCATGGTTAATTAAATATTGGGTTTATTTTAATACGCTGCACTGTAATTGATCATTTTCATAAAAAAATTTTATAAGATTGAATTTAAAGGATTTTCTTTAATATTCATTTAGCTTATTTGTAAATTATTTTTAAATGCTTAAATCAATATAAAATCGCGTTCATCCTAGATTGCTTTTAAAAACAGAAGGTGTTTTTAATGCGACTTTGCTTCACTTAATATGATTACTTTTTTGATTTATCAAAGAGATTGATTGTTTAGTTATGGTGTAATGTTTGTTTAGTTATAAAGAATATATTTAGAAATAGCGCAGATAGATTTATTAAAAATATAAATTCTAGAGCAAACATGGATGCAATGAATGAGAAAAATATAATTTTAATTTAATATTATTTTAAGTTTTATAGGTTTTTAAATATATGAAAAAGAATTTATCTGTTGTAAGCATAAAGAACGATAAATAGAAGACTGTGTTTTGATTTTTTTATTTGTTGGAGTAAGTGACGTGTTTCACAATGATCAAATATAAAATGAATTTTAAGCGCTTTAAGATTGATTGATTAAATATCCATAAAAAATATGCATAGAGATTAAAACATTATCTTTAATCAATAATTAAGCATGCATAGTCACTTGCATTATGCTGTTAAAAAAAGCGCTTTGATTGTTGTAAAACGCTTTTTGTAAGCTTTAACAATTCTATTGGGCTAACCAGAAAAATTCAGCAAAGCGGAATATTGTGGTGACCAGCATTGCTATTACGATCGTCGTGATAAGTGAGTGGTTTTTCCAAATCAGAAATAAGCCTACCAATACCCCCATGATTTTGCCTAAGTCTGCCCAATCCGCACCTTCAAAAAAAGTGCTGAGAATCGCAATAGAAAACAGTAAAGTTGTTGCGGCATCATTAAAAAGTTGCTCACGTTGTTGAGTGATCGTAAAATATTGGCCGAGTGAAAGTCCCGCATATCGGATCAGATAAGTACCCATCGCCAGCAGCATGATCCCGATCAAAATGATAAATTGCTGATGCATGTTATTTTCTTCCTACAAGCAAGCCAAATAATGACATAAGTATCGGAATCCCTAAGGGTAGAAATGGAAAAGTAGCGAGGCTGATGACTGCACCAGTCATTGCCGATTTTCGAGCAGATTTTCTTTTTAATGCTTTAAAGGTAAGTGCAAACAGTACGACAGGAAAAATCGTATCGATACCTAGTAATTTTGCATAAGCTAAATGACTTCCCAATAGATAACCGCTTAAAACGCCTATGGGCCAAGCAAATAAAATTCCGACACCGCACAGCCAATAAGCACTCAGTTTTAGCTCATTTGAAGATTGGCTTAAACCAAATAAGACACTTTCATCATTCATAATATGTGTAGCAAAATATTTTAATTTATTTTTTTCTATAAAATGGGTAATCGCTAAACCAAAAGGCAGATGTCGTAAATTTATCAGCAATCCGACAATCGCAGCTGTAATCGGACTGCTTCCAGCAGCAATCATGCCAATGAAAGTAAACTCGGCAGCACCAGCCAAGACACAGATTGAAAGCAGTAAAGGTATCCAGATCGGCAGTTGATAATTGACCGCAAGCGTACCTAATGAAATCCCGATCAGTGCGGTTGCGATGCAGAGAATCACGATTGATTTTATCAGGGGCTTGGGTAAATTTTTTATTTCTTTATACTTCATTGAGATGAGCCTTGCTTAGGGTAATAAGATCGTTCGATAAAATGAACGATCATTTGTTATAATAGTTTGATTATTTTTGTTCGTCAAATAGAACGATCGTATTTTTTGGAAGGATAATGTCTATACCAATTGAAATCATTGCAAATAATCTGCAAAAAGAAAGAAAAAGTGCTGCATTATCTTTGGGAGAAGTTGCTCGACGTGCAGGCATTGCGAAATCCACACTTTCGCAACTTGAATCTGGGCAGGGCAATCCGAGTCTAGAAACTTTATGGGCACTTTGCGTGGCTTTAAATATTCCATTTGCCAAACTTATGGAAGCACAAACCCAAGCTACACAAGTGATTCGTTATGGCGAGGGCGCTTCAGTTGTTTCTGAAATATCAAATTATCAGGCTGTTTTGTTGGCGACATGCCCACCCAATGCACGACGAGACGTGTATATGCTGACAACCCAACCGGGTGAGCCGCGTTGCAGTAAACCGCATCCTATTGGCAGTGTGGAGCATATTATTATTATGCAGGGCTCTGCCAAAGTCGGTTTATTAGACAGTGCTGAGTTACTTCAAGCAGGGGACTATATTTCCTATCCAGCAGATCAAGCGCATATTTTTGAAGCACTGGAGCAAGACACACGTGCAATTTTGATCTCAGAGCAGAGATAAATCATGAGCAAGATCTAAGAATAGTTGATTGTTTTGTGCTGAAGTCGATTTTCTAGCTTTGTACATGGCGTGAATCACTTTATAATGAGCGCAAATTTATGTGATGGAACTGAGATTCGTGAGTATTATTGTTGCCTTAGATGCAAAAAGCCAATATGACGCCCTAGCAATTGCTGATCAGCTTGACCCATCACTATGTCGTTTAAAAGTCGGTAAAGAATTATTTACCCATGAAGGCCCTCTGGTTGTGAAAGCACTACATGATAAGGGCTTTGAAGTATTCCTCGATTTAAAATTTCATGATATTCCGAACACAACTGCGCAGGCAGTTTGTGCTGCGGCTGATTTGGGTGTATGGATGGTCAATGTCCATGCCTCAGGTGGGCGTAGAATGATGGAAACTTGCGTAGAACGCTTAAAAGCAGGTAACTATAAAACTCAATTGATTGCGGTTACTGTACTTACTTCAATGGAACGTGAAGATTTGCGTGATATTGGTTTAGACATAGAGCCATTTGAACAAGTGAAACGTCTGGCTAAATTGACACAACAGAGTGGTTTGGATGGCGTGGTATGCTCGGCTCAGGAAGCCAAAATGTTACGTCAGGATTTGGGTGCTGAATTTGCTTTGGTAACACCAGGGATTCGTCCAGCTGGTGCAAATGCAGATGATCAAAAGCGTATTGTAACGCCTAAGCAAGCCATGCTTGACGGTTCTACTCATTTAGTAATTGGTCGTCCAATTACTCAATCTGAACATCCAAGTAAAACCCTGCAAGATATTTTAGCGACTCTATAAAAACAAACCCTCTTTTTCAGTTGATCAAGAGGGTGATTTCTTTGATTTATATAATAAAAATTGCTGTGTATACACTGTAGTGTACCTGCGCTACTAGATCTTTTCTTCAATAGTTTAAATAATCTTTTATATTCCAATGATTCTATTGAACAGTATTACTATCTCGTCAGATAAAGCACGATATTCAGAACTTAATTTTAAAGTGCAGCCAGAACACTTACCGCAATTGGCGCCAATACCGACAGAACAAAGCCACTGACCATTGCATGTGGAATATAATCATTGCCGCAAGCTTGTTTCACCATAGGTAAGGTGACATCCATTGCGGTTGCACCAGCAGAAGAAATTGCTGAACGTGGATAACGCCATCCAATCATATACATAAATAAAATGGCAAAAATCTCCCTAAATAAATCGTTCATTAACGCAATACTTCCTAGATGAGCATTCTTTAATTCAGTCACCACAATCCCTGTCATCGAATAGAAGCCGTAACCTTGCGATAGCATGATTAAATCTTTCATACTGATGTCTTGAATCAAGAAAAATGCCGCAACAGCACCCAATAGTGAGCCAATCACGCAGGCAATCGGTACCAGCATAATTTTCCAGTTTAACCAAGAACGATCCAGTGGCGAGTAAGCCAGATCCAAGCCGATCAGTAACATGTAAACTAAAAGTAAATTCCATGTGCTGACATGCAGTGGAACATGGAAAAGGTGGGCCAACTCTGCTAAGCCATAACCTACAGCCAGTGCAATAAATGCATAGCTGATGTTGAGTAATGAACCCATCAATAATTCAGCAGAAACTTTACCTTGTGATGGTTTGTAGCCAATCGCTGTAAATACTAGATAACAACAAAAAAATGCACCCATTGATGTGGTGAATGCAATTGTGATTGAACTGGTGAGAATCTGTGCAGGGCTGGCAATATTATGAATTGTTTGAGAAAACTCCATTGCAATCGCAATTAAAAGAATATAGGTAAAATAAGGCAGTATTTTAAAAGCTATTTTTTCAATGGATTGTGGAATTCTGCGGGCTAAAATAAACCCTAAACATAAACAAAATAAAAGTTGGAAAATAAGCCAAAGTGATTGCATGAAAAAATAGATAGGCAATGGATACCTATCTATTATAGTCGAAGCGCAGAAAAGCGGTTGAAAATTTATAGAAGAATATCAAGCAAGTTTATGCAGCTTTTGATTTTTGCTTGGCACTTTGCTCACGGCCTAATAAGCGAAAATCTGCTGGGTTTACTTTGCGGGTGTTAAGCCAAAATTTCCAGGTATAGGTTGGCCATAATGCAAAGTTTTTACCACCATCTTGTTGGTACCAACTGACACAGCCTGATTGCCATACCGTGCCTGCAAGCTGTTGCTGTACATTTTCATTAAATTGATCTTGTACTTCAGCTTTTACCGCTACCGCTTGCGTCTGTGTTTTTGCAACCATTTGAATCAATTGCAAAATATAATTTACCTGAGACTCAATCATGAAAATTACAGAGTTATGCCCCAGTACGGTATTTGGACCAAGCAATTGAAATAGATTAGGAAAGCCTTTGGTGCTGATCCCATAAAAACTTTCTGCACCGTCTTTCCATGCCGTTTTTAATTCAACACCGTGTTCGCCATAACAATCGAATGATTTTAAATAGATGCGTGGGTCTGTAATAAAACCAGTACCATAAATTAAACAATCAATTTGACGTTCTTTGCCATCTTTAGTGATGATGCTATTTTCTGTAATTTCCTGAATGCCATCGGTGATTAATTCGACATTTTTACGATTAAATGTTGGAAAGTATTTGTTGGAAATCAGAATACGCTTACAGCCCATAATATAGTCAGGGGTCAGTTTTCTGGCGACTTCTTTGTCTTTAACTTGGAATTTTATATAAGCTTCAGCAAGTTTTTGACCATATTTCATGATTTGTGGTTTTACAATGGGGACGACACGTGATTCATTTGACCAGTACAAGCGAGCGCGGTGTAATTTTCTAAACCATTCAAAGCGACTAAATAGTTTTTTATCAAGCGCATTATAGGCGCGTTCATCACGAGGAATCACCCAAGCAGGGGTTCTTTGAAATACATAAAGATTGTGAACTTTTGCAGCAATTTCAGGAATATATTGAATTGCACTACCACCAGTACCAATGGATGCTACATTTTTTTGATTTAAATTATAATCATGTTTCCAGTGAGAAGAATGAAAAACCTCACCTTTGAATTTTTCAATCCCTTTAATTTTAGGAATCTGTGGTACATGCAATGGCCCTGATGCAAAAATAACAAATTGAGCCTCAATTTTTTGTCCACTTTTTAGTGTTAAATGCCAATTGAAATTGTGCTCATCATAACGTGTAGACACCACTTCTTGATTAAATTGGATGTATTTCTTTAAATTGAATTGCTGAATTAAATCTTGAATATAGTCAAAAATTTCAGGCGCTTCGGCATAGCGTTTTGACCAATCCGTTTTAGGTGCAAAAGAAAGCGAGTACATATGTGATTGAACATCACAAGCCGCACCTGGGTACTGGTTCTCACGCCATGTACCACCAACATCATCTGCTTTTTCTAAAATGATAAAATCATGAATATTGGCTTGCAATAGGCGGATCGCCATGGCTAAACCACCAAATCCAGATCCAATAATTGCAACTTGCGTTGATTGAGTTTTTACTTCAGTCGTAGGGGCTGTACTCATTTTTGTTCGCTCTGACTTTTCCAGTTTTGCATAGAATATCGGAAATGCAGCGCTTGAAATATGATTGCACTGACACAAAAATTGATATATTCGGCAATTTGCAAAAAACCGACTTTGTAGTACAAAGTTTGGGTAGAAATCAAATGATGATCCAATGAAACGCTCGATTCTCGGTTTAATGTATTTAATTCATGGTATGCGTAATGCTGGAATCGATGTAGATTCACGACTTGCAAGTATAGGGATCAAAGCAGATGCACTTGATCCCAGCTCTATCATTCATCCCAGCTTAGAGTGGGATATACAAAAAGTGATTGGGCAGGGTGTACAGCCAGAAACAGGTTTGTTTATCGGCCAGCATTATTCTTTAGCGGGCTATGGCCCGTTGCTTATGCTCTTGGTGACATGTAGTAATGTTGGTGATGCGATTCAAAATGGTGTGCATTATCAGGGTTTAACCTATTTATACGGTGTCTTAGGGCTTGAGAAAGGCGATCATCAAGTCGCATTAACCTACAAGCCTGTAGATTTAGAAACAGAAATGGGTTTGTTGAGAGCGCAATGTGAAATCTCTGGAACTTATAAATTTCTGGATGATATTTATAAAATGATGGGACTTACAGCGCCCAACGTAAGAATTGAGTTACCCTTTCAGCAGCCTCAGGATTTAACTGTATTAAAGCAATATCATGATTATTATGGTTCAGATTTACATTTTAATTGTGAAAAAGCCGCTTTTTGGATCAATGAAGATGTGATGCAACTGCCGATTCCATCTGCAGATCCGATTACACATCGGGTTTACGAAGCCAAGTGTATTGCTGAAATCGAGCGATTAAATGCTGAAGAACAGAAAATTGCACCGTTGATTCAACGGGTAAATGATTATTTGGAATTGCAGCAAGGGATTATTCCCTCGATGGCCGAAGTGGCTCAGGCGTTGAATGTGCCTGAAAGAACCTTACGCCATCAGTTGCAGCAATTAAATACCAGCTATAAACAAATTCGGGAACAGCTGATTAAGCACAAAGCTTTGCGATTGATTGAATATAAGGAATATTCAATTGAGGTGATTGCGGAATTACTCGGCTACTCAGAACCCGCTGCATTTAATCATGCTTTTAAACGTTGGTTTGGGCAAAGCCCGCGTCAATATGGTAAATAAACAGGTAGTGCTGATATGAGATATAGAGTTAGAATTATCCCAAAGTTTTATTTATCAAAAATGAATATTCGATATACTTCCTTTAGCCTTTAAAAGTAACAAAATGATATGTTAGATCAGAATACAACTTCAACAGCATTTACTCCCGTATCACCCGCTGAGCGTTATGCAAAAGCATTGTCATCTGGACAGTTTTTACCAGATGATGCTCAGGCTCAAGCAGTACATGAGTTGGAGCGGGTATGGCAAGAATTGATCAATCGTTATAAAGCATCGAAAAAAGCTTTTCGTCGTTTCCGCCGTCAAACTGCACCGAGAGGTGTATATATGTGGGGCGGTGTAGGGCGTGGAAAGACATGGCTCATGGATCAATTTTACGATTCGATTCCTTTTCGCCGTAAAACCCGTATGCATTTCCATCACTTTATGCAATTTGTGCATAAGGAGTTAAACAAGCTTTCTGGACAGCGTAATCCTTTAGATATCGTTGCAGATCAAATTTATAAAGAAGCTGTGGTGATTTGTTTTGATGAGTTCTTTGTATCGAATGTAACTGATGCAATGATTCTCAGTGATTTATTCCAAAAATTATTTACCCGTGGCATTACCTTGATTGCCACATCAAATATTGCCCCAGATGGTTTATATAAAAATGGAATCCATCGTGATCGTTTTATTCCAACGATTGAAATGGTAAAAAAACATTGTGTGGTATTGAATGTTGATGCGGGTGTTGACTATCGTTTACGGGTATTAAAACAAGCGCAATTGTTTAAATCGCCACTGACAGATGACAATAAAGTCTGGATGGCAAAGCGTTTTAATGCATTAACCACATCGCAGACAGTGTCAGAAGAACCAATTACGATTAATAATCGTGTTGTTGAAACTTCAGGCCATACAGAAGATGTATTGTGGTGTGAGTTTAGAGAACTCTGTATGAAACCACGTAGCCCATCGGACTTTATTGAAATTGCCAATATTTACAATACTGTTTTGGTGAGTAATGTTCCGCACTTAACTGATTTGTTGTCAGAAGGTACACGTCGTTTTATTTATCTGGTAGATGAGTTTTATGACCGTGGCGTAAAACTGCTACTGACATCTCAAGACTCGATTATTGAGATTTATGACGGAGAGAAGCTGGCTTTCGAAATTGAACGTACACGTTCTCGTTTACTCGAAATGCAGTCGGATGAATATTTGCAGTCAGAGCATCGTTTGATTAAAGGCAATAGTGAGTTAGAAGTAGAATAATTATTCTTAGAAAGATGTGAAAAAGCGATCTTATCATTGATAAGATCGCTTTTTTTATGGGGGATATTGTCATCAGTTGCATTTTGCAAGGATTGTCTGAGCAATCTATTTAAGGAGTCTCAGCCTATTTTAGATACACGTGATAAGATTAGACAATCTCATAAAACCAAAGCTGTTTCAGTTGTATTCGCTTGATGGTTAAAACAATTAACCCACCTGAATTTCAGTATTTGGATGACGAACACGACTTTTATTTGGTGTCGCAATCAAATAAGCCAGTGTTAGTGGTCCTAAGCGTCCAGCAAACATTAAACAAATTAAAGCGATTTGGCTGCCAGCATGTAAATTTTCAGTGATTCCGCGTGATAAGCCGACAGTACAAGCCGCAGAAACGGCTTCAAATAATAAGTCTAAAAACTTTTTATCAGGCTCAAGGATCAGTAGAGTAAAAAAGCCAATCAGGATCAGCAGTGAAGTAATTGAAATGACCGCCATTGCCTTAAAGGTCGCCTGATGAGAAACAGAATGCCCAAAAATGGTAATTTCATCTGAACGTTTTAAAAAGGTAATGACACTTAAAATCATAATAATAAATGTGCCGACTTTAATTCCACCAGCGGTACTTAAAGAACCACCACCAATAAACATCAATACCATGGTAATTAAGGTTGATGCATTGGTCATGCTGCTGACTTCCAAGCTGTTAAAACCTGATGAACGAGGTACGGTAGCGTGGAACCACGCGTTTAAAGCTTGATCACCAACAGACATTGGAGCCAGTGTTAAAGGATTGGATGCTTCTATTGCCCAAATAACAATAAAGGCAAAAAGGTTTAAGCCCGCAATCGTAGACAGAATTAACTTACTATTGGTAGAGAGTTTCTTCCAACGCTTGGCTCTTTTAATATCCATCAACACAACAAAACCAATCCCACCGATGATATACAGCATACTGATGGTAAATGTCACCATATACTGGTCAGAGAAACTCATTAAGCTATTGGGAAATAATGAAAATCCACCATTGTTAAACGCAGAAATACTATAAAACAGTGCGTAGAAAAATGCATGTTCAAGGTCGTAGTGATGTGACCAAGCCATGGTTAGAATCCCTGTACCAATCGCTTCAAAGAACAATGAGTAAAGAAAAACCCCTTTTACTGTAAAGGTTGCTTTGGCTAAACTGGTTTGACCAATGGTTTCCTGTGCCATAACTTGTTGCCGAATACCAACTTTTGAGGAAAGACTCAAAGCAGCTAAGATTGCAAACGTCATAAAACCTAAGCCGCCGCATTGGATCAGGATCATCACCACAACTTGACCAAAAGTGGTTAAGGAGTCGCCAATATTGACGACAGACAGCCCAGTAATGGTTACAGCAGACGTGGCCGTAAACAGGGCCTCTAGCCATGTCAAATTGCCTTGATTAGCAAAAGGAAGTTTAAGTAACAATGTTCCGATGATAATAAAGCTTAAAAAACCTAAAGCAAGTAAGCTCGGTGGACTGAGATTAATACTGTTGTGTTTTTTGTTGATTAGTTCTTTTTTAGATAAACGCATAGTTATAACTATAAGAAACGAATCGAAAATTGTCTTAACATTTCTACAGGACCTTCAAGAATTAAAATATCCTTTTCCTGTAAAATCGTCCCCGGTGCAATATCATACAGTACATGTGAACCGCGTTGTAATAACAAGGTTGTAATTTCGGGGGTATTTTCCATGACCGTTTGAAATTGCGCGCCTTGTAAATTTGCACCTATTTCAATTTTGACGATATAGCGATCATTATTTAACGCCATATAACGTCTCACCATTGGATAACTGAGTGATTGCGCAACACGAATCCCCATGTCTTCTTCAGGGTGAATGATTTTTGTAATGCCTAAATGAGACAAAATCATATGATGTGATTTAGATTTGGCCTTTACAAAGATTTTTTCGATACCCAAATTTTTTAAATGCAGTACGCATAGAATACTGGCTTCAATATCTTCACCAATGGCAACCACCACGGCATCACAATTTTTGATATTCAGTTCATCTAACACATGTTCATCGGTAGCATCTGCAATAACTGCGTGACTGATTTTATCGGCAATGTTTTCTACATTTTTCTTTAATGTATCAATACCTATTACATCGTGATTTAAGTTGGTGAGTTCTAGTGCAACTGCTTCACCAAAACTGCCTAAACCGATGACAGCAAATTGCGCCATTCTACAAAGTCCTTATCCCGACACTGATTTTGTGTTGGTATGATCATATTCAATTTTTATATATTTTATCTTTAAAGTATTGCAACGCCAATCTACAAACTGAGAATAAAAAGCGATAAATGTAAATAAAACCAGATTTATGTCATAAAAACTTAAAATTGATCCGATATCATTGCTTTGAAATTTAAAAATGCAAAGCCAAGATTGAGCTTTCGATCCAAGAATAAAAAATGGATGATAAAAAAATGGATGATAAGAAAATTTTTAAAATTCTCCAACATTGGTTCCCAGCGTTGGAGCAAAGAGATATTCCCAAAAAGAAACATCGTAAACGTTTTGTCGAGTTTCTCAATTGGATTGAAGCTGAAAAGTTTGGTGGGCGATTTCGTGGATATTTAATGAAAATTGATCGTATGCAATTTCATGAAAATGAGATTGAGCGTTGTGCGGTTTTTCATGAATATGCAGTCGATAGCTTGGGAATTCAAACTCAAATTCGTGAAAGAGCGAAGCCTTTATTTGACCATTATGAAGTACACAAAGATGTTATTGGACGCTATTACAATGTTCAAGATCAGGTTTATGATGTTGTATTCGAGGAAATATTAAAACAGGCCAGACAACATGATCATGAACTGTTGCTGATTTATGCTGAAGATTATTATTGGTTGATCGTACCAAATCATGAATATAAAATTGAAAAGTTCTGCAAGTGTTTTAACAAACAATTTCACGATGAAGATGTCAGTATAGAACATTACGCATTATTTGACTGTTCAAGATCGACTTAGTTTTTTGCAGTTAATTCAACATATTGATAATAAAATAGAGAGATATCCATGTCACAGAAAATATATTCATTACTTCAATATTTAATTCCCGAGCTAAATGCACAACAAATTCCTCAAGATGCTGAATTTTATAGTTTTAGTGAATGGATAAATCAACAACATGATTTCCTGCATTATATTGAATTAAAAGAATATTATGACAATGGAATTGAAAACGATTTCTACTTTAATCAGCACAATATTGATGCTGAGCAATTGCAAAATGAAATCGAAATCGCAATAGCTGAAGTATTTGATCAATACGATGAAGATGATGATGTTTCATTAGCTGATCAAATGGACGCAATGCAACAAACAGAAGAAATCATTTTTGATCAAATTAAACTGGTTGCAAATCAGTATCAGCTTTCTTTATTGGTTATATATCGTGAAAATCCGTATTGGATGCTTGTGCCCACACAAGATGAGCAACAATTAAATCAGATTGTGGATGCTTTTAATGACGCATTTAATGATGATGGTGATTTAAATATGGCGGTCTATTAAGTTAACTTTTTCGAATTGTTCTGATTTTATAAAAAATAGCCCATAAAAAAATTTATAGGCTATTTCTATTTTGAAGCTCTTTCTATTTTAAGAAACGTTGATAACCTAAGTTATTGGTAATTTCTTGATATGGGTAATTGATATTTTCCAACGTCTCAATCAGTCCATCTGGGTTCTGTACCGCATCTTCTGCATCCAAGCCAACCAAAACACGTCCTTCTGCTGCACCGTGATTACGATAATGGAATAGGCTAATGTTATGGGTTGGACCAAGACGCTCTAAGAATGTTAATAAAGCACCTGGGCGTTCTGGAAACTCAACACGGAACAAACGTTCATTGGCAATATCGGCATGACCGCCAATCAAATAACGGATATGCAATTTTGCAACTTCATCATCCGATAAATCATCGACATCATAATGTAATTTCATTGCTTCATAGATATCATGGCGTTCTTTTTCACCAGCCTTTAAGCTAATACCGACAAAGACTTGAGCGGCAGATGCATCACTGGCACGGTAGTTAAACTCAGTAATATTACGCCCTTGCAAAGCACGACAGAAATTCAGGAAAGAACCTTTTTCTTCTGGAATGGTCACTGCAAAAATGGCTTCTTTACGTTCACCAAGTTCGGTACGTTCAGCAATATAACGTAAACGGTCAAAGTTCATATTGGCACCGCAAACAATCGACACCATGTTTTTGCCTTCAAGACCGTGTGCCGTGACGTATTTTTTAATACCTGCGAGCGCCATAGCACCTGATGGTTCAACAATACTACGACATTCATCATAAGTGTCTTTAATTGCCGTACAAATTTCATCTGTATTGACCAGTACCACATCACGTTCAACAATTGGACCTGAGTTATCAGATTTTTGTAGTTGAATGACTTCAAATGGCTTTTCACCGATTTGAGCAACGGCTGTACCATCTGCAAATAAGCCTACAGAAGGGAGTATCACACGTTGATTGGCTTCAAATGCTGCTTTTAAACATGCAGATTCATCATATTCGACAGGAATAACTTTGACATGCGGGGCAACATCACCAAGATATGCTGCTACACCAGCAATTAAACCACCACCGCCCACAGCAACAAATACATATTCAACATCACGCCATTGACGCAATATTTCATTGGCAATTGTACCTTGGCCGGCCATAACCAGTTCATCGTCATAAGGCGGAATAAAGGTTAAACCTTCGTCATTTGCACGTTGAATGGCATATTTGTTAGCAACATCAAATGAGTCGCCGTGAAGCACAACATCACCACCCAAACGCTTTACTGCTTGAACTTTAATGTCAGGGGTGGTTTTCGGCATCACAATAATGGCGCGAATACCTAACTTTTGACCAGATAAAGCCACGCCCTGAGCATGGTTACCTGCTGAAGCAGTAATAACGCCACGTTCCAACTGAGATTTCGGTAATTGACTAATACGGTTATACGCACCGCGTAGTTTGAAGGAAAAGACAGGTTGTAAATCTTCGCGTTTAAAGCGAATGTTATTGTTTAGTTTTTCACTAATTCGTGGCGCTGCTTCGAGTGGGGTTTCGATTGCAACGTCATACACCGTTGCCTGTAATATTTGTCGAACCAAACGAGACAGCATGTTAATTTTCCATCTAACAGTTTAAAATGAGCGCTCATTGTAACAAACCGTTGTACCTTTGCGTTTTAAAATTATGCAAAATGTGCAGGAAATTGAAATTTTATTGAGAGATGTCATGAGCCTTTATGCAACCCAGGACGAGAAAAAACAAGCTGCAGCCCAAGCCGCTTTAAAACACTTACCAAGAGGGGGCATTTTGGGAGTCGGTACTGGTAGTACAGTGAACTTCTTAATTGAATTATTACCTCAGTTACAACTTGAAGCAGCCGTAGCCAGTTCAGAAGCAACAGCTCAACGTCTTAAGAAATTAGGCATTGAAGTGGTTGATATGAACCATGTTGGTGGTTTAGATGCTTATGTAGATGGTGCTGATGAAATTGATCGTCATTTACATATGATTAAAGGCGGTGGTGCTGCACTCACGCGTGAAAAAATCGTGGCATCTATTGCGAAAAAGTTTGTATGTATTGTTGATGACTCGAAATGGGTCGATCAATTAGGCCGTGAATTTCCATTGCCTATCGAAGTGATTCCTATGGCACGTTCAGCAGTTGCGCGTAAAATCGTATCTTTAGGCGGTGACCCAGTTTATCGTGAAGGTGTAGTAACGGATAATGGTAATGTCATTCTAGATGTGTATAACTTAAATATTTTGAATGCATTAGAGGTCGAAAAAACCATTAACGATATTCCTGGTGTAGTGTGTAATGGTATTTTTGCGATCAATAAAGCTGATGTCGCTGTAGTTGCCACCAATGATGGTATTGAAGAGCGTACCGCAGGATAAGAAAAAATTTCCCCTAACTTCTGCTTGAGTAAAGACGAGGTTTACTACCTACCTTTTTTTAAGTAAGCGTTGGGGGAGATTCTAAAAATAAGCGTATTAAGATGGCAAATCTTCCTGAAATAAAAATCACACATCATGCACGTGCAACACGCTTACGTTTACGTGTTGAACCCACGCAGATTCGCCTAACTGTGCCCAAATATTGTACCCAACGTCAGATTCAGCATTTTTTACACGAGTCTGAACAATGGATGATTGAGACATGGCATAAACAGCAGGAAAAAATACAGCAAGTTGATCAGATATTACCGACAAGCTTGCAACTGTTTAATTTAAAGCAGCCCTTAGAAATTATTTATAAAACTCAAAAAAATAGCTATATTTTAGATGAGCAAAAGCATCAGTTATTTATCAGCGAGCGTCAGCCTGAAAGCTATTTAAAAGCTTTTGTGATTGCTTATGCAAAGCATTATTTACCGATTTATTTAAAGCAAGTCAGTGATGAAACCCATTTAAAGTTTGGACAGTGTGCTGTTCGACACCCGAAAACGCGTTGGGGAAGTTGTACAGCCCGTCATGATATTATGCTCAATAGTGCATTGGTTTTATGTGATCAACAAATTACCCGTTATGTCTGTGTACATGAATTGGCACATACCAAACATTTTGATCATAGCGCTGCTTTTTGGTCTGAAGTTGAAAAGCATGATCAACACTATCAGCAGCATCGTAAAGTTTTAAAAAGTAGCGTAATGCCTTGGTGGTGGGCGTAATAAAATAAGTAAATTTCTAGATTGCATTAAAACAAAAAATGAGGAAAAGCGTATGAGTGTAAAAAGAATCATAAGTAATATTAAAGCTTTAGATTTAGCCAGTGCCCAAGCTTTTTATGGTGATTTTTTAGCGATGGACTTGGTGATGGATCATGGTTGGATCAAAACATTTGCCAGTCAGGAAATGATGCATCCACAAATCAGTATTGCTTCGAAAGGGGGAAATAATACAGATGTACCCGATTTTTCAATCGAAGTCGACAATGTGGATGAACTTTATGAAAAAGCCAAAAAATTAGATTTAGACATTCTCTATCCGTTAACCAATGAAGACTGGGGTGTTAGGCGATTCTATGTCAAAGATCCATTTGGAAAGATAGTAAATATTTTGCAACATATTGAATAATTTAATTACTTAAGTTGGGTTTTTAAAAAGCAGTGGAATAAATTGGTTTCAGAGAAGTCAAAAGCAAAACTTATTCAGTAAAACTATTGATCCATTCTATAATTATTTCGACGACTTGATCAGGCTGTTTAATCCATGCACTATGTTGATTGCCTTGGGTTTTATGGGTTAAATCCAGTGTGTTTATTTGTGGGTTTTTAAAATAACCACTGAGGCCAAGCATTGAAGACATTGGTGCAAAATCATCGCCATTTAAATAGACAAATAAGGCAGCATTATTCACTACGTTTTCTTGCCCAATGATATGTGCATAATTTCCTGTAAAGACAACTTTGGACCAATCACGCATTAAGGATTTTGTCTCTTTATTCCCAAAAGCAATTTTATAGCCTGCAAAATAACCATCTTTTAAAATCATGACGTTGATCACTGTGACTGCTTTTAAAATATTGATTTTACCTTTTAAGTCCCAATTTTTTAAACCGATATTGCCTGTGGCAACACCAATGACTTTGTTTGCATGATTTTGTGCATAAAGTGTTGCTAAATGTCCACCTAAACTATGTCCAAATAAGATTGGAACTTGTTGGTTTAGTTCTAAGGCCAGCTTTTCCAGTTGAGGAATAAAGTCATTGAGTAAATCAGCATAACCATAATCAATCTTTGCTGAAACAGGCGGAGTATTACGCCCACAATGGGGATAATCAGCCACAATAACATTCAAGCCACTTTGGCTTAAAGCGGTAATAAGCACCTCGTATTTACTGATTGCTATGCCTAGCGCAGCCAGCAAGATAACACTATGGCTGTTTTCAGGGTTTGAATAAATATCGACTAGAATTGGATATTGCCCAAAATTAATATTCTTTTGGGTAAAAGAGGTATTTTTCATGATTTAGTCCTTAAAAATATTCATTTGAATCATGTTTGAAAGTCCGAGTTTGTGCATTAAAGCAGTCCGTGATTGAGGGTTTCTTTTTGCTTCAATTGAGATAAGTTTACGCATTTCTGAATTAAAATGTACCCGTGGATATTGGTTTAAAATTTGGTTTTTAAAACTGTTTGAAAATAAGTAGAGATCAGTCCCAATTACATCACAGGAAGTGGCTTTTTGTAGTAATAGCACTTCTTTAGAAAGACTGTGATCACTTTCATCTAAACTGCCATTCATATGTAAACAAATCGCATTTGAAATATTAACCATTTTGTCTTCGGGATAATGGTGTTTGCTACAGAGTGTTTCAGCTCTTAAGGCACTTTCAAAGCTAAAACATTGACATGCATATTGATCTAAATGATTAACCAGTCCTAAATCATGCATCAAACATGAAATAACAAGACTTTCTTGATCAAATTGCCATTGTTTGGTGTGGGCGATAGCAACAGCCCAAAAATAGCTCCGCCAAGAATGATTGATGATCGCTTGAGAGGCTGTTTGCTCTAATTCGTTCATCGCTTCTTTGACAATTGCTGTGTCAGGAATCTGAAAATTATCCAGTGTAAATGATGTCGAATCATGATTCGCTTTTAGAAAAGTTTTGCCATAGTTCAGTGTGGCAGGAATGAGAACTTGTTTGATAAGCTGAGTTTTCTCTGTAAAGCTAAGTTTTCCATTACTTGTATTCATCCACGCTCGTGATCCAATCATGACCAATGCGTCCTTTTGTTGATTTTAGAGTAATTACTCTAAATTATTATGCATAAATCATTTAGCAAGACAAGACCGTTTCTTTGAATTTGTTTGAATAGTCTTTTATGCCAAAAACGAGAATTAAAATGAAAAGGTTTGTTTATCATTTTTTAGAGGTTTAATTTGATGATTTTATAGGCGATATCATTAAATTACATGTTTATTTGTGTATTTATCATCATAAATTTTAAGTAAGGGTATAATGCCTTAAAAGTATTTCTTAATAAAAACAGTTAAATTACAAAATAGTCTGATTATTTTAAGCATAAGTTGGGAGTGAATTAAAAAATACACTAAACTTGGCGACTTGCCAATATTTCCTATTTCTTATCATAAAGATATCAGACGTGAATTTTGCAGATACTCATTACTTTATTTTGATTGTACCGATCTGCCTGATATTAATGGGCAGTTTACTTTTGATCTGCCATTATTTTTTTAAAGCACCTACTTATTTATTTTGGTTGGGTCTTGGATATATCGTGCCGTCTTTTGCTTTAGCTGCACAAAGTTTTATGTCTAACCAACAATTAACATTCTCAGCCCCTGTTGTTGGTGGTTTATACCTATTTGGTGCATGGGCCAGCGCCTATACTATGGCATTGAGAAAGAAAGCCAGTGCGCACACTTTAGTGGCTTTCATTTTGATCCTTATCACAATATGTCTGCTGGTCTATTATTCTTTTGTTGATGAACAGCTATGGATGCGAATGCTAATTTTAAACCTGAGCATTGCCACAGTTGAATCCTTAGTTTTAGTATCTATTTTTAAAGATGATAAGCAAAGTGATTGGTTAAATAAGCTGGTCGATTATTCTTACCTTTTTATTGTTTTATATACTTTTGTCCGCGTCATTATTATTTTCTTATTTTTGAAAAATATTGAAGCCAGTATGCTGGTAAATTCAGCATGGTGGTTAATGATGCTTGCTGCCAGCATTATCCTGAGCATGTGGTTTGCGATCGTACTTTTGGGAACATTAGTACGAGATATTATTTTGAAATTAAATGATGAACGTTCTAGAGATCCATTAACACATTTACTCAATCGCCGTGGATTTTATGATGCTGCTAAAATCAATTTAATCGATTTGCCAGAAAAACAATATTTTTTGTTGATGTGTGATGTCGATCATTTTAAGAAAATTAATGATACCCATGGGCATCTGGTCGGTGATCAGATTTTGCAAAGCGTAGGTCGTCTTGTTAGTCAGCATGTCGGTGAAAAGGACTTAGTGGGGCGTTTTGGTGGTGAAGAGTTTATTGTTTTATTACAAGTTGAAGATCTAAGTTATGCCTATAAAATTGCTGAGCGTATGCGGACTGCTATTGAAACTGAGCAATTTTTAACTCAACAGATCTTATTGACAGCCAGCTTTGGCTTAACACAAGTACGACATCGTAATTTAGCGAGTGGTATAGAAGCTGCTGACAAACTTTTGTATGTTGCCAAACGTAGAGGACGCAACTGTATTGCGCAAGATTCATCAATCGAACTTATGTGAATTTTACTTTATCATAATGCTAAAATATCATAAAAACCCAGTAAAATAGTTTAGAAAGCATCAACTTCCTGTCATACTACAGCACTACAAAATGGATACTTTTAAATCGAGGTAAAAAACGTGATTTCAGTGGGTATTGTCGGTGGAACAGGTTATACAGGCGTTGAATTGTTGCGTCTTTTACTACGACATCCAAATGTTCAAGTGAATGTACTGACATCACGTACCGAAGATGGTCGCCGTGTAGATGATATGTTTCCAAGCTTACGTGGGCACACCGAGCTTAAGTATTCAGACTTAAACATTGATGAATTAAAAAAATGTGATGTTGTGTTTTTTGCGACCCCGCATGGTGTGGCAATGCAGCATGCACAACAACTTTTGGCAGCAAATAGCAAAGTTATCGATTTAGCCGCTGATTTTCGCTTGCAGAATTTAGCACAGTTTGAAAAATGGTATGGGATGCAGCATGCCTGCCCAGAGATATTGAAAGACTCTGTTTATGGTTTATCAGAACTTAATCGTGAACAAATTAAAAATGCCAATGTTGTCGGTAACCCGGGTTGTTACCCAACCACTGTTCAGTTGGGATTAGCGCCACTTTTTAAGCAAGCTGAAACATTGGTTAAACCGGAAAGTATTATCATTGATGCGAAATCTGGTGTATCAGGTGCAGGGCGTAAAGCTAGTCTTGGCATGATTTATTCTGAAAATGCAGATAATTTTAAAGCCTATGGCGTTGCTGGACATCGTCATCATCCTGAAATTGTAGAAGCATTAGAAAATATTTCGGGTCAAAAAAATGTATTTGATCAGATTCTTTTTGTACCGCATTTGGTTCCGATGATTCGTGGTATGTTCAGTACAATCTATGTTGATTTGACAGAGCAAGGTGCAGCAGCAGATTTACAAAGTCTTTATGAAAAATTTTATGCAAATGAAATATTTGTAGACGTAATGCCTGCAAATAGTTCACCAGAAACACGTTCTGTACGTGGTGCAAACCAACTCAGAATTGCACTGTATAAACCGCATCCGAACAAGTTAATTGTTTTGTCTGTTCAAGACAATTTAGTCAAAGGTGCGGCAGGACAGGCTGTACAAAATATGAACTTAATGTTTGGTTTTGCTGAAGATGCTGGTTTACAAGGTATCGGATTATTACCATAAAAAACGCTTTATGGCTTCACACACATATAACTTTGCGGTTAAATGTGTGTTTTGATTCTATCAATAATACTTAGAGATGATGATGCAGAACACAGAAACAAATACCGCGTCACAACCAGCTCAAGCACCAAAAAAGCCTTTTTTAAAAGGGAATATGCCTTTGGTGATCGGTGGGGTTGTATTATGTGCTGGCAGTGTACTTTTAGGTTATACGGTTGGACATCGCCAAGGGCTAACGGTAGTCGGTTTTGATGCAGATGCAGAACAGTTGGTAGAAGTTGTGAAGCAACAAAAAACAACGCTGGCTAATTTAAATAAAAGCCTAAATGCTGCTGTACAGGAACGAGACGTGGCTGTTTCGAACTCTAACGATTTATTAGAGTCATTGAACAAAGCCAATGCTGAAAAATCACAAGTTGATGTGATGAGTGCGATTTATCGTGAAGTGTTAAAACAACGTGGCGGTTTGAGTTTAACCATTCAAAACTTGGCCGTTAAGCCATTACCAGAAAACGCTTATGAATATCAGCTTGATCTTATTCAAGTTAGTCCAAGACGTGCGACGGGTTCTGTTGAAATTCGTTTGATTAGTGGTACTGAGGTGTTAACAGTGCCAATGGCAGATGCGAATTATAATTTTACTGATTATGAGCGTTTAACTGGACGTTGGACCATGCCTAAGGGCTTTAATCCACAATTTATCGAAATCCGCCTAAATGGTGCCACGCCAGTGGTTAAACGCTTTAGTTGGTCACGTGGGCAAGCTGTAGACAGTGCAGCTGCGTTTGCTGCAGAGGTTCCTCAAGCTGCGGCTAATTCTCAATAAATCATAAGTATTTTGAAAAATATGCGAACTAATAAACGTCAAATGAGTTTAAATGAAGTGAAATCATCATTCCGTGATTCAGGATTTATAGATTGGCACTTGAGTATTCGTATAAGTAATTCAGAAGATCCAAACCATCCAGACCATGATCAAGCAGATGTTGCAGTACAAACTGCGCCACCTGAAGTGAAGCGACCACCGATGTATTCTGTCGTTTTATTGAACGATGATTACACTCCGATGGACTTTGTTATTGAAATTTTACAACAATACTTTGCTTTGAATCTTGACCAAGCCACTCAAGTAATGTTAACAGTACATTATGAAGGAAAAGGTGAAGCTGGTGTTTATCCAAGAGACATTGCGGAGACTAAAGCCAACCAAGTTAATAACTACGCTCGATCTCAAGGTCATCCATTGCTTTGTCAGATTGAGCCAAAAGAATAAGGGGGTTTCATGCTCAGTCGTCAATTAGAAGTTTCACTCCGTTTGGCTGTTAGCATGGCTCGTCAAAAGAGACATGAGTTTCTTACGGTTGAACATTTATTATTGGCTTTACTTGATAACGATTCAGCGGTAAATGCCTTAAAAGCATGCGGCGCTGAAATTATCAGTTTGCGCAAAGAGTTAGAGGAGTATGTAGAACAACATACCCCTAAACTAGGAGAAAACAACGACCAAGCCCCTCATCCAACTGAAAGTTTTGACCGTATCTTACAACGTGCAATTTTCCACGTTCAGTCAAGTGGCGGTGATCGCACAGTAGAGGGTGCAGATGTACTGGTTGCGATGTACTCTGAGCGAGATTCTTTTGCCGTTTATTTGCTAAAAAGACATCAAATCAATCGTTTGACTTTAACCCAATATTTGTCACACGGTGCGCGTAAAGAAGAAATTCAAGTTGAAGAAGAATCTGATGATTTAGAAGGTGAATCAAATGCTTCAGCAAATGCTGGACCACTTGAACTTTATACTTTGAATTTGAATATTGAAGCGCAAAAAGGCAAAACTGATCCTTTAATCGGGCGTGAAAAAGAAATTGAACGAACTGCTCAAATTCTTTGCCGTCGCCGTAAAAACAACCCATTGCTTGTGGGTGATCCTGGTGTGGGTAAAACATCGATTGCTGAAGGTCTGGCATGGTTGATTGTGAATGGTAAAGCACCTAAACCACTTGCGACTGCTGAAGTGTTTAGTTTAGACATCGGTGCATTGGTTGCAGGTACAAAATACCGTGGTGACTTTGAAAAACGCTTGAAACAGCTTCTCAATGCTTTGAAAAAGAAACCAGAAGCAATTTTATTTATTGATGAAATTCATATGATCATTGGTGCTGGCTCAAGTATGGGCAGTACCATGGATGCATCGAATTTAATCAAACCTGCATTGGCGAATGGTAGTTTACGTTGTATTGGTTCAACCACTTTCCAAGAATATCGCCAAGTATTTGAAAAAGATCATGCACTATCACGTCGTTTCCAAAAAATTGATGTGAATGAGCCTTCTATTTCAGAAACAATTGATATTTTGCGTGGTTTGAAAAGCAAGTTTGAAGATTTCCATCATGTTAAATATGAAGATACTGCGCTAGTTTCAGCGGTTGAGTTGTCTGCTAAGTTTATTAATGATCGTTTCTTGCCAGATAAGGCGATTGATGTGATTGATGAAGCTGGTGCACAACGTCGTTTAAAAGCTGAACAAGATGATACCTTGATTACAGTTGAAAATATCGAAGATATTATTTCGAAGATTGCACGTATCCCGCCAAAAACAGTATCTAAAGATGATAAATCGGTACTTGAATATCTAGAGCGTGATCTTAAACGTGTGGTATTTGGTCAAGATGAAGCGATTACAGCTTTGGCTTCTGCGATTAAACTGTCACGTGCAGGTTTGAAAGCGCCAGATAAACCAGTGGGTAGTTTTGTTTTTGCAGGTCCTACAGGTGTTGGTAAAACTGAAGTGACCAAACAATTGGCAAAATTGCTGGGTGTAGAGCTTGTTCGTTTCGATATGTCTGAATATATGGAGCGTCATGCTGTTTCTCGTTTGATTGGTGCGCCTCCAGGTTATGTTGGTTATGATCAAGGTGGTTTACTGACTGACGCGATTCATAAGAATCCGCACTGTGTCTTGTTATTAGATGAAATTGAAAAAGCACATCCAGATGTCTTTAACTTGTTATTACAAGTTATGGATCATGGTGCTTTAACCGATAACAATGGACGTAAGTCTGATTTCCGTAATGTGATTATTGTATTGACTACCAATATCGGTGCTGAAAGTATTTCTCGTAACAGTATCGGTTTTACTGAGCAAGACAATAGTAATGACAATCAAGAAGCGATGAAACGTGCATTTGCACCAGAGTTCCGCAATCGTTTAGATGGTGTAATTCAGTTTAAAGCATTGCCTACCACAGTGATTGAGTCTGTTGTTGATAAATTCTTAACCGAACTCCAAGCGCAGTTAGATGATAAAAAAGTGGTACTGGAAGTTGATCAATCTGCTCGCGATTGGATGGCTGAGAATGGCTATGACCGTTTAATGGGTGCTCGCCCAATGCAACGTTTGATTCAAGAACATTTGAAGAAACCACTTGCTGAGATGATTCTATTTGGTGAGCTTGCGGATCATGGTGGTAACGTTGCTGTCTCTGTGAAGAAAGAAAATGGTAAGGCGGTAGGGCTTACATTAGAAGTCTTTGAAGATCAGACTGCTGAACCAGCATAGTTGTGAATGAGCTTTAAAATAACCCGCATTGATTGCGGGTTATTTTTTGAATTAGACGCTTATAAAATATCAATTTTCTTTAACCAAGTTAAGAATAATGTCGGCCATTGTGTTGTTTCAGTATTGGCTTTGCCTAAGCCCCAACCATGTCCACCATTTTTGAAAAGATGTAATTCATAAGCGATCTTGTGTTGCTGCAAAGCGGTTTGCATATTGAGACTATTCTGAACAGGTGAAATCGGATCATCAATGGCGTGGGCTAAAAAGGTTGGAGGTGTATTCTGTTTGACTTGTAAATCTACTGAAAACAAAATTTGTTTGGCTAAATCATGTTTTGATCCAAATAAGCTTTTATAAGCATGGGTATGATCTAGCGGCGCTTGCATACTAATGATTGGATAGAGTAGCGCCACAAAATTAGGCCGAGCGGAAATTTGATCAATCGGATCATTTAAACTCGAAAATTGTTGTTGCCATTGTGTCGCAATGATTCCAGCTAAATGCCCACCTGCGGAGAAACCCAGTACACCAATTTTGTCTGGATCAATGTTGAATTGATGTGCATGATAACGAATGATACGCAGGGCTCTTTGGCCATCTTGAAAGGGCGCAAGCAGATTATTGCCATCCTGATTAGGTAAGCGGTAGATTAATTCAAATACGGTAAATCCCCGTTCTTGTAAAAACTGTGCAGTTGGCGTGCTTTCTTTGGCCAATTCCTCTCTGGCATAACCCCCACCACTAATGACTAAAATAGCGATATGATTGCTCTGTTTGGGGGAATATACGCGCAGTTGAGGAGAGGTGATATGCTCAATAGCACCATGCTTATTTATCGTATATTGTTCACTGGATGATGCCAGTGTCGCGCTATTGGGCCACAGTGGAAGACTCAGTGTTGCTGCATCTACATTTTGGCTAAGCCAGAGGAAAATGAAGAAATTAAACACGAAATGATTTATTTTCATCCATAAAAAACCAAAAAATGTATATGCTGATATTTTATCCTATTTTAAACAAGGCACATTCATCAACATATTTTAAAAATGTATGCTTTTGTGGATGAGGCAAACAACAACTACAATTTATAGATAAAAGCTTAGTTGTTTTAGTCTGCTCAAAATTTTATTGCTTAGCTCGCGTGAAAATCACATATACTCTAACTTCATGATTATTCTTTGAGTATCAATGGACATTGCATTTACTAAAATTTTAACTACGATTTTATTATTTCTTGTCACAGCTGTTGCAGAAATTTTAGGTTGTTATTTTCCTTATTTGATTCTGAATCAAAATAAAAGCCATTGGTTATGGATACCTACCGTTTTAAGTTTGGCGGTATTTGTCTGGCTATTGACCTTGCACCCAGCTGCTTCAGGGCGTATTTATGCCGCATATGGTGGTATCTATATCTTTAGTGCACTGATGTGGCTGAAATTTGTCGATCAAGTCAGCTTAACTCGCTGGGATTTGTTTGGTGGATGTATTGTAATCATTGGGGCTTTGGTGATTATTCTGCAACCACAAGGTTTGATTCGTTAAGTCTCCAACAGCATTATTGTAAAGTATCTTGTGTTGTTTCAAGTTGATTGATCTTACATACTTTGGGAATTGCTTTACGATATGCAGCATAATCCTGTTTATATTGTTTAAACCATTTCTGATATTCAGGATTTAGCCTTAAATTGGCAAGATTGGGTTCATTTTCAAATGAGGATGGTTCTGTATTGTTCTCATCAGAAAATTCTAATTGTTTTAAGTAGGACAATGCTCGATCCGTTTGACCAAGCAGCGCATAGAACTCAGCGAGAAATTCCTTTTCTCGCTGAGTTTGCTTACGATTCTTATTCACCACAGCTTCAATTTTAGCCTGATTATCACGTAACCATTTTTCAGCAAGTTTCGGGTCTTCACGATTGAGATATTTAAAATACTGTTGCGCTAAAATAATAAAATTTCCTGCATCGAAAGCTTGATTTGGATCAGATAAATAGTGAAATAAAGGCTTTTTAAGTATATTGATGAGGCGTTTTTGCTCATTCTCATCACGATGATATTTCTGTAACAGCATTAGTTTGTCACTGAGTACAGCATAATAATTTTTCTCATACTCCTCATTGTCTGGTTGTAACTTCATTAAGGTCTCAAATAGTTGTTCAGCCTTTAGCAAATAGTTTAGACGTGACGTTGGGTCTATGTTTTTCCGATAATACACCGACATTTGCGCGTAGAATAACCCTAAATTATTGATTGCGATTGTATCGTTAGGATCACGTTTTTTTAACGCAAAATACGCCTGCTCAGTAAGTTCTTGAAAAGGCTGAGAGAGCGTGGTGCAGTGTTGTTCAAGCAAATATTCAGCATATCCAGAAGTCAGAATCGCATAGTTGTGTAAATAGACAGAATCGTTATATTCAATGTCTTTGGCTTTTAACAGTTTTTGCACATTGGGTTGGGCTTTCTGGATTTGAGCCTTAATCTGTGGTTCAAGTTTGGCTAGATTTTTGGTTACTAATACTTGATCAGTTAAATCTTCTATGGCTTGAATCTCATCATCGTTGATATCTGCATAGCTAATTGAAGCGTTGAGTGATAATAAAAAAATAACAATTTTAATTTTCATTGTTGATTCTGCGTTTATCTATTCTTTGAAATAATTGTATACAAGCCAAGGAGAAACATCAAAAGTTGTTCTATTGGAATTAAAAAAGCATCCAGTAAACTGAATGCTTTTTCTTTCTTAGCGGTCATCCATGACTATTGAATAGGTGGATGCTGTAATTGGTTTAACTCTTTTTTACTGAAACCTCTAGAGATAAGTACCTTTTTAATCCCAGTAATTACATCCTGATCTGTCGCTTTCATCAACGCTGATAAAAGTTGATCATTGGATTTACAAGAGCAATCATTTTCAACACATGCAATTTGATTTTTATGTTCATTTTGCAATGTATCTTCAGCCGTAAACAGCTTTTGCCAAAAACTCATAGAGCCTTCATACACAACCTAACATAGTTCGAAATATAGCCGTTTTTTAATAAAATACAAGATCTGAGCGAAATAGATGGTCGAGTTATAGGCTGATTTTTTCGATGATTTGATATGTTTTAAACGGTTTGTTAAAAGGCCATGTTTTAAATGATTTATAACTTAATGATATATCAATAAATAATTTAAAGAAGTAGCTGTCATGCTAATTTACATGACAGTCTAATCTTGTAATAAATTGTTTAAATTTTTTCGAGAAGAACCCCAGATTCTACATGATGGGTGTAGGGGAATTGATCAAACATCGCAAATTTCACAATTTTATGGGTTTTAAGCAAGGTTTTTAAATTGTCGTGTAATGTATCTGGATTGCATGAAATATAAAGAATACGTTGAAAACCTTGCAATAGCATTAAGGTATCGTCATCAATCCCTGCACGTGGTGGATCAACAAAAACTGTATCAAACTCATAGCCCTGAATGTCTATTTCTGCTTCTTGTAAACGACGGAATTCACGTTCTCCGTTATAGGCCTGAGTAAACTCTTCTGCTGAAAGGCGTGCAACTTGAATATTGTTGATCTGATTCTGTTGAATATTCCACTGTGCCGCATAGACCGAAGATTTCGCTAATTCAGTTGCCAAAACACGGTTAAAACTCAAGGATAAGGGAAGGGTAAAGTTACCATTACCACAGTACAATTCGAGTAAGTCTTTATTTTTACCTGCAACGGACTGACACGCCCATTGCAACATTTTTTGGCAAACTTGCGCATTGGGCTGAGTAAAGCTACTTTCAATTTGTTTATATTGAAATTTACGCTCAAAAACTTGTAATTCTTCCACAACAAATTCATCAGTTAAGACAACTTTTTGTCCGCGACTGCGACCAATGATTTTAACATTCAGCTTTTCAGCCAATTGTTTTGCTAAAACTTCCCATTCTTCACTCAGTGGCACACGGTAAATCAATGAAACCAGCATTTCGCCCTTGAGCGTTGCTAGAAAATGCACTTCAAAAAGCCGTTTTGATAAGACTGAATTGGCTTTTAGCTCAGCCAATAAAACTGGCATAAGCTGATTTATACTTTGATCTGCGATCGGAAATTCATCGATACGAGCAACAGTTTTTTGTTGATTTTCATCTCGTTCAAACATGGCATAGAACATATCATCTTCAGTATGCCAAATTCGGAATTCTGCACGCATACGGAAGTTTTGTTCAGGTGAAGCAAATACTTCTAACGAAGGTGGATTAAATTCTGCGAATTGAGTTTGGATTCGTTCAATTTTGGCATCAAGCTGTTGTTGATAAGATGAAGTCATATAAATCAGAAAAACATTGGAATTAAGCAGTAGCGATGGTATCAAAAATAGCACCAGATGGACACCAGATTGCAGTCCATCTTTGTCAATTTATTTAGATCGGCTTGTCTATTGAAATAATCCTAGGATTCTTTAATCAAAGTGACGATGAAGATAAGTTACTCAACACTTACTTAAGTGCTTAACCAAATAGTCAATAAAGACTCTTACCGCAGGAAGTAAGCCTCGGCGAGAAGGGTAAACAGCGTGAAAGATCCCGTGCGGTGCTTTCCATTCAGGTAAGACACGAACCAATTCGCCTGTGGCGACAAAATCATTAGCAATCGTATCTGGAAGTAAGGCAATACCACAATTTTGGCTGGCTAATTTTGCCAGCATCATTAAATCCGACCCCATGAGTATCGGGTTAACTTTAATTTTTTTCTGTTGATTTTCACTATCATGTAACACCATTTGTTGATCTAAGTGCTCATCAACCATACTTAAAATTCGGTGTTCAGATAAATCTTCTGGTTTTTTGAGCATACCAAATTCATTTAAATAGGCTTGGCTTGCAAGAAGGTGCTGTTCAATATGTCCAAACTTTCTCAGCACTAAGCTCGGGTCATCGTCCAGATTTGCGCGCACACGCAAGGCGACATCAAAACCTTCATTGATGATATCTACTCGACGATTACTGACTAAAAGTTGTACTCTGATTTCAGGATAAGTTTTTAAAAAGTCAGGAAGGATTTTGGACAATTCACTTTGCGCAACGGTCACAGGTACACTGACTTTAATCACACCACGTGGTTGTTCACTGAGATGATCAACCAGATCATGCGCTGATTGTGCTGCATTCATCATCACTTGGGCATGGCGGTAAATATTCATGCCAATGTCTGTAACTGCGAAATGACGTGAACTTCGTTGAATTAAACGAACCCCTAATTTTTCTTCTAAATTATATACACGGCGACTGAGCTTGGATTTAGGAATATCCGTTGCACGTTCAGCCGCACTAAATCCCCCATGCTCTACAACCAAACCAAAGCAGTAAAAGTCATCCAAATCAGTGAGCATAAATACATTCCATAATTGCAACAATGACGCACTATTAAACTTAATTGTTGCATCAAGTCAACTTGTTAATTGTGAAAATTTTCTAAGATTAGGCATTGCCTGTCATGAGAATATTTTGAACTTGCTTATATTCTTCTAATCTTAAAAGGTCTTTAGTGGTCGGATGTGGAATACGGGTGATATCCATGTTATCAGCAACATCTGCCAGTTTTACCACACGTGCAATTGGATTTTTTACTGCACGGTAGGCGGCTTCGATTCTAGATTCACCTTCTTTTTTGGTCAAGGCAACAACGGCATCGACAATTTCTTGACTAAAGCCAAGTGAGATTAAATCGACCACAGTGGTGTCGGTATCTTCTAAGATGTCGTGTAATACAGCAACAATCTGTTGATTGGGTGTTTTAACTTTGAACATCAACCTCAGAGGGTGAAAAATATAAGGCTGTTGCGCTTTATCTTTTTGGCCTGCGTGTTTACGAGCTGCTAAAGCAATCGCTTTTTCAATCGTTGACATAATATCCTTAGCTTTGTTTCGTGTATTTATAAAATATGAAAAGCAGTTTTAGATTTATCTAAAACGAGTGTTTAATTTCCCTAACTCGTTTAAAATACAATTTTATTCTGTTCCAAAGCGTATGCCATTTCAACTGATCACTTTAGAAAATTCTCAAGAAAATGTTACATGCCCACATTGCCAACATGCGGTCATTGATTGGAATGAAGAACAATATCTACAACCGTGTATTCATACCTTGTTCATTGCGATGGATTTGGGCTTTGAATATATTTCCGATGAATTTGAAGCGACCATGCCCCGTAGCGTCGATGAAATCCATGCTCATGATGATCAGGGATTGAATATTTTCAATGAATTATCTGAGAGTAATTATTCTGATTACCTGATTTATAAAACAAGCTTAGGTGTTGTAGGGGATCAAGATTTTTATCGTTATATTGGATTTAGCGCTTAAATTTTAAGATCGGTAGTCATTCATTTGTTTTTTAGCCTACTCTTATTAAAGATACTGTATAGGTATTAAAAATGGCGGAGTAGGCTTGTATTTTCTGTTGTAGGTGCTGTTCTTTTCATCTCCTACAAGCTGAGTTTTTTCATCACAATATAGAAGCTAAACTGCATTCTATAAATCTTGAACAAACTATTGTTTAACTTGAAATCGCGTTATTTTAAAAAAGTACTTTGTGATTGTTCAACTTCTGTCAATAACCATTCAACAAATTTAGCAATGAGGGGTGTTTGCTGTTGTTCTGCATAGACAAAATAATAGGCACGTGAACCTTTTAGCTTAATTTCTGAGGCGATAATTAAATCACCTGAGCGCAGTTCTTTTTCCAGTAGTTTTTGTGGAATAAGCGCAACCCCCATATGATGTATGGCTGCCACCGCAAGCATCGAAAATAATTCATGCCGTTGTCCTTCTAATGCAAAAGGATGCTCATAACCAGAAACTTGAAACCACTCTTTCCAAATATAGGGGCGTGTGGTTTGTTGGAGTAGGGGCAGCGTGGCAATCTCTTCCGCCGTTAAGCTTCGACGTAAATCTCCTGAAGGCCCTCTTAGCTCTGGAAAATGCTTAAAAATTAACTCAGCAGAACACACCGGAACAACATCTTCATTCATTAAATAGTGGACTTTTGCACCTGGCCAATTTTCAATTTGTGCAGGTGTACCTGTATATATTGCTGCATCAAAAATATGCTCACTGAATAAAAAGGGTTTGGTACTGGTCTCTAAATGAATGGTAATTTCAGGGTATATTTCATTGAACTTATACAGTCGGGGTAACAGCCAGCGTGTTGCAAATGTCGGTACAACCCCCAATTTTAGCGTACCGCCTAAACCTTTATGGCTCATTAAATCGAGTGTGCTTTGCTCAATACCCAATAAATGAGCTTTGATGTTTTTATAATAATGTTCACCGGCTTGTGTTAATTCAACGCCATGCCGTGTTCTGTTAAATAGATTGAGTCCTAAAAAATCTTCGAGTTGTTGTACTTGGCGAGATATCGCACTTTGAGTAAGATGTAGCTCTTGAGCTGCAAAGGTATAGCTTAGATGCTTGGCAGCCGCTTCAAAACATATCAATGATTGTAATGAGGGAATCATTCTACGCATATTCATTCCTTGAATATCAAAGTTTAGTTAAGACTAAATTTAATCTATTCATATCTAGCAAAAAGAACTCAAAGCAAAGCAGATGTATGTAATGAATCTTCCATCAAACCATTTGGTTTTACCTCGAATGAAAATTTATAAGAGGATGTAAAGATGATAAAAATCTGTTAAAAAGCCTCGTTTAATACCCGCATACTTGAACCGTAGTCATTGAGCGAGCCATATTATAAAAACACAAGATATGCGTAAATGGAATATCTGAGTGAGAATTAATCGTTTGAAAGTATGAATTTTCACACCTAACATCACTACTAAGACAACAAGATATGTTCAGCAAAGGATGCTATGAATCAAATGGTTAATTCTACAAAAACGGCACGTGTTCAATTTAACTGGCAAGATCCATTTTTATTGGAACAGCAACTTACTTCTGAAGAACGCATGATTCGTGATGCTGCTTATGCCTATTCACAAGACAAACTGATGCCAAGAGTTTTGGAACAATTCCGCCATGAAAAAACAGATGCTTCTATTTTTCGTGAAATGGGTGAGTTAGGTTTGCTGGGGCCGACAATCCCTGAAGAATACGGTGGTGCAGGTCTAAACTATGTCAGTTACGGTCTTATTGCCCGTGAAATTGAACGCGTAGATTCTGGTTATCGTTCAATGGCAAGTGTACAAAGCTCATTGGTGATGGTGCCTATCAATGAATTTGGTTCTGAAGAGCAAAAACAAAAGTACTTACCTAAATTAGCTACTGGCGAGTTTATTGGATGTTTCGGTTTAACAGAACCTGATCATGGTTCAGATCCAGGCAGTATGATCACCCGTGCCAAAAAGGTCGAAGGTGGTTATCGTCTGACTGGCGCAAAAATGTGGATTACCAATAGTCCAATCGCTGATGTCTTTGTGGTCTGGGCCAAAGAAGTTTCTGCTGAAGGTAATGTCGGTGAAATTCGTGGCTTTATCCTAGAAAAAGGTTGGGAAGGACTTTCTGCGCCTGCGATTCATGGCAAAGTCGGTTTGCGTGCATCGATTACTGGTGAAATTGTGATGGACAATGTTTTTGTTCCTGAAGAAAATGCATTTCCCGAAATTCGTGGTTTGCGTGGACCATTTACTTGTTTAAATAGTGCACGTTACGGTATTGCATGGGGGGCGATGGGGGCGGCAGAGTTTTGCTGGCACACTGCACATCAATATACGATGGATCGTAAACAATTTGGACGCCCATTGGCTGCGAATCAATTGGTGCAAAAGAAACTTGCAGATATGCAAACTGAAATTGCTTTAGGGCTGCAGATCGCATTACGTTTTGGTCGTATGAAAGATGAAGGTATTGCTTCTGTTGAAGGCACTTCACTGATTAAACGCAACAATTGTGGTAAAGCTTTAGATATTGCGCGTGTTGCTCGAGACATGATGGGTGGCAATGGCATCAGTGATGAATTCGGTGTCGCTCGCCATCTGGTCAATCTGGAAGTGGTCAACACCTATGAAGGTACCCATGATGTACATGCCTTAATTCTCGGGCGTGCACAAACTGGTATTGCTGCCTTTAGTAACTAAAATCAACTGTTTTAAAACAGGGATGCTTAAATCTAGCATCCCTTGTAGGATTTTTTGCCTTAAATTTCATCAAAACTAAGGTAAAAATAAATTAATGATAAAAGGATTCATCGTGAAAAATATCTGATTATTCTTTTAACTCTCATACTTAACTCTAAATTGATGCAATAAAAATAACAAAGAAATAAGTAGAGAGAAAGATAAAAAGTGACCGATGACTCATTTGGGAAAATGAGGTAGAGGAAAAATGAACAATGATGTTCGATCAGTTACAACTTCAACAAAATTATCCATGCCATCCAATATTGGAACCTTTGAAAAAATAGGCCCAAATACTTGGAAATGGGCACTTTTATTCGCCTATTTCGCTATGGTCGTCGATGGCGTGGATATCATGTTATTGTCCTATAGCTTAACCAGTTTAAAAGGTGAGTTTGCATTATCTACTTTTCAGGCTGGTGCCTTAGGCAGTGCCTCTCTGGCAGGTATGGGGATTGGTGGAATTTTAGGGGGATGGGCATGTGATAAGTTTGGCCGCGTACGTACCATTGCCAATTCTGTATCGTTTTTCTCAGTTGCAACATGTTTGTTAGGCTTTACCCAAAGTTTTGAACAATTTATGGCATTACGATTTATTGGTGCACTAGGGATTGGAGCCCTTTATATGGCATGCAATACCCTTATGGCTGAATATGTTCCTACAACGTATAGAACTACGGTATTGGGTACATTACAAACAGGGCAAACCGTTGGATATATTGTTGCTACATTATTAGCTGGTGCGATTATTCCTGATCATGGTTGGAGAGTCTTGTTTTTTATCACGGTTATTCCAGCATTTATCAATATTTTCTTGCAACGCTTTGTACCTGAACCAAAGTCTTGGCAGCTCAACAAAATCAATCAGCTTCAAGGCAAAAAACCAGTTGAAGCTACAGTTCCCGAGAAACCGAAAAGTGGCAGTATTTATAAACAAATTTTTGCCAACTTTAAGCACCGTAAAATGTTTTTATTGTGGATGACTACAGCCTTCTTCTTACAATTTGGTTACTACGGAATCAACAATTGGATGCCAAGTTATCTAGAAACAGAAGTGCATATGAACTTTAAAAACATGACCAGCTATATGGTGGGTTCATATACAGCAATGATTCTAGGCAAGATCTTAGCGGGATATTTGGCAGATAAATTTAATCGTCGTGCAGTATTTGTGTTCGGTACCATAGCCAGCGCTGTATTCTTACCTGTGATTATTATTTTTAATACGCCAGATAATATTTTGTACTTATTGATCACTTTTGGTTTCTTATATGGCATTCCTTATGGCGTAAATGCGACCTATATGGCGGAATCATTTTCTACCGATGTTCGAGGTACAGCAATTGGTGGTGCATATAACATTGGGCGAGTGGGTGCAGCTATTGCCCCAGCAACCATTGGTTTCCTTGCTTCGGGCGGAACATTTATGACGGCATTTATCGTGATGGGCGCAGCTTACTTTGTTGCAGGGGTACTGCCTGGCTTATTTATCAAAGATCGTCAATATGACCCACAACAACAATAGTCAACGCTTGTTTAAACAGATTCAGTAAATCGTAAAATTAAGGAGTATTCGCTTACTCCTGACATAGAGGTAAACATATGGGTGCATTACAAGGAATTCGAGTTTTAGATCTGAGTCGAGTACTGGCAGGTCCGTGGTGTGGACAAGTTCTTGCAGATCTAGGCGCCGAAGTGATTAAGATTGAACGCCCTAAAGTTGGTGATGACACCCGTATGTGGGGCCCGCCGTGGATGCTTGATCAACAGGGTAGAGCGACACGAGAATCTGGATATTATCAATCTGCGAATCGCAATAAATCCTCAGTGGCAATTGATATGGCAACGCAGGATGGGCAGCGATTATTACAACACATGGTGAAAACCGCAGATATTGTGATTGAAAACTTTAAAGCAGGTTCATTAAAAAAATATGGTTTGGATTATGAAACGCTCAAGCATATTAATCCAAAATTGATTTATTGCTCTATCACTGGCTTTGGTCAAGATGGACCGCGTGCAGAAGAACCGGGTTATGACTTTATTATTCAAGGTATGTCTGGCTTGATGAGTATTACTGGTGAGAAAGAAGGTGAGTTAGGGGCAAGTTCACAAAAAGTTGGTGTGGCGGTGGTTGATATTCAGACTGGGCTATATGCAACAATTGCGATTCAGGCGGCACTGATTTCTCGTCAGCAAACAGGTGTTGGACAATATATTGATATGTCGTTGTTGGATGTACAGGTTGCTGGACTCGCCAACCAAGGTATGAACTATTTAAGTTCAGGTATCGCACCTCAACGAATGGGTAATCATCATCCCAATATTGTGCCTTATCAGACTTTTAAAGCGCAAGATAAGGAATTTATTCTGGCCTGTGGCAATGATAAACAATTTAAAGATTTATGTATTGCGATTGGAAAACCTGAATTGTTAGATCAACCAAACTATCTCCGTAATCAAGACCGGGTGAAATATCGTCAAGAATTGGTTACTTTGTTGTCTGAATATTTTTTATCAAATACCGCGAAGCATTGGGTCGATGCAATTCATGCAGTGAAAGTACCTGTTGGGGTGATTAATTCAGTTGCAGATGCTTTAGATGAACCCCAAATTCAATATCGTAAAATGGTGGTCAATATTCCACATACAGATAATCCTAATTTTAATGTGATTGGTTCGCCGATTAAAATGACAGGAACACCTGTTGAATATCGTAATGCACCACCACGCTTAGGAGAACATACCAAAGCGATTTTAGAAGAATTTTGTTCAGATGATGAATTGTTACAGTTAAAGCAACAAGGGGTTATTGAGGGTATTGGCTTATAGTCGGTTGATTTTAAAGAATATTGAAATCAACGTATAGGATCAATCAAAGTGATAGCTTGATTAGGGTGCTGCAATGCCGCATTAATCATTCAAACCCTCCTTTTTAAGGAGGGTTGTTATGAATTATTGATAATAACAATATGAAAGAATTACGCTGTAGTGGGAATAATCCGTTGTTGCATCAACACCTGTTGGGCAATATAAGGTTTTTCATCATCTTTGGGTTGAACTGCATGCCATTGATCATTGGCATCGAGTTCCCAAGCACGAATATTGTCCTTTAAATAACTGAGTAGCCCATATTCAATAATCTGTTTTTTAAGCTTTTTATCTTCAATTGGAAAGCAAGTTTCGACCCGAGAAAATAAGTTTCGACCCATCCAGTCAGCACTTGCGCAGTATAAGTCCTCATTGGCATCATTATAAAAATAATAAACACGAGTATGTTCTAGGAAGCGCCCGACAATAGAACGAACTTTAATATTTTCGGAAAGTCCTTCAATTTGTGGTCTTAAACAACAAATCGAACGAATAATCAGCTCTATTTTAACCCCAGCTTGAGATGCTTTATACAAAGCTGTAATCAGCTTAGGTTCAGTCAATGCATTGACTTTAATGATGATACGGGCTTTTTTACCCGCTTTTGCATGTGCTGTTTCTTGCTCAATCAAATGTAACAGCTGAGAGTGTAAGGTGAAGGGAGCATGAAAGAGTTTTTTTAACTTTAACAATTTACCCATACCTGTCAGCTCTTGGAAGATCTTATGTACATCTTCACAAATTTCATCATTTGTAGTCAGTAAACCATAGTCGGTATACATCCGTGCATTTCCAGCATGGTAGTTGCCTGTGCCAAGGTGTACATAACGTTTAAGTTTGTCGATTTCACGTCGCACAATTAAAATCATTTTGGCATGGGTTTTATAACCGACAATACCATACACCACAACTGCGCCAGCTTCTTGTAGAAGATTTGCGACGATAATATTGGATTCTTCATCAAAACGCGCACGTAACTCGATAATCGCTGTAACTTCTTTCCCATTGCGAGCAGCTTCTGCCAGCACTTGTACAATTTCTGAGTCTGGACCACTACGATATAAAGTTTGTTTAATTGCTAAAACATTGGGGTCTTTTGCCGCTTCTTTGAGTAGATTGATAACGGGCTGGAAAGAATCAAATGGATGATGTAATAGCAAATCTTGCTTGCTTAATATTTCAAATATTTTATTTGAATTTCTTAAGGCTTTGGGAATAACGGCTTGATAAGGCTTAAACCTTAATTCTGGAATATCAAAATCAGTAATTAGACGTGTTAAATTGACAGGGCCATTCACTTGATAAAGATGTTGTGGATCTAAATCAAATTGTTCTAATAAATAATTATTAATTGAATTTGGGCAATTATCTGCGATTTCTAAACGAACTGCACGACCAAAACGACGTGAAGATAATTCATCTTTCAATGCTACTGCTAAATCATCGACATCTTCTGCCAAAGTTAAGTCAGCATTACGGGTGACACGGAATTGATAGCATCCTGTTGCAGTCATGCCGGGGAACAAATCACTGATATGCTGTTGGATAATGGCTGACAATAAAATGTAATGTTCTGCGCCGTCTGTGAGCTCGTTTGGTAAGCGTACAACACGCGGTAAGGAACGAGGTGCGGGTACAATGGCCAGTTCAATCTGACGACCAAAAGCATCTTTTCCTTCTAAGGTGACAATAAAGTTTAAGCTTTTATTGACCAAACGCGGGAAAGGATGAGCAGGATCTAAGCTAATTGGTGTTACAACAGGTTGTACTTGTTTAAAAAAGTAATTTTTAATCCATTCCGCGTGTTTTTCTAAAATATCATTATATTGGATGAATTTGACGCCATAGTTTTCTAACTCAGGCAATAACACATGGTTTAAGGTGTCGTATTGCTCTTGAATCGCAAGATGTGCGTTATGTGAAATTTGCTCAAGAATGACTTCGTTTGGAATACCATCTGGCGCTGTGGTAATGGTTTTGAAGTCCAGTTGTTTCATTAATCCAGCGACACGAATTTCAAAAAACTCATCTAAATTACGTGAAAAAATAATGAGAAAATTCAATCGTTCAAGCAGAGGATGAGTTTCATCTTTTGCTTGGGCTAACACACGTTTATGAAATTCCAGTAAGGAAATTTCACGATTAATATAGCTGCTAGAGCTATGTTGAAATTCAGGCGTGGTTAAACTTTTTGAAGCGGGCATGATCTGCGTCATTTGAAACTGTCTTAACGACCTTGAAGGGCATAGTAAGTATTCTACATGACAAAATTGTTACAGATAGTTAAAATTTTGAAAATTGTCTTAATCGTTAGATCAACTTGAAAAAAAAACGAATCTGCTTAGACAAAATGTGAACTGATACAATGCACCAAGACAATATGATTACAAATTAAAATTTGCATTGCTCATTTTTGAGTTTTAGCTCATATGCTTTCTGTTCAGACATCAGTTTTATTTTTACATAATAAGGATTTTGACGTTGGAATTCATTTTCAAAAAGTAAATGACAATTTTCAAGCATTCCTTCCATCAAAAGTTGCTGAGTTTTTTCCTTACCCATGCTATTTGAAAACTGATTAAAATCTTTAGATGTAATTAAACCTTGCAAATCAACATGATCATGATACATATGAATTTTCTCAATCACTGTGTTTTGGTCGACTTGTACAGGCAGCACGCGAGAGTCTTCTTCACTTAATGCAGTTAAAACATCATCTAAATTTTGTTGATCTATAATTTTATAATCCTGTCCAATCAAATTCTTTTGAATCAAATAATCATCTAATTCAGTTGCATAACTACTTTGAGAAATGAGCATGTACACTGACATTGCGAATAAAGGAATTATTTTAAATTTCATTTGAATTATACACATATTAAAAATATGGATTTTATTATACTGAAACAAAAAATAAGCACCATAGTTGGTGCTTATTTATCTTAAAACAAAACAAATTAGTCTTTGTTTAAATTTTCATTGATTAAAAATTCAACCAAGGCTTTTTGTGCGTGTAGGCGATTTTCTGCTTCATCCCAAACCACAGCGTTTTTGTGATCCAGCATATTTTCAGAAACTTCTTCACCGCGATGTGCAGGTAGGCAATGCATAAATAGACAATCTGGATGTGCTAAATCCATTAATTTTTCATTCACTTGATACGCAGCAAACGCTTTTTCACGAATTTTTTGTTCTTCTTCTTGGCCCATACTTGCCCAAACATCCGTCACGATCAGATCTGCATTGACCGCTGCGTCTTCTGCTGATTCAAAAAGTTCTACGCAATGTGCAAATTCTGAAAGAAATTCAGGTTTTGGTTCATAACCTTTCGGTGACGCGATTTTTAACTTAAAGCCCCACATATGCGCAGCTTCAATATATGAATTACACATATTGTTGCCATCGCCAATCCAAGCCACAGTTTTGCCATTGATCGAACCACGATGTTCAACAAATGTTTGTACATCCGCAAGTAACTGGCAAGGGTGGTGGTCATCAGTTAATGCATTGATAACCGGGACTGTTGAATATTCAGCAAAACGTTCAACAATATCATGACCAAATGTACGAATCATCACGATATCAAGCATGCTCGAGATCACACGTGCAGAATCTTCAATTGGCTCACCACGACCCAATTGAGTGTCGCGTGACGAAAGGAAAATTGCACTGCCTCCAAATTGGCTCATACCAGCTTCGAAAGATACACGAGTACGGGTACTCGACTTTTCAAAAATCATCCCCATGACTTTTCCAACAAAGGGTTGAAATACTTCGTTGTTGTGTTGTTTTCGCTTTAACTCTTGAGCACGTTCAATGATACGGTTAAGTTCAGCAGTGGATAAATCACGTAAAGTAAGAAAATGTCGTAGAGCCATGGTTACTCCACAATAATTGTTTAGTCAAAACCAATAGGGAAATTGACCAACAATTCATTGTTGGTGGTTGATGAAAATAAAAAGGAGAATCAGCTAATATACTATATGAATATGAAAACGCAAAAAAATTAGACCTTTTGATGGCCCTCTAAGAAGCGATCTACACAATAACTTACGCAATTGAATATTTCTTGATCAGATTCTTTGATTTCAATCCCCATTAAAATTCGCCATTCCAAATTTCTAAGAATTCCAAAATAAAATTGTGCTGAAAATAAAGGATTTGCACAGGTTAATATTTGATTTTCTACACAACGTTCCAAAGCGCATGCAATAGAGTGTTGTACTTGCTTAGGTCCTTTCTCATGAATATAGACGGCCAATTGAGGGTCTTTTTGTGAACGTTCTAAGACCAAGCGTATAAAAGCAATATTTTCCGGAATGATCATATGCTTATAAAAGTTAATCAAGGTATTGATCAAATATGCTCTGAGCTCATTCAACGCGGGGTTAAATGGAATGCAGATATCTTTAAAGAATAAATCACGACGATAGTCACAGATCGCTGTAAATAGACCTTCTTTACTACCAAAATATTTGTAAATCGAGGCTTTTGACCCGCCTGCATGATTCACGATGTCATCTAAAGATACCGCATCATAACCGTGCTCTAAAAAAAGATCGTTTGCACTAATCAGTAATGCTAAGCGACGTTCATGCCCACGTTTAGTTTGTGGAAAATCACATCCTGTAGCTTCAACTTGTGCTAAATCTTCGTTCATAAATTACTGAGGAAAAATGGGTTGTCACTATTATATCAAAGATGTCAATAAATTTCTTAGCAAACGTGCTATTGGAAAAAATGATTAAAAAAAGTGCATAAAAATGAAAAAATGAATCAAAATTCATTTTTCTTTGACTAAAGTTTTAGAGTAATATACCTAAATGGTCATATGCGAAATATAAATTATGGCTATACTCAAAACTCAATAAACAAGTGACCACTGTGGAAGGGAATATGACACAACAGACGTCTGCAGGCTTAAGATTTAGACAAGCTCTAGAAGTGGAAAAACCATTACAAATCATTGGTACAGTCAACGCTTATGCAGCGATGATGGCGAAACAGGTGGGTTATAAAGCCATCTATCTTTCAGGTGCTGGTGTGGCAAACTATTCTTATGGTTTACCTGATTTAGGGATGACCAGCTTAGACAACGTATTGGAAGATGTTCGTCGTATTACAGAACGTGTAGATACACCATTACTTGTTGATATCGATACAGGTTGGGGTGGTGCATTTAATATTGCACGGACAATTAAACAAATGATTAGTGCTGGTGCGGCAGCTGTCCATATTGAGGACCAAGTTGCACAAAAGCGTTGTGGTCATCGTCCAAATAAAGAAATTGTTTCTCAACAAGAAATGGTTGATCGCATTAAAGCAGCAGTTGATGCAAAAACAGATTCAAACTTTGTTGTGATGGCACGTACAGATGCATTGCAAAAAGAAGGTTTGCAAGCCGTGATTGATCGTGCTTGTGCATGTGTCGAGGCGGGTGCAGATGCGATCTTTGCTGAAGCAATGACCGACATTACCATGTATAAAACAGTCTGTGATGCAGTAGGTGTTCCTGTTCTTGCAAATATTACAGAGTTTGGTGATACACCTTATTACACCACCCAAGAGTTAGCTGAACAGGGCATCAGCATGGTGCTATATCCATTGTCTGCAACACGTGCAATGCAAAAAGCAGCCCTCGAAGTTTTTCGTTCAATTCGTGAAAATGGTACACAAGTTAATGTACTGGATAGCATGCAACAACGAAAAGAACTTTACGAATTCCTTGATTATCACACTTTCGAAAACACCCTAGACAAACTGTTCACGCAGGAGAAATAATAAAATGGCTGAAGGAAAAGTACTTACAGGCGCTGGATTGCGCGGTCAAGTTGCAGGTAAAACAGCACTTTCAACAGTAGGCAAGAGTGGCGCAGGCTTAACTTATCGTGGTTATGATGTGCAAGACCTTGCAGAAAATTGCCAATTTGAAGAAGTCGCTTATCTTATTTTCTTTGGTGAATTGCCTACAGCAGAACAATTGGCGACATATAAAGCCAAATTAAAATCACTTCGCCAGTTACCGCAAGCTTTAAAAGAAGTGTTAGAACGTATTCCTGCTGATTCACATCCAATGGATGTGATGCGTACAGGGGTTTCAATGTTAGGTAATCTGGAAACTGAAAAATCATTTGATCAACAGCAAGATGTGGCAGATCGTATTCTTGCAACTTTGCCAGCGATCATTTGTTATTGGTACCGTTTTAGTCATGATGGTGTACGTATTGAAGAAAATACCGATGACGATTCAATCGGTGCACAATTCTTGCATTTACTGCGTGGCGAAAAGCCAAATGAATTACATGAACAAGTAATGAATGTTTCATTAATTCTTTATGCTGAGCATGAGTTTAACGCGTCAACATTTACTGCACGCGTATGTGCTTCAACATTGTCTGATATGCACTCGTGTATTACTGGCGCAATTGGTTCACTGCGTGGACCTTTGCATGGTGGTGCAAATGAAGCTGCGATGGAAATGATTGAAAACTGGACATCTCCAGAACAAGCTGAACGTGAAATGCTGGGTAAGCTTGAACGTAAAGAAAAGATCATGGGCTTTGGTCATGCGATCTATAAAGACAATGACCCGCGTAATGGCATCATCAAAATTTGGGCTGAGCGTTTAGCAAAAGATGTTGGTGATACAGTGCTTTACCCAGTATCAGTACGTTGTGAAGAAGTGATGTGGCGTGAGAAGAAATTGTTCTGTAATGCCGATTTCTTCCATGCATCTGCATATCATTTCATGGATATTGCAACAAAACTATTCACACCAATTTTTGTGATGTCTCGTGTTACTGGTTGGGCAGCGCATGTAATGGAACAACGTGCTGACAATCGTATTATTCGTCCAAGCGCAGATTATACTGGTCCAGAGCTCCGTAAAGTTGTACCGATCACTGAACGTTCAGCAGCATAGTCCATTAATCAAGATTGATAAAAGCAGTAAAAATAAAGCCTCCTAAGAGGCTTTATTTATTGGGGAAGTTGACCGGTAGGAAATAAAACAACAGCTTCTTCACGGCTATATCCTTCATCAAAAGGTAAGCTGAGTGATTCAAAAGTAATCAGTGCGCCTTTATGTTTTGGCAGTTCAAAAGCCTGTTTAAGTTTAATTTCTGGACTGTAACGGGTTAAATTCTGTTGAAGACTTTGATATTGCGGACTGGATATTGTAAATATCGAGGCATAAATTGTTTTAAATGAGTCAGAGCTTTCAGTATCAGAAGGTCTTTGTTCGAGTAGATTAATGTTAAAGTCTTGAAGCGCGATCTTTTTAAGCGGTTTGAGCTGAGTCTTTATGCTTGAAAGTTTTTGCTGAAAGCTTTTTTGATCTGTAATACCTGTAAAATTTTCATCATATTTGAGCAGATCATAGCGTTTTTCACTCAGTGAATAGCGATAGACTTTTGGAATGTCATAGCTTGCTGAGTTTTCAAGAATTAAAACCGCTTTTTTATCTGAATCATAGCCGAGGACTTCAAGTGAAATATTGCTATCACTTTTTGCAAAAGCGAGAGCGCTAAAACTGAATAAGAGCGTTGATGTGATTATTTTTAACACGATTTATCCTCATTATTGTATTGGTAAGAGCAAAACAGCATCTTCAACATCATAGCCTGTTTCTTCTGGAATGCCGAAATATTTAACCACAATCAGTAGCTTATTTTGTTTTGGTACACTATAAGTTTGAGAAATCTTCACTGCATTGCCATAGTTTAAAGCGACTTGGTTATGACTTTGCAGAGATGCTGATTTAAGGTTGTATGTGGTTTTATATTCTGTAATCTTCTGCGAATCATCGTACCATGCACTGATTTTATTGGTTTGATTTTTGATGATCTGAACTTTTGCAGTATTGGCATTTCCTATAAGTAACGGTGTTAAACGCTTTTTAATTTTATTTAGGTCTTTTTCAAATTGGATAGCATCTTGATCATAGTCAATTTGATGCGTTTTGGGATTGATATATAACGATTGTACTTCAATCAACTTGTCAGGTGTTTTACTGTTGAGCTGATAATAGTATAACTGTGGCAAGCGCCCACGCTCATCTTCATAGTGTCTTAACAGATAAATTTTTTGTTGTTTTGCTTCATAACCCAATACTTCTATTGTTTGTCCACCACCGACAGTTGCATAACAATGTAATGACGTTGTAAGGATAGTGGTGGCGGTTATGTGTTTCAGAAATTTCATCCGCAAATATTCTTGATGTGTTTTATGATATCTTGCTTAAATATTGTTTAGATTAAAATGGTGTTTGAGTAAAAATAAAAGCCAATATAAACTTAAAAAATGCGGAAGAATCAAAAACAGAAGATTAGGCTTCTTTTAACTATATAAATGCTAGATATAAAAAAGGAGATCATGATGATCTCCTTAATGAAATTTCGCTTGCAAATAATTAGAAATGTTCAGCAGTTGCTAAGTTCCACATTCTAAAATAGAAGTTTTCTTCATCTTTATTTTCACAACTGAGCAATTCGCCGTCTTTCATCCAAAAGTGCAATTGAGCATAGTTTTTGATTTCACGGTCATTGATTCGTTGTGCCAAATGATGTGCTTTAATCTCAGCAGGATGTTGTAAGCCAGCTGCAGCAATCATTTCCGCAAGGGCTTTTAAGGTGTTTTTTTGGAAACTAAACACACGGTCTGCTTTAGATGGCACATCAAGCGCTTTTTGACGTTCTTTGTTCTGGGTTGCAACGCCAACAGGACATTGGTTGGTATGACAACTTTGTGCTTGGATACAACCCACCGCAAACATAAAACCACGTGCAGAATTGACCCAGTCGGCACCCATAGCCATCGTACTGGCAATATCAAAGGCACTGATAATTTTACCACTTGCACCAATCTTAATTTGCGAACGTAAACCTGCGCCAATTAAGGTATTGTTTACAAATAGCAGGCCTTCACGTAAAGGCGTACCCATATGATCAATCAGTTCAATAGGGGCAGCACCTGTACCGCCCTCTGAACCATCAACCACAATAAAATCTGGAGTGATTTTGGTTAGCAGCATGGCTTTTACGATGCTCATAAATTGCCAAGGTTGTCCGATACACAATTTAAAACCAACCGGTTTGCCGTTGGATAGTTCACGTAATTGCTGAATAAAATGCATCATTTCAATCGGATTGCTAAAAGCAGAATGTGTCGCTGGAGAAATACAATCCACGTCCATAGAAACACCGCGTATTTCTGCAATTTCTTTGGTGATTTTATCTTTAGGAAGTATACCGCCGTGTCCAGGTTTTGCCCCTTGTGACAGTTTAATTTCGATCATTTTGATCTGAGGCAAAGCTGCCTGTTGCTTAAATTTTTCAGGATCAAACTTACCATCTAAAGTACGGCAACCAAAATAGCCACTGGCAATTTCCCAAACAATATCACCACCGGGTTTAAGGTGATAAGGACTTAAGCTGCCTTCACCCGTGTCATGATAAAAGTTGCCTTTTTTTGCACCAGTATTTAAAGCAAGAATGGCATTTGCACTCAAACTACCAAAACTCATTGCTGAGATATTCATGATCGAAGCACTATAAGGTTGAGAGCACTGATCATTACCAATACTAATTCTAAATGTATTAAAATCAGCAGGTGTTTTGGGTGTCATCGAATGGGTTAAAAAACGATAGTCATCTTGATAGACATCAATAATTGAACCAAAAGGCTTATCTGCATTTTCATTTTTAGCACGTTGGTAAACTAAGCTTCTTTGTGCACGTGAAAAAGGTAAGGCATCATCATCAGATTCAATGAAATATTGACGAATTTCAGGACGTATATCTTCAAAGAAAAATCGGAAATGTCCCATTAAAGGGTAATTTCTTAAAATAGAATGCTGTGTTTGGATGATATCGGCAAAGCCAATTGCGGCCAATATGGATGAAACAATCCAAGCTAAATTCAGTACAGTATCTGAAAAAAAGTAATAAATATAATGACCTTCGTTAAAGAAAATAATCCAAGTCAAATATAAAGATACAAATATACAAAGGAACCAAACTGAATAACGGGAGAAAAAAGTATTGAGAAGTTGATGTCGAATTGCTTGAGCAGGACTTGCCATGAAGTAAATATCTCATTCTTTATATAGCGCTAAATTGCCCAAATTGATGAAAAAGCTCAAGTAATGATTTGTTAGACTTGAGAATGGTTCTAGATTAATAATTGAATGATTTATTTTCTAAACAATTTGAGTTAATTTAACTGAAATATTTATTTAGTATGTGATGAAAACAAAAAGGAATCGAAAATGTTTGAAGAGTTTCTGACAAAATTGTTAAACCCCAGTATCAGTTTTTTAGCCATTTATGTTTCTGTGATCGTTGTTATTGCTTATATCGGGCTGTTCTTCCAGTTTTTTAAAATAAAAAATCTAAAGCAGGAAAACGAGACATTAAAGCATCAGTTAAATTCTCAAGCTCACTCAAATATCAGCTTAAGCAAGGATGAGGGAATTACTTCTTAAAAAATGGTGAAAGTGAGTTGATAGAAATAAAGCCTGAATTTTCAGGCTTTATTTGATAAGTTTTAATTATTTAGCTTTGAAATTTTGACAGTAATTATATGATCGACCTTACTTCTGATGTAGAACAGGAATTATTAACAGCAATGGACAACTATAAAGCCATTGCTGAAGTGCTTATTGATAAATTAATTACAGAAACAGACCAACCTGAAAAAGAAAAAATTAACGCAGGACACTATTACGAAATACAAGATGCTGATTTTTTAAATGGACAAAAAACGCTATCGGAAGATTGGTCTTTTTTTGTGCATGGAGAACACTGTATGTTTGAGAATTTAATAACAGGACAAATTCTTGAAGTTTCGCTTGGAAACAAAGAAAGTATTGGCAATCTTGACCCATATTTCTTTTATAATTTTCTCAAGACAACAGTTGAATTCAATCACTTAACAAAATACTTCGTTAATCCCTTTAGTAGTACTTTAGACTTTTTTGAAAAACTTGAACGACAAAAAATATTGACAATAGATTTCGGAGTTTATCGAAAACTATGAGAAAAAATAGTCTGATAAAAGGACAATAAAGTCACAGCAAAGTCTTTATCTCTAGTGGGATGAAGTGTTTAATTTTACTTTGGTTAATTCCTCAAGCTCACTCAAATATCAGCTTAAGCAAGGATGAGCGAGTTATTTCTTAAAGTTATGCTGAAAGTAAATTGATAGAAATAAAGCCTGAATTTTCAGGCTTTATTTAAGCGTTACATTGTTAGAGTTAGATTGCGAATTTTATTCGTCAGTTGGAACAAGCATCAAGATAGATTCATTCAACAATCCAGCAATGTCTTCTAATATTTCATCATCAGACAATTCATGATTGAGTTTGACACTTTGTCCATCTGCAATCTGCTTTAAATGGGGTGCAAATTGTTCAGAAATACAGATCGATTCACCATTTGCCCAGAATAATAATTCATGATTCTGTTGAAGATAAATTAATCGAGAGGCTGGCTCAATTTGTAGTAAATAGCCTTGGTCAAGAACTTCTTCTAAATCTCCAGTGCCAATCGCTTCAGCATCAGGAATATTTTCAGGGTACTTTGCTTCAGCCATTAGACTCATAATGGCATCTTCTAACACTTTAGAATTGTTTAATTTCGCCAACAATTCAGTCTTTAAATAATCGAGTTCAGCTTGTGTCACTTGCCCAATCGGGTTTTGTTTATTCCGTAAGATGTCGAGAAGCGGATTACGTAGTTGTTGATCTTCGACAAATTTATCGCTGACACGATCCATCATGTCGGCAATATTCGGCATACGGAAACCAAAAGAGTAGGTTAGACAATCGTCTTCCGCTACACCATAATGTGACAATCCTGGTGGGACATAAAGTAAATCGCCTGGCGCTAAAACTTCATCAAAATTGATCTCCATTTCTGGAAGTAGCTTTAACGGCTGCCCTTCAACAAATTCAGATTCAGCATCACACATTTGTCCAAGTTGCCAACGACGGTGTCCATAACCTTGTACAAGAAATACATCATAAAAGTCAAAATGCTGACCTACAGAACCACCTTTAGCAGCATAAGAGACCATAATGTCATCACGACGCCACTGTGGAATAAAAGGAAATTTCTTCCAAAGCTCTGCTAAATCAAATGAATAGTGATCTACAGCTTGAATCAATAAGGTCCAAAGTTTTGGCATTTTTTGAAAATCACCTTTGATGAGTGGTGATGATTTTACTGACCATTGATTTGGATCTTTGTCTTTTTGTTTAATTAGGCGTGCTGTGATGTTTTCATCCAGAGCAAGCTCCATGACGTCATCTGGAACAAGGATATTGGCAATTTCAGGTAAAGCATTACGAACCAATAAAGGTTTTTTTTGCCAGTATTCTGAGAGGAATTGTTCAGCAGTAATTCCGCCAAGAACATCTAAAGGTAGGGACATGAAAATAGCCTAAGCAAATTTGAATCTATAATGTGGCTATTGTCTTATGTTAAGTAAAAGGGTGCAAGTTGATTTCTAAACCATAATTTTTAAATTTAGATTATAATGAATCAATCTTAAATTACTTTATATAAATTTAAAAAATGTTAAAAATTAAAGGATTATGCCTGGTTTTATGTTTGATTGTAAATGTATTTAGCATTAGTTACGCAGAACAAAACGTAAGTAATGCCTTTAAAATGCAGGATAAATATACTTATAGCAAAAAAATTAGAATAATAAAATCAGATGATTTTGATAAAAGTTTTAAAGAATTATTAGAAGAGGGCTACATATCTATTAAGTCTGAAGTTTTTAAAGAAAATACAGGTGACTATGATTATAAAAAAGTTGTAGAGCGAATGAACGATAATGCTAAAAAGATAAGAGCAGAGCTAATTTTATTTAGTAGTGAAAATCAGGGTTCAAGTATATTTCAAAGTAAAACTGTTCACGCAATTCCTCGTATGGCTGGTTCCAATAAAAGTAATAATGTTTTTAACAATAGTTTAAATCAAGATAATATGGATGGGACCTATATGGGAGCTTTTACTAGAACTTCTAGTACCACCAAATATAACGTTAATTATTAAATTTTTTTTAATTCTAGAATGGGAATATATCCAGTCAATTTGTCAGATATTGACAAGTCAAATAATGGATTGCAAACTGGGGTAAAAGCAATGTTTATAAAGAAAAATACTCCAGCTGATGGCCAAATTCAAGAAAATGATATAATTATTAAAATAGGTAATGACGATATTATGAATGTGAATAGTTTTGTTGAGTCCTCAAATAGCTTGAAAAGCGGTTTTATTACCCTACAGATTCTACGTAAAGGGCAAAAAATGAATAAAATAATTGCTATAAATTAACATTAGATTGAACATGAAGGTAAATATCAAAAATACTTTCACCTTCAAATCCATAGCAAACTAAGGCAGTTGAATTCCTAACTTCCTTAAAATTCCACATAACTGAATCATTGGCATACCCATCAAAGTGGTTTGGTCTTGCCCAATCATTTGTTCAAATAAACCAATACCAAGACTTTCACACTTAAAGCTACCAGCACAATGCAGAGGTTGATCAATTTCGATATAACGCTCAATTTCAGTCAAAGTTAAGTCACGAAATTTCACATGATAATGCTCGACCAAGGTTTGTTCAAAACCAGAAGCCAAATGTTGCACACTTAAGGCAGTACTAAAAAAGACATTTTTGCCTGAATTGGCTTGTAGCTGTTGAATGGCTTTTTCTACAGATAAAGGTTTTCCAATAAAATCTTGTGGTGCATGTTCACGCCAAGCCACCTGATCTGACCCAATCACAATTGCATTTGGATGATCTTGTGCAATGACTTGGGCTTTTTCAAAAGCCAGACGTTTAGCCAAATCATCGGCATGAGACTCACCCTGTGGTGATTCATCGATTTCAGGAGAGATACAATGATAGTCTAAGCGCAAACGATTCATTAAATCTTTACGGGTTTGGCTGGATGAAGCCAAAATAATTTCAGGGTGATTCATCTTTGAATAATTCATGCCTAGTTATACTGCATATTCCATCAAGAGATCTAAGGGAACATACGCCAAAACAGCTTGATGACAGGCTTGTAGTTTTACACGAGGTGCCATGTCGTTTTGATAGGCCTCAACCCAACGTGTCACACATAAACACCAAAAATCACCAGGTTGTAGTCCCGGAAAACCGTGTTCTGGCAGTGGTGTAATTAGGTCATTTCCCACTTTTTGTGAAAAATTTAAAAATTCTGAAGTCATTTCAGCGCATACAGTGTGCTGGCCGAGGTCGGTTGTTGCTGTATGGCAGAAACCATTACGAAAATAACCTGTGATTGGAGAAAAACAACAACTTGCTAAAGGTTCACCTAAGACATTTAAACCATTGATTTTAGGATCGGGATGAAAAGACATAAGCGTATAGAATTTAAAAGTTCGCCCTATAATAATCAAATCTCAACTTTTCTACAGCTTTTCTACAAAAGTATCTAACCTTTTTTTGTGTAATCATTTAGAATCTACGCGATTTTTAATATCTATAAGAGAGCTATACATGAATTTTCAGCGTATGACTGACCTCGATTTAGCAGGCAAGCGTGTACTTATTCGTGAAGACTTAAACGTACCTGTTAAAAATGGTGTGATTACAAGTGATGCACGTTTACGTGCTGCATTACCGACAATTAAATTGGCACTTGAGAAAGGTGCTGCGGTCATGGTGTATTCTCATCTTGGTCGTCCCGTTGAAGGTGAGCCAAAAGCGGAACAATCATTAGCTCCTGTAGCAGCTTATTTAACTGAGGCACTTGGTCAAGACGTTAAATTATTTACAGATTATTTAGATGGTGTTGAAGTTGCAGCAGGGCAAGTGGTATTACTTGAAAACTGTCGTTTCAATGTAGGTGAAAAGAAAAATAATGCTGAACTTTCAGCAAAATATGCAGCGCTTTGTGATGTATTTGTGATGGACGCATTTGGTACAGCGCATCGTGCAGAAGCATCAACTGAAGGCGTAGCACGCTTAGCAAAAGTTGCAGCAGCGGGCCCTTTGCTTGCAGCTGAATTAGATGCTTTAGGCCGTGCGTTGCAAACACCTGAAAAACCAATGGTTGCAATTGTTGCTGGTTCTAAAGTTTCTACTAAACTTGATGTTTTAACTTCGCTTTCTGATATTTGTGATCAATTGATTGTTGGTGGTGGTATTGCCAATACATTCTTAGCCGCAGCTGGCTTCAATGTCGGTAAATCATTGTGTGAACATGATTTGATTGACACAGCGAAAGCGATTGCGGCAAAAGTATCAGTTCCACTTCCAACAGATGTTGTTGTGGCAGATGCCTCTGCAATCGACTTTGCCGATTTCTTAGGTTCATTGGCAAATGCTAAAGCAACAGTAAAAAAAGTTGAAGATGTTGCAGACAATGACATGATCTTAGATGTCGGTCCTGAAACTGCAAAAGCTTTTGCAGAAATTTTAAAAACTTCTAAAACGATCCTTTGGAATGGTCCAGTTGGCGTGTTTGAAGTGGATCAATTTGGTGAAGGTACAAAAACACTTTCTTTAGCGATTGCGGAATCTGAAGGATTCTCTATTGCAGGTGGTGGTGATACTTTGGCAGCAATTGATAAATACCAAGTTGCAGACAAAATTGGTTATATTTCAACTGGTGGTGGTGCATTCCTTGAATTTGTTGAAGGCAAAACACTTCCAGCTGTAGCGGTATTGCTTGAACGTGCTTAATTGAAAAATTATTTTAATTGTGACGTTTATATGAAAGGCTGACCTCGTGTCAGCCTTTTTTATCTGAGAGATTCATTGTAAAGTAATAAAAATGAAATATAACTGCAATAAAATAGATCAAATCCAATCACCAACACTGGGAAATGTGATGAAATTTAAATTTACACTTGCAGCACTTCTTATTGCTCCTTTGGCATTTACTGCATGTTCTAAACAAGAAAAAGCACCAGCCTCAGAACAAACATCTTCTTCTGAAGCTGCTTCAGCAGAATCAGCAAACACATCTGCAGAACAACAAGCTGTGATTGATGCGCTTGATCAGCCTGTTTTGGATGAAAAAAATACAGATGTAGCTGCTGAAAAAGCAAATGCTCCAGCAGATGCGGCTACGCCAGCCACTGAAGAAGAAGCACCTAAAGCTCAATAATCTTTCTAAATGTTGTTATTTGTTAAAAGTCCCTGCAAACGCGGGGATTTTTTATGAAATAGTCAATATTGTTGCTGAATTGAAATAAAGCAACATGTAGAATATGGGGCATTACTTGGGAGGATATTATGGCTCTTATCTCATTGCGCCAACTCTTGGATCATGCCGGTGAACATAGTTACGGCGTTCCAGCGTTTAATGTGAACAACTTAGAACAAATGCGCGCAATTATGTTAGCCGCTGACGCAACAAATTCACCTGTAATTGTGCAAGCTTCTGCTGGTGCACGAAAATATGCAGGTGCTCCATTTTTACGTCATTTAATTTTAGCTGCAATTGAAGAATGGCCACATATTCCAGTGGTAATGCATCAAGATCACGGTACAAGCCCAGATGTTTGTCAACGTTCGATCCAGCTTGGATTTTCATCTGTAATGATGGATGGTTCTTTAGGTGCAGATGGTAAAACACCAACGTCTTATGAATATAACGTTGATGTAACACGTCGTACTGTTGAAATGGCACATGCATGTGGTGTTTCTGTAGAAGGCGAAATTGGCTGTTTGGGTAGCCTTGAAACAGGTTTGGCTGGTGAAGAAGATGGTGTTGGTGCAGAAGGTGTACTTGATCATTCTCAGCTTCTCACTTCTGTTGAAGAAGCTCGTCAATTCGTTGCAGATACCAATGTTGATGCTTTAGCAATTGCAGTCGGTACTTCTCATGGTGCGTACAAGTTTACTCGTCCACCTACAGGCGATATCTTGGCAATTGACCGTATTAAAGAAATTCATGCGGCACTTCCAAATACTCATCTTGTTATGCATGGTTCAAGCTCAGTACCACAAGAATGGTTAGCAATCATTAACCAATATGGTGGTGACATCAAAGAAACTTATGGTGTTCCAGTTGAGCAATTGGTTGAAGCAATCAAGCATGGTGTACGTAAAATCAACATCGATACAGATTTACGTTTAGCATCTACAGGTGCAATGCGCCGTATGATGGCTGAAAAACCAAGTGAATTTGACCCACGTAAATTCTTCGGTGAAACTGTTGAAGCAATGAAACAAATCTGTGTAGATCGTTATACAGCATTTGGTACTGCGGGCAATGCAGACAAGATTCGCCCAATTTCTTTAGAAAAAATGGTTGATCGTTATAAATAATCTTTGATGGTTGTTGATCACCTAAAAGCCCACTCATACTAGTGGGCTTTTTATTGAATCATAGGAACTCGGTTCCGCATAAATTTTGCAGTGATTGGTAAGATAAGAAGTAAATTATGGAACTCATATTTTCAGCAGCACTTTGTAGTGTGCTGGTTTCAATGCTTTTAAAATGGACCAAACAAAAAGGTTTTGATGCATTGCAAATGATTGCTTGGAATTATGCAATCGCCAGTGTATTGAGCTATATTTGGTTTAAGCCTGATTTGGCCCATATTTCAATCTCAAATACACCATGGTGGTTGATTCTTGGTTTAGGCGTTGTATTACCCAGTATTTTTTTATGTCTAGCAAAATCATTACATAGTGCAGGAATTTTAAAAACTGAAATTGCACAGCGATTGTCTGTGGTTTTATCATTATTGGCTGCATATTTTTTATTCCAAGAACAATTTAACCAATTAAAAATGCTTGGTATCGGTTTGGGTATCGTGGCAGTTTTATGTATTGTACTTTCCCAGTCGAGTCCATCAAATTCATCCCTCAATCAGAAAGGGATCCTTTATTTACTCAGTGTTTGGGTAGGTTATGCTTTGGTTGATGTTTTATTGAAATATACAACCAGTCTGGGCTTACAGTTTCCAGTTACATTAACCTTGATGTTTATATGTTCATTCCTATTATCTGTCGGTTACTTACTGATTCGAAAAACTCAGTGGAAGCTTCAGAACTGTATTGCTGGTTTGGTCTTGGGGATCATAAATTTTGCCAATATTGCTTTATATGTCAAAGCGCATATTTTATTAAAAGATTCTCCAGCCATTGTTTTTGCAGGGATGAATATCCTTGTGGTGTTATTTGGGGTCATTGCAGGGCTGTTAATTTTTAAAGAAAAGCTTAAAGTGATTACCGCTCTAGGACTGGTTTTAGGTTTGGCTGGAGTGGTATGTTTAGCCTTGGCAATATAATGACTTAACAGTAAGAAAGCTTCGTTGTTAATACGATTGATGCTGATCACTTTACAATGACATCAAACGGTAACTTTATAGATCAACTTGGTGGATATGAGATGGATGCATTTGAACAATTATTTATTCATTTAGATTTACAACTAAATAATATTCGCTTAGTACCACTGTCTTTTGAACACGAGCAAGGACTCGCTGAAGCGTGTCGTGATGGTGAATTGTGGAATTTACGAATTACCTCTACACCACATTACACAGAAGTTAAAAATTATATTGAAAAAGCATTAATCCAAAAAGCACAGGGCAGCCGTTATCCCTTTGTTGTCATAGAGCAAAGTTCAGGGAAAGTCTTGGGAACGACTAGTTATCACGATATTTTATTAAACGTAAAACGTTTTGAAATTGGCTATACATGGTATGCACAATCGGCACAACGGACCCATGTCAATACAAGCTGTAAACTATTGCTATTAGGGTTCGCTTTTGAACAACTTCAAGCCAATACCGTGGCGTTGCGGACTGACCAATTTAATTTTAAAAGCCAAAAAGCCATTGAACGTTTAGGTGCTAAAAAAGATGGCATTATTCGTGGTGATCAAATGCGTAAAGATGGTACGATTCGAGATACGGTGTTGTACAGTATTGCGCAAGGTGAGTGGAACAATGTAAAAGCACATTTACAAGACATGTTGGCACATTATAAAAAATAACTATTTTGTTGAATTATATTCGATTCAAGGGCATGCAAATGCCTTTGAAATCATTTGAAAGATCGTCATGGTGATTTCATATTTTGATCATAAAACTTTCAAAAGCATAGCGGACAATGGAGGAGCATTCTTTACATTGGTGTAATTGCTATGAATCAAGATATCTTTTCAACGCTTTATACATCATTACAAACCCATCAAGTGCAGCTTTTACCACTACAAATAGAACATGAAAATGCTTTAGTTGAGGTATGTAAAGATGGTCGATTGTGGGAATTGGAATATACATCGGTTCCACATTATTCTCAGATCAAGGCTTATATTGCCAAGGCACTTGAACAAAAATCTTTGGGAATACGCGTACCTTTTGTTGTTTTAAATCAGCGAAATGGTCGTATTGTAGGAACCACCAGTTTTCGTGATTTTATTTGGGAGGTGCGCCGTGTTGAGATTGGCTATACATGGTATGCACAATCAGCACAACGCAGTCATATCAATACCAGTTGTAAGTTGTTGTTGCTTGAGTACGCATTTGAAAAACTACAAGCTAACTCGGTTGTATTAAGGACGGATATTCGCAATATTAAAAGTCAAAGTGCCATTGAGCGTCTAGGTGCGCATTATGATGGTGTGCTACGTCAAGATGCGCTACGAAAAGATGGAACTGTCCGCGATACTGTTATATACAGCATAATCAAAGATGAATGGCAGGGCATTAAACAGCATCTAAGCCAGTTACTTAGCCAAAGCTATAAGGTTTAACTTATAAGGTTTGACCTATAAGTTTTGATTATGTATTTAACTACAATCTATATGCAAACGATGTTGTTGGCAATGAATGCATTGAAATAGATAGCCTGTTAAATCACCGTCGATACTGAGGTGATCTTGGATAAGTTCTACTGGATAACCATTTTCTTCGATATCGGCTTTGACTTCATCCCAAATTGGTTTAAGCATTTCACTATCCGCATAAGCGATAAATTGACATGGTTCATTGCAATGCACGAGCCAAACTTCTTGTTGCCAACTATAATAACTTGGCGTTTTTAAGCAGATTTCATCTAAAAATTCAGGGTTGATTTTTTCGGATGGATCATTTGGGTTTGAAGAAACACCTTCAATGCCACAGTAGTCATTGTATTCTCCATCGTATTTTTGCGCTGCTGCACCATTAGCAATACACCACGGACAGATATAATCGGGTTCATCTACGCTATAGAAAGAGCATACATACTTTAAATCACGTTGTTGATTGCAAATCGAACAAATACCATCTTCTTTTTCAAACAGATCAAGTTTGTATGCATTGGGATGATATTTAAACTGAGGGTAATCCATATTTTTGATTCTTCTAGGTAGAGATTTTAACTATTGAATGCTAACAATAAAATTCTACACGAAAACTTTCAATCAGTTCAGGTGGAACACGTGTTGTTTGTCCATTGGTGCGCATAAACAATTCGCCTTTGTAATATAACGGACGGTCCGATTTATTACATTTAAAGACCAATATGGTTTTTCCTTGAATCTGTATTTCTTCTAGTGTGGTATAAATATTTGAAATTTTGTTACTTTCATGTGCCAGTTTATCAATCAAACTCCGCTTCATTAAGTCGAGTGAATTATTAAAGTGTTCCGCAAGTTCATTTTCAATCCCGACAATGGTTAAATCATCAGCAACGCCTATAAAGACATAGCCATTGCGGGTATTCATAAATGCAAAGCACGCTTTGACCCATTTATCTGATTTGCGGTTGGTTAATAGGTCTGTGGTACGTTCTTTAAATTCAATCCGTTGATTTTCACCCAGTTGAATTAAATTAAAATAGTACTCTGAACAGGAGTTTTGCCTATAATGATTGAGTGTGGTCTTAATTTTTTCTAATGATTTATATGCGGCCACGGTTTCTAAATTATGAATATCTTGCCATTGGTAAATTAATTTAATCTTTAATTCATTGGCTAAGTTGGGATCAGCAAGGTATTCAAAGCTCAAATTGAGATATTGTAAAATTTCTGTGTAAATAGCATGACTGGCAATTGGAATGGAAATTTTATTAAAGGTATTTCTAATTTTTTCTAAATTTTTGTGAAATTCAAAAGCTTCTTGATAAAAACTTAAATATTTAAACTCATTTAAAATATGTTCATAAGGGCGATGAAATGAGTTAGGAAACAGTTGCTTGGGCGGTATATGGATATATTTTTCAATCTGTTGAAAGTAATATCTTAAGGTTGGATACTTTAAGGCCTGATCAATATTGATTTCAAATTTCTCAGAAAGTGGCTTAGTGGTATAGGCTTGAAAAAACAGCAGTGTTTGGATTTCTTTGTATTTATTGGGGTAGTCATGCCAATGCGTTTCTAGAAACTCATTAAAATTCTTAAATTTATTGGTGAGATACATGTTCAAATCCATAGCAACACCTTTGATCCTCTATTGTTTGGTGTTCGGTATTTACAACAAATATGTCATCAGACTATTTATATATAGTTATTTATAAGTTAATTAAGTCAGGAAATAAAGCGTAAAACTTTAAATCGGATCGTGAAAGTTGTTAGAAAATATAACAAATATTTCAATTTGGTGAATAGCGCATTTGCCAGCTTCATTTCGTCATTCATCGATAATTTGTGGAATCGCCGAACTTGGATCTTGGATAAATGATGCTAATCGTTCTTTTAATGAGGTGGCTCGTTCTGGAACAGCATCAATTGCAATCTCAGCGAGCCTCTTGACCAATTGTAAATCACCAGCAGCACCAGCTACATAGCATAGGGTACACATGTGTGCGGGATGTAAGGGATTTATACAGGCCTGATGCGCTTTCTTGAGAAAATCTTCAGGCCAATGTGCCAAATCACTAAAGAAATTTTGGCTTTGACGACTCCACTCAGAGACTAGAAATTGCACCATTTCGTTAGCATCTTGTTCATTTGAGGTATATGACCAATCGTTGTCATGATCATTGATTAAATAAGGTAGGATCGAAATACGCCATGCACAATCGAAATCACGCATTTTTTCAATATCTAAAGCTTTACCTGTACATCGCATAACATATTCACCTAATGGGATAAGGTGAATACCGAGATTAACTTGGAAACAATGTCTTTTAATGGAGTGTTGTATATCGATGATTCGAATAACTTCTCCCTCAACCTGCCTAAATACATCGCCTTTTTTTATAAAGCCTTGTGCTTTTAAAATGGGATAAAACTGACATTGTAATAGTTTGGAAATGACTTTTTTATCCATTAGATATATCCATGGTAGAGGCTAGCATTGCCATAGAAATTTAGCAGTTTTCCCCTGAGGGCAATCGAATAGGTAGGCGGAACCTCCTCCACCAAAATTCATCTCAGTTCTATGATCAGGACCAGTCTCTAGTTGAGCAACAAAGCGCATAGGCTTTTGGCAGCAATCACATTCTGGTGTTTCATCATTTTGCAGCCACTCAGCTTGGCCAGAAAGCTGACCTAAAATTTCTCTCTTGGGCCCTTGCCAAAGTTCACGTGATTGTGAATAGTCTACCTGCGAATCTTGGAAAATCTTGGCGCCATATTCCGCTTCACGTAAGGTATTTTCAGATTCTAACGGTTGGAATTTTTCGAGAGCTTGAACCTCTGTAATGACAATCACTTTATTGCCACCAACGTCTGCATCCCAGTCATCACACATACCTGGATCTTGGCTACACATAAAGATCAGTTCTAAACCGAGATCAGTTTTTACTTTGCCAAGGTATTGCATTGCACCATTACAATTTGTGCAGTGAGGCCATTCAACCTGTAAGCCAATCGTTTTAACAGGAAGACCGCCAAAAGAGGTTTGATCAAGGTGTTGTGAGACTTGGTCTAAAATTAACAGTTGAGTCATGTTTATACCTTATTTTATTTCTATTTTAGCTCTGGGGGCGTTAGATCTTAACTGTGTACAACATATCCAAAGATTCCAACCAAGCTGCTCTTCTGGGTTAAGCCCAATGCAAGTCGAGGTAAGACACAACCTGTAATGATTGTTCCTTTCGGGTAATCATCAGAATTGATTTGTTCTAAAAGTGCTGAGTCACCAATCCGAACAAATGCACAGTCGATAAAATCGTGTTGTGCTGCAAACCAATCCATCATCTTGTGCCAAGGCTGAAAATATTCTGCTGGAGATTCTCCACCATCTTGTTCTACTTCTTTCCACCACTGTGTATTGGTTGTAAGCGGTTCAGTCGTAATGTACGCCAAAGGAAAAATAGTATTGGCAAAGTATTGTTGAATCAGTTGAGGCGTAATTTTTTGGCTAGCTGAGTTTTGTGAATGCATGATATAAAAATCTTGAAAATAATCCCCCGAGTTTGAACCCATGCCAACTTCAACATTTGCCATGATATTGGTGATTTCAGCGCTCAATTTTTGACAAAGTTTTAATTCATCGGAATCAATTTCATGCTGCAATGGGATATTGTGCTTTGAAATAGACCCATCATTATAAACGCTGGTAAAGCGCGAAATGATATTGTTAGGCCATTCATCTGTATCAGCACCCACATCATAATTCTGTATACATTCAGATAATATTTTTAATCTTTCTTCACTTAACGCTAGTTTTATATTCATGATTTTGCCAAATTTAATTATAAATCTTAATCATATAAACGGTAAATTCCAGTAAAGCGCTCACAGCCTTTTTGTGTTGTCGTCACAGACAAAATTGCTTTTTGGAAATTAAGCACATATTTACAGTCATGTTCATTGTCTAAAATTTGATTCTTTTTTTCAGGCGTGGTGTAAGCCAACAATGAGACAATTTGACTATCTTTACGGTTATTGGGATTTCGGTAGGCGATGCCTTCAACTTTAATCCGATCTTTAGTCAGTTGATGGATTTGTAAATGGGCGGGTTGCTTCGAAATTTTACCATGTTCATATTTGATGAAATGTTGGGTTAAGCTTTGATTCATTGAGGTGTAAAAATTTAAGTCTTCTAGGCGAATATCGAACTGTTGTTTAAAACAATCGTTGCTTTTACATTGACTTAAACGGTTGAGCCACAAACGATGTGTATCATTGATTAAGCGTATTGGTGCATCTGTGACCAGATATGCAGTGAGATAGCTCTCATTTAATTGAGCGCGTAGTTCACTATACTGCGAACCACATAACTTTTTTAAAAGTGATGAATCTTGATGCTTACAGTCAAGAGGCAGGGCGTAAACAGCTGATGTACTGATACAGCTCAAAATGAGACCAGACAAGAGTGTTTTAATTTGATTAAATTCTGTATTCAACAGCATGATCGCTTATACTTTCACAATGTTTGCATACGTACTATAGCGAAAGAGAAAGTACGAATACAAGATTTTTAAATTTTAAAAACTGCAAAAGGAGCTAAGAATGATCATACCGATTCGTATTGGGCAGGGAATGGATGTACATGCTTTTGAAGAAGGTGATTTTGTAACTTTGGCAGGCATTCAAATTCCACATACGCATGGTTTAAAAGCACATTCTGATGGTGATGTCGTGTTACACGCATTATGTGATGCTTTATTGGGTGCATTGGCTTTAGGGGATATTGGACAACATTTCCCAGATACAGATGCTGAATTTAAAGGTGCGGATAGCCGTAAACTTTTAAAACATGTTTATCAATTAATTTTAGACCGTGGTTATAAATTAAATAATGCTGATATTACTGTGGCATGTGAACGGCCTAAATTAGCCAAACACAATTTGGAAATGCGTCAAAGTATTGCAGATGTGTTAGATGTTGATGTGACTCAAATTAGCGTTAAAGCAACAACCACAGAGAAATTGGGCTTTACTGGTCGTCAGGAAGGTATTTTATCCACTGTTACAGTGTTAATTTCACATTTAGCAAAATAATTATTTTTATAGTTTAGAAATCTTACTTATCTATCTACTGAGAAATATTGATGCGGTGGTAGATAAGTTTTGATGTTTTCTGATTTTAAAGCGCTATAGTCAAATTTTAGCTACAAAAAAAGCCCTTTAAAGGGCTCTTTTCACATGCAAAAATTAGTTAGCTAACGCTTTAACTTGTGCATTCAAGCGGCTCTTGTGACGAGCAGCTTTGTTTTTATGGATGATACCTTTATCCGCCATACGGTCAATAACTGGAACTGCAGCTTTATAAGCTTCAGTTGCGGCAGCATATTCACCAGTAGCGATAGCAGCGATTGTGCGTTTGATATAAGTACGTACCATTGAACGCAAGCTTGCGTTGTGTTTACGTGCTTTAACGTTTTGACGAGCACGTTTTTTTGCTTGAGCAGAGTTTGCCACTCGTGCACTCCTTGAATTAGATGGGTCTGGGCGGGCTGAAACCACATCTGAAAACCACATCAGAGGATTATCACCAGCCCGTAAACAAGTGCCATATTGTGATTAAAGAGGCCAGTAAAGTCAAGTGTTGACATGCTTTGACAACATTTTTGTTGAAGAAAAATTTGAAATAAAACGTTAGATTAGTAATAAATCTAGGAGATTGTTTAAAAAATGACTAATTCGATAAAAAATGCGATTGTGATTGGAGCAACAGGTTTAGTGGGGCAGCGTCTCATTGAACAGCTCGATTTATTGACTGATTGTGAAAAAATTACAGTTGTTGTGCGACGAGAAAATCCCGACTTTTCAAAATTTAAAAAAGTTGAACAATTTGTATTGGATGATTTCCTTCTACTCAATGATCAAGATGTCAGCGGTTACACTCATGCATTCAGTTGTTTGGGAACGACCATTAAAAAGGCAGGTTCTAAAGAAGCTTTCTATAATATTGATTTTGAGATCAATGCGCATTTTGCAGATTTATTTGAAATGACTGAAACTCATTTACTTTTAGTCAGTGCGATGGGGGCAAAAGCCAGCTCGCCAATTTTTTATAATCAAGTGAAAGGTGAACTTGAGGACTATATACAAAAGTTGAACTTATATCGTTTTTCTATTATTCGCCCATCGTTACTCCTTGGTGAACGAAATGAAAAGCGATTCTTGGAAGACGTAACGCAAAAGCTGTATGGTAAATTTTCGCATTTGGTACCCAATTCTTTTAAATATAAGCCAGTGACAGCACAACAAGTGGCTCATACTATGGTCGAGGCTGCTCAAACACAAACTCAAAAAATTGAAATTTATGATAATTTGCGTATACAAAATAGCAAATAATGGAGTGATAACGTGACTACAGTACCTTTTGTAACTTGTGATTTATTAGATGATCATCCAGACCAAGACATCCAAACCTTGATTCCATCTCTAGATGGCAAGTTTTTTAGAAGTTATGGGGCGCGTAAAACCTTTGGTGGTCAAATCGTGACAGTCAAGTGTTTTGAAGATAACTCACGAGTGAAAGAGTTACTTGCTACAGATGGAACAGGCAAGGTTTTGGTTGTCGATGGTGGAGCATCCATGCGTTGTGCCTTGATGGGTGACATGATTGCAGAGTCAGCGGTTAAGCATCACTGGAATGGTGTAGTGATTTACGGCTGTGTACGTGATGTAGATGCACTAGTTGAACTTGATCTAGGTGTCCATGCATTGGCTTCAATTCCACAAAAAAGCAATCGTAAAGGCATAGGTGAGGTCGATATTCCTGTGTATTTTGGTAGTGTCACTTTCAATTCTGGTGAATATATCTATGCAGATAACAATGGCATTGTGGTTTCAAAAGAAAAATTAGTGGATTTATAAAAAGCTTTATTTAAGCGAAAACAATCATCTAGGGGGTATGAAATGGTGCATCATCAAATTAAAGTTGTACAAGCTTTGGCTTCATCACTGACTGAGGGAGGCCGTGGTGTAACAGGAACTCCGTTTCCAAACCAGCCAGAAAAGGCTTTAAAGTTATATGAGTTTGAAGGTTCACCATTTTGCCGCCGTGTACGAGAAGTAATGACCTTGCTCAATTTGGATTATGAAGTCTATCCATGCCCTAAAGGTGGGACTAAATATCGTCAGGTTGTAAAAGAAAAAGGGGGGAAATTACGTTTTCCGTATTTCATTGATGAAAATACGGGAACAGCAATGTACGAATCGCAAAAGATTGTTGATTACTTATTTAAGCATTATGGTAAAACAGGCAAAACACCAAAGAAATATTCTCATTATCCTAAATACCCAACGGTTGCTATGGTGGGAACCATTATTAATGGTGCACGCGGGGTTTGGGTTAATAAAAAAAGTGTTGATCGTGCAAGTCCAGCGCAATTATTGGAATTATGGGGGTTTGAAGCAAGTCCTTATACACGTGTTGTACGTGCTGTGTTAACTGAATTAGAAATTCCATTTATTTTTCATAATGTGGCGAAAGAGTGTTGGCAAGATCTAGGCCCAGCAGTTTTACGTTTAAAACCCGGTAAATATGTTCCTTTGGTCGGTGGCAAACGTGAAAAAATTATTCCAGTTATGGGCCGCGCAAAGCAAGACATTCAAGTGCCTTATTTAGAAGATCCAAATACAGGTGAAAAACTCTTTGAGTCAGCAGCAATCGTATCTTATTTACAGAAACAATATGGTTAACTCTATGTGTTAAAAGCACCTAACATAGGTGCTTTTAATTGAAGGATAAATGTGGGTTTACAAGAAAATTATCTTGAATATCGAAATCATATAAATACTTTAAAGGCTGACCAAGGCTATATAAAGTATATTTTGAAAATTCAGCAGGTTGTGCATCAACGGCAGTTGGTATCTTGTATGAGTGATTCAAAATGGCTCAAACTTCTGCATGTAATGACAGACTTAGATTTTCCACCTGCATTTATTGTCAAATTGGTGACAGAAAATAAAGATCTACAAGCTGAAGATCAATTTGTGAAGAAAATTCCGTGGTATTTGGGTGATTGGCATCCTTTCTATCACGATGCTATGCCTGTATTTATTGCAATTGAATATTTAATGGTAAAGCCTATGCTGAGCAAACCGAGAGGAAGACTGATCAGTGATTTGATTTTAGATCAAACAGATCAATTTCGTACTTTGTTGCAGCATTTGAATATTATGTTTGATGAAAAAAACAGTTGTTTTAAAATTTATGCTTATTACTCAAAGTAATTTTAAAAATAATGACAATAGAGGTGTCTGAACAAATTAGTCAAAACTGATTGCCTTAATCATTTTTCGCAACATTTCTATGCATATAAATATTGTGAATTAGTGGATTGTTAACGATAAAAACTTAAGCTTTAAAACAGCCTATGTTAGATTGTAACCAATAGAATATTTTGAGATAAATTATGACTTCAACTCGAATTCAACCTGTTATGAATCGTCCAGGGGAAAATGCCTTATTTATTGTTTTAGGATTAAGGCTTGGGGCTGAAGTAATAGATACAGTAATCGATTTTGCAGCAAATTTTTCAGCATTAACACGTAGTTTAACCAACCGTTATCCAGATGCACAATTTAGTGCGGTTATGGGATTTGGGGCAAATGCGTGGGAGCGTTTATTTCCTGATCAGGCTAAACCACAAGAATTAGAACAGTTTAAAGAAATTAAAGGGCCAAAATATACGGCTGTTTCAACAGAAGGCGATTTGTTTTTCCATATTCGTGCTGATCGTCAAGCGTTGTGTTTTGAAATGGCCGATATGATCAATACGCAATTAAAAGCCGTAAGTTATCCAGTGGATGAAGTGAATGGTTTTCGATATTTTGACGGTAGAGCGATTATTGGCTTTGTTGATGGGACAGAAAACCCAGAGCCTGAAATTGCAGCTGAATATGCACTGGTGGGTGATGAAGATCCAGACTTTAAAGGTGGCAGTTATGCATTTATTCAAAAATATATGCATGATATGGACAAGTGGCGTGCGCTCAGTGATGAAGAACAAGAAAAAGTCATCGGACGTAAAAAGTTTAATGATGTTGAGTTGAGTGATGACGTAAAGCCTAAAACAGCACACAATGTAGTGAGTAAGGCGCATGATGCGGATGGCAATGAAATTAAAATCATGCGTGCAAATATGCCGTTTTCAAATCCATCTAAAAATGAATATGGCACCTTCTTTATTGGTTATGCACGCAAATTTAGTGTGACCCGACAAATGTTAGAGCATATGTTTCAAGGTGATGAAGAGGGTAATTTAGATCGGTTATTAGATTTTAGTACAGCAGTGACAGGAACCTTATTCTTTGTGCCTACTGTCGATTTCTTAGATGATTTAGGTGACGAATAACGCTAATGGTTTATGTTCAGGTAAATGGTCGTTTTAAAACGGCCTTTTACTGCGAAATTTTGTCATCTTTGTTATGATGAATCTCTGATTTAATTGAGTTTTAATGATGTTTGATAAAATTACAGCATTATTTAAGGGCAATAAAAATGGTCCTGAACAAGTTTTTCTACAAGAAAATAATATTCAAATTGATGCTGAGCATGGTTTTATCGTAGATGGTATTGTTTTAAATCGTGAGTTATCTGAACGGCTGGAATACTTTTCTAACCGAAAACTCGATAATTTTGATGATTTAAAGGCTTTGTTCTATAAAACAATTTTGATCAATGAAAAGATTGATTTAGAAATCGCGACAAACAACTATGTGCAAAGGCTTGGCAATACAGAAGAAAATTTAAAACAATTTAAAGAAATTATTCGAAAACTGAATGCCTACTACAAAGAATTTAAAAGAGAAAGATAAATTAAACAGCTCTAAAAAGTCGTGAAAATAGCAAGAGGTATAGGAGGCTGATTTGTTGTGTTTACCTTTAATGCTGCTACTTTACTTGAGTGTTGACTTTAACTAGAGACACATCAAAATACGTTAGTTATGAATGTTTAGCAGATGTTAAGTGCAGAATTGATGCAACTTTTGATTTTGAAATCAATGAATTATAAAATTTGAAATAAAAATTTAGCTGAATTTTATTTCCATAACAATATTTTAATTGAAATTATCAAATTCAGATGATATTGATATTCTCACTAGATAAAACTAATTTTAAAAACAATGAGATACTATGATTTTTATAGATAAAGTATTGAAAATAATAACAGAGCAAAGCGAAGATCAATTTCAACTTAGATTAAACAAATCTGAAGGTTTAGGTTTGCTGACAACAAGAACAGGACAAAATTTTCTGATTTTGGATAGTGAAGATTATTGGTTTGATTTCATACTTGATAAATACCCTGCAAAATATAAATGTGAGTGTAAAAACGAATGGTTTAGAGTTAATTTTAGATATATTTATCGTGAATTTCACAATGATATCCAATTCGTAAAATTGAATGTGGAATGTACGTATTGTTTGAAACATACTGAGCCCCTTATTATTGAGATTCAATATTCACCAACACAGCATCTAATTTCACAACCAATTAAGTATTGTGCAAATCCGAAGTTAAAAACCAAAACTGAATGTTTAAGTTTGTATTGGAACAAAACTGATTTATTGAATTTTCTATATTACTGCAATGAAAAACTTAATTTAAAAATTTCAGTTTGGTTCTGGAATGGTCAGAAGAGAATACTCAGTGAAATAATTCCAAACAAAAACTCTGTGTATACGGATTATGCTGAACTTGAACAATATTTGGAAATTTACATACATTCTCATGAAATTAAAATTAAAGATTTTATTGAATATCAGAATGATGAAGTTGGTGTAATTATGCATGAACATCTCTGGCGGAAACATGATATTTTTAATATTCAAGCGCCATTTCATTCAATAGGTCTAGCTGGTGAAAATGGAGGCTATACAATGAATTATTCTTTATCATTTATTCAAAATGGAACGGTTATTGTTAAACCAATCGTTTATGCACACTATGTAGATTCTATCATCATTTATTTATCCAGACACTACCATTCGCGGAGAGGGAAAAATTGCTTTGACCATGAAGGTTTATTTTTTGATTGTTAAAAGAGTAGGAAACGGATGGGAAAATGTTAATTGTAAAAAATTGGGCTGAAATTGCCGAACAAGCCAAAGAGTTTATTCAATTTTTACAAGGTGATAATTTTTTTAGTCAGCCTTATACATCGGATAAAGATTATTTTGTCATCACGGACATTAGCTTGGCAATGAGCTTTGCAACAGATAATAGTTGGGAGAAATTTACAGACTGGGAAACCGTAGTTGATTCACAGTTTCCAGAAGATTTTGATTGGGAATTAAATTCAAGAATTGACTCTAAATTAGAGGTCAATAATTATTATGATTTATTCACAAAAAATTTAAATGGATTACTTGAAAAGTTGACAACATTTGATGGAATAGGAATAGCGCACGAATTAATCATGCATGATATAGGTTATATTTTTAATTGTTATGCAAATGGTTATTTCCCATCGATTTGGCAAGAGATTTTGCAAGTTTACTATGCTGGTGGGTTACCTTGTGGCTGGAATGGATTTTATCCTGATGGAAAAATGGTCGTATTTAGTCAACAGCCAAATAAATAGAACAAACAAAATCACTGAACTCAACAAAGTCATCATGTTAAACTATGGCTCATGTCTTTTAGACCTTATGCGATTATGTTTAAACAAGAAATCTCTGACCTCAATTTAAAACAACTGAAAGCTGGCGAAAAACGTTGGATTGGCACAATGCTAGGTTCATCTGCAGCCTTATTGTTTAAGGAGATCGCAGAGAAATCGGATCAGCTCTTTGTATTGGTTGCAAAAAATAATCAGCACTTGGGACAGTTGGAAAGTGAATTAGAATTTTATGGGGTAAAACCAACAATATTTCCAGACTGGGAGATATTGCCATATGATCGTTTATCTCCGCACCAAGATATTGTCTCTGAAAGACTGTCGATACTTTCCAATATGCCACAAAAAGGTATTTTATTGGTCTCTGCAACTACCTTGGCACAACGTGTTGCCCCTACATCATGGGTGTTGGGTGAGCATTTTGATATCCGCGTTGGTCAGAAATTCGCATTAGAACAACAAAAATTAAAACTGGTTCAGGCGGGTTATCATCTGGTTGATACCGTTTATGACCATGGTGAGTTTGCAGTACGTGGTAGCATCATGGATATTTATGCCTCTGGGCAAAATGCGCCTATCCGTATTGATTTATTTGATGATGAAATAGACAGTTTAAAATTCTTTGACCCTGAAACCCAAAGAACAACAACAAAGTTAGAGCGTTTTACCGTACTTCCTGCAAAAGAATTTCCGTTAAAAGAAGCACGTTCAACATTTCGTGATCGTTATGCAGAAAGTTTTCCAACTGCAAATCCCAAGAAAAACCCAATTTATCAAGATGTGTTAGAAGGCATTGCTTCTCCAGGATTAGATTTCTACTTCCCATTATTCTTTTCACAGCAAGCCATGCAAACACAAAGTTGTTTGGTATCGTACTTACCAAGCAATGCGATTGTCATTACAGATAAGCACATTGACGAAGGATTGTTGAGTTTTTGGACAGATGTGATGCGTCGTTACGAAGACCGACGCCATAATGCTGATCAACCGCTATTACCACCTGAAGAAATTTTTATACAACCGAATCAACTGTTTGAGTATTTAAATCAATTTTCAAGAATTATTGCCTCAACAGAAGCCATTGAATTAAAAGCAGGCTGTATCAATTTGTCGGTTGAATTGCCGCCACGATTGCCTGTAGACCCTAAACAAGACCAACCATTTAAAGCAGTGAAGCAGTATGTGGATGAGGCTAATCATCCTGTATTACTGGTGGCTGAAAGTGCTGGACGCCGTGAAACTTTAAAAGATGCTTTACGTGCAAGTTTAGGTGAAATTCCAGTTGTTGAAGGTTTTGCTGTATTTCAGCAATCTAATTTCTCTGTCGCGATTACCAATGCGCCTTTGGATCGTGGATTGGTCATCAGCAATGATCTATCGGTTATTTCTGAAAACCAATTGTATGAACACCGTGTAGTACAGCGCCGCAGAAAACGTCAACAAGAGGTTTCAGAAGAGTTTCTGATCCGAAGTCTGACGGAACTCAATATTGGTGCGCCAGTGGTGCATATTGATCATGGCGTTGGGCGTTATGCAGGTTTAGTCACCTTAAATATTGATGAACAAGACTATGAGTTTCTGCAATTAAACTATGCAGATGATGCAAAAGTGTATGTTCCTGTGACCAATCTACACCTGATTAGCCGTTTTAGTGGAGGTGATCCTGATTTAGCGCCATTACATAAATTGGGTACAGATGCATGGAATAAAGCAAAACGTAAAGCGCTTGAACAGATTCATGATGTGGCAGCTGAATTACTACATATCCAAGCACGTCGTCAGTCGAAACCCGGGATTAGCTTTGAGCTGGATCAAAGTGCATATATGCAATTTTCCAGTGGTTTTGCTTATGAGGAAACATTGGATCAGGCCAATGCCATCGAAGCGACCTTATATGATATGCAACAAGCCAAACCAATGGATCGATTGGTTTGTGGTGATGTTGGCTTTGGTAAAACGGAAGTGGCGATGCGCGCGGCATTTGTTGCTGTTCAAAATAATAGGCAAGTGGCTGTTTTAGTCCCTACCACCTTATTGGCGCAACAACATTTTGAATCATTTAAAGATCGCTTTGCCGATTGGCCAATTCGTATAGAGGTACTTTCGCGTTTTGGAACCAATAAAAGTCATACCAAAACCATTGATGATTTAATCGATGGTAAAGTTGATATTGTCATCGGCACACATAAAATTCTTCAGGAAAATGTGCAGTTTAAAAACTTAGGTCTAATGATTGTTGATGAAGAACATCGTTTTGGGGTACGTGATAAAGAGCGTATCAAAGCCATGCGTGCAGATGTTGATATGTTAACCTTAACTGCAACACCAATTCCTCGTACCTTGAATATGGCTTTTGGCGGAATGCGTGATCTTTCAATTATTGCTACACCGCCAGCACGTCGTTTAGCTGTCAAAACTTTTGTCAATGAACAAACCAATGAAACCATGAAAGAGGCAATTCTGCGAGAATTGTTACGTGGTGGTCAGGTTTATATCTTGCACAATGAAGTAGATACCATAGAACGCGCTGCAGAAAATATTCGTCAACTTGTACCAGAGGCACGTGTCGCGGTTGCGCATGGTCAAATGCGTGAACGTGAACTTGAGCAAATCATGCAACAGTTCTATCACAAAGAATTTAACGTACTGGTCTGTTCAACAATTATTGAAACGGGGATTGATGTTCCTAATGCCAATACGATTATTATTGAACGTGCAGACAAACTCGGCCTAGCACAATTACATCAATTACGTGGTCGTGTTGGACGTTCCCATCATCAAGCCTATGCATATTTGATGGTGCCATCGATTAAAGGCCTTAAAGGTGATGCCGAAAAACGTTTAGATGCCATTCAAAGAGCTTCAAATCTTGGCGCTGGCTTTATGCTGGCTACGGAAGACTTAGAGATTCGTGGTGCGGGTGAACTACTGGGTGAACAACAAAGTGGTTCAATGAATGCAATTGGCTATAGCTTATATATGGAAATGTTAGCCAAAGCGACCAAAGCAATTCAACAGGGCAAGACGCCTAATTTTGATACACCACTTTCACTTACTTCTGAAATTACCCTGCATATGCCTGCTTTGATCCCAGATGAATATTTGGGAGATGTACATCAGCGTCTTATGTTCTATAAACGTATTAGTAATACTGATACTCAGGATAAACTTGATAATATCCGTATGGAGCTGATTGATCGCTTTGGTGTGCCGCCATTACCAGTAAAACAACTGTTTAGTGTTCATCAAATTCGGGTTAAGGCCGAAGCCTTAGAAATTACCAAAATTGATATTGGGGCTAATGGTGGGGTGATCGAATTTTCACCTGATACACCTGTGCAAGCGATCAGTATTATTCAGCTCATGCAGAAGCATCCAACTTGGTTCCGTATGGAAGGTGGACAACGTTTAAAAGTGATGGTGATGCTTGAAGAAAATGACAAGCGAATTCAGTTTATTCAGGATTTGTTAAACAATTTACTGACAGAATTAAAGCGTTAATTTATCAGGATTTTGAGCTTAAAAAATGCTCAATTTGAGATTAAAAGTGCTTATGAATTTTTTCAGGTAAATCACTTGAAAAAATTCTGTGATTCTTTAAAGTGTAATTGTGATCAGGTTCAAAACAAACTGTGTTTATTTGTACCAAAACACAAGATAACCAATATTCACACGAAAACCGATGTGTTAGTATTAGCCATCCTTTTAATTTTGCGTCATTTATAAAGATATGTTTAGTTTGCATCCACAACTTGCTCAAGATACTTTTTTTGTAGGCGATTTTCCGCTTTCAACATGTCGTTTAATGAATGATATGCAATTTCCGTGGTTGATTCTTATTCCACGTGTTCCTGGTATCACTGAGTTATATGAACTAAGTCAAGCTGACCAAGAGCAGTTTTTACGTGAATCAAGCTGGTTATCTAGTCAGCTTTCTCGTGTTTTTCGTGCAGATAAAATGAATGTCGCTGCACTTGGAAATATGGTTCCGCAATTACATTTTCATCATGTAGTTCGTTATCAGAATGATGTAGCTTGGCCTAAACCTGTATTTGGCCTGCAAGCAGTTCCTTATAGCAATGAAGTATTAGCACATATGCGTCAAACACTGATGTTGGCGTTACGTGGTCAAGGTGAGATGCCATTCGATTGGCGTATGGATTAAGTGTAAACAGCACAAGGGAAGTGTTTAATAAAATGACATTCGAGGTAAAATATTTTGCCATTTGAACGTATGTTAGATAAAGAACCAAAGCAATTTGAAATATTCCAGCGCTTTATGGGGTATTTGATTATTGCTTTGGTGGTCATGGTTTATTATTTCACCTCCCCAATTGCAAATTATCAATTTTATGTTCCTTTTTTTATAGGCTTTATTTTTATTGTTAGCCCGAAGTTATCGCGCTGGCTAGAATATTCATATGGCTCTAAGATTCGGAAAAACATCTATTTTTTAATTGATGTTATCGTTGTTTCTACCGCATTGGCTGCCGTACATTTAAGCCTCGTAGTAACTTTTGTCTTGTTATTTGCACTGATCTATACGGCGATTAACAATAAAATTTCTTTTATGATGGGCTCTTTGGCAATTTTAGTTGCCTTTGTTGTGTTTTATACCAATATTATTTTTATTTTTGGTTTTTATGATTATTTTCAGCAAACCAGCCCTGAGCTATCAGTCCTGTCTTTTATTAGCATCATCTTGTTTGTAAATATCGGAAATTATTATCAAAATCGCCGTATCAAAACTGTAGAAATCAAGAAAAACACCTATTTCAATGAAATGAATCGCTATATTGAGTTGTCAAATCAACTTAGTCGTTATGCGCCATTACAGCTTTGGCAAGCGATCATGCGTGGTGATACGGAAGCCAAGATTGAATATAAACGTAAAAAGATGACAGTTTTCTTTTCTGATATTCAAGGATTTACAGAATTATCAGAAACTTTGATTCCAGATGATTTGGCCTTTGTATTAAATGACTATTTAAGTCATATGACTGAAATTGCCAAACAATATGGTGCAACCATTGATAAATTTATGGGTGATGCAATCCTGATTTTCTTTGGTGATCCAGACTCACAGGGTGTGGAACAGGATGCGAAAAACTGTATTGATATGTCGATTGCAATGCGCCAGCAGATGAAATTTCTCCGTGAACGTTGGGTGAAAATGGGCTATGCACCTTTACATATTCGTATGGGGGTAAGTACAGGTTATTGCCACGTTGGAAACTATGGTGCTGTACATCGTATGGCGTATACCATTGTGGGTCGTGATGCCAATTTAGCAGCGCGTTTGCAATATGCTGCAGATATCGATGAAATTTTGGTTTCAGATGAGACCTATAAGCTGATTAAAAACGATTATCTTTGTGCACCCAAAACCCCGATTGAACTGAAAGGGATTCAAGGTAAGGTGCGCACTTGGCAAGTGATGGAAAAATACTCTGCAACCAAGAATGAAAATCAACAATGGTTTGATTATGAGTATAAAGGCTTCCACTTGGTGCTGAATTTAGAAGAAGTGCAAAACTTTGAATATCCAGAGTTGGTGGAAGTATTAGAAAAAATGGTGGAACGGATTAAGGTTCAGCAAAAACTTACCAACTCTCAAGGTGTTGCAAAGCTTAATATTGAAGACGAAGTCAACTCAAATTATTTGTAAAATCCTTAAATATTAAATCAAATACCTAAGCCATTAAAAAACCACTCATAAAGAGTGGTTTTTTTTGCCTATATGAAAAGCAACTTAGTGGTTTTCAGAAGCATGGTTAATCGTATACTTTGGAATTTCAACTTCCATATCTTCATCAGTGATTTTAACTTGGCAAGATAGACGCGAATCGGGTTCTAAGCCCCAAGCGCGATCGAGTAAATCGGCTTCAATATCATCCATCTCTTCGAGCTCATCAAAGCCTTTGCGTACAATCACATGGCAAGTGGTGCATGCTTTAGACATGTCACAGGCATGTTCGATTTTAATACCATTATCGAGCAAGCTTTGGCACAGATTGGCGTTTGGTTCAACTTCAAACTCAGCACCATTTGGACAAATTGTTGCATGAGGTAGTACTTTAATACGTGGCATAGTCGTTACCTTAAATTAGTTTGAGTTAGACCAATCATCAAGTTTGGTGCCTTTCAGTGCATGATCAATATGTTGATTCATGCGTTCTGCTGCAAAGGCATCGCTATAAGTTTTTAACTGTTCAACAGCATGCTCAATCGATTTGATATCGTTTGTTTCAAGCTGGGCTTTTAAAGCTTCAGCGGCTTGGTTGAGCGCAGTCAGTTGTTCAGTACTGAGCAGGTTGGAGTCGACCTTTAACGCCTGTGTTAAGGCTTCAAGTTCACGCTGTGCTTCAACTTTAGTTTCATTGAGATGGCGAAGATTTTTATCTTCTTCAGCGAATTTATAACCTTCTAAAAGCAAGCGTTCAGTATCGGTCTCAGACAATCCATAAGAAGGTTTAATGTCGATTTGCGCATTGACCCCTGATGTGGTTTCTTTGGCTGAAACAGTAAGCAGGCCATCTGCATCGACCTGAAAAGTGACTTCAATACGTGCCTGACCCGCGGTCATTGGTGGGATACCATGTAATACAAAACGACCTAAGCTGCGGCAATGCTCAACTAAGTCGCGTTCGCCTTGCAAGACATGGATCAACATGGCCGTTTGACCATCTTGATAGGTGGTGAACTCTTGACGGCGTGCAACAGGAATGGCTGTATTACGTGAAATTAAACGTTCAACCAAACCGCCCATGGTTTCTAGACCAAGTGATAGCGGGGTAACATCTAACAGTAATGAACCATCTTTAGAATTTCCAATGAGTTGATTCGCAGTGATCGCAGCGCCAATCGCCACAACTTCATCAGGATTGATGGTACAAAGCGGCTCTTGCTTAAATACTTCACGCACCACTTTCTGTACAGCATAAGAGCGGGTTGAGCCACCAACAAGAACTACATTTTGAATATCATCGAGTTCAAGTTTTGCATCACGCATGACACGTTTACATACATTGATCGTCTTATCTAATGCCACTTGAATGATTTCTTCAAATGTCGTGCGATCTAGCGTGAGGTGATGTGTCAGAACTTTAATATCAACAGAGGTAGCATCACTGAGTGCTTCTTTGGCTTTACGCGCAGAAACGATAAAGTGCGCATATTCTGCATCATCTAAAGTTTCAATATTCAGTTGTTTTTTTGCCCATTTAACAATAAGGCGATCTAAGTCATCGCCACCCAGTGCGGTATGACCGCCTGTAGCTAAAACTTCAAACACACCTTGAGAAAAGCGTAAAATAGACACATCAAATGTACCGCCACCTAAATCATAAATGACATAGTTGCGATCTGTTGTTAGATTGCTCTCTTGATCTAAGCCATATGCAACAGCCGCAGCGGTAGGTTCATTGAGTAAGCGTAATATATTTAAACCTGCGAGTTCAGCTGCATCGCGTGTAGCTTGGCGTTGCGCTTCATCAAAGTAGGCTGGAACCGTAATCACAGCGCCATTCACCGGATTGCTTAAGCTTTGTTCAGCGCGATCTTTCAGTTGTTTTAAAATTTCTGCAGAGATTTCTACAGGTGTTTTACGACCTTGCGCTGTTTCAAATGCTGGCATTTCATTATCAGCACCTGCAAGCGTGTAAGGGTGTTGAAATTTAACATCTGCTTTAGAGCGGCCCATAAAGCGTTTAACAGAAACAATGGTATTTTTAGGGTCAGCAGTAATAAACGGTTTTGCTGCATCGCCATATTCGGTCGAATTTTTAGAATAATGTACAATAGAAGGAAGTAACACGCGACCTTGCTCATCGTTCAGTACTTTGGCTTTGCCTGATAATACCGTAGCAACAAGAGAATGGGTTGTCCCTAAGTCGATACCAATCGCAATACGGTGTTCGTGTGGCGCACTTGATTGTCCTGGTTCAGCAATTTGCAAGAGTGCCATTTGTCACATCCTTAAAATAAAAACTAAAAACAAATTCGGTAAAACATATAATGAAAGTTAAAATTTAGAAATCATCATCTAAACTAAAATCTTCATCATCTAAAAGCTGATCTTCGGCTTTATCAATATCATTCATGACTTTTTGAAAGAATCGTAACTTGCGCACCGTGTCGCGTGCTTCAGCCCAATCTTCATCCTCAAAATCAATTTTGAATTCACGAACTAAGCCATCAATCCATTGTTGGACTTCTTTTTTTAAAGAATGCAATTGTTCAGTATTGGTTGCTTCATCAAGCTGCTCACGAATTTCTAAAGCAGATTGTAAGAACTCAAAATCACTAATTGATTGATCTAAGTGATGATCTTGCTTTTTGAGTGACAGTAGATAAGCAGCACGACTGTCTACATTGGATAAAGCTTTATATGCCTGATTAATTTCACTTGATTTAATCAAAGCTTTGTCTTTATCTTCAGCTTTATCAGGATGATATTGCTGTTGTAGTTTTAGGAAATTAGCTTTTAATGTCGCTAAATCAATATCGAGTGCTTCCGGGAGATCGAACAACTCAAAATGACTCATGGGAGATACTCATCCACGATGTTTTACAGGAAAACGGTGTAATTAAATGTGATTAAAACAGTGCAAGACACTGTTTTAACATGAGAAAAAGCAGGGCACATTATACAGTGAAAGATTCACCGCAGCCACATTCACCTTTTTTATTTGGGTTATTAAACTCGAAGCCTTCATTGAGACCATTTTTAACATAGTCCATTTCCATACCATCGAGATAAACCAAACTTTTTGGATCTACAAAAACTTTTACACCAAACTGCTCGAACATTTGATCATGAGTGTCGATATCATCAACAAACTCAAGTACATAAGCTAAGCCAGAACAGCCTGAAGTTTTCACACCAAGACGAATACCTTCACCCTTACCGCGATTCTTTAAGTAATTGCTGATATGAGTTGCAGCATTTTCAGTTAGATTGATCATGAAAACTCCGTTAAAAAATCATCTGCTAAATTTGACGAACAGATATTAGGCTTTAGTTTTCTTGCTACGGTAATCTTCAACAGCAGCTTTAATTGCATCTTCTGCAAGTACAGAACAGTGTACTTTTACAGGAGGAAGTGCAAGTTCAGTTGCGATGTCGATATTCTTAATCGCCTGTGCTTCGTCAAGCGTTTTACCTTTTAACCATTCGGTTACGAGTGAACTAGACGCAATTGCAGAGCCACAGCCATAAGTCTTAAAGCGGGCTTCTTCAATTACACCACTGTCATTCACTTGGATTTGTAAACGCATTACATCGCCACATGCAGGTGCACCCACCATACCTGTACCAACATTTTCTGCATTTTTATCCAAAACACCAACATTACGAGGATTTTCGTAATGATCTATTACTTTTTCGCTATAAGCCATGTTGCTTCTCCAAACCTCGGGGTCAGCGTTGATAATATGTATTTCTACAATCTAATTTGGTGGCATTTTACTGATTTTCAATAAAATGCCGCGTTTTGATTTCAAGGAACTTAGTGTTCAGCCCATTCAACTGAATTTAAGTCGATCCCTTCTTTGTACATATCCCAAAGCGGAGAAAGCTCACGCAATTTCTCAACAGCAGCTTTAGTAATCTTAATTACATGATCAATGTCTTCTTCAGTCGTATAGTGACCAAAGCTAAAACGAATTGAACTATGTGCTAACTCGTCAGAAAGACCGAGGGCACGAAGTACGTAAGAAGGTTCAAGTGTTGCAGATGTACATGCTGAACCAGAAGATACAGCAGCATCTTTTAACGCCATCATCAATGATTCACCTTCAACAAAGTTGAAGCTAACATTTAAGTAGTTTGCAACATTGTATACAGGGTGGCCATTTAAGAAGACTTGTTCTAAATCTTGTAAACCGTTCCAAAGTTTGTCACGGAGTACACGTAAACGTGTTTGTTCAGCTTGTAAAGATTTGCCAGCAAGCTCAAATGCTTCACCCATACCGACAATTTGATGGGTTGCAAGTGTACCTGAGCGCATACCACGTTCATGACCACCGCCATGAATTTGTGCTTTGATACGAACACGTGGGCTACGGCGTACAAATAAAGCACCAATGCCTTTAGGTCCATAAACCTTATGACCTGAGAAGCTCATCAAATCAACTTTCATGGTAGAAAGATCGATTTCAACTTTACCTGCAGCTTGTGCAGCATCTACATGGAAATAGGTTTTATTGGCACGTGTTAACTCACCAATTGCAGCAACATCTGTCACAGTACCAATTTCATTGTTCACCATCATCAATGAAACAAGTAACGTATCTGGACGAAGTTCAGCTTGAACCATTTCTGGGGTAATTAAACCAGTTTTAGGTTCAGGTTCAAGATAGGTAATCTCAAAACCTTCTTCTTCTAATTCACGACAAGTATCTAAAATTGCTTTATGTTCAATTTTACTTGTGATGATGTGTTTGCGTTTAGAACCGTAAAACTGAGCAACACCTTTAAGGGCAAGGTTATCAGATTCAGTAGCACCAGAAGTCCAGACAATTTCGCGTGGATCAGCTTTTACTAAATTTGCGACTTGTTCACGTGCATATTCAACTTTTTCTTCAGCTTGCCATCCATAAGCATGTGAGCGAGAAGCAGCATTACCGAATGTACCATCAAAGGTTAAACACTCCATCATGCGTTCTGCTACTTGAGGATCAACAGGCGTAGTTGCTGCATAGTCAAGATAAATCGGACGTTTCATGTCAAATACCTGTAACCGATAAAAGGGCTGAATCAAGAGGTGCTGAATTTTGGCGAACCGCAACGGTTTGTACGTTGTCACGAGCTACTAAATCCGCAAGGGTGATTTTAGCTAAATAATCGGCAATATGGAGAGAGAGTTCTTGCCATAAATCGTGAGTTAAACACATTGCACCATTTTGGCAGTTGCCTTTGTGGTCACAACGAGTCGCATCAACAGTTTCATTTACAGCTTCAATAATTTCTAAGACAGTAATTTCTTCAGCATGGCGCGCTAAGTGATAACCGCCATTTGCTCCACGAACACTTGAAACTAAGCCATGACGTTTAAGTTTAGCGAACAATTGTTCAAGATAAGCGACAGATATCGTTTGGCGGGTTGCAATTTCTGCAAGCGTAATCGTTTGTTCAGGTGGCTGCAATGCTAAGTCAAGTAGTGCAGTCACTGCATAGCGACCGCGAGTAGTTAGGCGCATGATTCGATACACATGTTTTAGACTAGATGTATGAATTTTATGAATCCTGACTAAAATAGTCAAGTATTTTTAAGTTTAATTCTGACTAATTTAGTCAGAATTTATTACTTGAACAAAAATTACTGGAAAATTTCAATTTTTGTTCAAGTTTTATGAAAATATTTGCCAAAGATTATACACGACTAATGCCATAAATAGAAAGCCCAATACGCCTAAAGCCGTATATAAACGTTGTTGATTGAGCTGCAAGCGTTTAACACGATTTTGATATTGTTTCACTTCAACTTGGAGTGTGTTGATCTTAGAGCGTTGCTGATCAATCTTTTCAAGCAAAGGGGCAATGCGTTTTTTTGATGCTTTAGTCTGGCTGTCATCATCTGGATTTGTTAACCATTGCTTCCAGTCTGAAAGCAATTTAGGTGCAGTTAAGTGTACAACCAGATCACGAAACTGTTCCTTGAGCAGGTTATCGCCCTCCAGACGCATTTTTTTCATGCTACGACGATTAGCAAAGACAAAAATTTGGATGAGATCGATGAGTGTGCTACTCACAGAAAGGTCAATGGCTTTTTCTGGAGGCTGTAAATCAAAAAGAATACCACGATCTGTAAATTGAACATAAAAGTCAAAATAAGGAATATAACTATTCATTTTAATTGTAATCTGCTGTCCGACGAATTTTTTTGCCTGTAAGCGAACAACACGATCATGTTTTAATACGAAAGAATAAATGGTTTCCAATATAATCATGACAATGTTTAGCAACAAACGAGAATGACCTTGCTTTTGTTGCGATTCATTCATAAAAAATTCCTATAGCAAAACAGAGAGTCCGATCTCTAAATAAATTTGAAACAATCTCATCCATGACTTGAAACACAATATTTCCACAATGATATAAAAATTATCTTAATAACCATTGTCGAATTGCCAAGTGTTCCTTAACATTAAAACAATTACTTTGCTTTGTAGAACAGTTTAGCAAAAGGTTCAATAGTTTTATTTGATAATATAGCAATATTTTCTACATAATTTGGTCATATAGGTCATTACACGCTGGAGTTTGGGGTAAATGGAGCAAGATATGAAAAAGAGCAACAAAGAACAAACGGATCTTTATGAAGATCAAAATGAATTTGATGAATCTCAAATAAAGCCTAGAAATCATAAAAAGTCAGCATTAGATTTCAGAAAATATACAAAACAAATCTGGTTGGCAGGGTTGGGAGCGTTCTCCAGAGCCGAAGAAGAAGGCAATAAACTCTTTGATTCTCTAGTCAAGGTGGGTGAGGAGCTTGAATCCAAGACAGTTGAAGTCACAGATCAGACAGTCAATAAAGTCACTGAAAAAACCAAAGAGTCAGTTGCAGAAACCAAAGACAAGGTTGAAAAACTCTTAGATCAGCGTGTAAATCATTCATTAAACAGAATTGGTTTAGTGACTGCTAAAGATCTTCAGCATTTGGAAAACTTGATCCTGCAACTCCACAATAAGGTCGATGCATTGGCTGAAGAGAACCAAAACTTACGCGACCAATTGCTAAAAAAAATGAAATAATGACCTTTAATCCAAAAAAATCGTAAATTTTAGTCGTAATTTTTGTGAAAAGCGTGTTTGGAGTCTTGCGTTTCCCCCCAAAGCATTGCTATAAAGTCGTCATGGCCTTTGATCTACAGCCTTGGAACTTAAACAAACGATATAAGAGGACGTAATCTTCATGAATAAATCAGAATTAATCGATGCGATTGCAGAAAAAGGGGGATTGTCAAAGTCCGATGCTGGTAAAGCATTAGATGCGACTATTGCTTCAATTGGTGAAGCGCTTAAAAAAGGCGACACAGTGACTTTAGTCGGCTTTGGCACATTTAGTGTTAAAGACCGTGCTGCTCGTACTGGTCGTAACCCTAAAACTGGTGAAGAGCTTCAGATTAAAGCAAGCAAAGTACCTAGCTTTAAAGCTGGTAAAGGCTTAAAAGACTCAGTAGCTTAATCTGAGCTTGTTAAAAGCGCGCCTTTGTGGCGCGTTTTTTATGAAATATATTAAATTATCAGTGATTGCTCGTTCATTCATTTCACAATTTCAGTTAGAATCCTTACGAAATATAATATTGGAATACTCATGGAATCGTTTCGCACTCTCATAAGGGGCTGGTTTGGTAAAGTTCTCCTTGTGTTATTTTTAGCGCCATTTGCTGTGGTTGGTATTGAAGGCTATTTCAGCGGTGGGCAAAAAGCAGACGTAGCTAAAACTGTTAATGGTCAAGATATTTCTAAAAAAGAGTTAGAAACGGTTACAAAAGGCTATACAGATCAATTATTGGCAAATCCTGCTATACATGGGGATGAGTCTTTATTGAACAAAGAATTTATTGCAAATAAAGCACTTGATTACCTAATTAGCCAAAGTCTTTTAAGACAACAAGCTGATAAGTTAGGTGTGACTTTGAGCGATGCTCAAATTGAACAGAAAATTGCACAAATTCCTGCTTTTCAGGAAAATGGTAAATTTTCAAATACTCTATATGCAAATTATTTACGCTCACAGGGTTTAACTAGCCAAGCATTTATCCAAAATATTCGCCAAGATTTTGCCTTAAGCATTTTGAGCTCTACAATTTCGGATAATGCACTGATCAGTAAATTGGATATCCAGCAAATTGCCAACTTGCAATCTGAACAACGTGAATTATTCTTATCAAGCGTTAAACTTGATGACTATAAAACCAATGTTAAAGTGACCAATCAGGAAATTTCGGATTATTACAACAAGCATCAAAATAAGTTTAAACAAGTTGCTTCAGTGGATGTGGACTATGTGGTGCTCAGCCCAGCGACATTGACACAGCCAAATGCGGCAGTTACTGATGCTGAATTACAACAAGCTTATACTCAGTTTGTAGAAAAATATAAGCAAAGTTTGAAGCGTGATGTTAAACATATTCTGATCACGACTGATTCTCGTACGCCTGAGCAAGCTGCTACACTTGCAAATGAAGTATATGCAAAAATTCAGGCAGGTACGTCATTTGCTCAAGCTGCTGCACAATATTCAGAAGACCCTGATTCTAAAGCGAAAGGTGGGGCACTTGCTGCCTATGCACCAGGTGCTTTTGGTGATGATTTTGATAAAGCTGTCAACTCAACCAGCAATGGTCAAGTGTCTAAGCCTGTTAAAACTCAATTCGGTTATCATTTGATTGAAGTGAATACACCAGTAGATTCAGTGCCATCGTTTGAGTCGAAAAAAGCTGAATTGACTGCTGAAGTTTTAAAGAATAAATCTGCCAACTACTTCTCTGACACTGTAAATAGTTTAAATGAGCAAGTGGTCAACAGTGATGCATTGGATGTAGTTTCACAAGCAGTGAAGACTGTTCAAGTTCAATCTGCAAATAATGTGAATTTAACGACAACCAATCCAGTTCTTGCTGATCCTGCTGTTAAATCTAAACTGTTTAATGACGATGTGAAAAGCGGAAATACGACGGCGTCAAGTAATATCCAAACTGCCAATGGTGATGTTGTCTGGGTTAAAGTTCGTAAGTATCATCCAGCCGGTGTACAGCCTTTAGCGCAAGCAACTGCGCGTGTAAAAGCACAATTGATTGAACAGAAAGCGTTTGATGCTGCGCATGCAAAATTAAATGCCATGATTGCGGATTTCAAAAAATTGCCAGCGCAAGAGGTTACTGCGAAATATCAGTCTAATTTTGTCCATGCGGGAACATTCACTCGTTCAAAAGGCCTTAAGCGTGAGATTGAGCGTGTTGCTTTTAGCCAGCCAGTACCTAAAGCAGGCATGTGGTCAGTTAGTACTGCAAAACTGCCAAATGAGTTGGTTGTTGTGGCTGTGGCGAATGTGAAAAAAGTAGATACTGCTCAGATGGATCCAGCTGAAGTTCAGCAACTTACCCAAATGTATCAGAAGTTCCGTGGTGAACAATTATTAGATGATTATTCGCGTTATTTAAAAGCTCAAGCAAAAATTAAATAATTGATCTTCTCAGATTAAAAAAAGCGCCTCGGCGCTTTTTTTATGTGAAATGGAATATATCGTGAGTACAGAAGCTATATCACTAAGATATGATTAGCGGATGACTGTAATCTTTTTTAGATCTGATTGCGATATTGGCTTGGGCTAAGTTCAAATTGTTTCTTAAATGCCTGACTAAATGCAGTTTCAGATGAATATCCCACTTGGTGTGCAATCTGCTGAATAGGCAGTTGTCCTTGTTTGATTAGCTGGCTGGCAAGACGTAAGCGATGTTGTTGCAAGTAGGCTAAAGGTGTTTCCCCAATAATTTGATTAAATAAGCTGGCAAATTTAGAACGCGACATACAACAGGTTTCAGCTAAGCTTTCTACGGTCCAGCTCTGTTCTGGACAGCTGTGGATAGCAGCAAGGGCATTTGAAAGTTCGGGGTGCACGAGGGCATTTAACCAATTATTGTGATCTTGCATTTGCTCAATATAGTCACGCACGCACTCGATCATCAAAATACTGACAACGTGATCCATAATTTTATTTTTACCCGCCATGGTTCTACGGGTTTCAGCAGAAACAAAATATAATCCAATTTTAAGCCATTCAGGTGCCTCATCACTCAAGGCATTTTGTATATGCAAATATGGTGGCAGTGCATTGATCAATGGACGAGCCATGATTGCATTCATATGGCATCGTACAGAAAGGATAAGGGTCTTTTCTGAGCTTCCTTGACCAAATTCAATTGCGTCTTGTCTTAATCCATCAAATAGTGATTCTATATTGAGGCTTTCAACTAACTGCGTGTCTAAATGATTTTTTACAGTATGTGCTAATCCTGCTGGGATTAAAAACATATCACCGGTTTGTAGTGCAACAGTCATTTTGGGTGAAAATTCTAAATAAGCATTTCCATACAAAACGATATGCGCGATCACTGCTTCTTGTTTTGGACTCTGAAACGACCAATCACCTTGAGCTTGAAGGTAAATATATTCTGAATGGTTGAGATGAATATCATCAAAAATTTTACTTAAAGCATCCATAGATTCAGTTCAAATTTCCTGTTCTCAAATAATAAAAATGTTTCATGCTATTAAAACATGTGCGCAAAGGACAAACTCTATGTTGAAGATGCCAAAGACTTTTTCATAGGTTTTATGGACGCTTACAACTGTCTTTAAGTTGAATTTTACATAAATATATAACTAAGTAGAAAGATAGGGAAGATATAGCCATGAATGCACCAGTTCAACTGACAGAGCAGCAATTGCAACAATTAAAACCAAAGTCAGGTTTGGCACTTGATAAAAAGCGTTATCTTTGGATGATTAGCCCATCACTTCCAGTGATTGGGTTAGGAATTTTAGCGGGATATCATGTTGCACCAAAGCCACTGAAAAAAGTTTTTGCATTGGGTGGGCCACTGGTATTGCATGTGATTATTCCAGCCATTGATTCATTGATTGGTAAGGATAAAAACAATCCGACCAGTGAAGATGTAAAATTACTTGAGCAAGATCCGTATTATTCACGTTTGGTTAAATCATTTATTCCGATTCAATATGTCGCCAATGTTTATGCTTGTTATTTGGTGGGACGTAAACAAACATCACTTTTAGATAAGATTTTGCTTGGCGTTTCAATGGGTGCAATTAATGGTATCGCCATTAACACAGCACATGAGTTAAGCCATAAGCATGACCGTATGGACCATATTTTATCGCATTTGGCATTGGTTCCATCAGGTTATAACCATTTCCGTATTGAACATCCTTATGGACACCATAAACGTGCTGCGACGCCTGAAGATCCCGCTTCATCGCAAATGGGTGAAACGCTCTATGAGTTTTTACCACGTACTGTCATTGGTTCATTTAAATCAGCGATTGAAATTGAAACCAACCGTCTTAAACGTAAGGGTCTTGGATTCTGGTCTAAAGATAATGAGTTATTGCAAGGCTGGACAATGACCGCAGCATTCCATTCATCTATGGTCGGGTTATTTGGTAAAGGTATTTTGCCTTATTTGGCAACCCAGTCAGCTTATAGTATTACGTTGTTTGAGATCATTAATTATATTGAGCATTATGGTTTGTTGCGCCAAAAAGATGAAAATGGCAAATATGAACGCACAATGCCTGAGCATAGTTGGAACAATAACAACATCGTAACTAATTTATTCTTATATCAGTTACAACGTCATTCAGACCATCATGCCTTTCCAACACGCCCATTCCAAGCGTTACGTCACTTTGATGAAGCACCTGAATTACCAAGTGGTTATGCAAGTATGCTGTTGCCAGCGATGATCCCGTCGTGGTGGTTTAAAATTATGGATAAGCGTGTATTTGATCATTACAAAGGTGATTTAAATAAGGCCAGTATTTATCCAAAACGCCGAGCAAGCATTTTCAAAAAATTTGGTGTCGTGGACAAGTTGTTGAATAAGTAAAGTTTAATTTTAAACTAAAAGCCCAAAATTGGGCTTTTACTGTTTTGAGCATTAAAAATATTCCAGCATTTTTTAATGTTGACCAAGGTTACTTTTGGTTTCAAGTCATACTTGTTAACGCATAAGCACTTGTCGCCCAATCTTAATCAATGAAAAAAAATCCTTGAAATACTATCTTTCTTTTTCTGTTTATTTCATAGTATTCAGCAATGGTATTTTAAATTTACAAATGTAATTTGGAAGTTGGTATGAAATGGGAAGAAATAGGCAATCAACCGTGTTCAATTGCGCGTACATTATCTGTATTGGGTGATCGATGGACCATGCTTATTTTACGTAATGCTTTTATGGGGTTACGTCGTTTTGATGATTTTCAAGAAAATTTAGGTGTGACAAGACATGTATTGTCTGAACGGCTAAAACGTTTGGTTGAACATGAAATACTGGTTAAAGTGGCTTATGTCGATCGACAAGAGCGTTATGAATATCGCTTAACTGAAAAAGGCTTAGATCTATATCCAATTTTATTAACCATGGTGGCTTGGGCGGATAAATGGATGGATGAGGGTCTTGGTGCACCTATGGTGTATCAACATACCGTCTGTGGTCATGAGTTTACTCCGATATTGGTATGTTCAGAATGTCAGCAGGCAGTGAATGCGAGACAGGTGAAACCAATCGTCACCTCAGCATTTTTCCAATACTTAGCGCAGAAAAAATTAGCTTGATTGCTATTTCCTAGATGTTTTTCAATATTTATCATGGATTACTTTTAAATTAAGTTGTTGGTAAATATCATAAAAATATAAAGACATGCGCACTCATTATCTTTAGTGTTTGTGAAAATATTTAGAACAAGCGTAGCAAGTAATTTGAAATTTTAATTACTTATATTGTTTTTGATTTTTGTTAACAAGATATAAAATATATGATTGTTCAATTTTAAAAAGATATAATTTAAATTAATAAGTAAAAGTATGAAAAACAGTAATTGTAATCTTAGTTTAGAAAATAAGGTTTATTGCTTGATAAAGAATAGAGCGATTTTTTCAGCAGATAATTTTGATCAAGTCATTCACTTTTATATACTTATTTAACTGATGCAAAATTTTAATAATTTATAAAATATTTAATATGGAGTAATCGAATGGGAATTGGTTCAAGCCCAACAGTCGGAAGTACCTGTGATACGTGCCTACAGAAGTTTACGATTCATTTTCGAAGATGTGAAGATAACATATATGATGGAAGTTATGGTTTTGATTGGTACAGACCTGAATACTTTAAAAAATTAACCAACTATAGACCGAATGCAGCAACAAAATTTGGAAACAAAGTTGCTTTAGTTAGTGGTTCGATACAATCATTAAAAGCGACATATACTCAAGACCAAATTACTAAAATTAGCCCATTTGGTACAGAATATATCCCTGCATGGTTAGCAATTTACCCAAGCTCACAGGAGGACATGAATAACTCTAATCCTGTCAATCAAGGGGTTAGGCTTAATTTAGAGTTGAGACTATTAGATTCAGAAAATAACTTTTCATTAAAAAATGATGGAACAAAGATTAAGTTTGAAGTTTCAAATCCGAATATTATTATTGAACCAGCAGAAATAAATGTCGAAGATTTTATTTACGCCAAAAAAATGACGCGAGATTTAGGTGAAGATACTAAAAGAGAAGAAGAGATTTATTATCTAGCTTCAGAAATAGTGAATATTAAGTGCACAGGTGCTTTGCAAAAACATGAAGAAATCATTGTAACAGCAATAAAAGGAGAGACCCAAGAGAAAGTTGGGAAGCTAATGCTTTATCATAATGCTGTGATTCCTACTATATCGGTTATCTTTGTAGACGTTATAACTGATGGAAAAAAACCAAGCCGTTCACATGATTATGAAAATTTTTTAAAGCATAACTCATTTAACCAAGCTTTAATTAATGTAGAAATAAAAAATGCCCCAACATTTGATTTAAACAAATATCGTAGCAAAGACGATGATGTTAATATATCTTTGAATAAATTAAATATAAATGACACGGGTTATTTTTTAAGTGACTTAACTAAGTTTTATAAAAAATATCAAGATAAAAACTTAGCGACTAAAAATTATGTTTTCGTAACAACTGTAGAGATAAAGAATGCAGTTGGTGCTGGTGGTGACAGCGTTACCTTATTTAACTGTCCTCAAAATATATTTAATCAAGTCGTGGTACATGAATTAGGGCATCGTTTTGGATTAGATCATTTGTTTGAATCACAGAAAATTACAGCCAAAGGATCGAGCTTTCAATTTATACAGGGTACTACAGCTAATTTTTTAGATTATGATCATTCGGATGGCGTTAATTTAAAAAATAAAACTGCAGTCAATCCAAATCAAACACTAAAATATTTTTTTAAATACCAATGGGATTTTCTCAGGAAGAAAGTGAAATAATTTATGCTATCGCCAGTTTAGATATTTACTTGCTATATTGATGGGTTTGATCTCATATTGAATTAAACGAATCAATTTTTATAGAGTGATCACAAACAATTTGCAGGTTTAGGGATACCCGCCAAACGGCTTAAATGGCGGGCAACCAGTCCTGTATTAAACTTATCTTGTAGAACAGCATTATCAATTGCTGGATTGATCGTTTTCATTAAAAATTTAATCAGTGGACGAGTTGCAGGAGAGTGGCCAAACTGGGTATAAAATTGACGTACTGCATGCAACACTTCAAAATGCCATGGGGTCAGTTGTAGATCTAAACTTTGTGCCAACTCTTGGGCAACCTGTTCATTCCAAATGGTGTAATCTACTAAATGACCATCTTGGTCTAACTCAAAGCTCATAAAACCGCCTAAACAAAACAACAGAAACAATGTAACTTTTGATCAACAAAACATCAAAGATTTATTTTTAAAAAATCGAAGATAATTGACAACCTAGCCCACTATTTTAAACTGATACAACGGTTAAAGTCTAAAACCAACTGAGCAAATTGTGGGTAAGAAATTGATTTAAAATTTTCAGGAATGGATTCAGATAAAATCTCAGCATCATTTTCAAGAAGATAAAGATTCTGTTTGTTTGTTAAGCGCTGATCTGCTGCAAACAGTACCGCATCACCCATTAAAACAACGTGATCATGAGAACCATACAGTTGATCCAACTGATTCAATATATGATCAGTATATATAAAAGAAGATTGAATTAAATAAAGTGTTTTATCTGACATTTGGACTTTCCATCTACAGCTTACCAATACAACACATGATCAAAAGACTGAATAAATTCAGCATTCAATTCTACAAATTCCAACTCTTGTTGTGATTGAGTAACAAAAGTCGAGGATTTATTCATATTTTCTACTAAAACTGGTGTTAAATCATAGAATTCAAAGCTATCGACCAGATTTGAAGCAAGCTTAAATACGTGATTTAATTGGCTAAACGCCATTTCTGATTTAAGTAGGCTTAATCCAGCGTCTTTAAGTAACACTTTGACTTTACTGCCAAAAGTTGCAAGCACCATGGTTGCTGACAAACTTTCATGTACCTGCAATGTATTTAAATTTGCTTGGGTTATCACAACGAGCACAGTATTCACACAAATTACCTTTTAAATGCAACACGCTAATGGGATGATCAACTTAGAATTGAATGATACGATCTGTAGATTGAACAGCATCTGCAAGTTCGCCTAAACCCACAAGTTCAAAGCCTTTTGCAAGATTATCGGCTGGAATTTGGTGACGTTTGGCATTCTCTTGATCTGTTATCCCCCGCGCTAATGCAGCACTCACACAGACAGGAAGTCGAATTGAGAGTTTTTGCCATTCTACAGATAAATTACGTTGATCGTCAGGAACCCATTGCAAGTTGTTCGCAACTTGTACACCATCTTGATAAAAGAAAACACGAAATTCTTGATCTTCAGCTTGCAGTGCTTGAGCTAAACCCAATGCATGCCATGCGTGGATTGAAGTCGGTGCTGCGGTGATTAGTAATAAAGTACTCATTTGATGGCGATTCACTTGGAGAATGGACAGTTTGCAACATTCAAACTTGATAATGATAGGTAGTATACAATGATTTTAGTGACTGGTGGTTTAGGCTTTATAGGCTCGCATGTGGTTTTAAGTTTGCTAGCTCAAGGGCAAGCGGTCGTCATTGTGGATAATCTAGCCAATGCCAATCTGCAATGCTTAGAGCGCTTAGAATTTATTACAGGAATGTATATTCCCTTTGTCAAAATTGATATTCGTAATACTCCTGCTTTAAATAAAGTATTTGAACAATATTCAATAGATACCGTTGTGCATTGTGCGGGTTTTAAGTCTATTGAAGAGTCAAACCTAAAACCACTTGAATATTATAATGACAATCTCAGTTGTATTATGAGTTTATTGCGTGCGATGCAGCGTACCGGTGTCAGAAATTTGGTACATCTTTCTAGCCTTATGGTTTATGCGCAATCAAGTTTAGAGCTGAATGAACAAACCGCATTTAATTATAGTTACCCTAATCCTTACATAAAATCTCAGCAAATGATTGAAGAAATCATTAAAGACACATTCAAAACTGATGAAGAATGGAAAATTGCCATTTTAAGAGTTTCAAATGTCGTCGGTGCATTTGAGCATGGCGTCTTGGGTGAGTTTGTTGCACCACTACCTAAAAATGTTGTCCCTTTGGCTTTACAAGTTGCAGCTCAACAACGTGATCTAATTGAAGTACAACGTAATTCAGAGACTGCGGATAAAACGACTGAGCGTAGCTTTGTCCATGTTCTTGACGTGTGTGAAGCAATTAAATCAACTATTCTTTGGCTACATGAGCAGGGCAATGTTTATCAAAGTTTTGATATTGCAGGTCCTGTCAGTTCGATACAAAACCTGATCAACTTGATCGAAGAGGTTACAGCGAGTCAAATCCATCAAATTGATGCGGTGTATAAATTAGATGAACTGGATCAGGTTGCATCTACCAGCCAAAAAGCTTTTGAGGTTTTAAAATGGAAAGCACAGCGCTCTCTTAAACAAATGATTGAAGATGAATGGCGTTTTTATCAAAATACCTTAAACAATCGATAAAAATCCAGAATAGATGATTATTGTAAATAATTATCATTTACATGTTTGGTTGATTTGTTTAGCATAATCGCTTCGCTGAAGCTGGTGTTTTTACGCAGATGTTGTCAAAACAAGCTTTAACTTGAAAATAAGATATGGATAAAGAAGAGGTTGAAAATGCAAACACGTATTGAACATGACACAATGGGCGATGTTGAAGTCCCAAGCGAAGCAATGTGGGGCGCACAAACTCAGCGAAGCGTAGAAAACTTTAAAATTGGTACAGAACATATGCCGCGCCCGATGATTCGAGCGATGGGGTTGGTCAAAAAGGCAGCGGCAATAACCAATGCCAGCTTAAACCAAATTCCGCATGATCTGTCACAGTACATTGTCGATGCTGCCGATGAAGTAATTTCAGGCAAATGGGATTCACAATTTCCTTTGGTGGTTTGGCAAACAGGTTCAGGTACGCAAAGTAATATGAACTGTAATGAAGTCATTGCCAATATTGCCAATCAAAAATTAGGTAATCCATTAGGTTCGCAAAAGCCAGTGCATCCGAATGATCATGTCAATCGTGCGCAATCTACCAATGATTCATTTCCAACAGCGATTCATGTGGCTGCTGCGGTACAAATCAATGAATTGCTTATTCCAGCAGTAAAACGCTTACGAGACACTTTGCATCGCAAATCTGAAGCGTTTGACGATATTGTTAAGATTGGCCGTACTCATTTACAGGATGCAACACCACTTACATTAGGACAGGAATTCAGTGGCTATGTTTCACAGCTGGATCATGGACTAAAACGTTTACAACAGGCTTTGGTGTGGCTCTATGAGTTACCACTTGGTGGTACAGCTGTTGGTACAGGTTTAAATGCACATCCTGAATATGCAGACAAAGCAGCGGAAGAATTAGCCAAACTGACGGGTTTGCCATTTATCAGTAATCCAAATAAGTTTGAAGCACTTGCTGGTCGTGATGCTGCTGTATTTGCTTCTGGTTCATTGAAAACCTTAGCTGCAAGTTTAAATAAAATTGCCAATGATATACGTTGGTTAGCAAGTGGACCACGTTGTGGTTTGGGTGAGTTGCGTATTCCAGAGAATGAACCAGGTTCAAGCATCATGCCAGGTAAAGTCAACCCAACCCAATGTGAAGCAATGACCATGGTGGTTGCGCAAGTGATGGGGAATGACACCACGATTAATTTTGCAGGTGCAGCGGGGAATTTTGAACTGAATGTTTATATGCCTGTGATTGCATATAATCTTGTTCAGTCGATTCAATTGCTTGGCGATGCATGTAACAGCTTCGATGAACACTGTGCTGTAGGGATTGAACCAAATCGTGAAAAAATTGATTACTTCTTACACAATTCATTGATGTTGGTAACAGCACTGAATCCTGTGATTGGTTATGAAAATGCCGCTAAAGTTGCCAAAACGGCTTATAAAGAAGATAAGACTTTAAAAGAAGTCGCGATAGAACTTGGCTTTGTCACGGCTGAACAGTTTGATGAAGTGGTACAACCTGAAAAAATGGTACGTCCAAACGCGAAATAATGAGTTGTAAGCGACTGTACTATTGATGATTTATTGAGAAAGCATCAGTCGTTTAAAAAAGCACCTTAAGGTGCTTTTTTATTTTGAATTTGGAGGAGTTATAGGACTCGCATTAACCATGTTTCTCGCGAGTTTCATGGCAGCTTTGAAATCCAGCCTCAATGAGTCGATTTCTGATTTCGTCAAGGCTGTTGGGTTTTTTGAAATGTCCGAGTTCGCTTTGTGTGAGATATTCGAGCGGGAATCCGAATTCATGTTGCCACCATTGTTCGAGTAAAGGATGCTTTCGTTTGATGAAATCTAAAGTCGTTTGTAATGGGACGAGATCAAGATTGTTGTATCCTGTCAGTGTCATAGCTAGTATAACCTTTCCGCCATTAGTTGTTTAACCTGATTGTGAAGACGTTTATTCTTTTAATCATCAGCACAATTAATGTCATTAAAACAAATAAGCCAACATTAATTAGATTCATAATAGCTATATTTTAAGAGATAAGGCTCGACATTCTCTAGATTTAGGATGTGCGAGTTTGGTAAATAAATATCTTGATAGAGTGCTAAGGTTAAAACAATCCTTTAATAGTTTGAACGTTGTTTAGGGGGAATAGGGTGTCATGGCTCTGAATGGTGTCGAAAACATTGCCATTATGGTATTATTTGAAAATGATACTCATTATTATTAATAGTCTTTCGATATGAAAAAAACTTTATTTATAATCCTCTTGTCTTTGATTCCTATTGCCTCTAGAGCTCAATTTGATCCTGACTTTAGTAAACCTTTAGAGTTGTCTGGTGATTTTTTAAGTTTCAATTTAAACGCTAGAGAAGGCGTATATCAAGGAAACTTCATCGCTAAACAAGGGTCGATGAGTATTGAGGGAAATGAAATCGAGCTAAAACAAAAGAAGAACAAACAGCTTGATCGTATTATTGCTTTAGGTCATCCAGTAGAATTTAAAAAGAAAAATTATCAAACAGGTGAATTGATCAATGGTAGCGCTGAAAAGATTACATATGATGCAAATAGGCTTTTGGTTACATTAGAAGGTAATGCCGAGATTTCAAGTGATTCTGGAAAGAGTTTTAAGAGTGCTAAGATTACATATGGACTGACCAGTGGAGAAATTAAGGCCGTTGGAAATGGCCAACGCAGAGTTCAAATCATCATTCCACCGAATAGTACAAAAGAAAGTATGCCACTCATAAAGTGATTACATGAGCCTTCTTTTATAGAAGGCTTTTTATAAACACAATTTATATTATGTCCTGACTCTAATTGAGCGCCGTTTTCTCAAAATACTGAACAGCAGGTGAACGTGACATATAAGCTAAAGCCTGTTCTGTATCACCCTCATGAATTGGGTTAAACTTTGGAGATGTCCAACGTAGAGTGGCTTTCCATAGGTATTTAATGGTCGGTAGGTGATCTGTTTTGGTTGCAGTTTTTTCAAACTCTCGAATAAAAGCAAAGAACCCACGGCGCATTAATTTCTGGATTTGTTGATGCTCAGTATCTTGTTGACCAAGACTACGAGCAAAATCAACAAGGAAGTAAATAAAAAGCGGAAAAATTCCCATCATAATGATTTGTCTGGAAACATAAAAACCTAGCTTTTGTTGTAATAAATGCTCAAACAAATCATAAGCGACACAACGATGTTCAACTTCTTCCGCAAGATGCCAGCGGAATAAATCAGCCATGGCTGGATCTGCTTTATCCCAAGATTTGCTATCAAGCGTCCATTGCCCAATTGTACCTGTAAAGTGCTCAATTGCTGCAATGACACCTACACGAAAGATTAACCAATATTCTTCAAATTTTTTCCCTTTTAAAAAAGGAATTCCTAATGGTTTGTCACCTAATAAAATGTTGAAAACAAGATGGGCACGATTTAATGGTTCTTGTATGTCATAGCCATTTTCTCTTAAAAAGTCTTGTACTTTTTCATGTGCGCGTGCATGTGCAGCTTCTTGACGGACAAAGCCAATAACTTCTTGTTTTAATTTTTCATCTGTAATATGTGGGAGGGTTTTATTAAATACCCGACAAAACCAAAACTCACCCGCAGGCAAAAGCATATTGATACCATTGGCAATATGTGAACATAGTGGATCATCTGGCATCCAACATACAGAAGACTCAGAAAAATCGAAATGTACTTTTCTTGCTTTAATTTGATGACTTTCCGTGATCATTGTGGTTATCCAACATGAAACTGTTAAGCGATTAAAAGTTTTTACCATTTAGAATAATTAGCGACCATATCCTTTGAGGACACTTTTTTTGTGATTTTTACTCTTTTGAATAGAAAATATTGCTTTATAAACTTAACATTATTTATTTAAATTATTGATATTGTTATTTTTTAATTTACAAATCCAGAAAATAAAGATGTGAAAATCAATGTGGATGAAATGATATAGAAATAATTTTAATGGGTTGAATCAGGTATAGAAATATCAAATTTCTATAATGGAATATTAAGATTTAAGCTCAGCGATTATTCAACAAAAAGAAGGATTATTCACGAATTCTTGATTGATTTATATTAATGATTTTACTAAGTTTTATTTTATAAGCTCTGCATTATTTTGGGGTTGTAATATTTATTTTTATTTATATATCATATATTTATAAGTTAATAAAACCTAGGGTTGCTGTTAGTTTTATCGATTTTATTAACAATTTTTAATTTTATTTTTCAATAAAAATTAATTTATAGTGTCAGCTCAACTTTATAATATTGACTCAGGTATAACATGAATAAAAGAAAAGTTATTACAGTCTTCATTACAAGTGGCATGGTCACTTTTGCCATAGCCGCAACCACACTATCGCCAAACCAGAATAACCAGAGTGGAATCATCCCAACAGGCTATGATGATCTGATATTTAGTGTATCCAATGGCAATTGGGTGAAGAATATTTCCTTACCGAATGTAGCAAAAGAAGGTGCCCTAATTACAATTCAATCAACTGCGGGTTATGACAGTGATATTGATTTAAGTAATGTAAATATTGAAAAAAAAGGCGTTCTCACACTAAAGTCTGGAAACAGTTATCGTTTTAAATTTAGTAATGGAAAATGGGAGTTTTATGCGCCTGAAACTGCCAATTTTACGCCTGAAAAAAATGGCAATACCATTCCAGTATTTCAACAATCACAGGCCCAATATGTTTTAAGTGATGCTGCTTGGACTGAGACAATTCATTTACCGCAAACAGGTCAGAATGGCCAGATCCTTGTAATTAAGTCTAATGCGCTTAAATCCTCAAAAATTAATTCACAAAATGCTTTATTTCCAAGTACATTGGTTGTTAATAAAAATGATGCATATATCTTTCAATATAATCAAGAACTGAGTAAATGGGTTCCACTGTCTGTTCCGACACGTATTATCAACGTGATCAATGGTAATACTGCGGCATTAAATACCGCTTTGCAAAATTTAACTGCACCTAAAACAGAAATTCGTTTTGCTGATGGGGCGTGGGTGTCTTCATTAAAATTACCGCAAACAGCAAACGACCGAGATCGTATCATTGTTAGCTCAACAGCAAGCTGGCAATCAGTGATTGAAAATGAAAATACCAATACCACCGCAACCCTAAAACTCAACAAGGGCAATCGTTACGAGTTCATTTATATTGCAGATAAATCGTATTGGGTTTTGGCTTCGTCTCCTAAAACCGTATTTACTGCAAACACCGCTGCACAAGGTTTTACATTTAAAACCCCTGTTGTTGAAATAACCGCTGATAATGCACAATGGGCACCTGTTGTAAACTTGCCAGCGGCTCAGTCGGGTGACAAAGTCATCGTATCTAATTCTGCGGATACAGCGTTTACAGTTTCAGGTAGTAACATTAGTGCAAGTTTGAAAAAAGGCGATAAAATCCGTTTGGTATTTAACAACGGTGTTTGGAACACCGATAGCTATCAGATTGATCTATTGCTTGTGAATAGCCCGGTAGTCAATGACAAACTCGGTTCAACTGCTGCAAAAATTCAAGCCCGTGAAGCACTCAGATTAACCAATGAAGCGCTTGAAAACTCGCAAGCAAAAGCCTACTACAAAGAAGTCGGATACTTGGATTATCGAATCCCTGGAACGACACTCGGTGATGCGATTAATTTAGGACGTTCAGATGCCACTGTACAAGCGGAAAGAACCAGAACAGGGGCCGATGCGATATATACCATTACAGATCATTCGGGTTGCGGTCTCGCCTATGTAAATAGCACACCGAGCAAGTACAACATGATCGGATCACATAACTATGGTTGTGGTATCACTGCAATGCGACATGAGTTAGGGCATAACATGGGGCTAGGACATAGTTTTGATCGAACTACAGGTTATAACTGGGGATTCGGTCATCCTTTAGGCAGTACCATTATGGGTGGAAATCAAATTGGCTTATATTCAAGCCCAAATATCTATAGTCCTGAATATGGTGTGCGTTTAGGTGAAACTGACAAATTTGATGGCTTAAGAAAAATTAATGAGAATGTTGAAGCCATTTCAAAATTTTTAGTGGCGGTTAATCCATAATGAATAAACGGATATATCTCATTATTTCCGTTGTTTTAACTGTTTTGGTGGTTTCTTTGTTGGCTTGGTTCATCTCAGGTCAACAGGAGACAGCTGATACAGCTAAAGCGATTGCGTCTAAACAAAATGAACAAATCGATCAAGTGAATTCACCGAAGCTAAATGCAAATCTAACCGAAACACAAGTATTGCAACGTATAAAAGACAGCCATGCTCGCCGTAAACTTGTAACGCTGGATGAGGACAAATTACGTGCAGGAATTTTCAATCAACAGATGTTCAATTTGAGTACTGTTGATACCGTGTCTATGCATAATCCTGTTCCTTTGACAGATGCACAAAAAAAAGATGGGCGAATATTTCTGAGGAATGATCTATATACCTTAGAGGCGAAGAATACTGGCGATCAAATCGTATTTAATGTGCCAGGCTATGGTTTAAACAGACAGGCCGTTATAGAACGTATAGAGGTAGATCCAGATGAAGATATTGTCAGTTGGTCAGGCTCTCTAGAAGGAGGAGATCAAAATAATGAGAAGTTTCATATTACTCAAACCATTAAAGACAATTTTACCATGGGTACGATTACAGCAGATGGTAAAACCTATGCCATTTTGATGAAAAATGGCTATGGATGGGTCAATGACATTGCCAATGAATCTGCCGCACTTGAGGCAGCGGAAAAGGAGACGGATCATGTACATTAATTTTTTAATCTAAAGACATGATTTATTCTCTAAACTTGAAGTAGCAATAAAATGAAAATAGTCATTACTGCGTCATAACAAAGATTTAGACACCTCGAAAGGTGTCTAAAATCATCATTGATTTAAAATTATTTACGCACTGAATCAAGTACTTCTTTGTTTGTCACAACTTCTTGTGCTTTTGAATAACTTTCAATCAGTAATTGATAAGCAGGGAAGATTTGAGTGTACACTTGAGCCCATTCAGCAGCATCTTCACGGTTCCAAGTTTGTTGAATTTCTGAAGCAACCGCCGCTGTATCCATCGGTACCGCACCTGCTTGAACCACACGTGCTAAGGTAATTTCTTGTGCCATTTTGCTATATGTACCTGATGCATCAACCACAACAAAAACTTTATAGCCATCAGCAATTGCACTAATCGCTGGAAAAGCCATACACACGCTGGTAATCGTACCCGCAATAATCAGGGTCTTTTTACCTGTTGCTTTAACCGCTTCAACGAATTCTTGATTATGCCAAGCATTAATTTCGCCTTTACGTGCGACATATTTTGCATGGGGCGCATTTGCGTGTATTTCAGGAATCAGTGGGCCATTGGGGCCTTGAGGAACTGAGGCCGTGGTAATGACAGGCATGTTTGATAATGATGCTATTTTAGCTAAGGCTGCTGCGCGTTGGCGTAGTTCTTTCATTGGCATATCAGCAACGGTTTGAAATAAACCACTTTGATGATCAATTAACAGCATAACGGAATCATTTACATCAATCACTGGGGCTTGGCCATTAAAATTAGCTGGAGTAGACATTTTATATATCCTTAGTTAAGCAATCATTTGCTGTTTTTAATACTAACAGTAGGACAAATATTGAATTATGCTATTTATATGACATATTGTCTTATATAGAGAACAGTTGCGATATTTAAGGGGGATATGATGAAAGACTTAAATGACCTGTATTATTTTACCAAAGTGATTGAATATGGCGGCTTTTCAGCTGCAAGTAATGCGTTGGGTGTGACTAAATCATTGTTAAGTCGAAGAGTTGCGGAATTAGAAAACCGTTTAGGAGTAAAACTTCTCAATCGAACGACCAAAAGAATTTCGATTACAGATGTCGGGAACATATATTTACAACACTGTAAAGCAATGCTTGTGGAAGCTGAATCAGCTGATGAGGCAATCGCACTGTTAAGCGCAGAGCCGACTGGAATTGTAAAAATTTCTTGCCCTACAAATTTATTGCATATTAATGTCAGTAAAATGTTGAATAAGTTTTTAGCGCTTTATCCGAAAGTTAAATTGCATGTGGAAGCAACAAATAGAAAGGTAGACTTGTTTAATGAACGTTATGACGTTGCAATTCGAATCAGACCCTTACCTTTAAAAGATAGTGATTTAATTGTACGTAGCCTATCCATTTCAAAACAATTTATTGTCGCAAGCCCTGATTTGTTGAATCAACATTTCTTGATTAAAACACCAGAAGAATTAACAAGATTGCCTATTTTAATGATGGAGTCTTTGTCCTTTGATTATCATTGGAATCTTTATAATTCTAATAATGAACTATATGTGGTTAAGGATGAGCCGAGGCTAACGACTACAGATTTAAGTGCATTGCATTTAGCGACTTTAGATGGCTTGGGAATTGCAAAACTACCTGAATTAATTATTGCTGAAGACTTAAAAGCGGGCAGACTGGTTAAAGTGATTCCTGAGTGGGAACCGATGCCAGAGCTTATTCATTTGGCCTATACTTCTAGAAGAGGCCTATTACCATCGGTAAAAGCTTTAATCGAGTTTTTGGTCACTGAGTTTGATCAAGTTTAGTTCTTTACAAGAATCAGCTTTATTCACCCACCAATATCTTTGATCGACAACAGGTGAATACTGCAATTGGCATTGAATAAACTGTCATAATTGTTAGAATGCATTTCTTTCGCTGTTTTCATGTTATTTTTATTTTGTATTTAGGCTGCAAGATGACCAATAACGTTATAGTAAACAGTATTTTAATTAAGGATTTTTTAATGTTATCAATTTATTTAACAGATGTTCAGGAAAATGTGCAGTTTAAAGATTACCCTGGTGAGCACCCTGTTAAATTTATTTTAAATTTCAAAAAGATTTTTCCAAGTGTAATGGAAATTTTACTCCCAGTACTTCCTGATGATGAAGACTTGGATAAAATGACTTGGGAATCTACAACTGAAGATTTTGAGATTTTTAAGAAACTCCTTACAGGTTGGGGTGTGATTGAGTTACGTTTACAAGCGATTAGCCAATATAAGAATAAAAATTTCGCAGACCAACTGCTTAAACAAGCTCAAGCCAAACGTAAAGAATTTGCAAAAAAGCAGCAACAATTGTCTACGGTTGAACTGGACTACTTATTTATGCATGAAACACATGCATTGATTGACGCTGAATTGGTTGAGTTAGGTGAAAAATTCTATTTACCTACTTTACGAGATATTTGGAAAAATTCTGTACCTGCCAAAGTGCTGAATGCTAATTTCTAGTCAAAAATTAGCAATAAATTGAAATGCTCAAATTCAAGTATAAAAGGCAGTTTTAAACCGCCTTTTATTTTTTATTCACCTGTTTAAGTTTTTTAAATTGTAGGCCCAAGCGTATAAAACATAAAAAATAGAATAAATATTGAACTGATGATACTTAATATATTTAAAACTTTCATTTTTTAACCAATTGCGATATCTAAATTTTGAGTGGAAACATTTTTAATGCTTAGATTTTATTCGGCAGTTGTTTAAGCATGATGACAATGATTTAAATGAGATCATTCATTTAGCAAGTCTTTATGATTTAATTTTAAATGCTGGTACTTCTTATTCAATCTTCTTTATTACGCGTTTGTAGGATAAAACTTCTGATTGTTGATTGATGGATGGTATATGTCGTGATTTCTATATCTAGGAGTTGCTTAGGGTCTGTTGATAATTCGTCTACGTTTGCGACTACGTGTGTTTTTTAGGCGATACTAGGCTCGAAATACGAAATTTAGTCATTCTAAATGAGTAGTTCGTAACGACGTAGCGGCAAAAAACACACAAGTCCCCCGCTGCGCCTTGCGCTGCAAACAAAGCAGTGCTTTGTTCTTGCTCAGGGTTGTGGCTAAAATTATCTCAGCCTACGTTATGAAACTCGAAAATAGTCTCGCTATTCTCTTCGTTTCCTGCCTTGTCTGCTCAATTTTAACCTACAACGCAAGCCATTTATGAAATGTCAACAGACCCTTATATTTCTGCTAATTCAGTTTTGCTTAGAAACATATGACAAAAGTAGATATTTCTAGCAAGTTTTTTTATGCTGTAATACTTTTGGTTTTAATCAATTCATACTTGTTATGATTTTTTAAAATATCTTGATAATCTTTTTTAAAGTATCGGATTTCCCCGGGGATATATCCAAGGATATTCAGCAATGTCGAATAATTTTTTAGATTTAATTCATAAACGCCGTACAATTTATGCGATTGGACGTCATGTTAATCAATCTCCTGAGCATCTTACTGATTTGATTCAGCAAGCGATCAAACAAAGCCCATCTTCTTTTAACTCGCAATCATCTCGTGCAGTGATCTTGTTTAATGCTGAACATGAGAAGTTCTGGAACTTTGTAAAAGTTCAACTCAAAGCCTATGCCAAAGATGAAGCAAGTGCCTTAAAAACAGAGACTAAAATAGACAGTTTTATCGCAGGCTTTGGTACCGTTCTTTTCTTTGAAGATTTAGATGTGATCCAAAACTTACAAGAAAAATTTCCAGCTTATGCAGAAAACTTTCCGATTTGGGCTGAACACTCTACAGCAATCGCACAATTTTCAACGTGGACAACCTTAAATAGCGAGGGTATTGGTGCATCCTTACAGCACTACAATCCAATTGTCGATGAACAAGTCCATGCGGAATGGGATATACCCAAAACTTGGAAACTTCGTGCACAGTTGGTGTTTGGTTCAATTGAAGCGGAGGCTGCTGAAAAAGCCTATATCGATGATGCTGTGCGTTTTAAAGTGTTTAAATAATAGTTTTATTTTCTCTAGCTTCTTGGCTTGCTCAGCCAAGAAGTTTTGCTATTGAAAATGCTAATCAATCCATTGATCTGATTATGCAAAGTGTCGGTTATCTAGACCCAAGTTCTTTTCGCAGATTGTTTAGAAAGAAAACCGGCTTAACACCCTTAGAATATCGTTGTAGATTCAGTCGTCGAGTATCAGCTTTTCAATTGAATTTAGCTCGAAAGTTGAGCTGGTGCTATTTACTCACTAAAAGCTGAGGCGACGATGGATGCTTTTTTAAGTTTTATTGATCATTGCTATATAATAAACAAATCATTAAAAAAGAAAACGATTTCCAAAAAAGTGCTAAAGAGGCTTTGATTTAAAATTTAAATGTACTATAGTAAAACTAGAAAAGTTGAGTGATATGCTTGGTTTTTATGCAGTTGGTTCTTTATTTCAAATTAAAGATCTACAGTTAAAAGCAAACTTATACTTTTTTCTATCTCTCTCAATATGAGCAATCAATTGTGTTAAGAAGCAGTGGTCTGTTGCTGGCATTTGCGACAGTATTTTTACAGCTTGCGGTTTTTTTACAGCCGTTATTACCTGAGCAGTATCAAATTGCTCCGGTCTGTGAAGACATCACTCAAGCTTTATTGCGACCAACACATGCACATCTTCATCATGAGCAAGAATCTAGTTTTATTCATCACTATTTGCATTTAGATCAAGCCCAGCAAGCAAGCAGCTCAAGTCATGATCATCATGACATTAACCACCAGTGCCAGTATTGTGTGGTATATGGCAATTTAGTGATGCCACCAGAAATTGGCGTAAAAGAAATCCTAGTGCGTATTCAAGTACGTTTAATGGCTTATGTTGAAAACTTTCAGCATGTCTATTTTCAATTACAACGCCTGTTTCTGATTCCTCAAGGGCGAGCCCCACCTGTAGTCTTTGCATAACACATTCACCGATCCATAGGTTTAGCATTTTTAAATAAAGGCTTTAAAGCCATGCGATCGTATTTCGAATTTATTGTGTAGAGAATGATCATGATTTTTCAAAATTTCCTCGATTTGCAGGAAAGCAGCCTTTGCATGCTATTTTTAGTATTGTTTAAAAATACAGCAAAAAGAAAACAACAGATTGTACTGAATGTTCAGGCGTATGCTGAGTTTGTACAACAAAAAATGTTTATCAATGTATTCAAAATTCAATCTTTACCAACTTTACCAATGAATAAGGTGATGTCATGGATCTAGGATTAACTGCTTTAGAATTGGCGCGTATTCAGTTTGCTTTTACTGTTTCTTTCCATATTATTTTTCCTTCAATTTCTATCGGGCTTGCAAGCTTTTTAGCTGTGCTTGAATGGCGCTGGCTAAAAACTCAAAATCCTGTTTACCAAGATTTATTTAAATTCTGGGTGAAAATTTTTGCTGTCGCTTTTGGGATGGGCGTGGTTTCTGGCGTGGTGATGAGTTATCAGTTTGGAACAAACTGGAGTGAATTTTCACGTGTTGCAGGCTCGGTAACTGGTCCATTACTGGCTTATGAAGTGCTGAGCGCATTTTTCTTAGAAGCCGGTTTCCTTGGCATTATGCTCTTTGGTTGGGGACGCGTAGGTCCTCGGGCGCATTTCTTTGCAACGGCTATGGTGGCGATTGGTACCTGTATTTCAATGTTTTGGATTTTATCTTCAAACAGTTGGATGCAAACACCACAAGGCTTTAGCATCGAAAATGGGATTATCGTGCCGCAAGATTGGTTTGCAATTGTGTTTAACCCCTCATTTCCTTACCGTTTAGCCCATATGGCAGCAGCAGCATTCCTTGTTTCAGCCTTACTGGTGGCTGCAACTGCTGCTTGGCATTTATTAAAAGGACGCCGTGACGCATTAATCAAAAAATCGTTCTCTATGGCATTGTGGATGATTCTGGTCCTTGCACCATTACAGGTTCTCATCGGTGATAATCACGGTCTAAATACCTTAAAACACCAGCCTGCTAAACTTGCAGCGATTGAAGGGCATTGGGAAACCAACAAAGGTGAGGGCATGCCGCTATATCTGTTTGGTATTCCAGATATGCAAGCAGAAGAAACTAAATATGCTATCGGTATTCCAAATCTTGGTAGCTTAATTATGACCCATACGCTGGATGGTGAGGTAAAAGGCTTAAAAGAGTTTGCACCTGAAGATCGTCCTAATTCTACTGTGGTGTTCTGGAGCTTTAGAATCATGGTTGGAATGGGCATGCTGATGATTTTACTCGCTGTGATGGCATTGTTTCTACGCAAAGGCGGCAAGCTTTATGAAAACAAATGGTTACACCGTTTTGCTTTTGCTATGGGACCTTCAGGATTTATTGCCTTGCTTGCAGGTTGGTTTACCACAGAAGTTGGTCGTCAGCCTTGGGTGGTATATGGAGTGATGCGGACCAAAGATGCTTTATCTCCAGTTTCTGCGGAACAAGTTGGCCTCACTTTAATTATTTTCGTTGTGGTGTATTGCATCGTATTTGGCATCGGCATTTACTATATGTTGAAATTGATGCACAAAGGTCCACAATTTATCTACGCCACACCAGAAAGTGTAGCGCATAGTGAAGAAGCGGTTATTTTGGCCTCTAAACGTCCATTGACGAGTGTTGAAGATAGCGTTGATTCCAATGAACAGGAGCGTAAATAATGATTGATTTATCTCTGATTTGGATTGTCATTATCGCCATTGGTGTATTCATCTATGTAGTATTAGATGGTTTTGATTTAGGGATTGGGATTTTATTTCCCTTTGTTAAGGATCAACACGAACGTGATGTGATGATGAACACCGTTGCACCTGTTTGGGATGGTAATGAAACCTGGATGGTACTGGGCGGTGCAGCATTATATGCGGCGTTTCCAATGGTCTATGCCACTGTATTATCCGCATTATATATGCCAGTTATCCTTATGGTGATTGCTTTAATTTTTCGTGGTGTGGCTTTTGAGTTTCGTTTTAAAGCCAATCGAACCAAACATTTATGGGACAAAGCATTTATTGGTGGATCAATTCTTGCCAGCTTTTTCCAAGGGATGATTCTTGGTGCGTATATCCAAGGGATTAAAGTTGAAAACCATATGTATGCAGGTGGTGGTTTAGACTGGTTATCGCCGTTTACTGTGTTTACAGGTATTGGTGTTGTTGTACTTTACGCAGCACTGGGTTGTGGATGGTTAATTTTTAAAACTGAACTTGATTTACAAGATCGTATGTATCAGTTGATGCCTAAATTAATCGTTGCTTTGTTTGTCATCTTTGGCGCAGTCAGTATTTATACCCCAATGGCGCATCCTGAAATTGCAGCACGTTGGTTTAGCCAACCACAATTGATGTATTTTAGTCCTGTACCAATATTGGTAGTGCTGTTTACTTTTCTTGTGCTTCGCGCATGTAAAAAGCGTTATGAACTGAGTCCATTCCTTTATACCTTGGCTTTGGTTTTCCTTGCTTATACTGGGTTTATCATCAGTTTGTGGCCTTATGTTATTCCGCCATCAGTGACTATCTGGGAAGCTGCTGCGCCACAGAGCAGTCAATTATTTGCTTTAATTGGTGCATTGATTTTAATTCCAATTATTTTGATCTATACCGGGCTTTCGTATTGGGTGTTCCGAGACAAAGTTCGAATTGGTGATGAAGGTTATCACTAAACTTAAAAGTCGCATGTTTAGTCTTTTGGCTTGAGTAAAAAATAGCCTAAGCAAGATTAAACATGCAGCAGGGTAAAAATTTAAAGCTTTAAATGAGGTAAGCAAGTATGAAACTATCTCAAACACAATGGTTTGTCGTGTTATGGCTAGGTGGATTTCTAACATTGGCGATTATTGCTGGTTTTTTTAGAATGTTGATTCAATTGGCCTACTAAGGTTTTACTGAATTAAAAATGAGGAACTATGTTCCTCATTTTTAATTTAATTTTTTGTTTTAGCGAATGGACAATAAAAATAATCTGTATATAAGCGGCTTCTAACAAATTAATAAATTTTTTTCATCAATCAAAAAATGATCATCTTTGATTAAATCAGGCCAAGGGTGAAAACGGTTTGGTTTTTATTGAATGGGTTATATGACGTGACAAAGGTAAATTGTTTTTTTAAATAGATGTTACTCAGATTGGGCTTAATTCTATGTGGTTAGAATTTTTTCTAGTACTTTAAAAATAATTTGAAAATCATCCTCCTCTAACCAAGCTGAATTACTAATGGTAAAACTTTGTGCTGCGAAGCGCGTTGCATTTGGCGTATCGGCATGTATATGCGATAACGCTGGATAGTGGGAAATTGAACGTACAAAAAGTTTGGTTATGCCTAAACCTGAGCACCAAAGTTCATCTAATATTTTTTGACATAATCTTTCGTTTTCTACAAAACAAATCAAAAAGGGAAAAGTTGCCTGAGTATTTATCTGTTCATCAAATATATGTAAGTTTGGCAATAATCTTAATTGTAAGATACGCTTTTTAGCTCGCTGTCTTGCTTGTTGCCAATGTAGTGGAAGGCGTGTACTGGCATGTGCTGCGACTTGACTGCGCCATTTTCCAAGTTGATGAATAGGGATACTGTCTAGATCAAAGTTATCACCTACAGCTGTGATTTCATCATGGTTTTCTAGCGCCTTACGCAAAGGTTTGCCATAGAGCCATGTTAAAGTTTCAGGACGATAAAGCAAACTATACGCCATCAACTCCAAACAACGTTTCAGCTCCCATTGCTTGAGCAGAGGTAATGTTAAGGAGCTCTCATAAAGTTGCTGGTTGATTTCTAGATCCCGACTAAACAATACACCTCCTTCAGCACTGGTTAGTCCTTTGCCAAAAGCCAGACTAAAAAATGCAATATCTCCAATTAGCCCTACGCTTTGATAATGGGTTTTAGCACCCATAGATTGAGCAGCATCTTCAATGATAAAGGTCTGATAATGTCGGGCAATTTCTTGGACTAAGCTAAAATCATAAACCAGACCAGCAAAATGCGTCACCACAATTGCCAAGGTATTTGCATTGGTTAATTGTTGTAGTTGTTGAATCTCAAAATTTAAGCTATTGGTTTCTATGTCACATAGAACGGGCGTTAATCCTATTTTCTCAATCGCCAGTGCCACCAACGGACATGTCCATGCTGGAATAATGACTTGTTTACGTTTTGGCTGTCTTTTTTCTAGCGTTTGCAAGGCAAGAATTAGAGCAACTGTACCTGAGCAAGTTAAACTCGGTTGAGGAATGTTGAGTAAATGGCTTAGATATGTGGATAGATCTGTTTGACGAGCAGAAGGAAACAGATCTCTAAAATTAATCGTGAGGCCATTGGTCGGTGGGATTTCTTTTTTCATATTTAGATGTCGTAAGTCATATTCCCATGTATTGGTTCAAATAGAGTGTGGTTTTACTTCAGTACTTCATTGGTTGAAAGATGTTGTTTTGACTCATCTTTTGCTAAGAAAAGTACACCAATTAAAATCAGTGTTGCGCCTAGTACTTTTGCAAAGGTGAGTGGTTCATTAAACAACCATATAGACAGAAGCGTGACGCTAATCAACTCCAAATGTGATGCAGCAAAGGCAGGTCCAACAGGTGCATGTTTGAGTAAAGTCATCCATGTAAAAAAGGCCCCGATATAGCCAATAATTGCCCCATAAATCCAATAATGACTCAAGATACGGATTAACCAAGCCATATCATAAGTCAGTGGCATTGCATGGATGGACGCAAATTTAAAACTGATTTGGGCCAAGGTGTCAAAAGACATTAATATGATAAAACCGATGATATAAAATAGCTTCATGTGCCTAATCCCACAACAGTGACACCTAAACTAATTAAGATGACACCGATCAGTCGATTACGTGTGAGCTTTTCATTAAAAAATAAACGTCCAGCGATAAGAATGACAACGATATTGATACTGCCTAACATCACACCATCAGACAACGGGACTAAGGAAAGGAAAATAAGCCAAGTGAAAAACTCAATGATATAACTGGTGATACCAATCCAAATCCAGGGGCGTATTGCCATTGCTTTCCAATGTGCAATGCCATCATGTTGAGTATTTTCTGACGCTGCTGCCTTAAAAGCCAGTTGACCGACAGTATCAATGACAATAGTTAGAAACCAGACAGCAGCAATAGCTAAATTCACGCAGGTTCACCATGTTTTAAATTCGCTTCAACAGTGCTTATTTCAGCTGACTTTTCTACAGGGTTGGAAATAACAGCCAATTGTTGATGTTGCTTGATGAAATTTAATGATGCTTCAATGACTTGTTTACGATCGTTATCAATCGTGATCATATGGTAGCTTTCGTAAAGCCAAATTAATTGTTTTTGGCCCGATACTTTGTCATAGATCAACTGACTATTTTTTTTATCCGCAATATCATCATGAAATGCATGTAAACAAAGCGTCGGAGCGGTAACTTTATATAAATTTTTACCCACATTTTTGGATAAGCGTTGCATCTGATAAAGTGAATGCCAAGGATTACCTGGCAATCCAGCTTTACTACTATCATCACTTTTCATGGCTTCTAGAATACGCATACGCAATTGTTGGTTTTTAATGCCGTAAGGCTCAGTTTCATCAAAGGCACTATTTTTAAAAATATTTAAATGCGAAACGATGGGTAAAACGATAGGGGCGAGTATTTTTGACCATCGTGGAATACTCCAACCATCAAATTTAAATGTTGGGCTATAACAAATCACTCCAGCAACTGGATGTTCTGAAGCATATTTAAGTGCCAATAACGAGCCCATAGATAATCCAATGACAAATATTTCATCAGTATGCTTTTTTAATTCTTCAGCAGCTTGGCAAATACTTGTATACCAATCTTCCCATTTGGTTTGGACCAAGTCTTGCATTGTTCCGCAATGTCCTGCGAGCTGTACGGCTAAGACACTATAGCCCATTTGCTGACAGGGCTTTGCCACACTACGCATTTCATTAGGTGTGCCTGTTAAACCATGGATCAGTAGTACACCAGTACGACTTCCATTCATGAAGAATGAGTTATCTTTAATCATGCAAGCACCATAATCGTTGGATCAAGTTCAAAATCACTCATCAGTAACTTTTCTAAAGGTTGATGAATTTCTGTAATATTTTTAAAAGGGGTATATAAAATTTGTTTTTCGCGGCAATGTTCAATCAGGGATTTTTTTGCAAAGACATAATTTGCACTTTCGGCAAGACAAAAATCTGAACGACCATCGCCAATTAAAATAATATTTGCCTGATGATTCATCTCAGCAATTTTGCATTTACAGGTGCCACTTGCACTTTTACAGGCTAAATTGGTATTTGGAAATTCTAATCGCCATTGGTATTCATTTACTTGAACCAAATGATTCGCGATAACTGGAAGATGCCCAAGATTATACTTAGATAAAATATATTGAATCACCAGATCTAAACCATCGCTAACAATGGTCAGCGGTATGTTATGTAAGGCGCTTAATTGCACTAGATTTAAAAAACCAGCATCAATTTCTATTTGATCTAAACATTGATAAAACGCTTGTTGATTCATATGCAATAAAGCGATTTGTTGTTGCATACATTGCTTTGAGCCAATCAATCCTTGTTCCCATTGCTGCTCAATGGCTTGCCATCCATCTAGGGCAAAAGTTTCCAATAAATGATCAGTTGTATCATTTAAACTAATAGTCCCATCAAAATCACATAATATATGCCAAAGGTTTTGTGAGGTCGTATTCTGTTGCGGGCTTATCAGGAACATAATAAGTTTTACCACTGTTATTTTAATAAACTTGTCACATAAATTAATTTTCGATTCTTAATTAAATCTTATGGGAAATTAGTGGCAAAAAGATGACGTTGCTGTATTGTAAAAAAGTGTAATTTATTAAAATTATTTAATTTATTAAAAATGAATAGCTTATTTTTTTATAATCTTAAATTAAATGAATTTAAAATTCATATTTTTAAATGAATTAAGTTTCGGGTCACAAAACAAAACAATGTTAATGGAATTTTACTTTTTTTTAAGATTCGCATAAGAAAGCAAATTCATATTTAGCCCACATCGCAAATATGCTGATTTCAGATTTGAAGTCATTATAAAAATGCGTTGAATGGACCGAAATATGAATAATCATTTAAAACCCATAAAACTTGCGCCGATTATCGGAATACTACTTAGTTCATCCTATGTATATGCAAATGATGATCAGCCTGCAGCTTTAAGTATTGGTGCAAATTACACTGTCGATTTTCAGCCATATAAAGGAAAACGTACCTATCAGAGCTTATTACCTACAGCTTTCTATGATAACGGTCGCGTTTATTTAGAAGGCGATGAAGCCGGTGTTTATCTTTTAAATGATGATCACAATGAACTGCGGTTAAATGCTGCATACGATGGCAGCAGTTATGACCCGAGTGGGGAGCTGACTGGACTACAACGCCGTAAATGGTCAGTCATGGCGGGTGGTAGTTATATGCGAATAACACCATTTGGGGGTTTTAAGGCCCAGATTGGAACAGACGTACTTTCTCGAAGTAAGGGCACGATTGCCACAGTATCTTATCTGGCCGAAATCAGTCGTGGTAAATGGTCTTTTTATCCTGAAATCGGCGTGCAATGGAACAATGCTAAATATAACCAATATTACTATGGCGTAAGTTCATTAGAAGCCCAACGCACAGGTATCAGTTGTTATCAACCCAGCTCAAGCTTTCATCCTTTTTTAGGGATGGCAGCTGATTACCAGATTTCAAAAGATTGGAGTGCTTTTGGCACTTTAAACGTCGATTTTCTTTCAAAGGAACAAACAAATAGTCCAATGATTGACCGACGTACAGATATTTATCCATCCATCGGCATCAAATATAAATTTTGAATGTAACTCATTTCTCCACTCAGATTTTGTTTCAAAACAAAACTGAATCAATTAAAAGCTCGAAAAAGGTAACAACATGAATATCAAAGAAAACCATCTTTTTTCAGAAGGTCAGGCCATGACAAAACGTGAACCATTAGATGAAGCACAACTCTTGGCGGATGAAGCCAAATATTGTTCATATGGCGATACCGTGCATTATGTCAATCCGCCTAATATTTTTACAGATTGTCGAGGTAGCTATGTTTACAATGACCAAGGCACGCCATTTCTTGATCTTCAAATGTGGTATTCAGCAGTTAATTTTGGTTATAAAAACCCACGCCTAGACCAAGCATTAATTAATCAAATTCATACCTTACCTCAAATTGCCAGCCAATATTTACACCCAACTAAAATTGAATTGAGCAAAGTCATTGCCGAAGATATGTTGAAAAAGACCGGCGTAAAGGGACGTATTCACTATAATGTTGGTGGATCACAAGCGATCGAAGATTCCTTGAAATTGGTGCGAAATTTCTGTCATGGTAAAAGCCGTATGTTTGCTTTTGAAGGCGGCTATCATGGTCGAACTTTAGGGGCTTCTTCAATTACCTCAAGCTATCGCTATCGCCGTCGTTATGGTCATTTTGGTGAACGTGCTCAATTTATTCCTTTCCCATATCCTTTTAGACGTCCTAAAGGGATGACAGCTGAAGAGTATGCAGTAAAACTTGTGGCTGAGTTTAAACGCTTATTTGAAAATGAATATCATGGTGTTTGGGATCCTAAAGTTCGCGAAAGTGAATTTGCCGCTTTCTATATTGAAACGATTCAAGGAACAGGTGGTTATGTCATTCCACCTATGAATTTTTATCCAGAGTTAAAAAAAAGTTTTAGATGAGCATGGAATTTTATTGGTTGTTGATGAAATCCAAATGGGCTTTTATCGTACTGGTAAATTGTGGTCATTTGAACATTTCGGTATTACCCCAGATGTATTGGTATTTGGTAAAGCTCTGACCAATGGTTTAAATCCGCTTGCAGGCGTTTGGGCAAAAGAAGAAATCATTAATCCTGAAGTTTTCCCTGTTGGATCAACGCACTCGACTTTTGCATCAAATCCATTGGGTACGGCAGTGGGGCTTGAAGTCATGAAAATGCTGGCCGAGAAAGATTATGAAAAACAAATTATGGAAAGTGGTGCATATTTCCTTGAAGGCTTAAAAGATCTACAGAAACGCCATCCTGAAATTGGTGATGTTGATGGGTTAGGCTTAGCTTTACGTGCAGAAATATGTCAAGTGGATGGCTTTACTCCAAATAAAGCATTATTGGACAAAATGGTAGATATTGGTCTTTCAGGTACTTTGGAGTATCAAGGTGAAAAATGTGGTCTAGTCTTAGATGTGGGCGGCTATTACAAAAATGTGATTACATTTGCACCAAACTTGGAAATCTCACGTGCTGAAATTGATCAAGCAATGGTTTTATTAGAGCAGTTATTACTACGTGCTAAAAAAGAGCTGTGATTCAGTAGGTTGAATTTATGACAATGCAAACTGATCTCAATCAATTGGAACCACATTCACTGGTAGATGCTTTTATTCAGCATCCACCTAAGATGTTTGATGTAAATGATTCAAGCGATTTTTTAACTTTTTTTACAACAGATTTTAATCTACTCACGACTTTAGATCTTCCTGTAAAAAAACGCATTGAATCTACATTAGGTTATTCATATTGGGGTCGGTTTTTGCATTTAAAAACATGTTTTATTGGAACGACCGTAACCGAATATAGCCCGCTTATCAGTAGTTTACTGGTCAGTGATTTGCTGCAACAACTCAAGCAACGTATAGGCCAGCAAAGTTTAACGATTATTAAAGATTTACCGATAAATTCGCCCTTATTAACTGCGCGAGAGAATCTCTATAGTCAGCAATTCATTGAAGTTGCAGAGCGTGCCGGTTTTCTGGCGATAGAAGGGCAAGCTTTGGCTTATGTGCCAATTGATTTTGAAAATCGAGAAGATTATTTAGCAAAATTTTCAAAAAGCCGCCGTAAAAATTTGAAACGCAAGTTGAAAAGCTTAGACGATTTACGGGTTGAGATACTCGATACAGGTGCACAACAATTTGCACAGCACGCATTTCGAGCGCAGTTATATCAGTTATTTTTAAATGTTTACAATCAAAGTGAGGTTCACTTTGACTTACTCACTGCTGAGTTTTTTGATGAAATTTTGCAAGATGCTGAGAATGGTGGCAAAGTCTTTTTGTATTGGAAAGCGCAAATTTTAGTGGGATATAACATTTGTTTTGAGTACCAAGGGAATCTTGTTGATAAATATATTGGTTTAAATTATCCCTTAGCCATTGAATATAATCTTTATTTTATCAGTTGGTTCATCAATCTGGATTATGCCAAACAACATCATTTAAAATTTTACATAGCTGGCTGGACAGACCCTGAAGTAAAGGCTCAGTTGGGTGCTAAGTTTACGTTTACACGGCATTTAGTATGGATTAAACAACCTATATTAAGATTTGTACTCAGACGACTACGCCATTTGTTTGAAGCAGATGCACATTGGCATGAAAGTATGCAGGAGTCAAAATCATGAATAACATTAGGCAACATGTTGTTCTCAATTTTGATGGTTCAGTCGAGATTTCGAATGCTGCGCAAAACATCGATCTTGCCAGTTGGCAAGAACAAATCCGTTTTGGATGTCATTGGAAAAAATTTCAGCAACTTGAAGATTATCTAGCTGAGCAATTACCTCCATCAGATCAATTGGGTTGTGTATTTATGGGAAGTGGTGATTATCATCATATAACCCAACTGCTTTTAAAACGGATAACAAACAATGAACCTGTTCATTTAATTGTTTGTGACAATCACCCTGACAATATGCGTTATCCGTTTGGAATACACTGCGGTTCATGGGTGTATTGGGCCAGTCGATTGCCGCAGGTCGCCCGGATCGATGTGATCGGCATCAGCTCAAGTGATATTAGCTTAAAACATGCATGGGAAAACCATTGGTCTCCTTTATATAAGGGTAAATTGCATTATTGGAGTATTCAACAAAAGGCGAATTGGACCCAATGGATTGGCGCACAACATGCATGGCATGGTTATGATGAGCCAGACCAATTAATGTCAGATTTTTTTAATGAAATACAAAAAATTGATCTACCTATATATTTATCTATAGATAAGGATGTGTTGTCTAAAGATGTGGTGATGACCAATTGGGATCAAGGGCATTTTTTAGAAAAACATTTGCAGGATCTAATTCAAACTTGTTCAGCGCGTCTAATCGGAGCCGATATTACTGGGGATGTCTCAGCTTTTCATTATCAAAGTCGATTGAAAAGGTTTTTAAGTGAATCCGATGGGCAACAAGAGCCGACCCAAATTGAAATTGCTCAATGGCAAATACATCAGCAAGCATTAAATCAAAGATTGCTTAACAGTATTCATCACGCCTGGAAAATAGATGAATAAAACAGATCGTATTCGGTCCCATGTTATAACAGCAATTATTTTTGATTTACGATCTTGATCATGTATACCGCAGCAAGAGTTTTTTCTGATGTTTTAGCTTATTATCGTAAAAAAGTAGGATTAAGGATCATTGTAAAACAACAAAATAGCCTAAGCAAAATTAAATAAATGCAATTGGATTTTCTCTTTTATAATGACATAAAAAGTACTTTATCTAATTTAAAATGGATTTTATGTCATGTTTGGATCATTTTCTTGCCAAGATGAATGGTTAAATACCGATTCATTCTGATCAATGTTTTCATTATCCATAGTATATAAATGGCTGGCATTGTTGAACTTTAGTTTTTGAGGGTATCTAAATAGAAATAGGGTTCTAATTGACGAATTTCTGTGGGTTTAAGACCTGCATCTAACAGGTATTTTTCTCTATTTTCGAGAACATCACGGACATCCTTAATACAATCTCTAGCTTGATCTAGGTTGAGTCCAAAGGCATTGCTACGACTGATAAGGTTGTCATAGCTTCCAAACCGTCCATCATTGCCTAAAACCAGAGCATGTTCATTTGGAAATGAGCTTGGCATACCATGAGGTAAAACATCAAAAAGCGGGCTTAAAGCATAATGTTGTTTTTTCATGTCATACATCAAAAAACCATGATTTTTTAAATGATCGTCAGTATTGCTAATCATGACATTCAGCACCATCCGCTTATAGAGTTCTTTTTGATTACTGATAGCATCAAAACAAATCTGACTACAGACTTTGGCAATACTCATATAGGACATTTTAGGATCTCCTATACGAATTTTCTGAATATTGAGCAAACTATTGGCACTTATATAGTGCTTTTTACGTTCAGGGCAGTTTCGATCAAAGCGTTCAACTAAGAGAATAGGGCGACCGGCACATTCTGTTAGTTCGGCATTACATGTATTGAGCCCCATATCTCGTGCCATATTTAGCGAAGCATATTCGACTTTACAGGTATCAAACAAATCATCACTTTTATTAAATTTGGCAATCCATTCTTTATTTTTATACATCACAAGGGTTTTGGGTCTGGCTCCGCCCATTGAAGCCCCGTTATATAACAGCTTATTTAATTCGAGTTGTTCAAGTTTCATCTCAAACGGATCTCGTTTTTTTTCGATGAGTTCAGTAATTTGTATGAAAGTTTCTAATTCTGCATATTGAATGATATTTGAATTGTTTTTTATATGCGATTTAGACAAGCTTCCAACAATACAGCCGACTGAATTTCCTTGTGAAGCGAGTAACCATTCCAATTGATTTAATGGTGTTCTACGGTGTAAGGCATTGGTTAAGCGTTTCCCCCAATTGTCTGGTGTTGCATCTGCAAGTACACCAAAACCATCTTTAGAAATAGTTTCATATGGTTTGTTATAAGACTGAAAGCTTAGATTAAGTGGATCTAAAGGGAAGGCATCTGCACGTTGTAAGTATGATTGACCATAAAGAAAGCGATAAATTGGCTTTTCATAAGAATAGTGTGCAGCAATTGTTGGCTGGGAGCCTGTATCTATGAAAACATAACATCCTTTAACTTCATCCATGTTTATTTACCTATCAGAAATCATCACTAATCACAGACTGTTTTTTTAATCTTGCACGTACTGAACTATTACGATTTTCGAGTGCTAAGCCAACTTCATCCAACTCAGGATTCGCGAGTGAGCCTAGGGTATGTTCAAGGCCAAAGATCACTAAAACTGAAATCACATTTTTTAGGCTGGTACTTGGATCACCTTTTTCCATACGTGAGATCGTTCGGTTATCTACATGAATGCGATTGGCCAAATCATGAATGGTCATATTACGTCGAAGTCGGGCTTTTTTGATATTCGTCCCAATTTGAGTCAACATGTCTTCCACACCATCAAGCATAAAATTATGCGCCGAAGTTCTCATCGCAACATCATCCAAAACATGACATAAAATGTATATTATCATGGTTAACGTGGATTTTATGTCTTATTTTTATAATTTGAGTTCAATGTATGAAATGTCGAATGGAATAGATAAGTGGCTTAATTTCACCAACTTGATTGAAAAAAATCTCGTAAGAATAGAGATGATAGTACATAAGCGGTTAAACGCATGTTAAATCAATTGTTTATAAAATAGCCTAAGCAAAAATTTTAGAAATTTCTTCTCTTAAATAAATATGCCTAGAATTTTCATTTAGCGCACCGTGCCAATAAATTCCCATATTTAATACAGGTAGATCAATAGGATGCTCAAAAATATTGATACTTTGATCAACTTGTAAATGTGCCAGTATCTGCTTTGGAATGGTTAACATCGCATCAGGATATTGTGCTAAAACTTGCAGAGCAGTTGAATAATGCTGACAACGCATAAAAATCTGACGGCGGAATTGCGCTTGATTTAAATATATGTCCTCTAAAAGCAAACCAGTACGGCGTGAAGAAACACCGATATGAGGTGATGCAAAATACAGTTCAGAATTGATATTTGTATGCTGAGAACAAATCACAAAATGATCTTGAACCAAATTTTGATAATTAATTTTATCACCATAATTTTGTTCTAGATCAATGACAAAATCGACTTGTTGAGCAGCCAAATCAGCAATTACATTTTTGCGGTCAAGCTTGGTACTTAGAAACTGAATGGTTAAATTCATTTTTTGAAAATGATGAATCAATTTAGGAAAAATAATCGGTTCAATTTCATCATGTATTGCAATGCGTAAGGTTTGTACTGAACTGGGATCAAACTGTTGTTTTTGTTTGGAGATATTTTGAAAAGCAAATAAAGCATTTTGTACAGATGGATAAATCTGTTCAGCAAAAGGTGTAGGCAGCATTTTACTCCCAGCGCGAACAAATAAATCATCTTGCAAATGCTGCCTAAGTCTTTGTAAAGCATGACTTGCAGCAGACTGAGTAATACATAAAATCTTTGCCGCTTTTGAAATATTTCTTTGTTCATAAATGGTGATAAAAAGCGGGTATAAATTAATATCAATATGATTGAAAATCGACATATCAAGATTGGTTTTATTATGAATCATATTCATAGTGAGGTATTGAATTAAATCATTTGGTTCATAATAGGTTTTCAGCTAAGGTAAAGTAAAGAGTCACGATTCAAATATTTATCCATATATTTACAGGAAGATAAGCATGTTTGAACTTTCAGCACGTGCGCAAGAATTTGTAGAACGTACCAAAGCCTTTATTAAAAATGAAATTGAACCTGTAGAAGCTGATTTTTGGAATGAAGTCCATGATCTGAATCAAGGCGGTGATTGGACAAAATGGCAATGGCCAGCACAACTTGAAGTCCTGAAAAATAAAGCAAAAGCTGCTGGACTTTGGAACATGTTTCTACCAGACCCAGTATTGGGTGCAGGTTTATCTGTACAGGAATATGCCCATATTGCAGAACTCTCAGGCCGTAGTTTAATCGCACCCACAGTATTTAATTGTAATGCTCCAGATAGTGGCAATATGGAAGTGCTATGGCGTTATGGTTCAGATCAACAAAAACAACAATGGCTTAAGCCGTTATTAGAAGGAAAAATCCGTTCAGTATTCTGTATGACTGAACCAGCAGTTGCTTCATCGGACGCAACCAACATGCAGGCAACTGCAGTGGTAGATGGTGATGAAATTGTATTGAATGGTCGTAAATGGTGGTCTTCAGGTTTGGGAGATCCAAATGCGAAAATTATTATCTTTATGGCGCATACGCCTGATGAAAGCAAAGATCGTCATCATCAGCATTCCATGGTTTTAGTGCCTGTGGAGACTCAAGGCGTAACCATTGAACGTATGTTACCTGTCTTTGGTGATTATGATGCGCCACATGGTCACGGCGAAATTAGTTTTAATCAAGTTCGTGTACCTGTGAGTAATTTTATTGGTGGTGCTGGACAAGGGTTTGAAATTGCACAAGGGCGTCTAGGTCCGGGTCGTATTCATCATTGTATGCGATGCATTGGTGCTGCTGAAAAAGCATTAGAATTAATGATTGATCGAGGAATGAATCGAACTGCTTTTGGTAAAGAAGTGCTTAAATTAGGTGGAAATTTAGAACGTGTGGCAGATGCTCGTGTTGCGATTGATCAAGCACGACTGTTAACCCTGTATGCGGCGTATAAAATGGATACTCAAGGGACTATGGCTGCGCTTACCGAGATTTCAGCCATTAAAGTTGTTGCACCTTCAGTTCTTGAAAAGGTAGTTGATATGGCCATTCAAATTCATGGTGGCATGGGCGTATCACGAGATACACCTTTAACAGGATTCTTTGCTCAAGCCCGCAGTTTACGTTTAGCGGATGGCCCAGATGAAGTGCATAAAGGGATGATTGCAAAATTAGAATTAAAAAAACGAGGTTATGGCTCGCGTAAAAAATAACAATTTGCTGATAAAAAATAACTGCTTTATGTTAGAGGTGTTATATATAAAGTAGTGAGCAAGCGAAGTTTTTAGTTAAAAGTATCATTCTTTATAGATGTATGGTTTAAAACATAAGATTCAGGGAAATAATATGTCAGTCATTGATATTGGTGGAAATATACGTGAAGGCGAGGAGTTGGACATTCGTGCTGTCGGAAATTGGCTCATTGAAAATGGATCTGAAATTTCAGGCAAAGTAGAAGTGACTCAATATTCTGGCGGAGCTTCAAACTGGACCTATCGTTTAAAATATGACAATGCTGATTTAATTTTACGTCGCCCACCCAAAGGGACAAAGGCGAAATCTGCACATGATATGGCGCGTGAATATCATGTACAAAAATGGCTTGCACCATACTACCCAGTTCTTCCTGAAATGGTCGCGCTGTGTCAGGATGAATCCGTAATCGGTTGTGACTTCTATGTGATGAAACGCATTGAAGGGATTATTCCACGTGCCAAACTGCCCCCTGAACTGAATTTTACTCAACAGCAAGTGCATGAATTGTGTATTAATGTCTTGGACAAGCTGATTGAATTACATCAAGTTCCATATCAAGGCACCGAACTCGAAAAACTTGGAAAAGGTGATGGGTATTGTCGTCGTCAGGTTGAAGGTTGGGATGCACGTTATGAAAAGGCGCACACCATCAATGTGCCGAGTTTTAAATTTGTACGTAAATGGCTTAATGAAAATATTCCTGCTGACTCAAACACGTGTTTGATTCACAATGATTGGCGTTTTGATAATGTCATTCTTGACCCTAAAAACCCAACCCAAGTGATTGGTGTATTGGATTGGGAAATGGCAACCATTGGTGATCCTCTCATGGATTTAGGTTCTGCTTTGGCCTATTGGGTGGAGCATACAGACAACCAAATTTTTAAATCAACCCGTCGCCAGCCTACACATTTAAAAGGCATGCTTACCCGTAAAGAAGTGGTTGAATATTATTTAGAAAAAACCGGATTAAAACCCGATAATTGGGCATTCTACGAAGTATTTGGTATTTTCCGTTTAGCTGTAATCGCACAGCAAATTTATTATCGTTACTATCATAAACAAACAGATAATCCTGCTTTTAAAGATTTTTGGATTGTGATTCATGCCTTACATATTCGTGCATTAAAACTTATCGGTTTACAAAAAATTGAAGCCAATGAAGTTGCACAGAAATATCTTGAAAAATTTAAGGAAATTTTAGGAAAATGACCACAATCTACCTCGTTCGTCATGGACAAGCGTCATTTGGTGCAGAGAGTTATGACAAACTTTCACCCAATGGCGAGTTACAAGCCAAACTATTGGGGCAATATCTCGATAAAATTTTGAAAGAAGAGCCTTATGTGGTTGCAGGTTCAATGTTACGCCATCAGCAAACAGCAAGTTTTGCTTTGGCTGAAAGTTTTTCCGATGCTCAAATTGTGACTGACCATCATTGGAATGAATTTAACCACCAACAAGTTTTTGCTCAATATGATCCGCGTTTTAATCAACCGCATCTACTTCAACAAGATGTTGCCAAAGAAAAAAGTCCACGTGCCTATTTGGCAAAAATTTTTGAAGGGGCAATTGACCGTTGGACTGGTGGTGAATATCACCATGAGTATGACGAATCTTGGCCAGATTTTAAAAACCGTGTAGAAACGGCTTTACAGAATTTATGTGATGAGTTAGTGAAAACCAAACCTCGCTATGCAATCGTATTTACTTCTGGCGGAGTTATTTCAGTTGTTGCAGGAAAACTCTTGGAGTTAAGTGCCAATAAAACCTTTGCATTGAATTGGGCAATTGCCAATACCAGTTTAACCACATTAAGACTGGTGGGAAATGAACCGCAATTACTAAGTCTGAATGAACATCATTTTATTAAGGCTGAAGATCCGCAATTATTGACGTGGATTTAAAGTCGCACTTTTAGAAATATAAAAACAGTTTAAGGAATTTGTCATGGCAAAAACCATTTTAATCACAGGCGCAAGTTCTGGAATCGGTGCAGGAATGGCACGAGAATTTGCGCAAAAAGGTTATAACTTAGCCGTCTGTGCGCGTCGTTTAGAGCGTTTAGAAAGCTTAAAACAAGAGTTGGAGTCTAAATATGGTATCAAAGTGATTGCCAAAACTTTAGATGTGACCAACTATGAGCAAGTTTTTCAAGTCTTTCGAGCTTTTAAGCAGGACTTTGGTAAGCTCGATCGTATCATTGTCAATGCAGGTGTTGGTGATGGTCGTCGAATTGGCAATGGTAAATTTGAAATTAACCGTGCAACTGTAGAAACCAATTTCATTTCTGCATTGGCACAGTGTGAAGCCGCTGTTGAAATATTCCGTGAGCAAAAGTTTGGTCATCTGGTTGTGATTTCTTCTATGAGTGCACTTCGTGGTATGCCTAAACACTTGACCGCATATGGAGCAAGTAAAGCTGGTGTAGCTGCTTTAGCGGAAGGGATACGTGCTGAGTTAATTGACACGAAAATTAAAGTTTCTACGATTTTCCCTGGTTATATTCGTACTGAAATTAATGAAGGGGCAAAAAAACTACCGTTTGAGGTCGATGTTGAAACAGGTTCTCATTTATTGGTTAAAGCAATTGAAAAACAACCTGTTAAAGCTTATGTACCACAATGGCCTTGGTTGCCGATAGGACTAGCCATGAAAATATTGCCATTAAAAATTGTGAATAAACTCGGTTGAGCTTTATTTAGCTTTAAAAGACCCATCAAGGGTCTTTTTTATTGCATTGCATAGATAAAGCTTTAAAATCTAACTGGATAAAAAATAATGAGAATTTTAATATGTTTATCGTATTGGGTTTTTTCCTGACCAGCTTTTTAGTTTTTCTTGCGCGTATCTTGTATCTCTTCTCTTTTGAAAAGCACTGTGAAATTCAACAATGCCTGATGCAAATCGATGATATTCAAAAGTTAATGTATCTTGGTATCATTTTAATCGGGACCTATAATGCCTATTTGATGAGCAAAAACAGGAAGTATGCGGTTTTAGTTTTTGAGTTTATTGGTACATTTATATTTGCTTTTGCCTTAAATTTTGTTGATTTAGCCCAATAGCAACTTGGCTATACAATTAAGTCAAATCGACATTGAACTTTATGATTTTAATATTGCGACAAACTATATCTGACTCTGACTGATTTTGAGATAGCTTTGTTGGATTGGTACTCAAATATGCTTTTAAAAATTTCTACTATTGTTCTTGTTCCAGCGTTAATTCTTCAAGGTTATCGCGTCAAGAAAAATACACCTCGATTAGCTGAACCTCAAGGATTGCGAAAAGGTGTTATAGGACAAGGAAAAGCACTATCTATTTTAATTTTGGGTGACTCTGCTGCCGCAGGTGTGGGGGTTGAAGATCAACGTGAAGCCTTATTGGGGTGTTTACTCGATGAATTAACCTCTAATTTTGAAGTCACTTATCAATTAGAAGCGAAAACAGGAGATAGCACCTTAGAAATTTTGCAAAGAACCAAGCAATTAGACAATCAACAGTTTGATGTTGTGATTACATCGGTGGGAGTAAACGATGTCACAAAACTCATTTCACCACAAAAATGGATTCAGCAACAAAGGGGGCTTTATACAGAAATTGAAGCTAAGTTTTTGCCAAAGATGATTTTAGTCACGGGTGTTCCCCCAATGAATCTGTTTCCAGCATTACCAAATCCATTGGGATGGCTGTTTGGACAGTATTCGAGTGCAATGAATCAGAAGTTAGCCCAATTCATCGAAAATAAAATCAATTATCAATTGATTCGTTTTGATTTAGCCCATTTTAAAACTTTAAATTTACAAATGGCACGTGATGGTTTTCACCCGAGTCAGGAAATTTATCAAATTTGGGCAAAACAAATTTCACAGTGTATTTTTAGCAAATTCATGTGATAAAATTAAGCAAATTCAAAAAGAACATAAAATATGAATTATTACGCGAAAACTCTCTATTAGGTTTTAACTACCTAATGAGAGAAATATGGATAAACTGAAACACCTTAAACAACAATATGTAAGCGTTGTTAAAAAAGGTTTAACTGGCGATTATGATGATGAAATTTTTCCACATCGCCAAGATACTTATTATCGCCACTACAGCGTTAAGCAAGAAAAAAGTAGTTTTTTCTTACACGAGATTGAGTATAGATCTTATTTTCTTAAACTAAGATGCAGACGTGGTCGACCATTGATGGATTCATGGGTTACAGAGCCAACACCTTTTTTTTGCTATGGTGGAAAAAACTGGAAACACCATTCAAAAAGAAAACATCAATACTACCGTGAAAAGAACTAAAAATAGGGAGCTTTTAAGCTCCCTATTTTTATTAGATACCAAACACTTAAACTATTTATATAAAACAAACATTTAATCTAAATTTTTTTTAAAAATTGTAAGCGCTAAAACTTGATAAATGACCATCACTATTTTGTATCTTTACACTGAATATTTTCTTTTTCTTTGTAATAGTTTAAAGCAATATCTAAGTCTGAAAGTAATTTAGCTTCAGTATAGTTCTCTGGATTTAATTTAAGTAAATTTGGCATGTAATTCGATTTGTATTCTTTAGGATAATCTTGACATACGATTCTGGTCTTATCATCCAATGTTGTATTTGGATCATCAAGTTGATCAAGATATTTACTAATCATTTCATCTGATTGTTCAAATTGTGCAGTGAGGGTTGGTCGATCTGTTTGCGCAGTTGCATGCTGCTCAGGCTCTTTATTGCAAGCAGACAGGCCAATGATCAAGAATAATGCTGTAAAAAGTTTAATGTTCATAACGAATTGATTTTTAATGTTAAGAAAAAGTTTTCGGTTGTATAAAGTCAGTTAATATTTAGATAAATCTTAAAGAACCTTAACTATCAAATATATTACCGAGATATGCAATGATTTTTATTACCATATCTTGAAATTGTTACAAATTCAAGATATTTGATGATTTTATTTGAACTTTCCGATTAAAAACAGCACATCGCCAAGTTTTGTATTTTTTATATGGGGCAAATTGAAGCAACGACTTTTATTAGAACTAAGAATATTGATTAAAGCTTTGTTCTATATGAAATTTCTAGCAATTTTTTAAAGCCAGTAATCACAGCAGCAATAAAGAATTGACCCTTCATAAAGAGATTTGATGCAAAATAGTTTTGTCGGAATGTTGCTAAAATTTATTTAAAAATAATAGCTTAGTGGTCAAGTTGAAAAAATCAGCTAATGTGTTGTGTTAAATAAATTTTTTGTAAGGTTTATTTCTGATCTCAACCTGAGTATCTTATCCCCAAAATATTAAGAGGGTATTTCATGAAAAAATTATTCATTATTGCTTTAACAACCTTAGCATCAAGTTTCACCTTTGCAGAGAACTTACAGTGTGAAAAAAGCTATGAAATTTTTAATAAGCAAGGGGACAAGGAAGTCGAAATACTAAAAAATGGTTCACTTGATGATGTTCTAAAATTTTATGATCAGATTGAATATGATCGTAAACTTAAACCTAAGCATCAAGGACAGACTTTTTCTTCAGGTGAATGGATCAGCGATGCTGAGTACAGAAAAGACATTAAATTACAGCAAGATTTAGCCAAAGATGGATCTTATAAAAATATAGATTCTACATTTTTAAAACCAAAATTAAACTATATTTCTAGTGTAGGTGAAGTTTGTGTTGTGCCTATGCAATCACAAGATGAAATATTCAAAAAGCCTATGCAGACTGAAGCTGACATAATTTTTATACGCGATATTCAAACTAATGAATGGCGAAGATTTATCTATTTTGGAATTGAAGATAAAAAAGACTTTAATGAGTTTTTCCCTGATTTTCCTAAAAATGTAAAGCTTGCTCAAATGTTAATAGATAACAAAAATTTTGCAGAGAGCACTTCAGAATTTGGTTTGTTAATGCTTGAAGAGATGGGTGTTGAGATCACAGCAGAGATGAAGGAAATGATGAAAAATCAAACAGAGCCTTTTAGAGTTAAGTTAAGCGCGAATGGCTACTGAGTTTTATTGTGTTTGTCGCATTTAAACCACCTGCGGGTGGTTTAAATACATTGATTTTGAACATCTAGCCATAACTATATTACTGATCTATAAAGGACTTAGCATCAATTACAGTCATTTTAGGAGTTTCCTCCATTGGTATGTGACCAACTCCTGCATATTTTATAACAGTTATATTTTTTGCATCATTTTCCCATTTATTAATCTGCGTTGATGGCAACCATTTATCGTCAGTACCCCATTGAAGTAAAATTGGATTTTTAATATATTTTATTTGTTTTTTTAGCTCATCTTTCAGATTTATTTCTGTTAATATTTTAGCTAATTCAAGCATAGCCTCTCTATTACCTTCGCGTAAAAAAAGCTCATGATATCGTCGAGAAATTTCAGGGGTTATTCGTTGTTTATTGCTGTATACATCTTTTAATCCTAAATTAAATAATATTCTAGGCGCTGTTAGCTTGGCGAGTATTAATAATTTTGAATCTAAGATATGTTTTAATATCTTGCTAGGTTTGAAATGATATGCGCCTGGATTTAATAAGATTAATTTACCTATTTTGTTGGGAAATTTTCTAGTAAATAACCATGCAATTAATCCACCCATTGAATTACCTGCTAGATGAAAATCGTGTATATCTAAATGTTGAATAAATTCAGAAAGAAATTCAACATAATCATCAGGATGATATTTTTTTTGAGGATGTGGGCCTGTTAAGCCAAATCCAGGTAAATCAATACTTATAACTCGATAGTCTTTTTTTAGATACTCAGCCCAAGCTTCCCATGTATGCAAAGAAGACAATATGCCATGCAGTAGGACAATGACTTGTCCATGTCCCTGATCTGTGAAATGTACATTCATTCCTTGGATCATGGCATATCTAAAATGTACCGATTCATATCGACTACGCAGCTCAGATAATGGAATTTCTTTCAATCCTAATTCTTTATTAAGCACCTCACTGATGAATGAAAAATTCTGTTTGATTTTATTCAGTTTATGAATAAGTTTAATTTCCATATAAATCCCTTAGAACTTTTTTAGGCTTTCAATAGATATTTTCGTATTTCTTCTAGGAGAAAAATTGGTAGTATCACTCTATAAATTAGAAATTCACGCCAAAATAGAAATTTTTATGGCAATAGCAAGAATATCTACATATTACTTTCAATGGTTGCATCAATATTTAAGTGAACTAAAGATTGATCATGAAATGATGAGAAAGGTTTTAGATTTTGATTTTAATACTGATTTTTTACCTATGAAAGAATGGCGTAGATACTTGAAAACTGCAGAGGAAATAACAGGAGATCCAAATTTTAGTTTGAATTTTGCAAAAACGATAAGATTTAATAGCTTTGGAATAGCTGGATATTTACTTTATAGCAGTGAAAATTTAGCCGAATCTTTAAATTTAATGAAATTATTTCAAAAGATCTTTTTTGATGTCCACGAATTGGAGATAAGAGAAAGTGAGAAAGACTTTGTTATTGTCGGAAAAATCGAACTCTGTTTACCAGGTTATCAAGAAGAGTTATTTTCTTTAGCTGCTCCAGTTCAATTTATAAAAATACTTACGGGTCTTGAAGTTAAGCCGATCGCTTTAGGAATAAGAAACGCTGCTAAAGATAACACTCAAGAACTGATAGATTTCTTCTCTTGTCCAATCAATTTTGAACAAAATGATATGTGGATTAAGTTTGATAAATCAGTTTTTGATATTAAAAATCTAATGCCTGATACGATTTTAAAATCTATACTAACAAAGCAGACATATGATTTATTAAAAGACTTAGAATATAAAGACGAACTCATAAAAAAAGTTCAGTTACAGATTATTCATCATATCGCTTTAGGCGAACCTAAATTGGCCTTAATTGCATCTAGCCTTGCTGTTTCACCGCGTACTTTAAATAGGCAGCTACTCAATAAAGGTATAACTTTTCGTGAATTATTACAGGATACAAGAAAAAAATTAGCTTTAGAGTACTTAAAGGATAAAAGTTTAAATTTAACAACTATTGCAACTTTAATCGGGTATTCAGAACAGAGCACGTTTATTCACGCATTTAAGCAATGGACAGGAAAAACACCAAATATTGTTAGAAAACAAATGTAATATCAATCATCTAGTGAAATTTAGTTGGCTTTTCTGATATATCATTGTGAGGATTAATGCCAGCATTGTACAAATCATAATAATCATTGATAGATTCATAAGTGGATTAAAATGAAAGGTATGGCTGATCGGCACCACAATTAAGCAAATTAAGAATTGAATAGCACCTTGAAGTGCGCTTGCAGTACCTGCACGTTGACCTTGTTGAGATAATGCCAATGCATTACTGTTTGCACTTACCAATCCAAGACCTGCGACAAGACCAAACAATCCGAGCATGGTTGAGGATAGATTGACCAAATCATATCGAGGCGAGATAAATAGCCAAATCGCACTCATCACTTGAATCAGAATACCGAGTAATAAGATTCTTATAAGGCTAAATCGACCAATCAGACGAAGATTGATTTGCGAGAAAATAATCAAGCCAGCGGCATTTATACTGAAATAATAACCAAAATTTTCAGGTTTTATCTGGAATTGATCAATGAAAATCGCTGGTGCAGCGGCAATATAAGAAAAGAATGCTGCATAAGACAAACTACCTATAAGTGTAGGGGTTAAAAAACTTTTGTCCCGACAAACATGGAAATAATTGATAAAAATATCGCCGACATGAAGAGATTTTCTTTTATGGTGATTCAGTGTTTCTTCAAAATAAAAATGCACAAGAACAATATTGATGACACCGAAACAGGCAAGGAAAATGAAAATACTTTGCCATCCCCAATTGACTAAAAACCATCCACCCAATATCGGTGCAAGAATTGGTGCGAGTCCCATCATGAGCATCATGCTGGATAAAGCTCTTGCAGACTGTTTAGGTGTTAATCGATCACGAATCGTCGCACGTACCATCGCCATTCCAACGCAACCACCTAAAGCTTGCAATACTCTTGTCATTAACAATTGATCTATTTGTGTGGTGAAAATACACAAAACAGATGCGATCACAAATAAAGTTAATCCAAAATATAGCGGTGGTTTACGTCCAAATCGATCACTAATCGGGCCATAAATAAGTTGACCAATGACTAAACCTAAAAAATATGCGGGCAATGATGATGATACAACACTGGTTGTCACACCAAATTCTACTGCAATTTCAGGAAATGCAGGTAAATACATATCTATTGACATAGGGCCGAGTAAGGTTAAAAAGCTTAAAATACTGATCCATGCCAGGGTATAAGGTTTTGTTTCAGAGGGGGTATCATTGGATTTCTGTATATGGGGTGATCGAGGCATAATCTTACCTAAATGATGATCTTCCGCAGAATGGATGAAAAAAAACAGCGTCACTCAGATTTATGCATTGTGCTCATTGCTTAAAATAAGAAGCATTTCATCCATTTTGGGAATGTCTAGATAGAATGTATTGGCTAATTTAAATTCAGCTGACATGTATTTATTTCTGAGATTCGTTAACCGAAATGACAAGCAAAGGTTTGCACCACGATTTTATTGTTTTTCACAATCAGCGTATCCGTGGCCATTTTTGCATTAGGCGCTGACCAGCGAATATAGGCGACTTCACCATAGACTGTTTTTTCTTCTATACTAATTTCACGTGTACCTTCAGGGAAAAAATCCCGATATACACTTATAAATGTTTCTCGAATCTGATCGGTACCACGTATTACCGTATCGGTTCCATTGATAATGATGGCATCAGATGCATAGTCTTGCACTGTTAAGTCCACATCACCTAAGCGGAAAGCATTTAAATGCCTTTCTAAAACAGCTAAAGTTTCTGTTATTTCACGATTTTCAGTATTTTGTATATTCGTAGTATTCATAAATGGATCTCCAACATTGCTCTAGATAGGGGCCGTATCTAACGACTGATCAATACATTATTGTTGTATTGAAGCGTCCCTTGTAGCTACAGAACAGTTGAAACAGTTATTCCGATTTGTTGAAAATCTGTCAATAAAACTAATTTTTAATTGAAAGTGTGGTGTTTTTTCCCATATTCAAAGCAGATAGTTGTTGATTCAATTTTAGCTGTTCAAATTTAAGCGCGATAAAATCGATAAAACATCTAGTTTTTGCTGGCATGTGTTTTTTGCTAGAAAAATAAAGATTGGTATTCCCTAAATCTGCATACCAGTCAGGTAGGATTCTAATTAAAGTTCCATCTTCTATATATTTTCTTGCATGAGCAGTGGATATCGCAGCAACACCTAATCCTAAAGCGGCACCTTGATGTAATGCACTTGGATCATCTGCGATAAGTTTTTCATTTAAATTTAAGTAAAACTCTTGTTCATTTGGACCTGTAAATTGATATTCATGTAACTTACCGGTTTGAGGGGATTTCATGACAATCCCATCCCAATCGGAGATTTGCGCTGGATGATTGGGCCGTGTTTTATGTTTTAAATAATCAGGTGAGGCAACAATAATCATGTGCAGCGGGGATAGTGGTCTGATAATAATGCCTTGACCTAATTTAATCCCACTTCCAATTGCCACATCAAAATTATCTGTTATTAAGTTGACCTGTCTATTAGATAAGTGCCACTCAAGTTTGATATCTGGATAGTTGCTGATAAATTCAGGCATCAATGGCAGGATATATTCCACCCCAAATCCAGCACTTAAACTGACTTTTAAAATGCCTTTTGGCTTACTCGAATCAACATTAAATTCTGAAATAGTTGTCTGAATACTATTTAAACTGTCTCGAATACTGATAAAAAAGTGTTCACCATCTTCCGTCAATTTAAGATTTCTGGTACTTCGATGAAAAAGCCGAACACCTAAATTTTGCTCTAACTGCGCTACATTTCGAGACACTGCGGCAGGTGTTAGGCTTAAATGTCGTGCTGCGGCAGAAAAACTTCCATATTCTGCACTTTTTATAAATGATTCGAGATTAGACAGCGTTTCCATATTCTATTTTCAATTTTTACTTGAAAAAGATTATAGCAAAAGCACTCTACTTCACAATGAGTACTGATTTTATAGTCGGGAGACTTTAATAAAAGAGTAATGTGAAATGTTAAATAAATTATCGCTGGTTGGAAAAGTTGCGTTAGTTACCGGTGGATCGCGAAGTATTGGTGCTGAAATTGTCAAGACGTTAGCCGCCCATGGCGCTATAGTTGCTTTTACGTATCATTCTTCGCAAATCAAAGCTGAAGAATTGATTAAAGAAATCGAGTTTCATGGTGGGCAAGCCATAGCGATAAAGGCAGATTCAGGGAATCCTGAAATGCTAATCAAAGCGATAGAAGATGTTGCTAAAAAATTCCATAAAATCGATATATTAATCAACAATGCTGGAATAAGTCATTTAGGCAGTCTAGAGTCGGTATCAATCAGTGCTTTCGAGCGATTGGTGGCTGTCAATATTATGGGGGTATTTTTGGCCACTCGTGAAAGTTTAAAACATATGGGGAAAGGCGGAAGAATAATAAATATAGGCAGTACGATGGTCAATTATTCTGGTTTTAGTGGAGCATCAATTTATATTCTTACAAAAGGCGCAATCACAGGATTTTCACGAGGATTAGTTAGGGAGCTTGGCGTTAAAGGTATTACAATTAATACCATTCATCCTGGTCCAACCAATACTGATATGAACCCTATAGATGGACCAATAGCAAGCCTATTATTGCCTAATATCCCAGTAGGTCGATATGGCGAGGGCATTGATATTGCGAATTCTGTTTTATTTTTAGCGAGTGAACAGGCGAGCTATATTAGCGGTGCTGAATTAAGTGTCGATGGTGGTTTTATTGCTTAATTCCTTTGAATCAAAATAAAATTTATATGTTCAGTAGTTAGAAAATGAATTGAAATTTTCTATCCCATATCTATGGAAAAGCCCTCTATTTATAGAGGGTTAAAAACAATTCACAAATCATACTGTTTCAATAGATTATTTCGGATAAGAAGCAAGCTTTAAAATGGAGTTGCATTTATCAGATAAACAGGTTGAATGTGCTGTATAAAAAGGAGTATTCCGAATTTTCTGTAATAAATTGAAAGTACAAATTAGAGATACCAAAAGGCATAGGTAAAAAATTAAAATCCAGATAAAATCATTAAAATTTTTCACTAAATTATAAACTTTGGTTCTTTTAATAAATGACTGATATCGAAATAGAAACCCACCCACTCAAACCATTTCTTCCTGCAAATGCCAAGCTATTGATGCTTGGTAGCTTTCCACCGCCTCAAAGCAGATGGAAGATGGATTTTTACTATCCGAATTATCAAAATGATATGTGGCGGATTTTTGGGCTTATTTTCTTTGAAAATAAAGACCACTTTTTAGATTTACCCAATAAAAATTTTAAAGAACAACGCATTCGTGAGTTCTTAATCGAAAAAGGTATCGCAATTTTTGATACGGCGTATCAAGTTATTCGCTTAAAAGGAAATGCCTCAGATAAATTCCTACAGATTAAAACCCCCACAGACCTAGCACAGCTTTTAACGCAAATTCCTGAATGTAACAGCATCATGACCACTGGAGATAAGGCAACAGATACCTTGATGTTATCTATGCCTGAAGAAACTGAAAAGCCACAGATAGGGCAATCCTCACAAGCTATATTTGCTGGACGAGAGATAGGTTTATATCGGATGCCTTCTTCATCAAGAGCGTATCCATTAGCACTGGATAAGAAGGCAGAGGCATATAAGAACTTATTTAATGAAATAGGCTTACTTTAAGTAAGTTTAAAACTCATAATTTGGCATCATGGTTGGGTATTGAACCCATTTAAAACCAGTCACGTTAAAATCTCGAACATGGGTAAAACTAGACCAAATCAATTGGCTCCCTTTAGTCCATGAGAGTGGTTTGATACGCTGTTCAATCATTATTAATTCTTCAGCAGTGGCAATACGTAGTTCACCAATTTCGATATTTAAACGAACACCGGGAAAATCTGAAAATTTACCAAGAATCATCGATTTCAACCAGAAAAAACGTTTGCTATTCACTGCTTGTAAACATGCTTTGCTATTGTTAGGAATGTTTTCTTTAAATGATTCACTATAAGTATCAAAGAAAAATCCAGTTTGATCATTTTTAAGAATACTGTTCCTATAAGCGTTATATTGGGTTGCCCCAATTGATCGACAGTTGCAATCGAACAATGCATAGAGGCACGTTGAACAGTTGAAATGGTTTTTATTATTTGTTGCCAATTTTGAGAATCACTCATGTTTTTTCTCCTTAAAGCGTCAACATGTTGAATAAAATTAGCAAAATAAACCATATCTGTAATTGACAGTTTTTGTTTTAGCTTAGGCATTTATCCCATTGTACTTGATTAAATCGATATACAGATATAGTCAATAAATGCTTAAGCTTTTCCATTTCCTATGCAAATCGTTTTGCCAGAGCAACACAGATCACAACTGCAAAACAAACAACAATCATTGCAAAACTTACATGCTCACCCAATAGAACCGCTGAAAGCATTAAACCAATAAACGGTTGTACCAATTGAATTTGTCCAACTTTGGCAATTCCGCCCAACGCTAGACCTTTGTACCAAAAAATAAAACCGATCAACATACTAAACAGTGACACATAGATTAAACCAATTGTTTCTGGCCAATGAATATTTGCAAAGCTTGATGGTAGGTAATATAGACTTGAGATAAGCATCAAGGGTAATGCAACCACTAAAGCCCAACAAATCACTTGCCATCCACCCAGTTCTCTTGAAAGCTTTCCACCTTCAGCATAACCCAATCCACAGACAACAATTGATGCAAGCATATAGAGATCACCCACACTAAAACTTAAATTACGGTTTTCATAAAACATAAATCCAACCACAATGGCGCTGCCAATTAAGGCAAATAACCAAAATTGTGTAGCAGGTTTTTCACCCCCACGTAAAACTGCAAAAATTGCAGTCGATAAAGGCAAGAGACCAACAAAGACAATAGCATGTGCCGAGGATACTGTTTGTAAAGCTAAGGCCGTAAATAATGGAAAACCAATCACCACACCTAAAGCCACAATAACCAATGATTTAAATTGGGCAAAAGTAGGTTTTGATTGCTGTAAAATAAACAGGCAGATTAAAGCAATACTTCCTGCAATGGCTGCTCGAGCTGTGGTTAAAAATTCTGGACTAAACCCCATGACGGCAATACGGGTTGCAGGCAAAGAGCCAGCAAAAATCGCGACACCAATAAAACCATTCAGCCAGCCAATATTTGTTTTATCCATCATCAATTACTCAGTCAATTTATGATGATTTAATCGCTATTGACTGGAAATATATATGTACACTACAGTACAATTTTAAATAACTGTTATGCTATTTTTACCAGTACAATTCTATTCAATCTAACGCGTTTTCTCAGATTTCTTATTTTTAAAATACGTGGTTTTTAAATGGCGAAAACAAAAATTGAACAAACAGTGCTGATGATTAAAAATCAAATTTCGAATAAAAGTTTGATTGCAGGTTCACGCTTACCTTCAGTCCGTCAGTTTGCTACACAAACAAATTGTTCTGTTTCAACGATCGTTGAAGCCTATGCCAGATTAGTTGCGGAAGGTGTTTTAGAATCTCGTCTTGGTTCTGGTTACTATGTATTAGGTAAAGCCGAACCGATGCAAATGATTGATACTGAAATACAGTATCAACGTGAAATAGATCCCTTATGGATTTCAAGGCAGTCATTAGAGGCGAAGACCGATGTGCTAAAACCGGGTTGTGGCTGGTTACCCACCACTTGGATGCCTGAACAATCGATCCGTAAAGCATTAAAACAAGCTGCTAAGTCTGAAATCATCATGCTCACCGATTATGCAACACCGCATGGACATTTGGAGTTACGTAAATTTATTGCCAGAAAAAAAGAACTGTATGATTTAAAATTCAAACTGAATCAAATTCTTATTACTGACTCAGCAACCCAGTCCATTGATTTAATTTTCAGACACCTACTTAGCGCAGGTGATGTGATCTTGATTGATGATCCTTGCTATTTTAATTTCCGCGCTTTGATTAAGGCACATCATTTAAAAGCCGTTCCAATTCCATTTACAGAAACTGGACCAGATGTAGAGAAATTTGAACAAGCATTGAATTTAAAGCCTAAAATCTATTTAACCAATTCAGGGATCCATAATCCAACAGGGGCCACGATTTCGCTACAAACAGTTTATCAAATTTCTAAGCTGGTTGAGAAAACTGATTTATTGATTATTGAAGATGAAATTTTTGCTGATTTTGAATATACACCAGCACCACGTTATGCTTCATTAGCAGGTTTTAAGCATGTCATTCAGATTGGCAGTTTTACCAAAACTCTATCAGCTGCAATTCGTTGCGGTTATATCATTGCAGAGTCAGAACTGATTGATCAATTGATAGATTTAAGAATTGCGACCAACTTTAGCAATAGTCATTTAAATGCAGAAATTATTTATCAGGCTCTAATGGACAGCAGTTATCCTAAACATTTAGATTGGTTAAAGAAACATTTGCTTAAAGTCAGCAATGAAATGATGCAAAAGTTGGGGCAACTCGGTATAAAACCGTGGATTGTGCCAACAGCAGGGATTTTTTTATGGTGCAAATTGCCAGATGGTATACAGGCTGCTGAATTATCAAAGTTATGTCTTAAACAGGGCGTAATTCTAGCGCCGGGTAATTCTTTTAGCCAAGCTGAAAATGCAGGACAGTTCATGCGCTTTAATGTTGCACAATGTGTAGATAAAAAAGTCTTTGATATTTTGGCGATGTCAATTCAGCAGTTAAAAATAAATAACTTACAAAGTTAGCGAAAATCCGTTTCCTTATTGCTTTAAAATATGGGTAAATAGTAAGCAAATTTATATTGATTTCAGTGGAATAATTATAATGAGTGTTCAGGATGTACCAAGTCCAATTGATTTAAAAAATCCGCAAGATGCTTTGCAATGGGCAAATGAAGCCAATGAAAAACGCCCTTGGCGTTATGAGTTTTTTGACTATTATGTGAATTTAATTCAAAAAGCAGCCAAAGAGAAACACTATCAAACTGATCAAAACACGCAGTTCAATATTTTAGAAATAGGTTCAGGTCCTGGTTTTCTTGCCAAACATTTACTTACCCAGTGTGCTGATATTGAATATACAGCGCTAGATTTCTCTGATGCAATGCATGAGCTTTCTAAAAGTAAGCTACTTTCTTCTGAGTTAGACAGAGTGCAATATCTGATTGCTGATTTTAAAAATGAAGATTGGCGCGATCAGCTTGGACAATATGATGCCATCATTATTCATCAAGCTTTACATGAGTTACGCCATAAAAACTATGCAAATCAATTTCATCAACAAGTAAAGACATTATTAAAACGTGATGCTCTGTATTTGGTCTGTGACCATATTTTTGCATCAGATGCGATGAGCAATAATGACTTGTATATGTCGAAACATGAACATTTTCAAAGCTTAAAATATGCAGGCTTTACTGACATAGAACTGGTTAAAGAGATCAAAGGGCTCTGTCTGTTTGAGTGTTATTTGTAGCAGTAAATATTTAATACGTTTGGTATATGCGTTGTCATTACACTAAACTTACATCATCCATTCAAGTGGTAAATATGAGACGCTGTACATGACAAATCGTTGGAATCGTGTTGTTTCAGGGTCAACTTTATATTCAATGACTTTGCCATCCGCACGATGATCTAGCCAGATCAGCTCACCTTGTGGATTAAGTTTTAACTCATAAGCAACCCTAAATAGGGTTTGATCCAATAGATTTGAAATTTGCTCTTGTAAAGGATCTGATTGAACAACCAGTCCAACTTCGGTATTGATATTGAATGATCTTGGATCAAGGTTAAATGAACCAATAAAGACTTTGTCATCAATATTGATAAATTTTGCATGCAAACTGGATTTATTTTTGCCTTTTTTCGGAATGATGTTTCCTGTAAGGACCTCATACCAAGTACGGCGATTGCGTTCTATATAAGGTTTAAATTCATAAAGTTTTGCGCCTCCTTTAAGCAGGTCAACTCGATACTTTTGATAAAACGCATGGACAAGCGCAACATCATTTGCCATAAAGGAGTTGGTTAAAATTCTGACTTTGACATTTTGTTTAGGGAATTGGTTGATGAAATCCGTCCCATTTTTTGTAGGAACAAAATAAGCGGCAATCAAATCCATTTCTTGTTTGGGATCACCCAAATGTTGGTGAATTTGGTGTGAAATTAATTCATTACCGTGTGCTTGTCCTAAACTTTTCTTTGGAGAATCTGCCAGAAAATCGGCATAAGCCCAATTGATTTTATTTTGATTAAGCTCATTGGCGAGTTCTTTCTGCTCAAGATTTACCTTTTCATCTGTCGTATGTTCAGCTTGTTCAAGTCGTTCAAAGCTTTTTCGCAAAGTTAATAAATCTTGATCAGAACCTTTATCAATAAATTGATCAATCGGATAGCTTAATTGAAAATTCCAAAAATCGGTAAAAACTTCATTTGCACGATTGACTGCTTTACCAAAAAATAAAATATCCATATCGGTAAATTGGAAAGATTCACTGGCATCAAAATATTCACTGCTGATATTTCGCCCGCCTGTCACAGCAATTGCACCATCAGCAATAATTAATTTATTGTGCATTCGATGGTTGATTCTGTTTATTCTAAAAATATAATCCATTACACGAAAGTGTCGGAATTTATAAGGATTGTATAATTTGATCGAAATGTTTGGATGTGTCAGCAATGCACTTAATTGCCGATCTATTTTTGTTCCATTTTGATCATCGATTAATAAGCGTACTTTTACACCGCGGTCAGCAGCTTTAAGCAATTCGTGTAGCATTAAATTGCCAATAAAATCATCCGCCCAAATATAGTATTGTAAATCAAGTGTATATTTGGCTTTCCGAATCAGGTGGATACGTGACGCGATACTTTGGAAAGCATCATTCATGGCTAAATATGCAGTGAGACCTTGAGTAAGCATCTGTTTTGCTTGAGGCTCATTGATCCAATGCTCTGCATATACTTTAACTTGTTGTTCTTGTTCTGGTTGATTCATAGGTAAACTGCATCCAGTGATTGAAAAAGCCAAAATAACGAAGGCAAGTGAAGTCTTTGAATGATTCATTCTTTCAATGAGTACTTTAAATTTTACTAAATCATATCATCAAGTTAATGGTTGAATCTGTAAAGAGAAAAAGGTTACTGTAGTCCAACTGTTAAAACACAAACCTATTAGGATATTTAGCTATGAAATCACGTGCTGCTGTTGCATTTGGTCCAGGAAAACCTTTAGAAATTGTGGAAATTGATGTTGCACCTCCACAAAAAGGCGAAGTCCTTGTTAAAATTACCCATACAGGGGTTTGTCATACAGATGCATTTACTTTATCAGGTGATGATCCAGAAGGCGTATTTCCAGCAATTTTAGGCCATGAAGGTGCTGGTATTGTTGTTGAAGTTGGTGAAGGGGTAACTTCGGTAAAACCTGGGGATCATGTGATTCCTTTATATACGGCAGAATGTGGCGAATGCTTATTCTGTAAATCAGGCAAAACCAATCTGTGTACAGCCGTTCGTGCGACACAAGGTAAAGGGGTTATGCCTGATGGAACGACACGTTTTTCTTATAATGGCGAACCTATTTATCACTATATGGGTTGTTCAACTTTTAGTGAATATACTGTCGTTGCTGAAGTGTCATTGGCTAAAATTAACCCAGAAGCAAATCCTGAACATGTTTGTTTGCTGGGTTGCGGTGTAACGACAGGGATTGGTGCAGTCCATAACACAGCAAAAGTACAAGAAGGCGATTCAGTTGCTGTATTTGGTTTAGGTGGTATTGGTTTGGCGGTTGTACAAGGTGCGCGCCAAGCTAAAGCTGGCCGTATCATTGTTGTGGATACCAATCCTGAAAAATTTAAGTTGGCAGAAGAGTTTGGTGCGACTGATTTCGTTAATCCAAAAGACTATGATAAACCTGTTCAAGAAGTGATTGTTGAAATGACAGGTTGGGGGGTAGACCATTCATTTGAATGTATCGGCAATGTCAATGTAATGCGTTCAGCGCTTGAATGTGCTCATCGTGGGTGGGGACAATCAGTCATCATTGGTGTAGCCGGTGCAGGTCAAGAAATTTCTACCCGTCCGTTCCAGCTTGTGACTGGTCGTACATGGAAAGGAACCGCATTTGGTGGGGTAAAAGGCCGTACACAATTGCCAGGTATGGTTGAAGATGCGATGAAAGGTGATATCCAACTTGCACCTTTTGTTACCCATACAATGGGCTTAGATAAAATTAACGAAGCATTTGATTTAATGCATGAAGGTAAATCAATCCGTACAGTGATTAACTTTTAAGCTTAAATACTGAGCACGACCAAGAACCAGTGATACATCATGTATCACTGGTTTTTATTTGCATGATAAATGTATGAGTTTTATATATTAATTCTCTAAGCTTATCTTTTTTTGTTATGTTATGGCTTTAAAGCAAAAAATCAAAATAGGTCGTCTTATGAAAAATGTTGCAATTTTAGCTCTTGGTATTATGGCTTTAACCGTATCAGCATGTTCTTCGCTTCAAAGCAATGCAACGCCAGATCAAACAGCACAAAACACTCAAACCACATGTGTTGCTGAACGCGCAACTCAATTGATTGGTCAAAATGATATGTCTGAAGCGAAAATTAAGCAGCTTACACAGGCATCAATCGTACGTAAAGTTGCGCCAAATCAAGGGGTAACTATGGATTATCGTATTGAACGTGTGACTGTAACTGTAGATCCTGCGACCAAAAAAATTACCCAAGCGACTTGTGGTTAATAACACAAATTTAAGCCTTATATGATTGAATAAATACTGATTTATTCAATCATGATTTTAAAGTTTAATTTAACAAATTTGCTTCATCTATTCGACACAGAACAATCATTATAAAAGACTAAAATAACAATTTTTTCTACTGAGTGACTGATAATACTTGCTTAAAGCAGTTTTTTTGTTATGTTTTAAGCTGTACTTTTAGATGTGTAGCGTTAGAGCACAAGACTTCAATTCATTAGCTATTATTAAAACCCTATGAAAAGACTATTTTTAATCCTATTTGTGATTTTGATATCAAACTCAATATTTGCTCAGAGTGAAAACTATAAAATTGCCATGGATAATTTTATAAACAACTATAATGCTGATCAGTATGAAAAAATTTATGATGTATTTTCTGCTGAAATGAAAAAGACATTGCCGCTTGAAAAGACAAAGCAATTTTTCTCAGGATTGAAATCTCAGGCAGGAAAAATTGAAAGCAAAGAATTTCTCAGCGATCAACAAGGAAGTTATGTCAGTTATAAAACCAAGTTTGAGAAAATGGTTTTAACGGTCAATATTTCGCTTGATCAAGAAAATCATATCAAGGGACTTATTATGAAGCCTAACGAAGTTCAAAAAGAGATAAATAGTAGTAATACTGTGAATGCGCTTAATGCTTATCCAAAAGAAATCTCAGACATCATTTTTTCAAATAGCCAAAATTTTCCAAATAATACGCAACTTTCTATTGCAGTCGTTCAAAATCAAAAAGTGAAATATTATGGGGTTATCAAAACTGAAGGTATGATCAAACCGATCGAAAACCAGAATAAGGTTTTTGAAATTGGTTCTATTACGAAAGTTTTTACATCGACCGTTTTAGCTTCGCTTGTTGATGAAGGAAAAATTAAATTAACGGATGAAATCAATCCATTTTATCCATCTTTAAAATTTAAAAATAACACTCAACTGAATTTTAAAGACTTGGCTAATCATACCTCCGGTTTACCACGCTTACCTGAGAATCTAGATTTATCGAATCAAAGCAATCCCTACAAAGATTATGGTAAAAGTCAGATTGAACAATACCTTAAAGATGATTTGAAAATTGAAAATGAGCCTGAAAAAAAATATGTTTATTCTAATTTAGGGGCGGGGTTATTAGGCTATACGCTTGGCGTATCACAAGGAAAAAGCTTTCAAACATTATTACAAAAGAGAATTTTTGATAAATACACAATGAAAAACTCATTTGTAAACTCGCAAAATCTAGATACTAAGTTAGTAAAAGGGCAAAATCCTGATGGACAAATCGTATCAAATTGGGATTTTGACGTTTTGTTTGGTGCTGGCGGGCTATTATCAACCACAGAGGATTTAGCAAAATTTGTAATCGCACAATTCGATCCTAAAAATACCGAATTGACTTTAACGCGTACACCGACCTTTGAAATGAACAAAGATATGAAAATCGGTTTAGCTTGGCATTTGTTAAAATCACAAAATGGAAAAGATTTGGTTTGGCACAATGGCGGAACTGGTGGCTATTCATCTTCAATGGCAATAAATGTTGAGGATAAGACGGCTGTTATTGTGTTATCTAACCTCTCAGCTTTTCATCCAAAAACGAAAAACATTGATAAATTATGTTTTCAGCTCATAGATGAGAAGCAAAAATAATATTTGGATTTTACATATGGGGAAACTTAACACTGCAAATATTTTGAGTAGATTGGAGGTTTACTTTTAGTTTGAACAGTGCAATCCGCCATATGGGCAATAAACCATTGGCGGAAAGTTTTTCAAAATGATCAGAATGAAGTAATACTTTTAACTCAGTAAAAATGCTTCATTTACTCCAGATTGCTCAACAAAACAATCATCATGAGAGACCAGAATGACAGCACCTTTAAATTGCTCAATGGCTTGCGCAAGTAATTCTCGTGACTCGATGTCTAAGTGATTTTCAGGTTCATCCAATAACAATAAATCAATATTTTGATGATGCTGACTTATTCCAAGTAATGCAACTTTAAGTTTTTCACCGCCACTGAGTTGCCCCAATTTTAAGAGTGCTTTTTCGCGGCGGATGCGTAGTTGACCTAATAAATTTCGCCATTCAACCTCCAGCATATCTGGATTAAATTTCGCTAAATTCTCGATCACAGAAAGATCATCATTGAGTAAACTAAAATTTTGATCCAAATATAAACTTTGCCCGGTAAAGAAAATTTCAGTACTTTGTGATTGATCAATCATTTTTAATAGGGTGGATTTACCCACGCAATTTGCACCTTTAAGCTGGATTTTTTCACCGGCTTGGAGTGACAACTTTATGTTCAGTGTGGTGGCATAAGGCAATTGTAAATCGTTAATTCTTAATATTTCACCTTGTTTAGATGATTGAAATTGAAAGTCAAATCGTTGTGGTTTAATTTTTTCTAAAGCTGTTTGTTTCTCCTGTAAACTGCTCTGTGTTTCATCAGCTTGGCGAATTTGCTGTGCACGTAATTTCCCAAAACTTTGCCCAGCTTGCTCTTTTTTAAAATCCAGTAGAATCTTGGCTTGAGAGTTCGAGTCACGCAATTGAGCACCTTTACGTTGACGTTTTTGTGCTTTCATTAAACTATCATGCTGTTGTTGCTTTAACTGTTTAAATTCACGTTTTTCTTGTTGAATAGACTGAGTTAAGGCATGGATTTGTTGTAGGTGCTGTTGAACATAATCTGCATAATTGCCCTTAACATGTTGTAAACCTTGCGCGGTTAAAGCATAAATATGCTGCACTTGATTCAGCAATTGAAGATCATGACTAATAATACAAACTCCCGCCTTATGTGCCTGAATCGATTCAATTAACCATTTTCTTGCCATGGTATCTAAATGATTACTTGGCTCATCTAAAAGTAGATAATGATCTTGTTTTAGAAATAAGCGACACAAAGCCAGCTTGGTTTTTTGACCTTCACTTAAGTGTAGTATGGGAAAATTTAAATCAAGCGGCAGTTGTGCATTGCTTAAAATTTGTTGCCATTTTTGTGGTAAATCCCAACAGTTTTCCACCAGATCATAATCTTCAAAACTGGCACTACTGTTTTCAATACGCTCAAAAGCATTGTGTAGATGAGCAATATCTAAAGCTTCAGCTATTGTTTTGGCATTTAATCGTTGTAATTGTGCTAAATAATCATGTTGGATATGCCATGCAATTTGACCTGAATAGGCTAAATCTGAATGCTGTTGTAGTTGTAATAGTTTAAAAAGTAATGATTTTCCCAAACCATTACGGCCAATCACAGCAGAAGTTTGCCCTGAAAAAAGCACAAAATTTAGTTGCGTAAACATTGTTTGAGTGGGGAATGCCAAACTCAAATTTGAAATAATACATGCTTGTTGCATTCAATGATCCTCATATAGAGGATGCACAAAATAGTATGTAATAAAAGCTTTAAATAACAGTAGATTATTTAATTTATCGTAAAGACGGTATCAGAACCAAAAGATAAGTGTAGCCTTGAGTAGAATCTATTTTGCGCATCAAAAATTAAATAAATAATGATGAGAAAATGACTTACTTCATTGGCGTTACTCTTTTAAGAAGGGGGGATAAGAATGCTTATTGTATTAAAATAAATCTGTATGTCAATGTTAAGCTTTTAAAATGCTCATTTAAAAAAGAATCATCTCAAAAACTTAACTCCCTTATGAAAAGGGAGTTAAGTGGCAGTGGATTGAATCAATCAACGCTTATCAATTTATTTAAGCAGTTGCTTTAATGACTTCTGCAACAGATGTTGCTACATAATCAATATTTTTTAAATTTAAGCCCGCTGCACACATACGGCCACTACGTAGCAAATAAATGGCATATTGATCTTTCAATATATCCACTTGTTCAGCCGTTAAACCTGTATAGCTAAACATGCCTTGTTGTTCTGTAAGGTAATCAAAATTACGACCAGGTAAAGCAGCGGTTAATTTTGCCTTTAATAGTTCGCGCATTTGGATGATACGCTCACGCATTTCTTTAAGCTCTGCATGCCATTTTTCAGTTAATGTTGCATCATTCAATACATTATCAACCACTAAGGCACCTGTCGTTGGAGGGCTTGAGTAGATACGGCGTACAGTTGCTTTAAGCTGACCTAAAACTTTTTGTGCAGTTGCTTGGTCATCACAAATAAAGCTTAAGCCACCAACACGCTCACCATATAGTGAGAAAATTTTAGAGAATGAATTGCTTACAATGAAATTCAATCCTGACTTGTCTAAAGCACGAATTGCATAAGCATCTTCTTCTAAGCCTTGACCAAAACCTTGGTAAGCAATATCTAGGAATGGAATTAAATCACGTGCTTTCAATACTTCAATTACACGATCCCATTCAGCTGGTGTTAAATCTGCGCCTGTTGGGTTATGGCAACAAGGGTGAAGAAGAACAATGCCTTTTGCAGGGATTTGCTGTAAATCCTCTAACATGCCTTCAATATTGACACCATTGGTTGCTGCATCAAAATAACGGTAGAAATGTGAATTGATTCCTGCACCATTAAAAATTGCAATATGGTTTTCCCAGGTCGGTTGGCTCACCCAAACATCAGATTCAGGAAAGTATTTTTTTAGAAAATCTGCGCCTACTTTAAGTGCACCAGAACCACCTAGCGTTTGAATGGTCACTGCACGACCATCTTTACGTGCTTGGCTATCTGCACCTAAAACCAGTTTCTGGGTTGCTTCGTTATAAGACTTTGAACCATCCATCGGTAAATAAAGCTTTACCTTGTCATTGCTTGGTTCAATATTTTTCAAAGCCGCTTTTACAGCGTCTAACTGAGGAACAATTGTGTCCTCATTATAATAAAGACCAATACTTAAATTTACTTTGTGTGTCCGTTCATCCTTACCAAAGGCTTCCATTAGAGAAAGAATTGGATCACCTGCATAAGGATCTACATGTTGAAACATGGTCTAAAGTCCTAAATCAATCGAAAAAATCAAGTCTGATAATATAGGTAATTCAAACCCCGACTCAACAGTAGATTGAGGTTTATTTTTTATTATTTATTCAACTTTAGATTAGGGTCTGTAGACAATTCGTCTACGTTTGCGACTACGTGTGTTTTTTAGGCGATACTAGGCGCGAAATATGAAATTTAGTCATTCTAAATGATGAGAAACAACGTTTCGCAAGGTAACTCGTAGCGGCAAAAAACACACAAGTCCCCGCTGCGCCTTGCGCTGCAAACAAAGCAGTGCTTTGTTCTTGCTCAGGGTTGTGGCTAAAATTATCTCAGCCTTCGTTATGAAACTCGAAAATAGTCTCGCTATTCTCTTCGTTTCCTGCCTTGCCTGCTCAATTTTAGTTTACAACGCAAGCCATTTATGAAATGTCAACAGACCCTAAGCTCATCGCTCATTTGTCTATATTTATAGCCAAATGTGTATTCTCTACAAAATAGAGGATAAATAAGATAAAACTTAAACAGTGTATCAAGTGCGGTATTGAAAGAGAGATAGTTAAGATATTGATTGTTTTTAGGTCGCAGTATTGTTAATGAATGATAAAACTATTGTTCTGCATTTCTCTTCTTGTCATCATAGTGCAAGCGCAATATTTAAATTCTGGATGGTTTTTAATGTTACTGAATTATCAATACGATCAAGCTCAAGATAGCCATGGAACTCAAAAAACCACACTGGTATTGATTCATGGATTATTTGGAAGTTTAAGTAATTTGGGCATTATTGCACGTGAATTTCAAAGCAAATTCAACTTATTGCAAATTGATGTTCGAAATCATGGCCATTCTGCACATTCAGATGAAATGAATTATCAATTGATGGCTCAGGATGTTTTGCAAACACTTGATCATTTAAATATTGAAAAGTTTATTACGATTGGACATTCTATGGGTGGAAAAATTGCAATGAAACTTGCAGATTTAGCGCAAGATCGTATGCAAAAAATGATTGTCTTGGATATGACACCTTTTGCATATCAAGAAAATCACCATGATCAAATTTTTAAAGCCTTATTTGCGGTTGAAAATGCACAAATTGAATCTCGTAAAGAAGCAACAGAGATTATGCGTCAATACTTAAAAGAAGAAATGGTGATTCAATTTTTATTAAAATCATTCAGTAAGGGAAAATGGCTGTTTAATGTCCAAGCCTTATTTAATCATTATGCTGATATTTTAAGCTGGGAAAATCAGCAGGTGAATCCTATTCCAGCATTGTTTATTAAAGGTGGAAACTCACCTTATATTTCAAAAGCTGAACATTTTTCTGCAATCGAAACCCAGTTTAGTCATAGTCAAGTTAAAGTCATTGAACAAGTCGGGCATTGGTTACATGCTGAAAAACCGGCTGTAGTCAATCAAATGATTTCTGGGTTTATAGAATGAGGTTTTAGACTCTGAATAAATTAAAACAGCATATTTAAAGGTAATATGCTGTTTATAAATGATTGTTTTATAAGCACTACCAGTTCTTTAGTCCAGTAGGGTCAAGAAAGTGTCTTGGTTTTGAATTTTCCATTGAGTACTAGATATGAAATTAGACCTAAAACCAAACCCCAAAATGCACCCCCAACACCAAATAAACTGATATTGGCCGTCGTTGCGAGAAAGGTAATGAGTGAGGCTTCTCGGCAATCAATATCACTCATCGCATTTGCAAGACTTCCAGCAATTGTACCTAATAATGCAAGTCCTGCTAGAGTGCTTATAAAAGCGACTGGAAACGCTGCAAAGACAGCTGCTAACGTTACACCAAAAATTCCAACAAGAATATAAAACACACCTGCGGCAATCCCTGAAATCCAGCGTTTTGATGGATCTTCGTGGGATTCCTTTCCAGTGCAAATTGCAGCAGTGATCGCAGCAAGATTAAATGCATGTGAACCAAACGGAGCCATGAGGAACGAGCCTAAGCCTGTCACGATAAGAATCGGTTTAGCATTGGTGTGAAAACCATCATTTTTAAGAACCAGTAAACCTGGCATATATTGTCCTGTTAAGGTAATTAAAAATAAAGGTAGGGCAACACTCAGTATCGAGTTTATAGAAAAAGTTGGTGTGGTAAAAATAGGCGAGGCTAATTTTAGTTCAAATCCAGAGAAATCAATCCGTGATTGTAAAAGTAAGAAAATAAAGCCAAAAATCAAGACACTAATAATGGCAAATCTTGCAGAAAAACGCTTGGTAATTAGGTAAATAAAAAATAATGAAATTGCCAAAAAAGGATCAATTGTCATATTGGTAAAGGCAGCAATCCCAAATTGCAATAAAATACCTGCCAAGAGACCAGAGGCAATACCCGTTGGAATTAGACCAATCAATTTTTCAAAATAGCCCGTAATTCCCAAGATCACAAATGCCAGTGCAGAAAGTAAATATGCGCCAATTGCTTCGGAATATGGCACAGTTACAAGCGTCATAATTAAAAATGCAGCGGCAGGCGTAGACCACGCAGTGATAATGGGTTCGCGGGTATACCAACTTAATAATATTCCTGTGATACCAACCCCAATAGAAATAGACCATACCCATGAGGCAGTGAGTTCATGGCTAAGACCAGCCATCTGTGCAGCTTGGAAGATTAAAATAAAGGTACCACCATAATTAACAATGACCGAAATTAAACCAGCCATAATGGGGGGAAGAAAATCATTAGAATGATGTTGAAAAGACATAAACTCTACCCCTAAGATTTAAAAAAGAAGTAGTAGAGTGTATTTTTAATGTGGTATTGCCATAAGATACACTTTTAATATTTTTTAAGGTACCAGTTTGGTGATATGATTTTATCGACTGCTTTTTTTAACTCTGGTAAAGGTGAAGGCGTTAAGAATGGTTTTTATTATGTTTTATCTACTATGATTTGATTTTAAGAAGTAATTTTTGCTGGAACAAAATTGTTATTTTTACTAAAAAATAATTTTAACAACTTGTTTATAAACAAGTGCTCTACAAAAGTAAGCCAATCATAACAAAGATAAATCACTTAAAATCATGATAACATATTGAAAATCCAAGTGAATGCAACTTGAATTTCATAGATCGTACAATATAAACAGTTATTACAATTAAAATACTATTGAAACAATAATTCAATAATAAATATGAGTTTATCCTCTAAGATTGAATATTAAATAAATTTTTCGATAGGATAAAAGTATGAGCCATAGTAAGCAACTCACCATATTTGATGTCTTAAAATTTAGTCATGAAAAGCAAAGAGAATTATCTGATAAGTTAATTGAAACTACTGGCAATTCAGAAGAAAGAAAGCATTATTTCTCATTGTTGAAAAATGAATTATTTGCACATGCTGTAGCTGAAGACAGGTATTTTTATATACCTCTTATGATGACAGATGCAGGTTTGAATATTACAAGGCATGCTCTGTCTGAGCATCACGAAATAGATGAGCTACTTGAGCAACTTACTGAAAAAGAACTCAATAATCCGAGTTGGTTACGTATAGCAAATCAGCTACGTAAGCTTGTACATCATCATTTAGATGAAGAAGAGCATAAATTTTTCCAACAATCTGGCAAAATTTTAAAAGATGATGAAAAACTAAGCTTAGCTAAAAAGTATCAACATGAATATGATAAATATATTGATAAAGACAAAACGAGTTTAGTTCATCAATGATTTAAACTTTTTAAAATTTAGTTAGATAAGGCAGATTTGAAAATGATCAAATCATATTAATTGTTTTGTCTCTTTTCTCAGCTGTTTCGGTTCACTCAATCTTTATAGGAAGCTGATCTTTAAAGATTGAGTGAAGCATGGCGCTCACTCTGAGGGCAGTTTCATATAACTCTAATTATGATGAACTAAGAAGATAGTAAAGGATTCTTTTTTTCAAAAAAAATTTGTTTAGGCATTAATTCGGAGAAATAACCCTCAAATACTAGTTGAGTTCGTTCCCTAAATTCATATATCAATGGTAGTTCCAAATTCTCTATTTTAAAGGAGTCATTCATATCTAAATGAGAGCTTATGGAAAGCATAATTAAGCTAAAAATCCTAAATAGCTCCCAATCTAATATAGCAGATGAATTCCTTTCAACATTATAAATTCCCCATTCTAAAAGCCAATATTCCTCCATATCCCATATTTTTTCTTCGTGCAACTTTCCTATAAATGATAAGTTTTCATATAAGTCATTGTGAGGAAAATTGCGCTGTATAATTTTTTTTGCATTCATAATTTATGTTCTTTAAACACTATCTAAAATTAATTTAATAAAAATTTTACGAAATTCTTGAATTACTTTAATAATATCTCATAATTTACAGGAATGTGAAAGCAACTGATGAACATGTAATTGATGTATAAAGATTGAGTGAAGTAGATGTATATTCATCTGAGTGAGGGCTAATTCATCTAGGACCCATTATATTAAATTTGATAATATTGTATTTTAAAATCTGCTAAACACTGAAGATAAAAATGCCAATCAAATTGATTGGCATTCCTGAAATAGCAAATTACTTTAGGTAAAAGCTATAATGTTTGCCACTAATTTCTTGCTTCTTCTGAATTTTTATTCAAAATTACGTTTCCATCTTTAATTTCACTCACCCAACTAATGGAATCAGATGATGTTCATCATCACTTCGAGTCAATTTAATTGAATCTTGTCCCTCAAGATGATCAACCTTGCCGATCTGTGTACCACATGAAGCAATAACATCAGCGTGATTTTTAATACTCTCAACATTGATAGAAGTCATGTGATTCTTTCCTATTGAAATGTGATTTGAATATCCACCATAGCCTAAAGATTTCAGAGAGTCTTGAAATGAAAAGGAAACACCACAAGACCCTCCAAACAATTACCTAAAGTTGTCACGTTGCTACATAGTAATGTCTTGAAATAAAAAAATCGCAGTATAGTTTTTTATAGTAAATTGTTTTTATTGATTATTTTTGTGAATTTTAACACTTCTATTAAAGTTTTGACAAAACTAAAAGTGCATTTTAATTGAATCATTAAAATGCACTTTTGCTTTGAAACAGAGAAAATAAAGCGGTTATTTATCATCAAGAATGATAATAAATGACAGACTAAGTGGAGACTTAAGCTTCTAGAATATATCTCATTGAATCGGTTCAACATGAGTTCAAATGTCATTACATGAACCTGTATATTTCACTTAAGGAGTTGAAAATGTGGAAGATACTGGTAGGTGTCCAATAAAATATTGATCAAACTACCAATAACATAATAAAAAAATAATATTTCTAATGAATATTCAATAACTTGTATTGAACTTATAGCTTTTTAACTTTAGTAATGCGATTTTTTAAATAGTTGGGACGGTGTAAAAAGATGAGTTGTAATTTGATCTGCTTGAACTTTTCTAAAAATAGTTTGGTAGGTATTAAATTTTGAAATCCGTTTATCTTCAGTATAAGAATAATCCATAATATTATCCGTAAAACCTTGATGAAGTCTCATTTTATCATTTTGAAATGTATGTAATAAGCCTAATGTATGACTTAATTCATGCGCAATCACATCCATGTAGGGTGGAGCATCAGCATATATAACGACTGATTTTCCCCATTCTATATCCTTAGTTTTATATAGAGGATCTATGTCTGGTTCTCGTTTAAAAAGTCGAGTATCAGCCTCAAAACTCGCAGATCCTTCAATGACTGAGCCAGGCTCAACCATTGTCATAACTTCTTTCTTCAGGACAGGATCATAAATCTTCTCATAAATAGGCTCATATCTCATTGCGATTGGTGCAAAAAAGACATATCTGTGAGACTCATAAGATGAATTTATGGGTAATAATTTAAAGTTCTTTGTTTCATATAATTTCAATAATTCTGCTTTAAATTTTTCACTATTATCCTCAACTAAATAAGTGACTTCTCCATCTGCGGTATCTTTTTTATGAAAATCATTCACTGGAACATATAGCTGGTCTGGATCTCCAATTTTAGTTTCATCTTCAATCTTGATTTTTTCTGACCACCATTTTTTTACAAATTTTTGGACTTCGGAATCAGTTTTAGCAAGGCGATCTAAATCAAATACTTCTTTTTTAACTACATCTGCAATCATTAAACATTGGTTAAATATTCTATTTTTTAATTCCCATTCATAATTTTTCGGTTTTTTTAAAATTTTTCCATTTACTTTAACATCAACCATAATTAATTTAATCACAAAAATTTCTTTATTCTTAGCGACTAAAAGCATACCCACATTTTGTATTTTTCCTGACTTTTTTGCTTGTACCAAAATATATTCATTTTGGCTCAATGCGTCTCCTGAACAAATAATATTAATAGCTTTTTTCTTTTTATAAGAAAAACGTTTTTGTGTTGCTAATTGTTCTGAAATTCGACCAGAGTTGATAAAATTTGCCAGCGGTTCTTCAACCATCTGAGACTGTTGGTTTTTTTCAAATGTTGAAATTTTTAGACAGGGATTTGAAGACTTAAAAATTAGAATACTGCCATCATCAGTTAAAGGGCTTTTATCATCATCTGGACTTTGATGAATCTCTAAATCAAGATCAGCGCCTTGACTATTGATTTGATCGCTGCCTAATGTTCCAGAACAATTTGTTGCAAAAATGGATAGCCAAGCGGGTAAATAAAGACCTTTATTAATAAATACACCTCTAGTACCATCGAATTGTTTGTTAAGCATTTGTCGCACACTGTGATCATAATCTTTAATTACGGTATCTTTTTTATTTTCATCAGTATCGATAATTGTTAGTGGATATATATACTCATCACGAATCCAGTCAAAACCAAATTCACCATTATAATCTGCTGCAACAGGCTCCCCAATTTTATAAGGACGTCTAAAGTGTACAAAGAAATTTCTTAAGCATGTCTGGCATACACTACCTTTCTCTGGGCTAGATTCAATGCTCATCATTTTTTATTATTACTCCAATTAATCAAGATCTTTCATCTATATTGATATCAAACAAAACAGTAATCTAAAAAATTTTAACTAATTAAAGTGTAAAAATTATTTGTCATTTTGTTTAAATTTAGGAAAATACTACTTAAGTATTTGATATTTATTCTTAATAACTTAAATTAAATAAATTATTTTCTTGGAATTTATTTTACTACTCAAATAATTATCTATCAATTGGTGTTTAGCCAATTTGTTAAAGAGTGAGAAGAATGTTAATTGAACATCTATGTTTAGATGATAGGCTCAATAATAACGATATATAAAACAGTAGAATAAATTCAAATTTGTTAAATCCTTATGTGCTAAGATATTAAAAATACGTAGCAATCTAAGCTTATGCGTGCTTTTCCTATCCAATACAGACTGAGTGGATTCTACTTTTGGTATTATTCAATAGTTGGAACTTTTTTGCCGTATTGGAGCTTATATCTTCAAGATCAAGGATTTAATTATAAAGAAATCGGATTACTGTCCTCTATAGCCATTTTAACTCGTATATTTGCACCTTTTATTTGGGGATTTATCGCAGATAAAACGGGCAAACGAATGTTGTGGGTACGTGTGGCAACCTGGGTGGAAGCTACAATCTGGTTTTTGATTTTTATTATTCCCAACAATATGCAATCAATTGCATTTCTGATGTTGATTTTTAGCTTCTTTCAAAATGCCATACTTGCGCAATTTGAAGGTGTAACGCTGTTTTGGCTGGGTAATCAACATACAGCATTGTATGGAAAAATTAGAAAATGGGGTTCTATTGGATTTATTATTGGCGTATTTAGTATCGGTGCGATTTTAGAAGTTATTGCAATTCAATATTTACCAATGATGTTGTTATGTATTGCATTTACAGCTTTTATTTGGTCCTTTTCGATTAAGGAACCTAGCGCAGCACCGAGTGCACAAAAAATATTAGAGCCATTGCTTCCCATTCTAAAAAGACCAGTGGTTTTTTCATTTTTTATCATTGAATTTATTATGCTTTTTGCACAAGCACCATTTTATAGTTTTTATAGTAATTATTTAAAACTTGCTGGTTACAGTACAACTCAGATTGGCTTTTTATGGTCAGTTGGTGTGATTGCTGAAATTATCATGTTTAACTATGCAAATTTCTTCCTAAATCGTTTTTCATGGCGAAGCTTAGTCGCACTTTGTTTAATCATGACCAGTATTCGATTTATTTTGGCAGGTTTATTTTCAGAAAGTTTCATTATTCAATTTATTTCTCAAACTTTTCATGCATTTAGTTTTGGTTTATTTCATATTATTGCAATGCGGGTCATTTTGCAGAACTTTGCAACCAAACAACAGGGCAGAGGGCAAGCACTATACAGTACCATGTGGGGACTTGGCGTTGCATCTGGCAGCATCTTAGCTGGGCAATATTGGGAAAAATTATCAGGAGAATATATTTTTATCCTTGCTGGACTTTCAGCATTGCTTGGTTTGCTATTGATTAATTTTTTACCTAAAACATTACAAACGATTCAAAGATAAATGAATCTCTTTGCAGAAAAGAGATTCAAAACATTCAAAACGATACTGTACGGGTTAATTTAGTAAATAGACAATCAGGTGTACAATAAAAGGTCCAACCAATACCATAAAAATACCAGCTAAAACCATGGTTAAACTGGCAATAACACCTTCATCTTTATCACGCATATAAGCTTTACTTGTACCAAAACCATGTGCTGCATTACCCAAAGACGCACCTTGTGCAAAACTTGATTTCAGTCTTAAACCGCCTAATACCAAATCACCAATTAACATACCAGTTACCCCAGTAATCATAGTGAATAAAATCACCAGTTCAACTGAACCGCCGATATGGGTTGTTAACTCCATTGCAAATGGTGTAGAGATTGAACGTGCCATTAGACTATAGGTTGTTGTTTGATCAAAATGAAATAATTTAGCAAGGTAGAATGCACTGATCATCCCAGCAAGCATACCAATGACCACACCCATAGAAATTGAAATGAGATGTTCTTTAATGATATGGCGATATTCAAAAATTGGGATTGCAAAGGCAACAGTTGCAGGCCCTAACATCCATATAATCCACTGACTATCAAGCATATAAGCATCATAAGAAACATGTGCTGACAGTAAAATGGTGATTAAAACAATCGGAACCAAAATTGCTGGAGATAAAATTAAGTATGGAAATTTACGATAAAGCTTTTTGACCAACACATAAGCGACTAATGTGATCACTAGGCAAGATATTGAAATGGCAGACATTATTTATCTCCCTGTAATACATGTACGGTTTTATGAACATGACGTTGTTTCAACTTCCGCTCTAGTTTAAAACCTATATGCACACTATAAGCAGTAAATACCATCACACAAATTGTACCCAGTACAACCACAACAATCAGTTGCCAACCTTCAGTGATAAATAGGTTTTTATATTTCATTAACCCGATAAAACAAGGAATAAAAAATAGTACCAATTCACCTAGAATGAAATCTGAGCCTGATTTAATCCAATTTAACTTAAAAATACCTGTCATGAGTCCAATCAAAACCATAAATAAGCCAATCACAGCTGCCGAAATAGGTAAATTAAATTGTTTTTGAATGATTGAACCAATCCACCAAATCAAAATTAAAAGCCCAATTTGCAGTGTGACTTTATAAATTGATGAAATTTGGTGGCTTTGAGTACGCGTAGACATTTTATTGCAGATATTTTAAAAAGATGAGTTATTTTAGTTGCAAATATCACAGCATATTATGAATAATTAAACCATAATTATGCTTTTTTGGAATAATTGATGGACATTAAAAATCTTAAAATTTTTGTAGAAATCGTCAATTGCGAAAGTTTTACTTTGGCTGCCGATCGTTTGTTTATGACACAGCCTACAATCAGTAAATCAATTAAACATTTAGAAGAAGAACTTGGCACAGCTTTGTTTAAAAAAGGTGAAGCTGGAAGAAAAAGGGAAGTTGTACTTACCTATATTGGTGAATTAATTTATCAACACGCTTTAAATATCTTAAATGAACAAAAGCAAATATTTGAAAATATTGATCAAGTACAGCAGTTAAAAAAAGGTAAATTAACCATAGGCTTACCACCATTAGGTTCGGTATTACTTAGTCCTTTAATTGCTTTATTTCACCAAAATTATCCTGATATTCAATTGAAATTCTTAGAAGTTGGTGCCAATGGTATTGAGGAAGCAATTGCTGATAAAAGTATTGATGTTGGGATTTTACTCGGTAATTTAAGGCCAAGTTTTGCGGCAATTCCTGTGATAGATTCACCAATGTGTTTGTTAGCAAGGAAAAATTCACATTGGAATCAACGAGATTCAGTAAATTTGCATGAACTTAAAGAAGAAACTTTTTTACTTTACGCTGATTCTTTTACCTTAAATAAGATGATTATACAGGCTGCAAATTCTGTAGGTTTTGAACCAAAAGTGGTGTGTAAAAGTAGCCAGTGGGACTTTATCACCAAAATGGTGGAGTTTAATATGGGGATCGCCATATTGCCCAAAATTTATTGTGATCAGTTAGATCAAGGGAAGTTTTGCTCAGCAATCCTTAATGAGCCTAAATTACATTGGACATTGAGTATGGCTTGGAATACGACTGTAGCAATGAGTCCAGCAACAAAAGCTTGGTTAACGATTGTAGAGATGCATCGAGATAAAATTCATTTCTAGATTGATTGATAGCTTTTAAGTCTTAATAAATTGAGATTGGCGTGGCTCAGGTTAAATTTTATAAATATTAAAACTATTTATATCAATTACTTAATTTATATTATTTCGCATAATGTATATTATGTTAAATAATGCATTATGTAAGTTGCCTACTCATATGTTGTTTGCAATGGCTACCTAATTATTAGAATTTGACTAATTTATATTTAGAAAAAAGTTAACTAGAAAATTACGCTTATTTTCTATGTTAATTACGCTTAAATTCCAACCCTCTCATTTTTCAACTAGCTCAGGTTATAATGGTGGTCTCCCAAAATATGGTTGATCTATTATGAACGCCTCCAATGACCCTCTACACGGCAAAAAACTTGCTGACATTTTGGATGAATTATTGGATTACTACGATGGTTTTGAAGGCTTAAGTCGTAAAATTGAAATTAGATGTTTTTGCATAGATCCAAGTGTTAAGTCATCATTGCGATTCTTACGTACCACACCATGGGCACGTGAAAAAGTAGAAAGCTTATATTTGTATGTCTTACGCCAAAAAGCCAAACAGAAATCGTAGCTATCAAACCCTGACTCAGCATAATATTTTATACCAAATACTAAAACTACACTTATTGAATAGTCATCGATTTTGTAGACACCTTTTAGTTAGTGGTGGACTACCACCACTCTCCTAGACAAATTTAGTCTATAGCTCAGCAACTTGAATCAGTAAAATTATATTCAAGTTGCTGAATAATATAAGTTATGCAGAAATCAGATTGCTACTCGACTTTGTATGGTTATGACTTCAATGTACTTTCATGTTTGCTTCAGTTAAATAAGCTTTCTTCGATGTCTTATTCCATAAACACAGTTCTTGCCCTGTTTTGTTTTTCATATGTGCTTGCGGATATTTTCCTTGAATCAAGAGTGCCGAATATCCAACACGATCATCAAATAGCATGACATTGCTTACTGTCTTGGCATTTTTAAGTTGACTTGCTTTTATACAAGCCGCTTTTATTTCCTGATCATGCTTGTTCCATGCCTGCTCGGAACTTCCAAAAGCTACGCTAGTCACAGCAGAACTTGCCACAAAACCGAAAATAGAAAGATATTTTAAAAATATACGATATCTCAATATCATGATGATTATCCTGTAAATTCGAGTGTCTGGATCTATACTGAAACAATCTGATGAGAGAATCTAGCACTTTACACATGTTGTAACAGCAGATATTCAGGATTACACATATCTCTGAAAAGTTGTCCGTGATTTAGATTTTAAAATATAGATCAAAGATTTAAAAATAGTTCTATTCTATAGAAGCATTACCTGACTCACGTGATTCCATACAGTGATCAATAATTTCTAGCGTCTTATTGGTTGCCGAAATTATAATTATGACTATTAATTAAAGCGCTAACTTTGCTGTGTGGCCCTGTCTATGTGATGCTATAGCATGTGATCTTGAAAAGCCCATCCCTTTTTAAATATATCTTGCACTTTGTCTATTTTTATGTATGATTGAGTAATCACTCAATTAATATATTTATCTATGGCCCGTCCTCGTAGTGAAGATAAACGTAATGCAATTTTAAATGCTGCTATTGAAACATTGGCAGAACTTGGAGAGCGTGCATCTACTTCAAAAATAGCTAAAGTCGCTGGTGTAGCAGAAGGTACTTTATTTACTTATTTCAGTAATAAAGAGGAATTACTCAACCAATTATACCTTTCGCTAAAGGCCGAACTGCGTCAGGTTATAATGCTAAATTATCCGAACAACTCAGACCTACAAAGCCAAATGTTTTATATCTGGCAAAGCTATTTGGACTGGAGTTTAGATGCCCCACTCAAACGTAAAGTGATGGCACAGTTGTCGACTTCAGAACAAATTACAGAGCAGAGTAAACACATTGGTATGCAAACTTTTTGTGATTTTACTAAGACTATTCAAGAACATATTGATGACGGCAAATTAAGAGATTATCCACCCTTGTTTATCGGTTCGATTTTGGGAGCACTTGCCGAAGTCACACTCAACTTTATTGCTCAAGACCCTTCTCAAGCTGATCTTTACCGGAAGTCAGGTTTTGAAGCATTTTGGCATGCAGTTTCAATGTAGATAAAGACTAAAGTAAGGATGTGCAGCATTCTTATTTTTTTAAATTAATTAATGAGTGATTAAATACTCATTTAAATAAATCAAAATAAGCACTTATCTCAAGTTCTTATTTACAGATATAGGTTGTTCCACTCAAGGAAAATAAAATGACAATTTCAAATGCAACAGACTTGCCTTCTCCCTTCATGTCATCACAGCAGCACAATGGGAAATATAGCAATACACGGCCGAATCTGCACACACATTCTTTCGGAAAAACGCTAGGCTTAATGTGGAAATTTTTATTTAACAAACCCAAAAATACGGTGCCAAACCGAGAAATTCCTGTGTTAAGTTTATCAAAAGAACAACTCATGAGTGCCCCAGACCGTTCTCTATTTCGTCTTGGGCATTCGACCATTTTATTAAAATTGCGTAATGAATTTTGGTTAACCGATCCTGTTTTTTCTGAGCGTGCCTCGCCTTTTCAGTGGATTGGCCCAAAGCGTTTTCACCAACCACCGATTAGCATTGCAGACTTACCACCCATTAAAGGCGTGATTTTGTCGCATAACCACTATGACCATCTTGACCACCATGCAGTAATCCAGCTCAGAGACAAAGTTGAACACTTCTTAACACCACTTGGTGTTGGTGACACACTGATTAAATGGGGCGTGCCAGCTGAAAAGGTTCAACAACTTGACTGGTGGGAAACAGCCCATGTGGCTGGTCTTGAACTGATTGCTACCCCTGCCCATCATTTTTCAGGCCGTGGTATGAGTGATAGCAACGCAACGCTTTGGGCATCGTGGGTGATTATTGATAATGATCTACGGGTGTTTTTTAGTGGCGATACTGGTTATTTCGATGGGTTTAAAGAGATTGGACATCGTTATGGTCCTTTCGATCTTACCATGCTAGAAACTGGGGCGTATGATCCAGAATGGCCAGATGTTCACATGCAACCTGAGCAAACTTTACAAGCGCATATCGATTTAAAAGGACGTCATTTGTTACCTGTCCATAATGGGACTTTTGACTTGGCGCTTCATGCTTGGGACGATCCATTTGAACGTATCGTGGCTTTGGCTCATCAAAACGACTTAGCGATTAGTACGCCTCAAATGGGTGAAGTATTGAACTTAAACCAGCCAAATGTCGAAAACTATTGGTGGCGTCCGTAATTTTTTTAATCCTTTTTTAATTATTCATCTCACTCAATTCTTAGGTTAAAGGTATTTAAATTCAGTGATATAACCCTATTGTTTTCATCTAGATTTTCTTTTAATTAAACTAGGACTAACTTTGTCCTAGTTTAATGATTGACTTAAAACACAGACTACATTAGTCTGTGTTTGTAATTGATCAATTATGAAATGAAATGGCTTATATCACTAGTAGCGTCGAGTATGCGATTCACTGTCTTCTTTTTCTTGTAAATAATGAAGATAAACCATTGAGTAGTAAGGATTTAGCTGAATTGCAAGGTGTCTCTCCTAGCTTTATGGCCAAGATATTTCCTAAACTTGAAAAGGCAAAACTTGTTTTGGCGCAAGAAGGTGTTCGTGGCGGGTATTTACTGGCCCGATCTGCTCACGAAATCAGTTTTCTTGATATTGTGAATGCAATTGAAGGTGAAAAACCGCTTTTTGAATGCCAAGAAGTACGTGGAAAATGTGCGGTCTTTAACAATGCCCCACCCGATTGGGCAACCAGTGGTGTGTGTGCAGTGCATGCAGTTATGCTACAGGCGGAAAAAGCCATGCGAGATGCTTTAGGTGCTCATACACTTGGTGATATTGCAGACCGTTTTGGCTGTTATGCACCCGACGTTTTTTTTAGTGATGTAAATGGTTGGATCAATGAACGCATTGAAGGAAGAACAGCAAAAATGCGGAAAAGTAAAATATCACGCGATATTCCCGACTAAGCAGTTATAGGACTTAGCGTCTTAAAGTAACCACTCCCCTAACCTTTTTAAACGCCTTCTCAGATTTTTCGGACAGTCAGAGAAAGGATTCGCTCACCCAAAATTTTGGGATGAGCTGGAATTTACATGTCCGAAAAACCTATCAAAAGGATAATCAAATGAGTAAGCGTATTATTATTGCAGGTTCTGGCTTTGCTGGCTTATGGGCTGCACTTGCCGCACAACGAGCAATTCATTTGGCTGCGCAAGAACAAAATATTGAAGTGCTGATGGTTTCCCCGAGTCCGAATGTTGATATTCGTCCTCGTCTTTATGAAGCCGTACTTGAAAATATGTATCCTGATATTTTAGACATATTAAATGTCGTTGATGTTAAATATGTGGCTGGCTGGGTAAATGAAATTGATACTACTGCCCAAAATCTTGTGATTACAACGATCCACGGCGATAAACAGACTTTAAGTTATGACCGTTTTATTCTGGCAACTGGAAGTACTGGCTATATGCCGCCTATATCTGGTCTTAAAGACTATGGATTTAGTGTCAGCACATTAGCAGATGCTGAAAAACTAGACCAGCATCTTAAAAACTTAGCCAATAAACCTACAAATGCAGCACGTAATACCGTAGTCGTTGCTGGTGGTGGACTTACAGGGCTTGAAACAGTTGCCGAAATGCCTGAACGCCTGTGTAGCATTTTAGCTGAAACTGATATTCGTGTGGTTTTAGTCGATTCATCAGCAGAAATTGGTGCAGCATTGGGTGGCGAAGCTGCAGTGGTAATTCGAGAAGCTCTTAGCGAACTCGGCGTTGAAGGTAAAGCTGGGCTACGCGTTACTGCACTTGATGCTTCTGGAGTAACACTTTCTAACGGCGAAAGAATTGAAACAGAAACTGTCATTTGGACTGCGGGCATGCGAGCGAACTCGTTGACCTCTCAAATTGTAGGTGAAAAAGATAATTTAGGTCGTATTTTAGGTGATGCTTATTTACATGCACCAGAGGCCAAAAATATTTTTGTGACGGGTGATACTGTAAAAGTTCCAACCGACAATTTAGGTAATTTTAACGTGATGTCATGTCAGCATGCCATGAGCCTAGGCCGCGTAGCGGGTTACAATGCCGCGGCAGAATTGGTAGATTTGCCATTACATGCGTATAGCCAACCAAAGTATGTGACTTGTGTCGACTTAGGCCCATGGGGAGCACTTTACACTGAAGGATGGGATCGAAAAGTTCAATTTGTGCGTCACGAGGCGAAAAAAATTAAGCAAGAAATTAATACGGTATGGATTTATCCGCCAGTTGCAGACCGTGAAGCTGTTTTTGCAATAGCAAATCCTGATTTTGTAATTGTTCCTTAAAATTAGTTTTGCTAATGCAGATCATTTTATTTAACTCTCCTAAAAGTAAAGCCATCACTGATTTTGCTTTTAGGTTTTTTTGAGTCATTAAGTTATGACTTTTCTAACTCTTCTATTATCACTAAAGCCGTTTTTTTAGCAGAAAATGTGTTTTGTCCTGTAATTAATGTATGTTGAGATCATTGTCATTAGTTCATGAACTTAATTTACTATTTTAGAAAATTATCAGTTTAAATTATTAAATTTAATAAGTATGTTTCTCCTTTCCTTATAATTATGAACTAGATTTTATATAAACATAAGTTAACTAAGATATCCAAGACTGTGGCTAGATAACACTATTGTTGCCACAGCTCAGTAACGTGATGATCCAAGATTATACATCACGTTACTGAGTATCCTAATGCACATAATATAAGTAAGGACCTTACATCATTTATTAGGAGAAACTTTCAATCTTATAGATACCTTACGTACCAAAAAGAAAAATAATGGAACAAAGAAAATTGAAAGCAATGTGCCGGATATCATCCCTCCTGTCACAGCTATACCAATTTCTCTTCTACTCGCTGCACCAGCTCCTGTTGAAACTGCCAGTGGTAAAACACCAGCAACAAATGCCAATGAGGTCATGATAATGGGTCTTAATCTTTGGCCTGCACCCTCAATAACAGCCTCTATTAATGACTGACCCTCTGCTAGTTTCGCTGCTGCGAACTCTACAATAAGAATCGCATTTTTAGCTGAAAGACCAATGGTTGTCAGCATCGCGACCTGAAAATAAATGTCATTAACATATCCTGCAATATTGGCTGCAATAACAGCACCAATTAATCCAAGAGGGATAACAAGCAAAACGGAGAATGGAATTGACCAACTCTCATATAATGCAGCTAAGCATAAAAAAATAAATATGATAGATGCCAAATATAACCAAATCGTCTGACCACTCGCTAACTTTTCTTGATAAGACAAGCCACTCCATTGAAGACTAAAGCCTTGTTGTTGATCAATTAACTGTTGCATTTTATTCATTGCAGCCCCTGAACTTTCACCAGTTGCGGCAGAACCTTGAAGCTGAACAGATGAAAGACCATTAAAACGTTGCAACATCTGCGGTCCCATTTGCCAATTAACAGATGAGAAACTAGCAAATGGTGTCATCTCTCCTGTCGTTCCTCTTACATACCACTGACCAATGTCTTGTGGTAATGACCTATATGCCGCATCACCTTGTAAATAAACGCGTTTGACACGACCTCTATCAATGAAGTCATTAATATATGAACCACCCCATGCAGTTGATAAAGTACTACTAATATCAGTCTGTGCTAAACCGAATGCACTTGCCTTACGTTGATCAATATTGACTTGTAATTGAGATTTATCTTCGAGTCCATTTAATCGAACCGCGGCAAGTCCAGAATCTGCACTTGCCTCTTTTAGAACCGTACTTTGCGCAGCTAACAAAGCATCTCGCCCTTTACCCTCAGCATCTTGCATCCATAATTCAAAACCACTGGATTGACCTAATCCACGTACCGCTGATGGAGAAAGTACTTGAACCCGCGCTTGTTTCATTGAGCGAAAATGTGCATTTGCACGAGAAATAATTGCCTCGGCAGTATTATTCTCTCCCTTACGATCATCCCAATGTTTTAGACTGGCAAATGCCATACCTACATTCTGACCACTACCAGCATTATTTCGTCCCATAACCATAAAAATAACGTTCAAGTTATCTTTCTCATTCGTCATGAAATACTCTGAAATTTGGTTACCTATTTCTTGGGTTTCAGCTAAGGTCGAGCCCACAGGCGTACTAAATTGGACCATGACAGAACCCTGATCTTCTTGTGGGAGGAAGCCCGTATTCATTCGTGTGTATTGCCACCCTAATAAAGCAGTGATCACAACAAATAAAACCATAAATATTTTAGGTTTACTGATGATCTTAACGAGTAAATTACGGTATTTGGACTGACTTAGCTCTACTTTTTGATTGAACCAAGTAAAGAAACGTCTCTTTTTATGCTGATGATTGTTAGGTCTAAGTAAAGTAGCACATAAGGCTGGAGATAAAGTTAGGGCAACCACAGCAGAAAGTACCATTGCTGAGACTAATGTCACAGAAAACTGCCGATAAATCATCCCTACTGAGCCACCAAAAAAAGCCATCGGTAGAAATACAGCAGACAAGACCATCGCGATACCAACTAACGCACCTGAAATTTCTTTCATAGAAATAAGCGTAGCTTCTCTTGGATCAAGACCTTGCTCATGCATTACACGCTCAACATTTTCTACAACGACAATGGCATCATCAACCAAGAGTCCAATCGCCAATACCATCGCGAACAATGTCAATGTGTTAATGGTATAACCCAATACACTCAGAATTCCAAAGGTACCTAACAAAACCACTGGAACAGCAATTGCAGGAATTAATGTGGCGCGCCAACTTTGCAAAAACACGAACATCACAATAATGACAAGGAGGATTGCCTCAGCTAGGGTCTTAATCACGCCTTGAACAGATGCTTCTACAAATGGAGTACTATCACGTGGATAAGCCACCTTTAAACCTGCTGGCATGGATGCTGTTAATCTTGAAACCTCTGCTTTAACACGTTCAGCTGTTTCAAGGGCATTTGCACCTGACGCTAACTGAATTGACATACCTGAAGCATATTTACCATTCAATCTCGTGGTAGTCTGATAACTTTCTGCGCCTCGTTCGACACGAGCAACATCTTTTAGCAATACTACACTGCCATTTGGCTCAGTCCGCAAAATAATATTTTCAAATTGACTTACCGTTTGTAAACGAGACAATGCAGTAACAGTTGCATTTAAAGCTTGGTTTTCTTTAGTCGGTAAAGCTCCAAGCTCACCTGCTGTGATTTGAGTATTTTGAGCTTCAATAGCAGCTCTAACATCGGATGGCATCAAGCTATAACTATTTAGCTTATGCGGATCAAGCCATATTCGCATCGCATATTGCGCACCAAATACTGTGATCTCACCAACCCCATCTACCCGACTTAGGGGGTCTTGAAGTGTACTTACCATGTAATCAGATATATCAACATCTGATCTTGCACCACTTTCATCATAAAGAGCAAAAACTAACAGACTATCTCCTTGAGACTTTGTAACGGTTATGCCCTGTTGTTGAACTTCTTGTGGTAAACGACTCAATGCCTGATTTACTGCGTTCTGTACCTGAACTTGAGCTGTATCTGGATTCGTATTTTGATCAAAACTCAAACTAATACGAGCCTGACCAGCTGAACTACTTGTAGATGAAAAATAAAGTAAACCATCAATTCCCTTAATTTGTTGCTCTAATATTTGAGTAACACTATCTTCTACTGTACTGGCTGATGCACCAGGATAGTTTGCTGTTACATTTACACCGGGAGGTGCAATATCAGGATATTGCTCAACAGATAAAGTGAAAATGGAAATTGCACCCATCGCCATAATGCATATGGACAGTACCCAAGCGAATATCGGACGAGCGATAAAGAAACTAGACAGCATACGAAAATTCCTCAGCGAATGGGTGTAGGTTCAACGGCCATACCTGCACTTAATCCTTGCAGACCTTCGACAACAACTTTATCTCCAGAACGCAAACCAGATAATACTAACCATCGATTGTCTATGGCTTCGCCTAAAGTAATCGTTCTTTGTTCAATTTTATTCCCTTGCCCAATAACCCATACAAATGCCTCACTATCAGCATTTCTAATTTCAATCCCTTGGGGAATTAATAAACTTTTTGGACGTGGTCCTGTACCGAGTTGTGCCCGCACATACATTCCTGGCAATAAAGATTGATTCGGATTTGCAAATGAAGCTCTTAATGTGACACTCCCAGTTGCTTCATCTACTGTGATATCGCTAAACTTAAAAACTCCCTTTTCTTGATAGTTCGTTCCATTATTCAACTCCAAACTTACAGTTAACTCCTCAGGCTCTATTCCATCTTCTGTAAGTTGTTTCCGAAGCGCTATATATTCATCACTGGTTTGAGTTAAATCTACATACATTGGATCTAAATTCTGAATAGTTACTAGAGCATCTACTTGACTAGATGTTACAAGGGCTCCACGTGTAATCGCAGATCGACCGATTCTCCCCGAAATTGGAGCTGTGATTTGAGTATAGTTAAGATTGGTTTGTGCAGTTTTTAACAATGCTTTATTAACGTTCACTGCAGCCTTTGCTTGCGCATAAGCTGCTCTCGCATCATCAAGCTCCTGACGACTAACACCATTGACACTAATTAATTGCTCATAACGTTCAGCTTGAAGGCGAGTTGAATTTACAGTTGCCTGAGCCAATTCAAAATTACCGAATGCCTCTGCAAGACTATCTCGATAAAGCGTTGAATCAATTTTATAAAGCGGCTGCCCCTTTTTAATATATGAACCCTCTTGGAAAAGCTGTGCAACAACTACACCATTTACTTGAGGTCTAACTTGTGAGACTTCAGATGCAACTGTCCGGCCAGCTAATACCTGGTCAGTTTCTATAGTTTCAGGAGTTATGGTTATCACACTCACCTGCTGTGTTGCTTTTTTTACAGGTTGGTCTGAATCACACCCATTTATAAAAGGGAGTAAAACAACGGAAAAAAATATTTTATAACAAGTAAATCTCAAATCAGGCATATCTAGAACCATAGACTTATAGATAATTTATTTACTTTACTGTAAAGTAAATAATATTGATAGGTTGAAAATTGTAATTAACCAGAATCTTGCTTTTGATCAGATGAATCATATGTTGATAACAAGGTAGGCTTCTAAACAAATGGGACGAGTTAATACTGAGCATTGAGTTAGGAATCCTTAAGCATCTATGGTTTTGCTTTAAGAATTTCAATAAATTGCTTCAAATTCTAGAAAGAAATCATCAATTAGACAGAATAATTGGGTACTATCTAACATAAGGACTGGGTTGTGAGTTTTGTGTGGTAACTCAACTGATGGCTCTATCCTCTTTTTTTAGTCAATTTCTTATCCGCGATTCAGGTTAATTATGTTAAAGAAAAGTCGAGGACGTCCTTCTAAAGCTCGTCCAAATATTATTTTGGCAGCACGTGAGCAATTTCTTGAACATGGTTTAGATGTAAGTTTAGATAAAATTGCGATAAAAGCAGGAACTACGAGACAGACACTTTATAATCACTTCCCAACAAAAACAGCTCTACTCATTGAAATTTTCGAGAACTTCAAAGCAGAAATGGAAACACCATTTGATGAGAAGAATAATTTAAATGAAATAATGATGTTAGAGCAGCTATTAATACAAATTGGCCAAACTGTTCAAAATCATTTCTACAATACCAACGTAATTCGTCTTCAAAGGTTAATCATTATAGCATTAGTAGAAATGCCAGAAATACTTGAGCAGGTTCAACAACGTACGTATGGAAGTATCAAAAAATCGATGATCAATATTCTCGAAACAGCTAACAATGCGGGAATTATCAAAATTTCAAATTCTGAAGCAGCAGCTAAAGCGTTCCTTGGCGCTGTTATGGGCTATGCGTATCCTGCAACGTTATTAGGTGGTGCAGTTCCCACTTCTGAAGAGTTACAACAGTTGAATGAAGAAGCCTGCCGTACTTTTCTAAGCGCGTGGCAATTTAAAATTGAAATGGATAGCTCGAAATAATTAGATTTTGCGCAGTAGCTCTTGCATATTTTAAATTTAAGTGGATTTAAAAATTTTTTGTCTATTCTCTAAAATTAATTAGACAAGTGACTGCTCGTAAAATATCAGTCATTTCAGGTAATGACCAAAATCTTGATATGTTGATATGTTGATATGTTGATATGTTGATATGTTCAACAGCCATTAAAACAGTTGATTACGCCCGTTAAACATTTAATATAATAAGCAAACATAAATTCAATAAAATTAATCGTGTATCTAATCATTAGATTATTCTATTCAGCCTTATAAACTCATTGATAAGGCTGAACTAAGGTCATCATCATGAATTAAACTGAACGAGTGATACCGCCATCTACACGAATATTTTGCCCTGTGATATAACCTGCGCCTTGTGAAGCAAGAAAACTGATAGTTGCAGCAATTTCTTCACTGGTACCATAGCGTTGCAACGGCACAGATTGGCGACGTTGTTCGGTTTCAGGCAAACTATCAATCCATCCTGGTAAGATATTATTCACACGAATATTTTTTGCCGCATATTGATCCGCTAAAATTTTAGTAAACGAAGCCAGTCCTGCACGAAAAATAGCTGAGGTCGGAAACAGGTCACTGGGTTCAAATGTCCACGCACTCGAAATATTGATAATGACCCCTGCATTCTGCTTTTCCATGATCGGAATGACTAAGCGAGTGGCGCGAATAATATTCATTAAATAAGTATCTAAACCTAAATGCCATTGTTCATCAGTGATTTCCAAAATAGGTGCACGTGGACCGTGTCCTGAACTATTGACTAAAACATCAATCCTCCCCCATTTTTGATATGTTTGCTCAATCAGCTTGTTGATATCAGCTGTAGATTGATTGGTACCTGTTACGCCAATGCCGTCGAGTTGTTTAGCAAGCTCTTCTCCTCTACCTGAAGAAGAAAGAATACCCACATGGTAGCCATCTTGATGTAATTTTCGTGCGGCGGCTGCCCCCATACCACTTCCACCAGCCATGATTAATGCTACTTTTTCTACAGTCATTTGTGCTATCCTCTAAATGTTTTATGATCGAATATATATGAATACTGTAACTAGAATAGCATTAAGCTCCGTTGATCTGGTTTGACCTTTTCTCTTAATTGAATGTAGAAAAACTATAGTATGACGCTACTCAATCGCTTACCACCTTTGAACGCATTAAAGGCCTTTGAGGCCGCTAGTCGGCATTTAAATTTTAAATTCGCTGCTGAAGAGTTACATGTCACTCAAAGTGCAATTGCGCAGCATGTCCGTCATTTAGAAGAAGAATTGGGAATAAAGTTATTTGAGAGACATTCGAAAGGCGTAAACTTAACAGCTAATGGTCGAAAATATGCCGCGAGCATTACTCAGGCTTTTAGTTTAATTTTTGAGGCAACTCAATCGTTTCACCATTCAAATCAGCAGATTACATTGAGTGTTACACCAACTTTTGCAGCGAAATGGTTAATTCCTCGATTAAATCAATTTAGACAATCTCATCCTGATATTGACTTGCAGATTTTGGCTACAGAACGAGTTTCCCACTTTCAAAATGATGCTGTTGATTTGGCAATTCGTTATGGTAAACCACCATTTGGTACAGGTTTAAATACTGAATTACTGTTGCAAGACACCTTTATTGCGGTGGCAAGTCCTGAGTTAATCAAGTCACTTAAGCTATCAAATCAGGAATCTTTAGAGATCAGCACCTTAGACCAGTTCACCTTATTACATGATGCACATAATCTTTGGCCGCATTTTATTGAGAAATTAAAATTCAAGAATACGCAAAATCTATTTAAAAATATCCGCTTTAATCAGACTGCACTTGCGATTGATGCTGCTATTGCTGCTCAAGGAATCACTTTAACCCATCCAATATTTGTACACTCAGAGTTAGCGTCTGGAATACTGGTTAAAGTTTTTCCACAGGAGTTAGCCATGGAAACAGGATTTTATGTCGTTTATCCACGTCATACCGTTGGTGCTGAAGCCTTATCGAAAGTTCATCATTGGCTATTTACTCAATTTGATCAGCCAAAAGCATCTGATTAAACTCGTGTTGAAGATGAGGCTTAGTATGTTGATATTAAAATATTTTTTAAGTTCATAGTTAATTTAAAAAGATATTCTGTTTTTCTTTATAAAAAATAAATTCGCAATTTTCACCCTATTCTATACAGCATAACAAAATTCAAAATCTTTTATAAAAACATGACTTGTTAACAAAATTAATTATATATTTTATATATAAATAATAAGAATAATGATTTATATAATTTAATGAGAATCATTATTGATAATTAATTATCCATATGTTACTTTTTGTAACGCTTTTCCGTCCGTAACAGGTTCAAAGCAATAGAAAGGCAGAAAACCGATAGCGCGCATTTTTTATTATGGAATTAATCTTATGTACAACTTCTTCCCTTTGAGACATGCATTTAAAATGCATCCTCTAGTACTTTCTATGGCTTTAACTATTCCATCTGTTGTTTATGCGGAAGAAAAAACAGAAACAGTGGCTTTACCAACAATCAAAATACAAGCAGAAAGTGAAAATTCAGCGATTACAGAAGGGACTCAAAGCTATACAGCCAAAAGTACAAATACTTCAACAAAATTAAACTTGTCCCTTCGTGAAACACCTCAATCTGTCAAAGTTTTAACACGTGAATATTTAGATGACCGAAACATTGATTCTTTTCAAGATTTAATGAATACCATTACAGGTGTTTCAACCTCGCGTACCGATGAACGTCAGTCTGTTTACGCTCGAGGCTTTCAGGTCGATTACTATTTAATAGATGGAATGCCGAGTACCACAAACTTAGGTGCAGGTGACCTTGATTTAGATATTTATGATCGTGTAGAAGTTGTTAAAGGTGCAAATGGACTTACCACAGGTGCTGGTAACCCTGCAATGGGGCTGAATATGGTTCGTAAACATGCCAATGCAAAAGAATTGACGGGTAATCTGAGCACTTCATTCGGTTCTTGGAATGCATGGAGTAGCTCTGCGGATATTTCTACTCCACTGAACGAAGATGGTTCACTTCGTGGACGTATGTTCGTCAAACATGCTGATGAAAAATCCTTTATGGATTTTTATGAAAAAGAACGCAATGTATTTTATGGTGCGATTGATTACGATTTGAGTGATAAAACTAGTATGTCACTAGGCGCAACTTATCAAGAGTTACAACGTGATGGTATTCGTTGGGGAGGCACTCCAGCATTTTATGATGATGGAAGTCGTACTAACTTTGATCGAAGCTTAACGGTAACTGCACCTTGGACTTTTTGGGATGTAAATACCACAGCAGTATTCGCCAATTTAAAACAGAATTTATTCAATGATGTTAATTTAAATGTTGCATATACCTTTCGTAAAGAAGATGTAAATACCCTTCTGCTTTACACTGGAGGGCAAGTAAACAAAGCAACCAATACCAGCCCACTGAAAAATAAACCTGATCCTAAGACAGGTAAAATCACAGATAATGTTTCAGTATATGGCTCTGAAGCAAGGAATGAAGAAAATAACATTGATCTTTTCATCAACGCGCCTTTTACACTATTTAACCGCCCACAAGAAATAATTATTGGTGGTTCATGGAATAGAAATGAGAAGACCAAGGATATTTTTGGGGGATCCAATACTAAAAATGAAGTCGAGAAGTATTTAGGCGGTCCGCTCGACTATAACAATATGGCACAACCACTACTTCAATCTGTCATTTTGAATGGTGTAAATGCTCTGAATCAAACGACTCAAACTTCAGCTTATATTTCTGGTAAATTTCAAATTCTCGATCCATTAAAAGTGATTGCAGGTACACGTTTATCTAATTGGAAATATGAGTCTGAAAATGGTGTAGGCAATCGTGAATTTAACAACGAAGTCACGCCTTATATTGGCGCTATTTACGATTTTGCAAAAGATCACTCAGTCTATGTCAGCTATACAGACATATTTAAACCGCAAAGCCGTAAAGATGTAAATGATCAATATCTAGATCCTGCGAATGGTAAAAACTATGAAGCAGGTTTAAAAAGTGAATGGTTTGGTGGACGTTTAAATACAGCTTTATCACTATTCCGCATTGAACAATCTAATTTTGCTGAAGCGATACCAGGAGGATTTATTGTTCGTAATGGTGTACTAACCACTGAGCAAGCTTATCGTGGTGTAGATGGAGTTGAAAGTAAAGGTTTTGAGTTCGAAGCAGATGGTGAAATTAATGATCACTGGGGCGTTAATTTTGGTATTGCTAATTTTGAAGCAAAAGATGCAAAAGGTGTAAAGGTAAATACAACGAATTCACGCACAACATCTAATCTATTTGTGAAATATAAAGTAGATCTATGGAGTGCTGGACTAGGTTTAAATTACAAAAGTAAATACTATACGGGTACTGGAAATACACGTATAGATCAAGATGCTTTTGTACTTGCTAGTGCGATGTTAGGTTATCAAGTTGATAAAAATATTAAGCTTCAGCTGAATGTTGACAATATTTTTGACAAGAAATACTACGAAGGTATTGGTGCAAACTCTATGAATTGGGGTACACCAAGAAATGCCACATTAAGTGTCCGCTATAATTTTTAATCCATTTTAAATTAAACCCTCTATTTTATTAAAGGGTTTCTTCTATAGTCTTGCTATATTGGATATTTAAGGTCTCATTTTACGATAAAGTATAATGAAATTAAGCTATCGCACGCTGAGCAATAGCCAAAGCCTCATCCAAATCCGCTTTTAAATCGTCTACATGTTCAAGTCCCGCATGTAGACGTACCAAATATCCACGACTAGGCAAATGACTTTGAGTTCGATAAGGCGTTCCAACTGGCAAAATCAAACTTTCAAATCCACCCCATGACAAGCCAATGTGGAAAAGCTTTAAAGAATCAAAGAAAGCCTCAACAAAACACGGATTGTTTTGTTTTAAATAAAAAGAAAATAAGCCTGTAGAACCAGAAAAACTCTGTTGCCATAGTTTGTGATATGGATTCATTGCTAAAGCTGGATGGTTTACCAGATCGATTGCTGGATGTTCATTTAGATAATGAGCGAGTATCACGCCATTCTCTTCATGTTGTTTTAAACGAACGGCTAAACTACGCAACCCACGTGATGCTAGATAAATATCATCTGGACTTGTCGTTTCACCAAAAAAATGTACTACTTTATTCAATTGTTCTATGGATGCCGCATTTGCAGTTGCAGTCCCCATGAGAATGTCAGAATGCCCACCAATATATTTTGTGACAGCCTGAATTGAGACATCTGCGCCATGTTTTAAAGGTTGAAAAAACAGTGGGGTTGCCCAAGAGTTATCTACCAAAACCTTGGCATTCATTCGATGGCTTATTTCTGAGATTGCGGCAATATCGCTAATTTCAAAAGTAATTGAACCTGGTGACTCTACAAAGACCACACTGGTTTTTTGATTAATTTTGTTGTTTAACTCATCTAAATCACATGAGTTAAAGTATTCAACATGGATTCCCAGTTTGGGCAACATACTGTCTGCAAAACTTCGTGTTGGCCCGTAAATATTATCAGCAATCAGAACATGATCACCTGCAGCAACAAATGCCATTAATGCATGCGTACAAGCTGATAGTCCGGATGGGAAAACCATGCATCCTGCCCCACCTTCTAATGCATTAATTGCACTTTCAAAAGACTTTGCTGTAGCAGCACCAAAACGGCCATAATGTTTATAAACACCGCCATTTTGCTTATGATCTTCCCATTCTTTAAAACTATCGACAACGATGGTTGAGCCTCGGTAAACAGGTGTATTCACTAAACCATCAAAACGCTGAGGGGTTCTTCCCAAATTTATGACTTGTGTACAAAAGTGATTCATAGCAGCACCAGCATGATTTCTAACAAATATTTCTATAACCAATGATAGATAAAATGCATAGAATTTTTGTTTTAAATAAATCACTATTTTTCTAAAAAATTAGAATTTCAATCTACATTTGAGTAAACAAAAGGAATTTTATTTCCATATTGAGATAATAAGGTAAATACTCATGATATGGCTGGTTGATATCTTTATTGTTTTATCGAATAATTTTTTAAGTGGCATTTGCTTAAAAATATGATTCGTAGATCTGATTTTTATTGGCAATTTACTTTTTCTACTATTTATTGCTCGCTATTCGTCAGACCATCCATGGAGTTTGGACAATACTTAAAATCACAACTTTACCAAACATATTAAGGCGTAAATTCATTTATATAGAGATCTGTAGCGTTTTAAACTTTTTTAAAATCTGGACGTCGTTTTTCTAAAAATGCAGTAACACCCTCCTTAACGGTGGCATCAACACTAACTGCTGAAATAGCTTGTGCTTCAAGCTCTAAATGAGTTTCCAAACTATTTTGATGGCTAGAAAGTAGTAATTGGCGAATACTATTGAGTGCAGGCAAAGGTTGATTTGCTAACAGAGTTACATTTTCTTTTACTCGTTGCTCAAAGTCTGCATCTGAAAAAATCATTGTTAATAATCCATATTCAAGTGCCGTATTTGCACTCATTTTTTTATTTGTCATTAAAATTTCCTGAGCTCGTCGCAAACCCACAATTTTGGGTAAATACCAAGTGAGCCCTGCATCAGGACTGAGTCCTATACCAGTATATGCTGGACAAAATTGAGCGGAATCTTTTGCTATAACGATGTCACCAATGAGCGATAAACTCATACCAGCACCAGCAGCAGTACCATTTACAGCAACTAGAAGTGGTTTATTCATTCTAATCAAACGAGAAATCGCGAGATGAAGAATTCCAGCGAGTTCACTTAAAAATTCTGAGATATTTTCACCAACAGCTTGAAATTCATCTAAATCACCTCCTGTGCAAAAAAAGCGACCTTCTGCACTTAGGACTACACAACGTATGAATTTATTTTGATCACAATAAATAGCTGCTTTTAATAATTCTTTAGCAAGATTCAGCGTGATGGCATTACCGTTTTTAGGCCGATTTAATTTGATATACGCTATATCTTTTTCTACTGTGACTAAAACGTACTTGTACATACTTAAATCCTTATATTGATTTAGATAATGACCAACAACTAAAAATTAGCTCATTGAGCAATTCTTTTTTTGATAATCAAAAAATCTATCTATCTAACGCTGATATACAGTGTGTCTACATAGAGACCAATAAAATGATGAAAGAAATTATTACCCTAAAACTGTTAGATAAATAATGTATAAATTATTCATAAATTGACAAAAATCTTGGTTTTATATTTGAGAAAATTAAATAATATTAACCAGAAAATGCTCTACCAAACAAATTCCGTGCAATCACCCAACGTTGAATTTCATTGGCGCCTTCATAGATTTCTCCAATTTTGGCATCTCTATAGATAGATTCCAGTGGATAATATTCCCCTGTCTCTTTAAGCTGTTGGACAAAACCGTACGCACCACAAACTTGAATAGCATCTCGGGAGACCTCTACTGCTAATTGACTGCCAGCAATTTTAGACATTGCTGCTTCAATTTCTGCGTTACCTTCAATATCATAACGATAAGCAGCTTTAATATATAAATTTCTGGCATTTTCAATATTGAGTGCATGATCAGAAAAAGTATATTGCCAATGTTGAAAACGAGCTAACGCTTGACCAAAAACCTTTCTGTTTTTGCTGTAATGAATAGCATAATCAAGCGCTGATTGAGCCATACCTACGCCTATCGCACCAATACCCATTCTTCCTAGAGTCAAAGCACCTAAGGCAACATTGAGTCCTTTTCCAACTTCACCAACGACATAGCTATCTAAAATAAAAACATCGTTGATGTGTACGTCTGCTGTAAGCTGTGCCTTATTGCCCATTTTTATATCTGGATCACCAACATGAATATTTTTATTATCCATATCAATGAAAAACATGGTCAAACCGTGATCTGTAGCGCATAACACCAAAATATATTCTGCAACTACTGAGTTGGTAATCCAGCGCTTATGTGCATTAACAATCCAGCCTCCTTCTACTTTTTGCGCATAGCTCTGCATAGATCGAACACTTAAATCTGTACTTGTTAATGGCTCACTTGTTGCGAATGCTCCAACAAAGGTACCTTTTACCAATTTACTTAAATACTGTTCTCGTAAATATGAACTTGCTTTATCCAACGTATTGCCGACCAATAGCGCTTGACCATCAAATAATGCAGAAGTAGCGCCAGCTGAATAATAAGCTAGTTCTTCCATAACAGTTAAAGTTGCTAAAGTTGGATATTTTAAACCACGCCCACCTACATCTTGTGCAAAAGGAATTTGGTATAAACCATGCTCGGCCATGAGATCAAAAACTTCTCTTGGAAAACTGGATTTACTTTCTACAGTATTATTTAATAAATGTGCTTTTGGTTTAATATACTTCTCAGCAAAATTTCGCGCTTCATTCCGAATTTCTTTGATTTCTTCAGGTAAAAAAATATCACTAAACATTTTTTCAGAATTTCTGATTAGCATATCCATATGAATATTCCATACTATCATTAAGAAAAATTATATAAATAAAACAAAAAGTGCCATATGGGTAAACCTCCACAATGATTACTTTTGACACTTTTTTTCATAGATTACATGCACCCGATAAAGGTAATAATTGAACAGTTTTCCTTTAATACCTATAAATGTTCTGTTGTTAAAAGCGATAGCCAATACCCATGTAACTAATCAATGGATCAACATCAATTTTAACTTTTCCTGAAATCAGGTTTTGATTGTTATTTTGGTTATTTACATCAATTTTCGCGTCAATATCCATTTTCGAATAAGATAATGAAGCTACAACAAACCAATTCGAGTTAAAGTCATAATTAAATCCGACACTAAATATTGGCGCAAAAGTATTTCTGGTGCTGACTTTAATAATAGGTTTGGCATCTGAACTTATGCCAGCAAGGCTATTTCCCGCATTACCTGTGAGAATATTCTGCACCCGATGACCAGCAAGAATGAGGTCATTTTCAATACCTGAATTGATTTTTACATTTTCTAAATAGGCATATAGTATGCCAACACCAACATACGGACGAAATTTGTTAATACCGCTTACACCAAACTGATAATGGGCTTCAATTGCGGGCATCCAAACTCTAGTATCGATTGCATATTTGGACTGGGTAAGATCCGTTATATAGAGTTGTTGTGAAATGGGGATGCTATTTGTACCAATAAGCGCTGCTGATGTTGGAGGCAGATCAACTTGACCAATAACAGGAGCATATACCTGACCAATTCCTTTTGCCTTAACCTTAGGTGGTATACCCGCTTTAAGCTCTAACGAAATATTATCATTTAAATAATAATTAAACATGATACCCATGGTATTAATGTTTTCAACTTCTAGGCCTGTATTAGGGCTAGTCCAAGTAGAAGGTTGATTTAGAGTAGCAGTACCACTTAAATCGGCTGAAAGGCTTGATATGCCTAGGCCTTGTATAGTGGTAATTACCGTATGTGCTTGTTGCCCTTGAGTTGTTGACTGATCAATTGCGCCCAGAATATTCTGGGTTGAGACTTCACCTACGCTATAAGTACTGCCTGCTGGGATCGCGGTCGTATTATTTATATTGTTTGCATCACCTAAGGGTTTTGCATACAACCAGCCAATAGAAATCGAATAGCGTTTAAAATCTGTTTTATCACTTGGTTTAAAATAGGAACTGGCATAAACAGTTTGTACAGATACAGCACATATAGCTAAACTATATATATAATTTTTTAATTTCATGGATCCATCCAATAGATTTTAGTACTTTGAATGAATATTTGACGACAAAATTGAATTAATTTGTATCGTCAAAAAGAACTAATTTATTAGAAATTTTTAATGATGATATAAAGCCAATATTTTTGTTGTTGCTCAAAAAAAGAGATACTCTTCTTTAAATTAATGCATATTTTCTAGCTACAACCAAGGCCCCGGTTCTATTTTTTACACCTAATTTTATATAAATATTATTAACATGCCATTTTACAGTTGAAAGTGAGATGAAAAGCTCATCTGCTATTTGTTGATATTTTAAACCGGACTCTAACATGCTCAGTAATTCTAATTCTCTTTTTGAGAAAGCTGCTCTATTAAATTTAATCTGATCACTTTCATCATCTAAGCAAAGGTGCTTGCTTAATTCATTGAGCAAATTTTTATAATTTTCATCTAAAGTAGATATTGAACTCTTAATTAATTGAAGTGAAGCTATAGAAAATTTTTCAAAATCAATAAATACTCTAAAATATCCATTTTCAGTAGCCAAAAATAAAGCATGTTTAATCCGATCCAATGCTTCTTTGTTATTTTTTTCATATTTTAAGGCAATAAATGATTTTAAAATTAAAATTTTACTGAACAAAAATTGATTTTTTTGCAATTGATTATCATAAAGAAACTCATCGATAAGTTTAGACACTAAGTTAAAGTTATTTTCATTCAGTTGCATTAATATATTGATATATTTATGATAAATTTTAACTTCTGCGCACTGATCAGTACTATCCTCCACCCTAATATCTATGCTATTTAAACAACTAAAGTCTTTTTCAATTTTATTAGAAAGCAAATACAATTCAACTTGCTGGTACTGGAGTAATATATGCAACCGTTTCGGATAAATTGAGATAATACCTTGAAGGTTCTCTCTTAAATTTTGTGTGTCAGCCCAACTTTTTTGAAGTTTATAAGAAGTCGATATTCCAGCGAATGCTGTTTCAACTAAACCATGATTTTTAATATTTCTATATCCAATTTCAACATATTCTTGGGCTTTTGAAATTTGATTGACTTCATAATAAATTGCTGATAATAATTGTGAAATTGTAGGTAAAATAGAAGCATCTTCACCTATTTCTTCAATTGTTTTATAAAATTGCCTTTCTAAAACTTTTTGTGCACGATTATATAGACCACAATCAAGAAGAAATAAGCCGTAAAGTAGATTAACCCAAATTTCACCATATATACTGCCTGTATCTCTAATCACTTGTAGTGCATAGTTGATTGATTTTTGAGCTAATTCATACTCAACATTCAATCTGTAACTTAAGTAACTTGCACAAGATACAACTGCCTTATCAAAATTATCGGTGTTTTTATTTTTTTTTAACCAAATTTTTGATTTTTCTAAACTTATTTGGCGTTTATCCTGAAATGTTAATAAGACAATTTCAATCGAATCTAATTTAGCAGAATAAAACTGAAAATTCATTTCATTTAGATACTGATCATTTTGTAAAGCTCGTCTGAGATCATTTACTCTTTGTTTTGACTCCTCCCATTGATATGAAAATGCGAGCGACCATGCCAACCAGTAAATTATTTTATTCCAATTAAAATATTTCTCATCTTTTAACTCCTTGACCCAGTTAATCACTGTAGGTAATTCACCTAAGTTCTTAACTAAAATTTCACTGGTTTTATCAATCACTAGGTTTTGAATATGATGGTCTTGACTTAATTTTGCATAATAAGCAGATTTTTTATAATATTGATTTCTAATTGACCATATTGATGCTCGGATAAGTATTTTCTTTGATTTATTAACAACTTGCTGACTTAGTAGAAATTCACGTAAGAGTGGATGGACTTTAAATTCTCTATTATTTCGATCGATATTTTCGACAAATGCTCCACTATGATACAACTGTTTTAATCTAGATTTACTATCAGTATACTTTAATGCATAGTTGCAAAGTTCAGTATTAGCCGTTTCAAGTGTAGACAAACCAATCAGAAATTCTTGCATATCAGAATCCAAATTATCTAAAATCTGTTCTGTAAAGAACTGTGAAAATACATAATCCTCACCTGAAAGCTCAAATAGCTTTCTTGCATTTTGTTTATTATTTAATAAATTCTTGCAAATAGATATGGCATATGGCCATCCTTGTGTTTTATTAAAAACAAATTCGAGTTGACTATTTGAAATGTTGGTATCTAAATATTCGAAAACTTCGAAGCTATTAAAACTTAAACTTGATGAATTGAATATTTTAATTTTCTGATTGAGCTCTAAATAGGATATTCTAAATTTTGGAAATATACGTGATGCAATGATCACATGATAATTAACTTTTTTTATATCTAATAAAGTATCAATTTCATTATTAAAGCGAGCGCATTCTATTTTTTCGTAATCATCAATAAAAATATAACATTGACCTGAAGTATATCTTTGTAAAATTTTTTCAATCGTTGAATCTTCATCCACTTGATGACTAAAAATAAGACTTAAAGCAACCAACAAGGAACCGCTTTGCTTTGGGTCAAAATTTGTCTCATCTAGCCAAATGCAGCAAATACCATTACTTAGTTTCTCGAAATATTCGAAACAATATGTCAAAACTGATGTTTTACCATAACCGCCTGGTGCAAATAAGAAATTAAGCTGGATATTCTCTATAGACTGCCGAACTTTATAAAAACAGGAATGAATATAAATATTTTCATTCTTATTGTGCCTTCCTTGGCTTGCTGAAAGCATTATCTTTCTTCCATAAATAATTTATCATTATTTAAAAATTCTCTATAGCTATTCTAATAATGATAATTTCTTCCGATATCTTTATTGTAGGGTATATTTTTTGAATGACAATGAATTTGTGCTTATTTTTTAAGCACACATTTTTTTAAATCAGACTGCGTTTGAACTACGTTTAAATCAAGCGCAGTTTTTTGTACAATCAGTTGTTTTGCTGCAATAAAATCTTTTGCTGAATTTACGCAGACTGCCATTTTTAGCACATTACCTTGAAAGTATAATCTTGAAAATCCACCATTTGCGAAACTCTGCCGAATAATGACTTGTTCATAGTGATCTATTACACCAGCTACTTGTAAACGTTTGTCATATTGTTCAGACCAAAACCATGGTAATGCACTATGCGGAATTGAGTTTCCACTGAGTGTAGCTGCTGCCGTCTTGGCTTGATCAACTGCATTTGCTAAGCATTCCAATCGAACTGATCGTTGTAAATGGTTGCTAGGAAAGAAAGTACAATCACCAGCTGCAACGATATCTATGTTGGACGTACATGCAAATTTATCTACGACAATTCCATTTTCAATTTCTAGTTCTGCAGTTAATGCTAATTCTACATTCGGTATCACACCGATGCCGATGATTACAGCATCTGCATCGAATTTAGAGCCATCATCGCATAACACACTTTCTACATGGTGCTGCCCTTGGATTTCCCTAATCCCAATATTCGTTTTTATTTCAACGCCATGTTCAGCATGGAGTTGCATAAAGTAATTCGACATAGCTTCGTCAAGATTTCTTGACAAAATTCTTGAATTTGCTTCAACAACTGTTACTTCAATGCCTTGTTCTACGAGTACTGCTGCAATTTCTAAACCGATAAATCCAGCACCAATAATGACGACTTTTTTAACATATTTAAGATGCTCTCGTAGTTTTTGAGCATCACGAATATCTCTCAGATAATGTACACCTTCTAACTTAGAGCCGCGAATATTGAGTTTTCGAGCTCTCCCACCTGTACATAGCGCTAATTTGTCATAATTTATTACTTCACCAGAATCCAATTCAATGCTTTTATTATGAATTTGAATAAAGTCTACTGATGTAGATAATCGAAATTGAATCTGATATTTTTCAAAATTTGATTCTGGATAAATCAAAGTTGTATCTGATTGTTTTTTTAGGAATGTCTTTGAAAGTGGTGGACGATGATAGGGTAATATATCTTCATTGCCAATCATTAATATTTCACCTTGCCACCCATACTGTCTTAATGATGTAGCAAGATGGATGCCTGCATGACTCATCCCAACAATGATACATTTCTGACTCATCTAAGTACCACCCTTAGATCATTGACTTATTTTAAATAATATTCATCACGTAATAAACGCTTCAGCAATTTCCCGTTGGGCTCTCGAGGTAAGTCCTGACGAAATTCATAACTGCGTGGACATTTGATGGTAGAAATATGGCTTCGGCAAAAGCGATCCAGTTCTTTTATTAATTCATCACTTGCATGATGATGATTATACAATTGCACCACCGCATGCACAGATTCACCAAAATATGAATGTGGTATGCCAATCACTGCAATATCCATAACTTCTCTGTGTTGAATCAAGACATTTTCAGTCTCTTGAGGGTAGATGTTAACTCCAGCAGAGATAATCATATTACTTTTACGATCAGTTAAATATAAGAATTTATCTTCATCTAGATAACCGATATCTCCCACACATGCCCAACCTTTAATGTTATAAGCATCTAGAGTTTTTGTAGGATCTTTATGATATGAAAATTTTGCAGAGTTAGAAAAATATACATTTCCAATTTTTCCTGCTGGTAGTTCTTCACCTTCATCATCAAGAATATGGATAACGCCATAAATTGCTCGGCCCACAGTACCAGGATGATCAATCCAGTCCTGAGTATTTGACATCGTCATGCCAATTTGCTCAGTACTACCGTAATACTCATAGATAATAGGTCCCCACCATTCAATCATTTTCTGCTTGGTTGGAATGGAGCATGGAGCGGCTGCGTGGATTGCAACTTTCAAACTTGAATAGTCATACTGATTAAGAATACTAGGTGGCAAATCCAAAATGCGATGAAACATGGTTGGTACCCACTGACTATGGGTAATTTTATATTTTTCGATAGTTTCTAATGCTTTTTCAGCTTCAAATTTTTCCATTATGACTACTGTACCCCCCAGCGTTAATATCGCTCTGCACCATTTAACTGGTGCCGCATGATAATATGGCGCTGGTGACAAATAGATCGTCTGATCTGTTACGGCAAAAGCTTTTTCAATTTGGTTTGCAATAATTTCTGTTGTACCTACAGGCAACCTAGTTAATTCAGGTTTAATACCCTTCGGTTGACCAGTCGTGCCCGCCGAATATAACATTTCATTCCCTTCAAGTAGTGTTCGGTTCACTTGTATAGATGTCATTTCTAGAAGAGGCTCGAGTATGATAATGCCAGAAACATTTGTATCATCTAAAACGAATATGATTGGTTTTTTTTCTAATTGTTGAATCGCATCTACCAATTCTTGAGTACAATATTGAGCACTCAAAATAATGATTTTTGCATCACAGTCTTCGACGATATAAAGAACTTCGGGAAGTTTTAAACGAGTATTAATAAAGGTGTAATACAAACCTGCATAGTGAGCACCGCATTGCAAAGCTGGGCACTCAATTCGATTTTCTGTCAAAAAGGCAACATGATCACCGTATAGCAAGCCAAATGAATCATAAATATTCACAAATTTTAATGCATATTCATGTAAATCCTTATAACTTAAAGCTTGTTGAGTTTCAGCGATAATAATCGCTGCTTTATCGGGAGTTTTTGTCGCATATATTCCTGCATAGCGGATTGTATTCGCAACATTCATCTTTTTATCCTTTTATTAATATTTAAGTTATTGACTGATTAATAAAACAGGCTTGATACAATCCCCAAGCTGATTGGCTGTAATGGCTTCGTTGATTTGCTCGAATGGATAAGTTCTGATCAATTTATCAATGGGTAATTGTCCTTTTTCGTAATAGTGAATTAATTCAGGAATAGACTGATCTGGATCACTGTCGCCTTCAATAATTCCTTTAAAGCAAATCCCAGCTGGTACCATTTGCATAACAGTTCCAGGTAGTTTTTGTTCAATCTTTTGCGGTACACCTACAAATCCATAGACGGCTTTGGGAGCCAAAACATTAAAAACATGCTCCATAACGATGTTTACGCCTGAAGTATCTAAAGCATAATTAACACCAGCTGGTAATATCTTATGGACTTCATTTTCAATGTCTTGTTGGTGAGGATTAATCACAGCTGTTGCACCTAGCTCAAGCGCTAAGCGACGTCTAGCTTCATAAGGTTCAATCAAAATAATATGTTTACATTTCTGAATTACAGCAGCCATTACTGCGGTCAAACCAACGGTACCCCCACCAATAATTAATATTGAAGAGTCAGGTTCACATGCTAAAGAGCGGGTAATTGCACCAAAACCAGTTTGTATACCGCATCCTAATGGTCCAATTAACGCTAATGGGATATTTTTAGGTACTGAAACGACATTACGTTGGTGAGCTATGGCATGACTTGCAAAAGATGATTGTCCAAAAAAGCTGCCAGCAATAGGATTGTGTTTGGAATCATGTAAGATTGGGCCATCTTTTCGTGTTCCGGCAAAGTTTAAAGACGCAAAGGAATAGCAATATGCTGGCTGATTTTTCTTGCAACTGTTACATTCACCACATGAGGAAAAACTCACTGCGACATGATCACCAACTTTAACTTTTGATACTTTTTTACCAATTTTCTCGACTACACCTGCCCCTTCATGGCCTAGTACTGCTGGTGAAATAATAGGAAAAACTCCTGCATGCGCAACAAGATCTGTATGACAAATTCCAGCAGCAACAATTTTAACCAATACTTCTTCATCACTTGGCCCAGTGAGATCCAGTTGTTGAATACTAAATGGCTGACTTAAACCGTATGAAACAGCAGCAATAATTTTCATTATTCAATCCCTTTTTCTATGATTTTTTTCATATAACCTTAAATAGGAAATCTAAAATCCATCGTGTTGTTTTGGTATATGGCGGGTAGAATATGTGAGTCAAAAGCATGTTCGTTGTTAAAATTGCACGTTCATGTGAAAAAGCTTTAATCCCCCACTCAGCATGGTAATTGCCAATTCCAGAGTTATTTACGCCACCAAAAGGCAAATTATTTTGAAGAAAATGCACCATCGTATGATTAATGCAAGTTCCTCCAGCACTCGTGTTCTGGATCACATGCTCAATACGTACTTTATCTTTACTCCAGATGTACAGTGCTAATGGCTTTGGTGCAGCATTAATTCTATCTAAGACTTCTTGAATATTTTTAAATGAAATAATGGGTAATATTGGTCCAAAAATTTCTTCTTGCATGATTGCAGCATCAGCTGGAATATCTGTAAGTAATGTAGGGGAAATAAAACATTCTTTTTGTATAACAATCCCACCATAGAGCAGTTGTGCGCCTTTTTCTTTTGCATCCTCGAGTAAATGTGCAATACGTGCTGTGTGGCGCTCATTTACAATACGTGCCAGCTGAGCATTTTTTACATTTTCACCTTCACCATATATATTTGAAATATGTTGATTGAACTTGGAAATAAATTTATCTTTAATACTTTCAGCAATATATAAATGGTCTGGTGCTACACAGGTTTGACCGCAATTCAAAAATTTCCCCCAAGCAAGCGTTTTCACTGCCATATCCAAATCAGCAGTTTCATCAATAATGGTGGGCGACTTACCCCCGAGCTCTAAAGTTACACTGGTTAAATTTTTAGCCGCTGCAGTCATCACCACTTTTCCAATAGCAGGTGATCCAGTAAAGAAAATATGATCAAAAGGTAAATTTAATAAATTTGTAGCAACAGAAGCATCTCCTTCAAAAATAGCAACTTCGCTTTCATCAAATGCTTCACGAATTATTTTCACCATGATTTTAGATAAACTTGGTGTTAATTCAGAAGTCTTAATCATGACCGTATTTCCAGAAGCAATTGCTGGAATAAGAGGTCCTAAAGTCAGTGTCAGTGGATAGTTCCAAGGAGATATAATTAGACAGCGGCCTCTAGGCTCGTAACGTACTTGTGATGATGTACCGAACATCATCATTGTTGTTTTAATTTTTTTGGGTTTGAGCCATGCTTTTAAATGCTTACAAGTATGCTTAAGTTCCATGATTACCGATAAAATTTCAGTAATCTCTAGCTCCATGGCTGGTTTATTAAAATCAGCAGCACCAGCAACAATAATTTCGGCTTTATTATTTTCTATGCTTTTACGCAATTTTTTTAATTTTGCAATTCTTTGACCAACAGTTGAATTACGTAATCTTAAAGCAGCAGGTTGTTGTAATCTAAAGACACGGATTAATTCATCATTTGAAGCATTTTTATCAGACTCTGAAAAGTGCAAAGTTTCAGCATTCATTCTCGTATTCCTTTTAAATAAATTCGCCTCACATTAAAACTTCAATGAAAGTGCTAATTTTCCTTATTTTTTACTATGAATGATTAAAAAAAAATGCACATCGTCAAAAAGGACTAATCTAAAATGAAGAGCTTTGAATATCTTGTAAGTATCTGTTTTTAAAATTTTAATTAAAATTGAAGCCATCTTAATTATTATAATTAGTCCATATGATCGATGTATTTCAAAAAAATGTTTCTACAATTTTTATATTTGACCACTTAGGCAATCAAGGAATTAAGATGGGACAAGCCTATATTATTGCTGCAACGCGTACAGTTAACGGCTTAAGTAATGGAATAATTTCGTCATTTATACCAAGTGAATTATTATCTTTTGTTTTTAATTCATTAATTATAAAAACTAAATGTGATCCTAAATTTATTGAGCGTGTTTTAATCGGTTTCGTAAATCATCCAAATTCAAATATCAAAAAAATTATAAATGACGCCTTAGCACACTCGATACTCTCCCCGCAGCAACTGGTAAATAGGCTTGAATATCAACATAATACTGCACAGCAAACGTTACACTATGCAGCACAGATTGTAATGTCTGAAACACACGATATTGTTATTGCATCGGGAGTCGAAAATCATCTCAGTTGTGATCAGCAAATGTGGATACCCAACCATGCAAATAAATCTACATTTTATTTAAAGGATACCGCTTTAGATCAAAATGCGCATATGCTTTCAGTAAAGCAACTAAGCTATGCTATGGAGTTATTAAAAAAATATCGCTTAAATCGAGATTTGCTTGATTATTATAGCTTTAATAGTCACTTTAAGGCACTCAATGCTTGGCAAGAAAATAAATTCGAAGCTGAAATCATTCCAATGCTACACAACTTTAAAAATTCCTATGCACCCCATATGCGTATTCAAGATGAATCTATAATTGAATATATGTCTTGGTCTTTTTTTACTAAATCTCCGACTATTTTACCTGATATCCCGATGACATCTAAACATATCAGTTCTAATGCATATGGTGCATCAGGATTAATCATTGTTAATGATCGAGGTCTAAAATTATTGAAAACACCGCCAATTGCACGAATTTTGTATATGAATAGCTTGCAGTCTAACCACAATGAAATTGATGCAAATATATTCTTTGCCACACAAAATGCATTAGAAAAAACAGGATTGACCATTAATCAAATTGATCTCTATGAAATGAATGAGGTTTTTACCCCCCCTTCCACTCGCTTGGTTGAGTGTTCTTGGGGCTGACCCAGACAGATTAAATATTCATGGTGGGACACTAGCCCTTGGTGAATCATGTGGATCTATAAGTACACGTATGATGACGACGCTATGCCATGCATTAATAACGACTCAGGCGAGATATGGGATGCAAATTCAATATGACAAAAAAGATTGCATTCAAATTACGATTATTGAGAAAGTTTAATTCTAGGTATTGAACTAAATTTGCAACACCCAGAATCGGGATGGGAGAGTTTTTATTTAATTAACCCTTAGCCAAGTTTGACTTCTACCCAGTGCTGAAATTCCTAAATAGCCTCGAAGCTTTAGTTTTTTCCCATTTTCAACTAATTCTCCTTCCAAGCTATAAATACGACCAGAATCAGGATCTAAAATTTTTCCATCTTTAAATTTTCCACTTTCTACTAATTTTAAACTATTAATGACGGTTGTACCCTGTAGGCGTTTTCCCATTAACCTACCGTTACAACTTTTACAAGTTAATTTGTTCTCTACATCAAAGACATCTACAATACTGCCATTATAGACATTGTCTTTTACTTTTTTAATTTCTATCAGAAATTTGGGTTTGCCAGTTTTATCATCAATGGTCTTCCACTTTGTGCCCTGAATCGAATCATTTGCCCAAGAAGCAGAAGCTAGAAAAGCACTTGCTGCTAAAATTAAAATTTTATTCATAAACGTATCCTTTTATTTATGGCCTTATTTGCAAGCCAGAAGCTAAACTCATATGAGTTTCAGAAAATTTATTGTTTTTTAATAACTGGATTAAAAACAAACAAAAGGCAAGCTAACAAAAGGTGGCTCTGATTTATTCATCACAAAGAACTAATTTATAGTTTTACCTGCCTTAAGATTTAGCCATTAGCCAAATAGAAATAACGAATAAAAAAACGTAATGACAAAAACCAACCTTTTTCTCAGGTTTATTTTCTCCATTTTTTTGTCATCTTGATGAAGATACCAAATTACATCAGGGTGAAAACCAAGGAAATGACAATGAGAACGATGAGTAAGTCTAAGCCATTCGATCACGCATTACGCGAGTTAACTAAAGCCCCTTTAATAGCTTTACCAACTTTATTCTTGTTTATTATCTGTCTAGCCATTCTGGCAATTGTTGATTACTGTGTAATCCTTGGGACGATTCCACTATGGGTAGGTATGATCATTAATGGATTTACAATCTATTTTTTATTTAGCCCAATACATGATGCATCTCATGGTGCATTTTCGCAAATAAAATGGATCAATGAAATTCCTGGTCATATTGGTATGATTTTCTTTGGTCCGATCGCGCCATTCAATTTAGCACGTTTCATCCATATGCAGCATCATCGCTGTACCAATGAAAAAGAAAATGACCCAGATTATTTTGGACATAAGATGGATATTTTTTTTCCATTACGTTGGAGCAATTTTGACTATTATTATTCAAAATATTTCTTTTTACGTGCTAGTCAGGCAATGCGTAAACGTTTACTACCCCACTTAGTCATTCATTTCTCTGCAATCATTGCTGTATTAGCAGCCCTAATTTATTTTGGATATGGTCTTGAAGCGCTTATGCTATGGATTTTACCAACAAGAATTAGTTCATTCCTATTTGTTTCTGCATTTGTATTCTTGCCACATGAACCATTTCAAAGTACAGCCAAAGAAAATGAGTATCGGGCAACTAATGTGCGCCCAGGTGCTGAATGGTTACTTACACCACTACTTGCGTACCAAAATTATCACTTAATGCATCATCTTTATCCTACCGCACCCTTCTACCGCATGTTGAAACTGTGGGAATTAAAACATGACCAACATGTAGCAAATGACCCGTTGATCATAAAAACTTTTGGTCTTGCACCAATAAAAAATGATCAGTCAAAAACGACAAATGATGCGAGTACATAAGATGAAAAAATGGCAATGTCGATATTGTTCATTTATTTATGACGAAAAAGTTGGAATTCCTGAAGATGGGATAGCACCAGGAACATCTCTGGATCAATTTTCAGATGATTGGATGTGTCCAGATTGTGGTGCTACTAAAGAAGATTTTGAGGAAATATTTTAAAACTCATTTCGAGGCAATCAATCTGTAACGACTAATCTTTGCCTCACTGTAAGTGTTCTAAAGATTTATTTTTTCAAGGAGTGAGAAAATGGACAATCTTTTTTCAAATACAAGCTTAAATAACAATATTTTGATGACAAAGCTCATTCCACCAATATCAATAAAACCGCAGATTAAACGAACTCACTTATTTAATCATTTAAACAAAAATACCAAGGTTAAATTGATTTCTGTGATGGCACCTGCTGGATTTGGTAAAACTGCATTTTTAAGCCAAATTTATATTCATCAAAAGAAATATCGTAAAGTCATTTGGATGACGCTTGATAATGCAGACAATGACTTCAATCATTTTATTCAACATTTATCATATATTTGGTTTAAAACGACTAATCAAGCTTTTAATAGTAATTTTCTTGAAAATATTACTCAGTATTCAGAACCTTTTTCAATTTTTTTGGATGAAGCAGAACATATTTATGATGAATCAACGCTCAACTTTTTACAGCAGATCATCGATTATTTACCCTTACATAGCCAAATTATCATCAGCTCCCGCCAGTTATTGCCTTTAAAAATTGCCTCATTACGTATTCATTGTCAAATACTAGAAATTACTCAAGAAGCACTCAGTTTTAGTGCTGATGAGATAAATAAGCTCGTCCTAAACAATTATGGATTTCAGCTTCATCCAAGTGAAATTAACTTATTACTCAAAAAAACAGAAGGTTGGATTATTGCTATTCACCAATTCGGTTTAACTTTAACTTCGAGACATTCTCTACGTACGCAGATTCAGAAGTTTTCAATTCATCATAGTGAATTGAATCATTTTTTAAGCGAAGAAATTTTAAATCAATTACCCAATAATCTTCAGGATTTTTTATTGAATTGTAGTGTCTACTCGCAATTTTCTGTGGCTGATTGTGATTGGTTGCTTAAAATAAATAATAGCGCTTATTTACTTAAACAATTAGAGCAAAAAAACCTTTTTCTTATCCCTATGGATCAACAACATGAAAAGTATCGTTTCCATGGTTTATTTTTAAGTTATTTACATAATCAATTTCAACGTTTATACCCTATAAAATTTAAGTCACTACATTTACGTGCTGCAGAACGTCTACTTTATTTAAACCAACCTATTGAAGCAATTGAGCACTATTTACTTGCAAAAGCGTTTGGCAAGTGCATCGAAATTTTGACTCTACATAGCCAAACATTGCTAGAAAAAGGTAGAATACGGTTTTTATTACGCTGTTTGGATCAAATACCAGCACATATTTTTGAGAATTTGCAACACTTACAAACAGCATATACATTAGCTTTAATTTTAAATCGTCGTTATGATGAAGCTAAATATGTCATCGGTAAAATGAAAAAGCAAAAATTGCTCTCGTATACTGAAACTAAAATATTAGATTGCTTATTGCTCACAATGACTGATCATATCGAGGAAAGTTTTGCTCTCTGTAAAATAATTTATAATGATCAAAATACATATGATAGCTTGTTGAATAATTTTTTTATTTTAAATTATTCCCATTATTTAATCGCAAATAACAAAATTGATTATGCTCGAAAAATAATTCATAAAGTTATCAACAATTCTCGATATAATAGAAATGCTTTTGTACAAACTATTTATGAATACAATGAAGCATGTATAGAGTTACAACACGGGCATTTAAATCAGGCTTATATTCGATTGTATACAAATTATAATTGTAGCTGGCGAGATCATCAAAATAATGTATCTGGTGGTCAAGCAATGATTGGAGTTCCTTTAGCTGAAATTTTATATGAAAGAAACCAATTAGAAGAATCATTCAGTTTAGTCAAAAATTGCCTTCCGTACGTACGTCAAAATGGTCATATAGATTCATTAATATCTGCCTATACGCTATTCGCTAAAATTGAATATTCATTACATCATGACAAAACAGCAGCACTATGTTGTCTTAAAGAACTAGAATATATTGGAGCAGATTTTAACTTTATGCGTGTTAAGGCCAGTGCTCTCCTTGAACAAGCGCGAATACATTGGCTGAATAAAGATTATTATCTTGCGAGGAACATTTTGAATGAAATCATTGCTTGGGATATTTGGCATACGCTAGATCATTTTTATATGCCAGCTCAGTATCTTGATACCCCTCAAATGCTTATATGGCGAATTGATATAAGTCACAGTGATGGGAAAAAGCATGAGGGAAAAATTCAAGACTTCATTAAACATACAAAAAATTTACTTCATGAAAGACGTGCAATTAAATTAAAAATGATACTTTCTACTCTTTATTTTAGCGAAAATAATCATAAACAAGCATTTGATTGTTTTAAAAGTATATTGTTAGATATTGGTAATGAAAAGTACCTTAGAAGCTTTTTAGATGAAGGTCCTATTATGCATAAATTAATTTATGCTTTTTATGAAAATTATAGTGAATCATTTCATCTAGATTCAAATACTCGTAAAATTTTGGAAATTTTAATTTCACTAGTCGATTATTCTACAATCAAAGAAATACCTCCAAATAGAAAAAATGTATTTTATGAAGCTTTAAGCAAACGAGAATTAGAAATTTTAAGTCATGCCGCTGAAGGACTACGCAATCAAGAAATTGCAGATAAAATTTTTTTAGCAGTAACAACGGTTAAGGCCCATCTTAGACGTATACACTCTAAACTGGATGCACACTCTCGTACAGAAGCTGTTGCCATAGCGAGGAAAAATGGCTGGTTATAGTGATCAATTGGTATTTTTTCGCTTGTTAAACCATTAACGGCGTATGATTTTGCTGTTGAATATTTGAAAGTTTAATTTTTTGCCGTTCCTTACATTTAAGTTATAGCTTGGATAGAAGCTTAGAATGCCCACCCATATATTTTCTAATCGCCTGAATCAAGAGATTTGTTTCTATTTCTATGAAAAAGCATCAATGATCACAGAAAATTTAAAGGTAATTCAGTCGTATATTTAATTTGCTCCATCGCAAAACTGGAGCTCACGTCAGTAAGGCCAGAAATTTGAATTATTTTTTTATACACTTTGTCATACTCAAGCACATCGGGTACAGCGACTTTTAACAAATAATCAGTCTCTCCAGCCATTCGATACACTTCTATAACTTCATCGATTGTATGGATATGATTGTGAAATTTTTCAATCCATTCTGCATTATGTTGTGCTGTTTTAATAAAAACCATAACAATCACATTGATATTTAGTTTTTTACGATCGAGTAAAGCAACTTTGGCGCGAATGATGCCTTCTTCTTCCATTTTATGAATGCGTCGCCAACATGCGGTATTACTTAATCCAATACGATCTGCGATATCGCCAATCGCCCAGGTACAATCTTTTTGTAATAGTTCCAAAATGCCACGATCGTATTTATCTAGCTGTAATTTCATGCAGTTCACTTTATATAAGAAATTAAAAAAATGAGTCACTGATTTATCTATGATTGGAATGATATTCTATTTTTGGCAAGATAAATAGATTTTTAATTCTTAATGCTGATTACTCAAAACTCTCATTCAAATCAAGAGCAGTTCAGATAAGTTATGGCTCTATTCATTGTTTTTTAATGCATTGCAAATAAGAATACGGCGTTATAGCGATTGGAAAAGTTCTTGCAGTGTTTGGATAAACCATGTTCTGGCTTCTATGTCATCTCGATGGTTATACCAATTGGCACTCACATTAAACGGTTTAACTGAAAATGGTAATTCAAAAATATTGACATCACCATTACGCGCATAAACTTTTGCTGCCCGTGAAGGCAAAGTCACCAATAATTCAGAGCTGGTCACAACATCTTGTAAAACACTAAAATGAGGAAGCTCAAGCATGATTTTTCTTTTTAAGCCCAGTTCTTTCAGTCTTTGATCAATTTCAATATGACCCGTTGAAGATTTAATAGCCGCATGATTTTCTTGAAAATACTGTTCTAAACTCAGTGTATCCCTGATACGTGGATGGTACTTATGTGCAATGCACATATAGCGTTCTTCAAATAAATTACGTGATTCAATTTTAGGCATAACGGTATAACTACTATTGAATACAGCAACATCTAAAAAACCTTCAGTCAGCCAGTCTTCTACTTTATGCGATTGAATTTCTTCAATTTCCACCTTAATAAATGGTGCTTCTTTAGAAAGGTATTGAATTAAAGAAGGTAGTAAACATATTTCACCCAAATCAGATAAGCCTAAACGAAATATCCGAGTTGAGGTTTTTGGGTCAAAGTATTTAGACGCTGTAATTGCCATTTCAATATCGGTAATTGCTTGTCTAAAGCTCGGGTATAAACTTTGCGCCAACTTGGTCGGTTTGACCCCAAATTTGTCTCGTTCAAATAAAGGATCATTTAAAAATTTACGTAGGCGATTTAGATTATAGGTGACAGATGGTTGGCTTAAATTGAGGCGCTCAGCTGCATGACTAATATTTTTAGTTTCAAAAACGATAATAAAAACTTTAATAAGACTTAGATCAATCAATTGTCATATCTCTATTGAATGAGGGAGGTAGACCTCCCTGCTCTACTTTTAGATTTGTAGCGCTTTCACCGCCAATTTTGTTTTTTTCAAGCGTAAGTGAATCATTGAAACACTCATTACTGCAAAAATACAGGGGATTGATAATGCGATAAAATTATAATTAATGGGCAGACTTAAGCTTAGTAACCAACCACATAAAATTGGCCCTAAGATTGCACCTAAGCGTCCCACACCTAAAGCCATTCCTAAGCCTGTCGCACGAATATTGGATGAATAAAATTGAGACATATACGCCAATAATAAGATTTGCCCACCAATTGATGCAGCACCTGCAACCGCAATACAAAAATAAAGAATGACCATTGGTAAATTATAACTCAGTAAAATTAATGCGATCGCACCACTTAAAAACAGTGAGCATAATACCTTTGCCAGATTAAAACGATCCGCTAAGTAGCCACCACAAATTGCGCCAAGCATTCCCCCAATATTTAAAGCCAATAGAAAAACCAGACTGGTCGATAAATCATAGCCTGCTTCTACCATTAATTTAGGTAACCAATTGCCTAAAGCATAGACCAGTACAAGCGCCATAAATACGCTGCCCCAGAATAAGAGTGTTACCATCCCACGATTTTCTGCAAATAAATCCTTGATCGGAGTTTTAGAGGTAGATTGATTGTCTTGATGAAGACCAATTTGAGTCTGAGGCGTATAGGTAATATTGCCATCAATTTGTTTAAGAATCTCAATCGCTTGGTCAGTTTTATCACGGCGCACCAAATAATCAATCGATTCGGGTAACAGCTTCCAGATTATGGGAATGAGTAAAAGTGGTGTGCCTCCTAGAATAAACATGATTTTCCAACCAAATTGCGGGACTAACCACATTCCTAATAAAGCTGAACACATCCCACCAACTGCATAACCACTAAACATTAAGGAAACCAAGGTTGAACGTAGTTTTTTAGGTGCATATTCAGTCATCAAGGCGATTACATTTGGCATGACTCCGCCTAAACCCAAACCAGCCAAAAACCGAAAGATTCCAAAACTTTGTGGATTATTGGCATAACCACAAAGTAAAGTAAAACCACTGAATAAACAGATACATAAAATAATTAATTTTTTGCGGCTGAATCCATAGCTTTCTAATTTATCACTCAGGCTACCGAAAATAATGGCACCAAACATCATCCCAAATAAGGCGACACTGCCCAAAAATCCAGCCGTAATACTGTCAATTTTCCATTCTGCCATCAACTTGGGTAAAGCAACACCGTAAATCACTAGATCATAACCATCAAAGATAATGATCAATGCGCTGAGTAAAATCACCCGCCAATGAATGGCTTTTAATTTGGCATGATCAATAATTTCATTTGCATTTATGATTTGCATAATAGACCTCCCTGGTCATATTGTCCTGTTGTAATCTTTGTTGTTTAAGTCGTCATTTCAGTGTGCTGTAGTTGTTTTGCTAATGCTGCTTTGGCTGTCTGAATATCATCTTCAAGCGAATGCTGCCACAACCAGTCAAAACGCTGTGCCAGATGTTGGCCTATTGATTCAAAATCAGGATATTTCGATGAATATAGCTCATAGATTTCGCCTGATTCACGCGAGGTATTTTGAACTTTCACGGCGCGCGCTAATCGAACTTGCTCATAGATTTCAGATACAGCTTTGATAGATTCAGATGTCAACTCAGGGTTTTCTAATAATTTAGCTAAAATCAAAGCATCCTCTAAACCTTGTCCAGCACCAGCACCTTGATGCGGTAACATGGCATGAGCAGCATCGCCAATCAAAATCACATTATTGCTTTTGTTTTTATAGGTTTCTAAAGGTTGAATTTCATGTAGTGCCCAAATTGTTGGTGAGTCGATCAGATCTAATAATGCCTTACAACTCTCGCTCCAGTCTGCAAAATCAGCCAGCATGGCTTGTTTTGAAACAGGCGATGTCCATGGTGTATTTTCTACTAATACGGTTTGCGTGCGATCTGACTTAAATGCGACAATATTAATTTCTTCACCCTGACGGATTGGGAAAGTTAAGATATGTTTATCTTTCCCTAAAAGCATTTGCGGTACATCGGCAATTTCGGCATCATTTCCCAGTTTTGCAATGGCTTGCTTAAAATCTTGAAATTTAATAATTCCACGATATGCCCACGTCCCTGAAAACTGAGGTTCAACACGCGCTAATTGATTAGAGTCAAGCACATGGTTTCGGACGACTGAACGGATCCCATCACAACCAATCACATAATCAAATGTAATATGTTGACCATCCATAAAGTGAATTGTCGCTTGTTCTTCATCTGCCTCAATTTCTTGTACACGTTTATTAAAATGTACATTTGTTAAAGGTACTAAGGGAATTAAGCTATCAAGAAAATCTGCACGATGTACCGAAGATTGTCCAACTTGTGGCGCAATCGATGCGGATAGATACTCATCGGTATAACCATTACGCCATTGAAACCAAATATCGGTATAAGGTGCTTTTACCTGATCTGCAATAGATTCATATTCTTGACTTAGACCTAATAATTGAATGGCTTTAACTGCATTGGCACCAAACGAAATCCCTGCGCCAATCTCGGAAAACTGCGATGCGGATTCAAAGAGATGTACATCTAAATGTTTATTTTTGACCAATTGAGTGGTGAGTGCTAAGCCCGCAATACCGCCACCAATCACAGCAACTCTAATTTTTTTGTCCATTTTAGCATTCCTTACTAAATTGCTTAGAATTCTATGATTGGTTATTTTTTAGAATAAATCCAATTTATATTTTTAGGTTTATACTATCTAAATTTTTGATATTTAGCTAAAAATGCTATTGCCACTCAATCTGTTCTCTCTTACTTTCAATATACAAACCTATGTTCACGATAAGACGATATTGGTGACGTTTTTGAAATAAAGCTCACTACCAGCGACGAAACGATGATTTAACTTAAGTAGACTTAAATAGATTAATTTTGAGAGTTAATAAAATCTTCTCTATATTTTTGAGGGGATTTATTTGTGGAAAACTTAAACCAAGTGATAAACGCATTACTTGTATAGAATCCTAAAGATTTGGAAATGTGTGAAATTTTATGGTCATAATTTTCTAGATATTTTTTAGCTAATTCAAATCTGACCTCATCCAAAATTAAGCTATATTTAGTATTTTCCTCATGCAATCTTCGACTTAGTGTACGAACACCTATTTCAAGTTTTTCAGCAATAAATTCACGTGAAAAATTCCCATTGCTATAAAGTTGAGAATATAAAAGTGATCGAACATTGTTGGAAAAAAAACTTTCCTCGCCTGATTCTTTAATAATTGATTTTGCAAAATTTTCTATATTTTCATATAAAGCACGATTGGCAGTGACTAAAGGAAGTTCTAAAGCATTTTTAGATAAAATAATAGCGGATTCTGATTGTCCAAAGTATACTGGACATTTAAAAAAATCATTATAGAATTTATTGTCTGAACGTTTTGAAATATCATGCTTAAAGTGGACAGCTTTTAAAATGTCCATGCTATCACTTTTGATTAGATAAAGAATTTTAGCCCACCACGCTAATTTATATTCAGTTGCATATCTGACGAAATCGGCCCCTCCAAAAAAGCACTTCCACTCTAACATGATGTCTTCAGTTCTTTTACTTAACTCAATTTTTCCAATACTTCCATTTAACTCAAAGTATTTTTCGAAAGTTTCAATCGCATTCTGTAGTGATGAACTAATTTCGATTAGATAGCCAAGTACACCATTTGCTAAAGAGTTATTTTTTTCAAAGAATTTTAGTACAACTAAAGAGTCTTTTGAATTCTTATATAGATATAAAATAATTTTTTCAAAATATATGAATGAGATAAATGAATTTGGGTCAATAAGAGAAACTTCATTTAAATTGCATTGATCAAGTAACGCTTTTCTTCCCACATTGAAGAAGTCGCAATTATCTAGAACGTGAAGAATTAAACCAACTCGAATTTTACCAGTTGACATAGTATGCGTACTCAATATTCCTCCACATTTATGATTACATAAATTCAATCATTCATATAGCAATTCATATGTGATGATAATTATAAGGAATATATTAAACGCATTCAACCATGTTAATAATCACATGGTTTTAAGTAATAATTATTTAATCTGAATCATGACAAGGCATTGTTAGGTCTATTTTAATTGATATTTTGTAAGTTTCAATATTTCATCTTGGTAGATTTAGTATATTGAAGTAATTAGCATTTTATTATTTTTGATTTCTGCCAAACCATTACTTATTTAGGCGGTTAAATCAATATTTTTACTTCAATAACAATAACTTATATTTAGATGTATATACTTTTTTGTGTTCTTCATTGTTCCAAAAAAAATATTTTATGGTAAATTAAAGTCAAATTTAAGATTTTTATTAATTTTAATTTTTAAATATGAATTTTATATAAGGGATTTATTCATGTTTTAAATATAAAGTATTTTATTTAATTTCTGAATTTATTTTGTACATTTCATTTTTTATGCAAGACACCATTAATATGTTACTTGCAATGAATCTATTTTAGCTTGCATTACTAGGGATACGTATGCTTTCTACAACTAAATTATACTTGAGTACAGCAATACTCTCGACATTTGCTTTATCTGCAATGGCACAACAGAGTGTTGTCCCTACTGCTATGTTAGATGATACTTTTCTCGTAAAAACTCAGAATGAACGTCCTAATCAGGAACCATCAATTTTTAGGCCAATACAAGAAAAAAATACTCAACAACGTTTAAATGAACTAAAAAAACGTTTTGGTCATGCACCTAATATTATTGTCATTTTATTAGATGATGTGGGTTGGGGAGATTTGGGCGTGTATGGAGGTGGAGTTGCAACCGGTGCTGCGACTCCCAACATGGATCGTATGGCTAAAGAAGGATTACAGTTAATGAATGCCTATTCGCAGCCCTCATGTACTCCTACTCGTGCCACTATATTAACTGGTCAGCTACCAATTAGAACTGGTTTGTTACGTCCAATGTTACCCGGCGAAGGTAGTCATGAACGTGGTATAGACCCTAGCACGACCCTACCTCAAAAGCTTAAAAATGCCGGCTATATAACCCAAGCTATAGGCAAATGGCATTTAGGTACTGCGAAAGAGGCGCAACCACAAAATGTAGGCTTTGATGACTATTATGGGATATTGACCTCTTCTGATGACTATACCGCATGGCGTGAGTCTTGGCGTAATCCAGAATTGATGCTAGATCCGGTTCGTAAAGCCTGGGCCGCTGAAGCAGAAACTATGGCTATTGTCCAAGCCTCTAAAGGTCAGGAAGCAAAACAAGTATTCCCGATTAATAATGATTCTATTCGTTTGGTAGATGAAAAACTTACTGATAAAGCTATTAATTTCATATCTGAAATGAAGGGTAGCAAAAAGCCGTTTTTTTTATATATGGGGGCTCGTTGTTGTCATAACGATAATTACCCTCACCCTGATTTTGCTGGTAAATCTCTCGCTAAATATCCCTATAAAGATGCTTTAGTAGAGATTGATTACAGAGTTGGGCAAATTCGTACAGCACTTGAAAAATCAGGTCAGTTAGAAAATACACTCATTATTTTAACGAGTGATAATGGTCCATTCACTGAAGCTTTTCCTGACACAGGTTTCACTCCTTTCAGAGGGGCCAAGGCAACAAGTTATGAAGGTGGCGTTCGTGTACCTGGTATAGCATTCTGGCCCGGGATGATTAAGCCAGGCCGTGTTTCAGAAGGTCTATTTGATTTAACAGACATTTATGCAACTTCTTTAGGGCTAGCTGGGGCCTCTGAGCAGATGCCGAATGATCGCTATATGGACACAATTGACCAATCCTCTTTTCTGTTAGCGGACAATGGAAAATCTCGTCGTCGAGTTCAATATTACTGGGCGAATGACAACTTTATGGGGATTCGTATCGCGGAATATAAGCTACTAGTAAAGGAGCAAAGTTTTAATCTATCAGATACTTGGCCACAAATGAGTCCATTCCAAGGTACAGCACAACCTCTTCTTTATGGTGGTAAAATTTTTAATTTGTTAATTGATGCTAAAGAAGAAAATGCGATGGCTCCATTAAAACAACCCCAAATTCCCGTTTTAAAAGAAGCTGTAATGCGACATCTTGAAACCATGAAGAAATATAAAACCCCGGTGCCATTTAGATGAGTATTTTAAATCAACAAACGAACCTAAGTGAAAAAAATACGAATGGTATGATATATCTCACGGGTGGTACTTATATGATGGGGTCAAATAAACATTATCCAGAAGAAGCCCCTGAACACTATGTTAGTGTTTCCCCTTTTTGGATAGATGAAGCCCCAGTTACAAATCAGCAATTCAGTGAGTTTGTAAAAGCTACAGGTCACGTGACATTTGCAGAATTAGCGCCTAATCCAAGTGATTATCCTGGAGCTCCTCTTCATATGCTACAACCTGGTTCACTTTTATTTTCTCCTCCAGAACATCTCGTTAACTTAAATGATTGGTCTCAATGGTGGGAGTTTAAATTTGGAGCAACATGGTGTCATCCTCTGGGTCCAGATTCTACGATAGACGGTTTAGAGGACCATCCGGTTGTACATATTGCTTATAACGATGCTCATGCTTATGCAACATGGTTGGGAAAATCATTACCAACTGAAGCAGAATGGGAGTTTGCTGCTAGAGGGGCTCGTAAAGGATGTGAGTTTGCTTGGGGAGATGAACTTATACCAAATGGTCAGTATATGGCGAATACTTGGCAAGGAATTTTCCCTTATAAAAATTCATTGCAAGATGGTTTCGCTCGTACATCACCAATAAAAGCATTTCCACCTAATGATTATGGGCTATATGACATGATTGGTAATGTATGGGAATGGACCAGTGATTTTTGGACAGTTGTGCATCAGCAAAACCCTACTAAATCTTGTTGTATTCCTCATAATCCACGTGGTGGTAAAGAAACGGATAGTTACGATCCTTCGATGCCTGAAATTTTGATTCCGCGGCGAGTTTTAAAGGGGGGCTCTCATCTATGTGCTCCAAATTATTGCCAAAGATATAGACCAGCAGCTCGGCATGCAGAAGCAATTGATACTTCAACTAGCCATATTGGTTTCAGGTGTGTCGTGCGTAAATGACACATAGGTAAAAAATATTGCGTTAATAATTTATAAAAACATTTTATCCATACCTGATTTTTTTACTTATGGCTAATTGAAACAGGTATGCCCCAAAAGGAATTTGGAGGCTCTAAATGCATTCACATATTAAACAACCTACTTTTTTGATATTAGTAACACTAACATTCTTCAATGATTGCGTTGCGGCCGGTCTTGATCGCTCTGGCCAATCAATCACAGATTTTTTCCAAGAAGGGATCTATGCTTCAATTTCATATAATTACTCTATACCACATATCGATGGAGATGATACGGGCCTAAGTTCACAGGGGAAATTTAATGAAATACCGAATCTAAGCAGAAAAAGTTCATCATTTCGTTCTGGTTTGAAATTTGATCTAAATGAAAAAATTAGCCTTGGACTAATCTACGATCAACCCTTTAGTATTAGTCTAAAACATCATGGTCAAAATGACTTTGTTTCTCAAACTGAACATGGTGTACAAGGAACTCAAGCTAATCTGGATAGCAATAATTTAACTGGATTAGTTGGTCTAAATATCAATAAGAATTTTGGTATTTTCGCGGGTCCTGCGATACAAGAAATTGCAGGTCAAGTAAAATTAAGAGGACAAATTTACAAAAACATTGCAAATTATGATGCTGAACTACTTTCAGATTATTCAACGGGTTGGGTTGCAGGATTTAATATTAAAAAGCCTGAAGTTGGTTTAAAAAGTTCTTTAACATATCGCTCAGAGATAGAACATGATGCAAAAGGAGCAGAGCAATTTACAGCAATCAGTCAGAATGTTTATTTATCGAATGTGAAATTTATTTCCCCCAAGTCTGTGAATTTTGATTTTCAAACAGGTTTAAGCAAAACAACACAATTAACAACGAATCTTCGTTGGGTTCCTTGGAGTAATTTTGAATTTAAACCACCTAAGTTAGCAGAACGTACAGCACCTGCAACACTAGATCGATCAGGCTATCCTTTAATCAATTATAAAAAAGATCAATGGTCTGCTCAAATTGGCTTAGGTCAAAAAATTACAGACAAAATTTCTCTTTCAGCATCAATCCTTTGGGATTCAGGGTTAGGAAACCCTGCTAATGCACTTGGTCCAATTGATGGTTATTGGGGAACAGGCTTAGGAGCTCAATATAAATTTTTACCCAATTGGGCAATATCTATTAGTGGGAGATATTTATGGTTTGGAGATGCTCAAGCTGCACGTCAAAATGGTGATATTGTCGGTATCTTTGCTGACAATCATAGTTACTCTTTAGGATTTAAATTAACTTATCAAAAAAGATAGTGATATAAACAACGATTCTAAGAACAAGAGTCATATTGCATGGCTCTTGTTTAAAGCATCATTAAACTTTTGATTGGACAGTATTTAATTATTTAAGCGTTTTAAAAAAGCATCTTAATATAGACTTCAATAGCTTATCATTTTGAATGGCCAATAAGCTCAAGTTTTTTAAAAACCCACAGTCCACGAGAGTTGTGCAGTACGTGGTGCGCCAAGAAATAAATAGTCATCGCCTAAGAAACTCCCCGCATCGCGCCAGTATTTTTTATTAAACACGTTATCAACATTAAATCGAAGCGTATTGTCATAACCGTAAGCACGGAAGTTATAAGCTGTACCTACATCAAACACGCTATAGCCTGATACTTTTACTGTACCCGTTTTATTGGCATACTTACTGCTGCTGTACTGCATGCCAGCCAATAAACGTAAGCCATCTACTTGTGGTACTCGATACGACAGATGACTGGCAAAACGGACACTAGGTACATTTTGAGTTTGATGAGCTTGATAATCAGCCACTTGTATTTCTTTTAAACGTGAACGAGTTAAAGCTAAAGAAGAAGTCATATCTAGATTTTGCCCAAAGCGTCCCTGTAAACCCAATTCCAAACCAAGGTTATGTTGCTTACCATCCGTGACAAAGTATTTGTCTGCGTTGGTGTATTGATTGTCTTGGGTTAAATCGAACAATGCCGCTGTAAACAGTAATGTTTGCCACTGCTGCTTAATACCCAATTCATACTGAGTTGAATTTATCGGTGCTAACGTTTTAAAAGCATTACCTTCAATACCTTGATCTGGAATACCAGTAGCAAACCAAGGGGCTTGTCCGCCATCACTTAAGCCTTTGGCATAAGAAGCATAGAGGTGGGTATGTTCCCAAGGTTGATACATCAACGCAAACTGCGGCAAGAAACGATTAAAATTGGTCTCTCGGATGTTGTTTGCATCCACATCATAGGCATTTTCATTTAAATGCATCAGTTTACCGCCCAACAAAACTGACCATTCAGTGTTGAAGTCAATCTGGTCCAGTAAGTTCAGTGCAGTTTGTTGACTGTCTAATGATTTATAATGTGTACCTAAAGTTTTATCAGTAGGCGCATACGTTATAGGATCATTATAAATATTTCCTGTACCGACCCATTCATTGATCGCGTTATATTGTGTATGCCGTTTGCCTGTATGCGAGAGTTCTAAACTGAGCTTATGCTGCCAAGCCCCTGTGCTCAACTTGCCGTTTAATCCTGCTTTAAATTGATTGGTTAAGAAGCTGTCGTCTGGATTACGGAAATCATAAATATCATAGTTACCATTTTGGTCAAAGGTATTACCTAAACCTGTCGTTTGGCAAGTACTGCTATAACAACCCCACGGAAATGCTGAATAATCATCAATCACGACACGGCTTTGTGCAGCAGACAAATTTGTGGTCCAGTTGTCATTCACTTGGTAAATATATTTTAAGCTGGCATTTAGACTTTCATTGGTCACTGGTTTACTCCAGCTTTGATAACCAAGTAAACGATCCCATTTGCCCCCAGTCGGTACAGTCGTACCATCCAGTAACTGATAACCTGCGACTGAGCGCTGACGTTGACGCTGTGATTCAATGTCAAATTCTAATTTTGAGCGATCTGAAATCTTCCAGTCTAACGCCAAAGCGCCAAACAAACGCTGCCCATCTGCATGCTCAACATAAGGATGAATTTCTTCTTTGGCCAGATTCAGTCGATAACCAAACTGCTGCTCTTCTCCCAACCAGCCACCCAAGTCAGTTGCAACACGATTGCCGCCATGACTATCTACTTCAACGGTAATAGCACGAATGTCTTCTGGACGTTTAGTGACATAATTGATGACACCACCCGGTGTTGACATCCCACTTTGAATCGCACTCATACCCTTTAGAATTTCAACTTGTGCTTTGTTCTCAAGCGCTACATTTTGCTCGCCACGCAACAAATGACCATTGAGTAAATAACTTGACCCTAAGTTTAGGTTAAAGCCACGCATAATAAAGTTTGGATAATAACCAATGGGCGCATAACCATCACCGATTGCTGCATCATTTTTAACAACATCCGTCAGGGTTTTTGCATGTTGGTCAGCGATACGTTCCGCGGTGACTGTACTGATAGATGCAGGGATCTCAGCAAGATTTTGCTGAGTAAATCCTGATAAATTTACCTTGGGTTGATAATAAGCAGTTGGTGTTGTTTCTTCTGTTTGAACGCTTACTTTAATCGTTTTAAGTTGCTGTGTATCTTTTTCAGTATCAGCATGTGCCAATGCTGAACTTAGCCCTAGACATGAAAATGAACCAACCGCCAGTAGTGCTTTTTGTAAACGAGAAAATGGATACGTTTTCACAGTAATTGCCTAACCCCAAAAGATAATCTTACAGCCTCAATTTATGTGCATGAGTATTCACAATTTTTTCTCATTGAACAAGCATTTCTATAAGATATTTAAGCTTTAAAGAACACTTTGATATGACCTTGAAAATAAATAAGCATTTTTGAAGAGAAATTAAAACTTCGCCAAAGCATCAAGATGTTGCTGGAAATCACCTTCCGCCCCTGCAGCATTTACATGATCGAAGTAGTCATACCAACCACTTGCTTGAATACCTGTTAATAATGCATCCCGTGCCTGTTGATTTGGAAAGCGCCAAATCCCCATAAAGCGATGATGACTACTTTGATCAACGGCAGTATCAATCTCAGTGAGTGTTAAAAGCTCAACACCCAGATTAGACAAGCCTCCCATAGCCGCGCCAACATCACCCAAATATTGTTGACGTTCTTGTACAGATAAAGCTTGCCAAACTGCATTGGGTGTATAGAGTTCAATTAGATAGTGATTCATGATTTTTCCTTGATTTAATTCAACGTTTTATATGGATAATTTAAAAAGATTTTATGTAGATATTTTATCAGCGCTTATCAACAAGATTTTTCGCTACTTTCTCAAGTAAACCTGTTAATTGCTCACGCTCAGCTTGGGTTAAACCAGCAAATAGGCTGGCAATCCAGCGACTATGCTGATCAAACACAGTTTTTGCGACTTGTTTGCCCTTTGCCGTCAGTCGAATACATAACGCGCGACGATCTTCTGGATCTGCGTGACGTTCTACCAATTTTTCACGTTCTAAACCATCCAGTAGTCCAGTGACTGTGGCACGGGTAATTCCCGCTTGTTCAGCTAAAGTTTTAGGCGCTACAGCATCATTAGCTGCATCAAGGAGAAATAAAAGTACAAATCTCCCTTCAGATAAGCCATAAGGCGCAAGCTGTGCGGCACAGTCTCGATCGATACTTGAAGCGAGTGAAAGCGTTTGAAAACAGAGGCGCAAATTTTCAGTATCTACCATTTTACGGCGTTGCGCTTCATGCAAAAGCGCGGTGTATTTCTGTTCTATATTCATTTAGTATTTAACCATATAGTATGGTGGCTAACTATATATTGAATATTTTAGCTGTGTCAAGATTGATTCTTTACCAAAAAAAAACACTGTTTAAATTGATCGATTTTAAATGGACTAAAACAGATTTTTTCAGATTAATTTTTATGTTTACTTTATCTCGTGTTAAATCGATAAATTATTTATTAGTGTTATTTTGAATAGAATAAAACCTAGCTTATGATGTTTTATAATTTATTGAAATATATTGTTAAAGTCTAATTTGTTCATCAATTAAAACCCATTCAATATTGCCATTTCAAAGTGATGAGACGCCCATTTATTCGCCGTAAAGCAAGGCTTAAAACTCAACAAAATAAGTCGCAATCATACGATGTATCTTCCAAGTCAATATTCATCACTTATACATTGTTACTGCTGATCTAGGCCTAAGCTTTTGAAGATGAAACCAGATATTGATCTAAATTTTTAAGGGAAAAATCGATGATTTGCAAAAGCATTTGCTCTGAATAACCATCTCTGGCTTGAACGGATAATCCATGTAGTACTAGTCCGTAATACTGCCCTAATATTTCAGGGTCTGCATGTTCTAATAATTGCCCATCCGCTTTCGCCTGTTTAAAGCGCTTAACTAGACTTTGACCACGTTCAATACGTTGTTGCTTCATCCAGTCTAAAAGGCTTTGATTTTCCTGACTTAATACGCTTGCAGATGACACAACCATACAGCCATATGAATGGTTATTCTGGGTATAGAGTTTGATTGCATCTTGAAATAATTGACTGATCGCATCCTTGATATCTGCTTGTCGTAAAGCGTGGATCGCAAAGCCGCCTTCATTTTCTTCGTAGTGTATAACAGCTTCTCGAAACAACGCTTCTTTAGAGCCAAAGGCTTTATAAATACGCGCTGAAGCAATACCTAAGACCTCGACTAAATCTGACATCGAAGTCCCTTCATAGCCATGTTGCCAGAAAAAATCACGCGCTTGAATCAGTGCTTTTTCCCTATCAAATTCTCTTGGTCTACCAGCCATAACGACGCTTCAATCCGATTTAGTGTTTTTTATTATCATTCGAAAAAATAAATTTCGCAAATAAATCAATAGGATTTGTTGGAGAGGCTGCCCTTTTTTAGATTCTTTTTTAAAAACTTGTTGTTTTTATTCAAAAGAAAGCCTATTGTTTGTCGATCGACAACTAATTGAGTTTAGCTATGCAAACCATCAAAGGTCCAAGTATTCATCTCGCACAATTCAGTGATGATATTTTCCCATTTAATAATTTAGAGAGCATTGCTGCATGGGTTTCTGATAAAGGCTTTAAGGCTGTACAACTGCCAGCATGGGACAAGCGTTTATTTGATGTTAATTTAGCAGCCACAAGCCAAGATTATTGCGATGAAATACAAGGAATTTTACAAAATAATGGTTTAGAAATTAGTGAGTTGACAACGCATATTTTTGGTCAACTTATGGCTGTACATCCTGCTTATGATGCTTTATGTGATGCTTTTGCACCTTCACATTTACATGGAAATTCACTAGCTAGAACTCAATGGGCTGAACACCAAATGTTGGCTTCTGTTCAAGCATCTGCCCGTTTAGGTTTACAAGATATGGGAACTTTTTCAGGTTCACTGGCATGGCCTTATATCTTTCCTTTTCCTCAACGCCCCGCTGGACTTATTGAAACCGCTTTTGATGAACTTGCACGTCGTTGGATGCCGATCCTCAATGCTTGTGATGAACATAATGTCAATCTGTGCTACGAGATTCATCCTGGCGAAGACTTACATGATGGCATTTCCTTTGAAATGTTCTTAGAACGGACACAACACCACCCACGTTGTCAGATTCTTTTTGACCCGAGTCATTTTATCCTGCAACAACTGAACTATTTGGAATACATCGATATCTATAAAGATTTTATTCGGATGTTCCATGTTAAAGATGCGGAGTTTAACCCGACAGGTCGCCAAGGGATGTATGGGGGCTATCAAAATTGGGGAGATCGTGCAGGTCGATTCCGTTCTACTGGAGATGGTCAGGTTGATTTTAAAGCAATTTTCTCAAAATTGGCACATAACGACTATCAGGGCTGGGCAACTTTGGAATGGGAATGTTGTTTAAAAAATAAAGAGGATGGCGCAAGTGAAGGTGCTGAGTTTATTCAACAACATATTATCCATGTTACCAATAAAACCTTTGATGATTTTGCCGCAGCGCCTGTCAATCAATTGCAAATAAATCAACTTTTGGGTATCTAAGGCAACGATTGGAATTTACTATGACAACCATTACAACACATGAAAATTTAGTTGATCAATTTCAGCATCATTACATCCATATAGACAGTAAAAAACTTCATTATGTCTCTACAGGCCGTGGTCCTGTTGTATTACTTATCCCCGGTTGGCCACAAACATGGTACGCATGGCGAAATGTAATGAGCGTCTTGGCAGCCAACGGTTATCAGGTAATTGCTGTGGATCCACCGGGAACGGGATATTCTGTGCCGCTGAATGGAAGTTATGATACGGGGCGAATTGCGACAATTTTATCCAGCTTAATGTCAAAACTTGGACATGATACTTATTCAGTGATTGGTCATGATATCGGGATGTGGGTTGCTTATGCACTTGCAGCTGATTTTCCCCAATCTGTTACTTCTCTGGCTGTGACTGAAGCCGTTATTCCCGGATTGGCAACGCCACCGCCTATTTTTGTTTCAGCTGATGAAAATATTTTTCTATGGCATTTCATGTTTAATCAAGTGATGGACTTACCTGAAGCTTTGGTCAGTGGACGTGAAGAAACTTATCTTAATTATATTTTTGATAAATGGTCGTGGCACAGAGATAAAGTCGCCGCTGCAACTTATATTGAGGCTTATAAAGTATCGGGACGTTTAACGGCAGGTTTTAATTACTATCGTTCAATCCCCGAAACCATTCGTCAAAATAAAATCCGCGCAACTAAAAATCTAGAAATGCCTGTATTGGCGATTGGCGCAGAACAAGCAACCAATGATGCACCTTATGAAACTATGAAAAAAGTTGCACCACATTTAACCAGTGCAATTGTCAAAGATTGTGGTCATTTTATTATGGAGGAACAACCCGAAGCGTTTTGTTCCCTGATTTTAGAATTTCTACAACAGGAGCAATAAGATGCCTTTAGATCATCAAATTGCAGACTGGCTTAACACTAGACCTGCTGCAACAACTGCAAACACACTTTGTGAATTAAGAGCGCAGGTAAATCAGGACATCATACAACAGCAAGGTATTGAGCAAGATCCCAGCTATCAATCCAGTTTTTGGGTCACAACTTCTGATCAAGCTCAAATCCAAGTTCGGGTATATACGCCCTATGCTTTGGTGCAGCTACAAAGCAACCCAGCTTTAGTATTTGCCCACGGCGGTGGATGGTGTTTGGGGAGTTTAGATGCATGGGATCGTTCATGTCGTTTACTGGCAGAGTCAACACAGCATGTTATCTTTTCAGTGGATTATCGCCTAGCGCCTGAATTTAAATTTCCAGTACCGCTGACAGATTTTTTTACAGCACTTCGTTATATTCAAGAACATGCTTTAAGTTTAGGGCTTGATCAAAATCGTATTGCTGTGGGTGGTGATAGTGCGGGAGCTAACCTTGCAGCGGCTGCATGCTTACTCGCTAAAGCGCATCCAGAAATCCAGATTAGTCAACAACTGCTGTTTTATCCAGCCTTAGATGCCACGATGCAGGGTAAATCCTATGAAACTTATGCGGATGGTTATGGCTTAACCACTGCAACAATGGCGTATTGTTGGGATCAATATTTAAATAGTGATTCCGACAAAACCAATGAACTGGTGAGTCCTCTACTGGCACATTCATTACAAGGCTTACCTGAGACAACAATTTTTGTCTGTGAATATGATCCACTGCGTCATGATGGTGAACAATATGCTGAAAGATTGAGAGATGCTGGTGTCTCGGTGAAATTTCATTTTCTAGCAGGAATGATTCATGGTGCAATTCATATGACTGCAATCACAGAGAAAGCCAACGCTATATACGATAAGATTGATTTATAGGTGATTTTGATCATCGTGAAAAAAGGAAATCGCATGATTTCCTTTTTTGCTATTTCAAAAGTATCTGAATGTTTATAAAAACAGAACTGATATACGCATTAAAAAGACTAACCTAATTCAGCCAATATTTTATCTAGTGTAGCATTCTGTTGCTGCCATTTTGGCTGTTTATCTTTGTCGACAATTAAAGCGCGAACACCTTCAAGAATATCACCATGTTCAAACCAGATATCCTGTAAATTTCGTTCCAGCTGCATACATTGTTGTAATGACAATCCCCGTCCCAAGTATTGCAGTCGTAAACTGGTCTTTTTCGCCACCCAAGAACGTTGTTGCAAAGTGCTTAAGACTTTGCTTGCCCATGCTTGATGCTGTTGGTCTTTTTCATTTTCAAGACTTTTTTCAATATCTTGCAAATTTTGAAAGCCAAAATGCTTACGAATGTTCTCAACCGATGCACTGAGTTCACTTTCTACAGGACGGGTAATAAATTTAGAAATTATCTGTTCAATATTGTCTTTGCTTAAATTGCTTGATTGGCTTAATGCATCAAGTAAGGCATTAAACTGTTGGCTAGGAACATGATAATCAATCAAATCTAAATATAAGGCATCACTGCTACTGATTTGGTCGCCAGTGGTTGCCAGATAGACCCCAATATCATCTAAACGCGACAAGAAATGCGTTGCGGCAACATCAGGAAAGAAACCAATCGCTGTTTCAGGCATGGCAAAACGTGATTTTTCACTGCTGACAATAATATGACAGGCTTGTGCCAGACCAAAACCGCCACCTAAGACATAACCATCTAACAATACCACAACTGGTTTTTTAGACGCGCGAATGCTATTCAACATGTCATATTCAGCGATAAAATAGCCTTTATGGCCGTCTGTACCATTTTGATAACAATCATAAAGATAACGAATATCACCGCCTGCACAAAATGCTTTTGGGCTATTGGATTTGATCAGTATCGCTTGAATGCCAGCATCATTTTGCCAAGTTTCAATTTGTGTACGGATACCATTGATCATATCCAAAGTTAGTGCATTCAGGCTGGACACCCGATCTAAGGTAATCACACCCAGAGCTGCGTTCTGTTCGATGATTAAATGATTTTCAGTATTCATCCCATCTTCATCCTATTATTGATTTTTAAAGTTGGCTTGGCGTTTATCAACAAAGGCTTGCATGCCTTCTTTTTGATCCAAAGTAGCAAAAATTGAATGAAAGGTTCGTCGTTCAAATCGCAAACCTTCCACCAAACTCACTTCAAAGGCACGATTAATTGATTCTTTAATCATCATTGTCGCCACCAATGATTTTTCAGCAATTTTTTCAGCAGCACTTAAAGTCTGGGTTAAAAGCTCTTCGGGGCTAAACACACGGGCAACTAAACCACTCAGTTCTGCCTCAATTGCCCCCATTTGTCGAGCGGTTAAACACATTTCCATCGCTTTGGCTTTACCTATGGCAAGGGTTAAACGCTGCGTACCCCCAATGCCTGGAATCACGCCTAAAGTGACTTCAGGTAAGCCAAATTTGGTATTATCTGCACAGTAAATAAAATCACACATCAGTGCCAACTCACAACCACCACCCAAGGCATAACCACTGACAGCTGCGATTAAGGGTTTACGGCGTTGCGCAATTCGATCGGCAAGATTAAAAAAATCATCAAAATAAATATTGGGAAAGTTCAATCCCGCCATTTCTTTAATATCAGCACCTGCTGCAAAGGCTTTTTCTGAACCAGTCAGCACCATACAACCAATATCCTGATCTTTTTCTAAATCATCTAAAGCTAAATTTACTTCTTGGATTAATTTTGAATTTAATGCGTTTAAAGCCTTTGGGCGATTGAGTGTAATTAAGCCTACGCCTTTGTGTTTTTCCAGTAAAATCGTTTCAAATTGCATATTCATTTCCTTATCTGTTTTATCTTATCATCTGATACACACCGATTAACTCTATTTATAAACTTCGCGCAATCACCAAACGCTGGATGTCACTGGTGCCTTCATAGATTTGGCAAATACGTGCATCACGATAAATTCGTTCAATTGGAAAATCTTTTAAATAACCATAACCACCAAAGATTTGTAGTGCAGCAGAACAGACACGCTCTGCCATTTCAGAGGAAAATAATTTTGCCATTGAGGCTTCATTGAGACAGGGCTTGCCTGCTTCTTTCAATCGTGCGGCATGATGGACCAATTGACGAGCTGCTTCGATTTCTGTTGCCATACTGGCCAAACGAAAAGCGATTGCCTGATGTTCAAAAATCGGTTTTCCAAAAGTAATCCGTTCTTTGGCATATTTGCTGGCTTCTTCTAAGGCAGCACGTGCCAAACCCACCGCTTGCGCAGCAATACCTATACGACCGCCTTCCAGATTAGACAGTGCTATTTTAAGCCCTTCACCTTCTTGACCTAACATTAAGCTTTTGTGTACACGCACATCAGTCAATGCAATTTGACAGGTATCTGAAGCATGCAATCCCAGTTTTTCTTCAGTCCGAATCACTTCATAGCCCGCAGTTTCCCGTGGCACAATAAAGGCACTGATACCTTTTTTACCAGCACTTGGATCGGTCACTGCAAATACAATAATTACACCAGCATTATTTCCTGAAGTAATAAATTGTTTTGCACCGTTAATAATCCAATCCTCACCATCTTTGACAGCTCGGGTTTTCAGTGCTGCTGCATCAGAACCAGTATGCGGTTCGGTCAATGCGAAAGCACCTATCATTTCACCTTGTGCCAAAGGCATTAAATATTTTTGTTTTTGTTCTTCATTACCAAATTTAGCAATCGGAACACAACCGACTGAATTATGCACACTCATAATGGTAGAGGTTGCGCCATCGGCCGCCGCAATTTCTTCAAGTGCAAGGACATAGGCTAAGTTTCCAGTATCTGAACCACCCCATTGCTCTGAAATCAGCATCCCCATAAATCCCAATTGCCCCATTTGTGACAAGGTCTCTTTGGGGAAAATGCTGTGTTTATCCCATTCCGCTGCATTTGGTTTAATTTGTTCTTGGGCGAAACTTTTCGCCATGTCCTGAATCAATAATTGTTCTTCAGTAAATTGCATTTCATATTCCTTAGCATCATTTAACATCCTACATTCGGCAAGTTTAGCTTGTGTAGGATGATCCTTACTGGCTTTATACACTTAATTGTTGTTTAGCAATTTCTTGATTCCGTAGTAAAAAGCGTTGAATCTTGCCACTTGGAGTCTTGGGTAGTTCAGTAACAAATTCAACTTGTCTTGGATAAGCATGGGCAGACAGACGTTTTTTGACAAATTGCCCAAGTTGTTCAGCCAATTCCTCAGATGGTGTTTTATTTTCTGCCAAAATCACAAAAGCTTTAACGATTTCTGTTCGCTCTGGATCAGGTACTCCAACAACAGCAGCTTCAATCACTGCCTCATGTTCAAGTAATGCACTTTCTACATCAAAAGGTCCAATACGATATCCAGAGGTGGTAATCACATCATCACTACGTCCAACAAAGCTCATACTTCCATCTGCATGTAATTCAGCAGTATCACCGGTCAAATAATAATTTTTGATAAATGGTGATTTACGACTTTCTTTATAGCCAGCAAACCACATCATCGGTGATTGACTGATATCTACCGCTAAAATTCCAGCGGTATCGGCAGGCAACTCATTGCCTTGATCATCTACCACAGCAACACGATAACCTGGGCTGGCAAAACCAGCAGCGCCTGCACGGACGTCGTGGCTTAAACCATGATGATTGCACACCACCATGCCCACCTCTGTCTGTCCATAATGATCAAAAATAGGCGCATCAAGCACTTGTTTAAACCAACGAAAAACTTCAGGATTTAAAGGTTCACCAGCACTACTCACAACCCGGAATTTACCTTTTAGTTGTGCCATTTGAGTGGGATCCGCGGCCATCATCATCCGATATGCTGTAGGTGCACCTGCCAAATTGGTAATTTTATAATCATCAATAATTTGACATAAACTGTCTATGCTAAAACCACCTTCATAAAACAAAGTGGCATGGCCTAACAATAATGGTCCTGTGATACCGTAATATAAGCCATACGCCCAACCTGGGTCAGCAATATTCCAAAATGCATCATCTGCGCGTAAGCCGATCGCATCTTTCATATAGTTGCCAAAAGCAATTAAGGCTTTGAGTGGAACTTCTAAAGGTTTTGCAGGCCCCGTGGTGCCCGAGGTAAACATCAGTAAAAATGGATCTTGAATGCTTTGCATGACCAGATCACATTGCTCAGCATGTTGATTGAGTTCTTTCCAAAAATCTAAATCGTCTTGTTGTACAGCATGACCCTGTTGATCAGAGACGGTCATAATTTGTGGACACTGTGCAACTTCATCCAGTTTGCTACGATTGCCGATATCGGTCACAACCAATTTGCTTTTTGCCAGCTGAACTCGATGTTCAATCGCCTTTGGGCCAAATGCAGTAAATAGCGGTTGATAAACTGCACCAATTCGCCAAGCAGCGAGAATCACCACCAATAATTCGGGAGTTCTTGGTAATAAACCCGAAATACGATCACCGGCTTGAATACCCTGTGACTTTAAAAAATTGGCAAACTGACTCGACCATTTTTTCAGTTGAGCAAAGGTGTATTGTTCTTTACGGCCATCTTTACCTTGCCAATATAGGGCAACTTTTTCGCGATCTGCTTCTGCATGTCGGTCACAGCATTCATAACAGGCATTCAGTTGATCAACCGAGCCTGAGAGCATCTCTTGAACCGCACCATCTAAATTAAATGTTTTAGCAACATCCTGATAATTCAACATATTATATACTCCGGCCTGGATTTATTGTTATTCATGACACGAGTGAATCTATTGGTTTTTCACCACCCATTGGTGGTGAAATTGACTATGCTTCGATTGATGATTAAGTTTCTTTAGGCAAATATTGCTGAATGATGCTGGAAAAATCGAGTTGAGCATTACCTTGCATACACAGTTGCTGATAAAGCTGCTGTACCAAACCACCTAAAAGCAAAGGTTGTTTGACTTGGCCTGCGGCTTCAACAGCCAAACCCAAATCTTTAAGCATCAGTTGAGAGGCAAAGCCATCACTATAACCACGTCCAGCAGGTGCATTTGCAGAAATACCCGGCCATGGGTTACACACTTCAGAGCTCCAGCAACGACCACTTGAACTATTGATTACGCCTGCCAACGCTTGTGCATCGATACCGAGTTTTGCCCCTAGCGCCATGCCTTCAGCCACTGCGGCCATTGAAATGCCTAAAATGAGATTATTGCAAATTTTAGCAATTTGTCCTGCACCCACTTCACCACAGTGCACTATGTTCTTACCCATTGGTGCAAGCACAGATTTAACTTGTTCAAAGGCTTTATCATCAGTTCCTACCATAAAGGTTAGCGTACCTGCTTGGGCCCCGATCGTGCCACCTGAAACAGGTGCATCACAAATTTGAATTCCTTGCTCTGCACCAATTGCAGCAATGTCTTTAATGGTTTGTGGATCAATGGTACTGCTGTCGATACATAAGCTGCCTTGTTTAAGCACAGCAAGTACCCCATTTTCACCCAAATAGACCTCTTTAACATGCTTTGCGGCTGGCAGCATGGTAATTACCACATTAGCATTTTCTGCTGCTGCCTGCGGACTATTACAGGCAATTCCGCCTGCTTCGGTGAAATGTGCGATTGCAATATCACTTAAATCAAAGCCATAAACCGTTAAGCCTGCTTTGAGTAAATTATGGGCCATTTTACCGCCCATATTGCCTAAACCAATAAATGCAATATCCATCCTTGAACTCCTGTATTAACGCAAGCTGATGGTGGTATTCACTTCACCTTTTTCTTGTGTGTCTTCGAACCAACGACTGGTTATGGTTTTGGTTTGAGTATAGAACTGTACTGCTTGTTTACCATAAGGCCCTAAGTCCCCTAATTTTGAACCTCTTGACCCGGTAAAGCTAAAGAATGGAACTGGCACAGGAATTGGAATATTGATACCAACTTGACCGATATCAATGGTGCTTTGGAAAGTACGTGCTGTGGCACCACTTTGAGTAAATAAACCCACACCATTGCCGAATGGATTGGCATTGACCAATTCAATGGCTTGTTCAAGCGTATCAACATGAATAATGGCTAAAACCGGGCCAAAAATTTCTTCAGTATAGATACGCATATCGGTAGTTACTTGATTGAATATGGTTGCACCAACAAAATTGCCATTTTCATAGCCTTGGACTTGTACGCCTCGACCATCGAGTAAGAGTTGCGCACCTTGTGCAATACCGCTATTAATCAAATCTATAACGCGAGCTTTGGCACGTGGTGAGATCACAGGACCAATATCTGTTTGCGGTTCATGCCCAGCATTGACTTTGAGTGTTTTGGCTTTTTCAACCAATTCATCCACCCAGTTTTTAGTTTCACCGACCATTACAGCAACAGACAATGCCATACAACGTTGTCCAGCCGCACCAAATGCAGCACCAACTAAAGCATTTAAGGTTTGTTCTTTGTTGGCATCTGGCATGACCACGACATGGTTTTTTGCACCCATCATCGATTGCACACGTTTACCATGCTGACCTGCTAAGTTATAGACATGCGTGCCTACCGCTGTCGAACCTACAAATGAAATGGCTTTAATGTCCGGATGCGTACATAGACGATCCACCACTTGTTTGCCACCATGTACCACATTGAGTACACCAGCAGGTACACCTGCTTGTAATGCCAATTCAACCAGCATCATGGTCGATAATGGATCTTGCTCAGACGGTTTAAGTACAAAGGTATTGCCGCAAACAATCGCCATTGGAAACATCCATAGTGGAATCATGGCAGGAAAATTAAACGGGGTAATTCCAGCACATACACCCAATGGTTGCTGCAAGGTATACGTATCTACACCACGAGCTACACCTTCAGTATATTCACCCATTTGTAAGGTGCCAATTGAGCAAGCATGTTCAACCACTTCTAAGCCACGTTGGATATCACCTTCTGCATCAGCCAAGGTTTTACCTTGTTCTGCGGTCAAAACACGGGCAATATCTTTCATATTGTCACGAATCAAATCTTGCAGTTTCAGCATGATACGCATACGGGCTTGAATCGGTGTAAAACGCCAAGTTTTAAATGCTTCTTGTGCAGCAGCAATTGCAGCATCAACTTCGTCTAAAGTTGCCATTGGGACACGACCAAGTACCTCTTGGGTCGCTGGATTTAAAATGTCTTGCCACTCAGTAGTATTTGATTCGGTAAATTTTCCATTAATTAATAATTTAGCCGTCGTCGAATGAATATTTGACATTGTGTTCATAACCTCTCCATAGGCAATATTTTTTGTTGTTACATTTTTAGAAAATAGCCAAAAGCAATATTTTCATCAGTGCTGTTTCAAATCAAACTAACAAAGAAAATATAGATGACCAATAGAAATTAACGCACAATGAATGTGCAAATATGCACAAGGATGTCATACACAATGAAAGTCGATTGGGATCACCTACAGTTTTTTTTAGTTTTAGCGCGTGCCAAGACGTTAACCAATGCAGCTCGTATTATTGGGGTCGAACACAGTACCGTGTCTAGACGGATACAGGCGCTAGAATTAGCTTTAGGAACGCCGTTGTTTAGACGCGAAGCCACAGGCTATGAACTGACTATGGAAGGCTTGGCGTTGGTGCCCCGTGTTGAGCAAATGGAACAAGCATTCTTGCAAATTGAAAAACCCAACTTACCTTTACAAGGACATGTGCGAATTGGCACACCTGAGGGTTTTGGAACAGCATTTTTAGCCCAGCTATTGGCAGAACTGTCTAAACAATACCCTTTACTCACGATTGATCTTATCCCGGTTCCAAAAATGATTAAGCTGTCGCATCGTGAAGCTGATATTGTGATTTCCATTGATCGTCCTAAGTCAGGACCTTATATCATTACCCGTTTAACCGATTATTGTCTTAAAATTTATGGCAGTAAAGGCTATCTAGAAAGCACTCAAGCGATTAAAAAACTTGAAGATTTAAAAAACCACCAGTTTGTAAACTATATTGACGATTTAATTTACAGCCCTGAACTGTATTGTTTAGAACGTCTGCCCTTACAGCTCAATGCAAATTTTAGAAGTAGCAGTATTTTGGCCCAACAAGTTGCTGTGAGTGCAGGTGCTGGATTGGCAATTTTGCCAAAGTTTTTGGCAGAAAATAAACCAGAACTTAAACAGGTGTTACAAGACGAAGTTCGTTTTATTCATACCTTTTGGATGCTAACTTTAGTCGATTTACAGCATGAACCGCGTATAAAATTGGTTTGGGATTTTTTAAGAACACAAGCTGATAAATATCAAAATTTATTGATGGATTGAAAATTTTCGGTAGAATTTAAATTCTTGATTTTATAAAATATTGCCTAAATCGTCTTCAAATTTTTCCCTTAATATAAAGTCAGAAATATTGAGAACAATTAAGACCAGATAAAATTAGACTTCTATCGTTAACCTTAGAAGTCCTTAAAATTATTTACTTAAACTCATATAAAATTATAAACGCTTGGTTTCACTCTCACATTTTTCTGATGTTGAAGTTTGTTTAATAATATCGACGATGTTTGCAATGCAATATATTGTATTCAATTGGACATGTTTATTGTCATAGCTCTTTGCATGTACATAGCCATTGATAATAAAGGTTTCAATTGGACTACGCCCCTCTGCACGAACATCTTGCCCAGACTGATAACATACCGTTCCATCTCCTTTTGAAGTGGGTTTAAGATCTAAATAAAATGTGGCTTTATTGGTTTTAGAAATTTTAGATTTTTCATCAAGCAAAATTTCTCTTACACCATCTTCTTTATAGGCGTTGTCTTGTAAATTATGAGTTTTCGAGCCTTTAATGCTTAAATCTGCATCATTTTCTGGAGGATTATTGGGATCATCTTCTTTAATATCACTTCGATCTTTGATATCCGGGAACTGGATTAATTTTTTCTTGCCATATAAGCTCATTAATTCAATCAATTCATTTTCACTGCTAATATTTAACTCTTCTTTACAGCGCCACACCACCTGACCAAATGCTTTAAAACTATTGTCAGCAGCATAGTTGGCATACGTAGTGGGATGATAAGCATCTTTAATATGATCATGTAATTTTTTGACAATAACTAAAGTATCTCTATAAACATCAAAAATACTATCATATCCGTCTTTATCTACAGTTTTTGCAACCAATCCAGCAGGATCAATAAAATCAGGATTGATCATCGCCCACCAACAATCTTTTCTTTTATAAATATCATTATATGGGTCATTACTTTTTGGTAATGTGGCGGTAATTTCACCGCTAGGTGTTTTGGCTTTAATGACTAACCATGCTTTAGGATTTTTGGGAAAATCCACAGCATTGGAATAATTTGAGAAAGGTAATAGTTCTAATCCCCCAGGCGCATTTGCCAATGTTGCGGTGAGACGTTCAGAAGTATTTCCAAACATAAATTTAGTTGCCCACGCAGCAGCACTTTTAAAGAGTCCTGTTGACGCTTTCCAACCATCCCAGCCTACAGTGAGACGCTGATATACCGCTGGCGCACCACTGGCAGGCATCGCACCATGTACCACACCGGCAATCTTATCTTTGACTTTTTCATTTTGAATCAAGGCACGAGTCACTAATCCTCCCATAGAGTGACTGACAATAATAAATTTCTTAAATTTTGCGCTAGGAAATTCTTTTTTAACTTGTGCCATAACTTCATTATTGAGTCGGTCCGCAACTTGATCCGCTGACTTCATGTTGGTCTGTAACCAGTTATAGCCACAAGCAAACACTGGAAAAGCATAATCAGCCAATTGCTCATGCTTTTCTAAACCTAATAATTCAACTGTTTTTTCAGCAGACCAATTTTTAAGTATTTTTTCAGTTGCTTTATTGCCCGGATGGACAATTTTTTCCCATTCAGTTGTACCATTAAACTGGGCTTTTTTGTGCTCACTTAACTTTTTAAAGGGTTGATTAAGCTGACTTTCCATAAAAATCAATAAATCTGCATAACCAATGGTAATCACTGAGCCCCAACCGCGTGCCAAAGCCACGTCTTTGGTGATATGTGGAATTCGCTTTTTACTTATTTTTACATCGCCATCATAACCCACCTGAGTTGTTGCTGGATTCAAGGCAATTTGTCGTTCTCGTGCATCTCGTTTACTGTATTCAATAATCGTGGAAAGTGATATTCGAGGATACCAAACCTCTTTATCATCTGCGGTATCTTTAATATTTGAGCCCATAATGCCTGGAATAAAAATAACCGGCACAACATGTGTTACAGGTGCAGGGATTTCACACTCGGTATTGACACTATCCGGTGTGGTGTGTGAAACATAGGAAACACTTCCAGATTTATAAAGCCTTTCATAGGCCTCATGACGATGTATATGATTTGACATTGTTATTCTCAGAATTTACGTATGGTTTTTAAAATCGACTCATAAAGTTTTAAGGCGTCATATTGTTGTAAACTACTACTCTGTGTAAGCGGAGATGAACGTGCTGTATCTACCTCAAAACTAATCAATGGATCCTGATTATTATTGGCACTGCCCGTATGTTCCCATAGGGCGCTAATGCCATTTTTGCCTTTCATTTTTTCAACGGAAATCCATTCTTGCCCTGTTAAATAAGCCGTATCTTTTTCACCTTTACGGATATTGCCTTTATCAATTTGACGTTGGCTTTGCCCAACCTCTTTAAACTTTTTTTCTATCCGGGGAATCATTGCTAAGACATATTCATCATTTGTTTCTGCTTCAAAACGTAACACTACTGTTGGATAGTCCTTAAATCTAAAACCAAGTTTTTGGATACTATAACGGTATTGTTTGGTTTCATCTTTAATAAAACCTTGATAAATACATTGTCCTATTTCTTTGGGAATCTCGTATTCATTACGATAGTGTAAGTTTTTCACTAAATTATGAATTGCTTCATTACTTTTCTTGGTTCTTTCTGGGGAGTCACTATGTCCTCCTTCAATTAAAAATAACGTATTTTTATCGAGTACAAATCCAAAGACCGTAAAAGGATGCCCCTTATCTTTCGATTTTTTTCCTTTTATAATTTTAGAAATACGTCCATCAATTTTTTGTTCTTGAGGGTTATCGGTGATAAACCAACCATCATCAGAATATTCTTTTCTCACTTTTTGAATAGCAGTATCAAAATCTTGACGTGTTGCTTTAGTTTGAGCCTTAATGGTAAAAGAATCATATTTATCATAACGTTCTAATGGATTTGCTTCAGCGGGGATATCAACCACATAGCGCCCAATGCAATAAGTTTTGGTTTTTTCTAAATTGATCATGTTATTTCCAGTATTTTTTATTTCTGATTTTGCAAATGCACATCCTGTGTTGATGATACAAATAGTGAATAATAAACAAGAGCGTAATTTATTCATCGACATATCCTAATAATGTAATGACTACTTTGGTCATAGCCAGTGACGTTACTTTCTCTGTTTTACCTTCGGCATCCGTAATACCTTCGATGGTTTTTCCATCTTCTGTTTTTATTTTATATTTCATATTTGGCATGGCTTTGCCTGCTTTATTACGTAACACAAAGCATTCACCATAATCCATTTGAAGTTTTGGCATGGCTGCTAAATCAGTAGTTAAAGTACTGCCTGGCATGGTTTTAATTTGCCCTGCTTTTAAGGATAGGGTGCCTGGGCAAACAATATCTATATTGCCATCTTCAATTTTAATGAAACCACCACCAGATGAGATCAATATTCCTTTACCACTTTCGACTTTGACAAAGTCATTAATCGCATAAATATGCATCAGTTCTTGTGAGGCGATTTTCATGCTGCTTGCTTGTGATTCAATTTCGACTGCACCTTGTCCAGCTTTGATTTTGATACCCGCTGCTTGAGCAAAGAGTGAAATTTTATCTAAAACATTTGCCAGAAAAGCTCGACCTGAAAAAATTTGAACATTACTTTCTGAACTTATATCAATGTTTTCTTTGGCTTGGGCAATTATGCCTTTATCTGCATCGAAAATAAGTGAATCCTTTGCATCGATTGCAATATAAGGAGTTGAATCTGATTCATTCCAGTTCGGAAGCGCTATTTTTATGGCTTCTTGTAACTCCAATGCTGGCGCAGAAGTTTGGTGTTGTTTCGCTGCTTCCTGAATGGCTTGATTAGTTGCTAAGAATTTTTCGATATTATTTTGAAGATTGTCGCGATCAAGTTGGTTTCCAGCAGCATTACTTGCTATTTCTGTTGTAATTAATATTCCTTTAGGCGCACGTATTCCGCCCCAATCATCGGTCCTTAACTCAAACCCTTCACCACGACCATCACTTTCTGCGGTTTCTTTGGGATGACTTAGATTACCTAAATTTAGCTGTGTTGCACCGTGGCTAGATTGTAGCTGTGTACTTAGTTGCCCAGTGCTATCGTCAAATCTGAGTTGCCCAAAGCCTTCCCCCGAAATCTCTTTTGATCGAATACCACTCAGCTTTTTGGTTTCTGGCAATTTGCCTTTGATATCAAATTGGGTTGGACTTCGATGTCCTTCATGGATTCGTCCTGTAACAAAGGGTCTGTCAATATTACCATCAAAAAAATCAATCACTACCGTCTCACCAGCACGAGGTAGAAATCTTGCACCATAACCTTCACCCGCCCATGGCGTCAGTACATCGACCCATGCAGAATCGGTATCAGTATCGTTTGAACCAGCACCACCATCATGAGCATGATCTTCAATTCGAGTAAATAGGAAACGTACTTTTATCCGACCCCATTCATCCACATAGATTTCTTCACCATCACTGACCACTTTGGCACGTTGTACGTGAGCCGTTGGTCGATGTTTTAAAGGGTCATATTCTGGAACAATATCAATATTTTTACGCACCAGCATTAACTCATTGGCTTGACGTTCTTGTTTACTGTCTTTATTGCTTTGCCAATGACTTAAAGTTAAGAGTTTTTCAACTTGATCTTGAATATCTTTGGGAAAGTTGTTCTGATGGTAAAAGTGCTTCTTCAGTATAAGCAGCTCCTTATCACTTCCACGATGATTTCTGTCCAACTCTGGATGATCAGTCAATTGAAACCAATAGCCAACCTGTGTATCACGGACACTACTATGCGCGGTAAAGTATTTGGCTTGCAAAGCTTGATACTGATTCAGTTGTTTATTCAGTTTATCGAGTTGGCTATTTCCTGATACCGTGGCTTGGTCTTCACCTTTAAGGTCACGGATCCATGCAGGAGAAATATTCCAAGCCTGTTCTAGACTTAGGCTCTCATTGTCGCGTTGTGCGCTGTGTTTGTGTGAACTGAGGACGGAACCACTGGCGTCTTCTTGAGTTAAACTGTCTGCTTGCCAACGCTGGACGTGGATTGCTGTAGATTGTAATTGTCTCTTTGCGATAAAACTGGTGATACTGTCATACTGTTCCGTTGCATTCGATCGATGATAACGAATGGTTCTACGCTCAAGGGCCTTAAATTGGGCATTGTCATCAATTAATCTTAGTTTCTGTGGTTCAATACTATGTCTATTACTAGAAACCAAGTAATTCGACTCATCAATCAGCCAGTTAATTGATTCTTCACGTAAAATCCGAGTAAGGTATTCATAATCAGATTCGTTTGATTGCATGGAGAATGGACGGACATCATAGTCTTTGGTTAAGCCACTGCTATCCAGTATTAAACTTGCTGCAAACAAGGCACTTTTGGATTGCCATTCTTTTACGATAATTTCGCAAATTTCCACAACACGCTTATCCATGAACACGCGGCTATTACGTCTTTTATGCCATAAACTGGTTGGATCTTGCATGGTCAAGCGATAAAGGCTAAACGCACCATCGGATTGTCCCTGACTTGCACCTGTAATAATCCCTGTCGTTCTAAACAACCTGCCTGAATCTGTAACTTGGTCCACACTCACCTGACAACCAATAAATTGTTTTAATTCTATAAATGGATTTAAGGATAAACAGATCAGTTCTGCAGATAAGCCCTCGTTGACAGCATGATAGCCATCAATACGTTGCAACATGATTTGGGAATTGAGTTCCAAATTTGAAAATTGGACACTCATCGCACGTTTTTGAGTTCCGAAGCCAAACTTATCCAAGAAGATAGAAATATTATTCAACATTTTATTATTATAGCCTTACAACTAATAAGTAAAACTTAACATAAAATTTAGTATAGCTCAAATTTACTGGATTATTGTTGTGTTCCAAATTCAATATTCATCTAGAGATATAAATTTAAATTAGGCTTCTTTCATAAGTCCTTTTTAAAACTATAAATCAACATAAAATCCCCCTCATCCTAGCCTCCCCAAAGGGAGAAGGAACTTTCAATACCCATATGATTGCTCAACAGGATCATTTTTTGATTTATGAAAGAGATCTATTATTGATATTATTTTGAAAAATAAAAACCCAAGACGAATCTTGGGTATTTCAGTTATGTTCTAAAGTAAAATGCGTTTAACTTGCTAAGCCAACAGCTTTAGCACGTGCCTTATGTAACTTCTTATAGCTGTCTATAAGTCTTAAATGACGATCAAGCCCTTCAAGCTGCATACTGGTTTCAGTCAAACCATAAAAACGCATACTGCCGTCTAGAGAACCAATAACTGCATCCATTCGTTCATCACCAAACATACGACGGAAATTCGCTTCGTAATCATCTAAATCCATGTCGTCATCTAGTTCAACTTCAAGCATTACATTCATACACTGGTAGAACAAGCCGCGTTCTACAGTATTAGTATTATATTGCAGGAATTGTTCAACTAAATCTTTGGCTTCTTCAAACTGTTGTAAAGCAAGATAAATCAACAGCTTTAACTCAAGGATGGTCAGTTGTCCCCACACAGTATTATCATCAAATTCAATACCAATTAAAGTCACGATATCGGTGTAATCATCCACTTCAACCTCTTCAAGACGTTCAACTAAAGCTTCCAGTTGCTCATCATCCAAACGATGAAGATTTAAAATATCTTCACGGAATAACAATGCTTTGTTGGTATTGTCCCAAATTAAGTCTTCAACCAAATAAATTTCAGAATAATCAGGCACAATAATACGGCAAGCTGTCGCGCCTAAGTGCTCATAGACGGCCATATAGACTTCTTTGCCCATTTCTTCAAGAATCTTTAGCATGGTCTTTACTTCTTCAGCATTGGCATTTTCACCCGCACTGCTAAAATCCCACTCAACAAAGTCATGGTCTGATTTTGCACTAAAGAAACGCCAAGACACTACACCACTTGAATCGATAAAATGTTCAACAAAATTATTCGGTTCAGTCACTGCATTACTGCTAAAGGTTGGTTTAGGTAAATCATTTAAACCTTCAAAACTACGACCTTGTAACAATTCAGTTAAGCTACGCTCTAAAGCAACTTCAAGCTTAGGATGCGCACCAAACGATGCAAATACGCCACCTGTACGTGGGTTCATCAACGTGACACACATCACTGGAAATTCACCACCCAACGATGCATCTTTAACCAAGACTGGAAAGCCCTGTTCTTCTAGGCCTTTAATGCCCTCAACAATACGCGGGTATTTTGCTAAAACATCTTTTGGTACATCTGGAAGTGCAATTTCTCCCTCTAAAATTTCACGTTTAACCGCACGTTCAAAAATTTCAGATAAACACTGCACTTGAGCTTCCGCTAAGGTATTTCCTGCACTCATACCATTGCTTAGATATAAGTTTTCAATCAAATTTGATGGGAAATATACAACTTCTTGATCTGATTGGCGTACAAACGGTAATGAACAAATCCCACGCTCAGTATTACCTGAGTTGGTGTCATACAAATGTGTACCTAATAATTCATTGTCTGGGTTATATACCTCTAATGTATATTCATCCAATATTTCTTTAGGTAGCGCTCCATTTGGTCCTGGTTTAAACCATTTTTCATCTGGATAATGTACAAACTCAGCATTGGCAATGTCTTGACCCCAAAACTGGTCGTTGTAGAAGAAGTTACAATTTAAACGTTCAATGAACTCGCCTAATGCCGAAGCCAAAGCACTTTCTTTGGTTGAACCTTTACCATTGGTAAAACACATTGGAGATTGCGCATCACGAATATGTAATGACCATACATTTGGAACAATATTTCGCCATGAGGCAATTTCAATTTTCATTCCCAAACCTGCCAGAATCTCTGACATATTGGCAATAGTTTGCTCTAAAGGCAGATCTTTACCTTCAATATAAGTTGAGCTTTCTTGTGCTAAGTTTGGCATGAGCAATGCTTGTGCATCGGCATCAATACTTTCAACTTCTTCAATAACAAATTCAGGACCTGTTTGGATGACTTTTTTAACGGTACAACGGTCGATCGAACGCAAAATACCTTGACGATCTTTATCCGAAATATCCGCAGGCAGCTCAACCTGAATTTTAAAAATTTGTTTATAGCGGTTTTCAGGATCGACAATATTGTTTTGCGATAAACGAATATTATCTGTTGGGATATCACGAGCTGCACAATACACTTTCACAAAGTAAGCAGCACACAAAGCAGATGATGCAAGAAAATAATCGAAAGGACCCGGCGCAGAGCCATCACCTTTATAGCGAATGGGTTGATCAGCAATTACTGTAAAGTCATCGAACTTGGCTTCTTGTCGAAGATTGTCGAGGTAATTGACTTTGATTTCCATGTGGGCACCTAAATATTCTTATGTGTTAGCATGGACACATAAAATTTAAATATTGAAAAATAAGCCGAATCACGGAGAAGAAATTGACTTAAAACGAACCAACCTCAACTGAGGTCAGTAATAATGGACGCTATTATAGAATTATTTTACACAATTGATAACTTTAGAATGGAAAGTTTGAAAATACTTTAAACAAAAGCCATTCCTAGAAATGACTTTGTTGGTTAAAAATTTTTACAGCCGCGCTTATAGCACTGGAATGATCGAAGGAAGCATGTCATGAATGGTCTTACCATTGCAGGTATCGCCAATCGCAGACATTTTCCATGCACCATTGTGGCGATAAACTTTAGCGATAATCAAAGCAGTATAATTGCCTTTGGCGGAAAGGTTATATTTTGCGATTTCAGTATTGGTATTTGAGTCGACTAAACGACAAAATGCATTTTCAACTTTTTCAAAAGTTTGACCACGGAAACTACTAATTGTAAAAACCAGTGCTTTGACTTGCGGTGGAATTTTGGTTAGATCAACATGGATCACTTCATCATCGCCATCACCAGCACCTGTACGATTATCCCCTGAATGCCAAATACTGCCATCCTTACTTTTTAATTGACCGAACCATACTGCATCAAGCGGTTGGTTGTTTTCATCAAAAATAATGACAGACGCATCAAGGTCGATTGAATCACCACCACCGCCACCAAAAAGGCCACCTAAAAATCCGCCACTCTTAGCCACATCCCAGCCTGCACCAAGATAAATTTTGGTCAAAGATGAACCATCACCTTTTTCTAAAGAGATTTTTTGACCTTTTACTAAACTAATACTCATGTGTTTCCCTCATAGATTTAATTGTTTCTATTTAAATTTAAAGCCGAAGATAACCAGGTGAGGTAGCTCTTGCGATTTCGGGAACAAATAATGACTTTGCCATTGCCCCTAAACTTAAGCACCATACCTTCACCACTGGTAAAACTGTTTAAAAGATTTCCAACAATTCCGCGATTTTGTGAACTTGGCATCCCAATGTTGTAACTTAAAGACGAATCCCATGCCACAACATGACCATTATCAATGGTGGTTTCTCCGTTCTGAGTGCTTACATCGACTTCCATCAAGGTACCACAACCAGAAATACACAGTTGTCCTTGTCCTGATGATTCCATCACCACAAAACCACCTGTATCACCAAAGAATCCACCGCCTAAATTTGCTTGAATTTTGGCTTTGACATTGACATGTTCTGTTGCTGCAACAAAAGCCCCATCAGATAAAGTGTATTGCTGAGGGCCAATGTTAAGAATCTGCATATCACCATCTATGTTTGGAGAAAGTAAACACTGCCCATGACCAAATGATGCTTTAATTTCTTGCTGAAACAGCGACTCCCCTGTGGTAAATCTACGCATAAATGATTGAAATAATCCGCCACGTAAATTTCCTGCCAATTCTAAATTTTGCTCAATCATGACCATAGCATCAGATTCACAAAATATTTTTTCTCCCTGTACCAAATCGACCAATAGAAATGGTTCTGGACTGCCTACAAGTTCAAATTTAGCCATCGATTGTCCTCACTTTATCGAATAATGTTTTTATTTTTCGCTTCTTTTAACCACAGTGGAAATTCCTGAAGCAGCGCATCATACAGTTGCGCTTCAGGCATACTTTGAATATTGCTCATTTCAAAAAAATTGCAATTATCTACCACTCGCCCATCCATCGTATCGAGTTGTTCGAGCACACCGTAGTTACGGCCACCGATACCCACGAACTGCCAAAAAATAGGAAAACTGGATGCATTTTTAAGAATATTTTTAATCTTTTTACTTTCACTGACCCCGCCATCTGAAACAAATACCACATAAACGGGTAAGTGAGATGGATTTTCTTGGGTAAAATATTGAATCACGGCTTCAAGTACAGCAGGTTCATTATTATAACGTGCACCCGCTTTCCACTTTGGGTGTCCGCCTTGATCTGTATTGACAAAATTTTCTAGGTTATTCAGGGTTACATCGCTTAAACGCAAGGATTTTTCTGCAAATGCCCAGCACTCAAAACTACCATCATCATCAAAATTGACTGCCAATGGCATAATTCGGTCGAGTACTTTTTGCACATCACCTTTTATATACTGTTGGTGCATTGAACCTGAATAATCGAGGACTAAAGCTACGCGAGCTTTTACATCGAGTAAATTATTTTTTTCTAAACTGATCAAAGACTTTTTAGTAATATCTACCAAATGTGGGGCTGCATTTTGGATTTTATCCAATACCACTTTCTTTTTCAGATCAATCGTAGATGCGCTATTGCTTGTCGATGGGTTTGCTGTTGATGGAGTAGCTGCGGCACTTTCTTCAACCTCTCCCCCAAAGTGCTCAACTAAAGCCTTTAAGCCACCATTAAAACCTTGACCAATTGCAGCGATACGCCAAGCATCACTTTTAAAGTAAATCTCAGTCAGCATCACAGCTTTTTCTTGGCTAAAATTAGAACCATTTAAAGCATAACTGGCAACAACCTGACCCTGTTGATTAGATAACTCGACCTGAATCGATTGTATATTTTGGATTTGAGACTGTTCATTGGCTAAGGTTGCACAAATAACAAAACGTGATGTTCGTGTTGCGTCTATCTTGTTTAAATCAAAGGTAAAACTATGTATGTTGCCTTGAAGCTGATATTGAACTTCGCCTTTCGGAGCCTGTGGCTGATTATAGAAAGTCATATAATCATCATGGAAAAGTTTATCGTTTGGCGCAATACCAAAACTAGAAATATCAATTTCAAAAGGTGCTTGAACTTGAACACGTACTTTAAACTGTGTCTCTGTCTGCAACAATTGGTGAAGTGCCAGTTTTTGGCCAGTGATGAATTGCATTGTTGTTCTCTATTTAGTACTTGAAAATAATTTTTACTGTGTTCATAAATGAACCGATTTAAACCGAATCACTTTCAAGTACTAAAAGATAAATCTTTTAGTACTGATTTTAAAAATTAAACTGCAACACCATAACTTGCAGCCAAAGCACCTAAGCCACCGTTAAAGCCTTGGCCGACTGCTTTGAATTTCCACTCGCCGCTATGACGGTATAACTCACCAAAAATCATCGCAACTTCTGTGCTACCGTCTTCAGATAAGTCAAAACGTGCAAGTTCTTCTGCATTGCTATCTTTATTGATTACACGGATATAAGCTTTATCCACCATACCGAAGTTTTGACCATTTTGTTGGCCTTCATGAATGGTTACAGCAAATACAATTTTTGCCACATCAGCAGGAACTTTAGATAAATCAACTGAAATGGTTTCGTCATCGCCATCACCGTCACCTGTACGGTTATCACCGTTATGGTTCACAGAACCACAAGGAGAAGTTTTTTGGTTAAAGAAGATGAAGTCGCCATCTAAACGAACTTTGCCATTTTCACCAGTCAGAAAAGCAACAGCATCCAAGTCAAATGCTTTACCATCTGTAACACGAGGATTCCAGCCTAAACCTAAGTCTACTTTATTCATGGTAGGCGCTGTTTTAGACAGGTTGATGTTACCGCCTTTTGATAAATTAATAGCCATTTTTAGTTTCCTTTTTCAGTTGTTGTTTCAAGAGATTGTTTTTTACTATAAGAAATTGATGAGATTACTGCCCAAACAATAAACGCGACACCAATCAAACCTGTTACGACCTCAGGTATATGTAAGCCTGTACCACTTGCAAGCATGATGAATGCAAGTGCACCAATCGCATAATGTGCACCATGTTCTAAGTAAACATAAGCATCGAGCGTACCTTTTTCTACAAGGTAAACGGTCATAGAACGCACGAAGATTGCACCAATTGCCAAGCCCAGCATAATAATTACCACATCACTGGTAATTGCAAAAGCACCGATTACACCATCGAAACTAAAAGACGCATCAAGAACTTCAAGATACAAGAAGCCACCGATACCGCCTTTGATAATTGTACCTGTGACTGGTGCACCATTATTTGAAGTTGTTTGTTCAGATGCTTCTTGCTCATCATCATGTGAACCGCCTTCAAGCAAGTGTCCGATCACCTGAACACCGACATAAACCACAATTCCCCAGATCCCTGCCATTGTTACAACAAGACGAGACGTTTCAGGTACAAAATTAGCCATAACCAATAATGCACATAATGAAATAAACACTGAAATCGCTTGAATATTGCCTAGATCAGCAAGTTTTGACTCCAACCAATGGAACCAATGCTCATCTTTTTCATCGTCAAATAAAAAGTTAAGGAAGACTAAAAGTAAGAACATACCACCGAATGCTGCAATTTCAGCATGGTGTGCCATAAGCTTTTCAGAGTAGGTTTTCGGATCGTTCAGCGCGAGTTTTGCGACCTCTATCATGCTCATGTCTGCAGTGACGCCAACAATGAGTAATGGAAAGATTAAACGCATACCAAATACAGCGATTACAATACCGACTGTTAAAAATAAGGTTCGCCAGAAATGATTCCAGTGCTTAAGTACTGAAGCATTTACCACAGCATTATCAAATGATAAAGAAACTTCCATTACTGCAAGAATTGCAGTAATTGCCAATGCCTTGAACATGGTCATTAAGCCGGCTTGGGGTCCATGTGTGAAACCCCAATACGCTGAAATTGCTAAACAAATGATGGTAAAAAGAATCGAAAAGCGAAAATGTTTCATCCATTGAACTCTTATATTAGATGCTTATACCGAACTGTTGGCACATTGCGCTTAAACCGCCAGCATAACCTTGTCCTACAGCTCTAAACTTCCACTCACCATTGTGGCGATATAATTCACCAAAAATCATGGCAGTTTCTGTTGAATAATCTTCATTCAAATCGAAACGCACAATTTCAGTATTGCTTTGATCATTTACCACACGAATAAACGCATTTTGAACTTGACCAAAATTTTGACCGCGACTTTCGCCTTCATGAATGGTGACTGTAATTGCAATTTTTTGAACATCTGCAGGTACTTGTGCCAGATTAATGCGAACTGCTTCATCATCACCATCACCCGCACCTGTACGGTTATCACCTGTATGTTCAACAGAACCTTCAGGTGAACGGGTTTGGTTATAGAAAATGAAATCGTGTTCACCACGGACTTTACCGCTTTCGCTCAATAAAAATGCTGAAGCATCTAAGTCAAAATCTGTACCGTCGGTTGCACGCGCATCCCAACCTAAGCCAACCAAAACTTGGTTTAAACTTGGGTCAGTTTTGCTTAAAGATAAGTTGCCACCTTTGTTTAATGAAATTGCCATTTATATTTCCTCTACTTTATTGCAGTGTGCATTGATTGTTTAAATATATGCAGTCGATTAATTTTTAGAACCATGTGTCCATCGGAACCCAAAACCATAATGTTCATCTAAATATTTTTGATCTTTAAAATAACGAACTTCTCGGTTGGCTTGTATAGTGCCATTGTTATTCTTTAATTCTACAATAGAACATGTTGTCAATTGATTACCATCCGTCAAATGAACTTCAATTTCAGGTTGATCTGGGATCTTAATGGTGACCACGCCATCCGTTGCTGCCCATTGCGCAGCACCTTGATAAATATAAGCATAAATCACAATACGTTCAATTTGATCCCACTGATTACCATTAATGTGCAGATTTTCACCCTGTACAGATGAACCTGTACGATCATCGCCATCAAGCTGAATAAATGGTTTGATCTCAAAACGGCCAAAACGATTACCCAGCGGTTGTACTAAATCAATTTCACCATTTTTAAGTTGCACCATCGCGCCAAGGTCTAGATCTATTGCACTTGAACCCGATAGTTTCTGAAAAAATGATTGGGATTTGGGCTGGCTTTTATTCCAGTTTAAATTGACTGAAATTTTTCCAAAACCATTGCCTTTCTTGCTTAAATTGATGCTTGAATTGTTTTTATCCAATCGAATTTTAGAAAGATTAATATTTGAATTTGTAGGTGTAGGTGTAGGTGTAGGTGTAGGTGTAGTATTTTTCACTTCATCGGCAATCACAACACCAAAGTTTTCTGCCAATGGCTTTAATCCACCATTAAATCCTTGACCAACAAAACGAAATTTCCATTGGCTGTTATGTAAATAAATCTCTGCAAGGATTAAGGCTTTTTCAGGTCTATTCCGAGTATCCAAATGTGCAGTCGCAATACGCTGTTGCGCTGCATAAAGCTCAATATCAATCGGAACAATATTTCCAATGGTGTTTGGTTCATTGATCGTGACACAAATAGCGATTTTTTGAATTTGTGCATCTAAAAGTGCAGTATTGATTTTTAATTTAGTGAGATTTGGGTTCTTAGATGATGATTCTAGCAAAACCACACTTTGATTGGAGGTTTGACGTTGTCCATAAAAAATCATGTCCTGATCACCACGCACTTTAAGCGTGCCTTGGGCCAGTAAATATGCTGTAACATCTAATTCTATGTCAGATGAAAAACCTGTTTTTATACAAATTTCAATATCCTGAGCAGGTATTTGAATATTTCCACCAGCAACCAGCTGCATAAATCCTCCACTTTATAGGTATATTATCGCTTTTTGATAAAATGAATTTAAAATCATGCGTTGTTCAAATGAAGTTTTTAAATTAACTTTCTTTATAAAAAACAAATAAAAATAGATATGCTATGTTTTACCATAAAAATTCCTAATCTCAAGTGTTTCAGTGTTTTTTTCTTGGTATTTGATTACTTTTACAAAATATTAAAATTAAATATTGTATCACTATGGGGAATTGTTATATTTTCCAGCGCATCAGATAGTCGCTTTAAAAACTTCGTTATTCTTTATAAAAATTTGAGATTAAATTACCCGTGCTACAGCAATATAAAATTTGGATCGCCGAGTGTTATTCCTGTCAAAATGATATGATTCAATTACTGAAAAGTTCTAGTATATCAAAACAACTGACTATATTTTGTTCTCACAGCCGTAACCGTCCCGAACTTGCCTTAAGTGCTGATGTTTATCTTCAGCAACCTGCTATTTCAAAGAGCGCTGAATGGTTATTGGAACAATGTATTGAACATAATATTCAACTGCTCTTTTGTGGTAAACACAGTCAGCATATTGAGCCGTTTAGAACCCAATTTGAACAACATGCTATTCAGTTGATTACTGGTACACTCAGCTCAGAACAGCATGAGTTGATGAACAATAAATACCAATTTACCTTACATTGTGAAGCGCAAAATTTATCTGTCATTCCAGCGTTATTAGCCAATTCCACAGAAACGCTGAAGACATCCATTGAAACATTACAGCTACAACATAGTGAGATCTGCGCTAAGCCTGTTTATGGAGTTTATGGTGCAGGCTTTGTCCGTTTACAGAATCATGTATCGTACTTTAAAAATTTTAGCTCACCGACCAAATGTAATACTCAGCAATTTATAGAGGCATATATTCAACAGGAGGAACCTGTTGAATATCTGATTATGCCTTATTTGGCTGGGCAAGAATGTTCAGTTGATATTGCTTGTAGTCAAGGAAAGATCATTGCTCAAGTAACCAGAATCAAACATGTTTATTTTCAAGAGTGTTTTTTGCAACATCCTTGTCATCAAATTTGTATAGATTTAGTCGATTATTTTCAATGTGATGGACTAATTAACATCCAATTTAAACAAGATGAAAGCTTGCAATGGCATATTCTTGAGATCAATCCACGCCCTGCTGGTGGTTTTGCTTATACACAACATACGGGAGTCAATTTGATTGCCGAACTGATTGCTGAAAAATTAAATTTGAACTTAGTTCGAGCACCGCAACAATCGCCTGTTAAAGCTTTACCGATTGCCCATAGTATAAAATTGGATTTGTAATATAGATGAAGCATATAGATTTAAGTCGTGGGCGAATCACTGTTCAAGTTAACCAACAACATAGCCACTGGGCTTTAGATGATTTATTAGATTTTGCAGAAAGAATTAATCCTAAAAGAGCATTTTTATTTGTTTCCAAAGTATTGGGGAAACATATCCCTGTCGCACCCTCTGTCATGCAGCGTAGCTATAGCGATTTAGCCAGTTTAGTGCCTAAAGATTTGGCTGGGCCAATCTGTGTAATTGGTATGGCTGAAACAGCAGTCGGTTTGGGTGCTGGGGTTTATCGTGAATTAAAAAAACAACATGGCAAAAATGCGATTTTCTTAACCACAACACGACACCCAGTATCAACCTTACCGACATTGGGGCTTTTTCTAGAAGAACATAGCCATGCTCAAGATCAGTTTATTCTGAGCAGCCACGATCCAGTTAAACATCAGCAAGTGGTTGATTCAAAGACCTTGATTTTAGTTGATGATGAAATTTCAACAGGAAAAACCTTTAAAAATCTGATCAATAGTTTAACCAATTCCGGTTTGCAGCAAGTTGAACGCGTAATATTGGTCACGTTGGTGAACTGGGCTGAGCACAGTCTTGCAACGGATGAGCTTGATATCCCTGTGGAAGTGGTTTCATTATTGCAAGGAAATTGGCAGTGGCAAGCGAATCAACACAATGTTCAGATTAATATGCCCAATGTCAGCTCCACTGAGCAACAGGCACAGAAAATTATTGCACCAAATAATTGGGGGCGTGAGCCAGGTTATTTAGAATGTAAGCCATGGGAACATATTCACATCAATCATCCAGGCGAAAAAATACTTGTACTCGGTTCAGGTGAGTTTAGTTGGATCCCTTTTCTGATTGCAGAACAGTTGGAACAACAAGGTGCTGAAACTTATTTTAGTTCAACAACCCGTTCACCAATCATGCAAGGACATGCAATAAAAAGTATTTGCCAGTTTCATGATAACTATGGGCTCAATATTCAAAACTTTGCTTATAACGTTAAACATCAAGAATTTGATCGGGTGCTTTTGGTGATTGAAACACATCAAGATAGTGTAGACCCAAGCTTGTTTGAACAAATTAAAAATTTGGAAGTGATCAGTTATGAACCCTAAACCTTTGGTCTTTGTCGACTTGGATGACACTTTATTTCAAACTTATCGAAAACAGCAACCTACACCACAACATCAGATGGTGACTACGGATGTTTCAGGACAACCGCTTTCATATATGAGCCCAAAACAGCAGTCTTTTTTGAACTGGTTGCTTGAATCTGCTGAAGTTGTGCCAGTCACTGCTCGCTCAGTTGAAGGCTTTAAACGTGTACAAATCCCCTTTCAATATGGTGCGATTTGTTCACATGGTGGCACGATTCTAGATCAGAATTTAGCCGTGGATACAGATTGGTTTGATCTTCAAAAACAACATGAAATTCAACTCAATGGCATACTGACTGACTTGCCAGATGCTTTGCATGACTATGCCAAAGATTTGGGTGAAGTCAGAACGTGGACCTTGGTCGAAAATGAACTGAGTATTTATTCTGTTGCAAAGCAAAAACAAGCGGGTGCGTTATTTTTAGATCAGCTTGTTGAAAAATTACCTAAAACGCTACTGGAACAATGCTATATCCATATCAATGGCAATAATCTGGCGATTATTCCACATCATGTCAGCAAACAAAGTGCGGTTGAGTTTTATATTCAAAAACATGATCCACAGCGGGAACGTATTATTTTAGGTTGGGGCGATAGTCTATCAGATGCTGGATTCCTCAGCTGTTGTGATTGGTTTGGAATGCCGAAAAGCAGTCAGTTGGATAAGTTTCTCAATACCCATTTAAGCCATGATTTTGACACTAAAGGATATTTAGGTCATGTCTAATTCATTGATCACACCACTCAATCCAACATTGAGCGAACTTGGCTTTCACGGTTCATATCGTCCTGAAGATGTCACTTTTTTGATGCAAATTGATGATATTCAACCCACTGCAGTTGAAGAAAAAGAATATCTGATCCAGTCAGGAAAAATGCACTATTCACAAATGATCAGTGCTGAACATCCGCCAACGGATGAACAGATGCAACATTATCAGCATGCCTTTGAACAAGGTGCACAGCGCCTTGCCGAAGAAGTTCAAAAAATTGGCAACAGTTTGCTGCAACGTTTTCCCAAGCAAGAGATTGTTTTGGTGAGCTTGGTTCGCGCTGGTGTTCCTTTAGGTGTATTACTCAAGCATTACCTTGAAAAGCATCAGTCTTGCTATCACTATGGTATTAGTATCATTCGTGATCGCGGTGTCGACTTTGCAGCACTGCAAGCGATTATTGAACAACATGGTGCTCAGAATATCGTTTTTGTTGATGGCTGGACAGGTAAAGGCGCGATATGCAAAGAACTCACAAAAAATCTACAAGACATTCCGGAGCTCTTTGATGAAAATTGGCAGATCCCGCGTTTAGTTACCTTGTCTGATTTGGGTGGTTATTCTTGGTTAAGTGCCAGTACAGATGATTGGTTGATTCCATTTGGGATATTAGGTTCTGTGATCTCTGGACTGACTTCTCGGACGATTTTAAAAGAAACCATAGAACAGCAAGATGCTCGAAACAATTGCTATCAGACACAAAAATGGCACAGTTGTTTAATCTATGATCAGCTAAAACCTTATGATCTTTCTGTCAATTTTATTGAGAAAATACGACTATTGATTGAAAAAAACCCAACTGATAAACAGGTGAATTGGAACAATCAAATTCGTTTAGCGCAACAGCAACAATGTGCAGAAACGATTGACTGGATTGCAACACAATATGCAATTCAAAATATTAACCATATAAAACCCAGTATTGCTGAAGCAACACGTGCAGTTTTAAGACGCGTACCTGAACGAATCTTATTGAAAGATGAGTCTAATCCTCATGTACAATTATTATTGCACTTTGCACGTGAGCGAAATATTCCGGTCGATATTCTGGGAACAAAATTAGGTCCTTATCACGCAGCGACATTGATAAAAAAAGTAGAGAAGAAAAAATGAAGCCACTTTTACACGCCATTGAGCTTGGCGCGACCATGTATATTCCCGCAACACATGAACAATTGTGGGAAGTTACCCAAGGAATTAAATTTCCTCAGATTAAATCAATTGCGGTATGCCTTGAAGATGCTGTACTCGAATCAGATGTTCAAACGGCGATGGTGAATTTAAAACATTTATTGCAAAGACGACTGGATGAACCTAATTTAAAAGCCCCTGCGATTTTTATCCGTCCAAGAAATATGGAAATGGCGAAGCACATTGTCGACTGGGATTTAAATCAAACATTTAATGGCATGATTTTGCCCAAGTTTAATGTATTTAACCTAAAAAACTGGATGAATGTATTACCAGCCAATTTGCAATATATGCCGACACTTGAAACCAAAGAAATCTTTGATGTGGCACACAATATCGAACTTTACCAAGCCCTTAAATATGACTTTCATAAAACATTATGTTTAAGAATTGGTGGCAATGATCTCTTGTCCTGTTTAAATCTGCGTAGACCCAAAAACACCACGATTTATCAAACGCCTGTGGGCATTTTGATTTCTCAACTGGCTGGATTATTTATTCCCAATGGTTTTCAGTTGAGTTCACCTGTCTGCGAACATTTTGAAAATACACAGTTATTGATGCAAGAACTTGCACAAGATATGAATAACGGAATTTATACCAAAACAGCAATTCACCCTGCTCAAATTGGGCATATTCATCATGCCTTGCAAGTTCAACCTGAAGATTTCCATGAAGCTCAGTTAATCTTAGCCCATGATGCTAAAAGTGTATTTAAAAGTCATGGTTCAATGATCGAACCTGCCACCCATAAAAATTGGGCGGAAATGATTTTACTTAGATATAAAACTTTTGGTTTGGTCAAATCATCGTGTTCAACACACGATAAAATCTTGGTGGTATAAGCCTTATTTGGGGTTGAAGCAACGCATTATGCTTCAACCATTTGTACCACAGCTAAACGACCGCCATCTTGTTTAGAAAATAAAATTTGAACACCATCTTTTAGCTCAATTTTACCACCAATCGGGATCTGCGTTTTATTGGCAACATCGGTAAGATCAGGCATATCTTCATTGACCAACCACCACACATCATTATGTAAAACGAAATAGCCTTTTCGCTTGGTCTGTTCTGCGGTCAATCGTTCATTCGGTGCAATCATATTATTGGTATGCCATGCGTAAATAGATTGGCCTGTCCATACCATTAAACGATGATTATCGGGTCTAAAATTACCTTGTTGCCGTGCTGAGTATAGATTGAGAATAGGTAATTTACCTTTAAACGGCGTATGACAAAATGGACACTCAGGTTTAGTCGAATTGTCAAAAACATACCACTTTTGACCACAACGGTGATTATGACACGGCTGAATCAAATCCACTGTTTTAACCAAGGCTGTTTCCCAGTCATTGGCTGAGGGACGCTTGGCAGGATCATGTAAACCCTCGACAAAGCTTTTCATAAAGAGCTCAGATAAATACGGTCCAGTCACTGTAAAAGGTACTTTTGCAGGATCACCCCACGGCTGCTGACTAACTTTAAGTTGAGTCGGTTTCACTTGATTACTATGATCTGTTGGGTGTTCAATAAACAGTGCTTTTTCACCCATTCCCAGCGTTTCATCCTTTTGTGGATCATTCATATCATGAATTTTTCCACCTCGTAACGGATGTCGATAGAGCAAATACATATAAATCAATACTGCCAAAGCATGTTTATCTGTTGCAATACTGGGCAAATAACGATCAGGATTGTCTTTGGATAAATGACTGGTGCGTACCACTTCTGGCGCAATAAAATCGGGAGTACCGACAACGTCAGGTGGGTATTTTCCAGGCACCACCAAACCATCAACGTCGATAACACTGGCACTCCCAGAAACAGGATCGACCAAAATATTTTTATAAGATAAATCTGAATGGGCCAAACCCGCAGCATGCATACGGCGTACTGCGCGGGAAATTAGAATTCCTATTTTAAGGTAATTTAGCCAAGTACCTTTTTCTTTATCGTCGAGAAATCTGTTTTGGTTATTTGCACTTGCAAACCATTTCCCTTCTTTTTCTTTGCCTTTGATTTGCAGAAAATCATTATTTTTTGAACCATATTCAAAGAAAAATTGTTTTCTATAGGTCGGGGCGGTAATCCCAAGCAAATTATTATATTCAACTAAACCATCAGGCCAGCAGAAAATATTCTTCCAATAATCCCCACCAATCCCATTAAAAATACTTTGCCACTTATTGCCTACAATTTCTTTTAAGCGATCTTTTTGCTGCTCAAAGGTGGCTTTAGATTCATAAAATTTATTCTTTTCTTTACTAAAAAAACACACCACATAACTACGATCAGGTGAAAAATATACATCTTTCATTGCACCTGAACCGATAATTTCATCTACAAATTCTATTTCACGTCCATCAACGGTGGTACATTTAATAATTTTTGCTGACATACTTGCCACCTTACACTATATTCTTCAAATACTTAGATATTATTTATACAGATATTGTTGAATGCTTATTCCATAATACGGCCATGGTACGATCATCATGATGCCCAGCTGTAAAGAAATGCATCCATTCCAACAATGCAGTATCAGCTGCTTCATTCTGTAGCAACGGATCCAGTTCACGGTATAAACTTTGCCATTTGTCAAAATTGGATAAGCCAGAATCTGTTTCAAATTTTGGATCTGAAATACCATCTGTCATCAACATAATCGCATGGGTATCTTTAAAGCAGCCTATTTTTAAACGGTTTGGAAATTCTGTTGCAATACTCAGATCTAGAAACTTGGTCTGTCCTGCATATTCACCACCATCTGGAACATTCATCAGGCGCACATTGTCCTCGCTATATACTGCGATTGCACCGTCTCCCACCGAGAATGCACTGATAAAGGTTTTGTCAGCTAATTTACATACGACCGCAACCAGCAATGTGGTTGAAAAATCTTTAGTATTAGCCCCAATCTGTTCTGCTTGTAATTTGATTTGGTTAATAATTGATTTATAAATTTCATAATATACATGATGAAACTGCTCATTTAACTTCTTGGCAACAGCAACAGTTTCAGCATCCTGACTAGCCACTTGCCACTTTTCTAAATCAGCAATCAAGCTTTCAACCGTGTGTGGGTTTAAATAGTTTTTAAACTCATTTTCAACAATCTCTACCGCAATTCGAGAACCTTCTCTGGAGTATTGTGCACTGCCTGCACCATCAGCCACAGTCAAGACCGACCAAGGTGTATTGTCAATTAAAGTAATGGAAAAATCGTCATCTCTAAATAAGCCTGCGTGTTCATGTGAACGGCCACGACGACTTGCAGCAATAATTTTATAGTCCACCGCATCAATCAAGGCTTGATCTAAATGCGGCTTGCTAAATTTATGACCAGACTCAGGCTCAATGACTTTCCATAAACTGCGTGGGTCTGCAATGATATTCAACCGACACTGGGCGGAGCGTGTTTCTCCATCAGCAATAAACTGAAAAGAAAATTCGATTGAATCTGCTTGTTGTGGCTGACCATGAATACGTTGTGTTGCTTCATCGAAATAAAAGCTGCTATCTGGAAATTTAAAGCTTTCAGATTTGAATGTTAATTGACTGACATCATGTTGAGAAATCACTGAAATTTGAGATTGATAGTGTTGTCCAACTCGGGCATTTTCAACCTGAAATTTAATGTCTTCATATTTACTTCGTCTAAACACAGATTCGATCTCTAATCTATTCTTCTCAGTTTCAGAAGATATTATTTCAGGGGTTAAGCTTATATTTTCAGAATCAATCGTCGGCTTGTTTTCTAAATTGGGTTCAGTTGTAGGGGCTGATGCTTCCTCGACTTGTTGATCAGCAACAACTTGCTGTTCAACTTGTAGGATCGGTGCCAGTTGCAATGTTGTGTGAAGATCTAAAGTGATACTTTGCGCATCGGAAATTACTCCAACTAAGTTGGTATTTTCAGATGATGTATGGATTTGATTTGCATCCACTAAAGGCCCAACACAATTTTGTTGAATATTTTCATCAAGCTTGACTTGTTCATTCACGCTAATGTGTTGATTGGTTCCAGTTTGCTGATTAAGACAGGCTTGCTGTTGAACATTCTTTTGTACAGTGGCTTGAGTTGTATCCGAGCTTATATTTTCATGCTGAGACTGAATTACAGATGCATTATCCAATAAATCAGCTTCATCGATATTGTTCAAACGCGGTGAAGCTATCTTCACTTTTTCCAATTCATTAATGAGCTTTGAAAGTTGTTTGAGATTTTGTGGATCACTTAATAAAAATTGTGAAAATGTCTCACTAAAATCTGCGGGATTTTGTTCCAAAATCTGCTTTAATTTGCATACATCACTGTCCATTTTACCCTCTAGCCATTTTTTCTATTCTATTCGCTTGGTCACTCACCAATCACGATGCACTTAAGCGTTTAGCGATATAAGTTTTTAATATTGTTCAATATAGCAATGCTTCAATAATCTATTCATCAACCGATAAAGCCTAACCTTGACCACGGGTTAAATCAAAATCTCCGTCACCAGACGAGAAACTGATTTGTCGACGACACCACGGGCAAACCACAGATTCCCGATAACCGTCATAGCACATCAAATTACCGCAACCACATACTGCAAAGGCGGTTTCAGAAAAACAATGTGGACATTCAGGGAAACCATCGAGTTCAGCCGTATTGATCTGCTTATTTGATGCATTATGATCTGACCAAGTAAAATACTCCTCAGATATCGCACTACAGGTATCTAACTTAAAATTATAGATATTGATATTTAAATCAGCTGGACCTTTATACTGTAAGTTACGTATATATTTGATGATATAAGGTTTATTCATCTTTTGGCAGCGACCCACAAATATCGCACAATGATCATCAGCTTTATTTTTTTGCAGGGACAATGCATCTTTTGCCAAGCGCATATAACGCTCATCAATCGGCAACAGATCATCTTTTTGTTGATGACTACCAATACTGATACTTTGTGATACCACAGAGGCTGTGATCCACTTACACAAACCTTTGACATATTCTTGATTGATCTGATCAATTGAAATGGTATTTTCAGTGATCTTACTCAGCACAGAAAAATCAACATCTGCACCGAGACCAATGGCGACAACAGTCGCTTTATGCGCATATTTGGCATTCCAGCGTTGAATTGCCTGATCATATTCATCGGTTGGGCGTCCATCGGTAAATATATAGACCATTGGCTTCCAGTCGCCTTTGACTTCGCTGGTGGTTTTCATCACATAACGATCAATTTCCTGCCCCAAATGATCTAAAGCTTTGCCCAAATGTGTCCCACCACCCAACGGTAAATTAAAATGATTAAAGGCAAATAACTCAGTTAAAGGGACCAATGTTCTGACAATCCCTGCATATGCAATCACTGAAACATATACAGTTTCAAGTGCATAAGGATCTTTTCTTAAACTGCTTAAAATAAACTCTACACCTTCTTGAACTGATTCAAGCGGTTGCCCGACCATTGATTCAGAACAATCAAGAACAAAAAATACGGGTAAACGGCGCATAACTTCACCTAAATTATTTTTATCACATCATTCAAATATCTAAATCAAACAGATAAGCGCTGATCTGTTTGATTTAGCATTTTTATCGTCAGGTAATATCCAGTTATAAAACCAGCTGAATTTCGGCAGGTGGTGGTGGTAAAGAAATTGAGTCGGATACCCCTGCACTACTGCTGCCAGCGACCACACTTGCAGAAACCCACTTAAAGAAGCTGGCGAAACTATTTGAGTCCATGGTGTCTAACACAACCACTTGGTCCGTCAGTTGCAACAAGGATTCAGTTTTTGCTTTTGGCCCCGCAGCACAAGCGACAATCGTGGCAAAATTAAGCTGTTTAATTGTGGGAACGATTTGCTGATAAGCATAAACATCTGAGGGTGAACCATCTGTCATCAAAAACAATAAAGGGCGCCAATCCCCTTTAACCTCATTGCTACTTTTCTGCACATTCTGTTGTACTTCTTGTGCCAGTAATTCCAATGCCGCACCCATAAATGTTGCTCCCACATTGGGCACATCGAGATCTGGAATTTGCACCTGATCCAAAGGGGTGAGCGGTAGATAAACTTTTGCTTCAATATCAAAGGTGATCACACTTAAATACACGCTTTCAAGCGCATAAGGATCTTGCCTTAATGCACTGAGCATTGACTGCAAGCCCACATTCACCGAGTGAATTGGCTCACCACGCATAGAGCCAGATGTATCTAATAAAATATATACAGGTAAACGGCGCATTATATTCTCATTTTTTAACTATATTTTTTTAACCATTCCACGAAATTATCCGCGGGAGAAGCATTACCGACCGCGTTAAATTTCCAGCCACTATTTTCTCTGACCAGTTCAGCAAATAATAATGAACGTTGTTGATCATATTGACCGATACCAGATAAATCAAAACGCACCATTTCTTTGCCAGTACCATCGACAGCACGGATAAAGGCATTTTTCACCTGACCAAAATGCTGATTATTTTTTGCACCATTGTAAATTTGCACAATAAAGACAATCTTGTGATATTCAGCTGCCAAGCTATTTAATTTGACAATAATTTGCTCATCATCGCCGTCACCAGCACCAGTACGGTTATCTCCAGTCAGCCAGATTTGCCCTGAACGATGTTTTAAATTATTAAAAAAGATGACATCACTATTTTCGAGTGTGGCTTGACCTGCGGCATTCCAGCCGAGATCTTTTACTTTTCCGCTGGCATCACATAAGAATGCCACCACATCTAGATCGTGTTCTTCGCTCTTTGCGCCTGAAAATAATCCGCCTAAAAAGCCTTTCTTTTGCTCAGTGATATCCCAACCGAGTCCAATCGTCACTAACTCTAAATCATGTTTAGATTTTTCAAGGCTGAGTCCTTGACCTTTCGCTAATGTAATTGCCATGCTAGTTTCCTTTATTTTTATAAAACCACATTTACTTCAGGTGGTGGTGGTGGAAGATCATTTAAGCCTGTGACTTCTTTTTGACCTGCATCTACTTTTTGGCTACCCGTAGAAATACTTGCAGAAACCCATTTAAAGAAGGCTTTAATGGTATTTGAATCTGCGGTTGCAAGTTCTACTACAACTTCTGTAATTTGTTTGAGAATACTGCTATCTGCATTATGTCCGGCTGCACAAGCAATGATCATCCCCGTCTTGGCTTGTTTTAGTTTTGCAAAACCTTTGGTCCAGTCATCCGTTGGTGCACCATCTGTCATAATAAAAACTAAGGGTTTCCAGTCACCACGGGTATCAGGTGTGGTTTTTTGCACTTCCTGATCAATTTTATCTGCCAGTAATCCCAGTGCTTCGCCCAACTGTGTAGTACCCGTTGCCTGTAATTGAGGGGGTTGAAACATTGCAATTTCAGTTAAAGGAATCAGCTGTTTGGCTTGAGTATCGAAGGTAATAATAGACAAATAGGCTGTTTCAAGTGCATAAGGATCTTGTCTGAGTGAAGAAACCAGTATTTCAACACCATTTTTAACAGCTTCAATCGGTTCACCATGCATCGAACCTGAGGTATCTAATAATAAATATACGGGTAATCTTCTCATTTGTTTATCTCTGTTTAATGTCTCGTTAATTTTTAATCTTTATGCATATGTTTATATAAAAAATCGAACTAAAAACAAAGCTTTTTTATCATTTTTAATACTTAATTTTTTACCCAAATATCGAATTTTGCTTAAATCCCCTATTTTTAACTAAGCTCATCATGGCATATTATTTATTTTATGCTGGGTGATATTTTAAAAATAATCATAGAATTGTAAGCTATAATTATTTCATTACTTACCTTAATCTGAATCCTCAGATTTTAAAGCCCAATATGTCAAAAAATCTCGCAACTTTGATTGGTTTAAGTGCCATTTTACAATGGTCTTCCATCGTCGGTTTATTGAAAAAAATCAGTTTTAGTTTGGGCGCTGAGTTGGCTGTGCTGCTGATGTATACACTGAGCACTTGTATTTTATTAATATTTTTTAAAATCCCAGATTTAAAATTAATTTCAAAAAAATATCTGATTTTTTCTACCTTATTGTTTGTTATTTATGAATTATGTTTTTCTTATGCCATCGCACTGGCACAAACTGCACAACAAGCCATAGAGGTTAGTCTAGTCAATTACCTCTGGCCGGGCTTAACAGTTGCCATGCTGATCCTATTTAAAGAAATTAAATTTAATGTCTTTGTTATTGTCGGTTTAGCCATCAGCTTAAGTGGAATTATTTTGATTCAAACTGGGCAAGGTGCTTTAACCTGGTCTAATATTTTATCCAATATTCTGGAAAATCCAATCAGTTATATTTTGGCATTTGTTGGAGCAACACTGTGGTCGTTATATTGTGTGATTACCAAAAAATATAGTGATGGGCATAATCCAATTTCATTTTTCTTTGTAGCGATCAGTATTGTACTGTGGACTAAATACTTGTGGTCACATGGATTGAGTTTAAATGCAATTCCACAAGTTGAACTTACAACAATAGGATTATTAGGCATTGTTTCAGTGGTGATGGCCTTGGGCTATGCCGCTTGGAATATTGGTATTATCAAAGGCAATATTACGATTTTGGTGACTTTATCTTATTTTAGTCCAGTCATCTCAACTTTGATTTCAATGTTTATCTTACAAACCAATCTACCAACAGAGTTTTGGTATGGCGTGATCTTGGTGACTTCAGGCTCTTTAGTGTGTTGGATTTCGACAAATTGGCACCAATTAAAAGACAAACTATTCAGTGTGTAAAATTAAATGCTTGCCGATTAGCAAGCATTTTTAAATAAATACAATTCAAACAATGATTCAACAGCTTAAGCTGCATTTAATCCATATTGAATGATCAACTCAGTGAATGGCCCCGCTACTTTTGATTCAGTTTAGGGGCCATGAATTGTTTAAATTGTTTGCTTAGATTTATCTGTAAGTTTAACTAGACAAATAACCTTCACGTTTAAGATCAGCAGTGGTACTCAGAATCGCTTTGCGTAATGTTGTGACGATAAAGTCTACATGATCCTTATTTAAAATTAACGGTGGCGACATAATATTCATATGACCCACTGGACGAATAATTAATCCATCTTTCTGGCAATAATCTGCAATTCGAGAACCTACATTGACTGAACTTGGGAAAAGTTCCTTGGTGTTCTTATTGGCTAAGTTTTCAATACACATCATAAACTTCTTGCCACGAACCTCTCCGACAATCTCTAAGTCAATCAGTGTGTGCAATTGATCTTCAAAATATTGACCTACATCATTGACGTGTTGCAATAAGTTTTCACGCTCGATAATTTCAATATTTTTTAATGCTGCTGCACAAGAAACAGGATGACCCGAATAGGTAAATCCATGGGTAAATAACGCACCATCCGCCTGAGGTTTGCCAATCACTTTAGCAATATCATCAGATATAATCGTTGCACCTAAAGGTAAGTAACCTGAAGATAACCCTTTGGCACAAGTAATAATATCTGGAACGATATCAAACTCTGATTCTGAAGCAAAAAAGTGTCCTAAACGACCAAATGCCGTCACAACCTCATCGGACACATATAAAACCCCATATTTATGGCATACTTCGAGGGCTTTTTTATGGTAGCCCGGCGGAGGTACAATAACACCGCCAGCACCCATAATTGGTTCTGCAAAAAACGCAGCGACATTTTCTGGACCCAATTCCAAAATTTTATTTTCTAACTCTTGTACCTTTTCATTGCAAAAATCTTCTAAGCTTTGACCTTCCGCTCTACGGTATGGATTGGGGCATGAAATCTGGTGGACCAATTCACGGTCAATATCAAAACCGATATGGTCAAACTCAACACCAGTTAATGACATACTGATATAGGTACTGCCATGGTAGCCATCTTTACGCGAGATTAATTTTTTCTTGCTTGGTTGACCGAGTTGATTGAAATAAAAGTGAATAAGTCGTACCGCAGTATCATTGGCAACTGAGCCACCACAGCCAAACAGCACATGATTCAAATTTCCAGGCGCCAGTTCAGCCAGTTTTGCAGATAATTTTGCAGCGGGGATCGAAGTATGGTGACCAAATGCAGAATAATAAGGAATTTGCATAATCTGTTCTGAAATAGCATCGGCAATTTCTTGACGCCCATAACCCACATTGACGCACCATAAACCACCAATATCATCCAGATATTTATTGCCTTCAGCATCAAAAACATAACACCCTTCACCGTGTGCAAGAATCATGGCACCTTCATCTTTAAAGGTTGCAAAGTCAGTCCATGGATGAATATGGTGATCTTTATCTTTTTTCCAAACTTCTGTAATTTCTGTTGTTGATAACTGTTTCATAAGATAACTCCTTGTTAAAATTCTGCTTTTATTTGGTCAAACTTTCGATGGATTCTGGTTGAAATAGCTGTCTTTTCATCACCAATTTGATCCAAAGAATACTGATGATTGTGGTAAAACCAATCACGATTCCGACCCAAGTAAATATTTTGACTCTCAAATCTGGGGTAGGCACAGCATAGAAAATCGTAAGTACCATCCCGATAATGCCAATGATTTGCAGGAATGGATAAAATGGTGCTTTATAAGGTCTTGCCATCTGTGGGTAGCGTTTACGCAACACAATCACGTTGATATGCGCAATCACATAAGCGATCAACCAAGAGATACATGCTGCAGTTAACAGCACCTTTATCACTTCGGTTTCATTCTGTGAGAACAGCATTGGTATCATGATGATGACCGCAACAAATACAACGCCCACCCAAGGCACATTATTCTTCTGATTGACTCGGGCAAAAATTGATAACACTTGTTTATTGCTTGCCATGCCCTGCAACATACGCGGTAAGGCAGCTAAAGTCGCATTTAAGGTACTTAAGGTGGCAAATAAAGCGCCAATCGCAATAAAGATTAAGCCTGTCGGACCAAATACCGCCGTTGCATATTCAATATGTGGGGTCAAAGAATTGACCAGATGCTCTTGGGGTAAGAAATAAAGTGCACCCACGCCATATAAAGAAATGGTGATAAAAATCGTGGTTAAACCGATATACATCGATCTTGGAATATTTTTACTGGGATTTTTGGATTCTTCGATCATCGGGACAACAAACTCGACCCCGACAAATCCCCAGAAAGCCAATGCAACCAGTGCCACAGTATTTGTATCAAAAGTAATTGTATAATCAACCACTTGTGTATGCGGATAAACCCAGCCGCTGATCGCAAATATACCGAGCAAAAGTAATAAAACCACCATGACAAAAGCTACGGTATTTTGAACTTTGGAGAAGATATCAATTTTCAGCAGATTTAAACCCACTGAAATAAATAAAATCAAAAAGCCAATGCCAAAATAGGGAACATCCAGTTTAAATATTTTTTTGATCACATCATCGATTAAAATCAGCTCCGCTGAAACAGCAAACATCGCCACCAAAATATACCCGCAAAACACAGAAAGCATTGCGGGTAAATGCCCTGTTGCGACTAGACTATAATCACTGATACTGCCACTTTTAGGAATTAATAATGCCAACTCTGCAAAAGATGTCGCATAGCTCAGTGCTAAAAAGAATCCGATAATCAGCGGAATAAAGAAACTTATTCCGCTTAAGCCAAATCCTTGCAAAATAATCACCATCACACCTTGCGATAGCACTAAACCTACTGCAATGGCGATTAAATTAAACAAAGTTAACTTTTTTGCATTCACCTGTTTTGCTTGATCGATTAAACGACTTCCTTGCTTATTGTTTTTTCCTGTCATGTGCTCCTCCCTCCTAGAGTGGGCATTAAACCTTGAAATTTAAAACTTATTTCATGCTGTTTTTTCTTCTTTATTGATTCGCTTTCTTTGGTTTTTATCTTGATACTCTAAATACTGACGTTGAATATCAATGTGGCCTGCCACGCGTTTTGCATCATGCCAAACGCCCCAAATAAAGCTTGAACCACGCCCAGATAAATAAGGAAGACCAATAAAATAAATACCCGGTTCTGTTGAGACACCAAGCTTATGGTTAGGCCGACCATCCGCATCAAAAGCATTGACTTCTAACCAACTATGATCAAAGCCAAAGCCAGATGCCCAAATGATTGAGGTGATCCCTGCTTGGGCTAAATCAAGCTCTAAAATAGGCTGTTGAATACACTCAGCATCATCTAAAATAATCCGAGCTTCTGGTTCCTCAGGTAAATCTATACCTGTACGTTGAACATAAGCATCTGCAGCATCTAAAAACTCAAAATAAGCTTTATCACCGTCGGCCAATGACTGTTGCAAATCATTTTGAAAACGTACCTGCGCTCCTTCAAATTGCATCGTCATCCCCAATAAGGTGATGCCTTGTTGTGCTAAACGTCTAAAATCAATGGAATGCCCACCATGTGCACCACTTACAGCCAAACCTTTCAGCGGTCCTGTATCGGTTTTAACGCTATCCCATCCGCCCAACACCCCGAGCCACCAAACATTATCGCGTTGACGATAAACACGTGGTGGACGTTCATGTGCCCCAACAGACAAATAAACTTTTTTACCTGCACGATTTAATTCATCTGCGATTTGAATACCTGAAGAACCTGAACCCACCACTAAAACAGCACCCTCGGGGATTTGTTGTGGATTTTTATATTGATCTGAATGGATTTGGTATAAATCTGTTTGCTGAGGTGCAATCGAAGGAATAATGGCTTTTTGGAAAGGCCCTGTTGCCACAACGACACGTTGTGCTGTTAAAGTGCCGTTAGAGGTTTCAACAACAAAACCCGCACCTTGCGCATTTGCTTGAACCTTTTTGACGTCAACATTACTATAAATTGGTGCATTGAAGCGCTTGGCATATTTTTCAAAGTATTCAGCAACTTGGTCATGATGTACAAAACTATCTGGATCAAGATCAAATTCCATATTGGGAAAGCGATCGTGCCAACAAGGTCCATTCGCTACCAGAGAATCCCAACGGCGTGTACGCCAAGCTTCTGCAATACGGTTTTTTTCTAATACCACATGTGGAATTTTAAGCTCTGTCAGGTGCTCACTCATCGCGACTCCAGCTTGGCCAGCACCAACCACAACAGTATCTATTTCTAATTTATCTAAACTCATCTTTTTTCCCTTGTCAGATCGAGGAACGTCCTTGCAACAACAACTCTTTTGCTGAATAGACATTTACCAACTACTGCCAATCACATGTGTTTGGCTGTATGTGTTTGCTGCAGATTTCTTGTTCAAAAAATGAAATATCAAAGCTGCGCAAAACATGATTTAAGAAAAATATAGGGAGCCGAGCAGCAAAGCGAAAATAGAATATCCAAAACAAATGCATCAAAAAATCTGAAGCCACACACTAAGCACATGAAATAAATAGAAAATATATGCCAGACTATAATTCTTTTTAAATTATTTTTATTACTACGGAAAAAGTAAATTACTAGAAAGGAAAACACAAATTGTGAGTGCTCACGAAGTAAGCATACTAGAGAAACATCATAATTAACTGAGGATTGAGCAGTGAAACATACCCGTATTCGAACATTTAATACCAAGAAAACTTATCCAGAGCAGAATTTAGACAATGACCTATGCCAAGCTGTAGTTGCACGTGGGCGAACTGTTTTTCTTCGCGGTCAAATTGGACAAAATCTGGATACATCGGAAAGTGTTGCGATAGGCGATGTCAAGGGTCAGACCGAACAGGCGATGTACAACATTGACATGCTACTCAAAGAAGCTGGGGGAGAATTGGCAGATATTTGTAAAATTACCATATATATCGTTGATCCACGCTTCCGTGAAGATGTCTATGGTGTTGTCGGCAAATGGCTCAAAGGCGTTTACCCTGTCTCAACGGGTATTGTTGTTTCCGCTTTGGCACGTCCAGAGTGGCTTGTCGAAGTTGATGCAATCGCTGTTATTTCAGATTAAAAAACAACGAAAATATGAGGGAAATATGACATTTTCAATTATTTCGAGATGTAGTGAAACAGGACAGTTCGGTGCAGCAATTAGTTCCTCCTCTCCAGCCGTTGCATCAAGATGTATACGTGCCAAAGCTGGGATTGGTGTTGCAGCAAGTCAAAATATAACTGATCCTCAATTGGCCAGCATTTTACTTGAAATGACCAAATACAATATATCGCCTAAAAATGCGATTACAGAATTAACCAAAAATACCGATTTTATTGAATACCGCCAATTAACTTTACTTGATGCGGTGAACGAGCCTTTTGCCTTTAGTGGAGAAAATACCTTAGGGATCTATACGCAACATATAGGGAAACATGCCGTTTGTGCGGGTAATTTACTTGCAAATGAGAATGTTACTCATGTTATGCTCAAACACTTCGAACAAAGTAAAGGCGCTTTAGCTGAACGTTTACTTTATGCATTAGATGCTGGAAAACAGGCTGGTGGAGAAGCTGGAGAGGTACACTCTGCTGGTCTTTTAGTAGTTGACAAGTTGGAATGGCCAATTGTTGACTTACGTGTGGACTGGTCAGATCAACCCATTTCCGACCTCATTGCACTATGGCAGATATATGAACCGCAAATTGATGATTATGTTTTAAGAGCTTTAAACCCGATCAATGCTCGTAGCTATGGTGTTCCAGGAAATGAATAAACTTTTCGAGGGTATACAATGGAGGTGTATCCAAAGTGTTAAATCGAATTTCTTTAAGACAAATGGAATACTTTGTTGCAACAGCTGAATGTGGCAGCATCATTATTGCTTCGGAGAAGATCCATGTATCCTCTCCGTCTATTTCTGCCGCAATCGCACATATTGAATCAGAATTACAAACCCAATTATTTATTCGCCAACATGCGAAAGGCTTGATTTTAAACACTGTCGGTAAAAGTGTGATGTTGGAATGTAAGAAGATCTTAAACCAAGCTTCAAGTTTATATTCGCTTGCTGCAGAATTTTCTGGTTCCATACGTGGACCATTAAAAGTGGGTTGCTTCCCGGCTTTTACCCCGATGATCTATGCCGATATCATCAATGGATTTTCCAATTTATATAAACAAGTTTCTTTAGACCTTTACGAAGATGATCAACAAGCACTTCTAAATGCGCTTATACGTAATGATATTGATCTTGCTTTAACTTACGATCTCAATATTGATGAAAATATTATTCATTTTAAAGCTTTAACGAAATTACCACCCCATGTACTGGTCAGTGAGGAGCATCCTTTAGCTATACTGCCTGTTGTGAGCTTAGAAGAACTTTCACAGTACCCGATGATTCTTTTAGACATGCCTTATAGTAATGAATATTTCTTATCATTATTTAGAGCTCAAAATCTTACCCCCAATGTTGTTCGTTCTTCAAAAAATATTGATGTCGTTCGTTCCATGGTTGCCAATAATATTGGCTACACAATTTTGAATGTTCGCCCGAAAAACACCTATAGCCTTGATGGTAAACGTCTGGTGCGTATTCGTATTGCGCATGAACATCGCCCGATGTATATCGGCATTGCAACACCGAAAAATGTACCCAAAAATATTGTGGTTGAAGCTTTTATTAGTCGTTGCAAAAGCTTTATCTCGGATCACTTTATTTCAGGTATGAGTTCGCCACATTTTTACGATCCATATATGAAAACCCAAACACAAAAGGATTCCTCAGATGTCTAATCTGTCGAGTATTCAACTACTTAAAAAACTTGTTGCATTTGATACGACGTCCTACAAAAGTAATTTAGAACTGATCATGTTCGTTAAGAATTTACTTGAACCTGCGGGAATCAGTATCACTTTAAATTTTAATCCAGAACAGACCAAAGCCAACTTATTGGCAAGTATTGGTCCTAAAGATCAAGCTGGTGTATTGCTCTCTGGGCATACCGACGTAGTTCCAGTTGAAGGACAAGCGTGGAGCAGCGAACCTTTTCAAGCGCTAATCAAAGACGATAAAATTTATGGTCGTGGTACTGCGGATATGAAAGGCTTTATCGCCTGCGCGATGCATGCCATGTTAAAAGCAGCACAGATGCCAGAATTGACTAAACCACTGCACCTATGCCTTTCCTATGATGAAGAAATTGGCTGTATTGGTGTACGGGGAATTCTTGGCCTACTCTCTGAATTAATTATTCAACCAGAGCTTTGCGTGATTGGTGAACCCACCAGTATGAATATTGCCACAGGCCATAAAGGTAAGGCAGTATTCAAAGCAATTTGTCGTGGACAAGAAGGTCACTCTGCTTTAGCACCTTTATACGTCAATGCAATTTATTGCGCTCAAAGTGTTGTTGAAGCAATTACCACGACACAAAAACAAATTGCGGAAGGTCCGATTGTCGATATGGACTACGATGTGCCTTATACCACTGTACATGTCGGGAAAATACAAGGCGGTAAAGCTTTAAATATCGTTCCCAATGAATGTGTTTTAGACTACGAAATTCGTAATGTTGCAGAACAAAATACAGAGTCAGTTCAAGAGAAAATTTTTGAATATGTCGAGCAAAGCCCTTATGCAAAATTTGTCAGTTTTCAGGAAATCAACCAATACCCTGGACTAAATACCTCAACCACCATTCAAGCGGTCAAATTTTTACAAACACTGCTAGATCCAGCAACAGAATTACAGAAGATTTCATTTGGTACAGAAGGTGGATTATTTCATCAACAGTTAAATTCTGCGGTATTGGTTTGTGGCCCTGGTTCTATTCAAGTCGCGCATAAACCCGATGAGTATATTGAAATCTCACAGATGCAGGAATGTGATGCATTTTTTGAACGTTTACTCAGCCATATTAAGCGTTAAGATGTTGCTATTGCTTTAAAAAGTTATTTTTACAACAAATAAGCAAAGCATTTAATTTGTTTTTTTTAAACCCAAGGCTTGTATAAAACAAATTCACAAAATTGGCGAAAAATAATACGGTTAAACCTACTCTATCGCTAAAATTTTAAGGAAGATGAATGAAACTAAAACAGGATTGGCTAGAACAACGCGCGCAGATAACACTGCCAAGTTGTGCCTTTATCGCCGGACAATTTGTCAACACCACGCAGACCTATAAAGTATCAAATCCAGCCACAGCTGAATTTTTAGTCGATATGTCAGCATGTGATGCCAATGACGTTGAACAAGCAGTTCAACATGCGAGAAAGACCTTTAGCAGCGGTGTCTGGTCTCGGTTAGCGCCGCGTGAACGTAAGCAAATACTTAAAAAGCTCGCTGAACTTATTCGTGAAAATGCTGAAGAGCTTGCCTTACTTGAAACCCTCAATGTGGGTAAACCGATTCAGGATTCACTGCATGTTGATATTCCAGGTGCAGCATCTTGCTTTGAATGGTATGCAGAAAGTATTGATAAAATTTATGATGAAATTGCCCCCACAAGTGCAGATCAACTGGCGATGGTCAGTCGTGAACCCATAGGCGTTGTTGCTGCTGTGGTCCCATGGAACTTTCCGCTTGATTTGGCAAGTTGGAAGCTTGCACCTGCCTTAGCAACAGGAAATTGTGTGGTATTAAAACCCGCAGAACAATCACCCTTTACTGCATTAAAACTCGCTGAACTCGCAAAACAAGCTGGGATTCCCGATGGTGTATTACAAGTGGTTACTGGCTTAGGGCATATCACAGGTCAAGCTCTTGGACGCCATCCAGATGTTGATTGTTTAGTCTTTACTGGATCGACTGAAACGGCAAAAAAGTTTTTGGCTTATTCTGCTGAATCAAATATGAAACCTGTTTGGCCTGAAACTGGTGGAAAAAGTGCCAACATTATTTTTGCTGACGCTGATTTAGATAAAGCGGTCGATAAGGCGATTTTTGGCGCATTTTATAATCAAGGTGAAGTGTGTTCGGCAAATTCACGGATTTTATTAGAAAAAAGCATTTCACAACAATTTGTAGAAAAATTTATAGCCAAAGCTAAAACAGTTAAGATTGGAGATCCTCTAGATCCCAATACCACGATGGGCTGTTTAATTGATCGTCAACATGCGGATAATGTCAGAGCTGCTATTGATCAAGCCAAGGCTCAAGGTGCGCAATCTCATATTATTCCGTTAAATTTAGATGCAGCTTTAGATCCAGCCACCTATGTAGCACCAACCATTCTAACGGGTGTCAATCCTGAGTTTAAAATCTTCCATGACGAAGTTTTTGGTCCTGTGGTTTCAATCACAACTTTTGAAACCCAAGAAGAAGCGATTGAACTTGCCAATCACTCCATTTATGGGTTAGCTGCCTCAATTTGGACCAAAGATATTCAGAAAGCAATTCTTCTGTCTAAACAGCTTTTAGTAGGAACAGTCTCTATTAATACAGTAGATGCTTTAGATGTGAGTACTCCATTTGGAGGATATAAACAGTCAGGTTATGGCCGTGATTTATCTTTACATGCGATTGATAAATTTACACAGTTAAAAACCACATGGATTCAATTGTAAATCCAAAAGCGCATTCAATCCGTCAAAAAGAAAGATCGAGTGCTCCTGATACTATAAGGAAAATTTATACAATATAGCGTTTGCTTAGCCCCCATTCTGCCAATATTCGACGATAAGTTGTAGATGAACGATCTGCTTCAAAATGTGCTTCCATTGTAATATCTAATGGAAGCTCTTCTGGTTTTTGACTCTCTACCATGTCCTGATCCTCTGCAAAAATTTGTGCATTAAAATCGTAAACTGCCTGCAAATCGCCTGTGGTATCAAAATTACGGGTGAGTGGTACAAATAATCGAGTTTTGTTATGTGATACAGGACAACAGGCATTTAAAATTTTCAATATACCCTCGCGTGGAAATTCAACCTTTAACACCGCTGAAAATGGTGGGTAAACATCAAAAATTCGTTTCCATAAAAACCCCTCTGGTGCCAGATGTTGTAAGCCATGCGGGTAGTTGCTCACATTACTGACATATTCTGTATGTAAACCATAGTCTGTACGCTCAGTGGTGTATTTGGGTACAACAGGATTTTCAGCATCGGCAAAAGACTGCTGATGTACCCAAGCAAAATGTGCGACATCAATAAAGCCTTCCAATTGCCGCCCGCTTGAGCCTGCAATGTCAACAAATGGTGGCAGTACAGGCTGATGCTCAGGATCATCCCAAGTGTCTAATATTGGAAAGTTTGCATGGCTTGCATCACGGCTAAATAAACTTGTCCAAACCAAACCATATTTTAACACTACAGGAAATTTGGTGAGACTAAAGCGCTCTGAGATATTTGTCAGGTCTGGCTGAGCTGGAATTTTTGTACATTGACCTGCTGTGTTATAGTGCAAGCCATGGTAGGGACAGACAATCTCTTCACCTTGCACCCAACCTTTGCTGAGTGGTACACCACGGTGCGGACAAATATCACGCACCAACTGAATCGCACCACTTGTAGTTTGATAAAGTGCCATTTTCACATCGAGGAGTTGTACTTGTTGTGGGGCTGTTGTCACATCTTGCTCACGTGCGACAGGATACCAATGCTGAGCAAGTATTTCCCAGTCTTTAGGCTCAAAACCACTACATTGTGGCTGACTAAACAAGTTCAGAACTGGAATTGCATTCATACAAAACTCACAGAATATATATTTAATGTCATGATCTTATGCTGTGATTTCAGCATGTTGCTGAGCTAAAATCATGGCTGAGTTTTAAATTACGAATTTTGTCTAATTCTGTCTATTAGAATGTTTTACTTGTCTTGTTCTAAAAAATAGAACACCTATCTGAAAATTATTTTTAGAAAAACTCATCATTGGCATAAAAATCGCTTAGTGATCTGTGATTTTAGCGAGTTTTAAATTTCCTTGATTTTCATTGCTTAGGAATAAGTCCGTGAAATATAAATAATGGACAACCCATATGCCTGTGAATACAACTTTTTCGCGATTTTCTGATTATTTTATTGCAGTTGCCAAGACAGGCAGCTTAAGAAAAGCAGCAGATCAACTCTATATTTCAGTATCAGCGGTACATCGTCAAATCGCACTTGCTGAGGAAGAGTTTGGCATTGATCTGTTTGAACGTTTACCCAGTGGATTAAAACTGACGCTTGCTGGAGAGTTACTCTATGCGGATTTGATTAAGTGGCAAAAAGAATTTCAATTAACCCGTAATCGTTTTGATGAAATCCAAGGGCTTTCTCGGGGAACAATTGATTGCGGATTGATTTCTGCACTTAGTGATGGCTTCGTTTTAGATTCAATTCAATATATGTATGACAACTACCCTTGGATCAATTTTAATTTTCATATCCAAGATAGTGAAACTGTGTCAAATATGATTATGGACGCTGAAATTGACTTTGGAATTTTATTAAATCCGAAAGGCCATCATCAATTAGAGGTTTTATCTTTTGTCGAAATCCCAATCGGTTTTGTTTTACCTAAAGATCACCCTTTGACAAAAAATGAGAAAGTTTATTTGTCAGATAGTATCAACGATAAACACTTAATTCCTTGCGCTCCTTTAATTATTCATGATTATGTGCAGACCTTGTATAAGCACCATAAATTTAGCCCACAGCAGCATTTAGATTGTAATGACATTCGAATGATTATGTCATTAATTCAAAAGAATTTAGGCATTGGTTTATTGTCATTTATTGATGCATATCCATATTTAGAGCGTGACGAGCTGGTTTTTAAGCCGATTCGAGAAAAGGGTTTATATCCATTAACACTGGCTTTATGTGTTGCGCCAAAACGACAACTTTCACGCGTGTCTCAAATTATGATTAAGCATCTTATTGAACAAATCGAAGCATTTAAGCTCAAGCTGATCCCTTATCAATAATCAGCTTTAGCTATGTTGTAGTACATGAACAACAGCCCCTTAAGCAACAAAGTAATCACGTGTAGCTGAGTGATGACTAGCAATAACTCCCTAAACATATATGAATCAAAAGCATTAGATTTCCAATGCTGAATTTAGATTCAGTAATTTAAATTCAGCATCGACCTAGCAACATTTAATCTAATGGATTTCCGATAATATTACTGATAATGCCACGCATAATATGTGGGCCTTGTTCTTGACGTAAGTCTTGATACCACGCTTCGGTCACAGCTTCATCTTTCATATGGGTCACATCACAGCGTTTGCGGGCACGTAATACTAACTCATTGGCGCGCTCATTACGTTTATTTTGATAACGCTTTAAGGCATCCTCTAAACCTAATGTATTGATTTGCAAAGCCCTTGCTAAGTAAATTGCATCTTCCATAGCTTGGCAACCGCCTTGACCAATATCAGGTGTGGTACTGTGAGCCGCATCTCCCATAATCACCACTCGGCCTTTATAAAACTGGGTAAAAGGTTCAATATCATGGATTTCTACTCGATTGGTTTTTTGCTCATCAATCGCTTCAATTAAGTTTTGAACGGGTTGGCACCAGTCCTTAAAATATTGTTTAAAGAGTGTTTTATATTGGGCCTTACTGTTTTCTAAACCTACAGGTAATGGCACATCAAAGAAGAAGTAAAAACGTTGCTCTGCCACTGGCATAAGCGAAACACGTTTTCCTTCTCCAACAAAGGTTGTCCATTGATCTGCTTGGGCAAATTTATCGGAAATTTCGACTAAGCCATTCCAATTAACATAACCTGCATAACGACGTTCAACCTGTTCACCCAGTACATATTGGCGGGTCAGCGAATGTGTTCCATCAGCACCAATTAACAATGCTGTGGTGACTTCACTGCCATCTGCAAACTGAACTTTTATGTGTTGATCTACTTGTTCTAGTGCAACCATTTTTTTCCCAAGATGAATATCCTCACGGCCAAATTCATCCATCAACATGTTTTGTAAATCTGCGCGGGAAACTGGATAAGGCCGTTGCCCGACCTCTTCAATCAAAGGCATTAAACTAAACTGGGTCATGTGCTCACCAGTTAAGCCATCGATATAGGCTAAATGATCCATTTGACCACCAAGTTTGGCAACTTGATCCGTTAAGCCTAAATAGTTTAGACACTTAACACCGTTTGACCATAAAGAAATAGCAGCACCTACAGCTAGAATTTGTTCAGTTTGTTCATAGATGGTGACCGTATGTCCGAATTTTTTTAGTGCAATACCTGCGGTTAATCCCCCCATACCTGCACCGATAATAGTAATCTCCATCTATTTCTCCTCTGTCTGTTTCTTTAACACTTATGACTAAAATGCTAAAAACGTGCCATTTATTTAAAAATCAAAACATTCGTTAAGCAAAGTTGGCATAAGCTATGCATGATGAGGACGCTAAGATATTGTTTTTATGAGTGCTTATTGAGCTTTAAGTGCTGATATCAATCAATAAAATGATATAAATCGTAACATGAATGGTAAATAAATATGGCAACTTTACTTGCACCAAGTTTTGAGCTTCCTGCACATTTGCAACAATACAGCAATTTGGCAGATCCCCGAATTGGTACAAAAGTACTTGAATGTTCAGATGATTTTTTTGCAGAAGCACAACGAATGTTGCAATTTAATCCACCCATTTTTGTAGAAGATAAATTTGATGATCACGGCAAATGGATGGATGGATGGGAAACCCGCCGTAAACGACATGCAGGCTATGACTGGGCAATTATTAAATTAGGCGTTGCTGGAAAAATTACAGCATTTGATATTGATACCACTTTTTTTACGGGGAATTACCCTGCTTCTGCTTCAATTGAAGCCTGTTATGCACCAAATGGGGACTTAAGCAATGCACTATGGCAGCCCATTCTAGACAATTCTGTTCTTGGACCAAGCCAACATCATATTTTTGACATTAAAAATTCAGCAGTCTTTACCCATGTCCGCTTAAATATTTTTCCTGATGGTGGTATTGCACGGTTTCGCGTCTATGGTGAGGTGCAAATACAGATTCAAGATCGCCAACGTACATTAGATTTACTGGCACTAGAAAATGGTGGACGCGTGATTGCCTATAGCGATGCCCACTTTGGTCATCCTCGTAATTTGATCAATCCGAATCGTGGGATCAATATGGGTGATGGTTGGGAAACCAAACGCCGCCGTGCACCTGGATTTGACTGGTGTATTTTGGCACTCGGTCAAAGTGGTGTAATTGAAAAAATTGAAATTGATACCGCACATTTCAAAGGCAATTTCCCCGCTCAAGTATCGATTCAGGCAATTTATATTGAAAATGCGACTGATCCACAATTGATTCCGCAAAGTATGTTTTGGCCATTTCTACTCAATGCTCAGGATATGCAAATGGATCATATTCATGATTATGTAGCCGACATTTTAAAACATGAAAAAATTTCACATATTCGTGTCAATATGATTCCAGACGGTGGCATTAGCCGTATCCGATTATGGGGTAAAATTGCAGAGTGATTTTATGAAATATATTCAAATTCAGCCATTAACTGCTGAAGCTTTTGCAGCATTCGGTGAGGTCATTGCCTGTGCTGGCAATGACTTTTTCCATATCAATGGCGCGCATACGGAACGCTATCATGCTTTATCCTTGGCCCAAGCGGCCAATGCTGAAGTCGGATTAAGTATTTTCCGTAATATTCAAAAAACCCAAGTGCCTTGCGAAATTCAAATGCTTGAACGCCATCCAATCGGTTCACAGGCATTTATTCCGATGCAAGGTCAATCCTTCTTGGTTGTTGTTGCAGCGGCTTTAGATCAAGATCAACCTGATCTTGATCATATTTATGCCTTTATAAGCAATGGCCAACAGGCTGTAAACTATCGTGCAGGCACTTGGCATCATCCGTTATTGACGCTTGAAGCACCGAGCGACTTTACTGTAATCGATCGGATTGGTGAGGGTCACAATTGTGATGTTTTTCAATTTAATGAAAATATTGTCCTAACCTTATAATTTTCATTTCATAACAGCAAATAAAAAATGCATGGATCAAAACATTCACACTAAAAGTGCTGAGGAGTGTTGCGATAAGACTTTACTTCACCCTATGTTGTTAAAAAACCAGCGCAACATCATTCAGTGTTGCGCTGGTTTGAAAAATTTATCTTAAGCTTATCTCAATCCTATTCATGCATTTAAAAACATGATCAGATAAAGATCATTTAAAAATGATATTTAATTAAAGCACTGACATTATTTTCATCTTTACCTGAGATGCCGTATTTATTATTCCAAACAGAATATTCAACGCCTAAATACAATTTCGTATCTGGTGAAATATGTTTACCCGCATTCCATTTCCATTGGGTGGTCCAGTTTAACTCACTGGCATGATCATCTTCAGCAGTTGACCAATCCAGAAAACCATCAACAAGAAAATCTTCTGATGCAATTTTGAAAGGCACACCAAAAACAAAAGTCAGCTGATAATCATCATCTGTGTTCTTATAATTGTCTGCTTTATAAAAGTTTAATTGTGCATATTGGAAATATGGAATCGCCAAATCTACCCCGATCCCATACAAATAATTGTTAAACCCTTCACCGCCTTCCCATGTTGTGGCAATGAGAACGTCTTTAATTGGCCCTGCTTCCAACTTATGCCCCGAAATGGCGCCTAAGCTCAATCGTGGTGAAACTTCAAAATAGGTCTCATTGCCTGAAACATCATTATTGGTACGATCCGCAAATGCAAAGAAGTCCCCATATTTTAATTTGGCTGCATATTCAAAAGTAATGGTCGATTGATCATCTTCCCGAGCAATTAATTCATAATTTTTTCCATATAATCCAGTAATGCTAAAGTCTTGCCAAATAGGCGCAGCATGGGTGCTAAAAGCGGTGCAAACGAAAGTTGAAAGCGCAGCAAATTGTGTTAATTTCATTGTAAAAATTCCCCATCAGAAATAGCGGTAAACACCTACGTGAATAAGCAAAAACAAAGCCAATTTTTTACACTTGGTCAAAATTTCATAAAAAAAGCCCAAATCAATGGGCTTTAAAATCTTAAAATAATCTAATTCTATAAAAGCTAGCTTCCACGATATGTGGAATAAGCAAAAGGGCTGATTAATAAAGGAATATGATAATGTTGTGCAATATCAAGAACTGAAAAATGAATCACAACTTTTGGGAAAAACGTTGCTAAGGCTAAACGGTTAAAATATTCAGCAGTATAAAAAACCAAACTATAATCCCCTGTTTTAATTTCACTTAAATTAAAATCTGCTATCCGTCCATCTTCATTGGTCCTCGATTCTGCAACAATATTGTCTTGGCTATCCAATAATTTTATAAGGACATTTACGGCAGGCTTGCCGAGATGCGTGTCTAATATATGGGTACTGATCATGTTATTTCCTTTCTAAACATTATTTTAATGCAATCAATCATTTAAGTTTTCATCTTCACTTAGTTCTTGATTGAGTCTTAACATTGCAATTTCACCAAGTTGTTGTTTAACAATACGCTGTTCTGTTTCAGGATCATTTAATAAACGATATTTCAGTGCTTGTAGAATTTCAACCTGATCTAAGCCCATGGCACGAATTAAAAAAATATGACCAAATTTCTTTTCATAAGCAATATTGCCTTGCAATAAAGCAAGTTGTGTTTCAGTGCTCTGTTTTATTGCTGATTGCTCTTGATGAGAAAATGCTTGCTCTTTTTCACTCAGCACAGCCTGAGCCTTTTTTTCACCGATTCGTGGGTGTGTCGCTAATGCATTTGCGATCTCTAACCATGTCCAAGTTGAGGCTTGTGCTTTTGCAAAATCCATTAACGCTTGAGTGTTGCCAAATGGACGTTGTGACAAAATTTCATCTGACCAACGTTGAATGTGCACACAATGCTTAAGCATGGTTGTAAGGTCTTCTGATGATGCTTGATTAAATTCTTCTATGTTCACGAATAATACCTATGCTTGAGTTCGCTAAAATTTTCAAACACTTTTATATAAACTTTGCTGTGCGCTTTACTTCATTCAATTAAAAATAAAGCGCTTACCTTAAAAGCCACATCCTCATAGCGACAATTATGCGGCTGGATGGTGTTTAAACCAATGTTCAGCGATATCGCCACGACGACAGATCCAAACTTTTTCATGTGCCTGGATATAATCTAAAAAACGCTGTAATGCTTTAAAACGACCAGGACGTCCCAGAATACGACAATGCATTCCAATCGATAGCATTTTCGGCTCAGTTTCACCTTCTGCATAAAGCACATCAAAGGCATCTTTTAAATATTGGTAAAATTGCTCGCCACTGTTAAAACCAGCAGGCGCACAGAATTTCATATCATTACTTTCTAATGTATATGGAATGATCAGGTGCGGGCGGCTTTGACCTTGTAAATTGGTTAAGTTTGTCCAAAATGGCAAATCATCACCATAGTAATCGCAGTCATATTTAATCTGTGGAAATTCAGCCAATAATTTACGCGTATTTGGGCTATCTCGCCCTGTATACCAACCTATTGGTGTACTGCCAAATAAGGTTTCTAGAATACTGATTGCTTGATCAATATGCTGACGTTCCGTTTCAATATCTATATTTTGGTAATTTAACCAACGCTGTCCGTGTGAAACCACATCGTAATGGGCTTGTTGAATGGCTTCCACAATATATGGATTACGTGCCAGCGCCATACCCACTCCAAATATGGTCATGGGTAAGTTACGCTTTTTAAACTCATGATGAATACGCCAGAATCCTGCACGAGCGCCATATTCATACATCGAATCCATCGACATATGCTTGTCGGGAAAACTTGCTGCTCCCACAATATCAGATAAAAACTGCTCAGAACCGGCATCACCATGTTCGATATGATTTTCAGCACCTTCTTCATAGTTAAGAACAAACTGTACTGCTATTTTGGCTTGATTGGGCCATGCTACTTTAGGTACTTGACCGTGATAGCCAATGAGATCTCGTGAATAGGGAGTATTTTGGATTTGGTCTATTAAGTCTTGCCCACGTAAATAAGTTTTACTCACTCAAACCGCCTTTAAACTTTTCAATCACCATTTTTTAGTGTGAATGATCAAGCAGTTTTTGTGCCAATCTAACTTATGCTTTACTCAATGGGTTGGAAAGTTAACTGCATGTGCTGACTTGTTCCCTTGAAAATATAGTGGTGTTTTCCAATTTGAAAACTTTGATTAGGTTGAAGACTACTTTCCTGCTGAGTACGTACAATCATCGCATTATTTTCATTCGATTCTTTTAATAAAAATTGATAAATTTTATCCGTCATCTCTGCATCTAATAATTTATGCTGGATTCTATTTTGTAGATATTGATCTAAACGTTTTGTATAAAGTTCTATGAGTTTTTTATCACCAGAACTAAAAATGCGATCAAAATTATTTAAAGAAGCCACCTCTTTATTTACTGAGCTTAATCCTGTGGTTTTAATTGCGCTCACTTCAAATTGATCAGTGCGTTCAAAAACCAGATTCAGACTTTCGAGATTGTCTGAAAAATTTGCATCTTGCTGTGAATATTGTTCATAGATATCACCAAAAAGTTTTCGATATTCATTGGATATCGACGCGTAATCATACAAATCAAAGTATTTCATCTTACTTACATCAGCTAAGTATTCAGCACATTTTTTCCCACATTGATCTTTTTGTTGTTGACTGATTGCATTGGTCACTAAGTACTGTGTATAAAATTGATGCGCATCATCTAGATATTGAATCTTATGCGTCCATTTATATTTCACCAAACTTGCATCACCTGCTGCAAGGTAGGTTTCATATCTCAGGATTTTTCTCTCTTTTGGTAGATCTTTCTCCCATAAGTCACGATATTGATTCAAAATTTTAACACCTGAGATGGTGAAATCAGAAGCCGCTAAAGCACAATTTTTATCTTCTAAATAACCCAAAAAATCTGAAACAAAAATAACATCCATCGAATACACATCTATTTTTTCAGAATTTGAGCGATTTAAAAATTTATGCAACATGTTAAGAGGCATATAGCTTTCAAGCCCCTTACATTGTGTTTCAAGAGGTTGCGCAAATTGAGTTAAATCTGACTTTAAAGCCACAATATCTGCATATGTAGATACAGGTATAAACGTAAAAACCGTCAATAGAGCAATTTTTCTTATTATAAAATTCATGCTGTTATTCTCATTTTATTTAAAAATAAAAAACTCTGTATTGTCTAATTGATGATTTAACAATGCATAACGAAAATCACGCATTAATTGTGATGATAATTCTCGCTTTTGCTCAACCAGCATTTTCAATAACTGTAAAAACTGACCATGACTAAATACCAGTAAATGATCATGTTGATAATGCGCTTTTAGCGAATCCAAGTGCACAATAAAGTCCGTAACGCGTTGATAAAAATTTGCAAAAGACTCAGCGCCTTTACTTGTCACTAGATTCACATCTGCTTGGTTCCAATAATCATCTACCCAAGGTTTTCGTTCCTCTAGAGTGGTATTTTTACATCGTGTATCGGATAAGTAAGAAAACTCCTGAATATCCAAAACTTGAGGGGTAATCTGATCTCGTAATAAAATTGGTTCAGCTGTTAGACGTGTACGGAGGAATGGAGAGATAAAAATCTGCTTTGCTGGAGGTAGAACATCAACAAGTTTTTGCGCCTGTTCATGTCCATATTCAGTTAAAGGAATACTTGCATGTGACTCAGTTTTACCGTTTACATTACCTAAACTTTGCGCATGACGAATTAAATAAATACTCATATAAACCTTAACTATTTTAATTTTTAGACAACATTTTAAAAATGATAATTCAAAATGAATCATCTGGAATTTAACAAACGTTTAAAGAACACCAGTTGAGCAAGACACTCATATATTAGCGCTTTAGAAACAAAGTTTTCTCTACTGCTCTTCGGTTTACTAAACCTTGTACTGTTTTGCCACCCGCTTTGATCCAAACATCAAATTGATGACTGGCAGCGTAATAATCAGAGGCGTTCAATAATTTTAATAAAGTTGAATTTTTAAAAGCACCAATACCAATGTTATAGCTCAATGAAACCAATGCATCAAACTGATTTTGATTTAACGGCACATTTACAGCAGCACTTACTGCTTGTTCAAAACGTCTAATGTCATATTGCATATAGGTTTTTGCTTGTTCAATGGTACAAGTATCACCATACTGAACAGCTTTTCCATGCGGGTAAATGGTTGTTCCGTAACCGATGGTACACACACCGACACCATCATCATAGGCTTTAAGCTCTAATCCCTCAAAACCACAGATCAAATCCACACCTTGAGGACTGACCTGAGTAATTTGATCTTGTGCAAAGCCAATCTCCGTAGCATCTGTATCCACAGCAACGGCAACGTCTAAACCAGAATAAGCTTGATGATGTTTATTCGATTCGCGCTGCTGTTGATTCAATAGCTTTGAAAACAACGTAGAAAATAACTTGGAAAAAAATTTAGACCAAAATTGCGTCATCAATAAAACTCAAAAAAAGAAAAGGGTTGTATCGTTGTACCTATAGCACCCAATATTAAACATAGCTTTTTGAATTAATAAAGTTGTCTTTGGTTGCATTGGGTATAGATCTATTGATTTTAAATAGAAAAACTCCGCTCTTATCATAAGAAAGGAGTTTTATCTTCTTGTTGCTGTTGATATCCGTAGAATTAAAACAAGAAATAACGCTGTGCCATTGGTAATACTTCAGCAGCTTCGCAAGTTAAATGTACACCATCTGCACGAACTTCATAAGTTTCAGGATGCACATCCATCACTGGACAGTAGCTATTATGCTTCATGTCTTGTTTAGTGATGTTTCTGGTATTTTTACAAGGTGAAATTAACTTCTTTAATTGTAATTTTTCAGCAACACCAAGTTCAATGGCAGCCTGTGACAAGAAAGTAATACAGGTATTATGCACACCTCTTGGATATGCCCCAAACATTGGACGGTAATGTACCGGCTGTGGTGTTGGAATTGAGGCATTAATATCTCCCATTGGCGCTGCCGCAATCATTCCACCTTTAATGATCATTGACGGCTTTACCCCAAAAAACGCAGGTTTCCACAACACCAAATCCGCAAGTTTCCCTTCTTCTATAGAACCAATTTCATGGCTTAAACCATGAGTAATGGCGGGATTTATTGTATATTTTGCAATATAACGCTTCACTCGATTGTTATCATGATACCGATTATCGCCTTCTAATGGTCCACGTTGCACTTTCATTTTATGCGCCGTTTGCCAAGTACGTAAAATCACCTCACCCACACGCCCCATGGCTTGAGAGTCAGAAGACATCATTGAAATTGCGCCGAGATCTTGCAAAATATCTTCTGCGGCAATCGTTTCACGACGAATACGGCTCTCAGCAAATGCGACATCTTCAGCTATCGCTGGATCTAAATGGTGGCAGACCATGAGCATGTCTAAGTGTTCATCAATGGTATTGATGGTATATGGACGGGTTGGATTGGTTGAAGATGGCAAAACATTTGTCTGACCAATGGCTTTTAAAATATCAGGTGCATGACCACCACCCGCACCCTCAGTATGATAAGTGTGAATAGTACGATTTTTAAATGCCCCCAATGTTTCTTCAAGAAAACCACTTTCATTTAAAGTATCAGTGTGAATCGCCACTTGTACATCATATTCATCTGCCACAGTTAGACAATTATCAATTGCAGCAGGGGTAGAACCCCAATCTTCATGCAATTTCAAACCCACCACACCCGCTTTAATCTGCTCCGCAATCGGTTCAGGTTGACTCAAATTACCTTTACCCAATAAGCCAATATTCATAGGTAAATCATCAATGGCTTGCAGCATGGTTGAAATATGCCATGGCCCCGGTGTCACCGTCGTTGCCGATGTTCCTGCGGCAGGACCAGTACCACCACCAATCATGGTCGTTGTTCCTGACATTAACGCTGTTTCAACTTGTTGGGGGCAAATCCAGTGAATATGGGTATCAATTCCACCTGCTGTAAGTATTTGCCCTTCACCGGCAATCACCTCAGTTGCTGCACCTAATGGAATGGTAATATCAGGTTGAATATCCGGATTGCCAGCTTTACCTATTTTCCATATTCGCCCATTTTTCAATCCCACATCGGCTTTAATAATTCCCCACCAATCGACAATCAATGCATTGGTAATCACCGTATCTGCAACGTCCGCTGCAAGTAATTGCGATTGTCCCATCCCATCGCGGATAACTTTACCACCACCAAATTTAACTTCTTCACCATAGGTGGTGAGGTCTTGTTCAACTTCTATAAAAAGTTCGGTATCTGCTAAACGTACTCGATCCCCAACAGTAGGACCAAACATTTCAGCATAAGCTCGACGTGACATTTTCATTATTGATTATCCTTTTAGTCCAACTTACCCATCACACGCCCTGCGAAACCATAGACTTCACGTTTTCCGACCAGTGCAACGATTTCTACATCACGTCGTTGCCCCGGTTCAAACCGAACCGCTGTACCAGCCGCAATATTTAAACGAAAACCTTTGGCACGTTCACGATCAAATTGCAAAGCATCGTTGGCTTCATAAAAATGAAAATGTGAACCGACCTGAATCGGTCGATCACCTATATTTGACACTGAAATTTTCAGTACGTCACGACCGACATTCATTTCAATATCACAATCAGGTGTAATAATTTCACCAGGGATCATATGCTTATCCTAATTTTGAAGAAGTTTTCTATACAATCGGTTGATGGACTGTGACGAGCTTCGAGCCATCTGGAAAAGTGGCCTCTACTTGCACTTCGGCAATCATCTCAGGCACACCCTCCATCACATCATCACGACTGAGTAAGGTGGTGCCAAAATGCATCAACTCACTGACAGTCATTCCATCTCGCGCGCCTTCAAGCAGTGCTGCGGAAATAAATGCAATAGATTCAGGATAATTGAGTTTTAATCCACGTGCTTTACGACGTTCTGCAACCAAACCCGCTGTAAAAATCAGCAGTTTGTCTTTTTCAGTGGGATTGAGTTCCATATGTATTTCCTAAAGTTCTCACATTTTTTTATGCAAAATATGTGCTCAGTTTTAAATTAAACACGCAGATTTTATTTCTAAAAGGTGATCTTTAAATGAATCAAGTTCGCCAAATGCGTGGAAATGCTTCATCCAAATCAAACCAATATCGCCTTAATCTGGCACGAATTGCAGCAAAGGCGTCATGACAATGTCGAACATCATCGCCTAAAAAACGTGCACTGATAACATCACCCAATAAGGTTAACCTTACAGGCATATCCATTCGCATCATCAACTCACGAATTAAATCGATATGTGCCTCTAAATAAATGTTTGCTCGAAATTTTTCAGGAGGAACTGCCCATAAACTGCCCATAACGGCATGATTATTCATTCCTAGACAAGAGCTTAGCCAACGATCATTGCCTTTAAAACTCAGTGTGTCTGCCACCAGTAATTGCTGATTTCGCCATAATTTAAAATGGCTGTGATAAGCACCAGATTGAAATTTTTCATCTCGAGCTTGTCGACCAATTACCAACATATCCCACCCAATAAAGCTTGCTGTCTGATCAAGCTGAATCAAGGTTTCTGAGTGAGCATTGGCACCATCAAATAACATGGTTTCTTGTGGAAGCCATTCAAACACAGCATTGTGTTTAACTGAGATATGGATATGTTGATAAGCTTGTTTGCCATTGGTTCGGTACCATTTACCAGCACCTGGGGTTGTAACTAAGGCATGGGCAGCAGTATCTACACTGATCTCAAATGTTAAATGATCACCACCAGCAATACCCGCAGGCGGATGGACAATAATGGCATGACAAATTCCAGTTTTTTCTGGCCATAGCATCTTCTGCACACGTACAGGTCCAAAATGTCTACGATGCGCCAATACCGTTCGCTCAGTCTGAGCCTGAAAACCCAATTCGAGTTTGGCATACCACAGGCGCTGATCAGGAAGATGTTCCACTAAACTTATCATGACCGCCTTTATAAATTGATATCAGCAATTAAGCGCTTACACATTAAGCCAAACCAATAACCGCAACGATTGCAGCCAAAGTACCAATAATTTTCTTGCCATATGGAACGTACTTTTTGATAAAAGCACCAATGCCCAATCCACCCGCATAGATCAATGCCATTGCTGTCACCATGCCTAAAATCAGTAAGCTGGCATGACCTGATTGGCCTAATTCAGCACCATGCGCAACGCCGTGAAAACTTGCCAATAAAACTGCTGCAATAGGTAAAACTTGATTTGTTTTTGTCCAAAGCGCAACAGCCAATAAAATCAATGACGCAATGATGCCGTACTCAGCAACTGCTGCTGGAATAAATCCTTGGCTACCGATCATAAAGCCAATCACCATCGCTACAGCTAAGCCAATCAAGCCGAAAAGCTTCCAGCGTTGATTTGCCGTCCACATCAATACACCAAATGCGATTGCCATCATCAAATGATCTAAACCTGTAAATGGGTGAATAAAACCTGCCCAAAAACCAGTATGGTGATCATGTTCAGGATGAGCCAAAGCCAATACAGGTAGATATGCAGCACATGCCATCAGACTGTGTCTCAAAAAACGCATTCGAATTCTCCTTTGATTATTTTTCAATTCAAATAGTTACCACTATTTTTAATATCGCGACTAAGCTTCAATCTCTACGCTAAGCTTTAAATAAACCTTGTTTTTCAATAAATTCAATGATTTGCTTTAAACCATCTTGAGTTTTCATATTTGAAAATAGAAAAGGTTTGTCACCACGCATGCGTTTTGCATCTTGATCCATCACATCGAGATTTGCACCGACCATTGGGGCTAAATCTGTTTTGTTAATAATCAATAAATCCGACTTGGTAATGCCGGGACCACCTTTACGTGGGATCTTTTCACCACCTGCAACATCAATCACATAAAGAGTTAAATCAGATAATTCAGGACTAAACGTAGCCGCTAGATTATCTCCACCACTTTCGATAATAATCAGCTCTAAACCATCAAATTTTTCACAAAGATCATCAATTGCAGCCAAGTTAATTGAAGCATCTTCACGAATTGCAGTATGTGGACAACCCCCTGTCTCAACACCAACAATACGTTCTGGTGACATCGCTTCATGACGAGTTAAAAAATTAGAATCTTCTTTGGTATAGATATCGTTGGTCACAACCGCCATATTATATTTGTTGCGTAAAGCAAGGCATAAATTCAGGGTTAATGCTGTTTTACCTGAACCAACAGGACCACCTATTCCAACACGTAAAGGGCTACGTTCTGTCATCTTTTTTTCCTTTTCTATGCTTCATTCTCTATTAAAAATAGCGAATGAAGCGTGTCATTTATGATCTGAATAATCGTGAATATAGAGTTTCATGCGACATACTTAACATCGCATAATTGGGCAAGGCACTACTTAACTCATCATCTTCTAAGGCTAAGGCACGCACTACCGCTTTAGGAATTAAGCCATGTAAATGCCACAAAATTCTTTGACCACTCATTTGCCCTAAAGGGACAGTTTTAACCGCACCTAGCACTTGGTTTTCTAAAACAGTAAAGCTATATGCTGTCAGGACATCCACCAGATTAAGTTTTAATGTCCCGCATAAATGTGCATAAACTGGTACAAAACCAAACTGCTTTTTAATCTCAGGCGGCTGTTTTAAAACATCACGAATCCAAGCATTCAAAGAAAATGCCAACTGCTGAGATTCAGCCCTCAATTCTTTCGACTCACGGCTCGCTTTATAAAAGTTAGCCCAATTTAAAAATTCTGCTTCATCTAAATAATGTTGTATTAGACGTTTTAAAACAGGGAGTTCAAACCTAACCAGCAACATTTCCAGTACTTCTTCAAAATAAGCAATACTGCTTGCTTCATCATGAATCAAGCCTTGATCAATCGCACTTTCTACCCCTTGCGAATAGCAATATGCACCAATGGGTAAGGCTGTCGATGACAGGGTCAATAGACTTAATAGTTGCGATGCGTTAGTGATGGACATGATGTAAAGCCTTAATCGGGCTTAAACGATGATCATGCTGATGTTGTGCATATGCACCACTTTCAGGTTCAAATGGATGTTCAACTTCATCTACAGTTAGGCCTAAACCTTGGATCATTTCTGCAAGGACATGATCAGGTTCAAAATAAAGTGCAGTTGGGGTAAGCATTAACGGAACATGGCGATTTCCCAGATGATATGCAGCTTTAAGTAAGTCAAAACTATGCAGTGCCGAAACTTGCATTAATTTTTCAGCTTTGGCATCTACACGTAACACTTCACCTTGTTCAGTTGCGATATAAGAACCACTACGCAAAATGCCTGTACGCGGTAAATCCGCACCAATATCGTGCCCATTATTTAAAGTTGCACGAAAACGGCTCTTTTGCCGAGTATCAAAAGTCAATTCAATACTTTCAGCCTCAATGTTTGGCTCTATATGGTCTAAACGTTGCGTATAAATTTTCATATTGATCCACTTTTTCATGGCACGCTATTTAAAATGTTCCAAATTGATGCCAAAATTTTATTCATAAATATCGGTTTGCATTAAATTAAAGCATTTATCATGCCAGTTTTTAGAATCCTAAGAATTCAAAATGCATCTTATTTAGAACGCTTCCCTAAAACCTGAGTTCAGATTTACACGAGAGATATTTCAATAAAAAATCAGGACAATTAAAGGTTACAAAATAAAACCATAATAAAATTATGTGTATTTCACAAAAGCTTGAAATAACACACTTTTGGTCAACTAAAATTCTCATCGACAATTTGCGACTAACAGCGCAATATGGTATCAATGAATAAATAATCAGACAAAAAAGGGAGAAACTTATAATGGCTTATCAACACATCCTTCTTGCTGTAGATGACTCTCCTATTTCTTATGCTGCACTTGAACATGCAGAGAAACTTGCACTTGCGTTTAACTGTAAAATTACTGTGATGAGTGTAATCGCAGTTGATCCTTTTAAAGGCGTCGATTTTTATAAAATAGCGCCTGCTGTAACTCAATATTTATTTGAAGCTGAAAAAAATGCTTTAGCACGTTTAAAAGATATTCAAGAAACTTTAGTTCATCATGGTGTAACAACAGTAGATACCAAAGTGGTACGTGAAGTGCCTCCTGCTACTGGAATTTTAGATGTTGCAGATGAACTGAATGTGGACCTTATTGTAATGGGTTCTCATGGACGTACTGGTCTGAAAAAATTCTTCTTAGGGAGTGTTGCACAAGAAGTGTTGTCGATTTCTCCACTGCCTGTGTTGATTATTAAATCTACCCAAGAAGAAGCTTAATTCTTATTTGAAATGTTAATTAAAAAGGTGTGATTATGAGTTATCAAAATATTCTTGTCCCAGTTGACGGTTCTGACATTTCTTTTTCTGCATTAAAACATGCTGCTGCGATTGCCAAAGCCTTTGGAAGCAAAGTCACTGCGATCAGTGTGGTTGCTGAAGACCCTTTTGCTGCTGCTGATTTTTACTATTCGCCAGATATGTTAAAAGATTACATTCAAGAAGCAATTAAAAATGCGGAAGAAGGTTTGGGCAAAGCCAAACAATTGGCTGAACAGCAAGGTGTTCAAATTGATACACAAGTCGTGAGAGACTCGGTTGCAGCTGAAACCATCATTAAAACTGCTGAATCATTACATACAGATTTAATTATCATGGGATCGCATGGTCGCAAAGGCTTCCAAAAGTTTTTCTTAGGTAGCTTTGCGCAAGATGTACTGGGTCAAACCAAACTTCCTGTATTGATTGTCAAACAGTGATTGATTAGGGTCTATAGACAGTTCATAAATGATTTGCGTTGTAGACGAATTGTCAAACGCCCCTAAAACTAAATAAATAAAACCCAGTTTAGCTGGGTTTTATTTATGCAATGTCCAGATCAAAGACAAAACTTGGGAAAATTATTAAACCGCGATAACTTTGACTAAAATGGTTTGAGATTCTTCAAAATCATCAAAAATTTGCTTACGGCTAAGTTCTTTGGACTTTACTTTAAAATTATGATTTTGATAGTGAATGATCTCAGGTATTTGATCAAAATAATTTCCTTCGGCTTCAATACTTTCTTCAAATAAGGCTGTGCCAAGCTGATATTCTCTACTTTTTAAGACAACATACTTAACAGTCGTTTTCATCATTCGCACTCCATTTTCATATGCACTTTATTTTTATTTATATCACTTTTTGACGCGTTTGAAATATAAAAATTCATCATATTGCATAGTAATTCTACAATTGGCCCAAAAAAGGAAAACCCACCTGTTGAGAAGTGGGTTGACTGCATATTTACAGACTTCACGCTGATTATTCTTTTAACTTTCTGTGATTGTTATTTGATGCTTATTCTTCGCTTTTGTTGTTTTGTGCCGTCATTATGGCAAATAAATATGACAAGCTTATTTCAACTCAGCGTTCTTTTGATTTATTTTGTCTTTGATAAAATATATAAGCCAATATTCTGATTTATATATAAATATCCAAAAAAAATTAAATTCATGGCTCAATATGGTTATTTTTTTATTTGGTTTTCTTGCAAATTCCCTCAATTCACTTATAGTTAAATTATTGAATATAAATAATTAATTTAGAGCCATACCAATGCTTTTAAAACAATGCTGTGATCTGCTTGAAAGAAAGAATTTAACAGTCGCATTTATTGAAAGTGCAAGTTCTGGTTATTTATCCAGCCAATTTTCAATCTATAAAAACAGTGGTGCAGATATTTTATTAGGCGGTTTAGTCAGTTACGACCCCTCTATTAAAATTTCAATTTTACAAGTTGATCCATCCCTCATCGAAAAATATAGTGCTGAATCTGCTGAAGTCACTAAAGCAATGGCTGTTCAAGGGAAGAAACTCTTTACCACTGCAGATATCATTGTCAGTTGTACAGGCTTACTTAAACCTGGTGGCAGTGCGAGTCTTGAAAAACCAGAAGGTACTTTCTTTATCTCAATCCATTTTCAAAACACATTGTCGAATTTTAAATATTTTATTGAAGGTGAGCCGTTGACCCGTTTAAATCAATTAACTGAAAATGTTGCAAAGGAAATCTTAAAAATCTTAAATTTTGTTTAAGATTTATGCTATACCTTAACTGAAATACAAATTACTGAAATATTTAATTCACTTTTTAACTAAAAAGCGGTAAATTTTACATAGATTATCAACATATCAATAACACAAATGAACTTATTAGGAAGCGGTATGAAACTTCAATTTGCGGTAATTTCTTCTTTAGCATGTTTAACTTTGGCAGGTTGTGCTGGCTCTTATCCAGAAAGAGTTGTTACAAAAGGCCCTTTAATCTGTGAAGCAAATGAAGTTTGCCCTGAACTTTCTATGCGTTGGAAAGATGAAGTTCGTGATGGTTTTAAAATCACAGCAGAAATTAACAATCCAACGAAATATGATATTACCCAATTTGTCTTCTTAGTAGATGGTCAGCCATATACATATTCAACCATTAACACGACACAATATGCGGGTACAGTTTCATCGAACTCGATTAATGTTCCAGTTAGTTTTCTTAACTCATTCCGTAATGGTAAAGAAATTTCACTTAAATTGGTAACCAATCAGGGTGATGTTGAACGTTCAATCTTAAAGGCAGATGGTCAACAGTCTTCTGCATATCTAACTTTCTTAAAAGGTTATACAGGTCAAGTTATTACTCAATAAGACGAAGAAGCATAGATATAAAAAACCAGACATTTTGTCTGGTTTTTTAACTCAAAATCTTTTATCCAAGATTGTTAAGAAAAAACTATCAAGCAAAACAAATCATTTGAAATTTACGCTAATAATTAAAGGTATTTCAAAACTAAAATACCCTCTCTATCTCAAACATATTTGCTATTTAGGCTCAATTGGGGCAAATGGCGCAACCACATCCGCATTTTGTGCGCGGTGACGCATAAAATGATCCATCAATACGATGGCAAGCATGGCTTCAGCAATAGGTGTCGCACGCACGCCCACACAAGGATCATGACGACCTTTGGTGAGTACATCTGTATCTTCACGATCTAGATTAATGGTTTTCCCTGGTGTAGTAATACTTGCGGTTGGTTTTAACGCAATCGCTACACGGATGGTTTGGCCTGAAGAAATACCACCGAGAATACCACCAGCATGATTGGCTAAAAACCCATCTGTGCTAAGTTCATCACGGGTTTCATGACCAAATTGTTCTGCAACTGCAAAACCATCACCAATTTCAACACCTTTCACCGCATTGATTGACATCATGGCATGGGCAATATCAGCATCTAAACGATCAAATACGGGTTCACCCCAACCTACAGGTACTTTTTCTGCAAGGATCTCAAGCTTTGCACCACAACTAGTCCCCTGTTCACGTAATGATGTCACCAGCGCTTCAAAACGAGGAACAGCATTGACATCACCACAGAAGAACGGATTATTCGGAACTTCATTCCAATCTAAAGCTTGTGCTTTTTCAGTACCAATTTGCGTCACATGCCCACGAATCACGATCGCAAATTTCTCAAAAAGAAATTTCTTTGCAATCGCACCCGCTGCCACACGCATCGCCGTTTCACGTGCACTTGAACGACCACCACCACGATAATCACGGAAACCATACTTTTGCGTATAGGTGTAATCTGCATGGCCTGGACGGAAAGTTTGCGCAATATTGCCATAATCTTTAGATTTTTGATCTGTATTACGGATCAATAAACCAATCGAAGTTCCTGTCGTTTTACCTTCAAAAACTCCAGAAATGATCTCAACCTCATCTGGCTCTTTACGCTGAGTGGCAAACTTAGACGTTCCTGGTTTACGACGATCTAAATCAATTTGTAAATCTTCAGCAGATAATTCAAGACCTGGTGGCACACCATCAACAATTGCCATCAAGCCTACGCCGTGAGATTCACCACAAGTCGTTACACGGAAGAGTTGTCCAATACTGTTACCTGCCATGCTTACGACTCCTTAAGCTTGAATAGATTGAATAAATAAATCACGGAATGTACGACATTGTTTAGCAGTCAAAGCAAAAATACCTGTACCGCCTTTTTGGAACTGTAACCAGTAAAAATCAATCGTATTAAAATTCTGTTTCATTGCCCATTCTGAGTTACCTACTTCAATCACGATTAAACCGTCTTCAGTTAAATAATCAGCAGCTTGAGCCAACATTTTTCGAACTAAATCCAAACCATCTTGACCCGCAGCTAACGCAAGTTCAGGTTCATGATGGAATTCATCTGGAAGATCAGCCATATCTTCGGCATCCACATACGGTGGATTTGAAACGATCAAATCATATTGATTTTCAGCTGGAATTTTGGCAAACAAATCTGACTCAAGCAAAGCCACCTGATATTGCTTATTGTGGTGCTCCGCATTAATAGAAGCCACTTCTAATGCTTCTTTAGAAATATCAGTTGCATCTACTTCTGAATCAGGGAATGCATATGCCAGCGCGATCGCAATACAACCTGAACCCGTACACATATCTAAGATACGTTGCGGTGTTTTTGGATTTGGGTTTTCAGGTAAATTATTCACGCCTGCACGCGTTTGTCCATTTTCATCTAAACAATAAGGTGCAAAACGGTTTTCGATCAATTCAGCAATTGGTGAACGAGGAATTAACACACGCTCATCAACATAGAATGGCTTACCAAAGAAATAAGAGAGGTTAAGTAAATAAGAGGTTGGAATTCTTTCATTTACACGACGTTCGAGTAGATTTAAAAACTCAGCTTTTTCACTTGGCAATAATTTTGAATCTAAAATTTCAGCATCCGCCTTCCATTCCAAAGAAAGCGTTTGTAAAACCAAGGCAGAACTTTCTGCGAAATAATCTTCTGTACCTTGACCCAAATGTGCATCGTATTGACGTAAAGCTGTAACCCCAAAACGAATAAAATCACGAATTGTTGATAGGTTTTCAGCAGCTTCCTGTAAATGTTCAGGGCTAATAGTCGGTCGATCCACTTAAGGTTTCTCCAAGGTCATATTTTTAAACGCCTTATGATACCTTGTTTTGCATGACATTTATAATGCTTTACGACAATTTACTTAGCAATTATTTTATAGCGCAATAAAGCACTATAAACGATAGCTTTGTTTCTCTAACATATTGGCTCTATTGACTGTTTGTTTGAGGGCACAATTGTAATACTTCATTTTATAATCATCAGAAACTGATTTATTCGACTCATCACACTGCTGATCTCGAAGTTTAAACCATTGTTTCTGATATTTCTTTTGAGATTTCTGTTGCTTGTCTGTATACAGATCCAGCGTCTGTTTAAATAATGATTTCAAACGATCATCTTGCTTACTCAACTCAGCTTTCATACAGCTGGCAAGTGTTGCCGAGCTTGAACCTGCCGAATTCATACAGCTTAAATAGTCTGAGCTATAACCGATCGCCTGCGTGTGCATCGGCAATAATACAACTAAACTGATACCCCAATACTTTAAATACATCCAATTCCCCTATCCCAAAATCATTATTTTAATTCAAAAACTTTTAATCCAAAGAACTCAGGCACTGATTAGCAACAATCCCCTCTGCAAAAGAGTGTAAAAGATTTGAAACTAAATACAATCATTGCAGATAAATTATTGTTAAAACTTGATTTAAAACAATCAGCTTTGTTTCGCCATATCACTCGTTTTTTAGATTTATTTTTAAGCCTATTGTTGTATGTTTTTAAAACAAATCAATCTGCTTGGTTATAAAATAGAAACTTATTTGTGGCAAAATTGCTGAGATTGAGCGCTTAACTTGAAATTGGCTCATTTCACCTTTATATATACAACAAGTTTTTAAATATTTATGAATTTAGTCAATTTATGAGCTACAAACATAATAACCTCATGGCAATGCGTCAGTCATGGTGGGATGATGAATCCACTCCAAATGTTAAAATTGAAAAGCAATTTTTTCAACAAACACTCACTGAACAAGGTGTTTACGAAGCGCCTTCTCTAGACGATGTAAAATATTTTTTCTTTAGCTTGCCCAGCATTATCATTGTTAAGGGCTATGCGCTTGGCTTTACCAATCAAAGTGTTAAAGATTTGATCATTCATTACATTGCTTCAAATAAGCAAGGTTTAATACTTCGCAAAGCGCTTAAAATCCAATTTAGAATGTAAATTTTAATATTGCTTAGGCTATTTTGATGGAATTAATTTAATTCCCCCATTCAGCGAATTGAACTGTTTAAATACAGTCATTCCATGTAATATTCCTTACAATTAGTCATCTTTTTATCTTTTCGAATCTCTTATAAAGGATTTTATCTTCATGTCAGATCAGAACGAAAAGCTCAAACAGTTAAAAACCTCATCAATGGATCGTCGCTTATCAATTGCAAAAGCATCATTATTGGCAGGTACACGCTGGGCAGCTTCAAGTGCGAGTTCAATCTTTTCAAGTGAAGAAGAAAAAGAAAAAAAACGTAAACAAGCGATGAAAGAACAAGCCAATTACCTTGTTCAAGAAATTGGTAAGCTAAAAGGCTCAATTGTTAAAATCGGTCAAATGATGGCGCTTTATGGCGAGCATTTTTTACCTGAAGAAATTACTCAAGCATTAAACACCCTCAATAATCAAACAGTTGCCCTTGCATGGCCTGCAATTAAAGAGCAACTGGTCAGTCAATTGGGTTCTAAACTTAACGATCTTACCATTGATCATGAGCCGATTGGTACGGCTTCGCTGGCTCAGGTTCACCGCGCAACACGTAAGTCAGATGGATTAGAGCTGGTTCTTAAAATCCAATATCCAGGTGTAGCCGATGCCATAGACTCAGATATGAGCCTATTTCGAAATATGCTTAAATTGACACGTATGGTGCCACAAACCCGTGAGTTTGATCAGTGGTTTGATGAAGTGCGTGAAATGATGCATCGTGAAGTTGATTATAAAGTTGAAGCGGCAACAACCCGTCGTTTTGGCCAGCGACTTAAAGAAGATCCACGTTATGGCGTGCCACAAATTATTGATGACTATTGTACTAATCAAGTCCTGTGCATGACCTTTGAACGTGGTGTACCCATCAACAGCCCTGTCATGCTGTCTTTACCGCAAGAACGACGTAATCTTTTAGGTGAAGCATCACTTGAAATTGCGGTTCGTGAATTGTTTGAGTGGGGCGAAATGCAAACCGACCCTAACTTTGGTAATTACCTTGTTCGTTTGGGCAATGGTGAAGAGATAAAAGATAAAATTATTTTGTTAGATTTTGGCGCTATACGTCAATTCGATGACCAATTACTTCGTGTGGCTTGTAATTTAATCAAAGCGGGTTATAACCACGATGCAGAAGCAATGGTCAATGCGATGTCGGGCTATGAGTTCTTTGATGCAATGCCTTTAAGCATTAAACCCGATATGGCAAAAGTATTTTTATTGGCAACAGAAGCATTTAGTACACCTTTAAATAACCCAGATTTACCTGCTGGTGTGATGGATCAACATAACCGTTATGACTGGAAAAAAAGCCAGCTACATAGCCGTGTGATGCAACGTGCTTCAAAATCAATGGCTTCACGTTACTTCAGTATTCCACCAAAAGAATTTATGTTTATCAGTCGTAAATTTATTGGTGCTTATACATTTATGACGGTAATTGAAGCAAAGACCAATGTTCGTAAAATGATTGTACCTTTTGTTTAATCTTTTTAGTTTTCATACAGGTTAAACGAGATTGTAAACGTTTTAAAAATGTCACTTTTACCAATACCCAACAAATGTTGGGTTTTTTTATTTAAAAATAAACAATAAAAATCAGAATATTAATAACAAATATATCATCTACTCTACCATTCATCTAAGGTCAATCACTTTGTCAGCTTTGACATAGTTTTTTATTTTTATGCATGTCAGGATTGTTGTATACCGACACTAAAATACAGGGACTTCGGCATGACCAATATGGTAAATAAAGCTCAAGGTTTGGGTTTAAATCTAATTACAAAAATTGCAGGTAGTGATTTACTTGATCAGTTTAAATTGCGCAAATTTATCGAAAGATCACTTTATCAAGGTTCTAAAGCTGGTTTTAAAACCTTAAGTGCAACACAAAAAGCATTTAAATCAGATTCAAATGTAACCAAACAACGTCTGCCCAATCAGCAAAAGTCCCTATTTGATCTGAGTTTGACTGAAGAACAGCAAATGACGGTGGATGCCATGGATCAATTTGCGTCCGAAGTACTTTATCAACTGGCCCATCAAGCGGATCACGACGAAAAGTTTCCAGTTGAGCTTTGGCAACACAGTACCGATTTAGGTCTAAATTATTATGCACTGCCTGAAGCTTTAGGCGGTGTTGCATCTGAAAAAAATATTGTGAGTAATATTTTAATTGCCGAACGCTTGGCTAAAGGTGATTTTTCACTTGCTGCAGGTCTGCTCTCTACTTTTAGTGTCATCAATGCAATCACACAATGGGGTTCTGAAAAAGTTCAATCTGTTTATTTAGCAAATTTTGCCAACGATACCGATATTCAAGCCACTTTTGCGGTACAAGAAGCAACCCCAGCATTTAATCCCTTACGCTTAAAAACCAAAGCGACTGCCAATAATGGACAATTCAGCATTACTGGAGAAAAAACTTTAGTGCTATTAGGTGCAACAGCAGATTTATTCCTTGTTAGTGCAGACTTTAAGGGTCAAGCGGACGTTTTCGTTGTAAAGCGAGACCCAAGTATTACAGTGAAAAAATCACCGGCAATGGGTTTAAAAGCAACTGAAACGGTAACTTTGAAGTTTGACAATACCCCTGCCGAACGTCTAGGTGACGAAGATTTTAATTACCCTGCATTTTTAGATTTAGGCAATCTAATGTGGTGTGCAATGGCTGTTGGTAGCTGTGAAGCGGTTAAAGAATACAGCATCAAATATGCCAATGAACGTACTGCATTTGGTGAGCCTATCTCACACCGTCAAAGCGTGGCATTTATGATCGCAGATATGGCGATTGAAATTGATGCAATGCGTATGCTGATTTTAAATGCTGCCAGTCTTGCAGAAGCAGGACAACCCTTCCATAGAGAAGCGTATTTAGCCCGTCTACTTTGTGCAGAAAAATCTATGAAAATTGCTACAGATGGTGTGCAAATTTTAGGTGGACATGGTTTTACCAAGGAACATCCAGCTGAGCGTTGGTACCGCGACTTACGTGCAACAGCCATTCTACATTCTGGCTTACACGCTTAACTTAGAAGATAAAGGATAAAAATCATGAATTTACAAAATCCAAAAAAATTCCAGATGCTTTTAGACCAAGCACATGAGACTGCATTAAATGTTTTACGCCCAATTTCTCGTAAATACGACAAAGCAGAACATGCCTATCCTAAAGAACTTGATATGCTGGCTTCTTTACTGGATGGTATGAACGACGGTGGTGATGGACTCAATGCTGGCGCTGCAATCAATAAACGTGGCGATATCGACAGCAATAATAAAAATGGCACCAATATGTCGACTGCCTTGGGTGTGATCGAAATGTGTTATGGTGATACAGGCTTATTACTGACCATGCCTCGTCAAGGGCTGGGCAACTCAGCGATTGCGGCAGTCGCCAATGATGAACAGCTGGAACGTTTTAAAGGGACGTGGGCTGCGATGGCCATTACTGAACCTGGTTGTGGTTCTGACTCTGCTGCGATTCGTACAACCGCAACCAAAGATGGTGATGATTACATTCTGAACGGTGAAAAAATATTTGTCACCTCTGGGGATCGTGCTGACTCGGTTGTGGTTTGGGCAACTTTAGATAAGAAATTGGGCCGTGCTGCAATTAAATCTTTTGTTGTACCTAAAGGTACACCCGGCATGAAAGTTGAACGCCTTGAACATAAACTTGGTATTAAGGCATCCGATACAGCGGCAATTAGTTTTATTGACTGTCGTGTACCTGGGGCAAACTTACTCGGTAATGCAGAAATTGATGTAGCCAAAGGTTTTGCAGGGGTGATGGAAACCTTTGATAATACCCGTCCACTTGTTGCAGCCATGGCAGTGGGCTGTGCCAAAGCGTCTTTAGAACGTATCAAAGAAATCTTTAAAGATGAACTCGATCCCGATTATGCTACTCCATATTTGCAAACATCCAATTTGGCTGCACAAATCTATCGGATGGAGGCAGAATGGGAAGCTGCACGCTTACTCACCATAAAAGCCACATGGATGGCAGATAACAAAAAGCCTAACTCTCGTGAGGCCTCTATCGCCAAAGCTAAAGCTGGACGTATTTGTAATGAAATCACTTTAAAATGTGTAGAGCTGGCTGCCAGTGTGGGTTATAACGAAGATGAATTGTTAGAAAAATGGGCGCGTGATTCAAAAATTCTAGATATTTTTGAGGGAACACAACAGATTCAACAGCTGATCATTGCCCGTCGAGAATTGGGTAAATCTTCGAGTGAATTAAAATAGTATTGCAGCAAAACCTGTAAATTTACTTAGGGTTTGTTGGCATTTCATAACTAGACGAATTGTCAACAGCCCCTATACTGTTATTCAAGTGGTAAAGTTTTGATCAGTTGAATTTTTAACTGATCACAAAAGGTAGAATTTTTGTTATAAAAATTCTACCTTTTTTATTTTCATTAACTTATGTACCAAATTAGAACGATACAAATACAAGACAATCCGTCGATCGCACAAGTTATTCGTGAAGTATCTAAAGAATTTGGCTTAGCACCTGAATCAGGCTTTGCTGTAGCCGACCCGATCTTGGATGATTTATATCAGGTATATGCTCAACCCAATGCCCAATATTGGATTATTGAGGATGCAAATGGTCGCGTTGTTGGTGGCGGAGGTCTTTCACCATTACAAGGTGATGCAACTGTTTTAGAGATTCAAAAGATGTATTTTTTGCCTGAACTTCGTGGTTTAGGGTTTGCTAAGAAAATTTTAGAAAAGTGTTTTGAATTTGCACAACAACAAGGCTTTCAGTCTTGTTATTTAGAAACCACTCAAGATCTCTGGCAAGCCATTAAACTCTATGAAAAGTTAGGTTTTGAGCATTTATCACAACCTAAAGGTAATACTGGTCATAGTCATGTTTGTGAAGTTTGGATGCTTAAAACATTGCTTTAATGCGTCATAAGCTTGCTCAATTCACTTTGGTCGTATTTTCATTACTTTCAGGACATTACACAATGTTATTATGGTCTAAATCACTCGATATTTTGAGTGATATTTCAATACGACTTAAAAAAATGGATGATTGGCAAAACAGTCATTGAAATTGCTTAATGGTGATTTACAATGAAAAAGTTTAGATAATTTAATTTTTATGCGTAGAACATCATCATTTATGAGTATTGTGTGAAATTAAGGGAATGTATAAACAATGTTGTATTTGGAAGATTTAAATATTGGTGATCATTTTAAAAGTCGTGAATACGAAATGACTTTGGATGAGGTTTTAGAGTTTGCACATAAGTATGATCCGCAAGTTTTCCATACTGATGCTGAAAAAGCCAAAGATCACCCGATTTTTAAAGGACTTGCTGCAAGTGGATGGCATACATCTGCCGTCACCATGCGTCTTTGGACAGAATGCTTCCCTGTTGCTTATGGCTTAATTGGTTCAGAATCAAGTTTAAGATGGCCAAAACCCACGCGTGTGGGCGATAAAATACATGTTGATGTCGAAATTGTATCTATCCAGCCCTCTAAAACCAAAAATGATCGCGCAATTGTGACCTATGTAACACAAGCAAAAAATCAAGATGATGATGTATTGCTAATTTCAACCACTAAAATTGTGGTATTTAAGCGCAATTTTGATGCACATTAATCCTAAATTTGTCTTACAATATTTAAGGGTTTTTCCATATCATGACAATATGATGAAACAAGTAAAAACAATGTTCAGAGCAATGGAAAGCACATGAAAACAGTCTCAGCTCGCCAAGATCAGGGAATTCCTGGTGTTTATGGACTATTATTATTAGATATTGTTTCTCGTTGGGGATATAGCGCAGAAACACTGTTCGCACCCTTTAATTTTACCAGCGAACAGTTAGCAGATCCTGAGTGTCGGATTCCGACACCACTTGCCAATGAATTGATTAAACACGCATTAAAACTTACAGGTGAAAGCACCTTAGGCTTTCATCTCGGTACACAAATGCGTATTTCCATTCATGGCTTTATTGGTTATGCCATCATGACAGCACATGATATTACCGATGCGCTTGTCTTAGCCAACCGTTTTATCCAGTTACGTATGCCCTTTCTACAATTGTATTTTTCTACTTTTGGTGAAAAAGCCACACTTCAATTGCAATGTGATATCGAAATCGAACCTTTACGCACAGAAATTGTGATGGGGCTAACCTTTGGTATTATGACCATGGCAAAAGCCTTAACCGGCATTGATTATTTGCATGGCGATATCGACTTTGATTTTCCCAAGCCTGATGGTTTTGACAAATACATCGAGAAACTGGCAAAGCAATACAATATGCGTTTTGAACAGCCACATCTCATTGCAAGTTTTGACAAATCCTACTTGGGCTTAAAAATGGTCAATGCTGACCCAATTGCCAGTCAAATTGCAATTAATCAATGTGAAGCAGAACTTTCAGCTTTGGGTGAAAGACGCCGCTTGGCGATGCGTGTACGTGATATCTTGACTCATTCGGAACAGCATTATTTAAGTATTGAAAATGTCGCAGATCGTCTGCATATGTCAGACCGTACATTAAAGCGTCAGTTGGCTGCCGAAGGTACTTCTTTCTCTACACTGGTAGACGAAGTACGTTATCGCCATGCCACATCGTTACTGTCACGTACTGACTATACACTGGAACAAATTGCAGATGAACTCGGATATAGTGATGTTGCAAACTTTAGTCGTGCATTTAAACGCTGGAGTGGCCGTAGCCCAAGTAGTTGGCGCAAAGACCCATACTTATAATGTGATTTATCACGATTATTTGTTTCGATGAATAAGTTTATCAGTATCTCTGCTTTCTGTTTTGATTAAAAAACCTGTATAACTCGTGCCAAAAATAAATTGATTAATGGAGTCATTATGAATCATCCTTCAGATTTGAAATATGCAGCTACACATGAATGGGTAAAAATTGAAGGTGATCTTGTGATTACTGGTATTTCTGACCATGCTCAAGATGCTTTAGGCGACTTAGTCTACGTTGAAGCGCCTGAAGTGGGTAACCATGTGGTTGCTGGTGCTCAAGCTGGTGTAGTTGAATCCGTTAAAACAGCATCTGATATTCATGCGCCTGTTTCGGGTGAAGTTGTAGAAGTGAATACTGCCCTTGAAGATGATCCTGATTTTGTGAATGACGACCCCTATGGCAAAGGCTGGATTTATAAGATTAAACCAGACAATATTGCAGATGTTGAAAAGTTACTCAGCAATAGTGAATATGAAGCTGGGCTTTAATTTTTAAAATCCTAATGCTTAAAAATAATGTTTAAACACAAAAAGATCAGATGAGTCTGATCTTTTTGTTTCTCTTAAATTAGATTAATACTATTTCCTTAAATCAAGTCGAGTAAGAATAGGTCTACTTTCTCCTATAGTATGGCAACCATTAATCCAACCTTGAATTACAGTTTGGCTATGAAAAGCAGATAAAAGGGCAGCATACACTTCTTTGAATAATGGATGAGTTTTTCTTAATACTACTTGATTTGCTATTTGACATCCCTCACCAGTCGCTACATTAGCTTTCAATTCAATAATTATATCTGTTCCGTTATCATGTACGACTAATCCACTTATTTTTGTGGGTGAGAATGGACTATTTGCAAATACAGAACTACTAAACAGCACACTCAAACCAAATGCAAAAAGTATTTTTTTCATAAGTGATCTCATCTTATTTTCTTAAATCTATTCTTGTTAAGACTGGATATGAACCATTACATCCGTTTACCCAACCACTAATTATTGTTTGTTGGTGAGATGCAATGTTGTAAAATAAAATTTAAAAAATTTTTTCACCATCTTGATATACATCAATTATACTGCCTTCCCATCCATATAAAACTAGCGTCTTTTGAATTGATTCTATCATCAAGCAACCGTGCTCAGAGCCTCCTTCAATTTGAATTTCTACTTTAACTTTCGAATCAATATAAAGTTCTTGCCCCCACGGTTCTATAATTAATTTAATTGCTTCATCAGAAGAATTTTGATATATAATTTTCTGTTTAGATTTCATTTTCTTATATTTTCCATATGTTCGATAATACGATTCATTAGCAGAACTCTGTTTTGAGCAGTAGTATTATGAACATTCCTAAAAAATTCATTAGCATAAAAAGTACGCCATTGACTAGCCATTTGTAGTGTAAGCCCCTGACTTTGCATAACAGCAACTTCAAATTTCGTAATATTTTGAGATCTTATAAGTGCTCCTTCAGGACCTTTCCCCCACTTTATAAAATCGCTACCAAATTTATTTTGAGTTTCAATCCCAGGTGGAAATGAAGGAGTTGGTAATTTCGCGATATTCTTATTAAGCCAAGGCTTAGACAATGGCGTGTAAGTATTGAATGCCATACCTCTAAGATCCATAATATTATCATATTGTGGTTTAAATATTAAATCACTTATCCCTGTTAGCCATTTAAATTTTGGAGTTGGTGCTAAAGTAGCAAAATCATTAAGAAAATTCTGACCTAAATAATCAGTAACAGAACCTCCTGATGTAGAATAAAAACTCATCCCATCTTCAACCCAAACACCATTTTTAACTACAGCAGCTTGTCCTGTCGGATCACTAAACGTATAAGTATCATTCCATCCATATTGATAACGGTTGGTCTGTCCATGACCTTTCATAATAAAAGTCACTGGATCAGGCTGATAAAATCTTCCTAATACTGGGTTATAGTGACGTTGCTTTAAATAAACCAAATCATCAGCATCTTGAACCCCACCAACAAAAGCATTGGGATTCTTTAAATTGCTTGGTTTCTTATATTGCAATTGTTGACCAAAAGGCGCGTATTGATAAGACTGACTAACCACACCCTGTTCATTGATCACCTTTAAGGTTGAACCATCAAAGTTCTGGACATGATATTGAACCCGATCCTTAGCCAGCGTGAGCTGACTAAGAACGAGGAAGAGACTTAATACAATCAATTGAACTGTTATTAACCAGATCTTATTTGGTTGCATATTTTTATTTTTCATTAGGTCTTTCATTTTTGTTTTCATGATTTATCCCCCTAGTCATCTTCCAAGATCATATCTAAGATTGCAGGCAACCATGCTGCCATATCTTCATCAGGATCAGGCTCACTTGGTTGAATCAGCGGGTCTAAAACACCTTTTGCACCCAGTAATTTATACTCATAACCATCTTTGTGACCATCACCATCTGAATCTGAATTATTTGGGTCAAAATAAAATTAACTACTTAAATAAAACCATAATTCACAAACCAATTTTCTAATTTTTTTATTAGTTCATCCGATTTAAAATCTTGAAATTTATATTTTTTTAGTACCTGTGATAACTCCACTAAAAGCGTTTTACAAATTTGAGTGATTCTTTGTTCGAATGTCATATTATTAAATAGATCATAATCCAACATAATATCCATATACAAGACTTTTTCTTTTTTTGATAATCGTAATCGTTTTTTAAAAACAATTTCAGGTTTACGACACATTAATATAATTACTATTCCATTTAAATCACTACCATAATTCTCAGATGTAATATATTTATTAAATCCATTTGAAGTAATTTGTTGCTTTGCTATTAAAATTCCTGATTCAGAGTCAGTATCAGATAGTAATTGAAATTTAAACATGCTTTTTTATACCCGGCCATTACTTTAATCTATAACTTTAGATAAATTATTCTTTATAGTGGTTCAACCAAGCTATCATTAATATAATATATCCACTTTATATTACCTCTAGGTAACCAAATAACAACAGCTTTCTTATCCATTAAAGCAGAATGAACTGTAGTAATTTCCTCCAAAGACTCGCCTACGACTTTAATTATATCTTTAGGTTTTAATATAAATTCATCAGCAAGCGGTTCAACAATTACAGTAATTTCAACTATAGATTCATTCATAAATTCAATATTGATTCTTTTCATTATCATTTATCCAATATTTTGCATAAGTAATGCTTCTTTTCACATATAGCCTTTCAGTATTAAGTTTTTGATAAAATCCTAATTTTTAATATAAAATTCAAATATACTATCAATTAAACCAACTCAAACAAAATTTTCATATAAAAAATTCAATACCTATCTTTTACAAAAAAATTTTCAAAATTAAATTTAATCAAGAAAATTCCAACAAGCGTAATAAAACTTGTCGGCAAAAGGTAAACCCATGCTTCTTGCATTTCTAAAAAAAAGCTTTTCGAGTACATATAACCGAAACCAAAATCGCCTCCAGAGTAGTAAATAGGAACCCAAATCAAAAAAATCAATATAAAGGATATAAGATACAATAATAAATCTCTTTCATAAATCAAAAAACGTACATCTTTTTGTTCAATATTCATCCTGCAAAATTTAAGATTTTCAAGCATAATCTGTATATGAAATATCTCGACTCAAAAAAGCTTTCTGATTCTCAGTTTAAGCGTTATACAGGCATATCTCGTTCAACATTTTCTCTAATGGTTGAACAAATGCAGATGCAAATTCCTTCTAAAGGCAGGCCACCAAAACTATGTCTTGAAGATCAGGTATTACTCTGTTTAAGCTATTGGAGAGAATATCGAACCTTATTTCATGTTGCTGCAAGTTATGGTGTATCAGAGCCAACAGCTTCCAGAATTGTTCGTCAAGTTGAAGATAATTTAATTCAGTCAGGTTTGTTTAATTTACCCAAAGATATCCCCGAAGGGGAAGGTATAGACTGGAATGTAGTGATCGTAGATGCCACTGAAATTCCAATTCAAAGACCTAAAAAAACAGAAGAAAAGTTATAGTGGTAAGAAAAAGGCTCACACATTTAAGGTGCAAGCGATCATTCATTGTAAAACTCAGCAAATACAAAGTTTATGCATGAGCAAAGGCGCTGTACATGACTTTGAACTGTTCAAACGCAATCTGCATTTAGTCCCAACAAATTCATTTATTCTTGCAGATAAAGGTTATCAAGGGATTTATGCTATATATCCCAATAGCTTGTTACCGTGCAAGGCTAAAAAACGTTGTGAATTAGATCCTTTGCTAAAAACATATAATCGAGAAATTAATAAAAGAAGAATAGTCATTGAACATGTATTTGGTACATTAAAAACTTTCAAAATCCTTGCAGAGCGTTATCGAAATAGAGGGAAAAGACTTGGCTTAAGATTCAATTTGATTGCAGGTATTTATAATTTAGAACTGAGTAAAAAGTGATTTATGAAAGAAGTCTAATATTGTATGCTCTTTTGCACTTGCATATAAAAATACAGCAATTAAAATTATATTAATAAAAAAATTCAGATATGGCATATATAATCCCATGATTATACCATGAAATAAAATTAAAACTATTCCAAAGCATACAGCGATAAAATCAAAAAACTTATTAATCATAGTTATTTTTAACCATTATACAACTTTGATGTCACAATCACATACTTATATTGTGGTCACACATTAATCTAATTTATTGATTTTATTAGTTTAATACTGTTTTTCTTAGTTTAATACTTTAGTCATACCTGTAACCCGTATACTATTGACTTCTGCTTTGATCCAATTCATCTAAGATAAATTTTAATAGCATTATTAATTTTAATTAGCAATACTTTACTTAATAATTATTACAAAATACTAAGCTTATCTATAATTCATACAGCATACTATCTAATTTAGAATAGTAATAAATATGCATTAGCATTCAATTTTATTTAACAATCATTTTAAAGTGTTTTTTAAATCCATCAATGCCAATAGAAACAAATAACACACCCAATATCGTTATGATATTAAAAAACAATATATAAAACCATAATCCTTCCATCCCTTTTGTATTTGAATACATATAACCAAATTTTAATTTATCTTCTTCAAAATATACTGGAAACCATTGTATTAAAACAGTAAAAAACATGACCACTAAAAAACTGACTTTCATATCTTTTATACTAAATATAATAATCAATGCCAAAAAAACCAATGAAACTACAATATTTAAATATGGCATGAATAGTGATGTTAAAAAACCAAATATCAACATCAAAAACAGCCCAAAAACTAATGACATTAAAGATATTAAAAAATTAATTTTAGCTTTCATATAAAAACCTTTATTAGTTTACTTTATAACTACGACCTGTTGCATAATGTAGAGCTTTTTCTGTTTCACCGAACCAAATATTATTTACTAAACCATTAGAAAGTGGTCCAAAAGACTGTAAATTACCTACTCCCTCACCATAATTATGTATAATGACTTTTCCGCCACCTAAATCTTGTACTCCTCGAATAACAATTCCAGGATAAAGTGAGTGTCCTGGTCTAGTAATATTAACCACCCATGGAAAACCGCTGTCTCCAGATCTTAAAACAGAATACACATTATCCGGCATTTGATGAATAAAAGTTTTTGTTTCCGCCAGATAAGATCTCCAAGTAGTAGCAGGATTCGCTAAATTAAAAACTCCAGAATATGTGGCTGATTGTGCTTTTGGACTTGGTGTAGGATGCATAATAATATATAAACGCAGTTTATTAATTTCAATACTATTTAATCCTTCGACATATACACTTCTGTTATAAATATGATAATTTGGATTATCTTTAAAATAGCTAAAACCAGCTAAAGTTGATGGGACATTAAAACTCAAAAGATCAGTGAATTCTGTTTGAAATTTAGTTTCTCCTTTAAAAGTCATAGCTTCTGTTCCATTAGGATCTTTAAAACTATAACTATCATTCCACCCATATTGATAACGATTGGTTTGACCATGCCCCTTCTCTAAGAAAGTCACTGGATCAGGCTGATAAAATCTTCCTAATACTGGGTTATAGTGACGTTGCTTTAAATAAACCAAATCATCAGCATCTTGAACCCCACCAACAAAAGCATTGGGATTCTTTAAATTGCTTGGTTTCTTATATTGTAATTGTTGACCAAAAGGCGCGTATTGATAAGACTGACTGACCACGCCCTGTTCATTGATCACTTTTAAGGTTGAACCATCAAAGTTCTGGACATGATATTGAATCCGATCCTTAGCCAGCGTGAGCTGACTAAGAACGAGGAAGAGACTTAATACAATCAATTGAACTGTTATTAACCAGATCTTATTTGGCTGCATATTGTTATTTTTCATTTTTGTTTTCATGATTTATCCCCTTAATCATCTTCTAAGATCATATCTAAGATTGCAGGCAACCATGCTGCCATATCTTCATCAGGATCAGGTTCACTTGGTTGAATCAGCGGGTCTAAAACACCTTTCGCACCCAATAATTTATATTCATAACCATCTTTATGACCATCACCATCTGAGTCAGGATTATTTGGATCAGAACCGATAAAGCGTTCAATATAATCAGGTAAACCATCATCATCACTATCTACATAACTCTCTAACAAGCTATTAATACCAAACTCGGCCCCTTCGAAATCATTCATCAAATCAAAGCCTTTACTGTTGGTATCTGGATAACGCTCTAGAGTTGCAACTAATTTCCCAGCAACATAAACATAGGCTTTGCTATAACCTGATTGATGGTTAATGTCATAGACCAGATTACCTGCTGAATCATAAATATAGTCAGTAATACCATCATCACGAACTGCGCGAACACGCAAACCATCTGTATTATAGATATAGCTTTCATTACCATTTTTACTGATACGATAGTAAGCATCATAATCTAGGGCACGAATGCCATCATTGGTGACATTCCCCATCGCATCATAGCTAAAGTTATATGCTGAACCACTAACATTCGCTAAGCGTGATGTGCCATTCACATAGTTATAAGTGTAGGAAGCAGGTGCAACGATTTGACTCTTAGAGGTAATATTGACTGAACTAATATCATCATTGTTATATAAATACTGATAACGTGCCTGATCAAGCTCAACCTGTTTCATCAAGCCTGTACCAAAACGGTCAATTGTGGCGTTATAGGTCGCACCGCAATGATCACTCATTCTATTGATACGATTTAATGCATCATAGCCATAACCAATATTGAGTACACATTTATTTAAACTGGTAGAACTTACACCTGTAGGTAAACCATTGTTTGAGTACGAATATGTCCAAGCCACGTCAGCATTTGCTTGTACAGATGTAAGTTGACTCAATATATTGTAGTTAAGCCCTTGAATCACACTAGGTATTGAATAGACTTCACCCAAAGCATTTTGATCTGACAAATTAACAGATTTGCCATTTGGATAAATAATTGAAACCACTTGGTTCAAGTTGTTATAACCAAATGTGGTGGTATAACCATAATTAGCATTATTGGAATTTATATTTTGTGTCAGTGTTACAACACGACCAAAACCATCACGACCATAGCCTTGTGAAGTATTGGCATTATTGGTTGAATTTAAACGTCCTGCTAAGCTATAACTATAATTGGTGGTTATACCACGCCAAGCCCGAGAACGAATCAAATCATTAATTGGATAATATTCAATTGTTTCGACTGAACCATCTTGATGGCTAATGGTTTTAATTCGCCCAGTCGCATCATAACCATAACTCTTTTGACCATTGATACTATTGTCTTTTTCAGTCGCCAATGAGCCATTACTGTTATAACTATAGCTTTGTGTTGAAGTACCTGAAGTTGCAATTGTTGGTTTTAATAAACCTAAGTTATATTCAGTTGAGGTTGTGAATACAGAACCATCACCACCTTTACGACTGACCAGTGTTTTTAGATTTGCACTAAAATCGCCAGCAGCCAAATAATCAGTTTCAGTGACACCATAAGCATCTGTTGTTAATGCAATAGCACCGTTACGCCCACCACATGATTGATAGCAGTAGTTTACGGTTACGCCATTATCAATTACAGTTTTTGGTCGGTCAAAGACATCATAACTTGTAGAAATCCCCTCACTTGTCCCACCAGCAGATGGATTTGAACTAAAAGTTACATTTCCAAAAGCATCATATTTACTTGAATTTACCACAGTCTTATTTGATGTATTTGCAGCAGAATAGATCAGTAAACCATCACCATTATATTTTTCAGTTTTGTTATAACTTGCGCCATTTTGCATTGTTCTTACAATGTTTAAACCATTGTAATCAATAGTTGTATAGCTTAAACCAATAACTGGTGTTTCAACTTTTAAACGACCTGCATCGTCATATTGGTTTTGTGAACGAACACCATCTGCATCTGTATGGAAAATAATATTACCAAAGTCATCGATAACATTGGTTTCTAAGCCACCATTGGCTAAACGAATATTGGCTGGTACACCTTTTTTATAGGCAGAGTATTGAGTAATTTGTTGACCATTGCCCACATCAACTTCCATTGGTAATCCAGTATGTTTATCTCCAGCAACATAATCGGAGAAACAACTAGCAAATTTTGACCAAGCAAAATCAGCAAGGTTACCTAAGCATGAACTAAACGAAACAGTTTCATATTTAAACTTGGTAATACGTCCTTCTTTACTTTCTGTTTTGATCGCACCTTGAACATCATATTCAATAGACTGTGTTGTATACCCAGTTGATGTCTTTTGACGAGGTAAACCTGTAATCCAAGGCAAGCTACCATCATTCACAGAAGCATTTGCAGGTTCAGCATTAAAATAAGCAATACTAACATTTGGTAATGAAGTTGAACTTGTACCTCTTAGCCCTGTAGATTCAATCGTTTGAGCATTACCATATTGGTCAAAATCTCGATAAGTTGTGCCATAAGCACCATGATGATTAACTGTTTTTTTAGACATTCGAACCAGTAAAACATCTTCATTATCAGTATAATTATCATTGGTTGTTTTTGGTTTTTGACCAATAAGATTTAATGTCACCCATTCATAAACTTCTGTACGTGCATCAATCGTTACCTTTTTAAGTAATCCATGTAAGAAGCTTTCTGCAATCCCACCTTCGTAAGCATTCATCACATAAGCATATGCCTTTGTCAGACCTGTAGTCACATCCTTGGTTGTTACTGTTGTAGTTTGTTCTTTAGCTTCTTTATTACGGCTATATGCATAGGTAATTTGCAATGGATTGACATCAGCACCAGTATAATAGGAACTGGTCACTTTATAGGATTTAGTTTCAGCAAACCCTGGGCGGGATTCATTGATGAGTGAATATGTCCAATAAACAGATTTAGTATTGACTAAGCCATTTGAAGAACTCTTATAGTAATGAATATTTGTTAAATCACTGTAGAACCAGAGAAAGTCTTGCGCAGTCATACTCGTCGATGCTGGTGTGGCATTACCAACAATTCGATAAGGACCACCATAACCATAATTTATTGCATCACCTGTAATATAACCTGCTGCTTGTAAATAAATAAACGCAGAATTGTTGTCTTGAAAAGCTCCTATCGTCCCACCTGTTGGTATTGTGTCTGTCAATTTATAATTTGAAAGATTTTTTTGGCTCGTGTAATTATAAGAAGTCCATTCTTTATATGAGCCATTGATATATCTAATAATTTTCTTAAGGGTTATATCCCCCGAAATATTATCAAATTGGCTTTCATCGGTATTCTCAATTCCACTTTGGCTCTTTACATAATTGAGTACAAGTTCAGGCGTATTTTCATTAACAATTTTTCCATCCAGCAGATGTTGTACTGACTTTAGAAAAAATTTATTTGTATAATTAAACCCATTATAAATCAGGGTATTGGTTTTTTTATTAAAATAATTAAGCTGATAAGCTTCATTAAATTGATTTTCTATTTTTGAAGCATAAATTGATACACGCCCAGGAATATATTCACTTCCAAAGAATGAAGTAAAACCTGTCTAGTTTTCTCGATTTTCACCAGGAAAATAATAAGTAACACCATTATTTGATCTTACTACAAAATCTTTTCCTGAATTTGTACAGCTAATATACCAGTTGTCTTGAGAAATATATTTTGCAGATTGAGGGTATCCCGCAACACCTGTTTTAATAGGATAAAAAGTTATGTTTTTTTGACTAGGAAGATATAAGCTTATTGGTCTTTGTCTTGGATCAACATTGGATGAGGTATTAAGTGTTGAAGTTTGAGTTATTCCATTTAGCAACATTGGAGATTTAATCTTTTCAATATTATGATAGTAAAGATAGCCTATGACTACTTGTCTAATAGCAGCATCCATTAGTACATTATTTGTTTGAACAGTAAATGAGGAATTTACTGCCAAACTATCTAAAACTATGGTTAAGTTTCCATTAGTTAGCCTAGTGCCATTAACAGAAATTGTTACCTGTCCTGTCTGCAATACATTTGTTATACTTTGTCTGTATTTCGCTTTTTCAGTGGTTGCTTGGCTGGAAGTAACGGATATAGCATTCACGTTATTTTTAAAAGCACTAAATAACTGGAATTGTAAATTAGATGTAGCGTTTTGTGCTTGTTGTTTATTGTATTGCGCATTTGCATCACCCGTTAAGCTTCCAAAATATTGTACTAAATTTATAATTGTATTTAATGTTTGGTTAGCTAATGTTGCATTCGCTTGATTTACATATGTTTGCTCAATTTTACTTCTGAAACTTGAATTGGTAAGCGAAGCTGTAAAAGCAGGCCTTCCTGAACTATTATTAGTTGCATCACCATTTGCTTCACATATGCCAGCGCCACTATCACCTTGGAGTTTAGTTGAAGGTCCCGTCATCATCACCAATCTTGGTGACTCTAACTCCCAGTTCCCCATAGAGCGAAAGCCATTGTTTACCTTTCCATAAGAACGAGACAAGGTAAAATTCAGACCTCGCTCACCTTTTAATGTGACTTCAGGTACATCATAAACAAGGTTACCACTCATTAAATCGACATAACCATTGGGTGTTTTTTCTTGTCCTGTATCACCGACACTTTGATCTGATGGAAAAGATGTCATTGCAACAGACCAGTCTATTGCTCCAGCATAAGGTATTGAACTCAATAGGCTTAAAACAAAACTCATTATTATTCTCATGAGCGATATCCCTTTTTATTTATCTATTTAATTACCTATTTGCGTTGCAAAATAACTGATTGAATATCTTCACCGTCAGGCCACCTTGTACATACATTCGCTCCTTCTACACCTACATTTCTATTTGATGCTTGTGCCAACATTAACATTGCTAATTGCCGCTTTCCCGTTGCACTATTTTCATTTTTTATCATCATATAACTTGTATTTTTAGCACAATCCGGGATATTACTTGATCGACTACCGCTAAAATAAATATAAATGAGTCCATCTGAGTCACGCACTACAATTGATTCAACTTTTCCTGTGTAGTCACTGGCTAAAACATTTCCAGCAAACACTAGTTGAGACACCAACAAAACAAAGAGCACTACTTTTTTCATTTTTAACCCTATTTACTTTTTCTAATAAGTTGTATATAAAAAATACATATTTTTAAGAAAAAATACAATTTCAACACAAAATATTCACAATTCATCATGAGAGTGGAGAAAAATGTTAAGAAAAATCACAATTGTTCTTATTTTAATGACAGCAAATACTTCTTTATTTGCGGATGAGAATGTATCTAACAGAAAAATTATTGATATTGGCTGCCACACATGGGATGACACTTGTTTTGTATCCTTATCAGGTGCTCCATTTGGAGCTAATGAAAATTGTACTTATAAACCTATTAATGAATTTCGATTTTCAAGCTCAACTACAAATGGAAAAAGAACGTATGCATCTTTACTTTCTGCTTTTCTTGCAAAAAAAACTGTTGATATTTATATAAGTGGTTGTGGTCCAGGTGGATGGCCAACTCTTGCATATTTTCATATCCGTTGAAAAATAGAGGCTGATAATGAAAAAAATTATTGTTTTAATAGTTAGTTTATTTTTCTGCAATATTTCTTTTGCTCAGGTGGATTGTGGTCCTTATAAAGTAATTCAAACTCAAGAAACTGATTTATTAGCACTGCTTAAATTTCCAAGTGGCCGAGAATCTTGGAAACAAATTGGTTCATGGTCAAAACCATCCACGAAGCCATACTTAAGTATCTTAATGCAAGCTTATGCAATGAAAAAGGTTATATACAGGACAATTATAATTGTGAAGAAACTGATTATGTAACTTTACCATGGATGGTTAGGATGTTTTAGTTTAAAAGGAACACTCAACATGATTAAAAAAGTTATATTCGTATCTATTTTGATTTTACCAATGACTTCAACTTCATTTGCTGGCGAGACTGTCTCCAACAGAAAAATAACAGATATAGGATGTCATTTAACTGATGGTACATGTTATGTAACATTATCTGGTGAACCATTCGGTGCATATGAAAATTGCCCAAGCAAAATAACAAATATATTCAGATTTAATAGCACTACAATTCACGGACGTAGAGCTTATGCTAGCTTTTATGGTGCATTCTTAGCAAAAAAAACTGTAGAAGTTTATATAGATGGTTGCTATGAAACTGGTAGTCCAACAATTACCTACTACCATGTAAAATAAATTTTAATGAGGGCTAGGTGATGAGAAAGTTTTTATTATTATCAATACTATTGAGCCAATCAGTTTTTGCTGCTGGTATTATGTGTACAGGAAAAGTAAGTGGTGTGTCAATAAATCCACGTTCAGGTGGGTTATTTGCTAACAGTGTTGGTGGTTTAAGCAGTCCCTTATTATGTAGTACATCAGCAACTTGGAATGAAATCTCTCCAGCGAATTGCAGTAAATTATTTGCTGTATTACTTACTGCTCAAATTACAAAAAAATCTGTAACTTTATATTTTTCTGGTGCACAAAGTTGTTCAGATTTCCAACCATGGACTTTAGCTCAAGGGTTTTATCATTATATTTTAAATGATTAATTGACTATCGATAGATTGCTAAATTCAAAAGTTAATTTTTAAAATAAGGTACTAAAACATGAAAAAAATTCTATTGCTCTCTGTGTTATTAACTCAACAAATTTTTGCAGCTGAGACATATGTATCAGGAAATATGACATCTATCACGAGTATTTCGGAAGGATTACTCATTCGGCTTGAACCAGGAAACCTTCCAACTGTTTGTAATGGCACTCCTTATGGGTGGATGCTTATTCCCCAAACAAGTAAAGTTATTCTTACTGTAACTTTGGCACAGTGGTATCAAAAAAAGAGAGCTGTAGAAGTGTATGTCGAACCATATTCTGGCAGTGGCTACTGTAAAGTGATTCAAGTACAACCAAAATAAAAAACTTTAACCTTTATCCCATCATATAAAAATATGATGGGATAAAGGGCTATTTTAAAATGATATAAACACAATCTGATGCTGCGTTTTATGCTGTCTGCAACAAATCCTGTTTCGAAAGCTGCTCTGCAACATCCAACAACAATTGCTCCGTCTTATTCCAACCCAAACAACCGTCTGTAACAGATTGACCATAAGTCATATCACAAGAGATTTTTTGATTACCATCCACCAAATGACTTTCTAGCATTACACCACGTACTTGGGTTACATGTCTTTCTTCAATGATTTGCTGTAAAACCAACGGTTGCTTTAAAGGATCTTTACTGCTGTTACCATGACTACAATCAATCACCAATGCAGGTAATTTTCCTTGATGCTGCTGACGGATCTGCTGGATCGATTCTGCATCATAGTTTGTGCCTTTATTTGAACCACGTAAAATGATGTGTGCTAAAGGATTACCATGACTATGTACAATACAAGGTAGCCCCTTTTGACCCATGGCAAGAAATTGATGAGGATGACTTGCAGATTGAATTGCATCTAAAGCGATTTGAATCGAGCCATCTGTACCATTTTTAAAGCCAATACTAAAAGGCATATGACTTGAAATTTCACGATGAATTTGTGATTCACTGGTACGTGCACCAATTGCACCCCAAGCCAATAAATCATCAAAATATGCAGTTGCCATAGGGCTTAGAATTTCACTGGCGATCGGCAAGCCTTTTTCAATAATTTGTAAATACAATTGGCGTGATTTTTCTAAGCCCAATTGCATATTGGCAGATCCATCTAAATTTGGATCGTATAAAAACCCTTTCCAGCCCACAGTTGTACGTGGTTTTTCAATATATGCACGCATCACTAGAAAGATCTGATCTGACACTTTTTCTTGTAATTGTATTAAGCGATCTGCGTATTCCAATGCGGATTTTTCATCATGAATAGAACATGGGCCAGTAATCACCAGCAGACGATCATCTGTACCATCGAGAATATTTTCAATTGTTTGACGTTGCTCGGCGATCTGTAAAGCAAGCTTATGTTTTAATGCAAATTTTTCTTTTAACTCATAAGGCAAACTGAGTTGAGTTTCTATGGTTTGATTTTGTTGTAAAGCAATATTTAGTGCATTCATGATGTATTCCTTTGGACTCTCTAAAGTCCGAACTTTTATTTGAGCGTATGGGATCTATTCAAATGGGCGATCAGGTTTTTCACTTGACCAAAGTAAGTCCAATAAAAGTTGCTAAAGTATACGTAGTTAAATTTCATCATGACATTCTCCAAAATCTTTACACTTAATTGATTCAAAATATTTTTAACATTCAGATATAAAAAAACCTGATCGGTGTTGCCGATCAGGTATTAACTTTGATGGGCAACCAATTCATTGCCCGAACGACTTCAGGCAATTATCTAAAGAATTGCCAGAAATAATAAGAAGTAGCGATTACAGGTTGCTTTTTCATCTTTATGTCGTTCATAAAAATCTATATTGAATTTACAATACCTGTAGTCTGTAGACTTTTCAAGCCCTTTTTTAAAGTTTTTCTATATTTTATGTATGGAGTACAAATGATTGAGTTAAGGCACAATTTAACTCAATCAATAGTGTTAATCCAAAGCCCCTTACTGCAACATTTCTTGCACTTGTTCAGCACAAATCGCTTGGCTAAATAGGAAACCTTGGCCAAATTTACAGCCCACAGCTCTTAAATTTTCAAGCTGCTGAATCGTTTCAATCCCTTCTGCAATAATATCTAAAGAAAGGATTGGACCTAATTTTGCAATCCCTTCCACGATCGCTTTAATTGACTTTTCTTCATGCATACGATTTACAAAGTTATAGTCAATTTTTAAACTATCTACAGGGTAATCACGAATATGCGTCATCGATGAATGCCCTGTTCCAAAGTCATCTAAGGCAATCCGCACGCCTTCTTGTTTAAGTTTTTTTAACGCGCGAATGACATATTCATAGCCACGATCAGCCAAGACATGTTCAGTAATCTCGACTTCAACAAGATGATGTGGAATGGCATATTGGGTCAAGCGCTTTAATAAAATTTCCGCATAATTATCCCGCATAAACTCTACAGGTGAGGCATTGATTGAAATCGGTACAACTTTAAAGCCTTGCTTGATCCAATGAGAAATATCTGTAAATATTTTATCGTGCATGGTTTCGCTGATTTTAGTCGCTAATTCAAAATCATTAAATGCTTCAGCAACAGTCGCAGGTAAATAAACATTGCCCTCTTCATCTCGCCATCTGAGTAATGCTTCAAAACCAATAATTGAGCAATCATCCAGTTTCACTTTAGGTTGGTAAAATGGTTCAACTTGATTGTTACGGATAATTTGACGTGCTGTATTTAATTGCTTCGCTTTACTTTGGGCAATTTCAAACATGTCTACACCAAACATACGAATACCGCCACGACCACGTTCTTTAAGGTCATTTAAAGCAGCATCTGCACATTTCAACAATCCTGAACCATCTTTGGCATCGTGCGGATAAATTGAACCGCCGATACTCATACCACCATTCAGTAATTTACCGCTATAAGTAATAGGCGCATCGAGTTGTTGTAATAATTTTTTGGAAACAGCCTCAATCTGTGCATGACTTTCCACATGGTCAATCACCACCGCAAACTCATCACCCCCGAGTCTTGAGATATAGGCATTCTCATCTAAACAATGCGCAAGGCGTTTAGATAAAACCTTAAGTAAATGATCACCAGCAGAATGACCTAATGTGTCATTAATATGTTTAAAATGATCTAAATCAATCAGTAATAATCCAATTTTGCTTCGGTTTTCTCTGGCTTTAGAGATTGATGCCTTTAGCCTTCTTTTAAATGCACGACGATTCATCAAACTCGTCATTTCATCAAATTCACAGATCACTCTGAGTTTTTCTTCGGCAATACGTTGTTTGGTTATATCTCGTGAAACACATAAAATACTGGTGGTTTGACCATTTTCATTGACAACAGGGGTTAAAATATTGTCCCAATACATGGTTAAATTACCAAAGACACTTTTACCTGCAAATCTAGCATTTTTCCCTTTTGCCGCTTCTTTAATGGCTTTTTTACCCTGCTCACGAACTTCTGGTGGTAATAGTCCAAGCCATTCCATACCAAAAGTTTTTACTTTTTCTTGTCCTAGTAATGCAATACAACCAGATTTATTCATATGTGACACATAACCATCTGGTGTAATAATTTTGATACAGTCGACACTTACATCAAGCATATCTGTATTGGCTTTTAGTGACTCACTGGTTTCACGTAATAACGTTGCACGTTCATGAATATTGGTGCAGGTTATAGTCCAATCAAAAAACTGTTGTTTATAAACCGTACTTTGAGCAATCAGCAAAAACCATTGATAGTCGCCATTCACATGACGGATACGACATTCTTTTTCAAAACGTTGACCGGTTTTCTGCGCTGTTATCCAAATATTATAGATATGTTCTGCATCATCAGGATGTAAGCATTTAATCCAATCGGAATCGCATATATTATGCGTATCTACACCAATAAATTCTTTTAATGGGGTATTACAATAGCCAATCCCCAATTTTGTCACCCAAATAAGGTGCGGTATCAGATCTAAAGCTTCTTTGACTTCATTCAAAATTTGTGCAGATCGAGGAGTTATAGACTTTGGAAATGAACCCACCTGATTCAAACTCGAATGCAAAGGTAAATAAATGCCTGCCATAAATTAATCCTATCTATCAACGCAAAAATTAAGATAAACCATTGTTCAAACTTATATGTATTTTAAATAACCACAGATTCTTGTATAACCCAAGTGTCGAGTCGTTATTTTTTTAAAAAAACCATGTGATATAAGTCACACTTTAGCCAATAAGTTTAAATTGTATACAATAACGTTTATAAAATCTATTCTTTTAAGTTTTTAGGTATGTTTCAAATTTATGACAAACCTATGTTTATTTAAATTATCTTTAAATATCAACTTGATAAATAAATTTTATATTTTGTAATATCAGAAAAAATCCCCCCTGTTATGATTTATTCTAAAGAGACTCAATTCCATGATTGAGTTCTGCACTTATTTACAATAATCTTAACAATATTCATAAAAAAATCAATCATTGCGTAATTTTCAAGCATATTAAAGAAAATTATTTTAAAAAACTAAATAAATAATCATCGTGATTAAATCGAATAATTATTGAACAAAAATTCAAATCATTATCATTTAATAAATACATTTTAATTTAAGCAATTTACCTAAAATAATTTAAAGGTAATTTTAAATAACGAATACCATTTATTTCAGGTTCTGGAAATTGACCTGCATTCATATTGACTTGAATGGCTGGAAGGATCAATTTCGGCATAGCTAATGTAGCATCACGCTGTTCCCGCATCGCAATAAAGGCTTGTTTAGTCACCCCTGTATGGATATGGATGTTTTCTTCACGTTGGGTCTTGATGTCTGTTTGGCAATGATAATCTAGGCGTGATTCAGACAGGTAATCATGGCATAAATATAACCGAGTATGCTCTGCTAAGTTAAAAATTTTCATCACAGAGTCATAAAGTTGTGCCGCACTGCCCTTTGGAAAATCACAACGCGCTGTACCGTAATCAGGCATAAACAAAGTATCACCAACAAAGGCGGCATCACCAATCACATAGGTCAAACAAGCTGGGGTATGACCAGGCGTAGGGAGATTATATGCCTCTAACTCGCCAATCTTAAAAATCTCATGATCTTTAAATAAATAATCAAAGGAATGCTGTGCTTTTAAAGCCTCATAATCAATATTATAAATTTGACTAAAAATATCTTGAACAGTCACAATTTTTTCACTCATGGCGATTTGACCACCTAATTGTGCTTTTAAGTATTGCGAAGCTGTTAAATGATCTGCATGTACATGTGTTTCAAGAATCCACTGCACTGTAAGCTGATGTTTTTGAATATACTCAATAATATGGTCTGCATGTATTGTCGATGTTGTTGCAGATGCCGCTTCATAATCCAATACACTATCAATAATGGCACAGTATTGAGTTGCAGGATCGACCACCACATAACTAAAGGTATTACTGGCTTCATCAAAAAAATCTTGTACAAATGGATTCATAAAAAATTATGCTCCTGTCACTTTGCGATGAATCAATACGCCAAACAGCATGGCAACAATAAAATATAGGGCTTGATAATGACCTAAACCAATCAATGTAAATGCGGGTGCTGGACAAATTCCAGCAATTCCCCAACCTACACCAAAAATGAAAGCGCCTGCAATTAACTTTGTATCGAGTTGGGTATTTTTTGGTAATTCGATCACTTCATTAAACACAGTCACAGGATGACGTATCGCTTTTTGAAAAGGAATAAATGCAACTACAATTGCACCAATCATCACAAAAGCTAGACTTGGATCCCACTGGCCGAATATATCTAAGAAACCGATGACTTTTGCTGGATTCGACATACCTGAAAGCATTAAACCTACAGAAAATAGCCCGCCAAAGATAAATGCAAAGATATTTTTCATGATTAAGCTCCAATCACATGGCGCATCACATACACAGTGATAAATCCAGCCAGCATAAAGGTACAGGTTGCGACAATTGAGCGTTTAGACAAACGACTTATCCCACAAATTCCATGACCACTGGTGCAGCCTGATCCTAATCGTGTGCCAAAGCCAACCAATAGACCTGCGATGACAAGTAAAATTGGGCTTGTCGTTAGCATCACGATTTCAGGATTAAAAATCACTCCATAGATAAATGGTGTGCTGAATAAGCCCAATAAAAACCACAAAGCAGGTGTTTTAAAAATTCTGTGTGGATTGAGGACTTGTGCAATTAGACCACTTACCCCAGCAACACGACCATTTACAAATAAGTAGCCAACTACAGCCAGACCAAGTAGAACTCCACCCAAAAAGGCCAATATAAAACCATGCATTGCTTTAAATCCATACAATATATGTTTTTATAATATATATTTATTTAAATTAATCAACCTCATCTTCAGATAATGATATATAGAAATATGCAAATCAAAGGCATAACTGCAAATATAATCGCTATATGCTTTGCTAGAGAATTGCACAGCTTATTTTTTAGTTTTGATTTAAATCACTGAATGGCTTTAATCATATTTGTTAATAATAACTATCAACTTATAATTTATTTTGATTTTTTGAATATTTTGCCAATAGGCTTCTTTCATCAGTCCTTTTTAAAACGATAAATCAACATAAAATCCCCTTCATGCTAGCCTTATCCCAAACGAAGAAGAAACTTTCAATACCAATATGTTTCACTCAACATGATCTTTTTTTGCTTTATCAAACAGATCTAATCATCAGATTAATTAAATTCATTCAATACTTTGTCTACAAACCATTTAGGGAAATACTCTACAACAGGATTTAGTTTTAGCACTTCAGCCTTTTCGATCTCTGCAATAAAAGCTGCTTTTTCACCGTGAGTTGAATTATCAAAAATATATGCACGATCTGAAGCTTCAATTGCCAGCATCAATAAATCTAAACTGCGATAATAGCGCTCACAGATTTTCTGCACAGGTACAGCATGGCCACCTGTAGCGACCCGATATTGCACACGTCCAATATTAATTTTTGGGTCAACGGTTGCCACATAGTACAGATACGTTTTAAAGCCTTGTTTCTGAGCTTCACGTAGAAACTCAATTTTGCTGATATGCGACATCACAGTTTCAAAAGTGAAACTTATTTTTAACCTTAAAAATTCCATCCGAATAAAATCGATAATACGTGCGCAAAGATAGGAGTCGATTTCATCTCGATTAAATATAATGAGTCCATCCACAATTTGTGGTTTTGAGGATAATAGCGGCACGACTTGGTCATTCTTTTTACGTTTTTTTTGTTTTAAAAATTTCAGTAACGCTGCGCTAGATAAATCATGATGATAATCGTCTAAACACAAACTTTGAGTCGCAGATAATTGTTTTTCAAGCTCATCTGCATTTAAATATGCCCCAATCTGATGGGGCGCTAAATAGTCTTTAATTGTGCTTTTACCTGATCCGTTTGGACCAGCAAACATTCTTATTCTCGGCTGTCGCATATAAAGTTATGCCATCACCTCTTGTTTCTTTCTACGTTTTAACACACTGTGTTTAAGCTTGGGAACCACATAGGCAGAAGATAAATCTTCAACAACTTTGATTTCACCATTGCTTTGTTGGACCAGCTGTTGATCTTTTACATAAGTTATTGTAGCGTTTGACTGACTTGCATGATTAAATGCCGCGCTAAACGCATCGATAGCAAGCACTGGAATCGTTGCTTCCTCACGTAATGTCGTCTTCATTGCTGTAAATGTCGTCATGTCAAATATCCTCAGCTTGATTTTTAGCTGTAGTTACATCTTAACATATCACTTATTTTTGTCTATTTATTCAACTGTAAACAGAGAAAATCTAGTTCTGTAGAAAGTTAAAACAGAATGTGAAGATATATTCACAAAATTGATTTAGAAATTCATCAAAAAACATAAGCTAAAAGCCATACGATATGCACTGACACAGTTATACTGTATTAAATAATGGATGGAACCTACCGATGTCTAGTGATCTTGAAATTGATGTAATGCGTGAATCAGCTGCATCAGTCGTGACTATTTTAAAATCTTTAGCCAATACAGATCGCTTACTCATTTTATGCCATCTTGCTCAAGAAGAGTTAAATGTTTCGCAAATAGAAGAAAAAACTCAGATTAATCAACCGACGCTCTCTCAACAATTGATGATGTTACGTAAAAGTGATGTTGTTTCAACACGTCGTGATGGGAAGCAAATTTATTATTCTATTAAAGATCAAAAACTGACAGTAGTATTAACAACCTTATATGATTTGTATTGCCCACAGGTTTAATACACATCTTGGCGTCTATGCAAGTTTAAAATAAAAATAAACAAATCATTATATAAGTTAGTTGTCGCTATTTTTCTTAGCATTTTTTCTGCATAATATATATGAAAATATGCTAATGAAGTTCCAATGGCTGCTCCTAAAGTTCAACTCAGTAAGATACTCCCTGCATGGCAATGGCTACAAGACTATAATGTCCCTAAATTTAGGGCTGATCTACTTGCTGCTTTAATCGTCATTGCAATGCTTGTACCACAAGGTATGGCTTATGCCATGGTTGCTGGGTTGCCTCCTGTGACTGGCTTATATGCCAGTATTTTACCCATGATCATCTATGCCATTGTTGGTGGCAGTCCAACGCTTTCTATTGGTCCTGTTGCGCTGATTTCCATGATGACCTTTGCTACGCTTGAACCGCTCTATGAGGTGGGTTCACCTGTATATATTCAAGCAGCATGTTTATTGGCACTTCTTGTCGGCATACTTTCAAGCTTACTGGGAATTTTTAGATTCGGCTTTTTAATCCGTTTAATCAGCCATCCTGTGATTAAGAGTTTTATCATCGCATCCGCAGTATTGATTGCACTCAGCCAAGTTAAATTTATGCTCGATGTACCCTTAAAATCTGGCAATGTTATCGAGTTTATTCAAAGCCTATGGCAATACATTAGTTTCACTAGTATTGAAACTTTGATTTTTGGTGTCTTTGCGATTGTGTTTTTGATTTACATCCCAGTTTTTTTTAAATCTAAGTTATGCCAATCTTTTGCACATTCTCTACAATTCTGGGTGAAAGCACTGCCCTTGGTTCTGGTGTTTATTTCGATTGCGTTGATACATTTCCTGCATATAGACCAATTTGGTATCAAAACTGTGGGGGAGATTCCTTCGGGATTTCCACCATTTGCCATGCCTTACTGGCGTTGGGATTTGGTGATCCAACTTTTACCCGGTGCAGCCATGATTACCATGGTGAGTTTTGTCGAATCTATTTCTATTGCACAGACCACAGCATTTCAACAACGTAGTGAGCTCAATAGTAATCAAGAGCTGATTGCACTGGGTTTAGCCAACTTTAGTGCAGGTGTCACATCAGCATTTCCTGTGACTGGCAGTTTATCACGTACAGTGGTTAATGCAGATGCAGGCGCAAAAACGCCTATGGCTGGTGTGTTATCTTCAATTTTTATCGTGATTGTGAGTTTATATTTTACCGGTTTATTTAAACAACTTCCTTTAGCGATTCTCGCTGTCACCATTATGGTATCCATTTGGAAATTGGTTGATTTTAAACCCTTCATCGAAACATGGCGTTATTCCAAAGCTGATGGGATTGCCATGTGGGTCACATTCTTTGGGGTGTTGTGTATCGATATTTCAACAGGTTTGATTATTGGTATTGTTTCTACATTCCTATTGTTGTTATGGCGTATTAGCCGCCCCCATATTGCCGTCATTGGCTTAGTTGAAGGCACGCAACATTTCCGTAATATTTCAAGACACGACGTTTTGACGAGTACCAATATTGTGTCTATTCGTATTGATGAAAATCTAAGTTTTTTAAATGCCAATACCTTAAAAGAGTTTATCATTTTAGAAGTCAGCAAACATCCAGCGCTACATCACGTGGTGATCAATTGCTCAAGTATTAGTAATATTGATGCAAGCGCTTTAGAAACTTTGGAAGAAATTAACAGTGATTTAAATAAACTAAAAATCCAAATGCATCTCACTGAAGTCAAAGGCCCAGTCATGGATCGTTTAAAACAGTCCAATTTAATTCGACAACTTAGTGGACATATTTATTTAACGCATTATCAAGCCATGCATCAACTGGATGCTCAAACATTTAGTTAAAAAATCGTTTAATTTATCAACAAATTTTATTATCATTGCTAAAAAAGCTACATATTTTTTAATATCTTAATTTTTATGGCGAAATTGTATTATTTAAGTTTTCGCTTTTAGGTATAGAATACGCGGCTTGTTCATCGATTTTAGACCAGTTTAGGCATAAAGGTTCAACATGTTTGCTGTCCTAGCACGTTTAAGTTTAGTTACTCGTATTCTTATTGCCATTATTCTTGGTTTTATAGTTGCGTATCTATTCCCCAATTCAGCCCAATATTTTATTATTTTAGGCGAGCTTTTTATTAAAGCATTAAAATCCATTGCGCCAATTCTTGTATTTGTATTGGTTCTTGCTTCAATCGCTAACTTTAAAGTTGGTGAAGGTGCAAGTAATTTAAAACCAATTCTTGGCTTATATGCTATAGGTATGCTATTGGCTGCCATTAGTGCAATTACCATAAGCATGATGTTTCCAAGCACTTTAATTTTTACCCATGCAAGTGATGCAGCTTTACAGCCACCAGGTAGCGTAGCGGAAGTATTAAAAAATTTACTCCTTAGTTTTATTACCAATCCAATAACAGCACTACATGAAGCGAATTTCATTGGAATTTTAGCATGGGCTGTAGGTTTAGGTGCAGCACTTCGTCATGGTTCAGAAACTACCAAACAAGTCATTACAGATGTTGCAGATGCAATTAGCGCGATCATTCGAGTCGTGATTGCTTTTGCACCAGTAGGTATTTTTGGTCTGGTTGTTGCAACTTTTGCACAAGCGGGTTTAGAAACCTTAAAGAATTATGCACACTTGATTGCAGTACTTGTAGGCACTATGCTTTTTGTTGCACTTGTTATCAATCCACTGATTGTTGCTGTCGTGATGCGAAAAAACCCGTATCCGTTGGTGCTAAAGTGTTTAAGAGAAAGTGGAATCACTGCATTCTTTACCCGTAGTTCTGCCGCCAATATTCCAGTAAACCTTGACTTGGCAAAACGTTTAGGGGTAAATGATACCACTGCAAACGTTGCAATCCCTTTAGGTGCAACAATTAACATGGCGGGTGCAGCTGTGACAATTACAGTACTGACCCTAGCGGCTGTACATACACTTGGTATTCAGGTTGATATTGTCACTATGGTGATATTATCTATCGTATCTGTTGCGTCAGCATGTGGTGCTTCTGGTGTTGCAAGTGGTTCGTTGTTGTTAATTCCTATCGCTTGTGGTTTATTTGGTATTCCTTCAGAAATCTCAATGCAAGTGATTGCAATTGGTATGGTGATTAGTGTGCTTCAAGACTCAACAGAAACAGCATTGAATTCCTCGACTGATGTCTTATTTACAGCAGCAGTTGATCTTTCTAAAAAGTAATATACAGCGTATATGAACAAAAAGAAGGAATTATGCCTCTACAGTATTTGCCCGTTTGGATTCAACTAGGTGCGTTTATGCTTGCAGTCAATGCAGGCATAATTAATGTACTTGGTTTAATTACCGTCCTTCATCAATCCATCTCTCATATGACGGGCAATGCCAGTTTATTTGCGCAAGCGCTTATTCATCAACAATATGATCATGTACTTTATCTTTTGCTGGTGATGCTCAGTTATGTGATTGGTTCAAGTTATAGTGGCTTTATTTTAGGCAATAGCAATTTTAAACTCGGACGCAGATATGGTGTTCCACTGAGTCTTGTCAGTGTATTTATTTTACTTTGCTGGTTGTTTATTCCTTATTATCCCAAATATGCTTTACTCTGGGCAAGTACCGCAATGGGAATGCAAAATGCCATGGTCAGTCACTATAAAGGTACGATTATCCGCACCACTCATCTCTCAGGGGTTTTAACCGATCTTGGTTTGGCTTTAGGCTATCTTTTTCGAGGCCTCGGTATTGAAAAGCGCCGTGTCACATTACATTTATTGATTCTTTGCGGATTTATTCTGGGTGGGCTGATTGCCAGTATCGTGTATCCTTATTTACAATTAAATTCATTCCTTATCCCTGCTGGATTAAGTTTAATACTCAGCTTAACGTATTGGTTTATTTATTTTCGGCATGGTTCGAAACACATTTAATGGTTGGTTATTGTTATGGTCAAAAACGCATTGCAAGCACAGTTACTCAAAGCTGGCTTAGTGGATAATAAAAAAGCAAAGAAATTGTCAAAGCAGGCACAGCACGAGCAACGTACAGGTCAGAGTAATGAAGCTGAGCTTAAAGCTAAAATTGAACAAGACAAACAAGAGAAAATCAGTAAAGACCAAGCGCTGAATCAAGAGAAACAACGCATTTTAGATGAAAAAGCCTTAAAAGCTTCAATTATCCAAATGATTGGTCAACATAAAATCACAGATACAGATGGCGATGCGGTCTATCAGTTTATCGATGGTTCGGTTAAGAAAATCTATATCAATCAGCAAGTTTATAATGCCTTGGTTTCAGGCAGTTTGGTGATTGCACATGACAATAATGATGCCTACGCAATTTTACCCAAAGCTTTGGGTGAACGTATCAATGAAAAAATGACTGGATTTATTATTGTCAATAATTCTGAGAAGAATGAACAAGTGACAGATGAGGAAGATCCTTATGCTGCTTATGTTATTCCAGATGACTTGATGTGGTAATCCCCTGTTCTATTTTTCAGTTTATATTTTAGAAATTTCATCAGCCTAATGCTTCAATCATTAGGCTTTTTTTTGATTTAAATAAAAAAATTCAGCATTAAATTTATTTTTCATCCATGCGCTTTTCCTCAAAATTTCTACATAATTGTGCGCTAATCTTACGCGAAATTACATAAACGGAACGATGCAACATGCACCGTACAAAACTTTACTGGGGTACATTGAGTACTTTAAGCCTTGCAATATTCGCCATCACCTCTGCAAGCCTTGCAAATGATGAAACAATATCTGCAAATAAAACCACTGAAGCGACTCAACTTAAAGAAAATGAATCACCAAAACAATTAAAAACCTTGGTTTTTGCAGCAGAGCAAGCACCTACTAAAGATCCTGATATCAGTGCTGTCGCTAAAACCATTGTGACACGCGAAGAAATGCTGCAATTCGGCGATCAATCGGTCAATGATGCTTTAAGACGTGCAGCAGGTTTTCAAATGCCAACACCTGGACAAGGACCACGTGGATCAAGCGGTTCAGGCAGCATGCGTTTTCGTGGTGGTGGCGCACCAGTATTTTTGATTAATGGTGAAGCCGTACAAGGTGGACCACGTGGTGGTATGTCTATTGTTGACTCAATTACGCCTGAAATGATTGAACGAATTGAAATCACCAAACAACCTAGTGTAGCTCAAGCCTCAGTTGCCTCATCCGCAGTGATCAATATCATTTTAAAAGAACCCTTAGACGATGCTCGAATTAGTGGCAATGTGAAATTAGGATATGGCATCACCCAATCGGATCAAAAAGAAGAACAGCGTAAAAATATCAGTGTACAAGCAGATGGGCGTGATGGTGCATGGATTTACAGTGTTTCAGCCAATCAAATGTGGAATGACAGCAAATCAAGCACAGAAATTGAAAATATAAATGGTACACGCCAACAAATACACACTACCAATCGTACAAATACCATGTTTGCACCACGTGTTGAATATCAAATTGATGATCAACAAAAACTGGTTTCAGAAATTTTTTATCGTAAGAATGAAAGTGATGGCTCTAGTAGTAATCAAGTTCAAAATGATAAAAATGACAGTATTCGTTTAAATACCCGTTATGAGCGTAAAGATAAAGGTGACTCAGACAAAGTCCGCTTGTCTATTGAAAAGCAAAATGAAACTGAATCCACTCGTTCCAATCAATACAGTTCTTATATTGATGAAACTGTGAATGAATATGGCTTAGCGTATGATGGGGTACGCAAGTTTGACGAAAGCAAACAAGTAAAATTTGGACTTGATGCGCGTGCCAATGCGCTAGCAAGCAATATTGCTGATACATTAGATGAGCAACGTTACGCACTTTATTTGGAAGGCAGTTGGAAGTTTTCAAAACGTCAAACGCTTACCGTGGGTGCACGTCAGGAATGGTTAGAACGTTCAGGCTTGGTTGAATACAGTGATCAAAACCTCAGCCCTGTGCTTGCACACCGTTTAGACTTTAACGATCAATGGTCTTTGCAAACCAATGTTAGTCGCGCCTTTAAAAGTCCAAATAGTAACAATCTCATGCCGACTGTTTCCATTTCAACAGATGCTGATGCAGGCTCTATCAATAACCCAGACCGTGGTGGTAATCCCAATCTTCGACCTGAAAAAATTACCGCACTGGAAACAACCTTGGGTTACAACACTACTGCAGGTGGCGTAAATATTACGGCTTTTCATCGAGATATTGATGATTATATCGAAAAAGTGATTCGTCAAGAAGGCACACGCTTTGTTGAACGTCCGTATAACCAAGACCAAGCAACAACCTATGGCGTAGAAATTTCAGGTCGCTATGCTTTAAAACAAACCGAAAATGGTCATTCATTTATGTTGAATGGACAATTATCGACGGTACGCGCCAAAATCGAAGATACCGACCATAATACCCGTTTAGCCAGTGATGTTGCCCCTTATACAGCAAGTACAGGCGTTTCATACAATTACCAGCCTTGGCAATTGGCAAGCAGTATTAATCTAAGCTACACGCCTGAATTTACCCGCGCTTTAGACAATCTTCCCTATGATCGTACAACCAATCAACGTGTAAATGTGGATATTAGTGCGACAAAACGCTTCCCTAAAGGCTGGGCAACCACACTGAGTGCTCGTAATATTTTGAGTACAGATTACAAAGAACGCTTAAATAATCAAAGTGATGGTGCTTTATATGAAGCTCGGGTCAATGATGCTATTCCAAGCTTCTTGTTCAGTGTAGAGAAAAAATTCTAATTTTGATTAGTACAGGTAGATAAATCAAAATTTTATCAATTATTTATTGATAAATAATGAGTAGATAAACATAAATAAGTGATCAATTTAAAAACCGAAGTTTTAAAAACTTCGGTTTTTTTAATCTGATTAAATATAAAAACCACAAATGATAAAACAGAGTAAACAGACGGTTTCTGCGATTTCTATACTGGCACCAATGGTGTCACCCGTAATCCCATCGATTCGTTGAATAAACTTATAGCGTAGATAAATTAAGGTGAGGATAAAAATTGTCGCCGTCACTAAACCAACCCAAACAAAATAACCCGCACCCAATAAACTGATACCAAAAATAATCATTGCCCAAGTTTTAGGAATATATTGAGCAATGGACCAGCCTAAGCCCTTTTCACGGACATATTCAGTGGTCAGAAATAAAAATAATGGTGTTAAACGCCCTAAAATAGGAAATAGAATCAAAGCAGTATAGTGTTGTTCCTGTAATAACACATACAGTGCAGACCATTTAATCAAACAGATAACAATTAAACTCAGCACACCAAACGGTCCACATGCTGGGTCTTTCATAATTCTTAAGGTATTTTCTTTATCACCAAAGCCACCGACCCAAGCATCCGCAGTATCCGCTAAACCATCTAAATGTAAGCCACCTGTGAGCAAAATCCAGATGACCAGAATAATGGTACTGAGTAAAACTACAGGCAAAACATGTAGAAAACTGGCAACGGCAAACAGAACCAAACCAATCAAAAGCCCAATCACTGGATAAAATAGCAGTGACTGACCATTTTGTTTTGGCGAAGGCATATTTTTTAAATAAACAGGGAAAATCGTTAAAAATTGCAATGCAATAAAAAATGGGGTCATTTATTGCTCTCCAATAACTCTAACTGCATGGTTTCGCTGTCCAACATAAAGCGATTTAATTGCCCAAGCTCAGCAGACATTTTTAAAATATCATCAAGAGATTGTTGTAGCGCCATACATTTTAAAAGCTTAATCACACCACCATGCGTCACAATCAAAGCTGTTTGGCTTTGTGTAATCAGCATTTGCTCTTTGATCGCTTGTAATGCTTGCTTAATTCGATACTGAAAATCTAAATATCTTTCAGCATTTGGTGGAGTATAACGTGTCGGAGATTGCCAAAAATTTTCCAATAACTCAGGCGTTTTTGCATAAATCTGCTGTGTTGAAATACCTTCCCAATCACCAAAATGAATTTCTTGTAATCGATGATCTTGCATCAGTGGTATTTGAACTTGTTCAGAAAGTCTCTGTGCAAATGAGAAACAGCGCTTTAAAGGCGAGCTAAACATAAAATCCCATTGTGTTTGCACAGAGGATTGATCATAGGAAATGGTCTGATGCATTTGTTGCCAGCCCAATTCTGTCAATTCATCATCAGTCGAACCACGCAAAGTATGATTCAGCGTAGTTTCCCCGTGACGTAATAGATCAATCCTCAGTTTCATGCATATGCTCTTTTTGAATTATGAATAAATTTAAACTTTCTCGCCAACCACCGCAGCTTCTGCAAAGGTGGCCATGTTGTTATGTAAACTACATGCCAGCTTAATTACACCTAAAGCAGCACCCGCACCACTGCCTTCCCCTAAACGTAAATTAAGCTTTAATAATGGATCAGCATTCAATTCTTGTAATAGGCGTTGGTGCCCATATTCAGCAGACTGATGACCGAACAACATCCATTGTCGAACTTCAGGATTGAGTCGTACCGCGACTAATGCCGCCACAGAACTAATAAAACCATCAACAATTACAGGCATCCCGAGTTGAGCACAGCGAATATAAGCTCCTGTCATTGCAGCAATTTCTAAGCCACCTACAGCACACAAAGCTTTAAATGCATCATTTTCAACATAATTTTTATGTAATTCAAGTGAATGCTGAATGATATTTTTTTTATGAATCAACTGATCAGCGCGAATCCCCGTGCCTACACCTGTCAGTTGCTCAGCAGGTTCATTTAATAAGAAACATGCAATCGCTGAAGCTGAACAGGTATTTCCAATCCCCATTTCTCCAGCAATATAAATTGAAGCACCCTGTGCAATGGCTTTTTCTACACTCTCACGACCCAGCACCATGGCTTGCTGACATTGTTGCTCAGTCATTGCCACTTGTTGAGCAAAATTGGCAGTCCCTTGAGCAATACTATGACGCTCAACGCCTTGATATTGGTAAGCTTCACCTACCGTGCCACAGTCAATGACTTGTAAGATCGCAGCATATTCTTTAGCAATTACACTGATACACGCGCCACCTGTTGCAAAGTTTTGCAGCATTTGGCGAGTTACCGCTTGTGGATATGCAGAAATATTTTCAGCCATTACCCCATGATCACCTGCGAAAATCGCAATCCAAGGTTTATCTACATTGGGTTTTGAGTTACTTTGCAAAGCAGCCAACTGCACGGCGACATTTTCCAAAACAGACAGTGAGCCTGTTGGCTTGGTCAATTGCAATTGACGTTCTTCAGCCTGCTGTTTTGTTTCTGCGTTTGGCACTTTACATGCTTCTAACCACCAATTCATTGTTGCTCTCCATCTCATATTTTAAAAGTTCATTGTTAATCGTTAAAATGCTCAAGTTTATATGATAAAAATCACAATATTTATCCTTTTAATAACATCGGGAAACCTGCGATGCAAAACACTACTTTATCAGCTATTTGACCTAATAGTTGATGTAAACGTCCTGATTCATCAACAAATTTTCGAGTTATTTCACCCATTGGTATAACACCTAGTCCTGTTTCATTGCTAACTAAAACAATTTTAGACTTTAATGTAGGTAGAATTTTCAGCAATTTTTCACATTCGATGCGCTGAAGATTTGAGTCATCATGCATCAATAAATTACTCATCCATAAGGTTAAGCAATCCACCAAAATCACTTGTTCTTGTTGATCTATGTGTTTTAAACAATCGGCTAGATAAAGTGGTTCTTCAATCAGTCGCCATGCATCAGGTCGTTGTGTCTGATGGTGTGAAATACGTTGTCGCATTTCATCATCCCAAGCTTGGGCAGTAGCAATATAAACAACTTGTAGATTTGAGTCTTTTGCGATCTGTTCAGCTAATTTACTTTTGCCTGAACGCGCACCACCTAGGATTAATTGCAACATAAATTTGACTTCCAAGATCCATCTGTTTTTTTCGGATTGAGTATAAGCTGATGTAACGTAGCTAAAGGCCCCTGTAAGACTTGCGCTTGATATATACCAAAATTAAGCTGATCAATGCCAATTTCAAAACTTTTTTGATCAATCGTTTCGATAGCCTTAAATATTTGTTGCGCTTTAAATTCAGCTGAATACAAACCTAAGGTGATATGCGGGCAATAATCTAAAGCAGCAATTTCATGGCTTGGATAGGATAATAATTGTCGAATATTGCTTAGGCTATTTTCATGATCTTGAATTTCTATAAATAAAGCACTGCTAAAACTATTTATTTTTCCTGTTGTTAATTTAAAACTATTTAACTGGTTTTGGCTCAAAATTTTAAGCTGTTGTTGAAATTTGCTTTGGATAAAATCATCATCAAATTGCTTTTTATCTTCCGTTAGAAAACCACAAATATACAATGTGATATGAAATTGGCGTGTATTGGGGTGCAATAAATAGTTTGAGAATTTTTCTGTTAAATCGCTTAAATAAGCCAATAATTCAGGATGATGAATTTCGATATACCATAAGGCGTAGTGTTTTCTCCCTTTATGCCACTCGGGATAATCATGTGTCTCAGTTGGAGTTGTTAAACTTTGAGAACCTAAAAACACATCAAATTCACATTAATTTTAATGCTTCTATTAAAGCACGTAATTATCATGTTTAAATCTTGAATTGACTGAGTGTTGTTCAATTGAAAATGAATTTTATTCAGTCAGACTTTATGATTGATTGATAAAAATCCAACATAGATTCAAAGTAGTAATCTGCTCTTGCCAGCATGGTCTGATTTGGCGCTTTAATATCCTCAATCAAAATTGTTACTCCCCCAGCCAAATGTGCTGAAGTAATCCCATTTTCAGAATCTTCAATCATCAAGCTATGTTGCGGATTTAGATTTAATAAGGTGCAGGCTTTGTTAAAAATTTCTGGATGTGGTTTACCTTGTATCACGTCATCGCCACAGACCAACAAGGTAAAATAATGATCAATTTTTGCAAGTTTTAAATATTTTTCAGCAATTTTTCGGGTACTCGATGTAGCGACAGCCAATCGGATATTTTGAGATTGCAAATAAGCTAATATTTCTAAAAGTCCAGCTTTCACTGGTACGCCTTGCGACAAAATCATCTCAAGTTCAATTTGTTCAGCACGTTGCCGAATGTGCTGGTAAGGGATATCTTGGCCATAAAACTTTTGTGCTAACTGTTCTGAGCTTAACGCATTAAGCCCTAAACATTGCATCAAATAATCTAAGCTAAATTCTACACCGATGATTTCCAAAGACGCTTGTTTTAACACATCAAACCTAAGCCGTTCAGTGTCCAGCATCGTACCGTCCATATCAAAAATAGCAGCTTGAATCGTATGTTGCTGGAATTTCACAGTGTTCCTTTTATAAACAAAAGGGAGAAACCCGTTCTCCCTCAAATTTTATAGCAATCTATTGAATACTATAACATTGTTTCAACTTTAAATAATCATAATAATAGCTGTTTACTTTATAGCGGGCATAATCACAATCTTTTTTAAAAGCAATCTCTTTTTCGTTATAGAGCATTTTTAACAAAGTCTGCCCTTGCGAATTCTGATAAATATCCCACTGTAAGTTTGCTGCCATCGGTGAGATATCTTCACCACGCCACGCACTATTTGAATAATTAAACGTCTGCGTCAAGGGCACAGATTGCATCATCCCCTTTAACTCTAAGCTGGTGGCTAAAGGGATTATGATTTCAGCATGAGCAAATCTTAATACAGCAACATTCTTTTGTGTATTGCTCATAACATCATCAACTTGTTTAAATAAATCCTGTTTGAGTGATTTGGCAATATCTGTTGTTACAGCTTTGCCTGTATCAAAGCTTGGGCCCTTACTATAAAAATCATTGGCATCGTTATATTGCGCATAAAACTTAGCCGCTTCAATTGGCATATATTTTTTAAAATTTGTCGCCCCAAGCTCGTCTTGCATTCCGCCAGTGATTGAATACAACTCGTACACATAAGCAGCAGCATCTACTGCACTGGCAATGGTATTTTTCCCCTTTCCTTTTTCAGTAATCTGTTCACCTTTAGGGCTTGTTACAGTGAATGATCCTGAATTACTAAAGCTATAGCCAGTTTGACCAATTTTTTGAATAAACGCTGTTTTAAAAATTGGGTTTAATACTTCTGTTGCGATTTTCTGCGCATTAGGATCTGCACTTAACTCTTTTATTTTTTGTTTTAAGTTAACGTCATTCTCTTCAAAATCTTGATATTTTAAACTAGCCGCATAGACTGTTTTGTCTAAATCCGTTTTGACATTGGCCAAATCGTCTTGTGCATTTAAACTATGAAAATACAGATGAAAGCGATTTACCCCGCCATCGACAATACTTGGTATAGAGGTACTGTTGAGGCTTTGATAGCTTGCTGGTGTAATTGCAGTCTTTAAACTTGGCTGCTGTTTCAACAATTCATTGGTAAAAAATTTAGCACTGTCCACCGCACGATCCACACCCGAGCTAACGATCTGTACAGATTTACCTTGTTGACTGGCTTGATTAAACAATTGTGGTAAGCGTTGTAATAAGCGATCTGCAATACCCTGATGTTCTTTAATACCTACAGAAGTTTCGTTGCCATAGCCATACTGGCGTATACCTTCCACTCCATAACCCAATAGAATATTGGCTTTCATCATGGCTTCTAAATCAGCACCCAATTGTTCACCCAATGGCGTTAAGGCATTTTCCTGTTTTGCTTTTAACCACATGTTGTATAAAGCTAAATCATATTTAATACTCGATAGACCTCGTGAACCATGTCGAGCAACTAATTCTGTAAAAACTGCACGATAACCTGCGGGCATTGCTTCATAGCTGCTTAATTTCTGCTGTGGTTGATAGGGTTGTTTAGTCTGTAAATAAAGTGATGTATCTGCCTTAGGTGGCGTAACAACAGTTGAATTTTCATCATGATCATTATTGCAGGCTGTTAAAAATAGTCCTGAAGCAAAACAAATGATTAGCGAATGTTTAATTTTAAATGGTTTCATCATTGAAATGTCATATTTGATTTAATGCAGGCAAACTAATCAAAGAACATGACACTGGTATGACCATCCTCTATTTATTCCATTTAAAAACAACAAAATAAAAAGACAGCAATAAGAAAATACTAAGCAGTAAATAATATGGGAAAATAATGTTAAGTTGGTACAGCCCTGTGCTCATTAATGGTGCAACAACTAAACTGAGCGCTTGCGCCATGGTGCATAAAGCAGCAATTTTAGTTTGCAAATTTATCGAAACTGATTGTGATGCACCTGTGGTAAATGCAGGCATTAGACATGCCACAGCGATACCATAAAACACATAAGCCAACTGAAAAATCACGATCTGCTGGGTATAAATTGACAAGATCAACCCAATCAGCATTGAGCTTAATCCAACCATTAAAAGCTGTGTTAACGACCAGTTTAGCCATTTAGAAATCGCAATTTGCATCAAAACCGATACAATCCCCACAATCAACAAACATTGAGAAAAATAGAGGGCGCTTTGCTGAATGTTAAATTGAAATTTATCTTGAATATAAAAACCTGCAGTTAAATTCAAAGTAATAATCGCGATATATAAACTAAATCCGAGGATCAACCAAATCATTGATTTTCTTAGATCATCATCACTCAGACGAACCAATTGCGAATGATTAGAATCTTGCTGAGAAATCTCTTTTTGTAAAAGTGGGTCTTGGATATGCTGATCTTCATCAAAATGATAGGTTAAAGCCGAATGGTTTGGAGCATGACTTTTTGAATGTGACTGTTGAGCATTTTCCCCGTTGTGTTGATATAAACATACAATCAGCATACTCATGACAGTCAAAAGTAATACGGCGAGCCACAAAGGAATCAATATTCCCCAAATAATGAGTAATGTGGTTAAAAATGGCCCTAAAATTAGCCCTGCACTGTTTAAGGCACCAAAGCTTGCCATCTTTTGACTGCGTGTCGTTTCATCTAAATATCGCGTCATCACATAACTTTGTAATGCGATTTGCGGCATTGCCATAAAAAAGCCAATACTGCTTCGTGTAAGCAATAATAAAGTGAAAAGTAGTCCAATTGGCAAGCTATACATTAGTCCATAACTTAATACCCCTGCAAATAGCCCCCAAGTTATGCTCATTCCAATAAAACCGATACTCAATAAATAATAATGATTTTGAAGATTTGGTTTTTTAGAAATCCACATTGCAGTCAAACTCATCAGCAATGCACTGGCAGACACCATCAGACCTGCCTGAAGCTCTGAGATTTTTAATAGACGAATAAGAGGTGCGAGTAAAGGTAAAATCATGGATAAGCTGATCCCGTTGAGTAAGGTTGCCATCATCCAAATATCATTATTTTTATTCATTTGAATCTTCTAAAATATCAGACTTGACTGATTAGGAAAATTTTTATTGGATTTATATAATTACCCACGATTCAGTATTTTTCATCGAGATATTGCTCAATAAAAAACCTCTTTCAAATTTTAAAGAGGCTTTATCTGGGTTAATACTTCAGCGTATAAGTTAAACCGTAGCTACGACCTTGTGCAGCCAAACTTGAAATGGCCCCATAGGTTGGCGCAACCGCTTGACTAAACACCGTTTTATAATCTGTATTCCATACATTATAAACGCCAAAACCTAATCTGCCTGGGCCTACTTTTGCACTGGTGATCACATCCATAATCGCAAACCCCTTAATCTCAGCGGGTTTTCGAATACTGCGGTCATTTAATGGATTGACATAGTCTTTAGCAGCCTGATCTGTACCCCCAATTGCTAAAGTCTGTACGCGTAAATTGATATCATCTGCAAATTGCCATTCTGAAAATAGCGTGCCTTTCAGTGGTGCAACCCGTACAGCATCAAGCTCTTGCCAATCACCGAGTATATTTTTAAATTGACCTCGTGTATAAGCAATGGTTCCTCCCATATTCCACATATCTGAAATTGCATATTTTACATTGGCTTCCAAACCATAAATGCGTTCATCGGTATCAATCACTTCAATATTAAAATTTGGGGCAGCATTAAACCTCACAGATTTATCAGAATCATTATAAAAAGCAGCCAGCCCTAGATTGAGTCCATTTTGCTCTTGTAGGCGCCAGCCGAGTTCATAATTATTCACTTTAATCGGATCAATATTATTACTGGTCACAACAAAACTTGCTGGAACATCTCGCAGCATCCGTTGTACGTCTGGAATACTAAAGCCTTGAGAAAAATTAGCAAAAATTTGTTGCGTATCATTTAAGTGATAAACCCCGCCCAAATTAAATAAAGTCGCATTATGTTTTACTTCACCACCTTTTAAACTTTTCGCCGTATAGCTAGGATCGAAGTCAGCGACAATACTTTCAGGGTACGGGGTAGAATCACTGACATCACTATTAATTCGTTCGTTACGCACGCCTGCCTGTATATTTATACGATCCGTAACTGCATAATTCGCTTGAACAAATGCACCCAGTTTTGCCACTTGAACATCTGGTCCCATCGCATAGTTTTTTGTCGCTTTATGATTTAAGCCATTACTCGCAATAAAAGTATTAGTATCATACCTTTGCCCTTCTTGACCATTTTTCTCATTTTCAAAATCTAAACCGTAACTTAACCCTAAAGCCCGATCTGCAACTTTAAAATCTTTCTGTAAGGCTAAACGTGATCCCCAAATATTAATATCGGTATTGGACTGCATCACAACAGGAATACTTCTATTAGGAGGAGGTAATTGCGGATGCGGTAAACTTACTGCGGTTGGAAACCATCTTGCCTGCTCTTTACGGTAGTAAGCTTCCAAGGTTAAGCTTTGCCCCAATACATCATTATGATTATATTGGGCGTGCGTTGACCAGCGTTTTGTTCTAGGTTGGTCTTCGAGTTGTAAGCCTTTTAATGCTTTTAAACTGGGTGTAGCTCCTCTAAATATGACAGATAAACCCTGACCATAATCAGGTCCATAATCACTGTCTTGTTCATCATTATAATATTGTGCGCCAACGGTTAAGTGCTGTTGATCTGAAATGTTCCAAGTGAGTTGTCCATTGACATCAAGGGTTTGGGTATCTTGACGATCTGTTTGCGCAACCTCAGGCCCAATACGATCGCCACGACTGTCTTGAATTTCACCCCGTTTAACATAGCCAACCCCCAAATTACCTTTGATGCGTTCTTGGTTAAACGAAACATTTTGTGAAGCTTCATAAGCCAAGGCATCGCCTTTAAAATTATTCCCTGAGGTTAGCCCCAATTTGGTTTCAAAACTTAAAGCTTCGTCACCGCCTTTTTTGGTAATGATATTGATAATACCGCCTGTTGCACCTGAGCCATAAATACTCGTTGCCCCAGACACAACTTCTATTCTGTCAATCATTGAAGGAAGAATGCTATTGAGCTGACGCGATCCATCCCGTGAACCTGTTTGTGGTATCCCATCAATCATATATTGCACCACACGGCCGCGCATGGTCATGCCATAGTTAGAGGTTGTACCAGTATTTGGCGTGAGTGAAGGAACCAATAGCCCTAAAATTTCTGCCGTGCTTTTACCCGCATTGGCTTGCTTTTCAATTTCGCTACGCTCAATGCGATACACCGTCCCTGCAATGTCTGAAATACTTTTTGCAGAACGTGTTGCCGTGACCACGATGGGGGCTAGACTTTTTACGTCTGACCCAGTATTTTCAACTTTTTGAGTTGTAGGCTCTTGCGCATAGATCTGTGTCGCAATAGCCAAACTTAAACACGTCAGTTGTATTTGAATTGATGTTCTTTTCATGATTTATCCCTTACAACATCTCTGATCTTAGAGTTTTTTGTGATTTGGAAATAATGAGTTGTGAGAGAATCAAACTCACTACAGATGCAATAGCTAGAACAATATAAAAATTGCCATAACCTAATGATTTGGCCAGAAAACCTGAGCCAGCCCCGCCAATAAAATAGACCAGCAATTCAAAACACACCAAAATTGTAAAGTCGGTCCCTGCTTGCGCTTTTGAGCTACTCTGCATGAAATATGCATATAAAGAGGTCATTGCGATATAACGAATCGCAAGAAATGCAATCACGAAAACACCCAGCAAAAGATGCCACTGATTTAACCAGCCGAATAGAATAGCGACTCCCAAAAGTCCGTATAACAGCGTTCTCACCCATCCAGCCCAAACTAGTAATTGTGTTGCATTTCGCTTTTTGAGTAGCAATGCAGCAGAAACGGCTGCAAGCAATCCAACTCCTGCACCCACCACCGACATCAACACACCAATTTGTGAAAGTGACCATTTTTGATCAATCAGCATTGGATTGAGCATTGCCATTGCGGGGGCTTCTACAAAGCGATAACAAACAATTAAAAGTAATGCCCAACGAATTTCAGGGCGTTTAAATGCTCGAATTAAGCTCGGCGGGTTTTTAATTACGTGTTCTGAGTTTTTTTCTTGTATTTGAAAAACCGCAAACATCGTCAAAGTCGTCAAGGTCGCTAAACAAATCAGTGCTGTTTGCCACCCATAATATTGATACAGCCAAAGTGTTGCAGCACCACCGAGCATACTTCCAAGAGCAACACCAATGCTTTGCGCCATACTGCCAAAACGGTAATCTTGTGGTGAAAATGCTTCGACGGTATATCCATCAATGGCAATATCTTGTGTCGCTGCAAAAGTGGAGATCCATAAACCAATGATGACAAAGACCAGCAGCCCATAAGAAAACTGAGTCAATGCAAGTGCAACAATACCTAAAACCAAAGCAATTTGAGTAAACAGCAGCCACGTTTTACGTTTGCCTAATTTTTTGACATAAAAGCGGTCAATAAGTGGTGCCCAAAAGAATTTGAATGCCCATGGAATATAAAGTAATGACAATAGTCCAATCCAGCGTAGGTCTACCCCTTGATGCCTTAAAATCGCAGGCAATGCCACATTGTAAAAATACAAAGGCAAGGCATGGGCTAAATATAAAACAACCACAACGCCTAGACTAAGTACGGAAACTTGTTGAGTAACAGATTGGTTTGATAAATTATTTATGCGTTGCATAGCCACCTCTGTACAGACCATTGCAATGCATCCGAGCGATCTAATGTCACATAATAAGGAACCTGCCATGCAACATGTAATGCTGGTGTATTGAGTCGTTCTAGATCGGCTTGATCTAACGCTATCCGCACTAAACCCACGCAGTATTTAAAAAAATTGGCTTTATTTTTTTTATACCACCTCGCTTGAATCTGACGGTATTCCTCTGGAAATGTAGTCCCTTTAGCACTTCTCATCACCAAAACAAAATTTTGCTGCTGGCGTAGAAATGTTTCAACTTCAGCCAACCAAAACTGAAATTCAACGATCGAGACATCTTTGGCGAAAATCATCTCTTTGATCTGAATATGTATAGATTGATAACTCATAGGACAAATTCAACTTACTGGATTTTGTATTTGTTGTTTTTGTGCTAAATATTGCTGAGATTGGATTAAATATTCACCAAATTTTTGGTAAAAAGTTTCTCTAAAACAATAATATAACATCGCATCTTTCTCTGGCATTGCAACAATACCCTGAGCCTCATAACACATTTCTTTGACAACTGCTGCGTAGGGTTTAACTGTTGAATCGGGTTCACCTACGATTTTCAACGAGTCTGTATATTCAAAAATGTAAAAATTTAATAAACGGGCAACTGTTCGAAGATAGCCTTTACCAAATGCCGATATTTCACCAAACAGCAAATGCCAGCCTAAATCTAGTTCATGCGCAGAATAATAACGACCTAATCGATCACGTTTTGCTTCATAGATTTCGGTATAACCCACATCTTGTCCTTCGACACCAACGATAAGTAAGCGGTGATGATCATCAGCCAATTGTTTTTCAAAATAGACCTTCAGATCTGTTTCTGATTTATTCAGTTGCCATTGTGGAATCACATGCGGTTCATGCATCCATTGATGTAATAAAGCCATATCATCAGGGTATTTCACTTGACGTAAATAAAACTGATTGCCGCTCTCATAATATTCATAAAAATCTGGTAATTGCTGTGATAAGGTTTTCATCACTGTCACCTTTATTGTATTTGTTAGATTATTGAGCTTTTGACTCGTGTTAAATCTAGGTATGACACAGATAAATACACACTCACTCTGCGCAGGCACGGTTTATCATGCTGGAGCAGATGAAAATTGTGCTGTCCAATTTTTTAAAGTCTCTGGGCTTACAGGGTTTGCAATCAAATCCAGAATGACCGGTACCGGGCGTTCTGCTTCATCGTTATAACTGGTGGTAAATAGACGAACACGATTTAAGCAAACCTTATTATATTGATGTCTAAACAGCGCAAACTTTTCAATTCTTGCTGCAAACTCTGGATGCTGTTGATGAAACTCAGCAATCACATTCGATACGGTTTGCCAGAATTCAATCTCATGATATTGTGGAAAATCCTGTAGAAATACATTACAGATATAGCGGTAATGCACCATAAATAAGCCAGTAAAAATAAAGTGACTGAGGTCTTGTGCTGAATGCCTCAATAAAATTTTAGCTTCATCTGGAAGATCGGCCACCTCAGGAAAATCCTCATCGACAAGATTCATATCGTCAATAAAGTCTTTGAGTACCGTGGCTTTAGGTACCCCATTTTCATGAATTAACATGGTATTTTCACCATGTGATGAAAATGCTAAACCGTATTTATAAAGGCAAATCAGGAGTGGCTGAATACTGACAGTAATGAATTGCTTGAGCCAATCTAATGGTACTAATTCTGAAGCTTGAATAAGTACAGTTAAAATGGAAAGCCCCTGAATATCACGGTGTAATAAGGCAGCTTGTGATAAAACCTGCTGATGATATTCAACAAATGGATCTACACTCTCACGCCATAAACAGCCAAATAACTCTTTGAATTGATAAGGCGCACCTGCAATGTGATCATAACAAGGTTGCTGAATGGTCAAAGTTGCAATCTCGCCTAAAAAAACTACACCCGTTTTTTGTAAATCTACATCTTGTTTTAAAATATTTTTCAACCACGCTGTAACCGCTGGTGCTGCTAAATTTCTTTGAGCAGGCAATCCGCGATAAACAGCGGTATTTAAAATACTCAATGGTAGTTTAATGTAATGACGTTGTGCATCTGATGTGTTACATAAAGTGCGAATTGATTGCATTGGCACATAATTATCCTGTCCAATTTTAAGTTCTACAATTTTTTGATCTACAATTTCATTGGCATAAGTTGGTACAATCCATTGGTGCCATTGCCAAGCATGTACAGGAACTAAATAATAATCCTCTGAATTTAAAACAAGGTTTTGCATTTTTTCGCGAAATTCTAGCAATTCCTGCTCGTCAAACTCATGGCAATATAACTGTCCTGCATACCATTCAGTGGTAGAACGAAATTCTGCCAAATCTCGATGCACAGCCAGCCATAGTACTTTGACTCTAGGTAAAATCTCAGGCGCTGAGTTCAAATAATCATCATAACCAAAACCCATTCGGCCCTTACTCATAATTAACCAAGGATGACCGCGCAACATCGCTTCGATTTGATAATGCGGTGCAGTCAGCACTGCCGAACTGGTTAAACGATTTTCATCCAGTACATGCGCTTCAGCTAACCATGTATTGTTCATCTCTTTAATTAAATAAGCTTTGGTAAAGGGTTTAACTTCAACCTGATTGGAAAAAGCGGCAATAAATTGATGCAAATTCCAAGCAGGCCTTTTCGTATCCAAAGTTAAATCACGTACTGAACCCTCTTGAATCCGCCAATGTCCCAATAAGTACTGTTGTGCATTAAACTGATAAATTCGGTCATCCAATCTCAATTGAAATACATCATCACCCAGACTTTCCGCCTGAATAATTTCTTCATATAAAAACTCAGCGATTGCCATTTCAATTAAGCGCTGGCCTGCACTTCGCCATTGTTGCTGATTAATTTGTAACTGTGCAAAACTCATATGCTGTTCTCAATATTCGAATATCGTTGATGGTTTTGTTGATGCTGAGAATGTTGTGTACTTGGGCTTTGAGATTGAAAATTGACATTTTTAACCAAATCTTCAACATGCTGAGCATGCACATGATGCTGTGTTGTGATATTTTTCGAGATCACTTGGACTTGCGGATTCTGCAAAGGATCAAAATGTTGGAAACATTGGGGGGCTGTTGCTAAGTCATATAGCACATATCCCACTAGCTGATTGGCAATTGTCGCCGCACGATAAGCGCCTAAACCCAAATCAGGTGTGCCAACACCATGACTATGCATATCCATGTTCTGAACAAAAATTTTGCCAATACCAGCATATTCAGCAGCATAATTTGCTGAAATATTCCATTGTCCTTGTGGATTGGTTTTAATCAAGGGCTTCAGTTGCTTGAGAAATTGAAATTCAGGACGGCGATAGCCTGTAGCACAGATCACATAGTCACTGTCTAGACTGAACTGATTTAAAGTCACTCGATCTTGAAAAATCAGTCTAATTTTACCCTGTTCCGTTAAAACAGCATCAATTAGGTTGGACTGACTGTGCAAATGCGTCGCTAAATCATTTCCAGCAAGATGTCGATGGTAAAGTTTCTTATATATTTCACGAATGGTTTGCGCACTGATTCCTTTATATAAAAGTGACTGTTTATTCAACTGTAAATCTTTATTGAGGTCATCAAAGCAATGAAAATGTTGACTATAATCTGGACTAAAATGTTCTAAAGCTAATGGCGTATATTCCATAGGGAAAAAACCATTGGCTCGTGTCAGCCAATTGAGATTGAATTTCGGTTTAGACACCTGATCGAATTGAAATTGACGATCGAATAAATCTACAAAGATTTCTGCCGCAGATTGCCCTGATCCCAGTACCACCACATTACCTTGTAAATTTTTTGGCTGATGCTCTAGATAATGTGCTGAATGTTTACATCGCTCTGGATAAGTTTGGATCAAAGTCTGCATACATGGTGGGATATAAGGTACATTTCCCGCCCCTAATACAATGTTTCGACAACGATAGCGCTGATAAATCCCCGCTTGAAAAACGAGAACTTCAAAGCCATAGGATTTGGGTACAATTTCTGTGACTACAGATAAATATTGAATATGTTCAATTTGATCTGCAACCCATTGGCAATAATGATTATATTCTTTACGAGGGATATGTGGTTGTTCCAAAAAATAGAACTTATAGAGTCGCTGTTGCGCTTTTAAATAATTGAGAAAACTAAATGGGCTGGTCGGATCTACCATAGAGACTAAATCAGCCATAAAAGGCACTTGCAACATTGTGTTTGGAAGCTGCATTCCTGCATGCCAATCAAACTGAGCTTGTTTTTCAAAAAACAGATATTTTAGCTTTGATTTTTGTTGTAACAAGCTGGCTAAACTCAAATTAAACGGTCCTAAACCCACAGCAATAAAATCAAGCATAAATTGCATCCTTTTGTTTTAGACATAAAGGATTTGGCAACTGAATATAAATTGATTGCTGTTCTACAGGCGCAATCAGTTCATCCAGCTCATATAAACGCGTGAGTAAATTCCCTTTATATGGCAAGGTTGGTTGATATAATAAGCCTTGTAATAAACTACTGTCAGGATACTGTTGATATAATTCCATCAATTTATCTTGCAATAGATCAATAAGTTGCTGTTCTGAAACACTCCCTGTTGCTCCAATTGCGTTGATCATGCCAAATAAAGTATTAGCAAAAAAATAATAGCTAAACCTTTCATCAACCAAAGTTTTTGGCCCAACAGCCTGCGCTTTTTCATCAAGTTCCGGGTATTCTTTTAATATTTCAGTGGCGTATTCTTTGATGTAATAAAAACCCTGATTGTCCCTTAACCATAAATTTTGAGGATACGCATTTTCCAATTCGACCAATACATTCTGCTGATGTGACTCAAATGCCATGCCATAGTGATGGTATAGATACATCATGGGAACTAAACTGATCGCTAAAAATCGCTCAAACCAATTTAAAGCAATTTTTTCTATACTTAGCTGCGGTTCTGCCTGTGCAATTTGTTCAAATAAATGATCAAAGCGATTTAATTTTTTTGCTGGATGATCTTGGCATAAGGAGGCAATACATGTCACTTGCTGCTGTCGATCAAAGGGTTGATCTCTAAAAATACAAATCGTTTCATTGACAATTGTTCCGTCGATGATTAACGCAGTCCATGCGGGGTCATGAATTGCTTTCAATGTAGGACAAGATTTTAAAATCGATTGACCTATTGGCCCCTGCCAAAGTTGACGCGTGATTTCTCCACGATGACATTCTTTGGCCAAATTGACTCGGATAGAGTTGGTAATCATCACGGATAGTGAAAGTTTCACCATCCACGGTGCTGAATAGCTGACCAATGTTCTCACGGATGTTGTGGCGGAAAAATGCCAAGCCTTTTCACCAAAATCAATCAGCTTTTTCTTGGCTTTTAATTCTTTATACCAGTCTTTAGTCTGTAAATAACGTGCTTGCCATGGATGCAATGTCAATAATTTATAGCTTGAATGTGTATGAATTAAATCTAATTCTGCTTCGCTCAAATACCATTGCATATGCTTTATGAGTTGGCTCGTGATTGGCTGATCTGATGTCGCACTTTCTGCCAGATATTCTGGTGCAACTAACCAGTAATACAGTTGTGTTTGCCCCTTATGTTCTGGTGAGAACTTTAACCAATCTTCATGAACAAAACCTGTGCGACTCTTAGGCGCTGGATGCATACTGTGCCCGAGAATCAATGCTTGTTCTGTCTGAATGAAATCTTGCTTTGCTTGAATCAATTGGTCAAAATCATATTGACGCTGCTTTAAAAACTCAGCTAAAGCATCTCGACTTTGTATCCATTTTTCAACCAATGATGCTGAATCTAAGGATTCAACAGAATTTCGTAGCAGCTCTTCTAGAAGTAAGCACACCATCGCAATTGGACTAAACTTTTGCGCTTGTCCTTTATTAAAAATCTGCGGCAGTTTATCTATTCGATGTCGCCCTACAAGACTTCTATATGAAAGTGGTACATATAATTGGGATTGGATGGATTCCAATGGAATCATTAACAAGGTCAAGCCTTGGCTAAACGCAAGTTGTGTAGAGTTTTGCTGATATTTCTCCAGTAAAATTCTACTTCCTGTTTCTTGTGAGTATGCATTGATTAGGTGCTGCATCGCCAATCGGCTGGCAAGCTCTTTCATCTGACCATATCCTCTGTACAAGACTTTTTACTGCACTAAAAAGATCTAGAAATTTGATTTATGTTTTTCTTGGATCGTGTAGCTCTGCTTAACACAAAATAATGATAATCATTCTCATTTAATAATGCAATGCTATACCTTGCTTGTCTATACAGGTTTAACACTATGATTCTATGAATATTTATGATGAATTGGTCTTTTTCTTATGGTTTATATTTTAAAATTTTCAATTGTAATAAATGATAATATTCTCATTTAGAATTGAGAAATTTCATCGAAATTTTCATTTTAAGAGATTATTTAGCAAGTTTTATCGATCTATAACTTCACTAGCATATTTTAATATATTGCTTATCTATTGATTTATTGTGATATTTTTAATGAAAAAATAAAAAGAAGATTTAACAGCATACGGGAATTATCTCGCTTCTTTAAAATCATATCTCGTCTTTGCCAATTTTGCTGTTTTTAGTATTTCTTCACTGTAGCAACGTTTATACGGGATGTAGTTTTGATTGGTTAAGCTCGTAGAAACGATCACTTAAGAACCTCATTATTCTTAATCTTTTAAAGAGCTGTGCTTACTTGCTGTCGAAATTGATCGATTAGAACTTGATCAAAAGTTGTATGAATACCCTTTTTATACTGCAACAATTATCATGAAAAACAGTACTAAAATCTAGAAAAAATAATATAAGATATTGATTTTATAAGATAATAATCAAATAATTCTATCTTAGATGTATAAGGTGTATTATCTTAATTTTAGGATATAGAACAGAGCTATAAATTTTTATGTTAGAACAGAGTGATATTAATTTACCGATTATTATTATTGGCGCTGGGATAGCAGGAATTGCATGCGCTAGAAAATTACAAGAAAATGGTGAAAAAGTTACCATACTCGAAGCGAGATCTCGCATCGGTGGACGTATAGATTCATTGCAATCTGATGCCGATGTTTTTGATTTAGGTGCATCATGGATTCATGGTGTTGAAGATAATCCTATATGGGACATCGCCCAAGAAAATCATATAGAAACAACTGTATTTAACTATGATAAATCGCAATATTTTCATGAAAATGGGTTGTTATTTTCTGATCAAGAAGTGCAAGAGTTTGAATCTTATGTAGAGGAAATAGAAAAGCGACTTTCTCAAACACAAACGCTATCGGCCCTCAAGGCGACTGAAGAAATAATTTCTTCTTTACATTATTCAGGTAATACATTTTCAGAAGATTATCTTAAACAATTATTATTTAACTTTTTCAACCGAATAGCAAATGACCCATTTGCGACAAATCTTGAGCTACTTTCATCGAATTATAAAAATTTTGAAGGTTATTTTGAAGGCGACGAAGTTATATTTCCACATGGTTATGCTCAAGTTATAGATGCACTTTCACAAAAAATAGACATTCAATTCAATGTAGATGTAAAAAAAGTCATTTGTGAAAATGCTTATGTGAAAATTATTGATTCCAATGATAATTTTTACCTCGCTTCCCGCTTAGTGGTTACTGCCCCTCTCGGAATTTTAAAAAATAATCATATAGAATTTTATCCACCCTTACCAAATCACTATGCTCAATCTATTCAAGATATTGGGTTTGGGTCTTTCAATAAAGTGTTTTTTGAATTAGAACAACCACTTTCTTTTAGATCAAAAATACCGATAGACAAGATAAGTGATTTCTATTGGAATGAGATTGGCTGTTTTAATATTCTAGACTTATCTGGAATTTATAAAAAACCAATTTATTTAATGTTGTTCGGAGGAAAGCAATCAGAATTTATCGATAATTCTGCAGATCATGAAATATCAAACTTTATTTTTAGTAGCTTACAAAAACAATTCAACAATATTCCCCACACACCCAAAAAACTCATCATTACGCGTTGGGGTTCTGACCCTTATAGTTATGGTTCTTTTAGTTTTCCCTCACTAAAGCACACAGAAGACATTGTTAAAGTATTGCATCAACCAATTCGAGAAAAAATCTTCTTCGCCGGCGAACATTGTAGTTTGAAATATGCAGGTACTGTTCATGGCGCATATTTAAATGGCGATGCAACAGCTCAAAAAATATTAGGAATAGTTCAACCGATCTAAGACCATTATAAGAAGTAACTCTCATCGATTAATTTCTCTATCTCAACCATTAAAAAAACCTCCCGAGGGAGGTTTTCATATACCGTCTAGAATTAGGCGCATTGATAACGTTATTGGCTATTTTTTTGCTCAAAACACTTATAAATTAAAGCGCCAATTACAGCACCAATAATCGGTGCAACCCAGAAAAACCATAATTGACTCAGCGCAGCTGTTTCAGCAAATAGAGCCACTGCTGTACTTCGTGCAGGATTGACTGAAGTATTGGTAACAGGAATACTGATTAAATGGATCAATGTTAATGCCAAGCCAATAGCAATAGGTGCAAAACCAGCTGGCGCACGTTTATCTGTAGCACCAAGAATTACAATTAAGAAAATCGCAGTTAAGACGATTTCAATTAATAATGCAGAAAGCAAAGAATATTTTCCTGGCGATAAATCACCAAAACCATTTGTTGCAAATCCACCCGTACCTGTGAATCCTGCTTGACCTTGTACAATCAAATACAATATAAATGCCGCGAAGATACCACCAAGGACCTGCGCGATGATGTATGGCGCTAAGTCTTTTGCATTAAAACGACCGCCAACCCACAAACCGACACTTACTGCAGGATTAAAATGTCCACCTGAAATATGACCTAATGCATAAGCACCTGTCAGTACAGTTAGACCAAACGCGAGTGCAACACCGACAAAACCGATACCCAATTCTGGAAAAGCTGCAGCAAGTACTGCACTACCACACCCTCCAAAGACCAGCCAAAATGTTCCAATAAATTCTGCAAAATATTTATTCATGTTCATTACTTTTCTGTTCAATAAATCCATGCGAAATTTAGCAAAATAAATCACATTTTTAAACAAAAACATGAATTATTTTACAAAAAATACAAGTAATTGATGGAATGAATAAATTTATAATTTTTATAGCACAAACCCCTCGAGTGAAGGGTTTGCTAGACAAATTAAAATTCCAATTCAGAGGGGAAATAAGAAATGACTTAACTCATCTATTGGTAATTATTAACAGGTGGGTAAATTTATACAATCTTATTTTATAGAACACAGCATTCTAAAAATTTGAATATAAATAAAAAAGCCCACCTTAGGGTAAGTCATTGAGCCTATTTATGGCAAAGAACTACTTATTATTAAAAAGCTGATCTGTTATCTTTTTATCCACTTTGCTTCGATTTCCATTGTCAAAATATCGGTCTACATGGCATCGTTTTGTATTTGTATCGCAGAATACTCCATTTGAGAAAGTAAATGCAGAGCGATCAAAATTACCTTGTGAGAAAACTTTATTCGCCTTTTTAGTTCCTAAATATTGAGCTGTAAGAGACTTCGATACACCTTTCTTATCTACACAAATATATTGATCACAAATCACACCTTTTTTAGGTGAAACTAAACTTGTGCTGGTTTTAGCAATCGCTGGAAAACTGATGATTAAACAAGCATAGCTGATGAGACTCAATAATCCTTTAGAAATTTTCACTTTTAAACCTGCAAAACAATACAAAAAAATAAAGTAAAATTATAAGATCAATTGGATTTAAGATATACAACAATTATGTTTAAACCTATATAAGAAAACACATTAGGCTTCTTTTATAAGATATTTTTTAAAAAGATAAATCAACATAAAAGCCCCACATCCTCGCCTTCTTTCAAAGTGAGAAGGCGATTTCAATAGCAATATGAATCACTCATTATAAACATTCATTCAGTTTAGAAATAATCTAGAGATATTATGATTAACAGCAGGATTATCGATAAAATCAAATAAGTATTGATATTATTAAAGCTCTTAAGATAATTTAACATTCGTCATTTCCCATAAGAATTTAATAAAATACTATATGGCTGACAGATAGATAAAAGACTAGTAAAAGAAAAGCAGACAAAAAAATACCATCGATAATAAAATTGGTTAAAAATGTTGCACGATGAAATTTAAATAAACTTGTAAAGCGAATAAATTAACACTTTTATATTCAAAAAAACTTAAATCACAAGTTAAGCTAATAAACAGTTTTAGCTATTTTAAATAAGTTCATTTTAAAAACCAAAATTTAGATTTATTGGTGATATAAAACTTTAAATCAGTGGCTCCACTAACGCTCTTCACTTATTTATTTAAAATTTAGCGACGTAAAATGACAATTAAGTATTTTTAGAAAATGCTTGGAATCAATTCAATTCATCAAGTTTTAAAAAATAATTCCTTTTGTCAGGTCTATCATTTTTTAAATGCTTTAAAAATATTTTAGCAGTTTCCTCCGATGCATCCTCTCTTAGGCAACGTTCAACAAAGGATATATCTACAAACTCATCTGCTAACCCAGCACGGCCAAGATCTAAAAAATAAATTTCATTGAATTTATCTATAAAAATATTACTATCCGTGATATCGCCATGAGAAAAAACCAATCTTTCTTCAACACGAGTCTCATTTAACTCATTCCATAGACTTAGGTAAGTTTTATGGTCTCCCCATAATTCAGCGTCAAAATCATCTTGATCTATATCATCAAGGAGTTGGTTATCAATAAAAAATTTTGACTCTTTTAACCGATGATCAATGTTTGAAATAAATGGACAATCAATAATAGCAATTGAATTTAACAGATTGAGTACCTCCTTATAGATAGCAAGCAATTCTTGGTCTGTTAAAAAAAGCGCTGAAATTGGTTTTGCATTGATCGCTTTAGTGATCATGAATTCAAACTGCTCATCCTGAAAAGTCATGATGAGTTCAGGCACCTTTAACTTCTCAGAGAGCCAACTCAACATTTTCGCTTCACGAGAAACACTGTATGTGGTCGCTGTATATAAAGTGCTAGATCGCTTAAGAAAAAAAGTTTCATTATTTCGATTAAAAGAATAAACATCCGATGGCGACTGACCAATTTTATTTGGCTCTAAAACGCTGTTTCCAATAAATTGTTGAATAATATTGGGCAATTCCATCAAGCTTTCCTTTTATTCAGTATTAAAAACCCCGCAAATGCGAGGCCTAGTAAATAGATGATCTTAATTTGGTTCACTGTAGCAAAAATATGGCTTATTCCCTATAGATGGTCAATACTTCAAACTATTGTCATCACCTTTCAATTATATAAACTACGCTAGACTTAAAAAGTGGGGTGCAGTATTTCTCTGTCTCAAATCTCAAGAATAAGCTAGAGCAGAATATTAGACAGCAGCAAGACCTCAAGATGCAGATAAATCGCGGAGTAGCTGCTCCAAATCCTGTTCCCCTACTTTTGTTTGAGCACCTGCCTGCAAGCCGCCACGAATGAGTTTTTCAGCAGCAGGACGCGCAAACAGACCAGCCCATTCCTTGTGCTCTCGAAGGAGGTCTTCGCTTAAATCCGCAGGTGGGATTGCTTTCTTTGCAGCGGCGATGACCCCGTCAGGTAAAGCTGCAATATTTGTGGCAATGCGATGAACAAAAGCGTCTAATTCATTTGCCGGAAGCGCACGATTTACCCAACCATATCGTTCAGCTAGCAAAGCGTCAATAAGGTCAACACCAAGAATTACCTCTAATGCACGCCCCCGTGTCATACGCTGTGAAAGATATTGAGTACCACCACCGCCAGGAATAATACCCATCAATGCCTCACATTGGGCGAGGCCAGCACGCCCAATAGCAGCAAATGCCATGTCCACTGCTGCCACAAATTCGGCACCGCCACCACGCGCCAAGCCTTCGAGCTTAACAATCGTTACTTGCGGCTGTGCCTGAATCATCTCTCCCACAGCCTGAAATGGATTCAATCCATTGGGCACATCTTTCGCGAACTGGTCAAAAGCGTGTGGCTCATCAATCAAGGTCATATCTACATGAGCGATGAAAAACTCAGGATCAGCGCTTTGGAACACGATTACACGTGTTTGTGGGTCATCACGTACCTGAGTGAGAAAAGCTCGAATATCACTCATCAAGGCAACATCCAATACATTAACTGGTGGATTGTTAATACTGACAGTCGCCACGCCTCGATCATACTCAATGTGAAGTGTGGAATAAGTTGGAATGGTCATCATATACCCTTGATTTTAGCTGTGTGCAATCATGGTATCCTATGTATACTTAGTGTCAATTACGCACCTTAAGCATCCTAAGTATCTTGGAGCATACCTATGAACCCTGATCACGATCCAATCTACCGTGCCGACTGCCCAAGCCGTGCCATTCTCGATCAAATCGCAGACAAATGGTCAATGCTGGTTTTGATGGTGTTACATGAACCACGTCGCTTCAACGCCATCAAACGGCGCCTTGATGGTATTACCCAACGTGTATTGACACAGACACTTCGCAAGTTAGAACGCAATGGTATGGTGACACGCACCGTTATAGATGGGAAAACGCTGGGCGTGGAATATGCCTTGACGCCACTTGGTCAATCACTCAAATTACCTTTTAACGCGCTCTACGACTGGACCGTCGAGAATATGGACACCATTCAGGTGTGCCAATTTCGCTATGACCAATCTGATGATGTTATTCGCACAGCGACCACCCAGCAATCAGGCATAACACTGAAATAACGTGTGTAGTCGCTAGCTTGAAATATAAGAGTTTGGCTTGTTCGTCCAAAATCTGATGAATATAGAAAAGATTATTTAGGTTTTAAAACTACCACCTGTTTTGCTTACTTAATTTTGTTCCTCATTCATCTATTCAATAAAAACCACCGCAAAGGTAGTTCATATCTTGAATGAATGACAGTAATCTTTGTCTGTAATTTTCAGTCCTATTGTCTCAGTGGAGTCAATATTTTTGTGCGTGACATAATGAGTCACATTATTTTTTTTAATTAAAATTCATCAATAAAAGGATAGATTATTCATCAACAATATCAACAAAATTTGCACCTAACACCTTGGCTAAGTCTTGAGGTTTCACTCCGATGTCTAAACCACGTTTACCACCACTGACATACATCATTGCTAATGCTGTTGCGCTAGCATCAATCACCGTTTTTAAACGCTTTTTTTGACCTACAGGACTAATTCCACCGACTAAATATCCAGTTAAACGCTCTGCATCTTTAGGATCAGCCATATGTAGTTTTTTACAAGCAAAAGTACTCGCCACTTTCTTTAAATTTAATTGATGGTTCACTGGAAGGATGGCAATAAAATAGTTTTTATCATCTGTCACCATCAATGTTTTAAACACTTCTTCAACATTTAAACCTAATTTTTCAGCAGCCTCTAAGCCAAAACTTTTTGCATTTACATCATGTTCATATTCATGAATTGAAAATTCAATTTTATTTGATTTTAAAACTTTACAAGCAGGTGTCATAGAATAAACAAGATCAAAATTAAGAAGACATTTGAATTATAGGACTATTTATATAAATTTTAAAATAACAATACAAATTTAAATGATGAAAATTAATACTTGTAAAATCATGGATAACTTGATTAAAATCCTGTCATATACCTTATATTACTAGAACAATGCCATCAATCTATCAATTAAAACCAGCATTTCAAAACTTACTGCGCCCTTTTGTTCAAAAGCTTTTTAATATCGGAATCACGGCAAATCAAGTCACCTTATTAGCGATGTTTATATCGCTCGGTTTAAGCTTTTTTCTATACCAGTATTATCTGAATCATGCTGTAAATGGGTGGTTATTGCTCTTTCCCTTGTGGATGCTGCTACGAATGGCTTTCAACGCCATCGATGGAATGCTTGCCCGTGAATTTAAACAACAATCCAACTTAGGTGCGTTTTACAATGAGTTGTGTGATGTTATTTCGGACACAGCACTCTATCTATGCTTGATTGCTTTTGGCTTTATTAATGCAAAATTACTGTTATTGATTGCTTTCCTTGCAATTCTAAGTGAATACACTGGTGTAATGGCGCCACTGATTGGGCAAGAACGTCGTTATGACGGTCCAATGGGAAAAAGTGACCGTGCATTTTGGTTTAGTTTAATCACAGTCGTGATTGTCGCCTTGCCATTATTCACTACAAATTTACAACTTCTCGGCTTAATCTGTAATGGCATACTCATTTTAATTGGTCTGCTGCTTAGTTTAACCATCTATAACCGAATTAAAAATAGCTTAAAAACAGCTTTATAAAACAGTTTCATATTCAGGGTAAATTCATATGTATAACAACAGTCATCACACCTTTAAGAGTCATGATGGAACAGAATTGTTTTATCAACATTGGGCAACCAACTCACCGAGCGAAACAAAAAAAGCCATTCTTCTGTTTCATCGTGGACATGAACATTCAGGACGTATGGCACATTTGGTCAAGGAACTCAATTTAAGTGATTTTGATTTCTTTGCATGGGATGCCCGCGGTCACGGCGATTCCCCTGGTGAACGCGGTGATGCACCTAGCTTCTCAGCATGTGTAAAAGATATTCAATATTTTGTCCAACATATTGAAGAAAACTATGGTATCGATGCCAAGAATATTGCTGTAGTTGCACAAAGTGTAGGTGCGGTATTGGCCGCAACATGGGTACATGATTATGCGCCTAAAATTCGCGCCTTGTGTCTCGCGTCCCCGGCTTTTGACATTAAGCTTTATGTGCCATTTGCCGAACCAAGTTTAAGAGTTATGGAAAAAATTCGCGGTAATTTTTTCATCCAAAGTTATGTTAAAGCCAAAATGCTGACCCATGATGAAGAACGTGCCCAAAGCTATGATACTGATCCTAAAATTGCTAAAGCAATTTCGGTGAGAATGTTGCTTGGACTCTATGATGCCTCAAAGCGTATCGTTGCAGATTCACAAAACATCTTTGTACCAACTCAAGTGTTATGTTCAGGTTCAGATTTTGTAGTTTTTCAAAAACCGCAACGTGAGTTTTACCAAAAGCTTCCGCATCCTAAAAAAGAATTACATATTTTAGATGGCTTCTTTCACGATACTTTAGGTGAAAAAGATCGCCATATTGCAACAGAAAAAATACGCCGATTTATCCAGCAATGTTTTGCGGTTGAATATCAAGCTCCAGACGTTTTAAATGCGGACAAAATTGGTCCAAGCTGTGCTATAGCAGAAGATCTTAGTTCACCATTACCCGCTAAATCAATGAAGAATGCATTTTGGGAAATCACCAAAAAGAATCTAAAAATTGGTAGCCATTTATCTAAAGGCTTAAAAATTGGTGAAGATACCGGCTATGACTCTGGAAGTACTTTAGATTTTGTCTATCGTAACCAATCTGAAAGTAGCAATCCTATAGGCAAAATCATTGACCGCCAATATTTAAATGCGATTGGTTGGCGTGGGATCCGTGTTCGTAAACAGAACATTGAACATTTGGTACAGAAATATGCGGATATTCTAATTAAAAAACGCAAACCATTGAGAATTATGGATATTGCATCTGGTCATGGACGTTATATTTTAGATGCTGTGGTTCAACTACCAAAACGACCAGATTCGATTTTATTACGTGATTATAGCGATATCAATGTACAAGCTGGTCAACAAATGATTGCATCACGTGGACTCAATGACATTGCTGAATTTGTTCAAGCAGATGCATTTGATACACAGTCTTTGGCCGCTGTTAAACCGAAACCATCACTTGCCGTGGTTTCGGGTTTATATGAGTTATTTGCAGACAATGATTTGCTACGTCAATCACTTGAAGGCTTAAGTAAAGCAATCCTTAAAAATGGTTATTTGATTTACACTGGTCAAATTTGGCACCCACAGCAAGAATTTATTGCGCGTGCGTTAACTTCACATCGTGAAGGTGATGCATGGGTAATGCGTTTACGCTCACAAGCGGAAATGGATGCACTTGTTGAAGCTGCTGGCTTTAAAAAGGTTGACCAATGTATTGATGAATTTGGAATATTTACCGTCTCAGTCGCACAGAAACTTTGACACCATGTAATCAAGTTAGGATCAATCAAATGCGTAAGGATGCGCACTTAACTTAAAATGGATTAAAGAATATGTACACACTTGAAGATATGCGTAGATTTCCACTTTGGCCTAAAAACCAATTCCGTCTGAATTATGATGTAGATTTTGATGGTGATAATTATGAATGGCGTGAGTGTGTAACACATATTTTAAATGTATTAGAAAAAATTTATCCTATTAAAGTCATTTCAGAACCGCCTTTCGAACCATATGAAGATTTTATTGAACTTACATATTTAATTGGCGATGAAAAAATAACAATAGGAAATGATTTTGCATTTTCTACAATTTGGATTCAAGCAGATAGCGTAGAATTTGCTTTGGAAATTAAAAATATCCTTTCTCAAGAGGTTCACCTACCTAAAGAAAGACTTTTAAAACCAAATCATTCAATAACTGAAATGAATACTCTATCTGATTCTGAATCACACATTACGGATACAGAGATTTTTTCTGATTATTCTAAAAATCTCCAATTTTATCAACTTAATAAAAATTTTATGAGCAATAATCTAATCAAAGAAACTGGGACATGGAAATGGGGCGTACTTTGCTTAGTTTTTCTTGCGCCTTTCTTTTTCCTCACTTATGGCTTTGCAAATCAATATGCATCAGGTCTGAGTGATGTTCCAAGTATTGTCTTTGCTTGGGAAAAGCATATTCCACTTTGGGCTTGGACGATTGTGCCATATTGGTCAATTGACCTGTTTTATGGCCTCTCCTTATTGCTTTGTTGGAACAAGTTTGAGCTTAAACAACAAGCGCTTAGGCTATTTTTAGCGCAAGTGATTTCGATTAGTTGCTTCTTACTGTTTCCTTTAAAGTTTAGTTTTGAGCGCCCACCTTTAGATGGTTTTTTCGGTCTATGGTTTGATGTCCTGATGGGCTTCGATAAGCCCTTTAACCAAGCGCCCTCATTACATATTGTTCTACTGATTATCCTTTGGGATTTCTATCGCCGCCATGTATCTGGGACATGGAAATATTTGGTCGATTTTTGGTGTGTGCTGATTGGAATTTCTGTACTCACGACATGGCAGCATCATTTTATTGACCTTCCAACAGGAATACTGGTTGGCGCTTTATGCTTATGGTTATTTCCAATTTCAGTAAAATCCCCATTTAGAAAAGATGGACTGCAACTGTTAACAGCAAAACATTTAAAGCTTGGCAGTTATTACCTATGTGGTTCAGTGATTTTCTTTATCTTAGCTTATGAGTTTAGATCATGGGGACTGTGGTTAATTTATCCTGCTGTGAGCCTGTTTATCGTTGCACATAGCTATAGTTTTGTACGTCCACATTTTTTTCAAAAACAAGAAAATGGCAAAATAACGGTTGCTGCGCAAATACTGCTTGCGCCTTATTTAATCTTTGCTTGGCTTAATAGTCGTGTTTGGACCAAAAAGCATCCCGAAGATTCTTTTATCATTCAACATGAACTTAAAAAAATCTATATTGGAAGAATTCCAACACAACAAGATCACCACCAATACAATGCAATATTTGATTGTGTTGCTGAGTTACCGTTAAACCAAGCAACGGCATATCAGCAATATCTCAGTCTAGACCTGATTCCATTACAAGCCAATCAGCTTGAGTTAGCCGTAGCACGATTAAATGATTTGATGTCAAAGCTTGAACCAAGCTCTACCCAAAATATTCTGATTTTTTGTGCCTTAGGTTATTCAAGAAGTAGCGCTGTACTCACCGCTTGGCTGATTCAACAAAACCAAGATGCCAATATTGATGAAATGGTAAACATTATTCGTAAAGCTCGCCCTTGGGTGGTATTAAAACAAGCCCAATTGGAAGAATTAGAAATTTACCATCTAAAACTGAAAGGTTTAGCGCCATGAAAATGAATTTTTATGTGGTTGCGCAACTGTTGTCTGCAACCACAGCTATATTACTTTCAGGTTATTTGGCTTTTTCCTTATCTATTTTTGCCATCCTGTTCAAAGGCTGGCAATCCTTTGAGTTTTGGACGTTCATTGTCATTACATTGTTATTATCTGGGCTTCATCACTACCTCTCATTTAAAGTTAAGTTTGATGCTCAACTCATTAAAATGATTGCACGAGAATCCCAAACTGAATCTATTGAAAACTTAACCCTACAATTTGATCAAACCCTAATGAGTATGAAATTGATGCCCGCATCCAAAGCAGGTCGTGATTGGTCACAGCGTTTTGCAGGATGCTTTAAACTTTTAAAACTTCAAATTGCTTTATTATTGCTACAATATTTGGTGTTAATAATTTTGATTTCTAGAATTATTTAAAGCGATTTTAACCTCAACTGGTACAGTTTTAGCTGATATATTCAATTGTTATCGTATGATGGTTTTAATCGTCTTAAATCAAGAAAATTCTCAGCTTCTCACCAGTGAAGATCTTGAAATGCTATAAAATTCTTCTATGATTCAAAAAACAGAAATGATAAATTTGTAAAAGGAGACCAAGCATTTTACTTTTTATTCAAAACTAAGTTTGCTTATATTTTTATTTTAGTCACTTAAAAGTAGAAATTTGTACTTCAATCATCCTATTATACAGCTTGCCCCACAATAAAATGCTTCAATATCAATCGGCTTAGAGAATGAATCAACTACCTGAACAACGTTCCGAACAAGATAAAGAGTCATACAATAAACCGTCTTTAGAGCAAAAGACTCAACACTTAGATTCATCTAATGGAAATTTAGCATCTCACTCTATTGCTCGCTTTATCGCATTTTTGACACGCCGTGGTGCGCGACTCCTCACTGGTGCTCGTAGTTTATGGGTCGGTTGTCAGCCTGAGATGAAACAACGTATTTACTATGCCAATCACAACAGTCATATCGACTTTATCTTATTGTGGTCATCACTTCCTAAACTGATACGTCGTAAAACTAAACCTGTTGCTGCTTCAGATTATTGGCTGAAAGATGGTTTTAGACAATTTTTAATTAAAGACACCTTTAATGGTGTCACGATTCAACGTAATCGTGAAGATAATGCAGACCCTTTACAACCTGTAAAAGACGCTCTTGCTCAGGGTTATTCGATTATTTTCTTTCCTGAAGGTACTCGAAATCTTGATGATGATCTTGAGCTGTTACCTTTTAAAAGTGGCCTTTATAACTTACATAAACAATTTCCTGAGATTGAGATTGTCCCTGTTTGGATTTCAAATCTAAGACGTGTCATGCCAAAAGGTTCTTTTGTTCCTTTGCCTTTACTGTCTACCGTATGCTTTGGCTTTCCTTTAGAACAACATTTAGAAATGGATAAAGCCACATTTATAGATTATGCACAGAAGCAGCTATTACAATTAAAAGAGGTTGAGAATCAATGATTTTAGATAATCTGAATAAAACCTATCTTTTATTTGGTATTTTTGCGGGAATTTTAGTTTTTGCCTCTAGTGTGGGATTTATTCTCAAACAAAAAGCTGGGCAAAAGCCTTCATCAGTAATTGATAATTTAAATGCACGAATCAATGCTTGGTGGGTGATGTTGATCGTCATTGGCGCAGCAATCCTATTGGGTCAAGCTGCATTTATTGTCTTATTTGGGATTATTTCCCTGTTTGCTCTACGCGAATTTACCAGTCTATTGCCAACACGGCGTGGTGATTATTTCCCTTTACTGATCGCCTTTTATTTTGTTATTCCCTATCAATATTATTTGATCTATATCGACTGGTACGGCTTATATTCAATTTTTATTCCACTTTATGTATTTTTACTGATTCCGATTGCCAGTTTAAAACAAGAAGATACCAAACACTTCCTTGAACGTAGTTCTAAAATTCAATGGGGACTCATGGTTTGTGTTTTCTGTATTTCCCATGTTCCTGCATTACTCAATTTAAAACTAAATGGTTTTAAAGGTGAACCGATTTGGTTAGCAATCTGGCTAATTATGGTTGTTCAAGCATCCGATGTTTTGCAATATGTCTGTGGTAAGCTTTTTGGAAAGCATAAGGTTGCACCTGTCTTATCACCATCAAAAACAGTTGAAGGCTTAGTGGGTGGTATTGTTTTAGCCACAGCTTTAGGTGTTGCTATGGCATGGCTTACTCCATTTAGCTATCTACAAGCTGCATTTATAGGACTGGTTGTTTGTATCTTTGGCTTTTTCGGTGGCTTGGTGATGTCCGCCATCAAACGTGACCGCGGTGTCAAAGATTGGGGACAGTTGATTCATGGTCATGGTGGGATGTTAGATCGGATTGATTCTATCTGCTTTTCTGCACCCATTTTCTTTCATATTTTAAGATATTGGTGGAGTTAGTGAATAAACATGATTGTGAGAAATAGAGATGAATTACAAAATAATATTTACAATGCTCTGTGTAGGTTTTAGTCTACAAGCCTGTAGTTTATTTAATCAGTCTGAATGTAATAATCAACAAGTGACTGATCATGTAAAAAAACTCTACTCAAGTCAGGTAAATATCAGTTTTGGATCAAAATTAAATCAACTTACTCAACAATTTAATCCAAATGCAAACACAACAACAAAAATCATCCCTTCTATAGAAGGGATCACTTTAAATAAAATAAAGCAATTAAATCTGGAAAAATTACAGGCTGATAAAGACAATCAGGATTCACAAAATCTAATCGATTTGATTAGTGATCGCTTTGAAGGTGCACAATATATTTGCCAAGGTGTAATTCAACAAGAGATTAGCACCAATGTACTTGCAGATATGACCAAAGAACTTTTAGATAAAGACTCAAATGTGATTGAAGGAAATAAATTAAATATTCCAGTAATTTATGCTCTGTACCAGCACAATGGAAATCAACAATTTGAAGTCCAATATACTGCTCAGAATCCATTGCATTTAATGTTGGCAATAATGTTACAGAAAAAACAAGCAAAAATGACGAAATAACGCCTAAATAGCAAGCAACCAACAGCTTAAGATACAAATCACGAATAAATCTACCAATTTTCATAGATTGACAGGTTTAAATCAGCTACTTAACATCAGGGCAATCTTGGATACATAGCATTGGTTTTATTTTGAATTTTCAGTATCAGTTAAAAATAATTTCTGCAGTAGGCTTAACACTTGCGATTACAGCATGTTCGTCTTTGGGTGGCGGCTCTGTGCAAAAACGTGCTGCTAAACTTTCGACTGGAATCCAAAAAGCCTATTCTGTCTCTCCCGATGTTGCCAATCGTGTATCCCCAATGATTGTACAAAGCGCAGATCAATATGATGTAGATCCATTACTGATTGCAGCGACCATCCGTCAAGAATCGAGCTACCGTAGTTATGTCACCTCTCCATCTGGTGCTGTCGGGCTTACCCAAATCATGCCACGTTATTGGCAGCAAGCCTGTCCTGGTGATTTGTTTGATGAATATACCAATGTACGTTGTGGCACCATGATCTTGGCTAAATATAATCAAAGTGCAGGAAGCTGGAAAAAGGCCTTAGCCTACTACAATGTTGGACCCACAAATTACCAAACAAACCGTAAAATGAAATGTCAAGGTAAACGATACGCGAAACAAGTGAAACAACATGAAAAACAGTTAAAGTCTTCGTTATAGAAATTTAAGAATAAGATTTAAATCTCAATAAAATAAACCCACTCTTGCAGACACTTGAGTGGGTTTATTTTTTTAATCTATGACAACAATATTAGTCCATAACAACAATACGCAGCATAGACATAAACGATTTAATTCGAGCTTAATCTGCTGAAATATCTTCAAACAAAACGGAAGACAAATAGCGTTCACCCGCATCAGGAAGAATCACCACAATGGTTTTGCCTGTATTTTCAGGACGAGCAGCTAATTTTGCAGCAGCAGCTAAAGCCGCACCACTAGAAATACCGACAAAAATACCTTCTTGAGTGGCACTTTGACGGGCAAAATCAATCGCTTCTTGGTTGTCGATAGCAATAACTTCATCAACTAAATCTAAATCCAAGTTTTTAGGAATAAAGTTTGCACCAATCCCTTGGATCTTATGTGGCCCAGGCGTTAAAGTTTCACCACGTTTGGTTTGTCCAATAATTGGGGAATCTGCAGGCTCTACAGCAACGGAGTAAATCGCTTGCTGCTTGACCTTTTCAAAATAACTTGAAATACCTGAAATGGTACCACCAGTTCCAACTCCAGCAACAAGGATATCGACTTTACCGCCTGTTGCTGCCCAAATTTCAGGACCAGTTGTTGTCTCATGTATTTTAGGATTGGCTGGGTTTTCAAATTGTTGCGGTAAATAATATGTTTCAGGTTGTTCTGTTGCTAAACGTACTGCCTCGTCAACTGCGCCTTTCATACCTTTTGCGGGTTCAGTTAAAATTAAATCTGCACCCAACGCTTTTAATACTTTACGGCGCTCTATACTCATACTTGCTGGCATGGTTAAAGTGATCGCATAACCTTTTGCCGCTGCTACAAATGCCAATGCAATACCAGTATTTCCGCTGGTTGGTTCTACAATATGCATGCCTTTTTTCAAAAGCCCCTTCGCTTCTGCATCTGCAATAAGTGCAGCGCCAATTCGATCTTTAACAGAAAAAGCAGGATTACGACTTTCAATTTTTGCTAAAACCGTTGCTCCACCTGTAATAAGACGGTTAATACGAATAAGTGGTGTATTCCCAATTGCCTCAGCATTATTAGAATAAACAGCAATACCTAAGTTTTCAGTTGCTGGAAAATTTGGATCTGTAGACATGACCTTTCCTTGAATTTAAATGAATTTATATCAATCTATCATAATGCTTTTCTATGAAACTTTGATATTGAGTAACTGAATTTAATTATACCGATATTGAAATAGTTTATTGATAAAAATCATAAGTTTAGTTTTTAGACAAAGTGTTTGACCGATTTGTCATCAAATCAAACTATATATTTGTATATTATTTCAAGCATAATAACCATATGACTCATATTTAGAGAATATTATGGCAAGCAATGCTTATCAAAAATTTTATCGTCAATTTACAAAAAAAATCTTAGATAAAATCGTCAGCCCACAAGTTTTAGGCGATACAAAAACACTTGAAAATACAGTTAATGATCCAAACACAGCTAATTTTCCGATTTGCTATGTCATCCAAGATGACTCAACTTCGAATAAAGTCTTGATTGACAATGAAACAGAAAAAAGAAAACTCAGCCCTGCTTTTGCGCCACTTAATCTAGGGGCAGATTATCAGGAAGATGATCGTTTTATCACTTTAGAACCAACCAAAAGCAACGCCTCTGCATACTACCCAGACAAAATTATTCGCTTAGTCGAATATTTACTAAAACATCCTGAGCAAGATGTGCTGTTAGTGCCAACAACGATTTTATGGGGTCGTGCGCCAGAGAATGAAGATAGCTGGTATAAAGCATTGATGACCGATGCTTGGGCTAAACCAACGGGCATTAAACAAGCACTGAATATTACCCTCTATGGCCGTAATAATTATATTGAATTCCATCAAGCAGTTTCTTTACGCCAGTTAATTGACTCAGCCATTGAACTCACACCCAATTTTTCACCAGCGCATTATGTGGTGACTGAGCTCAATAAACAATTTAATGGCTATAAAGAAGCAATTCTTGGTCCTGATATTTCAGATCGTCGCAATGTGATTAACAAACTCATGGTGAGTGATGCGGTCAAAGAAGCCATTCTCAATGAAAGCATTCATAAAAAAATCAGCATCAATGAAGCCGAAGCACTTGCGCATAAATACCTCGATGAAATCGTTTCTGATTTTTCTTATTCGACCTTACGCTTTGCTGAAATTGCTTTAACTAAATTATGGACCCAGCTCTATGACGGTATCGAAGTACATAATTTCGATACGGTTCGTGAACTTGCCAAAGATTATGAAATTGTCTATACCCCTTGTCATCGCAGCCACATTGACTATTTGTTATTATCTTATGTGATTTATAACCGTGGCTTGATGGTTCCCCATATTGCAGCAGGTATTAATTTAAATATGCCTGTGGTTGGGCAACTGATGCGTGGTGCAGGTGCATACTTTATTCGACGTAGCTTTAATGGTAATGCGCTTTATACCGCTGTCTTTAAAGAATATATCTACAGTATGCTCAATCGAAATACACCAATGGAATATTTTATCGAAGGTGGTCGTTCTCGTACTGGACTTTTATTGCCGCCTAAAAAAGGGATGCTCGCAATGACCATCCAAAGTTATTTGCGTGGAAATAGCAAACCGATTGCCTTTATTCCAACTTACTTTGGATATGAAAAACTGATCGAAGGCAGTTCATATATAAAAGAACTGGGTGGGCAGAAAAAACAAGCTGAATCACTATTTGGACTACTTAAATCTATTCAAAAGATTGAAAAAGTCTTTGGTGTTGTCCATGTCAATTTAGGTGAACCAGTTTTCCTTGAAGAGATCTTAAAAAACAACAATGCTCCACAACGTGTTGCTTTACATGAAGAGATGCCTGAGTCTGTTAAAGCCACGGTCAATGATGTTGCATTTGATATTTTGGAAAATATCAATAAAGCCGTGGTGATTAATCCTATCAGTTTGATTTCTCTGGTCTTGTTAAATGCACCAACGCATGCTTTGGCAGAGCGTGAAGTATTGGTACGTTTAGAACAATTCCGCAATCTACTCAAACAGCATCGTTATGATGATCGTATGCAAATCACTGAGCTTTCCAACACAGAAATCATTCAATATGCCATGAAGCTTAAACAAGTTGAATTGATTGAGCATGATAATGAACGTTGGGTGAAAGTCAGTGATATACAGGTGGGCTTGCTTAAGTATTTCAGTAATAACATTCTGCACACGTTTATACTGCCAGCACTGATTGCCAAAGTATTGCGCGTTGAAACAGAGCAGCAGCAATTTGAGATTTCAAAATCTGATTTATATACCCAAGTCATCGAACAATACCCACTTATTCAAAAAGCCTTCTTTTTAAAATGGGATGAGTCTGAGATTGAGGGTGAAATCACACAAATTGTCGATTATTTTGTTGCTGAGAAATTAATTACACTTGAAGCGGATCAAAGCATTAAAATTTCAAATGCAGATCCTAAAATTCGTTTACTTTCAGCCCTTGCTCATTTGTATGATGTCAATGTTGTAAAAGAACCTGAAAAAGAAATCAAAGAGAAATAATCCTTTATGTTTTGGCTTTGATCCGCAATTAAAAAGTTCCTTCATCCACTTGGATAAGGAACTTTTTTATAAGCGCATATAGCTCACATAAGACATAGATTTTAGAAAATATGGCTGATTGATTTACCTTAAAGCAAAAATGATTTTTAGTTATTACTTAGACGTTTTTCTTAGTCTTTCTTAGTCCGTTTTAAATGCAATAAAGCCATGATAATTCAATACTTGAGCAAAGCTTTCAACACGATTAAAGCCTGCTTGTAAATACAAAGCACTCATTTCATCAACAGAAATTAAAGCAAAATCTTGTTCAATACGATCTGTCATAAGTTGCGCCTGTTTTTCTGTTAATCCTGTTGCTAAACTCAGATTTTTTAAAGCTTGTAATTGTTTGGCATTCGAAATTTCCATCAATTCATAACTTAAACATAGACCAGTATTGCTTAGGCGATTTGCAATATCTTTTAAGAATTGTGCTTTCGCATCAACTGGAACAAAATGTGAAACCAAGATAGCCAAAGCCACATCAAAACTCTCATCGACTCGTTTAAGAACAGATGTATCACCTTGCACAAACTGAATTCGAGAACAAAGCTCTAAATCTGCTATATGTTGTTTGGCTTTATCAATCATATTCGCTGCAGGATCGATTGCTGTAAAATTCCAATGAGGAAATTGCTCAGCCAAATATTGCAGTTCATAACCTGTACCACATCCCACGACTAAAATCTTCGCTTGAGTCGATACATAGCTCTTTAATACAGCATGGACTTGTAAATGTATCAGTTCATAACCGGGAATTAATTTACGAATATGTGCATCATATCCTTCAACTACAACTGGATTATTAAAGTCCTTTGCCATTTCTTTAAGCCTTGCAATGATGATTAATATTATTTCTGAGGATGTTTGACTTTCACTGCCTGTAAACAAAAATCAGCGATTTGTTTTACAAAATACTCTTTATAGCTTTTATCAAAACGCTTGGTCTTGGCGATACTTAAAGGTTCAATCACAACAAAAGTCATTGCACCCACGATGCACAATGCGGTGGTGTTTAAATCCTCAAAAATAAACTCACCTGAATGACGTCCTTCAGTCAAAATTTTTATAATACTTTCTTTAATCAATTGTTTACTTTGAAAACGTTCTAACTCAAATTGAGGATCGACAGGTTCAAACAATAAAGAATAAGACAGTCGAGGGCTGTTCATTGCCCTTTTTACAAAAGTTGTAACGGCACGATCTAGTTTTTCTACAGCGCTGAGTTCGGTATGTGCAATATCATTGAGAATATTGACTTCGATATGAATCGCCGCATTTAAAACTTCAATCAGTACCTGATTTTTATTTTCAAAATAACGATAGACCAGTCCACTTGAAACGCCTGCCCGATCTGCAATCGCTTGAATTTGTGCATCTTTAAATCCTCCTTGTGCAACCAGTTCTCGTGCAGACAATAAAATCATCTCGCGGTTCTGTTGCATTTTCTCTTCCATGACAGAGGATCTTTTATAGTTCATAGCGATACGTATATTCCATTCCAAATAAACTGGCAGCGAATAGTTTACCCTGTTGGTACGACAAGGTAATTCAAATTAAATACTAATAAATTTTGCAGCAATAAGCTATCCACCCAGATCGCTTGATTCAATATTTAATAAATCATTTATCAGCTTACAGATCTTGTTGAGGTTATTTTGTACCATTGCTGATCTATCAAATCTTTATCGGTCAAAGCAGTCATTTTAAATTACTCCTTTTTGGAAAATGATCCTTTTTAAGTCAGTGCTAGATTCTTAAGTTTTTTCAAATGAACTAATGCAACATATTAAGACAATGCACAAATGAATTGTCCGATAATCCCCCCTTAAATTGGTCATTACACCCCTTTATTAAATCCAGTAAAAATGATTCACTAAAATCATAAAGCTTTCAGATAAAACTTAAATAAACTAATAGCTTAAGACCTATTATTCACTATAGTTTTATCTGAATTTTATATGCGAAATAAAAAAAACATTCAAGGAAAGAAAAGCATGAAAACTCAATCACTCATTTTCAGTATCCTCAGCATTTTACCCACTGCTTATACTCATGCAGCCGCGATGGATCAATCTGGACAATCGATACTGGCGTTTCTTGAAGACAAGAATTATTTCGAAGCCAGTATTGCCGCAGTTGACCCGAAAGTATCAGGCAAAGTTCGAAATCGACCTGATTTAGTCAATGCAGGCAGCAATGATTTGAGTACAGGTGATATGGCACAATCATATCAATACTATAATGCAGCATTAAAACTGCAAATCGCGCCAAAAGTTTCCTTTGGGCTCATCTATGATCAACCTTATGGTGCTGCAATCGAATATCCTTTACGTAGCAATAATACCTTCTCTGATACTGAAATCAGTATGAAAGGTACCCTTGCGGATGTTGATACTCAAAATATTGCGATGCTATTTGGTTTTCAGCCAGATGCTCATTTTAACCTCTACGGCGGTGGCGTATACCAAACAGTCAAAGGTAAAGTGTCTTTGCGTGGTAATTCGATGAGTGTGTTTAATGGCTATGATGCTAATTTTAAGCAAGATAGTGCTGTTGGATGGCTTGCTGGTGCTGCTTTTCAGATTCCTGAAATTGCTTTAAAGGCAGCCGTGACTTATCGTTCTAAAATCAAGCACAAAATAGATGCTCAAGAAACCATTTTTGGACAACCTTTAGCATTCACCACTGATAAAAATACAGAAATCAACACGCCACAATCGGTAAATTTAGATTTTCAAACAGGTGTATATAAAGATACGCTGGCATATTTAAATGCGCGTTGGGTAAATTGGAAAGATTTTAGAATCCGTCCAACACAGTTTGGTGCACTCACCGAACTGGCAACGGCTGAGTTAAGCCAAGGCCTATATGCTGGTGGATTTAATCTGGATGACTATCAAAAAGACCAATACAGCATCACTGTTGGCTTAGGACATCAATTCACACAAAAATGGGCTGCGTCGGCTGATGTTTCATGGGATTCTGGTACTGGAAATCCTGCTTCTGTATTAAATCCTACCAAAGGCGGTTGGGGCTTAGGGTTGGGTGTTCAATACAATCCTGCTGACAATTACTTTATCGCAGGAGGCATCAAATATATTTGGATCGGGGATGCCACGGCACAAGATGGTACCTATTACATTCCGGTACCCGGTGCTTCAGAAATTGCCCAACAAGGTGATTATCGTGACAACAATGCCATAGGCTATGGTTTAAAAATAGGTTACCGTTTCTAATGCTCAATGCATGATCTTGTTAAAATTATTTTTTAGCGTAGACTTCATTCTAGTGTATATACTTGAGAATGAAGTCTTTTTCTTTTTATTCAAAGACAAATTCATTTTTCCGTCATTTGTATACGCTATAAATTTTAATGATCAATATGAATAAACCTCAGTAAAAAACCAACTTAAATTAAAGGATCAGAATATGAAATTATTACGTTTAATTCCAATTCTCGCTTTAGGCACTATCTTAACCGCATGTGGTGGTATGCCAAAGGAATGTGAAGAATCTTGGAAGCATATGGAAGACTTGGCAAAACAAAGTGGCATTCCTGAAGATGCACTAAAAGAACAGAAAAAAGCCTTTGAAGAAGAAATTAAAAAGTTATCTAAAGAAGATGCTATTCAAGCCTGTAAAGCACAGTCTTCAATCATTGGTATGGTTAAGTAATTTATCCTTGATCTACAAAATGGATGCTTCTGTTTGCAGGCATCCATTTTTTTGCCTGTAAATAAAAACTAAAACTTTAATTTTCACATTTTAATCGTCACAATTTTTTGCTTCACTATAAATAAACATCGGGCCTAAATCATAAGTCTGATCATTTCTTTTCACTTGTGGAATAAATGCACTTGAAATTGAGCCATCTAAATATAAAGCTTGATCTGTTTTAAGCTGCGACTTAAAAATATCAGCAAAATTATAAAAATTGATTTTTCCACGACTTATCACAAAATACAGTTGATTATTTTTAATTCCCACCCCATTGCGAACTTTTAACGAGTCTGAGTTTTTAACGAAAATTGGATTGATCTCACCATTGATCAATAACATTGGACCAGATTGTGTAGCATAGTGAGCTTTAAAATTAGATTTAAGATATTGCTCAGTGGTTTTAATCACAGCTTGCTTATTGTTCCAAGCAACCACACCATTGGGTTGCATAAAAAAATTACCAAATTTGTTTTTTTGTTGGTTTAATTCTATTTGTTGTTTACCTTGTTCAATGTACAAGCCTACTGGTGCAAAATTAGGGTGATACATTCCTGCATTCATGGCAAAACTGATCTGGCATTTTTTTAGCTCTTTTTGCACAGCTGCGAACTTTTTATAGATTTGCCCTTGTTGGTTTTTTAAAAATAGTTGTAGCTGATCTAGATCATCGATACGAACAGCATCTGCGATCACCTTCTTGTCTTTGATTATTTTGATATAGTCAGTATTGGCATTGACTTGAAAGGAAAGTGCACTCAATCCCATCATGCTTATCAGAGCATATACCCCTGTTTTAAAGTTCATAACATCCCCATTCAAAGCGTTATATTTTATCGTGTGATCTATTGAATAATGAAGGCTAATTAGCACTTTTAATGCATTTTTTTACTTAATTATCACTTTAAGGGCTATCAAATTCATTTTGCATGGTTATAATCAAACTATCCTTTCAATTAAATACATGTGTACACTTTATTTGAACTGAGTGGAATATGCAGACAAAACAAATAGCTAAATACCCTTTAGGTGCGCATTTAATCGTCAAACATTTTGGCTATAGCCATCATGGAATCTATGCTGGAAAAGGTCGTGTTATACATTATTCAGGGCTGGCACATTTTGTAAAAAAACGCCCAATCGAAATCACTTCACTTGAAAAATTTTCACATGGTAAAGTGATCCGTGTCCGTTACTATGATCAACCTAAGTTTTCTGGTCGTCATGTGGTGCGACGTATGCGTACACGTATGAACGAAAACAGCTATCATTTGATTATCAATAATTGTGAACATCTGTGTAGTTGGGCAATTACAGGGGTTGAAAGTAGTCCTCAAGTGGTAAAAATGATGAACCGTTTAACCACGATTGGCTATATCAGTTCAATCATGACCTATATGAATGGCTTATTTTTAACAGTTGCAACTACATGTTTTGCTTTGGTTTTATATATAAAAATGAAACTCAGGGCTCAGTCAAAATTAAAACTTCCAACCTATTTATCACTTAAAGAACAACAGCCTAAAAAGTAAAATACTCAGCTAGGTTCATCATATGACCTTAGGCAAAGCCCTGATTTTAAATCACCACTAAAATGGTGGAAATTTGTCTTCAACCAGTTTGAGTTCTATTCCATGTTCCAAATAAGCTTTTAAACCATCCAGCACTGTGGTGAATCCCCCAGTCGCATCTATAATAAATTGAATCAGTTCAGAGCCTTGTAGTGAAATATCATAATTTCTAATTTTTAAATAGGTTTGCTCGGGGCTAATTTCTTCAAATATAAAATCTACCGATGTTTTGGGTTCACCCCAAGTAATTTGAATCAATTTATTTTCAATAATGTTAAATACCATAACCTTTGAGCTAACTTGATACTTATCCCAACTCCATTGCACAATTTTGCCTTCTTTTAGTGGTCCTGTAGAACGACTAAACCAGAATTTTGAAGTGATTTCAGGATCAATAAATGCCTTAAAAACCGTAGACACGGGTTTACGAATTAACATTTGAGTTTCAATGGTTGGATTCATTCTTATTACTCTTATTACTCTTCTAAGCTTATATAGAACTATATGGATAACAAAGTGATACTGATAACATAAGTGCTATGTAATCAGTATCATGTTTTTGTTAACAAATTTAACGGATTAGTTTTGAATAAGTGATGATTCAACAATGCTCTGATAGCGCTCTGAAAATTGACCATTCCAATACGGGTAATATGGATATGCTGGATGAACCGCACTGACTTGATTTAAACGCTGTAATTGTGAATCCGTAAGCACTAGATCTTTTGCAATGAGATTATCTTGCAGTTGTTGTTGATTTCGAGCACCAATCAGTACAGTAGAAACTGTAGGACGTGTTAACAGCCATTTTAAAGCAATTTGTGGAACTGAATATCCCGTTTCTAATGCAATCTGTTTTAAGGCATCGATCACTTGATAAAGATATTCTTCGTTTACAGGTGGCGCAAATTGTGCTGTTTCATGTAAGCGACTATTTTCAGGTAAAGGATGCTCACGATCAAACTTACCTGTCAAACGCCCCCATCCCAAAGGACTCCACACAACAGCACCAATATGCTGATCATGATTTAAAGGCATCAACTCCCATTCATAATCCCGACCAATCAGTGAATAATACACCTGATGTGCCACCATTTTTTCATAACCATAACGATCTGCAATCGACTGCGCTTTCATCAATTGCCAGCCTGAAAAATTAGATGCCCCGATATAACGAACTTTTCCGCTTCGGACCAATTCATCTAAAGTTTTCATAAGCTGATCTAACGAAGTAAAGCTATCAAACTGATGTAACTGTAAAACATCGATATAGTCTGTATTTAAGCGTTTTAACGATTGCTCTACGGCATGAATTAAATAATGACGACTCAATCCGACCTGATTCACTTGTTCATTGCTACGAAGCGCAACTTTAGTTGAAATAATTGCACTGTGCCGATACGGCGCTAATGCAATTCCAAGCATTTTTTCAGATTCACCGTCTGAATACACATCGGCCGTATCAAAGAAATTAATTCCTGCATCTATACATGTAGTAATCATTTGATTGGCTTCTTTCTGCCCTGCTTGTCCCCATGCAGAAAATAGCGGACCTTTCCCACCAAAGGTTCCAGCACCAAATCCCAACTCAGATACTTTTAAACCAGAATTGCCTAAAAAATTATATTTCATGATCATTCACCTTGATTGAATAATGTGTCTCATCACAAAATAACAACTTGGTATTATTTTAAAAATCAGGATAATAAGGAATTACTTTTTCGATTTTATGGAAAATGAATACACAAGACTTTCAATTCTTCTTACGTGTCGCAGACTTAGGTTCAATCAGCCAAGCGGCAAAAGAAGCCAATATTGCAGTTTCAGTAGCAAGTCAAAGGATTCAACGGCTTGAAAATCAGCTCCGTCTTAAACTCTTTTATCGAACGACACGGAAACTAAGTCTGACCGAACAAGCCAAAATATTGATTGAGCAAGGACGTCCACTTCTCGATAATTTCCAGACATTAACCGAAAATTTAAAGCTTCAAGATCAAAAACTTTCAGGCGGCATCAATATCACGGCTTCCGCAACCTTTGGAACACAGATACTGGTTCAGGTTATTGCTGAGTTTTTAAAACAACACCCTGAATTATTAATCAATTTAGATTTAAATGACCAAAATGTAGATCTTATCGCTCAAGGCATGGATCTCGCGATTCGTATTGGCAAACTACAAGATTCTTCTTTTATCGCAAAACCTTTGTCTATCAATAAACGCTTGCTTTGTGCTGCGCCTGAATATCTCGGTAAATTTGGTATCCCCGAACGTTTAGAAGATTTACAGCAACATCGTTGTATCGTACAGCGTCATCAACAAGGCATCAGCAATACATGGAACTTTGTGGATCATGCTAACCCAAATAGAAGATTAGATATCCACGTAAATGGCTATTTTATTACCAACTCAGGCGAAGGGATTCGTCAGGCATCTTTGGCAGGGCTCGGCATATCTAATCACTCACTTTGGCATGTCAAAAACGATTTAGATTCAGGAAAACTGGTTCATGTGCTTCCTAATTTTATGGTAGAACCCACTGCTATTTATGCTGTTATTCCAGATAAAAAATTAATCTCTGATAAAGTAAAAGTTTTTATTGAGTATTTACAGGATTACTTTAAAGACTTCTAATGATGATTTTTAGGGTCTGTTATTCCAAATGACAAACATAATCTACAATTTCACTGGATTGTAGACTAAAACGACTATTTGCAGGTACAGTAAAAGATTCACCAGAACTGTAGACTTCCATTTCCTCTTGATCTGCGATCCGAACCAAGCATTTTCCAGAGACAATCTCAATACGCTCAGTCACATGCGTTTCAAAAGTTAAAGGTTTGTCTGTGGGTAAAATTACCCCCAATGTTTTCTTCGAACCATCTTTGCATTCGATAAGATAACTAATTGATCGTCCTTTATAATGAACATTAGGTTTAATATGGACCGTAACAAAATCAAATTGGGAAGACATATATTTGTCCTGTTTATTATTTGTGCATTTACTATATCGCTTTTCCATAGTATTCCTCAATCAATTTTAAACAGCATAAAAAAAACCTAGCCGAAGCTAGGTCTTAAATCATGATTTTATTCAGAATTGAATAAAAATTATTTACCCGGTTTAAAGCTATCTTTCAAATCTAAGATACGGTTAAACACAGGTTTATCTGCTGTATGATCATATTGATCCGCAACAAAATAACCCTCACGCTCAAACTGGAAACGATCTTCTGGTTGCGCTTGAGCCAAAGCAGGCTCGATCACCGCTTGAAGTACCGTTAAAGACTCTGGATTTAAATTTGCCAAGAAATCATCATCTGCATCTGGTGCAGCTTCGGTGAATAAACGATCGTAAACACGAACCTCAGCAGGAATCCCTTTCGACGCAGAAACCCAATGTACAACGCCTTTCACTTTACGACCTTCTGGGTTTTTACCTAAAGTTTCAGGATCAATTGAACATTTCAACTCGATCACTTCACCATTGGCATCTTTAATCACTTCATCACACTTGATCACATAAGCATGACGTAAACGTACTTCACCCTCAGGAACTAAACGTTTAAAACCTTTTGGTGGAACTTCTTCAAAGTCTTTACGATCAATAAAGATTTCAGAGGTTAAAGGAATAATACGATCGCCCATATCTACATTTGGATGACGTGCATGGCTTAAATCTAAATCTGCTGGCAAGTTAGTCAAAGTTACTTTCAATGGATTTAAAACAGCCATACCACGTGCTGCTGTGTTTTCAAGAGATTGACGAATACAGAACTCAAGCATAGCCACATCAACGATACCATCTGTTTTAGACACGCCTACACGCTTACAGAACTCACGTAACCCTTCAGGGGTAAAACCACGACGACGCATGCCCACCACAGTTGGCATACGCGGATCATCCCAGCCATGAACATAGTTACCTTCTACCAATTTACGTAATTTACGTTTAGAGGTAATCGTATAGTCTATATTTAAACGGCTAGATTCATACTGACGTGGAACTGATTGTGAATGCACTTTTTCAACCACCCAATCATAAAATGGACGATGGTCTTGAAACTCTAAGGTACATAATGAATGGGTAATCCCTTCAATCGCATCTGACAATGGATGAGCATAGTCATACATTGGGTACATTTTCCATTTGTCACCCGTTTGATGGTGTTCTGAATGAAGTACACGATATAGAATTGGATCACGCATATGTACATTTGGTGAGGTCATATCAATTTTGGCACGTAATACTGCTTCACCCTCTGCCAACTCACCATTGTTCATTTTTTCAAAACGAGCAAGATTTTCTTCAATAGATGCATCACGATAAGGTGAGTTTTTACCTGGCTCGACAAAATTACCACGGTTAATTCTAATTTCTTCTGGGCTTTGTAGATCTACATAAGCATCGCCCTGTTTGATCAACTGAACTGCCCAAGCATGTAATTGGTCAAAATAGCTTGATGCATAGCGAGGTTCGCCATTCCATTCAAAACCTAACCATTTTACGTCATTGGCAATACCATCAACATATTCTTGTTCTTCAGCATCTGGGTTGGTGTCATCAAAACGCAAGTTACACAAACCATCGTATTCTTGAGCGATGCCAAAATTTAAGCAAATAGCCTTTACATGGCCAATATGTAGATAACCATTTGGCTCAGGTGGAAAACGTGTAACAACTTTTTGTGTACGGCCCGCTGCCAAATCTTCTGTAATGACTTGGCGTACAAAATCTAAGCCCGCTTGTTGTTCTTGCTGCGCATTATCGACAGGGCTTGGACTATTTGTCGGGGTTTTCGGCAGTTCTGAAACAACATCATTTGGCTTCATAGTTGATAAATCACTTCTAAAAGTTAAAATTGAATATAGAAAATGTGATTTTATCCTTTTTTAACAAAAGAATTTCACATTTTTACTTGCTATGTAGTTTACAGTTTGCTTATGCTTCTCTCAACCAAAAACCCATGACATTTTTAGTCATGATTAGGAGATTATAGAATGAGTTTTCCTCAAGTCGAATTAAACACCAACAAAGGACGCATTGTTCTTGAACTTAACTCTGAAAAAGCACCAAAAACTGTTGCTAACTTTTTAGAATATGTTCGTGATGGTTTTTATGATGGCGTAATCTTCCATCGTGTTATTGATGGTTTCATGATCCAAGGCGGTGGCATGGATGAAAACTTCAAAGAAAAAACCACACGTGATTCAATTGAAAATGAAGCGGACAATGGTTTAAGCAATGACGAAGGTACGATTGCAATGGCACGTACTCAAGCGCCTCACTCTGCTTCTGCACAATTTTTTATCAATGTAAAAAACAACTCTTTCCTTAACCATACAGGTAAAACTGCTCAAGGTTGGGGTTATGCAGTATTTGGTAAAGTAACTGAAGGTTTAGACATCGTTGAAGCAATCAAAGGTGTTCGCACGGGTAACCGTGGTTATCATGCTGATGTTCCTTTAGAAAACATTGTGATTGAATCTGCAAAAATTATCTCTGAATAATTTATAAATCCTCCCAAATCCTACTTTTAAATTAAGGGATACTGTTCCCTTTACAAAGCAAGCTTGGGAGGAGTTATTAAATAGGAAAAATAAGTGACCTATCTGTTTATCGCGGATTTACATTTGTCACCAGAACACCCTCGACTGGTTCGAGGGTTTTTTGATTTATTAGAACACTATAAATATCAAAATACGCAACTGTTTATTCTCGGTGACTGGTTTAATGCTTGGATTGGCGATGATTATACTGCCCCATGGTTAGATGAAATTATTGAGCATCTAAAACAATTTTCTTTACAAACTGGTAATCAAATATATTTTCAAGTAGGTAATCGTGATTTTGCCTTAGGGCAAACGTTTTTAAATCAGTTTAATGGAAAATTACTACCTGAATTTTATACATTTAGCATTGGTGAAAAAAAATTCCGTCTTGAACATGGCGATGCTTTATGTACTGATGATATCTCTTATCAACGATTTAAAAAAATTATTCGCAATCCGATTGTATTGGGACTTTTAAAAAGCACCCCACTTGGTTTTAGACAAAAACTTGCCAATGGCTTTCGTAAAAAAAGCCGTGAGTCTCAACAAAATAAGTCCTATGAAATTATGGATGTTAACCAACAAGCTGTTGAAAAAGCAGTTAATAATGTCGATCTGTTGGTTCATGGTCATACCCATCGCCCTGAAATTCATGATGTAAATGGTAAAACTAGAATTGTTTTAGGGGATTGGCGCGAAAAAACATCTGAAGCAATGATTTTAGAAGTGGATGAAAATGCGGATTGGAAATTTATTAAATGGACAATTTCAGACACAAATCACTTTACCCATGATTAAAAATCATGATTTTTCACCTTTATTTACGTTTTGAAGATTCACATTTCGCGATTTTAGCATACAATATATCGAAAATTTACGATATATGAGATCGCCTTATGGATGTATTAAATGTAGCAAAAACACGTTACACCACAAAAGCTTATGATTCTTCTAAAAAGATTCCTCAAGCACAATTTGCACGTTTACTTGAAATCCTGCGTTTAACCCCATCGTCAATCAATATCCAGCCTTGGCATTTTTTTATTGCTGAGAATGATGCAGCTAAACAACGTATTGCTAAAGCCTTAGTCGGAAAATATAGCTACAACGCACCAAAGGTTTTAGATTCATCACATACAATTTTATTCTGTACCAAAGCAGATATTACAGAACAGCACCTGAGTAATTTACTTCAGCAGGATGATCTCAGTGGCCGCTTTAAAGATGACAAGGCTAAGCAAGGTCAAAAAGACAGTCGTACAGGCTATGTCTCTTATTATCGCAATGAAAAAGGTGATATTCAGCGCTGGGCGGAAAATCAAACCTTTATCGCACTGGGTCAAATGCTGTTAGCTGCAGGTATTGAAGGTATCGATGCAACGCCAATCGGTGGTTTTGACGAAGATATTCTGACTGAAGAATTAGGCTTAATTGAAAAGAATTTGGTCCCGTCTGTGATTATGACACTCGGTTATCGTAGTGATAGTGACTTTAATGCAAAATTGCCCAAGTCTCGTTTGACCCAAGAAGAAGTCTTTACTCGTCTATAACGTTTAAACTGCTTGCTTCCATTCAATAAGTGCTGTGGGACACATCACGTCCCTCAGCATTGAATCATAAGAATATTTTGTTAAGAGAAATCACTTTCACAGGCATCCATAAATTCATTGATTAATGCGCTTGGATTGGCTCTTTTGGTCCATGAAATGGGTTCTTCATAATATTCAAGTTCATGAATAATGACTGGGAGATTTTTCCCAAATATATCTTGAAGAATATTTTCAGAAAATAATTGCTGAACCATTTTGATTATTTGTGTAATAAACAATTGAGCAAACTGCTCGCCTTTTTCTAAAAGTTCATTAAATAGTGCATCATCTTCTTGTTCAGCATATTCCATCTGTTTTTGAGAATAATAAAATGGCGTTTGCTCAAACCATTGTGCCAAAAGCTGATCATTCTCTCCACCAATATCCCAAGACGGTTCTTGTAACCAATAGGCATAATTCCATTTCGCTTCAGCTTGACTCGACGCTTCAGAAATTTGCGCTTGAAACTGTTGATTGGTATTAAAGTTAAGTTCAACTTTGGGAAAACAAGGTTCATCATCGTCACAATAGTAGTACAAGGCCAAGGCGTACACATCGTGATAATTTTGTGCAATATATTGAATCGATTCAACTAACTTTGCATAACTCGTTTCATGCCAGTGCTTTTGCGTTGTTGATTCTATATTCATAACACACCTAATTATTTTTACTAGCACTCTGGTGAATATGGACATTCACCAGAGTGCAAATACAAAAATATTGCCTATATGATTAAATCGGATGCGAGCTTGCAATTTCCTGACTAATCATCACAGCTGTTGCAGCAGACAACGTCCAGCCTAAATGCCCATGCCCTGTATTGTAAAATACCCGTTCACGTTTTCCACGTTTTACCACTGGCATCATGTTCGGCATCATCGGACGCAAACCTGCCCACGGGATACAATGCTCGGTTGAAATATCGAAGTTCTTATTGACCCAATCTGTTAAAGGTTGGATACGATCTGAGCGGATATCTCGATTATAGCCATTAAATTCAGCAGTTCCAGCAATACGTAAACGATTAGCACCTAATCGTGACGTGACGATTTTCGCACTTTCATCGAGCAAGCTGACCCAAGGTGCGCCATTGATACTTTTCTCATCATCCAATTGTACGGTGATGGAATAGCCTTTTACAGGATAAACATTCACACGGTCGCCCAATTGATTGGCCAATTGGTAACTGCCAACACCACCACAAATCACCACGGCATCTGCACTGAGTTGTTCAACTGCTACTGAACCACCTTCCATGTTTTCAACACTCGAATGATATTGAATATTTACCCCATTGGCAGTGTGTTCTACATTAACGACTTCCATACCAAATAAATATTTTACCCCATATTTTTCAGTGGCTTTGGCAAGTCCAGTGGTAAATTTATGGATATCACCAGTTGCATCACCTGGGCAATAAAAACCACCATAGTATTCACCCGTCAAACTCGGTTCGATGGATTTAATTTCTTCATTGGTCACGGCATGGCGTTCTAAACCACCTTTACATAACAGCGCATTGACGTTGGTTGCCACTTTATAATCATATTCAGAATGGTAGAAATGTAAGATGCCACGTTTTTCTAAATCAAAATCAATGCCTTCTTGTTCAGCAATATTAAATAGCCTTTGACGCGCTAAAAGTGCCATTTTCACTGTATTTTGAGTATTTGCTTCATAGTGTTTGATATTGCCAAGGAATTCGACCAGCCATGCATATTTGTGCAAATCAAAAGATGGATTGAGCAATAATGGTGCATCTTTCTTCGCCATCCATTTAATGCCTTTTAACACAGTGGATTTTTGATTCCACACTTCAGCATTACACGCAGACAGCTGCCCACCATTGGCAAAAGATGTTTCCATTGCGGGAAATAAATGTTTATCAATAACAGTAACTTGATAACCTAATTGAGCAAGTTCATAGGCAGAGGTAACCCCTGTAATACCAGAACCAATAATGACGACATGACACATACGCACACTCCGTTGAAATGCAATATTTTTTATTACATTGTCAATGTATGCCCCATCTGTCATGTGTACCTGAGAGCTTCGATAAAAACCTAAACTATTTAGGCTTTACCATCCCCTTCGGTGAGTCATTTCTTTTTTGTTTTCAATAGAATGACTTCTCTCCAGAGGTTTTACAATGATTACAGTCCTTTTGCCTGAGAGTTTCCGGGGTCGTTGCTCCTTCGGCGAGTCCGCAAGAGACTTCTCTCCTGCAATCATCTTTCCTTGTATTAGCAATTAATATGCCATGAATTTGTTCGAATACAAGTAAAATATGTTCAATTATTCTCTAATTTTTAAATTAAAAATTAAGATCTTTAAATTGCTTAAGAATTAAATAGCTTAGCGATTAACTTGTTCAGCGACTCTGGCTCTGTTGTAGCTTGATTGAAGTCAGCATCAAGCTTTGTCAATTCTTGAAAAGTTGTCGAACATCTTGCAACGTTACAGCGAATGTTTTTCATTTCTCCATTTCTAATCGCGGTAAACAACGCTTTTATTATTATTTTCATATTTATTCATGCTTTAAAATAAGATTAATGGTTTTTATATGTTCCAAATCATCAGGATATAACTCAACATTACGCATACTATGATTTTGTCGATTTAATATCCCGATTTGTTCATCCTGATAAAATTCTTGATTCATCTTTAAACCATTCACGATACAATTTGCGATGTAATCTTGTTGCCCTTGAAATGACGGAATGTTATTTAATCTTTTTGATATTTGAATTTTAGCCTCTAAAGTCTGTTGAGGTTCAACACCCAGCATCGTTAACAATAATAAGAAATGCTGATCATTCAATTGAAAACTCAAAAGTTCTTTTAGGGTAAAAAACCATGCTTCAAAGTGCCCACCCAGATTGCCTATGTATAGATCATTAAGATAATAATTGATCTGCTCTTGAGTAAACTGGATATCTACCCGAATATCCGCACTAATAGAAAATTGGTAATTTCGAATGGTATTATTTTCACTGGGTAGAAATGATTGATACCACGCTGCCAATTCATTGCTATACGGATCTAAACCAACCGCTTCCTCAATCGCCTCATCTAAATTCAACTCCTTTTCTTCATCAAAACCACGAAATAAAAGCATAAACCAATGCCAAAAATGTACATTGGAAAATGAAATTTCCTGTTCTGCAACTTGATGATTTTGATTCATATCGTTTTAACAATCATCTTAGTGATTCACTGAGTCATATCGGAACACATTCAAATCATCATATTCAATTTGTGGTGTGGTTCCAGAAATAATATCGGATAATAATTTTGCTGAACCACATGACATGGTCCAACCTAAAGTTCCATGCCCCGTATTGGTATAGAGATTTTGATACCTTGTTTTACCAACAATCGGGGTTCCATCTGGTGTGGCTGGTCTTAAACCCGTCCAGAAATGTGCATCTGATATGTCACTTGCATTTGGAAATAATTGTTGTAAAACCATAAGCAAAGTGTCTTCACGGCTAGATTTTAAAGCGCGATCAAAACCATTAATTTCAGCCATCCCGCCTACACGAATTCGATCATCAAAACGGGTTAAGGCAATTTTATAAGACTCATCTAAGATTGTAGAAACCGGTGAAAGTGCCGGATCAACAATTTTGGTGGTGATCGAATAGCCTTTTAAAGGATATACAGGTGCATCTATCTCCAATTGTTTGAGCATTTCATGACTATAACTGCCCAATGCCATGACATAAGCATCTCCCTTGATTTTACGACCATCTTTCAAGTGAATCGCGGTAATCCGTTCGGCATCTTTTTCGATTGATTCGATTACCGTATTAAATAAAAAATTGACCCCTTGTTTGGCTGCAAGTTCTGCCAACTCTGTTGTGAATTTTTGGCAATCGCCTGTCTGGTCATTGGGTAAACGCAAACCACCAACAAAATCGACTGTTGCGTGGGCTAAAGCAGGTTCAGCTTTGATGACCCCAGCTTTATCCAACAACTCAAATGGTACACCTTCATGTTTTAAAACTTCGGTATCCTTGCCTGCCACATCCAATTGATGTTGTTTACGAAAAAGTTGTAATGTACCTAATTGACGTTCATCAAAATGAATCTTGGTCTCCGCTCGTAACTCATCCAAACAGTCACGGCTATATTCTGAAATTCGCACCATTCGCTCTTTATTGATCTGGTAACGATTGATATTACATTCAGCCAACATGCGGACCATCCACTGATACTGATGCATATCGCCTGTTAGCTTAATCGCCAGTGGTGAATGTGGTTGAAACATCCATTTAAACGCTTTTAGTGGAATACCTGGTGCAGCCCAAGGTGATGCATAACCCGGAGAAATCTGCCCAGCGTTGGCAAAACTGGTTTCTAAAGCCACATTGGGTTGTCGATCAATCACAGTGACTTCATGACCTGCTTGTTTTAGATAGTAGGCGGATGTTGTACCAATAACACCTGCCCCCATGATGATGATATGCATACTGAACCGAACCTTATACGAATTAATCGTCTTATAATAAAAATGATGTAGTTAGAGAAATAATTTATATGACTATTTTAATTTAGCACTTAGAACAGATTTAGCAATACCGATTTGATGTTGAAATGTCAGCTTTAATTCAACTTTAAATAGATAAATCAATCATAATATCACATGATTTTTAAACTATCAGGAAGCTATATAAGCGATTTAATTTTAAGAAAAATAGTTTGTGTTTATGTTTGATACTATCCTTCTCTTATAAAAGAGAAGGAATAGCTTTAGTTTAAAAAATTTTAAATTGCGAAGATTTTATTTGTGCGTATGGATAGACATAACAATACCAAAACTTGCTAACAACGCAATCACGGCTGATCCACCATAACTCATCAACGGTAATGGATCGCCAGTCACAGGTAAAATCCCACTGACCATGCCAGAGTTTACAAATACATAGAAAAACAAAGACAAACCAATCGTACCTGCCAATAAACGACCATAGTTATGGAAGCTGCTTAAGCTAATCATCATACATCTAAAAATCATTGCGGTATAAAGTGCAAATAAGAAGAACACCCCAATAAAACCAAATTCTTCTGCATAGGTCGACATAATAAAATCAGTATGATGTTCAGGTAAATATCCCAACTGAGACTGTGTTCCTTCTAAGAATCCACGCCCTGTCATTCCGCCTGAACCAATCGCAATTTTAGATTGGATAATGTTCCATCCTGCCCCAAGTGCATCTGACTCAGGATCAAATAAAGTCATAATCCTTTTCTTTTGATAAGCTTGTAATACAAAAGTCCAAATTAAAGGGAAAGCCAATGCCAATGCCGCTAAAGTCCCAAGAATTAAAGTCCACGACATACCACTTAAAAACAAGGCAAACACACCACCGATCACGATACCAATCGCCAAGTCTGGCTGTAATAATGCCAATATGAAAGGCACCATCATAATGATCAATGCAATTACAATGTGCTTAAATTTAGGCGGCAACGGGTTACGTGCAAAATACCATGCCATCATCAATGGCATGGCGAACTTCATAAATTCGCTGGGTTGCATACTGCCAATCCCTGGAATGGTCAGCCAGCGCTTTGCGCCTAATCGAACATCACCGACCAATAAAACCAGAATCAACAACAAAATTGCGAATAAATAAAACCAAGGACTAATCGCTTGATATACTTTTGGTGGAATTTGTGCACAAATAAAAAGCAAAACAAAACCAACACCGAAACTCACGGCTTGCCGAATGACCATAGACATATCTTCAGAAGATGCGCTATAGACCATCAATAAACCCAAAATCGCATTGATAATTAAAAAGCCCAATAACCAAGGATCAAGGTGTAGTTTGTCCCACCTTGAAACTTTTTGATTAATACTTAAACCATCTCTGACTGATTGACGTAGAAACTTATACTGTGGCGATGGTGTCATGAATACAAATCTTAAACCTAGTTTAATCTGGTCAAATTATAGAGATAAATAGCGGTTGAGAAAATCAATCAATGCATAATTATTTTTATTTTCGTTGTTTTTACTGCTGTGATTGCAAAATTAACTTGGCCAACTCCAAATCGTCAGGATAGGTGATTTTAATATTATCAGAACGCCCCATCACCACTTTGACAGGTTCATTGATATATTCCAATGCACTCGCCTCATCCGTAATCACAATATTATTCTCTAAAGCTATTTCGATTGCCGTTTTAAGCTTTGAAAAGGTAGAAATTTGTGGTGTCTGTGCTTGCCACAATTGATCACGACTGACTGTTTTATTGATATCTTGCTGATTTTCAACAAACTTCAAAGTATCTCTTACAGGAATTGCAAGAATCGCACTGCTGTTCAGGTTTATTGCGGTATCGACTAAGTTTTCAAGACATTGTTGTGTCACACAAGGACGAGCAGCATCATGTACAAAAACTAGATCATCGGCTTGTGCAAATTGTTCTAAATAACGCAATGCATTTAAAACCGAATCAACACGTTCTGCACCCCCCAAACAAAAATGGCTCAAATGTTTATTTTTTAATGGCAATGTTTGCGCATACTGGTCTTGCTCACCAACAGCAAGTACATAACCCGCAAGTGGTAAATCGTTTAGACGCGCTATGGTATGCGCTAACACTGTTTGATTTTGGATGACTTGGTACTGTTTAAGTTCGGTTTTTGAAAAACGACGCCCTGAGCCAGCCGCAGGAACAATTGCCCAAATTTTACGGTTGTTCTGGCGCAGGTTCGTTGTCATCTTCATTGGTTCTTAAATCTACACTTGGATCGGTATAAATAGGTTTGTAATGGGTACTAATGGTACTCATCTGTACAAAAGTTTCATGTGGCTTGACTAGACCGAGGTCTAAACGTGCATGTTCTTCTATGGCTTCAGCACCATTTTTTAAATCATACACTTCAGCGGCAAGAATTCGGTTGCGTTCTTTTAACTCAGCATTGACTTCAGCTTGCTGTTCAATTTGCTGTAGTAAAGCTTGATGCGGGAAATGACCACCCTCACCGAACCAAAAGCGATATTGTAATACCACAACGATTAAAATCGCGAGTACTGCAATCACTTTACTTGAAGTTGTTTTAAAGACTTCTAACATGGATTTGCGTCTTGAGTAACAGCATTAAATTAAGATGCTAATATACATCAAATATTTTGTATGAAGAACACTAAACTATGCGAAAACTGCAAAACTAGAACAAAATAACTTTTCTTTCCTTATAAAAAATAAGTGGATGATCAATAATCTACTTTGTAAGTAAAACTCTAAAAATTATCTTTATGCTAAAAACTCACATATCGCGGTATTATTTATTATAAATTTTCTTTTTCAATAAACTAAGTTAATTAAATTCTTACCTTAAATTTTAATATCAATCAATTACATGATATTAAATTTCTCTTAAAACAGACTATTCAGGATTATTTTTTAGTGTATAAAAAAGCCATTCCCTATATCAAATAAAAGAATGGCTTTTTTTAATTTAAATCAATAAAAGATATTAATTTAAACCTTTAAACTCAGCTTTACCGCGATAAGCAGCATGAGTCAATTCTTCAATACGAAGCAATTGGTTATATTTTGCAACACGGTCAGAACGGCAAAGTGAACCAGTCTTGATTTGGCCTGCTGCTGTACCCACTGCAAGATCTGCAATTGTAGAATCTTCAGTTTCACCAGAACGGTGTGAAATCACAGTGCTATAACCATTCGCTTTAGCAAGATAGATTGCATCTAAAGTTTCAGACAAAGTACCAATTTGGTTGTATTTGATTAAGATAGAGTTACCTACTTTCTCATCAATACCACGTTGTAAAATCTTAGGATTTGTAACGAACAAATCGTCACCGACCAATTGGATTTTATCACCAAGGATAGAAGTCAAATAGCTCCAACCTTCCCAGTCAGACTCATCTAAACCATCTTCAATTGAGATAATTGGATATTGTTTAGCAAGACTAGCAAGATAGTCAGCAAATTGGTTGCTTGTGAATGCTTTGTTGCCTTCACCCGCAAGAATATATTGACCATTTTTGTAGAATTCTGAAGATGCACAATCAAGTGCAAGCATAATATCAGAACCTGCTTTATAACCAGTTGTTTCAATTGCAGAAAGAATAACAGTGATTGCTTCTTCATTTGAACGTAAGTTAGGTGCAAAACCACCTTCATCACCAACTGCTGTATTTAAACCTTGCTTTTTCAATACAGATTTCAAAGCATGGAAAATTTCAGCACCGGCACGTAAAGATTCAGCAAAAGATGTGAAACCTACAGGCTCAATCATGAATTCTTGAATATCAACAGTGTTGTCCGCATGTGCGCCACCGTTCAAGATGTTCATCATTGGAACAGGCATAGACAAAGTTGTTTGACCACGAAGATCTGCAATGTATTGGAACAATTCAGTTTTCTTCTCAACAGCAGCCGCACGTGCAGCCGCCAAAGATACAGCCAATGTTGCGTTTGCACCTAATTTTTCTTTGTTTTCAGTGCCATCAAGCGCAATCATTTTGTCATCAAGCGCTTTTTGTTCAAATACGTTTTGACCTTTTAATAAGTCTTTGATTTGACCATTTACGTTTTGAACTGCAGTGCGAACACCTTTACCTAAGTAACGTGATTGATCACCGTCACGAAGTTCTAAAGCTTCACGAGAACCAGTTGAAGCACCAGATGGTGCACATGCACGGCCAACAACGCCAGAGTCTAGGATTACGTCTGCTTCGATGGTTGGGTTACCACGAGAGTCCAAAATTTCACGTGCACGAATGTCAACGATTTGGCTCATGAATAATTCCTCAGTTGATTAAAAATAAGATGCTTTCTAAGCGCATCAATGTGTATCTAACTTTTTGAAACCTTTAACTAAGGTATCCAATTCTTTTAACTGTGCTAAAAATGGCTCAAGCTGCGACATACGTAATGCACAAGGACCATCACATTTTGCATTTTCAGGGTCTGGATGACTTTCTAAAAATAAACCTGCAAGCCCTGTTGCCATACCCGCACGTGCTAAAGTCGTGATTTGAGCACGACGTCCGCCTGCTGAATCAGCACGACCGCCCGGTGTTTGCAATGCATGCGTGACATCAAAAAATACTGGCACATTCATTTCTTTCATGATGTCGAAACCCAGCATATCAACAACTAAGTTGTTATAGCCAAATGACGTACCACGTTCACACAGAATGAGCTTGTTATTACCCGCTTCTAAACATTTGTTTAGAATATGGCTCATTTCACGAGGAGAAAGGAATTGTGCTTTTTTGATGTTGATAATGGCTTGAGTTTTCGCCATTGCTTCAACCAAATCAGTCTGACGACTGAGAAATGCAGGAAGCTGGATAATGTCAGCAACTTCAGCGACAGCTGCAGCTTGGTGAGGTTCATGAACATCGGTAATAATCGGAACATTAAAATGCTTTTTAATGTCGCCTAACCATTCGATGCCTTTTTCCAAACCAGGGCCACGGAACGAATGTAAGCTTGAACGATTGGCTTTATCGAAACTGGCTTTAAATACATACGGTATCTCTAAACGAGTACAGATATCGACATAAGTTTCTGCAATTTCAAAAGCCAAGTCTTTCGACTCAAGTACGTTCATGCCGCCGAATAATACAAATGGCAAGTGATTTGCCATTTGTATATCGCCTAAACGTACAATTTCTTGTGGTTTTAATTGTGACATTTAAACTTCCTAGTTTAAGTTCTTACATACTTACTTGCTATTTTGGTGCTGCTTTTTAGCGGCATCGATAAAACTAGCAAATAATGGATGTCCATCACGTGGTGAACTTGTAAATTCCGGGTGGAATTGTACAGCAATAAACCAAGGATGTTCAGGAATTTCTACAGTTTCAACAAGATGCTGCGCTGTCGAATAACCTGAAATTTTCATACCTGCCTGTTCAATTGCAGGAATGAAACGATCATTCATTTCATAACGGTGACGATGACGTTCAGTAATTTCCGCTTTACCATAAACTTCACGTGTTTTAGTGCCTTCAACCAATTCTGATTTTTGTGCACCTAAACGCATTGTGCCACCAAGGTTTGACTCAGTACTACGATGCTGGATTTCACCACGCTCATCTAACCATTCAGTAATTAAACCAATCAATGGGAATTTTGTTGAACGATTAAACTCTGTAGAAGTCGCTTCTGGCATAGCAGCAACATGACGAGCAAATTCAATCACAGCCAATTGCATACCTAAACAAATCCCCAAGAAAGGTACTTTGTTTTCACGGGCATATTGAATCGCCTGCATTTTGCCTTCAGTACCACGTTCACCAAAACCGCCAGGAACTAAGATTGCATCGATACCTTTTAATACTTCAGCAGGATTTTGGCTTTCAAGCTCTTCAGCATTGATATAATCAATTTGAACTTTGACACGATTTTGAATACCCGCATGTAAAAGTGCTTCATTGACAGACTTATATGCATCTGGCAATTCAACATATTTACCCACCATCGCTACACGAACTGTGTACTCTGGATTCAATAATGCTTCAACCACATGATCCCAATCCGAAAGATCGGCTTCAGGCAAGCTGTCATAACCAAAACGTTCACAGATTAAATCATCAACGTTTTGTTCATAGAATGTACGTGGGATTTGATAAATTGAACGTGCATCTTTACACACCACAACGGCACGCGCTTCAACGTTTGTAAAGAGTGCAATTTTACGGGTGGTATCTGCGTCAACATCATGTTCAGTACGACAAATCAGAATGTCTGGTTGAATACCAATCGACAATAATTCTTTAACAGAATGTTGAGTTGGTTTGGTTTTAAGTTCAGCAGCAGACTTGATATAAGGTAATAAAGTCAAATGCATCAACATGGTACGTTTATGACCAAGCTCAACCATCAACTGACGTACAGATTCCATGAATGGGAGAGATTCAATGTCACCTACTGTGCCACCGATTTCCACAATGGCAACGTCATAACCTTCGCCTGCGCGAAGAACACGTTCTTTAATATTATCCGTAATATGTGGAATAACTTGTACTGTACCGCCGAGATAATCACCACGACGTTCTTTATTTAAAACGTCTTGATAAACACGACCTGAAGTAAAGTTATTTAATTTGGTCATTTTGGCACGACGTAAGAAACGCTCGTAATAACCCAAATCTAAGTCAGTTTCAGCACCATCTTCTGTGACAAATACTTCACCGTGCTGGAATGGGCTCATAGTCCCAGGATCGACATTAATGTATGGATCCATTTTGACCATGGTTACTTTTAAACCACGGGCTTCTAAAAGTGCAGCAACTGAAGCAGCTGAAATACCTTTACCTAGTGATGATACAACACCACCAGTTACGAATATAAAATGGGTCATTAAGTTTCTCGTACAATGGAGCCTAAATTGGCCTACAATGTTGTGCGATTTTACTTTACCTTGTACCAAGAAAGCAAAGTCAATTCACATCAATTCATAGAACAATAAACAATTGGCTATTCTATCAGCATTTCCAATAAAAAATTAGCACTTGATAAGGTGATTTTTAAATATCATTTTGCTGTTATACTAAGTAACATCTCTTTAATACGTTTTGTTTTGAGTCATTATGAATAAGAAATTTTTAATTTGTGGTGCAATTGCGACAGCGCTTTTGGTATCTGCTTGTGTAAAAAAAGAAGAGCCTAAAGAAGCTGAGCCAGAGAAAGTTGAAACTGCTCAACCTGCGACTTCTGAACCGACACAGTTTGAAAGCTTACCAAGCGTTGAGCAGAATAATGCACAACAAGTCGAAATTCCGGCACATGTAGAAGTTGAACGCACAGAAACAGCAAATACAAGCACTGAAATTCGCCGTGAAGCAACGCATGAAGCCCATGCAACTATGCCAAGTGCACAAGCGGAAAATAAACCTGCTGCGACTGAGGCGAAGCCTGCAAAAGCAGAGTCAGTAAAAACTGAAACTGCACAAACCAAAACACCAGCACCAAAAGCAAGCTCTGGTTCAGCACAATCTGAAGATGATGCTGTTGCCGCTGCCATCGCTGCTGCTACACCAGCTTTGAAAAACTAAGATTTTGCATTGCTAAAAAAAGGGAAATGATGATTTCCCTTTTTTTATAACTCCGTATAAGTATTCAGTTGCATATGCCATATGAAACTTAATTTCTTACGATAAGTCATGAATGAGTTTAATTGTACCTGTAGCTTTTAAAAACTAAGCCGCATGTTGCTTTGGCTGAACCATATTATGAACAGCAAGTACATCTGCCAAAATTTCATCTGAAAGTAATCCCTCAGCTTTGATCAATGCCAAAACACTCTCTCCAGATTCATTTGCCATTTTTGCAATTCGGGTAGTGGTTTCATACCCTAAATATGGGTTTAACACGGTAATGATACCAATTGAGTTATCCACTAGATGCTGACAATGCGCCGCATTGGCACGAATATTTTGAATGCATTTTTCATTCAGCATTTGCATCGCTTTGCCTAATAACTCAATAGATTCAAATAGTTTAAGCGCAATTAATGGCTCAAACGCATTTAATTGTAGTTGACCACCTTCTGCTGCCAAAGTAATTGCTAAATCATTTGCAATAATTTGATAGCACGCCAAATTCATCGCTTCTGGAATCACTGGATTTACTTTTCCTGGCATGATTGAACTACCAGGCTGACGTGGTTCCAATTGTATCTCGCCTATACCAGTACGCGGTCCACTCGATAACAAACGTAAATCATTAGAGATTTTAGACAACTTGGTTGCAGTACGTTTGAGTAAACTTGATAAAAGTACAAAGTCACCCATATCTGTAGTCGCTTCAATCAAATCAGGCGAGCTTGAAATGTTTTTACCAGTGATTTCTGATAAAGCTTGAATGGCATTTAAGCGATACTCAACCTCGGTATTAATTCCCGTACCGATTGCTGTTCCACCTAAATTAATCACACTGAGTGAATCTGGCATAATATGATTTAACTTTTGCAAATCATTTTGTAAGGTATGCGCAAAAGCACTAAATTCTTGCCCTAATGTCATCGGTACCGCATCTTGTAACTGAGTACGTCCCATTTTCAAGATATCAGAGAACTCTTCAGCTTTGCGACCTAGGCTTTCAATTAGTTTTTTAAACGGAACATTGAGATGATCCAATGCAAATAATAGACCTATTTTTATTGCACTTGGATATACATCATTGGTCGATTGAGACATATTTACATCGTTATTGGGATGTAGATATTGATATTCGCCTTTTGCATGACCAAGAAACTCTAATCCAATGTTTGCAATAACTTCATTTGCATTCATATTTGTAGAAGTTCCTGCCCCACCCTGAATCATATCAATAGGGAATTGATTATGGTATGAACCATTTATTAATTGCTGACATGAATGTTGAATCGCTTTATATTTATTTTCTTCAATTTTATTTAATTTAAAATTAGCCTCTACACAAGCTGACTTCACCATAGCAAGCGCTTGAATAAAAATAGGAAAATGACTTAATTTATGGGCGCTTAGGTTAAAGTTCTCAACCGCTCTTAATGTTTGTACACCGTAATAGCAATGAAATGGGACTTCTTTCATTCCCAATAAATCTTTCTCAGTTCTCGTTTTAATTTCAATGTTCATTTGCAATGTAACTCTACGAAGATAATCAATTCATCTTAGGTGAAACAATCTAAACTTGACCAATGTAAAAAAATATATCTGTATGCATTTTTTGCATATCACTTGTTATACTTTGCTTGAGTTAAATATTGATTGGTGATTGAACATGACGCTTGAAATTCGGTGGATAGAGGATCTTCTTGCATTGGATCAAGAAAAATCCATTTCTAAAGCTGCAGCGATACGTCATGTCACTCAATCGGCTTTTACACGTAGAATACAAAATATTGAAGAGTCGTTAGGGTTTCAAATTTTAAAGCGTTATAGTAAAAATATTGATTTTACAGATGCTGGTCAAGTCTTGCTCTCAACAGCAAAGAATATTAAGAACCAAATGGATACAACAATAAAATATTTAGAAAAAAATATTAAGGATAATGAACTCTCAATTAAATTTGCAGTATCCCATTCTCTCATCACGCAGTTTTTTCCCAAATTTATTCAAAAATTATACTCAGACTATAATGATCTAAAGTTGGAAATTATTGCTGCAAATCTACAACAAGGCATACATTTATTAAAAGAAGGTTCTTGTGATTTTCTCATTTGTTATTGTGATCAACTCACTTTACAACAATTGGATCTCACACTTTTTACCTATCATAAAATTGTAAATATGCAAATTGTACCTGTTACAGCCAGTAAAAATGGATTGCCTAATTACCAACTCAATCAAACATTCCCTCTTTTAGCCTATAGTAAACAAGCCTATCTGAGAAAATGTGTAGATAAAATTATAGAAAGCAAACTCAATTACCGAACGTTATATGAAACAGATAATGCCAGTGACTTAAAAGCCTTGGCTTTACAAGGCTTAGGTGTAGCCTGGCTGCCTCGCTTATTGATTGAAGAAGAAATAAATGAAAATAAGTTAAAAATACTTGATGGTTATAGTTTCTTTCAAGATATTTATATCGTTCGTAGCAATATCATTTACTCGCAAAAGATAAATTTTGTTTGGAATTATTTAGCGCTTAAATAGACCTTTATTTTAAAAGTTTATTTTTAATATTTACCTTGACCTACCAACTTAGGATCAATAAAACGCCCCAGTTGAGCAATTAAAACTGACAGATCTAATGATAATAGTTTGATCTGTCAGTTTTTTAACTTAAAGAGATATTTATTGATACTGCGTATCATCATGAATACTGTCTTAAAAAGTCAGCCATTAAACGAGAAGCCCAAGATTTGGTATTAAGACCTTCATAAAAACCACAATGACTGCCCTTTTTGGTTGTCACCACCACAACATTATCCATATTTTGAATGGTTTCTTTAAACGGTTCTAAATTCTTGATTGAACATACAGGATCATCTTCTGAGTTTAGAATCATTAATGGAATTTTAACATTTTCAAATACATAAATTGGATTGGTGCCTTTTGAGTAGCTTTCATAATCTGAAAAACCAGCCATTTCAAAATATTCCGTTTGAAACTCTTGTAAGGTTTTCGTTTGTAAAACATTTTGTACAGAATGTAATGGTGTCCAGGTTTGCTCATAAGGCTTAATAAATGCCTTAAACAATTTTTTGGTCATGACTTTGGTGTAAAAAGGATGCACATTTTGAAATCCTAGCTCAGTATCATAACCAGGGCACATGGCAAAAGCAGCTTTAAAAGGTGTATCTAAGCCTTGTTCACCAAGATAACGCACAAGTAGGCCTGTACCAGCGGAAGAACCAACTGCATAAAGATCAGATTGTGGAAATGTGTTTTGAATCGAAGCCAATTGCTCCTTTAAATCAGAAGTTGAACCAAAAATCGACATTAGAGGAACAGGCATAGGTAAACCCGCATGCCCACGGCGCAAACATAATGCAATACGCCATCCCGTATATTCATGTAGATCTTTGACCAATTCACGCATACTGTCAGGTGTGCCTGTAATCGTATGCATAATCACGATGGTTGGGGTTTGTTGTGGTAAATCGTAGCCATACCAAGCAATTGCCGTAACACCGCCATCTTGCATGGTCAGCTGATCAATTCGATCATAGTCCAGCTTAACGGATTTTTTCTTAATTAAATCAAAATATAACAGGTGAGCATGGCTATTGCTGAGCCATGGCGTAGGACGATATTTATCCTGTAGTTGAGGCAATTTCTTGATAATCTCAGACATTTTTCCTTGCTGATTAAAATACAGCTTTGGTAATTCAGCACCTGTCACTTGATCCAATAAATCTTGGCTAATCTCAGTAAACTTATGTAATACAGACATTTTCCACCTCAACTCTTTTATCACTCATCATCATTTTAAAAATTAAGAAATTTTTCACGCTTAATTTTATTTATTACAGTATATACCCAATTAGGCTTTAGGTATAAAGCTGGCCATACGTTGTCCCATTTGAGCAGCCAATGCTTCTAAACCACTTTTTGGTCGAATCATCACTTCAAAATCAACAATTTGACCCTGTTCATTAAAACGAATCATATCAATCCCTTTTAATTTCTTTTCACCCACATTGGCAGAAAATTCTAAAACAACACTTTGCTCATCTTCTGTAAAAAATTCTCGATGGTAAGTAAAGTTTTCAAAAATTTGAATCACATTGCTTAAAATGAAAAAGACCACTTGCTTACCTTCATAGGGGTTATAAGCCACAGGTGAACGAAAAACCACATTGTCTGCCAGTAATTCATTTAAAAGACTCATGTCTCGACTTTCCAACATGTTGTGCCATTTTTGGATTGCAGGCTTGGTATTTGTATAACTCATTTTTTATATCCCTTTAATTTGAAATAATTTGAATTCGTTTCCAGTAATTTTCTTCAAAATTCAGTCATGAAGTCCCTTCTCTCGCAGCATGCTTCACACTACATATAGCTTAAAGAGAAGGAGTTCAAACAGCGTTTATCCTTTTTAAATCACAGCTGCCAATTCAGCGCCTTGGCGAATTGCACGCTTTGCATCTAACTCACCCGCTTCTTTCGCACCACCAATCAAATGTACAGATTTCCCATCAGCTTGGAGTTGATCAAACATTGCTGTATAGGGTTCTTGGCCTGCACAAATCACCACATTGTCGACATCTAAAATCATAGTTTTGTCGCCAACCGTAATATGTAAGCCCTGATCATCAATCTTGTCGTAACTTGCGCCAGGAATCATATTGACATGACGATGTTTTAAACCTGTACGATGAATCCAACCTGTTGTTTTGCCTAAACCAGCACCAACAGATTTGGCTTTACGTTGCAGTAAGTAGATTTCACGAGGAGATTGTTCGATCTCAGGTTGTTTCAAGCCACCCACATGTTCATAGGATGTATCAATTCCCCATTCATCATAGAATTTTTGTGGATTTAAGCTGCCACTCTCGCCTTCATGGGAAAGATATTCAGCAGTATCAAAACCAATACCGCCTGCACCAATAATTGCTACTTTCTTACCGACAGGTTTACGCTCACGTAAAACCTCGATATATGACAAAACTTTTGGATGATCGATTCCTTCAATATTTAAATGGCGAGGCGTTACACCTGTAGCCACCACAACATCATCAAAATCACCTGTCGCTAATTCTTCATAGCTTGCAGTGTGGTTAAGTACCAGTTTGATATTTGGTTGTAATTCAATTTTACGTTTAAAATAACGTAAAGTTTCATAGAACTCTTCTTTGCCAGGAATGGTTTTTGCAATATTAAACTGACCACCAATCTGATTAGATGCTTCAAAGATTGTAACTTTGTGTCCACGATCAGCTGCATATGTTGCAAAACTAAGTCCCGCTGGACCTGCCCCAATCACAGCAATATTTTTAGCAACTGGCGATTCTTTAAAAATAAGTTCGGTTTCATAACATGCACGAGGATTGACCAAACACGTTGCAATTTTCATTGAAAAAATATGATCTAAGCAAGCTTGGTTACAACCGATACAGGTATTGATCTCATCAGCACGACCTTGTTCAGCTTTCAATACAAAATGCGAATCTGCAAGCATTGGGCGCGCCATCGAAATAATATCGGCATCGCCTTGAGCCAAGACATGCTCAGCCATTTCAGGCGTATTGATACGATTCGAGGTGATTAAAGGAACTTTAACAGTGCCTTTTAATTTTTTAGTCACCCAAGTAAATGCGGCACGCGGTACTTTGGTGGCAATGGTTGGAATCCGTGCTTCGTGCCAGCCAATTCCAGTATTAATAATGGTTGCACCAGCTTTTTCAATTTCTTTGGCAAGTTGAATCACTTCTTCAAGTGTAGAACCGCCCTCAACCAAATCCAGCATGGATAAACGGTAGATAATGATGAAGTTTTCGCCGACTTCCTGACGTGTTCTTCTGACAATTTCAATCGGGAACCGGATACGATTTTCATAACTTCCGCCCCATTCATCATCACGGTGATTGGTACGTGCAGCAATAAACTCATTGATCAGATAACCTTCTGATCCCATGATTTCCACACCATCATAGCCTGCGATTTGTGACAATTTTGCACAATTGGCAAAGTCTGCAATGGTTTGATGAACTTCTGCTGAAGTTAAAGCATGCGGTTTAGTTGGATTGATTGGCGCTTGTATCGCAGATGGTGCAACATTTTCAGGCTGATACGAGTAACGACCTGTATGTAAAATTTGCAGTGCAATTTTACCGCCAGCATCATGCACAGCTTTGGTAATGACTTTATGTTTTTCTGCTTCTTCTAAATGATCCAGTTTTGAACCACCAAAGAATGTTACCCCATGATCATTGGGTGAGATACCACCCGTCACAATTAAACCAACACCACCTGCTGCACGTTCTGCATAAAATGCAGCCATACGTTCATATCCACCTTGAACTTCTTCTAGTCCAACATGCATTGAACCCATCAATACACGGTTTTTTAATGTGGTAAAGCCTAAATCTAAAGGCGCAAGTAAATGCGGATAATTAGACATGTGAACTCCCTTGGCGTGCTTTCGCTAGCTATCAATCTGTTAAATGACACTTCATATCTGTTTAATGCAACAAGTTGCATAGTGTGGGTATTTATAATCGAGTTTTGATTTTTATGCAACATGTTGCATAATGACTTTATATTCATTTTGTTGATGTGATATTACACAATGTCATTAGCCCATGTTTTATTGACCAGTCTAATAGAGAAGCCAAGTACAGGTTTTGAATTGGCGCGACGCTTTGACCGATCTATGGGATTCTTCTGGAATGCAACGCATCAACAAATCTACCGTGAACTTAACGGCATGCAAAAGAAAGGCTGGATTTCCACCCTTGAAGATCAGTCTGATCATGGCCGAAAAAAAACCTATCAAGTTGAGCAACTTGGACGGGTCGAACTGGCTGACTGGATGGTCAAACAAGGGCAACCTGCCCAGCTTCGTGAAGAAATTATGGTTCGCTTACGAGCAGAAGCACAATTTGGTGGAAATTCTGTTTTACCTGAACTTGAGCGTCATTTAGAATTACATCGTGAAAATTTAAAACTATACCGCCAGATTTTTTCCAAAGATTTTGAACAAATCGAGCAACTGGATCGAACTTTATATATTCACAAAATGATTTTACAATTGGGTATAGACTTAGAAATGGGCTGGATCAATTGGCTCGACCAAGTCATCCCACAGCTTAAAGCGTTTGAGAATAAAGAGAATTCATAGGAAACTGCATGCCACACTATACAATGCCAGATGGCGAAAAATTATTTGTTCGTGAAATTGGTCAGGGTGAACCTGTACTGGTTCTGTCTGGTTTAGGTATGCATAGTTGGCAATGGCTTCCCTTTTTACTGCCTAATATTAAACATTATAAATTTTATATCCCAGATTGGCGTGGCTTTGGTGGCTCTAGAACCTGTAAGATCCCTCAAGAAATCGATGCGATTAGCAACCATTGGCGTGATCTTGAAAGCTTAATTGACCAGTTAAATTTAGATCATTTTATTCTTATGGGTTATTCCATGGGAGCAACCACTGCCATGCATGGGATGCAATATGGCAATTTGGCTGAAAAACTCAAAGCTTATCTACACATTGATCAAACCCCTAAAATTCCAACGGATGAAACATGGGAATTTGGTTTATTTGGGAAAAAGTATTTTAAAATTAAAAGATTGCTAAAAGACTTCTCTGATTTTTTACATCAATATTCAAACTATCGTTTTGTTGATGAATTACCGATTGAACCACGAACTGAACTGATTCAAATTTGGTTAAATTTTATTAAAATTCAAGGCAGTAATAAATTAAGCCCATTTATGTTTAATTTGGCGCTTAAACATCCTCAATTACAAAAACATTTATTACCTATCCGTCGAATGGATTATTTAACTTGGTATATCGATAATTATCTCAACCATGATGAAGATTATCGTCAGGCAATTTCACAATTGGAATGTCCGACTACATTCTTTATTGGGGAAAAGTCATCACTCTATCCTGCTGAAGGTCAAATGCAAATTTCTGACAGTTTAGCCAATGCGAAAAATATTATTTTTAAACGTTCAGGGCATACGCCGCTTATTACAGAACCCGTGAAATTTAGCCAAGCAATCCGTTTATTTTTAAAAGAATCCGCTTAATTTAAACGAATAACGAACAATATAAAAAACCTCGTTTAAATCAAATTAAAAGAGGTTTTTTATCAAATTACTCATGTTATCTTTAAAAAACGCTTTTAAAGTCGTTATTTAATACCAATCCATATATTGATCATCATATAAATTAAACAGCTTTATACATTATTGAACCATACATGGTCATTCTATCGTGAGGCGACATGGATGTCGCCGTTGGGTGGGGGTACAGGACGTACCTCTCACCCAACAGAGGATTTTTGTCCCTTTTCATCCCTGAAAAGGGAGGCATCGCCTACGCAAATATAATTAAACTTTAAATGCAAGGTATGGCTGTACAAACTTTATCACCATATGAATTAACGTTTATAGAATAGTGTAAATTTCATATTTTTTTAAAGACTTCACCTCATTTTAATATCCTCTAAAACTCTACTTTCGCAAGAAGACTAAATAGAAGTATTTATCAAAAATTATAGATCGCAACTGCATTAAAACGATTGTCCTCACCTGTATCCTGTCCATTAGGCGCTGCAACAAAGGCTTTACGCTCACCATAAACATATTCCAGACCAAAACTTAACGGCTTTTTCGGGCTATAAAATACATTGGCCCAAGCTTGCCAAAGTGTTTTATTGGCTTTGGTCGGATCACTCAAATATCGAATATAATCCTGATTTTCATCCGCTTTCATATAGCCATATCCCAATGTTCCTCGCCATTGTGAGTTAAACTGTTGCGTCACCCCCACAGTGATTGAGTCAAATTGATTCAGCGCCATGATATTTTTATTGGCATCTATAGCAAAGCCTTGGTTCGTCCATGACACTAAACTGGAATCACCTTTAACATGATAATAATCTGCTTTAAGGGTGGTTTTTGCAGAAATGTCGTATTTTGCTCCAAGTCCAACACCCCAAGCGAGTTCATTATCAGCAACTGTTCTCTTTTCACTAACCATGCCTCGCAAACTCAATACACCCGCCCGATCAGCAAATGATTGATTTAGTCGAGTTGATAAAACCGGGATCCGCATATTCGATAAGGCATCTTTGGAATCTTCCAAAGCCGTTACCAGCTGTGTTTCTGCATTAAATTTATGGGTATAACGAATTTGTGCATCTCGTTTAACAGCGCCCCCCACATAACCCAAAGCATCAATTGTTTCTGGCATATAATCAGGCACTGCAAAGTTAGACCATGTTTGACCAATCAACCATTGACCATAATTAAAATAGGCATGGCGAATTCTAAGTCCATCATTCGCACCCAAGAAATCAACTTCTATTTTTCCTGAAATATCTTTGTCAGCAGTTTTAAAATCTAAACCTAAACGAGTCGCGGCAAGTGTTGATTTTAATTGATCACTACTTTCATTATGGCCTTTAAGCGGTACGCTATTGATCTGATTATAAAGTCGATCGGCACTTCCACCTTCAGACTGATACAATAGATCCGCACGGATATTCCCATATAGTGTTACTTCTGCACCAGCTTTTGTTCGTGCAAAGGTTTGATCTTTTGCCTGCGATACAACCTGTGCCGCTTTAACATTATTTTCCAATGCCACAATTTGCTTATTTTGCACGTGTTGCTGTTGTTCAATCATTTCACGTAATTGTTTAACTTCATTACGTAACTGTTCAACTTCTGTCATCGAATCTGCATGCGCCATATTTAGGCTAAGTAATCCCATTGACACCAAAATGATGTTGTAGTTAAATTTTTTCATTGTAGAAAGCATCCTATTCTCTACGATTGATTATTTTGAACCAGCCTTAATCCTCATGATTCAGGCTGAAATACCAAGTCAGTTTGTGCGTGAGTTTGGTTTACGAACTTAGTTAATTGTATTTCCAACAATATTTTTCTGAGCTGTTGGCGCTTCGGCCGTTTGAGTTTTTTCCACTGAAGCATTTAAATTCACAAAGAATATCGCTAGTGCTGCAATAAATCCTGGGACAGCAATCACAAGAAAATTCATTTGGTGAGGTAACTCTAGGGTCAACAATGCACCTGTTAAGACTGGTCCAACAATGGCACCAATTCGTCCAATGCCTGATGCCCACCCCATACCTGTAGAACGTACTGTTGCTGGATAAAATTGTGCAACAAAGGTATAGAGTAAAATTTGTGAACCAATGGTTGCTGCACCAGCAATTGCAATCAAGGTATAGAGAATGAATTGTGGGCTTTTAAAACCAAGGAAAATGAGCGCAATCGCACCAACCGTAAACATTATGGTCAATACGGGTTTAATATGAAATTTATCCGCCAAAGCACCACCACCAATTGCACCAACCATGCCACCAATATTTAATGCAAATAAGAAGATCATACTTGCACCCAGTGAATAGCCTGCTTGGATCATTAGTTTAGGCAACCAACTTCCGAGTGCATAAACCATCAATAAACACATAAAGAAAGCAATCCAGAACATTACTGTGCTTGATCGGCGACCTTGCTGAAACAATGCACGTAACGGTGCTTCATCACCAGCAGTGACTTCATTTAATTCAAATTGAGTCGATGCATGAATCTGTTGCTGTGGTGCAATTTTCTGTACCACTTCTCGTACTTGATCGGTCTTGCCTTGGTGAGTTAGAAACATCAATGATTCAGGTAAAAACTTCCAAATAAGGGGTAAAGCCAAGAATGGGATAATGGCGATATAAAACATGATTTTCCAACCATAATCGACCACCAACCAAGCACCCAGTAAGGCAGAGCTCATACCACCAATGGCATAGCCACTAAACATAACAGCGACCAGTGTGCTACGTATACGTTTAGGCGCATACTCAGTCATTAAAGCCACCACGTTCGGCATCACACCACCAATACCAAGTCCTGCTAAAAATCTGAGAATTCCAAATTCAACGGGTGTTGATGCAAATGCACCGAGAAAAGTAAATCCACTAAAAATAGCCACACAAATCATGATGGTTTTTTTACGGCCCAACTTATCAGACAGTGTTCCAAAACTCATTGCACCAAACATCATGCCAAAAAGTGCTGTACTGGCTAGCAAGCCTGCTTGTACAGCAGTTAATCCCCACTCTTGCATCAATAAAGGTAAAGCTACGCCATAAATAACCAGATCATATCCATCAAAAATAATAATTAATAAACACCACAATAGAACGCCCCAATGAAAAGGGGTGAATTTTGCTTCATCCACGATGCGATTAATATTTAGTTTGCTCGTTTGCACTTTTGCCTCCTGCGGTGAAACGCTACGAAATTTTTTCAAACAATGAGGCAGCTGTTATTTTTTGTCCAAAACCGATTGAATATATATCCATACCTTAAAAGTCGGTTTAATATTTTTTATTGAATAAACAAGGGATTAAAAATAATTAATAAAGAAATCGGGCTTTATATTTTCAATGATTTATTTTTTATTTTAATAATTATCTCGATATTTTTAGAGTATCAGAACAAATCAATCGACTTTTTCTGATTTTTCAATATGTTACTTTTCACATAAAATAACATCTATAAATAACTTTTTATTTAATGATTGAACTTAATGGATTTTTCATAAATCGAAAAAATGATCATATGAAGTGAATAAAATTAGTATTCAAAGTCCCTTCTCCCTTGGGGGGAGAAGGCTAGGATGAGGGGGATTTTATGTTGATTTATGATTTTAAAAAGAACTTAGGAAACAAGCCTAATATATCGTCGTAAAGCTCGCACGATCATATTGAAAGCCTTCTAAATCATAAACCTGATAAATACAATCAAATAAAGACCGAATATTTTCACTTTCATCCATACAACGTATTGCCATAAAAATTGGACTTTTTGCAGAGCTATCTAACAATGGGATATAGATTAAATTCGGCAATTGAATGGTTTTTGCACTCTCAGGCACAATACAAACGCCTTCACCAGCAGCAACTAATCCCAAAGCCAGTTGAATTTCTCGGACTTCTTTTAGATTTTTAGGATCTAGGCCATGCTCGGAAAACAGATGACGTACTTGAGTGGAAAAATTAGGCTTAGGGTGACTTGGGTAAAGGAATAAGTTCTCATCTTCAATATCGGCAAAATAAGTGCCTTTAGAATCTGTAGCGAGATGATGACTGATATGGACAGCCAACATTAACGGCTCCTCTCGTAACAAAACTCGCCTAATGGCAGGATCAGAAATTCTTAAACGCCCAAATCCAACATCGATACGCCCTTCTTTAAGCGCCTGAATTTGATCTTTGGTACTCATTTCAATCAGCTCAATTTTTAAATGTGGCTGCTGTTGACGGAACATATAAACGATTTTGGGTAATAAACCATACAATAAAGAACCCACAAAACCCATGGTTACGGTTTTTTCGATCAAGCCAATTCGCTTGGTCATAGACTTTACTTCTTCGGCATTAGACAAAAGTTTAACAGCGTGTTGATAAAAAAATTGTCCCGCTTCTGTGGTTTTTAACGGACGGCTTCCACGTTCAAAAAGCGCGATACCCAATTCACCTTCAAGGTTTTGAATCTGTCTGCTCAGTGGAGGCTGAGCAATATAAAGCTTTTCTGCTGCTTTGGTAAAACTTTGTTCTTCTACAACAGCAACAAAATAGCGCAAATGCCTGAGTTCCATCTCAAACTCCATACCTTTAAGATATAAAAAAATGCAAATTTGATCTTAGACAGCGATCATTCATTCTTTTAAGGTATATCAAAAGCAAGATGTAAAGCAAGACTGTAAAACTTTTGATATTCACAGCCAGCCAAAGAATCTCATTCTGTTAGCCCAATGAATCACTTTGATCAGTCCAATCTTTAAATCTCGCATATGAAAAACATGGAAAGTGGGCAGCAAAGTTTCAAACGATTTTTTTCGTATGCAATGCCAAACCACGCATACTGCAGGAGATCTAGTATGAACCGTCAAGAAATCGATACTTTGGTCAAACAAATGAATGTGGACACTGCAACAGGTGCAGTCGATACACGTGTACAACAAGTAGTGGTCCGTTTATTAGCTGACTTGTTTCAAGCCATTGAAGATTTAGACATTTCACAAAGTGAATTATGGAAAGGCCTAGAATATTTTACCGATGCAGGTCAAGCCAATGAACTTGGTCTTTTAGCAGCGGGTTTAGGTTTGGAACATTATTTGGATTTACGTGCTGATGAAGCAGATGCTAAAGCAGGTATCACAGGTGGCACACCACGTACCATTGAAGGTCCATTATATGTCGCTGGTGCGCCTGAGTCCGTCGGCTTTTCTCGCATGGACGATGGTTCAGAGAGCGATAAAATCGACACCCTATTTATTGAAGGTACAGTAACAGACACAGATGGCAATCTTATCCCAAATGCTAAAGTTGAAATTTGGCATGCCAACAGTTTAGGTAATTACTCTTTCTTTGATAAATCACAGTCAGATTTTAATCTACGCCGTAGCATATTGACTGATAGCAATGGTCAGTATGTTGCACAAACAACTATGCCCGTTGGCTATGGCTGTCCACCACAAGGGACGACTCAGTTTGTACTGAACAAATTAGGCCGCCATGGTAACCGCCCATCTCATGTGCATTATTTCGTATCTGCACCCGGCTATCGCAAATTAACCACACAATTCAACATCGAAGGTGATCAATACCTTTGGGATGATTTTGCTTTTGCAACACGTGATGGCTTAGTGGCAACAGCTATTGATATCAGTGATGAAGCTGAAATTGCTCGTCGTGGTCTCAACAAACCATTTAAACGCATTTCATTCAATGTAGCACTGGTAAAAGAACAATCTAAAGCACCATCTACAGAAGTAGATCGTCGTCGCGCAAGCGCTTAAACCCACACGCACGGAACCGAAATGTTTGCACTATTGCAGCACTTCGGGGACTTCCTCTCATTTGGAAAGTCGGAGAACCCATATGCCACGTATTCCTGTTATAAATACCAGCCATCTTGATCGAATTGACGAACTCTTAGTCGATAATTTTGAAACGGGTGAATTTAAACTTCATCGTTCTGTTTTCACAGATCAAGCCCTTTTTGACCTAGAAATGAAATACATCTTTGAAGGCAACTGGGTTTACTTGGCACATGAAAGCCAAATTCCAAATAACAACGATTATTACACCACCACTATGGGGCGTCAGCCCATTATGATTGCGCGTAATCGCAATGGTGAATTAAATGCCATGATCAACGCGTGTTCACATCGTGGTGCACAGCTTTGTCGGCATAAGCGTGGTAATAAAGCGACTTATACATGCCCATTCCATGGATGGACATTTAATAACTCTGGGAAACTACTCAAAGTTAAAGATCCAAGCGATGCTGGTTATTCAGACTGCTTCAATAAAGAAGGTTCACATGACCTGAAAAAAGTAGCACGTTTTGAAAGCTATAAAGGTTTCTTATTTGGCAGTTTAAATCCAGATGTACCAAGTTTAGAAGAGTTTTTAGGTGAAACAACCAAGATCATTGACATGATTGTTGATCAATCTGAGCAAGGCTTAGAAGTTTTACGTGGTGCTTCAACCTATACCTATGAAGGCAACTGGAAGCTGACTGCTGAAAATGGTGCAGATGGTTATCACGTTTCGGCTGTACATTGGAACTATGCTGCGACCACACAGCAACGTAAAGAAAAACAGCAAGAAAATGACAATGTCCGTGCAATGAGTGCAGGTGCTTGGGGCAAACAAGGCGGCGGTTCATACGGTTTTGAGCATGGACATATGCTGTTATGGACTCAATGGGCAAACCCTGAAGATCGTCCTAATTATCCAAAAGCTGATGAGTATACTGAAAAATTCGGTGCGCCAATGTCGAAATGGATGATCGAACGTTCACGTAACTTATGCCTTTACCCAAATGTCTATTTCATGGATCAATTTGGTTCGCAGATTCGTGTATTACGTCCAATTTCAGTTAATAAAACTGAAGTGACGATTTACTGTATTGCACCTGTAGGTGAAAGCCCTGAAGCACGTGCACGACGTATTCGCCAATACGAAGATTTCTTTAATGCTTCCGGCATGGCAACTCCTGATGACCTTGAAGAATTCCGCGCCTGTCAAGCCGGTTATGCTGGTATTGAGCTTGAATGGAATGACATGTGCCGTGGTTCAAAACACTGGATTCAAGGACCTGATGATGCGGCCAATGAAATTGGTTTAAAACCTAAGCTGAGTGGTATTAAAACAGAAGATGAAGGCTTATACCTCGCCCAACATCAATACTGGTTAGAAATGATGAAACATGCCATTCAATCTGAAAAAAATCTTGCTCAACAAGAAACATCTCAGCAAGGAGCAACAGCATGAATGCAACAGCAAACATCGATCAAGTTTCTTTAGAAAATATTGCGCAATTTCTCTACCGCGAAGCACGCTTTTTAGATGATGAACAATGGGATCAATGGCTGGCCTGCTACTCACCCTCGGCATGTTTTTGGATGCCTGCTTGGGATGATGATGATCGTTTAACCGAAGATCCTCAGTCTGAAATTTCCTTGATTTATTACCCTGACCGTCAAGGTTTGGAAGACCGTGTTTTCCGGATTAAAACTGAACGTTCTTCAGCAACCATGCCTGATACACGCACTTGCCACAATATTAGCAATATTGAAATTATCGAAAGAGATGGTGACAAAGTCACAGTCCGCTTTAACTGGAATACGCTGAGTTTTCGTTACAAAAACAGTTATAGCTACTTTGGTATGTCTCGTTATGTCATCGACTTTTCTGCTACTCAACCACAGATTCTCAATAAATATGTGGTGTTAAAAAATGACTACATCAACCAAGTCATCGATATTTACCACCTCTAATTTTTTATCTCGTGTTGTGTAAAAAATTAGAGGTGTTTGCTTTAGCCAAATGGAAAGTTGGCTAAAGCACTCAAAAGTTTTAAAGATTTTTATAGGATTTTCAGCCATGTCAAACCACAATGTTGCTCTTCAATTTGAAGATGGCGTAACGCGTTTTATCTCAGTTACACAAGGTGAAACTTTATCTGATGCAGCATATCGCCAGAAAATCAATATTCCTTTAGATTGCCGTGATGGTGCTTGCGGTACATGTCGTGCTTTTTGTGAATCTGGTTCGTTTGACATGCCTGAAGAAAGTTATATTGAAGATGCTTTAACACCAGAAGAGGCTGAACAAGGCTATATCTTGGCCTGCCAATGTAGACCTTCTTCTGACGCAGTATTCCAGATTCAAGCTTCATCTGAAGTATGCAAAACCGAAATTCATGCATTTCAAGGCACATTATCTCGTGTAGAAAAGCTCTCTGATTCCACCATCACTTTCGATATTCAATTAGATGAAGGTCAGCCCGATATTCATTTTCTTGCAGGTCAGTATGTCAATGTGGCAATTCCACAGACCACTGAAACGCGCTCTTATTCATTCAGTTCAAAACCCGGAAATCGCTTAACAGGCTTTGTGGTACGTAATGTTCCAAATGGAAAGATGAGTGACTTTTTAAGTGCAAATGCCAAAGCGGGCGACAAAATGACCTTTACTGGTCCATTTGGAAGTTTTTACCTTCGTAATGTAGTTCGCCCTGTCGTTATGTTGGCAGGCGGTACAGGTATTGCACCATTTATGTCGATGTTACAAGTGCTTGAAGACAAAGGCTCACAACACCCTGTACGTTTAGTATTTGGTGTGACCAATGACTTTGACCTTGTGGCACTTGAAAAGCTCAATGAACTGCAAAATAAACTGCCATGGTTTGAATACCGCACAGTCGTTGCACATGCTGAATCAACACATGAACGCAAAGGTTATGTGACAGGTCATATTGACAATGACTGGTTAAATGGCGGTGACGTCGATGTTTATTTATGTGGCCCTGTTCCTATGGTTGAAGCTGTTCGAGGCTGGTTGGATACTGAAGGGATTAAACCGGCAAACTTCTTATTTGAGAAATTCTCTGCAAACTAAAATCGTACTGTTCAGGAGCTGAGAAGAATGTCAGATCGCCAAAGATTTAAAAATAAAGTTGTCATTGTTACCGGTGCCGCACAAGGTATTGGTCGTGGTATCGCCCTACAAGTGGCAGCGGAAGGTGCGCATATGGTTATGGCCGATCGTTCAGAATATGTCGAAGACGTGCTTGTTGAAATTAACAAAACTGGCGGTGATGCAATAACCGTCAATGCAGATCTGGAAACTTTAGCGGGTGCTCAAGCTGTCGTTGCTAAAGCCATTGAACACTATAACCGTGTTGATATTTTGATTAACAATGTCGGTGGTGCAATTTGGATGAAACCGTTTCAAGCGTTTTCTGAAGAAGAAATTATCAAAGAAGTGCATCGCTCACTATTTCCAACCTTATGGTGTTGTCGAGCAGTCCTGCCCGAAATGATCAAAAATCAAAAAGGTACCATTGTTAATGTATCCTCTATTGCAACATGCGGTATTCATCGAGTGCCCTATTCAGCCTCAAAAGGTGGTGTAAATGGTCTAACTACAGCACTTGCATTTGAACATGCCAAAGATGGTATCCGGGTTAATGCTGTTGCAACTGGCGGTACAGAAGCACCGCCACGTAAAGTCCCGCGCAATACTACGGCATTGACCGAAAATGAAAAACAATGGATGCAAGATGTGGTAGATCAAACCATTGATCGTACTTTTATGGGCCGTTATGGTTCGATTCAGGAACAAGTCAATGCAATATTATTTCTTGCGTCTGATGAATCCTCTTATATGACAGGTACTATTGTTCCTGTAGGTGGTGGTGATCAGGGTTAAAACTGGTCTCCTTTTTATGTAGCAGGATCATTGAAATTCAATGCATGGAGGCTTTGCCCAATGGCATCCCTGTTCAAAACATTAAAACAAGATTGGTCTTTGTCAGCGACAGTTGCAGGATTTTTAGCTGTACTGATTTCTTATGCAGGACCAATGATCATTTTTTTTCAGGCCGCTCAACAAGCCAATGTTTCCTCAACCATGATGGCATCATGGATCTGGGGGAGCTCTATTGGTGCAGCAATCACTGGAATCATTTTATCCATTAAGTTTAAAACACCGATTATTACCGCATGGTCAGCACCGGGAACGGCGCTCTTGGTGGCTTTATTTCCGCATATTTCTCTCAATGAAGTCGTTGCAGCCTATATTACTTCTGCAATCATTATTTTTATCATTGGGATTACTGGTTCTTTTGACAAACTTTTAAAATGGATACCACAAGGGCTGGCAGCAGGAATGATGGCCGGAATTCTGTTCCAGTTTGGTTTAGGTCTGTTTAAAGCTACCGACACAATGCCCTATGTGGTTTTTGGTATGCTGATCTGTTTTTTACTGGCAAAACGCTTTTCACCTCGCTATGCCATAATTTGGGTATTATTTTCAGGGATTGCGCTCAGTTTTATCTTTGGAAAAATCAATCCAGTACCAATGGATTTTTCATTGGCAGTTCCTGTTCTGATCAGTCCAGAATGGACCTGGTCTTCTACATTGAACCTTGCAATTCCACTTACAATTGTCAGTTTAACGGGTCAGTTCTTGCCGGGTATGGCAATTCTCAAACTGAATCATTACAACACACCTGCTAAACCGATTTTAAGCATAGCCAGTATCACCTCTATTGCTGTAGCGTTTACTGGTGGAATCACCATTGTGTTAGCAGCGATTACTGCTGCACTTTGCACGGGTAAAGATTCGCATGAATTGAAAGAAAAACGCTATATCGCAGGTATTGCCAATGGCATCTTCTATATTTTAGGAGGATTATTTGCAGGCAGTTTGGTGATGCTATTTAGCATACTTCCCAAAGAGTTGATTGCGGCACTTGCTGGATTGGCCTTACTCGGAGCGATTACCACCAATCTTGGTATTGCAATGAAAGATGAAACACAACGAGATGCTGCCATCATTACTTTTCTTGCCACTGTATCAGGTATGCATTTTTTAGGATTTAGTTCGGTTTTCTGGGGAATTTGTATTGGCATGATCGCACACTTGATTTTAACTCAACAACAATCAAAGGCTACCATTCCAACTCCAGTACAAGACTCACCGCAAAGTCAATAAACCAACATATTCACTTCACGACCAGCATAAAATCCCATGCAGCCCGATGGGATTTTTCTATCATGACATATTGTGGGATATAACCAAGTTTCACTTTATGAAAGCGCCATTTCTTGCAGTTAAATCTTAAAGTATTTTACTGTAGTTTATTGGTGATTTCTAAATACCAAATCGTTTCACCCCAATCACTATTTTCAATTTTTGGAAAAATTTCTCCTTGTTCAAAATAACGAGATTGAGATTTGTTTGCTGGACTCCACCAATATCCTGATCTTGGGCAACTTTGGCTTGATAAGGCCTTTATATTTTCAACATCCAAAGAATTATCTGAACCACCTTCATCAGCAATTCTTTCAACTAATATCCAATTCACTTCAGCATACAATGTTTCATATGTGTCTGGATCCACCCCAATTGGTACTACACTTCCCCACCCTCTATCCTCTTCTTTGCTTGAAGCCATAAACTCAATCCGCTTCTTATCTTCTTCACAAATATAAATCCCAGTCTTTTTTACTTTCTCATTAGATTTAACGGTTATTTCAAAATTTATCCGATATATTGGATAAGAGTTTGGTAAATCAACATCAATTCCTTGAAATATAGCTGCTTCTGGAAATTCGGCTTCAAGAAAACCCATATCCCAATTTTTTGGGTAAGAATTTCTAATAATTGAGGCATATCGATTTGTGATTGAATAATAATCCCAACATTGTCGTACTTTATCGTTAGGTAGATCATCCATCCAATGTGGAGAAAATTCACTTAGACCTTTGTCATTCGAACGAATTTCCCCCACACAATTTAGATAAGTAAAATCACCTGATTTTATTTTTATATAGGCATATTCTATCCGATCCATCGTGGACCTAAAGTTTGGTAAAACTGTACCACCCCAATTAATATCTGCACGTTCAGGTAAAGGAAAATCTCTTAAGTTATAAGGAAGATTATGCATATATATTTCAAATAACTCCTCTAAACCATCTAAAAATTGACGATGATTATTACGTAAAATTTCAAAAAAATGCAAAGCGCTAAATTGTTCAAGCAAATAGGCTTCTTTCGGACTAAAGGTATAAAAACTGCTTGGATTTGGTTTTTTGTCCCTCAATTGCCAATATACTTTCGCACAATCATTTTTAATCTCTGGTTTTTTAGTACAAAGCTCTTCACTTTCCCCAAAAACAATAAGACTAAGAGAATAATGTTTTTTAAATAATTCTTCATAAACCACAATCAGGAGAACCCCGATTATTGGTAGGATAATCATCAGTAATACATAGTTTTTACTTAACCAAAAATAAATACCTAATCTTAAAATTAACCCTGTGCTCAATCCACCATAAAGATATGATGAGTAAATTTGAAGTTTTTGAAAGTTAAAGTAATAACATACTCGATAGAAGTAGAGAGTGATTAAGCTAAAAACTAATATTGTGAGTGCACTAAAGTGAGAAAAACTAAGTAATCCCATTAAGAAACAGATAAAACTAATCATGAGTTTTATCCTTCAGATTTTAGAGTATGAATACGCTGAATATTATAATACATCACCACTTCCAATTAGTTACTTCAAAATTAAGCATAATTATCATATGTAATTCTTTACTATTTTATTCTAACTAAAAAGAAAACCATCCTTTTATGGATGGTTTTTGCCAATTTAAAAGTTTAGTCTTCACCATCAAACTGCCAATACACATCACCCCAATCGCTCTTAATATTAGGGAATACATTACCTTTTTCAAAATATTGTCGTGAATTTTCTTTGGCGACTGTAAACCAGTAACCCGATTTAGGGCACTTATCTCCTGATTTTATACTAATTATTGATTCAGTTTCTATTTTATCATTATCAAGATAATCAATTACTTCCCAAAAAAACCCGTTATACCTTATTAATTTTTTATAGGATAGAACCCATAAAATATCTTCTTTCTCCTCAACAGAAATAACGCCTTTTAAATTAGATAACTCTGGAACCAAATAAAATTTTCTATTCTTATAAATATACAATCCATTTTCAGATGCTATATATATATTATCTTTATAATAAATAGCGTCATAGAATGCAAAATTGATACTCATATCTTTTAAATTTTCAAATCCATCCTTTACATTTCCTTTTAATAATGTGCCGTAATCTCCAGCAATTAATATGTTTTTATTATCAGGGCATAAAGTAATGCTAGACAAAGCTGAAGGTGTTATACGATCTATCTCAACCCATGAATTCCCATCAAAAAATGCAATAAAACCATTCCCACCTTTCGTGCCACATACATAAATACTACTTTCATCAAAACCATTAATATCATATAAATTTTTTTGAAAACCAAAATCTGCATCATATTCTAAAAATGAAAAATCATTTGGCGAAACCTCAAGTGGTTGCTCTTCAAAACCATGTCCTACTGGTCCCCATTTTTTTTTATTATTTTTATAAACTTGTCCTCCACTACCACATACATATAAATTATTATTGATAACTCGAATTTGATTGAACTGTCCATAAATTTTGCTTTCTTGTTTTTCCCTAATGCTTTGATGTTCATTATTATTTTCTTGAAATATACCAACATCACCTTCTTTATCAAGGCAAATTACAGTTGCATGATTGTTACGTTTTTGATAAGTAACGGATAGTACTTTCCAACCATCTAAATCTAGCTCCTGCCACTTTTCCAATTGTTTATGTTTATAAATTAATGTCTTAGTAAACTGATCCCAAGCATCATAATCATCAATATTTGCAGACAAATAATAGTTATCTGCGCTAATTGCACAACCAGAAGTAAAAGATATTGGTGTTCTACTCATTTAAAAATATTCCTTAATTATTCTATCGATCCAAAAGATCCTGAAGGTAAACTTCTAGCCGTTTTTCCACTTACATCTACACGCACGCGGTAAGTTGCACTTAATCCTTTTAATTCATGATATGTTCTAAGTTGTACCGCTAAACTAGCAGAACTACATCTTTTTAGTACTGTTGCTACAGCTTTAGAACCAGCGATTTCAACTTCAACTAAAGGTGCGGTTGCTTCAGGCATATGTACACCTTTTAGTGCTTTCTCAAAAATACTATATTGCTCATGTATCTTTCCATGTTCATTCGTTCTAGAAGGTGTTGCGCCATTAACACAAATAACTAGTCCATCAGCTTCAGAAATTGCATTTGGTAAAGAATTCCTATTACTCCCAGCTCTTGATCCTAATCTAAAACATCTATCTGGAACAACATGATGCCCCGTTTTACCAAGTGGTTTACACGTATCAGGTTTGTATGGTCTTAATATACATGGATCATTAAGGTCTTTATCTTTTGGGGGCTTATTTGTTTCAGGTGTATGTTCCGATTGCTGATGTGTGGAACTTGTTGTTTTCCCCGATTGAACATTTGTTTCATATCTATTAGTGGGAATATTATGACCATGCCCTCCTGCCATACCTAATTGCTTTTGAGGCAATATATTATGAAACAAGTTCTGTATATTTTCACAAAATTCGTCTATATATTTTTTTATAGAGTTTTTTGCGTTAGTAATTCCTGTTTTAAATTTTTCCAATAAACTTTTAAGTGAGCCACTTACTGTTTTTAGAAGTCCATTTATGGCTTCAAGTAATCGATCAATACAATTCCTTAAGGCATCAAATGCTCTTGTTCCCATTGTTTTCCATGGTTTAGACCTTAACCAAGTCTCTGGGCTTTTCCCCCACGGGCTTTTTATTTTTAATTTTGTAAAAATACTTTCAAAACCTTCCATTGTTTTAATTATGCTTATTTTAGTTACTCCCTTTACTTTTACTGCTTTTACAATAGTTTTAATTGCAGAACCAATTTCAGGAATAACACCAAAAGCTGTTAAGGCTAAAGCCATATAATTTTCTTTTGTCTTCCCATTTTCCTCAGACAGATCTATAAGATTCGCTATTAAATCTCGGATATCACATACTTGGTCTACCAAAGGGATCATACTTACTAAGCCACTTACAATTACTTGTGACATAGTAGGGCTTTTATTAAAGTCGCCTTTAAGCATTCCCCAAATCCAACTACTACTTTCAACTAATGCCACTGCTGTATTGTGACTGGTTACACCTTCATTAATTGCTGCTTGACCTTGATAAAAGGCCATTTTACGCCACCATGGCAGATTGGGATCAGGTTTGCTTGTATCATATTCTCGATACGAAAGGTAATTTGCGGGATTATCATGAATATACTTTGCTAATTTTTCAGCACCATACCAAAATTGTTGTTGAATATCAGTAGATCGACTAGCAATTTTTTTCCAAAAGGCTTGGTTTTCAGGATTTTGCACTATCATATTATTCTCTATTTTTCTTTTTCATCTAAAGAAGTCAATTCATTCTGAAGAAACCAATCATCGACTTCATGAGGTGGATATTCTGTTTCACTTTGATCTTCACCGTATTGGATTTTTGCTTTACCTGCAGGAACTGCTTTTACAACAGCTTTACCTTTTTCATCCAATTTTCCTTTTCTTCTGCTGCCATCTGACAGTAGAATTTCAAAATCAGCACCTTGGACTGGTGTTCCATCACTGTGTAGATATTCCAATACTAAATCATCAAGTTTTAAATCCGTTATTGGTAGATGAGGTAAAATAAAATTTGCTTTAGCCCCACTCACAAACTTATGCTGCCCCGCCTTACTCTCAAACAAACCACCAGTAGTGGCAAACACACCTGAGCCATTGATTCTTAATTCTGAGGTATCTGCAACTAATCTAATCTCTTTAGGACTGGTAATATAGATTGCATCTTCAGTTGAAATGATTTGAATCCCTTTACGTGCAATCAAATCAGCCCCATCTCCTTGAGCTTGTATTTCGACCTTGCCTTTACCTGCGTAGAATCTGGCACCTTCCTGTGCTGCAAACAAACTGATTTTACTTTGTGCATGAGCTAACAAGTTCTTTTGAGTACTTAGGTTAATACTATCGCCTGCACTGTGACTAATTTGACCATCTGCTGAAAGATGTACATCTTCATTGCTTGCAAGGGCGATTGAATTGGGTGAAGTCAAAATCATTAAAGCTTGTTTAAATGCTTTTGCCTTAGTTTCGCTTTGCTGTTCGATTTGTTCAATAAACTGCTTAAGATCATCTAGAATTTCTAAAGGGTCGGTTTGTTGATTTTTAGCGACTTCACTTAACGCTTTTGAATTATTCAAACCAGATTCAAGTTGTGATTTGGTTTCTTGTGCATCAAGATGATGACCACTTGCTGAATCTTGCGAATAGGTAGAAAGTAATAAGCCTTGTTTAGCTCTAAGCGCTCCCCACTGATCAGTACGCAATTCAAAGCCTTCACCACGTCCCTCGCTGGTGTCAGTTTCTTTAGGATGACTGAGATTACCTAAATTCAGCTGGCTTGCTGAATGACTACTTTGCAGTTGGACGCTGATTTGTCCTGTACTATCATCAAATCTCAGTTGGTTGTAGCCACTCCCTTTATATTCCTTACTTTTTATCCCTGATAATTTTTTAGTATCTGGCAATTTGCCTTTATGATCAAATTTGGTGGGATGACGTTGTGCTTCATGAATTCGCCCCACGACATACGGTCGATCGATATTGCCATCAAAGAAATTAATGACCACAATTTCTCCAATACGAGGCAAGAATCGTGCACCATAGCCTTCTCCTGCCCAAGGCGTCAGTACATCGACCCAAGCCGAATCTGTATCATTGTCATTTGAACCTGCACCGCCATCATGGGTATGGTCTTCATTTCGAGTGAACAAGAAGCGTACTTTGATACGTCCCCATTCATCGACATGAATTTCCTCGCCATCCATCCCGACAACTTTTGCTCGTTGTGGATGTGTGGTAGGTCGTTGTTGCAGTGGGTTATATTCAGGAACGACGTCGATGCTTCGACGTTGCAATACAAGCTGATTGGCTTGACGTTCATCTTTGTTATTGGTGATGATATTGTTCAATTGCCAATGACTTTGTTTAAGTAATGCTGTCACTTGATCATTCAGGTCTTTAGGCAAGTTGTTCTGATTATAGAATGTCTTTGAAGTGATCAAAAATTCTTTGTCTGCACCTGAATGCTGATCTATTTCAGGATGTTCATTAAATTCAAACCAATACCCCACATATGCATCTCTTACTGTAGAAATAGCAGTAAATTTTTTGGCTTGTAGATCGAAATATTTACTCAAGTTTTCATTGAGCTTTTCAATTTGGACATGACCAGATTTGGTTACACCATCTTCACCTTTTAAGTCCTGTATCCATGCAGGACTGACATGAAATGCCTGTTCTAAAGCTAAACTTGCCACATTCTGATTGTCTGAATGCTTATGCTTGGTAAGAACTGAACCTGCACCTTCTTCTTGTTCTAAAGCATCCGCTTGCCATCTTTGTACATGTACAGCCGTAGGCTGAATGGAACGTAAACCAGTAAATGCCGTTATGCTATCTTGTCTTTCTACAGCACTGCTACGGTGAAAACGGATACTTCGGCGATCTAGTGCTTTGTATTGCGCATTATGATCGATTAGGCGTAGTTTCTGTGGTTGAATCTGCTCTGAAGAACTAGAAACTTTATGCTGTGCTTCATCGACTAAGAAACTTATCCCTTCAGAAGCCAATAACCGTTGCATAAAGTCAAAATCGAGCTCATTGCTCTGCATGATGAATGGTCGAACATCATAGTCTTTGGTTAAGGCAGTTTTATCCAAAGTCAGGCTTGAAGCAAACAATGGACTTCGCTCTCGCCATTCTTGAAATAGAACCTCCACAACTTGAACAACAGATTTATTCATAAACACTCTGGAGTTTCTACGATATTTCCAAAGTGCTGTGGGGTCTTCAACTGTAAGGCGATAAATTGTAAGAGAACCATCACTGGCACCTACATCGGCTTTGGTTACGATCCCTGAAATTCGATTCAGCTCAGATTTGTCATTAACAATATCCACGGCCACTTGACTACCAATAAAGCTTTTTAGAGCAATGCTTGCTGATGTAGATAGACAAGTTAATTGTAGGCTAAGGCCTAAGTTAAGTGTATGTGTCCCATCAATACGTTGCAGGAACACTTGATCATTTAAAGATGAATTTGAAAATAGAACATGGATCGCACGTTTTTGCGCGCCAAGTCCCAGTTGCTCTAAAGTAGTGTAAATATTGTTAGACATAGTTTATTATTTAATTTTAGAATGTGATGAATTATACTAAAAATCTTAATAAAATGTCTAGACAGGCTTGTCTACAGCCGCTTTTAAAACGACAAATTGTGTCTCATTTTGTTTCAACGTGTTAAGTCAATTATGCCGATAATCAATCTGCCCTTTGGTCATTTGAAAATATTCTTATATTTTCTTTCTCTCTAATTTTTCTCATTCGAATTGATGTGATTTCACCCAATCGTAATTAGATATTTTTTCTCAACTACAATACCGAATACTTTTCGATGGTTCTTTTCATTTAACTTAAATCATAAGTAAATCTATCTAAAACCCAGTTTGATAATTATTTATTTTTTTCATTTTTACAATATGCAATTAACCAATAAATTCTCATATTACGCAAATTAAAACAAGAACATTCGTGCATTAATTTTTAGATATAGCTGTATTAAGCTGTGTATTTTTTGTACCAATACCGTATTTGTATAATCGTTTAATCTTAAAATCAAAATGCAAAATCCAAACAGTTTGAAATGCAAAAAATTTGATTTTTCACATTTTCAAGACATAAAAACCGTAGCAGCATAATAAGGATATTTTATGACTGAAACACATATATATCAGCCACATGAAAAACGTAATCGTGTCATGGCAATCGTTGGGGCTGCTTCTGGTAACTTGGTGGAATGGTTTGATTTCTATATTTATGCAGCATTTGCAACCTATTTCACCCATGCATTAACCGCTCCAGATATGGATGACTCCACAAAAGCAATTTATGTGTGGGGCGTCTTTGCTGCTAGTTTTTTCATGCGGCCCATAGGCAGTTGGCTCTTTGGCTGGATTGGCGATACCTATGGACGTAAAAAATCCATGATCATTTCTATTACCTTAATGGCGATCAGTTCATTTTTATTTGCAGCACTCCCGACTTATGATCAAGTCGGTATGGCAGCACCATTTCTATTATTGGCTGTACGTCTGTTACAAGGACTTTCAGTAGGTGGTGAGTATGGTACTGTTGCGACCTATATGAGCGAGGTTGCTTTAAAAGGTCAACGAGGATTCTATTCCTCTTTTCAGTACGTCACGCTGTCTGGTGGACAACTTTTAGCAAGCCTTTTAGGCGTGATTATGTTAGCCCTTATGTCTAAAGAACAATTAATGGATGGTGGCTGGCGTATTCCATTTGTCATTGGTGGTGCCGTTGCCATTCTTTCATTCTTTGCACGTCGACATTTAAAAGAAACCTTATCTGAAGATGATAGTGCAAAAGAGGGTTCAGGCAGTTTAAAAGAATTACTCAGCAAGAACTGGAATACTTTCCTACTGGTTGTTGGTTATACCTCTGCGGGTTCATTGTGTTTTTATATCATCACAGTATATTCAAAAACCTATATCACCAGCCTTGGTTTTGCCGACAAAACGGTCGGCTATATGATGACCATTGCCCTATTTGTATTTATGTGTGCGCAACCTTTGTTCGGGATGCTGGCAGATCGAATTGGTCGTCGTGCTTCAATGATGCTCTTTAGTAGCAGCTGTGCCATTTTTATCTATCCTGTCATGGTCATTGCTATGCCGTACTTTAGTGGTTCAGCTTTTATCGTGACCTTATTACTGATCTTCTTAATGATGTTACTCAGTTTCTATACCTCAATTAGTGGTTTAGTTAAAGCAGAAATGTTCCCACCACATATTCGAGCCTTGGGGGTTGGTTTTGCCTATGCTGTCGGTAATGCAATCTTTGGTGGTTCTGCTCCGGCTGTAGCATTAAAGTTAAAAGATCTTGGTCATGAGAACAGCTTCTTTGTTTACGTGATTGTCATGCTGATTATTTGTCTTTTCTGTAGCATGCAACTCCCTAAACAGCCGAAATATTTACACCATGATCATTAAGCTCAGTATTTTAAGGTCTGTTTTTACAGACCTTTTCTTTTAATACATGCCATTTGTTGTAAAATAACCGCGTATATACAATAAAGTCTTATTAAATCTTGAGGAAAAGATGAAAAAAATATTGCTTATTCTTACCTGTATTTCAATCAGTCATTTTGCCAATGCCAAAACACAAAACTATATATTGGCCAATGGTGGTGGTGTTGATGACAACGGCTTGCTGTTAAAAAATACCCAAGGCAAAACCATTTATGCATACTGCAATCAAAAGTGCGGGCCATGGTTTGACCATGATGAAGAAACAGGCGGGCAAATTTTAAAAAAGCAATATATTGAAAAAAAGGTCCAAGCAGATATTCAATTTGAAAAAAATGCAGATCGAGTTGCTGGTCCTAGTGCAGATGAGTCTTTTTACTTCATTAAACAAATCAAATTTATTGAATAATTTAAAAATAAATCATGACATTAGAATCCACTTCCCCTACTAAATGTCATGCGCTTTATGCCTTTATTTTGAAACTATAAATTTTCATATTTCAGATTCTTAGACTTTATGTATTAATGATAAATCAGTAAAACTGACTAAATTAAAACATCTTGACGTCCAGGTATGTCTGAAGTAGCAATATTGGCAATTGTTTGGTTATACTTTTTGATACTGCGCTTGGTATTTCCCATGATCTCATATAAAACCTCTTTGACAAGGTCATGCTCTGGATCTTGTAGATAAGCTGCCGACACCATTTAACTGCTTCAGGATAGTCATAATAATGAGAAAACACGTTTCACTCAATTTGTGTTAGGATTTTAAAAATTTTAATTGTTTATGCTATGAAAAAAATTGTAGTTTTCTCAGGTGCGGGAATGAGTGCGGAAAGTGGAATCAGCACTTTCCGAGATAGTAATGGCTTATGGGAGAATTATGATATTCAAGAGGTAGCTACACCTGAAGCTTGGCAGCGTAACCCTGCCTTGGTGCAACGTTTTTATAATGAACGACGTCAACATATTCTCAAAGCCCGCCCCAATCAAGCACACGATATCATTGCTCAACTCGAACAACATTTTGATGTCATTGTAATTACTCAAAATATTGATGATCTACATGAACGTGCAGGAAGCCAACAGGTTATTCATTTACATGGCAATATCCGACTTGCTAAAAGTTCTAAACCCAATGCGCAGTACACGACTGAGTTTTATTCTATAGATGGTTGGCAATTGGACCTAGAACAACATAAATGTCCTGAAGGGTATCCACTTCGACCTCATGTGGTTTGGTTTGGTGAAGCTGTTCCTGCTTAGAAGCCGTACAGACGATCCGCGATGCTGATATTTTTATTGTTATTGGCTCCACATTGACCGTCTACCCTGTGGCAGGTTTGATTCACGAGATTCCAGAACACTGTGATGCCTATTATATTGACCCGCAAGCCAGTTATGAGCGTGTTCCCCAGCAATACCAATGTTTAAAAATGAATGCGACTGAAGGGATGCAACAGCTTTTAGAAAAACTGACAACACATTAAAAAACCAGTGCAATTGCACTGGTTTTAAAAATTACAGCATAGCACTAAGCAAAATCATGCATTGTCATCTGTTGAATCAATCTGATCTTTTTTTACATCTTTAGGTGCTTTAGTCGATAATGAATCATTAAATAATTTGTTCATTACAGGCTTAACCACTCGATAGATAATCAAGCCAAGAAATACCAGTAAATAAAGTGGCCAAATGGTGACTAAAATAACCAATAAATCCAAAATAAATTGCCAGCCATATTGAATACCTTCCCAAGCACGCTTCCAAAAACTATCACCGTTTAAGCGTGCCACAGCAGCAACATCAACATCCAGACTTTCTCTCACCATCGCAGGTTGCTTAATGGTAAGACTAATCGTGCTAAAACGTACCCGATCTTGAACTTCAAGTTGAGTTAAACGGGAAATTTCATTCAGCTGTGATTGTTTGGTATCACTTGGTACAGTTTGAGTTTGTCCAATTTTTTCTTCTAAAAGCTTTAACTCAAAACGCTTTGCAGAATATTGTTGTTGATTTAAAAAATACATCAATGGCAATAACTGATTGACATATACCGCAGCTTTATCACTTGGTACTCTGACAATGATCTCTGCATGCGGATCAACTTTTTCAAAAACTCGGATTTTACCATCCGCAATTTTTTGTGTTTTTACATCGAGTACATCAAAACTGATATTTTTCTGTTCGATAAAGCCACCCGCTTGAAAAGTAAGCTTATCAATTTCTAAAGCAGTCTTCACCACATCTTTGGCTGTGAAATTAACCTGAGCTTCACGCACCATACGACGTGCTTTTTCTGCTTGACTGACATCGGTACTTAAAATAGTTTCAGGCTTTTGTTCAGTCACAGGTGTGGTATCAACAGAATTTTCAGCAGCTTGCTCAGCACTTTTTTCTGCTGCATCAGCCGCTTGTACAGCATCCTGAGCAACGACTTGTGCATCTTGAGCAGACGCAGAACTTTCAGCAGCCTCTTCTGACTTTTTCGCACATCCAGAAAGAAGGACCAAACTTAAGGCGAGAATTAAATGTTTATTATTCATAGATTATTAACTTTTGTTGGTGATTTTAAATTTTGTTGAATTATAAAGAAACTTTACTTTTTTTACCATGCATAAAAATACAGCATCGAAATGCTGTATTTATCAAATTTTTTTATGCATGAATTAATAGGTATGATGTAAACAATTAGCCCGCTTTACCAATTTCTTCATAGGGTTGTACTGCAATTTCTGAAATCATATTTTCAAAAGAGAAAATTTCATCTAGACGTTCTTGGCTCAATAAACCTTGTTCAAGTACAACTTCCTGAATGGTTTTATTTTCAGTAATACATTGCTTCCCAATTTCATCACACTTCGCATGACCTAAAATTGGATCAAGTAAAGTAATAATTCCCACACTACGCATCACTGCATCAAAACAGGTTTTTTCATTGGCAACCACACCTTGAATACACTTCTCATCCAAGGTTTGAATCGCATTGATCAGTAATTCAATTGACTCATTCATGGTAAGCGCAATCACAGGCTCCATCACATTTAACTGTAATTGGCCTGCTTCTGCTGCAAAAGTAATGGTTAAATCATTGCCAATCACTTTAAAAGCCACTTGATTGACGACTTCGGGAATCACAGGATTGACTTTTGCTGGCATGATTGATGAACCAGCTTGTAATTCAGGTAAGCGAATTTCCCATAAACCTGTTCTTGGGCCAGAACTTAATAGACGTAAGTCATTACAGATTTTAGAGAGTTTTACAGCCAAACGTTTTAAGGTGCTTGAAAGAATAATAAATACACCACAGTCACTGGTCGCTTCAACATAATCTTCTGCACCAATTAAATTTAAACCTGTTAAGGCTTTTAAATTTTCATTGACCTGCGCAGCATAACCATGTGGCGTATTTACCCCAGTACCAATCGCAGTAGCGCCTAAGTTAATTTCTAATAAAAGTTCACGGGTCTTTTTAATTAGACGAACATCTTCTTTGAGTAATGTCGCAAAGGCATGAAACTCTTGTCCTAATGTCATTGGGACAGCATCTTGTAACTGGGTCCGTCCCATTTTTAGCACATACTGAAACTCAGCAGATTTTAATGTCAGTGAACTAATCAAATTATTGATTTTTTCAAATAACAAATCCAATGAATAGTAAGTTGCTAAACGTAATGCCGTGGGATAGACATCATTGGTCGATTGAGATTTATTGACATGGTCATTTGGATGGATGATGTCATAACGTCCTTTCGCATAACCTAAAGACTCTAATGCGATATTGGCAATGACTTCATTGGTATTCATATTAATCGACGTACCCGCACCGCCTTGGTATACATCTGATGGAAATGCATCTTTCCAATTTTGCGGATTTTCAATCAGTTCATCACTTGCTTTTTGAATCGCTACACTGATTTCTTCAGATATCTTATTAAATTGCAAATTGGTTTGTGCCGAGGCCTTTTTGACCTGAGCCAAAGCGCGGATAAAAAAGCTTTGCTCACCGACGCTATGTTTAGAAATATTAAAATTTTCTAAAGCTCGGATTGTATGAATGCCATAATAACTGTTTATAGGAACTTCTTTACTTCCCAATAAATCTTTTTCTATTCTTGTAACTTCAGGTTGAACCGTTTCCATGTGATCTGCTCATTATATATTTATGCACTATAGTTGTGCAGTTATAATAATATTCCTTCTCATCTGCTTTTGTACTAGCAAAATATGTCATTTCAATAAACAATTTTATGGAATTATCAATTAAACGTTAACAATGTAACTTTGCGTAAAGTATAATCCCGCAGTCACTAAACACTCCCAGTAGAATTTTTTTGGATATAAATTGCTGATTTTTTGCATTTGTATCTAAAGTTACAATCGGATACATAAATCTTGCACAATCACCTTATAAAAATCACAGCGATATTTTTTAGTTGTGTGAAAGAATTCGCTCGTGAAACTTATGCGATAAAAAATAAAACTTGGAGATTTACTCCACAAGGACTGAATTAAATATGGACTCACTCAACCCCACAGTTGTCACGTTTATCTTTTATATCATTGCAATGGTTTGTATAGGCTTATATGCCTATAGAAAAACCACCGATTTCTCAGATTATATTTTGGGAGGTCGAAGCTTAGGGAGTTTTGTCACTGCACTTTCAGCAGGTGCATCGGATATGAGTGGCTGGCTACTCATGGGTCTCCCCGGCGCAATTTACCTGACTGGATTATCTGAATCATGGATCGCAATCGGGCTCATTATTGGTGCTTGGCTCAACTGGTATTTAGTTGCAGGCCGTTTACGTGTCCATACTGAAATACAAAATAATGCATTAACATTACCAGATTATTTCACTAGCCGTTTTGGTGATAAAAAGAAAGTGATCCGTATCATTTCTGCACTGGTCATTTTAATCTTCTTTGGTATTTACTGTGCTTCAGGCATGGTGGCAGGCGCGCGTTTATTTGAAAGTATTTTTTCAATGAACTACACCACTGCACTTTGGGTCAGCGCAATTGCAACCATCAGTTATGTATGTATCGGTGGCTTCCTTGCGATCAGTTGGACAGATACATTTCAAGCGGGCTTAATGATTTTTGCATTGCTGTTGGCGCCAATTATGACTTTCTTGGCAGTCGGTGATTTGCAACATGTCAATCAATTGATTGAAGCCGCACGTCCACATGCAGCAAATATGTTCCAAGGGGTTAGTTTTATCGCCATTATTTCATCAATGGCATGGGGCTTAGGCTATTTTGGACAACCGCATATTCTAGTCCGTTTTATGGCAGCAGATTCAGTGAAAACCATTCCTAATGCTCGTCGTATTGGTATGGCGTGGATGATTCTATGTTTAGCGGGCGCTGTTGCTGTCGGTTATGTGGGTATTGCTTATTTCCAAGCCAATCCTGACATTCCATCAGCTGCAATTGTGGCAAAAAATCCAGAAACAGTGTTTATGGAGTTAACCAAAATCTTATTTAACCCATGGGTTGCTGGTGTTGTCCTAGCCGCTATTTTAGCCGCTGTCATGAGTACCTTAAGTTGTCAGCTTTTGGTATGCTCAAGTACCTTAACTGAAGATTTATATAAATCTTTTCTTCGTAAAAAAGCCTCACAAAATGAATTGGTTTGGGTGGGTCGTTTAATGGTTTTAGCCATTTCGGTACTTGCGATCATTTTGGCATTTAACCCAGAAAGCAAGGTACTTGGCCTAGTGGCTTATGCATGGGCTGGTTTTGGTGCAGCATTTGGTCCGCTTATTATATTGTCTGTGTTCTGGAAACGTATGACTTTAAATGGCGCATTGATCGGTATTATTGTCGGTGCTGTAACGGTAATTGTTTGGAAAAATACTATGGCACATACGGGTTTATATGAAATCGTGCCAGGCTTTGTGCTTTCTTTCATCAGCATCATTGTGGTCAGTTTAATGGACAAAGCGCCTGAAAAAGAAGTAATTGATCGTTTTGAAAATGCTGAGCAAATTTATAACCGTGAAATGAAAAATATGTAAATTCACATGTTTGAATAAACCATTAGCGTTGGGGGCATTCATGCCCCTTTTCTATTTCTTTACTTTCGCTTTAAAATTTAAATGTAATTGTGAGCTGTCTTTAATCACTTCCATCACTGGATAACTACGCGTTTCCTTTACCCCAGGCAATTGCCACAGTACCTGCCCTGAAATACGACGAAACTCCTCCATATCAGCACATCGAATTTTCACTAAAAAATCAAAACCGCCACTGATCATATGACATGCCATGATTTCTGGATATTGTACGATGGCATCTGAAAAAGCATCTAAAGCATTGGGTGTGGTTTTGTCTAAAAGAATCTCAACAAATACCACAAAATTAGCGCCTAACATTTTCGGATTTAGTTTTGCTTCATAGCCCAAAATAAATCCTTCACCTGTTAATTTCTGCACCCGAGCAAGTGCGGCTGTGGGCGATAAATTAACTTTTTCAGCCAGCTTAATATTGGAAATTTTTCCATCTTTTTGCAAAATGTCCAAAATCCGAATATCTATACGATCTAAGCTTAAATAAGCACTTTCCATAGAATAATTCTCTAAATATTATTCAAATTATAGTGAGTTATTCACCAAATATTCTGTAATCATAAATTATATAAACCCATCTGCTCAACAAAAATATTTGCTAGTCACAGGACGTTGACAATGAATATGGATTCACCTCAAGTTTTAAATGCAAACCTACCTCCAAGTTTGGATTACATTACCGAATTTAAAGACAAAACTGATTTTGAAGAAGAAATCAATAACGCGTGGCGTCGTGCTGAATCGGAATGTGTTGAAAACTTACTTGACCACAGTCAAATTTCTGAAGAAATGAATCAGAAAATCTATGACATTGCATTTAACTTAGCGCATAGCTTACGTGACCGTAAAAGTTCGTCAGGCAAAGCAGGTATCGTACAAGGGCTACTACAAGAGTTTTCATTGTCTTCACAAGAAGGCATCGCATTGATGTGCTTGGCTGAAGCATTATTACGTATCCCTGATAGTGCGACTCGAGACTTATTGATTCGCGATAAAATCAATCAAGGAAACTGGAAAGATCATTTAGGCCAAAGTAATCTCATGTTTGTCAATGCTGCTGCATGGGGTCTGATGCTGACTGGCAAACTGATGGAAACACCTAAACAAACCAGCCTTTCTGGGATTCTCACTTCGCTTTTAGCACGTACCGGTAAAGGCATCATCCGTAAAGCAGTTGATGCAGCAATGCGTATGATGGGTGAGCAATTTGTTACTGGCGAAACCATTGAAGAAGCGTTGGATAATGCCAAAACCCTTGAAGACAAAGGTTTCCGTTATTCTTATGACATGCTTGGTGAAGCAGCACTGACTGAACACGATGCAGATCGCTATTTCGAAGACTATACACAAGCGATTCATGCCATAGGTAAAGCGTCTGATGGTAAAGATGTTTATACCGGCCCAGGAATTTCTATTAAACTTTCGGCTTTACATCCACGTTATCAACGTTCTCAAACCGAACGTGTGCATCATGAACTTTATCCTCGTATTTTAAATTTAGCACTTTTAGCAAAGACCTATGACATTGGTCTTAATATTGATGCTGAAGAAGCAGATCGTTTAGAGCTGTCTTTAGAATTACTTGAGCGTTTATGCTTTGAGCCACAACTGGCAAACTGGAAAGGTATTGGCTTTGTCATTCAAGCCTATCAAAAGCGTTGTTTCTATGTGGTGGATTATATTATTGATCTGGCAAAACGTAGTCAAAAACGTTTAATGATTCGTCTGGTCAAAGGTGCTTACTGGGACAGTGAAATCAAAAAAGCACAAATTGACGGTATGTCGGACTATCCAGTCTTTACCCGTAAAGTACATACAGATTTGTCATATATTGCTTGTGCAAAAAAACTATTGGCTGCGCCTGATCAAGTGTATCCGCAATTTGCAACACATAATGCGCAAACCCTTGCCACAATTTATGAATTGGCAGACCCACAAAAATATTATCTTGGTCAATACGAGTTCCAATGCTTACATGGCATGGGTGAACCACTTTATGAACAAGTAGTAGGCAAAGTTTCAGATCAGAAATTAGGGATTCCATGTCGTATTTATGCGCCTGTCGGTAATCACGAAACCTTATTGGCTTATTTGGTCCGACGTTTATTGGAAAATGGTGCAAATACTTCATTTGTTAACCGTATTGCTGATAAAAATATTAAAATTGAAGAGTTGATTGAAAATCCTGTTCAAGAGATTTTACATACTGCAGAAAAAGAGCATGCAGTCGGGCTAAAACACCCTGCTATTCCGCTTCCTCATGATTTATATCAAGGCATACGCCAAAACTCTCAAGGTTTAGACTTAGCCGATGACAGTAAATTAAAAGATTTAAATCAAACTGTTCAGCACTATTTAAAACACCAGTGGAACAGTTATAGCCTTGTCGATCAGCTTGATTTACAAGACTTAGCTGAAATAAATTCGCAAGAAATCCGTAATCCAGCTGATCATGCAGATCTAGTTGGTTATGTGATCGAAGCAGAAACAGCACAAGTCGATTTGGCCTTAGATAACGCTCATCAAGCTTTTGAAAATTGGAAAAATGCATCTCAAGATTTTCGTGCAGAGTTATTGCTCAAAGCTGCTGCGATTATGGAATCGCGTATTCAGGAACTGATGGTTTTACTGTGCCGTGAAAGTGGTAAAACTTATAGTAATGGTATTGCTGAAGTACGTGAAGCCGTTGATTTCCTTAGATACTATGCAACACAAATGCAAAGCATTGAGGAAAATGGTGCACTCAGCCCACTGGGTACAATTTTATGTATCAGCCCTTGGAACTTTCCGCTTGCAATTTTTACTGGACAAATTTCGGCAGCACTTGTTGCAGGAAATACCGTAATTGCTAAACCTGCTGAACAAACCCCATTAATTGCAGCACAAGCAATTCAAATCTTATGGGAAGCCGGCATTCCAAAATCAGTTGTACAATTACTTCCTGGTCGTGGTGAAACAGTTGGGGCAAAACTCAGCCAAGATGAGCGTATTCAAGGCATTATGTTCACAGGTTCCACTGAAGTTGCTAAGATTTTACAAAAAACCGTGGCACAACGTCTGAGTCCAACAGGTCAACCGATTCCGCTGATTGCTGAAACAGGTGGTCAAAATGCGATGATCGTAGATTCTTCTGCACTGACAGAACAAGTTGTGATTGATGCAGTAAACTCAGCATTTGATAGTGCTGGTCAACGTTGTTCTGCCCTCCGAGTATTGTGCGTTCAAGAAGACAATGCAGCAACCTTGATTAAGATGCTTAAAGGTGCCATGCAACAGCTCAATATTGGACAACCTATTTTGCTTAAAACAGATATAGGTCCAGTGATTGATTCTGAAGCACAACAGAATATTGAAAAACATATCGAAATGATGCGTAGCAAAGGCTATGCAATACATCAATTTGCTTATGAAACGCCAACATCTGATCTAAATGCAGGTACATTTATTGTCCCGACGGTGATTGAACTTCCAAATCTGAATGATTTAAAACGTGAAGTTTTTGGACCTGTATTGCATGTCATTACCTATAAATATGGTGAATTAAAGCAATTGTTAGAACATATCAATGCAAAAGGATATGGCCTAACCATGGGTTTACATACGCGTATCGATGAAACCATTCAAACCACCATTGAACATGCAGAAGTGGGCAACTTATATATTAATCGTAATATTGTAGGTGCTGTTGTCGGCGTGCAACCTTTTGGTGGTGAAGGTTTATCAGGAACAGGCCCTAAAGCTGGCGGTCCGATTTATTTATATAAATTGATGCAGCATACAGTGCTACCCAATCGCCCTTTTGGTACTGTAAAAAATATCTCTGAACAGCTCAATTTAAAGCCATCTGAAATTCAAACAGAATTTCAGACTTGGGCAAAACAGCATTATTCGCAATGGGCTATGCATCAGTATCAATCACCGATTGCCTTATATGAACTTCCGGGTCCTACAGGTGAATTGAATCAATACCATGTTGTATCACGTCATCGGATATTGGCAATCGCAGCGCAAGAACAGGCTTTACTGAATCAATTTAATGCAATTTTGTCTCTTAATGCGCAAGTGTGTATTTTAAGTGACGATGCGATTGCTTTAAAAATGATTCAAAGTATGCCAAAAGCGTTGCAACAAAAATTTTCGATGATCAATGATGTGGCTGTTGGAGAATTTGATGCCGTTTTACATCAAGGTGCTGGTCTAAAAGAATTACAGACTGTGATTGCGCAACGTGAAGGTGCAATTGTTGGCATAACTCATTTAGCGGATGCCAATACAATTATTCCACTTGCACCATTACTTATTGAACGTGCAATCAGTATCAATACTGCGGCTGCAGGCGGAAATGCAAGTTTGATGACTTTAGGCAGTGAATAAATCATAAGCCAATGATTTAAACAAGTTTAAAGAAAGTTTTCCATTCCAAGCCAATATCATTTGGCTTGGTTTTTTTATTTAGGATCTTTATATTAGTTTACAGCTATTGAGTTCGCTTAAAAATCTAAACAAATGAATCACTATTCAGGATAAGTCCTCAACAACAATTGCTGTTTAATTTTCTCATAATCATCCTGCATTTTTGAGGAGAGGCTTTCAACAAACCATGCCCCATCGGCTGCATAACGTAATATTTTTAATGTGACAGAATAATCCGTTTCAGCATGTTGAGATAACCGCCGTGTCAGCCATTGATCCCACTTCTCACTATAAGATTTATCTGTCATCAACGTCATGCTTAAAGCACTCCATACCGTGTTAACCCCAAATGAAGAACTTAAGGTGACATCAATATATGCACGAGTAAAACAGCCATAAGTAACTGGATCTTTTTCAATTGCCAGACTAACTTGCTGGTCTAATTGCTGGATTAATTCTTCCAACATGGCCTCAATCAAAACCTGTTTATTGGCAAAATGATGAAATACACCACCTTTCGTTACGCCTGAACACGTTGCAATACTTTGAATAGATACGCCATTTACACCATGTTCAGCAACTAAACTCATCGTGTTAGCTAAAATTAATTTTTTAACACCTTCAGGATCTTTTTTACGTTGATAAGCATTTTCTACAATTTTATCCATACTCAAATCTTACCTGCTGAGTGCTTTTATCAATGTCCTGCTGATGTTGAAAATAAGTTAATCACCAATACACCTGAAATAATTAATCCAATGCCTGCAATTGCAGCAAAGTCTAAGCTTTGTTTGAAAATGAAGTACCCCACCAAAGCAGTGAGGATAATACCGACACCTGCCCAAATTGCATAAGCAATACCTAATGGAATTGTTTTAATTACTTGAGAAAGTAAATAAAACGAAATCACATAAAAAAATACCACCAGTAAACTCGGGACTAACTTGGTGAAGCCTTGCGATTTCACGAGGAATGTTGAACCAGTGACTTCAGCAATGATAGCGACCGCCAATAAACTATAGGCAAAAAGGATAGAATTCATAAATCCAACAAAAGATACCAGTTGGTTGGTATGTTATATAAATTCAATTTACAATACAATCTTTGACTATACAAAATCTCACGCATTAAATTTGAACACTAAAAAAGCAACAGCAGTTGAATAAAAATTATTCTTATAATAAAAAAAGGCGAGTTATCAATATGATACTCACCTTTTTTCTTCAATTTTCCACCCAATCAGGTAGGATGAATAAAGTAGAAAAATGAAATTATAAACAACAAGGCAATGACCGCCAAAATTAAATACGTGTTTACAGTGTTGAAACTCTTTATGAAGTTTAAAATTTCCATTATTTTTCGTCACAAAATAAACCAGCATTTATTTTAATATATCTTGTCACAATTTGTAAGATCATTAAGCCTAATTAAATTAAAAAATACTTAAAAAATGAGTCTAAACGACTACTTTTACAGCATGAATAACTATTTAAAAGATATACCCCTAAATGAAAAACATTATCATCTGATTGTTTTTATTCAATTATTCCTTATATTTTGATACCTATATCACAATAATCAGGTCAGCACCCTATTGATTAAAAAAACCCCACACTCATTAGATTATCTTAATAAATTATGTTTTTAATGTTTTAAACACATGGTAAAAAAATTCAAAAAAATGAAACATTTAGATACACCATCAAAAAAAAATGGATAAAAAATGAAGAACCCGGGAAAAAGTGTTACAAGTTGTGTTTAACAATGGACGCACATATCAATATTCTATATGTGCTAAATTTTGATTTTAAAAGGCAAAAAAGATCACTAAAGGATCAAAAAAGTGTTTTAAAGATATATTACTTTTTCTCTAGAAATATAATAATAAAATTTACACTCATTCCTTGAGTTGTAAATCTTAAAATATCAACAATATTATTATTCTATTTATAAAAATGCTTACTTCACTTCAAAATAATGTTTTTCTGTGACCAATTTAATTTTTATGTCTTTATAGTAACGAACCATTGAATTGTTTGGATCTTTTTTGAGTGCATCTGCAAATTTATCTTCATTCATTAACTTAGCATAGGTTTTATAGCCAATTTCTAAAGTTGATGCTTTCTTACTTGATTCTTGAAATTCATCTATACGCTTGTTGATTTGCTTTACACTGATTTCCATCTTACATTTCTCGCTACAATTTTATTTTTTATAACACGCTTTTATGACAATTCAGTTTAAATCATGATTTTTTGAGTTTATTTTGAATCAGCATTTTTCTTCAAAAACAAAATAGTTTGATCAAACGTTTGCTGACTCGCCTTTTTGCCCAAGAAAAATTGATATTCATGGACCAACCATTCTTTTGATTCGGGGTAGAAAACAGCTTGAACAGGGATTTGCTTTTCTTGCAAAGCTTTTACAAAAGGAATGGACTGCGTATCTGTGAGAAAATCTTTATTTCCCCCACTGATAAAAACAGGCGGATAGTCCTCGGTAAGATGTTGTATAGGTGATAAACGTTTTAAATATTCAGGATTGTCTTTTTGATTACCTGTATAAGCTTGAACAAGATTATTTACGCCCCATTCAATGAGTTTGATTTCATCTGGTGCTGTATTGATAAAGGCATTCATATCATAGATTCCACAATGTAAGATTAAACCTTTAAGTTGTGAAGCTTGAATCGAAGTTGTAAATCCAGATTGCATTGCGAAATTTGGGTTAGTGAGCAGTGCAGCATAATGACTGGCTAAATTGGCGCCAGCCGAATCCCCTGCTAAAAATAATTGACCAGCATCTATATGGTATTGTTTTGCATTTTGCTGGATAAATTGCAGTGCGTTATTGATTTGATACAACTGCGTTGGATAAGTTGCTTGCGGTGCAAATTGGTATTGCACCGAAACAACATTATAACCTTGTGCTGCAAGCAGTTTAAAATATCCTCTAGCATTATCTTTAGCACCTGAAATCCAACCACCACCATGAATCCAAATCACTGTGGGGCGTTTTTCAAACTGTTGAATATCTTTTGGCTGATAGAGATCTAAACTGAGTTTTGGTTGTTCTTGGTAAATAATATTATTGCTAACAATGACATTGTCTGGTGCATGTTTATCCATCAGATAGCGTTGAAAATGTGTTGAAGTATCAAATGCCTTGGCAATGACTTTGCTATTTTTTTGCACATTTTGACAAGCAGATAATGAGAATAGTGAAAGTGTACAAATAAGAATTTTCAGTTTATGCATTTTGCCCTCAAAATGTTCAATCATTGTGATTTTCACATTATCGACACATTCTAATATGAGCCTAATATAGCCTAAAAATGAAGTCCTTTTCTTTTAATTTTAATGCAAAAATAACTAAAAAACTTTAATTTATATTTACACAATTTGTTGATGTAGACTTTGCAAAAATAGATCCGCTTCAGCTTTGGTTTGGCACTTTTTATGATATAGGCCATTGGCTTTTTGATTATGCGGTGTATATTCTATATTTATATAAAAATCTTTTGTAATCATATTTTTAGAAACATGTATCGCAATAATATGCAGTGAATTTAGATAAAAACCATCTTCTATTTTAACCAGCATTTTAAGCCTCAAACTTTATAACACAGAAAGAATAAGATAAAAAATCCAATCTTTTGATGAACTTATTGTTTAAATATTTTAAACTTAATCATACTTCAATTTAGCCAATATTTAAAATTTTTGGTTGTTTATTATGTAACAAAAGGAATATCCACTAGGAATTTTCTTGAACAATACAATAAAAAAATCTAACACATCATCAAAATTCAGCTTTAGATTGTCCGACATTTTTTCAATTGATCAAAATACTTTGATGTTAGATTGAATAAATCGTGATACTTATCACATTTCATAATAAAAGTTATTTTATCGAAATCTCTTTTATGGAGGTTGTTAATATGAATTATTTGATTATTCTAAATTCCTCACAAGTACATCATTTAGATGAAGTCCATAAGCTCATCTGTGACTATGATGCTTCAATTCGGGTGAACCCTTCCACTTGGCTGATCAACACAAGCTATGAAGCCAACATCATTCGCCAACATTTAGCCAGTATTATTAGCATTCATGACTCTCTGTTAGTCTTTAAGATTGATGGTGAACATTCTTTTACCAACGATTTGGATTTAAATGACTGGATGGAGGATATAAATAGTAAAAGTATGATTCGTGTTTAAAGCTCATTCCGCTAAATTGCTATAACTAAGGCTTAAATAAACATGATTTTTCATGTTTTAAGCGCTTTAGCATTGATGTCACATATCGAAAGCCACGATAACAAACGACTAAATATCGTTTGAAAACATAAATGAATAAATTGCAGGAAAACAATCAACACGAATAAAGACGAAAAGATTATAGCTTTATATCATTTCAAAGATAATGATGAATCCTTGAAAGCTGAATACACGACCTCACTTTCAAGGATATTTAATTAAGCAGCTTTAGTTTTACTTGGCGTCTTCAACAAACTCTTTAAAGTCAGCTTTACGTATTTTGGCATGGATCCCCTTGGTCTTATCGACCACTTGCGATACTTCAAAATCAGTAGCAGCACTCAGATATGCATAAGCAATCGCTTCATCAATACCATATTCTTGATTTAAAAACCGAATTGCTTCACGTGTAGATTTTTTCATTGCTTCGTCTAAATCTTCATCTAATCCTGGTGTGATCCAAAATTCAGCATTTTCTGCTAATGGCTGTACGATTTCTTTACCCGGGATTTTATCTTTGCCTGTTTTTAATAAAGTGAACTTGAGTGTTGCTCTTGCTGAAGCTTCTAATGCAGTTAGTGCAACTTCGCCATCACCTTGGGCAAAATGACTATCACCTGTATAGAACAATGCACCCGGCACTTGTACTGGGTAATATGCAGTTGATCCAGCACCTAACTCATTTATATCAATATTACCGCCATACATCGCTGGTGGTACTGAATGAACTGGCTGTGATGTATTCGGTGCGACCCCCATAATGCCCATAAACGGACTTAGTGGGAAACGAATCGATTTACCTGATTGTGTTTTTAGTACCCCCTCATATTCACCCTTGGCATTTTTTTCTATTGGGGTAAACACTGAAACGTTTCCATATCGCTCAGGATGTTCAGCCGAAGCATTTTCTTGTTGAGGTCTTTTAGGAAATTCGCCCACTAAAGCACCTTTACCATGACGATTTGAAATGACGCCATAGGGCACACGAGGCTCTACTTTAATGACTTCTACTTTTAAAATATCACCAGCTTGTGCACCTTGAATCTCAATTGGGCCAGTCACAATATGAGGTCCATCTTTATGAAAATCATGTTTTAGAGAAGATTTTGTAATATTTTTTGCTTCATCTAAAATGTATTCATCTTTCACCCCTTTTGATTTAAAGAATTTTTCCGCATCCCGCCCTTGATCTTCAAGTAAACCTTCATGTGAAACTGTATCAAAAGTCACCACACTCCCCGACGGAACAGAAATCACAGGCTTGGCATCTTTATTCGGTAAGTAACCCCAAGTAATCGTGTTTAAAGTCGAAGGTACATAATAATTGCCTTTGTATTCACCGTCTTTTAATTGAACTGGCTTATTGGATAATTGCTTAAGGACATTAAAACTTTCAGCATGAACGACTGAAGTACTGATAGCACTGAAAATAAACAGTGAAAGAACCGTGTGCTTAAACATAAAAATACCTTTAATAATTGAAAAATAAAAATATTGCAAAGGTGTTTTCAGCAAATTTCATGCCACGGTAAAATTACTTTAATCTGTTCATTTCAATAGCTATTGCGCCAATTGTTTACAATTAGTCGGTCTATTCAAGTGCATAAATAATGAAATGCCCATAAATATCTTATTTTTGAGTGGGTTTTAAAGTGTTTAATTTTAATCTGTACAGTTTTCTCTCAACCTATTCGGCTTCTTTCATAAGTCCTTTTTAGAATGATATGCCAACATAAATACCCCCTCATCCTCGCCTTCGCTCAAAGGAAATAAAAACTTTTAACATCAATATAATTCACTCAATATGATCATTTTTTGATTGATGAACTACGAATAAAAAACCCCACCAAATGGTGGGGCTATTTACGTCACAATTCTATTTAACTTCTTTCACTGTAAAAGATTTATCTTTAGCAAGTTCAATGGTTCCTTCATCGCCTTTAGAATGAATTGAAACACCATTGTCACCTTCTAAACGCATACCGCTTCCAGCAGGTACTTCTTTCAATGAATAGTTATTTCCATCGCTATCCGTTAATGTCGCTGTAACAAAATTATCACTGGTCTTAAGTGTAAATTGTTTCTTATCAGCGGTTTCATATTTTACCGTTTTTTCAGCTGACTCATTTGTATCAACAGCAACGGCACTACTACTTACCTCATTATCAGGAGATGTCGCTTTATCTTTGTCTTTTGCACTACACCCAGCAACAAAAACAACAGCTAAAAAAGATGAAATTAATAATAATTTTTTCATGTTTAATCTCGAATAAATATGGAAGTTAAGTTCTAACATAGCGCTTTAGAGCAATCCAACCACTTATTGCGAATAACTACTTGTTGCCTACACAAATTATAACAATCACTTAGAACCTTATACATTTTAAGCTTGAATTTTGTTTTAATTTAAATATTTAGTGTTATTCTTTGATCAATGAATAGGATGTATTAAGCCTAGATGAGTACAGTCATTGCAGATTAGAACGAGATGACTTTATTTCATTAAAGAAAATTACTCGCCTATCTTAGCTTATGCCTACAGTATGATTTTTTATAGAGAAAGCCTAAAAATTACTTGAATTAGATATAAAAATCCAAATAAAACTTTGCTTTAAAATTAATAATTCCCCCACTTTTCGATATATTTTAATTGTGAAATAGAGTTTAGATAGTTAAAAACTTATCTGTAAAATATTTGTCTAATCTCAAACAAGACTTTATCTTTACAATAAAAAAGACGCTTTAAGCGTCTTAGCATAAACATGATTTCGCCAATCCATTATATCAATCAGCCCACTGTATCAGTGGGCGTTGGATTAACTGTCCTTATCAACTGAATGTGGCGTTGTTGTTTGATCTTGCTTTTGTGTATCTGTATCTCTTTTTTGACACGCTGTTAAGCCGATCAACATAGCTAAACTTAAAATTGAAAAGATTTTCATACTTCGCTCAGTTTTGCTTAAAAATACACCATATCAAAGTATGGACTTCTTGATGTGTATTTTGTGAAACTTAGGTAACATTTCGAACAGCCCTAGCAAAATTTTAAATCTTTATAAATGACAAATTATATACACTCACCAACAATGCTTACATTTAAAAAGTCTACTCAGATTATTAAGATATTTTTTAATTTTTAGAATCATAGACACATGCTTGGTTTTCTCTTTAAAAATCCATTTAATTCGCCAAAATTCAGTCATTTCGCCTTAATAACAGCCAGAATTTCGATCGGTTTATTTTTCTTAACAACGGGTTATAACAAATTATTTGTAGAGAAAAATCAACAAATCATGTTGGAAACGATTGTTTCGGCAGGTATACCTTTTCCAGAAGTGACAGCTATCATTGTTTCTTTATTTGAATTTGTATTCGGGCTATTGCTAACCATAGGATTATTTACTCAGTTAACCAGCCTTATATTGATCTTTATTTGCTTTGTAGCACTGGTAACCGTTGGCATTTATACAATCCCACCGGGTCTTAATTTGATCACTTGGACAAGCTGGTTTTTCTATATCCATGATTTGCTTTATATTTTCATTTTACTTTTTATTTTTACAAACAAGCCAGATTCTTTCACGCTAGATAAACTTTTTTTCAAAAAATACTTTTAGAAAATAGCCACTTTTTTTGGAAAGTCGGGATACACATTGTCAAACTGTATGAAGCAAAATCATTTGCTTCATCGTAACAAAAAAGATGCTATTTCACTTTACATAAGATCAATATATCTTCACCGCCTTGAGCCACCATGTTATATACTATTTTAGATAAATTTACCGTAATTGCCTTTGTATGTCTGACTTACAGCTTTCCTTAAGTGAATACCTTGCAACTGTTCAAGAAGTTATACGTGTAACTTTTGATGAAGCAATATGGGTAAAAGCTGAGATTAGAAATCTAAGTATCAAGGGCGGCCACTACTACTTAGAGCTTGCAGAAAAGGAAGAAGATTCAGATAAAGTCATTGCCAGTTGTAAGGCAACAATCTGGAAATTCTCTGCTGCCAAAACGGTATTAAAGTTTGAACGTGAAAGTGGTGTTGAACTCTCTCGTGATCTCAATGTACTGATTAAAGTGAAAGCTGTATTTAGTCCCCAATACGGTTTTTCAGTCAATATTGAAGCAATAGATTCAAGTTATACCCTAGGTGATATTGCACGGCGTTATCAACAAATTTTAGAAAGACTGACCAGCGAAGGTCTGCTCAATAAAAATAAATTACTGCCTACCCCATTTGATATTCAAAATGTGCTCGTCATTGCTCCTGAAAATGCTGCTGGCTTGGGTGACTTTAAGAAAGATGCAGATGCTCTCGATCAAGCTGGGGTTTGTCATTTTGTCTATCATTCAGCAACGTTTCAGGGGAACACTGCGGCAACAAGTATTTCTGAAGCTTTAGCAAATGCATTACGACAATGGGCGAAAGACCTCAATACACCACCAGATCTTATTGTGATTATTCGTGGTGGAGGTGCAGTCAATGATCTGGCCTATCTCAATGACTACAATCTCGCTGCGCTACTTTGCAAACGCTCTGTTCCGATCTGGGTAGGTATAGGTCATGAAAAAGATAGAACCATTTTAGATGAAGTGGCAAACCGTTCTTTTGATACACCGAGTAAAGTGATTGGAGGTATTCGAAATCTAATCGTAGAGCGCACTCAAGATGTGCTAGATTCTCTACATAAGATTAAACTGTTATCTCAGCATCAAATTACTGCTTATCAAAGCCAGAATGATCAGTACATCAAAGTCATTAAAACGCTTTCTCAAGGGCAGATCAATGAAGCAAATAAAAGCTTAGATTTGATGAAAGGTACTGTTCAGTATTTGGCACAGCAACTGATTAAATTGGCATCCAATCAAGTTGAATCACTCATGCGCGAAACGCTTTTGCAAAATCCACGTCATGTGATGGCCAAAGGTTATGCTATTGTGCGTAGTGATGGTAAAGCCATTCGTTCTATTCAACAAATTTCAACTGATCACATCCAAGTAGAGTTATTGGATGGTACGATTAACGCAAATGTGACACAGGTATTAAGCAATGGCTAAACAAGATTTAACATTTAAAGAAGGTTATGACGTTCTAAAGAAAAATGCTGAACTATTAGAATCTCAAGAAGAACCTGATATTGATAATTTGATGAAGATTGTTGAAGAATCCATGTCTGCATATAAAGCCTGTAAGTCACGTGTAGATGCGGTGCAACAGGCTCTAAATGAGACTTTTAAAGAATAGATAGATAATCAATCAAAATGTTCAATAACTTTATAGCTTCTAAACACGCTATTTCTCCTATAGAAATAAGAGAAATAGCATTACAAATATAATTAAATCAAAAAATTATAAGCAACTAAACACTTAACATACTATTTAAGGTTTCACTGACATTTTTTGATTTCACTTGAGATTTTAATCCTTCAAGTGCGGCTTTTACTTCACTGCGTTGTGGTTCAGCTAATGTATACCAGCGTGTAAGGACTTGGAGTAAACGAGAGCCAACAATTGGATTCTTCTCATCCAAATACTTCGCCAAATCGACAAAATGTTGAACACCAAAACTCCATGCATTGACAGGATTGGCATTTAAACCACCACTCACTGAACGAATACGGTTAGGTGTACCTAAATCATAATCAGTATGTGACGTTAAATACTGAATCGTTTCAGCCGTTGCTTTCGGATGCGCTGCTTGAATCATAAACCATTGATCTAATGACAATGCTTCATCCTTAAAGCGCTTATAGAAGTCCGCTAAGGCTGCTTTTGCTTGTGGAGCATCATTCCATACCAATACTTTAAGTGCCCCAAGTCGCTCAGACATATTCACAGAATTTTCATACTGTGCATAAGCCAAATCAAATACTGCGGTATCCCCCTGACGCGCCATAAAACTCAACATGATATTTTTTAGAGCACGGACACCCATTGCTTGTGAAAATTCATTTTGTGAATCAGGATCAAGTGATAAATACGTTTCTTTAACAAAGTCACCCAAGACTTTAGCCAATTGATTCAACAAGGCTTCACGTGCTTCATTTACAATCAAAGGATTATAATCTTGATCAATGCGACTACCCAAATAACCTTCACTTGGTACATCAAATAAGCGTGACGCCAATAGCGGATCTTTTTCAATTACATTTGGTAAGGTCTGTTTAATTGCATCTACATAAATTTGAGCATCATGACCATTAAGCAAAATACGCTCAAGCAAAGTCTGTGTGGCTTGCCACTGGTTAAAACCATTGGTTTCATATTGCAATAAGAAGGCAAGTTCTTCATCTGAATAGTTAAATTCAAGATTTACCGGTGCTGAGAAATTACGTAATAAAGATGCTACAGGCTTTTCGGTCACGCCTGTAAATTCAATGCTTGCTTCTGTTTGATCAAACAAATACACCCCATCTTTTACCCCATTCTCAAATAAAGCCTCAGAATGCAAGGTGTACTGCTCACCTGTTTCTGCATTAAACAATGCTAAAGCCACAGGAATAGGTACAGCTTTTAAATTTGGATATTTAGGATGGGGTTTTAAACTTTGTTTAAAGCTTAAACGATAAGTTTGAGTACTCGCATCATATTCACCTTTCGCTTCAAGCTTTGGCGTTCCTGGTTGGTTATACCAAATTAAAAATGTAGATAAATCGACACCTGAACCCGCAGTTAAGGCAGCAACCCAATCTTCAACAGTAACCGCTTGACCATCATGACGTTGAAAATATTCATCGGTACCCTTACGGAATTTTTCCTTGCCCAATAAAGTTGACATCATGCGGTTAATTTCCGCACCTTTCTCATACACTGTCGCGGTATAGAAATTGTTGATTTCTACAAAATGATCTGGACGTGGAGGATGCGATAATGGACCTGCATCTTCTGGGAATTGATGCGCTTTAAGCACCGCAACATCGTCGATACGTTGTACTGCAGCCGATTGTAAATCTTCTGAAAAAGACTGATCACGGAAAACCGTTAAGCCTTCTTTTAAACACAATTGGAACCAATCACGGCAAGTAATACGGTTACCTGTCCAGTTATGGAAATATTCATGTGCAATCACAGACTGTACACGCATGATTGCGGCATCAGTGGTATATTCTTCATCAGCAAGCACACATGATGTATTGAAAATATTTAAGCCTTTATTTTCCATTGCGCCCATATTGAACTGACTGGTTGCCACAATCATATAATTGTCTAGATCGTATGCACGTCCATAATGTTCTTCATCCCAACGCATAGAATGCTTTAACGCTTCCATCGCAATATGACATTTTGGGATATCTTTTTCTTCTGCATAGATTTCTAAAGCCACATCACGACCTTCAGAAGTGGTGTAACGATCTTTTAAAACCGCTAAATCACCAATCACACAGGCAAATAAATAAGCTGGTTTTTTGGTTGGATCTTCCCAAATGGTATAATGGCGCTCATCACCAGTTTTACCCGCTTCAATCAAGTTACCATTTGCCAAAAGCACAGGATATTTGTTATCGGCTTCTACACGAGTGGTAAACACAGATAAGACATCTGGACGGTCAGGATAGAAAGTAATTTTACGGAAACCTTCTGGTTCATTTTGAGTGACAAATAAATCACTCCCCGCAAGATACAAACCTTCGAGTTGTGTATTGGTTTCAGGATGAATGACCACAGATGTTTCAACGATGGCTTCATCTGGTGCATTGGCAATCACCAATTGCTCAGAATCAAGCTTATACTCACTTTCAGTAAGTTTCTTACCATTAATAGAAATTGATTTAAGCTCAAGATCACGTCCAAGCAATACCATATCTCCGGCTGCTTGGCGTTTCATGACTAATTTGCTGTTTACGTTGGTATGGTCATCATAAACTTGGATATCGAGATTGATTGAATCTACAACATATGAAGGTTTTTGATAATCTTTTAGATATATAGTTTGATCTGCTTCAACTACTGGGTTTGCCGCGATATTCATATGATGTCCTAATCCTATTGTTGAGCTTCGACTTGTTATCGTGAGCTTGATCATCAATCAAATTTCACAAAGTGTCTGTTCTGTACTGTTGATTAATTTCTATATGGGTCTCGTTGAAATTAATTTCAATTGTTAGAATGCAAAAAACGTGCGAGATGGCCTATATTTATACAACAATTTATCCTGTAAATTAGAAATGATGCTTATGAAAATTAATGCAATAAAAAGCAAACAAGATTTTTTAACATTTTTAGATAATCTCAAACAAGATCATCTTGAAAATATTCAACAATGGGAAAATAAAGATCTGCAAAGTTTTTTAGCAGCAATGCACAATTGGGTGGAAGATATGGAGGGTTTTTATGCAAATACCCAACAGCCACAACCAGAGCACATCCCATGGAAAATTTTTGCAGATATTTTAATGGCTGGAAAAATCTATGAATAATAACAAGAAAAACTTTGAGGAAAATATATGAAATCGCTTAGGCTATTTATAACTATAATGAGTCTTCTCCCTTTGTCTGTTTATGCAAAGCAAACTGTCCCATATTTTTGCTTTAAGGAAAGTCAAAACAATATAGACGAATTGTCAACAGACCCACACCTTCTGCTTATTTCTGAGGAAGAATTTCCAAAAGTCAAAACAGTTCAATATTATCCTTATATGAAAAAAATCTCGCTAAAATTTACTCACTATGATGCTGTTGATACAGCACAAGGTAGACCAAGTGAATTTCACGATTTCTATAAAGAAATAATCAACCAGAAAGAAACTGGAACTTATGAAATCGTTTATCAAGGTGCTGTGCTTTACAATGTCAATTACACCAGCAAAAAAACCAAGAAAATGACCCAATTCGACAGGCTCTATCCTGATGATGGACAAATTTTTCAAAAACTTAAGCAAAATGGGGTTAAATGCTTTTAAGGGTATTTTTACAAAGAAAAACTTAGAATAATGCCTTCTTTATCTGAAATTATGGATAATGGCTGTAAATGAAACAAAGATATGGAATTATGAAGTTGCGAACCTTGCTCAGTGTATGTGGTTTTACTTTGTTGAGTCTAAGTACCATCAGCCATGCAAATCCTGAGTTTCTCCCCCCAGATCAAGCTTTTCAATTCTCTGCTGAATCAATTTCAGAAAATAAAGCACAATTGAAATGGACAGTTGCACCTCACTATTACCTTTATCATGATCAGTTTAAAGTAACAGTCAACAATAAAGCTGTACCTTTAAGCCTCCCAAAAGGTCATATCAAAGATGATCCAACCTTTGGGAAAACAGAAGTTCATTATGAAAATGTGACTACACAGATTCAGGTCAAACCAAATTCACAATATTTAGTGATGTATCAGGGTTGTTCTGCGGATGGTTTATGTTATCCATTACAAAGAAAAACCATTGCAACTGATGCAGATGGCTTATTACCACAAAGCAATACATCGTCTAAGCACCTATTCAATAATAATTCAAATAGCACATTACTCAATCAGCCTGATACTGTCCCAGCTCAAGATAAAAAGCTCAAAGAAAACGCTGAAACTCAAGTCAATTCAACTGCTGAAAAACCAGTTACAAACAAAGTATTGGATGATCAAACCACTCAGCTTGGACAAAAAACTGTCAATAAAGCAGATAACACTGCAAATCTAATCGACCCCAATGCTTCTGTTGCAAGTAGCAATGCAATTACAGACAGGGAAAATTCTGCTGATTTAAACAGCAATACGGGCACTAAAAACAATACATCGTCATTACAATGGAATGATGATCAATCATTCTTCAAACTATTGTCTAAAGACTCTCTGTTTCTAAATTTATTGGTGTTCTTCGGTTTAGGTATTTTACTGGCGTTTTTACCCTGCTCGCTGCCACTTATTCCAATTCTCTCTGGCATCATCATTCAGCGCGCGAAAGGTTATAAAGCTGTTGTGATTGCCTTGTGCTTTGTAGTAAGTATGGCAGTGGTTTACGCCATTATGGGGATTGTGGTTGCTGAAATTGGTTATAGCTTTCAACGTTGGTTCCAAAGCCCTTGGATCGTTTCATTATTTGCAGTTTTATTTGTTGTGTTAGCTTTAAATTTATTTGGTTTATATCAATTAAACTTACCGCAATTCATCACCAATAAATTAAGTCATCTGCAAAATAATCAAAAAGCTGGGACAGTGCTCGGTGCTGTAGTTATGGGTGCATTATCAGCACTGATTGTTGGCCCTTGTATGAGTGCCCCACTTGCTGGCGCATTATTATTTGTTTCACAAACTCAAAGTGCTGTATTAGGTGGTTTGTACTTATTTATTCTCGGTCTAGGTATCGGTTTACCTTTATTTATCGCCAGTGTATTTGGTTCTAAATTATTACCAAAACCAGGTAAATGGATGGATCGGATTAAAGTCAGTTTTGGCTTTATTATGCTGATGGTTGCATTGTACTTTATTCGCCCTATGCTGCCTTCGACTGTGTATGCTGCTATTTTTGCCTTGCTGTGTATCGCATTGGCAATCTATCTCTTTATTGCTCTACGTGACAGTGAAAAAACGGTTAATAAAGTTATTCTTGCCATTATCGCGATTGCCAGTTTAGTGGCTGGTTTTTGGAATATTCAACAAAGTTATTCTGCTTATCAAATTCAACATAGCCAAACAGAACATTTAGTTTGGAACAAAGTGACCACCGCTGAACAATTAGAACAGGCTTTGGTCAATGCCAAACAGCAAGGCAAACCCATCATTATTGATGTCTATGCAGACTGGTGTGTGGCGTGTCAACCGATTGAAAAAGAGGTATTCCCACGTACCGATGTACAAGAGGCATTGAAAAACTTCACGCTTATCCAATTAGACTTAACCGAATACAACGCCTCACAAGACATCATTTTAAAACAACGTGAAATTTTAGGTCCGCCAACCATGCTGTTTTTAAATAGCAATGCAGAAGAAATCCGTGAATTGCGCTTTACAGGTACCTTCTCAGCACCACAACTGATTCAACAAACTGAAAAAATACACACAGGACGTTAAGCAAACTTTCCATGATCACTGCACAAGCAATTCATTTAGGACCGATTATGTTGCCATGGGGATTAACTATCCTCATGCTTGCGATACTGATGAGTGTGGTAATTGGAAAGTTTAGCTTTCAATATTTTAGCATTTCAAATTTACAATGGGCTGCGTTTAAAGACTCGATTTGGTCTGCATTCTTGGTTGGCTTGTTATCTGCACGAGCCGGCTTTGTCTTACTCAATTTAGATGTTTATTTAGACCATCCAATTGAAATTTTGAAGATTCAAGATAAAGGTTTTCATCTTTATGTGGGAATTGCTTGCGCTGGGCTATGGATGGTTTGGAAAAATCGATCTCTAAAGAAAAGCTTTATTGCACTATTCTTTGCAGCTTTTGCCCTGTTTTTCATTTCAGGTCAATATTTCTATCAACAGGTACAATTGCAATACCAACAATTTCCTCAAGTCAATTTAGTGAATCTTCAACAAGAGCATGTTGAGCTGACTCAGTTCCTCGGCAAACCCACAGTAATTAATCTTTGGGCCAGTTGGTGTCCGCCATGCAGACGTGAAATGCCAGTGTTAAATGATGCTCAACAACGCTATCCCAATGTGCAATTTGTCTTTATTAATCAGAATGAAGATGCCAAAACTGTGCAAACGTATTTGCAACAACACAAACTTGATTTGCATTGGGTTCTACTGGACTTTGACGGCGTAACGGCACAAAAAATGGGAATGTTTGGCTTACCCAGCACCTTATTTTTTAATGCACAAGGCAAATTAATCGATACACATATGGGGGAACTTACCCATGCTGCACTTCACCAAAAAGTTCAAAGAATAGTTTCGGAATAATCTATTTCATTGGCATTGATTAAAGAATTATTGCTTTTAACCTAAGGAGTCATCTTGATGATTGATTTAAAAACACTCGGTATTTATTCGCTTGGTTTGGTGTTAAGTGGCTCTTTGTTTGCTGCTGATGCAAATTTCCTTAAAAATAAATTGGAAAAAGAAGGTTATAACTTTGTTAAGCAAATAGATGCACCCGAGGGTTTAGAAGGTTGGACGGGCTATAAAGATGAATATCCATCGACAATCTTTATTTCAAAAGATCAAAAGCACTATATCGTTGGTGACCTATTTAATGCTTCAGGAAAAAATTTAACCGAAGAAACAATTAACACCCATGTTAAAGGTGCCGTATTAGATGAAATTTGGAAAAGCCTAGAAAAATCAACTTGGATTCAAGACGGCGATCGCAATGCTCCAAAAGTCGTTTATGTGTTTAATGACCCAAACTGCCCCTACTGCCATACCTTCTGGCAACAAGCACGTCCCTTTGTAGATTCAGGAAAAGTTCAATTACGTCATATTATGGTTGGGGTCATTCGTCCAAGCAGCAAAGGACAAGCCGCAACGATTTTAAACAATGCCAATCCTGCAGAAATTTTCAAACAATATAATTTAAGCAACGGTAAGAATAAATTGGTGGAAATGAAGAGCATTCCTAAGCCATTATCTGAAAAGTTAGATGAAAATACCAAACTGATGGATAAATACGGTTTTTATGCTACTCCTGCAATGGTATGGAAAGATGCAAAAGGTGAAATTCAAAGCCAGCAAGGCGCACCGAAAGACATTAAAAAGTTATTTGATTAAGCAATGATAAAAATGAGTGATTAAAACCCACTCATTTTTGATTAGGATGCTTTGCATATTTAAAATGAATTGAGTGACATACAGTTTTACTTTAATCCCTAAACTATATCAAACCACTTATTTAATCATACAAGCTATAGCTATCGCATGGCGACATGGATGTTGCCCCTTAATATTTAATGATTTAAAGTTTATCGTGGTTTTATTTTTGAGAGATCGTTTAACAATTCCATAAGCTGCTGGATTTTCTCTGCACCATATTGTGTTTGAATATCTGTATAGCTTTCTTCCATTTTCACCGCTTGCGTCTCAAAGTATCTTTTGCCTTCATCGCTCAGCTGAATCAAACTCACCCGTTGATCATGTAGATCTTTTCGTTTCTTAATCAGATTTTGATCAAGCATACGATTTAAAATCCCCGTTAGACTGGGTCTTAAAATGCATGCCAAATCAGCCAAGTGGTTATTTTCAAGTTCATCATATTGATAAAGTACAGAAATCACACGCCATTGCTGCTCAGTCAAACCCATTTCATTTAAAATCGGTCTAAAATGCATCATTGTAGCTTCTCGCGCTTGTAACAAAGCTAAAGTCAGAGATGGCGATAGACGAATCGGTTTCATAAAAATCCTTTAAATAAAAATTTATAGAGAGATTAATTAAAGAATTTATTCAATACATATACAGCAACAACCTCACGCTTTAACTGATGAATGAATACATGTAAATCCATATTCTCTTAACTACAAAATAATAATAAAAAATTTATACTGCTCATGATAAAAATCTTACAGTAACAACATCTGCCCAAAATAAAAATATTGTGGCAATGCTTGTTGCATATCATAAAAAATCATCAATAAAATGAATGACTCACTTTATTTATATGATTGTAGTATATAGCAAAATTTTTGGATTTTGTTCAAGTGCTTCAACCTGTTTGGTCTTATGTGTGATCTTGAATTGCCCTTTTATACTTTTTTCAAATTCTGCGCAAAAGCGAACTTTTGTTGATTTGTCTGTTTCTTTTTGAGTAGTTATTTTTCTTTTTAATCGGATTACTATCTTTTTTACGGTATTAAGGTAAATAAAATCCATAAAAAAATGCATTAAAAAACTCGCAATTAAGCGAGTTTAGGGTGCGTCAATCATACGATTGACGCTTAAAGCCATACAAAATACAGACCAGGGAAAATCAAATCTTGTACTGCTTTAATGCGTCTATTATTGATCATTTTTTTAAAAACAACTTATCATTTTCAGCCAATTAAATATCATTTTCTGACTAAAATAAGGCTTAAATGACATTTTGTTTATTTCTTAATCGAACAAAATCGCTCAAGCGTCATTCCTGACTGCTCAATACTTTGCTTTTGCCGATCTAAAAAATTATTGGCAATCACCAACATCATATTGGCCGTATCAAGCTCTGAATTTTCTTTCGAAATCCTAGCAATCGCTTGATAAGCACCTAAACGTGAACAAAATGCTTGATGCTGTTCAATCGCAGTGATCATGCTATGTGCTTCATCCAAGATATGTTTAGTTGCATTGACTTGATCGGTATAGGTTTGAATACGTTGGTCATACTGTTCTTGGGTGAGTTTTTGCGTGGATGATTCAGCAAAACTTTGCGTGCTCAATCCACTACTCAGAACAATACTGCAGAGGGTCAAAATAAATCTATAGATCATGCTTGAGCAAACCTTTTATTTATAAAATATCTGCTTTCCATACATCTTCGTATTCATCAGCATCTATCATAAATCTAAAGCCTTGTTCCAAAGCCAGATAAGGGATCGCATCAGGAAAAACCTCTTCAAGCTCTTTTACACTGATCACATCAAAAAAATCTTCACCCTCTTGCAACTCACCCCCATAAATAAACCATGACACGTTTTCAGCATCTTGCTGTTTACGTAAACCCACGATCGGTTCTTTACTTAAGGTTTGCTTCGCGATAGCCACGAGATCCGTTTCATTGACTTTGATATATCGAGAGTCAAATTCTTCACACACTAATTTCTGTTCTTCTACAAAATCTTGCAACATGTACATTTCCGAACGATTGGATTTTGTCAAATTGTAAGCTGACAGTTTGACAATCACAATCAATTCACCAAAAGAATCTTGCATCACGCGTTTATTTTGTTAAACTTGATTATGTTACATTTTCAAGGTGAATCGTGATGCCGCCAAATTTGACTCCGCCATCGAAGTTAAATGATCGCTCTATAAGGGAAAATTTTAAGACGATCAATTCTCTTCTTTCTATTATCGAGCCTATTTCAAAGCAAGATTTACGTACAATTGAATTTCGTAGCAACATCCGTATTCCCTATCCTTTGGAAACCGTTGCAGCAGGTTTTCCATCACCCGCTCAAGACTATACTGAAAAGAAAATTGATTTAAATGAACACTTAATTCATAACCCTATTGCAACCTTTATGTTAAAAGTTAACTCCTTATCAATGAAAAATGCAGGTATTGAAATTGGAGATGAAATTTTAATTGACCGTAGCCTAGAGGCTGAACACGGCGATGTTGTTTTGGCATTAATCAACAATGAATTTACAGTCAAACGCTTTATGCAAGTTAAAGTATCTACAGGAATTTATGATATTTGGCTTAAAGCAGAAAATCCTGATTTTCCAGATATTCACCCACACAGTGAAGAACAAATTATGATTTGGGGTGTCGTTACTTGTATTCTTAAAAAATTAAAATGATCATTGAACGTCATAGCCTTTGTTTGTGCTACTCATCTTCAAGCTTCATTTGCGATACCCACGTGGCAACCAAGACTCACTAAAAATAGGTTAAAAAAATAATTGTTATGATTGAATCATTAAGACGTCTGGCACTCTCTCATCAAGGCCTAATTTCACCTGCTTCCTTTGGTACAGGATTATCTGGAACACGCCATGCGATTGAACATCTTGGCTATGTTCAGATTGATACAATTTCTGTAGTAGAACGTGCCCACCACCATATCTTATGGAGCCGTGTTCCAGATTATCAGCAAAGCCACTTAAATCAACTGGTCAAACAGCAGCATATTTTTGAATATTGGTTTCATGCAGCATCTTATTTACCAATGCAAGATTATCGCTATGCACTTCCTCATATGACATCGATTAGAAATGGTGAGCATCGTTATTTTAATCGCGGTGATCAAGCTTTTATGAATGAGATTCTAGCTCGAGCGAAAGCTGAAGGCAGTATTCGATTACGCAACATTGAACAAGGCAATAAGCAAAATTCGGGGGGCTGGTGGAACTCAAGTTTAGCGCGTCGTTCTATTGAGCAATTGTTTATGCAAGGCGATTTGATGATTTCTGAACGTAATGGTATGGAAAAAGTCTATCAACTGACCGAATATTGTATTCCAAGCCATCTTGATCTGAGTGTTCCTACACTAGAGGAATATGCCCGCTATTTGTTCAATACTACGCTACGTGCACATGGCGTGTTTGCATGGAAGCAATTGTTGCATTTAAAAGTTGGGCAAAAGATTCGTGAGGCAATGCGTGACATTGTCAATGAACAATTAGATGCGGGTGTGATCACCACTTTAGCTCAATTAGGCAGTAGTGACAAAGAGAGTCAAAATCTTTATATCCAAACCGATGCCTTAGAACAGATCCCGAATATTGAGTTAAAAGTCAAAATTCTCTCTCCTTTTGACAATCTGGTGATACATCGTGAACGTTTAAATACCTTGTTTAAATTTGATTATCGTTTGGAATGTTATGTGACTCCACCTAAACGTGTATTTGGTTATTTTTGTTTACCTATTTTATATGGGGATCAAATTGTCGGACGTATAGATTGCAAAGCACATCGGGCAAAAAATCAATTTGAAGTCATCAGCCTACATCTTGAACCACAGCATCTCAATCATACTATTACAGACCCAGCACATTTCTTTAACGCACTAAACACTGAAATACACCATTTTGCCCAATTTAATCAATGTATAAATATAAATGAAGGTCTTCATAAAATCCTTGATCAAAGCAAGAAACGATTTAAGTGATCGACAACGTAAGCTTAAAATCAAGACACTTAAAAATGAAGAAGCTTAAAATTCAAAATAGCTAGAATGACAAAACGCCTCAGTTGAGGCGTTTTGTCATTTAGAAGCTACGATTAAGATGAGTTCAAAGCCCTATTTTTGCTGAGGCTTGTGTTGGCTTTGCTGATTTTGTTGAGCCTGTTGGTTGGATTGTTGCTTTTGCTGGTTTTGTTGATTTGATTGTTGATCTTGCTGACTGTGTTGCTTCTGCTGCTGATTAGATTGGTTGGGTTGACCTTGTTGGTCATTCTGCTGGTTTTGTTGCTGATTCTGTTGCTGATTGTGTTGCTGATTCTGTTCAGAGTTATGTTGTTGATTAGCCATTTTCATATCCATCCTTTTCAATATTGGGATATGCCGTACAAATCGACGACAACTGTTAATTTAGCCCTCTCAGTTTTCTATACAAGGATTGAGATGTTTCATTTTTCGACATTGTAAGCTGCAATTTAAGATATACCTTTTAAAAGAACCACTTCTCTATTCAGCATTTTTACTTAAATTACTTAAACCACTACGAAGCTCAACAGTGCTTAGTCAGTTTTGCATCTCACCACACCGACGATTTAATCATCCAGCCCAAAGGATGAACAAATCCACACTAGATTTGATTTGAATTTATTTTAAACATCTTTTAATATTTCACTTGAATTTGTAACTTTTTCAAGACAGCCCATGAGCGAACAAATTTTTGCTTTGATCGACATTAACAATTGTTATGTCAGTTGCGAGCGCGTATTTAACCCCAGTTTAAATAACAAGCCAGTTGTCGTCTTAAGCAATAATGATGGTTGTGTCGTTTCACGAAGCAATGAAGCCAAGGCGTTAAACATAGATATGGCAATCCCTTGGCATGAAGTTGAACAACAAGCTAAAAAAGCTGGGGTACTCGCCTTTTCAAGTAACTATGCTTTATATGGTGATTTCTCAGATCGTTTTTTTAAAATTTTAAAGATTTTTTTTAAAGATGAGGATTTGGAAGCCTACTCTATTGATGAATGTTTTATCAATCTCAGCTCTTACCAAGACTTATTCGATCTACAGGATTACTGTAGAAAACTCATCAAAACCATCCAAAAATGGCTTGGTCTGCCCTGTTGCATTGGTATCGGCTATAGTAAAACCCAAGCCAAGCTTGCCAACAATTTTGCCAAGAAACGTAGAGGCTTTGATAGCGTCTGTGACCTGACTGGTTTAGATTTATGCAGTTTTGAAGGCCTACTGCTTGAAACCAGTGTTGCAGAAGTCTGGTGTGTTGGACGTAAAACCAGCAAACGCTTACAAGCTTATAATATTTATAATTGCTATGACTTAACTTTTGCCAATGAACATTACCTTGCACGCGAGTTTTCAGTGGTCATTGGACGCACCATTCGTGAGCTAAAAGGTCAATCCTGCATTGCTTTGGACGATGCAGACATTCCCTCCAAACGCATCCTTTCCTCACGCAGTTTTGCATCTGCTCTAAACAATGTTGAGATTATCAAACAAGCCATTATTTTCCATGTCAATCGTGCACATCAACGACTGAGCAAGCAACGACAACTGTGTGCAGTTGTGCATGTTTCCTTATATGAAAAAGTTGCACAGGCGCCCTATAAAAAGGCACAAAGCAGTGTCATTGGCTTAATGTATGCAACAGACGATTTGATGATTTTAACCAAGTCAGCATTACAGCAAATTGATGTTTTATTTAAAGAAAATTTAAAGTATGTAAAAGTTGCTGTGATGTTCTCAGCACTGCATAGCAAAAGCCAGCACATCAATGACTTATGGCATCCTGTAGACTTTATTCAGCAACGTGATCAACTTATGGATACGCTCTCAAGCATGAAACAACGCTTTGGTTCAGACTGTATACAAGTGGGTTATCATTCCAATCAAGAAACATGGAAAATGCGCCAGCAAAATCGGTCTCCAAGCTATACAACACGTTGTAGTGAGATCTTATCTATTGACGATAGCCATATGGCTGTTACACAAATCAAATGAATAGTTTTGGTCACTCAGTTTAAAATAAAGTCTCTGTAAAACATCTGCTAAAAATGTCATATTTTAACATTGCCATTTACAGACAAAATTAACATTATATAGCCCATACAAGGCACTGCGTTTCCGCGACGATTCAAAGAAAATATAAAGTATTTGTGGAAAAATATGCCATAATATGCAAACTTTGCAGACATCTTGCAATTTTTTTTGCGACTTTTGAATTGGAGCACTCTCAATGAGTTCGACCATTTTGGTCATTCACGGACCAAACTTAAACTTGCTAGGAAAGCGCGAACCTGAGGTCTATGGTCACCTCACATTGGATGACATTAACCAACAATTGAGTCTCCAAGCACGTCAAGCCAATATAAGTTTAGATACTTTTCAAAGCAACTGGGAAGGTGCTGTGGTCGATCGTATTCACCAAGCACAACAAGATGGCATAAAATTTATCATTATTAATCCTGCCGCGCTGACCCATACCTCAGTCGCTATACGTGATGCCCTACTTGGCGTTGCGATTCCATTTATTGAAGTACATCTTTCTAATGTTCATGCACGTGAAGCATTTAGACATCATTCTTATTTATCAGATAAAGCCGTTGGCGTCATTTGTGGTTTAGGTGCCAAAGGCTATTCTTTTGCACTTGATTTCGCCATCGAAAAACTTAAATCTTCAACCCAATCATAATTTAGGAATACGAACCCATGGATATTCGCAAAATTAAAAAGCTCATCGATTTGATGATCGAATCTGATCTTCAAGCAATTGAAGTGAAAGAAGGCGATCAATCGATTGCTTTAACTCGCCGTAATCCTGTGGTTGCTGCTGGTGTAGCACCTATTGCCCTCCCAACCGCTGAAGCGCCTGTAGTTAAAGCTGCCTCTCGTGGTGCAGTAGAAACGTCTCCAATGGTTGGTGTGTTCTATTCAGCACCAAGTCCTGGTGAAGCACCCTTTGTAAATGTAGGTCAAACTGTTTCTGCAGGTGAAACCCTCGGGATCATCGAAGCAATGAAAATTATGAACCCGATTGAAGCAACTCAAAGTGGTGTAGTTGAAGAAATTTTAGTAAAAAATGGTGATGTAATCCAGTTCGGTCAACCTTTATTCCGCTACCGCGCGTAATACCTCGGGGGTTGATATGTTGCAAAAAGTTTTAATTGCAAACCGAGGTGAGATTGCGTTACGCATCACTCGAGCTTGCAAAACTTTAGGAATCAAAACTGTCGGTATCTATTCAGATGCTGATAAAGATTTGATGCATTTACGTTTTTGTGATGAAGCAGTATGTATAGGTCCAGGTGCGAGTAGCGAAAGCTATTTAAACATTCCTGCCATTATTACCGCAGCAGAAATTACAGGCGCAGATGCCATCCATCCCGGTTATGGTTTCTTATCTGAAAATGCTGAATTTGCAGAAATTGTAGAAAACTCAGGCTTTATTTTCATTGGACCGCGTCCTGAACATATTCGTCTAATGGGAAATAAAGTTTCTGCAATTACGGCGATGCGTAAAGCAGGTGTACCAACAGTTCCTGGTTCAGCACATGCAGTGACACCCAACAATGCGTTGGCTGAAGCCAAAGAAATTGGTTTCCCGCTGATTGTAAAAGCTGCTTCAGGCGGTGGTGGTCGCGGAATGCGTATTGTTGAACGTGTCGATACATTACTTGAATCGGTTCAAGCTGCACAACGTGATGCTGAAATGTGGTTCGGTGATGATACGGTTTATATGGAACGTTTCCTGCAAAAACCACGTCATGTTGAAGTACAAGTTTTAGCAGATGGTAATGGTCAAGCGATTCATTTATATGACCGTGACTGCTCTTTACAACGTCGCCATCAAAAAGTGCTTGAAGAAGCACCTGCACCAGGTTTACCAGAAGAAGCGCGTGCGCATATTCTTGAAGCCTGTGTCAATGCATGTAAGTTGATGCAATATCGTGGTGCTGGTACTTTTGAGTTCTTATTTGAAGATGGTGAATTCTTCTTTATCGAGATGAATACCCGTGTTCAAGTTGAGCATCCAGTGACTGAACAAGTGACTGGTGTAGATATTATTGAACAGCAATTACGTATCGCTGCGGGTCTAGGTTTAAATCTTCAACAAGAAGATATTAAAATCGAAGGTCATGCGATTGAATGCCGTATCAATGCAGAAGATCCGTCGACCTTCTTACCATCACCAGGTAAAATTGAATCATTCTATGCGCCAGGCGGTGCAGGTATCCGTTTAGATTCTCATATCTATCAAGGATATAGCATTCCTCCGTATTATGACTCAATGATCGCAAAGTTGATTTCTTATGGTAAAGATCGTGAAACTGCGATTGCCCGTATGAAACAAGCCTTGGATGAGATGATCTTGACTGGAATTAAAACCAATATTCCATTACATAAAGATCTGATCCTTGAAGACAAAAACTTCTGTTCACAAGCAATGGATATTCACTACCTTGAAAAACACTTGTTAAAACAAGTTCAAGGACATGAAAAAGATGCTTAATCTGCATCCTCTAATCCAGTAAAAAGTCCAATAAAAAACCTCTGAAAAATCAGAGGTTTTTTATTTTAAAGCAAATGCTTGATTATTTAGCCAAGCATTGATGCTTTAAATCAACTTAAGGCAAGACTCTGCGTAAAGTCGCAAAGCATTGATCGCCTTTGTCAGAAATACAAAAATTCAAGGTGTTCTTATTAATCCACTTCACAAAATATTGGGTCACTTCACCCGACTGATCTTCTTTACGCCCCGAACAATCTGTTTCATTATTTTCATAGCGAATTTGCATGATTAATGCGGGTGGCTTTTCCAGCGTATTATCGGGTGAAGGCTGATAATCAAACAGACCGATTGACCACTCTTTGGCACTATTCACCACCACTTCATTGGAGCCGCGGAAATTATAATATTCTGTACATTTCTTATTTTCTGGAATTTCCATGCCCCATAAGCCTAAAATTTCAGGGCGAGTATTTATACGAATTGTGCTTGTAGTATTGGTTGCAGCCACAGTCGTAGGATTGGTTGTTTGAGGTTGAACTGTTTCAGCTCTCGCAAAAGGTGAAAGGCTAAGCAATAAAGAAATTATAAGTGCTGTTTTTTTCATACCAAGTCTGTATGTAATATTTCATCAGACATAAATTAGCATAGATTTAGAATAAAACATGTAAAATTAACGATATATGAACAATCTTTCTTGTTTAGTCTAGGCAAAAAAATTTTTGTGACGAGCCCGAATTAAGGTAACTAAAACTATTGATTTATCGATATAAATAGATATGATTACTTATTAATACCTGAGCAGAGCCAGATAGAATATTGGCTTAGAGATTAATCCCTCTTTAGAATAGGTTAGAAAATTGCCTCGAGCTATCGCATATTTAAGTCAAACGCTTAAAGACAACATCTCTGCATTTTTTATTATTGCAATGATTATTTTTGTCTGCGCTTTGGCTGGAATATTTGGTAGACCCTTATCCTTTCTTGCCATTTTTTGGCCCGCAAATGCTGTTTTACTTGGACTTTTTTTAAGGTTTCATCGCTTAAAAAATATAGGGGGATGGGTTGGCGCATTTATCGCCTTTATGCTTGCAGATCTGCTTACAGGCAACTCTTTTTTAATCACCTTCTTTCTGACTTTGGCCAATCTATCTCATGTCTTGGTCACATTAGCACTGATTCGTTTTTTTAAACTGGATTATAAACAATATAATAGAGGCCTAACATTTTTATACTTATTTGCAATCAGTGCCTTTGGCGGTTGTTTAGCTTCGCCAATCGTCGCAAGTTTAACAGTCCCTTATTTACCAAATACCTTTATGGTTATGGATAGAATCTGGATTGATTTTGGTATGTGGTGGACAGGTGAAATCCTCAATGTCATTGCCTTTTTACCGATTATATTGGCAATCCCAGATAAAAAAACCATTCAAAGCCATATCCAACAATTTAAACAACAGCCTTTTCAATACGAAAAATTTCTTCCACTATTGGGCGTGATTTTATCCGTCATTCTGACTCATTTTTTTCTGGGTCCAGGTGCAATCATGTTCCCCATTGCAGCATTGGTCTGGGCTGCACTAAGCTATAACCTATTCTTTGTCTCTATCATTAACTGTATAGTATGTATGCTGCTCTATAATGCATTGACTGCATATTATATTGCTCAGTCTCCAGATGCCTATTTGGGCACCACACTGTCTGTACGCATCGGTTTAATGATGTTGGCTTTAGGGCCTTTAACCCTTGCTATTATCAGTTTAAATCGCCAAAAGCTTTATCACCAAATCTTATATTTAGCCAATCATGATGGTCTCACCACCACACTCAATCGTCGTTATTTCTATGAAGAAAGTGAACGTACCATTGCTGAGGATGTTGAAAAGCAACAAGCACACAGTGTCACGATTTTGGTTTTAGATTTAGATCATTTTAAAAAAATTAATGATCAATATGGCCATGTGATTGGCGATTATGTTTTGCAAGAGTTTACCCATCAAGTCAAAGCACAAATTCGCACGAATGATCTATTTGGTCGCTTAGGTGGCGAAGAGTTTGCTATATTATTAAAAGATCTATCTTTAGAACAAAGTGTTGCCATTGCACAAAGAATTTGTAATAGCGTTTTCAATACCCCGATTCATTTAGATGATCAGCGGAGCTTAAATATCAGCGTCAGTATTGGCTTAAGTTATCAGACTTTACCCTATTGCATACCTTTTCAGCAGCTGATCAAACGGGCTGATGATGCTTTGTATTTAGCCAAGGAAAAAGGTAGAAATCAACTTTGTTTAGAAACCACGATCGAACAAAACCAAAAGATATTTGCCCAATAACTCAAAACAGCAAGGGAAAGCTATGAAATTTTCAGAATATATTCAATATGATGGTATCGGTTTAGCACAGCTTGTTCAAAACAAAGAAGTACAAGCACATGAATTATTAGAAATCGCAATTCAACGTGCTGAACAGGTAAATCCTAAAATTAATGCGATCGTTATTCCGATTTATGAACAGGCATTAAAAAATACCCAAAACTATGCAACTGGTCCCTTTTCAGGTGTACCGTTTTTGCTCAAAGATCTACACCAAGAATATGCAGGTGTCGCAACTTCATTTGGTTCTAAAGCATTTAAAAATGCTAAATATATTGCTAAAGAAAACTCAGAAATCGTCAATCGCTGGGTAAAATCGGGCGTGGTTACTTTTGGTTTAACCAATTCGCCAGAGTTTGGCATTAAAGGTATCACTGAACCTGAGGCTTGGGGCAGTTGCAAAAATCCGTGGAATTTAAAACACAATAGTGGTGGTTCTTCTGGAGGTTCTGCTTCTGGCGTGGCAGCGGGTATCGTACCAATTGCAGGTGCAAGTGATGGAGGCGGTTCTATTCGGATTCCAGCCTCGTATTGTGGCCTATTTGGTTTAAAGCCAAGTCGTGGACGTACACCTTGGGGACCTGAAATCAGTGAAGCAATGCATGGGGCTGCGATGCAACATGTATTATGCAAATCAGTCCGTGACAGTGCAGCCATGTTAGATGCCACTCAAGGTTCAGATCGCACTGCGCTTTTCAATATCCAAAGCCCGACTGAACGCTATTTGGACATCATTGAAAAAGCCCCAAAACGTTTGCGAATTGGTTTTTCGACTGTTTCCCCGATTGGAACCAAAGTTTCAAAAGATGCAGTACAAGCCATTCAAAAAACCGCCAAACTTTTAGAATCTTTAGGACATATTGTTGAAGAAGCAACCCCTCAGATTGACGGTATGGCGCTTGCCAAAGACTTTATTACCACATGGTTTAGTCAATGCGCTTATACAGTCAATCAAGTCAAACAGCGATTTGGTGCAACAGATCAGGATTTTGAATTAGATACTTTGGCAATTGCAGCATTTGGTGCCAAAGCTTCTGCTGTGGACTATATTAACAACCTCAATAACTGGGGTGTTTATGTTGCAAAAATGAACCATTTCTTTGAGCGTTATGACTTATTTCTGATTCCGTCTACAGCCTCAGTTGCACCTAAAAATGGTGAGGTAAAAACACCATCTTGGCAGGTTCCGATTTTAAAAGCCTTGCTCAAAGTCGATCAAGCCCACTTACTGGCAAAAGGTAAGCTGGTTGAGCAAATGATTAAAAATAATTTGCAATGGGTTCCATTTACCCAATTGGCCAATATCACGGGCTTACCTGCCATGTCAGTACCTTTATATTGGAATAAAGATAATCTGCCCTTAGGTTCACAATTTATTGCACCTTTTGGACGTGAGGATGTGTTATTACAACTGGCAGCACAATTGGAACAAGCGCAACCTTGGGCAGCTAAATATAAAGGCATTACGATATAAATTTTATCTGCATGAATATTCACATTAGACATCTGATACTGGTGTGAATATTTATTTGAGAATAGTTTTGAGAATAGTGTGGCATTGCAAACTTTTCAATCATACATATTTATTTCTATAGAAGAGTATAATTTTCATAAGTTATAAAGTTTGCTTTCGTAAGGCTATTCTTAATTCGCTACTTTAATCATCTATATAGAAATGAGAAACATCACGCAATCAATATACATCACGTAAATAACGTTTTTGTTCAATCAACTGCTCAAACTGATTTTCACCTAAAATATCGATCAATACTGTTTCAACCCCTTGTGCCATGCCTTTTAAACTACCACAAATGTAAATTGATGCACCTTGCTCAATCCATTGTTTAAGTTGTGCTGATTTCTCCAATACACAATCTTGTACATATTTCTGATTATCTGTATCACGTGAAAACGCATAATCAATTTGCGGCAGTACAGACTGTTGTTGCCATAGATTCAATTGATCTGCAAAGCCAAGGTCAACTTGGTACTGACGTTCGCCATAAATTAACCAGTTTTGCTGAAAAGACCATTCTGCGCGTTGCCGAATATGTGACATCAAGCCTGCTATCCCAGAACCATTTCCAATCAGAATAATAGGTTGATCATTTTGAACCAGATAAAATGCAGGATTTGAACGAACTCGACAAGAAATTTGCTCACCTAAAGCCAGCGCATGGGTAAGATAGCCCGAACCCAGCCCTAAACCTGTTTGATGAACTTCTCGTCTGACCACCAACTCAATCTGATTTTGCGATGCAATACTGGCAATCGAATATTCACGAATCGGTAAGTCTTCTGCCTGTGCCAGCCATTGCTCAAATGCCGTTGAATGTTGCATGGCATCAAATGAACGTAAATTCTTAAACCGCAATAATTCTATTGGATGATTAGCCTGAAACACACTGGAGTTTTGAAGATTAAAATGAGCTAAAAATGCCTTGATTTGTGAATCTGTGTTGGCACATTGAATTTCAAGAATATCACCAGATTTCCAGCATAATGCTTCAACTTGGGTAAACACAAGGTGATACATTGGATGCCCTAAACTGCCTTGATTTAACAAATGGCGTTCAGATAAAACCACGGAATGAAATGGATGTTGTGTCAATTGAACAGGTTGAAAGGAAAATTGCGGCAAAACTAGGTCAAGTTGAGTTTGCCATTCCGTCAGACCTGTAGGTTTAAGTTGATCAACACAAATCATCGGAAATAAAGCCTGTGCATGGTTTTCAGTTAACCATATATCCAATTGCTTACCAAATTTACAGAAATTTGCATAATGCGAATCACCAAAAGCCAACACTGCATATTCAACGTCATTTAAACCCAATGACTTTGTCATTACATTTTTCACAAACGAGCGTGCTGAATCTGGTGCATCCCCCTCGCCATAAGTACTAACGATCCATAGAATCTTTAAGCTACGTTTAAATAAAGCGGCATTCACCTGTTCAATACTTAAACACTGAACCACATAACCTGAAGCAGATAATTGCTGGGCTGTTTGCAAAGCAAAACTTTCTGTCTGCCCTGACTGACTTGCATATACAATTAAATATTCATCTGCATTTTGAGCTAAATTGCGTTTTGATTGAGGTCTCAATAAAAACAACAGAAAAATGCCATGAAATATAAACAAGATTGCTAAAAATATAAGTACAGTCAGTACAGCATGTGTCATTGTTCTAACCTTTTATACCACTGTCCAAACCAGAAGCATCAATAGCGCTAAGCTGAATACCGTCAAGAAAAGATGTGTTTTTAAGCGAGTCTTAATACTTAAAAATAGGATATAGCCTGCCAATGATAAGATCGTAATGATGATTGCACTGATATCAATCAGCCAAGTCCATGCTTTACCCGCATTTTTTCCACGGTGCAAATCACTGATCAATGAAACGGTAGAGGCTGGTTTAAGCGTAATTTCAGCTTGACCATTGTCTAAAGTGACCCAAATATCTGTTGAACCTGCTGGGCTTGCCAAATGAATCATGACTTCATTGTCCATGACTTCACCACTCTTATAACGACCAATGACTGCATGATGTTGTCGTAGATAATCTACGATTTGAGTGCTTGGATTCTCTTGGCCTTTAATTTGAGTCAGGACATTTTCAGGTAAAGTAATCGTTTCAGTATTTTCATCTGTTGCAGGGGTAAACCATTCAGGGTGGTTTAAAATTAATCCCGTAACAGCAAAAAAGATTAAGACAATAAAAGCAAAAGCTGATAACCAACCATGCACATAACGTGCATGGCGGTAAAAATCTCGACGTTGATACACAATTAAATTCTCATCAAAACTTTTATCAAAACGCTTATCCGAACAGGCATAGTCAGTAAATTAATTCACTTTCTGGAAATTCAGTTTGACGACACCGATTTCCTTTTGTGCAGGTAAATTTTGAGAGGAAGCTTTTGCTTTTACGTCCAAGTTAAAGGTTTGATAAGAATGATCACCATGCTCACGTGAAGCTTCAACATGTATTTGATACTGTCCTGCATCTACAGTTTTACCATTGTCATCTTTACCATCCCAAGCCAGTTTATAATTACCCGGTTGGCGTGACGGTTTAGCAACTGCATCCAAGTTCGTTATTTGACGACCATAACGGCGCCACCATACATAGTTTGAATTAATCCATTTCGGGTCTTTGCCCCAAGCTGCAAGTGTCCGCACTAATTTTTTATCACTGTCGGTCACCCAGATCGAGATATAAGGTGCGCGATAATTTTCCACAACCAATTTGGGAATAACCAAATCGATCACCGCTTGATAACCTGCGGGCCATTTTGCTGAAGCATTTGCTGCAACATTATGAAAATCTGCTTGCTGTGGCAGTTGAACCAACGCATTCCAACCTGTGCTTTGATGCGTTTCACCCGTTGATAGTGTCAGTTGAGCTTCATAACCGAGCAAAGATTCTATCAGTTGCATGCCTTCTGCTGGCTTCATCACAGTTAAGGCTGTTGCTAAAGCATCTGCATCCGCAGCACATTTTCCAACAACTACACATTGCTCAACATGTTGGATTGGCAAACCGGTTTGTGGATCTAAAAGATGAGATTGCCCCGCCAGACTACGATAACCCTGACCACTGAATGCGACCGCTTGGTCTTTTAAGTTTAAAACTTGGCTTGGTGCTAGATTGTCATAGTGATTAAAGGCATCTTGTACACCAACATTCCAACCCGCTTGATTGGGTGAGGTTCCCCAAACGCGCATGTCACCACCGATATCCAGTAAAATACCTTTTAAATTAGGGACCGCTTGACGTGCTGCAATTAAAGCTCGATCAATAATATAGCCTTTTGCATAGCCATCTGGTGCAAAAGTAACTGAGCTATCCATTTGCACACTTTTTGTTTTTTCATCCAAGCGAACACTGTTGTCTTGCAACTGCGAAAGTAATTGATCACGTGTACTTTGATCAATTTCAAGCACGCCATTGGCCTGTTGCCACATTGCAATCAAATTGCCTAAACGCGCATCAAATGCGCCACAGGTTTTACCACGCCAAGCTTCACATGCAGCGATGACTTGATACAAATCCGAAGATGCTGTGAGATGCTTTTGTTGGTTGAGTTGCGAAATTTCACTGTCATTTTGCCAAGTTGATAACACTTGATTCAAATCAGAAATTTCTTTTTCGATTGCAGCTGTTGCACGTGCAGCTTCTTGTTGCGAAGTTCCAGTAATCACCACATCTAAAGATGTACCCAAAACATGATCACGATGGAAATGATGACTTTCCAATTCAACATGGTTATTGCTTGTAGCAGAAACCTGCACTGTTTCTGCATAACTATGCAGTGGAGATATCAGTGCTAATGCCATGACCAGAGGCGAAAGACGAAATACGGCACGAGTTGAGGGTGAACGTCTGCTTGATGAGGACATACGGATAGTCTCTGAATTTTGTTAAAATAATATTGATAATGATACTTGTTATCAAGTACATTATGTAAAATATTTTAACTTAAGTTTACAGGACGCTTAAAATGAATCAATGGCTCAAAATTGCCTTGCTATCTGCATTACCCGTAGTTGGTTCTGCACATACCATCAGCCCTTTTATTCTCCCTGAAGTTTTTGATACTAGCGCATCCCAAAATGTAAGCTTCCAGAGTTCACTGACCCTTGAAAAATTTTTTGTTCCCAGCATTAACTTTAAAACCAGCTATCTCCTTACAGATCCTAAAGGTCAGCAAATAAAAATAAACCCTGCCGCTGAATTAAAACGCTTTAATGTTGCTGAGTTTGATCTTCCAAGCGAAGGGACTTACCGTATCCGTACAGATAATGCTTTAGGGAATAGTAGTAAATATGCCCTTATAGATGGTCGATGGTTACGTATCCGCCCTGTACGTCAGCAAAATGCAAATATGCAAGCGCCTAAACCAGAACAACCAAAAGCCGATGCTGAAAAAAAACCAGTAACACCACCACAACCGCCACGTTCAGTTTCAGCAGATCAAGTCCCTGCAAATGCACAAATCTTAGAAGTTAAAAACAATATTATTGCTGAAAGCTTTGTTACTAAAGGCAAACCAAGTCCAATCCCAGCAGTCAGCAACAAAGGATTTGAAGTTAAGTTTTTAACCCATCCAAATGAATTATTTGCTGGTGAATCATTAAAAGCGCAGATTTTACTCAATGGCAAAGCTGTACCAAACCTTGAGATTGATGTGTTTAAAGGCGCCAGTAGTTATGAAACCAGTGCACAACGTGAACAACCACATGTAAAAACCAATGCAAAAGGTGAAGTGGAAGTTAAATTTGAAAAACCTGGAATTTATTTGATTACGACTTCTTATCCAGAGGCTAATCCTGACAATAGCAAAAAGCCAGAAAGTGAAATTTTTACTTATGGTCTAACCGTTGAGGTTGCTGAATAAATTCTATGAGCATATTAATTTTTATTTAATAGATCTTGCGAAAGTTAGTAAAAAAATGAGCATTAAACACCCATCCATATTTTGGACTGGATATGCAATGAGTTGTTTTTATATTGACGAATTATACATGGTTGTTCTATCGCGTGGCGACATGGATGTCGCCGTTGGGCGGGGGTACAGGACGTACCCCTCGCCAAACTAAAGATTTTTGTCATCTTTTCATCTCTGAAAAGTGAGGCATCGCCTACGCAAACCTATTTAAACTTCAATTGTAAAGTGTGGCATTGTAAGCTTTTCAATCATACATATTCATTTCTATGGAAAAGTATAAGTTCCAAGTTATAAAGTTTACTTTCGTAAGAAAAGCCAAATAATTAGCATATTTATTAGCTTTCTTTCACAAGTCTTTTTAAAAGCATAAATCGACATACCCCCCTCATCCTAGCCTTCTCCCAGTGGGAGAAGCAACTTTCAATACGAATATGATTCAATTCAAATGATCTTTTTTCAATCCATCAAAGATGACCGAATCAAAATTTAGAATAATAATCAATTAGATAGATATACAAACCTAGACTACGCTAAAGTTAAAAGACTTTAGCATTTTTTTGCATAAGCAAATCAACAATCAAGACAACCACTTATACAAAAAAGTCATAAGATATGCCTGTTTTTTGATATCTGGCAATATAAGTCATGTTTGGTCCTGTTGAGTTTATTCTAGCTGGCGTTTTAGTCGGCTTCTGTGTAGGTATTACTGGTGTAGGCGGTGGTTCTCTTATGACACCCATCCTGATTAGTTTATTTCGAATAGAACCACACATCGCAATTGGAACAGACCTACTCTATGCGGCTATTTCTAAGTTTTGTGGCTCAATGGTTCATGCTAAAAAACTGAATATCGTTTGGCCGATTGTTCTCTGGTTAGCCTTGGGCAGTGTCCCTGCTTCATTTATCACCCATTGGGTTTTAGACAATTACCTCAGCAGTTCAACCCACTACAAAGCCATTTTAACCATGGTGTTAGGCTTTATGCTGACCATAACAGGCTTGTCGATCGTGTTCCGTTCTAGAATTGAAAAATTCTTTGCTAAATTTCGTGCAGAAAAGCAAGATTTTCATGAGGCCAATAATTTCAACATTGAAGGCAAACGCACTTATGTTGTGATTATGGGGATTGTACTGGGTGTATTCGTGACCCTTTCTTCTGTAGGTGCTGGCGCATTTGGTATCATGGCGCTGATCCTCATGTTTCCCAATTTACCGATGATTCGTATCATTGGTTCAGATGTGGTACATGCTGTTTTGTTAACCTCTGTTGCTGGTTTTGCGCATATGACATCTGGCAATGTAGATTTTCATCTGCTTGGATGGTTGCTGGTGGGCTCAATTCCTGCAATTGTGGTGGGAACTTTAATCAGTTCTAAAATGCCAGAAAAAATGATTCGCAAGGTTTTGGGGATCACCCTATTTGCCTTGGGTATTAACTTTATCTTAAACCCAGTGAAATCCAAACCTGTAGAAAAACCACAGGCTGCAATGGTAGCACCATCCGTCCAACAACCACAGGTTTAAAATTAAGCTTTTATTGATAACTAATAATTATGAATTGACCGTAAAGTTTTAATGATTTATTTATGACAAAACTTCGGCCAATTCGTGTTATATTCTGACCACTAAAAATACTTTCTGTATGTTTCTAATACCCAGTGACGGCAATGAATACATTAAATTCAAATCCAATTACTCAATCAGATATTGATGACGTGAATGTCCAAAGCATTCAAACGCTGGTAACCCCAGCGGAACTTAAAGCTGAATTACCATTAAATGAAAATGCCTACCAAACTGTACTTCATGGTCGGGAAACTGTTCGTAATATTTTAGATGGTAAAGATAAACGTCTATTTGTTGTGATTGGCCCTTGTTCTATTCATGACCCTGTTGCAGCACATGATTATGCAAATCGTTTAAAAGTATTAAGTGAAAAAGTAAAAGATACTTTATATATCATCATGCGTGTTTATTTTGAAAAACCTCGTACAACCGTTGGTTGGAAAGGTTTGATCAACGATCCAGATATGAATGATTCTTTTAATATTGAAAAAGGTCTACGTTTAGGTCGCAAACTATTGCTTGAGTTAAACGACAAAGGTTTACCTTGTGCAACTGAAGCACTTGATCCGAACTCACCACAATATTACCAAGATCTTATTTCATGGTCTGCGATTGGTGCTCGTACAACAGAAAGCCAAACGCATCGTGAAATGTCTTCTGGTCTTTCGTCACCTGTAGGCTTTAAAAATGGTACAGATGGTGGTTTAACCGTTGCAACCAATGCGATGCAGTCTGTTAAACATGGTCATAGTTTCTTGGGTTTAAATAACGAAGGCCAAGTTTCAGTGATTCGTACCAGTGGTAACCCTTATGCACACGTTGTATTACGTGGTGGTAATGGTAAGCCAAACTATGATGCTGGTTCTGTTGCTGAAGCGGAAAATGCGTTAGCAAAAGCCAAAGTCAGCAATAAAATCATGATTGATACCAGTCATGCCAACTCAAATAAAGATCCGTATTTACAACCACTTGTGTTGAAAAATATCACTGAACAGATCTTAGATGGCAATAAATCTATTGTCGGCATTATGGTTGAAAGCCATATCAAAGGTGGACGCCAAGATATTCCTGAAAATCTGGCTGATTTAGAATATGGTAAATCGGTGACTGATGGTTGTATTGATTGGGAAACCACTGAAAAAGCGCTTCTGGAAATGGATGCAGCTTTAAAAGAAATTTTACCAAATCGTTAATTAATATAAAAACGCCATCTACATAGATGGCGTTTTTGTTTATGATGTTATTAAACATTTTCTGTAAGAATGCTATGAACGAACTTGAACAAGAACTCTGTCAAATCGCAAACTTCCAGTTTGTCCACGAACATTTACTGACTTCAGGTCAGCCGAGTGCTGAACAACTGAAACAGATTAAAGAATATGGCGTAGATACAATCATCAATCTGGCATTTACAGATGCCAGCTTACACCTTGAACATGAAGATAAAATCTGTGCTGAGTTTGGACTCAACTACATTCAAATTCCAATCCATTGGGATACACCAGCAGATGATCAATGCTTATTTGTGTTAGATTTGATCGCGCATTTGGTACAGGAAAAAATCGTTTGGGTACATTGTGCAAAAAATATGCGGGTGAGTTGTTTGATGTATTTATATCGCCAATATTATATGGATATCGATATGCCAACCGCACAAGAGTTGATGCATCAAATTTGGGAACCCAATGAAACTTGGACCGGTTTAATACATGCTGTTGCCTTACAACTGCAAGGGCGTAAATCCACTGAAGATTTACAACACTCCTTGATGAATGCGGATCAGTTTTCTTAAACCAGTATAACAACAGTTCAGTCATTGATGTATTTAAGTAAAATCATCAACATGAACAAAAATAAGCGCCTTATGGCGCTTATTTTATGGTGATAACTTAATGTTTTATTTGCTTACTTGATCAATGGTTACTTGATAAGAAGCTGCTTGATCAAAGCTAAATTTTCAGCACGGCTTGCAGCCAAAATCAAACTGTTATTGGCAGTAAGATTTGTCCATTTTTGATTCCCACCAGTACCGCAATTATAACTAATCAAACGGGCTCGGTTATTGCTTAAATAGCCATATTCCAAATCAAAACATTTTGAACCTTGCTCAATACGTTGCAGTGTGGCATTCATCGCCCACACTTGGCTTGCTGCATCATGGTTACATGAGCTTAGATTAATCACCCCACCCTGATTGGCTAAACACTGATCCATATATTTTTTGCTGTGGATTTTACCCATTGCATCATAGATCCACTGTTCAGTGTCATCACCCGTACAGCCACTCTTACCACTGATATAGGCATTCAATTTGCCATTAGTCAGTGTTTCAACTTTTAGACAATTTGTCCCGTTTTTAATGCTGGAAACATGGTTTAAATTGAAATCATTGCTTAATTCCAACTTTGCCACAAACTGATTAAATGCCTCAATTGCTTCAACATTGCCACTTTCAAGATCAGTTCGATATGCATTGATCCAACGATTTAAACGGTAAAGTTTAATTTGCTGTTGGGTATAACGGACCATTTCTGTTTGCGCGTCCGCTGACAATTCAGTTTTAAATTGACGATAAGAGTCAAATAATAAGCGTGAATCCGCATCTAGGCTGACCACTTCTTTACCTTTATTATTCAGCAAAGCTTGTTCGAGTTGTGGCATTTCAAGTGTTCTTAAGGCCGAATACTCTGCTTCTTTACCAATAGAAACAAAAGGTGCCATTGCTTGTGTCGTGACTGGAATATTGATATTCGACAATTTCACTGCTTGCTGGCCTGCTTTTTGGCAGTAAAGATCAACATTTTGAGGCGTATCACTTTGCGCAAGGTTGATATGGAACTTATTGGCATTGCTCCCTGCGTTTACTCGTTGTGGAGCAAGTGCAATATTTTCTACTTTGTTGGCATACTGCACATTTAACCAACAACTTGCAGCTGTGCCAGCCGTGTTGGCTTGAGGTAGATTAAAGACATTGCCCCAATTGCCTCGTGCCGCAGGATAAATAATCCCCACCTGATTAACTGGATCATAGCCACCTAAAATCGTATAAACAGGCACACTAAACAAACGTGGTTTTAAAAAGTTACCATCGGCACTGTTATACCAAACATTGCCTGAGTTTGGCGTTTTGGGTTGTGCATCTACCATTTCGCGTGTTGCGGTATTCCATTTTTTATAACCTGTCGTAGAGTTTGGATCCCACACGTATTTATCAAAAGCAGGTTGAATTTTTAACCACATACTATAACCGGTATAGTGGGTATATTTGGAAATCGAGCTGGCGCTGGATCCGCCACTCATGGCATCCCAACCGTAGGCATAGAGATTTTGGAAGTTTGGTACACCACTACTGCCATCCCCTAAATTGGTATTGCCCCAATTTAAATTGCCACGCATTTTATTTCGAAATGCAATGTATCCCCAACCGCTGTCCGCATGGTGTGCAGACCAGAAATAATTTGTGGGACTTCCACTTGTTTCCACTGAACCTGGATAATGCCCTAAACCATAGTGATGCCCGATTTCATGGCTAAATTCATTCCCCACCGAATCGATCAATGTCAAAATACCATTTCCACCACTTAAGCCGTGATTGGACTCACCATTGGCATATTTACCTCTGGCATGATGAATCACCACACTTTGAGTCACTTGTGGTTGCTCTTGGCTTTGCATCGATGAACTGGTGACACCCCAGTTCGCTAAGTTAATTCCAACACTAAATGTCGATTTAGCGGTGTTTTCACGCATATCTCCATCATAGACACCACCATTGGTTGCACTGACAGAATCGTAAATGACACCACTTGCAACCATGACCCGATTAAGCTTCATGTCATCATATTTGCTGACAATCATTTTTGCAGCAGGGATGGTTTGGAAATAATCGGTTCCTGCTTTTTCAGGTTCCAACAGCATATAGTGACCATTGGATTTAGGTGCATCAGTCAATAAACCTAAACGAATACTTTGCACCACCAACTCGCCTGGTGCGGCAAAATCAATATCTGTCGCAGCTAAAGAACCACTGCGATTGTTTACAGGATCGATAATACGGATGGATAATCCTGAACGTACCTCATCCCACTTTAACGCTACTGACCACGCCTGTTTAGAATACATCACCCGCGCTCGATCATCCTGATTAGATTGATCGGAAGCAGCAAGACGTGAAGGCTCTTTTAGGTTTACAGTACGTATCAGTTGGTTACCTTGATAGATTTCCGCTTGTAATTTATCAATATCTCCCATCGCAAGCAAAGGTGTAACCAATAACAATGCATCCTTTTGCGTGGTTAAGCGTGGCATTTTATCCTGTTCATTATTCTTCGGATTTACCACATGGCTTTGGGCAAACTGTAGCATTGCAGCAAAGTCACCATTTAAATCATTGCGCAATAAGCGATTTCCACCCTGTGCATTAAAATCATAAAAGCCTAATACACTGCTTGAGATTTTATTTTTAACTGGTTCTGGATATTTTTCTACTACAGGTGGTGTTGTGCCTGTACCACCATTTGAACCGCCCGAACCATTCTCTGGAGGTAAAGTCGTACCACCGTTTGAACCGCCCGAACCATTCTCTGGAGGTAAAGTCGTACCGCCATTTGACCCCCCTGAACCGTTGTCTGGGGTTTCTGGTGTACCATCTCCAGGTAACTCATTTGTACCATCGCCAGGGTTTTGCGGTATATTCGATGGCTGATCATTTGTAGAATGGCTATCACTACCACCCCCACATGCGATAAGCATTGCTGAAAGCGTACAAATTGTTAAATATTTAAACCGTAATTGCATCACATATCTTCCCCATATTTATAACGACTTATCTCTATCCTTAGTTTCTGAGATTAAATTAAAATAATTATATATTTCAATTATTTAAATATATCACATTGATTATAATCATGTGATTTTTATTTTAAAAATATAAAAATGGCGTATTGCCCTAAATTTTACTTTTATGGATTTATTGAGTTTTAGGTTGTTATTTATCGATACTAGGGTTTTAAATCCTCTCCCTTGTGAAGTTAATACTTCTCACCTTTTTCTAAGGAGGGAGTTTTTAATTACTCAAATAAATTGAGTTTAACCATACAGCGTGTTGCTATCGCGTGGCGACATGAATGTCGCCCATTGTGTGTGGGTATGCGGGGATACAGATTTAGTAGCACAAGATCAGGCATCGCCTACACAAAGGGAGAAGGAGCTTTCAATATCAATATGATTCGCTCAACATAATTATTTTTAATTTAAAAAGGAACTATTGCTGAAACTCACGTATCGACAATTCACCACGTTCGCCTCGCCAAATCCATTTTAAATGACTATCTGCAAAACGCTCGCCTTCAAACCAAACAAATAGGCCTTCCATCATCTCTGGCCAGTCACTTTGACTGATTTCAGTACGTTTTGAAATCACCGCAATAATCGCAGCAAGAATCGTATCGTGGCTCACAGCCAAACTAATACCGTTGTTTAGCGTAGGATGTGTTTCATAGATTAATTCAAGCACATCCACCACACCCGTAATCGGATGTTTCATACCAGGTAAGGCATTATTTACAAAACTATTGATAAAACCTAAAGCACCTTGTGCTCTAAAATAAGGAGCAGCCTGTTTAATATCCAGCACAAAGCTTCCCGGCTCAACCAATAAGCCCTTTTCTACAATTTCAATATGATGGGTATTGGGATAAGGAGAAATTCCGTCAGCGCCTTGAATCATCAAAGCCGCGGTATCGACACAACGCTGAATGGGGCTTGAAATACAGTGTTGGATCACACGATCCGTATTTTCAATCAAATAACAGCCCCAAGCTTGGGCTAAATCACGACCTTGGGAAGTCAATTGCAGATCATAACCTGCCAGCCCCTGCCCATTTACAACCTCACGAATTGAATGGCGCGTGAACAAGGTTACAGGTGTTTTCGCATCGGGCAATAAATCTATTGCTTTTAGCATACTGTTCGGCAATAAATCTAAGGCCATATCAACTTAAAACTCATTTTTATACAAGCTTACTATAACATATGCAGCCAAGCGCTCAATCTAGGGTCTGTTAACATTTCATAAATGGCTTGCGTTGTAGGTTAAAATTGAGCAGGCAAGGCATGAAACGAAGAGAATAGCGAGACTATTTTCGAGTTTCATAACGAAGGCTGAGATAATTTTAGCCACAACCCTGAGCAAGAACAAAGCACTGCTTTGTTTGCAGCGCAAGGCGCAGCGGGGGACTAGCGTGTTTTTTGCCGCTACGTCGTTACGAACTACTCATTTAGAATGACTAAATTTCGTATTTCACGCCTAGTATCGCCTAAAAAACACACGTAGTCGCAAACATAGACGAATTGTCAACAGACCCTAATATAAAAGTGTTAAATTATCTATAAAATGCATATCTATATCAGATTAAAAGCTCACATTGCTTAATGCTTCTAAAGCAACTTCTTTATTTTCGACATTCCGAAATGCGATAAAACCATCATTTAACACGGTATCACGTTGATTATAGGTAAATGGTACCGCAGCTAAACTCAGTAATCCGCCACCAATACTTTCCAATAATCCTTGTCCTGCACTGGTATCCCACTCAGAGGTAGGATGGAATCTTGGATAAATATCAATTTCGCCTTCAAGCATCATACAAAACTTATAGGCACTGCCCGCCTCGCGTCTAATGACAGGCGACTCTTGTTCAATATAATCAATATATTGCTGATACTTTGGGTTTTTACTGCTATGGCTTAGCCCAATTTGAATTGCATCTTCCTCTACAGCTTTAAACTTGCAATAACGTTCCCAAGTACGATGAATAAAGCAATATTTATAAGGCAATTCTGTTAAATATCCCAAATACATCACTTGCTCTGTCGGTACAGCAATGATTGAAAATATGGTTTGGTGGTTGTGAATTAGACTTAAATTAATCGTAAATTCATCACGTTCATGAATAAATTCTTTGGTTCCATCCAAAGGATCCAGCATCCAGCAGATATTCCATGTATGTCGTTGAGAATAATCACTCTCTTCTGATAGCACTGGAATTTCAGGGGTGATTTTCGCTAACTGTTCAATTAGATAGGCATTTACTTTTAAGTCAGCTTGGGTAACAGGTGATTGATCATCCTTTTTATCAATATTAAACGCATTTCCAGCACAATAATTTTGGTATTCCTCGAGCAAGATCTGACTTGCAGATGCCAAAACTGGAACTAATTTTAAAATTTGTTCATCTTGTGGTGCTTGAGTGGTAATAAACATTGATCCGACCTGTAGGATGTCTGATTTTTGTCCACAAGCCTACCATTTTTTTATGTTGAGTGCATGAAAACAATAGCTTTTAATTAATAAATATCCTGAGTTTGGGGTGATAAAAAGCATCTAAAGGTGCTTTTTATTTACCACACTGTGAACAAATCCATCGATTTGCAACAGCAGAAGCAGGTTTTGCGATCATATGCCACAATAAAATAATAATCCAAATAATTAACCACAAACCACCCGTAAAAACGGTTAATACCAAATGCATTAGCCAACTCATCTCTTTGGTATTTTTTTGATGTAATGTTTGTCTCCCGCAAGATTTACACATCATCATTTGTTGGGCTATTTTTGTTGCCATTTCATAATTTCCAAATATACGTATGAATGATTTATTGAGGAAGTGTGTCTTCTAAATCAAGAATATTATCCGCCTGAGAACTTGGCAACTCTTGAACCTCTTTTAACTTACGTCCAACTGCTCTTGTTCTGACTTGTGCCTGATCAATACTATTTGAAGCTTCTTCAAGTTTCTTTTTAACCTTATCTAATGCCTCACCATATTTAAACCATTCCGTTTTAACAGCAGCCAATGTGTTCCATACTTCACTTGAACGCTTTTCTATTGCTAAGGTTCGGAATCCCATTTGTAAACTATTTAATATCGACCATAATGTGGTAGGGCCTGCAAATACCACTCGATAATCACGCTGAACAATATCAACAAGATTCGAACGTTTGGTCACTTCAGCAAATAGACCTTCAGTTGGTAAATATAAAATTGCAAAATCAGTTGTAGATGGTGGTGAAATATATTTTCTACTGATGTCATTGGCACTTTGCTTTATACGTAATTCCAATTCTTTTAAAGCTGATTCAACCCCAACTGCATCTGCATTATCTTGCGCTTCAATTAAACGGCTATATGATTCCATAGGGAATTTGGCATCAATAGGTAACCATACTATCTCTTGATCACTATTCTTACTTGGAATCTTGACAGCATATTCAACACGCTCAGCATTACCTTTCGTTGACACATTCGCTTCATACTGATCAATTGTGAGTACTTGTTCCAACATGGCACCTAATTGAACTTCTCCCCAAGTACCTCGAGTCTTAACATTTGTTAAAACTTTTTTAAGGTCGCCAACACCGCTGGCTAAAACTTGCATTTCGCCAAGTCCTTTATGAACTGATTCTAAGCGTTCACTAATCAACTTAAAGGATTCGGATAATCTTTTTTCAAGCGTACCTTGGAGTTTTTCATCGACAGTTTGACGCATTTTCTCTAGTTGCTCAGAATTGTCTTTTTGTAAGTTAATTAACTTTTCTTCAATCTTATTTCTAAGTAATTCTGCTTGTTGTGTTTGAGATCGATTTAGACTGTTAATTTGCTCTACAAAGGCATTTAAATGCTTTGTTTGCTCATCAGAAATCTGTTTTAGACTTTCTCGCATTGTTTGTGCATAAGTTAATAATTCTGCTTTAACTGTACCTCCAAGCTCCTCGCGATTAAATCTTGATTGCTGGCTAGATTCTTCCCTGCTTTTCCCCAATTCATTGCTTGTGAATCGCTCAATACGCTCAAAAGATTGACTCATCGGGGTTAAAATATCATCTGTATTGAATTTCCCTGATTTTTTTAATAAGAGCAATATTTGTAAAATTGCAACGATGATTATGGCAACGAGTATAATTATTTGTACATTTTCCATTGTCTTAGTAGTCCCAGTAATGCATAAAGTTTGTTGTAATTTTCATACCTATAGAATCTAAAGCTAAATATATGGTCGTTGGGCTAAATCGTATAGCAACCCATAATAATCTATTCATTTATATCCCCTTTTTATTAAAGATAGGATATCTTTTGCCTCATTATTGTGCAATATGAAATTCAATCGCCTTTTATTTTTCAAAAATTTATCTGTAATTTATTAAAATGAACTCGTTTTACAATTTCAGATGAACTTTGTTAAACTTTAAAAAACTTTGGAGTTCCTTGAATGCAAAAACCGATCATCTTTTTTGACATGGACGGCACACTCCTTGATTTAGCTTTTGATGATCTGATCTGGAACACAAAACTCCCTGAACGGCATGCAGAAACCCATCAATGTAGTTTAGAGCACAGTCAAAACATTCTAAATGCATTTTATCAACAACATAATCATACCCTCTGCTGGTATTCTTCAAAATACTGGTCTGAAAAAGTTGGGGTTGATGTCCTACAGTTACAATATGATTTTAAAGATAAAATCACCCCAAGAACGGGCTGTTTTGAATTATTAAAACAATTAAAAGCACAAGGTTATCGTTGTTGGTTACTGACCAATGCAGATTGTGCTGGCTTAAAACTTAAACTTGAAAATGTTGATCTCAGCCCTTATTTTGAAGTAATGATCAGTAGTGAAGAAATTGGCTATTCCAAAGAGTTTATTGAGTTTTGGCAAATCCTGCAGCAAAAGCATCCATTTGATCCACAAAATGCATGTTTTGTGGATGACACCATTCCTGTATTAAAAGGTGCTGAAAAGTTTGGTATAGCGCACTTAATCACGATTACCCAACCTTCCAGTGGTCGTGCTGCGCGTCATCACTTAGAATTGCAATACCCTGCAATTAATCATTTAACTGAGCTTTTACCATTACTGAAAAACGTAGCGTTAGCAAATTTACAGTCAACAGATTTAGAACATAAGGATGTCGATGTCAAAACAGCCTGAGAAACAACAACTTGAAACAATGCGTGTAGACAAATGGCTTTGGGCTGCACGTTTTTTTAAAACACGCTCTATTGCCAAAGATGCAATCGAGGGTGGTAAAGTTCATCATAATAATGAACGTGTTAAAGTCTCAAAAGAGATTCGTGTTGGAATGGAGCTCACCATACAACAAGGTTTTGATCGTAAAACGGTAGTGATTAAAGCACTCTCCGTTGTTCGTGGCGGCGCACCGATTGCCCAACAGCTTTATGAAGAAACTGAGGTGAGTGTGGCACGTAGAGAGTTGATTTCATCCCAAAGAAAATTGCATAATCTAGCGCGCCCTGATCATCGACCAAGTAAAAAAGATCGACGACAAATTAGCAAATTTAAACAAGAAAATGATCAACAATTTGACCAATCTTGGTCCTATGATGATGACTGAATTCGTTTAGGTTGGGTACGACATCTTATGTCGTACTAATGTTTTTTTAATATAGAACCATTTTTTATTTTCTGTCACTATTACTGCCGTGGACGAAAGATCAAATTTAATGACATCCACTTAAGATATTAGTGATATTACATCGTTTGAGGTTTACGAGATGGATGATAACAAAAGCAAGGCACTGAATGCGGCACTGAGCCAAATTGAGAAACAATTTGGTAAAAACACAGTGATGCGCTTAGGTGATAACACTGTTCAAGCGGTTGAAGCGGTCTCTACAGGCTCTTTAACACTTGATATTGCATTGGGTATTGGGGGCTTACCAAAAGGTCGTATCGTTGAAATTTACGGTCCTGAATCTTCTGGTAAAACGACAATGACGCTACAAGCCATTGCACAATGCCAAAAAGCAGGTGGAACATGTGCCTTTATTGATGCGGAACATGCTTTAGATCCACAATATGCACGTAAACTTGGGGTAGATATAGACAACCTTTTAGTTTCACAGCCAGATAATGGTGAGCAAGCACTTGAAATCGCAGATATGTTGGTTCGTTCAGGTGCAGTCGATATGATCGTTGTCGATTCTGTAGCAGCGTTAACCCCTAAAGCCGAAATTGAAGGCGAAATGGGTGACTCTCACATGGGTCTACAAGCACGTTTGATGAGCCAAGCTTTACGTAAAATCACAGGTAATGCCAAGCGCTCAAACTGTATGGTTATCTTCATTAACCAGATTCGTATGAAAATTGGGGTGATGTTTGGTAGCCCTGAAACCACAACTGGTGGTAACGCATTGAAGTTCTATGCTTCTGTACGTTTAGATATTCGTCGTATTGGACAAGTTAAAGAAGGCGATGAAATTGTAGGTTCTGAAACCAAAGTTAAAGTTGTGAAAAACAAAATGGCACCTCCTTTCCGTGAAGCACTTTTCCAAATTATGTATGGTAAAGGTGTAAACCACTTAGGTGAATTGGTTGATCTTGCTGTTGGACAAGAACTTGTACAAAAAGCAGGTGCTTGGTACTCATATCAAGGCGACAAAATCGGTCAAGGTAAAAACAATGTCATTCGCCATTTAGAGGAAAACCCTCAATTGGCTCAAGAACTTGATCGTATGATTCGTGAAAAGCTTTTGACTACTGCCAATGCCGCACCAGCAGAAGAGAAAGAAGAAGAGCCTGACTTTTTAGATGTGTAATCCACATATTTAAAGCTCCACAAAAAGCACCTCATATGGTGCTTTTTGTTTTTATACCGCATCATAAACGCTAATAGATCTTATTTGATCAACCAAAATATGACCATTTCGAATCAATCCTATTGATATTAAAAGTCCCTTCTCCCCTCGGGAGAAGGCTAGGATGAGGGGAATTTTATGTTGATCTATGATTTAAAAAAGGACCTATCAAAGATGAGTTTGAGAAAACAATTTCGTAACATTTGAATCGAAATTAATGAAGGGGTTTTATCAATTGCTCATGTATAGACTTGTCCATCAGTTGCACCATTACGACATAGCGAATGACTTAAAAATCCCTCTCGCTACCCTTGCCCTAAATCAATTCGAATCATTGATCAAATAGAAACGGATAGTATCGGTAAACCAGTTTAGGCGTTATTAAGCTTCGACATGAAGCGCTTTAAATAACAAATCTAAACCCTGATATCTACTTATCTTCCCCTCTTATACTGGTTTAGATTCTTTGATATTTAGGCGGAGGAAAATTCATCCGTATAGGATTTGCACTGTTAAAAAAATGAATTAAAGCTAAACTAGTGTTTATCTCTGAAATAAATAGATTGTTATCAATAGCTATGAGCCAAGCAAAATTTCCCAAATTGTTAGATTACCAAAAACTCAAACAGCAATTTGGTGAACAAGAAACAACAGCGTATCAGCATTCTACATCTCAACCTGCAGAACCTGAGTCTGACATTGCAAATGATGAACACGCCTTTAATGCGGAACAGGATCTTGCACCCAAACCACAGGGCTTAACCGGTACACGTTTGCGTTCTTATGCTTTTGCGGTGTTGACTCGAAAAGAGTATTCCAAAGCTGATCTAATTGAAAAGCTGATGACCTATGCGCAGAGCCGAGAGGAGGTTTTAACTTTGGTTGATGAGTTATCAGCGAATAACTACCAAAGTGACCAACGTGTGGCAGAAATGACTGTGCGTAGTCAAGTCCGTAGAGGTAAAGGCCCGAATCGAATCAAACTGGCTTTACGCGCCAAACAACTGGATAGAGCCTTAGTACAAGAGGATATTGCAGAAATTGATTGGTATGAACAAGCCTATCAATTGAAAGTTAAAAAATATGGTACAGAGGTCAGCAAAGATCCAAAAATTAAAGCCAAACAAATTCGCTTTTTACAATATCGTGGTTTTGAAATGGATGCGATTATGAAAGCAATTTCAAAAAAACCAAATGATGATTGATGATGGTCAGTCGATACAATTCAAGATCAACTTTTCATTAAACGCTAGGTTGAGAATCTTAGGCTGAAAATCTATTGATAGAATTCCCTTCTCACTTTTGATTTCTTATAAATTCTAAGCAGATCCAATATCTTTTAGCACTGTACAAACTATCATTTCATTCATCTGTAAAACTATACGCGTATTTTCAATATTAAAGCTCAATAAGGGTCATAGATCTTTAGTCACGACTAAAAAATGATGATTGAATTAAATCAGCTGCTCTAAAGATTGAGAATATAAAAATTTTCAGGAATTAAAAAGCAGAGATGGTTTTAAAATGTAGGATATAAATCGAATGGGTATATTAAGTTATTATTATTGGTAGATTTAGAAATCTGGTGGCAGCCCTACTAGCAAAATCTCGGCACATCGTATTTCTGATACCGTTGCTACCTTCCGGTCCTGGCGGGGTTTTCAGAGTACAATTGCGAAACCACCAGCAGGGCTACCATTGCAAGAACAGAGTATAGAGATTTTTTATTTTCTTTCAAGCCAAACATTGTGATTTTCTCAAGTTATTCATTCGTTTGCTTATTTCATCATCAATATGGTTAATTTTTAACAGCAATTCTAACTTTTCTTTTCAATAGTCCATTAAACTTATCAAGCATCAGTCAATATTTTACTGAATTTTATCTCAGTGCTACTTCATAGATTGCAGGTGTTAAAATACAAAAAAGCTTCATATTGCATTAGAATTAGCTGAAGATTGTAAAAGCATCTTGCAATTCCGCCCCTAGCCGTTTTTAATGATAACAATTATTGATTTTCAAATAGCCCATATCAGTCTATTTGAAAAATTTTGACTTTGATGGATTTTAAATTATGCTAAAAAAGCATGCCCTGTTTTCTATTGCTTTACTCAGTTCAGCATCTTTATATGCAATCCCTATAGAATCTCGTGGATTAAGTGATACTGCATCATCTCGAAATGATGTAGCGAATTCACCAGCACCCATTGCTGGAAATATGAATTGGGATTTAATACAAAAGAATCAACAATTAGAAAATCAAATTCGTGAATTACGTGGCAAGATTGAAGAACAAGATCATGCCATTGATCAACTAAACAAAGAACTCACCAACCGCTATACCGATTTAGATCAGCGCCTTGAACTGCTCAATCAGAAACTTGAACCTGAAAGCAATCAACCAGAACAAGCGCCTGCTGAAAATGCACCTGTCGATAGTTCAACCGCAACCGATCAAACAAGCACTGCAAGCACTGCAAGCACTGCAAGCAAAGCTACAACGAATAGCTCGGCACCAACAACGGCTCAAAATCCAGCAACACCGGCCAACAGTAGCAACAATACCAGTGATCCTGTTGCACTGGAAAAAGCAGCTTATACGATTGCTTTAGATGCCTATAAAAAAGGCGGTGCAAAACAAGCCATCGCCCCTATGCAAAACTTTATTAAAAACTACCCAAACAGTATTTATACTGGAAATGCTTATTTTTGGTTAGCTGAGTTTCAATTGGCAATTGATCCACCAAACTATAATGAAGCCAAGAAAAACTATGAAATCGTAGCAGCTAAATTTCCAAACTCGTCTAAAGCACCGCGTGCTTTATACCAACTTTATAGTATTGCCAAAGATGTTAACAAGAATACACAAACTGCAAATGTCTATAAAAGCAAACTGTTAAGCACCTACCCTAAATCAGAAGAAGCAGGTTTTTTCAAAAAAGGTTAATCCGCTTATTCACAATTTAGACCAAAAAAAAATGCCTCAATAGAGGCATTTTTTATTGATATTTTTAACAATTAACGCACGATACCGCGCTTAGATTCTAATACTGAATCAATCAATAACTGGACTTCTTCAACTTCTGGAAGGATTTCTTGACGAATTTTTTCAATGGCTTGTTCAGTGGTTAAATTCTCTTTATAGATCAATTTAAACGACTCTCTTAAGCCTTGAATCACATTCTTAGACCAACCTTTACGACGCATCCCTTCAACGTTCATACCATAGGCATGCGCAGGGTTGCCTGAAACCATAACATAAGCAGGAACATCTTTAAGAATCAGTGATGCACCACCAATCATACTATAAGAATCAATCTTACAGAATTGATGGATACCTGAGTTCCCGCCCACAATGACGAAATCGCCAATGTGAACATGGCCAGCGATGCCGACATTATTTGCAAAAATATTGTTATTTCCAATCAAACAATCATGTGCAATATGCGTATTCACCATCAATAGGTTATTGCTTCCTATTTTGGTTAGGCCTCGATCTTGAACAGTGCCACGATGTAAGCTGCAATGTTCACGGATTTTGTTGTTGTCGCCAATTTCTAACCAAGTTTCTTCACCTTGGTATTTTAAATCTTGACAAATTTCACCTACACTTGCGAATTGGAAAATATCGTTATTTTCACCAATACGTGTATAGCCTCCAATCACAACATGTGAGTGAAGTTTGGTACCAGCACCAATCGTCACTTGTGGACCAATAATACAATATGGCCCTATTTGGACATCTGGTGCTATCACTGCAGAAGAGTCAATAATAGCGGTTGGGTGGATTAAGTCGTTACTGCTCATGCCTGCTCTAATTTCTGATGAGAAATGATAATTTCAGCGGTTGCTGCTACCACGCCGTCAACACTGGCAGTACATAAATACTTGTAAATGCCACGTTTTTGCATGAGTAATTCAGATTTTAGCACGAGTTGGTCACCTGGTACGACTTGTTTTTTAAATCGTATTTTTTCAGCACCAGCGAATAAGAACAAAGAACCTGGTCTTGGCTTTTCATTATTCATGATAAAACCAAGCACACCAGAAACTTGTGCCATCGCCTCAACGATCAAAACACCCGGCATAATTGGATAGCCAGGGAAATGACCCTGCATAAATTCTTCATTAATTGAAACGTTTTTGTATCCTACAATCCCATTCTCTGTAACTTCAGTTACACGATCGACAAGCAAAAATGGATAACGATGTGGCAAATACTCGCGAATCGTTTGGGTTTGCATTGGTAATTCAGGAACCGTAAAAGGTAGAGATTTAGACTCAGTCATAATTATTTACGCGACTTTAAAGTTGATTCAATGGACTCAATTTGAGCCTGCATATGATCTATTTGTTTCACCAGTTTGGTCAATGGCACATCTGCTAATTGTCTTAAGCGCACAACCGTTCTTTTCCAATGATTTGTTTCAAACTGTCCAGTACCTGAAGAATAAGAACCTGCTTCAGAAATACTTTTTGTGACTATTGACATTCCAGTAATTGTGACATTATCTGTGATTTTTATATGCCCTACGATGCCAACAGCACCTGCAAGAACACAGTTTTTGCCAATAATCGTACTACCCGCGATACCACACTTGGCTGCAATGGCAGTATTCTCGCCAATCTGCACGTTATGGGCGATTTGCACAAGGTTATCAATAATGACACCGTCATGAATGATTGTATCGTCCAAAGCACCACGATCAATACTACAATTTGAACCTATACGTACATCATTTCCGATACGTACAGAACCCAATTGAGCAATACGATTCCACTTTCCTTGATAAGGTGCAAAACCGAAGCCCTCACCACCAATTGCAGTATTGGAATGAATCCGAACACGATCTGCGATTTTTGTTTGGCCTGTAATGGTCACATGAGAATCGACAAAACCGTCTTTGCCAATTTCAACACCATCATCAATTTTGCTGTGCGATTGGATAATTGTATTTGCGCCCACCACACAATCATCACCAATCACAACATAATGACCAATATAAGCATCATCTGCAATAATTGCTGAAGGAGAGATTTGCGCAGTACTTTCGATGCCCCGTTTGCTGAGTTTAATTTCAAATTGATGGGTTAAAATCGCAAAGGCAAGATAGGGATTACGGACAACAATAAAATTCTGGCAATTTGTAAGCTGTTCTTTTAACTCCGCCGTGACGATCAAAGCGCCAGCTTTAGAGTTTTGAGCTTCATTCAAATATTTGTCGTTATTTACAAAAGAAATATGATTGGATTGCGCGTGTTCTAAACTTGCAAGCCCATCTAAAACAAAATTGGCTTGACCAATTAGCTCACCTTGTACAAGCTGAGCTAATTCATCGAGATGAAAACGATTTGATTTCATTGATTATTTAATTGCATTAACCTTTTGGATTATTTTAGCAGTTAAATCACTCTTTGCGTCATAAGCAAGTGCTGAATTTTTATTCAAAACAAAGTCTAATCCAGCTTCTTGGCGCAATTGTTCAGCAGCTTGCTTTACACGAGCCTCAAAAGTTGCATTGGTGTTTTGAATTGTGCTCTGTACTTTCGCCTGAACACCTTGCTGAATCGTTTGGAATTCATTCACTTTTGCTTGGTATTGCGCATTAATTTGCTGAACATTTGCACCTTGAGCCTGTGCTTTTTGTTTCAATGCTTCAATATCTTTAGTGATTTGTTCAAGCTTGGTGGTTTGCGGTTTAACCGATTGTTCTAAACTTGCATTCTGTTGCTTTAAGTAGGTGCTACTTTCTACAACTTTTTCTAGATCAACTACACCAAAACCAGCCGCTTGAACCAATCCAGCAAAACCCAAGCCTAAGCCCATAATGGCCATTTTCATTGTTTTCATCATTGTTCCTTATATTAAGTTAAATCTCGTAAAAAGATCGTACTTAGAAAGTACGACCAATCTCGAATTGAATATTTTTAGTTTCATCGCCCGGTTTATCATTCAATGGGAATGCATAACTCAACGAAAGTGGGCCAATCATGGTAATCCAAGTAAAGCCGACACCCACGCTATAACGCATATTACCAAAGTCAAAATCATTATTGTCTTTACAATATTGTTTCGCATTAATTGGTGTTTTTGAACCATCTAAATAAAGGTCACCAGTCGCTGTACTACAGTCTGTATCAAAGACTTGCGCACCTTCAGCAAAGATTACAGGACGGATCTGACGTGCCCAATCACCCTTAAATGGAACAGGTAAAGCCAATTCTGTACCGAATTGTATTAAAGCATTACCACCCACTTCTTCCGGGTCATAATCTTTGGTTTTTCTTTCGTTATAGGTCACACCAGGGTATTTTGGACCCAATGTACTGTTGTCATAACCACGGACTGAACCAAAACCACCCGCATAGAAGTTTTTATAGAATGGTAAATCATTACCATAACCTAACTTACCATAGCCACGTAATACGAAATCACGACCTAATGGGAAATAAGTCTGTGCATCGTAAGTAACTTTTTGATATTCAACATCACTACCAGGCAATGCGATTTCAGCATTGACACGATGTGATGTACCGTTAGTAGGGAAAATAGGACGGTTCAATGTATTATATGACCAACCCAAATTTAAATTATATGTTAAGAACTTACCTTCAAAGGCACTTCCGTACTCATCTAAGGTCATTGCATTAAATTTATCATCAACACAGTTCGTTGCTACATCATAGCCTTCAGGCAGTGGAACTGGTGGTTCCTTCCCTTGTCCAATATCAATATCTTTTTGTGACTTATATGAACCTGCACAATAAGTGCTTGTATCGGTTTGCTTACCGCCATGCGCCAACAAATAATCACGTACATAGGTAGAAACATAAGCACCAGTTGTTACTTTAGTTTGGTCAATGTTTAGACCTGCACTAATGTTTTGATTTTCATCAATTGGATAACCAAATGTAACACCACCACCGATACTGTCAGTCACATAGTTGTTAACGTTATAATCACTATTTAACTTGGTTTTACGGTAGTACATGTTATATCCACGACTTACACCATCAATGGTAAAGTATGGATCAGTCACGCTTAAGTTATAATAATCTTGGGTTTCTGAACGAGACAAATCGATAGAAACACGGTTACCCGTACCCATAAAGTTGGTTTGACTTAAACCTGCTTGGAATGTGATACCACCATTCTGAGAATAACCTACAGCCAATGTACTGGTACCAGAATGTTGTTCTTCAACATCAATATTCAAGTCCATTTGATCTGGCAAGTTCGGTACACGAACAGGTTTAACATCAACTTTACTAAAGAAACCAGTACGTTCTAAACGCACTTTAGACAAGTCAATTTTTTCGTTACTTGCTAAAGCACCTTCCATTTGACGCATTTCACGACGTAATACTTCATCCGCAGTTTTGGTATTACCGGTAAAGTTAATACGACGCACAGTCACTTGTTGACCAGGATTAATATAGTAATTTAAGTCAACAATATGGGTTTCATTATTGATTTCAGGGACGACATTTACTTCTGCATAGTAGTAACCCGCATTACCATATTTACGAAGTAGTAACTGCTTTACAGCATTGACTTTTTCTTGAGAATACGTTGTGCCATCTTTATAGATTTGTAGCGCTTTTAAATCTTCAGTTTTATAAAGTGCATCACCTAAAAATTTAGTTTCGCCAAATTTAAATTGCTCGCCTTCATTCACTGAAACTTCAATAAAGATATGCTTTTTATCTTCACTAAGATTTAAATTTGAACTGTTAATATCAAAATTGATATAACCTTTATTGAGATATAGCGCACGCAACGACTCTAGACTTGCAGACATTTTTTCACGTGCATAACGGTCATTTCGAGAAATAACCGATAACCAGCCACTCTCTTTTACGGCAAACGCCTGTTTAATGTCGTCTTCTTTAAATACGGTATTACCAATAATATTGATATCAAAAACTTTTGCAGGCTTACCTTCATTAAAATTGATATTCAATTCAACGCGGTTATTGGGTTGAGCAACTTGTTCAACTTTAATATCTGCATCATAACGACCTTGTTGAGCATATTGTTGCTCTAACTCAGTTTCTAATGTTTGTAACGCAGATTTTTTAAGCACTTCGCCTTCGGCCAAGCCCATTTTCTTTAAACCATCCGTCAAAGCTTCTTTCGGAATTAGTTTATTGCCTTTAAAATTAATTTTTGAAATTACTGGACGTTCAATCACTTTAAACACCAAGACACCGTCTTGGTTAGATGCTTGGATATCATCAAATAGATTTGAAGCGTACAAAGCACGAATTGAATCCGCAATTGCAGGATCATTGACACGGTCACCACTATTTATTGGTAAAAGTGCAAGAACATTTTGTTGCGTTAAACGAACCAAGCCATCCACACGGATATCTCGTGCAATGAACTCATCTGCCGCTTGTACTTGCTGTACAGCTGCCATCGCACTAACGAGCGCTAATGGCATAAATAAATGTGAGTGCTGCATGCCTATTATTTTCCAGTAAGTTAATCCACAATTGCGTTATAAACGCATAAAATCATTAAATATTGCAAGAAGCATCATGCTACCAAGCAGTACCATACCAATTTTTAACCCAACCAATTGTATTTGTTCAGAAACAGGCTTACCACGAATTGCTTCAATAATGTAATAAACCAAATGACCGCCATCTAACATCGGAATAGGCAATAAATTTAAAATCCCCAAACTCACACTCATCAAAGCCATAAATGAAATGAATGTCTGCCATCCCATTTCAGCGCTTTGACCGGCGACTTTTGCAATGGTAATTGGACCTGACAAATTATCTAAGCCAATTAAACCACGAACCATCTTCACCATCGAATTCAAAATCATTGCCGAAAGTTGCCCAGTCTTTTCAACAGCAACAACAAAAGCTTCAGCAGGATTATATTGTATTGTTTGTTTATATTCAGTAGGAATAGTGAGTTTATCAGTCTGTGCTTGCACACCCAACATACCTGTTACATTGCCCATATTGTCGCGCTTACCTTGCGGCATCACTTGTAAATGTACAATTTGCCCTTGGCGCAACACATCAACTTTAAGTAACTTTTCAGGTGATTTTTGTACCACATCTACCACATCAAACCAATCTTTCATTTTCACCTGATTGATTGAAATGATTTGATCACCTTCTTTCATCCCTTGACGAATCGCAGCGCCATCACTACTTAACTTATAAACAGTTGCAGGAATCTGTGGACGATATGGGGTAAAACCGAGCACATCAAATGGTGACTGACTTTGGTCTTTTAAGAAATTCTTGATGGGTAAAGCAAAACTCTGCGGCTGACCATTGCGCTCAACCTGAACATCGATATGACCTGTTTCACCAACACGATCAACGATGGCATAGTTGAGTTTTTCCCAAGTGCTGACATCTGTTCCATCTACAGCAACAATTTTATCGCCAATCTGCATTTGAGCTGTTGCAGCAGGTGTATTGGGTAGAACTGCACCAACACGAGTATTTAATTGCTCTTGTGCAGGCAGAAATAGAATCCAAAATAGGACTATTGCAAAAATCAAATTGATCAATGGACCTGCAGCAACAATCGCAATACGCTTCCATGGTGGCTGACGGTTAAATGCTAACGGCAAATCTTCCGCACTAACATTCCCCTCACGCTCATCCAACATTTTGACATAACCACCCAGTGGTAATGCAGAAAGTTGATATTGGATGCCTGATTTTTTCGATGTCCACTTCAACAAAGTTGGACCAAAACCAATCGAATAGACCAGTACTTTTACACCGAGTTTACGTGCAACCCAATAATGCCCAAATTCATGAATCGCAATCAGCGGACCAAGTAGGAATATGGCAGCAACAATGATAAATAGAACACTCATGATCAGCTTCCCAATTGTGTAATGCGTTGTGAAGCAACTTGGCGCGCAAGTTGATCTGTCTGCAAAATCGTATCAATCGAATCTGCCAAACCATTTTGAACGTGATTTAAGGTATGTTCAACCACTTGTGAAATTTCTAAAAATGCAATTTTTTGCTGTAAAAAAGCACTCACAGCAATTTCATTGGCAGCATTGAGAATAGACGGCGCCAATCCGCCCGCCTGCATAGCATGCCGAGCCAGTTTAAGCGATGGAAAACGCGTAATATCTGGTGCTTGAAAGTCAAGTTGTGAATGGACAAATAAATCCAGTGGCGGGACATGCGTTTGAATCCGCTCAGGCCATGCAAGTGCATGCGCAATCGGCGTACACATATCAGGATTACCCATTTGAGCCAAAGTTGAACCATCCACATATTGAACCATTGAATGAATGATACTTTGTGGATGAACAACAACTGTAACAAATTGTTCTTTAATTGAAAATAAATGACATGCTTCGATCAATTCTAAACCTTTATTCATCAGGGTTGCAGAATCTACCGAAATTTTTTGTCCCATCGACCAATTTGGATGTTTACAGGCTTGTGCAGGTGTTACGGTTTTTAATTGTTCTAAGCTAAAGTTTAAAAATGGGCCGCCTGAAGCAGTCAACAAAACTTGCTTGACCCCCAATTGAGGCTCACCATTGGGTTGAATCTGTAAATAATTTTGCGGAAGACATTGAAAAATAGCATTATGTTCAGAGTCGACAGGCAGTAACAAAGCATGATGATCTTTAGCTGCTTGAAGCATAATATCGCCAGACATCACCAAGGCTTCTTTGTTGGCAAGCAAAACGCGCTTACCTGCTTTCACTGCGGCTAAAGTCGGCAACAATCCTGCTGCACCAACAATTGCAGCCATCACCACATCTACATCAGGATGTTCCGATACAGTGATAAGCCCTGCTTCATCTGTGAGGATTTCGATATCAAAAATATGATGTATAGCAAGTAGCTGTTGTAACTCATCTACTTTATCCGATGGTACAACCACACATTTCGGTCGATATTGTTTGCATATTTCACTGAGTTCTTTGATTCGACTAAATCCAGTCACTGCAAAAACTGAATACTGGTCCGAATGCTGTTGTAAAATTTTTAAAGTACTGCGCCCAATAGAACCTGTAACACCTAATATACAAACAGATTGTGACATCTATAAATCTACACCAATAAGTTTTAAAACATACATGCCAGCCGCAAAAAACGGAGCCGCAGCAAGCAATGAATCTATACGATCAAGCACCCCACCATGTCCTGGAAGGATACGACCTGAGTCTTTAATTCCTGCACGACGTTTGATCATAGATTCAAACAAGTCGCCAAGCACAGAGCTAAACACAGTCACAATAGACAAAACTAGGAAAAGAATATGTTGTGGAAGCGTTAAATGTAGGTAAATCGATTGAACCACGATGATCACAATCGCAACAGTGACAATCCCACCAATTAAGCCTTCGATTGATTTGTTTGGACTCACATCTGGCGCAAGTTTACGCTTACCAAATTTACGCCCAACAAAATATGCACCACTGTCCGCGCCCCAAACCAACAGGAACAGGTACATCAACCACCAAGGAGAGCTTTTCCAAACTTCAAAAATAGCGGTAACTGCGGCACTGATTAAAACCAAGCCAACAATATTTAAAGTGATATTGTACCAGCCATCGTATTCAGGATAATGTTTTACCCAATACAGACTACACAACCAAGTGAGAATAGAGGCACTCCAAAGAATAAGCGCCAAATCATTAAAATATAATGCTAACCCTGAAAAAAAAGCGGTCAATACACCGAATCCAGCAGCTTTAATTTTCTTCACATGGTCAGATTCATGTGGCATGAGTTTAAACCACTCATAACCTGCTGCCCCAGCTGCGATAATCATTAACACTAACATTGGATATTGAGATTTTGTTGCAAACATACAACTCAGTACAACTGCCACCAATACCAATGCGGTTATAATCCGCTCTAACATTATAAATTCTCTATATGTTCTTGTTGAATTTGTTCAGAGGTTTTTCCGAAACGTCTTTCACGCCCTGAAAAAATATTGAACGCATGATCCAACTCTTGCACTGTAAATTCTGGCCATAATGTCTCAGTAAAATATAACTCAGCGTATGCAGCCTGCCACAGTAAGAAATTAGACAGTCGGTAATCACCGCCTGTACGAATCAATAAATCCACGGGTGGCAAATCCCCCAAACTTATTTGTTGTGCAAATAACTCAGTATTGATTTGATTCACATCAATTTGTTGATCTTTAACCTGTTGCGCAAGTTTACGTGCAGTATCTGCGATATCCCACATACCACCATAACTAATCGCAATTGTTAAAGTCATGTTACTGAACTTAGCAGTCCTTTGTTCAGCATGCAACATTAATTCACGTAGCTCTGGAGAAAGCCGACTACGATCACCAATAAATCTCAACGAAATTTCGAATTTTTCCATCCGTGGAATTTGTTCATGAATTGTGTCTTCTAACAATTTCATTAACAAATCAACTTCATACTGCGGTCGGTTCCAGTTTTCACTTGAGAAAGCAAACACAGTAAGCGCCTGAACGCCAACTTTACGGCAATGCTCTACAATCGGATCAAGGACATTTTTACCTTCACGGTGTCCATCACCTTTTTGCAGTTGTTTCTTTTTTGCAAAACGATTGTTGCCATCCATGATGATGGCAACATGTTTTGGAAGATGGTTGTCTTCAGATGTGGTCATTTAAATCTTAGACCTTCATCAATTCAGCTTCTTTCGCAGCAAGACGTTTGTCCACTTCAGCAACAAATTTATCGGTAATTTTTTGGATATCATCGCCTGCACGACGCTCATCATCTTCAGAAATTTCTTTATCTTTTAATAATGATTTGATATCGCCTAAAACATCACGACGAATGTTACGAATCGCGACTTTGGCATTTTCTGCTTCGTTACGTGCAACTTTCTGCATATCTTTACGTGTTTCTTCTGTCAAAGCTGCCATTGGCACACGAATCGCATCAGCAGTTACTGGGTTTAAGCCCAAATCTGATTCACGGATTGCTTTATCAATTGCAGAAACCATTGAACGTTCAAATGGTTGAACTAACAAAGTACGTGAATCTTCAACACCCACGTTAGCCACTTGGTTTAATGGCACGTCAGAACCATAGTAAGGAACCATAACTCCATTTAGGATGGATGGATGCGCACGACCTGTACGAACCTTTGCAAAACCATGTTCCAAAGACTCCAATGACTTATTCATACGGTCTTCTGCGTCTTTTTTAAGATCGTTAATCATATGATCTTCCTTACTTATTTATCTAAATGTGTATGGGGTGTAGTGACATTTCATAAACAGACGAAGTGTCACTACACCCTAATCTAAAATTGCAGTAGTATAAAGAGCTTTACTACCCACGTACATTAGTTTGTAACGTGAGTGCCCTCTTTTTCGCCCATTACCACAGAAAGCAAAGCACCAGACTTGTTCATATCAAATACTTGAAGTGGCACATTGTGATCGCGGCATAAGCAAATTGCAGTTAAATCCATGACACCAAGTTTCTCATCTAAAACTTCATCAAAACTTAAATGGTCATATTTAACAGCATCATCATATTTGCTTGGGTCTTTATTGTAGACACCATCAACTTTAGTGGCTTTTAAAATAAGGTTTGCTTCAATTTCAATACCACGTAAGCAAGCTGCTGTATCGGTTGTAAAGAATGGATTACCTGTTCCAGCAACAAATACGCACACTTCACCTTGGGTTAAGTGGCGAATTGCATCACGGCTTGAATACGCTTCAACCACAGCACCAATTGGCAATGCTGACATTAAACGGGTTTTGATGTTACGGCGAACCAAAGCATCACGTAATGCCAAACCATTCATCACTGTGGCAAGCATACCCATTTGGTCACCCGTTACACGGCCAACCAAACCATCTTTTTGTAATTGGCTACCACGGTATAAGTTACCACCACCCACCACGATACCCACTTGCACACCCAAACCAACCAAGTGAGCAATAGATAAAGACATTTGATCTAAGACTTGGGCATCAATCCCCATGTCTTTATTACCCGCAAGCGCTTCACCCGAAAGTTTCAGCAAAATTCGCTCATAGCGTGGCTTTTTAGAATCTAACATCACAAAACTCCAATACTTATATCTACAATTTTATTCGTATTTAATCAAATCGAAATCGGCAACACTTAAGCTGATTTAACGCGAATCAACTTGGCAAACAAATCGTATTCATCTGCATCTGTAATTTCGACTTCAAGTAAATCACCAGCTTTAATCACTGACTTATCAATATCTTCAACAAAAACATTACCATCAATCTCAGGTGCATCTGCATAAGAGCGTGCAACTGCGACTGGGAATTCTTCTTCAAGATCATCTACTAAAACCGTCATGGTTTGACCAATACGACTTTGCAGTTTTTCAGCAGAAATCGCTTGTTGAACTTCCATAAAACGTTCATAGCGTTGTTGCTTAATTTCTTCAGGAACATGATCAGGCAAATCGTTGGCTGTTGCGCCTTCTACAGGTGAGTAGGTAAAGCAACCCACACGATCAAGTTTCGCCTCTTGTAACCAGTCCAATAACATTTGAAAATCTTCTTCAGTTTCACCAGGGAAACCCACAACAAATGTTGAACGAATAACCAATTCAGGACATTTTTCACGCCATAATTTTAGACGTTCCAAGGTATTTTCACTATGAGCTGGTCGCTTCATCAATTTTAAGATGCGCGGACTGGCGTGTTGAAAAGGAATGTCTAAATATGGAAGAATTTTACCCTGTGCCATTAAGTCAATTACCGCATCCACATGTGGATATGGATAAACATAATGTAATCGCACCCAAATCCCTAACTGACCGAGCGCTTCGCACATGTCATAGAATTTGGTTTTAACAGGCTGACCATTCCAGAAATCAAGCTTATATTTGGTATCTACACCATAAGCGGAGGTGTCTTGAGAAATCACCAAGACTTCTTTTACACCCGCTTTTTTTAACGCCTGTGCTTCATTTAATACAGAGCCAACAGGACGTGACACAAGATCACCACGCATGCTTGGAATAATACAGAATGTGCAACGATGGTTACAGCCTTCTGATATTTTTAAATAAGCATAATGTTTAGGTGTTAAACGAATACCTTGTTCAGGTACAAGATCTACAAAAGGATTGTGTTTTGGTGGTTCTGGAACATACTGATGGACAGCTTCCATCACATCTTGATACGCCGCCGCACCTGTCACTTTTAAGACATTTGGATGCATCTGGCGAATTTTATCTTCATCTTTACCCAAACAGCCTGTGACGATCACACGACCATTGGCGCTCATGGCTTCACCAATTGCGTCTAAAGACTCTTGTACTGCAGATTCAATAAAACCACAGGTGTTCACAACAACTAAATCAGCACCTTCATAATCTGATGCAACATCATAACCTTCAGTCTTTAACTGCGTTAAAATGCGTTCAGAATCTACCAATGCCTTAGGACAACCTAAAGATACAAAACCGACTTTGGGGGACTTCATGAATCTGCGCTCCACTATAATCCGCGTATTGTATGACTTTTCAAGAGATAAAAACAGGTGGAAACTGCACTCTTTGTATAATGCACCAAAATACATCCAATCAAATAATTAAATTACTACAATGCACCATTTTGGAACAATATAATGATAGCGTAATATGAATGCTGGTTTTTACACGTGAATAAAGCGCAGTAAATGCGCAATTTTTATCATTCATGTAAGAAAACTGCGCAGTATATAAAAGTTGGCGTGCATCTTGCTTTATATCAGGACGATTTAACCGATTCAATCACCCATGTTCGGGAAAATAGAAAACGAGGTGCAGATGCCATTGCGCTATTTAAAGACAGGAAAGCTCTGCTAATGGATCAATACCCAACAATTGATTATAGATTGCTTGTGGATAATTTAACCACTGCAATTCTTTTGGTCGATTGTAATTTAAATATTTTTTATCTTAATTCATCATGCGAAGCATTGTTTGATATTAGCTTGCTTCGTGCGGCAGGTCAGCCAGTGATTAATATTTTACATGCACCAAATGATAGCTTTAATACCTTGGAAGCATTAAACAACTCAATAAAAACAGGTCAAGCCTATACACGCCGTGAAGCGATTATCAATGTTAACTTTAAAGACATGCATGTTGATTATTCCGTATCGCAGTTAAATACAGGAAGACCCTATCACCCATTACTATTAATTGAATTAAATCCGATTGATCGGATGCTTAAAATTTCTAAAGAAGAAAACCTGATTCAACAACACCAAGTTGCACGACAACTGATTCGAGGTGTTGCACATGAAATCAAAAACCCACTCGGTGGAATTCGTGGCGCGACTCAACTGCTTGCTCGTAGTTTAAATGATCCACAGTACGCAGAGTTCACCGATATTATTATCAGTGAAGTCGATCGCTTAAGAAACCTTGCTGATACCATGCTGGGTTCACGTCAGCTCCCGAGCTACGAATTGGTCAACGTGCATGAACCGCTTGAACGTGTTCGCTCATTAATTGTAAATCAGACCAAGAAAAAAATTAAAATCACACGAGACTATGACCTTTCATTGCCTGATGTCAAAGCGGATCGCGATCAACTGATTCAAGTGATGCTCAACATCAGTGTCAATGCAGTACAGGCGATGACGGAGAATCGTGAGTTTTTTATTGATCATCAACCTGAACTGATGTTGCGTACACGTATCCAACGTTTGGTGACGATTAATGGCGTACTGAATAAATCAGCCATTCGTATTGATATTGAAGACAATGGCCCTGGTGTTCCTGAAGAAATTTTAGAATCTGTGTTTTATCCACTTGTGACTGGTCGTGCCAAAGGAACAGGTCTTGGCTTAAGCATCGCACAAAATATCATGCATCAACACAACGGAATGATTGAATGCCAATCCGTTCCTGGAAAAACAGTATTTAGCTTATATCTACCTTGGGAGTCTAACCATGTCGCATAATAAAATTTGGGTGATCGATGACGACCGTGCTATGCGTTGGGTCTTGGAAAAAACATTTAAAGAAGAAGGCTTCGATGTCACCAGTTTTGAAGAAGCACAATCTGCTTTAGATCAACTTCCAAGCAATGCTCCAGATGTCATTCTCACTGATATTCGTATGCCCGGCATTGATGGTTTAACCTTCCTAGGAAAAGTCAAAGGAAGTTATCCTGATCTGCCCGTGATTATTATGACAGCACATTCAGATTTAGAATCTGCAGTATCGAGCTATCAAACAGGTGCTTTTGAATATCTACCAAAACCGTTTGATATTGATGAAGCACTTGCGTTGGTGAATCGTGCGATTTTGCATATCAACAAGCTGCAACAACAAGAATCTGCCAAAGTTACCCCGATTCAATCTACGGAAATTATTGGTGAATCCCCTGCAATGCAGGAAGTTTTCCGTGCCATTGGACGTCTATCTCAATCGCATATTACTGTATTGATCAACGGTGAATCTGGAACAGGTAAAGAGTTAGTTGCACACGCTTTACATCGCCACTCACCAAGAAGCAGTAAACCATTTATTGCGTTAAACATGGCCGCTATTCCAAAAGATTTGATTGAAACTGAATTATTTGGTCATGAAAAAGGTGCATTTACTGGTGCCAATACCCAACGCCAAGGTCGTTTTGAACAAGCCAATGGCGGAACCTTATTCTTAGATGAAATCGGTGATATGCCCTTTGAAACCCAAACACGTCTGCTTCGTGTTTTGGCAGATGGTGAGTTCTATCGTGTTGGTGGTCATATTCCAGTTCGTGTTGATGTTCGTATCGTGGCAGCAACACATCAAGATTTAGAAAAGTTGGTCAATGATGGTCGTTTCCGTGAAGACTTATATCATCGTCTGAATGTCATTCGTATTCATATTCCTAAACTTGCTCATCGTTCTGAAGATATTCCGATGTTGGCGCAACACTTCTTGGCACGCGCGGGTAAAGAACTCGGAGTTAGTCCGAAAATTTTACGCCCAGAAACGCAAGAGTATATTCAAAAACTGCCTTGGCCAGGCAATGTACGTCAACTCGAGAATACCTGCCGCTGGTTAACTGTAATGATCACAGGGCGTGAAGTTTATCCAGAAGACTTGCCGTCTGAATTAAAACAAATTCCAATCAACAAATCTGATGATCAGGGCCAAGCACAAGCTGGAATTGATCGTATTGCATTACATCATTGGGATGAGTTACTGGCGCAATGGGCAATTCAAAAGCTTAAAAATGGTGAAATGAAAATTTTAGACATTGCCACCCCAATGTTTGAACGTACTTTGATCATCGCAGCACTTCAACAAACCCGTGGTCGTAAACGTCATGCTGCTGAACTTTTAGGTTGGGGGCGTAATACTTTAACCCGCAAACTCAAAGAATTAGGTATGGATTCTGCTGAAGATGATGAAGAGGAAGACAAAACTGTCTTAGCTGAATAGTAAGCAACTCATAAATATAAAGTTTACTCCAACCATATTTCGTAAGAATATGGTTGTTTTTTATTGGCTCATAGTGAAAAATAGCCTCGTGAAATTTAAACTTTATCGTCTAGGGTAAAAATGAAGAAAACTGTTGTTGTAATTAGCTTACTCTCTATTTTTAGTGTTGCTTGCTCTAAAAATAAACCGCATGACAGTTCTGAACATCAAGCAGAAGCCCCAGCGGTTAAAAAAGCACATAAAGCAGCCAATTCAGATGATTGTTTTAAGTTAGAACCCAACAAACAGTTTACCCTGAACAACAATGAAGAAACACAAATACAGATTGTTCCTACAACCTTCAACAATCAGAATGCAATAGCAATCGTTAGACAAGGCGCAGGTGTGCGTACAGATTATATCTACGATTTAACTGGCCGCACCATGCTTGCAAACTTGGACTATGGTATTGCTGCGCTCGGATCAAATCCAAATGATGTGCTGGTAAAAACCACCTATCAAGCCCCGCTTCCAACATTCCCATCCAATCTTAAACCACAGCAAAAATTCCAAATGACGTATAACGCAGTCATTGAATCGCAAATGGATAACAATGATAAGTCAGAAAATAATAAGACGATTGACTTAGTATTTGTAGGATTTGAGGATCTAACTTTAATTGACAATGATGCCAATACCTTAAAGTTTGATAATGCATGTCATTTCATTTCTCAAATCGGAGATGAAACATTGGATGAATGGTATGCTGAAGGGTATGGGCAAATTAAATACATTAAAAAGAAACAGAATGGCGACGTAAAAAGTAGCGAAGCAATTGGCGATGACCCACAGCCTTAATTTAAATCAACCAGTCAACAGCTATTGACTGGCTTTTGTCATTTTTATATTCGATTTTACTTTAAAAAGCCTGATACCAAATTCATGACATTTTGAATATCACCATTGGCTTCAGTGTGATCTGTTGCATCACCTTGTGGTGTGAGTGAATCAATAATTTGCGGTAATACTGTAGAGATTGCACCATATACTTCATTGGTCGGAACATTGGCTTGTTGAGCAACTTGTTCAACTTGCTGACCACCAAATAAACTCTGGATTTGCTCTACATTTACAGCACCATTACCTTGTGACGGATCGACCCAACTTTGAACCTGCCCACCTAAACCTGCGCCTTGCAATTTAGCTAAAGCACCTTGTAGACCACCATTTTGTTGAATCCAACCCAAGACCAATGGCACAACTGCAATCAATAAAGAAGAGGCATTAAAACCACCCGCTTGCGGTGCTTGTTGTTGTCCACCTGTCAAACCACCTAAAACTGAACCAAGTACACCACCTAATCCACCTTGTGATTGTTGTTGCTGCCCACCCAAGCCACCGAGCACTGAACCAAGTACCCCGCCTAATCCACCACCAAGCCCGCCTTGTGATTGTTGTTGTCCGCCAAGTGCTTGTTTTGCCAGAATTTCCACAATATTGGTTAAATCTGTCATAAGTTTTCCTTTTTTAAGTTTTATGAGACAAGTACAGCATACTTGGCTTTATCCTATTCACCAAAATTGGAATTGTTAAATTTTGCAATAGCTTAAGGCTGGTTTTTATAACTAAAATAAAACCATTACCAACGAAATTTATTCCAGTTTTCTGGGTTGGCCCAAAACTTAGAATTAAACCAATCTGGTACATGTTTATAGGTCAAAATATTAAATTGCCAAAGTGCAAAATCATTTTGATGTAAGGTTTTATCAATCAGTTGGGTAAAACCAAGCGATCTGAGTAACTGCTCATCTTTTAGCTGACATGCCACGACAATTCGTTTTGCCAATAAATCACGCAACTTGACCAATAACTGGGATTTTTGTAAATCGGTGATCCCAGACATTTCATCTGTATCTAAAAGTACAAATCCTAAATCATATCGTTGCGTAAAAGGCAGACTTAAAAACTCAGATACGTTAAAATAGGACCATTGAATTGAATAATTTGTAGGGTATTGCGCCAAATTTTGCCCAATACACAATGCAGTTTGAATTGGCTGTTCTTGCGATAAATCGTCTAGCATTGAAGTGATGACATTTTGCTCAGCCATAACTGCACCTTTTTTGAAGCGAGTAATTAAACATGGAACTACAAGGCATTTGTCATAAAATGCATGCAGGTCTTAAAGACCTTAGTGTAACTGATCAACAAACACATAAGGCAAATGTTGAATATAAATTTATATTAGATCGCTCAGAAACCGAGCTACCATTTAGTTTAGGCCAGGAAATTGAGATTGAAGCGACAGGAAATATTTATTGTGTTTCTTGTGGCGCAAAAACACCAAAGTCTTATTCGCAAGGCCATTGCTTTAAATGCATGAAAACCAAGGCATCTTGCGACATGTGTATCATGAAGCCTGAAACTTGCCATTATCATTTAGGTACTTGCCGTGAAGATGATTTTGCTCATGAGGTTTGCTTTCAACCGCATATTGTCTATCTAGCAAATTCAAGTGCTTTAAAAGTGGGGATTACCCGTCTAGGTCAAATGCCAACACGCTGGTTAGACCAAGGGGCGACCCAAGCACTGCCTATTTTAAAAGTCGGTTCACGCCGTCTTTCAGGTCAACTTGAAGTCATGTTTGGTACACAGGTTGCAGATAAAACGGATTGGCGAAAACTACTTAAGGGTGAAGCTGAACCGATTGATCTGATTGAAATTCGTAATGAATTGGTTCAAGAGTTTTCCCCAAAGATTCAAAGCATTCGCGATGAGTTTGCGCAAAATCTTGAGTTTAATGAAACGGTTGAATTGTTAGAAAATGAATTACCCCGTGAATTTATCTACCCTGTCGATATTTATCCTGAAAAAGTTAAATCGCACAATTTAGATAAAACCCCAATCATTCGGGGCAAGCTACAAGGAATCAAAGGTCAATATCTGATTATGGATACAGGTGTCATCAATATTCGTAAATATACAGGTTATGAACTTAAAGTTCGGGCGGAATAGTTTTCACACTCAAACCCAGAAATTGATTTATACATACTCCTCTTTATCTTAGATTTAGAGGAGTTTTTATTGGTTAAAGGTTTTCTAAACTGATTACAAAGTATTCCAGCAGCTCGATAAGCAAACGGATATTTGCTTAATCGGTTGTTAGCGTTAAAAATCAAGCTGTTAAAAGTGCTAAAATCGCCTGAACAGGATCTTCACTATTTCCAGCCAAAAGTTGCTTGTGCATGGTGATCAATTGCATCACTTGAATTTGTGCAGTTTCAATATTCATTAATTTTTCAATTTGATTGGCCAAATTTTCTGCTGTGGCATCTTGTTGAATAAGCTCTTGAATCACTTTTTTACCCGCAATAATATTCGGCAATGAATAATACGGAATTTTCACCAAAAATTTTGCAATCACATAGGTTAACCAATTCAACCTATAAAAAGTCACCATTGGACGATGCAACAATAATGCTTCAAGTGTCGCTGTCCCTGATGCCAAAGCTACAATATTGGCAGCATTCATAACCTGACGACCAATTTTTGATTCTTTATCGGTATTTTCCAGTAAATGAATTTTTGCAACCAAGTCACTTGGATAATGCTTTAATAATTCCTGAATTTGCTGTTTGCGTAAATCATTAATGGCAGGAATCAGGAACTGATAATCTGGATATTTTTGATGAAGAATTTTTGCTGCATCTAAAACCAACGGTCCAAGTCGTTCAATCTCACCACGCCGACTTCCCGGTAACAAGGCAATATGCTTTTGACTGATATCTAAACCAAGCTCTTGCTTTGCATCTAAAATTGGATTTTGTAATGGCAATTGACTTGCCAGTGGATGCCCAACAAAGGCTGCTGGTACGTCATATCGTTGATAAAAGCCTTTTTCAAAAGGAAATAGACAAAGCACTAAATCTATACTGGCTTTGATGCCATGTACCCGTCCTTGTCGCCAAGCCCATACAGATGGACTGACATATTGCACCGTTTTAATCGGCAAGTTTTTCTGTTTTATACTTTTTGAAAGACGTAAGTTAAAGTCTGGCGCATCAATACCGATAAAAACATCTACAGGATTGGCAGTCCATTTCTCGACTAAGCCATCACGTACAGCAAATAATTTTTTTAAATCTTTAAGCACTTCAACAATCCCCATCACAGATAAAATATCCATTGAATAAAAACTGTTAAATCCTTCTGCAATCATTTGAGGACCACCAATCCCCTCAAATTCAGCATCAATACCCTGTTCACGAAAACGACGAATAAGTTTTGCGCCTAAAGTATCCCCTGATACCTCACCTACGACAATTCCAATTTTAAGCTTTCGATTTTGCAAGATATTCTTCCTGATCAGCACTATAACTGCATGATAGCATATTCATAGGATTTAATTGCGAATAGTCAAAACAAGATACTGGCATGACAAAAGCGTAAATTTATATAACTATTCATCTAATTTTCTATCGTTATTTTATTTTCTATTTATATTTTCAATTGCACGACGCTTGTAAGCACATCTTACAAACAATAAACTAAGCGATAATTATTATCATTTAAGATAAGCAATGTTGAATTCTCTTCCACACAGTTTTAAATTCTCTATTCTTAGTTTAGCGGTATTCAGCGCTCAGCAGAGTTTTGCTGCAGATATTGAAAATCTACCCACGATTTCAGTTCAGGCCACAGCTGATCAAACTGAATTAAGCTCTGAACAATCGAAATCTTATATCGTTAAAAAATCTACAAGCGCTGCCAAGCTAAATATTCCTGTTAAAGAAACACCACAAACAGTGAATGTAGTGACACGTCAGCAATTAAATGATTTTGCGCTCAATAGTGCGCGTGAAGCTTTAAGCAATACACCTGGGATTACTGTCAGCAGTCAAGAAACCGAACGTTCAACCTACACTGCACGTGGTTTTGAAATCTCAAATATTTTAACTGATGGTGTCGGCTTCCCTTCTAGCAGCTACAATTATAATAATACCAACCCTGATACATATTTTTATGATCGTATTGACGTGATTAAAGGTGCAGATGCCTTAACCAATGCTTTTGGTGATCCAAGCGCAACAATCGATTATATCCGTAAGCGTCCTACCCAAGAATTTCAAGCCAATGCTGGACTAAGTTATGGCTCTTGGAATACCCAACGCTATGAAGCAGATGTTTCAGGTGCATTAAACAAAGAAGGTAGCATTCGCGGACGTTTGATGGGTTATGAGCAAACTGGAGATTCTTATCTAGATCGCTATTCATCCGAAAAAAATGGATTTTCTGGCATCATTGACGCGGATTTAAGTGATAGCACATTATTGACAGTCGGTTATAGCCAACAACAAAACAAACCTAATGCAAATAATTGGGGTGCTTTACCACTTCTCGGTGCAAATGGGAAACAACTTTCCTATGACCGTAATTATAATCCTAATCCAGATTGGGCATATTGGGACAACAAGTCTCAAAATGCTTTTGCTGAGTTAAAGCAAAAAATTAATGATAAGTGGACAGCAAAGCTGAGCTATAACTACACCCAAACCGACCACAACAGTAACTTACTCTATTATTTCGGTTACCCTGATCAAAATGGAGCGGGTGTAGCCCTTACCGCTTGGGGCGGGAAAGAAAGTCTAAAAAGACATTTTGCTGACTTAAATGTGCAAGGCTCATATTCATTATTTGGCCGTGAGCATGAAGCAACACTGGGTTATAGTTATCTACAAAGTAAACAGTATGATCAACAAACTTCAGGCACAATTAATGACAGCAATATCAATAATAATCAAACCACGGACTGGGCAAGCTGGACACCCCAATCAGTAAATTGGTCAGCGTTTAGTGATGCTGCAAACTATACTCAAAAGCTCAATTCTGTATATGCAGCAACACGCCTACACTTAAACGATGATTTAAAACTTTTACTCGGTTTAAATTATGTTCAAGCTAAAAGTGAAGGTGAAAGTTACGGTTCATCAATGGCCTATGATGAAAACAAAGTATCTCCTTATGCTGGCATTACCTATAACTTTAGCCCTGAATACACAGGTTATCTAAGCTACACCTCTATTTTCCGTCCACAATCTGGATTAGGTACTGATAATAAAGCACTCAAACCAGTTGAGGGTGAAAGCTATGAGGCAGGTATTAAAAGTTCATGGCTAGATGACAAACTCACTGGAACTTTGGCGGTGTTTCGAACTGAACAAAGTAATTACCCTTTACGTAACTCTGATGGAAACCCACTCAATCGAAAAGTTGAAACCAGTGATTTACGCTCTCAAGGGGTAGAAGTCGGGCTGGCTGGACAATTAACAGATCATTTAAATCTAGCATTCGGCTATAGCCAATTTAGCTTAAAAGACTTGAAAAATGGTGGTGAGGCACGTACTTACAACCCGAACCAAACCATTAATCTTTTAACCACTTATACCATTCCTGCAATACCTAAACTGAAAATTGGCGCAGCCTTACAATGGCAAGATGCAACCAAGCTGTATGACTCTACTGTAAAGAGTACAATTACCCAAGATGCTTATGCTTTAGTGAATTTGATGACCAGCTATGAGTTGAATAATCATATTTCGCTTCAAGCTAATGCAAACAATGTAACAGACAAAAAATATTTATATAGTTTCCCAGATGGTCAAGCATTTTATGGCCCATCTGCAAACTATAATGTTGCAGTGAAATTTAAATACTAATCTGAATTCGCCTTAATCTTTTAGGATTAAGGCGTTTTCAATTGCAAGAAAGTGATCGTTATGCAGATTGTGCTCTACCCTTTATCAGTGCTCTATCGTTTTATACTGGCTTTTGGTATGGGCTATGTGTGCAGTTATTTAGTATCCTTAGCTTTAATTGATGTTTTTTATCCTTATTTTGCCAAAGCTGAATCTATTTATTTGGCGGCATTTAGCGCACTTATTTTTTACATTATTTTTGTGATTCTAAGCTTTTGTATTCATTCTTTAAAGAAACTTACGCTGATCAGCCTAGCGTTGGTCGCTACTTTTTTCCTATTTTCCAAGTTTATAGGTTAACTCATGCATAAATCTGTTCGTCAATCTATGGCATGGTTACACTCTTGGATCGGGCTTACTTTCGGCTGGCTGTTATTTGCAATTTTTTTGACAGGTTCTGCAACATATTATCGTCATGAAATTAGTATGTGGATGCAACCACAATTCGCGAGTATGCAAATCAAACAGGAATCCGCTATACAGTCTGCGTTTGCTTATTTGCAAAAAAATGCCCCAGATGCAAAAAGTTGGTATATCGGCGTTGCAAATCAGAATACCCCTGCAAATAAAGTTTATTGGCAAAAAGCCGATGGTGGTTATGAAAGTAAAACTTTAGATGCCAATACAGGTAAAGAATTGAGTCTTTCTGCCACACAAGGCGGTGATTTCTTCTATGGGTTTCACTATCAGCTTTATGGAATGCCTTATTCGATTGGGCGTTTGATTGTCACCTTTGCAGCGTTAATTATGTTTATAACCTTGATTTCAGGCATTATTACCCATAAAAAGATATTTACCGATTTCTTTACCTTAAGAGTATTTAAAGGTCAGCGTTCATATTTAGATTTTCATAATGTAAGTTCGGTAATCGCATTGCCCTTTTTCTTAACCATTACATTTACCGGCTTAGCGATCTTTTTCTATCTGCTTTTCCCCGCAGGGATGAAAAAAACCTATCCAGATAATCCATATCAGTATTTTGATGAAATTCGTCATGTTTCAACTGCAAACAAGGCTCAACAAGCACAGCCGAAGAATATGTTATCTATTCAACATTTCCTGCAACAAACCCAACAGCAATGGGGGAAAACGAATATTGATAACATTACCGTAGATCAACCCAATACACAGCTTGCCAAGCTCACGATTACTGCCTTAGAAGATCATTCAATTACACGTAATCAAGCACAACTTAGCTTTAATGGCGCTACTGGTGCTTTAATTGGAAATACCCGTAATAACAGTGCAATTGCAACATTAAATGCCAGTATGTACGGGCTGCATATGGCGAATTTTGCCCAACCTTTATTACGTTTAGGCTTATTTTTCTCTGGCCTCTTAGGTTGTGCAATGATTGCTTCTGGTTTATTGCTCTGGAGTTTAAAACGACAATTACAAAAGAAAAATGAGCATTTTCACTTTGGGCATTATCTGGTAAACCGACTCAATACCACGATGATTATTGGTTTAGCCATTGCGATGTTGGGTTATTTATATGCCAATCGTTTTGTGCAACTTCAAGCAGATACACCAAATTATGAAGTCTATACATTTTTTACTTTGTGGTTATTCAGTTTTATTATTGCGCTCTGCACAAAACAACAATATCTCTGGAAAACTCAGCTCAAGCTGCTAATTGCCATGACATTAGCCTTGCCTATTTTAAATATCTATTATCTGATTTCTAATCAATATATTCATTCATTACAGGACTATTGGTTATTTTTACGTGTGGACTTAATGATTTGGTTGTTCGCCATTTTAGCGATTTTTTTACATCAAAGAATCACACCTATTCAAAACAAAGCTGTGGCTAAGATCAAGAAAAAGCTGGAACAAAAACAAGCGCAGGAGTCTGTGTCATGATATTGACCTTAGCATTCCTCCTGATCCTGATTGCCAGTTATAGCTTGTATTTGATCAGCTCAAAGCAGATCACCAAGACTCAGAAAAGTAAATTGTCTGTTTTGACACAACATGTGAAATTGGTAAAAGTTATCGCGTTTGCGTTGATCATCTCGGCTTTATTTTTATTCAGTGTAAATTATGGCAATAGCATCTCTTTTGTGGCCTTGTGCATACTGAGTAGTCCAATACTGTTTGGATTGATACTCTTTGTAAATGATTTAAAACCTAAAATAAAAAAGTAGACATCTAGCGTTTGAACACAGCTCTAGACTCAATTAAATTTAAGTTTAGATAATTATCAGTATAGTCGTGCTTATTCCTATCAAAAAAATGGAAGCTTATCGCTTCCATTTTCGACTGTTAAACATTGAATCCAATATGTTTTCCTGTAGGAAGTTCTACATCAATGCGGAGCTTCCCCCCCATTGCTTCAACATATTTCTTTATGGTTGAAATTTTAAGATCATGACCACGATTTTCGATTGCTGAAAGTGACGGTTGCTTGATTCCAAGTATCTCAGCTAATTCTTTTTGCGAAATCTCTAATTCTTCTCGAATAAGATAAAGCTGCGTTTGTAAACGTAGTTCATCAGCCATTTTTTGAATTCGGTCTTGACTCTCTGGAGAGCGACCAGCCAATAGTTCCTGTAAGGTTTTAGCCATTAGATTGATCTCCTAGGGTTGAGAGATGAAGTTCGTATTGCTGTTCTGCAATATCTAACATCTCTTTATAAAAACGCTTTTTACCGCCCTTATTACCAATACAAAGCACGATAGCCTGTCGTAATGGATCAAATACAAAAAAAGGCTCTTAGTGGTTTACATCTATGCTGAACACGTAATTCTTTCATGTTCATGAATTTCGAGTCATTTACGGTATCAACTAAAGGGCGACCTAAACTTGGCCCCAGCTGTTGTAGAACAACCAATGCAGCTAAGACTTTTTCCTGTGTTGAATCATCTTGCTGTTCAAGCCATTCATTAAACAAATCCGTTGTAATGACTGTCCACATGCGAAACCTAGAAATATAGACTGTAATCTATATTTTAATATAGTACTTATAGAAAGGCAAAGTTTCTTTTAAGAATTGAACGCTCATGTAAAAAACATTCGAGCAGTGTTGTTACTTTCTTATGATTGTTAAAGTGTTAGAAGATTAATGTTCAATTTACGATTAGATTGTTAAAGTACAATAATTTTTTAATTATCTTTGGCTATACTATAAATCGTTTTTATTCGATATAAATAACTGGTGTAATTTCCACGAAAACTATACAATCTACATTACCCCACTATTCTCCCAATTTCTGCTGAATTTGCCTTAAAATAATTTAAGCTGTTCAGGTTGTAACTTCATTTCAATATTTTACAATTTAATCAATCTATAAAATTTCCACGAGGATTTTATGTTGCTGCAATGGTTTGAAAAGTTAGTAGATCCATATCCGTCGAAAGGTTTAAACGAACCATTACCCACCAAGTTCTTTCCATTTGTTTGGCAAGCTGCGACTGGTGTTAAGCGTTATTTATTGATTTTAATATTATTCACTGCTGCAACAGCAAGTTTTGAAGCTTTATTTTTTTCACAAATTGGACATTTAGTCGATTGGTTGACACAGTCTAAACCTCAAGACTTTTTAGTGAATCATCGTGAAAATTTGATCTTTTTAAGCTGTATTTTGTTGGCAAATATCTTTTTTGCCAGTATGCAGTCGATTATCAGACATCAGATTTTATACAGTAGTTTTCCAATGCGTTTGCGTTGGAGATTCCATAATCTAATGCTACGCCAAGGCTTAGACTTCTTCCATAATGACTTTGCTGGACGTTTATCTGCAAAAGTCATGCAGACGGCGCTAGCGGTACGTGAGTTTTGGGTGATTTTGGGCGACATGGTGACTTATGTTGTCATCTATTTCATCACCATCAGTATTGTATTGGGATCAATTTCGCCTATTTTGTTGATTCCACTTTTATTATGGTTGGCGTTGTTTGTTAGTGCAGCACTATATTACATTCCAAGATTAGGACGAATTTCTAAAGAACAAGCCGATGCGCGTGCGGTGATGACCGGACGTGTAACAGATGCCTATACAAATATTCAGACCGTAAAACTTTTTGCGCATGCAGGCCGCGAAAGCCAGTATGCAAAAGAGTCAATGAAAGAGTTTATGCGTACAGTGTTCAAACAAATGCGTTTAGGCACTGCATACGAACTTTGCATCAATTTGCTGACAGCCGTTTTATTCTTTGGCGTTTTAGGTACTGCCGTTTGGTTATGGTTACAGGGTCAAGCAGCGATTGGTGTGATTGCAGCAACAACAGCCATGATTCTTAAACTCAATAGTATGGCTGAGTTTATGATGTGGCAAACCTCCGCCCTATTTGAAAATGTCGGCACAATTCAAGATGGTATGCAAACTTTAGGTCGTCAGATCAATATCCAAGACCAAGAAGATGCCAAACCACTTGTTGTGACTCAAGGTAATATTAAATTTAGTGATGTCACATTTGCCTATAACAGCAAAAAAGTCATAGATCACTTTAATTTAAACATTCAAGCGGGTGAAAAAATTGGGATTGTTGGACGTTCTGGTGCAGGAAAATCTACATTAATTCAATTACTTTTACATTTTTACACCATCAATAATGGAAAAATTACCATTGATGGTCAAAATATTGAAGAAGTCACTCAAGATAGTTTAAGAAAAAATATTGCGCTTGTGACCCAAGATACCTCTTTATTACATCGTACAGTTGCGGAAAATATCAAATATGGCCGCCCTGATGCGACTGATGAAGAAATGTATGAAGCAGTAAGAAAAGCCAAAGCAGATGAGTTTATTCCACAACTTTCAGATTTAAGAGGCCGTACTGGCTATGATGCTTATGTTGGTGAGCGTGGGGTTAAACTTTCGGGTGGTCAACGTCAACGTATTGCCATTGCACGTGTATTTTTAAAAGACGCACCTATCTTAATCTTGGATGAAGCAACCAGTGCTTTAGACTCCGAAGTTGAAGCTGCAATTCAATCAAGTTTAGATGAGTTAATGCAAAATAAAACTGTGATCGCGATTGCTCACCGTCTTTCAACCATTGCACAAATGGATCGTTTGATTGTGTTAGATCAAGGTCAAATTGCAGAGCAAGGTACTCACGAAGAACTGATCGCACAAAACGGTATTTATGCGCATTTATGGCATAGACAGACAGGTGGTTTTTTAGTTGAACCTGAACAAAAAGCCACAGAAGATGAAGATTCAACAGTCAGCACTTCGTAAATAAAGCATTTAAATAACCAAATTATAAAAAACCACGTTAAAAATAGCGTGGTTTTTTATTATATAGTCAACCATTCAAAAACTCAGACTCAAGAATATAATTTTTCATAATTAATATTCCTAATTAAATCAATCATATGAAAGAACAAATTGTTTAATTCTAAAAAGCTTGCACAGCCACAACTTACATTCAAAGTTTAAATACCTTTGCGTAGGCGATGCCTCACTTTTCAGAGATGAAAAGTGACAAAAATCTTTCGTTGAGCGAGGGGTACGTCCTGTACCCCCGCCCAACGGCGACATCCCTGTCGCCACACGATAGAACGACCATGTATGATTCAAAAGCCCAAAAAACGAACTAATAACCAATAGTTTCTAAAAGTTCATAAAAAACATAAGTTTCATATATGATCAATGACTTGATGCAAATTACTTGTATGAACAACTAGGTGGTTTAACTATAGCTATTCTATCGATTATGCATTTATCACACCAATCACAGCTTTATTTGGATATATTTTAGGTACTACAATCAGTTCTATAATTATATTTTTTGAGTCAAGAATTAGTCGGCTTCATGAGGCAACAGAAGTGGTGGTTTCGGTACAATTAAGTGCCTTCCATCATTCGTACTCAGATTATTACTTAGATTGTTGCACTTAATCTAATATACAAACAGCACTCTTGAGCTTTCCCTTTATTTATCCTAATAAAACAACAACTCTTCCCTATAACTCAATAACCGCAAACAAAAAAGCTGCCTTGTATCAAGACAGCTTTCTATTTCAATCTAGCCAATCAACGCTATTTTAAATGATTAATACCAATTCATTAACGAGACACCTAGACCGACATAGGTCGCACGGTGATTATAATCAATCAAGCTTTCGCCATAACCATCAAACAATTGAAAATGCCCACGTAACTTGCCTTTAATTGGAAATGCCCAATCAAATTGCATTGCGCCGTGTGAATCATCCCCACCTTTTAAAGAGTGACGTAGCATCAAAGAAAAATCATTGTCATTCCAGCGATAGAATGCAGTCAAATCACCACGACCGATATAATTTTTAATGTCAGGGTTATTGTCATCCTTAAAATCTTCTTCGATGCGATACCACGGACGCACCATTAAGGCAAAATTATCTTTTTCAAAACCAAGATTTAAAATGACTCGATTCCAACTACGTGATAGCGGATCAGAACGTCCGTTTGATTGATGATTCAAAGTCAAGCCCAGTAAGCGACCATTTAAGCCCAATAAATTATAATTGGTTCTAAAAATCAAACTTGCTTCAGGTTCGTAATTTGTTTCACGAAATGGACGAGACTCATCACTGTTGTAAACTTGCCAGCGTGAAGATTGAGTATAACCGACCCAAACATCACCATTGTTCCCAAACAGATTTTCGGCAGCTTTAGTTTTTAAAGAAATCTGGAATTTCGCTTCCATCGACTTTAAATTTTGGTCTTCATCCACGGTGTTTTGAGGATTTGGACTCTGTGGAAATTCATTTTTCTTACTGGTCCAAAATGCAGGAAGCAAATATACAGGTTGGTTCGCACGAATATTCCACGTGCCTAATTTACTGTCTTGGGAAAGCTCCCAACGTCGATCAAGTAATGAGGTATTTGGGTCAATTTTATCACCATGAATCGCAAATAAATTTTCTGCTTTCTGGGTGATTTTATCTTTCAATGTTTCAGGTTCAACATCGGCTTTTTGAATATCTAAGGCAGCACGTTGCTCTGACACCAAAACTTGCGGAGCAGCCGTAGCTGTTTTAAATATTTTATCGTAACAAGCCAAACGGTCAGCATTAGATTCGAGCGCAACACAGGCTTGCGTACTTGCAGGATTCACTTGTGCAGTATCATCTGCATGAGCAATGGTCACCAAACCAAAACTGAGCATCATTAAGATGCTCAGATTCAATGGTGTACGTTCAAAATTTTTGAACGACATAGAATTCTCCAGAAAGAATTTATAGGGTTAATTTACTTTCTTAATTTCAAAACCTAATTGTTCCAACACTTCTTTTTTGGCAACTGGAGCGACTACAGCTCTTACAGGCTTTTGCTCAAGTAAATAAGTTTGTGTGACACGCTTAAGATCATCAATAGTAACGTTTAATAAGCGCTCGCGTAATTGCTTTCTAAACGCAGGTGTGCGTCCATGAAGCAATGCATAGCATGCAGTAATGGCTTCACCTGCTGGTGAACCAGGTTTATCCATACTAGAAACCAGACCAAGAATGGCTTCTTCAAGCTGATAATCATGCTGCTCTTTGTTTAACAACCAATCTAAACTTGCTTCAAAGTCTTGGAAAGTTTCTGCAAGGCGTGGATCACGATAACTATAGAATCGGAACGAGCAAGCATTGCCATCATAACTTGCGCCCCCACCATATGCACCACCCTTTTCACGAATAGCACTATGCAGGAAACCATTGCGTAAATAGCCTGCAAGCACCATCAACGGCGCTGCATCTAGATGCGCAACATCTACAGCTTGGTAAGCAGAAGCACAAAATTGAACATTGGCTTGAATTAACCACGCTTGATCTGCATTGCTCTCATCCATAGCCACTTGCGTTAAATAGACAGGAGATTGATCAACTGCAAGTTTATCCCAAACCGTTTGCACTTCTTCAACTAAACGCTCTGAATGATGCTCTTCACACACCAATAAAAATTGTTTTGGTGCAAGCATTAAGCCTTTATGAATTGATTTTAACTCATCTATAAACGCATCATATGCCGCATCATCTTTTTCAATTTTTGCGATCAAATCACCTAGCCAATTCAGTGCGCCTAGGCCGGTATTGTCATAATCACGTTTTGCCAACGCACTCATATGACGTGAGGCAATTTGCATTGCATAACTATGTCCAGAACCCGATAAACGAGAAGCCCAACGTGTTTTACGTTGTTGTAAAAGTTCGATAATACGATCTTTTTCATCAAAACGTAGTTGCTCAAAAGCCAATTTAAGCAACTGAATTGCATCAAACTTATCCGTTAAAGATTTGGTTGTTAAAGTCAACCATGCACTAATTTGACCTTTGTCATCGGTTTTAGAACGAAGCGAAGCACCCATTCCCAAACCGCCACTAACAGCCGTCTGTAACTGTTGAAGTTCAAGATAATCATATTCGCCCGCACCCACTTCTCCCATGAGAACAGACAATAAGTTAAAATAAGGCGATTTTACAATTTGATCTGGAATTTGAATCAATACTTGTTGGTAGTAAATTCCATTTGTGCCTGCATGGTACAGATTTAATGGTGTATCTACCCCATTGCAAATCACTTCACGCAATTGACCTTGAACAATGGCCAATTCAGCTGGAATGTCTTCCAAACCAACTTTAGGCAATAAGCTCAAATCATCTGGAGTTTCTTGACGAATTTTTAAAGCTTCAGTTTGCGCGATAATTTCAGCTTTATCTGCTTCTGACAAAGCCTCAGCAATTTTCGCCAAACGTGCTTTTTCATCTTCTGCTTCTTGAGCAGATTTATTTGCATCTGGAACTAAAGTCATTTGTACACGATGCGGATTATCCAATAAATGAACTTGAATCAAGTTGGATAACCACATCGGATCTTTGAGTTCTTCTTTTACTTCTGCAATGGCAGTATCCACATCCCAAGCATGGATTGGATCATTATGATGGATTGCATTGCCCAAACCATTGAGAATCAGTGTTAAACCATACGGCGTACCATCACCACTGATTTCACGTTGATGTAATTCAATTTGATGCAAAATTGCATCAACCATGTCTTTATCGATAGGCTTTGAAGCAACATCTTGAAGGATATTAAGCACGCCATTTTTAAATTCTTCAGTATGCTCAGGATTTGAACCTTGAACTCCACAATAGAACGTCATTTCATAGTTAGAATCATCTACGCCCATGATTGGACCTGTAGACTGTGCATAACCACATGTTTCTAAATAATGGCGCAACGGCGAAGCAGAGTTTTCTAAAAGAATCCCTTCAACCAAACGCATACCCAGGCGAAGTTTAACATCACTGGTTTTTGGCAATAACCAAGACAAAATATGATAAGTCTTGTCTGTTAAATCTTCTGCATCAACAGCATAGGTTTCTTGTACTTCAATCGGTGCTGTTAGTCTTTGCTCTTCTTTAGAGTAAATCGTTTCACCTTTGCTGAATTTAGACAACGCCAACTTTTCAAATTGTTCTTGTAGTTTATAAGCAGGCTCATCACCAAAGGTCATAAATACCGCATTACTTGGATGATAATGTGATTTATAGAACGCCACTAACTCATCATAAGTTAAGTCAGGAATATCCTTCGGATCACCACCAGAATTATAATGATAAGTCGTTTTCGGGAATAGATGATGCGCAAGCTGATGGTAAAGCTGATCTGAAGGTGAACTCATTGCCCCTTTCATTTCATTAAATACCACACCTTTATAAACAGGCTCACCATTTTCCAGCTCAATACGGATACCTTCTTGAGCAAAATCCAATGGATTTAAATTGGCAGCAAAAGCCGCGTCCAAATAGACTTCCAAAAGGTTTTGGAAATCCTTTTTATTTTGAGTTGCAAATGGATAAGCAGTCCAATCTGCTGCTGTAAACGCATTCATAAAAGTATTTAATGAACGACGAATCATCAAAAAGAATGGATCACGTACTGGAAATTTCTCTGAGCCACACAATGCTGTATGTTCAAGAATATGTGCCTCACCTTTGGAATCCATCGGTTGAGTACGGAAAGCAACAAGGAACACATTTTCGTCGTGATCAGTTGCTAAATGGTAGTGCATTGCACCAGTCACTTTATGTTTATATTCAGACACTAAAATGTCTAAAGCTTCTACATGGTGTTGACGTACCAGCTGAAACGCAGGATGAACAGTTTGAGATAAGGTTTCAGTGACATCTACAGTCATGCGATCTCCAATATTAAATGTTTATCTATACGTTCAAGTATAACCGAAACTTAAATAAATGCGATTTATTCCTAACACTAATTCTTAGTAAATCAATCAGGATTAATCGCGACTTGCTGTTGAAATATAAGCGTAAGCAATGAGATAAATAAAAAAAAGTGATGATCAAAAGATTCAATCATCACTGTAAAACTTCACTTTTTTAACTCAATATTTTTAAATTAGTAATGCTTATGTTTTTTCTGTATCCCAACGCTGAGCAATAAAAATACAGATGAAAATTGCAATCAATAATACAGCCGATGCAGTGAAACGACTCAGGGCTAATCCACCATGATCAATCGGTTTATCTAGAAAATCACCAACCACAGCGCCTAATGGTCGAGTAAGCACAAACGCGCTCCAGAACAAAATAACCCTTGATGTTTTTGTAAATAAATACAAGGCGATGACGATGAGAATCAACACCACATACAGCACAATCCCACCGCTATAGCCCAGTCCTGCTGTATCTGATGACCAATCCCCCAATGCAGTACCTAAAGTTTGTGAAAAGGTAATGGTTAACCAATAGAACAGTTCTGCACGAGGCTGATTGATATGTGGTGAAATTGTTCCTTCGACTTTGTACCAAGCATATAAAGTCAACAATACCAAACTGAGTAATAACGTACTTCCACCTAAATAACCAATATCCAGTGAACGATCAACAAAGTCTGCTAGTGTCGTCCCCACTGTCGTACTTGCAATAATGGTCAACCAATATAAATAGGGGTGAAAAGCCTTAGCACGAATTTGAAAATAAACAAAAGCAATAAAGATAAAAGCAAAGATAAAGGTACCAACCAAATACCCTAAATTAAGCGACATTGACACAGCATCGCCAGCCGTTTCACCAAAGGTGGTTGCAAAGATTTTGGTGATCCAAAACAGTAATGTGACTTGCGGAACTTTAGCAATCAGTACATCTAGATCATTTTGCTTCATTTGATTTATTCAGCAATTATGCGTTAAAAACTATAGTCTATGCTTCGACTTAAAATAGAATTAAAAACGTGATAAAAGTCACTTTACCCTGTTAAAAACTGAGTCATCATTTGTATTTAGTACTTATCAGAACTTCACAAAAGCTGATTAGATATGGCTGATCTGTGTTTAGGTTTTTATAGAAAAGAATTGCTTAGGCTATTTTATCAAGAAATAAATTTTTGGAGATCAATACCAATTCATCTCCAAAAAATAAATACGAGCTCAAAGCCTATCGCTATAAACCAGCAGCCCCTTTATCGAATTATGGTGCTATTCAAAGTTAAGCGCTATAGAGCTAGATATTTGCAAATTCACTAAATTAAATATTTAAAGTAATTATAATTTGGATGATTTGAGACAAAAACATAATTTTGCTTTTGATAAAATGGCGCTGCATCTTTTTCACTACTTAAGCACAATGCAGAAAAATTAGATTTTGCTCTTTTTTCAAGTTCAAGCAATAAACTTTTACCCAATCCAGTGTTGCGATATTCAGGCAATACATAGAAACGGCGCACCCGACCAATTTTATGCTGAGTTTCCTTGTTCTGCTTTGTATCACCATCTTCACTGATTTGAATATTTAAACCACCGCATGCAACCAGTTTATCTCCATCAAACGCAACCAATAAAAATTCACCGTGTCGATTAAATCTATTGGTGCCTTGCTGAAACTCATCAACCAAACGTTGAATAAAATGAAACCCTTCTTTTTCAGCAACTACAGCTAAATCTTGAATTTGCGCAGGCAATTGATCTACCTGTTGAATTAAAATATTCACTCAACCTCCAATATGTTTAGGCTCTGTAGACAGTTTTAACTTAATGCCTATGTTTATGTCTCAACAAAACCTAGCCTAGTGATCTCAATCAATCACAGTGAAGTGATCTAATTTAATCACGTACACTGATGAACACAATGGCTTAAATTACGCAATAATTATCTCAAAAACAGGTTTTGTTCAGCACACCAGCAGGTTGTAAAATTCCAACAAAGCATATTTGACAAATGTAAATGAAATTTTTTCAACAAACTACTGTAAAGCTGAGCATTCGTGTAAACTTTATGTTTTTAACATTGATGTGATGAAGAACATGGCTACAGTTGACCTTTTTGCAATTGGTAACGCGCTCATTGACCAAGAATTTAAAGTATCAGATCTCTTTTTAGCTGAACAAAATTTGCAAAAAGGCACCATGCAACTCGCAGATGGTGAATCTCAAACTCGGCTATATAATAATTTAAAAGCCAGCCAAAATTATAAAGGTCAAGCATCTGGCGGTTCAGCTGCCAATACCACAGTGGCATTCAGTGCATTAGGTTCTTCAGCATTTTATGCATGCCGTGTTGGAAATGATGCTCTAGGCACAATTTATCTCGATGGTTTAAATGAAGCAGGCATCAAAACGTCGAAAAAATCGATCAGTGAAGGTGTTACGGGTACATGTATGGTTCTGGTCAGTGAAGACTCAGAACGTACGATGCAAACTTATCTCGGCATTACCGCAGAACTTTCAAATCTACAAATGGATTTTGAACCTTTAAAAACAGCGCAATGGTTATATATCGAAGGCTACTTGTCTACAAGTGATTCAGCACGCGCAGCCGTAAAACAAGCACGTCAAATTGCCCGAGATCACAAGGTTAAAATCGCATTAACCCTATCTGACCCTGCAATGGTGCAATATGCACGTCAAGGTTTAAATGAATTAATCGAAGATGGTGTAGATCTAATTTTCTGTAATGAACAAGAAGCTATGATGTATACAGAAACTGACTCTGTAGAAGCTGCGCTGAATAAATTAAAAACACTCAGTACAGATGTGGTGATTACGCTGAGTGAAAAAGGTGCATTAGTCGCAGATCAAAAACAACATTTTTATGTTCAAGGTCGTAAAGTGACGGCAGTAGATGCAAATGGTGCTGGCGATGCATTCTCAGGTGCTTTCTTATATGCTTTAAATAATGGTGAAAATTTACAAACTGCAGCACAACTTGCTATTCTTATTTCAAGTGAAGTCGTGTCTAAGTTTGGACCACGCCTAGACGTTGCAGAATACGCAAATCTACTCGAAACGTTCAAAAAGGAATGTGCATAAATGTCTGAAAAAATTGCAATGACCGATGAAATTGAAGAGCGTAAGGCACGTGCGTTTGACACAATGACTGGCGATACCATTTTTATCACTCAACGTGATGGTGCATTTTATGCCTACCAAAATGTCTGTCCACACCTACAAACTGAACTAGAATTTCTTGAAAATCAGTTTTTAGACCAAGACGGCGAATATATTCAATGCTCTACGCATGGTGCTTTGTTTGAAGTTGAAACAGGTGAATGTATTTCAGGACCATGTCTGGGTGATAAACTTGAAAAAGTAAATATTTCAGTCCATTCAGATGGTGGTATCTACATCGAGGACGAATAAGGTTGGAAACTGCCATGCTTGGATTCTTATTTGAACATGAATTAATGCCCTTTCACCTCAGTGTCTTGGCTTTAATTCTACTGAGTATGGCAGAAACTTTTGGCTACTATATCGGCTTACGGCCAAGTACCTTTCTGAAAAAAATTTCACCAGATTGGCTCATTGAGTCGCCCCTGTTACAAGTTAAATTTTCCAAAGTACTTATTTTCGTTTTTTTATTATTGAATTTTAGTTTTGCAGGCTATTTTTTACAGCTCTCTATCTTTGCAAGCAAACAAGTATTTGCCGCTTGGTATTATGTAGTTTTACCCGCATTGGTGATTGCAATCTTCTTTACCGTGTTTATGATTCATTGTTTGGATCAGGTGATAAAACCTAAAGTTACGTTGAATCAAGTTGACTTGCTTGGACGATTGGCTACAGTCTCTAGTGGTAATGCACGACCAGGGTTTTCAGCTCAAGCACGAGTCCGTGATGAAAATGGACAACTGCACTATATCCAAGTCGAACCAGAATTTGGTGAATTAGAATTTCAATCGCAAATTATCTTAATACGTTTTAGAAAATCACATTATATTGCCAAGAAAATTTCGATCTCAAATCATCTATTTAGTTCAGATCAGTACTAATTTACAACTTTTTCTTTCAACTCAACGTTCTTTTGTGCCACACATGGGCTCAATGACTGATTGTATTTTTAAACTTAGTTACTTCCATAAAACATAACACAATCGCCCCGCCTCCCCCGCTTTCTCTCAAGAGAAGAAGCAACTTTCAATCCCAATAGGATTCAATCCACATGATCATTTTTTGGTTTATGGAAAAGACCCATTGATTAACATATTTTAAATAACAATTAAATGAGTTTTAAAACCAACCATTTTAATCGGAATAATTTTTCATCAAACTTAATTCAAACCGATTTAGTTGGTTTAATAAAATCTAAACAATACTATTTTACTAGGTTTTATTTTTATTAATTACAAGTGTTTTAATCAACTTTAAAATGAATATAAATTAGTATATTTTTTAACATTACAAATTTTTAAGTTATTGTTTAATATCATCTTAATAATATATTTTTATTTTAACTGTTTTATCTATTTATTTCTTGTTGCGTTTTGTTTAATAATATAAGCATATTTAAATAATAGGCTTAACGCATGAGCTTAAAACCTAACGATTTAAACCGTCGGCTTGTCAGAGAAATTGCAGTCATATTAATAATTAAGATTGCCCTTTTAATGACGATCAAACATATCTGGTTTGATGCGCCGACTATTCCTAAAGATTTTGATAACCAAGTTGCTGAGCGTATTGCTGGCAGTCCTTCCCAAATCAAGGAGACACGTTGATGATTTCTGAAAGCGTGGTCGATCTTTCGCGGTTCCAATTTGCAATGACCGCGATGTATCACTTTATATTTGTACCACTTACTCTAGGTCTGGCTTTTATTCTTGCCATTATGGAAACCACTTATGTGATTTCTGGTAAAGAAATTTATAAAGACATGACCAAATTCTGGGGCAAACTTTTCGGTATTAACTTTGCTTTAGGTGTAACCACTGGTCTGACCATGGAATTCCAGTTCGGTACAAACTGGGCGTACTACTCTCACTATGTGGGTGATATTTTTGGTGCACCACTTGCCATTGAAGGATTGATGGCATTCTTTCTAGAATCAACTTTTATTGGTTTATTCTTCTTTGGCTGGGATCGCCTTTCAAAAGTTCAACATTTAAGTGTGACATGGTTAGTTGCGCTGGGTTCGAATTTATCCGCATTATGGATTTTAGTTGCCAATGGTTGGATGCAAAATCCTGTCGGTTCAGAATTTAATTTTGAAACCATGCGTATGGAACTTGTCGATTTTGGTGCTTTGATTTTTAACCCAGTAGCTCAAGTGAAATTTGTTCACACGGTGTCTGCTGGTTATGTCACTGGTGCAATCTTTGTTCTCGCCATTTCAAGTTATTACTTATTGAAAAAACGTGATTTACCATTTGCGCGTCGCTCTTTCGCCATCGCTGCAATCTTTGGTTTAGCGTCTACACTTTCAGTTATCTTATTGGGTGATGAATCTGGTTATGAGCTTGGTGATGTTCAAAAAACCAAGTTGGCTGCAATTGAGTCTGAGTGGGAAACACATCCAGCACCTGCGCCATTTACTTTATTTGGTATTCCAAATCAGGAAGAACAACGTACTGACTATGCCATAAAAATCCCGTATGCGATGGGTATTATTGCCACACGTTCACTCGATAAAGAAGTCACCGGGCTTAAAGATTTGATGGTTCAACATGAGGCACGTATCCGTAATGGTATGGTGGCATATAGCGAACTCGAAAAACTTCGTGCTGGTGACCGTTCGCCTGAACTGATGGCATCGTTCAAAGAAAACCAAAAAGATTTAGGTTATGGCTTACTTCTTAAAAAATATACTGAAAATGTAACAGATGCTTCTGAAGCACATATTCAAGCAGCAACAAAAGATACCATTCCAAATGTAACCGCATTATTCTTCTCTTTCCGTGCAATGGTCGCTTCTGGTTTCTTGATGCTACTTCTGTTTATTCTTGCAACATTTGCTGTGGCAAAACGTAATGCAGAAAATAAACCATGGTTACTTAAATTTGCATTGTTTGCACTGCCATTACCTTGGATTGCAGCACAAACAGGTTGGTATGTAGCAGAAGGTGGTCGTCAACCGTGGACTATTGGTGAAGTTTTACCTACACACCTCTCAGCATCAAGTTTAAGTACTGGCGATGTATGGGGATCAATCATTGCATTAGCCGCGTTCTATACAGTGTTATTGATTATCGAAATGTATTTAATGATCAAATTCTCACGCTTAGGACCAAGCTCTTTACATACAGGTAAATATCACTTCGAGAAACTTGAAGCTCAGCAAGCTCAAACTGGGGAGAATCAATCATGATCGAATATGAACTTCTCAAAATTATCTGGTGGGTTTTAGTCGGTGTTCTACTGATTGGTTTTGCCCTCACAGATGGTTTCGATATGGGCTCAATGGCACTGATGCCATTTGTAGGTAAAACTGATGATGAACGCCGTGCAGCAATCAATACCATTGCTCCGCATTGGGAAGGCAACCAAGTTTGGTTCGTGACTGCGGGTGGCGCACTATTTGCTGCTTGGCCTATGGTTTATGCAACGGCTTTCTCCGGTATGTATTGGGCGCTCTTGCTGGTCTTATTTGCACTCTTCCTTAGACCTGTTGGCTTTGACTATCGCTCTAAACTGCAAAATACCCAATGGCGTAATTCTTGGGATTGGGGCCTATGTATCGGTGGTGCTGTACCTGCGCTGGTTTTCGGTGTTGCATTTGGTAATATGTTCTTGGGCGTCCCGTTTACTTTAGATGAGACTGTACGTTCAACTTATACAGGTAGCTTCTTTGCCCTGCTTAATCCATTTGCATTGGTTTGCGGTATAGTAAGTTTGTCGATGCTGTGTGCACATGGTGGCGCATGGTTAATGCTGCGTACAGATGGTGTATTACGTCAACGTTCTGCTAAAGCAACACAATTGATGGGTATACTCTTCTTAGTTACCTTCTTGGGCGTGGGTGCTTGGTTATATTTTGGTGGCATCGAAGGGTATACTTTGGTACAACCATTTAATACCAATGCTGTTGCCAATCCGCTTGCGAAAGAAGTATTAACAACGGGTAATCATGGTTGGATGAATAACTATTCAATTTACCCAATCACCATGCTTGCACCTATTTCTGCAATCCTTGGCGCAATCCTGATTATCTTTGGTGCTGGTAAAAACAAAGCTGGCGTCAGCTTTACAGGTTCTACCTTAGCGGTGACGGGTTCAATTTTAACTGCTGGTTTTGCACTGTTCCCATTCTTAATGCCATCAAGCATTAACCCAACTGTAAGTTTAACTATGTGGGATGCGGTTTCAAGTAAGAATACATTGACAGTAATGACTGTGGTTGCTTCTATATTTGTGCCAATTATTTTAATCTATACCACATGGTGTTATTACAAAATGTGGGGCGTTATCACCAACAAACATGTTCAAGATAACTCACACAGCCTGTACTAAGGCTGTGTCTAAGCAAATAGGAGAATATTTATGTGGTATTTCGCTTGGATTCTTGGGATCTTGATGGCGTGTTTTGCAGGTGTTTTAAGCGCACTCTATATTGAACATCATCAAGATTTGGATGAGGAATAAACCATGACAGAGATCGCAATGACAACAAAACAAAGAAAGCCGAATAAGTTTGCAATGGCCATTTCGTTTTTGATGGCATTGCCTCTTGCTGCGGTATTGTTGATTCACCCTGGGGCAATGCTTGATGCCAATGGCCACTATAACCATAGTGCGCTGATGATGGTGATGATTGGTATTTCAGGTGGCTTTATACATGGGGTAGGATTTCTACCACAGTTTTGGTTATGGAAATGGTTATTTAGCCCCTATGTCGCATGGCCACTCATGCTGTGGGGCTATTACACTTGGTTCTTTAGCTAAGTCCAAAATTTGAAACAATAAAACCCTGATTTATTCAGGGTTTTATTTTAATTGGATGAAACGCAACTTGTGACACTCTTTCTCATTTCGATTAAATGCAAATCTACAACAGGTATGCCTACATTTGCACTTAAAGGATAATCCTCCACTACACCCGTTTGTACATAGCCACGGCGCTGATAATAAGCAATCAATTCATGACGTACACTTAAAACCCACATAACGAAATGCGTAAAATAGCAATGGTTGGATAAAACTTTTTCATGCACATACTGTTCAGCAAAATCTAGAACATATTTGCCAATACCTTGATTTTGTAATTGAGCTGCAATACAAAATGTGCCGATTTCGACATCATGTTGGGTAAAAGTCAGACCAATACATGCGACAAGTTGCTCATCCAATTCAGCAACAAATAACTGAAAATTATCCTGAGCCAATGCTTGTTCTAATTGCTTGGCATTGATTCGATCACCCGTGACAATCTCTGACTCACTCGTCCAACTACGACCATCTTGTTGTCGATAAGCAGAATTAATCAGATCAACTAAATTTGTAATGTCAGATATTCGTGCTGTTCTAAAATTAAGCTGATATTTTATCAAGTTTTATTTCTATCATTTTAAATGCTGAGCAAAGTACTTTATAAAATGAAAATGATAGATAGAAAAGCCTTATTCTCACTCAATTCCGTCTTACCCATAGAATAATTTATACTCATCAAGATGATGAAGATTGTATCAATCAAACCGTTTATGCTTTTTGCATTATTTAATCATATCTGGTGTGTCTATCGCGTGGCGACATGGATGTCGCCGTTGGGCGGGGGTATAGGATGTACCCCTCGCCAAACGAAAGATTTTTGTCACTTTTTATCTCTAAAAAGTGAGGCATTGCCTACACGAAGATATTTAAATTTTCAAAGAAAGATGTGGCAGTGCAAACTCCACAGAAATATAAATTAACTTTTATAAAATTGTATTATTCCGTTAAATACAAAAAAAAGACCACCGAAATGGTCTTTTACATATACTCAAAATTATTGCTCAGCTAACCAAGTCATAAACTTCTGACGTTCCGCCTTGCTTGCATTTTGCCAGATTTGAATCAATTGGCGATCTGCTGAATTGACATCACTCACGGTTTGAGTGGTCTTAGCAACTGAGGTTGTTGCTGGTGATTGGCTTGTCGTTGTTGCATATACAGCTGCGGGTTGATTTACTGGCGCTTTCTTACTTGAAGTTAAATCGATCACTTTGCCGAATAAACCAGAACCTAACCATGGCTTCGCTTCAGTATTTACACCAGTCTGTTGCACCACGAGACGGTTTTTATTGTCATAGATCGCAATCGTTGGTTGTTCTGCATATTTTTTTGCATCTTCAAAACGCTGAGGTGGATTGACTAAAGCAATTTTATAAGTTTGACCATCTTTTAAATCTGGCGCTGTCACTGTAACCACACCCGATTTTAAAATGTCATGTTCACCATTTAAATGTTCAAAATATTGTTGATAACGAACACTTACCGCAACTTGACCTGCATCGACTTTATATTCATTCTTTTTACGGATTAAACCTGAATTCACTTCTTGATCGTTCACCGCCAATACTACAATTTCTTCTGGCGCAGATAAGGTGACTGCTGCAAAAACTGATCCGCTTAGCATTAAAGCTAATGCAGCAACGCCGTATTTAAAAGCCATATTGCTCTACTCTTATGTCAAAAATATGTAAAATTTATTGCACTATGCAATGTCGTGATGACAGTTTTATGACAATGGCGATTTGTTCTGATTTTTATAATGAAACTATATTCATTTTACTTATCACATAATTTTATCATTTACTGGAAAAACCATTCATCTGCTTGTCCTGAACGCACATTTTAAATTTATTTTTTCTTATCTATAACTACAGCATTTGAATAGCACACATTCAAAATAAGCATAATTCTAAAAAACAAATTAACAGGATGTTCCCCATGAATAAGAAAACCATATCCAGATTTAAATCAATATTAACGAGATGTATCATCGGTATTACAACTGTTTTTGTCGTACCTTATGCCACACAAACAATGGCAGCAACCAGCTATGCCACTCAAGCGAGTCCTGCACAACTGTCAAAACTTGCCTACAATATGAATGCCAATATGGCACAACGCAACCTCAACACATCTGAAAAAAATCTGTATCAGCAACTTTACAACATTGCCAATAATCAAAGTTTTCTATACGACCCATCTATTACCTCCACTATCCAACAATATGAAAGTATACGTAGCAAAATTCGTCAACAATTTTCAACGGTCAAACAATTGGCGATAAATACTTATGGTAATCAATCACAACAAAAAATAGTGTTGGCGACCAATGCCTTTATTTTGATGTATTACGATGCACTCAGTCGTAATAACCCAAAATTTTTCTGGCCAAATCTGGGGATTTTTGTAGCCAATGATGTCCGTTCAACGTATGCATTAACCTTCTCATTGTCCAATGCTTTAGATCCGTTAAATGTCACCAATGGTCAAAGTGTCATTATTGCAGGGATGAATGTACCCACATTACAGTCCACTATTGCCCAAGCCAATAATGAGTTAATTAATGGACAAGCCAATGTGATGGCAGATATTGGCGGACTCAGTATCATGCATCAACACTATGATGCTTTGGTGTTAGCACAACAACTGACTGGCTATGGATCTACCCTGACACAAGCGTTTCAATTACAAAAAACCGCGGATGAAGAAGCACTTAGATCAGGTATTTATTCATCAAAATTTAAAAAACTGGCTACAAATGCAGCCATTAGCTTTGGCATTCATGAACAGGAGAAAATTTTACAACCGATGTGGGATAAGCCATTAATGCGTGATTTTGCTAAACTTAATGATTTTATGCTCTCGCTGAGTTTAGAGAACTTAGGCTTACGTGGTGATATTTTTGTGGGCATCAATAAATTTAAATTAATTTTCACCCCCTATCTAATTATACGCGCGCCATTCACTGCAACCAATCTGGCCAATGTACAACATCGTATTACGATTGCACGTAATGGTTTCAATGTGCTAAATGAATGGAAACAAAATATATTCTTTGCGCCATGGATACCCATCTATCAAGCAGAGATTGGTAGAGGAAATGGCTTATACCAACCTGTAGGTGCACGATAAAACATTAAACCCCACGATGCACAACATTACACTTTTTTCAAAGCGACTACATTTTGAGCACAGTTCTTGCTTGTTTAATGTTGTGTATATCGCACAATAAAAATACTCAACAAAAAATGAGGTGCAACATGATTTTTAAAGACCATATAGTCCGTGTTGAAAACATTAAAACGATGCAAATGCTGGATAAAGCGAAGTTAGATCATCAGGTTATTGCGATGTTTATGACTTGTGAAGGCATTCCTTTAAAAACCAGTGAAGTGACTGCGCTTTTAAAACAATATGAAATGCTAGGACAGCACAAAGTTCCAGCTAAAAAAGCCAAGGCATTGCTTCAAGCTAAAATGGAGCATTTTGAGGATTCTGAATTACCGTGCCCTGCTGCTTATTAAGGGTAGGTGTTAGGATTATTGTTTAAATCACCTTTTATCGGTAAATAGAATCATTAAATACGTTCTATTTACCGTATTTAAATCATATAAACTGCTAAACCATACAAGCTTCATTTCCCCAAAGCCCCACATTGTTACTTTTGCAAAGGGATTACGAATATTTGCTTTTCAAAATGATAATGTAAACCAGTCTGCGCTATTTTATCCTGCAAGACTTCTGAATGGTCAATATATTTTAACGCAACGAGACGCCCCATATAACGGTTCTCAATCGGATCAATTTGAATATTTTAAGTGCTTTGAACAAGAAAATACCATAACGGTATTCTACGTACAGACCAGATGGAAAGATTAAAAAATAATGCCATTCCGAAACATCTAAACTTTCACTCAACTGGATTCGATCGTTGAGATTTAGTCTTCGAATATCATTGAATAATCATACAATGGGTTCAATCATCATCGAATTGTATATTTTATAAAACATTCATTTTAAGCAATCAGCTTTCATCTATATAGATGTGTATAATGAAAAGTCCTTAATAATTTATATATTTATCTATATGCTTCAAATTCTGCAAAAACAGCTGGATGAAAGTACATTTTGCCCGCTTTGTCAGGCAAGTATGTATTATGTTGAAGCTGAAGAATTTGAGAAAGAAGTCAGTTTTCACCAATGTAGCCATTGCAATCATCAAGTTTTTCAAAACAATCAACGCAACTGTCATTGTGAAACATGCCAAAGCAAACGGCGTAAACTGATTAAAGAAACTCGCTTGCAAGAAACCCGTAAGCTAAAGAAAAAAGATAATTTTGAATTAGGTTTAGACCAGCTCAGTTTTTTACATAAATTATTTTTACTGAGTATTTTAGACAATCAGGTACATGAAAATACCAACCATCAAGAATTTATTGATTGGGAAGTGATTAAATATCACCCAATTACCCCCAATTACTATTTCCAAAGTCAACTTCTCAATCAACTGATTAAAGACAATGTATTTGTTGCTAAAGATTTTAGTGATGATGCACACCAATACTATATCAATGTCCGTTTAGATGGTTATTCCGAACCGAGTATGTTTAGTATCGCAACACAACTACGCCATTGGTTCTATGAAAATCTAAGCCAAGGTATCCCATTTAAAACATCCGAAGAAGTCAAAAATGCGCTCTATGTTGTGCTGTATCAAGAAATTGTACAGTTTACCCAACATTATTGCCGCACGTGGGGTATCCAGATTTCGGGCAATAAAAACTTCCAAATCTTCTGTTATCACCTACTCGACACATTAGCCGTTGGGCAAATTTTCTATCTCATTCAAACTGCGCTTGAATATTTATATCAAAAAAAGGCGCTACAAGTTCGTAACGAAAACTTTATTAATACCAATATTCTCAAAAAAACAGTGCAACAATATCGAGAACGCGCAATTGCAGAAAAATGGGAAACATCAACCCTACCACGTCCACCGAATATTCCATTAAGTAGGATGAGTGAAATACTGTTTTATCGGTTTTTAGGCTACGATGAAGGTATCTTCTTTCAACCTGTGTGGAAATCTTGGAAAAAGATTGAACCACGCTTAAATTTCTACTCGCAAAAGCGCTGTATGTATTGTGGCTCAAACGAATTAACGGTTGAGTATGACGCACAAAATTATGTGACATTATTTTGTCGCAGTTGCAAACACCAAGACCACTACTTTACTCAGTAAGGAGCATTTATGAATCATCCTGAAAATATTACACATTCTCAAACGGATCAACTTCATACCCACACTGATGTCATTTTACAAAAAGTTGTGGATGCTTGGACTGAGTTGCAAACTCAACAGCCCTTAGTCCAGTGCATCACCAACAGTGTTGCAGCAAATTATGCCGCCAACGTCTTATTGGCTGCTGGGGCTTCCCCTGCAATGATTGATAACCCATTTGAGGCTGAAAGCTTTGCTTCTATTGCTGCGGCATTAAGTATCAATGTAGGAACACCGACCTCTGAACAAATGCAGGCCATGCAAATTTCAGCACAAACTGTAGCAAGTAAAAATACACCGTGGGTTCTCGACCCTGTTGGTTATGGTGCATTTCTCAAATGGCGCAGTGAAATGGTCGATCAATTAGTTTTGCTTAAACCGACTATTATTCGCGGTAATGCCTCAGAGATCAGTGCACTTGCAGGCAATCAAGTTGAATCCAAAGGTGTAGACAGTACTGTGTCAAGCAATGAAGTGTATTTACAGGCTTTAGCACTTTTAACTCATACCGAATGTGTGGCAATTTCTGGTGAATCTGACTTTATTCTCTCTAAAGAATTGAATAGCGTGATTCAGGTCAATGGCGGAAGCTTTTTACAACCTAAAGTCACAGCAACTGGATGCGCTTTAGGCGCTTTAATTGCTGCGTATAGTGCAGTCACAACAGCCACAATCGCAGCAGTCTCTGCACATATCCATTTTGCGATTGCAGGAAAATTGGCTTTTGAAAAAGCCCAAGCTGTTGGAAGCTTTAATGTCGCATTTTTAGATGAAATATATCAAATGAGTGCAGATAAAATTTGGCAATATGCAGATATAGAAGTCTTAAGTCTTTAGACTAAACAGATAAACTTGCTTTTTAGCATTAAAATTAAGCTTAAACCTCTGGAATCACTTATGTCATTACAAGAAGAAGAAAAATTGTTTTGGGACGCAATAGACCAGTCGAACCATAACAAAGATGCTCACTGGTCTGACTATGATATTGACCAACATTTACAAGATCTTGTGCAATATTTATCTCAGTTGGATAAACAACAACTGATTATTTTTGAAAAAACACTCCAGCTCAAACTCTCACAACTCTATAGTGCTGAAATCGCAGAACTCTCGACAATTCTAGAATCTGATTTTACTGAAAAAGATGGTATTTTCAACTTCGATGCTTATCTATCAGATGATGGTTTTATTTATTTTAGATGTTGGTTAATCCTTAAAGGCAAGGAATTCTTTGATGACATACAAGAAGATGTTCAAAACTTTGTTAGCGGAAAATATAGTTTTGATATAGGCGACACTTGGGCTGAAGGTCTACTTTATGTTGCTGATGAGGCGTATAACGTCCATCATGAAAATGAAGAAGAGTCTGAGATTCGTGATGCGGTATATCTACAACATCCAGAACATCACTATGATTTTGCCGCAGGCGAGATTGAAAGAGATTTACTCAATGGTATTGAGTTACAAGCGCGATATCCAAAACTGGTTAAAGCAATATGCGAACTCAGAAGTGAATAAGTAAAAGATTGGGGCTTATTTTTTAAGCCCCAAGCTGATTATTTTTGCACAAAAACTTTTTTATAAATTTCTCGTGGCATTTCAGCAAACTCTACACAGAGCTGAATTTCTAAACCCTGTGCAGAATAATCTTCAAATGACTGTAAAAATTGCGATAAATTTTCAGTCATTAAGTCTTTTTGTGGTTCAGTGCGACCACTTAAACCTTGTAAACGTACGAAAATAAATGCCTGATTACTCTGCTCGCCACGTTCATCCCCAAAGCCAATCAAATAATCCGAAACTGATTGAATACGGGATTTAATATCATGTGCTTCACTCACCAAGCCTGTATCAAACAATGCATGATTTAAACCCAACATCAATTTCTTTTTGTCTAAATTCTGAATATTGTCAGAATAATCAATAAACATTTGTGGCATCGTATTAACCATTTGAAAGTACTGGATATTGGTCAGAATTATAGCATTAACATGCAAAAAAACTGTAAAATTAACGCTAAATTAGCATTTTAGCGCTTAGATTTATGAGAACTGTAAAAGAAAAAGCAAGTCGTAGAGGTGTTATTTTTTTAGCTTACTTTTAGCTCTACAAATTTACTTCCAAATACTAAATTTTCTAAATGATAAGGAGTTTGAGATAAATCAAATACTAATCTATATTTCGTTGATTTTAATCTGTAAATATTACTTTAAGTTTGAATCTTTTTTAAAAACAAGACATTGGGCTTAAGTTAGCATCTTAATTATTTCAAACATTTTTTTTACACTACATTGATTATATTTTTCAGCTGTATCAATATTCCACAAGCTAAAACCGTTCTCTCTTGCTGATTTTAGTTTTAGCATTTGTGGCATATATCCCATAAATGAATCTTAGCTAATTCATATTACGAAGTACTTGCATAATTAAGATTATACCGATTTTAGAGACTCTACATAAATATAGAGTCTCCTTAATTTAAATTCTGGCATGTGTGCCATACTTATCGATCATAATTGAACTCGCTTCATTTAAACCACGTACTGTGACGTTGATTCCATTCTTACGAAATTTGCTTACAACAGAATCCAACATCGCAACAGATGTGACATCCCAAATATGGGAGTGAGTCAAATCAATAATGACGTCTGAAATTTTCTCATTGAAGTCAAAACTTTGCATAAATTTTTCAGAAGAGCTAAAGAAAATCTGACCGCTTAAATCATATAAACGTGCTGATCCTTCAAAAGCAGACTTCACCTGAATATCATCTTCTAATTTAATGGCAAGAAATAGCGCTGAAAGCAAAACGCCACAGAGTACACCTAATGCGAGGTTATGAGTAGCCACGACCACTATGACGGTCACGATCATCACAACATTACTACTTTTAGGATTTGCTTTAAAGTTAGTTAGAGAACGCCATTCAAAGGTACTAATAGAGACCATAATCATTACAGCAACCAATGCAGCCATTGGAATCACTTTGAGCCAGTCATTAATAAACACAACAAGAATAAGAAGAAAAATACCCGCTGAGAATGTTGATAAGCGAGAAAAACCGCCTGATTTCACATTAATCATAGATTGACCGATCATTGCGCAACCCGCCATTCCTCCCATAAAACCAGATGCAATATTCGCGATCCCTTGCCCTTTACATTCCTGATATTTATCACTTGGTGTATCAGTCATTTCATCCACGATCGTCGCTGTCATCATAGATTCAAGTAAGCCAACTGCCGCTAATGCGAATGAATACGGCAAGATAATCTTCAATGTTTCAACATTCAAAGGGATGTCTGGAAGTAAAAATATTGGAAGCGTATCAGGTAAAGCCCCCATATCCCCAACTGTTCGCACATCAATTCCAAGACTCATTGCCAATATCGTAATTGCAATAATACACACAAGCGGTGAAGGCAGTATTTTTCCTAATTTTGGAATGAGCGGAAATAAATAAATGATTACCAAACCTAATGCAACCAAAGCATAAACATGCCAAGTCACATTCACAAATTCAGGCAACTGAGCCATAAAAATTAAGATAGCTAAAGCATTCACAAAGCCAATCACTACAGATTTAGAAACAAACCGCATTAACTTCGCTAACTTCAAATAGCCTGCAAATATTTGAATCACACCCGTTAAAATTGTTGCAGCAAGTAAATATTCAAGGCCATGCTCTTTTACTAAACTGACCATAAGCAATGCCATAGCGCCTGTTGCTGCTGAAATCATTGCTGGACGTCCCCCAACAAACGAAATCACGACGGCGATACAAAATGATGCATATAAACCCACTTTTGGATCTACACCAGCAATAATTGAAAAAGCGATAGCTTCAGGGATGAGTGCAAGCCCTACAACAAGTCCAGCAAGCACATCCCCACGGATGTTAGAGAACCATTGTTCTCGGATATTAGATAACATAAATAGCGCCTATTTTTTTGATTTTTTGATAGGCTAGTGATGTGATATACGACACACAAACGACTACACCACATCACTAGACAGTGATGAGTTATTTACAGATTAGAAGAGGTAAATAAACTTAAGGTGGCGTAAGTGTCATAAAAAAGCGCTGGTTTTGAAAGAAGTTAAAGTGCGAGTATAGCATCCAAATTTACTACACAGCTATACGATGCTGAAATTCACTTTAATTTTAGAATAAGAATAACCATGAGATGAAACATTTCTGGACTAGTGCGCTTTATGGTTCTTTATCTCATTCAAAGCACAACATCAATTGTATTCTATTGATAGACCTTAACAAAATCATCAATAAGCATCTGTGTTAATACATACTTTTTAACTTAAAACGATTGAATTATAAGATCTGAGATGCAACAGTAGCATTGATCACCAATTCTAGATTTTCAAAATCATCAAATTGCTCAAACTCAAAATCGATCTTGATTTTCGCAATCACTTTTAGATATCCGTCACGACTTTCAATAAATGCCAATTGGTATAAATCGACAGGATTATGGATACTTTTAATGGTAAAACACCCATTAAATGCATCACATTCATTTTCATCAAAAACCAACGTCAACCCAAGCAAATCTTTTAAAAAATGGAGATGGTAGCTCCAACCCTTCAAAAGAAATATTTGAATCTATCAATTCATGTGCATAATAAAATGGGCACAACTGAAAGCAGAGATTATAACTATTAGAATATTTGCATTTAGACAAAATAGCTAAACGTGGACTTAATAACTTTTTCTCAAATTTAGCCATTAATTCATCACTAAAAACATCTATCACTCAACAAATAACAGTGCCAAACGTACCTGATCATAGCCCATTTTTGGACTGGTTAAATCAACGATTGGACGTAACTTAATTGCACCATCATCATTAAAATGACTTGGATCTTGGCGTTTTTTCAATTTTTTATAGATTACACGGATTTTTTCTACAACTTCTTCACCAGGATTTGCAATCGAGATATCCAAACCTTGCTCTCGATGTAAACGAGCCAAATGATTGATAATCGTCGCAGGAGTTAATCCACGTTCAACCGCAATATCCTGAATCTCATAACCACTTTCAAACAATTCACGCGTTTCATCAAGTGTTGCCGAGGCATAATTGGTTTTACCACTATTACGCGCTAATTTCTTCTCATTACGTTCAATTTCAGTGGTATTTAACGTGCCACCACAATGACGAATAAAGGCATTGTGCTGTGTGGTTAAATCTGAATCTGCATAATGCACTTCGGCTTCATTGGATAACTCTTGAAAACGGCGATCTGCTTTAATTGCAAGACTATCCAGTTCCAATGCCTGATCATTAAAACCTAACAATCTTAAACCCTGAATCGATTTAAGCCGGGATAAAGCCACATAACCCTGACCTTTTTCAAAGGTATGGCTTAAATTGATTTCCGCAGCTTCCAAGGTCATCCCTTGTGATTTATGAATAGTAATCGCCCAAGCTAATCGTAATGGCACTTGTTGTAGACTGGCGATGGTTTTACCACCTTCATTGTCAACAGACCACGTTTCTGGCGCAACCAATAAGGTTGTACCATCGGTCATTTTGACTTTAGGCAACATTCCTAGTTCATCGTCTTCTTCAAAACCAATAACTTCACCTAAACTACCGTTGATATAGCCCATATCGAAGTTATTTTTAACGAACATAACTTTGGCATGCTTTTTAAGCGTCAACTCATCAGGTGCACGTACAGAAGATTTCAATGTTTCGATCAGCTTTTCATTACCATCTGTCACCGCTACAAATTGATGATCATCCCCTTCAATCGCATTGAGATGCTGAAAGTTGATGCTATCCACGTCCATATTGTGGGTATATAAACGCGTGTAGGTATCACCAATGTCTTGATTACGGGTATCTTGTAGCGCTTGAATATGCTGTGGCTGAATATTCTGGGCACGAATTGCATTGAGTACGTCATTCAATGCCGAATCATCTTGACGATGCTGTTCCGTCAGGTAGCAAACACGGAATTTTGCTTCAACCCAAGCGGTTGACATAAAACAAAATTTATCTCGATTTAGTTCGCTATTTTTTCCTACAGGCGGCAGCTGAAAAAAGTCACCGGCCGCAATCACTTGAATACCACCGAAAGCATCATCAGATTCTTTAAAATATTTTAAAACTTGATTGACTAAATTAAGCTGTTTGGCATGTAACATTGAGATTTCATCAATGATCAAGACTTGGGCATTTTCTAAATGCTCTTTTAAGTATTTACGCTCTTTCATACGCTTTAAGTCATCATCAGTCAGCGTATCTTTAATCCCAATGCCTGCCCAAGTATGAATCGTCATACCATTCATATGTGTTGCTGCAATCCCTGTAGATGCTGTAATTGCAACTGGGACTTTGCGTGCTTTTAAATAATTGATGTACTGATTAAGCGTATAGGTTTTTCCTGCACCAGCAGATCCAGTCAAAAAGACATTTTCACCCGCTTTCATAAGTTTGAGTGCAGTTTCTTGTTTCATAACAGCCTTGAATTACCTAAACAGGATGGGACGGCTATAGCCTAACGATTTTTGCATAAAAAGTTAAGCCAAATGCATCATGAAAAGTGAATTAAAGCCAAGTCGCTCACTCAAAAATGATCTGCGTCAAACTATAAGTTTCCCAATTCTTCATTGGGTTGAATACTGCTTTTCCATTTTAAATGCTGATTTACATCTTCAATAAAAGCTTGAGCTTTCAATATGTAAAACTCATCAGGAATATGATTATTGGGTAAACGCAATTGATCAAAGACCAAACGTCCTAATTTATAATAACAACCCAAAGTCATTTCCTGAGTCGCATCATCAACTTTCGATACATGAAATGCTACATATTCACGATCTGCGATCCGTGCACAATAGGACAATGCCAAACAGTGTTTAAACACCAACGACTCTTGAATAATTCGTTTTAGGCTATTCAGTTCTTCATAGCACCACTCTTCAAAATAAATCTTTTGCATTGGTGCAACGCGATCCCAAGCCTCTACATCTATTTTTTCTTTAAGTGTCGATAAAGTATCAACAAAATAATGATGTTGATGCCAACGCTGTGCTTGCTGATATAGACCAGACCAAGTGACATTTCGCTCAATATCGTGATGATCATTAAATAAATGCATCACATAGTCCAAAACAAAACTGTCGTAAATACTATGGTTGGATGCACGGCCGATCTGCATATGTTTCAGTTTTTTACGAAAATCATCGACTGTTATATTGTGCTTTTGCAATTGAATAAAAAATTCTGCATGTTGTTGTCGTTGCGGATCAATAAATTTAATCAGTTGCTTGGGCAAACCCTGAGCAATATGTTGTACAAACAGCATAAATGCTTGAACAATACGATTTATCTTAAAGTATATTTTTTTATACATCTGCGGTTGATCCGCCAACATCAGCGCAGCGAAATCTAGCCATTCTTCGATATATAAATAAGAATTAGAAATCGTTTTCTTATTCGATTTATTTTCAATCTCTGTTTTTAAAAAACTATAACGATTGTTGTTTGGGTGATTTTGCCATTCATTTGTAATTGCAAAGGAATGACATTCAATTAAAAATAGCCGTGCTGCAATATTTTTAAAATACTTTAAAACACTTACAGTGACTTCAGGACAAATCTTTGAAGTATCAATCAGACTTAATGCAGTGATGGTAATCCTGACATTAGGGTCCTGCATATGTCGACTAATCCAATCATTGACCTGTTGATCTTGTTTATATAGCCAGTTTGCCGTGCGCTTAAGGCTACAAATTGGAAGTTGTGGAACTTGATCCTGTTCCCAATATTCAGCATCTTTTTGTAAAAAGTGCTGCTTGCTCAATAAATCCTGATATTGCCAAAAGCCCCGTTTCATATATTTTGCATAAGCAAGCATTTGCGGTTGTTCTTGCGCATGTACAGCCAGTAATTGATAACTTGCAAAATACTGACTGAGTTCGTGTAAGCGTAATGATTCTGGGTGGAAAATCTTTAAAATACGCAAATAATGCGCTGGAATAAACTGATCTAAAGAAAAAATGGCCTGTTGAAATTTGGGTACCAATGACTGAATCGGTAAAAACTCTTGACCCAATACAGAATTAATCAGCACTAAATGCTTAATGTTAATTTCAACACTTAAAGGAATCGCTTTACCATATTTGGCAAAATCAGAAACATAGGGATAATCAAAATATTCATAGTGCAGCAAAATTTGATCAATACGCTCTGCATCTGCTTCACTAATATTATATAAATACTGCTCTACCCGATTTTCACCATCCACCCACTCGAAAACCTGCTCAATCAGCGTTTGGCGGATGATTTGGGCTTTGGTCTTTAAATCAGTTGGATGTATCTCATGATATTTTGTTGTATAAAAATAAATATTTTCTGAGAAATATTGAACAAAACGATTGATATTGATTTTATTTTCTAAACAACGCGGTAACTTTTCAAAATTTAAATCAAAAATTAAACCCTTTTCTTCATCAAAGTAGATATTGAGTAACTGATTTGCCAGACTGAATTTATGCTGCTGTGGATCAAACTGGAAAAAGTTGTGCGCAGTAATCTCGGACAAATAGTCAAATTGATCAAGATAAATCTTATTTAAATTTGCTGAAACCTGAAGTAATTCTTGAGCAGCAAGCTGGTGTCTATGTGGCAGCTGCTCCTGAACTGTCTGCACCATATTTGCCTCAATCCATCTCTTACATATATTGAATTTATTAGGGTCTGTTGACACTTCTTCTATGTTTGCGACAACGAGTTTTTTTAGACGATTCGAGGCACGAAATACGAAATTTAGTCAGCTAAATGAGTAGTTCGTAACGACGTAGCGACAAAAAAACTCTAGTCCCGAAGGGTTGTGGTTAAAATTATCTCAGTCTGTGTTATGAAACTCGAAAATAGTCTCGCTATTCTCTTCGTTTCATGCCTTGCCTGCTCAATTTTAGCCTACAACGCAAGCCATTTATGAAATGTTAACAGACCCTATTGTAGGCGAACAATTTTACAAAACAAATTGAATTCAATTATCTTTTGCAAAAGTTTGTTTAAACTGAGCAGTGATCGTGTAACGGGCTTTTATCTTTATTGATTATGCTTTACCTAGTTTTTATTCCTTATAGTCAAACCACCTAATTATTTATACATGTGACTTCTATCAAGCAACTGATCATAAATGAAGCTTATGTTTTTATATGAACTTTGAGTAACAATTGGTTATCAATTCATTTTTGTACTTTTGAATCATAGATGGTAATCCTATCGTGGGGCGACATGGATGTCGCCGTTGGGCGGGGGTAAAGGACGTACCCCTCGCCAAACATGAGCAAAAACAAAGCATAGCTTTGTTTGCAGCGCAAGGTTTGGAATCCCTTACGAAAAGTGAGGCATCGCCTACGCAAAGTTATTTAAACTTTGAATGTAAGGTGTGGCATTGCAGTTTTTTTATAATCAAACAATTTTTCCAGAAAATTAATTCAATTAAATTTTTATAAAAAAAAATCCCCTTACTTTTCAATAAAACTAAGGGGGGATCTCTATCGCAACACATTTGAAATTTTCACTAAAATTTAAAATAAATGCATTGCAGGCTTAATTAAGAATGTACAGGCTTTGCCCCCATACGCTCTTCAATCAAGTCATAACACCATTGGAAAATAAAGGTATACACCAAAATACAGGTGGTCATTCCGAAATCCAATAAAATTGCTTGCCACAAAGACATATCCATTGCGTAAGCAACCATTGGAATCGTGGCTAACATTAAACCACCCTCAAAACCAATAGCATGTAAAATACGAACACCAATGGTACGTTTAAGTTTTCTCTTACGTTCAAATTGTTCAAAGAAATGGTTAAACACCATATTCCAAACCACTGAAGTCACGGCCATCGCAACACCTAATACACCGGTAACTTCCATTGGTACTTCAAAAATAAAACTTAATGCAATCGCTATGATCACCAACAGGATGACTTCATAGCTTAATGCATGAATAACCCTTCTTTTGGAAATCATCATTTAAAACTACTCTTTCTTGATTCGATGGATGCATTATATTTTTATAATATTGATCAATCGAGTCAGGTTCTTTCAATTTTATTGAAAGGTTGCGTGAATTGGGGTAAATTTAATGACTGAAAAACTAAACATAATGGTGCCCAGCGCATGAATATTAACCAAGAACAACTCACCATCTTTAAAACGGTGATGGAAACAGGTTCATTTTCAGCAGCAGCCCGACAGCTTGGTAAAGTCCCCTCCGCTGTCAGTATGTCTATCGCCAACTTGGAAATAGACTTAAATCTAAAACTCTTTAACCGTGTCGGTCGTGAACCAATACCCACACCTCAAGCTCAACGCTTATATGAAAAAACTGAACAACTACTGGTAGAAATGAACCAGTGGAAACAACAAGCCATTGCACTTAGCGAAGGCTTGGAATCCTCATTAAATATCGTGGTGGTTTCAGAATTACTGCATACAGACTGGGCTGAATACATTGCACTGCTGGGAGAGCATTTTCCAACTTTAGAAATTAATATCTTCTCAGCACCACAAGAAGATGCGCTGAAAATGCTGATGAATCAGACGGCACAACTGGCATTGATGTTTGAACGTGAAATACTTGAAAGTCGTGAGCAATTTGTTGAATTTAAAAAAGAAGCCTTGGTTCCTGTTTCAGCTATTCACCATCCATTGTCTGCACATAAACAAGTTACTTTTGAACAAATCCTACAGTCCAGACAAATTGTCGTGGCAAGCCGTGATCGAACCATTAAACCCGAACTGCTCTATTCTAAAAACTATTGGCGTACAGACAATCACCACTCAGCATGTGCCTTAATTTTAAAAGAACTTGGTTGGGGTGTGCTTCCCTTAGAAATGTTTAATGAAAATCCTGAGCTCAAACATAAGTTAAAAATCTTAGATTTGCTCGATTTCACACCAAAATTTGAATATTTTGTCGACTTAGTCTGGAGTCGTGAGAGCAATTTAGGCTCAGCTGCTCGTTTTTTGATTAATCACATACGAAATCAAAGAATTCATACAAAATAATAGGCCTTTCAGTACATTTTGCTGTTTTGCTCAAATCGCATTGTGTTATAAATAAATCACAAATAATTTAACTAAGAAATAATCGGTAATGACACAATCTGCATTAGATCAATTAAAACGCTTAACCACTATCGTTGCTGATACAGGTGATTTAAACGCAATTCAACAATTTCGCCCTTTGGATGCAACGACGAACCCTTCACTCATTACAGCAGCAGCACAACAGCCTGAAAGTCGTGAGCTGATTGAAGATGCCTATGCTCAAGCAAAAAAAGAAGGTTATGAATTAGATGCGCTCGTCGAACGCACCATCGATATTCTCACCGTCAAACTCGGTGTCGAAATTTTAAATATTGTAGAAGGTCGTGTTTCAACAGAAGTGGATGCAGCCCTTTCCTATAATACCGAAGAAACCATTGCCAAGGCTAAAGAGCTACTTGCATTGTATAAAGAATATGGGATCGACCAAGACCGTATTCTGATCAAGATCGCTTCTACATGGGAAGGTATTCAAGCTGCGAAAGTACTTGAATCAGAAGGTATTCATTGTAACTTAACCCTGCTTTTTGGTTTACACCAAGCCAAAGCCTGTGCAGATGCCAATGTTACTTTGATTTCTCCATTTGTCGGTCGTATTTTAGATTGGTTTAAAAAAGCTGAAAATGTAGAAAGCTATCCAATTGAGAAAGATCCAGGCGTATTGTCTGTTAAACAAATTTATCATTACTACAAACAGCATCAAATTAAAACTGAAGTGATGGGTGCTAGCTTCCGTAGCATTGACCAAGTTTTAGGTTTAGCTGGTTGTGATCTTTTAACCGTTGCACCAGGTCTGCTTGAAAAATTGAACAATGATCAACGTCATGTTGTTTCTCAACTCAGCTTAGACACTGAACTGACTGCTCAAGAACATCAAGAGATTTCTAAAGCTGAATTTAAACAACAATTGGAAGCTGATTTAATGGCATTCCAATTATTGCAAAGCGGGATTGACGGTTTTATCAAAGCGCGTGAACAACTTGCATTATTATTGCGTCAATCTTTTGGTCTAGATGCTGATTTTATTGACTAATCTATGCATTTAGAATGATTTATATAAATCTAAATTGTAGATGCGCTTTTGGTTAAAATTGCACTAAAATCGCTCACACTCTAAAGCCGAGTTTGTTATCATAAACGCTCGGCTTTTTTATTTCGCTTTTCTTATACAGTGAGAATGTTGTGTTTGGTATTACCGATATTGTGACATATATACTAGGGACTATTTTTATCGTCATTTTACCCGGTCCTAACTCATTGTATGTCATGTCAATTGCCTCTCGATTTGGAATTAAAACGGGCTATATCGGTGCTTTAGGCGTATTTACAGGGGATTTAATCCTGATTCTCTGCACTGTTTTAGGTGCTGCCTCTCTACTACATGCCTTTCCTTGGTTATTTATCATTCTCAAAGTTGTAGGTGCAAGCTATCTGTCTTACCTCGGTATTCGTTTGTTGATCGCAAGTATCAAAACTTGGCAGAGCAAACCACAAACGCTGCAAACAAATACATCGAATACTCCAAATACTGAACAATTCCACCCTTTTCGAACAGCGCTCACCATTAGCTTACTCAACCCAAAAGCAATTTTATTTTATCTCTCGTTCTTTGTTCAGTTTGTCGATCCTGATTACCCTTACCCTGCTTTAAGTTTTGCGGCACTTTCAGTGATTCTGCAAATCATCAGTATGAGTTATTTGACGATCTTGATCTTCTCAGGCGTTAAACTCGCCACTTTTTTCAATACACGCTACAAAATTGCTGCAGGTTGTGTTGCTTGTGTAGGCTTACTGTTCTGTGCTTTTGGAATAAAGCTTGCCGTTTCAACGATGTAAGCTGATTTAGCTCAATAAATCTCCCGATTAAAAGCATTCTTTTTTGGATCGTGATTTTGGATAAACTGCGCTTTCTATTCAAGGTAATATCTAATCTTTATTAATGGGTAATCTATAGTCAACCTGTCAAAAAACTCAGACACAATAATACAACTTTTTTTCAATTAATATTTTCAATCAAATCAATTGCATGAAAAAAATGTTTGATTATAAAAAGCTTGCAATGCCACACCTTACATTCAACGTTTAAATACCTTTGCGTAGGCGATGCCTCACTTTTCGTAAGGGTTGCCAAACCTTGCGCTGCAAACAAAGCAGTGCTTTGTTTTTGCTCATGGGCGAGGGGTACATCCTATACCCCCGCCCAACGGCGACATCCATGTCGGCCCACGATAGGATCACCAACTATGATTCAAAAGTACCAAAAATGAATTGATGCAAATCACTTATATGAATAATTAGGTGGTTTGACTATACATTGTTTTCAACTAAAACAGTTCTAGATTAAAAAAGCCAAATTCTCCCAAAATGAGAATTTATTCAATTTTATTTTTGCTTTTGCTATTTAATTCCAATTAACCCTATAAGCTTTAAAATGATCCATGTATGATGGTTGCATTTTCAACCATTCAATCAAATTTAAAAGCAAGGGATCATGCAAAAGTTACTCCAAGACTTCTCTATACCTGCTGTATTTGCAGGTTTCATTACCTTCTTAATTGGTATCAGTGTTTCGGCTGTACTCGTCATACAAGCAGCTCAATTACTTGGCGCAAACCCTGAACAAATTACCTCTTGGTTTTGGGCACTCGGTTTAGGTATAGGTCTTTCAGGATTAATTCTTTCTTGGAAATTCAAATATCCTGTTGCCACCTCATGGTCAACCGCTGCACTTGCACTCATCATTGCCACTGCCAGCGGCTACTCACTCTATGAAGCCATTGGTGCTTTCTTGGTGAGTGGTTTACTGACTGCCACACTAGGCTTTTTAGGCATATTTGAAAAAATTATTTCGTATATTCCTCAGAGTTTGACCAGTGCCATGCTGGCTGGCGTATTACTCAAGTTTGGTATTGCTCTATTTGCCAGTATGCAAAATGACTGGGCATTTATTCTCAGCCTTTTGGCGGTTTATATCATCACTAAACGGCTATGGGCACGTTATTGTATTGTGATTACCGTGATCGCTGGAATCATCATTTGTCCATTTTTTATGGAGTTTCATGTTCCAACCTTACAATGGGGATTGGCGAAACCAGTATGGATGACACCTGAGTTCACATGGTCTGCAATTCTCGGATTGGCACTGCCTTTATTTGTAATCAATATGGCATCTCAGTATTTACCGGGGATTGCGATGATTAAAAGTTATGGCTATAAACCCCATGTTAACCAACTTATCGGTTGGACGGGTACAGCGCAGACTTTGCTTGCACCATTTGGCTGTTATACCGTGAATATTGCCGCAATCAGTGCTGCTGTCAGTCTGGATGACCAAGTTCACCCAGACCCTGCGAAGCGCTATATTGCTGGCATGAGCTGTGGCTTCTTTTATATTTTAATGGGGCTATTTGCGGCAACACTGACAAGTCTATTGATGTCTTTTCCGCATCTTTTTATTGTGGCATTAGCGGGGATCGCCTTGTTTGGTACGATTAGTCATAATATTGCGATTGCTTTTCATGAAGTCAAAGACCGCGAAGCTGCACTGCTCACCTTCTTATTCAGTGCATCAGGTGTTCAGTTTTTTGGGATTGGTTCCGCTTTTTGGGGGCTACTATTTGGCTTCGCTGTTTCGTTTATTTTAAACTTTAAACTTAAAAAATAGCATTCTGATCAATAAGATGAATGGAGGCTCATTCATCTTATTTTAAATTTTCAATCGTCGAATCAAAGCAAATCGAAAAGCGATAGACAAAAAAAAGCTTACCCTAGGATGGGTAAGCTAGAAAGCTTGAAACAACAATAGAAACTACAGCGAGAATCTGGAAGCTATCTTAGCGATTGGTTAATATTTAAACCAATACTTAAAAACACTTATTGGATATTTCTTAAACGAAAATACCCCCTAAAATATTCACATTTCCAGTAAATAAAGTGAGAAAAATCTCATTTTAAAAGATGAAAAAACAATAAGTCGCTGATCATAATTCATTCATTAGACCAAAGTCTAAAGATTAAATTTCAGGGTAGCTACCAGTGCCTTCAGGCCAAGGAGTAAGCAACTCAAATCCTGTATCTGTGACAGCAACCATATGTTCCCATTGTGCTGACAGTGACTTATCCGCAGTAACCACAGTCCAGCCATCTTTCAACTCTTTGACACTGGATTTCCCCGCATTAATCATCGGTTCAATGGTAAAAACCATACCCTTTTTAAGCACTAAGCCCTGTCCGGGTTGACCATAATGTAAGACGTTAGGTTGCTCATGATAAATTTTACCAATCCCATGACCACAATATTCACGAACGATCGTATAACCTTCACGTTGCCCAACTTGTTGGATTGCATGACCAATATCCCCGAGTGTTGCACCGGGTTTGACCATATGAATCCCAGCCACCATTGCCTCATAAGTCGTTTCAACCAGTTTTTTCGCTTCAGGTTTCACTGTACCCACATAATACATACGGCTGGTATCACCAAAATAACCATCTTTGATAATCGCAACATCGATATTGATAATATCGCCATCATTTAAAACCTTGTGTTTTGATGGGATACCGTGACAGACCACTTCATTTGGAGAAATACAGGTGGTTTTGGTATAACCATAATATCCAATATTTGCAGGGATCACTTTTAGCGTATTGACAATAAAATCATTGCAAATATCGTCTAAATACTCAGTCGTCACACCCGGCTTCACATATTCACCAATCATTGCTAAAACTTGAGCAGCTAAACGCCCCGACACTCTTAATTTTTCAAGGTCTTGTTCGGTTTTAATGGTGACTGTAGAAGCTTTCATTGGATCTGTCCGCAAAAGTGAAAAAATATTATATGCCTTTTCAATACGTTTAGGGCAATTTACCGCCTATCATATTCAATAAAAATGCAAAATCAAGCACATATATTTTAGAATATGCATAATCCTTCCATATGATGATTTTATCCACTTTATATTTTTTGAAAATTTTGATTTTTTCAATTTTTGAAAATTAACGGTGAATCATCCACATAAATATAATCAATATGGCTAATTGGTTAAAATTTATAAAAAACGGGAATATTATCCATAAAATAAAATACAAAAAATAAGCTATTTCTACTAAAATCGCTGTTTTGATTTTTTCAACCACAGTTTATGACTAATCTCCGTACAAAGGATATTATTGCTTTAGGTTTTATGACCTTTGCCTTATTTATTGGGGCAGGCAATATTATTTTTCCACCCATTGTTGCTCAACAAGCCGGTGAACATGTATGGCTCGCAGCGCTAGGTTTTCTAGTCACAGCTGTAGGCTTACCTGTTATTACCATTATGGCACTTTCTAAAACTGAAGGTTCTATTGCGATTTTAAGCTCGCCTTTAGGTAAAGTCGCAAGTTTAGTACTGACTGTAGTGTGTTATCTCTCGGTTGGGCCATTATTTGCTACACCACGTACTGCAACGGTTTCCTATGAAATTGGTTTTTCCTCATATTTTGGAAATGGTGGTACAGCATTATTTATTTATAGCGTTATCTATTTTGCATTTGTGACTTTGGTTTCACTTTATCCAAATAAATTATTGGATACAGTGGGTCATATTCTTGCACCGCTAAAAATTATTGCACTGGCAATTTTAGGTATTGCTGCATTTCTAATCCCGACTGGTTCAATTTCTCCTGCAATCAACAATTACGCTACCAGCCCTGTTTCTGAAGGTTTTGTAAATGGTTATTTAACCATGGACACTTTAGGTGCATTGGTTTTCGGTATTGTGATTATTCATGCGATTCACTCTCGTGGTGTGACAGATAAAAAACTGGTAACCAAATATGCCATTATTGCAAGTTTGATTTCTGGTGTAGGTTTAACGCTGGTTTATCTCAGCTTATTTAAACTGGGTTTAGGCAGTCATGATGCCGCTCCAAATGCTGAAAATGGCGCAGTGATCCTGCATGCTTATGTTCAACATGCTTTTGGTGACTTAGGCTCTTTATTCCTGACAGGTTTGATTTTTATTGCATGTATGGTTACCGCAATTGGCTTAACCTGTGCATGTGCTGAATACTTCTCTGAACTGACAAAAATTCCATATAAAGTTTTAGTGGTTATATTGGTGTTATTTTCATTGGTGATTTCAAATCTAGGGTTAACCAAACTGATTGCTTTTTCAGTCCCTGTACTCAGTGCAATTTACCCACCCGCAATTGTGGTCATTCTATTAAGCTTCTTTTGGGGTAAATTCAATCACCCAACCACGGTTATCGCACCTGTTACTGGTGTTGCATTTCTATTTGGTCTTATTGAAGGAATTAAAGTCACAAGCTTTAAAGACAGCTTACCTTTGATGATTCAAAACTTACCGTTAAATGAACAGAATCTGGCATGGGTGATCCCATCATTGATCGTGTTAATCATCTGTGTCGTAATTGATAAAATTAAAAAATAAAGCTTTTTAATTATCATCCTTAAAATTTGATTTTACCCAAATCTTATTTTAACAGTGATCAATAATTGTCATGTTTACCCCACAGGCCGTTATTGTTTGCGACACAATTTTTAAAACGTTGTTTGATATATTTTGGTGCTTCAAGCATTTGATCAATGCACCTCAATAGATCGAATCAAGCTTCTCTCTTCGCATTTAAAAATCATTTGTCTAAAAAATAGAACACCAAAACTCATTTTTCACTCAACAAAGCTAAATTCAGTCGCGTTGTTGCTTTTTTTGAATGAGTGAACCGTTCTCCATGCCAAAATTGAATTATTTTGAAAAAATAGTCATTTTTTTCGATTTTTGCATAAATATTGCATAATTTTTATCAACTTTAGTCGAAAATACTTTCAAGACCTATTCAGTTATTGTATTTTATTTTGATAACTAGCTCACACTACTTCAACAACAATTACATCATTTATCAAAAAAATCACTTATATTTTCATTTTTTATAAAATAATCATCACTTGTAATAAATATGTCATAATTATTTTGAATAATAGAGCTATTTGCTCTTGAAATAATAATTAGATATGGTACAACTGAATAAACCAATCCAGACTAAAACAATGTGGTTTTTGTCGAGCAGACAGGAGGAATGGGGATGTTATCAATACATTTCAATAAGCAAGTCTTCATTAATTCTTTGAAGACAAATACAAAACTGGTCATCTATCTAAGTACAACACTTGCACTTTTAGTGACTCTGTTTATTCATGGACTCATTCAAGGCAATTTAAAACCTGAATTTTTTGCCTATGCATTAGTCGTTTCTGCTGCCTTCTATGTTTGGGATGTAGTCGATCATAAATCTCGTAAACTCGCGAAGATTACAGAATAAAAGATGGATGCCATGCATCCATCTTAAATAAGAAAATCATAAAAATTTAAGTATTAAAACAAAGTATTAAACATTCCTAGTAATAATCCTCCAGTCGCAACAATCTCCCCGAGTACCAATAACAGCATTGCTATACGTAACAATATTTTCGGTAAGTGCATTGTTCCTAATTGGTGTGGTTCTTTGAATTGATTTGTCGTATCTTTTAAAAAACCATGCAAAACATAGCTGGCGATTGAAAAGCTAAAAAAGAATACATTGATCAAGACAAAAATTAAATTTGTGCTTTCTGTCCAGCTTGAACAATAGGCCATTACCGCTAAAATCAAAGTGGCTGGAGCATAAAGCAAGCTACTGCGATGTGCGATATCGACATAATAATGCGCGCGGGCCATTGCTGATCGACTAATTTGGTAGTATTTCCAAACCCCTGTCAGCATACCCACCCATAGATAAATCCCACTAAATATTAAAGCCAACTTTACCGACAAACCCAAACCCACAAAATCCATTTAAAACACCTTTATCCCAACAGCTTAAAATATTTAGATTAGCTTTGACTCATAAGTCATACTTTGATCAAGTTTCTTTTTGGAACTTATGTAAAGTAATCATTAAAGCATACTCATAGAATTGTTATGAATACATTTGAAAATTTAACCATAACTTGTGCAGATAGCTATAGCTTAACTGCACGTTTTTATCCGGCAAAACAATCAACCCATCGATTGCCTATTTTGGTTTGCCCTGCAACAGGGATTACCCAAGGTTTTTATCATCATTTTATCGAGTGGCTTGCTCAACAAGGTTCAGATGTGCTGGTCTTCGATTTCCGTGGTATAGGTGAATCCTTACACGGTCCTCTTCGTCAGTCCAATGCAAGTATCCAAGACTGGGGACAACTGGATATTCCTGCAGCCATTGAAACTTTGCTGAATAAGACAGGTAAACAACAAGTCATACTCTTAGGTCATAGTGCTGGGGGACAATTATTAGGCATTGTTTCTAACTATAAGAAAGTGGCACAAGTGATTGCGATTTCAGGCTCTACAGGACATGTAAAAGGGCTTAAAGGGCGAACCAAACGTATGGCACCTGTCATGTTCAAAATGATCTTCCCTGTTTCGAGCTTAATTAAAGGTTATGGCGCAACCAAGTTTTTAGGCATGGGAGAAAATTTACCCAAAAATGTTGCAAAACAATGGGCTGAGTTTTGCAGTAAACCCGGTTATGTGATGAACGCTGTAGGTAAAACGATTTTCGAGGACTATCACAACGAAATTCAATGCCCAATTACGGTGTATTGGTCATCGGATGATGAGATCGCCACTGAAGCCAATGTCAAAGACTTACTTCGCTTGTATCCCAAAGCCAGCACAGAAATGATAGAGCTTAAACCGAAAGATACAGGTCATAAAGCCATTGGTCATATGTTGATGTTTAAGAGGTCACATCAAAACTTATGGCCAACAATGACACAGAATATATTTAATTAAACTTTTTAGTTTTAAGCACTTAGATAAGTAATCCTATCTAAGTGCTCTTTTTATTCAAAAAAAAATGCCTCATCAATGAGGCATTTTTTTTACTTCGTTTTTTATATCTACTTGCGATTTAATCGCAAAATAGTGATCAAAATTGCTCTGGACGGGTAATTTTTACCGTCTTGATCCGATTTTCATCCATTTCGATGACTTCAAACCAAATGCCCTCTTGTTCAATCTGAGTGCCTACTTTTGCTTCGCCTTGAGTTTTGTCTAAAATCAAACCTGCTACGCTAAAGTAACCTGAGTCTTCTTGAACCAGATCCAACATACCAAGTTCCAACTCAAGCTGATACAAGTCAAGCATACCTGATGCCTTCCACGTTGTATCATTCAATTTGATCAACTCTAGCTGTTCATCTGCATCGGGGAACTCACCCGCAATTGCCTCAAACACATCCAACGGAGAAATTAAACCTTGGATATTACCAAATTCATTACTCACCAAGACCAAAGAACCTTTAGACGTTCTTAAAGTATGAATAGCATCAATCACTTTCATTTTTTCAAAAATAAAAATTGGACGACTACGTTTAAGCAAGGCTTGTAATTGCTCTGGTTCATCCAGTACGTCAATTAACTCTTTCGCACGGACAACCGTAACCACTTTATCCAATTGTCCACGACATACGGGGAATAAACTATGCGGTACAGCCAAGATTTGCTGACGAATACTCTCCGCATCATCTTCAAGATTGATCCACGAAATTTGATTTCTTGGCGTCATAATTGAAGCAACTGAACGTTCAGCAAGTGTCAGTACACCACCAACCATATAACGTTCTTCATCACCAAAGGCTTTTTGAGCAGCTAAAGCTTCAGGGCTTTGTAATAAATCTGCATCCAGTTTGCTTCCCATCAATTTTAAAATTGAATCTGCGGTACGATGACGCAATGGCGTTTTCGACTGATGCTTTTCAACATTACGGCTGGAAAACTGGTTAAAGGCTTCAATTAAAATTGCCACGCCAATACCCGAATAGATATAGCCTTTCGGAATATGGAAACCAAAACCTTCAGCGATTAAGCTCACACCAATCAGCAATAAGAAGCTTAAACATAGAATCACGACAGTCGGATGCTTATTGACAAAAGCGGTTAACGGCTTAGACGCAATCAACATCACAACCACAGCAATCGTTACAGCGGCCATCATCACGTAGATATTGTCGACCATACCGATCGCGGTGATCACCGAATCAAGTGAGAATACAGCGTCTAAAACGATGATTTGCGCAACAACTGCCCAGAAGCTGGCATAAACGACCGCACCTGAACTTTTAACCTCAGGTTTGCCTTCCATTTTTTCATGTAGTTCAGTGACGGCTTTATAGACGAGGAACAGTCCACCGAACAATAAGATTAAGTCTCGACCTGAGAAAGACAACCCGCCAAAGGCGATTAAAGGCTTGGTTAATGTGACCAGCCACGAAATAATAGACAGCAAGCCTAAACGCATAATTAAGGCTAAAGATAAGCCAATGATACGTGCTTTGTCTCGTTGTTCTGGAGGAAGTTTGTCTGCAAGAATAGCGATAAAAACCAGGTTATCAATACCCAGTACAATTTCTAAAACAATTAGGGTTAAAAGACCAACCCAAATTCCAGGGTCTAATAAAAATTCCATTATTAGAGCTCCTGCTTATTATTAATATATAAAGTGGAGAAAAATAAATTTGACCTACACGACGACGGATCCATGAATGAAACCTTTTCAACTAAATTAGCTTAATTATGCACAATATCTTGCGGTTGTAATTATTTTTCACAAAATTTTTACATTTATTTAAGATTTTTCTTATGGATAACCTTGCGATATGTCGAATTGTAGCTCATCCCTACCTTTGCAATAGCAACTCAATGTTTTAAAAATGCCGATTCATCTTATTCAAATTATTTTTCACTCAATCTTACAAAAATGTCATTGGATTTTTTCAATATAAATTGTGTATAACTATAGTTATTAAATGCTATTTACCTTTTAACGGTATAAATCGCTTTAATTTAATGGATGATTTTCAATCGGATATATGGGCATTTAGAAAGGAAATACTAAGATTTATTCCCATTATGACCAAATCAACAGGAATTATTTACAGTAAAGCCAAGTTGATTTTTCTTATTTTTCAGTTAAAATAACATCAGATGTTAATTTTTTTAACTAATAAGCTTGCTTTTAACAACATCTTCTTGGTAATTTCATACTTGAGTAAGCTGAAATACATAGGATGAGCAACTATGAAACAAGGACTTTCAATAAAATCGACCTTTGGGGTTGTTTTGAAACTTTTTATTCCACAGTAAAACTAGAGAATGAATTCACTTCACTCTAAATTGCATGAAGAAGCGACTAAATTTACATAAGGTATTACTACTTTTTATCGGATTAAAGACAGTTATACAATGCCTTTATTGAATACTTTAACTTAAGTTTAGTTCAAGCAAAATTTACATTTCGTCGATTTTACTTGTTTTTTTCATTAAGTGATCTATCACATATTGATTCAAGTATTCGAAGTAAATATGATTAGCGCTTAAGATATGGCAATAATTACAAAAAACAGGGACCTCTAAATGACTAAAAAATATGCAAAATTTTTACCTGCAACTGAAAATTTTAATATCGAAAATTTCCCATACTACTGGATCACTCAAGTTCATTCACAGTATGTTTTAAATTTAGATCACGTACTTAAAAAGTATGGGGTAGACAACTCTAGACGAAGATTGTTGGTTGCTTTAGAAGCCAAGCCAGATGCAAGTGTCTCTGAGCTTTCGGAAATGATCGTTTCAAAAATGTCGACAACAACCAAAATTGTTTATCGCTTAAAAGAGGAAGGCTTCGTGGATACCTACTCTTGTGAAAATGATGCACGTATCACACGGGTACATTTAACAGAAGCTGGGCAAGAAATGACGCATAAAATTAATGATTTGATGAGTGTGGTACTCGAACAGTCATTTGACGGTTTAACCCCACTACAAATTGAAAAAACCATGGAAAATTTAAAAATTATCTTTAAGAATCTTGCACATTAATCGTTTTGCATATTAATCGTTAAGATTCTTCATCAAAGATGTTCAACTGTGGCGAGTTTTTGTTATTTGAGATTTTGGGGCAATAAAAACACTCAAACTCAGCCACGGGGAACCCCTCGATAAAACTCGAAATATTGGGCTGTTTTAAGCCCAACCACTCATCAAGTCGATGATGTGGGATGACCACCACCGAACGCTTATCTGTTCGAGGTTCATGAAACTCACTCATCATTGGATGGCTGTGGGCATCCATACTAATCATAGTGGCTGAACGAACAACTTCACCTGTTTTTAGTCGGGTAATCTCATACAGTGCAGCAATATAAAAAGCCTGACCATCTTTACGTCTTACACCCCACCGTTGTGGTCGACCATTGATATACTTGGATTCATAAAATTCTGTCACGGGGATCACACCAAATTGGCACTTGCTAAAAGCCTCGACAAAACTGCGTTTTTCCATCAGGGTTTCATTTCTTGCATTATAAGTATGTTTTGCCGCGTCTTTATCCTCAGCCCATTTTGGCACTAAACCAAAGTTAACTAAACGCCATTCCATCCCTTGATCGGATTTAAATAACAACGGCGTTTGGAAGCTTGGAAATATTTCTTCTTCATAAAGGAAAGGGATCGCGGGTAAGCCAAGCTGCTGAACTTGTAATAAGCTGATCGGTTTAAAATTAGCACACATAATAATAAGATTTAAAATATTGATTTATAATTGTTGAATTTATCTATCGCGCTATCCATTGATAAGAATATTAGACATTGATAAAAACTTGAGACAGCACGCGATTTCAATTGAGGATAAACCGAAGTTTACCCCCTTCACTTAACTTTTATCCAAAAATCTTTTTCACTTTGGCACTTAAACCATGGAAAAACTTATGTTTTGCATTGGCTTTTTCGCTGGTCAAAAAATTAATTTGAATAGATTGGCGTTGCCCTTCATAAGGAATATAGCCATGCCAACCATTGTCAGTTACTTTAAATGCAACCAGTGAGCCCGGACCTGCATTAATTTCAGTGACATAGTTATTGATGTCTTTATCATCATTGAGAATACGTAAACGTCCATTCGGCGCATCCCAAGATTCATTTAAATAGATCAAAACCGTCAACAATTTGCTTTTTGAATCACTGTGAATCCGCCCATCTTTTTGACGAGAATAACCACGTAAAGTAATCATCATCGGATGTTCCATCACATTGACATCAAATTTATCTGTTAAAATTTGACGAAATTCTGGTGTATCCAATGATTTTAGAAATCGATCAAAATTAGGCTTAATTTCTACATCTTCGATGTTAAAGCTTCCGCCCTGTTCAATTTTAGGAAAGTCTTGGATTACCGCCTGGACTTCACTATCAGCCAAAGCATTTTCAACCACAAAATACGGATAAGGCGTACTCGCAACTTCAGCATTTTTCAGCGCATCTAATTTCAGAATTGATGTCATTTATAATTCAGCTTAATGATTAATTCCGTTAAATTGTATCAGAGATTTTATCTTATTGGCTGAAAACTCAAAGTCACGTCTACAAATTTTATATATGCAGGCAAAGCAACATTTAAAATAAACCATAAAAAATAATAAAGCCTCCGAAGAGGCTTTATTGATGAATTAATCGGTTAATGAGACGATAAAATTAATCGCCTGTGTAACCTTTTAACTTTAAGCGATACGCATGCAATAATGGCTCAGTATAACCCGATGGTTGTTCGCCACCTTTAAATACTAAATCATAAGCAGCTTTATAAGCATAACCGTCAAAACCAGGCGCCATGTTGCTGTACTCAGGATCGTTGGCATTTTGTTCATCAACAATTTTCGCCATACGCTGCATAACTTCTTCAACTTGCGCTTTAGTCACAATACCATGACGTAACCAGTTGGCAACGTGCTGAGAAGAAATACGTAAAGTTGCACGGTCTTCCATTAAACCGACATTGTTAATGTCTGGCACTTTAGAACAACCTACACCTAAATCAACCCAACGAACAACATAACCCAAGATACCCTGAAGGTTATTTTCAAGCTCTTTGGTCTTCTCTTCTTCAGTCCAGTTTGTATCTGTGGCTAAAGGTGGTGTCAACAAGTCATCTAACGGAAGCGCTTCAGTTTTCAATAACTCTTGTTGGCGTGCTGAAACATTACATTGATGATAATGAATCGCGTGAATCACAGCACCTGATGGTGAAGGAACCCATGCACAGCTCGCACCCGCTTCAGGATGTTCAATTTTGGTTTTATACATGTCTAAAAGCATGTCAGGTTTAGGCCACATGCCTTTACCAATCTGTGCTTTACCACGTAAACCTGCTTGTAGACCGACCATCACATTACGGTTTTCATAAGCTGGGAACCAAATTTGGCTTTTCACTTCGCCTTTACGAACGAAAGGACCTGCTTCCATAAAGGTATGAATTTCATCACCTGTACGGTCCATGAAACCAGTATTGATGAAAATAGTACGGTCTTTCGCTTGTGCAATACAGTTTTTCAAGTTTACAGATGTACGGCGTTCTTCATCCATAATCCCGATTTTCAACGTTTTCGCTGGTAAGCCAAGTGCTTGTTCAGAACGTTCGAACAATTCAACAGCGAATGCAACTTCTTCAGGACCATGCATTTTTGGCTTAACGATATACATTGACCCTTTACGAGAGTTTTTGTTTTCGTTTTGACCTTTGATGTCTGCGAAAGTCAATAATGGTGTAATTAAAGCATCCATAATACCTTCGTAGATTTCAGCACCATCTACAAGGATCGCAGGGTTCGTCATTAAATGACCAACGTTACGAAGAAGCATCAATGAACGACCATGAAGTGTTGTTTCACCACCGATCAAGTTCTTATGTGTACGATCTTTATTCAATGTACGCGTCACGGTTTTACCGTTCTTCTCAATTGACTCTTCAAGCGTACCTTTCATTAGACCTAACCAGTTACGGTAGCCTTCTACTTTCTCTTCTGCATCTACAGCAGCAATCGAATCTTCCAAATCTTGAATCGTGGTAACAGCAGCTTCTAAAACAAGATCTTTAACACCAGCCGCATCAGTTTTACCCACTGGGCTATTAGCATCAATTTCAATAACAACGTGTAAGCCGTTATTTAAAAGTACAATTTCAACAGGTGCAGATTCTTCGCCATTAAAACCGACAAATTGTGATTCTTTCGCCAAAGTCGAGGTTGAACCATCTTTGAGTGTTACAACAAGTTTTTTGCCTTCAACAGCATATTTTGTTGCATCTGCATGTGAACCATTTGCCAATGGGAATGTTTCATTTAAGAAATTCTTAGCAAATGCGATAACTTTATCGCCACGAACAGGGTTATAGCCTTTACCTTTTTCCGCGCCACCTTCTTCAGAGATCACGTCAAAACCGTAAAGCGCATCGTATAAAGAACCCCAACGTGCATTTGCCGCATTTAAGCAGTAACGTGCGTTACGCACAGGTACCACCAATTGCGAACCAGCCAATAATGCGATTTCTTCATCTACATTTTCTGTACTGATTTGAAAATCTTCTACTTCTGGTAGTAAGTAGCCAATTTCTTTTAGGAAAGCTTTATAAGCTTGAAGTTCAAATTTATTGTTGCGGTGCCATTCATCAATTTTAGCCTGAATCTCGTCACGCTTTGCTAAAAGCGCCTTATTCTTAGGGCTAAGATCGACAACAACTTGCTCAAAGTTTTTCCAGTATGTTTCACTATCTAAACCAGAACCTGGTAGTGCTTCATTTTCGATGAAATCGTAAAGTTCTTTAGCAATCGCTAACTTGCCTTTTTGAATACGTGCAGTCATTGTCTTTCCTGATATTGCTACTTTTTATAACAAGAGTTTCTAGTATACCGATTTAAACCATGCTGAATAGTACTATCACATTGCTAAATAGTGATCATTTTAATTAAAAAAATAGTGACATTAACTTAAAAAATAATGATCAAAAATACAGCAACACCATCAACTAAATCATCAACTTAAATCGCTTTTTAACAGTGTATAAATTTTTTAAAATGTCTAAATTAGACCAAAGTGCTGAATCAACCCTAATTTCCCCATTTTTTTATACACTTTTATTCCTTGAGCAAAGATTAAGCCATGAATAGCGCTAAATGTCGATAAAACCAATCCATAATTCTGTGTAAAGAATTGTTCGACTCACTTATATTTTTTCTGTTTGTTCAAATCTCATCTTATTGTTGCAATATTTATATGTGGCTATTCAAACATCTTTGTATCATTTAATCCTACAGCGTCGATCTATTATCTGGCGACAAACAGGGATAACGTACCGCACATAAAAAACCTGTTTAAAATTTTCATTCTAAACAGGTTTCTGGAATCGCAAGGTCTAAGCTAAATAAGCAATAGACCTCAGCTTAAAACAAAATGCTTCACTTAGTTAAAAGTTTTAAAACGTGTTGCATCATCAATAAATGTTTTTTCGCCCGCTGGTGCTTCGATTGAACCAAATACTAATTGAGCGCGAAGTTTCCAGTCAGCAGGTACATCAAATGTTGCTGCCACTTCTTCATCTACGATTGGATTATAATGTTGTAAAGATGCACCAATACCCGCTTCAGCCAATGCAGTCCAAGTTGCAAATTGTGCAATACCTGTTGAATGCTCAGACCATACTGGGAAATTGTCTGCATATAATGGGAATTGTTCTTGTAAAGCTTTGATCACGCTTAAATCTTCATAAAACAACACTGAACCAGCACCAGCGATAAAGCTGTTAATTTTACCCGAAGTTCCTTCAAATGCTTCAGCTGGAACGATTTTACGTAAAGTTTCTAAAACGATTGTCCAGAATTTAACATGTGAATCACCAAATAAAATCACAGCACGAGAAGACTGTGAGTTAAATGAAGATGGGCTATGCTTAATTGCATCTTTGATGATTTCTTCAATTTTCGCTTGGTCTAAGCTTAAATCTCTACCAATTGCATAAATTGTACGGCGTTGTTTGATTTGATTTAAAAATGACATGGTGTTAATCCTTCTATGACCATATGGGTCGTGTTATTTAACATGGTTTGAGTGTATTGCATCATTCTTAGTTTCGTCATGCTTATATACATAACAATGTGTTCTATATTTAGAACAATATGTGAAATCGGGCATTTTTAAATGCTATCGTGTTTATGTGGTCCCCTTTTTAAATTGTAATTAAAGTATTTATTAATCAAATAATTAAATTAAAATTCACCATTAAACTCAGCCTATTGCCTTGAGCTTTTCAACGATAAGAATATGGCAAATATCCTATATACATTTCATTGTTTGTTTTGTGGTAAAAATATTGCAAATCTGGACATACAATTCTAAACATCGCATTAAAGTATATCTCGATGACATTCTTATGATGCCTTCTTTCAATAACATACCACCGACATATCCGAGTATCATATTTCATTAAAAATTTTATATCGAACTCAGACGAAAAAGTCCGACAGGATATCGGACTTTTTATTGTCTATAATTTTAAATTAGGCTTGGATGCGTATCTAGAATACGGATTAAAGTCGCAGCTGGACCAGTCGGATAACGTCTACCTTGCTCCCAGTTTTGAAGCGTGCGAGGACTAATATGCAAGCGTGCAGCAAATTCATTTTGGCTTAAACCTGTTTTCTCACGTACTGCTTTAATATCAGGTAATTCAAGCTCAGTGACTCGACTTGCTTGAATCTCTTGACGTTTAATCTCTCCTGCTTCTTTAATCGAAGAAACAAGGTCATCAAATAAATTGTTATCCATGAAGTTGCTCCTTCACTAATTGGCGCAGAATTGCTGTTTCTTTATCCGTTAAATTATCTTTTACAGACTTAGGGTACGCGACTAAAAAGAAAATATGATCATCCTCTGAAACCCAATAATAGATCACGCGGATTCCACCACTTTTTCCTTTATCACCTTGAGCACAGCGTACTTTACGGATACCACCGCCATTTTTAACAATATCACCCTTATCAGGTTGTACCAATAGATTTTGTTGAAGCTGACGATATTCATCATCCGTCACAAGCTCTTTGATTTGTTTAGTAAAAATACTAGTTTCAATGAATAACATACACGATATACGTCAATGGCGTATATAGAATACTACCATAAAAAAGAATAATCAAAAGTTATAAATTTAGAAAATAAAAAACTCCGCATAAAGCGGAGTCTCATTTAAGATAAATAGTTATCAAAATTACTTATCTGTTTCAAACAGTGCAGCGACAAATGATTTTGCAGAGAATGGACGTAAATCATCAATCTTCTCACCCACACCAATATATCGAATTGGTACATGAGTACGACTGGCAATATTAAACAACACACCACCCTTTGCTGTTCCATCTAATTTGGTAATGGTTAAGCCTGTTAAACCTACAGCTTCGTCAAACATTTCAACTTGGTTAATCGCGTTTTGACCAGTACCTGCATCCACCACCAACATCACTTCATGTGGTGCAGTTGCATCAATTTTTTGCATCACACGTTTTACTTTAGTCAACTCAGACATCAAGTTACTTTTATTATGCAAACGCCCTGCTGTATCAGCAATTAAAACGTCCACACCTTTGGCACGTGCACTTTCAAAAGCATCAAAAATGACTGAAGCACTATCTGCACCGTGACCTTGAGCCACGACAGCAATATTGTTACGTTCACCCCAGATTTGAAGTTGTTCAGTTGCCGCTGCACGGAAGGTATCTCCTGCTGCAAGCATGACTTTCTTGCCTTCACCTTGTAAACGTTTGGCTAATTTACCAATCGTGGTGGTTTTACCCACACCATTTACGCCCACCACCAAAATCACAAATGGAGTTTTATTGGGATCGATATGCAATGGTTTTACCCGAGGCGCAAGTAAAGCAACCAGCTCTTCTTGTAGCGCTTTATACAATGAATGTGAGTAAATCAAATCACCACGTTCTGTACGCTCAGTCAAATTCGCAATAATGGTTTTAGTCGCCTCTACCCCGATATCAGCAACCAAAAGTTGCTCTTCTACTTCTTCAAGCAACTCATCATCAATTTCTTTACCACCAATCAGGATATTGACCATACCATCGGCAAGGCTTTTACGTGATTTGGTCAAACCTTCTTTCATGCGGCTAAAAAAGCCACCTTTAGATTTTTCATCTGCCGATTCAATCTGTGCGTCTTGGCTTTCAGTTTGAACAGGTTCCGTTTTAGGTGTTTCTACATTATTTTCAATAATAGGCACATTGACGGCTGGTAAACTAGGTAATGTGACATCGTCATCCCCGATATCCGCATCAATCAAGAATTTATTTTGCTGTTCTTGCATGCCGATTCCTTGAAAAGCATAGCGTTAAAAAAGAATGAGTTTAGCATAGATTGCATCATTTTTAGCGTTAAAGCAGCGATAAAACAAGCAAACCAAAATGCAACATTCCAGCCTTGCTTTAAATCATTAATTTTTTAAGAATAGTTCTAAATTTAAAATAAATTTTTGGGTTATCTGTGTATATTCTGAAATCTAAATTCTTAAATCTTCTTAGACAATCCAAAGTTATCCTTGCGCCACTTTTATTTTTATCTTTTAACACGGTAAATACGCAACTTCAGGCAGCGCCTCAAAGCCAACTTTCTAGGACCACCTTTGAAACCACATTGAAAAATGGTTTAAAAGTGATTATCCGTGAAGATCATCGTTCACCAATTGTTATGACCCAAATCTGGTACGGCGTGGGAAGTAGTGATGAGTCTGGTAATCTACTTGGTATTTCACATGTGCTTGAACATATGATGTTTAAAGGAACCAAAAAAGTTCCTGATGATGAGTTTGCACGCTTGAGTCGAATTTATGGTGGTCGTACCAACGCCGCCACATATACAAATTACACCAACTATTATCAACTTTATCCCAAGAAATATTTTCCATTGGCTTTGGAACTTGAAGCAGACCGTATGACAAATCTGGTCCTCAAACAACAAGACTTTGATCCTGAAATCAAAGTGGTGATGGAGGAAAGACGACAACGGACAGATGATAATCCACGAAATCTAGCCTACGAACGTTTTAAATGGATCGCCTATCCAACCAGTCACCATCGTCAACCAGTGATTGGCTTTATGAAAAACCTACAGAATATTCGTCTGGATGATCTTAAACATTGGTATCAAACATGGTACACCCCCAATAATGCAACTTTAGTCATTGTGGGTGATGTCAATGCAGAGCAAGCACTTAAACAGGTTGAAAAATATTTTGCGGCAATTCCCAAAAAGGAACTTCCTGACCGTAATGATGTTTTAGAGTTTGATCGAATGGGATATCGGCATATGGAAGTACAGTTGCCAGTTCATGTGCCCAACTTATTTATGGCTTGGAATGTCAAATCCATTGCCACAGCAAAAAACCCACAAGATGCCTACGCACTGACCATTATCCAGTCTTTACTGGATGGCGGAATTTCCGCACGCTTACAAGACCGTCTGATTCGAGATAAGAAAGTGCTGACTGCAATCAGTGTCAGTTATGACCCCTATAATCGTGGCGACAGTCTATTTATGATCTCCGCCATCCCAAGTGATGATGTATCTTTGGAAGATGCGCAAAAAGCCATTGAAAAAGAGATGAATTTATTTAAAACAGAATTGGTCAATCAAGCCGAACTTGATCGTGTCAAAAACAACTTCGTTTCAAACTTAATCTATAGTCAGGATGATATTGGTGGACAAGCCAATATGATTGGGAATTTGGAAGTAAACGGCCTAAGTTTTCGTTTAATGGATGAATTACCCAAACATTATGACAAAGTCACACCACAAGATTTACAACGAATTGCCAATATTTATTTTGTCAAAGCCAATCTGAGTAGTTTGTATTTAATGCCTGAAAGTACAAAAGAATAAAAAAGGATCTCTCATGAATTTTAATCCATTCTCGACCTATTCGATAAAAATACCCCTGTTTGTGTGCATCAGCTTACTCTACTCCCCCCTTAACCATGCAGAGGTTGAATTAGACAATCATGATGAAACGGATGCGGTTATAGATGATTCCGTACTTAAGGCAAATTCGACCTTACAAAGCTTAAAAAATTTAGATAAACATCAACAATACCAAGCGCCCTTTGTTCAAGACCTCTCCAACAATCAAAAAGTCAGAACACTGTTTGTTTCAGCCACCGACCTACCTATTGTGGATATTCAACTCACCTTTAATGCAGGTTCGTCACAGGATGAAGCACTAGGAAAAGGTTTGTATGGTATGGCAAATATGGCAGCCAAACTGATCACTGAAGGTACAGATCAATATACAGCAAAAGAAATCGCGTCTACATTTGAAGGATTAGGCGCTCAATTTAGCGTTACGGCGTACCGTGATATGTTTGTGGTTCGACTTCGGGTCTTGTCAGATCCTGAAAAATTAAACCCTGCCATCAATACCATGTTGCATGTGCTGAATCATGCACAATTTAATCCATCGGGTTTAAATCTTGTGCTCAATAATACCAAGGTTGGGCAAAAGCAAATCCAAGAAAATCCAAGTCGGATTATGAATATTCGCTTTTATCGTGCGTTATATGGTCAACATCCTTATGCCGAACCCACTGTAGGGACCAATGGGAGCCTTAAAAAAATTACCCCAGAACTACTTAGAGCCTATAGACAAAAACTACTTGTTGCCCAAAACATGAATATTGCCATTACTGGTAATTTAACTGCAGCCGATGCAACCCAACTGGCCAATTTAATCAGTCAAAATCTAACTCAAGGTGAAGCCGCACAAGCACTTCCTGAACCACAAGATCAAAGTGATTTTAATATCCATTACATTCCATTTAACTCAACACAAGCCAATGTGATGATGGGACACTTGGCTATTCAGCGCAGCGACCCTGATCGTGTTGCATTAGAAGTTGCCAATCAAATGTTTGGCGGAAGCGGATTTAATTCCATTTTAATGAAAGAACTTCGGGTTAAACGGGGTTATACCTATGGAGCGTATAGTAATTTGACCTCCACTTTGGCTCAGGGTTTTTTTAGTTTGAGTTATTCCACTGAACAAAATCAATTGATGGACAGTATCAAAGTTGCACATCAAGCCTTACGTGATTTTGTAAAAAATCCAATCCAAAGAAAACAGCTCGAAGAAACCAAAGAAGGCATGTTACGTTCATTTCCAATGACCTTTAGTTCCAATGCCAATATCAATGCACAAATCGCATCGATTGGTTTTTATCAACTTCCTGCGGATTATTTGACCCAATATCAAAAGCAATTGAGCCAAGTCACCACCAAACAAGTCCAAAAAGCCATTCAAAAACATCTTCGTGCAGATCGTCTCACCTTGGTTGTTGTTGCACCAACACTGGATCAGAATGAATTAAAAGACATGTTAAGTGCTGATTTAGCCAACCCAGATCAATCCAGTACAAATCAAAACAAGCAAGTGGATACGCAAGCCATGCCAGATGTCCCGACATTGATCATTCAAAAAACAATTCGTCCGCAAGCGGAATCAACCAAATGAGTATTATCAGTTATTGCGGATCTTTACTATCCAGCGCAGGATATCGTTTTACTTGTTGATTTTCAAAATGATAGGCACGTAGTAGGCGTAAATACTCAACCACATAAATACGATCTTGGCGGCGCAATTGATTGGCAATTTTTTGCGTCTTAGGATTGGCGGCTTGTTGTGAATATTGCATCACATATTTGTATTGATCTGGATTAATTGGCCGTGTTAAAGCCAATGTTGCAAGAAAAATCATCAGTGCGATGATCACGACAACAAAAGAATTCAAGATTTTTTCCACAGGAAATGAATAGAATAATTTTTGAAAATAATCTTTGAATTTTTGCATGAACTACCTCTAATTACAGATAGTTTATCATCCTGACCATAAAAATATAGGGCTTTCTTCAAGACAGCTGAAGATCGGTTGTAAGATGATCTTTAAGATCAAAATTGCGAGAACGACAGTGCTTAAATAATCTCCCCATAGATATCATCGCCTGTCGATATGAGATTTAAAGCCCTCTTCTCTTATTCAAGAAAAGGGCCTGAGCCAAGTTAAACAACGCGTGAATCATTTCTATATCGTGCCAATTAAAGGATCGTTGCACGTAAGAATGCGAAATATAAAATAATCGCGATTATTGCCAATGCAATACTGACAGCAAAGATACTTACTCCCCCCTCTGCATGTGCAGGATGCAAATCATCATCATCAGCAAGACGCCTTAATTCACCATCATAGATTCGATAAAAGCCTGCTTTTTGCACTGGATTTAAGTTTCGGGTATAATCGTACACGCGTTTACGCTGGGCTAAACAATAATCCCCAAGATGGATTTCTTGATGATAAATTGCCTCATCCAGTTGTTTACGGTGATACTGAGCTAATTCTACGATCTGAGACTCAGCAGCGGGTACATCAAAAATAAAGCCATCTATAGTGTTTGTCATTTTGCTCTCCCTTTGTCTTAATTCTCATATTGATTTTAATAAATATTATTTCTGATTAATGTTTAATCATGTAATCTTATCTTCGTCAAGTATAGATTTTAAATCGCTTGACAAACAAGGCTAACTGTAATATTAGTTTAATAAAGTTAAGTTAGATTAGTTAAGTATAAGCTCCGTTGGGGAGCTATGTTAAAAGATCATAATTACAATAAGGAGTTATATATGATTCATCAAATCTCTCACCAAGACTTAGAACATGTTTATGCAGATGCTGTAAATACAATCCAGTGTGAAATGAACTTTGTAGAAGCGGTAAAAGCATTAGAAGATGCGGCGAAAGCTGGTCATGGTAAAGCAGCAATGTTTCTTGCAGAACTTTACTACCAAGGTTTCCGCGTTGAACGTGATTCTTTAAAAGCCCAATATTGGCAAAAGATGGCAACCATGCAAGCATAATAAAACGTCACCTAGGTGGCGTTTTTTTTACCCCCTATTCTTTTTATTTTTTAATAAATCATTACGCTTTCAATACATTTTTTATTGTTTTAATAAATGCTTACGATTGAGCATAAAGCACCAACAGTTCTTATATGAATTTCAACTACAATAGGCAATGTACTAAATAAGATTGTTAATTATGAAAAAGTATATTCATCTTCAGCCCATTTCGAATGAATTGTTTATTAAAATTTCTATTTTAAAATCACTCATGTATTGTGGTGTACTTTGGGGACTTTACCATGATGGCTGGGCAATGAAGTCTGGTTCAAATGAAGTTTATTTTCCTTTTTGGCTAAACGCTGTTCAAGCCCATCAGTATGCAAAGATTCATTGGCCTCACTACACCCCTCGCAGAATTACACCTAAAGACTTTAGAGAATCGTTGTTACCCACGTTGACACGGCTCAATATCATGCCTGCATTGTTTAATTCCTCATCGCGAAAATTTAAACTCTCAACCTCTCAAATGGAACATTTCTTTTTTCATAGTCATGTTCAATTTCAACCGGCTTAAAGGCAAAGATATATTTTTAGCGGTTTAAAATTGTTGTAAAAAATAAACTTTATATTTTTATGACTGCAAAGTATTTGCAAAGTTAAAAAATACAGTTAAGTTAAAGGTGTGCAGATTGGTAAGCACCCTAGAAAAGGAAGAATAATTATGACGACAGTAGCACAAGTAATCCAAGATAAGATTGGTCGTGAAATTTATACGATTTCACCCTCTGCCACAGTATTAGAAGCCATTACACTTATGGCAAACAAAGGTATTGGTGCTGTGGTTGTCACTCAAGATACAAAGGTCGTCGGAATCCTCTCAGAACGTGACTATACGCGTAAAATTGCCCTTATGCAGCGTACCTCTGACCATACAACGGTCGCTGAAATTATGACGTCTAGAGTGATTTCTGTGACACGTGGTCATACTGTTGAAGAATGTTTAAATTTAATGACTGACGGACACTTACGCCATTTACCTGTGATTGAAGGTGAAACGCTAGTTGGATTTGTTTCTATTGGCGATTTAGTCAAAGCCACCATGGAAGATCAACGAAAATTGATTGAACAGTTAAGACAATATATTTCAGGTTAAGTGACATTATAAAAATATAACCCTCCATGTGGAGGGTTTTTTTATTGTGTATAGTAAATTGGCAGCTCAGCTTGCATGTAAAACCTTTTTTAAATTTCATGATAATAGAAATAATCACCCGCTTTGAGTTGCATGTCTTTATTTATCATGGGGATAAACAATCGAGTTCATTAAACGAAAGCTAAGACAGAATTTCAAATTTAACGATAAAATAAAAAAACCTAGCCAAAGCTAGGTTTTTAGATCAATCAATTTTTAATCATCAGTTTAGGTTTAACTTCTCAGCAACATAGTCGGCATCTTTATCACCACGCCCTGAAAGGTTTACAACAATTTTGATTTCTTTCGCTAATTTAGGCGCTTCACGAATTGCCCACGCCACAGCATGAGAGCTTTCTAATGCAGGAACAATCCCTTCTACGCGTGAAAGGGTCATAAATGCATCTAAACACTCTTGATCAGTTGCTGTTGAATATTCCACACGGCCTAAATCTTTTAAAAAACTATGTTGAGGACCTACACCCGGATAATCCAAACCAGATGCAATCGAGTGCACAGGCAATGGTGCGCCCTGTTCATCTTCTAGTACATAACAAGCCATACCATGAATCTGACTTGGCTTTCCTAAAGTCAATGTTGCTGAATGCTGTTGAGTATCCAGACCATGACCTGCAGGTTCCACACCAACCAGTTTAACCTCTGCATCATTTAAAAATGCCGTGAATGCGCCAATTGCATTTGAGCCACCGCCTACACACGCAACCACATAATCGGGTTGTGCGCCAAAGCGATCTTGGGTTTGAACTTTAATTTCATTGCCGATAATAGATTGGAAATCACGTACCATTTTTGGGAAAGGATGCGGTCCAACCACAGAACCAATCGCATAAATAAAGTTTTTAGGGTCTTTTAAATACTCTTCAAATGCGCTATCTACAGCATCTTTCAGTGTTGCAGTACCTTGAGTGACTGAAACCAGTTTTGCACCCAAAATCTTCATTTTCACAACATTGGGATGCTCTTTTTCAATGTCCACCTGCCCCATATGAATTTCACATGGAATACCAACCAAAGCACATGCGGTTGCAAGTGCAACGCCATGTTGACCAGCACCTGTTTCTGCAATTACTTTGGTTTTACCCATATATTTGGCAAGCAAAGCTTCGCCTAAACAATGGTTAATTTTATGTGCGCCTGTATGATTTAAGTCTTCACGCTTTAAATAGATTTGTGCGCCACCCAATTGATCAGAAAGGCGTCTTGCATGAAATAAAGGACTAGGGCGACCTACATAATTGGCAAACAAATCAGCCAATTCATTTTGAAATTCTGGCGTTTTACGAATTTCTTCATATGCGACATTGATTTCATCCATTGCTTCTTTTAAATGAAGTGGAATAAATTGACCACCATATTCACCAAAAAAGCCTTGTTCATTTGGTAGCGCAATACCATTGATTTGATGATCCATTTCTTTCCCTATTTAATAAATCAGCCGTTGAATTTATGAATAACAACTTTGCTTGAGAATAGGGTTTATTGACAATTTTAGCCTACACCGCAAGCCATTTATAAAATATCAACAGACCCTAATTTACCGAGATAAATATTTCGTCATATCCTCAATGCCTTTCAAGGTCATTGGAAACATATGATCGTCAAATAATTGTTTAATTAAAGCGATAGTTTGCGTGTAATGCCAATAACCTTGCTCTTCTGGATTTAACCATGCTGTTTTTTCAAAATGATTGCGTAAGCGACGTAACCATACATCCCCAGCTTCATCATTCATATATTCGACAGAACCACCGACCGATTTCAGCTCATAAGGCGCCATACTTGCATCACCCACCACAATTACACGATAGTCTTTACCATAGGTATTGAATAAATCCCATGTATTCATTCGGGTAGAAGAACGACGATGATTATCTTTCCACACATAGTCATATAGACAGTTATGGAAATAGAAATACTCTAAGGTTTTAAATTCAGTTTTTGCCGCACTAAACAATTTTTCACATTGTGCAATGTGCGAATCCATCGACCCACCTACATCAAACAACATCAAAACTTTAATACGATTACGCCGTTCAGGCACCATTTGTACATCTAAAATGCCCTGTTTGGCAGTTTCATAGATAGTACTGTTGATGTCTAATTCTTCTGCAGCGCCTTGACGAGCAAACTTACGTAAACGACGTAAAGCCATTTGCATTTGTCGAGTACCTAAAATTTGTTCATCATCCAAATTTTGATATTTACGCTGTTCCCAAACTTTTACTGCTGAATTTTTACGACTCGGGCCGCCAATTCTCACGCCTTCAGGATGGTCACCAAAAGCACCAAACGGTGAAGTTCCACCTGTGCCAACCATACGGTTGCCACCTTGATGCTTTTTGTGTTGTTCACGCAAGCGTTCTTCCAACATCTTCATCAGTTCTTCAAGCGAACCTGCTTTCAGCAATTCAGCACGTTGTTCAGGTGTGAGATGTTTTTCAAGTAACTCTAAATCAAACCAGTCTTTGGGAAGTTTTTGAACTTTGCTGAGTAGATCATCGATATCAAAAGTATGAATACCTTCAAAATAATCTTTCATGGCACGGTCAAATTTGTCAAAGAAGCGTTCATCTTTGACCATGACTGTCTTTACTAATTGATAAAAATCATCTTGATCGGCAAAAACCAAGCCTTCACTAATTGCTTGGTTGAGATCAATGAGTTCTCGTGTTGAAACTGGAACACCATATTTTCTGAGGGTATAAAATAATCGCACAAACATGTTGCGATCTCCTCATTAACGACGTGACATAAAGGCTAAGCGTTCAAGCAACTGTACATCTTGCTCATTTTTAATCAATGCACCATATAAAGGTGGAATCGCTTTTGATTTATCATGATTACGCAAAATGTCTTCTGGCATATCATCTGCCATTAACAAGCTTAACCAGTCAATCAATTCAGATGTTGAAGGTGGTTTTTTTAAGCCAGGCACTTGACGTAATTTAAAGAAGACTTGTAATGCTTCTGAAACCAATGTTCCAGAGATATTTGGAAAATGAACTGCGATAATTTCACGCATCGTTGCTTCATCAGGAAATTCAATATAATGGAAAAAACAACGACGTAAAAATGCGTCTGGCAGTTCCTTTTCATTATTTGAAGTAATGATTACGATCGGACGTTGGGTTGCAGTAATGGTTTCGCCTGTTTCATAGACAAAAAATGACATTTTGTCTAATTCATGTAGCAAGTCATTTGGGAATTCAATATCTGCTTTGTCTATTTCATCAATCAACAATACACAGCGTTCTTCGCTGGTAAATGCATCCCACAACTTACCTGGTTTGATATAGTTTTTAATATCGTAAACACGGTCATCGCCCAACTGGCTATCACGTAAACGAGAAACTGCATCATACTCATACAAACCTTGCTGTGCTTTGGTTGTAGATTTAATGTGCCAAGTAATTAATTTAAGACCTAGACTCTCAGCAACTTGTTCAGCCAATAAGGTTTTACCTGTACCAGGTTCGCCTTTCACCAATAATGGCTTTTGCAATGCTCGAGCTGCTTTTACAGCCAGTTTTAAACTATCCGTTGCGATATACTGTTCAGTACCTGTGAATTGTTGAGAATCGACAGACATAACTTACCTTTATTTTTTATTTAAAGTGGTGAAATATTTTTTGCTACAGCGCTTGCTTGGGTATTTTTGCTGGTTTTGTATTTAGACCAAAAAAATCCAATGACTAAACCAATACCCATGACAAAAGTAATTAAGGCAAGATTTGACCAAATCAATGGTGAATCCTTGGTCAGAATTCCAAATAACAATCCAAATATTGCTGGCGCAATCGCTGAGTTTGGTCCTTCAGAAATGGTCGGGGTTGCAAGAACGGCAAATACAATGATCCATGTAATACCGCCAAGTGGCGATGGCAATCGTTTTGAAATCGAATACCAGCACCATAAAATCAACAGCGTCCCAAGAATATAGACGGTTATTGCGATATTATCTTCTGGGATAGCATCAAATAGATCTAAAAAATTTGCCCATATTCCTGATAACTGATCAAGCACCACGTAATCCCTCTGGTTCAACCGCATTTGGGTTAATTAAACCTTCTGGCGGCATTTGAATAAAGAAGCCTTTTGTATTGAGTGAATCGATTACATGTAACACATTTACACGTGCCAATGGTCGAGCTTCGCTCAGTTCAAGATGCATTACATGCGTTGCACGACCAAAGGCAACACGTAGTGGCTCAGAAAGAGCCGCTAAGGGATCTGCACTTTCGTCTGTATTTGGATGATTTGGGCGAGCCACATAAAGATACATTTCATCTTTTTTGCTCGATTTATAAATATCACAATGCATTTTAAACAACAGCTACAGTAAAACTTAGTTGACAGCATACATGAAAAAAACGACGGATACATTATCGAAAGTTAACGCATCAGTCGTTATTTATGTCCAATTGCTAAATCTTTGATCAATAATAACGCAGTAAGCTTTCTTGGCTATTGGTGATTATTCATCTAAACAACAACAGCAACAGCCGCTATTCATTGACCTTCATCTGCATACTTAAAAACTTAATATCTTCTTGTAACAGATGGATCAGTGGCTGGGTAAGTAATTCATAGCGCCACCCCAACAAATAACCGGGTAAATCCTGTTCATTGCCATGAAATACCACATGATGATACAAGGCATTTAACCATTTTTTACGCATAAGTACTTCTTTAGGTACTTGCATTTCAAATGAAACCTGAGAAATTAACTCATCCACCTCAAGTGTGATTCCCTGAGAAGAATGCTTGATTGGGCGCGCAATACGCAGTGGCCACTCATCGGTTTCAGGCAGAAACTTCAATAAATCTAAAATAGTTTTTCCATGTTCACGCACAATATTTGGACGTATTCCCTTCACAGAGGACAATTGAAAATTATTTTTAGGATTGACTTCAACCAAATCAATCATCGTGGCATTTTTTAGTATAAAGCTACGTGGTTGATTGAGTGCCTTGACCATTTCTTCACGCCAAACACTTAATTGTTGCAATTGCATCAATTGTTTTCTGGAATGACGATAATTACCAATATCACAATATAATTTTTCTTTTGGTGTTTCTGAAGCGATTTCAAAGGTTAAATTTTGACAATCTTCAAGCACATGTGAGTATAGGCTTTTCTCGACCAATTCAGCTTTTACTTTTTCAGCCAGACGCATAATGTATAAAACATCATTGGCTGCATAATTCATTTGTTCATCTGTTAATGGTCGAGCCAGCCAATCTGAACGTGTTTGATCTTTATCAATATCAATCTCTAAAACCAATTTCAATGCATTTTGATAACTGACTTGTAGACCATGTCCTAAAAAAGACAACCCCACTTGGGTATCGAAGACATTCTTCAGATTTTTCTGATCTGCATAATGATAAATGAGATCAATATCTTCTCCACAAGCATGAAAAATATTTTGCTGTGCTTGAAAAAGTTGAAACCAAAAGCGATCTAAATTTAAGGTTGTGCCGTCGAGCAAAAATACTTGACCATTGACATTAATTTGGAATACACCGAGTTTTGGCCAAAGTGTGTCGACTTTAATAAATTCAGTGTCTAGACCATAAGTCGAAGTATGTTGCATCAAATTCAACACATGTTCGAGATCGGTCTGTTGATTAATAAATTGAAACATGTCAGTTTAAGTCAAAATGTTACATTCAAATGAAATATGATTTTACCTTAATATATAAAATTTAAATATAATATTTTTAAACTAATTCTCCGTAAACACCTTATTTTTCAATAAAGTTTCTTGTGAATATTTATTTTATATATAGGTTTTACAACTTAATAAAAGTATATTTTAAAGTAATAAATAACATGGCTAATCATTGCTTTAGCTTGAGTTTACCTAAAAAATTTAGCGTGAATGTAAATAATTTTTAAATGAGACAGAGTTTGTTGATCTTTTAGTCGTTATCGCATTTACGCAAAACTTTCAAGCTCAACAAACTCTAAATGTTAGCAAGTCTAAGATCGCTATTTCATTCTCATGCGATTATGAACAGCCTGACTCAATGTATGACTATCCACATATTCCAATTCACCACCTTGTGGAACACCTTGTGCGATTCGTGTCATTTGCAAAGACAAATGTTTTGTCGCTTCTACAAGATAATGCGCAGTCGCTTGCCCTTCTACTGTTGCATTGGTGGCTAAAATTACTTCAGTAATTTTACCATCGGTTAAACGCTGCACTAAATATGGAATACCTATTTCTTCAGGACCAATACCATCTAAAGGCGACAAATGTCCACCCAATACATGATATTTGCCTCTAAAGCTACCAGACTGTTCTATTGCCATTACATCTGCAGGAGACTCAACCACACAAAGCAGCTGATCATCCCGATCATTTGAGCAACAAATATCACAGACTTCATTTTCAGTTAAAGAATGACAAACACTACACTCATGAATATAGGAAGTTGCTTCATTTAGCGCATGCGCCAAACCTATAGCACCTTCTTTATTTTTCATGATCAGATGGAGTGCCATACGTTGAGCCGATTTCGGCCCAACACTGGGTAAGATTCGTAAAGCTTGTACGAGTTGATCAAAACGGTCGCTAAACACCTATGATTCCTTAGAACAATCCTGAAAGACCTGGTGGTAAACCCATACCTGAATTGGCTTCTTTCATCTTCGCTTCTGTAATGACTTCAGCTTGGCGAGCCGCGTCATTCATTGCTGCTGCAATCAAGTCTTCAATCATATCTGGATCGTCTTGCAACAAATCTGGACTGATTTCGATACGCTTAACAACATTACGGCAAGTCATTGTAACTTTTACCAAACCGCCACCAGCTTCAGCATTCACTTCAGTTTGGGCAAGTTGTTCTTTTGCCTTTTTAACGTTGCTTTCCATATCTTTCTGCATACGTTGCGCTTGCTGCATAAGCATATTAATGTTCATAAAATACTCCGAACAAAAGTCCTAAATTAAATCTCTGTCTTTCAGTTTCATGGCTCGTATTTTCAAAAGCCTAGAAGAAAATGAAAGAAACTCTTTCGCAAATTTTGCTTATCTTAAATTAAATCTAATCCATGAGAAAGGTCACGGATAATATCATCGACATCTTCTAAACCAACAGACAAACGGATTAAACCTTCACGAATACCCGCTGCTGCTTTTGCTTCAGGAGAAAGCTTACCATGAGTCGTTGTTGCTGGATGGGTAATTGTTGACTTAGCATCACCTAAATTACCTGTAATCGAGATAAATTGTGTATGGTCAATAACTTTCCAAGCACCTTCTCGTTCACCTTTCACTTCAAAAGAAACGATTCCACCAAAACCAGTTTGTTGTTTGGCTGCTAACTCATGCCCAACATGATCTGCTAAGCCAGCAAAATAAACCTTTTCCACTTTTGGATGAGCAACCAGCCACTCGGCAATTTTTTGTGCACTTTCAGAATGCGCTTTCATACGCAGTCTTAAGGTTTCTAAACCTTTCAAAAAGACCCATGCATTGAATGGGCTCATCGATGGGCCAGTGGTACGAACATAACCAAATACTTCTTCAAGTAATTTGTGACTACCAACCACAGCACCACCCAGTGCACGACCTTGTCCATCTAGATATTTGGTGGCAGAGTAAATCACTAAATCTGCACCAAATTGTAATGGACGCTGTAAAATTGGTGTGCAAAAACTATTATCAATCGCCAATAAAGCATCATTTGCATGTGCTAAATCTGATAATGCTTGAATATCTGCGACTTCAGCCAAGGGATTTGATGGTGACTCAACAAATAGTAATCGAGTTTCAGGACGGACCGCGTCTTGCCAAGCGGTTAAATCAGTTAAATCAACAAAAGTCACTGCGACATTAAATTTAGCGACATATTTTTCAAATAATGAAACTGTAGAACCAAAAACAGCACGTGAACAAATCACATGATCGCCTGCTTTTAAGAACGACATTGCAACGGCCATAATTGCAGCCATACCTGAACTTGTTGCCACAGCGCGCTCACCACCTTCTAGTGCAGCTAAACGCGTTTCAAACATAGCTACAGTTGGATTGGTAAAACGTGAATAAATATTACCTGGTTCAGCACCAGAGAATTTTGCTGCTGCTTCCGCTGCATTTTCATACACAAATGACGAAGTGAGGAAAATTGGCTCACTATGTTCACCTTCAAAACTGCGTGTATGACCTGTACGAATCGCTAAAGTATCAAGTTGGTATTCAATGTCGTCGTGCTGGCTCATTTCAACTACTCAGTCCAAAAACTGCCTTTGTAAAATATTGCCAACATTTTGAGCGCCCTATGTATTTAAGGTCAAGGTAAAATCGTAAATTATCACATACACTTCGCTTAAATCTGCATAAAAATGAGACAATCACCGCTTATGACACAAGTATCAGCTAAGTTCCAACAGCGCAAATCCAAATTGAAGAATCTAACCACTCGTATCTTCAATGGTAAGTCATTGGTTTTATCTCAAAGTACCCCTTATGAAATTATTGCGGAGCATCATCAAACCAAAGTGCGTTACTACGCAGCTGCTGAAAAAAAATTTAAGGAACCTTTGGTTTTTACAGCACCATTGTCGATCAATATGGCTATTTATGACCTCTACCCTTATCGTTCACTCGTTAAATATTTTACCGAACAAGGCTATGATGTGTATTTATTGGACTGGGGGAAACTCAGTTATCAGGATCGCAACTTAAACTTTTTATACTTTATTGATGAAGCTATACCACTTTGCATTAATAAAATCCGAGAACATGCTCAAAGTGAGCAAATTTCATTACATGGCTGGAGTATGGCCGGTATTTTTGTATTACTTTACACAGCATTACGCCAACCTAATTATGTTAAAAACTTAATTATCCTAGCCAGCCCAATTGACAGTTATGCATCGGGTGGCATCGGTAAACTTTATCAAAAAATAAATAATCTGATTATAAAGAATCAAAAACTGAAAGATACTTTATATAAAGGTGGTTTACCGAAAAAACTGATCCATACCCCGGGCTTACTCAATGCCATTGGTTTTAAGATTTTAGATCCAAAAGGCTGGTATGAAGGTCATAAACAGTTGTTGCTAAATTTAGACGACAAGGAGCTGTTGCATGAACACGCTACCCTTGGAAATTTTTTAAATCACATGGTGGATTACCCCGGTGGTGTCAATCAAGACATGTTATTTAATGTTTGGTTGCAAAATCCACTGAAAAATGGGGCAATTCAGCTCAGTAACCACAAAATTGAACTTCGCAATATCGACTGTTCACTGATGATTGGGGCTGGAAAAAATGATCAAATGGTCACCGCAGATGCAGTTAAGCCTTTAAGCGAATTGACAAAGAGTAGTGATGTCACGTTTACTCTTATTCCTGGGGGACATTTAGGGCTAATGTCTAGTCAAAAAAGTGCGGATGAATTTTGGCCTACACTGTCCAGATGGTTAGAACAAAGATCGACAAAAATTTAAGAGATAGATATGAAGACTACAGTTGCATTTATTGGTTTAGGCGCAATGGGCTATCGTATGGCAGCACATTTACCCAAACATTTTGATACCGTATATGTGTGGAATCGAAATTTTGCAAAGGCTAAGCAACATGCAACTGAGTTTGGTACTCAAGCTGTCGAACTCGATCAAGCGGTACAAGCTGATATTATTTTTTCATGTTTACCAACCAGCCAAGATATTGATGATTTAATCCAAGATTTAAAAATCAAAAATGGCGCGATTTGGGTCGATTGTACCAGTGGTGTACCTGATGCTGCGCGTAGACAGTCTGAGTATCTTCTCAAAAATAATATTCACTTCTTAGATGCACCTGTAAGTGGTCAAACCATTGGTGCTGAGAATGCAACGCTGACCTTTATGGTCGGCGGTTCGGCAGAAGCATTTCAAATTGCCCTACCTGCAATGCAAGCGATGGGTAAATTAATTAAACATGTCGGTGACTCAGGCGCAGGCTTTGCAGTAAAAGCTGTAAATAATATGATGATGGCGGTTCATTTATGTGCGGCCGCTGAAGGATTTACCACGCTGAAAGCACATGGGGTAGATTTAAATGAAGCACTTGATTGTATCAATGCATCTAGTGGTAAAAGTGGTGTGACTGAAACTGCACTACCGCAACGCATCCTCAATCGCAGCTTTCCACTGACCTTTGCTTTACCACTCTTGGCAAAAGATACAGGTATTGCCATTGATTTAGTTCGTGATGCAAGATTATCAGCACCTATTCTTGGTTTAACACAAAGCTTAATTACCACCGCCAATAGTCTTTCAGAGCCTGATAGCGATTTTTCTACCGCCGTAAAAATGTATGAATCATGGAGCAAAATTACATTAGATTAATTTTTCGTCATTGAATAATCACAACTAAACCTTATAATCACATTAAGTGACATGTAAATATGTCAATTTCGAGGTCGTATCATGAATAAATATGTAATTGCTACACTTTCTAGTTTATCTATTTTAGTCGCTAGTCACGCTTTTGCTGATAACACCCAAGAATGTAAAAAATTGCAAGATGATTACAATGTCATTTATGCATCAAAAGGATTCTGTTTTAAAGATCCTGAAGCAAAAGCAAAATATAATAATGACAATTGTTATACAAGTAAGCCTAAATTTTCTGAAAAAGAGCAGCAAAAACTTGACTCTATCAAGGAACGTCAGAAAGAATTGAACTGTAAATAATCACATTCACACCTTCAAGGAAATAAACATGGCTTATGATGATCAGAATATATTTGCACGAATTTTACGTGGTGAACTTCCTGCAATTAAAGTTTATGAAGATGATCATGTGCTTGCATTTATGGATATCATGCCGCAAGCCGATGGGCATACCCTGATTATTCCGAAGACGCCAGCAGTGACATTGCTCGACTTAGATCCTGAAATTGCAGCTTATACAATCAAGATTGTGCAAAAAATAGCGCAAGCAATTGAAACAGCTTTGGATACTCAAGGTATTGTATTGATGCAACTTTCTGGAGCTGCTGCTGGACAAACTGTACCTCATGTACACTTTCATTTGATTCCGAGCTCGGTGCATGAATTAGGTCGTCATGCTATTCAAATGGGCGATCAAGAAAAAATTAAAGGGTTTGCTGAAAAAATTAAGACTGCACTGGCTTAATTAAAAAACTTTTTAGAATCAATGGGGCTAATCAAGCCTCATTTTTTTATTTAAATTACACAAATGTTAAATTCGCGTCATTAAATTGTCATTTTTTCTTCACTGATATGTAACAAAGTTTACAGATACTGCATGCAAGTTAGTAAGTAGTGCACAAACCCACACTTACTGAATAAAAAAAGTAACTGCAAACCCATTGAACATGTTTTGGAGAAATCTCAATGAAAAAAGTGCTACTCGCTGCAGCAATCGCCACCCTTAGCATAAGCGCAGCTCAAGCAGCGCCAACATTGTATGGTAAATTCAACGTAACTTTAGATCAAATTGATAAGAATGGCTTTAAAGACGAAAGCGTAACTAAAGTAAACTCTAACGCTTCTCGTATTGGTGTTAAAGGCGAAGAGAAATTAACAGATAAATTGTCTGCTGTTTACTTGGCAGAATGGCAAATCAGTGCTGATGGTGATGGCGATGCTTTCACCAACCGTAACCGTTTCGTGGGGATTAAATCAGACGGTATCGCAACGTTAAAAGTTGGTCAGTTTGATTCATATTTCAAAAATGCTGCTGGCAACAACCAAGATATCTTCAACGATCACAACGAACTCGATATGACTGCGATTTTAGTTGGTGAAGATCGTTTAAAAAACGTGATCGGTTTTGAAACAGATAAAAAATTATTGGCTGGTTTAGCTTTCAACATCATGTTTCAGCAAGGTGAAGAATCATCTGCTTTAAAAAATGATGCTAAAGGTCAAAAAGGTAGCCGTGATAGTTTCGGTGATGGTATCTCTACATCACTTACTTATGACAACAAAGACTACGGTTTTGCTGCTGCTGTTGCAGGTAACTTCGGTGTTGCATCTAAATATAATGCATATAACTCTGAATTAGGTAGTAACACAATCTACTCTGACGCAATCCGTGTTACAGGTTCTGTAGACTTGAAACCTGCGGGTCTTGATGGCTTAGTATTTGGTGCATTATGGCAAACTGCTAAACCGTCTGATGATACTGTTGCAACCACTTCTGGTACTACAGTAACATCGTTCAAAGGCTTGAAAGAAAATGCTTATGGCATCACTGCTGCATATGCAATTCCTTCTACACCGATTAAGCTAAAAGCTGAATATATTTCTGCAACGACAGAACTAGATGGCCGTGATGATCGTAAACAAGACCTTTACGGGATTGGCGCGGATTACAACATCAACAAGCAAGCTCGCTTCTACGGTGTTGTTGGTCAACAAAAGCGTGATTGGTCAACTACATCTACACCAGAGAAAAAGAAAACTGTTATTGGTTTAGGTATGGAATATAACTTCTAATCCGAACCTTTAATAAAAAACGGCAAGTGATCTTGCCGTTTTTTTTCGACTCAATTATTCAAAAGCTCATTTTATAAAATACATATCCATTAGCTGAGTAACCATCATATAAATTTAGCGCTCTTATAAATAACGCACGTATCGTTTCATCATCCATGACAGATCTATCATTTAGCAACATGAATTTCATCGTTGGATAGGCATACAGCTCCCCAAACCAAAACTGAAAATCATTAATTTAAATATCAGTATGTAGGATATAACAAGAGTTATATCTAAACACCAAAAATACAAACAAGCTCGACAGAATCTTAGGATTCCACGCTGTCAATTTTTAACAATTAAAGTTTGATATAGGTTCGAAACCCACGACTTGCATAATATGAGGCAGCACTATTATGATAGGTAAATGTACGCCCATAACGCTGATCACAAAAGATCGCCCCACCTTGCTGACGTAATATCGTTGGTGTTTCGACCCAGCTGGATGTTTTTAAGTCAAAATTGAATATTTGCTGTAGAGCATAATACTGTTGTTCCGTCATTAGTGCTAAGGCATGCTTATTTACCCAGTCGATCACCGTATCTTCAGGAGGATGATCCTTGCGACTGAGTAATGCATCTCGGTCATAACACAGACTACGCCTTCCTTTTGGCGACTCAATTGCACAATCAAAAAAATACACACCTTCTGTGTTCGGTAAAACAACCACATCTGGCTCGCCGCCAGTCATTTCCATTTGTTGTAAAGCCCATAACTTTTCAGGACAAAGCAAAAGTTGTTTTTGGACAAAATCCCAGCTCATTTGTGCATGTCGTTCTGTATGCTGCTGAAAACGCTGTGCTAAGGTTTTTAATAGGTTTTCAATTTGCAATGGACTCAGTTTTTCTTGCTGTTTTATCATTTATTTTACTGCCTAATTTTAAGCCTTTACTAACATAACATTATCCACCAAGTGCAACCAAATCCGCTTTTTGGGCATACTGAAGTGGATTGATTAAATAGTCTGGCACGGATAATTCAATGGAGTTCTCTGCATATGCAATTCTTTCTACACCGATCCAACTAAAAGCTGAATATATTTTTGCAACGACAGAAAAATCGTCGTGGCGATCGTAAGTTACGGGATATAGCTTCTAATCTTAATTTTAAAAAATGGCAAGAAATCTTGCCGTTTTTTACTTAACAACAGAATATTTTAAAAATCTCGTATTTCATCAAACCAAGCATTCACTGTTTCTTGATCTATATCGAATGTTGAAGCTTCAACCAGTTGCAGTACAGCAAGACCAGTATCTTCTCTTTCAACAGTTTCAATATTGGGCAATGTATTAATTATCTCAACAAGTTCAATAATTGCACCTTTCACATCTTGTTTTGTCTTCGCCTTGGAGATTTCTTTTAAAGCAGATTTATATGCTTTGATCGCAATTTTTGCATTATTGCTTTCCCAGTTTTCAAATGGAATTCCATATTCAGTGGTAAACCATATTGAACTCCTCAGTTTAGACACCGACGAATAATCCAATTGTTTTTCTTTAACTAAATGCTTTAATTCAGCATTTAACCTTTTCCCTGTTTTTTCATCAATATTCCATCCAATGAAGGACTTTAAGTTTTCCCAAGTATTTAAAGCTGGAAAGCCTTCCAAATTTACGGCATAGCGTATTCCAATACGTTCAAGTTGCTGAAGTTGTTTTAGACTTGCTGTATTGGTTATATTCCCAGTTAAGTTTAGATTTTTTAAATTAGGAAACTGTAATAAGCTTTCACAATCAAAAGCTTGACCTAAAGGTTTAACAGTTAAATCTAACGAAGTTATAGCCGTTAAATTTTTCATAACAGGAAGATGGTATGCCGTTACCATTGGATCTTTGCTTGTCGTTGGCTCTATTCTCATATGGGGATATGCTGCTGTGGTAATAATTTCAAAATGCTCAATATGACCAGCCAAATGAAGCGAATATACCCCCTTCTTATTCTCACCATCAGCATGATTTAAAACTAATGTGATTGGATGTTGATCTGCTTTAATTGAAAAGTTATGAATTTGAGCATGACTTAAATCTAGACAAATTGCTTGCGTAGGTCGCCAAGAAAAATCTTCTATTACTCTTTTCTTCGACCATTCAGTAAAACCTTGATCATTTCCCCAATAATAAAAAAATCTTGGCCAATCTCCATAAGGATGTAAATGCGCATTTTGTTGACCATGTGGCGTATAAAAAGTATTAAAAGCATCCCAATTGATTACAGCATTTTCTTCAACAAGAACATCAAACTTTTTCTTGTCCATGCCGATTCGACCAATTGAGAAGCTTCCTTGCCCAGCAGGAATTTTTATCTGATGGCTATTTGTACCTGTTAAAGAAACATAAATGGGAGTATTTCTATCCATGTTGATCCATTATTTTTAAATTGTACGATTCAGCTTTCAGCAAATATTAATTACTTATACTTGTACAAATAAGCATATAAACTCAACACAGAATATATCAAGCTTAAAGCTTAGCCTTTGTTTCATTTTAGCAAAATATGAACATATTAGATTTAGCTCTATATTTCAACTTTCCCAACTTAGATACTTAGATGATCTAAATGACCTTGATGATCTATTTTGACCACAATCAGTTGATGGATTAGAAATCCCAATTTTTTCTAAGCAATCATCACCTAATTCTTCAATATGAAAATCCACATAGTCTTTGACTATCCCTTCAACTTCAAAATCCTGTTGAATGATGCGTTGGTTTTGTTAATCAAATTTTACGATATTTTCTAGTAAGTAATTTATTTGATCTAAAGTTTGCTTATTTAAAATATCTTGCCGACTTTCCAATAGAGCTCTAACACCAAAAATGTTGGCACTGTCTACACTTCGTTCCATTTTTATAAAAAAAGAGCGGAAAACCAAGCAATAGAAAAACCAAATAAGCGGGACGTTTTCCTTCGGTATATGGCTGTATATCGCGACTACCACAATGAGGGCAACTTTCGCTTGCTCCAAACTGTTGTTCTAATTCTTGGCTAAAATCTTGGGCAAGTAATGCTTTAGCCTCTTCTGCATAGCTTTCAGGAACTAACAGTCGCACACCACCCAAAGCATTGGAGTAAAGCCAATCCATATTAATAGTATGTTCATTTTCAATACGTGCTGGAATTTCAGCTGCTTCTAATTGCGTTTTGGCAATCTGAGCCTCGTAAGGAAATGAATATGTTTCAGCGACCACCCATTGCATAAGAACACCTAACAGAAATAAAAATGGATTTTAAGCTCAATCCATTTAACTGTATATTGCATAAATTTATTCAGTTGATGCTTCCATTTTTCAAGTTATGACGAAGGAAAGAAAATTTCATAAGAATAAGGAAATATGTTGAAGTATAGCTAGGTTTTAAAGCAGTGCATTTTATCTATTTCCGTTAAATGTCATTCTTCTTTCTATTCTGCCTAAACAACCAATAACTATAGTTAGTCTTAACTCTATCCTACTTTGCTATATTTTGATGAGGAAGTGAAACAGCAAAATTTATATCTTATTCTTACTATTTATTTTTTTTCCGCACATAAAAAAACACCCCGCTCTCGTTAGAGATCGGGGTGTTTTAGATTTAAAAGCTGGCGATGACTTACTCTCACATGGGTAACCCCACACTACCATCAGCGCTAAGAGGTTTCACTTCTGAGTTCGGGAAGGGATCAGGTGGTTCACTCTTGCTATTGTCGCCAGCAAACTGTTATGGACTTGTTCGGGTCTTATTTAAATGCCTTACTTCGTACCAAATGAGTTTAACAGAACATTTGAGTTGGGTATTGTAACTAGCTTTACAACTAAATCAAGTATGTTTGATCTTTTATGAATCAAATGATGCTTCGTATACAACTGCTTGGGTGTTGTATAGTCAAGCCTCACGAGCAATTAGTATTGGTCAGCTTCATGCGTCACCGCACTTCCACATCCAACCTATCAACGTCGTAGTCTTCAACGGCTCTTTAGAGGACATAAAGTCCTAGGGAAATCTTATCTTGAGGTAGGCTTCCCGCTTAGATGCTTTCAGCGGTTATCCCTTCCGAACATAGCTACCCGGCGATGCGACTGGCGTCACAACCGGTACACCAGAGGTTCGTCCACTCTGGTCCTCTCGTACTAGGAGCAGATCCTCTCAAATTTCCAACGCCCACGGTAGATAGGGACCGAACTGTCTCACGACGTTCTAAACCCAGCTCGCGTACCTCTTTAAATGGCGAACAGCCATACCCTTGGGACCTGCTTCAGCCCCAGGATGAGATGAGCCGACATCGAGGTGCCAAACACCGCCGTCGATATGAACTCTTGGGCGGTATCAGCCTGTTATCCCCAGAGTACCTTTTATCCGTTGAGCGATGGCCCTTCCATACAGAACCACCGGATCACTAAGACCTACTTTCGTACCTGCTCGACTTGTGGGTCTCGCAGTTAAGCGCGCTTTTGCCTTTATACTCTACGCGTGATTTCCGACCACGCTGAGCGCACCTTCGTACTCCTCCGTTACTCTTTAGGAGGAGACCGCCCCAGTCAAACTACCCACCAGACATGGTCCTCGTCCCGGATAACGGGACAGAGTTAGAACCTCAATATTACCAGGGTGGTATTTCAAGGATGGCTCCATAGCAACTGGCGTCACTACTTCAAAGCCTCCCACCTATCCTACACAAGTAAGATCAAAGTTCAATGTCAAGCTGCAGTAAAGGTTCACGGGGTCTTTCCGTCTAGCCGCGGGTACACCGCATCTTCACGGCGATTTCGATTTCACTGAGCCTCTGCTGGAGACAGCGCCCCCATCATTATGCCATTCGTGCAGGTCGGAACTTACCCGACAAGGAATTTCGCTACCTTAGGACCGTTATAGTTACGGCCGCCGTTTACTGGGGCTTCGATCAAGAGCTTCGCTTACGCTAACCCCATCAATTAACCTTCCAGCACCGGGCAGGCATCACACCCTATACGTCCACTTTCGTGTTTGCAGAGTGCTATGTTTTTAATAAACAGTTGCAGGGGCCTGGTTTCTGTGGCTGCCAATAGCTCAAGGAGCAAGTCCTATCACCGTCAGCAGCGTACCTTCTCCCGAAGTTACGGTACCATTTTGCCTAGTTCCTTCAGCAGAGTTCTCTCAAGCGCTTTGGTCTACTCGACCTGACCACCTGTGTCGGTTTAGGGTACGATTCCTGTGTAACTGAAGCTTAGAGACTTTTCCTGGAAGCATAGTATCAGCCACTTCGCTAGTAAACTAGCTTGCTATCAGCTCTCAGCATAGAGCACCCCGGATTTGCCTAAGATGCATGCCTACTGCCTTTCACCTGGACAACCAACGCCAGGCTGACTTAACTTTCTCCGTCCTCTCATCGCATTACACAGAAGTATTGGAATATTAACCAATTTCCCATCGACTACGCCTCTCGGCCTCGCCTTAGGGGTCGACTCACCCAGCCCCGATTAACGTTGGACTGGAACCCTTGGTCTTTCAGCGAACGGGTTTTTCACCCGTTTTGTCGTTACTCACGTCAGCATTCGCACTTCTGATACCTCCAGCATACTTCTCAATACACCTTCATCGGCTTACAGAACGCTCCCCTACCACGTATACATAGTATACATCCGCAGCTTCGGCATATAGTTTTAGCCCCGTTACATCTTCCGCGCAGGCCGACTCGACTAGTGAGCTATTACGCTTTCTTTAAAGGGTGGCTGCTTCTAAGCCAACCTCCTAGCTGTCTATGCCTTCCCACATCGTTTCCCACTTAACTATAATTTGGGGGCCTTAGCTGGCGGTCTGGATTGTTTTCCTCTTGACTACGGACGTTAGCACCCGCAGTCTGTCTCCCGGATAGTACTCATAGGTATTCGGAGTTTGCATCGGTTTGGTAAGTCGGGATGACCCCCTAGCCGAAACAGTGCTCTACCCCCTATGGTATTCGTCCGAGGCGCTACCTAAATAGCTTTCGGGGAGAACCAGCTATCACCGAGTTTGATTAGCCTTTCACCCCTATCCACAAGTCATCCCCTGGCTTTTCAACGACAGTGGGTTCGGTCCTCCAGTTAGTGTTACCCAACCTTCAACCTGCTCATGGATAGATCACCCGGTTTCGGGTCTATACCCAGCAACTAAACGCCCTATTAAGACTCGATTTCTCTACGGCTCCCCTATGCGGTTAACCTTGCTACTGAATATAAGTCGCTGACCCATTATACAAAAGGTACGCAGTCACCAAACAAGTTGGCTCCCACTGCTTGTATGCATGCGGTTTCAGGATCTATTTCACTCCCCTCACAGGGGTTCTTTTCGCCTTTCCCTCACGGTACTGGTTCACTATCGGTCAGTCAGGAGTATTTAGCCTTGGAGGATGGTCCCCCCATATTCAGACAAGGTTTCACGTGCCTCGCCCTACTCGTCATCATTATATGTGCCCTTTCGTGTACGGGACTATCACCCTCTACGGTAGCACTTCCCAGAGCTTTCCGCTAAAACACATATAACTTAATGGGCTGATCCCCGTTCGCTCGCCGCTACTGAGGGAATCTCAATTGATTTCTTTTCCTAAGGGTACTGAGATGTTTCACTTCCCCTCGTTCGCCTCGCATGACTATGTATTCATCATGCGATACCTACCTTATGGTAAGTGGGTTTCCCCATTCAGAAATCTCCGGATCACAGGATATTTGCCGCCTCCCCGAAGCTTATCGCAGGCTATTACGTCTTTCATCGCCTCTGACTGCCAAGGCATCCACCACATGCACTTAATTACTTGACTATACAACCCCAAACAGTCGTTAATCCCTACAAGGAGGATCAACAATGTGAACTTAATCACTTCTATTTGTTGCCTGTGAACTTAATCACCATACAGCTTCAATTTAATTCATATACCAAAACGCTTGATTCAGTTTTATCGCTAGTGCTCATTTCATTCAATATTAACAATTACTTGCTAACATCAACTAAAACGAGTTTAAACAATTATTTCAACTCAAATATATTCTGTTAATGATTCACTACCGCCTCGTCAGCGAGTAGTTAACTGTGATAAATCACAGAACTTAATAAGCTATCTGCTTACTAAGTTCTGTAATCACTTAGTCTTTATATAGTGGTGGAGACTAACGGAGTCGAACCGTTGACCTCCTGCGTGCAAAGCAGGCGCTCTACCAACTAAGCTAAGTCCCCAGCTTAAGATCTTAATATATCTGCTCTTCTGTGTTCAGTAGACTTGGTGGGTCTGACAAGACTTGAACTTGTGACCCCACGCTTATCAAGCGTGTGCTCTAACCAACTGAGCTACAGACCCTCAGATACATCAATGAAGAACAACTTGTTGTGGATTCTTACCAATCGTCAATCTTTCGTTAAGGAGGTGATCCAGCCGCAGGTTCCCCTACGGCTACCTTGTTACGACTTCACCCCAGTCATCGGCCACACCGTGGTAAGCGTCCTCCTTACGGTTAGACTACCTACTTCTGGTGCAACAAACTCCCATGGTGTGACGGGCGGTGTGTACAAGGCCCGGGAACGTATTCACCGCGGCATTCTGATCCGCGATTACTAGCGATTCCGACTTCATGGAGTCGAGTTGCAGACTCCAATCCGGACTACGATCGGCTTTTTGAGATTAGCATCCTATCGCTAGGTAGCAACCCTTTGTACCGACCATTGTAGCACGTGTGTAGCCCTGGTCGTAAGGGCCATGATGACTTGACGTCGTCCCCGCCTTCCTCCAGTTTGTCACTGGCAGTATCCTTAAAGTTCCCACCCGAAGTGCTGGCAAATAAGGAAAAGGGTTGCGCTCGTTGCGGGACTTAACCCAACATCTCACGACACGAGCTGACGACAGCCATGCAGCACCTGTATGTAAGTTCCCGAAGGCACCAATCCATCTCTGGAAAGTTCTTACTATGTCAAGACCAGGTAAGGTTCTTCGCGTTGCATCGAATTAAACCACATGCTCCACCGCTTGTGCGGGCCCCCGTCAATTCATTTGAGTTTTAGTCTTGCGACCGTACTCCCCAGGCGGTCTACTTATCGCGTTAGCTGCGCCACTAAAGCCTCAAAGGCCCCAACGGCTAGTAGACATCGTTTACGGCATGGACTACCAGGGTATCTAATCCTGTTTGCTCCCCATGCTTTCGTACCTCAGCGTCAGTATTAGGCCAGATGGCTGCCTTCGCCATCGGTATTCCTCCAGATCTCTACGCATTTCACCGCTACACCTGGAATTCTACCATCCTCTCCCATACTCTAGCTTCCCAGTATCGAATGCAATTCCCAAGTTAAGCTCGGGGATTTCACATCCGACTTAAAAAGCCGCCTACGCACGCTTTACGCCCAGTAAATCCGATTAACGCTCGCACCCTCTGTATTACCGCGGCTGCTGGCACAGAGTTAGCCGGTGCTTATTCTGCGAGTAACGTCCACTCATCTTGGGTATTAACCAAGAGAGCCTCCTCCTCGCTTAAAGTGCTTTACAACCATAAGGCCTTCTTCACACACGCGGCATGGCTGGATCAGGGTTCCCCCCATTGTCCAATATTCCCCACTGCTGCCTCCCGTAGGAGTCTGGGCCGTGTCTCAGTCCCAGTGTGGCGGATCATCCTCTCAGACCCGCTACAGATCGTCGCCTTGGTAGGCCTTTACCCCACCAACTAGCTAATCCGACTTAGGCTCATCTATTAACGCAAGGTCACAAGTGATCCCCTGCTTTCCCCCGTAGGGCGTATGCGGTATTAGCATCCCTTTCGAGATGTTGTCCCCCATTAATAGGCAGATTCCTAAGTATTACTCACCCGTCCGCCGCTAGGTCAGTTACCGAAGCAACCTTCCCCGCTCGACTTGCATGTGTTAAGCCTGCCGCCAGCGTTCAATCTGAGCCATGATCAAACTCTTCAGTTAAAAATCATTAGTGACTTAAGGTCACAATTCTGGCTCATCAATGTACTGACAAATTCTCTCAAATAAACTTCGAGTAATTTAAACCAATCAATCAATGATAATATTTCGATTAATCAATCAGTAAAAATCCACACAAGTTGTTCTTCATATTCTCTTAATGATTAATTTATCACTTCGTCAGTGATAAATAAGACGCAATAAACATTTAACAACTTAACCCTCTAAGCTAAGTTCGTTTGCTGTATCGCGTCGGGATGCTGCGTATTCTATACAGATTTTAAACCAGCGCAAGCCCTATTTTCAACAAAATGCATCGTGTGATTATTTTTTAATCTAAATATTCAAAAAACCGCATAATTCACCTATTTTTTAGGCATTTTTGAGAAATTCAGCCTAAAAGTAAGCTACATCTATTATTCAAAATAGTCACCAGAAGATTGCGCATGTAAAAACGCAGGAATTAATCCAGTTAAAGCTGCACGTATATCAGCACGCTCATTAATCAATTGATGCGAGCCTTCTTCAAGAATCAATAAGGTCTGTAATCTAAATTGTCGACGTACAAAATCAATATTATATTTCCAGTCTACAGTTTGGTCTTGTGCACCTTGTGCTAACCAAACCGGAATGCGGCACTTTGGATAGGCTTCCATTTCTAACATCCACTTAGACATTGCCAAAATCCAATCCATTCCCATCATTCGAGGTTGTAAAGGGTCTTTAAGGCGTACAAATCTTAAAAACTCAGGATTGTGATTATTTCTTTTAAAGTGACGAGGAACTTCTCTTTTAATTCTGCGAATAATTCCTAGACCAATAGAATTATGCCACCACGCTGTTTTTGCAGGTCGTACCAATGGTGAAAGCAGTAACACCCGATCCACAATTGGATTTTCACGTTTTTGTGCATACTCAAGTAAGTGATGCATCCAAATTGCACCACCTGTACTTTGTCCCACTCCCAACCACGGCTTAGGAAGCTGCTCTGCATTTTTTACATATTGATAGACCGCATGTAACACTTGTTGGTAATGATCAAAGTTTTGAATATTTGCAGGCGAACCATTACTCAGCCCATGCCCTGGTAAATCATAAGTAATCACACTAAACCCTTGTTCAAGAATTTCTTTCACAATCGGTTGGTAAATACCACTATGTTCTAAATAGCCATGCAACAAACACACAGTGCCTTTTATTTTATCTATATTGGGTTTAAATACTTGCACATGCAGTTTAAACAACGGCATATCAATAAAACCTTGCCATTGCACACAGTCTAGTTGATCAAAGCCATAAAGACGTTGATAAGATTTTATTTCTTTATTTGGAATATATTCACGATTTAAGTTTAAGGCTTCTAATAGTTGTGGTGTTGTATCTCGACTTGGTATAGGTAAGTCAAGTTGCTTTAGAATTGTTGGATTTAAAAATGGAATATCTGCCATTAAGGCACCTCTCTACAGCCACTCGAACCAAACAACATATCTCGGATTGTTGCTAAAGTTTCATAATTGGCTCTACGACTATGATCATAATTTTGTTTGCTAGGCTGCCATGCTGTTAATTGAGTTGGCATGGGTGCATTGACAGGAATTGTTTCGATCCCATTTAATGCAAATAAACGACGCGTTCTTGGCATATGGTAACGATCGGTAATTAATAAGACTGTAGGTGCACCACCTTTCTTCTGTAAAAGCAATGAGCTGAAGCGTGTATTTTCACAGGTGTTCATGCTTCTATTTTCTAATAGTTTTGCTTGTACACCGCGCTCAGATAACCATTTTTGCATATAGGGTGCTTCTACACCACTCAGCACAATAGGAAGTTTAACTTTCTCTTCTAAGGCTAAGGTTGTTTCAAGTCTTAGTTTGGTATAGTCATTCACAATAATGTCTTTTTGATTTTTATCTAAAGTTAAACCACCGCCCAAGACTACAATTGCATAAGGTTGACTGATTGGCTTCGGTTGTTCACTGGTTTTGGTAGGCAAACTTTCAAGATCTTCTTGTACTTGTGAACTTGACAATTCATTTGCCAATGTGTGTGAATTTTCTTGAAGTAATTTTTCATCAATTTTATGTTTTTTTAAGAATGTTAAATATTCATCCATTAAAGCCTTATTGTCTTCACTATTTAAATCCAATAAGTTTTTAACCACATCGTTCGATTGATTCTCAACAACCTCTGATGCAGCATGTTCAGACACCAATGGAATTACCGGTTTGTTTTGTTCTTCATCATCATTTTTTTGATCTTCAGCAATTTTTTCCTGCAAGGCTTTATATCGTAACTGAAGTAGCATTAAATCCTGAGCATTTTTACTCTTAATCGCTTCATCCATCAACTTAAGATAGGCTTGTCGAGCAATCCATAAGTCAGAACCAGGTTCTAAGTTTTCAGCCTCAGAAAGTGCGGCATTTTGTTGGCTCTTTGCTGCCACCTGATTCACTTCAACTGGAACAATACTATTCAGGATTTTAACCATCATTGTCGAATAAAACGGCGTGTACCAAAAAACGACCAAACAGCCGAATAATACAAATAATATGGCAATTATTCGTAGAAATCTGACCATCCAATGCGGTTTGACCATATATTTACTCAATTTAATGGTTTTTGATTAACCCTAGTTCATTATAAAGCACAGGTTCAGGCTCTAAGTGCACACCAAACTTCTCAAAAACATCTTTTTGTACTGCCTGATATGTTGCGCGTACATCTGTCAATGTTGCATCGGCATAATTCACCAATACCAAAGCTTGTTTATGAAACATTCCCACTTGATTAAGCTGTTTACCTTTCCAACCTGATTGATCAATCAACCAACCCGCTGCAATTTTAACGTGATTCCCTGCTTGAGGATAATGTGGAATATTAGGGAATTTTGCAATTAATTGTGAAAACTCTTGTTGCTTAATAATCGGATTTTTAAAGAAACTTCCCACGTTTGGATATTCTTTTGGGTCTGGAAGTTTACTTTGACGAATATGAATCACTTGCTTTTGTAAGTTTTCAGCACTCATATCATCCATCATTGCATCTTTTAAATCCCCATAATTTACTTTTAAATCAGCATGTTTAAGTAATTTAAAAATCACATGGGTAATCACATAACGATCTGGGTCATCCTTAAAAATACTGTGTCGATAAGAAAAATGGCAATCTTGTGCTTGAATTGAAAGTGTCTGTGCTGATTGACGATCGTATACTTCTACAGATTGAATAAATTCACCAACTTCAACACCATACGCGCCAATATTTTGCACAGGCGATGCACCGACTAAGCCCGGAATCAAAGCCAAGTTCTGTAAACCATAAAGCTGTTGCGTTGTCGTCCACAATACAAAGTCATGCCAAACTTGCCCTGCACCCACTTTGATTGTTTTACTTTCGGCATCTTCACTTAAAAATTCAATACCTTGTATATCTATAGCAACTACAAGCGCATGAATATGCTCAGGCAGCATCATATTGCTGCCCCCTGAAAGCAGTAAAACGTTTAAATCGTGTGCTTTAGAAAACTGCAACGCTTGTTGAAGATCTACGATAGATTGTATTTTGACATAATGTGATGCAATCGAGTTCAAACTCAATGTATTAAAGGGTTTGAGCTGAACCTGTGATTCAATATTCATAACTTAAATTCATTTCCTAAAATATTTCAATCACTTGCATTAAAACTGTTGTTGAAACACATGTACCCAAGCCAAACTGCTTGATTCACACTGATCAAGCACACGTTCAAATCCATCAGCTTCACCATAATAAGGATCTGGAAGCGCCTGTTGTGGATAAACGCGATCGTGCTCACTCATTAAAGCAATTTTAGCTTTGATTTGAGCAAGACCAAATTGGCTGCTGGCTTGGTTATACACATGCTGTATATCCGCAAAATTCTGATGATCCATGGCAAGAATCAAATCAAACTCTAAAAAGTCTTGTATTTTTAATTGTCTAGCACGTAATCCAGAAAGATCATAGCCTCTTTTTATTGCATGTTTTTGACTGCGACTATCGGGTGATTTATTTGGATGATAATTGCTCGTTCCAGCGGAATCCACAACTACATTTAATCGTTTTTCATCACAATAGTGTCGTAAAACCACCTCTGCTGTGGGTGAGCGACAAATATTTCCTAAGCACACACATAAAACTTTGTATGGCATTTTGGATGACATAACAACCTCAAATGATCATTTCTTTTATAAAGTCTTATGTTAAGTTATTTAGCAGGCGAATCCTATAGAACCTTAAAACAATAATGTTTAATTTGTGATGATAGATTAAGGATAATACATATGAGTCATTTTCAATTCCAAACTGTAGCCAATATTATTTCAGGTTTAGGATCAATCCAAGAACTCAGCACAGTATTAGGCAATCAATACCACAAAGCATTAATCGTGACAGATGCAGGCATGATTCAACACGCACTGCATTTGCCGCTATTAAAAATTTTAGCGCAATGCAATTTAGACTATGAAATTTATGCCGATGTACAGGCAGACCCAGCAGAGCAGATTGTTTTATCGGCAGTTCAATTCGCCAAAGACAATCAAGTAGATGTGGTCATTGGCTTTGGTGGTGGTAGCTCTATGGATGTTGCTAAGCTCATCGCGATATTGGCAAATCCAAAGCAATCACAAAGTATTCAGGAAATCTATGGGGTCAATAATGTCAAAGGCCCTCGCCTTCCTTTAATTCTTATTCCAACAACAGCGGGCACAGGCTCTGAAGTCACCCCCATTTCAATTGTCACTACAGGTGAAACCACCAAAACAGGTATCGTTTCCCCCATTTTATATGCCGATGTGGCAATTCTAGATGCAACATTTACCTCAGGGCTACCTGCACATATCACAGCAGCAACAGGCATAGATGCGATGGTGCATGCTATTGAAGCCTATACCTCTAAAATTAAAAAGAATTTTTATGCAGACATGCTTGCTAAACAAGCCCTTAAACTTTTAAATAAAAATTTAAAATTGGTCTTGGCGGATGGTACAAATTTAGCAGCTCGTCAAAATATGCTGGTTGGCTCTATGCTTGCAGGGCAGGCTTTTGCCAACGCTCCTGTAGGTGCTGTACACGCTTTAGCATACCCCTTAGGTGGTCATTTTCATTTATCACATGGGCATACTAACGCTTTGGTTTTATTGGAAGTGTTAAAATTCAATGCGCCTGATGCAAAAGCACTTTATGCAGAGTTAATGCAATGGCTTGATCCTTATAGTAAAGGCAGTACAGAAGGCTTATGTGACTTATTTATTGATCATATGCAGAGACACTTAGATCATAGTGGTTTGACTTTGAAATTACGCGATTTAAATGTACACGAGCAGCAACTGGATAGATTGGCATCCGATGCAATGCTGCAAACCCGTCTTTTACAAAATAATCCAAGGCCTCTACTCCACGCAGATGCATTAAAAATTTATCAGGCGATTTATTAAAATTTATCAACATTAATAGTGCACTGATTTATTGAATGCGCTTTTAAATAGACTTCTTTCATAAGTCCTTTTTAAAAGCATAAATCAACATAAAAGCGCCCTCATCCTAGCCTTCTTCCAATGGGAGAAGGCACTTTCAATACCAATATGACTCACTCGACATGATCATTTTTTGATTCATGAAAAATCTTGAATAAACATGAAGTACAATTGAGACATACTCGCTGAGTGTTTTATTTAAAAGTATCAAAATATCTATCATATGACCTATAATTTGTGTTTGAAATATGCGGCCTGCATTAGATCAAATCGACCTAAATTTTGAACAAAATTTATAATCTTGTAAAAATACAGCATTAAAATTAAACTTGATTATTCTCAAAATATGAAAAAACCATCTTATTGCCTCGTTTTGTTATATTTTTTAATCAATCGAACTTAAAGTTTTTTTAAAGATTTTATTTAAAAATGATTAATTATCAAACCATTAACCCATTAAACGTTTATTTTATGACTAGCTAGTAATTAGTTTTTATTTAATTTTTATTTAATTTTTAAAATAATTACTCTAAAATCGCGACAGATCTTAATCGGAAAATTAAGACAACTAGTATTGGAAAATGATTCTATGAAAAAACTTACATTAGCAATTCTGCCATTAGCAGCATTTGGATTAAGCAACGTTTCTCACGCAGCAACTTCAGATGGTAAAACTTTTGGTGTTTCTGCTGGTTGGTTACATGTTATGCCTCAAAGTAAAGGACAAGGCGTAAATGGTAAAACTGGTAATAGTCCTTATTTAGGTCCATTGGCGAATATACAAGCCAATAACCCAGATGCAGGCTTTGAAGTACAAAATGCAGATACAGCAGGCTTAATGCTTGATTATTTTGTCAATGACAATGTTTCGCTTGAATTAACTTTAGGCGCTCCTCCTGAAATGGAGCTTGCTGGTAAAGGTAGCATTAAAGTTCATGGTGTTACTGTCGTTGATCTAAATAAATTTGATAAAGCTGCAACTACAGATGCTTATACACCAACGCTTTCTGGTCGTTATCACTTTGGTTCAATCAACAACAAGATCCGTCCTTATGTAGGTGCAGGCTTGATGTATGCTCATTTCTCAAATGTTGAGACTGATTCAGCAATCAATGATGCATTAAAAGCCAATCCTTTACTTGGTCGATACAATCCAGAACTAGGTAAAGTTAAAGTGGATGACGCGTTTGCACCTGTTGCAATCCTTGGCGCAGATTTCAATATCAACAAAAATTGGTATGCAACTGCTTCTGTTTCATATGCGCATTTAACAACAAAAGCAAAATTAAATGTTAATGGTACAACGCCAGCTGGACAAACCACTTTAATTTCAGGCCAAAGCAGCATTGAGATTAAACCAATCGTGACTTATTTAGGTCTTGGTTATCGTTTCTAATCAATTTGGACTGAATCAGTTCTAAATTGCAAAAGCTCATTAGGTTAGACTTAATGAGCTTTTTTATGGCATACACTTGATTATAAATGTTTAACTAAAACACTTGTAAACAAGTGCAAAATTCATCTATAAAGTTACTTGTTTATAAAATCTTGAAAAGCATTGACTTGGTGATTGATCACGAAAAAGCGCTGTTAATTTTTTATCTATTTGAATGAATAATCCAAATGAAACCAGAAATAAAATTACTTACCCAATATCCCTTTATCTTCCCTATCCAAACACGTTGGGCAGACAACGATATTTATGGTCATGTGAATAATGTGACTTATTATAGTTATTTTGATACCGCGGCAAATGCGCTCCTGATCCAAAAAACAGACTTTGATATACACCATTCACCCATCATTGGCTTGGTGGTAAATTCTTCATGTCATTTTCTCGAAGAACTCACCTATCCAGAAATTATTGAGGTTGGGGTCGCCATTGCAAAAATTGGTAATTCATCACTGAGCTATGATCTGGCTATTTTCAAACAGGGTAAAACTGAAGCTTCAGCACAAGGTCAATTTGTGCATGTATTTGTTGAGCGTGAGACAAAGAAAAGCACCCCGATTCCACAAAAAATGCGAGATGCTTTGCAAGACTATATGCTTTAAGGCTAAAGCTAAAAATCGACGCTCAAAATAGCTTAAAACCGATAGCATAAAAATCAAACATCATTTTAAGCCAAGGTATTTTGATCCCAAAAAGCCTGACTCACTTCAGGCATTTGATTTAACATTTCAATAATCGGCTGAATTTCTTTTTCCTCAACGGAGTTCGCAATCAAAATCGCCTTAATTTCCACATCTTGCTCACCAAACGGTTCTACATCAAAATCTTTAGCAGGAAAATGATAACGCTTTAAAGCTTTATTCAGCTCATCCATAACATATTTACTGTGCTCTTTTTGACAAACCACATAAATTTCATGTTGCATTTCCGAATCAACATTTAAAGGTTTACGGTCGATAATATGCCCAATAGGACGTAATAAAGTATTGGCTGCCAAAATAAATATCGTCGCTAATATTGCTTCCACCAAACGGTCACAACCGGCCGCAGCACCGACAGCAGCAGAACACCACAAGGTTGCAGCAGTATTGAGTCCTTGAATATTCCCTTCTTGGCGCATGATTACCCCTGCGCCAAGAAATCCAATGCCAGAAACCACATAAGCAATCACCCGTACTGAACCATCAGCACCTGTTAAGTTATTGGCAATATCAACAAATATAGCAGCGCCAAGTGCGACTAATACATTGGTTCTTAAACCTGCTGTACGCTGTCTATACTGTCGCTCAAACCCGATCAATCCCCCTAAAATAAAAGCGCCAAGTAAACTAATCAAGGTATCTAGCATATTCGCTAATTCTAGATGTTGCATGAATTGGAGTTGCATTGGAGTTCTCCATTACCACCCGTAACGACGGATGTAAATTTTTTTCATCAGTTGCACAACCAGCATGTAGCCAAGCAAGATGAAAGGTAAAAATAAGAAATAAGTTAATGGTAAAGCTTGTAATTTTAAGTACTCAGCAAAAGGCCCCATTGGTAAGAAAATACCAGCAGCCACAATGACCAAGGTCATGACCATCAAAGGCATTGCTGCACGACTTTGAATAAATGGTATTTTTTCTGTACGAATCATATGCACAATAATCGTTTGTGTTAATAATCCTACGACAAACCAACCTGACTGAAACAAGGTTTGCTGTTCTGGTGAATTTGCATGAAATACAAACCACATGAGAGCAAAGGTCAAAATGTCAAAGATCGAACTGAGTGGCCCAAAGAAAATCATAAAACGGCCAATTTCATTTGGTTTCCAGCTTTGCGGTTTTTCAATCAACTCATCATCAACATTGTCAAATGGAATGGCGATTTGTGATACATCATAAAGTAAATTCTGTACCAGCAAATGAATCGGTAGCATTGGTAAAAACGGAATAAAAGCACTAGCTACTAATACCGAAAAAACATTACCAAAATTTGAACTTGCCGTCATTTTGATATATTTCAGCATATTGGCAAATGTACGTCGTCCCTCTAGCACACCTTCTTCAAGCACCATTAAACTTTTTTCAAGTAAAATTAAATCTGCTGACTCTTTGGCTATATCCACTGCTGTATCAACCGAAATTCCAATATCAGCACTGCGTATCGCAGCCGCATCATTGATTCCATCGCCTAGGAATCCAACCACATGTCCATTCTCTTTCAGCTGCATCACAATACGTTCTTTGTGAACAGGACTTAACTTGGCAAATACCTGTGTATATTCAACGGCAAATTTTAGTTCTTCATCAGTCATATTCTCAACATGCCCACCTAAAAGAACATGTTCACAGTCCAGACCAAGTTCTTTGCAGACCTTTTGCGTAACAAACTCATTATCCCCGGTAAGCACTTTGACATTGACGCCATGCGCTGCCAATTGAGCTAAAGCAGGTGCGGCAGACTTTTTAGGTGGATCCAAGAAAGTCAGATATCCAGTTAAAATCAAATTACTTTCATCTGCGACAGAAAAGTCATCTGATCTACCACTAAAATCTCGATACGCGATGGCAATAACACGTAAACCTTCAAGATTAAATTGGCGTATTTTTTCTTGAATCGCCTCAAGATGGTCTGGTGTTAATAGCTCAATCTTGTCATTTATCTCTACGTGCGAACAGACTTTCAGCATTTCCTCTGCCGCACCTTTAGTGATAATGCGTGCATTACCCTGCAAGGTTCTGACTACTACTGACATACGTCGACGCACAAAATCAAACGGTACTTCATCAAGCTTCTTAAATTTAAAATTTAGATCCTGTAAGTCTTGTGCAGCATGGTCCAAAATTGCAGCATCCAGTAAATTTTTCAGCCCTCTTTGGTAATAGCTATTTAAGTAAGCCTGTACCAGTACACGTTGTGATGTCTTGCCATTTACATCGACATGTTGTGATAAACAAATTTTATCCTCAGTCAAGGTACCTGTTTTATCTGTACATAAAACATCCATTGCACCAAAATTTTGAATCGCATCTAAACGTTTAACGATAACTTTTTTACGAGATAAAAATACTGCACCTTTGGCCAATGTTGAGGTCACGATCATCGGTAACATTTCAGGTGTTAAACCCACAGCTACAGATAAAGCAAACAGCAATGCTTCACTCCAATCGCCTTTGGTAAAGCCATTGATAAATAATACAACTGGCGCCATGATCAACATAAATCGAATCAATAACCAACTGACTTTATTTACCCCCATTTGAAATGAGGTCGTTGCACGATCTGCATGGGATACTCGGTGTGCTAATGCCCCAAAATAGGTTTGTGTCCCAGTATTCACCACCACCGCTTTTGCAGAACCAGACACAATATTGGTTCCCATAAAAACAATATTTTCCAGTTCCAATGCATTTTGCAGGGTGTGATCTTTTTGATCAGCAAACTTTTCTACAGGAATAGATTCACCTGTCATCGACGCTTGTGAAACAAACAGATCTTTTGCAAAGATAATTCGACAATCCGCAGGGATCATATCTCCAGCAGACAATAAAATGATGTCACCAGGGACCAAATCTTGGATCGCAAGCTCAACCTGTTGAGATCCTTGATCTAGGTCGTATTGCATGGTTTCAAGGTCTGGATCATCCCAATCTACTTGACGAATCACAGTAGCTGTATTACTCACCATTGCTTTTAATGCAGCGGCTGCCTTATTTGACTTAAATTCTTGCCAATAGCGCAGTACCGTAGAAAGTACAACCATGGTTGTAATAATGATTGTGCCTTCTATATCGTCGGTAAAGAAAGCCACCAAAGCCAAAATGGTAAGTAAAATATTAAATGGATTACGATAGGCATACCAAAGATGCTTCCACCACGGCAGTGGTTTTTCATGCGCAAGCTCATTTAATCCAAATTGTTCTTGTCGTTGTTCAACCTGCTTTGCTGACAAGCCTTGCTCTGTTGTATTTAAATGATTAAGCAATTGCTCTGAAGCTACATAGGAAGCATTGATCAAACTTTGTGAAAGCTTTTTACTAATTTCACTGGCATAACTGGCTTGATGTAATTCTTTAAATGAACGATGACGTTCAAATAAGTGTTGAATATGATATTTTTTGATGAAATTAGAAAATAAACGTTGCCATAGATTATGAAGCATAATGTTCTCCTTTTTTGGCAATAAAAATTTCTTCCTATTGAACAGGAATTGAATTAGATGATTTTTTTATGAGTTTAAAATTGGTGAGAAACTCAGTTCCCAACCCAAACCAGCGATCATGATGGTGGTCAAATCGATCTGCATAAGCCACTTGGACCCTGACAAAATCTTGAATCAACTCATAACCAAATGCGGTTTGAAAAAATACAGACTGATGATCTTGATTAAAGATTTCTGCACTGAGCGAAGTTTTAGCATTGATCCAATAATTGCTTGAAATTGCAGCTAAAACATACTGAGTATTGCCCTGATGTACATAGGAGATGTTGCCATTTAAAAATAACCGATCATCCAGTAATAAATAAGTTACGGGGAGATTCACTTTCCAACTCGAGTGGTCATCACCATACATATTTCGGCTTATTGTTAAGGATGCGGCAGCGCCCCAACTATTTGACTCCACTGCTTTCAAATTACGTTTGAATTGACCTGATATCACATCATGACGATTCTTATTTTGAACATGATCATCCAGTTGAAAACTTAATTCCAAATTTTTGGCAATGCCACATACTGGAGAAAAACTGGAATTAACCTCCTGATGTTTATAAAAGTTTATATTACTTTCAAAATGGCAAGTATATAGATCAGCAACACTTGCATCATCTGTGATTAATACAGGATCGGCATATGCTGATTTATGAATAATAAGTAATAAAAAGCAGCCCGTAATCAGTACTGTTTCTATCATACAAAATTGATTGATTACCATCCGTAATCCTCATTGCTGAGGCGGTATGAATCTAAGTGCGCACAAAAACAAGCCAAAATTGAACTGATTAAAGTCAAAATTGAGCTGTTTCACATCAAAATGGGGATGTAGTTTAAAATCAGATTATAACTGTCTCATTGCAAGACAGCTCTCCTAAAGGCAGTGCTCTCTTGCTCAGATACGAATAATGGCTGTATATAAACTACAGCGCCTCGATGAACAATTTGCCACTTAGGGTCTCCGCTAATTAAAGTTGCCGCAATTATAACCATAAAAATATTTAAAACAAGTGATTTTCAGCATAACAACGCCCATAAATGCAAGATTGATCATCATAATTTGAATTAAAATTCTTATATAAATTGAGAACCTGATGAGATTTTAAAATGATTTACCTTGGCACAGGCAGAAAAGGATTGTGAATATTGTCTAAATTTCGGCAAAATACAGTGGAATAAAAACAAGCCCAATTCCAGTAAAATTGAGCTTGTTTAAAACGATATCTGATCTAGATGTTTTCTAAAATTAGGGTCTGTTGACAATTCGTCTACGTTTGCGACTACGTGTGTTTTTTAGGCGATACTAGGCACGAAATACGAAATTTAGTCATTCTAAATGAGTAGTTCGTAACAACGTAGCGGCAAAAAACACACAAGTCCCGAAGGGTTGTGGCTAAAATTATCTCAGCCTTCGTTATGAAACTCGAAAATAGTCTCGCTATTCTCTTCGTTTCCTGCCTTGCCTGCTCAATTTTAGACTACAACGCAAGCCATTTATGAAATGTCTACAGACCCTAAGCTTTAAGCTGAATATTTTCCAACTTTCCATCCAATGCTTCAATTAAGCTTTTGACCAAAGGTTCTTTTTGAAGCATTTCACTGGCACGATCATACGCTCGAAGCTTACGCTCGTTTTGCATCATATAAGGTGTGGTCGACTCAACTTCACCATATTGCACTGTAAATAGCGTATTTGGCCACTGTTGTTTTAATTTTGCCTCAAGGTCATGTTGTGCTTGGTTCAATAATTTTTCATATTTTTGTGAAATTTGAAAAATAGATTGACCATTCACATCCCCTGTCATTAACCCATGCTGTGCAAGTTCTTGAACAGCTGGAGAAAGTGAGCTATTTCTAAACCAATACTCCCATTTATCAACCGTCCACTCACCTTCTAAGACCTGTAATTTTAAGGCAAGTATCTGTTGCGGCGTTTGTTCCTCAGAAAAAGATCCGTGTTCTATTTCAGGGATAATATTAGAAACTTGAGCTGGAGTATCTGTTTGAGAATGAATAGGCTCAACCAAATCAATTTCAACATTTTGATCCTGATTTTCAGGTGCTAAAAAGAATACATCTTGATTTGGACTAGACGGAGACGTGGTATTTTTCGGTTGACTTAACTTAGCACCAAACAAGGTTAAACTTGGTTCTGCATTTTCTACGTCTATTTTCTCTTGAACAGTTGGCTGCTGTGCTTCAATACCTTGATTATTATGAGCCGTTGATTCGACCACAGCACTTTGTTGTACTTCCTCAGCAAAGTCATCTAAATAGTCATCACTACTCGATTCATGGTCAACACTTTGCTGTTGAGTTTGCTGATCTTCAACTTGGTCAAAGGCTGGATCTAAATCACTCACTACACGCTGCGAATTGACCTCAATCTGCGCTTGCTGTACCTCCGCTAATGGCGCGTCAGTTTCTGGTTGTGAACTTATATTCAAAGTAGCATTTTGTTGTTCACTGTTTTTTTCAACAGGCACTTGCTGAGCCTGCTGTTGATGAGCTGGCTCTTGCTGAATTTGCGCTTGCTTAATCTGTGCTTGTTGCACAAGCCCCGTTTGAACAGATGCTTGATGCGGTTGCTGTAAAATAGCAACTTGATCGATATTCTGATTGTTTTGTGGTTGTTGAGCTTGAGAGACTACAATTTCATTGATTTGCATCGGTCTAAATGCCAGTAAACGCAATACTGTCATTTCAAAACCTTGCTCTTGTGTTACTGCAAGTTGTAGCTCCGCTCTACCTTTACTGGCAATTTGATAATAAAGCTGTAAATCTTGTGCAGAGACAATTTTTGATAACTGCATAATTTTTTGATTAATTTCAGCACTATATTTTAGGCTTAAATCAGGCAAATATTGCAACATTGCCAACTCATGCAAAGTCGAAATAAACTGATCTAAAACCAATGAAACATCTAAAGCCTGTTGCCTAAATTGTAGTAATAATTGGCTGACACGTGCATTTTGGTTTTGATGAATTGCCAAGATCAAATCATAAATGATGGTTCTATCAATCAAACCCAGCATTTCTTTGACATCTTGATGATGAATTGCACCTTGACCATAGGCAATTGCTTGGTCAGTTAAAGACAATGCATCACGTAATGAACCTTGGGCAGATTCAGCAATTTGCCAAATCGCATCTTGCTCTGATGAAATTTCTTCTTTATTTAAAATATCTGTAAGGTGATGGGTAATTTCATCTACAGCCAATGGACGTAATGTAAATTGCAAGCAACGTGAAATCACCGTAATTGGTAATTTTTGTGGATCAGTTGTGGCAAATAAAAATTTTACATGTTCAGGCGGTTCTTCTAATGTTTTCAATAACGCATTAAAGGAATGCGTCGACAGCATATGTACCTCATCGATCAAATATACCTTAAATCGACCTTGGGTCGGTGCATAAGGTACATTATCCAGCAACTCACGTGTGTCTTCAACTTTTGTCCGTGATGCCGCATCGATTTCAATAAGGTCAATAAAGCGCCCTTCATTTACCGCCTTACAGGTTGCACAAACTTCACAAGGTGTAGAGGTTACCCCTGTTTCACAATTTAAACATTTCGCTAAAATTCGAGCAATCGTGGTTTTCCCCACCCCACGTGTTCCAGTAAATAAATAGGCATGGTGTAAACGTCCACGATCTAAAGCACTGGTCAGTGCACGTGAAACGTGATTCTGTCCGACCAATTCATTAAAGTTACGTGGGCGATATTTACGTGCAAGTACCTGATACATGGAAGCTCCTAGTTACAGGTCTAAGGATACTGTTTTTTTGCTGATTAGTGAATGAAGAACTGTAGAGTTATTTTTTATTAGAGATAATTCGATCAATTTCTTCGAATTCGACACCGTACTCTACAACATAAAGTTTATCTATCTCTTAAATAGATTTAAAAATATACACTAGCAAATTTACTTGAAAAAACACTGCCGTGGCAGTGTTAAATAAATGACAATTTGGCTTGCTAAAGTTTTCAATCTGTATATCAAACTCTTATATTCACACTGTAAAATCTCAGTGTGAAAAATAAGCGCATAATTTAAATTATGCGCAATATTCTACACAGCAATCTGTTTCTTTGCTGGTAAAGCACGCCAAACAAATACAGATAAAACCAAGAACATCAAACCCGAAATGCCCAAGACTTTACTATGTGAATGAATAAACGCTTCAAAAGCAGCTTGCTTTACTTGTTGCATCAATGCAGGCTCTAACTGTTTGGTCAGTAATAATGCCTCACCAATAGAGGAACTTGCTTGAGTTGCGATATTCAGCGGTAAATGATCAGGCAAGATAATCGAATGCGCATAAAATATAGACAACAATAGTCCAAAAATCGCAATCCCGAGACCAGCCCCTAACTCATAGGCCATACCTTCGATTGCACCAGCAGCCGTTGCTTTTTGTGGAGGTACAGCAGACATAATAGCTGCTGTGGAGGATAATAACGCGATTTCAACACTGATCCCCATCAGCACCATCCACACCCAAGCTTGAATATAATCTATGTCAAAATTGGTCATGGCTAAGCCGAAGAAACATAAGGCGCACATCAGCATCCCAACAGTTGCTACAGGTCTTAAACCATAGTGATTCATTAAAATACTGGTAAAGGGTCCCCCAATACTGATTGCTATCATAAAGGGTAAAATAAACAAACCTGCTTCTAATGGGCTATATCCATACACAAACTGTAATTCCTGTGAAAGGAGTAGCTCAAAACCAACTAATGCAATCATTGCCACCATTGCCATCACAATACTGGTTGAAATCACAGGATTCTTAAACAGACTAAAATCAATCATCGGTTGGGTTGTTTTCAATTGATGGCGGATAAATCCCACTAACAATCCCAATCCAAGCACAAAAATTAAAATCATCCCGAGGCTAAACGCATAGATAGAGGTCTTAATTGAATAAATCAGCATTAAGATAGCAGTGACCAAAATGAGCGCTTGTAATAGATTTAAAGGTTGTTTGGTTTGTACTGCTTGCTTCGGCACCAGCCATGTCGTTAAGACCAAGACTAAAATAATAATTGGCACATTAATCAGGAACACGGTTCCCCATGAAAAATGTTCCAAGATAAATCCACCTAAAAGTGGACCAAAAGCCGCTCCACCGCCACCGACAGTTCCCCAAATACCTAAAGCATAATTACGTTGTTTTTCATCTAAGAAGGTATTACGAACACCTGCCAAGGTTGCAGGTAAAATAATGGCAGCGCCTACACCAAGAAATGCTCTGGCAGCAATCAACATATAGGCTGAACTCGCAAAAGCAGCCATGAGAGAAGCCACACCAAAAATACCTGCACCAATTAGCATCAGCCGTTTAAAGCCAATACGATCCCCCAATGCCCCCATGGGTAAAATCAAGCCTGCCATGATCAGTGAATAGATATCTATCACCCAGAGCATTTCATTACTGGATAGTGATAAGGCAGCACTCAATGTTGGGATGGCAACATGCAAAACCGTTGCATCAATTGAAACCGGTAAATAAATTAAAACGATGATTGCCAAAATCACCCAATTGCGGTACATAACACACCTAATTAAAGTTGGACACTTGTTCAAGTTGAGTCATTATAACCAGACTTGAACAAACGTCCAACTTTGTTTAATATTTGTTTTGTAAATTTTGTTGTATTAAAAGTGATGAACTATTTAAACCGAGAACAGCGTCGTACTATGATTTTGGATGCAGCAAAGCGTGTTGCATTACAAGATGGATTGAATGGATTAACTGTGCGCCGTATTGCCGCAGAAGCACAAGTTTCAACAGGACAAGTACATCATCACTTTGAATCAAGTTCGCATTTAAAGGCCGAAGTTTTTATTGAATTAATGGATCAACTCAATGAAGTAGAAGATCAAATTAAAACCGACAGTAGTTTTGAGCGTTTATCTCTCTTGCTAGGCTTTGAAAATATTGAACAAACTCAACCCTATTTACGACTTTGGAATGAAGCTGAGATTTTAATCGATCAAGATCCTGAAATTAAAAAAGCTTATAATATTACGATGGAACAATGGCATGTAGCCTTGGTTACTGCGATTGAACATGGCGTCAGCCAACAAGAATTTAAAATTGCTACAGCCAGCAGCAGCCAAGACATTGCTTGGCGGCTGATTGCTTTTGTTTGTGGTTTAGAAGGAATCTATCAACTTGGCTTAAAAGGTCTAGACCAACACTCGTTTAAACACCATGTCGAAACCATCCTAAAAATGGAGTTATTTGCCTAAGAAAATATTGATAAATCTATATACTGCTGTTTAAAGTCCTTATTTTTAATTCTTTTGCAAAATAAGACTCAGCCATCTGATCTTCTATAAAATTTCAATCTCTTTGATCTTAATATTTAGAACCAGCCTTTACTTCCTTTAAGTAAACCATCGGCGCAACGCAATGTTTCTTGGGTCAGTCCCCAAAGACGATAATCACCGGTGATTGAACCAATGGCAAAATTATGGGTATAGGCAAAACTAAGCCCTCGTTGCGGGTCACACCACGCCCCAGAACCGTTATATCCAATGTGACCAAAGCCTTGCTTGGCACGTTTACCCATACTAATCACACGGTGGTAGCCTAAACGCCATTTCATCGGAATTGGCATCACGCGATCTCGTTTAATCGATTGAATTTGACTTAATTCAGCAAATATTTCAGGACGAATGAAAACTTTTCCTTCCCAAACCCCTTTATTTGCCATCATGGCATAAACTTTTGCAAGACTATTGGCGCTAAATACCCCATTGGCCGCTGGAATAATCGCTTGAAGCCCTTGGTCAGTAAAGAAACTAAAATCACGCATCCCTTTCGGTACCATAGCATCTAAAAAATCTTGCGGATTTTGTCCAGTTAATTCAACCAATTTATCGGAAAAAGACGTTTTATGATGCTTCTTGGCTTTGCTCTTACTGGATTTTGTTTTTGCCTTTTGTACAGGTGCTGCTTTTTGAATTAAACGCGCCACACGATTTAACTCAGATTCAGGCACACCAAAATAGGCACCATCAAGGTGTAGGGGTTCAACCAAATACTTCTGCATTAACTGTGTTAAAGATTGTTGCGTTGCTTTCTCTAAAACACCACCCACCAACCAGCCAAATGTTAATGCCTGATATGCAATATCAGTTCCTACAGCAAAACGAGGTGTGGCCTGCTCCATGACCTTGAGCATATGCTGCCAATCTGCCATTTCAACGGCACCAGCAATAATATTGCGAATATCGTATAAGCCACTTTGATGACTTAAAATATGACGCAGTGTCATATTCTCTTTACCATTTTGAGCAAATTCAGGCCAAAAATTGACTATAGGCGTATCGTAGTCTAAGAAACCTTCACTCACCAAAATGTGCGCGAGTGTTGCCAGTACACCTTTCCCTGTGGAATAACAAACCGACAAGGTTCGCTCATCCCATTGCTCAGTTTTTGATTTTTTACCCGTATATATATCGACAACTTTTTCATTTTGAAAATAAACAGTTAAAGCAGCACCACCATTTTCGCTACGACCATCCTGCAAACGACTAAATTGAACAGCGAGATCTTGAAAACGCTCATCCACATAGCCCTGATAATTTTTCGTATTCGCAAAAATAATGTCCGTTAAACTGCTCATTGCCCTATCCTATTTTTTTAATCATAACTTTTTTAATTAAAAAAGCCTGAATCATCTCGACTCAGGCTTTATATTTTATCTTATAAAGCGTTAACCACACCAGAAACATGAGGTTTTTGTGATTTTTGATTACGAATCAAAAAGTCAGTTGTTGTACCATCTTGTGCAGTTAAAAATTCTACTGTTGAAGGTAAATACATCGGCAATTTAAACAATACATCGGCTTCATAAGCTTCTGGTAAGTTGAGCCCAGCGAGAACACGCGCCTTGCTCCACATCCCATGAGCAATCGCTTGTTTAAAACCAAATGCTTTTGCAGTTAATGCATGGATATGAATCAAGTTAAAGTCACCTGATGTCATAGCATAACGACGACCAGTATTTTCAGAAACTTCCCAAACCGCCTGAACTTGATAATTTGGTTCTTTTTTATCTTTTGGTTTTTCTGTAACTGAACCATCGGTTTTTTGGCGTGCTAGATAGGTGGTTAATCCTTGCATGACCACGTCACCGCCAACTTTGGCTGTTGTGATGAAATCGAACTGAACCCCTTTATCATGGGGCTTTAACTCACCAAATTGACAAGATAAAGTCAGCTGTTCATTGACCCCAATTTTACGTGTTTGCTTAATTTGATTGCGAATATGCACTAAGCCTAAGATTGCAAAAGGAAATGCTTCAGAGGTCATCATATGCATTTGTAAACTTTGCGATAAAACAGCTAAATAAATTGCGGGAATATACCCATTATTTTTAAAGCCACACACTTCGTTATATGCTTTTAAATGATTTGGATCAATTTTGAATGAATCAACCACATATTCAACTTGCGGTAGAACTTTTTCACCTTTTGGCTTTTTAAAAATTAAACCCTGAATCACTTTTGGATAAGCTAAATATGGCTTAGGAAGTTGACTAAAATGGCGAGTATTCATACTGGACCTTTGAAAAATTAATTCTTATTCAACATTTAAAAAATCCAACATTTCAGTTGGAAATTAACGGATGATACAGCTTAAACATCCTGATTTTGTTGAAGAGAAAACCAGCGAAAGCGTTATTTAAATACACAAATAATCGCTTCGCGGTAATCCCCTAAACGAAACAGGACTTCAGTTATGCGTGATTATGCACCCAATAAGCTTTGACCACAAACACGCACAACATTACCATTTAATCCTGTAGATGCTGAAGATGCAAATAAAGCAATTGTTTCAGCAACATCAACAGGTAAGCCACCTTGACTCATTGAGTTCATACGACGACCTGCTTCACGGATTGCAAATGGAATTGCAGCGGTCATTTGAGTTTCAATGAAACCCGGTGCTACAGCATTAATGGTAATACCATTTTTTAACACAGGCGCAGTAAATTTCACCAAACCAATGACACCTGCTTTTGATGCAGCATAGTTGGTTTGACCTAAGTTACCAGCAATACCTGAAATTGAAGATACGCAAACAATACGACCATTTGCATTTAAACCATCATTTGACAATAAATAATCGTTAATACGTTCAGCAGCAGATAAGTTGATATTAATCACCAGATCCCACATCTCTGGCTTCATATTTGCCAAAGTTTTGTCACGTGTAATACCCGCATTATGTACGATGATATCTAAACCACCTTGTTGAGCTGCCGCAGCTTTGATTTTTTCACCAGCATCAGCAGCAGTGATATCAATTGCGAGCGTAGAACCACCGATTTCACTTGCAACACGGTCTAGGTCTGCTTGTTGTGGTGGAACATCTAAACAAATTACATGCGCACCATCACGTGCCAATACATGTGCAATCGCTTCACCAATACCACGGCTTGCACCTGTTACTAGTGCAGTTTTGCCTGCAAGCGGTTTTGCCCAATCGATATCAATCACATCACCTTTAGATACGCGAATCACTTGACCTGATACGTATGCTGAACGTGGAGAAATTGCAAAACGTAAACTTGATTCCAAGTTTTGTGCAGCATCTGCATCAACCAGAATAAGATCAGCAGCAATTCCTTTCTTAAACTCTTTACCAACCGATTTAACAAACCCTTCTAATGCACGTTGTGCAATCGCCTGCTTAATCGTTGGTGCAGTTTCAGGTGTTAAACCAATAATAATTACACGGCCTGATGTCGCAATTTGACGGGCAACAGGATTAAAAAACTTGTGTAGTTCATGTAATTGTTCTGAATTTTGAATCCCTGATGCATCAAATATCACTGCTTTAAATTTTGATTCTTTATCGCCTTCATTAAAAGCGCCGACATTCAAACCAGATTTTGCCGCAGCTTGTTGTAATTCTGCGTTATTCCCTGCATAAGTGTTGGCGTGAATATTACTAAGAACCTGCGCAACTTCACCAGTGAAATGACTCTTTGGAGCTGCACCAAATAATACAGCACCTTTAACGACAGGAGTGGCAGACTCAAAGCGGTCTAGCTGGATTGGTGATGGTAAACCTAAATTTTTTATGACAAATTTACCAATTGGAGATTTAGCAAATGCTTGGTATTGGTCAGACATGTTTCTTATCTCTCATCAAATTAATTTTGTATGGGGCTTAAGCTATCTTTTAACTTCAGTATAATCTCAGATATTTAGCTGTGTTGCGCTTTCTTAAATGGCTTGCGTTGTTCTTCGCGCAAGGCTTAGAGGAATCGTCAACAACGCTATCATCTCTATGACCCATAAGTTTCAGTTAAATCATACTTGAGTTGCCAAAATGATGACTTGACCTGAAAGAATATGCAAATGTCATTATAGTCAATTCGAGTCATAGCCAATTATGTTAATGTAAGCACTAAGAATATTGCGAACATGCTTGGAAAAGCCTTATGAGCAAAACAACTCAAGAAAATTCAAACGCTGAAAGCACTGTACAAGAAACTGTGTCAAATACATCAAAACCTCGTACTCGTACGAGTAAAAGTAGCAACACAAATTCTACAAATGCCAATGCAGCCAACACGACTAAGAAACCGACTCGTGCACCAGCAGCTGCTTCACGTAGCAAAGCAACAGCATCGACGGCAAAAAAAGTTACAACAGCTTCATCTTCTAAAACTCAAACTTCTGGTCAGCAGGATAAAATTATGAGTCAAAACACTGTACGTCGCGTAGCAATTATTGGCGGTAACCGTATTCCTTTTGCACGTTCAAATGGCCCTTATTTCCGAGCGTCAAACATTGACATGCTTACTGCGTCTTTAAACGGTTTAATTGAACGTTTTAACCTTCAAGGTCAACGTTTAGGTGAAGTTGTTGCTGGTGCAGTTCTAAAACATAGCCGTGATTTCAACATGACACGCGAATGTGTTTTAAATACTCAACTTGCCCCTGAAACCCCTGCTTATGATATTCAACAAGCATGTGGTACTGGCTTACAAGCAGCTTTCCTTGTTGCAAACAAAATTGCATTAGGTCAAATTGAAGTGGGTATTGCTGGTGGTGTGGATACTACCTCTGATGCACCGATCGCATTTGGTGACGGCTTACGTAAAGCATTGCTTGAATTAAACATTGCAAAAACAGGTAAAGATCGTTTAAAAGCCTTAGCTAAAATCAATGTTAAAGACTTGATGGATGCGCCAAAAAATGGTGAACCTCGTACAGGTTTATCTATGGGTGATCACCAAGCGATTACTGCTTTAGAATGGGGTATTCCTCGCGAAGCTCAAGATGAACTTGCTGCATCTTCACATCAAAAAATGGCCAAAGCATATGAAGAAGGTTTCTTCGATGATTTGATCACGCCATTTATGGGTCTAGACAAAGACAATAACTTACGTCCTGATTCTTCAGTTGAAAAATTGGCTAAGCTTAAACCTGCATTTGGTAAAGGTGAAACTGCAACAATGACTGCAGGTAACTCTACTCCTCTTACAGACGGCGCTTCAGTTGTACTTTTAGCCTCTGAAGAATGGGCGAAAGCAAATGGTCACGAAGTACTCGCGTACTTAACATTCACTGAAACTGCTGCTGTAGATTTTGTCAATAAGAAAGAAGGTTTATTGATGGCACCTGCTTATGCTGTTCCACGTATGTTGGCTCGTGCGGGTATTAAACTTCAAGACTTCGACTACTATGAAATTCATGAAGCTTTTGCATCACAAGTTCTTTCGACCTTAAAAGCATGGGAAGATCCTAAGTTCTGTAAAGAACGTTTAGGTCTAGATGCACCATTGGGCTCAATTGACCGTAGCAAACTCAATGTTAAAGGTTCTTCTTTAGCTGCTGGTCATCCATTTGCAGCAACAGGTGGTCGTATTTTGGCAACTGCTGCAAAATTGATTAACCAAAAAGGTTCAGGTCGTGTGTTAATTTCGATTTGTGCTGCTGGTGGTCAAGGTGTAACTGCAATCGTAGAGAAATAAGTTCTCTGATTTGTACGATACCTTCAAAAAAGCATCCTGAATGGATGCTTTTTTATTGCTCGTCAATCTACATATCGCTAACAAGATTTTACCTAGACCACAAAAAATGGTTAGCCGAAGCTAACCATTTAAAATCTTCACTATTCTTAGGGAAAATAGTGTTGATTTTAGAAGCGATACCCCACACCAACATAAGTAATCAATGGATCTATATCGACTTTTGTCGTGGAATTAATCAGTCGCTTACCAGTCTTGGCATCAACGACATCAATCTTTGCCTGATTGTTGAGCTTGGCATAAGAAACAGAAGCCACACCAAACCAGTTTTCATTAATATCATAAGTAGCACCAAGACTTACAATGGGTGCTATAGCATCAGTCGTTTTAACTCTTACATAAGGATTTGCACTGGAAGGTTTGCCATCTAACGCAGCCCCAGCTTTTCCATCTAAAACGTTTTGAATCATGTGTCCCGCTGCAACCAGATCACTTTTGATCTGTGAATTCAACTTAATATCAGTGAAATGAGAGTACATCACCCCTACCCCAATATATGGACGCAATTTATTGACACCAGATTGACCAAATTGATATTGCGCTTCCAGCGCTGGTGTCCATGCACGCACCGATGCTGCTTTAGACTTATTGCCTAAATTGGTGATTGGAATGGCTTGATTTAAACCAATACCATCTGGAAATAAGATATTGACCAACTCATTTGGCGAAGTGGCTAATCCTGTGAGCGGTGCCAATATTTCCCCTTTACCTTTAATATCCACTTTTGGAGGAATCCCACCAATGAGTTGCAAAGAAACATTGTCGTTGATGTAATAATTTAGCATTAAGCCCAGCGTATCCACGTCATCGACTTCGAGCCCTGTACCCTTTGCTTGCCAATTTTCCAAGCCATGAATATTTGCGGTTCCTGCGACCTCCGGCAAAATATTCCCCTTACCATCAGTCAATAAGGTTTGCATAAAGGCATCATTGAGAAATTCAGTTAACACCTCTTTCTGATTAAATGGCACTCCGCCTAAGTCTTCTCCCATCGCATTAGGATCAACTGAGTTTAAAAAACTGGTTGTAGAGATACTTCCGACTGTTGCATTGGTACCATTTTTAACACTGGTATTAATATTAAAGGGATTGGCTTTTCCTTGAGGCATGACATGTAACCAGCCTGCAGATACTGAAAAGCGTTTATACTCCCCCGCAAAACTCATGCTAGTAATCGCGAACAATGAACTTGCTATGACAATATTTTTTAACGTTAATATTTTTTTCATTTTTTATCCTTAAAATATGAGATTACCGAACCGTGGCAACCTGTTTAAAAAACATAAATAAAAAACAATATTTATGTATAAAATTCTGATCAACAGCATTTACACTCATCCGTAAAAAATATTGGTACTTTTATTTTTAAATTTTTTATACTACTTATTAATGATATATATCATTGTGTTATTTTTATCATTTAGCATAAATTAACAGTGCTGGTATATTTAAAAAGTCTATTTAAGCCCCTGCTGGCCTATTATAGAAATATCAAATTTTTCACATAATTTTCACTTTTTAATTATTAACACACATTCTCACAAATTGATAATTTAGTCTATTTTGATGGATCTTAAAATTTATCCCCGAAATTTAACGCAACGATTCACTTTTTAAAAATAAAATGATCTGTCAAAGCAAAAAATACCAAATAAAATCTGTTTTTGTCGTTTTTAATCAAAACTCACGTTAAAGCCTGATTTTCAGCTTAAAATTATAAAGAAAAACTTCATCATTTTATTTTAAATATAAATATCAAATACTTAATTTAAAATTTGCATGATTAAAATTTGGTAGGTGTTTAGTAGGTATTCAACCCAGCCCTCAAAACTGATACTCAACCTCAAGGTGATCATCACCTTTCTGGAATGATGAAATAACAATGGTAGAAGGAATCGCACCATGGCTTTTAAAAATATAGCAGATCAAACAAACGGTTTTTATATCCCTTGCGTCTCACTTTTTGGTCCAGGTTGTGCCAAAGAAGTCGGCGCTAAAGCACAAAATTTAGGGGCAAAAAAAGCCCTCATCGTCACTGATGCTGGCCTATTCAAATTTGGTGTTGCAGACATTATCGTAGGCTATCTCAAAGAAGCTGGCGTAGACAGTCATGTTTTTCCTGGCGCAGAACCAAACCCGACAGATATTAATGTACATAACGGCGTAAATGAATATAACAATAATGGCTGTGACTTTATTGTGTCTTTAGGCGGCGGATCTTCTCATGACTGTGCAAAAGGAATTGGCCTAGTCACCGCAGGTGGCGGTCATATTCGTGATTATGAAGGGATTGATCAAAGTAAAGTCCCAATGACACCGCTTGTTGCAATCAATACAACGGCGGGAACTGCTTCTGAAATGACTCGTTTCTGTATTATCACCAATACAGATACCCATGTAAAAATGGCGATTGTTGACTGGCGTTGTACACCGCTTGTTGCAATTGATGATCCTAAACTCATGATTGCAAAACCTGCAGCTTTAACTGCTGCAACGGGTATGGATGCTTTAACTCATGCTGTAGAAGCTTATGTTTCAACTGCTGCAAACCCAATTACTGATGCATGTGCAGAAAAAGCCATTTCGATGATTAGTGAATGGTTAAGCCCTGCTGTTGCCAATGGTGAAAATCTTGAAGCTCGTGATGCGATGGCATATGCACAATATTTAGCAGGTATGGCATTTAACAATGCATCTTTAGGTTATGTACATGCAATGGCTCATCAATTAGGTGGCTTCTATAACCTTCCACACGGCGTATGTAATGCAATTCTATTACCGCATGTGTGTGAGTTTAACTTAATTGCTTGTCCTGACCGTTATGCAAAAATTGCCCAATTAATGGGTGTCAATACCGAGGGTTTAACCGTTACTGAGGCTGCCTTTGCTGCGATTAATGCAATCCGTGAGTTATCATCATCTATTGGCATCCCTTCTGGCTTAGCTGAACTGGGTGTCAAAGCGGAAGATCATGCAGTAATGACATCAAATGCGCAAAAAGATGCCTGTATGTTGACAAATCCACGTAAAGCAACTGATGCTCAAGTCATTAAAATTTTTGAATCAGCAATGTAAAACGATACTCTTTGGTTCTACGTCAGCCTGACAACTGTTTTAGGCCAAATCCAATGAAGCTTGTGCTTGATACTCAGGAATATTACTTAGGTAATATTCCTTTTTTATACGCTTATCAAAAAATGACAATCATTATTGTCAGATATATTGATAAAGTCACAATCTATGACTATGATGCTTAAAACATCAGCGGATTATTTCAGCAATGACAACAACAAGTAAAACCATCATCATCACGGGTGCAAACACTGGAATCGGGCTTGCAACTGCAGAAACATTTATTAAGGATGGTCACCATGTGATCATTGCTTGTCGTAATCCTGAAAAAGCAAAAACAGCACAACAACACTTAGAGTCATTCGGTACAGGTCAAGTAGACGTGATTCTCCTTGATTTAAATAGTCTTGAACAAATTAACCAAGCAGCCAATGAAATTATTGCCAAATATGAAAAAATTGATGTATTAGTCAACAATGCTGGCATGATGACACCTGATCTTGAGGCCACAGCTGATGGTTTTGAAAAACAGTTTGGGGTAAATTATCTGGGGCCTTTTCTTTGGACATTGAAACTTCTTACATTGGTTCAAAAAGCCCAACAAGGTCGTGTAATTCATTTGGCTTCAATGATGCATCTTTTAGGTCGTATCCAACCTGAAAACTTTAACGCGGATCAAGTGAAAAAATACAATGGTGTTTTGAGCTATGGTAATAGTAAATTAGCCAATCTGCTGTTTAGCAATATCCTTGCCAAACAACTACAAGGAAGTCATGTTACCAGCAATGCATTACATCCAGGTGGCGTAGATTCTGAGATTTATCGTGAATTACCCAAATGGCAATATGCAATAATTAAACTTGGTCTTATTCCACCATCTAAGCCTGCCGAATTAATTAAGAAAATTGCTCTTGATCCATCATGGGAAAAGCGCAATGGTGATTATGTGAGTTTGCAAACCCCTGCGTTTAAATCAGGCAAAGCTAAAGATATGCAATTGGCACAAAAACTATATGATGAATCCTATGCGCTGGTAAAAGACTATCTGTAATTTTTCGGATTTCATTTTTCAATAAATTCAGGAATATGCTATGACCACTCAATCTACTGAATATCAACCTGATATCCTTGGTACAGGTTATGAAAAACTAACCTTAAACTTACCAGATGACTATGATGGTAAAGTCACTGCGACTTTGGTACGCAAACAAGCAGCTCAAGCGAGCAAGAAAGCGGTGCTCTATATCCATGGTTTTATCGATTATTTCTTTCAAACAGAAATGGCTGAACAATTTAATCAACATGATTATGATTTTTATGCACTTGATTTAAGAAAATATGGTCGTTCTTACCTACCACATCAAAAATATTATTATGTTCTAAATTTGAATGAATATGATGAGGAAATCACCCAAGCATTAAAGATTATTGGTCAGGAAGGCCACACTGAGGTGTTACTGGCAGGACATTCTACAGGTGGATTGATCGCAACATTATATGCAGCACATTATCCACAACACTCCCTTATTCAAGCCTTATGGTGCAATAGTCCTTTTTATGACTTTAATATGCCTGCTTGGAAGAAAAAATTAGCCCTCCCCAAACTCAGCGCATTGGGTAAACGCTTACCTAATTTAAAGTTTCCAAGTGAATTAAATAAATGGTATGTCACTAGTCTGCATAAAGATTTGCAAGGCGAATGGGATTTCAGCTTAGAGTGGAAAAAACCAACTTACCCCAAAGTATATTTAAGCTTTGTGCATGCAATTTTTGAAGCGCAAAAAGAAATTCATGCAGGTGTACAGATCAATGTACCAACCTTAGTGATGCATTCTCACAAAACAACCTATCCCAAGAAATTTAACCGAGATGCTCAAAGCACTGATGTTATTTTAGAGGTCAAAGACATCGTGAGGGATGCAGGTAAAATACAGGGCGACGTTAATGTCATGACCATTCAAAATGGACTGCATGACTTGGTCTTATCGGCACCAAAAGTCAGAAAAGAAGTTTATCATCAACTTTTTTCTTGGTTAGCCCAAAAACAGCTTTAAAAGCGCCAATTCATTCTTCTTTACAAGCGAATGATCAGTTAAAAGTATCCTGCAAAATCAATGTTCATCTTTATATTTCATTAGAATTTGATGAGCAGGATGCCCGACTGGTGTAAGTTCAATCAGACGCTCAACGGCATCAATCGCCTCTGGAAAATGTGCAAGGTGTTTTAATAAAGCATCTGTTTCATTGGCTTTAAAAATCGCTTCACTCAGGCGTGATTCAAGGCAGTCTCGCCATGCAGATAAAAAAGGACTTTCAGTTTTAGCTAAAAATACACCTTTGCATAATTTTAAAGCGGATTCGGTATAACCCGCATCTAAAGCATTCTCTGCTTGCAAGAAATCTGCCTCAACATGTGCCAATAAACGATAGGGCCGTGAACCCAACATGCCACCCAAGATATCGCGCAACTGCGACATTTCAGCTTTTAATGTGCCGACACTTACTTTTCGTTCACCATATAGCGCTTGATGTAAATTTTCCAGATTCATCCCTTGTGGACACAACGCAAGAATGGTCAAAATTTCAATTTGTCGTGGTGTCAGTACCACGATCTTGCCATTGAACAACACTTGTGGCACAGCAAAAGCCCGGATAAATAAATGTTGTTGCTGAAACTCTAGCAATGCCGATTGAATAATTGAGGCACAACGTTCAGCTGCCAGTAATCCCAAACTATTGTGATGATTCCATGTGGTTGACAGATCAATCACCCCTAAAACTTGTTTGGAATATGGATCTATAATTGGAGAGGCATAACAAACCCAGTCATGCACAGAAGACATAAAATGTTCGTTAGAAAACACACAACTGGATTGTTGGGTTTTTAATGACAGTGCCAAAGCATTGGTTCCCACCAAATCTTCTCGCCATTGTCCACCAGCAATAAAATGAACACGTTCTGCGGCATTGCGCATTTGCCCACTTGCGGCTGACCAGATAATGGTACTGCCGATATCCCCTACTGCAGCAACCATTGCCGACTGTTCTGCGATATGAGTTAATTCATCACGACAATGTTCGATGGCTTTTTCTAACAGTGTTTTTCTTTCTTGTTTTACATTCATCAAGGGTGCAGCATCACGATCTTTGGGAATCGCAGCTGAATTGGAACGTTGCCATGAACTTGCAATACTCTGCCCGAGTTGATCAGCATGTTTTAAAGACAAACTACTACTTTGGCGTAATTGCTCAATTAAACTCCGTTTATTTGATAACTCTTGTTGGCTTAACATACGCTACTTCCTCTGTAATTCGTTAAAAAATATCCTATCCTTTCTCTGTTGTTTTTATCCAGCGGACCTGCCTATAAATTACTCTAGCACATTAACACAGTGAGCTTAACCTCAGTCAACACAACTCATACCAAAGCGTTAGAATAAAACCAATTTTTTCCAATATTTAGCAAATTTTCAATAAACAAGAAAATATTGCCAAAGATTAAAGCATAGCGCAAATGTGTCTTGGATTTCATCCAACCTTTTCCCTACCTTTGACTCTCTATGCTCAAACCATCATGTAAACAATCATTGTTCATACATGCCATATTAAACACATCATGAATGATCATGAATATAAGTAAAGGGATACTCTTATGCGTTATGTAGATCCAAATCAGCCTGGTTCAAAAGTACAGTTCAAAGCCCAATATGAAAACTTTATTGATGGCAAATGGGTAGCACCTGTTAAAGGGCAATATTTTGATAATGTTTCTCCTGTAGATGGTAAAGCCTTTACCAAAATTCCACGTTCTTCTGCGGAAGATATCGAACTTGCATTAGATGCAGCACATAAAGCCAAAGCTTCATGGAACAAAGCATCTCCAACAACACGTTCAAATGTACTGCTGAAAATTGCAGATCGTTTAGAAGAAAATTTAGAATTACTAGCGGTTGCAGAAACATGGGAAAACGGTAAGCCAATTCGTGAAACATTGGCAGCCGATATTCCTTTAGCAATTGACCATTTCCGTTATTTTGCAGGTTGTTTGCGTGCACAAGAAGGTGGTATTTCTGAAATTGATGAAGATACCATTGCTTACCACTTCCATGAGCCTTTAGGTGTAGTTGGTCAGATCATTCCATGGAACTTCCCTATTCTTATGGCAGCATGGAAACTTGCACCAGCACTTGCAGCGGGTAACTGTATTGTACTGAAACCTGCTGAACAAACACCATCAAGTATTTTAGTTGTTGCTGAACTCATTCAAGATATTTTACCGCCAGGCGTTTTAAATATTGTCAATGGTTACGGCGTTGAAGTGGGTCGCCCACTGGCAACCAATCCACGTATTGCTAAAATTGCATTTACGGGTTCCACTGCTGTTGGTCAAATGATCATGCAATATGCAACTGAAAATATTATTCCTGTGACACTTGAGCTTGGTGGTAAATCACCAAACATCTTCTTTGAAGATGTCATGGATAAAGATGATGATTATTTAGACAAAGCGCTTGAAGGCTTTGCCATGTTCGCTTTAAACCAAGGTGAAGTATGTACTTGCCCATCACGTGCCTTGGTTCAAGAAAGTATTGCAGATAAATTCCTAGAAATGGCAGTTGAACGTGTAAAACGCATCAAAACTGGACATCCTCTAGATACAGACACCATGATTGGTGCTCAGGCATCTCAAGAGCAACAAGACAAAATTTTGGGCTGTATCGCAACAGGCCGTGCTGAAGGTGCTCAATTGCTTACAGGTGGTGGCGATCGTCAGGAAGTCGGTCAAGGTTTCTATATTGAACCTACCATTTTCAAAGGCGACAACAGTATGAAGATTTTCCAAGAAGAAATTTTTGGACCAGTGCTTTCTGTCGCAACATTTAAAGATTATGACGATGCAATCCGAATTGCCAATGATACGATGTATGGCTTAGGCGCTGGTGTATGGTCGCGTTCTGCGCATACCTCTTATCGTGCGGGTCGTGCGATTGAAGCTGGTCGTGTATGGACCAACTGCTACCATATCTACCCTGCACATGCTGCATTCGGTGGTTATAAGAAATCAGGTATTGGCCGTGAAAACCACAAGATGATGCTCGATCATTATCAACAAACCAAGAATTTATTGGTTAGCTATTCAACCAAAGCAATGGGCTTCTTCTAAGTTTAATAGTTGATTTACACTTTAAAAAAGCGAACTTCGGTTCGCTTTTTTTGGTCATGATGAAGATGCTTTTTAATTCTTATCACTATCAATTCATTCATTATTTTATACAGATTGCGATGATTCGCTAAATTTAGTCGGTTGTTGGATTCATCCAAACATCTTCATAGCCATGCTTATCAATAATGACATGATAACCGTGCTCAAGCGCCAAATAAGGTAAAATTTCAGGTAAATATTGCTGTAAATGCGAGGCATGCAGCGGTTGATAAAAATCATCAGCGGAAGAATATTCTCCACAGTGAATAAACCAAGAAACATTGTCTGGTTTTTTAAGCGCAACTCGAACTGCATAAATCGGTTGTTGACCTAGACTCTGTAATGCAATTGCAACCCTATCCGACAGATTAAATTCGATATATTTTGACTGATATTTTTTGCAGATTTGCCGTTGTAATGTTTCTAAATCCATCAACACATTCCTTTATTGCTTGTTTAGTATTGTTTGTTTAGTTGCATAAACCAATACGTTCAAATCAGATATATTGAGATCAGCAGCAAAATTATTTAAGTCTTTTCCATAACATTTTAATATTTTCGAAGCTATATCCCACCACGACTCTTAAATTCATCATCAATAACATTGTGAAAAACACAATCACAAACATCACTAAACTTCGTGGAAAAAATTTCTGATCTAAAACAGATTTATAAGTATTCAATGCTAAATATAAAATGATCAAAAGTGTGTAAAACAACAGTTGAAAGTAGATTTTGTATCTTGGCTTTTTCTCAACAATTTCCATCAAATATACAGACAAAGCCAATGCAGAAAATGCGGTAAAAATGAAAAAGCCGAGTACCCATAAAATGCTAAAGCTTTTGATATGGCTGATTGCCCATAAGGATAGGTTAGCAATACAGCCACATAATATAAATGCTGTTTTAGGACGTTCTATGAGTTTATAAATCAAATCATTCATTCTCTGTGCTTATACTCTTCTTTTGTTCTTTTGCGAAAGGCTCACGATAAGATGCTAAACCATTTGTGCAATATCAATAAATGCCTGTGTAATTGGACTCATCTGTTTTTTATTCTTCACTGCCAGACTAATAGACCGCTTGATATTGGGTGATAAAGGTAATTTTTGAACATTGGGAAACAGCGTCATCAACTCTTTGTTCAAGGCCATATCTGCGACAATTGAAACACCAGCACCATTGTTCACCATATTAATAATGGTCAAAATTTGAGAAAAATAACATTTAATTTTTGGACTCAGATTGGCTTTTCTAAACATCTCTGTCACATGGTTTTGACTGCCTGCTGAGGTCATTAAAAAAGGATGTTCTACCAATTCATCCAATCGAACTGCACTTTGTTGTGATCGTGCATAGGATTTGGGAATAAGTGCTACAAAAATATCCTCAATCACAGGAAAAGTATCAAAACGTTCTTCAGGTAAAACCACAAATCCAACATCAATAGTACGGTCATGAATCCATTGGGTAATATCTTTGTCCGTTCCTTCTTTAATAAACACTTCAATATTTGGATATTTTAAACTAAATTTTTCTAGAATTAAGGGAATCAGTACATTAGAAGATGAAGCACCAAAAGATCCAATTCTTAAAGTCCCAGAATGAAATCCTTGTATATCGGAGATTTCTTGTTTTAATACATTAGAAATATTCAAAATTTCTTTCACATGCACTAAAAGCCGTATACCCGATTCAGTTAGCTCAACTTCATTATGATTGCGATAAAACAATGTGACTGACCAATCTTGTTCTAAGCCTTTAATTGCATGAGAAATCGCAGATTGAGAAATTTGCAAACGCTGCGCTGTGACAGTAAAGCTTTTCTGTTCAGCCAACATGGCAAAAATAGTCAGTTGAGTAAATGTCATCGCCACTCTATCCATGAGTAAAAACTCATTTTACCATGAATAGGCATAAGTCATATTCTTGATTAAAGTTTACTTGGGTTTAGCTTACAGATGAAAAAATCAGTGGGTAGGACTTGGTCGAATTAGGTTCTGCATAGAGCGTTCATCATGCTACAAATGATTACTATTCTTTTCCCATCCATCGCCCTGATTGGTTTAGGTTTTTATCTGTTCCAGTCACGTATCCTTGATGAAAAATTCTGGAATGGCGCAGAAAAGCTCAATTACTATATTTTATTTCCAGCCTTATTGTTTAGTTCTCTTGCAAATGCAGATATGAATATGGGGCATCTCAATAGCATTCTTACGGTCATTTTTTTAATTATGGCCATGATCATTGCTGGCGTTTATCTGTTTGCAAAGTTAAACCGCACACCTATTGCCCAGATCGGTGTATATGTTCAAAGCTTGATTCGTTTTAATACCTATCTCGGCCTCTCGATTGCCACGACACTCAATAATGCTGAAATCAAAAGTATCTTGGTCAATATCCTTGCTATAGCGATTCCGTTGGTTAATGTTGTTTCGATCCTTTCACTGACAGATAAAAATCAACTGAATATTAAAAATATTTTCTGGTCTTTAATCAAAAACCCACTAATCAGTTCTTGTATATTGGGTATTACATTTAATGTTTTAAACATCCCTATTTGGTCTGGCTTTGCAAATCTGTTAAATGCTTTTTCAAGTAGTAGTCTGATGTTGGGCTTATTATGTGTAGGAACAGCAATTCAGTTTTCGACCCTCAAAGTTTATCTGAAAAAGTCTTTACTTATTAGCCTATTCAGATTATTGCTGATTCCGCTTATCACCTTTGTATGTTTGCAGTTTTTTGATCTCAGTCATGCCGCCGTAATTGCCATCATGATTTTCTTTTCTATCCCAACGGCATCTTCCGCTTATATCTTAACCAAACTGTTAAACGGCGATCATCAATTAATGGCTGCAAGCATCAGTATGCAAACGCTTTTATCAGTTTTCACTTTGGCTCTGATCCTTGCGCTATTACAGCATTATTATGTTTGATCCGCTATATTTGCGATTAGAGTTTTTTCATCAAATATTTTGCTGATTCGATATAGTTTTGCTTTCTATAGAATAGGTGTGCTGCATGGCGATGTGCTGCACAATGCAACTCGATCCTGTCACAGTCACGTAAACTTGCACATCGCTCAGCTTCTGCAAGTAATTTCTGACCAACTTTTTGATCTCTAAAAGCTTGATCCACACAAAAATAACTAATCCGTGCAAAATCCCCTTCCATTGCAATTTGGGGTATAAAGTGCATCGAAATAAATCCACACACTTGATTTGCAATAACAGCAACATAAATCAATTCATTTTCATCTTTTAAAAGTCGCTTAAAACGCTTTTCAAACTCAGAAATCTCTGTGGGATAGCCCAATTGCACCAACAAATTTGCAATTCTATTGACATCAGCTTGCGTCGCTATTCGAATTTCTATGGATTCTCTCATGCTATAGCACCCTAAATAATGGAACCAGAATTTAAAAGCGTATTTATCAAGATTTAGCCAATTCCATCTCAACAAAGTGAAGATGATCAACGCCCCAAAACATTTCATTGCCAATAAACCATGTCGGTGCACCAAAAACACCACGCCCAATGGCTTCTTCTGTCAAATTTTTTAGTTGGGCTTTGACCTGTTCATCTGAAAGCCAAGTTTGCACCTGCTCCGTACTCAAACCCAATGATTGAAGCAAGCTAATAAGTTCATTGATATCATTTAAATTACGTGGATGCCCAAACATTGCATCAAATAAAGCGTTTAACACTGTTAAAAATTTTTCAGCTTGATAAAGCTGAACCGCTGTAATCACGCGCATCAGATTTAAGGTATTAATAGGAAAATAGGGATTCATTTGTATTGGAATATTCCAAAGTTTTGACCAGCGCCCCATATCGATCATTGAATAACTGGCTTTTGCTGGCACAGCCATTGGACTACTGTTCCCAGTGGCTTTAAAAATCCCACCAAGCAAGACTGGCTTCCAAATCACTTGCACTTGATTTTGTTTTGCAATTTTTTGAATCTGATAAAAGCCTAAATAACTATATGGACTACCCAAATCAAAATAAAATTCTACCTGTTTCATTCAGTGTTATTCCTTAACTGTACTGATCGTATTTTTATCGTACTACTGTAAAAATGATTCTAGAAAAAACTTAAATCATCCAGACGTACTCTCGCTATATAAAGATAAAGCCAACTGCTTATACAACATGACTAATAGCAACTAGCAACCATTAATTAACTTACTAATATAAAGTGACTTACCATTTTTCCATCCAAGGACGTAAATCTAGCTCATGTGTCCATGCATCACGTGGTTGCTGGGCAAGATGCCAATAATTTTCAGCAATATGTTCAGGATTTAAAATACCATCTTGGTCTTTTTTCTCATAAAGATCAGGAAAACTATTTTTAATAAAATCTGTATCAATTGCACCATCAACTACCACATGAGCCACATGAATATTCTGTGGACCAAGTTCACGCGCCATACTCTGTGCCAAAGCTCTAAGTGCATGCTTTGCCCCTGCAAATGCTGAAAAATAAGCAGCACCACGTAGACCAGCAGTCGCACCAGTAAAGATCAATGTCCCGCGTTGTCGGCTTACCATTCGTTTCGCCACTTCACGACCAGTTAAAAAGGCAGAGAAACACGCCATTTCCCATATTTTAAAATATTTACGCGCGGTTTCTTCAAGGATGCTACATGGGACATTGGCACCGATATTAAAAACCAGTACCTCTATTTCGCCAATGTTGCTTTCAATTTCTTCGATCAATTGTATAACTTGCTGTTCTTTTCGAGCATCAGATGCAAAACCATATGCTGTTCCACCTGCCTGTTCAATCTCATCAATCAGTGGTTGTAACTTGTCAGCATTGCGACGGGTCATACAACTAATATATCCCCCTTTGGCAAAACGTTTCGCAATTGCGCCACCTGTTGCATCACCTGCTCCAATAATCAATGCAACCTTCTGATTTGATGTTGTTATTTCATCTTGCATATCATGCTTCTCTTTTTGCATAACGATCGTTATTATAACGATTACTATGTTATAGTTTTACTAGACCGTCAAGAACAAATTTGGTCGAGGAAAATATGCGATACAAATCTGGCTATAAAGAAGAAAAAAGAAAAGAGCTATTAAAAATCAGTGGACAGCTGGCCAAAAAAGATGGTTTTGCTGCAACCGGTGTAGATGGCTTTATGAAAGCTGCTGGCGTGACCAGTGGTGCATTCTATTCACATTTTTCTTCCAAGCAGGATTTGTTTAAAGCATTGATTGAAAACGAACTCAAAAATAGCATTCAGATGTGGCAAAACAATCCCCATGAGCAGGCTGAGTTATGGATTGAATTTGAACTCAATCGTTACTTAACCCTCTCGCATGTTGAACATCCAGATTATGGTTGTGTATTGCCAACACTCGCTACAGAAGTTGCACGTTCTGATGAGGAGATTAAACAACGCTATCAACAAGAATTACAACGCGGTCATGACCTATTTACTCAACGCCTCGGAAGTGAAGAAAAAGCTTGGGGCGTCTTATGTCAACTGGTGGGTGCTATACTGATAGCAAGAAGTGTTTCTGATGATTCGGTTAAATTGACCATTTTGGAATCAAGCAAACACTGTATTTATTCCATGTTGCAAATCACAGCATAAATTTAGTTTTCAACCCAACACAATCTAGTATAAATTAGCAATATTCTCGTTAAATCATTATAAAACCATGACTTCCTCCACACACGCTTTGCCGAAGACAATCTATGCCATTCAACATTTAGCATTTGAAGATTTAGGTATTCTTGAAGACACTTTTTATGATTTAGGCTATCGCATACGTTATTTTGAAGCGGGTATGGATGATTTAAAGCAAGCATTTGAATTTGAAGGTCTAGTCATCATTCTAGGTGGTCCAATTGGTGTTTATGAAACTGAAGATTATCCTTTTTTAAATGATGAAATCGCTTATCTTAAACAACGTTTGGCCAAGAATTTACCAACGATCGGTATTTGCTTAGGTGCACAATTGATTGCACACGCTTTGGGCGCAAAAGTTTATGCAGGCCATCAAAAAGAAATTGGCTGGAGTCAATTGAAGCTAAATCTAGCTCAAAATAATCCGTTATTACCACTTGTTAATACCGAAGTTTTACATTGGCATGGTGATACCTTTGACTTGCCTGTACAGGCTGAATTACTTGCAAGCTCTGCAATTTATACAAATCAGGCATTTAGAGTTGGGCAAAATATCTTGGCACTACAATTCCATGTCGAAGTTGCGGCAGACGATATGGAAAAATGGTTGATTGGTCATACCTGTGAATTACGTAAAGCTGGCTTAAATATTCCTCATTTACGATCTGAAAATGAAAAATATGCCCCAAATCTTGAATTAAAATCACCATTGGTTTTAGAGCATTTTATCAAACACTTAAATGTATAATCTGTTTATCTATATCAGCATGAAATAGACTTTTCTGTTTCGTGCTTTTTATAACGTATTTACTCTTCACCCATTAATACGGCGTTGCTCGAAATATAATATCAATACTGCATTACTTATATTTAACTGATTATTATATTTAACTGACTATAGCATTTACATTAAAAAGATATTCTTTATTCTCACACAATATTATTTAATCAAACTTAATATTTTACACTAAATCATACCTGATCATTATGTTTGAGCTACAGGATTAAACAGAGTAGATACATTAAAGCTTGCTGATTTATTTATACTGCATACTTTAAAACCAAGACTTTGTTTGCAATGAATAAAATATATATTGGCGCTTCTTTGCTCATGACAACACTTCTTTCTGCCTGCTCTACCCCTGAAGTAAATAATCAAAATGCTAAACCGCTTGGCATGGCCAATCCTGCAAGTGTGTATTGTCAAAAAATGGGAGGAGAGTCTCAGATTAAAAAAGATGCTTTAGGAAATGAAGTAGGATATTGTAAGCTTCCAAATGGAACAGTGGTTGATGAATGGAAGTTGTTTAGAAGTGCACAAGGCGATGAGCAAGCTACTACTAAATAATTTTGAATAATCGCTGCGGAATATAAACAATAGATAAGCCTTCTGGAATGACTGATTTTCTATTGGTATAAATTTCAGACTCATTACTGTATATTCACTACGGTAATGAGTTGCTCCATCATTGTCATCGTTAAAATAAATTAGATCTAAACATGCATTAAATATAAACAGTATTGTATTTATTTTGGGAATATTGAATAAATGAAAACCTACCAATCTAAACAGGAACTGATTGTTGCAATTAATAATTCATTAAAGCAATATTTAACAGAATTTGAAGAAATATCCGAAGACTTAAAAGATCATAAAGTTGCAGCTGTAGATAAAACTCCTGCCCAAAATTTAGCTTATCAATTGGGATGGGTAAATTTATTATTAGAATGGGAAAGCAAAGAACTTGCAGGTTTCCCCGTTTCAATGCCAAAAGAAGGCTATAAATGGAATAACTTAGCAAGTCTATATCAAAATTTTTATCAAACCCATGCCCAGCATTCATTAAAAGAAAATACTCAGTTATTGTCTAAACGGGTCAAAGAAGTCACACACTGGATTGAAAATCTAACAGATGAAGAACTATTTGAAATAAATCAACGTAAATGGGCAACCACACCTGCCAACTGGCCATTGTATAAATGGATTCATATCAACACTGTCGCCCCTTTTACCAACTTTAGAGTTCAAATCAGAAAATGGAAGAAACTCAACATAAATACTAAACCAACTAAAAAGCCTTAACAGGTTATTTTTTTCAGTTCTAAATATTGAGAAATGGTGTTATTTAATTCATCCAAATAATACTGTTTTGGTTTTTCTTGCCCCAAGGATTTGTCATATTTTATTAAAGCAGGTAGGTATTCTGTTTTATAGACACGCTCATATTCACCACATAATAATGCTCTATTTACCTCATTACTGGTATTTTCATTATCCAGTTGCTCATGCATGACTTCAATTGGTTTTTCTTGCTGAATCAATACCAAACTATGAGGATTTGGTGTAATACAGCCTGTAAGCATCAGCAACATTACCATTACCATTGTTATTTTTTTCATAAATCTGTTTCATTGTTCTTAGATTAAACTGAGCATAAACTATTTTTATCACCCGCTCAATTTATCGATAACAATTAAAATTTGAGTTTTACTAAAGTACGTATTAAGATCTTGATTAAGTAACAAAATCAAGATTTGATATAAACAGATCGAATATCATTCACTAAAAGTGCAGAGCGTTAAAATTCAATCACTTGTAGTTTTATTGATTATCAGCCATCAAGGTGTAAAGAATTTAATCCATGTCCCCTAGAAATAAACCAAACAGAAAACTATTGTTATCCTCTGCTTGGTCAACAGATCAAGATTGCTTTCTCATTGAAAACAACCATTTAACTGTTGATCAATTGGTTGAAATACTGCCCTACCAACATGATGAAATTATCGCAAGAAAAAGTCAACTTGGACTGCTTAGAAGAGATTTTTACATGAAAAAACTACATGACTTGTAAGCAAAATTACAATATCTCCGCATCGGGCGCGACATAATGAATATATATATTAAATACTTAAATATAGGGCTATGTCATGAACAACAAGTTTAAAATATTAACGCTCGTCGGTGGAATAGCATTACTGAGTGTTGCGGCATTTGCTTATGCAGGAAATGAGAAGATTCAAACCGTTAAAAATGTAGATTTAAAGAGGTATCTGGGTACTTGGCATGAAATTGCACGCAAGCCAATGTATTTTCAAAAGAAATGCGATTATAACGTTACTGCTGATTATTCCTTAAATGAAAATGGCTCAATCAAAGTGGATAATCGTTGTTACGATAAAAATGGCAAGCTTCAACAATCAATTGGCGAAGCATCTGTACAAAACGCGCCTACAAACTCCAAATTAAAAGTGAGTTTTTTACCAAAAGCACTTCGTTGGTTACCTGTAGGGCGTGGTGATTATTGGATTTTAAAGCTGGATGAAAACTATCAAGTTGCATTGATCGGTACACCCAATAAGAAATATTTATGGTTACTCAGTCGATCTCAACAGCTTGATCCAGCCACGACTGAAGAATATTTAAATTATGCTAAAAGCTTAGGGTATGATTTAAGTGATTTAATTGAAACCAAACAAAAATAAATGCATACAAGCCCTCTTTTTGAGGGCTTGTTGAATCTGGCTCATTTTATACGATTGCACTACAAGCCCTTCTGATCAATATTATCTAAGAAATGAGACACAACTGATGAGTAAGCCCACAACCATCAATGCTCCAGCACACCCAAAAGTAAATTGCATCCCATCAATGATTGCTAAAGCTGTTGCCTGATTGAACTGAATTGTGCCGACACCGAATGAAAAAATAGCCCCCATCACAGAAGCCCCGATAATTAAGCCCATATTACGAGATAAGCTAAGAAGTCCTGATACCATCCCTTGTCGAGCTTTAGGAACATCCGCCAAGGTCATCGTATTGTTGGCCGCCTGAAACAACTGATAACCTGAAGTCAAAATAATAATAGGTAAAATATAGCCACTTATACCCATCAATTTCGGTAAGATAGCGAGCATCAAGCTACCGATAATCAGAAAAATCAACCCTATAGTGACGATATAGCGACTTCCCCAACGATCGACAAGTCGACCCGATGGAATTCCACTTAAGATAGCAACCACTGGTCCAATCCCCATAATCAAACCCACATGTATTTGATCCAAGCTTAGACCAAGGCTGAGATAAAAAGGTCCAATGACAAGTGTGGTCATCATAATGGCGGCAACCAGCAAATTAACCAGCAGGTTTGGCGTTATATTCTGGTCAGGTTGCCAAGAAATTAGCGCAGGAATTTCTTTTCTAATGGAATCTTTTGGCAACAGTACCCAAGCCAGAATAATCGCAATACTCGCAAGTATAAACTGTAGCCCAAAAATGCTTTGCCAACCGCTCATGGCAATCAGAAACCCACCCAACACAGGTCCAAGTGCTGTACCTAAAGCAGATATCGTTCCAAGCATTCCCATTGCGCTTCCCAACTGTGATTTACTGACTGTCTGACGTGTAAGTGCCATTGCAAGTGTCATTAAAAATGCCGCACCTATTCCTTGAAATGATCGAGCAGCAACCAATACCCATAAGCTGGATGAGACACTACATAGCAGTGAAGCCAAACTGAATATAATCAGTCCAACGATCAGCATAGACTTACATCCATATCGATCACCTAAGCGTCCAGCAATCACAACCGTGATCGTCAACGAGATCAGATATCCAATTACAACAGCCTGTACTTGAATAAATGGCAGTAAAAAGACCTCAACTAGTGTGGGTAATGCGATATTAGCAATGCTTGTTCCCAGCGATGCCAATAGCATGGATAACGACAAAGTGATCGTGATTCCAGTTTGGGTCTTGTTTGTCAATGTTAATGATTCTGTCTGCTCTGTCATGTTGCGCTCTTGTCAGCAGTGGTGTTTAAGCACATACTACTAATTCAAGTTGACTTGAGGTCAAGTATGAAATTTCTTGATATTGGTGAAGTTTCAGCAAAAAGTGGAATTAAACCTTCAGCACTACGCTATTACGAAGAAATCGGTCTGATTTTCTCAATTTCTCGCCATGGATTACGTAGACAATTCTCTTCTGAAGTTCTGTTACGACTCACTTTAATTTCAATGGGCAAATCGGCTGGCTTTTCACTTAAAGAAATCGCAGCAATGTTCGATAGTCGTGGCGCACTTGATCTTTCTCCAAGTGTTATTCATCAAAAAGCCGATGAGATTGATCTTCAAATTCAGAAATTGATCGCACTCCGAGACATACTTCGCCACGTAGGTGACTGCCCTGCACCATCGCATTTGCAATGCCCGAGTTTTAAGCGACTAGTTGAGAAGGCAGCTCAGAAATAAAAGAAATTTTTAAAAGATTTTTGATGAGTATTTGCTGAATAGCTAAATTAGATTGTAGAACAATAATTAAAATTAGCACGCAATGACATTGAACAGTCAAATGGCTTTCTCTAAGATGATAAAACAAGCTTAAATTTTGATGACTTTTATACGTTTGTAGCCTGATCTACGAATATAAATTGTATCTGTTGAAATCGGTATTTTTGATTTATGGATCAAAGCAAATCTAGTGATTCTGGTGTTTTCCTCTGGTTAACATATCACACTCTAAATAAAATGAATTTGGACGCAAATCGGATATTTTCACAAATAAGATTATCTGAACAACCACCTGACAAAACCATACGGCGAGATAATTCGACCCAACAACGTTTTTGGGAAATAGCTGAAGAAATCAGTGCTGATCAGAATATCGGACTTCATGTAGGTGAACATTTCCCTATTTTTAGAGGCGAAATATTAGAATACATTTTTATGAGTAGCCCTACATTTGGAGACGGCTTACAAAGAGCGTTGCGTTATCAGAAAATTTTTACCGATGCTTTTGTGGCTCATTTACACATTGAAAATCAAAATGCAATGATCACGAATCTTCAGCACCCAGTTCGTCATTATCTAGAATGTGCCATAAGCGTTATGCTTAATTTTTTAAACTATATCAGTAACAATCATTTTTATCCCAAAGAAATATGGTTGCCTTACCAAGAAGGCGCGAGTTTAGATGAATATCAACGTATCTGGAAATGCCCGACTCGTTTAGGTATGCAGTACGGCTGTATAATTTTTGATGCGGAAATATTGAGTTTAGCTTCAGCATCGGCTGAGCCAATGCTATTAAAAATACATGAGCATATCGCTAAACAGCAGGTGAAAGTTGTCGATAAATATTATTTGATTAATGATATAGAAAACTTACTCAGCTCTGGTCTATTAGAATCAGGACAATTAGATTTAAAATTAATTGCCCAACATTTAGAGCTACAACCCCGAAAACTTCGTGCAGATCTTAAAGAAGTTAACACGACTTTTGAAAAAGTTTTGGCAACTTATCGTGAAAAAATGGCAAAAAAGCTGTTGATGAATCCCAATATAAGCATAGATCAAGTTGTATATTTACTTGGTTTTTCTGAGCCTTCCGCCTTTTCACGTGCCTTTAAACGTTGGACAAATGAAACGCCATCCCATTATCGCCAGCGCAAGCAAAAATAAGTTTTTAGCTATAACTTGATTCTAATGACATTTAACGAGTTAGCTTTTCGGTCAAAAAAAATGAGCTGTTCTTTTCTACACTGATGGTTATTTCTTAATTGAAAAGGATCAGAGATGTTAGGTTTTCCAATTGGCCTTTTAGTTGCGAATGGATTTGAATGGTATGCACATAAGGTATGGTTGCATGAGTTTCCAAGTAAACACCGTAATAGCCCTTTCTTCACACATATAGCACATCATAAACGTGCCAGAACAGATCTGTTTCATGATGAAGGATATCGTGAATCTATGTTTAAAAATGCAGAAATTTATAATGAAAAAACCGCATTGTTAGGTTTAGCCGCGGTTTCAACTGTATTTTTACCCATTGCACCATTTTTTACTGCCGGCTTATATTATGGGATTTGGAATTATTGGCGTGTACATGCAAAATCTCACCTAGACCCAGAATACGCGCGTAAACGGATCCCTTGGCACTATGATCATCATATGGCAAGTAATCAAAATGCCAATTGGTGTGTTACACGTCCGTGGTTTGATTATATTATGGGAACACGTGTTTTTACTGAGCTTTCGATTAAAGAAAGCAATCCCCTAGGAATAAAACTACCTCAAAATCTTGAAATAATCCTAAACAAGACATCACAGAAAATATTTGCAAAATCATATCTTAAAATTACCTCTAAGAGTGCATTGGATATAAAAAGTACTCGTCAGGGCATCTCATTAGAACTGTAAATTTTAACAAATAAAGTATTAAGGATCATTTTGATGAAACGATTATTCCCCAAACACATTGCTGCGCCAAAGTTTTTACATCATTTTATCGATCGTTCAGAGACAATCAACGGAAGACCTTTTGATGTGAATACGCCAACGCATACACCAAAAGGAAAGTATTCTTGCGTTCATTATGGGGTTATGATTCCAAATCTTGAAGCACCATTTAATTTTTTGAATCTTTTAATTGTGGTTGGTCAACCTCGTGTAAAAATTTTTCGGAATCAACATTTAATCCAAACCACTGCGCTTGATACTGCAAATGTATTAATCGGTACCGCAGTAGGTACAAAAGAACATTTTAATGGCTATAGTGTAGAAAATGACTGTGTATTGGAAAGCAATGGTTCATCTTTAAGTTTTGGTCGTGACGTGTTACTCGAAGGTACATATCCAAATTTTCATGCGCAGCGTGAAGGTCATGATTTCAATTTTGATTTAAAGATTCATGCGACTGATAAAATTGCCCATTTTGTACAAATGTCATTGGGTTTATATGATCACTGGGCATTATTATGTAAATATGAAGGATTTCTTGAATATCAAGGTAAGAAAACTGCAGTTCAAGGACTGTGTACTTATGAATATGCTCGTGCAGTAGATGTAAATTTATATATCAATTATTTTACCTATCATATTTTAAATATCGATGAGAAAACTCAAGTCCTACTTGTAGAAATCCTTGGTCCATTAAATCTGGTATTGCAACGTCGAGTATATATTCGCTCTACAGATGATCATGGCAGTATTCATTCAAATGGATTTAATTTTAATGTCCATGCATTTGAAGATCAGCGCGTTATAACCCCGAATGGTTTATCAATGCGTTTAGCTCGTACTTTCTCATGGAGCGTGAATGATGATAATGGAAACCCGTTAATCCATATTGATGGTCTAACAAATGCTGATTTTCAATATGGTATGGCGGGAGGCTATGCAGGGAGCTATAAATATAAAGGTACATTCAAGGATCGTGCAGTTGAAGGTACTGGTTATATTGAATATTTAGATATCCGTACTGATTAGATCGATTCAACTTTTAACTAGGTGATAAAAAGCCTAGTTAAAACAGATATATCAGCTGCTTTACCATCGCTCGATATTCATCAATGTAGTTATGAAATATATCAAGGCAACGATAATACGGTATTCGGTCTTTTCTACATTTACTTTGGAGGAAAGTAAAAGTAAATTAAAGAGAACTATTCCTTAAGCACTAAGACAAAATGAATATCTTTAACCAATTTAAATTTTGTATTGAGCAGCGTAAAAGCTTAATTCCAGCATCCTTGCTATTAATATTGTCAACAAGCGCCATGAGTGTTTACGCAGAAACGGATGAGCAATTAAGCAAATCTGGGCAATGGCGTGACCCTGCAACAGGTCTAATCTGGATGCGTTGTTCAATTGGGCAATCATGGACAGGCTCAACTTGTAAGGGTGATCCTTTGGAATTTAAAAACTGGGAAGATGCACAAGATTATCTTAATCAAATGAATAAAAATGGTGGATTTGAAGGTAAAAATAACTGGCGTGTTCCCCAAATAAAAGAATTAATAACAATTCGTAAATGTAGTACTGGCTGGAGAAAAATAGGACAAATACAATTACCAGAACAAGAGAGGAGACAATATGGACAAGATCATGAACTTGAAATGAAAAAATTACCTTATGGGCAAAAAGCTCCAGCTAACTGTGCTGATGATTCAACTAGCCCTACATTAGATACTCATATTTTTCCTAATACCCCATCTAATGGTAAATATTGGTCAAGTTCATTATCCCCATGGAAACCTATCGGCTACAAATATAAGGCATGGAATGTCGACTTTAAGACTGGTTTTTTTGCACCGACCATTAACTACACAGACGACCGTAGTTTTTCTAGAGCAGTTCGAAATAGTCGTTAGTTTCCCAGCAGGAAATTGTCTAGCATTTTATATAAGCAGTATCATGCTAATGTTAGAAAAAATTTAAAAATATAAAAGAATTGCAAGGACTGAAAAATAGCTGATTTTGCCTCTAGAGCAAATCATAGTGAGTAATGATTATTTAAATATCTTAAATTGAATAAGGAATAGACGATAAAAAAGGCCTATAAAGCAAGTAAAATCAACCTTATAAGCCTTTAATCTATTTAAATATTACTTCGCTACAGAAGCTTCTGTTGTAATATTTACAGTGATTTTATCACCTACATTCGGGACATATGCTCCAACACCAAATGCTGAACGATTAAATGATGTCGTTGCATTGAAACCAATTGACTGTGCTTTAGTCATTGGATGCTCACCTTGTTTGTTTAAAACAGCATCTAAAACAACAGGTTTCGTCACATCTTTCACAGTTAAGTTACCTGTAATTTTGTATTTATTTTTACCTAAAGCTTGAACTTTCGTACTTTTAAAAGTGATGTTTGGATACTTTGCAGCATCAAAGAAATCTGCATTTTTTAAATGTTCATCTAATGCTGCGACATTGGTATTTAAACTAGACAATGGAATAGTTACATTGACAGATGAGTCTGCTGGTTTTGCATTATCAACAGAGATCGTACCTTGAATGTCACTGAAGTTTGCAGAAGGAGTTGAAAAACCGAAATGATTCCAAGTAAATACTGTTGCTGTATGTGTTGGATCAATTTTGTAATCTACAGGTTTTGCCATGCTGAAAGTTGCTACTGATGCTACGGCTAAACCCAATGTTAATGCTTTAAAGTTCATCTTTATATTCTCGCTATCGAATGGATATTAGTTTATACACTTCCCGTATAAATTCATTGTTATTGATAATACGATATGTTGCATATATGCAACGATTCTATAATGAGCGTTTTTAAAACTTAATCAAGCCCTTAAAAATCAATATAAAATATTGTTTTAAATAATAAAAACAAATTAAACCAAGTATGGATCAGAAGTTAAATTCAAATCTAAAATTTAAAGTTCAATAAATTACACTAGACCATTTTAGGGAAATTTTATATTTATGGTACTGGTCTTTTTTATCTGATGAACATTTTATGGCAAATATTGCTCAAGCACAAAGTACACAAACAGCTTATCGTGTAACACTCACCAATCCGCAAGGACATACATGGTATGCCGATGAACCTAGCGATAAAGGTGGTCAAGATACTGCACCGAATCCAATTCAAATTTTATTATCAGCACTAGGCGCTTGTACTGTGGTCACCCTAGAAATGTATGCAAATCATAAAGGGCTTAAAATTGAACATGTTCAATTAGATTTAGCTTTAAATCCTGAGGGTGATCCTGAAGCAGGTCAAAATAATATTTCAAGGAAAATTATTCTTAAAGGTGATTTTACCGAGGAGCAACATAAACGACTGCTAAAAGTTGCAGAAAGCTGCCCTGTTCATAAATTATTGACTTCAAATATCCAAATTCAGACAGAGTTGGGGATTGAATAAAAATTCCCTCATTTTTGACAAGAGGATCAGGTATTCTTATTAATAAATACCCCGCTCAATGCCCTCTATCCATTTTCTGACCCAGTTAGCATTTCCTTGATCATAGATTGTATTATTATAATTTTTTTCAGCTGTTAATTTAGATGAAAATTAATTTTTAAAATTACAAACGATAAAAATCAAAGCCCCTTTCGGGGCTTTTAAACTTATAACTTTTCAACCAAGACACGATCGACCTGTTTTAAACCAGATTGTTTTTCATGGTTTTTACGGCGGATCTTAATCAACTTATCTTCTTGAAAATCCTGTAACAGCAACTCAACTGCAACCATAGATTCAAGCGGCAAATCTTGCCCAATCCACTTTTGCTCACCTGCGTCCATCAAGGTAATTTCATCACTAATTTGTTCATAAAGGCTCATATTTTCCTCACTTCTGGGATATGTATCACTATGTTTCATGAATACCCAATGAATGGCACAACTATATACCTATTGCTAAAAACTGCTACTAAAATTTACTTAATTTACAAACAAATTTCACAATATAAAAACGCCCCTATCGGGGCGTTTTTATATTTAAAATGATGTAAGAATTAAGCAGTTAATTCTTTTACAGCACCAACAACAGCTTCAGTGGTAATACCAAAGAATTGGAATAAATCTTTGGCTGGTGCAGACTCACCATAAGTTGACATACCAATGACTTTGCCGTCTAAACCTACAAATTTCCACCAGTAATCTACATGTCCAGCTTCAACTGCAACACGTGCACGGATATTTGATGGTAATACTGCTTCACGATATGCAGCATCTTGCTTCACAAATTCTTCAGCACATGGCATAGACACTACACGCACACCGTCAAGTTGTGCATATGCTTCCATCGCCAATGAAACTTCTGAACCAGTCGCAATAATGATCGCTTTTAATTCGCCTTTTTCTTCAGCCAATACATAACCACCTTTCACAACATTCTCAATCTGAGCTTGAGTACGTGTTTGGAATGGTAAGTTTTGACGAGAGAAAATTAAGGCTGTAGGACCTTCGTTACGTGTTAAAGCAGATTTCCAAGAAATAGACGCTTCAACTGTGTCACATGGGCGCCATGTATTTAAATTTGGTGTACCGCGTAAAGAAGCAATTTGCTCAACAGGTTGATGGGTTGGGCCATCTTCACCTAGACCAATTGAGTCATGAGTATAAACATGGATCACACGTTGTTTCATCAATGCAGACATACGAACTGCATTACGAGCATATTCCATAAACATAAGGAAGGTTGCTACATAAGGAATGAAACCACCATGCAATGCTACACCATTGGCAATTGCAGTCATACCAAACTCGCGCACACCATAATGTACGTAGTTACCCGCAGGATCAGACTCAACCCCTTTCGCGCCTTTCCAAAGTGTAAGGTTTGAACCAGCCAAGTCAGCAGAACCACCTAAAATTTCAGGTAGTAAAGGTGCAAATGCTTGAATCGCATTTTGGCTTGCTTTACGTGTTGCAATGGTTTCACCTTTTGCATTCACTTCAGCAATATAAGCATCCGCTTGTGCCAAAAATTCTGCAGGCAAGTCACCATTCACACGGCGTTTTAACTCAGCCGCTTCTGTTGGGTATTTTGCAGCATAGCTTGCAAAAACGTCATTCCAAGCAGCTTCTGAAGCTGAACCCTTTGCTTTTGCATCCCAAGCGGTATAGACATCAGCAGGAATAACAAACGGCTCTTCTTTCCAACCCAATGCTTCACGAGTTAATGTAATTTCATCATTACCCAATGGCGCACCATGGCAATCTTCTTTACCTTGTTTGTTTGGAGAACCTAAACCAATGATCGTTTTACAGATAATCAACGTTGGTTTCGAGCTTTCTGCACGCGCAGCAACTGTCGCAGCACGAATTGCATCTGCATCATGACCGTCTGCACGAAGTACTTGCCAACCATAAGCTTTAAAGCGCTCTTCTGTATCGTCAGAGAACCAACCTTCTACTTCACCATCAATAGAAATACCGTTGTCATCATAATAAACAACGAGTTTTCCAAGACCTAATGTTCCAGCAAGTGAACATGCTTCATGGGAAATACCTTCCATTAAGCAACCATCACCCAAGAAACAGTAAGTGAAGTGATCTACAACTTGAATATCTTCTTTATTAAATTGTGCCGCTAAAGTTTTCTCAGCAAGTGCAAAACCTACAGCATTGGCAACACCTTGACCAAGTGGACCTGTTGTCGTTTCAATCCCTGGTGCATAACCTAATTCTGGGTGACCAGGAGTTTTAGAATGTAATTGGCGGAATTGTTTAATATCTTCAATAGAAAGATCATAACCGGTTAAATGAAGCAAAGCATATTGCAACATTGAACCATGACCATTTGACAATACAAAACGGTCGCGGTTTGCCCATTGTGGGTTGCTTGGATTATGGTTTAAAAATTCACGCCATACGACATCAGCGATATCTGCCATCCCCATTGGAGCACCTGGATGTCCAGAATTAGCTTTTTGCACAGCATCCATAGCCAATACACGAATTGCGTTAGCTATACGACGTTCATTCAGCGGGGTTGTCATAAATCAGAGTCCAATAAATTAAAATATAGGAAGATGAATAGAAAATTCAAAAACTGGGATGTATTGTCTTAAAAAAAGCGATCAGGGTAAAGACTTAAGTCTATATTTATCCGCTTAGGTTGCAAATTAATTAAAAAATATACCGAATAGTCTTAAATCAACGTTAAAAACGGTCTTTTTTCTTAATCACATCGAACATCTCAACATCAGCAAAACAAATTTGATTGTGTTTAAGCTATACGTTTACTTTCGGATATTCTTTCACCATCCGATTCAGTCTAAATTTTGAAAATTTCATGCTGATCATTATTCAATAGAACAAGATCTTGCTAAAGCGTTTCACGCGATAAAAAGTCATGTTAACTTGAATGCTAATCGCCCTGCTTTTGCAAATTTTCCAAGAAACAGCACTCAATCATAATCTTTTATCAATTTTTCTAATGAGCATATCAATTAAAAACACATGAAAATGAATTTAATTCATGCATTTTAGTCAGGTAATGCTAGTCCTCAGGCTGAAGTCGATGTAACATATTGCGTCTTTATAAATTACTGTGATAGGACTTTCATGCGCGAGTATGCTGTTTTTACTTCGGAATCTGTGAGCGAAGGCCATCCAGATAAAATGGCTGACCAAATCAGTGACGCTATCTTGGATGCAATCTTAAAAGAAGACCCATACGCTAGGGTTGCATGCGAAACATTAGTAAAAACTGGTGCAGTCGTTCTTGCAGGTGAAATTACAACGACTGCAAATGTCGATTTTGAAACTATTGTCCGCAATACCGTAAATGGAATTGGCTATCACCATACCGATTTAGGTTTTGATGGTTCAACTTGTGCTGTGATTAACATGGTGGGTAAACAATCACCTGAAATTGCACAAGGTGTAGATCGTCAGAAACCAGAAGACCAAGGTGCAGGTGACCAAGGTTTAATGTTTGGTTATGCAAGCCGTGAAACTGATGTGTTGATGCCAGCACCGATTTCATATGCGCATCGCTTAATGGAAAAACAAGCTGAATTACGTCGTAACGGCGCACTACCGTGGTTACGTCCAGATGCAAAAAGCCAAGTAACCTTTGCCTATGAAAATGGTAAACCTGTTCGTTTAGATGCAGTTGTTCTTTCAACTCAGCACGATCCTGAAATTTCACAAGCCAATCTTAAAGAAGCTGTGATTGAAGAAATCGTGAAAAAAATTATCCCTGCTGAAATGTTCCATGCAGGTACTAAATTTCACATCAACCCAACAGGGTTATTTGTGATTGGTGGTCCAGTGGGTGACTGTGGTTTAACCGGTCGTAAAATCATTGTAGATACTTACGGTGGTATGGCGCGTCATGGTGGCGGTGCTTTCTCGGGTAAAGACCCATCAAAAGTTGACCGTTCTGCTGCGTATGCAGGCCGTTATGTTGCAAAAAATATTGTTGCTGCAGGTTTGGCGGATAAATGTGAAATTCAAGTGTCTTATGCAATTGGTGTTGCAGAGCCGACTTCAATTTCGATCAACACATTTAATACCGGCAAAGTATCTGATGAACTGATTATCCAATTGGTTCGTGAGCATTTTGACTTACGTCCATACGGTATCACCCGTATGCTTGATCTAATTCAACCGATGTATAAGCAAACCGCTGCTTATGGTCATTTTGGTCGTGAAGGTTCAGATACTGCATTTACTTGGGAAAAGACAGATAAAGTTGAAGCACTTAAAGCTTCTGCAAATTTGTAATGCTAGCCTAAGATCTAAATCTGAAAAAAGCTCGCAAATGCGAGCTTTTTTATTGAATTAATGTTATCGGGATGAATACCTCAAAATTTTTCCTCCTCTACTCCACTGAATATCTATATGTTAAATATCTTATCGATATTTATAACTTAAAACAGCTCTAATGGTTTGTTTATTTTAATCATTAGCATGATCTAATTTTATTGTTCTTTAAAAAATCAAATCTTTATACAATTAAACCCACCATCTACACGTACACGAATTATTGACCATCTGATTTAGCATCTGGCTGTAGCACACTCAATAAAGAAACTTGTGCTGGGGTTTCTGTATTGTGATTTTGCAAATAAATATGTCCCACTTTAAACGTTACTGCTGCAATCAAACAAGCAACCAGACAAAACGTCCATAATCCATATGGGCTTTTAATATGTTGAGAGCCACATTTTGGACAAACTTTTTGTGTTGAACTGACCGCTTCATCACAACAAGCACAATGATATTGTAGAATCATATTCAGATCTCCTTTTATGGCGCTATTATTGTTTTTAATTATTACACTACAATTATATCCATATATGTAATGCAAAAAATCTGTTTCTTTTTTTAGTGTACATGATTCGTGTCTTTTGACAAGACAAATTTGTTTCAATATATTCTTATATAAATTCAATAACTTAAATTTAAAGACTAAAATAAGTGATTGTAAATCAACGCCTATCAAATTGTGGATCATTCATTCAATATTCTGTATCACACTGATTCAGGCTATAATCTACAAAGTGAAAGATATTGTTCTGGAGATTATTTTGGTACAGCTGATTAAAAAAGGCGGATTAAGAGAACGTGCAAATCGCAGCCGTAAATACACGCAATCTGAGAATAATATTAAAACCTTAGATCCACATCGCTATACCACTCAAGATCAAAACGATAGTCGCAATGATCTTCAGTCACAACAACAACCCGTAAATCTTCAACAACATCCCGACCACTAAAACATTTTCAAGACATCGAACCAAAGGAAAATGGCAAATAATAAGAAAAAGCTTCCTGAAACAATATCGATATAACTTCCCGATTTTTGATAAACGCGTTTAATTTTAGGAATTGACATGATCATCATCAACAGGCTGAAAACTAAAAATGTTTGTATTGGAATAATCACTGCCAACTGCGGTTTTAAATTTGCACCTGCTGTTGAACTCAATGCCAATGAAAAAACACTACTAAAATAAATCACAATCTTAGGATTAGCTAAATTGGTATAAAGGCCCAATAGAAAATAGTTTTTAGGGGGCTGCTCTATCACGCCATCTAAATTGGTATTTTGTTTAAGTGTTGCAATGCCGCCTCTCAACATTGCATAGCCCATTTTAGCAAGGAATAAGCCCCCGATCAGCATCAAGACTTGTTGAATCCATGGCCATTGTTCCAATAAAACCGTAAAACCAAGCAAGGTTAATGCAACCCATACCACCACACCAGCAGAGATGCCTAAAATGATTTTTAAAGTATTGGCACGTGTTGTCGATGCTGAGCTTTTAGCGACAAGTAATACATCTGGACCAGGACTCAACTGCGCAACAAAGTGTAGTGCACAAATAGTCAATAACATCGACATAATAAAATCTTAAAAATTGTGACTCAGTGATTATATCGTTTGATCAAAAATATGTTTAAGAAATTATGCTTGCTTTAGGGTTTGTTGACATTTCATAAATGGCTTGCGTTGTAGGTTAAAATTGAGCAGGCAAGGCATGAAACGAAGAGAATAGCGAGACTATTTTCGAGTTTCATAACGCAGGCTGAGATAATTTTAGCCACAACCCTGAGCAAGAACAAAGCACTGCTTTGTTTGCAGCGCAAGGCGCAGTGGGGGGACTAGCGTGTTTTTTGCCGCTACGTCGTTACCTTGCGAAACGATGTTTCTCATCATTTAGAATGACTAAATTTCGTATTTCGTGCCTAGTATCGCCTAAAAAACACTCGTAGTCGCAAACGTAGACGAATTGTCAACAGACCCTATGATTTCACGCAAAAAAAAGCCGAATCATTGATTCGGCGTTCTATTCAATATCGTAGACTATATTTTATTTTTTATTTACATCTTTCAATTCAATTTGTTTATGCTGCGGTTCAACCTCATGCGCTTCACCATCAATAATGGTTGAATCATGATATTGCCCACCAGATTGCTGGTTCTGCATATCCTGCATTTGACGCATCAAATCTGCAAATGGGTTTTGACCTTGAGCACCCCCCATGTCCCCCATTCCACCCATCATATTGTTCATCATGGCTTGTTGCTTTTTCGCCATATATTTCATACCTGCATTTTTAATCGCATTCTGTACAGGTGGAAGAATAACCAGTAGCGCCAAGACATCGGTGATTAAACCTGGAATCATCAACAAAATACCCGCAAATGCTGTCGCCATTTTTTTGGCAATTGCAGGATCATTCCCCATCATTCCTGTCATTTGCATTTGTTGTAATTGCGGCATAATTGTTGCGGTACTTGAACGTAACAAGTTTAAACCAATTACAAAAGCAATGATAAACCAGAAAAATACGTACCAACCGCTAATGAACTGGGCTACACCAATCCATACAGCAATTTCAAGAATCGTACCAATTAAAATAATAGGAAAAAGTTTCATCGAAACAAGGCATCTCAAAGATAAATTAAAAGTGAGCTTAAAAATTCACATATAAAAACAATGAATTTTGTTGCTTCTATCATTTATATGGGCAGTTAAAAATTTTTAAAGGGTAATTTTGTGTTCTGACAGCGATTTTGTGTATTTCTGCGATTTATTGACCAAGGTTTTATAAATAATGAATACCCTAGCACTGTGTTTAAGGAAAATAATACTGTTGTGTACTTTGATTATACAACTAAGTTAAAATTTTACTTACAATTCATTTTTAGAATCATATAATTGAAGCAAGACTTACGATAAGCAGTATTATGCCTTTAATTATTGGAATTGACCCCGGTTCACGCTTAACAGGTTACGGCATCATTGAAAAAGATGGTCAAAAACTTACTTTTGTTGATGCTGGTACAATTCGCACTGAAACAACAGAAATGCCTGAACGACTCAAACGAATTTTTGCTGGAGTTGAACGTATTGTTCAGTTTCATGGTCCTACAGAAGCTGCTGTAGAGCAAGTATTTATGGCACAAAACCCTGATTCCGCTTTAAAACTTGGACAAGCACGTGGCGCGGCAATTGCAGCATTGGTCAATTTAGACTTACAAGTTGCAGAATATACGGCCCGTCAAATTAAACAATCTGTTGTGGGCTATGGTGCTGCAGACAAAGAACAAGTTCAGATGATGGTAATGAAGTTACTTAACTTATCAATCCAACCCCAACAAGATGCTGCCGATGCACTCGCTGCAGCAATTTGCCATGCCCATGCGTCTGGCAGTATGAGCAAATTAGCTGTACTGAATGCTTTAGGCGGTATGGCTCGTGGGCGTAGTCGCAATAGTAGTCGTCGACGTTAATTTACATACTTCACCAAAAACGCCTCACTCCACCCAAGTCTAAGCCCAAGCTATCGCAATCATAAAGGTGAATACAAAGCGTTTTTATTTATTGAGATGGTATCCCCCATCTCAAGTTAAATAAGGCAAAGTATCTTTTCGAATCTCACGAATACTGGGTTGCTTCGTGTATGTTGCAATTAACATTTTTCCAGAAGTTCTTAGATTTTTCTTCTGTTCCGAATCAACACGAATCAATACCAACTCTTCTGGGATACGCGGATTATTTCCTTCTCGACAAATTATGAAATTTTGATTGCGCTCAAGAATTGTATAATTTGGAAATTCCTTTTGTAACTTTGCTTTAAATGACAAAGATTTATCTTCTTTTTTTCCACTATCGAGTTGGGTATAAATGATCAATACCAAACACGCAGCAAATACAATTCCAACAACTAAATATTTATCAATCATGTAATTTCACTCGAATATACTTCTGCTGTTTTTCATTATACTGATAAACATGGGTTTCATTTATAGGCACAATTTTAGCAATATCTCCAACATAGATTTGTTGCGTACCAGAATAGCGAATTTCAATATCGTACAAACCATCATGCTCAGTGCTTAAAAAGCGATAATCAGCTTGTGTATTGTAGATTTTATCACTTCCTGTCACTTCATTGTCATGCCCAATTTCTGCAACTTCCAATTTGACCATTACAGGGTTTTCATCAAATGGGATGATATAGAGCGTGCTCGTTGAATAGCCTTGTCGACTATACGCTTGTTCTTCGACATAACCTTTTATTCTCGGACCAATTTCTCGAATATTTTTGACTATATTTTCAGTCAGATAAGGCAAATAATTAAAATCTGCATTCATCCAACTATTTTCATCCTTACTCTGGCTCACTAACTCAAATTGGCCTAAAGCATTTTTCTTAAATAGGTAGATTTTAGTAAATGTTGCGCATACACCACAAAAGTTTAGTAATTCATTATTTTTATCTATGGAAACTTCTGTTGTACTTATAAGATAGCGCAACTCATTTTGAGCATTTTGATAAGCACTCGCAGGACTAAATACAATCACAGCATCATCACGATCGAAGACATGGGTATATTCGGCATTTTTAATCCCGACATACTGTATATTGCTCTGATCTAATTGAGGGATTTTGACATATTGGATCTGCTGTTGATAAAAAGATTTCATCACAGTTTTAAAGTCCAAATCTTTTAAAACAATCTTATTCTTATTCATCACAACGTCTACTGGTTGTGCGACAAGCTCAGTATGAATACCGCACATCAAAATACAGCTGAATAAAATTTTGTTGATCATCATAGGTAATATTGATTTATATCAGTATGTGGTTGCTATTCTAAATGATCACTTTAACGAATCATCTTAAAATCACTATAGTCGAAATCATGATTTAGGTTTTGTTGTTCAATACTAGTAACATCAGCACGTAAAGGCCCAACATAGCAATGACGAATCAAACTTAAAATCGCTTGTTCATCTCCGACCACAACAGCTTCAACCTCGCCTGTAGTTAGATTTTTCACATAGCCTTTTAAATCCAATTGTAAGGCTTCTTTTTCAAACCAACGACGATAGCCTACAGCTTGAACTTTACCACGAATTAACAATTTAACCGCTTTCATCACATACTCACTCCTGACAATGAATGATTGACCACATAATACACAGCATCACGCATTTGCTGGGCCTGTAAACCACGCATACCGTTTTTTGCGAGCCTATCACCTGCCAAAGCATGTAAGGTGACAATTTCATGTAAGTGAATATTCTCATCAAATTGTGCTTTTAAACTGGCAATCATTCCTGCAAGAACATCTCCCATTCCACCAGTGCCCATGCCTGCATTCCCCGCAGTACAGATCCATAGATGCTTTTCTAAAATCAAACTTCCAGAACCTTTAAGTACCCATTGTCCTGAATATTTTTGCTGAAGTTTTTGAATCGTAGCAATACGATCATTTTCAATCTCTGCCACTGAGCAATTTAATAATTTAGCAGCCTCACCTGGATGAGGCGTCAGATAAGTTCGTTGATTGAATTGAACAGCTTGTTCAGTTAAAAACCATAAAGCATCAGCATCTAAAACCACTTGTAGCTGTGGCGTTAAATGAATGGGTGAAAACCATTTTGAGAATTGTTGCTTTGCCCAAGCATCACGCCCTAAACCCATTCCAAAACTGACGGCATCCACATGGCTCAATAAATCTTGTATATCCACATTAGTTAAAGCGTTGATATCTCTTAGCATGATATTAGGAGAGCGTGCCAGAATTGCAGTGTGATGTTTGGCATGACATACAATCGTGACTTTTCCTGCACCCGCACTAAATGCAGATTCAGCAGCTAACATAACAGCACCGCCCATCTCTGCATGCCCACCGACCACCAAAACATGCCCATAACTGCCTTTATGGCCGAACGCTTGGCGTTGTGGCAATTGAATCTGGGTAGGTGACAACTGTGCGACCGCTTTTAATTGTGGGTCTATTGGAACAATTGAAATGAGCTCAATTTGACCCGCATATTCTCGACCCTGCCCTGTAAACAAGCCCACTTTTAGGCCTAAAACAGTCAATGTATGATCTGCTTTTACCGCCACAGGTAATGGCTGTCCAGTATTGGCATTTAAACCACTTGGAATATCGATGGCTACTTTTAAACCTGATTGGACATTATAGTGTTGAATAATCGCTTGCAATGCATCATCCAAATCACGGTTTAAGCCAATACCAAACAGTGCATCAATATGACAATCAAAGCGCTTTTGGATATTAAAATGTGGATGGATTTTTATTTTATCTGTCTGTACTAATTCAATTGCCGCCTTTAACTGCTGAGAATGCCCTGCTTCAGTTGCAAATATTTCGACTTGATAACCGTATTGATGCAAATAATGAGCAACACAATAGCCATCACCTGCGTTATTTCCTGCACCGCACCACACTGCAACAGTGGTAATTGGGGGAGAAGCTTGTTGAAACAAAATATTTAAGCGTTGCGCAATCGACCAAGCCACCTGTTGCATTAAACCAAAAACGCTATTTTGCTGAGCAAACCAACGCGCTTCCCATGCTTGTATTTCACGGCTGTGATAAACTTGCTGATGCATCATTTTGTCCTTTTCTTCTCACTATTTTATAGCGCATTGATTCATTATGTCGGCAACTTTAACTTCGCAATCCATTCCCTTGCAACAGCTTGATCTTCAAGAACTAAAATCTTGGATCAAACAACAGGCTTTGCAACTGGGCTTTGCTGATTGTGTCATTGCTCGTCCTGATGCTCAAGCTGAATTACCACGATTTAAAGAATATTTAAAACGCGGATACCATGGCGATATGAAGTTTTTAGAAGAAAATTTAGAAAAAAGAGCGGATCCAACACTACTGGTTCCAGGCACAAAAAGTATCATCTGTGTACGAATGAATTATTTGGTGGAAACACCAAAACCGCGTTATGTACCAGATGAGCCCAATGCAGCAATTATTGCCCGTTATGCACGTGGACGTGACTATCATAAAATCATGCGTGGTCGGCTAAAAACCTTGGCAACCCTCATTAAAGAAAAAGTTGGTCCGTTTGAATCCCGCCCCTTTGCCGACTCAGCGCCGGTGTTTGAAAAATCATTGGCAGAAAGTGCGGGTATGGGATGGACTGGTAAACATACTTTATTGATTCATAAAAAATCGGGTTCTTTTTTTGTTTTAGGTGAATTATTTACTTCACTTGATTTGCCCTTTGATGAACCAGCAACGCATCATTGTGGTTCATGCTCAGCCTGTATCGACATTTGCCCAACTCAAGCGATTGTTGAGCCGTATATGCTGGATGCGCGCAGATGTATCGCCTATTTAACCATCGAATATAAGGGAATCATTCCTGAAGAGTTAAGACGTGGTATTGGTAACCGTGTTTTTGGCTGTGATGACTGTCAACTGATTTGTCCTTGGAACAGTTTTGCCAAAAAAGCTTCGATTGAAGACTTTAACCCACGTCATGGCCTAGACGATATTAACTTATTGGATTTATGGCAATGGGATGAACAAACCTTCCTCAATTGTACTGAGGGTAGCCCCATCCGACGTACAGGCTTTCAAAGCTTTATGCGCAATATTGCAATTGGCTTAGGTAATGCACCGTATTCAGCCCAAATTATTGCAGCATTGACCCAAAATAGAGCCTTACATGATGAAGTTGTGCAAGTCCATATTGATTGGGCAATTACCGAGCAAAACGCTAAACAACACCAAATTTCAGCCCATTGATGCCTTTAAATTGTGCCGAGTGATAATTTTCAGATCGTTGCAAAGTTTGTAATTTTTGAATATTTTAATGACCAATACACTGAAGTTAATAAAAATTAAAGTTACAATTTTGTGAGTAAATCACAAGGAATGTGGTTAACTTTGCAACTATATTTATAATTTTAGTTTTCTATACTCTTGATCTTTTTAATCGTAAGATACCATCGTATTTGGACTTTTTTGCCCTATGGAATTGGCATGAATTATGTATTATATACAGGGATAGATAATGATTATCATGGATTTAATTAATGACAGTACGTAATGACTGGGCTCGTGAAGAAATTCAAGCTTTATATGAACAGCCTTTTTTAGACTTAGTTTTCAAAGCACAGCAAACTCATCGTGAACACTTTGATGCCAATACCATTCAAGTCAGTACTTTACTTTCAATTAAAACTGGTAAGTGCCCTGAAGATTGCAAATATTGTTCGCAATCTGCACGCTATGATTCAAAATTAGAAGCTGAAAAACGTATTGCAGTTGATAAAGTAATCAGTGAAGCAAAAGAAGCCATTGAATCAGGTTCTTCACGTTTTTGTATGGGTGCAGCATGGCGAAACCCACATGAGCGTGATATGCCTTATGTCCTCGAAATGGTGCGCGAAGTTAAAGCATTAGGTTTAGAAACCTGTATGACACTGGGTATGCTCAACCAATCACAAGCTGAACGTTTACATGCAGCAGGCCTAGATTATTACAATCATAACTTAGATACATCTCGTGAATACTATTCACATATCATCAGCACCCGTACTTTTGATGATCGCTTAGACACCTTGGATCATGTCCGTAATGCGGGGATGAAAGTCTGTAGTGGCGGTATTGTTGGACTAGGTGAAAATCGTAATGATCGTATTGGATTATTACATGAATTGGCAACATTGCCTGTTCATCCCGAATCTGTACCAATCAACATGCTTGTTCCAATCGAAGGCACGCCACTTGCAGATGTTGAAAAACTTGATGTAACAGAATGGATTCGTACGATTGCGGTTGCGCGTATTATCATGCCTCACAGTTATATCCGTCTTTCTGCTGGCCGTGAATCTCTCACTGACTCAGATCAAGCTTTAGCCTTTATGGCAGGCGCAAACTCGCTATTTAGTGGTGAAAAATTATTAACCACACCGAATGCTGGTGAAGGTAAAGACAAACAATTGTTTAATAAGCTAGGTCTAAAAGCAGAAAAAGCCAAACCAACAGTGGCTGAGCTTTCTGTCGATGCGATGGCGAGTTAATTCAAAGTTTTTTCTAACACCACTTGAGATCAAGTGGTGTTAGCTTTTCCCTTCTAATTCTTTTTTTATCATTTCTATAATTACTTTATCTACAACACACCTTACCCTTATTAAATAATCATTACACTGTTCTTTTTCTGCATTTGATCTACGATATCGTCTGTAGCAAAGCCAAGTCGCCAATACAGCAATTGCAGTACATCTAACTCATCTTGGGTAATGATTCGATCATTCCACAAACAAATTTCAGCCACACCCAAAATACTGAGCCGATCACGTAATAATAACCCTGCGATATCATTTAAGATTTCACCTAAATCGATAGGTTCATCTGAAATTTCTTCAAACAGTTCTAACTCATCCTTAGACAAAACCCGTTCTAAAATCTCATAACGCACATCAAGTTGATTGGCACTGTTAATTTGCTGTACGTGCAGCAAGGCATCAATCAGGCGCACAATTTGCGGCTTCACCGTTTCCAATGATGAGGGGGTATGCATCGGCAGCAAATGCAATTCTGCCTTTACACGCTCAATTAGCAATGCATCCAACAAACCAATCTCGCCATCTTCTTGAATAATTTTCGCTAGCTTGGTGACGAATTGACGTGCGCTGGTCGCAGGCATATTACCGAGGTTTTCACAGGCATCATGGAAAATTTGAATATGTACCCGACCATCTAAATTTAACAGAGAGTCAATAATGGCACGACTCACCTCAGCATCAGACGGAATAAACTCGCGATACTGTCGAATCATTAAGATGGCGACCATCACCTCACGAGAACCAGTTGCCGTTTGCATAGCGCGCTGAATCAAGTCAGAACGCTCAATTTGACGACGTACTTCTGGATTTAAAGGTTTAATTGCATCATTTAAAGCAAAACTAATTGGGGATAAACGTAATAAAGGTAAAGGCTGTGGAGATACCCACGGGTTATAAACGTCGCCTGTTGATTCTTCCAAAGGACGCAACAAACTAAATAAAGGCTGACTGCGTAATTTTTTTAAATTTTCCAGCTGTAGATCCTGTAACAGTGTTGGATTTAACTCATAAATACGGTCTTCAATACTTGGATGGATATTTAACCAACTTTGCGGACTTAAGGAATTGGCAAAACACATATGCGCAATAGCTTCGGAAAACTCACTATGAATTTGAGAGCCTGCATGATGGACATAGATACGCAATAAGGTTTGTACATTGGCATTGTTAAGCAATAATTTTTTAGTTTTATAATCGTTATAAAAAGTACGCCCACCCAAAGTGAAATATTTAATCAAACGATTAATTAAAATCCCCATACTGCCGAGCAGCCAAATCACCCCACCCACTGCGACAAAACTGGTTTCAAATTTATGCTGATTTCCCTTGGCGTTATAACGATTAAAGCCCTGCTTTGCGATTTTACTTCCCAACTGGCTAAAGGTGATTAAACCACTGTATAAAATTTTAAGTCGGGTATTTTCACGTGCTTCCCCTGATAAAATTTGATTAAACTCATGCCCCAATAAACCATAAAGCTCTAATTCATCCAAATTCTGTAATGCGCCCCACGTCAGGATAATTACGGTATCTCTTGGATGAAACCCAGCAGTTAAAGCATTAACCCCAACCTCATCTGGCAATACATATAATGTAGGTGCATCAATCTCAAAAGTCTCTGCAAATTTATCTGCGAGTTTTAAGGCCACACTTTCTTCTGGAGTGCTTTCAATTTGACTTAAACGACGCGCTTTTAATTGCTTTGCAAGTGAGTGACCACCTGTACGGAACACATAAAATTCATATGCGATTGACCAACCAATGATGACGATGATCAAACCAACACAGTAAGGGCTGAGAATATTCCACCAGATCTCTTGATCTGGATCCACATAGTGAACCAGTAATCCTAAAACCGTATTTAGAATAAAAATGGTCAAAATGACCGCAAGTAAGCAAATACTTGCAGACCACAACATATTCTTGTTTTTTATCAAATAATGACTGACATCTTTCAATGTAAAATTCCTCATTACATTGCAAAATACTATAAATGAAAAAAGCGGGAACTTCCCGCTTTTTCTCAATGTAAATCAAAGTTGCTTACATTTCTTCTTTGATACCGCTTAAATCCACAGATGCTGCATCGATATTGACATCAATATAACCATCTTTTTCTTTTTTCGCAGTATCACTACGACTTTGCTCAAGATCAGTTAAATATTGCTCATCAATATCGCCTGTGACATAAACACCGTCAAATACTGAACAATCAAAATCCTGAATAACAGGTACTTTACTGGTTCTTACTGCCGCTTTTAAATCATCCAAGTCTTGGAAGATTAAACGATCAGCACCAATAATCTCCTGAATTTCTTCAACACTACGATGTGAAGCAATCAACTCTGCTTTTGCTGGCATATCAATACCATACACATTTGGATATTTCACCATCGGTGCAGCAGAGGCAAAATAGACTTTTTTCGCACCCGCATCACGTGCCATTTGAATGATTTCATTACAAGTGGTACCACGTACAATCGAATCATCAACCAACAAAACGTTCTTGCCTTTAAACTCAAGCTCTACAGGGTTGAGTTTTTGACGAACAGATTTGGTACGTTGTTGCTGACCCGGCATAATAAAGGTACGACCGATATAACGGTTTTTCATGAAACCTTCACGGAATTTCACACCCAACATATTCGCCAATTCTAAAGCAGAAGTACGGCTCGTATCTGGAATTGGAATTACCACGTCGATGTCATGCATATCACCCCATTCACGAAGAATTTTCTTCGCAAGGGTTTCACCCATTTTCAAGCGTGCTTTATATACCGAAATACCATCGATGGTTGCATCAGGACGCGCAAAATACACATATTCAAAAATACATGGGCGGTAACGCGAATTTGCCGCACACTGTTGTGAAAAGAACTCACCTTTTGAATTGATAAAGATCGCTTCACCAGGCTCAATATCACGTTCTACTTTAAAACCTAACGCGGTAATCGCAACAGATTCAGAAGCGATAATATATTCTGTTTCACCATTTTCAGTTAAACGTGAACCATAGATCAATGGACGAATACCATTGGGATCACGAAAACCTACGATACCATGCCCTGTGATCATTGCAACGACACCATAAGCACCTTTGCAACGCTCATGTACACGTTTAACTGTATGAAAAATATCTTCAGGCATTGGCGTTAATGATGCACATTTTTGCAATTCATGAGCAAAAACGTTTAGCAATACTTCTGAGTCTGAGTCCGTATTCATATGACGTAAGTCAGTTTTGAATAAGTCATCGTGAATATCAGCCGCATTGGTTAAGTTACCATTATGCGCCAATGTAATCCCATAAGGTGAGTTTACATAGAAAGGCTGCGCTTCTGCACTACTTGAAGAACCAGCAGTTGGATAACGCACGTGACCAATACCATAGTTACCGAGTAATGCGCGCATGTGGCGAGTATGAAATACATCACGTACCATACCATTATCTTTTCTTAGAAAAAGACGTCCATTATGACAAGTCACAATCCCAGCCGCATCTTGCCCACGATGTTGTAACATCGTCAACGCATCAAATAACATTTGGTTTACAGGTGCTTTACCTGCTATACCAACGACTCCACACATAACTACCTCGCAGACCAGCTAGGACTAATAAAACGGATTCTTTGTCGAATGTGCTGATTTTTCATCGCTTTGAGTATCCGATGATCGATCAGCCTTAGTTACAGAAGTATCATCGGAACGATCTTCTGAATGTATATGATGTAATGCTTCATTTGCAGCATCTTTAGAGATTTCAGATGCCAAAGGTGCAAATGGTAACAGCGTCTGAATGAATTTGGATTGTTTCCACGTTGGAGAACTTTCAACCCACGGCCCTAAACCTTGCATAGTAATGAGGACGATGAACAAACCTTTCAAGGTCCCTAAAGCACTTCCAGCTAAACGATTTAACGGACCGAGTTTTAAAGTTTTTAAAATCTGATTGAGTAAGGCTGTGACAATCCATGTTAAAACAATAATCACCAAGACAATAAAAGCAAATGCAGCAATTTTCTGCACCACAGGATCCTGACTGAGTGCAGACATTGAAGGTGCGATGATATTGGCATATTTAGCACCGACAATCAGTGCAAAAATCCATCCTATCAAGTTCGCAAAGGCTTTCACGAATCCTTGTCGCAAACCGTTTAGCCCTCCAATGAGCAATAGAATCAGAATAATAATGTCTAAGGTATTCATATTTTAAATCATAGCGTCAACACAGTCTTTAATGAGTGTAGGACCTGTATAGATCATACCACTATAAATTTGGACTAAGCTTGCACCGGCTTGTTGTTTTGCAACAGCTTGTTCACCAGATAAAATTCCACCAACACCAATCAAAGGAATTTTACCTTGTAAAATTTTTGAAAAAGCCGCCAAACATGCCGTGCTCTTTTCAAATACGGGCGCACCTGATAAACCACCCGCTTCATCACCAAATGGCAAACCTTCAACACCCTCACGGGATAATGTTGTATTGGTCACAATCAATCCATCAATTTTAAACTGCAACAATTGTGATGCAATAAATTCGATATCTGAAGCTTCTAGATCTGGTGCAACTTTCAACACTAACGGAACATAGTGCTGCAATTCTTCTGCCAACTCTAACTGACGTTTTTTGAGTGTTTCCAAAAGTTCAGTGAGCGCATGGCCACTTTGTAAAGAACGTAAATTCTTGGTGTTTGGAGATGAGATATTAACAGTAATATAAGATGCGTAGTTATAAACTTTTTCAAGACAAACTAAATAATCGGAAACTGCATCTTCAACTGGTGTGGTGGCATTTTTACCAATATTGATACCAAGAATGCCTTTAAATTTTGCGGCTTTAACATTCTCAACCAATTGATCCACACCATCATTATTAAAGCCCATACGGTTAATAATTGCTTTGGCTTGGGGAATACGGAAAAGGCGTGGCTTGGGATTGCCCTCTTGTGGCTTAGGCGTAATGGTTCCAATTTCAATAAAACCAAATCCTAAACCCGCTAAGGCATCGATATAAGCGCCATTTTTATCCAGTCCAGCTGCTAAACCAACTGGATTTGGAAACTCAATTCCCATGCAAGTGACTGGTTTGGCAGCAACAGTTTGACGAATCGCCCCCATTTTATGGGCAGATTTAAGCATGGATAATGTGAGTTCATGTGCACGCTCTGGTGCTAAAGAAAACAACAAAGGGCGAGCAAGTGAATACATCATAGCTACAAAAGTCTACTGCTTTTTAAGTTGCCATATTATAGGCACAGTATGTTGAAAAGGCTATGCTTGAACTGTGTTTATTTTCACTACTACTGTACCGTCGCTGTTAATTTAATCTGCCCACCTTCTTTGGCTAACTCCATCTTTTCTAAACTCACACCCATTTGGGCAATTTGGGTTAAAAAGTTAGCTAAAACGGCATAGTTTTGATGTTGTGCAATAATCTGAAATTGCTCACCCACTTGCTGCGAGGCAACCGAAAGCCCTTGTTGTTGTGCCACACGCTGAATTTTATCCGCAGTGGTTAATGCCAAATCATCTGCGGGCTTCATGGTCACCACATTACTTTGCATCCACACCACAAGATCTTTCATCTGATTTAAACGTGCTTGTTGTTTTTCGGCAGCTTTATGGGTGTACCACAATGCCGCACCCACAATTGCCACAATGACAAAAATCGTAGTAAAAATAACCATGACACGTTCACGTGGAGATATTTTTTCTAAATTCTCTGCGATTTTCTCAGACCATATATCCAGTCGATTTTGCACATTTTCCATTGTTTTCATTATTGTATCTTCACCAAACCAACGACAGATGCGCCTTGCGTCTGAACATTGCCTAATTCTGCTTTAAAGCCCTGTTGATTCAGTTGCGTCACCAAGGTCTGCAAGCCTTCAGCATTTTTCGCCACCAGATCCATATTTAACACAGCTGTATCATAATTTACACGACTGGCAATAATCTGATGCTGCATTAAAATTGGCCCAACACGACTGAGTAATTGTAAAGCTTGGGTATTTGCACTCTGACTTAAAGCCAATTTATTTTTAAACTGACGTTCTACAGACTCTTCTGTAATCCGTTGCTCATTTGGAAACCATTTTTTATACTGATCAACTGCAATCAAAGCAGTTTGATCCGCAACTTTCTTCAGCTTAATCCAACGCAAAGCATCGTAACTCAATTGCGCAATGATCAAAACAACCACCAAAACTGCACAGGCTTGCCAATAACGGGAAACACCTTGATTGGCTTGCTTGGCTTTTGGCAATACATTATAAGGATGTAGTTTCGGTTTTTTGATTTCACTAAATTGATAATCAAAAGGCTCACGCTGATCCGCTGCTGCAATCGCAAATAAACTGACCGCTTGCTCATCTGTCAATCCGCTATATAAATAGCTTTTCTCTCGATCAGCGAAATCCAAATATACATTCAGATCATCAATCGAATTACCAAGGAACTCGCCTTCTCGAACCAATAACTGTCCGTTGACATTGGCCAAAATCGTCTGTCCGACTTCTGGTACAGGCAGCATCAAAAAGTCAGGTAATAAAGAGACAATTTTTAACGGAATCAATGACAAGGAATGCTGCATTGTGGTGACAGCATATTGATGAATCCCCAATATTGAAACCTGATCGGGTTGTTGAAAGTGTGAAAACACTTTCATCTGATCAATCGGCAAAATCACATATTCTTCTAATAAATATTTGACACCATCTACACCCAATTGTTTATATTGAGTTTTACTGAATTTCTGTTGAAGAATTTGCACTTCACGACTTGGGAAGAAAACCACAGCTTCTTCACCTTGGTAAAGTTTAATATCTTGTATTAATTGTTCTAGGCTCGAAGATTTAGTCCAATCACTTCCTCGAGACCACTGCCAAACCCCATTGGCTTCAGGCATCCATAAGTACAACATTTATCGTTTTCTGCCGTTAAGTTCTTTTAACAATGCTTTTATACAGTTGGAATAAAGGCTTTATCTTGTGTAGATAGACCATTTGCAATCACAGTTTGCTCATAGATACGAGCCTCTGCCAAGGCAAAAGGATTAAAATGCTCATGTGTCAGTTGTTCTGCAATATGTGCCACAACATTCATATGACATACCACCACAATACGTTCAAATGGCAATTGTGACAACCATTCGATTGCTAATTTTGCATCATCATCTGGCTTTATTTTGTCACAGACCAATACAGATACATTCGGGAAGTACGTCTGTATGTGCGCCAATGTTTCTTGTGCTCTCAATAAAGTGCTGACAACAAATACATCTGGCTGCACGATTTCTTTTAAAAAATTAGCCGTTTGTTGTGCTTGTAAATGCCCACGTTGTGTTAAAGGCCGTTTACTGTCCACCCCATTGACGGGTGGAGCTGCTTCACCATGACGCACCAAAGTCAGTTGCATAAGATTTCCTTTTTAATACTGCACTGATTATAACGAGGCTTTGTTACAAATCCATCTCTAAAGTTTTGAATATTGTGCCAACAACACGCAATTAAACTTCGTTATGCGGAAGCACAAACTCTACATCACTACGATGCCCATTCTTCATCAAAGAAACGGCAATATTCAGTGGTGGCGCACCTTCAAAAATAACTTCATACAATGCTGTGGTAATTGGCATATAGACATCCAACTCCTTTGCACGTGCATTGACTTGTACAATGGTGTTGATCCCTTCAGCGGTTTGCCCCAATTCAGAGGTTGCTTGTTCCAGTGTCTTTCCAGAACCCAAGGCAAAACCAACTTGATAATTTCGGCTCAACGGGCTGTTACAGGTTGCAAAAAGATCACCCACACCAGACAAACCTAAGAACGTTAAAGGATTTGCCCCCAACTTAACTGCAAAGCGACTCATTTCAGCCAAGGCACGGGTTAAAATCATGCTCTTGGTATTTTCACCTACTTTATAAGCAGCAGCCATCCCCATTGCAACAGCATAAATATTTTTAAGTGCCCCACCCAATTCGACACCATGTACATCATCACTGCCAAATACTCGAAACAAGGCACTATGCAGTGCTTGTTGTACGGCATAACGTACTAATTCACTATCACTGGCAATTACGGTACCTGCTGGTTGTCCTGCAACAATTTCTTTGGCTAAGTTAGGTCCTGAAAGAACACCATAAGGAACTTCAGGAAGCTCTTCACGAATGATGTCACTCATAAAGCTAAAGGTTTTTGCTTCAATCCCTTTGGTTAATGAAACAACGGCTTGTGCACTAATAAAAGGTTTAATTTGACGTAGAACATCACGAAAAGAATGGCTTGGAATTGCCACCAAAATAATATCGCGATCACGCACTGCCTCTTCTAGATTTGACTCAGCACGTAAACCCGCCTCCAATTGAAAATCAGGTAAATAGCGTTTATTGACATGAGTCGCATTAATTTCAGCTGCGATACTTTCATCGCGAATCCAAATCATGGTGTCACAACCATTACGTACTGCTGTATTTGCCATTGCTGTACCGAAACTACCACCACCCAGCACAGTCACACGCAACGCTGTTTTCTGACCCAATACAATAGGTTCAACTAAATCTTTAAATTGTAAATCCGACATTTATTGTTATCCTAAAATGCTTGTCCTAATAACCCAATGATTTTTCAATCTGAAAATATCAATAACTTTTTGACTCAAGCTTGCCAAAAATGAACATATTGTGTTGTTTCAATCTCTGCACGCGGGGCAATCGCTTTTGCCGCCGTGCCGACATAAATAATGCCTGAAATTAAATCTCGTTCAGCTAAACCCAGTGCTGATTTTAATAATTTAGATTCAACAACCGCCCCACTCCGCCACATGGTTGCGAAACCTTGTGCCTGCATCGACAATAAAAAGTTTTCAATTGCAGCCCCTGAACTCAGCGTTTGTTCAAAAAAAGGCACTTTAGGATGATCCTGAAATTTAGTCACGGCAAGCACCAAAATAGGCGCTCTAAAAGGATGAAGCTTTACCCGCTCAACTTGGGCTGGATCTAATTCACCTAAGTCAGCAATAGATTGTGCCAGTAATGCACCGAATGCTTCACGTTGCTCAACATCCACTACAATAAATTGTGTTGGTTTTAAACGGTGATGATCTGGTGCGGTTAAAGCGGCTTTAAATGCAATATTCAGTTGATCGTGTGAAGGTGCTGGTTCAACCAAATGACCAATCGATTGACGTTGATGAATATTGTCATGTACTGCTTTGAAGTTTAAATCTGACATTGACCTATCTATTATCTGGTTAATTTCACTTGTTTCAAGATTAGCATAATCTAAAATCATTAAGCTATCTTCGACAAAATTTACTTGGCATCCGTCAATACTGCATACGATTCATTGGTACTTTATTAATAATCCAATTGCTAGCAAAAAATGCCTTCAATACCCTTTGGCCTTAAAAATAAAGCCAAATCATCAAGAAACCACCAAAAAACTGCAAAATTTATACATGTTTCTCAATATTTAGCCCACATTCTATGCTCAAATTATAACTAATTTAAAAGCAGTATCTTTTAATTTTTAGTACAGGAATTTGAGAATCAATATGAATAAATTAACAACGATCACTTTACTTGCTAGTTCAGCGTTACTCTTCACTGCGTGTGCATCAAATCCAACACAAACTTTAGCGATTCAAAAAGCAGATAACCAGTATGAAGTCACTGGCTTAGGTAAAGACCAAATTACCGCAAAAAATAATGCCATTACTGCAGCAAACAAGGCTTGCGGTAAAAAAGGTGCACCAGTGTTAGTGGATGAAAAAACTGAATACCATGGCAGTTTAAAAGGTGTCGTCGATGAACAGACTGGAAAAATGATCACTGCAGCAGCAGGCGTATTAGGTTCAGTAATGGGCAAAAACTACGGTATTGAAAAAGATACTGACTATCAAACAACATTGACCTTTAGCTGTAAAGCAAGTTAATCCGTTTAGCCGTCTAAACTAAAATAGCCAATAAAAAACCCACTTTAAATAAGTGGGTTTTTTAAACACAATTTGATAAAAAAACAAAAAACTTAGCAATAACCATCTAGTCGCGTTAAAGGCAATTTTTGCCCAATCGCTTTCTCAATAGTTGGTAAATTAAATGCATCATCTTCAGACAAGAAACTAATACTTACACCCTGTGTACCTGCACGACCTGTACGACCAATACGATGTACATAATCATCTGACTGTTCAGGTAAAGTGAAATTCACCACATGAGATACGCCATCAACATGAATACCACGGCCAGCAACATCCGTTGCGATCATAATATTATGTTGACCATTTTTAAATTGATCTAACATTTTCAAACGTTTATCTTGCGCTATTTCACCTGATAGCATCACCACCTTATAACCATCTGCTTTTAAATGATCATAAAGTTTACGTACTTGATCACGGCGATTGGCAAAGATCATCACTTTTTCAATGGGTTCATCTGCCAAAATTTCGCGCAATAAGCGATATTTATCTTTCTTTTCGACCACATATACACGCTGTTCAACATCAGCATTGGTTTTCTTTTCAGGCTCGATTTCTACTGTAACTGGCTCACATAACCATTGTTGGGCAAGATTGAGAACATCATAGCTAAATGTTGCCGAGAACATTAAGGTTTGACGTTGCTCTTTACGTGGCGAAAAACGCACAATCCGTTTAACTGATGGGATAAAGCCCATGTCTAATAAACGGTCAGCTTCATCAATCACTAAAAATTCAATTTGATCTAACCAAACTTCTTTTTGTTCTGTGAAATCAATTAAACGACCAGGAGTTGCCACTAAAATATCAACAAAACCTTGATCCAGTTGTTTTCTTTGCTTATCAAAATCTACGCCGCCAACCAAAGTCACGACATTTAGATTGGTATATTTGACCAAATCTTTTGCATCATTTTCAATTTGAATTGCAAGTTCACGTGTTGGGGCAAGAATCAATGCACGTGGCTCACCTCGGAAACGTTGTTCTTTAATTGGGTTTGTGAGCAAATCATTAATAATACTGACTAAAAATGCCGCTGTTTTACCTGTGCCGGTTTGAGCACGACCAATTGCATCATGACCTGCTAAAGTATATTTCAATACTTTTTGCTGAATTGGGGTCATTTCTTTAAACCCTAAAGCATCAATCGCTTGTTTAAGTTGCGGATGTAAATTAAGGGTTTCGAAACCTGATGACATAAATACGAGCTCTAACTGTAGACACTTTTAATTGCGCCCATTATAAACAAAAAACGCCCCAATTTATAAGAAATTGGAGCGCCACTTAAATTTTAAAAATTTAAGATTAGTCTAAAGGCTGAACTTCTTCAGCTTGAAAACCTTTTTGACCTTGCACAACACTGAATTCAACGCGTTGACCGTCACGAAGTGAACGATGACCGTCACCTTGAATAGCACGGAAATGAACGAATACGTCATCACCGCCTGCGCGTTGGATAAAGCCGAAGCCTTTAGTGTCGTTGAACCATTTAACTACGCCTTGTTCACGAGCTGTCATAAGTTAATCCTCAGTTATTAAGAAAAAGGGACCACCCGGTGTTGCAAACAGCAGAGCAAACAAAGTTTTAAAATATTTTCTAATTTCAAAGCTTGTAATCATTCTGTAAAACTATTAACAAAATCCCGGTTACATCCATCTTGTAATAGGGTTTCAAAACAAGAATTGTTTCTGATAAATCCTAAATACGCAACGAGCTTAACATGGGTTTATGACAATTAATAGAATTTTTTTTGATAATTATTTTCGATATCAAGCGTGTTTTTTAAACAGCTTCACGATTATTTTTTATTTGTTGAAGAATATTCCAATTTTTGTTGGGGTGTTTCAATAAACTTGGTAAAATATGTGTTCCATAACCCTGTTGTTACCTTGCCAAAAAATGAATGAACCTTTAGGTCAGACAGCGATTGAAATAAATTGTATGGGTAAACCCTGTCCAATGCCTCTATTAATGTTAAAGCGTGAATTAAAAAGAGCATTGCCTCATCAAATATTTCTTTTAATGTCCTCTGATCCACACAGTGAAATTGATATTACGCGTTATTGCGAGATCAACAAGATTTCCTGCCAATTGACTAAACGATCAGAGCATGAATTTCATTACTTAATTGAATCTTAATTATTTTCAATTCAAATTATTTTTTGCAAATTTGCATATATTTTTACATTTCGATACCCAAATTTCCTTACTTATGTACAATATTCGAATTAAGATGAATGCATTAGCTATACAACGAAATTCCTATAAGGAGAACCCATGAGTGACAGCAGCAATCAGTTGATGCCCCTGTCCTTATCTGCACCAGGTGTTAACTTAGGTGCTTATATCAGCACCGTAAATCAGATTCCAATCTTGACAGCTGAACAAGAAAAAGAGTTAGCTGATCGCTATTTTTACGATCAAGATTTAGATGCTGCGAAAATGTTAGTGATGTCTCACTTACGTTTTGTGGTGCATATTGCGCGCAGTTATGCGGGCTATGGTTTGCCACAAGGTGATTTAATTCAAGAAGGTAATCTCGGTTTAATGAAAGCAGTTAAACGCTTTGACCCAAATATGGGCGTGCGTTTGGTGTCTTTTGCTGTGCACTGGATTAAGGCTGAAATTCATGAATATGTGATTCGCAATTGGCGTATTGTCAAAATTGCGACCACCAAAGCGCAACGTAAATTGTTTTTTAATTTACGTAGCCTAAAAAAATCAAGTAAAAAACTTACACTTGAAGAAGCACAATCAATTGCCAATGACTTAAATGTAACAGCCGAACAAGTCTTGGAAATGGAAGGTCGTTTAACCGCTTATGATGCTGCTTTTGAAGCTCAAGGTGATGACGATGATGAAGGTTCAACTCATGTTGCACCAGCGCTTTATCTCGAAGATAACCGCTATGACCCTGCTCGTTTAGTCGAAGAAGAAGATTACGAAGAACAAAGTACTTCAGCTTTGCATAATGCTATGGAACAGTTGGATGATCGCTCACGCAACATCTTACAGCGCCGTTGGTTAGATGATGATAAATCGACCTTGCATGAACTGGCTGCAGAGTACAATGTCTCTGCTGAACGTATTCGTCAGTTAGAAAAAAATGCCATGGACAAAATCAAAGTTGCCATGTCATCCAACTAAATCTTCAAAACGGTCTGCATACCAGACCAATAATTTATATTTTCAATAAAAGGGCGACATGCCCTTTTATTTTGCCTGATATTTTTTGTCAAATCTTTATTCTTAATAGATTTTGCCTTTAATCCCGCTTCGAAATTGTGTTAATGTTATGCGCAAATTTATGCAGATGACTGGCTTATGTGGATTGCAATTTCAGCACTGAATTTAGCGCTTGCAGTAATCTTAGGTGCATTTGGCGCACATGGTTTAAAAGCTCACGCAACTGAAGCTCAGTTGGCATGGTGGCAAACAGCAACTGATTATTTTTTCTACCACGCACTGGGCCTATTGGCACTGGCTATTCTCAGTAAAGTCATCCCACAACTTCCAATCAAAGCCAGCTTCTTACTCATCCAAATTGGTATTTTATTTTTCTGCGGTTCGCTTTATGTCATGGCACTGGGTTTACCACGAGGTTTAGGTGCAATTACACCCATTGGTGGAGCACTGATGATTGCAGGTTGGCTGGTCCTTGCATGGAATGCATTGAAATACGCTAAATAAAATTATTTTGATTTTAGACATCACAATTTGCGCAATCGAATGGAATGTATATGCAAATTTTCTTAAATGGTGAGCCTCAAGAAACCGCTTGCCAAAATCTTTTACAACTGGTTCAGGAACTTTCACTCGAAGGTAAACGCTTTGCCGTAGAAATGAATGAAATGATCATTTCCAAAAGTAAACTTGAACTTACCCCTATTGCTGAAAAAGACCGTATTGAAATCATTCACGCTGTCGGTGGCGGCTAATTTGGAGCTCTCCCATGCTAGATTTTCCTACTGAAAACTCCCCTCTTATTATCGGTTCTCGTACTTTTCAATCTCGTCTTCTCGTGGGTACGGGTAAATATAAAGACATGCAAGAAACTGATTTAGCAATTCAAGCCAGTGGCGCTGAAATTGTGACAGTGGCGATTCGCCGAGTAAACATTGGGCAAAATCCAGATCAGCCCAACTTACTGTCAATCCTTCCACCTGAAAAATACACCATCTTACCGAACACAGCGGGTTGTTTTGACGCCAATAGCGCAGTACGTACCTGTATGCTTGCACGTGAACTTTTAGATGGCCATAACCTGGTCAAATTGGAAGTATTAGGTGATGAGAAAACCCTTTATCCAAATGTAACAGCGACACTTGATGCTGCTCGCACATTGATTGAAGATGGTTTTGAAGTGATGGTGTATACATCGGATGACCCTATTGTGGCTCAAGAACTTGAAAGCATGGGTTGTGTTGCGATCATGCCTTTAGGTAGCTTAATTGGTTCTGGCCTAGGCATTTTAAATCCGCATACTATTTCAATTATTAAAGAAAATGCCAAAGTGCCTGTTTTGGTTGATGCTGGTGTAGGTACTGCAAGCGATGCCGCAATTGCAATGGAATTAGGTTGCGATGGCGTATTGATGAATACCGCGATTGCCGCTGCACATCATCCAATTTTAATGGCGTCAGCAATGAAAAAAGCGGTTGAAGCTGGACGTGAAGCCTATTTGGCGGGTCGTATGCCACGTAAACGAATGGCAAATGCGAGTTCACCAGAAACAGGTTATTTCTTTAAATAATCGTTTGAATTGCCTAAAAGGATTTTCCGAAGTCCTTTTAGGCTCAAAATATCTTGATAAATTCATTGAGAAAGATCATGAATAAAATAATAAATACCGCCCTGCTCCTGAGCGCTTATTCATCGCTAAGCTTTGCAAATCAGCCTTCTACCTCATTACAAAAATTTGTCCCAAACAATTGGGAAATTCTTGCTCAAGCAGAAGGTGATTTGAATCAAGATGGTAAAAAGGATATTGCCCTCATCATCCAACCTAAAAATGAAAATCAGCACAATCGAAAGCTTTTAGTGCTTTTTCAAAAAGGTCAACAATTACAACTTAAGCTAAGTCGACAAATTCCTAACTGGACCTATCGTTCAGAAGAACTCTGTATCGAAGATGCTCTAGATGACTCCTCATTGACGATAAAAAATCAACGCTTAGATGTGTTATTCAATACCATGTCATCCTGTAGCAATACGTATGGATTGATGTATACCTATGGGTTTAAACTAAAAAACAATCAATTCCACCTGATTGGATTTGATGCTTATGATTTAGATAAAATTAGTGGCAAACAAAAAGAAACCAGCCTTAACTTTCTAAGCAACAAAGCCAAAGTGACCACTACTCCAAATATCTTTGCAGAAGTTGAAACGCCAACCAAAATTGTTTGGAAAACACTGAGAACCTCGACAAGCTATACCTTGGAGAATATTCCTTGGGATAACGAACAATTTATTTATAACTTTAGCGTTCAATTTATTGGAGAAAAATAATGAAAAACAAAACTGAATTACTTTTATTTTGTACATTAACAACATGCTCAGCTTTGGTTTGGGCAGACACCAACACCAAAGCTGACTATCAATCATTTATCCCTAAAAACTGGAAAGTGCTGAGTAAAGTACAAGGTGATTTAAATGGAGATCAACAAGCAGATCTTGCTTTAATTATTGAAAATACAGATCCAAAAAATATTGTGACAAATGAGGGATTAGGTAATCCTCAGCTGAATTTAAACAATCGAAAGTTATTAATTTTATTTAAAGCCCCTCAAGGCTATCGTCTTGTTGCAAGTAATTCCACTCTACCCACCGAAGGTGATCAAGAATCACCTTGTCTTGCTGACCCTCTAGGTGAAGGCGATCCACTCACCATCAAAAATGGATTAGTTAAAATTAATTTACATTATTGGCTCAGTTGTGGTTCATGGTCTGTCTATAACAATGCTTTTACTTTCCGTTATCAAAACCAGTCTTTTAAGCTGATTGGTTACGATACAGATTACTTCCATCGTGCATCTGGTGAAACCAGTGCGAAAAGTATCAATTTTCTAACAGGTAAAATTAAAAACACTACAGGTGGTGGTGAGTTTGAAAATCAGGATCAAGCTAAGCAAGTTTCTTGGTCAAGATTAAAGAACAGTTATTCACTTAAACTTGAGCAGATCAATTTTAAAGACTACGGCGAGTTTGAATAAAACACGTTTCGTATCTACCAACGATTCATAAATATGCCATATTATTCTGAGAATAAAGGTGTCGAAGAGGACTCGATATTTGCCATAAAAAATTAGCTAAGACAAGGTAATCAAAAGTGATCGCTTGGAGAGATGCCTAAAAATAGGCGTAAATTTAACAACAAATTTACGATTCAGTGAATTGGAAGAAAACCATGAAAAATAACAATCTATTACTTCTATTTTTTACATTAACAGTCTGCTCAAGTTTAGTATGGGCAGAAACCGCTACTGGAGCTGATGTTCAAGCTTTCATTCCTAAAGATTGGAAAATACTAAGCAAAGTTCAAGGTGACTTAAATGGTGATCAACAAGCGGATATGGTACTGATTATTGAAAATACGGATCCCATAAATATTGTTAAAAATAAATTCAATCATAAAAAGCCAGCAAATCTTCTACTTAACCAAAATGAGCGAAAATTATTAGTTCTATTTAAAGACGCTCAAACTTACCGCCTTATCACCAGTAATTCTTCACTCCCTAGAGAAAGCAACAATGAACGCCCTTGCCTTATCGATCCATTGATTGTAGACAATTCACCAATCATCCAGAATGGACAACTTAAGATCACATTAAATTACTCGTTTCGTTGTAATTCATGGGAGGTCTTTAATAATATTTATACTTTCCGCTATCAAAACCCATCATTCGATCTGATCGGCTATGATTTACATTATTTCGATATACCATCAGGTGACAGTCGAACTGAAAGTACTAATTTTTTAACAGGGAAAATCAAAAATGTCACCAGTACGCAAGAACTTGATCGCAAAAATACACCAAAGATATCCTGGTCAAAATTAAAGAAAGCACCTTTGCCCAAACTTGAGCAAATCAACTTTGAGCGTTATGTTCAATGATGGATGTCTTTTATAAATTATTTTTTAAAAACAATAATTCAACATAAAAGAATCCCTCACCCTAGCCTTCTCCCAAAGCGAGAAAGAAGCTTATAACAATAAATTAGCTTTAAAATCCATGTTCTAAAATACGGATTTTAACATCAGCAACATGCTCTTTTACTTCAAGTTGATACGCTTGCATATGCTCAGTTTGTAAGTGTGCATTGAGATGCTCAATACTTTCCCATTTTTCAAGCATCACGATCAAATCAGAATCCTTGCTTTGATAACTTACATCAACACCAGCGTCGACCAATAGCTGATAACCATGACAGCCTTGCTCTTGTAATACTGTCGGGGTAATTTTCTTAAATGCTTGGATAATTTTATCTTTGTGTAATCCATTTGGATATGCACGGATTTCAGCGACAATGGTCAACATTTTAGACTCCTTAAATTTTTTAAATGAGATACTCAAAATTCCAATTTGCTTAAGCAAAAAGCTGCTGTAAATGTTGGCGATATGCCTGTTCATATTGCGCAATTTGTGGTGCCTTAATCACATCATTGACAATAAATGTTTCTAAACTTTGCATTCCTAAGAATTGATTGGCTTTATGAAAAGGTAAATACACACCATCTACACCAACACCATGGAAAAATTGCTCAGGATCATCAAACGCTTGTAAGGGTGCATTCCAAGTTAACGACAACATATATTTTTTCCCCTGAATCAAACCACCTGAGCCATATTTTTTGGTAGCATCAGAACGGCTACGACCATCGTTGGCATATAAACTGCCATGACCAGTGGTAAAAACATCATCAATATATTTTTTCATGGTCCACGGTGCACCCATCCACCAACCTGGCATTTGATAGATCACAACATCCGCCCAGAGATATTTTTCTACTTCTTCTTGAGCATCGTAATTTGCATCGGTACGTGTCACTTTTACACTGTGTCCCAAATCGCTAAGTACTGCTTCACCCAAGTCAGTCAGGGTGTCGTTTAACTCACCATTTGAATGTGCAAACTGTTTCGCACCATTTACGATTAAGATATTACTCATTGTTTACCTATGTTTTGCCAATACGCTTGATTTATGGCGCAACTATAGAGCTTATTTTTATCGCAAAAAATGCAAAAATAAGCAAAACATTATTGACTAAAAATCAACAATAAACATCTTTCCCTGTTTCTACCCATTTCACATTAATCAATTCAATAAAAAAGCACCCGTAGGTGCTTTGTATATCAATTCAAGCATACTTAAGGAATTAAACCTTCATCACGCATTGCAATCTGTACAGATTGACGTTCAGCGACTTTATTGCGTAATGCCACAATATTGGTAAATGGGGTTAGATCATGATGAATTGAATTCGACCAATTTGTCAGGACAAACAAGTAGGCATCAGCAGGACCAAAGCGGTCATTGACCAAATAATCGTATTCAGACTCTGCAAGATAGTCATCTATATATTTCAACATTTTATCTATAGTTGCATAGCCACGTACTTTTTCATCTTCAGTGATTGCTGGGTCAAAGAAGACGGCATATTCATCATGCAACTCTGAGTTTAAATAACCCAACCATTCTAAAACTTTAGCACGTCCCAAACCTGATGGTGGGATCAAATCCTGTTTAGGATCGTGTTGTGCAATAAAAGGCAGTACTGCAACATTTTCAGTCAAAAGTAAACCTGGATTGATTTCTAATGCGGGTACATAGCCTTTTGGATTGATTTCGTAATAATCTGCGCCCTTTTCTGTTTTATGCGTTTTTAAATCAACACGTTCTAGATCAAAATCAACATTAATTTCGTTGAGTAAAATATGGGCAGCTAAAGAACATGCACCTGGTGAATAATATAATTTCATATCTAATCCTTGTTATATGACTGTTTAAGTTGTAAATGGCTCAGATCACAATTTCAAGTCGTAAAACATAAAATTGCAAAAAGCATAAATTTATAAAATCAGCTATAACTTGAATATTCAACAAAATGAAGACTTTTTCAAGTCAAAGTTAACTGCTTTTTCACTAAGAGATGTTTTAACATACGCATCTTTAAAGAATGATGAAAGGTTTATAGTGATTAGTCTAAAAAAAGCGGAATGGTTTTCCAATATTCGTACAGATGTACTTGCTGGAATGGTCGTAGGCTTGGCACTTATTCCTGAATCAATCGCTTTTTCTGCAATTGCAGGCGTAGATCCACAAGTCGGCTTGTATGCATCATTTTGTATTGCAGTGAGCATTGCTTTCTTCGGTGGACGTACCGCAATGATTTCCGCAGCCACAGGCGCAATGGCGTTGCTGATGGTTACTCTCGTCAAAGATCATGGTTTACAGTATTTATTTGCCACCACAATTTTGACTGGAATTCTTCAGATTCTTGCTGGCTATTTTAAAGTTGCAAAACTGATGCGCTTTGTTTCACAGTCTGTCGTCTATGGTTTTGTTAATGCGTTGGCTATTCTCATCTTTGTGGCACAGATTCCTGAATTACAACGTATGGATTTGACGGCTTATCTATTTGTCGCCTTTGGCTTAGGGGTGGTTTATCTTTTCCCCTACATTCCCAAAATCGGTCAACTCATTCCCTCGCCTTTGGTGTGCATTATTATATTGAGTTTAGCTGCCTTATTTTTGGGTACAGATATGCGTACTGTTAGTGATTTAGGAAAATTTCCAGACACTTTACCGCTGTTTTTAATTCCAGACATTCCACTTAACTTGGATACCTTAAAAATTATTTTTCCTTATGCCATCACCTTGGCCACCGTGGGTTTACTCGAAACCATGATGACAACCACGATTGTTAATGAAGTGACCCAAACGGAAGGCGATCGTCATAAAGAATGCCGTGGGCAAGGCATCGCCAATATGGTCAGTGGGTTTATGGGGGGTATGGCAGGTTGTGCCATGATTGGGCAATCGATTATCAATGTGTCTTCTGGTGCACGAACTCGCTTATCGACCTTGGTTGCTGGTGTTTTTTTACTGTGTTTAGTGGTCTTTTTAAAAGAATGGCTGTCTTATATTCCAATGGCTGCACTGGTGGCAATTATGATTATGGTGGCTTTTACTACATTCAACTGGGACTCAGTCAAAAACTTTTCAAAACATCCCAAACAAAGCAATAGCGTGATGCTTGCGGTGGTGGTCATTGTACTGATGACGCATAATTTAGCTTTAGGTGTGTTGATTGGTGTACTTTTATCTGCACTTTTCTTAGTCAATAAATTAGAAAATGCAGTGCGTGTCCAGTCTCATCTATTGAACAGCACAACCCGCAAATATGAAATTTTTGGGCAAATTTTCTTTAGCAGTTCAGAAAAATTCTTTCAGTTTTTTGATTTTAATGAATCTGTTGATCATGTCATTATCGATTTAACCCATGCCCATATTTGGGATATTACCTCTGTTAGCATGTTCAATCAGGTACAAAACAAGTTTCTGCAAAATAACATTCAGGTTGAAATTATAGGGATGAATGAAGCAAGTCGTAGCTTGGTTGCTCAATTTAGTGCGGTAGAATAAACAGCTTTATTTTTCTCAAGGCAGTGATGATAAGCGTTTAATACAGGTAAAGAACAATAGCCAAAATAGTAATCGCAATACATTGTATCACTGCCAAATTTCTAAGGAATTTAATCATCGTAAACGACATCCATTTTAAAAATAATCCATTATTCAGCGAATATAACCGATATTTTGCTGTTAAATTGTGATTTTTATCTACTAAAATTTGAATATTTACTTAACCCGTCTCAATACCCTTATCTCAAAACCTTAACTTGGTCTCAATAAATTGAATATTGGCATTATTTGATGCTCAGTAAGCCTGTTAATATTCGTTTGTAATAAAATGAATATTCATTCCATATCGCTGAATCAAATACTAAAAATACCTATTATCAGGTATAGATAAAGCCATCAATATCTGAAAAACTAAGTCCAATAGACATGGGCGAGTTTTTTACATCATGAACAATGAGTTAAGTTTACCTGTTCCAGTCATCATCGTAGAAGATGAGCCGCTTATACAAAAAAGACTGACTGACATATTAATTAATCTAGGATACTCAATTGCAGATTTACGTTTTGCCCAAAGTTTAGCTCAAGCCAAAGAACAACTCAGTATACATTCAGCCTCTTTTGCATTGGTTGATTTAGGCTTGCCTGATGGAAATGGAATTGAGTTTATTGAGATTTTAAAAAACTATGATCCAACCATCATGATTTTAGTGATCTCTGCGTGGAGCACTGAAGATGCGATCCTCAATGCACTAAGTGCAGGTGCAACAGGCTATGTGCTCAAAGAAAGAGATGACTTAGAAGTTTCTCTTTCGATCAAAAGTGTCTTGCGTGGTGGAGCGCCGATTGATCCATTTATTGCTCAAAAAATTTTAAAACAACTACACTTTAATGAAAAAAATAATTCAAATAAAACTGCACCCTGTCAGAAAGTCACTGATCAGGACAGTGTATTATCCAAAAGAGAATTGGGAATTTTAGAACTGGTTTCTCAAGGCTTAAGCAATAAGGAAATTGCAGATCAACTCAATTTATCCCGTTATACCGTTGAATCTCATATTAAACATATTTATCGGAAACTTGCGGTATGCAACAGAGCCAAAGCCATCGATACAGCACGCAACTTAGGATTACTCGACTAATTCTAAAATTAATCGGGTTGTTCGGTCTTATGCTAAGTTTGACCCAGCATTTTGCTTTTGCTGGTGCAGCCTTAACAGGTCAGTCCAATACAACAGGTGTAGCCTGTCATTTTCAAATCCAAAGCATACAAGTTGCTCAAGCGCTTGCAAATCTTGAACAGGTTCCCCAACAGGGATGGAAAACAGTCACGTTGCCAGATGACTGGGAAACGCGCTGGAAAAACTACACAGGCACTGCTTGGTATAAAATCAAATGGCAATATCAGTGTGATCAGGAAAATCAACCTGTCGCCTTGCTGATTGAACGAATCAATATTGCAGGAGCTGTCTATAGCAATAATGAACTGTTATGGAAAGACAAATCCTTAATAGAACCATTGTCTAGAAGTTGGAATATGCCAAGGTATTGGGTGCTTCCTGCGACATCTATCCAAAACCAGCAAAATGAAATTTTAGTCCGTGTTGTAGGGGTTGCATCACAACATTCAGGTCTAGGAAAAATTAAATTTGGTCAGGCCGAAGATATCGCCAATCAACAGGATCAGTTGGTTTTTGAACGGCGAACTTTATTTTTTATCAATATTATTATTACCTTTGTGGTGGGAACTACAGGTTTTACCATTTGGCTATTTCGACGCCAAGAAAAAGCCTTTGGTTGGTTTGGTTTAACTTCATTTTTATGGGTATTGTTTGCCTATAATATTATTTCGACCATTCCTATTCCTTTTACCGACAGTATCTTAACAGCACGTCTAAATCTGGTGTTTTTAGTTGGATATACCTATTGCCTCTGTTTATTTGCTTGGCGTTTTGCCAATCGCAATTATCCGTATTTAGAACGTTTACTTTTATTGACCTCTACAATCGCGATTGCGGCATTGCTATTGACACCGATCAATTATCTAGAACCGAGCTTATCCTCTGTCTTTTTCTATTCTGGCATGGTATTTATTTTTAATTGTTTGTTTTTTCAGTGGATTGCTTTTAAACGTAGAAAGATGGACATTCTCCTGCTTGCGTTTATTTTCCTCATCTATTTACTTATTATTGTTCATGATTTTTATAGCATGATCCATCATCTGGATCAGACGCTCTATTGGACGCCATTGGCCGCACCAATTACCAGCTTAGCGATTTCGTTTATCTTGGCTTATCGTATTTCACAGAATGTTGGACGTATTGAAAAATTTAATCAGACGCTTGAAGAAACTATTGAAAAAGTCACGTTTGACTTAGAACAATCTTTAGATAAAAAGTACCAACTCGAAATTGATAATATGCGGTTGCAAGAGCGTCTAAACCTATCTCATGAATTACATGATGGACTGGGTGGTTCAATTGTTCGCTCGATGATTATACTGGATCACAGTGAACATATTGAAAAACAGCAAGTGATCTCTATGTTTAAACTGTTAAGAAATGACTTACGCCAAGTGATTGACTCAGGAAGCAGTGCTGGGGCAAAAATACCAGAAAGCCCAGTGATGTGGGTTGCGCCATTGCGTCATCGTTTTATACAAATTTTCGAAGAAATGGAAATTGAATCGACTTGGATTTTTGCAGAAAAATGGAAACATAAACCGCTTGCATTGATTTGTTTAACCTTTTCTCGTGTCGCAGAAGAAGCCTTAACCAATATTGTAAAACACAGCCATGCAACTGATGTCGAAGTTTCGTTGGTTGAAGATGAACGACAACAACTCGTTTTAACCATTCAAGACAATGGCATTGGCTTTGAAGTAGATCAGGTTCAAGCTGGTTTGCATGTGGGTTTGCAGAGTATGCAAGTGCGAGTAAAAAGAATTGGAGGTAATTTTGAAATCCATTCTCAGCAGGGTTTTACCGTGATCCGAGCCATAGTACCGTTGAAAGATAAAACTGAATAATTGGGATGGATGAAATAGAATTTCGACCACTCATTCGCTTGATCTATGAAGAGATTCAGTCTTAAATCAGTTGGTGCAATTTTTTATGTTCTATAGTTTTATAAAAGCATAAAAAAGAGAAACTAGATCACTAGTTTCTCTTTAAAAAAGATATCGCGTATTAGGATTTCTTTTTAGAACGCGCTAATACTGAACTCGCTGTAAGCAACATCAGTCCAAATAAAGACCACAGTCCCGTACTGCCCCCACTGCTCTTATGCCCACCTGTAGTACCACTTGATTCATTTAAATCTAAATCAACAATAACCGGATCGTGATCAGAAGAACGGAAAGCATCTGGCGCATAGAAAGAAGCAATTTGCTCTTCAGTCTTATATTCTTCATTGTAGTCTAATGCTGTTGGTTCATCAGCATTGATATGCCATGCAAAAGTACGTTTAACCATTGGGTATAAGTTTGCATCTGCAATTGCGTGATCTAAATTACCCGCACCACCATTCCCGGTTGCATCACTGGCCACACCAAAGACATAGCTATATGCAGATTTACCTTGCCCTACTTTTTCATCATTTAGCAATATTTTGTAGTTGGCTTTTTCAAATGCCAAGATTGGATCTTCTTTGGCATAACTGTTCATATCCCCGACCAATAAATAATTTGGCTTTTCAGCTTTGGTCGGGTTGGTTGCAATCCACTGAATCAATTTTTGTACTGCAGTAACACGAGTCGGATTCCAACAGCCTTGACCATCACCTTGGTTTGCTTCTGGTGAAGTTTTATCCTCAGGACAACTACCTTTAGACTTTAAGTGATTTGGTACAACAGTAAAGGTTTTTCCTCCCGTTACCGCTTGGAAGCTTTGTGCCATCGTGACTCGGTTTTTCTGTGTCAAATCATCATATACCACAGGATTACCAACAGGTTTTACACGTTTGCTATTATAAATAATCGCAACTGCAATCACATCAGTACCCAACTTATCCATATTCGGTGGGATGACATATTTCCAATCTGCACCTAAAGCTTTGGTTAAGTAATTCACAGCACTTTTTTCGCCATAACCATTGTTGGCAATTTCCATTAAGCCATAAACATCTGCATCAATGGTTTTAATCGCACTGACTATTTTGGCATGTTGACGATTAAATTCTGTCTCGGTGTTTGCACCACGATCTGGTTTAACACCAATCAGCGGAGAATTGTCATAATTTAAGACGTTAAATGCGGCAACACGAACCTGTTTACTCTCTTTTGCCAAGACGGTTGAATTCCGCAGATTACTGTCTTTGACAACCTCAGGCAAAGCTTTGTTTTGAATCGGTTGAATACGCCAAGCATTGAAACGGTATTCCAAAATCCCTTCAACATTTTTAAGCTGATAGCCTGTACGTAAAGTGTTTGCCGCATTAAATGTTTGTGGTAACCATGGTGTTCTGTTTTGATTGTTATAACCATCATCCAAGATAATCTTAGACAATAAATTTTGTTTTGCTAAAGCAACCGCTTCATTGGATTTCGCAGGATATAAATTGGTTGGGATATATAAGCGTCCCAAACTTAAAGACAATTGACCATATCGACCATAATCATAATTCTCGCTAACTGTTAGGGTTTGAGGAATTTTTACCAACATGCCTTGATAGCGCTTAGGTGCATTGCCTGTAGCATCGGTTAAACTTGAAAATGGCAGTTGAATCGGAGTAGAACTCACCAAACTTGCGGCTTGATTATTACAGGTTTGAATATTGCTGCTCAGTTGATCAATTTGCAATTGATTTTCATAATTGGTTAAACGCCCTTTCAGAATAACTTCTTCACCCACTTCACCGCCAGTGATTGTGCTTGCAGCAGGGAGATAGACAAAGATCGCATTGCTCAAATTTGCTTTCGCTTTACTGTCAGGGGTTTGAATATAGAAACCTGAAAAACCATTTTGATAGCGATAATCCGCTGTAATGACACCTCGAACCACATATTGCTGGTTTTGTGCCGCAGATTGTAAATCTGCAATTGCAGTATCAGCAGTACTACAACTGATTGCAGTGATTGGCGGTGTCGTTGTACCAGTACCTAAATAGCTACTGAATGCATTACGATCTGACCATTTGCTCCACTCACTGTCCAAATCAAAAGCACTATTTGGATCTACAGCGCTGACATCATTTTTATTTTTTATTCTGCTTAGGCTATTTCCAGCACTGGTGATTGTGTTCCCCCAACCGCCACTTGCAGGTCTTTCCCCAATCCGCCCAAAACGATCTACAGCTGTGCCTTTATACACAAGGACTAAGGCATCATCGCCATTAAATGACAAAGCATTTGCAACTTGATTTAATTTATTACCAATTTCTGCCTGTAATTCAGTACTGCCCACAATAAATTTGGCTTTGGTCGCAAGTGTTCCTTGTAAATCAACAGTTGTAGGAGTTGTTTTACCATTGCTATATAGCTGAATTTGATAATCAGCAAGGTTGACGGTTGATGCATCTGGATTATAAATTTCTAATCCTTTTCTACTTCCTGTACCATCAATGTATTGGCTAAACATCAATTGTGCATAGCTTGGAAATGAACAGCCCAATAGTGCAAGGCTTAAACAAAGTGTATGTGGTTTTAAATTTTGCATAATTTTTAACGTTTGTTGAAATTTAAAGCAGATTAATTTTTATTAATGACAATATCGTGAATTTGAATCATTCTATTTGATCCATTTATTGTTTAGACAAAATATATCACAGGCAAAGTGGACTAAAATTGTTATAACGACCTTAGAAATACGAGATCTTATGTAGATCATAAAAAAGCACCCTTTCGGGTGCAAAGCATGGAACTTTAAAAGATATTAAGCCTGCAATTGCATTTGCTGTAATTTAGCCACTTCTTGTTGCTTCAATAAATTACGTTGAATTTTGCCACTAGATGTTTTAGGTAAGCTTTCAACAAACTCAATTTCACGTGGGTAAGAGTGCTTAGATAATCGAGAACGTACATATTCTTGTAATTTAGCATTCAATTGGTGACAACCCGTGAACTGAGGCTTGAGTACAACAAAAGCTTTTACGATCTCTGTTCTTTCTGGATCAGGTTTACCAATCACGGCAGACTCTAAAACTTCAAAACATTCCAAAAGGGTACTTTCTACATCAAATGGCCCAACACGATAACCTGAAGTTGTAATGACATCGTCTGCACGACCAATAAAGTCAACCCCACCTAATTCATTCAAACGAACCGTATCCCCAGTTAAGTAATAATGACCAACAAAGGATTTACGATTATTTCCACCATAACCTTTAAACCATGTGAGTGGCGATTGAGAGAAGTCAATTGCTAGCGTTCCAATCTCACCTCGTTCAACTTCTTGGTTGTCTTGATTTAACACTGCAAAACGATGACCAGGATTAGCAAAGCCTGCTGAGCCAACTTTTATTGCATGTGCTAAAGCATGATGGTTACCAATCACCATACCTAATTCTGTTTGCCCATATTGGTCATAAATATTGACATTTAAGTCATGATTAAACCAGTGAATTACTTCAGGTGTTAAAGGTTCACCCGCACTGCTAACTGCTCGTAAATGCGCTTTGATTGAAGTACTAAATTTTTCTTTAAAGCCAAAGAACATACGAAATGCTGTAGGTGAACCGGTAAGATTACTGACTTGGTATTTTTGAATAATTTCCAAAGCATGGTCGACACTAAATGCACGTTCATCCATGATAATACTGTGTCCCAATCCCAATGGGCCAGCTATACCATAATATAGACCATATGCCCAACCTGGATCAGCAAGGTTCCAAAATGAATCATCTTCACGTAAATCAACGGCGTGACGCATATATTCTTTAAAGGCCAAAATCGCTTTTAATGGTACTGGAACCGATTTTGCCAAACCTGTTGTTCCAGAGGTAAACATCATTAAAAAATCATCAGTAAAACTCAACATGACGGGTGCACATTCAGCTGATTGACCTGCTAGTTCTTGCCAAAAATCTGCATCCTTTGTTGTAGCAAAATCTTGTGGATGAACGGTCAGAATATGTGGAAGTTCAATCCCGTTTAATTTTGGACGTTGTTCAGTGTTAGTGATGATCAGTTGGGTATTGGCTGTTGCTACGCGATGCTCAATCGCTTTTGATTCAAAGGCGGTAAATAAGGGCTGATAAATTGCTCCGATACGCCAAGTTGCCAATATGGTGATCAATAATTCTGGAGTACGTGGTAATAAGCCAGCAATACAATCACCAGTTTTTAAGCCTAGCGAGTGTAAATAATTGGCTAATTTTCCTGATGCTTGTGCCAGTTGTTCAAAGGTCCATTGTGAAGACTCACCGTTTTTACCTTCCCAGATCAAAGCCACTTTATTTAAACCGACAAAACGCTCGCAGCACTCGATATAGGCATTGATTGACTGTGGGTTGCCAACCAGTTGTTCATTGATTAGTTTTTCATAATCGAATTCTTGATAGGCTTGTTCCAATGTTTTCATGGCAATATCCTTGTATTTTCAGCACAAATCATCTCGATGTGCGGTTCCATATTTTGCTTTCTAGCTTTTCTAAAAATGTTGAATCATTCAACATGTGTTCCTATGCGTATAGATAACCATGATTAGAAATCACACACAATTTCCAAATACCTCAATTGTATTGCAGTTTTTGAACATCTGCTTTTCCTGTCATGGTGGAAGGCTTTAAAATAAAAAAGACCAGTGCGAAGCTGGTCTTGAGATAGAATTTTGATACGCTAATCTGCAATTGAACTTACTGAATCACCGCTCTTGCGATAACTAAACGTTGAATATCGGAAGCGCCTTCATAAATCTGACTGACTCGAACATCTCGATAGATTCGCTCTACTGGAAAATCAACAACATAGCCATAACCACCATGAATTTGTATCGCATCTGAACAGACTTTTTCAGCAATTTCAGATGCAAATAACTTCGCCATTGATGCTTCTTTTAGACAAGGTAAACCTGCATCCTTTAAACTTGCGGCATGGTAAATCAACTGCCGTGCTGCTTCGATTTGAGTGGCCATATCGGCTAAGCGAAATGCCACAGCCTGATGTTGTACCAACTCCACTCCAAAAGCTTTACGCTGATTGGCATATTCAACCGCAGCATCCAACGCTGCTCGTGCCATTCCCACACATTGAGCGGCAATACCAATGCGACCTGACTCTAAATTCGACAAGGCGATTTTATATCCTTCACCCTCATTTCCTAATATATTCTCAGCAGGAATCCGACAATTCTCAAAAACAATTGTTGCGGTATCTGAGCAATGTTGTCCCATTTTATCTTCAATCCGAGAAACGATATAACCTTCTGTATTGGTTGGAACGATAAAACAAGAAATGCCTTTCTTTGCTGCGGATTTATCCGTAACTGCAAACACAATCGCCACTTGCGCATGCTGTCCAGAAGTAATGAATTGTTTGGTTCCATTAATTACCCACGAATCGCCATCACGTTCTGCTTTACATAGTAAAGCACCTGCGTCTGAACCCGCCTGTGGTTCCGTTAAACAGAAACAGCCAAGCCATTGACCTGTTGCCAATGGTATTAAGTAGTCTTGTTTTTGTTGGTCTGTCCCATATTTTTGGATAATTCCACAAGGCAAAGAATTTTGTACGCTGACTATAGTTGAAATTGCACCATCTCCTGCGGCAATTTCTTCAATTGCCGCCACCAAGGAAATATAGTCCAAACCTGCGCCACCCCATTGATCAGATACGGTCATGCCTAATGCACCCAGTTCACCCAACTCTTTGAGTTCTTGATGAGGAAATTTTGCAGTTTTATCACGTTCAGCAGCTGTGGGTTTAAGTTTATTCTGCGAATAATTTCGCATCATTTCCTGAACCATTTTTTGTTCATCATTGAGAATCATTTGAGCATCCCTCTCAGCACTTTTAAATTTTAAATCACTGCAATCATGATCAGCGACCAATCAAAATCTCGTTGTTTGTATAAATTTAGGCTAAAGTCTGCCTAACATGATGGTTTAGATCATGTCAGGCAGTATTCAATTTTTTAAAAGTTTGCTATTGCTTGCGTTAAAGCAAAGTTAGAAATAAGCAGATGGATTAGATCAGGTTACTTTGGCTGCATACGGATTGCGCCGTCTAATCGAATTGTTTCACCGTTTAAATAGCTATTTTCACAGATATGACCAACAAGCTGTGCAAACTCTTCAGGCTTCGCAAGGCGTTTAGGAAAAGGCACCATTTCACCCAACGCATCTTGAACATTTTGTGGTAATGATTTCAACATCGGGGTTTCCATAATCCCTGGTGCAATGGTCATCACACGGATGGCATGTTGCGCAAGTTCTCGCGCCAAAGGTAATGTCATTGCAACAACAGCACCTTTAGATGCAGCATAAGCGGATTGACCAATTTGGCCATCAAACGCAGCCACTGAAGCAGTGTTAATAATCACACCACGATCTTCTTCACCTGCTTGTAATTCATAACGAGAAATGACATCTGCGGCAAAACGCAGCATGTTAAATGTTCCTGAGACATTAATATTCAATACTTTTTGAAATGCGTCTAAAGCATGGATGCCATTTTTACCCAGAACTTTGGCGGATGGACCGATCCCTGCACAATTAATTAAGCCATTTAATTGAGCATAATCCTGCTCCACATTTTTAAAGAATTGTTCAACAGCAACTTCATCCGTCACATCAAGTTGAACAAATTTAGATTTTTCACCTAAGCGCTTCTGCATTTCTTCGCCAAGCTGGTGATTCATATCCACCATGATCACTTTCGCACCTTGACCAATCAAATGTGTGGCTGTCGCTGCACCTAATCCAGATGCACCACCAGTCACAACAAAAACTTTTCCTTCAATTTTCATTTTATTTTCCTAGTTCATTGTTTGAATTAAGCAGTTTAAATGATGAATTAAACCCACTTTCGACTTAAGATGCAGAGTAAACATAGTCAAGCTTGAGTACAATTTCCAAAAGTTGCATCCTGTATGATGTATTTGGACAATTTAAACATCTTTTGGAAAACTTTAGTCACAAAACACGTATCACAAGATAATGGAATACACTGTGAACAATCAACAATTCAGTGAAAGCAAAGGCACAATTTCAATTGCACTGGTACATGAAGCGCTGAGCAGTGCCCAAGATAAGGGCTATGATATACAGAAGATTTTGCATGATGCAGAAATACCCTTGGAAATATTTCAGGCAGCCAAATCACGTATTGCTGTTTCTGCTTATGCAAAACTTTGGACTAAAATAGCAGACCATATGAATGATGAGTTCTTTGGCATGGACTCGCATCAGATGCGACGCGGTTGTTATAAATTATTGTCTAAAATGGTCATGCAAGCGGATACACTACAGACAGCGATTGAACAAATTTTGCAATATTTTAATTTTGTCTTGGATGACTTCACCAGCAAACTGATTATTGATGAAAATTATGCATACATTGTCATTACAGATAAATTACAAACTAAGCGTATGTTCTGCTATGCCACTTATATTATGTTGATTCACAGTTTGATCTGTTGGTTAGTAGATCAAAGAGTTTTACTCAATCAATTGCAATTAAAATGCATGTCCCCTGAAGATGACAGCGATTATCGCGTTCGATTCTGTGAAAATATTACTTACCAAGCAGATCAAAATTACCTGCAATTCGATGCAAACTACTTAAACATTCAAATTAAACGCGATCAAAAGTCTTGGTATGGTTTTATTAAAAACACCCCTGAAAATCTACTATTAAGATTTAAGAATCCTTTGGCTTTAAGTTCAATGATTCGCAAGCAATTACTTTCTATTGCTCCTGCTGAATGGTTAGAACTCGGTGAACTATCAGCGCAGCTCAATATTTCAGAAGCCACCATACAACGCCGTTTAAAAAATGAAGGTAGCAGTTACCAACAACTCAAAAATGATATACGGCGAGATATGGCGATTGAACTGCTTGGTAAAACCACGCATACCTTACAAGACATCAGTGAGCTGTTGAATTTTCAGGATGCCAGCGCATTTCATCGCGCATTTAAAAAATGGACTGGAGTAAGTCCAGGTGCTTATAGAGAACCCAAATAACCTTGAAAGCATTGTTAATGCAAAAGATAATATTTTAAAAAATTTATTTAAAATCAAAATTATAATAAAAAATATATCAATATAAAGACAAGCTCGATATTTACAGCTTATCTGAATAAGGTTGCAAATTAATCAATAATGGTATATTTATTACCCAATTTAAAGCAGGTTTTCTGCTTATTTCCTGTGGTACCCTCCTCCCCTTTAATCACTTTTAGGTCACTAACATGATTAAGATGATTGATGTACTAGAGCAAAATCTAGTTCAAAACTTTATCCATTCCCTTTCTGCTCAAACTGAACATTTAGATGAGCTTATCGAAGGTATTTTAAAAGCTTCAGATCATGACTTTGAACATGCCATGAATGATTTTTTCAAAACCAATGATGCTGCAGAAGTCGCACAAGCGCTTGATATTCACCAAGAGCGATTAGATGCAATTCAATCAGGCTTAGCAATGAAAAAAGAAAACATTGCTGATACTGCAAAAATTGTTGCGCTTTGTCTAGCACTTGAAACCAATGCATTAGACCAAGTTGAAATTGCAGACAGTTTGGAAGATTATCCAGTTTAATTTGCCCAATCCCAAAATGCCTCTGTATAGAGGCATTTTTTATGTCTAATGACTAAAATTTAATTAGAATATTTTTTTATAATTCATTTCAATAATCATCTATTCAACAAGCAAATATCTATACCTTAAAAACATAAATTTATTCATATAGTTAAACCAATATTTTTTACATTTCATATTTTAAGAAGTCAATATCTGTTTTTCTTTTTTGTGCTTTCACCCTAAAAAATATACATATCTAGCTCTGTGTTTCTCTTTGAATTTTATGGGGTATGTATGAAAGTTTTTAGCAAAAAAATGACGCGCTTAGTTTCCACCTTAGCCTTAAGCTTATCCGCAATGTCATCTTTTGCAGCCATCCCAACAACATTGAAATTAGACTATGCCTATTACGCCCCAACAAGTTTAGTGGTTAAAGAACAAAAGCTATTAGAAAAAGCCTTACCCAAGACAGAGGTCAAATGGGTGTTTAGCCAAGGCAGTAATCGTTCACTTGAATATTTAAACAGTGGCAGTATCGATTTCGCCTCTACCGCGGGTTTAGCAGCAGTATTAAGTCGTGCCAATGGCAGTCCAATTAAAACGGTTTATATCCAAAGCCAGCCAGAATGGACTGCATTAGTCGTTGCTAAAAATTCTGCAATCAAATCCTTAAAAGACCTCAAAGGAAAAAAAATTGCTGCAACTAAAGGTACAGATCCATTCTTATTTACGCTTCAAGCACTTGAAACGGTCGGCTTAAATAAACGCGATGTGCAATTGGTACATCTACAACATCCAGATGGAAAAACAGCTTTAGAACGTGGTCAGGTAGATGCTTGGGCTGGTCTTGATCCACTGATGGCATCTGCACAATTGCAATCAGGCGCAAAACTGCTCTATCGCAATATCGCTTTTAATAGTTACAGCGTGTTAAGTGTAAAAGATCAATTTAGCACCCAAAGCCCAGAAGCAGTTGAGGCTGTAATTAAAGCTTATGAACAAGCACGTAAATGGGCAAAAGCCAATCCAGATAAACTTGCAGAATTATTAGCACGTGAAGCAAAATTGCCACTTGAAGTGGCGAAATTGCAATTGAGCCGAACCAATCTAGATCAAAACATTCCAACCGCGAAACAGCTTAATGCGCTAAAGAAAGCAGGCACTATTTTGACTGAAGAGGAACTGGTTCGAAAAGGCACCAATGTAAATCAAGTTGTGGATCAACTATTTGACAGCAAATATGCGCAAAAGGTTATTGGCAAGGTTGCTGAGAAGTAATGACAAAGTCTACACATGCTCAATCGACGCAAAGCGAATCAAATGTACATATAGCGCAGGCGGGTTTAAACAAACCTGCCTTTAAAGCCAATGTTCTAAAATGGGTAAAAGGAATTACGATTCCGTTGTTGCTCATTTTATTATGTGAGTATTTAGTTCGTTTTGGATGGATTGAGTCTTATCTGCTCCCTGCACCGAGTAGCTTAGTTGACTCATTCAAGGAGCTTGCCGCAGGTGATTTATTGACCCATATCTATACCAGTACTTGGCGTGTTTTTTTAGGTTTTTTTATTGGTAGCCTATTGGGACTCATTTTTGCAATTGCAGTGGGTTTAAACAAACACATTGAAGAATTTTTAGAACCTACATTTTCAGCGATCAAATCTATTCCAAGTCTTGCTTGGATTCCATTATTGCTTTTGTGGTTAGGCATTGATGAAGCCTCAAAAATTACCTTAATCGCGATTGGTGCATTCTTTCCCACCTATACCAATAGCGTATCTGCCATACATGGTGTTGATTCAAAGTTGTTAGAAGTGGCAAAAGTATACCGTCTGACCTATCTACAAAGTATCTTCCAAATTGTTCTGCCTGCTGCATCGCCTGGAATTCTCGTTGGACTCAGAAACAGTTTAAGCCTAGCGTGGATGTTTATGATTGCAGCAGAACTGATTGCGGCTACACAAGGTATCGGCTATCTACTCAGTGATGGTCGAGAAACGTCAAGACCAGATATTGTGATTATTGCGATTATCTTGCTGGCTGTCCTCGGCAAACTCACAGACAGTCTAATGAAATTGATTGAAAACTGGTTTTTACGTTGGAGAACATAAACCGTGCAAAATACGGCTTTTAATCAGCCGTATTTTTTTAAATTGCTTCTTTGCAACTTGCATTTCTGCTTTTCTCTATGAAACACTGTCACAGTAATATTTAGGTAGACAGTATGATCATTCGTGATAAAAGTAACAGCTTTGCACTTCTCTTTGCTTGGCACGGCACCATTCTTCCCAAAGTCTTACCCGCATTAACGTTTGTTGTGCTGATCTCGACAGTTCTGGTTTACCTATCATCACATCACTATTTTACAATTCCTGCTGTACCTGCAATTGGGTTTACCGTGTTCGGGATTATCCTTTCTATTTTCTTAAGTTTTAGAAATACGGCGTGTTATGATCGTTGGTGGGAAGGTCGTAAACTCTGGGGTGCTTTGATTGCAACCTCACGCCATCTTTCTCGTGACACACATGTTTTACAAGAAAACCAGCGTAAAGTTTTAATGTATCGTGTGATGCTATTTACCCGTTTATTAAGAAATCGTTTACGCAATCAAAATCAATCCATTGAATTTTATAAAAATAAAGTTGATTTAGATGAATTAAGCTTCAGCCAACTGGCAAACCACCTAAACGCTGCACAATTTGTTTTAGAAGAAATCCAAAAATCTTTAGTGCAATCACTTAAATCAGGTGAAATTTCTGACATTATCTATCAAGGTTTAAATCATCATATTGTTGCTATGGGTAATATTCAGGCTGGCTGTGATCGCATTCTAACCACCCCATTGCCTTATTCTTATTCAGTCTTATTACATCGCACAGTATATTGCTTTTGTTTGATTTTGCCGTTTAGTTTAGAAGCAAGTTTAGGGATTTGGACACCCGTCATCGTCAGTTTAATTGCTTATTTATTTTTGGGACTAGATGCTTTGAGTGCTCAGCTTGAAGAACCATTTGGCCTACAAGAAAATGATTTACCTTTAGATTCAATTACCCGTTTAATTGAAAGAGAAATGCACAGCTCTCTGGGTGAAAAACTCTTAGAGCCGATTCAATTGGTGAAAAGTAATTTGACTTAGCATGTTCTTCTAAAGGTTATATTCCCTATTAGCTTTAAAATACGCCGAACTCTTTTAATCCTTATTATTCGCCAATAAAAAAGACTTTGTTGGATAAGCAACCACCGCCATCCAACAAAGTCTTTTAAACAACAAAGATGCAAAACTAATTTGGCCACTGACCTAGCGTGACACGATCATTACCACCATAGTCTTTAACAGTTCTAACTTGTTTAAAACCAGCACCTTTAAAAATGTTTTGTACCGCTTCAGCTTGATCATAACCATGCTCAAGTACAATCCAGCCTTGTGTCGCCAACCATTTTTTACCTTGCTGAACAATATGTTCAATATCCGCCAAACCATGCTGCTCAGCAACCAAAGCTCTTTCAGGTTCAGAAGCAAGATGCGGCATATGCTCATCATCAGCATCAATATAGGGAGGGTTAGAAACAATCACATCAAAAAATTGACGATTCAAAGCTTTAAACCAACTTCCTAGAAAAAACTTGACCTGCCCCAAGTCATGCTTTTCAGCATTATGTAAAGCAACCTCTAAAGTCGGTTCATAAATATCTGTGGCAATAATAGACCAATTGGGGCGCTCACTTGCCAGCGATAATGCGATCGCACCTGTACCCGTACCTAAATCAACCATACGAGTATCTTCAGGCAAATCAAGATTTAAAACCGTTTCAACCAATACCTCAGTATCTGGACGAGGGACTAAAGTATCTCTGGTAACGGTTAAATCCAAAGTCCAAAATGGTTGTGAGCCAGTTACATAAGCCAAGGGTTCACCCGCAGCAATCCGCGCTAGACCCTCGACATATTGCTGTTCTTGCTTAGCGGTTAATTCTTGCGTAGATTTAAGTGACAAATCAAAAGCATCAATTTTTAAAATATGCTCAAGTAACCAAGCATTTTCTTGACGCTCATAACTTTCAGCTTCTCCACGTAAGGCCAAAGCCTGTGCAATATTCATTAACCACCATTTTGTTGTGCAAGCATCGCCAACTGATCTGCTTGATATTCGCGATGTAAGCTGTCAAGTAGTTCAGTCAAATCACCTTCCATTACTGCATCTAACTTATATAAAGTTAAATTGATACGGTGATCTGTCATACGACCTTGTGGATAGTTATATGTGCGGATACGTTCCGAACGATCCCCTGAACCCACCAAATCACGGCGCATTTCAGATGTTGCTGCATCGGCTGCAGCACGTTTCGCATTCTCTAAACGTGAAGCCAGTAACGCCATCGCTTTTGCTTTGTTTTTATGCTGTGAACGTTCATCCTGACATTCCACAACAGTACCTGTTGGAAGATGGGTAATACGTACAGCAGAATCAGTTTTGTTAATGTGCTGACCACCCGCACCAGAAGCACGGTAAGTATCAATACGTAGATCCGCAGCATTAATCTCTACTGTGGTGTCTACATCAACTTCTGGAAGAATTGCCACAGTACATGCCGAAGTATGTACACGACCTTGTGACTCAGTGGCTGGAACACGTTGTACACGATGCGCCCCGCTTTCAAACTTCAAGCGACCGTAAACACCTTCACCATTCACTAGACAGATAATCTCTTTATATCCGCCATGCTCACCTTCATTTTCAGATAAGATCTCAATACGCCAGTTTTGAGTTTCAGCGTATTTACTATACATACGGAATAAGTCACCCGAGAAAATCGCCGCTTCATCACCACCGGTACCAGCGCGGATTTCCAAATATGCCGAGTTGGCATCATTTGGGTCTTTAGGAATCATGAGAATATTCAACTCAGCTTCAAGTTGTTCAATTAAAGCTTTGTTCTCTTTGATTTCCTCAACAGCCATATCCTTAAAATCTGGATCAGTTAACATTGCTTCTGCTGTTTCAATATCTTCTTCAGCTTGCTTGTACTTTTTCCAAACATCGGTAATTTCTGATAAATCATTATGCTCACGGGACAAATTACGAAAACGCTTATTGTCTGAAATGACTTCAACATCTGCCAATAATGCTTCTAACTCTTCATGTCGATCACAAAGTTGGTCTAATCGTAAACGTAACGATTCTTTCATTTTAAATACATTCTCAAGCTAAGCCTTACCAAAAAACATCGAGCTTTATAACAGCCCATTTAAAATTGGTAAGAAAATTCTAAAATTGTGCCTAGTTTACCGATTCTGCCATTTAAATGACACATTTATATAAGCGCCGTCAAGATAAGCTATAGAATTTATAACAAGATGATCCGCATGATTTTTGATTAGATGCTTTTATTCTCCATTATTCATGCTATTTGTTAACTAATATGGGTGTTTTAAAATCACTTTTAATAGAAAACATACATTCAGATACCAAACGCTATCAATTTTCAGATCCCTCTCCACATTTTTTGGAAAAATTTTTGTTACATTTGCCACATCGAATAGAGATAGAACTGTCCAGATAAGGACATGGAGCAACACATGAAATTTAATACGATCATATTTAGTACTGTATTGGCAGTAACTTCAATATTTACAGTAAGTGCTCATGCTGATAACTCAACACGTATTGCAGCAACTTCTGCTCTAGGTAGTGTCGTTGGTACTGCTGTAGGTAAACAAATCGGTGGTAACACTGGCGCAATGATTGGTTCAGCAGTAGGCGGTGCAGGTGGTGCTGCTGCATCAACCAATAGAAAGGACCGTACTGCGGCCGCAATCGGTGGTGGTTTAGGTGGTGTTGGTGGTTATACCGTAGGTAAAAATATGGGTGGTACCACTGGTGGTTATATTGGTGCTGCTGCTGGTGCTGCGGGTGGTTCAGTTCTTGGTAAAAAAGTTTCTCAAGACCGCCATGCAGATCAACGTAAGTACAATAAAAAGTACTACAAAAAACACCGTCGTCATCACTAATTTATCCGTAAATGATATCAAGCACCTTCGGGTGCTTTTTTGTTTTGTTTCATCTTAGATAAACTGTCAATCGTGTAGAACTACAAGTAATGATTCATAGCTTAATATTGATTGTACAAAATAAGGTTTTACTTAAAATTAAGTTTAATATTCACATAATATGAATAAATTAATCAGCCAAATATACAATCCACACACAAAACACAGAAATTGCTTACATTCAAATCCATAATTATTGCTAAATGTTTCGTTATTCTAGCCTCAAGTTAAAGAATTCGAAGAAGCTTCGATCAGGAGTTTAAAATGAAATTACAAGCAATCCTTGGTGCAACAGTAATTGCAGCAACAATGATGACGACTGCACATGCAGGCAACTCAACCAATACAGCATTAACATCTGCACTTGGTGGTGTGGTGGGTGCTGCGATTGGCCAACAAATGGGTGGTTCAACAGGCGCGATGATTGGTTCTGCAATCGGTGGTGGTGTTGGCGCAGGCGCTTCATCAAATAAACGTGACCGTAATGGTGCGATCATCGGTGGTGCTTTAGGTAGTGCTGGTGGTTATACCGTAGGTCGTAATGTGACTGGTACTTCAACTGGTGGCTATATTGGTGCGGGTCTTGGTGCTGCAGGTGGTTCGGCATTAGGTCAAAAAGTCAGTGAAGATCGTCGTTATGATGACCGCTATGACAACCGTTATGGACGTTATAATGATCGATATGATCGTAGCGGTTACCGTAATGTTGATTATCGCTACAATGATCGTGGCTATCGTAAAGACAATGGCAATCATTATGGTCACTACAAAAACAAAAATCGTTGGAACAACTGGAAAAATTAATTTCAGTCCAAAATTAATAGCTAATCATTTAAATCAAGCACCATCGGGTGCTTGATTCGTTTTTCGGTTAATAAAATCAACATCAAAACCACCAAATATCGACAATTTTCGATATACATTTGCACACTTATATCGTATTATTTCGATATATATTATTTTCGAGTTTAAAAATGTCGTCTTTAACAGATACCGCATTAAAGAATACGAAGTTCTCTATCCTAGAACTCGCACCTGTTCGAGAAGATCAAACAGTTGCGTTTTCACTTAAGCATGCATTGCAACTTGCTCAGCATGCAGAACAGTTGGGCTTTGATCGCCTTTGGTTAGCTGAACATCATAATATGGATGGTATCGCCAGCTCCGCAACTGCTGTATTGCTGGGTTACATCTTAGCCAATACAAAAAATATTAAAGTGGGCTCGGGAGGGATTATGTTACCCAACCATGCACCTTTAGTGGTTGCTGAACAGTTTGGTACCTTGGCAACACTCTATCCAAATCGTATTGAACTCGGCTTAGGTCGTGCGCCCGGAACAGATCCAACCACCATGCGTGCATTAAGACGTGGTCGTCAAGAAACAGAAGAGCAATTTCCACAAGATGTTTTAGAAATTTTAAGCTATTTCGCTGACGCAGTGCCTCAGCAAAGAATTAAAGCAACACCTGGGCAAGGTACGCATGTGCCTGTGTGGCTTTTAGGATCGAGCCTTTTTAGCGCACAACTGGCGGCTAAATTGGGGCTTCCTTATTCATTTGCCTCACATTTTGCACCGAGAATGTTAGGCCAAGCCATTCAGCTCTATCGTGACAATTTTGAACCATCCGCCTATTTAGATAAACCGTTTGTATCTATGGGGGTTCCTACTGTGGTCGCCCAAACCGATGAGGAAGCAGAGTATCTAGCCACAAGTGTGTATCAACGTATTCTTGCATTACTGACAGGACAAAGTTTAAAACTGAAACCGCCTGTAGCAACAATGGAAGGCCGATGGTCTGCATCAGAGAAAATGTCAGTACAAAACTTCTTAGGTATGGCGCAAATTGGCTCACCAGATACGGTCAAGAACGGTTTAAAGCAACTTTTAGAAAAATATCAGGTAGATGAATTTATTTTCACTTGCGATATTTATGATACACAGAAGCGCTTAGATAACTTTAGTTTGTTGATGGATTTAAAAAAATAATACAAATCAATCATGTTTTCCTCTTTACCAAAATGAAATGAGAAATTTCATTTTGGTTTTTTTTGATTTATCTGTTGCATAACTAAAATATCCAATTGATTTAAAATACTATTTACTATTCTTTGCACTTAAACCCTATTTTAATTGGAACTAATAAATTGAAAAGATTTGCCATCTCATTTCAAATCAGCATAATAGAACATAGAAAAATCAGTAAAATAGTAATAAGGAACAACAATGAACCAATATATCAATAAACCCACCCCTGCTTTTATTGCAGTCAGTTGGGTGGCTTTACTTGCTGGTGCGGCAGCCTACTGTGTGGGTTTATTCAATGCACAAATTCTATTAAATGAAAAAGGCTATTATTTAATCCTGATCCTTTATGGTTTATTTTCTGCTGTTTCACTGCAAAAAGTTGTTCGGGATAAACTTGAAGGTCAGTCAGTCACAGCAATTTATTATGGACTGTGTTGGGCTTCAGTGGTGATCTGTATTGTTCTACTCGCAATGGGTTTATGGAATGCGACGATGGCACTCAGTGAGAAAGGTTTTTATATCATGGCTTTTTTACTTAGCCTTTTCGGTGCTGTTGCTGTACAAAAGAATATTCGAGACTTGGAATATCTCAGAACGCATTCACAGCCTGAACTGCCTCAGCCCCACCCTGTTCAACAAGTTGAAGTTAAAGACCTAGAAACACCAGAAGATAAATTTTAATTGTTAAACAATCTATTGCTCCAAATGATAAGACTTGTCCTTTTATGACAAGTCTTTCTTTTTATCTCAATCACTTAGCTAAATTTTCACATTCAAAATCAAACCATTACTGCGTTGATATTTTTCATCATTCCACAATGAATATCTTTGCCAATTGATTCACAGAAATATTAAATAAAATGCAATGAAATCCTTATTTTTGATAGATTTGCTATGGCTTCAATTGACTTAGAAAAAATGTTAGATAAAGTCAAAAACACACAATGGACTTTATCCGATATTGATTGGGATGCACCAGGCCGTGAGCTAGTTACAGCGGAACAATGGCCAAAACTTAAAGACTTTATGGCAGATCTGATGTGGATTGAGCATGTAGGTGCCCGTGCATTTTCAGCAATGTCAAAAAAAGCGCCAACGGCAACTTTACGTGAAATGTACGCTATATTTCATGCCGAAGAACAACGCCATGCCAATGCAGAAATGGCGCTCATGAAACGCTGGGGAATGTTAGATGGTGATATCCCTAAACCAAATAAAAATTTACGCTTGATTATCGAATGGCTAGATACCTATGCCGATGAAATGCCTTTTTATATTTTAGGCGCAGTGATTCCGATGCTTGAAGTTGCTTTGGATGGTGCTTTATGTACCTTTTTATTGGATACTGTAGATGATCCTGTATGCCACCAAGCCTTTGAACTGATTAATGGTGATGAAGCACGGCATTTAGGTGTGGGTTTCAGTGTGATGGAAGCACAAGGGATCAATAAAAGCGTCATTGAGCTTGCCCAAATGGCTGCACGAGTAATCGACCCTCGTTTGATGTTGGGTATTTTGGCTTACTTACCACTCATCAATAAAATGCGTGACAATGTTATTAAGCTCGGGCTTCCTGAAGAAAAATTATATGCAGCAATGAATAAATTTTCGAAAATTGGCGGAAGAACAGTGGAAGGACGCCGTAACCCGTGGTTCCAAATCATTCAATTTCATGGCAAAAATGTAGTAGATCGCAATAAAAAATGGTTCCATATCCCGATTGATGCCATGGTTAGCGTGACTGACAAGATTCCTGAAAAGTCTTTACCTAAAGTCCCAAGTTGGATATATCAATTAACGTCAGAACCCACTGCGACCAATTAGTATAAAAAGGAAATAATATGCTCGACAGGAAAAAGAGTCAAAATGAAGGTTTTTTTCAAAATCAGCCGGAATTTTTTAAGCATTATAAAGGTAAAATTATTGCATCTACTGAGATTAAACTCACCGATTTTACCGGTTTAAACGTGGCAATTATTGGTGCAAATCAACTTACAGTCACACACCTTTGCCACGTTTTAAACAGTGCTGAATTTGTAAAAGTGTTTCAAATCACACCCGCTTTTATTTTACCGCAAACTGAAAAAGGGGTTCAAAAGTTAATTTCGCACCCTTTGATTATCAAAAATCGTCGTTTGTTTAATCATCGTGTTAAATCAATGTTGGCGATTCGTTATCTAGAGTCGCAAGTTCAGGAACAATGGTTAAAACGTCAGTTGATGCCGAACTCTGCGTTAAAGAGTAAAGTATTTTTAAAATCCGATAGCTACTATACAGCGCTACAACGTAAAAACTGCAAATTAATCACTTGGCCAGTCGTTAAAATTACTGAAAATGCAGTACAAAGTATGGAAGGAATTGAACATTTAGTGGATGTGATTATTACCACTTACGAATAATAGTTTGAGAAGGTTTGAATTTAAGAGGCCTTTAGGCCTCTTTTATTTAATTATTTGACCACACCACTGTAACGATAACCTTGTGGAGCTTTTTGATAACGTAAATAGTTATTGGTCAATTTTCCTGAAGCATTCACCACCAATATATCAATATTTTTTAAGTCTTTTGAGATACGGATAAAATCTTCAGCAGAACGCTCCCATTCCTGACAATCATTTTCAACACCAATTGAATCAAGTTTTTGAGTCTTGGTTTCAAAAATGGGTTTCGCGACAAATTTGCCGTTATTCAATACAAAGGAGTGAATGCGATAGCTCCTTGAACAAGTACTATTAATAAATAGACTGGTGACTAAATAAACGTCCTGATTTTTAATTTTGACTTGAGCAATTTTATCGATAAATCCAACTTGAGCTAACTCTTGGGACGCCAAACCATTGCTTTGCTTCACTTGAATTAAGCTATATGGTTCTCTCATCGTTCCCCCAGCAGAAACGTCCATCGTATAAAATTTAATTTTTCGATCAGGACTGTAATGGATATCCAGCATATTTTTTTCAGTGAGTTTTGCAAACGAATATGCAAAACTCGATGAATCATTTTTCATTTTATTTTCAATTTCGCTGGAAATTTTTTCATTGTACTGATCACATTCAGCACGTCCTGAACAGGTTTTTTGATAATATTTTTCAACCAACCCATTTTCAAAATTGCTCAATGATTCAGCATTAGTTTGTTGTGCAAATATACTTTGTACACTTACAAGCATGAAAAATGAACTTATTTTTAATATCTTATTCATATAACAAGTCACACTATAGAAAGTAATAAACATGAAAGAAAAGAGCCAAATTTTAATTCAGCTCCATACTGTTCTTACACCACAACACACATCAAAAAAATATAATGATGGATTATCCAATACGACGTTTTAGACCTGTCATTTGTAAAACGCGTGTTGAAATTTCTTCAATCGACATCTCTGAAACATTTAAATATTTAATCCCTTCAGAAATATAGATCCCTTCAACTGCGCGTAGCTCCATCTGACACTGCGAAAAGCTCGCATAGCGACTGTTGGCTTTACGTTCAGAACGAATGGCAACGAGACGTTCAGCATCAATCATCAAACCAAATAGTTTATTTTTATGTTCTTTCAGTACCGCAGGTAAGCGGTTATCGTCTAAATCTTCTTCGGTTAATGGGTAGTTTGCAACGCGAATACCAAACTGCAAAGATAAATAAATTGAAGTCGGAGTTTTACCAGAACGCGATACGCCGATCAGGATTAAATCTGCTTTGTCATAATGGCGGGTACGTGCGCCATCATCGTTATCCAAAGCAAAATGAACAGCATCAATACGTGCTTTATACGACTCAGAATCCGTCACAGCATGGGTTTGTCCGACTAAAGTTGTAGGTGGCGTACCTAAAACGTCCGACAACTTACTAATAAGCCCTTCAAAAACATCAAGATTTACAGCATTTGCAGTGTTAATAATGTCACGAACATAAGGGTCAACCAAAGTATCGAATACCAAAGGTTGTTGACCATCTTTATCCGCCCTTTTATTGATTTCTTCGACTACATTCATTGCAGCTTCTTCAGAGGTAATATAGGGAATAATATGGATATCAAACTTTACATGAGGAAATTGCGCTAATAATGAATGCCCAAGGGTTTCAGCCGTAATCGCTGTACCATCAGAAATAAAAAATACGCTCCGCTTTATTTGGTTACTTTCTGACATTAAAAATCTCCTCAAACATTTGTCTTAGCGATGTATAATCTTTATAGTAAGCCCATCTTACATGACTATCACTTAGTTGAATCAAAATGCTAAGTTTTTTGTTATAATTTCATGCCAAGATAGTGATTAATACTGCATAAGTGGAGTAACAACTTTGGAAGCACGCGTAATCGGTCTGGAAAAACTAGGTAAACACGACGTTGAGATCGTGGGTGGTAAAAACTCTTCACTTGGGGAAATGATCAGTCATTTAGCAAATGCTGGTGTATCGGTTCCAGGTGGATTTGCAACGACTGCTGATGCATATCGCGAATTCCTAGAGCAAAGTGGCCTAAATGCTAAAATCAATGCAGAACTTGCAGCATTAAATGTTGATGATGTAATCGCACTGGCAGAAACTGGTGCAAAAATCCGTCAATGGATTGTAGAAACTCCACTTACTACAGGTCTAGAGACTGAAGTTCGCGAAGCATTTGCTGCCCTTTCTAACGGTAATCCTGACATCGCTGTTGCGGTACGTTCTTCTGCAACTGCTGAAGACTTACCAGATGCTTCATTTGCGGGTCAACAAGAAACTTTCTTAAACATTCGTGGGATCGACAACGTTCTTATCGCAATTAAAGAAGTTTTTGCTTCACTTTATAATGACCGTGCCATTGCTTACCGTGTACACCAAAATTTTGCACATGATATTGTTGCGCTTTCTGCTGGTATTCAGCGTATGGTTCGCTCTGAAACGGGTGCTGCAGGTGTAATGTTTACACTTGATACAGAATCTGGTTTCCGTGAAGCAGTATTTATTACTGCTTCTTACGGTTTAGGGGAAATGGTTGTACAAGGTGCAGTAAACCCTGACGAATTCTATGTTTCTAAGCCACTTCTAAGAAATGGCAAACATGCCGTTATTCGCCGTAATCTTGGTTCTAAACACCAAAAAATGATTTATGGTGAAGAAGGTGCTGCGGGTAAATCTGTTGTGGTTGTTGATGTTGAAAAAACAGATCGTCAACAATTTGCTTTAAATGATTTAGAGCTTCAAGAACTTGCTAAACAAGCCTTGATCATTGAAGAGCATTATCAAGCGCCGATGGATATCGAATGGGCAAAAGACGGTGATGATGGTCAAATCTATATCGTTCAAGCACGCCCTGAAACAGTAAAAAGCCGTGAAAATGTCGGCACAATGGAACGTTACCTGCTTAAACAAAAAGGTACAGTTCTTTGTGAAGGTCGTTCAATTGGTCAACGTATTGGTTCTGGTAAAGTTCGTATCGTTACCTCAATTAAAGAAATGGACAAAGTACAAGAAGGTGATGTTCTTGTATCTGATATGACTGACCCAGATTGGGAACCAGTGATGAAACGTGCGGCTGCAATTGTAACTAACCGTGGTGGTCGTACTTGTCATGCGGCAATTATTGCCCGTGAACTTGGTGTTCCTGCCATCGTAGGTTGTGGTAATGCAACAGAAGTGCTTGTTGATGGTCAAGAAGTCACTGTTTCTTGTGCTGAAGGTGATACAGGCTTTATTTATGAAGGTGCGTTAGATTTCGAAATTCAACGTAACTCGATCGAATCTATGCCTAAACTTCCGTTCAAAATTATGATGAACGTAGGTAACCCTGACCGTGCATTTGACTTTGCTCAAATTCCAAACGAAGGGATTGGTCTTGCACGTTTAGAATTCATCATCAACCGTATGATTGGTGTGCATCCAAAAGCGTTGTTAAACATTGACAGCCTACCACGCGAAACACGTGCAGCAGTTCTGGCACGTACTGCAGGTTATGCATCACCGATTGAATTCTATGTTGAAAAATTGGTTGAAGGTATTTCTACCCTTGCAGCTGCATTTGCTGACAAACCAGTGATTGTTCGTATGTCTGACTTTAAGTCAAATGAATATGCGAACTTGATTGGTGGTAAGCTTTACGAGCCTGAAGAAGAAAACCCAATGCTTGGTTTCCGTGGTGCGAGTCGTTATGTATCTGATAACTTCCGTGACTGCTTCGAACTCGAATGCCGTGCATTGAAAAAAGCACGTGATGAAATGGGTTTAACCAACATTCAAATCATGATTCCTTTTGTACGTACAGTATCTGAAGCGAAACGTGTTATTGAGTTATTGGCTCAAAACGGTCTTCGACGTGGTGAAAACGGTCTTAAAGTGATCATGATGTGTGAGTTACCAACAAACGCATTACTTGCTGAACAATTCCTTGAACACTTCGATGGTTTCTCTATCGGTTCAAATGACTTAACTCAGCTAACACTTGGTTTAGACCGTGACTCTGGTATCGTTTCTCACTTGTTTGACGAACGTGATCCAGCAGTAAAAGCATTACTTTCTATGGCAATTCATGCTTGCCGTAAAGCGGGTAAATATGTAGGTATTTGTGGTCAAGGTCCTTCTGATCACCCTGATCTTGCAAAATGGTTAATGGAACAAGGTATTGAATCTGTTTCATTAAACCCAGACTCAGTTTTAGATACTTGGTTCTTCCTTGCAGAAGAAAAGATTAAACAATCTTAATCAAAGCTGTTTAAAAAGACCCTCTAGCAGGGTCTTTTTTATACATATTTTTTAATACTTTGATTTTAATAAGCTATCAAATATCAGATTTAGGATTGGTTAAAAGAAAATCTTGTGCACACCCACATTCTTCATCGCAAATATAAACACTTGTAGGCATACGAATCGTATATTTCCAGATATATGGATAAAAACCTTCACTTAATGTTTCGAAATTACACTGCTCATCAGCCTGTATATATATTTCTGTAAATATAGAGAAATCATCCGCCCCACACCTATCTAGAATATTTATATTGGTAATAATAAAGTTTAAGTATGCTTTCTCATAAGCTGAACGACTCTCATAATCACGATAATCTGTAAATTCATCTGGATGCACCCATGAAAGATGATTTGGACAATCAACATCATATTCTGCCTTTAACTCATTTGAATACAAACGTTCGATACATAATTGTGTATTAAAGTTTTCGCCACTTACATTAAATGATAAACGAAGTTTCACAGTTACCCCTCTCCTGCTAAATAGGTTAATTTTTCTTGATATTTTAAGATTTCGTGTAAATTTAATGTTAATACATTCAAAAATCTAGTATACATAGTGGTTTAAAAAAGTAGGTGAACAAAGTTGCGGTTATGTTCATTTTCATCTACCAATTTTGTACTTTTAGATTTATTTTGAGAATTGAGTTTTATGCAAATTTACTTGGCGAGAAATAACCAACAAGCTGGTCCGTATTCAATTGAACAACTGAATCAAATGCTTGCAAGCCAGCAAGTACTTTTAACAGATTTAGCTTGGCATCAAGGATTAACGGAATGGAAAGCGCTTGGTGAACTTACACAAGGTAAACTTGTTTATGAGCCTATTGGTTATGTCACACCAACGTCATCAAACAACGAACAAATTGATCGTCAACAGAATCCTGCTATTACCAATATAAAAATTGAAAAAAGTACAAAAAAAATCATTAAAGCGGCACCTGTAGGTAAACGAATCTCAGCCAAACTTATCGATTTCGCCCTTTTATTTTTACCCCAATTCATCGCTATTGCTTATTTTATGCCTGAAGATGCAATCAAAGTTGCTTCTGATGGTTTTTCAGTAGATAACCAAGTTAAAATTGCTGAAATGATCAGTCAAAGTATGCCAGCCTATCTGAATATTGCTCTGATGGTCTTTGTACTTATTCTCTTGATCACTCAATGCTTTATGATTACCAAATTTGGGCAATCTATTGGTAAAAAAATATTCAAACTGCAGATTGTTGATGTCAATACCAATCAATTGCCAGGGTCCCTAAGAGGATTTTTTGTTCGTTCATTTTTATTTCTTATCCTGTCTCAAGTTATGAGCGTATTACCTCTGATTGCCATCATTTTCATTGTTGATTTGTTCATGTTTTTCTCTAAAGAGAATTATGCATTACATGATCGTATTTCTAAAACCAAAGTTATTGATCTTTCAGAATAATTCAAATGGCGGTTATACCGCCATTTTTTATCGCTAGCCAAGCACAAAATAATAATTTATGTTTTTGTTTTCCTTATAATTCCGACTAAAAATATCAGGTATTTTTACATCAATATATTCAACCTCTATGTATAGCTAAGTTTGACGATATGAGGCATAATGCCCTACAACGTAGCGGTGTCAGATCATTGAGAATGTTTTCTATTTAGAAATAATAGTCATTTTCAATCATGCGGCACTTTAATCGCTATCCCATATTTATATAGGGAATGGGACTCTTCACCGAGGTTGTAAAATGAGACAAACGACTTTAGCTGTATTGTCTTTATCTGCGATCGCCGCACTCTTAACTGGGTGTGGTGGTGATATAGTACTTCTAAACTCTAAAGGTCCAGTCGCTGAAGGTCAAAGTAACCTGATGATGACTGCGATCTACTTAATGCTATTGGTCGTAATTCCTTCGATCTTGATGGCATTGTGGTTTGGTTGGAAATATCGCGCGTCAAATAAAGATGCAGACTATAAACCTACATGGGCACACTCTACTGCGATTGAAATTGTAGTATGGGGTATCCCGTGTATTATTATTGCTATTCTTGCGTATTTAACATGGTGGGGTTCACACAAATATGACCCTTACAGACCATTAACGAATACTCAAGGTCAGATGGAAGAACATTTAAAAATTCAAGCAGTCGCTGAACAGTTTAAATGGGTATTTATCTATCCTGAACAACAAATAGCTACAATTAACGAAGTTCGTTTCCCAGTCAATAAACCAATTGAATTTCAAATCACTTCTAACTTTACAATGAACTCGTTCTTCATTCCTAAGTTAGCAGGTCAGGTTTATGCAATGGCAGGTATGCAAACTAAGTTACATATGCTTGCAGAACATCCAAGTCCTGCAGATGGCTACCGTGGATTCTCAGCAAACTATAGCGGCTATGGCTTTACGCAAATGCGTTTCAGAGCTCATGCTGTTTCAGATGCTGACTTCAACACTTGGGTAGACGCTATTAAAGCAGGTAAAGGTACTTCAATTAATCCTGAAGCGATCCAAAAAACCACGCTTGATGCGACTGAATTTGCTACGCTCAAAGATGGTGATCGTTCTAAACACCAAATTGAAGCAATGCTGAACAATGCGCATACTCCAGAAGAACTTAAAGCTGCACACGAAGCTGAACGTAAAGGTCCATTCCCTACTAAGCCTCATCCTGTGACTTATTATTCTTCAGTTACGCCTGACTTGTTCAAAAGCATTATCAACACTTACATGAGCAACTACCATGGTGCAGACCATGCAGGTGCTGAACATGCAGGTGCTGAACATGCAACTGCTTCTGTAGGGGAATAAGACATGTCTTTGTTATTAGGTAAACTCAATTGGGATGCAATCCCTAAAGAGCCGATTGTACTTGTAACAATGGTCATTATGGCTCTTGGTGCAATTGCAGTTTTCGGCGGTATCACCTATTTCAAAAAATGGGGTTACCTCTGGAATGTATGGTTTAAATCTGTAGACCATAAAAAAATTGGTATTATGTATATCCTTGTGTCTGTTGTGATGCTACTTCGTGGCTTCGCAGATGCAATCATGATGCGTCTTCAACTGTTCCTTGCAAAAGGTGGCGGTGAAGGTTACTTACATCCAGACCATTACGATCAGATCTTCACCGCACATGGTGTAATCATGATCTTCTTCGTAGCAATGGGTCTTGTTGTTGGTATGATGAACATCACTGTACCACTTCAAATTGGTGCGCGTGACGTTGCATTCCCATTATTAAACTCTGTGAGCTTCTGGTTATTTGCTGGTGCTGCTGGTTTGATGATGGTTTCACTTGTATTAGGTGAGTTTGCTGCAACAGGTTGGATGGCTTATCCACCTCTTTCTGGCATTCAATATTCTCCTGGTGTTGGTGTTGACTACTATATCTGGGCACTCCAGGTTTCTGGTCTAGGTACGCTTTTAACCGGTGTTAACTTCTTTGTTACCATCATCAAAATGCGTGCGCCTGGTATGAAACTTATGGACATGCCGATCTTTACTTGGACTGCACTTTGTACAGCAGTATTGATCATTGCATCTTTCCCAGTATTGACTGCAACAATTGCAATGTTAACGCTAGACCGTTACTTCGGTTTCCACTTCTTCACCAATGAGCTTGGCGGTAGCCCAATGCTTTATGTGAACTTGATTTGGACATGGGGTCACCCAGAAGTATATATCTTAGTATTACCTGCTTTTGGTCTTTACTCTGAAATCGTTTCAACGTTCTCTCGTAAAACGTTGTTCGGTTACAAGTCTATGGTGTATGCAACGATTGCAATTACAGTACTTGCTTTCGTGGTATGGTTACACCACTTCTTTACCATGGGTGCTGGTGCCAACGTTAACGCGTTCTTCGGTATCATGACCATGATTATTGCGATTCCTACTGGTGTGAAAATCTTCTCATGGTTATTCACTATGTATAAGGGTCGTATTACCTTTACATCACCAATGTACTGGACACTTGGCTTCCTTGTGACTTTCGGTATCGGTGGTTTAACGGGTGTATTGATGGCTGTTCCACCAGCTGACTTCTTGGTACACAACTCTTTATTCTTGATCGCTCACTTCCATAACGTAATTATTGGTGGTGTTGTATTCGGTATGTTCGCAGGTATCACTTTCTACTGGCCAAAAATGTTTGGTTGGAAGTTAAATGAAACTTGGGGTAAAGCATCGTTCTGGTTCTGGTTCTTTGGTTTCTATTTTGCATTCATGCCACTTTATATCCTTGGTTTCATGGGTATGACACGTCGTTTGAATACATATGACAACCCTGAATGGGACCCATACTTAGCAATTGCTTTGTTTGGTGCTGTGCTTGTAGCAATCGGTATTGCTTGTTTCTTAATGCAAGTTATTGTTGGTTTCTTACAACGTCACGACAACATGGACAACACAGGCGATCCATGGGATGGTCGTGTACTTGAATGGTCTACTTCATCCCCTGCTCCGTTCTATAACTTTGCTGAAATTCCAAAAATCAATGGTATTGATACTTTCTGGAATGACAAAGAGAATGGTGTAGCGTATGCACGTCCTGAGAAATATGAAGATATTCATATGCCAACTGACCGTGCTGCTGGTTTTGTTATTGCCTTGTTCATTACAGCAATGGGCTTCGCTTTAATCTGGCATATCTGGTGGTTAGTCGTTGCAACTTTCCTTGGTGCTGTTATCAGCTTCATCGTAAGTTCATTCACTAAAAAAGTGGACTACTACGTACCAGCTGCTGAAGTAGAACGTATCGAAAACGAGCGTTATGCTTTACTTGAAAAACACTTGAAGAAGGACTAAGGATATGGCTGAAGTACTTCATCACGACAACCACGGACACGATGAACATCATCATCACGATGATACAGACATCACCGTCTTTGGTTTCTGGACATACTTGATGAGTGACTTGATTTTATTCGGTACACTCTTCATCGCGTTCGCTGTATTAAGCAGTCATATTCCGCCTGGTACTCCAAGTCCAAAAGAGTTATTTGGTGAGTCTTTAGGTTTCGTACTTGTTGAAACCTTTGCTCTCTTGATTTCTTCTGTGACTTTCGGTTTTGCGGTACTTGCTTCTTACAAGAAAAATGTCAACCAAGTGCTTATGTGGTTAATTATCACTTGGCTCTTTGGTGCAACATTCATCGGTATGGAACTTTATGAGTTTAATCATTTAGTTCACGCTGGTCATGGTCCTAGCCACAGTGCGTTTTTATCTGCGTTCTTTACCCTTGTAGGTACGCATGGTATCCACGTAACATCTGGTTTGGTCTGGATGATCGTGTTAATGGTTCAAATCAAGAAAAATGGTTTGACTGTTCCAAATACACGTCGTCTTGCTTGCCTAAGTTTGTTCTGGCACTTCCTTGACATCGTTTGGATCTGTGTATTCAGCGTAGTTTATTTACTGGGAGCTTTATAATGAGTCATGATCATAATGCTGCTGGTGCTTCGCACGGAAACATCAAACAATACTCTATCGGCTTCATTCTTTCTGTCGTATTGACCATCATCCCTTTCGGGATGGTGATGAAAGGAATGACTGGTGGTGCAGTTGTTGCAACGATTGCGATCACTGCGATTGCTCAGGTTCTTGTACAATTAGTTTTCTTCTTGCACATGAATTCATCTTCTGAACAACGCTGGAATGTGATTGCATTCATCTATACGATTCTGACGATTGCAGTTCTATTAATTGGTTCTGTATGGATCATGAACTACTTACATTCAAACATGATGCTCTAGGGTGTCATGTTGAAAAAATATCTATTCCTGACTAAGCCAGGAATTCTCTTTGGTAACTTCGTTACCACTTTGGGCGGCTTTTTCTTAGCCGCTCAAGGTTCTGTAGATTTCCTTTTACTTCTCATCACATTACTAGGCACTACGCTTGTCGTTGCCTCTGGCTGTGTGGTGAATAATGTCATTGACCAAGACATTGACCAAAAAATGCAACGTACAATGAATCGTGCGCTCGTCAAAAAAACCATCAGCCCAACAGTTGCTTTAATTTTTTCTGCTGTGCTCGGTTTAATTGGCTTTGCTTTGTTGTGGTTTTTTGTCAACGCCTACGCATTTGGCTTTGCTGTACTCGGCTTTGTTGTGTATGTGATTTTTTATAGTCTTTGGAGTAAACGTACTACCATTCACCAAACTGTGATTGGAAGTATTTCTGGCGCAAGCCCTCCTGTAATTGGATATACTGCTGTTTCTAACGGATTTGATGTTGCCGCTTTGCTGATTTTTTTAGCTTATGCACTCTGGCAAATGCCACATTCTTGGGGAATTGCAATCTATCGATTTGATGATTATAAAAATGCAAATATTCCAATTTTACCTGTAGCCCGTTCAATTTTTCGCACGAAAGTTGAAAGTTTAATTTACGTTATTCTGTTTGCTGCAGTTTTAAATGGATTGTATTGTTTTGGCTATACCAACATTTTCTTCCTTATTACCTTTAATGCTTTATGTGCCTATTGGGTATATTTATCAATTATTGGATTTAAAGCTGAAAATGATCAGGTCTGGGCAAAAAAATATTTTTTGTATTCCGTCATTCTAATTACAGCGCTCAGTGTGAGCTTTAGTTTTAGTTATGTCTCCCCTGCACCTCATTTGCCACTGTTTTAAAAAAAGATAGAGTTCTCTCTATCTTTTTTTTATCTGCATAAATAAAATTAAAATATTAAAATTTTTATTATAACGATAGGCACTTTATGCTTTTTAAAAATAAAACACTGCAATATGTCCTTCTTATCGGTTTACCTTTGGTAGTTTATCCAACTTCTAGCTTTGCTGGCGCTGCAGAAGAAATCGCATCACCAACTTTTGACCTAAACAACAATCAATATCGTATATTAAATCTCCCCATACTCTATCCAGCCAATGACAATAGAACCAACATGATGCTACTGCTAAGTGACAAAGGTTTAGCAAGTATCAAAGCATTTGAAGTTGATAAAATGAGTTTATGGGATACGTCTAGTGGCTTAGTCCCTTTTTACCCTACCGAATTAACTCAAGCATCTGAAAATAAAATTCCAAACAAACGTGCTTTTTATGATGCAAACGATCACGTCTATGATGAGCGCTGTATAACGCTCAAATCTGGTGCTGAAGTTTTTCTTCAACAAGTTTCAAATCACAAGAAAATATCTCAAGACGAAAAAGGCAGCTTGTTAGAACAACGAAATCAGATTAAAGATTGTCAACAAACTATTCCATTGATTCAGGTCAATGCGCAATGGACACAGTCCGCTCAACAGTATGCATCTTATTTAAATGGGATCATTTTATTTTACAAAGCTAACTATTCCTCAGCAACTAAAATATTTACAGCCTTAAGTCAAGTTGATGACCCTTGGTTAAAAGAAACAGCTCAATACATGCTCATCCGCACATCATTAAATGAGTTGTATAGCCAGTCATTAGGAACTTATGGTGATTTAGATACTCAGAAAGTTGATCAAGCACTTCTTAAAACTTTTTTTAATCGCATTACTGATTATTTTAAGCTTTACCCTAAAGGTCAATACGTAGCCAGTGCTAGAGGCTTTTTACGCCGAGGCTACTGGATTGCCAATCAACAAGATGCGCTAGTCAAAGAGATGATTTGGCAGATGGATCACCCAAAATCAGATTATTACAATCTCGATATGTCCACATTGGCGGCCGAAATAGATCGCAAGGTATTTGGTTTAGAAAACTTCAATGCAAAAACACTCAACGATCCCTTCTTTTTAGCCATCTATGATCTGATGTATATGCGTCAGAATGATTCTACGCAGTACCGGCCAATTAGCTGGTCCGAGTTAAATGCACAAAAACCTGTATTTAAGGAGCAACCTGAGTTGTTCCGTTATTTACAAGCCGTTCATTTATATTTTATTCAGAAAAAACCGCAAGATGCATTAAATTATTTACCGAAACAAAAACCTAATTCCATTCAAAATTATTTAGAACTCAGCCAATATACGCTTAAAGGGGTCATTCTTGAAAAAAGTAGTGATAAAAATCTGGTTGAACAATATTGGGACCATTTACTCGCAATTTCTGCTAATCCTTATCAAAAAGCTTTGGCAGAAGTCGCCCTAGCGATTCACTATAAAAATACCAATAACCAAAGTGCCTTTTTAGGAAATCATTCAAAAATCAAACAAACAAGCTTACAGAAAGCATTCATTACTCAAATTGCCGATGTCAAAGCTTTGGAAAGTATCATTACTGCCAAAGACAGTTCAGCTGATAAAAAGAATCTGGCTTTATATACATTATTAGATAAAAGCTTAATGAGTCAAAACTATGCGGTATTCAATAAAGCCTATACCACATGGTTACCTCAAGATGCCTCAGAATACAAAGCATACAACAGCAAAATTAAAGCTTATAAGTCAGAACCCCACTTCGAAGTTTTTGTTTGGAATGGTCATGAAATTACACCAACGCTCAAATGCCCTAAATTAAGCACCTTAACAGCTGGCTTAGAAAAAAATCCAAAAAATTTAACTTATCGTTTATGCCTAGGCGAATATATGCGTAATCAAGGCACTGCTTTAGAAAGTTTTTATGGTGACTATTACTATGGTCCAAGTTTTAGCCAGCCGAAAAATGCCTTTACAGGTGAAACTTTTAGTCGTGGTGAAGTTTATAAAGAAATTATTAAATCCAATTCTAAAAGTGAATTACAAGCTTATGCACTTTATCGCGCTGTTATGTGTTATTCGCCGAGTAGTATAAATGTCTGTGGTGGAAAAGAGGCCACAAAATCCACACGCAAACAATGGTACGCACAAATTAAACGTGACTATCCAAATACCACATGGGCAAAATCTTTAAAATATTATTGGTAGTTGATTCATGCTTAAACAGATTTTCTCGGTTCTACTGACAATCCAATGTTGTTTAGGATTAATGGCGTGTCAACCTAGTCAATCCGCAACAGTCTCAGATCAGGTCAATGCGAATGACTATGATGCCTTTTGGATTTGGGGAAATATCAAGTCTGCGCCTTATTTAAGCAAAGCTAAGGAAATCTATATTTTACAAGGTGAAGTTAGGCTGGAGAAAAATTCCAACCAATCTATCTTGATCCAACAAGGCATTTCTGTGGTTAAAATTCCACATCAGAAAGTATGGTTAGTTTTTCGAAATCATCATTTAAATTGGCAAGGCACTGAAATAGAAAAAATTTTACAACGCGTCCGACAGTGGGAAAGCGCAGGCAATCACATTCAAGGTATTCAAATCGACTTTGATGCACCAACTAAAAATTTAAAAGCATATGGCTTATTTCTACAACAGCTTAGAAAGCAGTTACCACAGCATTATCAACTCAGCATCACCAGTTTGATGGATTGGGCCAATCTGCGTGATCCAGATACACTTAGGCTATTTAGAGAAAATATTGATGAAATGGTGATTCAAACCTATCAAGGCACTACGACTATTCCAAATTATCAGACTTATTTAACCAAGGCTTCAACATTGAAACTGCCTTATAAAATTGGCTTGGTACAACATGGTAAATGGGATCAGCAACTTAAATTTGATACTGATCCAAACTTTAAGGGTTTTGTGGTGTTTTTATTACCACAAAATAAATCATGAATTAATCTAATCAATAAATTCACGTTTTTATTCAATTTAACGTCTAATTGAGTGCCCCAATTAACTTCCAAAAAAAACAGAATCATGCTCAAACCGAGCAAATAAGGCATCCATTTTTCCCGCATATTTCATATCCAGTTGATGCCATAATTTTTTCGGAAGTGGAATAAATTCTAATGTGTCGGAACCATCAGAAGCTTTACAGAAACGGATTTCATACTCAGGTTGTAAAATTTCACTGAGTGCCCGTAGTGTGGTATCACGATCAGCACCTTCTCCTTGATAAGGAATCAACAATGATTTTTCACCATAATGAATTGTGATGCTAAAACCTTGTTGATTTTCAGCATCTTCAAGTTCAGCAGACAATTGTCCAGTTTCTAAAATATTTTCACAATAGCCAATAATTGCATCATCCTCTTCTCTCCAATCCACCACCATGACAATGTCATAACGACCATCAAAAACATCAAAGTAGAAGTCTTGTGTAGGGTTTTCAATATAAGACTCAATGGTTTCAAGTTTTTCAGTACTGTAGTTTGTCATTTTAGCGATCCATATTTTTATTCATTTTCAATCCAATTCAATCTAAATAGTTACAAGATGAAATTCAATCTCGGGTCTGTAAAATTTTAGTGGTTATTCCAATAAATATTTGAATATTAAATTGTGTTTGCGCACAAACTTTCCTATAATAGGCGCTCGCAATTTTTGCGGCACAATCTACTGGCTTTTAAACTGTTGTTTAAAGTTTATGCTGATTGTGACTCCTTGCTTCAATCTTTTTAAGGTTGGGGCTGTATAAACCGTAAGGAGCTGACAATGCGTCACTACGAAATCGTAATTCTGGTACACCCAGACCAAAGCGATCAAGTTGTGGGAATGGTAGAACGCTACATTTCTCACATCAAAGATGCTGAAGGTCAAATTCACCGTCTTGAAGATTGGGGCCGTCGCCAATTGGCTTACCCAATTAACAAAATCCATAAAGCGCATTACATTTTAATGAACATTGAATGTAACCAAACTACGCTTAATGAATTAGAAGAATTGTTCCGTTATAACGATGCAATCCTTCGTAACGTGATTATCCGTCGTGAAAACGCAATCACTGAAGAATCTTTACTCGCTAAGAGTGCTGAAGAAAAACGTGCGCGTAAAGCTCAACGTGAAGAAGCACAACAAGCTCAAGATTCTGTTGAAGCATAAGGAGAACATCAATGGCACGTTTTTACCGTCGTCGCAAGTTCTGCCGCTTTACAGCTGAGAACGTTACGTACATCGACTACAAAGATATCGACACTTTAAAACAGTACATCACTGAAAACGGCAAGATTGTTCCTAGCCGTATTACAGGTACTAAAGCTCGTTACCAACGTCAATTAGCGCTTGCTATTAAACAAGCTCGCTACTTAGCGTTGATTCCTTACACTGACAATCATAAGTGAGGTTGAGCCGTGGATATTATTTTATTACAACGCATTAAAAACCTTGGTAAATTAGGCGATAAAGTTTCAGTTAAAGCTGGTTACGGCCGTAACTACCTTATCCCTCAAGGTAAAGCAGTTGCAGCGACTGAAGCGAATACTGCTGCATTTGAAGCTCGTCGTGCAGAACTTGAGAAAGGTGAAGCTGAAGTTTTAGCTGCTGCTCAAGCACGTGCTGACCAATTGAACGAAGTAAACATCGTTATCACTGCGAAAGCTGGTGATGAAGGTAAATTATTCGGTTCAATCGGTACTCGTGATATCGCTGACGCGTTAACAAATGCTGGTCTTGTTGTTGACCGTGCTGAAGTTCGTTTACCGAACGGTGCACTTCGTCACACTGGCGAATTTAACATCGCAATCCAATTGCATCATGATGTTACTGCTGAAGTTCTCGTTACTATCGTATCTGAGTAATTTCTTGCAGAAAAAAAGAGCATACTTTTGTATGCTCTTTTTTTATCTTTAAATTTTACCTCGGATCAGCTGAAATTGTTTCTAGTTGATTCATTCCCCTACTTATCGGTATTACTGTTAGATACTTTTAGTATTTTGCATTAAGATAAGTGAGTACTTCAGTACACACATACATTACGTAAATAATGTTTTTGCACGATTTAAAAATCAAGGTTTTATATGTCTCAGGCAACTGCCACAGCTCAACAGAATCCCTTCAGCACTGATGCAAAAAACAAAGACAATGCTCAGTTAAAAGAGTTTCGTACGCCTCCTCATAACTTGGCAATTGAACAAGCTGTACTGGCTGCATTGATGACGGTTGCTGAGTCTTTTGAACAAGTCAGTGATACTTTGAATGAAACTGATTTTTATGCAACACGTCACAAATATATCTTCCGTGCAATCGAAAAACTGGCACAAGAAAACTCTCCATATGATGCAGTTTTAGTCAACGATTGGCTGATTAAGCAAAACTTGCTTGATGCAATTGGCGGTGAAGAATATTTAATGCAATTGATGTCAGATTCACCTTCAAGTTTCTATAACCTAGAAACCTATGCGGGCAAAATCAAAGAATTTTCAACGTTAAGAAGCATGATTAAAGTGGGCAATGAAATCCTGCAAAATGCTTATGACACCAAAGGTCGTGAAGTCAGTGAAATTCTAGATCTTGCTGAAACCAATATTTTCTCTATTGCAGAACAACATAATAATAATGCCAAAGCACAAGGGCCAAAAGCCATTACCTCAGTTGTAGCAGACGTTTTTGATAAGTTAAATGAACTTTCTCAAATGGAAGGCAATATCACTGGTTTAACCACAGGTTTTATGGAGTTAGACAATAAAACCTCTGGTATGCAAGCTGGTGATATGATCATTGTTGCTGCACGTCCGTCGATGGGTAAAACAACTTTTGCCATGAACCTTGTGGAAAGTGTGTTATTTAACTGTGATCTTCCAGCACTGGTTTTCTCTATGGAGATGCCAGCAGACTCTATCGCCATGCGTCTCATTTCAGCATACGGTAAAGTCCATCAAGGGCATTTACGTTCAGGTAAACTTGATGGCGATGAATGGTCTAAAGTCACAGGAACCATTTTACAGCTACAAGAAAAACATCTTTATATTGATGATTCATCTGCACTGCCACCAACGGAACTTCGGGCACGTGCACGACGTATTGCCAAACAACATGGCGGCAAGCTGGGTTGTATCATGATCGATTATCTACAATTGATGAAAGTACCAGGCATGGGTGATAACCGTGTTGGTGAGATTGGTGAAATTTCACGAAGCTTAAAAGCCCTTGCCAAGGAAATGATGTGCCCTGTTATTGCACTGTCACAGCTTAACCGTTCTCTGGAAAACCGTCCAAATAAACGTCCGGTAATGTCCGACTTACGTGAATCAGGTGCAATCGAGCAGGATGCCGATTTAATTATGTTTATTTACCGTGATGAGGTTTATAACAAAGAGTCGAAAGAAGCAGGCACAGCTGAAATTATCATTGGTAAACAACGTAATGGCCCGATCGGGACTGTGCGTTTAGCCTTTGAAGGTCAATACACGCGCTTTAGTAATCTATCGCCTGAGTATTATGCGCAATATCAAGATGAAGAATAATGTTAATCAATAGAGTTAGCATCATTTAACACTGCTGTTGAGATGAGATTTTAATCTTCAAATCTTGGAACTTAAAGTCTCTCTCAACGTTTCAATATTCTTAGTCCATTCATCATAATCATCTGAATCTTGCCAAAGCTCATCCAATTCAGAGTTTTCACTGGTCAATAATAATAATGCAGTCAATGCTTTGGGAATAAGCGCATAATTGACATTGTTTTTATTCTGTTCAAGCCATTTTTCTACAGGTTCAGGATAATATTCATTTTCTTCAATCCCTTCACCAAATGATTTAGCTAAAACATCAGCCGCAGCATGCGCAATACAGCCAATATCTGCGTCGATAAACTCTTCGGTTGCCATATCAATCATTTCATCAAAAGCTTGTTCAATGACAACATGCCCATCTTGCTCTTCAAACTCATAGGCCCAATCACTTGCAGTATCATTTCCAAATGGTTCATGTGACCATGTTCCCATACACCCTCCGAAATAAATCCTTAAATTTAAATATAAAATGTACGATTTTATTTAAAAAATAAAGTGCAATATCTTTACAAATTATGTGCAAGACGCTTAGCAAAAATTTTATCGATACAAAATCAATAAACCATTCAAAACACAAATGTTTATGTTTATTTAGAGCTGATAGGACTACAATATTTAGCGTTTTAAAGCTGCACTTTTTAAAGTTAGGTTTTTATCTCTATTTATGCGATTCAGCATTATTCAATCTTTGCCATTCCTCAGGAGTAACTAGGGTGCGTCAAGCAACAGTTTATATTGACAGTGAAGCACTGCAATATAATTTAAACCGAGTCAAACAACTTGCACCAACCGCTAAAATTGTCAGTATGGTTAAAGCCAATGCATATGGACATGGCGTCAAGGACTGTTTAGGCGCCTTAAATGCGACTGATGCCTTTGGTGTCGCCTGCCTTGCTGAAGCCTTAGAGATTCGAGCATTAGGCTATCAACAACCGATTACCCTTATCGAAGGTATTTTCAGCGCTGATGAAATGATTAGTGTTCTTGAAAATAATCTTGAAGTCGTTGTGCATCATCAACCACAATTGACTTGGTTACGTGCACATAAAAAACACTATATCGACAAAGGTTTAAAAGTCTGGGTAAAACTCAATAGCGGTATGAACCGATTGGGTTTTAAGGTTGCTGAAATTATTGAAGTGATTCAATCACTCAAAGCAGAAGGCTTTACTTGTGTGCTGGCCATGCATTTTGCCAATGCGGATGCAGATCATCACCCATTAAATCAACAACAAAAAGATCAATTCTTACAAGTAAAAGCTGCTTGTGAACCGATCTTGGCCTCATGCTGCAATTCTGCTGCTATTTTTAAATGGCCTGAACTGAATTTTGATTTTGTACGTCCAGGTATCATGCTTTACGGTGCGTCTCCCTTTGCAGATCGAAGCGTTGCTGAACTAGACATCAAACCTGTCATGAGCTTTACCGCTGAAATCATTGCACTCAATCATATTCAAGCAGGTGAATCTGTAGGTTATGGCTCTACATTTGTCTCAAAAAATGAAATGGATATCGCCATTGTTTCAATCGGCTATGGGGATGGTTATCCGCGTGCTTTTCCTCAACAAAACTATGTCAGCATCCATGGTCAAATGACAGCGATCATTGGTCGTGTCGCAATGGATATGATCGCAATTGATGTCACTGGCTTAGATGCACCGCTAGGTACAGTCGTTGAACTGTGGGGCAAAGATCGTTTGGTTGATGATGTGGCTGCTGCCAATGGTACGATCGGTTATGAGTTACTCTGTCGTATGAGTGCTCGCCCTATCCGTAAAAAACTTTAAACACTCGTTCTCGATTCAAGATGAAAATCCAAGCCATCGCTTGGATTTTTTAAGAGTTTTCAAATTTCAGACAAATTCTTCTGGCTGTTCAATCTCATAGAGTAGTTTAAGTAATGTCGGGATATCCTGTTCATCTAAACTTAATGGGCGAAAATGGTTATAGCCCTTACTCTCGAAGTATTGTTGAATTTTGCTATTGCGTCGCACGTATTTCATAGACCATTGAGAAAAATGCCCTTGATCAACATGACCTGCTCTAAACAACTTGATTTGATGATGTCTTGGATCTTTATACAATTTTTCCAGCACATGTAAGATAACCACTTCCTCACCTTCTAGGCATTGGAAAAAGTGCTCATCTGCAAAATACAGAACGCCTTGAACTTGATGAAGTATATTAAAATCTCTCGCTTCACCTAAAATATCTCTTAAATCATTGAGTATTTGATGATGGGGTGAAGTTGTTTTACTTGCATAGCATAATTGAAAAGTCATGTAATTCTTCTATTTTTTAACTTTCATTATTTATAAACAATTATTTGCGAACATACAAGCCTTAACTTTTTATAATTTAATTGTTTATCATTTTTTTATTCGGATTGCTTTACAGTACATACATAGCAACCGTGCTCTTTAATTTTTTTAATTTAAAACAGTGGTTTAATATACATTTATCATTAAAAACACAAAGTAAATCATGATCCACCTAGTCAATTGTCTCGATATAAATTTTAGAATAAAAGAAACATAGAATTGAATTTATGCGACCTCTTTATAATTTTTAATATAAAAAAAAGCGAGATTAAACTCGCTTTAAAGCACATACAGTATTATTCAAAATAATCATTAGTCGGTTTAGGTAAATCTTGTAAACCTTTCTTTAAAGTTTCAGACCATTGTTTGCTGATGTGTTGAAAATAAGGATCACTGTCGTTAATTCGCTTGCCTTTTGGTACCTCTAGGCTGTCTTTAAGATAAATCATCGCATCTAATGGCATACCAACAGATACATTTGAACGTAAAGTCGAATCAAATGAAATTAAACTACAACGTAACGCTTCATCTAAAGGCATATCATAACTTAAGGCACGATCTAAAATTGGTTTACCATATTTACTTTCACCAATTTGGAAATAAGGCGTATCACTGGTTGCAGAAATAAAATTACCTTGCGGATAAATATTATAAAGCTGCATTTCCTCTCCACTGATCTGACCACCAACCAACAAACTACAATAATAATTACTTTGCTCTTGAGTATCTTCAGTGACATCTGCAATGACTTTGCGTAGGGTTTGCCCAACCAATCCTGCAACCTCGAACATCGTATTCACACTATACAAATTGGGTTCTTGCTTAAGTGCCAAATGATTTTCTAAATGCCCAATCACCGCTTGTGTCGTTGCAAGGTTGCCAGAAGTTTGAATACAAATAAAGCGTTCGCCTTTTACCCCAAACGTATAAAGTTTTCGATATACAGAAATGTGATCGACTCCAGCATTGGTTCGGGTATCACTAATAAATACTAAACCTTGTTTGAGTCTTAAAGCACAGCAATACGTCATGAAACTACCTATACAACTAAATTTGAGATTAATCACATTCTGCAATTATTCACACTATTTACCATTGCCACCACTAACATGCAAGCACTTGAACAATAGAGTACATGGTTTCAGTGCCACCTTGCTCTCTTACTCCACGAACGGGTGCAACATCCCAATAGTCGCGTCCAATCGCCACATAGACATGTGATTCTGGGCGGAATAATTGATTACTGACATCAATAACATGCCATTTACCGTCTAAAAATATCTCTGTCCAAGCATGACTCGCCAAATGCGATTGATTATTTACATATAAGTAACCAGAAACATAGCGAGCTGGTACCCCCAATGCTTTCGCCATCGCAATCAAAACATGACTATGATCTTGACATACCCCTTGCCGTGCTGAAAAAGACTCCATTGCGGTATGCGTTACTGTGGTACTTGCGCTGATATAAGGCATATGTTGCAACAAAGCTTCTGCTAATTTTTGGAAATTTGCCCAACGCTTATGCGTTATATACTGTTCAGCAAAAGCAATCATTTCTGTATTACACAAGGTTGCAGTGGTTGGCTGTAAAAAAACCACAGGTGATACCTGATCTTCTATACCAAATTGATTGTCTACATTAATATCGACAATCCCCTGCGCCATAATGGACATTTGTTGATAAGGCTCAATTTGTGAACTGGTCAACCAGACATTATCAAAGGCATCTTTTTTAATGTGTTTTTCACCGGGAACACTGACATGCCAACCCGTCACTTGTTGATGCAAATTAGACTGTGGTGTCATCTTGATATACTGAATACTATTTTTTGCCCATTCAGAATATTGGTAATGCGTTTGGTGATTAATCATCAGTTTCATAAGCGATCCAATTCAAATAATGAGTCAATATGGTCACTAAAATGATAATAATTCATACGGTCTGGCTGGTTTTTTAGTTCTTCCCAAACTTCAGGCAAACTACACATACCATGTTGATCTAAACGATCAATCAAATGATTCAATTGTGTCAAAGTCACTGATTTATCTTGATTCAGACGCAATTGACGATCAAATTGTTCCATTTTTTGCCCTAAACTAAAAAATAGAAACAACAATTCATCATCTTCTGCCTCTAAAACATCATTACATTCTTCACAAACATCACAAATAAAACCAGCATTTTGCTCTGCCTGTTGTAATAACTGATTTAATTCGGCAAAGGACTGTGCTGAAATCACCCCACGTAAATCATGAATATTATTTTTGGCACATAAAAAATGCTGATGAAATGATGCAGGTTGCTCATTGTCTAAAATCAATTCATTTAAAGAACTTGCATCAAATGCTGGTAAACAAAAAGCATGTGCATAGTCTAAAGCCAATTCATTGGTTTTAAATGGAAATTGACTACATAAATATTGAATACGGGTTAAATAGCGCCCTAACCAAAATATATTCTGTGCATTGGTACTGAGTAAAATCATGTTTGCTCTCCTTTGGCTGGGATTATTTGAAGGTGGGGCTAAATTGAATATTCATCAATTACCCATGTATCCTTAATTCCACCACCTTGTGATGAGTTGACCACCAGTGAACCTTGTTGCATCGCAACACGAGTCAAGCCACCTGGAACAATTTCTATGCGTTCTGGTGAGCTGAGAATAAATGGTCGTAAATCAATATGACGTTCAGCAATTCCTTGGGAAGTTAGTGTTGGTGCAACAGATAAATTTAAGGTGGGTTGAGCGATATACGCAGAGGGTGAAGCCATTAACTTCATTTTAAATAGATCAATTTCTTGTTCAGTTGCTTTAGGACCGATAAGCATCCCATAACCACCTGAACCTTGAGCCTCTTTTACCACCAATTGATCCAGATTTGCCAAAACATAATCCAAAGCTTCAGCTTCACGGCATTGGTACGTCGGTACATTGGACAAGATTGGTTTTTCATTTAAATAATAAGCAATCATTTGATCCACATAGGGATAAATCGACTTATCATCTGCAACGCCTGTACCAGGGGCATTGGCAATCACCACATTTCCACTTAAATAAGCAGACATCAGCCCTGCAACACCTAAAGTGCTATCAGGTCTAAAGCTTAATGGGTCTAAAAAACCATCATCCAAACGCCTATAAACTACATCAACCTGTTGACGTCCACGGATAGTTTTCACATAAACCTTGTCGTTTTCAACAAAAAGATCACGTGATGTCACCAATGGCACACCCATTTCCCTTGCTAAAAATGAATGTTCATAATAGGCACTGTTATAACGCCCTGGTGTTAAAACCACGATTGTTGGGCAATCTACTTTTGAATTTTCAGCCAAAACATCACGCAACAATTGTGGATACAACTCAATATTGGCAACGTGTTGATTGCATAATTCAGGCATAAGTTTTTGACTCATCTTACGACTTTCAAGCATATAGGACACACCTGAAGGCGTACGTAGATTATCTTCTAAGACAAAAAACTCACCTTTGCAGTCCCGAACAATATCAATTCCACTGATTTGACTGTAAATATTTCCATTCAAGCGATGATTCATCATCACTGGTTGATAAGCTTCATGAGAAAGCACTTGTACTGCTGGGATTAAACCTTCTTTTAAAATATTTTGTTGATTATAGATATCCGATAAAAATAGGTTTAAGGCTTGAATACGTTGTGTACAGCCTGCTGCAACCTTGTTCCACTGTTGCTTGGCAATCACACGTGGGATTAAATCAAATGGTATGGTGCGGTCAATTCCCGATTTTTCACCATAAACCGCAAAAGTAATTCCTTGATATAAAAAATGCGCTTTGGCTGTTTCATTGAGTTTTTCAAGTTGGTAAATGCTGTGTTGAGATAACCAATCTTCGATTTTTTCAGCAGTTTCGGGCGAAAGAACCTGATCATCCGTCATTTCATTAAAAAAAACCGAATTCATTTGTTTAAGTAAATGATGTGAGGCTTGTTGTGCATCGATATTTAAATTGATGGCCTGTTGAATATTTCCTATCTGTTGTTGATTCGTCGTTTCAGTTTTTTCTTCTGCCTCAGCAACTGGCAAAGCAAAGCGATCTGCATAATTCTCATTGCTTGAATTTGTATCTATGGTTTCTTTTAGCATACAAACCTCTTTTTATCTTCTCTAATGGCTTCTTTAATAATGCAATATCAATGCCAAAATATTATTAAATCGCCATATCCTGTATTCTTCACCTGTACAATTAAATCTTTCTGGCTCAGTTTTATTAATTCATTGTTTGCTATTGCACTCAATGTGAGTTTTGATCGAACTTGTTTCAAAATTTTTTAGCTAATATTTTCAACACCTAAGCGACTAGTCACAGGATATAACTTGCAGAATCAGTTTTAATTTTCTATTGTGTAGCTGATTTATTTCCCTTAAACATTCACGATTCCATTGATACCAAACCATGTCTGCACAAGAAAAAGAAACTTCCAATAGCCTCTATCGCCAATGGCAAATCCTGTCCCGACTCTCTACGGGGAAGTGGATGGGCACACGTGAATTACAAGAAGTTTTAGAACGTGAAGGGATCGAAATCAGTCTACGTACGATTCAGCGTGATCTAAATCAGATTGCTCAACGCTTTCCGATCGAGAGTAACAAAACCGTACCACAAGGCTGGCGTTGGCGTTCAGATGCCCCGATTCAAAGTCTGCCGCATATGACCAGCTCGCAAGCAGTCACGTTTATGATGGTTGAAGAACATTTAAAACACCTGCTTCCACCGAGTTTAATTGATGAAATGAACCCTTGGTTCGATTTGGCACGGCGTAGCCTTTCTACGCAGAACAATGTTCGACAATGGATTAACCGTGTTCGAATTGTGCCTGCTAGCCAACCAGTAATCCCACCTCTGGTGGAAAGACATGCACAGCAAGCCATTTATGAAGGACTACTACAAGATAAACAAATTGAATGTGTCTATCGTGCACGTGGTTATCAGGGTGAAGAAAAAACCTATACTCTAAATCCTTTAGGTTTGGTTCAAAAAGGTGCAATTATTTATTTGATTTGTACGCGTCATGACAAGACAGAAGTTCAGACCTTTGCATTACATCGTTTTAAATCTGCAACTGTTTTAGATTTACGTGCTTTACACCCTGTCAAATTCGATATTGATGAATATATCGATTCTGGTGCGCTGGGCTTTAGAGTCGACTTTTCTCGACCGACCGAAAATGTTGAATTAAAATTAGTCATGCACGAAGATGATGCACAATACTTCACGGAAAGCCAACTGAGTAAAGAACAAAAAGTTGAACAACTGAATGAAGAGTTGTATCAAGTCAGTGCTGTGGTTCCATTTACCTCACAATTGGTATGGTGGTTAAGAAGTTTTGGTAAAAAGATTGTCCGAATTGAGCCTGTTGAAGTGTTTAATGCGGTACATGAAATTGAATAATCTAGCAACTTCCCCCAAGCCAAGATAATCAAAATAAAAAGAGCCTTTCGGCTCTTTGATTTATTGTTTTGATTGTTATTTTTAAATTTTATTGTTTTTGCGCTGATATAAAACCCATGTCACATTTTTATATGTCCACAAGACATGGGATTTATTGGAGTATGCTAAACATCACATGTTACAGCATGCGAGTTCAGCACTATTGTAGCGGATCGATTTCATTGTCATGATGTTCACCTCTCGTTTGAATGTAAATTGACTATAACCATGATTTTGCAAACTGAAAAATAATTAAAACTGCTTTGTTTTTCATCAATTCTGTTTAGGAGTTATTTTTATAAAGTTAGATTGGATCTGTGTATTTAAAATATGCCTTTAAAAATAAATCGTAAATTGAGCCTTAACACAGACAAGTAAGATGATTTTTTAAAAGATACCTCCTAATAAGATCAAATTGGACTGTAGAGCTCATAAAATCAAAGCGCCACAATTGCCCTTTGATTTACATAAATATTTGCCTTTAAACTGGCACATTGGAGAGTAGTTTGGCCAATAAGGGTTCAACTAAATCTTTAGCTCTGAGCTGCGCTAACCATGACTCTGGAATTGAATCAAAACCAAAATATAATCCAGCGATTCCTCCTGCGACACAAGCCGTTGTATCGGTATCTCGACCAAATGCAATGGCTGTTTTAATGACATCTTGATATGTTGTTTGTTTTAATGCATATCTAGCCGATTTTAAACAATCAACCACATAACCACTGCCTGTTCCCTTTTCCAATTCATCAGGTCGAATATAATATTCTAGTTGTTCTAGATCATCTGGCTTATCTTTTAAATAAGCACGTAATTTTGTCACTGCATCAGACCAAGCAGCTGCAATATCCAAACCATTTAAAATAGACCTTGCCCATAAACAATATAAAGCACAGCAAACTTTAGAACGTAAATGCGCATGTGTGACATGTGATTGTGCATAAGCATCTTCAATCAATTGTATATCTGAACCTTGATGCCAAATTGCTAAAGGCAATACCCGCATCAATGAACCATTGCCATTTGCGAGTACATCATTATTTGCAACCTGTAATAATGGCACACCAGACAGATAGTTTCTTATGGCTTCAGCAGTTTGTACTCCAACATCAAATACTTGAAAATCCACAGCCATATAACCACATTGATACCAGTTGCATATACGTTTCATAAAATCTTCTGTATCCATTTTATTTTTATAAAGTAATGAATCCAAAAGGCATAAAGCTTGTGCGCCATCATCTGACCATGTCCCTACTGGAATATGAGGATAGGTCTTTGCAAAATTATTCGGTGGGAACATTTCAATTTGGTCATAGGCTGGTAACTGCTCAGCTAAGAGAAATTCATATGATACCCCTACAGCATCACCTACCAACAAACCATAGATTGCACCTTTTAATTGATCTTGTTTTGTCATGTTTTACTCTAGAATCTACTTACTTTTTATATTGTCATAATGACAATATATTTTCAATAAAAATCCCCCTTTGCTGTAGACAATAAAAAACCCGCATATAGCGGGTTTCTTACAATTCAACATCTTAAGCTGATTTTCTCGCTTGGTTATTTTTACGAATTGTAATCATCACCAATTGAACAGCAGCAGGTGTTACCCCCGGAATACGGCTGGCTTGTGCCAATGTTTCAGGTAATACATTTTTCAGTTTCATGGTGATTTCACGAGAAAGCCCTGAAACGATATCATAATCAAAATCAGCTGGAATTTTGGTATCTTCCAAACGCTTCATTTGCGCAACATCTTCTTGCTGACGGTTAATATAACCTTCGTATTTCACAGCAATTTCAATCTGCTCACCGACAAATGCAGATACTTCAGAACCAGTTAATTCAGCAATTTGTGCAAAGTTAATGTTTGGGCGTTTAAGCAAATCGATTGCAGAACATTCTTTAGAAAGATCAGCACCGGTCAATTCAACGAATTTTTTACCCATTGGATTGTTTGGTGCAGCCCAAAGGTGTTGTAAACGACCTGTTTCTTTTTCAACTGCTTCCATTTTTTCACAATAAGAAGCCCAACGCTCATCATCAACCAAGCCCATTTCACGGCCAATTGCTGTTAAACGTTGATCAGCATTATCTTCACGAAGCATCAAACGATATTCCGCACGAGAAGTAAACATACGATACGGTTCTTTGGTACCTAAGGTAATCAAATCGTCGACCAAAACGCCCATATACGCTTCATCACGTTTAGGCGTCCATTGCTCTTGATCCCATGCACGGCGTGCAGCATTTAAGCCCGCCAATAAACCTTGTGCACCAGCTTCTTCATAACCTGTTGTACCGTTAATTTGACCTGCAAAATACAAGTTATTAATCGATTTGGTTTCAAGTGAGAATTTCAAAGACTGCGGGTTGAAATAATCATATTCAATTGCATAGCCTGGACGAAGAATGTGTGCATTCTCCATACCACGGATTGAGCGTACCAACTCAAACTGCACATCAAATGGTAAAGACGTTGAAATACCATTTGGATAAAGCTCGTGTGTATCCAAGCCTTCTGGCTCAAGGAACACCTGATGCGAATCTTTATCTGCAAATTTATGAATTTTATCTTCAATCGATGGGCAATAACGTGGGCCTACACCTTCAATCACTCCGGTATACATCGGCGAACGGTCTAAACCACCACGAATAATCTCATGAGTACGCGCATTGGTATGCGTGATATAGCAATTAACTTGCTCAGGATGCATCGAAGCATCCCCCATAAATGACATGGTTGGTGATGGGAAATCACCCGGTTGTGGAATCATCACAGAAAAATCGACAGAACGCGCATCAATACGTGGAGGTGTACCAGTTTTTAAACGACCTACTGGCAGGTTTAATTCACGTAAACGAGCTGCTAACGAAATTGATGGTGGATCGCCTGCTCGTCCACCTGAAGAATTATTTAGACCAACGTGAATCACGCCACCTAAGAATGTACCTGTGGTTAACACCACAGTTTTCGCATCAAAGCGAATACCCATTTGGGTCACTACACCTTTAACTGTATCGCCTTCAACAATTAAGTCATCTGCAGATTGTTGAAAAATATCTAAATTGGCTTGATTTTCAAGTGTATGACGAATCGCGGCTTTATAACGGATACGGTCAGCTTGTGCACGAGTTGCACGTACAGCTGCGCCTTTACGCGAGTTCAAAATACGAAATTGAATACCACCCTTATCCGCAGCCAATGCCATTGCACCACCTAAGGCGTCAATTTCGCGAACAAGGTGAGATTTACCAATACCACCAATGGCTGGGTTACAGCTCATCTGCCCTAAAGTCTCAATGTTATGAGTCAAAAGCAGAGTCTGTCGACCCATACGCGCCGCAGCCAGTGCCGCTTCCGTACCTGCGTGACCGCCACCGATAACAATGACATCGTAAACTTTAGGATAATGCATAGTGATAAATGAGAGATAAAAGAATGACAGGAAATTATAGCAAAATTTTACTTCTAGTTTTAGGCAGTTTTACAAATATTATTTCCCTCAATCATGCGTATGAACGATTAAACATCTCTTATACATAGGCAACATAAATTGACACTTCGTTTCATGACTGCCCTACAAATAGAATTTAACTTATCAAAAACTCACGATACGATAGACAATACACGGACAAATTATTTTTTTCGAGACTTTATATATAAGGAATATCATGATGAAAAATACCATGTCTAAAGTAATTACAGCATCTTTACTCAGTTGTGTTGCATTTAGTTTTGCCCATGCTGCTGATGAAAACACCAGCAAAGCCGAAGTGAAAAAGCAAATTCAGGTATGTGCCAAGAAAAAACAAGGTGACTGGGTCACCTACGCCAATAAAGGTGTAACTTTTAACGGTACATGTGAACCAAATGAAAATGGTAAATTACAATTTAGCTTCCCAGCACCTGCCGGTGGCAACCCAACTGCCGCTGCTGTAGCGCCTGAACCAGCGATTGAAAACCGCCCAGCTGTAGAACAATCTGCTCCAGCGAGTGCCGATGCACCAGCAACAAATGATGCATCACAAGCAGAACAACCTGCAATGGAGCAACCGAGTCAAGCCGCTCCAAGCGAAGATCCGATCCAAGCGCAATAATCTGCTTTAGGCATAAATACCTGCTTTTATAAATAGCATGTATGAGCAAAAAAGGTGTTCCATTAAAAAATGGAGCACCTTTTTTATTTCAAGTCTGTGCGTAGACTTGATTAATATTAGTATCCATATAGTTTTACGTCTACGATGAATCAATTGTTATTCGGCCTAATGCTATATATTTAAAACACATATTTTCAAGAAGATTTCTGAGTCATAGATTTCATTTTTCAATTCGATACCTTTCGATTACACTCAAATAGAGTATGGAATATTCACATATTGAATCAGGGTCTGTTGACAAATCGTCTATGTTTGCGACTACGTGTGTTTTTTAGGCAATACTAGGCGCGAATTATGAAATTTAGTCATTCTAAATGAGTAGTTCGTAACGACGTAGCGGCAAAAAAACACACTAGTCCTCCGCTGCGCCTTGCGCTGCAAACAAAGCAGTGCTTTGTTCTTGCTCAGGGTTGTGGCTAAAATTATCTCAGCCTGTGTTATGAAACTCGAAAATAGTCTCGCTATTCTCATCGTTTCCTGCCTTGCCTGCTCAATTTTAACCTACAACGCAAGCCATTTATGAAATGTCTACAGACCCTAATGTAAAACAACAAAAAGGATGAAACTATGGATTCAGGGATAATTACCATAATGCTTCCCCTCGCCCTCGCCATTATTATGATTGGACTAGGTTTAGAACTTACTCCAAAAGATTTTGCGCGAGTTTCTAAACACCCTAAAGCTGTATTGATTGCGTTATTCTGTCAATTGGTCCTTTTGGTTGGTATCGCTTTTATCATTTGTAAGGTGCTTGCACTCCCGCCTTTGCTTGCTGTTGGTTTAATGTTGCTCGCAGCCTCACCTGGGGGGAGTACCGCCAATCTATTTAGTTATTTGTTTAAAGGTGATATTGCGCTCAATATTACCTTAACTGCAATTAACTCGGTCATTGCTGCCTTTACGCTGCCTTTGATCGTGAACTTTTCTATTCAATACTTTATGAATGATGGGCAACAAATCACCATGCAGTTCAGTAAAATACTGCAAGTCTTTGCAATTATTTTAATTCCAGTGTGTATAGGCATGCTCATTCGGCATTATGCGCCGCACTTTACTGAAAAATTAAGTAAACCTTTACGAATTTTCTCAGTGGTATTTTTGATTCTCATTATTATTGGGGCAATCACCAAAGAACGTGCACATATCATGGAGTACCTGACTCAAGTCGGCCTAGCCACGGTGATTTTCTGTATTTGCAGTCTGGTTATTGGCTATTTTGTTCCAAGATTACTCGGTATTAATAGTGCTCAAGCACGCGCATGTGCATTTGAGATCGGCATTCATAACAGTACCTTAGCCATGACGATTGCTTTGACTGTGATCGCAAATTCTACTGTCGCAATGCCTGCCGCGGTTTACTCAATCTTTATGTATATTCTCGCTGCTATTTTTGGTGCCTTAATTTCAAGACATGCAGCAACTGAAACTGAACCTGCGATATAAAGCCATCATGTGCCTCAACTAAAATGGATGTTTAAGCATCCATTTTTTATTTTGCTACTGAATATAAGCGTAACTTCCCAGTTTCGGCTACAATACTGCCTTTAAGAAAACGATTTAGGTCTTTGCCGTGAAGTGGTTACAAATTCATATTACTGTAGAACAAGCTCAAGTTGATTTTACTGAAACCTTGTTAAGTTCTTTAGGCGCAGTCAGCGTGACATTAGATGATGCTGAAAACCAAGACTTGCTTGAACCACTCCCTGGCGAAACTCCGCTATGGAATAAAGTGATTGTTACAGGAATCTACGCGCAAGAAGAAGGCGAAGACATTGATGTAACAGCACTAGAAACATTTATTCGTACTCAACTCCCAACTGAACCAATGCGTAGTGAATTTCTTGAAGACCAAGTATGGGAACGTTCTTGGATGGATTACTATGAACCAATTCAAATTGGTGAAAAGTATTGGATCGTACCTGAATGGATAGAACCACCAGAAGCGGATGCCGTCAATATTAAACTTGATCCAGGCTTAGCATTTGGTACGGGTAACCATGCATCTACTTTCCTTTGTCTACAATGGTTAGGCAAAACCGATGTTAAAGATAAAGTTGTGATTGATTATGGTTGTGGTTCAGGCATCCTCGGTGTTGCAGCACTGCTTTTAGGTGCAAAGAAAGTCTATGCAACAGATATCGATCCACAAGCCGTCTTGGCGACCAAACAAAATGCTGAGCTGAATGGCGTTCTTGAAAATCTTTATGTTGGATTACCTGAAGAGTTCAATGCAGAATTTAAAAACCAACAGGCGGATATTTTAGTTGCAAATATTCTTGCAGGCCCACTTATGTCTCTTGCTAAAGAATTCTCAACTTTGATTAAATCTGAGGGAGAGTTCGCACTTGCTGGCGTAATTGAAGAGCAAGTTACTGATGTTTCTAGTATTTATTCTGAATTTTTTGATATAGTAGAAGTCGAGAAACGTGAAGAAACCTGGTGCAGAATTTCTGGGTCGCGTAAGGCTATTTAATCTATGAAAATATAAATATTTATGACCGAAAAACAAACCCGATGCCCAAATTGTGCTTCAGTTTATAAAGTATCAGTTACGCAACTCACTGTTGCGCAGGGTATGGTTTGTTGTCCGAAATGTTCACATAATTTTAATGCATTAATTCATCTACAAAACAGTCAACCTGCTCAACCCAAGATCGATCCTGATACTGTCGTGCAAAATCAGGCACAAAACCTCATTACGACGAAACGACAAATCGAAACCAATGTCTTAGATATTTTTAATCGTAAAATTGAAAACTCCAATATTGATTTAAGAACATACTTAAACAATTTGAATTATTTCAACAATGAACCGGTCAATAACATTCCAAGCTTAAACCTATCACAAGGTTTAAATAACCACGGGCAACATTTAATAAAACCCAAAAGTACGTTTTATTATCTGGCGTGGAGCTTGATCAACCTGGCCCTACTCAGCATTTTATTATTTCAAATCCTTTGGTTTAATCCAAACCTAACTGATCGTTATCCATTTTTAAATACTGTTTTTACCCAAACCTGTGCCGTCTTACAGTGTGATACTGTTGATCAACGCTATAAACAAATTGTGATTAGTCATCTTAAAGTTAAAGCACTTGGTAGAGACGAGACGCAATTTTCAGGTCAACTCAATAACCAATATTCTAAAAGCTTAGAATTACCCCTAATAAGAGTCACTTTAAAAGCTCAAAATAAGGTCATTGCTACACATGTGATTACACCTGAGCAATATCTGATTGAAAGTTTAGTTGGAATTAAGCGTATTCCTAAAAATAGCCCATATCCTTTTAAATTTGTTGTTACAGAGCCAAGAAAAAGTTTTGATCAGTACCAATTAGACATTATTCACCCTTAAAATTAAAAAAAATTATAAAAAAATGAAAAAAAATGTAGTTTTCTTGCTCATTTTTTCTTAGACAATGGTATCATACGCGCCACGAAAGCTTTGTCCTGCAAACTCCTCGCATTTTTTCAAAAAAAATACTGTTTTGTTATGTGCTTTATATCCAATATCGCGCATGTAGAACATTTTTTTGTTTAAAAGAGTGTTGTAACAAATATTAATCTATTGTTACGCTTATTTTTCACTCAACTCGACGATTTGTGGCAAGCTAATTGTTCTTGTTTTAGAGCCAACCGTTTTAGGATCTAAAACGGAGCTCAGATTTTTTTAGACCACATTTATATATTACTTTACCCAAGTAATATTTTGATTTTCGGATTAACTCGCATGAATAGCAAATCTCCTATTTTTACTGCACAATCTGACGTCGCTCTTCGTATTCACGTAGATCGCGCAGTTCGTCACTATTTTGCACAATTGCAAGGTGAGCAACCATCACAAGTGTACGACATGGTGCTAGCAGAAATGGAGAAACCTCTTTTATCTGTTGTCTTAGAATACACACGCGGGAATCAGACTCGCGCTGCTGAGATTCTCGGACTGAACCGTGGCACTTTACGCAAAAAGTTAAAAGCTCACGGTTTAATGAGTGAATAAATGATAAAATGCTCACGGCTTGCGTGGGCATTTTTTTTACCTATATTTTGCCTACCTGTTCAATCTCTAGACTTAAAAACTGTTGACGAAGATCATGACTATTAAACGCGCTTTAATCTCTGTTTCTGATAAAACCGGGATCGTTGAATTTGCCCAGAACCTTGTTGCTCTTGGGGTGGAAATTTTATCTACTGGCGGTACATATAAGTTGCTTAAAGACAACAATGTGGCTGTAGTTGAAGTTTCAGAGCACACAGGCTTCCCAGAAATGATGGATGGTCGTGTAAAAACACTGCATCCTAAAATTCATGGAGGCATTTTGGCTCGTCGTGGTCTAGACGAAGCTGTCATGGCTGAACACAACATCGATGCAATCGATCTTGTTGTCGTAAACCTTTATCCTTTTGCTGCTACTGTTGCTAAACCAGACTGCTCGCTTGCAGATGCAATTGAAAATATTGACATTGGTGGCCCAACAATGGTTCGTGCAGCTGCGAAAAACCATGCTTCTGTGGGGATCATCGTAAATGCAACTGATTATGAAACTGTAATTGCAGAACTTAAAGCGGATGGTGCTTTATCTTATGCGACTCGTTTCGATTTAGCGGTTAAAGCATTTGAACATACTGCCCAGTATGACGGCATGATTGCTTCTTACCTCGGTGCACGTGTTGGTAAAGAAGAAGGTCAAGCTGATAAATTTGCTCGTACTTTCAATACCCAGTTAAATAAAGTACAAGATCTTCGTTATGGTGAAAATCCACATCAATCCGCTGCTTTCTATGTAGAATCGACTGCAACTGAAGCATCGGTTTCAACTGCTAAGCAGTTACAAGGTAAAGAGCTTTCTTATAACAATATCGCGGATACAGATGCAGCACTTGAATGTGTCAAATCATTTGCAAAACCAGCGTGTGTCATTGTTAAGCATGCAAATCCATGTGGTGTTGCAGTATCGTTAGACGGTCTTAAAGCTGCATACGATCTTGCTTATGCAACTGACCCAGAATCAGCATTTGGTGGCATCATTGCATTTAACCGTGAGTTAGATGTTGTTACAGCTCAAGCAATTGTTGACCGTCAATTTGTTGAAGTGATTATTGCACCAAGTATTGCCGATGGTGTACTTGAAGTGACTGGCGCAAAGAAAAACGTCCGTGTTCTGGTATGTGGCGAACTTCCTAAAATTGATGAACGTGCTTCACAATACGATTATAAACGTGTCAATGGCGGTTTATTGGTTCAAGACCAAGACCTCGGCATGATCACTAAAGATGATCTTAAAGTAGTGACTAAGCGTGCCCCTACTGAAGCAGAAATTGATGATTTAATCTTTGCTTGGAAAGTTGCCAAATACGTTAAATCCAATGCTATTGTTTATGCTAAAGGCCGTCAAACCATTGGTGTTGGTGCTGGTCAAATGAGCCGTGTAAACTCTGCACGTATCGCAGCGATCAAAGCTGAACATGCAGGTTTAGTGGTTGAAGGTGCTGTTATGGCATCTGATGCATTCTTCCCATTCCGTGATGGTATTGATAACGCTGCAAAAGCTGGTATCAAATGTATTATCCAACCGGGTGGTTCAATGCGTGATGAAGAAACAATTGCAGCAGCAGATGAAGCTGGTATTGCAATGGTCTTCACGGGTATGCGTCATTTCCGTCACTAATTCACAATAAATCATTATTTAAAAATCCCCCTAAGTCCCTCTTTTCATAAGAGGGACTTGTCACGAACTACAGGACTCTTTAAATTCGTGATACCCCTTCCTGTATAAAGGGAGGTTGGGAGGGATTAAAAAAGGATACATAAGATGAACATATTAGTTTTGGGTAGTGGTGGTCGTGAACATGCATTGGCATGGAAAATTGCGCAAGACGATCAAGTCACTAAAGTTTTTGTTGCACCAGGAAACGCGGGTACAGCAACTGAACATAAATGTGAAAATGTTGCTTTAGATATTCTCAACAACCCTGCCATTATCGACTTTGCAAAAAATAATGCCGTTGACCTCATTATTGTTGGTCCTGAAGCACCGCTTGTAAATGGTGTGGTCGATGCAGGACGAGCAGCTGGCCTTAAAATTTGGGGACCAACCCAATTTGCAGCACAACTTGAAGGCTCTAAAGCTTTCGCCAAACACTTTTTAAAACGTCATAACATTCCGACAGCATTCTATGATGTATTCACTGAAGTGGATGCAGCCAAAGCATTTGTAGAAAAAAATGGCGCACCAATCGTAATTAAGGCAGATGGCCTTGCTGCGGGTAAAGGCGTCATTGTTGCGATGACCAATCAAGAAGCGTTTGATGCAATTGATGACATGCTTGCAGGCAATAAATTTGGTGATGCAGGTTCGCGTGTTGTTATTGAAGAATTCCTTGAGGGTGAGGAAGCATCGTTCATTTGTATGATTGATGGTGACAATATCCTTCCTATGGCAACGTCACAAGACCATAAACGTATCTTTGAAGCTGACCAAGGTCCAAATACGGGTGGTATGGGTGCATATTCCCCTGCCCCAGTTGTGACTGCAGATGTTTTTGACAGAGTCATGAAAGAAGTCATGCGTCCAACTGTAGATGGTATGAAGGCTGATGGTCATACTTACACAGGTTTCTTGTATGCTGGCTTGATGATTGATGAGCAAGGACAACCTCGTGTCATTGAGTTTAACTGCCGCTTTGGTGATCCTGAAACTCAACCGATCATGATGCGTTTAAAATCTTCTTTGGTTGATTTAGTTGAAGCTGGTATTGCTGGTAACTTACCTGCTGAAGCTGAATGGGATGACCGTAAAACTGTTGGTATTGTGCTTGCGTCTAAAGGCTACCCTGAAACTTCGAGCAAAGATGATGTGATTTCGGGTTTAGATACCCAAATGACAGATGCTAAAGTTTTCCATGCAGGTACAGCAAACAATGTCAATGGCGATGTAGTGACTGCTGGCGGTCGTGTACTTTGCGTAACAGCGTTAGGCAACACAATTGGTGAAGCGCAAGCGAAAGCCTTGGAACTTTGCCAAAAAGTGACTTTTGATGGTGTTCAATATCGTAAAGATATTGGTTACCGTGCGATTGCTCGTGAAAATGCTTAAATCTGATTGAGTTGTAAAACCCGCCTAGGCGGGTTTTTTTTGGGTAAATTTTAGTGAGTAACGCTCTTCCAGAATAATGCATATAAGATTAATTACCTTGATTGATTTTGCGCTGAATCATTAGAATCACCTACTTCCTCAACACCACCAATGACCATTTGAAGCCAATCTAATAATTGAGGAAATTCCCGATATCCATCACTGGCTAGAAAATGTCCAGCATTGGGAATAATTTCATATGGAAACTCCAATTTTTCTGCTAACGAGATACTTAAATCAGCTGGAACATATTGATCATTACTCGATATAAACATCTTCCGATGCAATATTTTATTTTTAAAAGAAAAATCCTTATTCGTCTCAGCGATATATGAATCCAGTTGAGGTAATACTGCCAATTTATTCGAAAATCCAGATACACAGACAACACCACCTATCTGTTGAAAATCCAATTCAGACAGGAAATCAAGCAGCGTAATACATCCTAAACTGTGTGCAACAAAAAATGTATGCTGATCAATTTGAGCAACATTATTTTTTAAGGTTTGCTTCCACTGTAAAAGATTTGGATTGCTGGAGTTCGGCAATGCGATCTTTACAACTCTAGTATTTTTATCTTGTAAATTTTCCTCAAGATAATTAAACCAATGATCATCCACTTTTGCGCCATAGCCATGAATGATATAGACATTATTTTGAGCATATGTAGTATTTAGCAATAAAAAACTGCTTAAAAGAAAGATGATTAATTTCATTTATCGATCTCTTTAAGGTATATAAGATCTCCATGCTAAAGTATGACAGTGGTGTCAATGTCAATCACTGTTTGAATAAGATCATTCCTTTTCGCCTAGTAATTCAAATAATGCTTTATCAATGCAGTGCTCTAGGTCTTAGACTTATTTTACTTATTCGAAAAAAAGATAATAAATCCTAAAAAATTTATATATTATGAATAAGTATAAAATTTAAACATTTATCGTTTAACATTCAACAAAAGCATTTGTTTTCTTTATTAAATTAATAAAAACATTGATATTCAGGCAACGACATCAGTACCCAATGTCAACACGCAGCCACTATGTATAATTTTCATTTATTGATATGATAAACAAATCTTTAGAGTCTGTTTTAAACAATTAAAATTCTTTTAAAACATGCTGCTAATCCTCAAATGTAAAGAATATAGATAGCGCAATCAGACAAGTACGTCACCGCATTATTTATTTTCAAAATGTTAAAATTCGATTTAAATGATCGAGAATGCAAAGGACAAATTCTACTGCATTTGCTACTTAGGACTTATTCATGAAAAAGCTGTTTGGCGTTTTACTTAGCGCGTCTGTGCTCACTCTTTCTGCTTGTGGAAAACAAGAAGCTCCAAAAAATGATGCTGCCCAAGCAGATGCAGGTAAAGAACAAGTCGTTACCATGGCTTCTACAGGTTCAGATGCAGATATTTGGCGCTATATCGCAACGTTGCCAGAAACAAAACAAGCTGGAATTAAATTAGAAGTTAAAAACTTCACTGACTATGTTGCAATGAATACTGCTGTGGCAAACAAAGAAGTCGATATCAATGCATTTCAATCTTATGCATATCTTGTTGCTTTCAATCAATCAAACAAAGAAAAAATTGCACCAATCTCTACAACATATTTAGAGCCAATGGGTATTTATTCTAGTAAAGTTAAAAAAGTTGAAGAATTTGCCAATGGTGCAACCATTGCTATTCCAAATGATGGCGCAAATGAATCACGTGCATTGTTACTTTTACAATCTGCTGGTCTCATCAAATTGAAAGATGGCTTTGATTTAGTTAAAGGCACGCCTGCTGATATTACTGAAAATGCAAAGAAAATTGTCATCAAACCTATTCAAATGGCGACTGCGGTACGTGCTAAAGATGAAGTTGATGCAATTGTTTTAGGTAATACTTTGGCAATGGAAGGCGGTTTAAACGTGCTTAAAGATTCGGTTTATTATGAGCCAGTTGACCAAACAACCAAAATGAATGTCAACGTACTTGCTGTTGCAGATGCACGTAAAGACGATGCCCTTTTGAAAAAAGTGGGGGAGTTATATCATGTTCCTGCTGTAGGTAAATATGTTCAAGAACACTTCGGTGGAACTAAAGTTGATGTGAATAAACCTGTAAGCTATCTTACAGAATCAAAATAGTTTTATAATGGATCAGGTCTATTGACCATTCTTTTATGAAAGGTCTGTAGGCCCTCATAAAACAGGCAAAGTAAATTTGCCTGTTTTTTCTTTTTGCTATAGTTTTTGACGATATGATTGAATTTAAAAACATTTCAAAACACTATGAGTTGAAAGGTCAAACCATACGTGCACTGGATCAGATTAATCTTGAGATTCCAGCGGGCAGTATTTTTGGCATTATCGGCTATAGTGGTGCAGGTAAAAGTACCTTAATCCGTTTGATTAACTTGCTTGAGCGTCCTAACCAAGGACAAGTCATCATTAATCAAAAAGACTTTACGGCACTTGATGCACGTGCATTACGTCAAGAACGTGCAAACATAGGCATGATTTTTCAGCATTTCAATTTGCTACAAACCAAAACTGTAGCTGACAATATTGAAATGCCGTTAAAGTTGCTGGGTGTCAGTAAAGACCAACGTGAAAAGCGTTTAAATGAGTTACTTGAGTTTATTGATCTAAAGCACAAAAAAGATGCTTTTCCAGATGAACTCTCGGGAGGTCAAAAGCAACGTGTCGGTATTGCACGTGCCTTGGCCAACCATCCCAAAATTTTACTTTGTGATGAAGCAACCTCTGCACTTGATCCACAAACCACGAAATCTGTTCTCGCTTTGCTTAAAAAGATTAATCAAGAGCAAGGGATTACTATTGTCATGGTTACGCATGAAATGGATGTAATTGAATCTGTTTGTGATTTTGTTGCCGTCATGGAACAAGGCAAAGTGATTGAAACTGGTTCTACCTTAGAAATTTTTAGTCAACCGCAACACCCGACGACGAAAAACTTTATTCAAACCGTTTTACAGCAACAGCTCCCTGTTAATATCTTAAACAATCTCGAAAATCAAAATCATAAAAGTATTTATAGTCTGCAATTTTTGGGTACTTCAGCGCAAGAGACCGTGGTACAAGCAGCAATTAAGCAATTTGATGTCAGCTTAAATATTTTATTTGCCAATATGACTGAAATTAATGGTTCAGTGATCGGTCAAATGTTTATACAACTTTTGGGAGATGCTGAAAGCATTCGCCAAACCATAGATTTCTTTGAAAAAAATGGGGTCAAGGTGGAACAGTCAGGAGTTAGACTATGAGAGAACTCATTGTACAATGGCTCACTACACTCACAGCACCATTTTGGAAAAGCTCTTTAAGCATTGACCAATTTGTTACAGCGATGCAAGAAACCATTCAAATGGTCATTTTTGCAATGCTGTTTGGTACCATTTGGGGCTTTATTCAAGCAATTACCTTGTTGGTCACTCGCCCTAATGGCATTTTACCCAATCGCGCTGTTTATCAGATTTTAAATCCTATCGTCAATGCGCTACGTTCCCTACCCTTCATTATCCTATTGATTGCGGTTTTCCCACTCACCAAAGCGATCGTGGGTACAACTATTGGTACTTGGGCTGCGATTGTACCGTTGACCATTTATGTTGGTCCTTATATTGGTCGTCTTGTAGAAACATCATTGCTTGAAGTGAACGAAGGGATTATTGAGTCTGCACAGGCAATGGGTGCATCGCCTTGGCAGATTATTTTTAAATTTATTATCCCTGAATCTCGTAGCTCACTCATTCTGAGCCTTACTACAGCAACCATTAGCTTGATTGGTGCAACAGCGATGGCGGGTGCTGTAGGCGCTGGCGGTATTGGTGATTTAGCTATTTCTTATGGTTATCAACGTTTCGATCAAAGTGTGGTTTATCTCACTGTGATTGTCTTATTGATCCTTGTACAAATTGTACAGAGTCTTGGAAATTGGTTATCTAAGCTTCGATAATCCTTGCTTGCCATTTCCAGTTGTTCTTCGTTCTAAAATCATACCCTCCTTGTTGAGGGTATTTTTTATTTCTTGAGTTAGCTACAGATATAAATACTTATAAAATTTATAGATCCTTTTTAATTCTACTCATTTGATCATCTGCTCTTGATCAATCCTTCAGAACTGATTAAGTTATAGAAAACTTAAGAAATATTTGAAATGAATAATTTTACCCAAACCATCGCCCCGTTGCTCCTTATGCTACCTATTTGCAGTTTTGCTGCGCAACATTCAGAAGATTACACCACCACAGTGAAAGTTAATGGTGTCGAGCTCAACCAAGCAGTAAGTGCAACACAAATTGAAAAATTGCTTGGAAAAACCTCTCAAAAACCTATAAAAACATTTTCAGAATGTAGTGGGAACTATGAATACTCAAGCTCTACTGCATTAGGGAAAAAACTGATGTTTGAAATTTATAGTGAAGACAATCCACAGATTAAGTCTGACGCTTTTTATAAAAGCAAAAATACTTTTCAACAACTTGGCACAACCAAAGGGCGAGTTTGGCTTTCTTGGTCAAATGCGCCAGCGATCACGGATACAATCCTGATTAACAATAAACCCATCACTAATCTGTATAGCATGAATCAATTTAAAAAAGACTTCCCAAACAGCGCCAAAACTGGCACCCATGTTTTAATGTTAACTGCGTCGGAAGCCAAAGAGTTTTTAAAAAATCCTGCTGAATTTGAAACTGGCTATCGCAGCTATGTCGACTTTAGTTTTAAAAATGGCAAACTGAGTAAATTAGAAATCAACCAAGGGATGGCCTGTTAAGTTTTGTGAAAATAGCGTATTGGTCTATATGCTATTGTCTAAATAGAACTCTACTGCACGACTTATTTATTCATTCAAACAACATACAATGCTGTCAAACTACATATCTTTTCACATAAAAAAGACTGTAATCAGTTTTCTAACTTGTCTATAGCCTGATTTTGCTATTAAATTTGTGTCAGCATATCCATGGAATTCAACGATGCAATTTAAAATTCACGTCATAGATGTAAAAAATCAATTACAAAACTATATTTGGCTGATCGAAGACAGTCAAAGCCATGATGTCGTTGCAATTGACCCCACTGAAGCATCACTCGTTGAAGATTATTGCCTTGAGCATCAACTGAATTTAAAACAAATTTGGCTCACACACTGGCATAAAGACCATATTGGTGGTGTTCCAGAATTAATCGCAGATCATAATATTCCTGTTTATGGACCACGCGCTGAACTGAGTCACATTCCTTTTATTACCTACCCGCTGCAACACGATGATCAATTTGAATTTCATGGATTAAACATCGACATTATCTCTGTACCAGGTCACACCCTAGGACATGTCGTTTATTTTATTGATGCATTAGACAGCGTTTTCTGTGGTGATACCCTTTTTGCTATGGGGTGTGGACGTATGTTTGAAGGAACTGCTGAACAGTTTTATCATTCTCTCAATCGCCTTGCTGCTTTACCACCAAGAACCAAAGTTTACTGCACCCATGAATATACGCTTTCTAATGCACAATTTGCTTTGCATATCGAGCCAGCGAACCGAGCAATACAACAACGTGCCGAAGAAATCAAACAGCTCCGTGAACATGGGAAAATCACCTTGCCCAGCACCATTGAACTTGAGCTTGAAACCAATCCTTTTTTACGTGTCGAAAGTGCTGAAGAATTTGCGCGTATTCGTGCATTGAAAGATCATTTTTAAGCAATCACGATTATTGTCCCCACAATGTTAAAACTGCGCCAGCCTAAGCCTCTGTTTTTAAAAGCCTCGCAGCAGGCGGTACTGTTATTACATGCCTATACCAGTACCATTCAAGATATGAAGGCCTTAGCAAAATTTCTGCATCAACATGGCTACACTTGCTATGCGCCTAGCTACGCTGGGCATGGTTTAACGATTGATGAGTTTCTCGATTACACGACAGCGGATTGGTGGCAAGATACATATAATGCTTATCAACTCTTAGAAAATCAGGGTTATAAGCATATTGCTGTCATTGGGGTTTCTTTAGGTGCAATTTTATCGTTAAAACTCACTGAGCACTTTCCAATTGATGCATGTATTAGCATGTCTGCGCCACAGGATCGAAGTGTAAATGATCTTTTTAAGCGATTAGAACACTATGCCGAATATCTTCATCAATTTCAGAATAGCAATGTAGAGCTAGACTTAAAAAGCTTAGAAAATAAAGCAGCAATACAACTACAGGCATTTCATGAGTTTGTTGCCGCAACCATAAGCAATGTTTCTTTAATTCGCGCACCTATTTTTTTATTGTATGGCGAGTTAGATGATGCACATTATCAATCCAGTGCACAAACCATTTATAATTATGTGAAGTCTACAGAAAAAAAGATTAAAAGTTATCCCAATACAGGGCATCTCATGACTTTAGGCAAAGATCAGACACAACTGTTTAGCGATATTTTAGATTTCTTAGATCAACATCATCCCATACAGCCATAATAACCTGTACTTCTGTTAAATTTACTTACATTTAGCCAAAGTAAAAATGAGAAAAATTCTGCTTTTTTAAAACGATATCTTTGCATCAAAATATTACAAGCACAGTTTTCATATTTAATTAATTGGTTGTTTTATTTTAATATTTTTTATTAAATTCACATTTCATCCATATTGATAGCAAAAAAATACGCATTGATACAAAAGCCTCATTTCTCAAATTGCTCAAATATTGATATAAAAAATAAGTTTCATCAAATTTCCCCTTTAAAAATTTAATGATCACCCCTATTAAATTTATAGGCAGGAATTAAGGAGATCTTCTGTGAAAAAGGTTGTAAAGGCAAAGAATTTAATCGCTTTTCGTATTTGGTTAGAAAAATTAGGCTATTCAGTAAAAAATTTAGCTGATGGAAAAGGATTTACTTTCAGCTTTAAAAAAGAATATGGTTTAGTCACTTGTGATTTATCTGGTAATAACTTAGCAATGCAGCTCGGTGAAGAATTTGAAGATCACTTAAAGGCTTAGTAAGTGTCTAAATGAAGTTTCTCTTTGAAAAGACCTAAACGATTTCGTTTAGGTCTTTTTATTGATCTGGCTAAAATTCTAATTCTAAGAAACCTTTAATCACAATACAGCATAGTTAGAATAAAAATTTAGGCATAAAAAAAAGCATGATTTTCATCATGCTTTTTTAAATTTGGTGGGGACGGAGAGACTCGAACTCTCACACCTTGCGGCGCTGGAACCTAAATCCAGTGCGTCTACCAATTTCGCCACGTCCCCGAATAAAAACTAACGCTGTAGTCTTTTAAATAACTTGGCAGAGGATCAAGGATTCGAACCTTGACGAACGGTTTTGGAGACCGTCATGCTACCATTACACCAATCCTCTATAACCCTTCATTTTGTTTTAGTACCACAAAATGAATTGCTTGGTGGGGACGGAGAGACTCGAACTCTCACACCTTGCGGCGCTGGAACCTAAATCCAGTGCGTCTACCAATTTCGCCACGTCCCCAATGGCTGTGTATATTATAGAGATCGTTTTATTATGACAAGCCCTTTTTTCGAAAAAGACACTCGTTTGTTTAAATAAAAAACAAATGTTGCAAATACTGCTTTTTGTTTAAACAATTTGGCTTAATACTTGTTTTATTTGATAAATATTTGAGCAACGTTGCCCCGCTTTTTTCATTAACATCGCTGTTAAAACCATTTCAAAAATTTTAAATCGCTCTGGTAACACCACATTTAACTGCTGACAATGCAAAAATGCCCAATCTAGATAGCTTTTTGCCGATAAGCGCTGTTGTGTCAACCACTCCAACCAAACAATTCCTAACGCATAAATATCGGATTGAAATGATTTTGGTTGCGCATGAAACAATTCTGGTGCCATATACCGTGGTGTTGCTGTATGTGTTGCGATATTTGTTAAATTTGCGTCTTGAGCTGTGTTTACAGCCTGTTCAAAGTCAATCAAATAACTTTTCTCATCCTTAACGCGAAAGTGCTCAACTTTGATATCACCATGCAGATAACCATAGTCATGCAAATGTTCAAGCACATCTAAGCTAAGTACTAATCGCTTACCAATTTCAGCCAAGCTAAGTTGATCAGGTAGATCCTTAAAAAGTTTTGGGGCATCTTCCACCCATAAAGCTTGATCAATGACCTCTTCATCAATTTTAAATTGCTGAAATGGATCAAATATTGAAAAGTTTAACAATACAGGTTGAGTTTCAGTTTCTAATGCATTCAACTCGCTATAACAGTTCAGCTCATTGAAAAAGTGTTGTTGATAACAGCGATTTGAATTTTTGAGCTGTAATTTCAACCAAAACAATTGCTGACCCTGCTGAATTTGATAAACACGACGACCAAATTTTTGACTTTGGATTGAATTATATGCAATTGGAAGAATTCTGCTTTGGCTCATACTTCGGTCAATTGTTCTGCGGGTATATCTTTCGTCATCGGATGATTCAAAACTTCTAGACAATGTTGGATTGTTTTACCAATCCGCGCATGTGTTTCTATACTTGAAATTTTTGGCCAAGTTGCACGCTCACCTTCTCGTTGCAATAGCTTAAATAGATATGGGCGTGGGTTCTGTAACATATAGCTATAATGGCGCAGACTATACTCCCCAATAATATTGACATCACCATAGTAGCGCTGGTCAATAATACCGTAACCGTGATCGAGTAAACGACGCATAGAAGGAACTCGTCCCATACGGCCTCTGGCAAAGTCCATGATCCCCATTGCAGCCATGCGTCCTTGACTACGCACTATACGTTCAGGCCAACTCAGTAAATCTCTACGGTAACGTTCTTCATCATTCTGCATAAACGGTACAATATGTGGATTAACCTGACTGGCAATGGTGTAATTCAAATTATAAAGACGTGACATGCGCTCTTGGGGGAAATCATTGCGGACACTGCCGTCTACCCAACGCGTATTTGCCAAATAAGGGGTATGTACACCATCGTAACGCTTACTGATCAAACGCACAGGTGGAAATAAAACCGGTACTGCACATGATGCCAATACTGCACTCCAGACCAATAAATCTGGTGAGGTATATTTATTCATGATTCGTACATCTTCTTGGGAAACATCATAAGGCGCAACAGTGACATTGATATCTAAGCCTGATTTTTCAAATGCCTCCTGAAAGGTTACATCACCTAAATTTTCGACCAAGAACTTTTTAAGATATCGGACATCAGCAAAACCACCATTGCCTTTGATTAATTCTTTTAAGCTACGGAAGTGAAAGGCTTCACTATAAAACTGGTCACCACTGAGCAAGTTTGGAATCTCACCCGGTTCATTTACCCCCAGCATCGCCGTCATGATTGCCCCAGCACTTGAACCAGAAAGTACTTTTGGCATTAAGTCTTGTTCCATTAATGCTTTACAGACACCGCTATGGAATAAACCTAATGTTGCACCACCTGAAAACATCAGTGCGGGCTGACCATAGGCCTTTTCACAGTTTTCAAAAAACTTCCTTTTGCTTTCATGACACAAAGCTTGGCAACTTTCTGAAGCGATGAATGCCAAACTATTGCTCACTTCATCAATATAATCTTCAATTATTTTTTTAGTTCCAACATAGGTATGTGCAAATAGCATCGGATGCCCGATGTTGGCAACATCGTGACTAAATCCTTCTCTTAGGATATACATCAAATCTTGGGTGCGATTTTGCAGACGGTAACGGCGCAATAAATTTAACCGATGGGAAATAATTTCAGCATCAAAATATGGAGAGGTATTATCTAGCTTCCACTCCTGTGCCCCCGTTTCTTCATCCAGTTTTAACGCTATAGATTTCCACTCTTCATAGTTTTCCGCATGTTTCAGTTTTCTTTTTAGTTTTTTAATACGATAAGCCTGATGCGGATTTAAATCTTGAGTGAGTTCTAATAACATTTCTAATATTCCTTTGATTTTTAATCCGACACTTTTAAATACCTGTCGATAAACTATGCTGAAAAATAACCAGATAATCAATTACCATAAGTCATTTAATTCTTCCTTTAGATTCCAATTATCGCCTATTGAGATTAGCTCAATAAAATTACTGTGCTAATATCAACCACACATTGTAATTTCTGAAAATAGCGAACGGATATGGCAACTTTCGACTTACCTGACAATATCATCCAAAAATTATCCACTGTTCTTGATCAGTTACATCAAGTCCTTCCTGAAAAGAAACAAGATACTGACTTTGCAGCAGTGGCTTTTAGGTGGCACGATAAACAACTCAAAGCGATTTATAACCCGAAAGCAATGCATTTGGATGATCTTAAAGGGATTGAACGTCAGAAAGCTAAAATTTTACAAAATACTGAACAATTTCTACACGGTTTACCTGCCAACGATATTTTACTGACTGGCTCACGCGGTACAGGAAAATCATCCATTGTCCGCTCTTTACTTACCCAGTATGCAGAACAAGGCTTACGTTTAATTGAAATTGAACGAGATGATTTGTCTGACTTGCCAGAAATTCAAAAAATTATTAAAGATCGCCCAGAAAAGTTCATCGTTTATTGTGATGACTTGGCATTTAATGCTGAAGATGAAAATTACCGTAGTTTAAAAAGTGTGTTAGATGGCTCGCTACAATCTGGCTCAAGTAATTTTGTGATTTACGCGACCAGTAACCGTCGTCATTTATTGCCTGAATTTATGCATGAAAACACGCCTGTAACCAAAGTCGATGTGCCGCAATATAAAGAGTTGCATCCGCAAGAAGCCATCGAAGAAAAGATTTCATTATCAGATCGTTTCGGTATGTGGTTGTCGTTTTATCCAATGGATCAAAATCTTTATTTAGAAATTGTGGAGCATTATTTAGCAAAAGCAGACATGCCCTTTGCTGATGATGTTCGTGCTGAAGCGTTAAGATGGTGTCAAGCTCGTGGTCAACGCTCAGGGCGTGCAGCATATCAATTTTCTAAACATTGGATTGGTTCAGAACGTTTAAAGGCTTTATAAGTCCGACTTTTTTAGATATACACAGCCCTAACTGAACAACAGTCAGGGCTTTTATTATTTATCAGTTAGATCATGTGCGATAAGAATAAGTAAGCTAAGCGAATAGCGATATCAAAACGTCCAATAAGCTCATTCATGCTAAACCCATTTATTACCCGATAAAATTTCACTGCTTCTTTGTCCCATTCGATAACAATAGCTTGAATGGATTACCCTGTTTCATTCAATCCATATCATTCAAATAAAGCTTCAATTATTCGTTTCTATGTAAAAAAGACCATCAACACACAACTCAAGCTGACTGCTGGTTAATCATGCAACTAAAAGCCAAAATTAAAAAATTCAGTATATTTAAATATATTTCAGACACTTAAATACAAAGCAATAATTTATCCAGAACATTTTATTTCAGCACATCACAGTTTAAGCGTGATAAAATAGCCGACAGTTTCATATAGGATAGGTCTATGCAGTTTGTTCATCTTGGTATTCATACCGAATTCTCGATTACAGAATCGATCGTACGTATACCTGATCTGATTAAAGCTGCCGCATCTGATGAAATGCCTGCTTTAGCCATTACAGACCTATCCAACCTGCATGCAGCAGTTAAGTTTTATAACAAATCGCTGGGGAAAGGGATTAAACCTATTTTCGGCAGTGTAATTCGATTAAATGATGCAAACCATAAAGCAACCTTACTGGCAATGACCAATAAAGGCTGGCGTGGTCTGACTGAAATTGTCTCTCGCGGCTTTATTGAAGGACAACAGCTGTCGATTCCATGTGTACAAAAAGATTGGGTACTTGAACAGTCTCAAGACATCATTGTACTTTTGGGCCTACATAGTGATGTCGGAGAAATGCTCTGTGCAGCTTATCCTGAAAAAGCTGAACCGCTGTTAGAACAATGGATCGAAAAATTTGGCAATCGTGTTTATTTAGCACTGACACGTACAGGTCGCCCATTAGAAGAAAGCTTCAACGAAGAAGCGGTTAAACTCGCTGCAAAATATAATATTGGTGTTGTGGCACATAATGATGTGCATTTTGTTAGACCAGAAGATTATGAAGCACATGAAGCACGCGTTTGTATCGCAGATGGTTATGTTCTAGGCGATAGTAAACGTCCTAAGCATTACAGCCCTGAGCAATATTTTAAAACCTCTGCTGAAATGATTAAGCTATTTGCAGATATTCCAAGTGCCATAGAAAACACCTTACAAATTGCAAAGCGTTGTACCGTTTCACTCCGTTTAGGATTCCATGATCTACCAGACTATCCAATTCCGGAAGGTCATACTATCCATTCTTACTTTGAGCATCTTTCTGAAATTGGTTTAGAAGAACGTTTAGACTTCCTTTACCCTGTTGAAACACGTGATGAAGATTGGGCTGAAATTCGTAAGCCTTATGATGAACGTCTGGCCTATGAGCTTGGCATTATCAATAAAATGGATTTCCCTGGTTACTTCCTTATCGTTATGGACTTTATTCAATGGTCTAAAAACAATGGGGTTCCTGTAGGTCCCGGTCGTGGTTCAGGTGCAGGCTCACTCGTCGCTTATAGTTTAAAAATTACTGACTTAGACCCGCTGCGTTATGACCTACTCTTTGAACGTTTCTTAAACCCAGAACGTGTATCCATGCCCGACTTTGATATCGATTTCTGTATCGCTGGACGTGATAAGGTCATCGATTATGTAGCACGCCATTATGGTCGTGATGCGGTTTCTCAGATTGCAACCTTCGGTACCATGGCTGCTAAAGGTGCGATTCGAGATGTAGCACGGGTTTTAGGTAAATCTTACGGTTTGGCAGATCGTATTTCTAAAATGATTCCGACTAAACCTTTAGGACTCACCTTAGAAGAATCTATTGAGGCTGAACCACAACTTAAAGATATTGTGACCAATCCATCCAACCCAGATTATGACGATGCTGCTGAAATCTGGGAAATGGCACTCAAGCTTGAAGGCATTACCCGTAATACAGGTAAACACGCAGGTGGTGTAGTCATCGCACCAACCAAAATCACCGATTATTCGGCAATTTTGTGTGAAGCTGATGGCACAGGACGGGTTGCCCAATTCGATAAAGATGATGTAGAAGCTGCGGGCTTAGTAAAATTCGACTTCTTGGGCTTACGTAACCTTACTGTAATTGAAGATGCAATTCAAAATATTAATAAGCGTATTCAATCTGATAAGCCGTTAAATATTTCAAACATTCCTTTGGACGATCCTAAATCCTATGCAGTATTTGCGGACGCAAATACCACCGCGGTATTCCAGTTTGAATCCGTGGGCATGAAAAAAATGCTTAAAGAAGCACGCCCAAGTAAATTTGAAGAAATTATTGCCTTCGTATCCTTATATCGACCGGGTCCAATGGACCTTATTCCTGACTTTATCCATCGTATGCATGGTGGTGAATTTGAATACTTACATCCGCTGTTAGAAAGTGTACTCGAACCCACTTATGGAATCATGGTATATCAGGAACAGGTGATGCAAGCCGCACAGTTCTGTGCTGGCTATACACTGGGTGGTGCAGACTTACTTCGTCGTGCGATGGGTAAAAAGAAAGTCGAGGAAATGGTCAAGCAACGTGCCACCTTTATTGAAGGTGCTGCGAAAAAAGATATTGATGAAGGTACAGCCAACCATATCTTTGACTATATGGAAAAATTCGCAGGCTATGGATTTAACAAATCACACGCCGCTGCGTATGCTTTAGTTGCCTATCAAACGGCTTGGTTAAAAGCACATTACCCTTCTGAATTTATGGCTGCGGTCATGTCTTCGGAAATGCAAAATACAGATAACATTGTATTTTTAATTGATGACTGCCGAATCAACAACTTAGTGGTATTGCCGCCATCGGTAAATATGTCGTTCTACCAATTCTATGCCAGTGATGTAAACACCATTATTTATGGCTTAGGTGCAATTAAAGGTGTCGGCGAACAAGCCATGCAATCCGTGATTGATTCACGTGAGCAAGATGGTCCTTTTAAAGATTTATTCGATTTCTGCCACCGTGTAGATTTGAAGAAAATCAATAAAAGAACATTGGAAGCATTGATTCGCGCTGGTGCACTGGACTGTTTGGGAATTGAACGTTCAAGTTTAATGGCTCAACTTCCAGAAGCCGTCCAAGCCGCTGAACAAGCACGTTCAAATCGTGAAACGGGTATTATGGACTTATTTGGTGAAGTTGAAGAGGTTCAACGTAAGCCAGCTAAACCTGTAAAACCGTGGTCTGATGAAGTGCGTCTAAAAGGCGAAAAAGATACATTGGGTTTATATCTAACAGGTCATCCAATTGATGTCTATCGTGCAGAATTAAAATCCTTTATTCCAAATAAAATTAATGAATTAACCCCTACTCGCCGTGGTGTAACCACTGTTTTCGCTGGTTTAGTGGTCGATATTGCCAATTTCCCAAATCGAATGATGATTACCCTTGATGACGGCACAGCACGTATCGAAGTCTCTGCGAATCATGAACGCTTCCAACGCTTTAAAGACATTATTCAAAATGAAAAAGTGGTGGTGATTGAAGGTGAAATTTATGAACGTGAAGGTTTTGACCGCCCTATGGGTCGTTTGACCAAAGCATTCACCCTCAATGAAATTCGACAAAAGCGTGCCAATAGCATTGCCATCACACTGAATACTGAAGTGATGACGAAAACTTTAGCCTCGGATATTCAAAAGATCTTACTGCCTTTCTGTAATGTCGATATGTGTCAACACATTCCAATGCAGATCCAGTTAGATTATGACTATGCCACGGCTGAGTTACATTTAGGTCAACAATGGAAAGTTGCCCCATTGGATGAGTTACTTTCAAAATTACGTGATTACTTTGGTAAAGAATCTATTCATATTGAATACCAAGTCAAATCTAAAGCGGCAAAAGCCGTGGATCATCGTGGACTTGCCCAACCGACTCAAGTTGCACCACCGCCAGAAAATATGAGTATGGATGATGCAATGGATGACTATATGGCAGATGCAGGCCAATTCTCCTAACCTCCCTATTTGAATTTAAAGCTTAATATTTTGGAATATTCATGGATATTTTCGACAATGCTGTGATTTCACAGCATTTAAGTCATGTACGTATTGTCATGGTCAATACGACACTTCCTGCCAATATCGGAAGTGCTCTACGTGCGATGAAAACAATGGGCTTAACTAAACTTGTGCTCGTTGCACCTAAAATCTACCCTCACCCAGATATAGATGCCTTGGCAGCGGGTGCGGCAGATCTGATTGAGCACATAGAAATTGTCGACAGCTTAGAAAATGCCATTAAAGATTGTCATATCGTATTTGGAACAAGTGCGCGTAGTCGCACCATTCCGTGGCCTTTGCTTGATGCACGTCCTGCAGCGCAAAAATCAATGCAAGCGGTTATTCAACATCAGCAAGAAATCGCTATAGTCTTCGGTCGTGAAGATCGTGGTTTAACCAATGAAGAGCTTGCACTGGCAAACTTTCATGTCACAGTCCCGGTAAATAGTGATTATGGTGTGTTAAATGTCGCTCAAGCAATTCAAGTGCTGTGCTATGAAATGCGTATGGCAACATTAGAACTGGCTGATAAGAAACTGGATACTGAAGCGGTAATGCGGGTAACAGATTCAGAAGATATGCATTGGGATGAACCTTTGGTCACACACGAACAAATGGAACAATTTTATCCGCATATTGAAAAAATGTTGGCTGATATCGAATTTTTAGACCCTAAAAACCCGCGTTTACTGCCTTTACGCTTGCGTCGATTATTTGGGCGTATACAATTAGATAAGATGGAATATCATTTATTAAGAGGCATTTTTAGCCGAGTTCAAGCCTTAAATAATGGTACATGGAAAAAGTCAAAAGATGAGGATCAAAACTAATGCTAAAACAGCTTAAAGAAGATATCCAAGCTGTATTTGCGCGAGATCCTGCTGCGCGTAATACATTTGAAGTTTTAACCACATATCCTGGGATACATGCATTAATCATGCATCGTGTTGCCCATGAATTATGGGAAAAAGATTGTAAAACTTCAGCACGCATTTTGTCTTCTTTTAGTCGTTTTACTACAGGTATTGAGATTCACCCTGGCGCTAAAATAGGTAAACGCTTTTTTATCGATCATGGTATGGGTGTGGTGATTGGTGAGACAGCAGAAATTGGTGATGATGTCACCTTGTATCATGGGGTGACTTTAGGTGGCACGACATGGAATAAAGGTAAACGTCATCCGACTTTAGCAGACGGTGTTGTAGTAGGCGCTGGTGCAAAAATCCTAGGCCCTTTTGTGGTCGGTAAAAATGCCAAAGTCGGCTCAAATGCTGTGGTGACTAAAGCTGTACCTGATGGCGTCACGGCGGTAGGTAATCCTGCTCGCTTTATTAGCAAAGATAAAGAAATCGTCACTACACCAGAACCAAGTTGTCCAGAAGAAATGACCAGTGGTATTGAAAACACAGAATTTCAAGCCTATGCAGCCGTACCAGAACAATCCGACCCTATGCTGGATGGTATGCGTGTTTTGTTAGATCGTTTGGAACAAAATGAAAAACGCATCAATAGTTTGTGCCAGCGTTTATCTCTTTTAGACCCAACCTTTAATTTACAACACAATATTGAACAGCCTTTAAGTGAAGATGAAATCAAAATTATTGAAGAAGTTAGACGTGAATGTGAAGCACAAAACCACTCATCGAAAGCATAAGGTTTCTTAGGGCCTGTTGACAATTCGTCTATGTTTGCGACTACGTGTGTTTTTTAGGCGATACTAGACGCGAAATACGAAATTTAGTCATTCTAAATGAGTAGTTTGTAACGACGTAGCGGCAAAAAATACACTAGTCCCCCGCTGCGCCTTGCGCTGCAAACAAAGCAGTGCTTTGTTCTTGCTCAGGGTTGTGGCTAAAATTATCTCAGCCTTCGTTATGAAACTCGAAAATAGTCTCGCTATTCTCTTCGTTTCCTGCCTTGCCTGCTCAATTTTAACCTACAACGCAAGCCATTTATGAAATGTCAACAGCCCCAACTACTTCACAAAATGAAGTGTCAATAGACTGTAATGTATAATTTTTAATAATACGAACCAAATCAAGTTGCATGTTCAGACGTCTTTTCATAGACTGATGCGCATGCACGTTTTTTAATATAAATTAATGGAAGAAACACATGACGATTAAGCCTTTGGCATATGCATTGCTCGCAACATCATTACTTACTGCGTGTTCAACAACACCGACCAAGCAACAGAATAAAATAGATGCAAACGAGCCGTTTATTTACACTGAGCCTGAATTGTCTCCTCCGTTCTATGCATTAAACCCTTTCGATTACTCGCAACCGCCAGTTTTTGAATTAGAGTTAAAAAAAGCAGCGGCTCAACCTGTAAACAAACTCGAAGTGACAGATCCGGCAAATCCAAACCAAAAAATCATTTTAGATACCAATAAACTGATTGTACCTACAGTAAATAGCGCACAACGTGCTATGAAATATGCAGTACTTGCTGGAAACAATGAAATTGACATCACTGCCATTGATGATTTCTTGCAAATGGTTGAAGGCAAAGCACGTCATTACCCACCACAATTTAGTGACCGTAAAGAACGTAAAGGCTTTGAAACTAAGTTGAAAGAAGTCTCTACTCAACTTGACCAATTGGCTGCGGCACCAAATGCTTCTTTCGATATTTTGATTCGTGCATTTAAAGCCAGTGTTTTAGGCCGTAACCTTGACTTAGGTTCTTCTTATACCACCAAGTCATTAGAGTATGCTCAACGTATTCTCAAAATCAACAAAGATGATGCTGAAGCAAACTTGTGGTTTGGTTTCTCTTTATCTGAGGGTGGCGGTCAAAAAGAAGCGATTCCATATTTAGATAAAGCCATCAAACAAGGTGTTCAAGAAGCCTATTTATCTTCTGCAAACAACTTTATTGGTATGGAGCAAAAGAAAAATGCGATCCAAACCTTGAAAAACTATAAAGTGAAATACCCAGAAGAAGCTGAAGTTGCTGATCGTTTAATTCAAGAAATTGAAAAACAAGGTCGTTACAACGTTTGGCAGGTTTTGAAAAACCCAGCTCTGGCAAAATAAATTTATAAATTTTTGAAAAAAATAGGCTGAACATTCAGTCTATTTTTTTGTTTATAAATTGAATAAAACTAACGTATGATTCAGACAAAGATTGATCTAGTTAATGATTATGCAATACTCAAAAAACAATATTTTGCTTTGTGCTTTAGCAATGAGCCCATTGATTTTATCTGGATGCCAAGTTGTCAGTGTAAAAAATCAAAAGGTGAACGTAACCATTGCCAATGAACGTGACAGCATTTTGACACGTTCAAAAATGAGTGAAGCCAGCTTAAATGTTTTATCAATGACTGGACGTGAAGCCAAATCATGTACAGATGAACCCGAAAAATGTGTGGCCGATTTAGCCGAAATTCCACAGATTCAAGATGAACAACTGCTTTCCACCGCAAGTGAAATTTACTTAACCAAAGCAATCAATCTTGGTGACTCATCTAATTGTAAAGTCAGTCTTTTTTCAAAACATCAATCCACTGAAAAGCAGCAAGCCTCTCAGAAAAACTATGAGCAATGTTTAGATCAGCAAATGGTAATGCTAGATAACAGTATCCGTTATAGTTATGCCTATTTATTTAAAACTGAACGCCAACCTCAAGACCGTATTTTTAATAACCGACAAGTTCAGATACGTGACTTTTATAATCAAGCCTTAGCCAAACTGATTTCGACATATGCCATAAGAAATAAAAACCAAAAAGTGGCAAAACAAATTAAAGTGGGCAAAAGTACTTATCGTATTAATTTTAATGGTTACCCTGCACTGGCTCAGATTGAACTTGAAGATCTCGTTTCAAGCTATAATTTAAACTTCTCAGGATTACGCTCGATCAACCGTAGAGACGGTTTCGGTGCAGAATTTGTCGCAATTTTACCCAACACGACAGCACCTGAAGAAAACAAATATATTGTGAATCCGTTTGATTATAAATACAAAAATGGCATGAATCCCAATATTCATCAACCGCGTTATTTATCGGTCAGTATTGCAGCACAACCTGAAAATGCAAATGAATCATTACAGAACATCTTACATAATTCAAATTTTCAACTGAATGTGTACGACCCTTATAGCATTGAAAATTTAAAAATTGGCGGTAAGCAATACCCGCTTGCTGCAAACTTTTCAGCTCCCTATGGTCTATGGCTGGCTCAAAACAACTTAGGTATTGCGGCTTATTTGAGCTTAATTGATCGCGATCAAAGCCTGACCATGCCTCATTTATATATGCTTGAACCGTATAATCCCAATAAGAAAGTGATTGTTTTGGTACACGGTTTAGCCAGCAGCCCTGAAGCGTGGATTCGTTTAACCAATGATATTATGGGTGACAATGTATTACGTGAGCACTATCAAGTCTGGCAGGTTTTTTATTCAACCAATATGCCAATCTTAGAAAGCCGTTTTCAGATCAATGCCATCATTAATCAAGGTTTTGCTTCAATTAATCAAAATTCGGCTTCTGCTAAAGATGCCGTACTGATTGGGCATAGTATGGGCGGGATTATTGCGCGCCTATTAGTCAGTGATGCCAATCTGACTCAACCCGCCTTAAAGATGCTGAACAATCGTAAGTTTGATAAATTTAAAGATGATCCAATGTTCAAATCTCGTTTGACCATTCAATCTGTACCTAATTTTGATCGTGCTATTTTTATTTCAGCACCACATCGTGGTACTGCATTTGCTGATCGCTGGTTCACTTTGGCTGCTCGTCGAATTATTAAGCTGCCAGGTGCATTCTTGGGGGCTTTAGCTGACTCTATTGATGAGCGTGATTTAAATGCAAAAAACTTTTTAAAAGATGTTGGGCATGGACTGATTCAAAATGGTCCAAGTGACTTAAGCCATAGCTCAAACTTCACCAAATTGACTGAAAACGTGATGCCTAAGAAAGACATGATCTATCATTCAATTATGGGCAATATCACCAATAGCACCGATCCTAACGTGATGACGGATGGAATCGTTCCATATACCAGCTCACATTTGGACGGCGCAGTATCTGAGAAAATTATCAAAGGTGGTCATTCGATCCAAGAGACACCTGAAGCGGTGTTGGAACTTAGACGGATTTTAAGATTACATTTGACCGAACTTGGGCTTTATAGACCTTAAACTTAGCGTCCAAACATATAAAAATGCCAGTCAATCTTAAATTGGCTGGCATGGAATTATCAGTTTTATAAAAATCTAAGGTCTTATCCGAATCAGTGAATAACTCACTTAAGAATCAGTGGTTCCGGCAAATAGTGCTATCACATCTGCTTCGGTTAGTTTTTTTGTCTCATTGTTAAAAGCATAAAACTCAGGCTTATTGTCTATAAAAATTTCCATATCGAATTTTATATCTTGAGGCTGTTGATCCAATGCAAATGCATTGATATTGCAATAACTCTGGTCTTTAGTCCGCCAAAATAAATTCGTACCACAGCAATTACAAAAGCCTCGCTCGCCCCAATCAGAAGAATTATAAATACTTAAGTGCTGATCTTGAGTAAACTGTAAACTGCCCTGTTCGACATCAATCGTCATAATTACACCGCTCGTTTGTCTCCGGCAAATTGAACAATGACACGCATGAACATCATGATTTTTTAATTCAACCGTAAACGTTGTTGCCCCGCAAACACATTGCCCTTTCATAATGATTTCCTTGTTTTATAAATTTTCCATAAAGATACTACAATGATGTAGTGAAATTATAGTGAAACAGATATTTTTTATCATACGGATGTTTTTTAATTGAAAAGCCAAATGATTCGCTCTAAATTAGTCAATACAACAATTTAAATATAATATTTGGAAAAGTATGCGTTATAAAATTATAGATGTTTATCAGCTCCAAAATATTCAACGGTATATTGCAAAGTGTCTAAAGACACAATCACCTCAATTCATTGTGATTGAAAGTGATCAAACCTTATGTAAAGAGCTCGATATTATTGATGTCGACTTACAAGCATCGATTGCCACGTGGGCAACGGGTGAAAGAATTGATTTAAAAATCATTCATCAATCCAACCATATTGAAAAATTCTACGATTTTGAACATTAAAAAGATCAACTCAATCGTTCAAATTCAATAAAAAGTTTGACAGTAAATCCCTCAACATCATATTTTATTTTAAGTTCTCTTTTAGAACCCCATATAAAGGATAAATATATGAAACACCCAAAAGAAATGACAGGGCTTGAATTTCTACAAGCAATGGTTGATGGACAAATTCCTAGAGCATCGATTAGTGAAACCATCCCGATGGATTTACATGAAATTTCGCATGGTCATGCAAGTTTTAAAGTCAAAGCAGATCAGCGTCATTTAAATCCTTTAGGTGGCGTACATGGTGGTTTTGCAGCAACAGTTTTAGACTCAGCAACAGGTTGTGCAGTACATACCACCCTAGAGGCAGGCGTAGGTTATGGGACCATCGATTTAAATGTAAAAATGTGCCGCCCTGTACCTCAAAATAAGCAATTATTTGCTATTGGACAGTTGATTAATTTAAGTAAAAGTCTTGCCATTTCTGAAGGGAAATTGGTCGATGAAGATGGCAAATTATATGCACATGCAACAGCGACCTGTATGATTATTCGTGCATAACTGGCTGCTTAGAGTGCTATTTATATTGAATAGCACTTATTCAGCATTAGCCTTCGGTTCATCAACATACATCTTACCCATCTTCAGCTGTTTTAGGCTCTCATCCCATTCCAGATTACGCTTGCAATTGATTGCTTCTGCACGGCTAATTTCTGCCATGTTTTGCCCACAATATCCCCCACCAACTTCGACTTGAACGATAGCTTTGGCTTGATTATTGATAATCTGATATGAAAATACTGCACTGTTAAAAATTTCTTGTATGGTTTTATGATCTTTAGATTGGTAGATCACCAGCTGATCTCCCCCATGCCCTCTAAATACACTATCTTCAACACACCTAATCGAGTCAGGTTCATAAATATATTCTGGCTGATCATCCCCAATTAAATCCACAACCGTAACAACATCTTTCATATCAAGCGCTACTGCTTGCTTACAATGTTTCTGTGCATCTTTTACCTGCTGTATAAGCTCATCAGGATAATTGAACGCTTTAGATTTATGCTCTATTTTTGCTTCAGTAACAGTCGTAGGAATTTCGACTTCAACTTCACTGCTTGCCTTTCCTGTATCAGCTTTTGCACGATCAACTTTGTCATTATTATCTGCTGCAATCGCTGCTTTTTTCGTAGACTCCGCTGGAGCTGCATTCTGAGAATTTTGTTGAGAACAAGCGCTTAAGAAAACAAGCCCTGATAAACTCAAAATATTGACAATGTTCAAAATATTTTCCTAAATATAAACGAAGGTTTCTTAATAAAATAAATACTTAAAGTTATGAAATTTAACTATAAAAATGAAATCAGCAAATTTATAAAAGACCGAATAATAACGATTTCTGCTCTGATATAAATTCACTTTTAAAATTTTGACAAATTTACTTTCGCATTTTGCTCAAAATGTTTTCTAAAATATTCAGTCTGATACAAAGGTTGCATTTGATAAAAATGCTGTAAAACTTCTACTCTTTTGACTTTATAGATTTCTGTATCAACCCACGCGTATTCTTGTTGAATTTGTTGTTCATATTCTGCAAAACGTTCAGCAGAGCTAGCTAAAATTGCTAAATCGATATCAAGTAAATAATTTAAATCATGCTGTTTAGACGGTTGATGCTCTTGTGTTGCAATGATCCATTGAGAAACTTTGTCTAAGACCGATTGCGTTAAAATATCCGCACAATGCTCGCGCATTAATTGAGCACTTTGTTGTTCATTATCTTTTGCTTGAGGATTATAAACGGCATCATGAAACCAAATTGCCAACTCAACAGCAACAGGATCATTCAATTGCGCTTTTACTTGGTGAAATAACGCAAGGCATTCGACAATATGTTGAATCGTATGATAATGACGTTGTGGCTCGGTATAAGCAGCAACAAGCAACTGCTGTAAAAAAATACACTGCTCTGTTTCGATTGCTATGTGATTCGCAAATTCAGCCCAATACTGATTGAATGGTTTGAGGTAATTTTCTGTTTTAGCTATGATCATATTTATAGAACATCTAAGACTTTATATATTAATACAACATTTTTGGCTGTTATCCCATGATCAATAAATCAAAATTTTTAGCCCCTTCTCATTTAGACAAATTTGCTTGTTATAAACACGCTGGCTATTTTCAAGATCTCATTGATATTGAATGGCGAGGTCAAATACAATCCTCCACACAAAATAAACGATTTAAAATCAAATATTATGGAGAGATTTTTGAAGAATATCAGCTCATTTGTGGGACAGACTTTGCACCAGAACTCATCTACGCGGTAGATGTAGAAAGCAATGAAGAAATTTTACTTTTTGATGGTACGCAACATGGCTATGATCCGATGTTCTGTGATGAGTTTACACATGAACAAATCACCGAAAGACCGTTAATCCATTTTTATAAAGATCAGGACAATCAGGAAGAATTCGAGATCATTTTTAGTGTCTATCACAATATAGATTATGATGAAGAACTAAATGATTTTCTCAATCAAGACGGTGAAATTGAGCTTATTTCGGGGGAAATAATTTCTGCTGAGAGATTAAAATTAGATGGCTTTGATTTTGTTCAAATCAAAGCGGTAAATTCGCTTGGTCATGAATACATTATTTTTGAAAAAGAGCTGGCTTAAGCAAGCCAACTCTCTTTCAATCCATTAAACGCTTGAAATACTTAAGCAACTTGCTCATCACGCTTAAATACCAGTTCACCTTTCAATGAACTCTCGGCATCGAAATAATAACCATCGATATTAAAGGATTTAAGATCATCCATTTTTTTCAATTGATTTTGAATGATGTATCGAGCCATTAAGCCACGCGCTTTTTTAGCATAAAAGCTAATCACTTTATATTTACCATTCTTCTGGTCTAAGAATACTGGTTTAATAATATCAGCCTGAATTTTTGCTTCCTTGACTGATTTATAGTATTCATCAGAAGCAATATTGACCAATAACGTTGAGCCGCTTTGTTGCAAATCCTGATTGATCAAATCGGTAATTCGATCCTCCCAAAATTCATAAAGATTATGACCACGGGTATTGGCAAGTTTTATTCCCATTTCCAAACGATACGGCATCATTAAATCGAGTGGACGTAATAAGCCATATAGACCAGATAAGCTACGTAAATGATCTTGCGCAAAATTGAGATCGTCTTGCGACAAACTATATGCATCCAGACCTGTATAAACATCGCCTTTAAATGCAAAAATTGCTTGTCGCGCGTTGGCAAAACTAAAGTCAGCATTCCAGTCACGGAAACGCTCCGCATTGAGATTGGCAATTTTTTCACTGACACTCATCAAACTGGCAATATCTGAAGCGGAGAGTTTACGACTTAGGTCTATAAGCTGTTGAGATTGATCCAGCAGTCTTGGTAGAGTGTGCGTATCGGTCGGGAGTGCTGACTGGTAATCGAGCGTCTTAGCAGGGGAAATTAAGGCGAGCATGGTCTTCCTGATCAAAAAATAACTAATCAAACTATAACAGTCGGGATATTTTAATTCCAATTCATGTTTTCTGTGAACAGAATCGGTAAACTATCGCACTTCCCTGCTTATGATCGTTTAAATTATGTCCGAACAACTGTTCATTCAAGGTTCGGTTGGCAAAATTGAAGTTTTTGTTGACTATCCTGTGGGCGAAGTAAAAGGTTTTGCTGTCGTTTGTCATCCTCACCCACTGCAAGGTGGTACACCTCAACATAAAGTTCCTGCTTTACTTGCACAAATCCTCTCTGAACAGGGTTGTGTGGTCTATCGCCCAAGTTTTCGTGGTTCTGGACAAAGCGATGGAGTCCATGATGAAGGCTTTGCTGAAACTGAAGATATTCTAGAGGTCATTAGACACGTTAGACAATTACACAAAAGTCTACCTTTCTATGTTGGCGGTTTTAGTTTTGGTGCACATGTAATGGCAAAAGCCTATCATGCGCTACCTGATGAAATTAAACCGCAACAAGTGATCTTATGTGGTTTACCAACATCTACTGTAGATGGTCTACGTCATTATGTTACCCCAGCAATTAAAGGCGATATCCTGTTTGTACATGGTGAAGCAGATCCGACGACTAAACTCTCTGATTTGCTTGAATGGGCGAAACCACAGCGCCATTTGATTACCGTATTGCCAGGTGCAAACCATTTCTTTACAGGTTATTTAAAGCAGTTAAGAATCGCAATTTCGCGTTTTCTTCTTGTGCCATAAAGCTGAATTTACAAAGAATTTTAGGATAAATAAGGTGAGTGATTCACTTTATTTATCCGTTCACATCATCCCAGCTTAAACCAAATTTCGCCAAATACTTTTTCACTCGATCACTGTCGTTGGTGGTTTGTCTTTGCTCACGAGATACAGAAAATAAACGCCGTCCAGCATCGGCCATGGATTTCGATTTTTGGCAAACCTCAATCACCCCCTGCAATTGAATACGATCAAATTCATCAATCTGCGCCACTTGTTCAGCACTTAAAATTTTCATCAGTGACGATTGGGTTAAAGCATCTTTATTTTCAACAATATTCCAAATTTGTTGTAGTCGGCCAATCTCAGCATTTACTTCATGTAAACCAATACGCTCGCCATTGGCTAAAGTCGCCATACGTGTCACGCTTGCAGTTAGATCACGAAAATTCCCTTGCCAACTGGCATCTAAGGATTGCGCAAATTTTAAATATTTTTCTAAGGCATCGGTATGAAAACGTAACTGCCGTTGATGCGCAACAGCAAAACGCTGTAACTCAAAGGTGATGTTCGGTTCAATATCTTCCACACGATCTTTTAAGCTGGGTAAAAAGAAGGTCCATGTATTTAAGCGAGCCCATAAATCTTCACGGAAACGTCCTGCACGGACTTCCTCACGTAAATCTCGATTGGTTCCTGCAATCAACTGAAAGTCAGCCTGAATCTCTTTATCACTTCCTACAGGAAAGAATGATTTATCCTCCAAGGCCTTGAGCAACATGGCTTGTTCATCCAACCCTAGCTCGCCGATTTCATCAAGAAATAAAATGCCATTATCCGCACTTTTTAAATAACCAGTACGTGCTGCAATAGCCCCAGTAAATGCACCTTTACTATGACCAAATAATGTCGACATCGCACTATCACCAACCAGCGTCGCGCAGTTCACATCAATAAAGCGCCCTGAAAGATGAAATTTTTCCTTTTTCAATTGATAAATTTGCTTGGCTAAATGCGACTTACCCACCCCTGTTGCGCCCATAATCAAAATTGGCGCACTTGAGCGTGTCGCAACCAATTCTACTTCTTGAATCATTTGATTAAAGTTTTGGTTCTTCGTGGCAATATTGGCTTTTAACTGCTGCCAATTTTCAGACTGCTCATGTTCAAACCGCTGGGTTAATGCTGCATATCGAGATAAATCTAAATCTATAATCCGATATTCACCCTCAGGTTGTTGTTTACCTGTAGGTGCACTTTGAATGAGTTTGGCTGGTAAATAATGCGCATCAATTAATAAATACCAACATATTTGCGCAACATGCGTACCTGTGGTGATATGTAATAGATAATGATTGTTCTCAGTATCAAAAGAATATGATTTTACAAAGTCATATAATGCACCATACATATCTGAAAAATCCCAGGGATCACGGATATTCATCTTATGGCCAGTAATCTGAGTTTGCGGTGAGATTTCTAAAGCATCTTGTCGCAAATGATCAATTAAACTGACATTACGGCGATCATGTAACAAAACCAGTTCATCAACCACTAAATCTTCATGCATTAATAAACTCATGGTAGGACGCCAGCGTTGCCAGCGATCAAGTTTTTTCCCTTGATCTAAAGTAGAGCCCACAAAACCAATCACGACTGTTTTTTTAAATTTTTGCATATTTCTATAAATCTATAAAATTTTATATATCTTGCTTAAAGCATAGTTTTATTTTGCTCAAAATCAAAGACTGTTTATACCGTCATTTTTAAATATTTTAAAAATCCCAGTTTCTCTTTTGAATATAATGTGACTATACTATTGATGTACAAAGCTTTTACTCACTTCTCCCATCACCGTCTGATTCGACACTTTTTGATGGAATCCAGCCTGCTTTGTTGCCAAAACAATCATAGAAAACATTTTAAATATTCAATAGGTTTTAATTCCTCATGTTACAGTTTACATTCTTAGGGACATCCTCTGGTGTGCCCACATTAACACGCAATGTGTCAGGTTTAGCGATTAATTATTGCAAAAGCAAAGACTGGATATTGGTTGATGCAGGCGAAGGTACACAGCATCGTATTCAACAAGCAAAACTCTCTTTACAACATTTAAAAGCCATTTGCATTACGCATGTACACGGCGATCATTGTTATGGCTTGATGGGTTTACTGGCAAGTGCTGGTATGAATGCACGTAAAGATCCGATCACGCTGATTGCACCCAAAGAAATTCAGCAATGGTTAGAAGTAACCTGTCAATTCACTGAACTTTTCCTGCCTTATCCAATACATTTTATCGATGTAAATACATTGACGAGTCCGTTGCAATTGGATGCGCATATTTCCATTGACGCTCATCACTTACACCACCGTGTGACAAGTTATGCTTATGGCTTTAAAGCGACACAAACTCAGCGCAAACTCAATATTGAAGTTTTAAATCAACTCAAAATTCCGAAAGGTAAACTCTGGGGCGATCTACAACAAGGTCAAAATATTGAGTGGAATGGGCAGTCCATCTTAAGTCAAGATGTTCTCATTCAAAACACTCAAAGTGTTTATGCCATTGTTGGTGGAGATAACGACCAGCCAGAATTACTATCCAACGCTTGTCAGGATGTAGCGCTACTAATTCATGAAACCACCTATACTCAATCGATATTAGACAAAGTTGGTGCAGGCCCAATGCACAGTTCTGCAAAAATGGTCGCTGAGTTTGCTGAATCGATTCAGCTATCCAATTTAATTGCAACGCATCTCAGTGCCCGTTACCACGATGCACAAGGTGTGCAAAGCATTGGTGATGAAATTGCCCAGTACTATCATGGCAATTTTTATATTGCTGATGATTTTGATCAGTATGAACTAAATATGCACGGCGAATTAACACAGCTTCGCTCTGGGAAACCTTGGGAAAAGTAATTTTCCCAACTTCAATTTAACGCTATGCAATATTGTCGAATCATAGATGATTGTTCTATCGTGTGGCGATATGGATATCGCCCATTGTGTGTAGGAATGCGGGAGTAAAGGATCTACCCCTCGTCCAACATGAGCAAAACAAAGCTCAGCTTTGTTTGCAGCGCAAGGTTTGGCATCCTCTTCAAAAGGTGTGGCATTGCAAGCTTTTATATTCAAACAATTTATCCCTCTATACAATTGATTTAATTAAAAATATGAATTAAAAAAAACATCTTTTTGTGTCTGCGTTTTTTAATAGGTTGACTATTCCTCAACTAACTTTGCTTTTTCCAGCTGGATTTAGTGTCCTATTTTTATTTGTACAACATTAGGCTCATTGGTTTTTTATTTTAAAAATAGAAATAAATATAAAATTATATAAATACAGATATTTTATTTTACAACCTTAAACTTTAAAAGCAAATAATTATTGAACCCAAAAATTATTTAAATTAATTAAAATCAAATACTTAATAGCAGAATTTTATTCAAAAACAAAACTTGGCACACTCTCTGCAGTATTTATCTCAAGAAATTAAAAAATCACTTGAGGATGCTGTCATGGCGAACAAGACAATTTTTGCCTCTAAACAACAGGCAAAACCAAAAACCATTGAATATAACGAAGCTGGTGGTCGTGCATATAAATTAAAATCTCGTGCCGCATTAGCACAGCTTGCAGCAACAGGTACACTGAATCAGACCTTTTATCAAAATGCCCAAGTACAACTTGATAATATTCTAAACCTAGCGCTTGAAGTAGAGCCTGAATTTGTGGCTAAAACTGCAATTTATGCACGCCAAAAGGCACATATGAAAGATACACCTGTGGTGTTATTGGCTTTACTTTCTGAACTTGATGCAGAATTATTTAAGCAAGTTTTTCCATTGATTATTGATAATGGAAAACAGTTGAGAAATTTTGTTCAAATCATGCGCTCTGGAATGATTGGTCGTAAGTCATTGGGTTCATTACCGAAACGTATGGTCAATGAATGGATTCTTTCAGCATCGGATCAACAATTGATTGCGGCCAACATTGGAAACAGCCCTTCACTTGCCGATGTGTTAAAAATGACTCATCCAAAACCAAAGACAGTACAACACGATGCTTTTTTTGCCTATGTCCTAGGAAAAGAATACCAACTTGTCCAACTACCGACTCAAGTGCAAGCATTGGAAGAGTTTCGATTGGGAACAGCAACACAAGTACCTAAAGTACCGATGCAGCTTTTAACCAATTTAAATTTAAATGCAAAACAATGGGCTGAAATTGCAAAAAATGGTTCTTGGCAAATGCTACGTATGAACTTAAATACCTTCTTACGCCATGATGTTTTTAAAATCAAAGGAATGACAAAAATCATTGCCGATAAATTGATGGATGAGCAAGCCATAGCCAAAAGTCGAGTATTTCCATATCAATTGATGATGGCTTGGTCAGCACTTGCAGAGGATATGCCACATGAAATTGCCAATGCGCTAAAGTTTGCTATGCAGCGCGCCATCGCCAATGTACCGAAACTTGAAGGAAATGTGGTGATTGCGATTGATGTTTCTGGTTCGATGTCGAGTTCTGTGACGGGTTATCGTCAGGGTGCAACCTCTCAGTTACGTTGCGTAGATGCTGCTGCATTATTTGCTAGTGCATTTAAATATGTAAATCCAAATATTCGTTTGATGCCGTTTGATACTGAAGTTCGTCAATTATCCAATTTCAGCAAAGTACAGGAATATTTAAAACGAAAAAATTTTGGAAAACAGCAAAATTCAGAAATAGATATTTTTGCTTTGGCTAAAAAGTTTGCCAGCATGTGTGGTGGAGGAACTGATTGCTCTAAGCCTTTGGAACTGTTAGTGAAAGAAAATGCCAAAGTTGATATGGTAATTTACTTCTCTGATAATGAATCATGGGCAGATCAAGTTCCAAGATCACATCGAAAAACAGGGATGATGCATTATTGGAAACAGTTAAAACAGCATAACCCTGATGCAAAACTGGTGTGTGTTGATTTGCAACCCTATACCACCACACAAATGCCTGAACATAGCGATGTGATGAATATCGGTGGGTTTTCCGATACGGTATTTCAACTGATTGAAAGTTTTGCTAAAAATGAAATGCATGCAGATCATTGGGTAAACGAAATTGAAAAAATAGATATTACACAAACTCAGCTTTATGCAAGCTGAATGTATAAACAAATTTGATCGAGTCTCTTCAAGTGTTTACATTTAACAATGTCCACACTTGATAAGACTGGGTTAGATAAAAAGCACAAATGCCATAGGAACTACATTTCAAGATTATGCTGTTTCTATATTTAATTGTTGTGCTAAGTAAGAAATTGCCAAATGCAGATAGAACTACATTACTTTGAATAATTGATGTTTTATCGACACCTTTGTTGGCAAAATACATCGCATAAAATGCGTTAAGGACTACATCTTTAATGCGTAGGTCGGTGGTTCAAATCCACCCTTTTCACGCTTTTCCAAGTTTGAAAAGTAGCTCAGTTGGATAGAGCAACGAAACGTCTTTAACATTTTGTTTATGTAAAGCAGTAAAAAGAATCAAATGCTTCAAGGACTACATCTTAAAATTGACGTCATCGGTGGTTCGAATCCATCCCATCATTTCGATGATGGTCGCCAAGTGGTAAGGCACGAACGTCTTTGAAAAACTTGTTGATTCACTTGTAGGGCAGTATATGAAAATATGCTGGGGTCATCAGTCCATCAAATACTCATAGGACTACATTAGAATTCACAGATCAGAGGTTAGATTCCTCTGCTGTATATACATACAGTCGCTTAAAGCAAAAGCAGTGAATTGTTTGTCTTATAATCAAATTTGTTGATGGACTTTGACCTATGTTTAAACGATCAAATGCCTGTTGGATTACATCGCGATCTTACGCACAGTATTTTGGGTACTGCACATATCCAACACTACTTTTTTGATCTTGTATCACCAATAATGAAAGTACATCAAATGCTTTGAGGACTACATTACGCGTTGTCGGTGCTTCGATACCACCCTGTATGACAACATACAGTAGCTCAGTTGGTAGAGCCACGACTGTCTTCAGCCTTTTGTTGATGTACTCTTATTATAATAAATAGATTTACGCAATAAGCAGTCACAAATATAGATTGGATTACATGGTAATACCTTAGTGCAGGGTTTAAGCCCTCCTATCGTGTTCATTCACAAAATCTGATCTTAACGTTTGTGGCTGCTTTTCTTTTTAAACTCATCATGTTTAAAAGCGATGCTTGTGAATCAATAAAAAATTTGCTAGCTTGGAGACTCAACTTAAAACCAAAGACAGGTGTCAGTCTGTAAAACGCAAATCATGTCTATACAAGTTATTGTTGACGATAACAATCTTGATCTTGCTTTAGAAAAACTAAGAGTCAAAAAGTACTATCTAGAAACTAACCACTGGTATAAGAAATGCCAGAACTATCATGAAAAACCGCCAAGTAAACGTCGTAAAAAAAGCGAACTGAAACTTTTACATGGACATAGTCAAATCCTAGAAGATGATCCTCTCGCACTGAGGTTAAAAATCCATATTGAAGAACATTATCAAGCTTTAGCAATAGATCCTACATAAATCTGTCACTAGTATTCAACTCAATAGTTTTAGCCCATTATCTAACTTTCAATATCCATGTACGACTAACGTGGATATTGAAATATAAAGTGAAAAAATGAAATTAAACAAAAGTGAAGTTCGTCATCTCGCAGGCTATTTAGAAGGTATTTCTGAAGCAGATGGGCAAATCAGAGAATTTTTAATCACTGCTGACTATATTCGATATGATGATGATTTAGATGTAAAAAACAATTTTTTTAAAAACTATCCACATTTTAAAAAATATAAGTTAATCACAGAACAAATTTCACTTAGGCAATTAGAAAGTCATATATTTCCTAATTTTTTATTGTGTAATACCATTTTACCGACACAAAAATTAGACGATAAAAAGAGCTTCCTCACATTCCGTATACTCGACTATATAGCACAATGTTATGGATATCAGTTTCCCAGCAACGCTATGTACTTTCTAAAACTTCATCTTCCAGATAGTGAAATAAATTATTATATAATCATTAGTGGCGAAAAAAATGCAATAAGCATACTTCTAAGAGGATATAAAAATATATATTTAAATATATTTACAGATATAAATTAAATATAAAACCTTTTGTTAAATATACACCCAATACTTTACCACCACCATAAAATACTATTATTCAATAACTTACAAATAAAAATCTCAAACCCATAAAACTTGGCACACTCTCTGCAATATATAGAGCATACATCATGAGATGTATATAAATATCACCTGCCTGCAACCGCTTGGCAGGCAGGTTTTGAAAAGGATCAAAGCAATGACGATGTTAGTCGCAGAACAAATCGAAAAAAAATCTTCCTTAGCACAGGAACGTACTTATAACGTAATTCAGGATGCTAAAGGTGTTCCTATAAAAATGTGGACCAAAGGTGTCCCTGTCGATGAGAAATCGAAAGACCAATTATTAAAAACAGCACAAATGCCTTTTATTTATAAATGGATGGCAGTAATGCCAGATGTACATGTCGGAATCGGAGCAACGATTGGAAGTGTAATTCCAACCAAAGGCGCAATCATCCCTGCTGCGGTCGGTGTAGATATTGGCTGTGGAATGATGGCCGCACGTACTTCGCTAAGCGCATCAGATTTACCAGATAACTTACACGCACTGCGTACCGAACTTGAACGTTTAATTCCACATGGTATGACTAAAGGTCGTGGTCGTCGTGACCGAGGTTCATGGGATACACCTACTGCACGTGTTGATCAGGCTTGGGCTGAGTTGGTGACTGATTTTGAATATATTTGCGCTAAGCATCCCCGTTTAAAAAACACCAACAACCATAAACAGTTGGGTACTTTGGGAACAGGCAACCATTTTGTAGAAGTCTGTTTAGATGAGCATCAACAAGTATGGATTATGTTGCACTCAGGTTCTCGTGGTGTAGGAAATGCGATTGGTAACCACTTTATTGAGCTTGCACGTAAAGATATGCAAAAGCACTTTATTAACCTGCCTGATAAAGATTTAGCTTATTTAGTGGAAGGGACTGAACACTTTGATGATTATTGGTTTGCGGTGGGTTGGGCACAACGATTTGCTATGAAAAACCGTGAGTTAATGATGGAAGCTGCGGTTCAAGCTTTACGAATCATCATCAACAAACCATTTAATGCCAAAGTGGAAGCCGTAAATTGCCACCATAATTATGTGGATAAAGAAGAACACTTTGGTCAGGAAGTACTGGTAACACGTAAAGGTGCTGTACGGGCCCGTTTGGGTGAGTATGGAATTATTCCGGGTTCAATGGGTGCCAAGTCATTTATTGTCAAAGGTAAGGGAAATCAGGAGTCTTTCTGTTCATGTTCGCATGGGGCTGGTCGTGTACATAGCCGTACTGCTGCAAAAAAGTTGTTTACTGTGGAAGATCAGATTGAACAAACCAAAGGTGTTGAATGCCGTAAGGATGCCGATGTAATTGATGAAATCCCTTCTGCCTATAAGCCTATTGAAGATGTGATGAAAGCACAAAGCGATTTGGTGGAAGTGGTTTATACCTTAAGTCAGGTTGTTTGTGTAAAGGGATAATATAGTGATAACCAACATCTCCAATCCGAGCATAACTGAAATTCGAGCATGGGCATTTTCGGATACATATTTGCCTACGACTGAATGGGATTTATACTTGGTCTGGAAAGATGAATTATTACTTTTTCTGGAACTCGCAGTAGACCACAAATGCAATAAGCAGAATTATTTTAAGTATCTGCTTTACTATATGGTTGCTTATCAATTTAAAAGATTAAGTGATCCCTTTGAAAAAACTTTGGTTTTACAACGGTATTTAAGTGAGTCTAAACAGATAAAGCATGGAGATATTCGTATCTGGAGAAATGAGATTATAGCCTTACAACGAAATATACACTCTTTTTCATATGATGTATGGATTGAAAAAGGACTTATATATCATAAAGCTTTTTGTCTTTCCCAAATCCCAGTTGATACACTCCCCCAGCAAACTTTATATGAAATCGTTGTGTTAAATATTGATTGACTATTAAAAGCGATAAGGAAAATAAAATGAAACTTGCAGAAGCACTTTTATTACGAAGCGATCAACAAAAGAAACTCGCTTCATTGAAACAACGTATCAATGCGAACGTATTAATACAAGACGGTGATGAGCCATCCGAGGATCCAAACGAGTTATTAAAGCAAGTATTTGCATTAACTCAAGAATCCCAAAAACTTGTTTATGCCATTCATCAAACCAATGCTTTGGCAAAATTAACAGATGGTCGTTCATTATTGGCTCTACTTACTCAACGTGATGAGCTTGTCGAGCGCCATAAAATTTTAACGTCTGCCATCAGCAACACACAACGTGAGCCTGACCGCTATAGTACACGTGAAATCAAATGGCATAAGGTCATTCCAGTATCATCATTACAAAAACAATCCGATGATATCAGTGCCAAATTACGCGACTTGAATGTATTGATACAAGCCACCAATTGGCAAGTTGATTTACTTGACGTTTAAAGCCATCATTTAAAAGCTTTGATAGGGCTTACCCTATCAGATCTCGAAATATATTGGGCGAGTACTAGATCTAAGGCTGTATAGATTGAAATAAAAGTCAGCATCATTTTTGGGTAATGACAGCGAAGCGGATTTAGAGCGGAAACGCACCAATCAAATCCATCACCTTTCATCACTTAAACCTTTGTGAATCAGAGTGACTATTTACACAGCATTACCACGTACTGACAATATATTTCACCTTATCTCAAGTGATTCGTCATTTGAGAAAACCCGAACATACTGGGCGAGTGCAAGATCCCCTACCTCCACAACACAGGATTGAAAATAAGGTGTAGTGGCTTGATGAGCGAGCGGGTTAGCTTAAAACTTTAAGCACAAATCAACCCATCACTACGTACAAGGCAAACCTTTGTGAAAGCAAAGTTACAATGCACTAAGCATCACCATGCACTGACAGTATGTTCACCCCTTTTAGGAATTTTTAATGAATTACCCTTGTTCTTGTTGTCATCATTACACGAGAGATCAACCTTCGGGTAATTTTGACTTTGAGATTTGTCCAGTTTGTTTTTGGGAAGATGATCCTGTACAAAATATTCATCCAAATTCAAAAAGTGGTGCAAATGCAATCTCATTAGCAGAGGCACAAGATAATTATCAATAGGGTCTGTTGACAATTCGTCTATGTTTGCGACTACGTGTGTTTTTTAGACGATACTAGGCGCGAAATACGAAATTTAGTCATTCTAAATGAGTAGTTCGTAACGACGTAGCGGCAAAAAACACACTAGTCCCGAAGGGTTGTGGCTAAAATTATCTCAGCCTTCGTTATGAAACTCGAAAATAGTCTCGCTATTCTCTTCGTTTCATGCCTTGCCTGCTCAATTTTAACCTACAACGCAAGCCATTTATGAAATGTCTACAGACCCTAATATACTGTAAGTGAATTACGATTTTTAAAACATGTTCGAAAACCGAATGATTTAGAAAGAAATGATGAAAAACAAAATGAACACATTAGTAAAAAATAAAACTATCCAAATTGATGGCTCACAAGGCGAAGGTGGAGGGCAAATTTTAAGAACTGCCCTTTCATTGTCTATGTTAACGGGTATTCCATTTGAACTTGTGAATATTCGTGCAGGGCGTAAAAAGCCGGGCTTAATGCGACAGCATTTAGTCTGTGTACAAGCATCACAACGCATCAGTAATGCCATTGTGGAAGGTGCTGAACTACATTCACAAAAATTATATTTTCAACCCCAACAAGTTCAGGCGGGTAAATATGATTTTCATATTGGTTCAGCGGGTAGCACAGTATTGGTTTTACAAACACTACTGCCTGCACTGATGATGCAAAATGAAATCAGTCACATCAGTATCCACGGCGGAACACATAATCCAATGGCACCGACTGCAGATTTCATAGAGTCTTGTTTTCTACCTGCTCTTCATAAACTTGGAATAAAGGTTGATTTTGAATGTGAACGTGCTGGTTTCTTTCCAATTGGTGCGGGTCAAATCAATATTACAACTTATCCTTGGATAGATAAGCTTGAATATTCAGTATTAAATAAAGGCAAATTACTGGAAATACGTGGCTATGCTGCTGCCTTAAATATTCAACAGAATATTGCGGATCGTGAACTGGAAGTATTGCATAACAAATTGAGCTTAAGCCAACGTAACAGACTAAATTTTCAAGGGATTAGTCAAGGAAATACAGCTTTTGTGGTGTTAAATTACGAACACCACCAACAAGTATTTTCTGCGTTAGGTGAAATGAAGAAAAGTGCAGAAAAAGTAGCGCATGATTTAGCCAAAGAAGTTAAATCCTTTTTAGCTTGCGATGCTGTGGCTGACGAATATCTGGCAGACCAACTTTTATTGCCTTTAGCTTTAGGTAAAGGCGGTGCATTTACTGCTCAAGTTGTCAGTGAACACACTACGACACAAGCTGAAATGATTCAAAAATTCTTAGATTGTGAAATTCACTTTGAAGCAATCAATGATATTTTTAAGGTGAGTGTCATCACATAAGCTTCAGCTATGCTAAATCCAGTTTACAAGCTCATCAATTGCTTATCTTTATGTGCCAATTCATTTTAAATTTCATACTTATTGGCACATTATGTAAATAAATGACCCAACTATTCATTATATAATCAACGCCTTAAATAAGTATGATTTTAAAGTAGAAAATACCCACTTAAGGAATAAGGGAAATGATGAGAGTTTTATTGGGGACAGCATGTATCGCATTTTTAACTTCGACAGCTTTTGCAGAAGATATTGTGGGAACTTGGCGTTATATCGATGACAAAACTGGTGAAGCAAAGGGACTGGTTAAAATTGAAAAACAAAGTAACGGTACCTATGCGGGTACAGCATTAAAAGCAACACCACGCCCAGGCTACACTCCAAAAGAATTTTGCACCAATTGCCCTGCACCTTATACCAACAAGCCAATAATTGGCTTACAGGTAATCTCTGGGCTAAAGACAGATGATCATGTGAGTTATACTGATGGGAAAATTATTGACCCAGTTTCAGGTAAAATCTATCGCTTAAAAGGTAAAGTCAGCCCAAATGGCAAGAAACTATTTCTTCGTGGATATTTCGGTATTTCAGCAGTAGGTCGTAGCCAAACATGGTTACGTGTCGAGTAATAGCATAATTTAATTCATAATAGAAATGACAGTTTTATCTCAATCAAACTGTCATTTCTAAACATCTATTTTTTGAATGATTTTTAAATCAGTTATTCACAGCAAGTTGATATAAAAAATCTAAATGTGTGGCTGCATCACCCTTATCTAAATTGAGATCACTGGCACGCCCACCTAACCTAAGGGCAGGAAGATAACAATACATTTGATTCTCAGCTAATTTGCCATATTGAGTTTGTGCCTTTGCTAAGGATGATTTTTCTAAAAATTGCTCAATGATCTCATCATCACAAATCCAGTCATTAAAAAAATCTGTTAATGACCAAGCTGTTACCCCAATATCCGAGTTATGCGGATCAATAAAAGATATATCTTCATCGCCATCTTCGCTTAATAAACGATAATAAAACACCAAACCAAATGCCGAAATAGCAATGGGTAATCGGGTCATATCAGGTTCATCTTTCATTAACCATGACCAAAGTTCATCTTGATAAAGCTCAGGGTTAATGATCTGTAGCAAACCGTTACCATAGAAGCCAAAACCATGATTTTGCCAAAGCTCTAAGAGCGCTTCAGGTAAATACGCTTGATATTTTTTTACAGTTTCAGGGCTTACTGTGTTTCCCGCCTGATCTACTGAAAATTTATCGATAAATGTTTGTAATTGCATAAGTATCTTCTCTAGCCCTGCTTATACTTTCCATTCAAATCCACTAAACGCATCATCTTCTTTTAATGTATTTTCTACAGCATTTGCCAATTGCTTAATCATGCTCTGGGTTGCAATCTTCTTAAACCACGCTTGCTCTTCATCAGCATGGGCTGAAATTTCACAAGTTAACACGCCTTGATCATTTAAATGACAATTAACACCCAAACCAATTGGATGATTTTCTACGCTGACAGCAAGGTCTTCATCCGAGTGTGTTGTTTCCGCTTTAAAGCCATATTGAGACAGTTGTTTTAACAACAAAGTCGTCACATATTCCTGAGTGACACAACATACATTTTCACCATGATTGTGACTGTTAATATGATTCTCACAGTTTGCTGTAAATTGTAATGTTCTCATTGCTTCATCCAAAAGGCTTTATAGTTGTATGGTTTTAGAATAAGCAATATAAACAAAACAGCCAAGCATTTGCTTGGCTGTTTTTAATTAATTATACAAATATTAGACAAGGACTGATTTATTCGGTCACTTGAATCTGAAGCCCTGCCTGATTGGTGAGTTCAGTAAATGTAGGGAAACTTGTTGCTACAGTTTCGGTACCGATAATCTTAATCTCGCCTGAGTTACGCAAACCCGCCATCGAAAAACTCATTGCAATACGATGGTCATGGTGTGATTCAATTTCACCGCCAGAGAAAATAGCAGACCAGTCACCCGATTTACCTTTTCCTTCAATGATGATGCCATCATCAGTTGGTGTACAATCAATCCCCATGGTTTTTAAACCGTCTGCCATCACTTGGATACGATCAGACTCTTTAACCCGTAGTTCAGCTGCACCTGTCAACACCGTTTGCCCTTCAGCACATGCCGCAGCAATAAACAAAGATGGAAACTCATCAATTGCCAATGGCACTTGATCTTCAGGCATATGAATGCCTTTCAATGTACGGGTACCACGGATACGTATATCAGCAATCGGCTCACCGCCTGCAATTCTTTCATTTTCAACAGTTAAGTCTGCACCCATTTGCTTCAGGATTTCGATTACACCTGTACGAGTTGGATTAATCCCAACAGCTTCAAGGGTAATATCTGAACCTTCAGTAATGGCAGCGCCCACCATAAAGAATGCAGCAGAAGAAATATCAGAAGGCACTTGAATCTCTGTCCCAACCAACTTACCACCACCGTGTAATGAAATACGATTACCTTCCGTTTTCACAGCATAACCAAAAGCACGTAACATACGCTCAGTATGGTCACGGGTTGGTTCAGGTTCAGTCACAGAGGTTTCACCCTCTGCCCATAAACCTGCCAATAAAATCCCAGATTTGACTTGCGCAGATGCCATTGGCAAATCGTAGTGAATTCCTTTCAATGCTTGAGCGCCAGTGATTGAAACAGGCGGAGTACCACGCTCACCCGTGGTTTGAATTTGCGCACCCATTTCACGTAAAGGTTTTGCTATACGCTCCATTGGACGCTTAGACAAAGACGCATCACCTGTCATCACAGAGTCAAACTGTTGTGCTGAAAGCATGCCTGAAAGCAAACGCATTGATGTACCAGAATTACCCATATACAGTGCCGTTTTGGGTGCTTTTAAACCATGAATACCCACACCATGGATGGTCACTTCACCATTTTTAGGGCCTTCAATACTGACACCCATATCGCGAAATGCTTGAAGTGTTGCTAAAGCATCTTCACCTTCAAGGAAACCTGTAACGTGGGTTGTACCTTCAGCGATTGCACCAAACATGATGGAACGATGTGACACTGACTTGTCACCCGGCACGGTAAATTTACCTTTAAATGTCTTCTCACCCGGCAAAATGGTAAATTGTTGTGTCACCTTATTTTTCTCCATCAAAGGTTTATTGGCGAGCATATGATTGAAATGCTGTCGTGCCGCTTGTGCATGTCCTAGCAATCCCATCAGGGCTTGTGAATTCTCATCTTCAATCAGTTGACGTAATGTCGCAAGTTGCGTTTCAAAACCATCAACTGCTTTCAATATGGCTGTTTTATTGGCAAAAAATATATCATGCCACATCTGCGGATCACTGGCAGAAATACGTGAGAAGTCACGAAAACCTCCAGCGGCATAACGGAAAATATCTAAGTTATCTTCACGATTTGCAAGCTGTTCGACCAGATTAAATGCCATCAGATGCGGTAAATGACTGGTATGTGCCAACACTTCATCATGTTTGTCCACATCCATACAAATGACTTCAGCTTTTGCAGCCTGCCAAAGCTGAATCAGTTTTTCAACTGCCCAATCAGCACTGCTCGGCAACGGCGTTAGAATCACTTTATGATTCACAAATAAGTCAACTTTACCTGCATGGACACCGGTATGTTCTGCACCAGCAATTGGATGACCGGGTACAAAACCTACAGGAAGATTTTCCCCATAGACAGCGTGTGCTGCAGCCACCACATTGCCTTTGGTACTTCCGACATCGGTAATAATGGCGTTTTCAGAAACATAAGCTTGAATCGCTTCAAGCACTTTCTGTGTCGCGCGAACGGGTAAAGCCAGAACGATTAAATCTGCATCTTTTACCGCTTCGACAGGATCACTAAAACCCGCAGAAATAATTCCTAAAGCTTTTGCATCTTCCAATGTTTTTTTTGAGCGTGTTGATGCAACAACATTTTCAGCAAGATGTTCGGCTGCAATCACACGAGCTAGACTTGAACCAATCAGTCCAAGTCCAATAAAAGCAACTTTTTTAAATAAAGGTTGTGACATAACGATTTTGAACTACCTATTTCACAACGACATCAAAGCACAGCAATCGGATATGAACCCAGTACACGTACTTCTTTAACCAGTGGGCGAATATCTTCAATCGCCGCTTTAACATTGTCCTGTTCCACATGACCTTCAAGATCAATGAAGAATACATAAGCCCATTTTTCAGGTAATGCAGGACGGGTTTCAATACTGGTCAAACTAATGTTGTGTTTTGCAAATGGTGCAAGAATTTCCAATAAAGCCCCTGCACGGTCATGTGCTGAAATCAGTAATGAGGTTTTATCATTGCCACTTTGCGGTACTTTTTCACGGCCAATGACCAAGAATCGTGTCGTATTTTCAGGATTATCTTCAATATTGCCATGGAGAACTTCTAAGTCGTAGATACTTGCAGCCACATCAGACGCAATTGCTGCTGAATGCCATTCATTACGAATACGGCGAGCAGCCTCTGCATTTGAGCTTAAAGCCACACGTTCTACACCCGGATAATGTGCATCCAACCACTTACGACATTGCGCAAGTGTTTGTTGATGTGCATAAATTTGTTTAATACTGTCTTTACGGGTATTTGAAGAAATCAGGAATTGGTGATGAATACGCAATTCAACTTCACCAATCACATTTAAATGCGATGCTTTAAAACAGTCTAAAGTATGGTTGACCACACCTTCAGACGAGTTTTCAACTGGAACTAAACCATAATGTGCACTGCCCGCTTCAACCTCACGGAACACTTCATCGATCGTTGGTAGTGGACGAACCACAGCATCCTGACCAAAATGTTTTAATACAGCAGAATGGGTATAAGTGCCGACTGGACCTAAAAATGCAATACTTTGTGGTGCTTCCAGTGCCAAACATGCAGACATAATTTCACGGAATAAACGTGCCATGGTTTGATCTGACAACGGCCCTTCATTGCGCTCCATAACTTGACGTAAAACCTGTGCTTCACGTTCAGGACGATAAAATAACGGATTCTCTTCTGCTGCAAATTTTGCTTTAGCAACTGATTCCGCCAGTTTTGCACGGCGATTGATAAGTTGTTGGATTTGCTGATCTACAGAGTCAATATCTTCACGGATTTGAGCAAGATCTAGAGAAGTCGTTTTTTGATCATCGTTGATCATTGTTATGTCGCCCTTTAAAGTCGAGAATTACGAGAAGTCTATGTTTTAGACCACTGACAGTATAACAATAGTTCAGTTTAATTTGTTGGGCAATAGTGCATTTTTCAATGTTTCACTTTCAACTTATATATTGAATAAAATGTCATCACTTTATAACTTTTTTGATTACAAAATGAATTACAAAGCAGCTATAGAATTTTAAGCATTGCGCTCTATGATAAAAAGCATAAGCGCATTTCGAGTCATAGAATATGAATAAAAAAATCGCTGTTCTCATTACCCATGATTTCGAAGATGCGGAATATCATCATCCCGTTGAAGCTTTTCGGGCTGCAAGCCACTCTGTGCGCAATATTGAAAAGTCTGCGGGGAATATTGTTTATAGTAAACAAAGAAAATCCTCGGTCAGTATAGATTTAGGCATTGATGAAATCTCTGTTCGGGATTTTGATGCGCTAATGATTCCGGGTGGATATTCCCCTTATCATCTTAAAGAAGATGAACGTTTTATTGATTTTTTACGTAATTTTGCCAATGCGCAAAAACCTATTTTTTTATGTTGTTACAGCAGTCATTTGCTTATCGATGCACAAATTGCCATTGGACGGCGCTTAACCTCAATTGAAGATATCCTCAAAGAACTTAAGGACGCTGGCGCTGTGGTTTTTGATCGCGAAGTGGTAAACGACAACAATTTATATATTTCTTCACGCTCGACTTTTGAGTTACCTATCTTTATCAATGAATGTTTAAATGTATTAAGCGCTTAGTTTATTAGTTTTAACCTTATTTATGAAATTTTGTATCTCTTTTATAAGTCAAAATGATCATATTGCATGAGTGATATGGGTATTGAAAGCCCATTCCCCTTTTGGGAAAAGACTAGAGTGACGAAGCTTTTATGTTGATCTATGCTTTAAAAAGGATTTACGGCTGAAGCCTAATATAAAAATTTAAAAGCTTATCCAAAAAGCGAAATGATTAATTTATTCATCATTGTTTGTACCAATGGATTTAAACGTTTAAGCTAAAATCACGTTGTAAGGGCTTTACAGCGATATGAGTTGACTTATTCAATACAGCCTCACTAGTGGTCAAATATACCTACTCAAAGCTTGACCATTAAAACCTATAACAGAATCGAAAAAGAAATATGATCTCCTGAATATATCTTCTCTTTTTTGCGAATCTCTGCTTTAAGTGGCAGTAAATAGCCCTCTGATTGCTTGTCAGGAAATATAGATGTTTTCCAGATACTTTTACCCAGTGTGACAGTAATAGGTACAGCACCCCAGCTTCGTTTCTGATGAATGTATTTTTTTATTTCTTCAGATTGTAATTTGGAAATAAGAGCATAATGCCATCCACCAACACCCAAATACTGCTGGACTGTTGATTCAATTTGAAAAGAAACTCCATGATCCATCATTTTAATTTCACTCAAAAGTTTAAACAGCTTATCGTTGTTATATCTATTTCATTCGCCAATTCTATTTTTTAGATAAGGCATGAGCACATTACCACTGACTTATTATTGTACAAATCCAATCAAGCAAACAAGACCCACACCTACGTATTTGATTAAATATTGTTTGCTCTATCTTTACTTTTTAATGTTTGTTTTTCAATATATTTATTTGATTTTTCTCAATATATTCCCATCAAAATAAAAAAACTGTTCATGTTTCATAAAAAACATGAACAGCTTATATTTATATTATCGTTACATATGCATTATCGACCAATGATGCCACGCGCCACGATTTCTTTCATGATTTCATTTGTTCCACCATAAATACGCTGAATACGTGCATCTACAAAGAAACGAGAAATTGGATATTCCGTCATATAGCCATAACCACCAAACAGTTGTAACAAGCTGTCGATGATTTTCATCTGCATATCCGTACTAAAACTTTTTAAAGCCGCTGCTGTTTCAACATCCAATTTACTTTGTTTATATAAAGCTAAATTTTGGTTATAGAATGCTGCTGTTGCCAACTCATCAATTTTTGCTTGAGCCAAAACAAAACGAGTATTTTGGAAGCTGCCAATTTTCTGACCAAACGCTTGACGTTCCTGTACATACTGAGTAGTAATATCGATTGCACCACGAATTGCACCAAGTGCCGTTGCTGCAATTGCAGTACGTTCACGAGGTAACTCCTGCATCAAATAGGCAAAACCTTGACCTGCGCTACCTAACAATTGATTTGCTGGAACTTTAACATTATCAAAGAACAGTTCTGAGGTATCTTGAGAATGCAAACCAATTTTATCGAGGTTGGTGCCCTTTTTAAAACCATCTAGATGTGTATCAACCAATAAAAGTGACACACCTTTTGCACGTGCTTGAGGGTCAGTTTTTGCTGCCAATACCACTAAATCTGCATGTTGACCATTGGAAATAAATGTTTTAGAACCATTCAAAACATAATGGTCACCATTTAAAATTGCACTACTGCGCATCCCTTGTAGGTCTGAACCCGCACCCGGTTCTGTCATCCCAATTGCGCCCACCACTTCACCTGACACCATTTTCGGTAACCAGTATTGTTTTTGTTCTTCGTTGGCAATATGCAAAATATAAGGAGCTGCAATTTCTGAATGACATGAAATCGCGGTAGACAATGCACCATAGCCTGCACGCGCAGACTCTTCAACCAACATCAATGAATATTCAGTTGGAACGCCATAACCACCATACGCTTCAGGCACATCCACACAAAGATAGCCATTTTCACCCAATAATGACCATACTGAACGTGGCATTAAACCTTCTTTTTCCCATTGCTCATAAAATGGAGCAACGTGTTCACTCATAAAACGTTTAAAGTTATCACGAAAAAGTTCTAAATCTGCATCATATGCCAACATGTCTTGTATTCCTTTCAATCTGAGTTTTTGATTTTATGATCCCTAGCATGCTAATCATTTTTTACGGACTTGTCATGACCACATGAGGTCATTTTTTCTGAGCATTTTTGCGAATAAAGAAAAGACTTTTCCATAAAAAAAGAGTAATCAGCTTTCGCCAATTACTCCTTAGGTTGTCAATGAATAATCAAAACTTAGAATTTATCGTCTTTAAACATCGGTAAAGAAGAATTTAGCTTGGTGATCTCACTCATCAATTTATTCACAACGGATGGAATTAAGGCATCTGCCATTTGTGCAGCTTGTAAACCTAACTTTTCGCCAAGTGTTGGCTTACGACGTGTTTGAATCACATATACGTCATGTTGTGGCAATAAGCTCAGCAAGTATTCATCTGAAGTTTGCAATTTATCCACTAAATTTAAATTGCGCGCATCTTCACCATACCAGTGTTCACCTGTTGCAACTTTTTCGACATTGAGTTGCGGGCGATATTTTTCAACAAAATGCTTAAATAGTTGATGCGTTTGTTGTAACTCTTCTTCAAATTTTGCTTTACCTTCTGGGGTGTTTTCACCAAACATCGTCACAGTACGTTTAAACTGACCTGCAGTATATAGCTCAAAATCAACATGATGTTCTTTTAACAGTCGATTAAAATTAGGGACTTGCGCAACAACACCAATTGAACCAACCACAGCAAATGGTGCAGAGACGATTTCACTTGCGATACACGCCATCATATAACCGCCACTCGCAGCTACTTTATCCACACAAATCGTCAGATTAAAGCCTGCATCGCGTAAACGAACCAATTGTGCAGCTGCAAGACCATAACCATGCACCATACCACCCGGGCTTTCTAAACGAACAATGACACGATCACGCCCTGCTTTTGCTGTCGCAAGAATTAATGTAATTTCTTCTCTTAAATTTTCTACAGCTGAAGCCTGTACATCTCCTTTAAAATCTAAGACATAGATTTTTTGATTATTTTTTTTACGTACACGTGCTTCTTTTACAAACTGTTGAGTCAGTTGAAACAGTTCCAATTTCGATGCAGTAGATTGAGCAATTCTTTTTCTTTGCTCATTAATTCGGGCATTTAAATGACTGATACGAATTTCTGCGGGTACTTTGGGTAAATGAAATAACATAGAATTTATAATCTCTAATATTTAAGGAAATGCTTTTCTAATAAGATGCGGACGGATCAGTTAAATTTCAATACACTTTTTGAAAAATTCGACAAAGCCCAGTCCACTTCGACTTGATGCATGATAAAAAGCTTTGTCTACACACTTTATAACAGACAACAATAACTAAATTTTAGTTATGAAATATATAGCTTTTTTTTATACTTAAAAACGCATGAAAATTCGAGTAAAGATACGCGTTTTGAATAGATTAAGATTTTATTAATAGTTTTTATATCTAAGTTAAGCATTGCTGATTTCAGCATATTCAGCGACTTTAACTCGAAAAAAACGTAAATGCCACTTGGTAGAACTTTTGCTGGCTTTTCTTATGACAAATTCACACAAAAAAACATAGACATGTTTATATCAAACAGATAATACAAATAAACATATATCACACATTTTGATTTTTTATATTAGGTTATTTACCAGCTCTTTTTATCTAAATAACATATTTGTTATTTTGATTAAACTATTTAAAATCAACACGTTAAAAACAATAATTACATTTTGTAAATTTATGAACATTTTTATGTCATTTCTTTAAAAAATGTTTAATTTTATCAACATCAAGGATAAGGATTGAGTATGGATATCTCCTCACACGATGAACACCTACCCCCTAAAAAACAAAAGTTTTATCAAATCCTCTATGTTCAAGTTATTTTTGCCATTGTACTTGGTATCCTTCTTGGACACTTTTGGCCAGATATTGGTGCAAGTTTAAAGCCGTTAGGTGATGCATTTATTAAACTGGTCAAAATGATTATTGCACCTGTTATTTTCTTGACGGTTGTCACTGGAATATCAGGCATGAAACATATGGGAACTGTAGGACGAGTAACGGGTAAAGCGATGCTTTATTTCCTAACATTCTCCACACTCGCATTAATCGTCGGGATGATCGTTGCCAATATTATTAAACCAGGACAAGGTTTAAATATTGACCCTACATCATTAAAATCAGAGAAAGTTGTTGAGTACGCTGAAAAAGCACATGATGCTTCGATTGTCGATTTCTTACTGAATATTCTTCCGACAACCATTGTCAGTCCATTAACAAGTGGCGACATCCTGCAAGTTCTATTTGTTGCTGTATTATTTGGTTTGTCCTTGGCTGCGGTAGGCGAAAAAGGTCAACCGATTGTAGACTTCTTAAACAATCTTACAGCACCCGTATTCCATTTAGTTGGAATGCTGATGAAATTTGCTCCGATTGGTGCTTTTGGTGCAATGGCATTTACAATTGGTAAGTATGGTATTGAAAGTATTGGAAATCTTTTACTTTTAATTATGACATTCTATATCACTGCCTTACTCTTTATTCTGGTTATTTTGGGTGCAGTGGCACGTTATAATGGATTTAGAATTACAGATCTAATTCGCTATATCAAAGATGAATTATGGTTAGTTTTAGGGACCAGTTCATCTGAAGCCGCACTTCCATCCTTGATGCGTAAAATGGAAAAAGCAGGCTGCGAAAAATCTGTGGTTGGCTTGGTTATTCCTACTGGTTATTCATTTAACCTAGACGGTACCAACATCTATATGACGATGGCGGCGCTCTTTATTGCACAAGCATGTAATATCGATTTGAGTATTCAAGACCAAATCTTATTGTTGCTTGTTGCAATGCTCAGCTCTAAAGGTGCTGCGGGTGTTACAGGTGCCGGATTTATTACCTTAGCAGCAACATTGTCTGTTGTTCCAGCAGTTCCTGTTGCAGGTATGGCTCTAATTCTAGGTATTGACCGCTTTATGTCTGAATGCCGTGCACTGACCAATTTAGTCGGTAATGCATGTGCGACGATTGTTGTGGCACGTTGGGACAATGCTTTAGATAAAGATAAACTGGCTGCTGCATTCTCTCATCCAAGTAAAGCACACTATGATGCTAAAGCAGTTGAACAACATCGTGAAGATCCAATCGATTAAAAATATCCTATAAGCAATATTTGTAATAAGAAGGAGCTTTTGAGCTCCTTTTTTATATAAAGCAACTATGAGTAGATCAAAAAATTACAAACAACAATCAACTGCTATTCGCATATAAAATAAAGCACTAACTGAAAAATATATTTAATGCACAAAGCTTAAAATGATGTGTTTCTTAAAAGCATTTGTCTAATTTACCCATTCTCAATAGATTGGTTTTATTCAGACAATACCATACTTAAACAAAAATACTTCATTCAAAAGACTTAACGAAAACCGTATTCCCCCCTATTTCAGTACTCATCAATGAATAGGTTTAGACGATCCATTCATTATTTTAGAGCTTAAATTTTTAATTGTTTTTGATCCACCATTCTCATCAATTTAATTCACTGCATCAGAGGTTTATATACTGTATCTATAAAAAAAGAGCCTTTCGGCCCTTTAATTTCACATCTAAACTTGACTTAATCAGTACTCGATTTAACCGAAACGGCCGGTAATATAAGCTTCAGTCAATTGGTGATCTGGTTGAGTAAAGACTTTCTCTGTAGAGTTAACTTCGATTAAGTCACCTAAATGGAAGTATGCTGTACGATCAGAAACACGCGCTGCTTGTTGCATGGAGTGGGTTACAATTGCGATTGTATATTGCGTAGAAAGCTCAGAGATTAACTCCTCAACTTTTGCTGTTGCAATTGGATCGAGTGCAGAACATGGTTCATCCATTAAAATCACTTCAGGGCTTACCGCAATCGTACGTGCAATACACAAACGTTGTTGCTGACCACCTGAAAGACCTGTACCTGGCTGACTTAAACGATCTTTAACTTCATCCCACAAACCTGCTTTACGCAAGCTATTTTCAACAATCTCTTCTAAATCATACTTATCTTTGGCTAAACCATGCAGTTTAGGCCCATAAGCAACATTATCAAAAATTGATTTAGGGAACGGGTTTGGTTTTTGAAATACCATTCCAACTTGAGCACGAAGCAACACAACATCTAGATTTGGATCATAAATGTCTTGGTTGTCTAAGCGCACTTTACCTGTTACACGGCAAGTATCAATCGTATCATTCATACGGTTCAAGGTACGTAGAAATGTTGATTTACCACAACCTGATGGTCCAATAAATGCAATTACTTCATTTTCATAAACTTGAAGATCAATACCCTTAATCGCTTCTGCGTCACCATAGTAAACATGCACGTCTTCAGCACTAAGTTTCACAGTTGTATTTTTTTCTTTCTTCGGTGTCGAAGACTCAAACTGGGAGACAAAAGAAGTGCTTGCTTGCTTTTGCTTACTATCAGTCGATGTAAATTGAGATTGTTCAGAATTCACGGTTGTATCCTGTCTTAAGGAATTTTTAGTTTCTACAGTATTCATCTCTATTCTGCCCTCTTTTACCAGCGAACTTCAAATTTCTTACGTAACCAAATTGCAAAGCTGTTTAAACCGACCATAAGTGCCAATAACACAATGATGGCTGCAGCCGTACGCCCTTCGAAGAAGTTACGTAATTCATTACCTTGCCATAAGTAAACTTGAACAGGTAAAGCCGTAGATTGATCTAATGGAGATACTGGAATATTTGCAACGAAAGCGCTCATACCAATTAATAGTAATGGTGCGGTTTCACCCAATGCATGAGCAATACCAATAATCGCACCTGTCATAATCCCCGGTAGAGCCAAAGGCAATACATGGTGGAATACTGTTTGTAAACGAGAAGCACCAATACCTAACGCCGCTTGGCGAATTGATGGTGGTACTGCTTTCAATGAAGCACGTGTGGTAATAATCACTGTAGGCAAAGTCATTAAACTTAAGACCAAACCACCAACCAAAGGTGCGGATATAGGTAAATGCATCCAACCAATAAAGATGGCAGCACCCAATAAACCAAATACAATTGATGGAACTGCTGCAAGGTTATTGATATTGACTTCAATGATGTCAGTAATAAAGTTTTTCGGTGCAAACTCTTCTAGATAAATCGCACTTGCTACACCCAATGGAATAGAAATCGCAATCACAATTAACATCATGAACAATGAACCCATAAATGCACCAGCCAAACCTGCTGTTGCTGGTGAGCTGCGTGAATCTGGGTTGGTGAACATTTGCGTGTTAAAAGTACGGTTAATAATCCCTTTCGCAGCCAAGTCATCAGAAAGTTTACGTACTTCTGGACTAAGTTGTTGCTGCTCATCAGGCAATGAACGATCGATATGACCAGCCAACCACACATCAATATTGGCATCAGCAAGGAAATTAAGTTCTACCGTTTTACCAATCAATGCTGGGTCTTTAAATACCATATCACGGATACGATATGCTTCTGAACTGGTGTAAATACTTGACAGATCATCACGACGACTTTCGAGTGCAGGGTCTTTTACAATGATTGCATTTACAATCAATGCATCCCAATCGACCATACCCATTTTAGTTTGCCAGTCGACATAACGCTCTTGAAATACAGCAGGAGATTCGCCCACTTTTTGTGTTGGTTTTGGTCCAGCATCAATCATACTTGGATCAAAATACACAGGTACAGTCATACTTGCTTGCCAAAATGCTGGCAACCCTTTGTATAAGATACTTCCAAATAAAATTGCAACAAATGCCAAACCAATAATCACTGCTGAAAAGCCAGCAAAACGGAAGGTCTTTTCTTTACGATGACGTTTTGACAATGAGCTGGCGATTCTAGCTTTACGTTTCTCTCGCAACTCAGCGGCAGCTTGAGGATCAAATACATTTTGATCCACAGGAGATGTATTTGATGTACTCATTCGTATTGCTCACGATATTTACGCACAATATAAAGTGCGACAATGTTTAAACACAATGTAATGGTAAATAAAGTTAAACCCAGTGCAAACGCAACCAATGCCTGCGGACTTGCAAAGTCTGTATCGCCTGTTAATTGTTTTACAATCGTTACAGTGACTGTTGAGACAGCTTCTAGTGGATTGATATGTAACAGTGGACTATTACCAGCAGCGAGTACCACAATCATGGTTTCACCGACTGCGCGAGATACTGCAAGTAAGAATGCACCCGTAATACCTGGTAAGGCCGCTGGAAGAACCACTTGACGAATAGTTTCAGATTTGGTCGCACCTAAACCTAAAGAACCATCACGTAAGGCACGTGGCACTTGAGTGATAATGTCATCTGACAAAGAAGATACAAATGGGATAATCATAATACCCATTGCAAAACCTGCTGTTAAAGCACTGGTCGCATTAACTTCAATGCCAATAGAGTCGCCAATAGATTTGAAGATTGGACCAATCACCATCATGGCAAAAACACCATAAACAATGGTTGGAATACCCGCCAAAACTTCAATTGTTGGCTTTGCCCATGAACGGAATCGAGGTGATGCATATTCAGCAAGATAAATTGCAATCATTAAACCCAGTGGAACAGCAACCAGTAGTGCAATACCACTGACCATGAGTGTTCCCCACAGTAATGGTAATAAACCATAACTTCCTTCAGCATTACCTGAAGTACTAAAGCCAGGATTCCACTCTGTACCAAAGAAGAAGTCGATTGGACTGACAAACTGGAAAAAGTGCATCGCTTCACTGAACATCGACATCACAATACCCACAGTCGTGAGGATCGCAACACCTGAACACAGGATCAAAACAACGTTAATGGTTTTTTCAACTTCGTTACGTGCACGAAATTGTTGACTAATTCTTTTTCTTGCCCAAATCAATCCAAGGATCGCAGCACACGTTACTACAGCAAACTTTGCAAACGAGCCAATTCTTTCAAATTTTGAGAGTTGTTCTGCAGCTGCAACCTCATAAGCTGCTGGCGTATCTGTCACACCAAAGCCAGAGGCAATTGCTTTAATACGATCCACCAGTACATCTACCCCAGCTGTATCTAGCGTTGAAGCAATATTTGCTGGAACATTTTTTAAAATTAGATGTTGTAAAACACTTGGTTCTACCAAGTTCCAAACTATCAAAATTAAAAAAGCTGGAATTCCACACCACAACGCCACCAAAGAGCCATAATAGCCAGGACGTGAATGTAAAATTGCAGTGTTATTTCCCTTACCTGCTAGGCTTCGGCTTTTTCGTAGCCCGATTTGATATGCGATAGCGATTAAAGCCAATAACACGCCAATGAGTAGCAGATTCATGTATTCTCCACCGTTTTTTCAATTTTAATGATTTGAAAAAACTCTACTTAGCAAGGAAAGCCGATGGTAGTCACCCACCATCAGCTCCATTATTGCGGTTTTATTATTTACCAGCTTTAAAACCAGCCAATACTTTTGCACGTTCAGCGTCAGACAATGAAATCAAACCAGCTTTGTCTAGCTTAGAACCTTTACCAGATACTTTCTTGTTAAGGAAGTATTCAGTATATTCTTTTAAGCCTTTGATTGACTGTAAATGCTCACCTTTCACATAGAAGTATAAAGGACGAGATACAGGGTAAGTACCATTTAGTACAGTTTGCTCAGAAGGAACAACGTTGTTCACTGTCGCAACACGTAATTTATCTTTGTTTTGGTCATAGAAACCTAAGCCAAATACACCTACCGCACTTGGAGATGTTTTTAAACGTGCTAGAGTTTCAGTATAATCACCAGCAATTTCAATTACTTTACCGTCTTTACGGAAGTTAGAGCATGCTTTTTTCTGTGCATCTTTGTCTAACTTTTTGAAGTAATCGTAAGTTTCGCAACCCGCTTCAACCATTTTCTCTTGGAACACTTCACGTGTACCGTGGTTAGAAGCTGGAACAACTAAAGTAATTGGCTCATTTGGAAGCGATTTATCAATTTGGTTCCAACGTGTATATGGGTTTGGTACCAATTTACCATTTGATGGTAATTCAGCTGCTAGGGCTGCAAATACGTGTTGTGGACGTAATTTATAAGCTGCTTTGCTTGCATTCGAAGCAAAAACGATGCCGTCATAACCGATTTTTATTTCTTGGACTTTATTTACGCCAGCTTTTTTACACGCTGCGATTTCAGTATCTTTAATTTTACGTGAAGCATTTGCGATATCAATTGTGTTATCGCCTACACCTGAACAGAACTGTTTAAGACCAGCTGAACTACCGCCTGAGCCAACTACAGGTGCTTTAAATTGAGGGAAAGTATTACCAAATTCTTCAGCAACAATACTCGCATAAGGAAGTACAGTAGAAGAACCAGCGATTTGGATGGTATCACGAGCGTTTGCTGCTACTGCTGCCCCTGAAACTGCTAATGCAAGTGCGATGTGATTAATGCGCATTCTTTTCTCTCTTAAATAAACTGCTATTTTGAAGTACACCACTTCTTGTTGTGTCGTACTTTTCGGATAACTGCATTTTGATTTTAAAATATGACAAATAAGTTACAGCTTTATGACGCTTTTATGATATTTGATAATTCACATTTGATTTTATTAAAAATCTTTTAAATTCAATATGTAAACAACTGTGTTCTATTTTTTAAATTTGAGGATATTACAATTCAAATTGTAATATTTCATGTGTATGTCACAAAAGCTGTATTAAGGTTTACCCATTTCAAGCGACACTCTATGTCGTGATAGCCTTATTTTCTTATCTAAAACCCCTTAAAATAAATAAAAAAGAGCAATTTAAATGATCAGATTAAATCGTAAAGAATGGCATGAAACTTTTCTAAAAATGGTAGCCTCAGCCAGCATGATCACGTTTATTATCTATATGAGTTGTTGGATTATTTACTTTTTATTGGCACAAATTAGCCAATACAATCTGATCCAAAATATTGTCATTAGTTTTAGCTTCATCAGTTTATTTATATTAACCATGCAAACCTTACGTTCAATGTATCAGGTCTACTATTTGCCTTTAATGAATAGTTGCAGGTTAAATTATCAAAAAATTATTTTCTTTTGCAGCAGTTTCTCAATTGCACTTATTGTAGTCAGCTCATTTTTATTAAATTTTGGAAAAATGTTAAAAGATTATTACAGCTAAGCAGATATAAATGATCGCCGCTGCGCATGCCTACTATGCAATCAAGTGTTCTATTTTTCTTAATCATTCCACACAATAATTGAAATTTCAAAGAACACAGCATTGTTTTATATTCAAATGAGCATTCCCTAAAAGATTTGAATATGAATAGCAAAACACTGAACAGCTTTAACCCAGACCTCCCCGTTCATATGAGTTTCTCCGAACATGACTGGCAGCTCTTAGCCCAATATTGGTATCCAATTGCATTAGCAAGAGATATTACTGAGCAACCACTCGGAACCATGTTGCTGGATATGCCATTGGTCATTTATAAAATAGATACTGAAATCATTGTTGCCAAAGATGCCTGCCCACATCGCGGTGTTCCTTTAAGCATCGGAACAAATGATGGTCAAGGTATCGTTTGCCGTTATCATGGTTTACGCTTTGGTGAAAATGGAAAATGTAATCGTATACCAGCACACCCGAATCATAAAATTTCGGACCGTTTCCACCTAAAAACCTATGCTGCTGTTGAACGTTATGGATTAATCTGGTGTTCACTTTTAGCAAAAAAACAGGATATAGCCAATATTCCAAACATGCCGCATTGGGATGAGACCACGTACCAACAACTGGTTTGTCCTCAAGTCGATTTAAAATGCTTTGCTGGTCGACAATTGGAAGGCTTTATCGATGTTGCCCATTTTGCATGGGTACACCCAGAAACTTTTGGTGACCCAGAAAATACTGAAGTGCCTGATTACACCACGCAAGAAACAGAGTATGGTTTTAGTGCTGATTATATCAGTGATGTAGGTCGTTACCCAATTGGTCTAGATCAATTAGGACAAGCGGATTTTCAATGGTTACGCCATTTTGAAATTCATTTGCCTTTTACCGCAACATTAACCATTCATTTCCCCAATCAAGCGAAACAGGTCATTATGAATGCTGCCTCGCCCATAACAGCACGTAGTACTCGATTATTTGCCCCCATTTGTCGTAACTATGATCAAGATTTACCAATAGAAGATGCTTATGAATACAACCTTAAAATCTTTGAAGAAGACCGTTTGATCGTTGAGACACAAAAACCAGAATATCTACCTTTAGATTTATCCATTGAGGCGCACTTCCCTGCTGACCGCAGTTCAAGTATGTATCGCCGTTTATTAAGAAAAGTTGGATTTAGCCCATTATTCGCCGCATAAATCAGTTTCATATCCATATTTTATAGAAGTCGATCAGGCTTCTTTAAAACAATAAAAGCTGAATTTCTCGCTATATGTGTTTATGATTTTTCAAGTTGATTAAATTTAACTCAAAAGTTTCTATTAAAATTGCACTCTTCGATTAAAAGATTAAAATGCACATTACATAAATGAAGTGACTCCAATTAGGTGGTATAACATGCAACAAATGTGGTCAGACATCGATGCCTATATCGAATCACATTTAATTCCTGAAGATCCAATCCTCATACAAACATTAAAAAACACTGAGAATAAAGGATTTCCAGACCACCTTGCTGTTGCCGCAAATCAGGGCATGTTATTGCAAATGTTGATTCAAATGAACAAATGCAAACGTGTTTTAGAATTAGGTACTTTTGCAGCTTATAGCACCATGTGGTTAGCCCGTGCGCTACCTGAAGATGGCTATATTTTAACAATTGAAGGTCGTGAAACGCATGCTGCTTTAGGTCAAGAAAATATAGATCAGGCCAAGCTCAAACAAACTGTTGAATTAAAATGTGGTCGTGCAGCTGATATTTTAAAAGCGTTACCTGAAGCTACAGAACCTTTTGACTTTATTTTTGTCGATGCTGATAAACAAAGCTATCCTGAATATTTAGAATTAAGCTTAAACCTGTCGCACTCAGGTACAGTGATTGTTTTGGACAACGTGATTCGTGCTGGTGACATTCTTGACCCAGACAATGTGAAACCAAGTATTGAAGGGATCCGTGACATGTATAAAGCCATGCAAAACCATCCTAAAATTCTGTCATGCACAGCTTTGCAAACTGTAGGTAGCAAAGGACATGATGGTTTTGCTATTGCGATAGTAAAATAAAGCATGCTGATTTAATTTTTAAAGCTGCTATTTAGATAGCAGTTTTTTATGGCTAAAATTTTAACAAGTCCATCGTAGCTTCAATCATTCTCTTAGAGTTATCCCCTGAACTTGTTTGTAGAATTGTGGATAACTCAATAATGCTTTAATAAACCTATGAAAATAAAATACTTTTTATCGTCGATTAATTTTCAACCAGTTAAATTCATGGTTCATGAAAAAGTGCTTGCATTTCAAAATGCAATATTTTTATCAAATTTTTTAATCAAAAAAAATGCCACAAATCATATTATTTGTGGCATTTCATCTCTTCTGTTTGATCGGTCATTTGACTGAATCTCGATTGCTCAATCGCGTTGTCTTTTATCTTCAAATCAAACTTATTTTGCAACCAACAATGGAACTGCAGCGTTTCTGAAAATAGTGGTCGTTACACTACCCAAAAAGAATTGATGAATTTTACTATGACTAAATGCACCTAGAACAATCAATTGAATTTGATGCTGATCTTGATAATCCAAAATATTTTCAGCAACATCACCATAACGGTACTCTACCACCACATCTAAACCTGCATCTTTTAAACGTTGCGCAGGCTCATTGAGAATTTCAGGATGATCACCGACATAAAGTAAATGGCATTGTAAAAGTTTAAGCAAATCACTTTTTTCAACACGTTTTAGCATTTTTTGACATGTTTCTGAAAGCTCATAAGCAAAAATAAACCGTGTAGGTGGTTTAAATGTTTGTCCAACAGTTAATACGGTACTTTTGGTTCCACGAATAAAGTTTTCAACATTACTGCCCAGTATTTTATTCTTCTCAGCTGAACGCTCACCTACTCGACCGATGACAGCGATATCATCTTCTGTCAATTCATTGAAGCTTTGTTCGAGAAAATCACCTTTGGCTTGAATTTGAATTGGTGTGATATTGTATTTTTCTTGAATCATTTCAGAAATATGCTTGAGTAAATTGTTACTGTAATCCAGTGCTAACTCACTTTGCTTTTGTTCAAGTTCAGCCAGCTCTTTAAGTAACATCGCATTACTTTCAAAGCCAATTACCCCACTAATTTCCCCTAAATGATAACTTGCAGGGTAATAATCCAATACTTGCAATAAAACCAGTTCACGACCAGTTTTTTGAGCAATCCATGCGGCTGCTTCTGCCAATGCATTGATGCACGGAGAAGAGTCAATACAAGCCACTACTCTGTTCATTTTAACCTCGCTTTAGCTTTACAGCTTTGGGTCTATATTATTTTAAATTAGCATAAGTTTTTATAAGTTTGGACAACTTTATGTAATTAATTCCATAATTTAATTATGTATTTGTACAAACTGTGCGTTCATTCACGATAACGAATAAAACGCGCTGGGTTCCCTGCCACAATTTCTCGTTCAGCTACATTTTTAGTGACCATACTATTCATTCCAATCACCGCATGTGAAGCAATTTTTACACCATCTTTCACACCAACATGCGCGCCCAACCAAACATCCTGACCAATTTCAATACCTTTGGAAGTCACAGCTTGTTGATAAACAGGAATATTCAAATCCATCCCATGATCAAAAGCATAAAGATGACAATAGGCGGCTATACGAACTTGATCATGCAATTTAATACCGACTTTACCCCCATCCAAAATACAATGATGGTTGATCGCGACTTCATTACCAATCTCTAACGGTCCATGCAAGGTACAATCCGCTGCAATAAAAGTATTATCCCCAATGACAATTTTCCGACCAGGCTCAGCAAAAATATGCGCCAATGGTGAAATAAAACAATTTTGACCTATTTCAACAGTTTCCATTGCCATCAAATACGCTTGATACTGCTGCTGCCACTGCTCCGCCCAAACTCGATTTTTCGGTTTAAGTGAATAATACAGCCACGGCATATAATTTAAGCGATGCTTATGTTGTTCACGATATTTCAATAATGGGTCTTGTTCAATCATCAACGTCTTCCAACAATTTAAGTTGCTCACGCCCACGCGTTACATCTTGAATTTTTAACTTAAGTGGATCAATTTGATCTATTTGTAATAATGCCTCAACTTCAACCCCATCAGCAGTATATTGTTCTGTATATTCAATACCTTGGGTATTTAATTCATACTGAAAAATTGACCATTCGCTGAATTGGCATTGAAAATAAATTTTCTTCTTTTCAATCAGTTCTATTTTTTCAGCCAAAAGCAAACATTGCCCTGCACAGCCACCATAGGCACGAACTAAACCACCTGTACCCAACTTGATGCCACCATACCAGCGATTGACCAATACAATTGCATTGGTTAAATCATTTCCCTCAATGGTCGCAAGGATCGGGCGACCTGCTGTACCTGAAGGTTCACCATCGTCATTAAAACGAACATTATGACCTATTTTCCATGCCCAGCATTGATGTGTTGTTGTTAGATCTAAATGTTTTTCCAGAAACATTTTAACTTGCTGTTCATTTTCAACAGGCGCTGCAATGGCTTGAAATCGACTCTTTTTAATATCTTCCTCAAAAATCGTTTCGGATACAAGTGTATAAACCATCATGAAAATAAAACATTCAAACTCAATATATTGCCATTATAACGTGCTTTTAAAATACATTGGACAATAAAAAACCCTAAGCGAACTTAGGGTTTTTTCTATTCACTCACTAAATTACAGGACAAGCTGATGATTTTGAAGCAAGAGTTTCAAGATATCATCTTCAGTTTTACCGTTAAATGCAGCACCTGATTGCGCCAAATTATCCAATTGGAGTAGATCCGTTTTTCCGGTGTATGTAGTTCCAGCACCGTCACGATCTAGGGTGAGTGTGACATTATTACCATCAACTCTTACACCGAGATAGTTTTTCAAATAGTTTGCCGATGCTGTTAAATCAGCTGTGATATTTGCACTGTTAAAACCAATCAGTAAATCAGAAATATCAATGATGTCTGCATTCGTATCAGTGTTCACATTTCCAGAATGGAAGTCTGTCCAATGATCAACACCATTTCCACCACTTGCACTTGCACTTTCTAATACATGATATACAAGTACATCTGAACCAGCATGACCTGTAAAGGTATCATTCAGTTCACCGCTAATCAGTGTATTACGTAGAGCATCACCAGTCGTTATTGCATCAACAGTTACTGTAAGAGATGCTATATGATCTTGACCAAAAACAGAGAGTTTGTAATCGAATACTTCTTGACGACCAATTACGCCTGCACTCGGTGTATACACATAGCTTCCATCACTTTTAACAAACAGACTGCCATATTCACCTTGTACAGTTACGCCGTTATATCCCACTTCAACAAAGTGGCCACTCCCCGTATCAATACTGAATTTTGCATAAGATGGATTATAAGTATCATCTGTCAACATGTTGCCAATAATTGGAGCTGCGGTTACTGGGCCAATTTCATTATAGTGAGTAATATCTTGCGCTAGGCTCACTGTAGCAGTAAATCCAAGACCTGTATTACCTGATGCAGATGCTTCGATTGTATATTTACCTGGCGGTAAATTATCAATATCTACAGTCAATGAACTTCCTAGTGCATTGAGTAAAGGCGTACCTGTTTTTGTACCGACAATTACACCACTTGCATTCTTGATTGTTAAAACAAAGGTTGGCAATACTGAAATTGAAAGTGCTGGCACATTAACTTTAATTTGTACTTTTGCAGTATCAGTATTCGCAATATCAAATGTTGTCGCAGTATAAGTACCACTACCACCTAAACCAAATATACCAGCTGTAACATTAAATGTACCTTGATTGGCTGCACTTACTGTTTGCACTACATTCGTTACAGCACCAATAGCGACATGCTCTGCATTGTCTAGAATGATTGGGGCTGGAAGAGAAACATCATTTTGAGGATTTGTATTATCCCAAACCACGCCAGAGTTATCACCATCGATACGGATATTCAAATGTGCAGAGGCTTCACTACCATTAAAGTCCCTGATCGTATAGGTAAATGTATCTACCTTACCAATATCAGCAGGATTACCATTACTTACATATTTATAATGTCCGTTTGGAGAAATATAAAGTGTTCCGTAAGCACCAACTAAAACTGTGTTTGCACCTGATAATGTGACTGCTGGATCCCCCACTTCATTGGCCACTTTAGTGACAAATGTTGTTGTATTTACTTCGTCTGCACCATCCACACTTGTAATTACATTTCCTTCTATGGTACTTGAACCTAAATATTTATTGGTTTGGTCTTGCATGGTTAGTTCAACACCACCAAATAACTGGGCAGATGCTGTCGAATCCAATAAATTCAAGATTTGTTGTAATAAACCAGAATCTGTTGGTTTCTCTTGCAGTGCGATGGTATAAACGCCTGGTGGCAAATTATCTAAATTAATCTGACCAGAATAATTAAAGATAATGCCTAACAATCCAGGTGGAGTTAGCTTTACAGCATCTTCCACGATGAAGTGTTCTTTTTGTATTACACCATTTTCATCCACATATTGACGTTCAAGTACAGCATTGAAAAACTTATCTGCCGTGCCTAATAAAGCACCAATAAGACCGCCTATCGCAGCACTTACAACACTACCGCTTACATTGACATGAATACTTGACGTGCTGTTTTCTTCAACTTCAAAATTAAATGGTACGGTATTTCCTAAAGAGATATTTAATCCAAGTAAATTTACGCCCAATAATTGTGAAGCTCTGCCATGTACACCAACATCATCACCCACGGATTCATGATAATTTTAACAGTTGCAAGGTCATCATGAGCAACAACCTGATCAACATGATCTGGTGGTGTTAATTCACCTGGGTCTGCTGGCGTTCCTGCAATATTAATAATGATTTGAGCTGTGTCAGATGTTGTTCCATTCGACAGCTTATAATCAAATATTTCAGTTTTTCCAAGAGCTGCTTCTCCGGCTGTCACCGTATAGGTAAAGGCTCCTGTTAGAGTATTAATTTCAAGGCTTCCATACTCTCCTTGAATCGTAACAGTACCTGATGTAACAGACGTACCATCTATTTCAATGATCGAACCACCACTGACTACATCTTGTCCATTGCCATTATCAGCAAAAACATTGCCTGTTAATGCATAGTTAGCAAAAACTTCTTCAGTTCCCGTTACGCTAATATTTGTTTTTTCATAAATCGTTAATAAGTTTGATAATAGAGGAGCAACCGCAGCATTAACAATATAATCAATTACTCCAATTGGTAATACATCTAGTAACTGGTTCACTACACTTGAAAGTGGTAAACCGATTGTATTAACAGGGATTAAGATTGTATTGACTAAAGCGAGAATTGGAGCACCCAATACTGGGCCAAGTACTGCATTAATTGCTACTCCGATAGCTGCTGCATTTGAAGCCCCCAGAATTTCTCCTTCGCCTCCAAGATCACTAATAGCAACATCTTTGAGTAAAGTCGTTAGAGCACTATCATCTGCTTTAACTGCAACTGTATAATTACCTTCAGGTAAATTAGTGAAATCAAGTTTAATTGAGTCGTTACTATTCACGACACCAATGATTCCAATACCACCAACTGTGACAATTCCACCTTGGCTACTACCACGTGCAACCTCCACTGGTCCATTGGCAGTTTGCTGATAAATAACAATCTGAACAGCCTCACCGACCGAAATCAGGTCTTGTTGCGAAACTGTGACCGAAATATTACCAGTCGTTGCCTTACCTGCACTTCCTGTCGTTTGTGGAATTGAGAAATCTAGACCAGTAGCATTATTCCCTAAGAGATCAACAACTGCGATATCTGAACCCGCAACTTCTGTACGGTTTACACGAACTTCTTGACCTAGATTTAATGCAAACTCATCATTTACAGCATTAAGTGGCGGAAGAACAACTGAACCATTGTCTACCGCTGTTGCTGGAAGCGTTGCCGCATCATTGCCGGCTGCATCTTGGATCGCATTTGGATCATTAGCCGTGGTTGGATCGGTATAACCCACCGTCACCGCTTGACCTAAAGTCACTGGTGCACCCAAGGTTAACACCACGTTATTGCCCACCACCGCAACACCCGTTACAGGGACAAGCTGACCATCTGTAGTCACTGCAAAGTCGCCTGCAACTGGTGGATGTAATGGATCAAGCGCTTCATTATAGGTCAGGGTCAATGTAGTCCCTGATAGATCCACTGTGGCACTGACAAATGTAGGCGCTGTAGTATCGCCACCAGGAATAATCGAACCATTGTCTACCGCTGTTGCTGGAAGCGTTGCCGCATCATTGCCAGCTGCATCTTGAATCGCATTTGGATCATTAGCCGTGGTTGGATCGGTATAACCCACCGTCACCGCTTGACCTAAAGTCACTGGTGCACCCAAGGTTAACACCACGTTATTGCCCACCACCGCAACACCTGTTACAGGGACAAGCTGACCATCTGCAGTCACTGCGAAGTCGCCTGCAACTGGTGGATGTAATGGATCAAGCGCTTCATTATAGGTCAGGGTCAATGTAGTCCCTGATAGATCCACTGTCGCACTGACAAATGTAGGCGCTGTAGTATCGCCACCAGGAATAATCGAACCATTGTCTACCGCTGTTGCTGGAAGCGTTGCCGCATCATTGCCAGCTGCATCTTGAATCGCATTTGGATCATTAGCCGTGGTTGGATCGGTATAACCCACCGTCACCGCTTGACCTAAAGTCACTGGTGCGCCCAAGGTTAACACCACGTTATTGCCCACCACCGCAACACCCGTTACAGGGACAAGCTGACCATCTGCAGTCACTGCGAAGTCGCCTGCAACTGGTGGATGTAATGGATCAAGCGCTTCATTATAGGTCAGGGTCAATGTAGTCCCTGATAGATCCACTGTCGCACTGACAAATGTAGGCGCTGTAGTATCGCCACCAGGAATAATCGAACCATTGTCTACCGCTGTTGCTGGCAAGCTTGCCGCATCATTGCCAGCTGCATCTTGAATCGCATTTGGATCATTAGCCGTGGTTGGATCGGTATAACCCACCGTCACCGCTTGACCTAAAGTCACTGGTGCGCCCAAGGTTAACACCACGTTATTGCCCACCACCGCAACACCCGTTACAGGGACAAGCTGACCATCTGCAGTCACTGCGAAGTCGCCTGCAACTGGTGGATGTAATGGATCAAGCGCTTCATTATAGGTCAGGGTCAATGTAGTCCCTGATAGATCCACTGTCGCACTGACAAATGTAGGCGCTGTAGTATCGCCACCAGGAATAATCGAACCATTGTCTACCGCTGTTGCTGGCAAGCTTGCCGCATCATTGCCAGCTGCATCTTGAATCGCATTTGGATCATTAGCCGTGGTTGGATCGGTATAACCCACCGTCACCGCTTGACCTAAAGTCACTGGTGCGCCCAAGGTTAACACCACGTTATTGCCCACCACCGCAACACCCGTTACAGGGACAAGCTGACCATCTGCAGTCACTGCGAAGTCGCCTGCAACTGGTGGATGTAATGGATCAAGCGCTTCATTATAGGTCAGGGTCAATGTAGTCCCTGATAGATCCACTGTCGCACTGACAAATGTAGGTGCTGTGGTATCTCCACCTGGAATAATCGAACCATTGTCTACCGCTGTTGCTGGCAAGCTTGCTGCATCATTGCCTGCTGCATCTTGAATCGCATTTGGATCATTAGCCGTGGTTGGATCGGTATAACCCACCGTCACCGCTTGACCTAAAGTCACTGGTGCACCCAAGGTTAACACCACGTTATTGCCCACCACCGCAACACCTGTTACAGGGACAAGCTGACCATCTGCAGTCACTGCAAAGTCGCCTGCAACTGGTGGATGTAATGGATCAAGCGCTTCATTATAGGTCAGGGTCAATGTAGTCCCTGATAGATCCACTGTGGCACTGACAAATGTAGGCGCTGTAGTATCGCCACCTGGAATAATCGAACCATTGTCTACCGCTGTTGCTGGCAAGCTTGCCGCATCATTGCCAGCTGCATCTTGAATCGCATTTGGATCATTAGCCGTGGTTGGATCGGTATAACCCACCGTCACCGCTTGACCTAAAGTCACTGGTGCGCCCAAGGTTAACACCACGTTATTGCCCACCACCGCAACACCCGTTACAGGGACAAGCTGACCATCTGCAGTCACTGCAAAGTCGCCTGCAACTGGTGGATGTAATGGATCAAGCGCTTCATTATAGGTCAGGGTCAATGTAGTCCCTGATAGATCCACTGTCGCACTGACAAATGTAGGCGCTGTAGTATCGCCACCAGGAATAATCGAACCATTGTCAACCGCTGTTGCTGGCAAGCTTGCCGCATCATTGCCAGCTGCATCTTGAATCGCATTTGGATCATTAGCCGTGGTTGGATCGGTATAACCCACCGTCACCGCTTGACCTAAAGTCACTGGTGCGCCCAAGGTTAACACCACGTTATTGCCCACCACCGCAACACCCGTTACAGGGACAAGCTGACCATCTGCAGTCACTGCGAAGTCGCCTGCAACTGGTGGATGTAATGGATCAAGCGCTTCATTATAGGTCAGGGTCAATGTAGTCCCTGATAGATCCACTGTCGCACTGACAAATGTAGGCGCTGTAGTATCGCCACCAGGAATAATCGAACCATTGTCTACCGCTGTTGCTGGCAAGCTTGCCGCATCATTGCCAGCTGCATCTTGAATCGCATTTGGATCATTAGCCGTGGTTGGATCGGTATAACCCACCGTCACCGCTTGACCTAAAGTCACTGGTGCGCCCAAGGTTAACACCACGTTATTGCCCACCACCGCAACACCCGTTACAGGGACAAGCTGACCATCTGCAGTCACTGCGAAGTCGCCTGCAACTGGTGGATGTAATGGATCAAGCGCTTCATTATAGGTCAGGGTCAATGTAGTCCCTGATAGATCCACTGTGGCACTGACAAATGTAGGCGCTGTAGTATCGCCACCTGGAATAATCGAACCATTGTCTACCGCTGTTGCTGGAAGCGTTGCCGCATCATTGCCTGCTGCATCTTGGATCGCATTTGGATCATTAGCCGTGGTTGGATCGGTATAACCCACCGTCACCGCTTGACCTAAAGTCACTGGTGCGCCCAAGGTTAACACCACGTTATTGCCCACCACCGCAACACCCGTTACAGGGACAAGCTGACCATCTGCAGTCACTGCGAAGTCGCCTGCAACTGGTGGATGTAATGGATCAAGCGCTTCATTATAGGTCAGGGTCAATGTAGTCCCTGATAGATCCACTGTGGCGCTGACAAATGTAGGTGCTGTGGTATCTCCACCTGGAATAATCGAACCATTGTCTACCGCTGTTGCTGGAAGCGTTGCCGCATCATTGCCTGCTGCATCTTGGATCGCATTTGGATCATTAGCCGTGGTTGGATCGGTATAACCCACCGTCACCGCTTGACCTAAAGTCACTGGTGCACCCAAGGTTAACACCACGTTATTGCCCACCACCGCAACACCTGTTACAGGGACAAGCTGACCATCTGCAGTCACTGCAAAGTCGCCTGCAACTGGTGGATGTAATGGATCAAGCGCTTCATTATAGGTCAGGGTCAATGTAGTCCCTGATAGATCCACTGTGGCACTGACAAATGTAGGTGCTGTGGTATCACCACCAGGAATAATCGAACCATTGTCTACCGCTGTTGCTGGAAGCGTTGCCGCATCATTGCCAGCTGCATCTTGAATCGCATTTGGATCATTAGCCGTGGTTGGATCGGTATAACCCACCGTCACCGCTTGACCTAAAGTCACTGGTGCGCCCAAGGTTAACACCACGTTATTGCCCACCACCGCAACACCTGTTACAGGGACAAGCTGACCATCTGCAGTCACTGCGAAGTCGCCTGCAACTGGTGGATGTAATGGATCAAGCGCTTCATTATAGGTCAGGGTCAATGTAGTCCCTGATAGATCCACTGTGGCACTGACAAATGTAGGTGCTGTGGTATCTCCACCTGGAATAATCGAACCATTGTCTACCGCTGTTGCTGGCAAGCTTGCCGCATCATTGCCAGCTGCATCTTGAATCGCATTTGGATCATTAGCCGTGGTTGGATCGGTATAACCCACCGTCACCGCTTGACCTAAAGTCACTGGTGCGCCCAAGGTTAACACCACGTTATTGCCCACCACCGCAACACCCGTTACAGGGACAAGCTGACCATCTGCAGTCACTGCGAAGTCGCCTGCAACTGGTGGATGTAATGGATCAAGCGCTTCATTATAGGTCAGGGTCAATGTAGTCCCTGATAGATCCACTGTGGCACTGACAAATGTAGGTGCTGTGGTATCTCCACCTGGAATAATCGAACCATTGTCTACCGCTGTTGCTGGCAAGCTTGCTGCATCATTGCCTGCTGCATCTTGAATCGCATTTGGATCATTAGCCGTGGTTGGATCGGTATAACCCACCGTCACCGCTTGACCTAAAGTCACTGGTGCACCCAAGGTTAACACCACGTTATTGCCCACCACCGCAACACCTGTTACAGGGACAAGCTGACCATCTGCAGTCACTGCAAAGTCGCCTGCAACTGGTGGATGTAATGGATCAAGCGCTTCATTATAGGTCAGGGTCAATGTAGTCCCTGATAGATCCACTGTGGCACTGACAAATGTAGGCGCTGTAGTATCGCCACCTGGAATAATCGAACCATTGTCTACCGCTGTTGCTGGAAGCGTTGCCGCATCATTGCCAGCTGCATCTTGGATCGCATTTGGATCATTAGCCGTGGTTGGATCGGTATAACCCACCGTCACCGCTTGACCTAAAGTCACTGGTGCACCCAAGGTTAACACCACGTTATTGCCCACCACCACAACACCCGTTACAGGGACAAGCTGACCATCTGCAGTCACTGCAAAGTCGCCTGCAACTGGTGGATGTAATGGATCAAGCGCTTCATTATAGGTCAGGGTCAATGTAGTCCCCGATAGATCCACTGTGGCACTGACAAATGTAGGCGCTGTAGTATCTCCACCTGGAATAATCGAACCATTGTCTACCGCTGTCGGTGGAAGTGTTGCTGCATCATTGCCTGCTGCATCTTGGATCGCATTTGGATCATTAGCCGTGGTTGGATCGGTATAACCCACCGTCACCGCTTGACCTAAAGTCACTGGTGCACCCAAGGTTAACACCACGTTATTGCCCACCACCGCAACACCCGTTACAGGGACAAGCTGACCATCTGCAGTCACTGCAAAGTCGCCTGCAACTGGTGGATGTAATGGATCAAGCGCTTCATTATAGGTCAGGGTCAATGTAGTCCCTGATAGATCCACTGTCGCGCTGACAAATGTAGGCGCTGTAGTATCTCCACCTGGAATAATCGAACCATTGTCTACCGCTGTTGCTGGAAGCGTTGCCGCATCATTGCCTGCTGCATCTTGAATCGCATTTGGATCATTAGCCGTGGTTGGATCGGTATAACCCACAGTTACCGCTTGACCTAAAGTCACTGGTGCACCCAAGGTTAACACCACGTTATTGCCCACCACCGCAACACCCGTTACAGGGACAAGCTGACCATCTGCAGTCACTGCAAAGTCGCCTGCAACCGGTGGATGTAATGGATCAAGCGCTTCATTATAGGTCAGGGTCAATGTAGTCCCCGATAGATCCACTGTCGCGCTGACAAATGTAGGCGCTGTAGTATCGCCACCAGGAATAATCGAACCATTGTCTACCGCTGTTGCTGGTAGGGTTGCCGCATCATTGCCAGCTGCATCTTGGATCGCATTTGGATCATTAGCCGTGGTTGGATCGGTATAACCCACCGTCACCGCTTGACCTAAAGTCACTGGTGCACCCAAGGTTAACACCACGTTATTGCCCACCACCGCAACACCTGTTACAGGGACAAGCTGACCATCCGCAGTCACTGCAAAGTCGCCTGCAACTGGTGGATGTAATGGATCAAGCGCTTCATTATAGGTCAGGGTCAATGTAGTCCCCGATAGATCCACTGTGGCACTGACAAATGTAGGCGCTGTAGTATCTCCACCTGGAATAATCGAACCATTGTCTACCGCTGTTGCTGGAAGCGTTGCCGCATCATTGCCTGCTGCATCTTGAATCGCATTTGGATCATTAGCCGTGGTTGGATCGGTATAACCCACCGTCACCGCTTGACCTAAAGTCACTGGTGCACCCAAGGTTAACACCACGTTATTGCCCACCACCGCAACACCTGTTACAGGGACAAGCTGACCATCTGCAGTCACTGCAAAGTCGCCTGCAACTGGTGGATGTAATGGATCAAGCGCTTCATTATAGGTCAGGGTCAATGTAGTCCCTGATAGATCCACTGTGGCACTGACAAAGGTCGGTGCTGTGGTATCGCCACCTGGAATAATCGAACCATTGTCTACCGCTGTTGCTGGAAGCGTTGCCGCATCATTGCCTGCTGCATCTTGAATCGCATTTGGATCATTAGCCGTGGTTGGATCGGTATAACCCACAGTTACCGCTTGACCTAAAGTCACTGGTGCACCCAAGGTTAACACCACGTTATTGCCCACCACCGCAACACCCGTTACAGGGACAAGCTGACCATCTGCAGTCACTGCAAAGTCGCCTGCAACCGGTGGATGTAATGGATCAAGCGCTTCATTATAGGTCAGGGTCAATGTAGTCCCCGATAGATCCACTGTCGCGCTGACAAATGTAGGCGCTGTAGTATCGCCACCAGGAATAATCGAACCATTGTCTACCGCTGTTGCTGGTAGGGTTGCCGCATCATTGCCAGCTGCATCTTGGATCGCATTTGGATCATTACCCGTGGTTGGATCGGTATAACCCACCGTCACCGCTTGACCTAAAGTCACTGGTGCACCCAAGGTTAACACCACGTTATTGCCCACCACCGCAACACCTGTTACAGGGACAAGCTGACCATCTGCAGTCACTGCAAAGTCGCCTGCAACTGGTGGATGTAATGGATCAAGCGCTTCATTATAGGTCAGGGTCAATGTAGTCCCTGATAGATCCACTGTCGCGCTGACAAATGTAGGCGCTGTAGTATCTCCACCTGGAATAATCGAACCATTGTCTACCGCTGTTGCTGGAAGCGTTGCCGCATCATTGCCTGCTGCATCTTGAATCGCATTTGGATCATTAGCCGTGGTTGGATCGGTATAACCCACCGTCACCGCTTGACCTAAAGTCACTGGTGCACCCAAGGTTAACACCACGTTATTGCCCACCACCGCAACACCTGTTACAGGGACAAGCTGACCATCTGCAGTCACTGCAAAGTCGCCTGCAACTGGTGGATGTAATGGATCAAGCGCTTCATTATAGGTCAGGGTCAATGTAGTCCCTGATAGATCCACTGTCGCGCTGACAAATGTAGGCGCTGTAGTATCTCCACCTGGAATAATCGAACCATTGTCTACCGCTGTTGCTGGCAAGCTTGCTGCATCATTGCCAGCTGCATCTTGGATCGCATTTGGATCATTAGCCGTGGTTGGATCGGTATAACCCACCGTCACCGCTTGACCTGCTGTGACTGGTGCGCCCAAGGTCAACACCACACTAGAGCCATTCACGGTAACACCTGTTACAGGTACCACCTGACCATCTGCGGTTACCACGAAACTGTTTAATGGTGGTAAGTTTGCTGAGTCTAGCGCTTCACTATAGGTCAAGGTAAGCGATGTACCTGCTGTATCTAACGTTGCACTGACAAAGGTCGGCGCTGTGGTATCTCCACCAGGCACAGTTGAACCATTGTCAACCGCTGTAGCTGGAAGTGTTGCTGCATCATTGCCAGCTGCATCTTGAATCGCATTTGGATCATTGCCCGTGGTTGGATCGGTATAACCCACCGTCACCGCTTGACCTGCTGTGACTGGTGCGCCCAAGGTCAACACCACACTAGAGCCATTCACGGTAACACCTGTTACAGGTACCACCTGACCATCTGCGGTTACCACGAAACTGTTTAATGGTGGTAAGTTTGCTGAGTCTAGCGCTTCACTATAGGTCAAGGTAAGCGATGTACCTGCTGTATCTAACGTTGCACTGACAAAGGTCGGCGCTGTGGTATCTCCACCAGGCACAGTTGAACCATTGTCAACCGCTGTAGCTGGAAGTGTTGCTGCATCATTGCCTGCAGTATCTTGAATCGCATTTGGATCATTGCCCGTGGTTGGATCGGTATAACCCACCGTCACCGCTTGACCTGCTGTGACTGGTGCGCCCAAGGTCAACACCACACTAGAGCCATTCACGGTAACACCTGTTACAGGTACCACCTGACCATCTGCGGTTACCACGAAACTGTTTAATGGTGGTAAGTTTGCTGAGTCTAGTGCTTCACTATAGGTCAAGGTAAGCGATGTACCTGCTGTATCTAACGTTGCACTGACAAAGGTCGGCGCTGTGGTATCTCCACCAGGCACAGTTGAACCATTGTCAACCGCTGTAGCTGGAAGTGTTGCTGCATCATTGCCTGCAGTATCTTGAATCGCATTTGGATCATTGCCCGTGGTTGGGTCGGTATAACCCACCGTCACCGCTTGACCCGCTGTGACTGGTGCGCCCAAGGTCAACACCACACTAGAGCCATTCACTGTAACACCTGTTACAGGGACAAGCTGACCATCTGCAGTCACTGCAAAGTCGCCTGCAACTGGTGGATGTAATGGATCAAGCGCTTCACTGTAGGTAAGGGTTAGTTGTGTTCCCGTGCTATCCAAATGCGAAGATTGGAATTGTGGATTTGTGACATCACCTGCTGTAACTTCTATCGCTTTTGGATTACCAGCACCATCTGTCACTGTGACCGTAACTTTTTCACCATCTGTAAGTGGGCGAGTTAACTGAATATTATCAACAGTATTATTACCTGTAATTGTACCCGTACCAATTACATTACCATTTCCGTCTGTGATTTTAACTTGACCTGTTTCATTTGACGTAACTTGAATATGGGTCGCATCTTGAATTGTAGTACTAATATTTGGCGGTGTTACATCACCTACTGTAATTACTTTTTCTGTTTGATTACCTGCTGCATCAATAACATCAACAATAATCTTACTGCCGTCAGTTAAAGGCGTATTTAAATCAACTATTAATTTTCCATCAGGACCAATTACACCCTCAGCAATTATTTGTCCTGCTTCATTTTTAATTATAACTTTACTACCAGGTTCATTTGAATTGACCTGAATAGTATCATTATCAATAATATTTATTTCGACTTCAGGTTTTGTAACATCACCTACATTTATTGTTTCAGTTGTTTTATTCCCTGCATTATCCGTTGCTGTAATAGTAATTTTTTCATTATCAACCAAAGGTCTTGTTAAATTAATTTCAAGCGCACCTGCTTGATTTAGTTGTCCTGATCCAATTGTTTTACCACTCGCATCGACTATTGTAATTTTACTTGCTTCGTCTGCAGTGATTTTAATTTTCTGATTATCTAAAATATCATAGCTTAGTTTTGGTCCTGTTTTATCACCACTTCCTGAATGGCTTGAACCACCACTTCCCCCAGATGCTGCTGCAATTCCGATCGCCCCAGCTGCAGCTGCAACCCATGCCCATGCAGGTACAGCACTATGATGGCCAACTAAATACTCTTGAAAATCGGTAATCCCTAAATAATCAATTTTAGTTACAGTGCCAGTTGCATCAAATTCAAGAAAATTAAGTAAATAATGCTTTCCATCTGCAGTTTCTATTGTAAATTCTTTTGGTTTTTCACCAATAAAGAAATCATCAATAACAACTTTTTCTCCATTTTTTAAATAAACCTCCAAATTATTATTAACTTTTACAATCTTGGCTATTTCTGCGCTATCAAGATTTACTTTATACACTGAGTAGTGTTTATTAACTAAATCTTGAGTGAGAACCTTAGCTGTTCCTTTTTCATAAATAGTGATGTTTTTCATAATATTTTTTCCGTCTTATAATTTACTGTTATGCAAAAAAGATAAATAAGTGAGATAAATTTCACAAGTGTATATTTTTAATATTAAAATCACATATACATATAAAAAACAGTGCTTGTCTATAATGGCTAAATGATTGATCTTTTTCAAAACCATTACTTTGTGATGTAATTATCATTTAATTAAAATCTTACTTGTTTATTTTACTAATTTATTACGATTAAATTTAATTATCGCTTTATATTCATTACTACCATTATCAATGATCACTTTTATAAATTTATTTAAATTTTATTAATAGTCTTACCCTTTTAAAACGAAAAATTATATTATCCCCATACTATTCATAGCGCTTAAAAATAATAAATTCCCATTTAATTTTTATGGGTATTATAGAAACTTAAGAATTTAGCTTAGATTAAATTTTAAACAAAACATGTAACACATTTCTTCATCTGTGATAAGCATCACATTAAAACTATGTTGTTAAATTTTAATGAAATAATAATTAATAAATATTGAATCAAAACTGCTTTTTTTGGGGAATATACCTCACAAAAAGCAAAAAAAAGATGAAGGTGATCCTTCATCTTTTAAAAAAATCTGAGTGGTTATACGGTAAAATCATCACCCAAATACACTTGACGCACGGTTTCATCTGCCAACACTTCTTCTGGCGTACCTTCCGCAATCACAGCACCTTCACTCACAATATAAGCATGCTCACAAATCGCTAAAGTTTCACGAACATTATGGTCGGTAATCAAAACACCGATGCCACGATCTTTTAACTGGCGAATAATATCTTTAATATCACCTACCGAAATTGGATCGACACCTGCAAAAGGTTCATCCAAAAGCATAAATTTTGGATCAGCTGCAAGTGCTCGTGCGATCTCTGCACGACGGCGCTCACCACCTGACACACTCATTCCAAGAGAATCTTTAATATGGGTGATTTTAAAATCTTCCAATAATTCTTTGAGGCGTTGTTGGCGCTGCTGTTTATTTAAATCTTTACGTGTTTCAAGGATAGCCATGATATTTTCAGCAATCGTCAACTTTCTGAAAATTGAAGCTTCCTGTGGAAGATAACCAATTCCTTTACGTGCACGCTGATGCATAGCTAAATCAGAAATATCTTCATTATCAAGATGAATTTCGCCCTTATCCATTCGCACCAAACCAACGACCATATAGAAGCTGGTGGTTTTACCCGCACCATTCGGCCCAAGCAAACCCACAATTTGTCCACTTTGCATACTGAATGAAACGTCTTTGACCACCCAACGTTTACTATAAACTTTTGCTAAATGTTTGATACAAAGCACTTGAGGCTGATTCGATGCTGTCATTAATCACGCGCTCCAGGGAAAGACTTGGTACTATTTGGCGGGATAATAATTTGTACACGTCCTTTCGCTGAACCTGTGCTATTTGAACTACCAGAAGCTTCAATATCACCTTTGTTCATACTGTATTTTAATGAACTGCTGCGAATACTTGCTCCATCTTGATATAGATAAGCATTACCAATTAAATTAATAATACCTGTTTCGGCATTATAAATAATTTTTTGTGCTTCTCCACGAGCAACACCCTTTGCCGTATCAACTTGTTGTTGAAACTTTGCTGGGCCGCCAGTGGCAGTAATGGTACTAATTTGCTTATTCTTATTCAATTGAGCCACAATTGAAGCAGCTTGAAGCTTCATTGTACCTTGCTCAATGATGACATTACCGCTATATGTCGTTACACCCGCAGCTTCATTATAGGTTGCTTTATCTGCAACCAATGAGATTGGCTGATTACGATCTGACGGTAATGCAAATGCTGCTGCAGACAAGCCCATTAAACCGGCAGTGCAGATCGCTTTTATTAGGAAAGATTGTTTCATTAAAAAAGGCTTAGTTAGGTACATACTTTCCTCGAATATGTGCAAATTCATATTGACCTTGGTTTAAATCAGCTTTTAAACCCTGACTAATAAATTCTGCATCAGGTGCATTAACAGTCACTTGGTGAGTCGTTTCAAACTGACGTATTTTAGGATACCCCGTTAACTCGTCTGTCTGAAACTCCATGGTCCCTCGTTCACCAATCTTGGTCGCTTTAACTTGTCCAGATAAAACGACTTTTTCATTGTCATTAAATCCTCGTGCTTGTTTTGCAAAAAAAGTTGAATCAACTTTATTTTGATGAAACATCGAAGCATTGAGGTTACTCAGTGTTGAAGTTTTTCTTTGTAAATCTTGTTCTAAACGATCCACTTGAGCACGAACATAAAGATTGCCCTTTTCATCTGTTTGGACCAACTGGATACCCTCAGCAGTATACGTCATGCTTTTTGCTGAATTCGCATCCAACTTTTTGCCTTTCCCACTGTAATAGTAATAGCCACCACTGATTGCCGCGATGACAACTGCAGTCACATATAAAACCTTAGTATCCATAAATTACATTCAACATTTGATCAATCTGAATTTACGCTATTAATGCGGTATAGCTGTATATTTTTCAAGTAATTCTTGGTAAGTGCCTTTTGCCATCAGCAACATATCACAGACTTCACGCACAGCTCCACGCCCACCCATCGCCTGAGTGACTAAATCCGCTCGACGACGCACTTCAACATGCCCGTTAGGTACAGTGACTTTCATCCCTGCAATTGCAAAGGCTGAAAGATCTGGCCAATCATCGCCCATATATAAACAGTCTTCAGGATCTAAATTGAATTGAGCACAAGCTTCTTTAAGTGCAGCACCTTTGTCTTCACGACCTTGAAAGACCAAATCCACGCCAAGATCAGCCATACGTTTTTCAACAATATTACTTTTACGTCCTGTGATAATGATGACTTTAATTCCAGATTTTTGCACCAGCTTCATGCCTAATCCGTCACGAATATCAAAGGATTTAATTTCATCCCCAGTATTGGTCAACGTCACAAAGCCATCACTCAAAATTCCATCTACATCTAAAACCAATGCTTCAATATGACGCGCTTGTTCCAGTAAAACATAAGAAGCCATTGATTAATTTACTCCAGCTTGAATCAGGTCATGCATACTAATTACACCAATCACTTTATTGGCATCATCAACGACAATAAATTGACTAATTTTCTTTTCATTCATTTTTTCTAAAGCTTCAACTGCACGTGCTTCTTTAGAAATGGTTGAAGGATTTTGGACCATGACAGCGGACACAGGCAAGTTCACATCAAAACCTTGTTGTCTATCAATTAAACGACGTAAATCACCATCGGTAAATATGCCCAATAAGGTGTCATTTTCATCGACAACAGTGGTTAAACCTAAACGCTTATTGGATATTTCGTACAAAACTTTATTCATCGGTGTATCAGGAAATACTTTTGGTAAATCAGTGCCTGTACGCATCAAATGTTTTACATGTAACAACAGACGTTTGCCTAATGCACCAGCAGGATGTGACATTGCAAAATCATCTGCGGTAAAACCACGTGCATCTAATAACGCCACAGCCAACGCATCGCCCAATACCAATGTCGCAGTAGTGCTTGAAGTGGGTGCCAAACCTAATGGACATGCTTCTTTGATATTTCCAAGTGTCAACGCAACATCCGCATTTTGTGGCATGGGCCCTTTGTCATCACCACTGATGGTGATTAAAGGCACTTCCAAATACTTAATCAGTGGCATCAACATCATAATCTCATCACTCTTTCCAGAGTTTGAAATTGCAATCAACACGTCACCTTTGACCAACATACCTAAATCGCCATGCCCTGCTTCACCAGGATGCATAAAGAATGATGGTGTACCTGTTGATGCGAAAGTTGCTGCCATTTTCCGCCCAATATGCCCAGATTTCCCCATACCCGTAATCACTAAACGACCTTGGCACTGTAAAATAATTTCACATGCGCGCGTAAAGCGTTCATCAATTTGAGTCGCTAAAATCTCTATGGCATGTTCTTCAATGCGTAAAGTTTCAAGTGCAACTTTTTGAAAATCAACTTGATTTGATTTATTTTCAGGATTCAAAATGGGCTAACCTTAACTCTATAAAGAGTTTTGAATATCGAATGGAATATTTTTGCTATTTTAGCATAGCAATACAATAGGCTGCTTTCCTAAATGTATAAATTTCATTTTCTTAGAAAAATAACGTATAAAACTTTATGAAATATGGAGCTTAGGTTAAGATTAATCATCATTTTGTTGAAGCCTTTAGAAAACCTATGCAACCATTTGTTCTTTACAACTCTGAGCAACGAAAAAAAGTTGAATTTGTTCCCCGTAAAGAAGGACATATCGACATGTATGTGTGCGGTATGACAGTTTATGATTACTGTCATATAGGCCATGCTCGGGTGATGGTTGCTTTTGACTACATTATTCGTTTTTTACGTAGTCAAGGTTGGAATGTTAAATACGTTCGTAACATCACAGATATCGATGACAAAATTATTGCGCGTGCCAATGAAAATAGCGAAAGCATTACAGCTTTGACCGATCGTTTTATCAAGGCGATGAATGATGATGCCGAAAACCTAGGATGCTTAGCACCTGATGAGGCACCACGCGCAACAGATTATATCGATCAAATGCAGAATATGATTGGCAACCTTGTCAATAAAGGCACGGCTTACCCTTCTGCAAATGGCGATGTCTATTTTGAAGTTGAAAAATTTAAGAACTATGGCCGACTTTCAGGACGTAAACTTGACGATATGCAAGCTGGCGCTTCTGAACGTGTTGATGTTGAAGTTGAGAAGAAGCATCCATTTGACTTTGTGCTATGGAAACATGCTAAAGAAAATGAGCCTTCATGGGCTTCACCTTGGGGCAATGGCCGTCCAGGTTGGCATATTGAATGTTCAGCAATGTCAACTTGCTGCTTAGGCAATCATTTCGATATTCATGGTGGCGGTTCAGATCTTTTATTCCCACATCATGAAAATGAAATCGCGCAATCAGAAGCTGCAACAGATGAACAATATGTAAACTACTGGATGCATGTTGGCTTTATCAATGTCGATGGCGAAAAAATGTCTAAATCTTTAGGCAACTTTTTTACCATTCGTGATGTGATGGAGAAATTTCATCCTGAAGTGATTCGTTATTTTATTGTGTCATCACACTATCGTAGCCCTGTAAACTTCTCGGACTTTGCACTAAAAGAAGCAAAAACTACGCTTTCTCGTTTTTATCATGCATTTAAAGCGTATCAACAAGTCTATGGCGATAAAACCACAGACCTGTTAGATGAAACGCTCGTCGAGCGCTTTAATTCAGCAATGCGTGATGACTTCAATACATCTGAAGCAATTGCAGTTTTATTCGAAATTATTAAAGAATTGAATCGTGCGGTTAAAGAAGAAAATGCAGCGCAATCTACGCTTTATTATTCTACTTTACGCCACTTGACCAATATTCTTGGCTTGGTTCAATACAATGTAGATGACTTTTTAAAATCAGACATTGGTCAAGAAGCACTTGGCTTATCCGAAGCTGATATTGAAGATTTCATCCAACAACGTGTTGATGCCAAGAAAAATAAAGACTTTGCCCGTGCAGATGAAATCCGTCAGTCTTTACTTGCCCAAGGTGTAGTACTGGAAGATACACGTCAAGGTACCATTTGGCGTCGTGCGGATTAATTTCTAAGACCTTTATTAAAAAATAACCTGATCAGACGATCAGGTTATTTTTTAAAGTCGTTGCTGACTAAAGATGTTTTTAAACGGTGTATCTCTTACAGTTTCTTTATATTCATCGTATGACCTAACTTAAGTTTAGCTTTTATAAAATCTAAATTATTAAATGTATTGAAAAAATAAATATTTTATTGAATATGATGGACTATAGTTTTATTGAATCAACAAAATAGCTGATATACTCTGAGTCCAGTTCTTCATCAGCGGTTTTGGATCAATAGAATGAGTTCAGTGCGCCAACAGAATTTTCTTCTTCGCAAAGAGAAAATTTTAGCAATGGCAGAAACCTTATTGCTTGATAATAATCAGGATATTACGTTAAGTGAGCTTGCTGCTGAACTTGATATCGCAAAAGGAACGATCTATAAACATTTTAAAAGTAAAAACCAGCTGTATCTTGAACTGATTATTTTGAATGAAAAACGACTTTTAGATATTTCTAAAGCCTATCATCATGATATTAAAATCTATGTATCCGAATACATGTTATATAACATGTTAAATTCGAATCGAACAATTTTACTGCATGTGATTGAAGAGCGTTTAACCAATAATGAACGTAAACTCAAAGACTTATTCGAAGAACTTTATAGCATACGTGAGCAACGTATTTTAGAAATTAAAGATCTTTTCGGAGCACATCTCAAAGCCTTAAACAGTAGTATGTCAATCCGTGATTACTTGTCTTATATCTGGACAGTGACTTATGGCGCATCATTATTGTTAAATTCTACGCACTATCAAAAGTCTATTGGCTCTCGTGAACGCTTAATCAAACTCTATGTCAATCAAGCATTGATGACACCTGATAAGCTAACCGATTCAGAGCATCAAGCGAATTAATCTTAAAAGGATAACTGTTCTTAAGCTATTTAACTTTAAAAAGTCCTTTTAAAATTTATTTTGATTTATTTCTAAAAGCCATAGTTCTAAATTATTATCTAGAGGTTGTTCTAAACAACGATTAATTACACTTTTAAGTTGGTACCGTTGAACTGGCGATAGCTTTTCAAAGTCAAAATATAGCTGTTTAAAAAAATGATAGACGCCATGCACTTGCGTCATATAACTTGAGTTCAATATATCAAGATAAACTTGAAAGACTTGATGGGGAAAATGATCTAATTGCAAAAGATATTCTTCAATATCCTGTGCATATTGTTTATACACACGCCCATTCAACTGCTGACCTGCATATAGATCTCGTTTAATTTTTTCTAAATCAAAAATATTAATCTTTTTCATCAACAATATTTTACCAAGCTGTTGATACCAATCATTCTGGATGTATCGATTATAGAAACCCTTAAACTTCAGGCTGATCGCCATGGCTTAATAACTGACTGGGTAAAGGCATGGAATTCACCTGACTAAAAATCTCATAACACATATGTCTTAACCACTGATGGCTGGTTTTATGGTGACATGACATATGCCAATACTGCTTAATCGAATAAGTCGGAAACGAAATTGGTGCTGGAAAAATTTGTAAGTTTCCTCGTGACAACAAGACTTCGCTCAAATAATAAGGAACGGTTGCAATCGAGTCAGTATCTTGCACCACTAAGCCAACACCAAGATAACTCGGAATACGCATCAATACATTACGTTTTAAATCCAAATTTAACAGCTCATTGGCGATGTGATAATGCCCCACACCTGCATCAATATCGATGTGTGATTCACTCAAATACTGCTCAACGGTCATGCTTTGTTGAGTTAATCGTGGATGATCTTTAGATGCAATCACCACATAAAATTGTTCGAATAATTTTTGTTGATAGAAACCATTTTCTAATTGCGGTAAAAAACCAATCGCCAAATCAATTTCACCATTTGCCATCTGATAACTGGTTTCAGAGGTGATAGCACGAACATTTAATTTGACATGCGGTGCATGTGCTTTGAGATATTGAGAAATTTTAGGCAATAAAACTAAGTGAGAAACATCCGTCATCGCAACTGTAAATTGTTGCTGAGATGCTGTTTCATCAAAATCCACACTAAAATTATTAATAATTTCAACTTTACTCAGTGCTTCACTGATCAAAGGATAAAGTTGTTTAGATAATTCTGTAGGCACCATTTCATTACCAATCCGTAAAAATAACGGATCGTTATAATGAACACGAATTTTGTTCAGAATATTGCTTACTGTAGGTTGGCTCATCGCTAAATGATCTGCGGCAACAGAAACACTTTTAAACTTGTAGATATAGTAAAAAATACTGAGCAACTTACAATCTAACTCATACACGAAATTACATCTCACTCATTTTTTAGATTCAATATTATATCTTCTGCTTTTTTATAAAAATTTCCAATGTTTTAATGTACCGATTTTAAACAATCAAACTAGGATTTTAAAATCGGTACGAATTATTGGCGCGATCCGTTCAGCAATTATTCTTTAACAAACAAATCAACCATCAACTCATCCTCTGAATCAGCATAGCGATATTCAGTAAAATCTGTAATACCCGACTCTCGTAGGATTTCTTCATCAATCAACAACCGTCCTGTTAAAGCACGTTTCTCACTGTTTAAAATACGATAAGCGGCGTCTGCCATAATGTTCGGTTTACGAGCTCTGCTAAATAATTGCTTACCACCTAAAGAAAACTCAATTGCAGCTGTGGCAATAATCGTTCTTGGCCATAGTGAGTTTACACTCACTCCATAACTGGCAAACTCTTGATTCATTCCTAAAGTCAGCATACTCATGCCATATTTAGTAATGGTATAAGGTGCATAGCTGGCAAACCATTTTTCATCCAAGTTTAACGGCGGTGAAAGATTTAAAATATGTGGATTGTCACTGTTTTTTAAGTACGGTAACACAGCTTGACTACATACCATCACAGCACGTGTATTAATCTGATACATTAAATCAAAACGGTTTGGGTCAAGCGTCTCTACGCCAGACAGTTTAATCGCACCAGCATTGTTAATTAAAATATCAATTCCACCGAAATGCTCTGCTGCTTGTTTCATGGCAAGCGCAACCGCATCTTGATCACGTACATCCAGTTGAAGTGCTAAAGCTTGACCACCTGCCGCCTCAACTTCTTGAGCAACAGTAAAAATCGAGCCTCCTAATTTAGGATGCTCTTGTGTAGATTTTGCAGCAATCACAATGTTCGCACCATCTTGTGCAGCTTTTAGTGCAATCTCTCGCCCTATTCCTCGGCTTGCACCGGTAATAAAAAGTGTTTTTCCTTTAAGCGACATGATTTCCTCGTTGTATTTGTTTTTTGCTGTACTAATCTACTTAACTTTGTTTTCTCCTCATAGTACCAAATCTGCCATTTTGTATACTCATGAGTACAATAATTATTGTTCTTTATGGTCTTTATAAAAATCAAAAGCTTGCATACGCAAGCCTTGAACTAAAGGTGATTAAAATTTAAATTCTAGGCAGCGCCAACTTTTGGGCTTGTTCCAATTTGCCAAACAAATGGCAATGGTTCACAATTGACCTCCCAATCACCAATCACTTTTTCCTTATATACGACTGGATTATGTGAAGATACGACCCGCGCATTGCGCCAGAAGCGATCAAGTTGTTTTGTGGTGGTACTTGCAGATGCGCCAAGCGCATTAAACAACTTACTGGTTAAATCCAAGACTAAATCAGAAATAACCACCTGCCCTTGTGCCGCTTCTAATTCAGCATCATTATTTGCTTGAATATTTTTTACTTCGGATTCACTAAAGTGACTGATATATGCACGCTGCAAAGCTTCTGCTGTTTGTGTGGTAATGCTTTCACTTGCATAGGCTTGTGCGGAAGCTTTACCAATCACCTGTAAAATCTGTGGATCATTACGCACTAAATCTGCATTGCCATGACTAAAAATACGATCACGCTTTTGTACTTCATGAATAAATGTTGCAACTGCTGACTGTGCAATCCCAGATAAGGTCGCCAAATGAATGACTTGGTAGAACGCAGTCTGATATTTAAAACGTTGCTCAAAAGGCAAAATATGGTCTGCTTCGATTGCAACATTGCTTAACGTTAAGGTGCCACTTCCCGTGGTTTTTTGACCGAAACCATCCCAATCATCCTGTACTTCAACCCCAGAAGCATGTCGAGAAATCGCAGCAATAACATGCTGATCCGTACGTTCATCATAGGCAAATAAATCAACCCAATCCGCAAAGATTGTGCCTGTTGAATAGTACTTTTTCCCATTGACCAGCAATTGATTATTATTTTGAGTTACTCGGGTAATCACATCACCAATTTTTACATGGCCGATTTCAGTCCATGCATTCCCCACCAAATCACCTTGGACAAAACGTTTAAACCATAATTCTTGATTCTTAAACTTATGTGCATTTAATCGATCTTCAACAAAAGCGAAATGCCCTCGCAATGCTTGTACAATATTTGAATCGGCCTTTGCAAGTTCAGTGAGCAATTGAAATAACTGAGGTAAAGACACCCCATCTCCACCAAACTTGACTGGCACACGTAATGCACCAAAACCTGCATGTTTTAACCAGTCTATTTGCTCATACGGCAATATACGCTGTTGCTCGCGTTCAACGACACCTTGTGCAATTTTTTCAAAAATTGCACGATACTTTGACGCAACCTTTTCATAATCTGCTGAGATTGATAAATCTTCAATAAAACGGTTTTGAATATCTAAGTTACCCATTTTTTCTCTCCATCTGTTGGTTATTGTTATTCTTAGCTCCACGCATGGCGTGGTAAGTGAATGTTATTGAGATAATAATTACCGACTAAATTAAATTTCCAACGTACAGGATCATGCAAAGTATGGGTACGGGCATTGCGCCAATGGCGATCTAAATTTAATTCAGACAATGTTGAACGAGTACCTGATAATTCAAATAATTTATTAGAAGCCAGAATGGCAATTTCAGTTGTTAATACCTTGGCTTCTGCAACCAGTAATGCCGCCTGATTGGCATTCTCTTCAGATGGATCAGCAATTGCTTGATCAATTGCATCACCAGCCAAGTCTAAAACAGCTTCGGCTGCACGTAATTTGATTTTTAACTCCCCTATACTTGCAATGGTATACGGATCATCGCTGGCTTTTTCTAAACCTGAGTCAATCCAAGGGCGTGAATGTAAGCGTACATATTGAATCGTTTCATCAATTGCACCACGAGCAATACCCGCATCTACTGCGGCTTGAATAAATTGAGAAATCGCACCTGCTGCTGTAGGTCTTTCAAAGGCTTTGTGAATCGGCACAATATATTTTTCATCAACTTGAACTTGTTTTAGTAACACAGTTCCACTCGCTGTGGTTCTTTGTCCAAATCCAGACCAATCATTGACAATTTCCAGACCTGCACTGGTTCGTGGCGTTAAGGCAACCACAGGCAGCCCATCTTCATTAACTGCTACGACAGGTACCCAATGTGCCAATAAAGCCCCTGTAGCAAAGAATTTTTGACCATTAATTTCATAGCCTTGGGCTGTTTTATGTATTTTGGTTTCTAAGTCAGCAACGGTCTTGCTGCCTTTTTCTGAAAACGCATTGCCCAGACGTCGACCTTTTAAAATTTCAGCAAAGAAAAATTGTTGCTGCTCAGGACTGGCATCTAAACGGAGATGCTCAATAAAAGCCCAATGGTTTTGTGCAATTTGCCCAAGTGAAGGATCTACACTAGAAATGGTCTTCACAACTTCCGCTAAAGTACGATATTTCACTTCAGCCCCACCAAATGCCTGAGGAATATTAATTCCCCATAATCCACTTTGTGAATAGAGCTGTATCTCCTCAAGCGGCAAACGACGTTCATAATCACGTTGTGATGCTTCTTTGGCAAATTCTTTGGCCAAATTTTTCGCTACTTGAATGGCTTCCGCATCCGATTGAATAACATGTGCATCATGATTCAATTCAAAAAATTGCAAAGGAACCGCTGTCTGAGAAGAAAAGTTTTTTTGGTTTAAATCCGTCATTGTTGTTACTCTTTTAAATAAGCATAGATTTAAACTAGCACTATTTTTTTATACTATTTATATGAATAAATGCATTTATTATTCAAAACAAAATCATAAATTTATCATTAAAATTCATAACTATTAAAATCATAAAAAAAGCCCACATAATGTGGACTAATTTCTAAAGGATGAGCACAATCAATATGCAATAAACAATTATTTTAGATGCTTATTTAAAATTAGACTTAGACTAACTTGCTTGCGCTAAGCTATTCTTATTGTCTTTGCGATATTGTGCACCTCGATGATTCTCTGGCAAATAAGCACTTTGTTGAAATAGTTTTTCTCGTAAAGTCCCCTGACGATATTCTGTTTGATAAACACCACGGCGTTGTAGCTCAGGTACAATGAAATCTACAATATCAATAAAAGTTTGATGAGCAAGAATATAAGCAAAATTAAAACCATCAACATCGGTATCTTCCACCCATTGTTGTAACTCATCAGCGACCGTCTGTGCTGAACCAACCAATACAGGACCATTTCCCCCCACACTATTCCAATGGGCAATTTCTTCAATCGTCCAAATACGCTTAGGATCTGCATTGACATAAGCATCTAACATCGATTGAATCGCATTGGTTTCAATATACTCAACTTTATCATGTGGTTGATACTGTGAAAAATCCACACCAGACCAACCAGACACCAATGTCAATGCACCATCATAGCTTCCATAAGACTGATATTCTTTAAATTTCACCTGTGCCTTTTGATCCGTTTCATCCGTTACAATTGACAATAAGCTATAAATTTTAACCGCATAAGGATCCCGCCCTTCCTGTTTTAATTTTTCACGAATACTTTGAACAATTTTCTTGGCTGCTATTTTTGACGGTGGCGCAATAAAAATACATTCGGCATTTTGACTTGCAAATTTTTGTCCCCGAGCTGACGCGCCTGCTTGGTATAGCACAGGCGTGCGTTGTGGCGAAGGTTCACAAATATGAATACCGGGAACTTTAAAGTATTTCCCCTCATGTAAAATGGGATGAACTTTTGTATGATCAGCAAAGATTCCAGACTGCTTATCTCTTAAAACAGCACCATTTTCCCAAGACCCTTCCCACAGCTTATACAGTACCTCTAAATACTCATCGGCAACATCATAGCGATCATCATGATTTAATTGCGTAGTTAGCCCCAAGTTCTTAGAACCACTTTCCAAATAAGAGGTGACAATATTCCATCCCACCCGACCTTTGGTAAGATGATCTAATGTGCTGATTCTTCGTGCAAAAGGATAAGGATGTTCAAAAGAGATAGATGTAGTTACACCAAAACCTAAATGCCGTGTTACCGCAGCCATCGCTGGGACAATTTGCAAAGGATCATTGACTGGAACTTGTACTGCACCAGTCAAAGCATGTTCTGCACTGTGGTGGTAAACATCATATATTCCGAGTACATCCGCAATAAAAATGCCATCAAACACACCCTTTTCCAAGATTTTAGCAAGGTCAGTCCAATACTCAATATCTTTATATTCCGTGGAACGATCTGAAGGATGACGCCATAAACCAGGAGATTGATGGGCAATACAATTCATTTCAAAGGCGTTAAAGCGGATCTGCTTCGTCATTTCTCTTCAACTCATTTTGGTTATTATTTTTATCCTATGCTATTTATCTTTATTCTTTTATCTCAATATCTTCAATTATTATCATGATTGCTTTTATCTAAAATGGTGAAGTAAATATACTATTTTATACAAAGTGCTTTATTTAAAATGACTCATATTGGCTTTCATCATTTTGTAAGTATCATGATTAACTTAGTATAAAAATTAAAAACACATCTTATTTAAAAAGTATGAATCCAAACTTAGTTTAAGGTTAATCACTCAGGATAAAATCTAAAAACAAAAGAAAAATTTGATGCTAATTTTCAATCTTTTTAGCCAGCAATTGACGTGCTTTAAAATCTTTATAGAAGTATAAAATTAGTCCAAAGATCAAAACCGCCGCACCAATAAACACACTCATTGTCGGTTTTTCATTATTGAGCATCGCGCCTAAAAACATGGCAATCATCGGGGTCATCACAGTCGTCAATGACAAGGTCGTGGCTTTAATATTTTGCACCAATTTAAAATAACAAAACATCGCCAGTAATGAAGCCATCAATACGGTATAAATCAATGCCAATAATGATTTAGTTTCGGGAATATGCGTAGGCGCATACTGCCAAATAAAAGGAATAATACACATTGCAGCCAGCGTAGAAACCAAGATTGAACCAGTTGCTTGCGCCATTGGAACGACATCTGCATTTACTTTTTTTACCCAAAAGATCGAAAAAGCATAGGTAAATACACTCATCAACATCAACAAGATTCCAACAGGATGCACATGTTGACTTGCCCCACTACTGGTACAAATAATGGCGAGGCCAACAACAGCAACCAGCATCCCAAGCCATTGAATCCCCAGTAATCTTTGACCAAAAACAAAACGACCAATGAGCCCTGCCATAATTGGAGCTAATCCAAACATCAAAGCAATAATACCTGAACTTAAATAACTGGTCGCAGCATAGGTAAAAATTTGCGACCCAATCAGACTAAATGAGCCGGCTAAATAACTATGTAAAGCAATTTTATTGTACGGTAATTTAACTTTTAAAATCAGCAATAGAATTAAAGCAATCGGCAAAGCGATAAAAAACCGCAAAACCAAAGCCCACATCATATGTAAATCTGCCACGCTCCATACAATTGCCAAAGGCGTACTTGCCCAAATGAAGACCAATAAAATATAAGTCGTCATCAGGTTGGATTTGGAGGGCATATAGATTCCTAAATGACTGCTGGATGTGAATTAAAATGTGCTAGGTTTAAAAATGAATTTCTACATTGATCTTTGCAAATTCAATTAAATCTTAATCACGCAATGTGAAGATCTATTGAAAAGTAAGGTCGAGTCATTCAAAAGGTGGAAAAAATCAGTCGCAGATGATTATTCAAAGCATGAATTAAACTTATATCGAAGTCTTACGTTTCTGCTTGAGAATGGTTTGGTCTAAGCTACTCGAAAACTCACGTTTATCACGCTCAGAAATCGGTGGTGGCCCACCTGTTTGTACACCTGCACCGCGCAAAGTATCCATAAAATCACGCAAATGTAAGCGAGCTTTGACATTGGCTGAAGTGTACACCTCTCCACGTGGGTGAATTGCCACACCACCCTTTTCAATGACCTGTGCCGCTAAAGGAATATCCTGAGTAATCACGATATCATGCTCACCCATACGATCAACAATTTCTTGGTCCGCTTGATCTGCTCCCGACATTGCTTGAATTGAGTTGATCCGTACAGACGGCGTAATGCCCACAGGCTGGTTTGCAACAAAAGTAACTTCTAATTGATAACGGTCTGATGCACGTAAGATCACTTCACGAAGAATTTTAGGTAAAGCATCTGCATCGACCCAAAGTTTAAATGGCAGCACACAACATCTCTGATAAAGATTTTTCAACATTTTAGCAAAATGCCGCTTCGCTGTCCTATGCATATTCTTTTATTTATCGCGCAAATCTTTAACGACTTTCAGATTCAATCAAACTTTGCATCTCGCTTTTGGTGATTAAAAGTACAATTTCGGGCGTGGTTTATGACAATTGAGTTTAATATTCTGGTTTTTCTTATGATTTTACATTTCAGGACTTGAAATCTAGCAATCACCCTCGATTTAATAGCATAAGAGAGGCATTTAAAATCGTGAAAATGAACAATCAAAACAGACCTGAAACAATTATCATAGAAGATCAGAATTTTGGTAGCCATGTCGAACATTGGAGTCTATTGACTGAAAATCCAACGTCCGAAGTGCCCAAATGGTTAGGTTTGGCTTTGGATGCACCAGTGATGCCCATGGGGCTTTGTTCAAAAGAATGCGATATGGATGTATCAACTTGGTTAATCCAAGGTCCAAGCGGTTCTTCTGTACAGCTCTGTCAAGTGATTGATGTTGAGAATAACAAACCTAAAGCTGTAAAAACGGCTTTCCCAAGTTTTGAAAGTCCCTATCAATTAAATGCTTCTATTGACCGTATTATTACCTGTAAAACCAATACTCAAGCAGTACTTAGCTTAAAAGTAGGAACAAATAGCGTAGTTTATGCATTTGACAGCTTGTACAGTGTAAACGGCCATCAATATATGCAAGATCAGCAATATAAAGTTCAACTGAATGCATGGGCCTATGAACTTGAAAAAGTTTCTGACCATGAACAAATCATTGTTGATGATCCTGCTTCAATCAAACACCATCGTGCATTAAACGATATTCTGTCACAAAATAATGGTATTGCACCTGAGAACCTTCAAGAGCAAATTGATGCATGGGAAGCGAAGTCAGAAGATGATAAAGCGCCTGTTACTGTCGATTTTTCTAAAATGGTGGCATACCTCTATGGAGAAACGCTAGGGCAAGAGGATGAAGCTTGGTTTCAAGGTAAAGTGGTCGGTAAAACTCAAATGCAGTTTATGCAACAAGACTATACCCTTTATGATGTGACTTTAATTCTTGAAGAGAACCAACCCGCAATTTTAGTCCGTATCGCAACCAAGGATCCTGCTTTCAAAAATTTTGAAATTGGACAATATATTCGCGGTAATATCTGGATTCAAGCAAACATTTATTCTGCTGCTTGATTCAAAAAACACATGATCAGCATGATGGAAAACCCATCATGCTTTTTTATTACATGTTTTGTAACATTTCTATTATATCTAAATAGATGCTCTCACTTTTTATCTTTTTGAATTCAAATTTACCAGTTATCCACAGTTTAAATTCAAAGTTAAATAATCAGGCCTTTTTAAAACTATTTAAGTTGAAGAATATCGCCTGTTTATTTAAATAATAAATACATTCCCCGATTTGAAAAATCTCAAGAAAACGAATTTAAAAATAAATTTAAAAACAGCAGCTTAAGCATAAAAATTAAACCAATAAATATCATGATCTTGTTAAAAAATAGACTTCGTTTTTATACCTAAATCGGATTATTATCCATATAAAGACTAAAAAACAGTCAAGTTATCCACAATCTACCCACAAAATCATGATTATAAATTCATAATATTTTTATTGATCGGGAGATAATAAAAGCCGCAACATATTAATAATGTAATTTAGCACTTTATTTAACCAGTCAATTATGTTAAAAATACGACGAACCAATAGGATTTAAACAATAATTTAAAAATCTAGGCTCAGTAATGAAAATTATACCTGAACAATCGACTAGTCTAATCAATCAAGTTAGTGGTTTTCACTTACGCTTGGATAAAGGAGCCTGCTGCTTTTTTGTTCTAGGTATGTTTTTAGCTGCAATGATGATCCATATATTAGGCATATTCCCGACGACTTAATGTTTTACGACATTTATCTCACATAAAAAAATCCCTCACTCTGGAGGGATTTTTTTATGTCTAGGACTTTAGGGTCTGTTGACAATTCGTCTACGTTTGCGACTACGTGTGTTTTTTAGGCGATACTAGACGCGAAATACGAAATTTAGTCATTCTAAATGAGTAGTTCGTAACGACGTAGCGGCAAAAAACACACAAGTCCCGAAGGGTTGTGGCTAAAATTATCTCAGCCTTCGTTATGAAACTCAAAAATAGTCTCGCTATTCTCTTCGTTTCATGCCTTGCCTGCTCAATTTTAACCTACAACGCAAGCCATTTATGAAATGTCTACAGACCCTATAATTTCCCCTCCCCTGTTTATTCAATCAAGGGAGAAAATTAGGTGCTGATCGACCACAACAAATCATTTAAATGTTTTGAAGTGAGATTAGCCGTTACGTTGAGCAAAGTCATCCATAAAGTTGACAAGTGCTTGTACGCCTTCCAAAGGTACAGCATTATAAATACTTGCTCGCATACCGCCTACTGAACGGTGACCTGCAAGATTGAGCAAATGATTTTCTTCAGCTTCTTTCAAGAATAATTTATCCAGTGCTTCATCTGCCAAAGTAAACGGTACATTCATGATTGAACGGTTTGGAAGTGCGATCGGGTTATTATAAAAATCACTAGAATCAATATAACCATATAGCAAATTAGATTTTTCAAGGTTGGTTTTATACATTGCGTCTACACCGCCCTGCTCAAGTAACCATTCAAAAACTAAACCAGACAAATACCAAGCATAAGTTGCTGGTGTATTCACCATAGAATCATTCTTCGCTTGCGAACCATATTTTAACAAGCTCGGAATTTCAGGTTTTGCTTGATCCAATAAATCATCACGCACGATCACAAGGGTTAAACCTGCTGGACCAATATTCTTTTGTGCTCCAGCATAGATCAAACCAAACTTAGATACGTCTAATGGTGCAGATAAAATACTTGATGAAAAATCAGAAACTAAAGGTTTATCTGTTTCGGGAATATTGGCAAATTGAATACCGCCAATTGTTTCATTTTCAGCATAATGGACATAAGCTGCATCATCTGACAAGTTCCATGTACTTTGCTCAGAAATTGCAAGCTTTCCATTGATGCTTGTTGCCGCTTCAACGATATTGATATCGCCATAACGTTGCGCTTCTTGAGTGGCTTTTTCTGACCAAATCCCAGTATGAATATAATCAGCTTTAGAATTTTTACCCAATAAATTGAGTGGAATTGCAGAAAACTGAAGTGATGCACCACCTTGTAAGAACAATACTTTATAGTTCTCTGGAATGTTCATCAATTTACGTAAATCTGCTTCTGCTTTTTCAGCGACAGCCACATAGTCTTTGCTACGATGGCTCATTTCCATGATGGATAAGCCTTTACCATGCCAATCCAATAACTCAGCCTGAGCTTTTTCTAAAACGGCAGTAGGTAATGCAGCAGGACCAGCACAGAAATTGTACGCGCGCATGATTTTTCCCTTTTTAAAAGTGAAACGAATGAAATAGGCGCATTTAACCACAAATCGACCTTTCATGCAGTAGCTTTGTCAGTCAATATTTCAATATGTTTAGAGATTTAGAGTTGATAATTCAATTAACTATCGATATTGAGAGAAGCAAAATATTCTAGCTAGACTGCTCATTGATATTTTTAAACACAACGCTAAAACAATGACTTGTTATCTACCTGCTTTTCTAGCCGACTGCTCAAGACTAGAACATTCGTTGCGCATAACCATATACCAATAGAAAACTCAATTTATCAGCTGAACTCAGTTATAATTTATCCAGCTTAAACTTTATTCATTGGTAGATGTTCAATGCCAGCATCAAATCATCAGGATTGGATTCGCACAGCATCGGAAACAGATCGATTTGAACGTATCGAAGCATTTTTTAATGATCATGCCTATGAACCGCACCGGCATGATACCTATGCCATTGGTCGCACAATTTCAGGCGTTCAAAGTTTTCATTATCAAGGTGTCATGCAACATAGCCAGCAAGGTATGACCATGGTGCTGTATCCTGATGAAAAACATGATGGTGAATCAGGTACTCAAGACGGTTTCCGCTATCGTATGGTGTATATAGAACCTGCAAAAATTCAATCTATTTTAAAGGGTAAACCTCTCCCCTTTATCCAACACGGGATCAGCACAGATCCTCGATTATTTAAAGCCACCAATACTTTTCTACAAAGCATTGAAAATCATATGGAAGTCTTGGAAGAAGAAGATGCGCTGTATGATCTGGCCATGGCTTTAAATGAAATTTCTGTTCAACCATTATCACAACGACTGAGTTTTGATTATCGTGCAGCAGAACAAGCTCGAGAATTTATTCATGCTGTATCTGAACGAAATATCAGCTTGGATGATTTAGAAAAAAATATTGGACGCGACCGTTGGAGTTTGTCACGCGACTTTCGTTTATTATTTGGAACCAGCCCACATCGTTATTTAACCATGCGCAGGCTGGAAAAAGTTAAAATCAATTTAATCAAAGGGGCTTCTTTGGTTGCGGCGGCAACAGATGCTGGATTTTATGATCAAAGCCATATGACCCGACATTTTAAACAAGCGTTTGGGCTCAGCCCTGCGCATTGGAAAAAGATCAATCACTTGCCTTAGGCGTAAAATACATACAGATTCATTTCAAACTGGTGCTTCATCACAGCAAATTCATTCCTATAATAAAATCGCGTAGCATTCCAAGTCCTGTAACAATCAGCATGATTGCCATAATTTTATTTAAATAATTAAACCATTTAGGATCAGAAATTTTATCCCCTAAAAACTTGCCCGCCAAAGCATATACAAATGGCGCTCCAGCAGCACCCATTGAAATGATCAAAGATACAACGAAAATCATCACACCTGTAATTTTAGCAGCAGGATACATAATTGTCGTGACGGGTAAAATAACCAGAATCCCTTTAGGGTTAAATAATTGAATTAAGAAACCATTTAAGAAGCTCAGTTGATGTTCGGCTTTTTCAGTACTTTCTAAATATGCTGTCAACATTTTAACAGCCATATAAAAGGTATACACCGCCCCGACCAAAGAAATATAGTGTAGCCAGTTATGAGGAATAACAGCCTCACCAACATAGCCCAAGGTCAGAAATAGAAATAACATTGCACAACCCACCCCAATGAAAAAACCGATGGATTGTTTAAGCTGCCCAAGCAGTCCTGAATTCAATCCAATGAAATTTACAGGACCGGGGCTATACATCACACTCAAGGTATAAAGAAAGATTTCCACAACAACACTCAACTTTGATCTAAACGAATTTCAGAAGATCAAAGTAAGTCTGTGCAAATGTTTTGTATTGTACGTTTGTGCAGAACTAAACTTTATTTTCTACATAGCGAGCAAAATTATCTAAAATTGCTTGCCAACCTGCTTGCTGTTGCTCAATCGGATAGATCGTTTCAGGATCAAAACTAATGCTCACCACAACAGCATTATTTTTCTGTGCAAAGTGAACTTCAGCATTTCGCTCGCCAAAAGAATAGGCAATTTTTTTATGCGGAATAATTTCAGTATATGTGCCCGCAAAATCAAAGCCCATACTGCCATCTTTGGCTTCCATACGATTTGAAAATTGACCACCCACACGTAAATCGTTTTTAGAGTTAACTGTATGCCAATCCGCTGAAGCGGTATTCCATTGCTGTATATCCTCAGGATTATTATAAATATCCCAAACCAATTCAATTGGCGCTGTGACCACAGACTCAACGGTAATTCTTGCCATTTTTATTCTCCCTAGATATATTTTGAGATTCAATTTATTGATTGAATTATCATGGTTTTGATTATAATTTAATCGGGTTTATACTGATGATCGAAACTACAAAAACCACACATATTAAAGTATACATTTAGATTATTTATTCTAGTCATTCAAGGTTAGAATAGTCTCAAATTTAAACAAATGCTGATGATTTTTCAGATGAAATTTAAAACTTGCTATTCACTTCAAGCATTATCAAAATTGATACAAGTAAGCAGTTTTGCAGCCTTAAATACGGCCTTTGTATCTGTCACCTTTGCTGAAAATCTAAGCTATGTACAAGCAGAACAATATTTACTTGAAAATTCTTACACCACCCAAGCCAATCAAGCACTCAATCAAGCATCTAAACTTCAAGCAGAGGCTGTCAAAAATATTGGTCTACCTCGCATCGATTTAAATGTACGTGCCTATAAGTTTCATACTGAAACAGATATTCCGCTAAATGGGGTCAAAAATAATCTGGAACAGACGCTTTCACAAGGGGTGAATGATCGGGTTGATCAATGGCAATCTGAACAGAACATTCCATCGAATATCACAGATCCTTTAAAACAAGGACTAAACCAAGGAATTCATAGTGGTATTGGCTTAATTCCAGATACAGCCAATGTTGTCCTTGAAGATGAAGTTGTTCGTCCTACTGTTTCTGTGATGATGCCAATTTATACTGGCGGGATTACCTCGACAACAAAGCAGATTGCCAATTTAAAAGTTGAACGTAGTCAACTCGATACTAAACAACAGCAAGATACACAACGTTTTGAAGTGATTCAGGCGTATTTTAATGTGCAATTACAACAACAGCTGTTCAATGCCAGTCAATTCAATCTAAGTGCAATGCAACAACACTATGACAATTCACTCAAACTTGAAAAACAGGGATTTATTAGCAAAGGACAGCGCATGCAATTTGAAGTTGCGCGCAATAATGCCCAGCGTTCAGAACAAAATGCTTCAGCAAATTTACAAGCCAGTCAGTTCCAACTTCAAAATTTATTGCATAAATCCAAAATTGATCAACTGACGACACCCTTATTTGTCAATCGTCAGCAAAACCAATCACTCAACCAACTCCTTGCTTCTTATCCTGAAACTTCAAGCCTAGTTCGAAAAATGCAAATGGATACGCAGCTTGCCAATCAGAATGTCAAAATACAGAGCGCCGCAAAAAAACCAACCCTTTTTGCGTTTGGGGAATATAGTTTAGATCAAAACCAAAACTGGATTGTGGGTGTTGCTGCTCGCTACAACCTATTTTCAGGGATTGATAAGAACAAAAATGTCCAAGCCGCTGAATTACAAAGATATGCAACAGAGCTTATGACAGCGCGCACCCAACAAGAGATTGAGAATATTATCTACAAATCCTATAGTGAACTCGCCACAGCACAGCAGTCCAATCAATTACTGCAACAAAATGAACAAGCCGTATTAGAGAATTTAAGAATCCAACAATTATCATTTAAAGAAGATATGGGCACCGCCACTCAAGTCATCGATGCACAGAATCAACTCAGCCTACTCAAAACAGAAAAAGCACTCAATGCCTATAAATACGTACTCTCTCTAGCAACTTTGCTACAAAGCCATGGTTCTATTGAACAATTTAAAGACTACGTCAATCAAACTAATACTGATTATATTCGTTAAGATGGAGCATAAAATGACAAAACAGCATGACCATCACAATGGACAAAATGATTCATCTTCAACTTCGCAAGCTGATGCAAACTCAGATATTTCATCAAATGAAAATTTAGTTCATCCAGAAATGAATACACAAAACAATTCAGATCCGACTGCTTTATCTGATACAGCTGTAGCACAACAACCTACAGCCGATCAAATTGAAGCTGAAAAACAGACACCAATCAGAGACTCAGCACAGGAACAAAGTGCTGCGACAAACATCAACGCTGATCAAAAACCTTCTAAAAAGAAAACAATTCTGGTCATTGGCTCAATAATTTTAATTCTATTATTGGGATTGATTGCGTTTGGTCTATGGAAAAGTTATCAACCTAAAACAGTCGATGTTCAAGGACGTGTTGAGGCTGAAACATTACATGTCAGCACTAAAGTTCCAAGTCGGATAGAAGGCATCTTTGTCAGCGATGGTCAAAAAATTGAAAAAGGACAATTGTTAGTTACCCTAAGTAGTCCAGAAATTGCTGCCAAAAAACAACAAGCGCTGGCAAGTTTACAATCCGCCTTAGCCTTACAATCGACTGCTGACAGAGGTTCTCAACAAGAAAATATTGATACCTTATATGCCAATTGGCAAAGTGTAAAAGCGCAAGAAAATCTTGCAAAAACGACCTATCAACGTGGTGCTAACCTCTTTGCACAAGGGGTAATTTCGCGTCAACGCCGTGATGAAATGCATGCCGCTGCGCAATCAGCCACGCAAATGAGTGAAGCAGCTTATCAGCAATATGCACGTGCAAAACGTGGCAGTACCGCTGAACAAAAATCTGGGGCTGATGCACAAGTCGAAATTGCAAAAGCCGCTGTTGCGGAAGCCAATGCTTTAGAGGCAGAAACCAAACTATATTCTCCTGTAAACGGCACTGTATCTAAAACTTATGGTAAACCCTCAGAACTGGTGGCTATTGGTGTCCCTGTTGTGAGTATTATTCAAGATGAAGAAAATTGGGTCAGTTTAAATGTCCGTGAAGATCAATACACCCAAGTTTATCAAGCAAAAAGCTTAGATGGTTTTATACCTGCACTCAATAAAACAGTGTCATTTAACATCAAAAATATAGATGCTGAAGGTGAGTTTGCAACCATTAAAACCACACGTCAAACAGGTGGATATGATATTCGTAGTTTTAAAGTCAAGCTTACACCCGCTGAAGCCGTGCCTGAATTAAAAGTAGGCATGAGTGTGATCTTTAAATTAAAAGAGAGCCAATAAACATGTGGACGGGCATGTTAAGAGAGCTTCAATATTTGCTCAAGCATAAATGGGATTTATGCTTAGTCACACTTGCCCCGCTCTTTGTGATTATTTTATTCAGTAGTATGTTTTATGCAGGAAAAGCTGAACATTTACCGATTGCAATTATTGATCAAGATCAAAGTGAACTGAGTCGCAATATAGAAAAGTATCTGAGTCATAATCATACCCTTTCAATCTACACAGTATCAGACAATCCCAATGAAGTTGAGCATCTGCTCAATCAGACCAAGATTTGGGGATATGTGCATATTCCAGCAGGTGCTGAACAACGCATGGTTCAAGCACAAGATGCACAGATCAGTATTGCTTTTAATCAGTCCTATTTTAGTATTGGTAATGGAATTTCTTCAGCAATGCTTCTCTCTACAGTTGAAGCCATTGCTGATTTTGCCAAAAATTCATATTTTGAAAATAAAATTCCTTATGTTGAACTTTCCACCGCAAATATAAAAATTTCTCCCCTGTTCAACCCCAATCTCAGTTATGAGTTCTATTTAGAACCTTTTATGATTCCAGCAATTTTGCACTTATTGCTGTGTTGTTGTGTGGCTTTTGCAGTGGGTCAAGAATTGAAATACGGCACCTTAAATCAATGGGTTCAAGACAAATCTGTATTGAATGCACTTTTGGCAAAAAATATGGTCTATGTGTTAATTTTCTGTTTTTGGACTTGGGTATGGCTGTTTTGGCTGGTGGCGATCCGAGGTTGGTTCATTGCTGGCAGTCTATGGATGATTTTACTTGGACAGTTCTTACTTTATTCAGCCTATGCACTGATCAGTAGTACCGTCGTTCTTGCAACTAAAAATTTATCTAAAACTTTTGGATTTATTGCAGTTTATGGTGGCTCTTCGCTGAGTTTTGCAGGGGTAACGCTTCCCTTAAATAATGCACCAATTTTTACCAAATTTTGGGCCAATATTATTCCTTATACACCTTATGCAAAATTACAAACTGAGCAATGGGTTGTTGGCAGCCCTAGTTTTATTTCGATGGTTCCTTTAGCCATCCTTGCTGCATATTGTATTTTCTATTTCGCATTATCAAGTTTACTCCTCAATAAAAATTTAAAGGGAGCAAAACATGATTAAATTCTTTAAAGAGCTCGCTCGATACTATGTAGACACTTTTAAAAATATTGGGAAAAACTCGTCTATTTTGACCACCATGGTGCTTTCAGTATTTTTTTATAGCATTTTTTATCCTACAGCCTATAAAGCGCAAACGGCTGAAAGTTTACCGATTATTATTGTAGATGAAGAACAAAGCTATCTGAGCAATACCATCATTACTGAAGTTGGCAAAAGTCCCAATGTAAAAATTACTGAAATTACTGGAAATTTTGAACAAGCAAAACGGATGGTTCAAGAGCAAAAAGCCGATGGTATTTTATTATTACCTGAGAACCTATCCAATAGTGTGGTTCGAGGTGAGGCTGGTGGTATTGGTTTATATCTCAGTAGTGCTTATTTTCTTAAAACCAAACAGATTGGTTTAGGCTTAGCCACTGCAATTGAAAATGCTGTTGCAGAGCAAGCCGAAAGGTTTGGCAAAATTTCACATTTCCAAGTCGCGCTTCCGATCCATCAAATCCCGTTGTTTAACACACTTTCAGGATATGGCAGTTATATCTTTCCTGCAATTGCACCGCTGATCATTCACCAGACTATTGTTCTAGGTCTGTGCATGTTGATTGCGGGGTATCGTGAACGACGATGGCGAGCCACAACCGCTGAGTTTTTTGGAATTTATCTAGCAGCGCTCACGATTGGTTGCCTTGGCTGCTATTATCTATTTGGTTTCACTTACTGGATCAATGATTATCCGAGAGGCGGCAATTTCTGGGGCATGCTGTTTTCCGTTCCAATTTTTATTAGCTGCGTGATTGCAATGGCAATGCTTTTAGCCAGCTATCTAGATATTTCAGAACGTGCTGGACATCTGATCGTTTTCACCTCAATTCCATTGTTTTTACTCTCAGGTGCAGCTTGGCCCCTGCAAGCAATGCCAACTTGGATGCAGTATTTTGCTCACCTCTTCCCGTCCACTCAAGGGATTAATTTATTTATTCAGTTAAATCAAATGGGTGTACCGATTCAGGTGGTTATTCCTAAGTTAATTTATCTCGTATGCTTAACAGGAATTTTGATGATATGGGCATATATACGCCTAACGCAAACATATAAAAAATAAGAATAGTTGTGTGAAATTTAATTTATATAATGAATTAAAATTAACAATAAAATCGAATATTTTAATCAAACTGAACTATTTTTAATCATTTGAACGCGTTTTTGATAAAAAAGTTAGTATTGCTGACGCAAATAGCGTCAGAATAGGCCATTTTCGAAATACTCTGAATACTCAGAATCTCCCACCCTAAGGCACCCACATGCTTTAGCGGGATTTCTTTTGTGTTTTTTTGATAGAGTTTTCCTTTTCGCCAAAATCTGAATTTTAAGGGCTCAGTATGAAGAAAATGAGAATTAGCCTCGCTTGGCAAATTGTTATTGCGCTCTTCTTAGGTATTCTTGTTGGTGCTTTTTTGCACAACGCACCTGAAATTCGCGGTGACATCATTGCAAACTTTTTACAACCATTGGGTAAGATTTTCATTAATCTGATCAAAATGATTGTAATTCCACTTGTGCTTTCCATGCTGATTTTAGGAATTGCCAATGCGGGTGACAGTAAAAGTGTCGGTAAACTTGGGTTAAAAACCATTGTTTATTTTGAGATTATTACGACAGTTGCAATTATTGTAGGCTTAGTTGCTGCCAATGTATTCCAACCTGGTGCAGGCATTGATATGTCTACACTGACAACCTCTGATATTTCGCAATATAAAGAAACGACACAGGAAGTCAGCCATGAAGCTCATGGCTTAGTGAATACAGTTCTTTCACTTATCCCACCGAATATTTTTGCTGCAATGGGTGATGGGCACATGTTGCCGATTATTTTCTTTGCAGTGATTTTCGGTATTGGTCTAGGTTCATTGTCTAAAGAAACCAAGCAACCGTTAATTGACGTGTTAAAAGCTGTTTCTGAAACAATGTTCAAAGTAACTCACATGATCATGATGTTTGCACCATTTGGTGTATTCGGTTTGATCGCTGCGACTGTAGCAAACTTTGGTTTTAGTTCATTATTACCATTAATTAAACTTGCTGTTTTAGTTTATGGGGCAATCCTGTTCTTTATCTTTATTGTGCTTGGTTTTGTGGCTAGATTCTGTGGTTTCAGTATCTGGACAATTATCAAAATCTTAAAAGATGAACTTATTCTTGCCTACTCCACTGCAAGCTCTGAAACCGTTTTACCACGTATGATGGAAAAAATGGAAGCTTATGGTGCGCCAAAATCAATTACCAGTTTTGTTGTTCCTATCGGTTATTCATTTAACTTAGACGGTTCAACACTCTATCAAAGTATTGCTGCTATCTTTATTGCACAACTTTACGGTATTGATTTAACCATCACTCAACAGCTTGTTTTGGTCTTGACCCTGATGATTACCTCTAAGGGTATCGCAGGCGTTCCTGGTGTGTCTTTCGTGGTTCTATTGGCAACTTTAGGCAGCGTGGGTATCCCACTAGAAGGCTTAGCATTTATTGCAGGTATTGACCGTATTTTAGATATGGCTCGTACTGTATTAAATGTGATTGGTAATGCACTTGCTGTTCTCGTGATTAGTAAATGGGAAGGCAAATTCGATACTGAAAAACAAAAATCTTATAATTTTGATGCCACACATTAATTTTTAAGATCAGAGAAACCACCTTCGGGTGGTTTTTTTATACGCTATAGTTATCAAAATTTAAGCGGTAAATTTACTTACAAAATAAATGCATATACTTGCTTAAACTGCAGATAAATAATTATTTTAATATTTTTATAAATTTCAAAAACTTAGATTATAACAATTGATTAAGCTTTTCTTACTTAAAACGTTTTAAGTTCCGATTCAGGTTATTTTAAGTCATATTTTTAATAGTAGCAGTCCAATATGTTTTAAGAACATGTGGAATACAATTTTGTTTAATTTTCAATCAGTATAAACAATTGGAAGTGCTACACATGAAAATGATTTGTTATTGTGCTGATGATTTTGCATTGAATGATGAAATCAGTCATGCCGTATGTGTACTTCTTAAAAAAAATGCCTTGCAAGCAACATCATGTATGACACAATCACCAATTTGGCATAAACACGCAAATAAATTACGTGCGCTTAAAGCGGAGATAAATCATCCAATTGAAATTGGTTTACATCTTAACTTTACCCATTATTTTGACCATAGCAACTTCCTTTATTATCCACTTAATGAACTCATGTTAAGAGCATGGTCAAGAACTTTAAATAAAGAAAAAATAAGAACAAGCATTATCCAGCAATGGGAACTTTTTGTTGAAGCACTTGGTACACAGCCAAATTTTGTAGATGGACACCAACATATCCACCAATTTCCTGTCATTCGTGAAGTTTTAATCGATGTATTAAAAGAAAAAAACTTTAACGGGTGGATTCGCAATCTAGATCACACCATTTCTATTCATAAATATCAGTTCAAAAGCAAAACATTAGAATATCTTGGTGCTAAAAAGACACTAAAACTTAGTCAAAAAAATCATTTCAAAACGAATACTTATTTTGCTGGAATTTATGATTTCAAGAATGAAAATTATGCTGCACTGAATTATGAATGGCTAAAATCTGCTCAAAATGGGTTATTGATCATGTGCCACCCTGCTGCTGCTCAACCAAAAGAATTTGACGAAATCCAAGATGCTCGTATTGATGAGTACCAATATTTCAACTCTGAACAATTTTTTCGAGATTGTAAAACTTTCAATATTGAACTCCAACCAATAGGCCAAATGCTATGAGTAGAAATGCTATGAATAGATTAGAACCATTTATTTCATGTGTTGTGCCTGCATATAATGAGGCAGAAAATTTAAAAACATTTATTCCAGCTCTTGCAGCAACATTGGAACAGCAAAAAGTTTCCTTTGAAATCATCGTGATTGATGATGGTAGCAAAGACAATACCATGACCGTGCTTGAAAGTATGTTGGATCGCTATCCACTTAAAATTTTAGAACTGTCACGAAATTTTGGTAAAGAAGCCGCTTTAAGTGCAGGGTTAGATCATACAACTGGAAATCTAACCTTAATGATCGATGCTGATTTCCAGCATCCTCTTGATGCTATTCCCACCATGATCAATCTTTGGAAAAATGGTTATGACATGGTTTATGGAATTCGCAATAGAAATACTGAATCCGGACTAAAACGTTTATTTACATATGTTTATTATAGAATTCTCAATTTAAGTTCAGAAGTCGTTATTCCTGAAAATGCAGGCGATTTCCGCTTATTAGATGAAAAAGTCGTAGAAGCGATTAAAACACTTCCCGAGAAAAACCGTTATATGAAAGGTTTATATGCGTGGGTCGGCTTTAAATCAATTGGTATTCACTTCTCTGAGTTAGAAAGAAAAAATGGTCAATCAAGCTTTAACTTCAAGGCTTTATTTAACCTTGCCCTTTCAGGACTTACAGGATTTTCTAATCTTCCTTTAAGAGCGTGTATCGCATTTGGAGCTTTGTTGGCACTTTGTTCGGTTTCTTATGGCTTCTATATTATTTTTGAGACTTTAGCCGAAGGTATAAAAGTCCCAGGTTGGGCAACATTAATTGTTGAAATCAGCTTATTGGGCGGTATTCAATTATTGTTTATTGGAATATTGGGGGAATATATCAGCCGAATTTATACGGAAACAAAAGATCGACCTCGTTATATTGTTTCCAATAAATACTCCAATACGAAGTACCTTCATTACACACCTTCAAATAAAAATAAAATCTTTTAAAAATATGGTTAATTCAAATATTTATGCGTTTTCAAAATTTTGTATCGTTGGTGGCGCTGCAGCATTAACACATTATTTGGTGTTAATGCTGCTTATCCACCTCACATCAATAACACTTGCGTTAGAGAATTTAATCGCGTTCAGCATTGCATTTTGGGTGAGCTACTTTGGGCATCGCATAATTACCTTCAATGCACAAAAAACTCGACATATACATGTATTACCCAAATTTTTACTTGTTGCTTGTCTAGGTTTTATCTTTAACGAAGCATTCCTACTCACGACCCAGCATTTTTTCCATGCTGAAAATTTATCAACTCTTATCATTTTAACTATTGTGATTACAGCAATTTTTACATTTTTTTTAAGCAAGTTTTTTGCTTTTAAATTTTCAGGATAAGCGCCATGAAACCTATTTTTCGTTCATCTAAAACTTTGCTGATTTGCTTATCACTTTGGTTACTCATCTCAGTTTTTATTCGCCCAATGTCTGTGCCAGATGAAGGACGCTATGGGGATATTAGCCGCTGGATGTATGAAAGTGGTGATTGGTTAATACCACGATTAAATGGTATTCCATTTATGCATAAACCACCCTTACTACACTGGTTAACAGCAAGTTTAATGGAAATATTTGGTTCACATGTTTGGGTTGCTCGTCTAGTTCCTGCATTTGCTGGCATTATCATGTTGGTCAGTTTATTTGTTTTTACTAAGAAACATGTGAATGAAAGAATTGCCCAAATTTCGACTGCTATTTTAGCAACTGGGTTATTATTTTATGGCTGCGCTGAATACATTAATCATGACATATTAGTTGCATCTTGGATTAGCTTAACAGTATTTTGCTTTGCAGATTTCATCCTCAGTGGTAAAAGAAATATTTTATTCCTCGGTTATTTTGCATGTGCATGTGCATTTTTAAGTAAAGGATTAATTGGTGTACTGATTCCAGGAATGGTTATTCTTCCTTGGATGATTTACATAGGACAATGGAAAAAAATCCCAGCAGTTTTAAACCCGTTTGGTCTCTTGTTATTTGCGCTAATTGCTTTGCCTTGGGTATTTATCGTTCAACAACATTATCCAAACTTTTTACACTACTTTTTTATTGAGCAACAATTTAGTCGATTTAACTCTGGCGAATTTAATAATAAACAAGGTTGGTATTTTTATGCTGCCTTACTGTTTGTGAATTTTTTACCAATCATACTCGCTAATGGCTTCAAATTTTCGAGCACCGCCATTCGCGCACAAACAACCCAACCTATTTTTAGTTTACTCATTTGGTGGGCGTTGTCCGTTTTGTTGTTCTTCTCGATCCCGCCATCGAAACTTGCAGGTTATATTTTACCCTCAATAGCCCCATTTACAATGATTTTCGCACTTATGACAAATCGAATCATTGAAGAAAATAAATTGAGCAAGTTCCAAGTTTATGCACTTCCAACATTACTATTTGTATTGGCGATTTGCTTAGTCGTTGCCCCATTTACCATGCATCGAGATATTGGCTTTTACTCCGCTGAGAAAAATCAAATTTTCGCAGTTGCAGGAATTGTGATGATTCTCTGCGGTATCTTAATCGTCTTGTTTAAAAAACATAAAATTGATTTTTTCACCTTTATTGTTGCTTGCATGATGGTGCTATGTAGTATGGCAAGTAGTAGCGTGCAATTCTTTGATGTTAAATCTAACTCAAATCAGGTTAGTTTTGTTCAAGATATTCCAAAGAATCTACCTATCGTTTTTTATGATAATTATTTCTATGATGTTCCTTTCTTATTGAATCTCAAAAATCCTGTTTATGTTGTAAAAAATTGGTCAAAAGTAAATACTGATAGTTCCTCCCTTGAACTTAAAGATGGCTTACTTTTTGAAGCCAACAAAGCGCAGTATCTTTGGGAGTTTTCACAATTTAACCAAGCAATAAAATCTAAGCAAAAATTGGTCGTCTTTGCAAAAGCGGGAGATTTAAAATTAGATCCGTTGCAAAATCAATATCATGTTCAACACAGCCGTAATTTTGATATTTTTATTATAAATTAATTGTGATTTTCTCTAATTAATTAACAAAAATAAGGAAACTCTCTTGATGGATTGTTTCCTTTGAGCAATATTATTTTAATTTTTGAATCTGAAGCTATCTTAATAAACTCTTGGGTTAAATAACCATCTTTTGCAAGACATACATTCCAATCGTAAACTTGCACCCCATGAATCATTAAGCTTTCAACTTTCCATTCGGCCCGTTTTTCAAAATTCACTATCCCCAATTTATTTGTGAACTTTTCATCATATTGATCATCTATTTTTGCAGGATGTACTGCCGTTACTAACACGACTTTTACATCAGGAATTGCTACTCCCTGCTCATTTACAACAGTCACAGTCACTTGAGGCTTCTGTGTTTTATATATGGGATAACAGCTAGATAAAGAAACCAGGATTAGTACTAGAAATATGCTTCTTTTCATAAACTCATCTATTTAAATTTTTTGATTTTTCTAAATTAATTCTCTCATATTAATACTTTTTTTGTTTATTTTCATCATCTGACAATTTTTGTATTCCCATAAAAAGCGAACCACATAAGACGGTTTATATTTACTTTAAATTATTAAATAGCTACCTTTATATTTTTAGATTTCATAGAAGAAAGACCAATGAGAAACAGCTATTTAATTGCAGTCATGCTATCAAGCATATTTTTAAGTCAAGCAAATGCTAAAAATGAGGATGTTGCACAATCTTCCGAATACATTCCTAGTGGTGGAGAGGCTGAGATTGTATCTTTTGATGCTGTTCAAGAGGCAGCTTTAGAACCTGAAAATGTTGATTTTGACATCTCAACAAGTACCGCTGCTTCAGATGCAGCGGCAGCAGCCGCTGATGCTGCCGAAGCTGCTGAACGAGAAGCACAAGCAGCAGAAAAATCATCTAAATCAAAATAAATATAAGTGCTATTTACAGTAAACATGTAAATAGCTTGCTCTTGAGTTTATCTCATGACCATATTGTTATCAGAGACACAAAAACCACAATAAAGTGGCTTTTGTCATTAACATTTAAAATTATCAATCAGAAAACGTACTCGTTTCTTTAGCTATGCAATTAAATACGCACTGAGAATAATCAGCATTTGTACAGCTAAAATAACACTAAACCATTTCCAGCCTTTTTGGCGAAGGATGACCTTATCTGCTGTTGAATAATTGACTGTTCTTATCATTTTATCACCTCATTCTTGCTACATCATGGAACATCTTTGGGGCAAAACATCGGTCTTTTAATAGACAATGTATAACATGCAAAAAATAAACCAACGTTAAAACTGTAACTAAAATTATCTTATACTTATCTATATAATTAACTTGATATAAATCAACTCATTTTGATGTTTCATTATTTAATCATACATAGTGCCGCTATCACGTGGCAGCATAAATCTCACCATTGAGTGGAGATAATGAAAATATTGATCAGTTTAAAAACAAAAAAGCCCCTTACGGGGCTTTTACAATTCATTGGTCTAGTCTAATTAACCAATAAACTTACGCGCATTACGGAACATACGTAACCATGCACCATCTTCAGTCCACTCTTCAGGCTTCCAAGAGTGCTGAATTGCACGGAAATTACGTTCAGGATGCGGCATCATAATCGTTGCACGACCATCTTTTGAAGTCACCCCAGAAATCGCTTCAGGAGAGCCATTCGGATTCAATGGGTATTGTTGAGTTGCATTACCCAAGCTGTCTACATAACGTAAAATTACTTGGTTACCCGCATTTAACGCAGCAAAGTTTTCAGCAGAAGTTTCTGCACGACCTTCACCATGTGCAACAGCGATTGGTAAAATAGAGCCTTCCATACCTTCTAGAAGAATCGATGGAGATTTCTCAACTTTCACATTCACAACACGTGCTTCAAATACTTCTGAAGTATTACGGCGGAAACGTGGCCAGTTGTCTGCACCCGGAATGAGTGGCGCAAGCTGAGCCAACATTTGACAACCATTACAAATACCTACAGAGAAAGTATTATCACGGTTAAAGAATTTCTCAAATTGATCACGAAGTTTAGGATTAAACAGTACAGACTTAGCCCAACCACCACCAGCACCTAAAACATCGCCATAAGAGAAACCACCACAAGCAACCAGACCTTCAAAGTCGTCTAAATCTACACGACCTGAAAGTAAATCACTCATGTGAACATCAACAGTATTAAAACCCACTTTATCGAATGCCGCAGCCATTTCAACATGACCATTTACGCCTTGTTCACGTAAAATCATCATGTTTGGACGGCGTTCATTGATATAAGGTGCTTCAACAGGCTCATTTAAATCAAATGTTGGTAATGCAATTATACCTTTATGGTTTTTATCACCAATTAATGCAAATTCTGAATCAGCGGTTTCTACATTATCACGTAAACGTTGAATTTGATGAGACACTTCAGTCCAAGCTTGTTGCAATTCAGCACGATCAAGTAGCAAACCGTTCACTGACAATTTATCAGAATCATTGACAGTACCAACAACACGAATTGCTTCTCTTAAACTAGAAGTTGCAACTTCATCTGTCAAACTTGCCCAGTCTGCTTTAGAAATTTGCAATACTGCGCCGATTTCTTCAGCAAATAAGCTTTCATTAGATTGATCTTCAAGTGCTACACCTAAGCGTGAAGCAAACATCATTTCAGCAACAGTTGCCAATAAGCCACCATCACCGATGTCATGATATGCCTTGATCAAACCGCGATTATTCCAATCTTGAACCAATGCAAAGAATGCTTTGAACTCATCAAAGTTATCAACATCAGGTGTAACAGAACCAATTGCCTTATACACTTGTGCAAGGATCGAACCGCCTAAACGGAACTGACCTTTAGATAAATCAATACGTACCAGAACTGAATCTTCATTTTTCAATTCAGGTGTCAATGTTTTACGAACATCCAACACAGGTGCAAATGCAGTGATGACACCAGACATTGGTGAAGTCACAGATTTATCTTCGCCTTCGTCATTCCAAGTCGTACGCATTGACAATGAGTCTTTACCCACTGGAATTGCGATACCCAATGCAGGACACATTTCCATACCGATAGCTTTTACGCCTTCGAATAATGCTTGATCTTCACCTTTTTGACCTGCGGCCGCCATCCAGTTAGCAGACAGTTTAATATCGCTGATCTGTTCAATATTGGCACACATGATATTGGTGATGGACTCAGCTACGGCCAAACGTGCCGAAGCAGCAGGATTTAACAATGCAACAGGAGGACGCTCACCCATTGCCATTGCTTCACCAGTATAACCTTGTAAGCTTGTTGTGGTTACCGCAGCATCCGCAACAGGAACTTGCCAACGGCCCACCATCTGATCACGCGATACCATACCTGTGATTGAACGGTCACCAATGGTGATTAGGAATGATTTTGAAGCCACTGTCGGGTTTTTCAATACACGGAAGATCGCATCTTTTAAATCGACTTTAGATGCATCAAACTCGTCACCTTTACGTTGAATCGTTTCATATGAACGGCTCATACGTGGCGTGCCACCAAGCATGACTTGCATTGGCATATCCACTGCTTTGTTTTCAAACAATGGATCGTTTACAGTCAATTGACGTGCTTCAGTCGCTTCACCCAATACCGCAAATGGGCAACGTTCACGTGCACAAATCGATTCAAATAACTCTAATGATTCTGGTTTGATGGCAAGCACATAACGTTCTTGAGCTTCATTTGACCAGATTTCCATTGGCGACATGCCTGGTTCAAGCGATGGGATTTTACGAAGATCAAGAGTTGCACCCAATTCGTGATCATTTACAAGTTCAGGCATTGCATTGGAAACACCACCCGCACCTACATCATGTACAGATACGATTGGGTTAAAGTCTTCCATTCTCCAACATGCATCAATCACTTCCTGACAACGACGCTCCATTTCTGGGTTTTCACGTTGTACAGAAGCAAAATCTAAGTTTTCACCCAATTTACCACTATCTACAGAAGAAGCTGCACCACCGCCCAAACCAATGAGCATCGCAGGGCCACCCAGTACAATCAGTAAATCGCCTGGCTGAATTGCATCTTTTTCAACATGGTCAGGACGGATATTCCCGTAACCACCCGCAATCATAATCGGTTTATGGAAACCTTTTACTTCGCCATTAACATTTTGCTCAAAAGTACGGAAGTAACCATTTAACGCAGGGCGACCAAACTCGTTGTTAAATGCTGCACCACCTAAAGGACCATCAATCATGATCTGAAGTGGTGATGCCATACGAGATGGTTTACCGTAGTTTTCTTCCCAAGGCTGTTCAAAACCGGGAATATTAAGGTTAGAAACCGTAAAGCCCGTTAAACCCGCTTTTGGTTTACCACCACGGCCTGTTGCACCTTCATCACGAATTTCACCACCAGAACCTGTCGCAGCACCTGCAAATGGAGCAATTGCTGTTGGATGGTTGTGGGTTTCCACTTTCATGAGAATGTGGGCAGCTTGGCTCTTGTATTTATAAATATGGTGGCCCGTAGCTTCATCTTTTTTCGGATAGAAACGCTGTGTGTCAAAACCAACAATTACAGAAGCATTATCTTTATATGCTGACAAAACATCTGTAGGTGATTCTTTATAGGTGTTTTTAATCATTTGGAACAATGATAATGGTTGTTTTTCACCATCAATTGTCCACTCTGAACCAAAGATTTTATGACGACAATGTTCTGAGTTTGCTTGAGCAAACATCATCAACTCGATGTCGTGTGGGTTACGCCCCATCTTATTAAATGCTGCGGTTAAATAGTCAATTTCTTCATCTGACAAAGCAAAGCCAAACTCAGAGTTTGCTTTAACCAGTGCATCTTTACCTTGTCCCAAAATATCAATTGAGTTTAAAGGCTTAGGCTCAGTTTCAGAGAATAAAGCTGTTGCGTCATCAATTTTATTGAAAACGCTTTCTGTCATACGGTCATGTAAAATTTGTTTTACTGCATCAGAGATTTCAGAAATCCCCTTTAAAGTAAACAAAACACCGCGTTCTAAGCGGTGTACAGGTGTATTACAGTTGGCAAAAATATCGGTTGCCTTAGATGACCACGGTGAAATTGTACCGACACGTGGCGTGACTAAAATCTGGACTTCGTCACTTGCAGCCTGACGAACTTCAAACGATGCGCCATCGTTTAAAAGCTGTAAAGCAGATTGCTGTTGTTGCTCGTTGAGCGTTTGGTCGAAAAGGTAAACCCATTGGCTTTCTATTGATTGAACAGAACTGATCGACGCAAGGCGTGTTAATAGTTGTGTTTGCTTAAAAGAAGAGTGTGCAGGTGCACCGGCAACGATAAACATGCTGTTTTTGGCTCCACGGGCAGGTTTTGGCAACCTACCTCAATGTGACTTGAAGAGAGCGCATATTCTACTGTGAAAGCAAGATTTCAGCTAGTCATATCCCACTTAAAAAACGCTGAAATCTTGGTTTTAAATATCCGATTTACTTTGACTTTCGTCTTTAAACATGATTCGTAACAATTGAATTATTGAGCTGTATAATGAAACTCACCCGTTTGGGGATCTTCTTTCACAATGATTCCACTTTTTTGATAAAAGACTTTTCCACAAGAAATCTCAGGATCGATTTCACCATCAATATCATAGGATAATCGGACATTGATATGTTCTAAATATGGGTTTTGAGATGCAGAGTCAATGAAAAATACATCTAAACTTTCCATGTTATAGCACACATAGATTTTTTCAGGATGCGAGTTTTTATTCAGATCAATTGTATAGGTATGATCCGCATTTTGAGTCATTCGATCGAGTTTGAGTGCCACCGCATTGACCAAATCACCACTTTTATTGATCGCATATGCATAGTTTGCCGTATCATTTTTATAAGCTTCGTTGCAGTTTTTAATTGGTTGCCCAACCTTCACCTTGCTAGGCGTAAGATCATCTATTGTAAATTTAGCTTTTCCATTCAACATACTGCTCGGTAAGATACTCCAATACTGTTTATTTTGAGCATTTGGATCATCTGTCCAAATACAATTATTTGTCAGATGACCATCTGGCGTTTCTTGAAAAGCAAAGGTCGCCAAAGCTTGATCTACTGGTTCAGGCTTGGCAGGAATTCTTTCTTCGATTTCAGCTTTGCTCACTTCAATCTTTTTCTGTGTTTCAATTTCTTTGTTTTGATTGGATAGATTTTTATCAGTTGGGCTACACGCTGCGAATAGAATAATCATAGTTAATAAGAAGAACTTTTTATTCATGCTTTACTCTATTTTTTAATGATACAAGGATAATGTTTATTCATTTTAACTGTTTATAAGTCTAAACATATTAACTTTAATCATGGAAATTTTCCTAGTGTTTGGACTATCTAAATTATAAATTGGTTTACTGATCATTCTAAAAATTTACTGCTCAATATTTAATGGATAGAAAAGATCAAAAATTAACAGGCGATTGTATTATTGGATAATTTTTAGATGATGGTGAACAGCTTTTAATTCACCTTGATTCTGAAAAACCTGATTATGGCTCTGTTGTTGTCGTGAATCCAATTATAGCGAGAGATGATTGGTTTAGTGTTGAAGCCAACTTTTATGACCTCATTATGAATTATTTTAAATATAAGGGTGAAAAAATACTGGGAAAATATTTCTCAAATATAAACCGACCAAGACAACTTACGTCGCCTGCCCCTAGTACATTTTCAATAAATTTGGCATCATACGATTAACGAAAGAATGAATAATGATAAATGACTCAAATGCGTTGGTTAGAACTCCTTTCAACAGTTCGTTTAGGTAGTAAAAAGCAAAGTACAGAACAGGCACGAAGTCCATTTCATAAAGATTATGACCGCATTATATTTTCGCAAAGTTTTAGACAACTCAATCGTAAAACTCAAGTCCATCCACTAACCCAACATGATGGTATTCATACACGGCTTACGCACTCTTTAGAGGTGTCATGTATTGGGCGTTCTTTGGGAATGCTCGCTGCTGAAAAAATCAAAAATGAACTCCCCGTTTGGATCTCCCCAGCGGATGTAGGGGCAATTATTCAAGCTGCATGTTTGGCACATGATATTGGTAATCCACCCTTTGGACATGCTGGTGAATACGCGATTCGTGAATGGTTTGATGACGCTGCACATACAAATTTTTTACAAGACCTGAGCCCTGAACAACAAGCAGATGTACGACAGTTCGAAGGTAATGCCCAAGGTTTAAGACTGCTTACTAAAATTGACTATCATCCTCATGATGGAGGTATGCGCCTTACTTATGCAACGTTAGGAGCTTACTTAAAGTATCCTTGGCTTTCTAAGACCATCGAATCACAAGGGAATACTCCTGCAAGCAAACGTGCTAAATTTGGCTGTTATCAAGCTGAAAAAGAAATTCTTAAACAGATTGCAGATCAACTCGGTTTAATTCAATTGGGTGAGTATCATTGGTGTCGCCATCCGCTGACATATTTATTAGAGGCTGCTGATGACATTTGTTATGCCTTAATTGATTTAGAAGACGGTATTATTCTCAATATGCTCAGCTATGAAGAAGTTGAACCTATTTTTCTTGATTTATTAGGAGATTATGGCGTTCCCGCTGAACTCAGTATGCCATATATGACTTGGCAACAAAAAATTGCAGCCTTACGTGGTCGTGTTATGAAACGTCTGGTAGATGAAGTAACCACCGCTTTCGCAAAACAACATTATCAAATTTTGTCAGGGCAGCTAAAAGGTTCGTTATTGCAATACTGTGCTGAAGATATTGAGATTGGGATAGATCGAGCAAAAAATCTTGCTCGTGAAAAAATCTTTGAACACCCGCAAAAATCAGGTTTGGAAATTATTGCCCATCAAAGTTTACAGCATATTTTAGATGCCTTTATTCCCCTTACCACACCGAATAAAACATTAAGTTTTAAAGATGGTCGTTTACTGTCTATTTTAGAACGGTTTGGTGCACGCTTTAGTGATCATCACTATGACAATATTATGCAAGTCTTAGATATTGTGAGTAAATTTTCAGACCATCAAGCCTATAACTTAGCGCAAGAACTCCAAGGTAATAAGGTTGGTTTTTTCTGATGACTGCGCGGCATATTGATGATGGCATCTATAAATATCAATTTATTTACGCCGATCAATGGGTCCATTGCCCTGATTGTGATACAGCAGGAATTATCCATTATCAATCACTAGATACAACTCTATATAGTTGTAATTGTCGCGCTCATTTTGTATTTACCTGTCGCAAGTGCAATCGCCATTTAGACAGTCATTCCACGCAATATAATATTGAATTTAATGGCTATTATTATGTATATCTGTCTGAACGTTGCCACTTCTGTGGAGGGGCTCAACTAACAGTGAATGAAAAAATACGGAATATTAAAAACCCAAATTCACATTTTGAAGCAGTCTGCCCTTTATGTAAAAAAACTTCAAAACTGGCGCTAAAATCTCAAAAAATTGTTTTCTCAAAAGCGAATCGGTTGGAACATACTCACTTTGGGCTTAAGCTTTATTTAGTCGCCCATACTCGTTTCGGGAATATTTATGTACATAATCTTGAGCATTTACAAGTATTAAAGTCTTTTGTACATGCTGGTTTACGTGAAAGGACACAAAGTACTGGAAATTCCAGTTATTTTTCTCGACTGCCTGCTTGGATAAAATCTGCCCGAAATCGCAAAGAAATTCTTAAAGCAATTTTGCGTTTAGAGCAAATGGCATCTACTATTCAACCATTAACAAATAAGTGAACAAACTCAATGATCGGATGTCTTATTGGTGAAGTCTTAGCTTTAGAAGCACCTACCGTACTTTTAAATGTAAATGGCGTGGGTTATGAGATTGACACTCCACTCTCAACATTTTGCCAATTACAAAAAGGTCAAAAAGTTACCTTATGGACACATTTAGCCGTCCGTGAAGATGCTCAATTACTTTATGGCTTCTCTAACGCTCAAGAAAAAACCATCTTCCGCACCCTGCTAAAAGTCAATGGTGTAGGCCCTAAAATGGCTTTAGGCATTTTGTCTACACTGAGTGTAGAAATGTTGGTGCATACTGTTGAGAATGGTGATGTCAAAACTTTAGTTAAAGTGCCTGGCGTTGGTGCGAAAACAGCTGAACGTTTAATGATTGAGCTTCGTGATCGCTTTAAAGCCTTTGCTACAGGTACCACACCGAGTAATTCGACTTCAACTCAAATACAATTTACGGGTAATTCTGCTGTTGCAGAAGCTGAAGCGGCATTGCAATCTTTAGGTTATAAACCTTTGGAAGCACAAAAACTGATTAATGCTGTGAAAGCAGACTATACTGAAGCAAGCGACATCATCCGTGCTGCACTTAAATCCATGAATAAATAAGACAGATTAAGACACTCATGCAAGACCGTTTAATCAGTGGGGCTGAAAAACCCGAAGATCACTTTGATCGTGCCATTCGTCCAACCTCTTTGGATGATTATATAGGCCAACCTGTTGTACGAGAGCAAATGGAAATTTTCATTGGTGCTGCTCGTGGTCGTGGTGAAGCACTTGATCATACCTTGATCTTTGGCCCACCCGGTTTAGGTAAAACCACATTGGCCAATATTATTGCTCGTGAAATGGGGGGGAATCTTAAATCCACCTCTGGTCCAGTATTGGAACGTGCAGGTGATTTGGCTGCAATGCTGACCAATCTTGAAGAAGGTGATGTGCTATTTATCGATGAAATTCATCGCCTCTCTCCAGTGATTGAAGAAATTCTTTATCCCGCGATGGAAGATTACCAACTCGACATCATGATTGGTGAAGGCCCTGGCGCACGTTCGATAAAATTAGACTTACCACCATTTACCTTGGTTGCTGCGACAACACGTGCAGGTCTACTCACCTCACCTTTGCGTGATCGCTTTGGAATTGTGCAACGTTTAGAATTTTATTCAGTTGAAGATTTAACTCATATTGTGGCGCGTTCAGCATCATTAATGAATGTTCCCACAACAGCAGACGGTGCAAAAGAAATTGCTCGTCGTGCGCGTGGTACTCCGCGTATTGCTAACCGTTTGTTACGTCGTGTGCGTGACTATGCACAAGTTAAAGGCACGGGTGAAGTCACTCAACACATGGCACAACGTGCATTGGATATGTTAAATGTTGATAAAGATGGTTTAGATACGTTAGACCGTCGTTATTTATCGATGTTATTAGAACGTTTTGATGGCGGCCCTGCTGGCGTTGAAGCTTTAGCTGCAGCAATGGCTGAAGATTCAGGCACCTTAGAAGATGTGATTGAACCCTATTTGATTCAGCAAGGCTATGCTATGCGTACCGCTCGTGGGCGTATTGCAACCAATCAAGCCTATTTACAATTTGGGATGACACCACCTGAACCAAAATAATCAATTCAAGGAAATATTGAATAATCCTTTGTTTTTATTATTATTTTATATATAAAAGCCCTATACAAATAGGGCTTTTATAATGCTAATCGAAGTTGAGCTTTATTAGAATTTAAACGTTGTGCTCAATTGAACACGGCGTCCTTCTTGAGTATTTTTATATCGATTATAATAGTCAGCACCTACTTTTTGATAATCAACAAAGTTTTTATCAAAAACGTTATATAAACCAACGCCAATATCCCACTGATTATTTACATTAAAATTTGATCCCATATGCATCAAACCATATGCTTTATAATCACCTAATGCATCATAAACAGCTTGGTTCACTACTGGTAGACTACTATAATAATCTGGTGTAAAACGCGCACGCTCACTTCTATATTCACCTCGCGCCCATAATTGAATTTTATCATCTGCTTGCCATTTTAATGATGCATTGACCATATGTTTCGGTGTATCGTTTAAAGGCGGATTACCATTCTTTTTGTCCTTAATTTCTGCCACTGTCCATGTATAGTTTAGGCCAAATTTCCAAGTCGGTACAAACTCCCAGTTTAAGCCGGTTTCAACACCATAGATTTCTGCTTCTCGAGCATTGATCGGGCGAGTAAGATCCCAAGCGCGTTTGCCAGTATCTTCAGGTCGCATTTGCCATGGTGTACCAAGTCTTGCCATTTCTTTTTCACAGTCAGCTTTAGTAAGATTGGCATCACAGGTTCTTTCCACTGGTCCATTGACTATTTTATCTTTAATCTGACTGAAAAATGCTGTGATGTTGGCATCAAAATTAGAACCATTATTAAAATAAGTACCCAGCTCGAAGTTATTACTGGTTTCAGGTTTTAAATCTGGACTTCCAAAAAGAGGAATTCTCCCCTGTCCACCAACATTATAAATCCCATTGGTCAGGCGCTCTAAGCGAGGTGCTTTATAGCCCTCACTATAACCACCTTTAAACGTCCAATTGTCATTTGCATTCCAAACTAAATATGCTCTAGGTGTCCAAAAACTACCAAATGTATCATGATTATCAAAACGTAAACCCATGGTTAAAGCTAGATCTGGGGTAAGTGCCCATGTATCTTCAGCAAAAAGACCCAATTGCTGAAAAGAAACCTCTTTATTTACCCTTAATCCATCTTTAATACTTGCATCCCACCATTGCCCACCAAGGGTAATATTGTGTCCTTTAAAATATTGAGTCGCCAATTTAGTATCAAAAATCGTATCCTCACTTTCTAAAAGACGTGGTGTGATCACATTTGAACCTGCTTGAGCACGTGCTGGAATAAGGCGACCAATGGTTTCGGTTTGAATATTACTAATACTTGATTCCAAGGTCCCTATTTTATTGCGCCATGTGTGTACAAGTGCTAGTCGATCTCTATTAAATTCTTTTGTTTTATCATAACCACCATTTGCACCAAGCGTACCAAGTTGACTCTTACTATTGTCATACCATTGTTCAGTTTTTTCATATTCTACCGAGAGGTCATGTTGCTTTGTCGGGGTAAATGTTAAACGAGCACCAATGGTTTCTAAATCTGATTTGGTTGGGTTATTCCCCATGTTTAGCTCTACTGAATTATCATTTACATCGAGATAACCAACATTGGATTGACTCCGTTGTGCTTTTCGAGCACGAAGTTGCACTCCTAACAAATCCTTGATAATTGGACCAGTAATAAATCCATCAGCAGCACGTTGATTACCAAAATCTGAACTGTTTGGCAGTAACGTCCCTTCTAATGTGATGGAGCCTGTCCATTCATTTGAAACTTTTTTTGTAATAATATTGACCACACCACCAATAGCATCAGAACCATACAATGTAGAAGCAGGTCCTCGAATCACTTCGATTCGTTCAATTGCTGAAACTGGAGGAATAAAACTATTATTTGACTCACCAAAAGCATTTGGTGCGATATCCCCTGTACTGTTCTGACGACGGCCATCAATCAAAACCAGAGAATACTCAGAATCCATCCCACGGATACGTATATTTAAACCGCCAGTTTTCCCACCACCAGGGCTAATATCAACCCCCTCAACATCAACTAATGCATCTGCAATTGAGTTTATACGTTTATCTTTTAGATCTTGTGCGGTGATCACAGTAATACTTGCCGGCGCATCTTTTAGTTTTTGCTCATAACCCGCTGCAGAAACAACAATTGTTGAAAGTTGTTGTGTAGCAGATTCTGTCTTGCTATTTGCAAAGGCTGAAGTTGTTGTAATTCCTAAAAGTGCGATTGAAATAGGACGAAGGTTAAACTTACTCATAAATAGAATTCCAGTAGATGGACGACATAAACAGTTGAAAACAAATAAAACATCTAAATATGAATGATAAGAATTATCATTTGCAATAAAAAGCATACAAAAAATAATGAGCATAGTAAAGAGTTATTACACATTAATTTAATTAAAACTTAATAAAAAACTTTTGTTGGTTTTAATAGACTTATTTAATTACATTCATCCCATTAAAAATTTGTTATTTAAACAAATAAGCTATTGTTAATATTTAATTTTATTATTTTATAAAATTCTCTTCGATACATCCTTTTCACTCAGCTCTGGATATAAACTCCTACACTCAATTGGCTGCTCGGAAGTAGTTTAAAGATAAAAAATATCAAAGCATCATATAACCATGCTGCTTATTTAAACAATTACAAAAAAATAATTTTGGAATGAACGGGTTTTGTCGAGAGTTGAAGTTATGAAATATAGAACGGATATTCAATTGCCATCATTTATTTCACGCTGCAAATGCAGATGGGCATACTCTTTTGATTAATGAGTTTTTCTTATTGTACGTTTAAAACTTTAAATTTATAAAAAAGCCAATTCAATGTTAATAATTTAATAAAAGGACAGTTGCTAATTTTGACTGAGCAACACAAAAAAGGAATCAAATTGAGTGAACTTGCATGGAATGTGAGTTTAAAAAAAATTTAACAGTGCATATCCCTAAAGCTCATTCGAGAGTCTTTTATACAAATATTCAAACTCACTGATATTGATCGTTATCACCCGAAAATCAATATTTTCAACATGGATGTACTGGTTTCATAATCGAATAAATAGGATATTTAAATATGGATAACACTCAGAATATATTACAAAAATTTGCAATAAAAGTCAGTGATTGGTCAGAAAAATGGTTTCCTGATTCCTATATCTTTGCCCTGTTAGGCGTCATCATTGTCGCCATTGCTGCGATTGGAATAGGAGCATCTGTTCAGGATGTCGCAATTTCATTTGGCAATGGTTTCTGGAGTTTGATTCCATTTACGATGCAAATGTGTATGTTGATTGTTGTTGGTTATGTGGTTTCAGTATCCAAACCTGTTGAAATGCTGATTCAAAAAATGGCTCAGATTCCAACATCTGGAAGGAATGCTATCGTTTTTGTAGCGACCGTCAGCCTCTTAATTTCACTGATTAACTGGGCCATGAGTACAATTTTAACTGCCCTTTTGGTGATTGCACTATCCAAGCGTAAAGAGCTGAATATGGATTATCGTGCAGCTGCCGCAGCCGCTATTATTGGTATGGGAGCAACTTGGGCACTGGGTATTAGTTCTTCCGCTGCCCAATTACAGGCAAATAAAGCCAGCTTACCTGAACCACTTTATAACTTAACCGGTATCATTCCTTTTACTGAAACAATCTTTTTACCACAGTCGATGATTATGACTGCCGTATTGATTATCGTGTCAATTGCCATTGCATTCTGGTCTGCACCTAAAGGCAATAGCATAAAAACCATTGATGAATTTGATATTCATTTTGAAGATGAAAAGACCGAAGTCCAATGCAAAAAACGCCCAGGTGACTGGCTGGAAAACTCCCCTATTCTTAGCATTTTAATTGTGGTTTTAGGCCTGATCTGGATGTTTAATGAATTTACAAAAAGCAATCCGATTATTGCGATTTCCAGTTTAAACACTTACAACTTTATCTTCTTAATGCTCGGTATTGCTTTACACGGAACTCCTCGAAATTTTTTAAATGCCGTTTCTAAAGCTGTCCCTGCGGTTTCTGGCGTACTGATTCAATTTCCACTCTATGGAAGTATTGCTTTTATCATGACAAGTGCAATGAACGCACAGGATTTATCTCTATCTCATTATATTGCTGAATTTTTTGTATCGATTGCATCCAAGGAAACTTTCGCAATTGTTATGGGACTATATTCTGCTATTTTAGGTTTCTTCATTCCATCAGGTGGTGGTAAGTGGATTATTGAAGCACCTTATGTCATGCAGGCTGCACACGATCTGAAAGTACATTTGGGCTGGTCTGTTCAAATATATAATGCAGCAGAAGCTTTACCCAACTTAATTAACCCTTTCTTTATGTTACCCATGCTGGGAATTTTAAAGTTAAAGGCCAAAGATGTCATTGGATTTACGGTTACCCAGCTTGTCTTTCATTTACCCTTAGTTTTATTCTTATTGTGGATTCTTGGTCGTACTTTAACGTATATGCCACCTACTTTTTAGGATGTAATATTTCTTCCTTGCCCTGATTCTAGCATTTAGGGCAAGGCGACCACTAAGCATTGATATAAATAATCAAAAATTTCAAAGCGGGTAACACTCGGTAAAAGCATCAAGCAATTAATTAAAAAATTAGAATCTTTCGCGAATCAAACTTATTAGTTGAGATATTTTTTGATGATGCAGCTACATCTAAACCTATAAGCTTGTTGAAAAAATTAATGAAAATATAGTAATAATAGAAAATAAAGACTTCATATCTATATATTTAAAATCATTATCACTATTAAGCAATATTTAGTAGTTTATTTTTGGTCAAATATGGATCTACTTTTTTAGTTATCCTTAATTAGTAGAATTAGCAACTGGATAGTGTAGTGGTACAGAATCCAACTATTTTGGAAATCACCCAAGTTGAAAAAGAGTATTTCAATTGTGTGGCCGCTAATGTGCATTTATTTAATCAAGATACTCATTGTTAAACCTAAATCTTTAATTTATAATTATATTTTTATTAAAAACACTTATTAATAAAAATTTTTTAATTTAAAGAGGTCGTAAATGCGTTTCTTTCAATACCTTCCTTTGACTATTATGCCATTTATGGGTGGGTGCATCGCTATGGAAAGTGTTCATAATGTAATTGCTAACACTAAATCTAAATATCAAGAACCAACAACAGGCGAAACAGCTAATTTACGTGCATTTTATAGTGATGCATCTAGAGTAAATATTTATCCGAACTCAAAAAAATTAGCTGATATAAGAAATGATAAAAATGGTGGTTCAGTTGCTACAAAGCGATTTAATTCGGGACTTATGTCTATTGACTATGAGGCCAAAATTATTGGTATGCCATTTACTCCATCTAACCAGCGAATTTTTGCTGAATATAAAGTTCCAGCAGGACGTCCTTTTATAATAAGTCTGCATTATTCATATTCAGAATTACAAGGAAATGTTAATGTGACAACATCTTGCAGAAAAAGAATTTATAAAGTCAATTTTGAGGCAAATAAAAATTATGGTACTTATATTCGTAAAGACAATAGACGGTGCATTTACCAAATATTTGAATATCAATTAGATGGGAGTGAAAAACCTCTCACTAATATTGAATTAATTAAATAACCTTGAAAAATTTAAAACCAAAGTTCTCAATCAAGTGAGGGCTTTATTCTTCACATCATTCAAAGTACTACAATCATTGTATTTAGCAACAGTATCAATGATCCATAGCGAGATTTTCTTTGTCCTGCCTTGACACAAGTTTCAAGAGTTTAGGGCGAGGTATAATTCGGTTATTGATGTATAAAAATTATCTAATATTTCATATAAGCTGAATTATTTTTGTTTTTTAAAAATTGAGAAATCAACATTCTTAATTGCATCTAAGGCTAGCTGTTAGGCTCATTAAATAAAATCGTCATATGTATGGGAGAGTGAATTTTTCATAAAAAATAATTTGATAAATTTTTATAAATGATTTATAAGAATAAAATATAATTATTTAAAAAGTGATAATGAAATGAAAAAAATACTTCTTCTTATATCATGTTTGTTTTCTACAGAGTTATTATTAGCTGCTCCCATGGGAAAATTACCAATTATGGTTAGTAGGGCAAATTGTTGGGCTGTAACCCCTGTTGGTATTGGATATCATAATGAATCGTTAAGCTATTATGTTGGAGATTCAGCTGATATGTGGGTGAGAACAACTCAAGTGCCTAAAAATAAAAATATACAAACAAGACAATTACAGTCTGGGTTAGGATATTTATGGGACTGGCGAGTTTATGTATCTTTTGTAGATAAATCTGGTACAACTGCAGCAGAACACTTTTGGTCAGTAACAGGTAATCATTCCACTCGCTTTAGTTTAACAAACATAAATAGTAGTAATACTTCAGCAACAAATTGTAATAAATTACAAGGATGGCCATGGAATTATGCGAATACTTAAACTAATTGTAGCTATACTGGTAATTTTGATTTTCTGCATAGGATATATCTACTTTTCAAAAAGTGATAAAAGTAGTGAAAAGCAAGAGATTATTAGTCTAGCCAGCATAAAAAATGAGTTACAAGCTTCTGAAAAAATTAATGACAAAGTTGATGATAATAGTAAAAATTTGAGTAAAGCTAGTAATCCGCCCCCTTTAAATATGACTGCAGAGCAGTATGATAAAATTATGAAAGAAGGAATTGCTAATGGAGTTGTTTACACATCTTTAAATGACTTTGATGACATCACTAAAGACTCCATTAAACAAGCATTAGAAAATTTGAACCAAAAAGGCAGCCTTAGTGGTGGGGTTAAAGTTAAAGAATTTAGTGACTTAGATAAAGCTAGAGAAAATTTAAAAGAAAAAACTTTAGAGAAAATGATAAGTGATCTTGATGGATTCAAAAGCACACCTAATGAAATATTAGAGAAACATAATCTCAAATTGACTGGTGCTCAAAATTTTGGCGCCTATAATGAAGGCGAAGGTTGGAATGGCATATATAAGCTTTATGAAAATAATAAGAGCAAAGTCGAAATAGAACAAATTAATTTGAAACCAGAAAAATCAACACAACAATTGGTTAAAGAGACTCTTAATGCTTCACTGTCGAATAATACTCCAGCTATTTATGAAGAACTACCATCAGAATTGATACAGAAGCTAACTTTTGTTAATGATAGAAATTATTATCAGATAAATGCTTATAATTTAAGTAAAAATGAAATGATGGAAATAGCAAATTCAATAATATTGAACACTAAAAAATAACTTAAAAATATTATTAGTTTTTTAGATAAGAACATACATGTTAAATCAATAACCAAAAGGCTCATAAATTGGGCCTTGCGCATAAGCTGTATTATATTAATTTAGAAAAATAAAAGTAACCTATAGTTTTAGATGAACTGAATTTTTATTATTTTAGCTAGGATCAGTTCCTACAGAGGCTCTTAAGTGTGGGTAATCTCCCTCCAATCTAATCTCCTTCTGCCCCTACTCTCCTCTTTCGAATTGTAATCTTGTGCCATTTGAGAAAGCATGCCTTGTGCTAAAATTCGCGCCAAAGTCAGGGTTAAACTCTTGTGCAAATTTATAAGTGGGGCAAATCAATTTACTTTTCTACAATATAGCCTCTAAAGCTTATATACACGTACTGTTCAAGCAACCAGTCCGCTGTTCATGTAGATTTCCGTTTCTCTCAAAACATCTCATAGATGCTTTTGGCGTAGTTGATAGGTTCCTTTATAAATATTGTAAAATTCAATCAAGCAATCAGATCAGCAAGATAAAGTTCTTGTTTTTTCAACTGAATGATTTGAAATTGAATCAGCGCAAGTAAGTACTGGCAAGCAATTGATAGATATGCAATAAACAACACAGGAATGCATAGCAACATGAGTAATAAATTCGAATTCCAAATTCTAATATTTACTTAAAATCTAGCAATATCAAGCAATAATAAGAATTAATAGGCAAAACATTAAATGAATATATTCAATAAGTTATGTCAATTTATCTTTAATAAGCAATATTTAGGAATATTTAGCAGTCTATTTCTGGTCTACTATAGGTCTACTTTTAAAATTAATAATTTGTAGACTTAACAGGTTTTCTGTACTTATTTTTCAACTTTTTTATAAGTCACAAAAATTAAAAAGGGCCTGTCAATTAGTCAGCCCCTTGGTGATATTACTCTCTTGCTTAAATTTTGTAGTATGGAGATGTCAGACTTGATATGTACAATGTACGTATCTGTTAGTAATGATAATTTTTAAGATGCAACACTCCATACTATAAAATTAAAAAGACTCTAAAAAGCACTAAAACGTTTACTCCAAGTTTTAATATTAAAACTCAATAAATGCACTGATTTTAAAAATTAAATCGCATTTTGGTTTACACGTTTTGATAATTCCTCTGCACTTTCAACTCGCTCTGAATATCGATCAGTTAAATAGGCTGATTGCCCTCTAGTTAAAAGTGTAAATTTATAAAGCTCTTCCATTACATCTACAATCCGAGTGTAATAAGAGGATTGTTTCATTCGATCATTTTCATCAAACTCTAGGAATGCCTTAGGTATAGAAGATTGATTAGGAATAGTGATCATACGCATCCAACGCCCTAAAACACGCATTTGATTCAAGCTGTTAAAGGACTGAGATCCACCACTTACCTGCATCAATGCTAATGTTTTTCCTTGAGTAGCTCGAATTGCTCCAGCTGCTAAAGGTATCCAGTCAATCTGAGCTTTAAAAATTGAACTCATAGAACCATGGCGTTCTGGTGAGCACCAAACCATACCTTCAGACCAAGATAACAATTCGTGAAGTTCTTTAACTTTTGGATGATCTGTATCAGCGTCTTCAGGTAGAGGTAAACCTTTTGGATGGAAAACTTTTACTTCAGCACCTAAATACTCCAATATTCGGCCAGCTTCTAAAACTGCCAATCGACTAAATGACCGTTCACGATTTGAACCATATAACAGTAAAATCCGTGGAGCATGATTTACTTCTTTTGCTTGAACCTTTTCTAAAGTTGGTTGTTCAAGAAGATTTAAATCTAGATTTGGGAGCGTCATAAAAATTACACCTCTTCTTTAAAAAACTTTTTTCTGAGCCACAAGGACACGCTAACTAAACCAATCAATACTGGTACTTCAACTAGTGGACCAATGACAGTTGTAAACGCCACAGGTGAAGCTAAACCAAAAGTTGCTATCGCAACAGCCAGTGCCAATTCAAAGTTATTCCCTGCCGCAGTAAATGAAATTGCTGTGGTTTTAGGATAATCATTCCCCATCCATTTGCTCATAAAGAAACTAATGAAGAACATAACAACAAAGTAGATTGTTAAAGGAATTGCAATGCGGATTACATCTAATGGTAAGCTTACTACTTCTCCACCTTTAAGGCTAAACATGGCCACAATTGTAAATAAGAGCGCAATTAGACTTAAAGGGCTGATCTTCGGTATAAACTTAGTTTGGTACCATTCCAAACCTTTTTGTTTGACTAAAATCAATCGAGTTAAAAAACCAAGTAAAAAAGGAATTCCTAAATAAACGAGTACAGCATGTGTAATAGTCCAGAAATCCACATCAATGACTTGTGATTCCACGCCAAAAAATGGTGGTAAATATGTTAGGAATAGCCAAGCATAGGTGCTGAAAAATAGTATTTGAAAAATACTATTAAATGCGACTAACGCTGCAACATATTGATTGTCACCACATGCTAAACCATTCCAAACCAGAACCATTGCTATACATCGTGCCAAACCAATCAGAATTAGCCCAGTCATATATTCAGGATAGGAATGCAGAAAAATAATAGCTAATACAAACATTAAGCATGGTGCAATAAGCCAGTTTTGAACCAAAGAAAGAGTTAGAGTTCGTTTATCTTTGAAAACTTGTGGCAAAGTTGCATAGTCTACTTTGGCAAGCGGCGGATACATCATCAGAATTAGACCTAGCGCAATAGGAATATTTACTGAATCAATACTTAACTTGTCCAAAGTAATTGAAGCTTGGGGGAAAAACACACCAATCCCAACCCCCAGCGCCATTGCAATGAATATCCATAACGTTAAATTGCGATCTAAAAAAGACAGTTTTGATGTGATCATTATCTTACTCAATATTTGAAATTTTATTGATTTCAGAAATAAGTTCAGGACGTGTAAGTTTATTTACATCTAAGGTAAATAAAGCATCCAAACGCTTATTGATGTGATTCACAGTAACTAAAAATGCTTTAAGCTTTTCTTCTTCTGGAAGATCTAAATGAGATGGATCGGCAAGCCCCCAATGTGCTTTGATTGCTCCACCTAGATAAAGTGGACAAGCTTCTTGTGCTGCTTGATCACAAACAGTAATCACAACATCAGGTTGATATTGTTCACAATCATCAACTGTTTTACTTGATAAACCTTCCGTTGATAGTCCTAAGTTTTCAAGAGTTTTAATTGTTAATGGATGAAGCGTACCTGTTGGTTTACTGCCAGCACTATAAGCTTTCCAACCTGAAGGCGCACGACTATTAAATAACACTTCTGAAAGAATGCTTCTGCAACTGTTACCAGTACATAAAAATAAAAATTTCATGGGGATTACTCACAATGAATTGAAATTGACGAATTAACTTTATTGGTGTTAATCATTTCGTCATTTTGAATTGAGATGATGTTTAAAACGGAATTAGCCCATTCAGGAAGATTAGGATTCAATCGGTAATACACCCATTGGCCTTGTCTTTGGTCAAGCAAAATTGAAAGATTTCTAAGCAATGCTAAATGTCGAGAAATCTTAGGTTGGCTAAGTTCAAGTTGTTCTGTTAGTTCACAGACACATACATTTTGTTTTGCAATTACAATTTTTAAAATGTCTAAACGAGTTGGGTCAGAAAGACACTTAAAGAAATCTGTTTGATCCATTTTTTAATACTCTATATATTTACTATTGCGAATATACGCATATCCATATATAAATGCAATATCCTTTTTTATTGAGAAATCTCATGTCACAAAAAATTAAGATTTACCATAATCCTGCATGCGGAACGTCAAGAAATACTTTGGCACTAATTCAAAATTCAGGACAAGAACCTGAAGTTATTGAGTACTTGAAAAATCCACCGAACCAACAAGAGTTAATAGAATTAATCGAAAAATCAGGATTGACTGTTCGTGAAGCTATTCGCAAGAATGTTGAGCCTTATGAAAAACTTGAATTAGAAAAAGAGCTTTGGAGTAATGATCAATTAATTGGATTTATGATTGAATTTCCTATTTTAATTAATCGCCCTTTTGTTGTAACTGAGATTGGAGTAAGGCTTTGTAGACCATCTGAAATAGTTTTAGATATTTTGCCAAATCCACAAATGGGTGCCTTTAAAAAAGAGGATGGTGAAGTAATAATTGATGAAAATGGAAACAGAGTTAAGTAAATTTAAACTAATTCTCATGTAACAAATAGGTCTAATACAAATTAACCCTCACTCAGAGGGCCATGTTTATTGAAGGATAGAAATTGGAGCATGAGTCAATGAAAAGTGACGCAGAATTATTTTAGTTGGGATGGGCTGCTAGTTGTAAATAAATAATTATCTAAACTCATTATTATACTTTCTTTCTACAATAAATATGCTTATCTTTATGTGCTAAGATATCCTTATTTAAATCAGAAACATATTTAATATCAACTTCAGAAAAATTAATTAAAGAATCACTAACGCTTACTGAATCAAAATTATGTTCAGTATTATAAAAATTAAACAATTCGCTCGTATTTTCATCATTATTTTCACAAATTTCTATTGCAACTCTTGGAGAAACAGGCAATTTAATAAAAAATCCACCACTTTCAAATTTTTGATTAAAACAAGGATCATCTGAGGTTATAAAATCTATTACAGATTTATTATAAATAATATTAATTTTATCAACTCTTTTGATGCGTGTTTGGTTAATTAGTTCAGCGATACAAAAAAGAAAATAAATTTTAAATGTATGAAATTCATCCTTATCAAACTTAAAATCTTCACAAATTTTTTTTATACTACAATCATCATTGCCTAGACCAATATTAATAATTTTTTTAGGTGTCTTATATAGCTGAAAAATTATAAAAAAAATTAACGTGCAGTATTCTTTGAATGTAAAATTAGTTTTATCACTTGAATTAACTACCTTTTTTAAAACACTACTATATTGAGCCTCTTCATCACTAAACTTATCTTCAATTGTATTATGTTTATAGATATCTTTTAATTTGTTTAACTTTTTATATTCTTCATCTACATTTATATTTAAATTTTTTAATTTCAATATTCTTTTTTCAAGATTACGTATAGAAAATTGAAAATCAAGAATTGGCTCAATAGTCAATCTATATATATCAAAATCACCAAAACCACTAGAAATACATAATTTTTTAAATAAATCAATTTGAACTTCATTAAACATTACTATTTTATAAAAATTTTTCTTGAATGCAATATTTTTAACATCTGAATGAAAAACACCCCCCCGACCATCGCTAATTCGCAATAAGCTACCATTAGCCCATCTTTCTAAATAAAATTGACTAACAAAATGGTGATTTTTTTTAATGTTTATTTTCTCAATATTCATATGCATATTGTTAATTAAAAAATAATATTAACTTATTAGTATTAGATATTCAATTATGAAATTAATTAAATATCTAATAATTGCCCTCAATCCGAGGGCCATGCTTCAATCAATTTTTCTGCATCAGCTGCGTGTCCATCAGCTTTTTCTGCCATTGTTCGATATTCAATGATGCAGTTTTCGAGTATGTCACCACTGGTATTCGTGTACTCAATAATGGTTTCTTTGGAACTACTGGACAAGCGACTGCCTGCAATTTTGAGTTGCTTTGACAAGCTGTCAGCGCTGGACTGAGCAAGATCAGCATCAGACTTAATTTGTTTAATTTTAGCATTATAGTTTTGCTCCGCTTTTAACTGTTGTTCAGACCATTGTTTCTCTTTTAATGCTGCTAAGGCTTTGGCTTGTTCTGCCAATGCTTTGGCTTCAGCAACTTCTGTTTTGTATTTTGCATTCAGTAATGTGAATGCACTTTTAAAATGATTTACACGCCATGATTGAATGCCTAACGCAGTTATGGCCAACAATAAAAAAACCGCCATTGTAATAATGACGGTTTCATAAAATTTCGCTAAGAATGCTTGCATTACTGCACCTCCATACATTTCTTATGTCGCTCAACTTGTCTTGTCCAAACTCCATAACATCCATTTGACCGTACCGAACAATCACGCTTTGCAACGTATTTGTATTTAAGAAGTGATGCACATGCTTGCTTGTATTGCCCTGCTTTGAGATTTCTAAGCATTGATGAATTACTAAAAGCTCTCATCCCGTATTGATAAGAAAAATCAAGATACAGGTCATATTCTGTTTGAGATAATTTCACACCCTTCAAAAGGTTTTTATAAGTTACTTCAAGCTTTGAAACATCATTTTTGAGCCATTTATCTGCTGTATCACGTGAAATAGGCGGATCTGACATTTTTACTGCTACACCATTAGGTTTTACGGTAGATCCGTGCCCTTGAGTTGGTACATCCCCTTTAACTGGGATTACAGGGTAAGCTGTATAGCCTTCGTCTTTTTTCACAACCACAAAAAAAGCAGCCGAGGCTGCCATTAATGTTACTAAGATTTTAGTCTTGTTTGACATTGCATTTATCCTTTAAGCTTTCTAAATATGCTTTGTGTTCAATTTCATCACGCCGGTCTTTCTTTCTTGCAAAATACCAGTTCATTAAAAAACCAATAATCGCAATAATGATACTGATTAAAACTGCAATATCTAATGAGCCAAGCCACGCAGATACAGCACCTACTGCGCTTCCAGCATAGGTTGCAGCCTTGCTAATTGTTAACCCTGTTACCGTTTCAGTTACACCGCTTTCAGACATAACGCCCCCATTTTTCGGCAATAAAAAAACACCTTTTGGTGCATTCAATTTCGTTCATTACTTTTACGTTAATATTAAGGTGTTACCAGGGACCCGAGGCAGACAATCCCACCTTGCCCCCCAATCAACCAATTTCCTATTTTTCCAACATTATCGTCGTTTCTCCACCACCTTATAGATTGATCGTAAAAAGGAATGTCCTCAGTAGTAAGAACCATGCCCGATGCTAAAATTACAAAAGCATTTTCTATTGATGGGTCTACTCTAAAATAGCAGTTGGGTTGAGCTGTGATATTTGCAACGTTATTGTAAAAATAACTTCTGACGTAATATTCAGGATTTAATTTGATTAAATTCTTTGTTGCGTCAATTACACGAGTTAGCTCACACCCACCTCTCATGTAGAGCATTCCATCAATTTTAGCAAACTCTAAATCGATTCTTCTTGATTGTAAGGTCACATACGGAATAAAGCCGTCACTTATTACACCAACATTCTCTGCTTTAACCCACTCAACATTTGAACTAAAGCCTGCTTTGATTTGAGCTTGCAACTTACCTAACATCACTCCAAGTGAATCTGAGGTGGTGACTAATGAATTAGGTCCCTCTGTATAGGCAGAAAAGACAACATCAAATATTTTGCTTTGCCCCGTAAGACTACTAAATAGCCCAGACAACGCCACTGGTGCCACATCTGCACTTTGGAGCGCAGTATCTGCTTTTGCCCCTTGAGCTGCTGTTGCAGCACCAAGTGTCTGTACTGTAATTTGAGCAATGAGCATTGCAGCGGTTCCTGATTCCTCAGCATTAATATTCGTTCTAGCATTAAACTTCTGTAAAGCAGTTAAAGCTTGGTTTGCAATATCAAAGCGAACCCGATTTGCAACTGTATAATCTAATGCTTGTATTAAATCCTCATTTTCTTTTAATGCTGTGGCAATTTCCTGAATTGCATTAATAATTGATTGATCACCGTTCACAAGATTAGCGATTTGCTCTTGTACATAGTGTTGATCCGCTTTGGTGTCTATTAAAGTCGTCAGCATTGCAATAGCAGTGAGATCTGCTTTGTTTAAAAGTAATAATCGGTTTGATTCAACTTGGATTTGCGTCTGTTCTAATTCAAACAAATCAGCTTTTTTCGTCAAATTAAGCTGATTCACTTCGGCAAGATTTTTAACAATTGAAATATCTTGATTGAGTTGATTTTTTACTGTTTCAACAGCTCCCAAAGGCTCTGAACCAACATCTGCAGCACTCAGAACAACATCACCAGTCTTACTATTAACACTTCTAACATTCTGAATAATGTTGCCGATATTGGGTAAAATACCAAAATTTAATTTGAACCTCATTAAGAAATACCTCGCACAACATTAAAGCAGTGCTTTTCAGAATGCTTTACAAAACCATCTGACATTACCTTTATATCCATTTCTGCAATACCGGTTGACCAATCTATTGTCTGTGCAATAAAAGCTATTTCTCCTTTATTTTGTGTCTGATCAAGCACAGTTAATAAAACAGAATATTTTGTTTCTTTAATCATTACGGAGCTTAAAAATAATAAATCATCCGTAATTGCTACTGGCTTTCCGTCACAATCAACATAGGTCCAAGTTCCATGCAAGGTATCGCCTAAAACAATACTGGGTCTTAATGAGTTCATGTTTTCTCCAAGCAATAAAAAAACCTCCCGAAGGAGGTCATTGTTTAAGATGGCATATCATCACATGTTGGAATGGTATAACCAAGAAAATACATATCATTGATAGGAGTCTTATCGTTTGGCTGTACTACAAATTTTGCTGTAGCAAAAGGGTCACCAACACCTTTATCATCGCTTGCATTTAATGGCATCACAACTCTACTTAGTCCTGACCAACTTACTTTTACATTAATCGTCCTTAATTCGGGATTCCATTGCTCACTCAAGTTAGAAAGTAGATTGCTTTGCACACAGCCCTCTGGTGATGCTGCAGAAGCGCAAAAGCTTGCAGGATCTTCTATTCCAGCACCAGCAATTCTATTTGTGAGGATATTGGTATTAATTTTATCCCCAACTCTAAAATTAAATGGCTGACCATACTCAAGTAAAAAGTTGGAATTATTGATACTGCCATATTGAGCGACTTTAGTAATACAAACCAACTTACCAATATTAAAACTTGCTGATTTACCATTAATTTTAAGCGTATCATTTTCTGAGTACGAGAAGCTATCATCAATATTTATAGCGATTTCAGATAAAAACTCAACAGAGACACTTGCATTCTCAGCAAAGACATCCCCAGCAAATACAACACGTACTAAATCAGGATCACCTTCAAAATCCCCATAGATTCTTTCAAAACCTGTGTAGATATTGTATTGATGTGCTAAAACGTCAGCTAAATTGCCGAATAGATCGCCTGAATATTCTGTACCATTAACAGTGATTTTGGCAGGAAAGCTACTGCCCCAAAGCGCACTTGTTTTCACTACTGCATATGGTGGGAAAACTGGTTCAGCCCCAGCTAAACAAAATGCAAATGAACCATCTTCATTTAACAAAAATGATTCGTTAGTTGATGATGGCGCTTGAATAGGATCATAACCAGGCTTAGGTGAAGGTATTAATTTAAATCTGTGTGGTTGAGTATCTCTGTTTTCCACCAACCATGAGCCAGTCCATTCCATGAAAATCATATCTTTAATGTTGCTAGGCATATTGCTGATAATTTCACCAGCCCAAACGTTACCAATATCGTAAGTAACTCCATCAAACTCAACAGCCCAATTAATTTGACCATTAAATGCAGGTCCTGGTTCAAACAATATTGATTGAGTTGCCCCTGCACATGAAATTAAATTATTGTCACTTATACAAGCACTTAATAAGTAATTACCATTTTCAGGATCATGAGTATCCCAAAAATATGTAGGTGTAGCTGGATTTGTTGGTGTAAGGATATTTAAAAATAAGAGTTCAGGATTTACATCAATTGCTTTAATCAATTCTACTGAGATACGCAAATCTGGTACGTTTGCTTTGATATTGATATAACCTGTAACCGTACCATCTCCAGCAAAAACTGTTGGATTAAGTGTGGTAAATGAAACTAAGCTTGCATAATCTGGATTTACTAAAGTCTTTAATTGAGTTACAAAATCTTGCCCCTCAACAATGTCTGATCCAAAAATTTCAACAATAACATCCAATTCATTATTAGCTGTTTTGCTTGAATCTCTAATAGTAAAAGTACCATCTGCTGCATGCATTGGTAGGGTAATACTTAAAGGTAAATTGGCTGTTGCACCGTCACATGAAATTACGGGTTTTTCAACAACTCCTTTCAAGCAAAACGTTAAACTACCATCCTCATTTTTCATAAAGGTGTCATTCCCATAAGGATTGGAATAACCCGCATCCATTATTGGTATAAGACGTATCCTGTGATCATCGTGTGAGATATTGCCAAAATTAATAAACCCATCATAATCAGCGTAAATTTTGTCACTAAAATGATTTGTAATATAGTTTTGAAGTAAGTCTGTTGATGATGGATAAAAAACTCCGTTTAGTTCCATATCCCAATAACCACGAAAACTTCCAAAGTTCATTTTTTCAGATGCACCAACACAACTAATACCTGGTTGAGGTGGTTGTGAACTCCCCCCTAACACATCGCCATCAATTGCTAACTCACCAAAAAATAAAGGGACTCTTAGTCCCCTTGGTATTTTATTAAATGGAATCATTTAAATTTCCCTCTTACAACGTCAAAGCTTTTTCCCACATAGAATTTAGGCTTTCTTCATCTAAATTAATTAATGTGGCCATAGTCATTATTGACGCACTGAAACGCTCGAAAGTTTGAGCATCGTTATATTCAATACTCATCTGTTTTCGCTGTTTGGCATCTTGAATATTGCCTATTGCAGTTTCAACAGCTTCATCAAGATCATTTTCTACAAGAGCCAACATAAATTGACGGCGAGTTAGAGGTCTTAATGATTGAAGGTAAATTAGATTTTTTTCTTCATCATTTAGATATTTCTGTGGGTTTAAATGACGATCTATTTGAGAATTAGTCATCTTTTTCATTGTAGGGGTAATAAATTCATCTTGAGATCCATCATCCTCAAAGGCATAAACTGAACCATCTTTATCTTTAAAATATTTCATTTTTAGACCTTTTATTAATATTCAAACCAATTCGTTAAACCAGTTCCCTCCACCTTGTAATAATACTGAGGTGGAACAATGAATAGGATGTTGCAGCCGCCTGGTGTAACGTTAGAGTTAATTCGCCCCCCAGCAACTTTGGTAAAAACGCCAGGTGTCTTACCAAAAAAACCACCTAACTCTGTATTTCCCACGCTTTGATCACTTGTAATACTTATTACTTTTGGGTATAGGGTGTTATTGATATAAACAGTTGATAGTGCCCTTGATCCGATAAAATCTCCAGCATTGATAATAGCCTGTCCAAGAAACAAGCTTTGCCGAATCAAATTATCTGCATTTTCACGCTGTAAAATCTCATAATCAATTTTATTATTCAGTAAGTTATCACTGCTAATTCGATCATTCTTTTCAGTATTAATAATATTTTCAAACTCGCTTGTAGCTATTAAAGCCCAGCCAGTTAAAACATTATTTAGATTATTCATATTTCCATCTATAGTACTCACGTACAAACGTAGACCATCATCGGAACTAAGAACGGCCCCTTTGTGATATCCACCTAGAGCATTGGCAATAGTAGAGTTAAATTTATATTTACCACCTGCATTTTGCCAAACTTGATGCTGACCGAAAAAGTTTAAAATACCGTTAAAATCATAACCGCTTGGGGCAATACCACCTGCTAGTTTTTTAACCATTGTTTCAGGCGGAAAGCCTTTATCAAACGAAGCTGCGCCACGGGTACTGGTTGTTGCAGGAATTGTATTTTTTAAAGTACTGTTTACTGCAAATGCTACTGCATTTAACTCTGGTTGAGAAAGAGGCATTTATATACTCCCGAAAATCATTTATAGAATCGACCTTGGCCAAACGGCTCCGCATCTTCTTCTGCTTCCATAAAACCAAAAACAGGATCGCTATCAATTTCTACAAAATCGAATAAAGTTGAATAGAATTGCGTATGTGCGGGCTTATATCTTTCAAATAAGCACATTAAGGCTTTATAGGAATTGGAATTTTTTATTGCAGCTTCATCACCTGAGTACTCAACCAAAGAAGGCGAATTAACATCGATTACTACTTTCCAAGTATGCCACCAGTCACTTGGATTAATAATTAAACCCTCTGGGGCGTCTAAGTCATAATGCGTTGGTGTGAACTCTCGAATGACAATATCAATTCCCAAAGATTTAGCGATTGCGATGTAATAACCGTTACTTTGGCCACCATCAGCAATTAGTTTTGCAACGATATATTGCCTGTTTTGCTCTATTGAATCAGGAGCACCAAAACAATAATCAGGTATTCCAACTGTCAAATTCCATTCGTCTATTAATTGAGTTGTTGTTGCTGGAAATGCCTCTATTAAAAGCTGTGATGCATCTGCATCTACCTGTTGAAATGATTTAGCAATCCCTTCAATTAAATCATGTTGAATACCTGAAGTTGCACGTGACCATACTCGCCCCCTTGGTAATAGAGATTTAATCGCTTTGGTGTATTGCTCAAGTGTAAATCTTGATTGAGCCATGCTAACTCCAATTAATGTTCCCAAGAACTGCGATTGAACTTGATGCCACAGGTACATCGGCAATCGGTGAGATAATGCTAAAGTCATTTACACTTTCGACTTTGTTTACTGCTGCCCAAATTGAAGCAATCAACACTTTCCTGCCAGGTGCAGAATTATTTAAAAGTGATTGTTGGAGTGACAACCTAACCGCCTCACGGTCTACAGGCTTAACACCTTGAATACTTAAATTGATCGATTCCAATGTTGGTGACAGTCCATAAACCAATGCCGTTGTTGGGCGAAGTGGGTATAAATAATTCGCTATCCTTAACTGGTCCCCTGTTGCTGGTGTATCTCGTTCCTCACCACTTGCAACCCCATTGTTACCTTGAGGCAAACCCATAGGATTGCTATCACTACTTTCAACCAAAAAATACACACCTACAGTGCCAGCGCCATAAACTAAAGGCACACACCACGCGCGAGTAACCCCTTCAACTTCTGTTGCCCATACTTCGTAATCATTTTTAGCGCCACCTTGCGGTGTTGATTGATATGCGGCAATGACTCTAGACTTAAAGTCTTCACTGGTTTCAATATCAGCACCGCCAACAATTGGCCCGGATATACCAGAAGAATTTACCCCTGGTATTGATTGTCCAAGTGAAAATTGAGTTTCAGCCTCGCTATTGCCATCAGCCCCTTTCAAGCCGTTTGGATCCGCGAGCGCTTGTATTGTGACAACAATAAAATCAGCGCTTTGAGATGAGTTTATAACAGTATATTGTTGGCTATCACTCCGAATTATTTTTGTTCCATTTGGAATAATTGCACCAGCAATCGCACTAAATTTTACAGTACCAATCGCTTGTGTAGCCGCCTTACGATAAACCCCTCGTAAAGCCCCCCATGCTTCTAAGTATTCATCTGTTGCTGTATAAGGGGTGGCCTGTAAAGCAATATAATCTAAGTACCCATAGTGTTGATGAGTCATACCAGCTACAACAGTGCCTATTACATTTAAGTTTGAGAAACGTAGTAATGCATCAGCTTTTGGTAAAGTTGAAATAATGTTTTGAAGGGATCGTTTAATCAAATCGCTTAGAGATGGTCTAACAAATGCCATTTACCAAAGCTCCTCTGAAATTTCACTTAAAATGCTGCCATCTTGACGATAAGCAACAACAATCATTCTTAATTGATTGTTATGAATAAATTTTGCTTGAATATCGAATTTTGCAACAATGTTATCGTCTATCATCCACTGGACCGCTTCCGCTGCATAATTAATGGCTTCTAGTTCAATATTTGTCGGTGCTTTTGATCGATCTAAAAGGTACAACCTTGATCCAATCGGATATTTTTGCCCTGTATCACCCCACCATCCACGGCGATCTTGTGTGTTATCTGGTAACTCATCATTTACATCTGCTACTCGATCGGTGAATAAACTTATTAAAACCGATGTTCTAACATCATGGCCTTTACTTAATTCACCATTCTCAATCTCGTAATCGCCCGTTCCTGTCGAAACATCCCAAATGGTCTGAATATCAGTCATGATTATTTTGCCCACAAAAAAGCCCCTAATAAGGGGCTTATAAGTTTCTTTTAAGGGAGTGGTGAAGTTGTATCACCGTTGCGTGAGTCTTTATGGTGATGCTTAATCTGAGATATTTCACCAGCCTGAAAATCAATACCCTTGGCAATACCATCTTTAAATTCAACACCATTGATCATGAACGAATCTGAACTACTTATTTCGCCTTTCCCATCACCTGTAAGCATAATTTTAGTTCCTGCTTTATCAATTAGCGTGATTCCATCTCGTGAGATAAAAACTTCCTGACCTTGATTATCAGAAATACAAACTTCACCTTTTTTCAGACCCTTGCGTCTGCTTTTAGCGTGATGAGTTGCAATAACTACACCTGAGCTTTTATTACCACCAAAAAACAATACTAATGCGTTATGACCATCTGGTGGGGATGATTGAAAACCATAATCGGCATATCGCGGTATGTTGTCTTTAGTTTCAGCTTGATTAAATTTAACTTGGATCTTTTGAGTATCTGATTCGTCATCCACCACCACCCCCCATCCCAACCCTAGAAGATTCATTAATCCGTGGTAAAGTTTATCAATCATTATTGAATCACCCCCGAATTTGCATTTAAAACATCTGTTGGCAGGCCTTTGAATGGGATAATTGGTTCTGGAGTAAACGCGCCAATAGGCATGATGATTAAATCGCAACGTGTGCCCATCTCATCTTTTCTATAGGTAACTTCACTAATCAACCAATTTTGCATGATTACCTTAAGGCTGGGGATATTTATTTGAATTTGTGTGTTTGGTTTATACAACTGTTCTTCAATATTGCGCCATGATGAAACGGTAAGGTTTAACATGTTACTGCGAGCATAGCGTCTATTTTGTTCCCACATTGCCCTTTTTTCAGCAACTTTAAACCCAGCATCTCCATCTTCTGGAATGATGTAGAGTGGCCTATAACGAGTTATCTTCTTGTCCGTTACTATGTAATATCCAACATTCTGATCAGGAGCTTGATCTAGATTTAAAGGGGCACTGGGATTAACAACAATATATTCTGAATAAAGTTGATCTTGACCTTTTGTAAATGCTGCTGTTTCAATGTTCACCCCCTGAACCAGTGATCCTAAAACCTTGTCATTACGTTCTCGACTGAGAACAAGATTTCCATTCTCGTCCTCATAATAAAGCACTTGAGCAACCCGGCAAACTCGATCCAATACCGCAGCAGGGGTTTCACCTAGATTAATGTTTTGGGTCGAAATGACATCCGTATCGACTTCTGAAGTAACTTTAATCCCAAAATCTTCACACAGTGACTCAGCTATGTTTAATGCGTTCATATTTTGAAACTGCATGCCTTTCCAAACAGCAGAACAATCAACTAGATCTGAACATTTGCCTCGACCTGAAATTTGATAAATATGATGGTTGGCATTGACGGTATTAGTAAATCGGTCTATGTACCCAGTTACAACAACATCACCACCTATATAAACTGTACATTTGTCACCTGGTCTAACTTCAACATAATCAAGATCAGGAACTTTCTCTGACATTTGTAGATTGAAGCTATTAGGTATCCGCTCAATACCCCGAGTGATACTTAACTGCGTCCAACCTGCTATAGCATACTGATTAGCACCACTATCGATTATTAATTTCACTTCATTATTGTTCATGATGAGAGCGCTCGAAAACTTAATGGCATAAAGGCAGGATGAATTGGATTAGCTGACTGAACCAATTCAATTTCACGTTTGTTATCTTGGTAAAGGCGTTGCGACCAAACCAATGAAGGTAAGCTTGCTGCAGATTCTATTTGCTCAATCTTGGCTAAATCACCACCCCTTGCTGTTAGGTCTTGGGATACGGAGGTCCTCAAATTCACAAGTGCATTGTAAGTGTCATCTAGACCTTGATCGCCTGCAATTTTCAGCTCTCTATCAAGGTATTCACAAACTAATGTTCTCGTTTTTTGAGCATCATCATATGAAACATATTGTCTATCCGAAGCAGCCTGAACAATACATATAACAGCAATTCGGTGAATTAGATCATTCAATAAATTGAAGCCTTTTGCATCATCAGTGCCTATCGGCATATTTTGCAAATTAATAAGGGGCAACATTGCATTCATTGCTTGTAGCGGGTCAGGATTGGCTTTAAAAACGGCTGTAACCGTATCAGCAATGCTGTTTACGATATTATCAATATTCATATCTTCACTAGCTGTTGCCAGTTTTTGAATTTCATTCAATACATTGACACGACTCGCAGACCCTATGCCGATCAATTGATTAACTGTCTTATTTGATTTTTGTCCTAAGGGAATCGTTGAGCCAATATAACGGCCGATTTCACCCGGCAAACCAGTAATCATTGTCACCAAACTTGTTGCAGTAAAAATGACCTGTCTAACTTGAGTGGTAAAGCGATTTACAATTGTCAAAATACCATTTCTATAACTTCTAACAGCACCTTTAATCATGGTCAGTGTGTCGAGTATTGTTGCTTTTTTAGCAATAGTACTTAAAGCTATAGTTTGGCCTTGAGTGTTAGCCAGAATCATTAATGTTGGTTTTACTTTGTTTTCTATGAGAGTAAAACGTATTGATGCGGTTCGGCCTTGAAGATCTTGCTCTATCTCAAAATCATGAAGGCACATTTTTGTTCGGGTCCCAAGAGTTGGATGACAAAAAATACCTTCACCCCACTGCTCAGCTGCTTTTTCAAATGCTTCAATTTGCTGTTTTAATGTACCCGCACCACCATAAGCACCGCCACCCTCAACAATAAACCCCATGATATGAAAGGTTTTTCCCCTTGCACCCAAATCCTCTACCCAAACCCCATCGACATAAGGATAATCATGTATAGCTAATTTACGGCCCATGTTTAGAGACGTTGATGTAATACCAAAAGGTATATTTCGCCATGAGGCTGGTTGTAAGTTTTGAAAATATGGAAGTGAGATACTCATGTTTTCTCCAGATATAAAAAAACCCACTGACGTGGGTTAGATACATATTTATGATTTCTATTTTGGTAAAAATAATTAAAAACTAATCAAATTAGAATTTGGAACTTCCCCATAATTCAGCACAAGACAAATAGGTTTTATTGCTAAACTCACTCTCAATTGTAGTTATATGTTTTTCATCAGTGATTCTCGGTTCTTTGTAGGCACTATAAACAATTGCCTTAAAAAATTCCCTTCTTGGACCAGGCATACCTATTTGATTTACTTCTTTCAAAGCTTCAGTGATAGTTACTCCCGTTTGTCTTTTGTGCATAACTTGCAAAGCATAATCAGCTGACTCTCCGCATATCCCCTCTATTAAATCATTTTTTGTTATTTCTTCATTTGCATATGCGGAATGTGAAAGAATAACAATTAGGCCAAACATTATTAATTTTTTCATTTATATCTCAATTATAAATGTCAGCATCCTTGCTGTATTTCTATATTTAAGAAGAAACAAAGTCAACCTAATCCATAACACCAGGTGCGTTATGTTTGATTTTGACTCCTTGAGGTGTAGTTACTTTTGTTGTTGTCGCAGTGTTTGAATGTACGGTATTTTGCACTGTTAGATTCACCTGTGGTGGTGTACTAGCGTTGTTACCGTTAATATTCTGCATTCTAGACAAAACATCTGAAGCATACTTGTTGGGACTTGGCTCATTGGGTGTGGGTTTCCGGTCTGAGGGATTTGGACTGTTGGAATACCACCAACGAGCTGCACCTGCTGCGCCATACTTATCAAAAGCTTCTTTTAGCTTAAAATCTATAATTTTGTTCTGGATTTCTGGACTAGAAAGAAATTGTTTTGGAGTAATGTCATAGCCTAATGCGTCATGATCCCAACCGTGATTTTTACGCCCTGCATTTTTACCCCAGCCCACAATATTTTGGGGCATGATTTGAGCAAGACCCATGGCACCTGTTCGTTTGTTCACCTCCCAATATTTATGTCCAGATTCTTGAGCAATAATACTATTTTTGAAATTTGCAAAAGTTGGGTTTGAGACTGTTGGAGAGGGGGTTTTTGACATTCCCTCATACTTTTCCATATTAGCAACAGCTTCTTTAGCACTAGGCAAACCAACAAAAGCTAAACCTTTGGTAATTTTTTCACCGAGCCAATCACCAAACTTTGTTCCCTCTACAAAATTTTCGTTAATCCAGCTTCCAATCTTCCATCCAGCTAAAGCAGAAATAGCAAGACCACCAGCTAAGCGCAAAGCACCCATCGCACCTGTAGCTATGCCTAATTTGGCAATTATGCCGCCTAAACTACCAATCGCCACACCAATACTTGCGACAAAACTAACTCCAATTAGAACTGCAAGCCCTTTTAAAACATTCTCCCAGCCTCCAAATTTCTCAACAGTTTTATCAACCCATTTCACTAACTTAATGCAGCCATCTATGAATTTAATAATGCCCTCTAGGACCTTCTCAAAATCAATTTTGTCTAGCCACTTTGCTAAACGCTCAGCTAATTTTGCAATTTTATCGCTAATCTCCTGTCTGTTCACAACCAGCCATTTAGTCCATTTATCAATTAATGGCTGAAATACAGGAATTAACTTATCAGCAATGGCAGCTTTAGTACCATTCGTTGCCATTTTCATTTTATTAATTGAAAGCGTAAAATTGTTAGCGCGCTCAATCATGCTAGGGGTGATACTTCCTTGAAGCTTTTTCGTTTCTTGTTGATAACCGCGCATTGCTTTACTACCCTGCATTAATACAGGTAGTAATTCTTCAACACCAAATGATTGAGCCAACTTACGAGCTGCGGCTGGGTCTCGCTTTTGAATAACTTTGATTTTATCTGCAAGTTTTAATAAAACGGCCTCAGTATCAATCACCCCAGTTCGAGTATGCTTTAAACCTATTCCAAGCATTTGCATCATGCCAAAAACTGCTTGATTTCGCCCCCATTTTGCATCTTGCAAAGTATCAGCAAAACTCTGAAAACCTTTTGTCATTGTTTCAGCAGAGATGCCCGTCAAATCTCCTATACCACGCAATTCCATTAGTTTTTGCGTACTAATACCGATGATCTGTGATGTTGAGGAGGCAGCAAATCCAAGTCGAGCCCACCCCTCAGTCATTTGATATAGACCAGCGATTGAACCCCCACCAAATAAAGCAAGTAAAGGCGTGCCAAGTTTAAGTACAAACCCAATTAATGATCGCACTTTAGAACTTAGATCGCCTACCCCACGAGCTAAACGATTGACCCCCGTTGTATCTCCCAAACGCCTAACTGAATTACCTAATCGAGATAAGGGCTGAGTCATACGTCCAACTGAATTATTAATTCTGTCTAATACCGCTGTCGCTCTATCCACAGCGGTAATTGTGTATTGAATTGGCCTCATACTGCCCCCGTCTCTTTTAGTTTTTCTGTACGATCAAACCAAACTATCAATTTTGTTAAAGTTAAATTTTCCGCATCAAAAGGACCCCACTTAAAGCACCATGTTACATAGGTAATCATGCCTTCAGTATCGTGTTGCCCTATTCGCCAAAAAAATAGTCGTAGTACTTTTGAATTGCCCCAAAATCTCGTGCACCAATTTTCTTAATGGTTGGTACATCTAAACCAGAGTGATTGGCTAAGAGGATTTGAAAAGCTTTAATGGCATTATGTTTTTGTGTATTGGTCGTAAGTGTTTCAATTTCTGCAATCGTTGGCTCTTGTAGATTGATATTTGTAATCATTACACCATCAGTATTTTCTACAGGCGCTTTTAAAGGTAGAGCAAAAGGAGTTGAATACTTCTGTTCATTTTCTTGGTTTAATTCTTCATTGCTCATTGATTAATTCTCCGTTACCGATCCAGACATTCCCTCAAAACGCACTTCAAAAGTACTTTCTTGGGTTTTTACTTCTTGGGCATCTACAGTCCACATGTTGCGACCTGTGACATTTTTTCCGTTTGCTAATTCAAGGTGAATCGTGGCATTCGTCATTGCATTAAAATCTTTAACTGTGAGTCCGCTTGAATCTCGTAGGGTTCCCGAAATAAAAGGGGCTCTTGGCATTTCAGAATAACCATGAATTTGATCTTGACCAGGTAGTGTTTTTCTTTCCACATCTGCAGGTGAATAGGTCAATTCGCCACTAAGTAGATAGGTCACCCCATCTACTGAAATGTTAGCGATACCTGCCTGACGGTTTGTATTGTTAGCCATGTTTTACCTCTTACAATTTGAATTGAGCCAAAAGCGCAAAGACATTTAATTGATTAATCAATGTACCCGGCCACAACACATCAACCCGATTTGGATTTTCAGAATTTTGCTCGACAATAAGTGCTTTGGCGAATGCATCCGCATCTTGAACATGACCGTTAAATTCGAGTTCCTGATAAGCAGCAATGACATCTGAGCGGATAATATTTGGAGTAACGATCGCTGAACCCTGAGCAAATCTAGTTCCATTTGCTGCTAACTTCATACGGCCATACTTCGTTGTAATCCGAGTTTTCATATACCGCAGAATATAGGCCAGTAAAAACATGGTTTCGATTTTCAAGTATGAATTGTCAGGGGATCCAAACGCATTTTTTTGGTAGGTTGTAATGATTGCTTCAACACGACACAACCCATCGTCACCAACCGTGAAAGTCGAAATACCGTTATATAAAAGAACATTTCGATCTGTTAATGCAAAACGGCTTGCTGTTGGAGGTGCAAACATGCCGACAATGGGTAAAGTTTGAAGCGGTCTACCCGGATCATTTTTTAGTGATTGAGCGATCGCGCCAACATATTGAGCTGTAATAATCCATGACGGTGTTGGAGAGTCATATACACCTAAAATACAACCATAAGGACTATTTCGAGTTGTACCTAATGTTGTCTGGTCACCAAAAGTTCCGTTATTTACAGCAAAGTAATTGCCATAAAGTTGCTGGCTCCATGACCATCGCCCCGTTTGCATGCCGAGAAAATTATCTAAGGCGTTTAAAGAGGCGGTATCCACATATGGGCAAACAATGAAATCAAAAGTCGTATCGCCAAGGCTAGAAAGTGGACCTTCTAAATTTGGGTTTAGAGCACCACCAATTAACTTTTGTGAATCAAAAAGAACTGAGAGTCCCGATGGTGTTGATTGCCCGCCTAGTGTGTCTAAGTAATCTAAGCGAAGGTCAATTTCATTACCAATTGCCCCACCGTGAACAGCCGTTAATTTAATTTTTCCAGCCCCAGCACTTGTTGCTTTTACAGGAGCTTTTAAATCTGAATTAATCAGGTTGATAAGAGAGGTAACAATTGATGTTTCAGTAGAGAATGTGGTTACTGGTACCTGATATAAACCTGTTCCATCCCCCCAGTAGCCGCCCCCACCAACGTATAAGCTAATCGCACCATTTTTCAATGGTGTACCAGAAATTGTAATTGTTGCTGTAGCTGATGGCGCGTCTCCTGGATCTAAAAGAGGCAAGCACCAAACTTCACCAAAATCATCATTTTTACGATAAGCCGCAACCATTGCTGCAAGCTGAGAATTAATACCATACTTAGCTTGAGCATCACCAATCCCACCACAAATCTGAGGCAATTCAGGTGTAGCTGTTCCTAAGCTAGTTATTTGACCAATAATTAAGGTCCGTTGTACTGTTATTGCTGAATTTGCTTGAGAGTTATCAACCTCCGCATAAAATAATGGTACTCGAACATCATTAGGCACATTTGAAAAAGGAACCATGTTTAAACCTCTTAAGATGTTTTATTAGAATTGGCGATTTGAGTTTTTGGTGGTTTACCCTCCACTACATCTCCATCACGTAATCGGCGAATCCAATAGCTATTTCTTTCTACTTCACGGCCTTGGATGGGTAAAAAATCTTGTAATTGTGGGTCAGGGATACAACTCCCTTGTTTCGGGGTGACATACATTTTATTGACTCAACTTAATGTCTAATTCCGCTTCATCTCGTCCATCAGGACCATGTTTTCTTGGTGCTGGGACTACAGAATCGGGATATTTAGAATCGGGATACGTACCTGTTGGATCCGCAACATTGACTAAATCCAAATGAATATGAACATTATTTAATGGCACTGTTTTTGATGGTTTAACTGGGAACTCTGTTATAGGTGGCTCTGTCGCCTGACTGTCAAACACTTCAAAACCTTCATAAACAAATGCTGCAGATATTGCCGCAATATGTTTATTACCGCTTGAGACTATTTCTAATCGACTATCAACAGATTGAACATTTTGCACAGATCCAACAATTGAGTAATCGGTTAGCAATAAGTTCTCAACCCTATACCAAAGATTCTCAATATCATCTTGAGCTTTCTCAGCGGTGGTAGACGTAACAACACACATCACATCAATACTTACTGAGGTATCAAATTCAGGAATGCCCGCTTTCATTATCGCGGCTTTCCCTTCTGTGGATGTTCGTACAAAAATACAGGGGAAAACTCCATCATTTGGTGCCTGTTGTACATTCCAATTCCCTGGTGAATCTATTGAAACTGGATCATCACCAAGCCATAAATCAGCTTTTTGGAGTGCTGAAACAACAGCTATTCGCATCTGACGGCGAAACAATATCGGCAATACAGGAATCATTGATCTTGTGTCCCCTTTTCAGATGTAATGTCGCATGCTTTAGGTGCAAGATTTAGAAGTAAGCGACAGCCACCATGTCCATCAAGCCTCACCTCTTTGACCATATACAGCGTGTCAACCAAAGGTGCACCAAATGAAGCTTTTACTAATATTTGATCTTTCTGACGAGGTGTAACTGGCAAATCTTTTAGATTCAAACCAATACACGGACTGACAGAAGTAACATGCAAGCTATCAACAACTTGAATATCAATATAGGCTTCATCAAAAACCCCACTAAGGCTATGCTTTACAAGATATTTATCTTTGACAGACGCATATAAAATTGGCTGCCCGAAGACAGCCATTAGTGGAGACAAAACTTTGCTTTGCCAATCCACATTCATTTTATTTACCTTCTGTGGCTTCTTCTTCAACCACTGCTTGATGTTCGAGAGGGCGAATAATTCCCGCATCGACTAAGCGTTTAATTTCCTGCTTGTCATCAAAATCAATAACATCACCCGCAGTGTAGTTTTTAAGGATAACTGTTGTGTCATTTCCTGACTTTTTGGTGGCGCCATATTCAATTGAATTGCCAGTGCAAACTGCATATTTCATCGAAATTCTCCTTAACCTAACACTGGATCACAAACACGAGCTGAGAAGCTAGCATTCACACGCGAAGGAATGACTAACGGTGCAGATTGCATCATTAGGAATAATTGAGCTGGGTCTTGGTTTAGCCACATCTTAGGCGCATATGCCAATGGACCATAATTAAAGGCAGGATCAATGATCATGCCGAAAGCACGAGTTCCCATGAGATCTGGACCAGACATAACCACAGTACCATCTGTGATCATCGGATATTCTTTGTCATCCTCTGGATCAACGTACCAGTCGTTATATACCCACAGATCGTAATTACCCCAACGGCCTTTATAAACAGCACCGCGCTCAATTTGAGCACCTACATTGATGGTGTTGCCACTTCCGCCATTTCCTGGATACCAAATTGCAGTCTTAACTGTTTCATCATTTTTGAAATGAGCCCAAGAGGTCGCAGTAAAAATAATGTCAGTTGCAACACCACCTGACTGCTTGAGAATCTCGTGAGCCCATTTCTCAATGTCACTTGAAGGCGACACACCTGCTTGCCCCCATTTAGCAGCACCTGCCAACGTTAAAGTCAAAGATGGAGCGCGACCATAATTAATGACGGTCTCTGGAAATCCTTCACCTTTGACAGTAACAGTACCAGTTGTTAATGCCTGAGCGGCCATCCATTCAAGACGACGGTCAACCATATCAATCTGATCTTCCATTTCAAAAGCAACGTTCACTTGTTGACGTTGTTGCGGTGTTAGATCACCACCACCAATGCGCTCACCGATTTGGCGGCGGACAGGTTTCATTAAGTCAGGAGCGCGCTTATCTTTGATGTAGGCGGGCTTAAAGCGGTTTGTTTGATAAGTACGGGATTCAACCAATTTTCCTTCCACCTTAGGAGAGCAGAAAGGAGCTAAACGGCGTTTACCCACATCAACATCAATGTCGACTTCTTCTGTTTGAGATTCAACAATATTTGGGAAAAATTTATCCAAAAGAAATTTTTGTGCACGTTTAAGGTTTGGCACTACTTGCACGAGTGCTGCTGTGGTAAATGGCGTCATATTGTTTTGACCAGGCATTAATTTTCTCCAAAAAAAAGAGCCACTGAAAAGTGACCCTTTTTAAAAAATTTAATTTGTATTTAGTTTGCTGAAATCGGTGTTTTCAAGAAAATACTTGTCGCACCAAAACCAGCCTTTAATGCAGTCAAAGCTGCTGCACTGCCTGCCGCCCCCCAACTTGAATCGTAAACAAGTTTGTTAAAATTGACCTCAATCATCACATAGACACCACCTGTTTGTGGTGAGGTAACAGTTGTATCAACCTGATCAACTAGAATACCGCGCGGTTTTTCTGAGCCGTCTGCTGCAGTTTTAATTGAAGGAATCCACACTCCAGTGGCTTCAATCATCCCCATAACAGTGCCACGCTCATAAACCCCACTGCCACCGACTGGAACTGTGTCAGTGACAATCTTTAAATCACCTGCAACAAGCTGATCTGGCACGAACACATCAGTTGTCATGCTTGGAATCCAAGGATTATTTGAATAATTTGTCATTTCATTTTCCTTTTATTTACCGCGAACAGCTTCAAGTGACTTTAAAATGTCATTTGCTTGAGCAGTTGATTTGTTTTGGCCTTTATGATTATTACCACCAACATCTGTACCCACTTGGTAATTTCCAACACCTTGCATTTTCACGCCTAGACCACCACCGCGAGATGTATCTATCTTTGCGGCATTCATTGCTGAAATTGCTTGAGTAGCTGTTAAACCAGTATCGAATGCGAATACGGCTGCTTGATGAACATTCCCTGCTTTAATGCCATGAGCAATAATTCGCGCACAGCGTTTACGCTCAGAAGCACGCGCAGCCTTTGCATTAGGCTTTTCGTCATCTTCATCATTTTCTTCTGCATCAGGATCATCTTCAATGATTTCCCCATCTGCCTTTTTTTCTTCCTCGTCCAGCTCTTCCATGCGAGCTGCATAGTCGTCATCAGATTCATCTTCCATCTGTTCACGGTCTGGATCTGTTTCAGCTTTTTTTGCCCACTCTTCCTCTTTTTCAGCGCGGCGGGCTTGTTCATCTTCATTTTGTTCAGATGCATTAAGTTTCATGAAACTAGCAAAAGGCGCTGCCGGTTGCATTGTTTTCTTTTTGGTTTTGGTTAGTGGCTTAGCCATTTAAAGCTCTCCTGATTTTACTTTTTCAAAAAGGGCGTTAAATGCTGCGTCTGTGGACATAACTGCATCAGCAAGCCCCATATCAACACCATTCTGTCCCATGAAGGTAATTGCTTCAGTGTTTTTAACTTTTGAAGCATCCAAGTTACGATTACGAGCCACTGTATTTACAAATAGCTCACCCATTGCATCAATTTCTTTTTGATATCGTTCAAGTGCCTCAGGTGCGAGTGGTATTTCTGGTGCACCATCAGCCTTATGTTTTCCATATGTAATGAATGTGACTTTTAAACCAGCACTATCAATAGCTTTTGCCATATCAACATGCATTGTTATTACGCCAATGGAGCCAACTCCACCTGTACGAGGGACTGTAAGATAGTCACAGGCACTAGCAATTGCATATCCAGCAGAATATGCATATTCATTCAGGATGCCCCAAATTGGCTTTATCCCTCTGATTTCATAGATAGCATCAACAAGATCAAAGCACCCTGATACTTCCCCACCGGGTGAGCAAATATCTAAAGCGATCGCTTTTACTTCTGGGTCATTTATTGCGGCATAGAGGTTTTGTCGTATACCGTCATAACCAGTCATTCCGCTATAGGGTTTTAAGCAACCTAATTTTTGAACTAAAGTGCCTTCAATTTGAATAATTGCCACACCACCTGCAACTTCATAACCAGCACTTTTACTTTTGCGTGATGGTGAAGAAAATTCATAATCATCATCTTCCATCATTGCAACTCGTTGGATCTGACTAATACCCAAGCGCTCAGATAATGCTGAAATAACGACTTCTGCTTTTGATGGGTGAATTGCAAGAGGCACATTAAATAAACGTTGTGCCAAAAAACCGAAACGATTCATTATTCTACCTCTGGTAATTGAGTTGTCTGTTTAGCGGGAGGGCTTGCCTCCTCCCCCTCACCAGTCCATTTAGGTAGTGGCAAATCTCTGTCCTTAAACATTTTTACCTCATTCGCTCTTTGATCTAATATTTCTCGATAATCCGCACCATCTAATTGCGCGGCTTCTTTTTCAAGCGTTGTTAGACCTGCATCCATACCCAGAATCGCCCCTTGTTTTTCTTTAACGTCATCAACATAACCGCGCCCAGGCCCCATCCATCTACAACGACCATACAAACTTCGATATTGGATAAAGTCTGGCGAACCTGCAGGTAATGGAAGATTCCCCACTTCAAAACATTCTTCTAGCCATGCAGCAAATAAAGGCTGACAAAAGCCTGTAGCAAAGTTGATACGGCGACGATTAAAGGTTTTCCAAGCTTCCAACATTGCGGCGCGATAAGATGAGTAGTTCACCTCTGCCCAGTTTTGGCTGATCTGTTGAGCACTCATGCCTGTTCCAGCTGCCACATTTCGCAATACAGCAGATTCAAAACTTGCAAAGTTAGAATTTGGTCGCTGCGCTGAAACGGTATTAATTGTTTCACCAGGTGCCAAAATCGGCATACGCACACCACCAAGCTTAATCCGACTATTTTTGTGAAATTCAGTGCGAAACTCTTGATAAGCTCCCAATCCAGCGGAATCTGGACCAGTACCACCAAGCGCATCCTCAACAAAACTTTGATCGTAAGGACTGGTGACAAATGCTCCAAAAATTGCATTCACAATTGCCGCATCCATTTCGGTACCATCGTACTTAATCAACATTTTCAGTCTTTCAACGACAGACGTTAAAATGCCTGTTCCTCTATGTTGTGAGGCTCGATCATGATCAAAGTCATGTACGATTATTGGCCGCCCCCAGTCTGTCTCTCTTGGGATACGCTCCCAAATCACCGACTTGTCAGCATTAAACCAATCCCCTTGATGAGCTTTTCTTATGTGATAGGCAATTGGTGCACCGTCCTCTGTAATTTCAACACCACCACGGACGTTTTTCAGATCGAATTGGTTGTTTGGATTGCTCAGCCGATCAGGATCAATCACTTGTATTGCAGTTGCAAAATTAGCTCGACCATAACCAACATGCTCAGGTTGCCACTTAATGTATGCGAGCGCATCACCATCAATAATTTTGTGTCGATACGACAAATAGAGCATTTCAGATACCGTTAAGCATCGTTCAACGTCACAATATCGTCCAACATCATTTGCAAATAGTCGCCAATAAGCATCAACTGCTCGACCGAACTCCTCTGCCCATTTATGATCAAACCCTTTATTGCCTGTAACTTGCTGTAAAGCGTAATAATCTGGCTTACTTAAAGGTCTAAATTCAGGACCAATAACATTATCTAGGTTTCTTGTAATGGCTGCATTTGCCCAGCCATCATTCCGAACTAGATCACGAGCACGAGCCACAATAATGTCGCGGCCACTATTAATCTCATTATCAGGTGACCATAAAGAAGGCGACCAGCCAGCAGTGTGTTCACTTGAATAACCAGCTGCATCATACGGCGGAGCTGCGAAACCCTCATTGCCTGCCAATGCCTTTGATTTTTGCGTTATCGGCTGACCATGAACATCAAGAATACTTACATGAGGTTTATCTTTTGCTGCAGTCATGCCTACCTCCGAGAGTATCTAAACTGTACTGGCTTTCTTCGTTGAACAGGCATACCAAGCTGCAATTTCAGCATATTGATAAACTGCAAAAGTTGTTGCAGATCTAACTTTTCGTATTTAACAGATCGGTTGCCATCCCCTTGAGAATAAGAGAACTCAACACCACGAGATCCAGTCATTAACTGCACATATGCCGCTTGAGCTGTTTGCAAAGCTGCCTGCAACTGAGGGACTGTCATGCCTGCAAGTGGAGAGGTATTTGGGTCAAACATAAATTTTTATCCAAAAAAAACCCCGCTTGATGCAGGGGTTAATTGTTCATTTCAGCCATTCTCTCAGCCAGTGATTTTTTCTTAGACACTTCAACTTTGGTAACTGATACAGCTTTATTCGTGTTTGGATCAGATTGAGTAAGATCATTAACATCAACATGATCATCTAAAACTCGCTCAATTTCTTGCATTGGTACAAAGTCTAGCTTTTCCAATCGCTCACATAGATTATTAAGTTTTAAACCCATGTGATTGAGGCCACATAACGCAGCATAAGCATATACACGACAATCCAAAGCCTCGTTAGCCTTGCCTGCAGGTAACTCCCAAACTCGATATGTATCAGCACCTATTTTTCTAATCATTAGTCTTTCAGCTAATAACTGTTGAAAATATCCAATGTCTCGATCACTAGGAAAATGCATATAACCAGGACCAGTCACATCAAGATGTAGCCTGCGTCTGATCTGATCCTTAGCACTATTCACCCCAAGAATGATCGGCTTAAAACTTTTCTTTGTTCGGTTTGTTGGTTTCTTAGTTGGCCATACAGGTGAGCGTTTACCATTTCGTGCTGACTCGCCTTTAATTGCCCATATCCGACGAGAAAGACGTTCCTTACAAAAGTCATAAACCTTTTGTGTATGACCTTCTTGACCACCCGAATCTAGGCATGCTGCGGAAATTGTAAAAGGCCGGCCATCGCCTCTGCGAAATCGTTTTGCCAAATAAGCATCTATTTTTGCCCAATAATTGGGATCATCAATCTCACCATAAATTGTTTCATAAGCAATAGACCATGATTCCTCATAACGGCCCCATCCAACAACTTCAATCTCACAGCGATCATATTGAAAGTCGATACCAGCTGTTAATACACCAACACCATTAGGAACTTCATCAATCCAGCTTTCGCACCGCTCTAATAATTGCCCCTCAGGTAAAACTTGTTCACCGAGATCATCAAATGGCTCACCTAAAACAAGGTTAAAAAATGTTTTACGTTGCAATGGATCTTTGTGGACATTCAACCACTCCTCAACCAGTCTTGACCAACCCGCTTTAGGAAGTAATGAATAACCAGTCCAAATATGAAAACCTGCATGCCCTTTGAATGGAGCTGTTGCCTGCCATACACCATTTTGAATCATCCGGCCTTTATGATCTTCTGTTATCTCACATCCATTGATACAAGAATAATAAGCAGAATCCTCTATATACTCGCCAAGTTCATCACGTTTCCATTTGATTCCATGTGGAGTATCTTTTCCGCCCCATTCCAAAACTTGCAAAGTATTACAATGAGGGCAAGGAACAAAGTAGCGGCGCATATCACTATTCAGCCATGCTTTCTCTATTCGACTATCACCTTTGTTTGTTGGAGTTGAGCCCAGAACAATTACACTATTCCAGTACGTCTCAGCCCTTTTTTTGCCAAGTGAAATCTGATCACCTTCGGCACCTGCACCACCAATCGGATAACCATCAATCTCATCAAACATTACCACTCGGACTGTGACACGACGAAAGCCACCTGGTGAATCAGCACCAATCAGTTTTACACTTGAACCATTATTGAACTTTTTTGCCAATATAGTCTGATTAGAATCTTTGCTTTTTGCATCACCACCTAATTTTGCTAGAACAGGTACATCACGCAGCATTGGTGCAATAACACCTTTAGAATGATCCTCTGCATCGCCATTACGTGGCTGTACAATCAAAATCGGTGAAGGCTGATAATGGATAAAATAACCGAAAGCATTATTCAAAATCTGGGTATAACCAACACGCGCTGACTTCATAACGACAATGGTTTTATTTTTTGAATCTGTCATGGCATCCATAATGCCGTTTTGATATGGATATGCCTTAAAACGTCCAGTGCTTGCTGAATAGTCAGCAGAAAGCACCATGTATTGCTCTGACCATTTACTAACTGACAGAAATGGTGGCGGTCTTAATGCATCGGCAAAACTCGCTCTAATTTTCAGTTTCATAAGAATCTAAGAACTCATTAAGGCAGTACGTCAATTCCTCTCTCAGTAAACTTTCAATTTCTGCGGGTGAGTTAATTGCTGAAAGACGAACTGCAAGCTCAGAAGGCAAAGAAAGTAACTTTCGTTGTAGTTGAGCTGCAACTTCTGCATCGTGTTGATATACCTTGTCGGCTTCTAATAATCGACCTTCTCTAATTGCTGTATCGTATTCAGCCGCTCTTGCCCGCTCACGTTCTAGTTTTAGCTTTTCTAAAGTTAAGCGCCGATTTAATTCCTTAGCAGGCAACTTTGTTTCTGGGTAACCTGAAAACTCGTCATTTGGATCAGGGTTACCCTCTGAATCGTTACCTGAATCCGTTACCTCGTTACCCAAGGTAACTTTGAAATCAATTACTTCATCTGGTGCATTTTTTTCTTTTCTGTAGAGTTCTAAATTTTTATTGCTTAGCTCTACATCTACCGAGCCATCAGTGTTTAAGATAACCCAGCCTTTATTTTTCCATGAGGTAACAGTCTTTTTGCTTACTTCATGGAGTCGAGCAAATTGTGCTTGATTCATGTTACCCGTTACCCTGTTACCCACTTCAAAAAATTTCGTAGCTAGTCACAAAGCACGCTGCGCAATCCCCGTGTCTATAGGATCTTGTGGGAAGTACCTTTTGTAAATGCTTTGTGTGGCTTCAACCTCATAGCGACCAGACGGTCATTGAACTCTTTAATTGCTTTCCTTCGGCTTTTAATCATATAGATCAACAAACCAATGCCACCAAAGAAGCCAATCACTAGGAAAGCACACAACAACCAAAGTAAAACTGTTAATGGATTCATATCTATTCTCTATCTAGCAGAAGCAATTGCACTTGCTAATGTGTTTCTAAACAACACGGCGGCATTACGTTGCACTATTAATTGTGATCGTTGCCCAAAGTTAAGTCGTTTACGTGTATTGACTGGCTCTGCAAAAGAGACAAGCAGTTTTAAATGCCCTGTTGTATTTGCTAACCTTCCGCCCTTTGTACGCTTTGCACTTCGGCGGGTTTGTGAGGCTGGACGTTGCCATAAGCCATACACCACACCGCTTGATGTTTTCACCTTACCCAAGAACACATCTTTTCTACTCATGTACTTCTTAATAGCGTTTCTTGGTAAGTTGCCGTACTGGTTTGATACGGCGTTAATTGGTACTAAGTCGGCAGGCTTAGCCCCAAGGTATTGCTTACCGCCATATTCATACGGCTCTAAATACTTTGCTGCTATTGGTCTTATATACACTGTTGCAGTGGGATTGCCTTTTCTAGCTGCTTTGATTGCAACTGAATTAACTGTGAACGGTGTAGGCGTATCAAAGAGACTCGTTAAGCCTTTTTTTTCTTCTGCCTGAGCTAACTTAGCCAGCTTATTAACGGTTTGAGCTAAAGCAAAATCAATTTGCCTTTTATGTTCTCTACTGACTTTCCTAATCTGGTCATCTACATTAAATCGAATATTTAACATAGCAACCTCAACTGTTCATTTTTCATATATAAGCCAAGATGAGCCATATTCAGTGCATCCCACTTTCCTCTAGGCATTAAAAAAGCCCACTAAAAACAGGGCTTAAAAATAGAAACATTTCTCAAATCAGTTCAAAAAAATAGAAATTTCAAATCCAGCTAATTCGAGGGAATTAAAATAGTAGTTCTGACTAGATTCGAACCAAAATCAGCCGATTATCTATCGTTACAAGGTATAAGCTCGCTGCTCTACCGTTGAGCTTCAGAACTGTGGCACGTTATACAGGACTCTAACCTGTAACCACCAACTTAGGAGATAAAAGTACATTTACTGAAGATATAACAGGCTATTAGAAATAACTAATACATATTTTTTTTATTATACAGATTAAGCCTTTTGTAGATTTTATAAGTTATTAGTGCATCTTCATATGCATTATGATAACTGCTTCTTGAAATATTAAAATGCTTACAAGCATCATCTAAAGAAGATAAATTATTTAAATTATTCTGTATACAATACCAATAAAATACAGACTGTAAATCAATATGTCTGTAATTAATTTCATTGTATTTACTTGTCATATTATTCAGATGGCATAATTTCCTAAAAAAACCAACATCAAAAGATATATTCCAACCAACAAACCTATAATCCGTTCCTATATAATTAAAAAAATCTAACAAAACATCATGTGAGTTGAACTTATCATTGAAAAATTGTTCAGTATGGCCATGGGTATTTTTTGATGATCTCGAGAAAGAAACTAATTTATCTGGTTTAATATAGGAGTGAAACTCTTTCACAACTTCAAGCCTACTATCTACTAAAATTGCACCAATCTCTAACGTATGATCTTGGAATAAGTTTACACCAGTTGTTTCTAGATCTAAAAAACACAACATTAATCTGCCACCTCGATACTATTATTTTCCATAGAATCAAAAAATATCTCTATTTGCTTTGCCTCAAGCATAAAATTAAATTCTTGGTTTATCTTTCTATAAAGACACTTCTTACCAAGAACTTTTTTAGCATGTAAAGTGATTGGCTTAAAAGACTTTGCTTCAACCATTTTATTTGGACTCAAGAATATTTCATTATCTATTTTAAAGTAACTGTAACAATATCCGCCCTGCTTATATAGGTAAATTTGTAAATGAGCCCTAATTCCAGGATCTATCTCATTAAATAATTTTAACAAATTATCAGGTGTATTTTTTATGTTTTCTTTAATAGGATAATTCCAAAATTCTTCATATTGTTCAATAAATGGATTATCTACATAACCTACTACAAATATTAACTTATTTCCTTTTTTTGAAAGAATTTTCTTTATTTGGCTTGAAGAACCATTAATAAATGTTTTTCCATACATAAAAAAAATTGTTACTTCATTTGCCTTTTCTAACTTCTTTTTAATAATAGGCTCAACCTCTGAAAAATCACTATAGTAGTGCTTTATTCCCGACTTACTATAATGACTACTAGCATCTAATAATAATTTATTCCACCAAAATGAAACAAGTATACAGGTTAAGATAGACACCAGAATATTAGTCACTGTAGAGTAAACAACATCACCCACATTCCCTTTAAATATAAACAAAATACCAAGCAAAACGAGTACTGATATAATACTTGCAACTGTAAGCCATTTATAACTTATTTTTGATAATAGTGGGTGCATACAATATCTCTTTTCCCAGTCTTAATAAATAGGTTTCAAATGAAGATATAATAAAATACCACCCATATGATTCCTATTTTTTAAATATAAAAACAACCCAATATACAGAGTTTTAGTTTGACCACATAAAAATTAATCAATTAATGATCAGCCCTACACACACCAAAAACAAAACCCCGCAAATGCGAGGCTTTCTTATCTTGGTCTCGGATAAACCGTAATACGACCATTATCGAAAAATATACCCTTATTTTTGTACCTATGCAATCATAAATTGTATTCTTCAGCCACAATATAGAAATAGCCTCTTAAATGAGCGTCCAGATCTATTCTCCAATCACACAAAATATCTAGAGCATTTTTCTCGTACTTATCATAAATTTTAATATAATTATTACGTGCTATATTCGTACCCGAAATTCTATGCCGTTCTGATTGATTATAAGCATTTTCTTTTTTCCCTTCGCATTTACTGCACTCAACATGCTTTTTATCATTTTTTGAAAAGATAAACCCTTTTCCATTACATTTGGTACACATACCTCGTTTAAATAAAAATTGAATTAGCGCTGAACGAGCCACACCTTCTGCAGCTTCTTTAGAGGTTATTTGTTTAGTTTTAAAACCATCTTCTTTAAACTTTAAGCGAATTTCAGAAGTGAGCAGATTGTGAAGTAAGGCAAAGTGACGATCTGTAGGATTGATTGAACGAACTAATGCCCACAATAATGAATAAACTTCTGGACTCATATCCTGCATCATTAGAGCTGCACTATTTGCCTTACTTCCAAATGTAGATGGTCCAGCTACACCATCCTTAAATCCATCCATTGTTTTTTGTGCTAAGTCGAGTAATGTAAAATCGACTTTTGAACGGCTAGGAGTAAATAATAAACGGCGTAAATCGTGGACTATTGTCTCATTTCTATGTTTCTCAAAGTTTGCTGTGGCTGTCATTTTACTCCCCCACCATTGTCTCTATCTGTTGAACCGCTAAACCTGATTTCACTTGCTCAGTACTAAACCGTAATAACTGAAATCCCATCACTACTGCAGCATTGTATTTCTCCATATCACCAATGTACCCCTTTCCGCGTGTGTGACGCCCACCGCTCCAAACACCGCCCTCAACCTCAACCAAAATATTTTTTCCAACAATGTAAAAATCAGCGCGCCACTTACGTTTAGGATGGAATTTATATTCCTGTTCAAAGCTAATTTTTAAAATTCGTAATTGGTTGGCCAACAACGATTCACCGATACTTTCACCTTGATGAGTTTTAACTCGAGTACTGCGTTTCAAATTAGTTTTCTTTCTGGATCTACCACCGTAAAGTTTTTGGTATTCAGTAATTGAGATGCTTTCCACTTAAGCTAAATCTCCCACTTTTTCGACATCATAAAACTTAACTAATTCCCAATTGTTATCTTCTTTGGCGATTAAGCAGCTAAATGAACAATCAATATCAGGCTCATCTTTGTATCTACCCATTTTGGGATTTAATTCATCTAAAAAGATTGGACCATCTTCATTTTTTAAAATTGAATGCCCGATTTGACGTTCAACTTTCGCCATGCGATCAAATGTGTCAGGGAAATCTTTGCGAATCTTGTTCCAGTAACCTGCTCCACCTTTCACACAGCCAATGCAGTTATTGTTCAAATAACCAAGCTCATACATTTTCGGTATGCGTATGCCTGCGTCTTGAAGCATTCCAAGACAATCCGCCTTGCTTAGATCTGATTCAATAAGTGGAAAATATGAATTGAGACTTGGATTTCTTTCTTCAAAATCTTGAGCACGATCTATTTCAGCAATGTCATACCCAAATACGTGCAAATCGCCTTCTTTTTGGAACATTCCACGTGGGATTCTTTTAAGCTGAGTTGTACATGGCGCACCCTTTACACCTTTTAAGTAACCTTTCTTAAAAACTTCGTATATTGAATTCAAGCCTTGAGGATAACGTGGATTAAAAATTCGAATAATTTGTTGACCAAACCATTGCTCACATTCATTAAAAAAACGTTCGTTATCAGAGTGCTCTTCTATAATTGGACTATTCGCAATTACTACTGGTACTTTAGGAAAAATCTTAGCTGCCTTTTCAAGCATAATTTTCGTTGCCACAGCCGATGCTGCACCACAGCTGAACCAGCAAACAATTCGTTTTACTTTCATGCTGCACCTCTACCCTTAGGTTTAAATCCAACTGCCTGCAGATGTGATTTCCAGTTTTGGAGTTCATTTGGATCAGAGAGTTTTGCAGCAATGCGGCTTGCTAGTTTTTCAAAAGATTCACCTGGCATACTGAATTGATTGATAACATCAGGAAGTTGAGCAAGTTTGTTTGCAAACACGTAAATCTGTTGAGGTGAAGAGAAAAATACTAAATCAGATTCACCAATTGATTTTCCATTTTGCGCTTTGTCGTATTTGTGACGGTTTCTCAAAAGTGTGTCAGCGAAGTGGTAAATCAAAAGATCATCACAAAGATTATTTCCAGCATTGAAAAGCTCGAATGCTTTTTTCTCGCGTTCAAACCAACTTGCTTCGATAACCGATTTCGGTACTACCGTGGGATCGGCTTGATCTAATTCAGAACGAAGTTTTTTCAAACAAAGCCAGTCTTTTTTATTTTTAGATTCTAATGAGAGATTCCTTGGGAGGTTCTGTGTCCCAAAATTGGTACTGGTCTCGGTACCAAAATCGGTACTGGTTCCAGTTCCATCATTGGTACTAGTACCGTTTTTGGAACTAGTACCTAAATCAACACCAGTGTCATTTTTGGTACTAGTCCCCATTTTGGTATTGGTATCTGAACTATCTTCACGTCCAAAGACACCAATCAATTGATAGACTTTTACGCCATTTCCTTTAATTTCACCTGTAAATTTAATCAACTTTTTAAGCTCAAGTTCGTCTAAAACTTTGATAATCGTTTTGCGATTTAGCGTGGTGTCTTTCTCTAACCGTTTTAAACTTGGGAAGCACTTATGGTCATCCCCAGCTCGATCAGCAAGAGCTAAAAGTACAAGTCTTTCACTTGCACCTGAGACTGTAGTTTTCCATGCCCATACGGTTGCATCTAAGCTCATATTTCACCGACCTTAGGCATTTCATATATGAAACTGCCATGCATTAAAATTTGTTTAGCTTTAAGTAAGCTAGCGACAATTTCACCAGCTTGATACACTGTTAAGCGGTGTTCATTGATTAGCATTTCCATAAACTCATGTTTTGTGACTGCAGCATTTTTCTCATCACGATTAATCTTTCTTAAATTTGCTTTTCGGATTTCAAGAAATGTATTTAAGGACTTTAATGCAGGCTCATACCAGGATTGAGTCCATTGCATTTGTTTATGCTCAGGAGCTTTTTTAAATAACTTGTTAGTTGTCATGAAACCTCCGTAAGAGATAACTCTATTGCACTCAAACGGCGCTTCATCATGAGTTCAGTGGTTGTTGCAGTACGAATAGCACTTTCAGCTACTCGACCTCTGCGTTGATCCGTTGTCCAATGCTTACCATCGAATTCATGGAGAGTAATAAGTTCATTTACATATAAAAGATTGAGACTCTTTAAGACCACCACATCACCAGATAAAAAGTTGGCTTGGTTGTTTTCGCTTAGTTCTTGTGCTAAATTTAATTTCATATTCATTGGTCCCATAATTGATGAATTAAAAGCCTGATGTCAGATATCAGGCTTTTTTAATGTCTAAAATTTGATTTGGTTCAATTTGATCAGGGCTCCCAACGAGTCCCAAGCTTTCCCTTTTCTTCCTATTTTTATTCGCTCTTTCAAGCATTAAGCTAACTTCATGGAATTCACCCATGATTGCTTTTTCTAATAGGATGACCGCTTGATGTGCATAGTCTTTACCTCTTACATCCGCAACCAATCTCAAACGCTCCATCATGTCAGGGAGCATCTTTAGTCGTAGATCTTCTTTTTCTAGACTCATTTTTATCTCTTTTGAATTAGTTAAACCGTAGATGAATTACCATTAAGGTTGTCTAAAAGTTTTGTTGGAAACAAACCAAAATGCTGAAGAATTTCTGTTTCAGAAACCTTCCCATTGCTTGCAACTGACAAGGCTTTACGAAGGTTTTTTCGTGGTTCTTTATAGCGGTACAGCAAATGAGTTTTTATATAACCAACTGTTGTTCCTGCATCTTTTGCATATTTTTCTAATTCTTCTGGGCTTTGCTGCTGTATGAAATCGCTGAAATTCATTGATAAATCCTCTTGTATAAATCCAAATATTACCTTTTAGGTAATACAAATACAATCTTTTTTCTTGTTTACCTTTTTGGTGATGAAACTACAATTAACAAATGTGACTTGTCACAAAAAATTTAGGGAATATATGGACAGCAAATCAATCAGATACAAAAACACTCGCTTACTTGTTGATCAAGTTGGCGGCGTGTCCAGTTTTGCTGACAAAATTGGGAAAGGACAATCTCAAACTAGCCAATTTGCTGGTACGAATCCAATTAAAGGGATTGGCAATAAAGTGGCTCGTGAAATTGAATTAGTATTCGATAAACCACATGGTTGGTTAGACATACTCCATGATGAGCAAACAAATATAACTGATGGAAATGTTTCAGAACCTATCCCAATGAAGGGTGAGTTTGTTCCTGTCATTTCTTGGGTTCAGGCAGGTGCTTGGACTACTGCTGAAGCTGTGCCTTCGGGTACACAGTTTGATGAGTGGTTACCACCAAACCCAAAATGTGGAAAACATGGCTATGGACTAGAGGTATCTGGAGAATCAATGCTGCCAGACTTCCGCCCTGGCGATAAAATTTATGTGAATCCTGACTTTCAAATAAATGATTTAAAAACAGGTGATTTGGTTATTGTTGCTTGCGATGGTGAAACAGAAGCAACTTTCAAGAAATTGATTGTAGAAAGCAATGGTATGTATTTAGAACCCTTAAACCCAAAATGGCTTGGAAAAATCATTGAGCTGCGTGAAGGCTGCAAATTGGTAGGTAAAGTTGTTGGTTTATATAGGGATGTATAATTTAAATGAGCAATCCTAATGAGTGATATCTTTTTTAATTACAATGGTAATAAATGGGAAGTTTTTTGTGAAAGGATGATGAGGCATCATTACACTCAACAATACTTTACTTCTGTGCCTGCTAATGATCGCGGTGATTGTGGGCTTGAGTTTTTCACACGAGATGGAAGTATTTTCCAGTGTTATTTTCCTGATCCCACATACTCTATGAGTGATTATAAAACTCATGTTCAAACTAAAATAAGAACTGATTTAAAAAAACTAAAGAAATATGAAAACCAAATTCAAGAATTTTTAGATGATATTATTATCCAACAATGGGTATTGCTTATTCCTGAAAACAAAACTAAAGATCTAATTAAGTATTGCAATACTAAAAAGAGAGAAACAATTAAGGCAGACATATCTTTCATAGATAAAGAAAATTTTACAGTTAAGATCGAAACTGCCGACAGTTATCCATCTTCCAAAAAATTTGCTTTAAAGTATTCAGATGAACTGATTCATATTGATTCCAATCTAAACATCCAAAATTCAATATCCAGTTTCAAAGATAGTATTTTTGAAAAAAATATTAAAAGAAAATCTAGCTTTATTTCCAGAAAACCTGATGTTTTTTCTAGAAATATGACTGAAAAATATTTAAATATATCAAATTATTTAGAGAAATTACGTTTTTCATTTCCTGATACTTATCAAGAGATCGAAGAATGTGGACGCATGTTGTTATCTAAAATGCAAGATATGATCGAAATTGAAGAACTTGAACCAAATATTAATTTTATTCAAGCAGTTAAAAGTCAAAATGAATTTGAAATTGATAAATTGTTTGGAGAAATAATATCCAATTTTAATAAAAATGAATTACCCTACGGCTTCATTTCCAAATGGATTGCTGAATGTAATATGGATTTTTATGATGAACAATAAATCTATTAAAATTGCCATTAATAATAAACCCTATCCAGTCCCAGTAGAAATGCGACCTTTATGGAGAATTGGCTTAGTAGTACTGATCGTAAAGAGAATGAATCTTCTCAAAAAATCTGTAGACTTAAAAAAATTAAATGTTACTTTATGGATGTTAATTCGAAGTCACGATTGGGAGATTTTCCAAATATTTTTAAACTCTAATTCTACTAATCCACCATTTATCACTTCTGATCAAGCAAATTATATTGCTATCGAATTAGCTTTCAACAAGAAGCTAATAAAATTTGATATGGAAAAAATAATAACCACTAAAAATGGTGACATTTTTTTTAATTCCATCATAGAAAATTCAATATTTACAAATGAGTTAAACTTCATCAACCAAAATGCATCATCTCTTACGAATGTAAAAATCGATCAAATTATGGGTAAAAAATAAAATGCTAGCTCTAGAATTAGTTAAATTATCAATTGTCGTTAATACTTTCCAAAGTAAAACATTTAGGGCTGACATTAATTTTTCAAAAGGTCTAAATGTAATTAGAGCTGACAACACTTCCGGAAAATCAACATGTGTAAATGCTATAGCTTACGCTCTTGGTTTGGAATCAATTTTAGGACCACTAAAGAAAAAGCCTTTCCCGAGATCACTATATGATGTGATAAATGATAATAAGAAAAATAATAATGTATTTAATGTATCTTCTTCATCAGTCTCACTTGAAATTAAAAATAGGTTCGGCGAAGTTGCTAAATTGACTCGAGCTATTAAGGATCCTAATAACTTTATAACTATTGAAGAAAATGATGATTTACAAGACTATTTTTTAAAATCTTCAGGAACATTAGGTTCAGCAAAATCATCACTTGGTTTCCACAATTGGCTTGAGGAGTTTATGGATTGGAAGTTGCCACTAGTTCCAAATATAACTGGTACAACTACAAAACTCTATTTAGAAACAATTTTTCCACTTTTTTTTATTGAACAAAAACGGGGATGGTCAGAAATACAAGCAAATGTTCCTGTAAATTATGGAATTAGAAATGTAAAAAAGACTGCAATTGAATATGTTTTAAATATTTCAAATTTTGAAAATGAAAATAAACTAAACCAATATAGAAGTCGATTAGATACTCTTGAAGAACAGTGGAACTTTAATATTAAATCAATAGAATCTCTCTGTGACACGTTCGATTTTAGTAGTTCCAAAATTGAATCTTTAACAAACCAAAATTTCCCTATAAATTATTATATGATAGGTGTAAATGCGAACATCTTATTATCTGAAGCAAAATTATCTCTAGAGAATCATCTGTCAGAAATTTCAGATGAGGATTCTAATGTAGAATTTGAAAATGAAATTTCTAATCAAAGAAATATTTTAAGAAGCCTTTTAGATGATATCAATGACTTAGAGCACCAAAAGGATGAGTTAAAGATTGTTCTACATGAATCTAAAAATAAATCAGAAATTTTGAATAGTGATTTAGAAAAATACAAACAGCTAGATTTATTAACTAAACTTGGTTCAAAGCACAATATTGGAGTAACTTTAGACGAATGCCCTATTTGTCACAATCAACTTTCTGATTTTTTACATATTTCACATAAAAAATCTAAATCAAATCCAATGACATTAGAACAAAATATTATCTTTATTAAAGATCAATATAATTTCATAAACAATATAATTAAAAAACATAGTTCTCAAATTTCTGAACTTCAAAATCAATTAAATATAAAAAAATCATTGTTGAATGAAGAAGAAATAAAGTTTAATAAACTAGAATCAGATTACTCTGAACTATTTGGAAATATACACCACAATATAAGAAAAAAAATTGAACTTGAAAATAAAATTGAAAAAATAGATCAATTTACAATCAAGGTGGAAAATTATGAAAATAACCTTAAAAACATACAAGGAAAATGGGAAACTGTTAATGCTTCATATATTATTTTAAAACAGAGAATGGAGTCATCAGACACTACTAATATAATTAATCAATTAGAAGAAATTATGAAAAATAATTTGGATTTATTTGGATTTTCTGAATCATCAGTTGATGAAATTTCAATTTCTAAATCAACTCTTCGCCCAGAACAAAATGGATATGACATTATTGCTGAGACTTCAGCAAGTGATTATATCAGAACAATTTGGGCATATACTTTAGCATTACTCGAATTAGGTTCTGATGAAAACTTCGAAATTAATCATGGTGGATTTGTTGTATTTGATGAACCTCGCCAGCATGAGGCAAGATCAAAAAGCTTATATGATTTAATCGAACACACTTCTGAAATTTTTGCCAATCAAGGTCAAGCAATTTTTACTACAAGTTTCGAAAATCTTAATTCTTTTGATCATAAAATTAGCAATGCAAACATCATCTATTTTGATGACTACATACTTCAATCTGATCAAAATAAATTAAAAAGGTAATTTATTGATTGCAATAAATTACCTTTTAGGTAATATTTATCTCCTAAGTATAAAAAAGCCCCGAAACTTTGGACGGCGACGGGGCTTTGCAACTAAGCGAGATAAGTATGAACACAAAGCCTAATTCAATCAATCCCACCCTTACACATCGCGTACAGCCACTTAGTCGCTTCAAAATTGCCCTAGTGACTGGATTATTGACAGTTGGTGCAATTGCACTGGCTTACGATCAAACAGCAACACCATACAAGCCAGCTGTTACCATTCCAAACGTCATATCATCCACATATAACATTGATGCCTTAAAACTCACCTCAGACACCTCAGGCATAGCTGTAATTAAATTAGATAGCTTCCTACTTAAAGTAAGTTTTGATTTTGATACTCGTCCAGACAATGATGGAATTCCTGGTACAGAATTTACTGCAGTAGACATTACCAATCTCGCGATAGATGAAATCACGGATGTAAATGGTAAAGACTGGAATGACTTCACAGATTACAACGACCATAGAAACATCAATCAAATGATTGTGTCTTATATCGAGCGTAACTAACTTGTGGAGGCAAAATAATGATTTCTACCAACCCAAATAAAACTGAATTCATCAGCAATGAAAACGGTGAATTCCGCATGCGCATCTACTCATCTGAATACATCCAAAAAAATGGTGAGATTTACCGAGTGAGTAAATCCGGCTATCTATTCCTTATTGAATTTGCGGAACATTTAGAAAAGCCCTGGATTAGTCTTAGTTTTGAAAAAGAGCGCAAATTTCAAAAGCGTAAGGCTTTAGCAATTGGTTTAAAAAAATCACACATCCCTTCTTATGAGCGTCGTACTTACAAAAAACGTATGGGTTTGATCGGGGTTCATTAATAGCCAATTTTGACAAAGCAATTGATGCTTTAAAAATTATCAATATGGCATTTCAAGTAAGCACAATGATTGATGAGGTAAACAAATGAGTAGAACTTCAAAACTAACAAAAATGACTGAAGAAGAAAAACTCTTGGCAGCAAAGATTTTTTGGGAATCCCCTTCAGATGCAACATTCCCACCTACCACGGTAGCAATTGTATTTAATGTATCCCTTCCCTGGTTACAGCTTAAACGCTGTGAAGGTGGAGGCATACCATTCATTAAAGGCGCTAGAAAAATCTCGTACACAAAAGGAGATGCCGTTAAGTATTTTGAAGGCCAAAAACTTACAAATACAATCTGATTTAAAAAGGAGGTTTAGCCTCCTTTTTTATATCCCTCAAAAACTATGTCCTCAACTTCCTGCATGGCCAACCTTAGCTTTTTATCGCTAATCTGGATATAACCCTCAGTTACATCACCCGAAACCGTATGATTCAATAATCTCTTAATCGTGTACTGACCGTAATCAAGATTCTCAGCAATGGTGCCAAAGGTACGTCTAAGGTCGTGGAAAGTGAACTCAATACCTGTTGCATCAATTATTTTTTGTTTAGCTTCAAATAAATTCGTTGTATAGCCTTTTTTCTTAGCCTTAGGGGAAGCAAAAACATACTCATTGAACTTTTGCTCATCTCTTTTCTTCATGATCTCCCAAAGACGCTCACCCATAGGTAATGTATGAACTTCACCATTCTTAGGATCATTTGAAGTTATCCAGCCATACTTTAAATCCACTGCATCCCATTTTAATGTTTGGCATTCATCACGGCGAAACCCGGTGAGTATCAAAGTTATAAGAAAGTCTCTGACTGTATTTCGTTCCTGTCGTAAGGCGGTGAAATTCATTACAGCGTTAATCCAATCGGTTAACTGTTCTTGTTTGACATATCCTTTGCGGCGTTTAATTTTGTTCCATGTTCTTTTTGCTTTAAGAGTTGCTACTGGATTCACTGCAGTAATTATTGACTCATCTTTGGCATCAAGAAAATGCTCTATAGAAAAATTAAAGATCGCCCTGAAAACAGCCATTGCTAGATTTGCTTGAGCTGGACTTCTTTCAGTTAATTCTGTGTATTTTGCTTGGACTTGAATTCGCGATATATCCCCGATCTTAAGTTTTTTCCAATCAGCTAAATAATCATTAACCACCTTGTCATAATCCTTAAGTGTTCTTGGTTTTAATGTTCTATTTTTAAGATATTCATTATAGGCGATCTCAAAAGTTGGATGCTGTCTCGATACGTTTAAAATATGTTCATTTTGCTCACGCTCAGCCTTCTTTTCTTCATTTGGATTGTAACCTTGTGCCATTTGAGAAAGCAGACCTTGTGCTAAAATTCGCGCCTGTGATAGTGTTAAATTGCCATGTAGACCAATAGTAGACCGTACCGCTTTACCTTTGACTTTTTTTTCAACAATGTAGGTCTTACAAGTTGAATTAACTCGTACAGCAAAACCAATAAGTTCACTGTCCCTGTAAATGCCTGGCTCGCTTAGAGTATCAATTGCAGTTTTAGTGAATTTTATGCGTTCTGACCTAGACATTGTTTAACCCTATTAAGCTATAACGATCGCTAGTAAGCAGTATACATTTTGGTCTACTATGCGTCTACTTTATGATTTTTTTAATTAACTTAAACTTTTCATATACAATTTAAAATCACTAACCTTTTGATAGATATGCAATAAACAACACAGGAATGCATAGCAACATGAGTAATAAATTCGAATTCCAAATCCGTGTATATATCGAAGATACAGATGCAGGCGGTATCGTATACCATGCCAATCATATCCGCTTTATGGAACGTGCACGGACAGAATGGCTACGTGCATCCGGTATTGACCACTATTGGCATCAAAAAGATTACAATTTTGTCGTGCATAAAATTGCATTGAAATATTCTCGCCCTATACTCATGGACGATCTTATTACTGTTACAGCAAGTGTAGTTTCATGTAAAGCTTCGTCATTTGTGTTGCAACAGAATATATATCGTGGTGAAATCATGCTTGCTTCTGGCGAGGTGGAATTGGCATGTTTAAGTACAGATATGAAACCTCGTAGAATTCCTGACGAAATCCGTGATTTAATTCTTCGAGAATTAGCTCACGAATAAAAAATACTTTTGGCACATGTAACTATGGCAACACAACTAGAATCTTCTTTACACATCTCTGATTTAATTTTACAAGCGAGCCCTGTGGTTCAATTGGTGATGCTAATCTTAGTACTCGCATCCGTTTTTAGTTGGTATTTGATTGCCAAGTTGCATATGGGCTATAAGAAAGCACATCAAGGCGATGAGCATTTCCAAAAAATCTTCTGGTCTGGTGCTGAACTCAATACCTTATATAACAATGCTCAGCTTAATTCTAAGCGAAGCGGTTTAGAAGATATTTTCTATCAGGGTTTAAGTGAGTTTTTAAAACTTAAAAAACGTCATGCTGAAACTGCATCGATGATTGAAGGTACTGAACGTATCTTGCGTGTAGGACTCAGTCGTGACCAAGGTCGTTTAGAGCAAGGCTTAAGCTCTCTCGCCAGTATCGGTTCTGTCGCACCTTATATTGGTTTATTTGGTACTGTTTGGGGCATTATGAGTGCATTCATTGGCTTAGCTCAGGTTGAACAAGTTACCTTAGCCACTGTTGCACCAGGTATTGCTGAAGCATTGATTGCAACTGCGATTGGTTTATTTGCTGCAATACCAGCGGTACTAGCATTTAACCATTACACTGCAAAAGGCGAAGAAATTTATTCAGATCGTGCATTATTTGCAGAAGAAATGGTGGCGCTATTACAACGTCAGTCTGTGGGAACTACACAGGAAGATGAATAATGACAATCCAACGTTCTGGACGTTTTGAACGCGTCAAAAAACCTTTAAAAAGTGATATGAATGTCGTTCCATATATCGACGTCATGTTGGTTTTATTGGTTATTTTTATGGTGACAGCACCCATGATTACCACGGGTGTTAAAGTTGATTTACCTCAAGCAAACAATAATCCGATTCAATCTGAAGATCGACCAGCCATCGTGACTTTAGAAGCAGATGGTACGATTAAACTTGAAGACAAAAACCATAAAAATGAGGTTTTAACTTTAGATGAGTTAAAAACAGTACTTACAGAAAATCAGCAACAGGCTCAAGCAAATAACAAGCAATTGAGTGTCTTGATCAATGGTAGTGAATCACGCCCTTATGGTGAAGTCATGAAACTCATGTCTACACTACAAGATGCTGGTTTAAGCCAAGTGGGTTTACTGACAGAGTCTGTAAAGTAAGTTATGAAAAATATTCAAAAGCCACAATCTAAAGAAAAAGCGATTGCACTTGGATTTACCCTAGGTATTCATGTGGTGGCGATTACTGGCTTACTTTTTCTCGGTTTAAGTCAACCACCTGAGCCACCCAAGCAAATTAAAACCGTTTTAATTAAACCTGAAGATTTACCACCGCCTGAACCCAAGCCTTTAGTAGAAACTGATGCCACTGAAACGGCAGATAGCAAGGTTGCAGAAAATACTCAGCAAACAGCGGAACCCGATCAAACTGCACCAGAAATTCCAACTGAAGCAAATAACACACCAGATACCAAGGCGATAGATGCACAAAAAGCTGCCGAACAGGCCAAGGCAGCCGCATTAGAACAGCAATTGGCTATGGCAGCGGCTAAAGCAGCACAAGAAAAAGCCTTAAAACTTTCTCAAGCTAAAGCAGATGCTGCAGAAAAAGCCAAACAAGAGGCAGCTGAAAAAGTAAAGCAGGCTAAAAATGCTGCTGAGAAAGCTAAGGCTGAAGCTGAAGCAAGATCTAAAGCAGATGCAGCAGCTAAGGCCAAGCAAGAGGCGCTTCAAAAAGCCAAAGCGGATGCTGCGGAAAAAGCCAGACTCGCAAGACTCAATGCCGAAGCAAAAAGCAAAGCAGAAGCTGCTGAAAAAGTCAGGAAAGAAGCCGCAGATAAGGCCCAACAGGCCAAAGCGGATGCTGCTGCAAAAGCCGATGCTGCTGCAAAAGCCAAGGCAGAAGCTGCTGCAAAAGCTAAGGCAGAAGCTGCTGAAAAAGCCAGAGCGGATGCTAATGCAAAAGCTAAAGCAGACGCTGCTGCAAAGGCTAAAGCGGATGCTAATGCAAAAGCTAAAGCAGATGCTGCTGAAAAAGCCAAGGCAGATGCTAATGCAAAAGCCAAAGCGGACGCTGCTGCAAAGGCTAAAGCAGATGCTGCTGCAAAAGCCAAAGCAGATGCTGCTGCAAAGGCTAAAGCAGATGCTGCTGCAAAAGCCAAAGCGGATGCGGACGCAAAACGTAAAGCTGATCTAGCACGCGAATTAGATGAAGAAAAAGCCTCTGCTGCTGAAAAAGCCAAAGAAGCTGCTGCAAATAAAAAGGCAGAAGCGAGAAAAGTTGCATCTTCTGCGAAAAAGGACTTCGAAAGTAAAGTTCGGAATGCTTGGCGTATGCCAGCTGGCTCAACAGGTCAAAAGGCAACAGCTCGTGTTACACTAACGGATAGCGGTTCTGTGGCCTCGATCATTGTCAATGCATCAGACCCAGATGTAAAAGCAAGTGTGGAACAAGCAGTTCGCAATGCTGCACCTTTCCCAATGCCATCTGATCCAGATGCCAGACGCGAAGCACGAAGTTTTAGTGCAAATTTTACAGTGAAATAATTTTAAAATTACACCCTGTCTTGGCAGGGTGTAATTTAATGCAAGAACAATCACTCGGAAAAATCAAATGCGAGTTAAACCCATATTTGTAGCAATTTCATTATTTTTTCCAACTGCATTATTATTTGCAAAAAATATCGAGCAAGAAAAAATGCTTGAAGTAAATACGCAACAACACCCACCTTCTGCGTCATACGAAAACAAACCGTCTGTACCAACAACAGAAGCATTACTTCAACAAAGTCAAATGGCTCAGCGGATAAATACCGCTAGAGTCAATCGGATTGTTAAAAAGTTGAAAAATTTAACAATTATCCAAGAAAATGCCGATGTTATTATTTACTTAGATGACAGTGGGAATATAAAAGATATTTTAATCACAGAACAAGACAGCGAAGCGTTTTCAAACGCAATCAAAACGGCGATTCAGCAAACAGCACCTTTTGAAATGTCTAAACAGTCATCGCTCAATCAATTATTAAAAGTGATTCGCATCAAATTCCGTGCTGAATAAGTCTCTATTCAACACGAGATAATATATTTTAATGGCAGCAAAAATGGCATTGTTGTCAAATCTATAAAAAAGTAATTTTTACAGCTGCACCATTTAAAATACCAAAAGATCAAGCCGAAATTCATTGGTGTAATAAATTTGAATTTAATTTTTTTAGTAAATCTGTTCAATGATAATCTTTTGTTCACAATTACATGCTTTATATAGATTAAAATCATGTCTTTGTGCTACAAAGCTAAGCATAGTTAAAAATTGATATTTGAGTACATGAAGTCCAATGAAAATCATGCCTAAACATCTATTAGGATTCGCAATTATTGTTGCCTTTAGTCCAGCATTGATCACCACATCATATGCACAATTGCAATTAGAAATTGCCAAAGCACCTGAATCTGCACCTAAAATTGCCATCATTCCATTTAGTAATGATCAATCTATCTACCCTATTGTTGAACAAGATTTAAATCGCTCTGGGCGCTTTACCAGTTCATCAAAAAATCTTCCTGCAACTGCAAACATAAACAATATAAATGCAGAAGCATGGAAAGCGGCTGGGGTTCCTTATGTGGTTTTAGGTGACTCTAAAACCAATGCAGATGGTTCATTGGCAGTACATTACCAACTCTATGATGTTGAAAAGCAGAAATTCCTATTAAATGAATTGCTCTCGATTCCAGCATCACGTGTGCGTTCTGCGGCACATATGATCAGTGACGCAATTTATCAAGCGCTTACAGGGATTCAAGGTGACTTCACAGGACGTATTGCTTATGTGTTACGTAACCCTGCAACACCAGAGACTCGTTATACCTTACAAATTGCAGATACTGATGGTGAGCAACCTAAAACGGTATTAAGTTCAAGAGACCCTATTCTCTCGCCTGCTTGGACGCCAGATGCGAAAAAAATTGCTTATGTTTCATTTGAAACCAAGCGCCCTGCTATTTATATCCAAGACTTAGCCACAGGTGCACGAGAAAAACTCGCTGCATTTCGCGGTTTAAATGGTGCACCAAGTTTCTCTCCTGATGGTAAATCAATGCTGTTTACTGCATCGATGCATGGAAATCCTGAAGTTTATCAAATGGATTTAGATTCACGCCAAGTGAAGCGCATGACCAACGATAGCGCAATTGACACAGAAGCACGTTATGCTCCAGATGGAAAATCATTTATTTTCACATCTGACCGTGGTGGATCAGCACAAATTTACCGTTATAGTTTTGATGATGGCTCGACCAAACGTTTAACTTTCCGTGGTGCATTTAATGCACGTGGTACATTAAGTGCCGATGGTAAATATGTGGCATTGGTACACCGCCCTTCTGGTAGTAACTACAAAGTTGCCATTCAGGAAATTTCTACGGGTATCACCAATATTTTGACACCAACAAGTTTGGATGAATCACCAAGCTTTTCTCCAAATGGACAAATGGTGGTTTATGCAACACGTGAGGGTAATCGTGGCTTATTGGCAATCATGTCTACAGATGGTCGCTTCCGCATGAACTTACCAAGCGAACAAGGTGAAGTACGTGAACCTGCTTGGGCCCCTAAATAATTTAATCAAGATGTAAATCACTTATTTAAAATTGAAATACCGGAGATCAACATGAAGTCAATTCAATATCTAGCTTTACCCTTATTAGCAGCAAGCTTGGTGATGACAGGTTGTGCAAGCCGTAAACCTGCTGCCACTGTAGAATCAGGAACCAATCCAAATAGTGCGACGACAGTAAATACCAGTGGTTTAAGTGAAGATGCTGCTTTAAATGCACAAAATTTAAATGGTGCTTCATCTAAAGGCGTGACTGAAGCCAATAAAGCATTTTTAGCAAAACGTGTGGTACATTTTGATTATGACAGTAGTGATCTTTCCAATGATGACTACCAAACACTACAAGCACATGCACAGTTCTTGATTGCCAATGCCAACTCTAAAGTGGCATTAACAGGTCATACAGATGAACGTGGTACGCGTGAGTACAACATGGCTTTAGGTGAGCGTCGTGCTAAAGCTGTTGAAAGCTACCTGATCACCAATGGTGTTAAAGCAAACCAATTAGAAGCAGTAAGCTACGGTAAAGAAATGCCGATCAATGCTGGTCATGATGAAGCGGCTTGGAAAGAAAACCGCCGTGTTGAAATCAACTACGAAGCCGTTCCTCCTCTTTTAAAATAATGCCAAAGTTGCATTATTAAAATAGACCATAAAAAAATGCCCAATTCAATTGGGCATTTTTACCAGAGCTTATTCTTATCAGCGCTTTCCCATTTCAAGATAAAGTTTTGATTTAGTACAGTAAAATAAGAAACTGCTTAGCATGTTCAAGGTAATTTATATTAATAACGCCATTTCTTGAGTGTTTGCTCATTAAATAACGCAATAAACCTGTCCTCTACCCATTCATCCACTTCATCTGGATGCGCTTCAGCAAAAAACTCAGACTGTACTAAAATCAGACAACCTTTAATATAGTCATCCACACATTCCAATATTTTACTTAAATAAGGCGTGTCGTCATGATCAAAGTAATAGATTTCTTTGCTGATGTCATGAAAGCAAAACATATTGCCATTACCAAGATAATCACTAAATGTAATCAGATGAGGTAAAACTGCTAAATCGGCTTGACTAAATTCAGGTGCATATTGCGGTGCATTAGCCCAAATATCTTTTAAGTAGCCAATATCATCAAATTGCTGCAATTGTTCACCAATATCAGCAATCCCAAAATGTTGATAGAAGATCTTTAAAGATTCAGGTAAGCGACAATTTAAACGCTGTTCAAGTTTTAAAATTTGCTCATCATCAATTGCAGGTGCAATCTCATCATCATTTAAATCAGCTAGAGATTCTAAAATTAGGCGAGTTTTAACATCCCACTCCGGTTCACCAATTTTATTAAACGGAATGATAATGTCTGTTTTGTGATCAATTTCTATCATGAAGCGTTATTGTTCGGGGTTAATATAAAATATATGAATAGAAAAAAGCGCTCATATAGTAATGAACGCTTTTTATTGATTAAGCCTTTGACTCATCTGGCTTGGGGCTTTGCATAGATTCAATCATGTCATGCTTATTGAATTCCTTGAATTCAGGCTTAGCTTCGTAATTCTTCCATGCTTCTTTCACTTTTTCAGCACTAATATCTTTTAAATCAATGCTTTCATTTGGAGTCGGAGTCGCTTCAAACTTTGTCGTTGTCATGTCAGTGCTCCTTTACGCTATTGTACGTATATTCAACATAACACTTTCTAAAATACTTTCAAGGGTAATTTCACGACAAATAACACAGGATAATTTCTATTTTGTGCTGAACTCATCTAAAATAGCCTCCATTATTTGGTTTGTAAAAATTTATCGCTTTTGGAGCACCTCTGATATGTCATATCGCACCCTATCCCAATATTTAGAACAACAACAAGGGAACTTAACACCTGAACTTGCCAATGTAATTGAAACAATTGCAAATACCTGCAAAACCATTGATCAGGCTTTACAGAAAGGTGCTTTAGCTGGTGTCTTGGGGAGTGCACAACATGAAAATGTACAAGGTGAAGAGCAAAAAAAACTTGATGTGATTTCAAATGATTATTTGATTGATGCTTTAAAAGCCAATCCAAATGTAGGCGGACTCGCATCTGAAGAATTAGATGAATTTACCCCAGCTCAAGACAATGGTAAATATTTGGTTTTATTTGATCCATTAGATGGTTCAAGCAATATTGACATTAACATGTGTGTAGGAACAATTTTCTCTATCCTTCCTGCGCAAAATGCTGTAACGCAAGCTGAAGACTTCATGCAAGCAGGGATTCAACAAGTTTCAGCAGGTTATGTACTTTATGGCCCATCGACAATGATGGCTTTGACCGTTGGTGCAGGTGTTGTATTCTTCACTTACGACCCTGAAGAAAAGCAATTCTTGCTCACTTCTGAAAATATTCAAGTTGCTGCGGATACCAAAGAGTTTGCGATTAACTCATCAAACCAACGTCATTGGGAAGCGCCTGTAAAACGTTATATCGATGAACTACAAGCGGGTAAAACATCTATACGTGAAAAAGATTTCAATATGCGTTGGGTCGCGTGTATGGTGGGTGATATTCATCGTATTTTATGTCGTAGCGGTATTTTTTTATATCCATACGATACTAAAGATCCTAAAAAAGCAGGTCGTCTACGTTTAATGTATGAAGCCAACCCAATGAGTATGTTAATGGAACAAGCTGGCGGCGCATCGACTACAGGTCGTACACGTATTTTAGAGATTCAACCGACTGAGTTACATCAACGTGTTCCTGTTATCATTGGTTCTAAGAATGAAGTTGAGCTTGTTACCAGCTACCACAACTAATTCTTCTCTTTTCTTACTCTCTATTTAGGGAGTAACGCCAGCTAGGGTCTGTTGCAATTTCTTTATAGAATGATCACAGACCCTACTTAATTTTTTGGACGTACTCTCCCATGCCTACAATTTTCCTTGAGTCAAAAGACAATCCCAAAATTAAACATCTCAGAGGTTTAATTGAACAAAACACTTACCGTAAAAAACAAGGACAAACTGTACTTGAGGGAACCCATCTTACACTTGCATGGTTAGAAAAAGGTCGAAAAATTAATTCAATTTTCACCACTGAACATGCCTTAGATCATGAAGATTTAGGCAGTATTCTTGACCAATATCAAGGTATCGTGTTTGTGGTGGGTGAATCTTTATACAAAGATTTAAGTACCCTTGGAACCAGCCTTGCATGTCTAGCCATTGTGGATTTACCAAGTTCAACTCAGGCACTGAATTTTACTGAAGACACGCTAATTCTTGAAAATGTCCAAGATCCAGGCAATGTAGGTACATTACTCAGATCAGCGGCTGCTGCGGGTATTGAACAAATTGTCTGTACCAAAGGTTCTGCATCGTTATGGTCACCACGAGTATTACGTGCCGGTATGGGTGCGCATTTTTCATTACACACATATGAAAACGTGATCCTTGAAGATCTGCTCAAGCAATTTAAAATTCCTGTGTATGTGACCAGTTCGCATCAGGCCGAAAGTCTTTATACTAAAAACCTGCGCAAACAATGTGTTTGGATTTTAGGTAACGAAGGTCAAGGTGTTTCAGATTTCGCCCTTAAACGCGCAGAAGCGGTATCTATTCCGCAACCCGGTGGTCAAGAATCACTCAATGTTGCAGTTGCTGGCTCGATTTGTTTCTTTGAAATGGTTAGACAACGACTATAAGGTTAATTTATTTTAAATATTGCCCGTTATTGGAAAAAATCATTTAAACTGAAAAAAATAATTGATTTACATGTCAACCCAAACCATTTTTTTAACGTTATAGAGATATGAATTTAAAATAATGGTGGGTACCCATGACGGGATTTTCCATCTCTATGGACTTAGCACCAAAGAAGTCACAGTCTGAAACAGCAAGTGCTCAAACGAGTACGAGCGAGCAGCGCCTGCGTTTTTTCATGCAGGACGTGACGGGTCGTGCCCTAGTGATGATGGAAAATGCAACCCAAGGTCACAATGGGATTGCGATGGATTTGGTACAGGAAGCATTTATTTCCTTACATAAATCTTATGCTGAGAAATCTACCGAAGAATGGTATCCACTGTTCTATACAATTTTAAATAATAAATTACAAGATTGGCGACGCAAAGAAGCACGACGCGCTTCTCCATTTTCGTTATTTCGAAAAATTGATTTAGATTCTGATGATGAAGAGGCCATGGAAATTGTGGATGAATCCACACCTAATCCACTTCAATTTCTAGATCAAGATGTCACCGTTGAGGAAATTCAAGAAGCCATTAGCCGCCTCCCTGTACGCCAGCAACAAGCATTTATGTTACGTGCTTGGGAAGGATTTGATACACAAACCACTGCATCTATTATGAACTGTACAGAAGGTAGTGTAAAAACTCATTATCACAGAGCTATTCAAGGACTAAGAACTTCGCTCTCACATTTAAATCCGTATGGAGGTTCATCACATGAATAATGATGATTTCACCAAACAAGTGACGGCAAAACTGGATGAAGCTGCACGTCATCACCGCAATAAAGCAGTGGTGATGAACAATGTGCTTGACCATATCCAAGATAAACAAACCTCACGTTTTGGTCACTGGAAAATGACTGGTTTTGCACTTGCAGCGGCAATTACTGGTTTTGTTGTGATTCCCAATGCTTTTGATATATCTCCAGAATCGCAAGTTCCACAACAAGTGGTGATTAGCCCTAAACTTTCACCTCAAATGATGGAAGATTTAGACATGTTATCGGTATTTGGTGAGGATAAAAATTCTCATGGCAGCTAGAAAATTAGCTTTGGCATTTTGTGCTATTGGTTTTCTACAAACAAGTTTTGCTGGATTTGAACGTTTTTGGATTTTTTCTAAAGATGCGAACAGTCAAGTCAATGAAACATGGGATGCCCTTTCTGAGGATGAGCAAAAGGCACTGATTAAGCGCTATCAAAATTTAAAAGAAATTCCGACTGATCAAAGTGCAGCACTGCAACAACGCATGGATTGGTTTACTCAGCTTCCTGAACAAGAAAAGCAAAAAATGCGTGAAGTCTGGCAGCAAATGAGCACCGCTGAACGCAACGAAATGCGTAAAAAAATGCAAAAAGCGTCAACATCTGATGAGCGTAATGAAATTCGTGAACAATATATGGTGAAATATCAACAGAATATCACGGGTTCACACTAAGCATATTTTTAAATTTCATTCATTGCCAGTTATTTAACTGGCTTTTTATCATTAAACTCAGCATCTTCAAACTCAACATCGTCAAAATCCAAACACACCATTACTGACAATTCTCCCCTCTCATAATTTTAAAATTAAAATGCTGAATTTCTAATTTTCATGCATAAAAAAACCTGCACAAGGCAGGTTTTTCATCACTTAAATTCGAAAACGAATTACAAGCTATAATACATATCAAATTCAACTGGGTGAGTCGTTGTATTTAAACGACGTACATCTTCAGTTTTAAGCTCGATGTATGCATCCAACATTTCTTTTGTGAATACACCACCTTTAAGAAGGAACTCATGATCCGCTTCAAGTGCTTCAAGCGCCATATCTAGGCTATGCGCAACTGTTGGGATTTTAGCTTCTTCCTCAGGAGGAAGATCATATAAGTTTTTATCAGCTGCTTCACCTGGGTGGATCTTGTTTTGAATACCATCAAGACCAGCCATCAATAATGCCGCAAAACCTAAGTATGGGTTCATCATTGGATCTGGGAAACGCGCTTCAATACGTTTGCCTTTAGGGCTAGAAACGTATGGAATACGAATCGAAGCAGAACGGTTACGTGCAGAATAAGCAAGCATAATTGGCGCTTCGAAGTGAGGAACCAAACGCTTATACGAGTTAGTAGAAGGGTTTGTGATCGCATTCAATGCACGCGCATGCTTGATAATACCACCGATGAAATAAAGCGCCATTTCTGAAAGACCAGCGTATTCATCACCAGCAAACAAGTTCTTGCCATCTTTAGAGATAGACATATGAACGTGCATACCTGAACCGTTATCACCAACCATAGGCTTAGGCATAAACGTTGCTGTTTTCGCATACTGATGCGCAACGTTCCATACAGCATATTTGAACTGTTGAACTTCGTCAGCTTTACGAACCATCGTATTGAAGCTTACACCAATTTCTAATTGGCAAGATGCAACTTCGTGATGGTGCACTTCTACACGACCAGGGCCCATGATGTCTTCGATACGTGCACACATTTCAGCACGCATATCTTGTGAAGAATCTACTGGAGGAACTGGGAAATAACCACCTTTAACACGAGGACGGTGACCAGAGTTACCTGCTTCATAGTCTTTACCTGTAGACCAAGCAGCTTCTTCAGCGATTAATGTATGGCGAGCGCCAGACATATCGATGTCCCATTTAACTTCGTCAAAAACAAAGAATTCTGGTTCTGGACCAAAGAATGCAGTATCACCAATACCTGTTGATTTTAGGTATTCTTCCGCACGACGAGCAATCGAACGTGGATCACGGTCATAACCTTGACCAGTAGATGGTTCAATAACATCACAAGTAACGACGATGGTTGCTTCAGCAAAAAACGGGTCAAGGAAAGCAGTTTCAGGATCTGGACGTAAAATCATGTCAGATGCTTCAATGCCTTTCCAACCAGCAATTGAAGAACCATCAAACATTTTACCATCTTCAAAAGTATCTTCATCGATAGTATCTGATGGGTAGCTTACGTGCTGCTCTTTACCCTTAGTATCAGTAAAGCGAAAATCGACCCATTTTGCGCCACTTTCTTGTATGAGTTGAAGGACCTTGTTCGCCATGCTCATTTTGCTCCAATGAATTTTTGTTGCACTTGTGAAGTGCGTGTTAGTAGTTGGTATTTATATAGCAAGTAGCATACCAACTTTTAAAATAATTGCTAAAATATTGAATTTCTTATCAGAAAATAAGCTTAGCAACGATTAAATTCCATCTATTATACTGAGTGCAAATAGAATTGCACCATATTCAAACACACTTCTCATTTTAAAATTATTACGCACAATTTTAACGCACTATTTTTGTGCAAACTGAATAAAATGTTTTATCTTGGTGCTTATATTACGCGAACAACACTTTTTATCGACTATTTTTTAAGATGATGGCAATTTTTTATTTCAAAAGCATTAAAATAAGGCGTATTCAGTCTGTATACGCCTTTAACATTGTTCTATACAGCCCTTAATAAAATAACGTAATTTTATAATCTACGATCTACTATATCGACAATTAGCCAAATTCAACTTCTGCTCTTGCAATAAGCGCTTCAACCATGACCAATACATCATCTTTTTTTCTGGCGTCTACTGCAAAAATTGGCATGGTCAATTGATTTAACTGCATCCAATCTTTATACGGTTTTAATAGATGCTGCGGATTTTCATCTATATGGGTCACACCAACCACAATATTATTGAGATGTTCTTTAAAACTTTGAAAATAAAATTTTAAATCTTCAAGTGCATCTTTTTGCGTATGATCAATCAACACCACCGCGCCGATTGCACCTTTACATATCACTGACCAAACAAAATCAAAGCGATCCTGCCCTGGTGTTCCATATAATCCAACAATAACACCTTCATCTAATTTAATTTCACCATAGTCAATCCCGACAGTGGTCAATGCCTTGCTGTGTGCTTGCTCATCTGTATTTTGTGCTTCTGTAGATAAGACTGAAATTTCAGATAATGATTTGATTGCTTCTGTTTTACCAGCGCCCATTTTACCGCCAAAAACAATTTTATACTTTTGTAAGATCACATCATCACCTATTTTTAAACTTATCACTGCATCATATAAACTGATTATGCATTTATTTATCGTGTCAGTTTAAACAAACTTGATTTAAGGGTTAATTTTTACAAGCCTTATTAGATTTGCATGTTTTTACACACTTAAAGCCCTAATTTTTTCCTTAACTTACCAAAAAAACCACGTAAAATGCCTGAAGATTGTTTTTCCTCAGTAAGCAGTTTTGCATCTTCAACCGCTATTTTTTTCAGCGCATTGGTCAACACACCAATTGAAACAAATTTAGCGACTTGTTCTTTGCTATAGCCTGTTTTCTGAGCTACTTGGGAAACACTTGCTCCCAATTCAAAACACGCGGCGATTTTAAAAACCATTTGCCGTTCATTTTGATGATTCGGTTGCGGCCAATCTAGCAGTTTATAACAATCGTTAGAACTGATTGGAATATTGACATCATCTGAATACCACAATAAATTCCACACCCAAGATCTAAGTTCTATACCTTGAAAAGTACTCACAGACTGTGCCATTTGCATAGTTGCATAAGTAAAATTTAAAGAAACATCCGTCCCTTGTACTTTTCGCAGCGGGTCTATCCAAACTTGCTGTGTACGTATATTGACTAATGCAATGTTGCCTTTTGAGTCGAATACTTGAACATTGCCATTTCGCTCATTAAAAAGCTCAGGAACCACCTTAGTTAAATCGGCTTTTTTAGAAATCTGATTGACAATATTGACGGTTTTATCACTGACAGGTACATGTAGATAGCGATCTTTAAACCATTTTCGAATTTCATCTGAGGGTGAAAAAGGTAAATATAATTTATCTCCTTCTATTTGCCCTGATTTTTCATTCTTATTGACCAGACGTAAATAAGGGACTTTTTTGACACCGACCAAATTTTGAATTGTAGGTGAACTAAAAAACATATCATTCACAAGAAGAATATCTAAATGAGGGTCAGCAATATTCGCCCAGCTTACTTGAAGTGAGTCATCATACATAGATCGTATTTTTTGCTTAATTGCATCGAGCACATTTAAACTCAAACCGAATATAGCGATTTTTACTTCTTCTTTCATTTAGCCCCCATGGCCCCATATAGAGTGTGAACAGTTTATCATTTTTATTTAAAAACAAAATACAAAACACTATATTTGCTGTAAAAATTTTGTACAAATTTAATATACTATTAAGCGTATAAAATACAAGAATAGTTATTAAAAAAACTCAAGTAAAATTTAACCCAGATAACACAAAATAAAGTATATTATTAAATTTCAATAACTTAATTTAAAATTAAGCTAAACTAATGATGCTTCAGCTTAGTAATAATGCCAATCAATTTTAATAAAACTAAATGTTTTATTAAAAAATATTAATAACATTTGTATATTAATATCGATAACATGAATAAATTTGTTTTCATTTGATCAATTAATCTTATATTCCTATGCATCCAATAGATGTTTTTAGTGTGTATTGGTTTACCCTGCTTATTAAATAAGTAATATAAAATGTTTTAAAAATAAATTAGTGATTCAGTTTTCGAGTATTTCACTGTGGTACAAAAATTTAAGACGAACTGAGAATGACAACCTAGTTTTAGGAACTGTAGAGGGGGGATGGTAAGATGGTATAAAGGAAATCAATATATAGATATCGTACCTGAAAATAGAATTGTTCCATTTGGGAAAGAGGATATTACGAATAATGACTAATGAGATTAGAAAAATTAACTTTAAGGTTATAAAAAGTGATGGTTTGTGTGCAGGGCTTTGTATGCAAATTATTCCCTCAAGCATCGAAAATAATAGGAATTATTTAAATTCTATTGTTATTGGCGAAACTGCTTTTTCTTTAATCGAGAGGTTTTTTTTTGAAGGTGAAGATAAATGGGCGCATTGGAGAGATGTTTATCTTGATTCAAAAAAAGTTGAAGTGATAATTGGGAGATTAGAAGCTTATAGAATGTATTTGGATTCTAAAATAGTAATAAATGAAAATGATGATATCCAATTCATTTTTAATGAAAGTAAGTTAAATTTTATTGAAAACTTTGAATCATATAAAAATGATGCTATTGAAATGATGGATCAAATTGTTAATTTTTTAAAAAATATTTTAGAAAATAAAGTAGATGGAATAACTGTGATAGGGGTATGACGTTGTTGACTTCAAATAAAAATAGAGTGTACTAGCTTATATCTGCTCTAACGCTCACCTCTCCATCCAATGAAGAATTACAAAGAAACGAACAGCACCTTTATGTTAATCAAAAACGACTTTGTTTTAAATAATCTCATCTTTGCTTGACGTTCTCTGATATGACCACTATCTCCTTGCTATTGTTGATCCTTACTAAGTTGTTTTGCTCGTAGCCATAGCCATATTTCGAAGTCAAAATATTTAAGTTTTGCTTGCCTGAATTTCTATCTAGATCACAGAGATGTGTAAATTTTTCATTACTCATAAATTGAGTCCAAAAACCCACCAGATGAACTGCACCCCGAAAGTTGGACAATTTTAGACTAACTTGGAGGATACATTGCTCTGAGCTTGTTATAATTATTCTTGGAATTATTAAATATAAACACCATTTTTACAGCAAATGTTAGCAGACCTTATTTTATGAAAAAAATATTACTAACTCTGAGTATTCTCCTATCCTGTTTTAGTCTTTCACTTGAGTCAAGTTTTGCTCAGAATGAAAGCACAGCTAAAATATCGAAATCCGAAAAACAGGATTTAATTGATGATTGGGTTGATTATAAATTAATTGAATACCAAATGGATGCATACTTAAATCAACAAAAAAATCCTAATATTGATCCAAATGATCAGAGTGTTGAAGCTTATTCTGAACAAATTAAGCAAAATTTTAAGCAGTATTTTCAGCAATACAAAATCAGCTATCAACAACTAAAGTCACGTACTTCTGAAATGCATGACCTCATTCAACTACAATTACAATATCTTGATCTCACTAAAGATCTAATGTTTAATCCAAAATATGAAGATACACAGCAACATCCAAATCAAGAAAAACAAGTGGTGCTTGAGCAATATCAAGAACTAAATGAACAGATAAAAAAAGATGCTGCAAAGATAGAATTGCAGATGTTAGAGTATCAAAAAAGTTTTAGATAGTTTTTCACTATTTCCATAAATAACACTCAATCAAAAAACCTCCCAGAGGAGGTTTGAATTTAATAAAATGAGTAAAATTATTGTTCAAGTCAAAATTAATATAATTTGATTCTGATGAAAAATTTGGATCTAACACCCCTCATATCCTGTAGCTTTATAATCTTGTAATGAGGATGCTTTTTACTCTACGCTCATCATTCTTATGATCCGAGTATTATAAAAAATCAGAAAATAAAACAAAAAAACAATTAATTCGGGCCTCTTAAATCTTCAATACAACTCTTCTCTTTTTCCTCCTTGTTACGTGCATCAACAGGATTCTTAACGCATTTACAATAATCGTAATACTTTCTCTTATCCAGCTCTTTGGGTGGGTCTATGCCCTGACATTCCGTTAGTACTGTCCCTAGCCTATGATATTCTTTACTCTCTTTATTTTCTGAGGAAATACTAGGTTTATAGATAATTATGAGTAGTGACACTATTATTGCTAAGAAAAATATATATTTCATCCAATAAATAGCCTCCCTAACCCAAAATATGTAAATCTGTTTATAAAGCAAACTTTGATATTAAATCAAGACTTGCTTAGTTTAATCATCCTTCGCAGTTTGCCATTTGTAAGATTCAACACCTAAAGTCAACTGCCGTTGCTTATTAATATTAGAGTTAATCTGCCCCCATTTGATCTGCAGCAATTAAGCACACCCTATATGCTGTAGCTTGTCTAAGCAATGCAAAAGCCAATGATTTTTAACTGAACTAACTACAAATCACTTGAAAAAATGTATGGTCAATATATTGAAGACTGGGCGGATATGGTCAGAAAAAATTTTACTCTGAAATTAAAAAAGGAAATATCAAACAACCGAATCGAATTTCTGAAAAAGATGTATTCTAGTATGAGTCCTATGTAAAGCAAAAAGTGGAAGAATTTAAACAAGAATCTGATATCATAGCCTGCACCTAGCAGGCTTTTTTTATTTTGTGCTGTAACTAGGTACTTTTTTCAAAATGGGTAACCTAAGGGGTATCCAAAACCACCAAACAAAATAAATTGATAAATTTCTATAGGTTAATATCAATATGCTTCTAATGATCGAAAAGAAGCAATTTCATAAAATACTATTAAATAGAATAAAAACGACAATTTAATCAAAATCTTAAAGAACACCATCTTATAAAATAGCATTAAATAGGTCTAAGTGACATTAATAGGGTTTGTGAGTAAGATAGTGAGTAACAGCTATTTTAATAAAGTTACTCACAAGCATGTTAAGTGATACTAAAATCAAGCAATTAAAAGCCAAAGATAAAATGTATAGAGTCGCAGACCACTCAGGTTTGTGCTTGGAAGTGCGTACTAATGGCTCTAAATTGTGGCGTTATAGATTTCGATTTCTTGGCAAGGCTTCAATGTTGAGTTTAGGGGAATACCCTGTTGTAACTCTTGCTCAAGCTAGACAAAAAGTAAATGAACAAAAAGCTTTGCTTGATAAAAATATTGATCCTTCAAAATATAAACTAGAAGAAAAAGAAAGAGCCAAACTTGCTGCTGAATCAACCTTTAAAGAAATTGCATTAGAGTGGTATAGCACTAAAGAAAGTAAACGATCAGAGTCATTTAGACGCGATGTAGAAAAAGCTTTTGAAAGGGACCTATTCCCTGCTTTTGGACATAAAAGCATTCGATCTATTTCGCCTTATGATGTCCTGAAAATGCAAAAGGACACTATCGCGCGTATAAGCAAACAGATGAATCATGGCACGGGTGAAACAACTGCAATTAGAAATAGACAGTATGTGAACTCTATATTTAATTACGCTATAGCTAATTTAAGATGTGAAGAAAATCCTGCAATTTCTCTAGGGCAAACTGTCGAAAAACCACCAAAACAAACAGCACAACCTTTATCTATAGAGGATCGTGCAAAGTTTAATGCCGCACTCTCTAAATCTAAAAGCACAGAGATGGTTAAAAACTCAATTCGATTACTTATGTACTCAATGTTGAGATCCATTGAAATCTGTCGCTTAAAATGGGAATGGGTAGATTTTGAAAAAGAATTAATAGTTATCCCACCAGCATCTAGAGATCAACTTCTTGCAGGTGAGCGAAATATTAAGATGAACCGTCAGCACTTGGTTCCCTTAAGTAGACAGATGGTTGAAATCCTTAAAAACCAAAAAATTCAATCTAATGATGAATATGTGTTTTGTTCGGTTTTTAATAAGTCTAAAGTAATGAACAAAAGTACAATTAATCAGGCCTTAAAAACAATGGGCTTGAATTGCACAGCTCACGACTTCCGCGCCACAGCATCCACTATTTTGCATGAAAAAAATTACAGTTCAGAATGGATTGAAATGCAACTTGCTCATGTCGATAAAAACATTGTACGTGGTACTTATAATCATGCTCAAAACTTAGATGAAAGAAGAAAAATGATTCAAGATTGGGCGAATATTGTAGATAGTTGGAAAGATTTAAAATGAAAGACTGGCTCTACTTCTACATTAAGCAAACGCTACAAATTGGTGCACCTTTCTACAAATATAAAGGCTATGGTATTTATACACAGCATTCAGTTTTTCATGTCGAGAATAAGAAATGTGCTCAAACTACGAAATTCCAACCCGAAGCGCCCTTGCTTTGCTTGATGTCGAAGTTGATCAGTTAGATCTAGAGTTAAAGCCACACGTTTATCCCGGTTATCATGCGCCAATTATCATGAAAAACTTTGATTTGGACTTTGGTAAATTTGGGCTTTTGCCTGCCTGGGCAAAGGATTTCAAATTCAGTTCTTATACTTATAATGCACGAACTGAGACTGTCGCAGAGAAACCGAGTTTTCGTCATGCATGGAAGTACAGTAAATTTTGTCTAGTACCAGTGCAAGAGTTCTATGAGCCAAAATATATTGATGGTAAACCACATTGGTACACAATCAAGCGAGCAGATGATCAGCCATTTACAGTCGCTGCGATTTATGATGATGCAGTAATCAAAGACTCAAAAGTCAGATCATTTTCAATGCTTACGATCAATTCAGACAACCACCCTTTTATGAAGCAATTTCATGCACCAAATGATGAGAAAAGATCGATCATTGTAATTCCAGAAGAATATAGAAAAGACTGGTTGAATGTTGATAAAGAAAATGCACATGAATATTTCTTTGAAATGCGTGACGAGTTTGTGACTTTTCCGCGTGACGAAGAAAAACAAAACGTCTTATTCTGACGCACCATTGTTTATCCACAATTTATAAATTTGAATTTAAATTATAAGAAAATTATCATGAATTTGATTGTGTAACGATATCAAGTTTATGAAGGAAAGGATTATCGCGCTCATCGACATTAATAATTGCTATGTGTCGTGTGAGCGCCTGTTTCAGCCTAAGTTGAATGGAAAGGCTGTAATAGTGTTGTCCAATAATGATGGCTGTGCTGTGGCTAGAAGTCAGGAAGCCAAGGATCTTGGTATAAAAATGGGTGTTCCCCTATTTCAAATCAAAGATATTGTTGAAAAGCATAATGTAGTGGTTCTATCCAGCAACTATGCTGTCTATGAAGAAATGTCACATAGATTCACAGCGACAATAAAATCATTTGTCAGTGAAAAAGATGTTGAAGTTTATTCTATCGATGAAACGTTTGTTGAGCTTACAAGCTATGCAAATCAAGATTTAAATGAACTTACGGGAAAGATTAAAGATGCCTTGCTTAAATGGCTTGGCTTGCCTGTATGTATTGGTATTGGCAGGTCAAAAACAGAAGCAAAGATGGCAAATCATATTGCTAAGAAGAATAAGCACTTCAACGGTATTTGCAACCTAGTAGAAATGGACCCATGTTCTAAAGAAGCATTATTTCAAGCAATCGATGTGGGTGAGATTTGGGGTGTTGGTCGCAAGCATTGTAAAAAGCTTCATTCATTAAATATCAAGACTGTTTTTGATTTAGCTATCGCAGATCCAGCGTTTATTCAGAGTCAGTTTTCAGTGGTAATTAAAAGAACTGTTTTAGAGCTTCAAGGCACAGCATGTATCGAATTAGAAGAAGTTGCACCGGATAAGAAGCAGATAGTATCTTCTAGATCGTTCGGGCAACGTGTCTCAGATAAAGACGCCCTATCTGAAGCAATGAGTTGCTATATACAAGCTGCGGTGAAAAAGTTAAGACGACAAAATGGATTGACCGGGTGTGTTATTGCATTTGCTCATTCAAACCCTTTTGACACTAAAAAGCCATTTTACAAAGCGAGTGTGAGTGTTTCTTTTCCTGAACCAACGGATAGTTCAGCTGTAATAATTAAGAATATTCTTCGGCAAATGGATCGAGTTTATAAAGAAGGTGTGGATTTCAAAAAGTGTGGTGTGATTCTGACTTGCATTGAATCTAAATCGAGATATGTGCCTGATCTACTTGCGGATTATGAAGCCATTCAAAAGAATGACAATCTTCAAGCCGTTTTAGAACAAGTTAATGATAAATTTAGTAAAAAATTGGCAATTGGGCCATGTCTGTTGAAAGACAGAAAATGGAGCATGAGTCGAGGGAAATTGACGCAGAATTATTTTAGTTTTGAGGGATTGTTGACTGTAAGTGATTAATTGTTAATAATAAGTTACTTTTAAATCTTAGACTTATGGAATTATATGAAAAATAATATTCAAACAATAATAACATTTAATATGGTGATTATTATAGTTGGCATTTTTATTTTTATTAATTCTTTTCAACTATCAGCAATTATATTCCCTTATTTGGATTATACAGAATTTCTATTTTCATTCTTTAGTCTTGTTATGATTGTATTACCAACTGCAAATACAATTATAATCTTTCTAACAAAATATACTAAAAACTTAACCTCAATTGATGAAAAAAGTGAAAATAAATTTTTGGAATTTAAGCCACTAGATTTTCCTATAATACCTTTTATTAAAATTAATAATTTAAAGGAAAAAAATACCACCAAAAATTTCAATGATTATTTTACACATATAATTAATCACTTAGAATCAAAATCATCTGATGCCGATAAAAAAGCATCGATATTACTTGATAATGGAAAGTTTTATTCAATGATAGGAATTTTTTATTTTATAATTTCAATTGTAGGATGGCAATATTATTTAAATAAAGTTGGATTTGAGACACATCATATTTATGGAATTGTTTCATCATCTTTAGTTTTTATTTTTATTGAGTTTTTAAGTGCCTGGTATTTACGTCAATATAAAAGTTTTTCTGACACATCAACATATTTAACTAAGATAAAATCAATATTTGATAAGTATATGCTAATTTATCTTATTTCAAAAGAAAGTGAAAACCAAGACTTTACAACACTTTTAGAGCAGTTGGCTTCCGAAATAAAATGGCCAGAAACCTATCTGCTCAAAAATGCTGACCTAAGTTTTGCTAAAGAAGCTATGGAAACTATGACAACAATGGCAAAAGCATTTAAAAAAGAAATTAAAAACTAGAGATTAAAATCGAAAAATAGAAAACTTTTAAGTTACTTTTTTCAATTGAGCAAACCAAAACAAACAATCAATAAAAAAGCGAGAAGCCCGATTAAGATTTCTCGCTATTTTGAAATAATTAGGAATAGTGTCATTTTAAAAATAACTCCATTTCAGCCTTACGTCGTTTCACCAGCCCAGCTAAAACTCGACCGCCTCCGCGGTTCCATCGATCAAATTGAGCTGCAGCGCCTTTATAATCTTTAGCATTTAACTTTTTGAGTAGTGTTGAGTCTTTAAATGCACCAGTGCCAATGTTGTAAGTCAATGATACCAAAGCATCGAACTGATTTTGGTTTAATGGAACTTTAACCGAAGTATTTACAGCAGATTCAAATTTCTTTAAATCTTGTGCCATGTATGACTTAGCTTGTTCATTAGTACAAGTATCACCTTTCTTAACTTTGACACCATTAATTACTGTGGTTCCATAACCTATGGTCCATATACCTACGCCATCATCATATGCTTTGAGCTCAAGACCCTCAAAGCCACAAATCAAATTTATTCCATTTGCACTTATTTTCATTATGCACCCCACTTTCTTGCGTTTTTCTTGAGATATTCTTCAATGAATGTGGAACCCAAAATACCTAAAGCACTCCCAATACCAACTAATGCTAATGGTGAGATTTCGGGAATCTGAAGTAAGACCAAACCAGCCACCAATGAAGATGCAGATCCTAAAATGGTTCGCCCAATAATTACTCGGAAAGTGAGTTTTTCAGGTGAAACTAGAAGCTTACTCATACCGATCAGCCCTCCAATTACAATTAAAGTCAGTAATGTTTTTTCATGCTCTTGCATGTAACCCCCTATTTTTGGCAATAAAAAAGCCCTAAGCTATTGAAGCACAGGGCTTGTTATGGTTTTAGGTTTTTATTTATTCAAAGACACTTGTTAGCATCTTGCCATAGATTGAATATTCATATGGCCCCGGATGATTGAATAGGTTTTGTGAACATAAGTGCTTAAAGTTAAGTCCAATACCACCATAATGTGCATCGTCAACATACCAGTCAATTGGACAATAAGCGGCACCAGAATCAAGCGCAGCAGCATAAACATATCGATTGATCTTGCGCCAGTCTTCACCTTGGTAAATACCATATGGTAAAGTTGGTGTTCGCACGACAGGCATTAAAACAACATCACTACCAGCATTTTTGAATGTATTAACAATCTTTACAAGGTTTGAATAGAGAACTGAACTTCCTGCGTCATTCATACCAAAACCTACGACAACTAGGTCCGGATGATAAGAAAGCGGGTATTGCAATCGTGAGTCTCTTGCTCCATCAGTTGAGTCTGTGCCAGCAACTGCAAAGTTATAGTAGTTCACAGTATTGGCATAGATGTTTTCAAGATAAGCCTTTAATGTCCAGTTCCAACCTACATGAATACGACCACCTATTCCACTGTCATAAAGATAAGTAGGAATTCTATCGCGCAAATCCTGCGGAAATGAAGCAAAAAAACCATAGTAATCATGGTTTTCATTAGGAATATCTTCTGTGTGAAAACCGCCCATTGCAGTGATTGAATCACCATATCCAATAAGGTTGATATTCTGGCCCTTTTCTAGTTTGGCTTGAACTCGTCTTAAACATGACTGATTGTGAAGCTTAAGTGCATCATAATCATTACCTAACAAATAAGGTTTGCCACCACAAGAGATGTACTTATCAAGCGGAACCACTTCTGCTTTAGTGCCAGTAACTAAAACTCGGCATAATGCTCGATTAGGTACAGCAGCTTCAACCATCCATTCACCCGGATCAAAGATACGTTCTGTACCCTTCACCATCGTCACATTTAAGGTAAATGGATTGATTTGAATAATGTCATAACGCTCTTTTGCATATGTGAATGAAACAGAGACATTATATGTGGTTGAAGTCAGGCCTATTAATTTGCCCCCATAAGCATCTACTTCATAGTGAACCCCTTCCGTCAATACTGTGCTATTAGCTGTATTGGTAACAACAACATTACTTAGATTTCTATAGCCTAGCCATGGATTTACATTTGAAATCCAGTTTTTGGCATCAGACTTGTTTAATGTGCTGCTTACAATAGTGCTTCCGATTGTAGAAGGATCATGTGTAAATGAAGCTGAAATTGTAGTTTTAGTGCTTGCCTGAACAATCACCGTTCCATCTAGACTGACATTAAGATTATTTACTTCACTCTTGAGAATCGGCTGGAATATTGGTGTGCCCACTTCTTTGTCAGAGACTACAGATGATTCAAGGTCTTTGATCTCCTGCTTCATCTCATTAAGTACAGTATTAACACCACGCTTATCTACATAGTACAGAATAAATGGATAAGTTACGTCAGTTGATAAATATGCAGGATCTTTGTTGTCAATAAGCCAAACACCACGATCAACACGCGTCATCGATGAAATATCGCTTCGAGCTGCTGAGCCAAGTGTTGCTATTGATCCATCAGCTTTTTCCGCAATAACAAGAATCATCACAAAGTGACTAGTAGGCACTAATGTTTCATCAAACTCGAAATCAATTAAGTGCTCATTTTCATTTGCTTCATACTTGCCAGCTACATCTACATAAGACTTATAGATCTCTCGGTCATAAATACTGGCACCAATCCAAGTGATTTCAGAAGCAATTGAGGTTGGTCGGGCAATGATTTGATAACGTAGTTTTGCAACATCAGATAAATTGGCAAACCACATGCTAATTTTATTAAACTTCTGGTTAGCAAAGGTTGAAAACCCCTTACCAAAACATGTCCAATTTCTTGATGTGGAGTGGTAGAACAAAATGCCTGAGCTGAATGATTCACTTAACTTAGTTGCTTTGTAATCAACAGTTTCGTATTCAGTTAAATGCTTGTCATCGAATCCACATGTATAAGCAATTCTACGATCGCCGAGTTGCGCAAGCCCCCAACCAGAAGTCTGATTTTTATAGAAACCTCCCAATGAGTTGGTTAAGCCTGGATCTGGTGGTGTAATTGTTTTAGTCGCAATACCAAAGATATCAGTAGAAGTTACTTCAAATAAAATTCGCTTCTTATCTGAAAAAACAAGTTCAGGATATTCAAATCGGATCTTTGTTCTAATTAGATTACTATCAATGAGATTATAACCAACTAGGTTGTGTACAGTTTCCGAGAAACTATAGAGCAATTCATCAGTTGAAGCCCCTGGTAAAACTCCAGATCCATCAACAGATCGCTCATATACTTTAAAATTTAAAACAGTGCTTGTTTTTAGGTTAGTAAGCAGAAAATCAATGTAATTTACTACCGTATTTTCTAAATCAACACCAACTGCGTATCCAACACCATTACTGGAAATAGAAATTTCAGAATCTGGTAGCTGAGATGCTTTTACTCCGCTTTCTACTGAGGCAAGGACATTTACCTTTCTTGTTGCATCATCATCTGCTAAAGCAAGAACACTTTTCCCTTCATCTTTCCAAGAAGAAGTTGCTGCAATCCAAAGATAATTTTTCTTTGTATCGAAAGCATATGCTTGTTGAGGATCTGTTTCAGTAGGCGTGAATGCTAAAAGTTGCGCTTCAGTATCAAAGTACTTGATTGAATTTACACTCGTAGTAATTCTAACTTCTAAATTTTGTTCAGCCGCTATTGCCCGATTTTTTTCTGCATCAATATTTGTTTGTAAGGCTCCTTCCGCATTAGTTGCTCTAGATGATTCAGTTTGAACAATCGTTTGAACCGTAGAGAGGCTAGAAAATTGCACAGAATTGTTATCAGCCAAGATCTTTGATTGATTTTTATTTTTAATTAATACTGAACAATTTGCTTGTTCAATATAAATTTTAGAAATAACCCCACCATTAACCACATAACCGTTTTTTGTGCGTATTGGTTGTGTTATTAGCTTTGTTTTGGCTTCATCCCAAAACGCATTAATTGGAAATAATACTGGGTCTTTATCCTTCTCACCAATAAAAACAAAGCCCTCATTTAGAGGGCTTCCATCGATATCAGTGAAAGGTAAATGTGGGCTTAATACTAAATTACTCATGTATATATTCCTATGCTGAAATTACATTAGGTTTGCGAAGTTCCAGCCAAATTAATCCAGTCTTATCACCATTTACCCTATATTCGGCTTCTGGTGGTACTGATGTTGAAATCGTTTTTTCTTGCGAATACTGTTGCGCATTGGTTGCTCTTGCAGTTGTTATGCTATTTGGTTGAATAACATCAATAGAGACAATTTTAGTAGGATCAGTATTGCTACCCGACATAATGATAGATATATCAATGTACTGTTTAGTATCATTTTTATACTTGGTGGCTGTATTTCGTTCAGCTGTTACATCCTGCCATTTTCGACCAAACAAATATTCATCAAGGATAGCTTTCATCTTTTTAGGGGTAATGAAAGTTGTGTCGTCACTCAAAGCTTTCGCAATATCTTCAGTTGCAACTTTGGCTGTACCTTGAATTTCCTCAGTAGCTTGCTTAGTTTTATCGTCTACCTCAGTTTTTGAATAAACTTCAAGATTGGATCGAGCTTGCTCTTTATTGTTCAGATCTTCAAGGTTTTCAGATATGCGCAAAGTATTTGAATTGATTTCGGCTTGTGACTTTCCACTTTCAGTATCGATTACAGCATCAGTAGTCACGCCGGGATTTAGATTCACACTAGCTGAGTTCCAAACAGTTTCTTTTCTTTTGTTTAGCACAAGAATTGAAATAATAGGTTCAGCACAAAACAATTGTCTTGCAGCGCCATTTTTTACAATATATCCATTTCTTGTCCGAGCTGGATTCTCAGCAGGCATGGTTAATTCAGCATCGTAAAAAATAGCAATTGGGTTGTTAATGGGATTTGAATTGACACCACCGATAAAAATAAACCCCGCATCTAGCGAGGTTCCATCTGTATCATTGTAAACAGGAAAAGGGGTTGAGACTCTATTGCTCATTAAGTTGTCCTCTGAGGATTGAGAGCTTTTTGCACTCTTGCACGCACTTTGTTGTCCTTGATGTGTTTTGTTGCTAAACGAAGCGCTGACGCCACTGGTGCTGGAAATCCTGACATTCCTGACAATGCAATATCCATAGCTGCTGTAAGTGTTGCCGCAGTATTGCTGTGATTAATTGCTGCAGACGCAGGAACAGTAAACAGGGTCTTAGATATTTCATTTACTGCCCGTAGTTTTTCAGCGCCTTGCTTGCCAAAAATAAAATCCAATTTACCGCTTTTATCCAGTTTATTAATTGCTGTATTCAAAGCTGCTGGACTTATCATTTGATTTCCACGTGCATCAGGCGCCACGCCTTTTGTTGCTTCCAATTTAATTTCTTGAAGTGTTTGCCCCTGAATATCACGCCAAGCTTGCTTACCTTCTTCGCCGGAAGTTAAAAGAGCGCGTTTAGCAAACCTCATGTCATCAAGTGAACCATCATGAATAATTCGCTTCTGTACATCTTCAAGCGCAACTTTCCTGTCACTACTACCAGTTTTATTGGTTGTAAGGTCCTTAATGATTGCGCGATTTTCCCAGTGATCAGCCATTCGCTTTCTCTCAACACGAGCAGCTCGATAAAGTGGTCCAGCAACAGGCTCAACATGTTGGTCAATCAAACTTTTCAGTATTGCGGTTTGACGTACATTGGTAGGCTCAAGATTTGTGTTTTGATTAATCTCTGATCTCCATTTCTCCATTTGTTGAACTGTAGGGCTAGCAGGAATTAAATCTCCATTGCTATCCTTATTCGCAATTCCTAATTTAGTAGCTATGGATTTTGCATCAGAAATAATAGGGGTAGATTTTAGATCAGGTTGAGAGTTTAAATAATCAAGAACCGTTAGAGAGTCATTGCCATTTCTAACCGGCTGGGTAAGATCAACTGGTAATTGAGCTTCATTTGATTTGTCAGCTTTAGCATATGCAACACGGACACGATTCTTATCAGCTTTCATTTGTTTTTGAAGCGCACTATCAACAGATAATCCGACTTCGCGCATATTGGTTGCTTGCGCACCTGTATCATCAATAAAAGCTTCTAAATTTTGCTGCATAACCTCATGCTGCTCTTCATAACGCTGGCGAAGTGGTGTACCAAGATTGGAATTCTTAGCGGTTTCAGTTTCAAATTTTAATTGACCAGGATCACGAGTTAATTGACCTTGAGTTAATTGAGGTGGGTAAGGCAGATCTTGAGCTAAAGCATCACGAATAGTGGCTTGGTCAACTTGAGCCGCACCAACGTTTGCTGGTGCTGGGTTAGTGCCAGTATCGCGATTCAAACCTACTGCATCCTTAAGACCATCCACACCTGATCTAATGGCATTAGTAGTGGCTTGAATGGGTCTTTGGACGGCTTGACTTGTAGCCTGTGCTAAATCTCTAGCAGCACCTGAAACAACAGGAATAGAAGCCCCGCCTAGAGTGCTAGCTGCTACACCAATACCTCCCATTACTGGTGGTAAAGTATCCAAACCAACATCCTGAATAAACTCACCAATACCTTGCACATTTTCCTGACCTGCTGCAGTTCTTGGTTCATAAGTTAATGCATGAGCAGCAGTATTAGCAGTATTCAAAATATTTTGTGCACCTTGAGGCGTTCCAAAATTACCATCAATTACAGCCTGCGCAGCGCCCTTAATAGTCCCAAGAGTTTGACCAATTGGCGCACCAATCAATCCGCTACCTACTGTTGCAGCAGCTTCGAGCCCACCAGAAATTTTCTGCCCTAATGATGCTTCAGGTTTTGGTTGTTGAGGTTGTACTGGTTGTTCAGGAACAAAATTACCATTCGCATCAAAATCAGGGAGACCTTGGGGTTGAGTTGTGGAATCTTGAATTTTTCCGTCTTCGCGAGCTTTTTGGTAGGCTGCAATGATTTTCTTCGAACGATCTGCATCAGCATTTGGTTTTGGTTGATTTGCCTTTTGCCGCTCTGCTTGCTGTTTGCGATATTCATCTACAATGCTTTTAGATTGGTTTTGGTATTGATCTCGTGCTGAATTAGCAGGTTGATCTTGAAAATTACGACCACCCATTGCCGAGAGTACGCGCTGACGATACGCCTTATTAACTGGTCCCCAATTTGTACGGTCAGTACCACCATGATACTCGCCAATTGCTGCTTCTACATTCCCATTATTTCGGTCAAGTGCTTCTTTAAGTAAATATCCAGCTGCCAATGCTGAGTTCTTATCGCTTTCATAGGCATCCACTTTGTATTTTTTCAGAATAGCGTTCCGTGTCTCAGGGATAATCTGAAAAACTGTTTTCGCGCCTGCACTACTTACTTGATCTGCATTAGACTTTTCACCATGAAGCACAATATTTTTAAGCAATCCTTCAGGTAATCCAAGGCGCTTTTCAGTAATGGATGATAAGTTAGACCATTTTGAATCTTTATAGCTATTTGCCATGGCTTTTCCTTAGGTAATAAAAAACCACCTGGAGGTGGTTTTGTTTTGGATTATAGGCTTAACCAAGAATTCACTAGTTTTCTTAGCCTATTTTTTTAAATGAGTTGATTGGCATAGCTGAACAATTACTTAAAGAAAAGTACCCTTAGGTGCTTTATCTTAATCATGTATGTTATTTATTTTGACACTTATCCGCCCCACCAATCTCTCCAGTATCAATGTTTTCTGAGTACTGAATAGGTTTTCCATTAGTATTTAACTTAGATTTACAAATCCAGTCTTCATGTTTACTACAAGCAGTAAGGGTCGAGACAATCAAAATGAAAAATATAAACTTCATTTAAACACCTATCTGTTGTCATCAGTTAAACCACTTTCATTATATGCATCAATCAGCTTGTTAGTTCTGCAACTGAATAGCATAAGAGATTCAGCAATTGTATCAGGAGCAACATACCTAAAATTATAATCCTCTTTGCTACTTGAGGACTTAACAATTCCCTTGGAATTATATTGGGTTAGGGATAAGTACCTATGCTTTTGGTTTCTGCAATCATATTCCATAAGAAACTTAGAATTCATTAAATCCTTGCCATTATATCGCTTAACGGTTTTTATCCAGGCCTGCGCAGTTCCTTTCTGGTTATTTGTTTTAATAGATTTAGAATCAATAAAATATTTTTCATTATCGCTGGATGTTGTTACTAAGGTCCATTCTGCTGAAAATGAAAATGTGCTAAACATTAATAAAGATATAAAAAATAGTTTTTTCATGTATCCCCTCCTTTTTAATAAGGAGGAGAATATCATAATTTTTTATAATCCATTCTCATTAGCGAACAATTGTGCCTCAGCTTCTGAAATTCCCAACTCTTTAGCAGCATCTTTAATGCCCTGCGAATACCCTTGACCTTTTGTTGCGTAAAGCTGAGCTTTGCGGTTGGCGCTTTGAGCAGCCAAGGAAAGTTGCTGAGCAATTTTAGAAAGGTTTTTTTGTACTACTTCTGGACCTTGGTTGATATCTAGTGAAGCAATAGATGAGCGAATTGCGTCACCCTCTCTATCTGTTAGCGCTCCCAATCCTCTCATCTTTTCAACCTGAGCTAAAAATACTTGAGACTTTAGCGACTCAATATCTTTTGCAAAAGTGTTCTCAGATGTGCCAGGCACTTGTCGCACAAGGCGATCCCAGTATGCTCCAGAATTTTCATTTGCTAAATTTGCAAGCCTTGCTGCATTTTTGGATGCCTCTGCTGCTGTCTGTGCAGCATTAGCAAAGTTTTCAACTTTTTCTAAACGCTCAACCCTTTGAATTGACGTTTCATTTTTTGCAGCTCTAAGTTTAGCTGCCGCAATTCTTTCTGTAGAATCTAAGCCAGCAATAAATTGCTGTTGATCTTGACCCAACTTGTCATAATTGTACTGATTGTCATACTCGATTTTAGTACCCTGATTAACTACACCTTGTTTACGATCCTCAGCAGCAAGTGGAATGTCATTAGCTTCTGCATTGATTTTTGCCGTTTCAGCCTTAGTTTTTGCCATTTCTAGCGGTTGCATTTCAAGGGTATTCAGACCATCTGAAACATTTTTAAATTGCTCAGGGTCAACAGTTCGCATTGTCATGCCCAAACGGTCTTTAACCATCTGCGGATTTTGATCAATTTGAGCACGTAGATTTTTAAGATTTAAAGCTTCTTGTTTGTAGCCTGAATTCTCATAAGCGGCTATCTGGGGATCTAAAATCTCCTTAGCTATAGCATTTTGGTTGTTATTTAATGCTGCATAAACTTGAGAAGCAGTGCTAAACATCTGTTTTTTATCACCATCACTTTTAAGTTCCCATGATTTTAAGATGGGCTCTTGAAGTGAGGGGTGTTTCAAAATAATAGTTGAATAGTCATCATAAGATTTATTAGGCATCAGAGAAAAATCATATAAATCTTTCTTCATTTGCTGTTGCTGCATTGCTTCAAGTTGTTTTCTAGCTTCAGCAGCTCTTTGCGCTTTAATAATTTCTGCATTGTTGATAACCTGTTGACCAGATTGAAACCCTTGCATTGCCGCTTGAAATGGGTTTGCTACATCTAACGTGTAATCGATTGGACTAACCATTTTAATCACCAATTTTTACTGGCGTACATACCGCCTATAGTGCCTATTGAGTTTGAAATACCGTTCCACATGTTCGCATTTGCTTGGCCTTGAGCTAAAGCATTGCCAGCTTGAGCAGCTCCAACCTGTTGCATTAAACCTGAAATGTTATTAGCTGATTGCATGCCAGCATTACCAACACCAGCAGCGGCATTTTGACCTAGAGAAGTCAAGCCTCCAAGATTTGTAAATCTCTGACCAATCATTTGGTTAAGTAATTGTGGGCTAAACTGCGATAAAGCTGCTTGAGTATTCCCACCACGCAAACCACCTGTTGCAGATGCATTTTGACGAATTGAATTTTCACCCTGATTTAAATATGTTTGAAACTCAGAACTATTTGAAATGTTGTTGATCGCATTCTGTTGAGCCTCATTACCATTTAACCCTAATAAGTCTTGTTGCCCCATTAGACCTTGTGTGCCTGCATTCACGTAAGGATTCATCAACTCACGGATTGCGTCAAACTGTCGTCTTTGTTCTTCAGTGGCAATTTCGGCAGCACGAACTTGTGCATCCGATGCTTTTCCTGCTGCATTCTTGGATGCATTACTGGACATTACACCACCAATAACTGCACCACCTACTGCTGCTACAGCTCCCCATGACATAATGCTTTCTCCTTACTAGGAAGTGTTTTGAGAAACTCTTGGATCTCGCTTTCAGGAACAATTACCTGTGCTTCAATTTCATCAACATTGGTTAATTCAGTCGGATGAACAGTGACCCATGAGCTGTCTTCATGGAAGTACCCGATTCGCTTAGTGCCTGCATCTGATTTGATAATTAATGGTGCTTGTAAAAATTCAATCCCATTCTCAGTTACTACAGTTAAGCTTCCTTTAAGTAAAATATTCATGTGTTCAGTACGATGCATTTTACTTACAACTATCACTCCTGCTGGCGCATCCATTTGGCGCATGTAGACATTTGGCGCAAAGTGATGAAATATAGGGAGATCAATTTGAGGTAGCTCTCCAACTTGTCTTTGAATTGCTTCCGCACAATCTACATACTTGAGCATTTGCTCATTACTCAACAGCTTTGCTAAAAGCTCTGTATTATCAGGTGGAATAATTTGCATTAAGTAATCTCCCGACCTGAAGCACGAATAGTTAATGCTGATGCAGTATCAACAAGTGTGCTGATAAAGCTACCAGCCTCCAATGAATGACCAACCAACTCAGGGCAAACATAAGTTTCACCTGCACTGATGGCCTTTTCTTTAATCACAAGATTTGAATCTGCCACAGCTCCATCAACCAAAACCAAATTGCAGCTAAACTTTGCGACTGCAGCAGATGTGTTGGTGATTGTGAACTTATCGATTGTCGTAGCAGTTGCAGCAGTAAATTGAGTTGTTTGCGCATTTTCAGCGTATTTTGTAGGAATAATATTCTTTACTTTTACAGCCATTTTAATTGACCTCTAAATATAGATTCATCGGCTCTGTAAGCTGATCTGATGGAAGAATGACGTCTTGTTGCACATGTTCAAAACGAGGACTTAAATCTTCATTTAATGCGCATGAACACACATGTTTTGGTTCAGTGCTAACCAGCTCGGTTATGTGACTTAGAAATTCTATAAGTGCCACTGCCAACAAGGCTTGAGCAGTTGCGTTATCTGCTGTGATTTGTGCAGCTTCAATTGCTTCGCTATTTGGGTCTGTATCAATTGGCAGCATTCGAAATAGATTTTCAAATGCTTTGACAAGGCGCTGATTACCATTACATAAACGCTCAATATCTGGTCGTAAGACCTTGAATTGTTCCTTAGCCATTAAACCCCCAATGGTTCGATCTGAACCTCTAAGCGAGCAACTGTAAGCCTGCTATCCGAAGTGCCTGAGAATTTCTGAATACGCCAGTTATTCATGTAGCCCTGTTGAAGCCATACAAGCCTTTTGTTTAGATCCCCTGATCTCCCTGACTTAATCAATTTTGGGTTAGACCAGTTCACACCATCAAGTGAATATTGAGTGGAAATAGTAGGATCTTTGCTGAATTCAACTCGCCCAGTTAAGCAAGCAAGCTCGACTTGATGAAAAATAGCACCGCGGGATTCGTTATATAGAATTGTGGTCCCAAATTCCCATGAAACAACATCACCCCAGTGATCACCTTTTGAATTAGTGAAAATGCCAAGTTTTGCTTGATTTGGGTGGCCTACAATCCACTTTCCATAACACCAAACAAAGTTTTGAGCTAAATATCGACTCTGCACTAAACCCGATCCCAGAGTGAACCATACAGGTTGTTGTGTAGCTTCTGTTGCTGCTGAATCATAGACAAGTGTTTGATCAGGTAAGTGCAAATAAAGCCAGTTGTGCCCATCAATTAGGCGCGTCTCCATTAAACAATCTGAAAGTGTTTTCTCATCATATTGATGAATGATTTGCTCAATTTCACGAGTAGAGATTTTATTGGTAGATCCGTTTGCAGATATCCACAAAGCTACCGGCTCATTCTTACCACCACCAAGGAATGCAACCGCTTCTGAATATTTGCAACATGTCTTGGTGCCAAGTGAGCCCTTAGTTGCCAAAGCTCCATCAATTCGAGCAAAAGGAAAGTTTTCACCACCAACGTTATCAAAGATTTCAATTGTGTAGCGGTTTAGCGCGTAAACCTCATTGCGAACTTTAATAAGCGCTTTAATTGGGTCAGGATCTGCTTCAGATGAACCGTATTTCAGTGGATTTACTTGAAATGGGTCATTCAATTCAGTAACAATAATGAATTCACCGTCAGTTGTCATGAAATAACCATCAACCCAAGTCACATCTAAAACAATACCTAAGTCGTTATCAGTGATTTGCTTTAATTCCTCACCATCATACAAATACATATGTGGGTATGAATTAATTGCTAAGTGATCAAATGAATAATCAAAATTACACTGACCGTAGCCCAATACATCGCCAATTTCAGTTACAACACCTTTGGCATTAACCTTAATGAGCTTACCACCACAAACACGGTAGCAAACACCTTTCCACTCTATTCCGCCACGATCGATGGCTGATAATTCAGAGAATTGTTCAATCCCTTCTGCAGGTCGTAAGTATCCTTGAGAAATCCCTTGTTCCTTAGGAACTGGAATCATATTGCGAGGATATGATGTGCGAAAATCTGAGTTTTGGTCAGTGTAGATACCACCTAGAATAGGGATTTGCATATTTACCCCACTCGATACCAAGTACCTGATAATTTGTCATATTGAAGTTTGAAAAATGCCGTTGCTGAAATTGCATTAGGTGCACCAATTACAGCAGCCCCATTACCATTTATAGAAAGGTTGGTGATTTGCTGTGAGCAAGAAAATAATATTTGTTGCTGATCAATAACTTCACTATTGTTTGGAAGCGTTAAGGTGCCATTGTTGATTCCTATTGATGGATTTAACAATAGATAAGTTTCTTGCGCATGGTTTTCTACAACAAGATTAAAGTCACCATTAGGATTATAGTATTGTACTAATGGCACACCTTGTGATGGTTGAGTGGGAATAAACTCTTGAATCCAATCTTTTAGTACTTCTTGAGGCAAGGCTCTGAAATCAGTGCAGTTGCCACGGTAAATAACAAATTGATCACCCATCATCAAAGAGTCAGCAGTATTTAATCGTTTAGTCATTAAAGAACTCCACATCTTGATTTGGTGATAAAACGTTATTGTCTTGCTTGTTGATAATAAATTTATCGCAGCGGTGTTTATGCCCCGCACCACTTGGAAGCGCACAGCTATATTTCATCTGTGGTGGGTTTTTAACTGCCATTGTTAGTAAGTCGTTGTAAGCACCTTTTGCAGTAATGCGAATATCGGGTGAGATTTGCTTTCCTAAACCCGGTGCAATTCGAATTGCTAAATTAAATGCAAGCGCATCAATGGCGTAATCAGGTACATTTGTATCTTGATCCACATCACTTGAATTGGCTTCACTTGGCAATGGATAGCCAATTTGAATATTTTTAGAAGACCATCCAGCAACCATTGAATCAAGTTTTCGTCTGGCGCTTTCGACCTGTTCGGGCTGTAAGTCAAAGACATAAGCCGGCAAACCTATTTCTTCATAAGCACGTTCAATAATTTGACGCTTAGTCCATGACATAAGAACCTCAACTTTTTGGTAAATTTTCAGTTAATTCACGCTCATCAAAAGCATTGTGAATATAGACACCATCTTCATAGCTACAATTACAGATGCAATCATGGGTGTAGGTGTGTTTCTTAAGGTCGTTAATGGGAATGACATGGATTAGATTGAGGAAATTTCTCACTTCCCAACACATGACTACTCACCTTCTTCCGGGTAAACCGCAGAAATGACTAGGCCAACAAGAACATCTTTGCCATCACGTGAACCATATTTCACATCTTTGGAATCAAGAATTACTTTAAGTTCTGTTGCATCCATGGCATTGAATTTCAGGATTGAGTTTTCTTTTTGAAGCTCATTTACTTTTACAACGAATTCAGATTGAGCAGTTTGAAGTTGATCTTCATACCATTCATTCTTTTTTAATGCTTCAAGGAGTTCAGTTTTGACTTGGTCTAGTTCTTCATTATTTGGCTCGGTACCAGAAGAATACTTAATATCGTCATCATCAACATTAGGATCCTGAACATGTTCGGGTAGATCTAGAAAGTGCACATATCCTTTTTGTCGAAGTTGCGCTTCTTGTTCCTCACCATGTGCAATCTCATATTCATTATTCTTGGTGTCGCCAATGTATAAGGCGCGAGGATAGCTATTTGACATTTTGATACTCCAAAAATGACGACGCCCGCAATTAGCGGGCATTTGTCGTCATATTGTTATAGTTTAGGTTTGATTAAATAGCTGCACACCAGCCATTTCTGGGTTGAGTAAAGCAGTACCAAAATCAATGTCCCAACGCGCTTTACATGATAGGTCGTTAATGTTCCCTTGGCGGGTATATGTAATACCAATACCTAAATCTGTAGTAGCTCGCATTACTTGCCAGCCATCATCTGCTTCTACAGAGAAAGAACCAGGAATAAGAATCAAACTTTCTTTACGAAAGAATGGGTTTAATGGGGCTGAAACAGTATTTAACCATGTCAAGGCAACAGCATCAGCAGGTGCTGCAGATACATTGGCATATTCTTTAGAGCCAATTGAACCTTCAGCAGCATCGATAATTGCAGGGTAAATACGAATTGTATTAGCTGCTGGTTTATCAACAACACGGAAAGTTTTTAATTGACCTGTGTTTTGTTTAGAGATTAGGTGTAGCTCAAATACACCCGGCAAAGTGAACGCATCACCAACCTTAATGCTTGCATAGCCTGCACCAGCAACCACTAAATCAGTGTAACGGTTATCTTTGTTTTCTTCTAAGCCAGCAGATGTAATGGTTGCTGATGGGATTGTTCGCTGATTGGCACCATTAACTGTAATTGCGCCACCTGCTGCCGCCGCTAGACGAATTTCTTGATCGTTTTTAAATACTTTGAAGCCTGAAACATTGTGACGAATAACAGCTTCCTCATATGCATTACGAGAACGAGCAGTATCTTCAGAACGACCAGCAAGATCACCAGCCATGTCATTCATAGCTGTAGGCGAATAAAACGCTTGACGACCATCCAAAGGAACACCAATACGTGTCATGCGAGAATCAAGATCAGCTACATCTTTATACCCTGTTGGTGCACCTGTGCGTTTAGACACAATAGAACCATAGAGCGCAGCAGTATTGAATAATGCAGCATTAACATCAGAAGAAAGCTTTTGTTTGGCAGCCTTTCCGAATTGCTCCATAGCATAGGCATTACGAAGGTTTTTAGATGATAGCACTTTAGGTACAGATTTATGATACCCAACTGATGCTGGCACATTAAGCTGAGTTAATCCATCAAAGTTTGCGGTTTGATCAAAGCCATCATAAGAAGCTCCAATCATTGGCGCAGGAACCCAGAATTTATCACGTGAATTTACTGCTTCTTGTGCGGTTTGTGGGTCGTAAAGATCAGCGCCTTTAGCTATTACAAGTAAGTCTTCAAAGCCATCAATCACTTTGTCAAACATTACCTGTTCTTGTTTAGTAAAGCTTGTAGCCATATTTATTTACCTTTTGATTTTCTATATTTGATTAATTCAGTACGATCACCTGTTTGATTGGCTTTCTTTTCCAATTCAATTTCACGAGCATCAACAGCCCCACTTAAAGGTGCGGATCCACTAGGTTTTCGTTCAGGATTTGTTTGTGGTTTTCGAGTTTGCACTTTGATTTGAGCATCGATGTTTGCAGCTGCGAATGCGAATTGAATAGGATCTTTAATTCCTGCCAATTCTTTCGCTTTTTCAGGGTTTTTACCTAAGTGGTAAATGATCAGTTCAGGATTTTTAGCCCCATGAATTAAAATGCCTTGCTGGGTTTCATTTAACACATCTCGTGCTAATTCTTCAGCTTCATCAAAGTCTCTCACTTTGGTTTTTACTGCATTCTTTTTAACTTCATAGTTTGACAATTTTTCTTGCCAAGCCTTAGTTGCATTTTCCTGTTCAGCTTGTTTTTTGCGTTCTTGATCATCATGTGAGCGCTTTTGCTCATACCATTCAGCAAGCTTGGTTTCGTATTCCTCTGAATCCCAACCAACACTTTCAAGTGTGGGCTTCTCGCCCAACACCACTTCTTGTGGTTTTTGATTCTGAGATAATTGCGATTCAAGCTCTTTGATTCGTCGCTCACCCTCTTTGGTTTTACGACGAAGATCTTTTACCCATTGTGGCGCTGGCTGACCATTGAATTCATCATCATTTGATTCACTCTTTGGCTCTTCATCACCGTAAGTCACAACAAATTCTTCAACTTCTTGATTTTGTTCCTCAGTATTAGGTTGTGCTGCATCATCTCGATGCTCGCCACCTTCTTCCTGATTACCTAAATCTTTATTTTCAGGATCTAAAGTTTGTTGCTCTTGCTCATAATCAGACATTTTGAACTCCCTCACTCATTTCAGGCTGAGCGGATACCGATGCGGCTTGGTTGATTTGCTGAACCATATCTAATACAGCTTGTTGATCCTCTCGATTCATACGAGCTAATGTCTCTGCGGTTTTCGCTCTCGTTTCTTCCGCTTTGACACTTACTAGAACTGTGTCAGCTTTTGCTTTCTGTGCTTTGGCAGAAGCCTCTTCTGCTGCAGCTTGTAAATACAATGAATTTGGATCAGGTTGTTGGTTTTGCGCTTCGGCTTGAAGTTGCTGCTGCTCTTCTTCAGTTGGCTTGACAACACCTAAGCGTAGTAATTTCTGACGATAATAATCACGCACATCACCAATGCCTTCGCCTTCCATGTTCAACATGATCATAGAGGACAATACTTGCTGGTCGTTTTGATCAGTGACCATTGGAAGCATGGCAGTTAATGCGCGAACTGTTGCAGATCGACGACTTGATGAAGTTGGACCAACATCAACAGCTACATCAAACTTTGCCTTTGACAAGTCATTTGCATATGTTTGCTCACCGTCAATGATTTTTGGTTGAACTAAATCAATGCTGTCAATTTCATCTTGTTCACCAACAGTCTTCATTTTTCGACCATCTTCAACATAGATTTCTGAGGCCATCGAAAGCCAAATTTCACCAGAGCGCTTGATAGCCTTAGCCATGTTTGACACATATATATAAGCTTGCATGCCTAACTGTGTCTGAACCATATCAATAGCTTCTGCACTAATGTTAGAAGCGATTTTTTCGCCCTGTTCTTGATTGCCAAGAAGCTCTTTAATATCAATGTCTGATATTTGCATTAGTGCCGCCATTGCTGGAGGTACTTGTGGTGGCTTGGTATAAGAGATAGGGCCTTGAGCGATCACATTGCCATTTACATCTGTTAATGCATTCGCCAATAAATATGGATTGTTATCTAAATTATCGTTAGCCCACATGTGTTCAAGGCCAGCGACCTGCTCAGGTGCCATGATTGGCTTTTCAACAGCAGATAAAGCACTAATTTCACCCAATTTACTAAGCTGCATATTCTTCAAGCGCTGTGCATCTTTACTTAGGCGTACATGCCCCATGCAACGCTCAATATTGTCAATAAACCAACGCTTACCATAAACAGGAACAATTGGGATGTGTTTTCCTGCGATAATTCCGCAGTCTTCAAGTACCTTACTCCCGGATAAGATGTATTTATGAACTTTGCGCTTTGAGACTGTTTTAATTCTGAACTCTTGAGCGCCAGTAGCATCAAGCTTTACTTTTAGGTCTGGATTTTCTTCCAGTTCCTTTTCACTGTGTCGTTCTTGAGTGCCATCAATCAGCTCAAAAATATGAATCTTTTCTTTCACAGTTTCGATTTTGTAGTATTCGGCTACATAAACCACATCACCCGAACACCAATCAAACTCAGTGTTGTTGATTGACTTGTCCCATGTTGCTGGATCTTCACCATATTCATCTTTGAAAGCATCAACTGTCATTGAAGAAAGTACGAAGCAAAATTTTGCATCCGCTTTGTCTTGTCTTTTTGCATCCAAATCAAAGAAAACGCATGAATCAGCATCGAAAATAGGCTCAATCACGATACGCTGATAGTCATTTTCGTCATCTTCCTCATCTTCGAGACAAGCACGTAAACGCCATGCACCCATGCCACCACCAACAGCCTCTTCAAAGCCATTGTCATAAGCTTCCTCAGCACATGAATCTTGCTCATCTGCACGATAAAGACCATTACAAGTCTCAGCTAGATCATCATTCTTTGATCCATCTTTACTAATGAAATCAACACTAATTCTATTGTTACGATACTCATTAATGATGCGAATAACAGCTAAGTGAATTTTATTGACTTCGAACTTAGGTTTGTTTTCAAACTGTTCACCAAGCTTGCCTTCCCATTGAGCACCCGCAATTGAATAGAAACGACGATCCTCTAAACACTGTTGACGTTCTTCACGTACAGCGCTTTGAATCTTATCGAATTGTGTTTTTGCTTGAGTGAGAATGTTGGCAAGTTGTTCATTTGATTTAGCCACAACTTGACCTCTTAAGTTACCAGCGATGTGCTGTAGGGATTACTGTTACTTTTGGTTTTTTAATAACACCAATCAAATCTCTTGATTGTGCAAACTGTCTAAATGCGTCAGATGCTTCAGAATGCCCATCTGATTTGACTGGCTCACTTGTATATGATTGGGTTTGCTTGTTAAATTTTCTTGTATAGCTTTCCAAGTGAATCAAGCCTTCTTTACAGTTAACCTCATCAAACCAAACATCATTTACTAGTGATTCTCTAGTTTTGGTAATTCCATGAATTAATTCAGTTACACGTGGCACAATTTGAATATTTTGCAAACCTAAGTTTTTGAGCATTTGTTGTGGGGATAAATTAGCACTTTCACCTTGTCTTGCATGAGCACCATCATGTGGTAGGTAGTGCGTACCCCATATCCAGCCACGCTTTTGCATGCGCTCAACAAAATATGCGTAAGGTTCACCCCAACCCTCATCAAATGATATGAATAGATCTTGCATTCTAACTCTTTGATGAAACCAAATTGCTGTACCGTCTGAGTTACCAATATCCCAGAAAGTATTAACTGGCACGCCTTCACGATATGGAACTGAACAAATTCGCCCTTCTTTTCTGATCCGGGTAAATTGTTCTGTGTACCAGCAGCCTTCCTTAGACTTTTTAAAAGCCTCCTTAGGAGTTGATGGGTACTCTTGCCACATCAACTGTGATTCGCCACTAAAATCGGTATCACGAGTTGCACACCACCATGCGCGCTGTTCAATCGAAAGTGTTACACCACACTCTTGCTCAATTGAATCAAAATAGGCGTGATCTTTCTCAGTAATTACAATACCAAATGGATCGAGAGCATACTCTTTTGCCCCAAACCATGGGTAAAAGTGAAACTTATAGTCTTTCTTCGATAAATCCTTATTAGATTCTTTATTCTTACGTGCGGTTTCAGACATATCATAAAACGCACCGCTTTCACCCTCTGCAGTTGATTCAATAACTATGATTCCATTTGGAGATACGGCAGGAATTGAACCTGTTAAAACCTCTTTGGCCTTATCCGGAAATTTTGCACAAATCTTTCCAAACTCAGATACATGCAAGTACTGCAAAGTACCTGAACGCATTGATGTTCCGACTTTGATAGAGCTATTGTTGTGAGCAAACAATAATTCACTTGCACTATCTCGACCTAACGGGAATCTTTCTTTAATCTCAGGAGGTAAATTTTCGTATGCAAACTTAACTTTGTCTCGAAATAGACTTTCTGCTGCCAGTCTATCTTGCGCAATCATCCCTGCGCGCGTATCGCCTTCACCAAACAGACAGCAATCCAAGTAATAGATTGCAATCATTGTTGTAAAGCCAAGCTGACGAGCCTTAAGGATTACATTTCTATAGTGAAGGTTTTCAATGAAGTTGATTTGATGTTCATTTGGTATGAATGGAGCCTTTAACCCCTCTGTTTCTTCATCACCTTTGATTAGAATCTGATATAAAAAACCACTTGTTAGACGCCACCATGGATCAGACAAGTTTTTTTCAAGCTCATCCGAAGTCATGGTTTTATCCTTTAGGTTTTAATGTATTTCCACTTGCTCTAATCAAAAGGTCTTTAAGTGGATCTGATACATCATGTTCAATCTTATCTTTGAATGCGCCTACCGCAACATGCTTACCAATCAGCTCAAGGTTCTTAACTTTGTCAGGCCATTTGATTTTTTTAAGCCAACCTGATTGCTCACGATCTTCTCCGAAGCCCTCAAATTGCTCAATATTTTCTATATTGGAAACATATTGACGCCAAATTAAAGGCCACTCACCAATTGGTTTGAAGTTGTAAGAATCATCCATAATATCTAAAACGTCCATCTGATCTATCTCAACCAAACGTCTTAAAACATAATCCGCATCTACTTGGGTACGCTCCAATCTTTGAGCACTTAAATATGCGACTCGCTCTTGAACTTCATCACGTTCGAATGCTCTCCAAGAAGTACTCTTATCCGCATACCCTGCCAATTCACCTGCCTTGGCAATGTTCAAGCATTTTAAATATTCTTGCGCCAACCGTTCGCGACGGTCATCTTCTAATGGCTCACTCCCTTTCGGAAGCTCAATATCTTCCATAAAGGAATCTCCAATAAAAAACCTCCCGAAGGAGGTTTGTGTTTTAACTACATTATTCTAAGGTTGCTTGTACTTGCTTAATTGTGTCGATCATATTTTGCTTAAACTCACCTTTTTCATGATCAATTAGCGAATTCGTTTGTACATGATTTATTACCGCAACAGCAATTGCAGCTTTTGCTTTAATTAACTCAATTTCTTTTAGTGTTTGCGCTTCAAACTCATCCATTATTTCTTTCTCTATAATTAATTTAGAAACAATAAATTATCAACATATCCAAGTAAGATCAATCACTCAACATACTTCTAATTGTTTTAGACCATTCTTTTAACTGACTAATCTTTCGATCAATAACAATCATTTCATCACGAGTCATAAGGCCGCGAGATAAGCTTTGGTACTTACTGATCTCAGATTCATATCGCTTGAGATTGCTTAGTGCTTCCTGTCTATCCATACATCACCAATCCAACCAAGGATTCAAAGCTCTTGGTTTGTTTTTCTGAAACTTCCAATTTTTGTAGTCTTGGTACCATAAGTGGAAATAAATCAAAACGACACTAATTAGGATGATGATTAAACCAATATGGGTAACATTCAGTTCATTTAAGTTCATCCCACTTTCCTCTAGGCATTAAAAAACCACCGTTGAGGTGGTTTTAGGCTTTTTCATTCTCAATTCTGCATTAAATATATTTCAACTTCTTCTTTTGTGAATTCTATTGGCTCTAATTCGATAACTTTTGATGGTATAAGATTGCCATTTGATCGACCACCTACTGTTGTGTGAGTTTTAGGAACTGGGTAAGAACTACAAGATTTATCTAAATTAAATTTAACTATGGCTTTACGCACATCAGAATGCTCAGCAAATTTAAGAGTATCTCCACTCAATACGCGAATCACATCACACCCCCATAAATGAGTATGAGTTTTCTCATAAAAATCATACCCACCAATCATTAAACTCAAATCTTCTATTAAGTCTCGACCAATAAAAATGATATTAGGTGAATAGGGATATTTATCTAGGTATAAAGCTCTGGCTTGTTCCAGTTTTTCTTTAATATTCATTCTTTATAACTTCTTGGAAAAGTCTGTATATTTTAGCATGAAGAAATAAAAAGGCTATGCAAAGCTTTAAACTTCCACCACCTTCCCACACTTCCGACACTCTCTCACCGTAAAGAAATCTGAATATTCCCAAACGTGTCGGCAGAAGATTTGTTTGATTCGGAGCATGTTGTTCTCCTGAAAAGCAAAAAGCCCACATTTCTGTGAGCTTCATATCTAGTGGATTACCATAACTTCGTCCACTATAACAGAAATATGCCACAATACACCCTGACTTTCAAGCCCCTATGATGCGACTTCTGAATTGATACTTTGTTGCCAATCTAACCAAGCCAAGCATTTTATCTCTAGCGACTGAAAATTCAGATATATCAAGGTGTCTAGCAATGGTTTTCTCTGTCTTAAACTCAACATAAAACATGATTACAACCTTGAGCCATTTCTGAACCTTGTTGTTTTCATTTTTCATTAAACTTAAAAGCATGTCGCTAACAGCATCTGCGTGAGCATCATTGATCTTGCATAGTGGCGCAACTCTCTCTCGCTTATCAACACACACGCCATTCGCTGTATCAATTAGATGACCTAAGACACTCGAAGCACCTAAGCTCACATAGTTTTCATCAAGCAGTAGCCAAGAACCATATTGCTCTAAGTGCCACTCAATTGGATTTTCTGCCCAGTTAATTGCAACTGAGAAATGTTTTCTATTTGCTACTGCGTTCATAATTGCCCCTTAAACTTTTAACTTCTTAATCGCTTCTTCAATCCAACCAACGACAATCCCTTTTTTGACCTGTTCTGTAGTACCTCGAATCACTACCCAGCCAAGGATTGCCGCTGCACTGTATTTCTCACAATCTGCTGAATAACCTTTGCCTCTTGTGTGACGACCACCTGAAAACACACCTCCCTCAACTTCGACTAGGATCGGATAACCTTCAATACGAAAATCAGCTTTCCACTTCCGCTCAGGATGAAACTTAAACTCTTGCACATATTCGATTTTCAAAGTGTCAAGGTGACGGCATAAAAGCCGTTCACCTAATGATGGTTCATGTTTTTGTCTTGGCTTGAGAACTGATCTCGCAACAGTCTTAGATTGTGTTTGCCACCCTTTAGGAATTTGCATTGTTAGCCCTCATTACCTCTAACTCATCAGCGCAACTCAAAAGAGCTTCACGCACGTGCTTGTCGTCCACATTGCAAAGCTCTTTTGCTTGGTTTCTCCATATCATGATTAGAGTTTCAATCCGCTTGTCTTTCTCTTCAATCTCAGCTTTTAGGATCAGGTTTTCTTCAAACTTTTTAATTTCGCGACCATGAATTTTCTTATTCTCACATTTGAGTTGTTCAACCTCAGCCTGTCGGGATTTCCAGCACTGATACCAAATAACCCATTTATTATTAAACTCAACAAGATATTCAGCTTCGACCTTTGAATTTAAAGCCTCATATAAGCCAAATTCACCAATCTCACTTTTAAAAACAACGTCAGCTTTAAAAATTCCAATCCAAAACCTATTTTTCTCAAACGCTTCTCTGCACTTATCCATGACGTTCTGCCTCCAAATCCTTGACAATCGTACTCGGGCTAACGTGATTGCGAATGTCTGTGATGTGGTCTGTGTTGTCATCAATGCGGTGACCTGCTTTGATTTCTTCAAGGGTTGCGTGTCTGAAATTAATCTTATGCCCAAAAGAATATTTGATTGAATCCCTCACAAAAGCTCTAATAAAATCTTCATGAAACATTTGAATTTTAAGAACTCTATTCTGTGAGTGGCTTTGGTTTAAAACCACCAAATCCCCCACCTTAAACTCTGGACTGTCATGTTTTGTCAGGTTGTTTATAGTTGTCATAGTGCCACCTTAAATAACTCTTTTGCTTTCTTGGTAGGTTCATAAAAGATCGTTGTGTTATACCCCTTACGACGCTTGCTTTGGATAAATCCAAGCTCCTCTAAATCTCTTAAATACCGTTGTGCTGTTCTAATCTCTTTATCTAAAACTTTTTCAGTAATGTCATATCTGTTCACTGCACGAGAGTTGAATGTGATGAAAATCAAAACACTCAACATTTGATCAAAGCATTCGGTGATTTTTCTCATACCACCACCTCATATCTGACAAAACATACAAAGTTGTGCTTCATTATTTCTTTGCGATGCACCCTTGCTTGTGAATACTGACTTACCTATTTCCCTTTCAATCTCTCGAACTTTTTTAAGTTGTGATTGACCAAACGAGTCAAATTGAAATGCTTTTTCTTTTGTAGTGTCTCCACCAGCTAAACATGGAAAACAGCCCACTCGATCAAAGCCTTGCGAATACAGTGGATTTACTTTATTGCCAAGGAACTCAAAAACATCTCTCTCTGACCAGTTAATAATTGGCAGTCGCATCATTACACCAAGCTTTTCTAAATACTTTGGGTATTTACTCGGCATAATTTCATGAGGCGCATAAAGCTCGTCATCAATCTTTGAGCCATAACGTTTCTCACGCTGGTGGCTTTCCTGCGAACGTAGCCCATACCAAACCTCAAACCCACATCCTTGCTGTTCAGCTAGTTGCTTATAAAATTCTTTTCCAACATTGATTTTCAGATAATTAGTACAGAAATTAACGTTGTCTGTTGGGAAGCGTCCCCACTTCAAACATTGTTCAATAACACTACCTGCTGTTCTAGTGATAATCTCAACTTCGTAAAGATCACGCATATTCTCGATATGCTCATAAGTCATTGGATGCTCAAATTGAGTATCGCAAAATAACCCAATTACATTTTCTTTTCCGAAATGCTCTATTGCTAATGCGAGACATGTTTGAGAGTCTTTACCGCCAGAAATTGGAACAACGCATTTCACAATTTGTTCTACCCAATCCAAAGTCTTATCATCGTGTAAATCTTTCATACCAGCTCCCCTTGCATCCGTTGATCACCCCAATTGCACTCAACTAGAGTTAAACCGCCCTGTTGGAATCTTGACCACAGACGATCACCTAAATCTTCTTTGAGTTGTTTGAGAGTGAAATTTGATATCAGCATTGTTGATTTCATTGCGTCATAACGAGCGTACAAAACCTTATGAACAAGCTCTTTTCGCTTCTCACGATCATGCAATCCATATTCATCAAGAATGAGTAAATCGTACTGAGTGAACTCATAAATCAATGATTGCTCTGATTGATCTTTAGTGTCTCTATCCCATGCGTTCATGATCTTCTGAGCCATGACTTCACTTGTGATGTAGCGTACGTAAATACCCTTGTTCAGAAGTGTTCTAGCCGTTGCACAACTCAGATGAGTTTTTCCTGTCCCGGTTTTGCCCGACATGATGAAATTGCGCTTATCACCTGCAATCATTAACTTGGCAAAAGCAACACTTTGGGATAAAGCATTATCTTGACCAGGTAATGCTGGATTCACGTTGTAATTTTTAAATCCTGAATCTCTATGACGATCAGGAATCATGGCACCTGCAAAATGATTATCACGAACCATCTTGTGAACCTCTTTGTGATGATCTTGGTTCACTTGATCTACATAGGCTTTGGCACATATTGGGCAAATTTGATTAGGCCCTGCTTGTACCTTTTGAACATTGTGTTCAGCGCAATATGCACTTACTTTTTGAAACTCCATTGAGGTCATAGCGTTCATATGTGCACACTCCACTCATCACACCGAACATTACGACACCCCATAAAGTCACAAGGATTGTCTTGCCAAGAGATACGACCGCATGATGGACAATTAAAACGAGTCATAGGATTGTTAACTCTGCGACGTTGTTTTTTTACAATTTCAGGCATACGCAGCCCAGCGCCTTGAATCATGGTGCGCTTATTTAATTTTATAAAATCAAAGGTACGACGCTTAGCCTTGTCAGCAAGGTTGAAAGGTATAACCACATAACTTGAGTCTAATTTTTTAGCTATTGGATAGCCAAAAACTGATGCACTATCAAAGTCAGTCGATATATTGCATTTATCAGTATTTAACCAATAAACATCATTTCCATCCCACATCCCTTTTTTGAATGCAACGTAGGTATTGTGAATATCAGTGAAAGGCTGGGTTTCGTTTGGAATATATTGATGGTCCACCTTCCAAACAGCCATTGAATCAATGTGATCAGCTGATACAGGGGCTTCATCACCGTAGTCCCACTCCTTTTGAGCTTCTTCAAGTGTGTAAACATGTGCTTGATCTAAGTCGCTTGAATACCCTCTACCTTCATGACGATGAAACACCATATTTGAACCAAGATTCCCATGAGATGAGGGCAGATAAAATCTGTTTTTCATATGAAGTCCTCTGGTATTTCAACGTGCTCTACTTGACCAGTGAATTGTGGAATATCAGCCCATGCATCGTTGACATTCAGATTTGGCTTGGTTGTCTGCTTTGTTGCTCGCTCAGCCTTGTTCAAATGCTTTTCAAATTCTTGAATCAACCATGCAGCAAATTTTCTTGTACGTTGGTTTTCAGTCAAATTGATTTTGTTTTCCCAATGCGCATTGAAATTACCCAAGTGAAAATTGAAATCAGTGAGTGATAAAATCTGATCTGTTTGTTGACTGAATTTTGTTTGAACCAAAATTGTTTTTAAGAAAGTAAGATTTGGTTTCCAAGAATCGTCGAGAATTTCAGGCGAATTTTCTATTGTGTGTGTTTCTTTAATATATTTCTTTAAATCTTTCTTTTGTGTGTCTACTACGTGAACTAGTTGCGGTCTACTAGGTAGACTAGACTGGTCTACTACGTGAACTAGTTCAGTAGGTGAACTAGTCTTCTTAGTGTACTGCTTGCCAAGTAATGAGACTTCATTGATTTGGTATTTATTACCCTTTTTCCCTGTTGCTAAAACCGTGATAACACCATGCTTAATTAGCTCTTTTAAGCCTTTAGAAATTGAAGCGCGAGCAACAACTCTAGCCCCTTCTAATTCAGCATTGCCTTGCAACTGGCTATAGCTCACGAAATCAGAATCTTTTTGAAATCCATTAATACGGTTTTCAAGTTCAAAATAAACATGACGTGCTGCATCACTAAGAAATGGGTAGACCTCCTTTCTGTAAAGCTGGCTTGATTGCACATAGCCTTGTGAGAATTTCTCTGACATAGCTTGTCGCTCTTTTGTTGGAAACCGAACCAACACGCCTTGCGGCTCTGGTGGTTCATGTGCTAAATTTGTTTTCATATTCATTTCCATCTCGTTTTGAATATATGAAGCCTGATCTTGACCATCAGGCTTTTTCTTTGTATCCAAGTTCTTGACCAATACCCAGTTCATCAATTTCGTCCTGAAATAGATCATCAACAGAATCAATTCTGTCCATCCAGCTTTTTGCCATTTCAAGCAATGCGGCTAATCTGGTCTCACTAATCATTTTGTATTTCTTTGGAACAAGCTTTAATCCAAGGGAGTCCAACATTGCGCAAACATTTTCAATGTCCGTCAAGCCGTTGGATTTCTTATCATTTTTCATTCTGGAAAATGAGCTTGGATCGAGTCCTAATTGTTCTGCAATTTGTGAGTTATTGCTGCTTGCAAGAACTCTCAACACCCTTGTGATGCTATTTCTGGCGCTTGCAGGTAGATCGTTTAATACTTTGCTCATGGTGGTTCCTAAGCGCTTAAAGGTTGAAATTCTTTTAAAGATGGACACAACTCAGTTGCTTTAAATTTTCCATCGGTTGCTTTTTCTGCACGCATGGCTACAAGTTCAGACATATTTTTTGTGCCTCTAACCCATGCTGAAACTGCTGGTTGTTTTACTTGCAAAGCATTTGCAGTGCTTTCTTGACTACCAAAATGCTGAACAAGTAGCTGAAACTTATTATTAGTTTGCTTACTCATAGTTATATCTCCAAAGGATATAACCAATATTATAACTATAGTTATTTATAGTCAATAGTTATAGTTATTTGATTACCTATAACCTTGGTTATATATTGTTATAAAATAGAGGTGTGTTTTTATGTCGCTTAAAGATCGTTTAAAAGAATCAAGAAAGAAAGCTGGTAAAACACAAGCTGAAGTAGCTGAAGCTGTAAAAATCTCTCAGCCTGCTTACCAGGCACTTGAATCTGGCAGAAACCAAAAGTCAGCATTTCTACCAATGATTGCTCAATTTTTGGGAGTTGACCCTTTTTGGTTAACCACTGGGAATGAAAGTGATTCTTTTGAAGCAAAAGATGTACATAAGCCAACTGTTGTTGAACATGGATCAGATAATGAATTTATTTGGATTGATGTTGTAGAGGCTAATTTTTCTTGCGGTGCTGGTGAATCAATTGAGTTTCATTTTGATGTTATAAATGGGAAATTCCCTTTTTCTCCAGCATTTATGAAGGAGAAAGGAGTTACAGAAAAAACAATGAAGATCATTAAAGCTAAGGGCGACAGTATGGCTGACTTCATTAAAGATGGTGATTTAGTTGGAATTAATTTAGCGCAAACTGAGATCATTGATGGTGAGATTTATGCTTTCTATTTTGCTGGAGAAGGCATGATTAAACAGATATTTAAAGAAGCGGATGGTTCATTGATTCTTCATAGTTTAAACGAGAAGTATAGAGATAAAGTGGTAACTGAGGACAACGGTTCTAATTTTAAAATAATGGGTCGTCAATTTTGGCGAGCTGGATAATTTAAATTTCTTAAATAAAAGAGAATGTTATGATCGCAACACTTAATAAATACAAAACTGCGCTAACGATAAATCGTCAAGAATTCAAATTGGCCTTAGCTAAAATTGGCGCAGGAATTGATAAACAAATAGCCTCTCTCAAAAAAGCTAGACAAAGCTATGATGCTGCGGAAATAGCGCATGAAGTCATTACTGAAGCAAATATCTTTGAAGCAATAATTGAGGGGTTTAACGAAGCAGAAGAAACCAATCTAAAGCTGACTGATATAACAAATCTTGATGTAGCACAAGGATGGATAGATGAATTTTTAGAAAAGTATTCAGAAATACAATAACTTAATTGCATTAAAAAAACTGCGAACCCGACGCAGTCCTTTAGAAATGATCGGGATATTTTTAAGGGGTGAGTAATGGTACAGATGAGTTTATCAATGCCTTCTTCGGTTAAAACCGCTTTTGTTTCTAAGAATTCAAGCATGAAAAGAGATTCGTTAAATGCTGGAATTAACCCTCTATGGAGGGGGTATGTTGTTACATCGGATCATAAAGTTGTAAAAGCATACGTAAAACAAATCGGAAATATAAATGAATTATTTAAAGAAGTTTTATGCTCACTATTAGGCAGAGCAATAGGAATAGACACGCCTGAACCTTTTATAGTTAAAGTTGAAAGAAATCATCCTGATATTCCTAATAATGGTGAACAACTTTTTTTTGGCACAGAAGATTGTGAATCACCCTCTTTTTCTAGACTAATGGTAAACAATAAATTAAATGAAGAGCAACTCCTTAACTATGAAAAACTCCACGAAATTATCACCTTTGATGAATTAATTGCAAATACAGATAGGCATCCAGGGAATGTACTGTTTGATGGTATTGCTTATAATTTCATTGATCATGGGCGTACATTCCCACCTGATTTAGCATACAATAGCCCAATGACCCAGTGTGACTGGGGTGGTAATAAACTTGCTGAAATGATTGTGGACTACCAAGGACATAATGATGTTAAAACAAAGTTATTTATGAACAAAGTTAACAAGTTTATTAAAGCTAAACTATCTCCAGAGCAATTAAACTTACTCCCAGAGTCATGCAGAATTGAGCAAGATTCTTTAAATAATCATCATAAGAATATACAATCATTTCTAACGCAAAGGCTGCCGATACTTTTCCACTTAGTTGGTTTTAATGTAGTTGTTGCAGAGAATGGGCAATTAACATTGAGATAAAGGAGGCATTATTTATGTTGTCTAATTTAGAGTTCCCTCAAAGCCCTCCTGTTTTTGCAGAGTGGCAACCCATTTTCTTGGAACCAATAGTAAATTCTGGTGAAAGAATCACTATATTGATCATAATCAAAGAGACTAATGGTAAAATTCATATTCATAGAACTATTGAGGATATCGTTCTAAAATCATTGTATGCAAAAAAATATAATCAGATTAATGGATTAATTGAATATTTAGAAAATATAATTAGCAAAGCCCCAGACTGGGAGATACCTTTTGAAGGGATACACCCGGGAAATTGGTTTGGTGCAGCGGATTTCTCTTTGGAGGGGGTACTAAAGCAAGCGCTTTCACTAACTTCGAGTTTGAGTACATATGTAAATCATGTAGATGAAACATTAAAACCTTCAATCAAGAACAATTATCGCTGGTATGAAGATGTTCGTGATCTTGTAGTTAAATCTCAACCTAGTTTAGCCATTAATTTTGATCGTGAGGTCGCAATCGCTAAAAATGTTTCATATAGATACAGTTTCAATTACAAATCTTTTGTCGCTAACTTGCTTGATTTTAAAAGTATAAACAATCAAAAGTCTCAAACATCCATACTTCAAATGCAATTGTTATCAAATAATAGTCAGGTTAAAAATAAGGAGTTAATTTTACAGATGCCCACTAAATTTGATTTGGATATAATGTCACTGCAAAAAAAAGAAAACCTAGATGAAAAAATTATAATTTTTTCAGAACTACTAACTAGTCATAATGTGAGCTTAATTAAGGTTGAAACTGCTGAAGAGGCCTCGGATAAGTTATTAGCTATAGCTGTATAAAATTATCAAACCCAGCCTAACCCACCTTGTGTGGGTTTTCTTTTATTCTATTAAAGCATAAATATAACTAAAAGAATATTTTTTATAACTATAGTATTGACTATAATAATAACTAAAGTTATATTTACCTCATGCACAAACAAAAGCCCACTTAGACGGCAAATCAGAAGTGGGCTTGTACTCAGTACGAGGTAATTATGTCACACAAAAAACCACAACGTCTACTGACGATCGAACAGATTTCGAATCGTCGCTTATGGGATAAGGCTCAAAGCTTACTCCTTGGTTCAATCATCATCTTTTTGATTGGTGCGATGTTCTATATCGCTTTGGTAAGGGGGTGAGTATGGAAGCTTGTACTTTTGAGCGTTTCAGCAAAGACACCGAAAATCACGAAATCACAATCAATTTAGATCAAGGCTTATTTCGTGATTTAACAATTAAGCGCCCTAACACAAGTAGTTATTACTACAACATCACTACTCGCCCAGGATTATTAATGATTAGTGGTGATATGGGTTGTTATGTGTTTGAACGTCTTTCAGACATGTTTAAGTTTTTCCGTGGTGAATCTGATGAGATTAATCCGTGTTATTGGTCTGAAAAAATAGAGGCTGGCGAATTCAAAAGATACTCACCAGAAAAAGCACGCGAGGCCCTTAATCAAGAATTTGAAAACTGGAAAGAATGTACAGATTTTGATGAAGAACAAATAGCTGAAGAAAAAGAATATTTGGATCAAATCGATACTGACGAAGAGTTTGAATTTGTAGATGCAATTCGTAATTGGGTGCCAAATAAAGATGGCGTTCAGTTAGATGATTTTTGGGAATACAGCACAAATGATTACACCTTTCATTATATCTGGTGCTGTTACGCAATCGTGCATGCAATCAAATTGTATGACGCAGTCAAGGAGCCACAACAATGAATATGCTTTCTAATTACGCTCCTGAAGCGCCTACATTTCAAAATCTTGTAGTTGCTGATGAGTTTGTTATCCAAGACTCAAAAGTCTATTTCTCGCTGATTGTACCTAACTACAGCGCTTGTTATGTGTCTGCTGTTGTTGAAGCAAATCAAACCACAAGTTCACTTGCTTGGAACAATACAAGCGATCCGCAAAATGATGTTGATGTGGATTATGACTTGCTTGAAGTAGCGACTTGGCACCGCCCTGTTGTTGAAGATTATGACGATATTTTTGCTGCTCATGGGCTTCAATTTGCACTGACAAATAGTCAAGTTTATGCACTTAATGAAATGCTTAAAGCACATTTTGAACAAGAAAAAGTTAATGAATTAAAAGGGGTTGCAGCATAATGGAACTACAAGTATTAGAACAGAATGTGATTGTTTCAGCATTCAATGATGCAAATGGCATTCAAGCAATCGTTGATCAAATTAAAGCTCAAGTAAGCAGTATCGTTCCCGATGTTGCAACTGCAAAAGGTCGTAAGGAAATTGCCTCACTGGCTTATAAAGTTGCTCAGTCAAAAACTGCAATCGATGCTGAAGGCAAGAAACTCAAAGAGCAATACACGGTTGTTACCAACAAAATTGATGCTGATCGAAAATTTGCTCGTGATGAATTGGATGCTGAGCGTGACCGCATTCGCCAGCCATTAACAGACTGGGAAAATGCTGAAAAAGATCGTGTTGCAAAGCATGAACAAGCAATTATTGAAATAAAAAATCATGCACTTGATGTTCAGGATGTTGTTTCAAGTTTATTGAAAAACAGAATTGAGCATCTTGAAAACCTTGATGTTGACTACTCATTCGAAGAATACGAAGAGCAAGCCAAACTTGCAAAATTCGAAACACTCGAAAAGCTACGCACTGCCCTTGCTACTCGTGAAAAATACGAAGCTGAGCAGGCTGAATTGGAGCGCTTACGTCAAGCTGAAATCGAACGCTTACAGAAAGAACGTGACGAAAAAATTGCACGTGAAGCTGCAGACAAAGCACGTGTTGAAGCTGAAGCAAAAGCTCTTGCGGATCGTAAGAGAGCTGAGCAAGAAAAACTTGAAGCAGAACAACGTGAAGCGCGCTTAAAGCTCGAAAAAGAACAAGCCGAATTACGCGAACAGCAATTAAAGCAGCAAGCCATTGAGCGTGAAAAGCAAGCTGAAATTGATCGCCAAAAGGCTGTTGAAGCTGAGCGCTTACGCATCGAGCGAGAAGCTAAAGCAAAGGCAGATGCTGAACTTAAAGAGCAGCAAGCACGCGAAGCCAACAAAGCTCATAAAAAGAAAATCTGTAATGAAGCACTTCAAGGGCTTATGAATCTTGGTATTTCGGAAGAATTAGGCAAACAAATTTTACAGGCGATTCACAAAGGTGAAGTGCCACACGTATCAATCAAGTTTTGAGGATTAGAAGATGAATGCAGTTGCTCAAGTTGAAAATCAATTAGGTGTTTCGCTTAAAGATTACGATGTTGATCAAGCTATGTGGTCTGCCCTAACCTCATCAATCTTTCCGGGTGCGAAACCTGAATCAATCGTCATGGCAGTTGAATATGCGAAAGCGCGTAATCTCGACATTATGAAAAAGCCTTGTCACATCGTACCAATGAATGTGAAGGATTCTAAAACAGGAAACACTGAATGGCGTGACATTATCATGCCATCAATTGCAGAACACCGTATTACTGCTTCTCGATCAAACAGTTACGCAGGAATTGAAGCGCCAGTGTTTGGGCCAATGGTTGATATTAATTTCGGTGGGATTTCTCATACTGTTCCTGAGTTCTGTACTGTTACTGTTTATCGCATGATCCATGGCGAAAAGGTCGCATTCTCTCACACAGAATATTTTGAAGAAGCATGCGCGACAGTAAAAGGTGGTGGCCTGAATTCCATGTGGACAAAGCGCAAGCGCGGTCAATTGTCAAAATGCGCTGAAGCTGGTGCACTTCGTAAAGCTTTTCCTGAAGAAATTGGTGACGAGTACACCAAGGAAGAAATGGAAGGAAAAATCATAACTGTTGGCAATGATGTTGCTCAAGAAACCAAAGTGACTGATTCTCGCCCTTCTCTAACTGACGCACAAATTGAAAAAGCTATTACCAAAATCAAAGCTGGTCAAGGTGATCTTGAAGCGCTGAAAGCTCACTACAAAATCACAGACGAGCAAGAACACTATGTTCGCGCTCAAACTGAGGTGCTTGATCATGATTCAGTTTAGAGCTTCAAGTGTGGGTAAGCTTATGACTTACCCTGAAAAAGATACATTGGCTGATGGTGCTTTAACTCACATCTATGAGCTTGAAAAGCAAATCATGCTTGGATGGAAACCTAATCTCAATACCTTCGAAATTGAAAAAGGTCGAGTTGTAGAAGATCAAACAATTGCACTTTACAACCAAGTTTCTGGCAATTTTTATGTCAAAAATAAGGTTCGTAAAACTTCTGATTTGTTCACTGGTGAGTGTGATATTTGCGAAATTGAAGAAGATTTAATTTTGGATGTTAAGTCTTCTTACTCAAAAGACACCTTTCCTTTAACAATAAAAGAAGGTCAGAAAAAGCTGTATGAATGGCAATTAGATACATATATGCACCTTTGGGATATTGTCAATTCAGGATTGGTTTTTGGTTTAGTAGATACTCCAAGCCATTTAATCAAAAAGCATGAACCTGAAGACTGGCACATTGTTGGTCATATAGCCCCTCAACTTCGAATCACAACATTATTCCGCGAACGTGATGCGAAGCGTGAAAAGCAACTTCTTAATAAAACTCGTGTTGCTCAAGACATGCTTTGCGAGTTGTTGGATAAGCGCGGATTTAAGTGGGAGGTTGCAGCATGACCCTCCTAAAACTTTACTTTCACTTGATAAAAATGGCGTGGTGGTTGTGATGAAATCAGAAAGAGACAATGACCTGCTTCAAGCCATATTCAATGAGATGCAAGAATTAAAGCGATCTTTATCGATTAAGGATGAACGCAGAGTAAGCGTGAAGGAGTTTGCGCAACGAATGGGCTATTCAGAACCCACCCTTTGGGATCGAATAAATAATGGCGTCCTAACCCCTCCACAAAAGGATGGTGTGCTAAGTTTTTGGCTAAATAGTTATGTTAATGAAGCTGTAGCCACAAAATGTAAAAAATCTGCTAAAGTAGCCGCTTAGATAGCGGCTTTTTTGTAAAAGCTGTTGTTTAAATAGACACTTAGCAAAGTGAGTAACATTGTGAGTAACTTCACATCCAGTATACACATTAAGCGATATATTTCAAAAGGTTAAGTTTGATATGCTTCTAATGATCGATAATTACGATAGCTTTACGTATAACATTGTCCAATATTTTGGCGAGTTAAACCAAGACGTTAAAGTTGTTCGCAATGATGCCGTGACCTTAGAGGATATCGAACGATGGCAACCAAAGTACTTAGTGATTGGTCCTGGTCCTTGCTCACCCTCTGAAGCAGGAATTTCTATCCCTGCAATTCAGCATTTTGCAGGAAAAATTCCAACACTCGGTGTATGCCTAGGTCACCAAGCAATTGGTCAGGCTTTTGGCGGCGAAATTGTGCGTGCCAAAACGGTGATGCATGGTCGTTTATCTGACATGTATCATAGTGACCAAGGGATCTTCAGCAACTTACCTTCTCCATTTTCAGCAACACGTTATCATTCACTCGTGATTGATCAAGCCAGTGTGCCGGAATGTCTGGAAGTTACTTGCTGGACCAATGAAGCAGATGGTTCTATCGAAGAAATTATGGGTGTCAAACATAAGACATTGCCAATTGAAGGCGTGCAGTTCCATCCAGAATCCATTCTGAGTCAACATGGTCATCAGATCTTTAAAAACTTTTTAGAAATTTATGCTTAATATGCGTAGTACAAGATAATGAATATTCAACAAGCTTTAAATAACATCACTAAAAATATCGAACTCACTCAACCTCAAATGGAGGAAGTGATGCGTACCATTATGCGTGGTGAAGCCACAGATGCCCAAATTGGTGCATTTATGATGGGACTTCGTTTAAAAGGTGAAAGTATTGACGAAATCACCGCTGCGGCACGTGTAATGCGTGAGTTTGCAATTAAAATTGATGTGGGTGATATCCCGCATTTAATTGATATTGTTGGCACTGGTGGTGATGGACAAAACCTATTTAACGTCTCTACTGCCTCTTCATTTGTTATTGCGGCAGCAGGTGCAACTATTGCAAAACATGGAAATCGTGGTGTTTCTTCTAAATCAGGCTCGTCTGATCTTTTAGAACAGGCCGGGATTAACCTTGATCTAAATATGCACCAGACAGAACGATGCATCCGTGAAATGGGGGTTGGTTTCTTATTTGCCCCAAACCATCATAAAGCGATGAAATATGCGGCTGGCCCACGTAAAGAATTGGGCTTCCGTAGTATTTTTAATCTCCTTGGCCCGCTTACGAATCCGGCTGGGGTACGTCGCTATGTGATTGGTGTATTTTCAACAGAATTGTGTCGTCCACTGGCCGAAGTTTTAAAACAACTGGGGGCTGAACACGTCATGGTGGTTCATTCTAAAGATGGCTTAGATGAAATCAGTTTGGCTTCCTCGACTTATGTTGCTGAATTAAAAAATGGTGAAATCACGGAATGGATGATTCAGCCAGAAGATGTAGATATTGAATCTCAAACCTTAACTGGTCTTTCTGTTGATAGTGCTGCTGAGAGCCTAGCATTAATCAAAGACGCGCTCGGTAAGAAGAAATCAGCAAAAGGTGAAAAAGCAGCCAGTATGCTGGCATTAAATGCAGGAGCTGGTATCTATGTTTCAGGTCTAACCAAGAGTTATAAACAAGGTGTCGCTTTAGCACATGATATTATCTATGGTGGGCAAGCTTTAGAAAAAATGGGCATTTTGTCTGAATTTACAAAAACACTCAAAGAGTATGAAGCTTAAGGATTAGAGGACGTTATCATGGTGGATATTGCCAATACAATGTTGGGTAAAATTGTTGATCGTAAATACGAAGAATTTGCTCAACGTTTAAAACGACGTAGTTTAAACGATGTTGAAGCGCTTGCCCAAGCTGCAACACCTGTGCGTGGTTTTGCCAAATCTTTATACAGTAAACGCCCAGGTGTGATTGCTGAAATAAAGAAAGCCTCACCATCAAAAGGGATCATTCGTGAAAATTTTAACCCTGCTGAAATTGCTCAACAATACCAGCAAGCCGGTGCAGCCTGCTTATCTGTTTTAACAGATTTAGATTTCTTTCAAGGTGCTGATGAAAATATTCAGATTGCACGTAGTCACTGTGAATTACCTGCGCTACGTAAAGATTTTTTGATTAATCCTTACGGCGTTATCGAAGCGCGTGCTTTACATGCCGACTGTATTTTATTAATTGTGGCTTGTTTGTCAGATCAACAACTTGAAGAAATGTCAAAGACCGCATTTGAGCAGAACCTTGATGTTTTGGTTGAAGTTCATGATGAGGCTGAACTGGAACGTGCATTGCAACTTTCAGAGCGTTGTTTACTGGGTGTGAATAACCGTAATTTAAAAACCTTTGATGTGGATTTAAATACCTCATTGCGTTTGAAGAAGTTACTTCCACCATCACGTTTACTGATCACTGAAAGTGGTATTGCAACACCAGATGATGTGCGCATGATGCAAGAACACGATATTCATTCGTTCCTTGTGGGTGAAAGCTTTATGAAGCAACCACGCCCTGATCATGCATTTAATGCGTTGTTTGGTCTGCCTGAAACAGTGTAATTAAAAGTCAAAGGGTGAGTTCGCTCACCCTGTTTTCATATTTCCCCCACTCCCCCTATAAATTTTTCAACTCCCAACATTCAAGTCACGATCAACGCAGATATAACTGTGTGAATTCAATTCAGTTCAAATTTGACAAGATTCAGACTATACTGAGCGCCTAATACCGTCCATTTACTGTTTTTTGCAATTATGAGTAAATCTGATTCCACATTCTCTAAATCACAGCTTGATTTATTAAAACAATTCAAAAAACAAATCACTCCTCCACATGCTTCAAAAGTTGCAGTGCAACCTGAAAGTAAGAATGCACAAGTAACAGCACCTGAAGAGTTAGATGATGCTGATTTGTTTAAAACCGCACTCGGCGGTGTAACCAAACTCGATAACGGCAATATTGCCAAAATCGAGCGTAGTGATTTGCGCAAAAAACCAGATGCAAAAACCCTTGCCAAACGCGCGGCAGCTGAAGGTGCATTTGAAATTAATGATGCAGAATTGTCAGATACTCAAGCGATTTTAAATCCTGTTGCAAGTCAGGCGGCTTTAAGCTATCGCATCGCAACACTACAACATAAAGTTTTTGAAGACTTAAAAGCTGGTAATCTACGCTGGTTTGAAGCTGTTGATTTACATGGTTGTACTGTTGAAGAAGCACGCTCTGCTGTATTGCAAATCATTCAAATGGCAAAAGATGAAAACCAAAATGTCATTAAAATTGTCCATGGCAAAGGTCCAGAAGCCATACTGAAAACTTATGTGAACGGCTGGCTTCGTCAACATCGTGATGTTTTAGCTTTTGTCAGTGCTCCTGAAAAACAAGGTGGCACAGGCGCAGTTTTGGTTTTACTGAAACGTGCTGAAAGAAATCCAAAATCAAATGGAAATCCATGATCATTTGTTTTAAATGATCAAAACTCTCTTAAGTGTCGGTTTATCTTGTAATTAGAAAATATTATTCATTTTTCTGATACAATGCCGTCCTTGTTCAAACCGTATAAGTGAACACGTTTTATGTCTATGCAGCAATCCTACGCGAATATTTTAACTGCCGTTGGCGAGGACTTAGACCGTCCTGGTCTGAAAGATACGCCTATGCGTGCGGCTAAAGCTTTTTCGTACTTGACGTCTGGCTATAGCAAAACGCTGGAAGAAGTGACCAATAATGCGGTCTTCCCTTCTGATAATGATGAAATGGTCTTGGTAAAGAATATCGAATTTTATTCGTTATGTGAGCATCATTTATTGCCTTTTCATGGTCGTGTACATATTGCCTATCTCCCTTCAGGCAATGTTTTAGGACTGTCTAAATTTGCCCGTATTACAGAAATGTTTGCTCGCCGTTTACAGATTCAAGAACAATTGACCAAGCAAATTGCAGATGCAGTGGCTGAAGTTACTCAAGCACGTGGTGTTGCGGTGGTCATTGATTCAGCGCACATGTGTATGATGATGCGTGGTGTCAGCAAACAAGAATCGACCACACGTACTGTATCATTTGTGGGTGATTTTAAAACAGATAAAGAAGCACGTCGTGAGTTTTTATCTGCCGTGCCTGAAGCACATTAAGACTGATCATTCAGTAAGTAATATAAATATCAAAGCCTCATTTTATTGAGGCTTTATTTTACGATAGGGTTTTACAATGTCTTTAATTTGGTTGGCAGGTGATGGTTTAACGAGCAGTGAAACTACTATCGATTATCCTCGTGCAGAACGTTTAGTTAAAGGAAATCCCAAACGACTCACGCAAAGCTTATATGAACATCCCAATATGAATTGTGGTATTTGGCAATGCGAGGTCGGTGCATGGGATATTCAATTTGCAGACAATAAGCAGGAATTTTTTCAGGTGATTCAAGGTACTGTTCGTTTGCATGATAAAAACACATCATCATTTGTAGAAATTAAAGCAGGTGAAGCAGGAATTATCCCACCTTCATTTATCGGTACATTTGAAGTGCTCGAAGCAGTTAAAAAATATTTTGTTGTGGTTGAAGTTTAAGTCAGCAAAACTTGTAATTATCTTTTTGATGATCAGCGCATTCAAATATAAGATTTTTTATATTTTTTGCTTTCCTATAGCTTATATTTGTAAAATATAAGCTAACTCTTCCCTTAAAACTATATGATTTAAATTATCTTAGCCCTATACCGTATTTTAAATGAAAAATTTAGTGATCTTTATTTCAGCGTTGACTGCCACTAGCGCCTTTGCCGACAATCTAAATGCCAACGAATTAAAAGATGTGCAAACTGTCATTAAATTATTTAAAAATAAAAATATCACCGCGATTTCAAACAACGTTGTCTATCCCTTACATCGTGAAGAACCCATCCCAAGTATTGCCAATGCAACCCAGATGAAACAACGCTTTAACCAAGTGTTTGATACTCAACTTATTCAAGAGATCGCCAACTCAAAACCATCACAATGGGAAAGTATGGGTTGGCGTGGTGTGATGCTCAATGGTGGCACACTATGGTTAGATGGTCATAAAATTAAAGCCATCAACTACAGTAGTGATGCTGAAGAAAAATATAAAGCGCAATTGATTTCACAACAGAAAAATCAATTACATTCATCACTTAAAAATTTTAAAACACCTGAATTACAGTTTAAAACCGCCAAATTTCAAGTTCGTATAGATGCTATGCCCAATGGTAAATACCGTTATGCATCTTGGGGAACAAAACAATCCCAAGCGACAAAACCTGATCTTATTTTAAATCAGGGTCGTGTTGAAATGGATGGTTCAGGCGGTAATCACCACTACATTTTTAACAGTGGTACATATCAATATGTGGTTTATCGTAATGTTTTAGGTGCAAGTGAAACACCAGATGTCACCTTAGAAGTCACTCAAAAAGGCAAAAAGATCCTTTCTCAAGCAGGCAAATTATTTAAATAGTTTGTATCAATGATTGAGCTGAATCATTTTTCTCAAGTTTTTTCTAATTCATACAGATTTAAAGCTAGTCGAGCAAATCACCTGATGAACTGCTCGATAAGCTGTTCAAAATCATGTGCTGTGCGATATATCACAAACACACAGCCAATCCTTTAAATATGATATTTGATTATTTTTTTTCAGCCAATTGATAAATCAATTGTTCCATTTGTTGCATGTATTGTCGGTTCTCATGGTCCCACGGATGGAAGTTTGGACGGAAATAATCGATATAATTTCCCAGTTGCTTTCTCAATACACCAATGCCACCAAAGGTATAATGATAGGTCTTTTTCCAGCTGGATAAATCGCTTAACTTCCCTTCTCCTTTCACAATGGTCAAGAATACAGGGATGACTAAGCCCCAGAACACAATCGTTGCGACCACCAATCCAAAGCTACGAACGGCATAGGCATAAGGACCATGCCCCATTGCGGTATTCCATACATCAAAAGCCACCGCTTTATGTTCTGTTTCTTCAAAAGCATGCCAACGCCAGATATTGGCATAATGTTCTTCAGCTCCTTCAAATAATTCAGGTGTCCGTAATACAGAATCTGCCAATAAAGCGGTAAAATGTTCTAATGCAATTGTTCCACTGAGCCAAAAATATGCAGGTAAATGCTGTTTAAGCAGACCAAAAATCTCTAAAACCAATGCTTCAAATTTTGGTGCAATCGGTGAGCGTGCAAATAAGGCTTGGTTATATTCTTCATGCTCACGCCCATGCATTGCTTCTTGACCAATAAAAGCCGTCACCGCTTTTTGTAATTCTGGGTCTTGGACTAAATCACGATGTGCCCTTACAGCATCAATAAAGAAGCGTTCGCCAATAGGCAAGACAATAGAAAACGTATTTAGCAATGCGGTAAAAATTGGACCTGCGGCGGTATGCCAATCTGCGATTCGCTCTGCGGGTAAATTAAATCTGACATCACGGCGAATAGGTAATGGCTCATGATACACACTCGATTTAATAAATTTTTTTAAAATGCCCATGGTTGATCCTGCCTCTGGCTGATTATCATTTTTTTAATTTAGCTTGTGCGCTTATTAGAATTTTACTTAACTGGGTTTAATTCCATAGGTCATTTCGACTCATTTACATGTCATTGCATCTCTATTTCATGATATTTTGATCGAATAAGTCTCTCGAAGTATGTCGATATATGCTTGCGATACCATCAACAGCATGATCTAAATTGTGTAAAAAGTGGATCGTCTAAATGTCTTTTTCAGTTCAAAAATAGACTTTGCTGAAATGCCACATCAAGCATATTCAATAAAAACGCTGAGCTATGACTGGAATTAAATGTAGGATATTTAAGAGAAGTACACTTAGTTTTTTAATTTATTTTTTAAACTTGAAGGTTTACACAACACTTAAGCTTGAACAAATACTCTAGTATTTACAAAGCAATGCCTTAAACATCAAGGCACTGCTTTGTTCAAGATATAAAAATTTGGCCGTTAGAATAATAATTTTTTGCGATGCTCATCGCTTTGTAATGGAACAACGTGGTCATCTTTTAAATCAACCCCTGAAAGTTGTAATTTAAATGAATTTCGCATCAACGCCATTAAACGTTGTGTGGCAATTTGAATACTCAGCCCTGCAGGTCGTACATTGGAAATACAGTTCCGGCTTGAATCCATACTGCCTTTTCGCGCTTTCCAAGTGTAATACACCCCCATACTGTCAGGTGAGCTTAGACCAGGCCGTTCGCCAATCAACATAATCAATAACGGTGCATTAAAACTTTGTGCCACTTCATCGCCTAATGCCACACGACTCCCTGTAGCAAGTACAATTGGCGCCAGTTTCCAGCCCTCAGCATCAATATGTTCACGTAAGGCATTGATATAGGCAATAGCATTCTCTTCTATTGCACGTGCAGATAAGCCATCACCAACCACGATACATACATCATATTTCTGTGAGTGCTGTTGCACATAAGTCGTGAGTTGAGTTTGAGCCTGATCCGATAACTCGCGGCCCAAATCAGGGCGCTTTAAATATACTTCTTTGTCGGTTGCTTTACTTTCCACAATGAGACTTTCAAATTTTAAATCTCTAAGCCGAGCTTGCATATTTTCAGTATCTAATTGGTGAAAAACAGCATCTTTGGCCTGTGCATGCGAGAGTTGAAACTTAAGCAATTCCTGAGTTGGAATGCTACATCCTACTCTTCCCATCGCAATTCGGGCATCAGTATATTGTTTTAACTTATGCCAAGGATCTTCATGAAAACCATTTGGAAAAGTTTCAAGTTTTGAGAGCTTCATGGTTTACTCTCCTTTTTATGATAATAATTTAGCAAAGTTTTTTGGCATACTGCTTGGCCAATGAATTTGCCGTTGTTCTTGGTGCAAAATTCCTTGCTGATCTAACCAAGCCGAAAACTCTGGGGCAGGTTTTAATCCCATTAACTGACGTAAATATAAAGCATCATGGAAAGATGTGGTTTGATAATTCAACATCACATCATCTGAACCTGGAATTCCCATGATAAAGTTAATTCCCGCAGCACCAAATAGCGTGAGTAACACATCCATATCATTTTGATCTGCGTCGGCATGATTGGTATAACAAATATCACAACCCATAGGTACACCGAGTAATTTGCCACAGAAGTGATCTTCTAGCCCTGCACGAATAATCTGTTTCCCGTCATACAAATACTCTGGACCGATAAACCCAACCACAGTATTGACCAATAATGGATTGTATTTACGTGCCACTGCATAAGCTCGTGCTTCAATGGTTTGCTGGTCCACACCATGATGCGCATTACTGGATAAGGCACTGCCCTGTCCAGTCTCAAAATACATCACATTTTGACCAATTGTGCCTCGATTGAGTGCTAAAGTCGCCTCATATCCTTCCTGAAGTAAATCCAAGGTAACACCGAAGCCTTCATTGGCCAATTGCGTACCCGCAATGGATTGGAACATTAAATCAATTGGAATATTACGTTCTGCAAGTTGAATCCCTGAGCTGATATGGGTTAACACGCAAGATTGTGTTGGTATTTCATATTCTTGAATAATATGGTCGAGTAACTTCAATAACTCTGACAAATTATGTAAGTTGTCTGTGGCAGGATTAATTCCTATCACAGCATCACCATTGCCATACATCAAGCCATCCAATAGGCTGGCGGAAATCCCCAATACATCATCGGTTGGATGATTCGGTTGTAAGCGGGTTGATAAATGACCTTTTAAACCAATCGTATTGCGAAATTGCGTCACCACTTCACATTTACTCGCAACCAGAATTAAATCCTGATTACGCATAATTTTACTCACAGCAGCAACCATCTCTGGCGTTAAACCCTTGGCTAAATTGGCCAATTTTTCAGAAGTTGCATCTTCACTCAGCAACCAATTGCGAAAATCACCTACAGTAAAGTGCGCAATTGGCGCAAATAAATCAGCACGATGTTCATCAATAATTAAACGCGTAATATCATCTTTGTCATAGTCGATGACCGTTTCATTTAAAAAAGTTTTTAACGGGACTTCAGCCAAGGCCATCTGTGCTGCCACACGCTCCGTTGCATTACTGGCTGCAACACCAGCCAACTCATCACCAGAACGTAATGGGGTTGCCTTAGCCATTAAGGTCTTTAAATCTTGGAAAATATATTGTTGCTGAGCAACGCTATAACGATAACTCATAATTATAATTCCTGTTCTGCTGCCTTAATGCTGGCAAATTCTTCTTCTGGTGTGCCTGAAATCAGATGATGGCGACTATAAACAAGAAAATAAACAATGAAGACCACATAGATACCCAAAGCGATAAACCAGACTTTAGGATCAACCAGGAAACCCGCAACCACGGCGACAATTGATAAGATCAACGCAATACTGGAAGTAAAAATACCACCGGGTGTTCGATATGGACGATATACATCAGGTTGTGAAATACGTAATTTGATATGCGCCATCATCATTAAAACATAAGAAATCGTCGCACCAAATACTGCAATCAAAATCAGTAAATCTCCCTGTTTGGTTAATGACAATAAGAAGCCAATAATCCCCGGAATAATCACGGCTAAATATGGCGATTTATTTTTGTTGGTCAATGATAAAGACGTCGGTAAATAACCCGCACGAGAAAGTGCAAAAATTTGCCGCGAATAGGCATAGATAATTGAGAAGAAACTCGCGATTAAACCAGCCAAGCCAACAAAGTTTACAAAGTTCGCCAACATGCCGTGCCCATATACTTTAACCAACGCATCCACCAAAGGTGCACCTGAATCTTTAAGTACACTTGCACCTGCTGCACCCGCACTCAATATTAAAATCAAGATGGCAAAAGCAGCCAAGATCAACATTGCACCAATCAAACCGCGTGGTAATGATTGTGCTGGATTTTTGGCCTCTTCAGCAGCTAAAGGAACGCCTTCTACAGCAAGGAAAAACCAGATTGCATACGGAACTGCTGCCCAGATCCCTAAATAACCTTGGGGTAAAAAGCTACTCGCACCGGCTTTAGATGAATCAACTGCAATATCGAATAGATTAGCACTGTTAAAATGAGGAATCATCGCAACAAGGAACACCACCACTGCAACCACTGCGATCGCAGTAATCACAAACATGATTTTAAGTGCTTCACCTGCACCTTTTAAATGAATCCCCATAAAAACCAAATAACAGATTAAATAAATTAACCATCCACCCACTCCAAATAAGGATTCACAATATGCACCAATAAAGGTCGCGATTGCTGCCGGTGCGATAGCGTATTCGATCAGAATCGCTGTTCCTGTTAAATAACCGCCAAATGGTCCAAAAGCCATACGGGCAAAACTGTACCCACCACCTGCTGTAGGGAGCATGGTCGACATTTCTGACATTGAGAGGCATATACATAGATACATAATCGCAGCAAAAATCACTGCGACGAACATACCGCCCCAACCGCCTTGTGCGATACCAAAGTTCCATCCAGCAAAGTCACCTGAAATCACATAGGCAACCCCTAAACCGACCAAGAGTAACCAGCCAACAGCACCCTTTTTTAATTCTCGTTGAGCAAAATATTCTTTGGAATCTTCTGTTTTTACGATAGTTGATTGTTCATTTCGAGCGTCCATCATCGTTCCTTTTTAATTTGCCTTCTTTTGTATAAGCAAAAAAAGTGCCTTTCCTTGGATGACGTCAATGTTTTTTGTTCAATCCCATGAACATCACGTCTTGTCAGTTGTTAAAAACTGCTTTTAAATGAATCTACCAAACAAAGGTAGGAGAAAAGTTGAATAGCACCAAACTAGAGAATCGGAAAAAGTTATTGAAAATTGAATAATTAAAAGAAAAATAATGAAATTTATATATTTTATTTACTTTGTTATTTGTTTATTTAATTTAAGATATTATTTAGTATATATGCATAAATGGATTATGCGATGGGCTCAAAACCACATGCTAAAAAGCCAACAATCAAAAATGAAAATTTAACCTCTACTCAAGCAAACTCACGTTCCCAGCAAGCTTTACAATTAGCACTGATTCAATGTCAGCAGGATTTACTCAACACGGCACTGCTCGCTGCTGTTGTTATACAAATCAGAGATCTGCAAAAAAATCTACTGTGGTGTTCAGCCAATACAGATCCATGCGCCGAATTCCAGCAAGATCAAGATTTAGAAACAAAGCCAGATCACTATATTTATAGTGCGCCTATTCTTGATTTAACATCAGGGCAAGCATGTGGTGAAGTGGTTTTATTTCACAGCTTAAATCAAGCAAATATTTTTGGACAATTGGCTGTTACACAATGCGCCGAGATCATTGCACAAAAATTATATACTCAGCCCTTCAATCGTTTAACTATCCATGCATTTTCAGTACCACAGAAAATAATGATCAATGATCAGTCGATACTTTTAACGCCACGGCAGTTTGAAATCATCTGTATTTTGATTCTAAATCCTTTGGGCTTAACCCTAGAACAGCTACATATTTATCTCTATGGCGATGAACAGATCAGTTTAAATACGCTTAAATCTGAGATTTCTTATTTAAAAAATAAGGTGGGTGAATTAATCTGTGCAAGAACTTATCAGATACAGGCAGAAATTCACGCAGATTTTAAAGAGTTGGAAGATGCTGTCGATGCGGGTTATCTTGATACAGTCAAGCAACTCTACCAAGGTCATTTCTTTATAAAAACCAAAAGTCCTTTTCTAAACAATTGGCAACAGATTCTACGTATGAGAATTAATAATCTCCTTGTATAAACCTCCTTGGCTTGCGATCGATTAATACCTATCTCAACATGTCATTCTCAAAGCTCTATCTCGAAATAACATTCTCAAAATCCGATTTGCCAGATCTATCTTTAAAAATAATGTACAAAACCTAAACCAATTTTTTGCCAATCAAGTTGGTTTTGTTGTTGGTACTCCCAATTGACGTTTAATGAATTTTGACGATTGAGCGAATATTGCAGTGTACTCTGGATACGTAAATTCCACTCACTGGAATCTTGCCAATAGGGTAATTCGACTTGAACAATACTGTTTAAACGATCTGACCATACATTTTGGCAGCCTAATGTTGGTCCCAGTCCAACGCGCCAGCCTTTATCCAATGATATACCTGCTTGAAGCTGTGTTTGTAGTTCTGCATAACAAAGATGCTTACGATCATCATCTGCAAGGGTATAACCAGATTGGGCTTTTGCACTGACCACGCCATGTTGTTGCTGGTCACTAAATTGTCCATTTTGAATGGCTTCTTGCTGCCAGCCCAAAGTAAACCCCCAGGTTATTGGCATTTTAAACGGGGTGATGGGGTTATAAGAGTTTACCGTTAATACATCGAGATGTTCCAGTTTAAGTCGATCATCTCGCCATTGCGCAGCACCATCCAGAAACAACAATTGCGTGCCTGTACGGAAGCCACCCTGCGGATCTTTTAGTTCGTGATAGGCCTGACGATGACCAATTTGTACAAATTTTTCACCCTGAACCTCACCTGCTTCCACGGACCACTTACGTGAATCATGTCCATTGACTGGATCAACTTTCGGACGCACAGGTGCTAAACGTTGTTTCTCTATAGGGATTTGACTACGTAAGCCTAGCAGTTGTCTAAAACGCGGTTGAGTAAAGCTTGCATCGACCTGACGAGCAACGAATTGTAAATATAAATCGTCATAGGCCATTTCTAATATTTTTGCACGATCTTGATCATCATAATCAGCGATAGCCGCTTGCATCTGTTGTGGTTCTAATACCGCAATTGCATGAGCTTTTTTTGCCAATGCATGACCATGTTGTTTGGCCTGCGAATTTAATTGTGTTTCTAACGCTGGACGATATACCGCTTCTCGTACTAATCCTTGTTGCTCTACGGCTTTAATGGTTTCAATCGGGATCGCTGCATATGTAAATTGCTTGCGTAAATTCGAGCTTGGACGGACTAAATCAATCAACCCCAATAAACGATAGGCACAATTATCACTGACAAAATAATAAGGAAAACTGACCTTTTGCATTTCCCAAATATGTTTGACTAAAAAAGCGGTCTCTTCAGGATTTAAATTCAGTTCATATTCCCAAAGATCACGGCTTTCAAAATCACCATATTCTTTCACTTTGCGATAATAAGGCATTAAAGAATATTCGCCAGGATATTTCCCAACTAACCCTTTCCATGCATAAGACCAATTGTCATCGCTGTTTACTGTGGCTGCATAATTCACAGCATAAGAGACTAAGTTGAGCTGCTTTTGATCTTTAGGATCGAGACGAAGCAAGGTATGTCCAAACATTGAGCTTGGATTACCCATAAAATCAGTCGCATAAATCAAGGTCACTTGGTAGGGTTTGATTTGTGCATACCATTGATCAAACTCAGGACAGAACACAACAGGTAATTGTTGTTGTGAAATATTTAGTTGTTGTATCAACCATTGGCTACGTGCAGGAAATTTACAATGAATGGATTGATTGGCATCGGCGACTTGAAACAGTGCAGTGATATCTGCATTCATTTCATTTTGGATGTTCTGGCGACCATCTTGAGCAAAGAAATAACCTGAATAACTGACTTCGCTTTGGTTTGTGCTTTTGTGACTTGTGTTATTGTGATTTAAGTCTTTAGCAGAGGCATCTTCTGCATAAAGTAAACGTTTCCAGGTGATATGACTGGCTAATTGTTTTTGTTGTGCCAGTTTTAACGCATTTTCTAATGCATGCTGATTCTCTAAAGCGGATTCCGCATGTAAATGAACGGTAAACAATGAACTGAGTAAGCTTAAACTAAGTGCTAAATATTTCATTCAATCATCAATTTATATAGATATATTATAAAACTGCGCAATTAAGAAATGTCAGCTCAATACAAGAGTTCGCTCAATGTTCACTCATGTTCGATTCATTTCTCAATAATGTATATTTGATAAAATTTAAATAAAAAAACCCTGCAACAAGGCAGGGTTTTTGACGCAATTAAACGTAAGCTTTTAACACTTCGTCTTTTGCCATCACTTGTTGAAGTGACGCTAATACCTGTAGAGAATTTTGATTTTCTGCTGAATAAATACTTGCAAAGTTTGACTTCGCTACAGCATTGAAACGTGCTTTATCTGCATCTTTAACATTTAACAATGAAGCAAGTACGTTTAGGCTTTCACCTTGACCTACAGCCATATCACGTGCAAGTGCTTCTGAGTTTTCATTGGTAAAGGTCACAACTTGCGCAGTCACTTTACCATTGCCATTACAACCTAAAGTACCAAACGTAATACCTAATAATTGGTTAGTAAAAAGACCATTGGTGGTCGCCGCTAAAATTTTCGGTACTTTTCCAGATTGACCAGCCCAAACTTGTGAACCTACACCACAACCCACATCTGGATCAGCCATAGCAACACTTGAACCCGCAGCCAATACAGCAGCTAAAGCGATTTTTTTTAACATATAATTCTCCAGAATTTTCATATGCATTGTTTTAATTCAACATATGTAAATTGTTATTTTCCATTATGTGTAAGTTTGATTACACCTATTTAGATTTATCACATAAATTCAGATATGCAAATCTAAATGTGACAATTACGAAATTATTTATTGTACTTTTTTAGTGACCATTCACCCTTTTTATTACGATCTCCAAGAATCTTAAGCACCAAAACTAGACTTAAAAGTAACAGTAAATACCACGAGCCTAGCTTACCCCACCCCACCATATGCCATGCATCCACTTGACTTGGATACAACCAAATTTTATTAAAAGTGCTAATATTTTCAGCTACCCAAATTATAAATGCCAAAACAACCAATACTGGCAATATCGGAAGCTGAAATTCATGCTGTTGTAATTGAAAATGAATTTTTGTTTTCCAAAAAATCACTACACTCCAAATGAATAGTACATTTCGAAAATCTGGAATAAAGAATTTGCTCATAAAATTGATATATGACAATAGTGCCAGACTCAACATATTGGCAAAACTGGGCAAATTTAAAAATGAAACCTGATACAAACGCAGTGAACGTGCAAAAAAACTACCGACTGCCGAATACATAAATCCTGCAAATAAAGGCACGGTCAAAATTTTAAAAACGGCAGGTTGCGGATATTGCCAAGAAGCAATTTGCGGGTGTGTTAAAAATATTTCCATCCCCATGGCCATGATATGAAATAAAACAATAACTTTCGCTTCTGCCCAGGATTCTAGTCTTAAATACAATAAGCAGGCTTGAATGATCAACGCATAAAACAATAAGCAGTCATAACGAAACAAACCATAAAATTCATGGCTACCCATCCTTGCCGTAAGGACAAATGCAATCAGCAATAAAATACCAAATAAGGCAGCCGATGCTGCCTTAAATAGAAATTCATATAATGATTTAAAATAGATCATAAATGCATTTACAACAATAAGTTAACCTAAATATTTGGCACTGTATTGGTGTACAGTGTCAATAAATGCTTTTGGTTTTTCAGGATCAACCCATTGGGTAATACCATGACCTAAGTTAGCGATATAACCTGTTTTCTCACCATTGGCATATGCATCATCCAACATGGCTTTGGTTGCTTTTTCAATAGAATCAGCTGAACCATACAATGTTGCAGGATCTAGATTTCCTTGTAGCGCTGCTCGTCCATTGACTGTTTGGCGAGCCACGTTTAATGGGGTTGTCCAATCCAAGCCAAATGCATCTGCACCTGTAGCAATCATTGGCTCTAACCATTGACCACCGCCTTTGGTAAATAAGATCACAGGTACTTTACGCCCTTCATGCTCTCGTTTTAATCCTGCAACAATTTTCTGCATATATTTGAGTGAAAATTCTAGATATTCACGATGCGCTAATGCGCCACCCCAGCTATCAAAAATTTGTACAGCTTGAGCACCAGCCTCAATTTGAGCATTTAAATAGTCAATTACAGCATCGGCTAAACGATCTAATAAAGCATGTAAAACTTCAGGTTGTGCATACATCATCTGTTTGGTAAAACGGAAATCTTTACTTGAACCACCTTCCACCATGTAGGTTGCCAAGGTCCACGGACTACCCGAAAAACCAATTAAAGGCACCTGACCACCCAAAGCTGAACGAATGGTTGAAACAGCATTCATGACGTAAGCCAGGTCAGATTTGGCATCGAATTTGGGTAAATTTGCCACATCCTGTTCAGTACGAACTGTTTTATGGAATTTAGGGCCTTCGCCTGTTTCAAAATAAAGCCCTAAACCTAAAGCATCAGGAACAGTCAAAATGTCTGAAAATAGAATTGCGGCATCAAGCTCATAACGGCGTAAAGGCTGTAAAGTCACTTCACAAGCAAATTCTGTATTTTTACAAAGAGAAAGAAAATCACCTGCTTTCGCACGTGTTTCACGATATTCTGGTAAATAACGCCCAGCCTGACGCATCATCCAAACTGGAGTCGTATCTACAGGCTCACGCAATAAGGCACGTAGAAAACGATCATTTTTTAAGGTCGTCATTTACTTTCCCAATCAAAAATTAAATTCGCCCCATCATAGCAAAAAGGCCTGCTACATAACCATTTCTAGAAAATTTTTCTCAATAAAGTTTAGGGTCTGTTGACATTTCATAAATGGCTTGCGTTGTAGGTTAAAATTGAGCATGAGACGTATACGTCGTAAAGCATGAATGAAAATAGCGAGACTATTTTCGAGTTTCATAACACAGGCTGAGATAATTTTAGCCACAACCCTGAGCAAGAACAAAGCACTGCTTTGTTTGCAGCGCAAGGCGCAGTGGGGGACTAGCGTGTTTTTTGCCGCTACGTCGTTACCTTGCGAAACGATGTTTCTCATCATTTAGAATGACTAAATTTCGTATTTCGCGCCTAGTGTCGCCTAAAAAACACACGTAGTCGCAAACGTAGACGAATTGTCAACAGACCCGATTTTATAACTTTGATTTAAATTTCGTTTGGTATACGAAAATAAAACAAAACCTACTGACAGAGAAAATGTCTATAGAAAAAAATGATTAACACAAAACAAATACTGCAACACCTTATAATTTCTGCAATACTTACACAGATTTTTAGTCATAAATTATGAATAATTCTTAAGGTTGATCTACATGTTCGTTCGCTCAATTCTTGCTTTGAGTTTAAGCTGTTTATTAACAGGTACAGCTTTTGCTGCATCTACAGCTGAGCAACCTCTAACGCCTAAAAAAGTTGCTGCTCCCGTTGAAGATCCTATTGATCCACTTGCTATTGACAGTTCTGCTTCTAGTGTAGAAACACAGATAAGCCAGCAAGAGCAACAAGACTTAGACAAAGCTGCAAACACGCTACAAAATTTAGAAAAAACTGAGGATAAAAACTCAGGTACTGCTATTGCCCCATCTTCACCACAGACCACGACTGCAAAAACGGTAAGCAATCCAAATGCACCTAAAGCATCTTGGTCTTTAGATGGAATCAACAATGCAGAATGGTATGAAAATATTGGCAAGGGTCAATTCCCTGTCTATGCTCGTGCCCATGTCATGTTAAATAATGCACATGCTTCACCTGGTGCAATTGATGGTTCAAGCGGTATGAATACGCTAAAAGCCATTGCTTCATTCCAACAGATGAATGGCATTAAACCAACGGGTGAGTTGACCAGAGAAACTTGGGATGCATTAGTGTCTCAACAAGGCAATAAACCTGCTTTTGTGGAATACACGATAACTGCTGAAGATCTAAAAGGTCCGTATGCAAAATCAATTCCACGTGATTATGCTTTACAAGCAAAAATGCCTGGTTTGTATTACACCCGTGTCACCGAAATGTTGGGTGAAAAATTCCATATGGATGAAGAGTTCTTAAAGAAACTTAATCCTAAAGCAACATTTAACAAAGTTGGTGAAAAGATCGTTGTCACCAATATCCGTAACGAATTGCCTGAAAATATCCATTTAATTGTGGCGCATAAAGGCGCGAAACAATTGTATTTATTTAATGCGCAAAACCAAATGGTCGGCTCATTCCCTGCCACGATTGGTAGTTCTGATACGCCATCACCAACAGGAACCTATAAAGTTACCGGTGTTGCTCGCAACCCGTGGTATAGCTACTCGCCAAGTAACTTTGTACAAGGTAAAAACTTAAAACCATTATCATTACCACCTGGTCCAAATGCCCCTGTAGGGAATATCTGGATTGGCTTGAGTAAGAAATCATTTGGTATTCATGGTACGCCAAACCCATCTGCAATTTCGAAAACAGCATCACATGGTTGTATTCGTTTGACCAACTGGGATGCCAATGACTTAGGTAAAAAAGTTAAATCAGGTGTAACGGTTAAATTCTTAGAATAATCTTATACTTGATGAAATGAAAACCAGTGTGCATACACTGGTTTTTTATTGCAAAAGCTAAAAATATAATCAAACCACCTATTTATTCATACAAGTGATTTTCATCAAGTCATTGATCATCAATAAAGCTTATCTTTTGTATGAACTTATAGAAACTGTTGGTTATCAATTCATTTTTTGTACCTTTGAATCCTAGGTGGTTATCCTATCGTGTGGCGACATGGATGTCGCCGTTGGGCGGGGGTATAGGATGTACCCCTCGCCCAACTGAAGATTTTTGTCACTTTTCATCTCTGAAAAGTGAGGCATCGCCTACGCAAAGCGAATTAAACGTTCAAAGTAAGATGTGGCATTGCCAGTTTTTTTAGAGTCAAACAATTTATCCCCCATATATTTGATTTAATTAAAAATATTAGTTAAGAGAAATTATATTATTGTACCTAAGTTTTTTGAGATGTTGACTATATCCATCGTTCCAAAAACAAAACAACATGTTGCTATTTTGCTATTTCATCCCAATTACTTAAATATTAATATTCACTCATGTTAAAAAATAAAGAATTGGAGACTTGAGATGAATACTTTTTTACATCACAGCGAAAACCGTGGTCACGTAAAAATGGGTTGGTTAGACACCAAACATAGTTTCTCTTTTGGTAGCTGGTACGATCCTAAATATATGGGTGTCGGTTCTTTACGTGTAATCAATGACGATACCATTGCAGCACATAAAGGTTTCGGTACTCACCCACATGACAATATGGAAATTTTGACCTGTGTGCTCAAAGGTACCATTTCACACAAAGACAGCATGGGAAATGAACGTCATATCCATGCCGGTGAATGGCAATTGATGAGTGCGGGTACAGGTGTACAACACAGTGAAATCAACCAAGGTGATGAAGCCGTTCATATGCTACAAATTTGGGTGATTCCAAATATTCAAGATGCTGAACCGAATTATCAACAAATTGAACGTGATCCTAAAAAATCACCCAATGAATGGCAATTGATTGTGGGTCCAAATGAAAATGCGCCGATGCATATTCGTCAAGATGCTGAAATTAAAGCGGCATATTTGGAAAAAGGTCACACACTTGAAGTGAAAGCAACCCAAAAATTTAACTATGTACATATGATCGAAGGTGAGATTGATATTGCGGGTCAAGTCGTTAAAGCAGGTGATGCTTATTTATTTGACGAAGATTCAACACTCACTGCACATGAAGATAGCCAGTTTATTTGGTTTGATTTAAACAGCTAATCCGTATGCAATAAAAAACCTCCGTATACAATATATGGAGGTTTTTTTTATGTCGAGCTTGTTGAATAAGTTAGCAGCAGTGTTTAAGCACAATAATCTTTTTTCTGATCTTTAATCAATGATAGAGCAGCATTCCAAGCGGCCTGAATAATTGGTTCAGCAGCATCACTTTCAAATTGCTTCACCGTATATTCACATATTTGCTTACTCGGATAATGCAATTTTGAGCTGCTCATGGCTTTGATCTGAACTTGACAAGCCCGCTCTAAAAAATAAATTTCATGAAATGCTCTAGCAATACTATTACCAGTGGCTAACAAACCATGATTACGTAAAATCATGCAACGATAATTGCCTAAATCCTCAACCAAACGCTCTCGCTCTGCGGTGGAAAAAGCGATGCCCTCATATTCATGATAAGCAATATTATTATAAAATTTCAGTGCATGTTGCGACAAAGGCAATAAACCTTTTTCTTGTGCAGACACCGCGATCCCATCTGCCGTATGGGTATGAATAACACAGTGAATATCATCTTTGGCATGGTGCAAGGCAGAATGAATAACGAAACCTGCAACATTGACCATTTTCCCTTGGTCATAGTCGGCCACAATATTCCCTTCATGATCAATCTTCACCAAATCTGATGCTTTCATCTGATCAAATGTCACCCCATAGCGGTTAATCAGAAAATGATCAGGCTCATGCGGGACACGTAAACTGATATGGGTATCAATCAAATCGGTCATTCTATAGTGTGCAATTAAACGATACAGTGCTGCCAACTGACAACGTGCTTCCCATTCAGCCTTATCAATATGCTTTGGACGTTTCATCCTAAAATCCTTTTTATTGCCAATGTATAAAACATCATTACTTTTAACGAGAGTTCAACAAATTAACAAGTTTTAATTCGTGAATGGCGACTAAAGCATCAATTTTTGGGTTACAGAATATAAAAAATCCAAACCAATAATTGAATATTGATTTGGATTAAAATTATTAATTATCATATTTTTTATTATTATTTATACTTATTAAATTATTATAATAAAGCTTTATCTTTTATTTTTTTTTATTAAATTAAAAAATTAAATTATTATTTATTTTAATTCTTCATTATTGTTATAAAACGCCCTCACTCGTTGTTATAAAAAATAGATTTAAATACTGAGCTGATAGAGCAATTTCTTACCCTTAAAAGTTAAATCCTTAATAAAAACAATATCTCTATTATCTAAGTAAGAAATAGCATCATCAATTTCAATGTAGTCTTCATCAATCAACCATGAAATATCCAGTTCGTTTAAGTCGACCATCCCGACTAAGTAAATAGCCTGATTTTTATTTTGTCGATTTTGAATGTTTTTTAAAATTTCGCGTATCTTAATCCAGTCTTTCATATTTTAAATCTCATCGTGCTTACAGGTTCTATTATATTTATTGGAGAATTAAATGCTAGATAGAAAAATGCCATATGCGACAAAATTTGTCGCATAGGGCATCACTATAAAAAACCACAATATCTGTATAAATTTCATCCATAAATATGAATCAGAATTTCCCCGACAATCGCTTTAAAATTGCAATATTCAAGCTTGAATTCATACCCTATATGCTGTTCTCGTGCTTATAGCCAAACAAGGAAAAATCACCTCTGCTTGTAGCGCTTCTTACAAACTCACTGCGAGCGTCCCAATTTTTGTGCATACGATTGGCCTTTGCAAAATCACTATTGCATATTTCACTCGTGTACAAACTTTTGCTCAATGAGATGTTATACGTAATCCCATTCCCCACAACCAATGAATGCCACGCTTTTCACGGTAAAATCTGCTGTTTAATCATTTGAAGTCACAATCTTATCCCTTTGCCTTAAGAAGACTGCGATAAGGACTTTTCAGCATCACTTGATTCTAGCTTGATCTCATCGGGTTGTTTTTCTCCACGATTTAAAAATAGATTTAATAAAATTGCGGCCAAAGTTGCTGTACCAATTCCACCAAGATCAAATGATCCAATATGTACACTAAAATTACCTGCCCCCATGATCAAGCTGACCGCAGCAATAATTAAGCTACTGTTTTTAGTGAAATCAATTTTGTTATCAATCCAAATCTTTGCACCAGCCACTGTGATTAAACCAAACACCACAATTGAAGCACCCCCTAAAAGAGCAACAGGAATAGTACTGATCACAGCACCAAATTTGGGTGATAAGCCCAATAAAATGGCAAAGATGCCTGCAATCACAAAGACAGTGGTTGAATAAATTTTAGTGACGGCCATAACCCCAATATTTTCAGCATATGTGGTCATCCCTGTCCCACCAACAGAAGCTGACAAGCTGGTACATACACCATCGGCAAAAAAAGCACGTCCCATATAAGGTGATAAATCACGACCTGTCATTGCAGATACTGCTTTAAAGTGACCTAAATTTTCAGCGACCAGAATTATTGCCACAGGCGCAATTAACAGCATGACATTGGCATTAAACGTGGGTGCAACAAAATGTGGTAGCCCCAACCATGCTGCATTGCTGATGACTGCAAAATCGATAGCTTTGCCAAGCCCCATTACATTGGCAAGGATAAAATACAACACATATGCGCAGACCAAGCCCAACAACAGTAATAAGCGACGCATCATGCCTCGGCTAAATACAGCAATCGCACTGATACAAAGAATGGTTAGAATTGCCATCCAAGTATCAAATGAATTTGCTGAAACACTTTTAATGGTGACAGGTGCCAAATTTAGTCCAATGATCATCACGATTGCCCCCGTAACAATCGGTGGCATCAACTTTTCAATCCAACCCGTTCCCGTCTTCATGACAATTAAACCAATCGCGGCATACAGCAAACCACAAGCGATGGTTCCTCCCAAAGCCAAGGCAATATTCGGATTTGACCCCACACCTGCATAGCCCGTTGCAGCTGCAACAGCACCGATAAATGCAAAACTCGATCCGAGATAACTCGGCATTCTTCCACCGGTCATCAGGAAAAATAAAATCGTGCCGATACCCGTGATAAATATGGTTAAATTGGGATCAAAGCCCATCAGCAAAGGCGCGAGAACCGTTGCACCAAACATTGCAAATGCATGTTGCAAGCCCAAAACAATACTTTTCCCAGCAGGCAAATATTCATCAATTTGCACAGGGGTTTGATCTAAATTTCCTGTGTATGGTTTAAATGATGTAAACCATGGTTCTTTTGTCGCCATTTTCTAATTCCCCATATTGAGAGATCAACATACATTTTGAGGTTCACAGTAACTGCGTTTGAAATATAGAAGCGCATTTAAACTTGGGTTGTGACGAATTGCTTTGACCTGACAAAACAATACATCATGGCTGCCGACCACTTGACTTGATACCACTTCACAGTCAAATGAAATTAGGGCGTTATCTAACACGGGGGAACCTGTCACCAGTTCACTCCATTCAGCTTGTGCAAACCTCTGTTGCATCGGTGTTTTGCCACCAAAGAGATTCGACAATTCGGCTTGATTTGAACCCAATGTATTGACACATAAAACTTTATTTTTTGAAAAAATCGTATATACCGATGCTGCCCGATTGAGACATACCAATAAGGTTGGAGGTGAATCCGTTACACTACACACTGCGGATGCGGTAAAACCTGCCTGCCCTGCATCACCTTTGGTGGTGATCACATTGACCGCTGCACCCAGATTAGACATACCTTGTCTAAAGATAGCTTGATCGATTTCTAAATGGACATTGGCTTCACACGGCTGGTTAAATTCAATTATTTCACCAGCAAGTGCACTTTCCTGTTTGATCATTTGCATCATGACGCTCCCACCCCAATGCGCAAATGTTCATCGAGGTTAAAATTCTTTTTGAAAAAATGATTAAAACGCATAGACAAATCTAGACATGCTTTATCCCACATGTGCTACAGATGCAATTTCTACTAAGGCTTCAGGTTTAACCAGTCCGACCTGTACACAATATCGAGCGGGTTTATCATTGGGAAAATATTCAGCATAGACCACATTCACTGCGGCATAATCTGCCCAATCTTTGACGAATATTGAGTTAAAGGTAATATCATCCATTGTCCCACCTGCAGTTTCGATGACACTTTTAATGGTTTCTAAAATGTGTCGGGTTTGCCCTGCAGCATCACCGACACAGACCACATTATTATTTTCATCAAAAGCCAACGTACCTGAGACATAAACAATATTATCTGCTTTGGTTGCTGGCACATAAGGTGCAAGCGGCTTAGCCGTACCTGCTGGGATCACAACTTGTTTCGACATTTTGAATTCCTTTAATTTTCCTGAAAGTATCTTCACCAAAGACTTCGATACGAGAGATGGCAAAAGACACATAAGCTGTTGAAAACCACTAAGCCGATTGACTGAAAGTCACAGAATTGGGTTGTGCCTGTTGAGTATTAAAAGTCTTTACAAATGCTTCCGTGTCAGACACCCATCCAAAAAAAGTTTGAATGTTATATAAGGCGGCCTCTTGCGCTGCTGGAGGACCCGCTTGATAACATGCATCTTTAAGCGCCACACCAAAGTATTCCAAGAAAAAACCATCTCTGAGGGTTGATTCCACACAAACATTGGTGGCAATGCCCACGAACACTAAATTTCGAATACCACGGGCACGTAAAATGCTGTCCAGCGCTGTATTAAAAAAGCCGCTATAGCGTGGTTTCTCGATCACAATGTCTTGAGCTTGAGGCTTTAACTCATCAATTAATGCAAAATCCCACCCCCCTTTTGCCAATAACTTGCCTTGTAAGTCAGGGTTTTTACGCATGGTTTTTAAGGCATTGGATTTATGAAAGTTAGGAGAACCTAGGCCACCTGCTTCTACATATTGCTCATCCCATCCGTTTTGGAAATAGATCACTTGAATGCCCGCGGTATGTGCTGCATCAATGCTTTTTTTAATATTGGCGACCACAGGTTGAGTGGCTGAAACATCAAAACCAGCCAAATCTAAATAGCCACCGATTGAGGTATAGGCATTTTGCATATCAATCACGATAAGCGCCGTTTGTTCTGGTGCAAGCTGAATCGATTCTGGTTCTGCTTTTAAAACTCTGCCCGTTCCTGCATACGCGGTAAAATCTGTACAGACCAGATGTTCTACAGCTTTAGCGTCATTCATCATAGTCATGCGCTTTTCTCCAAAACGGGTTGAGCTGGTTTTTGATAGCTTGCAACAACCTCTTTCCGGCAACTCATCAAGGGCTGAATACGTTGTCCAAAATCCTCAACCCCTTGTATAAAATCATCAAAAGTTAAAAGAATCCCTTCAGTACCTTGAATTGTAGAAATTTCATCCAGCATCTTGGCCACATTTTCATAAGAACCGACGATTGTTCCCATGTTGATATTGACGGGTGAAACACTTGAAGCCATTTGACGAATATTGGTATCTGTACCCGATGTTTGATCTTTGCCGCCTTGGTTCATTAACCAATTAATCGCCTCTAGATCTGCGCCTTGGTTGTAGTTCTCCCATTTCGCCATGGCGTGTTGATCTGTCTCTGCAGCAATCACCATAAACAACACATAGGTTTGTACATCTCTTCCAGTTTGGTCGGTATGTGCTTTTAAACGGTCATTAATTTCAGCGTAGGCAGTTGGTGTATTTAACCCTTTCCCAAAGACAAAATTATAATCTGCATATTTTGCAGAGAACGCTAAGCCCGCATCAGACTGGCCTGCACAAATAATTTTCATATCAGCTTGTGGCTTTGGCTTTACTTGGCAATCCTCCATTTGGAAAAACTCACCTTTAAAATCAGATGTTCCTGTTGCCCAAAGCTCACGTAAAATTTCAACATATTCAGATAAATAGTCATAACGTTTAGAGAAATAATCATTCCCTGGCCATAGCCCCATCTGGGTATATTCTGGTGGTTGCCAACCCGTCACAACATTTAGCCCAAAACGTCCATTTGAAATTGAATCAATCGTAGACGCCATACGTGCCACGATGGCTGGTGGCATCACCAAAGTCGCGGCTGTCGCAAAAATTTTAATTTTACTGGTGACTGCGGCTAAACCCGCCATTAATGTAAAACTTTCTAAGTTATAATCCCAAAATTCAGTTTTCCCACCAAAACCACGCAGTTTAATCATCGACAATGCAAAATCAAAACCATAATATTCCGCACGCTGTACAATCTGTTTATTTAACTCAAATGTTGGCTTATATTGCGGTGCATTTTCTGAAAGCAACCAGCCATTATTTCCAATCGGACAAAACACACCAATTTTCATAGCTTAACCTCACTGGACAAAAAATATTCTAAAAAATATCTGATAAAAAATTTAAACCTTCACTCAGCTTATAATGATTAATAATGCATACTGCATGCCACTAAATTTAATTTATTGTTTTTATTGTTTAAATTTTAATTATAATTTTTTATTTTACCTTTTGGTAAAATTTATGATTTTCTTAAGCAAAAAAATTAATCTAAAATAGTGCATAAATGCATCATTTTAGATCATTGAAAATTCTAAAATCTGATTTAACAAAAAATAAAAAACCGCATAAAAATGCGGCTCGATGGCATAACAATTGGCTTTTAATAAACCAGTATTTTAATACAATTAATAACCCCTTAATAATCAAAATTAAAACCGCAATTAAAACTATAACAAAATCAATATTTATAATATTTTATAAGCATCCTCAACAGCTAATCGAGGCAATCTTACATATATTTTTGAATGTTCACCATAACCTATATGAATAATTATATTAATCGAATAATCATTGTCTTTAAAAAAAGCCTCATTTACTTGCTTAGGATCAAGTCCAGTCATTGATCATGTGTCCAAGCCTAAACGTTGACATACCATAATCAGATATACAGCTTGGATCGAGCTATTTGTTAAAGTAGTTTGATTGGCAAGTCATTGCTTTATCCAACCAGCCATTGTAGGTTGTGGCCGCTAAGCACAATTGATGTGAATCCATATTTAGGTTGTGGTTTATAGCACCTCTTCTACTAAATTTTGAATTAAAATCTGATTGACTGTCTTACTCTCCGTTACTGAGGATGCATGTGCGCCTGTTTCCAACAATGTTAATACGCCATGTCCCAATGCTTTTTTAAGATCGATACTCTTTTGATAAGGCACCAAAAAATCATCTTTGTTGGCAATGTAATACACGTCAGTTTTCGCTAAAGCAGCGATATGTTCTGGTAAAATTTTAAAATTCATTAGCGCATTTAAGCGTAGCAAGACATTGTTAATCGGTGGAAAATCTTTAAATCCTGAATTTTCGATTTCTTGAATTTTTTGTATATGCTTTGAAATATAGGCAGGTGGATATAAAAATAAAGCTTGTACCCGTATATAGGCTTCAACCCCTACATTTTCTAACAAAGTAATACGTGCCTGAAAACACTTTTGTGTATGCGGATCAAGCGCATCCCAAGCATTAATAAAAGTAAGACTGGTTAATGATATATCTGTGTTCTGAACCAAGACCGCCAATTCTGCCCCAATCACCGCACCCAAAGCATGCCCAATAAAATGACACTGTTTGATCTGTTGTTGTTGCAGAATCTCTAAAACTTGCTTTGCCATATTCTTCATCGAATATACGCTAGGCAATGCTTCAGAATCTGCATGACAACCTTCTTGGTCATAAACAAGTACTTGAAAATATTGGGTTAGCGTTTCAATTTGTGGTTGCCAGAAAGAGGCATGCCCACCTAAACCAGAAGATAAGACAACAATCTCTGCATCTTGTTGAGTGATACAAGGGAAAATTTGATAGCTCATTGTTTTACCATTTGATCAATTTGTTGATTTAATAACAGCAAAAAATATGCCGAATTCTTGTTATGTTTAAGTTGGTTTTTTTAGGTGTTTTGATGGTGAATGTGAATAGTTGGGTTTCTATCTTATGATTACAGCTTAAGCAGCTATAGATAGCTTTTAGACGGAAGCTAAACACAATTGTGAATGAATCTTTTATTTAAGACAATTGGATATCAAAAAATAGTCCTGCACATTAAAATTTAAATGTTTGCTTAAATCCATTAATTTGGTCATAAAAAAAGCAACAAAAATGCTGCTTGAAAACACATACAACTTCAGCGTTTTACTTAAATATTGTTTCAATCAATCAACGCATCCGTTTTAAGTTATAGGTTACAACACCCCAGATTTCAAACTCTTGCCCTTCTTCAATATAAATATTTTTAAATTCTGGATTCTCAGCTTTTAACCAAACTTTCGGTGGATCAAACTGTTTATCAATCATCAAGCGCTTCACGGTAAAATCATTATCAATACGCGCAATGACAATATCACCAGATTTCGCAGAAATACTACGATCTACAATCAAAGGGTCTTCGATATCGATACCAACATCCAACATTGAAAGTGAGTTTGCTTTGACAATAAAGGTCGAACTTTCATTTCGAATTAAATATTCATTCATATCCAAAGATTGTTCTATACTATCTTGAACAGAAAATGGTACACCAGCTGCAACCCTTTCTGTCGCGAGTGGAATCTGATAGACCTTATCATTCTTTGGCTGAATGGTTTGGATATTCATGCTAGTGGTTAAATCACTAAGCTGGCCGTTTTTGAAATTTTTCAGTAACCAGTTTTTGATAAAATCAACTTGTGACTCTGGGACACGGATGACTTTGGTCGGTTCACTAAACTGTGCCTTACGCCCAGCATTGGCTCTCGCACCTCCGTGTTCAAATTCTACTTTCTTAGACATTATTTATCCTATATGCTTCATAAAAGCCTGTAAAATCAATATAGCTTGAAAAAGTTACAAATTCAAGTTGACGGCAAGTTTTTTTTGAATAACAATAACTCTATCGATCAGTTTTGATACATCTATTTGAACAAGGACGACAAAGATAATCAATATACTTATCATAAATCAATAATTTAGAATACAGACATCTTGTTAATTTATTGATATTTTTTTGAATAAGTTCTCTGATCCCACTTAAGCACTTAATTGATTGATTTTCTATGTGGAGACATAAAAATGGCGACTCAACGTGATGCAATTCTTGGTTATGCAGACGAACAACATGCTTACTATATTCGTTTGATTGAAGACAATAATGTATTAGGTAGCCAATATGGTTTATTTTGTGAAAATACCAATAGCGATATCGCTGAAAGTATCATGACCACATTATTTTTAAAGAAATCATTTTGGCTCAATGGTTCTGAATTTAGTGATATTGTTAAAGGTTTAGAACCTCTTCCACTTTAAGCGGATACCAACCTAATAAAATTGGATATGCTGTGATATTCAACTGAAGTTTATGATTTGATATGTATTTCGTGATTAAAATGTCGTTGTATTCCCCTCGATACAACGACGATTTAATTTTCAATTGATCATGCTATCGATTGTGTTTAAATGTTTGTCATAAGCACTGAACTATTGAATCAACTGCTTACCACCCATGATCTCTTGTTTGATTATTCCTTTTCGTTCTTCCTGCTTTTTCGTTTCTTGATTGTCTTGCCCTTTTATTGAGCTTCTACTGAGCGTTTTATCAGTCACTTATAAAGATCATTGATCACCTCGTATTTGCGAGCTGCTGAAATACTCAGATCAATTCAATCACCCTGTTTATTCATGGCACTTATTTTGCTTAATAAATATTACGTTTTTCAATAATCGTAATACTCAAGCTAAAATGAGGGCGGTAAATATGGGTTATGTCGCAAAGGAAATTGGTCAAAAGAACAAGCTATTACTCAGCTTGTGTTCTTTTCTGATCCCTATATTGCTCTGGTGTGCGGTCAGTTATTTACCTTTTATTTGGCACCCTCAAGTGCAAATTACAGATTCTGGTAGTGTTCCGTATTTACAGGTCGGAAGCCGTGTTGAAAAAAGTGTGTTCTATAGTGAGGCACAAAATGCGGTCGATCACCATTCTGCACCACCACAAGGTATTTTAGTTAATCCCATTTACTTACCCGCACCACATGAAGTAGCTAAAGCCTTGGTTACTGCATTTACCACACCACCAGAACAACCAGATACACCATGGTTTCATCAAAGCTTATGGCACAGTATTAAAATCGTTTTTTCAGCTTTTTTAATTTCTTCAATTTTTGGTATTCCATTGGGTATTCTCTGTGGTTTCTCACAAAAAATATCGCTGCTTACAGAACCTTTTGTCGAATTTTTCCGTTATTTACCTGCACCTGCATTTGGTGCGCTTGCTGTTGCCATTCTCGGAATCAATGATGCGCCTAAGATTGCGATTATTGTAGTTGGAACACTATTTCAACAAATCCTAATTATTGCCAATACGACACGTATGGTTGATAAAGGCTTAATTGAAGCGGGCTATACCCTTGGAACCAATAAACTTAAAAGCCTATTCAATGTGGTGATTCCTGCGGCTTTTCCAGACATTTACCGTGATTTACGTGTCTTGCTGGGTTGGGCGTGGACCTATTTGATTGTGTCTGAATTGATTGGTACGACCTCTGGTATTACATGGTTTATTACCCAACAAGCACGCTATCAAAACTTTGACAATGTCTATTCCGCGATCTTGATTATCGGGGTGATTGGGCTGGTTTGTGACGTGTTATTAATGAAATTGGGCGAGCGTATGTTCGCATGGAAAGCAGGGGCAAAATAATGAATGACTCAACTTTTAATTCAGCTGAATATTTTCAAAAAATTTATGCACGCCCTGTCATCTTAGAGGCCAAACGACTGAGCCAAGTATTTAAACATGGTAAAACTGAACGAACCGTTTTAAATCAACTGGATCTTAAAATCCATAAGCGTGAATTTATTTGTGTGATCGGTCCATCAGGTTGCGGAAAATCAACCTTAAGCCGAGTGATTGCAGGTTTAGATCCATACCATAGTGGTGAGATCTTGGTGGATGGCAAAGCTATTACAGGACCAAGCCCTGAACGTGGCATGGTATTTCAGGGATATACCCTATTTCCATGGAAAACCGTTAAAGAAAATGTCATGTTCGGCCCACGCATGAAAGGTGCCAGCCAAATGACTGCGGAAGCCCATGCACGGGAATGGATCAATATTATTGGCTTAGACAAGTACGAAAACCAATATCCACATCAACTTTCAGGTGGAATGAAACAGCGTGTTGCCATAGCACGAGCTTTGGTCAATGAACCAAAAATCTTATTGATGGATGAACCTTTTGGTGCGCTTGACCCGCATACCCGCCAGAAGATGCAGAAACATTTAATGGATTTATGGCAAAACATTGATATCACCATTATTTTTGTTACCCATGATATGGATGAAGCCATCTTATTAGCTGACCGTATTGTCGCGCTAAAAGCCAATCCCGGTGAAATTAAAGAAATTATTGAAGTAGATTTACCACGCCCGCGTTCATTAGATCTTATGACAACGCCCGCTTTTCAACATTTAAGAGCGCGAGTGGATCAGTTGGTCCATGCGCATGAAGATGAGCTTGATCCATCACTACAAGACTTACCCAAAATACCGCGTATGACCCAAGTCAGTACAGATAAATAAGCAGATTAATTTTTATAGCCTTTGGGACGACCCAAATCGCTGAGTTCTTTGTTGGACGGCCAACCTTGGTGATATTCATGTCGAGTACATATGTTTTACCCCTTGTGGACATTTCTCTACTCTCCAGCCCTGAGCTTCAAGATCGACTCACGGTCGCACACGCTTTAGATCAGGCATGTAAAGATGTTGGTTTCTTATATTTAACAGGAGAACAATTTAAACCTGAGTTATTTCAAAAGCTTTATCACACTGCCCAGCAATACTTTGCCCAAGATACTGACATTAAGATGCAGCATTATATTGGCTTATCAGAAAATCATAGTGGTTATGTGCCGATCGGTGAAGAACGCTTTGTTGAAACAAGTTATGATCTCAAAGAGGCCTATGATGTCAATTATGATCACCAGAGCCAAGCAGATCGTCGCCCCTTGGTTGGCCCGACACAGTGGCCTGATGACCCGATATTTAAGCAACAAGTCTCAGCCTATTATCAACATATTAAAGCGATTGGACATGAAATTTTCCAAAGTTTTGCACTGGCACTCGGTCTAGATGAGCATTATTTTGATGCACATATTTCCAAAGCCCCCAGCCAACTTCGCCTAATTCACTATCCTTACCATCCTGAAATTCAGGATAAAGAAGGTATCGGTGCGCATACCGATTATGAATGTTTTACTTTGCTATTACCCACAGCGCCCGGATTACAAGTGCTTGATAAAACGGGGCAATGGATTGATATTCCCCTGCTTGAAAATACATTGGTGATGAATATTGGCGATATGATGGAAATTTTATCCAATGGTCGATATTTGGCAACCAAACATCGTGTTAAAAAAGTGTCTGAAGAACGCTATTCATTCCCCTTTTTCTTTTCTTGTGATTATGACTATGTGATTCAGCCTTTGATCAAAGATCAGCCGGCACAATATGCGCCTTTAAAAGGCGGTGAACATCTTTTTAATCAAACCGCACAAACCTTTCAGTATCTCAAAGAAAAAGTGGCACGAGGCGAAATTCAACTTGAAAATGCCCGCCCGCTTTATTCATTTGGTTTAAGCCAAAATGAGGAGTCGTGATGAACTTATTAGAACTCTGTACACAACTTAAGCCAACGGATGATTCAACCTGCTTATTGCCCCAATATTTATTGGGTGCTTTTCGCCGTAAGAGCATTACCTTTGCCAATGGTTTAACTGATGAAAATACTCTGGTCTATTGGTTTCAATCCAAGACATTTACCATTGATTTACGCTTAAAAGACCCTCGATCAACACCTGTTTTAGAACGACAAGGTTGGGTTGGCGATACGATTTGGGATGCTGAAAATCAATTGCTTTCATGGCATCTCAGTAGCAATTATCAAAATCATACCCAATGGCCTGAACCTGCAAAATTATATTCGATTGGTAATGCCATACTCGAGTTTTCACCGAGCCATGCTTATGTTGAGGATTGGCGTCAACAAGCGACGCGTGGAATTTATCTTGGCTTACGTTTATTTAAAATTGAAAATACTGAGTTAAATAGCAGTTATCCTGCGGATGGCGGCTTGATCCTGTGTGATCATTTTATTGCCTTTGCCAAGTCTCGACATCCCGATATACAACAGGCTTTTAAATCCGCTGAGACCTTAACAGATGCTGTTTCTCAGCAACAGATCAGTCTAGAAGCTATCCAAGACTATGAGGTTTCGATCAGTTTTGATCAACAGATCATTGATCTTAGCACCGTCACCAACAAAGTTGGGAGCAAGATTGATCTTGAAAATTTCCAACAGCTTGATCACAACACACTGGTTCAACAGCGAATTATCGATGGTGAACATTGCCGTTTATATTTCACACTCGATGTATTTCAGGCAGATTTTTGTTTTACAACACTTACGGGCACTTCAACTGCTAGCCAAAGTTGGTTTGATCATGAAGAAAATCACCTTTTCCATCATGCAAAAATAGCCTTATAAGGAATATTTTCAAGCAATGTCTTTTCTATATTTAATCATTGCCATTGTGGCAGAAGTCATCGCCACTTCTGCCATGAAAGCATCTGATGGTTTTAGCCAGTTGTCTGCATCGATCATCACCGTGGTCGGATATGCGGTTGCCATTTATTTTTTATCACTCACCATGAAAACGATTCCTGTCGGTATTACTTATGCGCTTTGGTCGGGCGCGGGTATTATTTTGGTGTCTTTAGTCGGCTTCTTTTACTACAAACAACACTTAGATTTAGCTGCAATCATCGGTTTGGTCTTTATGATTATTGGAATTTTAATTATTCATCTTTTTTCAAAAAGCACAGAAATATAATCAATGGATAATCATATTTTAATGTGATTAAGCTCTAAATAATATTTTTGCAGCTAAAATAAAATAGCCCGAGACATGCTTAGGCTATTTGTCAAACTATCCTAATCTTTTAAAAGCGCTATTTTAGCTCTTGTAACAATGTTGGATAAATTAAACCATCGACATTTTGTTCAGTTTTATAAATCCCATTTTCCACGTTAAATTTATTGACGTGATAAGACGAGCCATAGATCGAATCAAAGCCATTGCCTTTGCTAAAGACTTTTTGATTGGCTTCTAAATCAAGTAAATGGGTACCATTCACCATTGTTTCGTATTGTTTTGGATCGACCCCAGAACGAATTGCCATAATTTTTACAGCATCTGCATGTGTCGCAGGATCATTGATGTATTTCACCGTCTTGTCCCACACTTGAAGGATCTTTTTCCATTCATCTTTATGTGCAGTTAAATGACTCATATTTACGGTCAGGGTGTCATAAATTAAACCCGGTTTATCCTTCGAGGTATAAATGATTTTGGACCCTGCAACTGCTTTCAATGCTTGACTGGCAACAGGTTGCCATACCGCAATCGCTGAAACATCGGGGCTGGAGAGGACTTGTGGTAATTGATTGGTGGCAGAATTGACCAATTTGATTTCATTGATTGGGATTTTTTGATCTGACATTGCTGTTGCAAGGAGCAAGTGATCGACCAAACCTTTTTCAACGCCAACAGATTTACCTTTTAAATCCTGAATACTATTGATCCCATCTTTGGCAATAATCACATCATTGCCCGCAGAATAGTCCGTCGCCATAATCATCATGCCTTGGGTACCACCTGACGCCGTCACCAAGTTATCGCCATTGGTGACAAATACCGCATCTAATTGATTGGCTGAAAAGGCTGAGAGTGATGCTGAATAATCAAACCATTTAAACTCAACATTGAGACCTGCTTCTTTTAGCCAGCCTTTTTCAATCGCAACCTGCCACGCCACAAAACCGGGCCAATCACTATAGCCAATGGTGATTGGTTTAACATTTGCTGAAGTTTGAGAGCCTTCTTTCGCTTCAGGAATTTTTGCCGTGTTATCACAACCAGCGAACAACATTGCAGATAATAGTGATACTGATAATAAAGATTTATGGATCATACAGAAACTCCCCCGATTTTCTCGCCTTTAAATTGTGTATTGGTGTGATTTAGCGACTGTATATACTCGCCAACTGCCATCTTCAAGTTGTAAATTACCGATTCCCAACGGCGCTGAAAGCTCTGCAACGATTGCCCCAAAATTTGCCAATGGAATATCCCAAACCGCAACTTCAATTAAAATTCCTGTTGCATCACATTGCAGACCTGATCTTGGCATCACCGACTCCCGATTTAATCATTTTGCAGAATTGGTGGCATCACAGCATCCATCAGCTCCAGATGCCCTTTGATCACACCCTTGAGTGCTGTAAATTGTTGACTAATATGCCGTAGCTCAGAACTGGCTCCTTGCATCAGCATGACTTGTAAGATTTTTTGTTGATCAAGTTGAATATGCAGTGAACTGATCACTTGTGTTAAAAACTGTTGTTGTAAATCAATCAGTTGATTTCGAAGTGGCATTTGTCCTGCATCATAAAGTATGGTCAAAGTGCCCACCATAACTTCATTTGCCTGAGCCTGTTCTGCAATCAAGTGTTTGTTGATCATGTCGACAATCGCTTGAGAACGACTTTCGTAGTGTTGATCAACGATTTTCTGATCGAGTGCATTTAGCGTTGCTTCAGGTACAGTAATGCTGATTCGAGCCAACTTTTGTTTAGCCACAAACTTATCCTTTTACCTTGTTGACGGAAGTGTTTTGAATGTTTTGTTTGATATATACGCCTGCGCGTACACTGAATAAATCTATAAAAAATGCTTTCAGTGGATGTGTTTTTTTGACTGTTTTTTTAACCTGATTCATAGCACAACTCCATCTCAGTATTACCAAATTAGGTTTTTGTATTACCGATATAACAATGCAGAAAATGTGCCAGTTTTTAACCAAGTTTTTGCTGATTTTAGCGTGTATTTATGGATGATTTTTGGGCAAAAATAAATTAAATGCACAAGCATAGCGCGAAGCGTTATATAGGTTTAACAGTAAAAGCCTCTTTTATTTTAATTTTAATCGGCAAAGTCTTTATAACTTATGACACTTCATAGGATTATGGCTGTAAAGCAAATAGAAAAAATTAAATCTATGTTTGAAACAGAAAAGGAGCATCATGACTGGTGCTCCTTTGTTGATTTTTATTAGGCTACAGGTGCCAAGGTAAACAACACCTGTCCAGTCTTAACCGTCTGGCCTTTTTCAATAGTGATGGCTTCCACCTTCATCCGTTCAGGTGCAACAATCGGAATTTCGATTTTCATCGCTTCTATCACTGCAAGGGTTGCACCTTCTTCAACAATATCTCCTGAAGCACATTCGATTTTCCAAATTGAACCAGGCATATGTGATTCAACGGCACAACCGCCTTCAGGAATACTGACTGCTTCACCATCCTCTACAGTATCTAAACTTTCTGATACATATTCTTGTAAACCTGCGGCATGCCAACGACGGCGCTCTGCTTCAAAGTTGGCTTGTTGCGTCTGTTTAAAAGCATGAATACTGTCCTGATTTGCAGCAAGGAAATCATTGTATTCTTTAAGATTAAGTACACCATCTTCAATACGCAGCTGCAAACGCCCTGCTTTAAAATCTTCACGCATTTGTAGTAGTTCTGCTTCTGAAACCTCATAGAATTTAACTTGATCAAAGAAGCGTAATAACCACGGCTTACCATTTTCAAAATTGGCATTTTTACGATAGCGGCTCCACATTTGTGTAGTACGTCCCACAAATTGATAACCCCCGGGACCTTCCATACCATAAACACACATATATGCCCCACCGATACCAACAGCATTTTCCGGTGTCCAAGTCCGTGCAGGGTTATATTTTGTGGTGACCAAACGCTGACGCGGATCAAGTGGCGTAGCAACGGGTGCCCCTAAATAGACATCACCCAATCCCATGACTAGATAATTGGCACTATAGACCACATCTTTTACCGCTTGCTTTGATGCTAGGCCATTGATACGACGAATAAACTCGATATTATCAGGGCACCACGGTGCATCAGGACGGACGATTTGTGTATAGCGTTCAGTCGCCAATTGGGTTTGTGAATCTTCCCATGCCAGTGGTAAATACACCGTCCGTGAAGGCACTTGCATATTGTGGATATCAGGCAGTTCAGCTTCTGCGTTTTGAAGTTTTTCCAATAGCTCAAGTTGATCGATTTGAATTGAATCAAAATGAATTTGTAATGAACGAATTCCCGGAGTGAGATCAATAATTCCGTGGATATTCTGCTCTTTTACCCATTGCATCAAAGCATGAATACGGAAACGTAGATTTAAGTCTAAAACCAGATCACCATATTCAACTAATAAATAGCTATTCCCCGCAGGTCGGTAAGTCACACTTGGTAAATGTGCTTGTCCTACGCGTGTGGCTAAAACAGCATTTTCTAATGTGTCATTTTCCGCGTGGAAAATAGGATTAAAATTCACCTGATCTGTGTCAGAAGCAATAAGACTTTGATGATATGTTTGATCCAAGGGTTTTGCTTGCGCATAACTGACAGGAATAAATTTAACTTTATCACCTGCTTTAAGTTGACCAATTTTCCAAAGTTCAGAATGAATCACCACTGCTGGACAAACAAAGCCACCTAAGCTTGGACCATCAGGTCCTAAGATGATCGGCATGTCGCCTGTAAAATCAATCGCACCAATTGCATAAGCATTGTCATGAATATTTGATGGATGCAAACCTGCTTCACCACCATCTTCACGTGCCCACTCTGGTTTTGGGCCAATTAAACGAATACCGGTACGACTGGAATTATAGTGAATCTCAAACTGGTTGCTAAAGAATCTATCAATATCGTTTTTGGTAAAGAAATCTGGTGCGCCATGCGGACCATACATCACCGCAATTTCCCAATGACGCGCAAATTTAGGGATTTGATCTGCGGCTAAACTTTTGCTTTGATCAGATGAATATTCGGTAATCGCAAGCATATCCCCAATTAATAAATTACGCCCTGCATGCCCACCAAACTGTCCCAGAGTAAAGGTTGCTTTTGATCCTAAATATTCGGGAACATGGAAACCACCTTTGATCCCAATATAGCTTCGGCATCCAGTGCTCATTGTGCCACACTTTAACACCTGACCTTTTTTAACATTCACTGTTTGCCACATTGGAACCAGTACGCCATCCAGTTTAGATGGCATATCGCCGCCGGTAATCACAATTTGACTATCACAATGAAACTTTAAACTTGGTCCTTGTAAGGTACATTCCAATCCAGAAGTATTATAAGGATTGCCTAAAAGTTGGTTGGCAACATTTAAACTTAAAGGATCAATTGCTCCGGATGGTGGTACACCCACATCCCAATACCCTAAACGACCAGTAATATCCTGAATTGCGGTTTGAATGCCCGATTGTAAAACCTCAATTTTTTGGGTTTTCCATACAAAGCTATTTAAGAAGCGTGTGGTTTGTGTCCCTGAATTAAACACCTCACTCGCAATAATATTTTGTAGGTATTCCAGATTGGTTTCGATTCCTGCAATCTGTGTATCTGCCAGACTAGATTGCATGGCTTGAATCGCTGCATCTCGATCTGACGCCGTCACAATGATTTTGGCAAGCATAGGATCATAAAATGAAGATACATTTGAACCAGTTTCGACCCATGTTTCGACCCGTGCATTTTGATCAAATTGCACATAGGTCAATAAGCCTGCGCTGGGTTGAAATTGTTTAATCGGGTCTTCCGCATATAAACGAACTTGAATCGAATGTCCTTTTGACGCTAATTTTTCAGTGGGTGCTGTCCAATCGCCACTGGCCAAAGTCACCATCCATTCAACCAGATCTACAGCATAGACTTGTTCTGTCACACCATGCTCAACTTGCAGACGGGTATTCACCTCTAAGAAATAGAACTGCTCGGTTTCAGTATCCATCACAAACTCAACTGTACCTGCTGAACGATAATTCACAGATTGCATCAGTTGAATTGCGACAGTTTGAATATAGTCACGTTGCTCATCGGTTAAATGTGGTGCGGGCGTTTCTTCTATGACTTTTTGATTTCGACGTTGTACAGAACAGTCACGTTCTCCTAAAGCCAATACCTGCCCTTTTCCATCACCAAAAATTTGCACTTCAATATGTCGAGCATGCTGTACAAATTTTTCTAAGTACAAACCTGCATCTTTAAAGTTGGCTTGGGCCAAATACGAAACGGTTTGATAAGCTTCTTTGAGTTCAGCTTCATCCCAAACCAAACGCATACCGATACCACCACCACCCGCAGTACTTTTTAACATCACAGGATAGCCAATACGTGCTGCTTCCATGACGGCTTCTGGTTCACCTGAAAGCAAAGAACTCCCCGGCAACAACGGTACTTGGCTTTTAATCGCCAGTTCGCGCGCCGTATGTTTTAGACCAAAATCCAGCATTTGGCTTGAGGTTGGCCCAATAAAGGCAATACCCTGATTTTCACATAGGTCACAAAACTCCGCATTTTCAGACAAAAAACCATAACCCGGATGAATTGCTTCAGCGCCAGTTTGTTTGGCAATTTCAAGAATTTTTTCAATATTTAAATAACTTTGTTGTGCTGGTGCAGCACCAATACAAAATGCCTCGTCGGCTAAAGTCACATGTAAAGAATCCTGATCAGCTTCTGAATAGACAGCAACGGAAGCAATGCCAAGTTTTTTAAGTGTACGAATCACACGACAAGCGATTGCACCACGATTGGCAATAAGAACTTTTTTAAACATATTTATGCTCCCATACCATTGTGTACCAGCAATTGAATTTTCGTGGGGTTATAGCCATTGCATGGGTTATTTAATTGTGGGCAATTTGAAATCAGTACGATCAAATCCATCTCGGCTTGAATTTCGACATATTTGCCAGCGGCAGAAATACCATCAGCAAAGGTTAAATGGCCGTCCGAGCTGACAGGCACATTCATAAAGAAATTAATATTGGGGCCAATGTGCTGAACGTTTAACTGATGTTTTTGTGCAATCGGATGCTTGGCTAATGCATACATAAAATTATTACGACAACTGTGCATCGGATAGGTGTCATGTGCATAGCGAACAGTATTACTTTCACATGAACAGGCACCACCTAAGGTGTCATGACGACCGCAGTTATCATCGACAATCACCGCAATTGGGCGGCCTAAATTACTGTATAAGGTCGTGCCTTTTTCAAGGTAAACATGCTGATTAATGGCCAAGGTATCCGTTGCGCTATAACGTTCTGCTGGGTTCTCTGCTGAAATAAATAAGGTATCGACGGCTTGGTTGCCTTCTAAATCAACAATACGGAAATATTGGCCTTTTTTTACTTCGCCCATCCATGCTTCACCCGCAGGACAAATTTCATTTAACAAGGCTTGATCTAAAATAGGTTTTTCGATTGAAGTTATAATGCTCATGATGATCGTCCTTAAATGCGTGTGTTGTGAGATGAACTCAGCGCGTAATAACGCTGGTTATTGTCAAATGCACGTTGATTTTGCGGACATGAGTCTCGACAAATATCCTTATCCGTTAAGGGCAATGCGGCAAAAAGACCCATTTCTATATCAGCGGGGGCATATTGCGCTGAATGATCTAAGCCATGCGGTGCAGCCGATAAGAATACAAAACAATCCATTTCAAAACGCAGTTCAATGATTTGCCCAGTATTGTCTGAGCCAATATAAGACAATGCACCCGCATCATCTGGGGTCACTTTTGAAAATAAATTCACTGTTGCGCTGAGGTCGATTTGCCCAAGTGAATATTTGCTCATTTCAATCAGCAAACCATCTAGACCATTTTGAATCATTTGATTTCGGGCATCTTGGAATGTCTTTATTCCAAAAGTAGCTTGGATTTGTTCTGGACGACTTGGACCACACAAAGCGTCATTCCAGCCATGATCATCATGAATAATTGAGGCCATAACCCGACCCAAATCGGAATACAACACATGACCTTGAGTTAAAAAAGCAGTATGTTGCCCTTTTAAACTATCTGGCATATTAAAACGCTCAAGTCTGTCATGGGCATTCACGCAAAATAAAGAGACATTGGCATCGGCAGATAAAGCTTTAAATCGAAGTACGCTTCCTTTGGGAATGCGACCTGACCAGTGATGTCCACCGGGTAATTTTTCAGACCAAATGACCTGTTGATCATGATAATTTGTCGTATGCATAGCCACTCCTGTTCGGATAGTTTATTGACTTCCTCCCGGGCTTTTATCCCTCCGTGTAGTTCTTTCGAACCGCGAACTCTCGGTCCAGACATACTCTTTTAGACAAGTATCGGAACCCTAGATCACTTTTTATAATTTTATTTGATGCAAAGGATGTGCCAATTGAATATTACGTTTTTAGGATTTAGTAATACTAATTTTGTGCGATAAGAGTGCATTTCAGAACATAGAAAACAAAAATGAGTTATTAATGAGCTAAAAAATGGCGATGTGCTAAATAAAAACCTGTTCTAAATAAAACGGTCTCTAATTGAAAGCCATCTCTAATAAACTCCTTTTCTAAAAGAAACGTGTCAAAGAAACAACACGGCGCAAAATATTTAAGTTCGTCGATAGGTTGGCGCAGGGCATGGCAAACCTTGCGCTGCAAACAAAGCCAAGCTTTTTTTTGCTCATATTCTGCTTAAGAAGATAATTCAGAGATATAGCGGAAACACACGATAAGAAACACGCGCTTATTCAGGCCAAAACCAGCCTGAGTCAGCGCGTGCTAAAATGATTCATCGTACTCAGCAAGTCGGTGCTACACGATGAATCATTAATAATATGTTTTAATAATACGTTGCTCTTTTTTTCGAGAATTTATCCAATTGCTTAAGAAAACCATCAAAATAATCTTTTTCTTTTTCTTCTACACGATAACCGGCATATAAGGTACGACGTAAACCTTCAGGCGCAACACAATCTAAACGGCGAGAAACCACCCAGCCCTTTTGCTCATATTCATTAACCACCCAATCAGGCAGTGCTGCGATACCATGACCACTTGCCACAAGTTGAATCAACATTTGGGTCAAGTCTGTGGTGCGAATATGTTTTGGCTGAATATTGGCAGGAATAAATAATCTCGACATGATATCCAGTCGATGTTTATCCACTGGATAGGTCACCAAGGTTTCTTCCGCCAACTCTTGCACCGTAATTTCTTTCATTCGCGCTAAAGGATGTGTGATTGAGAGCACCAATCTCGATTCATATTCAAAAATTGGAAAATACTCTACCCCTTTTAGCGCAATTGGATCTGCTGTAATTAACAAATCAAATTCACCGGTTTGTAATAACTCATGCGGATTGGCTTCAAATCCTGAGGCAAAATCCAAATCTACATCTGGGTATTGTTGACGATACTGGTTTAGCAATGGCATAAGCCAATCAAAACAACTGTGGCATTCAGAAGAGAAAACGATTCGGCCTGTTTGCCCATGTACAATACGGGTAATATCAGACTGGGCAATTTGCACTTGTGGCAAAATATCATCAGCAAGTTTCAGTAATCGTTGACCAACATTAGAAAAACTCACTGGACGAGAGCGACGATTCACCACTTCGACACCAAACCATTGATCTAACTCTCGAAGCTGGTGTGATAAAGCAGAAGGTGTTAAACACAAATCTCCTGCTGCTGCAACCAATGAACCATGTTCACGTAAAGCAGTGAGTGTTTTTAGATGTCGAAGTTCTAACATTCCGTCATTACCAAATTAATATGTTAAAGGTGATCTGGCTATAGCATAACGGATTGATGACGTTTATGTTTAATTATTTTCACTTAAATTTCAAATTTGTTATTTTTATTCACTTTTAAATAATACGCAAAACATTGAGGATGCTCTTACTCATCCATACAATTGAATCACTCCATTTTTGAATGAACTAAATCTGGTGATTTAAAATATCATCCTTAAAAACTTTCAGCATAGACTGAAAACATTTCAGTGAATTGAAACACCACAAGACGTTAAAACTTTTACAATAGAATATTATTCATTTTTTATATTGTTTAGCATGACTCTGGAACGCCAAAAGCTCACACTCCCCCAAGGCCACGACAAATTGTTGCTGCATTCATGTTGCGCGCCGTGCTCAGGTGAAGTCATGGAAACTTTAATTGAATCAGGCATCGACTTTTCAATTTTTTTCTATAATCCCAATATTCATCCAGTCAAAGAATATTTAATTCGCAAAGAAGAAAATATTCGCTTTGCTGAGAAGCATAATATTCCATTTATTGACTGTGACTACGATACAGATAATTGGTTTGAACGGGCCAAAGGTATGGAAAATGAGCCTGAAAAAGGCATCCGCTGTACCATGTGTTTCGATATGCGTTTTGAAAGAACCGCACTCTACGCACACGAACATGGATTTAGTTTAATCAGCAGTTCATTGGGCATATCGCGTTGGAAAGATATGCAACAAATTAACGGCTGTGGAATCCGCGCTGCCGCACATTACCCACAAATTGAATATTGGGATTATAACTGGCGCAAAAGCGGCGGTGCACATCGTATGATCGAAATCAGCAAACGTGAAGAATTTTACCAACAAGAATACTGTGGCTGTGTTTATTCACTGCGAGATACCAATCGCTGGCGCATGAAAAATGGTCGTGACCGGATCAAATTAGGTGAAAAGTTTTATACCAACGTGATGGATGAGGAAAATTAATTTATCCAGACACCTCCCCCTTATCACTGCTTCACATACCAGTTTTTCCAAGAGCTGGTTCCACGTATTTCTATCGGTACAGTTGGAATCAGCTGCTTTTTTAATACCTGAATTTGATCGACCTCTTCAGCCAATCGAGCTTTGACAGAATGTATACACTCTCGATCCCCAAATTCACAACGGTCTAAATGTGTGCCACCGCATGGCCCATTTGCCAGACCTTTGGGGCAAGTTTCAGGGCAAATATATAAGGTTTCAGCCAGCCTACACTGACCACAACTCTCACACCCGACAATAAAATGTTTACTCAAATATTCCGCTTGTAACAGCAATTTTGCTGCAAGGGCTTTATTCCAAAAACCCGCACTAAAAATATAAGCACCCAGCCCTTTGACCAAACTGGAATTAAACATGGTACTGTGAATGGTATCTAAAAATTGATATTTCACTTTCTGATGCAAATTACTCAGCTTAGACTTTTCTACAACAGCTGGACGTAATTCATTGCCCGTTTTAAGCTGCCATAATTGAGTCCATAATTGTTGACATTGTTTAAGATCAAGATGTCGATACTGTTCAATATAACTAGTTAAAATCGCTTGCTCATCGGCTTTATGGCACGCAGAAAGATGCACACCAGCATAACCAATATGCTGACAAATCAAAATTTGCAAAGCACAACGTAAATAAGTATTTTCAGTTTGATCAGAATCATGTTCTTGAGCCAACACTTCAAGCATATGTGGTGTAATCACAATACCTGCAACGTTATGTTTCAGCATAAATTTCGCTCGTGCTAAAGTCAGCGGCATCACACAAGCAAGAATTTTTTGTGTATAGTTTTCTTCAATTAAAAACTCATGCGCTTGTTTAAGTGCCACGAGGTCAAAGCCCAACTGGGTAATAATATAATCAGCGCCGGCTTGTAGTTTTTTATGTAATTTTAAATACTGCGCTTGTTTTTCTGCTTGGCTATATTTAAACGGATTCAAAGCAACGCCAATATGAAAGCCGCCCTGTTGTTTGGCAGCGATGACCGCATTCACCGATTCTAAATAGCGTGTTCGAGCGTGGCTACCTTGTCCATCATGATGTTGTTTTAACTTATCGCCAGTCAGTAACAATAAATTTTGCTGTCCGTGTTGTTTGGCTTGCGTTAAAAACAGATTGAAATCATGAATATCTCGGCCTTTACCTGCATAGTGCAATACTTTTTCAATCTGCTGTGGATAAGATTGTGCGGCGATTAATGGTGCAATATCTTCATCTGAACGTACTCGATCTGACAAAGTCATACATACAGGAAAGCCCGCCAGTTGTGTTGCTACAGGCAATACCTCTTGCATCGAAGGCAAATATTCCACCAAACAACAAAATTGGTTTTGAGCAAAGTATTGGGAAAGCTGAGACATAAAAAAATTTAGATAAATACAGCAAAATAAATAGGCCTGAATTATAGAATGTTTTAAAACGAATTGCTGTAATCATAAAATGCTTTCAAAATAATCTTGATAAAAATGCTTAGCTCCGGCAAGTAAACATTTTTGTTTACTTGGTCATCATTTTTGTTTACTATATGCTTATGTTCAATAAAATGAGCTAAGTGTGAAGAGAAGTGATTTCATCAAAGAGTTAAAAGGTTTGGGCGCAACATTTGTAGAAGGTAGTAAACACACCAAGGTTTATTTAAATGAGAAACAAAGCACTATACCTCGCCATACTGAGTTAAAAACAGGACTGGTAAAAGCAATAAGAAAGCAACTAGGAATTTGAGAGTTCGCCCTCAAACCTTTCTTAAGATGAGATTGTTGTTCACATTATTTCGGAGATTTAATACATGTTTTATCCAGCTAAACTTAAACCAGATCTAGAAGATGGTGGTTATGTTGTAGAGTTTAGAGATATTCCTGAAGCTATTACCCAAGGTGATACTTTAGACGAAGCCAAAGAAATGGCTCAAGATGCACTTATAACCGCTATGGACTTTTATTTTGAAGATCAGAGGTCTATTCCTTTACCGAGTAAAAACCTTGAAGAAGGTGAAGTATTTATTGAAGTTCCAATAAGTATTACATCTAAAGTTTTACTTTTAAACTTAATGCTTGAGAAAAAAGTAACTCAAGTAGAACTCGCTAAATTGCTCCATAAACCTAAACAAGAGATTACTCGTATTGTAGATCTACATCACTCAACAAAAATTGATACTGTTGTTGATGCATTAAAAGCTTTAGGCAAACAACCCCAGCTTATAATCTAAACAAGCAACCCGCCTACAAATGGCGGGTTTTTTGTACCACGATACGTATGATTATTCTCTCGATTCGCTAATATTTTAATAAATCCGAGTATCTTTAATTTTAACTTTTTTATACTGAAAAAAATGGGTATTGTCTCCAATACCCATAAAGCTTATGTCTTAGCATTAAATTCAAATAGTGAAAACAACATCTAAACTAAGCTACAGTTAATATTTAAATTTCACATTCAGACGAACCATCATAGGATCTCCCCAATTAACCAATTGTGCATTTGGTGTGGTCCCTGCCAGATACTCTCTATCAAATAAGTTTTTAATTGTTAAACCTGCGCCCCAATTCTTGGCTTCATAACCCGCATTTACATCAAATAAGGCATAACTTGGCAAGTAGACAAAATCTGTATTACGTTGCGCTGTTCGAGAACCTTGATAACGAATCCCTGCACCAATATTCCAACCTAATTTATCTGGGCTAAAATAGTACTGGGTAGATAACGAACTGGCATTTTTAGGTACATGATTGGTACGTTTGCCAATATCACTAGCAATCACACTTTCAGTGACTTTTGCCGTTGGGATATAGCTATAAGTTGCTGTGGCATTCCATTGATCGGTTAATGCCGCCGCAATTTCTGCTTCAAAACCTTTGGTGACTTGTTCGCCTGTTTGGATTGAGAAGTTTCCAGAAATATCTGCTTCAGTTACATTTTTACGGGTCAGATCATAATAGGCAATATAGCCTTGTAAACGCTGATCCAGTGCTTGTAACTTGACCCCAACTTCGGCCTGTTTACCCTCTTCAGGATTCAACAATCGACCATTTTCACCGGCATCTGTTACAGGCATAAACGAGGTTGAATAACTGATATATGGTGCAAACATATCGTTGATACGATACATCACCGATCCACTGCCCGTAAATGCATTGTCTGAGTTTTTGCTGCTGCTATTTTTTAATACATCGTCAATTTCAACCTGAGTCCAATCATGTCGACCAGACAACCCGATAATCCAGTGATCATCTACTTTAATTGTATTGCGTAGATAGAGACCCGTAAATTGGCTATAGGTTAATTGTTGTGTTGGCGTCCCCAGTTTGGTACTGGTGATTCCATAGACTGGATGGTCAGCATTAAAAGAATTGATGGTATCGTTTCTACGATAGTAATCACTACGCTCTCGCATCATATCGACACCCACCATCACATCGTAGTTGATCTTTCCAAAATCAAAATTACGTTGCAGGTTGCTGTCCAAGGTGTAGTTGGTATCTTGTTTATCTTGATTATTTACAGAACGTTTAATGATTGGCAATGTGTTTGTACCTGATGCCAATATCGGATTGCCTTGGGTATCAGTTTTGGTAACCGCAAAGTTTTGTTTAAACACCCAAGCATTATCAAAGTAGTGTGCATAATTTGCACCAAGACGATAAACATCGACATCATAACCATGATCAGGTTCACCAAAGAATAGGCTTGAAGGGTATTTTTTATAATCGCCTTTACTATAAGGAATGCCCTGTTGACGGATGTATTCACGGTGTTGATAGCTGGCAATGACGGATAAATCATCTTTATCGCCTAAATCAAAATTGTAAGATGGAGCAATATATTGATTTTTAAAATAAACATGGTCAGTCGGGTCATCTTGATCAGAGATCCGTCCTACTATACGAAAAGCGCCTTTTGCACGATTATCAGGGGCATAATTTAGGTCAAATGTACCTTCTTTTAAACCATAGCTTCCATAACTTAATGTGCCTTTGTAAGCGGTTTCTGCTTGCGGCCGTTTGGTGGTTAAGTTGACTAGACCGCCTGGTAGTGCCAAACCAAAACCAACTGAGGTTGGGCCTTTGACCACTTCAATAGACTCTAAGCCAGAAATATCTTCCGCTCTTAAAACATTATCTGATGCTTGAATACGCAACCCATCAATATAAGTTTGTGAACTGGATATTTGTCCACGAATAATAAAATCATCCCAGCCTCTTCGTCCATATTGACCAGAGGTCACACCTGCCACACCTTCTAAAGCTTCGGCTACTGTTTTTGCTTGCTTTTGTTCAATTTGCTGATTGGTGATCGCACTAATCGACTGAGCTGTTTCAAATAAAGGCGCTTTAGATCGCAATACCGCACTTGCTGTTTTTGCTGCATAGGCTTTTTTATCACTGTCTGCTTGTACGGTAATCGTTGGCAATTTATTGCTTACAGCATTTTGCGTTATATCTGATTCTGACTCAGCATGAGCGGTGGATAGCATGATGGCAAAAACTGAAAATGCGAGGGAGGATTTATTAAATTGCATTAAACAATGACCTAAAAACTTGAAGCATAATTATAATCATTTTCATTTATATTTATCACTATTTTTTACGCTTTCCTTTTAATGATATAAGTTTGAAAAGAAGCACGCTTTAAATAAAACATGATTTTTCTAATGATTCGACTGTATCAATCACAGCACTGATAAGTTGTTCTTATTTTTTATAACGATCGGTCAAAAAACAAGGTTGCAATTTATATGGATGTTTTATCGTGTAGATGGTTCATATATTGAGTCGGACTTAAACCTAGAACTCGGTGAAACATGGTGGTGAATGCAGCAGGATTTTTAAAGCCAAAATCATAGGCAATTTGCTGTATCGGCTGATTTTGGATCAATTTTTCAAGACTTAACAATACACAAGCATGTTGTCGCCATTTTGAAAATGACATCCCCACTTCACTTTTAAACAGCCGACTAAAATGCCGCTCGCTGATATAAAGTTGTGTCGCAATTTCTTCAGGTGATAAATGAATATTGGGCTGCTTTAAGAACTTTTGGCAAATTTCTAAAATGGCTTTATTTGCTGGCAAAGGTAAATGCAGTTCAATTTTTTCGGAAATTGCCAGCTCAGTTAAAATCAACTCTTGAATCAACTCATCATGTCTTGAAAGCGGTTCATTTAACGCTGGTGCTTTTAAAAGTAATTGTCGAAGCAAAGGCGAAATTGACAGCACTTCGCAACATTCAATCTGCCTCGGGACGTATTCAGCAAGAATATACAAACTACAGGTTTTAACATTAAACAAAGTCAGTTGATGCGGAACTTGCGGTGGAATCCAAACCGCCCTTTCAGGAGGAATGATCCAGTTTCCTTGTGGTGTTTCTACATGCATCACACCCTGAGCTGCATAAAGTAATTGTGCTCGTTTATGGCTGTGCATCTTCAACACATAATACTCAGCGTACTGCGTTTCGATCGCAATCATTTTATGTTTTAAATGCTCAACACTATGAATCGAGATTTGTTTCATATCCCTGTCTGATTTGAGTAATTAAATGCGGAATATAACAAATTTTATCGATCGAGAAATCCTTAAACTGGTATTTATTTTCAAAGATCTCTGTGTATGGAACTCTATCTTATTTTATTGGTTGCAGGATTTGTCAGTGGCATACTCACCATATTATTTGGTTTTGCCGGTGGCTTTGTTGTTGTTCCTTTGGTTTATTCGACAATTCGTATGCAATATCCAATTCATTCTACCGCCTATGACTTAGCTTTTAAAAGTGCAGTTGCAACCTCATTATTATTGATGGTGATCAACTCTGGATTGGCAACTTATCAGCAATATAAACAGCGAAAAATACACAAGCAATACCTCTTCCCAATCGCATATTGGATAGGCGCTGGCGCAATTTTAGGCACTGTACTCGCCCTAAATATTTCATCACACGTGTTAAAATGGGCTTTTGCACTCTATTTGTGTTTTACAATTTTTGATTGTCTTATTCGCCAATTTAAACAGCCGCATTCAAATCCTCAATCTGTAAGACTACTCACCAAAACAGAACAAGGTCTAGGCGGAATCTTTATCGGCGGGATTGCTTCAGCGTTGGGTGTTGGAGGCAGTGTGATGACTGTTCCGCTGTTCCGTCGCTGTGGCTTGGATATGTCTTCAGCCGTTGCGCTTGCCAATCCTTTGAGTATGCCTGTTGCCATAGCAGGTTGTATCACCTTTATCATTGGGCAAATTATCCAACCACAACATCTAGGCACGCATTTTGTTGGTTATTTTTACTACCCTGCTTTAATTGCATTGATTATAGGTGGCTTTTTAGGCATGAAATTGGCAATACAATGGACGGGAAAATTGTCTAATCAAATGCATGAACGAGGTTATATCCTATTACTCATGCTGGTTTTGATCAGTATTTTATTTCAATAATGGAGACAGGTGCCATACAGACTTGAGGCTTATGTCTTGCGCCCAAATGTTTTGGAGCTAGTGGGCGATTTAACAGACGCACAGCCAAGAAAAATGATTCAAATGAACATATCTTGCGTTGCCTAGAAATGAACAGTTAATCCCCCCTATACATATAAATTAATCTGCGGTTTTGTTTGTATTGTTTAATCATACATGGTGGTTCTATCGTGTGGCGACATGGATGTCGCCGTTGAGCGGGGGTATACCTCGCTCAACATGAGCAAAAACAAAGCACGGCTTTGTTTGCAGCGCAAGGTTTGGCATACCTTACGAAAAGTGTGGCATTGCAAGCTTTATAATCATACAAATCCATTTTTATAGAACGCTGATACTTTTAAATTTGATCTATGGCTCGATCAAGAAAAATTTAAATACACTAGCTAATTTTAAATATGACTATCCGTGAAGAAGTTTTCAGTTTTGGAACAATTGACATCAGTGTCGTTAAGATTAGCCCCATTCGATGCCAACCTTTAAATTGATTAAACAAATAAGTCCGCACATGTTTAAGCTTGGGATGCCATGTTTCAATGTCTTTTTCATCATCCAAACCAAACTTAAATGTGGCTTTGGTTTTACTTACAGTATCATGTAAATCAGACTTAGTACTCATCCATGCATTGAGCATGTCAAAATGCAGTTCAGCCCCTGAAAAACGCTCAGCTAAAGCGGTTAACACCTGTTGATTTTGTGCTTGATTGAAGTACATCAATACCCCTTCAATCACAAACATAAATTTACCATTGGGATGACTGTCTTTTAATTGATCCATCCATGTGGTCGATAACATTGAACTTGCAATGAAGTGTTCATTTTCTTGCGCTGGTATCAGTTGCTGACGTTGTTCAATGACTTCTGCAATATCCAACTGATAAAATTCTGCTTGTTTAGCATACTGACCGATACGTTGTATACGAGTATCTAAACCACAGCCGACAAATACAATAATCGGTTGATGATTAAGATAATGATGAAGTTGAATAAATTCTTTAACCTTTTGATCAAAATGCGTGGAACGCAATGCAACACCAACAGACGTGGCCTTTTTATTTTTATACTTGGAAAAATCATAATCAATTTTTTCCACCAACTCACAGGCTGTTCGATCATTGATTAAGGGATTTTTTTTCTGCGTTTCAACGGATTTGGCATACAAGGTAATCAGTAGCGTATCGGCAATGTCATCTTGCAACTTAAGCGATATTTTTTCCATTAAGCATTCCTCATGTCATTTAGATTTATTTTTTTGCAAATAAAGCTTTGGGTGATTTGCCATAAAAACGAGTAAACGCAACTGTAAAATTATTGGGATATTGATAGCCCACCTGCCACGCCACTTGAGCCACGTGTAAACCTGACTCAAGGAGGCTATGGGCTTTTCGCATCCTCAATTGCAATAAATATTCAGTCGGATTTACCCCATATAGCTTGATAAAACAGGCTTTAAATTTATATACATTCATACCGATCACACTGGCGATATACTGCATCGTCAATGCTTGATCTAATTGGTTGATCATTAAAGCTTTGGCTTTTTCCAGATTTTCTACATCCTGCATACTCAAGTTTGCAGATGAGACTGCTGATTCATCAGGCGCAATTAACGGCAACTGTTCTGATAACAAACTCAAGGCATGAATATGTTGTTGTAAGCTATGTTGTGATTGGTTGTTGCGCTGTACGAGTGAATGTGCCAATGCGCAAGCATGGACTTTACTGGTCATTGAAACAGGCTGAAAAGCGATTGGATTGATATGGTTTGGGAAAAATAATGTCTTGAGCTGTTTTGAGCTTAGATATTTACTCAAAAATTCCGAAGTCATAATCAAGCGAAGTTGAGAAACCGTCTGTTGTTTTTGATAGTGACGTATTCCTTCAATCGCTGGAAAAGTGTTGATACTGATATGGTCCGCTTTGAAACTGAGCTGCTCTGCATTCTTACTCTGATATTTTGAGCACCCTTGTAATCCAACCGTCAATACCATCACGGGGTTTCGGTGTGTTGCTTGGGTTTCTTCTTCTAATGCATATTGAGGGCAATAGTGTAATTGGTTAATCAACAATCCAGCTTCAATCTGTAAAGTGTCTGCATAGCAATAACCAAAATCTTCAGGCAAGCCAATACGTTGTTGCCGTGAAGAGATCTCTTGAACCGAACGCGCTACATCAACCCGCACACGATGATGTAATTGTGTCATCACTCAATACTCCATCTAGCCGAAAACTTCATTCCGCATAGTATTTTCTATAATTCTCATATAATAAATAATAATCATTCTCACTTATTGAGCCATCATATCGTATCTTTGGATCGAATGTCTAGACTGAATGTTCTCGGCATTCTCTATGCAATTTTAAAAGGTGCTTTTAATGAATCTTTCTTTAAATCAGGCTGTACAAATACTGACTCAACCTCATCCTTTACATTCCATTTGGCAAATTTACCTGTCACAAATACAGGCGCAAGTCATAGATTTTTCAATTGAAAAAAAGCTCTTTGCATCATTATTTCAATTTGAAGATGCCACAGTATTGGCAGAAAAACATGCTTTGCATCCGCAAAATACCGATTATCTGTTACAGCTCTTGGCCAGTTTACAGCTGTTAGATACCCAGTTTGACCCAAACAGACAGGCTATGCTTTATCGTATTAAACCAACACTTAAAGACTACTTTGATCCAATATCAGATCAGTATTGTGTTGATGCGTTGTTATATCGACAACAAGTGATTCAGTCTGTTGCTGGTCAACTTTCTGTGTCTTTTTCTGGTGATTTCCAAGTTCAAACCAGAACACCTGAAACGATTGAATCCGCATGGGCGCAAGCGGCTCAAATACAAATTTCCCAAGAACAAAACGCTGTTACAGTTCACATTGCAGATGTGCTTTCCGACGTAGTCCGTGAATTTAAAACAGCAAGGCATTTTCTTGATGTCGGTGCTGGCGCTGGACGGGTTGCGATGCATTTGGCTGAAAAGTTTACTCAACTCGAATGTACACTTTTAGAACTTCCGCAGGTCATCGAGGCAATTCATCCCACTTTAGCAAACCATCCAGCACATCAACGCTTACATGGTTTAGCTGCTGACTTGCAAAGCTTAGACTTTCAAACTTTGGACTTTCAAACTTTAAAATCTCAACCTCAACCTCAACCTCAACCTCAACCTCAACCTCAACCTCAACCTCAATACGACATTATTTGGTGCTCATCTGTACTTCATTTTGTCGATGACTATGCTTTAATTTTACAAAGACTGCTTGCAGCTCTATCACCCAATGGCGTATTGATTTGTTGTCATGCCGAAATTGACCCATCTCAATATGCTGCAGGTATTCAAAGCTATTATTTAAATATGCGTATGCAAGGCAATTACGTTCCACAAAAGGACGACATTTATCGCAGCTTAAAGCAACTGGGTTGTCAGCACATTGAAACGATTGAGAATGTGCAATTTCCTGTTGCGCCGGTTGATGTACTGATTGCGCGGAAATAGGTTATAAAAAGCGAGAAGTAAAATTTTAATCTCATGATGCTGAAGAAACTTGTACGCCATCCTATTATTTTGTGCTAAATCTAAATAGGTCATCATTAAAAAAATATTTTCTTGAATAATAGGATGATTTAACACTAAAAAATAATGTGATTTATAATTTAAATTAAATCATTAAATAGAACATTTATATTATTTTAAGTTACTGATACAAACAGTATCCTCAAGCATTGAAATAATATTCAATTGCGATGGGGTTAATGTTCTTTCCGTATACCAAACTAAGCCTATATCAATATAAATATTTTTCATCGTCAAAGGTAAAATTTCCACAAGATTGGCTTTTTTAAAATAATCGGCCAGTTGAAAAGATAAAAAACCAATCGATTCCGTTGCCAGAAGCACCCCGATATTGGTCAGTGTGGATAAAGACTCTACATAACGTTTGGATAAATTGACTTGATGACACAATAGGAATTCTTCGATCACAATTCGAGTAGTGGCAAATTCAGGTGGAAGTACCATTGGGAATTCTGACAGATCTGTCCAAGAGAGATCCTGCTTGGTTACCAGTGGATGCTCTTTTTTGACCACTACCACAATCGGATCTTTATACAAATGCTTGGTTCTAAATTCTATGCCCAGTGGCTTTGCGGCCAGATTTCCGATCATCACATCTAACTCACCTGTACGAAGCAATGAAATTAAGACGTCTGAGCTGCCTTCTCGTGCGTTAATACTTGTGGAAACCATTTCATTTTCCACTCTTGCGATAAAATTTGGAAGAATGGACAGTGAAACCGCGGGCAACAATCCTATGGCAATACGGGTAGCCCGCCCTTCACTGATTGCCACCAGATCATCCCGTGCAGAGGCAATTTCATTTAGAATTTTTTTAGCATATTTCACCAAACATACACCTGCTTCTGTGGGTAACATTCCCCTTGTGGTGCGGTCAAAGAGTTTGATTGTTAACCCTTCTTCAAAGTCTGCCAACGTTTTTGAAATCGCGGGTTGAGTCACATTGAGATAATTTGCGACCTTTCCAATATGGCGCATTTCATCCAGTGTCACCAATAATTGCAAATGTTTTAATTTCAGGTTTGAGCGTAAATAATGGTCGATCTTTGCCATAATATTATTCCCTAATATAAAATCCATTTATTTTAGATTAACCCCACTATATATAACTTATACAAATAATCCAATTAAACCCATAACCATTTCATTATAAATCAATCTTTAAATATAAATAGACCTATAAATAGATTCAGTCAAAATTATAATTCAGATATAAAGATCAAGGATGTATCTATGTATTTTAAATATTTAAGGCATAATATCGCCAAACATATTTTATATGGCGTGACCCTAAGCTGTTTCAGTTTAACCACCTATGCCGAATTCTGGCAAAGCAATCAGGCAAGTGTTTCATGGAGTAATCAATACCGAGAGCCTGCCAACCCCGATCAAGTATCTAAAACCATTCTAAATTTCACTCATTTAAGTGGTGACAAGTTTGGACGCAATGTATTGGTTGCTAACGTTTTTCTATCCAATGACAAAGACCCTAAAGCGAATGGTGATGGTGGCGCGACTGAATACTATGCGTTCTATCGTCGTTACTTTTCCTATAATTCAATTTTTGACCATAAAATTGAAAACAAGCTTCTCCGTGATATCAACCTGACTTTAAGAGTAGATAAGGGGCTAAAAAACTCAGCAATGGAACCTAACCCAACTAAAGCTCGTGCGGGTTTAAGCATGGATTTCAATGTTCCCAAAGGTTATTTTGAAGTCGGTGCAGACTGGTATTATGAAAGTGCAAATAATAATTTGGCCAATGGTCGGTTCAATTTCGATCCAACCTATGCGCTGTGGGCCAACTTTGGTTTTCCATTACATGACAAAGATTTTATCGATGGTTTTGTGGACTTTATTGGCAGTACCGGTCCAGGTTATTTTAACGAGGATGCCAAACCTGCTACTCTGTTTCAGATGAATTATATGTACGATGTTGGCGCTAAAGACGGCCTTAAACTTGGTTTCGGTTATGAATATTTCCGAAACAAATATCAGGTTGATAACCGAAAAGATCCCTATAGAAATGCATTACATAGTGCTCCATTTATTGCAGCTCGTTACGTTTTCTAAGTCGACAATCAAGTCATTCCATTGGTGATGACTTGATTGTTTCTACCTATTCAAATCAATTAAAAACCAGAATCCATTGTCTAAATTCTGGATTTTTATTTTAACGATTCTTTTATCTTAACGGATTTTCAGTTTAATCTCTGCCACTCCCTCGACAGAACCTTCTAGCAGATCTCCTACCACCACAGGCCCCACACCTTCTGGCGTACCAGTAAAAATTAAATCTCCTGCTTGCAACGCATAATAAGTGGAAAGATCTTCAATCATCTCAGCAATATTCCAAATCAAATGCTGGGTATTTGAACGCTGAGTCGTTTGACCATTTACCCTTAATTCAATATTTACCGCATTTACATCCACTTTTACATCCGACGCTGGAACAATATCGGATAATACTGCGGACTGATCAAAATTTTTACCCAGATCCCACGGTTTTCCTTGATCACGTGCGATAAGTTGTACGTCACGGCGTGTCATATCCAGACCACAGGCATAGCCATAAATATGATCAAAAGCCTGATCAGCCTGAATGTTTACCCCAGAGCGACCAATCGCAACTACCAGTTCAATTTCATGGTGATAATTTTGGGTTTTAAGCGGATAAGGAATCTCACTGCCCGATGGAACATAAGTTGCCGCATCTTTTAAAAAATAAAAAGGCGATTGCGTCGATTTATCTACACTCACCCCCATTTCCGCAGCATGCGCGATATAGTTGCGCCCCATACAAAAGATGCGGTTGACTGGAAATTTTTTGGATTGATTGACGATCGGTATAAGAACAGGTGCTTTAACTGGAAAAAGAGTTTCAACTGACATTCTGATATTCCTCATTTTTTAATTCATCAAAACAATTGGGGCATTTGTTACTGCCCCAATCAAGGGATTAACCCAGAATTGCAGTTGCTTCAATTTCCAATAGAATTTCAGCTTTGGCTAATGCCTTCACTTCCACAAGCGTACACGCTGGAAAATCACCTTCAAAAAATTCCTTACGCGCTTTCCACACGGCGGTGTTATTGGCAATATTGGTGACAAAGATGGTCATTTTGACAATATTGTTCATCGTGCCTCCAGACGCTTCAATTAAATCCTTGATTTTCTGGAAAATCACTTGCGACTGCTCATATTCATCACCCAGTACGGTTTCGCCATCTGGCTGCCGTGCGGTCATTCCAGAGATAAATACCTGATTGCCCACTTTCAGGCAGTTTGACCACAAGCCCGGTGCTGGCTCTTTGACTGTTGGAGAAATAATCCTTTCTTTTAACATGTTGTTTTCCCTATATTCCTGACACAATATTTCTAACTCGATATTTTTTAATTCAATATTCCTAGTCCGCTTTTCCTGATGAAAGATGAATGTGTGAATCCCAAGCACTTTCATTACTCCAGTTAATGCATACGCTCTGACGACGCACATAACCTTTCCATGAGTCCGATCCAGCGGTACGCCCACCACCGGTTTCCTTTTCGCCACCAAATGCCGCACCAACATCTGCTCCGGTTGTGCCCATATTGACCCGAACAATACCGCAATCACTTCCTGCCGCAGACAAGAACAGTTCGATGTTGCTTAGGTTGGAGCTGTGAATACCTGAAGCAAGCCCCTGTGCAACGTTGTTATGAATAGCAATGGCTTGTTCAAGGTCGTCATAGGGCATCACAAAAACAATCGGTGCAAAAGTTTCATGCTGTACACAATCCCATTCTGGTTCGACATCCGTAATCAGACATGCCTCGACATAAAGCCCCGGACGGTCAATGCGCTGACCACCATAAACCACTTTAGCGCCAAGTTCCTGAGCACGTTGAATCGTTGCCTGATATTGCGCTACAGCAGTTGCGTCAATCAGTGGACCGATGATGGTCTCTTGTTCACGCGGGTCACCAATACGAATCTGCTCAAACGCCTGTTTGAGCAATTCAATCAGTTCATGCATGACACTGCGATGCACAATCAGGCGACGAGTACTTGTACAACGCTGGCCTGTGGTTCCCATCGCCCCAAAAGTAATGGCACGCGCTGCAAGTTGTAAATCGGCCGTTTCATCGACAATACAGCCATTATTACCTGAGCATTCGAGCATATATTTACGCCCCAATGTTTCACTCACAATACTTGCCACTTTTTTTCCTACACCTGTAGAACCTGTAAATGACACCATGTTGATACGTCGATCACGGATCATCAATTCAGCTACAGCGCTATCCGCTGGAATAAACAAAGAAAAAACCCCTTCCAAATTCATTTCCAGCATGGCTTGATTGGCCAGTTTCTGTAAGGCAATTGCGGTCAAAGGGACTTTAGGGCTGGGTTTCCATATCACCGTATTGCCACCAATGGCTGAGAGGAAAGCATTCTGCGCCCAAACCGCTGCGGGGAAATTATAGGCACTGATCACCCCCACCACACCCAATGGCAACCATTGATCATACATTCGGTGTTTCACTCGTTGCGACTGTAAAGTGAAACCGTACATCATGCGGGATTGCCCTGTCGCAAGGGTTGCCATCTCGACCACTTCTTTGAGCTCACCTTTGGCTTCCATCACGGATTTACCTGTATCTAGCGCAACGATACCTGCCAAGGCCTCCATGTTTTCCTGTACCAACTGACCAATACGTTGCACCAATTCACCACGGCGCGGCGCTGGAACCATACGCCATGTTTTCTGATACGCCACTGCTGCCTGTATAATTTCCTCATAATCTTCTGCGCTAGACGATGCAATCTGACCCACTGTTTCATTATCAGCAGGACAAACTGCATGGATCAGTTCACGCCCTTCAAGCATAGACCAGCCTTGTTTTACACCAAAGGAACCTGCATGCAGTTGATCCAGACCAAAGGTTTTTAACACCTGTTGTGTATCAAACCGTGCATTTTCTACATAATTTTTTTGTGCAATATTCATCATTGTTTTAACCTATTCTCTTGATTTTCTTTCTTTACAAAATCACCAATACTTTCATCTGTGTGATATGCAGGCTTTTCGTAATAATGTGGACCATCATAAATCTCGATCAGTCGACTAAACTGATGTGCCAGCGTAGGGCCATGCGGATGGTCTTCCGGGTTCATATAAAAGCAGCCAGATTTCAGCATAAAACCCACATCGATATATTCGTATTCACCTTCAAGGCAGAACATAAACTGGTTGGACGCATGGATATGCTTGATCGGGATACAACCACCTTTTTGAAATTCAAGCAGTGCAATCGTGGCACCAGTGTCTACATTCTTCCAAAGGAAATACTGACGAAATCCATACTCAGGAAAATTAATCCATTCATCATCATTGAGTTCAGTGGTATTGAGTAGCACTTCCAAACTTTTAAATGTTCCTGTATTAATATTCATTCTTGTTGCTCCTGTTTTTGCTCAGATTTCCATCTGCTGTATTCCAGACGACTTTCTGCTGTGGCGGGGAAAAGTCCAAAAATAGATCTTCCTTGCCGAATATGCATCGCAGCAAAAGCTTCATATTCGCAAGCGTCCAATGCTGCATCCGCAACCTGATCCACCAGTGCCTGTGGAATGACCACCACACCATCCCCATCCCCCACCACAACATCACCGGGATAGATGGCAACACCACCACATCCAATCGGTTCATTCAAAGAGATCGGATGCAATGCAATCGGCGTTGCTGGTGGTGCATTGTGTTTCTGAAAGCAAGGCAAACCCACTGCAGAAATTGCGGGAGAATCACGATAGCCACCATCGGTGACTACACCTGCAACACCTCGGTATTTCAGTCGGGCTGCCATCATGTCACCCATACTGGAGCCACGAGTGCAGCCAAACGCATCCATGACCAGTACAGCCCCTTCAGGACATTCCTCAATGGCACGCCGATGCAGATTGTCATCACGACTGTAATTGCTCATCCTGCTCAAATCTTCACGTGCAGGGATAAAGCGCAAGGTATAAGCAGGTCCCACCAATTGTTCTTGAGTCGTACTAATGGGATAAATACCCTGCATAATCACGTTACTAAAACCATGCTTCAGTAAAACGTTGGCAATATTCGCCGTACCCACCCGCATCAGTTTTTCACGGGTCGGAGCCTTTAACGCGTATGTCATAAGATCTCCTACTGGAAAAACTCCAGTTCTGGTGCCATGCCCCATTGCGTGGTTTCGGTTGCAGTACCGTTGAATTTCATCGGCTGTGCATGCTGATCAAGCATGTCACCATCGGTATAGTGCTCGACCCTAAAACCAAAGGGGTCTTTCCAGTAATCAAAAATCTGGCTGCCCAACATATGCCGCCCAACCCCACAATCCAGTTGATAACCCTGAGTGACAAGATAATCATGTGCGGTCATCACCGCATCCAAATCAATCACTTCAAAAGAACAGTGATGCACACCCACCCAGTCTGACTGCAAAATCAAAATCGAGTGATGATCTACTTTTTCTGCACCTTGGTTAAAGCGCAAGAACGTTCCCACAATCGGCCCGTCTTCACCGGGTGGGACAAAGTAATCTGAGGGAAGCAAATCAAAACGTTGCTCAAGCCATTGCACCGATGCATCATGATGACTGACATGCAGTACAAAATGCCCAAGTTTGATGGCCTGACAAGGTTTGCACGTTACCCGTATAGATTCATTCAAACGTGGTTTAGATGTGGCATTGTTTAAGTCAAAAGCCTTACGCTCTGTGATATCAGCATGTTTTTCTCGCCCCCAGATGGCTTTGATTTCAAAACCGTCTGGCATGTGCATGACCACTTCATAGCCACCGCCTTGTTCAGATGAAAGCTGAACTGCTGAAGATCCCTCAAGTTTGGCCAATTCAGCCAGATCTTGCAGACAAGACACCTCGATTGAAGCACCAATAAAATGCTGCTTTTCCGCACGATAGGTCACATGTATATGGTGTTGCTCGCCACTGCCCCGCATATACAACACCTCATCGGTTTTATTGACACAGCTCAGACCAAAATCTGTCATAAACTTTTCCATGACCGCCAAATCTGGCGCGGCATACGTCACCTGAGCAATTTCAATAGGTTTCACCATATTTCAATTCCTTTTACTTTTAGCCCGCAATCTGAGCGTATTTCCCACTGTGAAATACCAGTGGTTTTAGCCCATCTTGTTGCTGTAAATGCGTGACCAGTCCAACAAATAAGGTATGATCACCACATGGATAGCTAAACTGTAGTTTGGTCACCACCTGAACAGCAGCATTTTTGATTACAGGAAAATCCGCGATATATTCAAATTCGGGCTTAAAATGTTCATCGTGCTTCCCAGCAAAATGATGACTGACCTGTATTTGATCTTCATGCAAAATGCTGATACCAAAATGTTCACCCAAATTGATTTTTTCATGTGATGCCGCGCTATTGCCAACTGAAACCAGCACCATGGCGGGTTCCAATGAACCTGACATAAAAGCATTTGCTGTCATGGCATGGGTTTGTCCATCATGACAAGAAGAAATCACCACCACACCTGTTGCAAATTTTCCCATCGCCTTGCGAAATTCAAGTGGCGTAAAATCCACATCGGTCTGGTTTGCTTGCATGATCTTCACCATTTCACCCAGTATTGTTCGCTGTAAGTTCGCAACTGTCATTTGCTTGGTCCTTCTATTGACGCATGCTGCTGAATTATTTTTTATTTAAAATACTCACATCATCAGGGTTGATCAGGTCGGGTACCGTCCAGCCATAAATGTCATATTCGTCCATGGCTTTTTGAGCAAAGTCCTTACAGTAATCGAGCATCCCTCTAGACTGTGCCGCAAACAGATTGGTCTGACGGGTCACATCATTACTGCCAAGATAATTAATTTCATACAACTCATGCCGTGCGCCAAATTCAGTACCAATCGCATCCCAGAGCATTTTCATGACTTTGACACGCTCAATTGCATCTTTACCATTCGATCCACGAAGATAGGTGGCGAGATAACCCTGAATCTGTGGATTTTTAAAATCATCGGCATGGGAATTGAGGTAGATCAAGCCGCTTGCCACTATTTGTTCAATGATATTTTTGATTTTTGGCATCGCCAATTGGCTGATGACTCTATAAGCACCTGCATGATGTGGATCTGGACGAATCATGCCATTCCATGGCTCAGCACTTTTCGCCATGGCATCTGACAAGGCCCAAAAGGTATTGCGCCATGCAATCACTTCGCCCATCTGAGACATCACACCATGAAATTTATCTGCACCTGTAATTTCGAGTGCTTTTGCTAAAGTACCGACTAAAAAATCAAGTTTGACCGCAAAACGTGTACAGCCATGTAAAGAGGCTCGCTCTAAATAACCCGCTTCGGTGTTATACGCATTTGCTTGTTGTAAATTGTTATAAATAAAGACGTCTTCCCAAGGGATAAAGACATTATCCAGTACCAAAATGGCATCATTTTCATCAAGGCGGCTTGACAATGGATAATCAAATGGACTGCCAAGCACCGCTGCACGATACTCATTTGAGGTGCGGCAAAGTAATTTCACACCCGGTGCATTGGTCGGTACAATAAATACAGGGGCAAATGCTGGATCTTGAAACATCACCTGCCCAACATGTGCAATAAAGGTGAAATGGGTTAAAGCTGAGCCTGTGGCAACAACTTTGGCGCCAGACACATAAATGCCTTGCTCATCTTCCTTAACGACACGAATAAAGACATCTTTACCAGCGTCAGCGCCAAGACCACGATCAACAGGTGGGTTCATCAATGCATGGTTAATAAACCAAGTTTTTTCTTGTGCTTTTCGATACCAACGGCGGGCATTTTCTTCAAAACCCTTATAAAAATCTGCATTTACCCCCAGTGTGCCAATAAAACAGCCTTTATAATCAGGCGACCTCCCCATCCATCCCCATGAAATACGTTGCCATGCCGCGATCGCATCACGAGAAGCCACTTGCTCTTCAACATTATGGGCAACACGAAAAAAACGGTGCGTAAAACCACCCCACTCTGTCGGTGTGGTTAAAATATCTTTGGTTTCAGGTGCATGTAGGGCATCATACATTCTGGCAATCATACGTGCTGAATTACGAAATGCGGGATGCTCGGTAATATTTTCTACCCGCTCACCATAAATCCATACTTCACGCCCATCATTGAGACTGTCTAAATACTCCTGTCCTGTAAATGGAATATAGTCCTTGTTCACTGCAACACTTTCAGTATCTAATTTACTATTCATGTCCCATATCCTTATATTCACTTTATTTATAATTGCCTAATCTTTAAGCATAAAATGAGGTTAACAAGGTTATTTATATGCGTCCAATCATGTATTTAGTTCACATATATAACCTTTTTATTATGAATAAAAATTAGTCTTCTTACGTTGGTCAAAAATAAGTATTCAATACATGCCTACTTTTAAGTATTGATGAAACATAGATGGTCTTTCTATCGTGAGGCGACATGGATGTCGCCATGTTGGGTGGGGGTACAGGACGTACACCTCACCCATGAGCAAAAAAAAAGCACTGCTTTGTTTGAAGCGCAAGATTTGGCATCTTCTATGAAAAGGGAGGCATCGCCTACGCAGATGTATTCAAACTTTCAATGTAAGATGGGGCATTGCAAACTTGATATTCATAGACTTAATTTCTATATAATGGTAAAAGTTTCATGGCTGATAGAGCTTAACCACATTTAAAAATCATCCCGAAGCTTATTTTCGTAAGCTCTATTGCTTAAGCAGTAAAAAAGCCCACCTTCTAAAAACCTGAGAAGTATTAACTTTGCAAAGGAAGGATTTAAAAATCCAAAATGAATCAGCATGAGCTTTTTAGTGTGATTTTTAAAATGCAGCGGCTAAATTCCGTCTTTAAGTTTGTGTTTAAGCGATTAATATTATTTTTTATCATATTGATATTAAAAGAGCCTTTTCCCTTTTGGAAAAGACTCAGATGAGGATTGTTTTATCTTGAATGATGCTTTTAAAGATGATTGATAAAAGAAGTCTAATAAAAAGTAAGCTATAAAATATTTTAAGTGTCAATCTGCTGCATCAAGTGCAACATCAGCCTCGACAAAGTGGGTTGCTGTTCCTTCTGGCATCAATTTTCTAAGTATAGGATACAACAAGAAAGTTAAGCCCAATGTCACAAAGAAACCCAGTTCAAACATTTTACTTGCGATCAATGCGATCCCAATACCCGAAGCAATAATCAAAGTAATCACGCCTGCCCAATTACAGCTTTCAACCTTTGCCGTCTGCAATGAAAACTGCCCTTTCCTCACATAGTAATAGTCAATAAGCATCACGCCACACAAGCCCATGGTCATACAACCCAGATAGGAGAGCCAAGCGACAAATTGCCCCAGAATCCCTGCCCCGATCATCATCAAAGCAAAAACATTACCAAGCACCACCATAAAGGCGCGCCCTGGTTTTTTCCCAGTCAGCGCATCCAACAAATTGACCAATGCAAGTGAGCCCGAATAAGCATTGATCGCTTGCGCTTTAGCCTGTGCAGCATAAATGGTGACAAATCCAACCCAGCCTGCAAGCACCACAAAAAATGCACCGGTATTGGTCATGGCAAAACCAGCAGCGGCTTCAGACGCCTGTTGTGGTGACAGACCCGCTTGACGATGCATCAGGTATTCAGCCACTTCGGGTATGCCACCAATCACCACCAGCCCACCCAATACAATCATGATCAGGTTTTGCATAATCGGCCCAGCCATCGCCAGAACTTTAACATCCTGAGTATTACGGCAATATCTAGCAAAATCTATCGTGACCAGTGCAATTGTGCCCGCAGTTGCCCCCATCAAAACCAGTGCCGTGCTGAGTTTTGGCCAGAACCCACCAGCAACTGAACCCGTAGAATTAAAAACCAGCATCGGGTCCATACCACGCACAGCATAAAGGTGATAAATCATATAGAACGTGACCACCAGCGTAATCACGATCATGTATTTTGAAACCCTTAACGCAAGTTGCAAACCAAATATCGCCAGCAAAATCCATGCAAGGGTCAGCACTCCATACAAGGATATTTTGACCAGTATGGTATCTTGCAAGTCGAACATCAGCAGCGTTCCTTCATACAACAAGGCACTTTCCAATGCCAGAAAGCCCAGAATCATAAAGGCAAAAATAGCTGCCCCCAGTGATGAACCTTTGACACCAAAACCGAAAAATCGTGATGTGACCGTACTCGACATACCCGTCTGAAAGGTCATCTTTCCAAGGTAATAACCCATGCTATAACCAACAAGAGTTGCGATAAATCCTGCCAGTAGCCCAATCCAAAAGCCTGAAAGTAATACTGTAAAACCGCCTATGGCAAAAATGACCAGCGCTGTTGCAACGCCCATTGGACTCATCGCCAATTTAAACCCACTCTGGCGTTCTGCCATGGGCACACTGACCAATGCATGATCCTCTACAGCTTGTGCGATGGTGGATCCAGCCTGATTTACGTTCTGTGAACTATTTTTATTTGTATTCATCATCGTCCCTTTTATACAGATCCCAATACACCAATCCTCTGGTGATCATTTATAAACAGTGATTTATCTGTTTAGCCTGAAGGTATTTTTTGAATGAATAGATGCCAAAGTCCAATCATCTTTCGATGAGGATTCATAACCAAATGGATATATATCGCACCGAGATCGGTAAATCGCTGATAAAAAATTATTATTTTAGCCACTTGAATGTATGGTGATTTGTTAAACATTGCCTAAGTGGGAAAATGAGCAATGAATATCAATCCATGTCATGACTACTATATAAATTAACCTGCGTTTTTGTATTGTTGAATCATACAAGGTCGTTCTATTGTGTGGCATCGCCTACACAAATCTATTTGAATTTTGAATATAAGATGTGGCAGTGCAAATTCTTCAGTCTTATGAATTATCTTTTCTCAAATGCTATAAATTCCATGATTTATAAGACTTCACCTCATTTAGAAATCATCTATAGTCAAACCACCTAATTATTCATACAAGCGATTTCTATTAAGTCATTGATCAGAAATGAAGCTTATTTTTTTATAAACTTTTAGAAGTTATTGTCTATGAATAAGTTTTTGTATTCTTGAATCCTCGATAGTTGTCCTACCGTGTGGCGACATGGATGTCGCTGTTGGGCGGGGGTACAGGACGTACCCCTCGCCCATGAGCAAAAACAAAGCACTGCTTTGTTTGCAGCGCAAGGTTAGGCATCGCCTACACAAATCTATTTAAATTTTGAATATAAGATGTGGCAGTGCAAATTCTTCAGTCTTATGAATTATCTTTTATCAAATGCTATAAATTCCATGATTTATAAGACTTCACCTCATTTAGAAATCATCTAAAAAATATACTTTTATAAGAAAACTATTCTATAAAAAAGCGAGAAGTAAAATTTAATCCTTAAATCAAATTGACTTCTCGCGATATCTTGCTGGGATATCAAATATTGGATACAGAAACTTTAAAATTTCTGCGAAATACTCACCTTATAATCTCGACCTGTACCTGTCATATATTCACCCAAATACATTTTGTAATCACGATTAAATAAATTATCAATCGAGAAATTCAGCGTCGGACCTTTTACACCAATTGGCTGCCAATCGGCATAAACGCTATGCAGTGAATAGCCCTTGGTTTTCGGTAATGAAAACGAAGATGCCGCGATCGATTTATCATTATCTGAAAGGCTTCGGTCTTGTGCAGCAACAAATATCCCTCTCCATCCCATGGTTAAGTGATGTTCAGGCACATTTACCCCTAAAGTCGCTGTGGCTTTTTTCGGTGGAATATTGGTCATCCATGTTTTTTGATCAAACCACGGATTTACAGGGGAATTATCACGTTGCCCGCGAATATAAGCATAGGTTAAACCAGCAAACCAAGTCGGCTGATTATAGAAAGCTTCGGCTTCATAGGCTTTGATGGTGTAATCGGTCACATTACGATAAAAACCACGATCATAGTTACCTTTACAATCTGCTACGCTGCCTTTTCCAGTGTTGGCATTATTTTCGGCTTGTGCTTGACAAAATGTTGAACGATTGCGAAATATCTCATCGCCCCCGCGATTATGATGATAGGTTAAACGCACTTGCAGATGATCTTCATTGCTAAACACATCATCAAAATTCATCTCATTTCCGACACGAATTGCCAACATTTTTTCAGGCAGTAAATAACGACTGGTCGATGGAACCGTGGTCGCTGCAGATTGCACATAATATTGTTCATCTACACGAGGCGCACGCCATGTTTTACTGACATTTGCAAACCATGTCATATAGTCGGCCTGTTTCCAAGACATTGCCAAACGTGGAGACCAACCCGTATAGGTTTTACTGGAATAATCATGCCCTGCCGCTGGATCATTAAATCGTGATGCACGATTTGGCTTGCCGTTATTTTCAATATGATCATAACGGAGTGATGGGGTAATGACGAAATTGTTAATCTGATATTGGTCTTCAATAAATGCACTCAGCATTTGCTGATCGCCAGCGGGCATATAGTTCGGTTCATAATAACCAAAATTATAATCTGGCTTTTTGGCATTGTTTTTGTCGTAAATCAGCGAGTTTTGTTCCATTTTCTGGTATTGCGCGCCGACTTTTAATTTATGCGTCCCCAGTTTTGTTGCAATATCACTGATATTACTCATTTTTAATGCTGTATTGGTATAAGTTACCCAACTTTCATTGCCTAATAGTGCCGCTGAACCTGTCACACTTGGCAAACGTAAATCATGCTGATAAGTCTTGGAATAGGATGCGACAGCTTTTAAATTTAGATATGGGTTAGCGTCAGGATTGAATTCATAACTTGCAGAGTAACTGGTATCTTCCTGATCACGGTCGACCAAACGACGTTTCCAAGCTTCATCATAGCCATATTTGGCAATATCTGCCTCAGTCGGTACTGCATCTTGATCACGCATGGCAGCAAAAGGCTCCCAGCCCTCATGCCCACTGCGCATGGCGTTTAAAGAAATTTTGTGACCATCGGCAGGATAAACATTCAGTTTAGCTAAATAGGTTTCTTGCTCTTGCCCAGAATATAAAAACTCACTGCCATCAGGGCGCTTTACATTGCCACTGTCTCGGTTGGTATAGTAAAACAAACCATCGACCAGCCCATTGTCGGCTTTAGCATATACTGCGCCAGTATAGGTATTTTGGCTGTTATTGGAAAAACGCGAATATTTTAAGAATGCGCCAAGATTTTTACCATCATCTAGTAAATCAGTGGCATCTTTAGTTTCCAGTGTGACCTTACCACCAAAACCACCATTTCCGACTTCAACGTTATGTGGGCCTTTATCCACGGTGATTTTCTTTAAAATCTCTGGTTCAATAAAGACTGAACCTTGTCGATATTTATCAAAGGTTTTAACAGAATCGTCCAAGGTGATGGGTACATCGGCGACCCCGCCCATCCCCAAAATATTAATCGTTTGTCCTCCCGGACGTGGAGATCCTGCTGAACCGACACTGGGCATATGATCGAGCAATTGTGCAACATTATTGGCCTGATAACGATCAATCGCTTTTTGATTCAATACGCTCTGACCAAACTGTATAGTGTCTTTTTTTACCGCCTCAACCACAATCGGAGTCATCTGATAAATTTGGTTTTCAGCATTTGTGGTTGATGTTGCTGTTTTTTCTGTTGCTGTTTTCCCTGTTGCTATATTGACTACAGGTGTTTGCACAGTGACAGGCTTTTCAATAAGTAGATAGCCTGCGGAAGTTTTTTGAATCTGAAATGGGGTATTTTGCACCAATAATGCAAAAGCTTGATCTAAGCGATATTTACCCTTAAGCGTCTTTACCTGATAACGATTGGTTTTTGCAGGATCTAATAACAACGACACATTGGCTTGCTGTGCCAAGCTATTTAAAGCTTGAGTCAATGAACCGCTTTGCACTTGATAAAAACCAACAGGCGAAGCATTATTTGCATGTGTTTGTATACTGATTGCACTCATAGACAGTGCGATTGCAACAGCCAATGCAACTGGCTTTATTGCATTCTGATATAAAGATTGAGACATTCTCTACCCACCCAAGGTTAAATGATAATCATTAACTTCATTCAGTTAAAATAATCTGTGTTTTCATGTGTTCTAAGTTATATGACGAAGCAGAAACAAAAAAACCGCAATGAAATGCAGTTTTTTAAATTTTAACTTTCGAAAGCATCAAAAAAACCTAAGCGCCACCTGCTTAAGCCAACAAACAAAAAATTAATTATATTGCAAGGTATAATTTATCTTTGCTTGCACAGTTTGAGCATCAACAATTCCTGTTTTGGAAAAAAAATATGCGCTGTAATGCATATTGTTATTACGATACGAACTTTTTGCCTGAGTTCCCCAAGGTGCGGAAAAATCCACTATAATGTCATCATCTGTCGAAATTCGAACAAAAACAGGATTTGTTGTAGATGCATCAGGGGCTTTATTGACCAATAAAGTTTTATCGGTTGTATCCAGGTCAGTTGCCAAAGTTACACTCAGATGTATCCCTTGAAAGGCTTGACTTGTTGCCAAGTCACAGTTATCTGTACCCGTAGCATTTCTTAATCTCATGGGAATGTATGTGGTATATCCTGCTATTGTAGGTTCACCGAGCTTAAATGTTGATTTAGGTATAGCGCCCAAGTTAGCCTTTATATCTTTCAAGCCCGTTGCATAAACATAACCTTCTAATGTACATGTTTGATCAGTCACCACTCCATTGACTGTGATTGTTCCATCTACCGCAAACACTTGCGTACATAGCAAACTTAAAGCCAAAGCACCCAATACAGGTAAAGTCAGTTTTTCCATTAACCCCCCCCCTTTATAAATTTTTAATCATTTTAAATTGCACAATCTACAGTAAACGCATGCTTTCCATGTTAAAAACAACAGAGGCAAATTTAATTATATTGCAATGTATAATTTATCTTTGCTTGCACAGTTTGAGCATCGACAATCCCCGTTTTAGAGGCATACTGTACACGGTAATATACAAATGTATGATTACCAACATGCTGAACTGTACTTTTTGCCTGAGCTTCCCAAGACGCAGAAAAATCCACAGGTACTGAATCCAACGTATAAAATTGAATAAAAACAGGATTCGCAACAGGAGCACCAGAGGCTTTGTTGACCAATAAAGTTTTATCGGTTGTATCCAAGTAAGCTGGCGAAATCGCACTGAGATGTATACCTCTAAATGCTCTTCTTGTTGCTATGTCGCAGAAGTCTGAACCCGTCGCATCTCTTAAATAGATATTAAAGCCCATAAAAAATGGCACGCGATTTGACGGTGTAAAGGTTGATTTAGGTAGCGTGGGTAAGCTAACCGTTAGATCTTTTAACCCACTTAGAATGCTATTTTCATCAGCTCGTAATGTACATGTTTGATCAGTGATAGCACCATTTACGGTGATAGTACCATCTAGCGCAAATACACTTGTAGATGACAAAGTTAAAGCCAAAGTACTCAATGTTGCTAAAGTCAGTTTCTTCATTGAATTACCTCTCATAAAGTTTTAATTTTTTCTAAATTGCTAAATCATCAATAAACCTAAGTTTCTCCCGCTTAAGCCAACACACAAAAATTAATTATAGTGCAATGTATAGTTGACGACCGCATGCACATTTTGAGCATCGACAATTGCAGTCTTAGAAATATATGCTACAAAATAACTTAAATATGCCGCAGCATAAGCACCCTCAAAAACAGGACTTTTCGCCTGAGCTCCCCAAGGTGCTGAAAAATCTACGGGTATTCCATTTCTAGTCGTAATTTGAAAAAAAATCGGATTTGTAGTGGAAGCATCTGAGGCTTTGTTGACCAATAAGGTCTTATCTGTTGCATCCAAGTGATCTGGTGAAATTACACTCAAATGTATCCCTTTAAAAGCTCTAGATGTTGCTACATCACAAACACCCGTACCTGTAGCATTCATTAACTCCATATAAATGAGTTTTTTCCTTAACGGTACATATGGATAAAACTCTGATTTAGGTACAGTGGGCAAATTAAGCGTTAGATCTTTAGTACCGCTTGCATCACCACCAGCACTATATAATATACATGTTCCGTCAGTCACTACACCATTGACTGTAATGGTTCCATCTACAGCAAACACGCTACTGGATGTCAAACTTAAAGCTAAAGCACTTAATATGGCTAAAGTCAGTTTCTGCATTAAATAAATCTCATAAGATTTGAATAAGTTTTAATTTTCTCAATCATCAATAAACCTAAGCTTCTCCCCGCTTAAGCCAACACACGAAATTTAATTATAGTGCATTGTATAATTTACAGTTGCCGTGAAATTTTGAGCATCGACAATCCCCGTTTTGGAAGCAACCGCGACTATGTAATATACATATGTTTCACCATCAGCACGGATACGCACTAAGCTTTTCTCCTGAGTTCCCCAAGCCGCAGAAAAATCTACAGGCCTACTGTTTTCAGTCTGCATTTGAATAAAAACAGGATTTTTAGCAGAAGCACCACCCGCACCTTTGGCTTTATTCACGAGTAAAGTCTTATCCGTTATATCCAAATCATCTGGTGAAATTGTACTCAGATGTATTCCTTTTAATGCTTTACTTGTTGCCACATCACAGTGAGCTGTACCTGTTGCATTGGTTAACTGTAGAGTAAGTCCATAACGCATTGGCACTGGAAGTGTAGGCGTAAACCACGATTTAGGTACAATACCTAATGGATATACGATATCTTTCAAACCAGTTACATAACCACCATCACCTTGCAATGTACAAGTTTGATCCGTGATAACTCCATTGACGGTAATGGTTCCATCTACAGCAAAAACGTTTGTACATACCAAAGTTAAAATCAAAGTGCTCAATGTGGGTAAAGTCAGTTTCTTCATTGAATCCCCCCCTTTATAAATTTTTAATCATTTTAAATTGCACAATTTACAGTAAACGCATGCTTTCCATGTTAAAAACAACAGAGGCAAATTTAATTATAGTGCAATGTATAATTGACAGTTGCTGTGACATTTTGAGCATCGACAATCCCAGTCTTGGAAATAAGTACTACATAGTACGTTACACGCCCATCACTAGAAACTAAACTTTTCGACTGATCTCCCCAGGGTTCAGAAAAATCTACATATTCAAAGTCTTCTGTGCTTATTCCAATAAAAATAGGATTTTTAGCAGAAGCACCACCTTCACCCATGGCTTTATTAACCAATAAGCTCTGATAGGTTTCATCCAAGTCAGTTGGTAAAATTGCGCTGAGGTGTATCCCTTTAAAGGCATTCGTTGTTGCTGCATCACAAGCATCGTTACCTGTAGCATTTGTTAGTTGCATACTAAATTTGATACCCACTGATGTTGGATATAGAGGAGTAAACCTTGATTTAGGGATCGTTGGCATATTAACTGTTAGATCTTTTACGCCACTTACTCCACCACTACCAGCTTGTAAAGTGCATGTTCCATCAGTCACAAGACCATTGACGGTAATAGTTCCATCTACAGCAAAAACGTTTGTACATACCAAAGTTAAAAGTAAAGTGCTCAATGTGGGTAAACTCAGTTTCTTCATTGAATCAGCCTTATAAAGCTTTAATAAATGCGATAATTTAACGATGCTGTTATTCACATTAGGAGACATGGTAATTTCAACGAAAATAGATACATCAAATATATAAACGCTGTTGTTAACTTTAAACCTCTGCTTATTTCAAGCTGGAGTCTATTTTAATAGATGTTTTTATTTTAAATTTCTGTCAATTTAAAATAAGACTTCATGCTGACAAAAAAATTTCCATACCACAATATTTTTAAGTTTACTTTTTATCATGCAAATTCATTACATAAAGTCATGTATAGATTTTATTGTTAAAATTCATCAATATAAGTAAAAAAAATGATCAAAAACTTAATTTTATTTGAATTTTAAACAGCATTTACAACATATCAAAATATGACTAAACATCAGTAAAATCATTTTTCTCATAAGCGATTTAACCCGACTAAAATAATATGTTTTATCATTTTGCAATCATATAAATGACCCTATCATCCAGCTTCCTTATTAAAATCTTCTATACCCATCCAAAGTGTTACCCATCAACATCATTCACTGAATATTAATTAAACCACTTTTTTCTTTTTATAAAATGATATTCAATCGCTTTCTTTACATAGGTCAAAAATTATTATGTGGAGTGCATCATATTTGTATTGAAAGTGCTTTCTCCCTTTGCAAGGATGAAAGGGATTTCTATATTGATCTATGCTTTTAAAAAGGACTTATACAACAAGCCGAGTGACAAAAAAAACCGCAATCAATTGCAGTTTTTTTAAATTTTAACTTGCTCAATCATCATTAAATCTATGCCTCACCCATTAAGCCAACAGGCAAAAAAATTAATTATAGTGAATAGTATAATTGATTTTTGCGGCGTAATTCTGAGCATCGACAATTCCAGTCTTGGAAGCAGGCACTACATCGTATTGTAAATACGTTTCATCTCCAAGCGTATAAATTGCACTTTTTGCTTGAACTCCCCAAGGTGCAGAAAAATTGACAATCCTATTTTCCTTAGTATGTATTTGAATAAAAATAGGATTTTTACTAGAAGCACCACCGGTGCCAGTGGCTTTATTCACCAACAACCTTTTATCGGTTGCATCCAAGTGATCTGGCGAAATCGCACTGAGATGGATTCCTTGAAAGGCTTTACTTGTTGCTACATCACAGGCACCAGTACCCGCAGCATTTGTGAAGTACAGAGTAAATGCATACTTCCTTGGGTCTGGAAGTGTAGGTGTAAACTTTGATTTAGGTATAGTGCCCACGTCAACGCTTATATCTTTTAAGCCCATTGCAAAACCACCACCATTTAATGTACATGTTCCATCAGCGATAACACCATTAACTGTAATGGTGCCATCTACTGCAAATACATTTGTACACGCCAAAGTGAAAGCCAAAGTACTTAATGTTGCTAAAGTTAGTTTCTTCATTAAATACACCTTTATAAAATTTTAATTATTTTTAACTTGCTCAATCATCATTAAATCTATGCCTCACCCATTAAGCCAACACACAAAAAAATTAATTATAGTGCAATGTATAATTGACAGTTGCTTGCACAGTTTGAGCATCGACAATTCCAGTCTTGGAAACGTACCTTACAGCGTAATATACGTGTGAAATAATACCGATAGTATCAAGTTGGGCTTTTGCCTGAGCTCCCCAAAGTGCAGAAAAATCTACTGGCAAACTACCTTCACCAGCACCAGCAAGAAATTGAATAAATACAGGATTGGTAATAGAAGCATCTGTGGCTTGATTGACCAATAAAGTCTTATCCGTTGCATCCAAGTTAGTTGCTGGTGAGGTTACACTAAAATGTATCCCTTTAAAGGCTTGAGTTGTGGCTACATCACAATGATCTGTACCCGTAGCATTTGTTAACTTCAAAGAAAAGATGTACAACATTGATCTTAGACTTGAAGGCGTAAAGCTTGATTTAGACAGAGTGGGTAAGGTAAGTGTTAAATTCTTCAAGCCACTAGTGATCCCACCAATACTACTCCAAGGTTGTAATGTACAGGTCTGATCCGTCACAGCCCCATTAACTGTAATGGTGCCATCTACTGCAAACACGTTGGTAGATACCAAAGTGAAAGCCAAAGCACCCAATGTCGCTAAAGTTAGTTTCTGCATTGAATTACCCCTTTATAAAGTTTTAATTATTTTTAACTTGCTCAATCATCATTAAATCTATGCCTCACCCATTAAGCCAACACACAAAAGTTAATTATAGTGCAATGTATAATTTATCTTTGCCGTGTAATTCTGAGCATCTACAATCCCAGTCTTGGTAAAAGTCTGTATTTGGTATGTTATTATCCCACCAGAACCAATTATACCTTGCGCTTGATCTCCCCAAGGCGCTAAAAAATCTACAGGGCTGAGGTTGCTATCTCTAACGTGAATTCGCATAAAAATAGGATTTTTCGTAGAAGCACCACTGGCTTGATTCACTAATAAAGTCTTATCGGCCGTATCCAAGTGATCTGGCGAAATCGCACTGAGATGGACCCCTTTAAAGGCTTGAGTTGTTGCTGCATCACAAGGACCAGTACCCTCAGCATTTGATAGTTTTAGTGCAAATCTTATAACACTCACCAATGACCTTGGAGGATTAAGCCATGATTTAGGCATAGTCGGCATGGTGACTGTTATATCTTTTAAACCGCTTACTCCAATATTATTTTCAGATTGTAATGTACAGGTCTGATCCGTCACCGCCCCATTAACGGTGATGGTGCCATCTAGCGCAAATATACTTGTGCTTGCCAAAGTACTCAATGTTGCTAAAGTTAGTTTCTTCATTGAATTACCCCTTTATAAATTTTGTATCAATAATTTGCGATAAATATTATCTTATTCACATTATAGGAAAAAATTCCAATATAAATAAATGCAACTAAATATGGGTAAACTATGTTTCTGTTTATTTTAAGCCTATGCTGATTTAAAAAATTTAGCCACTCAACATCTATTTTTATTTTAAATTTAAGTTAATTTAAAATAAAACCTTATGCTGACAAAAATATATCTATACCACAATAGTTTATAAGTTGACTTTTTATCATACGAACACATTACATAAAATCATGTATAAATTTTATTATTTAAATTCAATACTATAAATAAATTAAATGGTAAATTTTAAGTCATTATTTTAGTTTTAAACAGTATTTCCAACATATAAAAATGTGACTAAACATAAATAAACCACATTTAATAAGATATTTAACCCAACCAAAATAACATTTTTGTTATTTTGAAGTAATATAAATCACATGAGCGCCAAGCTTGGTTATTTTAATTGGATATTGAGTTAACAATAAACGTAAAGTTTGATCTAAATCCTGCTTCGCATTAATCACACCACTGACCTTATAATCTTTTAAGGTCGAATAATTAAATATTAAATATTGATGATGATAACGCCCTAAGTTGGTCAGTAAATCAGCTAAAGGAAGTTGATCTGCCAAGATCTGATGTTTATCCCAAGCAAACTCGGTCGATGCAATATCCAACTCAGAAATCGGGCTTAAACCAAGTGCGTCAGCGCTAATTTTTTCCCCTTGCTTAACCACTTTTACTTGAGAATTTTTAGCCAATGAACGGGTTTCAACCTTTGAATGCAACATATTTAACACACTGCTGTTGGCGTACTGATAAACTATAAATCGTGTACCGAGCGCTTTAAAATCCGCTTGAGCTGTATGAACGATCAGAGGTCGTTGTGGGTCTTTGGCAACATCAATATAAATATCCCCTTGAACTAAATTGATTTGTCTTTTTTCAGCAGTAAAATCAAGTTTAATGGCAGATTTTGCAGCTAAAGTCACTTTGGAACCATCTTCCAAGGTGATCGAATGCATTTGCCCAATCTCAGTTTTATAATCAGCCGTGTAGTAAGACATCATTGTTGAATTCGCAGTGAAATAAACAACACCACCGATACTCACACAAAACAGCAAGACTTTGCTAAATAATTGTAAAATATGTTTTTTACTTTGCTGACTGACTTTCATTGAATTGCGAACGTTTTGACTGGATATGCCATGCGTTGTCGAAAACTGCTGCATCGTTTCAGAAAAATTAAGCATCTGATCGAGTTGATCGTGATGTTCAGGATATTTGCTTCGCCATGCTTCAAACTCAATTTGCGCTTGTTGGCGCTCATGCAAATCATCGGTATTTAAACGAACAATCCATAAAGCCATTTCTTTCTGTAGCTGTTTAGCGTTCATCTAGCCCTAGCTCAAGCAAATTGTTTTTCGCCTCATAGCATAACTGTAAACATTCGGCTAAATAGAGCTGTGTCGTGCGTAATGATTTACCAATCTCAGTGGCAATTTCACTCTGACTATAGCCTTCAAAGTAATACATGATAAAGGCTTTTCGAGTCAGCGCCGTCGTATTCTGTAAAGCGATAGTCAGAAAATCTAAAATAACTACAGCCTCTTCAATTTGATTTGAAGTGATTAAAAGATCTTGATCATCTGCATGCTGTTTGAGTGTTTCTAAATAATTCTGCTCTAAAATATAGCGACGATGCTTATCAATCAGCACATGTTTTGCCACATTGACCAGATATGCACGCGGTTCCTGAATTGAAAAAAGCTGTTTGCTTTGCAGCAATTTAACAAACGTATCTTGAACCAGATCTGCGGCAGTAAAAGGATATCTGACACGCGAGTTGAGCCATTGTTTCAGCCAATCATGGTGATCCAAATACATCTCTTGCAGTATTTGTTGCCGCGACGGTGTGGGGAGAATTGGAATCATAGAATTAAATTAAAATTTCTAAACAATAATAATTATCGTTTACATTTTGTGATTTGTAAATGCTATTCCTAAAGAACTTTTTTTGTAGGCGCTGTTGCGGTTTTTATCCAGTTCATTCGTCATCTCTCATATAACCCATTTTTTCATAGACTTTTTTATAAGAGAATTACATGAATCAAGCACTGATCACTGAACCCAATCCGCAACAAGAACTCAGTTTAGCCATGCGCCTCAAATTACAGACCGCAGATGAGCATGAAAGAATGCACGCGCTAATGGCAAAGGCAGACGTATTTTCTAGTGTAGAAAAATACGCCTTATTCACCCTGTCTCAGTATTATTTTCAATTGGAAATCGAACATTTATTTCAACAGGATCAAGTGGCTTTACATATTACCGACCTTGATATTCGTGGTCGTTCTGCACAAGCACTGTTAGATCTACAGGATTTAGGTATTCACCCCCAAGGTCAAACTTTAGAAAGTTTAAATGTGACTTTCCCTGCTGCTTTAGGCTGGATTTACGTTTCAGAAGGGTCAACTTTAGGCGCGGCATTCTTATTTAAGCAAGCGCAGCAACGTTTAGGTTTAAGCGCTGAAAATGGTGCGCGCAATTTGGCAGCTTACCCTGAAGGTCGAGCAAAGGTCTGGAAACGATTTGTGCAAGCTTTAGATCAAGCCGAACTCAGCCCTAGCCAGAAAGATGAGGTTATTCAAGGTGCACTGGATGCATTTAATTATTTTGGCAATGCCTTAATCAATTTAGAGCAGCTTAAGTAATTCTATTGCAGATAAGTTACTTCATCTGATGGTAAGGGCTTGCACAGCCACTTATTACAGTGAAAAGTTTAAATTTAATTTGCGTAAACAATTGATCTTTCATAAATCAAAAAATGATTATATGGCTTAAATCATTTTGCTATTGAAAGTCCCTTCTTCCACTGGGAGAAGGCTAGGATGAGGGGTTTTTATGTTGATTTATAGTCTTAAAAAGGACTGATGAAAGAAGTCTAATGCCTCACTTTTGTACTGTCTTATCTTTGCACTCCCCCTACATCGCCTACACAAAGCTATTTAAACTTTGAATGTAAGGTGTGGCATTGCAAACTTTTTACAATCAAACAACTCATTGCCTCATGCAATTGATTTAATTAAAAATATTAATTAACAGAAATTATATTCTTGTATCTAAGTTTTTCAACAGGTTAACTATAGATGCAACATTTTTATACGTTTAAGTTATGATCTTTAATGACCTGATTAATTAGATCTTGCGTTAGTTGTGTAGATTGAATAATTTGATCAAAACTGATCGTGGAATCGTTTAAATAATTAGATTCAATCATCTTTTCATAATCAACTCTAAGCTGACGGATACCCAAATCATCAGGAAGTAAAACAAAATCACCTGAAAGACACTTAGGGTAATTTGCATAACCCGCATTGAAAAAAATATTTTTCAGTTCGACTACATCTTTGAGTAAATTAACGTCTTGAATGGCATTCTGGCCAATTGTGTGATTACTAAGAGACATCAAGTCAAACCAATGCCTTGATAGTCGAGCCGCATCTTGTCTTACGCCACGATGACACTCAACATGAATCAAAGTCGCTTTTTCCCAAAATGTTCGATGTGCTGAAAGCACAGTAACCATACTGGAAGGGAATTCAAAATCTGGGTAAGAATCTGCCATATAAGGAGCAACATGACATATATCATTCGGTTCAATGATATTACGACCACCAAACTCAATTAATATATATTGCAGCATATAGCCTTGTCTTTGATCACTTTTCTGAATTGAAGGAAAAGTAAATTCAATAGCATCACCCTTTTCATTTAGTTCAATTTTAAAAAGTTCACTTCTTGGCAATTGGGCAACCATTTCTCTCAGATAGGGAGCTACAACATCTGCAGCATAAGAACGCACTTCGAGTTCAAGTTTTTTATTAATCCTTCTACTCACAGCCGAACCTATATGTTTTGGAGCAGTTTGATTTTCGCCTAAATGCAACTCATCAACAGCCTTAAATTGACGGTAATCCAAAGTAATATCAATGTCTTCAGAAAAACGATCAATCACATTAAATACCTTAGATAAAGACGTCCCACCTTTGAAAGCCATATCTAAGTGATTTGGCATTTCAAATAACATTTTGAGTACCCAGCATACCCACAAGTCTTTTTCGGCTATCTCTATCCCCCGATTAGGTGTGATTGAAGCGTAATCACGAAAAATTTCAGATTGGTCTTTTTCTGTCAGGTGCATGAACGATTTAGGCGTAGACATCATAATGATTATATTCTTTCTTATCTAATGCTGATTTCATCCAACTGGTTAATTTTAAGTTCTTTAGGTCTTCAAACTGTTCTTCTGTTAAATAGGATTTGATTTGAAAAATCACTTTCTCATTAACCAATTCTTTTCCTAAAAAGTACATAGCAGAGATTGCTAGGCCCACTTCTGTACTACTTGATTGCAATAAAATTTTGCTTTCAGTGTGAATAAACTTCACTCTAGATCCTGCAATAATGATCTCTCGTGATGCTCCACTGGTATAAAACACCTTTGTCATTGGTACTTGATTCGATATTCCCAACGTATTGGCTGCTATCGCTCCGTGTACTTGCAACTTCTCTTTATTCGAGCGACTGATCACCTTGATTGTTTCATTCAGGTCTGGAGGTAAAGCTTTACCTTTTAAGATATGACTAATCTCAGGCTTATAGTAAATGCCTTTATGAATACGTTTAATCTCGCCTTTTTCTACCAATCTAGAAAGGGAACGTAGAATGGCATCATGCGAACCTACAACTTTAAAATTCTCAGCAGTGAATATACGCCCACCATGGTATTTACTGATTTGTGACTGAACTTGTTTAGCAACACTTGATGTTTGACGTTCATTTTGAGTACAAGAACCAGAAAGCTTAAAAGACTTATGCATAAAACTCTCCTTCATCAATCGACATACATAATAGTGCTATTCATCTGGACATTATACACACAAAAAAGTCAAATTTATCTGGACATATGTAAATACTTATTTAGATTAAAGTCATTTAATTACAATATCTTAGGATTTAGTGACTTTACTATATGAACTTTAAGGAGGTACAACGATTTCATACTCAAGTTTAAGTCACAACTTGAGTATGAAATCTATTGAATTCCATAAAGTTATTCCGTCAACTAGGGCAAACGAATTCCTATCAATTTATAATTTACTTTCCAAAACGATGAACTAACTTCTAGGTACAGATAAATTAAATAACCTGAGTTCGATATAAGTTCTTGATGAAATATGATACGCGGAAACGTCATCCGCAACTGTCTGAGGCAGGACTTCATTCATAAAGTATTGTTTCTGCGATTCATTGAATGCGTTGCTGGTCGTCGTCGAGTTTTGCGGTGAGCAGCGATGTAGCTGCGCAAGATGGTTGCCCTTGCGGAGCTTAGCTCCTCATGCCGAAACAAAAGTAGGGCGAGCCGCAGGCTGATCCTGAAATTGAATGACAGTTTAGCAAGACTCCGTCAAGATCATTGTTTTTCAATAAGTTAAAGGTATAGTTAAGTCGAACTCACGTTAAATAGAGTAGTTTGCGAAAAATTCCCAAGCACCAAAAAAAGACATAAGTTTTTTTGAGCTTCGTATCCGCCAAGTCATATTCAACATCTCTCCACTCGGCTATTTCGCTTGTTTTTGGCTATACAACATAAACAAAATAGACAGTAGAAAGAGTCCGCCCATCAACATGACCGTGACATGGAAAGCCATCAGTTCAGCAGATTGTAAGCTATTGCCCTGCTGTTGAGATAAAGTCGTCACAAAGGTCATCGCTGTACCTAATACTGCAATCCCAATTGTCATTCCCAATTGACGTAGTGTATTTAAAATAGCTGCGGCAAAGTTTGCATCTTGCACTTGTACACTGCCCATGATCAATGTACTTGAGCCCGGTACGATCAATCCCATACCAATTCCCATAAGTCCACTACAAAAGATAAATAGCGCAAAAGATGAATCGGTTTGAAAACTCATCATCGCCAACAAGGCTGTGCCTGCAATTGCTAAGCCCAGCGTTAACAGGCTTGCCACAGTAAAACGTTGGTGTAGTTTAGAAAAAGCAATGGAAACAAATGCCTGTGTTAAAAACTGTGGTGCAATCAACCAGCCCGCCTGTGCTGCAGTTAACTCAATCTGATTTTGATAAAACAAAGCAAAGATAAATAACGAACTATATCCTGCAAACCCTAAAATAAAAGAAATCGCGTTATAGGCTAAAAAGCGTTTATTTTTAAATAAATGATTGGGAATCAATGGATGGGTAGCATGTTTTTGTTGCCATACAAACGCCATACTTGCCATGATAAATAAGAAAATACTCAGCATAAACCAGTACGCTAAATGCACATGTTGTAATGCAATAATGCTATACGTTAATGTGACGATCGCCACTGCACTGTAAAGCAAACCCAGATAATCAAAAGGTACAGGCACCGATTTCTGATCTGCCTCAATACCATAATAGCCCAAGTAAATCGTTAGAATCCCAACAGGAAGATTGAGCCAGAAAATACTTTGCCAACCAAAATGATGTACCAGCAACCCACCCATCAATGGGCCGACAATTAATGAAAACGCACTAAACGAACTCCAACGACCGATTTCACGTGCTTTGTCTTGCGGTTGATGAAAATGATGCACCATGATCGCCAATGCCAAAGGGATTAAAACTGCACCAGCCACCCCTTGAATCATTCGTCCAATAATCAATAAACTAAAATTGCTTGCCATTGCACAAATCAATGAACCCACAATAAAAATGATCACACCTAGCAACCATAATTTTTTACGCCCTATACGCTGGCTTAATGCCCCCACCGCTAACATTAAACTCGATAGACTTAAAGCATAGCTATCAATCACCCACTGTAGATCTGCCATGTCGCTATCAAATTCATTTTGAATGCTTCCAAGTGCAAGATTGACACTGCTTAAATCCACCAAACACAGAAAGGTACTGATATAGAGCGCTAAAATAAGATAAATCGGCTGGCGAGATGCATTCATACATCACCTAGATCTTTTAAATGAGAATCATTATATTATACATTGACCGACGGTCGGTCAATGTATAAAACCTACTCAAAACCCAAACCTTTCATTTTTATAGACAGTCTTGAAAGCGCTTTTAAAGATCACTACTGATCACAACTTAAGCAGAATAGTTCGCTTTAAAATGCATCGTTTAGGGTTCTAATTAAAACTGATAATAAAAGAATATCAGACGAGAAGCGATTTATACGATTCAAGATAATGCTGAAAGTCAGCCTTCATGATGGAGCATTTTTAAATATTGCAGCGCAATTTGCTGAGAAAAATCTGTGCTATCGTGCAGTTGATTGGCAATTGCTTCATCTGCAACCCCATGCACACCAGAATAAATCAATAACGCAGTCAATCTTGGCTGTTCTAAATGCCAAATACCCGCCTGCTGCCCTCCATTTAAGATTTGCAGCAATTGTTCCAATATCATATTTTTTTCATTATTTTTACGTTCATGGTGATGTGCACCAAAAACAATATCATGTATAGGATAACTTTCGAGGTAGGTTTGTATATTGGCAGAGATCCAAACCTTAAATTGACTGACCCAATCTTCAGCATCACATGTTGCAACTGCCTTGTCTAAGGCCGCGATAAAAAAATCGATATAACGTTTTTTTAAGGCTTCAACAATATGCTGTTTCGATTCAAAGTAATGATAAAAGGTTCCTTTAGCAACGCCCACACTGGCAATAATTTCACTAATGGTGGTAGCTTCCACACCTTTTTCTAAGAAAAGCGTTTGTGCAGCATTCATCAGCTCATCAATTCGGACTTCTGCTGGCTTGGTTTGCCTTTTTGTCACCTGAGTAGAAGCGACTTGAGATTGTGATGACATACTTCTCTATTTTCTACACACAAGAATTTAATTATAGAGGAGCCCTAGCTAATTCACAATTCAAGCCAATACGAGTCACTGATTACATCAATGTAGCTATAAGCATAGCGCAATATAAAATCCCCCTCATACTAAAATCGTCCACCCATACTAGCTTTATCTCAAAACGAGAAGGAATTTTTAATACCAATATGATTCACTGCACATCATCATTTTTGATTGATGAAACAAGAGCTTTTATTGAGATACTGATATAAAAAATGAGAGAACTTTGTCTATAAGTCCTCCCATTTTATTCAGCTCTATTGATTCAAGCCTAAACATTTAAGCTTCGTCATTTTCCCCTAACCATTTGGTCGAGTCACAATTGGGAAAATTGAATCTGGACGTTTAAACATTGCAAAGAATTTTCCAATTTTCAATGGATTACCTTTGACTTTACTGTCTTTAGAAAGCAGGACTTTTACCCCTTCTATTTGACCTGTAATCATTTTTAGATATAAGGGCTTGGTTACGGTTAATGTTGGGCAATCCGATGCCAAACCATTACTGTCATCATGACGTTTAAACTGCATGACTGAATTTTCTATCCATAATGAAAAATTCTCTTGGGTATCCGACAAAACCAGATTGATACACTGGTTTTCATTTTTTAAATTTTCCACATCTAAATTTGTCGCCATGGCTTCAAGAAATCTTTCAGTTGGCGTGTGAATCAATAAATCACTCGGATCAGACGTATTTTGTAGGGGTATATTATTTTGTAGCTCTTGAGCGCCCACCAAAAAGAAATTACGCCAAGTTGAAGCCTCAGCAGCATAGCCCAATTGACGATACGTATTTGCCAATAAGTCTTTTGCTTGCTGGTTTTGAGGGTTATTCAATACAATATGTTTTAAAATCTCGGCAGCCCATCTATAGTCAGCTTGAGCATAAGCATCCTGCGCATTTTTCAATGCATTGTTCTCCCCGCCTGCCAACTCAATATATTTTTTTGCAACAGCTTTAGGCGGTAATGGATCTAAATTGGAAGGATGAGCATCGAACCATCCCATATAGTATTGGTATACCGCTTTTACATTATGCTTAAGGGTTCCATAATAGCCATGCGCATATAGTTTTTGATCAAGTGCCGCTGGAAGCTGAATTTTCTCAGCAATTTCAGCACCATTAAAACCAGAGTTCATATATCTTACCGTCTGATCATGCGTGAACTTATAAACATCTCGCTGGGTTTTAATAAAATCTTGAATATTGTCATTGCCCCAGACAGGCCAATGATGCTGTGCAATCAATACATCGGATGCTTTGGCATGCTGCATTGCTTGGTCTAAATACCCTACCCATTTTAAGGCATCACGGACTTTAGCACCGCGGAGGGTATAAAGATTATGCATGGTATGCGAAAGAATTTCTGCGCCATTATAAAGTTTCAGTGATGGAATAGAGAAGGTTAACTCTGCTGGTGCTTCTGAACCTGGCACGTTATAAAACACAAAATCCAAACCATCAATGCTCATTTTCTGTTCTGCTTGAGTGATCAATTGTGTAGGCTCAAGGATGCCCATTTTCCCCACAGCAACAGCCTTACCTAAACCTGTATCCACCAGCCCTTCTGCATTTTTAGATAGAAAAGTTCCATACATATAAGTCGCACGACGTATCATGGCTGAACCTGCCATCACATTTTCACTGGTCGCTTCTTCCATAAAGCCTTGTGGCGCAATAATTGGGGTTTTTCTAGCGTTAATTTCTTCTGTAGAAAGAACCCCTAACGCACCACCAAAATGATCGATATGGCTATGGGTAAAGATAATGGCTGAAATTTTTTGCTCACCTAAATGCTGCCTCGCAAATTTAAGTGCTGCTTCTGCCGTTTCTTTCGAGGTCAATGTATCCACAATAATCCAGCCAGTATCGCCCTGAATAATGGTCATATTTGCCAAATCAAAACCACGAATTTGCCAAACTCGATCTGTGACTTTAAATAGACCAACATTATTGTTGAGCTTTGCTTGTCGCCATAGCGCAGGATTAACAGTATTTGGTGCTGGATCATTTAAAAAATTAAACGCATCAAAATCCCAGATTACATTGCCTTTTTCACTTTTAATTTGACCTGTTGGCTTGGCAATAAAGCCTTTTTGCGCATAATTAAACTCAGTCATATCGTCTAAATTATATTTCGTTTTATACGCATTATTTGATTCAATGACCGCTTTTTCGACTTGTCCATTTGCTGCAAAAACAGAAAATGGCAAAATAAACATCAATGAGACCGTTAAAAATTTAATTTTCATTGTCGTTCCTTCTTCAAAATATCCATAATTTTTGATTTTCTGATCTGTACTGTTCTTTTCATTCGGCATCTAATACGATGACTTAATCTCGCTATAAAATCCTTTTTCCTCCATAAGTTCATTCATGATCGTTAATTAACTCATGCTCGTCTTTAGCTCACATCATTTTTGACTTACATCGTTTTTAGTAGCAACATTTTTAATCAATGATCAGTTTAGGCTAATCATAATGTTGATTTACCTTAAAACGAATTCCACCTTCAATATAGTCTTTTAAATATTTACCCAGTAGCTTGTGATCTTTCACCTTGGTCGGCCAAAAATGCTCAAGACCAATATCACTAACCACATTGAGAATGGTATTGAAGGTAAACAGTACTTTTAATGCAATCGCATCAGGCTCCGCATCGGGCAAAGCCAGTTGTAATAATTCGACTGCTTTATCTGAAATAGGTACCAGTGTTTTTACAACAATGATCCGCCCTTCATCTCCAGCACTAATGGTTTTAGAAAAGAACTTTAAATAATGTATGCCATTTTCCTGTAAAAGAATCTTCACCATCGGTTTCATCAAGGCATCTACCACATCAGACACTTGTACCTGTTCAGGTTGAATTGCATTTAATAGCGCTAGACTGTCTTTGACATAGGGTGTCATGACATGATCTAGTGCAGCTTCAACCAATCCCCATTTCGATTTGAAGTGGTAATATAAAGCTGATTTGTTGGCTACTTTTGCAGTTTCATTAATTTTCTGTACAGACAAAGTTTCGATATTGTTCTGCGAAAACAGAACAATCGCTGCCTCGATAAGCTTTTCTTTGGTTTGATTACTCATCACATTCCATAGAGAAAATAAAAAGAGAGGTCTCTTTTATATCAAAAATGATAAAAAATAAACCAATCTCGAATCAGATTGGCTTATTTTTAACGGATGAATTACGAACAACCTTTGGCTTCAAATTCCTCTTTAGATGTATAGTTAAGCTCTGGTAAATAATCACCCATCACCGTTTTTTCATCTCCCCAAACTTTCGTGTTCTGGATCGCTTGATTAAAGCTTGAATACGGTAATAAATTTCTCATAATCAAGAAACCAACATCATTATGCCCTTTCTCCACAGCATCTGGACCAGTATAACCATCACCACGCGGGCTTAAAGGCAAATAAGAAATCCCACATTCTTCTGTGGCATTCTTTGGACGATCTTCGGGTAATGATACAACAAGGGTATAAAAACCATTTTTGTCTTTATGCTTCATTTGCTCGTCATAAATACAGAAGTTGGTTGCTGTCGAAATCAGTTCATTGGTACAAATCGACCAATAACGAATATCGCCTTTGGCTAAAGTAGTTTCGTTACCAGAGGTTGCAGCGATTTGTGGCAGTTTACCTTTTATCACGACCACCTTACCAAGTTTGCGGCTAATCACAGAGAAGGTATATTCGTTATCTGGCGTAGCCCACTGGTTTAGCTTACGTTCTGTTTTAAACCCTTCACACTGCTCTAAGTTATATTTATAAATACAACTAATATTCGCAGGTCCGTTATAGGCGGTATACCATGTTGGCTTCAATTGCGCAGGGAAACCCACATAAGGTTGTTTATTGTATAAACTTAAAATCACGCTCAAAGGTGTTTGTACATTATCCAAAGCTTTTTCTTTGACTTTAAGGACTGTACAGACCTCAGCGCCTGTTTTGATTTCACCATTGGCTAACTGTACTTTATAGCGTGGGAAATTGACTCCGCCTTTCTCATTAAAGCCTTTATTCGGCACATAAACACGATAGATTAACGCCACTTCATTGCTGTCTGTTTTAGGCGCATATAAAGTATTTTCTTTAGGTGATGCAGGTAGATCACCTAACACCAACTCAGCTTTAAATCCTCTTTCTTTATTTAAGCGGTTATTACCCACAATGAAGGGATTGGTCACACCTTGATTGGGTTTAATATTGACATCTACCAGAGAATTAACTCGCTCTCCTTTGGCTGTATAGCTAACCAGAGAGGTGTGACGAGCGTAAGGATAATCACCATCGATAAAAACTTTTGCACCTTCTGGCACTGTAAATTCACTCGACCAGTAATTTACATTGGAGTCTGGAAGCGCATAATTCATTGGATTGGCACCACCTGTTCCATCCTTACTCGAAACAGCATTTTGCCACATACAATCCGTCAGTTCTGCTTTAGGCGGTTGAGTTACACGTTCTGAATCATCATTGTCGTTACAAGCACTTAAAGTGATTGAACCCATAACCGTTGTCAGCAGTATCCCTACTTTTAATTTATTCATCTTTTCCATAACTTATGTTTCCTATGTACCATGCCCTTCAATCCTAGAACGATGGCGATTTCATTTTAATTTTAATTGATCACTTAAATGGACTGGCTTTTAATCCACTTAGATTAAATATAATAATCCACTTAGATTAATTTTCAAGCGGTTTTTTTCTGATCTATTTAAAAAGTGCTTTTTGACATGGATCAACAGCATTTACTATTGGTGTTTAAAGCGATTAAAAATGAGAAGAACCCAGCAACTATGATCTTTTAATTCTTCATCCATTGCTTAGACAGATGAAGGAAAACCCTTGATAAATTGATTAAAAATATCGGCTCTCTTGAATTCTTCATTTTAAAAGAAAAATAAAATAGGGAAAAATAGCGAGAAAGTTTCTTTAAATTAAAAAAGAATAAAAATATATTCGATCTTTTTCATGAATCACAAAATGATCATCTGGAGTAAATCATATCGGTATTGAAAGTCCCTTCTCCCGTTGGGAGAAGGCTAGGATGAGGGGATTTTATCTGGATTTATGCATATTCAGTTTAAAAATCATCCATCCAATATATTCACCATAGCGTACCCAATAACATGATTTTTACTGGATACTCTAAGTATAAACTGCCCTCAATTCAGGTTAATAAAATAAAATAAAATCGGATTAAAATATATTAAAATAAATAGGGAAAACCCCTAACAAGCGAAGCTCTTCAAACAGTTGTACAAACGCAGCAATCCAGAAAAACCAGATCACCTGCGTGAGGAACAACCTAAAATGTTTTGATGAGACTTGACAATATTGCGGTTCAGAATAGTTTTTAAAACTCGGCCAAAAGCGTGGTGTGGTTTGAGTATAATTCAAATACAATTGATCAAATTTTTTCCTCAAAAAACGCTCTTCTTGACGAATGACAAAGTAATAATAAACTAAAAAGAACACGCTAAAAGCCACAGGAAAGAACAAGGTTTCGGTTAAAAACATAATCCCCAGCGCAGCTAAAAAACTAAAGAAATAGAGTGGATTTCGACAGATGGAATACGGACCATCCATAACTAACTTCGCGTTTTTATGGCCTAAAATATAGATACTACACCATATCCGCCCCATTGCTCCGATCCCCACTAAAAACCAACCGAGTAACCATAAAAGATGCTCAATCAAGGGGAAAGTGTCGTGCCATAGACCAAAACTAACAGCAATGATAAATGCCAATATAAAACCAATAACTCTTGAGCCCATGGTCCTTATTCTGGAAGAAAATATAATACTCATTTTATTTCCTCCCACAATAAATTAAATACACATCATCTTTTAGATAAAGTTCCAAGTGGTTACTTATCAAAATTAAATAATGTAAAATATTTATTTTAAAAACAGAGTTTAAAGATAATGATTTCACAAAATAACATATATATTTTTTTTGACTAAACATTTAAATACTCCTCAGCATATACAAAAAATATAAAATGGTGGGAGCTGCTTTAGCTAACCACCGTATAGCTGCTTGAATTTAGGAGGAGGAGATAAATTATTTAATTCAGGGGATTGATATAAATTCAACCATCTGTATCTCTGAAAAGTCAGAAGATTAAAAAATGGGTTGAATGTATTTTCAAATTTACGCTCAATTTTTAAATCAGCAAAGTTCGATATGAAATTACATTTATCATTTAAACAAATATTTTGACAAAACTGATTTATTTCATTGTTATATCTTATTTTTTCAATATTTCTTTCAACATCGCTCATGGCTATAAGTAATTCTTTATCATTGATATTTTGTTTTATATGGGTTTGCGTTGAAATTTCATTAAGACATAAAGATTCAACAACATACCAGACATTCTGAAATGTAAATTGAAACACCAATAGCCAAACAAAAAACAGCTTCTTTCCCATTACAACTTTCTGTAAACAATATTCATGATATTTAAAAACTCAACCAAGTAAGTTACTGCTCTACAAATGAAAAAATAGATTTCAATAAATTAGTTTAAAATAATACTAAAGCGATTCCATATCTGTGTGAACTTACACGATCCTACTCATTTTAAAAGTCAATGATTAATTTTATATAATAGTTTTTTAAATTTACAATTACATTTACACAAAAAAGAAACAAGATATTGGTAAATATTCGATAAAGCATTTTTATTACAAAATTGTCATTAATTAAATATTTGATTAGAACGCTTTTATAAATCAAAAAACAATCATATGGAGTGATTCATAGTCGTATTGAAAGTTCCTTCTCCCGCTGGGAGAAGACTAGGATGAGGGGAATTTTATGTTGATTTATGGTTTAAAAAAAGACTTCTGAAAGATGCCTATAGATCAAAACAAATTAGATTATCGATCTAAAATAAACACTAACCATTTTCTCGTTCATATTCTGCAATCGCTTCTTTGGCAATACGGAAGCTATCTACACCAGCAGGCACACCACAGTAAATTGTGACTTGCAATAGGACTTCTCGAATTTTGTCTTTTGGGACGCCATTACGTAACGCACCTTTCACATGTAACTTAAGCTCATTTGGGCGGTTAAGTGCTGAGATCATAGCCAGATTAATCAGACTTCGTTCAGGTTTAGTCAGCCCCTCTCGCCCCCAAACTGCACCCCAACAATACTCAGTGGTTAACTCTAGTAATGGCCAGTTAAAATCATCAGCATTGTTCATAGAATGATTAACATATTCTTCGCCGAGTACTTGTTTACGGATCGCCAGTCCTTTTTCAAATTTTTCATTACTCATTTGCTTAGTCCTCACAATTGATTATTTGCTTAATCCAGCGAACAACACATATTTAATTTCCAAATAGTCTTCTATTCCATATTTGGAGCCTTCTCGTCCTAATCCAGATTGCTTTATCCCACCAAACGGCGCCACTTCGTTGGACAATATTCCAGTATTCAGTGCCACCATGCCATACGCTAAGGCATCAGATACACGCATTGCCCTGCCTAAATCCTGAGTATAAAAATAAGATGCCAAACCGAACTCAGTGTCATTGGCATAGGCGATGACCTCTTCTTCTGTTTCAAACTTAAATACAGGCGCCAATGGACCAAAAGTTTCTTCTTTGGCAACTTTCATTTCAGCAGTAACATCTTTGACAATGGTCGGTTCAAAGAACAGTGCCCCGCATGGATGAGGCTTTCCACCCAATACAATCTGGGCACCTTTACTTACTGCATCGTCAATATGTTCTGTCACTTTGCGAATCGCTGCAGCGTCAATGACGGGTCCAAAATCTACGCCAGCCTGCATACCATTACCGACCTTAAACTGTTTTACCGCCGCAACTAATTTTTCGATAAATACATCATAGACCGCTGATTGCACATATATTCGATTGGCACAGACACAGGTCTGCCCTGCATTGCGAAATTTACTTGCAATCGCACCTGTTACAGCAGCATCAAGATCGGCATCATTAAATACAATAAATGGAGCATTCCCACCCAACTCCATCGACACTTTTTTCACTGTTGACGCACATTGTGCAATCAACTTTTTACCCACCTCAGTTGAACCTGTAAAACTAAACTTCTGCACGCGTTCATCTGTAGTCAATACCTCACCGATTTCGCTAGAGCTTCCAGTGATGACATTGAATACCCCCGCTGGAATACCTGCGCGTTGTGCCAACTCAGCAATGGCAAAGGCTGATAATGGCGTTTGCGAGGCTGGACGGACAATTATGGTACAACCTGCCGCTAAGGCCGGTGCAACTTTACGGGTAATCATGGCATTGGGAAAATTCCACGGGGTAATTGCCGCACAAACCCCGATGGGTTGTTTGTTGACTAAAATTTTCTGATCAGCGGCATTAGAGGGAATGATATCGCCATAAACCCGTTTGGCTTCTTCGGCAAACCATTCGATATAAGCTGCGCCATATGCAATTTCACCCTTGGCTTCTGCTAAAGGTTTTCCTTGTTCCAAGGTTAATATATAGGCCAGATCATCTTGATGCTGCATGATTAAATCAAACCATTGACGTAATATCTGACTACGTTGTTTGGCAGTTTTTTTACGCCATAGCGCTAAAGCCTGTTCAGCGGCAGTAACGGCATCCAAGGCTTCCTGCTGCCCCATTTTCGGTACAGTGCTAATAATTTCACCTGTGGCAGGATTGATCACATTAAAAGTTTGTTTCGTGTCAGCATCTCGCCACTGACCATTGATCAATGCCTGTGATTTTAATAAACCCACGTCGTTTAGTTGTGCCATTTTATTGTTTTCCTATTTTTTAAATTTGTGCCAAACACCAAACTTTTTTACATCTTCAACAATACTTTCCCGATTTAAATCACTTGCAACGAGAGTTTTTGACCAAGCACTGAAAAATCATATTGCCCTATGTTTAAATCCATCGGACGAATGATGGAACCTGTTAAAATCACATCACCTGCGTTTAAGCTTTTAGCCTGTTGCAAGAGGGTACGAACCAACCAAAGATAGTTGCGGATTGGGTGATCTTCAGATTGTGTGGTCACTGTGACATCTAGGTTGGTATGCTCTATAAGCGGGTGATTATCTAAATCAGCTATAGCGACCTCTATTTCATCACCCAGTATGTAAAACTGTGCCGCAGCATTATCTGCTAAGAATTGAGCGAGATTAAATTGCCAGTTTTGCCAGCGCGTATCTGCGATTTCAATTGCTGGGCGTATTTGTCCAACTTTTGCCAACAATTCAGCATCGGTTAAATCCGCAGTGGTGATGGTTTGTTTTAAAATAAAGGCTAATTCAACTTCTAATTTCGGCTGGTACAGATTTGCCAGCGCTATACAACTTTCATTTTCCAATTGCATATCTGAGCAAAGATGACCATAAACAGGATGTTGCAAAGCATATTTGGCTTGAGCAGGCGCACCCGAAAGAGCCACTTTCCAACCTGAAACTGTAGTGTCAGTTTCCTGACAATAATGTTGGATCATTTGAGCCTGACTAAGATAAGCCTGATCGGTTTCAAGAGATTCAAACTCATTGGCATCCAATACATGTCGCACAATACGCGCATCGAGTAAGCGATGTTGTAACTCGGTTAATTGATCAACTGACATGCCAATTTCTCCAGAGTTTCTTCAAGCTTTTCCAAAGCACAGGTGGCTGCAATAAAGCGGTCAGGACGTACAATCACTACTTCATCACGGGCAAGATCAAACCAGTCTTCGAGTTTACGCTCCACATCCTCTACACAAATCACCTGCTCGGAAGCGTTTAAAGGTTGCTTACGATTTAGACCACTTTTAGCGCGATTGATCTGAATAAAGCGAGTCTCCCGACTTTGCCAAAATTGCCGCGTCTGCTCGGATAAATGCTTTAGTGGATCTTTTCGAAATGCAATCACGGCATACCATTGACCGAGAATTTCATCAAATTTCAGCTTATGGGCTTGAGCATCTTCGACATAGGGTTGAATAAATATTTTCCCAACAACATCGGTTTCTTTGATGTGCGGACGTGGATGATAGACCAAACCTTTATGAATAAAGGGTTTCGGTTTAAATTTAAATTCAACCAGATGGCTGCGTAAGGCATCGACATTGTTAAAAGCTTGAAATAGCCAATCACGTACCCCTGCCATAAGTGGATTGGTCAATCCCAAAACCATGCCCATATTGTCTGCCAAGGCAACTAATTCTGTCGCGTGGGTACGGCGTTCATCATCATAACTGGCGATGATTTTTTCGGAGGCGTAGTTTTTTAATACCGCAGCCAATTTCCATGCGATGTTCCCTACATCACGAATACCTGAGTTTAAGCCTTGCCCTGCCCAAGGTGGCGTAATATGTGCCGCATCTCCAATCAGGATAATTCGTCCCTGAATAAAGCGATTGGCAACCCTTGAATTATGGGTATAGGCACGAATTCGAATAATTTCCAGTTCATCTACAGCATCACCAATATGATTACGGATCAGTTGTCGAATGTTGTCTTCCTTACACATGCTTTCTTCGTCTTCACCATCAAACAGCATAAATTCCCAACGGCGCTGTTGATAAGGCAAATAGATACAGACAAATGGGCGGTTAGGGTCTGCATGTAAAGCGGTATATGGTGCATCCAGAGAATCATGCGCAGCGTCCACCACAATCCATTTATGTGGATGAGTTAAGCCCTCAAGCTGAATTCCTGCCTTTTTACGGACACAGGAACGTCCACCATCTGCACCAATCACATATTTGGCTGAAATTTGGTAAATTTCACCATCGCTGTCTTTAACCTTGACCGTTGCCGATTCTTCGCTCTGAGTAATATCGAGCATTTCATGCCCAGAACGTAATTCAACCTGTGTATAGACTTGCAACATTTCCCGCATGGATTTTTCTAAAAGCTGCTGCATAAAGATATTGCGCATCGGCCAACCATAATCAGCAACAGACGGTTTCACTTCAGCAAAACAAATTCCACGAGCATTGTAATAACGCAACGGTACATTTTGGATCATGTCTTTTACAACTTCATCAGCAACGCCAATAGTTTGCAAGACACGTAAGGCCTCATCATCCATGCCCACTGCACGAGGGTACGGTAAAATATCTGGACTCATTTCAAGCACAATGCTTTGAATTCCATACATTCCCATATAATGCGCCAGCGCGATTCCATTTGGCCCACCGCCAACAATAACAACCTGTGTGTGTTCCTGCTTCATCCCTATTGCTCCCTTGCTTTGACTTCCTTATACAGCTAAGCAAACTGTCTTAAAAAATCCTGTACGGTCTGATTAAATTGCTCAGTTTGATCATCATGGACATAATGTGATGCCCCTGCAATTTCCACTGTTTTTACCAGTTTGTTGTTTTCCTTAATTTTTTCGAGTATCTCAGTGGTTAAGAAATCTGACAAGCCGCCCTTGATAAATAGCGTAGGACAAGTCAACCTTTTAACCGCAGGCCACAGGTCGATCGATGGAAAACTCAAACGTGCCTTGGCAATCCCTTCCTGATCATGGCGCCAATGAATCAGGCCATCTTTTTCCACTAAGGTATGTTGCAAACGTGACTGAATCCCCTGCTCATCAATCAATGGGCGAAGCTTTTGCCAAAATACTGTGGCCTCATCCCATGAAGCAAAAGATAATGGAGTAGTCTGCATTTCATGTCGAATCCGCGCTGCACCATCGCCTTGTATCGAGGAGCCTGGACCAATATCCTCAACAATCAATGCCTGAACCTGCTCAGGATGCAAACGGGTAAATTCAAGTGCATTCGTTCCACCTAATGAATGACCCAATAAGATGATTTGATCTACCTTTAATTCAGCAATCAAATCTTCAAGATCATGTACATAATATTCAGTTTGGTAGCTTGAATATTCCGCCCAATCACTTTGTCCACGTCCCCGCTGATCCAGTGCCACCACATAAAAATGCTCCGCAAGCAGTGGTGCAAGCAGGTGCCATGTTGCGGCGTAGGAACGCAATCCATGCAGCATGATTAAGACAGGCTGCTCAGGTTCGCCCCAAGTTAAATAATGCAGACCAAGTCCACTGCGGTTTTTAAAAAAATGGCTTCCTATTCGCATAATCTCATATCCTTATATGTATGCGCGATGCCTAAGATTGAGCTGCGTTATCGCTGGCTTAATTCAGACCATCTTCACCTTTAATTTCAGAGGCTTTTAAGCCACCTAAGCGGGCATGTAAGCGTCCACGAGTCGCAAAAGCCCAAATCACGATAATTTCATCGTTATTGGGTGCATCATTAAAAGATAAAGAAAATGTGTCATAGTGCGAACGTACATAAAGCGCATCTTTATGTGCTAAAGGAACATCAATAATGGTTCCTGCAACACCCCGTTTACCTGTCGATGGCACCCATGATTTACCACCACCAATGGCCTCACGTACTGGGTTAGCCGCAGGATTGGTTAAAAATGCATTGCCATGTTCATATTCGCTATTCATACCAACCAAAATGGCTTTGCCATAACTTTCAATGGCGCGACCCTGTGCCAAAGCCTGTATACGGCGACCAAATTCACGCCCCAGTTCAGGTGATTTTTCAATCAGTGCATTGAGATCTTGCTGAAACTGACCCGCAAATGGATTATGGATCGCAACAGCAACCGCATATTTATAAACCGGTTCACCATCTGCCAACACACCGCTTTCATTTGCCAGTGTTTCTTCTACAAAGCTGTACCATTTACGAATATGATATTGTTCAAAATTTGCTTTTTTCATATCAGAATCCTTTAAAAAATAGGTTTTATTTCAATCGGATTGCTTGGAGCCCCAGCATCATGGAAAGCTTTAATCGCTTCTGTATCATCATGAATGGTTTCTAAAAAGAACTCTAAACGATTGCCATCTGGGTCATTGAAATACAGGCCATTGCCTACGGTATGGTCTGTGGTTTTGACCACTTCCACGCCTTTTTGGATCAGCATGCCATGCAATTTCTGCAGGGTTTCAAATGTTCCCTCTATTTCCAAACCGTAGTGCTGCAAGCCGAGTCCACCTTGCTGTGCATCAGGCGCCGCCTTGATCAAGGCAATGTCATGATGCTTTACACCAAAACTCATCATGATCCATGCTGGACCACGCGCATGCTCAACCATCCCTAAGACATCGGCATACCATTGAGCTGATGCTTCAGGATCTCTGACAAAGAGTGAAAGATGCGTCCGTAATACTTTTATTTTCATCTTTAGCTCGCATTATTTTTCGATCACAGATTGATGTAGCGCCTTGATCTCAGTATTTGCAGGGGTCCATAACACATCTGCAATTTCACTAAATTCACGCCAATGTTTAATCCAGCTATTACCGCCATTTTCACTGGTAAATAGATGACCATACTTTGTGCCAGCAACCATCTGCGCTGGATTGTTAAAGTTTTGCTGAATCGCCCAGATACATGAGTTGGGTTGTTGCGGTAAAGGCAAGACTTCCCATGTTGCTGCTGCATCTTTAGAAACCAGAATCTTACTGGTGGTGCCCGGCGTTCCGTCCGAAATACTGATATACACGGTACTTTGACTGTGATGATGTGCTGACATTGCACGCACGTAATACAAACCAAAAGTTTCTTTGGCAATAATTCCTGTCCATGTCTGTCCGTCATCAAAACTGCGGTACACCGCATTGACACAGACCACCACCACCACTTTTTGACCATGATTTGGCAACACCGCAATCGCATGCACGTCAGAATTAAAATCCCAAAGCAAACGATCATCTAGCCGCTGCCAAGTATCACCACCATCTTGTGAATGAAAGAGTCCGCCTTCTTCCAAACCAAACCAAATTTTATTGGCATCGGTTGGATCATAAGCAAAAGCCAGTAAGCGTGGACGACTGACCCCTGCACAAAATTCTGGAATTTCTACGGGCGCAGCATCCCAAGTCTGACCACCATCTAAACTACGCCAAAGCACAGCACGTGAAGGTGCTCCTGTTCCTGCAAAAATTCTTTGTCGGTTTTGCGGATCAACAACAACTTTCCAAACGGTCTGACCTTTAAACGGTGTATCCATTTGCTGCCATGTCCCACCACAATCATGGCTGACACATAAGCCAATATCTGTACCTGCATAGATGATGTTGGCTTGTTCAGGATCCTGTGATAAAGCGCGAGTAATCGCATCAAATTCTAGATCTTGCCCCACACCCAAACGATGCCATAACTTGCCATCATCACCACTACGGATCACCGCTTGTCCAACGGTCGCCACTAATAATGTTCCATTTGACATAATGCCTGCTCCTTAGATAAAGATGCCACGGGTCAAACCACCATCAATCCCAATCGACTCACCTGTGATTGCACCCGCTTTTGGTGAAGCCAGAAAACCAATCAAGTAGCCCATTTCAATAGGTGCAAGTGTCCTGCGAATTGGTGTGCTGTCGATATAACCCTGACGCACCTGCTCAGGTGTTTTGTTCTGCTTGATCCCTTCACGTTCATAAAGCTCTTGGATATGTGGTGTATCAACAACTCCTGGATGGATCAGATTTACCGTGATCCCCGATGGACCAAGTTGGTCAGATAAGGTCTTGGTCAAATGGGCAATCGCAAGATTACGCATCCCTGACATGACCTTACTGCCACGACCTGTTAAGCCACCAATATTGATGACCCGACCAAAACCAGCCTTTTTCATATAGGGTGTAACCGCTTTGATACAACGGAAATAGCCAATAACTTTGGTATCTAAATCACCCAATAGCTCATGATCTTCTGCATGTTCAATATCATTACGTACCACACCAGACGGGGCTGCTGCACCATTGACCAAAATATCAATTCGTCCAAAATGCTGCACGGCCTGATCAACCATAAACTGTACCGCTTTCATATCTGTGGTATCACAAAATAATGGCAACACCTCATTACCCGTTTCAGTTGCAATCTCTTTGGCCGCCTCATTCAAATAACTCATACGGCGCGCGCAGATCACGACTTTACAGCCTTCTTGCGATAAAAGACGGGCTACATCTTTACCAATTCCCATCCCACCACCAGTAACGATTGCAACTCGATCTTTTAATTCTAAATCCATTTTTTAGTCCTTTTTTTGAGTCAAAAATCCCCCATTCCCACGTTGAGTGGGAAAGTGACGCCCTTTTTTAAGGGAGTTTCACAGGGACCTTAATTAATACAAATTCACGCAAACATTTTTGGTTTCAGTATAGGCTTCAATCACATCATGGCTCATTTCACGTCCCCAACCTGATTGTTTATAACCACCAAATGGAGAAACTGGGTCCACCACGTTATAGCAATTTACCCATACGGATCCTGCTTCTAATTTGGCTGCAATCTGATGTGCTTGTGATAGATCCTGTGTCCAAATTCCAGCTGCTAAACCGTAAATTGAATTATTGGCACGCTCTATCAACTCATCCGTATCTGACCAACTCATCACCGTTAATACAGGGCCAAATATTTCCTCTTTGGCAATACAGGCTTTTTCTTCACGATCAAGGAAAATGGTTGGCTCAACAAAATAGCCTTGATCAAAACCAGCTGGACGTTGACCACCTGTCAGTAATTCAGCACCTTCCGCTAATGCCTGCTGAATATAACGATTGACTGTCGCATATTGGCGTTCAGATACCAGTGGCCCCATGGTTGAGCTTTCATCTAGACCATTGGCAATCTTCATGCCCTGCGCCTGTTTGCATAAACCATCCAACACTTCATCCAGCACTTTTTCATGCACATACAAACGGGAACCTGCGGTGCACACCTGTCCTTGGTTATAAAAAATGGCTTGCGCTGCGCCAGGAATCGCTTTACTCAAATCTGCATCAGCTAAAATAATATTGGGTGACTTACCGCCTAACTCTAAAGTAACACGTTTCATATTCGAGGTTGCTTGTTGGGCAATGGCTTTACCCACCACTGTTGAACCGGTAAATGCCACTTTATTGACTTGCATATGGGCACTCAGCGGTTCACCAACATCACGCCCTGTACCTGTGACCAGATTAACCACCCCTGCTGGAAAACCTGCTTCTTGAAAAAGCTGCATTAAGCGCACTGCAATCAATGGTGTTTGTTCAGCAGGTTTTAAAATTGCGGTACAGCCCACAGCCATTGCAGGTGCAAGTTTCCAAATACACATGGTCAGTGGGAAATTCCATGGCACAATCAAAGCACAAACGCCCACAGGATCACGTAAGGTATAGTTTAAAAATGCGCCTTGTGGTGCACCTGAAACTGGTACTTGTCGACCTTCAACCTTGGTCGCAAAACCCGCAAAGTAACGTAAAATATGTGCAGCACCGCCACACTCATGACGTGAATACAATAATGGTTTACCATTATCCAGTGTTAAAATCTGGGCCAACTCTTCAGTGTGTTTTTCCACTAAATCTGCCAATTGATACAACAATCTGGCACGTGTTGCTGGGATCTCATAACGCCACGTTTTAAACGCTTGATTGGCAGCATCGACTGCCAAATCAACATCCGCTGCAGCGCCTTTTGCCACTTGAGCAATCACCTCTTGTGTTGCTGGATTTTCAACATCAAAGGTCTGTTTACTGACTGAGTCCGTCCATTGACCGCCAATAAATAATTGTTGTGGTTTCGCTAAAAAACGATGCACTTCTGGAAAAATCACATTTATAGCCATGGGATACACCTCATAATTCCATTACGATTAGATGGGGTTGCATTGCTTGATTGGTTTGAGTCAATGCAGTTTGTAATTCTTGATTGGTTCGCGTCACAGTAGATGCTAAGCCATATGCCTTAGCCAAGGCTGTCCAATCTATTTTCGGTTGATTGAGTTCGGTTAAAGACAATGCCGTTTCACTGAATTCTTCGACACCAAAACGTCTTAATTCATTTTGCAAAATGGCATAACGATGATTGGCAGCAATGAGAATTGTGACTGGTAAATTTTCACGGGCAATGCTCCACAATGTTTGAATGGTATATTGCGCACTGCCATCAGATTGTAAGCAGAATACCCGTGTTCCGCGTTCAGCCAATGCAGCACCAAAACCAGCAGGAATGCCCTGTCCAATTGCACCACCGGTATTGGTCATGACCCGATGTTTTAGCGCATCATTCGAAGCAGTAAAAAATGGATAACCACAAGTCCCGCCCTCAATCGAGACAATACAATCCTCGGTCAGACTTGCAGATAGAATTTTCGCAATAGATACTGGACTCAAGGTTGCTTGTGCGGGTGGTAAGTCGATTGCATTCGTCGCAACAGGTACAAAGGCAGGCGCATTCAGTTCATCCGCCAGTGCATTGAGTGCAGCAGGTACATCCTCACCAACATCAGCCAGATAAAGTAAACGATCTGGTTCTGCCAAGCGCGATGGCAAACCCTCATAGCCAAAATAGCTAATTGGATCAATAACACCTGCACACACCACATAATCATATTGATCCAACACCTCGATCGCCTTTTCAGGAAAATAGGGCAAACGATCCAGATCTGGCAAACCACCACCTCGATGACTGATCCATGGGAATGTTTCAGCAAACATACGCACATGTGCTAATTGCGCCAAACGTCCTGCTGCTTTTAAACCCTCATCATTTACACCAGTATCTCCCACAATAAACACCAGCGATTTACCCTGCTGATAATACCGAGCAACCTGTTCAACCTTACTGGCGATAAAGTGACGTTGTGGTGCGGCAACCTGAAAATGCTTCCCAACACCCTGAATCTGTTGGGCTTGAAAATCCATGGGTAAGATCAGCGTAGCGATTTGTCCTTTGGCTTGCCAAGCGGCTTTCATTGCATCCTGTAAATCATCACCAATACTGTTGGCATTGCGGGTCATCCGCACCCAACCTGACACGGTTTTTGCCATGCTTTCAATATCACTGGCAAGTGGTGGATCATAGTTCACATGCCATGAGGCATGATCCCCAATAATATTGACGATCGGTGTATTGGCACGGCGAGCATTGTGCAAATTTGCCATGCTATTGGCAAAGCCAGGCCCCAAATGGGTCAGGGTCAAAGCAGGTTTTGCCGCCACCCGACCATATCCATCAGCAGCGCCAGAACACACACCCTCAAATAGAGAAAGGATAGGTTTGATTTTAGTTTCCGCTTGCATCACCGCAACCATCGGAATTTCTGTTGTTCCTGGGTTAGCAAAACAATATTCAAAGCCAAGTTGCGCAGCCGTTTTTACAAAATATTCCGCACCGATCATCTTCTTCACCAGAAAAATTTAGTTATTCCCTTATTAAGAGATTTATAAAACATAAAATTTATTATTTCAATAGTTATTTTCATAATACGGGATTTTTTACAATTTTAATATTTCAATTGACCAGATCGCATAACTCGTGAAAGATATAAAAAGTAATTTGCCGTTTTAATCGAGAAAATATGAATAGCAGTCTGGCCAGAATACTGAATGTACTCAACCTCTTTGGTCCTGAACAATTAGAAATTGATGCTGAACTCATCGCACAAAAGTTCGATTTATCAAGAACTTCCTCTTATCGCTATATCAAAGAATTATGTGATGCTGGGCTGATTGTAAAACGTGGGCCGGGCGGTTATGCCCTTGGCCCTCGTGTCATTGAGCTTGACTGGATGATGAGAAAATATGATCCAGTGCTAAGTACAGGCCGTCCATATCTAGAAAACTTAAGCCAAATTACTGGACTCACTGTTTTTGTCAGTGCTTTTTATGACAGTAAAATTATTAATACTTTTATTTTAAGCCCCAATAATGACATGCATTTTAGTTTTGGACGTGGACGACCTCTGCCACTGTTTAGGGGTGCACAGGCCAAAGTTTTGACTTCATATCGAAGTATAAAAAAAATTAAGCAACTGTATGAAACCCAAATTTCCAAAGATCCACTGAATATTTATTCACTTGAAGATGTATTAAAAATTTCCAAGAACATTCGTAAAAATGGCTATTGCGCAACCAATAATGAATTAAACGTTGGCAATATCGGGATCGCGGCCCCGATTTTTTCAGATTTTGATTCGAAAGAAGTGACTCATAGTGTCTGTGTTGTGGGCTCTGATCAACAATTTAATTTATTACGCCAAGAAACCATTATTGAGATTTTATTGGAGACTGCAAAAAATCTAACTCAATCGATTGTCTCATCTCCAAAACCGAAGCATCACTCAATCGAAGTGGATGAAATCCAAATTCAACGAGAAGAAGTTGAGCATCTAGAACAATACTAAAACCCCAAATAAGCATAAATTTTTAAATATACGGCGTTATCAGCGTAAGCACATAGCGACCGTATATTCCAGTTTTAAATGAACCGTTCATGTCTGGGATCTAGCGAGACTGAATTAATAAATCAGCACCTTTTTCAGCGATGGCAATCGTGGGTGCATTGGTATTGCCACTGGGTATACAATCAATCACGCTTGGTCGATCAACATCACTCACCAGTCAAACCTGTACCACAGATACTATAATTGAATTCTTTTATTTGCATAGATTATGCCCTCATGCAGCTTGATGATTAATTCATTAAATCCATATTGAATACTGATGCAATACTTTGTGACATTAGTTTCTTAGCAGAAATGAAAACAGATCTCGCTAAATTGATACAACGCTACCTCCTAAAAAAACAATACGATTGTTTAAAAATTCTTGGTCACACTGACATATAAGCGGTCATCAAATATATCCATTTGACTGTCAATATTATTGCCGACCCAAGCCAGCTCAGTGGTTACCCCTTTGTAGTCACCACGTACCCCCACTTTATAATCAAAGTAGCTGTCTTTCTTGCTATCTGGGACTGAGCCTAGCTGAAATTCAGCCACACTGTCCTGCTTGGTATAACCTGCCGAACCAAACAGTTGTACATTTTCAACAACAGGAAAGCTGTATTCACTACTAAAATAATATTCGTTGCCTGAACCAAAAAGATAATTCGGTGAATAGTAAACTGCTGCATTGAAGTTATCTTGCGCAACAAATGTACCTGCACGTTTGTACATCACCCCATATTCACCAAAATCAGCCGATTTTCCATTTGGGCTAAAATTTCCGCCGGGATAATTCACATCTGCATAAAAGAAATCCAGACTGTTTTTATCATCGATACGCCATGTATAACCCAGTATTGCATCTGCTTCTATGCTGCCCTCATTCGGTGTTGTTGCACTTGCCCCCCATAGCATTAAATAAGCACCTGATTGATGCGCCAAAATCAAGCCCCCTTGTACTGACAGTTTTTGATCCGACTTGGAAAAACCACGACTGCGATAATCAGAGGATAAGGTTAATGTTCCATGTACAGAAAACTGATCCATAAAGGTTTCTGGCTTGGATGTCCCTGTCTCTGCTTGAACTGTCTCTGCTTGTACAGCCTGTACACTTGCTATTGCCAGCATGGCAGCTAAAACTGAATGTTTCATATTGTTCTCCTTGCGTCCTTGTTGTTTTGCCTCATCACACTTCATCCTGAATTCCTGTGAGACGGCACCTTTACGATAGGTACATTTAAAATAATTATTCCCTATTACGGGATTTTATATATTTAAATCATAAAAAAGACAACAACTATTTTAAAATATTTTCATATTACGGTATTTTTTAAGATTCAATCCAATTAAATACAACAGCATAGGGCTTTAACCTAGCAACCCCACAAAAGTCTTATTTTTTAATTTTTATCAAAATAAAAGATTTTTACTTATTTACTATTATTTTTTTAAATTTATCAATATTAATGCCACATTATGGGATTTTTATTAAAAATGGATTTTAAACATGAAGCGAAAGAAAACCGGATTTTTCACAGATGAATGGTGCTTTTGGCACACCACAAGATTGCATGCATCAGTATTACGTGTAGGCGGATGGGTACAGTCCCCAGCAGCTACAGCGCATGGTGAATCATCAGAATCAAACCGCCGTTTTAAGAATTTATTGGATGTCTCTGGTTTAACCAAACAGTTGGAAACTCTTTCAGCCCTCCCAGCCAACGAAGAAGACTTAGCTCGCATAACATAAATCTCATTCATTGCAGTTAGCCAGCCAATTGACTGGCTTTGATATTTTTATTGATCTCAATGGAATTTCTAAACATTTCTTATGCTTTTTTATTGTGCGTGCTTTATTTTAAAATTCAGTAAAGTACATCAACCACAGCTCACATATTTTTATTTACACTGTGCCAATGTTTGCGATGGGGTTTCACCAAACAATTTTTTATAGTCTGTGGCAAATTGCGATAAATGCCAAAAGCCCCACGCACTGGCCACTTCACTGACCGAAACAGATGCAGCATTTTGAATAAAGCTACGTCTTACCCCATTGAGTCGTAAGTGTTTTAAAAACTGTGCCGGGCTTTGGCCAGTAATCAGTTCAAAACAATTTTGCAAAGTACGCCGTGAGGTATAGGTAAGCTGACACAACTCATCCATGGTTAAGGGATTATCCTGATAGGATTGCATCGCATCAAGTGCGCGTTGCACCACAATTTTTGCCTTACGCGCTGATAGACGAATCTCATTTTTTTGCTGTTGCAAGGCTTGAACATACCGAAAACCCAGATCTAAAATCTCGGACTTTACCTGTTGCATACAGACTAAATCTGCCCCATACGGATGTTTAGATACATGATTTAATAAAGCAGTCAGTTTAAAATAAATTTCTTGTGCCAAGGGCTGATGCGTCAACATACTTGCCCCTTGTGGAATCTCTCCTGCTTCTTCTAACAAAGACATGGGCAAACTCAAGGATACAAACGAAGATTGTTGTGGTGTTCGCATCATAATTTCACCGCCTTGGCATAATGAAATAATTTCTGCACCTTGTAATGCTTGCCCCATCCACAGTGCGGGGTCAGATAAATTGGAAAAAACACCTAAACACAATGAGTCGGCTTTGCCTTCTCCACTTTGGAAAGTTGAGGGACTAATTTTTTCTTCATAGATTTGAATATCATCCAGCCATAGTTCATTTAAATGACTTTCAAAATGACCTGACGAAAGTTGATCATAGGATAAAGACCAGTCCTTTAAAATCTGGGTATGTTGTAATGACTCTCTTATTTCAAAGCCATGCAACAAACCTGTCTTTACATCTGGTTCAACGACTAACATCCATGCCTCGCTTTTACCTAAAAATGCAAAAATTTTATTTTTAGATTTCAATTCGTCAAAGTTCAATTCATTAAATTTTAATCAAAAAATGAAATCTAACTTTTATTTTAAGTTGAATCGCTTAATTGGCAAGCCCTTAAATGTAACGTTTTCAATATTATATTTATAGGTTATTGAACAGATAAAACAGGATCAAAGTGTCACATACAGACATTTGATCCTGTTTTTAAACCGACAAATTTGCAGTGTTATACATCAACCTGTTCAAATGCAGTCTGTAATGCATTGAACAATAGATCACAGCCTGCTTGATCAATCACTAAAGGCGGAGCAAGCACGATTTTTGGCCCAACAGGTCGAACCACTGCGCCCGCATTACGGCAGGCCTCTGTAATACGCCAAGCCAAGTTATTATCAGGTGCAATAGATTCACGGGTGTTCTTATCTGAAACCAGATCAATTGCCAGCATCAAGCCTTTGCCACGTACATTACCAACAGATGGAAATTTTTCTTCAAAACTTTTTAATTGATTGAGTAAAACATTTCCCATTTTGTCAGCATTGGCAGGCAAGTCTTCTTTTTCAACAATATCGAGTACAGCCAAACCTGCCGCACAACCCAATGGATGTCCTCCATAGGTATAGCCCTGCATCAAAATCCCCCGATGATCTTTATTGTGTAAAAAGGCCTGTTCAATTCGATGATTAATCAAGGTTGCTGAAAGCGGTACATAGCCTGCGGTTAACGCCTTGGCAAATACCATAATGTCAGGTTTTACTCCCCAGCCTCGCGAACCAAACATATTGCCACTACGACCAAAGCCCGTAACCACTTCATCAGCAATCAGTAAAATTCCATATTTATCACAAATCTGCCGCACCAAAGGCCAGAAGTTTGCTGGAGGTACAATTACACCGCCTGCACCTTGCACAGGTTCCGCAATAAATGCCGCCACACTGTCTGGACCATAATATAAAATGTCTCGTTCCAGCTGTTCAGCCACCAACTGCCCTAATTGCTCAGGATCATCACAATTCCAAGGATTACGATACAACCACGGCGATTCAATCTGTGAGCAACCATCCAAAACAGGACCATAATTCATCCGATAAATAGATAAACCACCGACAGATGTCCCCCCGAAATGCACACCATGATAAGCATTTTTCAATGAGATAAAGCGGGTACGCTGCGGTTGTCCCTGTAAAATCCAATATTGACGCGCTATTTTTAATGCGGTTTCAACACCATCGGAACCACCTGTACCATAAAGTACCCGGGCCATATCTTCCTGAACTGTCATTTCAATCAGTTTATTGGATAAGGCTTCTGCTTTGGGGTGGCTCACACCATCGAATAACTGATAGTAGGCCAGTTCATCCATTTGTTGAGTAATGGCCTGTTTGACTTCAGTTCGGTTATGTCCAACATTGACACACCATAAACCAGCAAAGCCATCTAGCATTTTACGTCCCTGATCATCCCAGACAAAAAGTCCATCTCCTTTGACGATTCGTAATGGCACCTTGTTTTCCCAATTATTGGGATGGGTCATTGGATGCCAAAATTGATAATCTTTTGTTTGAACCATTGGACTATTCATACAGAAACTCCTTGTCTATTCGGACATTAAGAATGGATGACGATATTTGTGACATCTTCATATTTTTGCGGATTGATATGTTTTAAGACACGGGCTGTGATCATGCCAAAGATCATACAAGCCAGTAGTAACCACGGTAAAAACAGCACAACGGGAGAAGATGAACCACTCAGCATTTCCAGATTTGCAATTACTACATAGAGGATGACCAACATGCCCAATGCGGAAATAATGGGTGCGATCAATCGACTCCAGAGTGAAACCTGAAGGTGTTTATGTTGACGAAAATATTTAATCACAGCGCATGAAACACCGAACTGTAATACCATAATCGCCATACTTCCCAGAACAGATGCCCATGCAAAAATATTGATCATTGGGTCGAGTTTAAACAGCCCAAAAGTCACCAAGGCCGCAATCATAAAAATGCCTTGTGCAATACTGGCCATATAAGGTGTTTTATAAACAGCATGCGTTTTGGCTAATTTGGACCACAGCAAACCATCACGACTAATGGTAAATAGGTAACGGGATAATGAATTATGGAAAGCTTGTGTTGCGGCAAATAAACTGGTGATCAATAAAATTGAAATGACTTCAACCGCCCAACCACCGAGCAACTGCTCAGCCACGTTGTAAACATAAACACCGGGATCTTTGGCTGCTTCTGCGGCAATCTGACTTGCACCTGTATATTGCACAAATACCCATGATGTGAACGCATAGAAAACCGTGATTAAAATCACCGCAGTAAAGGTTGCTTTCGCCACAATTTTTTTAGGTTCTTTGCATTCTTCGGCATAAATTGCGGTGGCTTCAAAACCAATAAAAGAACAAATTGCAAACACCATAGCAATACCAAAATTGCCATTTAAAACAGTGCTTGGTTGAAAAGCGCTAAATTCCCATGTTCTTGGTTGAGTCATAAAGACGGCATCCATCAACAAGACTATGGCGATCTCAAGCAACATCAATACACCGAGGACTTTTCCACCAATTTCAACTTTAGCGATACCCAGACCAATGACCGCCATTTGCATAAATGCTGCATAGGCCCACCACGGTAAACTGCTACCAAAATGTCTGGTGACAAAGAGTTCGGTAAAGAAACCAAACATTGCACTACAAGAGAGTTGCATCGCTGCATAGGCAAGTAAAGCGACATTAAACCCTGCTAAACCACAGGTAAGCCCTAAGCCTTGGACAATATAAGAATAGAATGCGCCTGCATTGACCACATGACGGCTCATGGCAACCAGACCAAAACTAAAAATAAGTAGTAACGCACCTGCAACAACAAAAGTACCCGCGACACCTGCTCCATTGCCTGCCATAAAGGCCACGGGTAGGGCCCCAACTACACCAGTTAAGGGTGAAGCTGCAGCCACCACAAAGAACACAACGTACCACAGCCCTAAACTTCCTTTTTGTAATTTATATTCTTTTGACATGCTGATCTCCTTCCTTGATCATGTCTTGAGTCTATAAAGGAAAAACTTAAGAGTGTTATCAAAATATGGCAATTTTAGCGACCAAATTATCATGAGGTTGCTTGGAATGGGATATCCCTATTTTTGAAATAACAGTAGATAAAGTGAATGATGAGAAAGCTAAGGAAAGATTAAATGTGGAGATCTGGTCATTTCTAATCTAACTTAATTTCTTATAGGTCTAATAAATATTGAAAATATCATAGCTATAAAAATGCCCTTTTAAAAAGACTTTCCAAAATATTGAACAGAATAAATAAAAGTTAAATTCAAATAAAAACCATTCATTTTAAAGAGATCAATTAAAAATCTCTGCCACGTTTTTACTCTCTTATATTTGCTTTTTCCAATTATTTCTCACTAACAACACGGCCATTTACCCAGACTCAAGCTTGCTTTCGAGCTTATGGTAACGCCATTTCTCTAACTGATCTTGGCGCAATACTGTTGACAATTTCGCCAATAAAAACTAAATTGAATTCAATTCAGTTTTTCTAAGAATAAAATCATGGTCGAAAAAAAAATGGCGACTTACCAACGCTTGATCACTGCAGCAGAACAGGAATTGATTGCTAACAATGGACATATGGAGATCAGTGCCATCGCCAAAAGAGCGAATACATCAGCTGGGCTCACCTATCATCACTTTGGCTCAAAAACAGGTCTGATTGCCGCTGTTGTGGATCAATTTTATGAACCATTGAGAGCGCTTGCTTTGGGTGACAGCATTCCAACAAATATTGAATGGAGAGAACGCGAAAAAACCCGTACCAAAGCAATCATTGACTACTTCTATAATCACCCTCTAGCACCTTTAATTGCTGGGCGACTTGCCCGTGAACCTGAAGTGCTTGATATCGAACGTGCTCATATGGAGGCATTACTAGAAGCGGGTGCACGTAACATTGCTCAAGGACAGAAGTTGGGAATAATCAGTCCAGAGCTTAATCCGAATACAACGGTGGCAATGCTGATGGGAGGTCTACGTCTGGCGATTGATCAAGCCATCCTTGCCAAAGAAAGACCCTCAAATGTGGAATTATTCGAACAACTCTGGAATCTGACAAGCAATACCCTACAACTCAGCCCACTGTCATCTGGAGATACCAATAAAAAACCAAGGCAGGAAACAATATGAACTAACTGTTCCGTTCTGCCCAGCACGTTAAATCAAGGAGCTTGCAATGTCTAAATTAGATATTCATCAATATAATAAAAAGGATCACGCAAAGACCCATCGACAATTACAACCAGGGCCTGAGCGAAATACGCCAGAAATCCAACGAGATTTCCAAAGCTTAATGCGTGATGGTTATGTCATCATCAACAACCTGATCAGCAAAGAAACCTGCCAGCAAATTAAGCAAGAAGGCCTTGCCTTACTCGGTCAAACTGGACGTAACCCATTTGAAGGTCAACAAACCCAGCGTGTCTATAACGTTCTCTCAAAAACGCGAATCACTGATCAACTTGCCGTACATCCTCACATTCTTGGTCTTATGGATCGGCTATTCCAACCCAACTTCTTACTCTCTCAGAGTCAAATTATTAATATTCTTTCAGGTGAAGTCGCTCAAAGTCTGCATTATGATGATGCTTTTTATCGCCTCCCCCGTCCTCGTCAGCCACTTGGTGCTGCAACCGTCTGGGCAATTGATGATTTTACCAAAGACAATGGTGCAACAGTAATTATTCCTGGCAGTCACCGTTGGGGAGATGATCGTTTTGCACAAAGATCAGAAGCGATACCCGCAGTGATGCCTGCAGGTTCGGTGATCTTTTTTCTCGGTACGACTTGGCATGGTGGCGGTCAAAATCATTCGAAATCCTCACGCTTTGCGATTACTCATCAGTACTGTGAAGCCTATGTCCGACAACAAGAAAACTATTTGCTTGAACTTTCCAAAGATACGGTACGGTCGATTTCACCTGAACTTCAAGCCTTGGTTGGTTACTCAATTTACCCACCATTTATGGGAATGGTTGAGGGCATGCACCCACTGCGTACATTAGAGCAATCTGAATAAGCTTGTTTTATAAGTCTTTTTTAGACGTATAGATACCCCTCATCCTAGCCTTCTCCCAAAGCGAGAAGGCTCTTTCAATAGCAAAATGATTCACTCAACATGATCATATTTTGATAGATGGAAGCGTTCTAATATTCCAGTGTTCAATATCTTATAAAATTGCCTCAACAACATCGTTTTCAAACTAGGTTATCTATAGCCAATCTATTACAATGGCTTCTTTTATTCAGCACAGTATATTTTGAATCGCTCATCTTCCCAATTAAAACGTGGACTTAAAAATCGTCATATCCAATTGATCGCTATGGGTGGCGCTGTGGGTACAGGATTATTCTTAGGTTCTGCACAAGTCATCCAATCTGCTGGTCCTTCGATTATTTTAGGCTATGCCATCGTCGGTTTGATTGCATTTTTAATCATGCGTCAAATGGGTGAAATGATTGTAGAAGAACCTGTTGCTGGTTCATTCAGTTATTTTTCACAAAAATATTGGGGGAAATTTCCTGGTTTTTTATCTGGCTGGAATTACTGGGTAATGTATATTTTAGTCGCCATGACTGAACTTACAGCAGTGGCTAAATATGTGCATTATTGGTGGCCGCATATCCCCGCTTGGGTCTCTGCTTTATTTTTCTTTGTCATCGTGACTGGTTTTAATCTGGGCAATGTTAAATTTTATGGTGAATCAGAATTTTGGTTAGCCATTATCAAAGTTGTTGCTGTGATTTCAATGATTGTGTTTGGTTTATATCTTTTGCTCACAGCAGGTGCTGATTCAACTGCAACTGTGGCAAACCTCTGGCAACATGGTGGGTTTTTCCCACATGGTTTTTCAGGGTTGTTTTATATGCTGGCCTTTTTAATGTTTGCATTTGGCGGCATTGAATTGATTGGGATGACGGCTGCCGAAGCAGAAAATCCTGACAAAAGCATACCACAAGCTGTCAATCGCGTGATTTTCCGTATTTTGGTTTTTTATGTGGCTTCTCTTGCCATCATCATGTCATTAATTCCATGGAATCAACTTGATCTGGGTGGTTTAGATAAAAGTCCCTTTGTGATGATTTTCAGTCAACTGGGCTTAGGTTGGGCAGCACATCTACTTAATTTTATTATTCTAACTGCTGCGCTTTCGGTATATAACAGTGGTATGTATGCCAATAGTCGTATGCTGTATGGGCTTGCAGTACAAGGCAATGCACCAAAGATGTTTGCAAAAGTCAGCAAACAAGGTGTACCAATCACTGCGGTGATCTTCTCTTCTATACTGATTTTTGGTTGTGTGTTACTGAATTATTTTGTGCCTGAAGAAGCTCTAAGTCATCTGATGTATTTGGCTGTTGCTGCTCTGGTTTTAAACTGGGCACTGATTAGTTTTACCCATTTAAAATTTAAACGAGCCAAAAAGTTGGAGGGGACAAGGGTAAAATTTCCCTCATTGTTTTCACCCGTAAGTAATTATATTGTTTTAGTTTTTATCAGTATGATCCTATATATCATGTGGGTGCAAAACTTTAAAGAATCGGTCATTTTGATTCCAATCTGGATTATTGTGATGTTTGGATTATTTAAAATGTTGAGTTGGAATAAATCACGTTAATATTTTAAAGGCTTATTGAATCAAATAAGCCTTGAATAACACAAAACTTCTGGCTTGAGGGCTAAGTTGCTGCTTGTTCTCTTCTCATTCATGATGTGGATAAAATTTCGCATACTGAGAAAACCATGATTACGGTAAAGTATGGCAGATAAAAATTTCATATCTATAACATTCAAATGATAATATCCATAAGCTCAAGTGGGTATGAATGAAGCAGGGTCTTTTGGAAAATTTTATGACACAAGATACAAAACGAAATAAAGGTTCATCGATCACACGAGTACTTGAGATTTTAGAAGCCATTGGTGAAGCAAAACATCCCCCTTCTCCACTTGATCTCTCTTTAGCCCTTGATATTCCAAAGCCCAGTATTCATCGACTCATCCAACTATTGGAAAAAGAAGGTTATGTCAAAGTAGATTTACATGGTGGCTTGTTGGTGGGTGGAAGAGTCAAACAATTACTATTTAATGTTTGGGAAAATGAAAAATTTAGAATAGAACGGTTTTCTATTTTAGAAAAACTATCAAATAAGATTGGTGAAACCTGTGGTATAGCGATCTTACAAGATAATCATATGTTGTATGTAGACCGTATACAGACAAACTGGCCATTACAAGTATATTTACCCGTGGGCTCAACAGTGCCTGTCTGGTGTACCTCGAGTGGCAAACTTTTTTTAAGTCATTTATCCGCAGAAAAAAGGAAAAATATTCTAAAAAATATTCCAATCACCCAGTACACCAAAAATACCATTACAGATCTTAATCTGCTGGAATCTGAAATTCAGCGTATTGGCGTGACAAATTTAGGCACCGATAATGAAGAGTTTATCGCAGGGATGGTGGCCTGTTCAGTGCCTATACTCCATCCCAATGGTGAAATCATTGCTTGCTTATACACCCATGCGCCAAGTATTCGAAAATCATTAGATGACTTAATCAGCTATCAAGATGCATTAAGAGATGCAGCCAATGATTTAAACACTTATATTAAAAATTCAATCGATTAACTAATAAAAGCTAGCGACTTCGAATACCCAAGTCTCTAGCTTTAAAACTCAAGCATTAAAATGATCCAAAATAAGTACCCAGCGTAATCACCCCGATCAGTGCAAGCAGTGGAAAAATAACTGCGACCATAAACATGTCGTAATAGGACTGTTTATGCGTGAGACCGCAAAGCGCAATAATGGTAATCACAGCGCCGTTATGAGGAAGTGAATCTAAAGATCCAGAAGCCATAGAAGCAACTCTGTGCATTAATTCAGGTGAAATGCCAAATTGATGCGCCAGATTCATATAGGTTTCACCCATCGTATTTAATGCGATACTCAACCCTCCAGACGCAGAACCTGTGATCCCAGCCAGTACATTGACCAAAATTGCTTCGGAAACCAGCGGATTACTTGGCACTAAACCAACTAAAAAATCTTTTAAAATGACAAAACCTGCCAAAGATGCAATAACTGACCCATATCCCACTTCTGAGGCGGTATTAAAAATAGGTAAAAATGAAGAAGAAACACCATTTTGAATACTGTCTCGAATATCGTTAATCCGTTTCCAATTGAGCACAATAATGGCAATACATGCGATCACCAATGCTGTAATGATCGACCATAAACCAATCACAGAATTTAGACTGGTGTGACCAAATTGAGCCGTGGCCAAATATGAAGTATCCATACTTGGAAAAATCACTTTAGATAATATTAAATTCGATAAAATCACCAATACAATCGGGATCATTGCAATCAGTAAACTAGGATCTGAGTGGGTTAAAATTTCTTTATGCTGTTCAATATGATTGCCATAGCCTTCGCCTTGTTTTATCGAATGCTCGACTCTTCTATTCAGCCACCACATCCCCGTGATTAACATAAAAATCGAAGCAATGATGCCAAGCACAGGTGCAGCATATAGATCTGTTTTAAAATATGGCATTGGAATTGCGTTTTGAATCGCAGGTGTGCCAGGCAATGCGGTCATTGTAAAGGTTAATGCACCCAACATAATTGCCGCAGGAATGAGTCGTTTAGGAATACCTAGTTCTTTAAATAATGCTGAAGCAATTGGAAATACAGCAAAGCCCACCACAAAAAGCGAGACACCACCATAGGTTAAGATTGCACAGGAAATCACAATCGATAACATCGCGCGCTGATGCCCTAAACGTTCAACAAAAAAAATTGCGATTGTGCGAGCTGATCCACTGTCATCCATGAGTTTGCCAAAGACAGCGCCTAACAGAAAAAGTGGAAAATATTTAATGATGTACCCACCTAGACCACTCATAAATACTTGCGAATAAAACCCTAATAATTCATGCGTCATCCCACTCCAAATGACCGCAAACAGTGCAAGTACAGGCGCCAAAATAATGACACTAAAACCTTTGTAAGCTAAATACATCAGCAATACCAAGGACACTACTATTCCAAATAGTCCTATCATTCTAAACTCCATTTATTTAATTATATTGATACATAATGTATCGATATATATGTATAGCTAATTTTTAATGATGAATCTAGACAAAATTCTTTTCCACTTTAAAAAACAGATCAAACCACTGTTATTTATAAATAAATAATTTTATTTAAATAAAAATCGTAAAAAACCTGTTTACATATAATTTTATATTGATACGATACATATCAATATACAAATATTATAAAGCTAATTTACAGCATGCAACTTGGTCTTTTTTTAAATACAAAATGCATGTAAATGGAATGAAACTAAAATGGAGTTCGCTTATGTCACATACGATTTTGTTGCCCAGATTTCTTGAAGTCGGAAAAAATGCCCGAGAGAAAATTCCTTATATTTTAAAAAGCTTAGGATGTAATAAACCACTGATCATCACTGATCAAATGATGGTCAAGTTAGGCTATATCGCCGATATTCAAAAGATTCTTAAACATGAAAATATTGAAGCAGACTTTTTTGATCAAACCATTCCAGAACCCACCTCAAGTTCTATTGAAGCTGGGGTTCAGTTTATTCAAGCCCATCAATATGATTCAATTATTGCTGTGGGTGGTGGCAGTCCGATTGACAGTGCAAAAGCCATTGGCATCTTAGGTCGCTATGGTGGAAAAATCCGAGATTATAAGTTCCCTAGACAAGTCAACGAACAAGGATTACCAATTATTGCTGTTCCAACAACAGCAGGCACAGGTTCTGAAGCAACCAAATTCACGATCATTACTGATGATGAAAGTAATGAAAAAATGCTTTGTGTCGGTGCTGGTTTTATGCCCATTGCTGCGATTGTAGATTATGAACTGACGTTGAGTTTACCTGCCCGTACCACAGCAGATACGGGTATAGATGCTTTAACCCATGCGATTGAAGCCTATACCAGTAAAAAAGCCAATTTATATAGCGATACTCAAGCATTGGAAGCTATGCGCTTAATCGGCCCAAACCTTAAAAAAGTCTATTTTGATCCAAATGATAAAGCTGCCCGAGAAGCATTAATGCTGGGTGCAACATTGGCTGGTGTGGCTTTTAATAATGCATCTGTTGCCTTAGTTCATGGCATGAGTCGACCTATTGGCGCGTTTTTCCATGTCCCGCATGGTTTATCGAATGCCATGTTATTGCCCATGATTATTGAATATTCAATTCCGGCTGAACCTGAAAAATATGCGGACTGTGCCAAGGCCATGGGTGCTGCGCAGCAAAATGATTCTATTGAATCTGCCAATGCCAAGTTAATTGAAGCACTAAAAGACATTAATACATCCCTTCAAGTGCCAACTTTAGAAGCTTTTGGAGCAGATAAGCAATATTTTGACGAAGTTGTAAATACTATGGCAGAACAAGCACTTGCTTCAGGCTCACCAAGTAATAACCCTCGTCTTCCAACCAAACAAGAAATCGTAAAACTTTATCAGCAATTATGGTGTTAATTTTTAACCAAAATAAATCAGGAGATATCAATGAATACAATCGGACATTTTATTAATGGACAGCTTTCAACGGAAGCAAGTCGTAGCCAAAAAGTATTTAATCCAGCAACAGGTGAATCAAATTCTGCAGTGGCTATTGCCAGCCCAAAAACGGTACTTGATGCAATAGCAGCAGCAGAAAATGCCTTTCCTGCATGGCGTGATACCCCAGTGATCAAACGTGCGCGAGTTATGTTTAAGTTTAAAGAGTTGCTTGAAAAAAATGCCGATAAAATCTGTGAGCTGATTGGTTTAGAGCATGGCAAGATTTGCCATGATGCAGCTGGGGAATTACAGCGTGGCATTGAAAATGTTGAATATGCTTGCGGTGCACCCGAATTTTTAAAAGGTGAATTCTCCAAAAATGTTGGGCCGAATATTGACTCTTGGAGTGAATTTCAACCTTTAGGTGTCGTTGCAGGGATTACCCCATTTAACTTTCCTGTGATGGTGCCACTTTGGATGTTCCCAATGGCAATTGTCTGTGGCAACTGCTTTATTTTAAAACCTTCTGAGCGTGATCCATCTTCAACATTATATATTGCTCAATTACTAAAAGAAGCTGGACTTCCCGATGGTGTCTTTAATCTGGTGAATGGCGATAAAGTTGCAGTAGATACTCTTTTAAATGATCAGCGTATTCAAGCGGTTAGTTTTGTAGGCTCAACACCAATTGCTGAATATATTTATAAGACTGCAACGGCTGCGGGCAAACGTTGTCAAGCTTTAGGTGGGGCAAAAAATCATGCCATTATCATGTCTGATGCGGATGTTGATAATGTGGTGAATTCCCTACTTGGTGCTGCTTTTGGTTCCTCAGGTGAACGGTGTATGGCGCTTTCTGTTGCGGTTGCAGTCGGTGACGAAATTGCAGATACCGTCATTGCTAAACTTCAAAATGAAATCAGTAAATTAAAATTCGGGCATTATGCTGATAAAAATAATGATTTTGGACCTGTGATTACGGCTGAACATAAAGCTAAAGTGATTGGTTTTATCGACAGTGCTGAGCAACAAGGTGCAAAAATTGTTGTGGATGGCAGACAAGCAAGCGTTGGCGATTATCAAAATGGCTTTTTTGTGGGGCCAACCTTAATTGATCAAGTTACCCCCAATATGCACAGCTATCAACAGGAAATTTTTGGCCCTGTCTTACAAATTATGCGGGTAGAGACCATGCAACAAGCCATGGATCTGATTGATAATCATGAATATGGTAATGGAACATGCATTTATACCCGTGATGGAGAAGCAGCTCGTTATTTTTCTGATCATATAAAAGTGGGGATGGTCGGTATCAATGTTCCGTTGCCTGTACCTGTTGCTTATCACAGTTTTGGTGGTTGGAAACGTTCACTCTTTGGTGATTTATATGCATATGGCCCAGATGGTGTACGTTTTTATACACGCAGAAAAACCATTACCCAACGCTGGCCTTCTGCCAACATTCGTGAAAATAAACAGTTTGCAATGCCGACTTTAAATTAGGATGGTTAAAATTAAAACGATTAAAATTAAAGTGGCTCAAATTTATACAGTATATTGATCTATAAATTTAGACTGATTATTTGGGAAGTATCAACAGTATTTTTGATGCTTCCCAAATGTTTTAACCTCTAATTTTTAAAATATGCTTTTGACTTTAAAAAATCACATACAGATATTATTTTCATATAAACATTTTAAATTTAACAAATTTTAAATCCTTAAAATATAATCAACCAAATTTAAAAAAATAATCAACCAACCCTCCTTCAATATAACTTTACACCAAAATTAATTAAAACTATTTAAAACACACAATACTTCAATAGCAATATTTTAAATATCATAAATACAAAATAAAAGCCTCAACTTATAAAATAAATCTAGCTAAAATAAATAAATTATAAAAAATCTTCACCATACCTCAAAAAATCAATACTCTTGATCAAATAATGATTTATTTAGATCCAAATAATATAAATCAGAACCATATAAAAAAATAATCATTTTTCCCTCATTTTTAATTCCTTGAACCCTATAGCTAATCAAACCATTTATCGACTTAATTTCAATACTATAATGACTCATCAAATTTTTTGTATTTTTTTGATTTACTTGTCGCAACACATAAACCAATTGGACAATAATTGTTTTCTTAAAATCAGATCTTTTTTGCGCAATTGCAAATCTACTTATATGATTTTTTTGGAATTTTACGCCCCTTATTTACTTATCATCACTATTAATGACATCAGAGGATTTTAAAATTAAGCGTTGGATTACTGTTCGAGTAACTGAATAATGCTTAGCAATTGAATAAACTGTATGCCCTTTTTTAAATTTATCCAAGGCTTCTTTTTTTTGCTTATCACTTAAAATTTCTGGACGACCAACACGTTTTTTTGCTTTATTCATTATACTTTTTTTAGAAAAGCTAGATTTCTCTTCAAAATCAGAACATAACTTTAAAAAATGCATAAATAATTTCTTAAGATCTCCCACAATTTCATTTTTAGAAAACTCCAAACAAATTAATCGAATTTTTTTTTTAAAAATCAAATTTACACTTGAAGATACTTCGTTAAAGTTACCACCTAATGAATCAATTCCATTGATTAACAATAAATCTCCACTTTCCATTGCATAATTCACTAAATTAATAAATTTATTTCTATATTTTAATGATATACCCGCTTCAACCTCTTCAAAAATCACTCGCTTACTTGGTATTTCATAACCAGCGTTTGAAATACAGGAGGCATAATTATTGCCTTTTATAGACAGATCATCAACTCTAAAATATGCATAGACTCGCACAACAAATAACCCTCTTATAATTAAAAAATTATTATAATCTGATATTAATAAAAAAAACATGTGTTGAAAATTATATTCATGTTTTAAACACCGTTAATGATTTAAAAACATAAAATCAGAATGAAAACTTAAAAGCACAAAGAAACAGCACTATTAATTTAAGCACACGAAATATAAAAAATTATTTAACAAACAAATACAAGAAATTAGCGACAAAACAAATAATACAATGTAAGAAGTTTTTTCAAAAAATTAATCATTCACTTCAGCAATATTTAATATAAAAAATATTTTAAATAAATAAAAAAATATAGCTTAGGTATTTTCAATAGTGTAAATTAATAATTTAATTATATATTATTTTTATAATTAACATCATGATAAAATATCATGATGTTATCGTGGACATATTTTTAAAATTCAACCTGTACAGTTACAGTGTCACTATATTGACCAGCAGGCAGACTCAGTGAATTCGTTTCCAGAATTTTTGTTGTGAAAGCATAACCTTGCTGCGTATTGGCATCATAAATACCAGGATTTGTAGTCGCAACATCGCTCAACCACTGCTCGTTATTTCTTCCCCAACGTTCTGTGCTTGAGTTTTTATAAATCTCATAACTCATATAGTTATTGCCCGTTCCTGACTTCATTGCACGTTGATTGCCATTTTGTGGATAGAGACCATCATTCAGGCTCACTTTATAAGGTGTCTTGACTGAACAGCGTATTCCCATCGAGGTTTTCACTGGTGTAAAGGCATCTGCAAAAGCTGCTGTCCCAAAGTTAACATCATTGGTCGAAATTCGGCAATCTGGTAAAACTTCAATACTCAAATTTAATGAAGCATCACTACCAGTCCCCCACCTAAAACCTCCAATTATTGGTAGACCTCTAGAAAATCCTGGACTTTCAAAAAAGAGTCCGATTCCAATCACAGCAAGTGCAGGCACAGAGTAATACCATTTAACTTTAAATGGTGTTTCAGCTCGGTAGATCCCAGGTGATACCGCTTGTCCTGGATTAATTTTGGCATAAAATGGTAACGCACCATTAGGTCCTGTAAAAAAATTGATAATTGTAAAGCTACTCAAATCCCTTTCTTGCCCCAGATTAATTGGATTACTATTGGTATCCAAATAATTTACAGTAAGGCGTTCACCAGTAACACTATTGATATAGTTTGCTGGCATTTGATCGACCCGATATTTCAAATAAGTCGTATTTGCTAAAGCCAAACTAAATCCACTACAGGATAAACCTGCACTGAATTGCGAAGATTGAACTCCATTTTCTGCCAGAGTAATGGAAGGAACCTTACCAATGGACACATTGCCACTTGAGTTAACACTACAATCTGCATAGCTCTGAGCAGTAATCAATATCAACCCAGAGAATAATAGACCTGCTGGTATTATTTTTTTTAAAGTAATCATGGTTGAGCCACCTCACGACAAACAACTGACTTAATCACAGCAATCTGTTGTTGCGCTTGTTTTAAATCCAACGAAAAGTTTGCTTCACATAGGCTTTGATCTGGCAGTTGCACCCGAATGCTATTTTCTGCACTCAAATCTTCAAGATAAGCAATCCCGTCCATTCCCACATAACTCGATTCTTGATCGGCACGATGTACCACTGCACCCACTGGAATCGCTTGCCCATTGCTTTGCACTAAATACACATTCGCCGCATAAGACTGTTTGATTGGGAAGCCAATCACCACACCTGAACCTCGTTTTGCTGCGATCCGATTTTCAACTTGGGTTGCATTAAAGTTGGAAGGTAAATCGATCGGGTTAATACTGTATTTAGCCGCGTAATAAGGCGTCACTGACGGTACAAAAACATAGCCCTTAGCGTTACTCCGCCCCACCAAACTGTTTTCATAATGTACGGGTACATCTGCAACTTTATTGGTATCAATCAAAGCAAACGACTCACCCAATCGGTTGGCAGCGAAGACATTGCCTGACATCAACACCACCGAACCGGAAAGTCCAAACCAATAGTTGTAATCATTGCTACCCGACATGCCGACATCGGTATTAAAATATTGGTTACGGTAGCTCACGCGCGCTTGATTAAAGTCATCACTGTTTTCATTAAAGCGTCGAGTTAAATCAACACCAACGCCACCATCCAATGGCACACTGCGGTTATAGTTGATATAACCATAATCACCACTGGATTGTTGGCTATAACCTAGATTGGCTGTGGATCGGCTCTTGGAGAATGGAACCGATAACTGAAATGCAGCACTCCACTCTTTTTCTACAAAATCCCGATTGGCACTTAACGACACTGTCGCACCACGCAGATAGGACGGTAATACCGGTGCCCAAGACAGGTTCATCAGTTTATTTTCAATGTCTCGGCTCTTGGTTCGGATATAGGCCACCCCAAAAGTACCCGACTTTTCTGTGGCAAAATAAGTATTGGCAACCAAACTTTTATGGCTGTTGGCTGAAATCAAATCTGTATATTGTAAGCGTGAAAGATCATAATAATCTTGATCGCGCTGAGTATGATTGAGACTAAATCCAAAGCGTTGTTGGTTATAGCTATAACCTAGCGTGTATTGATTTCCCTTAAGGTTTTTATTTCCGTTCAAGTTATTATTTAACTGATTAAGCTCTCCATCAGCCCAGCTCTGGGTTGCCGAACCACTTAATACCCCAAACCGATTCAGCTTAAGTACTGAACCTAGTCCAGCCAACTGAATTGAATCGGAGAGCTCAACTCGCCCTTCAGCCGTGAGCCAATCGTTAATCCCGTAACGTGCATCCGCTGAACTGGCAAATTTGCCATATTCAAAGTTCTTAATCCCATAGTCTTCTCGAATTTGTCCCATAGACACGGAATAATCCAATAACCCTGGTTTAAGCAAAGTATTCGAAATATAAAACGGCACTGAGGTTGCCACCTGACGACCAACACTATCCGTGGTGACAATCACCGCTTCGCCTTTACCATTGATAAACGGAACATTATTTAGAATAAAAGGACCAGATTGAACATCAGTTGAATTGGCTTTCTGTCCGTTAATCAATAAGTCCACGGTGCTCGGTAAAGCGGCTTGTCCTTTAAACTGAGGTAAAGGATAAGTAATCAAATCTGGACGGGTACCAAAATTACGTTGCAACTGTAATCCACCTAAACGCACTGAACTTCCCCATGCGTTTTTACTTCCCGTAATTACATCACCCGCTAAAAATGAAAGTACTCTGACTGGGTCATCATATTGCCAAGTGGTGTCATAGCGACGATAGCCATCATTATCTTGATTTGAGTCGTTTCCAATCCCATCAGATTTAAAATCAGTTTTGCTATAAACCCCTGAATTTCTTAGTACCCCATAAGGTGAGAAAAAGCGTTGCTCTGTAAACAGCGTACTGCTATAGCCACCATTCTCTGGGCGGTAGGTATAAAAGTCATAGTTATTTAATAAACCGATACCCGACTGCGCTGTTTCAGGTTGATACCAAGAATCTAAGCCGCGTATCTGCACCGGCATCCAGCTGGCAGGAAGATCTAGACTAAAATACTGTTGCGCTGAATTGTACTCATACTTTAATTCTGGGATCTGATTGAGACTGACCCAATCTGCAGCCTTGCCCGAAAAGCCGAGTGTAAACACATCCAGATCGGTCAGGTTTTTTTCTGATTGTTGCTGAAGTGCATCCGCAGGCAGCTTAATCTGTAACTCATCCAGTTTCGATTGTTGGATAAAGTAATGATCTCCTTTGACAATGACGGGGATCACCTGTCGTGTCGAATATTGATTGATCACCAAGTCCAGATAGAGCTTAAATAAGCTATTCACTTCTGAAACATCTCGTGGTGGCGGTGGTAAACCATTTGCATACACGTTACAGCTCAGCAATGGGATATTCGCAACCAATATCAATGTCAAGCTTTTGCATAAAAAAGAAGGGGGATTTAACCCTGATAAATAACCCATTTACCCCCCTCCTTCTTTTTTAATCTCAACCAATTCCTGTTTCACCCCTGAACTGTCAACCCCATATAAACTGGTTTGACCACTTAGGCTGTTGAGTAACTTATTGTCCAAATCAAACTTCATGGTGCTGTTTGCCAACACATAGCCAAAGGCGGTTTTGCCAAAAGCCATTTGCTCCGAAGTCGGGGTTAATTTAATGCCCGAAAGTCGTGAAAATTTTGAACCGGTATTTTTAATATAAAGTTCAGGTTTGCCCTGTTCATTATTCTTGACCCACCAACTTAATATCGGTTTCGCCAAAGGATTTTTAGTATTGGCTTTTTGTGAAACTTCAGTTAAACCACTGCCAAGTCCTTTGCCATAGCTAAACAAGGGAATGGAATAACGCATTTGAAAGCTGACGGTCGATGTTTCTTTATCCGTTTCTGGATTCACCTTGATGGGTAATTCATCGACAATAATTCGATAGGCAAGTTCTTTTGCATCAGGTACAGCAGCCGAGCGGGTCAAACGCAACATATGCTTTTCACCTGCCTTAATCTTTGCCACGGGTGGACTCGGAATAACCTCAGTTTGCTCCGCATAAGCATCTTGCTGATTATTCTGATCCCATTTAAATACCCGAATCTGTACCATGGCATCAGAGTTACCAGTATTTTGTAGCCATACCGCAGTGGCTTTTTCGTTTTCTTCAATTTTTGGATAAATTGGCCAGATTAAAAAAGTGGCCTGTGCGAATACCGGTGAAGTGACCATCAATATCGCGGCCGTAGAGAAAGTCCTGCCCGACCATATTTTCATTTTATTTAAGCTCATAGAATCACCATGTAATCGTAATTGCGACCGTGTCTTTATAAAGGCCTGCTGATCGTGGTTGATTGTTATTATTCAAGTCTGCAACGCCGTAAACTGCAAAACCCAGTACGGTGTTCAAAGTAGTGGTTGGTGTCAGTGAGTAAGTACTGCCACTGGCATATTCACCTTGCAAACTACTGTCCTGATAAAGCTGATAAGGTACAAACTCATTCTGCTGGGCATGTTTCATCCGCCGAAAGTTATTTGAAAAGTGATCACCACCATTCAACATCACCTTTACCGGTAGCCGTGCAGTACATTGGATATTCCAGCTTTGCGCAGTATTGATGACGGATCCTTTTAACTGCCCCTGCGCCACAACAGGATGACGACCAAAATCAAGTAACTGTTCGACATTGCTGAGTTTGCACCCATTTTCAATGGTCGCCTGCACTTTAAAACTTGCCGAAGTTACAGGATCAACAGCAAACCCACTTTGAACAATCGAAATCAGCAGAACACTTAAACCTATTTTTTTCATGATTTTGTTCTTTAAAATTCAATGGTAATTGGAATAGTGTCGGTATATTGTCCAAGCGAGACTGACCGACCATTATTAACAGTTTGGCCCATGAGATTAAGCGTTTGCGGCTGACCATTATTGGTCAAAGTAATGATTTGATTAGGCCTTAACGCTTCGCGAGCAGTTCCATATAAGATGTTGTAGGCAAGAAAATCTGTGCCATTACTGATTGCACGAAAATAATTTGCGCCAAAAGGTGCTGGAACCTTGCTGTCATTTTGCCCCGCACCAAAAGAAACTTTTATTGGGGCATTCCCTGGACATTGAATGGTCAAACCCGAGGTAGAACCCTGACTTAAGCTGGTCTCAATCACTTGATTAAATGCAGCTGTGGTTTCTCCAAAGTTCAACTGACCAAAATTCAAACCATTTGTTCCATTACTGACAGACTGATTATTAATCTTGCAGGATGGTTCTAATTCAAGCTGCACATTTAACTTGGCAGCCAACTGCCCAGCACTGGTGAGTGACGATACAATGCTACAAAGTAGCAATCCAACGCATTGTTTAAGTAACAGGTGCATACGTTCCTCCTAAAAACAGGCTTGTTCAACAACAAACCTGTTCACTGTTACGTATACTGATTAGAAATTAACAGTCACCAATAAAGTGTCTGTATAATCACCCTGTGCTTTTGCAGTGCCGTTGTTTGCAGCAATTGCACCAAAGATTGGAACTTCTTGCGCTACACCTGCCGCAGCAGTGAAAGTCTGAGCTGTATTAATGACATATGGATTGGTACGTGCTGCATCACGGTAGACGTTATAATTCACGGTATCCGCAGCAGTCGTATTTTTAAGGCTACGATCAGCGCGTACACCACCATCAATTGCAACAGTAAAGTCAACAGGATTTGCACCGTCACATTCTACAGCGAGATGACCACCTGTCGCTGAAGAAGCAACTTGCCCAGTCAAAACGTTTGACCACTGACCAGAAGTTTTACCAAAATCTAAGGTACCAAATTGGTTCATATTTCCAGTAACAGTAGAACCCTCAACAGTACAACCTGTCGAAACATTCAGCTTGACATCAACTTGACCAGTAACAGCGGCTTGTGTAGTCGCGATATAACCCGTGCTCAACAATGCAGTTAGTGTTAGTTTTGTAAAAATATTCATATTAATTCCCATGATTTGTATTATTTGTTAACTTTTACACGAGAAGTGTGAAAGTATTTACATAATCACATGTGATGAATAAGTGTTCAATAAATCAACTAATTACCAGCACAAAACAAGCTCAACAACTTGTATTAATTTAAATTTTTATTGGAATTATAGAATTAAATTATTATTATATTTAAAACACCAAAAAAATACATTTCACTTAATAAGTTAAGAGAATATAAAGTAAAAAATTAATTTTTTTGTTTAGAAAATTCAAGAATATATGATTTAAAGATAAACTACTGCGCTTATATGATGATTTACACTTGATGGACAACACGACTGAACTTTGAAAATAATGCTTGAGACCTCAAAACGTTAACTTACTTATTGAAAAATATCCCATCATCAGGAAAACCAGAAACATTTTAACAATACTCCAGCATAACGTGTGAATGAATTATTCAAAGTTTGAACCGAAATTAAAAGAGAACATTATTTTTATAAATTAAACTGTGTTGAGATTTTAAATATAATGCTAATACGTTAAGCGTGTGTAAAAATACTTTTATCAGTTATTGTGAAAAAAATAGCTTTTAAAATTTTTGGTATTAAAAGCTATTTTTAAAGATAACTTCATCCTATACAGCAAAGATTAGCAATACTTATCACAAGTTTAAAAAAGGGATTTAAAATATTATTCTCGTCGTTAATCCTAAAACCAAAGCATTATCAACATAATTTGTAGCACCGGGATTGATCACATATTGAATATTTGGGCGAAGCATTGCCCATTTTGTCGGGTAGTATGAATAATTTAATTCAATATTATATTCTGCTGGTTTATTTATTCTATCGCTATGTTTACGATAACGATCACTGACATGAATACGATTTAAACCAAGCCCTAAAATATCGTTCTCACGATTTTCCAATAACCCGATATATTTTAGCCCCACTTGCTGCATATTATCAATTTTATTGGTCGTATCATCATGAAAACTTAAATTCATAAACCCATGTAAACCTTGTTTACCTGATCCTTGACGAGTGAGCTGCTGTTCTGCCACAAACCACACTCCATAAGTATGATCTTGAGCTTCACCTGTCACAATATCTTTTTGATTTTCAATATTGTCTGCAGTGTTATACATCATACCTATACGGTAGCTTCCTGCTAGATTATTTACAGCATTTTTCGGTTGCCAAACCAGTTCAATTGGTGCTGTTATTCCATCTGCATTTGAGCTACTTAAATTCCAGCCTTGATTTTCTTTAATATTGGTTGGATTAAATTCAAAAACAGCAACTTGAGCATAGAGATCAGGATTAATTTGATATTTCAACATACCCGCCCATTGGCTAACCGGTATGTTGTACCAAGAACTGCCCTGCCATTTACCCATTTGCGCTGTACAAAAAGAGGTATTTTGGAAATCACAAGACATTACATTAAAATAGGTTCCCATACCAAATCGACCTAAACGGACACTGATTGATTGATCTTTAAATTGTTTTTCTATAGACAACTCACTTAAACGGCTTTCTTGATTTCCTCGCCCATAACTTGCCTGCACATTTCCCATCTGAGGAGCAAGTGGGTCCGATAGTTGTTGAACTGAAACACTTTGACCTTGTCGTGCAGTCACAAACGTCCGTAGTGAAACACCATCCCAACCCAATAATTTTTCCAAATCTAAAGAACTTCCTAACCACAATTGGCTGGTATAAGTTGGGTCTTGTTGATCGTTATAGCCTCCTTGCGCCAAATAAGCAGTGTCTACAGTAATGTTGGCATCAAACTTAACACCTTGCTCTGCTAAACGCTCTCTACTGCCATTCCAATCTCCCAGTAAATAATCACCTTGTAAATCTAAAACATGTGCAGCATGGCTTTGTGTCAGCGTAAAAATCAATCCTGCACCGCTGAATAACATCTTCATTGTTTGTTTCATTCCATGATCCCTTTGACTTTTTAGGCATGCAAAAAACTGACTCCTATCATTTAATAATAAAAGTTTTAAGCTATACCTTTGTTTTTAATTAAATTTAGCGATAAACAGCTACACGGTTAGATGTAGGTTTACGCCTGCTTTTCCCTGTAGTATTTCATCGTTTGATAGCGATCCATTTGACTCGTAATTTAACGGCAATCTCTGATCAATTACGCCAATTGCAACTTAGTCTGTAGTGACTTAATCAGCCTTTTACTCAATCTATTGAAAATAAAAGCAACACATTGTTATACAATATATTTTAGCTTAACATTTTCGCTGTATATGCCTTTACAAAATGTGATTTATTGTCTCGTTGAAGCACCGATGTAATATAGTTACTTGCTTTTAACATTTCAGAAATATCAATTCCTGTTTTAAAGCCCGATTGTTCCAATAAATACACCACATCTTCTGTAGATACATTTCCTGAAGCCCCTTTTGCATAAGGGCATCCCCCTAATCCAGCAATCGAAGAATCAAAAATTCTAAGCCCCCAATTTAACGACTCTGAAATATTGGCTAAGGCCATACCATAGGTGTCATGAAAATGTCCTGCTACCCTGCCAGCAGGTAAAACATCTAAACAATGTTGCAACAGTTTCCGGACACGTATTGGACTTGCAGTACCAATAGTTTCTCCTAATGAAATTTCATAACAACCAGAGTCAAAGAGTTGTTTTGCAATACTGGCGACTTTTTGGGGAGCAATTGCCCCTTCATAGGGACAATCCACGACACAAGAAACATAGCCACGCACTTTAATTTCGTGATGCTTCGCCATTTCAAAAATGGGTTCAAAACGTTGAATACTTTGTTGAATTGAACAATTAATATTTTTTTGAGCAAACGATTCAGATGCAGCAGTAAAAATCGCAATCTCTTTGCATCCAACTTGAATCGCAGCTTCAAATCCCTGCATATTGGGAACCAATAAACTGAAATCCACCTGCTCAGGCTTTTCAAGTGCAGCATATAAATCTGCACTCCTATCCATTTGCGGAACCCAACGTGGTGAAACACAAGACCCCACTTCAATCGCTTTAAAGCCACTACGGACCAGTAAATTTAAAAATTCTAAGCGTTGGTTAAACTGAATTACAGATTTTTCATTCTGTAATCCATCACGTGCACCCACTTCTACAATTTTAATTGAGTCATTCATACTTAGCCCACCAAAGTAATCAATGGTGGAACTGAGAGAATCGCCATGTAATAGCCCATAAACTGGCAACCTGTATTAAAACCAAAATGCTTTGATAATAACCCACCGACTAAGCCCACTGTGATAATCACCAATACACCGAGAAGAGCCCCTTCCCATAAACTGATCACTAAAATAAGCCCCACAAATGTTGCAATAATTGCCTCATGACTAATGTATTTCGTCACGAATAATGCTGCGCGACGGGCATAATTCATCGCAAATGGATAAGAGACAATCGACGCGATAAAAACTGCGAGTAAGCCATAACCTAAAAACTCCCACTGGCTTAATAAGTGATGTAGATTGTGTCCTTGTGCCCCATTTTCACCTACGGTAAATACAGGAGGCGCATTAAATAATGGTGCAGCTGGTCCAGCAGCAACTGGACTTAATGGTAGGCCAAAAGCGATCAAAGGAATAAGCGCCTCAGCAATGTAGGTAGATTCTGTAACACCATTTTTTGCGCTGAGCGTGGTGGTTAAACGTTGATAGACTTGCTTAAAGCGAGAAGATACAACTTCACCAAGTGCCACCGTCATGGCTACTGGACTAAATACAAAGGTTGCGCTTGAGATCACCGATGTTGCCGCAGTCCATTTTAATTGTTCTTTGTCTAAGACTTTAAATGGATTTGGAAAATAACCCGACCAGCTCTTAACTTCAGGGGCAATCGTAAGTTGATTAACCGATTCACGGCGCATTTTTTTCCGCCCTAAAGGTGAACTCACCATAAATAAATCAGCAATCAGTGGTCCAACAGCAATGCCTAAAAAGTAACTAATCGCTAATTTTGTTTCGAAAATTGCGGTAAAACTTTGTAGTGCTATGATAAGTACAACAAAAGGAATAAGTAGTAGTGTTGATGCCAATTTACCCGGTGAAAAATAAGTAATTAAGATAGCAGCTATTGCAAAAATCCAAGGCGCAAAAGATTTAATTAGCTCTCCAAATGGTGCTAATAATGAAGCAAATAATACAGCACAAGGTACAGCGATAAATGCAGATACAATTGCACCAGAAATCATTTTACGCAACGCAATATGTGGTGCACCAAGCCTACGCATGGCTTCACATTCTGCCATGAGCGGTGCGGCTAAAGTATCGCCCGGGATCCCCAATAATGCGGTTGGAATAGCATGGGTCATATGTTTGGCGACCACTGCCGCCATCCAAAAAGTAAAGACACCAACGGGAGGTGCGCCAAGTAAAATAATGAGCAATGTTAATGGGGCAATGGTTGCTGTTTCATCGGTTCCTGAAATTAAGCCAATTGCTGCAAATAAAACTGCACCAAATAAACCGAAACCAAAAGCAATAAATACTTGATCAAATAATAGTTCCATTTTTATTTACCTTCGCTTTGCTTGCTTTGTCGTGCGTGCTCAACAAATGCTTCGTACAAATTGAGCTCCTTGAGTTCTTGAACAATTTTTTCAGGTAAATCATGAACTGAACCGATTGATTTTTCTTCCATTTCCCATTGTTTTATCAGTGTTTCAAACCATTCCATTGATTCATTGTTCGATTCTAAAATCTCACGTTTTGGTTTAAATAAAATAGAGCAAATAAAGCCAGAGAGAATACATCCTAATAATCCACACAACATGCTATAGGCATGGGCAAGATTTTTATCGTCAACCCATTGCCCCAATAGCCATTTCGAGAGATAGAAACAGCTAATACTTAAAACAGCGCCGATAAAAATAGACTTTAATAGCGCAGGAAAACTTACCGTATCTCCCCATACCTCGACCAACTCATCATTATCTTCATGGGATACTCCCAATTGACAGTGGTGAGTATCCTTCACTGATTTTTTGTTGTCTTGTTGCATAGCACTATCCATTGCTATTTACTCCAATTGTTTCTAAGGTCTAGAAACATAAATAATTAACTGCGTAACGCTGAAAGTAGCTCTAGTGCTCTATCATTCCTTACATCTTGTTCTGCAACCATTTTTTGCACAACAAAATCAACTTCGTGTACTTGAGCGCCAGCAACCACAGCAATGTTTCGTGCATGTAATGCCATATGACCTCTTTGAATACCTTCGGTTGCCAATGCTCGCATTGCTGCCATATTTTGTGCTAAACCCACAGCAGCAATGACTTCTCCAAGTTCACTTGCAGATTCAATATTCAGCATCTGTATTGCGAGTTGTGCCAAAGGATGGGTTTTGGTTGCTCCACCGACCAATCCCACAGCCATAGGTAATTCTATACGGCCAACCAAATGGCCTTGAGCATCTTTCTCCCAGCTACTTAATGAACCGTAGTGTCCATTTTTAACTGCATAAACATGTGCCCCAGCTTCAATTGCACGCCAATCATTTCCAGTAGCGACAATCACAGGGTCAATACCATTCATAATCCCCTTGTTATGTGTTGCAGCACGATAGGGATCAATAACAGCAAATTCGTAAGCCTCTAACATTCGATCAATGACCTCATGACCCGACAATGTTGCTTGCTCAAGTTGATCTGGACGTACAGTCAGCTCAGCCCTCACTAAACGTAAATCTGCGAGATTCGATAAAATACGTAAACGAACTTGACCACCAGTGAGCTTTTCAACCAATGGTGTAACTGTCTCCGCCATTGTATTCACAGTATTTGCACCCATTGCATCACAGACATTCACAATGAGATGCATAACTGCCATAGGACCAACTTTGCTGGATTCAAACAAATGAACTTCAATATCTTTACAACCACCGCCCAAACCAATTAGAAATTTGTCTTTACTATTTGCAAGTTGAATAATGTCATCTTTATGCGCTAACAAAATTTCTTTTACTTTTTCTGCAGACTCGATACCCAAAATTTGTACTTGTGCGCGCATGAGGGGTTCTGTGCTAGAGGTTGTAAAACCTCCATTTTCACGAACGAGCTTGGCCATATAAGATGCCGCGGCAACGATAGACGGTTCTTCAACAACCATAGGTATTAAGTGATCTTTACCATTAATTTTAAAGTTTGTTGCAATACCGAAAGGTAATTCAAATTTACCAATAACATTTTCAATCATGCCATTGGCTAAATCACCATTTAATGCGCCATCTTTCTGCAATAATTGTTGTTGTTGTTCATTTAAACCTGCTATTTTTGCAATCTCATGGAGTCGTTCTGATACGGTTAATTTACGAAAATCAGGTAGTTTAGAATTCATATTTGCTGTCCTATGCTCGTTATGTTCATAGCCGCAATTTAAATGCTCAAATGATTTCTCTCAAGGTACAGTTTTCACGGACAGTTTTTTAGGAAAATTTAAAAAGATGATGGACTCCAATTCAGCACCTCTTTTTGATCAAATCTATCAGATTTTAAAACATCAAATAAAATCACAGTTATATAAGAAAAATGAAAAAATCCCCTCAATACGAAAACTATGTATTCAATATAATGTTTCGAAAAATACCATAATATATGCCTTAGAACGCCTAGTAGATGAAAATCTCATCTATTCAAAACCTGCATCTGGTTTTTTTGTCATGGAACAAAAAGAATTGCCCATGTTTAAAAAATCGACAATAGAAATGCAAAATATAGATGAGCTATGGCTAATGCGTCGTCAACTAGAAACCTTTAATGGCGTGATAAATGTCGGTGATGGTTTTCCAGATTCTTCTTGGTTTGAAGGATTACCTTTAAATAAACTTCTGCAAAAATCACTTCAGGAAAACACCTCAAAACGATTACGTTATGGCTCTAAATATGGGCATGAAGCTTTAAGAGAAACGCTTTCTTTACGACTAAGCCAGCTTAATATTAAGGCCATTCCTGATAATATTTTGCTCACCAGCGGTGTAAACGATGCAATTGATCTGATTATTCGGTATTTTGTAGAATCGGATACAATCGTTTTAGTAGATTCCCCGATTTATTATCCATTATTAAAAAAACTACAGCTGACAAAATGCAAAATCATTGAAATTCCCAGATTGATTGATGGACCAGATTGCCAAATCCTCTCAGAATATTTACAGACAATAAAGCCTAAACTTTTTTTTACCCAAAGTATTTCACACAATCCGACAGGCACCCACATCAGTGTAGATAAAATAAAAATAATCAACAATTTATGCAAAGAAAATAATTGTTTAATCATAGAGAATGATGTGTTTTCTGAATATACGGATATTAAACATCGGTTAAGCTCGCATAGTGATTTTTCAAATCATCTTTATATTGGAGGGTTTTCCAAGATTATTAGTCCTTCAATTCGGGTTGGTTTTATCGTTGGAGAATATCATTTGATCGATAAGCTCTCAGATTTTAAAGCAATTTTACATGTTAATAGTTCTGAATATGCTGAACAATTTATTTGCACTATTTTACAAAGTAAGTTTTATGACCAGCATCTTAATTTTTTTAAGGAAAGTTTAAGGTTCAATAGTTCAATTGCATTGGATAATATTAAAAAATTAGGAGGAACGGTTTTTCACGAAGCTCAAGATTCCTTATATTATTGGACTACTTTTGAAAATCTAGATTTCTCACATAACATTATGAAGAAGTCGATTGAAAACCAGCTTGTGTTCGCGCCTGGTTACATTTTTAGCTTAGATGGGAATAAATATAAGCACTGGACTCGTATAAATGTTGGTATTGCATCTAAGCCAAAGTTTTATGAAAAACTTGCTCTTTTTTTAAATAGTTAAATATTTTTATATCAAATAACGCTTAGTCTTTTTAAAGTATCATCTCGTACTTATTCATCAAAATAAAAAAATCCCATTCGTTCTGGGGTGAAGAATGGGATACGATATGACACTTTAACATGTCGACCGAAAATCGTGAATCTCTGTATACAGTTTGGATCATGACTAAGTCTGAAAAGTATTTCCACTCGGTTTAAGAACATCTCGTTCTTTAACTCTTAAACAAATGCATGGGTCAAATGTCGCAATTGCATCACGAATAAATTCAGCTTCCATTTTATCTACATGGAAGTGGCTTTCTTTATGAACTTCTTCAAACAATGCTTTTAAATCATACTGATCATCACTTAGGCATGTCATCTTAAAATTACTCAATTCAGCATCAATATCTAAACGTATTAATTCGATAAAATGCTGACGTGAAGCATAGCTATTTTCACTATAAAAAAAATGAGTGCTTTCATCTATGCCTTTATGAAACACCATTTCATAAACTTTCATTATTTATTTATATCCAACATTCATATTTCTATTCTTCAATATATCTGTAGGAACCCTTTAAGTTATTCAGATAATGTACATTTTTTATCATTACTCACCATGTTTTGCAAACTTTTACACTTATTTTAATTATAATTAAATACATAAATTATTTAAAAATATTTATTAAAAACAATAATTTAAATTTATATTATTTTTAAAAACCAACTTTTAAATAGAATGCAAATATTGTTATTTAATACATATTTCATGTAATTTATCATTAAATAACAAATGCAATTTTTGATCAATTGAACTGATCATATTTATAGTGATAATAAAGCCTATGCCCTTCAATATTCTTAGCAGCTCCAATAACATCAATATCGATAAGATTGAATAATTTAACGCCATAAACAACAGAAAAGTCAGTTTTTGCCAAAGCTGTATAAGCATTTTCTGTATAAATGAATTAAATATTTATTATTAAAAAGATGCGCTTTATGTTGGATGCCAAACTTTCCAATAAACATGGCATCCAATTTCTGAATGTTAAAAATTAGCTTTTAATACCAACGAAGCAAAATCTCGGTCATCAAGTGTACTAAAATCATTCGAACCAAAAAAATTGGTATAGGCAAGTTCAGCTGTATACTTTTGCTGATAATTCACTGAAATAGTGGCTGCAATACTCATTTGACCTTCTTGAAAATTTTGGCTAAATCCTGCTATATCATGGCGAAATATTACACTTGGTGTGATGACGGTCGCAGGTAAAATATCTTGATAACTTAAAGCCCCTCGTAAACGATAGCCATATGACCATTGCGTAAAAAAACCATCACGATTACAAAAGCGCTCATTCATACGATCAATCACATCATTTGCAAGGTGTGCTGTGCCATAAGGCGTACATTTGTATTCACCTGTTTCAGGATTATAGGCACCAGATGAAAGCTCACTCCGTCCAAATGCACCGACCCGTCCAAAACGATGGTTACCAATATCTGCAATATGATTCACTGCAAACTCTGCCGCCCAATTCAATGCGTTTGCACCCAATATATTGTTTAAACGATCACTCGCACCCAGTGAAAACTGGGTTACAGGCGTTCTTACATAACCTTGTAAATATTGCCCAAATTCAGCCGCAACTCCTGGAGGTGTAAGGGGCGTATCTTTGTCTAAAACTTGAGCATAGACGATATCTGTTCCATTTAATTGCAAGGGTTGATTAGGTTTATGGGTTAATTCGCTAAAAACAGCAGTTGTCCCTACTTTTCCTGCTAGGCTTAATCCATACATTTTAATATTTTCTGGATAAATTGAAAAAAATCGAGCTGTATTAAAATATGCAGGCCCTGATGCAGTTACCGCTGTACCATCAAAATTAGCATTGCGACTGTGATAGTTCGCAAAATATGCGCCAAGTTCAGCATTATTCCAACGAGGTAAAGTTTGCTTTAAAGCAAAACCATATTGCCCACTATTCTTGGCATATCGACTTTCTGCACGTGGAATATAAGTCTGTGCATCTAAAGCAGTTTCAGATAATTTATCTCCTGGTGTAACGGTCAAAATAATCGGGCCACAATTTTCTGGAACAAAATCAGAAATCGCAAAAAACGTCCCACACCCGTCCACCACAGAAGGTCTAAACTTAAACTGATAAAAACCGTCTAATTTAAGGTTTGGTGTTATTCCAGCCTCAAATGAAAACATTTCGACAGGAATGATTCGTTCTTTCGCCTCTCCTCCTGGCCGATTGATTGCAGCATAATCCAAGGCACTGACTGAATTTATACCATTTTGGAAAAACTGCGATTTCCCCCAATTTAAAGTATGTTTGCCTAATTTTAGATTGGCATTTTGACCATTTTCTAAAGCAAAATTTTTCCAGATATAGGCATCCCAAAGATCAATGCCCTTAAATTTAGCTAATCTAGGCCACGCAGAATCATCAAAGGCTTTTAAATCTCCACGACCAGTTTCATAAGCATGGTCATACCAATATTTAGTGCTGAGTACTGCCCCCTGTTGTTGCCCTTTTAAACGAAACTCAGTCAACCCTTTTATAATTTGGGAAATGTTATCATTTTGACTAAAGTTCACATGCCCGTCGTCGCCATTCACATCAACACTTAAACCGTCCTTTCCGATATGATTTGCATCAGGTTTATACACCAACTGATTTGAAGCATCTTGAGTACTCCAATTTGCACCTAGGCTGAGCATGGTACTGGTTTCAAATTTCCAATCCTCATTGATCTCAACACTTGTTGCAGACACTTTTGAAATACTTAAGCACAGCACTAAACAGACACTCAGCTTTTGAGTGAAAATAATCGTGTGTTTCACGTTATTGCTACATATCACATTTTGCATCATTCGATCTCCATATCGATATGATTTAATTCGATTTAACTCCATAAATAGCCATATTGACTATTTTGAAATATGTTTGTTTTTTTAATTGTTTAATCTGTTACCTATACTGCTGAGCAATGTTGTCTTAAAACGGCGTGTAAATTGAACCAAGTAAGTTCTAAATAAATTCCACTATAAAAGTCTAAAAGCTAAGCGATACATATCGAATCATCCACTTGGTCTAATTGTTGAATAAATTGTTCAGCTTGTGCCCAATACCCATATCCAGCAGCAGGATTGAGATGCCCCACTTCACCTAAACTCACCAATCGGCTGCCCCATGTTTTTGCCATAGTCCTAACAGCCTCGTAACTGGCTAAATGGTCATTGGTACTTGCGACCACAATGCTTGGAAAAGGCAAAATCTTGTTAGGTAAAGGATTCCATCCTTGCTGTTTTAGCATTGCAGAACTTGGATAGTTTTCAGGCCATTTGGCCGATAAATCGGGTGGTGTCACCAACAAAGCCCCTTGAATATTGTGTTGATACAGAGCTGCCCAGTGAACGGTCATTAATACCCCTGCACTATGTGCAACTAAAATCACAGGACCATCAATTTCTGCAAGTTGTGCTTGGATCGCTTTAACTCTTTTTATGCAGTTGAGTTTGTCTGTTTCTAATGCAGGGACAGATCGTACCTTGACCAGCCTTTGCTCCAATAAGGTTTGCCAATGTTCAGCAACATGGTCACGTAAACCAGGAACAATTAAAACGGTTGCCTTTGTCTGTATTTTTTCCATTGATCTACCTTTAATTTTAAGTGAATGAATGAAGATGAATTCTATAAATTGCTTATTCACAATACGGTTTAGTTGATTTTGGTGATGTACATTTGATGACAACCTCTTTTCATTTGATGACAAATGACCGCTGCAATACAGCATTCGAGCATGTGTAAAAAAAATTATAAGATATTGATTTTATTATTTTATTTTAAATTTCACTGATTTTTTCATTAAAGTTTTGAATATTATTGATGAAATCAGTGAGATTGCTTTAACCAATGCCAACTTTAATAATGAGGCTGTGTTTCAGAAAGGATCCGCTGAAACCATAAAAAAAGTGAACTACAAGGGAATTAAAATGAATCAAATTTGTAGAATAGCTATGCCATTGGCATGTCTATTAACAACTCATTTATGTTATGCGGATTCTACAACTTATAAACGCTGGGCTGTCAGCGCGGGCTGGATGCATGTCATGCCTCAAGGCAAAGCCAACTCAACACATGTAACGACCAGTGTTGTAGAAGGTGGCAGCTATGGCGTTGGATCATCATTATGGGGAAGTGATATTGCCAACTACGAAACCAATGCATCTGAAATTAAGGGAATGGGCGGACTTTTATTAAATACTTTTATCAAAAATGGTAAAGCAGACCCCAATTATAAAGTTCCAACAAGTCTCATGACAGGAGCCAGATCGGATATCACAGGTATTTCTGATTATACCGCTCAAGGTGGGATGGAAGTCGCGGATACCGATACATTAGGCTTAACCTTAAGCTACTTTGTAAATGATCATGTATCTCTTGAATTAGTCGGTGGTATTCCACCAAAAATTGATATTGACGGCGTTGGAGAAATTAGAGCTTCGGCACTCTCCACTGCCAATACCCCCGGAAAAGGTACACCACCGACCTATTTAAATGGTTTAAAACTGCTAAAAGATACCTTAATTACCGATCTTGGTGCACATGGCAAAGTTGCAGAAGTGACTGCATGGACGCCTGCAGCAACAGTCAAATATCATTTTGACGCTTTAGGACAAACTAAGTTCCGACCATTCGTTGGGGCGGGTGTTGTATATGGTCACTTTAATAAGTTAAAGCTCAATGGCGGTGTAGAACAAGACCTTATTCAAGCAGGTTATATGATTGATAATATCCTCAATGATCGAGCGGGTGAAGCATTGCAAGGTGGTCAAGGCAGTTCAACAGCAACACCAAAAGTTAAAGTTAAAACCAGTGATGCCTTTGCACCGGTACTCACAGCAGGTTTTACCTTTGATTTAACCGATCGTTGGTTTACCACTGGATCTTTAAGTTATATGCCAAACTTTAATAATGTAGCAACTGTGACTGTCACAGATACATCGACAGGTACCCAATTGATCAAGTCCACGACAAAAATTGATTTGGATCCTTTGGTCACATATCTTGGGGTAGGCTATCGTTTTTAATTAAATGGATTGATCGTAGCCCTATATCTCTACCAACCATTTAATTTTAAAAATATTGTGTACTAAATATCTACAATCCGATATGAGTCGCAATGCCCCATCTAAAAGAATTAATGTGTAAGCAATATCCCTAAGTTGTGTCGCACATTAATACGTTTTAAAAGGCTGTTCTTTACTCCATAAAGTGCAGTCCTTTTAAAACACTCCTCTTTGTTAAACAAATTTGATACTCTATTTCTATGGTCTCAATGTGTAATGAATTGAGATACTTTTTAAGAAATTTTGATAAAATTATTGAGATTAGACATACGCAAAAACTTTTATAAATGCGTATTGGCAAAGTCTTCAAACAATGATGTATTGACCAGGATGGTTAATAAAAAGACAAGGAGAGTGTGAATTGGTTCCTCTTGCACATACAGCGGTACTCAAGAATTATCTGGATGTTAGCCGACAATTAGACCTCAATCCATACCATTTATTATCTGATGCTGGAATTTATTCTGCTCAATTAAATGATTCAAAACAACGCATTTCTGTCGATAAAGTCATGGCATTATTAGAGCAATCTGCTCAAATCAGTGGTTGTGAAGTGTTTGGTCTCCATATGGCCGAACAACGTCAAATTGCTGATTTTGGTGAGCTAAGCTTATTATTAAGCTATCAACAGACGTTACGTGATGCCTTAAAAACAATTGTAAGATACCGAAATATCATCAATAACGCGCTTGAAATATATATAGAAGAAGTTGGCAAAACGGTGATTATTCGGGTAGAAGTGATTTCTGCTTCAGCAAAGTATAGTCGTCAAGCGATTGAATTGGCTTTGGGGATTACCCATCGTTTTTGTGCTGCATTATTAGCTCAAAAATGGCACCCATTAAGTATTCATTTTACCCACGATGCACCAAAAGACTTAACAGTGCATCAACGTGTTTTTGGAAGTTCACTTGAATTTGGTAGCGAGTTTAACGGTATTGTCTGCTCATCATCAGAACTTGATAAAATCAATCCTCAAGCAAATACAGCAATGGCAAACCATGCACAGCGCTATCTCGATATTGATATCTTACAAAAAGACAATGAGGCATCACTTATTTTTGATATCCGTAAAAGTATCTATCTGCTTTTACCGATGGGACGTGCCACAATTGATCAAGTCGCGCAGACCCATGAAGTCAATGTCAGAACGCTGCAACGGCGTCTAGAAGCTGCACATACAAATTTTAGTGAATTAATGAATGATGTCCGCAGAAATTTGGTATTTCGCTATTTAAAAAATATCAACTATTCACTGGCACAAGTTTCAGATATTCTCGGCTACTCTATGCCAAGCTCTTTTACCCGATGGTTTATTGGTCAATTTGGCATAACACCCAATGCTTGGCGTACCCACAATAAGACTGAGATCATTGATGAGCATACGATATAAATTCAATCAAGGTACGACTAACTAGGTATTAACATCAAAACAATAATACGAAAAACACCTCAAAACAAAAGTTTTGCAGGGGCCAACTTTATCGTTGTGCCTTGCAAAACTTTTGTTAAATCAAAGCCTGACTAAAACAACCAATGCATTAGGCCTAATACCAACAATACCAGAAAAACACTTTCTCCAATCATCAGCAGGATCGGTTTAATACCCACTGTTGCTAACTCTTTTAATTGTGTTTTCATCCCTAGCGCACTAATCGAAATAATCAGACACCAACGGGATAATTCATTCATTCCAGTTTGAACAACTGTAGGTACCCATCCAGTACTATTTATACAGGCAAGAATTAAAAATCCTACTGCAAACCAAGGCAATAATGGCGGTCTTTTGCCCGTAGAGGGTACACCTTGCATACGGGTAATCATGGCTGCGCAGATGATGACAGGTAAAAGCATGGCAACTCGCATCAATTTCACCACTGTTGCAGTATCGCCTGTTTCCGTAGACATGCTATAGCCTGCCCCCACCACTTGGGCGACATCATGGATGGTTGCGCCTAAAAAAATCCCTGCATGTTGTGGTGTCAATTCCAACCATCGCGCAATCATGGGATAAACAATCATTGCTAAAGTTGAAAGTGCAGATACTCCAATGACGGTGAATAAGGTTGCTTTTTCTTTTTGTGGATGACTGGGTAAAGCTGCAGACAAGGCCAATGCTGCGGAAGCTCCACAGATCGCTGTCGCGCCACCAGTCAGCATACCGAAAAATTTATTAAACCCGAGCACTTTTGCTGCGATGACTGAAGCAAAAATGGTAATGACGACCAATGAAATGACCAAAACAATGGGTTGCCAACCTAGCGCAGTCATTTGCTCAAGGGTAATTCGCATTCCGAGTAAGGCAATCCCAAAACGCAGTACTTCTCGCGCAGTAAATTCGATACCCGCTTTACACTTTCCTTCTGTTGCAAGAAAGTTCACACCCATCCCGAGCAACAAAGCGAATAACATCACTGGCGCACCATAATGCTCAGATAAAAAACAGGCCGCAGCGGCAACCACAGTACTGACAATAAATCCGGGCATAAGCGCACTTAGCCGTGGCTGCCAAGCCATAGAATCTAATTTACTCATCTAGCGCTACTCCACAATCCAAACCAATAAAAACATTTTCGCCAATCACTTCTACTGGGTATGATTGAACTTGTAGCTGTGTTGAATTGAGTAAATAACCATTTGCCAAGTCAAAGCGTAAACCATGTGCGCAACATTGAATTACCTTGCCTTCTAATTTCCCATTGAGAAATGAGGCGCCCTGATGTGGACAACTGTCATTAATCGCATAAAATTGTTCGGCAATATTAAATAAAATTAGGGATCGGTCACCAATCATCAAAAAGGATCGATTGCCTAAAGTTGGGATTTTTTCTTGAGGAACTTGAAAACGCAAGCTCATACCATTTGTCCTTGTACTTGAAGGGTATCCAGCATTGCTTGATAAAGTGCACTTGCATGTTGTGCCCCTGCCATTGCAAAACTACCATCAAAAACAAAATACGGTACCCCTTTACCCCCTGTATCTGCTGAGATAAAAGGAACAAATGGTTTTGCTAAAATATCTTCAACCACCTCATCCGCAAAACCGCAATACATGGCTATTTTCTGCAATGTTGCTAACTCGCCTATATTTTCCGAATGATGAAAATAGGCTGTGAATAGCGCATCTAAAAATCGCTCACTTTGATCTGAATGATATACTTTTGAAATATTTGCAAAAATATGATGTGCCATAGCTGTGTTTGGCATACGCCGAATTCGATCAAAATCAATATCGACATTGACCGCCTTCGCAGCTTGACGAACTTGAGTTTGGCGCATTCGAACGGCTGTTGAACTGCCTAATCTTTGTAAATAAAAGGCATCAAAAGGAACACCCACCAGCGGAATATGGGGTAAAAGCTGTACACCACGCCACTGGATATTGACCACAACATCTGGATCACTTTGTTTTAATTTTTGAATCGCAGTCTGTAAATGACGTTTTCCAATCAAACACCAAGGACAGATAAAATCAAAAAAAACTTCAATATTCATTTTACGCGTCATTACTGATTACCCATATTGCATGACTGTGCTTGTACTGTTTGACCTTGTCGTGCTACTTGTGCATTAAATTTTTTAATATCATGGGCATAATGGCGTTTTGCATAGAAGAATACGGCGGCAGCCACAATGCTCATCAGAGGCATCAATTGAAAAGCATGGTGTAAACCAATCACGTCAGATAGCTTTCCAATCACTAAAGGCCCTAAAGCCAAGCCGAGAAAATTATTTGCCAACGTTAATGTTGCAAAAGCTGTGCTATGTACAGAATGATGTGTCAGGTTGGCAACCATTGCACTGGATGGCCCATTGGTACCCAATGCGATAAACATCCCAATACAAATCATAAGCAGTTGAGCATTTCCAACAGATATCGCAAAAGCAATGGATAACAACACACAACCGATCAAGCAAAATGCAATCGCTAAACTGACTTTTCGGTCTGGTCGATCTCGTCCTAAACGATCACATAACATCCCACATAAAATCGTCCCCACTGCACTACTGAGTACCACCATTGCCGCGACCAGCCCCGCTTTATCAGTCCCCAATCCGTAATATCGATTGAGATAACTGGGAAGCCAAACGATGACCGTGCCACCCACAAACAATTGCAAACCACTGCCAATATAAGTGGCGATCACAGACCGACTTGAATAAATTGATCGCAAAGGAGTTGCCGACTTATCCTGTTTCTGTTGGGTTTTAATTTTGCCTTGAACGGTTCCTATCTTGTTTTCTTTAACCACAATAGGATATAAAAATGCCAGAATCAGCCCAAAGACGGCCATTCCACCAAATGCCCAACGCCAGCCAAAATGTTCAGCCATAACACCGCCTAAAGCCATGCCTAAGAATGAGCCAAACACACCACCTGCCATAAAAGCACTTGCTAAAGTTGCACGCATATCACGAGGAAAAACCGATACAACAACAGCAATCCCGACACTGCCATAAGCAGCTTCGCCAACACCCACCATAAATCGGGCAATAAACATATGTTGATAACTTTCAGCAATTGCACAGCCTAAGGTTGCCATACTCCACAACACAGCCATCAAAGTTAAGCTTTTTACTTTGCCAAAACGATCTGCCAAGATCGACAAAGGTAAGGTTAATAAACCCACCATCAAGGCCACAATCCCACTTAATAATCCAAGTTGGCTGTCTGTCAAAGCCCATTCACTTTTGATCAGTGGGAATACTGCATTTAAGACTTGCCGTGACATATAGTCAGAAATCAGCAAACCAAATGTCAGTGCAAAAACCAACCATGCATATTTACGTGGAATGCCAACCGAAGTATCTACACCGTCCGCAGGACTTGAATATTGATGCGCATCCATACGTTCTCCTTGTGTTTTTATAATTTCTCATTCAGTTTTTTGATGACTACGCGACTTCACAGTAAGGTAATCATCTTTTTCTCACCGTTTGAATCAAAAATCCTTTTGGCTCAAATCATTATTTACGCTGTGGAACACCCTTTTGACCTGCTTTACGATTGGGCGCCATACCATTTTCCAACAAAGTTTCTTCAATCGTGTCGTATTGCACGCCAATACGATAAATTTCACGTGCTTCTTTACCTGATGCAACTTCACGACCTAATTCATGAGCAATACGCACGGTCTGTTGAATTTGCTGTACTGAAGAAAAACGCTGACCTTGATGATCGATAATGGTGTCTTCATTTCCGACACGTGCATGTAGGCCCATTGCCATTGACATGGTGTTAAACGGCAAGACATTTTTAAGTAAAGACTCTGAAGTTAAAGTACAACCATCCGGTACGCGATGAATAAAGTTAAAGAAATTAAATGGATTTGGCCCATCAAATCCACCACCAATTCCAATCCAGGTTAGATTCAATGGACCTTTATACAGCCCTTTACGTACTATACGTTCCAGCGTTTCTAAACCATGCATCCCGGTTAACTGGAAATGCGGTTGAATGCCATTTTGAGTTAAACGCTTTAAATGCTCTGCAACCCAAGCTGGACCTGCGGGTACTGTCATTTCTGCATAAGCTGCCTGAATTGCTGGATGTTCCAAAGAAGTGCCTTCTAAATATTCAGGATAGAGCAACTCCATAATATTCATTTGAGTGGTATTGATCGCCACGGTTACTTGGTCTGGTTTTGGCATTAATTCAGCTAGCATATGACGCGTATCATCACTTAACCAAATTGCAGCTTCACCTTCACTTTCTGGAGCAAAAGAAATTGATCCACCCACTTGAATGATCATATCAGGCACCGCTTCACGCACACCAGCAATGAGTTCATTAAACTTAGACAGACGTTTCGAACCTTTCCCATCCAGCTCTCGAACATGCAAATGGAGGACTGAAGCACCTGCTTCATAGCACTCTACCGCTTTTTGAATTTGTTCTTGCATGGTCACGGGGATATCTTCAGGAAAATCCTCAGGCATCCATTCAGGCCCATAAGGCGCTACCGTAATCACCACTTTGTCCATGTTTTCAGGGTGCAATGAGTCATCAAAGAATTGCATAAACATCTCCATATGTATTTTAAAATTAGGGTTTGGATAAAATCGTTAACTGCTCAGCTTAGTAAGTTGCATCGCCAATAATGCCGGCCCGTTCCATTTTTCGATGACATGGTGGATAGTCCATTACGGCATAATGTTGTGTACTGCGGTTGTCCCAAATTGCGATACTATTCGGCTTCCAACTCCAACGAACTTGGTACTCAGGAATATAGGCTTGGGTAATTAAATAACGCAGTAAATCGGTTGCACCGGGATTGGCATCTTGTCCAAAACGGACATGTTCTTTGGTATGGTAATTACTAAAATGAGTGGTAAAGGCGTTGACATAAAGAATCTTCTCACCTGTCTCAGGATGCGTACGTACCACAGGATGTTCTGCATCGGGGAACTGTTCTTTTAATGCCAAACGCTTTTCAATCGGCATCATTGCGCCAAAACTGGCTTCAATACTGTGATAGGCGCGTAAATTTGCAATTTTTGTTTTGATTTCTACGGGTAGATTTTCATAGGCCATCACCATATTGGTCCACATGGTATCTCCACCCACTGTCGGACATTCAATACAGCGTAGTACACAACCCATTGGCGGAACTTTGCGCCAGCTTGCATCGCTGTGCCAAGCATTTTCATAACGATCAATTGGGCTCTCTGGGCTTTTATAAATTTGTACCAGCCCAGGATGCTCTGGATGACTTCCAACGGCAGGATGACTTTCTAGTTGTCCAAAGCGCTTAGCAAATGCTACATGTTCAGCTCGGCTTAGGTTTTGATCTCTTAAAAATAAAACCCGATGCTTTAACAAATTCTGACGAATTTCAGTAAATAGCCCATCATCGTCAATGGCATCTGCCAGATTGACGCCCAATAATTCTGCACCGATATTGCAACTTAATTGTTCAACTTGCATAAGATATCCCTTCAAATGACAAAAATTGATGATCCTGTGGTTTTACGTGCTTCTAGATCACGGTGAGCTTGAACTGCATCCTTGAGTTCATAGCGTTGATTGATTTCAATTTTGATGCGCCCATGTCGGACATGATCAAATAGCTCATTGGCAAGTTCTTGTTTTTCTATAGGATCAGCAATGAAATCTGCCAGTGCTGGACGGGTCATATAAAGAGAACCTTTCATTGCCAACAAGACGGGATTAAATTCTGGAATGGCACCAGAAGCAGTCCCCACACAAACCAATAAGCCACGGCGTTTTAACGAATCAAGCGATGCCATAAACGTATCTTTACCAACACTATCAAAGACCACATTTACACCGACCCCATCGGTTAATTCTCGTACTCGTTCTGCAACATTTTCATAGCTATAATTAATGACGTGGTCACAGCCATGTGCACGGGCAATTTGCGCTTTTTCTTCTGAAGAGGTTGTACCAATCACAGTTAAACCGAGTAACTTTGCCCATTGAGAAACAATCAAGCCCACACCACCAGCGGCGGCATGTAATAAAATGCTGTCCCCTTTTTTAAAGTCATAAATACGACGCATTAAATAAGCCGAGGTTAATCCCCGCATGGTCATTGCTGCGGCTGTTTCACAAGAAATTTCTTCAGGTAGTTTGATTAATACATCAGCTGAGATTAAACGTGCAGTGCTATAAGCACCTAAAGTATTTAAAAAACCGGTATAAGTGACTCGATCACCCACATGAATGTGAGCTACCCCCTCACCCACGGCTTCGACTACACCAGACGCTTCTACGCCCATACCGTTTGGCAATGGAATTTTATATGTGCCGTCGCGAAAATAAGTGTCAGCATAATTTAATCCAACTGCCACATGACGCAGACGCACTTGCCCTGCTGCTGGTTCACCAACATCGATGTCTTCATATTGCAAAACATCTGGTGTTCCTGTTTCATAAAACCGTATTGCTTTATTCAATGCCATTTCCCTATCCATGCCGTATTTTTATCAATATTTAAAAATCATGATTAAAACTACAACACAGCAGATGCAGCTCACTTTACATAAGACGACACTGACTTAGCATTTTACGACACGCTTGTGGTTAAAATTGTAAGCTAGTTTAGTAAGGCACTGTTTTTGAGTTGTTTTATTGATTTGAATATTTTTTATAGTTTATCTTGAGTGGATTTTTTATCCCAAATTTTAATGTGTTCTATCTATTGAACGTCAAAATTTTAGTAATCCACTTTTACAGTCTGCAGGTCAGCATGATTTACAGATTTGGTGTGGACGAGGTGGCTTTAAGTATACCAATTTAATCAAAGCGAATTTTGAAGCAAACAAAGCATATCAAATTGGCTATGAAATGAATCCAAATAAACAAGAGGGTTGTGTATTTTGGATAACTGATTTAACAACAAAAAAACCTATTACTGAATTAATCACAGGTATTGAAGCAGGTGAGTATGCTAATCCAAAAAAACTTAGACCATTAAAAAACTTTATTGAACCTCGTCCAATAGTCAGACAAGGCTATACTGTCCCAATCCGTGTAATTAATAAAATGGGTCATAATTAAAAATTTCTATTGGTTTCCCTTAAATAGGTACTAAGCATTCAACCTACAATTAGTCAGTTTTTCTGCCTAGTACCAAAAAGCACATCTGCTATGAGATCTAATTGTTACGACTAAACAAATTTCCATCAACCGCTTAACACCACTAGAAAAATCTACTTAGTGCATGTTCCCTTTTCGGCTAGATTTAATTTTTTTATAGCTTTTTGACCTTCAGCATTATCCAACAATTTCAAACCTGCTCCAGCGACCACAAGACCTGGTCTCATATACTGTTTAATAAAATAATTCTCTCCGCTCTTGGCCTGAAGCTTAAGGTCATTAGGTGAAAATTCAGATTCAGTTGAAATGGTATACTCCTGATCGCCTGGAACTTCCTCATAAAAGAAAACATTTGGCGCTGTTTCACCAATGCATTTACCATTGATTTTTATGTCTTTTTTAAGTACACCACCAAACCCACCAGTACGATAAATATATAATCCAGATTTTCCTTGTTCTGGCTGCTTAAATTGTTTAGCGGATGCCGTTAGTTCCTGATTTGCAACGGGTACAGATGCACAACCTGTAAAAAGAAGTGCTGTTGTAATTGCAGTAAATAACGTTTTGTTCATTTTCCGTTCCTTTAAAATTTAAATACAGTTCTGATGAGCATAAAATCAATCTAAAATTTTTAAAACTCAATAAATATCAATAGATTAAAAATATTTTAACAGATTTAAACTAAAGGCAATAATCTACCAGTTGTTAAATCATCAAATAATGATGGGTATTCATCACCTCGAACAGTTCCACCAGTTGAACAAGATCCAATATTTTCTCTATAACGTACAAGGTACTCAAATAATGTTCCAAATTTTTTTACGGTATCGCTATTTGTATCACGCTCATAAACAATATCATTTGAATCTCTTGTATACATAAAGAAAATATTCATATGTTCATTTTCGCCACATATCTCAAAATATTGCTTTTCCACTAGATCAGATACACCACAGTTCTCTAAAAACTTAACTGTTGGATCATCTTCAGACATTAAATCATTTTGTCTTTCCAAACTAAAACCTGGACCTCGGTAATAACGATATATATAAAAATCATCACCAAATAAAAGCCCACCTGAACATTTCCCCATAGCCATGAGCAACTCTTTTAATTGCCCATGCACAGAGATATTATTTAAGTTCTCGATTTCACTTATTTCATCTTCTGTATATCCTTTAATTCGATCCAAGTGTTCAATAAAGTGGTTTTTTTCGGTTCTTATAGAGGCAAGTGTTGCAACTAAATCATTCATAATATACACCTTATGGATTTTGACGGGTAGAACCATGATTAACTAACATCGAAAAGTTAGGGTTTTTCTCAACAAAAATATTAAATGCATAAATTACTCTACTCAATAAATTAACGAAGATACACCACTAAGACTTAGCACCAAAACTTAGCTAACTTAGGAAATATTTAATTTATAAACATCTAATTTTTAAAGACTTATATAATAAAACCATTGAATCAAAGATAGAGCTAAAACAGTCTATTTCTTATTCTTATGATCACTTTTCGCAAACTTTAATGATTTTCCTCAGCTATTTTGTTCATAAAATCCGTTAAAGGCATTGGACATCCCCATAGATAGCCTTGAAATTCAGTACAGCCATTTTCTTGAAAGCGATTAAATTGCTCAACGGTCTCAATCCCCTCTGCTAACACACGCAGGTTTAAATCAAGGCCAATTTTAACAATCCCATAGACCAATTTATTACACCGCTCATCATCTAAAGCCGCTTGTACAAAACTCTGATCAATTTTGATTTGGCTAATCGGCATTTTCTGCAAATAGCTTAATGATGAATAACCTGTACCAAAATCATCTAAAGCAAGCTGAATGCCATTTTTATCCAAAAAGCCCATTTTTTCTATAACACTTTCAATATTATTTAACGCAACCCTTTCAGTTATTTCTAATATGAGTTGGGATGGAAGCACTGCATTTCTCTGCACCATAGAGGTCACGATTTGCTCAAAATTCTCTTGCATAAAATGATCAGCACTTATATTGACTGAAAGTGTAAGATCTTTTGTAGATTCATTTTCACGCCAGTCTTGTAATACCTTGCTTGCCTGAATCAGTATCCAATCTCCAATTTTAGGCATTAACTCCAAAGTTTCCGCTACAGGAATAAAATCTTTTGCAGGGATATAACCAAGTGTCGGGTGACGCCAACGTAGCAAAATTTCAGCGCCTATAATTTTTTCAGAAGAATTTACTTGAGGTTGATAAAAAAGCTCAAACTGTTGTTTTGAAAGTGCCAAGCGGAGATCCTGCACCAGCTTATTTTCTATCTGCAATTCCAATTGCATCACAAAAATTGAGATACAAATCATTAAGGTGGCAACGGATATTGCAATCCAACCACCATAAGCTCGAATGCTTTCAGCTAAAGGTATTGCTCCATCTAAAGTAAACGCACTCCCGCTAAAAAAGATAAAAGCGGCAATGGATAAGATAATTAAAATTAGTTGTAACGCATTGGGATCTCTTCGATAATTCAAATATCCCAATATAGCCCCTGCTGGAAGAAATAAATGCGCAACTCTGGGGTGGTCTATTGTAGCGACATCAAATATTAAGCAAAAAACCACAGGAAAAATAAAGAGGACAATTTGTGAAACCAATATGCCCGCTGAAATTCGATGGATATAAATCAAAAATAAGCTGAAGATCGACATTGTTGTAAAAAAAATATCAATACAAACAATGAACCACATCTCAGCAAAGCTAAAATATATTGTCCAAAATAGGCAAAATGCGATACAGATAATAATGTTTGCTTTAGCTGCAATCGTTATTTGTTGGTTTTTTACGGCGTTGAAATGCTTGTTTTGGTTTTTTAAATAGGATAAAACGACCATAAATACCCCCATTACAAATATTTATTGATCAAGTATCCGCATTGTTTTTATACACAATTTCAGAATCACATCAATAAACACTAAGCTATTAAAAATACTTATAATTTATAAATATCTGACTTGTTAATATGCTTGATTAGCTTTAAAAAAACGAATGTCGTCTTCAATTTAGTCCCTTAAATAATTATCCATCTCGTAATCCATCCATTTATATTTTTTGACATTTATAGCTCAAAAGTGTTCAAAATCAATATTGTGAATAATATTAAAAATAGTCGTGAAGGTAAAAAGTATTTTTTAATGAAATTGTATCAGCTCCTGCACCCTACTAAGCGAGTTGTACTCAACAAACCGTTTTATTTGAAGATCCATTTCAGATACAAATGAAATATAACATGTTTTTTCACATGATATAGCGCCAACAGATGAGTAGATAAAGTAAATATATCCGCAAGCATTGTGTAGTTAAAACACCACAATACTCATTTTTACTCATTCAAATAAACAACTAAATTCACGTGAAAAAACATATTTTCTAAAATATTTCATAAACCCTACAAAACCCAATATAAAAACAATATAAGTTTTACATCTGAATAATTTTTTGGAAAAAAATCTCACGGCTCGCAAGTAAAACTTACCTATTAAAAAACAAATACATCACCATCCCTTATTGCTCAAGCCATAAGTTATACAGACTTCATCAGCACTTTTTAGCCAAAAACCTAAAAATCAAATTAAAATTAACGTATTAAAATACTTATAATTTAACTAAATTGTTCGAATAAATATTTAAGAGTTTCTTTAATATTCAGAAAAATTTATCATTTGTAAAGCTGATATAGAGTTTCTTTCATAATCTGTTGTCATTTGGTCTTTATTAAAGTTTACCGACACATTCTCATCTAACTTAGGCAAGTTTGGTGTACAGCATGAAACAGGCTGTATCCAGATGCATATCAAACTTATAAATTTGCCGAGAATATTTATGCAACAGGAATTGGTTCCCAGAAGAAAGTTTTATACAAATGATTTGCTCTCAGGTTTAGTTGTTTTTTTAGTCGCTCTACCGCTCTGTTTAGGTATAGCCAGTGCCTCAGGTGCACCCTTGATTTCCGGTATTATTGCAGGTGTCATTGGTGGAATCGTTATCGGTTATTTGAGTGGTTCTCATATCAGTGTGTCAGGTCCCGCTGCTGGGCTTACCGCTATTGTTTTAACACAGCTAGATAAGCTTGAAGGCAACTATCAAGCTTTTTTATTTTGTTTGGTTTTAGCGGGTCTCATCCAATTATTTTTCGGGTTATTTCGGTTGGGAACCTATTCAAATTTTATCCCAACCAATGTGATTATGGGACTTCTTGTTGCCATCGGGTTAATCTTGATCATCAATCAGCTTCCTCTACTCTTTGGGATTAAAACCGAAATTCTTCAACAACGTTGGGGCGAAGGGATAGGCCTATTACAGCATCTTGATTATGGTGCGGCAATCATTGGTATCTCAAGTATATTCATTATTTTATTGTGGGATAAAACACCTTTAAAAAAAATGGTTGTACCCTCTGCACTTATTGCGGTTATTTTTGCGGGACTCTTAAACTATTTTTTTATCAGTGCCAATTCCAGCCTCGCAGTCAGCACTGAACATCTGGTCAATCTTCCCAATATCTTTTCAGGTGTTGAATCAATTATCAGTTTCCCTGACTTCACTCAATGGAATAATCCTATAATTTATACAGGTGCCATTACACTGGCGATCGTCGCCTCGCTTGAAACACTATTAAATCTAGAAGCTGCGGACAAAATGGATCCGCAAAAGCGTGCCTCTCCGCCAAACAAAGAGTTGGTGGCTCAAGGTATCGGAAATACCATGTCTGGTTTAATTGGAGGTATGCCGATTACCTCAGTGATTGTTCGAAGTTCTGTCAATGCAGCAAGTGGTGCAAAGACTAAATTCTCTGCAATTTTTCACGGTGTTTTATTGATTATTGCGGTTTTATTCCTGACACCATTAATCAATGTTGTTCCATTATCTTCCCTTGCCGCTATTTTAATTTTAACTGGCGTAAAATTAGCCAGCCCTTCACTTTTTAAACGGATCTATGCTCAAGGATGGAAGCAATTTCTACCCTTCATTGTAACGGTTGTTGCAATTATCGCGACGGATCTACTTATCGGTATTTTATTAGGGCTGTTGATTAGTTTTATCATTGTATTAAAAAATAATTTATTCCGTGGTGTTCGTATCATCCATGAAGCACATTTGCATGGAAATATTACCCGTATTGAACTGGCACCCAATATTAGCTTTTTAAATCGTTCAGCGTTGGTTTCTGCCTTAGAGAAAATAGTCAGTGGCGATACTGTAGTGATCGATGCGTCGAATACCTATTATATTGATCCGGATGTATATCAAGTAATTAAAGATTTTAGGGATGAAACAGCTGCAGAAAATGGCATCGATGTAAAACTAATTGGCTTTAAAATACATTATCCTGAAATTAAAGAAGAAGAACTGGATATTGATGTCAGTACTCAGGAAATTCAACGACAACTTACGCCTGCACAAGTGTTTCAGCTACTCAAAGAAGGCAATCAACGATTCGTTAATCATGAACGGATTTATCATAATATTGCTCGTCAAATTCAGGTCACTGCACAATCTGGACAGCATCCATTTGCAGCAGTTCTAGGCTGTATGGATTCACGTGCGCCAACTGAACGGATTTTTGATGTTGGTATTGGTGACTTATTTAGTCTACGCATTGCTGGAAATATTGCGGGCGAAAAAGTATTGGGCTCTCTAGAGTTCGCCTGTAAGAGTAAGGGTTCCAAATTAATTTTAGTATTGGGTCATACAGATTGTGGTGCAGTGACAGCAGCTTGTCAGATGTATGAACAAAAAAAGGATATCACTCAACTCAACGAAACCCCACATGTACAATATTTTCTTAAACCGATTATGCAGGCGGCAGAAAACGTACATAAAGAAATGACTGATTACCAACTCACCAGTAATTTCATTCAGGCGGTGACCATTGCAAATGTACAAAATAATATTGCCTATATCTTAAGAAATAGTCCAGTACTGAAAAAGATGGTCGAAGAAGGTGAAATTGGCATTGCAGGTGGTATTTATGATGTAAAAACAGGAAAGGTGGATTTTTTATAAAGTCTATACCTGCATGATTTCGTTATGATCTGTATAAGGATATCAGCATAAAACTGGTCTTAAAGACAAGTGTAATGATCGACATGGATGTCATCTTCCCCTTTTACAAAGATCTCTAATAAATCTTTATCAGCTTTCTATTCATAGATAAAAAAATCTAAATTTTTAGAAAAGATTAAACCTAAAGCCAATCATTGTGTTCTAAACAAAAGAAGCCTGAATATTCAGACTCCTTTATGATGTGCTTAGGGTCTATTGCTTATGATATACCCTTATAACCCTTCAAGTTTTAGACGATTGACCTGTTGACGATAAAGTGACACAGGATCTGGTCCAAACCATGCTTTCAAGCCCAAAATCTGATTGATTTCATCTAGGTGTGTTTGATTATAGTCGTCTCGAATCACCTGGCCGAAATGTGCATTGCAACGGTTAACCAAACCATCATTGTCATTATTTTTATAAGATCTCGGTGCCATGGTGGAAATGGCAACGTCAATGACATCAAGTATATTGGTTGCTTGAGCTTTACCTGTCCACGAATAATGATAAACCCCATTACTGGTAATCTTCTGACCATTGCCACAATCAGATGGAATTGCTGCAGTTGGGAAACGCGCATTGAATTCAGCAGAACCCTTTTCACTTAATGATTTCAATGAGCGATCCAGACTAATTGGCAAATCAGGATTACCTTGTAAGAGTAGTTCCACTGGCGCAACGATATACTGTCCTAGGATTGTAAATAAAAATTTCTCACTAGGATTATCCAACATATCATCTCCGACTTTGGACCCTTTAAACGTTCCAGCAACAGCAGTGAGTGAAGCGACTTTCTCAGGTGCAATGGCTTCAATATAACGAATGGTCGGTCCACCATGACTATGACCAATTAGATTAACTTTTGACTTTCCTGAGAGTGCCAAAACTTCATCTACTTGTTGTAGCAACTGCTCGCCACGAACTTCGGTGGATTCTAGTGGAGAAACCTGTGTTGCATAAACCGTCGCGCCATTACGTGCCAAATCGGGAAGAACCTGATAAAAATAATCCATACCAAAAGCTGTAGGACCGAGTCGAGTAAAACCAAACATCCCATGGTTAAATACAACTGGATATTTGGTTTTTGCATAATCAGAAGCCACATAGTTGCTGCTAACGCTCTGTAAACCAGAAGCAAAAACTGGCATAGCCAATGTGGCCAAAGCCACAATACTGGCGGTGAGTAAAGTCTGTTTCATATATTTCCCTGTTAGCTGAATTTCTTTTTATTTAGAAATCAGCATCATTCACGTTATAAATCCTCTATAACCATGCATTTTTTGTTTTTTTGCATAGTGCTCCTCATAAATAAAGCTGTCATCTAAAAGCCTTATTTACTCAATCCTATTTACCCTCCTTGGTCATAGATATTTTCAAAATTCTGTAGGCACATTTATTCTGGTTGATTGCATAAATGAAGTGACTGCATTTGTTTGACTAAATCACGCAGTGTCCTCATATCTTTTAGTTTTGACTGTTGCTGAATTTCTTCTTTTCGGCCTTTCTAAAAGCACATTAAATTATTTTTCCAGTTTTGAGCTTGCTCAGTAGCTGAAAGATTTTCATGATCTATCACGTTTATTCGCTTGACTGTGTAAATATTGTAAGTCGCTTATCTGTCTAAGCAGATCGTCGATTTCTCAATCCATAAGGAATAGGTTTTACAGCTTTCTCATATTCAATAAAACCTATTGATAATATTTAAAATATTTCTGAATTTAATTAAGCAGCTGTTGGCGACTTTGTTGTTTAGGATATGAAAAGAACGAAAAGTAACTCATCAGTTCATTTTGCTGAAAAAGCTGAGATACAACTTTAGAGATGCTGTGTGAAGCCAAGAAAATCGTCCCGTTGGCTAAATACCATCTAAACAAATACATGTGAATAGTCATCATTATTTGTAGAGCAACTTACATGACAAAATTTTTGAATGGAAGCTATTAGGCAACATAGGTTGTATAAAAATAATTTTGGAAAACCGCACTCATCTTCTAATTAAATAGATTTGAATCTTAGTTTTGTTCACTACAAACAACCAAGCATACACTGAGGCTGATTAAAATATTTTCAAGTAGTATGAGGGAGTTAACAAAAAAGATTTTATATTTCAGCTCTAAAAAAATACCAGTCATAAAGACTGGTATTCATCATCTATTAAGGCTTTTCACCATTTGCTAAACGCTGTTCAATCGCATCCAATACCGCAGGTAAGTCAGCAATACTATCAATTACATAATGTGCACCTGAAGCATTCATTTTTGCGTATGCTTTTTCTTTTAAACTTAGTTGTTCAGACGCTGAAAGTGCAGACCACTCTTCGAAGCTTAGCCCCACTTCATTACCACTGACGGCCAAGCCCACAGTCCAACAACCAGCGTTTAAACCTTCTTCGATGCCGACCACTGTGTCATCCACTTTCACCACAGTTTTAATATCTAACACATCAAGTTCAATTAAGTTTTTCCACAACATTTCAGGATATGGACGACCATGTTTCACATCACTGGCTGTAATAGTACAGTCAGGCACATAGCCTTGATCAGCTGCATCTTGCACCAATTGACCAATCATCATCGAAGCATAACCAGTATTACTGCCAATTTTTGCACCACGGGCACGAATATCAGCAAAAGCGTCTAATGCACCCGGAATCAATTTTGAGCAGCTTGGGATGCTTTTCAATTGGTATGGAATAAAGTCCTGATATAAACGGTCAATATCCGCCACAGTCACTTCAGCACCATGTGCCTGCTTCCACGCATCTACAACACGTGGCATTTTCAAAACTGCCGCAATGTGATCGCGTTTTTCTAAACCCATTGGTGCACGTGCTTCTTCAATTGAAATTTCAACTTTATTATCTGCAAATAAAGCCATAAATGCCAAAATTGGTGCGCGTGAACCAAAATCTACTGTTGTACCTGCCCAATCAAAAACGACGGCTTGTAATGCTGAATTTGAAGTGTTCATAAGGTTATCCTATTCATTTCTCAAAGTTAAAAATAGCTGTCTTGCGCAAGCTGAGTGTTACGTAATATTTAATTTCTAATGGCAGCGCCCGCTCCTTTTAAAAGGAGAGCTAGGGAGAGGATTTATAATCTCCCCATCCAAACCTCCGCCCTGAGCCATAAATGGCACAAGAAAAGGAGCTGTGAATTCCAATCAAATACGATAGTGCTCAATCGCTGTTAAAAGCCGTTCAATATCATCTAAATAAATCTCTCCGATATTGCCGATACGGAAGCAATTTAAGTCGGTGACTTTGCCGGGATAGATCACAAACCCTGCTTGTTTCAGATTTTCATACAAGGCTTGGAAACTAAAATCGGCTTCATTTGGATATAAAAATGTAGTGATAATTGGAGATTGTGGTGCGTCTTGCTCTAAAACCATTTCAAAACCAAGCGCTTGCATACCTGCGGCTAAACGTTTTTGATTATTGAAATAACGCTGATAACGTGCGGTTACTCCGCCTTCTTGTTCTAATTCTAAAAGTGCTTGATAAAAAGCACGCACCACATGAGTGGGCGAAGTAAAACGCCATTTACCATTATGCTGTTCCATGGTATTCCATTGGTCATATAGGTCTAAACTGACTGAACAAGCCAAACCTTTGCACGCTTGTAATTGCTCACGTTTTGCCAAAATAAAACCAAAGCCAGGTACACCTTGGATGCATTTATTGGCACTTGAAATCAAGAAATCAATTTCAAGTTCTGCAATGTCCATTGGTACGCCACCAAAAGAACTCATCGCATCGACAATCCATACTTTGTTTTTGGCTTTGACAATACTTCCAATCGCTTGAATTGGGTTTAATAAACCAGTGGTGGTTTCGCAATGCACACATGACACATGAGTGATATTGTCATCTTCAAGTGCTTTTTCGATATCAGCCAGTTGAGGGATTTGCATTTCAGGGTAGCGTAATTCCACCACGTCAATTTTCAAACATCGAGCCATTTGCACCATGCGTGCGCCATATGCCCCGTTATTGATAATTAAAATTTTGCCATTCTGTGGAATCGCCGAACCTAACACTGCTTCTACAGAGAAACTCCCACTGCCTTGCATCAACACAGCACTATATTGTTCAGGTTTTGCAGTTGCCAACGCCACCAAACGACTGCGTATCTCCTGAACCAATGCGTTATATTCTTTGTCCCAAGTACACCAATCACGTTGCATCACACGACGCACACTTTTCGAGGTAGACAATGGTCCCGGTGTCAACAGTAAGTATTCATTTTCAACATCGTTTTCAATTGTGTTTGCAAGTTCAATTTGTGCGTTCATTTCACCTAACCTTTGTTCAATTTCATACAGTATAAATAAATCTGGTTTAAACCAGATTACAAAATATAATTTTCTAACATTTCTTTCATAAATCCTGCGCCTGTGGTCATGCCTTTGCCTGCAATCGCACTGACAAGGAAAATATTGGTTTCAGCTTCCATCACACATGCCAATTCCGTAGGATGAGTCAGATAGTAACCATTCCAACGAGATTCAATTTCAGGTAGTTCTAAGCCAATATTTTCTTTGCAATATTGCAAAATGAATTGGTTAATTTCTTCACGTTGATTAAATTGTGGTATGTCTTCAATCGGATAATATTCATGGCTATCGCCCAAAATAATTTGTCCGAATTCATTTTGTTTAATGAGGATATGAATACCGTATTTTTCAACTAAACCGATTTGCGATTCATTGCGTAAATCTTGATGACTTGGGCAAATCTCAAAAGCGGGATAACGAGAGATCGACAATCCTGAATAAATCGAAGCTTTGAGATTGACTTTTAGCGGTTTGGTTAATGCCATTTGTAAAGTACAACGCAATAAACCTTTTTGTTGTAAGAGCTCGGGATACAACAATTGTGTCTCTTCACCATGACAAATCATGACTTTATTTGCGGTAAATGTTTGACCTGATGCCAAGCGAATATGCGCCATACCTTGGTTAAATTGCGTCAGTACCACTGAGGCATTGCAATAAATTTGTACACCAAGTTTTTCGGCATATTGCAACAAACGCAGTCCCACCAAATGTGGCTCAACTGAATAATCTTCATGAAACACCATAGCGCCACGTAGCGCAGTTTCTGGGTTTAAATAAGCATATTGATCAAACAGTTGCTGCTTAGACAATAGACTTACAGGAATCTGATAATCAGCTGCAGCTTGAGCAAACTCGTTTAATACTAGCCATTCAAGTTCGGTATTGGCGAGATACAAACCGTTTCGCTGTTGAAATGAAATATCGGCTTGTGCCTGAATCCGTTGATAAAATTCACGGGTTGCCAAAGCATATTCACGCCATTTCGCATTAGGACGGCTTAGCGTCGAAGTCCCAACCATGCCAAAGTTACGGCGAGTCGCACCTATAGGTTGTGCATATTTTTCAAAGACTTGTACCTTTAAACCTTGTTCTGCCGCTTGGATCGCAGCCGATAATCCTAAAATGCCTGCACCGACAATAATTAAGTCAAATTGTGCTGTATTCATTGTCTTTTCCACCTTATCTACTTTTTTTAGCACGCAAAATCCCCAGCGCCTAAAAGAAAGCGTTCAATTCAAATGGTTTAGTTAATTAAAAAGATTGACTGAAAGATCAATTTGTTATGAATGTGTTTGCTCACGCCAACGTTGTGTTGACACCATCATTTTCCGAGTGAATAACCAATGCAGCAACTTGACTGCACATGAGGTGAGTAAAATCAAAATACTCATCGCCACAGCTGCAACGGTATCACCTGCATCATCCATATTCAGCACCGCCACCGATGCCAAATTGGTATCAGGTGAATAAAGGAAAATCGCAGCTGAAACAGTAGTCATGGCATTGACAAATAAATACACCAACACATCACACAGCGCAGGAAAGGTTAAAGGCAAATATACTTTGCGAAACATTGTCCAATGTGAAGATCCTAAACTTTGTGCAGCATGATCAAGTTGATTCGGGATCTGTTGAATCGCATGCGTTAAGGTCAAATGTGGCACAGTGTAATAATGAATAATGGTTGAAATCACCAACAGCGTCATCGTACCGTAAACGAAAGACACAGGATTTTGCGGTGCATTAAAGAACAAGATATAAGCAATACCCAACACCAAGCCAGGCACAGCCAAAGGTAATAACACCAAGACTTTTACATAGTTTTTAAGTAAAGGATGTGCTTTAAAACGGGTACTAAATAAGGCAATGATGAAAATTATCATCGTACCGAAAACTGTACTGAACAATGCCAATTTGATTGAGTTAAAATAACTTGACCAACCACCACCATCAACATAGTCAAAACGATAATGATTTAAGGTCATTGACAAATCATAGGGCCAATAGCGAATGAATGATGCGAGAATCGCAGTCACAATAATCAGTAAAATGCCGCCTGAAATCACCCCACAAAATACAGTTAATGCTTTTTCAAGGCGAGGATTGGCACGCAAACGATAAGGCTGAATTTGGAAATTTTGATAGCGTTCCTGATGACGACTTTGGTATCGATCAAAAATGAATGCCAACACCGCAGGACAGAGCAATAAAATCGAAATGACGGCACCCATGTTCATATTTTGTTGACCAATGATCTGCTTATATACATCCAACGCCATCATATTGAATGAGCCGCCAATCACTTTAGGAATCCCGAAATCGGTAATGACATAAGTAAATGCCACCAGACAGGCACTGACTAAACCATAGCGAATCGCAGGAAAAGTCACTGCCCAATGGGTTTGTAGCGTATTTTTTCCTAAAGCATGAGAAGCCTCAATCAAATGTTGGTCAATATGGCGAAATGCGCCCATCATCAACATGACCATGGCAGGAAATAGCCAAAAGCAATAACTGATCAAAATGCCTAGTGGACCATAAATTTCCACCTCTCCCAGCATGCCCTTAAACACACCTTGCTGACCAAACAAATACACCAAAGCCAATGAAGGCAAAAGTGAAGGTGCAAGAATCGGTAAAAATGCCACGGTTTTAAAGAAAGCTTTGCCTCGAATATTGCAATTGATCAATGCAAAAGCATAAACACTTGCCAAGCTCACCGTAATCAACATGGCTGTAATGGCGATCCACATCGAATTAAAAATCGATGAGATTAAGGCCGGATTGGAAAAATAAGCTGTAAAGTTATCCAACCCGACAAATTGATGCTGTTCATTTAAAAATGCGCTTTGCATCAATACGATTAAGGGTGCAATCAAACTCAAGGTGAATAGAATTGCTGCGACAAACAACACCGCACTTGAACGCAATGAATAACGAAAACGATGTGCTGTTTGACTACTTAATAAAGCATCTGCGGCAGACTGATTTAACATCTCGCATGCCCTCGTGAATCAAACACATGTAAGTCAAGAATCGGCACTTGCAGATACATTCCATCTTGCACAACCGCCATATGTTGATGATCCACATCAACTTGCAACATATTGTCATCGGCCTGATTTTGGTTTTGTACCATGCAGAATAAACGACGTTTTGCGCCTAAAAACTCAGTATTGACAATACGTACAGCTAAATTTAAATATTCAGTAGAAGATTCATTTCCAGCAACTAATTTGACATTTTCAGATCGAAAAGCAATTTCATAATGTTCATCTTGGGCAAAGTTTAAATGTGGAAATTCAATAAGAGAATGCTCATTCATTTTTAAACGATGCGTATCGACCGCTACTGTCTGTATAAAATTCATCGAACCAATAAACTGTGCTACAAAACGAGTTTGCGGTTTGTAATAAATATTATGTGGCGTATCGAGTTGTTCAATCACACCTTTATTCATCACCGCCACACGGTCAGAAATGCTTAACGCCTCTTCCTGATCATGCGTAACCATGATCGCAGGCAAATTTAATTGACATTGAATGGTACGAATTTTTTGGCGGAGGTTTAAACGTACCAACGCATCCAAAGCGGACAAAGGTTCATCCAACAATAAAACATCAGGATTGGGCGCAATCGCACGGGCTAAAGCCACACGCTGTTGCTGACCACCTGACAATTGATTGGGATATTTTTCCGCAATATTGGGCAATTCAATTAAGTTTAATAATTCATTGATACGAAATTGAATCTCTTGCGCTGACCAGTGTTTTTTATGCAAACCAAATGCAATATTTTCCGCCACAGTTAAGTTTGGAAAGAGTGCATAGTTTTGGAAAACAATGCCACATTTACGTTTTGCAATATTAAAATGGGTAATATCAATTTGTTGTTTAATCACTTTGCCATAATCAGGCTGTTCAAGCCCAGCAATGATGCGTAGCAATGTTGTTTTACCACAACCTGATGGACCTAAAAAGCTAACAAATTCACCTGCTTTCAGGTCAAGGTTAATGTGTTCCAAGACACGGCTTGAACCAAAAGATTTTTGAATATCCATCACTTCAAGCACTGTTTTTGATTCTGCCATTTTAAATGTTCTTAAAGTTGAGAGCAGATGCCCTGCCGAGTTTGGCATGGCTTGCCCTGTCCTACTATTTTGTAAATGCGATGGAATTTGCATACTGCACCTAGTTTTTAATCGTTAATTTTGAATAACTGATTCTGAATAGCTTTTTGTGTGTATATGATTCAATTACTTTTCAAATTTTGCTGACCATTGTTTTAGAATTGATTCACGCTGTTCAGCTGCCCAATAAAAATCATTCTTTACCAATTGCTGCGCAAGATTTTTTGGGAAGTCTTGGTTTTTGCTGTGAACATTTTGATGTGCCACCATTGAAAAATTTTGTGCATAAGCTTCATTGGCAGCTTGGCTAATGCTCCAATCAATAAACTTTTCTGCGCTGCTGAGTTTTTTCGTACCTTTGACAATGGCTGAGGCTTCCATTTCCCAACCTAGCCCCTCTTTTGGATAGACAATTTCTAAAGGCGCACCACGCGATTTCAACTTAAAGCCTGGATAACCAAACGAAATTCCAATGACCGTTTCACCCTGAGCCGCCATCTTGCAAGGCTTCGAGCCTGAATGCACATATTGAGAAATGTTTTTATCGAGTGCCTGCATATATTGCCAAGCTTGCTTTTCACCAAAAATTTGCATCCATGCAGTCACATCCAAATAGCCTGTGCCACTCGATGCCGGATTTGGCATCACGATTAACCCTTGATAAATTGGTTTAGTCAGGTCTTGCCATGTTTGCGGAATCGGTAGTTTTTTCTTTTCCAATTCAACAGTATTGACACAAACAGCTGACTCCCAAGCAGTCATGCCTGTCCATGTTGGAATGTCGTTTTGGCTATAAAAATCAGTTTTAAGTTGTTCGATATGCTTCGGACGATACGGTTGCAATAAGTCTTTTTTTTCCATGACCAATAAACTGGTTAAAGCAAGTCCCATCACCACATCGGCTTGTGGATTCTTTTGTTCTGCTAATAATTTTGCGGTGATCACACCTGTCGAATCACGCACCCATTTTACTTTTAATTCAGGATGTGCTTTGCGTAATTCCCATTGATAACGCTTTAATTGATCCGCTTCAACCGCGGTATAGACTGTGATTTGCTCAACATCATTCGAGGTTGAAGACGTGGTGCATGCCGTGCTGACACAAGCAAAGAGAATACTTGTGCCCATGGCGAGGAGTTTTTTTTGCTGCTGTTTCAGATACGGGCTCATTATGACATTCCTAACGAATGCTGCTTCTTGATAGCCTGTATTTCAACAAAAGTTTATGACAATTTAATTAATCTGGTTTAAACCAGATTAATTATTTTCATTCTTTATTATGACGCTTCAAAATGTAAATCGAGTACATCATGTAACCAATATTCTTGGTCAACATCGGTAATCACTCCTTTTTGATCGCAGTTGGTACGGCAAATATATAAACCCATACTACCAACATTGACATGCAAAGCTTTGGCTTGTTGTTCTGACAATACCGTTGGATAAAGATTAATATGCGCTCGGGTCAATTGCCGTTGATAATGCTCTGCCATCAATATCGTAATAGAACCTTCTAATTGTTGTTCTAAGAATTGAGGAAATAAACTTGCATTGATACGTAAATGTTCAACTACCGCAGGACGACCATTGATACTACGACGTCGCCACATCGAATAAATATCATCACCCACCGAAATTTTTAAATGTGCTGCATCCCAAGAGGTCGCTTGCAGCAATTCCGCAGAAATCAATTCCGTACTTGGTACACCCCCTTGCTCAGTCACATATTGGTTAAAACTTTTAGTCGATTGCGGACGGTAAATAATTCGTGGTGCACGAACAAACCAACCACGGCGATCTAAACGATAGATGAGACCGTCCATTTCCAAAGCCAATAATGCTTCTCGAACTGCGACACGTGTGGTAGCAAATTGTTCCATCAACACACGCTCTGAAGCGAGTTTGGTATTGGCACTCCATTGCCCAGACTCAATCTCATGGGCAATAGCATCTCGAATGGCAATATATTTGGGAATACGTGGAGAAGTCGTTTCTTGAACAGGCATACACATTTATTTTGTGAAAATTTCTTCTAATATACTCAAATATCATGTCTAAGCGATGACATTTTTAAAATAAGCATAGTCCATACACAAGTTTTATGTTTTAAAAAAGCTCATCTTTTGATGAGCTTTTGGAGATCACAATGAAATGTGTTGAGTCTAATAGACTCATCTTTTTTCTCAAAGAATCACTTATTTGTTTTGTTTGGCATCTCCATATTTGAATGATCCATATCTTTCATTGAAGAAGGCATATTGGTCATTTTTGAATGATCCATTTGTGACATTTCTGAAGCGTTTCCATGCTGATGTTGCGTTGAGTTATTTGTTTGAGTTTTAGGATCAATGTTTGTTTTACAATTTTTTTCACATTTCTTTTGTTTTTTGTCTATTGGCTGTTCATCGACTGTTCTAGTCAATACTTTATCTTCATCCTCATGTGCCCATGTTTGAACTGTGGTCATTAAAGCACCCATACAGATTAAAGCTGTTACACTTCGACTAAGTACATTTTTCATGAGTTTCTCTCAGATTAAGTTTGTTGACTTTTACAATAAAATAATTTGCCAAACTTTAAAGTGACGTGAAAATGATATTTTAGTCAGCCATAATTATATGAGCATTTATAAAGCGATCTACAGCATATGATCACCGTATAAGGACTTTGGTGTTCTACTCATTTAATCAACTCAAAATGGGGGTTTTCCGAACAATTTGATTTTTTCTATAAAAAGAAAGCCAATGTTCATTTTAATGCCACATCAATTCGCTAAATTATTTCATTAAAAGACGGAACTAAAAAATTTAGGTGCTATCCTTTCTACCGAGAATGCACTGACATTTAAAAACACAAAAGAACTTATTATCATTTTAAAATATAGGAATTATATAGAATAATTCATAGCTTTCCTTATTATTAAGCAATGATTTTAAAGGAGTTTATAGAATGATATTGACAAATAATCAGATTTTTAATTTATCTATTTTCTTTATTTTTATCATTTATTTAACTATTGAGAATGTACATGCTGAAGGGAATTGTCCTTCAGGCTATTATCCTGTAGGTGGACAAGGTGTTCAAGGTTGCGCACCTATTCCAGGTGGAGGAAGTGGTGGATATACGAATCAAAATCCAACTTTGTATCCTATGATTGAAACATTATGGGGTGCGATTGCAGAGGATAAAAGTAAAGGCTTAAAAGGGCGTCCAATTGGTTTTACAAGAAATTTTAAATCTAAAGATGAGGCACAAGCAAAAGCATTAAAAGCGTGTCAACAGGATGGCGGACAAAAATGTGAAGTATCTAAAACCTATTCTAATCGCTGTGTTGCTATAGCTGATCCAATTAATGATGGTCAAAAATCAAAAATTTTACTGGATTTTTCAGAGGATGGGGCTAAAAAAGGTGCATTAGTGTTTTGTTTAAGTGAAAATTTACAGCCTTGTCGTATTGTATATTCTGGTTGTAGTCTCGGATACTAGCACTAACAAAAACATAATTTACTGGTTCATACCCCAAATGATGATTTTGCCTTTATTAATCTGCATAAAGGCAAAACAACTGTATACCAGAAACACTTCTTGGACTTTAAACCACGGCAATTTTTTTGTTGCAGAATCTATTTTCAGTAATTTGGCTTATCAACTCGAATTATAGCTATTGCGCTCTATATGTAATTAAAAAATAAATGATAATTTATCTATTCCATTTCTTAATTTCAACGTATTCGTCATGTTTGTCCGATGTATCATTAAGATGGTTAAAAATATGAGCGATACCCAATTTCCATAAAAGAAATCAATAAGGGATACATTTTGAATTACAAGTTCCAAAAAGGAACTTTACTATGTATTATAAACTTTGAAAAATATTGGATAACCAAAATGAAAAAAATTGCTCACCAAATTCTACGAAAGCCATTTTTTGGAAGATTCGAAGTACCTTGGATTTGGCCTCAAGCTATTTCTAAAGAAGACTGGGAGGCTGTCACTATTCCCTTAACTGGCCAGCAAACACTCGCGGGCTACTGGAAAAGTGCACCAGCAGCAAAAGCAACTTTAGTACTTGCTCATCCAATGGGAAAAGCGGCTAAAGCATTTTGGCTCCGTTACGGACATGCGGATCTATTTTTAAAAAATGGTTATAACGTACTTATTTATGATGCTAATGGTTTTGGAGAAAGTGAAGGATTTTCATTTGACTATCCCAATGATGTATATCATGCAGGGATATATGCTCAAAAGCGGACACCCGAATTAAATGTAGGTTTAATTGGTGCGTCATTTGGTGCGGCTTGGGGACTATGCTCATTAGCAAAAGATGGACACCCATATAAAATTGCAGTATTTGAAGGCGCATTTCCGACCTTACCAGAATTCTGGAAACATTATCCAGTCGCTCATGCAATGCTCAAGGTATCAAATACACTACTACCAAAGCTTAATCAGGAACTCAATCCGTTAGCAAAATCTACACAAGTAAAATATCACCCCCCCCATCTTATTAATGTATGGAGAAAAAGATATTTATACCCCACCTGAGTTTGGCCACCGGCTTAAAGTAGGGCTCGACCATGTAACAAAAGTAGAAATTAAAATCTTCGCGGATGCAGAACATACTTATATTTATCGAGATTTCCCTGAACAATATTCAGAATGCATAATACCCTTTTTAAAGCAGCATTTTGCTTAGAAACGGTTTTATTACAAACCTATCTCTAAAGGCTTATTCAGCACGATGATTCTTATATGAATAAGCCTGCAACTAAAATCTATGGAAAAATATTTTTCCATTTTGGAATGGCTCTGGATGTCGCTATTCGCTGAGATTGCGATCAATACAATAGCAGCCAAATGTTGCATAGCGCCATCAATAGACTTGAGTAGTCATCAGCTAAAATTTTGAATAGGGCCAAAATTGTGCCAAAGAAAAAGGGAATCAAACTATTCATTTGATTCCCTTTAAGATATTTGGCGGAAGCGGTGAGATTCGAACTCACGGAGGACTCACACCCTCGTCGGTTTTCAAGACCGGTGCATTAAACCGCTCTGCCACGCTTCCATGTGCGCAAGAATACTAAGCTTTTCCAATTCTGACAAGAAAAAAATAGACTTAAACCATTCAAATGCATATTGTTTCATCAAAATAGATGATTTTGATTAAAGTTTAGCTGCTATTTCAGCACCTTCACGAATCGCACGCTTTGCATCAAGCTCACCAGCCAATTTTGCACCACCGATAATATGGTAATTTGCTAAAGTTGACTCACCCTCTTGAGGCATTAAGTCCTTAACGGATTCCTGACCTGCACACACCACAATCGTGTCTACTCGTAACAATTGATCATGACCATTGCTTTCAATCCATAATCCTTCATTGGTTACAGACTTGTATTGCACGCCACGCATCATTCTTACCGCATGTTTTTTCAATTGTGCACGGTGTACCCAGCCCGAGGTTTTACCTAAACCAACACCAAGAGGTGTGGTTTTACGTTGCATCAAATATATTTGACGGATCGGTTGCTCTACTTCAGCAGGAACAAAACCACCTTCAGTCATATAGTTTGGATTTGGGTCTACACCCCACTCTCGTTGCCAATCCGCCAAGGCTTGGGGTTGCGGCTGATGCTCAGGTTTTAATAAATATTCCGATACATCAAAACCAATACCACCTGCACCGACCACAGCGACTCTGTTGCCAACAGGTGCACCACGTAATACTTGAGCATAAGACAACACTTGTGGTGCATCACTACCTTCAATATTTAGACCCCGTGGAATCACGCCTGTTGCGATCACCACATCATCAAAACCTTCACGCTCTAATTGCTCACGATTCACTTTGGTATTTAAACGTAAATCTACACCAGTTTTTTCAATCTGAACCTTAAAATAACGTATGGTTTCATGAAACTCTTCTTTACCTGGCACAACTTTAGCGAGGTTAAACTGCCCACCGACCTCAGTAGAAGCTTCAAACAAAGTTACTTGATGTCCTCGACTTGCCGCAATAGTAGCTGCTGACATTCCTGCAACACCACCACCAACAACCGCAATTTTCTTCGGTTTTTTTGTTTTAAGATAAACCAGTTCAGTTTCATGCGCTGCTCGTGGGTTCACCAAGCAACTTGCACGCTTATTTTGAAAACTATGATCTAAACAGGCTTGGTTACATGCAATACAAGTATTGATTTCATCAACACGATTGGTTGCGGTTTTACTCACCCAAAAAGCATCTGCCAATAATGGACGCGCCATTTGCACCATATCAGCTTTACCTGCTGCCAAAATTTCCTCAGCAGTATCAGGCATATTAATTCGGTTGGAAGCAATGACAGGTACAGCGACATGCTTTTTCACTTCTGCGGTGTAATCTACAAATGCAGCACGCGGAACAGAGGTTACAATCGTGGGAACACGTGCTTCATGCCAACCAATCCCAGTATTCAGTAAAGTAATACCTGCTTTTTCTAATGCCTGCGCAACAGTGATCACTTCATCCATAGTATTACCGTCATGGACCAAATCGAGCATCGACAAACGGAAGCAAATAATAAATTTTTCACCAACTTTGGCACGAATCGCTTTTACAATTTCGACTGCCAAACGCATACGGTTTTCAATTGGCCCGCCCCAACGGTCTTCACGTTGGTTCACATGGCGACTTAAAAATTGATTCAGTAAATAGCCTTCTGAACCCATAATCTCTACGCCATCATAGCCGGCTTTTTTTGCCAGACTAGCTGTTTCAGCATAATCTTGAATGGTTTCAAGAATCAGTTTGTCACTCATCTGACGTGGTTTAAACATCGAAATCGGTGATTTGATTGGGCTTGAAGATACAACAAACGGTTGATAACCATAACGCCCTGCATGCAGAATTTGCATCAGAATTTTTGCACCATGCTTATGTACAGCATGTGTGACTAAACGGTGTGGTGCAATATCACCTAAAGTATTCATCGTACCACCGGCTGGCAACAACCAACCTTGGCGGTTTGGGGAAATCCCCCCTGTAATAATTAGCCCAACACCACCTTTGGCGCGTTCTCCAAAATATGCAGCAAGTTTTGGGTAGTTATAAAAACGATCTTCTAAACCTGTGTGCATTGAACCCATCACGACACGATTTTTAATGGTCGTAAATCCCAGATGGAGTGGTTTTAAGATATTTGCATAGCTATTTGTCATGATGAATCCTTTAAGTTTGGCTTTGCAACTTGTTGCATACTACTTTATCGAGTTTTAATTTTTTTTTGATGGCAATTTTTGATATTTTCATCGTAGATAGTGTCAATTCTATCTGCCTTACCCACAGCAAGAAGCAACACATCTTGATATGACTCAATTAAAAGAAAAGTGTTATACAGTTTTATAACAATCTTCTGTGTCAATTTTCGTTATTTTGCAATATAACTGCTGAATAAAAGTAAATAAGAAAAGGCATCAACCTTATGAGCCACCCGGTATTTTTAACCAGTTCTACCTTTAGCCATATGCCAAGAGGTAGTCAAAATCAATGGGCTGAGTTTTTTCAAAGTGCATCTTTTGAACTCGAAGCAAATGCATTCATTCCGATTTTATGGTTTATGCTGTTTAAGCAAGAAAATATTTTCTGGACAAGATATATAGATGATCTTGATATCAACGATGAACGCAACCAAGTTGATCTAGAAGAACGCCAAGAGGACTTTGGTGAGAGTCAGTATGCTTATTTAGTTATTGATCAACAGCAAGCACTTCTCAATTTAGCAGCGCGTAAACCCTTATTTATAGAAATTTTTGGGGTAGAAAATAGCTATCATTTTGATGACTTTAAATCTTTAATCGAACAACATTATCCTGAGTACATTTTATTACGCACCAGTGGTTTACCCTTAGATTTAAATGATGCCCATTTCTTAACCCAATTGCTACAACACATTGAAAATACAGCACAGGATCATTCACAACAAATTTCTTTTATTGAAATGCAACGTATTGAGCTTGCACGTTTTGATGATCATCCTTATTTCTTTTATGGTGTCAACCTGCATGCCCCTATTCACGATTTAAATATCAAAGAAAATCAATCCACACCAGATCAAACTGACCCTGCTCCATCTCAACAACCTTTAGCAACTTCTGGATTGGCGATTTGGATTTGTACAGCGATCGTTACGATCTTAACCATTGCAATTTGGTTTACCACACAATCTGCACTCTACACGGTTATTACTTTCTTTGTCAGTGCTTTTGTACTTGGATTTATTTCCTCCAAATTAGGCGAACAGAAATAAAAAATAGCCATGCTTTTGCATGGCTATTTTCATTAAATAAATCAGTTCATCATCTATTACTTTTTTAAAAGACTGTTTATCTGATAAATCACCATAAACAAATCAAATTAACACGACGCAATATCATCACTTCCAGTATTTTAATTTACTGGTCTGCCCAATGCCGACATTAAAGCTATTGGTTGGATCAAGCTTTTGATAATGATTTTTTAAAGTAGGTTTCGCAATATATAAATGCCCTACATTGTGTTCCGCAGGATATTCTGCACCACGGTTATCCAGCAAATGCCACATCTGATGTTCCATCGCCAAAGGATCTACCCCTTTTTTGACAATATAATCTTGATGAAACACATGGCAGAGGAAATGTCCGTAATACAATTTATGGGTAATTAAATCATCCATCTCTTGAGGTAAAGTTTCTACCCATTCACGGTCGTTACGGCGTAAAGCAATATCAAGCGCAACAATATCTTCAACTTCCGAACGATGCGTATCACGATAACGAATTGCTGCACCCGCCACTGCGAAACGATGTAAAAAAGCTTTACGACCTTCTTCATCCGTACAATGGAAAAAATCCCCTGATGTTTTATGTTGAAAATATTCTTTTAGAAAGCGTTCGACTTGCTCAACATCCTGATTTTCGATACGAATCATCAAATGATGTTCATATAAATCACGAAACTCATTCATCCGTTTTGGCAAATGATTCGGCAACAACTTTGTCACCATCTGCAACATTTTATCAGACAAACTGCGTAAGCCAATTTTTTCGAGATACCCATCCACCTTATCTTTTAATGCAAATGCAGCAGGCACTTTTGCCGTACCAAATTTCTCGATAAACATAAAGGTATCTTTGCCATATTCAGCACCGATATCATAGGCAACACGATGAATATATTCACCCGCAATCGGTAATCTTGGCAAATCTTTGAGTAAGAAACGGCGGATTTCCGTCAAATCATCATGTGAGTTGGTCCCCACATAAAATACCTGACTTGGAATTTTTTCAAAGGTGTCTAAACGTACTGCAAAGACACAGACTTTACCCGCAGAACCTGAAGCTTCAAATAAACGTGATGGATCAGCATTAAATCGCGCAGGCGTATTTTCATCGACCTGTTTAACATCATGTGCATAACGATGGTCAGAAGCACAACAACTCGCATTATTAATAACATCATTGAGTTGATAGTTTTTATTTTCGAGTTTTGTCAAAATTTCTTCAGGTGTGTCACCCAGATTCACCCCCAAGTGATTGACCAACTCTAACTCACCTGACGCATTGACCCGTGCATAAAGTGCCAGTTCAGTATATGCAGGACCTCGGCGAACCAATGCTCCACCAGAGTTATTACATATTCCACCTAAAACCGATGCACCAATACAAGATGAACCAATTACTGAATGCGGCTCACGATTATAGTGTGCCAACTCTTTTTCAAGACGATCTAAGGTTGCACCAGGTAAGCAAATCACTTGCTGACCTTGGTTAATCACTTGTATACCCGCCAAACGACGTGTACTCATTAAAATAACGGGTCGGTCGTAATCATCACCAAAAGGTGTTGAACCACCCGTGAGGCCAGTATTAGCAGCTTGCATAATCACGATGCAGTCCGCATTTACAGCAGCTTGTAGCACTTGCCATTGTTCAAACAAAGTTCCGGGAGCCACAACAGCCAGCACTTGCCCTGAGCCATAACGACGCCCCTGACGATACAAGCGGGTAGCATGATCATGAGTTAAAACGTGTTGCTGACCGACGATGTTGATCAATTGCTGAATGGTGTGTTGTGAATCAATATTAGATTGCATTTTCCCTATCCTATTGATGAACCCTTATTCAATCTCATTCAATAAGGCATTCATTCCGACAGCGTTTTTTCAATATTATTTATATTGAGGGATCAACGATCAGTTCAAACTACTTTTTTTTGATGAAAAGTAGCTTGAACCATGCTCATCCGAAAACTCGTTAAATCACATCTTTTCATTTGATGCTTTGCAAATACATCATGTTATAAGGTCGTTCTGCCTCAAAGCACTACAGATGAAATTTGCATGGATGACATTTGCATCTATCAAATTGAACACTGTCATTTAGCTTGATGACGTATCAAAAATACATCACGCATCCAATGCTTTGTCTAACTTGACTAAACAATCGGCGTTAATGTCTGCAATTGTTTTGGCGCCCGTCAAAGTCATTGCGACACGCATTTCTTTATCAATTAATTCAAGCAGATTAGAAACGCCTGCACCACCCGCTGCCCCTAATGCATAGACAAAAGCACGTCCAAGCATGCAGGTATCTGCACCCAATGCCAGCATACGAACCACGTCCAAACCATTACGAATACCAGAGTCAGCAAGGATTTTAATATCCCCTTTGACGGCATCTGCAATTGGCGGAAGTGCACGCGCAGACGATAAGACACCATCTAACTGACGACCACCATGGTTTGATACAACAATACCATCGGCACCGAAACGTACTGCATCTTTGGCATCTTCAGGATCAAGGATCCCCTTAATCACCATCGGACCATCCCAAAATTCACGAATCCACTCAAGGTCTTTCCATGAAATAGACGGGTCAAAGTTACTGCCCAACCAACCGATATAATCTTCAAGTCCAGTCGGCTTTCCTAAGTATTTGGAAATATTGCCTAAATCATGTGGACGCCCCAGCAAACCGACATTCCAAGCCCAATGCGGATGGAAGCATGACTGCATATAACGACGCATCGCTGCATTTGGACCACTCATACCAGAATGTGCATCACGATAGCGCGCACCAGGTACAGGCATATCAACAGTAAACACCAAAGTTGAGCAACCGGCAGCTTTGGCTCGCTCTAAAGCATTTTTCATAAAGCCACGATCACGCAGCACATATAACTGAAACCACATTGGGCGGTTAATTGCTGGTGCAACTTCTTCAATCGGACAAACAGATACGGTCGACAAGGTAAAAGGAATGCCCTTTTTATCTGCCGCCACAGCAGCTTGAACCTCACCACGACGTGCATACATCCCTGTTAATCCAACAGGAGACAATGCAACAGGCATAGATAAAGTTTCATCAAACAATTTTGTTTCTAGGCTTAGCTGCGACATATCATTTAAAACACGTTGCCTTAAAGCGATTTTTGATAAATCTTCTACATTTCGTTTTAGTGTATATTCCGCATACGCACCACCATCAATATAATGAAAAAGAAATGGGGGTAAACGACGTCGCGCGGCTTCACGATAGTCATTCGCAGAAGAAATAATCATGCTCATATCCTGTTTAATCGGCTCGCACGCTGACGACGGGCTTCTTCCTCATCAATCATACGCACTTGCTGTACTACAAATTCTATATGTCCACAGACTGCATCTCTTGCAGCATCTGGATCATGACGTTCAATTGCATCCATCACTTTAAAATGCTGATCATGCAATTGATCAAATCGATGTGTTTCTGAGTACACTTTGCGTCTACCCAAGAGCACGTTAAACTGCAACAGATCAAAAACGCCCCGCATCATCTGTATCAACACTAAATTGTGCGATGCTTCAGCAATCGCCAAATGAAATTTAGCATCGGCAAGTGAAGCTTGCTCATCATCACCAATCGACTGAAAATATGAAATCTGATCATAATATTCGCGAATCTGAGCCAGATCTTTAGGGGTTGCACGTTGTGCCGCATACCAAGCTGAACCACCTTCAAGGATTGTTCGCGCCTCTTGCACATCAAAACGATATGCTGGGTCTTCATCAATCAAATTACTTAGAGATTCAACAATTTGGTTTTGTGACCAATTCACCGGGAATTGTTGTAAATAGGTCCCCGCCCCGCCTTTGCTGATCAGCATTCCGGTACTGGTCAGTTGAGAAATCGCTTCTCTTAAAGAGGAACGGGATACACCCAGTTGTTCACACAACTTTCGTTCAGCAGGTAAACGTTCTCCGACTTGCATGTTTTTTTCTTCAATTAACATACGAAGGCTTTGTACCACTTTGTCAGAGACTTTCATCTGCTTTCCTCATTCAGTGACGTTTTATGCTCATGGAATCATCCATGGGAACACATAAGCTTGTAGTGTAATAATAATACCGATCATTACAGTAAACGTTATACTGTGTTTAACCGTAAAACGGAACAGATCAGACTCTTTACCTACCAGCCCCACCGCCGCACATGCAATTGCAATCGACTGAGGAGAAATCATTTTCCCAGTGACACCACCACTGGTATTTGCAGCAACCAGTAATACTTCTGGGACACCAATTTGTTGCGCAGTCGTGGCTTGTAATGCCCCGAATAAAGCATTTGCAGAAGTATCCGAACCTGTGAGGAATACACCTAACCATCCTAAGAACGGAGAGAAGAATGTAAATGCCTGCCCCGTATGTGCCAATGCCAAAGCCAAGGTTGCAGACATACCTGAATAGTTGGCAATAAAAGCAAATGCCAACACCATACCAATCGAATAAATTGGAATTTTTAACTCATTAATGGTTTCAGCAAAAGTAACCACTGCTTCTTTTGGCTTCATTTTTAAGAAAATAATGGTAATGATTGCAGCAATAATAATTGCGGTACCCGTCGCTGAGAACCAATCAAATTTATAAATTGCATCATAGTCTTTTACTTCAGCAACAACAGGTGGCATCTTTTGAATCATTTGATGCAAATATGGCACTTTGATAGAAATCACTAAATCATGCAGCGCGCCATCTTTGGTAAATAAATCCTTAAATGGTTTTACACTCCAGATCGTAACCATCACAGTTAAAATCGCAAATGGTGACCACGCTTTGGCAATTTTAGCAAGGCTATATTTCTGCTGTTTCTGTTCAGCAAGATTTTCGCTCATGCTGTCATCTTCATTTGCAAAACGAAAGATATGCTTTGGCTGCCAATATTTTAATAAAATCGTTAATGAAACCAAAGACGCAATTGAAGCGGTAATATCGGGTAATTCTGGACCCACAAAGTTTGAAGTCAAATATTGTGCAAGCGCAAAAGAACCACCACCGACAATCACAGCAGGCCAAGTTTCTTTTACACCACGCCAACCGTCCATAATTGCCATGATCCAGAACAGCACAATTGGAACCATAAATGGCAACTGGCGTCCAACCATCTGACTGATTTCCATTGTTTCTACACCAGAAACCTGTCCAGCCACAATAATTGGAATCCCCATTGCCCCAAATGCTACAGGTGCTGTATTCACAATCAAACATAGACCTGCCGCATAAAGTGGTTTAAAACCAAGCCCCACCAATAATGCTGCGGTAATCGCAACAGGCGCACCAAAACCAGCAGCACCTTCCAAGAAAGTACCGAAAGCAAAGCCAACAAAAAGCATTTGCAGACGTTGATCTTCAGTAATCGACAAAATCGAAGAACGAATAATATCGAACTGCCCTGTTTTTACTGAAACTTTATATAGGAAGACTGCGCCAATAATGATCCAAGCAATTGGCCATAAACCATAAAAGAAACCATAGACCAATGATGCCAATGCCATCATCGTTGGCATTTGATAAGCAAATAATGAAACCAGTAAAGCCAATACAACTGTAATTGTCCCCGCAACACTTCCTTTCATGCGGAATACAGCAAGGGCTAAAAAGAAAAAGATAATTGGTATCAGCGCAATGGCACTGGATACCCAGATATTGCCCATCGGATCATAAATCTGTTGCCAATGTTGAAGCATTGTCATCTCCTTGAAATGCTTGCTAGAACGTGGAATGTCATTGAATCATCCATTTATTTCTCAATAATTGGTATGACCAATTTAGTTTTAAATTAAAAAATTTTGCACTAACTGCTACTTAATATTAATTTTTGCTGATTTAAAGATCAATAGTTGGCACTCAATTAATTATTTTGGTATGACCAATATTGCAAATATTTCGACCTATTCACAGACCAATCCTTCAGCTTTCAGGGTTTCAAATCGAATAACTCATTTGTTTTATATTGTATTTTTTTAAATTAAACCAATTTTATACAACTTTAGTCGTATGCTATTTTTTAATGCACTTTTTAGTAACACTGATTTAAGTTTATTATCGGGTTTGGAAATACTTCAAAACCAAAATTAGTCAGACCAATTTAAAAATCAGTTAAAATAAGCGTCAAGGCATCGCTTTAAACAAACAAATATCAAGTAAAAATAGAAAGAAAAACAGAAAGAAAAAAAGCAAAACCAATAAATGTTCACTGATTTTGCTTTTTACCTTAATTAAAAATTATATAAATTTAATCAACTATAAATTAATTCAACAATGCCCATTCACTGATTTAACGATGTTCACAACTCAATAAGGTTTCAGGTTTTTTCTTGATTTTAAGATTTAAAGAACTTGAAATAATGCCTGAACAAATAAACGCAGCACCGATAATAATGTTGATTGTAATCGGCTCATGCCAAAGCACATAACCAAAAAATAAACTTAGAATAGGAATACACATGATTGAAATAGACGCAACAAAGGTATCCACCTGACTCACAATCCAATTCCACAAGGCAAAGGCAAAACCTGTCCCAATCACAGCAATATAGAACAGGATTGAATCATTCAGTGGATTCATCCAAACTTTAACATCTACAGGTTCAAAAATTAAAGCGCCGATCAGAATCACCACCCCACCTATCAGCAATTGCCAAAAGGTCAATTTGATTTTGTCATAAGTCGCAAAATTCTGTTTGATATACACTGTGGTTAAAGCCCAAAAGAAGCCAGACAAGATTAAGAAAGCTTGACCAATTAAAGATAAATTCAAATGAATATGATGTAATTGTGGCCAAAGAATCGCAACCAAGCCTAATGTGCCAAGAACCAACCCAATCATTTTTTGGCTATTTAAACGCTCATTTAAAATATAATGCGCCAATACACCAATAAAAATAGGCATAGTAAACACTAAAACCGCAGACAATCCTGAATCAACAAATTGCATGGCAAAGGTTTGTGTTGCATAAAAACCAATACAAATCATCAAACTTGAGATCATCAGTTTTTGCCATTCACCTTTTGCGGGTAAAACAGATTTTCTTAACAGTACTTGAACCAGCATAAGGGTAAGCGCAGCTAAGATTAAACGCGTAGAAATAAATAAGAATGGCGGAAATATTTGCAAACTATGTTTGACCAATCCCCACAAAGATCCCCAGACGAGACACAATAATACAATTGCACCAATCACACGAAGATTCATTTGCTGTACTCAACAGATGGAAAGTTCGTAAATTATAGAAAATAAATGACATCATGAATAATGCTATGTTTTAATATACACATCATTTTTTTTGATGCTAAAGCAGATACTTTAGTGTCAGCACGTATTCAATGCATTATTGAGGAATTGAAATGAATATCGATATGGGTGATATCAAATCATTTGTGACTGTTGCTGAACTAAAAAGCATTACAGCAGCAGCAAATAAACTCAATTATTTACAATCGAATATGACGGCAAAAATAAAAAAAATTGAAAATCACTATAAACGTCAATTATTCATCCGAAAACCCAAAGGTGTTGAACTGACAGAATCAGGAATGAATTTATATCAGCAATACAAAAAAATGATCTTCACATGGGAAGAAACAGAAAATAAAATCTATCAGCAGGAAAAATATTTACGCTTTGGTACCAACACCAGTTTAGGCGGAATGCGTTTCTACCCGTCTTTTAGTCAACTTTATGAAACCTACCCTGAGCTTTCAATCACCATGAAAACAGGTGCTACAGGCTATATTGAAGATGAAATTTTACGCGGAAACCTAGATATCGCTTATGTTTTAGGTCACCCAAAACAGAAAAATATCCAATATATTCAAAAGGCAGATGATCAATTGGTGATTATTGGAAAAAATGTCATCAACCATGACAACCTTGAAGACTGTCTCAATCATCAAAATATTTTACTTGCCTCAGAAGAATGCTGTTATGCAACCACTTTAGATCATATTTATACAGATTATCATTTAACCAAAGGTGAATTAACCCATATTTACGATCATGAAGCCTTAGTCAATTTCACTCAATTGGGTATGGGAATTTCAATGATTGCAAAGTCACTGATTAAAAAATTTAACATTCAATATTATCGAGAAACACCCGAACAATATCGAGATATTGGATTCTATCTGATTGCACGAAGTGAGCATGTATTTACCCCGATTGAAAAGCAGTTTATTGGTTTAAATGATCAGCTATGATCCCGAACAAATGAGATATATTGGGTTAACCCTATACATCCAATTTATCTTACTTTTAACATAGGTCAATCCGCAGCCTGCCATTTGGCCTTACGCACATTCAGCAAAATCAGCATCCCTATACAAGTACCTATTGGAAATCCAATCAAGAATAAACACCCAATAATGGTAGACATCAATCTCCCTATTTCACTCCCCTTTTCAACTTCAATAGCGGCTTTATAATGTAAGTATGCCAAACCAAACAACACCGCAAAAGCAAATACTACACCTACAAAACCAGTGGAATTAAACCCCGAAGTTAGTGCACAGAAAATTAATATAAGCAACAAAATACCGTAAAAGCCAAACAAAGTATTATGTGTATAGTAGAGCGTTTTATTTAATTGCATAGGATTAAAAGTTTTTAATAATTAGAAAATTATATCAATTTATTAAATTTCACACCGCGTTAATTTGACTTTTCTTATAAGTTTTTACATGAGGTGCATAGGTCATTTAAGTAAATTCATTTCGCGCTATAAATTGTTATTTTTTTCAATGTTAACCTTCAAATCCAATAAAACATTGATTGAAAAAGTGCTACAATACTGCGTTTATAAAATTCTCTTTGGCCACCCATGTATGTGGTGCCTCTTTCGAAATAGTTAGGACGAGCAATGACTGATAATGCAACGATCTTGCAGAATGTACCAGTAGGCAAAAAAGTGGGTATCGCCTTTTCTGGTGGTCTAGATACTTCAGCAGCTTTATTGTGGATGAAACAAAAAGGCGCAGAACCTTATGCTTATACAGCAAACTTAGGTCAACCTGATGAAGATGACTACGATGCAATTCCGCGTAAAGCTGAAAACTACGGTGCTGTAAAAGCCCGATTGGTTGACTGCCGCTTACAACTTGCATTGGAAGGTATTGCTGCAATTCAATGTGGTGCATTCCATATCAGCACTGGTGGTGTTCCTTATTTCAACACAACACCATTAGGTCGTGCAGTAACAGGTACAATGCTTGTTACAGCAATGAAAGAAGATGATGTTAATATTTGGGGTGATGGTTCAACCTATAAAGGGAATGATATTGAACGTTTCTATCGTTATGGTTTATTAACCAACCCTGCACTTAAAATTTACAAACCTTGGTTAGATCAACAATTTATTGATGAATTAGGCGGTCGCGCTGAAATGTCACAATTCTTGATCGACAATGGTTTTGATTACAAAATGTCGAAAGAGAAAGCCTATTCAACAGATTCAAACATGTTGGGTGCAACTCACGAAGCGAAAGATCTTGAATACCTCAATGCTGGCATCAAAATCGTTGATCCAATCATGGGCGTTGCGTTCTGGAAAGAAGACGTAAAAGTTGAAGCTGAAGAAGTTTCTGTAACGTTTGAAGAAGGCTTTCCTGTTGCATTAAATGGCAAACGTATTGAAGACCCTGTTGAATTCATTCTTGAAGCCAACCGCATTGGTGGTCGTCATGGTCTAGGTATGTCTGACCAAATCGAAAACCGTATTATTGAAGCAAAATCTCGTGGCATCTATGAAGCTCCGGGAATGGCGCTTCTTCATATTGCTTATGAACGTCTTGTAACTGGTATTCATAACGAAGACACTATTGAACAATATCGTATTAATGGTTTACGTCTAGGTCGTTTATTGTACCAAGGTCGTTGGTTCGATTCACAAGCATTGATGCTACGTGAAACAGCACAACGCTGGGTTGCTAAAGCAATCTCAGGTACTGTGACTTTAGAACTTCGTCGTGGTAATGACTACACGATTATGAACACTGAATCAGAGAACCTCACTTATGAAGCTGAGCGTTTAACCATGGAAAAAGGTGATTCAATGTTTAGTCCTGCTGACCGTATCGGCCAATTGACTATGCGTAATCTTGATATCACGGACACCCGTGCAAAACTTGGTATTTATACCAATACTGGTTTATTGGCTGTCGGCACAGGATCTGCGATCCCTCAGTTGAAAGACAAAAATAAATAATTTTTGATGAAAAAAACCGCCAAATTGGCGGTTTTTTTAGCTTTAGCCTTAATGACTTTTCATTAAAGATTGCTTATCAAGACACTGCATTCTTCGTTTCAGGCTGCGATAAGTTTTGTTGCTCTAATTTTTGCTGTTGTTTTTGCAACTCAATCTTTTCGGCGTGTTCTTGGCGAATTTGATCATATTCTCGTTTGGTTTCAGCATCACTTTTAGCCGCAAGAAAAGCCATTCCAACTAAAAATACTGGAAATAACAATGCTAATGTCGCAAAGATATAAAATTTTTTCGAACTTGTCTGTGACATAAATTCAAGGCTTTCAATAAATTTAACTAGGCTGGTTAATATAACAGAATAATCCCATCCAATACATTACTCGCCTACAGCCATAGGATTACAACCCCCTATTTATTGAAAGCGAAAAACTTAAGTAAAAAGCATATCACCTTGTGATTTAGAAGCTTCAGCAATCACTTCCACCAATACTCTTCATACATCAAGTTATTATTATATTGAGCTTATTCCTAAAGCTATTTCAATAAAAACCAGTTGCCCATAAAACAGCAGATTTAAAAAACAATTAACGATTCTTTGTTTGTTTATAAGCTTCTTGCGCTATAGCCAAACTTTTCTTTTTACCTTCAACTGTATCTGGAATCTCATTAGAAGTTCCATTTCCAGAATGGCGTTGCAAATGTTGTTGTTGAGAATACTGATGCATTTCAGACTGAGTTTTTTGTTGTTGTATCGAAGTTTGGTTTGCAGTTCGTTGGGTTAATTTTTGTTGAAGTTGTTGCTGTGGATTTACAGTAGCAGTTCCAGCACAAGGTCTAGATTGGTAAGTTACCGAACCTTTTATCACACATTTGTGCACATCTTTAGCAAATACATGATGAGAAATCCCTAAAGCTAAGATAACCAACAATACTTTTTTCACAACCAACACTCCATTTAAGTTTCAACAAAATATCAACAAATGATTTAAATTGCTATTTACACAGGAGTTTTCTTATTCACAGGAGTTTTCATCTACAATTAAGGTATAAATATGACTTTTTTTGCCAAGTTTTACAGCATTTTGTCATAGTTCAAATCCTTCAGTTTCAAGATTTAATTTGAAGGTTTTTAAGTGATTGCTGAACAATAAAACCATGAACCATAGAAACAGGCAGCATATAAATTTTCCCAAAAAGATTATATGTCACTACACTGGTACATATCGTTAATTCATTTCTAAGTTCATCATATTCTTCGATTTGTAAAACCAACAATACACTCAAGTGCTTATCGGTTGACTGTAAAAAAAGCTCACGATCTGAGACTTTAACCACATCAAAAAAGTCTGCTTTTCCACCCACTTGAAGTGGTTTAGTTGATTCACCAAAGCCTTGAATAGGTTGCACACCACCTAAATGCCGGCTTAAAAAATCTCTTAGCTTAAACGCAGCTCTCAACCAAACTGGCGGCTTACTGGTCATTAGATAATAGGCTTGAGTACTGGTAAGATTTTTATCAATATATTGCTTGGCTTCATGTAAAAAATTTAATTGATCAAGTGGAGCAACCAGTATTTTAGGATCATTTTCTATGTTCATTCGATTAACTCCTTAAAATATAATTAATATTTTTTCAAACAACCGCTAAAAACAGTCTACAGTAATCAGTTGTTGGTGCAATTACTCACAGCCTAAAGTTTAATAAATATACTTAGATTCTAGAATAAAATAGACAAACCATAAATAAAAAAAGGCCCACACTTGGCAGACCTTTGATTATACTGACTTTAGTGCGTCTATCTTTTAATTAGCTATCCATGTTATCAATGATTGCTTGACCAAATTCAGAACAGCGAAGCAAAGTTGCACCTGGCATCAATCGCTCAAAGTCGTAGGTAACAGTTTTCGCAGCAATCGCTCCCGATACACCCTGAATAATCAAATCAGCAGCTTCAATCCACCCCATATCACGAAGCATCATTTCCGCAGAAAGAATAATAGAACCTGGATTTACTTTATCCTGGCCTGCATATTTCGGTGCTGTACCGTGAGTCGCTTCATATACAGAAATTGCACCACCAATATTTGCACCCGGCGCAATTCCAATACCACCTACTTCAGCTGCCAACGCATCAGAAATATAGTCACCATTTAAGTTAAGTGTCGCAATCACAGAATATTCAGAAGGACGCATTAAGATTTGCTGTAGAAAGGCATCGGCAATGACATCTTTAATAATGATCTCTTTACCCGTTCTTGGATTTTTAATTTTTACCCAAGGGCCGCCATCAATCAGCTCGCCACCAAAACGATCAATTGCCAGCTCATAACCCCATTCTTTGAATGCACCTTCGGTATATTTCATGATATTGCCTTTATGCACTAAAGTTACACTCGGCTTATCATTATCAATCGCAAACTGAATCGCTTTACGCACTAAACGCTGAGTACCTTCTTTCGATACAGGTTTAATACCAATCCCACAATTATCTTCAAAACGAATCTTGGTTACACCCATTTCTTCTTTTAAGAATTTAATGACTTTTTTCGCTTCAGGAGAATCTGCTTTCCATTCGATACCTGCATAGATATCTTCGGAATTTTCACGAAAAATCACCATGTCGGTCAATTCAGGGTGTTGAACAGGTGACGGTACTCCTTCAAACCAACGTACAGGACGTACACAAACATAAAGGTCGAGTTCTTGGCGTAAAGCGACATTCAATGAACGAATACCACCACCCACAGGTGTAGTTAATGGACCCTTAATCGAAACCACAAATTCCCGCAGCGCCTCAAAAGTTTCTTCAGGCATATAGGTACCGTAGATTTTATCTGCCTTTTCACCACAGTAAACTTCCATCCATTCGATCGAACGTTTGCCAGCATATGCTTTTTGAATTGCGGCATCTACAACAGCTTTCATGGCTGGAGTAATATCAACACCAATACCATCCCCTTCAATAAAAGGAATGATTGGATGATTTGGAACATTCAGTGACAAGTCTGCATTTACAGTAATTTTGCTACCATCGGCAGGTACTACGATCTTCTGATAACCCATTGTTCAGGTTCTCCCTTTTATTATAGTTGGCAAATCCAAAATAATTGCCAAATAGACATTACTTTTAACCCTTCTTAGCGCATATCAGTCTAGTCTAATTCGTACATTTTTTGAGATTTATACGAGGAATAACAACATTTCTCTACTGAATAAAGCACAATGTTTCATTATTTAATATCATTCAAACCATCATTTTTTATATAAATCGACAAGCTCAATCATCCCTAATGCTTAAAATAAAAGTATTAGCTTTGCTTTTCCATACACATAAATTTTCCAAGAGTCAGAGCTTTAAAAGTGAGAGCTACTATACGTTTTCACTATAAACATGATTTCTAATTTTTTGATTTTATATTCGCTATTTAATTTAAAAATCTATAACATTTTGACAATAGATTGATAACCAAACCAGCCACCTTAAAACCACAATATATTCATATATTTCATTACATTAAATTATGCACCACAATAGAACACAAACAAAAACCGGCAATTTTATTTTCATTATTGGTGTTTTTTGCCATTGATTTATGTTTTAAAAAAATAATTTCCATAGAATCACAACCAAGTTAAGATTAATTACAAAAGTAATTCACTTTTACTATATGTTTTCACATGAATTTTAATGAAAAAATAAATCAAAATTCATTTTTTAATTCCTTCTGCCTATCCTATGGCCTCCAATCAAATTAACCATCTTTGCAATTATTATTTAGTCTTAAAATCTTTAACATTATTCCTGTTTTTTAAATCGTAATGAATTTTGAATTTATTGTGATTCAACCTATCTCATGGATGTAAATAATGGATAAAACTTACACTAAAGAAGAGAAGCGAGGTCGTATACGCGGTATCGTCGGCGCAGCTTCAGGAAACTTAGTAGAATGGTTTGATTTTTATATTTATGCTGTGTTTGCGGCATATTTCACTAAAGCATTAACTGCACCTGATATGGACTCCGGTACTCAAGCAATTTATGTATGGGGTGTCTTTGCAGCCAGCTTCTTTATGCGACCAATTGGTAGCTGGGTTTTCGGACGAATTGCCGATAAACATGGCCGTAAAAAATCAATGGTCATTTCCATCTGTCTTATGGCAGTAAGCTCTTTCTTATTTGCGGCACTCCCAACCTACGAACAAGTTGGAATGGCAGCACCTTTCCTACTTTTACTTGTTCGCCTGCTACAGGGTTTATCTGTAGGTGGTGAATATGGTGCTGTAGCAACCTATATGAGTGAGCTTGGCTTAAAGGGCCAACGAGGCTTTTTTGCTTCTTTCCAATATGTCACCTTGTCGGGCGGTCAATTATTAGCAAGCTTGCTCGGTGTTATTATGCTGGCATTCCTATCAGAGCAGCAATTGCTTGATGGTGGCTGGCGTATTCCTTTTGTCATTGGTGGTATTGCTGCAATTATCTCTCTACTTGCACGTAGCCGTTTGGAAGAAACATTATCTAGCGAAGACAGTGATAAAGAAGAATCTGGAAGCTTAAGTGAACTGTTTAAAAATCACTGGAAAACCTTCTTATTGGTTGTAGGTTATACCTCTGCGGGTTCCCTCACCTTCTATGTGATTACAGTATATTCAAAGACCTACCTCACCAATATGGGTGTAGATAGTAAAACTGTCGGATTCATTATGACAGCTTCACTCTTTATTTTTATGCTTGCACAACCGGTGTTTGGTGCTATTTCTGACCGCATTGGCCGTCGTGCTGCAATGCTTGCGTTCAGTGGTACTATGGCGATTTTCATCTATCCAGTCATGGTGATCTGGATGCCACATTTCAGTTATTCGCCATTGATGGTTGCTCTGTTACTTATTTTCCTCATGATGTTGCTCAGCTTCTATACCTCTATCAGCGGATTGGTTAAGGCAGAAATGTTCCCACCACATGTTCGCGCATTGGGTGTTGGTTTCTCTTATGCTGTGGGTAATGCGATCTTTGGTGGTTCTGCACCATCTGTTGCACTACAGTTCAAAGCGGCGGGTATTGAAAGCACCTTCTTCCTTTATGTGATTGTCATGTTAGTGATCTGTTTCTTATGTAGTTTTAAATTACCGAAAGAACCTGAATATCTAAAACATGACCACTAAATAACATGGTTAAACCATAGATAGCCTGTGATCACTGATTAAAAATTGAGATCTACGCTATTCAAAAAAGCTGTACTACCCAAAGGTGGTACAGTTTTTTTTACCACAGTGAGGCATCGCCTACGCAAAGGTATTTAAACTTTGAATGTAAAGTGTGGCAATGCAAGCTTTTATAATCAAATAATTTATCCACCATGTAATTGATTCAATAAAAAATTTCAATTAAGAGAAATTATACTTTTGTGTCTGAGTTTTTTGACAGGTTGACTATAAGATATAGCTTCAATAGACGCTGTTTTCAAGTTGCCTAGCTCAATTTCACGCAATGGTAAATTCTAGCAAGATAAAACCACCAATCCCCCGCCTAAGAAAAATGTATTTACAACTCAGCCTCGGTAAATAAATAAAGTTGAAGAATACAAAGCGTAATCTGATATAGTAGCGCACATATCGTAGTCTTTATCTTTACCCAACTCTCTTCAAACGGGTAACTTTATCAAACTCAAAAATTTTATTGATATTTATTAGTGGTCTAAAGTGAAAATTGTCATTCTTAATAAACCTTATGACGTCCTCTCCCAGTTTCGTAAAGACGAAGCACATATGACGATGTCTGACTTCGTAGATGACTCGACTTTGCGTTTGGCGGGTCGTCTCGATATGGACTCTGAAGGTTTAGTTTTTTTAACTGATCATGGTGGTTTAAATCAATACATTACCAATCCTGCCAATAAGAAATTTAAAACTTATTTGGTGCAAGTTGATGGTGATGTGACTGAAGAAGCCCTAGAACAGTTGCGTAAAGGTGTTGAGCTAAAAGATGGTATGACTTTGCCTGCTCAAGCGAATAAAGTTGAACAACCTGAATGGTTATGGGATCGTGATCCACCAGTACGTTTCCGTGCCAATATTCCAACATCTTGGATTGAAATTTCTATTTGTGAAGGCCGTAACCGTCAAGTCCGTCGTATGACTTCGGCTGTTGGTTTTCCAACTTTACGTTTGATCCGTACCAAGATTGGTGCAATTGATTTGGTGCAAATGGGTTTACAACCTGGTGAAACTAAAGAAATTGAACCATTACTTTATCCAGACTTCCAAAATATTCCAGCAGATGAACCTTACCGCTCACGCTCTTATGTGAAGAAACCTGGCGGTACAGGTGGAAAACCAATCGTTCGCAAAAATAAAGATGGTTCAACAAAGAAATCTGGAACTAAACGTATCTGGCAAATGGAAGATGGTGAAAAACCACGTCGTAAGACCAATGGTACCACCCGCCCAAATACCAAAGCACCACGTGGTCGTGGACGTAATGGTCGCTAGGATTTAGTCCTTCTAAGCCATTAATCGATTGCCACATATTGCAAAAATGCCCAATGAATTTCATTGGGCATTTTTATTTTATAACTAAAAAATTCAAGACCAATTAAAACCAATCTCGCCCTCATCATTTAAATTGATTCATACAAAACCTTGCAAATAAATAACTTAAACAAAGATTTACTCCCTCAATAAAAAAAGCCGATGCGTATGCATCGGCTTTTCTCACCAACAAGATCGTTGGTTTATAGCATTTAAAACCTAAACAGTTGCAAGTGTAGCGTTAAGCGTCGCACTTGGACGCATTACAGCTTCAACCTTAGCAGTATCAACTGCATAGTAACCACCGATATCCGCTGGCTTACCTTGAACAGCTGCAAGCTCAGCAAGGATTTTGTCTTCGTTCTCATCCAATGCTTTTGCAAGTGGTGCAAACTTGGCTTTTAATTCAGCATCGTCATTTTGTGCAGCAAGTGCTTCAGCCCAGAACTTCGCAAGGTAGAAATGGCTACCACGGTTGTCAAGCTCACCTGTACGGCGTGATGGAGACTTGTCGTTATCTAACAATTGACCAGTTGCTTGATCCAATGTTTTCGCCAATAACTTAGCACGCGCATTATCTTCTTTAATGCCCAACTCTTCTAAAGAAACAGCCAATGCCAAGAATTCACCAAGAGAATCCCAACGCAAGTGGTTTTCTTCTACAAGTTGTTGTACATGTTTAGGCGCTGAACCACCCGCACCTGTTTCGTACATACCACCGCCCGCCATTAACGGAACGATAGACAACATTTTCGCAGAAGTACCCAATTCCATGATTGGGAACAAGTCAGTTAAGTAATCACGTAAAATGTTACCAGTCACTGAAATTGTATCTAAACCACGAGCAACACGTTCAAGCGTATAACGCATTGCACGTACTTGTGACATGATTTGGATATCAAGACCCGCTGTATCATGATCTTTCAAGTATTTTTGTACTTTCTTGATCAATTCATTTTCATGTGGACGGTATGGGTCAAGCCAGAAGATTGCAGGCATACCTGAGTTACGCGCACGCGTTACTGCAAGTTTTACCCAATCACGAATCGGTGCGTCTTTCACCTGACACATACGCCAGATATCGCCTTCCTCAACGTTTTGTGACATCAACACTTCACCAGTTTCAAGATCTGTGATGTTTGCAACACCCGCTTCAGTGATCTCAAAAGTTTTGTCATGTGAGCCGTATTCTTCAGCTTTTTGCGCCATCAAACCAACGTTTGGCACAGTACCCATAGTACGTGGGTCAAAGTTACCATTCCACTTACAGAAATTGATCATTTCTTGGTAAATACGTGCGAATGTTGACTCTGGCATAACAGCTTTACAATCATACTGCTTACCATCAGCACCCCACATTTTACCACCGCCACGAATCATCGCAGGCATAGATGCATCCACAATCACATCATTTGGTGAATGGAAGTTGGTAATACCTTTCGCTGAATCCACCATTGCAAGTGCAGGACGGTGTTCTTGGCAAGCATGAAGATCTTCAATGATCTCTTCACGTAATGATGTTGGTAAAGTTGCAATCTTCTCGTAAAGACCAGCCATACCGTTATTGACGTTAATACCTAACTCATCAAATAACTTAGCGTGCTTTTCAAATGCTTCTTTATAGTAAATTTTTACACAGTGACCGAATACAATCGGGTGTGAAACTTTCATCATGGTTGCTTTTACATGCAACGAAAATAAAATGCCCGCTTCACGGCAATCATCAAGTTCTTTCTCATAGAAATCGCAAAGCGCTTTCTTGCTCATAAACATTGAATCGATGATTTCGCCATCAAGTAATGCAACTTTTGGCTTAAGCACAATGCTCTCACCATTTTTGGTGATCAGTTCCATTTTTACGTTACGTGCACGGTCAAGTGTCATTGACTTTTCACCGTGATAGAAATCACCCTCATCCATATGCGAAACATGTGTTTGTGACCACTGTTTCCATTCGCTCATTGAATGTGGATGTTTCTTCGCATAGTTTTTCACTGCTGCAGGTGCACGACGGTCAGAGTTACCTTCACGTAACACTGGATTCACCGCAGAACCAAGGCACTTGCTATAACGCACCTTAATTGCTTTTTCTTCTTCAGTTGTTGGATTTTCAGGATAGTCTGGGATTGCATAACCCTTTGACTGAAGTTCCTTAATACATGCGCTCAACTGAGCAACAGATGCACTGATATTTGGGAGTTTGATAATGTTAGTGTCTGGATCTTGAGTAAGACGCCCTAAATGCGCAAGGTTGTCAGATACTTTCTGTTCATCGCTTAAGTATTCCGCGAATTCTGCAAGAACACGAGCAGCTACAGAAATATCAGTTTTGACAATCTCTACGCCAGCTGGCTTAGTAAAGGTCTCAATGATCGGCAGTAGCGAATAAGTCGCCAACAATGGCGCCTCGTCAGTCAGTGTGTAAATGATTGTTGACTTTCCACCAGCCATATATAGCCCCTTGCTTTAAATTGTGTTTTGAGAACCGAGCTTGTGACCCAGCCCTTACGAACCGACTTGCTTAAATTTAACCCCAAGAGTATCAGCCTTCCTGGTATTACAGTCAACGTAAGATCTGTGATAACGACATTTCGTAAAAAAATGGTACATCACAAATATTGCATTAATATCAATATTTGCACAAAAATTAAGCATTTTCTTGTAAAAATAGTCATTCCGATCAAGAGCAACAACAATCCATGCCCTCTTGTGCTTTATTGTTTTAAACATTAAAAATTTTATCTTGCTGATTCTTACAGACTGAGCAGCAAATTGAAAGCCATTGAAAACACATCGACACGCTTCAGCGACATAAAACAAGCCAAACAGCACAAACAAAAATCAGCTAAATACTGTTTAAATTTTAAATCATTCAAGTCTGTCTAAAAAATGAATAAGCCAATGAATGGAAAGTTTATTTACCCCCCCAATACTCTGGTCACGATATGACAATAAATATGCTTTGGTTAACTTATACTCACAAAACAACAATACTTTTACCTTGAATAGTAAGTGAAAAAATCGTTATTAATAAATTACATGTTTAATTTTTCATCACATCTTTGATGAAAGAATAAGCTTCAATGATGTATTTCCGATCCCAAAATTAATATTAAAACTGTAGAGGTAATATGTTAATGCTATTACTCATCGCAATACTTATTCAAATCATCTCACTCTGGGCCGTTTTCTTTTTTGCACTTCATCGAACAGTCGGAAGTATCACTACGATTGTCATTGCAATTCTGAGTGCAGTGATCAGCCCATGGTCTCTCATCCTTGGTCTTCCGCTTATTCTCATCAGTTTAGTGTTACTGATTGAACCACTGCGAATGCAAGTTTTGACTAAACCGGCCTATAAAACATTAGCCAATGCAATGCCAAGCATGAGTACCACTGAACGTGAAGCATTGGATGCGGGTACCAGTTGGTGGGAAAAAGAATTATTTATGGGGGCGCCAGATTGGGAAAAATTTAACAATTATCCCTACCCGACGCTTAGTAATGAAGAGCAATCTTTTTTAGATCATGAGGTTGAACAACTCTGTCAGTTGCTAGATGAATGGGAAATTCATCAAAATAAAGACCTTAACGCAGAGACATGGCAATTTATTAAAGACAATGGCTTTTTTGGACTCATCATCCCTAAAACTTATGGTGGTCGTGAATTTAGCTCTTTTGCACAAAGTCGCATTATGAGCAAAATTGCCTCACGCTCTTTAACCACCGCTGTGACCTGTATGGTGCCTAACTCATTAGGACCGGGTGAGCTCTTACTGAATTATGGTACAGACGAACAAAAAAATCGTTATTTGCCCGGCTTGGCCAAGGGCGAAGAAATTCCCTGCTTTGGACTCACCAGTCCTGAAGCGGGTTCTGATGCTGGAGCGATTCCTGACACTGGCGTGGTTTGTTATGGAGAGTTTGAAGGTCAACAAGTGCTTGGCTTAAAGATGAATTTCTCAAAACGCTGGATTACTTTAGCACCCGTCGCAACGGTAGTCGGTCTCGCCTTCAAACTGTATGACCCAGATGGCTTATTGGGAGATAAAACTAAAGCTGAGTATGGTATTACCTGTGCTCTTATACCCGCCTCTCATGCAGGCGTAGAGGTTGGACCAAGGCACCATCCGGGTGGTTCCCCATTTATGAATGGTACAGTCGAAGGTAAAGATGTCTTTATTCCGCTTGACTGGATTATTGGTGGCGCAAAAAATGCGGGGAATGGCTGGCGTATGCTGATGGAATGTCTGGCTGTTGGACGTGGTATTTCACTTCCTGCACTTTCTACAGCCGCAGGTGAAATGACGTATTTATCTGTAGGTGCATTCGCTAAAATTCGTCAACAATTTAAATTATCAGTAGGTAAATTTGAAGGAGTGCAAGAAGTTAGCAGTGACATCGTCAGCCATACTTATATGCTAGAAGCTTTCCGCTATTTAGTCACTTGTGGTTTAAATCAAGGTGGCAAACCCGCTGTTATGACCGCGATGGCAAAATACTATGCCACTGAAACGATGCGAAAAATCGTCAATCATGGTATGGACATCACAGGAGGTCGTGGTATTCAACAAGGTCCGCGTAACTTTCTTGCCAATATGTATCAAGCTATTCCGATCTCGATAACAGTTGAAGGGGCAAATATCTTAAGCCGTTCGTTAATGATCTTTGGTCAAGGTTCAATGCGTTGCCATCCTTATTTATTTGAGGAATTACAACTGTTACAGGCCGAAGATAAAGCCTCTGCCTTAAATACATTTAACACCATGTTATATCAACATTTAGGCTACACCTTAAACCGTGGTGCGCGTGCATTCACTTATGGATGGTTTGGGGCAAGTAGTCAACGACCTGACTCATCAGATGCTTTTACTCAACCTTATTATAAAATCATCAATCGATTCAGTACTGACTTCGCCCTAACCGCAGATATGTGTCTTGGACTGTTAGCTGGTGATATTAAACGTAAAGAAATGCTCTCAGGGCGATTAGCTGATATTCACTCCAAAATGTTTATTGCGACAGCCATTCTCAAATTTTATGAAAATGGTCAAAGATCCTCGCAAGAACAGGTACATGCCAAACTTGCATTAGACGAAACGCTTTATGATGCCCAAGAAGCATTTTATGGCTTATTTGATAATTTTCCGATTCAAATTGCATCAAGTCTGGTTAAATTTGTTTGTTTCCCATTTGGTCGACCGATCAAAAAACCGAGTGATCGTCAAAAGAGTGAAGCAGCGGAACTGCTCATGCAAGATAACCCGTTCCGAGATTATTTAAAAACGCAGGTTTATTATACTGTTGATCCGAATGATGCTTTTGGACGAATGGAAGCCACCTTCAATCTACTCACAACTGTTGAAGACGATTGGAACAGTTTTAAAAAAGCGGAATCTAAAGGTGAATATAAAGGGCTAACAATTGAAGAGCGCATACAGGATGCAGTCACTCGTGGCTTAATCAGCGATGATTTAGCCACGAAATTAACCCAATATAACGCACTTCGTTATGACAGTATGCTCACAGATATTTTTGATGAAAAATTAGAGCAGGTGTTGGTATTAGAAAATCCTCATCTTCACTCAACTTAAATCGATTTGGCAAATGCCATTTAACAGATAAGGCGATATAAAACGTTGACCATAAACAGCGATTCACCATCGCTGTTTTTTAACATAGACATATTGCCAATGGGTTATTTGCCTATTTCGGTATAGTGTTAAAAATATAACAGCTGAGGAAAAAAACGATGTCTCAACAAGATTATGAAAATGGCTTAAAAGTCCGTACAGAAGTGATGGGAGAAAGTTTTGTAAAACGCGCTCAAGACAACACTGTTGCTTTTACAAGACCTTTGCAAGACTGGATCAATGAGCATGCATGGGGTTCAACTTGGCAACGTGAGGGTGTTTTACCACGTAAATACCGCTCTTTGATTACCATTGCATTTTTAGTTGCACAAAAAAGCCCAACCGAACTAAAAGGTCATATTCGTGGTGCATTGAATAATGGCGCAACAGTTGAAGAAATTCAGGAAGTGTTATTACACAGCCTACCTTACTGTGGCGCACCCACAACCCAAGAAGCATTTCGTGCCGCGCTCGAAGTCATCAATGAATATCAAAAAGAATCATAGACAAGCAATACCTGCTAATTCTTCAATATAGGTCATGCTCAAAACTATGGCCTATATTGCCGAGTTAATTCCAAAACACATTAAAACTATAAAAAAACTCATCCACTTCAAAGCGGATATGATATCCCAATTGGGTTAACTCAGAAGAAAGCCCACGAATATCCTCTAAAGCTAGATGTTTAGGCAAAACTGTAAAAACAGCAGTATTGCCCTGCTTAGCATTCTCTTCAATCATTTGAGCCAAACGAACTTTATATAGCTCTATATTTAAGTTTGAATTGGCTGCCAATCGTTTCGCGTCTTCAGCATGAATAAACATTATTTAATTTCCATATTATTATTTTCCAAGATGTCACTACAAGATATAAATAAATATCGAAATACGCTGTATGCTTTATGTTCGAAGGCACATGCTCAAAAATATAGTCACGATAAAATCGTGTAACCATCTAAAATTATAAAAATTTTTTCAATTATTCTGGATAAACTTGTATCCAAGCCTGTTCATAAAAGTTGAAATAAATCCAGTGCTTTATTTTAATCAAATTTAACTTTTGTATTTAAAAAGTAAATGATAATTGTTATTATTTACTTAATTTTTAACCTTTCTGTATTTGATTGCCTATGAATAGCCAGACTGAGCTCGATGTACTAAACGCATCAGTTTCAACTCCGACTGTATCAACACGAGCTAAATCCGCACCCTCACTCATACAATATCGCGTCATGATTGCCTACCGTTTTGCTCTGGCAATTCTTGGTGGTTATCTGCTTGCATCTTTGTCCGCTATAGTGATTGCAAAAGCATTTGCTGATTATCGTGCCGCGGCTGCGATGAGTGCAACGCTACTTGCTTTCTGTATTCACTGTGCTGCATTCATTTGGGTTTTTATGGTCAATAAGACATTAAAAGCCAGCTTAGGCATACTTCTCCCAAGTATCATTTTATTTGCCATTTATAAAATGATGGGGAATTAAGATGCGCGTAGATGCAAAAGTTGAAGGTCCACGCCAATCTATGTCATGGTTACATACATGGGCAAGCTTAATTCTTGGTTGGTTACTCTATGCAATTTTTTTGACAGGAACATTGAGTTTCTTTCAGTCTGAAATAACGGCTTGGATGAAACCAGAAATACATCAATCCGTTCCAAGTGATTCTCAAGTACAGCAAACCCAAGTTGCCTTAGATTATCTACAAAAGAACTATCCTGATGCTGGTAGTTGGACGATTCAATTACCCAATTCTAGACAGACCACAACTGAATTAAATATTCGTAAACAAGGTGAAGATCTACAAGCGCGTCGTGGTGGGGAAAGAATCACCATAGACAGTGCAACTGGACAAGTTATTGAAGCACGAGACACCCGTGGTGGTGGTTTTCTATATCGCTTTCACTTTGAACTGTATGGATTTGATCGTATTTGGGCACGTTGGATCGTCGGTTTAGCCACGATGCTGATGTTTGTGGCAATTATCAGCGGCATTATTACCCATAAAAAAATTTTTAAAGATTTCTTTACGTTCCGTTCAGGTAAAGGCCAACGCTCTTGGTTAGATGCACATAATGCCACAGCTGTTTTTGCCCTTCCCTTTCATATCATGATCACCTTCAGTGGTTTGTTATTACTGATGTTTATGTTTATGCCTTGGGGAATTAACCAAGTCTATAAAGATCGACAAGAGTTTTTTCAAGAGATGCGCGGAGGTGCAGTTCAGCAAAATAATGCTCGCAATAGAAATGCTGAAAACCGTACTGGATCTGCAAATGCAAATCAAACTCAAGGCCAAAATGAACAACGCTCACGAGGCGAAAGAGGCAAAAAACATCAACAAGACGCTGGTCATCCTGCACCACTCAGCGACTTAACCCCGCTTATTACAACTGCTCAAGCGCAATGGAAAGAAAATCCGATTGCTTCTATTCAAATCATTGCGCCAAATACATCCAATGCCACCATTGAGCTTCGCGCTTTATATGCGAAGAGTGTAGTTCAGCGGGGTGTTTACCCCATTTTAAAATTCGATGGCGTGACTGGTAAAGACATCAGCGAAGCGGCTCAAGCAAACAATGCCTCTATTCCAATGGGGATTTACAATGTGGTGACTGTATTGCATGAAGCACGTGGTCTTGATTTAACCTTCCGCTGGTTATTGTTCTTCTCTGGTGTAATGGGCACATTAATGGTTGCAACGGGGCTGATCTTATGGTGCGTCAAACGTGCACCGCAACAACAAAAACAAGGCTATAAATCATTTGGTTATCGTTTTGTTGAAGTGATGAATATTGCCGCTGTGATTGGATTACCTATTGCATGTGCAGCCTACTTCTACGCCAATCGTTTCATTCCATTTGAAATAGAAACACGTTTAAATTGGGAAATTAGAGCCTTCTTTATTGTATGGTTAGCTACGTTAATTTATGCAGCGCTTCGCCCACATCGTCAAGCTTGGCTAGAACTTCTATTGTTCTCTGGTGTTGCTTTTGCCCTATTGCCTATTGTCAATTTTATTACGGGTGGTCAAGCACTTTGGAACAGTATTGCCAATGGCCAATGGATGATTGCGTCTTTTGATTTAATGACATGGGCGCTTGCGATTTTGTTTTTCTACTCATTTTATAAAGTTAAAAAACATAAAGGGCTTCCTGTCAAAAAAGCCAGAAATGTACTTTCAAATAAGGAGATTTCAGCGTGATTTTCTTCTTATTAATTTGGTCTTTGTCTAGCTTGGCTTTTATCACGCTTGCCAGCGCAATGTCAAAACATCAAAAACAGTTCTATGGACATGAACTAAGCCCCAAACAAACCCAACTTGCTTCTATTTCTGGTTGGGCTTTACTGCTGATTTCACTGATCATTTGTGTCATGTCAGGGCAGCTTAGTAGCATGCTCAGCATTTGGGTTGGAGTACTGACCTTTTCAGCATTATTTGTTGGGGTGTTATTAAGCTATTACAGTTTAAAAATGAAATTGGCTGCCAGCTTTTGTGTGGGTATCAGCTTAATCACAAGTGTGATGCTACTCATTTAAACTGTTTCACAAAAATCAGTTATAATCATAAGCCAATCTGCGGATTGGCTTTTTTTCTATCAAATTTATTGCCTTGTATTGGTATTTTTATGTCTAAACCACTTTCAATCCCTTCAGAATTACTCAATCGTGCTGCAATGGGCAATCCCGCTGCACAATTTGAACTTGCTGAAATATATATGCAAAGTGAAGATGAAGATAACAATCAACTTGCAGAAGAATGGGCACTTAAGGCAGCACAATTAGGCCATGTTGAAGCCATGTATTGGTTAGGTGAAGGCTATGCTTATTATGCAAAAGATATCCTTGAAGAAGATCCTAAAGAAGCCAAGGCTTATTTTGAACATGCCCACCGCTGGTTAGAGCAAGCGGCCAAACATCAGCATCCTGCTGCGATTTTAGAGTTATCCAATTTCTATCGCCGTGGCGATGTGGTTGAAAAAGATCTGGTGAAATCAGTAGAGCTGGTTGAGCAAGCAGCAAAACTGGGTGAAGTTCAAGCCATGCGTGATCTTGTTTGTATTTATGAACACGGGATGGGCGTTGATGTTGATGAAGAAAAAGCTGATTTTTGGGCTGAAAAAGCCAAGTCAGCTGAAGACACCTCAGTATAATTTATAAATTTAAGCCCATATAAAATGGGCTTAAATTTGATTCACTTATTTAATTACGTAAATGCACAAAAATTACATCTAAATCTTGTTTAGGTACAAAGTTTTTCTCAACCATTTGGAATTGTGTCGGGCTAATTTTATAGACTTTACCTTTCCAACAAAACGATACCAACTCTCCCGGATCACGTTCAATGGTCAATTTAAAGTTTTCAATCGGTTTTGCCCAGTTTGCCCCAGTAGTCAAGATATAACTCAGTGCATTAAAAGGCGAATGTTCCGACTGTGCTTTTTTCAAGCCTTTCTTAAAATTACTGTCCATACAAAATTGTTGATTATATTCATCTGGATATAATGCAACCGAACCACCCACTAAAGGTTTATATTGATGTTTTACCTGTGTAATTGAATTGGCTTTAAAAGTTTGCTTCCAGCTATAAACCACTTGTGATGACCAGTTGATGACTTCGTCTGGATTTTTAGGCAAAATGCTTTTTACTTTAGGGTTTGAGCAGCTTTTTAGTTTCTTTTCAAATACCCCATATTCATCACTTTTGCGATTCCAAGGATTTAACATTTCAGTTTGTGAAAAACCACATTGTTTAAATAACTCAGTGACATCAATCGCTTTAGACTTTTCATCTCTTTGTATAAATGTCTGCACATGCATTGTCGGTTGAACCGCTTTTCCATTAACCTGAATTTTAAAACTTTTTAATAAATCCTCAGTGTGGGCAAAATCGGATTCAAAAGTATTATCAACTCGTGGTAAAGGGAACAAAACGGTTTCAGTAATATCCTGATTACTGAGGTTTTTAAATTGATAATCGACCTTAATTAATTTTTTACTAATAAATAAGTCTTCACGTTGCATGGCAATATTTTTATTTTTAAGGTACTCAATTCCCCCTGTTCCCACATAACCTGTAGAATCATTGGCAAAAGCTGATGTCGCTGTCAGAATCGATGTGATCAATACGATTTTTTTCATTCTCTTTAATCCAAATCAGTTAATCCAAATCAGGAAATTCTATTGTTTGATAATGCACACGATAAATGGATTCATCAAAAATAATATGTGTAGCAATCTGTTTGATAATCTGTTCTTGTAAAAGAATTTCTTTTTCTAAAACTTCATTCCAATAGATTGAGTTTTCTGAAAAATTCTCATAATAATCCAATACTTCAATCATCGCATTAAACAAAGCCACTAAATGCTGGCTTTTGTTTTGATTTGATACCATCAAGAAAAAGGCATCCAAAGAAATCACCTCAATGGCCGCTAATTCCTCATAATCATCGGCATATTCATCTACGGAAGCATTTGATTGTCGAATTCGCTTTTGATAATCAATTAAATTTTCTTGATCAATATCCTGAAATAATTGTTTTTTATCAATTTTAATTTGATAATTTTGTTCAATAGCAGATTGAAAATTCGGTAATTTTTCATAAAAAGCAAAAACAGCTTTCACCAAACTTTTCCGCTGTTCAAGCGAAGCCTGCTCAATGGCTTGTCGCAATGCAAAACTATGCTGATCAATTATTTTTACAATATCCATCAATTTAATCTCCCCGATATTCACTTTTTAAACCAAAAAACCCAGAGATAGAAAAAGCAAAGCACGTATCATGATCACAAATACTGCAATCATCATTACACAGCTCTAGCACTTGGCAAACGCTGAAACGCATCATCTTGATTTTATTTCTGTTTATATATCAGTAAATACTGATCATATTTTTGCATAGCATAGCGATTCAAAAACAATTCTATCTTTTAGTTGAATATTAACCAACTACATTTGAACTCTATTAAAATCTAGGTACAATAGTGGCCAGTCGAGGGATGCTGCGACTTTTTCACAGGCACATAAATGTGAAATCGCTAGGCTCGACGATTCGGTCAGACTTTCGTGCTGATCAACAACGGCATCCGCGAACTGAATGATCAATATTTTTTTAATATAAAGGAGATCGTGATGAACGCGGTTAATGCTTCATTTACAGATTATAAAGTTGCAGATATTTCCCTCGCTGACTACGGTCGTAAAGAAATCAAACTTGCTGAAGCAGAAATGCCAGCGTTGATGGGCTTACGTAAACGTTATTCAGCAGCAAAACCTCTTGCTGGCGCAAAAATTCTGGGTTGTATTCATATGACCATTCAAACTGCTGTTTTAATTGAAACACTGGTTGAATTAGGCGCAGAAGTACGTTGGACTTCATGTAACATCTTCTCAACTCAAGACCATGCAGCAGCAGCAATTGCAGCATCTGGTGTTCCAGTATTCGCTTGGAAAGGTGAAACTGAAGAAGAATACATGTGGTGTCTTGAACAACAAATCAATGTTAATGGCACGCCTTGGGATGCCAACATGATTCTTGATGATGGTGGTGATTTAACTGCTGTTGTTCATGAAAAATATCCTGAACTTATTGCTAAAATTCATGGTATTACAGAAGAAACGACTACGGGTGTACAACGTCTAAACGAAATGTTCCGTGATGGTACTTTAAAAGTTCCTGCAATTAACGTGAATGATTCAATCACAAAATCTAAAAACGACAATAAATATGGCTGCCGTCATTCATTAAATGACGCAATCAAACGCGGTACAGATATGTTGTTATCTGGTCGCCGTGCGCTTGTGATTGGTTATGGTGATGTTGGTAAAGGTTCTGCTCAATCACTTCGCCAAGAAGGTATGATTGTACGTGTAACTGAAATTGACCCAATCTGTGCAATGCAAGCATGTATGGACGGTTATGAAGTTGTTTCTCCATATAAAAATGGTGTACAAACAGGTAAAAAAGAAGACATTAACTTAGACCTTCTTCAAAATACTGATTTGATCGTAACAACTACAGGTAACTACCACGTATGTGATTCTGCAATGTTAGATACATTAAAAGCAGGTTCAGTGGTGTGTAATATCGGACACTTTGATACTGAAATCGATACAAACTATTTACGTGGTTACAAATGGGTTGAAGTTAAGCCTCAAGTACACCAAGTGTATCGTACAGAAAATGAAAATGATTACCTGATTCTTCTTTCAGAAGGTCGTTTGGTTAACCTTGGTAATGCAACAGGTCACCCTTCACGCGTGATGGATGGTTCTTTTGCCAACCAAGTATTAGGCCAAATGCACTTATTCGCAGAGAAATTTGCCGATCTTCCAGAAGATCAAAAAGCTGCACAGATCCGTGTTGAACTGATTCCTAAGAAATTAGATGAAGAAGTTGCTGCAGCAATGGTTGCTGGTTTTGGTGGCGTATTAACGCAATTGACTCAAGTTCAAGCAGATTACTTAGGTGTTGCAGTTGAAGGTCCATTTAAATCTGAGGCTTATAAATACTAAGTTTTAATCCCCCTCTCCCTAGCTTTCTCCCTTAGGGAGAAGCAATATTCATTAACGTATTAATGAATATAAAGGTCAAGTCCTCTCCTTTATTAGGAAAGGACTTTGGAGAGGCTAAAACAAATTAAAAAAGTATGAATAAAAAAGGATTTAACCATGACCAAACGTGTTCCAATTTCGTTTGAGTTTTTCCCGACCAAAACTGATGCAGGGGCGGAAAAACTTAAGCTTGTTCATCAAGAATTACAGCTTTTAAATCCAGAGTTTTTCTCGATTACTTATGGGGCTGGTGGTTCGACGCGTGAACGTACGCTAGCCGCAATTGCTGACTTTAATGGTAAAGGCACACCTGTTGCCCCTCACCTTTCATGTATTGGTGATGACAAAGTACGTATTGCTGAATTACTCGATATCTATAAAGCTCAAGGGATTGATCGTATTGTTGCACTTCGAGGTGATTTACCTTCTGGTCAAGTTGGCCTAGGTGAACTTCCTTATGCGACTGATTTGGTCCGTTTCATTCGTGAACACTCAGGTGATCATTTTAAAATTGAAGTTGCAGCATATCCTGAAATGCACCCGCAAGCTGACAACTTTGATGCAGACATTAAGCACTTTGCAGAAAAAGTCAAAGCAGGTGCAAATGCAGCCATCACTCAATTTTTCTTTAATCCAGATGCCTATTTCTATTTTGTAGAGCGTATCCAAAAGCAAGGAATCGATATTCCTGTTGCGCCTGGAATTATGCCAATTACCAATGCAAGTAATTTAATCCGCTTTGCAGATGGGACAGGTGCAGAAATTCCACGTTGGATTCGTAAGCAACTTGCGACCTATGGTGATGATTCTGCAAGTATCAAAGCCTTTGGGCATGAAGTTGTGATCAAACTGTGTGAACGCCTTATTGCAGGAGGTGCACCAAGTTTGCATTTCTATAGCATGAATCATACTGAGCCAAACCGCCAACTGGTACTTGATCTCGGTTTAGCTTAAATCAAAATTGCATCATCAACTTGTGAGTAAAACTGCATGCCCCGCTTTTATATTGAAACTGATTTAGCTGTCGAAACTACGGTTGAACTCACTGAAACAGTATTTCATCATTGGGTCAAAGTATTGCGTGCACAAGTGGGTGAAAAAGCCATCTTGTTCAATGGACAAGGGGGTGAATATGAAGTGACTTTAACAGCAGTCGCTAAAAAATCTGCTTCTGTTTTAGTCAATTCATTTAATCCAGATAACCGTACCCCTGCTTTTACAGCCCTACTTGGACAAGTCATGAGTAAGGGCGATCGTATGGATTATGCGATTCAAAAAGCTGTGGAATTGGGCGTAGCTCAAATTCAACTGCTCACATCAGAACGTTGTGAAATGCGTTTAAAATATGATCGAGATCAAAAGAAATTAGATCATTGGCAAGGTATAGCGATTGCAGCTTGTGAACAGTGTGGTATGAATCTTGTTCCTCAGATTTTAGCGCCTCTAAGCCTAAACGAATGGATCAAAACTGAATTACCGCAGAGCAAATTTGTCCTTGCGCCTGAAAAAGAGCAAGCAGATGTACTGAAAGATATAAGCCCAGATATCGCCCTTTTGATTGGCCCTGAAGGTGGCTTAAATGAAGCTGAAATTGATCAGGCCAACCAATATGGATTTAAAAATTGGTGCATCGGTGATCGTATTTTAAGAACTGAAACAGCCCCTGTAGTTGCATTATCAATTTTGAATTATCAAAGCTTTAAAAAGTGATGTATGTCATGTAAAATAATTGCAAATTGGATGATTTCACAGTATTTTAATTCCAAAGAAACTATTAATTAGCAAATTTTAAATAGTTGCTCCGTTAAACCTACACATTCTAAAAATAGCAGAGGTGCAAGCGCTAATGAATGATGTTCAGGAAGAGCTTCTTTCATATGATGTGAATTCGTCGAACATCAGAAAGATAACCAAAGATATCCGGATATTTTTTATTTGGGTATTTTTTACGTGTATCTGTGACGCTTTAATCTATATTTACTTATTTAATACTTCTTCTGAATTATTAAGCGGTTGGTTTATTCTGACTGTTTTATTTATATTATCGGGATTTTTTTCTTCTACCTATCTGTTACAGCAAAATAAAGTCCAAGAATTTAAACATCTTGATCTTTTTTTTCAGTTTTCTTGTTTGATCTTAGGAAGCTTATTTGGGATTGGCGTTTATATCATCAATTTAGAATTTATGATGATGCCAAATGTGGTTGACCCATTTTTTTCATTTCTGTTATCTAGCTTTTTGCTGAGTTTTTCATATGTTTTAGCAATGAATTTTCTCAACCAAAGATTTAGTTATTTTATTGCTTTATTTGTGCCTTCTGCAATTCCGGTGCTCACGCTCCCCCTACTTTTCCCTCAAAATACCAATGAAATCTATAGCACTATTTTCATTGTTTGGTTCTCTTTATTATTCTTTAGCACTTATGCTTCACATAAAATTTATATTAATTCTGAAATATTAGACCTGAAAAATAAGTTTTTATTTAAGCAATCACAAGAACAACTTGCAAATTATAAAGGCTTAGAAATACAACTCAAAAATGAAATCTCAAAAACACAGGTCATGAAAAGTGAATTGCAGTTACATAATCATTTATTAGAACAAAAAGTAAAAGAAAGAATTTTCGATTTTAAACAGATGAATGACCGTTTAGAAAATCATCAGGCCAACTTAGCTTTTGCCCATGAAACCGCGGGTATTCATTCTTGGGTCTGGAATATTGAAAAAAGAACTTTTGAGATTTCCGACTCAAAAAGCGGTGCAGAATTCAAACAACTTAATCTAAAACACAATAGCGTAGATGAATATGTTCATCCTGATGATATTGTCAATTATAAAACCATCCTGAAACAACATCTCAAAGGCAAAACTGAGCGCTTTGAGGCAATCTACCGTGTTAAGCGAGATGGTCAATGGTGCTGGATTCAAGACATTGGCAAAGTGGTTTCTAAGAACATCAATAACAAACCGCTCAGAATGGTGGGAATCCAACGCGACATTCAAAAAGAAAAGACTGACCAAGAAAAGCTAAAACTCGCAGCAAATGTATTAGCTCAAGTGGCTGAAGGTGTTTTCATTTTAGATAATAATTTATGCTACTTAGAAGTGAACCCTTATTTTGAAAAACTCTTAGATTATAAGCAACATAATATCGTTGGAAATCATCTATTTGATATCACGATCAACAATAATTCTCGTACCCAACAGATGTATAACGTGATTACCCAAAGTTTAATTCAAAAGGGAGAATTTGAGTCTGAATTACAGATTGATTTTACCTCTGGGAAAAAACTTGCACTTTGGGTACACATCAATGCAATTTATGATGAAAAAAATAAATTTTCCAACTATGTCGGCATTATTACCGATTTAACTGATCGCAAAAAACAAGAACAACGACTCTCGTATTTAGAACATTATGATATCCTGACCGATTTGCCAAATCGCTTTTATTTCAAACAACAACTGCATAATTATTTAATTCACTATTCTGATTCATTTAAAAATTTTGCGGTTTTACGTATCAACATTGACCGCTTTAAATTATTCAATGAATTTATGAGCCATAAAGAAGGTGATGAATTATTAAAACAAGTTGCTCACAGATTAAGATTATGTTGTCCAAATGCCTCTTTGATCGCTTATTTAAATAATGATGATTTTGCAGTGATCTATAATTTAAGTAGCAATAACATCAATATTCATCAACATACACAACATATTTTAGATGCCTTTAAACAACCTTTTGATGTTAAAGAACAAGAACAAACCATCACCATTTCTATTGGCGTTGCGCTATATCCAGAGCATGGCTTACAGCTCGACAGTCTCAATGGTCATGCAGAATCAGCATTACACGAAGCCAAGCGTTTAGGTGGAAATACCGTATATTTTTATTCAAACAAAAAAACTCCGTTGCTCAATCAAGGGATCAACTTAGAAAACGAATTAAGAAAAGCCATAAAGCACAAAGAACTGACCGTACATTATCAACCTAAAATCTGTGTTAAAACTCAACGTATTTATGGTTTTGAAGCATTAGTCCGTTGGCAACATCCAACTTTGGGTTATATCTTGCCAGATATTTTTATTCCGCTTGCTGAAGAAACCAGCCTCATTTCAGATATTGGTTTAATTGTATTGCATGAAACCTGTAAGCAAATACAACAGTGGCAATCCCTTGGTTTTGATCATTTTAGGGTATCGATTAATATTGTTGCACAACAAATTTACCGCGGACAGTTAGTCAAAGATATCGACTACGCCCTTAAAAAATATAATATTTCAGGTGATATGCTTGAACTGGAACTGACTGAATCGTCTTTGTTTGATAAGTCAGAGGAAGTTAATTTTCTTCTACAACAATTAAAAGATCGCCATATTTCGATTTCTTTGGATGATTTTGGAACAGGCTACTCATCTTTAGCTTATCTAACCAGTTACCCTTTTGATATTTTAAAAATAGATCGTGCTTTTATTTCAAAAATTGGACAAGAAAAAGACGAAGCGATCGTCAATGCGATTATTGCTATGGGCAATGCAATCGGCATTACCTTAGTGGCTGAAGGCGTTGAAACTAAAGAACAAGCGTTATTCTTACAAAAACACGGTTGTTATATTTTACAAGGCTTTTACTTTTCCAAAGCATTGTCATCTGCGGACAGCACAAAATATTTGGAACAGCATAAACTTATAAAGATTTGTTAATTTTTTTAGACTTTATATCTATTACTTTGTTTGAAATAACTATTTTTTGACTGTCGGTATCGCTCAACAAATGTTATATTCGATGAAATTTAGTCAAACCACCAGCCTCGCTGGAACATGTAATAATCGAGATTCAGATGGATGATCAATCTTTAAAACAGCAAGCCCTTTACTATCACGAATTTCCAACACCAGGAAAAATTAGCGTTACGCCAAGTAAGCAACTTGTCAATCAACATGACCTTGCGCTTGCTTACTCACCAGGTGTGGCAGCGCCTTGTTTAGAAATTGAAAAAGACCCTTCAAAAGCAGCGCTTTATACTGCTCGTGGCAACTTGGTTGCAGTGGTCAGTAATGGTACAGCCGTTTTAGGTCTAGGTAATATTGGTCCATTAGCATCTAAGCCTGTAATGGAAGGCAAAGGCGTATTATTTAAAAAGTTTGCTGGTGTAGACGTTTTTGATATTGAAATTGCTGAAAATGATCCTGACAAAATTGTGGATATCGTTGCGGCTTTAGAACCTACTTTTGGTGGTATTAACCTCGAAGATATTAAAGCACCAGAGTGTTTTTATATTGAGCAAAAGCTTCGTGAACGCATGAAAATCCCTGTGTTCCATGATGACCAACACGGTACTTCAATTATCGTAGGTTCAGCCCTTCTCAATGCTTTGCAATTGAATGGCAAAAAAATTGACGAAATCAAAATTGTTGCTTCAGGTGCAGGTGCTGCGGCACTTTCTTGTTTAGACTTGCTGTGTGCAATTGGTGCTAAAAAAGAAAATATCGTGGTTGCTGACTCACGCGGTTTATTGACCACTAAACGTGAAGGCTTGGATGAGTCTAAAAAGCGTTATGTGCAAGATATTGAGGGTACTCAACTTGCAGATGTGATTGCAGATGCAGATATGTTCCTTGGCCTTTCTGCGGCAGGCATTTTAACCAAAGAAATGGTTAAAGTTATGGCGGCTGATCCAATCATCTTTGCATTGGCAAACCCAGATCCAGAGATTTTACCTGAACATGCACATGAAGTACGTCCAGATGTAATCATGGCAACTGGTCGTTCAGATTATCCGAACCAAGTAAACAATGCGCTTTGCTTCCCTTATATCTTCCGTGGTGCGCTAGATGTTGGCGCTACGACGATTAATGAAGAAATGAAAATTGCTTGTGTACATGCAATTGCACGTATGGCACATGTTGAAGCGGATGCCGCATCTTATGGTGAAAAATCTGCATCATTTGGTCGTGATTACTTAATTCCACGCCCACTTGATCAACGCTTAATTCTTGAAATTGCTCCTGCTGTTGCACAAGCTGCAATGGATTCAGGTGTTGCAAGTCGCCCAATTGCGGATTTCTCGGCTTATCGTCAACGTCTATCTGAATTTGTTTATAATTCTGCATTGATGATGAAACCAATTTTTGCACAAGCGAAAACGGCGCCAAAACGTATTGCTTATGCGGAAGGTGAAGATCTTCGTGTATTGCGTGCGATTCAAATCGCAGTTGATGAAGGTTTGGCACAACCTATTCTGGTTGGCCGTACTGCAGTTATTGAAGCGAATATCAAGAAATTAGGTTTACGTCTTGAACATGGTGTAAATATTACCATCGTAGATCAAGAAAAGAATCCTGATTACGATAAGTTTGCAGATGACTATTACAACTTGATGCAACGTAAAGGTGTAACGCCTGAGTATGCACAACGTGAAACACGTCGTCGTTCTACCTTGATCGCAGCAATGTTGGTTCGTCATGGTCTTGCAGATGGTATGCTATGCGGTACTTATGCAAGTTATGATATCCATTTAGACTTTGTAAGAAATGTGATTGGTTTAAAAGAAGGTCGTAATAACTTCTTTACGCTTAATGCATTGATGCTTGAAGATCGCAATATCTTTATGGCAGATACATATGTAAATACTAACCCGACTGCTGAACAGCTAGCTGAAATGACTATTTTAGCGGCTGAAGAAGTTCGTCGTTTCGGTATGACGCCAAAAGTTGCATTACTTTCGCATTCTAGCTTTGGTTCAGATCAAAATGATCCAAGTGCACAAAAAATGCGTAAAGTATTTGAAATCTTGACAGAAATCGCACCTGAATTAGAAGTAGATGGTGAAATGCATGCAGATGCTGCACTTGATGAAAATATTCGTCATTTTGCATTCCCAAATTCACGCTTCAAAGGTTCAGCGAACTTGTTGATTATGCCAAATCTTGATGCGGCAAATATTTCATTCAACTTGTTAAAATCAACATCAGGCAATAATGTGACTATTGGCCCTATCTTGCTTGGTGCTGCTAAACCTGTGCATATTTTAACACCTACAGCGACAACACGTCGTTTAGTTAATATGACAGCTTTAACCGTTGCTGAGATTCAACAAGCTGAAGGCTAAGCTTGAAGTCAATTTAACATCAATACCGCAGAACTTTAGTCAATCACTCAAGTTCTGTACTTGAGAAAACCTCTATTCTGATGCATGATGGCAGTAAGAATAGAGGTTTTTTCATGCAAGTTTATTTAGTAGGCGGTGCCGTTAGAGATCATTTACTCGGTCATCCCTATCACGAAAAGGATTATGTTGTTGTTGGCGCCACGCCAGAGCAACTTCTTGCCCAAGGTTATCAACCCGTTGGGAAAGATTTCCCTGTGTTTTTACATCCCCAAACAAAAGAAGAATATGCCCTAGCCCGTACTGAGCGTAAATCGGGACATGGTTATCATGGATTTGAGTTTTTTACCGATCCAGATGTCACCTTGGAAGAGGATTTAATTCGTCGTGACTTAACCATCAATGCCATTGCAATGGATGAAGCAGGCCAAGTGTATGATCCCTATCATGGACAAGATGATTTAGCACATAAAATCCTACGCCACGTTTCAGACGCTTTTGCAGAAGATCCTTTACGCGTACTGCGTGTGGCTCGTTTTGCTGCTCGTTATGCGCAATACGGTTTTCTTATTGCTGATGAAACACTTGCATTGATGCGTCAACTGGCTGAATCTGGCGAATTAGAAGCACTGACACCTGAACGTGTTTGGAAAGAAACCTCTCGTGCTTTAATGGAACGTCATGCCGATGTTTACTTTGAAGTGTTACGTGAGTGTGGTGCATTAAAAGTGCTCTTTCCTGAAATAGATGCCCTGTTTGGCGTTCCACAACGACCTGAATATCATCCTGAGATTGATTGTGGTATTCATACACTGATGTCTTTACAGCAAGCATGTAAAGCCAATTATTCTTTAGATGTTCGTTTTGCCGTATTGGTACATGACTTGGGCAAAGCTTTAACACCGAAAGATGAATTACCTCGTCATATCATGCATGAAGAACGTGGGATTCAGCCTGTCACAGATGTGTGTGATCGTTTACGTGTGCCCACTCAAACGAAACAGCTTGCTCTAGCCGTGTGTAAAGAACATTTAAAATGTCATCAGGCTTTTACCTTAAAACCAGGCACCTTATGGCGTTTGTTACAGCGTTTAGATGTGCTGCGTCGTCCTGAGCGAGTCGAAGCTTTTGCGCAAGCCTGTGAATGTGATGCTAAAGGCCGTTTAGGCTTAGAAAATCGCGAATACCCACAAGCGCATTACCTATTAGATGCAATGAAAACTGTACGCACGATTAAAGCATCGGATTTACCCCCAGATATTCAAGGTCCTGATATCGGTGAAATGTTGATTCAAAAACGTATTGAAGCGATTGCTGATTTAAAGCATGAGTTAGGTCATCATCATCATACGGTTTAAAAAAACGCCTCTCAGTAATGAGAGGCGTTCTTAGATTTTAGATATCGTATTTTCTTTTAAATAATATCCAATCATTGATTGACCATAGCATGAATAAATATCTATCTATGGTCCAAAACGACATTATATCAAGACACATCCGCAGGAAATGTAATCACCTTTTCCAACTTCATTTGGTTCATTACCACCATTAATAAACGGTCAATTCCCAAAGCAATACCTGCACATTCCGACATATTCGGTAAAGCAGCGAGCAAATACTCATCGATGGGCATCACATGTAAGCCCAGCTTTTCACGCTCTGCATTATCTGCTTGAAAACGACTACGCAAAACCTCAGCATCAATCAACTCATCATAGGCATTGGCAAGTTCTAACCCTTCGATATAGAGCTCAAAACGTGCAGCAACGAACTCACCATCCTCATCCAGTTTGGTCTTTGCCAAAGAGGCCAATTCTGGAGGGAAATCAGTTAAAAATACCGGCGTATCAAAACCTAAACTTGGCTCAACCATATGAGAAAATAACAAATCAATATAGGCTAAACGATCATCACCCAAATCAAGATTGAGCCCTACACGGTGTGCAGCATCTTTTAATTGTTGCAATGTTGCTTGCAGTGGATTCAAGTCCAAACGATCGATAAATGCATGCTTATAACTGAGTACGGTTGGTCGAACTTCACCAAAACGTTCAGCCAAAACCACATTTAATAAATCAGTGACTTCTAACATTAAATCTTTCAAGCTGAATTGCGGACGATACCATTCCAACATGGTAAATTCACTATTGTGCTTACGCCCATGTTCATCATCTCGAAAAACTTTACAAATTTGATAAATCGCACCACTGCCACTCGCCAATAAACGCTTCATGGCAAACTCTGGTGAAGTTTGTAAATAATGCGTTTGTTGTTTGCCATGTAGATGACGCTGAGCCTGTACGGAAGCCAGATGGACATCAGTTACACCTGCTTGAGACAAGATCGGAGTTTCAACCTCTAAAACATCACGCTCAATAAAAAATTGGCGAATTTGTCTATAGAGTTTTGCTCGTGCTTTAAGCGCCTGAATATCACATGTTGGTTTAAAATCTATGCTCATGCTTTTGGCCCTCCATGAGCAGCCCATTCACGGCGCAAAGGATAAGTTTTACGAAGGTAATCAAAGGCTTTTTGATCCACCTTGCCGTCCTTTAAGCAATCTCTTAAATTTTCATCGTCTCGCTGAATATTGTAAATTTCAGCTAAGTATTTTTTTAGCGTTTGTTTAATGTTATTGCCATAAAAATATTGTTCACATGCCGGTAATTGTGATTCAAATTTCTTATGTGCGGTATAGGCAAATGTTTTACAAAATGCGTCATAAATCATCTGAGTACCACGTGCTTTACCTTCCAGACTGTAACCCGCAATATGTGGCGTCACGATTGTAATTAAATCCAATAGACGTTGTGAAATCTCAGGCTCATGTTCAAATACATCCAACACCACTTTACGACGTGTTTTTAAGATATCTGCCATTAATGCCGCTTCTTCAACAACAGCACCACGCGCTGAATTAATTAAGATGGTTTCTGGCTGCATCAGCGCCAATGCATCAGCATTGATTAAATGATGTGTTGCAAACGGCCCTGTTTGGGTTAAAGGCACATGTATGCTGATCGCATCGGCTTTCTTTAATAAAGCGTTAAATTCAACTTGCTGAACATTTTCTCGTTGTACCAAGGGATCATAGCCAATGACATTCCAGCCCAACAACTGAGCCATATATGCTAATCGTGTTCCCACATTGCCTAGACCAATAATGCCTAAAGTAAACTTTTTCCCTAAATCTAGAAAATCCTGATTGAGATGCAGTAAAGCCGTGATGACATATTCTGCAACGGCTTGTGCATTGCAACCAGCTGCATTTGACCATGCGATTTGGTGCTTTTCTAATGCTGAAATATCTAAATGGTCTGTCCCTATGGTTGCACTACCAACAAATTTTAGTGCTGTATCTTGGACCAACTGTTCATTGACTTTTGTTATAGAGCGTACCAATAACGCATCTGCATCATTCACATCATGATGAGTCAAATTGCGTCCTGCTGCTTGATGAATGGTTCCGAATTCTGAAAAGAAATATTCAGTAAATGCTAGATTTTCATCTGCAACAATTTTCATAGCGTCATCCACAAGTTTAACTGCCGCTATGATAAACCTTTGAACCACTTAAGACTATGCAGTTCACACATCAAATCTTTTAAATATGGCATAAAAAACCCGCAAGATGACTTACGGGTTTTTAATTCTGAATATTTGTTTAGAACAAGCGATTCATACCATTCAATGTTGCAACACGATAGGCTTCTGCCATTGTTGGATAGTTAAATGTCGTTTCAACAAAATACTTAATGGTATTGTTTCCACTTTGCATCACCGCCTGTCCAATATGGATAATTTCAGCCGCATTATTACCGAAACAATGCACACCTAATAATTCTAAGGTATCACGATGGAATAACAGTTTAAGTTCACCAACTGTATCTCCTGTAATTTGCGCACGTGCCAAATGACGGAATGATGCTTGTCCAACTTCATATGGAATTTTTTCAGCAGTTAACTGACTTTCAGTTTTACCAAAGAATGAAATTTCAGGGATGGTATAAATCCCCGTTGGAATGTCTTTCACTGGCTTAACATTTTCTTCGCCGCTCATATTTGAACCAGCGCAACGACCTTGGTCATATGCTGCAGAAGCGAGGGATGGCCAACCCACAACATCACCTGCCGCATAGATATTTTCAACTTCGGTTTGATATTGATCATTTACCGCAAGTTGCCCACGGCTGTTTGGTGTAATACCTACATTTTCAAGGCCTAAACCATCGGTATTTCCTGAACGGCCATTACACCACAAAATCGCATCAGCTTTAATTTTTTTACCGCTTTGCAAATACAAGACCACATGATCATCAAACGTTTCTAAATGATCAATTTGCTCATTGTGACGCATCAACACGCCTTGTTCACGTAAGTGATAAGACAACGCATCTGCAATTTCATCATCGAGATAACTGAGCAGCTGATGCTGTGTATTGATCAAGTCAACTTTATGGTCTAAACCAATAAAGATAGATGCATATTCACAACCAATTACACCTGCGCCATAAATAATAATTTTATGAATTGGATAATCCAGATCTAAAATTTTATCTGAATCAAATACACGCGGATGATTAAAGTCTAAACCTTGTGGGTGATAAGGACGGCTACCTGTGGCAACCACAAGCTGTTTGAAAACTAACGTTTCTTTAACACCATCTTCGCTAAAAATAATCACCGTATTTTTATCTTGGATATATGCGCGACCGTGAAATACATCGATATGGTTACGGTCATAAAAACGTGAATGTGTATCAACTTGCTGTTGAATCACTTTATGCGCATTACGCAAAACTTGCTTCATAGTGAATTGTTTCCAATCCCCTACTTTTTTAAACATTGGATCACGTTGGTAACGGATAATACTTGAAACTGTCTGACGTAAAGCCTTACTTGGGATGGTGCCGACATGGGTACAGTTACCACCAAGTTGCTCACGAATATCTACAATTGCAACACGCTTACCCGATTTAGCAAGCTTCATTGCCGCGCCTTCACCAGCAGGACCAGAGCCAAGTACGACCGCATCGTATTTCACAAATTTCCCACTAACGACTTCTTTCTTACGTGGCATTCAAAGCTCCTTATAGTAAATTCAGTCTATATCTTGTCTTATGCAATATTATGACCTAAACCAAAACAATTTTCTGTATTTCGCATGCATATATTCTGTGATAACGACATTTAGTATATGAATAGTGTTTTTGCCCTATCTTTTTGCATTTCCGCTATAATGAGCATAATCTCCCCCGTAGAAAACAGTGGAAAAGTTGAATATGTCAGAGAACCGTAAACCAGAACAGGGTGTCAAATTACGTGGCGCGGAAAAAGTTGCTCGTATACCTGTAAAAGTTATTCCCACGGTTGAAGCACCACGAAAGCCGGACTGGATTCGTGTCAAAATGGCTGCGCCTGATGAAGTTCAACGAATCAAAACCACTTTACGTGCACAAAAATTACATACTGTGTGTGAAGAAGCAGCTTGTCCTAACCTTCCAGAATGTTTCGGTGGTGGTACTGCAACCTTTATGATCATGGGTGATATTTGTACCCGTCGCTGCCCGTTCTGCGATGTTGCACATGGTCGTCCAAATGCACTTGATCCTGATGAACCTCGTCATATGGCAGAAACCATCGCCAATCTCGGTTTAAAGTATGCAGTGATTACCTCTGTAGACCGTGATGATCTTTTAGATGGTGGTGCGCAACATTTCGTTGATTGTATTCAAGAAGCGCGTCAACTCAGTCCAAAAACATTATTAGAAATATTGGTTCCAGATTTCCGTGGTCGTATGGATATTGCACTACGTATCATGACTGAATGTCCACCAGATGTATTTAACCATAACATCGAAACAGTACCTCGCCTCTATAAAGCGATGCGTCCGGGTTCAGACTATCAACATTCTTTAAACTTATTAAAAATGTTTAAAGAATACTGCCCTGATGTGCCAACAAAATGTGGTTTGATGGTGGGTATTGGTGAAACCGAAGAAGAAGTGATTGCTCTGTTAGATGATCTACATGCACACGGTGTTGATTATGTGACAATTGGTCAATACTTACAGCCTTCTAAAGAACATGCACCAATTGACCGTTTTGTCACACCAGAAGAATTTGAGCGTTATACTGCACATGGTCACAAGCTTGGTTTCAGAAATATCTGGGCTGCTCCAATGGTTCGTTCAAGCTATTTTGCAGATCGTCAATATTATGGTGAACCTGTTCCAGTGGTACGTCGTAAAGTTGATCCTGCGAAAAAAATTGCGGTACAAGCCATCGAAGCTTAAGTCATCGTTCACAAATTTAAGCGTCAAAAAAGCACTCAAAATTGAGTGCTTTTTTACAGATATTTTTGATCTTTAACGACACTTCCCTGTAGTTTTACCTTCAATACTGCTCATATTGCTTTGTAGTTTCGTCAGTGTAGAACATTGTAAATTTCCTGAAATCATGGATTTATTTAAACTCAATGTTGACGAAACCTGACCTGCAAGCACATCCCCCTCAACAGAAGAATTGACTAACTTTAATACTTTGGCTGTATTGGCTTGCACATTTCCACTCACTGAAGAATTATTTAAAATCAAACTTCCACCATTGAGTACATTCACATTTCCATCAACAGATGTACTATTTAAAGTACATGTTGCACCTGCTGGGACAGTTAAGTTTGCCACAGCATTATTGCTAATTGTACTTGAACAATTTGCAGCAAATACAAGTGGAGCTACGCCTAAACCACATGCAATTGTGATGAGCTTTAAGAAACGCTTTTTCATTGACATTACCCTTTTGTATTATGAATTCAAAATTTAAAATAAATTTATTGTTGGATGATTCTAAAATATACAGTTAGAAAGTTTAATGACAAATATGTTGATTTCTTTTAACTGGGAATCATGAATTTAAAAATAGATGACGCTTTAGCTTATTTACCTCGTTTTATTGTTGTTGCAGATTTGGGTTGAAATAAATCATTGCCAATTTATCTATTATTTTAATTATCTATCTTATTGTTAAATGAATATTATTTTATTTTTCGTACATCGTTAAATTTTAACGATTAATATAATTTTACATTTTTTTAACGGCAACACTTCAACTTAACCTTAACATAGTGATTTTAGTCTTAGTAAAAATTGATGATGAAAAAATTAACTTTAGCTATTTCAGCAACCCTATTTTCTGGGCTTTGCTTTGCCCAAAACCCATTAAGCGTACATGTATTAAATCTTGAAAATGGCTTACCTTCAAGCAATGTTAAAGTCATTCTTGAAGCGCAACAAAAAGATAAATGGGTAAAAATTAATGAAGGAAGCACTGATAGTAATGGGCGAATTTCATCCTTATACCCTGAAAACAAAGTATTAGATAAAGGTGTCTATAAGGTTACTTTTCAAACAGGTGAATGGTTTAAACAAAATAACCAACGTGCTTTTTTCCCAGAAGTTCCTGTGGTTTTTGTGATTGATGGAAGTCTCGAACATTACCATATCCCACTGTTGATTAGCCCTTATGGATATTCAACATATCGTGGTAATTGATTGACCATACCACGTTAAATTTTAGGCATAAAAAACCGATGTTTTTTTAACATCGGTTTTTCTTGCTACACAATTTAATTAAGCCTTTAACCATTTCTCAGCTTTGGCTTGATCTAATACAGTTAACTCAACCGTAGTCAACGCAACTTCGCCGCCTTGCAGCTCAAATTGCAAAAACTCATCGCGACGGAATGCATAAACCGTAAATTGACCTTGCTGTTTTGCATATTGGTTTAAAAGTTTTTCAGACGCTTTTAAACCATCAATCGCAATGATCACATCATTGGCAGACAGACCTGCTTTTGCGCCAGCACCATCACGACGCGCTTGCTGAATGATGACACCCTCAGCTTTTTCAGCAACTTTCAAACCAAATGGAAGTGCTTTTTCATTCTGCAAGCTATAGCTCAAACCAAATTCAGGAAACAATTGATCCAGTGGTAATTCATCTGTGGTATTAATCAAATGATTAATCTGCTCGATCCAATTATCGCCAGTCAGTTCGTTACACAATTCGACAATCGTACGCTCATTGACTTGCACGCCCTTTTGGGTATTTTCATACAAACGGCGCATTAACGCATCCAAACTAGAACCACGTAAACGTAGACCCAAATCTAAACTGAGTGCAACCAAACAGCCTTTATTGTAATAACTGGTTCCAGCATTATTTGAGTTTTCATCCTGACGATAAAATTTAATCCAAGCGTCAAAACTAGATTCTGAAACGGATTGAATAAAACGTCCCGGATTCTGTAGATAACGATCAATTTGCCCTTTTAGCAACTTTAAATAAGATGCTTGAGAAATCACACCACTACGATACAGAATCAAATCATCATAATAAGAGGTGAAACCTTCAAAAATCCATAACAGTGAGGTGTAGCCTTCCTGATCTAAATCGTAATTTGCAAAATTTTCAGGGCGAATAAATTTAACCAACCACGAATGAAAATATTCATGACTACACAATCCAAGGAAGCGTTGATAATCCGCAGAAGGCTCTACAGGTTCATTTGCTTTAGGAAAATCATCACGTGGCGAAATCAGGCTGGTACTATTCGGATGCTCTAAACCACCATAACTATTGCCAGTTGCCATGGTCATAAAAGTATAGTTTTCAAAAGGTGCTGAACCAAACATTGAAATTTCTGTACTACAGATTTTTTCAAGGTCTTGCTTCATACGCGCTGCATTCATTGTATGCTGACCAGAAACCACAAATTCATGTGGAATCCCGTTCGCTTCAAAACTAAAACGGGTTTGATCCGCCAATTCAAATGGTGCATCAATCAATTGTGCATAATTGTTGGCTTTTAAGGTATAGCGCCCTTTTACTAGGCTTCTTGATTCTAAACCTGTGGCAATTTGAAAATGCTTTAATTCTTCAGGTAAAAATACTTCAACTTCGATTGCTGATTCTTCTTGGTCTTGCAACCCTAGGCAGACACAAGCAGGATTGACATATAAACGGGTTTGATCGACATATGCACCACGTACCGAAAGGTCATAGGCATAAACATCATATTCAACAGTAATCAGTTCATGATCGGTGTTATATAAACGCCATTTATTTTTTTCAAACTTATTAATTTGTAGTTGACGACCTGCTTCATCATAGGCTTTCACAGATTCGATATGTTTAGAAAATTCACGGATCAAATAGCTACCAGGAATCCATGTAGGAAGTGACAAAACTTGAGTAGGGTTCGCCAGAAAGCGCAATGTGACATGAATGAGGTGCTGACGGTAATCGTCAAATTCAATCTGATAATGCAACATAAATATATATTCGAAAATAGACAGTGAGAAATTACCAATTAGATTAGCATTTTTTTACAAAGTCAGGCGATTTTAGTCGCAATTGTCTACGATTCTGACTAGCGAAGAGTGCAAAAAAGGCATAGCATTCGCAAAGTTTATGCACTCTTGCCATAGGATTGGCTTAAAGGTAAATCTGTTGAAAATTCTTGCTTCTTTTATCGCGATAACTGGCTTGGTTTGCTCCACGTTTGTTAACGCCGCTTTACTTAATATTAATCCGCAATCTGTTGAAGCTGAAGCTTGGACAATATTAGATACACAATCGGGTCAAACCATTGCTGAATATAATAGTCATGTACAGCGTGCGCCAGCATCCATGACCAAAATGATGGTCGCCTATATTGCGTTGAAAGAACTCAAAGCAGGTCATATCAAAAAAGAAGAGATTATTACTGCAACCCCTGTAGTTCAGATCGTGCAATGGGATGAATCTCAAATGTACCTGAAGCAAGGTGAGCAAATCTCAATTGACCAACTTCTTGCTGGATTGATTGTGATGTCTGCCAATGATGCAGCAGTAACGCTGGCAGAACGTATCTCAGGTAGCGTACCTGCATTTGTTGCTCGTATGAACCAAGAAGCACAAGCCTTAGGAATGAAGGATACTCATTTTGCCAACCCTCCTGGCATTACCATGCCTGATCATTTTTCGTCAGCACATGATATGGCGATCTTAGGTCAAGCAGTGACATCACAAACCCCTGAATATATGCATTATTCAGTGATGCCAAGTTTTAGTTATAACCAACATTTTCATCATGCCACCAACCTTGTTTTAAAGTCTGATCCAAGTGTAGATGGTTTAAAAACAGGTTTTACCAAAGCAGCCGGCTATAACTTAGCACTGACAGCGCATCGTCCTTCTGCTATTACAGAGTCTCCTGATCGTCGTTTAATTGTGGTGGTGATGGGTGCAAAAAGTGCAGTTAAACGCGCGGAAATTGCACATAAACTGTTAAACTTGGGCTATGCCTACACCCGTGATGAAGTCGCAATTAAAGACAAACAATTGATTGCTGAGCTTCCTGTAGTTAAATCCACCTTAAAAATGTTTAAGGTTGAAGCAAAAAAACCTCAACTCATTACCACATCTTTATATAACGATGCGACACCAATTGATTTAGCGACTTTTGATGTTGTAAATAGTCGTATCATGAAATCTGAGGCAAATGGTCTCTTGGCAGCAGTTGAACCGCTTACAACAACTCAAACCCATTTGAATGTTGAACTGAATGAGACATCACTTACCGCACCTTTAGAAAAGATCATGCATTTGGCAAAAGTGAATGTTTACCAAAACAATCAACTAATTCAAAGTTTTGATATTGAAGATGAAGTGCATATCGAACAAGCCTCTTGGTTTGAACGTTTAATGGAATGGATCAAATCAATTTTTGGGATTTAATTAAAACCAACCAATTTAGTTAGATTTATTATAATTATGTAACCTGTAATACAAAAAAAACCTAAACAATTAAATAGAATGGCATATTTATGCCATTCTATTTTCATAACAACAATTTAGGTTTTCTATGTCAAATCTACATCATATCGTGATTGTTGGTGGTGGCGCTGGTGGTTTAGAACTGGTGACACAACTCGGTGATACGCTTGGAAAGAGTAAAAAAGCCAAAATCACCCTTGTTGACCAAAAACTCACCCATATCTGGAAACCATTGCTGCATGAAATTGCAGCTGGCACCATGAACCCAAGTGATGAAGAAACCAATTATTATGCGCATGCAGCCAAGCATCACTATGAATTTGTCCTGGGCCGTTTTGAACATTTAGATCGTGATAACAAAACCATCGAGCTTAGCAAAACCCAAACCAGTAAATATGAATCCAATCAAGAGCAAATCACACTGCATTATGACACCTTAATTCTGGCAGTCGGCTCAGTCTCCAATGACTTTAATACGCCTGGGGTTAAAGAGTTTTGTCATTATCTCGACAGTCGCCAACAAGCAGAAGTCTTCCAACAGGACTTACTGCACTTGTATTTAGATGCTCAAAATAAAAATATTGATCGTGAATTACACATTGCCGTGATTGGTGCAGGCGCAACAGGTGTTGAACTTTCAGCTGAGTTGGTTCAAGCCAAACAGAACTTTTATAAATATGGTTTAAATAAAATTAACCCAAACAATGTCAAAATTACTTTGGTTGAAGGCGCTGATCGTATCTTACCTGCACTTTCTGAAAAAATGGCTGAGCATGCCACACAGCAATTACAACGAATGAAAATAGATGTATTAACGGGCAAACGTGTTGAAAAAGTAGATGCTGAAAAAGTCTATTTTAGTGATGGCACATCCGTAGAAGCACAATTAAAAGTTTGGGCAGCAGGGATAAAAACCCCTAAAGTGATTGCCAATTTAGCAGGCTTTGAAAAAGATCGCATGGGGCGTTTAAACGTATACGCAACCTTACAGACTCAGGCTGATCCAAACATTTTTGCCTTTGGTGATTGCGCCCACTGTATTTTAGATGCAAGAGAAGCACCACTTGGTCCACGTGCACAAGTCGCAAGTCAACAAGCTTCGTTTCTAGTAGATGCAATGAATGCACGCATCAAAGGACGACCACAGCCAATGTTCCAGTTCGCAGACAAAGGCTCACTGGTATCACTCAGTGAAAATAAAGCGGTCGGTGAACTACTTGGTCAGGTCAATGTTCAAGGTTTCGTGGCAAAATCGATGTATGTGTCTTTATATCGTATTCATCAAGCGACGATATATGGCTATGCTCATGCAGGCTTGTTAACGGCTAAAGATTTTGTTACACGAAAAATCGCGCCAAAAATAAAATTGCATTGAAATTTAAATTTTTGCCCATATTTATGAAAAAATGGTCAAAATACAGATGAAAATGCAATTTTTTAGTAATTTTAGTCTACAAAAATTGCTTTTCACTTTATGATGTAGCCTTAAAATTATCGATTACCGAATGGATCAATAACATGACTGCTATTGCAAATAACAACGTGGTTTCTTTCCACTATACGCTGACTAACGCTGAGGGTGAAACTCTCGATAAATCACAAGGTGAACCACTTGCATATTTACATGGCGCAGGTAACATCATTCCTGGTTTAGAAAAAGCTTTAGAAGGTAAAACTGTAGGTGACAAATTTACAGTCACTATCCCAGCTGCTGAAGGTTATGGCGAATACAACCCTGACCTCGTTCAAGAAGTTCCTGCTCAAATGTTCCAAGGTGTTGAGAACATTGAAGCTGGTATGCAGTTCCAAGCTCAAACTGATGATGGTGTTCAAATCGTTACTGTTAAAGCAATCGAAGGTGACAACATCATCGTTGATGCTAACTTCCCATTAGCTGGCCAAGATCTTACTTTTGAAGTTGAAATCGCAGAAGTTCGTGATGCTTCTCCAGAAGAATTAGAGCACGGTCATGTACACGGTGCAGGTGGTCATCACCACTAAGATCTGCTTGATCTGATCGAAAAGGCAAAGTTTTTACTTTGCCTTTTTTATGCGTATTGGTTTAAATTGATAAAAACCTAGTGTGAATGAATCCATTCCTATCAATCCTATGCAAAAACAACTTCTTTGGTTCCGTCAAGACTTACGTATTCAAGACCATACTGCCCTATGGCATGCAGCGCAAAGCGGCCCTGTAATTGCACTGGTGATTCTCTCACCTGAACAATGGCGGATGCATGACGATGCACCGATTAAGCTTGATTTCTATTTACGTCAAATTCAAGCCATTCAACAAGAACTTGCTTCTATTCAAATTCCGCTGATTATCCGCACTGTTCCCTTATGGGAAAACATTGCAGCAGAGATCGATCAACTCTGTCAAAAACTGGACATTGAAAATGTACACGCCAATATTGAGTGCGGTGTCAATGAATTAAATCGAGATTTCCAAGTTCAAACACAACTGAATCAAAGTAACCGTGATTTGGTTTTATATCATGATCGCACTCTGTTCCCTGTCGGTTCAATTCGCAATAAATCCAATCAACCCTATCAAGTCTTCGGCGCATTTAAAAAATACTGCTATGAACAACTGAGTATTTCGATCCCGCAATGCTTCCCTATCCCAGAGACTCAAGCCTTAAATGATGCAATAGATGTGGGCGAGTTGAATAACAATAGCCTGCCGACTTTGGCCGAGCTTGGTTTTATATTCAATCCGAATCAGATCAACAAGCAGTGGCAAATTGGCGAACAATATGCCTTGAATGTCTTGGATGATTTTATTGAAAACAAAGTCCGTCATTATCAACTCGAGCGTGATTTCCCCCAAATTGAAGCCACCAGCCAGCTCTCAGCCTATTTAAATATAGGCATCCTTTCAATTCGACAGTGTTTCAATGCCCTCTTTCGAGCACAATTCGGACATTTTTCTATTGATCATGTTGGTCAACAAACATGGCTCGATGAGCTACTTTGGCGTGAGTTTTATCAGCATATCCTGTTTGATTTCCCGCGTGTGTCAAAGCACTTGCCCTTTAAAATGCCAACACAGCAGCTACAATGGCGCGATGCCCCAAATGATTTAAGCGCTTGGCAAACAGGTCAGACAGGGATTCCTATCGTCGATGCAGGTATGCGCCAGTTACTTCACACAGGCTGGATGCATAATCGGATCCGTATGGTTGTCGCCATGTTTCTCACCAAGAACCTATTGATTGATTGGCGTTTAGGTGAGCAATGGTTTATGCAACATCTTATTGATGGGGATTTGGCTGCCAATAACGGAGGATGGCAATGGTGTGCATCCACAGGAACTGATTCCGTACCTTATTTCCGTATTTTTAACCCTATCAGCCAATCGCAGAAATTCGATGCACAAGGTGACTACATTCGACAGTGGGTTCCAGAACTTGCACATTTAGACGCAAAAACCATTCATGAACCTTATGCAAAAAATCCCAATATTGAGCTCAATTATCCAAAGCCAATTGTGGATTTAAAACAAAGTCGTATTCGAGCAATTGAAGCTTTTAAGCAGATTTAAAATCTCACTTAAAAGCGTTCTCAATGGTTTGATTAAATCGCGTGTTGAATCAATTTAAACGGATTTTGAGGATGGTTTTTTGGGCGTTCAATCGATTCAAAATAGCAGTAATATTTAAAGATGCGATCCAAAGAAACATAAAGCACTTTTTGTTCTGAAACTGACCAGATTTGCGCATGGTTAGAACCTGATAAGGTACTTCCACTCAATTGAAACAGATAAAAATCTTGTGTCCGTTGAACTGGTTTTTGAGTAGCTTGCGTGTTTGAACTTGATGAAACCTGACTGGATGAATTTAATAATCGACACGGTGTATTAATGAGCCATTTTTCACTAAACCAAAGTTGTAACAGATCGCCCAAATACAGTTTTTTTTCAGTAAATGGCCAAACATCTAAATAGGCTTGTTCAACTTGGATAAAATATTGTTCAGAATCTTGCAGGATTGAAAGATAATTTTCTTGATAGAATGAGAAGTTTTCAAAAATTTGAGAAATAGTAAGCGTATTCATTCGCTGTCTCCTGTTTAGCCATTTAGTGCTGGCAAGTTGGTTTTAAATCCACACTGTTTAAGTCAAACTTAAACACTCTTTATGGTTTTAATCTAACAAGACCGTTTCACTATTGCAACTGTCAGAATCAATTTTTTTAAATTATCTATAGATTGCTCAAATAAAAACCATACAGTGTACAAATGAAGAAAAGATGACAGGAAAGGCTTGACCCATAAAGATATATCCTTATAATCGCATTCAGATTCTCCAATAGCTCAGTCGGTAGAGCGACGGACTGTTAATCCGCAGGTCCCTGGTTCGAGCCCAGGTTGGAGAGCCAAATTCTAAAAGCCCACTCATTGAAGTGGGCTTTTTTTATTTCAGGACTAGACACAGCATGTGACAAATAGACAAGAATACCCATTCACTTTTATAAGTTAGTATCATTCCATGTTTGTTGCTGGAAAAATTCAGCTAACTCTTCAATAAAAACGCGTACACGAGCAGGCATGACTTTTTGCGCCTGCCATACAGCATAAACGTCTCGAATCGGTAATTGCCAATCAGGAAGTACCCGTTTTAATCTGCCTGAATTCAAGGCATCTTCACATTGAGTCAGTGGAACATAACTTAATCCTAGTCCCTGCTCTGCTAGATTTACACATAAACTGATTTCATTCACTTTCAAACGATAGGACTGAATTTTAAAGGTATGACTGTGTTGATGTTGCCTAAGTTCAAGTTGTTCTAAGGGAGATGCCAATAACCAGTCTTGTTGATCTAAATCTTGTGGTGTCTGAATGAGATGCCGATCTAAATAATCTGGTGATGCCACAATACAGGTTTGAATGCTCCCCAAGCGCTTTTGAATATAGGCACTATTGGCCATTTTACCTACACGTAAGGCGAGATCGGCACCTCGCACCATTAAATCATCTAAAGCATTGTCCAGTTGTAATTCGAGTTCAATTTCTGGATATCTTTGTAGAAAAGTATTCCAAAACTGTTTTAACGGAAATATGGCTAGATTCATTGGTGCTAGAATTTTGATTTGACCTTTAACCTGTGTAGTTTCTTCTTTTATTTCATGGGTATTTTGCAGTAGCGCCCGAACTAAGGGCTGACAGCGATCGTAGTAACGCTGGCCTTCCTGAGTCAATTTCAAACCTCGGCTGTTTCTGTGTAATAGCTTACACCCCAAACTCTCTTCTAATTTTTGCAAGCGACGTGTCAGTGTAGCAGCAGGTACATTCTGTTGTTGCGCAGCCCGATTAAAACTTCCCGCCCCAACAATTGCGATAAATAAACTCAGATCATCCAACATTTCATTTTTGGAATTTAAAACCATCAATAATGACTATTCTATAAAAAATGAAATTTAAGCACAATCTCTCTAGTGTTTTTTCATAGGCTCAAAATATGTCATCTCAATTTTACATATTCGCTATTTTATTGGGTCTGTTCTTTAACAGTCCTCTCACACATGCACAAAATAAAAATTCATCTGAGGTCACCATGCAGCAGCAGCACGCATCAGCACCAAATACCTTATTACGCCCTATCAACCCAACATACGCCACAATTCCCAATGTTTCACAAGCAATCGTTGTAGAACAGGGGCAACCGATGTACTTATCTGGGCATGTCCCTATCACAGAAAATGGCGATATCTTACAAGCCGGTCTTGAACAACAACTGTTCTTGGTTTTTCAAAATATTGAAAAAACATTACATCAAGCGAATGTGAGTACTCAACAACTGGTCAAACTAACCATTTATGTCCGTAATTTACAACCTGATCAGCTTACAATAATTCGTAAAGTTCGCGATCAATTTATTCATTCTGAATTACCACCAGCAAGTAGCCTGATTGGTGTTGCACAATTATTTCATCCAGATGTTTTGGTTGAAGTCGAAGCTATTGCCGTGATCCCCTCAAATAAAAATTCAACTTTTTAGGGCGTCAATCATATGAAATATGCATTCATTCTCAGTAGTACACTACTGATCACATCATGTTCTGCAAATGATCCAGCAGCAATAATCACAACAACGCAGGTTAATAATATGACTTAATTTTTGTCTGAATTTTTACCTTCGCATTATCAAAAAGTGTATCAACAAGATGTGCTGAGCGACCAACAGCATGTGCAATTGGTCCGCTATCAGAAATTACCATTACTCAAACTGAATGGCGAAAATTTCAGTTATTTATCGGATCAAACAGGCGCTTTAAAAGGATTTTCATATTTAGATGAAAGCCTTCTCAACGGTCATTTACCCACAAAAGCGCAAGCGCAAAAAATCAGTGATGACTTTTTACAGCACTATGCACCAGACTTACTGCAACATCGAGAGATTCATTGGATCGATCAGCATGATGAAAACGTGCACATCAATGGAAAAACACAAAAGATTGCGGGCATAAAAGTCAAAATGTGCAACTTAAATGATGGTCGCTGGTTTTGGGTCATTATTGGTAAAAATCAACGGCCCATTATTTTTGAAAGAGATATTGTCTGGGTCAGTTTTCCTGGCCACCGCAAAACTGAAAAATGGTTACATGATTCATGGGCTAAAGATCACCTCATCACTAAAGGTCAATCAAAATGAAAAAATTAAGTCAAACACATCTTAAAATTTCACCAATGGGTTTAGGCTGTATGGGAATGAGTGAGTTTTATGGTCAAACTAATGATCAAAACTCATTACAGATTTTGGAACAAGCATTTCATGCAGGTATTAATTTTTTTGATACTGCGGATACTTATGGTCATGGACACAATGAACAGTTATTGGGGCAATTTATTGCACACTATCGAACTGAACGAGAGGCAATGGTGATTGCAACCAAATTCGGTATTGTCCGTGCTGAAAATCACTATAAACGCCGTATTGATAATACGCCAGATTATATCCGTAGCGCCTGTGAAGCTTCGTTAAAACGCTTAGGTATTGAACAAATTGATTTATATTATTGTCATCGGAGACAACCTGAAATCCCAATTGAAGATGTTACAGCTACGCTTGCAGATTTAGTTCAAGAAGGCAAAATCAAAAGTTTTGGCTTTTCTGAAATCTCAGCGCAATCCTTAGAAAAAGCCTGTGCTATTGCGCCTGTTACAGCAGTCCAAAGTGAATATTCCCTCTGGTCACGTGAACCTGAACAAAGCTTATTAAACACTTGTCAGCAACTGAATGTTGAATTTGTTGCTTATAGTCCATTAGGACGTGCATTTCTCACAGCAGATTTAAATCCAGAAACTATGCCTGAGAATGATTTCAGAAAAAACTTACCCAGATTACAGGGTGAAGCCTTTCAGTCAAACCAGCTATTACTGAAAAAATTTAGCGACTTATGTCAGTCATGGCAACACAGCAATGCACAAATTGCCTTAGCTTGGTTACTGCGCAAACATGCTCATGTCACGCCAATTTTTGGGACACGACATTCAAAATATTTACAGGATAACCTTACAGCCAATCAGATTAATCTCACGACTGAACAAATTCTGCAACTTGATCAACTTTTTGCACCTGATCAAATACAAGGTGAACGTTATCCAGATGCAGGCTGGACAGGTATCGAAACTGCCTAAAGCAACAGTTCCATCTGGTTTTTCTTAAACAGCCCAACGAAATAGACCAAAGCAATGCTTTGGTCTATTTTTAAATTCAGCTTTTAATCAGGCAAGCAGTTAAACTGGCACACCGCTATGGAAACGAAAAGTCTTATCAGGCGTTAAAATCAAATCCTTCTCTACTTCACGAATCAATTCGATGCGTTGCTGAATATCCTCTTCTGGATCTTTTAATTTAGCAGTTTTAGCAACATCTAAAGCCAAAGCTAAATAGTCCTCATAGTGACGAGATTCAGATTTTAGCAAGTAACGGTAATAACGACCCAACTCATCATCTACCAATGGCGCTAAGGCATAAAATCGCTCACAAGAACGTGCTTCAACAAACGCACCAATCACCAAAACATCAATCAACGCTTCTGGTTCATAAGTACGAATTTCCTTACGCAAACCACCTGCGTAACGACCTGCACTCAGCCCTTTCCATTCTTGACCACGTTTGCTCATAAACTCTAACACTTGTTCATAATGCAACATTTCTTCACGCACAAGTTGCGCTAATTTGATCTGCAAATCGGTAAAAAAACTGTAGCGAAACATCAAGTTCATTGCTGTTCCAGCCGCTTTCTTTTCACAATTTGCATGATCCTGCATGAGCAATGGGAGATTGTTCAATGCCTCATCCAACCATGCTTTTGGCGTTTCACAGCCTAAAAAAGCAATCACAGGTTGCATAAGCTCATCATAATTCATATTCGACATGATCAATATTCAACAACGTAAATCAAAAATTAAATTAACCAGCTGCATGAAGTGCGGCCTTCATGTCCTTTACTGCTCGTTCCAATCCAACAAATACACTTTCGGCAATAATCGAATGTCCAATATTGAGTTCATGAATCTGAGGAATTGCAGCAATTGCAGCCACATTGTCCAAATTCAAACCATGACCAGCATTAACGACCAAACCTTTAGATGCGGCGTACTCAGTACCTTTAATAATTCTTTCGAGTTCAATCTGTTGAGCTTCAGCAGTTTTAGCGTCTGCATAAGCACCCGTATGTAATTCAATAGTGGGTGCACCACAAGCAATTGCAGCATCGATTTGTGCAAAATCAGCATCAATAAACAAAGATACATCACAACCAATTGCAGTTAATGCCTGAGTCGCAGCTTTAACATCTTCAAAATGCCCAAGCACGTCTAAACCACCTTCTGTGGTGATTTCTTGACGTTTCTCTGGCACAAAACACACATGATGTGGTTGAATTTCTTTTGCAAATGCAACCATTTCATCAGTTACAGCGATTTCCAAGTTCATTCTTGTCGTCAATACAGGTCGCATACGGCGCACATCATCATCTTGAATATGACGACGATCTTCACGTAAGTGTAAAGTAATGCCTTCCGCCCCTGCTTGTTCGCAAATTAATGCAGCTTTCACAGGATCAGGATAAGTTGTTCCACGTGCTTGTCTGAGGGTTGCAACATGGTCAATGTTTACACCTAGCAATGCAGCCATAACATTCTCCTAATTAACCAATAAATTAAAATTAACGGCTCAACGTTTTAGATTGAGCATTTTGAACCCAAAGCTGACGACTTTTTAATGGTCGATCACCTAAAAGTGAAGTAATCATTTGTCGATAGAGTTTAGCCAATAATTGTAACTGCTCTGGGCTAAAATCCCTACCCTTTTCATAATTTGCCATGCTTAGAATTTGTTGGCCCAGCAACGTCCCAGACGAGGTATATGACACTGGTGTAAAGCCTTCGGCCAATTGAAATTGATAACGTTGGGTCAGCATAATCTCTTGTTGATTTGAATCATGCCCATAATCCAGCGGATAACCCAGCTCTTCTAACAGTGCGTGTTCAAACTGGCGTAAAATTTGTCGAAGAAATAAATCAGCTTGTGGATGTTCAGCCAATTTTTGTAAATGTTGTAAAGTTAAATGGTATTGCTGAAATGTTTCAGACATCATTTCTTCAAGCGGACATAAACGAAGCAGCAGTTCATTTAAATAAAAGCCTGAAAAGAAAGCATCCCCATAAAAAAAAATCGGTTGATTGAGTATTTCGAGTTTTGAAAAGTTTTTAAGCTCGGATTTTCCCGATGCTTGTAAAGTAATCGGTTGATATTGTGGTGGTGGGGTTTGTCTAAGAATACCGTCGACACGACCATGCTCTTGTGTAAATAAGTGCACAATATGACTACGTTCTCTGTATTTTCGATGATGGATTAAATAACCATGCAAGATTTCATTACGCATCTAGCTTGAACTTAATCATCCTTTTGTTTTTTCTTATCATCGTCATCATCCCCGTCAGGAATAACAGCGCCTACAACCGCAGCAGTGCCTTTAACCACGCCTTTTGTGGTTTTATAAGCAACTTTGACGGGAACTGTCACAATTTTAGTGATACAGCCTTGTAACATGATTATGCAAGCAAGAATTGCTATAACTCGAATCATTTCAGTTCCCAAAAAGTCAATTAAATATCGCTGTAGCCTAAACTTTTTAAAGCACGTTCGTCATCAGACCAACCACCTTTAACTTTCACCCAAAGTGTTAGCATGATTTTTTGCTCAAACATTTTTTCCATGTCGACACGAGCATCCATACCAATTTTCTTCAGCTTAGCACCTTTTTCACCGATCACGATGGCTTTTTGCCCAGGGCGATCAACAAAAATTGTGGCATCAATATAAGTACATGCAGCTTTAGGACGACCCGTTTTTTCATTCACTGTCGCTTCTTCTGTTTTAAATGATTCAATTTGAACCGTTAAATCATAAGGCAGCTCTTCGCCTAACTGACGCATAATTTTCTCACGAATGATTTCACTGGCAAGAAAACGTTCTGAACGGTCAGTTAACTGTTCTAAAGAATATAATGGTGGCTGGAATGGCAGATACTTTTCAATCGCTTCACGCAAATGATCCAAGTTTGCACCACGTAATGCTGAAACAGGAACAATTTCAGCAAAATTCATCAACTTCGCACGCTCTTGGATCAACGGTAAAATCATACGCTTATTTTCTAAGGTATCGATTTTATTGATAATCAAAACGACTGGCATTTCTGCATTTTGCAGTTTCTCTAAAACCAAGTCATCATTTGGTGTCCATTTCTGGGCATCTAAAACAAATAAAACCAAATTGACATCACGCAATGCAGAATGTGCAGCTTTGTTCATCATTTTATTGATCGCACGCACTTCTTTCTTGTGCATCCCCGGCGTATCAACAAATACAGCCTGAGACTTTTCACGACTATCAATACCAATGATTTTATGACGCGTCGTTTGTGGCTTACGTGAAGTAATTGACAACTTTTGACCCAATAAATGGTTCATCAATGTCGATTTACCCACGTTTGGACGTCCTACAATTGCAACAAATCCACTTCGATAATCCGAAGGGATTTCTGTACCTTGTGAGCTAAAAAATTGATTAATTAACTCATTACCGTTTTCAGACGGCTCGTGATCAGCATCATTGTGATCGGAATGTGTACTCATGCAGTTTACTGCTCCAATATCTTTAAAAAATCCGCCGCGACTGCTTGTTCTGCAAAACGGCGACTTGATCCCTCACCCATCATTTTAGGCAAGCCATCTACTGTACATTCTACTTTAAAATGCTGGTTAGGTGCATCACCCTGAATATCTACGACCTCATAAACTGGGAGATGCTTTTTACGAGCTTGTAGATATTCTTGTAAACGTGATTTCGGGTCTTTGAGTTGATCTGTCGGTTCGATATGATCTAAATAGGGTTCATACCATTTTAAAACAATCGATTCCAACAAAGGCAAATCTCGCGTTTCGGTATAAATCGCGCCAATAATTGCTTCAACTGTATCTGCTAATATTGACTCACGATGATGACCGCCTGATTTCAATTCACCTGTACTTAAAATTAAACTTTGACTTAACTTTAAATCATTGGCAATTTTACCCAATGCTTCTTGGCGTACCAAAGTTGCGCGCATACGCGTCAAACGTCCTTCATTTTCATGAGGATACGCATGATATAAGTAGTTTGCGATGATCATACCCAACAATGCATCACCTAAAAACTCAAGGCGCTCATAGTTGTATTTGTGACTCACCGAGCGATGAGTCAGCGCGAGTTGTAATAACTCGTATTGTTTAAACTGGTAACCGATTCTACTCTGTAAGCGAGGATCACTTACTTTCAACTGACCTTTGATCAAAACTCTTCTCGAAAGTGAGGACTAAATCTATATTCAGCATGAAATTTTTTCGTACTTCATATTTTTTAGTCACTTGTAAACCATCTTTAGTTGATACAGTCGCAATATCCTCAAGTTTAGTATCTCGGATATTGTTCATTTCTAACCGTTTATCAACTTCTGTTGCAAATTTCATTGGTGTGATTTCAGCAGAGCTATTCTTTATCTGCTCTACAATTTGATTATTAATCACACGATCATCCCAGTATAAAGGCCATACAGCAACTATGATTTTCAACATAAAAGCTAAAGCAATTATCCCCAGTAAAATTCCAATATATGAAGCGCCTTGTTGATTTTTACGCATTTTTTTTATCCAACAGCTCAGAATGAATAATCTTTAATCGCAATTGAAAATAATCATATAATTGAGTCAAATACACTGCTGCAGACCCACTGATCATTTTCAATTGTTATAAATTTTTTATCCACTGCAAACCCTGGTGTGATAAAAAACTTTACCGCGCTATTATCCTTGAAACTGCATCAAGTTGCTAGTTTAAATCATTTGTTCTATTTCATTTTTCTTATAAATCAAGACAACTTTATAGCTTTAACAGATAAAAATAAAGGTCAATAAAAATTGACCTTTATTTGATTTTCTAAACTGTAGCCGATTAGTTAATTGCGCCATTGCGACTAAATGAAGGCATTTTTAAACCAGGTTCCTTATGCATCCACACATAGATTGCATGACCAGTTAAGTTCTCTTCAGGTACAAAGCCCCAAAAACGACTGTCTGCACTTTGGTCACGGTTATCACCCATGGCAAAATAATGGCCTTTTGGAACAGTCACTTCCCAACTTTGACCATTTGATTTTACAAAGCGGTCATTTGCAGTTGCTACATAAGGTAGGTCTTGTTTTTTCTGTGCGTAATTAAATGCTGAAACCAAAGTATTTTGACCTTCCAGCAAACGAACTAAATGCTTATGTGTACCCATCGTTTCATAGTAGTAGATTGACTTAGGTGTATCTAAAATATCTTTTTCACGACTAAACTCAGTAGGTACTTGCTCAACATTTTTACCATTGATTGTAAGTTGACCATTATTGAATTCAAGATGGTCACCCGGTAAACCAATAATACGTTTGATATAACTAATTTTGGGATTTTCTGGATAACGGAAAACAGCAACATCACCACGTTGTGGCTCACCAATATCAATAATCTTGGTATTGGTGATTGGTAAACGAACACCATACTGGAACTTATTCACCAAAATATAATCACCTGTTTCTAAAGTCGGCACCATAGAATCAGAAGGAATATTAAACGGTTCAAATAAGAATGAACGCAACACCAAAACCACTGCTAGAACAGGCCAGAAATCATATGCCCATGAAATGATGACATTTTCATTCCCCTTACCTTTTGTTGCACGTTGTTTCAGTACAAACTTATCCAGTAACCATAGCCCAAAAAATATAAGCGTTGCAGGAACGAGAATTAAATTAAAATCAAAATCCATGAGCAATAAGACCTCTAGTTTTTATCTTTCTACTTTTAACACAGCAAGGAACGCTTCTTGTGGGATTTCAACACTACCCACTTGCTTCATGCGTTTCTTACCTTCTTTTTGTTTCGATAACAGTTTCTTCTTACGAGAAACGTCACCACCATAACATTTAGCCAATACGTTTTTACGCATCGCTTTAACTGTTGAACGTGCAATGATTTGTGCACCAATTGCAGCTTGAATCGCCACATCAAACATTTGACGCGGAATCAAGTCTTTCATCTTTTCAACTAAAGCAATACCACGGTGACGCGCATCATTACGATGACAAATCATTGCCAAAGCATCAACCTTATCACCATTAATTAACACATCGACCTTAACTAGAGATGAACTCTCAAAACGCACGAAATTGTAATCCAATGAAGCAAAGCCACGTGAGCAAGATTTCAATTTATCAAAGAAATCCATAACCACTTCTGCCATTGGAATTTCAAAGGTAATCGATACTTGGTTACCCAAGAATTTCATATCTTTTTGCACACCACGGCGCTCGATACATAGGGTCATGACATTACCCAAGTATTCTTGAGGCACTAAAATATGACATTCAGCAATCGGCTCGCGTAAATCTTCAACCGTTGAACCATCAGGCATTTTAGATGGGCTATCGATATAAATCGTTTCGCCATTTTTCATCAATGCTTCATAGATTACGGTAGGCGCAGAACTGATTAAGTCTAAATCATACTCACGCTCAAGACGTTCTTGTACAATTTCCATGTGTAGCATTCCCAAGAAGCCACAACGGAAACCAAAACCTAAAGCATCTGAGCTTTCAGGTTCAAAGAACAACGCAGAATCGTTAATTTGTAACTTATGTAGCGCTTCACGGAATGGTTCAAAATCACTGGCATCAATTGGGAATAAACCCGCATAAACCTGTGGTTTGACCTTTTTAAAACCCGGTAAAGTTGCAACATCAGGTGTGGTTGCCAAGGTAATCGTATCACCAACTGGTGCACCAAAAATGTCTTTGATCCCAGCAATGATAAAGCCAACTTCACCCGCTTCTAAAATACCTGTATCGGTATGTTTTGGATTAAAAATACCAACAGAAGTGATGATGTGCGATTGACCTGTTGATTTCATCAACATTTTATCGCCTTTACGCACACGACCTTGTTTGATACGAACAAGTGATACCACACCTAAATAGTTATCAAACCAAGAGTCAATAATTAAGGCTTGTAAAGGTGCGTCACGGTCACCTTGCGGTGCTGGAATAATGTCAACCAATGTCTCTAAAACAGACTCTACGCCTAGACCTGTTTTTGCCGAACATGTTGGTGCATGTGTTGCTTCAATACCGATAATTTCTTCGATTTCATGAATAACACGTTCAGGTTCTGCTTGTGGCAAATCGATTTTATTCAGGACAGGTAGTACTTCTAGACCCTGCTCAATTGCGGTATAGCAGTTTGCAACAGATTGCGCTTCAACCCCTTGTGCAGCATCAACAACCAACAACGCACCTTCACAAGCAGCAAGTGAGCGTGATACTTCATAAGAGAAATCCACATGCCCCGGTGTATCAATAAAGTTTAATTGATACTCTTGCCCATTTGGATGGGTATAGTACAAGGTTACAGAAGCCGCTTTAATGGTAATCCCACGTTCACGCTCAAGCTCCATAGAGTCTAAGACTTGAGCCTGCATTTCACGGTCTTGCAATCCACCACACATTTGAATGAAACGGTCTGCAAGTGTCGACTTGCCGTGGTCGATATGAGCGATAATCGAAAAATTACGTATATTGTTGATATTAACGGATTTCTTAGCTACTGCCATACACTACTCTAAAAATATGTACACAATCATGTACTCAATATCAAAAGTACTTATGACGTGCAAAAAATGAAATATCTTAATTGCTGCACAGTATAAGCAGAACAGGGTCAAAAATATAGTAATTACATATAAAAATAAGACCTGCTGTGTATTGTTTATCAACTGTGCCAATCCATGCTTTTAATCTGGTGACTCACAATAACAAGCAGAACCAAGCACTTTTTCTTGGTACTTATATATCCTGACACTTCTATTCTTAGCTAAATAGTGTTCCAGCATACTTTAGGATCGGACTCATAAAAAGTTTGAGCCAGACTATAAAAAAATAACTGATTAAATTTCATGATAAAAAAGAATGATTCAACAAAATATCAATAAAACACATAAAATAACTGAAGCAGCTTCAAACAAAATTAAAATTATTTACAACTTTTTGACTCTTTTTATATTCCTCAATCGTTTTAGTAATAGCTTATCTAAACAAAAACATTAACGTGGTGCTGTGCAGATAGAAATTAACCTTATTAGCGGATCTAAAGCACTTGATTCAAGCTCAATAGAAATCTTTGTTCAACAACAAATTACAGTGACCGCAAAATGACAAAGCAGTCAGGTCATTGATATGAATATTATCCTTTTAGGTTGCAACGGCCATACCGCTGTGACCATGATTGAATGGTGAGACAATTTGAATAAAGACCATGATCCTAAGCCTCACATGCAACAGGCCCAACTGATTACTCTGGCAGAACAGCTTCGTCCTGAACTGCATCGCTACTGTTCGCGACTGATGGGCTCTGTCATTGAAGGTGAAGATGTCGTTCAGGATACGCTTGCTCGGGCATTGCTTGTGATTGACAAAATACAAGATTTTCAAATGCTTCGAGCTTGGATATTCCGTGTAGCACATAACCGAGCACTTGACTTACTCCGAAGTCGAGTCATTCGAATAACAGAAGACATTGATATTGACCATGATATTGAAGATATAAATACCTCTGATCCGATGGAGATGCTGATGCGTGAGGAAACAATTAAAATGGCGGTTTCACGATTTATGCAACTCCCAGTACTTCAGCGCAGTGTCATCATTCTTAAAGATGTTCTTGACGAGCCTCTTGTAGACATTGCTACCCTACTGAATCTCTCAGTAGACTCAGTAAAAGCCCATCTTTCTCGTGGACGTGCTCGACTGCGCGAAATCAACACAACCACTGAGGAAGCACAAATTGCCCGACAAACATCTGATGCAGTAGCAAACTATGTAAAGCTATTTAACCTACGTGACTGGGATGGGCTAAAAGCATTACTTTCTGATGATGTCAAACTCAGTCAGTCTACTCATCCTATCCGTGTTGGCGCTGCCGATGTCTCCATGTTCTTTGGTGCCTACGCAAAAATTGACCACATCTGGCTGGTTCCTGCATGGCTTGGAGATCGCGAGGTCATTGCTGTCTTTGAAAACCGTATAGACCTCAAACCAAGTTATATCATGTGGCTGGAATGGCATGAAGGCAAGATAAGCTTTATTCGAGATTACCGCTATGTGCGATATGTTGCCGCTGATGCAGAGCTGAAATTAACCCCAAATAAATAAACCATTAGGCTCATCATCATACTCAAACCCATTCGCCATTGAACATATAGCTATTGTTGATGAGCCAAATGCCTTAAGGAGAATGCCATGAAAGCACAAGCAATCCGTATTCCAGATCTAGCACGTGAAGTATGTCCTTTAGAAAATATTGGCTATGAAGATGCTTTTAGCATTGATATTCCAACTCCCATGATGACTAAACATTACAGTGCTGAAAAATGGGCATATGAAATTTTTGCCAATGCCCCTCCAGCAATCAATCAGATTGTTAGTCAGTCATGGAATACATTGGGATTTAAATCTAAATCTGAATCACACTGGCAATCACTAGAATCAGCAACAATGATCAAGCAAGAAGATTTCATCATGATTGTTGTTCATTCAGATTCAGTTGATATTCAAATATGCATTGTTATCAACGTGATGGAATCTCAAGTGATCTTCTCGTCTTTCTTTAGCCAGGGGAATAAATGGTTATCAGGGCCCACTTTGAAAATGATGACAGTTCCACATCGCCTCATTGCACCATATTTACTTAATACTGCGGCTGAACGTATGAAATTAAAATCATTGATTTTTGTCGTTTAAAAAATAGTACATCTCAAAATTGAATGATGTCACTCATACAATCGCATGTGCATTTTTACAAATAAGCTCTCTATTGAGAGCTTTGTTTTGTTTGTCTATCTTGCTCAAATTTTTCCTCCCCCCTATTCTCTTCTAATCGATATTTGAACTTTTCCCTAGCATAATTAAGCATTACCAGCACATTCTCCTATCTATTCAACTGTAGACCATGATTTAAAGTTAATAAGTGCAAATTAGGAAACTTTATCTTGCCTAAAAATCACTTCAAACACCGTCCCATTGCATTGCCTAATCTTGCTGATCCATTAATCTACATCCACATGATCAACGACCAATCAACTGATATAAAAAGTCGAGTCGAAAGTACATCGCTAGATCAAATTAAAATAATTTATAAGCTTTTTTGACTCTTTTCCAAGGCTTCAATCGTTTTAGTAGTACATCACTTTATTAAACATTGGAGAAATCTTCATGAATCTGAAAGATAAAAAAGTTGTGGTCACTGGTGGTAGTCGTGGTCTCGGTTTAGGTCTAGTTGAAGCGCTGGTTGATCAAGGTGCAAAAGTAACTGTCGTTGCACGTAATGCCAAAGATCTTGATGCTGTCGCTGAACGGTTAGGGGTTTATACAATTTCTGCGGACATCACAGATGAAGCTGCGGCACATCGTATCATTGCAGAAATTCGTCCAGATGTCCTTGTGTTAAATGCTGGAGCAGCACCGCGAATGGGCCTTCTGGATGAATTAACTTGGGAAGAGTTTTCTATCAATTGGGAAACTGATGTCAAAGCAGCCTTTTTCTGGTTTCAAGCTGTATTAAAAACACCACTGAATCCAGGCAGCCGAGTTTTAGTGGGATCTAGTGGTGCCGCTGAGTCTGGTTCTCAGATGACAGGTGGCTACGCCAGTTCTAAACGTGCGCTTTGGTTCATGACCAAATATGCCAATTTGTTTTCGCAAGATAAAAATCTTGGTATTCAGTTTCAGGCCATCGTTCCTCGCATGATGATCCTTGGTACGGGCATTGGTGACTCAGCAGCAGGGGCTTATGCAGCTGCCATGGGAATTACACCTGAAGAATTTGTATCACGATTCGGATTACCAATGCCACCGAGAGCTTTTGGTGATTACGTGATTTCAATACTTAAAGAGCCTCAATTTGCTGAGAGTATGGTACTGGGACTCAATGGTAATGATGGTGTTACGGTTATTGATTTATAACAAACGCTAAAAGATCAGGGTTATACCGCCAACATTCAGTGAAGCTGTTATCTCTGATCATATTTTAAATAAGTTTATTCCCGCTCAAAACTTTATCAAGGCATCATCCTATGATCCACCTACATTACTGGCCAACGCCAAATGGCCATAAGATCACTATTTTTCTTGAGGAAGCAGGTCTTGCATATGATGTAACGCCTGTAAATATCGGTCGAGGGGATCAACTAAAATCAGCATTCCTTGCAATTTCACCCAATAACCGAATTCCAGCAATTATCGATGATAGCCCAGATGATGGTGGTGAGCCATTGAGTGTGTTTGAATCTGGCGCAATTCTTCAATACTTGGCTCAAAAGAGTGGTTTATTTCTATCCAATGAACCCAGAGCAAAAATCATGGCATTGGAATGGCTGTATTGGCAAGTCGGCGGACTTGGACCAATGTTGGGTCAAAACCAGCATTTCGCCAAGTATGCACCTGAAAAAATTCCTTATGCAATCGAACGCTATGTCAATGAAACCCGACGGCTTTATAAAGTGTTAAATACACATCTGGACGGACGTACTTTCATTACAGGTCAAGATTACTCAATTGCTGACATGGCAGCATATCCCTGGATTGTTCATCATGAAGAACATGGCATAAAGCTTGCCGATTTCCCACATCTTAAAGTCTGGTTTGAAACCATCCGTGAACGCCCTGCTATTCAGCGCGCATATAAAGTTGCCGAGAAGGTACCAGTGATGGATCCAACTCAGGATAGTTTGGCACACAAAATATTATTTGGTTTGACTCAATAAAGTCAGGTCGTAACGAAGTGAATTTGTTGCTGAACGATACATTTACTGTAGAGATTTATTTTTAGGACTTTAAAAAACTTATTTCTCTACTTGTCTTTATTTTAAACGATATTTTGAAAATTTATGCAAATCATAATCGAAGACTACAGCTATATTTTAGATCCAGAAAAGCTCCGATATTATAATGGAAACACATATATCTATAATGAATGGCTAATTGGTCCAAGACATAAAAAAAATTATCAAATCATTCATGATAAATTGATTATATTAATCAATGTCGTTCAATATACTCCATTGATTAATGCAACGATCCCTCAAATAGAAGTTTATGATCAGTTTTTAAGCCCAAAGTTAAATAAGCTACTTGATGCTTTAAAAAAGCTAGATATTGAATTGAGCACTCAACAAGATGAAATTATTTTATTACCAAGTGATTTACAAATAAATTTAGGTATGTTGAATGTAACAGCTAAAAAAGAATTTAGTAGAAGTATGCTGATTAATATACTGAATTCAGGAGCCGATTTTTTCTTGAAGAGAACTGGGCCTGTCCTCAATTAATCCATTTTGATTTATAATCACTGAGTTCATCATTGTAAAGTTTATAATTTCTTATATTCAATTCTTTTCATAAATCAAAAAACTCATTTTTTGATGAATATTCATTCTATAAAATTTCAGATTTTCTGAGCATGACCTGTGTATGAAATATTTTGACTAAAAGTCTTTTAGATTCTCTGTTTAAATATTATACAGGCATATTTCGTTCAACATTCGCTCTAATGATTGAACATACGCTGATGCAAATTCCTTCTAAAGGCAAACCACTGGAACTTGTCTTAAAAATCAGGTTGACTCTGCTTAAACTGTTGGAGAGAAGCCCGTACCTTATTTTATGTTGCTGCAAGTTATGCTGTATCAGAACCAACAACATCCAGAATTGTTCGTCAAAGTGAAGCTATAGACTAGAATCTTGTGATCATAAATACCACTGAAATTTCATCAATATATTTAAGTTCTCTCAAATAGTTCAATGCGGTTTGCAATATCAGGATAGAGAATTCCATTCAGGTGATCAATTTCATGTTGAATAATTCTTGCATGAAAACCTTCTGCTTCTCCTTCAAGATGCTCACCATATAATCCCTGTGCCTGATAGTGGATAAGATTAGGGCGTGAAATCCACCCTCTTTGACCAGGAACACTAAAACATCCCTCCCAGTCTTCTACCTCCCCTTCAGCGTAAGAAATCCGAGGGTTAATAAGCACTGTTGGAGGAATTGGATTTGCATCTGGTGCACGTTCACTTCCTGAAAATTCAAAAACTATAACCCGAAGTGGAATACCAACCTGTGGAGCAGCCAATCCGACACCACGTCCTTCTCGCATTGTTTCAAACATATTTTCAATAAGAATCTGAAGCTCTACGGTTCCAAATTCTTTCACGGGTTTAGCAATTTCCCGTAATAATGGTGCATCAGGTAAAAGAAATTCCAATATCATAACCGCATCTACTTTATTTTCTTGTGAATACTCAATATAACAATATATTTTAGATGAATGATAAATCTTAAAAAAAAATTACCAAAATATTCCCATACATATTGATAACTTTATTTTGATCATTGAGTAATAACTCATGATAAATAAGCAGTCTGTGAGTATTACTTAAGATATAAAGTTAGTTATTCACGGTAATATAGATATTTATAGCTTGTGAATTGGAGTTGTCATATCAAAATACTTTAGTTAAAGATACAATTTTATTTTGGGTTTTAGTCACCAACAATTATGCTATTTAGTTTAAACCAAATTTAATGCTCTTTTAGATGTATATTATCAATCGCTAAATTTGGTCACATCTTAATTTTTTGGCATTTTTTTTGCTTAGTAAAAATGACTATTTGATTAAGATATGAGCGTGAGATGAAAAAAAAATCCAAATTAATACTATTATCTATTACAGGTTTTCTTCTATTTGGTTGTGGTTCAGATAAGGATAATTATACTGGCCCTGTAGCGGGTTCAGCGCAAATAGTTGCTGAAAATAAAGAGAGTTCTTCACTTGATACCTCGACTAATTCGAATCCCTCATCTGGGGTTAAAGTGAATGGTATATTTGGAGATGATAAGCGCTTTATGGAGCGAGCGCCTGATGTTATTGGAGAGGCAAAATATATTTCTTCTCCCGCTATTGAATACAATTTTGGGAACTTAATTGTTAATGGAAAAGCCGATTGGCGTGATAGTGGCCAGCCTGTTCAGACTAAAGCAAGTGATGTGAGAATTGTACCTTTTCATGGATGGGTGCGATATCCACAGATGAATCTAAATAACAGTACAAAAAAGTTTCCGATCATTATTTTTCTACATGGACAGCATTCTACTCGTGATCCAAGCTATAAAGGATATGATTATCTGGCAAAAAATTTAGCAGAACAGGGATATGTTGTACTATCAATTGATGCCAATGATATCAATGGGACAGGTGGAGATCCATCCTCTCAGAGTCGTGGTCAGCTTGTTTTAGGTACTTTAGATAAACTGGAACAACTGGATCGTTTTGGCGGAGCAGGCTTATTAACCGAACTCAAAGGAAAACTAGATTTTAACAGTATTGGTATAATGGGACATTCACGTGGTGGGCAAGGCATATATCTAGCCATTAAGTTTAATACAGCACGTTTTGGTAATGATATAAATCTATTTAAACAAGCTTTGCTGAACAATCCTAATAATTTTAAAAATTTCCCAGATTTAATTGAAGAAGCAAAATCAGGCAATGAAAATAAGCTACTTGAATTAATGCTTGCAAAAAATATTAGCTTTTCAAAAACAACAGATTCGGTGAAACCCTATAACTTTAAAGCGGCTTTTGCTTTGGCACCTACGGATTTCGAAGAAATTAAAGGAATTACCAATGTACCCGTTGCAACACTATTACCATCTTGTGATGGAGATGTCTCTGACCTGCAAGGCGTAAATAATTATGATAATAATCGATTCAGTATGAAATATGATACTGCCCCAAAATTTCAGGTGCTTGTACGAGGAGCAAACCATAATTTCTACAACACGACATGGTTAAATGATGATTATTCCACCCAGGAAGCTGCGTATAGTGACTCATCATTTTGTAATGCAAACCGCCCAGATTCAGTGCGTTTAAATCCAGTTGATCAACGTAATATGGGGCAATTTATTATTAATAGCTTCATGCGTTATTTTGTTGGTGACGAAAATCAATTTAAATCTTATTGGAATGCTGTAGGCCAATTGCCACAATCAGCTTGCCCGAAAGGTGATGAAACTTGTGATGAAAGAGCAATTGTTACAATACAACAGAATGGTAGTAAATTAATTCAACGCTTTGAGGATGATAATGTTTTAACAACAAATTTGTTAGGTGGCTTGAATAAATTCTCTGGTTTCTTACAGAATGGCATTATTTCATGTAAATCTTATCTTGGTGGAAAGGACATCGATAAAAATCTGAAATGTTCTAATCCTATTATTCCAGAATTCTATAAGACAGCTTCAGCCTACACAGGTGGATTGGTTTCGTCTCCTGATCAACTACAATTGTCATGGGAGAAAGCCAATCCTGTATATAGTTTGCCATTAAATAATGTCTCAACTCAGGGCTATGATAGTTTGACCTTCCGAGTTGCGTTGCCTGTAGATGTAGGACAGGATGTTAATATCGAACTGACAGATTCAAATGGTAAAACATCTACAATAACTGCTAGCGATTTTAGTGATGCTCTTTACACAATTCCAAGAAAAAAAGTGAATGGAATTCCTCTTCTGAGTGCAGAAGGCGATGAGTTTTATAAAGGTAAAACTGCTGAAGCGTTAAATATGGTCAGTATCCCACTTAAAGCTTTTCAGGGAATTGATCCCTTGTTTTTAAATAAACTGACTTTCACTTTTCCTAAATCAAGTGGAACAGTTGTAATGAATGATATTCAACTACAGAAATTAAGGAATTGATACATATCATTAGACGATGAAATAATACAAGCCAATGTTAATCATTGGCTTTTTATATTTTCTCCTAAATTTTCATATACTTGCTATGAAAACATATTGCATTCCAATACAGTCATCAAAATGATTGATTTGAATACTCCCCACTTCAAATATTTTATATTTAAAATTTTTAGCGTTTTCTTGATGCTGTGTGATCACAAAATCTAGACATGTTTTACTGATTCTATTATTTGCATTCAGCCAATCCACTGCAGACGAGCAGCGCAATAATCCCTCTCATTTCAAGTACCTATCACTATTTTCCAAACCAGTTGCCAAAAATAGATTTAGCTTAGAGGCGTGTTCTTTAAACATTTGTTTATTGAGCAAGCTCATGATATTGTTCCATACAATAAATAGTTTTGTCATAGGTCAATATTATGCTCAACGAGATTATTTCAGAAAAGCTATGTGAAATTAAATTAACGATTGAGAAAGCCTGCCTCAAGGCGAACCGAGATCCTTCTGAAATCAGGCTATTACCTGTCAGTAAGACATTTCCAGCAGAACATGTTCGGGAAATTCACGCGCTAGGATATGACTGTGTAGGTGAGAATAAAGTTCTTGAGGCCAAGGGTAAATATGAGGAACTAAAACAACTTAGCAATTTAAAATGGGTGCTGATTGGGCATCTGCAGCGCAATAAAGTGAAATATGTAGCCCAATTTATCAGTGAATTCCATGCCTTAGATCGCATCGAACTTGCTTACAAACTGAATAGCGCCTTAGAGAAAGAAAAGCGGATTATGCCTGTCTTTGTCCAAGTCAATACATCACGCGAAAGCAGTAAATATGGCATTCAGCCTCTCGAGCTAGAACATTTCATAGAACAATGTCAGCCATTTACCTACATAAAAATCGTTGGATTGATGACTTTGGCAATACATAGCCATGTCCCTACTGAAGTCAGGCAGTGTTTTCAGCTTTTAAGAGCATTAAGAGATCAAATTTCAAAAAAATATCCAGAGATACAACGGCTTTCAATGGGCATGTCTGGAGATTTTGAACTTGCGATCGCTGAAGGTGCAACAGATATCAGGATTGGACAAGCAATTTTTGGCGCACGTTCCAAACCAGACAGTTATTACTGGCCGACTGAATAGAGCATCACGATGAAAACTCATTATCAAATCAATATATACCGAGAAAAAAAGTTGCTCGGTACTTTTACACCCAATCATCTTGCCTCACCAAATTCGATTCAAGAACTGATTACAACACTGACAGCAATGGATTCTATTGAGGTTGAGTTTGTACAAGTGACTGAAGATATGCGAGTTCTAATCTATCAAAATGGTCAGATGAGAACATTGTCCTCTCAATACTCCTATCAACATACAACAGCCGATTCAGTTTTTCAGCAAAACAAAGAGTCATCCAATTCAGTTTGATTCATATCACTCATCCACATTTATTGCTCCAGAGACAAACATGAACATGATAAAACACCAAGTCATTAATGTGATTCAATTTTTAAGTTTTGAGGATACCGGAAGCTTTAGCCCTGTACTTAAACAGTTGGGCTATGATATTAGCGTTTTTCAAGCAGGCGTAGATGATCTGAGTATGGTCTTACAAGAAACAGACCCGCTTATCATTCTTGGTGGGCCAATCAGTGCATATGACTTAAGCACCTATCCTTATTTAAAAGAAATCATCGCGGGATTGAAGCAACGATTAATAGCAAATTATGCGACTTTTGGTATCTGCTTAGGTTCTCAACTGATTGCAGCTGCTTTGGGTGCGCGAGTATATCCCGGCCATATCAAAGAAATAAGATGGAGCCGTTTATCTTTAAGTGCTCAGGCGTTTACATCTCCTTTAAGATTTCTTGAAGGCATACATGTTCTACACTGGCATGGTGATACATTTGATTTACCTAATGATGGGACGCACTTAGCCAGCTCAATTTACTATCCAAATCAGGCATTTAGTATAGGTAATAATATTATGGCATTACAATTTCATGTTGAAGTAGATCCTAAACAATTTGAAAGATGGCTCATCGGGCATACTGACGAATTAAAGTTACATAAGATAGACATTTTGAATTTAAGGCTTGAGAATCAATATTATGGCAATATACTTGCAGATAAAGCAAAACTTGTACTTGAAGACTGGTTAAATAACTTGATCAGGTCTTGAAGCAAATGATTGGATCTATATGGCTGAAATTAAAGGTAAAACGTCTCAGGACATTCAAAATAGTATTCGAGAACTTATTCAGAATGGAATTTTGAATGAGGGGGAATTATTACCCAATATTCGTGCTTTAGCCACTAAGCTGGAAGTCAATCGTAATACAGTTGCTGCCGCCTATAAAGATTTGGCATTAATGGGGATTGTTGTATCCAAAGGGCGTGCTGGCACTCAAGTTCGCAAAAGTCCACAAATTAATCGTTTTGAAAATCTTCAAAAAACCAATCAAACATTTTTTGACCTCGCGCATGGAAATCCATGCCAAGGTTTTTTACCTCAGCTACATGACATCAACTTTAATTTTAGTACACCGTATTTATATGGTGACAATACCAAGCTTCCAGATTTGGAAACCTTTGCTCGAAATGAAGTTTTTGCTGACATCAGCCATAAAATTGCTGAAATTGAATTTACCCATGGTGCGGTAGATGCAATTGAAAGAATTCTCAATGCACATTTAATCCAATCTGACAGTATTGCGATTGAACAACCAGGTTTCATTACCAGTATTCATACTTTACAGGTGAATCGCTTTAATATGGTGTTTTTCCCAGTCACAGCACATGGCTATGATATTCACAGTATAAGAAAAGCACTAGAGCAAAAAGCCAAAGCAATTGTCATTACACCAAGAGCGCAGAATCCGACCAGTTATAGTCTTGATGTTAAAACGGCACAAGAATTACATCAGTTATTTTCTGAATACCCTGATGTACTCATTATTATTGATGATCACTTTTCATTACTTGCCACAACACCTTATTATCATATTGTGCCAGAATCTACCAGACATTGGGCTGTGATAAGATCTGTATCAAAATTTTTAGGTCCGGACTTTAGATTTGCATTTATCAATTGTGATACTCAGACTGCAACCAGACTAAGAATGAAACTAAATCCAAGCTGTACCTGGGTGAGTCATATCTTACAAAAAATGATATTTTCGCTTATGACATCGGAAAAAGTTCATCAATTAATGAATAAAGCAAAAATACGATATCAGACAAAAAATCAAGAAATCGTTAAAAAATTATTGGATCAAAAGCTTCTAGATATAAGTTATTGTGATGGTTTAAATCTATGGATCGAACATGCGCAAGCTCAGGAAATAGCCTATCAACTCGCGCTAATGGGATGGAAAGTCAGACTTGGAAAAGAGTTTTCATTAGGCCAAGATATTAAAGCTATACGTATCACCACTTCTGAATTAGATGAACAAAAAGCGATGGACCTATTCAATGATTTATCATTTATCTTAACTAAAATAATGACACTCTAAAATTTATGCTTTTTATCCATTATTTTTGCTAACGATCTTAAACTGAGGAAAAGTAGAAAACTAATTTCCTACTTTCCTTCATGAAAAACATTGAATTTAAAAATCAGAAACCTGCCAATTTTAAACGATTGGCATGCTGACTATATAACGGAACTGGATCTGCACCAGCACCAGAGCCAACAAGTCCGACAATCTGATTAACTTCATCCAAATGGTTCTGTGGATAATTATCGCGAATGACATTGCCCAAATGAGATGAACATATTGGTACCAAACCGTCACTATCACTACCAGTGCTCAATTTGATAAATGCTTCACCCGCAAGCAACCCGTAAGCTGTAGGATCTAATAAATTTGTGAGTCCGCCTTTACCTGACCATGAATAATAATTCACACCATTTACTGTAGCTGCTCCGGAACCACACTCAGTCACTGGAATACCTTGCGGGAAAGTGGCATTAAACTCTCCAGCCCCAGCCTTGGTCAAACCTGCAAGTGCACTTAAAACATCTTGATCATATGCTCCACCATTGCTAGAAGTCCCCCCCAGAAAACTTTCTATACCTGTAAACATATTGATTACAGCTCCGATAGTTTTATCAAAGCCTATTACACTGGCTGGTTTACGTATAAATGTTTCCACCAAATCTGCAACAGGACTACCTTTATTTGAACCCGCAATACCTGTTACGGATGCAACTAAATCAGGACGAACCCCAGCAACATAGCGAACAGTTTGCACACCTTGGCTATGACCAATCAGGTTAACTTTTTCTGCACCTGTTAAAGCCTGAATCGTGAGAACTTGTTTAAGTAATTGTTCACCACGTACTGCATCTGAGTTAGCAGCAGATGTGTTTGTTACATATACATCAGCGCCTTGGCGACTTAAATCCTGAGGAATACCATGCCAGTAATTGATCGGTCCAATCTGAGAAAAACCAAATAAACCATGTGCAAATATCAAGGGATATTTAGTTTTGGCATAATCTGTTTTTTTAGAGAACAGTCCCCAATCCGTTGCAGATGTTTTGCTACAACCCGCTTGATCGTTTTTGATACCGCAATTTTGATAACTTGTAGTTACAATTGCTGAGCTGTTAACCGATGTGAATATGATGGCCCCAAATACCAAGGCCGGGATTGCTTTTTTCATTGTTCAAGACTCCATATATTTGAACATTATTTTTGTATTACATTGATTTCTTGATACTTCAAAATATTTCCCTGAAAATCTCCTTGTTTAATTCTCAATGCTATATTTCTGTTATTGATAATTTCCTTATTGCCTATTCAGCGACTTTTTTATTCGAATTAGCCTGCATCTGTTCAAAAGTCTGTGCACGAATTCGTTCTTCTGGGCTGCTAAAAGATTTATTACGTAATTCATTTATTGCAGCCTGTTGTTGAGTCGCATCTTGCTGACTCGCTGTAATTTGTGCTCTCGCTGCAAGATAACTATCTACTCTTTTTTGCCACTGGCTTTCCTGTAAATCAACCTGAGTGAGGCGATCTGCTGCTGCCGCACCGACTAATTTTTTACGCATCTCGTACAGCTCACTCGCTGAACCTCCACGTTGATTAATCTCAGTGGTCAATTCCTGTAATTGGTTGTATTGTAAAATTGGCTGCATACTTGCTTTCAGTTCTTCTGGCTGTTCATTCAGCAATGCTGCACTTTTTTCTGCCTTCTGATTTGTGCTTAAGCGTTTATCATTATTGATCGCGTATTGTTCGATTGCGTACTGGTCATAGCTTTCTTCTTGGGCAAAAAATACATCTGCTTCCTGTGGCGTAAAAATCTGTCTACGCAGTTTAACTATAGCTGAAGCTACTGTTTTAAAGTCCTTTGCACTGTTGGTCTGAGCTGCAGGTAGCTTTTCACGCTGATGCAGATAATCCATATACTTATCAAGTAATTGATAAGAATAAGGTTGAGCAGTCGTTGGTAAAAGACCAGCAAGGTATTGACGAATATCAACAACAATACTGCTTTCAGTTTTTTCACCAATACTTGAAAGAAAATAATCGAAACAGTCGCGAATTCCACGCGACAAAACCAATTGCCCTTTCGTATCAACCTGTAAAGGACAGTTCACCTCTGTCCCCCGCAGTGATGGTGCCAACTCAAGCATAACACCATGAAACTTTAATACTTGCTGATTTGTATCAGAAACTGACGCAACAGCATTCACTGACTGCTGATTTTGTATTGTTGAATTTGAACGTGATACGTCACTGACAGCATGAGTTTCTGGCTTTAGATACCATACTATTCCGACAAGAAATAATACGACCAAACCCAGTAATAGAAATTTTCTATATCGGTTTATAACATCCATGTTATATCTCTTTTCAATATTTTATTATGTTTTTCACAACCTCAGACTTTCTGATACTTAGAAAATCTTTAACCAGCTAGAAAAGTAGCTGCTTCATCAATAAGTTCTGTTACTTCAACAGGTTTTGATGCTAAAGATGCATGACTGGCATTCAGTGAAATTATTTTTTTAGCTGACATTCGTGCTGACATCATATTTTGATTCTCAGGATTAATCATTCGATCATCTATAGAGATTTGATACCAAGATGGTTTAGTTTTCCATGCTGGTGAAGTAATCACATCACCAAACGTACTAGCCAACGGTGCCTTTTGGGTTACTGCCATGACCAAACCTTCATCCGCAGTCAAATCTTGACAAAAGCTTTCATGAAATTTATCTGCTTTTAACCAGAGATAACCATCACTGTCTGGTGCTAAATTTGGCGCCGCTTCAGGTAAGTTCTGTTGGGTAATCGCCCCTGGGCTTTCACCTGAATCAGGTGCAAATGCAGCAATATAAACCAGACCTACAACATTGGGTAAATTTCCAGCTTCTGTGATGACAGCACCGCCATAGGAATGACCAACCAACAAAACATCACCATCTATTTGTTTAATCATTTTTTTTGTACGTTCTACATCATCAGCCAGTGAGGTCAACGGAATCTCAACAGCATGCAGAGATGAATATCCTCTAGCTGCCAATTCTAGAATAACTTTATTCCAGTGCGCTGCGCCTCCCCAAAAGCCATGTACCAATATAACCGTTGGTTTTAAACTCATTTGCTACTCCAGAAAATTATTATGTTCATATTCAAGTGATCTAGCTTTTCAAGAAGTTTCATGGCATAACTATTAAGAGCAAATTAATAATTGATACTTTTGGTCAGTCAAAGCTTCCTGCAATGATTATTAGGCATAAATTACTGGCTAACAATCACCAAGAATGCAAAGTTTTTGCAGAAACAGTATTTTTCTCGGAATTCCAAAAATATGCTTAGTTCGTTTTCAGATACTTTTTTTGATATCTATCGGTTATCAGGTATAGCAGGCAAAATCCATAGTATTTCAACTCTTTTGACTGGAGAAATACTAGAATTTTCTCCAAATCATGGCTATATACATATTATTCAGAAAGAAAAATGCCTTTTAACAATGGATCATCTGGAACATCATCTGGAATTAAAACATTGCGACATAGTTGTGGTTTTACCTGGTAACTTTCACAGGATAAGCTTGAATACAGATGCATTTCAGGATGCTAAAATCATCACCTGTACAATCGATTTTTCAGGTATTTATGGCTCAGCTATTGCCGAGGGGTTACCTGCTTTTATTCATGTCCCTTTTACCTGTAAAGCCACAAATATTATTGCAGAATGGGTCCCAATCACTGTTCATGCAATTCAACAGGAACTCAAAGCGCCTTCGATAGGCAGTCAGATTATGCTAACCAGAATTATTGATCTTTTATTTATCTGGTCAATTCGGTGCTGGCTTAGCACTGTTGAACCCAATCATAAAAGCTGGATTTCAGCATTACAGGAACCGATGATCAGTAAAGCCATGTCTTTAATGCATAATCACCCGCATTTTGACTGGACCGTTGAAGAACTCGCAAAATCTACCAATTATTCTAAATCAAGCTTTTACAAGAAATTTACAGAATCTGTCGGGACCACCCCAATACAATATTTAAAATCGCTGAGAATGCGATTAGCCAGTGAATTGCTATTAACCACGCAAAAAAGTATTTTTCATATTGCTGAGCTTGTTGGCTATTCCTCTCAGGCTGCATTCAGCCGAGTATTCTCCCAAACATTTAACTACTCACCTTCTGAGTTTAGAGAATCCTTTAAAAATAATCCTGCACAGGAATAAAACACAACTGCACTTATTAACAATGTATTGTGCAAAATATTGTTAAATCAAAGTATTTTAATAGTTAGCTTTTTATTCATTTAAGTCTGTTTCGGAATCTGGCATGCCAAATTTGAGTTCATCACCAACTTTGGCGATTGCGTGAATAGCGGGTAGGAATTTTGCACCAATAACTGTTAATTTGTATTCTACAGAGGGCGGCGATGTCGGGATTGGCAGACGTTGTATAATTCCTTTACTTTCCAAATGACGTAGACGTTCTGTTAATACTTTTGCGGTAATTGATGGCAAGTCAGCTCTTAACTCTCCAAATCGACGTGGTCCAGCACTTAAACACCAGATGATTTCTGCAGTCCAAGCGCCCCGTAGCAGTGCCATACTCTTACTCAAGGGACAAACATTATTTGGCGAAGGCGCACGGTTTTTTCGTAGCTTTAGACCCAAAGTTTCCTCCATTCATTCTTGAGATTTTCTCTGAGATTTCTTATTTATTCATGTATTGAATATTAATTCCAAGGATGATATTCCACTGACATACTATGCTGAAAATATGCGCAAGCTGCAACCTGATGATTATCGTGAATCTTACTTAAGCCTATTTGCGATGATTCATTCAGGTCTATTTAACAGCTTGCAAGCGTTGCTTGTTGTTCTTAGAAGTGCATCTTTCACTCGGCAGGATTGATTATTTTTTTAAATATGAAAGCCACATTCAGTTGTTGCGTATTAATTTTAAAATACTTCTCAAGATATTCGCGAAATTCATCTTCGCTTTTGAGCTCTTTTTTTATTGAATGATTTTTACCATGGATATTTACAGTCGTTCCACTTAAGTTTATTCGTTCATCTCGAGTAACTGCAGCAAGCATCAAATGTTGAGTAAATATAGAATCTGGTGATGTTGCAATATACCAATTGGCAATCACAGCATCCGACTCCGAGACTTTCTGTTCTGGATCAAGTGCATAAATATTAACCCACTCATCACGTATATAAGCTTGAAGCATAATCTTCACACCCGTCAGGGCACTTTCAGCAACACCACTGTCTTTTACATCAATAAAACGGAAAGCTTCATGCGGTGTATTCTGAATTTCCCCGAGCTTATCCAGTGAAAGAACGGCAGTCGGAGTCGTTCCACCAAAACTGGGATCAAATAAATATAATTTATCCACCAGTTTTACCACAGTCACCAAATGAGTACGAATCGGCGCTTCTATAGGTTGAGATTGATAATATACGCGCCCCAAAAGATTAAAAGCCTCATATCCCAGTTCGTTTAATACTGTTCTAGTCAGCGTACTCTGTTCCAAACAATAGCCCTCTCTTCCTTGATCGAGTAACTTGTCTGCGATCTGTGATAATTCCATAGACACGTTATCACCAAGAAAAGAAGAAATATTTCCAAACGGGATGCTGGTTACATGTAGAAATAACAACTTTTTTAGATTCTCAAGCGTAGGTAAATACTCACCTTCCACGCCTAGTTAGGTTAAATATTTCTGTGAAATTGATAATTCTGAAGTCATCGCTTTGCTACCTTATAAATTATAAAACTAGAATTTATTTGATTTTACAAAATCAGTGAATTTAATCGGATCGCGCCCCAGAACCTGAGTAACTCCCTTGCCAATACTTTCATTTCGCCCATCGAGAATTTCAGAAAATGCCTGCGTCATATGCGCTGCAATAAATTCATCCAGTCCTGCATTCTTTAAATATTGTCTATATGCTTCTTGATTAAGGTATTGATACTGTATATTTCGCTTAAGCTTTACTCCGATAGCATTCACCGCTTCAGCGAAAGTCAATAACTCTGAGCCTGTGACTTCATAAATTTTGCCGTTATGTGCATTATTAGTCAGACATTCAACCACCACGTCTGACAAATCTTCTAAGTCAACGAATGGCTCTTTTACAGTATCTGCCATAAATGTCACTTCGCCAGATCTTATGCCATGTAGAAAATGACCTTCACTGAAATTTTGGTTAAACCATGCTGAACGAATGACAGTCCAATCAAGTTGGGACTGCATTAAAATTTTTTCACACTTCTCAACAGATGCCTGACCTCTGCCTGATAATAATACAGCCTTGGAAACCGACTGATTCATCATTTCTGTGATTAATCCTTCAAGTTGTTGATCTGCTCCTAACATTGAAGTATCTGGATGAACAATATAAACAATTTCAATATTCTTCAGTGCTGGACCAAATGTACTGCTGTCATTCCAATCAAAATACCGTTCATTTTCTACATGCTCATTGATGGTACGAGTAGTAACAATTGGATTAAATTTATGCGACTTTAATTTCTCTGCGACGCGTCGTCCATTTTTGCCTTTTCCACCGATGATCAAAACATTCTTGGTTAAACTTTTCATAGATTACCACTTCATTAATTCAAAAAATTACTAGATTCTAGATACTGTTTAACGAAACAATGCGTATTTAACTACATGAAAAATTTCATCAAATTAATAATAAAATTCATAAGTTAATAAATCCATTCAAGCCATCATCCTTGTCGCCACTGTCTACGTTAATCTATCTCAGTATGCGCAAAGCATGATCCAATATGAATGGGATGACAGCAGACTTATACAAATATGTGGTATCCAGTTGGAAACGAGCTTAATCACGAAATCGCTAAAAATTGCTCGTAATATCCACGGCAAAAAACCATTAGCTCTGGTCTAATTTAATGTTTTTTTGAAATTCGTGATTGCTCATCTGAGTGTTTTTATTTAAGTGTATTTTCTCAGCGACACATGAAGATAGTCAGTCAATCAACGCATAAGATTTGATTATAAAAATCGTATAATTTTTACAATTATTTATGCAAAAAAAAATTGATTATTTAAATCATCATGATATTGTCATATTATTTAATTAATTTTGTCACAGGACAAAATTAATTAAATAATGTCCTAATGATTCATTTTTGTCGATCGTAAAGACTCGACAAAAAAATATAAACCAAAATAAAATCATATATTTATCATATTAAATATAAGTAATGGCATGGTTTAAGTTAAGAAATCACTGAGTTATTTTCAGTCCATATGCATAAGTGACAGAACCAAAAAATTTACAGGGTTAAAATTTAGATGAAACGTATATTTAAAGAAAAAACGTTGAGCATACTGTTACGTAGTATTTTGCTGGGGTATCCGATTATTACATCATCCTCCTTTGCAGTACCACTTCGTGCTGAAACTGATGAGTTCAATGCCAATTGGGGACTAAGTCGTATCGGTGCGCAGTATGCTTATGAAAAAGGCTATACAGGTAAGGGAATTGCCATTGGGGTTGCTGATTCAGACTTTCCCGCAGGAATAAGCGAACTTACAAACAAACTCACATTTGTTACACCCAATAAAAATGGTAAGGAACATAACTCAAACCTAAGTATCGGCAATAAAGTAGCTGACGGATTCAATGCTGAAGATTATACCCATGGCGCTCATGTTTCTGGAATCATTGGTGCTAAAAAAAATGATCAAGGCATGCACGGCGTAGCCTATGGAGCAGATATTTTTGCACAGAATATGAGTAATAATATTTATCCCCTTCTTGATGGCACAGCAGTTCGTTTGATTAATAATAGTTGGGGTAGAGAGGGAGAAAAAGACTATGGAATTTATCCAGGAAATCCCAAATGGACTGAGCTTATTGGTATTGATGGCATAAGCACATCAACAGTCAAAGACTTTGAAAAAAAGTCAGACAAAACCAAACCCTATGATATTTTAAATCAAGTCATCTATACGACCACTCCCACCAAAAGGGGGGAATCTAAAATCACGATTACAGTAAAAGATGCTGTTGAAGCAGAAGATGGTATAATTGAACGTAATGGTCAAAAATTCAATTTTGGGGCAAATGACAAATCAAACAATGGAGTCATCAACCAAATCAGAGCCCTTCGAGAAGCTGGAAAACAAGGCGTAGTCAACGTTTTTGCTGCAGGAAATTACAATCATTATAATGAACCTGGTGCTTTTCAAGGGATGCCTATCGTCTATAATGAGCTACTGCCCAATTATCTCACTGTCAGTAATCTAACATTAGTACGTAGCAAAGAAATCACTGTTCCCGAAGGTAGTAAAACGCTCAGTGCGGGTGATGATTTACAATTTTTTGAAGTCACTTTCCAAAATAAAAAATATTTACGACAAGCAAATCTTGCAATTGGTAAAGAAGACTATTTATGGGAACAAGTCGGACAAGGTCTGCGAAAAACTCAAATTTTAGTGAATGATGATACCACCAAAGAAACTCTATACACTGGCTCATCTCAATGTGGTTATACCGCATTGTGGTGTGTGGCAGCACCTGGAACAGGAATTTATAGTTCAACATTTAAAGTTGACGATGGAAAGCTCGTTGATAATTATGAGTATATGACTGGAACCTCAATGGCTGCACCACATGCCACAGGTGCCCTTGCTGTTCTTATGGAACGTTTTCCCTATATGAGTTCCAGCCAAACTGTTTCTGTTTTAAAAACTACAGCAGCAGATATGGATGAAAATGGTAGAGTGACTGATGGCCGTGCCAAAGTGATTGATAAATACTTTGGTTGGGGAAAAATTGATCTAGAAAATGCCATTAAAGGGCCAGCAATGTTTGCTTCAGCGGATGATGTAAAAAACATGCTTGCCGATGATGTAAAACAAAATTTGGGTGATGATCTGGATAATCTGGCCAATACTTTTGGAAATGGTGATTTCACCGTCAATATGGGCCAAGGGATAAAATATGATATTGGCACAACCAGAGAACGTAGTTGTGATGCAGCTGAATGTTCATTCGATACTTGGTCAAACAATATCGCTGGTAGCGGTGGTCTGATTAAAAAAGGCAGTGGAACATTACAGTTATCGGGAAACAATACCTATGCAGGCAATACTTTCATTAATGAAGGTGGTATTGATATCACAGGATCTTTATCTTCAGGCATTATTGTCAATAAATTAGGGACACTGTCTGGTCAAGGTCAGTCTGCAACAATCGAAATCAATAGTGGCAGATTTGCACCATCACTTTACAATCAAACAGGATTTAGTACATTTACTATTAATGGAGATATTAAATTTAGCCCTGACGCCACATATTCAGCCAAAATTAAAGACGAAAATGAGCAAGTGGACAAATTGGTTGTTCGTGGTAATGCTTATTTAAATGGAGCTAATTTCCAAACTTATGAACAAAGCCCAGATAAGTTGCTTGGGAAAAATGATACTCTTCGCTACAAAGGTAATGACTATACCTTAATGGATGCTACAAAAATTAATGGAATATTTAATAGTAACTATCTTACATCGATTGCTACTGAAAATATTCAACCAGAATTAACAAAAACTGAAGAAGATAAGAAACTTAAATTACAATTCAGGGACTTAACTGCCGATAAAGCTGCCGCGGAAAAAGCCGCTGCTGAGAAAGCTGCCGCGGAAAAAGCCGCTGCTGAGAAAGCTGCCGCAGAGAAAGCCGCTGCCGATAAAGCTGCCGCAGAGAAAGCCGCTGCCGATAAAGCTGCCGCTGAAAAAGCTGCTGCCGATAAAGCTGCCGCGGAAAAAGCCGCTGCCGATAAAGCTGCCGCGGATAAAGCTGCTGCTGAAAAAGCTGCCGCTGAGAAAGCTGCTGCCGATAAGGCTGCTGCCGATAAAGCTGCCGCGGATCAAGCTGCTGCTGAAAAAGCCGCTGCCGATAAAGCTGCCGCGGATCAAGCTGCTGCTGAAAAAGCCGCTGCCGATAAAGCTGCCGCGGATCAAGCTGCCGCGGATCAAGCTGCTGCCGATAAAGCCGCTGCTGAAAAAGCTGCCGCGGAAAAAGCTGCTGCCGATAAAGCTGCCGCTGAAAAAGCTGCCGCGGATCAAGCTGCTGCTGAAAAAGCTGCCGCTGAGAAAGCTGCTGCCGATAAAGCCGCTGCTGAAAAAGCTGCCGCGGAAAAAGCTGCTGCCGATAAAGCCGCTGCTGAGAAAGCTGCCGCGGAAAAAGCCGCTGCTGAGAAAGCTGCCGCGGAAAAAGCTGCTGCCGATAAAGCTGCCGCGGATCAAGCTGCTGCTGAAAAAGCCGCTGCCGATAAAGCTGCTGCCGATAAAGCTGCCGCGGATCAAGCTGCTGCTGAAAAAGCCGCTGCCGATAAAGCCGCTGCCGATAAAGCTGCCGCGTATCAAGCTGCAGCTGAAAAAGCTGCCGCTGAGAAAGCTGCTGCTGATAAAGCTGCCGCGGATCAAGTTGCTGCTGAAAAAGCTGCCGCTGAGAAAGCTGCTGCCGATAAAGCTGCCGCGGATCAAGCTGCTGCTGAAAAAGCTGCTGCTGACAAAGCCGCTGCCGATAAAGCTGCCGCGGAAAAAGCCGCTGCTGACAAGGCTGCTGCTGAGAAAGCCGCCGCGGATCAAGCTGCTGCTGACAAAGCCGCCGCGGAAAAAGCTGCTGCTGAGAAAGCTGCCGCGGAAAAAGCTGCTGCCGAGAAAGCCGCTGCCGAGAAAGCTGCCGCGGAAAAAGCTGCTGCCGATAAAGCCGCAGCAGAGAAAGCCGCTGCCGATAAAGCCGCTGCTGAAAAAGCCGCTGCTGAAAAAGCTGCCGCTGAGAAAGCTGCTGCCGATAAAGCTGCCACGGAAAAAGCCGCTGCCGATAAAGCTGCCGTAGAGAAAGCTGCCGCAGAGAAAGCCGCTGCCGATAAAGCTGCCGCAGAGAAAGCCGCCGTAGAGAAAGCTGCTGCTGAAAAAGCTGCCGCGGATCAAGCTGCCACAGAGAAAGCTGCTAACGATAAAGCTGCCGCGGAAAAAGCCGCTGCCGATAAAGCTGCCGCAGAGAAAGCTGCCGCGGAAAAAGTCGCTGCCGATAAAGCCGCTGCCGATAAAGCTGCCGCTGAAGCAAAGTTATTGGAGCAAGCTAGAGCTGAAAAAGCGACCCAAATTGCATCAATTCATGGCGATATTCTGGCAGAAGAATTTCAGGATATGGATCGCAATCGTCGTTTAACCAATCAACGTCTACGCTATATTCAACGTAATCAGGAGAACAGTAATAATGCTTGGATAGATTTTTCAGACTCAAAAAGCAAGTCTCGTCTGGGGGAATGGAATAATCTCAGCAATGCCAAGATGCATGATTATAATGTTCAGAGGCAGGGTCTAGCTTTAGGCGCAGATACTACACTTGGAGATTGGGCAATCGGAATAACTGCAGCCATTAATAGCAAAGATTTAAATAACAAAAATAATGCCAATGCTAAAATCGATAATTATCAGTTCGGTATCTATACAGGGACTCAAATTGATCAAATCAATTTTCGTTTCAGTGGTACATTGGGACGTAATGAGGTTAAATCACGATTTAATGATCAGAATGATGGTCAATTTAATGCAAAATACAATGGTCGTACTTATCAGTTGAACGCTGAGATGGGCTATGCATTGCAACACAATAACCTATATATGGAACCATTTATCGGTGTTGCATACGACTACTTAGAAAATGATTCCATTCAACAAAGTAATGGATACTATTCACTAAATAGTGAAAAAACGAATATTGACCGTGTATCTTCAACTGTCGGTCTGGATATATCTCAAAAATGGAACGTATGGGATACAACATCTCTAAGTTTAAATGCAAGCTTAGCATGGCAAAACCGTTTAAAAAATAATGATAAAGCGGGCAAATTAACATTTATATCAAATAACTCACTGATTGCTGGAGATGCTGGTTATTTAGATGTTCCCAATAATCAGAACACAGGCATCATCAATTTTGGTTTCAATGTCGATATCGCCAATACCCACGGGTTTTCGGTCAATTATGAAGGACAGTTCGCGAAAAAATATAGTGAAAATGGCATAAGACTCCAATATAGCTATAAATTTTAATCCATAGGTTGCAATATTATTATGAAAAATAGCGTGTTTAAAAACATCATGTTGATATGCATATTCGGTCATGGACTACATAGCATGGCATTAAATGCAGCGCCTTACTCAAATCAAACGGGTCAATCACCACTAATTGTTGCGCATCGCGGTGGAACGGCGGATGCGCCTGAGAACACAGCCTATGCAATTGATCTCGCTCTAAGGAATCACGCAGATGTGATCTGGATCAGCGTACAGTTAAGCAATGATGGTGTTCCTGTACTCTATCGTCCTAATAATCTGAATGCTTTAAGTAATGGCCAAGGTTTGGTCTCTGCATATACTGTAAAACAATTACAGGGCTTGGATGCAGGATGGAATGTCGCCCGCAATACAGGACAACAAACAATTTACCCATGGAGAGGTAAAGGAATCCGTATCCCAACACTTCAACAGGTGCTTACTCAATTTCCTCGAACCACTTTTTATATTGATATTAAATCGCCTGATGCAGATCCGGTGCAAATTGCTACGGCTATTAAACGTGTACTCGTTTCCACCAACTCACTTAACCGAGTAAGGCTCTACTCTACTGAACGCCGTTATACAGATGCCGTCAAACAGGTCGGTCAACTTCCGTATTTTGTTGCAAGAGATGATACTCGGGATATTTTAGCCCGTGTCGCGCTGAACCATAATTGTCAGGCTGCTCAGGAACCAATTGGGTGGCATGGTTTGGAGTTAAGACGGCAAGTTGAGGTTGTAGAAACCTATACCTTAGGTGAAGGCCGTTCAAAAGCAGAGTTTGTTTGGGATAAGGAAATTATGAACTGTTTTAGGACACAAGCAGCAAATCGTATTGTGCTGTTCGGTATCAATTCTGAAGCAGACTATCGGATAGCAAAACAGTTAGGTGCTGAAGCCGTAATGGTTGATTCCCCTGCTCAATTTTCCAATCGGTGAAGTGTTTAAGTTAAGTCAACTCATAGATCATTAAACTCATAGATCATTAAACTCATAGATCATTAAACTCATAGATCATTAAACTCATAGATCATTAAACTCAGACAGTTGAATATAAATTGAACTGTCTTACTCAATCTTGCTTTCGTTAAAGATCAGCATTAACTAAGCATTAGACAGAATCGCTGGTCAACCATTCTCGGGGAGACATGCCTACTCTGACTGAAAATGCGCGAGATAATGCTGATGGATTAGCATAACCCAGTTCTTCAGCCAATATTTTAATTGAATGCCCTTCACGCAATCTACTTTGAGCCAAAGCAATACGCCAGTCTGTTAAATATTCGGCTGGTGTCTGTCCCATCACATCACGAAAGGTATTAGCAAAAGCTGTTCTAGACATACATGCCAGTTCAGCCATGCGCTCTAGTGTCCACGATTCACCTGGACATTCATGTATTCCCACCAGCGCACGCGCCAAACGTGGATCTGAAAGGCCAATAATAAGTCCAGTGCTTACCCCTGCTTCATGAGGATGATCTAATAGCCAACGTAATAGTTGAAGCACCACCACTTCAAATAAACGATTCGCTAATAATCGTTGCCCACAACGAGCATGGTCGGTTTCAGCAAATAATAGCGCAAGCGCCTGATCCAATCCTTGTACACGCGCTAGAGGAAGTGCAATTACGGCAGGTAATGCCCTTACCAGCGGATTCTGTTGCCCACCATCCAGTATCAACCGCGCGCAGGTAAAATCAGCACCTTCTCTGGGCGGGTTATGAAAATGATGTGTAATTGGCCCAGGATAAAAAAGTAGCGTTGGTTCATCAAAACGCATGCGTCTTGGCAAATGCGCCATAGCTGGATGACTGACTTCCAGTTGTCCCTGACGTAAGACATGTAAATAGCCATACCCTTCACAAGCATCAAAATGGCTGACGCCACATAACACACCAGTATGGTACAACTCTGCCTGCATACGGAAACGATCAAGCAGACCTGAAAGGCGATCAATGGGGTGAATAGTTTTCATTTGAACGAATTGATATATTTTATGAACATATTGTATCTAATCATACAGAAAATTTACACATAATAATCAAAGTTTGATGCACTTCTACTATCACTACGATCCTTTAAGGAGAACAACATGTCACGTATCAACCTTGACACTCAACTCGCACCCCAAGCAAGTCAGCCTTTATTAACTCAAATTCAACAAGCTTTTGGTACGACTCCAAATATGTTTAAGGCAGTGGCAAATTCGCCAGCAGCGTTACAAAGCATGTGGTCCGCTTTTGCTGCTTTAGGTAAAGGTACACTTGGCGCAAAATTAGGTGAACAGATTGCTGTTGCAATCGCCAATTTAAACCGCTGTGAATATTGCTTAGCTGCACATACTGTACTCGGTCAAAATGCTGGTGCTAGTGCTGCTGAAATGGCTGAAGCGCAAATAGGAAAAGCAACTGATGATAAAACAGCAGCAGCACTGACTTTTGCTTTAAAGGTGGTCAATCAACGAGCTCAGATGACTGACGCTGATTTCACAACACTTCGCAATGTAGGTTTTAATGACCAACAAATCGTTGAGATCATGGCGCATGTGGCTTTGAATATATTCACTAACTACATCAATATTGCACTAGATACGCCAGTAGACTTTCCACGAGTCGAATTGATATAAAACCTACCGACCTCTCTTGTAAAACAGAGAGGTCGCTTTCATTAAATATAAGATTTCCTTTATGCGTTATTGCACTTCATCTAAAAATCCAAGTAATTTAAATAATTGAACTTAAATCAAAAGGATCTATTCCAGGATCAATGGGTTGATAGGCTTGGATAAAAGTTGGTGACATCCGTTTCGGACGCCCTGAAGCAATTTCTATACATGCCCATTTGGTATTGCCCGTAAAGAGTAAGCTGTGATCTTTAGCATTAAAAAAAGCATACTGACGGAAAGAATAAAGTGCGTTGATCTCGTATAACCAAGTTCTTAAAATAACATCATCATCTAACATTGCGGCTTTGCGATACTGAACATGATGTTCTACGGCAACCATTGCATGTTTCATTTCTAAATACTGATCGAGTCCAACACCCAATGTTTCGATATGTGCAGATGCAACATCCTGCATCCATTGTACATAGACCACATTGTTTACATGACCTAAGACATCTATATGCTCTGGTTTTACTTTGATTTTTAAATCAAATACTGAACTCATATCTTCTTTCCTTTTCCACTTTTTCAACCATTCGTATAAGTTTGACATAAAAAAGCCACTCTTTGAGTGGCTGATTCTGATCAGATGTATTTATTGAATACGCAATCCAATCATAGCATGTTGCCCTTCACGAACAATCGCTACACGCGCTACCGTATTTTTCTGTAGCTCAGAAATAGCATCAACAAAATCATTCGGTGTATTTACTTTCTTGTTATTTACTTGGGTGATCACATCACCAGGTAAAATCCGTGACTGTGCCGCTAAACCGCCTCTGGTTACATCTTGAATAAACACACCACCTTTAACATTTAAACGATTCTTTTCTTGTTCAGTTAAAGCACGAATCGCAACACCAATGATAGGCCCTTTATTTGGCTTAGCCGAAGTGTTGGTATTGTCAACTTTTGCAGGGGTATCATCTGGTGCAACAGTTAAAGTTGCTGTAATTACTTTTGGTTTATCATCACGTAAAACTTCGAGCTTAACAGATTGATTAGGTTGAGTACGATTCAAATAATTCAATAATTCAGAGGTGCGTGATATTGGCGAACCATTATATTTTAAGATTACATCGCCTGATCTAAAGCCCGCTTTTTCTGCAGGTGAATTCGGCGCAACTTGGGTAATCAACGAACCTTCTGGTTTATCTAATTTATATGCTTCTGCTAAGTTTCGATCAATATCTTGCAACATTACACCAAGATAAGAACGGGTTACTTTACCATTCTTTTTCAACTGATCAGCAACATCCATTGCTACATCAATTGGAATAGAGAATGACAAGCCCATATAACCACCCGTACCACTAAAGATACGAGAGTTTACGCCAACAACTTGACCTTGTTGGTTAAATAGCGGACCACCTGAGTTACCCGGATTTAATGCCACATCAGTTTGGATAAATGGAACAGAGGTTTCACCCATCATATTACGTGACTTGGCACTGACAATCCCTGCTGATGCAGAATAATCAAAACCAAATGGCGAACCGATTGCTAGAACAGGCTGCCCGACTTTAAGTTGATCTACATTACCCACAGATAATGATGGGAAATTATTCCCCTCAACTTTCAATAAAGCCACATCTGTACGTTCATCACTGCCCACCACTTTTGCATCAATTTCACGGCGATCATTCAACATAATCGTCACTTTAGAAGCATCTTCAACCACATGGTGATTTGTCAGTAAATAACCATCTTTACTAATAAAGAATGCACTACCATACGCAGTCTTTTCTTGTGGCGCGCGTTGTTGTGGAATAATGATTTGATTACCAAAGAAACGCTTTAGAATTTCAGGTACTTGTTGCTGTAACAACTCTTCCTGAGATAACTTTTTAACAACATTAACACTCACAACAGCTGGACTGACTTGTTCAACCAAGTTAGAAAAATCCACAGGTGTTGAAGCTTGAACTTGTGATGTTGCCGCAGCGACAGTAAATACTGCTGCATACATTCCTTTTTGTATTAGACCATTACTCATTTCTCACGAACCCGCATCTGATGATTATTTGCTTAAAAATGTTTGTAACATATTATTTAATATCGTTACGTAAAAATATGTTTACATTTTTTTATAAAACAAGACTTTACTTAATTTTATATTAAAAGCCTTGGAATATCTTATTTATACTAAAATCTGACACATGTGACTATTGTAATTTGTTAAAAAAAAGAGTGTTATTAGCAAACATTTTTCAAATTAGCTGATGGACATGTCTAATTTAAGTACAACTCATCAATTTGACGTGGTTATTGTGGGGAGTGGCGGTGCAGGCTTAAGTTTAGCCTTATCTTTGCCTGAACATTTTAATATTGCTGTTTTAGCGAAATCAACCTTAACCGATGCAAGCACATATTTTGCACAAGGTGGTGTTGCTGCTGTACTTGACGAAACAGATTCTATTCAACAGCATATTGATGACACTATGATTGCAGGCGCACAGTTATGTGAGATTGATGCAGTTAAACATACCGTTGAAGGTGGTCGACCTTCTGTCGATTTCTTACTCAACCATGGTGTGCAGTTTACATTAGATGAAGATGAACAATTACATCTCACTCGTGAAGGTGGACATTCACAACGTCGCATTATTCATTCAGCCGATGCCACAGGTAAAGCCATTTCGACGACACTGGTTCAACGGGCTCAAGAAAAGAAAAATATTCATATTTTTGAAAATTACATTGCGATTGATTTAATCACCACACATAAATTAGGACATAAACAACAGTCCAATCGTGCGGTTGGTCTTTACGCACTTGATGAAAGCAATGAAAAAGTTCATACATTTTTAGCCCCATTCACTGCCCTTGCTTGTGGTGGTGCAATGAAAGCTTATTTATATACATCAAATCCTGATATTGCCACAGGCGATGGTATTGCCATGGCATATCGTGCAGGCTGTCGTGTCGCAAATATGGAATTTAATCAATTCCATCCAACCTGTTTATATCATCCTCAAGCACGCTCATTTCTGATTACGGAAGCAATGCGTGGTGAAGGTGCGTATTTACGTTTACCTGATGGTGAACGCTTTATGCTGCGCTTTGATGAACGTGCCGAACTTGCACCACGAGACATTGTTGCACGCGCCATTGATTATGAAATCAAACGCTTAGGCATCCGCCATGTCTGGTTAGACATCAGTCATAAACCAGCTGAATTTGTTAAAGAACATTTCCCAACCTTATACGCGCGCTTATTGGAACTTGGTATTGATATCACCAAGGATATGATCCCTGTTGTTCCAGCAGCACACTATACTTGCGGTGGCGTGGTGGTCGATGAACATAGCCAAACTGATTTAGCTGGTTTATATGCAATTGGTGAAACGTCGTATACAGGGTTACATGGGGCTAACCGTATGGCCAGCAATTCACTACTTGAATGCTTTGTATATGGTATGAGTGCTGCCAAGGACATAGAGGCAAAGTTTAATCATCACTTTGATATACCGACCGTGCCTGAATGGGATGCTTCACAATCGACCAATCCTGATGAAGATGTTGTGATCCTACAAAATTGGGATGAGCTCCGCCAAACCATGTGGAACTATGTCGGGATTGTAAGAACCACAAAACGTTTACAACGTGCATTGCATCGTATTGAAATGTTGAAGAAAGAAATTACTGAATATTATCAGGATTATCATGTCAGTAAGAACTTGATTGAACTACGTAATTTGGTCATGGTTTCAGAGATGATTGTTCGTTGTGCCATGCAACGTAAAGAATCACGTGGTCTACACTACACGCTTGATTATCCTGAGCTTTCACCTGAGTTAAGAAAAACGGTATTAACACCGCCAAACTTTACAGTTGAAACCCCATTGGTAAATGAAGCAGTTTAAACCCCTTTAAAATTGCAAAAAAATAGTCAGATCATTCTGGCTATTTTTATATAATGTAACTTAATGAGCAAGAATGTGATAACGCAAGGAGAGGCACCGCTACAGATATAGTAGCGCAAGGATGTGGTAGCGCAAGGTGAGGTATCGTCTACCCAAATCAATTTAAATTTTTCAAGCTAAAATGCGACAGTGCAAATCTTTTTAATGATTCATAAAGTTATAAATTCATTTTGATAAAATGCAATAAATTCTTCTACTTAAAAATAAAACCTTATGTTTGCTGCATATAATTTCGAGGAGAAAGCTGCATTATTTTCTTAAACATCACAATAAATGAGCTATCACTGTCATAGCCTAATTTCATCGCAACCTGATGCACTGAATCTCCTTCTGTTAACCACTGTAATGCCAGTACAACATGTAACTTTCTTCGCCATTGATTAATACTCATCCCTATCGTTTGATGAAAAGTTCGTGTAAGGCTTCGTTCACTCATACAGCATAACTTTGCCCATTCAGCCAAACTTTGATTCTGCTCAGGATGCTTTAATAAATGGCGGGTCAATTTAACTAAACGAAGATCTTGTGGAATGGGTAAATAAAATGTTGGCTTTACAACTGATTGAATTTCATCTAACAAGCATTGCTGCAAACGGAAGTCTTTTTCTGAAAGTACCGTATCAGACAAGGTTTCAACTCTTTCCAATAAGGCATTCAGCAAATTTGTCACTTGCAACATGGTGCAATTCGGTTCTAAAAGATGATCAAGTTGGGGGTCAATAAATGCAACATAGCCAGAAGAGACACCATAACTACTAACTTTATGTGGCACATTTGACGGAATCCATAAAGCATGTTGCGCTGGAACAACCCAAATACCAGACGGTGTTTCCACCGTAATTAAGCCATTCACTGTCATCATCAATTGGCTTTTTACATGCTGATGTGACGCAAGCTCCCAATCAGGAACTTGCTGATGTATTTTTAATACAATAATTGCTTGGTCTATTTGATCTACAAAAAAAGGATCCACATTATCAAGCATGGTTTGCCTATATATTTATCACTTTAAAACAGCGTCGATGACTTTCTGCGCTTGTTGTTGATTGTCTACAATAAACATCGGATAGCCTGTAAACTTAATAAAGTTATTGGCAAATTTGTGAGTTTCCAGTCGTATATTTTCATCAGGCTCAATATGAATTAATGCTTTTACATATTGGGTTAAAACTTCACGTTTTGCTTTCACCCATGCTGCAACTTGCTTACGATCTTCATGATCATTTTGTTGTTCAGGGAAAGCACCTTCACTAATAAAAACAAAAGTTTCTTTGCGACTCAATAATGATTCATAAATTGCAATTGTTTCATCAACCGAAACAGCATCTTCAGCTTGATAACTAATACGAACGATTGGAAAGTTTTCTAAATTTTGAATAAACATGATAACCACCATAAATGAGAATAATTATCATTGTATTGATTTATACAGATCGCACATTACTAAATTCAGCCAAAAAATACGGTATTCCAGCCAAATTTAACAGCGAGTTTAGTCTTTATTTTTTCCATAATAAATACGATGCGCTATATGAAAAGTTTCAGCATGTAATTTTGCTAAATCATCTAAGTTCTGATAGCCCCCTGCAAGTACAAACATGATCGGAATATTGTCACGTTTAGCAAGGTTAAACACCATTTCATCTCTTTTTTGAATCAACTCTGTCGTAAACCATGCTGAACCATAAGGATCTGCTTGATGACAATCCATCCCTGCCTGATAAATAATAATATCTGCTTTCCATTCATTGGCTCGCTGAAACGCTTCATGCAATGCCATGGTATATTGAGCAAAACTTCCATGCTTGGTGTGAATATGACGGCTTTCCGCCCGCTCATACGTGGGGTAGCCAAAAGCTAATCCGTAAATACTAAAATTATATAAATTATCTAATCTGCGAGTAAAATCAGCCGTCCCATCACCACCATGCTGATCGCAATCCAAAATAAAGATGCGCTTATTTGCATAATGTTGTGCAATTAATGCCAAACCATTAAAAGTACAATATGAGCCGCCATATTCATAATTAGCATGGTGAAACCCTTGCGCAATATTGGCGGCAATCCCATGTTGGAATGCCAGTTCAGTTGCCAACAATTGCCCAGCATTGATGGAGAGTACCGCATCTCTTAATTGTTCATTCCAAGGCTTAAAACCAGCAAAAGTTGCCAGTTTTGCCGGTTGTCCTGTTAAAAAAGCCTCAACATATTTAGGCGAATGTAAGGCTTTTAAAATTTCTGGATCAATTTGTTGTGGTTCATGAAATTTATAATCATTAAATTGCTGTAGTTGCTCTGCGACTGCAACAAGTTTTTCCATGCTATTGGTATGTGTTTGAGCAAAATAGCGTGGAGAAAAACAAACATTTAACATAAAGCTATCCGAGACTGAGTGCTCTCAATTGTGATTTTGCAACATCATTGAGTTGTTTTATAAGTGTTGTGTCAGGACTAAACAGCCCATTATTCACTTGTTGTTCAAAATGTGTCGTAAATGCCCTTTGTCGATTCTCAGGTGAAATGGCTAAAGTGGTTAATCGCAAAAACCAAAAACCTTGAATCTCTTTATAAGGAATAATATAGCCTTTAAACTCTTGATTGGGGACTTTGTTGGCAATTTGTTCAATATCATAATCGACAGAAAATAAAGAACCAATCGGAATACGAATTCCATTCATCAATAAAGGTTGTAAATTTATACAGGAATGATTATCCCCCATGTTCATTTTTTCAATCAACAGCGGACGATTTTGATCATCTACAAAAATGTTGATTGAGCCTTGTCTTAACATTGAACGATGGGCAATCTTTAAGAAAAATGCTTCAGCCATTGGACATGAGCCCACTTTAGGCTTGCCGTCAAGCGTCGCAATTTCAACATAACCTGTTTCATCTGCTGTTTTGGGTAAAATCACATCTTCCAACATAGCGCAAATCACATGGCTTTCTTCTAATTGTGCTTGTTGCGATAAGCGTCTTAAGTTTGCTTGGATTGCAACTTCTTGTTCAACTAAGGCTTTAAACTCATCATCTTTGGCTTGAGTAAGAAAATTTTGAATCGATTTATTTTGATCTAAGTTATGCCAATCATCGATATCTAAGCCATAAGCATTTTTTTGCTCAAGAATTTTTTTTAATTTCTTAAAATCATAATCTTTAAATATTTTTAAATCAGTTGCTTCAACTTGATCACGCGGAAAATTAATGTACTCAGCCAATACGCGTGTAGCCTGCGTATAACCGCAACCACGGCGTTCAGTTTGATGTGAATAGTGTTCATTCAACATCTCCGTCAATTTATCTGATAAAGGAAAAACCTGTTCCTTAAACAAATCTACGACTTCATGACCTGATGACATATTCTTTATTCCATTTAATCTATATTAATTTTCAAAATAAACTATTTATTATGAATAAATTAGCATTATCCCTTGCAGAACTCAATATATCACTCAAGTTGTAATTGCATCTATATCAATCAATACAATTGATTGTTTATTATTGTTTTTGATATTCATGATTCCGTGCCCATACATGATTTAAGTATCCATTAAAGATCTTTCATAAATCAAAAAATGATCATGTTGAGTGAATCAGATTGGTATTGAAAGTCCCTTCTCCCTTTGGGAGAAGGCTAGGATGAGGGGGGTTTTATGATGATCTATGGCTTTAAAAAGAACTAACGTAAGAAGTCTATTGTTAATGACGCTATAACCAAAAATATAGATTGATGATCAAAACAATTTAACCATCACTAAAAATAGTGAGCATTAACACACCATCAGAAAACCCAGTAAGGACTATAAAAAATTTCGTCCAATACACATTTTTAAAATCCCTGAATGATTTATTTTTGTGGTGGAACAGAATACGTTCCTGTCACATGTGCAACAAGATCATCCGAATCTAAAGAATAAATCCAGACCTCACCGACAATTAAAGCTTTACCCACTTTCATCAATTTACACACACCACGAATATCAACACCACCCGTTGGCTTGCGTAAAAAATTAATATTCATATTGGTCGTAACCGTCAAACCGACTAAACCAATTTCACCCATAATCGCAACATAGAGTGCAAAATCGGCCAAGGCCATCATGGTTGGTCCTGAAACAGTTCCACCTGGTCGTATATCTTGATCACTGACATGCCAAACCAAAGAAGCCCCTTTTTCGGTTACTTCTTCAATTTCACAACGTTGTAAGCTAGGTGAAAAAAATTGCTGTAAGAATTCTACGATTTCAGCTTTCGAGCTTTTCATAATTAAAGTCTTTATATCCCTGACCTAAAACAATATAAAGACTTTTTCGGTTCAAAACACTAACGCTATCGTTCAAATCAATAGAATAAATTGCTCAATTTCACTTATTTAGAGGATTGATTGGTATTTATTTTAAGTAGCTCAACGCCTCAGCAAATACTTGCTCTGGTGCTTGAGTCGCATCTAAGCGTTTCATTCGTTGAGAATCACGCAAATGAATTTCAGAAAACCCACTACGTACCGATTCAAAAAACACCACTTTTTCTTGTTCAAAGCGGTCTAATGCACCGCGTGCGCGGGCACGGTTCATTCCTAATTCAATTGGCGCATCCAACCAAAAAGTAATATCTGGCATTTTAGAAACAAAATTTTCATTGAGCAGCTGTAACTTATCTCGGCTTAAACCTCGACCTGCACATTGATAAGCAAAGCTTGAATCGACAAAACGGTCACACAGTACAATCTTGCCCTCAGCCAAGGCAGGTAAAATCACAGCTTCCAAATGTTGTGCTCGTGCTGCATACATCAGCAATAACTCCGTGTCATTACTCATCTGTTCTTCATGATTGACCGACAGCAATAATGAACGGATTTGTTCAGCTAAAGGCGTACCACCAGGCTCACGTGTTAAAACAACCTGTTGACCTTGTTGTTGAAAGTAATCAAATAACTTTTGAATGAGCGTGGTTTTTCCTACACCTTCAGTACCTTCAAAACTTATAAACATGCTCATTCCTTAATTCTTAGACCGCATAACTTGAATATATTCTTGCACTGCACGATTATGATCATTCAGATTGGCTGTAAATTTGTGCCCACCATTACCTGTGGCAACAAAGTAAATGTTTTCAGAGTTATCTGGATGCATCGTCGCTTCAATGGCTTTTTTGCTTGGTAAAGCAATCGGTGTTGGCGGTAAACCATTGATCGTATATGTATTATAAGCACTCGGAGTACGTAAATCCTGCTTTGAAATCTTACCCGTATATTTATCACCCATCCCGTAAATCACGGTAGGATCGGTTTGTAAACGCATGCCCAGTTTTAAACGACGATAGAACACACCTGAAACCTGACGTAACTCGCTGTCTACACTGGTTTCTTTTTCAATAATCGAGGCCATGATTAAGGCTTCATATTTATTTTTATAAGGTAAATCTGGTGCGCGTTTTTCCCAAGCTTCATCTAAAATTTTCATTTGACGTTGGTACAGGTCAGTCAAGATTTGCTTATCCGTTGCACCTTTATCAAAGAAATAAGTATCAGGCGCAAATAAACCTTCTGGGTGATCATAAGGAATATTTAATGCTTTCAGCATTTCACCACTCGGAAGCTGAATCACCGATTTTTCAACCAATGGATCTTTTTTCAATGACTGAATTAATTGCTTCGCTGTCGTCCCTTCTATCACCAAAAGTCGACTCATCTGTGCATTTTCAATATTAGAAACCATTTCTAATACTTGGCGTACATTCATACCTTTAGTCACTTCATACACACCAGCTTTCATGGTGTCATGAATGAAAATTTTCCGATAAAGCTTAAGAATGATTGGAAAACTAACCTTATCGTCCTTGGCCAATTGATCAATAAAACCGGTATAGGTTTCACCATTTGAAATAGACAGCTTTTGTTTTTGACCCGTCACTGGATACGCTTTAAAAATACTCATTTTTAAAATGATTGCAGTCATGATCAAAAAAACAACCAGAACGATCGCAATGCCTTTATAGATGTTATTGCTCACTTGGGCTTGAGTTTTCTTTTTAGATTTTGGCTTAGGTTTGGTTTTAGGCATGAGAATTAAACTGACTTAAATTTAAAGTATTAAATAACTCAACACAGGATTGAGTGTCTAGATGTTGATGATTCAACGTTTCGACCACTTTCATTGGACTGAGGGCATTACAAAAAAACAGGCTTTGAAAATGTCGAATTTCATCCATATCGATAAAACGCTGTTCACAGGTGACACCATAATGTTGCATCCGTGACAAAATTTCGGCACGCATCACACCATGTACACCATTATAACGAAGTTCAGGCGTAATCCATCTATTGTTTATCCGAATAAAACAATTACTGCTCACACCTTCAACAACTGAACCTTGTACATCTGTGACTAATGCTTCTAACCAGCCTTTTGCCTGAGCTTCTTTTTTCAGTAACACTTGTTCTAAACGGTTTAAGGTTTTTAAACCCACCAAATTTGGCATCAATAAACCAATTGCTTGGTCCAATACACCACTGTGAATTAATTCAGGCTGGAAGCACGCGGTTGTTTTTGGATAATAAACCACATAAAGATCGGCCTCATGTTCAGGCATCGCATAGCCACGATCGCCATCGCCTCGACTAATGATGATCTTCAATGTACCGTTTAATATTCCATTTTTTTGTCTTAAACATTGTAGCGTCTGATCCAACAACTCAAAATTCACATCTAAAAATAAACGTTCAGCCGCCAACTTCAATCGAGCACGATGTAAAAGTTCCAACTCCATAACATCTTGATGTAATCGAACTGTGCTAAAACAACCATCTCCATAATGAAATGCTCGATCTAAAAGTGAAATAGAATCAACAAATTGAGCATTTTTAAAACAGATCATTAAGCAATTTCCTATGGCTTTGCACGAATACTATAAGCAATATCAGCATTTTCTTTTTCTCTTTTATTCATATAAAATTCGTTTTTTATTATTTTTTATGGATAAAGACTAGCGTTATCCTCACTCCATCTTACCGAACTTCAGAATTAAATGGGGCAAAAAAATGCAGTTCTCTAAACTTAAATTTGCTGTGGCAGCAGTACTGATTTCAACCACATCTTTCAGCGTTGCTGCAAAAGATTTTTTAAATGTATCTTATGATCCAACACGAGAATTGTACGATAACTTTAACAAACAATTTGCAACGTTTTGGAAATCTAAAACGGGTCAAGACATCCAGTTTAAACAATCACATGGTGGCTCTGGTAAACAAGCGCGTGCGGTTATTGATGGTTTGCAAGCAGATGTTGTGACTTTAGCATTGGCCGCAGATATTGACGCAATTGCGCAAAATACAAATTTATTGCCAAAAGACTGGCAAAAGAAATTCCCACAAAATTCTACACCGTACACATCAACAATCGTTTTCCTCGTCCGTAAAGGTAACCCGAAAGGCATCAAAGACTGGGGCGATTTGGTAAAACCAGGTGTAGAAATTGTAACACCAAACCCTAAAACTTCAGGTGGTGCACGCTGGAACTACTTAGCAGCATGGGCTTGGGCAAAACACAAATATGGTTCAGACGCGAAAGCACAAGAGTTTGTACGTCAAATTTATAAACAAACTAAAGTACTTGATTCTGGTGCACGTGGTTCGACGACGACATTTGCAGAACGTGGCATTGGTGATGTGTTATTGGCTTGGGAAAATGAAGCGTATTTATCTACACGTGAACAACCAGGTAAATTTGAAATCATTACCCCATCATTGTCGATCTTGGCAGAACCACCTGTCGCAATTGTTGAAAAGAATGCTGAAAAAGACGGTAACTTAAACTTAGCGAAAGCATATTTAAACTATCTGTATTCACCTGCTGGTCAAGACATTGCAGCGAAAAACTTCTACCGTCCGCGTAATGCAGCAATCTTGCAAAAGTATGCGACAACATTCAAACCATTAAAATTGGTCACAATTGATAAAGAGTTTGGTGGCTGGACTAAAGTTCAAAAGCAACATTTTGAAAACAATGGTGTTTTTGATCAAATCGTAAAAGCCAATGCAAGTAGCAAATAACTGTTTAAAATAAACTTAAGCGAAAGGAAACAGGAGCATAGACATGATTCATACAATTATTGTTCCAGGCGTTGGTGGTAGTGATAACGATCACTGGCAGTCTAAATTACAACGTGAACTCATGTCTTGCTCGCGCGTACAACAACAAGATTGGAACTTACCTATTCTTAAAGATTGGATTGCCCAATTTGTTGCGACTGTCGTCAATGCTACGCAACCTGTTCAAATTGTTGCACATAGTTTCGGATGTTTAACCACGGTTGCTGCTTTGGCTCAGCACCCTGAAATCGCAGCTAAAGTAAGAAAAATTATTTTAGTTGCACCAGCCAATCCAGCACGTTTTGGTGAGGCTGGTTTTGCTCGAAACAGTATGGGTGACTATGAAGCTTATTTTCACGAATTGAAAATCACAGTCCCTGCTGAAATGATTATTTCTGAAAATGATCCTTGGTTAAATTTTGAAGATGCACAGAAGCTTGCGAAAGCGTGGAAAATTCGACCTCGAAATTTAGGTCAGGTTGGACATATCAATGTTGCATCAGGCTTTGGACACTTTCCTGAAATTTATGATCATTTAATTTTTAATCAGCAAAATTTCTTTATCAGTAATGCTGATGACAACAAGTTGTTATTTAAATTTGCAATTTAATCATTGCCTTTTAAGCTTGCAAAATCGTTTTAAATTTGCTTATTGATTTCAATAAGCTTTCTCTCTTTTGAGGAGTCATCATGTCGCAGCGATCCCGAGTGCTGCCAGGTTTTGGTCTTTCACTAGGCTTCACCCTAGCGTATCTATCATTAATCGTACTGATACCACTGTCTGCCGTATTCATAAAATCATTAGGCGTAGGTTGGGATGGTTTATGGGAAATCTTGAGCTCTGAACGTATTTTAAAATCATTACAGCTCAGTTTTACCACCGCCCTAATTGCAGCTTTGATCAATGTCATTTTCGGCTTTTTATTGGCTTGGTGCTTAGTCCGTTATTCGTTTCCTGGTAAACGTATAGTAGATGCATTGGTGGACTTACCCTTTGCATTACCTACAGCGGTCGCAGGTATTGCGTTAACTTCGTTATATGCATCAACAGGTTGGATTGGTCACTTGCTTGAGCCTTTAGGGATTAAAATTGCCTATACCTCACTGGGTATTACGCTTGCTTTAATTTTTATTGGTATTCCTTTTGTGGTTCGTACAGTACAGCCTGTTTTAAGTGATCTTGAAACTGAGCTAGAAGAAGCCGCTTCTGCATTGGGTGCAAATCGTTTTCAGATTGTGACAAGAATCATTTTACCGATTTTATTTCCAGCATTACTGACTGGCTTTGCATTGGCATTTGCGCGCGGTGTGGGTGAATATGGTTCGGTCATCTTTATTGCAGGCAATATTCCTTACGAAACTGAAATTGCTCCGTTAATGATCATTACCCGTCTTGAAGAATATGATTATGCAGGTGCGACGACAATTGCAGTGGTGATGCTGGTGATTTCTTTCTTTATCTTGTTCCTGATTAACTTGGTACAAGCTTGGGCAAGTCGCCGTACAGGGAGAACAGCACGATGAGCTTAAATACCAACAGCAATGCTTTGGCTGAAAAACTGCAATCTCGTGATGCGACACGTGAACCAGCTTGGGTACGTAATACCCTACTGATTATTGGTCTGATTTTCTTTTTAGGCTGCTTAATTCTACCGTTGGTGCTTATTTTTGTTGAAGCATTTAAACAAGGGATTCAAGTCTACTTTGCCTCACTGGTTGACCCTTATACCCTGTCTGCGGTCAAACTCACATTATTGACTGCTGCCATTGCAGTACCTTTAAATGTGATTTTTGGTGTTACAGCAGCATGGTGTGTTGCCAAGTTTAATTTCCGTGGAAAATCATTCTTAACCACCATTATTGATACTCCATTTTCAGTCTCACCCGTCATTGCAGGTTTAATGCTGGTTTTGATCTTTGGCTCACAAGGTTGGATTGGATCATGGTTAATTGAACATGATATTAAAATCCTCTATGCGACACCGGCCATTATCCTCGCAACTGTATTTATTACTGTTCCTTTTGTTGCACGTGAATTAATTCCATTGATGGAAGCACAAGGAACAGAAGAAGAAGAAGCTGCAATTGTGCTGGGTGCTTCGGGTTGGCAAACCTTTTGGAAAATTACCATTCCAAATATTAAATGGGGTCTCATTTATGGCGTAATTTTGTGTAATGCACGTGCCATGGGTGAGTTCGGTGCTGTATCTGTGGTTTCAGGTCATATTCGTGGCGAAACCAATACCTTACCGCTGCATATTGAAATTTTATATAACGAACCAAATTCGATTAGTGCTGCTTTTGCCGTCTCAACATTGTTAGCATTTTTGGCCATCATTACCCTAATCTTAAAAACATGGGTTGAATATCGCCAAGAAAAACAAGATCGCGAAAGTAAAGAATCAACTGTTTCTTAAGGAATTGCACATGAGTATTCAAGTTAAAAATATTGAAAAAAACTTCGGTGCATTCCATGCACTTAAAAACATATCGCTAGATTTTCCAGAAGGTCAACTGGTTGCCCTGCTTGGTCCTTCTGGCTGTGGTAAAACCACATTACTGCGTATTATTGCTGGTTTGGAATCAACGGATAGAGGACAAGTCATTCTTGAAGGTACAGATGCAACCAATATTCACGTGCGTGAACGTCAAGTTGGTTTTGTATTTCAGCATTACGCACTGTTCCGTCATATGACTGTTTATGACAATGTTGCATTTGGTTTACGTGTTCGTCCAAAGGCGACTCGACCAAATGAAACTGAAATCAAAAAACGTGTTACCCGTTTATTGGATTTGGTACAACTTGGTTTCTTGGCAGATCGTTATCCAGCGCAATTGTCTGGTGGTCAGCGCCAACGTATTGCATTGGCTCGTGCCTTGGCTGTTGAACCACGTGTATTGCTCTTAGATGAACCGTTTGGCGCCTTGGATGCCAAAGTACGTAAAGAATTACGTCGTTGGTTACGGACTTTACATGATGAATTACATATCACTTCAATCTTTGTAACCCATGACCAAGAAGAAGCCTTAGAAGTTGCTGATCAAATCGTGGTGATGAACAAAGGTGATATTGAACAGATTGGTTCACCGCGTGAAGTTTATGAAAAGCCTGCAACCCCGTTTGTATTTGACTTTTTAGGTCAAGCAAACCGTTTTGAAGGTGAAAACCATCAAGGCATCATTCAAATTGGTGAAGATCGCATCCAACTACCTACGGCGACACAAACCGCAAATGGTAAAGTGATTGCCTTTGCTCGTCCAAATGAATTGAAAATTCACACGCAACCGACTGAAAATACAATTCAAGCAACCTTCTTACGTGAGTTGTGGATTGCGGGTAAAGTCATGGCAGAGTTACAAGATCGTCAAGGACAACTGATTGAAATTGCTTTAAATCCTGATGAAGCAAAATTACATCAATATCGACCAAATCAAACAGTTTGGGTAAGTGCATCTACACTTCACCTATTTGAAAATCAAGTCGCGTAATCGACGACAGGATGAATATTACCCCTATTCATCCACATTTGAGGTATCGAACATCATGAACTTTCAACAATTACGAATTATCCGAGAAACAGTTCGTCAAAATTACAACTTAACCGAAGCATCTGCTGCACTTTATACTTCGCAATCTGGTGTCAGTAAGCATATTAAAGATTTAGAAGATGAATTGGGTGTACAGCTGTTTGTTCGTAAAGGCAAACGGTTATTAGGTTTGACAGAACCTGGTCAAGCGCTGTTGAGTATTGTTGAACGCATGCTTATTGATGCTGACAATATTAAACGTCTTGCCGATGATTTTAATAAAGTTGATGAAGGTACGCTTACAATCGCAACGACACATACACAAGCACGTTATGTGTTACCACCGATTGTCAATTTATTTAAAAAAGCATTTCCCAAAGTTCATTTGATTTTGCAACAAGCCAGCCCTGTTGAAATCTCTGAAATGTTATTGCTTGGTTTGGCTGATATCGGTATTGCAACTGAATCTCTAACCACTGAAGATAATTTGGGCAGTGTATCTTTCTATAACTGGAAACACAGTATCATTACGCCACAAGATCACCCACTGACTAAGCTTAATCCTAAAGAGATTACCTTAGAAAAATTGGCTGAATTTCCAATTATCACCTATCACGGCGGTTTTACAGGACGTTCTAAAATTGATAAAGCGTTTGAAGATGCCAATTTAGATGTAGATATCGTCATGTCAGCACTAGATGCCGATGTGATCAAAACCTATGTTGAACTGGGAATGGGTGTCGGTATTGTCAATGATGTTGCTTATGACACAGAACGCGATAAACGTCTAAAACAAATCGATACAGATATTTTTGGTTTAAATACAACATGGATTGCGGTTCGTAAAGGCCATTTACTTCGTGGCTATGGCTATGAGTTTATTTCACTCTGCTCACCAGAAGCCGATATCAAAGCATTGAAAAAAATTGCCTATCCTGATGATTAAACTTTGAGATAAATGATTAAGAAAGAAATGAAGTCATCAAGGAATAAATCGTCAATAAATAAACCATCAAATAGTCATGACAATCAAAGATAGAGAGCTACGGCTCTCTTTTTTATCATTTAAAAATTAAACACAAACTCTTAAGAATAATTAATCTATTTGATTTTATTTAATATTTTATTATAAGCATGGCTTTTTAGTATAAAATTTAGTCTTATCTTTATCACTGATCAATTTATTTCGGGGGGGAATGAATGAATTCTATTGCTTGGGGCTTAACCCTTGGAAGTTTTGTTCCTCTTTTTAGCCATGCCGCAGGTATGGAGAAATCTGACCAGTCTATCCTTGCTTTTTTAGAACCGAATCATTATGTAGAATTGTCTTATGCAGAGCTCTATGCAGATGTTTCAGGGCAACTCCCTCAACATGAGCAATTCAAACAACTCGGCGTTGAAGATTTTTCAACAGGCAACCTTGTCAACAATTACCACTTTGTCAATGCTACTGCAAAACTGCAAATGGCCCCACAACTTTCATTTGGACTGATTTATGATCAACCTTATGGTGTTGATCTTAGTTATGAATATCGCCCACAGAGCTTTGCTGGAAAGCAACTTTTAGAGTCGGGGCAATTTAATTTTAAAAGTCAAAATCTTTCGATGCTCTTGGGTTATCAACCTAGTGCGAATTGGAATATATATGCTGGTGGCATGTATCAACAGTTCGAGGGTGAACTCAAAGTCTTTGGAGCAAACTATTCAGCGATGAGTGGCTATCATGCACAGCTAAAACAAAGTTCAGGTCATGGTTGGCTCGCAGGTTTAAGCTATCAAATTCCAGAGTATGCAGTAAAAACTGCGATTACCTATCGTTCCAAGATCAATCATCAATCTGCAATCACTGAGGATGTTTCAGCGCAAGCTTTAAGTATTATTCCTTTTGCTAAAACACAAATCACCACGCCTCAATCCGTCAATCTAGATCTTCAGACAGGTTTAACACCATCGAATATTCTTTATGGCAATTTGAGGTGGGTCAATTGGAAAGATTTTGAAATTCAACCAAGACAATTTGGTGCAGTGGTTAAGATTGCTGCAGAACAATACCCTGAACTGATCAAACCTTTTAATCTAATTGATTACAACAAGGATCAATGGTCTGCAAAGCTTGGGCTTGCACATGTATTTTCACAACAATGGATTGCCACTACAGATATTTCATGGGACTCAGGCAATGCTAATCCCGCTGGAACACTCAATCCTTCAGATGGTTTTTATGCTTTAGGCTTAGGTGCTTTATATAACATCAATCCCCAGAGCTTTATTTCTTATGGGGTTAAATATTTTAAATTCAATAAAGCAAAAGTGAGCGACTTAAATGCCAATACTTCAATTGTCCAAAACTCAACTTTATCTGAAGTGGGCCATAATGATGCTTTTGCACATGGAATTCGAGTTGGCTATCGCTTTTGATTCATCTAAAAATTCAGCTATCAAAAATATCAAGTTCAAAATAAAAAACGAGCCGAAGCTCGTTTTTTATTACATGATAATCAATAAATTACCAATGGTAGCTTACGCCCACTTTACCAACTGGTAACCATTTATATTTGTCATCGTTACGGATTTTGTTTTCTTCAGCAGCTAAATCTCTATCAAAATTAGCACCGTTTACGTTTACGAACTCACCTTTTGAAGCTAAGTTTACAGATGGGTTACCAGTATAGTACGCACCAACTTCACCGAATACACCAATATTTTTAGTGATCTTAGGCGCAAAACCAAAACCTACATATGGAGCAATATTGTTTTCATAGCTCATTTTCCCTGAAACTTCACCATTAAAGTTATAGTTATTTCCATTTACTTTAATAGTGCCGTCATTTGAGCGCTTTTTCAGATCATACTCAGAATCTACATAGCCTACACCAGCTGCTACATATAAACCTTGAGCCCAAATATTCTGACTAGCACCCCAAGGGCGAATCTCAGCATTTAAATAAGCTAACTTATTGTCCATATCTGCATCGTATTTTGTACCGTTGATAGAAACATCATCAGTCCAAGAAATATCACCACCGTTATAACCCAATGCTAAACCAACATAAGGGTTTGCAGTCCAAAGTAAAGCACCACCGTAACCTGTTGTACCGACTTCAAGACGAGCGCCTGTAGGGATTAATTGGTTTGCTTCAAATGCATAACCTTGGTCAACAACAGACCCATCAGCCATTGCTAAACCAGAAGCAGATAATGCAGCTGTAACAGCCAATAATTTTAACACTTTCATTTATGTCTCCTCAAAAAATAGAGTTTGTTCTTTAATCATTAATGTGTTGGACTCGAAACGATCATATGTGATTCGTTCTTCACAATTAATAGGGAAATTGATTACTTTTTGTTATTTTTTGATACAATTGGATATTAATTGTTGTTTTTAAAAGGAATAAAATAAATAAAAACTTAACAATTCACTTATTTGGTTGTTTTATTTTAAATTATAAGATTAGTTTTTTCGATTGAAACTAGATTTTATATCTAATCCGAGTCGAATTTGGTGTAGAATCTTTTAAAATTTTTTGGGAAGGAAGATCATGTCTCAGCTTTCAACGATCATTGAACAAGCGTTTGAAAACCGTGCCAACTTTACAGCAGTAGATTGTCCTGCTGAAGTACGTCAAGCTGTTGAAGAAGCCATTGCTGGCTTAGATAACGGTACACTTCGTGTAGCTGAAAAAATTGACGGTGAATGGATTGTTCACCAATGGTTGAAAAAAGCTGTTTTATTGTCTTTTAAATTAAACGATAACAAGCCAATTGAATCATGTGATCTTCGTTTCTATGACAAAGTAGAGACTAAATTTACGGGTTGGACTGAAGAACAATTTAAAGCTGCTGGTGTACGTGTTGTACCACCTGCTGTTGCGCGTAAAGGTTCTTTCCAAGCGAAAAATGTCGTATTGATGCCTTCTTATGTAAACATTGGTGCTTATGTAGATGAAGGCACAATGGTTGATACATGGGCGACTGTAGGCTCATGTGCGCAAATCGGTAAAAATGTTCACCTTTCAGGTGGTGTAGGCATTGGTGGTGTACTTGAACCGCTTCAAGCAAACCCAACAATCATTGAAGATAACTGCTTTATTGGTGCACGTTCTGAAATCGTTGAAGGCGTGATTGTTGAAGAAGGCTCAGTCATTTCAATGGGCGTATTCATTGGTCAATCGACTAAGATTTTTGACCGTGAGACAGGTGAAATCCATTATGGTCGTGTACCAGCTGGATCTGTCGTTGTTTCAGGCAGCCTACCGTCTAAATGTGGTACATATAGTTTATATGCTGCAATTATTGTCAAGAAAGTTGATGCTAAAACGCGTGCAAAAACAAGCTTGAACGAATTGCTTCGCGAAGACTAATTTATTTTCCCTCGTGGAATTTTAGTTATCTAGCGTAGCAATCGCTTCTCATCTCTACGGTCAATCGTGATCGTAGAGATTTTTCATTTTGTAATCTGTGGTAAATTTCATGAATTCTCTTCGTTCTTCGACTATTCCTGTTTCTGATCCGTCTGCGGGGCTGCGTATCACGGAGATTTTTTATTCATTGCAAGGTGAAGCCAACACTGCGGGTTTACCGACTGTTTTTATTCGTTTAACAGGTTGCCCATTACGCTGTACCTATTGCGATACCACCTATTCTTTTGAAGGTGGCGAACGCCAATCGCTTGACCAAATAATTCAAACAACATTAGATTATAAAACGCCTTATATCTGTGTCACAGGTGGCGAACCGCTCGCTCAGCCCAATGCCTTACCCTTAATGCAACGTTTGGCAGATTTAGGTTGTGAAGTTTCTTTAGAAACCAGCGGCGCTTTAGATGTCTCTAAAGTCGACCCACGTGTTTCAAAAGTTTTAGATTTAAAAACCCCAACTTCGGGTGAGGTTGCACGAAATTTACTCAGCAACCTTGATCATTTAACTCAACATGATCAAATCAAATTTGTGATTTGTAATCGTGAAGACTATGAGTGGTCTAAACAGCAAGTTGAACAATACGCTTTAGCACAAAAAGTCAGCACAGTATGGTTTTCTCCTGCTTTTGCAGTGGAAAAAGGTGCGGCACGTTTGCCTCAGCTTGCTCGTGATTTAGCACAATGGATTTTAGAAGACCATCTCCCTGTTCGCTTCCAGTTGCAATTACATAAATTGCTTTGGAACGATGAAACTGGTCGTTAAATTTATCGTCAATTATTAATATTTGGAGAGTTGGATATGCGCCCTCGTGCCGTAGTCTTATTATCTGGTGGCTTAGACTCAACGACGTGTTTGGCTTGGGCTCAAGCAAACTATGACTGTATTGCCCTAAGTTTTATGTATGGTCAACGCTCTACCACTGAACTCGATGCAGCCCGCGCTTTAACACAACGTGCAGGTGTAGAACATCGTGTGATTAATATCGATTTAGGTAATTTAGGCGGTTCAGCGCTTACAGACCTTAACATTGATGTTCCTGATCATGAAACAGATGGTATTCCTGTAACTTATGTTCCAGCACGTAACACCATTTTCTTGTCTTATGCACTTGCAGCAGCAGAAGTTTTTGATGCTCAAGCGATTGTGATTGGTATCAATGCTGTTGATTATTCAGGATATCCTGACTGCCGCCCAGAGTTTATCGAGGCCTTTGCCAACATGGCTCGTCTTGCAACGAAAGTCGGTGTAGAAGGAAAACCTCTTAAATTTGAAACACCTCTGTTACATTTATCCAAAGCGAATATAATACGCTTAGGCATCGAACATGGCGTAGACTATAGTCAAACGGTTTCATGCTATCAAGCAGATGACCAAGGACGTGCTTGTGGCAAATGTGATAGCTGCCGACTTCGTAAAGAAGGTTTTAAGGATGCAGGTATTGCAGACCCAACACGTTATATACCGCAATAACAAGGTACTGTTTATGAAAAATTTAAAATCAAGTCTTATTCTTTCTGCTTTATTTTCAGCTTCGGCTTTAATGGGATCTACGGCTTTTGCTGCTGAATCAAATGCAGTTCAACAAGCCTATAAGAGTGCAAATGTTAAATCTGCACTTATTGGCGTGTGTAAAACAGAAACAGCTAAAGGTGGTAAATTAACTTCTGCTGAAGTAAGTAAATACTGTAGCTGTGCTGTTGAATCTGATGGTAAGTTAACCAACGATCAAAAATGGCAAATTCAAAGTGCCATTAACCAAAAGAAAAGCCCAGCAACACTTGCTTTCGTTCAAAAAAATAACCAAGACCTTCAAACATGTTTTGGTCCTCAGTTAACAGGTAAATTAAAAACCTTAACTGAAGAAGCAATGAAAGCAGCACAAGCGAAGAAATAATTTCTTCTTGTTGCAAAGAGCCTGCCCATGCAGGCTCTTTTTACAATTGGATGATACAAAACCATATGCAGGACCAATGGAATACTGTGATACAGCAACAAAAATTTGTTGCTTCATATAGTGGCGGGAAAGATAGTAGCCTAGCTTTATATCACGCTTTGCAAAGTGGGCAAGCCGTAGCTCTCATTGTCATGCTAGAAGAACATGGACAAAGATCTCGTTCTCATGCCATGCCGCTTGATATCATTGATGCCCAAGCAGAGCGGATTGGTTTACCTATACTTAAAGCATCAGCCACATGGAATGACTATGAACATCAATTTGTAAATCTCCTCAATCAAACCAAACAACTGGGTGCAGAAGCACTTGTTACCGGTGATATTGATCTGATTGGACATGCGCAATGGAACCAATCTGTCTGTGAACAAAGCCAATTGCAATTATGTATGCCATTATGGCAAAAACCTCGGCTCGACATTGTGGGTGAATTTATTCAATTGGGTTTTGTCAGCATCATTGTGACGATTAATTTAAACCTCGGTATGCGGGTTGAAGATTTGGGTAGAGTTTTAACAGCTGATTTTGTGGATGAATTAATCGAACGTGGGATTGATCCATGTGGTGAAGCGGGTGAATTTCATACCACGCTGATCGATGGTCCAATTTTTAAAAAGCCGCTTTTACTGAATAAAGGTGATATTCTCTATCATGAAAATTATGCCTTTTTAGCACTTGAACTTAAACACAACAGCATTTAAGGACAAACAATGACTGAACAAATACAACTTCCGAATCAGAAATTCCCAACGACGACGGGTGAAATCAACCTCACTGAGCTCTCTACAGATTGGTTAGTTTTATATTTTTATCCAAAAGATTCTACACCTGGCTGTACCACTCAAGCGGTTGGTTTCTCTTGTATAAAAGATCAATTTGACGCTTTAAATACCACCATCATTGGTGTATCTCGTGACTCTGTAAAAGCACATCAAAACTTTACGGAGAAGCAAGCATTGACCATTAATCTGATCAGTGACAAAGAAGAAGTATTATGTAAACACTTTGATGTGATTAAAGAAAAAAATATGTATGGTAAACAAGTGATGGGGATTGAACGCTCAACATTTATTTATCATCAAGGCAAACTGGTTAAAGAGTATCGTAAAGTTAAAGCGGCTGGACATGCTGAACAAGTTTTAGAAGACTTAAAAGCACTACAAAAAGCTTAACTGCAAAAGTCCCTACTCGCTCTAAAGTTAACATGACTTTAAACGAGTCAGGGACTGTAAATCTTCTTATTGAGAACATACTCAAACTCAATATAGATTATTCCTTCTTTTCTCATTAAAAAAGATCGTTACTCTGACTTGATCCAACAATGCCAATCAAAGCAGCAAAGATATTGCAATTCCCCACATGACCAATGCAATAATAAAATCTAATATTTGCCATGCGCGTTGATTTTGAAAAATGGGGAGTAAAAAGCGTGCGCCAAAACCTAAGCTAAAGAAGAATAACCACGATGCCGTTACTGCACCAATCGCAAAATAAAGTGCGGTAGCTTCAAACTTTGTCGATATAGAACCAATTAAAACCACTGTATCCAAATAAACATGTGGATTAAGCCAAGTTAAAGCTAAACAAATTAGAAGCATTTTCATCAGCTTGGATTCATTTTTTTCACTCGGTTTTAAACCTGTCGATGTTCTAAAAGCTTGTAGAAAATGTTGCGCCCCATAGATCAATAAAAACGTTGCTCCAAAATATTTTGCCCAATCGACAAACTCTGGATGCGTTTGAATGACTTTTGAAAATCCCAGCACACCCAATAAAATTAAAATCGAGTCAGATGCGGCACAAACAACACAGACCCAAAATACATGTTGCTTTTTTAAACCTTGTTTGAGTACAAAAGCATTTTGAGCGCCAATTGCAATAATCAAGCTAAACCCAACAGCCAACCCCTGCATATAACTTTGCAACATTTTAAAACTACACTTTTAAAGTTTTGAATGGACTGTGCTATTATCCAAACTTATCTCTTTAAATGAGTATTTCTAAATAAATATCATCTTAGCTAAGTTTTTTTTAGTTGTTTGTGATGTGGCATTTTTAAAATAACTTATATCTTTATATAAAAAACCCCCAATTTTTTGAGGATCAGCATGTTACAAAGTAAGCATAGTGAAGCATTTCTAGCGGTTGCCGAAACAGGTAGCTTTGAACAAGCTGCTATGCTTTTAAATATCACAGCATCAGCGGTAACGCTACGTTTACAAACTTTGGAAAAACAACTTGGGCAAGTGCTGATCATTCGAGAAAGACCATGTAAAGTTACTCAAGCAGGTCAGGAAGTGTTACTTTTCCTGCAACATCATCGCTTGATGGAACAAAATTTAATTCAGAATCTTCAAGGACAAAGTTCGCAATCACAATTTTTTAAATTAAATATCGCCACTAATGCCGATTCATTGGTGACATGGCTATTACCCACAATTCAACACACCTTACTCACAGAAAAAATTGTTATAGACTTAAAAATTGATGATCAAACCCAAACCCACCACCTTCTTGAAGCGGGATTGGTCAATGCTTGTATCTCGACCGAATCAAAACCTATGAAAGGCTGTGAGGCGATTCATTTAGGTACAATGAGCTATAGGATGGTTGCTACACCGAATTTTATTCACACTTACTTTCAGCATGGTATTCAACGTGAAACGTTACGGCATATTCCTGCTGTTATTTTTAATGATAAAGACCATGTACATGCCGAAGTTTTACAACACGTTTTTGGTTTGATGCCAAGCAGCTATCCATGCCACTTTATTCCTTCTGCAACATCTTTTGTAGATGCGATTTTGCTCGATTTAGGTTATGGCATGGTACCTAAAATGCAAATTCAAAAAGAATTAGCAACAGGACAATTGCTTGAAATCATGCCCAAAGCAAGAACCGATTTACATCTCTATTGGCATCATTGGAAACAACAATCCAAGCAACTGGAAAAGCTCACATTAGATTTAATTCACAATACTCAGTCTATTCTGGATTAAGCTTTATAGAGCTACGACTCATCCTAAATTAAAGTATCTTATTTTAATGCGTATAGCGAAAAACTTTTAGAATAACCCAGCCACGATTTTCGCTATAAAGCAGTGTTAAAACATCATAGAAATACTTTGCTTCAATCACATACTTCAAGCTTAGAGCTGCCGTAGTTTTACTCAGTATTTATAAAACATACGGCATTGGATTTTTTCCTAAAGAAGACCTTCAGCTTGCATGGCTTTTTGTACAGATGGATGTTGTTGCATTTGCTCCATAAAAGCTTGTAAAGATTTCAAATGACTTAAGTCCAAATTGATAAATGTTGCCCAACGAGTCACAACAAATAAGTAAATCTCTGCAATGCTAAATCCTTGCCCCAACAGATTTTCCGAATCATGAATTTGCTCGTCGACCCATGTATATTGTTTTAATAATTTCTCTTTGAAAATATTTTTACTCGTATCATCAAACCCTTTTTGAAAAAATGGTGCATACAATTTATGTAATTCCGAACTAATGTAGTTCATCCACTCCAATACTTTATAGCGCTTTAAATCGCCAAATGTAGGTAATAAATCACTACGTTTAGCAACCTCAGCCAAATACTGGCTAATGATCGCACCCTCACTCAAATGCAAGCCATCATCACTGATTAAAAATGGCACTTGACCTTTCGGGTTAATTTTCAAAAAATCCTGACCTTGTTCCGTTTGGTGATTTTTAAAAGAAACATTCACTAAATTAAAATCTTGGTTAATTTCTTGTAATACGATATGAGGGGCAAGTGAACATGCACCCGCTGTGTAAAAAAGTTGCATCTGCTTATTCCTTAAGTTGCTTTAACTTCATGCTATTCTTAACATCATGAACAATAAATACTCACAATATCAATTCAGTTATTACATGGTGTATATAATGAACACAACATTCAAACGAACAATGTTGAGTAGCGTTGAAATATTTTGTCTCGTTGCAGAACAACGAAGTTTTTCCAAGGCTGCCTATCAAGCTGGTTTAACACCCCCAGCAGTAAGCCGATCAATTGCTCGTTTAGAAGGTCGCTTAGGGGTTCAACTGTTTAATCGAACAACACGCAATGTTCGTTTAACCCAAGCGGGTGAGGAATATTTTTAGAATGTCAGCAGGCACTCAAACAAATTGCTGAAGTCGAATTAAGATTAAAAAATAAATCAGCTCAACCTTCTGGAACAATCAGGATGAGTTTACCAACACCTTTTGGTCACTTTAGAGTTCTACCTCTCTTACCTAAATTTCAGCAGCTTTACCCTGAAATTAACTTGGATATACAGCTCACCAATAAAAATGTAGATTTCATTACGGAAGGTTTTGATCTTGCAATTCGGGGGCGTAATGTGCCTGAATCCAATTTAATTGCTCGTTGTTTAGAAAAAGCCGACTTGCTGATTGTCGCCTCTCCTGAATACTTAAAGAAACATGGCACACCTACTGAGATTGCCGATTTACAACATCATCAATGTATTCAATTTATCTTACCCAGCACAGGGAAAGAAGTGTCTTGGTCTATGCTCATTGAAAATGAAGTTGTAGAGATTCAAACGCAAGGACACTTGAATTGCAGTGAAGATATTTTAGCCACCATTACCTTAGCTCAACATGGTGGTGGCCTATTGCAAACCTGTCGTTTTATTATTGAAAATGATTTAAAACAAGGAAAGCTGGTGGAAGTCCTACAACAATATTCAGGTACTCAACGGCAATTTTCCCTGCTTTATCCTAAGAATAAATATGAACAACGACACATCCGCTTATTTATTGATTTTTTAATTGAACATCTAAAATATTAGACTCAAAAAACAGGCTCGAAATCACGATGAGATTAAAAAAATAACGCACCATAACCCTTTCTATCTCTGCTGTTTTCTATTGTGCTTTCCACTGCCCAGACACTTGGATATTCACTTTTTCGCCAACGCCACCCACAGCTTTTTTCATTCCGAAATCACTACGCTTTATAACTGTAGTAGAACTAAAATCCAGCAATTTTGGATTATTTAGATTGGGTTTAATTGTCGCATTAAAAATTACAGGCTTAGTGACATTACGCAAGGTTAAATTACCTGAAATCAGATACTTATTATTGGTAAGTGGTTTAAATGACGTACTTTTAAAAGAAGCGGAAGGATATTTAGCAGCATAGAATAAGTCTTCACCCATAATCATATTTTTCAAGGAAGATTTATTAATGCTTAGGCTATTTACATCCATCACAAATTCAGTAGATGCATTTTGCGGAGTGCTCGTATCAAAATTAAGAGAAGATTGAACACGCTTAAATTGCCCTTTGACAATGTTCATACCCAATGAGTCGATATGAAATCCAACATCACTATTGGGTGTCAATGTCCAAGATGCGGCATAACTTGAAATCGAAATAACTAAGCTGCCCAATAAAGCCCCGTTTATAGCGACTGATTTAAACTGCATGCAATACTCCATTCATATTCTATATATTTCTATTCAGTGTATTGCAATGCACACAAAAAACATTAAAGATTTGATTTGTCTTGCGTTTGGTATTTGTACTTTAATTGTTGGTAAATTTCCGTTTTTTGAAATTTCTCTAAAAACTCCGCTGTGCCCAAAGGAAATTCGACCTGATAAATTTCACCACGATAATACGCTTCACGTAACGGGGTCGCAGAGATAGAGCCAACTAAACTATCCAGTTCAACCATTTGCCATTCTGGAAATAGTTTTAAGTAATAAGATGAATCATCTTTAAAGTGACCAATTAAACCAATCTTATCGGTCTCTAGAACAGTAGCATTAACTAAGGACTTAACCAGCTCTACCCATTTAGTATCATTATAAACATCAATAACATGTACAAATTTGATTCGTTTTTGATCCGCTTCAGAAAAATTAGACAAAATCATTTGTTCCCGTTCTGATGCCAGAAAAGGATTTTTAGTATTCCGTTCATTTTGCGCAGAACCCAAGGCCAAAATTACATATTGGCTTTGTTGTAATGCAATTTTAATAGTTTGCATATGCGCGAGATGAAAGGGCTGAAAACGTCCAATATAAACAAGATAATCAAATTTATAAGTCATAAAAGTAATTTTTTATGAACTCATCAGTTGCAACAGAATTTCAAATATGCGACATAATGAGGGCATAAAATCCAATTAAATTTTAAAGCAAGGATAGTACGATGACACTTAGTTGTATTCAACAGCCACATCAACATTTAAACGCAAATTTAGAGAATGGTGTACTGACTTTAGCAATTAATCGACCAGAAGCAAAAAATGCACTGTATGGTGAATTATATCTATGGATTGCAAAAGCCTTAGATGAAGCTGATCAAGATCGTGATGTTCGTGTGGTGATCTTACGTGGTGCAGATGCTGACTTTAGTGCGGGTAATGATATGAAAGATTTTATGGCTTTCATTCAACAACCGCTTGAAGGTAAAGAAGGTGATGGCCCTCCATTTGTATTATTAAAATCTGCTGCACGTTTATCTAAACCATTGATCTGCGCAGTACGTGGTGTGGCGATTGGGATCGGAGTAACGGTACTTTTACATGCTGACCTCGTTTATGCAGACAATACTGCCCTGTTCCAAATTCCATTTGTCAGCTTAGGGCTTTCTCCAGAGGGTGCTTCAAGCAAACTGTTGATTCAACAAGCAGGATATCATAAAGCGGCTGAATTACTGTTAACTGCACAAAAATTTAACAGTGAAAAAGCACTCAATGCTGGCTTAATCAATAGTATTGAAGACGATGTATATGGTCACGCTTTACATCAAGCACAAACCCTTGCAGCACTTCCATTGGCTTCGATCAAGCAAACCAAAGCGTTAATGAAACATAATCTTGAAGAGATTATTCAATGCGTGGATGATGAAGCGGTGATCTTTATGCAACGTGTTAAATCACCTGAAATGGCTGAAGCGGTTGCCGCATTTATGCAAAAGCGTAAGCCAAACTTCTCTCAATTTAATTAATTGAGTGAATCTGACCAAAGCCACTGCATGACCAATATTCAGTGGCTTTTGTCATTTTTGAATCCAATAAAACAGTTCATTTAATTATGGGTAAAGATCATGTCACAAGATACAACGACCAAGAAGCGCTATTACGAACCCGCTCCACAAGATATCGATATTGAAAATTTCCGTAAAGTCATAGAAAGTCGTCGCTCTGTACGTAAATACACTGAAAAGCAAATTCCTGCCGATGTTTTAGATGCTTGTTTAGATTTGGCTTTATTGGCACCAAACTCATCAAATCTACAGCCTTGGACGTTCTATGTGGTTCAGTCTCAAGCGAAAAAGAAACAATTGGTCAAAGCTTGTTTAAGCCAATTATCAGCAAAAACAGCCGCAGAACTGATTGTATGTGTGGCACGTATTGACCGTATTGATGAAATGGCAAAAAACAATTTAACCCATTTTCCCATGCCTGAAGCGCCAAGAGCGGTAAAACAATATTATAAATTTATCGCATATAACTATAAAACAGGTTATCTGAATGCTTTAGGTAACTTTAAAAAAGTGGCTTTTAAAGTTGCACGCACTTTAGATAAACAACTTCCTGTCACAGCATTTAACCCAGCTGATGCAAAGCTTTGGGCCAGTAAAACAACAGCCTTGGCTTGTGAAAACTTGGTATTGGCTTTACGTGCTTACGGTTTTGACAGTTGCATGATGGAAGGTTTTGATGAACCCTTAGTTCGCAAGATCCTTAATCTAGGTGATAAAGAATTTCCAGTCATGGTGATTAGTGCCGGTGAACGTGCTGAAGATGGCGTATTCTTCCCACAATACCGTTTTGATCGTGATTTGTTTATTCAAAAAGTTTAATTTTAGCTTATAAATTCCTCCTCTCTGTTCAGAAGAGGGTTGAGATTTTTAAACTATTATTCAATATCAATCATTTGAATAAACTCAAAAGCAGGTTCTTCATAGGGATGACTTGCTTTTAAAGCGATTGCCACTTGTTTGGCCTTGTGTTCAGGAACGATTGTTTCCACTCGCCATTCAGGCAATTGCTCTAAATGATCTAACTCACCAATAAAAGGCTTTGCACCGCTTAACGGTTTAAATTGCCCTGTTCCTAACACTTGCCAAGCGCAATGTTCATAATCACCAATACCACCCGCTCCTGCTTGAAAAATTGCAAGTTTGGTTGCTTCAAGGTGTGATTCTGGAACATAGTAGATTAGTTTAAGCATATTATTTTATATTCAAAAACTCGATTATAGCTTTGTTCATATTTACTTTTACTTATTTTTTATTTGGTTTTCGTTAGAAAAAGCTATGTATCGTTAGTTCAATTCATAAGATTTAAACAGAACTGTAGATTTTATAAGCTTGATCAGAATACAAAAAAAAGAGCGCCTAAGCGCTCTTCTTATTTCTCTAAAAATTACTCGTCAGATTCAGTATTATCAGACTCAGTTTCACCTTCATCCATAACAGTTTCATCATCAACTAATTTTTCAGAATCAATTAAATTCTCTGAATCTAAAGCAGTCTCGCCTTCGATCGCGTCTAACTGATCGATAATCTCATCATCAGCTTCGACAGCTTCAACTGCAACCACACCGACCAAGACTTCTTCATTACCTAAGCGGATCAAACGGACACCTTGGGCATTACGACCTGTTCTCGCTACTTCAGAAGCACGGGTACGAACCAGTGTTCCACCATCAGAAATCAACATCAATTCTTTAGATTCATCGATGGCAACAGCGCCCACTAACTCACCATTACGTTCAGATGTTTTAATGGCAATAACACCTTTACCACCACGTTTTTTAGTTGGGAAGTCATCTACTGGTGTACGTTTACCATAACCATTTGCAGAAGCACATAACACTTCGCCAGTTTCTGGTACAACAACTAACGAAACGATTCGACTCACCACATTGGTATTTGAATCTGCAGTATCTTCATCATCTGAATCTACATCAACTTCAACATCTTCTTCTGTTTGTGCCGCAGCCAATGCCACACGCATACCACGAACACCTTTCGCAGTACGACCCATCACACGAGCATCAGTTTCAGAGAAACGAATTGCTTTACCTTCATTTGAGAACAACATGATTTGCTGTTCACCATCAGTAATTGCAACACCAATTAAAGTATCTTCTTCTTTCAACTCAATGGCACGTAAACCATTTGAACGAACATTACCAAACTGCTCTAATTCAACACGTTTTACTGTACCTGATGCTGTTGCCATAAATACATAGAAGTTTTTACGCACACTTTCTACACGTTCAGCAAATTCAGCAATTAATTCATCATCAAGATCAGAAGCAGAAAGCTCAATACCAATTTCTTTGAGTTGCTTACGTAAAGCATCTGATAAGTCATCTGGATTTTCACCAAGCTCTGCAAACGCAGCTTTTAGTGCTTCATAATGTGAGTCGATAATTGTGTTTTCACGCAGTTGAGCAACATTGGCACGGACAAAAGTTCTAAACTCAGTTAAACGCTCAGTAAATTTCTTCGGAGCATCAATTACAGGAAGAATCGCTGTAATGGTCTCTTCTGCATCCAGTGGTAATAAGTTCACCATTGGGCGGCCTTTTGCACCGCGTGACGCTTGAGGTACTTCAAATACTCTTAAGCGATAAACTTTACCTACATTGGTAAAGCACAATACAGTTGCATGGTTCGATGTCACGATTAAATGTTGAATATAATCATCTTCTTTCATCGAAGTTGCAGATTTACCACGTCCACCACGGCGCTGTGCAGCATAATCAGACAATGGTTGTGTTTTTGCATAACCTGTTTTTGAAACAGTTAAAACAACTTGCTCTTCTGGGATTAAATCTTCACGAGAAAAATCAATACGTGATTCAACAATATCCGTTTTACGTGCATCACCATACTGTTGAAGAACCAATGCAAGTTCTTCACGAATCACATTCATCAAAAGATTGAAGTCATTTAAAATTGCTGTAAGTTCAGCAATTTGAGCTAAAATTTCAGAATATTCAGCTTGTAACTTATCTTGTTCAAGACCGGTTAAACGATGTAAACGTAATTCTAAAATTGCACCAACCTGAGCAGGAGATAAACGATAAAGCTGACCATCTAAACCAAATGGACGACTTGGATCTTCACCTTCGATCTCATCCGGACGAACTGAAATCGCGCCTGCTTTTTCTAGCAATGCAACAACATTTCCACCCGCCCATTCGCCAGCAAGTAAACGCTCGCGTGCTTCAGCTGGATTCGCAGAAGTCTTAATGGTTTCGATGATTTCATCAATATTGGCTAAAGCAACAGTCAAACCTTCTAAGATATGACCACGCTCACGCGCTTTACGTAATTCAAACATGGTACGGCGTGTCACTACTTCTTGACGGTGACGAATAAATGCCGCAATGATGTCTTTTAAATTCATCAGTTTAGGTTGGCCATTGTCTAGACAAACCATGTTGATACTGAATGAATTTTCAAGTTGAGTATTTAAAAATAAGTTATTGACAATAACTTCAGCGTTTTCGCCACGCTTTAAGTCAATTGCAATACGCATCCCATCTTTATCAGATTCGTCTCGAAGTTCTGAAATACCTTCAAGTTTTTTCTCTTTGACCAATTCAGCAATACGTTCAATGGTTCTTGCTTTATTGACTTGATAAGGAATTTCAGTGAAAACAATCGTTGTACGACCAGTTTTTTGATCTTCTTCAAAATGGTATTTACCACGAATATGCAAACGGCCTTTACCTGTACGGTAAGCATCTACAATTCCTGATTTACCATAGATAATGCCGCCTGTAGGAAAATCTGGACCAGAAATATATTCCATCAATCCTTCAATTGAGATGTTCGGATTATTTGCATAAGCCAAACAAGCATTGACCACTTCTGTCATGTTGTGTGGCGCCATGTTGGTCGCCATACCGACAGCAATACCTGTCACACCATTGATCAATAAGTTAGGGATACGTGTTGGCATAACCTGAGGAATACGCTCAGAGCCATCGTAGTTATCTTCCCACTCGACTGTATCTTTTTCTAAGTCAGCCAACATTTCATGGGTGAGCTTACGCATACGGACTTCGGTATAACGCATTGCTGCTGCGCTGTCACCATCGACAGAACCAAAGTTACCCTGACCATCAACCAATTGATAACGTAGACTAAAATCTTGAGCCATACGAACAATTGTTTCATAAACAGCTGAATCACCATGTGGGTGATATTTACCGATTACGTCACCAACAACACGTGCAGATTTTTTATAGGCTTTGTTATAGTCGTTGCCTAACTCGTGCATAGCGAACAGCACACGACGATGAACAGGTTTTAAACCATCTCTCACGTCTGGTAATGCACGAGATACAATAACACTCATGGCATAATCGAGATATGAGCTTTTTAGTTCATCCTCAATGGCAATCGGTCTAATTTCCGATACGCTCATGCATACTCCTTATTACAAACAGTGCAAGCAGCAACTGCTCATTTATATAATCTAGCTAGTCAAAATTTAGCTCAAAAAGCGTTGAGCCAAAATCTAAAATTCAGTCGCACAGTATAGCATAAAACCAAGCGATTTTGTGCCTATCCGACCACACTATAATCATGATTTTTTGTAGTATTTTTAAACAATTTTAACGATTTATTGACAATAAAAAATCGCCTGATTGGGCGCTCAATTAAGCATCGCTAAATTTATAAATGATTGGGTATTTTTATCTCAAAACCTGACCTATTTTTATCTATCCAATCATACTCAATGGTGTGCTTCATTCACTATTTTTGCGATGTTTATCAGTAAAAAATAAATCACATCAAACAGTTTTATTTCGGATCGATTAAAACAACTCAAACATGAAAATTGCCATATAAAATCCGACATGGCAAAAAATATGAGAAAGTGATACTAAGTCCACCCCACTGATCAAAAAAATCTAAACACTTCCAAATATAGAGTGTTGTAAATTTCTATAATTTATATGGATCTGCCTGAAGCAATTCACAGTGTTGCAGCAAATCATCACTGATTGCTACGCGATAACACTGCCAATCACGAATTTGATTATTTTCCAGCTGTGGAACCATATATATTCGACTTGCAGGCGCATCAGTGAATTTACCCACTAAAATCCCTTGCTGTGTAATTTCAATTTGATCAAAAATAAAATCACTAAACTGGGTCTGTTCAAACTTTTCAATATCTTTTAGGCTCGTCGCAAAACGATGCTTGGCGTCATAATACTGTGCTAAGCGCGTTTGATAAGCTTGCATATCAAAATAACGTGCTTGGTATTCGTTAGACACCACCTCTTCGCTTGCGGGTAATGCTTCATCTGTTGTCGCGGCCTCATCTTGATTGGATGACCCAATAACGGACATTACGATAGGAATAACTATACTTGAAATAACCCCAAGCACTGCGGGACCAAACATAAATACGGCTAAAAGTATCCAAACAATTTTATAATTTTTCTTTTTAGGCTGATTTTGAGAATTTCTCCCAGCATCTTTGGCTTGTTGCCATGCGTCTGAGGAAGATAAAACGTTTGCTTTATCTCGTGCTAAAGCATGCTGATTGCCCGCTGATTCAGCAATCGGTGCTGTCTGACGAGGTTTTATATTATGTGTGGGATTTGACTGCTCTTGCTTATTTTCACGACGTACAGAAAATTCAACATTGCTATTGCCTGTCAAATTGTTGGTCTGTTTAACATGCTTTAAACGAGTACCACAAACACCACATTTCATGGCTTCATTGATATTCTCAGCGTAACATTTGGGACACTTCATATTTATAGCTATTCTAGGTGAGATGATATGGAATTGAGCAATAATGGAAAAGCGCAACGTCTAAAACGACAGAATCAGCCAGTCTAACGCGCCAACAAGTATAGAATTAAAAAAATGGTCAAAAGCCAGTACAGAATTAAATGCTATCTTCTATCTGTAACAGCTGATTTATACTGGAATTTTCTGTATGTCGCCAGTATAGGGTTGAAAATTTAATTGTCCTTATGTTTTGATCTTATAGGGTTTAAAATTGGACTTCAAGGTATTTATCCACTGATTCTCTCTTGTTCATTTAGCCAAAGTATTCACGACTTTATTTATCCGTGCACACCATTCATCTATTTATTCAATAAATTTCTAAAATAAAAAAACGCACTTAGGAAATCCTAAGCGCGTTTTTTTGAAACTTAATTCGAGAATTAAAGTTTAGAAACTAATTCTGGAACAACAGTATTCAAATCACCAACTAACCAGTAGTCAGCTACAGCATTGATTGGCGCTTCTTCATCTTTGTTGATTGCAACAATCACTTTAGAATCTTTCATACCTGCCAAATGCTGGATCGCACCAGAAATACCTACAGCGATGTAGAGATCAGGCGCAACGATTTTACCAGTTTGACCAACTTGCATATCGTTAGGAACGAAGCCAGCATCAACCGCAGCACGTGAAGCACCTTGAGCAGCACTAAGCTTGTCAGCAAGTGGATCAAGTACTTTATGATAGTTCTCACCAGAACCAACACCACGACCACCCGATACAACGATACGCGCAGCAGTTAATTCAGGACGTTCTGATTTCACAATTTCTTCAGAAATGAACTTAGAAATACCTGCATCACCTGTAGAAGCCGCTGATTCAACTGCAGCAGAACCGCTTTCAGCAGCAACAGGATCAAAAGCTGTACCACGTACAGTTGCAAGAACAATTGCTTCGTCAGATTGAACTGTAGCAATTGCATTACCTGCATAAATTGGACGTTTGAAAGTTTTAGGACCTTCAACAGCAATGATGTCAGTAATCATGCTTGAGTCTAAAAGTGCAGCAGCGCGTGGCAAGATGTTCTTACCTGTTGTTGTTGAAGCAGCAAGGATATGTGAATAACCTTTACCTAATTCAGCAACAAGTTTTGCTACGTTTTCAGCCAATTGGTTCGCATAAGCTGCATCATCAGCAAGCAAAACTTTGCTTACACCAGCAACTTTCGCAGCAGCATCTGCAACTGCTTGAGCACCAGAACCTGCAACCAATACAGTGATATCACCACCGATTTTTTGAGCCGCAGCAACAACGTTTAAAGTTGCACCGTTAAGTGTCTTATTGTCGTGCTCAGCGATAACTAAAATACTCATGATTTTATCCTTCTGTATTAGATCACTTTCGCTTCATTTTTAAGTTTTTCAACAAGCTCGTCTACAGACTTCACTTGTACACCAGCTTTACGCTCTGCAGGTGGTTCAACTTTAACTGTTTTAAGTTTAGAAGTTGCTGTAACACCGAAATCTGCAGGAGTTTTCGTATCAAGTGGCTTTTTACGTGCTTTCATAATGTTTGGAAGCGCAGCATAACGTGGCTCATTCAAACGTAAGTCAGTGGTGATGATCGCTGGAGTATTTAACTCAACCGTTTGTAAACCACCATCAACTTCACGAGTTACTTGAACTTTATCGCCATTTACAGTCACTACAGAAGCAAATGTACCTTGACCAGCGCCAAGTAAAGCACCCAACATTTGACCAACTTGGTTAGAGTCGTCATCAATTGCTTGCTTACCTAAAAGCACAAGTTGTGGTTGTTCTTGTTCAACAACAGCTTTTAGGATTTTAGCAACTTCTAAAGCGCCAAGTTGACTGTCATCAGCCTCAACTAAAATACCGCGGTCTGCACCAAGCGCCATAGCAGAACGAATTTGTTCTTGCGCTTCTTTTGGTCCAATAGAAACAACAACGATTTCTGAAACTGTTCCTTTTTCTTTTAAGCGAACCGCTTCTTCAACTGCGATTTCATCGAATGGGTTAATTGACATTTTAACGTTAGTAAGGTCTACCCCACTATTGTCCGGTTTAACGCGAACTTTAACGTTGGCATCAACCACACGTTTTACAGCAACAAGAGCCTTCATGTAATCCTCGGCTGTTTTAGCAAAAGTAAATGTTAAGAAGAGTTATAATAACGCTTCATTTAAAATTATTTAGGTGTCCTATCTTGCAATGTGATTGGCATTTCGGTCAAGTCACAATTCGCAAAACTGCTGTAAAAAGTCATAAAAAAGCTTGAACGTACAGTTCACATTTTTTCTAAATATTTTAACTTAGACACGTAAGGCTACTATTTCGACAATATTTATATATTGATAAATAACATTATTTGTATTGATTCTGTATAAATAATCAAAAGAATTAAGATAAATTATCAATCAATCAAAGGGATGACACTAGCCTTTCATCGATACTGCTACGCTCTGTCATTTTAGACAGATTCAGCAATTTTTCTAAGTATGTTTATTGATTAAATTTGTGAACTTTTTGGCATTAAACTTGTAACAAAATACTAAATATGCAAAAACGGGCTTCTTTTCAGAATCACCCGTTTGTTTCTGCTTGGATTAATTTGCCAATAACCATGCGGCTGCAATGGTCAACAAAGTCCCTGAACCACCATCAATCCATTTTTGCTTACGTTCATTGATGTGCTGCTCTTTGGTCAATTGAGCAATCAAAAGGCTCAAACCACAATACACCAAGAATATCAAAGCAATAAAAATTGCTGACAAGGCTAAGCCTTGAAACACGGTGTTACCTGATTTATCGATGAATTGTGGCAAAATCGCAAAATAGATCAACATGCCTTTTGGATTCAACAATGCCGTAACAAAGCCTTTGCGGATAGGATTTGAAACTGCTTTCTGCTCAATACGTAATGTCTTTTGGCTAAATACTGATTTAATCAAATGAAATGCTAAATACAATAAATAGGCGATCCCCAAATATCGAATCGTCTCAAACAATACTGGGAATGAAACAATAATTGCGGCAATGCCAAGCGCAACCAAAATCGAATGAACCAGATAGCCAGAACAAATACCAATTGTCGCCATCATGCCTGCTTTTGCATCTTTACCTATCACTTGTGACAGGATAAATAACATATCTGGTCCTGGTGTGAAAATTAACGGAAGTACCGTTAAGGCAAAAAGTACAAATACAGACATCTCTTTTCCCTTTCTGAAGTTTGACTACGAGAAGAAAACAGTATCTTTTAAAATGCTTAAAATAGGATTTCAAATATTCTATAATGATGATTATTTTTCAAATTAAATTCTAATTTATGAAAATTTCATCTAAGACTATTCTAATCAAACTAGACCGTATTGATAAAAATATCATTCGTGCTTTACAAGCCAATGGTCGAATCCAAAATAATGATCTGGCTCGTGAGATTGGGCTCTCGCCTTCATCATGCCTAAGACGAGTTCGACTCTTAGAAGAAGCCAAAGTTATCCAAAACTATACAACAGTGGTGGATCCACAAAAAATTGGCTTTCAATTGATGCTATTCTCAAGAATCTGGTTGTTAGGGCAAGATGCTGAAACCATTGATACCTTTATTGAAGCAATGAAAGAACTGCCTCAGGTCATGGAGTGTTATATTATTCTGGGTGAATGTGATGCGATGTTAAAAGTGGTGGTCCCTGATTTAGAAAGCTATCGTAAATTTCAGTCGACACATTTGACCAAAAAGAATGGTATTACCAGTGTAAAAACGGATGTCCCAAGTCAAATTATTAAACAAAGCTTTCAATTACCTCTTGAAGATTTGTAATTCAAAAAATACGATTAGGTGAATATGAAAACATTCAATCCCCCCGTTCAATTAGAAACACCCAGACTTATGCTTAGACAATGGCAAGTTCGTGATTTTGAAGCTTTTGCAGATTTAAATGCTGATCCAGACGTTATGCGGTATTTTCCAGCGACCTTGTCAAAAAATGAAAGTGACCTTTTGGCACATCGATTTCAAGACTCAATTACCGAATATGGTTGGGGATTTTGGGTGGTTGAGTTAAAAGAAAATCAGCAATTTATCGGTTTTGTGGGTCTAGCCAATCAAGCGGAAAGATATGCTTTCTCTCCTTGTGTTGAAATTGGTTGGCGATTTGCACAACAATATTGGCATCAGGGCTATGCAACAGAAGCAGCTCAGCAATGTTTGGCATTTGCATTTGAAAAATTAGCTTTAGAACAAGTTGTTTCTTTCACATCTATACTGAATCAAGCTTCGGAAAAAGTGATGCAACGACTTGGTATGGATTATGTTGAAAACTTTATGCATCCCGCTTTAGACAAAAACCATGCTTTGGCTGAACATGTACTTTACCGTATACAAAATCCAAAGCTGTAACGCTGGTCAATATGCGGGTTATCTTGGGCGATGCAAAATTTTATATCGTAAAACAAAGATCTGCATATCGAGCCAAATATGACTGAGGTAATACGTTAAAAATTATCGCCCTTTTCTATCTAAGCAGTACTTTGATCAGGATGTTCAATAAAAATGATTTATGAATTATGTACAGATCGTCTTTTACTTCGACAATGGCAAGCTTCTGATTACGATGCTTTTGCAAAAATCACAGCAAACCCTGAAGTAATGCAATTTTTCCCAAAAATTTTAAATCGTGAGCAAAGTGACGAACTGGCAAATCAGATTAAATATTTAATCGAAATCAAAGGCTGGGGACTTTGGGCAGTTGAATTGATTGAAACCCAAGAGTTTATTGGGTGTGTGGGACTACATCAACAACCCTCAAAATTTGAATTTTCACCATGTATAGAAATTGGCTGGCGACTTGATCCAAAATTTTGGAATAAAGGCTATGCAACTGAGGCAGCTCAAGCATGTCTAAGATTTGCATTTGAAGAACTGAATTTTCAAGAGATTGTTGCATTTACAGCTAAACATAATCTTGCTTCGCAAAATGTCATGAAAAAAATTGGAATGAGCTTTTCTCATGACTTTCTACATCCTGATTTTGATGAGCACCATCCACTACATGAAGAGAAGCTCTATCGAATTCAAAAACAAGATTTTCAATTTGAGTATTGAACTATTTCGCCATGCTTGCTAAAAAATCGCGATGAATATGGCTTAAATCAATCAAATCTTGATTTTTGAGCTCCAGCACTTGCCAAATCTCAATAAAGTCTTCTTTTAAGTCAATATGATTAGACACTGTTTGAGCCGCTTGCCATTGTTGGTCTGATATCCATAAATAGGTCTGATTGGTTGCGGTATTTACAGCTTGAACTTTACCCTCAGCATTGATACCCAATACTTTTCCTTCTTGCGGTAAGGTTGCCTCAATTTTGGGGAGGCTGAATTCTACAAAATGTTTAATTTGACGTAAGCCATAGCCCTTAAAAATTTCTTTTTGAGCGTCAGTCAGTTGCTTATATTTTTGTTCAAGTTCAGGGATCATTGAAAGACCTAATTTTTTTGCAAAATTGAATCAATAGAAATGTATTGAATAAATACCAAACCTAGATATACATGAGAGCATTTTTAAAAACAATTATCTATTCGACTTTTTTCTGTGCTAAATGTGTTTAAGCACTGTGCATTTTATTAAAACAACAACAGTACTTCTCAACAGATCTATTCGCTACAAAATACAAAAATCAACGCTTAATAAAGCCTTATATTCAAGGTCAATTTTTTATTTTCGATGCAGCAGCTCTTGGATGTGCTTGATCATAGACTTGTGCCAGATGATCAAAATCGACGTGGGTATAAATCTGTGTTGTGGTTAAATTGCTATGTCCTAGCATTTCTTGCACTGCACGCAGATCGCCACTATTGGATAACATATGGCTGGCAAAGCAGTGACGCAATAAATGTGGGTGTAAATCAACATTTACCCCTGCACGTAGTGCTTGGTATTTGACTCGATTTTCAATCTGACGTGGGCTAATACTTGTGCCGCGTTGAGTAATAAATACTAAAGATTCAGGGCTAAATTCCCCCTGCCAGATTCGATAGATTTTTAACCATTCAATCAGACTCTCTCTCGCTTTAGAGCCGAAAGGTACAATTCGAGTCTTATTCCCTTTACCCGTGATACGCAATAAATGACGAGTAAAATCAATATCTCGTATGGTTAAACTTTGCACTTCCGCCAAGCGTAAGCCACTGGAATAGAGCAACTCGAGAATAGCCTTATCTCGTAACCACAACTGCTTTTCTATCGGCTTTTCAGGTGCGGGCTGATCCATAATTTGATTGACCGTTTCAATATCAATCATTCCCGGTAACGGTCGAGCTTGCCGCTTTATCTGAAAATCATCCGCTGCATTGATTTCTAAATAACCACCTTGTTTGGCCCACTTCATAAACTGACGAATTGAAGTCAAATGCCGTTGTAAACTGCTGGTCGAAAGCTGATCTTTTTCGACACGATAAGCTACATACTCTCTTAAATCAGCAGCTTCGACTTGTTTTAACTCAATCTGCTTGTCATAGCAAAAATCAATAAAGTTGGATACATCTCGGAAATAAGCATCTAAGGTATGTACCGATTGATTCTGTATTTTACGATCTTTAATCCACATCGAGAGCAATTGCATTGCACCGTATTGCATAAGCTCTCCTTTGATCAAAATAGCAAATGATATAACCTGATTGAAAAATATCAGTCTTGTAACACTGTATACACCACACCATTGATGACTTCTGCCATCTTATTTAAATTGAGTTTTTCAACAGTATCCTCTTGGGTATGATAATGCCTATTTCTAAAAAAAGCCGTATCTGTGATCATAATAGCAGGGATATCGAAACGCCAATAATTCAAATGATCTGAGAAATCTACGCCTTGTACAAATGACGGCGTTATCAATCTTTGACAATCAAGGCGTTTTAACGCTTTCATGGCATCACAATATTTTTCGCCCAAACCACGTGAAGTGAAATTACTCACTGCGCCAATAAAATTTCCATGTTTGGGATAAAACAAAGCTAATCCCGATGGATAATCCTGAACATTTTTATGGTCAAAATATCCAATCATTTCCAAAATATACACCGCTTGAATTTGATCTTTTTGTTTTAAAATGGATTGTGCATGAATATAGCTCCCCATATGTTCAGTACGGAAATACGGAGGTTCTTCCAAAGTATAAAAGACAAAATCAACATTCTGTTTAAGACTAGCTTTATTGGCTGCCAAAATTCGCGCAGTCTCAATCAGTCCCACCACACCAGAAGCATTATCATCAGCACCTTTGAAATTCCCATAAACATCATAATGCGCACCAAGAATCACTTTTTTGGCATGGCCCATTTGTAAGTGACAGATTACATTCCGATAAGTTTTGCCTTTGACTTGATAAGGCTGGTATTCACAAGGAATCGCAAACTGTTCAAGTTGTTGTTTAATGAATGCCCCAACTCGATCGAGCTCTTGAATATTTTGATAATTTCGAAACGCTTGTGGGTGAATCACTTGTTGTAAATAACTGTTTAAACGATCAGGTTCAGCTTGCTGATCATAGCGTTGTTCTGCAGCGACACTCCCTGTTGAAAGCCCACAACTGAGCAATATAATGAAAAGATAGTTTAAATTTAAAAAATTTGGATAAGCTATTTGCATGTATAAATCCAATTAAAAAGCGTGTTGGTATAGCTATAATTTAAAAAAACAGCAATTAGACATTCAGTTCTTGTTGTACGCCTGAGAATAACCAATATCACGCTATAATGATGCAATTACCACGTTAGAAATTGTTAATATGAAAATCCGTATTCTGACCATTGGTCAAAAAATGCCTGCTTGGGTATTAACTGGTTTTGAGGATTACTTCAAAAGAATCCAACCTTTTGTACAGACGCAAATTATTGAACTCCCGATGGCAAAGCGTGGCAAAAATGATTCCGAAGCAGATATTTTAAAATATCGCCAAATTGAGGGCGATAGTATTCTCAGCCAACTGAAACACAATGAAGTATTGATTGCACTTGAAGTAGGCGGACGTGAATTTAGTACTGAAAAGCTGGCTGAAACCATGAAAGGTTGGATGCTTGAAGGTTATGATGTTGCACTGGCCATTGGCGGACCAGATGGGCATTCTGAAGCTGTGCGAAAAGCTGCTGCTTGGCACTGGTCACTGTCAAAACTGACTCTGCCCCATCCATTGGTTCGGGTTATGCTGATTGAACAACTTTATCGTGCGATGAGTATTAACCATAATCATCCGTATCATCGTGCTGGCTAGTCATATTATTGGGCAAAAGTTGCATTGTTGAAACAGTCTGTTGAAATAAAAGGCTTATTGAGAGCATGCATTTTAGCTAGAATGGGCAATTCACGCTGTATTTAATGATCATTTAGGCACAAAGATATGAACTTACAAACACTCCCAGGTTTATTCATTTCACATGGCTCTCCCATGCTTGCGCTAGATCCCGAACAAGTCGGTCCTGCACTACATCGTCTTGGTCTAAATTTGCCAAAACCACAAGCCATCGTGGTGATGTCTGCCCACTGGGAAAGTGAGGCTTTAGAAGTCAATACAGGTGTACGCCCTGAAACATGGCATGACTTTCGTGGTTTTCCTCAAGCGCTGTATGAGATTCGCTATCCCGCACCAGGAAATCCTGAATTGGCGGAAGAAATTCTACATCTCTTGGCTGAAGCTCACCTCCCTGCACATGCAAATAGTACTCGACCTCGTGATCATGGTGTATGGATGCCTTTATTACATATGTATCCTGAGGCAGATATTCCAGTCATTGAAATTTCTTTACCGATGAATATGCATGCTGATCAAATCTACCAAATTGGTCAAGCACTTGCCCCACTCCGTGAAAAACAAATTTTATTGATTGGTTCAGGCAGTATCACTCACAATTTAAGAGAATTGTCATGGAACGGCAAAGATGAGAATGTTCCTGAATGGGCATCTACATTTAGAAATTATGTGGTGAGCAAACTCAACCATAGTAATTATGATGCTGTATTGGAATGGAATAGCATTCCTTATCTACAGAAAAATCACCCAACACTTGAGCACTTTGCGCCTCTTTTCTTTGCAATGGGTACGGGTCATCGCTTTAGTATTGTGCACAGTAGTTTTTCAATGGGTGCGCTAGGTATGGATATTTATCGGTTTGATTAAAGAACCTGATTGATCAAAACTCAGCAGAAATGATAACAATTTGTTAATTATTGTTTAACTTTTAGTTATATGGATACATATTGAAACCGAATTAATAAATTGTATCCATATCTTTTAGTGTTTCATGGTTTATCCTATGCATAGTTTTTTAAAACGTGAATAGAATATGAAATTCAAATATTTAGCATTAGCTGTACTTCCTTTAGCCCTAGCGGCTTGCCAATCTGGCGATATTCAAAAATTGGGTGATACCGCTGTGAAAGTATTACAACAACAAGGTAATGCAGAGCAAACATTAAATGCTTATCAATGGTCTTATCAACCAGCAGATACCAAACAACCGATCGTACTTAATTTTGCAGACCAACGTTTAAGTGTTGCAACTGGCTGTAACCGACTAATGACCAGTGCAAAAGTTGAAAACGGTTTATTGGTTACTGGCAATATCGCATCAACCAATATGATGTGTTCTCCTGAATTAATGAAACAAGAAAGTTTTGCTGCGGCATTGTTCCAATCAAATAAAACAGCATTTGTACTCGATACAGCAAACACTGAAAGCCCAACGCTGACTTTGGTAAACGCGACAGGTGGTAAAGTTGTATTTACAGGTAAAATGACACCTGAAACTAAATATCAAAGCCAAGGTGAAACAATTTTCTTAGAAATCAGCCCAGAAACTAAAGAATGTTCTGCTGGTGTAAGAAAAATGCAGTGTTTACAAGTACGCGAAATCAAATATGCTGACAATGGTGTAAAAACCCAAGTAGATAAAGATTGGACATATTTCTATGACCAAATCGAAGGCTTTACTCATAGCCCTGCTGAGCGCCAAGTGGTTCGTGTAAAACGTTATGAAATTAAAAACCCAGCTGCTGATCAGTCTAAATACGCTTATGTACAAGATATGATTATCGAACGTGAAACTGTAAAATAATTGTATAGAAAAGCTGAAGTTGAACTTCAGCTTTTCTTTGTTTAACTATTTATAAACATCTAGATTTAAATCAGTTTTATGTTTTTTCAATCAGACAATCAAAACATTTCTATCTTAAACTTTGCATCTTTATTTTAATCGATGCAGAACATCCAACACTGCATAATAATTAAAAAAAGTAGTGAATATATACACTCAATAATAGAAACTTAAATGATCCATAGTGATTGCAGCAAAGCTCATTTTTTAATACAGCAAGATCGATAAAGGTAAAATCATGAATCACAAATTAAGCATTGCACTACTCTTACCCTTGCTCGTCATGGCATGTAGCCAAGAATCCACAACTCAAAAAGTTCCGGCGCCTGCGCCTATAGAGACTCAAGTTTCAAATACAGCAACTCAACCACAAATTATTTTTTTAGAGGTCAGTCCTGAAACTCGACCTTGCACTGGTGTTGCACCACAAACCTGTCTTTTAGTTCGTGAATTAACATTGAACGAAACTGGTCAAAAAAATTATAGCGACAAAGAAGCAAGTTATTTTTATGATTCTATTGACGGCTTTACCCATAATTCAAAGTCTACTCAAATTATTAAGGTCAAACGCACAGAAATTGCCAATCCTGCAGCTGATCAGTCTCAATACCAATATGAACTCGACTCAATTGTTGAAACCATTCCGAGCAAATAAGCTTGTCGCTGTTTTTCTAATTGCTCAGATAAAAAACCGATGCAAAAGCATCGGTTTTAAGTTCAAAATCAAACTGAGATTAGAACACGCCTTGCGCTAACATTGCATCGGCAACTTTGACAAAACCAGCAATATTTGCACCATTTACATAGTTCACTGTGCCATCAGCTTGAGTACCGTATTTCACACAGTTACGATGAATTTCTTTCATAATTGCATGTAGGCGCTCATCCACTTCTTCAAATGTCCACCCCAAACGAATCGAGTTTTGTGACATTTCAAGACCAGAAGTGGCAACACCACCTGCATTTGACGCTTTACCAGGTGCATAAAGAATTTTTGCTTCTACAAATTTTTCTACAGCTTCTAGTGTTGAAGGCATATTGGCACCTTCAGCAACACAGATTACACCATTGGCAAGCAGTACATCTGCATCTTCTTCATTTAATTCATTTTGCGTTGCGCATGGCAATGCAATATCACACTGAATTGACCAAGGGCGTTGACCTTCTAAATATTCAAAACCGTGTTTTGAAGCAAACTCAGAAATACGTCCACGTTTTACGTTTTTAAGTTCCATCACTTCAGCAAGAAGCTCATTGGTAAAGCCATTTTTTACATGTACTGTACCGTTTGAGTCAGATAATGAAACCACTTTCGCACCTAAGTACATGGCTTTTTCTGCAGCAAACTGCGCCACATTGCCCGAACCTGAAATCACCACAATTTTATCTTTGAAGCTTTCACCACGAGTTTTTAGCATTTCTTCAGCAAAATAAACTGTACCAAAACCTGTTGCTTCTGGGCGAGCCAAAGAACCACCGAATGATGAACCTTTACCCGTAAATACACATGAAGTGTCATTACTGAGCTTTTTCATCATACCCGCCATGTAACCCACTTCACGGCCCCCCACACCAATATCCCCTGCTGGAATATCTGTATTAGAACCAAGATAACGGTAAAGTTCGATGATTAATGCTTGGCAAAAACGCATGATCTCGCCGTCTGATTTGCCTTTCGGATCGAAATCAGAACCACCTTTACCACCGCCCATAGGCAGTGTGGTCAAGGCATTTTTAAACGTCTGCTCAAAACCTAAAAATTTTAAAATAGAAAGATTTACAGATGGGTGAAACCGCATGCCGCCTTTAAATGGACCAATAGCAGAATTATATTGAACACGAAAAGCACGGTTAACTTGAGTTTGACCCTTGTCATCTACCCATGAAACACGGAATTGAATCGCTCGTTCTGGCTCAACAAGACGTTCAAGCAAACCGTGCTCAGCATATTCTGGGTTTTTCTCAATAAATGGCCACAAACTGGTCATAACTTCTTCCACAGCTTGTAAAAACTCTGGTTGATTTGGATCACGTGCTTTAACGTAATTTAAAAAGTCATTCAGGCTATTATATTTCAACGCTCATTCCTCAGCAGAAAATGATACAAAAAAGGTCAACCCTTTTAATAAAATGATAAATTTTGGCGCAAAGTATTTAATCCCTTTTGTATATAATCCACAACCTTTTTTCAAATGTTTTTTCAAATAATATTTAAATTCAATATGATAATTTCTAATCAACCCCAAATAAAATGTCAATTTGTTGGCGTTTTTAACCAAAAAATATTCGATATTTTGATCTAAATTAGCGCATTTTTAGCGCCAAATTAGAGCAAAGATTTTCACTACAAAACATGCTAAAATTGCAAAATATTCTTCGCTTTTACCAAGCATTTGTTCATTTTTCTTTAAAGTTTTATTCACATGAATTCATCGCTTTCCTTCATTCAGCAAATAGATGCCATTTTGCCACAAACACAATGTGGACTCTGTGGTCACCGTGATGGGTGTCTACCTTATGCAAAATCTATTGTAGAAAAAGGCGAAGAAGCCAATAAATGTGTGCCAGGTGGGCAACCTGTTGCAGATGCGCTTGCGGATATACTCAATCGTAATAAACTCATTGCTGAACCAAGTGTCTGGCCAATTCAAAGCGATGGTCGTCCACAACGCATGAAAGCCATTATTCGTGAAGATGAATGTATTGGTTGTACCAAATGCATCAGTGCTTGCCCTGTAGATGCCATTATTGGTTCTGGTAAACTGATGCATACCGTACTTACAGATCTATGCACTGGCTGTGAACTATGCATTGCTCCCTGTCCAGTAGATTGCATTGATTTAGTTGAAGACATTCAGCCAATTCCAAATGACGAACAACGTCTCTTAGAACAAAATGACTTACGTGGTCGTTACTATGCACATATTCAACGTGAAGAAAAGCAACGCATCCATCGTAAAGGCCCTGTGGTTCGTGCAGAAATTGACACTGAACTCTTTGCACAAATAACACAGCAGAGTCAGGCTTTACCTACAATTGAAATCAATCAGCCCACAATAAAAAATCCAATTGTTACAGATGCGAAAACCACCATTGAATTGGCTAAGCTGCGGACTCAAATTAAAAAACTAGAGAAACAATTGAGTGTTCGAGCAGATGAAAATAAGCAACATCAATTAAATGAATTGATTCAACAGTTATCTGTTTTGCAAGAGGATGCATCATGACTGTAAAGAATATGACCAAAAAGCAAATTCAGATTTTCTTTGAACGATTACGTGAGCAACGCCCAAATCCTAAAACAGAACTCAATTATTCAAACCCGTTTGAGTTACTTGTCGCCGTTACCTTATCGGCTCAAGCCACAGATGTAAGTGTCAATAAAGCCACTGATAAGTTATTCCCTGTCGCCAATACTCCTGAACAGATTTATGCATTGGGTGTAGACGGTTTAAAGCAATATATTAAAACCATCGGTTTATATAATGCCAAAGCTGAAAATGTGATTAAAGCCTGTAAAATTCTGATTGAGAAGCACAATAGCCAAGTTCCAGACAATCGTGCTGATTTAGAAGCTTTACCCGGCGTAGGTCGTAAGACTGCCAATGTTGTACTGAATACCGCCTTTGGTCAGCCTACAATGGCTGTAGATACGCATATCTTCCGTCTTGGCAATCGCACTGGACTAGCAGTAGGTAAAAACGTGCTTGAGGTCGAACATCGTTTAATTAAAGTGATTCCAAAAGAATTTATTATAGACTCGCATCATTGGTTAATTTTACATGGCCGCTACTGCTGTATTGCACGTAAACCCAAATGCAATGAATGTATTGTGTCAGATGTTTGTAATTGGCCTGATAAATATGAGTTTGGCGCTGCACGAGAAGTCAAAACAAAGTAGCAAATAAATGAGAGGTTTTAGCAAAGCATAATCATCGTTTAATCAAGATTATGCTTTGTCATTTTTCTGAGGAAGTTATTTTCTAAAGAAACAGCTAGAATCTTAAAATAGTTCTCAATCAAATCTGACTTAACACCTCTAAGGGCACCCAACCAGATTGATTATCAGATAATCTGCTACACCAAATCCAGCCATTTAGTTTTTCTTCTCCATCCAATAGATCACCATGATCTACATTGAGTTCTTTCGCTGTGTAATCTGCTATTGCATGGCCTTTATGCTTATTGATCCATTCAATGATTTGAGTAGGAACCCACCCCTCTAATCCATTGTCGACTGTGCAGAAATACCAATTGTCCCAATTCTCCGAGCCTTGATACTTTTCGCCTATGTTTAACAAAGTCCCCTTTGAAAAATGAATAGGCTCTAAATATTCGCTACGATGTGCTGCTATGGCAATCAATTTCATTTGGACAGTCTTCTTATAATATGAATGCTGTGAATTTAGCATGTAGATGGATAATCAAAACACTTAGAATTAATTGTTTACACATCTCAATTATACAAATTCATCAGTTAAATTCATCAATTTGGAAGAATGAAGCGCGATGATAGATAAGGATTAATTTATCCTCAGCATGAATCTCCCTAATTATTTTACTTTTTATTTTCCAAATCTTTCTTTAACTTTTCAAGCCGTTTCCACTCTTCAGCCACCTGTGGATGCACTTGGTAATTGCCTGATTTTCTCATTTCACGGCGTTGCTGAAGCTCTTCTTTTTGTGCTTTGCGTAGCAATTTAAAGCTCATATACAATAAGCCCAAAAGAAGCAATATACTCAAAATGACCAAGGCAATTAATACAAACTTCACTCTCTACGCCACTCTTGCAAAAAAAAGAGACCTAATATGAATCAGGTCTCTGTTATTGTCAAAGCTTAAAAAAATGCTTTGAATGCGGTCTTATTTATCTAAAATCGCAAATAAATCTTTTTGGACATCTTCTATTGGACGTAAACCGTTCAATTTATTATAAGTCGGTGCATTTTCCCCAGAAGCTGCACGTCCTTGATAGAAACCAACAAGCTGTTCAGTTTCATTATGATAAGAGCCTAAACGCTTACGAATCGTTGCTTCTTCGTCATCTGGACGTTGCACAAGATCTTCGCCAGTTTCATCATCTTTACCTTCCACTTTCGGTGGGTTATAAATCGTGTGATAAACACGACCAGATGCTGGGTGCTGACGACGACCAGAAAGACGTTTTACGATTTCTTCGTCTGGTACTTCAATTTCGATTACATGGTCAATGCTAATCCCTTCGTTCTCTAAAGCCTCAGCTTGAGGAATCGTACGTGGGAAACCATCGAAAATACAACCATTTACACAATCAGGTTGTGCAATACGTTCTTTCACTAAACCGATAATAAGCTCATCAGATACTAAACCACCTGATTCCATTACACTTTTAGCTTTAAGACCTAATTCAGTACCTTCACGAATTGCAGCACGGAGCATATCACCGGTTGAAATTTGTGGGACATTGTAGCGCTTACAGATCAACTGAGCTTGTGTACCTTTACCTGCTCCAGGTGGTCCGAGTAATATAATGCGCATAAAAAAACATCCTCATTTAAAACAATATGTATGATACCCTTTGCCATGACAAATTAAAACTTATCATCGTAATGGCATCAAATTTATAAGAAAGCCACAAATAAATGTATTAGACCAGCAAAAAATCCAGTCACACCACCGAGTACAATCAAAATCCATTCGTCTTCCTGAAATGCAGGACGTAACAGGTTTTGAAACTCTTTTGGGGTTAACTCTCTAATCCGCTCTTTAAACATCTGAAAAATTTTCTGTGCACGGCTCGCATTAAACGCAGGGTCGCAAACAGGCACCATCGTAATTTCAATTGACCGATCAATCAAGTCTGTCTTGAGTTTTGCATACTCTTTTAGTCCTAAAGACAATTGTAAAGAGGTCCGAACCAATGGAGTTTCCATAATTTCGTTAATATGACGCTTTACAATACGACGGGTTTTTTCTTTCTTAGGACCATACATCATTTCAGTCATGATTGATTTTAACGTAATCAAATCTTCAGTCACGACACTTGCAAAAACATCTGACACTTCTTCTTGGCGTTTCATAAACGCACCCTGAACATTATAAGTGCCAATTCTTGGAATAACAGGTTTAATCCATGGAAATTTTCGATCTTTTGTCCGTTCAAAAAATTGTGGATAGCGTACGTAATGTGGCTCTACTGGGTTGAAAACCATCCAGATTGCAATCCAGTTGGTTAAAAAGCCCCAAACTGCTGCAAAGAAAGGTACCGTCCAATGTTGTGGTACAAAGACATAAACAAACATTTGAAAAATACCAAAGAAACTCCCGATTACAGCACTAATATGCCAAATAAAGTTAATTTCTTTTTGCCCAACTTTTAAAAACATACGGACCATCAAACGGCGATCGCCTTCCATTTGAGTCACGACCATATCCCGCATATTGACCAGTGACTCGACGTTCATGGTCAGTTCGGTCACGAGTTCTCTTAAGACACCCGGCAATTGTTTATGCGCTTGACCATAAATTCGACGTTTAATCGAATAAGGTAAATTTTCCCACAAAACAGCATTACGATCTAACATCACCTCATCAATCAAATGCTCAAGCTCAAAACCGACTTGTTCACCGATAATCCGAGCCATATCTTCAGGGTCCATTGCATCTAAAAATTCACGCAAAGAACCCAGTTTGGATAATGTATTGTCTGTGATGATGCCTGAAATTCGCCCAGCTTTACGTGGCACAATCCCTTGCCAACCCACGGGTAAGGGACCAATATGAAATCCCCAGAACGTGATTGGATAAAATACCATTTTCAGTGCCATCCAAACGTGTGCCCACGTTACAAAGGCTGTCACTGGGATGATACTTAAAATGGCAAGATGATCAGGTCGAGCTGTAAAAGCGTGCCACAAACCATTAACGTATTCCAACATGCATGACTCTCGTATTTATTTCTATTTGCGGTCGAAGGATATGGATAAAATCATAAAAACTTTAGAACCCGACACTTAAGGTATAAGCAAATTGTATTTGTGGACGAGTTTCCAGGACCATATCTCCATTTCTATTATGAAGTTCACTACCTGCACCCATCCCCACACTAAATGTACTTATACGCTCTTTATTCAATAAAACATAAGATAAATCGGCACCACCACCATATTGGACTTCATCACTTCCGTCCACTTTTTTACTTTTAAGTGTTCCGCCATAGACCCCAAGATAGAATCCATTTTTATCTTTACCATTTAATACTACAGGAATTCTATAGCCGACTTGACCAGCAAATTCATGGTCGCCATTATAAAAAACACCTAATTTAGTATACGCAATTCCATAAGGATTTACCCATTCACCATTCGCATGGACCATCTGTTGCGTTACACCCGCACCGATATTCCATTTAGAAGCATCTTCAGGCTTAAACTTTGCCTCTGGTAAAATTCCCTTCATATCTGGCAAATAATCTTTAACATCAGCATGCGCGAAATTTCCGACAGCTACTAACATTAATAAGGGAAAGATTTTTTTCATTATTTTCTCCATTATCCCTAATCTTAACTTAGGTCGAATCTATTTATCCTTAAGGCTCGACTTTAACAGAATTATTTTGGCACTCATATACAAAACGCTATAAATTTAATGTCGCTAAGGTCAAATCCATACAGGCTCTGTTGACAATTTCTCAATGTTTACAACGATGCGTATTTTTCAGGTGAAATATCAACGGACCTGCATTCGGCATAACAAATTTGTTGCAGAGACTGAGTTAAAATATATTTTGATGAGTTATTTGTGTTTTTTAATTTTTAAGACTCAATCTGGGGTAAAATGTTTGACCCCTAAATTCACCCATCTTTAAGTACTAAAGCCGACGACGTATGAAGCAGCAGTTTCCTCTAAAAAATGTCCAACAAGAAAAACGCATCTTTCGTAGTCGTGTCTTTTTTGCGATTGGTATTGTTTCATTTTTTATGTGCCTTCTAGTTGCACGCTATGCTTATCTGCAAATTTTTCATCATCAAGAATTTAGTGAAGCATCAGATAAAAACCGTATTCGACTCCAGCCTATCGCACCAGCACGTGGCTATATTTATGATCGTAATGGGATTTTACTGGCAGATAACTACCCTGTTTTTACTGCAACCCTGAGCAAAGCTGATGTCGAAGATATAGATGATACGGTTAAGCGTTTAATTCCAATTTTAAATCTGAATCAAGAAGATATTGACCGTTTTAATAGCCGAATTAAAGCCTCTAAAAAAACAGAACGTGTCACCTTAAAGTTAAATCTAACAGAACAAGATATTGCGCGCTTTAGTGAAGTCAAGTTTCAATTTCCGGGTGTTGATATCGAAACGCAAATGACCCGCTATTATCCACATGGTGAGCTATTTGCCCATGTTATTGGCTATGTGGGTCGTATTAACGATAAAGAGCTCAAAGCAATTGATAAAGATAGTTATGCAGGAACCAACCTGATTGGGAAAATTGGTGTAGAGAAATCCTATGAAGATTTACTGCATGGTGTTCCTGGTTATGAATCGATTGAAGCCGATGCACATGGTAATGTCTTACGTCATTTAGGTCGTAAAGAGTCAACTCGAGGCAATGATTTATATCTTTCACTCGATTATGGTCTGCAAACCATTGCAGCAGAACAGCTTAAAGATCGTCGTGGTGCAATCGTCGCAATTGACCCACGTACTGGTGAAATATTAGCACTGGTTTCAAGCCCAAGTTTTAACCCGAACTTATTTGTGACTGGTATTGGACACGCTGACTATACGGCTTTACGTGACAACCTAGATCAACCACTCTACAACCGTGCAGTCCAAGGAACCTATCCTCCTGGTTCTACCATTAAACCGATGGAAGGCTTAGGCGGAATTCACTTTAAAACAGTAGATTGGGGAACTACAATTTCCGATCCTGGCTATTTCCATTTACCTGGCGATTCACATAAATTCCGTGACTGGAAAAAGACTGGACATGGCTCAGTCAACTTACATAAATCGATTGTGGTTTCTTGTGATACTTACTTCTATATCTTGTCTTACCAGATGGGTATAGATCGCATGAATGAATGGATGCGCCAATTTGGTTTCGGTGAAAAGACAGGGGTTGATTTACCAAGCGAAAGTACAGGCCTATATCCAAGTCCTGAATGGAAAATGCGTACCCGTAAAAGCAAATGGCTCAAAGGTGAAACCATTTCGGTCAGTATTGGACAAGGTGCATTTACCGCGACCCCATTACAACTGGCGATGGCGACAGCAATTACCGCCAACCATGGTGCACATGTCACACCACATGTATTACGTGAATCCAAAGGGGCAAAAAAGCATGAAGTACTCAATGCCCCGACTGGAAAAATCAACTTTAGTGGTACTGATGAAGACTGGATTAAAATGCGTGATGCAATGGTTGATGTTATTCAAACAGGTACAGGTCGTGGTATTCGTACACCAATGTACCAAATCGCAGGTAAAACGGGTACAGCACAGGTCAAGAGTATTGCCCAAGGCAAGCGCTATAACGAAGCTGCACTGACATCAAGACAATTAGACCATGGTTTATTTGTTGGTTTTGCACCTGCTGAAAACCCTGAAATTGCCATTGCGGTGATTTGGGAAAATGGTAAGCATGGTGGTTCTGCGGCCAAGATTGCTCGTCCTGTGTTTGATTACTGGTTGCTGACTCGCAAAAAGAATCCAATTGTACCGTTGAACCATCAAGTCAGTGGTGGCTTAATGACAGCTGGCATCAAACCGGGTGAACTACCAAGTGGTGATGTTTCACTTGCGGCAGATCCAAATGCCTTGCCTAAACCGAAGCCAAATACACAGACCAATACGGCTAGCCAAAACCGTGTACCAGCTCAAGGTCATAATACGACCACGGCTCAACCCACTCCCCCACCTGTACCTGAGGCTGATATCAGTGAATAATAAAGTGAAAAACCAATTACGTATTATTGGTGGAGAATGGAAACGTCGAGTTCTTCCTTTTGCTGATATCGATGGTTTACGTCCTACCCCTGATCGTGTTCGTGAAACATTGTTTAACTGGCTGATGTGGGATATTCAAAATGCCAAAGTCTTAGATCTTTGTGCTGGTTCAGGTGCTTTAGGATTTGAGGCACTTTCACGTGGTGCACGTCATGTCATCATGATTGAACCCAATGCCACGCAAGCTAAATTTTTAAAAGACAATATTCAGTTGCTTAAAGCTGAAAACTGTCAGCTGAAAATTCAAACTGCACAACAAGCCTTATCCAATTTAAATGAACAGTTTGATTTAATGTTTTTAGATCCACCCTATAGTTTAAATTTATGGGATGAATTGGCTCAAAAAGCGGATCAATACTTATCCGATCAAGCATTGATTTATGTAGAAGCAGATCGTGGCTTAAATCAACTGAATTTACCCTCAACATGGCAATTACAGAAACAAACCAAAGCTGGTGTAGTACAAGCAGGTTTATTTAAAAAAATAATATAGGGTATTGTTCTCGTGTGGCATGCCCTACAAAAAATACGCTATTGCCTACACAAATATATTTAAACTTTCAATGTAAAATGCGGCAGTGCCACCCTACAAAGATATAAATTAGTTTTTAAAAAAATATATGAGTTACTTCATTCATATATTTTCAAACAACAAGATAGAAAAAAATGGGCATGCATTGCCCATTTTTATATTTAAGATAAAGAATTAACGCCCTTTCCAATTCCAGTCACGATCATTGCGATCTCGGTCATAACGATGTCGATCATCATCACGACGCTGATCCCAGCGATGATCCGAATCATGTCGCTGATCATAACGACCATGACCACCTCGATGACCATCATCAAATGGCGCAACAATACAGCCGGTTAATGAAATAGCAACTACACCCAACACAATAACTTTGTTTAACATGATGACTCACCTCTTCATCTCATTTTGTTTAAGTTAGTCTGTTAATGTGTAGTGCTAAACAAGCTTATGTTTCAAGTTGTAGTATTTCCCCCATGATTTCTTCATGGAAATAAAAAATGATCGATAAAATATTTATGGTTAATAGGTCAGCGTTCTAATCCAAAACAGACGCAATAATTGCCCACGATCATAAGGAAAACTAGAGATGTATTCATAACCCACTTTGTTTAAAGCATTTATCTTAAATTCAATACCATAACCAAAAGAAAGATAAAGCTCACTTGACGCAGGATTATCATTTGAAGGATTGAGCAATGATGTCTTTAATTGTTGTACATTATAAGCAGTATAATTAAACACCCGAATACGCTCATTTTCATAAAATTTATTGGTTAAAATTGAATAATCTGCCAATTCATGCTCATGCTGTTCTGCTAGTCTTTTTTGCAACTGATCTTGTTCAAAAAAAATATCATTCCGCTCAGTGATCATTTCAGTATCACTTAGGCTATTTTCTTGATTTTCAATTTTAAATAATTGCTCATCTTGCAATTGATCTGGTTGTCCTAATAATTCATCTTGATACTCCACAACTTGATTTTGTGCCTCTTCTGCCATAAGTGCCAGATCATCAAAAGCATAAACATTTGAGTTTATAAAAAATATATACATGACCATTAAATTGAGCAGGTAAATAGGTCGCATGTTTGGTCTAATCAATTCATCATTTTTATCGGAGTTATACCAATCAAAAAACAAGATGGTTGTCTCCTCTATTTGTTTATAAGTAACTTAAATGATCAACCTAATTGTAGCCTACATATAGATCAGAATGGGTGGAGTACATCCAATATAAAATGCGTTTCATTTTAATTATAAATAATATGATCAATATGTTAAACCAATCCACTATCATTCTTAGCCATCATTTCATCGATAGGATTTAAAAAGTTTAATTATTTGAATCTTCATATGTAATTAATGCACTAAGATGCTTAAATTCCTCTAGATATTTTTTATATTTTTCATCTTGATTCGGTGCAATTGATAAACTTTGTAACTCATCTCTCAATCGAAGAGTCTGATCGATAAAAGTGCTAAAATTAAATTGATATCAAATGAGTTGATTTGAACATGGAAATACGAGATCAAATTATTCTAGTGACTGGTGGCGCACGTGGTTTAGGACTTGCAATTACCCATGCTTTGATTCGTGAAGGCGCAAGAATTGTAGTGAATTATTTCAATAGTGAAGAATCCGCACAACAACTTGCTAAGGAACATGCCGAACAGGTTTTTATTTACAAAGCAGATGTAACCGATGCAGATCAAGTCAACACAATGTTTAAAAAGGCAAAACTGCATTATGGACATGCAATCACCTCAGTGATTAATAATGCGCTATTGGCATTTAAATTTGATGGTGATCTACGTCCAAAAGTTGAAACACTGAGCTGGCACAGTATGCAACAGCAATTGGACAGTGCAGTAAAAGCCGCTTTAAACACCACCCAAGCTGCACTAGAAGATATGAAAAAAGATCATTTTGGTCGAATCATCAATATTGGAACCAATCTTGTGCAGAATCCTGTGGTTCCTTATCATGATTATACTGCGGCTAAAGCAGCACTTTTGGCCTTTACCCGCACAACGTCACACGATTTAGGTCAGTATGGCATTAATGTAAATATGCTTTCAGGTGGTCTATTACGTAAGACTGATGCCAGCAGTGCAACACCTGATCAAGTGTTTGATTTGATCGCTGCTTCTACGCCCTTACAAGAAGTCACCACCCCTGAGCAGTTTGCAGATGCCGTGCTGATGTTTTTATCACCGTGGTCACGCGCTGTAACAGGACAAAATTTGATTGTGGATGGTGGTTTAGTCAAAGGCTAATCACAGATCCCCCATCTTATATAAATCTCCTTTATCTTGATCACAAGATTAAACGCTAACAATCAAGAAGCGACAACCAATACTCTACAACCAATAAAAATGGGAGCCGATTGGCTCCCATTTTTTAGCTTAAAAATTTAAACTTTAAATTAAACTAAGCCTTTCTTTTTTAAGACATCAAACATAGTTGAACCAAGTTCAGCTGGGCTACGCGTATATGCCATACCCGCTTTTTCAAATGCAGCAAACTTCTCTTCAGCAGTACCTTTACCGCCAGAGATAATCGCTCCTGCGTGACCCATACGCTTACCTTTAGGCGCTGTTACACCCGCAATATAACCAACAACAGGTTTAGTCACATTAGATTGAATATATTCAGCAGCTTCTTCTTCCGCACTACCACCAATTTCACCAATCATGATGATTGCTTCTGTTTGTGGATCTTCTTGGAAAAGTTTTAAGCAGTCAATTTGGTTCATACCTGGAATCGGATCACCACCGATACCAATACAAGTAGACTGACCTAAACCAAGCTTAGTCGTTTGAGCAACTGCTTCATAAGTCAATGTACCAGAACGAGAAATGATCCCGATTTTACCTGGTTGATGAATATGCCCTGGCATAATCCCAATTTTACATTCGCCTGGTGTGATAATACCTGGGCAGTTTGGACCGATTAAACGCGCATTATTACCATAAGTTTCAAGGTAACGTTTCGCTTTTAACATGTCTAAGGTTGGAACACCTTCGGTGATCACCACGATTAACTCAATACCAGAATCGACTGCTTCAACAATTGAATCCAGTACAAATGGAGCAGGTACATAAATTGATGTTGCATTTGCACCCGTTTCTTTTACTGCTTCACGCATTGTATTGAAAACAGGTAGACCAATATGAGTTTGACCACCTTTACCCGGTGTTACGCCACCAACTACTTTTGTACCGTATGCAATTGATTGCTCAGAATGGAATGTACCATTCTTACCTGTAAAGCCTTGTACCAATACTTTTGTGTCTTTATTAACTAATACGCTCATGATTGATACTCCTTACGCTTTCACAGCAGCAACAACTTTTTCTGCGGCATCAGCTAAGCCGTTCGCAGAAATTAATTTTAGACCTGATTCATCAAGTAATTTAGCACCTAACTCCGCATTGTTCCCTTCTAAACGAACAACCACAGGTACGGTTACATTTACTTCTTGAACCGCTGCAATAATCGCTTCAGCAATCATGTCACAACGTACGATACCACCAAAAATATTGATCAACACACCTTGTACAGATGAATCTGAAAGAATAATTTTAAATGCTTCAATGACGCGATCTTTGGTCGCACCGCCACCAACATCAAGGAAGTTTGCTGGCTGACCACCATACAGTTTGATGATATCCATTGTTGCCATCGCAAGACCAGCACCATTCACCATACAACCGATATTGCCTTCTAAAGCAACATAGTTAAGGTCAAATTCAGATGCTTTTAACTCACGCTCATTTTCTTGAGATTTATCACGCATCGCAGCAATTTCAGGCAAACGATAAAGTGCATTTGAGTCGATACCGACTTTGGCATCTACACATAAGATTTCGCCATTTTCACGAACTGAAAGCGGGTTAATTTCAAATAATGCAAAGTCATTTTCAACAAATGCTTTGTATGCACCTGTCATGATGGTTACAAATTGGCTGATTTGCTTATCTTTTAAACCCAATTGGAAACCAACATCACGCGCTTGGAATGGCAATAAACCAACCAATGGATCTACTTCGACTTTAATAATTTTTTCAGGTGTTTCTTCAGCAACTTTTTCAATTTCTACGCCACCCTCTGTAGACGCCATGAATGTCACACGACGACTAGAACGGTCAACCACTGCACCTAAATACAATTCACGTTCTACAGGATAAACATCTTCACAAACAAGGATACTATTTACCGGCTGACCATTGGCATCTGTCTGATACGTGACTAAACGAGTACCTAACAGGCTTTTTGCATATTCAGCTGCTTCTTCTTTTGACTTAACAACTTTTACGCCACCCGCTTTACCACGACCACCTGCATGGACTTGGGCCTTCATCACAGCGAATTTGCCACTAATTTGCTCAAAGGCAGCAGATGCTTCTTCGGGCGTAGTGATTAAAATGCCTTCTTGAACTGGCATACCATATTTTTTTAACAGCGTTTTCGCTTGATACTCATGTAGATTCATGTTTTACCTTTTACTACTTTTCACATTGTTATGACACACCAATAATTAGACTTCCATCGCAATAACTATCGGCATTTATTAAAGTTTGTTCTTTTATTTTTAGATGATTATTCAATTAAAAACAACCATCAAAAGTAAAAAGAGCGGTCGAAACCGCTCTTTTTTGTGTTATTTACGTTTACGCTGAATCGCGTGAATCGCACGCCCATCAACAGCAAGCGCTGCTTCATGAACGACTTCAGAATAAGTTGGGTGACCAAAAGTCATCAATTGTAAATCTTCAACAGAAGATACAAATTCAAGTGCAATCATACCTTGGTGAACAATGTCAGAAGCACCAGGACCAATGATATGCATACCCAATAAGCGATCCGTTTTTGCATCTGCAACAAACTTCACAAATCCAGCAGATTCATTGGCAGCTAAAGCACGACCATTGACAGCAAATGGGAATTGACCAGTTTTAACGTCATGGCCTTTCTCTTTAGCTTGCTCTTCAGTCAAACCTACCCACGCAGCTTCAGGGTGTGTATAAATCACTGAAATAATGGTGTCATAATTCACTTGAGCAGCATGACCATGCATACGCTCAACTGCCATTACACCTTCTTCCATTGCTTTATGCGCAAGCATTGGACCACGTACCAAGTCACCAATTGCATATACACCGTCTACAGACGTTGCACACCAATCGTTCACTTCAACCAAACCACGTTCAGTTAATTTAATGCCTGAATCTTCAGCCAATAAACCTTCTGCATAGGCTTTACGGCCAACACAAACGATTAATTTATCAAAAGTTTGAGTTTTATCTTCGCCTGCTTGGTTATATTGAACAGTCACTTCACGACCATTCACTTCAGTACCTGAAACTTTAGCGCCAATACGAATATCTAAACCTTGTTTTGTTAAAAGTTTTTGATAATCTTTTGCCAACGCTTTATCCGCCATTGGTAAGAATGCATCTAATGCTTCAAACACAACAACTTCAGAGCCAAGACGACGCCATACTGAACCAAGTTCCAGTCCGATTACGCCTGCACCAATTACACCTAAACGTTTAGGCACTTCTTGGAATTCTAACGCACCCGTTGAATCAACGATAAGGTCTTCATCAACTTTTGCTACAGGAATATTTACAGGTACAGAACCTGTTGCAAGAATTACGAATTTAGGTTCTAAAACTTGAACATCACCACCTTCTAATGGTGTGAATTCAACTTTTTTACCAGCAAGTAATTTACCCGTACCTTGTAACCACTCGATACCATTGCCTTTCAGCAATTGAGCAACACCGCCAGTTAAGTTATCTACAACTTTGTCTTTACGAGCAAGAAGCTTTTGAAGATCAAGTTGGACATTTTCAACTGTAATACCGTGAACATCTAAGCCATGAAGAGTGTCTTCATAGTGATGTGAAGAATCTAAAAGTGCTTTAGAAGGAATACAACCTACGTTTAAGCAAGTACCACCTAAAGATGGCTTGCCTTTGTGTACACGTTTTTCGATACACGCAACTTTGAAACCAAGTTGAGCAGCACGAATTGCCGCTTCATAACCACCTGGCCCACCGCCGATTACCACTAAATCAAACTGAGACATGCTTATCTCCAAAAACGAGTTTAAAGGATCACTCTAAACTCGTGTTGTTATTCTAAAGAATTAAAGGTCAAGGATTAGTTTAGCTGGCTCTTCAAGTAACTCTTTAACAGTTACCAAGAAGCCTACAGCTTCTTTACCATCAATCATACGATGGTCATAAGAAAGCGCTAAGTACATCATTGGAAGAATTTCAACTTGACCATTTACAGCCATAGGACGCTCTTGGATTTTGTGCATACCTAAAATAGCAGTTTGTGGTTGGTTCAAAATAGGTGTTGAAAGCAATGAACCGAAAGTACCACCATTGGTAATTGTGAAAGTACCACCAGTCATATCTTCAATTGCTAATTTACCTTCACGTGCTTTTGCAGCATATGCACCAATACCTGATTCAACTTCAGCATAGTTCATACGGTCAGTATTACGTAATACAGGAACCACTAAACCACGATCAGAAGAAACCGCAACACCGATATCATAGTAACCATGATAAACAATATCATCACCGTCGATTGAAGCATTTACCGCAGGATAGCGTTTGAGTGCTTCAGTTACAGCTTTAACGAAGAATGACATAAAGCCTAAACGTGCACCATGACGTTTTTCGAAAGCATCTTTATATTGCTTACGCATTTCCATCACAGGTTTCATGTTAACTTCGTTAAACGTAGTTAACATCGCAGTTTGCTGTGTAGCAGCAAGAAGACGTTCAGCAACACGCTTACGTAAACGCGTCATTGGAACACGTTTCTCGATACGCTCACCCACTGCAACGCTTAATGGTGTTACAGCTGCAGCAGCTGGTTTAGTTTGATGATTTGCAACATCTTCTTTGGTGATACGACCACCACGACCAGTACCATCTACATCCGCAGCAGCAATACCTGTTTCAGTTAAAGCTTTACGCACTGCAGGTGCTTGATCTTGTACTTGAGCACGTTCAACAACAGGTGCATTACCCGCTTGAGTTTGTGACGCAGCTTGTTCTACTTTCTCTTCAGATTGAACTGCTTGAGTTTGAGTAGCGCCAGAAACAGCACCCTCTTCAAATGTCGCAATAACTTCAGAAGAAAGAACTGTGTCGCCTTCATTTTTGATGATCGCAGAGATAGTACCATCAGCAGGAGCAACAACTTCTAAAACAACTTTATCCGTTTCAATATCACAGATGACTTCATCACGTGATACCGCTTCACCTGGTTGTTTGTGCCAAGTTGCAATTGTTCCGTCAGCAACTGACTCTGGGAACACCGGTGCTTTAATTTCGGTTGCCATTATTTAGATTCTCCTGATTGTTCAGCTACGATCGCAAGTGCGTCATTCACGAGCTGAGCTTGTTGTTTTGCATGCAAATATGGTGAGCCACATGCAGGTGCAGCTGAAGCTTCACGTCCTGCATAGCTAATTTGAACTTGTAGAGCAGACTTCATTACACCTTCGTATAAACGAGGAGCAATGAATAACCATGCGCCTTGGTTCTTCGGTTCTTCTTGACACCAAACAAGTTCTTTTATGTTTGGATATGTCGCAAGCACTTCAGCAAGACGTTTTTCTGGGTATGGGTACAATTGTTCAACACGCACCACCGCAATGTTCAAGTTTTCTTCACGACGTTTTTCAAGTAAGTCGTAATAAACTTTACCACCACAAAGTACAACACGTGTTACATCTTGTTTGTTGATTTGATCCACTTCATCAATCACAGTCTGGAATGTACCAGTTGCAAGCTCTTCCAAAGTTGAAGTTGCAAGTTTATGACGAAGCAATGACTTCGGTGAAGTCACGATCATTGGCTTACGAATCGGGCGAATTGCCTGACGACGCATTGCATGGAAAATCTGTGCAGGTGTCGTTGGTGTAATCACTTGCATGTTTTCTTCAGCACATAACTGTAAGAAACGCTCAAGACGTGCAGATGAATGCTCTGGACCTTGACCTTCATAACCATGTGGAAGAAGCAATGTTAAACCACACACACGTTCCCATTTGGTTTCACCAGATGAGATGAACTGATCAATAACCACTTGCGCACAGTTTGCAAAGTCACCGAACTGAGCTTCCCAGATTACCAAGCTTTTTGGCAATGTAGTTGCATAACCATATTCAAATGCAAGCACAGCCATTTCTGACAATAATGAGTCATAAATTGCAGTACGTGGCTGATTTTCTTTGATATGACACAGTGGAATATAAACCGAACCATCAATTTGGTTATGTAGCTTGGCATGACGGTGTGAGAATGTACCACGACCAACATCTTCACCAGTCAAACGCACCAAGAAACCATCATCAAGGATAGAAGCATAAGCTAAAGTTTCTGCTGCACCCCAGTTTAATGGCATTTCACCAGTTTGCATTTTCAAACGTTCATCGATCACTTTAGATACTTGGCGTTGCATCACGAAACCTTCCGGTAATTCGCGCATTTTTGTACCAATTTCTTTTAAGCGTTCGATTGGGAAAGTCGTATCCCAAACATCTGTATATTCATGGCCTAGATAAGGTTTCCAGTCCACAAACATTTTGTCATTTGGTTCAAGTACTAAAGCATTGGCAACATGGTTACCTGCTTCAAGATCTTCACGGTATTTTTCAACTAAAGCATCTGCATCTGAACGATCTAATACTTTTTCTTGTACCAATTGATCAGCATAAAGCGTACGTGTAGTCGCTTTTTTATTGATCACTTGATACATCATTGGTTGTGTTGCTGCTGGCTCATCTGCTTCGTTATGACCACGACGACGATAACAGAACATGTCAATCACAACATCTTTACGGAATGTATGACGGAAATCATGTGCCAATTGCGCAACAAACAATACAGATTCTGGGTCATCACCATTTACATGGAAAATCGGCGCCTGAATCATTTTTGCAATGTCAGTACAGTATTCTGTAGAGCGTGCATCACGTGGATCAGATGTAGTAAAACCAACTTGGTTGTTGACTACGATATGAACCGTACCACCTACTGTATAACCACGCGTTTGTGACATTTGGAAGGTTTCTTGGTTGACACCTTGACCAGCAAATGCAGCATCACCATGTACGATTACAGGCAATACGTCATCACCACCAATGTCTTTACGACGTACTTGGCGTGCACGAACCGAACCTTCAACAACAGGGCCAACAATTTCTAAATGCGATGGGTTAAATGCCAAAGCCAAGTGAACTTCACCACCTGGTGTCATCACATTTGATGAGAAGCCTTGGTGATACTTAACGTCACCAGAACCTTTTTTAGCTAAAGTTTTACCTTCAAACTCACCAAACAAATCAGCTGGGTTTTTACCCATGATGTTCACAAGTAAGTTTAAACGACCACGGTGTGGCATCCCAATTACGACTTCTTTACAACCTACAGAACCTGCACGTTGAATAAGTTCGTTTACCATTGGAATGAAAGATTCACCCCCCTCTACACCAAAACGCTTCGCACCAACATACTTATTACCGAGGAATTTTTCTAAGCCTTCAGCAGCAGTTAAACGTTCAAGTACGTGTTTCTTTTGATCTGCCGAGAAACCGAACTGACCGCGTGCACCTTCAAGACGTTGTTGAATCCAGCGTTTTTCTTTGGTGTCAACAATGTGCATATATTCAGCACCAATAGAAGCACAGTATGTTGCCTCCATTGCGCTAACCATCTCACCTAAAGTTGCTTCAGTTTTACCAATCGCCAAATTTCCAGCATTGAAAACTGTATCTAGGTCAGACTTGGTTAAACCATGTGCAGCAAGATCTAAATCTGGCACATCTTCACGTTTAGCCAAACCTAGTGGATCAAGCTTCGCTTTTTGATGACCACGGTTACGGTATGCTGCAATCAGTTGCAAAACACCGATTTGACGACGTTCATGCTCAGTACTTACTTCACTTTGCACAACAGGCTGAACACGACTTGAATTACGACCTAATAATAAGAATTGCTCACGAATGTTTCCGTGTGGTTGGTCACCTTTAGGGAATTTATCGAAATATTGACGCCAATCCTCACCTACTGAGGTTGGAGAAGAAAGGTACTGTTCGTAAAGCTCTTCAATATACGCTGCACTATCAGCGGAAAGTTCAGTATCAAGACGCAATGCGTCAGCAACTTCTTGCATTTGTGGACCCATTTCCTATTGCAAAAACATTAGAGGGTGCTTTTTAAGCACTCCCATGATTGATAATGCCAAATCGGTAAATTGACATTCACCCATCAGATACTCATGACCAAGGGGCGTTATAAACATTAGCTTTTACTAATGCATACAATGAATCATAACGCCCTCAATGGCATCATCACTCACTTATATACTCAACCGAAGCTGAGCAATTTTTTGCAAATCGACTTAGAAAAAACAAAGGCTTTTTTGCTTTTTCTAAAGCGGTTCTAATCTTTGCTTATAAAATTATTTATAAACTGATCTGGATCACACTTATGTAGAAAAAATGTACCAAAAACATGGTGTGTTTTTCACATATAGTGGTTTGTTAAATCGTAACATGATCTGTCACTTCAATTGATTTTTTTGACACATACCACCTATAAATTAGCGAAATACATACAAGAAATAATCTATTATTATCCATCCATTTATATCGGGTCTGTTGATACTTTTTCAATGCTTAAAGCTTAGATCCCATTCACTCGAACAAAAAACAACCATCTCATTAAAAATCCAATAAAAAAAGAGCGTACATCCCAAGATGTACGCCCTTTTTTCACATCGTATTAACCCGCTTGATCGAGCAACATGCTACGGATATGACCGATCGCTTTTGTTGGATTCAAACCTTTCGGACATACAGACACACAGTTCATAATCCCTTTACAACGGAATAATGAGAATGGGTCATCAAGACGTGATAAACGATCTTGTGTCGCAGTATCACGAGAATCAATAATGAAACGGTATGCATTCAACAATGCTGAAGGACCCAAGAATTTATCCGGGTTCCACCAGAATGATGGGCATGATGTTGAACAACATGCACAAAGAATACATTCATACAAACCATTTAAGTGCTCACGCTCTTCTGGAGATTGTAAACGCTCTTTTGGTGGTGCAGGTTGATTATTGATTAAGAATGGATGAATTTTGTCATACTGATCGTAGAACTGATTCATATCCACAACTAAATCTTTCACTACTGGCAGACCAGGTAATGGACGAATGACGATTTTTTCAGGCAAATCGTTCAAGTTCCATAAACACGCAAGACCATTTTTACCATTGATATTCACACCATCTGAACCGCAAATACCTTCACGGCAAGAACGACGGAATGTTAATGATTCGTCTTGAACTTTTAATGCTAAAAGCGCGTCAAGCAACATACGATGCTTATCCGTCAACTCTAGTTTAAAAGTCTGCATATACGGTGCTTTATCCTTATCAGGATCATAGCGGTAGATTTCGAATGTACGTGTACCTCTACTCATCTTATTTCTCCCGATTAGAATGTACGTGGTTTAGGTTCAATTGGGTCTACAGACAATGGGCTGTAACGTACTGGCTTGTATTCAAGATGGTTATCCGCTGAATACCATAAAGTATGTTTCATCCACTCATCGTCACGACGACCATATGAATAGTGCTCATCATCAGCAGGCAATTCATAATCTACAACAGTATGTGCACCACGACATTCTTTACGTGCAGCAGCAGAAATCAATGTTGCTTTCGCTACTTCGTATAAGTTTTCAACTTCCAAAGCTTCAATACGTGCAGTATTAAATACTTTAGATTTGTCTTTTAAATGAATGTTACGTACACGTGGTTCAATCGCAAGAATCTGCTTAACACCCTCATCAAGCAAGGCTTGAGTACGGAATACACCCGCGTGGTCTTGAACGATATCACGAATCGCATCCGCAACTTCTTGTGCATTTTCACCAGAAGTAGAATCATCTAAATGATTGATACGTTTCAACGTGTTCACAAGTACATCATTTGGAAGTGGTTGGTATTCATCACCGTGATGTTTAGTCACGTAATCGATGATGTGTTCACCAGCAGCTTTACCAAATACAACCAAGTCAAGTAATGAGTTTGTACCTAAACGGTTTGCACCATGTACAGACACGCAAGAACACTCACCAATTGCATAGAAGCCTTTTACAGGCACTGTATAATTCATTGTACCGTTGGTTGTGTATTCATTTGCAGCTTTATCAAAACCTGCATAGAAATCTGCTGCATTTTTCGCTGTTTCAGGAATAACCACTTGACCATGAATATTGGTCGGAATACCACCCATTTGATAATGGATTGTTGGTACAACTGGAATTGGTTCTTTGGTGATATCCACGTTTGCGAATTTCTTACCAATCTCAAATACAGATGGTAAACGCTTCATGATGGTATCTGCGCCCAAGTGAGTCATATCAAGTAGGATATAATCACCTTTAGGACCACAACCACGACCTTCTTTGATCTCTTGGTCCATAGAACGTGATACGAAGTCACGCGGAGCCAAATCTTTCAAAGTTGGTGCATAACGTTCCATGAACGGTTCGCCATCTTTGTTACGAAGGATTGCACCTTCACCACGACAACCTTCCGTTAACAATACGCCTGCGCCAGCAACACCCGTTGGGTGGAATTGCCAGAATTCCATATCTTGTAATGGAATACCCGCACGAGCAGCCATACCAAGACCATCACCAGTATTGATATAAGCATTGGTAGATGCACGGTAAACACGACCAGCACCACCTGTAGCAAACAATGTTGCTTTGGCTTGGAATACAGCAATTTTGCCTGTTTCTTGGTCAATTGCTGTTACACCGAGCACATCACCTGCTTCGTTACGGATTAAGTCTAATGCAATCCATTCAACGAAGAATTGAGTACCCATTTTCACGTTACTTTGATAAAGCGTATGAAGAAGCGCATGACCTGTACGGTCGGCAGCAGCACAAGCACGCGGAACTGGTTTTTCACCATAGTTCGCAGAGTGACCACCAAATGGACGTTGATAAATTGTACCGTCAGCATTACGGTCAAATGGCATACCTAAGTGTTCAAGCTCATAAACAACTTTAGGCGCCTCACGACACATAAATTCGATTGCATCTTGGTCACCTAACCAGTCAGAACCTTTTACCGTGTCATAGAAATGATAGTGCCAGTTATCGTCTTGCATGTTACCAAGCGATGCACCAATACCACCTTGAGCCGCAACAGTGTGAGAACGTGTTGGGAATACTTTAGTTAGCACTGCAACTTTCAAACCTGCTTGAGCAAGTTGATATGAAGCACGCATACCTGAACCACCACCACCAACGATGACTGCATCGAAGAACTGGCTTGGAATATTTGAATAATCTTCTTTAGGGGTTAAAGCGCCCATGACATTTTCCTATCAATTCGCCCAAAAAATCTGGATTGCCCAGATCGCATATGCAATAACAGCAATAATCACTGCTGAAGTTAACACGATGCGTAAACCTGAAGCTGAAGGACCCATCTGACGAGTAGTCACATAGTCAGTGAATACTTGCCACATACCAATCCAAGCATGCGCAACAAGAGATAAGACTGCCAATAAAGATAAAATCTTCATCGGAAGTGTCATCATAAAGCCAAACCATTGCTCATAGTTAAATCCGCCATTGCACAGAATCCAACCTAATACCACAACAGTATAAACAGCTAGAACTACAGCACTTACGCGTTGGATATACCAATCACGAGAACCTGAACCCGTTAAACCTGTAGCACTTTTCATTAGAGAACGATCCATACAAATGAAGCGATAACTGATATCGCAGCCAAGATTAATGCAATAGTTGCTGCTACGCGACCACTTTGCAACTCTTCAGCAAAGCCTAGGTCAGCAAGTAAGTGCTTAATACCCATAATGAAATGGAATAATAAACCAGCGACAAATACCCATACGATAAAACGTACAATGAAGCCACCAAAGATTGCTTGAACTTGAGCAAAGCCTTCAGGCGAAGACAAAGACTTGTCTAAAAGCCACAAAAGTACCGGTACGAGTAAAAATACGATGACACCTGATAGACGGTGTAGAATTGATGCAATAGCCACAGGGGATTTTAAGTTTACATCTAAAACTTGACCCATGGACAAATTGACAGGTCTGTTGCTTTTCACAGCGGGCATCCTGTAAGTAAAAACTCCATCCGGAGTTTGTTGGAATTAATTCGAAGGAAAGCTAGCATTGTCAGACAAATTTAATTGCCTGAACTTTAAACGACACTGAATTATAAAACGTGCACTGTCAAAATACAAACCATCGAAATTGGCTTTTTCTTTAAAAATCACTCAAATAAGAATCATTTACACCCATTTAAAAAATAAAGCAGATCACCCATCTCTGTTTTTCAAGGCTATCTCGTTATTTTTTATGACATTTAAACATATTACTTTTACACATAATTACGACTTATATTATTTTTATAAATTTAGACTAAAGCACAACATTACGGACAAAATCGTCCTGTGGTTAATTTCTCCCTGCTGTTTTATTTTTCATCAGCTGGTTAAGCTTTAGTAGATACCCAACATGTTATTTTTAAATAGTCCTTTATTCCTATTTTAAATGGGTGCCATTTAATTCAGTGATTTGACTGAAAGCTTTATAATAAGAAAGAAAGACTTAGTTTGTGAATAATTCATAATTTAGCCGCAAGGTTTTATGGTATTTGATTATTCCTAAGGCAACTAAATGCCTATTTTTATACTAATTCGATTATTTTTTATCCTTTAAAAGCTTCAATAAAAACTATTTTTTAATCAATTAAGCATTAAAATGAAAATAAATATTTCATCAACTCATTTGGGTGTTTTTTACACAAAAATAATGGCAAAAGCTATGTAAGTCGTGAAATTCAGATGGTTTTAAAACAGCAACAATGCATTTCGCAACTTACAAAAGCCACAAAATATTGGTCAAAAATGCCATTTCCTGTCTAGCAATCACAATTATTTTTCTGCACCTTCTTTAGAATTTACCTTATTATACTGACCGACTCTGAAATTTAATGATCAATCTTACTGGTTAAAGTTAGACTAACTACTGATGAAAACATTGTTTTTTCATCCATAAGTATAATTGACAAAATTTCAGTACTCACTAAGCTAAATAGCAATTTTTGATCCGTCTGACTTGTACATTACAAGATGACTCAGCAAGTTAGATAAAATATCCACCAGGACAGGAGATCTATTGAATGTCTGCAGCAACTGGCAAGAAAGCCGTTCTAGAGCTTGATGGCAAAAAAATTGAATTACCAATTTACAGCGGCACATTGGGCCCAGATGTAATCGACGTTAAGGATGTGTTGGCTTCAGGTCACTTTACTTTTGATCCTGGTTTTATGGCGACAGCTTCTTGCGAGTCTAAAATCACTTTCATTGATGGTGATAAAGGCGTTCTTTTACACCGTGGTTATCCGATTGCTCAACTTGCAACTCAAGCTTCTTACTTAGAAACTTGCTATTTATTGTTAAGCGGTGAGCTTCCAACTGCTGAACAAAAAACAGACTTCGAAAACAAAGTCCGCAACCACACAATGGTTCACGATCAAGTTAGCCGTTTCTTCAATGGTTTCCGTCGTGATGCTCATCCTATGGCGGTTATGTGTGGTGTAGTGGGTGCGTTATCTGCGTTCTACCACAACGGTTTTGACGTTGAAAACGTAGACCACCGTGAAATCACTGCAGTTCGTTTAGTTGCTAAAATTCCTACTTTAGCTGCTTGGACTTACAAATATACAATCGGTCAACCGTTCGTATATCCACGTAACGATTTAAGCTATGCTGAAAACTTCTTGTACATGATGTTTGCTACTCCAGCAGATCGTGATTACAAAGTTAACCCTATTCTTGCTAAAGCAATGGATCGTATCTTTACGCTTCATGCTGACCATGAACAAAATGCATCAACGTCTACAGTACGTTTAGCTGGTTCTACAGGCGCTAACCCTTATGCATGTATCGCTGCGGGTATTGCTGCACTTTGGGGACCTGCGCATGGTGGTGCAAACGAAGCTGTTCTTAAGATGCTCGATGAAATCGGCACTGTAGAAAATGTTGCGCCGTTCATGGAAAAAGTAAAAACTAAAGAAGTTAAACTCATGGGCTTCGGTCACCGAGTTTATAAAAACTTCGATCCACGTGCAAAAGTAATGAAAGAGACTTGTGACGAAGTGTTAAGTGCACTTGGTATCAATGATCCTCAACTTGCGCTTGCAATGGAACTTGAACGTATTGCATTAAGCGACCCATACTTCATCGAACGTAAGCTTTACCCGAACGTAGACTTCTACTCAGGTATCATCCTTAAAGCGATTGGTATCCCAACAGAAATGTTTACGGTAATCTTTGCGCTTGCACGTACCGTTGGTTGGATCAGCCACTGGTTAGAAATGCACAGCGGACCTTACAAAATCGGTCGCCCTCGTCAGCTTTATACTGGCGAAACTCAACGCGATATCAAACGTTAATTCGTTACGCGTTCAGATCGAACAAGAGACCACCCTTTGGGGTGGTTTTTTATTACATATTCATACCAATTGGTATAATCGATTTATTTTAAAATTCATTTAAAATCAAAACATAACAATATTAATAATAAGCATAGAAAACTGAAATTTATATTTTTACTATAAAATTACAAATCACTACTTTATAAAACACCCAAAAAATAACTTTATTTTATATATTGTATAAAAATTTTTAATCATACATTTTCAAAGGAATTGAAGATGCCTCAACATCTATCTAAACAAGTGCACGACCCAGATCAAGCTTTTTTTGGTCACCCCAAACCATTAAAAGGTTTATTTTTTACCGAGCTTTGGGAACGTTTTTCCTATTATGGTATTCGCCCTTTATTAATCCTCTATATGGCGGCTTTAGTTGCTGATGGCGGTCTCGGTTTAGATCGCCCAACAGCATCAGCAATTGTCGGCTTATTTGCAGGCAGTATGTATTTAATGACCGTATTGGGTGGATGGGTTGCTGACAATTATCTCGGTCAGGAGCGCGCTGTGTGGTACGGTTCACTGATCATCGCATTTGGACATCTATCCATTGCATTGGCAGCTTTATTTGGGCATTTCTTTTTTTATTTTGGTTTAGTTTTGATTGTGATCGGTTCTGGTTTATTTAAAACCTGTATTTCCGTCATTGTTGGCACTTTATATCAGGCTCAAGATTCACGGCGTGATGCAGGATTTTCCATTTTTTATATGGGAATTAATCTAGGTTCGTTGATTGCTCCACTATTGACTGGTTTATTGGTTAAAGAACATGGTTGGCACTGGGGGTTCGGAATTGGTGGCGTTGGAATGTTAATCGCCTTACTGATTTTTAAGTTAATAACTGTGCCTCAATTAAAACAATTTAATCATGTGCAAGGCAATGAAAATAACTGGGCTCGTCCTGTACATTACAATCCTAAAGCACCTCAAATGATCATAGGTTTTATTGCCGTTGTTGGCTTGATTATCGGTCTAGTTTCTCTTGGCATCATTAACATCAATCCAATTCAGATCGCCACATATTTCACGATCACAATCTGTATTTGTATTGCCTTATATTTCAGCTATCTATTGCTCTTTGCTGGTTTGAATAATACTGAGAAAAAACAAATCATTATCTGTTTTATTTTACTCATCACCGCTGCACTTTTTTGGTCAGCATTTGAACAAAAACCAACATCTTTCAATCTTTTCGCCCAAGACTTTACAGATCGCCAATTCTTTGGCTTTGAAATACCCGCAGTTTGGTTTCAATCAATTAACCCGCTTTTCATTATTATTTTCGCACCGATCATCGCATGGCTTTGGGTTAAATTAGGCAAACAAAATCGTGACCCTAGCTATATCACCAAATTCATTATTGCTTTACTTCTCGCTGCGGGTGGTTTTCTCGTGATGAGCATTGCCAGTTACTTGATCACCCAAAATGGTGGAACTGTTTCTGCATTGTGGATCGCATCAAGCCTCCTGCTTTTAACACTAGGTGAATTATGCTTAAGCCCTGTCGGTCTTTCAACCATGACTAAACTTGCTCCAACCATCATTCGTGGACAAGTGATGGGGCTTTGGTTTACAGCATCTGCTTTAGGAAACTTGATGGCAGGTTTAATCGGTGGTCATGTTTCTATCCATGAAGTTGACCAATTACCCTTGCTATTTGTGCGATGTGTCATCGCTTTACTTCTTGGCGCACTCGTTCTATGGTTAATGAGAAAACCGATTCGTAAATTACTCAATCAAACATCGACTCCCTCTCAAAAATCTCTTGATATGCAATTGGAAAAAGTATGAACAGTTTGTCACCTGCCAACAAATTAGAAAACCTTCGTACAATTATGAAGAAATATCAGCAGGATGCCTTTATCGCCATGAGTGCAGATCCACATATGTCAGAATATCTACCTGATTATTGGAAAATACGTCAATGGCTAACAGGCTTTACAGGTTCAGTCGGCACAATTGTAGTCACTCAAAACTTCGCAGGTTTATGGGTAGATGGTCGATATTGGGTACAAGCTGAACAGCAACTGGAAAATACAGGTTACGTTTTACAAAAGCAGACACCTGATGAATCATCAACACATTTGGCTTGGCTTTCACAACATTTAGCCAAAGATGCAAAAATTTCAGTCAATGGACACACAATTTCCGCATTACAGTTTGATGCGCTAAGTCAAGTTGCTCAATCCCAGCAATTTGAAATCCGAACAAACTTAGATTTAATTGATGAAATTTGGACTGAACGCCCAGCACTGCCCCTACAACCCGTTTGGCAAATAGCAGATGATTTAAATGCGCAAACACGCTTAGAAAAAATAACTGCGATCCGTCACAAACTTATTCAGAAAAAAGCAACGGGGCATTTTATTTCTGCACTTGATGATATTGCTTGGATTTTGAATTGTAGGGGGCGTGATGTTGAATATAACCCCGTGTTCTTAGCACACTTATATATTGACCATTCTCGAACTGTACTTTTTATTGATGATGCAAAACTTTCAACTGAAATGCAGCAAAGATTTGCTTTGGATAACATTGAAATCTTAGCTTATAACGAAAGCATCAAGTTTTTGGTCGAACTTAAACAACAAAATATTTTAATTGATCCTGCTAAAGTCTCAATTTCATATGCACAGGCCATTGAGCAGCAAAGTCATTTAGTCCAAGACATTAATCCAAGCAGTTTATTTAAATCACGTAAACATCCTTCAGAAATTGCACATGTGCGCAGTGCAATGACCAAAGATGGTGTTGCCTTATGTCATTTCTTTTATTGGCTAGATAAAGCATTGGCCGATAAAGAATCGATCAATGAACTGACTATTGATGAAAAAATCACAGCATATCGTGCACAACAAGATGGTTTTATTGGTTTAAGCTTCTCGACAATTGCAGGCTTTAATGCCAACGGCGCATTACCACACTATCGTGCTACAGAAGAAAGCTTTAGCGAGATTAAGGGTGATGGTTTGCTGCTGATTGATTCAGGCGCACAATATGATGAAGGAACCACAGACATTACCCGCGTTGTTCCCATAGGCATAGCAAGCGCTGAACAAAAACGTGATTACACCTTGGTGTTAAAAAGCCATATTGCGCTTGCACAAAGTGTTTTCCCTGAAGGCATTGCATCACCACTATTAGATGCAATTACTCGTCAAACGCTATGGAAATACGGATTAGATTATCGTCATGGTACAGGTCATGGGGTCGGATATGCATTGAATGTTCATGAAGGCCCACAAGTGATTTCATATTATGCGCCAGTCACACCATCCACCAAGATGCGCGAAGGGATGATTACTTCCAATGAACCTGGTTTATATCATCAAGGCAAGTACGGCATTCGGATTGAGAATCTTGTCGTCAACAAAATTAAGCATTTTGAAGATAGGACCTATGGTCAATTTTTGGAATTCGAAACACTAACATTGTGTCCGATTAACCTGATGTGTATCGTTTTAGACCTACTCAGTCATGATGAAAAAGCATGGTTGAATCAGTACCATCAAACAGTCAGAGAACGATTAGCACCGCACTTAGAAGGTGATGTTTTAAACTGGCTAAATGAAAATACCCAAGCTATTTAACATTTTCCGTAAAATTTAAAAGCTCGAAGTACCTGACTTTGAGCTTTTTAAAGCAAAAATAATGATATAAATCAAATCAAAATGCTTTTGCTTTAGCTATCATTTAAACCAGATATGATCAAAATATTGATCAACGACCCCATTCCATTTTCGCCATATACGGGCGAATTTTTTTAATACGCTGGATATTGGTCTTTTCAATCTGAGTTAATTGATTTTCAACATTGGTACTGCATGGCATATACCAATTATCGTTAGCAAATTGAGAGGCAATCTCTTTATTGGCAAATGAATAACCATGACGCGCATAAATTTCATTACGCATCCAGTCCAGTTCTTCAGGAGGAATTTGTAGATCCTCATCTTTTAATAAACGTTGTGATGCAACTGGATAATCACCGACATCTTTTTGATAGCGACACTGTTGCGGCTTTAAATCAAAATATTTTGGTTTAACCTTAGCCGTTGTAGATTCCCAACTAGACTCCAACACATTCGGCTGATTTTGTTTTACAGTAAACGTAAACACACCACTACTTGCTTTAGCACCGCTTTCTGTTGCGGTAATTTTATAGCCTTGTGAAGTCGTCTGTACTTTTCCTGAGAAATTTTGTTTATTTTTACCAAGAACACTATAGCCTTTGATCTGATTACGATCGATAGATTGGATGAAAACAGCAATTTTCTGATCATCATATTTTCCAGACCAAGATTTTTGCAACTGTTGAATATCCAGTGCATAACTATTCTGGAAACCAATCATTCCTAATCCGACGAGTGCGATTAAACTTTTATTCATTGTTATACCTATTTGTTATGAAGATATTGGATGCATTTTCACATTGATTTTAGATTAAATTGTTTGCTTTGTGATCTACTTTAAGATAAATAAATCAGGATTCTCTGTGGTTTATTTTAAAATCTATGCCATACCCAAACATAAATATGCTGTTTCAACCTATCTTCCACTATAATTTCTCAATCACCATTCCATTATAAGCAGTGATGAACAAAACAAAAACTAACTTGGCCTATTCAAGCTTGAGTCTAATTTCACTCGTGATCTATGCTTATTTATGCTATCTCATGGTGGCAATATGTCTACAATATTTCCCATGGCAAACTGATCAGCATTTTCTATTGTTAAAGCAAGATGTAGTCAATACTCAACCTTGGCAGGCGGCTTTTAAAATCCATGTGATCAGTAGTAGTTTTGTACTCATCGCTGGATTTACACAGTTTTTCCGTGTCTTTCGCACGCGTTATCCCCGAATTCATCACTGGAGTGGTTGGCTCTACATCATCACCATTTTGGGGCTGTCTTTACCCAGTGGCTTAATTTTAGCTTTTTCAGCGGCTGGAGGATTATCCACACAAATCAGCTTTGTCTTATTAAGTTCACTCTGGGCGATCACCACCCTATCCGCTTTATACTTTTTATTGAAAAAGCGCTGGATTTTACATCGTGACTGGATGATCCGTAGTTTTGCACTCAGCCTTTCAGCGCTGAGCTTAAGGACATGGAAAATCGTGCTTTATCAGTTACAACCATATTTTGATTGGTTAACCCCAATTCACATCTATCAGCTAGAATCTTGGTTAGGTTGGGTGGTCAATTTAATCCTAGCTGAAATCATTATTTTTCGATTACATCGTCGCACATGACAAAAAAATTAAAGCCCTAAATCAATTTAGGGCTCTCATAAAAAGTGTTCAGCAATTGAATACTAAGCTTATTTTTTACTCACGCTATAATGGTTTAAATCTAGTTGCTTTAATTGATTGCGTAATTGTTGTAGTGACCATGGCCATGCTGCAAAATTACGACCATTTTCATCCAGATAATAAGACTTACACCCACCCGCATTAAATACAGTGGTTTTTAAATCTTTTTGCAGACGTTTGTTATGCTGGGCAAGCACATCCGCTTTGATTTCAAAGCGAGTGAATTTTTGCTCACGCATTTTTAGCAAACCATCAACAATATAGCCGACTTGTGCTTCCGCGATACCAATAAATGAATCATATACCAGAATGTTTGGACCGAGCACCAAGAACGCATTCGGTACATGTTCAATACTGGCGCCCAAATATGCTTCAGGTGAGCTATTTTTCCAACGCTCAGCAAGTACCTGACCATTGCTGTCATAAACCCGTTTACCAATCGGAGGATGTGAAACTTCAAAACCTGTTCCCCAAATAATCACATCCACTTCATGACGTTCACCATTTGCTGCAACCACTGTATTTCCATCAATTTCAACCAAACCATGTGCAATCAGATTCACATTATCTTGTTGAAGTGCTGGATAATAATTGTTTGCAAACAATAAGCGCTTACATCCAATGGTAAAGTTCGGTGTCACCGCTTTACGCAAGGTTTCATCTTTAATTTGCAGTTTAAGTAATTGCTTACTTAGGAAATTAACGGGTTCCAATACTTTAGGATTACGCAATCCAAAGTTAATCCCATTTAAAATCTGTGCGATGCTATTACGCCAAGTTTGTTGAATGATTGGGAAACGAGAAATGATCCCTTTAGCCGTTTCGTTTAACTCCATATCCGCTTTGGGTAGCACCCATGGCGCTGTACGCTGGAATACGATCAACTGTTTCGCTAAAGGCTGTACTTGCGGGATAAACTGAATTGCAGAAGCCCCTGTACCAATCACCGCAACACGCTTACCGGTTAAATCATAATCATGATTCCAACGTGCTGAATGGAACATTTCACCTTTAAAACTTTCAATTCCTTTTAATTTCGGCAAAGCAGGTTCAGTAATCGGTCCTGTCGTAAAAATCACCGTCTTGGCTTGATATTGACCTTTAGATGTTTCTAAATGCCAAATATGTTGTGCTTCATCCCATTTAGCACTAATCAATTCATTATTAAATTCAATTTTTCCACCAAGGTCATATTTTTCCACCACCTCTTCTAAATAACTTAGAATTTCTGGTTGCTTGGCAAATAAATGACTCCATTTATGGCTTGGCGAGAAAGAAAATGAATAAAGCGCTGAGGGTACATCACAACCGCAGCCCGGATAATTATTGTCGCGCCATGTTCCCCCCACACGACTGGCTTTTTCAAGCACTAAATAATCGTTATAGCCTGCTTGATTCATTTTATAAGCAGCAGCAATCCCTGAAATACCCGCACCAACCACAATGGTGTCATAAATATGCACAGCTTCTTTGTGCTGAATCGTCGGTGCTTTTTTCTCAGCGGATTGTCCAAGCTTTTCAGATTGAGCACTTATTTGCGTTTCAACTTTTACATCAGGCTTATTTTTAGCTTTAGCCAGAGTTTGGACTTCAGCTTTAGCTGTATTTGCTTTCGCTGGCTTCGTGACAGTCTTTGCCTCGACTTGCTTCTCTACAGGCGCTTTTTCTTTAAGCTGTTTTGCTTCAAGCTGCTTATCTTCAAGTTGTTTGTCTTGTACCGTATTCGGTTGAGTCACCTGTTTAATGTCTTCAACCGTAGTTTGTGTTGAGTTTTGCTCTACGCTTTTCTCTTTAGGCAGCGTAGCTAAAGTTGTTTCTATTGTCATCTTGATTTACTCGCAGCTTATTTGATGTATTTATTAAATAATGGATATCCGATACCCAGCGCTTTGGCATATAAGGTGGGTGATGCACGTTTTAATATCCAAAACAGTTTTGCATCTGGCTGAGGAATGGTGTACAGCTTGCCTGCATCCAAGTTATTTAAGGTTTTAATCACCACCTGATCACTGGTGGTAAATGCATGATTCATCAGTAAATCATCTGCTAAACCCGCATAATGACCAGGCAAACGACCATTTTTCATAATATTTGTAGGCACTAATGTTGGACACAGCACATTCACTCGAATATTGTCACCGCGAAGCTCTGCTGAAAGGGTTTCTGACAATGCCAGCACACTGGATTTGGTCACGTTATAAGCGGTCATTTCGGGAGCTGCTGTATAGCCCGCAGCTGAAGCAACATTGATAATTGCCCCATAACCTTGTTGCTTAAACTGAGGAACAAAATAATGACAACCATGAATAACCCCCCAGAGGTTGACATGCATACACCATTGCCAATCTTCCAGTGACACTTCATCAAACTTACCGCCCAGCCCTACACCCGCATTATTAATGATCAAGCTTACAGGATGATTCATTAATTTTTCGGCTTGTTCTGAAAGTGCTTTTACTTGCTCTTTCTCACCCACATCACATTGCACAGCAAATGCTTTAGCTGAAGTTTGTGATTCAATCAAACTGACAGTTTCTTTGGCTGCATCCAGATTTATGTCAGCGCAAACAATTGTTCCTCCGCGTTTTGCAAGTTCCATTGCAAAACTACGTCCAATGCCACTACCTGCGCCAGTCACGACCGCATAAGCATTTTGGCTCGGCTTAACTTTTTTAGAAAAAATACCCATAAACTTTAAATCCATCTCTTTTAGGTTTTTATGAACGCAATGCAGGATAAAATTCTTTCGTCAAATATGGCGTAAGAAGACCTGTCTTTGGATTCAGCAGTTTCTCTTTGTAATAGTCCAAAAATTCAGATGTATCATGATCATTTGGATGAAAATCGGGACGCAGATAATCAAAAATATGTTTAAAGCTGCTGCCGTAAACACCATCTTTTAAGCCAAAGATCAGGCGAAAATTATATGGAATCTCCTTCCAATAACGTAAGCTAATCAGGTTCTTAGGATTTCGATAGAAAGGCACTAAAAATGATGCAGCTGAAATCAGCACCAAAATCGTGATCAATGCGGGAAAGAATCCAGCAATACGTAATAAATAGTTATTGGATAATTCTTGAAACACATCGAAAGCAATATCCTTATGCTCCGATTCTTCAAGCATATGCCACATCCAGATTGCCCGTTGTTTTTCATCTTGCGAACGGAAGAACACTTCTTCATGATTCATCATGTATTCTGCAAGTACTGCAGTAAAATGTTCGATACCAGCCATCAATGACAATTTCATCGGTTGTGGAAGACGCTCAAAACCATATTCAAACGCCCAGCCAGCCCAAGTACGAAACAGCTTTACTGGCAAATCACGAATTAAATAAGCGTCATTTAACTCTTCATGCATTTTTGAATGAATCGCCTCTTGACCAATTAATGAAGTGACACGTTGCTTTAATAATGGATCGGTAATGAAATCACGATGATAACGAGCAGTATCAATCACAAGATCTTCACCACGAGTTAAGAAAATCGACAGTGACGCAAAATATGCACTTGCCAATTCTGCATCCATATAAAATCGGTGATCTACTTGCTCTGGATCAAAATCAAACTTCATATGACGAATTGGAATAATCGGCGTTTGATTTTCCAGACTGAATGGTGCCGCAGCAAAAACTTTAGCAACGGCTTTCTTAATTGGCTTAGCGAACATAGCTGGTACTCTTTATTCATTTAATATGGCAATCCATTTCATCGTCTTTACGCTGATGAGCTACAGATCGCCTTTTGAGTAAAAACTCTACTTTGATGGCTAAAAATTACGACATGCTTTGTCAATTACCATTGGCACATGCATTCATTCGGTTTGCAAATTATGACAACCTTAGATAATTGTCAGACAATCACTTTTAAGAGTTGCCTCCACTGATAAAGAATGTCCCTTAAAAACAATTTTTATAAAGTGCTTGGTTAAAATCACAGCTTTAAAAAAAAACTTTTCCTTCAAAAATTGATGGAAAAGCTCAGTATCGATCTACAACATCGTTTTTATATTGAATAGAAAATTTGAATGCTAAGATTGAATAAAATTACATCCGTAAAGCAGGGGTAAACGCTTTAACAAAATAAGGGGTGAGTGTGCCTGTTTCAGGATCAAGTAATTCTTTTTTGAAATATTCTAAAAGCTCAGTTGTATCATGATCATTAGGATGAAAGTCTGGACGCAAATAATCAAAAATATGGCCTAAACTGCTACCAAAAACACCATTGTCTCGACTAAATAATAAATCCCAACTGCCCTTTGCCTCTTTCCAAAAACTTAGACTAAAGCTATTCATTGGACGTCGTAAAAATGGCAACATCAATGCGCCAGCACCTACGCCTAGACCCAAAGTAATCAACGCAATAAAGAATCCTGAAATTCGTAATGGATAATTTGCAGAAAGCACTTGATAAGTATCATAAGCAATATCTTTATGCTCAGACTCTTCCAGCATATGCCATAACCATAAAGCTCGTGTTTTTTCATCAAGAGAATGATTAAAGATGTCTTGATGCGTCATGGCATATTGAGCAAAAACAGCGGTGAAATGCTCAATCCCAGCCATCATTGAAAGTTTTAAAGGTTGTGGGAATTTTAAAAAAGTATGATTAAAAACCTGTTCTGCTAAAAACCGATATAACTGCACAGGCAAATTATTTGGAATCATGGTTTCATTATATTCTTCATGGACTTTAGAGTGAATTGCCTCTTGTCCAATCAAACTGGTTAGACGCTGTTTTAAAACTGGGTCTTGTATTTGATCACGATGATGTCGTGCAGTTTCGATCACCAACTCTTCACCATAGGTTAAAAAAATTGACAATGCGGCAAAATAGGCAGTCGCCCACTCTTTTTGCATAAAAAATTTAACATCCAACTCATCTGGGCTAAATTTAAAATTGAAGTGACGAATCGGGATATTCGCAATCTGATCTTTTAAATTAGGCAATCGACTTGGAAAAGCTTTTGCAAACACTTTTTTGACAGGCTTAGCAAGTAACATATGAAGCACCTATTGTTTATTTAGGGATCAAGGATTTGACTGAAAACCAGTTCAAATTCACATTTCAAGTAAAAAATCCTATTTATGTTGGAAAAGTAAGTCATCTGGATTCAAATACCACTGACATTTCAGGTCAATCCATTGGCAATTTATGACTATTCAATAAAGTGTCTGACAAATAAGGGCTAAGCTTGCCTCTACTGATAAATAATGACCTTTGCGGACAAGTCATCAGCTTTGGCTTTTAAATCATGATTTAAATCTTAGGTAAGCTAAACCCGAATGAGATATGCGCTACATAACTGAAATCAGGTAACAAGAAAAGGTTCATGTCAGCATATATACAATAGACAGCTTTTTTAATCGTGGTGTATCTGAGTCACAGTTAATCTTTGGGTCAAACTGAATCAGTGCTAAACTTATAGATGTACTTTTTACACAGCACAAAATTAAACAATGTTCAATTTCATTTGGCGCTTTGTACAACTTCTTCGATTGGATCAATTCAAATATCGTAAATTGACAGATGGCGAAATTCGTATTAGCCAAAGTGTATTTGGAGATTTAATTGACTACAGCCAAGTCAAGGTGATGAATCATCCTTATTTACCGTGGCAGCCTGTTGGTATTTTGATGGCGCCCAATGGTTATATCCACTTAAAAGATGCAGACTATTGTGAAGACTTCTCCTGTATGAGCTTGGGTTATCAAGCTGTTTTTATTCATGAAATGGCCCATGTTTATCAATATCAGCGTCATGAGAATGTATTACTTAAGGGGGCGATTTTACAGACCGCACTTTACCTGAGTTTGGGTAAATATAACCCTTATCGCTACACCCTCATTCAAGGAAAAGCTTATTTTGATTACAATATTGAGCAACAAGGCGATATCGCCAAAGATATTTATTTAAATCGAATTGAAAATATTATTCTGAATAAAAATTCAGTCAATCCTTCAATTTAAGCGCTTTATTTTGATGCTAATTTAAACAAATTAAGTGATACATTTCACAAAAAATATTTAAAGCTGATTTTTTCCAATATAAAATCCAAAAAATAATGAAAAATCACTAGTTTCTATAAAAAAAATACACTAAATTCATGAGGTCATTGATGGTGTACTGAATAAACTTAATGAATCACTAGCTTCTGACGTTTTTTTAGTTAAAATACTCAATGTCTGAAATTTTTGCCTTGCAAGAAAATAAAGATTTTTGATGATTTTTAATGATTTTATAGTTTCGCCCTTTGGCAATTTCTGTGATATCTATATACATATGTTGAATAACTACATTTTAAAAATCAACAATTTGTATATAAATTACCCTATTGGAATAGGATTTGGTTTAAATGAAAAGTTTTAAAATTGCTCTCGCGCAATTCTCTCCATTCATTGGTGATATTGAGTCGAACGTTCAAAAAATGATTGAACAAGCCAATGATGCAAAAAAACAGAATGCTGAAATTGTTGTTTTCCCTGAACTTTCTATAATCGGTTACCCTGCCGAAGATTTGCTTTTACGCCCAAGCCTAGCAAAGCGTACTGCACAAGCTTTCGAGAAACTGTCTACTGTTAAAGACATCGTGATGGTATTTGGTTTTGCCAATCTTACTGACGATGGTCAACGCTACAATGCTGCAGCAGTGATGAAAGATGGACAAGTTTTAGGGGTTTACAACAAACAAAATCTTCCTAATTACAGCGTTTTTGATGAAAAGCGTTATTTTAATGAAGGACATCAACATCTTGTATTTGAGTACTTAGGTCATAAGTTTGGTGTACTGATTTGTGAAGATGTATGGTCTTTAAATACAGTTCAACAGCTTGCTCAACTCAATGTGGAAAGTGTTTTGGTCTTGAATGCTTCACCTTATGAAGTCGGCAAACCGCAACATCGTATCGAAACATTAAAAGAGTTGGCAAAACAGCTCCACCTCAATGTGGTTTATATCAACCAAGTGGGCGGTCAAGATGATCTCATTTTTGATGGGACCAGTTTTGTCATTAACCATTCAGGTGAGGTTGCATTACAAGCACCAAGCTTTAAAGAAGATCTCTACTTTGCTGACTACCAAATAGAAAACAAAGCCTATCAAGTGGTTGAAGCTGCGCCAGCATTAAACACTATGGCTGAGATCTATCAAGCGTTGGTTTTAGCAACACGCGACTATGTACAACGCTCTGGTTTCCCAGGTGTGATTTTAGGCCTATCAGGCGGTATCGACTCAGCTTTAACCTTGGCAATTGCAGTTGATGCGATTGGCGCAGATAAAGTTCAAGCCGTGATGATGCCTTATACTTACACATCACAAATTAGTGTGGAAGATGCCACTGAACAAGCAAAACGTATGGGTGTTACTTTTGGTATTGCCGAAATTCATCCTATCGTAAATAGCTTTATGCAGACCTTGTTCCCATTCTTTGGTAACTCACCTGCGGATACAACTGAAGAAAACCTTCAAGCGCGTGCACGTGGTACATTGCTTATGGGCTTGTCCAATAAGTTTGGTAACCTTGTGCTGGCAACAGGCAATAAGTCTGAGCTTTCTGTCGGTTACTGCACACTGTATGGCGATATGGTAGGTGGTTTTGCTGTACTCAAAGATGTTTATAAAACCATTGTTTTTGAATTGGCTAAGTACCGTAACAGTATTTCTGAAACGCCTGTGATTCCTGAACGGGTTATTTCTCGTCCACCATCAGCAGAGCTTCGTCCTGATCAAAAAGATCAAGACTCTTTACCTGCTTATGATGTACTTGATGCCATTCTATACGCATATATTGAGGAAGAACAAAGCCAAGAAGACATCATTGCCAAAGGTTTTGAACGTGCAATCGTGGAAAAAGTCATTCAGCTTGTCGACCGCAACGAATACAAACGTCGTCAAGGTTCAATTGGACCACGTATCAGCTCACGCGCATTTAGCCGTGAACGCCGTTATCCGATTGTAAATGGCTGGAAAGCAGGTGTATAAGCCTCGTGAATGTGAATAATTCACCTCCACCTTCGAGCTTTGCTCAGGAACTTGCTCAAGCACTCTTGCTTGAGCAAGTTCGCTTTATTAAAAAACAACTCTTAGATCAAAAAAATCCGCAATTTATTCAAAATTTTATTTCCCAAACCTATCAAAATGCAGACAAAATCCTTTTAAAAAATGTGATTCAACTTGAGCAACTGCAATCTGTGGTGCAAAAGTATGCTTTTGAATTGAATTTAGGCGCAGATATTCTTGAATTTATCGGTGTCGTCGCTCAAAAAATTCATCAATATGCCATTCATAGCCAAACCATTTTCAATGATCTACTCTCAGATGAATCTTTTGAACTGTGGATGTTTAAAATCTTAGAATTAGAACAATTAAGAGACTATATTCAAGAAAACTTACAGCACAACCCGCAGATTCAACAGGTTAGCCTACAGCTTGCCAATCAGATTTTAGAAAGCAACACCCCTTGGCTCAACCAGCTACGTCAATACACCGTTAAACACAACCGTATTGGTGCGAAAGTCATCAGCTTTATTCAAGATCAACAACACAATATTGAGCTTAAATTAGAACAGCAACTCGCTACTGCTATCCGTAGCCAACTCAGCAATATCATTCTACTGCCTAATGAAGACCTAGCAGATATCGCCACACATGTTTGGAATGAAGTTAAGCAACGCTCATTAAAAGAGGCTTTCTCTCAAGTTCAATCCATTGATTTTGAGGAATTCTTTATTCTTGTTTATGAAACTTGGAAAGAATTACGTCAAACAGAATATATGCAACAAGTCATTTTAAATGTTGTTGAAGCATTTTATGAATACTTTGGGGAATATAGCTTACAAGAATTACTACACTCTGTTGGCTTAGATCAAAACGATTTATTTATCGAAGCAGATCGCTTTATTCCGCATACACTAGGTGCTTTAGATCAGCATGGCTTATTGGATGAGATCATTCAATCCTTGATTGCGCCATTCTACCTTGACACGCAAACACAAAGATTTATAGAAAATTATTTAGCAGAAAAAGCTTAATCAAATATTCAACTGGATTTTTTCAGTATTCTAAATATTCATAGCACAATGATAATTTTTATCTGTATCTAGTGATCTTTTGATGATGCACAAAAAAAGAGACCATGCAGTGAGCATGGTCTATAAAAATGGTGGCTATGACGGGACTTGAACCTGTGACCCCCGCATTATGAGTGCGGTGCTCTAACCAACTGAGCTACATAGCCATAAACTGTGTGCGCATTATCTAAAGTTATCTACCCTACGTCAAGCATTGAAACACACCAATGATCATACTTTAAGCAATTGATATTTAAATGTTTAAAATTAATACATATTTATGTTTTTATCGAAAAAAACAGCTTAATAAGTATCGCAAATAAGGAAGGAATTAAGCTCTCCCCCCTATTTATCTCTAAAAATCGATAGCAAAAAAAAAGAGAGTGGCTTACCACTCTCTATTTGCAACAAGCTCTTCCATTTCAATATCGAGATACCCTTGGTCTTGTACCACCATCATCATTGCTTCAGCAATATAATCAGCTGCAGTACCATCCAAAGAAGAATCAAGATCTTCAAACTGTGGTTTCATTTCATTAATTTCAGTCACAGTCAGTTTTGCCATAGAATAAATTTCTGCATCACTAAAGCTGGTTTTTGCCACTTTTTTAGCAAAATTTTCAATAAGTTGCTTAACCTCAGCAACTAGAATATCTGGATAATATTCATCATCGAACATTGGGAGAAGTAGATCGTTAAACATTGCAACCTAAAATAAAACAGCAATTCACGCGCTTATATAACACAAACCATACAATTCACCAAATTGATCGAGCAATTTAACTGATTAATTTTTCAGATGTAGATGATCTAAATTTTAAAAAAAGATCAAACAATATCAGAGGCTATTGACCATTCATCATTAAATTGCAGATCGCATGGCTTGCCATACTTTAATTGCATCCGACATTGCTTTTACATCATGTGCACGCACCATACACGCGCCTTGTTGAATACTGAGCAAGTGTGCAGCAACACTACCAACAGCACGATGATTCGCATCTGCACCGTCTAAAGCTTCACCAATGAAGCGCTTACGAGATAAGGCAGATAAAATTGGATAGCCCATGTTGTTCAGTTGATAAAACTCATTGAGAAGCTTTAAATTTTGTTGCGCATTTTTAGCAAAACCAAAACCAGGATCTATCATAATATTTTTGGGGTGAATTCCTGCCTGTAGTGCATCATCTACGCGTTGCTGTAATTCAGCAATTACCTCTTGAGTAACATCGTCATACTGGTCAAGATGATTCATTGTGGTTGGCTCGCCTCGCATATGCATAATAATCACAGGGATATTGAGCTCTGCAGCAGCCTCTAAGGCATGTGGACGAGTTAAGGCACGGACATCATTCCAAATATGTGCACCAGCCTTAACCGCCTCACGAATGACTTCGGGCTGTGAGGTATCTATTGAAATAATGACATCCAATTTGGCTAATTCAGCAACCACAGGAACAACACGACGTATTTCTTCGGCAATCTCGACTACAGATGCACCCGGGCGTGTAGATTCACCGCCAACATCAATCACTGTCGCACCATCAGCAATCATTTGCTTGGCATAAGCAACAGCTTGATCTTTTTGATCATGCTTCCCACCATCGCTAAATGAATCAGGAGTGACATTCAAGATACCCATGACATGTGCTTGTGATAAATCCAGACTTAAACGCCCACATTGCAAAATTTGCTTGGGTAGTGGCATCAGTTGCATGTCAATTCTCCGTATTCAATTCAGGCTAGTTTAACAATTCAAATCAATGGCACAGTGATTTTTTTTCATCTGTGAATTTTTTCGTATAAAAAAAGAGCCTCAATTGAGGCTCTTGTTTATTCACTGACTGATCAGGTCGCTGGTAATGGTGGTGGTGTTGATGGACCATCTGTAGGTGTTACATCAAGCACTGGATTTTCAGCAACATAAACCTTAGGTGGCTGAGGATCACGACCTTCCATGATGTCACGGATTTGATCACGATCAATCGTTTCCCATTCCATCAAGGCTTTTACCATTGCATGTGCAATATCTTTGTTATTTTCAAGAATATCACGCGCAACACGATACTGTTCATCCAAGATACGACGTACTTCTTGGTCAACCTGTTGTTGTGTTGCTTCAGAAATCGTACGGCTACCGACATTTCCGAAGAAACCATTCTGGTTTTCATCTTCATAGACCATCACGCCCATTTTGTCTGACATACCATACTTGGTCACCATCGCACGTGCCATTTTGGTTGCACGTTCAAAGTCGTTAGAAGCACCCGTTGACATTTGATCAATGAAAACTTCTTCTGCAATACGACCACCGAATAAGATTGAAAGTTCATTCAACATCTTAGACTTGTAATGGCTGGTTTGATCATGTTCTGGCAACTGCCAAGTTACACCCAAAGCCCAACCACGTGGCATAATTGTTACTTTATGCACAGGGTCAGTCCCTGGAAGAATTTCTGCAACAATGGCATGACCTGCTTCATGATATGCAGTCGCGCGACGTTCTTCTTCACGGATCACCATCGACTTACGTTCAGGGCCCATGTAGATCTTATCTTTTGCATCTTCAAAGTCATGCATATCGACGGTGTTCTTGTTACGACGAGCTGCAAACAATGCAGCTTCATTGACAAGATTCGCCAATTGCGCACCAGAGAAACCAGGTGTACCACGTGCCAATACTTTAAGATCAACACCTGTTACCGAAGGAAGTTTCTTCAAATGCACTGCTAAGATCTGTTCACGACCTTTAATATCTGGCAGACCCACCATCACTTGACGGTCGAAACGCCCCGGACGAAGTAATGCTTTATCCAGTACATCCGCACGGTTTGTTGCAGCAATGACGATAATCCCTTCATTACCTTCGAAACCATCCATTTCAACAAGCATTTGGTTGAGTGTTTGTTCACGTTCATCATGACCACCACCTGTACCTGAACCACGATGACGACCAACTGCATCAATCTCATCAATAAAGATGATACATGGTGCATGGCGTTTCGCCTGTTCGAACATGTCACGCACACGAGATGCACCAACACCAACGAACATTTCAACGAAGTCAGAACCTGAAATACTAAAGAATGGAACTTTGGCTTCACCAGCAATCGCTTTCGCAAGTAAAGTTTTACCTGTACCTGGAGGACCAACCATCAATACGCCTTTAGGAATTGTTGCCCCTAAGCGTTTGAATTTTGCAGGGTCTTTCAAGAAATCAACGATTTCCACAACTTCTTGTTTTGCTTCATCACAACCAGCAACATCGGTAAAGGTCACTTTGATTTGGTCTTCTGAAAGCATTTTTGCTTTAGATTTACCAAAACTCATTGGACCATTTTTACCGCCTGCACCACCACCCATGTTACGCATAAAGAACATGAACAATAAAATAATTAAAAGCACAGGAAAGCTTGCGATGAGAAGTTGCATCAATAAACCTTGACGTTGAGGTGCAGTACCTTCAACAACAACGTTATTTTTGATGAGTGTAGGCATCAATTCAGGATCTTGAACTGCTGGGCGAATACTTTCAAAGTTCGAACCGTTCTTTTTTTCGCCGCTTATTCTTTCACCATCAATTGTGACTTTACTAATTTGACCAGCATTCACCGCTGTGACGAATTCTGAATAATTCATCGCAGAAGGCTTACTGCGGTCACTGAGATTGCTGAAGATTAAGATCAGCACACCCAGTATGACCAGCCACAATACGGCATTTTTGAAGTAATCGCTCAAAGCTTTATTCCCATATATAACTATTTTGATCAGGCTCAATCTTGCTTGATCGTAACAAAAAGCGAGTAATGAATTTCGCAATAAAGGTTAAAAAGGTACAAAATGCACAATTTTTAACAACTTGGCAAGCATTTGTTGGCAATTCATTACGAAGAATGAACATACCTCAAAAACACCACCTATTGCGAAACTTTTTTACGGCCCTGTCCAATTAAAAAAACTTCTTTTGAACGTGCACGTGAAGCAGCTGGTTTTGCTGTTTTTAACACATCAAAACTATCCACGACTTGCTTTCGGAACTCATCAAAACCAGTTCCTTGGAAAACTTTAACTAAAAACTGCCCTTTTGGTCCAAGAACCTTGTTGGCAAAATCTAACGCAAGTTCACACAAGTAAATCTGGCGAGGTTGATCTACAGCCCTATTACCTGATGTATTGGGGGCCATATCTGAAATTACAACGTCTACAGTGCGTCCATTTAAAATATTTAACAATTTTTCGAAAACTTCTTCTTCTCTAAAGTCACCTTGTAAGAAGGTTACATCAGGCAAAGCATCCATTTCTAAAATATCTGAAGCAATCACTAAACCTTTATCGCCGACCAGTTTACCTGCGATTTGCGACCAACTTCCTGGCGCAGCACCCAAGTCAACCACGGTCATCCCTGGTTTAATCATTTTGTGTTTTTCTTGAATTTCAAGAAGTTTATATGCAGCACGAGCGCGGTAACCTTCTTTTTGTGCTTTTTTCACAAAAGGGTCATCTAAATGCTCTCTCATCCACGCACGACTACTTTTGGATAACTTCTGGTTGGTAATGCGTGTAGCCATAACTCTCTTGATCTAAACCGATAACTAACTTCTGATTGTACGTGAAAAAAATTCTCATTGCAGTATTCATATTGATTTAAATCGACAGATATTGATATGTTTTTTTGAATAAGCTTCATCGATTATTTCTACAGAATTTACAGCGTAGTGATATGGCTTTTGTTATACTAAGTCGTTTCTAAAATTAGGTTATCTTTTATGGCGGCTCTATCTATCCAAGAACGTAAACGTTTACGTCAAATCGGACATGCGTTAAACCCTGTTGTAATGCTTGGCGATAAAGGCTTGACTGAAAGTGTCGTTGAAGAATTAAACCGTGCTTTAAATGATCACGAGTTAATTAAAGTCAAGGTTACAGGTGAAGACCGCGAAGCACGTGCTGCAACGATTACTGAAATTGCCAATGTCACTGGTGCGGAAGTTGTTCAAACAATTGGTAAAATTGCATTGCTTTATAAAAAAGCTGCGAAACAAAATCCAAAATTGTCTAATTTAGTTCGCCACGCTCATCTTTCAAATTAAGATTTATTTTCATGGCAAGTTTCGAACTGAATGCATTTGATCGTCGTTTTCAAAGTATCTCCCTAGTTGGTGCAATTGAACAAATTAGCCCATATACGCTCAATGTCGGTTATTGGTTAAGAGATCCCAATCAATTCATAATTTATCCTGAACTGGTTACAGCAAATCCACGGCAGGATTTCCTTTGGGAAAATACCTGTTTTGAGATTTTTATTGGTGTGCAAGGTGAAGATTATTATCGTGAAATTAATCTATCCCCTTCTCAAGCTTGGCAAGCTTACCAATTTGAAGAATATCGTTATCCTGAAAATATACCACCAGTCGCTGCTTATGACATTGAATTAAATCAGTTAAAGCGCACGCATTATGGATTAAATGTCAGCATAGATCTTAGCGAGTTCATGCTTGCCAATAAATTAAAATGGTCAGACTTATTTTTGGGTTTAAGCGCTGTTTTAAATACCACGCAAGGTCAACATTTCTTTGCCATGCAACACAGTGGCCAACAAGCCGACTTTCACAATAAACGTGATTGGTTATATACATTTTAAAATACGCTTATGTAAACTGTGCTTGAAAATAAAAAAGTGAGGCAACTAGCCTCACTTTTTTATTGCCATTTCTAAGAGAAATGGCTTTCCTCAAAACATAAGTTTTACATAACTTATTGTTTTGTTGTTACTTTATTCCAAACTTCTAAAGTATGATCTTTTGAACGCTTTAAAGTTTCAGTTAACTGTACTTTATGTTTGCTCGAAATTTGTGAAACATCTTCACGAATTTCTTTACCAACTTCAGTTAACTCTTTCACTAAAATGCTTAATTCTGCTTTTAAGAAATCAGCCAATTCAACCAAATCTTTTTGTGAAGTTGAAAATTGTGATTTGATCACATCAAGACGTTGTACTAAATCTTGTTTAAAGTTTTGTACTTGATCTTGAACTTGCTCAGTTAATTGCTCTGATTCTGCTTCAAGTTTAGTTTTAGTTTCGGTAACCGCTTCAGCAACTTTCTGCTGCGCTTCTTTACCTAACTTCTCTAAATTTTCCGTAGTTTCAGTCACAACTTCTTTCAAAGCAGCAGTCTCTTTTGCTACTTTATTTGTAACAGTTTCTTTAGATGTAGTCATATTGATTCCCCCTGGAATGTGAGTCAATAAGATACATTGAAAGGATAAATTTTAGATTTTGATTTGTCTGACAATATTTAAATACTTACAATTTCAAACAATTCACTTGAAAAGCAGAATTAATGCTAAATAGCAAGGCATTTATCTTAGATTATCCCTCGAAATAAAATAGACTTTCGAGAGGCTCATGCGTATAATGCGCTGTTAAGTTACAAGCGAGCAGACAAGAGGAGGGTAGGATTTAGTAAGCCTTCCTTTTTTTTCGTCTACTCGCTTTTTTACAGCCCTATTTTTGTGGTTTTAGTTCAGGAGCTATGGTTTGAGCACCCCCGCCATTTTAGCCCTTGCTGACGGTACTGTTTTTAAAGGTACATCGATCGGCGCTACGGGAAGTACGACTGGTGAAGTCGTTTTTAACACTGCCATGACTGGTTATCAAGAAATTTTGACCGACCCTAGTTATGCACAGCAACTTGTAACTTTAACTTATCCTCATATCGGTAATACTGGTTGTAATGAAGAAGACGCTGAATCAGGTCGAATTCATAAAGTTTGGGCGAATGGTTTAATCATTCGTGACCTACCGTTATTACACAGCAATTTCCGAGCTACTCAGTCTCTTGGCGAATATTTACAACAACATAATGTCGTTGCCATTGCAGATATCGATACTCGTAAATTGACACGTATTTTACGTGACAAAGGCGCACAAAACGGATGCATTCTTGCCGGCGATAATATTACTGAAGAAGAAGCTATTGCAAAAGCACGTGCCTTTGGTGGTCTAGATAGTTTAGACCTTGCGAAAGAATGTTGTGACCCAGAAGGTTTTGAATGGACCGAAGGCTCATGGACATTGGGCCAAGGCTTTTCTCAACCAGAAGCAAAATTTCATGTTGTTGCATACGATTATGGTGTCAAAACCAACATCTTACGTATGCTTGCAGACCGCGGGTGTAAATTAACTGTTGTTCCTGCACAAACACCTGCTGAAAAAGTATTGGCGTTAAATCCAGATGGCGTGTTCTTGTCAAATGGACCTGGCGATCCAGCAGCATGTGATTATGCAATTGCAGCAGTAAAAACCATTGTTGAAACTACAAACCTACCTGTTTTCGGTATTTGTTTGGGTCATCAAATTCTAGCTTTAGCTTCTGGCGCTAGAACTGTGAAAATGCCACATGGTCACCACGGTGCAAACCATCCTGTACAGAACCTTGAAAATGGTACAGTGATGATTACTTCTCAAAACCATGGCTTCGCAGTAGATGCAGAAACTTTACCTGCAAACCTCAAAGCTACGCATAAATCTTTGTTCGATCAAACCCTACAAGGTATTCATCGTACAGATAAACCTGCGTTTAGCTTCCAAGGTCACCCTGAAGCAAGCCCTGGTCCACATGACTGTGCCCCATTGTTCGATCATTTCATCGAACTTATTGAAGCATCTAAGAAGTAATTAAGGAAGCGATCATGGCTAAACGTACAGACATTAAAAGCATCTTAATTATTGGTGCGGGTCCGATTGTCATCGGGCAAGCATGTGAGTTCGATTACTCAGGTGCACAAGCATGTAAAGCCCTTCGTGAAGAAGGCTACCGTGTTATTTTGGTGAACTCTAACCCAGCCACCATTATGACTGACCCAACTATGGCAGATGCAACGTATATCGAACCGATTACGTGGCAAACTGTTGCACAAATCATTGAGAAAGAACGCCCAGATGCGGTTCTTCCAACAATGGGTGGTCAAACGGCATTAAACTGTGCATTGGCACTTGATGCCAACGGTATTTTAGAAAAATACAATGTTGAATTGATTGGTGCGACCAAAGAAGCCATCGAAAAAGCGGAAGATCGCAAACTTTTCGATATCGCAATGCGCAAAATTGGTTTGGAATGCCCACGTGCTGATGTTGCAGAAAGCATGGAACATGCGCTTGAAATTCAAGCCCGTTTCGGCTTCCCTGTGATTATCCGTCCATCATTTACCATGGGTGGTTCAGGTGGTGGTATCGCCTATAACAAAGAAGAATTCATTGAAATCTGTGAACGCGGTTTTGATCTTTCTCCAACCAAACAATTATTGATTGATGAATCATTAATTGGCTGGAAAGAATATGAAATGGAAGTTGTTCGTGATAAAAACGACAACTGTATCATTGTATGTACCATTGAAAACTTCGATCCAATGGGTGTCCATACAGGTGACTCTATTACTGTTGCACCTGCACAAACTCTGACAGATAAAGAGTTCCAATTACTGCGTAATGCTTCTTTAGCGGTGCTACGTGAAATTGGTGTAGAGACAGGCGGATCAAACGTTCAGTTCGGTATCAACCCGAAAGATGGCCGTATGGTTGTGATCGAGATGAACCCTCGTGTATCTCGTTCTTCTGCGCTTGCGTCTAAAGCAACAGGTTTCCCTATTGCCAAAATTGCAGCAAAACTTGCAGTGGGTTATACCCTTGATGAATTGAAAAATGACATCACTGGTGGAACAACGCCTGCATCGTTTGAACCTGCAATCGACTATGTTGTAACCAAGATTCCTCGTTTTAACTTCGAGAAATTCCCACAAGCTGATGCAACACTCACTACACAGATGAAATCTGTGGGTGAAGTCATGGCAATTGGTCGTAACTTCCAAGAATCGGTACAAAAGGCACTTCGTGGTCTTGAAGTCGGTGCTTGTGGTTTCGATGAGAAAATTGCAGTAGGTACTGAAGGCGCGAAAGATAAAATCTTGGTAGAGCTTAAAGTGCCAGGTCCTGAGCGTATTTGGTATGTTGCTGACGCATTCCGTCATGGCTTCACATTAGATGAAGTATTTGCTGCAACCAATATCGATCGTTGGTTCTTGATTCAAATCCAAGACATCATTCAGTCTGAAGAACAAATCAAAACTTTAGGTTTTGGTGATTTGAACGCTGACAATATCCGTGCATTTAAACGTAAAGGTTTATCTGATTTACGTATCGCAGACTTGATGGGCATTTCGCAAAAGCAATTCCGTAAGCACCGTTGGAACTTGGGTGTATACCCTGTTTACAAACGCGTAGATACCTGTGCAGCTGAGTTCGAGTCAGATACTGCTTACATGTACTCAACTTATGATGACGAATGTGAAGCGAATCCATCTAACCGTGACAAGATCATGGTGATCGGTGGTGGTCCTAACCGTATTGGTCAAGGGATCGAGTTCGATTATTGCTGCGTTCACGCTGCCCTTGCAATGCGTGAAGATGGTTATGAAACCATTATGGTCAACTGTAACCCTGAAACGGTTTCAACTGACTATGACACATCTGATCGTTTATACTTCGAGCCGATCACTTTAGAAGACGTTTTAGAAATCGTACGTACAGAAAAACCAAAAGGTATTATCGTACAGTACGGCGGTCAAACACCTTTGAAATTGGCTCGTGCTTTAGAAGAAGCAGGCGCACCAATTATCGGTACGTCTCCAGATGCGATTGACCGCGCAGAAGATCGTGAACGTTTCCAACAGATGATTCAACGTTTGAATCTTCGTCAACCAAGCAACAGCATTGTTAAATCTGCTGAAGAAGGTATGGCTGAAGCATCTAAAGTGGGTTATCCGTTGGTTGTACGTCCATCTTATGTCCTTGGTGGTCGTGCGATGGAAATCGTATACAACGACGACGAACTTAAACGTTACTTGCGTGATGCTGTACAAGCGTCTAACGAAGCGCCTGTACTGCTTGACCATTTCCTTGATGATGCAACTGAAGTCGATGTTGACTGTGTATCTGACGGCAAAGATGTGGTAATCGGCGGTATTATGCAACATATCGAACAAGCAGGTATTCACTCTGGTGACTCAGCATGTTCAATTCCGCCTTACTCTCTTTCTGCAGAGATTCAGGATGAAATGCGTCGTCAAACCGTTGCTATGGCGAAAGAGCTTGGTGTGATTGGCTTGATGAACGTACAGTTTGCTGTTAAAGGTAATGACGTTTATATTCTTGAAGTGAACCCACGTGCGTCTCGTACAGTACCGTTCGTTTCTAAATGTATCGGCGAATCATTAGCAAAAGTTGCAGCACGTTGTATGGCGGGTCAATCTTTAGAATCTCAAGGATTCACAAAAGAAATTATCCCAACGCATTTTGCTGTAAAAGAAGCAGTATTCCCGTTCAATAAATTCCCAGGTGTAGACCCGATCCTTGGACCAGAAATGAAATCTACTGGTGAAGTGATGGGTGTTGGTACAACTTTTGGTGAAGCTTTCTATAAAGCTGTGTTAGGCTCTAATGATCGCTTACCGGGTAAACCAACTGAAGGTGAAGTGAAGCACGTATTTATTTCAGTACGTCATTCAGATAAACCTCGTGCCGCGGGTATTGCGAAACAATTGGTTGATTTAGGCTTCAAAATTATCGCAACTGGCGGTACTTATGATGTCATTAAAGACGCTGGTATTGAATGTGAACGTGTGAATAAAGTAACAGAAGGTCGCCCAAATATTGTCGACCGCTTGAAAAATGGCGAGATTCACCTCATTATCAATACTACAGAAGGTAAACAAGCTCAGCAGGATTCATTCTCAATCCGTCGCTCTGCGCTTCAAGGTAAAGTGTATTACACAACAACCTTGAATGGTGCTGATGCTGTATGCCAAGCTTTAGCAATTAAATTGCCAATGGATGTATATCGCTTGCAAGATTTGCAAACACTAGGTTAATTCGTTTTCGATAAGTCCCGCCATCTTATCGGTGGCGGGCTTTTTTCATTTTATAAACCTGTATTTTTAAAATACTGAACTGAGGGACAACAATGCAACGTTATCCTATGACTCCTGAAGGCAAGGTCGCCTTAGAGAAAGAATTGCAACAGCTAAAATCTGTTGATCGTCCACGTATTATTGCTGCAATTGCAGAAGCACGTGAACATGGGGATTTAAAAGAAAACGCAGAATACCATGCAGCGCGCGAGCAACAAGGTTTTTGTGAAGGTCGTATTCAAGACATCGAAGGTAAACTTGGTGCTTGCCAAGTCATTGATGTTAAAGGACTCGAACAAACAGGTCGTGTGGTTTTTGGTGTGACAGTAACCATTGAGAATTTGGATACTGAAGAAAAGAAAACCTATAAAATTGTAGGTGATGATGAAGCTGACTTTAAGATCAATAAGATCTCAGTGAACTCACCTATTGCGCGTGGTCTTCTTGGTAAGAATGAAGGCGACGAAGCCAAAATCACCACACCACAGGGTGAAGTGGAATATGAAGTGGTGAGTGTTGAATATATTTAACACATACTAGGGCTGATGATTCAGCCCTTTTTATTGGGCTAAAAATATAATATCAATAACAAAAACGAATCACTTTTATATTCAGTCATCAATCATTGACTAAGACAAGCAGACTCAAAATATTTTTTGTCAAAACTCAAGATAAAACAGCCAAAGATAGAAAAATTAAAAAACAGTCAGATCAGAATAATCCTACATTCACCCAGAAAATAACACTGCTCGCCTATCCATTGAATAAATATCAAACATCATCCATACATCGCTCAGATCTTGCGCCAAGCTAAATAAAATGCCTCGGCCATATAGACACCAAGAAAACTAGCAATTATCACCAACTGTTCAAAGTAAATTGCCATTGTTAAATATTTTCTATGCATTACATTGAGGAAAAATTAAAATTCATTGAGGACGAGGATGAAAGCAGGACGAGCAAGTAAAACTGCTGAAGCGGCAGCAGCAATTAGGGCCAATCACCATTTAAATGCCAACGATCCAGTATTCTCTGACCCTTATGCATTTGAAATGACCAATTCACAATGGCGCTTACTTTTAAATAACGCCCTTCTACGTAAAGCGTTAAATTCCAATTTGATGAATCAAACTTTTGGTAAATTGACTGGACAAGTGGTGGGGCGTTCTCGCTATACAGAAGATCTTTTAAAGCAAGCGATTGAACATGATCATATTCAACAGTATGTATTGGTTGGCGCTGGTCTAGACTCTTTTGTATTACGCTTGGCCCAGCAATACCCTCAACTCAAAATATTTGAAATTGATCATCCTGATACACAAAGAACCAAATTAGAAAAATTAAAAAAGCTCAGTAATACAGGTGAGCTCCCAAGTAATGTGGAATTTGTAGGGATTGATTTTGAAAAAGAAAAACTGTCTGATGCTTTGGCGCGTAGTGGATTTCAAAACACCCAAGCCGCATTTTTTTCATGGCTGGGCACAACCCATTATTTAACCCCACAAGCAACCCTAGCAACCTTACACAACATTGCATCCTTTACTGGCAAAAATAGCCAAGTCGTGATGGATTATTCGATTGATTATAAAGCCTTAGAAGGTATTGAGCGTTTGGGTAGCTTCGCAGTGTCACAGTTTACTCGTTTCTTAAAAGAGCCTTTGATTGGCTCGTTTGCTTCGCAAACATTGCATCATGCAGTTGAAATGATGGGTTATCAGGTGGTTGAAGATTTATCAGGTAAAGACATTACCCATCGTTACTTTAACCATCGTGCTGATCATATTCGTCATACCCATGCCACGCATTTGATCCATTTAAAAATAGGTTAATACTTGAATACCAGCCAAGGAATAGCTGAAGAATTGATGTTTAAACCCAATACACTGAATATTTTTTAATTGCTGATCAAGATCTAAGTTCAATCTAAGGTTACAATGCGCGCTCTAGCCTTTGCACTTAAGCTTTTGTACTCCCATGACTGACGCTATTCACTCCCCCGTAAAACACTGGTGCGAATTTGAGTTTATTTCTAAGACTGTGAAAAATCTCAATATTCATATTAAAGGAAATTATTCTTATTATTCGGCATATTGGGATCAGGGATTTGAACGTTGCGTGGTGCGTTATTTGCACGATAAGCCATCAACTGTAGAGAAACCAATTGACCAGTTATATATTGGTAACTTTGTTTGTTTTGGGGCGGAATGTGTGATCATGATGGGTGGCAATCAATTACATCGCCCTGACTGGATTTCTACATTTCCTTTTGATACCCGTAGCTTTTTACCCGCTGGGGATACGGTGATTGGCGATGGCTGTTGGATTGGCAGTCGTGCCATGATTATGCAAGGGGTAACGCTAGGTGAAGGTGCCATCGTTGCTACAGGTGCAGTCGTCACTCAAGACGTGCCAGCGTATGCAATTGTCGGTGGTGTACCAGCAAAACTCATTAAATATCGGTTTTCTCAAGATCAGATTGAAAAATTACAGTCAGTTAAATTGTATGATTTAGATGAGAAGCAAATTCTAAAAATTCGAGAGCGATTACAAAGCGATGATATCAATCAATTGATTGATTTTTTAAAAGCAGCAGAATAATACCCTCGGTATAGGTTAATAATCACACAAAAAGCAAAAAGGGCTAAATATCAATTTAGCCCTTTTGCAAAGATTAAAATCTTTTGCTACACATCAGAATTTAACACAACATTTTGCTGTGCATTTTTTAACTTTCGTTGTTTCAGATAATAAGCAAGCATCAAACAAAGAATCCATGCTGGAATCATCATCACTGCAATACGCATATTCTCGGTGAATGACATTACCACCAGAATACCCAACATAAAGATAATGCAAAGATAATTACTGAATGGATAAGCAATACTTGGAAACTTGGTGGTCTGCCCTTGTGTTTGCATGGCTTTACGGAACTTTAAATGCGTCCATGAAATAACCACCCAGTTAATCACAATTGCAGCAACCACCAACATCATCAATAAACCAAATGCTTTTTCTGGAAATGCATAATTGAGTAGTACACATAAAACTGTGACAAAAGCTGAAACATAAACCGCATTGGTTGGAATACCACGCTTATTAATATGCTTAAGGAACTTCGGTGCATTACCCTGTTGCGCTAAACCAAGTAACATCCGACTACTACAATAACTGGTCCCGTTATACACCGAAACAGCTGCGGTAAGAATGACAAAATTCAGTAAGGTTGCAACACCATGACTATCCAGTGAAGCAAATACCATTACAAATGGACTACCGCCTTCTGCCATTTGGTTCCATGGAAAAAGTGCAAATAAGATAAACAGTGTTGCAATATAGAAAATCAAAATACGATAAATAATTTGATTGACTGCTTTAGGCAAAGTTTTATCAGGATCACGCGCTTCTGCTGCGGTAATACCAAATAGCTCAATCCCACCAAAGGCAAAAATAATCACAGCCATTGCCATGACTAAACCTTCCACACCAAATGGGAAAAACCCGCCCAATGCCCAAAGGTTACTAATGCTTGCCTGTGGCCCTGCTGTACCTGTTGCAAGTAGATAGGAACCAAAGCCTATCATGGCTAGGATTGCCAAAATTTTGACGATAGAGAACCAAAACTCCATTTCACCAAAAAATTTTACATGCAATAAGTTGATACCGTTGATTAAAACAAAAAACACCAATGCTGAAATCCAAGTTGGAATTTCAGGCCACCAATATTGAATATAAAGACCAATTGCGCTCAGCTCTGCCATACATACCAAAACATTGAGTACCCAATAATTCCAGCCAGACATAAAACCTGCAAATGAGCCCCAGTATTTGTAAGCAAAGTGACTAAATGAACCACTGACGGGTTCTTGAACCACCATTTCACCTAACTGTCGCATCATTAAAAATGCAATAAATCCAGCAATCGCATAACCGAGTATGACTGAAGGACCAGCAAGCTTAATCGATTGCGAAATACCCAGAAACAATCCTGTACCAATAGCACCACCTAGCGCGATAAGCTGGATGTGCCGATTGCTTAAACCATGTTTCAGGTTTCCTTGCTCATGTTTTGACATATGATTATTCTCATCCTTGTCTCGTAATTTTTGTATTCAAAATTACGTATATCATAAGTTAATCAAAAATGCCTATATCTAATCGAAAAATAATTGATTTACTTTTCTCATAACCGCGCATATAAGCAGAAAATTCAACAAATAACAATTATTATGAATTATGTAATTAAATTATGTATTGCGTAATCAAATATTTTCAGTATGATAGAAATCATAAGACGCTGACAGCTTGCTTGAGTCACTTGAACAAAGCATCTAAATAACTTTATATTTATTTGTTTTTCAAATACTTAAGAAAAAATATCAAAGATTTTGATCATCCCTAACAAAATTAAAGACAAGGAAAGCAAATCATGAGCTCACATTTAACTTGTTTTCTTGAAATTGACTCACACTCAGATTTCACAATACATAATTTGCCCTACGGTATTTTTAGTGAAACACCCCAAGGCACAAAACGAGTGGGTGTTGCCATTGGAGATTGGGTCATAGACCTTGCCCACTTAGAGGCACATGGACTATTAGCGATCAATGGACATCAAGATTGTTTTAATCAAGCGACACTCAATAAATTTATAGAAACGGGTAAACACAACTGGCAAAAGGTTCGTACGACATTACAAAGTCTACTCTCTGCTGAAAATCCAACACTTCGTGATGATCTGGTTTTACGCCAAAACGCATTGTTTAAGCAAAATACAGTCACTTTGCACTTACCTATTCAAGTCTCTGGCTATACAGATTTCTACTCGTCCAAAGAACATGCCACCAATGTCGGAACCATGTTTAGAGATCCAAAGAATGCATTGCTTCCAAACTGGAGCGAACTTCCTGTGGGATATAATGGTCGTGCCAGCTCTGTGATTGTCAGTGGCAAAGATATTGTTCGCCCTTCTGGCCAAATCAAATTACCAGATCAAGAACGCCCTATTTTCTCTGCAACACGTAAACTCGATTTTGAATTAGAAACTGCCTTTATCGTTGGTAAAGCGACTGAATTGGGTGAGCCTATCGCAATTGCAGATGCTTGGGAGCATATTTTTGGTATGGTTTTGCTCAATGACTGGTCGGCACGTGATATTCAACAATGGGAATACGTACCATTAGGTCCGTTTAACGCCAAGACTTTTGCAAGTGCAATTTCACCTTGGGTAGTGACCATGCAAGCACTGGAACCATTTAAAGTCAAAGGTCCACAACAACAGCCTAAACCACTTTGCTATTTAGAAGAAAACATTGCCAACAGCTATGATATTCACCTCAGTATTGAAGTTCAAAGCCCTCAATCAGCACAAGCTGATGTAATTTGCCAAACCAACTTTAAATATATGTATTGGTCAATGGCACAGCAACTCACCCACCACACGATTGCAGGTTGCAATGTCCAAGTCGGTGACTTGATGGGTTCAGGCACAATTTCAGGTCCTACAGAAGATGCTTATGGTAGTTTGCTTGAACTGACATGGAATACCACCAAACCGCTAACCCTCTCGAATGGCGAAAAACGTGGTTTCTTGCAAGATGGTGACCGTGTTGTGATGAAAGGCTACTGTGAAAAAGCAGGGATCCGAGTGGGCTTTGGTGAGGTTGCCAATAGCATTTTACCAGCACGCCAGTTTAACTTTCATCAAACAGAAGACTTGAGCTATGAAACTGTATAGTTATTTTCGTAGCTCTGCGGCTTATCGGGTTCGGATTGCACTGAACCTCAAACAACTGAGTTATGAAATACAGCCCGTGCATTTGGTTAAGAATGAGCAACTGCTAGAGTGTTACCAAACCGTTAATCCAAGCCAATGTGTTCCAACTTTAGTGGATGAAGATCAAAGCTTTTTACAGTCACTCAGTATTTTGGAATATCTGGAAGAACGTTATCCAGCAATTTCATTGTTGCCTGACAATATCGTCACGCGCAGTAAAGTACGTGCTTTTGCACAAGCGATCGCCTGCGATATTCATCCGTTAAATAATTTAAGAGTCTTAAAGTATTTACAACATGATCTCAGTCTCAGTGACGAGCAAAAAAAACACTGGTACCAACACTGGATCATAGAGGGCTTTAACAGCTTAGAAGCCCAACTACAAGATTCAAACGGGCAATTCTGTTTTGGTACACAACCTACATTTGCAGACTGTTGTTTGATTCCTCAAGTCTATAACGCCAAACGCTTTAAAATTGATTTAAGCGCTTTTGCAAAGATTGAGTCGATTAGTCAACACTGTTTAACCCTTCCTGCCTTCTTCAATGCAGCCCCAGAACAACAACCAGATTGGGAATAAAGATAAAGGAGTTTTATCATGAGCTTTGCGATTAAAAAAATTCACCATGTGGCTTATCGTTGTAGAGATGCCAAAGAAACCGTGGAATGGTATAAAAAAATGCTCAATATGGATTTTATTTTGGCCTTTGCTGAAGACCATGTGCCTTCGACCAAAGCCTTTGATCCGTATATGCATTTGTTCTTAGATGCTGGGCAAGGCAATGTATTGGCATTTTTTGAACTGCCCACTCAACCCGGTATGGGGCGTGACGAAAATACCCCTCAATGGGTTCAACATATCGCATTTGAAGTTGAAGACCTCGATACGTTATTGATTGCAAAAGAACATCTTGAAACACAGGGTGTTAAAGTTCTTGGTGTCACCAACCATGGCATTTTCCACTCGATTTATTTCTTTGACCCCAATGGTCACCGTTTAGAACTGACCTATAACGATGTGCATGCAGATGCAAAAATTGCACGAATTACCGAAGAAATGAAATTAGAAATGCTGGAAGAGTGGAGCCGTACCAAACGTGCGCCTCAGCATACTCATTTTTTGCATGAAGACGAATTGGGAGCATAATTATGCTCAGTTGAGTATGTCGGGTTGCCAAAGCCAACTGAGTACTTACTAAATTTATTAATCGAATGATTCGTGATTTGGTGTCCTAGATCTAGTTGAACACGATATTAAGCAGCATTAACGGCACACAATGCTCGTTTTGCTGGAACTTATGTAACCTTCAACTAACAACAGCAATCAGCATTTAAAATATTGCTGTGGGTCAATGGTGGAACTCATCGGTATTGAAGCGTTGTGACTCCAATACCGATTTTTATCGGCTCAACTTTAATGGTCTAGACCTTTTGATGATGTCCTGTTGTTTAATAAATCATATGCAGCACTACAAAAACAATTGTATGCTGATAACATTCACTGAGGCTCTGTTGAGATTTCATTTAAAAAGATAAGTTCTATTTTGTACAATGCTCAGGCACTATGTGTTAAATATGTAAATCAAATATCGACAGCACATCAACACTGCTAGATCGTATGCAGATTAAGGGTTATTCAATGATTGAAGAAAAGTTGTCTGGTGGGGTTCAATCACTTGAGGTGGGCTTAGCCGTTCTCAATGCCCTTTTGGAACATAATAAGCCGATTATTTTAAAAGAGCTGTCGAGTAAACTTGATATGCATCCAGCCAAGGTACATCGTTATCTTGTCAGTTTGATTCGGATGAATTATGCAAAACAACTTGAAGATGGTCAGTATGCGCTTGGTGATCAAGCTTGGCGTTTAGGTTTAAACTGTATCCAACACACCGATGTTTTACAGCTTGTTCAGCACCTTATTTATGAACTACAAAGTAAAATTGGTTGCGGGATTCAAATCAGCAAATGGTCACCTAAAGGCCCATTAGTTGTACAGTCGATTGAATCAAATCATCCGATTTCAATTGTGACCAAGGTCGGTTCGATCATGCCTTTAGTCAATTCAGCTGCTGGCCGGGTTTTTGCCTCCTATTTACCTGAAGCGCTAATCAAACCACTGATGCACTCCGAATGGGAAAAAGCAACGCTGAACCATAGTCAGGTCAAACCCACCAACTGGGACGAGTTTCTTGTTTTAAAAGAAAATACATTACAGCAAGGTATGGCAATTGCCCAAGGTGACTTGCTTGTTGGCATCAATGCTGTAGGTTTACCTATTTTCAATGCGCATCTTGCAATGGAATTTTGTATTGTTGCATTAGACAGTGAAATGTTTTTACCAGTCAACGCAGGTAGTGAAAAACTTGAACTATTTAAACGTGAAGTTGCTGCGATGAATCAATACATACAAACACGATAATTTCTATTGAAAGATCGTAAAAAGCCAAGAATTTAATTCTTGGCTTTTTTCTATTGAGTACGATTTTGTTATTTGGCTTCTAATACACCACGGCGGATTTGGTCACGTTCAATTGATTCAAACAATGCCTTAAAGTTCCCCTCACCAAAACCATCATCGTCTTTACGTTGGATAAATTCAAAGAATACAGGTCCAAGCATATTTTCAGAGAAAATCTGTAATAACAGTTTTTTCTGACCGTCTTTGGTATTGCCATCTAACAGAATACCGCGCTTTTGCAGCTCTTCTGTCGGTTCACCATGATCAGGCAAACGATCTTTTAACATTTCATAATAAGTTTCAGGAGGTGCCGTCATAAATTTCAGCCCTAAGCCTTTTAACTTATCCCATGTTGAAATTAAGTCATCGGTAATAAAAGCAATATGTTGAATGCCTTCACCATTAAAGTCAGCCAAAAACTCGGCGATTTGCCCATTGCCTTTGTCTGAGTCTTCATTCAAAGGAATACGAATCATCCCATCAGGTGCAGTCAGCGCCTTAGAAGTTAAACCCGTATATTCACCTTTGATATCGAAATAGCGAATTTCTTGGAAGTTAAAGATTTTTTCATAGAAATTAGCCCAATAATCCATGCGCCCTTTATAGACATTATGGGTTAAATGATCAATTTCATTTAAACCAGCACCACGTGGATTTCGATTTTCGTCATCAAAGAATACAAAATCATTTTCATAAATATCACGATCGACCAAGAAAATTGGCATACCGCCTATCCCTTTAATCGCTGGGATATTTAATTCCATTGGTCCTGCTTGCGAATACATTGGCTCTGCGCCAAGTTCAATTGCATTTTTAAAAGCTTTGGCTGCATCACGTGTTCTAAACCCCATTGCACATGCTGATGGGCCATGTTCTTTAAAGAAGAATGATGCATAAGATTCAGGTTGGTAATTCAAGATAATATTGATATTACCCTGACGCCATAAATAAACTTTTTTTGATTTATGCTTTGCGACTTTAGCAAAACCAATTGCTTCAAAGATTTGATCTAATCCATTTTCTGTCGAAACAAACTCAATAAAAGCAAAGCCACATAGTTCTAATGGGTTATCTAAAATATCCATCTAGTTTCCCTTATTTGAATAAATTCATCCGTTTTTTAATGCCGAGAAAAGATCACAGGTATTTAGGTCAATCGACAAAACATCCTGATTTGAACTCTTCCTTTCCATAATTTAGTCCATGTAAAGCGCTAACCTTGAGCTGCATTTACACTGACGCTTAACTCTAAATTTATCCTACAAGAAAGCTTTAATTTATGCAATACATAATCAAATTATGTTATGTGTAATTTTACTTCTTATTCTAATTACGTCGAGCATACTATTTTCGCGCAAATAGCATTACATTATTATGAGACTTTTCTACTAGATTTGATGTTTCAGGTTAAAACGCTTCCCAACTTAAATCGTTATTTATCGTCCTTTAAAATTTGGCTTATCTTTCATTAAAAAAGCGCGAACACCTTCTAAAAAATCTGCTGACTGCCCTGCCTGTCTTTGCAAATCCTGCTCAACTTTAACTTGGCTGGTAAAATCATTTTGCATGCTGACCCGCATCGCTTGCTTAATCAAGGCAAAACTCAGGCTGGCTTGGGTTGCCAAATGCTCAGCTAAAGCAACAACCTCTATCTGTAACTGATCATCTTCTACCACTTTATAAATCATTCCCAATCGTTCAGCTTCATCTGCACTGATTTTTTCAGCAGTCAGCATCAATGCTTTGGCTTTGGCAAAGCCGATCATACGCGGCAATAACCAAGTTGCACCACAGTCTGGAATTAAGCCAATTTTACTAAAGATTTGTGAAAAGCTTGCAGACCTTGCTGCAATCACGATATCACATAACAATACTAAGCTCGCTCCCGCACCAGCTGCAACGCCATTTACAGCACAGATGATCACTTTTGGTAGTGTATTGATGAGCGCTAATAAAGGATTAAAGTATTTTTCCAAGACCAAACCCAAGTCTATAGCACCGCCATCAAATAAATCCGGGTTTATCGCCTGACCTGCACAAAATGCTTTTCCAATCGCAGCAATCACAATAATGCGGATTTCGGTATCATCTTTCCATTGTGTTAAGACCTCTGCAATTTCAAGGCACATTTGCGGTAAAGCTATTGAATTGTTCAGGCCGATTTAAGCTCAAATATCCAACTGCATTTTTTTCTTCGACGATAATTGTTTGATATTCCATTGTCTTTTCCTTTTAATCCATGGTTTAAATTGTAATGTCCTATTATTTTCAGTATTTATATTTAAAACATTTTAAAGCAAGAACTGAATTTACAATTTGCCAATTGTTTCATTCAGCCTCTATATTTTCTCAATTGTGTATGGCTTTTGTTTAAACAATTTAAAGCTTTATTTTGATCATGCTTGATTGCATCTCGATCTTTATTTTATTGATTGATTTATCTTTTTATTCAGCTGCATTTGCAAGCAAAAAAACGATGTAACTTGATGCCAATGCTTTTAATTAAATTTATGATATTTATATGAATTATCCCTACACATTTACTCGGTTTTATTCATCTCATATTCACGTTATGATGATTCTATAGACTTAGAATTGTAATAAATATTCAACTCAGCTTTTCGGTAAAATAAGGAAAATAGACATGGCTTATCAAAATATCCTCGTTCCTGTTGATGGTTCAGAAACCTCATTATCTGTTGTGAAACATGCGGTTGAATTTGCCAAAGCATTTAACAGTAAAATCACGGTTGTACAGGTGATGACCTTAGACCCTTATATTGCATCAGAATATTTGGCACATGGTCAAAGCAATATGCTGATTGAGCGTGCTCGTGAATTTATTCAATCCAATATCAATGTGGCAAAAGATCAATTTGCCGCAGAAGGCGTGCAAGTTGAAACACGTTTACTCGAAGGCGAAAATATTGCACATACTTTAAATCAAGCTGTGCAGGATTTAAAAATTGATTTGGTCATCCTCAGTTCACATGGTCGTACCGGACTGAAAAAAATTATTATGGGCAGCGTAGCGCAAAGCTTATTAACTGAATTACAAATCCCTGTTTTAGTAATTAAATAATTTTCACCACTTGTTTTAAAGATTCCTCACTATCTTTATAGTGAGGAACTAAGGTGCCCATTGATATTTTTTTAGATTTATTTTGCCATCAATAACCACAACATCCTCAGCCAATAACTTTGCAGTCTGAATACACATTCCCTTTTCATCCAGCTTTTTTAAGCTGATTCTCCCTTGTGAATTAACCACGCGATACCAAGGGATATCATGATCTTCAGGTAACTGTCCCAATACACGCCCAACCAACCGTGCATGTTTGGGTAAGCCTGCATATTTGGCGACTTGACCATAACTGGCAACTTTACCTTGGGGAATTTGTATGATGACATTTAAAATCATCTGAGCGAGTTCATGATTTGACATTTTTTAGATCAATCAAGTAATAAAAAATAATATTCATAATCATCTTGGCAAACAGCGTTAAATTGACTTTGAAAATAGGCTTTAAACATTTTAGGCAAATGTAATTTGACTGTACATAATCTAATCTTAAATCGTACCTCAAATACAACAACAAGAGTATTCAAAGATGAAAGGAATCTTCAACAAACTGATTTTATCGACGGCATTGGCAATGGGTTCTGTGGTAACAGTAGGCCTATCGACCACAAGCTATGCTGCTCCAGCGATTGACATTCAAAGTGTGCTTCAACAAGAACGTGCATGGGCGGGCATGGAAACCAAACGTGTAAAAGTGGGTGATATTGATTGGGCTTATAGTGAAGGCGGACCAGCTGGTAAACCTACCATTATGCTCGTTCATGGCCTAGCTGGAAGTCGTGACAACTGGAATCGTGTGGCACGTTACTTAACGCCTTATTACCATGTGATTATTCCTGATCTTCCTGGTCAAGGTGACAGTAAAGTCCCTAACGATTTTGATTATTCATTGCCCAATCTCACTGAAAAATTACGTCGTTTTGCTGAAGCCATTAAAGTAGACAATGGTTTAAATGTCGCTGGTCACTCGATGGGTGGCTCGATTTCCTTACTTTACGCAGCACAATACCCTGTTGATACCAAATCTTTATTTTTAATTGATAGTGCAGGTGTATTTAAATCTGCCAATACTCCTTATTTAAAAGATCCGACAACTTTACGTAATATGATTGTCAGCAAGCCTGGCGATTTTGATCGTTTAATGAAAATTGCAACCAGTCTACCGCCTTTTATTCCTAAAGAATTAAAAGATGCTCAAGAGAAATTGATGATCAGCCAATCGGCAAACACCACCAAATTGGTTGAGCAACTGATTGTCATGTCTAAATTATTTACCCCAGATTCTTTTGCCATTGCAGCACGTTCGATTGACCAGCCGGTGTTGATTGCATGGGGAGATAAAGACCAAATTATCAATGTTGAAGCTGCGGCTGAACTCAAAGGCTTATTGAAAAATGCACAAGAGCCAATCATTCTAAAAGGAGTCGGGCATTTACCGATTTTAGAACAAGAGCAACTTTTGGTGAAACCTTACCTCGATTTCTTAGGCAAAAACGCAAAATAACAGCGCCAATAAAAAAGCCAGTATTGTTACTGGCTTTTTTATTGCGACAAACGTTTAAGAATATTGAAGTTTTAGCTTCTCAATTTTATACCTTAACTATTCATTTGGCTGAATGCGCTACATTTAGAAGTTACCAGGATTTTCCAATCGCTTCATTTCCTGTGCTTTTTCAGGATGATGTACAGAGGCCACACCATCTGCAGCTTTCTTGTCAACCAACGCTTCTGGGTTATAAATGGTGATGGTTTCATGCCCTTCGTTATCTTCACCCACAATATATTTGATGCCTTTACGGTTCATTTTATTGCACATGCGCTGATACCAACCTTTGAAACCTTGGGTTTCTTCATTTGGATTGTAATAAAAGGCATTCATGACTGCAGGTAAACCCAAACCACAGACGACACCTGAAAGTAATACGCTGATAAAGGTATAACCAATTAGAATACTACTGTAGTCACGTAGCTCAGGGACGTTTGCCACAGCAAGGATCAATGCAAGTGAAATCCCCCCACGAACCCCTCCCCAAGAAAGAATAGCCAGACTACCGTTATAGCTCTTTTTGCGAAACGATGGGAAAAATGCAAAAGCTAAATAATTTGCAGCAAAACGAGAGAGATGCAAGGCAAAGAAAGCAAAAATACCACCAAGAATCAGACTTGTGCTTAAATCTAAAATAAAGATTTCTAGACCAATCAAGGTAAAGAGAAAAGAGTTAATAATCCCTTCTACTGTATGCCAAAAATGATTGACCTCACGAATTTCACGATCCTGTAAAATTTCTTTCCATTTATTACCGACAATTAAACCACCGATCACACAGGCAATCGGAGCGGATGCATGGGCAAATAATGCAACCAGATAAGAACCACATGCCAATAATGCAGTGGTAAGAATCAAGGACTCCATCTCATGTTTACCACGTAATAAACGCAAGATTCCCAGACCAAAAGCCCAACCAATAATCACCGCAACCACAATTTCATATAAGAAAGTTTGTAGTGTTGCGGCTAAACTAAAATGCTCTCCTTCAAGGACATTTAATAAAGTCATGAAAACGGCGATACACATTGCATCATTAAATAAGGATTCACCTTCCAACTTAACAATCAGATGATGCGGCGCACGTACTGAACTGAGGACACCTTTGATCCCAATCGGGTCTGTCGCACCTAAGGCAGAACCCAGTAACAACAAAACTAAAATTGGAACGGGATTGCCAATCAAGAATTGGAAACCAAACACCAATCCTGCAAAAAATACAGCACAGAGCAGTAAGGCAATTGTTGCCAAGATACTGATCGGCTTCCAATAAACTTTTAAATCTGAAACCTTAAATTTAAGTGCTGAAGAGGTCAAAATGAAGCAAATGACACCATTGACTAAAAAATCATAAAAATCGACATGCCGTACAGCTTCTTCAATATTATGAATATTAATCGAGATAAATTGATTGCCATTGAGTAAGCTGGCACCCCATTGCAAAATAAAGACAAAAATTGCAGAAACAATGGGAACACCAATGGCTTGAGGGAAACCTAATATTCGCTTATTAAAAATTGTAGTCGCGATAGAAAGCGCAAAAATGACTGTAAAGACCTGAAGAAAGAAATAGTTACCCATCCGAAACCTGTTTTAGATTTTTAATTTAAATGCACATCAAACACTCAATCATTTTTTTATAAAATATAAAATAAGAGACCATTTAACAATCTAGATAATTGTACAAAAAAAACTGAAATATGATGATTACTGGTTATATTTTTTAACATAAAAAGCGCTTAAAAAAAAATTGATTGAGAAAAAAAGAGAACATGATGTTCTCTTCTTTAACCCAATAATCCCTAGCTATCTATTTAAAGGTATCACACGCATTGATATCACCCGAATTCATACCGATATTAAACCATTGCATACGTTGCTGACTGGTGCCATGCGTAAAGCTGTCTGGTACCGCATAACCACGTGCTTTTTTCTGTAAGTAGTCATCACCAATTTTTTCAGCGGCATCCATCGCCTCTTCAATATCACCCTGTTCTAAAAACTGGGTGCGTTGTTGTGTACGATTGGCCCAAACCCCAGCCAAACAATCCGCTTGTAATTCTAAACGTACTGAAAGTTGATTGCCCTGAGTTTCACTGGCACGTTGGCGTGCTTGTTGAACCTGAGACGATATTCCCAATAAATTCTGTACATGGTGCCCAACTTCATGCGCAATTACATAGGCTTGTGCAAAATCACCCGCTTCATCTTTAGCTGAAAGCTCGGATTGATTTTTTTCCCCTGAGATGCCCATCTGTTGGCGCATATCTTTAAAGAACTGGGTATCGATATACACTTTTTGATCTGCTGGGCAATAAAATGGCCCCATTGCAGACTCAGCTGTACCACAGCCTGATTGTATCGCACCACTAAACATCACCAGCTTAGGTGAAACATACTGTACACCTTGTTGTTGGAAAATCGGTTTCCAAGTATCTTCGGTATCTGCCAAAACGGTTTTAACAAAAGATGCCGTTTCCTGCTGTTCAGGGGTTAAATTGGTTGGTGCGGAATTTTGACTTGCTCCAGCCGAAGTCACCTGTTTGGTCGCTTGATAGGCTTGCTGTGGGTCAACACCAAAGAATTTCCATGCAACAAAAGCGACGATTAAACCCAGGATACTAATTCCACCCGCTTTTACGCCACCACCGCCACGGCGATCTTCGACATTATCACTTTCTCTACGTCCTTTCCAACGCATAGATCGGTCCTTTTTATTTTAAATTGGCTATCGTTTAGGATGTGCTTTGCATTTAGGCTGTTGTTGATTTACCACGAACTTTTTGAATAAGTCCAACAACCAATACCACGGCTAAGCCTGCAACGATACCAATCAGTAAATTGATTAACGTTGGTGTTAATGCACCAATAACACTACCAACAGTTGGAATATGTTGAATATGATCAACGGCTTCTTCTGACCAATGATGCAAAGTTGATACCGCATGGGTGATGATCCCCCCACCGACAAGGAACATTGCAATGGTTCCGACAATCGTTAATGTTTTCATTAACTTTGGTGCAAATACCAGTAAACCACGGCCAATGCTTTGTTTAACATTTGATGCTTGTTGGGTTAAGTACAAACCTAAATCATCAATCTTTACAATCATGGCGACAAAGCCATAAACACCGACCGTCATTAAAATTGCGATGACAGATAGCACCATCACTTTGGTACCAAATGCTGCCGTCGCAACAGTCCCTAAAGAAATCACCACAATTTCAGCAGAGAGAATAAAGTCTGTACGTATCGCGCCTTTAATTTTATCTTTTTCAAATGTGGCTAAATCAGTTTCGATTTGTTCAAGTTCCACTTGCGCCGCTTCACCAGTTTTGGCTTTTTTATGCTGCAAACTATGTAGAACTTTTTCAACACCTTCATAGCAAAGAAACAGACCACCAATCATTAACAATGGATTAATCAACCATGGTGCAACCACACTGATCAGCAAAGCCAAAGGCACTAAAATTAATTTATTGATAAAGGAGCCCTTCGCCACACCCCATACCACCGGAAGCTCACGCTCTGCTCTTACACCACTCACTTGTTGCGCGTTCAGTGCTAAATCATCACCTAAAACACCCGCAGTTTTTTTAGCCGCCATTTTACTCATGACTGCAACATCATCGAGCACTGCTGCGATATCATCTAATAATATTAATAGACTACTTGCCATTTTTTATCCAAAATTTTAGTTATCCTGTCATTTTAAAGTGAAAATTCATTTTTCTATATAAAATTTTGTAGATTTTCACATTTATTGATAAAAATTGGTTCTACACCATTTTTCGCTGACATTAAAATAAATTATCTCGTACAATAGTGCCCATTCATAAAACACGACTGTCTATACAAAGACTTTGGAAGCGATAATGACGAATCAAGATAATCGTCCTGTGATTTTGACAGGCGACCGTCCTACTGGACAACTACATTTGGGACATTTTGTAGGTTCTTTGCGCTCACGAGTAGGCTTACAAGATTCTCATCATCAACACCTCCTTCTCGCAGATGCTCAAGCTTTAACAGATAATGCGGATAACTTTGAAAAAGTTCGTCGTAATATTCTTGAAGTAGCAACAGACTATTTAGCAGTCGGCATTGACCCAACAAAAACCACAATCTGTGTTCAATCTTGCTTACCCGCGTTGAATGAACTCACCATGTTGTATTTAAACTTTGTGACGGTTTCTCGTTTAGAACGTAACCCAACCATCAAAGCTGAAATTCAATTACGTGGTTTTGAGCGTGATATTCCAGCAGGTTTTCTTTGCTACCCTGTTGCACAAGCTGCCGATATTACTGCATTTAAAGCCACTGTCGTGCCAGTTGGTGAAGACCAAATTCCAATGATCGAACAGACCAATGAAATTGTTCGTCGTTTAAACCGTCAAATTGGACAAGAAGTTTTACCTGAGTGTAAAGCGCTTTTATCCAATATGAGCCGTTTACCTGGCTTTGATGGTAAAGCCAAAATGTCGAAATCATTGGGCAATACCATCGTGTTAGATGCAACCGATAAAGACATCAAAAAAGCAGTCAATGCAATGTATACCGATCCAAACCATCTGCGTATTGAAGATCCAGGTCAGGTTGAAGGAAATATTGTCTTTACTTATTTAGATGCTTTTGATCCAAATAAAGAAGAAGTTGAAGAACTAAAAGCACATTATCGTCGTGGTGGTTTAGGCGATGGTACTGTGAAAAAACGTCTTGAAGGTGTGTTAAAAGAATTGATTACACCAATCCGTGAACGTCGTATGGAACTAGCCAAAGATCCAGATTACATCATGGATATCTTAAAAACTGGTACGGAAAAATGCCGTATCATCACTCAAGATACTTTAGATGAAATCAAAAATGGTTTAGGCGTATTTCATTTCTAAAATGTGCTGATTGTCTAAGCAAAAAAAGCCACTGAATTCAGTGGCTTTTTTTACGACATCTTTTATAACATCATAAATTAATTTTTATGACGCATATGTGGGAATAAGATCACATCACGGATACTTGCTGCATTGGCAAATAACATCACTAAACGATCGATACCAATACCTTCACCTGCTGTAGGAGGTAAACCGTATTCTAATGCTTCAATAAAGTCAGCATCGAAATGCATTGCTTCATCATCGCCCGCATCTTTTTCAGCAACTTGCGCTTGGAAGCGTTCAGCTTGGTCAATTGGATCATTTAATTCCGAGAAACCATTTGCCAACTCACGACCACCGATAAAGAATTCGAAGCGGTCTGTGATATGTGGATTATCATCATTTCGGCGTGCTAACGGCGAAGTTTCCGCAGGATATTCTGTGATAAATGTCGGCTGACGTAATTGAGTTTCAACAGTTTCTTCAAATACGATGGTTTGTAGTCGACCTAAACCAAAACCTGGTTTAACTTGCTCTTTTAACTCTTCACGAATAAATGTTGCCAAGAATTCACGATCCGAAACATTTTCAGCAGTGAAATTTGGATTATGCTCAAGAATCGCATCAAACATCGAGATTTTCTTAAATGGACCTTTGAAGCTATACACTTCTTCACCATAAGGAACATCTGTTGAACCCAAGATGTCGATTGCTAATTTTTCAAGCATACCCTCTGTCAAAGCCATGAGATCTTTGTAATCAGCATAAGCTTGATAGAATTCAATCATGGTGAATTCTGGGTTATGACGCGTTGAAACACCTTCGTTACGGAAGTTACGGTTAATTTCAAATACACGCTCAAAACCACCAACAACCAAACGTTTTAAGTAAAGCTCAGGTGCAATACGCAAGAATAATGGCATATCTAATGCATTATGGTGTGTTTCAAATGGACGCGCTGACGCACCACCTGGAATCACATGCATCATCGGAGTTTCAACTTCCATAAAACGTTCATTGATGAGATAGTTGCGAATACCTGACACAACTTTTGCACGAATTTCAAAAGTTTTACGTGTTTCTTCATTCACAATTAAGTCTAAATAACGTTTACGGTATTTTACTTCTGTGTCATTCAAACCATGGAACTTGTCTGGAAGTGGACGAAGCGATTTCGTCAATAATTCAAAATGTTCAATATGAACATATAAATCACCTTTGCCAGAACGACCGATATAACCTTGAACAGCAATAATATCGCCAAGATCTAGACTTTTCACAGCTTCTAGAACTTCAGGTGCAAGCTCTTTACGTGGCACATACAATTGAATACGGCCGGTCATGTCTTGAATCACGATGAATGAACCACGGTTCAACATCACACGACCCGCTACAGATACGTGAACTTGCTCGCCTGCTTCAATTTGTTCTTTAGATTGATCTGCAAATTGTTCTTGTAGATCTTGCGCATAATGCTCACGCTTAAATGTGTTTGGCCATGGGCTAACACCGGTTTCCTTGGCGTGATCTTGAATTTGCTTTAACTTGGCATGACGCTGTGCAATTAAATCGTTTTCGGAAATGTGTTGTTCAGAAGTCGATTGAGCGTTATGTTGCGTCATCTCTGCCTCGATTATATTAAAAAACGGAAGTTGCATAGCATAGCAGATTTACAACATAATGCGTATGAATATAACTCTACGAACCATGTAAAAATTAAAAATCATGAATAAATACTGGCAAGGATTCGCCCAAAGTATGATTCTTTTCAATGTTTTGTGGTTTTCAACTGTGGTTGATGCCGAGCAAATCGTTGTTATGAGCAATACTCAAAAAGATCTTCCTATAAAAATTGAAAGCACCAATCTCAATAATCAAGATTATATTTGGCAATTAGAAATCGTTCCAAATCGAACCAGTTTACAAAGCCAAGTCAAATTAATGAACCCACACCCCACTCAAAAAGTACTCAATTTAAGAGCTTTAGAACTGGCAAAAAAACTTACTCTGGATCAATTACCACAAGTCAGTAATGATTTTAAAAATAAAACCCTCAATGTTGATGAACAAAACATCGCAAAAATAAAATATTATTATGGGAAATACATTCTGTTTATTAAATTTCCAGCCCGCATCCAATACGCCATAAAACCCAACTTTTCACAAGTACAAAGCGCTTTAGAACCCTTTTGTGATCAAAGTAAGACACCATCTCAGAATAAAATTAAATTTGATCAACAAGGTAATATCTCGCTCTCAGCAAAATTTTTGGTAGATGCACAAGGACAAATCCTAAATATCCGTTACACCCCTTTCATTCACGAACAAATCAAGTCGATACTGCAACCTTTACTAGAAAAAATTCGCTTCCAACCACGTAATGAAAATGGTGTGGCAAAATCATTTTCTATTGAACAACCACTGATTATTCAATGCCATTAAACAATAATGAAAGTGCTAAGTTTCTTAATGGTTTTGTTCAGCCAATGATTTGACTATGGCAAACCCTTGCTGGAAAGCACGATCCATCATGTCCTTATATTCCTCAGAGGTTTCTATTTCAGCAGATAATGTGGTTGTTGCACCCTGTTCATTTAAGAAATATTTTTCTAAAGAGCCACTCCAACTTTGAACATCTTCACTAGTTGAATCTAAAACACCATTTTTCAAAACACCCAAATGTTTAAATACCACTTTTTTAAATTGCTCTAACTCTACAATGGTGGCGACCATACCATTGCCGCTGGCATCTTGAAATAAGGTTTCCCCGCCAATTTTCCAGTCAGACTGCATCTGCGAAGTTTCCGAAAACGGTTGGGTCCATTTGGAATAAGTATGGGTATCCCACAGGATATTCCATACTGTTTGTGCATTCGCTTGAATGACAATGTCATAGCTTAAAGTCATCATTTCTTTCTCTTATTTTATTGATCCAATCTATAGCTTAGTACAATAAAAACCCAGAATGATTAATTTTTGTTAATAAAAATCCATCACCTAAAAAATTTAAACCTAAACATTCAATATGTTAAACAATAAATAACAAGCATATTGATCTGTTACACAACACTCTTAGACCAAAATCTAAGTTTTTAAAAAAGTGCAGCTAAGTAGAATATTTGAATATAAAAATAGTTAAATGGAAAATTTTAAATCCATTAATAACTTTTTCTAGCTTTGTTCAATTTCTACCTTTGCTCAATAAAGAAAGACCATATGAAAACGATAACAATGAAGAGTATTCATTCTAAAATCTTATTTTTACATGGACTAGATTCATCTAAAGAATCGACAAAATTCCATGCCATCAATGCTGAAAAAAAATATTGTATTAACGTGGATTATCGTAACCTTAACTACAAAACGGTTGAGTGTTTTTATCACGATATTATCGAAAAGATTAAACCCGATTTACTGGTAGGTCATAGTTTAGGTGGGTATTGGGCATTAAAAATGTCACAGCAACATCGAATTCCTGCAATCCTTGCCAATCCAAGCTTAAATCCAGATTTCCGTGAAGACTATGCAGCGATTGATGAACATGATTTAGACCATGACATTCCACAAATTGCTTATCTGGAACTGGGTGATGAGGTTTTAGATATGTATAAAGTACTTGAGCAACTAGAGTCATATATGCAAATTGAAGCTGTTGAAGGTGGACACCATCGTTTAGTCCAACCTGAAAACCTAAATCATTTAATTGAATATATGGAACAAACCTTTATTGCTTGAAATAAAATATTCAAAGTACAGTTCGCTGCTCTCCAACTAAAAAAGCCTTGTATTTACAAGGCTTTTTTCACGACAAGACAGACAAACAAATGATTTAAGTATTTAATCACAAGCAGGTAGCCCGAAAACTTAACCTGTTATTGCCTTTAAGCAACCGCTTTTTCAACTGGCTTGGAATGCTCATCAAGCACTGACCAAATCTGTAAACCAAGATCTTGATGTAAATCAGGCAGGTCAAGAAAAATGCTTGCACCCAATACCGTATGTTGGCATTTATGCATCAATTGATTGACAGCTTTTAAAGTACCGCCTGTAGCCAATACATCATCTACAATAATCACTTTTTGTGCTGCGATATCCGCTGACATTTCCAAGCGATCTAAACCATATTCTAAGCTATAGCCCACACCAACTACTGGAGGTGGCAACTTACCTGCTTTACGAACCAATAATAAGCCTTTGCCGGTACGTTGTGCCAATAAGCTGGCTAAAACGAAACCTCGTGCTTCAACTGCAACAAAACTATCCACGGCATCCAATTGCTCTACAGGAATACTTGCAATCAAAGCATCGGTTAACTCCACAAGATTGTTCATAAACAATGGGGTTAAATCATAAAAACAAATACCTGGTTTTGGGAAGTTTTGGACAGTACGAATACTTGACCACAAAGCAGTAGACATGTTCATCATGGGGGGGAGATTTAAAAAAGATAAATAATACGTGAATTTTAACGTTTATTAGCCAAAATTGACAGCAGCCGGCTACCTGTTCAATATTAAAGTCACGCTAAGTTGTTGAATTTATTAAGTCCATTTTCACACAAAATAATGGCTATAGAATGAGCTAATTCTAGCTTAATATTTTTGGCTAAAATATTCATCTAGACCTTTGTCTAAATTCAAATATTTTTAAACTTTTATATCAGTGCTCATCCCTTGTTATGACAGTGTTGTAATTAAAATTGTCTGACAAAGTTGGCATAATAAACATCGCTTTTGTCCTGAGCTGCCATTCAGCTTTAAGATTAGTTAGATAAACTCCGATATTTACTTTACTTTAGATACAGAACTGCGTAAGAATTTAGAGGAATATGTACACATTTTATTTGCATATTATTTGAGTCAAGCAGCAGAAGGAATTTTACTGACAGAAAAAACAATGCATCTGTCAGATATCGGAGAATCAGATGAAGAAATATCAATGCATCGTTTGTGGTTGGATTTATGACGAAGCAGAAGGTTGGCCACAAGATGGCATCGCAGCAGGTACCAAGTGGGAAGACATTCCTGATGACTGGACATGCCCAGACTGCGGTGTTTCTAAAGCAGACTTTGAAATGGTAGAAATCTAAGATATTGCGTAAAGACCATGTTTACATGGTCTTTTTTACATTTATTTTCAACAATACAAAATTATTCAATTCACCTCTAAATTTGAAACAGGTATGGAGAAAGATATGCAACCGATCATCATCATAGGTTCTGGCATGGCGGGTTATACCCTTGCAAGAGAATTTCGTAAGTTAAACACCGAACAGGAATTGGTGATGATTTGCGCAGATGATGCGGTGAATTATGCAAAACCTACCCTATCTAATGCATTGGTTGGGAAAAAAGCACCTGAACAAATTGGTTTAGGCGATGCTGAAAAGATGAGTAGCCAACTGAACATGCGGATTGAAAAAGAAACATGGGTTAAAAGTATTGATGCAGAGAAACATGAATTAACCCTTGAAAAAGATGGACAATCTTCAACTCAAGGCTACTCAAAACTTATTCTTGCCGTGGGCGCAAATCCGATTCGATTAGCGATTGCTGGGGATGGAAGTGATGATATTCATGTGGTTAACTCACTAATTGACTATCGTGGATTCCGTGAAACTTTAGACAATTGCAGCACGGGTGAATGTGGCAACAAACGTGTGGTAATTTTAGGCGCAGGCTTAATTGGTTGTGAATTTGCCAATGACTTACAAAATACTGGGCATCAGGTTACGGTGATCGACTTAGCACCACAACCTTTAGGGCGTTTATTGCCTAATCATGTTGCACAAGCATTTAAAGACAATCTTGAACAATCAGGAATTAAATTTGCCTTGGGTACCACTGTAGAAAAAGTTTCTAAATCTGAGCGTGGTTATATCGTTTCATTGGCCAGTGGTCAGTCCTTGCTCGCGGATGTTGTGCTTTCTGCAATTGGCTTACAACCTAATATTGCCTTGGCTAAAGCGACGGAAATCAACACCAGTCGTGGTGTGATTACCAATACCTTGCTCGAAACCAGTCAAGCAGATATTTTTGCCATCGGTGACTGTGCCGAAGTGAATGGAACACTCTTGCCATTTGTCATGCCAATCATGCAACAAGCGCGTGCATTAGCCAAAACCTTGAGTGGACAAACCACCACTGTACACTACCCTGCAATGCCAGTCGCGGTGAAAACCCCAGCTGCACCTTTGACTGTACTTCCTGCTCCAATTGATGTAGATGTTACATGGGAGAATGAAGAGTTTGAAGATGGGATGTTATCTAAAGCAACAGATGCTGAAGGTATCTTACGTGGTTTTGTATTGTTAGGTGCAACTGCTGGAAAACAGCGTTTAACATTAACAAAACTGGTTCCAGACTTGATTCCTGCATCCGTTTAAGGTTTTAATAGCAAGGATATTTTTTAATCAAAGAATATCCTTGCTTAGGAAAATAACAATGAATAGCGCACTTCAATTTCAAGTTTCACCTTATGCCTCGTTCATGAATGAAACCAAAGTCGATTTAGGTAATGGTATTCAACTTCATGTTGAAACTGGAGGGAATCCACAACACCCGACCATTCTGTTGATTATGGGTTTGGGTGCGCAAATGTTATTTTGGCCTGATTTTTTTTGTAAATCACTGATTGATCAAGGCTTTCATGTGATTCGCTTTGATAATCGTGATATTGGCTTATCTTCAAAAATTCGCCACCAAGGTCCACGTTTAAACTCTTATAAGCTGATGGGTCGCTTTGCTTTGGGCTTACCAAATGACGGCGCGCCTTATAACTTATTTGATATGGCGGATGATGTTGCATTATTGATTGATCGTTTAGGCATTGAAAAACCACATATTTTGGGTGCTTCAATGGGTGGTATGATTTCTCAAATTTTAGCTGCAAAATATCCTGAGAAGATTGATAAAGTCGGTTTACTCTTTACCAGTAATAATCAACCTTTATTGCCACCACCATTTCCAAAACAACTCTTTAGTCTTATTGGTAAACCTGAATCACGTGATGAAGAAGGGATTGTGAATCATTCCTTGAAGGTTTTTCATATGATTGGTTCACCTGGTTATATCAACCAAGTTGAAGCAATTCAAACTGCACGTAAATTATATCGTCGTAGTTATCATCCAGCGGGTGTACTTCAACAGTTTTTAGCAATATTATGTACAGGTTCCTTACTTAAATTGGATAAGCAGATCAAAAAGCCAACTTTAGTGTTACATGGCTCTAAAGATCGGTTACTACCTCCAAGTCATGGTAAGGCAGTTGCTAAAGCAATTTCAGGCGCTAAATTTGAATTAATTGAGGGAATGGGGCATGATATCCCACCGCATTTTGTTCCTCAACTTAGCGGGTTATTTGCACATCATTTTAAATCATAAGCATTAGGACACTATGGCTGCATTACCATCCCTAAGACAGTTGTCATATTTAGTGACACTGTCTGAGACGCTGCACTTCACTGAAGCAGCGCGCCGTTCGTTTGTAACTCAATCTACTTTATCTGGTGGAATCATGGAGTTGGAACGTTTATTGGGTGGCGTACTCGTAGAACGTGATCGCCAAAACGTACGTTTAACTCCTCTAGGTGAGCAAGTTGTTGCCCGAGCCCGTGTTCTACTCGCCGATGCTCAGGACTTGATGCGGTTAAGTCGAGAAATGAGTGAACCGTTAACTGGTGATTTGCATTTAGGGATTATTCCAACCATCGCCCCTTTCATTTTGTCGCAGCTTTTGGAAGAAGTGCATAAACAACTTCCAAAAATTCAGTTGCATCTGCATGAAGCACAAAGTGAAAAAATTGTTGAAAAACTTGAGCATGGCAATCTAGATGTGATCATGCTGGCTTTACCATTCGACACACGTGGTTTGAAAGTTGCTGAAATTGCGAAAGAAGATTTATTCTTAGTCTGCAATAAAGCAGATCAAAATGCGATGAATGCAAGAAGCTTAGATGATTTAGATCTTTCTCATCTTATGCTCCTTGAAGAAGGTCATTGCCTACGTGATCATACCTTAAGTGTTTGCCCAATCGGTGAGCGTAAAAATGATCACCGTTTAAAAGCAAGCTCATTGCCAACTTTAGTGGAAATGGTCAGTTCAAACTTAGGCTATACACTGCTTCCTGAGATTGCAATTCATGCACATATGCTGAAAAACAATGATCAGATTGTGGTTAAACCTATTGAGAATGCACCATCACGCACTTTGGCTTTAGTTACACGTAAAAGTACACCACTACAAAGTGAATTTGATGTGTTGGTACAAATTCTTCAAAAAATCACGCCAAATTTACGTTAATTTTCCAATACTAAAAAGGAGTCATGATTGACTCCTTTTTTATTGAATATCTAAAAAGCCTATAGATCACATCAGCATAAGCAAAATTAAAACGATCTTGTTTTTACTGAATCAAGCATGATAATATTTGACCAGTACAAAAATAATCGCTTATTTTTGTACGTATTGTTACGATAAAAATCGCGAAAAATCGACCTATCCTCAGCTTGTTTTTTAAAAGCATGCATCCATCTCGTCGACACATATCCAATCCTTTGCATTGGTCAGCGTTCCATAGGGCTTGAATCTTCCAAGCATCGTTAACAGGTTTCCACAGTTTTCTGTGCCTGAATTTTCGATAGGACGCATATGAACCGACCTTTATATATTATTTTTTCAACGATTGTCTTAGATGCAATTGGCATTGGCATCGTATTCCCTCTACTTCCCTCACTACTGAAAGACCTAAGCCATCAGCATAACGTTGCCTTGTTAATGGGGGTTTTCCTAAGCTTGTATGCGCTTATGCAATTTATGTTCTCTCCGATCTTAGGTGCTTTGAGTGACCGCATTGGTCGAAGACCTGTTTTGCTGATTTCACTTGCGGGTTCTGCAATCAACTATTTTTTTCTTGCTTGCTCTCCCTCTCTTATATTTCTGTTCATTGGACGGATCATTGCTGGAATAAGTAGTGCCAATATGCCCGTGGCTTCAGCCTATATCGTTGATACCACGTCAGAAGAAAATCGAGCAAAATACTTCGGTTTAATGAACGCCATGTTTGGTATTGGATTTATTATCGGCCCTGTACTCGGTGGATTATTGGGCGGATATTGGTTACGACTGCCTTTTTTCGTTGCGGCAATTTTAACAACAGTTAACTTGCTTATCGCATTTTGGGCACTCCCTGAATCCCGAAGCAACAATCCACTCTCAGTCCCCCCTCAAGCTTCAGGATCGCGACGTTCGAGTTCAAGCATAAATCTATTGAAAAATTTTAGTGTTATCCTTGCTCAAAAAGGTGTATTGCCGATTTTGCTGATATTTTTTCTGTTTAGCGCCTGCGGTGAAGCTTATGGTGTCTGCTGGGCACTTTGGGGACACGATACCTTTAAATGGAATACATTTTGGGTTGGTCTTTCTTTAGGCACTTTTGGTTTATGCCAAGTACTGGTTCAGTCATTTATACCGCAACATGCTGTCCGATATTTTGGTGAAAGAAATACCGTGCTGATCGGTCTGGCATGTATATGTATGGCATTAATCATCATGGCTTTTACCCAACACGCTTGGATCATTTTTGCAATCATGCCAATCTTTGCCCTAGGAAGTATCGGCACTCCTGCGCTACAAGCTGTTGTTTCACAAAAAATCCCAACTGCACAGCAAGGACAGTTTCAAGGTGTTATCGCATCGACCATTAGTCTGGCCTCGATTATTGCCCCATTGTTGTTTTCTACACTTTACTTTCATTTCCAAACACGATGGACTGGCGCTATATGGCTGGTTGTCGCGATGATTTATTTAATTGCATTACCTGCAATTTTATCGAGTTTAAAACCACAACAGCTTAAGTCATCCTAGTATTTAAGAACTTTAATGCTTTATTAGAAGCGTTGGTTGCTGATTTTAAAAAACTTAAATCTATAGCAACCAAGTCATTCAATTTCATTAAAATCCGATTGATTGATACAAAAAAGCCCGATTAATTTTAATCGGGCTTAAGACAATCAAATTATCTTGGCTTAACCATTTACAAAGTGCTCAAGCAAAGTTTGTTGTGCATTGTAAATTGCCTCGCCTTCTTTAGGTTGCACACGAGTCCAAGTACCATCGCCTTGCAACAGCCAAGCGCGGATATTGTCTTTTAAGTAGTTGACTAAACCTTGCTGGTAAATACGTTTTTTTAATGCTGGATCTTCAATCGGGAAGCACACTTCTACACGATTAAATAAATTACGATCCATCCAGTCTGCACTTGAACAGTAAATACGTGGATTGCCATTATTTCCAAAATAATAAACACGGGTATGTTCTAAGAAACGCCCGACAATTGAACGTACTCGAATATTTTCAGACAGGTTTGGCAACCCAGGACGTAAACAGCAAATTGAACGAATAATCAGATCAATTTGCACCCCTGCTTGCGAAGCTTCATATAATTTATTGATCAATTGAACTTCAGTTAAGGCGTTAACCTTAACAATAATTTGCGCAGGTTTGCCCGCTTTGGCATTGGCAATTTCATCATCAATAAAAGCAATTAACTGAGCATGTAGCGTAAACGGCGCATGTAACAGTTTTTTCAACTTGGCCATTTTGCCCATACCGGTCAATTCTTGGAAAATACGATGTACATCTTCGCAAAGCTCTTTATCTGTAGTGAGCAGTCCATAATCGGTATAGATACGAGCATTCGTTGCATGGTAGTTACCCGTACCCAAATGCACATAACGTACTAACTTATTATTCTCACGGCGTACCACCAAGATCATTTTGGCATGCGTTTTATAGCCCACGATGCCATAAACAACAACAGCACCCGCTTCTTGTAATACATTGGCAACGGCGATATTCGATTCTTCATCAAAACGCGCCCGCAACTCAATTACAGCAGTGACTTCTTTACCATTACGTGCCGCTTCTGCAAGTACCTGAACAATTTCAGAGTCAGCACCACTACGATATAAGGTTTGTTTGATCGCTAGCACTTGGGGATCACGTGCAGCTTCACGCAACAAGTTAATAACGGGTGCAAATGATTCAAATGGATGGTGTAAAAGAATGTCTTGTTTTTGCATTGCTGAAAAAATATTTTCAGACTTTTTCAATACTTTTGGAATCGCGGGTACATGCGAATCATAACGCATATGTGGACGTTTAAAATTTGACACAAGACGTGCCAGATTTACCGGCCCATCCACTTTATAAAGTTGTTCTTGTTCTAGATCAAATTCTTCAAGCAAATATTCATAAATATGTTTTGGACAGTTTTCTGTCACTTCTAAACGTACTGCACGACCAAAACGACGTGAACTCAATTCACCTTTCAATGCTTTGGCTAAGTCTTCTACATCTTCATTCAGCGCCAAATCTGCATTACGTGTAACACGGAACTGATAACAACCTGTAGCTGTCATCCCTGGGAACAAATCCGATACATGTTCATGAATAATCGCAGACAACATCACAAAATGTTCTTTACCGCCTGTAAGCTCATCAGGTAAACGCACTACACGCGGAAGCGAACGTGGCGCTGGTACAACTGCTAAATCAATTTGTCGTCCAAATGCGTCCTTCCCTTCTAGAGTCACAATAAAGTTTAAGCTTTTATTGACCAATCGTGGGAATGGATGTGCAGGATCAAGGCTAATGGGAGTAAGCACTGGTGCAACTTGTTCTTGGAAATACTTTTTAATCCACACAGATTGTGCAGGCGTTAACTCGCCACGACGTAAAAAGCAAATGTCTTCTTCACGTAACTTAGGAAAAATTTCTTCATTGAGGATACGGTACTGACGCTCAATCGCTTCATGTGCTGTTTTAGAGATTTGGTCTAAAACTTGTTTTGGCGTCAAACCATCTGGTGAACGACTTTCATTCCCTAAAGTTAATTGCTCCATCATTCCTGCAACACGGATTTCAAAAAATTCATCCATATTACGAGAAAAAATCAATAAGAAATTCATACGTTCAAGCAAGGGGTGTAAAGGATCAACGGCTTGCTCTAGAACACGTAAATGGAAATCTAAAATTGAAAGCTCACGATTTATATATCGTTCATTATAAGAATATTCTGTAGGCGTTGTTGTCGTCACTGCGGTATTCATGCAATAAACCTGCATCAAAAAAATGTCTTAATTCTAGTATGCTTCAAATTTGTGACAATTTCATAAAAAAAGCATCGCTTCATAAAAAAAGCACATCAATTTGTGCTTTTTTAAATTCATTTATTTAGCGTCAATCTGGAATACGGGTATAACGCATATACTTCAAAACCAAACGCTTACGGTATTGAAGCTTAGAATCATCAGGATTTTTTTGATAATACTTCGGATTGGTTAAAATCACTGCTAAAAATGCGGCCTGTTCACGACTTAAACTTGCCGCGCTCTTAGAAAAGTAATGTTGTGATGCAGCTTCAACACCATAGATATGATCTCCAAATTCGACAGAGTTCATATAGACTTCTAAAATGCGCTGTTTCGTCCACATCCGCTCCATCATGGTGGTGGCAATCGCTTCCTGACCTTTGCGGATAAATGAGCGACGATTATAGAAGAATAAATTTTTAGCCAATTGTTGAGAGATCGTTGAACCACCTGCGACTACTTTGTCTTTTTTAAGATTACGTTGTAGTGCATTTTCAATACCATCCCAGTCGAAACCATGATGATCGAGAAATTTGGCATCTTCGGCAGCGACAATTGCATGTTTAAAGTTATCACTGATCTTGTCATAGTCACGCCATTGATGTTGAATCGGCTCAAAATCAGACAAATATGTCCAACGCATAAACATGGTGGTTTCTACATCATGAGTCCGCCAATAAATTAAACTTGAGAAAATCCATAGCTGAATCATGATCAAAATACTGACCACAATTAACAAAGCACGAACAATAAAAGCTTTCATGTCAGCCGCTTACTCCGAAAATTCTGACGTTTCATGTTAAGCTGAATCTATCTATAAAAAGCTAAGCAATAGCATGTCTAAATATCAAGATCTTTCAACTTATAGCCAACCCAATTCTATTGGTAAAATAACCTTATTGCTGATTGTCATCAATGTCGGTTTATTTGCCATCCAAGTCTTATCAGGTGTCAATATTACTGACCCGACAACGTTGGACGCGTTGCGTTGGGGTGCTGATTATGCACCTTTAACCTTCTTAGAGGAACCATATCGCTTATTCAGCAGTATGTTTTTTCACTTCGGTATCCTGCATCTAATGATGAACATGTGGGCACTGTATATTTTTGGTGATGTTGCTGAAAAAACTTTAGGAAAGTTTTATTTCCTTGGACTTTATATCCTTGCTGGACTCATGGGAAGTTTATTAAGTGGTTATTTGGATATTCGAAATAGCTACGAAATGCTGCAAAATTTTGATCAAAAACTCTTTCCGCATGTATCTGCAGGTGCATCGGGTGCTGTGATGGGACTTGGTGGTGCACTGACACTCCTGTCATTGTTCCCACCTACCCCGAATCCAAGATTCATTTTAGATAAAAGATCACTTTTAACCGTACTTGCGATCAACTTAGCTTTTGGCTTTTTAGCTTCTGGAATTAACAATGCTGCCCATATCGGTGGGATGTTAATGGGTGCAGTCATGGCTTTGGCTTGGTACGTAACACAACGTGCCAAAATGGGTAAAGCTGCCAATATTATCATTGTGATTTTAGGGATTGCAGCAACCTATGCGGTTTATCTCTATTGCCAGCATCTCGTTGGACCACTTAGCCCACTTTGGCAACAAGCCATTGTACAAATGCGTGAGCAATTAAACTTTTAATCCCTAAAATAGCTTGTCCATGTCGAAATAAAACATTGCAAAGTACAATCAGTTCAAGAAGCATAAAAAATGGCGGCCTATAGGTCGCCATTTTTTAATTTACTGTCTTCACTGGGCAGGCTTTTAAAGGCTCAACTGAAATTAAACAGCCAGATAAAACCACTTAAACAAAGCGGTTTAATTCAACTCTCGTAGACTTTGCAATGGTGGAATTTCGGATAAATAGCTCAATCGGTAACGCCCAATCAATGCACACAACACTGCCATCGAAATTGGTAAAATCAACCAAATTTCCCAATGTAATTGCATCACCATTTCCATACGATAACTGGCAACGGCACTAATCACCTCCGCAAAGAAACAGGAAACGATTCCCGCCAATAATCCAATAAAACCAATTTCAAAACTCATCATATTTTTTAACTGACGCTTTGAACTACCAAAAGAACGTAACAATGCCACTTCTTTTTTACGCTCATCCATCAGCAAATTGATACACGCAATCAACACTAAAAAGCCAGATAAACTCACCAACACCGCCAAAACTGTAATGATTTTGACCAACACAGAAACCAAGTTTTTAATTTCATCAAAAATTAAAGAGACGTCAATAAAGACCGTATTGGAAAATTGTTGAATCAGATTAACCATCTTGATTTTTTCACTCGGTGGCACATAAAAACTCCCTAAGTAGCTGCCTGCGTTTTCATCCAACGTCTTTGGAGTAAAAATAAAGAAAAAGTTTGGGCTAAAGCTTTGCCATTCCACTGTACGCAAATTCACAACTTGCGCGTCCAAATTTCCCTCAGGCAAACTAAAAGTTAAACGATCGCCAATTTTAATACCCAATTCTTCAGCCAGTTTGGCCTCTACAGACACCTGCCCAATTTGAGTCAATTGAGCCTCTCCAGCAACAATGATATTGTCTTGTGGATAATGATCTGCTTGGGTGAGATTTAACTCACGACGTAAAGAATTATTGGTTTTCACCAATTGGGCAGGAAAAGCTTGACCATTTTTTGCCAATAAGCGCCCTTTTACATTGGGATATAACGGTGTACTTTTCCAGTGTTGCTGTGCCAATTGTTGTTTAAAGGCATCCAATTCAAATGGCGGTAGACCATAAATAAATTGGTTAGGCGTTCCTTCAGGCAATTGTTGCTGCCAACGCTCTAATAAATCAGTTCTCAATACAGCAAGTACCGTAATCAGACTTAAACCCAATGCCAAAGCGGTAATTTGTAAAGCGGTTTGCGAAGGGGTTCGGATATAAGCCGAGAGCCTATTTTTCATTGATTTTAAAGTCTTTAAAATCATCCAAACCACGGCATATAACAAAGCTGTTAACACAATGACTGCGCCCATCACCAACGCAGTGAGTATCAGATTTTCGGTCAAGACCAAACTAAAAATAATCAGACTAACTAAACCCGTTGCCATCATCCACAACATTGAACGTGCCGACTTTTCTTGTTGGCGTATCACCCGAATAGGCGGTGTATTTAACAGTTGCCATAAGCTCGGTAAAATAAATCCAATCAATACAATCCCACTGGTAAAAATTGCAATAGGCAAAGGACCAACCAGCATCTGCAACATTGAAAATTGCAACTCTAGGTTCGGAATCATCTGCAACATCAATTGCAACAACGAATAACCTAAAATCAGTCCTAAAATACTGCCAATGACAATGGCGATTAAAATAACAACACTCAGCAACCCGAGATAGGTTTGAAAAATCTGCCGTTTCGTTGCCCCCATACAACGCATCAGTGCAATATGATCTTGGTTCTGCTGTACGTAACGCTGACTGGTTAAAGCGATGGCTAAACCACATAAAAGAATCGTCAGAATATTGGCCAATTGTAAGAAAGTATCGAGGTTTTCAATCGGTTTAAGTAAGCGTGAATTGCCCTCATCTGCATTACGTAGTCTTAAATTACTTTGTGCATCTAGTTCATTATCCGCATTTTGTTGATCTTGTATGGATTGATCAGTTTGTGAGTGTGTTGCTGGCTGATTTTCAGTCAATGTAGTGGCACTTGATGCACTTAAAGCTGAATCTGCATCCGAATTTTGTGCAATCTTTGGATTCACATTTTGCTTTTCTTGCGCTTTAAAAGTCTTAAAAAATTGCTGATATGTTGCAATCGACTCCGCACCCCCTGCCATCAACAAACGATATTCAATCCGACTTCCAACTTGAATTGCACCCGTTTTTGCAACATCTGCTTGAGAGATAATCACGGTTGGCGAAAAGGCAGAAAAGCCTAATTCTTGATTTGAATCATGTTCAATGATGCCAGTAACTTTAAACTGACCATTGGCAATTTGAACGCTATCGCCTAGGTTTAATTTTAATAATTCTTGTGCGCGTTTGCTTAGCCAAACCCCGCCACTTTGTAAGGCTTGTTTTGGCGCAATCCTTAATTCACCACGTAAGGGAAATGCTGTGTCAATGGCTTTCACATTGACCATAACAAACTGATCCTGTGTAGAGGCCATTGAACCAAAAATGGTGACATGGGACTGTTTTAATTTTAAATCATCAGCCTGTTTGATCCATTGTTGGTCAATTGGATCTGTATCACTAAGTTGTAAATCTGCAGCTTGCATTTTGGCAGCTTGTAAGGTCACTGCTTGTTTGACTTGATCATTGCTAAACTTTAATGCAGTAGTCGCACTAATGGCTAAACTCAATGCAATAATCAGCAGATATATGCCTGAACTGGCAAAACTTTGCCTAAATAAGGGTTTAAACAAGGTCAACATTACACCACCTCATTCGATTGAGGCGTTTGAGCATGTTCAATCAATTGACCATCTTTTAATTCATAATGACGTTGGCACTGTGCTGCCAATTGCGAATCGTGAGTGACAAGCACTAAAGTTGTACCAAGTTCTTTATTTAAATCAAATAAGAGTTGTTCAATTTCAAATGCAGTATGTTCATCTAAATTGCCTGTAGGTTCGTCAGCAAAAATAATTTTGGGGTCAGAAATTAAAGCTCGTGCAATGGCAACCCGTTGTTGCTCCCCACCAGACAATACTTTCGGGGTTTGCTGGCTTTGTCGTTCTAAACCGACTTTGGCCAATAAACTTAAAGATTTTTGTTCTGCATGTGCATAATTAAAATTCTTCTGTAAACGTAATGGTAGCATCACATTTTCTAAGGCAGAAAGATGTGGGAGCAACTGGAAAGATTGAAATACAAAACCAATATATTGAAGTCGAATCAACGCACGTTGTTCTTCGTTTAAATGCTCAATCGCTTCACCACAAACACTGAGTTGACCTGCACTGGCTTGATCGAGAGTAGCAAGGATGCCCAATAAAGTTGATTTTCCTGAACCAGAACGTCCAGTAATCGCGACCTGTTCACCTGTATAAATATTAAGATTTAGATTTTCAAAAATTGTAAGCGTTTGATGAGGTAATTCTATCTTTTGTGTAAGTTGCTGTGCAGAAATTATCACTTGTGGCATGATGGGAGAAGTTGAATCATCCTGAACCTTAGACATCATAAAGTACCTTATATGCAAATCAAAAAATTGTTAAATTTGAAAATGATGAAAAACCTAATTCATTGTTTATTTTTTAGCATAATCTGTCTGTTGCCCGTTAGTAGTTTTGCAAAAACGATCATGATTTTAGGTGATAGCTTAAGTGCGGGTTATGGTATTAACCCACAACAAGGCTGGGTTTTCTTGCTACAGCAACGCTTAAACCAACAATTTCCCAAACAACATAATGTGGTCAATGCCAGTGTAAGTGGTGAAACCACCAGTGGTGCGTTGGCGCGTTTTCCAAAACTATTACAAAGCCATAAACCTGATATCGTGGTGATTGAGTTGGGTGGCAATGATGGTTTACGTGGACAACCGCCACAAATGATTCAGAAAAATCTTGCGCAATTAATTCAACAAAGCCAAAAAAGCCAAGCCACGGTCATTTTATTGGGAATGAAAATTCCACCGAATTATGGCGCAGCTTATAGCCAAGCTTTTGAGAAAAATTACCAAACCCTAAGTCAACAATACAAAGTTAAAATGCATCCGTTTTTTATGAATGGAATTGCAGGCAATAAAAGTTTGATGCAAAAAGACTTAATCCATCCCAATGCAACCGCACAAAAAATCCTACTCGATAATGTCTATCCGTTGATTCGAGGCGTGCTTTAAGTTTTTCTCAAAGCCGAAATGATTGTGTACCTGTTTACTACTCAAAATCGGATGTCGTGTTTTTTAAGACATCCGCAAAATTAAATAAACGCGCTAATAAATGGTGAATATAGTCCAAACTCGATTCTTGTTCAGTAAATAGAATCCGATGCAACATGGGTGCAATAACAATTTCAATAATCAGTTGATTGTCTATGCTTGTTTCATTTCTTTGCTGGGCACGTTGCTGAATAATGTCTAACTGTTGAATCAAAAAGTCATAACACTTACCAGAGGTTGGCGAATCATTTTCCGCCACAATATCGCTTAAGATTGTACGCCCAACGGGTGAGGCATATTCCTCAAAATATTGCTCCATCCATGCATATAAGTCTTGCTTAAAACTACCAAGATCCGCAGGTACACTGTCTGGATGTAAAATATTAAAGGCAACATCTGCAAGCAGTTGAGATAAATCTCCCCAACGTCGATAGATCGTAGAGGGGGTGACCCCTGCATATTCAGCAATCATCGGAATCGTCAAATCTGCCACAGCAACATTGTGCTGTAATGTTTGCACCGCATTATGAACTGCAGCTTGTATTCGTGCACTGCGCCCACCCGGACGCAAACCTGTAATCACTTTCGTCATCAGCAAATCACTACAAACCTATAAATGAAAATCTATCAATGGGTTAATGCTTGAAGAACAGCTTTAATCAAAAAATCATCTTAGCTAAACCTTTGTGTTTAATCCAAAATACGGTATAAAAGCTAATTAATAGCTTTTATGTACATGTTGATTATGCGCAACTCTAATTTTAATCGTCAAGTGACTTCCTATAAATTAAGCCATAATGCTGCACTGTACACACATACTTTTACCCTGATGGCCTTTTTGGCAGCCTCAAGCGCACCAACACCGTTATATCGTTTGTATCAACAACACTTCCATTTTTCTCCTGTTTTATTAACACTTATTTTTGCCACCTATGCGTTTGCATTGCTATTAACCTTATTGGTGGCAGGATCATTGTCTGATTATATTGGACGTAAGCCGGTTATTTTTGTGGCTTTGATTTTAGAAATTCTGTCCATGGGCTTTTTCTTGTTTGCATCCAATATCGAAATGCTGTTTATCGCACGAGGTTTGCAAGGTATTGCCACGGCTTTAGCCGCATCTACGTTTGGAGCAGCTTTGCTTGATCTGAGTAAAATACAGGGTTCTTTAATTAATAGTATTTCTCCAATGCTTGGTATGGCTGCGGGTATGCTAATGACCTGCATTGTTTTAGAGTTTTCGACTGTTCCATTAACACTTATTTTTGAAATACTCATTTTTCTGTTTGTATCTACCACATTTATCGCAATTTTTAGCCCTGAAACCGCAACTAAACGTGTGGGTGCTTTGGCATCATTAAAACCGCAACTGACTGTTCCTGTACAAACCCGAAAAGCACTCTTGATCGTAAGTCCAATTAATATCTCGTTATGGATGGTGAGTGGGTTCTTCCTCTCGTTAATGCCTTCATTGCTGGCTCAAGCTTTCCATGTGCAATCGGCATGGCTGAATGGCATGATGTTTATTACTCTATCAGTTTCAGGGGCTGTTGGGATTTTAACCCTGCGCAATGCGCCAACATTTAAAATTTTAGTCACTGCTGCAATTACGATTGTCTCGGGCTCAAGTGTTATTTTGCTTGGCATTCATCTGGTGCAACCGATCTTATTGTTTATTGGTGCTGTGGTGACAGGGATTGGCTTTGGTACAGGTTTTATGGGTGCAATTCGTGCTGTTATGCCCTTAGCTTTACCTGAACAGCGTGCAGGTTTAATGGCCGCATTTTTTGTTGAAAGCTATTTGGCCTTTAGTATACCTGCGATTATTGCTGGATACTTTGTCAATAAAGTGGGCTTAATTTTTACTGCAGATGTCTATATTTGTATGATTATCTTATTAGCCAGCTTGGCGTTTGTTTTTGCGCTTAAAAATAAACAGAACATTCATTAAAGCGTGTTAAAAATCAAAGCAAAACAAAAGGCGCATTGAGCGCCTTTGGATTTAAATCTTAGATTAAGCTGGAATATCACGGACAGACGCTTTGCGAATTGCTTCTTTAAGCGCGTCATAACCATGAATTGGCGGGAACTGTGGAAATTCACAAATCACATTTTCAGGCGCGTCAAATAAGAAACCATGATCAGCTTCACCCAACATCGTTGTATCGTTATACGAATCGCCTGCTGCGATTACACGGTAATTTAAACCATGTAAAGCTTTTACAGCTTCACGTTTTTGATCAGGTTGGCGCAATTTATACGCAGTGATCATACCATTTTCATCAGTTTCTAATTTATGACAGAAAATGGTTGGCCAACCTAACTGTTGCATCAACGGATGTGCAAACTCATAAAATGTATCTGAAAGAATAATCAACTGAAAATGGGTACGTAACCATTCTACAAACTCTTTTGCACCCGGAAATGGCCCCATGTCTGCAATCACAGCTTGAATGTCATTTAAGCCTAAACCATGCTGTTTAAGAATATTTAAACGTTGAGTCATCAACACATCGTAGTCAGGAATATCACGAGTTGTTGCTTCTAATTCTTTGATTCCTGTTTTTTTAGCAAAATTGATCCAGATTTCTGGTACCAATACACCCTCAAGATCAAGACATACGATTTCCATGGGTTCTCCCAAATGTCAGTTAAAAATTTTGGGCTTATCATAGCACTAAAGTTTAAAAAGAATGCTGAAAGTTTTTACAGCAAACCCATTTCATTTGGTTATGCATAAGGCTTGTGGATATTTACAAATCTGTTTTATTCATAAGTATTTTAATTAATCTGCTAAGTAGCATATTTCATTTACTTTAAAATATCTGGATCGTCAAAAGCAGCAATTCACATAAGTTGAATTGACCTAATTTTTGCCAAAATGCTTAAATTCAAATATCTTTTGAACATGTTTACGAAAATTGTAGCTTCAAGCTAACTGCCAGGAGCAGATATGACCGCCATTCCAACCATAGATCTTGTGGACGCACTTGCGACTGAGTATGCCGACAAATCACCTTCTGAAATTTTAGAACTTGCGCTTTCTCAGCAAGGTGAAATTGCAATTTCATTTTCTGGCGCAGAAGATGTTGTTCTTATCGATATGGCACACAATTTAGGTAAACCATTTCGTGTTTTTAGTTTAGATACAGGTCGTTTACACCCTGAAACCTACCAATTTCTTGAAACCGTACGCAAGCACTATGGGATTAAAATTGAGATTTGCTTTCCAGAAGCCGATGCCGTTCAACAGTTGGTCAATGAAAAAGGTTTATTTAGCTTCTATCAAGATGACCATAAAGAATGCTGTGGTATCCGAAAAGTTCAGCCACTACGTAAAAAATTAGCCACTTTAGATGGTTGGATTACTGGGCAACGCAAAGATCAAAGTCCAGGTACACGTACGGAAATTCCAGTCATTCAAGCGGATAGCGGTTTTTCTGGTGAAGGCAAACAACTGATTAAATATAACCCATTGGCCAATTGGTCAAGTGCGGATGTATGGAACTATATTCGTATGATGGAGATTCCTTATAATCCATTACATGAAAAAGGCTTTATCTCAATTGGCTGCGAACCATGTACCCGTCCAGTATTGCCAAATCAACATGAACGCGAAGGTCGTTGGTGGTGGGAAGAAGCAACACATAAAGAATGTGGCCTACACGCTGGCAATTTAAAAAAGTAATATCAGGAAAACTCATTAAAACTCATGAATTTTTATTAACTTAACGTTCATCGAAATGCTTGGATTTTACGCTTAGAAAAGTTTTATACTAAGGTTTGTTGATATTTCATCTATAGCTTGTGTTATAGGCTAGAGTTGAGTAGGCAAAGGCATGAAAAAATAGTGAGACTATTTTCAGGTTTCATCACTCAAACTGAGAAATTTTAGCTATACCCAGAATGCCAACAAAGCGCTGCATTGTTGGCAACACAAAATGTAACGATGTACCTGATGTTTTCTAACATCACATCGTTGTAAACATGGACGAATGATCAACAGACCCAAGTTACACGGTTCTATAATTCTAACAATTCACCAGCTCATAAATGAGTTGTTGTAGAAATTGCAGTGAGGCAATCCAAGACTATGCGCCCATTACACCCTATTGATTTTATTTTTTTAAATTTAGAAAAACGTCAACAACCCATGCATGTTGGTGGGTTATTCTTATTTGAAATACCAGAACATGCGCCTTCTACCTTCATTCAAGATCTTGTTGCAGATATTCGTAATTCAAAATCTATTCCTGTCCCACCCTTTAACAACCGCTTAAGTGGCATGTTTTGGGATGAAGACGAAGAGTTTGATATCGATCATCATTTCCGTCATATCGCACTACCTCATCCGGGACGTATCCGTGAGTTATTGGTTTATATTTCACAGGAACACAGTTCGTTGATTGACCGAGCTAAACCGCTTTGGACCTGTCATATTATTGAAGGGATTGAAGGCAATCGCTTTGCCATGTATTTTAAAATCCACCATGCCATGATTGATGGTGTGGCTGGTATGCGTCTGGTAGAAAAATCATTTTCAAAAGATGCTGACTCCAAAACCATTATTCCGCCTTGGTGTGTCGAAGGTAAACGGGCAAAACGTTTAAAAGAAACTAAACTGGATAAAGCTAAAAAAATATTCTCTGCCTTAAAAGGACAAGTTGAAGCAGCACCTAAGGTCACTCAAGAGCTGTTCCAAACTGTATTTAAAGAAATGGGGAAAAACCCCGATTATGTTTCAAGCTTTCAAGCGCCGAGTAGTTTATTTAATCAACGGGTAAGTTCATCACGTCGTTTCGCTGCTCAGTCTTTTGAACTTGATCGTTTTAGAGATATTTCCAAAGCCCTTGGTGTAACGATTAATGATGTGGTGCTTGCTGTTTGTGCAGGCGCGTTACGTGATTATTTAATCACACAAGAAGCTTTACCGAAAAAACCACTGATTGCAATGGTTCCAGCCTCATTACGTGATGATGACTCAGATATGAGTAACCGTATCACCATGATTTTGGCAAATTTAGGTACACATAAAGAAAGTCCTTTAGAGCGCTTAGACATTATTAAACGCAGTGTACAAAATGCAAAAAATCGTTTTAAACGTATGAGCTCTGATCAAATCTTAAATTATAGTGCTTTCGTTTTTGGTGCAGCAGGCGTGAATATTGCATCAGGACTTATGCCAAAACGTCAGGCATTTAACGTGATCATTTCCAATGTACCTGGACCACGTGAACCTTTGTATTGGAATGGCGCTAAATTAGATGCCCTCTACCCTGTTTCTATTGTTTTGGATGGTCAGGCACTAAATATCACCATGACCAGTTATTTAGATAAATTAGAGGTAGGTTTAACCGGTTGCCGTAAATCTCTGCCTAAATTGCAGAATCTTCTCACGCATTTGGAAAATGAAATCCAAAAGTTTGAGCAAATCATTGCTGAGAAAAATGCACTAGAACTCGCCGATCAAAAGCCAAACGCTAAAGCCAAGGCAAAATCGGATACTCAAGATGTAGCGAAGGAATCTGTTGCAGCACGAAAGTCAGTATAAGATTTTATAATTGATTTGATTTTAGTGTTGATTGAGAGATAAAAACATAAATTGATTCAAAAATTAAGGGGCTAATATATGCCCCTTAATCTTTAACATTACGACACTTATTTAACAGTTGATGACAGACATTAACAACCATGTCTTTGGTGATTTTCACTTCTTGACCATTGTCATCTAACATAACACATGTATTTTTAGGCTGGCTTTCCAACACATGCTTGATACTACGACTGATTAATTGTTCACTTACACTCATTTTATGACCTCACTTGCTAAGACTGTGAAAGGGAGAAAGTCTTTGGCTACCTTTGTAATCTAGTATTGTGAAATCAGTTCAAAAAGTAAAATTTCAGATGTAACAACTGTTTAACGACATCCTGTTACAATTTCAACTCAAAATGATATCGTATTGCTCTTGCGTGTATAAATTTTCGACTTGGAATTTAATCACTCGATTAATAAAATGCTCTAAATCCGCGACAGCTGGGGCTTCCGCTGTTAATAGGCGATCAATCACCGATGGATGACCGATAACAGTAAAGCCACTCTTAGACTCATAAGCACGGGTATATCTTAAGATTTCTCGAAAAATTTCGTAACATACTGTCTCTGCTGTTTTCACAAATCCGCGCCCTTGACAGGTCGGGCATGATTCACACAACAAATGCTCCAATGATTCACGCGTACGTTTACGTGTCATTTCAACTAAGCCAAGTTCAGAGACTTGGGTAATCTTGGTTTTTGCATGGTCACGTTCCAGCATTTTATCAAACTGATTCATGACCTCTTCACGATGTACCGCTTCCTGCATATCAATGAAGTCAATAATGATAATGCCACCCAAATTACGTAAGCGTAATTGGCGCGCAATCACCTGTGTCGCTTCCATATTGGTTTTAAATACGGTGTCTTCTAGCGTACGCCCACCAACATACGAACCTGTATTGACATCAATTGTGGTCATCGCTTCAGTCTGATCGATCATCAGATAACCACCTGACTTCAAAGCTACACGGGTTTGTAATGCTTTTTGGATATCTTCTTCAACATTGTACAAATCAAAAAGTGGACGCTCACCAGGATAGTGCTGCAAGCGGCTTTCCATACTCGGTACAAATTCACAAACGAACTCTTGCAACTTGGCATGTATTTCCCGTGAATCTACATAAATTGTTGCCGTATCATCATTGGCTAAGTCGCGAATAACACGTTGTGGTAAAGGAAGTTCTTCAAAAATCAGCGAAGGTACTGCAATAATTTTTTGTTTTTTCTGAATAAATTCCCAAAGCTTGGCTAAATACGCCATATCTTGAGCAATTGAAGCCTCTTCAATTCCTTCAGCGGCTGTACGTACAATCACTGAACCCGGCAACTTATGCTCGCTTTGAATTCTTTCAATCATTGAGCGTAAACGGTCACGTTCTTCTTCAGACTCAATCCGTTGCGATACACCAATATGACTGCCATAAGGCATCAAGACAAGATAACGAGATGGAATAGAAAGGTCGGTACTCAGTCGCGCACCTTTGGTGCCCAACATGTCTTTCATCACTTGAACCGTCAGAATTTGACCGGGTTGTAATAACTCAAAGACATTCGGCGTAGGTTGATTACGCGGCCAAATCATATCATTGATGTGTAAGAATGCAGTACGAGATAACCCGATATCGACAAAGGCTGCTTGCATCCCTGGAAGTACACGGACAACTTTTCCTTTATAAATATTCCCGACTAACCCGCGTTTAACAGTTCGTTCAACAAACAGTTCGTTGACCGTACCATTTTGAATTAGCGCCACACGACATTCCATAGGTGTGACGTTAATCAATAACTCGTCAGACATAACTAAACTCAAAACATTATAAAAATTCTTTTCAGCAGTTAATTTAGTGCCTCAACTGCGCTGATCTATACGATCAAGTAACTGTATCGTTTCATGCAACGGTAGCCCAACCACATTGCTATAACTACCATTTATACCTGTCACATACTTTGCCGCAATACCTTGAATTGCATATGCGCCAGCTTTCCCCAAAGGTTCGCCTGTAGCCCAATATTCTTCCATATCATTCAGACTGAATTGTTGGAACTCAACTTCCGTGCGAACCACGACACTCAATAATTGATGTGCATTTGCAACGCAAACACCTGTCAATACTTCATGTTTTTGACCTGACAGTAATGTCCATATTTCAAAAGCATGCTGCTTAGATGTTGGTTTCCCAATAATTTGATTGGCAAAAACCAAGCTTGTATCTGCTGCAATAACAGTGCTTTGCGGATGCAACGCCAATACCACTTTGGCTTTGCTTTCAGCCAAACGTTGGACATACTGCTCAATCTGTTCGTGTTCCAAGACAGATTCATCAATATCTGGGCTGTGGATGCTAAAATCCAAGCCCACTTGTAAAAGCAGCTCTTTACGCCTTGGCGAGCCTGAGGCCAGAATTAAATGCGCCATCTTCTTAATAAATAATAAAGAACTGGCCAGCAAAAAATACTCGAAACCAATGTTTGCCAATGACGGGTAATCGAAAAATGCGTACCAGCCATCACTTGCGCCATAAAGGTAAAGACCAAATGCGCGAGAATTGCAAACATACTAATAATCCAAAGATTACTAAATGTCAGTACACGTCTTTCTCGAATAAAATAGCGAGTTAAAAATGCAATCAGCACATAGCTCAATGCATTCATCCCCAAAGGTGCATCTAACAATAAGTCAGTAAATAGCCCCATGGTAAATGCAAACCAAATTCCACACCATGTAGGCTGACACAGCACCCAAAATAGCATGATTAAAAACATATACAGTGGCCGCCATCCTGCTAATGCATAGGACATCGGATAAACCACTAGAATTGAACCAATAATAATTGAGACAACAATGATCCATAATGGATCTTTACGTTGCTTTTCAGAAGGTAATTTCTTAGCGATCAACATTTGGCTGCTCCATCGCTAAAGAATCAGAGAAAAGTACCACAACATGATGACCACCTGCTAATTGTGCAGCGGGAACCACATCAATTTGCGCAAACTCACCTGTGTTATGACGCATAACTTTAGATACAGAACCGACCAAATAGCCTGCTGGGAAATGTTGCCCCAAACCTGAACTATAAACTTTATCACCCACTTTGATATTGGCACTTGTTGGAACATATTCCATTTTCAAATGTCCTAAATCACCAGTACCCGTCACGATGGCGCGCATACCTGAGCTTTCTAAACGTACAGATAAAGAATGTTCTTTATCGGAAAGCAACATGACGCGGCTACTATGTGGATAGACGTTGATGATTTGCCCCATGATTCCTTTATCATCTAAAACGGTTTGCCCGACTTTTAAATGATTGGCTTCACCACGGTTAATGATAATGATATGGCGCAATGGGTCAGCATCAGTTCCAATCACTTCTGCAATTTCCATACGTCCATCGATAATCAATGGCGTATCGAGCAAACCACGTAAACGGGTATTTTCAGCAGAAAGTTCAGAGAGTTTTTGCAGACGTACTTGAGCCTGAAGCAATTCAGCTTGCATCGCGGTATTTTCACGACGTAACTGAGCCTCAGATTTAGTTTGTTGATTTAGCCATTCTTTCGACAATACAGGATAGCTTGCTAAGGCATAAATTGGATTATATGCCGCATACAAGACATCTCTTGCAGGTTGAATCACTTGTGGCATGCGCCAGTTAAAAAACAGCACTACCAAACAAGTGATGACCGCAATGATGAACGAGCGAAAAGATGGCGGTTGTCTTGAAAAGAGATTCGGTTGCACCGCCTCATCCTTAAACTTAATCGAGTATAGTTTAGCCTACAAAAAGCATATCATGGTTTGGATTGTCAAAGAATTCTAAGACTTTACCGCCACCACGCGTTACACAAGTTAAAGGATCTTCTGCTACAACAACAGGTAAACCTGTTTCTTGAGCAAGCAACTTATCTAGGTTACGCAGTAATGCACCACCACCTGTCAACACAATACCACGCTCTGCGATATCTGAAGATAACTCAGGTGGAGTTTGCTCAAGTGCCGATTTCACAGCAGAAACAATACTTTGTAATGGATCAGAAATCGCTTGGGTAATTTCATCTGAAGTTACCGTAATGGCACGCGGTACACCTTCAGCAAGGTTACGACCACGAACTTCAATTTCTAAAGTTGTGCCATCAGCAACAGCCATACCCACTTCTTTTTTGATAGTTTCAGCCGTTGTTTCACCAATTACACAACCATGTGCTTTACGTACATAGTTAATAATTTGTTCATCAAAAACATCACCGCCAATACGTAAAGAATCTGCGTACACACAACCTTGTAAGGAAATGATGGCAATTTCAGTTGTACCACCACCCACATCTACGACCATAGAACCACACGCTTGCTCAACAGGCATACCCGCCCCAATCGCAGCAGCCATAGGCTCTTCAATCAAACGTACATCACGTGCACCTGCGTTAAACACAGCTTCACGAATCGCACGGCGTTCTACCAATGTTGATTTGCATGGTACACATACCACTACACGAGGTGCAGGTGGAAATAAACGTTTTTCATGCACTTTACCAATAAATTGATTTAACATGGTTTCAGTAACTTCGAAATCTGCAATAACACCATCTTTCATCGGACGGATTGCAGAAATATTGGCTGGGGTACGACCAAGCATTTGCTTAGCATCTAAACCCACAGCTGCAACAATTTTCTGCGAACCACTGTGACGAATCGCCACAACTGTCGGTTCGTTTAATATAATGCCCCTTCCTGGTGCATAAATAAGTGTATTTGCAGTACCTAAATCAATGGCTAGATCTGGCGAAAACAAGCCAATTAGTCGTTTTAGAATCACGGGTCGTTCTCAGTTTAAACTTTATATGGACGCAAGATGGCAACTTTAACTAAATGTGATGATTTGAACAAGTCAATCGCTTATTATAACGCACGATATTTTGAATTTTTTTAAAACTGATTAGGTGAGACATCATGTCAAGTTCAGATGTTCAGCATTCTGCAGAATTAAATGCACAAACTGTATCGCAAATCGCCAATCTTGCTCGATTGTCGCTGAATGATACGCAATCTGCTGAATATGCTCAAAGTTTAAATAAAATCTTAGGGATGATGGAGACCTTAAAAGCGATCAATACCGATGGTGTTGAGCCACTTAAGAGCCCATTTGATAATCCGCAACCACTTCGTCCAGATGTCGTGACTGAAGCGAACCATCGTGAAGAATATCAAGCCATTGCTCCTGCAACTCAGGATGGTTTGTACCTCGTTCCGAGAGTGATTGAATAATATTTGATCAAATGAACTTATTTTAAAAAATTAATCGTAAAGAATTGTACTCATGACTGATTTACACCGTTTATCGATTCGTGAAATGACAGAAGGCTTAAAATCTGCCCAATTTTCATCTCGTGAATTGACTCAGCATTATTTGGACCGTATTGCGAAAATTGATGATCGTGTCAAATCGTATGTAACGGTCACTCCCGAACAAGCATTGGCTCAAGCTGATGCTGCTGACAACTTACTAAAATCTGGAACAGCTGGCGTATTGACTGGTGTTCCACTGGCGCATAAAGATATTTTCTGTACCCAAGGGATTAAAACCACTGCGGGTTCAAAAATGCTGGACAATTTCGTTTCACCTTATGATGCAACTGTGGTGGCGAAAGCCAAAGCAGCTGGCCTAGTCACATTAGGTAAAGTGAACATGGATGAATTCGCAATGGGTTCAACCTCTGAGAGCTCATTCTACGGCGCGACTAAAAACCCATGGAACTTAGAACATGTTCCTGGTGGCTCTTCTGGTGGTTCTGCGGCTGTTGTTGCGGCTGATCTTGCACCGCTTGCAACAGGTACCGACACAGGTGGTTCAATTCGCCAGCCTGCTTCTTTCTGTGGCTTAACCGGTCTTAAACCGACCTATGGCCGTGTCTCTCGTTTCGGGATGATTGCATTTGCATCATCACTGGATCAAGGTGGCCCAATGGCACGTTCTGCTGAAGACTGTGCCTTTTTGATGAACACCATTGCTGGACATGACCTCAAAGATTCAACCTCAATCAACAAGGAAGTGGATGACTATGTTGCAAACTTAAATGCAACAGCAGTGAAAGGTTTACGTATTGGTATTCCAAAACAATACTTCAATGTTCAAGGCCTCGATGCAGAAGTTAAGGCACGTGTTGAAGAATCTTTGAAAAAATTACAAGACATGGGCGCGACATTGGTTGAGATTGACCTCAACATGACTGAAGCCTATGTACCAACTTATTATTTGATCGCGCCTGCGGAAGCGTCGTCTAACTTGTCACGTTATGACGGTGTTCGCTACGGTTACCGTTGTGAAAACCCAACGGATATTTTAGATCTCTATAAACGCTCTCGTTCAGAGGCGTTTGGTGCAGAAGTACAACGTCGTATCTTGATTGGTACTTATGCGCTTTCTGCTGGTTATTACGATGCTTATTATGTCAAAGCACAAAAAGTTCGTCGTTTAATCCAACAAGATTTCTTAAAAGCTTTTGAAAATGTCGATGTGATTGCAGCACCATCTGCACCTACGACGGCATACAAAATCGGTGCGAACTTGAGTCCAACCGAAATGTATTTAGGCGATATCTATACACTTGCGGTGAACTTGGCCGGCTTACCAGCCATTAACGCACCTGTTGGTTTTGATACGAATAATCTCCCAGTAGGTTTGCAGTTAATTGGTAACTATTGGTCAGAATCACAATTGCTTTCAATTGTGCATCAATATCAACAAAATACAGATTGGCATACTAAACGTGCGGCTATTGCTGAGGAGAATGCATAATGACTGAAGCTCAAAAGTTAGCACCATCCGTGTCAAAGCTGATTGACGGTTGGGAAGTCGTTATTGGTATTGAGATTCACACACAGCTTGCAACTCAGTCTAAAATCTTTTCAGGTTCATCAACTGAATTTGGTCAAGACCCGAATACTCAAGCCAGCCTTGTTGATTTAGCAATGCCGGGTGTACTACCTGTGTTAAACCAAGAAGTGGTTGATCTTGCGATTCGTTTCGGTTTGGGGATTGATGCCTATATTGACCAAGCCTCTGTGTTTGCGCGTAAGAACTACTTTTACCCAGACTCGCCAAAAGGCTACCAGATCAGCCAGATGGACAATCCTATCGTCGGGCTAGGCCATATCGACATCCAGCTTGAAGATGGCACAGTGAAGCGTATAGGCGTAACTCGTGCACATTTGGAAGAAGATGCAGGTAAATCGATTCACGATCAATTCGAAGGCATGTCTGGCATCGACTTAAACCGTGCTGGCACACCTTTACTTGAAATCGTGTCTGAACCTGATATGCGTTCAGTTGAAGAAGCTGTTGCTTATATCAAATCGATTCACACTTTGGTGCGTTGGTTAGGGATTTCTGACGGTAACATGGCTGAAGGTTCATTCCGTGCTGACTGTAACGTATCGTTACGTCGTCCGGGGCAACCATTTGGTACCCGTTGTGAGTTAAAAAACCTCAACTCATTCCGTTTTATCGAACAAGCCATCAATGTTGAAATTCAACGTCAAATGGACATCTTGGAAGATGGCGGTCGTATTGATCAAGAAACCCGTTTGTTCGATCCGAACAAAATGGAAACACGTTCAATGCGTTCTAAGGAAGAAGCCAACGATTACCGTTACTTCCCTGACCCTGACTTGCTTCCAGTGATCATTGCAAATGAGCAAATTGAAGCTGCTCGTGCTGCACTTCCTGAGTTACCTAAAGCGCGTCGTGCGCGTTTTATCGCTGACTTTGCAGTGACTGAATATGATGCACATGTACTGACCCTATCGCGTGAATTGGCTGACTTCTATGAAGCGGTTGTTACTGCTTCTGGCGGTGCGGCTCAAGGTAAAGTTGCTGCAAACTGGGTGATGGGTGAATTCTCTGGTGCTTTAAACAAAGCCAGCCTTGAACTTCAAGACTCTCCTGTTTCAGCAGAACAACTTGGCGGGATGATCGCACGTATTGTTGACAACACGATTAGCGGTAAGATTGCTAAGCAAGTGTTTGGCTTTATGTGGGAAGAAGGCAAAACTGCAGATGAGATCATTGCTGAAAAAGGCTTGAAACAGGAAACTGATACAGGTGCTATTGAAGCCATCATCAAAGAAGTGCTTACTGCCAATGAGAAGATGGTTGAAGAGTATAAGTCTGGTAAAGAGAAAGCATTCAACGGTTTAGTCGGTCAAGTGATGAAAGCCTCTCGTGGTAAAGCCAACCCTGCTCAAGTCAATGAATTAATGAAGAAATTGATTGGTTAAGCTGATTTTATTTTAAAAGAAAATCCGTTTTAGAGCGGGTTTTCTTTGTTTAAAGGATTTATATGTTGAGTTTTTAAAATTTGGCAAAATACCCTCAGCCGATAAAAGCACTCGGTAAAACAACACTTATTTCAGCAAATTTATAATCCTGAATATTTCTCGTCACGATTTTGCTACAACCAAAACTCAACGCAGAAAAATATTGAATTGCATCTTCAAAATCAGAAAACTTAGACACCAACGCTTGAGAAATCCCAACATGATCAACAGGGATAATCACCAAAAATTTTAAAAGTTGTTGAATAAAAAGACGCGCTTTCTCATCACCGCCCAACTTACGCAAAATATAATAAATATTGGCAACACTGTTTGAAGAAATGCACCCTGTAAAATGCCCTTTCTCACACAACGCTACAACAGTTTGACTTGCCTCAACAAAAGGCTGACGGGCTAAAGCCACATCCAAAATTACATCAGAATCAATAAATATCCGCTCGCTCATTTATGTTTTTCCATACGAGCCTCAGAAAGCAATGCTTTATAATCTTGCCCTTGGTCTTGAATGGCAAACATCCCAGTCAAACTTCCAGTAATAGGCGCTTGAACATCACTCGAAATTTCAGTGTGTGCTGAAATACGATCTAAATAAGCTTCAACCAAACTCGAAACACTCTGCTCATGTTCCTGAGCATAAAGTTTCGCCCGTTCAATCACTTTTTTATTTATAGATAAGGTCAATTTCGCTTGCATAAGATTTCACCTCATACGTATTAATTAATTATACGTATTGGTTGATTTTTGACAATTAAATTTTAACCAAATCAGACAACGATTGATTTCACAATACCTAACTTATTTCTAATATTAGAAAAAAATCATCTGCTATTTATAAATTATCAAATTATAAACTATCAAAGCGCTCTACGTTCAGGTTCATACTGATGAATAAAGACCGTATATGTATCGGCAGGATGAACAACCTGAGCATGATGCAAAGCATGTGCAATATTGCCTCTATGGTATGTTCCATGATTGATGATATGAAAGAGGATCTCTTCTATTGATAGGCTACCCGTCTTTTTATCTATAAATTGAAAATGAATAATTTCTGCAAATTGATCCGATTGAATATTTTGTACAAATTCAATAAACCATAAATGTGATTCAGCAATTCGATGTTTAAGTTCATCTAAGGCGGGTAAAAATTCTGTATTGGTTTGGCTGTGCAACGCTTTTTTGTTTTCTAGCCGAGATCTAAATAACTCTTCGACAATGATCATATGATTGAATTGTTGCTTGGCAAAATTATAATCTTCTAAATATTGCACTTGATCAATTTGATCTATGGCTTTAGATAAGCGCTGATCTGACCATTGTTTATATAAAAAGAGTTTTTCAAAATTCATTAAATTGACCTAATGCTTTCTTTGAATCAAATCATCAAGATAACATGCAATCACTGAAAAAAACCAATCTTTTAAATACCCTCAACCACCAATTTTTACAGACCAAAACTCAATCTAATTTTAATAATCTAACTTTAAACAAGCTTTCTTGATGCATTCATTCCACTCCCCAAACCCTTTCAATAGTAAGAGGAGCTGCTTTGAGATTTCTATAATGACTTCAATTGAGTCATGAAGATTCCCACTCCTTTAAACAGAGACGAAGTCTTGCTTCGTAAAGGTAAAGTGATTTATGGACGAATCACACCCAACTTATTCCAAATATCTGGGGTTAAAAACGTCATCACCAATTTATTTAAGTCGACATATCGCAATACACCCTGTAACTGTTTTTTCACTTCAGGGTTTTTAATAATATCTTCACCTGTCGTACGACCTAGCTCTTGGAAACTGTCACCTACTGCTTGCACACCTTCAGCTGCAATCACTGCTTTGGTCTGTGCGGCACACTGTTCTACAATCACCCGTTGTAAAACCTGAGCAAACTTTTGATCGAGTTGCGTTCTTTGTGCATCACTAACATTACTCAATGCTTTTAGATCGGGGTGTGTAGATAGTGCAGCAAAGGTCCACTGTAATACTGTAGTTTTATCTGTTGCTGTGGTTGCTTTTACCAAACAATCGCTAAGTTGATCAACGGTTGGCCCTGCGACAGCAAATTGTGCTGTTCCCATTAATGCCGTCGCCATAAACACAGAACGACCCATATGGGAAAATTTTGAATGCATTGAGGAAAAAATTTGGCGTGACATAAACAAAGTCCAATTCGAAATTAAATCCTTTGTATCACAAGCGCTACCTATTCGCCTGTTATGACTCTGTAACTTGAATTACTTCTCATTACAACAAGATAAAATCAAATACTGGATAAATGGAAAAACTGAACTTTCCATAATCATCCAATAGAGGCAGATGATAATCCTCACCTAAAAGAGTGAAATCATCGCGCCTTAACATAATTAAAAATACAGTTTAGAATAGGTCCAAACTTTATATTCAAAATTAAAAACAACGTTCAATGACAATTCTACAAATTACGCTTTCTTGCTTAGGTATTTTATTCTGTATTTGGCTCTATGCGCTTATTTTCTACGAAAACGTACTTCGCCTTAACCTGACAAAACTACAAAAATGGTGGCAGTCGAATAAACGCAATCCTTTCATGGCAATATTAAATTTCATTTGTAGAAAGATCATCGCTTTAATTCAATGGGTCGCCTATATTCTTAAAAAAATATGGAATTTTCTCAAAGAATTTATTGCAGAAATAATTGGTCAACTCATTATTCGATCTATTCTCAATATAATTAAAGCAATATTTCACTTAATTGCTCGAATTTTTGACTAGATAAATTTGCTATAAATATAAAATAGTGGCTTATTTGCTGTACTAAACTCGATTCAATATTTATGTTGTATTTAAAAATAGAAAGCATCTCAAATCTCAATCAATAACCTACACTCAAAACCTACATTTGTTGGGTTTATTGACACAAAAAACAATCCTCATGGTCATTAGTTCATCAATAGCACATACGTTTTAATAAGATATGCCATAACAGTTTATAAGGAAATATATATGAAAATGGTTCAAGCTCTCACAATAACTACTTTATTCGCACTTTCAATGCCTGCTTTTGCAAAGCAAGTTGTATGTGTTTTTGATCCGGTTGGTAAAGCAGGTGATGCATATGCCCTTGCTAAAGATTATGCACTTGAAGCAAAAAATTGGGGTGCTGATATAGATTTAAGAGCCGTTACTGACGAAAGGCTCGCCGCAGAAGACTTAAAAGTGGGTAAATGTGATGGTGCCATTATCAGTGGTTTACGTGGTCGCCAATTTAATAAATATATTGGCTCCTTAGATGCGATCGGTGCATTAACGGATATGAAAACAGCCATTTCAGCCTATAAATTATTATCTTTACCCCGAGCAGCGGAAAAGATGATCAATGGCCCTTATGAAATTGCAGGATTGGGTACAATTGGCCCTGCATATCTATTTGTAAATGACAAAAATATCAACACATTAGCCAAAGCTGCTGGTAAAAAAATTGGGGTGTTCCGTTATGACGAAGCACAACCAAAATTGGTTCAACAAGTGGGCGCACAAGCTGTTTCTGTTGATGTCACCAGTGCAGGCGCTAAATTTAACAATCATGAAATTGATATCCTTCCTGCACCTGTTGTTGCATTTAAACCTTTTGAGCTCTATAAGGGCCTAGGAGAAAAAGGCGGCATCGTAAAATTCCCACTGACTCAAATTTCGGCCAATTTTATTATTCGCAAAGACAAATTCCCTCAAGGCTTTGGACAAAAATCTCGAACTTGGGTCGCGAGTCAATTGGGCAGAACATTTAACATTGTAGCCAAATATGAAAAAGAAATTCCTGCAAAATATTGGATGAATATTCCTGCCAATGAACAACTGAACTATATCAAAATGATGCGTGAATCTCGTATTGCACTGACTAAATCAGGTATTTATGATCCACAAATGATGAATTTCCTCAAAAAAGTTCGTTGTAAAGAAAATCCGAGTAGTTTTGAATGTTCGTTGAATGATGAATAACGCTTTTCATTTATTCGGGTGTTTCACTTCGTTGAGGTGAAACACCTTATTCCATTACTTAATCTGCTTTAGCATATGTTTAGCAACTGCATGATTTTGATTACCCGCCAAATTCTGCAAAATTCGTTTGGCTCGATCTTGCGGATTAGAAAAGCGCTGACTATAACTTGGCACATTGGTTAAACATCTTGCTACCAATACACCTGATTCAGCATAGACATTAATTCCACTTGTTCCATGCAAGCGCCCATAATTATAAGCACGTTCAGCATTGTTACAGGCATTGATCTGATTTTGTCCACGTCCTAATTCTTTGCGCGCTGAAATATATAATTGCATCTGTTGTGACTGCGGTGTCGTTATTGTTTTTTCAGGCTGAGGCTTTTCTTTTACTTCTTCTGCAACTGGGGTGACTGGCTTTTTTTCTTCCATGACTTTAACAGGGGGAGTTTTTGCTACATTGTTGATAGCAGCATTTTTTGAATTATTCGTTTTTATATCAGTACTTTTTGCATCACTGCTTTTTGAATGACTATTTTTAGATTTCTTTTCTTGGGCAACTGCCGCCATATTGCTTTTGTTGTTATAGAATTTATTAAGCTCATCCAAAGATAAAACTTTGGTTTGCAAATTTACAACTCGGGTTCCAGTTTGATCGAGTTTACGTTCAGATAAAGGTTCGATGGATACATACCATTGCTGACCATTACTTTCAATACATTGGTATGCACCGATCCCCTGTTTTACACTGTTATAAGTATTTAATAATTTTTTTGCCCAAATATCCTTAACCAAACTCATTGAGCTTTTTTGCACTTGAGAAAAATGACCACCCTTGGCACTACAGTAACGACTTAAGTAGCTTTTCGGTGTTAAAGACTGCACCTGTTGATCGCTTTGTTTTGATCCCCAATCATAAACATACTCTTTAGATGCACTATTGTTTTCATTAATATTGTGCTTATCAATGAGTTCTTGAGCAGAAGCATATTGTTTAAAAGTGTCTGATGTTGATGTATTCATGGTTGTACAACCCTGCAATACAAAAGCGACCCCACCCAACAATAAGAATGTTTTTAAATTCACCGGACATTTCTCAATTATATTTATGCATAAAAATATCTTAAAACGCCCAAAACAACAAACTTATTACATTGAATTTATTGACTATTTATCGAAATAAAGTGATAAGAGAATCACATAAAAAATGATTAGAGATAATCAATTAAGTTAAAACTTAAAAAGCTCTATCTAGACATCTATTCCACTGCCATTTTTTATACGACATGTGAAAAAAATATAAAAAAGCCTGCCAAGTCTTGATACAGCTTGGCAGGCTTTTAGGTCAGATTATTACCAAATGGTCACGCGTTTATTGGCTGGTAAATACATTTTATCGCCCTGCTGAATGTGAAAAGCATCATAAAATGGTGCTTGATTTAGCAAGGTGGCATTGCCACGAACTTTATCAGGTGAATGCGGATCTCTTTTTAAGAATTCAACTTGCATTGCATCAGTAATTTTAGAACGCCATGCTTGTGCCCAACCAATATAAAAGCGTTGTTCACCTGTTAAATTATCCAATACTGGCGCAGCCTTGCCATTTAAAGACAGTTGATAAGCTTTATAAGCAATTGCCAATCCAGAGTTATCAGCAATATTTTCACCTAAGGTTAACTCACCATTGACATGATAACCTTTGATTGGCTCATAAGCGTTGTATTGAGCAACCAATGTATTGGTTTTTTCTTTAAATTTTCGATGGTCTTCTGCCGTCCACCAGTTTTTCATATTGCCCAATTCATCGAACTGACTGCCTTGGTCATCAAAGCCATGACTGATCTCATGTCCGATAATTGCACCAATCGCACCATAGTTCACCGCATCATCGGCATCCATATCAAAGAATGGAGGTTGTAAAATTGCTGCTGGAAAGACAATTTCATTTAATGAAGCATTGTAATACGCATTGATGGTTTGCGGTGTCATGCCCCATTCATCACGATCAACAGGCTTGCCCAATTTATTCAAGGCATATTGATGTTCAAATTCACGTGAACGGATCACATTACCAATCAAGTCATTATTTTTGATTTCTAAAGCTGAATAATCACGCCATTTGTTTGGATAGCCAATTTTCACCGCAAAACTTGCTAACTTTTTCTGCGCCTGAACTTTCGTGGTTGGGCTCATCCAATCCAGTTTGTCTATGCTTTGAGAATAAGCTTTCATTAAGTTTTGCACCAAGACTTCCATGCGTTGTTTTTTCTCAGCAGAAAAATACTTTTTCACATAAATCTGGCCCAAACTTTCACCTAAAGTTCCCTCAACCAATTGCACACCACGCTTCCAACGTGGTTTCTGCTCCTTAATTTCTCTGAGCTGTTTGCTATAAAAATCAAAGCTATTGTCTACGAAAGCTTGACTAAGCAATGATGAAAAATCACTAACTAAATGAAATTTAAAATAAGCTTTCCAAACCTCTAGTGAGGTATTGTCAACAATTGGGCTTAACCCTTTGAAGTAACTTGGTTGAATGACTTGTATGGTTTTAATCTTATCGGACAACTCTTGTTTTTCTAGATAAATTTGCCAATCAATTTTTGGACTAAGTTTAGCTAAGTCTTGCGTTTTATAAATATTATAGAGTTTTGTTACATCACGGTTTTGAACATTACTCCATTGTATCTTGGCGATTTGCGTTTCTAATTTTAAAATCCCTTGCGCATGCTGGGCTGCTTGCTTGTCTCCAGCTAGGCTTAAAGTTTTTTCAATATACTTTAAATATTGCGAACGGATTTTCTTAAATTTGGCATCATTTTTTAAATAATAATCACGATCAGGTAACCCTAAACCACTTTGCCCAAGCATTGCCACCATTTCAGTTGAGTTTTTCATGTCTTGGTCAATACCCACATCAAAAGGGCTGGTTACACCAATACGTGAAAAATGTGCGGCCAATTGCGCAATATCTTTTTTGCTTTTCAATGCATCAACATTGGTAATTTCCGCTTGAATCGGCTGAATACCCAATGCTTCAATACTTTTTTCATCCATAAAATTGGCATACAGACTTGCCACTTTTTGCTCTGAACTTCCTTCCACCAATTGCTGTTTTGAAAGTTCATCGACAATATCATGCAATTGTTTTAATGATTCTTCATGCAAAATATCAAAAGTTCCCCAACGTGATTTATCTGCAGGAATTTCGGTATTTTTCAACCATCCTCCATTTACATGTTGATAAAAATCATCATTCCCTTTTACATTTTGGTCAAAATATTGATGATCAATCCCCGATTTTTTTTGATCTTTCACAAAAGCTGAAGTGGTTTGAGTGATTTGCCCTGTTGTTTCAGCCCATACCGGTGCAGATGACAACATGATTGCAGATGCTAAAACACTTTTTACAAATCCAAGTTTCAAAGCGATATCCTCAATTCTATTTCTAAGGTTTGAATTTAAAACAATAATACTAATCTTGAGCTCAGGCTTTATGTGTAGCAAAAATGCAATGATTCACTGATTTTATTTTCAAGATAGAATTTCAAAGCATAAATTATTCCAAAATAGCTCAATCTAAATCTAGATCTTTAGTCACAGTGAGCAACACCAACATCCAAAATATATAAATCCACTTATTTAGCTAGAGCTTTAGCAAGTCAACCTATAAATTAAGCGAGCAAATTTAAAATATGTTTTAAACGGATATTTTCAGCATCCTGCTTATAGACTGCATAAATTGGTGCAATACACGGCGTATCCGCTTTAAGCGCTTTGTAAATAATTTGCTTGTTCCAAAAATCTCGAATGGCCTCTGGAACTATCGACAAACCAATCCCTGCTGCAATCAAATTTAAACTCGACGTTAAACGTGGGGCTTCTTGAACAATCTTTGGACTAAATCCAGCCTGATAACAACTAGCCAAAATATTATCAAACAAGTCTTGTCCTGCTAAACGGCGATACAGTACAAAATCATAAGGCTCTAAATCAAGTAATTGGATGGCATCTGGATGTTCAGCTAAGGGGTGATTATTGGGCAATGCCACAATTAAAGGCTCATCAAGTACATGCAAACTGGTGAGTCCCAAACCAATCGGCGCAGGCTTACGCAAAAAAACGATGTCATTCTTTTCATTGATAATCGAATCAATCAATGAGCTACTGCCATCTTCTTCCAAATGAATAGACACCGCTGAAAATACTTCACGAAAATTACGCAGTAAAGCAGGCAAAAAGGAATGTAAGCCGACTGAGTTGGTAAAACCAATATTGATTTGCCCTTCCAAACCTTTAGAAATATTTTGCACGCGTTTGGGAATAGCTTGTGCATGCGCAAGTATGGTAAGTGCCTCTTGGTATAAGGCCTTACCCGCTTCAGTTGCTTCTACGCCACGCGGTAAACGCTTCAATAAATCTGTGTCTAACTCATCTTCTAAGTTTTTGATAATTCTTGTTAAAGGCGGTTGCTGCATATTCAGACGTACCGCTGCCCGAGAAATATTACTTTCCTCAACCACCGCCACAAACGCATTAAGCTTATGAATATCAATCATCTTTTCGCCTCAATATCGATCTTTTCATTTTTATCGTGCTAATTCACGTTTAAAGCATACTTTTTAGGTATGAATAACAGCAAAAATAGCATTTTTCTTTATGACTCAACAAGCAGATAATCATATTCAAGCCAAGTACATCACAGCAAATTGAAGAGGTCTAAATGAATACTGAAGCAATCCCAATGGAACAATCCATGACCACACCCAATTGCAAAGCATTATTTTTAGGCTTTATGAAACTTGGTCTCATGGGATTTGGTGGGGTACTTCCTCTCGCACATCGTTTAATTGTAGAAGATCAGAAATGGTTAACATCTGAAAAATTTACCGACTTATTGGGTGTCTGCCAAATCTTACCCGGTGGGAATATTGTAAATATGGCAGTCGCGATTGGTTATGACTTTGCTGGAGTAAAAGGTGCGATTAGTGCGGTATTTGGTCTTATGCTGGCCCCGACCATTATTGTTATCTCGTTGTACCAGCTATATAGCAGCTTTCAAGATATCCCAATGGTGCAACACATGATTCAAGGTTTAGCTGCCGCTGCTGCGGGTCTACTGTTTGCTACAGGTTTTAAGATGTTAAAACCAATTATGAAAAGTAAGCTGACCTATTTCACCATTATCTTGACCATTATTTTTATGCTGTTGATTAAATTGCCCTTGGCACTGACGCTGTTGATTTTAATCACCGTGAATATGGCAGTTTTAGCATTTAATCAAACTAAAGTGACTCAGGAGTAAAATAAGATGTATGTTCTCATCGCACTGACTTTAGTGTTTACTCAACTGTCTTTATTGGCCTTTGGTGGCGGGAATGCCATCTTACCTGAAATGCAACATCAGGTGGTTGTGATCCACCAATGGATGACTGCTGAGCAATTCAGCTCTATGTTTGCAATGGCGCAAGCTGCACCAGGTCCAAACATGATGATTGTTCCCTTGGTGGGATGGCATGTCGCAGGGCCTATGGGATTGATCGTGACGTCTTTTGCAAAGTTTGGTCCTTCTTCAATCATCACCATTTATGCACTTAAATTTTGGAATAATTTTAAAAGTCATCCACTTCGGGCGAAATTTGAAAAGGCGTTAAAACCTATTACAGTCGGTTTGGTTTTAGTCAGTGCTTGGATTATTGCCCAAGCCTCTGCTCAAAATATTTTACTGATCGCGATCGTCGCCATCACTATTTGTCTAAGTCTGTTTAAAAACGTTCATCCAGTTTGGTTAATGGTGATTGGTGCTGGTACAGGCGCTTTAATTCTGTAGATATTGATCAAGACCACCTACACAGGTTCATTCATAAAAAGTCTGTCAAGACATCTCCCTCCCTCCCTCTAAGCCGTGTATCACAAAAGCAAAGAGGGAGAAAATTTATAATGCATAAGAGATTTAAATCGCTACAGTTTTATATCTCTTACTTTTATCTATTTTACTGCTGGTTTTCTAAATCACGTTCACGACAAGAAAGCTCATAATATTCTGCTGTTGGTAATGCTTTCAGTTTAAAACCATAATAATTACTGGTATCTGATTCTACTTTGCTTAAAGAACACTGGTTGGTTTTGGCAAATTGAGTCAAGAGTTTCATATCACTCTTTTTAGCTAAAACAGCTCCCCAACCCTCACTGACACAACATCCAGCATACTGTGTCATATATTCGTCTGAAAGCAGTGCAACCGTTTGCCCCATAAATTGAAGCGGTTTTTTTAATTTATATACATCATTATAGTCATTTCTTGAAATATCCGGTTTTTTATTGATTAGCCCCTGCTTTTGCATCTTTTTAAAGCTTGGAAACTGTGCAGATGCCTCACCCATTCCTCTATACACTGTTTCTTCTACTGCAGCATGGTTGCTCATAGCAGCAGTCGCGATCACTAAACCCAATAGATACTTTTTCATATTTTTCTCATTCATCACTGAATACAATTTTTATTACAGTTAAGTCTGTTAAATTAAGACTAAAGCCGTATAAATTCAACTTAAAACTGCAACTAGAGCATGCTATTTTACATGAAATAAATCATAAAATTTAAACAAAAGGTGTAAAAATGTCTAAACAAATTCTAATGTTAGTGGGTGATTATGTTGAAGATTATGAAACCATGGTTCCTTTTCAGTTCCTCACTGGATTGGGCTATAGCGTTCATGCAGTCTGCCCTGATAAAAAAGCTGGCGATACAATCGCAACGGCGATTCATGATTTTGAAGGTGAGCAAACCTATAGTGAAAAGCGTGGTCACAACTTTGCAATTAACTATGACTTTAACCAAGTCAACAGCGAAAACTATGTCGGTTTAGTGATTCCGGGTGGCCGTGCACCTGAATATTTACGTATGAATGACCGAGTAATTGAAATTGTTCGTGAATTTGATGCGATTAAAAAACCAATTGCCGCTGTTTGCCATGGCGCACAACTGCTTGCCGCAGCCGATGTATTAAAAGGACGCTTATGTTCCGCTTATCCTGCATGTGCCGCAGAAGTTAAACTTGCAGGCGGGCAATATGCAGATATTGCAGTCACTGAAGCAGTCACAGATGGACACCTGGTAACAGCGCCAGCATGGCCAGCACATCCTGCTTGGTTAGCCCAATTTGTTAAAGCGCTTGGTGCAACGATTACTTTATAAAATTTAAAACTGTCTAGGCTAAGTTTTCCCCTAAGATGAAACTTAGCCTTATACAACAGTGAAACTTTAAAAATGTTTAGGCTACATAAAGCCCCATCAATGTTGCGTTTTTTAACGCTGTATCTCAGCAAAGCTTATTGAGCTGTGTAATAATTATTTATAGAATTTTATGTTCAAACAATAGGTTAGTATAAAAGTGGAAATCATTGAATTACTCCAACCCGTTACCTTAAATAAAGATAATTTAGAACCAATTATCATTGAAACAGGGACTTTATTAAAGGTACTGATGGTAAACCCATCCTCATATCTTGTTGGTGATGAATCAGGTGTTTCGTTTCTGGTTAACTTTTCAGAAGAAAATCGAAAATGGAAAAAGATATAAGCTTTCAATTTGGGATCAGGATAAGGCTCAGTCAATAATTAATCATCGTGATAAATAAAATACAAGCTTATTATTTTACAATTTATTAGTGTAAATTTAAACTTAAACACAACACCACCATTTCACAGATTATAATTAAAAATCATACATTTAAATTAAAAATCCAACTATATCTTGTATTTATATCACCCATAAAAAAGTTTAAAAATTATGTTCTATTTGTATCTTTTTGTATTCTTATTGATAATAATAACGATTCTTATTTACCAATCTCTATTCTTATGGACAATCTACGTAAACAAACGGTATTAAACATTGCAATAAAATCAATTCTTATTTGCAGTGCTATTTCCCATAGTGCTTTTGCGCAAGAGCAAAAAAGTAATGAAGCGAATACTTCGGTACTCCCAACCATTACAGTTAAAGCAGATGCTCAGGATGAAAAAACTGAGGGAAGCGGAAGTTTTAAAGCAAAATCCTCAAGAAGCTCATCAAAATTAAAATTATCTTTAAAAGAAACACCACAATCTGTAAGCATCGTCACCCGTGAACAAATTGAACAACGCGGGCTGACCATTCTGGATGATGTTCTTGCCGCAACACCAGGCGTTACCGCGACTAAAAATGACAGTGAACGTTCTAACTACTATTCCCGTGGTTTTCAAATTACCAATAGGCAAATTGATGGTATGCCTGTAGGAGACAATGCTCCCCGCTTTGATAGTTTTTTCTTTGACCGAGTTGAAGTGATCAAAGGTGCTTCTGGCTTAACTGGTTCAACAGGCAGCCCTTCTGCAACCATCAATATGGTACGTAAGCGTCCTGAAAAAGAGTTTAAGGGCAATGTCAGCTCAACTTATGGCTCATGGGACAATACCCGTGTAGAAGCCGATGTATCCATTCCACTGACTCAAGATGGCAGTGTTCGAAGTCGATTCATGGCAGCGTATACCGATAAAGAGTCCTATATGGATCGTTATAAGCTCAAGTCCACAGCCGCAATGGGGATTATCAGTGCAGATTTAACCCCAACAACAACAGCCTCAGTCGGGTTTCAATATCAAGACAATGATCCTAAAGGCTCAACGTGGGGTACAGTGCCTTATTTTAATGCTGATGGAAGCAAAGCAAATTTTCCGCGAAACTTTAGTTTATCTGCGGACTGGAGTTCAATTGCCAATACTGATAAAACCGTTTTTGCTGATATTGAACATACTTTTGCCAATGACTGGCTGGTTAAAGCAGCGATTGCCCACAGCACCTCGGATAATAGTTGGATGGTGGCTTATGGTGGTAGTGGCTTTCCAGACCCAAGCACAGGAAAAGGGCTGAGTCTATGGACCAGTGTTAGCCCTTATGCTGAAAGTAAAAAACTCAATATTGATTTGTATGCCACAGGACCATTTCAGTTGTTAAATCGCCAACATGATTTAATCATTGGTTATAGTGGTTTTAAAAGTGAAAATACCTCATTGAGTGTAAAAAGCAATCTCGAGTATCCAGCAGCTATACCTGATTATCGTAATTGGACAGGTAATATTCCAAAACCAACCTATGAGAAAACTGGAGCTGGAAGTACCAATACCACAGAGCTTTACGGGGTATATTCAACTTTACGTTTAAATTTAGCTGATCCGCTTAAGTTAATTTTGGGCGCACGTTATAGCTCGTATGACTATAAAGTTGACAAGTGGGATCCTAATGCCCCGGTTTCTCCTACAAAGCCACGTAACTTTGATCAATTGGTGCCTTATGCGGGGATTTTGTACGATATTAATGATACTTATACAGCCTACACCAGTTATACCAATGTATTTAATCCGTCCACTAGACGAGATCGTTTCGGCGATTATCTAGATCCTGAAATGGGAAGCACCACTGAGCTAGGGATTAAAGCGGATCTATTGGATGGTAAGTTATTGACCAGTGCTGCTCTATTTTGGTCAAGTGTCAAAGACCTTGCGGTAGAAGATGTTGAATATCGTGATGGTGTAAAAAATGGCACTATTCCAAAAGTAGATGAGATGGATACTGCATATATGTCATCGGGCAAAGGACTTAAAGTCAATGGTATTGAGTTAGAAGCCATTGGAAAGTTACAGGAAAATTGGAATCTTAGCTTCGGCTATACCTATGTAAATAGCGTAAGTTCTGCAAACGCCAATGCTTTAAGCAATATTCCTCAAAACCAAGTAAAGTTATTTAGTAGTATTACTCTTCCAGAAAATCTTTGGACAGGTTCAGAAAAGCTAACATTAGGTGGTGGATTGAATTGGCAAAGTGAAATTTCACAAAAATGGGGGGGAGCTCCTGCAAATGCCTATAACGGTGGTGTAGTCACACAAAAGGCCTATGTATTGGCCAATGCTTTTGCCAGTTATAAGTTAAGTGATGAGCTGACTGCAAGTGTGAATATCAATAACTTATTTGATGAAAAATACTATTTAAATGTAGGTTTCTATAATGGTGTTTATTGGGGAGAACCACGTAATGTGACTTTCACCTTAAGAGCTAAATTTTAATAAAATATAAAGCCAAGCATGAGCGTATAATTAAAAGCGCTCATGCTTGCAAGTATTCTCAGCAATGCTTTGGCTGAATTGAACGAATCATAATGAATTAATGGCTAATGATAGAATCAGTCCACCTACTAAAAGGATTTTCAAACTCTTGCCATTTTTCTGCGCCTAACGCCATTTCATCATCGTTTAATAAACAATTATCAAATTGACGAATAAGTTCAGATTGATCCATCTGCATCCCAATCAATACAATTTCTTGTCGTGCATCACCTGTTTGAACATCCCAGCTTTGTTGAATTGCATCTCGACTTTGTTGATCTGTAGGCCAATGTTCATCTGGCACTGCTGCCCACCAATATCCAGCAACACCATGGCGTGCCATCGCCCCTGCTTGAGACCAAGATCCAGCAAATTCGGGATTCGAGGCTAACCAAAAAAAGCCTTTGGAACGAATCACGCCTTTCCATTCGGAGTTGATAAAATCAAAAAACCGTTTTGGGTGAAATGGTCTGCGCGCACGATAAACAAAATTATTGATTCCATATTGCTCTGTTTCAGACGTATGCTCACCTCTTAATTCCTTTAACCAACCTGGAGCTTGTGCCGCTTCGTTAAAATCAAATAGCTGGGTATTTAACACTCGATCAAGATTCACCTTGCCAAACGCAGAAACTTCAATTTTTGCTCTTGGGTTTAAAGACTGCAAAATTCCAAATAATTTTTCCTGCTCGTCTTGATCAATCAAATCTGTTTTATTCAATACAATCACGTCACAAAACTCAATTTGATCAATCAGTAGATCAACAACATTTCGCTCATCTTGTTCACCTAATGATTCACCGCGCGCTTGTAAGCTATCCAGCGAACTATAATCTTTTAAAAAGTTATAAGCATCGACCACGGTCACCATTGTATCTAAACGGGCAAATTCATTGAGGGAAATTCCATTTTCATCTTCAAAAGTAAACGTTTCTGCAACAGGGAGTGGTTCAGAGATCCCTGTAGATTCAATCACCAATTGATCAAAACGCTGATCCTGTGCTAAACGACGCACTTCAACCAGTAGGTCTTCTCTTAAGGTACAGCAGATACAACCATTACTCATTTCAACTAGCTTTTCATCCGTTCTTGAAAGCTCAGCACCGCCCTCTCGAACTAAAGCGGCATCAATATTGACCTCCGACATATCATTCACAATCACTGCAATTTTTCGGCCTTCGCGATTGTTTAAGATATGATTGAGTAAGGTGGTCTTTCCAGCCCCTAAGAATCCAGAAAGCACGGTGACGGGAAGTTTTTGCGGAGTGGCTAAAAGAGTATTCATTGGCATTCTCACTTTATATTTTTGTATTTTCATATCGAGATAAACATGAAAATACTGACTGAATAACTCCAAACAGATCACTTTAGAGTTAAATTTTAGCTGTGCTTGCACATACATTTTCAATGCTGCAATTTGATGATTCGGTTTTAATCATTCGGTGATGATTACAGCGTTTATTAAATTGCTATAAATCTAAGCTAAGGATTGAAAAGCATTAGGTTTTAACCTGTTTAATAGCGGATACATATGTGTAGCTTGAATTTCTCGTATTAAAAGTTGTCTGATGTCACGGATGAAATTTGACTTCATGGCGATTCACTCACTTTTTTATTGTTGCCAATTAAAGCGTTATTGATACATGGTGATGAGCTATAGCGATGGTCTGCCCCCCAAGTACGAAAACCTGCACTATCAATATGAATCTGTCCTGATGCATAGACGCCTAAGCCCATGTGAAGTTCCTCACCAGAATCCAGCCAAAATTGACATAATTTTGCTTTGCGCTCTTGAATCATCAGCTGTTGGTTTAAGTCCGGATTTTCATCACCAATACGAAAATCTAATGCGGCATTAAAAATATGTTTGGAGGAAGCAGCGCCTTTTGCACACTGATTAAGCTTGAAATTTCGATAGACAGAAGTCACGCTAAACTGGGTTAAAATTTTTTCATCCACAAGACGATTTAAAATTTTTAATGTTGGCACAATATTGCCCCACAGCTCTTGTGGCGGAACTTCAAATTCAGATGCATCACATTGTTGCCAATCTCTGGCTGTCTGTAAAAATTCAAAAGTAGGAATATAAGCAGAAATACCTTGTTGCTTTAAAAAGCGCTGATAAGCCTGAACTTTTTCAGCATTTGCCGGCTCACTGAGCCATTTTAAATAAGCAGGCGGCAAATTTTTTTCTTGTTTTAAAATACCTTGCTGCTGAGGAAAGTCTGCCTTTAATGGCACTTGTGGTGACGCTTGCTGAACTGTACGCATAGCATGAATTGTATTTGAGTTGTTTTGACTACATGCAGAAAGGCAGAGTATGAATCCGATCAAATATTTTTTGTTCATCTCAATTTGCAATGATCTCATAGCGTAAATTTAACTCAGATGAGTAGTGTTGATTAATATTGTTATGTTATAACATAACAATATGTATTTCAACTTAAGCTATTCCCCCTATGAATCTTGTTCTTCCAGATGTTTCGGCTGAATCCTCACTCACAAGAAACTATTACTACCCACTCGATTGGGTCGGTATGGAAAAAATCGCGCTTCCGCTTTATCTCGAAAATAGCCTTTGCCAAAGCCAAGTGAATGCTTATGTCAGTTTGGATGATGTGTTTGCCAAGGGTATTCATATGTCACGCTTGTATACCCGACTTTTGAAATTGAGCACGATCAAAAATTTAGCGTTACTTGATATTAAAGACGCTTTATTGGATTTCTTAGCCAGCCATAAGGATTTATCAGCACATGCCAAAATCGAAATTCATAGTGAGCTTTATATCGAGCGCCCTGCCTTAGTCAGCCAATTGTCTGGCTGGAAAAGCTATCCTTTTGTGTTGTCCTGCCAGCTTTTAAAAGATGATTTTTATGCTGAATTAAATGTCGAAATTCCCTATTCATCTACTTGTCCTTGTTCCGCAGCACTTGCCAGAAACATCATTCAACAAAGATTTGCATCTGCATTGGAAAATCAAGAGATTCAGTTAGACCCACAAGAAATCCTCAGTTGGCTAAATAGCACAGATGCAATTGCAGCAACGCCTCACAGCCAAAGAAGTTTTGCTCAGTTAAATTTCAAATTAGATCAAAACATTCAGTATATCCCACTGATTTTATTTATTAATCAGGCTGAACAAGCCTTGATGACACCCGTACAAACAGCGGTAAAACGTATTGATGAACAAGCCTTTGCTGTTGCGAATGGTCAAAACCTGATGTTTTGTGAAGATGCATTAAGACGCTTGTATGCCACATTTATCCATCATCCCAGCATTCTAGGCTTTAACTTTAAAGTGATTCATGCGGAAAGTTTACATGCTCATGACGCAGTTGCTCAGGGCGCTTGGCAATGGTAATGCCTTATCTTAACCCCCCTCATTGTTTAACTTATTTAAAATGGTCTAGTCATGCTTAGAAAAAACCCATCTGGTGATCTCCCGGTTATCGATCAATCAGCCTATGTTGACCAAACAGCGATTATTTGCGGAAAAGTCATTGTCCATGCCAATGTATTTATTGGGCCTTATGCAGTGATCAGAGCAGATGAAACCAATGACGCGGGTGATATGGAGCCCATCATTATTGGTGCAAATTCCAATATTCAAGATGGAGTGGTGATTCATTCCAAAGCTGGGGCAGCAGTGATCATTGGTGAAAATTCTTCAATCGCACATCGCTCTATTATTCATGGTCCCTGTGAAATTGGACATCATGTTTTTGTTGGCTTTAACAGTGTGTTATTTAACTGCAAAGTGGGTCATCACAGCGCGATTCGTCACAATGCAGTGGTTGATGGTCGTGATTTACCCGATCATTTTTATGTGCCTGCAATGAGTTATATCAACCCCAAAACTGATTTAAAGCAATTTCCACCCATTGATATTTCAATCAGTGAGTTTTCTGAAAGCGTTGTCAGTACCAATATCAAATTGGTTCAAGGGTATAAGGCATTGCACAATGAGTTTTAAAAATTCGCCCAATCTTATTATTCGTAATGCCAATATTGTCAATGAAGGCAAGCAGTATTATTCCGATGTACTGATTCGACATGGTCGGATTGAAAAGATTCATCCCAATATTACAGGGGCTTATCATGCGAAAAATATAGATGCTGAAGGTTCGTGGTTAATTCCTGGCATGATTGATGACCAAGTTCATTTTAGAGATCCCGGCGCAGCACATAAAGGCAATATTGCTTCGGAATCAATGGCTGCAACAATTGGTGGAATCACCAGCTATATGGATATGCCAAACACCAATCCAGCCACCTTAACTCTAGACGCTTTGACCCAGAAAAAGCAGATTGCAAAACGACATAGTCGGGCCAATTATGCTTTCCATTTTGGAGTTAGTGCGCATAATTTAAATATTATTGAACAGCTTGATCCTAAATCAATCAGTGGTGTTAAAGTTTTTATGGGCGCGTCTACGGGTGATATGCTCGTCGATGATCCTAAAGTTTTGGAACGCTTATTTGCAAATGTTCCAACTGTTTTATTGACTCATTGCGAGTTTACCCCTGCCATTAAAGCGGAAGAAAATTTCTATTTTCAAAAATATGGGGAAAATATTCCAGCAGAAATTCATGCGCAGATTAGAAATAAACATGTCTGCTTTGAAAGCTCAAAATTAGCTGTATCTTTGGCCGAGAAATATGCCACACAGTTGCATGTTTTACATATCACCACCGCGAAAGAACTGTGTTTGTTTAAAAATCTGCCTTTAAATCGAAAACATATCACAGCAGAAGTGTGTATCCATCATCTCAGTTTTGATGATGCTGATTATGCTACTTTGGGCCACTTAATTAAATGTAATCCCGCCATTAAAACCCAGCAAGATAAAGATGCTCTGATTAATGCCCTTGCGAATAGTAATCGCTTGGATATTATTGGTACTGACCACGCCCCACATACTTGGGATGAAAAACACCAGTCATATTTTTATGCCCCTTCTGGCCTGCCTTTGGTACAACATGCGTTGCCTGCACTGATGGAACTGGTTGCAGCAGGTAAACTGAGTATTGAAACATTGGTTCAAAAAACGGCACATCAAGTGGCAGACTTATTTAGGATCAAAGACCGTGGTTATATTCGAGAAGGTTACTGGGCTGATTTAGTGATCCTTCGAGAAAATCAACAGCACATTGCAGTGAAAGATCAAAAAAACTATATGAAATGCAATTGGACACCATTTATGCATAAAACATTTGCTTATGAGGTCAGCACCACAATTGTTTCGGGGCAACTTGCTTGGCATCAACAACAGCTGTTTTTAAATTGTCAGGGACAACAACTTGAAATTAATCGTTAACATAGCAGGTAATGAACAAATGGCATGAATTTATTTCAAACCTTTGATATTTAAATGGATCATTTTTTAAGTTTAAATATCATTTATCGTGAAATGTTCTCATGATTTTAATTCAATGAGAGAATTTACATCGAAAGGACTCCCAATATTCGTTTAAACCTGATTGACCTCAGCTTTAACGTTATTTTTCATCTTGCTTTTGCCTGAGCATAAGTCTAAAGTTAACTTTAATGTTAAATGGAAGTCTGTAAAATGAACATTAGCGAGTTATCCAAACAAAGTGATTTAAGTACCCCAACGATTCGTTATTATGAACAAATCAAACTGCTTCCTAAGGCAAAACGTAAATCTAATGGTTATCGTGAATATAGCGACAATGACCTCAAACAATTATTTCTAATTCAGCAAGCGCAACAAGTTGGATTTTCATTGGCTGAAATCAAAGCTTTCCTGCCTTCAAATGTAGGCAAGTGGGATCATGATATTCTAATTGGATTACTCGAAAGAAAAATCAAAGACATTGAAGATCTAGAGCAAAAGTTGTTGATCAGTAAGCAAAATCTTCGCAGCATGATCACTGCAATCAATAGTAAGCCTGACGAAATCACCTGTGAAGAAAACGCCAACCGTTTACTGAATCTTTATTATGCCAATGATAAAGTGTAAACATCTTTAGCTTATCGCTAAATCATAAAAGCGATTGAGCTTAAAACTCACTTTAAGCTCAGGATTGTGCATAGGTCATTGATAAGTGATCTATGATGTTCAAACATTGGAGTCTGCAAAACTGCTTGATCAGTATTCTCATCATTACTTTAATGGGTGATCATCCCTAAGCATCAGGGAAATCCTCTTTGGGCCACAGCCGCAGTACAGTCTGTCAGATCTAATCCAACATCTGAACAAAGCACTGTACTTAAGCTGAATGTGAATACTCACGCATACGTTTTTTATACTGACGTGTGCGGCATGTCGTTTCTGTCTGTTGTAATATCAAGGCCCATAAAGGTGAAACCTGAGGATTCGATTTTTTCCCATGACTAAGTTTCTGTAACTGGAATTTGACTGTTGCCATATTGGCAAGTGAAGCTAAGGTTTTATTTTCCCAGTGAATTGGTTTCAATTCAGGTGCGATATTCTGACCTTGTTTCCATTCGTTGGGTAAGTTAGGGTCAATTGCTAAGGCTGTTGCAATTCCGACCATATCGATCCCACTGTCAATGACTTGTTCTGCAACGGGTTTACGGCGAATACCACCAGTCACCATAATCGGCATATGGGCAACCTTGCCAATCTCTTGAGCAAACTCTAAGAAATAAGCTTCACGCGCCAAAGTCCGACCATCTCTAGCTTGACCTTGCATAGCAGGTGCTTCATAACTGCCACCTGACAATTCAACCAAATCAACTGACAGATCATTTAACATTTGAACCACTTGCTGCGCATCTTCAGCACTAAAACCACCACGTTGAAAATCGGCCGAATTCAGTTTAACAGCAACTGTAAATGTTGATGACACCACTACACGTACTGCTTTGACAATCTCAATCAAAATACGTGCACGATTTTCCAATGAACCGCCCCATTGATCTTGACGTTGGTTGCTTAAAGGCGAAAGAAACTGACTGAGTAGATAGCCATGAGCTGCATGAATTTCTACACCAGTAAATCCAGCCTTTTCACCCAAACGTGCGGTATTGGCAAAACGTTGAATCACTTCGTCAATCATGGCTTGAGTCATTTCAATTGGAGTATTAAAACGATCTGACATTTTACCTAAATCTAAAGCCACAGCAGAAGGTGCCCACGTTGGCTGACCTAAATTTGACTGCATTTGGCGGCCCGGATGGTTGATCTGCAACCATGCTTGCGCGCCTTGAGAACGTGCGATTTTCGCCCAACGTTTGAAGTGCGCTAAATGCTGTTCATCTTCCAAGACCACCCCACCCGGTCCTGTCATCGCACGACGATCCACCATCACATTACCTGTAATGATTAAACCAACACCACCATCTGCCCATGCCTGATACAAACGCATGAGCGCTTCTGATGGTGCATGATTGAGATCTGCCATATTCTCTTCCATCGCAGCTTTTGCAATACGATTTGGAATCTGAGTACCATTGGGTAAAACTAATTTTTCAAAGACGTTCATTTTTATAGCCTCATAGAGTATGGACTTACTTTAAGATTAAAGCTCACTTTAATGTCAATCCTTTTTTTGCATTTAATTTTTATTATTTTAAGAACTAATTTTATTCAAAAACTTACATCAAGAAAAAAATGATATTTGATCACCTTTCGGTCCCCCAATAACTTCTTTACATGACTTAAACCATTTCAGGTTTTCTGCTCAAAGCTTCAACGACAACCCAAACTATTTTTTTATTAAGATAAAAATGAATATAAAAAGCCAAGACTGGTTTAAAGATCTTGGCTTTAAAATGTTGCAATGGGAGTTAGGCGATACGATATTTTGCCTCTTCAGGAATACGCTGTAATGCCTGACGCTGTTTTTTGAAATAAGGTAAAACATGTTCGCCAAGGCGATAGGCTTCTTCTAAATGTGGATAGCCCGCCAAGAAAAACAGATCAATCCCAATACTGTTATATTCTTGAATCCGCTCGATAATCTGCGAATAGCTTCCCACTAAAGCAACACCTGGTGGAATACCAATATAGCCAAAGCCTGACCAAACATTGGGATGAATAAAGAAATCATCGACGTTTTTACTGCCTGCTTTTTCACTATATTCTTTTTCAAAACTCAATACACGTGCCGATCTCAAACCTGCATGTGCAGCAGACGCATGTAAGCGTTGTTTTTCAGCAGCTTCATCCAAATAACGTTGTGCCTCTGCCAACGCTTCTTGTTCACTACGGCGTGCAATCGTATCAATGGATAAGCCGAATTTAATATTATCCCGCCCATATCTCGCAGCACGTTTGCGCACATCTGCAATCAATTCAGCAATTTCACTGGGTTTTTCAGCACGCATTAAATAATAATCAGCATGCTTCGCACCAAACTCACGGGCAGCCTCAGACGATCCTGCCGTACAAATGATCGGTAGTTCAGCTTTATTCAGAGGGTATTTTAAACCACCGCCTTCAGCAGAATAATATTTGCCCTGGTAATGGAATGATTCATTATACCAATACCCTTTCACCACATCTAAAAATTCAGTCGCACGGATATAACGGTCATCGTGCGGAGTAGCATCCCCAACTTGGCGCTGAATAACCTCAGAGCCACCGTTGATAATATTCCAGACCAAACGATTCCCTGTGGCACGTTGATACGTTGCTGCACTTTGTACTGCATTATAAGGACTAAAATGATAAGGCTGGAATGCAGTCACAAAGTTTAACCGCTTGGTTTCTCTTGCCAATAAGGAACACACTGTCCATGGTTCTTCACCTGTAGGTGCATTCACCATCAGTGCGCCTGCAAAACCATTGATTTCAGCCGCACGAGCCACTTGGCTAAGATAGTCGATATAGGTAAAGTCATCACCAACTTGGTAATTCGATGTCGCACCAGTATTGTCTACACCCGCGACACGTGACCAATCACCACGATTGCGTGGATCACCTGCTAAGTACTCTGCTTCACCATGCAGTGGTAGACGAGTAAAAAATTCAATTCCCATGATGTTCTCCGTATAACTTAGAATTTAGCAGTAAGAGAAACACCAACTTGACGTGGGTTTCCATAAGTTAAAACATATTGTCCAGCGGGACCATTTGGACGGCCATGTACTTGATATTCTTCATTCAATAGGTTTTTAACGTAAGCATTGACTTGGTATTTGTTATTTGCGCTATGGTAGCCAACATTGGCATTCCATAAGGTATATGCTTTTTGGCTTAAGATTGGATCTACCGAATAGTCTTGACGGTTTACGAGGAAAAATTCGCGATCACGATAGCTGGCATCTGTACCTACAACAACACGAGCACCATCATTGAGATTAAAAGTATATTCTCCACCCAGACCGACAGTGTATTTTGGCGAACGCACTAGACTGTTGCCTGTATTATCTGCATTAACTACATTGGTTACCGGGTTTTTATCGACGAAATCGGTATATTCGCTGTCAAGATAAGCACCAGCAAAACGTAAACGTAGATTTTCAGTCACTGAATAATCTAATTCTAATTCAGCACCTTTAACTTCAGCTTTTGGTCCATTGGCGAGAACCGAGGTCACCCCACCACCTTGTCCCTCTGTTGCAACCAGTAAATTGGTTTGAATATCTTTATAGTCATAATAAAAAATATTGGCATTTGCGATTAAATCTCCGTCCAATAACGTAGACTTTAAACCAAGTTCATAACTATTTAAGTATTCAGGATTCACGTCGGCAAGTTGGGTTAAGCTGCTGGATAAACCAGTGTTAAATCCACCTGAACGGAAACCGCGTGCAAATCTAAAATAAGTATTTAAATTAGGATTAATTTCATATTCTGGGGTGATGTCATAGGTCAACTCATTCCAAGTTTTATTGCGACTTGTTGACCCATTTGCATTTGGGGTTGGGTTATAAACAGCATTGCTATAACCATCTTTTTTCCACCAACTGCCTTTTGTATAGTCTCCCGTTGTGATCTGAGTCAGATTGAGATCAATATCTTTTTCTTCACTGGTCCAACGTAAACCACCTGTCACTTTAAATTTATCTGTAAATTTATAGGTACTGTTACCAAAAAGTGCAAAGCTTTGAGTGGCTTGATTATAGGTTATATCTCTAAATGCTGGCGTAGACGCAGTTTGAGAAGCAGCGCCATTTGGCAATGTTTTATTGACACGTGCACTGACTCCAGTGGAATCTAAATCCTCATTGAAATAATGAAATCCTGCAATCCAGCTTAAGCGTTTTTCAGCATCAGAAGCGATGCGAAACTCTTGGCTATATTGACGCCATTCATTATCACTATAGCTTCGTGCGACATCATAAGGGGTGTAATCACCATCTGAAATCGACTTTTGTGTGGTCTTATCAAAGGCAGTAATCGAAGTAAAGCTATATCCGCCCCCCAAATCTCCAGTTAAGGTTAATGATGCGCCATCATGCTGAATCTTATTGTTTTCATCTAGATCTAAATTGGTGTCTCGTCCTTTAGGTCTTTCATAAATACCCCAGTATTTACCCACGCTTAAGGAACCATTACTGCCTAAGCCATTATAAGTTTGGCTGTGTAGATTGACCAAGGCATCCCATTCATCATTGATTTTGCCTAGCACTTGGAAGCGAAAAGATTTTTTATCCACATTGCCATAATCTTCACCATTGGCAATATTCTTTGCATATCCGTCACGGTCTTCAGAGTAAAAAGCCCCGCGCACCGCAACATTTTCCGAAATTTTGCCGTTTGCAGCACCTTCAAATGTTCGTAGGTTATGATCCCCTAAACCAATAGTTGCATATCCATTGGGTTTATCTGAAAAAGTAGGCTTTTTAGAAATATAATTGACTGCACCCGCAGTGGTGTTTTTCCCATAGAGCGTACCTTGTGGACCACGTAAAACTTCTATACGCTCTAAATCAAACAAGTCACCTGCACCTGCAACTGGCGCATTTAAATAAACCCCATCTGCATACACGCCAACAGGAAATACTGTCGATGCAGCTACATCTCCCGTACCTAGACCACGAATATACCAACGTGGACGACTATCCCCATCTGGGTTTTCAGCTGCAGCATTTGGTGTATAGGTTAAAACATCCCCAATAAAAGTAGAACCTTTCGCAGCCAAGTCCTTACCCGAAACAGCAGTAATTGCAGTTGGAACTTTTTGAATATTTTGCGCCCGATATTGTGCAGTGACGATCACATCACTTAATTTTTTGACATCTTTGGCTTTTTCAACCTGTGCTTGTTGTGCTGGTGTAGTCTCGATCTCGTCATTTGCAATAGCCAGTGTTGAAACACTCGCCGTTACGCCCCACATAGCAGTTAAAATACTCTGCCTAATTTTTGTAACCTTAAACATGCTGACTCCATTTAAATAAATCTATTCTTGTTATTGGCAACTTTTGTGCCATTCTATTTATTTAAATATTTTCAAAGTGTTATATAAAAAATCATAAAAAAAATATTTATTTTTGCTGATAGATAGACATTTTTAATTGTCGTATTGTTGTTATTTCAACATTTTGCTTTTTTTTATTTTTAATGATATCTACTAAGAGTAAATTTATAAAAAAGCCATACAAAAGTATGGCTAATGCAATCAAAAATAAAAATCTGTTTAATTTAGAATTTATAGCTAAATTGTCCTTGTACCGTCAATGGACGCATTGGCTGTAAAAACTCGCTATTTGCACCAGCTAAACCATTTACGAAATTACGCTCATTGGTCAAATTAAGAATATTTAAGCCTACTGTCCACTGCGGTTGACGATAATAAAGTCCCAAATCTAAATTATAATTATTGGGTACCTTTACGGTCTGACTTAGATTGGTATACCAGTTACTTGTCCACCAGCCCGATAAGTTTAGTCCAAAACCTGACTGGTGCTGATAGTCCACATAAGCACTTGCAGAATATTTAGGAATGCCTGCTGCATCATAACGTCCTGCTTTGCGTTGGTTTAAAGCATTGCTATCGCCCCATACCGTCGCATTGTCTGCATGGAAACCAAAAGGTGAAAAACCAGCCGGAATAATGGAAGAATATTCAGCATTGAGATAGGTTAAGTTTGCCCCGATCGCGATATTTTTTTGTAGCTGCCAACGTAATGATGATTCAAGGCCTTTGATTTCAAAACGCGCCATATTGCCATTGGTATCAGGTGATAAATCGCGCTTCTGTTCAAAACCACTGAGCGTTAACAGAAGTTGATCAGTGATCGGCTCGTATTTCACTCCCACTTCTTTTAATTCACTTTGGCTGTCAAAAGCCAAAGGATTTAGCTGATTTCCAGCGCCCCAAATTAAAAATGGACCAAATACACCCGTATTCAAAGCTGTACTTTTATCATAAGTAAAATATAGGGTACTTTTTTCAGTAGGTTTAATAAAGGTACTGGCTTGATAGCTAAGCAAACTATATGTATTGGAATCTGAGCGGACATCTGTAGGGACTAAAACCAGTGGATTCTCTAATTTTGCTTTTATAGAACTGTGGTTAATTCCCAGATTAATCCCAAAAACATCATTAAAAGTAAAATTTTGCTGTGTAAATACGCTGTAAGTATCCCAAAAGCCTGTTCCTGTATAAACTGCACCACCTCCATTGGGAGGAAAACCGCCTTTTTCAGCATATAAGCCATGACCCACAGGGTACATTCGAGGTAGATTTAAATAGCCAAAATACTGCGAATACTGTGGAACACCAGCCTGCCCAATCCAACTTCCAGTCGAACCGCCATGATTGACCAATCCCAATAAATCTCCAGGGTTTTTCTGTGATGGATCATTGCTTAAATCATAAGGATTGATATTAAAACTATTGTTTGCTGCGAGAGAGGTAAATTTCTCATGCCGATAAGCGCCACCTGTACTGCTTTTATTGTTGATTTTGACACCCAATAGCTCAAAGTCATGATCGCCTAAAAACTCTAAGCGGTTATCCAATAATTCATGGTCCAAATCGGTAAAGAAACTCCCAACAGAATCACCTAAATCATGACTCTTTTGATATAGCGTACTATTGGCCACAGACCAATTTTCATTGATATCTTTGACCAGTTTAAATTGTGTACTAAAACGCTTTGCACTATTTTTATCTTCGCTCCGACCAGAAACATCATCATCTAATTTGACTAAGCCATTGCCTGCGATTGATGGATCATAGACCCAACCTCGAATTGTACCCGCTTGATCAGCAGTGGAACTTGGCAAAGGAGAAGTCTGTACTGGACCTACAGCAATATATTGATTTTTGTCATTCTTCTGCCGAGTTTGCCAACCAATCACTTTAGAGTGAGCTGCACCAGACTCAAAGACTGGAGACCAAAAGTTTGAACCGTTTTGAATAATCGGGGTCGCTCTGCCTTTATAGTAAAGCCCTTGATCAACGGATTGTTGTGTCGCTCTGTTCCAACCATGCGTCACATTAAAATCTGAATAATCGTCATAACTGATATTCCAGTCAACCCGTAGACTGTCATCTGGACGCCAAGCCAAAGCACCATAAAATGCATTAAAATTATTTTTTACATTGTCATAATAGTCATCTGTTCGTTGTGCTGTTGCACTGATACGAAATGCCAATTCTTTAGAAATAGGTGCAGTATGATCAATACTGACTGAGAAATTAGGCTCAGCACCTTGCCCTGCATAAATTGAACCCACTGATCCCGAAATCGTGGTTTGTGCTTTATTAAAATTCGGTTTTTTGGTGAGATAATTAATATATCCCCCTGAACCTGACGTCGGTGCAAAAATTACCCCCGTTGGTCCTGCAACAATATCAGCAGCTTCATAGGCATTTAAGTTGGTCGGATGTCGGGTACTGTATATTCGTTGGCTATCTTGAAAAACTTCGGAGTTTTGCCCTCGTATCTGTGGCGCGAAATTGGCATTTTGCCCACCTCCTCTGGTGATACTTGGAGCATACTTAACCAAATCATCTGCACTACGAATAACATCTTCACGAAACTGTTGTTCAGATACTTGTGAAACGACACGTGGGGTATCTAATACAGAACTATCCGTCCCATAAATCGAAGTGACTTTACGCTTGGGGAGAATTGTGGCTTTTTTATTTGCTCCTGTCACTACAACATCGGCTAAGGTAATTACATCACCATTAGAATCCTTGGCTTGCTCTGAGGTTTCTTCAGCAAAAATAGCGCATGGAAAGATTGCCCCAAATAGCCCTAGCGCAATCACCAGTGGCTTTAATTGAAAGTTCTGTTTCATATCACACTCAGTAAAATACATTTACACTGCGTTACGCAAAGCCTATGCCAATCTTTAAATAGGCAAAACTCAAATATAAAACATTGATTTTTATTACTTTTAAATAGCCCTCATTGATATACAGATTTTATTCATGTTTATTTTTTCAACAGAAATGCTGAAAAAGCAACAGTGACAAAAAACACAACGCTTATAATCAATTGATAAATATTAGAAAAATATAAAAAAGAATTGGCATTCATTGTGCAATCTCCTCTGAATACGTTCTAACTGAGTATTTTTAATGACACATGAAACCTTGTTACTCTCACGTCGAAAATTTTTAACCCAAAGTCTAACTGCACTCGGTGGCGTTTCTTTAATCAGTGGTTTATCTGCTTGTGGACAATCTCCACAACCTAGCGCTGACTCCCAAAGTTCACTTTCCAGTACCCCTAAGCATGGTGGAACAATTCGATTAGGGCTGATTGGTGGACAACAATCAGGTAGCCTTGATCCTCACCTTTCAGCTTCAGGAAGTGGGATTACCCGTGGATTTGCGATTTATAATAAGCTCTGGGAATGGGACGAAAACATGCTTCCTCGTCTTGCTTTGGCTGAATTTGCAGAACCTAATCATAATGCCAGCGAATGGACCATACGACTGCGTAAAGGTTTAGAGTTTCATCATGGTAAAACCGTCAGCGCAGATGATGTCATTTTTTCATTGAAACGATTAACAGATCCAAAGCTTGCCTCACCTTTTCGAAATCTTGTGCAATGGATTGATCGTGATCGTATCCAAAAATTAGATCAATATACAGTACGCATTCCTTTTATTAGTTCAATTGCTGGCTTTGTGGCGCTGCCTGAAACTTGGGTCAATTTTGGCGGTATTGTCCCCACTGATTTTGATCCCATTCATAACCCTGTGGGCGCAGGTCCTTATAAAGTCAAAGAATTTATCCCCGGTCAACGTTCAGTCTTTACTCGGTTTGAAAACTATTTTAAAGCAGATCGGCCTTATGCAGATCGTTTTGAAGTCATTGACTTTAAAGATCAAGTTTCTCGACTAAATGCATTATTGGCAGGACAAATTGATCTTGCAAATGCGATTTCACCTGAATACATTAAAATTTTAGAGCAAGCAAAACATATTCAAACGGTTCGTTCTCAAACCAATACCCACAATAGTTTTGACTTTAATACTCAACAGGCACCATTTAATGATCCCAAAGTCCGCCAAGCATTTCGTTTAATCGCCGATCGTCAAGAGCTGATACAACGGGGTTTAAACGGTCAGGGACGCATCGCCAATGATTTATATTCGCCACAGGATCCAGCATTTCTAAATTTGCCACAACGTCAACAAGACATTACAGAAGCCAAGAACTTATTGGCTCAAGCGGGCTTTAAAGATGGCTTAAGCGTTGAACTGATTACCCCCGTTGGCAACGCCCAACCTGCCCTAATATTTGCAGAACAAGCAAAGAAAGCCAATGTCAGTATTCGGGTCAAACAAGTTGATTTAGCTACCTTTAATGGACCTGATCGGAGTAAATGGCAATTCTCCAGTAATGCAACCAACGTGGGTACACCGTATTTATCCACTGCTGTAGTGAATGATGCACCAATTTCAACAACCAATCGTGTCAACTTTAAAGACCCAGAATATAGTGAGCTGTTTTATAAAGCACTGGCTGAACCCGATTTAGCCAAGCGTAAAGTGTATTTGGCTCAGGCACAAAAAATTCAACATGAACGCGGTGGAATGCTGATTTGGGGTTTTAGCCATAGCATAGATGCTGCATCGAAACAGATCGGAGGATTAGCGGCAGAACACACGATTTTCCCAACGTGGCGTTTTGAGAAATTATGGAACAATCAAGCCTAAAATAAAATTTGCAGCGCCTTAACACCATCAAGCATCTGCTGTAGTCAGCGATCTTCTGACTTTTCAAGGACGAAAAGTCAATCCAGTATGGGGCTCTGATGATGCATCCCGACTATTGCAGCCCAACACAACGACCTTAATGTTGCTGATCAAAATCGTGAATAACACATTCATTTTGTACACATTCAGTTTATAAAAATCAGGCTTATATAAAGCAATAAAATTTGAACGCTGTTTTAATTTTAACTACTCATATTTTTAGACACTAAAAAAGCTGCCGCAGCAGCTATTTCATTCAGCATCCAAAGACTACTTGGGTACGGTAATCACAGATAATTTTTCTACCCCTACTCGCTCAATACTGGCAAGTAATTTTGCAACTGTTCCATAAGGAATGGTCTCATCGGCATTTAAATTCAAAGCCAATTTAGGGTTACTGTTTTTACGTGACTGAATCTCTTTTTCAAAACTTGCCAAAGTTACTTTATCCTTGTCAAGGAAGATTTCTCCTTGCGGATTAACACTAATGACAACCGCTTTATTCTGATCCGTTGACTGCGTCGGTGCAGCCTTGGGTAAATTTACTTTCACGGTATTGGTTAACAGAGGCGCTGTAACGATAAACACGATGAGTAAAACCAGCATTACATCAACCAATGGCGTAATGTTAATTTCACTCACCACATCATCTTCTTGGGAGGTTGAAACGGCCATTATGCAAACACTCCTTTTTCTTTGACTTCTTTACTGGATGCATCATGATTGACTACAGTATTTCCAGTGGTATTTTTTGGCTTAGCGACAGGTAACTGAAAGCCTGCTTTTTGATTTAAACTGACAAAATCAGTAGCAAAATCATCGAGGTCTGCACCGATGGTTTTAACTTTACGTATGAAATAGTTATAAGCCAACACAGCGGGTACCGCCACAGCAATACCAATACCTGTAGCAATCAAGGCCTCACCAATTGGCCCTGCAACCACATCCATACTTGCATTACCTGAATGTGCAATGGCCTGTAAAGCATGAATAATCCCAAACACTGTTCCAAATAGTCCAATGAACGGTGCGTTATTGCCAATCGAAGCCAATAATGCAGAACCTTTTTCCAATTGACGACGTTCAGTTAAAATTTGCTTGCGTAAATGACGCTCTAATAAATCCTGCCGACTCCAACTGTTTTGCAAATCTTGATGAGTCTTTTCATCTGCCTCAATCAAGGTTTGAAAACCGGCATTTGCAACACGGGCTGTAGGGCCTTCACCTTGTTGTGATTGAGTCACTGCCTCAGGCAAATTTTTGGCTTTCCAAAAGGCTTCGACAAAGACCTTACTTTGCTTGCTGGCTTTCTGTGTCTGTACCACTTTAACCACGATCAACACCCATGTGACAATGGAGAAAGCAACCAATAACCAGATTGTGCCGTCATGGATCAATGAATTTATGTCTGTCATGTAGATATCCTCTTAATTTAAAATAGTTTATTTCGGTAATTGATAATGAATTGGAACATCAACCCAACCTTCGACAGGTGTTTTACCTTTTAAGGCCGGTGAAAATTTCCATTGCTTTACTGTTCTTACAGCCACGCTGTCTAAAAGTTTTTTGCCGCTACTTTGTTTGACTGTTACGCTATCTGGGCTACCGTTTGGCAATACTTTGACCCTTAAAATCACCGCGCCTTCCCAACCACGTTCTAAGGCCTGTTCTGGGTACTCTGCTGCGGGGTTGCTTAGATAACCTGCATAACCCTTGGCTTCTGTCACAGGTAAATTGTCATCAGCAGGCTTCACTGGTTCTGCTGTTTTTGCAGCAGGTTCAGCGCTCAGTTTTTTGCTTACAACAGGTTCCTCAGTTTTTTGAACTGTGTCTTGCGCAATGGGTTTTACAATCGGTTTGGCTTGCTCCACAGTTTTTTGAACAGGTTTCGGCTGTTCGATAGGTTTCGCAATCGGTTTTGGTTTTTCGACCACAGGCGGAATTTTGGGTTTTTGCGTCACTGGTGGAATTTTAGGTTCAATGACTTTAGGTGGTTCCACTGGTTTGACAATTTCAATCACCACGGGTTCTGGCTTTGCAATGTCCAAAGCTGGTGTCGGTAATTGTTTTGCGATATACCAAATACCCAAATGTGCTGCAGCAACCGCAATGATCGCGATCCACAATTTATTCAATTTTGCTGGAGGTGATTGACTCACATCCAAATGATGTCGTGTAAATGGGTCTGATATGCCAGTTGCAGTTGAAGCAGATGCATATTGCCCAAATAGCAACGCCCGCTGATGGGGATTAAATATTCGTTCACTCATGGCAATTTAAACTAAAAAATAAAATACTGTATTGAAAATTGCACAAGTCATGCCAACAATATAAGCCACTAATTTTTATAAATTTAATTAAAAACACTCTTCGATTTGTCAGCAAAGCTGTTGGTTTTAAGACAGTTCTATGCTGTTGAAACAACAAGATCCCTCTGATATCTCAAAGGGATCTAAACTTATTATTTTAATTTATATCCAACCAAGGGTAAGACTTCTTCAGCAACCCGATATGCTTCTTCCAAATGTGGGTTACTGGCGAGAATAAAATGCCCAACACCAATGTCGATATATTCTTGTAAGCGCTGTGCCACTTGTTCATAGCTTCCCACTAAAATACAGTTTGGCCCACCCCTTACATTTGACATACCAGCCCAAACATTTGGACTGACAAATAAGTCTTCAAAACGATTGCCTTGTGCTAAGGCCTGCTGACGTTTTGCACCAACCGACTCAGTATCTTTACGTTCAAATGCATTGCTATCAACAGCGATGGTTTCATACATCTGTTTAAGCTCTTGAAACGCTTGTTCCTGTGTGGGGCGTGCCAAAATATCAATACGCATACCAAACTTTACCTTATGGTCTGGGGTATTTTGTGCAAGGAAGGATCGCGCCTGTTCAATCACTTTTTTCTGCTGTTCAACAGGTTCCCCCCAGGTTAAGTGGATATCGGCATGCCGACCTGCAACTTGCAGTGCCGCTGGACTTGCTCCCGCTAACCACAAACGAGGAACGTCATATTGATTCATTGGGTATTTCAAACCACCTTGTTCAACGTGGAAAAACTTTCCATCATAGTCAAAAGGTGCCTGATGCGAATACCCTTTTACAAACTCTAAAAATTCATTGGTTCGCGCATAGCGCTGATCATGTTCAATAAAATCACCATAGGCACGTTGCTGTGCCCCACCGCCACCTGAGATCACGTTCCATTCAACCCGTCCCTGACTGAGACGCTGCAAACTTGCTGCCATTTGGCTTGCGTATGCAGGATGGATAAACCAAGGTTGAATCGCAATCAATAGTCGGAGTCTTTTGGTTTCTCTTGCCAATGCCGATGCCAGCACCCACGGTTCTTCAGTATGTGGAAAAGCAGGAATCAATGCGCCGTGAAAACCCACGATATCTGCGGCTTTTGCTACCTGTTGTACATAATCATAGTAGGCAAACAATTCATCTTGATGTTGAGGTGCCACACGTTGAGGGGATTGTACTGCTGGGCCCAACTGGTTCCATTCACCTCGTGTATGTAACTGATGTGCTCGACGACCATCCCCATGCACAGGGATTCTCCATAAAAATTCAACAGACATAATACTTCTCAATAATTTAAAGGTTTTACACGCTATCGTGAGTGATACAACTCATGAGCAGAAACCATGCCGTTTTTTATTCAATATTGAATTCATCTATATTGTTGTTTTATCTAAATATTATAAAAACCCAGCTAAACATGGTGTTGAAATTTCAACACTTATCCATCCAATACTGTCGGTTTCACAACATAACCTGTTTGATCCATTCAAATAACACCAATCATAAAAACATAACAAACTGATTTATATAAAATAATTATTTTGGCTTGGTTCTTGCTCTATCCCCTTATATTTCTAGATTTTTATGATGATATGCGTATTTTTTCTGGTCTTTTTTTAAGTTTTAGTCTTTTAGGATTGGTTGCTTGTGGCGTACACAAAACCGAAGATCCAAACCAAAGTAAAACCAGTCAACAACAGCTTCGTATTGCGGTTGTGGCCAATGGAACTTCTGGCGGTCTGGACTTTATTGGTGTACCACAACTTATTGCACAGGACCCCATTTTTCTAAAAGCATTAAAGCAGAAAAATATTGAATTAAAGTGGGAACCTGTAACCACTGCGGCTGTGGCCACCTTAGTCAATGAAAGCTTTATCAACAATAAAATTGATTTTGCTTTTTATGGCAATCTTCCTGCGGTAGTACTCAATGCCACTGGTGTTAGAACACAAATTGTCGTCCCTGGCGGAGTCGGTAATAATGTTTATTTGGTGGTTCCAGCGGATTCACCCATCAAAACCATTGAGGACCTCAAAGGTAAAAAGATTGCCTTACATCGTGGTCGTCCTTGGGAAATTAATTTTGCTCAATTGATACAGAGCAAAGGTTTAAAGCTTAAAGATTTTCAAATCATCAATCTCAATCCACAGGCGGGAGCAGCTGCTTTATCCGCTAAAAGCGTCGATGCATTTTTTACCTTAAGTGATGCGCTCACTTTACAAGATCGCCATCTTGGCCAAATTATTTGGTCATCGCAAAGTCTACCCGCTGACTGGAAAATGCGTGCTGAACTATGGGGACGCAAGACTTATCTGGATCAACATCCAGACACCACCCAACTACTTGCTGATGCAACAGTACGGGCAATGCAGTGGATTTCACAGCATCAAGATGAATTTCAACAAAGCCAAACCAAATTTGGTCAGCCTCTAAGTGTGATTCAACGCGAAAGTCAAAATACCAGCAGTAACTGGCAACAAGATTGGTCACCTGAGTACCAAGTGGATTTTCTTAAACAGCATTATGCAAAAGTCATCGACCATGCTGTAAAAAACCAATTGATTCAAACGCCAATCAAAGCTGAAGAGTTGCTCAATGCTCATTTTACCCGTCAAGCCATTCAAAATTTACAACCACTTGATATTCAACATAAGCAAGGAAACTAGGTCATGAAAATCCTCGTAAATCCGCTTATCGAAAAAAAAATCGTGGCGATCAAAGCACCATTATGGAGGCGATTGTCTTCTGAGCAGGTCTATCGCTTGCTCTCATTCCTTTCACCCATCTTGGCGTTACTGGTTTGGCAATTGATTAGCTATTTACAGATTTTTCCAACCCAAATTTTAGTACCACCTATAACGGTATGGCAGACATTTCTTGCCTTATTGCAAAGTGGTGAACTACAACTGCATTTAAAAGATAGCCTTTCTCGACTGCTGATGGGTTTTTCAATTGCGGCCACCTGTGCGATTTTGTTTGGCATTGCCTATGCATCCCTCACCTCTTTCCGAAATTACACCTATATTTTGTTCAATATCCTTTATCAAATTCCAATCTTTGTGCTTATTCCTATTTTTATTTTGGTTTTTGGCATTGGTGAACTATTTAAAATTTTACTGATTATTAAAGCCTGTTTTTTCCCAATCGCACTCACAACTGCTGATGCTGTTAGAAATATTCCTAAAAAATATATTGAATTGGGCCAGATCTACAAACTAAAAACTCCAGCATGGTTGAGATACATCATCATCCCTTGCATCCTCCCACCATTAATCAGTGGACTGCGGATTGCTCTAGGTCGTGCTTGGTTGATTTTGGTGGCCGTTGAATTACTTGCTGCAGGCACTGGCATTGGTCAAATGATGGAGCTCGGACGACAAATGTTACGTTTAGACGTTGTCATGGTCGGAGTTTTTATTACAGGAATCATTGGTTTTGCTTTAGATAAAACTTTACGTCAGCTCGAACAATATCTTGTATCACCTGCATTGAGTTCAAGGGGGAAATAATGTCACAGCATCCACTGAACTTAAAAAGTGCTTTTGCGCAACCACTGATCTTGATCAAAGGTCTGCTGCTCCCGCTCCTTTTACTGGCTTTATGGCAATACAATTCAAGTTTAGGTGCCAGTCATGCCTATGCATTTGTGCCTTTACAGAAGGTGTATTTTGCTTTTATTCAGCTGCTTGAAACAGGTGAATTATGGTTAAACACATGGGGAAGTCTTAAAAAAGCTGGACTGGGGTTTTTACTTGGCTCGACAACAGGGCTACTACTCGGTGCCATACTTGCCTATTCAAAAATTTTAAATGCCTTGGTTTCACCATTATTTAATAGCATTCGCCAAGTACCCTTACTTGGTTTAACCCCATTGATTGCACTGTGGTTTGGCAATGGTGAGCAGGCAAAAATCTTTATTATTGCGCTTGCTTCTTTTTTCCCGATGGTGATCAACAGCTTTCAAGGGCTAAGTCATTATGACCAGAAATACAGTGAAGTCGCTCGTATTTACAAATTATCTTTTTGGCAGGAATTTAAAAAAATCCGTTTCCCTCAAGCTCTCCCATATATTTTAACGGGGTTGAATTTAGCGGTGCCTTTTACATGGATTACCACAACTGCCAGTGAGCTGTTATTCAATGCTGGTGCAGGCTTAGGCAATTTAATGATGCAAGCTGAAATCAATGCCGAAATGGATATTTTGTTGGTGTGTGCAATCACGGTCACACTCAGCGGTATTGGCATGACGCTTTGTATTCACTTGATTTCTAAACGACTACTGCAATGGCGTGTTTAACTGAATCACCCATCTCATCAGGATATTGATATGAGCTTTTCCTTACTCTCGATTAAAAAACTCAATAAATCATTTTATCGAGATCAACAAACTTTCACCGTATTAGATGGTATTCATCTCGATATTCAACAAGGAGAATTTATTTCTATTGTCGGAAGCAGTGGCTGTGGTAAATCGACCTTGTTGCGCTTAATTGCAGGATTAGATAAAGACTATCAAGGTGAGATTTTACTGAATCAAACACCAATACAAGGGACAGATTTAAAACGAGGTTTAATTTTTCAGGAGCACCGTCTATTGCCTTGGCTCAGTGTTTCCGAAAATATTCATTTAGCGCTCGAAGAAACCGACTTAAGCCGTGCCGAAAAAAATGCCCGTGTGGCAGAACATCTTACAATGGTGGGTTTAAAAGGTTTTGAAAATGCTTATCCACATGAGCTATCGGGTGGTATGGCGCAGCGGGTAGCGATTGCAAGAGGCTTGGTTAATCAGCCTGATATTTTACTTTTAGATGAACCCTTTGGTGCTTTAGATGCAATTACACGTAGCCATCTGCAAACTGAATTACAACGTATTTGGCAAGATCAAAAGATCACTATGATTCTAGTTACACATGATATAGAAGAAGCGGTTTATCTGGGTGATCGCGTGATCGTAATGTCTGCTCGACCAGGAAAAATTAAAGAAATCATTCAAGTTCCTTTGACCCATCCAAGACATAAAGACAGCGAATTATTATTTAACTATCGTAATCAAGCACTCAATATGCTGGACCATAGCGCATAATGAAATCGAATATTCATCGATATAAATATTATTTAGAAAATATATTCAAGCATGATATTTATATCAACAAGTTTTAAATTATTAAGGAAATATGAAATGGGTTTATCAATTTGGCATATATTATTATTTGCCGTGATCGTTATTTTATTATTTGGTACATCAAAACTTAAAAACTTAGGTAAGGATTTAGGTGGTGCAATTAAAGATTTTAAAGACTCGGTTCATTCTGATGATCAAAAACTGTCTGAAACAAATCAGCCTAAAGAAATTCATCATCTCGATTTAAATAAAGAAAAAAACACTAACCGGTGAGTACTAAATCATTATGTTCAATATCAGTTTTGGTGAACTCTTGGCTTTTGCTGTTATTGCACTGATTATATTGGGACCTGAAAAGCTCCCTCAAACATTAAGGGTGGGATTACTTAAATATAGAGCCCTTAAAAATAACCTTAACAAAATCCAGCTAGAGTTAGAAAATGAACTGGAATTGCTTGAACTAAAAAGGATCATGCAAGAAGAGCTGCTCAAAATAAAACAAAACGAAGAGCTGCTCAAACAGCAGCTTGCACAAATGCAACACGAAATCCAAAGTGTACATAGCGCTGTTGCTATAGCACATCAAGCGCCTCCTTATCCCACACATGATTATGTTTATCAAATCTCTGCGCGTGAATTAAAAGTACCCTTTTTAATTTACACAACATCATCCAATATCTTGCGTGAGGATCAAGCTGCATGACCCAACAAATACTCAGTGAAACACTCACTGAAATGAAATATAGCGAACATTTAAAAGAGCTTAGAAAGCGTTTGATCTATAGCATTGCTACAGTCTTAACTATTTTTTTACTATTATTGCCCCTTGCACAACACAATTATCATTTTCTGGCTCAACCCTTAATATCCCGATTGCCAAAAAATTCAACCATGATAGCTACAGATGTGATGAGTACATTTTTAGCGCCCTTTAAACTCAATATTTATTTTGCAATTTTATTGGCGATTCCCTTTATTCTTTATCAATTCTGGCGCTTTATTGCACCTGCTCTATATCAAAGTGAAAGAAAATTTGGCGTGGCGCTTGTACTCTCCAGCATCGGTTTATTTTATCTTGGCCTATTATTTGCCTATTATTTGATTCTGCCTTTGGCGTTAAACTTCTTTGTCTTAGCTTCACCAGATAATGTTTTACCGATGACTGATATCAACAGTTATCTTGATTTCTGTCTCAAGCTTTTTCTGGCTTTTGGTATCGCCTTTCAAATCCCTGTACTCACCTATATTCTTATTTTTATTGGTATTCTTTCTATTCAACAATTGGAACATTACCGTAAACACATCATTGTTTTGTTTTTCTTTATCGCAATGTTTATTACACCCCCTGATATTTTTAGCATGCTTGCACTGGCAGTACCAATGTGGCTTTTGTTTGAACTTGGTTTATGGATCACAAAAATGACCAGCCCAAAATAAAACATCCATGGGTAAAATGGATGTTTCTATTGCACAGCCCAATTAAACAATTTCATTTTTATTTGGTAATAAATTATATCTTGATAACAAATTACGTAAAACATTGCGCGACAGTCCTAACATTTTTGCAGTCTTAACCTGATTATTCCAGCAACTTGAAAAAGCGGTATTGACGATTTTATCTTCAATGATGTGCCATGCTTCACCATCATATTCTTGAAATAAACGCTTGAGTACATCCTCAAACTCTTGAATCAAATCATTATCTGGTAAAACGCTTGAGCCACCCTCCTCTGAAAACCTTAAATGTTCAATATCAATGGTTTTGCCACCACTGATGAGCAGTGCATAATGGATATTATTTTCAAGCTCACGGATATTTCCCGGCCAACTATAGTTGAGTAGCGCATTTCTGGCGCGATCACTGATGTTGGGTTTCGGCGTAATCATCTTTTGTGAATAGGAGTTTAAGAAAAAATCCACCAAAGGCAAAATGTCACCCTTACGCTCTCGCAATGGTAAAATATTTAGCACAACCACATTTAGGCGATAGTATAAATCTAAACGGAATTTATTTTCCGCAACAGCTTTACGCAAATCAACATGTGTACCAGACAAGATGCGTACATTAATCGGGATCGGTTTACGTCCACCGACCCGAACAACTTCCTTTTCTTGCAATACACGTAACAGTTTTACTTGCAAAGACAACGGCAACTCACCCACTTCATCTAAGAACAAAGTTCCGCCGTCGGCTGTTTCAAAAATACCAGGGCGTGTCTTATGCGCACCCGTAAATGCGCCTGCTTCATAACCAAACAATTCAGATTCTGCAAGTGTTTCAACTAAAGCACCACAATTGACAGCAAGAAACGGCTTATTTTGGCGATCACTTTTCAAATGAATTTCACGTGCGATTAATTCTTTACCTGTACCTGATTCACCTTGGATGATCACACTGGCAGAACTTGGTGCAATGGTTTCAACTTGGCTTAATAGCTTACGAGAGTTTTGATCAGAAAATATAATCGCTTTTGCTCTTATTGGCTTAATTGGCACACCATTATCAGGCAAGGTAATTACTTTATAATCATTATCCAAATAGGATTTCATAATTAACCCTTTAAATAGCTGAGGAGGATATTAAAATAGAATAGTACAATTCTATTACAAAGCTGATAAATAATAATTACAGATATTTAATCCTAAATTTATATATTGAATGATTTAATAGGCGTTTTTGCTTATGCATTTATAATCAATATATTTCTATTTTTATGCAATGTTGCTTTTTAAACAATATGTCTGTCAATTGATCATATATAAACAGCTTACAATAATATTTTTGAAAAAATTATATATTTTATCTCCCCTCACTATTTGGCATCTATTTTGCTCTTTTATTTAAAATTTACAGCATAGGTTAAATGATGAGCATAGAGTTTGTGGGTATGGTTTTTCCAAATCAATGGTCTGAAACCAAAGGAACCCGAATTGGTCATAAAATTGATCTCGAATATTTACGTTATCATGCCCGTGCACATGAATATGCAGGCTTTGATAAAGTTTTAATCGCCAATGGACCAAGTAGCCCTGATAGTACCCAAATCGCAGCTTATCTGGCACAACAGACTGAACGACTTGGATTTATGATTGCACATCGCCCTGCGCTGATGACGCCTAATCTAGCTGCACGTTCCTTTGCGACACTGGACCATACCACTGGCTGAGGACGCATTCGTTTACATGCCATTACGGGAATTACCGCTGAACCGCAAGAAGGTGATGATATTGTTGATAAAATTCAACGTTATGAACGCACAGGTGAATATCTAGATATCATCCAAAAGCTTTGGAAAAGTAAGCAACCGATTCACTATGAAGGCAAATACTTTAAGCTGGAAAATGCTTTCTGCCCTTTAAAACCGGTCAATGGAACTTCTATTCCGATTTCATTCGGTGGTTCTTCGGATATTGCCTACGATATCGCTGTGCGTCATGCAGATCTTTATTCGCTTTGGGGTGAGCCTTTAGCGGGCGTGAAAGAGCAGATAAATAAACTTAAAAAGGCAGCAGAAGCAGCCAATAAACCCCAGCCGCAGGTCAGTTTATCAGTACGTCTTATTATTGGGCCAACAGAACAACTCGCATGGCAACGTGCACAACAAATTTTAGCTGATATTCAGCAAAATCCAACCTTCCAAAATAATGGCTCACTTTCGGGACATAAAATTAAAGGCGTAGGTTCACAACGGTTACTGGCAGCAGCACAACAAGGTGATCGCCATGACCGAGCCTTATGGATGCCAACTGCAAGCGCAGTTGGGGCCTATGGTGATACCACCGCCCTTGTCGGAACGCCTGATACGATTATTGCCGCATTACTTGATTATGTAGATCTGGGCGTCACCACCTTTTTAAATCGTGGTTATGATCCAATTTACGATACTGTGGACTATGGTCGTTATATTATTCCTGCGGTACGAGATGAGGCGGCCAAGCGAAACAAACAGATTGCCTAAGTCCTCAAGCTAAATAAAAACCGCTCATTTAATCGGATTGAATGAGCGGTTTTTTATTGCTTGCTAATTTAAGGTCTTGTCATAACCATGAGCATCATTATGAGGGATGGTTATTTTCTTCTGATTTTCTATTGTAAATCTGGTTTGCAAATGGACTGAATCTTCTCCCCTGCAATCACCTTTTTGGCAAATGGAATAGAATCTTGTAGGGAAGCATTCACTGTCTCACTATGTCCCAATCCATGATACAAATGCCCTTCAACGACTGTACCTGCCTTACATGCATCCGCCACCAACTTCATTTGATTCCGTGCATCTGGTGTACGATCATTTGCCCCAGTGCCAATAAATAATGGATGATTGATTTTTAAGGTCGGGTAATAACCATAATCATTGGATTGTTTTTCCTGTAATTTTTTATAGATCGATGGTGGATTCGCCTTATAGGCTTGCGCAGGTGAAAGTCCTGCTGTTTGAATATCTCCCATAAAACTGGTCAAACAGGCATTTCTTGCTTGTTCCACCAAAGGCACTGCTTCAGCGGTAAAAATATCTTCAGTTTTGATTTCAGGAAATAAGCTTTGCGTCACTAAAAAACTATAAATACCATATGCTAAGGATGGACTGACTTCATAAGGATTTAACTTTAACTGATTCTTTTCAGCTGTTGCCTCTGGGTCCTGATAAATCACCCCTGTGCCAATAGATCCTTTAATATTTAACTCTGGTGCATAGGTTGCTGAATAAGCTGAAGCTGAAACAGCCCCCGCCCCACCTTGAGATTGCCCCACAATAACAAAACGATTTGCTAGAGGTAATTTCGTTTTAAGCGCAGCTCGACCGCTGTCTAAAATACTATAAGCAAGCATTGGATTATTGATCAGCAAGTGCGGGCCAGCCACACCAAGTCCTTCATAGTCAGTTGCTACTACAGCGAATCCTTCTTTTAACCATCGGTTTAAATATTGTACATCTCGATAAGATCGTCCATTCCAAGAAGGTGCGCAGGCATCTGCTAGACCAACCGTACCATGTGCCCATAACACAACAGGCCAACCTTCTTTCGGTGGCGTACCTTTAGGAAGATGTACTGTCCCAGAAACCACAATGGGGGTCTTACTATCCCTTCCACTTGTTGAACTATATAAAATACGAATGGCCGTACTATCATTGTCCAAACGGATATAAGGGTTGCTGATGTCCTCTGTCTTTAACAGTTTTCCAGCTTGTTCTGGAATCGCAGCTTTCCATGTATAAAATGCTGAAACACGTCCATCCCCATAACGATCTTCAGGCTGTGGGGCTTGCTGGGCATTTGCCATTCCAGCAGACGTTAGTATGCTTGCGACAAAAACGGATTTAACCACATTAGATATAAAAGTATTTTGCATTTTCATGACATCAAAACCTATTTGAAACCTATTTAAAAACTGTTTTGAAAATTTATTTTTTAATTTAAAAGTCGTAACTTACACGGCTATATAAATACGTTCCAAAGGCACCTTCTGGCGCATTAAAACTGTATTTGACGATGTTCCCTACAGATGAGTCTTTAGCTTTGTCTGGGTAACTGTTAAATAAATTATTTGCGCCCAGATTGAATTTTAGCCCTTTTACCCACGCATCTGCTTTGTAGCCAAAGTCCAAATCAGCAATCCATTGCGGATCAAAGGTCTGATCCAATGAAGTATTGGTATTATTTAAAGTAGTCCATTTATCATAACGACGGACTGCGGCATTGATACTCCACGCTTGATTTGACCAAAGTGCCCCCAATGCTAATTTGGTTTTTGGCGCTGTAGATTCAATTAGGCTTTGGGTATTTCGACCTGCAATACTGGAGACTGGAATTCTCTCACCTTTTGCAGTGATTGAGTCTCGGCTGTCAGTGATTTTATTTTTATGATAAGCCAAGCCTAAATTCAGCTTTAACTTGCCATATTGTTCAAGATCAAGATCATGTTTTAATGCGAACTCCAAACCACGCGTTTGCGTATCTAATAAATTATTAAAAAACGCCACATTGGCAATATTTGCATACGGCGTATTTGCAAAAGCATTATTGATCACGCTGCCAGTAATATTGTCAGAAAGTAAAATACGATTTCGAATATCGATTTGATAAAGATCTAAAGTTGCAGAGGTATTGATAAATGGTTTGAGTACCAAACCTAAAGAATAATTGGTCGATTTCTCAGGCTTAAGTGAAGTTCCACCAATCAGTAAAGCCGCTTCACTTCCCGCAACTAAAGTCCTCTGCTGTACATCTTGCCAACCTGTCGGAGTTTGCACCGTTTGTACACTATAAGCGGAGTATCCTTGCTGGGCTAATGACGGTGCGCGATAACCTGTATTGACAGATCCACGAAGGGTCAACTGCGGAGAGATATCATATTTGGCAAAGAGTTTGCCGTTGGTTGTCGAGCCAAAGTCTGAATATTTTTCTGTTCGAATAGCAGCACCAACATTTAAATCTTTTACAATATCGGCTTCGAGATCCAAATAAATGCCGTACACATCTCGACTAATTTTACGTTGGTCTTGATCTGTAATACCCGCGTATATACCTGGGATACCCGTACCTAAAGCCGTACTTGGATTAAAATAGGGTCCACGGGTATAAGCAATGGGGTCGCCTGCATTTTGTTTATATTGTTCCCAACGGTATAGCGCTCCCGTCGAAACAGTCAATGGACTGGCTAAACCATCAATTGTAAAATCACGACTATAGTCCAGTCCTGTATTGAGTTGGGCAAAAAGGTTTTCCCCTAAATCATAATGAGAGGGGGAATCTGCACCATAACTTGGGTTAATACCATTGCCTTGTTCAGTGCTGACTTTGTTTTGTCCATAAGTGGCATACAGGTCATATTTTCCTGAAGTCTGGTTGCCTTGTTTAACCCCAAACGTGGTCGCAAAGTCATCCACACTGACTAAACTCAAAGGTGAGCGTCCATCAGGATAACGTTGCTTAAAATAACTGGATTGATTCAGTACTGTTTTGGTGGTTGGAGGTTCATAAAAATTTTCCCCGATGGTCTTACGATGCCCATAACTACTAAAACCATACAAGGCAATTTCATCAGTTAAAGGTAAATCTAAATTCGCAGTGATATTGATTTGGTCTTTTTGTTCAGGAGAACCAAATTTCCAAGTTCTAAATGGTGTGTTCTGCTCGGTATATTGGGCTTTGGTTGAACCATCATAAAATGTTCGCGTATCTGGTGCAGTGTTACTTGCAGCTTCACGCTTTCCTAAATCTACGGCAACAGTTAAAGCACCATCATTGGGTAATTCAAAGCCTTTCCAAAGATTGATTTTATGCTGTTCACCATCCCCTTGTGTATAGCCTCCAGTTTGATAACTCACGCCACCACCATGATCACGTGATTTCAATATAATGTTAACCACGCCCGCGATCGCGTCAGAACCATATTGAGCTGCGGCACCATCTCGTAAAATCTCTATACGTTCAATGGCACTAATCGGGATTAGGCTTAAATCTGTTACCGCAGCACCTCTCCCTCCAGCATACGCTTGTCGAGTGAAGTAAGCCGCTGTATGGCGACGTTTACCATTGATCAAAATTAAGGTTTGATCTGCAGATAAACCTCGCAATGCAATACTCGGCGGCACCGATGCACCGAAACCACCCGCAGGTGATGTTGGTAAACTCACTGACGGCGATAAGCGTGTTAATGCAGCTGCAAGATCACCTGCCCCTGTTTCTTGTAGTTCTTTGGCTGTCACAATGTCTACTGGAGCAGGAGCCTCTAAAGCACTATTGATAGCTCGCCGAGAACCCGTTACAACAACTGATTGCAATGTCACGACATCCTCTTTTTCTGATACAGGCCTTTGTTCATTTGCCAAAGTGATTGAGGCGGTAAGTGTACTGAACGCAAAAACAGAAGAATGAAGAATGAATTGAGAAAAATATGTACGCATATAAGCTTCCTTAACGATCTGCACCGATATAGCAAAGCCAATGCCAAAATTTTTATTATTGAATATCAAAAACTTGTCATTAAAAATAAAAAAATCATTGTTTATATTTAAACAATGATTCGAAAAAATGTTTATAAAACCACAGATTTGCTAGTGGCGCATAAGCTTATACAAGTTGATTGTGTAAATAAGATTGATACAACTGATAGTAAGATTGTTGCTGTTGAATCAGTTGTTCATGAGAACCTTGTTCCACTACAGCCCCATTCTCAATCACCACAATTTTGTCTGCTTCTTGAATGGTACTTAAGCGATGTGCGATCACAATACAGGTTCTATTTTTACATAAGCGTCGAAGGGCATATTGGATTTTCTGTTCCGTATAAATATCAATCGCAGAGGTCGCTTCATCTAAAATTAAAATTTTAGGATCAGCCAAATATGCACGTGCCAGACAAACAAGTTGGCGTTGCCCATGACTTAAATTTTTTCCGAGTGTTCCAACTTCAGTAAAATAACCATGAGGAAGCTGTCCTAGAATATCATCTGCACCAAGTTCTTCAATCGCCTGAATCAGTTGTTGATCTGTAGCTTCGGGTTGAATTAAACGTAAATTGTCTAAAATTGTGCCGCTAAACAAGACATTGTCCTGTAAAACAATACTGACATTTTGTCTTAAACTGTCCAGATGGATATCCTGTATCGGATAACGGTCTAAGAAAATCCCCCCCTGCTGCGGCTCATAAAACCGTGTCAGTAACTGAACGATGGTGCTTTTACCATGACCTGTAGGCCCCACGATCGCAACCACCGTTCCAGCGTCGATCTCTAAATCAAAATTTTGTAAAACAGCTTTAGTGGTATAAGCAAAATCTACAGACTGAAAACGAATATGCCCGTTAAGTTGCCCTAATTTCAACGCATGTGGTGCATCTTGAATGCTAGATTGGGTATCTAAAAGTAGAAATATCCGTTGTGCACACGCTGCACCATTGGCATAACGCTCAAATAAATCGGTCAATTCCTGTAAAGGTGACAAGAATAAAAACACGTAAAAAATACTTTCGGCAAACTGTCCAATACTGATGACACCTTCACTATAAGCATAACTTCCAATCACAATAAAAGCCGCGGTTGCCACTGTCGAAAGCAATCCAGTAAATGGGGCAAACCAGCTGGTCCGCTTACTTCCATAAATAATAGAATCATTAAAATCTTTTAAGAGCTGCTGATAGCGCTGTTGATTGGTTTCACTATAATTCAATTGCTGAATAATTTTGGCGCCATTTACCGTTTCAACCAAATGTGCAGTAAATCGACTGCGTTCTTCGGCAACCCGTCCCCAATGCCGTTGTGATGACTTTTTAAATATTGCAGTCATTGTCAATAAAATCGGCAAAGTTGCAAATAAACACCAGAAAAATGGCGGATAGATATGCCACAAAAGCACAGATGCTAATCCGCAACGTAAAATCGCAGAAAGTAGTTCAGGTGGTCCTTGTATCAATACTGGTTCTAAAGTATCCACATCACGATCCGCTCGTGAAATAATTCGGCCAGCTTTAGTTCGATCAAAATAACCTATATTTAAAGCTTGAATATGTTGAAATAATGAACGTCTTAGATCATTAATGACGCTTAAAGCCGCTTGACCAGATAAGTATTTTGATACACCCGCTAATCCAAAACGACACACCCAACTGAATGCCAGAATAGCAATTGCTATAAAAAGTACTGGCTGATACAGCACCAGTTTCCCAGTCACTTGCTGAAATCCAGAATCTAAAATGTACTTGACTGCCCATGGACGTACAAAGATGCTCAGCACTTGTAAGATCTCTACTGAGATCATGGCCAGAATTAAATAACGAATCGGATAAAGCAAAGGAATGAGTTTTTTTAACATTCCGCGATGTAGCGCGGTTTTTGCTAAGTTTTCTTCGATCTGCAGATCAGAGATTTTCGCCAGCGGACGGAAATTTTTAACCGTGGTATTCATGCTTGAATCTCCTGTTGCGCTTTCTGAAAGCCCATCAACTCCCGATAAAATACGCAATGCTGGAGCAATTCTGTGTGGCTCCCTTGAGCAAGAATTTGTCCCTGATCTAATACGATAATGCGATCTGATAAAGAAATCGTGGTCTGTTTATTTGAATTGATCAGAATGGTTCTTTTGAGCTGATTTTTATTATCAGCCAAGCCTGATAAACGCTGTAACACCTGTTTTTCTGTAGTGGAATCTAAAGCACTGGTTGAATCATCAAGCGCCAAGATTGGCGAGTTTTTTAAAATTGACCGTGCCAGTGCAATCCGTTGTTTTTGCCCTCCAGATAAGGTGACTCCCTTGTCCCCTATTCGTGTCTCCAGACCAGCATCGAGACGCTGTAATAGTTCAGATGCTGAAGCCAAATGCAACGCGTCTCGCATCTCCTGTTCAGTCGCATCCTGTTTGGCTATTTTTAAGTTATCCGCCAAGGTTCCTGAGAAAAAGAAATTATCTTGCGGAATAATCTGAACCATATGACGTAAGTTAACCAAACTCAGATCTTTAAGATTGAGCCAACCGCGTTGATCTGAACCAATCCAGACCTGCCCTGCGGTTGGATCGATAAAACGATTCAGCAAGTTCATCAGTGTGGTTTTACCCGCACCAGTTTTCCCTACAATGGTGACGATTTCACCTGCTCGGAATTCAACATTGCACTGTTTTAAAATATACTTTTCTGTGCTTCGATCCTGAAAACTGACATTTTCCAGTCGAATATTTAAACCTTCATCCCCATCAGCATCCCCTTGTAGTGGCAAAGCATGTGCAGCATCTACAATTGCCGATTTCTCATCTAGCATTTGCCATATTCGAGTTGCCGATGAACGTGCATCTGCAAAAATATGTAAGACCTGTCCAATACTTTCAATCCGAAACACCAATAAATTTGCCATAAGTACAGCAGCTACAAATTGCCCAATCTGTAATTGATTTTGTCCAATTAAGTAGCCACCAAACCCAATCACCCATAAGTAGGAACAGGCAATAATCATTTGAGGAATCGGTAAGCGTTGTGCACTGGTGCGAATGGTTTGAATGGAATGACGAATAAAGCTATCAACCGCAGCATTAAAACGTTGTAAGAGCCTTTCCTCAAGTTGAAAGGCTTTGACCACTCGAATACCATTGACGCTTTCAGCCAAAGTATCACTGACTTTTTCATAGGCATAGGCAACTTGATGATCCAGCACCACCAACTGATTGGTCAGTTTAAACAGCACAGCTAGGCCTAGAAAAATAAAAATAAGCGGAACGATCCCCAACCAAGGATGATACCAACACAACAATCCAACTGTTGCGGCGACCACTAGACTGGATTCAAACACTTGTCGCCAAAAATTAATTAAAGCTTCTTTTAATTTATCTGAATCTCGGGTGGTTCTTGATAAAACTTCACCTAATCCGTGTTTCCAGTGCCATGAAACATCTAAATGCTGGACCTGGCTAAAGATTCTTTCTCTTAAAATACTTAACAATTGCTGTCCAATCGTCAAGGCACTTAAACCCGCTAAATATTGAATAATGGCACGAAGTAAAGCGATACTCGTTAGTAGAATAAACCAAAACCACGGATTTAACGGATCTGTAAAAGCATGTTGAAATAAACTTTCAGGTTGGCTGTGTTTTAGCGTATCAATCGCATGTCCGATTGAATATTGCTGTAGTGCTAAGCCAAAATTGGCAAGGACAAATAATGTTGCCGTCAATACAAAGCGAAATGGCATAAAACGATATAAGGCCAAACTTCGCAACAGTGGATAATTTTTAAACATAAAAATAAAACAACAACTAAAGATCTATAGCTCACTGCGAGATCTATGCCAAATTTTTCAACGGCACAAATATTTTAATCCATTGTTTTATATTATTTTTTTAAAAAACATGTTTGATGAGATGTTTGATTTAAAACATCCGCACTTGTTATCTGTTGTTATTGCAACAATATTTGATATATCAACATCATAAAAATAGATATTAAAAATATATTCTAAATATCAACAAGTTAAACAATGGCATCAATATTGCTTTAAAGCATTCAAATCACAACAGGATGTCACAATGACAACACTTCAAACGCAACCATTAAATACACTTTGGTATACACGCTGTCCAGTTCCTACAGGGCTCGGAATCTCGATTCAAAAAGGCTGGCTAAAAGAAAAATTTATTGAGCAACGAATTGAAATTAAATCAATTCGTGAATCGAACTCAAAAGAGGTTCGTAACTCACATTTTAACCATACCCTTGCCAATTCAGTTCGGCATGGTGGCAGTATTCCTGCAATTTGGGCATATGCTTCTGGACAAAAAACTAAAGTCATCGGTTTATCTTGGGCAGATGAAGTCCAATTACTGCTGACTCGATATGATTCCCAAATTAAGACGGTTGAGGATCTAAAAGGTAAACGCTTTGGGCTCCCACTGAATCAAGATGCCATCATCGATTTCTCTCGTGCTCAAGCCATTCGCGGTTTAGAAAATGCATTAAAAACAGTAAATCTTAAGGTCAGTGATCTGGAACTGGTGGATTGTCTGCGTGCTGATATATTAGTGGCACAACAGCAAAATCATACCGAAGAAAATGATGCGAGTTTCTTTAGCAATCGTAATAAACTGAGCGCAAGTGCAGAGATTGTGGCTTTAATCAAAGGGGATGTCGATGCCATCTTTTTAAAAGGCGCACATGCAGCACAAATTGCCCATGATTTTGCCCTGCATACCATTATTGATATTGGTTCACATCCCGACCCTATCCTACGTTCAAATAATGGTACCCCTCGAACACTAACTGTGGATGAAGATTTTCTATCGCAATATCCACAACAAGCTCAATCCATCGTCGATGCGGTTTTACAAGCTGAACAATGGGCGCATGTGCATGCAGATGAAACTCACCGCTATCTGGCTAAAGAATGTAATAGCAGTGAACAATGGGTCCATGCAGCTTATGGCGCAGATGCACATCTCAAGCTGAATACCAATTTTGATGAAACATCGATTATTGCCTTACAAGACCTCAGTGACTTTCTCTATCGCTGGAAGTTTATTCCAGCTCAAATCAATGTTCGTGAATGGCTAGCACAAGACATTGCTATTCATGCACAAGTGGCTTAACAATACGAAAAAATAAAAGCTTGTCGTGATGACAACCTTTTATTTTTCAGCTTTCAAATTTAAGGCATCGCCTATACAAAAGCTTCTGACTATTCTCAACGCATAAAGCGCTGCTTCTCACCGAAAAAAATATGCGATTAAGTACTGCCTCAAACAGTTGTGGATGAGGTTTCCGAGTCGCATATTTTGGTCGAACTCAAATTATGACTTAAATTTGGTCACATTTTCAGCCTGTTTCTTTAAAAGTACAGAGTTATATTCACCAGGTGGAATATTATTTAAATAATAATTTCCAACATGATATAAACGCCAACGAATCGGATCATGTGTGGTATGTGTACGAGCATTACGCCAGAAACGATCTAAATTCCATTTTGACAAAGTAGAGCTTGCTCCAAGTAAGCCAAAGATTTCACTGGAAATTTTCAAAGATGCATGGTCTGACTGACTGCGTGTGGCAGCCACAGATAAAATCAATTCAGTTTGTAAGGCTTCATCTTCCAGATTGGTTAAATGCTGCTCAAAAATCGCTGCTGAGCGATCTAAAAGTGCTTCTGCTGAACGGACCAAAACTGCAAACTCACCAATTTGCTTAATGATATGCGGTTCCTGTGTCGGGGAGTCGACGCCACTTTCCACCCAAGGACGAGCATTCTGTTGCAAATAATCAATCCCCCCTTCAAGTGCACCTTTAGCAATACCTGTATCCATAGCTGCATGCAAAATCTGAGGCCAAGTTAAACCTGTGCGTAGCACTGTCCCTAAACCACCAGTATTGCGCTTGGCAACATAGCGTTCATCGACAACAACATCTTTAAAATTGACTGTGCCACTGACACTATTGTTTTGCCCCATTGCATCCCAATCATCGAGCAGTTCTACCCCATGCGTATCACGATGAATCAAGATCGAAACAGGTCCATCATCACTGCCTGCAAATAAAGAGATCCACTCGGCCAATAAAGAACCTGTGGAATAAAATTTACTGCCATTTAAGATTAACTGCCCTTGTGAATTTCTTTCTACACGAGTCTTATGCTGAAATTTATCTTTTCCGCCCACTTCTGCGAGTGCATTGCCTAAACGTTTACCACTCAATACATCACGCAATAATTGATCGCGAATATCATCCTCATAACCCGTTAAAATTCCTCGAAACATGGTGAAATGAATTTGTAGAAGTTGCCCCACACCACCATCTGCAGATGAAATGATCTTTACCACATTGACCAATGTGGTAATACTCGCACCTAAACCACCAAATTGTTGAGGAACAATAATCGCTGTCAGACCTGCTTCTGAAATTAAGCGGGCCTGTTCATAAGGAACACTTTTGTTATATTGAGGATCTTGAGCAAATTCAGTCAGTTGTTTTGCTACTGCCTTGGCAATATCCAATGCTTCTTGTTCACTTTGAATATGTCTTATACTGCCCAATTCTAAAAAATTGTGTTGCTGAATATCGTTCATTTTAACTCCGGAAAATCTCTTGTTTTTTATGCACAGATACGCTGTGCTGTAGTCTTAAATAAGCTGGGTGCATGTGTGAGCAAAGTTTTGGTATACGCATGTTGCGGATGACTCAGTACTTGATCGGTTTCACCGTATTCCACCAGATGGCCATTTTTTAAAACGGCAACTCGATCAGCAATTGCTCTAACTACCCCAAGGTTATGGGTCACAAAAAGTAAAGTTACGCCTTGCTTTTGCAGTTGTTGCAACAGTTTTAAAATAGATGCTTGTACTGACACATCTAAAGCAGAAGTAATTTCGTCGCAAATCAAAACATCAGGCTGACATAACAGCGCTCGTGCAATCGCTACACGTTGCCGTTCTCCGCCAGATAAATCTCTTGGGTAGAGTTCTTGAACCTGTGGAGGAAGCGAGACTTGTTGAAGTACCTGAACGACCTTTTGTTGAGTTTCTTGCTGAGATGTAGCAAAAAAGTGCTGAACCACTTTAGTGAGTGTCTGTCCTATGGTATGTGCTGGATTCAAGGCTTTATATGGATTTTGAAAAATATATTGCAGTTTATGTCGTTGTGTTAACTGACGTTTTTGTCCCTGCAAGGACAATACTTCATCTGCTAAAATCACCTGACCTTCTGCATTTTCATTCAGTCCCGCAATCACTCTAGACAGTGTGGTTTTACCTGAACCAGACTCACCGACTAAGGCCAAACATTCTCCACGCTGTATTTGAAAAGAAACATCGAAAAGTGCTTGTTGCTGGCTATACCAAGCATTGATATGTTCTACTTTAAGCAGTGCCTGTTGATCTGTTTTTAATTCAATCAGATGCGGATCAAGCTCTTGAAAATTGATCACACCCACTTCATCCCAATGATGACAAGCAACAAAATGTGGATCAAATGCTTGAGATAACAGGGTTAATTTCGGTTGCTGTTGATGACATAATTCGCTAGCGAAAGTACATCTTGCGGCAAAGGCACATCCTGTTGGACGGTCATTCGGTGCGGGTGCATGTCCTTCGATGGGGGATAAATATTTACGAATCGACACATCGGGGATGGCATTGAGTAAACCTTGGGTATAAGGATGTTTTGGCGTTTCAAATAACTGGCTTAATGCAGCATCTTCTGCAATCTGGCCTGAATACAGGACGATTATGCGATCTGCAATATCTTTCACCACAGTCAAATCATGTGATACATAAATTGCTGCGACATTATATTCGCGACATAATTTACGAATAATATTCAGCACTAAAGTTTGGGTCGTAACATCCAATGCTGTTGTCGGTTCATCCAAGACAATTAAGCGAGGCTGTAACAAAAATGCCAATGCTAATAAAATCCGTTGTTGTTGCCCGCCGGAAAGCTGATGAGGATAGCGTTTTAAAAACACATCATCCTGAGGCAATCCCACTTCATCTAAAATTTTAGCAACTTTATGATTTCTTTCACTACTGGATAAGCGTGATTGATGAACTTCTAATAACTCAAGTAGATGCTGTCCAATTGTTAATGCTGGATTTAGTGCCGTTCCCGGATCTTGGGCAACGTGACTGATTTTATAACCTCGAATTTGACGCAAGGCGTGATCGTCAAGACTGAGGATATCTTGTCCATCCAGCGCAATTGTGCCTTGAATAATTTTGGCACCATGCCGTGCATAGCCCAATAACGCACTCGACAATGTGGTTTTACCTGAACCACTTTCTCCCACCAACCCAAGGACTTCGCCCTCGTTTAAATGAAAAGAAATATTCGAAACCACATGATTGCCTGTGTTGACCAATGCTACTGTTAAGTCTTTTACCTGTAGTACCGTATTCTTTAAAATCTCTGTCATGGTTACTTTTCCTCAATCCGCGCTGCGGCACGCCCTACACCTTCAGCCAACACATTGGTTCCCAGCGCAAACAAAGCAATTAAAATCACCGGTGCAAATACTGCCCACGGTTGAACCAATAACCCAGCACGATTTTCATTAATCATCAGGCCCCAATCGGCTGCAGGAGGTGCGATACCATAACCAAGAAAAGCCAGACCAGATAACATGCCAACAGCCCACGTCAACATCACCCCAAGATGAATTAATAAGGGTGTCAGCATATTGGGTAGGATTTCACGGAATAAAATATAGCTTTTCGAATAACCTAAAATTTTGGCGGCCTCTACATACTCTTGCTCAACCAAATTTAGAGCAACACTTCGTGCAAGACGTACTACCCCAGGAATAAAAGCAATCGAAACAGTGAGCACAATCAGCCATGGCTCACGCCCTAACATCGAAACGATTAATAGCACTAAAATCAGATCAGGAAATGCCATAAAAACATCGGTAAGCCAAGTCACAAACTGGTCAACTTTATCTCGTGCAAAAGCAGCCAATATGCCTAAACTGGAACCAATAATTAAAGCCACCAAACTGGCAGCGAGGGTCATCCAAATAATTGAAGCACCACCCGCTAATACACGAGACCAAACATCATGCCCAATATAGTCATAGCCAAGAAAAGCTTGTGCTTCAGGCGCACCATAGGTCATGCCCACTAATGCAGTTGGTTCAAAAGGAACCAGCACTGGGCCAATAAGCGAAAATATCAAAACTAAGCTTGTCACCACAAAACCAAAACGGACTTGTCGCTCAGAAATCAAGGCTTTGAAAAACTTACGTTGATACCAATGAAGTGTACTCATTTACCCTCTCCTGAATTGATATTCTTCAAGGCATTACGGCGATCGACAGGCTTTACCGTAATCGGTCGGCCAGATTTCCATAAACGTAATGCCTGACGTAAACCAGGTGAGCGGGCTTTATGTTTTTTTGCAGTGCGTATTTTCGGTGTGAGTAAAGTGGTCATTAAGTCTGCAATTAAATTGACCACCACCACACAGATGGTCAGCAATAACACAATCGCTTGAATGGTAGGAATATCCCGCATTTCAATTGCTGCATTCAATGCATTGCCAATTCCGGGATAACTAAATACAACCTCGATAATTAAAGCCCCACTGAGTAAAACCCGTATGGTCAATGCCGTGCCTTGTACCACAGGCACTAAAGCATTAGGTAAAACATGCTTCCAGATAATGCGACGCTCTGGAATACCGCGTAATCGTGCTGAAGTGACATAATCGGACTCTAAGGCATCGATCATTGAGCCTCGCACAAGACGCATGAGATAAGGAATAAGCGATAAAGCTAACGTTAAAATGGGTAAAATTAAAAACTCTAACTGGCTAAACGGAGACTGCCCAGGAATCAGCAATGATGCAGCGGGTAATACATGCAAGATCGAAGTTGAAAATAACATCATCAGCCAAATGGCAATGACAAATCCGGGCACTGCTTTAAAAATAATCGAGCTAGATACAATGATTCGGTCTAGTTTGCTATCACGACGTAGCGATAACCAAACCCCAAGTAAAACTGAAATCGGTACAGTGATTGCCACCACCAAGCTACTCAAAGCAAGCGTATTACCAAAATAGTTTTGAATAATCTGTAACACAGGTACATTAGAATCAATTGAGCGTCCAAAATTACCTTGTAATAATTGAGTCAGCCAATTCCAGTATTGCACCAATATCGGTTGAGTCAGCCCCAATTGTTCACGCAGTATTTGAACCGTAGCTTCTGGTGCTTCTGGCCCTAAAATGACCCGCGCAGGGTCAGATGGAAGTGCTTGAGTCGCGATAAATACAATTAAACTAATCACAAAAATCACCAAAATTCCTGACACGATACGGGTCAAAAACCAAGGTAACCATGCAGGAAATTCAAACGACTTGGCGATAGCTGGATGTTGAATCGAGCTTTCAATTTTGCTGGCTTGAGTCGTCATCATCACTCCCCTTTACGCCAAAACTCATCAGTTCGCCATGCTGCAAAACCGGTTCGATCAGGTGTTACACCACCAATCTGATGAGAATGTGCATCTAAAACATTGTTAAAACCCCAAATCAGTAAGCCACCTTGTTCATGCTGAATTTGCTGTGCCTCATGCACCAGAACTTTGCGTTTTTCCAGATCAGGCTGTTGCAATGCGTGATGCACCAGCTCAGTAAAACGGGCTTGATTAAAACGGGTTTTGTTATTGGCTGCACCGGGTCCATCAATCTGCAATACCGTCAATAAAAATGGACGAGAAACATTTGAACCTGTACTCAATGCCCAATCTTGTTTGACTGCATCTGCAAATGTTGCAGCTTCAACTTGTTTAACGTTTACAATCACGCCAGCTTGCGCTGCATGTTGCGCAAAAACCAAGGCGGCATTGCTATCTGGTCCTGTATATAAATCAACTTTTAAGTTTTGATCAAAACCAGCGGCTTTTAATAATGTTTTAGCTTTGGCTAAATCTTGCTTACGCTGTGGAATTTCATGGTTATAAACAGGATCACTAAATGAATACAGATCGTTGGCAATTCGCCCTTGTCCCGCCAATGCCCGTTTCACTAAATCATCCCGATTGGCAATCAAACGAAATGCTTGTCTGACACGAGGATCATTAAACGGTGCTTTAGTGGTATTCATGTCAAAGGATTGCCAAGCATCTGTTTTAGATGAAACAACATTCAGTCGTTTATTGGCTTGAATCAAAGATAAATGCTCGGCACTAATACCCGATGCAATATCAATTTGCCCTGATTGCAAAGCAGCAAGCCGCCCGGTTTGGTCTTTAAAATCTATAATTTCAATGGCATCTGCATAAGGCTGATTGTCTTTCCAATAATTTTCAAAACGTACGAAACGGGAACGTTGACCTGGGGTAAAACTTTCCAGCTTAAACGGGCCTGCTCCGACGACATTCTTGATTGGGTCATAATCTGTTGGAACAATACCACCCCAACTCATCCATGCTTCAGGTAGGGCTACTAAGCCTTTGCCTTGAGCAAATGGAATTTCAACGGTGTAATCATCACGCTTTTTAATCGCATCGCGCTGTAATGAATACAGATAAGCAGCAAAGGGAGACGCCAGTTTAGGATCGGTCAAACGACGTAAAGAGAAAATGACATCATCGGCTGTAATGGTTTTACCATGATGAAACTCAAGCCCTTTCTTTAACCGAATCGTCCATTTAGTGCCATCCTCATTGGGTTCTGCAAATTCAGCAAGCGCCAATTTAGGTTGAATATCTCGCCCCCACTCCCATAATTTGGCATATAACGGCCAACCTCTAAAGGCACTCGACATTCCAATCGGCTTATGGGCATCTAAATTTCCAGCTTGATTACCATTAATCACCCCAATTTTGATCACTCCACCTTTTTGCGGTGTGGTATGCTGGCTTGTATGTGCAGCAGCTTCATTTGATGCTGAGGAATCGGAACGAGAACACCCGATCAGGCTTGCTGCTGCAATCGTACCTAGACCTAAACCAGTATTTTTAATTAATGCTCTGCGCGTAATTTTACTCATAGGATTCTCCATTTAAACCACAGTTTCTTGATTCAACAGAGAATCTACAGAGGAGCGATTTTTTAACTTCGGTAACTCAAAACCATGATCGAGCTCAAGTAGAGGAAACAACAAGTCTGCAACACGGTAAACTTCAGTGATTAAAGGAAAACCCGACAAAATAAATGCAGATGTACCGTAGCTTTCATATTCTTGGATACGTTGAGCAATATTTTCAGCGCTCCCGACCAATGCGATCCCCGCAGCGGGATTTAAGATGTCAAAACCAAACAGTGATGGCCCTGTCCAAATATTTGGATAAATTTCAAAATCTTTAGCTTGAGGTAATATCCCCTGACGTAAGCGTTCTAAATTTTTTTGAACAATCGGGTTATTACTTTGATAGCTTTCAAAAGTTTCATTGGGTGGAAGCTGACGTTTTACTGCTTCAATCGCATAATTCACATCAATTTTATTGAGTAGAGTCTGCGCGTATTGCCACGCTTCTTCTTCGGTTTCACGAACAATAATTTGTAAGCGAGTTCCATACTGCAAAGTTCGCCCAACTTTAGCGGCTTCTTTTGCAACCTTACTGAATTTTTCTCCCAGCAGCGGCGGTGTGTTGGCAAAGCTTAAATACACATCCAGCAATTCCACTGAATGTTGTACCCCTTTCGCTGATGTGCCCGCGCCCCACAGTGGTACGCCTTGTTTTTGGGTTGCCCCATGCCATTTTGACATCGGTGAAGCACCCTCTTGACGTGGAGCCACTTGAATAAACTCACCCTGAAAACCAGATTTATCGCCTAAATAATTCTGTTGAAATGTGCTCCAGTATTCTTTACTAAAGTCATAGCGTTCATCATGTGAATAATGAATACCCAATGCGGCAAGTCCCTGATCATTGCCATTGACCACATTAAACAACAAACGTCCCTGAGAGAATGCATCAAAAGTTTGTGCATATTTAGCTAAAACTGCGGGTTGAACTTCGCCTGGATGCTGCGCAACCAAAAACTTCAGGCGTTCAGTAAAAGGAATTAAACTCGCAGCAACCGCCAGTGTTTCATACTCACTTGTACCCATGAGCGAACCGTAAAACCCCAGACGATCTGCGGTAATTGCAATTTGTTGCAAATGTTCATAATCGGTATCCCAGCGTCCCGACTCCAACCAAGGATAGGGACCATCAGGAGAGGTGAGATACCATAAAAGTTTTACAGCCATAATATTCTCTATATTTGTTTTAAATCATGTTTCTAATGGAGTGGAAGTAATCCCAGTGATTTTGCTTTTTCAGTCAATCCGCTCATTTTCCACTGTTGCTGTAATACCCCTTGCCCATATTCACGACTTCCTCCAACCAATTCTGCTAACAGTTGAATTTGAGCACCTTCTTCAAGCAATAAAATAAATTCAGCAGTTTCCTGTAGACCTTGACGCCCCCAAACTGTGGCACCGCCATTGGCTTCCAAAATAGCCCGATGCTCAATATCAATCTTGAGTTGATCTAAAATGAAATCTACTTCTGCCTGACGGCGATCAATATAAATCGGTAATTCATTAAATAAATGAAAACGCTGAACAGGCACATATCGAATCGGTAGGGTTCGGTGTGTTTGGGCCCAAGCACCTAAATTCGGTGCATGTACATGAGAGATTGTGGTGACATCTGCATGTTCACGAAACAGTTTGTTATAACGGCCACCAGCACCTTTTCGTCCCAATAAAACTTCACCTTCAAGTTTCTCTACCAGTACTTTGCTTTTTTTATCTCGTGACCAAGGACCTGCATAGTTAAAGGTCACCAAGGTATTCTCAGGGGCGCGTTCAACAAAATTGACCGTGCCATTGGAAGTGATTGTGCCCGTCTCACGGAACACCTCAAATGCAAATTCAGCTTTTTCACGGTTGCGTTCAATAAAATCATTGAGTTCAGGCGAAAGTGGCGATTGAATCAGTGTAGTCATGATAAATATCCTGTTTTAACGTTGTTTATTTTGGCGACGCTTTAAAACTTCGAGTAATGGGCGATGATCGACCCATGTATCAAGATCTACGTCTTTTTCAAGGAAGCCATGTAACCAAAGAAAATCTTTTTGTTGTTTTAAAAGCTCAAGGCGTTCTTCACTTAATGAAGGGTGTAAAGATTTATGGAAATTATTACGATACGCTGTAGCCACACTTTCAGCACCCGCAATGGTTTCATCTTGTAGAATAACCAGCACTTCATCTAAATGATCTTCAGCCCAATCTGCGGTATCAAAAAGCTCTTCCAGAAAATCCACGACGACATCAAAGTGATGTTCCAATAAATCTTCATGTACCGTGATAGGACGAGGTGTCCCGTTGTTCACACGTGAAGTCACATCTGCAAATTGATCTAAATCGATACCGACTTTTAAACCACGTTTGGTGGCAGCCTCAACAGCCGATGCCCCTTTGACATACACGGCATCCACCTCACCTGTAATCAAGGCATCAAGGCCTGACCAATAGGCACTGGCATCACGATCTTGTTTCGATTCAGCTCGCTCAGGAACTTCAATAAAATCAACATCACGAAAACTTAAATTTGCAAGTTGTAAAGCCCCTCGAATACCTTGCAATGACATGGCTCTAAAAATACTGCCTGCACGTTTATCGGCATATTCAGGTAAAGCCACTTTGGCATTTTTTAAGTCTTCAGGTTGACGAATTGCTGAATCAGGTCGAACAATAATCACTTGCCATTCATCAATCCAAGTTAATCCAATCAGACGACTTGGGGCACCTTCTGAACGTGCAGCCAAAGCAGGTACATTGCCACCCTCACGGAATAAAGCCGGAAGCTGATGATCAAAATGATGCACAGACAAGCCTTTACGCGCATCTTGCAATACCGCAACATCAATACCATGTCGCTCAAATTTTTCGACTAAGGTGCCGCGCTTTAATGAGATTCCTGTTGCAGTGGGTACTGGACATCGTGTGACCCAAATTTCAGATAAAGTACTTTTTACAAATTCTTTAGAATTTTCTTTTTTATCGACGACAAGTGACATAGGTATTCCTTAAGATACTTCCAATTTCATATCACTTGTATTGAGCAGCTTTTATGCCAATATTTATTTTTATAATTTTCAATATCTTATGCAAAATATAATTTTAATAAATGTTTAGATTTCATCACTTGTTTTAGATTTAGTGTTGTTTTATCAACAGCGCTTTAAGCAAGCCTGCCTTGAGACAACACCCCCATCCGCTTTATTTTTGATTGAACAGATTTAAATGATTTAAAGCCCCTCATTGAATCAACATACAGCACCATATAAAAATATAGTGCTGTATCGCTTAAATTAAAAATCGATAGAAGCCGACAGCATATAAGTTCGAGGCGCACCTAAGGCTAAACTGGACAATTGTGGCATGCCCCAATACGCCTTATTGGTCACGTTATTGATACTCGCAGCTAAGCTCAGTGGAAAACTTGAAACATTGGTCTTATATCTCGCCCCAACATCAAACAGTGTTCGTCCAGAAGCATGTAGTGTATTTTCCTGATTGATATATTGCTTTGAAACTGCTGTGGCATTTCCAGTCAAGGTTAAACCCTGCAACATCGAAATATCCCACTCCATGCCTAATTTCGCCTGTTGCTTGGCAACCCCAGTCGCAGTATTGCCTTGATTTTTACCACCTGCAGTTTTGGTTAATTCAGGATCAATATAGGCAACACCACCGATTACACGAAGATTCGCAATAGGTGCTCCAAAGAAGCTCCATTCAATTCCTCTATTGCGCTGCTCGCCATCAGCAGTAAAAATATTGCTGATGGGATCGGTATAGCTACTTGGTTTTTCAATTTCAAACAGACTCAAAGTGTTTGAGAATTTACCCAAGTCTACTTTAACCCCAAGCTCTTTTTGCTTTGTTTTAAAAGGCGCAAAAACTTCACCCGCATTTGCCGCAGTATACGGTGCGGTTGAGCCTTGGCTTAAGCCTTCAATATAGTTTGCATATAAGGAAATATGCGCTGTGGCTTTAAACAATATCGCAGCCCCAGGTGTGGTGGCACTTTCATCATAACGTGATGTTCGACTGCCTGTAACAATATTAAAAGCCTCACTCAGCACATTCTGTTGTCGTACACCCAAGGTCAATTGGACTTGATCTTGAGCAAAAGATAAGGTGTCCGCAATCCCATAACTGTTTAAACGAGATGCTGTTTTAGAAATATGTGGCGCATTAAAGCGAACTGGATTTCCCCAAACTGGATGATAAAGATTGGTGATCCATTCAGCCCCAGCCACATTTCTTACCCCATAATCATTTTGATCATGTTGGTAATACGTTGCATTGACAACCCATTGGTGACCAATAGATCCTGTATCAAATTTTCCTTTTATGCCCAGATCAGCTGATTTCTTTTCAAGGTCAAAAGCCAACTGACCAATCTTGGTTTCAAGCCTGCCTTGACTGTCGAGCACGGTCGCTGACATGGCACCATTATATTTATAATCAGTTTTACTTTGTCCATAAGCAGCATATGCCATAACTCGATCACTCAAGTCATATTCGCCACGAAGCATAGCGCCCTTATCTTTGGTTTCAACAAAAGACCAATCTGGATTTAATAGTGTGTCTGGTTTTGGTGGTTTAGGAATCGCAACCCCTGAGAGTAAATTAATCCCACGGTTGACACCATCTACTCGATCCTCAGCTGTATAGAGGTCTGCTGAAATACGTGCACGTTCGCCACGCCAATCCAGACCTAAAGAAACTAAGGCTGTTTTTTTATCTTGGTCTTTAATTGCGCCTGTTCCATCACGATATACTGTATTTAAACGTACACCAAAATCTTTATTTTGACCGAAACGTCTGCCGATATCGAGATGACCACCAAACTGTGAATCAGACATATAGGTCGCGGTAAAACGTTGCAATGGATCATCGCCTGCACGCTTGCTGACTAAATTGACCATGCCCCCCACCGATCCTGCTGGCGGCATCCCATTGAGTAATGCTGTAGGTCCTTTGAGGACCTCAATTCGTTCAAACATTTCAGGAGAGGTTCGATAAAAAGGTGTGATGCCAAACATGCCGTTCATTGACATATCACTTGTACTCGAAGCAAAGCCACGAATATAGTAGTTTTCACTCCATCCGCCACTGGCACCATTGGTAAATACCGATGGGTCGGTTTTAGCAATGACATCGGTAATATCTTTTGCCTGTTGATTTTCAATATATTGGTCTGTATAGCCAATGCTATTAAATGGCGTTTCTAAAAAGCCTTTCTCACCTAAAAAACCCAACTTATTTTGCGAAGAAATCTGCCCCGCTAAAACACTGTTTTTTTCATTCACAGCTTGTACATGGATGGTGGGTAAATTTTGCAATCCCTCGTGATCTGATGATGGCAGATCAGGTGTTTGCGCATGAATTGTTGAGATCGGAATCACCAAAGTTAATCCGAAACCCAACAACAGTTGAGCGGAAATCAAGTTTTTCAGTTTAAATTGCGGGCTTGAATCTCGACACTGTGATTTCAAAGCATGCTGAAAAAGTGGACGACCATATTTCATATACAAATTTCCTTTCATTTTTTAAGCACAAGTTTCCCTATCACACTTTTTTTATTGAAAAGTATGCTGTAGTTACTTGTTCACGGTATGGGTGTTTTGGCTAGAGCTTATCTGGCTATAAATTTATCGTGTAAAGACCTAATTCATAGCTGATACCCCTTGATGACATCATCAATTAAAATATGCATGGAGGTTGGGCTTGCCGCAGTGATGTACCAAGCATCTGCATCAACAAAAACCACTTTGCCATTTTTCCATGCTTTGGTTTGACGTAATAAAGGATTCCTCATCCGCTCAGCATCAATCGTCGGACGATGTTCCATGACGGCTGTACGATCGACGATATACAAAATATCGGGATCAGCCTGTTTGATAAATTCACTAGAAATCGGTTGACCATGCAAACTTGTATCTACCACTGTACTGGCTGGTTTTACTCCAAATGCATTAAATACAAAGCCATAACGTGACTGAACCCCAAAGTTGCTAAAGGCACCATTGTTATGTAAGACCACCAAAGCTTTTTCAGGACGATTTGCAGTTATTTTTCGTACTTCTGCTAATTTGGCATCCAATGCATCTACTTTTTGCGTTGCCAATTGCTGTTGATTAAAGATCTGGCCTAAAGTGATCAAATGCGCTTTAATCGCCTCAATGTGATGCTGCTGACTGTTATTGAAATTGATGTCATAGTGCACAGTCGGAGCAATTTTACTCAACGCTTGATACTGATTTGCTTGCAGTGGCGTCATTAAGATGATGTCTGGTTTGAGTGTGTAAATCCGTTCCATATTGGGCTGAACAATCGCACCTAGATCTTGAACCTTTTGATCATCTTTATACTTTTGCAAAAAATGCGGTACATAATCTTTGGGCATACCCGCAATAGGAATACTCAGTTGATCAAGAAAATCAGCTTCATTCATATCCAATACCGCAGCACGTTGAGGATGATAGGCAATGCTGGTGGTTCCTAATTCATGTTTAACCACGATCGGGGTTGCAAATTTTTGAGCGCCTTGGTTAGCATCAACCGCAGGTTTTTTGTCACATCCCGATAAGCTGATTGCGGCTATCATGCTCAGTGCCAGAGTCCAGCCGTTATTTTTCCATTTCATGTGTATTCAAGCTCCTGTTGAGTTGAAGTAGTTGCACATACAGCCTTGTTCACTGTAGGTAATTTCAAAATCAAGTTCATACAAATCATCTAATTGTTGCGCAGTAATCACCTGTTTGACTGGACCACTAAAACGCAGTTTGCCGTTCTTCAAGGCAACAATATGGTCAGAATAATTCGCTGCAAAATTGATGTCATGAATCACAAGAATGACGGTACGCCCCTGTTCATCACATAAACGACGTAAAGCATGCATGATCTGAACAGCATGTTTCATATCAAGGTTATTTAAAGGCTCGTCCAATAAAAGTACTTCAGTCTGCTGAGCAATGGTCATCGCCAGAAAAGCCATCTGCCGTTGACCACCACTCAGTTCATCGATATAAGCTTTACGTAATGCTTCTAAATTTAGAAATTGAATCGCCTCATCAATCACCTGATGATCGTTTGCGGTCAAAGCACCACCGCTATAAGGGAACCGCCCAAAAGACACTAGTTCTTCTACGCTCATGCGTAAGTTAAAGCTTGGAGACTGTCGTAAGGTTGCAACATATTTGGCATATTCAGCCGTTCGGATCTGGGTAATATCTTTCTGCTGAAATAAAATTTGACCTTGATCAGGGCTCGATAAATTCGCCAGCATCATTAATAAAGTTGATTTACCCGCCCCGTTTGGACCAATGAGTGAAGTCACCTGCTTTTCAGGAAATTCAATATTGACATCCGAAAGCACACTTTTTCCCCCATAGGATTTATGGATATTACGCACCCTAATCATGAAACACCTCTGGCACGAACTGTCAGTACAAGAAAGTACACACCACATACCAAATTGACTAAAATACTGACTGTCGTTTTATAATTAAAAACATGCTCAACTAAAATCTGAGCGAGAATAAATATGGCAATCGCTACAACACAGCCGATAGCTAAGGTAAATTTATGTTGATGTGTTCCTGCGAGTGCATAAGCAATATTGGCAATAAACACCCCCATAAATGCGGTAGGGCCAATCAAGCTGGTTGAAATTGCAACCAAGATCGCAATCAAGGCAAGATAAAATTTGACGTATTGATGATGATCAATCCCCAATGAAATTGCCTGTTCACGACCGAGCACCATCACATCCAAAACAGCATATTTTTTTCTCAATAACCCAAGAACCATAACGACCGTCACCACTGCATAAATTAATGTTTCAGGTTGAGAACGATTAAATGAGGCATAGCTGAGTCCTTGAAATACTGAAAACTCACCGGGGCTTATTTTGAGCTGGATAAACTGAGTGACGGTACTAATCACCATGGTGAGTACTAAGCCAAATAACAGCAGTTGAAAGACATCATTGCGCACTCGGTTCAACAACCAACGGTGCATTGCCCACGAATAAAACAGCATCAGCAAGATTGAAACAAAGAAATTTCCATTTAAACCCAGCCATGACAATCCAGAAGTGCCAAGAAAAAACAGCAACATGACCTGCCATAACAAATAGACGGCTTCATAGCCCATGATGGATGGGGTTAAAATACGGTTGCCAACGATGGTCTGAAAGATAATTGAAGAAAATGCAACACATATTCCGCCAAGCACGATGGTGGCGAGCCGAACCAGTCGTTGCGGAATGACATAATCAAAATCAAATCCTGCATTTAGAAAAACAAACAATACCGCCAGCACCATTACGCCGAATACCAGCATCGATAGCTTCAACTTTGTCACGATCGAAGCCCCCTCAGAATTAACATGAGGAATAAAACCCCACCAACACCACCAGCAGTTAAACCGATAGGCACTTCAAAGGGATAAAGTACAGAACGTCCGATAAGGTCACAGACCAGCAGTAAAGAAGCACCTGCCAAAGCCACAATGGGTAAGGTTTTTGCCAAGTTTTCGCCATACATCAAGGCAACCAGATTGGGAACCACCAATCCTACAAAAGGAATAGCGCCAACGGTAATCACCGTTGCTGCAACAGTGATTGCAACCAGCAACAAGCCAATTGCAGCCATCCGTGCATAGCCTAGCCCCAGACTTGAGGCCATTTCCTCACCCATCCCCAGTACCGTAAAACGGTGAGCAAAAACATAGCTCAGTACCACGATGGGCAAGATGATATAAATCATTTCATAGTGGCCTTGAACGACTCTTGAAAAGTCACCCATCAGCCAGCCTTGCATGCTCTGCAAAATATTATTGCGATAAGCATAGAACTCTGCCAATGCACTCAATATGCCGCCATACATCAAACCAATCACGGGCACTAAAACGGTATTCCTAAATTGGATACGGCGAATGATGGCGATATAAATCAGACTGGCAAGAAAACAAAAAAGCATCGCAAACAGCATTTTACTGAGTACACTTGCGGCTGGAATAAGGGTTAATGACACTAAAATTCCAAGCTTGGCGGCATCCAAACTCCCAGTTGTACCCGGTTCAACAAAACGATTTCGGACAATATGCTGTAAGATCACGCCACACACTGACAAGCCCACACCCGTTAACACAATCGTGATCAAACGTGGAATCCGACTTGCACTAAGGGTGAGCCATGCATCACTGGATGCAGAAAATAAGTCTAACCATGCGATTTGCTGAGCACCGAGTAGTAAGGATGCGATGCACAACAGACCAAACAGCAACAATAAAACGACAGGCATTAGGCATGCTCTCCGACCTGTACATTTTTGCCTAGTCGCCATCCTTTAACCGCCTGCCCCTGCGCTAAATAACGGGCATAATGTCCATGCAACAAGCGTAATTGTGCGGGTGTTCCCTGCTCAATCACTCGGCCTTTTTCCAATACCGCAATGTGATCTGCAGCAGCAATTGTCGAGAGTTGATGTGCGATCACCAATATTGTTTTTTGACCCCGTAAGCGATTCAGCAATTCACAAATAATCGCCTGATTTTCTGCATCTAAAGCAGCAGTTGCTTCATCCACCAAAAGAATAGGTGCGTCTTTAATCAACGCGCGTGCAATGGTAATGCGTTGTCGTTCACCGCCTGATAGTCGTACACCACCCTCTCCCACCATGCTTTCAAGACCATCAGGAAGGCGCGCCAGCATTTCTGTGATGCCCGCTTGCTGGACTGCCTGCATCACCTGTTCATCGGTTGCATTGGCTTTACCCATACGAATATTCTGAGCAATCGAGCCCGAAAACAAATAGTTGTCTTGGAAGATTTGACTGATCTGTGTAGTCAGTTGTTCATAACGTAATTGCTTGACATCCACCCCACCTAACAGCACTTGCCCTTGATTGACATCAAAAAAACGAGCAACGAGCTTGGCTAAAGTGGTTTTTCCAGAACCAGAAGCACCTATCAGCGCTATCATACTGCCTGAAGGGATATATAAATCCACACCCTTTAAGACATCAGGCTCATCCTCTGCATAACGGAATTGAACATTTTTAAATTCAATCGATGCATCATTGGGGCTTTTAGAAATCTCAACTTGTGCTAATGCTTTGGCGTTAAAAATCTGTTGTATGGCTTCAAGTTGACTGCCTGCACTACGCAATACTTCGCTATAGCTTGCAACCTCAAGCAAGGTGTCAATAAATCGACAAACGAGGAGCAGTGAAACGCTAATGTTAACAATGTCTGCCAATAAGAGCTGATTTGCGCTGTGGATGTTTAGCCAAAACACCGTAACAATCAAAAATATCGCAAACACAATTTGAATGGCCCAGCTATTCAATACCGCTGATAAGGACGACATTAAAATAAGCTTTAAACCGAAATGTCGTTGCTGGTCTACGGCTTGATGAATAAATCGGGTACTACGACCTTCACCATTAAAAGCACGTAAAACGGATTGAGCTTGCGCGAACTCCACCATACGTTGGCTTGTTTCAGCAAAACTCTGTTGGTATCGCTCATCTGTAAAACGGGCAATTTGGCTGGTCAATCTAAAGACCAGCACAATCAACGGAAGCGCAACCAATGCAATCAAGCCGAACACACCATGTATACATAACAATGCGATGACAATGACCAAAGGCGTGATCACACTGCTAATCACAGGGGTAAAAACGTGCGCTGGTAATTGCGCAACCGACATCATGCCTTGAGTGACAAGATGATTGAATTGAGTGGTATTTTGTTGGGTAAACCAACCGACTGGTAGACTTGCGGCATGATGCCCCAAACGCAGACGGGCATTTTCTAAAACAGCAATACCAACCGCAATTCCCATTTGCTCCACTACACGGCGAAGAAACCAACACAGAATAATTGCAAAAAATAATAAGATCAGCCAAAGCGCCATTTGATCAAGATTAGCAAGCATCAATTGAGACAAAATCAACGCCAACATGATCAGGCTCAGGCCACAAAACACAGCATATACAACTGCCATCGCCAGATAACGGTGAAGAATAGTGACATCATCACCCAGCAATTGAGAAAAGGTTTTTAGCATGATGCTTCTCCCATTTGCGTGTGAACATGCTTTTCGGTATAGGACCATAATTGGTGATATAAACCTTGCTGAGCTAACAACGCCTCATGGGTCCCCTGTTCAACAATTTTTCCTTGATCAAGGACAAGAATTTGGTCAGCATTCATAATGGTATCTAAACGATGTGCAATAACTAAAAGGGTTCGACCTTGAGCAAATTTTGAAAGTGCATCCTGAATTGCAATTTCATTTTCAATATCAGCGGCAGCAGTGGCCTCGTCCAGCACCAATATCGGTGGGTCCAGTAAAATTGCTCTGGCAATACTGATCCTTTGTCGTTCCCCTCCTGACAACTGGGCATCTTTCCCCACAATAGATTGATAGCCTTGTGGCAACGCCATAATTCGATCATGAATATTTGCCGACTTTGCTGCGTGTTCTATTTCTTGTTGGTTGGCGTTTGGACGTCCGAGAGCAATATTGTCACGTACACTGGCATGAATGAGGCGGGTATCCTGCAAAACAAATCCGATCTGTTGATAAAGTGTGGTGGTTTGAATATCGCGTAGATCTATGCCACCAAGCGTGATCTTTCCTGCAACAGGATCAAAAAAGCGTAGCAACAGCTGAGCAATGGTTGACTTCCCTGCACCCGATGGACCGACAATTGCAGTGATGGTTCCAGACTTAAGTGAAAAATTAAGATCAGATAGCACTTGATGCTGTTCTGTATAGCCATAGCTGACTTGATGAAAATCAATACTGCTGTCTTTAATCTGTAATTGTGGATTCCCTTTGGCCATTGGCAATACTGGTGTATCCAATAATGCCAAAATTCGCTGTGCGGCAGCCTGACTGGCTTGTAGATCATGTAATAAGGTATGCAACAATAAAACAGGGGCGCAGATGGTTGGTGTAATCAACATAAAAGGCAGTAAATTTATGGGTTTAAGCCAACCCAAAGAAATCAATAGTGTTCCACTCAGCAGTACAACACCTAATATGGTGATCGGTGAAATCATCGCATGGGCATGTGCCATAGATTTGACTAAGGGACGAGTAAATATTCGAAAAGCATCTGCAAATGAATGAACGGCTTGCTGATAGCCCTGTGAAGCCTGACCACTTTTGCCAAAAGTTTTGACAACGGGTATCGCATGGATAAATTCAACAGCTGCACTATTGATCTGCCCCAGCTGATTGGCAAATTGCTGAATATTATTTCCACTGGCACGCATGGCCTTGCGTAAAAATATGACAAAGCCTAAAAATGGCAACAATGCTAAAATTGCCATGCGCCAATCCATCATCAATAGAAAAATTACAGCAACACTAATTGTGCCGAATGCACGTCCAACAGCGGGATAAAAATGTGCAGTTAAACTATGCAACAGACCAATGTCATCCTGCATGATTTGTTTAACTTCCCCCGAACTTCTGCCTGTAAACCAGCCCAGAGGAACTTGGGTCAGATGCTGGGTTATATTGCTTTGCAATTGCCCAGTAATTTCATGATCCGCCAAATGCGCGATTAATTCACTGACGGTCAACAAAAGCATGCCGAGCAACAAACACCCGATTCTGAGTAACATCATCCATAGGGTTTTATCGTCACCCTGTTGTGCTCCACCAAGTGTGGTTACTTCGGTAAATATAGTACTGATCACCCATGTAATCGCGATCAAAGGCACCAAGGTGAGCATTGAACCAACCGCTGCTGTGACCGAAGCCAAAATTAACTTGAGCCGAATTGGATGCAATATAAAATTCAATGGATTTGAATACTGAGCCTGAACTTCTTTTACATGACTTGCACACATAACAGTAAAAATCCTGTGTCTGATCGTTCATATCCATCTGCTTTTGGTCAGTTGATTCTGACTAAAACTCCGCTAGATATGCCATCAAACAATAATGAGAATTAATATCAATAGATTTAGTTGCATTGTAGTAAACTAATTAAGCAAAGTAAACGATTTGACCCTCATCCATTCACATGGCAACATTAAAAAATTAATTTTTACGGAATAAATATGTCTTCTCTGAGCAAACCGTCTTCTCGCGGTCGCCCACGTACCATCACCCATGAACGCATCATGAATGCTGGGATTGAGATCGGTTTATTGAACCTTACATTTGTTGGCGTTGCAGCTGCACTTGGGGTCAGTCATATGGCGTTATACAAACATATTGCCAGTTTAGAAGACCTCAAATATTTGATTGCAGAAGAAATTTTTATTCGTTGGGAAATACCGCAACCTTTAGAAAAAAATCCGATTCCATTAAAACAATATCTGTTTGAATTTATGCATTCAATTCGGGAACTGGTGAAGTCCAACCCTGGTTTTACCCCCTATTTAATTCGTCGCATGGCATCTACACCTTCGATGATTGCCAAAATTGAAAAACATCATCATCAAGTTGCGGCGGCTTATTCTCTTTCTGAAAAGCAGGCGGGCTGGTTAAATGCAACCATTGCATTTCACTGTATCGCGGTTGCAGATACGATTTATTCTGTGGCGGGTAAAGAACCGATTAAAGACACACAACGTGCTGCTGAAGAAGCAGAAATGGAGGCGGAATTTATCCAGAGTATGGAAGCATTAATCATTGGGGCATTAACCATGATCAATCAAAGAGATGATTTAAAATAACCAGATATAAAACTTTATTGAATCAGCCTGTCTTTAACAGCTGATTCGCTAAGATCATTGCTTAATGGCTAAGTATATCTAAACCAAGCATAGACCCAAGTTTAGACTTATCTATAAAAGTTTTTTTGCAGCTAAACCTCAAGACTGGCTTGAATAACTCATGGCTTGGATTACTCAATTTAAAGATTTTAAACCAAGATCTCTATTTCACTTCATCTAAAACCTGTTATTGGTTATTGATCAATGATTGTGATGCCTCCCACAAACTATTCATCAACCAATAACAAGCCTCATCGAGTTGTATGGTTTCTAAGGATGCACAATAATCTTGACCGCAGATTCGTTGTTATGAATCAAGGTTTCAAAGCCTTGTGAAACCAAATCATCTAAAGCAATTCTTTGGGTAATAAAAGGTTCTAAATTAATTTTACCTTGCTCAACCAAGCGAATGGTTTCTTGATGATCATTGACATAGGCAATCGTGCCGCGAATATCCAGCTCTTTCATCACCACACTATGTACATTAATCGTTGCAGGATGACTCCAGATTGAAACTATCACCACCACACCGGTCGGTTTCATGGCTGCCACCAGTGTATCCATGACCTTATTGACACTACTGCATTCAAAAGCCACATCCACCCCACGATCTTGGGTGATTTTCATTACTTCAGCCACAACATCCACTTGAGACGGATCTAGCACATAGTCGGCAACACCTGCTTCTAAGGCTTTTTCTTTACGTTTTGCACTGAGCTCGGTAATGATGACGGTTAAGCCTTTGGCCTTTAAAATTGCAGACAATAACAATCCAATCGGACCCGCTCCACCGACCAAGGCAATATCGCCAGACTGAGCCCCGCTTCTCACAAAAGCATGATGTCCGACAGATAAAGGTTCAATCAATGCGGCTTGATCTAATGGGATTTGGTCAGAAATGGGATGTACCCAGCGGCGTTGTACTGCAATTTTTTCAGATAGCCCACCACCACGACCACCTAGACCAATAAAATTCATATTTTTTGACAAGTGATAATTGTCATGTGGTCCAGTCGGAACATCATCTGCAATGATATAAGGCTCAACCACAACATGTTGCCCCACCTGAATATCATCCACGCCATCCCCTACAGCGTACACCACACCTGAAAACTCATGCCCCATGGTCACGGGTGCAGCTTCACCTGAAATCGGGTGCGGATGACCACACGGAGGAATAAAAATTGGACCATCGATAAATTCATGTAAATCTGTGCCACAAATACCACACCATGCGACTTGGATTCCAACGGTTCCTGGTTGTACCTGTGGTTCTGGAATATCCTCAATACGGATATCCCCTTTATCATAAAAACGAGCTGCTTTCATTAATGCATTCCTCATTCCAGTATTAACGATAAACCATTCCGCCATCGGTCAAAATTGACTGTCCAGTAATATAATCAGCGTCCTCACTGGCTAGAAAAGCAACCAATGCGGCAACATCATTTGGGGTTTCGGCACGTCCTAAAGCAATTCCATCCACATATTTCTGATAAGTTTCACCAACGGGTGTACCAGTGATATCAGCAAAACGTTGATCTATCTCTACCCACATATCTGTACCGACTACACCGGGACAGTAACTATTTACCGTGATACCAGCACTGGCATATTCTTTTGCTGCGGTTTGAGTCAAGGCACGAACGGCAAATTTAGTGGCTGAATAGACACCAAGCAAGGCAAAACCTTCATGCCCAGCAATCGAACATGCATTGATGATTTTGCCAGAATGTTGGCGCTGTTTAAATTTATCGGCAGCGGCCTGAATCCCCCACAGCACGCCACCGACATTGATATTCATAATCCGATTAAATTCATCTGGACTCACCTCGGCCAAGGCTTGGACTTGGGCAATTCCTGCATTATTAATGATGATATCAAAGCCATTTAATGTCGATTCTGCATGATCAATCGCACTGCTGATTTGTACAGGATCAGCAACATCTGCAATAAATGTGGTGGCTTTTACCCCAAATGCTTGAATCTCTTGCTGAACAGCAGTTAACTTTTCTTGGTGAAGATCAACCAAGGCAATATGTACGCCCTCTTGTGCCAAGCGTAAAGCAATACCGCGTCCTATGCCCTGTGCGGCACCTGTAATTAATGCGACTTTATTGTTTAGACCTCTAGGCATGTTGCGACTCCTTAAATATGGATTGCACGTTGCATTGCCGATAAAACCGACTCATGCATCGCCTCAGATAACGTAGGATGTGGGAAAATCACCTGCGCTAGGCTTTCATCAGTGGCTTCTAAATATTTAGCGATGGCAAAGCCCTGAATATGTTCAGTGACCTCATGCCCCACCATATGTGCCCCCAATAATTCCCCTGTTTCTTGATTAAAAATGGTTTTTACAAATCCTGTGGTCTCGCCTAAAGCCAAAGCTTTACCATTGGCTTGTAAAGGGAATTTACCCACATTGATTGTAAAACCAGCTGCTTTGGCTTTTTGCTCGCTTAGCCCAATACTTGCCACCTGCGGATGGGTAAAAATACACCCTGGAATTTGGCTACGATCTAGAGCATGTACATGCGTCAGTCCAGCAATTTTCTCCACACATAAAATTGCTTCATGACTGGCTTTATGTGCCAAGCATGGCGCACCTGCGACATCACCAATGGCATAAACTCCAACCACATTGGTCTTACACCACGGATCAACTTTGATAAAACCATGCTCAAACTCAATCCCCAATGTTTCTAAACCCAGATTTTGAGTATTGGGTTGCACACCGATTGCGGAAAGGACTTTTTCAACAGTGATGGTTTGTACACCTGTTGCAGTTTCAACATGACAATGTACTTGGCCCTTGTCGATTTCGATGTTTTGTACAGCGGCTTCAGTCAAAACCGTCATGCCATGCTGTTCAAATTGCTTTTGCACATATTTGGCAACTTCAATGTCTTCACTGGGTAGGATCTGTTTGGCAATATCAACCAAGGTGACTTGGCAGCCTAAGTCCTGATACAAACTGGCAAACTCACTGCCAATGGCCCCTGAACCAATCACCAGAAGTGATTTCGGTAATTGTTCTGGGACTAAAGCCTCTTTATAACTCCAGACATGCTGTCCATCGACAGGAACATGCGCTAAATTGGCGGCTCTAGCACCCGTTGCCACAATAATATGCGGTGCAGAAATCTGTTGTTTTTGCCACTTTGCATCAGTCAGTTCTAAGCGTTCTTTCGCGATAAATTGAGCGTTTGCATTAAAAACAGTAACTTGATTCTTTTTCAGTAATTGCCCAATCCCTTGTACCAACTGTTCAGACACCTGACGGCTATGACGTACCAGTTGTTGGATATCAAAATCAATCGCACCCAAAGAAAAACCAAACTGTTGTGAATGTTTAAATTGCTGTGCAAGTGCCGCGCCACTCAATAAAGCTTTGGTTGGAATACAGCCCCAATTTAGGCAAATGCCACCCAAATGCTGTTCTTCAACAATGGCGGTTTTTAAGCCCAGTTGGGCTGCGCGAATCGCAGCCACATAGCCCCCTGGACCAGCGCCTATCACAATAAGATCAAATTGTGTGTCTGACATGCTCATGCTCCTACACCAAAATCAATGCAGGATTTTCAACAAACTGCTTAAATGCTGCCAAGAACTGTGCGCCTAACGCACCATCAATCACCCGATGATCACAGGACAAGGTCGCGGTCACCATCTGTCGAATCACGATGCTCTCATTTTCAACTATTGCCCGTTTTTCTGCTGCACCTAAAGCTAAAATCGCACCTTGGGGAGGGTTAATAATCGCGTCAAACTGTTGAACGCCGAGCATACCTAAATTCGAAATACTGAAACTACCGCCCTGAAATTCATCAGGCGCCAATTTGCCAGTTTTGGCACGTGTTGCAAGATCACGCATATCATTGGAAATTTGTGCCAAAGACTTGGTATTGGCAGCTTTAATGATTGGAGTGATAAGGCCATTTTCAATCGCTACGGCAACAGAGATATCCGCCTGATCGAACTGCAAAATCTGCTGATTCTCTTCATCAAACTGAACATTGACCTGTGGCACTTTGATCAATGCAGCTGCTGCCGCTTTAATCAGCATGTCATTGATTGACAATTTCACTTGCGGCACAGTGGCATTAATCTGCTGACGTAATCCCTGAATAGCATCCACATTTAAATTTACGGTTAAACGGAAGTGTGGTGCATTACGTTTTGCTGCCTGTAAGCGTGAAGCAATGGCTTTACGCATACCATTCATTGTAATGGTGGTCACCTTGGCAGTTTCCGTCAGCATTACATCAGCGCTATTTTGGGCAGATGCAGGGTTTTCACGCTGATAAACTGCTTCAACATCTTCCTTACAAATACGCCCTCTGGAGCCTGAGGCACGGCAGTCATGTAAATTTATGCCCCATTGTTTGGCTAAACGACGTGCAACTGGTGTTGCCAACACTTGGCTATCATCTGCTTTAGATTTCGCCACTTTACCACTCGGTTGCTGTCGAATATCGGGCCATGATCCACCCGCAGCTTGAACTGCGGTTTGAATGTCTTGCACACTGATACGACCTCCACGCCCTGAGCCTGAAACCAGCGCCAAATTCACTTGATGCTTTTCAGCCAATTTCAGGGCATGCGGTGTTGCAAAAACATCCTCAACATGTTGGTAACCTTGTAATGCCGCAGGAATTACATAGCCATTTTGGGCAACAGCTTTTGATACCTGCTCAGTACGATTCTGTTTAGGCACAGCTTGTGTCTTGGTTTCAGGCTGAGTTGCCGTCTGCTTTTCACTAACCACTTCAACAGTTTTGCTTTCATTGACAATAGGTGCGCCAGCCAAAGATTGAGCAAAGGCATCAATTTCAGCATCAGAAACTTGCGCATCTGCACAAATTGCAATGATTCCGCCAACCACTAAAGTATCGCCATTATTGGCAATGATTTTACGCAAGGTACTATCAAACGGTGCTTCAAGGACATTGACAATTTTTGTGGTTTCAATTTCACAAATTTCTTGTCCTTTACTAAACTGCTCGCCTGCTTGAATCAACCACTGGGCAATGGTGCCCTCTTCCATCGACAAACCCCATTTTGGGATTTCTAAAGTTTTAATTTCGCTCATCCTAAGCCTCCAACGTTTTACGTACAGCCTGTTCGATACGTTCTACACTTGGTAGCCATTGTTTTTCTAACACGGGTGAAAATGGCACAGGTGAATGCGGTGGTGTCACCAGTTCAATGGGTGCTTTGAGATAATGAAAGCCTTTTTGTGCAATCAATGCAGCCACATCATGCCCAAAACCACAACGGGCAGCAGACTCATCAACAATCACCACACGCCCTGTTGACGCGACAGATTCTAAAATGCCTTCTTCATCCAATGGAGAAATCGTTCGTGGATCAACAACTTCGACTGAAATTCCCTCCTTGGCAAGCTTATCCGCGACTTCATTGGCACGATGCACCATTAAACTTAAGGCAATAATCGTGACATCGGTTCCTTCACGGGTGTAATTTGCTACACCAAAAGGGATGGTATATGGTTCATCTGGAACTTCACCTTTGATGTCATAAAGCAATTTATGTTCACAAAAAACCACGGGATCATCATCACGGATGGCTTGAATCAATAAGCCTTTTACATCATACGCACTAGATGGCACCACGACTTTTAAACCGGGTACAGCAGCAAACACGTTATACGGGGATTGTGAATGTTGTGCGGCAGCAGAAAAGCCTGCGCCGATCATGCCTCGAACCACTAAAGGCGCTTTGGCTTTTCCACCAAACATATAACGAAATTTGGCCGCTTGGTTATACAACATGTCATGACATACGCCATAGAAGTCCATAAACATCAGGTCAGCCACAGGTCGTAAACCTGTTGCAGCAGCCCCTGCCGCCATTCCAATAATTGCAGATTCAGTAATCGGGGTATCAATCACACGCTCAGAGCCAAACTCTGTCCATAGCCCTTTGGTGACACCAAGTACGCCACCAAAGCCTTCGAGTTTATTGTCATCTGTATTTTTACCGCCATGCCCGCCACGGACATCTTCACCGACAACAATCACACTTGGGTCACGGCGCATTTCTGATTCAATCGCTTCTTTAATCGCGTTTCGATAACTTTTATTTGGCATTGCTTTACTATTCCTTTAGTAAGAGACATAAACGTCGGTAAGAAGTTGAGAAAGTTCTGGATAATTGGCAGCACGTGCTTTTGCAACAGCAGCATCGACATTGGCTTTTGATTCAACATCAATTGCATCCAGCGTGGCTTCAGCAATCTTGCCTTTGACTTTTTCACGGAAAATTTTCAACGGATCTTTATGCTCTTTGACATAATCGAGTTCTTCTTTTGAACGAATCAGTCCTGGGTCACCTTCAAAGTGTCCATAAAAACGATTAGTAATGGTTTCAATCACACTTGGGCCTTCGCCACGACGTGCACGTTCAATGGCTTTTTGGGCGACCTCATACACAGCAAAGAAATCTGTCCCATCTACTTTTTCAGCAGGCATCCCAAAAGCCGCAGCACGACCAGCAATGTCTTTGCTTCCGACTGCATAATCATGTGCAGTACCTTCACCAAAACCATTATTTTCAAAAACAAAAATCACTGGGAGTTTTAAAACCACAGCCATATTCATGGCTTCAAAGGTCAAACCTTGGTTAGAACCACCATCCCCAGTAAATGACAGACCAATTCCACCCGTCTTTAAGGTTTTTGCGGTTAACGCAGCACCAATTGCCAAAGGCGGCCCACCACCAACAATACCGTTGGCTCCTAACATACCTTTGTCTAGATCAGCAATGTGCATTGAACCGCCTTTGCCGCGGCACAAACCATCGTCTTTACCAAAAATTTCCAACATCATGCCGTGAATATCACATCCTTTGGCAATGCAGTGACCGTGGCCACGATGGGTTGAGGTAATAAAATCCTTGTCGGTCAAATTTTCACAAATCCCAACGGCTACCGCTTCTTCACCACTGTAAAGATGGATAAATCCGGGAATATCACCTGTATTATTTTCATCGTGAAGTCGATCCTCAAACTCACGAATATCTCGCATCCGTCTGTATGCTGCTAGCAATTGCTCTTCCGTTAATTGCATATACTTATTCCTTCATGCTCACAGTTAAAAGTAAAAACCATATATTTAAAAATAAACACTGGTATTTAAAATCCGTATATTTATATAAAATTATTTCATTCAAAATTAATATTAGACTAAAAAAATATTTCTTTATAAAACACAATAAAAATATTAAAAACAGTACTTTATAAAGCAAAAAATATTTGTAAATTTTTATAATTTTCAAAAACTTAAAAAATCAAACCTTTAACCAACCTTTATTTTATAATATTAATATCTTGCACTCTTTTATTATATTGATAAATATTTTAAATATATTTGACATCATAGATAAAAATGTCATTTTATATTGAATTATTTTATTTAATGGACTATTTAAAATGGATTTAAAAGTTTCAGTTACCACAGGACAAAAACTACGTGGTGCAGATAAATTGGCACGTATTCCAGTAAAAATTATCAGTACTGAACAGATCCCACAAAAGCCTGAATGGATTCGCGCCAAGATCAGCCAGCCTGAAGAGGTGCAACGTATTAAAAATTTATTACGTCAACAAAAACTACATACCGTATGTGAAGAAGCCGCGTGCCCCAATTTGCCACAATGCTTTGGTGGTGGAACAGCGACCTTTATGATTATGGGAGATATTTGTACCCGTCGATGCCCATTTTGTGATGTGGCCCATGGACGCCCCAATATTTTAGATGCTGATGAACCGAAACATTTAGCAGAAACCGTTAAAAATCTAAATTTAAACTATGTGGTGATTACCTCAGTAGACCGTGATGATCTTCTTGACGGTGGAGCACAACACTTTGCTGCATGTATTCGAGAAATCCGTAAAAGTAGCCCAGATACGCTGATTGAGATTTTAGTTCCTGATTTTCGAGGCAGATTAGAAGTTGCCCTCAACATTCTGAGCGAAAACCCGCCAGATGTTTTTAATCATAATATTGAAACGGTCCCTCGTTTGTACCGTGCAATGCGTCCGGGTTCAGATTATCAACATTCACTGGAACTGTTAAAACGGTTTAAGCATTTACGCCCAGACATCGCAACGAAATGTGGCTTGATGGTGGGATTGGGTGAAGTCGAAGCAGAAGTTATTGTGTTGCTGAATGATCTCAGTGACTATCAGGTGGACTATGTCACCATTGGTCAATACTTACAGCCATCTAAATCTCATGCCCCAATACATCGTTTTGTTTCATTGAAAGAGTTTGAACATTATCAAGCACATGGTGAGTTATTAGGGTTTAAAAATATATGGAGTGCGCCAATGGTTCGTTCCAGCTATTTTGCTGATCGTCAATACAAGGGCGAGCCTGTACCCAAGCCGTTTACACGTGAAAACATTGCCACAGAAATTTAGGATGATTCAGTGTTAAAGTGAATATGGACGCCTAAACATTAAACAATGAGTACTAAAAAGAATACGCTGTCTTTTTATTGGTAACTTTATTTAACATTTGTGAGCAGAAAACTCATTTCAAAGTGAAACATTAGCTTCTAAACTGAGACAAATGAATTAATAAAAAAGAATACAAGGTATTAATGGCATAACCATTCATCATAAAGGAATATGATATGAAGCTATTGAATCAATTACAGCCACAAGCGCTTCGTTTACAGACCACACATTTTGTCAATATCGAATCCGTCACTGCTGCGCCACTTCTCGCTTTACCTCCCGAACCAGAACCGTCACTGTTTCGTCGTTCTCTTCAGCATAATTATGCGGATTTACTAAAAATTGCAGATGATTCTGAAATGGCAATTGGAATCACAGATCATCATGGCACATTACTTTGGACATGGAGCAGCCGTGCTATGCTCTCCTCGGCGGAACAAGTGCATTTTGTCGAAGGTGGACATTGGTCAACACAGGCTGTCGGTACAAATGCGATTGGTTTGGCCTTAAATAATCATCTCTCTAGCTGTGTTTATTCACATGAAAATCAGATGAACAGTGTACAGGATTGGGTTTGTTATGCCGCGCCGATTGTTGACCCTGTATCTGGACAATTTCATGGTGTGATTAATTTATCGACCAAGTACAAGAAGCATACTTCACTGGGTGTATTGGCTGTAGAACGCTGTGCAGAGTTGGTTCAACGTGCGATTCAATTTGAACAAAAAAACATGCTTTACCTCAAAGTTTTTGGTACACCCAAAGTTCAATTTAACCAACAGCTTTTAACTTTGACCCATCGACAAATTGAAATTCTATGCATCCTTGTGTTACACCCAGAAGGTATTAACCTAGATGAACTGCACTATGCGTTATATGGTGATCGGGACATTAGTGAAAAAACCTTAAAAGCAGAAATGTCACAATTACGCACTTTGCTCCCCAACTGTATTTTATCGCGCCCTTATAAGTTAGTTTGTGAGATTCAAACCGACTTTACCAGAGCTGAGCAATCCCTCAATGCAGGTTTTCTCGCCAGTACATTTTCACTCTACAAAGGAAGTTTTTTGGCAAAATCAGAAAGCCCTTTCTTGACCACATGGCGTGATTGTTTCGATGCGCGTTTAAGTCATCTGATTTATCAAATTCAGGATATTGACCCACTTTTAAAAATTATTAGTCGTCTTCCTGAACGTAATGATGCAATACAACGGGTACTGGAATTATTGCCTGAACAAAGTCAGCATCGCGCGTACTTTTTAAAATTACTTTAGGCTCAATGAGATTAAAGATTTTATTGCACAACTGATAGCACAGCACTGTTTTGCCCTTATGTTTAAGGCTTTAAAGCTGAGTAAAGTAGAATACATCTCCTCAAGCAAGCTATGTTTTTGCTTAAAGTCGTTTTGCTTGAAGTTGTTTTTCTTGAAGTTGCTTTGTATAAAGAAATGATAAATGAATCGATTTAAGATTAATTTTTAAGACCAGCGACAGAAAGGTGGTCTAGATCATCAGTCCTATATAAAAAATTTCAAGATTAAAATTAATATATTTTTCACGTAATTAAAATAAACCATGAGCCTGATCAATAGTACAACGCCTCACAATCTCACCTCTCTCCGCAATAAATCAATTGCTAAAATTAAAATACAAGTAATTTAAACATAAATGCCCTTTAAATGATAATGATTATATTTTACATTTAACACCATGCAGATCTTCTCGATCCGCTCAGCACTGAAAGAAAGGCAATTGTGGTTTATTGCTCAATAAATATAGGTAGACTTAATAATGAATAGCCAACAACAAACGACATCAGATCAAAAAATAGTACAAGACCCAAAAACGGTTTCAGACAAAAAAACAGTATCAGACCAAAAAACGATACTGAAACAAGATGATCATATGCGGAATCTGGAAGTCATTGAGATGACGATAACGGCGATTTCTCATCCTTTTCCGTCAATTGTACGTATTCGGGGGGAAATTAATACAACACAGCCAGACTTATGGACAATACCTAACCTTGCCATTCGTTTAGAAGTGCATCAACAAGCAGACAGCTTACCTATATCACGTGTATATACCGTGCGTTGCTTTGATCCAAGTACCCGTCAAATTGAAATTGACTTTGTTCTACATGCTGACCCAAGTCCAGCAATGCTTTGGCTAGATTCAGCAAAAATTGGCACTAAAATTCAACTTACGGGTCCAAGACCGCACTTCATCCCCAATTTTACTCCAGGCAAACGCGTAGTGATGTTTGCTGACGAAACCGCCATTCCTGCCGTTTATTCAATTTTACAGCATTGGCAACCGGGGATTCAGGGAGAGATTTATATTGAAAGTTGTGAAGCCAATATTATTGATGATTTGCCAAAACATCATGGAGTAAATATTCATTTACTCCATCGGAAAAAACCACAGCAAGCGGGTAAATTGGGCATGCTACTTAAAGTTGCTGAGCAGTTTAAAGATCGTGAAGATATAAGCGTTTGGGCAGCCTGTGAACGTAATGAAGCAAGAGCGATACGTAAGCTGTTTACCCAACACAGTCATTTGAGTAAAGATGATATTCGTGTGGCGGGCTATTGGAATGTCGGCATGTCCAGCTCAACATTAGATCTGAGCCGAGTCGCATATTATCAAAAACATCTAGAACAAGGTAAAACGTTAGAAACATTTGATGATCTAGATATGCCTGTTTAAATCAAGCCATTGCCCCACTTAAATAGATCCATCACACTTTTCTTAAGATGGTTATTTAGAGGGAGTATTTGAAATGAAAATCAATTCTTGAGATCGATGTTCTGGCTTTATTATGGCCTAACTCAATAATGATTGGACACAATTAACAGCAGCAGACTCGGATCTCACGATCCGAGTCTTTTTTATTATTCATTGCTCAGCTTGTGTAGACGAATTGTCAACAGACCCTAATTTCTGACTTTTATTTGACGGGTTCAGAAGAATCAGTCGTTTTATTGACAGCTTGTGGCGGTTGCGGGCTGGCTAAGTCCTGATTAATTGCTTTGGTTAAGCCAAACATATACAGCAAAATAATCACCGAGAATGGTAAACCACATAGCACCACGGCACTTTGCATCGAATGGAAACTACCTGCTAACAGTAAACCAATACTGACAATGGTAATCACCACAGACCAGAAAATTCGCAACCAAATCGGTGAATCACTTTCATTGCTTCCGCCTTTTGTAGATAGATTTGCAATCATCAGCGTACCCGAACCCACTGGGGTCAAGAACAGTACAAAACAAATCACCACAACAATCCCAGCCACATAAGGATTAAAAGGTAAATATTCGAGCAATTTAAACAAAGACAAAGCTGGATCGGTAAGAACCATATCGCCCAAAACTTTTTGTTTTTGATTCAAAATTAAATCAATTGCAGTATTTCCGAAAATGGAAATCCAAGCTAAAGTAAAGCCTAAAGGGATCAGACACACACCCAAGACCACTTCACGAATGGTACGCCCTTTTGAAATACGCGCAATAAACATCCCAACGAAAGGTGCCCAAGCAATCCACCAAGCCCAATAAAACACCGTCCAAGAACCGAGCCAGCCTTTCGCTTGTGGATTGTATAAATACACATCAAAACTTTTCGCGACAAAATGGTTGAGATAGTCACCCACGTTCTGTACCAAACCATTGAGTAAATGATTGGTGGGTCCTGTTAAGAACACAAATAACAATAACGCATAGAGTAAACGTAAGTTAATCCGTGAAAGCCAAGCCAGTCCTTTTTCAATCCCCACCACCGTGGTAATGGTCGCAACAGACATCATCACCAATACCACGGCGATCAGAGTTACATTGTTGTCTGGAATGGCTGGGACTAAATAGCTGATGCCCGAAACCAACACCAGTGCACCAATACCTAGGTTGGTGACCAAAGAAATCACTGTGGCTAAAATCCCAAAGCCATCCACAAAGTCGCCAATCAAACCATAGATCCGATCGCCAAAAATTGGATAAAGTGCAGAACGTAAAGCCAGAGGTAAGTCTAAGCGAAAGGCAAAATAGCCCAAGGTCACACCCAATAAAGCATAGAGCACCCAGCCATGTATACCCCAATGTAAAAAGCTATACATCATGGCATCTCTGGCAGCTTGGATTGTGCCGCCCTCGCCTTCAGGTGGTCTTAAGAAATGATCGACAGGTTCAGCAACACCATAATACAGTAAGGCAATACCGATACCTGCTGAAAACAGCATAGACACCCAAGCCAAGTAACCAAACTCAGGTTTATCGCCATCTTTTCCAAGTGGAAGTTGTCCAGCACGTGAAAAAGCCAACCATCCGACAAAACCCAGACATGCCACAATCACCAGCATGTAATACCAACCAAAGAGTTGATTGGCCTGCTCTTGCACATAGGTCAGCCAAAACTGACTTCTTTCTGGAAATAAAACAAACAATAGGCCAAAAATACCGATACTGATTGCAGAACTTCCAAACACAAATAAATTTAATCGAATCCGTTCGGATGAATATCCTTTATGGCTATTTGACACCATGCTATTGCTCCTTGCAATCGGTGTATTTTCTTAAAAAATAATAGGATATGTACTATTTTTACTGAACATCCTGATGGATCAGAATGTTGATGTATACACTTACACTTCTTATTACTCATCAAAAAATTATTGATTTTTGCAGATTATACTTTTTATTGATTGAACGTTCAATCAATAAAAAGTATTATAAAAAAATGCTAAGATGTTCTACATTGAGTAATGTTAAATAAAAAGTGCCTTTTCAGCACTTTAAGTGGATATACATGACAAAACGTAGAGTCAAACCAGAGCATGTGCGACGTGAAGAAATTATTAACGCCGCATTTGATGTGATTTATGAAGTGGGCTTATCCAATATGACCATTGCACAAATCGCAAAGAAAGCAGAGCTATCCACAGGTATTGTGAGTCACTATTTTGGTGATAAACAGGGATTAATAAATACCTGCATGCAAGAAATGCTAAATGTTTTACGTCGCAAAACCGACCAAAATAAAACTGAAGCAGACGAGCATCCAGAAAGCCAACTTAAAGCAATTATTGATTCTAACTTTGATATTAGTCAGGTCAATAAACAAGCCATGCGCATCTGGTTAGACTTTTGGTCTGCAAGCATGCACCTACCCGAACTTGGGCGCTTGCAACAAATTAATGATCAACGCCTGTATTCAAACTTGAAGTTTCACTTTCTCAAGTTATTGGACAAAGAACAGGCAAGCATTGCCGCTCGTGGTTTAGCGGCATTGATTGACGGATTATGGTTACGTGGCAGTTTAAGCAGTCATGATGAATTTGACAGCCAGCTGGCACGTTCCATTGCTTACGATTATGTAAAAACGCAATTGCAATTTGCGAAAAAACCTTTGCAGGAGAGACAGAATGAGTGATTCACAAGTTCATCAATTGTACATCCATGGTCGCTATGTAGCAGCGACCAGTGGTAAGACCTTTACCAGTATTAACCCTGCCAACGGTGAAGTGATCGCAACCCTTCAACAAGCATCACAACAAGACATAGAAGCGGCTGTTCAAAGCGCACAACAAGGTCAAAAAATTTGGGCCGCAATGACAGCGATGGAGCGTTCTCGTATTTTACGTCGCGCTGTCGACATCTTACGTGAGCGTAATGATGAACTCGCTCGCTTAGAAACCCTCGATACAGGTAAAGCCTATAGCGAAACATCGACCGTTGATATTGTCACCGGTGCTGATGTACTCGAATATTATGCAGGTCTCGCGACTGCAATTCAGGGAGAGCAAGTTCCGCTTCGTGAATCAAGCTTTTTCTATACCCGTCGTGAACCGCTTGGTGTTGTCGCGGGAATCGGTGCTTGGAACTATCCAATTCAAATCGCATTATGGAAATCTGCCCCAGCCCTAGCTGCTGGGAATGCCATGATCTTTAAACCAAGTGAAACCACACCGCTGAGCGTATTCAAACTTGCTGAAATCTATACTGAAGCTGGACTACCAGATGGCGTATTTAACGTGGTACAAGGTGCAGGCCGTGAGATTGGACAATGGTTAACTGAACATCCAATTATTGAAAAAATTTCTTTCACTGGTGGTGTTGAAACAGGCAAGAAAGTTATGGCAAGTGCCGCAGGTTCTACACTCAAAGAAGTGACCATGGAACTCGGCGGTAAATCCCCTTTAATTATTTGTGATGATGCTGACCTCAATCGTGCAGCAGACATTGCGGTGATGGCAAACTTCTTTAGTTCAGGTCAAGTCTGTACCAATGGTACACGTGTCTTTGTTCCAAAAGCCCTGTTGGCAGATTTTGAAGCCGCTATTGTAGAACGGGTAAAACGGATCCGTATTGGCGATCCAATGGCTGAGCAAACCAACTTTGGTCCACTCACCAGCTTCCCGCATATGGAAAAAGTCTTGTCTTTCATTGAGTCAGGCAAACAACAAGGTGCCAAACTGCTGATTGGCGGTGGCCGTGCGACAGAAGCTGAATTGGCGCAAGGTGCTTATGTGTTACCGACAGTTTTCAGTGACTGCCAAGATGATATGCACATTGTTGAAGAAGAAATTTTTGGCCCTGTCATGAGCATTCTCAGTTATGAAACTGAAGAAGAAGTCATTCGTCGTGCCAATGACACCACTTTTGGTTTAGCAGCAGGTGTTGTGACTCAAGACATCACCAAAGCACATCGCATTATTCATCAAATCGAAGCAGGTATTTGCTGGATCAACACATGGGGCGAATCCCCTGCTGAAATGCCAGTGGGTGGCTATAAGCAATCAGGTGTCGGTCGTGAAAATGGTTTAACCACACTTGGGCATTACACCCGTATCAAATCAGTTCAAGTTGAGTTAGGTGAGTATCAAAGCATTTTTTAATGCACTCACACTTTCTCCGTATATCAATCCTATGTGCCATGTCATCACCTGATTGCATTGGCACTTTTAAAAAATACAAAAAGGATAATTATGACTACTCAAGCATATGACTACATTATCATCGGCGCAGGATCTGCCGGAAATGTGCTCGCAACACGTTTAACTGAAGACAAAGACGTTACTGTTTTACTCTTGGAAGCAGGTGGCCCAGACTACCGTTTAGATTTCCGTACTCAAATGCCAGCAGCATTGGCTTACCCACTACAAGGGCGCCGTTACAACTGGGCATATCTCACAGACCCTGAACCACATATGAATAATCGCCGTATGGAATGCGGCCGCGGTAAAGGTTTAGGTGGTTCATCATTGATTAACGGGATGTGTTATATCCGTGGTAATGCAATGGACTTAGATAACTGGTCGACGCTCAAAGGGCTAGAAGACTGGAGCTATGCAGACTGCTTACCATATTATAAAAAAGCTGAAACCCGTGATATTGGTGGCAATGACTACCACGGCGCCAATGGCCCTGTATCTGTGGCAACCCCTAAAAATGGCAACAATGTCTTGTTCCATGCCATGGTTGAAGCAGGCGTACAAGCAGGCTATCCACGTACAGATGACTTAAATGGTTATCAACAAGAAGGTTTCGGTCCAATGGATCGTACCGTGACACCAAAAGGCCGTCGCTCTAGTACTGCGCGTGGTTATTTAGACATGGCAAAAGGTCGCCCTAATTTAACGATCGTGACCCATGCCACCACCAATAAAATTTTATTTAATCAAAAACAAGCGATTGGTGTGGAATATATCATCGGTGCGGATAAAACCAATCTCACCCAAGCACGTGCAAACCGTGAGGTCTTGCTTTGTGCGGGTGCTATCGCATCACCACAAATTTTACAACGTTCAGGTGTTGGTGAAAGTAGCTTCCTTAAATCAATGGACATCGATGTTGTACATGATTTACCGGGTGTCGGTGAAAACTTACAAGACCATTTGGAAATGTACTTACAATACAAATGTAAGCAACCTGTTTCACTCTACCCCGCTTTAAAATGGTTTAACCAACCTGCAATTGGCGCTGAATGGTTATTTAATGGGACTGGTATTGGCGCAAGTAATCAGTTTGAAGCAGGCGGATTTATCCGCAGCTCAGATGAATTTGACTGGCCGAATATTCAATATCACTTCTTACCCGTTGCGATTAACTATAACGGCAGTAATGCAGTGAAAGAACATGGCTTTCAAGCGCATGTCGGTTCTATGCGCTCACCAGCTCGTGGTCGAATTAAGCTGAAATCCAAAGATCCCTTTGAACATCCAAGTATTCTGTTCAACTATATGTCGACCGAGCAAGACTGGCGTGAGTTCCGTGATGCCATTCGTATCACCCGTGAAATCATGCAACAGCCTGCATTAGATGCATATCGTGGCGATGAAATCAGTCCTGGAAAACAGGTGCAAACTGATGCTGAACTAGATGATTTCGTGCGTAACCATGCTGAAACTGCTTACCATCCTTCATGTAGTTGCAAGATGGGTGAAGACGAAATGGCAGTGGTTGACGGTCAAGGTCGTGTACACGGTCTACAAGGCTTGCGCGTTGTTGATGCTTCGATTATGCCGCTGATCATTACTGGAAATTTAAATGCCACAACGATTATGATCGCTGAAAAAATCGCAGATCAAATCCGTGGCAAAAAATTGCCACGTTCTGAAGCGGGTTATTACAAAGCTGGTACAGCACCTGTGCGCAAAGCGCCTTTACGTCCGATCGTGTAAAAGTATTCATATTTTAGCGACACCTCAGTTTTAACTGAGTGTGTCGCATCTTTCAAGGACGAATAAAATGAGAAAAAAATTATTATTGACCATCCCTTTGAGTTTATTTTTTCAAACTATACATGCCAATGAATCAGGTGTAGAAACGCCATCTCCGTATAGTGCAAATTTGACAGTGGCCAGCCAATATATCTCACGTGGTTTTCAACAGACCTGGGGCAACCCTGCTGTACAAGGCGGATTTGATTATGCACATCCCAATGGTTTTTATGTTGGAACTTGGGCTTCTACTGTGAGTGATGACTTCATCCGTGATGCCAATGTTGAATGGGATGTCTATACTGGTTATAGCCGTAGTTTCGGTCAGTTAAATCTGGGTACTAAAGTCGCTTATTACTACTATCCTGGGGCAAAAACCACTGCTGAAACAGGTCATACCCGTTTTGATTATGGTGAAATTATTCCAGAAATCAGCTATGGTCCGCTGAGTGTTAAATATGCAATTACCTATACTCAGGATTATTTTGGCAATAATTCTGATACTTTAGCAATTGGTTCCAATAAGCACTCTCGTGGTTCAGGCTATTTAGATGTGAATTGGCTACAACCCATCGCTCAAGGCTGGTCTGTGAATATGCATTATGGCAATCAACGTATAAAAAACTTTTCTGCCGCAAGCTTTCAAGATGCCAGTGTTGCTATTAACAAAGTACTACCTTATGGCTTATCTTCCAGTTTAAGTTATAGCAAAGCATGGGACAAAGACGGATATTATCAAAAATACAGTAATGGCAATCCCAATGCCAAAGTTTCAAATCCAATTGATTCCACCCTCACTTTTTTGCTCACCAAAAAGTTTTAAGCTAAGGTTTAAATATTCAGTAACCTGTTATAAATCAACCAAAAACCATGCCCTTCATGAGCGTGGTTTTTTTACCTTTATTTTGGACCGATTCAATAAAGCAAACTCAAATCTCCCCATACTCTTCAATTTTCATTAGACAGCCATTGATTGTTTGTATAAAGTATTAGGAACGATTGTTCCAGTATAAATTAATATTATGCGTACGAAAGAGTTTGATCCTGAAGAAGTTGAAAATGCGGTTATGCAAGTTTTCTGGCGTAAAGGATTTGCAGCGACATCAATTCAAGATTTGGTTGAGGAAACTGGACTCTCACGCAGCAGTTTATATAGTTCCTTTAAAAATAAAGAGCAGCTATACCAACAAGCCTTATCTCGCTATCAACGCCTGATCAGTAAATCAAATATTGATTTGTTATCTAGTGATGGATCAGTCAAAAGTATCATCCAACAATTACTATCTCGTATCATTGAAGATGAATTAAATGATCCGCAACATCGCGGTTGCCTAATGGCCAATGCCTGTTTGGAGTTAGCAGGACACGATCAAAAGACTGCAGAATCTGTCACGTACAACTTTGAACGATTACAGCTCGCACTGGAACAGCTCATGATCAGAGGAAAGCAATCTGGTGAAATCACCCTACACAGTTCTCCACAAGCCTTAGCACTTTTTTTCGTGAATACCATTCAAGGCATTCGCGTTTTAAGCAAAGGCTGTAGCACAGATAATCGTCAGCAATATCTAGAGAATGTTGCTGAAGTTGCACTAAATACCTTGTATTAATTTTTAGTTTCCCCCTTAGCAGACTGGCTAATTTGCAATGCTGAGGGTTTTATTTATCTTAAAATGGAACAATCATTCCAATATAAATGACAACATGGAGTCCACAATGAATATTGATCTTCAAAATTTTGTGATGCCTATATTCCTTAAACGAGATGACCTTTCTGTCAATCATACACAAAGGTATAGCGCATGAATCAGTTCAACAACAGATCAGAGCAGAACCGATCTGCGCCCAGCTTACCAATTTGGAAATTATTGGCATTTACGGTTGCAGGTTTTATTACCATTATGACGGAAATCATACCTGCGGGCTTATTGGCATTGATCAGTCATGACTTAGAGGTGTCTGAAGCTTTAGCAGGGCAAATGATTTCAGTTTATGCCCTAGGATCGGTTATTGCGGCGATCCCTGTGGTTGCTGCAACACGGAGTTGGTCAAGAAAACCTTTATTGTTATTGGCAATCACAGGCTTGTTTGTCTTCAATAGTCTAACAGCGCTATCTTCCAGCTATATCATCATCCTGATTTCACGATTTATTGCAGGAATGTCTGCTGGAATTATCTGGGGTATCTTAGCAGGTTATGCTCGAAGTCTGGTTCCTGCCCATCTACAAGGCAGAGCGATGGCAATCGTTGGAGTGGGGCAACCCATCGCATTATGTCTGGGTGTGCCTTTAGCTATTGGGTTGGGCAATCTGTTTGGCTGGCGTGGAGTTTTCTGGATGATTTCAGGGCTTGCTTTAATCCTGATCATCTGGATAAAAATAACCCTTCCTCATTTGGCAGGACAACCAGCGAGCAAACAACAATCCATTCTCAAAATCTTGGTACACCCCGGTATAGGCGCAATTTTGGCGGTTATTTTTGTTTGGATTTTGGCACACAACATACTTTATACCTTTATTTCGCCTTATTTGTCTGCTGTACAGCTGAGTGAGCATATTGATCTTATTCTTCTTATTTTTGGTCTTTCTTCAATATTCGGTATTTGGATTACAGGGATTTGGATCGATAGATCATTACGCAAATTAACCCTGATCAGTTTAACAGGCTTTGCCATCGCTGCCCTTTTCATGGGCTTGAGTAGTCATCACATCTGGCTTGTGATGCTAGGTATCGTACTTTGGGGAATGACTTTTGGTGGTGCACCAACCCTACTACAAACTGCGTTGGCAGATGTCGCAGGTGAAAATGTGGATATTGCCCAATCCATGCTGGTGACAGTGTTTAATCTTGCGGTTGCAGGCGGTGGTATTTTAGGTGGCATCCTGCTGCAAAATGTAGGCATAGACTCATTTTTTGTTTGTATCATCGCATTATCATTATTGGGGTTATCTATTGTCTTTTTAGCGCATGAAAATGGTTTTAAATCAGGCCATCGTCTAGAAAGCAAATAAATTTAAAGCTGTCATTTAACACCATACTTCGATGACAACAGCTATTGGATCAAACAGCGCTATCATCGTTGACTGGGCTTTTTGATCCGTCTCTTAAACGAAGGTATGGCTTTATTGACTAAAAACCATCTTATAAATTTAAGCTAGTGAAAATAAAATGCTTAACGCAGTCACGTTATTTTTAGACTGTTCCGCACTGGCTTAAGCATTCAAAACATTAAAAAATAGTGATGTTCATCATTCCTGAACATCACTATTTTAGATGCTAGATATGCTTTTAAATTAAAACAATACTTAACTTATCTTATAGGTATTTAAGAATAGCGATATGTTTGTTTTTATGTTTGTAATCAGAAAATTTAACCATTAATGGATATAAAATTATGCTGAGAATAATCGCAATCCACCATAGCGTAGACACCGAATCGACACCAAAATAATCTCCATGATTTTTCCCAAAAAAAGCAACCACAAGCAAATATAAAGCCTTTAAAACATATAAGTGGACAATATAAAAAAACATTGGTACAGAACCAAATATGATCAAGGGTTTGATCCAAGGTTTTGTTTCGATTTTTTGCAGACAGACCAAAAGAACCAGTCCAACACCAACGTTCCATAAAATGAAAAATAAAGATGGTGGATATTTGGTTAGATTCATAAAACTCATGAATGTTTCAGTCCATGTCGGCATGACCGTCCAAGCATGATCTCCATATACATTGATCGCTCTTAAAAGCAAAAATAAAGCAATACTGGAAAAACCAAAAATGAGTAATTTTGTATTTCTAGATTGGTTTTGTTGAGATAAAGCAAAAACACTTGAACCAATACAATATCCTAAAGTAATCACACCAATCCAAGGTAAAACAGGATAAGAGGTTCGAATACGAATCAGATTGCCAAACTCAATCCAGCCCCGTTCATGCAAAATGAACCATAAATTCTGTATGAAAGGTACATTTTCAAAAGACACTTGATCAAGCACATTGTGCCCAAAAATAATCACGATGCTGATTATCCATAATAATTTTTGTGGCAATCCAATTAAAGCTGCCAACGCCAGCATACTTAAACCAATCGCCCAAATCACTTGTAGATAAATCACATCAGGTGGGAACTTGCCAGTCCATGCAAAATTGATCACCACCAACTCAAGAAAGATCAGAAATAACCCACGTTTAATCAAAAACTCACGTGTCATCGCTAGACTATTATTTTTAGCTTGATAGAGATAGGCGGATAAGCCTGTCAAAACAATAAATACTGGAGCGCATAAATGGGCCAATATTCGGCTAAAGAAAAGTGACGTTTCTGTGCCTGGAATCAGCATTGGATCTGGAACTTGATGATGGAGGTAAAAAGTTTCTCTGACATGATCAACCATCATAATCAAAATCACCAAGCCTCGTAATGCATCAATCGCTTGTAAGCGTTGCGAAGGAATAGACATAGAAAAAACAACAAATTAAACGTTATGATATAATATAACAATTAATTTCATTATTTTAAAACCATCTCATTAAAAAACATCAATTTGTACCGTTATTTCACAGCAACACTTAAAAAATTTACCGATTATCACATAGACTTTTTGTAAAATTTAACTGATAATGATTATCAATTTCATTATCTGAAAAATTGGTGAACACTTTGGAACAGCCTACTCTAGCGACTGAAGCGATTCGAGCATTTTTTACCTTACAATGCTGCTGGTTAAACAGTGAAGAAATTTATCTTGAACAAGGTTGTTTGCATTGTGGTTCGGCAGCAACTTATTTAATTTATTTTACCCATGCGCCTATTCAAAAATTAATGCTTGATTTTATTCAAAAATATAACTGCCATAACAGCAAAAAATCAGACTTACTCGACTTATTAGACTTTGAACAGAATTATAATGATTTTTTACAAGTGCTTGAAAGTGCAGTAAACAGTTATGCTCGACAATATCAAAACCAAGCTTGTCATTTGGCATTTGAAAGTGTTGAATCTATTTTTGAACGTGAAGCAGCCATCGCATGTTAAGGAATTGGTACTGCAATAAATCAAACTGTAATGATTGAATCGAATAGACTATTTTTAACAGCTATTTTTTAATTTAATCACATCAATTTGTTACTCTCAATCTATCAAAATAAAGGGGCCAACATGTTGCTTGAAGTCTTCTCGACAACAGCAACTTATTGACCCCGATAATAAATCTTAAGTTAAGACCCAACATATAAAAACTTAACCAACAAAAGTTAAGCGATTAAATTTTCATACTGATACCCAGCTGTACCCCACGCCCAGGAAGTGGTGCAATGTATTTTAATGGCGAGTTCTGTGGTCGTGCATCTTCATTTAACAAATTAGATCCATTGAGGAAAACATCAAAATTGGCATTTTGTAATTTGAAGTGTTTCTGAATTTGTAGATCCAGCAAGTTATAAGACGGCAATGGAATTTCTTTAGACACATTTTTGCCTAAATACTGAGCTTGATCATAGTAAATATTGGATAAGCGTGCTGACCAATCATTTTTATTCCATTCAAGGTTTAGCCCATAACGGTTCGTTGGCATGTTGGGTAAGTAATTTCCATCATTTGCCAAACTGGTTTTGTTTGGATTAAGGTTTTTATTTTTCACCAAGTCAGCAAAAGCAGAGATCAAAAGATTGCCATACTGATTGAGTTCAAACTTTTGTTTTATATCAATTTCAAATCCAGTGATTTCAGCATCTGTCTGGGTCCAATATTTAAGTGGCAAGCGATTACGCATTTGTGCCCCTGAATGGGTCAAATACAAATACTTGTCATACTTCATCTTATATACAGTCGCTTCAAAATTAAAATTTTTATAATTGAACAAACCTGTTAACTCAAGATTTTTGGATTTTTCTTCTTTGAGTTTTTGGTTACCTTCTTCTTGTAACATAATTGAATAATGTGGATGGCTGGCATAAAGTTCATTAATTTCAGGCGCTCTATCTGATACTGAATAACGCAACTTTAAACCCAATAGATCATTATATTTTAGGTATGAACCGAAACTATAGCTTTCAAGATTAAATTTCGTATCGGTGAGTTTTGTATTCGGTGAGTTTCTGGATGGTACAAAATCACTTTTTTGAATTTTATGTTCAACCTTTTCGTTACGATAACCAGCATCGAGTTCTAGCCAATCAAAGTCTAATTTTTCCTTGATAAACACGGCTTGTGTTTGCGTATTGATATTCGGTAAATAACGTAAATTTCCATGCCCTACCACTTTACGATCAATCTGATTAAAGCCAATAAAACCATTCCAAAATTCAACAGGTCTATGCTTCAGTAATAATTCAGCCTGTTGGGTATCAAATTTATAGTTATTGGCCATTTTTGATCCTAAATATTCCCCTGATGTATTAACGCTCTTACTCACATCAAATTGTATTTGTTTCAATAACAACGGGCTAAAATTAAACTCGCTGTCTAAGGCATATCTTCGCTGATCTGTTTTCACCCCGACGGGTATGCTGTCACTGGTAGATTGAAAAGATTTATTTTCAAGAGAAAATCCGGGTACCCCATATTCACTTTTTTTTGAATCAGCACTGAGCCCAATACGTCCATTGTTGAGAAAATAAGTGCTTCCAATTGCAAAGTGTTGATTGTCTAAATAGCTATTGCCCAGCTTATTTTTATAGTTGGGTGTGACATCTTTATTAATTTTGTTTTCAGTATATTGCTGGGTATTGGGCACATATTTAGGGTTTATCGGATTGGTATAGGTTTTTCCACGCATCTCAGTGGTTGGTTGATCCGTATAGAAGGAAAATGAACCATCTGCCCAATCGGGGTTTTCTGTCATAAACTGGTTAATATAAGGCTGAGATGCAGTGTTATAATTTTTTTGAATGCGTGCTTCTTTTTGGCAAGCATCTGCCAATGCTGTATTTACCCCACCCGTCGCTGGAAATACGCCACTATTACATACACTCGCTTTACCCTCTCCCGGAATTTTATAAGCTGACATATCTTGGCTAGAAAACAATACATTGGTAGAAAAGTTGCTTTGGTTATTGAGATTGAGTTTAAAACCTTTGGCATCAAAATCATTCCAGCCCTTTTTCGCTACAAGCTCTAATTGGGAACTTTTATTCGGCATCGCTGTATCGATTAGACCAGAATCAATATTCACACTTCCGCCAATGGCATTACCACCATAACGCACACTGTCTGAAGATTTATTGACAGTTACAGATTGAGTGAATAAAGGATCAAAAGGGATATTAATATTGCCACTGATACTATTCATTCCATAAATAGACTGACCATTTTCCAAAATCTGCACCCGGTTTCCACTTAAACTGCGAATCACAGGCGCACCTGAATTGGGACCAAAAGCGCTACTTTGTACTCCTGAAAGATGCTTTAAAGCATCACCTAAAGTTTTATTGTCTGCATTTCTATTTTCTACAACGATATTTTGATTGATAAATGGATCATTTTCGGCATTGACTCGAATCACTGGAAGTACTGTCAGCTGTTTGTTTTCAATCGCATATGCAGGAAAGACCGGTAAAGAAATAGCGATTGCTAAAGTATGGTGACGCATCATGGATTCCGAATTGTAATTTATTGTTATGTTATAACATTACATAAACAGATGTACAACAATTATCATCAATGCGTGTAGAGCTAGACCAGCTAGCGATTTATATCGGAAATGAAAAAATATGAAAGGTGAAACTGGAATCCATGTTAGGTGGGCTTGATCTGTTGCGCCAGCTTCTGAATATTCATGTTAATCTCATCTGGAGTATGCGCTGCATAGCCAAACAATACTGCTGCTTTTTCATAAGGCTGTTGACAGTAGCGAGATAAAGGCTGAACAGCCAGATTAATAGCAAGACACTGATCAATAAAGCTTTGCTCAGTCCATGGGGCTTTTAGCCAACAAATCACATGAATCCCTGAGTCGGTTGGCTGAACAGTCAATACATCTGCAAGAAACTGTTGAATCGCAGCAATTAATGCCTGTTGACGTTCTTGGCAAGCTTTACGCACTTTACGGACATGGCGTGCATAATGCCCCTCTTTGATAAACAAAGCCAAAGCCGCTTGTTCTAAATAAGCACTCCGCGTATCGGTATAATATTTTGCCAGACTCAATATTTCTATCAGCGATTCTGGAACCACCATAAATCCAAGTCGAAACTCAGGAAACATCATTTTAGAAAAAGTACCTGAATAGATCACTCTTTGCTGTTGGTCTAAGCCCTGTAAGGCTTGAATTGGATGCGTTCCATATCTAAACTCACTATTATAATCATCTTCAAAAATCCATTTTTGCTGACTGGCTGCCCATTCCAATAGAGCCAATCGTCGACTTAAACTGAGTGTTCCACCTAAAGGGAACTGATGAGAGGGTGCGGTATAGATTAATTTACTTTTGGAATAATGCTGAATAATCTCAGCAATTTTCATCCCTTCGTGATCACTTGATACAGGATGAACTTGAATGCCAAAACTCCGAAAAATATTTAAAGCGGCATCATAGCCGGGCTCATCTAAACAGATCTGATCCAAAGGTTGTAATAATGCATAAGCTGCAAGATGAATCGCTTGTTGGGTACCATTTACAATCAAAATTTGTTGTACATCGCATTTTAGCCCCCGCGTAGAACGAACATAATCACAAATAGCCTGACGTAAAGGCAAATAGCCACGACAATCATGAAACTGTCCCAATTGCTGATGAGACTGCCGCCAAGCGCGTCCCAATAATTTCCCCCAAAGTGAATGGGGAAATAAATCGGTACAGCCAACGCCGACATGAAATATTTTTTCACCCTGCCCAGATACATTTTGTTTCTGCCAAGCAGGTAATAAATTTGCGATATGCGGATTAATATTTAGCTTGTGACAGATGTCAGATGCAGATTTTGTCGCTATCTCTGGTATAGAAATTAATTGGTCAGGAATCAGCTCAGCGACATATGTACCAGAGCTTGGCTTGGTCACAACATAGCCTTCATCCAGTAAACGATCCATTGCAGCCAAGACTGAATTTCTAGAAATCGACATCATTTCCGCCAAGACACGACTAGAGGGCAGTTTGGTTCCAGAAGCCAGTCGGCCATCTAAAATTGCATCACGTAAAACACTATATAAACCCTCTTTAATCACCCCTTTAGGCAAGATTAAATGGGGGAAATAAGCCGATGCTGCTGTCGCCATAAGTAAAACTGGTACTGCTAAAAATACCTAAAGTGTATCTTATTTCAATACCACAATCACACTTAAACTCATTTCTCCTCTTTCTTTCCCGACGACTGGAGAATATCTGTGGAAAATTTAGTGGTTCAAATTGTGCCTGTTGCACAACAAGACTATAAACAATGGGTGGAGTATTGGCTGGCTTATCAAGACTTTTACCAAGTGGCTTTATCCAATACTGTTACACAAACCACTTGGCAACGTTTTTTTGATGATCAAGAACCGATATATTGTGCTGTTGCTAAACAAGCTGAGCATGTTCTCGGCTTTGTACATTACGTGATCCATCGCTCGACATGGGCCGAGACCAACTTTTGCTATCTAGAAGACTTATATGTTTCTCCACAGGCAAGAGGTCAACATGTAGGCAAGCGCCTGATTGAATATGTACAACAGCAAGCGATTTTTCAACCCTGCGCGCGCTTGTATTGGCACACGCAACAAAGCAATCAAACTGCGCAAAAACTCTATGACTGGATCGCTGAAAAACCAGGGGTCATTGAATATCGTATGGCGTTAAATTAATCCATAAAAAACCAGAAACACAATGCTTCTGGTTTTTGCTTAAACCCTTCTAAAGTCTGTGCAACAAGATTCAAAATACTTTCTAAGTATATTGAGCATCATCAGCTCACAAAAACCTGATACAACTTTTCAACAGTTTGACGGATTTCCAATTCGGTCAGGGCTGCAAAACCAAAACGAATATAGAAACTGTGATCAGAATGATGCCATTCCGAACCAAAATCATATTCAGAATCAATATGTAATTGTTTTAAAACCGTTAAAAACTGCTGTTGAAAAGGCAATTTAAACTTTACCCACAACGCCATGCCGCCTGCAGGTGGGGCTATTTCAACCCACTCCTTAAAAGTTTGCTGAAAAGCCCTCACAGCAAAATCTCTACGTTGCTGATAAATCTTACGCATTTTACGGATATGCCGCTTAATTTCACCCTGCTGCATCAGTTCAGCCATTGCCAATTCAGTAATCGCATTGCCCTGTTTATCGATCAGCAAAATGTCTTGTTTCATCGCCTGAATAATTTGCACATTGGTCACCACATAACCAATTCTTAAACTGGGCGCAAACACTTTAGACAAAGAGCCGATATGAATTACTTTGTCTGCTGCTGGTAAGCTGATTAACGGTGGAATGGGTCGACTGTCATAATGGAATTCATGGTCATAATCATCTTCAATAATATAAAAATCAAAGGCTTTAGACAGCTCTAACAGCTTTAATCTTCGATTCATAGACATCGTCACTGTCGTTGGATATTGATGATGAGGTGTGGTGTATACCGCAGCAACTGCATGGCTGGACAAAATTTCAGTTAAATGATCAGTATCTAGACCATGCTTATCCAAACGCACACGAATAATTTGATAATGATTAGACAGGAATGTTTCCACTGCGGGTGGGTAAGCCCATTGTTCTACCACAATAATATGACGCTGAGACTGATGTTGAGCCAAAACCCGTGCAGCTAGAAAAATCCCCATTTGACTGCCACGAACCACACAAATGTTTTCCATAGAGGTCTGTATAAAACGCTCCATAGACAACATCTTTAATAAGGCTTGACGAAGTTCTAAACTGCCCTGCGGATCTCCATATCCCATGGTTTGATGACGTGTTACTTGAATCAATGCATGCCGATAAGCCCGTGAAAACAATTCATACGGGATCAGCCGATTGTCAGGCACGCCATCATTTTTGATCAGCACCTGAGTTGGCAAAACTGCTGTGATATCGACCTGTTCGAGTCTAGGCAATGGCTGCACTTTTAAGTCAGGTAAATTCTCTGAGACAAAGGTGCCTTGCCGGGCTTTTGAAACCAGCCAACCCTGTGCCTCCAAATCTTCATATACCGATTGTACGGTTTTTCGGTTAATCCCGAGTTCATCCGCCAGTGTACGTGAACCTGGCAAGCGTGTTGCCTGAGTAATTCTGCCAGATAAAATCTCTTGAATAATCTGATTTGCCAACTTTAAAAAAAGGGTCTTTTCTTCACGATCTTCTAAATGTAGCCGAATTTTCCAAGGCTGACGCATAGCTCTCTGGCCCATATAAGTTTTAAAAACTGGATATTTTAATCCACCCACAGAGTTTTTATTCTGTACTTAGGCGATGTGAAAATCAACTCAGCGAGAGGTTTTATTTATGCAAACGGCACAACTCGATAAACAGCAATTGATGCAAAATGCACAGCAAAACATGCAGCAATTTATTCAAGATTCAAACTACACAGATCGACAAAAGTTGGCATTAACCTGCCGTATTTTATTTGACCACGGCCATGATGCTGGCTTAGCTGGACAAATCACTTGTCGTACCACGCAAGGCAATAGCTTTATCACCCAGCGTTTTGGTCTCGGCTTTGATGAAATTACCGCGCAAAACTTATTGGAAGTTGATGAAGATCTAAAGCCACTTGATCAACAAGGCATGGCAAATCCTGCAAATCGCTTTCATACATGGATTTATAAACAACATCCTGAAGTGAATTGCATTATCCATACCCATCCAACACATATTGCAGCGTTGTCAATGCTCCGTGTGCCCTTAGCGATCGCACAAATGGATACCTGCGCTTTATATGAAGACTGTTCTTTTGTGGAAGAATGGCCGGGAGTCCCAGTCGGCAATGAAGAAGGTATTTTTATTTCAGAAGCCTTAGGCAAAAACCGCGCTGTACTGCTGTCACATCATGGTCAGCTGGTGGCAGGTAAAACCATTGAAGAGGCTTGCAACTTAGCCATTTTAATTGAACGCGCTGCCCGACTTCAGCTTTTGGCAATGGCTGCTGGACAAATTCAACCTATCCCACATGAACTGGCAAAAGAAGCTCATGACTGGGTCTCTACCAACAAGCGCAATAATGTCAATTTTGCCTACTATGCGCGTAAAGCTTTAAAAAATCATGCGGACTGTATCGAGGAGTAATGAAAATGAAATTAGAAGGCATTATTGCATACCCAATCACACCATTTCACCCAGACACACAAGCTGTCGATGTTGATGCGCTGACCATCACATTAAATGCATTGCTGGAACAACAATGTAATGCCATTGTGCCATTGGGCAGTGCTGGTGAAAGTGCTTATTTATCTTGGCAAGAATGGCAACAAGTCGCACAAAAAAGTATCGAAATCGTTAATCAACGTGTTCCGGTCATGTTGGGAATTTCTGAACTCACAACGGCGACGGCGATTCAAAAAGCCCAAAAAGCTGAGGAGCTTGGCGCTGATCTGATTATGGTGATCCCAGTGTCTTATTGGAAACTCAATGATCAAGAAATCTATGATTATTATCAGCAAATTGCTGCATCGACCAAACTGCCGATCATGGTATATAACAACCCTGCAACCAGCGGTGTAGATATGTCAGCAGAATTGATCGTGAAAATGTTTCAAGAAATTGAGAATATTTGCATGGTTAAAGACAGTACGGGTGATATTCAGCGCATGCATAAATTTCATGAATTATCTCAAGGACAGTTGCCCTTTTATAATGGCTGTAATCCTTTGGCACTTGAGGCATTTTGTGCAGGTGCAAGTGGCTGGTGTACTGTGGCACCAAATCTACTTGGTCAACTACCAAGTCAGTTATATCAGGCAGTCAAAGATGGTGATTTAGACCACGCCAAAGCCTTGTTTTATCGTCAATTGCCTTTACTGCGCTTTATTGTACAAGGCGGCTTACCGAAAACAGTCAAAGCGGGTTTAAATGAATTAGGCTTTTCTGTAGGTGAACCAAGAAAGCCATTGCAACATGCCACCCCGCTGGAAGTTCAGCAATTAAAGTCGTTAATGGCCTTAGCAAAACAAGCGTAAACGATCGTCGTATGCGCTTGTGATGTTATAAAATTGATCCGATAAACATGCTTTGTTGCATACACAGCCGATCCTCTGCTTTGACAGATACTCATTTGACAAATACTCAAATGATGAGTGAATGTCATCCAGCAGTGTTTAAATCTAAGTGCAACAAAGCGGTTATTGCCATTCCAAATATTGTCATAGCAAATATCGGCATAACAAACAGATCAATACTCAAACCAGCGTTTTAAAAACTAAATCCAAGGTTTAAATTGATACGATACAACCATTGGTCACTATAGGGTGAAACGGTGGAAGTAAAACCAGTTGAATTCATTGCACCGCCAATAATATTGGCATTTTTCCCCCAAGTATAATCGGCCCATACCATAAAGGGTGACGCAATAAACATCATGCCTGTGGTATTCATTTGAGAATCCGACCAATCATCACGTTTCTTATCCATATAACTATAATCATTGTAGAAACGGATCGCTTTGAGTTTGCCCATATTTTGCATAGGTAAGGTATAAGCAAGATTTAAACTGGCAACTGTCGCTTCAGAGGCAATAAAATAAGCAGGGGTAAATCCGTTATTCCCCATTAAAGTCATATCATTATTGACCCCATCAGGGTTCTTTGCATCATATTGATAATGAATCACAGAGCTTTGTAAATTAAAGCGTTTGTAATTGTTATCGCTATGCACCCCTACTGCATAATATTGGCCATTTTTATCGGTGGTTTTATTATGCAATTGCGCAATTGCCCCCGATACCCCGACTTCCTGCTTACCCACCTTGGTGTCTAACTTGCGCACAATCCGCGTATTGAATTGATGGCGCTTTTCATTTTGATAGGCTTTTTGACTTGGAAATGCATTGTCGGCTAAGTCATCATAAGTGGCACTTTCGGGCGAATAGCGCAGATTGGTTGCCAGCATTTCTGGGTAATAGCCCAGTTTTACATCCCAGTCCTGATTATGAAAATTCCAGTTCAAACCTGGGGCAATGTTATTGCCATAGCCCAAAAAGAAAGGAATATGGTAAGTCCAACCATTTTGCGGATAAGGATAAATCGCAAAAGGCTTATATACAAAGCCGGCTTCTAGACTATTCTGTTGATCTAAATTGTAGCCCACGTAGGCTTTTTCGATCGAGCGTTTCTCTTTGTCTTGAAACAAGTAGCTTGCATTAAAATAGGCATCGTCAAATTTACCTTTGACATCGACTCTAAAAATATCAAAATAGAGTTTGCCAAAGCCATCATTCGGTCCTTCCCAATTTTCATAGCGTTGGTTTAATCGCACCACGCCACCCAATTTTATAGAGTCCGTCTCATCTTCACTTTTCCATTCTAATGCTGAGCTTTGCGCCAAAACATTGGATGTGGTACCCAAATACAATGCTGCAAGTAGCATCGCGATAGCTGTCTTTTTCATAATTGCGTCCTTCCCTTGTGTTCCAACGATCCTGTTGGATTTTTGTTTTACCTATAAAACATAGTTTTTATTGTATTTTAGGCAAAAAAATTTGCCGGTTAATTTACTGAACATCCGATACCAACATCGAATGTTCAACTGGGTTTAATAGAGTTTTTTCTGCGGTGGCCCTGCAAAGTTCAGTGGTCCAATCGAATTCATATCCAATTCGATCACACTTGGCCCTTGAAAATCGACCGCTTGTTGAATCACGGTTTTAAACTCATCTGCACTGCCCACTTTCCAGCTTTTCACTCCCATTGCTTCCCCTAAGACTTTATAATCTGGGGTATGCAATTCGTTGAAATATTGACGCCCACCAAAGTAATTCTTTTGGATACCACGCATTACGCCATAACCGCCATCGTTCATGATCATCAGCACCATGTTAGTATTTTCTTGTGCCATGGTGGCAATCTCACCGATACCAAGCATCAAACCACCATCGCCCACTAACCCAATCACTTTTTTATCTGGATTGGCAATCGAAGCGCCAATTGCCGTGGCTAAACCAAGACCAATTGCCCCTGCAAGTGAGTGAATATTTTGATTCGGTGCTTGTACTGGAAATAGTCGGCTGCCCCAAGTACTGCCTGACATGGTAATGTCACGTACAAAGATGCCGTCTTGTGGCAGTGCCGTACGTAAGTGATCACAGATCAGTGCATATTGATCCAGCTGAGTACGCAGTGCCTCAATAGCGGACTGTTTTGCTGCAACAACCGCTGCATCATAATCTGCATCAACTTTTGAGATACCGCTTAGCCCTGTGAGCACACGTTGTAATACATCTTTGGCATCAGCACAAATGAAGTTACGAACTTTATAATTACGTTGCTGCGCCACTGGATTGGCATCAATCTGAATCAGATTATCAGGGAACTGCACCGAATAGGTTTTGGTTTCATTGCTGCGTAAACGCGAGCCCACCACCACCAATAAGTCAGCCTGTTTTAACAGTTGCTCAACCCCTGCTGAGTTATGGAATGCACCTAAACTGCGTGGATGCTCATCCGCTAACACACCACGGGCATGAGTCGAAGAAACAACAGGAATCCCAAGATCTGCAATGGCTTTCACTTCATCAACACTATTTAACGTGCCACCACCAATCCAGAAGATGGGGCGTTTGGCTTTTTTAACTTCTTCAACAATTAAATCAATTTCAACTTGCTCAGCCTGCGGTAATTCAAGCGCTTTGACAGGACCTAAATTCAATGGCAAGTCAATTTCTGCAGCTTGCACATCAATCGGCAGCTCAACGCTTACAGGCCCCATCGGTACTGTGGTTGCAACACGAATTGCTTCACGAATTACACCCACTGCATTGTCTGGGCTGGTAATACGAAATGCAGCTTTGCTTGAAGCACGTAAAAAGGTCAGTTGATCTTTGGTTTCATGGATAAAGCTAGCATCACGATCAAGATATTCACGTTCAACTTGCCCAGTTAAATGCAACACAGGACTCCCCGCATTCATCGCTTCAATCAATGAGCCTACTGCATTGCCTGCACCTGCACCTGTACTGGTCAAAGCAACCCCTAAACCTTTAAAGCGTGAGTGACCATCTGCCATCGTGACTGCACCTGCTTCGCCACGCGCTGCCACAAAACGAATTTTTTCACGACGCCCTACGGCATCTGCAATTGGTAGGTTATGAATCGAAATCACCCCATAGATACTTTCCACTTGGTGTGCTTCTAAAACACGCGCGATTGCTTCGCCTACATTTACACGTTCTGTCATTGTTTATTCCTCGAAAACTTTTTCATTCCATGAATTTATTATTCACACCAAGGATTTGGCTGTTCGCTTAATCCCATATAAATACTTTTTTGCTGCATATAAGACAAAATACCTAAACGTCCTTTTTCACGCCCGATACCACTTTCTTTAAAGCCACCAAACGGTGCTGAAATAGAGAATTTTTTATAGGTATTAATCCAGACTGTACCGACTTCCAAAGCACGCGCAATTTGCCAAGCTTTACGGTAGTTTTCAGTCCAGATTCCTGCTGCAAGCCCAAAACAACTGTCGTTGGCTTGGATGATTAAATCGGCTTCATCGTGATACTTCATCACCACCAAGACTGGACCAAAAATCTCTTCCTGACAGGTTTGTGCAGTATTATTTAAGCCGGTGATGATGGTTGGTAAGTAATAACTTCCTTTCGCCAAATCACCATCCGTCAGCGCTTGACCACCCACTACAACTTGACCACCTTCTTGCTTAGCCAATTGCACATAGGCATCCACCGACGCCAAATGCTTTGGATTTATTAAAGAGCCCAAATGTACACCCGCTGTTTCTGGATGTCCCACTCGTAAAGCTTTGGTAATTTCAACCAAACGCTTAAGGAACTGATCGTAAATACTGTGATGCACGAAGAGTCGTGAACCTGCAATACAGGCTTGTCCTGCGGAACTAAAGATCCCATAAGCCACCCCTTTAGCAGCCAATTCAATATCTGCATCAGGCATAACAATCGTGGGGGATTTTCCACCAAGCTCTAATGAGGTGGTAATCAATTTATCTGCGGCAAGATGAGCCAAATGACGCCCTGTAGTGGTTCCACCTGTAAATGAAATTTTGCGGACCAAAGGATGCTTTACGATGGCATCACCAATTACAGAACCACGGCCCACTAAAACACTGAGTAAGCCTTTTGGCAGTCCTGCTTGTTCAAAGATTTTGGCGAGTTCCAAGGCAATTAAAGACGTTGCTTCTGCGGGTTTAAGGATCACCGCATTTCCAGCAGCAATCGCAGGGGCAAGTTTTTGAACTTCACTGGCAATCGGTGAGTTCCACGGTGTAATCGCGGCCACCACACCGACAGGTTCATGCACACTCATGGTCATAAAGTCAGCCGCACGTTGTGTGGTGAGTTCATCATTCAACGTTTCACATGCTGCGGCAACATAGCGTGCTGTCGCGGCTGCACTCATCACTAAACCACGTGTTTCAGCCAGTGGCTTACCATTATCACGGGTTTGTAATTTTGCAAGCTCATCTACACGCGCTTCAATAATCTCTGCGACTTTATACAAAATACGCGCTCGTTCATGAGGCATGCTATTGCGCCAGCCTGCTTGTCGCCATGCCAAATCTGCTTTTTCAATTGCTTCATTGACATCATCTAAACTCGCTGTAGAAATTTCAGCATTTACAGATTGATCTGCTGGAAACAGACTTTGAATCGTATTGCCTTTACCTAATCGCCATTCACCTGCGATATAAATTTCCTTTACCATGATCAAATCCTTTTAAATCTGAATTGCTTCAACGCTATTGCGACATGCACGAATCACGCTAAGCGCAGCCAAAGTTGAGGTTTTGGGATTACTGGCCAAAGGCACACCCACCAATTCAATGGTCATTTCACCAAACACGCCTTCTGCCACAATGGTGTGCTTGTTCTTATTGGTTTTTGGATCAACCGTAAGCTCAACCATGGTTTCATCCATGCCTAAACCTGCGAGTGCTATGGTTGCTGCAACATTGGCATTGGCTGGAAACTTCAGTGCTGCTTCTCTGGCTGTACCACGAAAAAAAACCATAGCTTCACTGACCTGATCGAGATCAACCAATTGTTCAGCATAACTGCCACGCCAACTTTTCGGACTTTTACAGCCTTTATAGGTGACCTTTTCCAAACCACCTTCTTTTGCCGCAGAGATACCATCGATCCCCGCAATCGCACCCGCTAAAAGATGTAGATGGGCATCGTGTTGTTCCGCAGTCTGTTTCAGTTGAGAGAAAAATTCGCTATCGGCTAAGGTTCCCACTGAAATCAGACCAATGGTCCAACCTTTCTCTAACACCTTTTGGGCATGTTCTTTTACCGCCGCTTGGCCTGCCACTTCTATCACATAATCAGGCGTGCCAAGGCATTGATCAATCGAACTAATTACCTGTACCTGAGCTGATACTTGTGCCTGTACTTTTTCAACACTGCGTGCAGGTACCACAATCCATTTAAGCTGTAAATCTTGTGGCATATGTGCGTACACTTCTGCTGCCATCGCACCGAAACCAATCATCATCAACTGTTTCATGGGCACACCTTATAAATGTTTATTAAATCCACCTGAGACATCCAAGGCTGAACCCGTGGTATAGGATGCTAACGGTGATGCCAAGAACACCAAAGCGCGTGCAGGTTCTTCAGGTTTACCTAAACGTTGCATTGGAATACCGCGGTTTTTTGCAATATTGCCTGTCCACTGTTCCCATGACGCTTGGCTATCTGAACGTGTTTCAAAACGGCGTTTCCACTGTGCTGACTCCACCATGCCCAATAAAATTGAATTCACACGAATCCCGTATTGGCTAAATTCATGCGCTAAGGAATGAGTTAAATTCAGCAAAGCGGCGCGTGCCGATGACGTCGCGATCATGTGTGGTTCAGGTTGCAAGGCCAGTAAGGAATTGACATTGGTGATTGATCCACACGCCGAATGTTTTAAATCCTCTAAAAATGCACGGACAGGATGCAAGACACTGAAATACTTCAATTCAATTTCTTTCATCCAATCTTCATCTTGGGTGTCTTCAAAATTGGATACACGCCCTTGACCTGCGTTATTGATCAACATGTCGACATTGCCTAAATTTTGATTGACCTGTTGTGCAAAGCGTTTTACATCTTGTTTGTCTAAAACATTGCAGGCTTGAGTAAAAATATGGGCTTGCGGATACTTTTCCAAAATATAATTTTTTGATTCTGCTAGACGCTGTTCATCCCGACCACACCATGCCACTTTGGCACCTTCTGCAACTAAAATTTCGACAGCAGCCAAACCAATGCCTGACGAGCCACCTGTTACTACTGCTACTTTTCCTTCAACTTGGAAGCTCATATTTTTCTCTCGTTTGAGTCTTAACGTGCCGATAAAATAATGTCGTTAAACTGTTGTGGTTGATCGACATAACTCAGATGACCTGCATCTGTAATCAGATGACATCGGCTCAATTGCATTTCTGCGGCAAGGTCTTGAATACCTTGTGCAGGTGTAATTTGGTCCTGATCGCCTGCAATCACGACGCAAGGAACACGAATATCTGTTAAATAATTTCTAATTTCGTCATAGGCCAACAAATACGATGCATGGGTAAAACCGTCTAAGGTCAAATCCTGCATCACTGCTGTGACCAAAGCCAAAGCTTGAGCATCTTGTTTATAAATTAAATGCGGTCCACGACTTGCTGCCATGCCTGCATGACCTAAGCTTTTCAACAGCATTGGTCGTTTTTGATAAACCTGTGTTTTGCTTTCCTCATCTGAACGTTGATAACCTTGTGCCACATTGGCAATCAGCAAAGTCTGTACACGTTCAGGATAAAGATGAGCAAAAGCACTGGCCTGCAAAGCCCCAAGGGAATGACCAACCAGAATGGCTTGCGAAATTGCCAAAGCATCGATTAAACCCAACAAACGTTGTGCATAATCTTCTGCATTCGGTTGCGCTGTATTTAAACCTTCTGATAAGCCATAACCCGGTGCATCCCAAGCAATCACACGAAAAGACTGACGCAGTACATCGAGCTGGTTGATCCATGAAGCAGAACCCGAACTAATCCCATGTAGCAAAATCAATGGCTGGCCTTGACCTGCCTCACGATAGGCGTGTACTTGACCATCCACGACAATGGTTTTGACTGGATATTTGGCTAATCGATCAAGCAATGTCATGGCTGGATTCCTTTGCTGTAGAGCTGGGCTTTGTCGATTCAATCAACGTTTGATTTGCGACAATGGATGTTCTGGTGGATAGTTCGGAATCGTCGGTTTACCCGCACCTAACATCACACACATCAAGGCATCTTCCTGACCCGGATTAAACAAGCCACGGTAAATTCCAGGTGGAATTGAAATCAGGTCTCGCTCTTTAAGTTTGGTTTGAAATTTCTCACCGTTATGTTCGATAAACAGGTCAATCTCACCACGCAACATAAAAAACACTTCTTCAACATCATGATGAATATGCAAAGGCCCTTCGCACTGCGGAGGTAAAACCATGGTTGAAAAAGTGAAGTTTTCTGCTGGAACAGTGTTGCCATCATTGACTACACCTGTTGCACCCGTACCCATATAACGCATTTGGGCACGGCGATATTTGGGGTCATAGTCCGCTTGGAACTTCAAGGCATCAAAATCATATTTACGTGTTTCAAAACGTGCGATACGTGTATTTAACCAATCTTGTAAGCTTGTACCTTCAGGCTGTGACCATGATTCGAATTGTTGAGTAGTCATGTTTTAACTCCTAGATATCTTGAATTAATAACGTTTTAGTAAAGGAACCAAGAAGAACGATCCAATCACAGCAACTGCTGCTAAGAAGGTAATTCCTAAATTAAAACTGTGGGTTTGCATCACGATGTAACCGATCAGAACGGGTGCAATTGCGCTGGCAAAATTACCCAGTCCATTAAAAATCCCACCCGCAGTCGCGCCCACATCAGCGGTGGTCACTCGAGCAAGTAGTGCAAATATTGCTGCGACACCAAAGCCCCAAGCCATTGCGCTGAGAGACATTGCAACAATCACTAAAATTGGATCTGTCATAATGACCATGACATACATAAAGATGCCAGCCACCAATAAGCCACTGAATACCTGAATGGCACGACGACCTAACTTGTCAGAAAGAAAGGCACCAATCACTTCACCAATCAGCATGGCGATAAATGGAAAGCTTGAATAAATACCAAACTCTTTGAGGTTAAAGCCCTTGTCTTGAATCAAATAGGATGGAACCCAACTGTTTAATCCCCACAGATAAGTCATCAGTGCAATATTGAAAATACATACCAACCAAAATGAACCGTTCTGTAATAGCACTTTGGTGTTGTGGATATGCCCTTTAAAATTGACACGTTTACTGGTCGATTCCAGCTCAATGGTTTTCTTGAGTTGTAAATTACGTAAGCCAAACACAATCGCAATCAGTGCAATCACGGTTAAACCAGCCATTACAAAAAAGGTGGTGTGCCAATCATGGTTTGCGAGAACTGCCGCGGTAATTGGAAAACCTAAGAAGGCACCAATCGGTGTACCCAACAAAAACATGGTGGAAGCACGTGCTTGCTGACGATCTGTATAGGTTTGTTTCACGATGGTATAAGCCAAGGCAAATAATGGGCCTTCAGCTAATCCAAGCAGAACGCGGAGAATTAACATCCCTGTATAGTTGGTGGTAAAACCCATACAGAACATGAGTATTCCCCAAGATAAGACGCTCCAAAACAGCATTTTTTTAGGGCTAAAAATATCGCCTAAGAAGCTTAAAAACACAGAGGAAAAACCATAAGCCAATAAAAAGCTGGTCATTAACCATCCAAGTTTTGCTTTGTCTTGTGCAATCCCCATCGCACCCTGAAAGTGCGGGTCAGCAAATAAGACCGCGATACTAATTTTGTCGAAAAATGCCAGAACGACACAGATCATCAGGACAAAAGCAGGAACCCAATGCTTCAATCCACTTTTCTCTTCATTACTCATATTTCATTCCTTCGATTGAGTCATGAACCGGATTTAATGTTTACGGTTTTAATTTCATTACATTAAATTCTGGGTCTGCTAATAATTGGGGGTCTAACACGGTATTGGACTGCATCCAGCGCTTTGCCAGTTTGACCAGTTTTGAGTCATTGATTGCAATCATGTTGATCAAACAGTTTTGCTCATCCAGATAGAGATAACTGCACTGATCAGCTGCGTTTTGACGTCGCACAATCTGCTTGGTTTTTTCAGGTTGGTAAGTCCCTAAAATCTGAATATTGTAGTGATACTGGTCTGACCATAACCAAGGAATATCTAGATATTCCGTATCCATACCTAACATTGACTTTGCAGCGGCAATGGCTTGATTTTGCGCATTGGCCCAAGACTGAATGCAATAGCCCAAACTTGGATGTATCGCCACATCACCTGCGGCATAAATATCTTGGTCAGACGTTTGTCCAAAACCATTGACGACAATGCCATCTTTAACGTCTAAACCCGCACTCACCCCCAGCTCTTTGGCAATATCTGCACCCGCACCCACCACCACACAATCAAACAGTTCACTGGCATTTGGATGATTAACCACTTCAACTTGCTGTTGACCTGCTTCAATCAAATGCACATTTTTACTATTTAAATGGATCTGAGTACCTTGTTGTTGATGCATATTTTGCAAAAATTCAGACACATCAGGGCTAACGCTACGTGCACAAAGTCGATCACCGTATTCAAAAACATGCACTTGTTTGCCTTGTTTCCGTGCCGTTGCTGCAATTTCCAAGCCGATCCAACCACCACCAATCACCGCTAACTTTTGCGTATGTTGTAAGATTTCGGCTAAACGTTCGCAGTCTTGTACATTTCGTAAAGTCACCACATTGGGAATAAACTGCCATGTATTGACTGGTACACGTGCCCGGCTTCCAGTCGCAATCAATAATTTGTCATAAGGCAAAACTTGACCACTTTCTAAAACCACATGCTTCTGGTGGCGATCCACTTGTGTTGCCACAGCGGGCTTGTGCCACTCAATGTTAAAGTCTTGCATCTGTTCAGCAGAGAACAGATGCAAACTGTCATAACTGGCTTCTTTGGAAAGGACTTGTTTTGACAGGGGTGGGCGTTCGTAAAATACCCGTTCCTCATTGGATACCACATGAATTTCACCTAGAAATCCATGTTGACGGAGTGTGCTGACCGCCCAACCTGCGGCTTGTCCTGCGCCAACGATGACAATTCTTTGCATAGCTTAATCTCCCTGTTCCAACTGCTTATACAGGTTTGACTTGGCGACGAGTGTGGTCATCTAAACCACCTTCAACCGCCCACTCGGTAAAGAGTTCTAAACAATGTTCTTCAACACGTGGTTGCCACTCTTCCGTCAAATAATCATCATTGGTGTAGTATTCAAATGCACCACCCAAAGGTGAGTTGACATACCAGAAGTAAGCCGAAGAAATTGGATGACGACCCGGACCAATAAAAGTTGACCATTCAGAACGGTTCATGTTTAAGCCACCGCCAATCACTTCATGAATATCACGCACCACAAAGGCCACATGATTGAGTCCAGCAGGTTTATTGGGTACCGAAAGCAAAAACAAATCATGGTGATAGCCTTTGCCACGACAACGTAAAAAAGCACCACGATTACGATAAGCATCCGATAAGAAGAAACCGAGCTTTTCGATATAGAACGATTCTGTTTTTTCTAAATCTGGGGTAAAGAACACCACATGTCCAATCGCAACAGGTTGCCCTTTTTCATACACTGGACTGGCTGCATTGACACGAGTGATACTGCCGTATTGATTAATCCCTTCTGTTTTTAACGCAGGTAGCTCTTGGGTAAAGCTAGCTTGAAAGCGAATGGTCATCCCATTTGGGTCTAAGCATTGCAGCATGTCAGCCGTGGCTTGATAACCATCTACATCTTTCAGGCGAGTCGCTAAATCAGCCAAATCCTGTGCTGCATCATCCAAGCCCCAAGTCACTTCACGTAAGGTTGAGCCTGACTCAATGGCCTGTGGTAGACGCGTATCATCATAATCAAATAAATAAATTTTACTGCCGTTTTGGGTTTGATAAAGATCCGTACCCTCAATATCTGATTGGCTTGGCTTTAAACCAAAATCTGCCAAAAATTTATTTGAAGCAGCTCGATCCTCAACGCCAAACTTTAAAATCTCAATCCCTGTAATCATGAAACAATTCCTTAATTAAAGACAAAACCACCATTTACGGGAATATTCTGTCCAGTCACAAATGAGGACAAATCCGAAAGTAAATAAAGTGCTGTTCCGTTCAGATCCTGTGGTAACTGCTGACGTTGAATCGCACGACCATTTACATATAAATCATGACGTTCTTGCGGTACATATTCTGTTGCTTCAACCAGCGTCAATCCTGGAGAAAGCGTATTGACACAAATATTAAATGGCCCTAACTCTCTGGCCATCGAACGGGTCATTGCCAGCAGAGCACCTTTACTTGCAACATAGGCCATCAAGTTAGGTGCACCCCATAAAGCCGTATCCGATGCCACATTAATCACCTTGCCAGCATCAGATTGCTTGAGATATGGCACACATGCTTTGGTGACCAACCACGTCCCTTTGACATTGATGTTCATGACCCGATCCCATAGATCGGCGTCATAATCCATCAAGCTTTTACCACCCACATTGGTCGCAAGTGCAGCGCAATTCACCAAACCATCTATTCCAGCTAAATGTTCAGCTGCTTGCTGAACAGCCTGTTGAATCGAATCAGCATCAGCCAAGTCAATCGTGACCGCAGTCACCTGTAAACCCTGTGCCTGCAATACTGCTGCTTCTTGTTGCACAAGATCTGTCAGGATATCCGCCATGACCACTTGCGCACCTGCTTCAGCAATGGCCTGTGCAAAGTCTCGTCCCAAGCCTCTTGCTGCGCCTGTAACAAAGACTTTCTTGCCCTGCAACAATGCGACATTAACCATGAACTTGTTCCTGCATTTCAATACGGTTTGAGCTATTCAGGCTCGCAATTTTCTTTAACTGCTTTTCCGCTTCTTTTTTCATTAAACGGCGTAAGCGCGATAAACCGACATCATGTTGATAGAGGAATTCATGTTGACGTGCATTTGGCGCAAGATTTTCTAAAATGATTCGATCTTGTTCCAAGACATCCCAGTGCAATTTTTCTAAATGATTGCGGTAAAGGAAACGCCAGACATTACGTTGCCAGCCACTGACTTTACGACAACGCCAGAAGAAAACACGGGTATTTTGAGCATCAATCGGCGTGGCATAACCCACGATCCAAAACACACCGCCTGGACCAAAATCTTTACGATAAGGAATCGAAAGACGTAACCAACTTGCACCGGTATTGGCATACTCAACCCAGTCAAAATTGACCCCTGTTTGCCCTTCTTTTTCAAAGACAAAACCGTTTTCAGTTGAGCGGTGTTTCATTTCTGCAGTACGTTCGCCGTCCGCCATTGAATGCGAAGTACAATGCAAATAGGTGCCATGCATTGGGTCCATTACATTATCAATCGCATATTGATGATTGACCTTCCAATCTGCTTGGCATAGAAATGAACTCCACTCCTCACTCGCCAATTGCTCAGGAAAATCAAGTGGTTTAGCGACTTCATTTGGATCAATGCCAAACCACAGGAAAATTGCACCATGTTGCTCAATCACTGGGTAGCTTTTCACACAGGTTGTGCCTTTCATTGGGCATTCATGTACTGCGGGTACATCTTCAACCTTGCCATCATGGCGAACTTCAACACCGTGATACCAACATGCCACGCGATTACCTAAGTTCCAGCCTAAAGAAAGACGCGCACCACGGTGCGGACAACGATCTTCTAAAGCATGCACCTGACCTTGGTCATCACGCCAAACTACGATATTTTCACCTAAACGGGTAATACCCACAGGATTGGCTGCGACTTCCCAACTTGCCAGTACAGGATGCCATTGATCACGTAAACCTAAATCTAAATACTCCTCAACACTCGGAGTCACTGTTACTGCTGCATTCATCACTGTTCTTCCTTGAATCAATAACCTAAACGTTGCATTTCTTCAGAAAATGTTTCAGAAGTCCAAAGTTCACCAGACTCGCAACGAAAACCTTGTTGATTTAAAGATTGAACTAAATCAGTAAGTTCTGTTACGCCTGAAGAAAAGGCTTGAATTAAATGTTGAACAAAATCCTGCTCATAGACTGTTGGCACTTTATAGCGTGTTTGCCAAACCAGAAGCTCTGGCTGTCCCGGTATTTGAATATTGTTGATCCCTGCTTCGGTCGCTGGCGTGGCATGAATCCAGTTCGCTAGCTTCTCATTAAATGTTTTCATGAGATTCCATCCTTATAAATAAGACTTATAGTTGAATTTGAACGTCCTGCCCTTCAACACGTACGGGATAAGTACACAAATCACGACATCCCGGTCCACTCTTTAGCTCACCTGTTTGAATATCAAAAATTGCCTCATGTAATGGGCATTCCACGGTTTGATCTTCAATAAAGCCTTCTGTTAGCAACGCAAAGGCATGTGGGCAAACATTCTCGATCGCAAAATAATTGTCATCGATAAAAAAAACACCAATTTTCTTACCCTCGACTTCTATGGCTTTCGGCTCGTCTTCGGTAATGTCATCTTGCTGACAAACTGAGATCCAACTCATTTTTGCATCCTTATTTGTTTTATATATAAAACTTAATTTAGCATTTAAAACATAATGAATAGCATAAGCTTTGATCATTTTGCTTGTCAAATACTATATTTTTATGTTTTTCAATGAATTAATAAAAATTTATATTTTCAGATGTTTCTTAATCAAAAAAATGTTTTATATATAAACATTGAGATTAGAAAAATTGATGATTACTATAGTGGTATTCCATGTGCAGGAATTGCAAAATAAACACAGGGCAACTTGGCAATGAACTTAATAAATACAGATGCTCTCTTGGAGCAAAATGCTGAACCCAATAATGATGAGCGTTATTTAGTACCGGGTTTGGTGCGTGGCTTAGCCATTTTAAAATTATTTGATCAACAGCATCAGGAAATGACCATTTCTGAAATCGCAGAAAAATTAGATGTAAACCGTTCGAGTGCTTTTCGTTTAATCCACACCTTAGAGTTTTGTGGTTATTTAAGAAAAATGTCGCAAAAGACTTATGCGCTGAACAGCAACGTGATGGAACTTGGTTTTAACAGCTTATCCAAATCATCACTGACTGATCTGGCTAGCCCCATCATGCGTGAATTACGCGATAAAATTAAAATTGCTGTGCATCTTTCGATTTTAGAAGGCACCGATATTGTCTTTATCAGCAATGCCCAATCTATTGGTTCATTTACCAGTAATGTGCATATTGGTACACGTTGGCATGCCCATGCCACCGTAATTGGACAATTAATTTTATCTCGCCTTTCTGAGGCTGAAGTGATTAAACGCTATGAATATTTTACCGATTGGAAAGTCTATTCTGATCGTACACCACGTGATTTGGCGAGTTTATTAGAACGTTTAAATTATGTCCGCAGTCAGGATTTTATGATCAGTTGGGGGCACTTTAATACCGATATGGCTGCCAGTGCTGCACCGATTTATAGTCAGGCAACTCAAGAAATCGCTGCCGTATTATCTGTAAGCTGCCCATTGAGCACCTATACAGAAGATTTATTTAGAGGTGAAATTTCTCAAAATGTAGTTGAGTATGCTGATAAAATTTCAAAATTTATTTATTTTTAAGCATTGATAAATCTGATTACTTCAATTTGGGCATAGGGAAGACTAACCAAATTTTCTACACATACACGCCAAATAAGAAGTCCTTCTGGTTTTTTATTTGGTGATCATTATTATTTTATTTCTTTTCTTCTTTTTTTTGAGGGGGGCTTAAAATCTCAATGCTCACGCTATGCTTCTTAAAAGAATCGCTGCGCTTTTGGCTAAACCTGAATGTTTAAAAGTCGCAAACATTGGGCTGCTTTATAATTCAATTTCTCTACTGATGATGGCAGAAGCAATTGCTTGAGCAGTAGATTTTACTCCTAAGCGCTTTCTTATACTGCGTAAATGATTTTCAACAGTTCTCTCTGAAATTTTTAAAATGTCGGCAATCTCAAAATGCTTTTGACCCACTGCTGCCCATTTTAAAACTTCTTTTTCACGTTTGGTCAGTATTTTTTTATGCGCAATTCTATGCTTTTGTTTATGTAAAATTTCACCAAAGGCAATATTACAAACCATCTGTACTGTGAGTTTAAAATCAGCACCCATATCCGAAATTTCACCCGCAAATGAAATTGCACCCTCTAAACCGGTTCGACCAAATACGGGCACTTGTATTCCATTGACCTCACCAAGATGCAGAGGGCTTTTGATAATCCGATAGGTTTCTTTTGCAGTTTTTTTATGCAAGCTCTTTGCCCAAAAAAAGGCTTCATCGTATTCAAAAATATGCTTGGTGATTGGGCAGCGGCGTAAATAAACTTCACGCTCTTCGATATTGATGCGATCAACCCAGTTACCATGGACAAAGAAAACCTCATCAATCCATTCATGTTGGTTTTGAGGTGAAACACTGCATACAATAATCCGATCAAAATTTAGCTGAGCAGCAAATCCAACCAGAATTTTAAATAGACTTTCGAGGTCACGTGCTTGTCTCAATTGGTGAACGGTCTGAAACAATAAATCGGCCAGTTGATTGCTTGCAAGTCTCATAAAGCCGTCTTCTCACTAAACTGAACACTTAAAACTAAAATATTGGAGATCAGTAGCAAATCGCCTCTAGATCTCCAATATTGAGATAAAAAGTTGCGTCTAAATAGAAACAACGTCTTGATTGATGCTTATACCAATTCAGGATCAGCCAATAAGGTTTCAGCGGCTAACTTACCTAAATTATGCGATGCCAACGGACTGTCTCCGGTCAGAAGTTTTCGGTCTTTATGAACTTGCCCTGTGATACCTTTATTTAGGATTTTAACGCCTAATTTATCGAGATTTTCACCCACCAACCATTGTAATGGCCCAGGCATATAACCAATTTCAATATTTGCGCCTTTATCTAAAAAGTCAGGAAATACACAAATTTCATAATCTTTAAATATATAGTTTTCTGGTTTTTCATCGACGGTGGCGGCAAGTAAAGCTGCGGGTCCATGACACAGTGTAATCACATATTTATCGTTGTTTATCGCCCATTCTAAAACTTTTTTTACACTTTCACTTTCAGGAATTTTCGCGAGTACACCATGACCACCGGGAATGAAAACCCCTGCATATGGCGAGTTTCCAGCAATGATCTGGTCCAAAATATCATCAAGCTTTAACGGATTTTTAAGTTTTTCAGCATACTTTGCATAAGTATCTAAAACCACCTTATCTTCATTCGGCATTGCCCACATTTCCAGCTTGGCAGGATTGCCTGAGAGCGTTGCAATATCAAACTCAAAGCCTGCATTGTCTAAATGAAATACTGGGAGTAACATTTCAACTGGATGATTTCCTGTAGAAAAGAATTTACCGTTCTGCATCATGATATAGCGCTCATCCGTTGCAATCATCAGAATTTTTTTGTCGCCACGATATGGGTTGGGATAAGTCGTACCGTCATAATCTGTTTTCGATGCGGTGTACTGGCTTAAAGAATAAGGGGATGGAAAAAATGCATTATCTTCAGCAGTATCTGGTGTAGGTATTTTACTTAGTTCAGTCATTTTTTACTCCAAGCGTTCTTATAGAGGATATATTCAACATGCACAGTATATTCTGCCCTAAAAAGATTTTTGAATGAGGGAAAACCCCTATTTCTACAATTTTAAAAGATATGCTGAATTCAATTTTTATCAGGCTATCGCTGCCAATAAACCCTGTTTTTATTAACAATAAGTATCTGATTTTTAATTAATTATATTTTAAGAAAGATTTATATTTTCTACGAACAATACTCACGCTCGATACAGAAATACAACGTAGAGATGAAATGAAATACTGTGAGAGATTTTTTAAATGTTGATTGTGTATTAGACTTTGAAACTCAAAATTCCGCTTAGAAAAAATCAATGGCTTCAATGATGAAACTTAACCATGATCTTAGATTAAGTTTCACCTGATTAGATTAACCCATTATCCTCGTTCACAAACAATGACGAAGTTCATGAATTTAAAACAATAGATCATCGTTAAATTATTTCCATTCCATCTCACCCGTCAACACTTTAGAGCTTAACTCTAAAGAACTTTCTTCAGCCAAGTTCGGGTATTTTTCTTTTAAAGCAGCAATCACTGATGCTGAATCTTTATGATCTTTTAAAACTTGATCAACATCCACAAGATATTGATAAGTAAAGTCTATTGCTTGAGTTCCTGTTGGAATATCACCAATATAATGTCCAGGAATCACTGCACGTGGGTTTAAACGATTCATTTGTTTTAGCGTTTTTCTCCACTCGTTACGCTCTTTTTCAGTTTGTGCATCTGCTGTCCACAGATGAATCCCTGAAGATAACCCTACACCACCTAGAATTGTACGATTGCTTGGAACCCATAGATAAGATGCATATTTACCCGGTGATTTGATCTCAATTTTTTCACCTTCTAGCACAATGGTTTTATCTTCACTAGCACTTGGTACAATCACTTGAGATGGCGCACCATTTTTTAAGATAGGTCCCCAATAAGCAAACTTGCCTTCTTTGGTTGCTTCAATATGTTTAACAACTTCAGGGGTTGCAATTACTTTTGCATCTGGAAACGCTTGTACCAGCGGCTCTAAACCAAAATAAAAATCTGGGTCACCCGCTGTAATCACAATATATTTAAGGTTTTTACCGCTGTCTTGAATGATTTTAACCAAGTTCTTTGCATCGTTAACACTGAATTGCGCATCCACCAGCACTGCATCTTTTTCACCCGAAATAAGTGTAGATGTAACAGGAAAAATGCCTTGTGCTTGTGGGTTATAAACTTTATAGCTTAACTCTGCTGCAAATGCAGAAGCACTCAACATCACTGAACTTGCAAGAAGTGTTTTTAAGAATAATTTCATATTGTTGGCTCTCTTTAGAATTAAATTAAGATTTAAGTAGTTGTTGATCTAGAAAACGTACAAAATCCTCTGATTTATTATAAAAACCATGAAGCGGTATTTTGCCCATTTCACCATGTTGATTTTCATACACCAATGTTGGAAAACCTTGTCCTCGAACATGGGATAATAATTGGCGTGCATACTGAATATATTCATCTTGCTGATCTTGATCGATCGCATCTAAATATTTTGACCATTGGTCATTATTCAGTCCTAACTCGACAGCAAATTGCGCCAGTACACTATATTGTGTGACATTTAGACCTTTTTGATAGTAGCCCTGTTGTATTAAATTTAATAACGATATCATTGCGCTATGCCCTAACCCCTGCTGAATACTCAGTAAAGCATGAGTTGCAGGGATAGAGTTCATGATCAGTGCGCTGTCTTTAAGCAAACCATTTTTATATTCATCACCAAAATCAACACCTGTGAGTTGATGGATTTGTTCATCATAGTGAATGATCTGTGTTCGCATTGCTGCTGTCATTTGTGGTTGATGATCTTCACTATAAAGTCCACCAAAATGTAGACGTTGTAGATTTGGAAATTTTTCTTCGACTGCATTAATTAAAGGCAGTGCACCATAACTCCAGCCGCAGATCGGGTCGATAATCCAGTGTAGAATTGGAGAAGCCATAAATTAACTCTCATCTATAAATATATGATTCAAAATATGTGAAAAGCCACACAGTTTTGCTGATATTTGTTATAGTAAATAATAAACTTACTTTTTGTAAGTACTTACTAAAAAGTAAGTGTTTTTTAGTCGTGGAAAGTTTATGAATGCTGATGAATCTTGTTTAGCCGCAAATGTACTGTCAAAGAATTGCCCCTCTCGGGTTAAGCTTATGCATTTAACCAATCGTTGGGGCGTTTTGGTCATGTTCTGTTTAAGAAGAGGAACACATCGCTTTAGTGAGTTAAGACGAAGAATTGATGGCATCAGTGAAAAAATGTTGACTCAAACTTTACGTGATTTGGAAAATGATGGTTTTGTGATTCGTAATGAATATCCAATTATTCCGCCACATGTAGAATATTCTTTATCTGAAAATAAAGGAGTTGAAGTCGCTGAAAAAATTTATGATTTGGTTCAATGGATTGAACAGAATGAAAATTAACTTGGAATTGTTATAAGTTTTCTATTTAAGGTTCTTTTCACTTTTCTTTAGTTTAATATTATCAATAAACATAAGGGACTGAGTGATATCTATTTCAACTTATATTATTTAGGTTCTTAATACTTTATTGCCTAAATTAAATTCATTCACCATCACTTCCAAATCACAACTAATTTTTAAGCTTTTATTCTCGATATATTTATTTAAATTTAAAGATATATAAGGCAAGAAAATATTCATCAACTTAATTAAATCACTAATTCCTTTCGCTTCAAATTCGACAATATCTAAATTTATATTATTTTCATTCATGTTAACAAGATTTACTGTGACTTTATATTCGAACCCTATATACATATCACTTTCAATTTTTGGATAAATATAAACATCTAAAATTAATTTATATTTTTTGAATTCCCACAATAAAATTGTGATATGCATATCTGTTCATTAAATTACAAAAAATATGATTATTTTTAATAATCATATTCATTTTCAAAACTTAGTATTTCATTTATAGCTTTTCAACTTTTTACTACTACTTTGTCGTGATTCTGCTATGAATTAGCTTCTATTTTCTTCAGAAGATACTGGTAAAAATGAATAACCTTTTGCATATATTTCAAAACAATGATCATAAGTCCATAATAAATATAAATTCATTCCATTTCCATCATAATTTACATAATCAAAATTTGAATTAGATTTATGTGAGTACAAATGTTCGAACTCATCATATTGAAGCATTTTAAAATTATTTACATTAGTAAACATGATTGATAGCAACTCGGAAGTTTTAAAAGTTTTACCATTTTCATTTTTTTTAATTTGACTATATGTCAAATTAAATTCTAAGCTATTACCTTGAGGATTAAATTTAAACTCATTTAACCAAAAATCTGTACGAGATGAAAGTATCCCAAATCTGGTACTGATTGGTAAAAAATTTAATTGTGACATATTGTTTTTCCTGCATCATTTGTAGAGAATCGACGTAAAGTAGCTTCTTGCTGTATTTCTTCTGGAGTAGCCCATCTTGTATTTACTCCAACTTTCGCCTGTTTCGCGGCCGCTAATCTTCGATTATCAAGAGAATATACCATATTACTTTTAGCACCTTGCTCTAATAATTTGGCTTGAACATTTTGTGGAAGATCTTTAAATCTCACTAACCTAATAGGCTCAACTTTGGCAGCATAAGATGGATCTGCCTGCAATCTATGTGCTAGGCCATTAACATTACCACCATTTCCAAAACAAGGACTATAACCATTTTGACTGTATCTAATTGTTTTAGTTGACTTTATACGTTCCAATCCTAAAGGATCAATCCAACTGGTTGAACTAGGTGCATATTGGTATAGATTATTTCCACCTGTTAATCCAATAGGATCTTTACTTACAAACCGCCCCACATAAGGTGAATAGTAACGATAACGGTTGTAATGCAGTCCTGTTTCTTCATCAAAATACTGCCCCTGAAAACGGATGTTATTGCTTATAATTTCTGAGCTTTCAAAGAAGTTAGATTTAGCTTTTTCAGCCTTACACTCACCCCAAGCTTTATATTCAGCTTTCCAAATGATCGAACCTGTATGGTCGCTCATTTCTTGTGGTGTACCCAAATGGTCACAGTGGTAGAACCATACATCATCAAAGCCTTTGCTTTGTTTGGTAGTTTTCCATAGTGGGTCACGATGTACACTATACGGATTGTCTGACCAATCAGGTGTTTGATGTAGTTCTATAGGGCTTTGATAGACGGCTTGCAGCATCGGCACAAAACTATCTTTTTCGTAGATATAGTGTTTAGTGGCTTGTTCTGTTGACTCATAAGCCAATGTGTCACCATCCCATCCATAGATGATGTTATGTTCATCCCCTGTATGATGCTGCTTATTACGTTTTTGTATTCTTCGTCCTAAAGCGTCATAGCGATATTCTGCTGTGTATTGGCTGTTACGGCTTTTGATCATTCGACCAAAAACATCCCACTCAAGATTTAAATCACCTTGCGTTGATTTTTGTCGAACCAATTGTCCGTATGCATCATATTGGTATTGTTGGTCTAGGTATTCTTTGACCACGTTATTGACTAGACGATTGTAGCCATAGCCTTTTTCTTCTGCTGTTTGTTGATGGCTTTTGGCTTTATCATCGTTGTAACGATCAACAATATTGCTGGCAGGGTCAAAACTAAAGGTTTCTTTACCGAGTTTACTACTGGCTTCAAGTAAGCGTCCAACAGGGTCATATTTATATGCAATGTTGCCACGACGTGTATCTTTGATCGCTGTCAGCTCACCTGTTTTATCGTATTGATATAGTCGTTGTACTAATTGGCTAGTTTGTTGTAGTGCATTGTTCTTTTCTTCGTTTGGGACTTTGTATTGGTTTTGGTAACCATTGTCATGCTCATTGAGCATGATTTGGCTGTGTAATCGTCCTGCTAAGTCAAACTGTTGCTCTTGGCTAACCCCATTAGCGTAGTGGCGAACAACTTCACGATGTAGGTCATCTCGCTCAAAACTCACCAAATCCTGTCCATTGACAATCAGGCTTTGTACATGACCTGTACCATAGGTAAGCCAATCTATATTTTGTCCATCAGGGCGTATGGTTTTGATTCGATCATTGATTTCATCATAACTATGCTTCCATACTGCTGTTTTATGTGTTTTATAATCCTGTTGGTGTTCTTTAATTACATTGCCAGCAGCATCGTAGAACCACTGTAAATTGCTCTCGGCATTTTTTGCTTGTATGAGATTACCTAAATAGTCATAGGCAAATTCTTCGGTTTGTTTGGATTCAAGCTCTAAACCATCGTGACCATAGCCTGCTGTTCGTTGTTCCAAACGCCCCATACTGTCAAAAATAAACTGTTGGATTCGGTCTTTTGGTGCTGTACGATCTTTTAGATCTTGACCATATGCTGATGCTACTTCAATACTTGTAGCCAAACGACCATTCAATTCATCGTATTGATAAAGAGTTTCTTTAGCATCAAAATCAATTTCTTTAACTAAGCGCCCGCCTGCATCATAAATGAATTCGTAGTTTGCACCGTTCTCATTGATCAATCGGGTCAAACGTCCAAGGCGATCCCACTTGTATTTCAGTTTATGATTCAGTGCATCGGTACGTGACAGGATTAAACCTGCTTCGTCGTATTCATAGCTTGTTTGATGTTGTTTTGGATCTATATGAGCAAGCAATCGTCCTTCAGCATCATGCACAAAATGTTCAATAGAACCATCAAGATGTTTGATCTTTTCCAACTGGCCAAAGGCGTTCAATGGCAAACCTTTGATTATCGGCTCACCCTTATCTGTAGTAATTTCTGTATAAAAATATTCAACTTTCTGTTTTAAACCATTTTCAACAGATTTAACTCGCCCTCGATCATCATACTGCCACTTAGTTTCTTTACCTGAACAGTCGGTATAGCTCAGCAAGTTACCTTGATCATCATATTTAAGGGCTTTACTCCCCCCTTTGGCATCTGTAATTGCAGTCACTAAGCCCATGCTGTTGTAAGCATAACCAGTTTCATGTTTCAGCGGATCAATTTCTTTAATCAGGTTGCCTGAACCGTCGTATTGTTTAAACCAGCGACCTTGCTCTGCATCCACCATACCAATCAATTGGTCTTGTTCATCATATTCAAAGTAAGTTGTTGCACCATCTGCTTGCGTTGTCGAGAGAACATTGCCTCGTTCATCATAGCTATAAACTGTTTCTGTGCCATCTGTAGCCACATGTGAAGTAATATTTTTTGCATCGTCCCTAAAAAACCATTCCTGTAAATTATCAGGATAAATAATACGATAGGTATAGCCTGTAATGCCGTAGTAATGTTCAGTCACATTACCATCTATATCAGTTACAGTAGTAACACGTACATTCTCATCCCACTCAAGTTTTCTTGCCGAACTATAATCATCAGCCCACTCTTCAATCGCCTTTGAGCTTGGTAATTTTCCATTCCATTTCAAATTCATACCACGTTTTGTCAAGTCTGTATAACGTGTAAGAAGATGATGTTGGTAGGTATATTGGTAAGAAGCACCAAATTCGTTGGTTGCTTGGATCAGATCAGCTTGATCATTGTATACATATGCAGATAACTGACGTTTTAATTGCCCATCCTTCACCAACCATATTTCATCAACCAATTTGTTTTGATTCAGCTTTAAAGCAAGGTGCGCTAAGATATTTTGGTCTTGTTTAAATATAATATCGGATAAATAGCTTTCATCATCAATGCGGTGATCATAACGTAAACCTACGCTAAACCCATTTTGGCGCTCTATAGAAACTAGTCTAAATTCATTTTTATATTTTTGGTAATAACGAGATTCATTTGAACCAAATGTAATTGCACGAATATCATCAGAAACTACAGTGTAGGTAAAATTTTCAATTTCATCGTAAAAGCTTTGCCCAGCCTTTAATTCACGTAGCTTGATAGGACGACCATCTATACCAATATATTCCCAACCTTTCAGTTCAATATTTTCTTTTGGATTTTTTTCATTATATTGACTACGTTGTACAATTTTACTGCTAAATGGCGTTGTCCAACGTGCGCCAAATATGGATTGGTCATACTGATATAGATTCGAAATATAAGAACGAGCCAAGGGCTCAACCATTAATGGATGAATCAGTGCATCATCATGCGTTAAAAACTCGGTCCCCATTGCAAATGAGATAGAACCGCTTGTTCCACCTTTACAGTTCTTACATTGATTGGCATTGTTAGTCGCAGGATGTTCATCCCTAGATTTTTCTAATTTATTATTGTTCTTTGCATTTTTTGCCTGCGTTGTCTGTGTGGCTTTCACTTGAGCTGACTTGGTCTTTCTAAATCGAGAAGCACCTAATCTCAAGACCTCAAATAACCATCCTATTGTTTGTGGTTCAGCTTTATTTCCTAGTTTTCTGATTTTGGCATTTGCCGTCACACCTACTTTACTGATTGTTGCACCCACATTTAAAACAGGTTGTTTTAAATGTTGCGGAACAAGCATTGAAACGACTTTAGCATTGTTATTTACATTAGTTTTAAACAGGGCTTTACCCCAGTTTTCAGTCATATAAACTATATTTTTACCAGCACGTACAAGATCTCCACTTTTTAATCCCTTAGCAATTCCTGCTGCTTGTTGTTGTGCCCGTGTTGCATTTGCACCTGCATTGGTAAACACTTTACCCTGTGTCACCACACGAACAATTCCTCCATTGATTTCAGTAGTTGCACCTTGAATGGTATTTCCGCATGATCCTAAAATAGAGTTGAGTTGCGTCAAGCCCGATGCACAAAATTTTTCAATATTACCTGCAACTTGATCATTTAGATGTTTACCAATAACAGTAATTACTGCTTCAGCTAACGCAGCTTTTCCAACCCTCTTTACTTCCTGACGTACTAGAAATAATGCAGGTCGAGCTGAGGTACGAATAGCTGTTGTACCTGGTACGGGAGCAACACCTATTAAATCAATACCTACAGTTGTCCAATCAAAGACATCGGCATTCTGATAACCTTTTTCATAAATTTGGAAAATGTCTGTAACTACATCAATTGCAGCCATAACATTCCCAATAATCGGTACAGTTCCTAATACACTGCTAACTAAGTTCAAACCAACGAGTTGGTGAGTATGGTCCAGTAACCACTTATCAATTTTTTGCTTTGAATTATTGATGTCTTTAATAGACACTTCATTGAGTGGTTTTACAACTTCTGTTTTTGGTTGAGCCATTGTATTTCTTCTCTATTAGTTCTTATCAAATGGGCTTTTTAAATATTGCGGTAAAACATTTGTTGTTATACCACTGATATTTGAAAGATTAACTTCACTTTTTTGCGAAGCAACAAATCCCCCGCCTAAATTAGCCAGACTACCATTTGATTTTGTATTCGGTAATAAACTTGAAATTTTCTCTGATACCACACCCTGTACTTGATTATTGAGCATTGGTAGCAAAGTTTTAGCACCATCAGATTTAATTTTTTGTGCTAATTGAATATTCTTCATTAAGCTTTTAGGATCAGTCAGTTGTTTGGTAAAATCGCCTAACGCTGCTTGTGCTTTTTTACTCACATTTGCTAGAAGTGATTCAGATTGTTCTAAATCCTCATCATTTTTATTAGGCCACTCAACTTCACGCTTGAAGTCACTAGACTCATCCCAAGGATCACGTTGATCATCTTCAAAATTAATTTTGACTGCACCTGCTGCTAATCCTGTAACTCTGGCAAAACCTTTATCATCTAATTTACCTTTAACAACTTTGCCTAATACATCAGTAACACTATATTCCCCACTTTTTACAAAATTTCCATGCGCATAATCATGCAACAACTCTAAAACGCCTGAAGCACGTTTCGGTGGTGGTGGTAGGCTAGACTTAGCACTTACACTTGCCCCACCCTGAAACACATGCTGCCCAGCATTCACTTCAAACTTCCCACCTGTTTTTGGGAAAATTCCTGAATTATTCAGTGCAATTTGCGATGAACCACCTGTAATCACAACCTCTTTAGGACTACTAATCATAACTTTGTCATCAGTAGATGAAATGTTAATTCCCAGTTTGGCAAATACATCTAAAGCATCGGACTGTGCTTGAATTTCAACTTTACTTTGTGCTGCAATGGCTTTAATGCCACCTTGTGCAGCAAATAAACTCAGTTTGTTTTGCGCGTGTGCAATCAAATTCTTTTGCGTACTCAAGTTGATGCTATCGCCTGCAATTTGATTGATCTGCGAATCTGCGGAGATATGAATATCTTCTGGGGTACTTAAGGCAATCCCATCTTGTGAACTTAATAAAAGTAAGGCTTTATTAAATTTAGCAATTTTTTGCTCGAGCTGTTCTGTAAATTCTTTGAGTTGCTCAATCGATTCTATTTCATCCGTCTTTTGGTTTTTGGCAATATCACTTAAGGCTTTACTGTTGGTCTGGCTGCCTTCAAGTTGCTTTTTGGCAAGCTCTGAATCAAGGTGATCACCTTTGGCTTGGTCTTGTTTATAGGTCGAAAGCAGTAAACCTTGCCCTGCGCGAACGGCTCCCCATTGGTCAGTCCTAAGTTCAAAGCCTTCACCACGATCATCACTTTCCGCTTTGTCTTTGGGGTGACTCAGTTTGCCCAAGTTGAGTTGGCTGGCGGCATGACTACTCTGTAGCTGACTGCTGATTTGGCCAGTAGTATCGTCAAACCTCAGTTGATTGTAGCCACTGCCTTGATACTCTCGACTTTTTATTCCTGCCAGTTTCTTGGTATCAGGCAGTTTGCCTTTGTCATCAAACTTGCTTGGATGACGTTGCGCTTCATGGATGCGCCCAACCACAAATGGACGGTCAATATTGCCATCAAAGAAGTCAATCACGACAATCTCACCGATTCTCGGTAAGAATCGCGCCCCATAGCCTTCACCTGCCCATGGGGTCAGGACATCGACCCAAGCTGAATCTGTGTCATTGTCATTAGAACCCGCACCGCCATCATGGGTGTTGTCTTCATTACGGCTAAACAGGAAGCGAACTTTAATACGCCCCCATTCATCGACATGGATTTCTTCTCCACTTGGCCCCACCACTTTGGCCCGTTGTGGTGATGCAATCGGTCGGTGTTGTAATGGGTTATAGGCTGGAACCGTGCTGATGTTACGACGTTGAATGGTTAAATTGCTGGCTTGACGTTCATCACTCGTGTTGCTGGTGATTTGACTTGTTTGCCAATTGCTTTGTTGGACTAAAGCGGTGACTTGATCGGTGAGATCTTTAGGTAAGTTATTTTGGTTATAAAAGCTTTTAGCCGTGATTAAAAATTCTTTGTCTGCACCTGAGTGTTGATCTATCTCAGGGTGTTCATTCAGTTCAAACCAATAACCAACATGTGCATCGCGCACTGTTGACGTTGCTGTAAATTGTTTGGCTTGTGAATCGTAGTAGTTACTGAGGTTTTGGTTAAACTTTTCAATCTGACTGTTGCCCGATGGCGTTGCACCATCTTCGCCATTAAGGTCTTGAATCCAAGCAGGGCTAAAGTGCCATGCTTGTTCTAAAGCCAGACTGGCATTGTCATAATTTTCGCTATGGCTGTGTTTACTTTGGACACTGCCAGCGCCTTCATCAATATCCAATACATCAGCTTGCCAACGTTGGATATGTACCGAAGTCGGTTGAATGGAACGCTGACCAATAAAATTGGTAATTGAATCAGTTTTTTCTACGGCGCTGCTTCTATGGAAGCGAATATTGCGGCGTTCTAAGGCACTAAATTGCGAATTATCATCAATTAAACGAAGTTTTTGTGCTTGAATTTGTTCTGTTGAACTCGACACTTTAAGCTGTGCTTCATCAATCAGCCAGTTAATCCCTTCACTTCTCATCAAACGGGTCAGGAAGTCAAAGTCACTTTCAGATGCCTGCATAATGAATGGGCGTACATCATAGTCTTTGCTCAGTCCACTCTTATCTAAACTCAGACTTGAAGCAAACAACGGACTGCGTTGTACCCATTCTTGGAACACGGTCTGGATCACATCCACAACCGACTTATTCATAAATACTCGAGAGTTTCTACGATGCTTCCAAAGCGCTGTTGGGTCTTCTACAGTCAAACGATAGATGGTAAGAGAACCATCAGATGCGCCAATATCGGCTTGGGTCACAATCCCTGAAATACGGGTTAATTCGGATTTATCTGTGACAATATCAATTGCAGCTTGAGTTCCAATAAAGCTTTTTAAAGGGATAGTTGCTGACGTTGCAAGACAGATGAGTTGGAGCCGAACACCCTCATTGATTTGATGTGTTCCATCGATACGTTGTAGGAACACCTGTTGGCTCAAAGCCGAATTAGAAAATTGTACGTGAATCGCACGTTTCTGTGCTGATAAGCCAAGCTGCTCCAAAGCAGCGTAAATATTGTTAGACATGCATTATTATTTAATTTTAAATTGTGATGTATTCTACTAAAAAGTTAGGCGGACTGTCTATACAGACCTGTCTATTTATTACTGGTTATTTATACAACACTGACTTGGTTTTGAATATGCCCGTTTTTGCTCAATATCATTATTGATAATGGTCATTTGCGCTGATTAAAAACTTGAAAGTGTGCTTAGAGTTTTTTCACCAAACATAAGTGATCAACAGCTCAAGATAAAAAGCTAGAATATCAAACATATATAATATTAATATTGGATTCTTATTCACGCTCTAAAATACGGGGGCCTGATCCTTGGTGTCTTAATATATCTTCTGGATTACGTAAAGGACATTGCTTTAGAGATAAACAACCACAACCAATACACCAATCCATTTCATCTCTTAAACGTGTTAGTTTTTGAATACGCTCATCTAAATCCTTCCGCCAATGTGATGATAACACTGACCATTGTTCTGCGGTTAATTTGCTTCCCATAGGATAAACACTTAATGCATTTTTAATTTCCTCCAGAGAAATTCCTACTTTTTGTGCAACCTTAATAATTCCAATATAACGTAAGACAATTGATGGAAAACGACGCTGATTTCCATTTGTTCTGATACTTTTAATTAGCCCTTTTGACTCATAAAAATGCAAGGTTGAAATGGCTACACCACTCCGTTTAGCCACCTCTCCTACTGTCATCATTCGATTAAAATCAATTTTTTCTTCTGCATGCATTTTGATATTTCTCAACATTACTTGAGGTTTTATAATTCAGCAAAGTACATTTGTCAATTGATCTTAGCTGCCATGGCTTTTCATCATTACAACTCAAAATACAAAAAACGTTATCGCCAATTTAATCCATTGTAAAAATCTTATCCCTCTACAAATTTTCTGATCAAAGCCCATTGACCTAAATATAACTTGAGGTTTTAGACTGCTTGCCACAGCTGTTACGAATAACAACAAGCTATTCATTTTAAAGGTTTTAATCATCCAGTCTTATTTCTTCAGGAAATATTCTCATGCCATATTTCATTAAATTAAGTTTAGAAAGCCAATGGCTGTGGGCCATCAGCAGATGTTGTCTTGCGCTTCTATTTCTAAGTTCAGGACTTAGTAAAATTCTTGCTGTAGAAACAGGATTTTTGGAAATGCGGGCGGCTGGTCTAGAGCCTGCATGGTTATTTAATTATGCTTCTGCGTTGATTCTGCTTGTGGGCGCCTATTGTATTTTATTTGAGCGGCATATGTGGTTTGGCACACTGATTCTTTCAGTATTTTTAGCACTGACAATTGTGATTGTGCATCACTTTTGGAACATGTCTGGTATACAGGCCAATATTGCCTTTTACTTTGCACTTGAACATATTTCAGTGATTGGCGGTCTTTTAGCGCTGACCATTGCCAGTCATTTTCGACAACAACTCCGCAACCTTGGAGTCGTCGCATGAAAAACAACAAATGGCTTTTTCTAATCGCGATCACTTTAATTCTCGTGGGTGTCGCAATCTATTTTTATTTAAATTCTCGTTCAAGTGAAACGCATCAATCTGACGCTTACCCTCCAGTCAAAGTGGCTTTGAGTAGAGTGGTCGAACAAAATATTCCACAAGTGTTTTCCAGTATTGGTGAGTTGGAAGCAATCCGACAAGTCAAAGTGTCAACAGAAACAACAGGTATGATCAAACAGATTTATTTCCAATCTGGACAAGCTGTTCAACAAGGTCAAATACTGATTCAACTCAATACCGATGTTGAACAAGCTCAATTAGGTCGCTTGCAAGCCAAATTGAAACAAGCCGAAATGGCCTATCACCGCAGCAAACTTCTGATTGATAGTCATGCAATTTCACGGGCAGAAATGGATACCGCATTGGCTGATCGAGATATGACGCGTGCAGAAATCCAACAGCTACAAGCCAGCATAAAACAGAAAGCGATTCGTGCCCCCTTTTCTGGTTTCATGGGAATACGCCAAGTGCATCAAGGGCAATATTTAGAGGCAGGCACTGGTATTGCTAATCTGGTCGACTTTCGACAAATTCTTGCCAATTTCACATTGGATGAACAATTGGCATCAAGGTTAAAAATCGGACAATCTGTACAACTCAAAATTGATGCATTTCCTGAAAAGTCCTTTACAGCTGTGGTAAGTGCAATCGAACCGCTGATCACAACATCGCGAACTGTGCAGGGGCAAGCAATTTTAAATAACCATGATCAACAGTTAAAACCGGGCATGTATGCCAAATTAGACATCCAAGAATCTGAACGCCCAAGCTTAGTCGTTCCTGAAACTGCAATTACCTATACAGCTTATGGCAATACGGTCTTCCTTGCCAAACAAGACCAGAACAAGCTTATTGTGCAACGTGTGGCGGTAGTGCTCGGTGAGCGCCATCAAGCCAAAGTTGTAGTCAAATCTGGGCTCAAAGCAGGCGATCAAGTTGTTGTATCAGGACAACTTAAATTAAGTGAGGGTATGCAAGTTGAGCCGACCGTAAATACACTTGAGCATCCTCAATCTTCCTCGATCAAGCCCAAAGTCTAGGGAGATAAGCGAATGAAATTTACTGACCTTTTTGTAAAACGCCCAGTCTTGGCCTTGGTCGTCAGCACCTTGATCTTGCTGGCGGGCTTGTTTTCCCTGAATAAACTGCCTATCCGACAGTATCCCTTACTTGAAACTTCAACGATAAGTATCAATACAGAATATCCCGGTGCATCTGCTGAGCTTATGCAAGGTTTTGTCACCCAACCCATTGCTCAAGCAGTATCTTCAGTGGAAGGCATCGACTATCTCAGTTCCTCTACTGTACAGGGTCGCAGTGCTGTAACGTTACGTATGCAATTAAATCGAGACTCAACCCAAGCCTTAACAGAGGTGATGGCAAAGGTTAATCAAGTCCGTTACAAACTACCAGAACAGGCATTTGATCCAGTCATTGAACGTTCTTCAGGTGAATCTACCGATGTTGCCTATATCGGATTTTCTAGCGAACAACTGTCCTTGGCTGAATTAACAGATTATTTGTCTAGAGTGGTAGAACCCATGCTGTCTACAATTGATGGCGTTGCTAAGGTACAGACCTATGGCAGTCAGCGTTTGGCTATGCGGATTTGGTTGGATGCCGATCGTTTGGCCAGTCGTGGTGTAACTGCCGCCGATGTCGCCAATGCGATCCGTCAAAATAACTATCAAGCCGCACCGGGGCAGGTCAAAGGCGAATTAGTGGTTTCAAATGTCAATGTTTCTACAGATCTCACCAGTATTCAGGACTTTAAAAATCTGGTGATACGCAATGATGCTCAAAATCTAATTCGTCTACAAGATGTGGCAACAGTTGAACTTGGCGCTGCTTCGACAGAAACAAGTGCCACTATGGATGGTAAACCTGCAATTTTTGTCGGTCTACAAGCGACGCCTACAGGTAACCCGTTAGTGATCGTACAGGGAATTAAAGATAAATTACCTGAGATCCAAAAGACTTTACCACCGGGGGTTACAGTCAATCTTGCCTATGAAACAGCACGTTTTATTGATGCCTCTATTGATGAAGTTTTACATACTTTTATCGAAGCGCTGATTATTGTTATTGCGGTGATCTATCTGTGTTTAGGTTCTTTACGTAGTGTCTTGATCCCTGTAGTGACAATTCCACTGTCAATGTTAGGTGCCTTGGGTTTAATGCTGTTATGTGGCTTTAGTATCAATTTACTCACGCTTTTAGCCATGGTACTCGCCATAGGCTTGGTTGTAGATGATGCAATCGTGGTGGTTGAAAATGTCCATCGACATATTGAAGAAGGTGCATCCCCTGTTGCAGCAGCTTTGATCGGGGCACGAGAAGTCGCAGGCCCAGTAATTGCAATGACCATTACACTGGCCGCAGTGTATGCTCCGATTGGTTTAATGGGTGGATTGACTGGCTCATTATTCAAAGAGTTTGCCTTTACTTTAGCCGGCGCAGTTTTAGTTTCAGGGATTATTGCCTTAACCCTGTCTCCTGTTATGAGTTCATTTCTGCTTCAATCCAAACAGCAGGAAGGTAAAATGGCAAAAGCAGCCGAATGGTTCTTTGAACATTTGACTCAGCTTTACAGTAAATTACTCAATTTTTCCTTACATCATCGTTGGATCACAGTGGTTTTTGCGATCGCTATTTTTATTAGCCTTCCATTGCTTTACCAACTTCCTCAAAAAGAATTGGCGCCCAATGAAGATCAAGCCAGTGTATTGGCAGCCATCAAAGCACCACAACATGCCAATCTGAATTATGCTGAACACTTTAATCAAAAACTCGATGAAATCTTCTGGACTTTCCCCGAAACCAGTACCACGTGGATTATTAATGGTACAGATGGGCCTGCATCAAGTTTTGGTGGGACAACCCTTTCAACATGGTCTGAGCGAATGCATTCTGCGGATGAAATTCAACAGCAACTTCAAGCCAAAGTCGGTGATGTAGAAGGCAGCAGTATTTTTGTATTCCAAAATCCTGCGCTTCCCGGTTCAACAGGTGGATTACCCGTACAAATGGTGTTGCGTAGTGCACAAAACTATTCAACTATTTATCAAGCGATGCAGAGCATCAAGCAAAAAGCCCGTGAAAGTGGCCTTTTTGTGGTGGTCGACAGTGATCTTGACTTTAATAACCCCGTGATTCGAATCGAGGTTGATCGGGCCAAAGCCAATAGTCTGGGTATTCGTATGCAAGATATCGGTGAAGCCTTGGCGACATTGGTTGGTGAAAATTATATCAATCGTTTTGGTATGCAAGGTCGTGCCTATGATGTGATTCCTCAAAGCATCAATACACAACGTTTGACAGCTCAAGCACTGACACGACAGTTTATTCGTACCGACCAAGGCACACTGATTCCCTTATCGACTGTGGTCAGTCTAAGTGAACAGGTAGAACCCAATAAACTCACTCAATTTAATCAACAAAATGCTGCAACTTTTCAGGCAATCCCCGCCGCTGGGGTTTCATTAGGTCAAGCTTTAAGTTTTCTGGAACAGGCTGCATCTGAATTACCGACTGGATTTAGTTATGACTGGCAAGCCGATGCACGTCAGTATGTACAGGAAGGTAACGCTTTGATGTTTGCATTTTTAGCCGCGCTGATTGTGATTTATCTGGTTTTAGTCGCTCAATATGAAAGCCTAATGGATCCATTTATTATTTTAATTACGGTTCCGCTGTCGATCTGTGGCGCATTAATTCCCTTGGCTTTTGGACTTGCCACAGTCAATATCTATACTCAGATTGGTTTAGTCACGCTGATTGGACTGATTAGTAAGCATGGTATTTTAATGGTTGAGTTTGCCAATGAATTGCAAGTTCATGAAGGTTTAGATCGGCGAGCGGCTATTCTAAAAGCTGCTCAAATTCGTTTACGTCCAATTCTGATGACCACGGCGGCAATGGTGTTTGGGCTGATTCCTCTCCTTTTTGCCACAGGCGCTGGTGCACATAGTCGTTTTGGCTTAGGGCTTGTGATTGTCTGCGGTATGTTGATCGGGACCTTCTTTACGCTTTTTGTCTTACCCACCATTTATAGTCTGTTGGCTCGTCAACACAATCAAGACCTTCATTCTAGCCGTTTACAAGAGCTACAACAGATTGACCAACATGAGCAAAAATCATGACGTTGAGTGGGCTGAACGGCCAGCATGCTGCTATCTAAGCTTCTGTGTATGATCAGATCGCTTGAATATAATTTTTTGATGATAAAGTTCTATATCTATAGAACTTTATCAACTTTTTAGTGCGTGATTCTAACCACTGATTTAGAGCTACTGATTTAGAGCGACTGATTTTTCACTACTTTATTCACTCATATTTTACAGTTGGGTTTTGCCGATTTGATTGTTTTATGATTCTAGAATCTCATTTCGAACCCTGCTTTGATGGTACGGCCAGGAATCGGCATACCGATCACTGTACCAGGATCAAAGTTATAACGATTGGTTAAGTTATCAACATTAAACGAGAGATTTAGATTTGGATTCAGTTTATAGCTCGCAAAAATATCAACTAAGGTTTCCGAAGAAATTTCGGTCACCGCACGCCCACTCACCCCTGTACCCTGTAACCAACCTTTAGGATTTTTCTTTTCAGAATGATATCTGGCACGTACCCCCACATTGAGTTTATTTTCAAACAAACTCTTGCCTAAGCTAATATTAAAAAGTTTACGTGGTGGCAAGCGTGTTGAAATCAGACTCCAAGAATCTCCGACCTCATTACAATCATCTTTCGTCGCTGGGCATACTTTCGGTGCTTGATATAAAGTTCCGTTCATGTTCACAAAGAAACTTGGATGCTGATAAGCAAGATTAAACTCTAAACCTTTCAGTACAACTTGCTCATAATTTAGGAAAGTATATGAGGTGGTATAAGGCAAAATAAAATCAGGCGTGATCTCATTGACAATATCTTTACGTTGTACTCCTTGGGTAAGGAAATTTTGGGTTTGATTACGGAAATAATTGATATTGAATTTTAACTGATCTGCTTCAGTGAAAACGTTATCGTTGTGCCCAATAAAACCAAACTCAACAAGACGAGAATTCTCTGATTTAATCGGCAAATCTGGATCATAACTAAAGGTTTGTTTGGAAACTGTCGATTCAAACAAACTTGGACTGCGGTACATATTGGAGAGTTTTGCATAGACATCAATACCATTCAGCAACTGATAATTCAGCTGCGCCATCCAGTCGATCTTTCCATCATAATCTCGAAGCGCATAGCCTTTGTCATTTAAATCAGAATTGGCGACTGGTCTCATTGCAACATACTGGTCTCCATAATCCTTAACTTTTGCCTTATGCCATTTGCTGCCTAAACTCAGGGTAAAATCTTTAAAGATATAATCGCCATTGAGAAATAAAGAGGATTCTTGACGTAATCCATCACGTGCGATTTCAGTATCAATAAGATTTTGTGGCTTCATTCGTTGCTCGTCATATGTCAGACCATAATTCAAGGTTAAGGCATCAATTTTACTGGTGTTTTCTAAATTAATCCCACTACGATAGTCCTGAAAACTTCCCCAGTATTGGTCGCCATAATGTGAATTGGCTACGCCAAGCATGCCATTGTGTTGGCGATATTTGGCATTGGTATGCCAAACCCCTAACTCCAAATCAAACCACTGATTATTCTTAGGCTTATAGGTGTAGTTGGCACTGAATGCATTAATCGCTGCGGTTCCAAGGGACCATTGTGGCATGGTATATGCGCCCTCTATATATTTGGGTAGAACATAATTACCATCGATGTATCCCCAAGGTGGAGAGTTGGGATCAATCACTTGCGATCTATTCCAATAAAAAGCCATGACCTCACCCGCTTTTTGCATATGGCGGCGCATGTTCACTTCAACACGATGTTCGTCTGTAATATTCATGCCTGCTTTGATAATGCCTGAATCACTTTTATAACTGGTGTTTACCACCTCTTGACCTGGCCCAACATCAACAATATCTCGCGCTTCATAATAATCAATGCCATGTTTTCCAGCATAGTAATTACCGACTTCGCGTTTACTATAAGCAGCGACCAGATCGAATACATCATTCCGGTAAGCAGCAGCGATTGTGCCAGCGCCATTTTGAAAATTATTCGAGGACAGTTTATTACGAAGCAGATAAGACATCTGTTCACGCTCATTATCTGAGGTCTGTGGTGCTTTGTTATTGTTATAAAAGCTGCCTTTTAGCATGACACCTGATTGACGATTAGGCAGCAAAATATCATTTGCACTGAGGGTACGCATTTTCACGATTCCGCCAATACCGCCCACACTAAATTTCGCTCGCGATGCGCCTTTTTCGACTTCAATCTGACTAATCAAATCCATATCGATATAAGTTCGGTCACTCTCTCCTTGATAGCCTCGAAAGGTATGACTGGACTGTAGGCTACCATCAATAATTACTGGGACACGCCCCTCACCTTGTACCCCACGAATACCAATATCAATTGCACCCGCTTCGTTACGTAGGCTATTGACTTGTACGCCAGCGATATCAGAAAACACATCGCCATTCCCCGTGCCTCTAAATCGGCTAATGTGTTCACGATTCAGCTGTGTTGTATTGACCTTTTGTTTTTGTTGTACAGCATTGACTTTAATCTGAGGAAGCGTGACAACATCACTGTCTATCTTATTGAAAAGCGAAGTGTTATTTAACGGAGTGCTTGTATTTGCAATCGCAGTGTTTTTCTCTATATTCGGTTTAGCTGAGCCAGATTTAGCAATTAAGACATAAGTCGAACCTTGCTGCTCTACACGATAAGGATGATCTGCAAGCAAGTAATCGAAGCCTTGTTTTACACTATAACGCCCAGTAATTCCTTTGCTTTTTAGCCCTTTTAAAATATTTGCATCATAACTTAAGGCAATACCCGACTGTGCTGCAAAACTTGATAACACATAGCCCAACTGATTCTCTGAAATTTGATAATATTTTTCTGGCGCTTTTTTCGCGGCCATTGAAACATTGGGATTAATTTGTGCATAAACACCACTGATGCAAAAGCACTGTATTAACATGGCCAGAGTTTGTTTTTTAAACTTCATAGGAACGCCCACACTTGTGAATGATTTTCATTTTCAATAATCATTACCCAGTGAGTTGTTAAAACATGACATGAAAATTTATATTTTTTCTGGTCTGGTCCAAATCCAGATCAACCCAATCAGCAAAATGACCAACAGGCTAAGTTTTAAGTGCAGATGCAGTGAAGACACCATTAACATTGTCGTACCGAATAAAATACTCAATGTCATCATCCATTTACGTGAACGCGAAATTTGTTTAAAACCGCCACGATACTGTGCGAGCAACATTGCAATATAACGGTTTTGATGCAACCAACGATGCAAGCGTGCTGAACCTTTTGAGGCAAAAATCGTTGCCAAAAAGAGAAAATCAAAAGTTGGAATCCCTGGCAATACAATGCCCACCACAGCGAGAACAAGACATAAAATTGCCAAGATGACGCAGATCACACGCACCACTGAGGATGAATGTAAATTTGCGGATGGCGTTACCGGCAAAGACGCTAACAGCGTTAAGTCTTTGCCTTGTGTGTGATTGCTGACAGAAGACGCTTTCTTCATGTTGTATGAATGTCTTTTAATAATGCACCAAAATAATCAAAGGCTTGTTGAGCAGCGTAAATGACACGATCTTGCTCATCTTGAGTAAAGTCAGCCTGATCAAGTTCCTCAATAAAGTGTTTCCAGACTTTGGCCCGCCCTTCTGGATAAGCAGCCAAATTTCTCGCAGCAAAATCTGCGGAAAACCCCAAACTTTGCTGGGCTTGTTTAAATAAGAATGCTGCACCCAGCGTAGAACCTTCTGATACATAGATCCAACCCAGCGCTTCAGGAAAGCCGATCGTTTCAGTAACCAAGGCCAGCGACTCTGGTTCGATCTGAAGGTCTTGTAGGTCTAAGTAAGCCGCTTGCGAACGTCCACGAATATCTAAATCTGAAATCAAGGCTGCAACCTTGGGATGTTGAAATAAATATTCGACATTTTTTTGAAAATAATACTGTGACAAAGTAAATTTTGCATAATGTGCGACATCTTTAAATACTTGGGCTTTTTCCATTAATTGGTGCATATATTCATGTTGACTGGCTGTCTCTGTTTTTAAACGAGATGCAAGGCGGTTGAGTGTGAATGAGGTGCTCATCAATTTTCTCCAGTTTGTTTGGTTTAACTGTATTACCCGCCTTGTCTGTAAAAACTGACATCATTTCTTAATTATTTTTACTTTTCTGATTTTCAGCTTTCGGCTGAATGCTCAACACACGATCCCCAAAATAACGTTCTACTTTGATTGGATAGCTGAATTGCAATGCTGTTTGTAAGGTGCCAAAGTCATTGACTGGATATGAACCTGAAACTTTTAACGACTTCAATTGAGGGGCAATATCTATATATTGGTGTTGATAGCGCCCAATCTCTTGAAGCAATTTTTCCAACGGCATTTCAAAAGCCATGACCATATGGTTTTTCCATGCCAATATATTCGGATCTAAACTTTGTAATGCTTTAAAATTGCGATCATCAAAGCATAGCTGCTCACCAGCATGGACAATTTTAGTGTGTTTGGACTGGTTCAAACTGACTTTCACTGCGCTTTCTATGACGCCTAGACAGGTTTGCTTTTCACTGTTGTTGAAATACTGAACATTAAATACAGTGCCAAGCGCTTGCAGATTTGCCGATTCAGTTTCGACCAAGAATGGGCGATAAGCATGATTTTTTTCTTTGGCCGTACGTATTTGTATTTCGCCATAATGTAATTTTACAATACGTTGTTGCGCTGTATAACGCACGTCCAAAGCCGTATGGGTATTTAATTGAAGTTGTGTCCCATCTTCCAGCTCAACCTGTTTCTGCTGACCCACCGCAGTACGATAATCCGATAACCATATATAGCGATAATCCGAGTTCCATAGCATGACACTGCCAAAACACAGTAAACAGGCAAGCACCAGTTGTTTGTTTAAATTAAATTGGGCATTTTTCTTGCCTTGCTGAATCAGCTGCTGCCCATCTTCGGGAAATTCCTCAAGGCTATACAATAAGCGTTCGGCTTTAGACCATGCAGCTTGGTGTTGGGAACTTTGCTGTTTCCATTGTTCAAATTCAAGCTGTTCAGTTTCATTCAATGGTGCGTGTTGGATTTTAATGATCCATTGCGCTGTTTCTTGATAAATTTGATCATGCAACATGCAGGCATTAATCCATAACAGCTAAACATTGACTCAGTACTGAAACCAGATCACGCATCACGGTTCGGGTAGAAATATTTAAGCGTGTTGCAATTTCCTGTTGAGTCAGCCCTTCTAATTGTGACCAAATAAAGACCTGTTGCTGGCGCTCAGGCAATTGATTGAGTAATTGATTAATCAAACATAAAGATTCAATTGCCGATATTTTTTGCTCAGGTGTAATTTCATCATATTCAGGTCTACTTGAAAGCGCCTCTAAATAGGCTTTTTCAATCGATTTACGTTGATACCAATTAATCAAGATTCCCTTGGCAACAGTGGTCAAAATTGCACGCGGCTGATCAAAATACAATTCATCTTTACGCTTTAAGATACGCAGAAAAGTATCATGGGCTAAATCAGCGGCATCTTCACTATGGTTGAGGCGACGTTTTAACCATTGATATAACCAAGAATGGTGATGACGATATAGCGTGCTAATAGGATCAGACATGTTTAAAGAGAATGAGAATTATTAGCAATATCTTAGCAAAAAAATAAAGAAAATGAGAGCTCAGTTTGCCCTTTTAATTGAATTTTTTAATGTATCCAACTCATTTATAAGACTACGCAACATACTCTAATGGGATATATGGTAAATCTTAAACAAAATTTAATTCAAAATTATTATAATTTTATCAAAAGTTTATCGCTTTTAAATAAAAAATTTCTCGATCATCCTCAAGATGACCGAGACACTGTTTATTACGTATTGACTATAATTTATTGACTGATCGCTTGATCCATATTTTTAGCAAATTTTTGAATATCACTGGCTTGAATTGTTGTTTTACCTTTGCCAATCAATTGAAATTGTTGTGCTGCCGTTTCCTGCATTTTGACTTTACCTGTTGCGATATTGGCATCAAAACGTTGCATAAACTCATCCACATATTCCTTCTCAGTGACAATATGATCACCATTCGCATCGGTTGCAAAATATTGTTTGTCACGCGCTGTTAGATAATCTCCAAGCGTTACATAGTTTTTCCCTTGACCATATTGGCTAATAAATTCGTTGATGTTGCTTGGCATCGGCATTGAAATTGGTAGTTTCACACGGAATCCATCATGCGTTGCATTACTATTGCCCGCTAATTTGGCATCTTCTGCATTTACTAAACCATCCAAGTTTTTATCAAACTCATTAAAGGTTTTTAAAACCGTCTCCTGAAATTCCTTTAGGGTCAGTTTCTGATCTTTATTATTATCGAGAATGCCATAACGTACATGCGCCTGTTTTTCTGACATTTCACGGCGCTGTTTAAGTAATGGCTCTAAACGTGCTTGCTCGTATTGAACAAACTGCACTTGATTGACTTTTTTATTTGCCTTAAACAATTCGGCATAGTCTTGAGTATATTGCTTAATTAAAGTACTACTGTTCTGCTCTTTATTATTTGGATGGTAAAGCACATACAATGCATATGCCTGTTGATAAGCATTGGATTGATCGATTGTAGCAGCAATCGCTGATCCAGCAGTTGCCATTGCAGTTAAACTGGTCATCCATAGCGCCAATTTTTTCATGTTCGTTTCCTTGGAGGTGAATATTTGTTGAATTAAAAAATTCTTTCCATTTTGCTATTTAAAAAATAAATATTTAAATTCGATACTTGTTATATCGATTACCCTCATCATGCCCCTATTCATATAGCTCAACAGGGTTTAGATTGATGAGGGAGAAATCTTATTAAATGATATTAATCATCATTAAATGTGTATATTTCAGGTCATCCAGTATCTTCAAATCAGAAGTAAAAATATGGATTACAAATATACACACACAATCAACAAATGAGAATAATAATCAATTACAATTTTATTTACAATAACAATGTTTCTAGATGTACTTTTTAACATCAACAAAACCAATCAAAATATTGAAAAATAATAAATATTTATAATTTAACTTCACTTTTTATAAAAGTTTGAATATGATTTTTTGGGGGGTAGTATGTATTTTTGGATGATCTTACTGTCTTAAAATTCGTATTGTTTGTATTTTTACAATGTCATTTTCAGTTTAGCTTTTCCACCCAATCATCCTATTGTTAATATAAAAACTTATTACATCTTTCCTTTTTATTTCTCTTTAATTTCTCGTTATATTTAGGTTTGTCTATTTTTTATTCTGATTGGCGTTATTAAAATATAAACACTCAAATATTAACCATAATAATCAACTATTATAAAAATTCTAACAGCAAAAAATATTAATTTTTAGGTTTTAGCATAAAATTGATTTCGTGATTTTTTATTCAAGGCTTGCTCGGCTTTTTCTAGAGTTTAGGCTTTTTCATTGATGCCCTATTTCTGAGTTTGCTCGTGCTTTTATCCAGTCACTAAATGCTTTAACTTTAGGTAATTCATTATTTTTCAATGATGTAATATAGTAGTGCTGATCACATTTTAAATACATGTTTTTAAATGGCATTACTAGCTCACCACTTTCCAAGTCTTTTTCTACTAGTTTTTTACGTCCCATGGTAATACCCAAGTGATTTTTAGCAGCAATCAAAGCCAGATCAGATCGGTCAAAACTCATCTCTGAAGAATGATCCATATTTACATTAAAATGCTGCGTCCAACTGTTCCATTCATCTGCGCCTGTGCCGTTACTCCATGCTTGGCAGTCATGCAGCAATGTGCAGTTTTTTAAGTTGTCTAGATGATCGTAGAGGTTAAATTTTTCAGCATATGCAGGACTACATACCGGGATAATATATTCGTCCATTAAATGCTGATAATTCAACTGAAAAGACGGTTGATTGTCAAAATAAAGTGCAATATCAATTCCACTACGTTGAAAATTTACATCCTCATTACCCGTTAAAACTGAGAGTTGGATCAATGGATAGCGTTGAATGAAATCAGGCAATTGAGGCACTAACCAACACTGAGCAATCGATGGTCTTGCATAAATCGTGAGTGAGCCAACAAGTTGCTGATTTTGCAGTGCCTTAATTTCAACGTTTAACGAGTCTAATGAAAATTGTAAAGCAGCTAAAATCCGCTGTCCTTCAGTGGTTAACTTTACTTTACGATGCAAACGTAAAAACAGTTTGATATTAAGTTCTTTTTCTAACAAATTAATTTGGTGACTTACCGCACTTGGGGTTAAAGACAGTTCTTCAGCGGCGAGTGCAAAAGGCTCATGTCTAGCCGCAACTTCAAATGTATACAGTTTTGAGAGCTGAAAACCGGTTAGATTTTTATGTGCGTTGGTCATGCCTTTTCCTTTTTGCTGAAACAAAATGATTGATCACATGCTTCTTGCTGTCCTATGCCCATATAAATAACGTATAAATCATTTAAAAATCAAAATTTATTTAGGATTTTTTTTTCAAGTGAATTATTTTAACCCGTAGATCAAATATCATCGTTTGACGGATTTCTCTGGTTTAACTTCAATAGACAAAGAACAATTTTTGTCACAGAGATATATGGTATGGAAACCAATTTCGTGGATGTCGGTATATTATTAACCAGTATCGGGTTAATTATTTTCACTATTTTAAAATTTAAACTGCATCCCTTTTTAGCTTTACTTCTGGCAAGCTTCTTTGTCGGTGTAGCAATGAAAATGCCATTACTGGATATGGTCAATGCAATTGAAAATGGGATTGGAAGCACCTTGGGTTTCCTTGCTACAGTCATTGCATTGGGTACCATTCTCGGCAAAATGATGGAAATCTCTGGCGCCGCTGAACGTATCGCACTGTCTTTGCAGCGATGTCACTGGATATCCAGTGATGTGATCATGGTGTTGATTGGGCTATTTTGTGGCATCACTTTATTTGTAGAAGTTGGTGTGGTTTTATTAATTCCCTTGGCTTTTTCTATAGCGCAGCATACCAAAACCTCTTTGTTTAAATTGGCTATTCCATTATGCACAGCATTAATGGCTGTACATTGTGTGATACCGCCACACCCTGCCGCACTTTATGTCACCAATAAACTAGGGGCTGATGTCGGTACCGTGATTATTTTTGGCTTAATGGTGGGTTTAGCCGCTGCACTGGTTAGTGGCCCACTGTTTTTAAAATTAGTTGGTCAACGTTTACCGTTTAAAGCAGTACCTGTCGAGTTTTCAAAGCTCGCCCTGAAAGAAGAACATAGCTTACCCTCTTTAAAAATCACCTTATTTACGGTATTTCTTCCAATCGGATTAATGTTAATCAAAACTGTGGCTGAATTAAATAGTCATACATCCACTCAGCTTTCACACATTTTAGGCTTTATCGGCAATCCGATCACCGCCATGTTTATTGCGGTATTTGTTGCCTACTACACCCTTGGTCTACGTCGTAATATGCAGATGGGAAGCTTATTAAAAGCCACAGAAGACTCATTTTCTGCAATTGCCAACATCTTATTCATCATTGGGGCTGGTGGTGCATTTAACAGTATTTTAAAAGCCAGTGGTTTAGCTGACTCAATGGCTGTCACGCTTTCCCACTTGCATATGCATCCAATTTTACTTGCTTGGTTGGTTGCGCTGATTTTACATGCAGCTGTAGGCTCTGCCACTGTTGCAATGATGGGTGCAACTGCAATCGTTGCGCCAATGTTACCGCTCTATCCGGATATTAGTCCTGAAATCATGGCGATTGCGATTGGTTCAGGTGCCATCGGTTTTACCATTGTGACCGACTCTCTATTTTGGTTAGTCAAACAATACTGTGGTGCTACATTAAACGAAACCTTTAAATACTATACCTCTGCAACTTTCCTTGCCTCCCTCACCGCATTGGGCTGCACCTTCCTGCTTTCTCATTTTATTTAAGCCTTTAGGAGTATTTTATGAACGCTCAACAGATTAATCAGCTGATTGCCCAATATCCGATTGTTAAAGACCTTATCGCACTCAAAGAAGTGGCGTGGTTTAATCCCAATTTTACCTCACTGGTAGAAGGGCTGCCCTATGTCGGGTTGGACCAAAAAGATATTGATGATGCCAGTGCACGTTTGACACGCTTTGCACCCTATTTGATGAAAGCCTTTCCAGAAACAGCGGCATCTCAAGGTATTATAGAATCCGAACTGGCAGCGATTCCTCAAATGCAGCAACAGTTGGAACAGTATTTTGGACAATCGATCCATGGTCAATTATGGCTTAAAAAAGACAGCCATCTTCCAATATCGGGTTCAATTAAAGCGCGTGGTGGTATCTATGAAGTGCTTTGTCATGCTGAAAAACTTGCGATTCAAGCACAACGCCTAAACATTGAGGATGATTATGCAAAACTGGATAGTCCAGAGTTTAAACAGTTTTTTAGTCAATACAGTATTGCGGTCGGTTCTACCGGAAATTTAGGCCTTTCTATTGGTATCATGAGTGCCAAATTAGGCTTTGATGTGACTGTGCATATGTCAGCAGATGCACGTCAATGGAAGAAAGATAAGTTACGTGCGCACAATGTCACAGTAGTTGAATATGCTGAAGATTATGGTGTTGCCGTAGAACAAGGCAGAAAGGCAGCATTAGAAAATCCAAACTGCTTTTTTATCGATGATGAAAACTCACAAACCTTATTCTTAGGTTATGCAGTTGCTGGGCAACGTTTAAAACAACAATTAGAACAAAAAAATATTTTGGTTGATCAACAACATCCTTTATTTGTTTATTTACCTTGTGGTGTTGGTGGAGGTCCCGGTGGCGTTGCATTTGGCTTAAAAATGGCCTTTGGTGATCATGTACATTGTATTTTTGCCGAGCCAACCCATTCACCTTGTATGTTACTCGGTGTTGCAACAGGTTTACATGATGAAATTTCAGTTCAAGATCTGGGTATAGACAACATCACCGCTGCTGATGGCCTCGCTGTTGGGCGAGCATCTGGCTTTGTTGGTCGAGCCATGCAAAGGTTATTAGACGGTTTTTATACATTAACGGATGAAACCATGTATGTACTCTTGGGCATGCTCAATGATGCAGAACAGCTTAAATTAGAACCTTCTGCGTTGGCGGGTATGCTTGGACCAATTTTGACCAATCAACATCAAGACTATGCCGCGCTACATCACTTTAGCCAACAGCAATTGGAAAATGCTAATCATATTGTCTGGGGGACTGGAGGAGGAATGGTTCCAGATGAAGAAATGGAAAAATATTTAACCCAAGCGAAAGCCTATAAAAAATAATTTGTATAGCCTTGATTCTCACAGACCTTGATCTCATCAGAATCTGGGGCGATAGCAGATAAATAAAGTGATTATTCTCTATCGCCCCCCAATTAAAGACTTGAGTCAGGATTTTCCATCTGGAATTAAACGATCCCACCATTGACTCGAAGGACTTGGGCATTGACCCAATTACTCGCTTCATTTACGGCGAAATCCAACACTGCGGCAATATCTTCTACAGTGCCTAAACGCTCTAAAGGTGCAGCTTTGCTTAACTGAGCAATCAATTCATCACTTTTGCCTTCAAGAAAAAGTTCAGTTGCCGTAGGCCCAGGTGCAATGGCATTTACCGTGATATTTTTTCCTCTTAACTCTTTGGCTAAAATAGCCGTTAAGGATTCAATAGCAGCTTTTGATGCAGTATAAACACCATAAGTTTCGAGCTTCATACCCACCACACTGCTGGATAAATTAATAATTTTACCGCCCTTTTGCAGTCGCTTAGCAGCTTCACGCATGGTATATAAAGGGCCTTTAATATTAATTGCTAAAACTTGATCAATACTTTCATCGTCTAATTGTTCAATCTTACTTAATTTCAAAATCCCTGCATTGTTGATCAGCACGTCCAATCGACCATAGGTTTGAATTGCATAATCAAATAATGCAGTCACTTCATTAGAATGGCTGATGTTGGCTTTAAATAGACTCGCTGTTCCGCCTAACGCTTGAATACTGCTCAAGACATGCTCCGCCTCTTTATCGTTACTGGCATAATTGATAATGATCTTATGGCCTTGCTGTGCCAATAAGCTGGCAGTAAATGCACCAATTCCGCGAGAAGCGCCTGTAATTAAAATCACTTTTTCTTGCTGTGTATGATCTGTTGTATGCATCGTAATGACCTCATGGAATAAAATATACCTCTAATCGCTTTTATGATACTGTTCAGATAAAACCAGATAATCTCGTTAAATCTGACATCTTTATCCGAATAAATCGAACAATTGGAATGGCGTATGGATAAACTCAATGCAATGTCTGCTTTCGTCAATGTGGTTGAACAACAAAGTTTTACCAAAGCTGCGCAGATCTTAAATCTGCCACGCTCAACCCTGACCGACGCAATTAAACAATTAGAATTCCAACTCAATACGCGCTTATTGTTGCGTACCACTCGTCAGGTAAAAGCAACCGATGAAGGCCATATTTATTATGAGCGCTGCAAATATATCTTGGCTTATATCAATGAGTCTGATCATGATTTTCTTGATGCAAAACCTCAAGGGCCTTTAAAAATAGCAGTTCATGGTATTTTTGCTGCGCATTTTATTCTGCCAAAATTAGATGATTTTTTAACTGAGTTTCCACAGATACAGTTGCAACTCACCGAAAGCGATCGTTATGTAGATCTGATAAAAGAAGGCATTGATTGTGTGATTCGTATAGGTCAGCTCAATAATAGTGAGTTAATTGTCAGACATCTGGGCGATATTCAACAAGTGACATTAGCCAGTCCAAAATACTTAGAAAAATATGGCACACCACAACGCTTAGAAGATCTACAATCACATTTTATGGTCGGATTTTATTCTTCTGCTCGACAAAAGCCACTACCGCTTGAGTTTCTGACAGGAAAGAAAACACAGCTTTTTGAGTTGCCGTTGAAGATTCAAGTCAATGGTGCAAATACCTATGCAGCAGCAGCCAAACAGCATTTTGGGATCATCCAAGCACCACGTTATGGTTATTTATCTGAGCTAGAGCAAGGCACACTTTGTCAAATTTTAACTGACTATCCTGTTCCATCCCTACCTATTTCTTTACTTTATCCATCAAAAACACTGGTTTCACCACGACAAAAAGTTTTTATCGAATGGATTGTACGATTGTTTCAGGATAATCCATTGCTTTGAAGTTTGAATCACGCTGCTTGATGGATATGATTAACTAGCGCTCTCTCGCATTGATCCCCATAGCATTTATACACCAACACTTAATTCCTGACTCCAAGTTGAATCAGGTTGTTGATAAAGATGCCAACACATATTTTTAACCGAATCCATCAAGACAACATTCTGACTATCCCAACTTTCCAACATACAATAAGCAATATGGATGCCTTTAGGATGAAACTCTCTTGCCAAAGATTGTGCCAATGCCCGAATACTGGCAAACATACTCTGAGTTAAGCCATTATTTTCAGCGATCAAGTTGGGCTGTGTTCCTAGAAAGATCAAAGTTCCTTGTGACTTTATCAACATCTGTCGAATAATCGCTTGGGCAATATTTACCGCAGCCAAACCAGTATTTTGCCAAAGCTGTTCGATCTGTTGGGCTGAAGTATCGAAATTTGACAATGATTTTGAAAAATCAGCTTGGAAAATACACAGTTCAATTGAATGCCCTGTTCGTTGAATATAGCCAACTAAATTTTTTAAAGCAGTCGGATTGATCAGATTTAAACGAACCTGCTTTAGACCTGAATCTTGCTGCTCAATCTTTAGATTGGTTTGCATAGGATCATGCTGAACTTGATATACAGGCATTGCCCTGTTATGTGCTTGATCCACAAAAAGCTGGCTGAGCGAGTGGGTTTCATTGCCAATAACAACAATACAGCCCTGCAGTTTGGATTTTTTTCTCAGCAATGGAGGAATTAAATTGTACATATTAGAATTTCTCCTGATAAGGACGTAAATCCAGCTCATGGGTCCATAAATCACGATTTTGTTGATAAAGCATCCAATAATTCTCAGCAATCGCTTCGATATTTAATCCACCTGTGCCTCGTGTAAGTCTCAGTAAGCGTCCTAAACCAAATACCGCCTTATTGACACGATCACCATCGACCATGCCATCAACAATAATATGTGCAACATGGATGTTTTGAGGCTTATACATCTGGGCGAGATGCATCGCATAATTACGTAATGCGGATTTGCCCATGGTAAATGCCGCAAAAAAAGGTTTACCACGAAGAGATGCACTTGCCCCTGTAAAAATCAGCGTGCCATATTGCTGTTGTTCAAAGATTTTTAAGGCTTGTTGCGACACTAAAAAAGCCGATAAAAAAGTAGAACGCCACATTTGAGTAAAAAACTGAAGAGAGGTCTTTAAAAAAATTGAGGGAATATTGCCCCCCACATTATGAATAACAGCGACGAGATGCTCCTTTTGCGCATTCCTCTCCGCAAAAAAAGCCTGTACTTGTTGTTCATTTTCAGCATCCAAAGCATGTGCTACGGCATGTCCACCCTGCGCATTGATCGAATTAGCCACGGCTTGCACTTTCGCTAAAGTACGCCCCACAACATGTACTTTTAATTTTTCTTGAGCAAAACGGCGACAAACTGCTGCTCCAATTCCTTGTTCAGCACCTACGCCCATAACAACCACACATGGTAGTGTTGCTATATTTTGAGATGTTGCATTCTGCGTATTCATAGCAAGTCGATCCATTGAGCAATAGAAGGATAAGCTTTAATTTTAGCGCCCCAAATTTTACTGGTGCGGACAATCTCTAAAAGCTGCGAACCAACTGCAATATCAGCCAGTGTTTTACCCTCGCCAACCAACCACCCTGTTTGCGCCAACACCAATTCAATACGCTCTAAATGACCAATAAATTCCGCCTCAATATCCTGCTTGGCCATGCGACCTGTCCCCTGCATTTTAAGTTGCAGGTTTAATGTTGCTTTGAGCAAGGGTTTTAACAGATATATTTCATGTTTGGGGCGACCTTTTGCACTCATTTCAACCGCATGATCTAAGGCATCAGCATCACTGACACGAAAGTGCACCTCATAGAAATATAACAACTCGTCTGACCAATCTTCCCAAAGTTCAACATAGGCCTTTTGCAAAGGATCTTCAGGATATAAACGTGGTAAGTCTGGATAAGCATCATCAAGATAACGTGCAATACGAGTACTGTCCTGAATACGTTGACCATCAATATCTAGAACAGGAACCTTGCCTGCTTTACTAAGCATTGGCACTTTTGCACCCAGTACACCGTTATAATCCACAGTCTGATAAGCAATCCCTTTAAATTGCAACATCCTGGCAACTTTTTGGCAAAAAGGTGAGATTTCCCATTGATGTAATACAACTGAATTCATTTTATATTCTCAGCTTAACTTTGGGTCGATTGACATTCGATGAGCTACATCACAGGATCAGCGTTTAATACATCAACGGCCTGATTCAAAGGATTTAAATCAAAAAACCTGATTTAAAAGCCATAATCCAAAAATTCTGGTCCAAAACCATGATGCAGAAATAGAATATTTCAACGACGGATGATCATATTGGTTGCTGTTGCATGTGCATACAATTTTCCATCTTCATCTCGAAGATAGCCTTCGGAAATGACTAAATTTTTCCCTACGTTGATGACTTTACCTTCAGCAATCAACTTTTTATTAAATGGCATCGGACGGCACATTTTTATCGCAAGATCAGTGGTTCCATAGCCCTCACCCGCAGCCAAGACGGTATGTGTGGCACACCCTGTTACTGAATCCAATATCGTTGCGGCAAAACCACCATGTACTCCACCCAATGGATTGCTATGACGTTCATCCGCAATGACCATAAATACAATGCGACCATATTCAACGTCACCTACTTCCTCCATTCCCATGGTTTTTGCAATACCAGGCGCTGGCACCAGTCCTTTTTGGAATGCTTGCATAATTTCCAGACCAGTCATATTGAGTGGATTCATCACTATTTCCTATTTTGATAAATAAAATACTTATTGGAGAAGGGTTGATTGTTCAGGGGATAAGCCAATTTTTACTTTAGTTTGTGCGACAATTTCGGATTCATCGGTATCATTCGGATGAAAATCAAACTGATAATAAGAGAAAAATTGCGGTACCAGCTTACGATAGGCTTGCACTGTAAACCCAGCAAACTTAGTCCAAGACTTAAGGTTTAATAATTGTTTATCTCTCGACATTAACACCACTTGATATACATTAGAAAATAGTGTGATCAGCACAAGACTAAATGTAAAAATCGCCACGCGAGGAATGTAAGCATCTAAGCCCTTACCATATAAGTATTCATACATGTCATAAGCCACAGCCTTGTGTTCGGTTTCTTCAACACTGTGCCATAACCATAAATTGCGAATAGTGGTATCGGTCATTAACTCATTGACATTTTTCATCATCTCCACCACCAACACTGCGGTGTAATGCTCCAGCCCCACTGTGACCAAGAGATTCCATTTTTTAGGAAAGGCACGTTCTACCGCTTTTAATATGATCCCCGTGGCTTTTTCTAAGGATTCAGGATCTAAACCATATTGTTGTGCACTGACATGAAAAGCATGATGTTCTTTAGAGTGCATGGCTTCTTGCCCAATAAAGGCACCAATATCACGGTCTAATTGTGGGTTGTTTTTAATTCTTCCACGTAAAGCGCGCACTGAACGGACAAAGTACGATTCACCTTCTGGAAAAAGTGTCGATAGACCTGTGAAGTAATGGGTAAAGGTTGGTTCATCATTACACCAATACTTGGGCATATCCTGAAATTCATAATCCATACGACGTACTGGAAATGATGCAGGTGTTTTTTGCTTTGATTTTTCTTTCACCGCTGATATAGACATGGTTCACCTCAAGAATTTATCTTAAAATAACAAGTTCCAAAAAAGAACTTGTTGAGTTAAAATAATGATCCATGCTGATCTTGTCAATGATGTGAATACGCTAAAGCTTCAGGTTGTCCTTAAATGACAGACCTGTTCCTATAAAGACAATTGATCTAAGCCAAGCTGTAAAAATAACATGATGATGAAATGATAAAGTAATGAGATACAGGCTGAACACATTGAAATGAATGATTTAATTACATGAATTTCACCTATTTCAGGCTACCTTAGAACTTTACTGATGATCCAAAATGTATGTAGACAATCAGCATTTTCAACACATGCATTCGCACATAAAAACACTTCATACTTTTGTTTTGAGAAGACATATGAACAAAAAGATCCACCTTACGTTAAAAAGTTGTTTGATCAGTTTAGTACTTATTAGCGTGGTCGGTTGTGGGACTAGCGCTGATTCAGCAAATAATCAATCTGAAGTCAATCAACAGAAACAGACTCCCTCATCATCAAATCAGCATAAAAAGCATGCGGCTAAAGATCAAACTGGGAAATTTATTGCAATTTACCAACCCGCTAAACATGCCCCAACCAAGATCGAAGAAAAATTCTGGCGCTCAAATTATTTATTAGAAGACTTTGCGGAATATATGAACAGCTATATCAATATACCGCAGGATATCAAAGTGATTGCCAAAGAATGTGGTGAAGTCAACGCATTCTATGATGCTGATACTTCCACAATAGAGATGTGTTATGAATTAGGCGAAGAACAAAGAGAGCTATTTTCTCAAGCAGGTGCTAAAGGTACAGAACTTGAAGATGAGCTGTTTCAAAGCGCACTTGGTACTTTGTATCATGAGGCAGGCCATGCCTTGATAGATACACTTGGATTGGATATCCCCTATAAATTCGAAGAAGATTATGCTGATCAAGTCGCTGCTTATATCCTAACAACTTATGATGAAGATAAAGATTATTTAATTTCTATTTCAGACTCTTATGGACTAGAGCAACAAGGGCCAGCCGTTTCAAGAAAACTTACACCTGAAGGACACTCACCTGAATGGGTAAGAGCAGAAAATTTCTTATGTTATGTTTATGGCTCTGACCCGCAAAAATATGCGTATTTGGTCAAAGAAAAATACTTACCCAAAAGCAGAGCACTTGGCTGTAAAACTGAATATTCAGCTTTGGTTCAAAGATGGGATGCTTTGCTTAAAAAACATTTAAAATAAAAGCTCGTCAATAAATACAGAAACCATTCGCTCCTGCAATATCCTGCATGCTCAGCCATAAACTTAAATATTGGTCTGACGCTATTGTCATGTCAACGATTTGTCATAAAGGTGACACCTTGCTGTCACAAGCGCTGTCTAATGTGTGGGCATCTTTATTATGGACGAAGCGCATGTTAAAAAAACCAAAACGATGGTTATCGTACATTTATATTTTCCCCATTTTACTGGCACTCACAGCTTGTAATGATTCAAATGATGATCAGGCCACTACCCAGCCTGATGGATCTAAAAAACCATTAATGCGTTGTGCACCATAAACATAAAAATACCAAAGGGAAATATTGTGATTAATCGTCGTCAATTTTTAGCAAATACACTTAAAACGAGTTTTGGTGCTGCTGCCTTATCTACATTTCCAGCCAGCATTCAAAAGGCATTGGCTATTCCTGCAAATAATAAAACAGGAACCATTCAGGATGTCGAACATGTGGTTATCCTGATGCAGGAAAACCGTTCATTTGACCATTATTTTGGTACATTAAAAGGCGTTCGTGGTTTTGCCGACCGCTTAACCATTCCTTTGCAAAATGATCGTACTGTATGGCAACAACAACGAAGTAACGGTGCCTTATTAACCCCTTTTCATTTAGATGGATCCAGTAATAATGCACAACGTACACCCGGTACAAATCATACTTGGGTAGATAGCCAAAAAGCTTGGGACAACGGCCGTATGTCAAATTGGCCTACCCATAAAACTGATTATGCAATGGGTTATTTTAAAGAGCAGGAAATCCCTTATCAGTTTGCTTTAGCCAATGCTTTTACCATTTGCGATGCATATCACTGTTCAATGCACACGGGTACAGATGCCAACCGTTCATTTCATTTAACTGGCACCAATGGCGCAGTACCGACCAGTACTGCGTTTGTGAATAATGAATGGGACTGGATTGATGGCGATCCCCAAAACGTAGATATCGGCTACACATGGAAAACCTATGCTGAACGTTTAGAAGAGGCAGGTGTTAACTGGATTTGCTATCAAAATATGCCAGACGAATGGGGCGATAACATGCTCGGTGCATTCCGTACCTTTAAAAAAGCCAATATTGCTTCAGGTTACCCAGTTTCAAGTGGTGGTGCGCCAAATAGTCCATACAATAAAGCAGCGCAACCGTTACCTTATAAAGCTTATGATGCCACAACTGATAATGCTAAAAATCCACTGTATAAAGGTATCGCAAACACCCTGCCCGGCAATAAACCCGAAGAATTTTTAGATGCTTTTAAAAATGATATCAAAACAGGCAAACTTCCCCAAGTGTCTTGGATCAATGCACCTTCTATCTATTGTGAACATCCAGGTCCATCAAGCCCAGTACAAGGTTCTTGGTTTATTCAAGAAATCTTAGATGCTTTAACAGCAGTGCCAGAGGTTTGGAGTAAAACCGTTTTCTTGATCAATTTTGATGAAAATGATGGTTATTTTGACCATGTTCCTTCTCCATCAGCACCGACCTTACAAGCAGACAATACTTATGCAGGTAAATCTACACTTAGCCAAGCTGATATGCAGTATGAATATTATGTGCATGACGCGCCTTTGGGTAGTGCCAGCAGCAGCCAGCCTAAAAAAGACAATGGTGTTTATGGACCGGGCCCACGGGTACCACTCTTTGTAATTTCGCCGTGGAGCCGCGGTGGTGTGGTTAACTCTCAAGTGTTTGATCATACGTCTGTATTAATGTTTCTAGAACAACGCTTTGGGGTAAAAGAAACGAATATCAGCCCTTATCGTCGTGCGATTTGTGGTGATTTAACCTCAGCATTTAATTTTAAAACCCCAAATGAAGATGTACTGCCAGAATTAAATGGTAAACAAACCCGTGAGCAAGCAGATCAACTTCGTTCAGCTCAACAAAAGTTGCCCAATGTTCCGATTCCAACCAATTTACAACTTCCAATTCAAGCCAGTGGTATACGCCCGTCTAAAGCATTGCCTTATGAATTACATACCAGTGCACGTTGTCAAAATGATGGAACAGTCAAACTCTTGTTCTCGAATACAGGGACTCAAGGTGCAGTTTTTCATGTCTATGACAAGTTAAATCTCAGCCGTGTCCCACGTCGTTACATTGTAGAAGCGGGTAAAACGCTGGATGATGTTTGGAATGTGAAAAAGGATAATCAAGGTTTGTATGATCTTTGGGTGATGGGACCAAATGGTTTTCATCGCCATTTCAAAGGTGATTTAAATCGTAATCAAACCCTGCAAATCAATCCTGAAATTCGAGTGTGTTATGATATTGCCAATGGTAATGTTTATTTAGACCTGACCAATACGGGCACGAAAGATGTTGAATTGGTCATTAGCCCAGTCGTGTATCGCAGTGATGCAGCGTTAAAAATCACTGTAAAAGCAGGTCAAACATCAACACGACATTGGGAACTGAAAGATACATGGCAATGGTATGATTTTGCCGTAACTTGTACTCAGGACACTAAGTTTTATCGACGCTTTGCAGGACGCGTTGAAACAGGAGCAGATTCTGTCAGTGATCCAGCGATGGTTTAATATTTAAAGAATTTTAGATATTCAGTTTTTTAGATTGTTAAAACTTGAATCAAATTTAACAGCACCCCAGATTTATTTAAAACTGGGGTGCTTTTTTATAGCGCTTGCTTAGGAACAAGTCACCCCTTCCATCACCACAGCTTTATTGGCTTCAGTCGCAACAACAGAAGCAGCAATTGCTTCAACCACCTTACTCAATGACTGCCGTGAAACACTGACAATATCGACAATTTTATTGCCATCTGCACCAACTGCATCGGTAAATGCCATTCGACAACTGAGTTGTCGGTTAGGCAAAACTGCATTTTGTACACCTGTTGGCTGATTTAAGGGTCTGGCTGGATCATCACGTTTAATAATCCAAGCAACTGCCACCTCAATATCCCGATTCATCGCACCCATTAACGAACGTGTGTCGGAGTGTTCAATAATATCAAACCGAGAAAAGTCGGTTGCAATACGGTAAGAGACTTTACCACCAGTCATACCACTGCTGTAACGATCGACAGCAGCTAATTTCTGTTGCAAACCCGCAGACAAACCATCACGTAACTCTGCCCCCAACGTGGACGTCCAGCGTTCGTTATCCAATACATTAGATTTACCACTGCTGTCCTGTAAGACCAAAGGCGCCCTGTTTAAACGGTCGGGTAATCCCACTGGTAGGACTTCAATCACCCGTACATTTGAACTCACCAACGGTTTAACCGTTGGCGTCAAACTATAGTAGTTTGGTGTAGGCGAACTGGAACAGCCAGCTAAACCCACAACGGCCAATAACAGAGCACAGCCTGCTCGACTAGACTGCGGCAAATAGGACAGAAAATGTGAGCTATTTTTTTTATTTAGCATTCTTAACCTCAGGCGTTTTCCCACGAATGAGTGATTCTGGGTGTTGTTCAATATAGTCAGCCATTAACTGTAAAGATGCGGCAGCACGTGTCATTTGCTGTAAAGCACGGCGTACATCCTGTTGCATTGGCGCATCACTGGATAGAATGGTTTCAGTAGAGCGCATGGTTTTACGTACATCATCCAAAGTCGCCTGTAGTCCTGGCGCAACTTTCCCATCCAACTGTTTCACCAATTTATCTGTAGAGCTAATCGCTGAATTCATATTATTGAGGGTTTTACGTACATCCTGCCCAATTTCCACCAATGGGAATTTATTCAGTTTATCCGCAATTTGCGATACTTGTGCTTGTAATCCCTTCAACTCGGTTGGTGTGGTTGGAACCTCAATCACACCATTTGATCTGATGATTAAGTTTGCTGGTTTTGCTTTAGGGAATAAATCAAAGGCGATATAGTTCTGCCCTGTCAGTAGATTTCCAGTGCGCATCTGAGCACGCCAGCCTCTTTCGATAAAGCGTTTAAAAATCACACCATCAGGATCAAGTTCTTTGCCATTGGCTAAACGAGATGGATAAATGACCCCCTCAGCCCGCATCCGAATCTGAGTATAATTTGCATCAAACTCCGCATTAATCGACTGAATATTACCAATTTCAATCCCCATAAAGTCAATCGGTGCACCTGCCGACAAGCCACGTAAAGACTGATCAAAATACATAATGATACGATGTGGATTGCCATCTGGTTCTTTCAAAGCTTCAGTACGAGAATCCCATAAATTAAAACGACTTTGATCCGAAGCAACAGCAGCATGAGAATTCTCAGGATAACCGAAAGCAATCCCGCCAGCGATAATACTCACCAGAGACTGGGTATCTAGCTTAAATCCTGATGCGCTTAAGCTGACATCGACACCACTGGCCTGCCAGAAACGCGCATCTGTGGTCACAAACTTATCATAAGGTGCTTGAATAAAGGTCTGTAACTCAACACTCTTACCATCTTTGGCCAACTGATAAGCCGTGATTTGACCCACATTGATCTGACGATAATAAATAGGAGAACCGATATCCAGTGAGCCTAGGTTATTAGCTTTGAGGAAAAAGATTTTACCCGGTACATCTGATGAGATGACTGGAGGAACTTCTAAGCCAGTGAACTCATCCTGTTTTTGTTCTGCTTTACCGCCATCAACCTCAATATAAGCACCCGACAATAAGGTATCAATTCCGGAGACACCACTGGCACCAATGCGGGGGCGAACCACCCAGAAGCGTGAGTCTTTTGCAGCAAAATTACTGGCATCCTTGCGCAGTTCAATTTTGGCAATGACATGTGAATGATCATCGGCAAGATCAATTTGGCGAACAAGACCGATATCCACTTGTTTAAAACGAACAGTCGTCTTACCTGCAACCAGTCCTTCAGCCGTTCTAAAAGCAACATTAATGGTCGGACCAGTATCTAATACCGCTTTGACTGCCAACGACAGACCAATCAGCAAGGCAATAAACGGAATCAGCCAGATCAACGATGGTCGCCAGCGTCCTTTATTTTTCTCAGGTTCAGGCAAAATCTGCTGCGTTTCATCTACAGCATGAGGATCCTGATGATCTGAGCTTTCGTTATTGGTTTTATTTTCAGACATACACACCCATCATTGTTTTATTGACTGGAATTGGATAAATCATGATTCAAGGGAGGATGATCCACGTGAATCACATCTGAGCCTTGCAGGGAAAGCCCATTCTTGTTGTGCGTATTCTGGGCAGCAGAATAATTATCCCAAATAATACGCGGGTCAAAACTCAGTGAAGCAAACATGGTTAAAACCACGACTGCACCAAAAGCAACCGCGCCCGGCCCAGCGAGAATAGTTGCCAGTGATTGAATCTGAATCAGGGCGGTCAATAAAGCCACCACAAAAACATCAATCATCGACCATCGACCGATAAACTCGACAATCCGATAAAGCATTGAGCAATGCTCAGGTGAAAAATGCAATCGTTTAGAAGACTGCATTTTTACTGCAATCAACAGAAAACACAGAATTAAAAGTTTTAACATGGGAATAAAGATACTGGCCATAAAAATAACAGCAGAGACCAAATAATCCCCATTCTGCCAAAAATAGATCACACCACTCATGATCGTATCTTGCTGACTGCCTAACAAAGAATCTGTGACGGTCATCGGAAGTACATTGGCTGGAATATATAAAATACTCGCCGCAATCACCAAAGCAAGGGTTCTGTCCAAGCTCTTTGGTTTACGTTGATGCAGCACGCTATGACATTTCAGGCAATGTGAAGCCTGTTTTGCTTCAGCGTCTGGAACCTGTTTATTGAGCGTTCCACAGCAATGACAAAGCACCAAAGACAAATCTTTGGCTCTTGGATATTGTAGCGAATTTTTACTGTCGATATTCGCTGGGTATTTTGAAAAATTAGTCTGAGACTGTTCAGTTTTCATAAGAGTCTCCTGTCGATCTCATCCCAAAGATCTTTGACTTTTACTGAGGCAATATAAACCAGCAATATACTCAATATGGAGAATCCCCATAATGCAACACCCGGAATCACAACAACCATCCCGACCAGTTTAACCAGGGTGACCAATACCCCGATCAAAAATACTTCAACCATTCCCCATGTTCTAAATAAAAACAGGGTACGAAATGCTGCAACTAAATAACGAGGCCGAACTTTAAAAAAATGAACTGATGAAAGGACATAGAACAGCAGCAATAAATCCAATAGAGGCACCACGAAAGTCGTGATAAGAATCAGCACACCTACGGGCCCTTGCCCGGCATGAAACATTGCCCATGCAGCGCCCAGTAATGTCGTCTGGGAATCATTCCCCTGCAATTCCACCTTAACAATCGGAAAGCTATTGGCAATCACAAATACGATCAGCGCTGTTGTTACCATTGCCAGTAAAACACTAAATGGTTTGCTTTGCCGATAAAGCTCAGCCCCACAACAGAGACAATAAGCACGCTCGCCTTGGGTCAGCTGAATTCGATGATAGAGCGTGTCACATTCCTCACAGGCAACCAGCGTTTGCGGTGCAATATCACCATTTTGAATCAATGCTTGATGATTCATGGGTGCAGAAACTGGCGGACAGGAGGACGGTTCACGCATAGAACATCAACACCATTTTATAAATTCTTTTTAGACCGAAGCTCATCTTGCTATATTTTACTGAGATGTATACAGATGAGTTGTGATATTTTTTGATGATATCCTGTTGGTTTTATATAAACAATTGATCTGGCGAAATCTAATCTAACAATTGACCATGCATTTTATCTATTTGCAATATCAAGCGCCTATTTTGACATGATTAAATACGCAGCCGTTGCACCAAAAAATCGATAAAGACACGGGTTTTTGCTGGCAAGGTTCCTGTATTCGGATAGAGCAATTGGACATTTTGTACAGGTAACTCAAAATCAGCTAACACCCGAGTTAAACGATTTTGCTGAATATCTTCATCGACCAACCAAGCTGGCGATATCGCAACACCCAATGATGCAAGTGTCATCTGATGTATTGCTTCTGCCGAATTAGATTCATACTGACTTCTAACAAAAGGCAATGTATGTTTTTCACCTTGATCATTTTGTAAAACATATTGCGCATCCTGCCAATTCAATAAGCGATGACCAATCCAAGGAACATGTGCTAAATCAGCAATGCTATTGATTGGATAACGTTTTAAAAATTCAGGGCTGGCAACCAAATAAATCGGATATTCAGCAATTTTTCGTGTCCGCATCGATGAGTCTTTTAAGTTTCCCAATCGAATGACCAAATCTAATTTTTCAGTGACTAAATCATCTAAGGAAGAATTAAATGAATATTGTAGTTGTAATTGAGGATATTGGCGGCAAAACTCACCCAGCAAAGGTAAGATGAATTTCCGTCCAAATTCATTGGTCGATGAAAAACGCAATATCCCTGTGACACTTGTGGCTAAATTTTGACTGCGCTCAAAAGCTTCTTCGATTTGCAATTGAATGTGTTTGAAATCCTCATAAAAGCTTTTGCCTATTTCAGTCAGTGCGATATTACGCGTATTACGAATCAGCAAACTCACATTTAAATGCTGTTCTAAATGCTTGATATCAATACTCACCATCGATCGACTTAAACCCAAAATCTCCGCAGCCTTGGTAAATGATCCTGAATCAACCACTTGCAGAAAACTTATAATCTGTTTTAGGTTTTTTTGCATAATCACACTGATTGTTTGAAATTATTAAACAATGATTTTACTTCGCATGCATCGACAATAAAAGGCCTGAATCGTACCCTCCTGCATCTTGGAGGTCGCTATGTCATATCGCTATAAAATAGCAACAGTGTTTTTACTTGGGTTCTTTATTGATTGCATCAATATTTTCATGTCAGCAATTGCCTTACCCGATATAGCAACAGCTTTCTCAGTCAGCCCATCGATGGTTGCATGGGTAAGCAATGCTTATATTTTAGGTTTGGTTTTAATCATGCCCATGAGCTTATGGTTAGCAAGCGTATTGGGTGATCGGAAATTGCTGTGTTATTCAATGCTGCTTTTTTCTGTCAGTGTTTGGTTGATTGGCATGAGTGAATCAATCCATAGTTTAATTTTTTGGAGATTTGTTCAGGGTGTGGCTGGCGGATTATTAATCCCTGTCGGTCAAGCATTGGTATTTGCACTGTTTCCAAATCATGAACGGCAACATATCTCCACAATGATCATGGCAATCGCATTAATTGCACCAGCCTTTTCACCAACGATTGGCGGCATAATTATTGATGCTTTATCTTGGCGTTGGGTATTTTTCGCCAATATCCCCTTTACCGTGATCACTGCTTTTTTAGCATGGCGATGGATCAAAGAAAATAAAGCTAAAACGTCCGGGAAACCTGACTTTTTAGGGTTGTTTATGGTCAACATCAGCCTATTGTGTTTGTTACTCTCCTTCTCATTATTTAATGATTACCATAGTGTTGTACTCGCGATCAGTAGCTTTCTGCTTTCTGTCACAATGCTTCTGATTTATCTCAAATACGCAAAAAGATCTGCTCACCCGATCCTTAATTTGCAATTGTTAAAAAATTATAATTTACGCAATGCATTTATCGTTTATTACGCAGTACCCGGTATTTTTACTGGTGTGAATTTACTGAATATCTTTAATTTACAATGTAACCTTGGGTTTAGTGCCAAACAGACTGGCTTATTTATGCTGCTCTATGCAGTGGGTGCATTGGTATCGATGACCAGTGGTGGGCTTCTCTATCGTCATCTTGGTAAAAAGCAGCTTTTTATAATCGGTATTACGCTACATTGTTTAGGAATTTCACTGTTGTTCTGGATCTCAAATGCCAATGATTTAAGTACCTTGATTGTTGCTTATCTACTGATGGGAATGGGTGGTGGTCTAAGTGCCAATACTGCCCAAATCAGCGCCCTCATCGATTTTAACGGTCAAGACTTATTACAAGGCAGTGTGCTGTGGAACATTAATCGACAAGTCGCTTTTAGTTTAGGTACAGTTGTCCTTATTTCAATCTTTAGTCTGTTGCCTGCTGCAAATGACTTAATACGTTATCAGCATACTTTTTTGATTGCAGCTGTGCTGTGCCTCTTATCATTAATTTCCATTTTTAAGGAGAAAACCCATGTCTAATCCTATGGACAATGCATTACAACATGTTATCGATTTACATATTTTGATTGAAAATGTATTTACAGGTCAAAATGCAAAAGAAAGCCTAAATCAACTCTTAGCCAGTTTTGATCCAAATTTTAAAATGATTACGACGCAAGGCAATGTCATTGGTTTACCCGAAATAAATGCCTTGTTTAATCAAAATGTAGGTAACAAACCCGCGTTAAAAATTAAAATCTTAAATACTCGTGCTTTATTTGAAGCAGACAACCACTGCTGGATTCAATACCAAGAACATCAACAAAGCCATGAACCTGATACATTACGCATATCGACGGCTTGTATCAAAGTTGAGTCAGGTCAATGTTATTGGGTTTATCTACATGAAACTTTGGTCAATTTAGCCTCATCGAGTTAGTTGAATTAACGGCTATTGGTTTTCACTTTAGCAAAAATCACTTCCCCCAATCTTGACCTATCAACGACAAGGTCATATTTTGGGGGATAGATCAAAACATGAAATGACTCTAACTTAACCGTTTAAGTAAGTGGCTTTATCTCTCTTGTAAAGCTTGTTTCATCCGCGTAATCGGTTTAATCAAGTATTGAAATACGGTCTTTTCACCAGTCTTTACATCAACAGTGGTCACCATGCCGGGAATAATCGGAAGCTTTTTCCCTTGTTTATCCACTAAACTATTTGCATCGGTTTTGACCAAGATACGATAGTAGACTTCATTTTGGTTTAATTTCAATTCACTATTACGTTTGTCATTACTCAGGGTATCTGGACTAATCAGTGTCACTACCCCCTCTAAGCCACCATAAATCGAATAATCATAGGCACTTATTTTAACAACAGCAGGCAATCCGGGACGAAGAAAAGCCACATCCTGTGGGCGTATATAAGCTTCAACCAAAAGTTTGTCATCTAAAGGAACAATTTCTAAAATATCTTGTCCTGCATTGACCACACCGCCCACTGTATTAATTTTAATATTTTTCACAATACCGCGAAGTGGTGCTTGAATAAATGAACGATCAACAGGATCCGCACGCATCGCCATATTTTCTCGCGCCTGTGCCAATTCAGCTTCTGTTTTTACCAACTCATTATTCGCATCGGTTAAATAGCGATTTTTCCGATCTAAAATTTGCGCCCCCAGATCTGCGGATTGTCGTTGCATACGCAATACTTCCACATTTGAAACCAATCCCTGCTGTGCCAGCGGTTGGGTAATCGAAATCTCATGATCCAAGAAACTTTTACTGGCTTTTAATGCTTCGATCGCATCGACCATCGACTGTCGTCTTACCGTATAAGCCTGATATTCTCTTTGCTTTAATTCACTTGAAATCTCTTGAGGAAATATCGGCTTCGTCTCTGTAGTTTCCGCTTTCAATCGTGCTGCAATTGCGGTTAAATTTTCAACCTTAGCCTCGCTCTCTCTTAAAATAGCAGAACTGCGAGTATCATCTAGTTTGAGTAGAATTTGATTTTTTTCAACAACATCCCCTTCTTTTACTCTCATTTCCATGATAATCCCAGGGTCTAAGCTTTGAATAATTTGCTCACGACTACTAGAGATAATACTTCCTTGGCCTCGCGTCACCTCTTCTAAGGTACTGTTATACGCCCAAATTAAAAATACGACGATTAATACGAATAGCAAAACAATTACCGCGAAATAGCCATAATGTTTTTCTTGCTGTAAGGCACCATTCAAATCGTTTAACAGCTTCAAATCAGATTGGCTGATTGAGAGCTGTTTAGTTTGTTTTTTCATTTCTTTCACTTACTTAATCTGCATAATCATAACAACATCGTTTCTCATCCGACCAAATCTTGACGTTTAAAGCATCAGGTTATTTACGGATCCGAGCACTTACACTCACCCGATGAACTTTGGGTTTTACAGGAGGAATATTTTGCGGCTGTTGTTGAATTAATTTGGCAAGAATCTCTGCTTTAGGACCATCCATCGTAATGGCACCATTTTCCATCACAATAATACGGTCAACCAATGCAAGGACTTGAGGACGATGGGTAACCACCAATAATGTTCTTTGTTTTGCCCAGTTTTGAAGCGCATCTAAGGCAGATAATTCTGTTGCTTGATCTAGTCCAGTGGTGGGTTCATCAAGCAGTACAACTTGTGGGTCACGTAAGGTTAATCTTGCTAAAGCAATGAGTTGCTTTTGCCCGCCAGATAACCCTAAGCCGTTTTCACCGAGTTGCATGTCTAAGCCTTGCGGATGCTGATTGATCACCTTATCGAGACCAAACTGATGTAAGACATGCATTAACTGTTGATCAGTTGAAAAATGATCAGTTCTTGCCAATTCGAGATTGTCCCTAAGCGTACCCAAAAATAAGCGAGGGCTTTGGCTAAGTAAACTGACTTTGCTTCGTAAATCACTTGGGTCGATTTGACGTATATCAATATTGTCTAAAGTAACATGACCAGCATTGGCCTCATAAAGACCACTTGCGAGTTTTAATAAAGTACTTTTTCCACTCCCAATATGTCCCAAAATGGCAACTTTTTCACCTGCGTTAATATTTAGGGTTGTATCTTTGACTGCTGGTGCTGCATCTCGTTGATATTGAAATTGGATATGCTCAAAAGCGATCTGACCTTCGACCGATGCTAAACTGATATATTGACGGCTAGGATCGCGCTCAATAGGTCTTGCAACAATATTATTAATCCCTTGTAAGGCCAATTTGGCTGACTGAAATTTAATCGCTAAACTGGCTATTTGGGATAATGGCGCAAGTGCTCGACCAGATAAAATCACCGAAGCAATCAAAGCCCCCATGGTAATTTTATAATCGGGATTACTGCTGTGAATTAAATAAGTCCCGAATACCACCAAGAAGACGGTATTTAACTGCTGCATACTTGCGGCAAAATTCACCACCAAATTACTTAAATTTCGAACTTTAATTGAAGATACAGAAGTTTTTGCAGTGAAATTATCCCAACGTTGCTGCGCCCAATTTGTGGCATTATTGGTTTTTAACGTCTCGATTCCATCAATTGCTTCAACTGCCAAACCTTGTCTTTGAGATGACTCCTTCATAGACTCATTGATATAGCGAGCCAATGGTCTTTGCACAAAGAAGCCCACTGCAATCATAATTGGGATTAAGGCCAAGGGCACAAAGGCCAGCTTGCCACCGACTAATCCAATCACACTGATAAATAAAAATAAAAAAGGCAAATCAACAATGGTCAGTAAACTCGCACTAGTCATAAACTCGCGAACCGCTTCAAACTCACGTAGATTATTGGCATAGGCCCCAGCCGAACTTGGACGATCGACCAAACGTAACTGCATAACGCGTCTAAAGAGTGCTGAGCTAATAATTAAATCTGCTTTTTTACCTGCAATATCAGTTAAATAAGAACGAATTAATTTAGAAATAAACTCAAAACTAATTGCGATGATCACACCGATACTTAACACCCATAATGTTTCAAAAGCTTGGTTTGGAATAACACGGTCATATACATTCATAACGTATAGTGAACTTAATAAAGCTAAAAAATTAATCATCAGTGTTGCCAATACAACTTGATAATAATATTTTCTAAATCGCCAAATCACCTTCCAAAACCAAGCTTTAGGCAAATGATATTCTGGTAAATCAGAACGTAAATCTGATTGAACTTTTGGCTTAATAAACCAACAAAATCCTAAGTACAATTGTTCCAACTGCATCGCAGTGATGACTTTGGTCATCCCATCTGTTTGCAATAAATGATAAGTCCGTTCGTCAGCATGATATGTAACTTCGGTAATCACCGCAGCTTCTTCATTTTTTAATAAGATCGTGGCAGGTAAAGCAAGTGTTGGAATATCGTGTAAAGATCGCTTCGACAATTGGTTATCAAAACCATAACTCCGCAAAACCTCTGTGAGTGTGCCATAATCAATCTTTAAATCTTGATCACGCCCAACCCTCGCCAATAAAGCAGCTTCACTAATCGGACTACCTAATAATTTAGTCGTTAATGCGATATGTGAAATAATAGATTTCATGTTGTTCTACTTAAATAAATACTTTGAAAATAATCGGGAAACCAAGTTAGTTTGTGACACCAGCCCACTGACTGATTTTGGCTTGAGCCAATAAATACTCTAAAGTCGCAGCTCTAAAATCATGACGAGCCTCTACTTCTGTTGCTTCAATATTTGCAAGCTCGTTATAAGCATCAAGTACATCAATTAATGTTCGACGAGAGATTTTGAATTGTTGTTCATAAGCCCAAACGACTTTTTGTTGAACATCAATATATTGATTCACTAATTTAACGCGTTGTTCATTTTGAGACATATCGAACATGGCTGTTCGACTACGTTCAATGGTATCGCGTAAGCTTTGTTGCATACGCGACGCTACAGCGATCTTGGTTTGATTTTTCTGTGAGATCTTATGCTTTGAACCTTGGTTAAAGATGTCCCATGACATTCTTAAATAGATTTCTTTATTATCTGGACTTGCCGTCCCTTCTAAATTAATACTCGGCATTTGAGCCGCTTTAGACACTTTAATATCTTCAAGTGCACTTTCATGTTCTGCTTTTTGTGCTAAATAACTGGGTATTTGATCAACTTCAGCACGATGGTATTGGCTAATAAAATCTTGAGATGCCATTCCATAAAAAGGATCAACAATCGTATCTGGTGCTAAAAAATCTTGCGTATAGACTTCTAATCGACTCACAGTTAAACCTAAAGTACGTCGTAATTCAGCAATACCTGTTTCTACTTTTAGTCGACGTGCCTGAGCTTGAGCCAACTCACTGAGCCGACCTGAATCATGTTGCACAATAATATTTAAATCATGCAGCATTTTATCGTGACGTTTTAAATTTCGTTCTGCAACAACCAAAGACTCTTTAGTCCTTAATGCGGTTAAATACAATGTACTGATTTTATAACCAAGGTCTTCTCTGGTTTGTTCAGCAGTATATTGATAATAAGCTTCTTTTTTCTTATCTCGATCAACGGCTGCTTCGATCCCACCCCAAGCATAAACATTGACGGTCGCGCGTAGACCTGGAGCAAAATGCGTTTCTCGTGCATTACTTTCATATTTATGTTGTTGACCGAGTACTTGAGTCCCTATAGCACTGACAATCGGATAATGTTCAGCCTTAGTCGTCTGCATCGTACTATGTGCAAAAGACACATTTGCCTGAGCCTCCTGTATCACAGGATCATTGACCAGCGCTTGTTTGAGTATCTCTTTTAACGTCGCTGCATGTACCAATGGGCCATGTATTGCCAACATCCCTATAAAACACAGAGATATTGACCGTGTCAGTTTTCTATTCATTTGCATTGATGAGTTCTATCGGCTACCAGAAATACAATCAATGGCTATAAACATAACCATTTGTTTTAACTGTATTTTCAATAAATTTGCATTGACGTATTATTTAAATGTGGTATAGCACCATCACGTGCATGCCAAACCACACTAAAAAACCCAGATAAATATACAAAAAGCATTCGCTACAGGATGTAGAAAATGCTTTTTGTACGGCTTAATTAGACTTAAATTAAGTTAGGCTGCTCAACACTGAGTTGCTCTAAATGTTGTGAGACATTGATATGGTTTGTATTCACAACTTCAGCTGGATTTGGCGTATTGGCAAAGCCATCTAAAGTATGACCAACTGCATTAAAAACCTCTAAATGATCCAACTGATTACTCATGCTTAGTGCTGCTTTACTGGCACTTGCTTCAGGAATTAATTGAATATCAATGAGCAATTTATCACTAGATTTATCGCCATCTTTATCGACAAGTGTAAATGTAAACTCTTCTTGGGTTTTACCTACAGGACGAGTCGGAGCTGGGTTATAACTAAAGTCACCAAACTTATCTGCTGACATATTTAATTTAAAGCTACCACCGATCTCTGTTTTCACCATCAGTACACCATTACCAGCATCTTGCCAAATACTCGCATTGCTATTGCTACTGGTGATTTGGTTTGTTGCATAGTCATAAGTATAGTCATACCCATCAATCTGAATGATTAACTGACCTGCACCATCGGCACCGAAAGATGAAACAATATTGCCCACATCATCCGTACGAATAGACCCCTGAGTATCAGTAGCTTCTGGAACCAACTCAGACATAATACCGCCGAGATCAGACATATCTTTCAAAATAATAATGTCACTCGAACCATCTTTGTTGGTGCCTTTTTCGCCATCGAAAGCAATTGGTTTTAAGAAATCTGCCCCCTCATCCATTTGAGGACCAATACCAATCGCAATAGATTTTATGTTTTGTTCTTTTAAGAACGCTGTCCACTTATCTTCACCGATATCGATATTTTGATTGCCTGGTTCATAATTTGATGGTGACGTTGGTTGGATACCACGTACGCCATCCGTGCCATTACCAAAGTTTGGAATACCATCACTGACAAAGAGCAAACTATTGTTCACCTTAGCGCCGTCCACACCGACAACTGGACCAGCACCTTGATTATTCAAATAACTATGAATAACTTCTTGTAAAGCCGCATCGTAGTTGGTATCTACACCAATATCTTTTGGTCGAGTGCCAAAATTATATAATCCTTTCACAATTTTCTTGGCGTCATCTAATGACACCCATGTATCTGTTTGACCAGGTAGCGAAAGATGCTTGGCTAATTTTGAGAAGCCAATGATATTCACTTTCACGTCTCCATTACCTGGGGCTACACTGTCAAGTTGCTCCTGATACTTATCTAGCATCGTTTCAATCGCTTCGACAGCTGCGTTCATACGCATTTTCTCGCCACCATTTACCGGATCTGGAATACCGCTATCTCTTGCACCCATACTGCTAGAGAGATCCAGACTAATGATCACGTTCGCATAAAAAGTCGTCTCACCATCTGCAACTACAGATATTGGCGCTGCTACTGATTTATCATCTTCCACAGTAATAATGAGGTTAGCATCGCCAATATTGGTATTGATACCAAAATCAAGATCTAAACGCTCACTGTTCTCACCCACATGATCCACTGGCGCTTTAAGACCAATTTCATAAGGAATTGTGGTTTTCCCATTGCTGGTCACTGGTGTACCCAAAGTAATCGACATTACTTCTTGACCGCTTGGCGTGGTTCCAACTAAGCCACCATTTGCTGTTTGGGTCCAGTTTATTGTCTCACCACCAGAAGTGACATCCACTGTTGGCAATGTCATTAAGATATCGCTAATGTCAGCATTACTAGGGTTATCTAAACTCAATTCACCATTTACAACAGCGGCTGTTGAACCATCTCCTAAATCAGCTTCTTTGAGTATTTCGGTTAAGGTACCTGTAGGGCTTATATCTAAAGTTACATGAGCTGGATCCGATACATTGCCAGCTTTGTCTTTGACTGTATATTCAAATTCATCTGGACCGACATAACCCTTGTTTGGGGTATAAGTCACTTCTCCAGTGATTGGATCAACACTAACAGTACCGTTCTGAGGCTGTTTCGTGATCACTACAGTGCTTGGATCTAAATCACCATCTTTATCAGTGTCATTTGCAGTCACATCAATGATGATTGGGGTGTCTTCTTTAGTTTCAGCACTGTCATCAACTGCAACAGGATTTGCACTCACTTCAACCACTACAGTTGCAGGATCAGACACATTCCCCGCTTTGTCTTTGACTATATATTCAAATGTATCTGGACCAACATAGCCCTTGTTTGGGGTATAAGTTACTTCACCTGTGATTGGATCAACGCTGACCGTACCGTTCTGTGGTTGTTTCGTGATCACTACTGTACTTGGATCTAAGTCACCATCTTTATCGGTATCATTTGAAGTGACATCAATGATGATTGGGGTGTCTTCTTTAGTTTCAGCACTGTCATTAACTGCAACAGGATTGGCGGTGATATCAATTACCACAGCTGCAGGATCAGACACATTCCCAGCTTTGTCTTTGACTGTATATTCAAATTCATCTGGACCAACATAACCCTTGTTTGGGGTATAGGTCACTTCGCCTGTGATTGGATCAACACTGACCGTACCGTTCTGAGGCTGTTTCGTGACCACCACAGTGCTTGGATCTAAGTCACCATCTTTGTCAGTGTCATTTGCAATCACATCAATAATGATTGGAGTATCTTCTTTAGTTTCAGCACTGTCATTAACTGCAACAGGATTAGCGGTGATATCAATTACCACAGCTGCAGGATCAGACACATTCCCAGCTTTGTCTTTGACGGTATATTCAAATTCATCTGGACCAACATAACCCTTGTTTGGGGTATAGGTCACTTCGCCTGTGATTGGATCAACACTGACCGTACCGTTCTGAGGCTGTTTCGTGACCACCACAGTGCTTGGATCTAAGTCACCATCTTTGTCAGTGTCATTTGCAATCACATCAATAATGATTGGAGTATCTTCTTTAGTGTTAGCACTATCATCAACCGCAACTGGATTGGCGGTGATATCAATTACCACAGTCGCTGGATCAGATACATTGCCAGCTTTGTCTTTGACTGTGTATTCAAATGCATCTGGACCGACATAACCCTTGTTTGGGGTATAAGTTACTTCACCTGTGATTGGATCAACGTTGACAGTACCATGCTGTGGTTGTTTGCTAATCACCACCGTACTTGGATCTAAGTCACCATCTTTATCGGTATCATTTGCAGTCACATCAATGATCACAGGTGTGTTTTCTTTGGTGTTAGCACTGTCATCAACTGCAACTGGATTAGCGGTGATATCGATTACCACAGTCGCTGGATCAGACACATTCCCAGCTTTATCTTTGACGGTATATTCAAATGCATCTGGACCAACATAGCCCTTGTTTGGGGTATAGGTCACTTCGCCTGTGATTGGATCAACACTGACCGTACCGTTCTGAGGCTGTTTCGTGACCACCACAGTGCTTGGATCTAAGTCACCATCTTTATCGGTATCATTTGAAGTCACATCAATAATAATTGGGGTGTCTTCTTTCGTTTCAGCGCTATCATCAACCGCAACTGGATTAGCTGTGATATCAATTACCACAGTCGCAGGATCAGAGATATTCCCCGCTTTGTCTTTGACGGTGTATTCAAATGCATCTGGACCGACATAACCCTTGTTTGGGGTATAAGTTACTTCACCTGTGATTGGATCAACGTTGACAGTACCATGCTGTGGTTGTTTGCTAATCACCACCGTACTTGGATCTAAGTCACCATCTTTATCGGTATCATTTGCAGTCACATCAATGATCACAGGTGTGTTTTCTTTGGTGTTAGCACTGTCATCAACTGCAACTGGATTAGCGGTGATATCGATTACCACAGTCGCAGGATCAGAAACATTGCCAGCTTTGTCTTTGACGGTATATTCAAACTGGTCTGGACCAACATAACCTTTGTTTGGAGTATAGGTTACTTCACCTGTGATTGGATCAACACTAACAGTACCGTTCTGCGGCTGTTTCGTGATCACTACAGTGCTTGGATCTAAGTCACCATCTTTATCAGTGTCATTTGCAGTCACATCAATAATGATTGGGGTGTCTTCTTTGGTGTTAGCACTGTCATCAACCGCAACAGGATTGGCGGTGATATCAATTACCACAGTAGCAGGATCAGATACATTGCCAGCCTTGTCTTTGACTGTATATTCAAATGCATCTGGACCAACATAGCCCTTGTTTGGGGTATAAGTCACTTCACCTGTGACTGGATCAACGCTGACCGTACCGTTCTGTGGTTGTTTGCTGATCACTACAGTACTTGGATCTAAGTCACCATCTTTATCAGTGTCATTTGCAGTCACATCAATAATGATTGGGGTGTCTTCTTTAGTTTCAGCACTATCATCAACTGCAACTGGACTTGCACTTACTTCAACCACTACAGTTGCAGGGTCTGAAACATTCCCCGCTTTATCTTTGACTGTGTATTCAAACACATCAGGACCAACATAACCTTTGTTTGGGGTATAGGTCACTTCGCCTGTGATTGGATCAACGCTGACAGTACCATGCTGTGGTTGTTTGCTGATCACCACCGTACTTGGATCTAAGTCACCATCTTTATCAGTATCATTTGCAGTCACATCAATAATTACGGGTGTATTTTCTTTAGTTTCAGCACTGTCTTTTTCTGCGATAGGAACATGCTGAGGATGTTCAATTACTGGAGATTTTTTATTGTTATCATGACCTTGACCAATAGCCACTGCCGCTATCGGAACCAAAGCCAATAACCATAATGGATTAAAGGCCCAAAATGCTGCAACTTCTTCACCACCTAAAGCCTGACCTGCTTCAACTTGATCCGCAAGCAAACTCACTGCATCACTTTTTTCTGCACTTTCTGGAACATAAGGGTAATATTTGCCATTTTCATGCTGACCGATCAGTAAGTTAGACTCCCCTTCTGAATAGCCCAACTCACCATTTGCAGCATAATAGTTTTCAATAATCAGATCTGGCTGATCAACATCCCCACCTTCGAAACTAATCCACAAATCCTTATCATGGCGTTTAGTCGCAATATTTTCTGGCCCAAATTGAGTTTCCTTATCAGTAAACTCATAATGAACATTTGCTTTTGCAGCAATTTTTAATGGTTTACCTTGAGAACCACGACCAAACTCACCACCTTCAATATTCAAGGTATCGAGTGTTGATTTTTTAGCATTAATTTTGAGAACAATATTCTTTACAGTCACGTTTATTTCCTTAATTTCAATAATTAAGCATTAATTAATAGAATCAAAATACTAAGTTTTGAAATGAAGCGTAATTACGGCTGAGTACCATAAAGAAGGATCTCAACTCGACGATTGGGCTGATTACATGCCAAACGCGCAGTACGATTTTGAGTGTGTTTTTCAGAACAATCCGTGATCAATAAATTTGTTTTGCCACGACCTTCTGCGGAAATTAAATCAGCAGATAAACCATAATTTATCATCATATTTTTTACACTTTGCGCACGATGTGCTGACAACACTTGGTTATAACTTTCCGTACCGTCTGGATCTGTATAACCAATAACATCTATATGGCTAATCTCGGCTGTTTCATTACGAATGGCATCTGCAACATCCTTAATTTCTTGTTTACCCTGAGTTAACATATTTGCTTCATCTGATTTATCGAACTGAAACAAAGCGCCAGCTTGTAATGTAAATTTCTTCAACATTTTAACGGTAGGCTTACACTTTAAATCGCGATCAACACGTGGCAAGGTATGGACTTGTTCTTTTAAATGCTGCTGAGCATTTTTAATTTCATCTTCATTCATTGCTAAGAAATAAGTCTGCCCATTCTGATCCAGACTCACGCGTAAGTAGGTCGTTTTTTCGAGAGGTAAATTATAGTATTGCCCGCCTTTTTCTTTGGTTGCATAGCGATCTTTGACATCCGTTTCAATTGCAACCAACTTTTGGTTATCAGGACAAACTTCAAGCTCTTTATAAGCATTGGGTAACAATGAAGCCAAATATTCTCCACCTACAAAAATATTTACAGCTTTTCCCTCAATTTTCTCATCACGAACAAAAACAACATTTGCTTTATTTTTATTTACTTTTTCATTAATTTTTTGATTTTCAAAGTTATGCCACTTTTCAACAGCCGTACCATTACTACCACCTTTCACAGCACATCCAGACAAGATTGAACTGAGCAGTAGTGTTGTGACCAACAAGCCTTTATTTGTGACCATCATTAAAATTTGTTCCTTACAGAATTTAAAAGTAAAAAAACCTCTATAACGAAACCTTTAAGCTTCGTAGAGGTTGCACATAAAAACCTTTTAGACAGCGAGACTAATATTTTAAATTTCAGTAAAGCGGCCTAAAAATACGTTTTTTCGTGACATATTTCACGGTTTAATATTTAAGGTACGCAAAAATAATGAATTAAGATTCATACGTCAAATGATAAAAATTTGCCTTTGGGTTAAAATAATTCACCCGAAAAAACATAAGGTTAAATATTGATCTTTAAATATACTTTGATTTAGAAAGCAGTATCTATTTTAAAATTTTTATTTAATATTTCACATGAATTATAAAATATATGACAGCGAGCAATAAAGTGATGAACTTAGATAAGTCATTAACAGGTTTTCAATTATCTAAACTTCATACATTTGAAGTAGCTGCAAGGCATGAGTCTTTTTCATTAGCGGCAAAAGAGTTATGTTTAACACCTAGTGCTGTTAGCCACCAAATCAATTTATTAGAGAAAGAACTCAATATAAAACTATTTTTACGCTTACACCGTAAAGTTGAACTCACGGCTGAAGGCAAGCACATTTTTTGGGCATTGCAGTCTTCTTTAGGCCATCTCAATACTGAAATTAAAGCCATCCAAAATCAAACTTTATCTGGACCACTCACGATTTATGCTAGGCCTTCGATTACACAAAATTGGTTGGTTCCCAAACTGTCTGACTTTATACAGCGCTATCCTTTTATTGAATTATCCATTTTGACTGGCAATGAAAATGTTAATTTGCAACGAGAAGGGATAGATTTAGCACTTTATTTTGATAACCAACCCTGCCCGCAATTGAATTATCAATACTTAATGGATGAACATATTTTACCTGTATGTAGTCCTGAGTATGCTGAAAAATTCAACCTTGTAGACAATTGGCAGAATTTAAACCAGTGTACTTTACTTCACGACAGCCATGCATGGTGTAATAAGACTGGAACGGGTGAATGGGACAGTTGGGCCGCACATTTTAATATCAATATTGATACCCCTTCAGCGCTCTACTTCAATCGCTCAGATCTCGCCTCAATTGCTGCCAAAAATAACCTTGGGGTGACTATGGGGAGAAAGCGATTGGTTGAAAAAGCCATTAAAAATGGCGAACTAATCGCACCATTCCCAGATCAATTTTTACTGTGCGAGCAACATTACTATATCACTTCACTGAAAGATCGCCACTGGCCAAAAATTGAGGCCTTTAGTCTATGGCTCAAAAATCAAACCATCAGTCACGACTAAAATGACTTACTAACAAACCATAATCAAATCAATACTGTACTCGTTTATAAATCGAGTACCTTCTGCTTTTAAATGGGTTTATATTCACATACTTAAAAATTGTCAGAAAGATATGATTGATCCACTCTGACAAAAAATAGATTTTTTATACAAATAACATTCACTGAGAAAAGGACATTCGCATAACCGATAACGTTTTATTCATTACGTTCTTGTTCATATTCTAAAATTGCCTCTTTCGCAATACGAAAACTATCGACTGCCGCAGGTACACCACAGTAAATGGCAACTTGTAAAAGCACTTCACGAATTTGAGTTTTAGATAAACCATTTCTCAATGCACCTTTAACATGCAGTTTCAACTCATGTGGACGATTAAGCGCAGAAATCATCGCAAGATTAATCAAACTACGCTCTGGCTTACTTAGTTCATCACGCCCCCAAACAGCACCCCAGCAATATTCCGTAACCAGCTCTTGTAAAGGTAAATTAAAATCATCGGCATTGTTGATGGAGTGATTTACATAGGCCTCACCCAACACTTGTTTACGAATTGCGAGGCCTTTTTCAAATTTGTCATTGCTCATGTATTTAATCCTCCGAATAAGGTGTATTTGATTTCAAGATAATCCTCAATTCCATATCTAGATCCCTCACGGCCTAAACCTGACTGCTTCATTCCACCAAAAGGAGCAACTTCATTTGAGATGAGCCCCTTATTGATTCCAACCATGCCATATTCAAGCTGTTCACTCATGCGCCAAGCCCGTCCTAAATCTTTGGTATAGCAATATGCAGCTAAACCAAATTCCGTGGCATTTGCCATATCTACGGCTTGTTGTTCGGTTTCAAATTTAAATACGGCGGCAAGAGGACCAAATGTTTCTTGTGTAGCAACATCCATGTCTGCATTGACATCAGCAATAATGGTGGGTTGATAAAACAATTCGCCTGCATGATGTCGTTTACCGCCTGTAACCAAACGCGCCGATTTGGCTAATGCATCTGCAACATGGGCTTCGACTTTTTTAACAGCATTGCTATTAATTAAGGGACCAATTTCAATCCCTTGATCTAAACCATTGCCAATTTTTAAAGCGTTCACCTTTGCACTTAATCCAGCAATAAATTTGTGGTAAATCCCAGCTTGTACCAGAAAACGATTGACACAAACACAGGTTTGACCTGCATTACGATACTTTGCAATCAATGCACCTTCCACCGCTGCATCTAAATCGGCATCATCAAAAACAAGAAATGGCGCATTTCCCCCTAATTCAAGAGATACTTTCTTTAAGGTCTGTGTTGAACGTTGATAAAGCAGTTTTCCCACAGGGGTAGAACCGGTAAAAGTAAACTTACGCACCTCATGACTTTCAAAAATTGCATCGCCAATACTTACTGCATCACCAGTAATCACACTGAAAATATCAGCGGGAATACCCGCCTGAACTGCCAAATCCACCAAAGCTAAAGCTGTAAATGGCGTTTCAGGTGCTGGCTTCACGATACACGGACAACCAGCTGCCAATGCTGGCGCAACTTTACGGGTAATCATTGCAGCTGGAAAATTCCAAGGCGTAATTGCCGCAACAACACCAATTGCTTGTTTCTGCACAACAATACGTGCATCGGTGTAAGGGCTTGGAATAACATCGCCATACACACGCTTCGCTTCTTCAGCAAACCACTCGACAAAACTGGCGGCATATAAAATTTCTCCTCTCGCCTCAGCTAAAGGTTTGCCTTGTTCACTGGTTAAAATAAATGCCAGCTCATCCACCTTTTCAATCATCAAGTCAAACCATTTTTTTAAAATGATTGAACGATCTTTTGCGGTCTTGTTTTTCCATGCAGCCCAACCTGTAACAGCAGCTTTAATCGCCCGCTCAGCTTCTGCCTTACCCATATATGGCACGCTTCCAATTATTTCTTGTGTTGCTGGGTTATAAATATCAGCGCTTTGATGGCTATCGGCATCACACCATTGCCCAGCAACGAAAGCCTGTTGATGGAAAAGTGGCATTGTATTAAGTTGCATACAAATTATCCTTGTTAAACTCTGGTATGCGGAAATAGATCATCAAATCAGTCGATCAATGATCTACCTCCTATCATCCTGTATGATGGCATACCAAAAGAATCGTGAAAAAAATTTTCGGTTGCCCGAATGTGATTTGCTGTGTTTTAGAAATAATAGAATAAAGTCAAATTCAACAACTTATTCCATTTGTTATCATCGCCCTGCGCCAATGATGAGAAATTACCGCCAATAAATGGATCATTTTTACTCACAATATATTCAGCAAGTAAAGAAAGCTGTTTATGATCAATTGAGACACCTAAAATATTACGCGTAGAATCTTGCGATCCTGACAGATCTTTGTTGTAGCGGCTGTGCATAAAATAAGGGGTAATATTGCCAATCTGTTGAACATCTTTAAAGGTATATCCAAGGTCAGCAGTATAATAAGTTGCTTTATTGGCAACAGCATATTCACTGTCATACGATCCCATCAGCGAAGTATCTGGATGATTCAGATCTTTATTGCTGATGTCATTTTCACCTCCAGTTAATGTCAGCCCTAAAGCACCATAATTGAGTTTGCTAAATACTGACCACGCTTTACGACGGCCTGTTTGATTGGTCTTTTTATTGTCAATTTCTGAGATCCAGTATGATGCACCGATCTGTGTATTCAGCCCCTCAACAGCTAAAGGTATATCCTGCGTAATACGCCCAACCCACATATTTTTTTCCTGTAAATTGGTTTGTGACTCATCATCTGAACGCACATAATTCGCAGTATAACGCCCTGAATTAGGTGTATATGTTCCTGAATAATGACCACCATCTATAGCAAAATAACCTAAATCAAACTTGGTTGCTGTCGGCAATTCAGCATGATAATTCACACCAACATTATGTACATCTTCCAAACCTGCAGTGGTATTGATACTACCAAATAGACTATTGCCCCAGAAACGTCCTGGACCAAATGGAATCGGTTGCATCCCGACTACAAGCTGATCGGTTTTATTGAGACGATACCCCACATAAGCATCAATCATGGTCGAAAAGTCACACAGCCGTTCATATTGATAACATCTATACTCAGCATGTCCAAACAGATCACCACGCGCATAATCTAGTTTGAGTTGTGCTGCATCAAAACGAATTTTTTGATCATCGGCATTTTCACCATACTGCTTAATTTGGTAATTACCTCGCACATAACCCGATACTGTGAGCTGACCAGTTTCACTATTACGATCACCAAAACTGATTCCTGCATAGCATGGCGAAATAAAAGCAACGAGAATTGAAGCAACGATCAGTTGTAAATTATTTTTTTTCATTTTGCAGATTCCTTTCTAATCCCCCTTTAATCTTTCCAAGATTAAATAGGTAATACACAACAAAACTAACCACTAAACCTATCACCCATGACACATCAACATCTGGAATAACGTTGGCGAAAGGTCCTGTAAAAAATGCATTGGTCAGGAATGGGATTTGAATTGCAATCCCAATAAAATAGGCGGTTAAAGCTTTTGCATTAAACTTGCCGTAAATGCCACCATCTTGAGCAAAAATAGAGTGAATATCATAGGATTTCTTATTCACCACATAGAAATCCAACAAGTTAATCGATACCCACGGCACCAAGATAAATAGCAAGGCAAAAACCACATTGAGGAAGAAACTAATAAAGTTACTGGATGCCCAAAGCGCAGTAAATGTAGCGAGAACAAGTACCGCAATAGATAAAGCCACACGAATATTTTTACTTGGTATCCATTGACCGGCAAAGGTTTGAATCGATGTAATACAAGATAAGACCGCGCCATATAAATTCATGGCATTGTGACCAATAATATTACAGAGGAATAAAATCATCAGTGCATAGCCAAACAATCCTGTCCCCGATTTGACCGCTTCCATTGCATCTGTAGTAGAACCGATACTGACTGCCACTGTGCCAAATATCATGGCAAAAATCGTTCCTAGAGATGCGCCCCAATAGGTAAATATAAAAGGCTTAAAAATCCCAATGCTTTTAGGTAAATATCTTGAATAATCCGAGGTATAGGGTGAAAAACTAATTTGCCAAACAGCACATAAACCAAACATGGCAAACCAGCCTTTCATATTAAAAGCACCTTTTGCCAAGACATCTGCATTGATATGTGGAAGCATAATCATCAGACCAATTAATAATGCGCCTCCCATAAACCACGTGCCAATCTTATTGAACTTATGAATAAGGTGATAACCCACTATCCCAATCGTGGTTGCAGCAATTGCCCCAATCACCGTGGCCATCGGTACAGGTATTGCAGGTACAACGGTATGTAAAGTTTTGCCAGATAAAATAATATTTGAAATAAAGAACCCCAAATAAATCAGGGTGGTAAATAATACAACCAACAATGCACCATAACGCCCAAACTGTGCGCGGCTCTGGATCATTTGCGGAATACCCACTTGTGGTCCTTGAGCTGAAGTCAATGCCAAAATTGCGGCCCCAAAAAAATGCCCAGCACAAATTGCAATTAAAGCACTGACCAAATTCAGATTAAACGTTAACATTGACATTGCACCGGTAATCACCGCTAAGGGTGCGATATTGGTACAAAACCACAGGGTAAAAAGATCCCGAACTTTTCCATGGCGTTCTGATGGATCGACATAGTCAATTGAATGGCTTTCTATCACAAAAGCATTTTTTTCATTTTGATTCATATCCTTAATCTCTCTTTGAGGAATTCATTTTCCTCAATATCAATTTATTTGTGAGCATAAACCTAGGTTTCACAACCTGCCTTGTCAGCACCATAGCGAGATGACCTGACCTTTATTGCTCTTATTCTGTACATTGATTTTCAGCAGTTTTAATCAATCATTAAAAAAAGATAAAAGTGCTCCAGTTGAGGCTTTTTAAAAGCTCAACAAAAGGTATTTTTAAACCACAGTAAAATTTATGGGATTTCAGTGTTGTGCATATATTTCATCCTTGAAGTTAAAATTTCTAAATCAGACCTTTTAAGATTTATCGCATCACAAAAGGATCATCAATAGGTTCATCTGAAGTACGTAACCAAACGGTTTTTGTCGTGGTGTAATCGAATACCGCCTCAAAACCACCTTCACGACCATGACCAGATAAACCATGACCACCAAAGGGTGCGAGTGGTGAAACTGTCCGATAGGTATTCAACCAAACAATGCCTGACCGAATCGCTTTGGTCATCCGATGAGCACGACTTAAGTTATGGGTAAATATCCCAGCGGCAAGTCCATACGTAGTATGATTGGCTGTTTGAATTGCTTCCGCTTCAGTGCGAAAACTAACCACCGACAATACAGGGCCAAACAATTCTGTCATGACACAATCGGCCTGCTGAGCATCACTACAATCTAGAATTGTAGGTGGATAGTAATAACCTGCACGATCAATGGCTTGTCCACCTGTGAGTAGTTGTGCACCTTGCTGAATTGAACTTGCCACCACTTGCTCAATCTTCTGGCGTTGAGCTAAAGTACACAGTGGACCAAATTCCGTTGCCATATCATCCGGCAAACCAATTTTGATCCGTTGAACCCGCTCAACCAAACGTTGAAGAAACTCATCTTTAATACTTTCTTCGATCAGTAAGCGTGAACCAGCAACACAACTTTGCCCCGTTGCGGCAAAAATCGCAGCGACTTGTGCATTTACAGCACTTTGCAAATCGGCATCTGCAAAAACAATAAATGGCGATTTCCCACCCAGTTCAAGCGATACTTTGGCAAGGTTTTCGGCGGAATTACGTACGATATGTCGTGCTGTTTCAGGACCACCAGTAAATGCCACATGCGCAACCTCAGGATGACGCGTTAAAACCGCTCCACATTCAGTTGCAAAACCCGTAATCACATTCACGACACCTGCTGGAAAACCAGCGTCATGAATCAAGCGAGCAAATGCCAGTAATGGTGCTGGTCCTTGCTCTGAGGCTTTTAACACAACCGTACAGCCTGCCGCTAAAGCAGGACCGACTTTGACAGCGGATAAAAATAATTGACTGTTCCACGGCACAATCGCAGCGACTACACCCACAGGTTCACGAATAGTCCAAGCTTGCATGTCTTGCTTATCAATCGGTAAATAGCGACCTTCTAGCTTGTCTGCAATACCTGCGTAATAACGATAATACTCAGCCACATAAGCAATTTGGCTTGAGGTTTCACGAATGATTTTACCCGTGTCATACGTTTCATACTGTGCCAGTTGCGGTGCAGCTTTTTCTATCAAATCCGCAAGTTTATAAAGCAATTTTCCACGTTGTGAAGCGGTTAAACCTGACCAAGCCGCGTTTTGTAAAGCCTGAGATGCAGCAGAAACCGCACGATTAACCTCAGCTGTTCGAGCTTCTGGCATTTTTGCCCAAACCTGCCCAGTTGCTGGATTGATACTGTCAAATTGCGCAGCACCATCCTCAAACTGACCATTAATATATAACTGAAATGGAGAAGCCATACTCTTCTCTCCTATGCAAATGCTGGCATCACTTCATTAATCATACGTTCTAATGAGGCTTTTTTACGTTCAAAGCTCATTCCTGTATCGATCCAGAAGGAATATTCGTTATACCCCATCGCCTCATAGACTTTCAGACGATCAATGACTTCCTGTGCCTGACCAATGACGTTATTTTTACGCATGGCTTCAGCTGTATAAAATGGATGTTGTGCGATTTCTTCTTGACTCAGTGGTGCAATAAGCCCTTGGGTAATTTCCCGCTCATTTTTAAACCACGCCCCAAAATAATTATAGAATGTATTCATTTCATCTGCTGCAAGCTGTGCATCTTGCTCACTGTCAGCAACGTAGGTATGCCGTAGTAACATAATTTCAGGACGAGCTACATCAGCAAACTTTTCACAAGCCGTATTGAAATGCCCCATCAACTTTTCGACTTCCTCATCACCTAAGTGCAAAGGTGTAACCTGTACATTACAGCCATTTTGTACTGCAAACTCATGGCTATTGGGATCACGAGCAGCAACCCAAATCGATGGATGTGGCTGTTGTAAAGGTTGTGGTGAAGCGGTGGTTTTCGGGAACTGCCAAAACTCACCCTTATGCTCATAATCGCCTTTCCATAGGTTTTTAATTGCAGGAATCATTTCGCGTAACCGCTGACCTGCACTCCATGCATCCATCCCCGGTACCATACGCTCATATTCAAATGAATATGCGCCTCGCGCTATGCCAATATCTAAACGACCATTGCAAATGATGTCAGCCATGGCAGCTTCACCTGCCAACTTTATCGGATGCCAAAACGGTGCAACTATGGTACCTGTGCCTAAGCGAACATGCTGAGTCTTGTTGGCAAGGTCAACCAAATTAATAAATGGATTGGGTGCTATGGTAAAATTCATCGCATGATGTTCACCCATCCAAATCGCATGCATTCCACCCCGATCAGCAATCTGGCAAAGCTCAATCATTTCATCATAAAGTTGCTTATGTGTTTCTTGATCAGAAACACGTTCCATGTGTACAAATAATGAAAAGCGCATAGTTAAACTTCCTCTTTAACAATTTGACGAACCGTTCCAGTGGTTTGATTCCCGTAATAAACCCCATAAGTTTTAAGATGATTTTCTTTGCGATAGCGCATTAACATACTTTCCAAAGCACTATCGACAAAAGTGAGTTGCTCAAGGTCATTTAAATCCACAAATTGACCTTTGTGGGCTTCAGGAATGGGGGTATTACATAAAAAAGCAATATATTGTTGTTGTGTGGTGATATCGTCGTAGACAGAATAAATAAAGCTTGGCGAAGCTTCAGGCTGGTAAACCGCAAAGATTTTCTCCAGTGCTTTTTCTGCACCGTCTTTATCTACAAGCAAATGTGGCAATGTCCATTTTTGCTCCGAGGTTTGCTCAAGCAAGATTTGGTTTTCATGACCGATTAATGCCATCATCATAACCTTCATGCCAGAGATCACATCCGTTGAAGATTTAGCGGGGGTAAAATAAGCACCACGGTAATACCCCAGTCCGGCAAAACCTGTTGAAGTAAAACCTTCTACCTTACCGATCAATACAGCATGATCTCCTGCATCGACAACTTGGTAAGTGGTACAGTCAAACCATGCACTCACTTGGTCAATAATCGGATTTTGGCAATCGCTTTTGCGCCAATCCAAATTTGCAAAACGATCATCACTTGGTCGAGCAAAAGTATTGGAAATATCCTTTTGTTCTTCTGCTAAAATATTGATGGCAAAATGTGTTGCCTGTGCAAAATAATCATAATTGCTCGATGTCTTGGCAATGCTAACCAAAAGCAAAGCTGGGTCCAAAGACACCGAAGCAAAAGAGTTCGCTGTAAAGCCTAATGGTGTTCCATCGTCCTTACAGGTGGTCACTATGGTCACGCCTGTCATAAATGATCCAAAAGCATCACGTAGTTCCCGTATTTTATTTATTGTATCCATTTCACTCATTGCTATATTCCTTTATCAAGCAATTTAGACGCTGGTTTCCAACCATGCTTGCATTGCATTATTCACTTTATCTGGTGCAGTTAAATTCACCATATGTCTTTCATTTTCAATCACAATAGCCTTGGCATTTTGAGCTTGGCTGGCCATTTGTATTGCCATTTCTGCTGTAGAGTTAGGATCACCAGTCCCCGTGAGAATCAAAGCTGGACAGGTGATTTTTGACCAGGCATTGGCATAAATTGAATCACCTCGAGCAAAGGCTGAATAAGCAGTTGCATAGCCTGACAGATCGACCGCCTGTAACCAAGATTTCACTTTTAATGCAGCCTGGCGCTCTGCCTCACTGTCACCAAACCAACGTTGTAGTGGTGTTTCTATATCAAGCTGACCTGCTTTTATCGCTTCAGCGCGGTGAAGCACTGCATTCTTGGCTTTTTCTGAACGTTTATAAACACCATTCAATACCGCCATACGTTTCACCAAATTTGGACAAGTTGCACTTACACCTGTTGTAATCAATGAACCCATTGAATGCCCAGCCAAATTGACAGCTCCAATATTCAGTTTTGTCAGAAACTCAATCATCCAATCCACAAAGGCCTGTAACGATGCATCATGGGCTAACTTTGTACTTTTCCCATGCCCGGGCATATCCACTGAGATCACGCGATAAGCTTTTGAGAAGAACTCAATTTGCGGATACCATGCCTCGGCTTGCATTCCAACACCATGAATCAGAACTAAAGGCTCTCCTTGACCCTGCTCAAAATAGTGAGCAAGGCGATTATTTGACAGCTGCAGGGTTTTTGAGATCATGACCTAACTCTTCCAAATCTTGATAACGGTCCCCAATACGATGATGTGGACGACCACCTGTTGCAGCACCAATCACAATGACTAACTCATCAGCAGCTGGCGCATCTGGAATAGCAAACTGTAAGGTTAAATAATGAGAACGGCGGCCTTCATCATTTTTATCCATCATTGGAATTAAAATCGGTGCATTTGCAGGACCACGGGTGTTGTTAAATGCAAGATATGATTTTGCCCCGACCGCACTACGGTAAGTATTTCCAAAATGTAGGGTATGAATCAGGGCTGATGCATGTTCAAGCTCACCGTTTAAACCCACCACTGCACTCTTACCAAATGCTTGTACTGCTTCACCAGAACCAACTTCATCCAAAATAAGCTTGGTTAAATGCTCACTCAGTACTGGCGCAATACGACGAATTTCTGGGGAAAGATTTTCAACATATCCTTGCCCTGCCCATGGGTTTTGAATCACAGCCGCTGCTGCAACCATTTTTAAGGGTATAGGTGCATCCTTAGCACCATCGATATATGTGGTTTCAACATGAAGCACCGTTTTACGTATCAGATTCATTGTTCTTCCTTGCTGGTTAATTAATTTTGTAGTCCGTATTATGGTATACCATAATACATAATGCAAAAAATGCAATAGTTTGCTATGCTATTTTTAAGCAAGGAACTTGTAACAAAATTGTGTATTCGCAAAATCAGGAATGATTAAACCTCTATGAATCTTAAAATTGAAAATCCACCCGTGACCTTGCGTGAGCTATGTTTAGACAAAGTTCGCAATGCCATCTTTACTGGCTATTTTCCTTCTGGAAAAAGACTGGTTGAAAGAAGTTTATGTGAAGAACTGGGCGTAAGTCGCTCTGTTGTACGGGAGGTCATTCGTTATTTAGAAGCTGAAGGCTTGGTTGAGATTTTGCCAAATAAAGGGCCAATTGTTTCCTTGCTCAACTGGGATATTGCATCACAAATTTATGAAATTCGACTATTACTTGAACAGAGCGCAGTTGCAGATTGCACTCGAAATCTCACCCCGCAAACCACTGAAACGCTAAAAGGTTTAGTGATTGAGCTTGAACATGCCTTTGCTGCTGATGATATTAATTTGATTATTTCAGTTTCATCAAAACTCTATGAAACGATTTTTACTACAGCAAAACATCATATCGCCTTGGAAGTGGTACAACGCTTAAATGGTCGTATTAGCCGACTTCGCGCAATGACAATGAATTCAACTAAACGTGAAGTTTCAGGTTTTCAACGGATCAAAAATATATGCGAAGCAATTTATTTAGACCAAGATGCTGAAAAAGCCAAACAAGCTGTTGCTGCACATATTGCTGAAGCAGCATCGATTGCAAAAAATATTTTAAATACATAAAGGTTTAATAAATTAAAGGATTAAAGCCATGTCTGCATACTGGATTGCGCACGTTACCATTCATAATTTAGAACAATATAAACAATACATGGCTTTAGCCCTCTTAGCGTTTGAAAAATATAATGCAAAATTTCTTGCAAGAGGTGGAAATTCTATTTGCATGGAAGGAAAATCTTATGAACGTCATGTCATTATTGAATTTGCTGATTTAGAAACAGCACAAGCTTGTTATCATTCAGAAGAATACGCTAAAGCAAGGCTTGCTCGTCAAGATTGTGCCGATGTCATGATTAGTATTGTGGAAAGTTTAAACTCGCTGGATTTATAAAGACCAAAAATGAATGGATTAAAACAGATAAAAATACTTTTCATCACAATTTACTTAAACCCACACTCTTCACCATTAGACTAAATTAAAAAACGGTTCTTTAAATCAAAGAACCGTTTCGAAATACAGACCCCTTAGAACTTAAAGCTATAATCTATATTTAAACGAGTTTCATTGGCTGAGTGAAAGACCATATTGGTTGGCATATCATTTCGGTAATGAGAAAAACGTGCTCGCATGCCTAAGCCTTTTAACTTCCCTTCTGGGATTTTATAAGCTAAATCTAGCTCCATCGATTCTTCTTTAAATCGTTTATCGCCATAACTAAGTAAATCAATATCTTGTCCTTTGGCATAGCGGGTCATAAAACGCAGTCCATTGAGAGAAATATCAGCTAATTTTACATTTTTAAAATCATATTCATAACGCAGTGAATAGACTTTCTCGTCTTTATTGGAATAATCCGAGCTCATAAAATCAAGCACCACTGGACTTTCTGTTCCCGATAAAAATGGTAAGCCTGTCGAACCAAAGGCCTGCATATAACCCAAAGACAGGGTATGGTTTTGATAATTTAAACCAAATAATCCACTTAAATGCTGGTTATCTACATGGCCGATTTTTTGTCTACCTGCCTCCTGACTATTGAAAAATCGTACATCGCTTAAAAAAGTTAACTGTTCATTTAAAGGCTGCTTACCATTGAATCCTAAAAATTGCTGTTGGTAGATATCATGCAGTTCAGCCTGATAAGCACGGATTCGATATGCATCATTGAGTTGATAAGCGCCACCAAAACTATAGAAGTAATCTGTTGTTGCTGATTGATCAAAACGGCGATTGATATTGTCCGTACCGACATCACTATAATGAATCGAATCACGCTGTCGCACTTGGTCTACATAAAAACCTTCCAATTGTAACTTTGGAATTTCATTGGAAACAAACCGAGCACCTCGATAAGTTTGAGGGAACAAACGCGCAGGTGAAGAAAAAATCGTGGGCAATCGTGGAACCAAATCTCCCACAAAAAGCTCATTTTTCTTAAATTTTGCTTTGGCAGTCAGCCCTATTTTCCCATAATAATCATCTCGTGAATTATCTGCATTTACAGGTAATAAGTTACTCCGTGCATAGTCATCGGCTCGATCTCCAATTAAGTTAAATCCAGCCATTGCCAATACATCAACACCAAAACCAACTGTTCCATCGGTATAGCCCGATTGACCATTAAAGATGATACCTTGTGCCCAATCGCGCGCAGCAGTATAAGGATATGGATCTTGTTTATAGTCTCGGTCAAATTAAAAATTTCTAAGCGTTAGCTCTGCACTGCTGTCTGTCACTAAATCGGCATGCGCCAGGGCACTAAATAATGGGCAAAAGTATACCCACACCCACAAAGATGTTTTTTTCATTTTTTATCTCAACCATTTAATTTTTAGAGGATTAAGTTGTTGTTTTAAGCGTATAGGCTGCTTCATTTTTATGTCGATAAAATGCATTACCTAACATTAAAATAAGTACAATTGCCAAAATAAACACCACCCCGTAATATGCATAAAGCGTGGCTGGCGCTATACCTTTATCTAAAAAAATGCCTGCAATTGTTGGTGATAAAATGGCACCAATACGTCCAAAACCGATGGCATAGCCTACGCCACGGCTACGAATATCGGCGTCGTAAATTGTAGGTGAAATAGAATATAAACCTGCAATACAACCATTAATCAGCGTTCCAAGTAATAGGCCAACAATCAATGCCACGCTCACTTGGGCCGAGACAGCCACGAATAAAAACACACATGCGGCAGTTAGTCCTAGAAATAGACTTAAGGCATAGAAGATTTTGATACGGGATGCCAGCAAACCAATAATTGCTGCACCAAAGATCCCGCCAATACTAATTAAAATACCTGTGGTAACCCCTTGTTCAGCCGACATTCCCATTGAAATTAAAATTTTCGGTGTCCAACTCATTACAAAATAGAAGCCAAACATTACGAGAAAGAAAGCACCCCATAGACACAATGTTTGAAAGCCCTGTTGCCCACCAAATAATTTGGCAAAATCTCCGCCACCCTTTGCATCACTTTTTGCATAATCAGGTAAGGCATCTAGATGATTTAAGCCCATACGCTGTAATACTGAGTTCATTCGCGCTAGCGCTTGTTGTGGTCTTTTTGCCAACAAATAATCTAAGGACTCAGGCAATAACCATATACTCACCAACAGCATTGCAATGGTTGTGATCCCACCTGCAAGGAAAATCGAGCGCCAGCCTAAATGTTCAATCAGTGTCAGTGACAATATCCCACCAAGTGTGGCACCAATCCCATATCCTGTAGACATTAAACTGACCGCAAAACTTCTCCAGCGCGTATTGGCATATTCACTGGCCAAAACATTGCTACTGGCAAGAATACCGCCAACCCCAATCCCTGTGACAAAACGAAGCATGGCCAACATGCTATGACTATTGACAAAAGCACATGCCAGCATGCTGATTCCAGCAATCACCAAACAAATTAAGATCAGTAAACGGCGACCAATTTTATCGGCAAGTGGTGCCAGAAAAATCGAACCAGCAGCCATACCAAATAGACCAGCACTTAATAACAAACCGATTTGAGCACCAGAAAGCGACCAATCCGCTGAAACTGAAGGTGCAGTAAATGCCATAACCATGACATCAAAACCATCAATAATATTGAGGAAAACACAAATCAAAATCACAAACCATTGATAGCGGCTCATCTTATTTTGACTTATCTCACCAAGCACATCTCTTTCCATTTGTGTATCTCCCAATCTGGGTAGGATATACACACGACATTGCTGTGCTGCGTCGTTGGGTGGTTATGCATATCCGTATCCATAATTACCTAGAGGAATAATTTAATTTTTAAAACTCGTTTTTGAACAAGAATATTTTTTTGGAGCGTCCTGCTCTATTTCATCTTGATTAATTGGATCCAAAAAATCAATAGTATTATTAAAAAATATTTACAAAATTAGATTAAAAACTATAAAATATATGATTTAAATCAATATATTTAAATTAAAAGAATGAAAAATGGATATACATATTTTAAAATTACACTAAAATGGATCCATTTAGTTCATTTAACCTCTTCTAAGTCAGTGACCTTATTGAGGATATTCAAAAAGCCCACCCCCTTATTTTTAAATATTTCAGTTTTCGCAACGTGATAGGTATTCAACAAAAATACAAATTGGATCCAAAATATAAATAAAAGCACAAATAACCACATAAATATCGTAGAGATATTTTTTAAATAAAAACAGTAAAATACTGATAAATACAAAACAAACAAGCCCAAATCAAAGACTTCAATGATCAAAAATGATCATTTTATCGATTGACCGTTTACTTGTGTTGATATAAATTGGATCCAATAAGTGATAAGGAGTCATCACAAATGTTTATAAAAAATGCATGGTATGTTGCTTGCTATCCTGAAGATATCCAAGATAAGCCACTTGGTCGCACCATCTGTGGTGAAAAAATTGTTTTCTATCGCGGCAAAGAAAATCAAGTTGCTGCTGTTGAAGATTTTTGTCCACATCGTGGCGCCCCATTATCATTAGGCTATGTAGAAGATGGCAATTTAGTTTGTGGTTATCATGGTTTAGTCATGGGATGCGAGGGAAAAACCATTTCTATGCCAGCTCAACGTGTAAACGGTTTCCCCTGCAATAAAGCCTATGCAGCCATAGAAAAGTTTGGCTTTATTTGGGTTTGGCCTGGTGATCAAACTTTGGCTGATGAGTCCAAACTTCCAACACTAGAATGGGCAGAACATCCTGAGTGGAGCTATGGTGGTGGTTTATTCCATATCCATTGTGATTATCGTTTGATGGTCGATAACCTTATGGATCTGACCCATGAAACCTATGTCCATTCGAGCAGTATTGGGCAAAAAGAAATTGATGAAGCACTTCCTGTCACCGAGGTCGATGGTGATCATGTCATTACTGAACGTTATATGGAAAATGTCATCGCTCCTCCATTTTGGCAAATGGCACTTCGTTGTAATAACTTAGCAGATGATGTTGCTGTAGATCGTTGGCAACGCTGTCACTTCGTTGCACCAAGTAACGTACACATTGAAGTGGGTGTCGCTCATGCTGGACATGGCGGATATCATGCCCCTAAAGATAAAAAAGTGTCATCGATTGTGGTTGATTTTATTAGCCCTGAAACAGAAACCTCGCATTGGTATTTTTGGGGAATGGCACGTAATTTCCAACAAGATAACCCGACCCTCACTGATCTCATTCGCGAAGGTCAAGGCAAAATCTTTACCGAAGATTTAGAAATGCTGGAACAACAGCAACAAAATATTTTACGAAATCCCCATCGCCAGTTACTGATGCTAAATATCGATGCTGGTGGCGTACAGTCACGTAAAGTGATTGACCGATTACTGGCACAAGAAAGTACGCTCACGCCTGAAACAACAAAACATAAGTTTCCAAATATTCGGGTGATTTAAAGGAGAATACACATGGACGTTGTTATTGATAAAATTCACCAGCTTACTCCATCAATTCGAGCCTTTGAATTGGTTTCAAGCAATGGTTCTGCCCTTCCAAGCTTTGAGGCAGGCGCACATATTGATGTACATCTCAAAAATGGCTTAACACGCCAATACTCACTTTCAAACTGTTGTAGTGAAAAACATCGTTATGTAATTGGTGTTTTGCATGATGAGCATTCCAGAGGTGGTTCTCGTTGCATGCATACCGAGTATCGTGAAGGTGATCAATTACGTATTGGCGCACCACGTAACTTATTTGAAATTCATCCTCATACCCAAAAGGCAATCTTATTTGCAGGTGGTATCGGCATTACTCCGATTCTTTCAATGGCATATCGGCTTAAAGCTCAGCGGATCCCATTTGAATTGCATTATTTTGTACGTAGTCATGAAATGATTGCTTTCTATGGAAATTTAACCGAACACTTTGCAGGTCAGATTCATTTTCATATTCAAGGTCAACCAGAAACTCAATGTGATATGTCGTCCGTCTTGGAACAGAATTCATCCGATAGACATTTATATGTTTGTGGGCCAGCAGGTTTTATGGCATTTGTGATGGAGTCAGCTCAACACATGGGCTGGCAGACAGAGCAGCTACATCAAGAACACTTTGTCGCACAAAAGTCAGAGGCATCTAACAATGCTGCTTTTACCATTGAAATCAAAGGCAGTGACCGTCGAATCGAAGTACAGCCTCATCAAACAGCAACCCAAGCCTTAATTGAGAACGGTTTTGATGTCCCTATTTCTTGTGAACAAGGTATCTGCGGAACCTGTATCACGCGTGTGCTTGCAGGAATTCCAGATCACCGTGATGTATTTATGACTGACGAAGAACATGCATTAAATAACCAGTTTACCCCCTGCTGTTCCCGCGCAAAATCTACCAGTTTGCTGATTGAATTCTAATGAAAAACAGCCCTTTGATTCGATTAAAAGAGCTGCTGAGGGTCTGTTGATATTTCTTTTCGGTTTTATTGAGACAACACGTTTCTTAAGGTCTCGCCCAAAACCACAACACTACTATGTTCCCGCATCAATGTTTCAGCACGCCCAGCTTGTCTATGCATTAAAGCATCGTAAATTGAACAGTGTTGTAGATGGGCATAATGTAAGCGACGATATTCTGAAAGTGCTTGAGTTTGGTCATAGGTAATGGCTTGGGCCGAGGCCATGGGCAATTGATTGTTTTTGGCTAAGGCTTGGATCAATGCAACATTTTGCGCGCCTTGAATAATGGTATCGTGAAAAATCACATTAAAGTGATGGTAACGTTCCAGCTCATGATCACCAAACTCAGTTTTTCCATCAAAAAGTTTTTCAGTTTCGACAATGCAATTTTGTAGTGTTTTTTTCTGTTCTTCCGTCAAACCTTGTTCTGCAATGGTTTTAGCAGCCAGTCCTTCAAGGATGCCACGCACTTCAAGTGCATCATTGATCAATTTTTCTGAAATTTCTCGAACCGTATAACCTCGAGTCGGATTTTTAATCAATAAACCTTCTTGCTCAAGCAAACGAAATGCCATACGCACAGGCTGTCTTGATACCCCAAGCAACTCAGCCGTTGGGATCTCTGCCACTCTGGCACCGCCCTCTAGCTCCCCAGCAATAATCATTTTTCTAAGTTTAATTAAAACTTGTTGACCTGAAGACATTCACTGTCACACGCTATCAAAAATACTCTTTGATGCTAACAAGTTCATCTATAAAATGAAAACAAATTTTCGATTTGAATCTATTTGGTTTAAGCTTCAAAAAAAGCCTGATCAGCTTTGTTGTATAAAAAAGAAAAAGAAAGCCACCTATATTTAATTAAGATTTAAAACCTTGCTCAAAATAGGTAACTTTCTATTTTTCAAAAATTAATGACTAAGCAAGTCTGAACGACTCCCCTGCACCTCATTAAATGTTTTTATTTCATAAGGTAAACCCACATAGTTTTCAGCCAATGTGGTTAAACCCGCATGTGAATCTAAAATATAACTCAATTCAGCCTGCTTAATTTTATGATCAAACTCACTTTCCGTTTCAAAACGATGTAGTAAATGCGTCATCCACCATGAAAAACGTTCTGCTTTCCACACACGTTTTAAGCATTTTTCAGAATATTCCTCGATGCCTTGTTCTGAACCATTGAGATAAAATTCAATTAAGGCATTTGACAAATAAGCGATATCAGATGCAGCTAAATTTAAACCTTTTGCCCCAGTCGGTGGAACGATATGTGCGGCATCTCCTGCTAAAAATAGTTTCCCAAATCGCATTGGCTCTGTTACAAAACTGCGTAAAGGTGCAATACTTTTTTCAATTGAAGTACCTGTAACCAAATTTTTACGACTTTCTTCATCAAGGCGATTTTTTAACTCATCCCAAAATCGTTGGTCAGACCATTCATCGACATGATCCGTCACAGGAACTTGCAAATAATATCGGCTACGGTTTTTTGAACGCATACTACATAAAGCAAAACCACGTTCTGACTGTACATAGATTAATTCATCTGAAACAGGTGGAACATCTGCAAGTACACCTAACCAACCGAATGGATAAATCTTTTCAAAAGTTTTGATTTTATCTTGTGGCACGCTTGCACGACAGACTCCATGATAACCATCACAGCCTGCAATAAAATCACATCTAAGCTGGTACGATTGACCATTTTGCTGAAAGCTAACATACGGGTTTTGCTCAAAATCATGAATTTGCATATTCTCAGCTTCGTAGTAAGTGCATAAACCTGCCGCTTCACGCGCATGCATTAAATCTTTTGTGACTTCTGTTTGTCCATAAACCGTAACTTGCTTTCCCTGAGTTAACTCAGATAAATTCACACGATGCTTTAAGCCATTGGTTAAAATTTCAATCCCCTCATGCGCTAAGCCAAACTTGTTTAGATTTTCATCCACACCCGCTTGCTTCAATAAATCAACCGATACTTGTTCAAGTATCCCTGCTCGAATACGTGCAGCTACGTATTCAGCACTGCGTTGCTCAATGATTACGTGGGAGATACCTGCTTTAAACAACAGTTGTCCAAGCAATAGCCCAGCTGGGCCTGAACCAATAATCGCCACTTGTGTGGTTAAATTTTCCATAACATTTTCTCCATATCCTGACCATTAAATTAATTTTTTTGATCTCTTTTTGATATGGTGAAAACTGGATAATCGCCGTATAGTGGCAACAATGACCGTATATCGGCCATAAAATTATAATCGGGAATGGATGAACGATGAGATACGATTTAATTGAGAACGAAGTTTCAGGTGAAACCATTAAGCAAGACGATTACATCGCTGGACTGGCTAAAGGGCTAAGTTTGCTTGAAGCCTTTGGAGTTGATCGTCAAAAACTCAATTCGACTCAAATTGCAGAGCGCACAGGATTGAGCCGTACAGCGGCACGAAGATATTTACGAACTTTAAAATATTTAGGTTATTTAGAAACTGATGATCACTACTTTTGGTTAACTCACAAAGTGTTACGCTTATCGAGCTCCTATTTAAGCTCTGCACATCTGCCTAAAGTTGTGCAACCTATTCTCAACCTGTTAAGCGCACAAACCAGTCTGACTTTTTCGCTGGTGGTTTTAGATGAACATGAAGTTGTTCCGATTGCGCGAAGCTACTTACCTCAACATGATAATTTACGCCTCAGCCCGTATGGGATGCATTTGGGCAATCGTTTGCCTGCACATGCAACCTCAACAGGCAAGGTTTTATTGGCAGCATTAAATTTAGAAGAACAAAAACACTGGGTAAATAAATATAGTTTGAAACGCCTCACCGCTTATACCATTCAAGATGAAGCCCAGTTTTATCAAGTATTGGCAGAGATTCAAAAACAAGATTATTGTCTATCAAAAGAACAACATGAATTAGGGGTTATTGCCATTGCAGTTCCAGTCTTAAATGCACAAGGCAAAGCCGTCGCTGCATTAAACTGTATTGCACAAACACATCGTGTCACTGAAGAACAGCTGATTCAGCAGGTTTTGCCTTTACTGAGAAATACAGCCTATGAGTTAAGGAGTATGGTTTAAAAATACGTTGAAGAAATTTTAATGGGAACCATAGTACTTAAAGGCTAATTTTTTTAAACGCATAATTTTTAACTTGTTCATGACAGCGCAAAACAATATAAATTTATAAAACATAAAGATCCATATTGATTTTTACCACCAGCTTAAAAGATAATAATTATTATTCGCATATTTATAAAAATCAATTTTATGATCCAATCTATTCTTATTCAGCCAATAGCAAATCGTGTACTCAACTCTATGACTTTGGTCAGTTATAAAAATACAAACAGATGCTGCAAAACACCTGTTTCTGCTAAAAGCTCTGCCAGCCAGCAACAAAGCCTGAACTGAATTTAATCTTTTTTTATTTGTAAATCATCAGTACCCATACTTGAGCAATTAATAAGTTTCTCAACAGGCGTAATCACATCACTGTTATCGAATAGGTCATTTTTCATGTTGAAGAAAACTTCTCTCTACTTGGCGCTAGGCGTGTTGATCATGCAAATCTCAATACATACTTTTGCCGATAACAGCATTCGTATTGGAGAAACACAAAACATATCTTCCGCTATTTTAAATGAAAAAAGACCAATCCAGATCTATCTCCCTGCTACATATGGCAAATATCCCAAGCAAAAATATCCTGTGATTTATCTATTAGATAGCGAAACTAACTTTCATTATTTGACAGGAATTGTCGAGAAATTATCGAAGTCACCTTATCCCTCGATTCCTGAAATGGTCGTTGTGGGCATCGTCAATACAGATCGTGCTCGAGACTTAACCCCAACCAAGCAAAAGCCTGAAATTAATGAAGGACGTGTAATTGAAAGTGAAACTGGTGGAAATGTCGCATTTTTTAAATTTTTAGAATCTGAGCTCATGCCTGATATTGAGAAAAAATATCGTACGAATGGGTTAAATATATTGATTGGTCATTCTTTCGGAGGTATTACCGCACTCAATCATATGCTCAATGGTCAACAAAATATCCAAGCCTATATTGTCCATGACCCTAGTATTTGGTGGGATGATGAGATCATGTTGAAACGTTTTAAGGAAGCGAACAATCAAGATTTTCAGCATAAAACTTTATTTTTAACCCAAGTTGGTGCCAGTGAAAATACAAACAGTTTAGACAACCATTACAAGGGTATCAAAAAGTTCAATCAATATTTAAGTCAACAGCCTTTTACTCAACTGAACTATAAATATGTCCAGTATGAGGGTGAAGATCACGGTACTGTACCAATCAAAGGTAATCTTGATGGTTTGCGTTATATTTTTGAAGGTATGCGAGTCAATATTAAAGCGATCCCAGAAAATCCCAATCTTATAAAACAACATTATGCTCAATTAAGTCAAAATTTAGGCTTTGAGATACAACCCAGTGAGGCTTACTTGGATCGTGTTTTAGACTATTTAAAGCGTTCAAACAATCCAAAAGTGATACAACAATTTCAGGACTACATCCTTTCGATCTATCCTCAATGGCGTGTTAAAACATCATCTTAAAAACGTATATGATTTAAATGTGCCACATCGATGTGACCGCTTATTTAAAGTGTTCACATCGATGTGGTTTTATTCTCTTTACACACTGTTGTTTGAGTTTGAATTTTTATACACGCAAAAAATTAAATGCTTAAAGTATACAATTTTAAAGCCTTCAATCATCTACTCACTGATTGTTACTTTAATTCAAGAGAGGGAGGACAAAGGCCATCTTTAGGCTGTATTGGATTCCAGTAAAAGCTTCTTGCGATCTTTTCCTGGTCAAATAAAATTTTAAACTGACATGTTGTAATAGTGTCATTGCTACGGTCTGCAGTCGTGAAATGGAACAAATAATTCCATTCTCTAGCTCTCCAACCATCCTCATATTGAGGTCGGCCAATCAGTGCGTAAAGTTGATCTTTGGTCATTCCTGCTCTGACTTGATTTAAGTTCTGTACATTTGGGAATGTTCCCGCTTTTTTATTTAAAATAACATCATCAACCTTGTGCCATTTCGCTTGATCCGTTTTACCGTCTTTAGAAATAATGGTTCCTGTGGCACAAGCACTCAATGTTACGGCGATTAAACTCAGTATCAATAAATTTTTCATATGTCGACTCTCGTATAAATTCTTGTTCTCGTTAATTTGAATCCAAAAAATGGTAAGCTAAAACACTGTTTAAATGGTTCAAATGCCTTAGCTCCCCTAACCTACCATTGGATCCCAGTACCTACAGTTCCCCCAAAATCACCACGCGAGTTACCACTTCCACTCACCTTAAACACCCATCGACCATTATCTGAAATTGATGACATCCCGATCGCATACCCACTTTCTCCACGGTAAGTCCCCCCACTGATTGCCATCATACTTTTGCCTGGAATATAAGCTTGAGGTAAACCTGCTGTTGCAAGTGCTTGCGCATTGCCTGCACTGGCTCTTTTCTCTAAATCATCTATGCGACCATTGGTGTCATAAAATACTTGCTCTAAACGATCGCCTAGATTGGTAATTTTATTACCTAAATCAATATCAGCCTGATTAAGCGCACCTAAGGCATCACCCACATTATGATATGAGCCGTTATTTACATTGTAGGTTGGCGGAGCGAACTGACCATTTTCATATTTTGCGCCACCGCCTAATGATGTGGTGATGTATTGGTTTGACGTATTAAGTTGTGAACCATTAACCGCATCTTTTGAAGTGCTGGATACTTCACCTGCTGCAACATTGGTGATTTTTTTATTCCCAGCATTTATTCCATTTTGATCTATTGCAACATCACCCACTTTGACTGTGTTTGCTATGACATTATCTGCAGTAACCGTATTTGCAGTAACCGTGTTAAATTTTACGTCATCTGCTGTTGCAACCTTATATTCCTTACCTCCTAGGCTATTGGTTGTTTCAGTGACCGTCATATTCTGCCCAGCAATAACTGTAGCATGTTGCCCAGCTTTTTGGTTGATTGAGCTAATCGCATCATTAATGTTGGTTGCACCTGTCCCACCGATGTTGGTAATGGTATTGCCATCTCCGCCTTGGAATGCACCATCCCCAATAATATTATGAATCTGGCTTCCATTCACCGCATCTTTACTGCTCTGAGCAATACTCCCCTCTGCAACATTGGTGACTTTATTACCCGCAGCATCAATACCATTTTTAGTCACACTTGGCCCGCCAGTAATGCTAAGACCATCATTATTGATTACGGTATTGCCTGCAGTCACACTGTCAACCTGGATATCTTTGGCTAATTCGACACTGACATTATTGGCATTGTTACTGATATTAATATTGCCATCTTTGTTACTAAAATCGACCGTATCGCCTGATTTGACTGGATTACTATTGGTTCCATTGGTGGTCAAATTCCAACCTTGGTTTGCTGTTTGAATACGATCGCTCACCGCTTTAAGCTGATCCTCTGTCGCAGCTTGACCACTAACAAAGTTATTTGGATTAAATGTTTTATTGGTCAGCCCACCAATAGTCCCTGTTGCACCATTCACAGTTACAGGGTTTGCACCGCCCACAATAATTTGTGTTGGTCCCATTTGGGTTTGATAAATGCCATTGCTTAGATTGATACTGCCTGCACCAATCCAACTACTATTATTATTTGCATCACTCACCAATGTACCATCGACGGTACTGATATTCGATTTAGCAGCATCTTTCAGTTCGACTTTGCCATCAGTAATTTTGCTTTTACCAACCGTTAAGCTTCCTGCAGAAGTAAGATCAATATTTTTTGCTAACTCGACTTGTACTTTTCCAGCTGCAACCTTGGTACTGATATTACTGTCAGCGCCAATCACATCAACGCTTTCACCTAATTTCTTATTTACTGTATTGCCATCCTGAGCGGTTAAAGCAAAACCGGCATCATTCAGTCCAGTTTGGATTTCTTTAAGCTGTTCCTCTGTGGCTGCACGACCTGTGGTAGCAAAATCATTACCTGATGTAGTCTTATTGGTTAAACCTTCTAGAGTGCCTTTATTGGCATCAAGGACAACATGATTGACGGTATTTTTGACGCTGATCACGCCAGAACTGATCACACTTTGAGTGCTACCATCTTGTACAGTAATGCCATCTTTATTCAATACAGTGGAGTCCGTTGCGGTACCCGCAGTGACGCTATCAATATTCAGATCTTTATTTAAACTGAAATCAATGGTTGTCGTTCCATTACTATCATTTTTTGCACTGACATTTAAATTAGTTTCACCTGTCGCTAGACCAACATCGACCGTATCTCCTGGTTTGACTTGCGTTGTCCCCAAAATAGCATCCGTTTTGACGTTCCAGCCTTTATTGGCATTCTGAGCCACATCACTGACTTGTTTTAACTGCTCTTCAGTCGCAGCTTGTTTTTGATTGTAAATTGCATTTGGATCCCAAGTGGTATTGCTTAAACCACTCACCCGTCCTGTTGAACCATTCACCGTAACTGGATTTGCACCACCTACAAGAATTTGTGTTGGGCCGACTTGGGTTTGATAAGTGCCATTACTGACATTGATATTTCCTGCACCTAACGTACTGCTATTGGTACCATCGCTGACAATTGTACTATTCACCGTACTAATATTCGATTTGCCTGCATCTTTTAATTCAACTTGACCATCTGTAATTTTACTGGTACCGACTGTTAAGCTGCCTGCAGTACTCAGATCAATATTTTTGGCGAGCTCTATTTCAACCTTGCCACCTGCAACCTTGGTGGCAATATTGCTATCGGCACCAATAACCTCAATACTTTCACCCAATTTTTTGTTGATGCTATTACCATCGCCAGCCGTTAAGCCAAAGCCCGCATCACTGAGCCCAGTTTGCATCTGTTTGAGCTGTTCTTCTGTGGCCGCGCGACCGACTGTAGCAAAGTCATTACTGGATGTGGTTGTATTGCTTAGGCCTGTAATTGTTCCTGTATTGCCGTTGACTGTTACTGGATTTCCGCCTGTGGCAGGTCCAATCTTGACCACAGGTTCAAGTCCGAAGCTAATGCCATTATTGCCTGTGTTGGTAATTTTAATGTTGCCATCGGTTGCACTAAAATCAACATTCTCACCAAGTCCAATCGTATCTTTTGCTGCGCTGTCAGCATTTGCACTGATGCTAAATCCTTTATCAATGATCTGTTTAATCTGGCTACCATTTACAGCATCCATAGAGTTATCACTAATATCACCCAATGCAACATTGGTCACTTTATTGGTCCCCGCATTGATTCCTGTCACGGTCACACTTGGTGAATTCGGCACAGCACCGCCACTTGCGTTTACAAAAGTTAAGCCTTTGCTATCGATCACTGTACCACTCGCATTTACACTATCGAGCTGAATATCTTTTGCGAGTTTAATGGTTAGTTTATTGTCGGTACTGTCTGCAACTACACCAATATTATTGTCGGTTAAATTGGCTGCAACAGATTCACCGCCGACAATACTTAAGCGTTGTCCCAATCTACGATCGACATTCACACCGGCATTGTCTCCAGCAAATGTAATTGGTGTTGCCAATTGATCCTCAGTTGCAGCGCGCCCAGATAAATAATTACTTGGATCAAAAGTAGTATTGGTCAATCCTGTAATGGTGCCATTTTTGCCATTAATGGCAATGTTTGCCCCACCTGGAAGTCCGCCCACATTAACGATTTCTGCAAGTTTTAGATCGACATTTGCACCAGTGTGACCAATGGCTAGATTGCCATCACTATTTGAAAAATCGACTGTATCCGTGGCTGCAATATTTGTAGTACCTGCACTGTCTTTGTTGGTGGTTAAATTCCAACCTTTATTGGCATTTTCAGCCACCTCATTGACTAACTTAAGCTGTTCTTCTGTTGCTGCACGCCCCATTTTGGCAAAGTCTGATTCAGTTAAGGTTTTGTTGGTTAATCCAGTCAAGGTGCCCGTCGTACCACTTAACACAACATTATTGCTCGCATTGTTTAAGTTAATGCTACTGGCATTGGTGGTATTACTGTTTGTGCCCGCAGTGATCACTGTCTGAGTGGAGGTGCTGATATTGCTATTATTTGCGCTGTCATTAATTTCCACTTGTCCATCTGTAATTTTGGAAGTTCCAACGCTTAAGCTTCCTTGAGCAGTCAGGTTGACATCTTTGGCCAGTTTTAATTGCAAAGTATCTGTACCATTACTTACCACCCCGAGATTGCCATCTGTGAGCACCCCTGTCGCTCCACCAGTAAGCTTTAATTGCTCACCCAATTTACGATCCACTTTTGCACCAGTGTCTCCTGCAAAGCTTAATGGCGTGTCTGCTAAATCGGTAATGGCTTGATTGGTTTGATATAATTGACTGCCATTGATTGCATCTGTACTTGAGCTACTGATACGCCCAGCAGCAACATTGACAATGGTTCGTTCTGCCCCAACATCCCCGACACTTACACTAGAAGATGCCGCGGGAGCTCCTGCAAAGTCATAAGTTTTGCCATTAATTATGGCTGATTTGGTTGCCACATAAGCTGCTGAAACTGAGTTATTTCCTAAAACCACAGCGTTTTCATGTGATGCTGTTGCAGACTTGCCCAATACAGTTGCGCCTTTCGCACTCACCGAAGCACTATTTCCAATCGCAATCGCATCTTCTTGAAGTGCATTGGTTCCTGTGCCCAGTGCAATTGAATTTAAAGCATTTGCATTGGATTGTTTTCCAAGTGCAATCGCATTGATCCCATTTGAAGTTGCATTATTGCCGATCGCAGTGGCATCTTTAGCACGACTTACACTGTTGACACCAAACGCTATTGAATTTTCACCCGCACTTTCTGCATTTTGACCAATTGCCGTGGCTTTTGCTGCATAGCTTTTTGCTTGAGAGCCTATTGCCAAACCATCTTGAGAAGTACTGTTTGCATCTGAACCTATTGCAGTGGAATTCACACCCGAAGCTTTAGCATTATCTCCATAGGCCATACTGTCTTCTGCAGTTGCTGTGGCAAAGCGTCCTAAAGCAACACTCTGCGCACCATTTGCTTTAGACTGATAACCAATTGCCGTCGCATTATCCCCTTGAGACAGTGCTTGACGACCAATTGCGATCCCTTGATCTGCAGAATTAACTTCAGCGTCACTCCCTACAACGACCGCATAGTTTGACTTGGTGCCATCTGCCTCTGAACCATTACCAATGACAATACTATCTTCACCACGGCTTTCTGCGCTTTTACCCATCGCAATATTATTTGTACCTGAGGCAATAGAAGAATCACCGATTGAAATCGAGGAAACCCCCACTGAACCCGCGCCCGCACCAATCGCAACTGATCTTTCTCTTGCCACAATCACATTACTGCCTAAGGCAACACTGCCTGCAGCAAGTGAAGACGTACTGGCACTCGGGCCGATTGCTAAAGAATTATCTCCATTTGCCCCTGTATTATTTTTATTATTAATATCAGTGGTGTTTACAGAAAAGTATTGTGGCCCTGCTTCGGCAACAGCTGTTTTTAATTGCCCAAAATTCACGGCTGAGGACAAATCATTTTCATCGCCTTTTACGTTGCGAATAATGGTTCCATCTGTACCGACTAAATTCACAACCGATTTGTCTGAGTTATACAACACAGCATCAGGTACTATCCCACCAATCTGTCCCGAACCCAGTAAATCAAAAGCATCTTGAATCGTCGTTGGAAGTTTACTGGTATTGCCTGAAGGATCTTTAACATTGACTTGGATTAAAGGTAAAGTACCACCACTTCCAATAGTTGCAGGATTACCATTTGCATCTGTTGCACCCATCACACGGATAATGTCATTTTGTAAGGCTTTAATCTGATTGACGGTTACCGCATCTTGCAAGTCAGCGCCATCAGCAACATTGGTAATTCGACGTTGCTCATTTTTATTCCCGACCGAAACAATGTTAAAGCCTCCCACACCACCAGAGACATTGGTGATATAGCCATTTCCAAGTGAGTTATTTTGCGCAATACTTCCTGAACCTAAAGCCACATCACTTTGACCCGCTAAAGAATCCAAGCCAATTGCAACCCCTGAAGTACCCGTCACAATCGAGTCATAACCGAGTGCAACACCGCCTTGTGCAACACTTGCTCGTGTTCCAACTGCTACACCTAAACTTTCAGTAAATGTTGCCGCACCGATCGCCACTGAGCTTTGTACGGTAGCATTTCTATCTTTATTGCTGCCAAAACCAATTGAGATATTCTGATTACCCGATAAATTGGTTCCCGCATCACTCCCTAAAGCAATATTGTAATCAGAACTTGATACATTGCCTGTCGAATTACTTCCTGCCCCGACTCCAATAGCAATCGTTTGATTACCACTTATATTTTGTCCTGCGTTTGCTCCAACAGCGATATGTCCATTACGATCGAATGTTCCTGAGCCAATCGAACCTACTCCTGCAGCACTACCAATTGAAACACCATTCACCACACTAGATTTTGCGCCATCACCCAATGCAATTGAACTCGCACCTCCTGAAGTCGCTTGATTTCCGATTGCGACGCTCGCAGTTCCACTTGCAGACACTGAATTTCCGATCGCATTGGCATTGGTCGCAGCGGATGCCGAGGTTCCTATCGCATTGGCATTGGTTCCCACGGCATTTGCACCCTGACCAATTGCATTTGAATGCGTTCCTGTTGCTATAGCTGCATCCCCGATCGCAATACTTGAAGGCCCACCCGCCAATGCAGAAGAGCCCAAAGCAACACTTTTATCGCCAACAGACATATTGGCGCCATTTTGCAAAGCTGTAAGGAACTGATTCACTTGCGTGGCAGAAACTGCAACCCCATTAATTTCAGTAATTGTACTGGGATCCGTTCCCATTGCAGTGACAGGAATACCATTGATTGCAATCAGTTGCGTATTGGACACGTTATACGTTGGGGTTAATGCTCTGGCTTGCCCACCATTTCCGATAGAGGTTGAATTGGCCCCAAGTGCGCCAGTTTCTTTACCAAAAGCAATAGAATAATCATTTAATGCATTGGCTGTATTTCCGACAGCAATACTGTTGAGTCCTGTAGCATTTGAGAGATGACCGATAGCAATTGATAATTCACCTTCGGATTTTGCCACTGGGCCAATAGCGAGAGAATTTAAGCCATTGGCTTGTGAGTCAACAAGAGATGAATTGGTGTGGAAGTATTTGATACCTTGACCACTTTGGAAAAGTAAATCATTCACTTGTCCACCAGTCACCGCATCTGTAGATCCAGCAGCAATGCTACCGTTGGCTAAATTTGTGATTTTGTCACCACCAAGATCTAAACCATTTGCAGTACTGGTCAATACGGTATTATTTGCAGTATCACCAATTTTTACCGAGTTAAACTCTGGATCATCCACTGTGGAAATTGAAATATCAGTACCCGCATTGGTCACGGCAATATTTTTACCATTCACAAAGTTCACGGTATCTGTAGCTTTTACAGCGCTAGACGTCCCGCCATTGCTTTGTATATTCCAAGTTTGATTCTTGAGTGAGTTCAAATCTGTCGCTGATGCCTTAGTACTTAATCCTGTGTTTACATCATTAACTTGATTATTCAAACTATTAAAATCGGACTGTGATACTTTCGTCGCCAAACCTGTGTTTGAATCATTCACTTGATTATTCAAGCTATCAAAATCAAGCTGGGAAGCCTTAGTTGCCAAACCTGTTGAGGTATTATTGACTTGATCATCAAGGGTATTTAAATTATTTTTTGTTTGATTTAAATCAGTATTTACTGTTGTTAATGATACACCGTTTGCAATCACATCCCCTGTTACAGTTAAACTACCATTAACATTTAAACTCTCATTAATATCTTGTGCCAAAATAGCACTCGAGCCAACAGTAAATAATAAAAACATCGACCCCTTCACAATTTTATTAACTTTTGACTTTTTATTACCTTTTACAATTTCAGAAACTACAATCCAGCTTCCAATCGTAGTATTCCAGACCAATTTATACACTTTATTCATAATATATATACCTGCATTTATAATGGCGTTTTTAATTTATTAATTACTTTTCAAATAAAATGCACAATATATTTATATTTTTCCATACTGTTTACCAAACGATACATTTTGCTAACATCGAGAAAACAAATATACAACATCAAAAATAATAATATTTTATTTTCAATAACTTAAACAAAAACAACCAACAATATAGAAATCTTAAAAACACAAAAAAAATTGTTTATTTTTCTTAAATTTATTTTTTAAATAAATTAACTTTTAATAAAAAATTACCAATCAAAAAAATCTCATTAAAAACAAATAAGCAATCCAAGCACACTAAGATGATTAAAATACTTCTTTACTTAAGCAAAAATTAATATTCCCTATATTTCTTATATTATTTAAATGAATAAAAAAACAATGAAATAATATATTTTAAATATCGATGTTTTACACAACCTCGATTGATATAGTATTTTCCATTTAACGTAAAAAATGAACTTTCTACTCATAATCAAATATAGATTAAATAATAAAGGTGGGGCCGTAAAATGATTGAATGGCTACAAGGTGAATTAAAACATAGTCCTGAAATCCTATTATTTTTATCCTTAGCAATAGGGTTTTGGATCGGTCAATTCCAATTTGGAAAGTTTCAATTTGGTGGTGTTGCAGGATCATTACTTGTCGCTGTTATTCTAAGTCTTATTGGCGTACCAATCGACAATGGTGTAAAAGCGATTCTTTTTGCTTTATTTATTTACGCAGTCGGTTTTGAAAGTGGCCCACAGTTTTTTAAATCGCTTGGACCACAATCTATTAAAGAAATTTTGCTGGCTATTTTCATGGCCGTATGTGGGCTCATTACAGTCTTAGTCATGGCAAAAATCTTTAATCTAGATAAAGGTTTAGCGGCGGGTCTGGCTGCAGGTGGAATGACCCAATCTGCAATTATTGGTACGGCGGGCGATGCGATTTCTCGTCTAGACTTACCGCTTGCAGAAATTCAGAAACTTCAAGCCAATGTTGCGATTGGATATGCCGTGACCTATATCTTTGGTTCTCTAGGCGCAATTATTGTCTGTGTGAATATCTTGCCAAAATTTATGGGCCGAGAAATTCATGATGATGCCTTAAAAGCACAAGCGGAACAGTTAAAAGGTGCATTTGAACTGGCACCTGGTCAAGAATTGGCTATGCCTGAAATTGTTGGTCGTATCTACAAAGTCAAACAAGCATCAGGACACACCATTGCCGAACTCGAAACACAAGTACCGAGCGTCACCATTGAACGATTAAAACGCAAAGATCAATTTATTGATGTTGCTGCTGAAATCACCTTACAAAAAGATGATGTTGTTCTGGTCGTTGGTCGCAGGGCGAGTATCGTTTCCATTGCCGAGTCTATTGGATCTGAGTTGCAATCCTCACAAGGCATGGAAATGATCATGGATACCACAGATGTCATATTACGAAACTCAAAATATGCCAATCGTACCCTTGGGGATATCAAAGCCAATACACCAGATTACTTAAAGCATGGCATTTATGTGCTTGGGATTAAACGTAACAGTGAAGCGCAAGCTTTAAGTGATGATACGGTCCTGCGTCAAGGCGATGTGGTCACCGTATATGGAACTAAAAGTGATCTTGAACGTTTAGTTAAAGAAGCGGGGAAAGCTCTACCTGAAAGCTTAAAAACAGACTGGATTTTCCACGGTGCAGGTTTAGTTGTTGGTTTAGTCATTGGTCTATTCGTTGTCCGTATTGGTGATGTTCCTTTAACCCTTGGTGCAGGTGGCGGTGCGCTGTTATCAGGGCTGTTATTTGGTTGGCTACGTAGCCGTAACCAAGTCCACGGCAATATGCCTTTAGCCGCTTCACAACTTCTCAAAGATTTAGGTCTTGCTGGTTTTGTTGCTGCTGTCGGTTTGCAATCAGGTTTACAGGCCATTCAAACCATTAAAGAAAGTGGTTTATCACTATTTATGATCGGGGTGGTGGTCACGCTGGTACCGCTAATTCTTTCAATGCTGTTTGCCCGTTATGTACTCCGTTATAACAATGTCGCCGTAATGGCAGGCGCATTAACTGGCTCACGCAGTGCAAATCCTGCTTTTGGTGGTGTACTCGACAAAGCTGGAAACTCAATTCCGACCGTCCCATTTGCAATTACCTATGCACTCGCAAATGTATTTTTAACCTTGCTTGGCCCTCTGATTGTCGGTTTAGCATAAATAATTTTATAAATTTCAAACTCATTCACTTCAAGATAATTAAGGAGACTTCCCATGGGGAACGTTGATTATTCAAAATACGCAAAACTGAGCCCATTTGAACTCAAAGATGAATTGATTGCTTTGGCACAAAGCCATACCGACCGTATGATGCTCAATGCGGGACGAGGAAATCCAAACTTTCTTGCAACTGTTCCACGCCGTGCCTTTTTCCAATTGGGTTTATTTTCTGCCACTGAATCAGAATTTTCTTTTTCCTATATGCCTGAAGGGCTTGGTGGATTTCCTCGTGCAGAAGGATTGCAATCACGCTTTGACCACTTCATCCTAGAAAATCGTGATAAGCCCGGTGTTGTTTTCCTGGGTAAAGCGATTTCTTATGTTCGTGACCAATTGGGACTTGATCCCGATGCATTCTTACTCGAAATGGTTGAAGGTATACTTGGCTGTAATTACCCTGTCCCAGATCGAATGCTAAGAGTCAGCGAAAAGATTATTAAAGAATACGTTTTACGTGAAATGGGCGTACAAGGTATGCCTAAAGAGGAACTCGATTTATTTGCAGTGGAAGGTGGAACCGCTGCAATGGCTTATATTTTTAATTCATTAAAAGAAAATAAAATTATTTCACATGGTGATCGTATTGCCATAGGTTCGCCTATTTTTACCCCTTATCTCGAAATTCCAAAACTCAACGATTATCAGCTTGAAGAAGTACTCATCAAGGCTGATCCTAATCTTGGTTGGCAATACCCTGAATCAGAATTACGTAAATTAGAAGATCCCTCAATTAAAGCATTTTTCTTGGTGAATCCAAGCAATCCACCTTCGGTTAAAATGAGTGATGAAGGTTTAGCGATTTTGGCTGATATTGTCAAAAAACGTCCTGACCTGATTATTTTAACAGATGATGTTTATGGCACATTTGCAGATAACTTTAAATCCTTGTTTGCAATTTGCCCTGACAATACCATTCTGGTTTATTCTTTCTCTAAATATTTCGGTGCGACTGGCTGGCGACTTGGGGTCATTGCCTTGAGTAATCATAATATTTTAGATAAAAAAATTGCAGCGCTTTCTAAAAAAGACAAGAAAGAACTCGAAGAACGTTACTCATCCCTCACCACAGATCCATCAAGTATTAAGTTTATTGATCGCCTAGTTGCCGATAGCCGTAATGTTGCTTTAAATCACACCGCAGGATTATCCACACCTCAACAAGTACAAATGGTTCTTTTTGCTTTATTTAATATGATGGATTCTCGTCAAAGCTATAAAAAAGCAGTGAAATCTGTGGTTCGAGAACGCGATGCTGCGCTTTATAGACAGCTTGGGGTTGAAGTCCCACAAGATCCGAATGCCGTTGATTACTATACCTTGGTCAATTTAGAAAATACCTCACGAAAACTATATGGTGATGCGTTTGCTGATTGGGTGATGAAAAATAAGAATCCAACGGAATTACTTTTCCGAGTTGCTGATGAAACAGGTGTCGTACTCCTTCCGGGTTCAGGTTTTGGTGTTCAACACCCTTCTGCACGCGCCTCGCTAGCCAACTTAAATGAATTCCAATATGCAGCAATCGGGACTTCATTACGAAAATTTGCTGAAGAAGCTTATCTGGAATATAAAAAAGTCAGCAAAAAGAATAAATAAGCATGAATAGCTTAAGTATCAGTTTTAAAAAAAGATCGCATTAATGCGATCTTTTTTGTTTGCGAATGACTAACCAAGTTAAGTTCTATTTACTTGTAGTTATCAAATCTCATCACAGTATTCAAACAGTCTTAATTCTGCACTTTACATTTGATTGCTTTTGCAGGAGTAATATTGGTCGCTGAAACTAATTGAGTTGAATCAAAACCTTCAGTTTCCTCTATAAATAAATGATAGTCTTTAATTTGAATCGTTGCCTGTCCTTCATATTGGCAATAACCTTTTTTAATATTGTCTGGTAACTTAAAAGTCTTTTTTGCTGCATCAAAGTTGCTAAAGCAAAACCAGACATCTCGTGTATCACCTTTTGGACGCGGAATGAGTGCAGCTGATGTTTTGTTGGGTTCAAAACAAATATCATCACCCATATAATCCAAATATTCAGGGTCTAAATTACGTGAAAATTTTCCTGTTAAAGTGGCTAGTCCCTGATAATTTTTAAAACCAGACTCAGTGTTTTTGTATTTGAAGCTTTGTGCTTGTGCAAATACTGGCAATATCCCTAAGGCAATCACTAAAATTTTGTTCATCATCATCCTAATCTACATTTTATAAAGTGCTAAATTTGTAGTAATTTTACCCAATCTTAACACATAAAAGAACCACTTAGACATCTATGACAACAGCCTTTTACTCAATAGCTTGGCTTGTTCAATTTGCTGCGTGGCCACCATAAGCTTTGGATAATCGTCAGTAAGAGGATGTTTTTCCTGATTTTAAGAGATTGGCGAAAAAATGATATGTGTGAAAAAGCAAGAACCGAATTCATTGCTTAACTCGGTTCTCAATGAAATATTGTTAAACTATTTTAGGACGAGACAAAAACAATGTGTTGAACCTATTTTCTGATTGTAAATTCAGTACGCATTGATCCAATTCACAATATTATGATGCTCAACCGCTATAACACTCAAACAACAAATTAGTACAACTTATGCTCAGCTTTAAAGTTTGTAAAATCCAACCGATTTTCTAAAGAAATCAAAGGTTCTACCTCTCGTAATGAATTTATACAACGCTGTGTAAGATGAATATATTCATTTGTTCCATTTCGCTTCCATTCAATTTCTTGTTCTAGTAAATCACGAACGACTTTTGCAGGACTTCCAAGAGCGAGCACATTTGCAGGTATAACAGCCTTGGCTTTAACTGTGCTATTGGCACCAATAATGGTATTTTCACCAATTTCAGCTTCATCAAGAATAACACTATTCATGCCAACCAAAACATTTTTGCCAATCGTACAGCCATGTAAAATAGCAGCATGACCGATATGCCCATACTCTTCGATTAAGGTAATACTTTTCGGAAAGCCATGAATCACACAGTTATCTTGTACATTGGAATTTTTACAGACATGAATCTGTCCAAAATCAGCACGTAACGAAGCAAAAGGGCCGATATAAACGCCCTCTTCAAGGATAACATCGCCAATTAATACAGCAGTAGGATGTACAAATGCTTTAGGGTGTACGACTGGAATTACATTATCAATGGCATAACAAGGCATGTGAATAATCCATATTTTTCAAAGCTCAATTCATTTAAATAATTAAATGAACTAGTGGGTTTAAGCGTCCATTTCCTCAACTTTTAAACCACCAAATCGCTTATAAAACATAGGATGTAAAGGTGGCATAAAACCTTCTGATGTGCGAGCAAACTGCATAAAGTACTCTTCCCCTGCAAAAACAACCAGTTGATAGAGGTTACTACTTAAGTTTCTCGCATTCAGCGATAACCAGTTTGAAGGTAATAATTCAAATGGTAAATTTGGATCTTTTAATAAAATTCGACGGAATTGATGAATGAGCAAAATACGGATTTGAAATGCTTGTGCAGCATCCATATCATCTGAATTTTCCACAAGATTTAAGAACTCTCGAAAATCTTGGATAAATTTTTCATAACGTGAATGTAACTCAAGAATTGGCCAATTAACTTCCACCATTCGTTTTACCGTTGGATAAGATTCTTGCCACAGTTGCAAAGTTTCAGCTTTAAAAATTACCACTTGATCTGTCATGTTCTGACTGAGCAATAAATTCTGTAATTTCAATTTATCGCAACTTGGATAAGCCATTACATTACTTGCGATACTGGCAAAACCCAGCCACTCCAACTCTTTCTTTAAAATTTGCTTATTATCAATATCTAATGAACTAAGTAAGACCAAATCCCAACTTTGATCCCATTCTTTATGATTAAAATTATAAATTTTAGTATCTGCGAGTGTAAAACCGTTGAGACTACTTTCAGTCACACGATAATAACTTGTACGACCAATTTTTTCAGACACTAACCAGCCATTTTGTACCAGTCTAAATACAGCAGTCCGTACCGAACGCTCATTGAGTCCAAAAACACTCATTAACTGAATCAAACTTGCAAGACTGATAATCCCACCGTGATGATGCACACAGTCACCAAAAACTGTCATGATCAGTGACGTTCCACTTAACATTTCTTTGGTAATAAAATCATCTATAGCAAGTTTTAATTTTGAATTCATAATGTTCGATAGGACCTTAATTTAACAATCTCAAATAACAACACTCAAATTAACCAAGGCTAAGCGTACTTGATGGATGTGTAACATGATTATTGTTGCGCAAATCAAATACACGCTGAGCCTTACCTTCTGAACGTGGCAATGCCCCTTCTGTCAAAATTTCAATGCTTACTGTAATTCCAACCATCGTTTTGATCTTAGTTTTGAGCTGAGTACACAGTTGTGCGTGTATTTCCTGAGGTATATCTTGACGCATTTCTGTACGGATGTGCAATCCATCCAGATGACCTTGTTTACAAATTTGAATCTCATAATTAGGAACCAATTCAGGGATTTGTAAAATTTGTTCTTCAATTTGAGATGGAAACACATTTACACCACGAATAATCATCATATCATCACTACGCCCAACAATTTTATCCATACGGCGCATTGTTCTTGCTGTGCCTGGCAATAAACGAGTCAAATCACGGGTTCGGTAACGAATGACAGGCATACCTTCTTTGGTAATCGTGGTAAAAACTAATTCGCCCAATTCACCATCAGCCAACACTTCACCTGTTTCTGGATTGATAATTTCAGGATAAAAATGATCTTCCCAAATGGTCAAACCATCTTTAGTCTCCAGACACTCCATCGCCACACCGGGTCCCATCACTTCAGATAAGCCATAGATATCCAGAGCATCAATCCTTAAACGGTCTTCAATTTCTTTACGCATCTCATTGGTCCACGGTTCCGCGCCAAATATTCCGGTTTTAATGGAGCACTCTTTGGCAGTACCAAATCTTTTTTCCAATGCTTCAATAATATTTAAGCAATAGGATGGTGTCACCATAATTGCCGTGGGTTTAAAGTCATGTATCAATTGTACTTGCTTTTCAGTTTGACCACCTGACATAGGAATGACCGTTGCGCCTAAGCGCTCAACACCATAGTGCGCACCTAGACCACCAGTGAATAGTCCATAGCCATAAGACACTTGAATAATATCTTGATTACTTAAACCTGCAGCACGTAATGAACGCGCCACAACATCAGACCAAACTTGAATATCTTTTTGAGTATATCCCACGACAGTGGGTTGCCCCGTTGTACCTGACGAGGCATGTACTCTGACTATTTGCTGTTGTGGAACTGCAAACATGCCAAATGGATAATTTTCGCGTAAATCTTTTTTAGAGGTAAATGGAAATTTAGCTAGATCTGCTAAAGTTTTAAAATCATCAGGATGTATCCCAACTTCATCAAATTTGTGACGATAGACGGCACTATTTTGATAAGCATGATGTAATGTTTGTTTTATACGTTCGAATTGAACATTGCGTAATTCATCAACCGATGCTTTTTCTAAATGTTCCAATGTATTGTTATTCATATTGTTACTCCCTGAACAGCCATCCTTTGGCTGTTTCTTAAAATCCTTGGTTTGGTCTTGCAGTGGCTGTTATGCGTCAAAATTTTCCAAAATAAGCGCAACACCTTGCCCAACACCCACACACATCGTACATAGTGCATATTTTCCATTACGGCGTTTCAATTCTTTCATTGCCGTGATCACCAAACGTGTACCACTCATACCCAATGGATGACCTAAGGCAATTGCTCCGCCATTGGGATTGACACGTGCATCATCATCGTCCAGACCCAGTGCACGCATTACTGCAAGTGATTGTGCTGCAAATGCTTCATTCAGCTCAATGACATCCATTTGATCCAGACTTAAACCTGTCTGTTTCAGCAGTTTTTGTACTGCTGGTACTGGACCAATTCCCATATATTTTGCTTCAACGCCTGCACTTGCCATCGCAATGACTTTGGCAAGTGGTTTCAACTGATTTGCCGTTGCAAAAGCTTCACTGGTCAATAACACACAAGCGGCTCCATCATTTACCCCCGATGCATTTCCTGCTGTGACAGAACCATCTTGTTTGCGGAACGGCGCTTTTAATTTTGCCAAACTTTCCAGTGTGGTATCTGCGCGTGGATGTTCGTCTTCAGTTATACGTGTCAGATTTTTTTTACGATCGATTATTTCTACAGCACATATTTCTTCTGCAAACACGCCATTAAGTTGCGCAGTTGCCGTTTTTTTCTGACTATTGAAAGCAAATAAATCCTGATCTTCACGGCTAATCTGATACTTTTCAGCAACGTTTTCTGCGGTTTCGGGCATGCTGTCCACCCCAAAATTTGCTTTAAATTTTGGATTGATAAAGCGCCAACCAATAGTTGTATCATAGATACTTGGTGTTCGGCTAAAAGCTGTTTCTGGCTTGGACTGTACAAATGGCGCACGACTCATTGACTCAACACCACCTGCCAATACAAATTGTGCTTCACCTGACTTAATAGCACGTGCAGCCAAACCAATCGCATCTAATCCCGAAGCACATAAACGGTTTACCGTAATCGCAGGTACTGAGTCTGGTAGTCCCGCAAGTAATGATGCCATTCGAGCGACGTTACGATTATCCTCACCGGCTTGGTTGGCACAACCAAGGATAAGCTCATCTAACTGATCCCAAGCCAACGTAGGATGTTGTTGTTTTAAATATTGAATCGGCAAAGCAGCCAAATCATCTGTACGAATACTACTTAAAGCTCCTGCATAACGACCAATTGGAGTACGAATAGCATCACAAATAAACACTTGTTCCATTTTTTACGCCTTATCCTGCTTGTTTTAATTGTTGTGCTTGCTGCACGGGTAAAGTCATAGCAGCAACTTTTTTTCTTAAATACAGACTTGGGCGATAACGCTCTTCACCATAAACTTGATGTAAATTTTCTAAAATCATCAAAATCTGTTGTGCACCCATTTGCGTCATCCATTGGAACGGACCTTGCGGATAATTCACTCCAAATCTCATGGCTGCATCAATATCGTGTTCTGTCGCGACATCATGCAAAATCGCCTCGCAAGCTTCATTGACTAACATTGCAATGCTTCGCATTACATATAACCCAGGATGATCTTTTGTCCAAATTACATGAACACCAATTGCAGCAAAGAATTGTGTCATTTTATCTTGATCTGCTTGGCAACATGCTGGAGATGCAGTCGCTGCAATTGCTTTAGCTTTGTTCCAATCTGCATGCCAATCCATCAGTACAACTTTTTGATGTGTATAAACAATATCGGCAGATTCGCCTTGCGTGAGTTGGAGATCAATATCATCAATTCGAATATAATTTTGTTGAGACACAACTTTGTTGATATTGAATGTCGTTTGATTTTTTAGACGCTGAATGAAATCAGCTTGATTGGCCCATTCACCGTGGATACTCACATTCATGTTCTGTGAAGTATCCTGAGTCATTTCAGGTAAGCGATATACTGGTGTCGGTTGTTCTTGATGATAATTATAGAAGCCTTGTTTATTTTTACGCCCCAAACAGCCTGCATCTACCAGTTGTTTTTGAATAAGAGAGGGGCGATAACGCGGCTCGTAAAAAAATTCCTGATAAACACTCTGTGTCACTGAAAAATTCACATCTTGACCAATTAAATCCGTCAATTCACATGGTCCCATCGCAAAGCGACCACATTCACGTAAAATGAAATCTAACTGTTCAGGTGTCGTCACATTTTCCTGTAAAGCGCGGAAAGCTTCAGCATAATACGGACGAGCCACGCGGTTCACAATAAAACCGGGCGTAGATTTGGCTAAAACGGGTACTTTGTTCCAAGTCTGCATCAGATTAAACAAAGCATCTGCATTCACTTTGGCAGTTTTTAAGCCTTGTACAATTTCAACTAGTTTCATTACCGGTGCAGGGTTAAAAAAGTGTAATCCAATCACACGTTCAGGTTGTGGAATCACAGATGCTATTGCAGTTATTGAAATGGAGGAGGTATTAGAAGCAAAAATAGTCTGTTCTGAGCAAATCGCAGCAAGTTGTTGAAAAATGCTTTGTTTCACTTCTTTATTTTCCACCACAGCTTCAATAATTAATCCTGCTGCCGCAAGTTGCTGAATATCATCCACCACAGTTAAATTTGCCAATGTACTGTCCACAAGGGCTTGTGTTATTTTTCCAGCTTGTACACGTTTATTCAGTTGTACTGTTAGCTGTGCAAGTGATGCCTTGGCTTTATCGAGATCAAGGTCAAAGAGCAGTGTTTGATGACCATTCATCGCAGCCAGTTGGGCAATCCCGATGCCCATAGTCCCTGCACCAATAACAGCGACATTTGCTTGCTGTAAATTGAATTGTTGCATGATTAGCATCCTTTAAATTCAGGGCTACGTTTTTGCATAAATGCTTGTACGCCTTCTTTATAATCGCTGGAACGACCGGCTAAACGCTGTAAGTCACGCTCTAAAATCAATTGATCATCTAGGCTATTGTCAGCAGCAGCATGGATTGCTTTTTTAATTAAAGACAAGCCATAGGTGGGTTGTGTTGCCAAATGCTCAGCCAATTTTTCCGCTTCAGCTTTGAGTTGTTCATCTGCAACACTTTGCCAAATCATGCCAAGTTGCTCTGCCTTTTCAGCAGGAATTTTATCACCCAGCATTGCCAAACCCATTGCCTGCGCGCGTCCAACCAAACGGGGTAAAAACCAAGTGCCTCCCGAGTCAGGCACCAAACCTAAGCGACAAAAGGCTTGAATAAATGATGCAGATTTTGCGGCAAGAACAATGTCACAGGCCAAGGCAATATTTGCACCTGCTCCAGCCGCCACACCATTTACTGCACAAATCACGGGTTTCTGCATTTCTGTAATCAATTTGATTAATGGGTTGTAATATTTTTCAATCGATATCCCCAAATCAGGTGCGTCTGCATTGGGATCAACCACTCGATCAGCTAAATCCTGCCCTGCACAAAAACCACGACCTTCGGCTGAAATCACCACCGTGCGAATATTTGAATCTTTGGCCCAGGCCTTTAACGTTTGTGATACTTCATGATGCATCGTTTCATTAAAACTATTCAGTTGCTTTGGGCGATTAAAAGTTAAATAGCCAACTGCATTTTTTTCTTCAACAATTATGGTTTGGTAATCCATCACACACCTCTAAATTCTGGTTTTCTTTTTTCAAAAAATGCATCAATACCTTCCTTACGGTCTTGAGTTGCCGTAAGCCAGACAAAATGCTGACGTTCTTGCTTCAAGCCTTGGCTTAAAGTCACTTCATGGATGGATTTCAACGATTGTTTAATGACACGAATTGCCAATGGCGCTTGTTTGGCAATTTTTTCAGCCAGTTCAATTGCATATTGCACCGTCAGTGCGCTTGGACAAATTTGGCTACTAATGCCATGTTGTAATGCAAGCGCTGCAGAAATACGTTCCCCTGTCATTGCCCAACGCATGGCCAATTGCTGTCCGACCAAACGTGCTACACGCTGTGTACCACCTGCACCCGGCAACATACCCAAACCAATTTCGGGTAAGGCAAATTGTGCATTTTCACCAGTCAGCACAATATCGCCATGCAAGGCGAGCTCAAAGCCTGCACCAAAGGCAAAGCCATTGATCGCCATAATGATTGGTTTTGAAAACTCATCAATGTGTTTCCATAGTAGCGGACGATGATCTTGCTGGATTGTCACCACATCAAGGGCTGCCAATTCTTTTAGATCAGCACCCGCTGCAAAACATGTTTCATTACCAGTAATCACAACGGTTTTAATACTTTGGTCCCGCTCTAAATCTTGCAGCACATCCACAAGTTGTTTTAAGGTGGCATTATTTAGCGCATTATGTTTTTCTGGACGATTTAACTCGATAAGCATCACGCCTGTTTTCACTAAACTGGTTTTTAAGAAATCCATCTCTTTGCTCCAATGTTATTCCGTTTTATTCATCAAAACTCAAACGCACATTTGGAGTCGTCGGCAATGCTTGACAGCTGAGTACATAACCTTTTGCAAGTTCTTCAGGTTCAAGACTATAGTTAATTGCCATCTCGACCTTGCCTTCAAGTACTTTGCATTTACAGGTTGCGCACACGCCACCTTTACATGCATAAGGTAAATCAGCACCGGCACGTAATGCAGCATCTAGAATACTGTCATCTTCTTTGGCGACTTCAATGATCAACTCGCGCCCATCCAGCACAATATTGACTTTTTCTTCATTACGATTGCCAATATGCTGCGCTGTGGCTTTTTTCACAGCCCCAGTATTAAAACGTTCAGTATGAATTTTGCTGCGTTCAATGCCAAATTCAGGTAAAACCGTTTCGACGGCCTCCATCATTTCATTGGGGCCACAGGCAAAACAATGATCAAATTCAGCATGAATCAGATTTGCTTTAAATAATAATTGCAGTTTTTCAGCATCAATCCGACCATTAAACAAAGCACTGTCATTCATTTCACGAGAGAAGACATTGATCAATTGAAAACGCTCTTTAAAACGATCTTTTAAATCCATGATTTGCTCAGCAAACATGGTTTGTTTCCAAGTACGATTGCCATAAATCAGAGTAAAACTGGCAGCTTGTTGCTGTAATAACACTGTTTTTATAATGGACAAAATTGGGGTAATTCCACTGCCTGCGGCAAATCCTAAGTAGTTTTTTCCTCCAGTTTTAGCAACTTTTTGGAAAAAAATCCCTTGCGGTGGCATTACTTCAAGTTGATCACCAGCTTTTAAATTGTCATTTGCCCAAGTTGAAAATTGACCTTGATCAATTTTTTTAATCGCGATACTCATATCTTCTTGAACATCACTACAAATCGAATAACAACGACGAATTTCACCACTTTCTGTTAAATGGCGAATGGTTAAATGTTGCCCTGGTTGATACTGAAAGCGCTGTTGTTGTTCTGGGGTAAGATCAAACGCAATACAAATCGCCTGCTCAGTTTGGGGCGTAATTGATTTTATGGTTAATGGTACAAATTGACTCATGTGAAAATCCCTCTTTCATTTTAACTTTTCAAACTGTTGAACAATGTTCAACTTAAATGCATTTGAAATAGTCAAATGGTTCTAAGCAGTCTTGGCATTGATATAAGGCTTTACATGCAGTAGAACTAAATTCGCTTAATAATTTGCTGTGTATGCTGTGGCAATGCGGACATTCAATCCCATCGGTTAATGCGACATGTGTACCACAACTGTGTGCCTCGCCTTTCGGAGGTGCGATACCATATTGTTTCAGCTTATCTTTGCCATTTTGGCTCATCCAATCGGTGGTCCAAGCTTCAGATAAATCCACCACAACTTGAATAGGTGTGAAACCTTTTGCAGTAAACACGTGTACGATTTCATCTTTCAGCACGTCTGTTGCAGGGCAACCGCTATAGGTGGGTGTAAGTCGAACCACAATATTATTGTCCTGATCCAACTCCACCCCGCGAATCATGCCTAAATCCACAACCGATAACACTGGAATTTCAGGATCAGAAATCTGTTGTAAAATATCCCAGCAATCATCGCTAAATTGTCGAATTAAATTCATGTGCTTCACTCCTTGTGAAAAGCTGAACTTACCAACTCATATTGGGATAAGTACGTTGCATATATTGCAATTCAGCCAAAACGAAACCTAAATGTTCGGTATGCAGGCCTTGTTTTGCACCACTACGATACGCCCCTGTTTCAGGTAAACTAAGCTCAAAACGTTGCAGTTCAACTGTTACGACATCCAGCCATTGCGCTTTTAAAGGTTCAATATTTGGAATTAAGCCTTCAGTCACCAAGCCTTGTTCTTCGGTGGTTAAGACAAATAATTCTTTGCTAAAACGCCACAATTCGTTTAAACCTAATTGGGTTTTTGCATGTGCTTCGCTTGTCCCTAAACTTAAACGTTCCATCCAAGCAGTAGAAAAACGTAAGTGATATTTCACTTCACGTAATGATTTCAGCGCAAATGCAGCTAAGGCTTTGTGTTGGCTATGGCTTAATGCAGCAAATAACAAATGATGATAATGATCCATTAACCACTGGCGTACCATGGTTTGTGCAAAGTCACCATTGGGTTGTTCACATAACAATAAATTGCGATATTCACGTTCGTTACGGAAAAATGCCAATTGATCTTCGTCACGACCTAAACCTTCCTCTTCACCCGCAAGACTTAACAAGGTTCTGGCTTGACCTAGCAAATCCAAACCAATATTGGCTAATGCAATATCCAGCTCTAGCTCAGGCGCATGACCACACCATTCGGCCAAACGATGCGATAAAATCAGTTGGCTATCACCCAAATGCAATAGGAACTGTGCAAATACTGAATGACTCATCTTCGTCCCCCTTACATATGCTCAATGTCATCTGGAATATGGTAAAACGTCGGATGACGATATACCTTGTCTAATGCTGGATCAAAAAATTCATTTTTTTCATCAGGTTGAGATGAGGTAATCCATTCAGATTTCACCACCCAAATACTGATTCCTTCATTGCGGCGGGTATAAACATCACGGGCATTCTGGAGTGCAATTTCTGCATCTGGCGCACGTAAACTACCCACATGACGATGGCTTAAACCTTGTTTACTTCGTACAAAAACTTCAAATAGCGACCAGTTATTTTTATTGTCCATCATAAAATCCTTATTAAATTTGACTAAAACGCTGAACTAAGCAACTTTGGCAGCAGCTTGTTGTTGCTTTTTTTGTGCATAGACCACAGCGGTATCACGTACCCATTTGCCACCCTCCCACGCTTTACGGCGTGCTTCGATACGTTCGTGATTACATGGGCCTTTACCTGCAAGAATGTCAAAAAATTCGTCCCAATTAATTTCACCAGACTGGTAATGTCCTGTTGCTTCATTAAAACGTAAGTCAGGATCTGGCACAGTCAAACCCAGCTGTAAAACTTGTGGTACCGTGTTATCCACAAATTTCTGACGGAGTGCATCATTACTAAAGAGTTTAATTTTCCATTGCATGCTTTGCGCGCTGTTTGGAGAATTGTCATCACTCGGACCAAACATCATTTGTGCAGGCCACCAAAAACGATTCACTGCATCTTGGGCCAATTGTTTTTGCTCAGGTGTCCCATTTGCCAACTGCATCATGGCTTCAAAGCCTTGGCGTTGATGGAAACTTTCTTCTTTACATACACGCACCATGGCACGTGCATAGGGGCCATAAGAGGTACGACATAACGCAACTTGATTGACAATTGCCGCACCATCAACCAACCAGCCAATGGCAGCAACATCGGCCCAAGTTAAGGTTGGATAATTAAAAATTGATGAATACTTCATCTGCCCAACAATGAGTTTATCCATCATATCATCACGATCGGCCCCCAAAGTTTCAGCCGCACTATATAAATACAATGCATGCCCTGCTTCATCTTGAACTTTAGCAAGTAAAACAGCTTTACGTTTTAAGCTTGGTGCACGCGTGATCCAATTGCCCTCAGGTAACATTCCCACAACTTCTGAGTGTGCATGTTGTCCAATCTGACGAATTAAAGTTTTACGATATGCATCTGGCATCCAATCTTTAGGTTCAATCGAAATATCTTTTTCGAGAGATTGATCGAAATATTGTTGCTGATTATTCATTGTGTCCTCACTTATCCCAAGTGTTATGCTATTTAAACTAAAACGATACAAATAAAAAATCAATACATATTTTTATGTATCATAATTATTTTAAAATTTATTTTTGCAGATGATTGTTTTAATTAAAATTATTTTTATTATATTTTTAAAATCACAATATTAAGCTAAAAAAATTTGACATTTTTAAATTTAAAAGACAAATTATGAGTCATTAAAAATAGAAAACCTTCTAAAACGTATCACAAAAGGAGTTTGACTAATGCTTGATTTAGATACGGCAATACCCCATACGGAACCCGATGAAATGACCACAAAATCAACCACGCAGCCTGCGATTAAAACATTAAGCTCTTTGGTTTATGGACAAGAATATATCGCTCAGCAAGACTTCCGTACTGTCTATCATGCGATAACAGGTGAAGCCATTTATCAAGTGAGTAGTCAAGGAATCAACACGCAAGCCATTGTTGATTATGCAAAACAAAAAGGTGCTGCACTTGCATCACTGACTTTTCATCAACGTGCCAATGCATTAAAACAAGTCGCTCAATATTTGCTGGAACGCAAAGAAAACTATTATGAACTTGCCAAAGCAACAGGTTGTACCCGTAAAGATGCTTGGATTGATATCGAGGGTGGGATCGGAACTTTATTCGCCTATTCGAGTTTAGTTCGTCGTGAACTCAGCGATGAAACCGCCTTGGTTGAAGATGCTTGGATTCCGCTGTCTAAAAACGGTACCTTTGGTGCAAAGCATATTCTTAGCCCAAAGGCTGGTGTCGCTGTGCATATTGATGCTTTTAATTTTCCAATTTGGGGAATGTTAGAAAAAATTGCCCCTACATTATTGGCAGGTGTGCCATGTATCGTTAAACCGGCCACGGAAGGTGCAGAATTGACCCACGCTGTTGTCAAAGACATTTTGGCTAGCGGCATCTTAGCAGAAGGTGCATTACAGCTTATCTGCGGTCAAATTTATGATTTATTTGAACATTTAAACCCTCAAGACATAGTAACGTTTACAGGTTCTGCGTCCACTGGGCAAAAATTACGCGCAACAGCGCATTTAAATCATTATTCAATTCCATTTACCATGGAAGCAGATTCTGTTAATAGTGCTATTTTGACTCAACAGGCATCTACGGAAACAACCGATCTATTTGTACGAGAAGTCTTTCGTGAAATGACCACAAAAGCCGGGCAAAAATGTACTGCAATCCGTCGTGCCTTTGTTCCCCTAGAGTTACTTGAAACAGTACAAACACGGTTAATCACAAAATTAAAAAATGTGGTCGTGGGTAATCCTGAACGTGAAAATGTCACTATGGGGGCATTAGCCAGTGTAAAACAAAAACATGATGTGGCTGAAAAAGTAGAGCAACTCAATCAAGAGGCTGAAATTGTATTTGGTAGCCACCTTCGTCAAGATTTCACCATTCAAGCTGAAAATCCTAAACAAGGCGCGTTTTATCCACCGACTGTTTTAGTCTGTAAAAATCCAAGCCAAGCCACGACCATTCATCAAATAGAAGCTTTTGGTCCAGTTGTTACTTTAATGCCTTATGCAAACCTTCAAGAGCTGGCTGATTTAGTTGCACGGGGTGAAGGTAGTTTAGTTGCTTCTGTGGTGCGCAATGCGGATGAAAATGTAGAGCAGATCATTGCCAAAATTGCACCTTGGCATGGTCGTGTACATATCTTAGATAGTGAAAATGCCAAAGAAAGTACAGGTCATGGTTCGCCTCTTCCTTACTTAGTTCATGGCGGTCCAGGTCGTGCTGGTGGTGGTGAGGAATTAGGTGGTTTACGTGCGGTAAAACATTATATGCAACGCACAGCGATCCAAGGTTCACCCAAAGCCATGACACAAATTGGTCATAGTTGGACTATTGGTTCAGAGATTTTTGAAGATCGAGTTCATCCCTTTAAAAAATCATTTGATGAATTACGTATCGGTGAACGCCTATTGACTGCTCGCCGTACTGTGACAGAAGCTGATATTGTCAATTTTGCTGGCTTAAGTGGAGATCACTTCTATGCACATATGGACAAAATTGCTGCGGCTGACTCAATATTTGGTGATCGTGTTGCGCATGGCTATTTTATCGTATCCGCCGCTGCGGGGTTATTTGTAGATGCAGCACCAGGTCCAGTGATTGCAAACTATGGGATGGACAATTTACGTTTTGTAGAGCCTGTTAAAATCGGAGATACCATTCAAGTCGAATTAACCTGTAAACAAAAAAACCCGAAACCTTTACAAGACCCAAGCCAAAAAGCCCACGGCGTTGTTGTTTGGGACATTAAAGTAAAAAACCAGCGCCATGAATTAGTTGCCACTTACGATATTTTAACCTTAGTCAATCGTGACTAATTAAACGTCTGTTTAAAACTAATTTTTATTGAATTAGCTCCCCTAAATTTCCAAAGTTAGCCTCAGTCATTGTGTGGCAATCAAGCTAGGCTTTAGGGGAGTTTTTTAAACATATCCTAGAATAAATTATCTCAGAATAAATACTGAACAGATGCAATTTCAGTTAGCGATCTCGGCATTAATAAATCACATTGTTGGTCGTGATGATGTATTTGCCTAAATAAAGATAAAATTCATGGAATTAAACACGACCAAAATAACTTTAGATGAGGTGATTGCTCACACGGATACAACGTTGATTGATAACACGACAGCACACATTACAACTTAATCGATTGGATGACTGAGTGAAGATATAACTTATAAGGGTTTATACAAAACCTGATTCAACTTCGTCTGCAAAATCATATTTACCCAAATCAGTTTATTTGGGTTTTCTTGTTGCAAAAGACTGAATAAAAGATATTAAAAAGATACCAAAAATCATAATTTAATTAATTTTAGTATCAAATTATAAATAAAAAACAAAACCAATACTTAAACAAAACTCACAATTATTTGATTTAAAATATTTTAATATCATTATTTAAAATTAAAAACATTACCAATTTAAATTAAAAAGATACCATTTTTATTTTATTTAAAAAATAATGTATCCATTTAAAAAATATTCAAGCATAATTATTCGATTGATTCATGATGAGTCAATACGACAAGGATTTTGTTTCAATCAAAAAACCAAGAATAGATTGAAGCATAAGTGAAATACAAAAAGGAAAAGCTATGGAAAACTCTCAAGCAGAATTGCACGGCTCGACGCTTGCACTTCCCACTTCATCGGCATCACGTACTCGCAAAATTGCGATAGCAACGATTGTTGGGACCACAATAGAGTGGTATGACTATTTTATTTATGCCGCTGTAGCAGGCTTAGTTTTTAATCAACTGTTTTTTAAACCCGCAGGTCCGGCCTTTGCCACCCTGTTGGTTTTTGCATCTGTAGGGATCAGTTTTATTTTTCGGCCTTTTGGCGCATTTATCGCAGGTTATTTTGGCGATAAGTTTGGACGTAAAACCGTTCTAGCCGCTACGTTAATCATGATGGGTGGAACCACAACCCTAATTGGCTTATTACCCACCTACGACAGCGTAGGTATCATCGCGCCTATCATTTTAATTTTACTGCGTATTTTACAAGGAATTTCCGCTGGCGGTGAATGGGGCGGCGCTGTATTGATGGCCGTTGAACATGCACCAACCCACAAACGTGGATTATTTAGCTCATTCCCACAACTCGGTGTTCCACTTGGTTTATTACTGGCATCACTGGTTTTAGTGATCATGACTGGCTATGTTTCACCAGGAGAAGAGTTTTTAGCGTGGGGTTGGAGAATTCCATTTATATGCAGTATTTTTCTCTTTGCTTTAGGCTACTGGATTCGCCGTTCAGTTGAAGAAAGCCCTATTTTTGAGGAATTAAAACAGAAAGGCACCACACAAAAACCGATCCGTGAACTTTTTGGACAGTATAAAAAAGTCATTTTTAGTTCAGCATTATTGATAGCTGGTACAACTGCGCTGGGCTACATGACTGCTGGTGGCTTTATTCAAAGCTTTACCACCAATCCAAATGGTCTAAATTTAGAGCGTCCAATCATTTTGACCTTGATCAGTATTTCTGCCGTTATTTGGACCTTCTTTACTTGGTTATCTGCAGTGCTTTCAGATAAATTTGGACGTAAACCAGTTTATATTTTCGGCTCATTGATTCAAATCATTACCGCTCTGGTGCTTTTCCCACTGATCAGTACAGGCAACTATAGCTACATCATGTCAGGCCTAGCCCTATTATCAATGGGTATTGGAATCACCTATGGTGTGCAAGCTGTCTTTTATTCTGAACTCTTCCCTGCTTCTATTCGCTTTTCAGGTATATCCATCACTTATGCGATTGGCTCGATCATTGGCGGTGCGTTCGCGCCATTAATTGCAGCAGCATTAATCGGCAAAGTAAACGGCATTTATTTAGTCAGCGCATATTTAACCGTGATGTCCGTGATTGCTTTTTTAGCGATTTGTATTTTTAAAGACCGTACAGGTATTGCTTTAGAACCTGATGCTGAAGAAACCCAGAAAAAATCACCCTTCATTTGGAAATAAACTTAAGTCAAGGATGCCTTATGTTATTCAATACACCATTTACAAAGATTTTTACTACGCTCATATTCATCAATACTTGTGCTTTTACACAACTAGCGCTAGCCAAAGATGAATGGAAATTAACTTTAAAAAATGCCTATATTGATCGCAATTTTGATCAAGAAAATGTCAAAGATTCGGGGAGTTGGTCACAAGGCGTATCATTATTTTATCATTCACAATTTTATGACACCCCTATTGAAATTTTAGAACATCCTCTGCAAATTGGCGTTGATGGTTCAATGCAATATGCGGTACGTCTAAGCAATGACAAACATGTCAATGATACCGTATTGCCTTTTGACCCAGTCAAACAAGAACAAGCAGCAGACTATTTAAAATATGGGGGTACACTTAAACTTAAATATGATCAGGCAGAATTGAGAGTGGGTGAGTTATGGCTCAATTTACCCATGACCGCAATCGACACAAGCCGTCAGCTTTTAACGACTTATCAAGGTGTGAACTTAAAATTTCCAATTCAGGAAAAACTTAAAGTCGAACTTGGTCATGTGTCGAAAAACTCTCCCCGCAACGAGGAGGATTTTTATAAATTTTCTTATACGCAGAAAGGTATAAAACATTATTCAGATGGATTGGATTACCTGAATTTATCTTATGATGTAAATAAAGATTTTAATATCAATTATTACTATGGGCATTTAGAAAATTTATATGATAAACACTATTTAGGTGTGGAGCATCAATACCCAATTGCTGACAATATCGCCCTGCATTCAAAGTTACGATATTTTAATTCGCAAGATAATAGCAGTGCTTTACACATCGATAGCCAAAATGTAGGTTTATTGGAAACATTGAAACTGAACAATCACACTTTAGGTGTCGGTTATCAACGAATTATTGGAGACGCATACCCTTTGCCTGATGGTTTTTTACCTGAGCTTTATTTTATTAACTGGAATGTCACCGGCTTTTTTAAAGAAAATGAAAAATCATGGCATTTTGTTTATGGTTATGACTTTAAAGATTACATCCTCGGTTTAAACAGCATTGCAAAATATGCGGTTGGGCGGGATATTAAAATGAGCAATGGTGATAAAAATAAAGAGTCCGAACTTGATGTTCTGACTACCTATAATTTTCAGCAACCTGCGCTAAAAGGACTGTCTTTACAGCACTTATTTACACGTTACCAGCAAGATTATGGGAGTGATTTTACAGAAAATCGTTTCTTTATCAATTATCAATACAAATTCTAATCGTATCGAAATCGCTTCAATTCATGTCTGATGAATTTCATCAGGCATGGATGAGGAAAAAACGTTTATCTCAGCTGATTGTCGCTTAATATAAGGCAATGTTGTCTGACTAGGCCCAATTGTTTAAAATCACTGAAACTCGTTTTTCATTTATAAAAATCGAAGAGTTTTGTATTACAAAAAATTTTTAAATTGTATTTCCACAAATATCTTTCGTACCTGTTGGATAAGTAAATTGGAATTGATTTTTATCTGTAATCAGTTCTACTGAATGGACCTTTCCAATATTAGGTGAAGTCGAATCTGTTCCATAGTAAGCCATTCCATTTGTAAAAGCTAAGCTATTAATCTTACTTGGATTTGCTGAAACATAACCCTTATTAACGCCATTATAAATGACACCAACCTGCTTTGTATCTTGGTTAACATATATACCAATTTTTTGATATCCATCAGTTGTACTTGTCAAAGGCAGCTCAATCATACCTGTTGCACCATCAACACTACTCCCCACGCCAATTGTGACTTTATTTGGAGTGGTACTACCGAGTAAATGATTTGCATATAGAGCTACTATTTGACCTTTTCCATTATCGTAATAAGCATCAGCATAATTAGGATACATAAATATCTGTTCATTATTAGGAAGCAAGGTTGTTGGCACTTTAATCTTGTATTCATAAGCGAAGATTCCACTCTGTGGAACAGCACTACCATTACTTTGACCTGAAATTGCATTACCATTTGCTGCAATATACATCTGTTGAGAGTTCTCTGGAGTGACAGCTGTTGTAAATGATGTCTTTTGTCCAACTATACTGGGGAATTTCTGAAATCCTGAGAAAACTGCAGATATTTGAGCTTGTGTCGCATCAAAATTATAACTACAAGCACTCCACCCACTCATACTCATCAATCCAGTTGCCAATGCTATTGTTAATTTTTTCATTATCCATTCCTTGTTATTTTGAAAATAAAATATAGAACAGAAAATGAGTTTTATGAAATAAATCCGATAAAAATTTACCAACTATTCAATAAAAAACCTATCATTAAATGAACAAAATAAAGGATCAAAAAATGAAAAAATTCCTACTTCTCACCCTCTTAATTAGTGGTGGAGCTTGGGCTGAGTTACCAAAATCCAAATCATCATGTCAAATCCAAGTTCAACAATTAAAATTTGCTCGTTTAGTTGCTCTTAGTAGTCTTTGTGATAAAGATGAAAATTCAACTTACGGAAAAAGCTTAAGTGCTTTGTTTTTAAAAAATCAAAAGAAATGTAAGGTTTCCCGTGAACAGATTGACCCTACAGATGAACAGGTAATGAATGCTTATGATGAACTCATTGGTTTACCTATAGAACAGCAAAAAATACGATGCAGAACGGCAGATAAACAGATCAAAGTCCACTTTTAAAAACTTAAGACTTACTCGGTAAAACTGTTCCAGTGTGCTGAATTCTAGAACTGCATAGTGTATGATATTGATGCTTATAGAGGAACTTCAAGCAACTAATATAAGATGTATCATGTTAATTTTAGACAAACTACAATGTAATAATTCAAGCCATGGAAAGAAAGAAATACCAAGAAGAAAAACATTCTAAGTATATTTATTCAAGTAAAAGACGTATTCAGCGAAGAGTTCTGCAATTAGAAAAAACTACAGCAGAAGCAATTCATCATTATATTCAGTTCAGCTATCAAGATAGATGGTTTGAAAGCAACTTTGCATTCTTAAGTTGTTGGAAATTTTCTAAAGTAGATTTTGGTAAATCTGATACTTTTTGGTGTGATGCTATTTATTTTGAAGATTTTCATATAGAAAATAACAAAATATTTGTTTTTAGTGGACATGCTTGGATTAGTTTATTAAGTAATGTTGGTTCAGAATGGAAAGTTCCTGTTAAGGGGAGATTCTATATCAATTCGAAAGGGAAAATTTTAAAAAACTATACATTAATTTTTTACAACGGAAGTCAGGAATTAATTTTATCGAAAAAATAAAAAAAACCTTAACTTAGCCTCTATATATCATAATTGGCTCTATATACATAACTCTCTCAGAGGCCAAGCCCCATCTCATTCATTAAGCAAAAGTACTCGAAGTAATTCTTATAAAGCTGCCAATACAAAAAGCTATTCCTGTTTTCTTATGTGCATAAAGTTTTTAGAATCAACCAAGCTCCCGAATCAGGCTTTGGGTTATAGGTTTTATTATTCATTTTACTATTTTGAAAAACTACTTCTTCGTTTGTTTTAATAATTAATTCTTTATTTTTAAAAGTTTTTTTTGAGCAATCAACTTCAACGTGCATTGTTGATTTTATCAAGTCCCCATCTTCATTTTTCATGGCTCTCATCCATGCTAATTTTTTCTGATTAGATATAGATTGAACTGAGTCCATATCAACTTGGACTGAATTTCCTTCTTTATTTTGAACCTCTACCCAGTCAGTTCCAAAACACAAATTTGAAATCAACAAACTAGAAATTAAAATTATTCCTTTCATGAGTCCCCCTAAATTATTGACGATAAGATACTAATAATTAACTCAAAAAGAAACCTCCTTAGGGAGGTTTAATTTATCCCAAAAAATCATATTAGCTTGATTCCGAATCCTTATTCCCAAGCTTTGTATTTCATATTTTAATCACAAAATAAAACGCTTATGGAAGATTAAGCCTCCGGCAATCTTCATAAATAATTTTGCATTGAGTCTCTGGGAAGCCATCATAACGACACGCCTCTAAAACTTTCTTCCGTCCTAAAGCTTTTCTACTTCCTGGGACTAACATTGGAACAACATCGCTTACTTCACCCGCCGTTGTTCGTGCTTTATACAACCTATTTGTTCCTTCAGCTTGCCCTATAGTCGCGCAATGATTGTCATCATAAGTAAACCAAATTCTGCAATCAGTCCCACCTTTTTTTTCGCAAGCTTGTAATGCTTTCTCTTCTAACTTTCCGCGGAAAATTTTTGCAGTAGCCACACCGATTACACCATTTGTACTCGAAGCCACATAACCTTCTGTGCTTGGTGTCCGATAGCTTGGAGCTGAATATCCCCCACTGCTTCCATAATTTGGAATAGGCGCACAGCCTTGTACACCTTGACCACCGACAGGATAATAGCCCGGAGGACAATTCCCCTCAGCATGCGCAACACCTGACATCGTTAAAGAAAATAGAGTAAGAGAAATTAACGATATAAAAAATTGTATGATCTGCGGTCTATTGTATTTAGCCATAATTTTTCATCCATGCCGTAAATTATTTTGTGAAATATCTATCATTTATAAATTAACTTTTAGTCGTTCTAAATCTTAAAATAATTCATCACTAAACTCAAATTTTGAATTAGCATTGCTTATTTTCATCCTCATGATTATGCTAAACACAACTTACCATTTACGCAATATTATAAATTAAATCAATGTATTAATTAATAAATTCAATATAACAAAGTTTATCCAAAACAGCTCTCAATACGAGGGTCGCACCTTTTAAAAAGATCAGCAATGGACTATGAGTAGCGGAAAATTGACACCCAACTATTTCAGTGGGAATGGGCTTTTGACTATCAATAATTATGCGATATAATCGTGTGAAATATATACCAAATAATAAATTATGATGAATTAATATCTCGCTCTGCTCTGTACGTATAACATTGATTATTTCAGGAGTCTCTTTCATGCCGTTATTCAAATATAGTTGTGTCACCCTCATGGTGCTTAGTATCAGCGCTTGCGCCACCTTAGCCACCAAACCCAATGAAGTCGAAGTGGCTGCACAAAAACTAGTCGGGCAACCAGCCAGTAATGCATTTAAAATATTTGGCAAACCTGATCATGGTCTAGGTCCATCGTCGTATGGTAGTGGTGGCTTCTATGGGTGGAATCGAGTGCAGACTCATGTAACACCAGAAAAAGTTTTCGTGCAGACAGGTGTTGAGTATATTGGCCAAAAGACGACCATGGTTGGAATCGGTGGTGGCGGCGTGGTTGGCCAAATGCCAGTTGGTAGCGAACCGGTCTATCGCAAGACTGGATATACAGAAAATCGGACTGTTATCGATTACTTTTGCAATATCACCCTGTACACCGATAAAACGAACATCATCACCGATGCCATAGTGATCGGTTGTGATAAAAAGAAGTGATAGCGTAGCTTAAAGCCTATAATTTCAAATGAGCTTATATCTGATTTAGGCTCACTTGAGCACTTTATTCTTCGCATGATTCAAAGCGCTACACTCATTGTGTTTAGCAACAGTATCAATACCTCAAAGTAAAATATCTTTACTCTGCCCTGATTCTATTTTTTGCGGCAAGGCTATTATTAGGCGATTGATCTATAAAGAAACTATCTAGAATTTCTTATCACGACCATAATTTTAAATTGGTCTATATATTTTGCTATAGTGAATAGTGTAATGACTGATATAAATGAACATATGCTTATTCGCCTAGCGACTGAAACTGACACTAAAGACTTAATCGCTATCGACAGTGTTGCCTCACACGATCCGCAGCGAATATTACAAATCCACAATTGGTGTATGCAGGGTGTCTGCTTTCTTGTTGAAAAAAATGGAAAAGTGATGGGCTACGGCGTTCTAAATTACCATTTTTTCGGATGCGGTTTTATTGAGATGCTGATGGTCGGAGAACCTTATCGTCGCTGTGGTATGGGACGTGTATTGCTGAACGCATTAAAGTCAAAATGCCAACATCCGAAGCTTTTTACCACAACGAATCGATCCAACTTGCCAATGCAGAAGTTATTATTAAATTCTGGATTTATCGCGAGCGGTCACATAGAAAATCTTGATGATGGTGATCCAGAGTTAGTTTATTTTTATTCTAACCTTCTAATATAATTACGTTTTAAATTAATGTTTTTTAGGTAATACGGATGAATCGTAAATACTATGATAAAAACTTAAATCAAAGATAACGAAAGATTATAGAATTGTTCATAACGATTTCAACCTGTAGAGAAGAGAGGTTGAATTTTTAATGTGCTAAAAAAGTACCTTAAGGTACTTCTTTATAAAAATAAGTAATTAAAAAACTCGTTCAACACCAATCACACTTAAAGATGTTCATCATCACTCCCCTACAGGGATTGAATATTTAAGTTGATTATTTTTCTGTTCTAAAGGCATCTGATTTTGCTTAATCATTTTCTGTTGATAATCACGCTCTGAAATGACCCCTCTATTGCGGGCCTTTTGCAATGATTTTAGCTGTTGCTCGCTTTCATGTGCATTCAAAGCATGAGTATCATTATTTTTCAGAAGATATTGAGATCTTTCAAATGGACTCATATTAGAAGTATTTGCTCGATTTTCATACATTTTTGCGACATTTACATCACGTTGAGCGATACGATCTTGCTCTTGTTGCTTAGACAACTCAAAAAAATCAACATGTTCACTATTTTTATTCCCATATTGAGGTTCTTCATTTTGTAAAAATACATAGGATTGAGGTCTTTTCGACCAATCTTCAGCACTATACACAGAACCAGCAATTACAGGACTAATAAGCAACATTAATATTTTTTTCATCAAGTATACTCAACTCAAAATAGTGAAAGTCATCGCGATGTATCATACCTTATTTGTAATGTGCGTGATTTTCAAATAATGCCTGTCCATGTCCATGATAGATGTTTAGGCATGAAAAAGCGCTGAAATTGTTGATACAAAAAATTAAAGGATTCACTTATTAATCAATTTCCCATAACGATCAATCCATCCTGCTCAGATAAAAATTTTAATTCAACAAGCTTATCAATATCTCTATAAAATGTTCTTTCGGTTTTTCTATCATATAAAATCTGGATTTGTGGAATACGATAAAGTTCTGCTTTTGACAAAAATTTATTACTTTCACTCATCACTCGCATCACATTATGAATAAGATTGAATTGTCTATCTGAAATTTCCTTCCTAAATTTAGCGTTATTTAAAGCTGTTTGGTAAAGCAAATATCCGATTAATTTATTACTTTCATCATGAAGATATTCAATTGTTTCAAACATACCATTCAATATAAATTCAATAAATGGTTGATTAGGGTTATCTTCCTTTTTATCAGCTAGTTTTCTACACTGATTGAATAAAGCAAAATATTCATGGATATTCGTTTGATAATACTTCCAAATAGCAGATGAACTAAACCGATATCCTGACTGCTCAAGAATAAACATTTCAATCAGACGCCCAGTACGTCCATTACCATCCCAAAATGGGTGAATGAGCTCAAAATAATAATGTGCTAGCCCTGCTCTAATTATCGCTGGTTGATTAATTACGTTTGGACTATTTAACCATTCTATCCACGCCTGAATAAGATATTCAATATCCTCTATGCACTTGGGTGGTCGATAGGTTCCCCCATGAGAATCATTACCAACTATTGTTTTTTGAGTTGGCTGGTTATTTCGTAACTGCCCTGCTGGATTATGTTGCTCTTCTAAATTCTGAGATACTAGTGTATGTAATTGAAACATCGTAGAAAGTTCAAAAGGCTTACCTTCTACAGGCTTTAACTGTTTAGAACTGGATTTTTTTATCCATTCAATAGATTCTTTTAAATTTGTCAGTCTTCGCTCTTCTGACTTTTGAATAGTCTTAGGGTCCTGTTTTAATATGTTTGCAGTTTCTTGTTCTGTAAATTGCCCTCCCTCAATAGTATTGGTACTGTAAATACTGCTTGCTAATACCTTATCCTGCACTTGGTCAATAATTAAGGGTAAACTTGGGGTTTTGTTAAAGCGCTTTTGTGAATCATTGACACGATTGAGCATTGCTTGGACTTGAGTATGTTCAAAACCCAATTGAAAAGTAAAAAAGCCTGATTTATATGTCATGACTTTTAACGTCGTTTCATCTATCCATGTTTTACTTTGTTCAGGCATATTTTGTCAGAAAAAATGTCAAAGAAAATGTCAAATCATTATTATTGTATTTCAGTTATTTAGTCAATTTTTTAATAAAAAATATCAAAAAAATGTCAAAGAAAGTGTCAGAAAAAATGTCAAAAAGAAAAGTTTTAACTAAAATATATAAATATCATAAACTTAGTCGTATTGAGAAATTATCTAAAATACATCGTACTTATTACACCGTTTTTAATGTGTTGAAACTGGTCACGCAGTATTTATCTAACCTTCTTGCTAATTTATTGAATGTTATTTGTGCGCACTCCACTTTTTCGCTTTACAGGCTGAATATTCAATGAAAAAACTATTTTGCTGCTCAATTTTAAAAGAATCATATTTTTCTATGGCATATTTAGCCATAACACTTTTTATTCAATTTTATTTAAGATTTTTAAATTAAACTTAGATTTTTCAAAATATTAATTTTCCTCATACTCATCCTAACTACTGTTATAATGACCATTGTAACTCAAATCGTTATTTTTAAAGTTTAATGAAAATGGGATTTTTGAAAAAAATTAAAAGTTAACAACTCATCAAACACTTCAAATTTAATTTTAAAAAGCATTAATTATATTTAGGACAAAGGTGTGCTATGCAAAAATTAAATTGATTTATGCTACGGAAAGCAAATTATGCAAGGTGAAATTAGTGATTTAGATTTCTTTATAACATTAGCCTCATCAAAATCAATGACGCGTGCTTCCATTGAAATGGATATTCCCCTGCCAACAGTAAGTAGAAAGTTAGCAAAACTTGAATATTTTTATGGTAAGAGGCTCATTAACAGATCTGCTAGACAATTTGATTTAACCGAGGCTGGTAAATTATTATTAGATCGTAGTATTTATATAACATCTTTAATGAAACAAGTTCATGAAGAAGTTTCTCAAAATGTGAATTCTTTTGCCGGTAAATTACGTATTGGTAGCTTAAATTATCTTGGACGTAGTAAGTTAGGTGATTTAGTAGCAAAATTTAGCGTACCGCATCCAAATCTAGAAATCGAACTCATTCTTTCTGACTCGAAAATGGATCTTGTGGAAAATGAACTCGATATCCTTTTCCAACTCGAACAACCCAATAATGTAATCTACAACTCAGAAGTTTTACTCGATACTAGACGTATATTTTGTGCTTCACCCAAATATTTTAATAAATTTGGCTATCCTAAACATCCCTTAGACTTACTCAATCATCGCTGCATTTGCCTAATAAGAAATCGTCACATATATCAAGATTGGAAATACAGCATAAATGATGAAATATTTGAAGTTCATGTACAGCCTTATTTAAAAAGCAATAATGCAGAAGTTACACACCAATGGATGATTCAAGGATTTGGTATCGGATATCGTTTATATCACGAGGTCAAACAAGAGTTAGAAGATGGTATATTAATTGAGTGTTTTAAAGACAATCATTCATCTGAATTATCTCTTTACATGGTGTATTCAAAATTAAAAAAGAGAGAGGTTGTTAAAGATTTTATTAACTTTACCAAAGACAATATTAATTATTGAATTTCCTTGGAATGTTATAAGCCAAACCGCCGATAACATTCCATTTATTTTATGCTTTAAAATTTCCACGTGTAATCAACATTGACCCTCGTCTCATTGGCGGGTCTGAATACGATTCTCTCATTAGGTAAATCATTACGATAACGCGTATAGCGAGCACGGATACCAACACCCTTGAGCATTCCACGAGGTATGCGATAATTTAGATCAAAATCGTAAGAGTCTTCTTCAAATACCTCACCCTTTAACCGAGGAATTTCGATATCAGTTCCTTGGCTATATCTCGCCATAAATTTTAAACCATCTAAAGCAGTATCTTTAAAATCATAGTCATATCGAACACTGATAACTTTTTCATTTTGATTGGTGAAATCAGCACTTATACTATCCATAAATACTGCAGGTTCAGCATGACCCAATGTTGGCATTGCGGTGTCGCCTAAAGAGTGCATATATCCTAAACTCAATGTATGATTATGAATATTTAAACCGACAATCCCACTTAAATGCTGATTGTCTATTTTCCCTGCTAATTCTTTTCCAGCATCTTCACTGAGAAACGCTCTAAAATCTCCAAGAACATGACCGATTCCGACATCATGTTTGGTTTTAATACCAATAAAATTTTGAGAATATACATCATGCAAATTTGCGTGATATAGATCCGCTTTAACGCCTTCACTAAATTGATATTCAGCACCAAGCATATATAAGCCTGAAGACTCAGCAGCTGTTTTAAATCGGCCATTGATATTTCCTATACGAATTTTTTCATAGTTCGTTGAGTCCCTATGATTGACTCGATCGACATATAATCCATGAAGCTTAAGATCTTTTATTTCATTAAACTGCACGTGTGCACCGCGGTAATTCTGTTGAAATAACCGTGCAGGGCTTGAAAAAATTACTGGAAACATCGGCGAAAGTGTCCCGATATGAACTGTCGAATCACTTACTTTGGTTTTCAGGGTCCAGCGCAACTCTCCTGTTTGATCAGGACGCTCATTGTTTCTATCTACAGGCAATAAACCTGAAGCAGCATAATCTTTGTTATTTCCCATAAGATTAAAACCTGCTAAAGCAAGAACATCCAAACCAAAGCCTACATTTCCACTGGTATATCCAGATTTAGCATTTAGGATAAAACCTTGAGCCCAATCTTTTGCTGCAGGATATGGAACATTGTTTATATAATCTCTATCAAAGTAATAATTTTTTGTCGTTAACGAGATTTTACGATCTTTGATAAATTCAGCATTTGTAATTGTAGGAAGTGTAGTCGTGAGGCCGACGAATCCAAGAAAAAATATATTCTTCATGATATGTACCTATTTTTACTTAAATCTTTAAGGTGTAAAAATCCTGACTACCTGAAAATAATTGAGGTAGTCGTTATTGTTTTTTTATTTAAACTTTTGAAGTTTGAGGAATTGTTACGTTAGAAGTTGAATAACGCCCTTTCAAATAAAGCGCTAGCGCCGAAATTAAAATAGGCACTGCAAGTACGAAGAAAATACCGCTCATACCGAGATTAAATGTGAAAATATAAGCGCCGAAAAATGCCCCGAAAATAGCACCAAAACGGCCTAATCCGTGCATCCATGAAACACCAACTCCACGGCATTCTGCAGGATAAAATATCGCGGCTAAAGATGGCAAAGAGGATTGTGCGCCAACCAAACCAGCACCTGCTAAGAAAATAAACAATGCGAGTAAATAAATATTTTGTGTAAGAAATCCTGTTATGACGAATAATACGGCTGATATAAAATATGCAAAAGTGATGGTTTTATTCACGTCATATTTACTCATAAACCAACCAATGAGGATTGTTCCTGCAACACCACCAAATGGGAAAACTGCTGTGACTAAACTAAACTGTTCTGGTGTAAATCCTGATTCCTTAAGAAGCGTGGGCATCCAACTTGTAAGTACATAAAATACCAATAAACTCATAAAGCAGCAGAGCCACATCATTGCAGAGGGTACAATAAACTTGCCGACGACAAGACCAACGGGATTGGTATTTTTTTCATTTAATTCAGCATCTAGAGGTGTAACAGGAACTAATTTTGCATCGATAAATTTACCCTGTATATTTTTTACAATTTCTAATGCTTCGACTTGTCCTTGTTTTTTAATCAAAAAATGTAGCGATTCTTTTAAAAGAAAAACTGATACAACGGCAACCACTACAGGAATAGCTCCGCCTATATAGAGGACCATTTTCCAACCATGATTTGATAGAAGTCCTGCTGATAAAACACCGCCAATCGTAATACCAAGCGGTAACGCACAAAATAATAAATTCACCATCCATGCACGGCGATGCGCTGGCATATATTCAGATACGAGTGTTGCAGCATTTGGCATTGCAGCACCAAGTCCTAATCCCGTTAGGAATCGATATATCACCATTTCAGTCGTGTTATTTGAAGTACCTGTCAGGATTGTTAAAACACCAAAAATAAATGCAGAACCAATAATGACCCATTTTCTTCCAATCTTATCGGCTAATATTCCTGCAAATATTGCTCCAATCGCCATTCCTATTAAGGCAACACTCATCACTGGGCGTAGATCATTTTTAGTGATCCCCCAATCATCTTAACAATGCAGGAGCGATAAACCCGACTACCCCAGTATCAATACCGTCTGCTAGAATCACCAAAAAACAAAGTATAAATATTATCCACTGTTGCAGAGATAATTTTCTAGTATCAACGGCTTGCTGTATATCTAGTATTATTTTCATCATAAAATCCTTTTACTGCATTAAAAATGCCAATAACAATCATTGTTATTGGCTTGAGCTACTTTAAATGCTTAACTTGAATAATTTGTGTGCATTATGACGGCCTATTTTTTCTCGATCATTTTCACCAATTTCGGCATGATCGAACCAATGCGTCGCTTCTTCCATATCTTCAAATGGATAATCACTTGAGAATAAAACGCGATCCGATCCAATTTCATCAATTGCATTTTTCATGGTAATTGTGCGGAAGTTACCGCTTGTTGTTAAATAAAAATTCTTACGGAAATAATCAATAAATGGCTTTTCTGCTTTTACACCGAGTGGATTTCGGCCATTCGCTGAAGCCCAATGCGATGTACGCCAAATATTATTTTGAATTAACTCGCCTAGGTGTCCTAAAATAATATTAATATTTGGATACTTATCAAATAAACCAGAACCGATTAAACGCAGTGCATGTACACCTGTTTCAACTGAGAATGACCATGCAGGGCCCATTAACCAAGGATGATCTTTGATACCCAATTGCTGACTTAAAAGTGGATTACGCGGGTGTAAATAGAATGGTACATCGAGTTTAGCAACCTCAGCCCAAAAATCTAAATACTCCTCAGCATCATAATATTTGGCTGTTTCATCGTTATTTAAATTTGAGAAACCATTTACTAAAGCACCCGCAAAACCAAGTTCTGTTACACAGCGATTAAGTTCTTTTGTCGCTGCTTCTGGGTCTTGTAATGGTAAGGCAGCAAAGGCTCCCAAACGATTAGGATGTTTAGCGATTAATTCTGCTAAGGTGTCGTTTGCAATTTTTGCAACTTCAACAGCTCTTTTGGGATCTGGTATCGCTTGAATCGCTGGTGCATTTAAAGAAATGATTGAGTATTCAATACCCGTTTCATCCATGCGGCGTAAACGTTCTCCGGTTATATCTAGTAATTGACTCCGCTTAATTCTCCAAACATCTGGTACAAAGAATCGTTCCGAATCACCCAGCGTCTCTTGAATTGCAAAATGTTCTTCTAAAGCAATCTTCCCTTTCATTTACCACTCCATAATTTATAAAGGTATAGATGTAGATTAGATGGATCAAAAGAATACGAGAATATTAATTATGGAAACTTAACTTTCATTTTATGAAAGTTAAATTAGCTTTGATCGACTTGGACATTGCTAGCAAATATTAATTAAACGATATGTAAAATAGATAAGTGATTTTCAAATAATGCCTGTCTATGTCCATGATAGAAATTCAGGCATTAAAAAAGCCCTGAAACTGTTAAATTTCAAGGCTTTATTAAGTTTCATGATACATCGTATAACTAAGTGACAGATCATGATTTACAAATTTGGTGGAGATGGCGGGAGTTGAACCCGCGTCCGCCAACACTACACTCGAGAATACTACATGCTTAGATATCGTCAATTATTTTAACATTAAGTGACCCGACGAACAGGGTACAAAACGCGATCCTCTAAGTTTAGTATAAAGCCCCGAGGCTTGACTTTATACGGACTTGTGTGCGTGCGCTACAGTCGGGTCCACTGACCACAAGTATTCAGTGAAGCGGACAAGCTGCCCTTAGGCAGCTAGAGCGTAAGATTCGTCGTTTGCGACTAAAATATGCAAATTTGATTTACGAGAGAAAATGCGCTCTCGGCATGCATCTATGAGCTTCATCATCGGCGTCGAAGCCAATAACATCCCCAGATAACACGGTCATCATAACATAATTGTTGCAAATTAAGCAGATAATTCACTACATTTATATCAAATGATGCGCCTAGTTCTATAATTGCGCTACTATCACTATTTTTCAAGGGACAAATATAAAAAAGATGAGCTATTTACTCTCACTTGATCAAGGAACGACCTCTAGCAGAGCAATTATCTTCGATGAGCATGGAAAGGTATATGCCTCTGCTCAACGGGAAACCCAAATTAAAACCCCACATTCGGGTTGGGTTGAGCAAGATGCGATGGAGATTTGGACCACACAAATCACCGTCGTACAACAAGCAATCGCATCGGCAAGATTACTGGCCAAAGATATTAAAGCCCTTGGTTTAACCAACCAACGTGAAACCACAGTAGTTTGGGATAAGCGGACAGGTAAACCACTGGCCCCTGCCATCGTTTGGCAAGACCGTCGCGCTACAGATTGGTGCAATCAGTTAGTTCAAAACAATTTATCTGAAAAAATTCACAAAAAAACAGGATTAAGAATAGATCCTTATTTTAGTGCTGGAAAGCTGGTTTGGTTATTGGAAAATGTGCAAGGCTTAAGAGCACTGGCTGAACAAAATCATGTCGCATTCGGTACAGTCGACAGTTGGTTGATTTGGAATTTAACCCAAGGTTCCGAGCACGTCATCGAGGCAAGTAATGCTTCACGTACCATGTTGATGGATTTAAAAACACAGCAATGGGATGCGGAATTAATTGAATTATTTAATATCCCAGCGAGTGTTCTGCCTAAAATTATCCAATCCGATTGTTATATTGCCAATACCGCCACAGGGCTTCTTGGCGCAGAAATTCCAATTTGTGGCGTATTAGGTGATCAACAGTCTGCACTCTTTGGACAATCATGTTTTGAAGCTGGAACAGCCAAAAATACCTATGGCACAGGCTGTTTTATGCTGTTCAATACAGGAACAGATATTCAATATAGCAAAAATAAATTACTCACCACCTTAGCATGGAAGTGCCAAGACCAATCTCATTATGCTTTAGAAGGCAGTGTATTTATGGCTGGTGCGATTGTGCAATGGTTAAGAGATGGTTTAGGAATTATCAAAAATAGTGCTGAAGTTGAAAAGTTAGCTTGCCAAGTTGACACTACAGATGGTGTCGTTTTGGTTCCAGCCTTTACAGGTTTGGGAGCGCCACATTGGGACAGTGAAGCACGCGCTTTACTTTGTGGAATGTCACGTGGAACCAATAAATCACATATTGCCAGAGCAGCCTTAGAATCCATTGCCTTCCAAGTTTCAGATGTATTAACTGCAATGCAATCAGATATTGCACAACCCTTAAAACAATTACGTGTAGATGGTGGCGCAAGCCAAAATGATATGCTGATGCAATTTCAGGCAGATATTTTAAATGTACCTGTGCTACGCCCTAAACTTTTGGAATCTACCGCTTGGGGTGCTGCTGCATTGGCAGGATTAAAGGCAGGTGTTTTTAATAACCTCGGTGAAATTTCCGAATCTTGGCAATTAGATCGCGCTTTTGAGCCGAAGATGAGCGCAGACCAAAGACAATATCACTTAAGCTTATGGAATGGTGCTTTGCAGCGCGCGAAGTCCAATTAGCAATTCTACTTAGAAAAGCTTGGTTAAAATTCAAGATAAATTTTTAGCCAAGCTTACTCAGTTCAAAGTCTTTCAACAAACAGTATCCCATTTAAATGGTCGATTTCATGTTGCACAATGCGTGCAGGAAAACCATGAAACTGTTGAATAATCTTTTCGCCAGTCAGCGTGAAAAATTGCACAGTAACCGCTTCAGCACGAGCCACTTGCCCTCTTTCATTGGGCACACTTAAACATCCTTCCTCACCCAAGATGGTCTGTTCAGACTGCTCTAAGATTTCAGGATTAATCATTGTAATTGCATCCATTTCAGGTGCATCTGGATAGCGAGGATTCGCTCTTGAAGCAACAATAATCACCCGTTTAGAAACATAGACTTGTGGTGCGGCGATCCCAACACCATTACGCTCTAACATGGTGGCCTGTAGGGCCTTGGATAATTCGTTTAGCCAAGTACTTGAAAACTCAGCTTCAGCCACAGGCGCTGCGATTAATTTTAAAACGTCTTCACCACGTTGGGCGACAGGCAACACGGCACTCATTATCTTGTACCTTGATCAAATGTAAATTGAATAAATAGAGTGTAGCATTTGAAATGCGCTTTCCAATTCAATTATTGTGCAAAAGTATGTAGGTTATGTACAAATGAATTTCTATCTAGCCAAACCAAATGACAGCTTGTCTTTTAAGCCATTTTTAATCATGATCGTGTAAATAACAACCGTCCAGTCTATCGTTGAAAATAATGAATACAGCACCCCTATTCTTAGGCTTGATCTTTAGCTCAATTGGCTTAGGCTATTTTATCTATGGGAAAAGACAGCGAATGAACATGCCTTTTATCTGTGGCATCACTTTGATGATTTTTCCTTATTTTATTGAAAATACAATGATTATGTCTATATGCGGTATTATTCTAAGTGTTATCCCGTGGTTAATTCGCCTGTAAGTGATCAATATTTAAATCTATTAGAATCTAGCTTATCGCAATACTTTTAAAGCAGAAATGATTTTTAAGCCGCCTCAATCACCTATAAAAATAAGTAGGATGCATAAAAATAAATATTGATTTTTTAAGTAAAAAATAGTCAATTAAAATGATTACATTCACATTCAATATCTCTTTTAAGGCATTGCATCATCATGGACGAAAAATTGGGCCTCAATAAGGAAGCAAAAAGAACCCTTGCATTGTCTTCTCTGGGCGGTGCGCTCGAATTTTATGATTTCGTTATTTATGTATTTTACGCAAAAATCATTGCTGAACTATTTTTCCCCAGCTCTTTAAGTCCTTTTTGGGCAATGCTGAATACTTACGGAATTTTTGCCGCAGGATATTTCTTCCGTCCTTTAGGTGGCGTGATCATGGCACATTTTGGTGATCTCGTCGGACGTAAACGCCTGTTTAGTTTATCCATATTACTGATGGCACTCCCTACTTTGTTCATCGGTCTAATGCCAACTTATGCAGACATTGGTTTAGCTGCCCCACTGCTACTGTTGTTGATGCGCGTGGTTCAAGGCATTGCGATTGGTGGAGAAATTCCAGCAGCATGGACATTTGTTTCAGAGCATGTACCAACAAAGAAAATTGGTTTTGCCAATGGTTTGCTTACCGCTGGTTTGTCACTGGGGATCTTACTGGGCGCTTTGATGTCGCTGTTTATTTCGCTTAAGTTTAACGAAGCAGAAATCCATGCTTGGGCTTGGCGTCTCCCATTTATAGTCGGTGGAGTTTTTGGATTAATTGCCTTGTATCTAAGGAGTTATCTGAAAGAAACCCCTGTATTTAAAGCGATGCAGGCGCGTAAAGAACTCTCAAAAGATCTACCCATCAAGCAAGTTTTGGCATCCCATAAATCTGCCGTTGTCATCGGGATGCTGTTTACTTGGTTTTTGACCGGTTGTGTTGTGGTGATTATCCTATCCACCCCAAATTTACTGACCACCACCTTTAACTTTCCACGTGCGGATGCATTTCAAATGCAAAGCATGGCAATTTTGATGCAAATGTTGGGTTGTATATTGGCAGGTTTACTGGCTGATCGTTTTGGTGCTGGCCGTGTGATTTGTTTGGGATCGCTCAGTGTGGCAATCACTGCAGGTCTTTTTTATTACAGTTTAGGTCATGCCGCTCATTCAACGATCTTCGGGTTGTACATGTTGCTTGGTCTATTTTCTGGCACAGTCGGTGTAGTTTCTTATAGCTTGGTCAAGATGTTTCCCGCCCCAATTCGTTTTTCAGGAATTTCATTCTCATACAATGTTGCATACGCAATTGCAGGTGGCTTAACCCTACCATTGGTACAATGGTTGAGTTTATATCGCGATATTGGTGCTGTGTGCTATATTGTTGTGCTTTGTCTAATCACCCTTATCACAAGTGTAGTTTATCGCAAAAAATTTGAAATGGTTTAACCGCGTTGTTTGTATCCAAATGGATGGGTAAGCTCTATTTCAAAGAAATGACAAACCTGATTACGCCCATTGTTTTTTGCCAGATATAAGGCTTGATCAGCCTGACGAATCAACTCCTCTTTTGTTATTAAAAAAGGATTTGTTGATACTGCAACACCAAAACTTGCCGTCACTTTGATGGTCTGCTGATGATCTAATCGAATTTTTTCCTTTTCTATTGCTTGGCGACATCGTTCAGCAAGACTCATCGCATTTTCTAATGCGCCATTGCTCATGAGAATAATGAACTCTTCGCCGCCAAATCGCCCGACAACATCTTGCTCACGAATATTTTCAGTTAAAATTTTTGCAACCTGTTTTAAAACAGCATCCCCAATATCGTGCCCATACTGGTCATTAACACTCTTAAAATAATCTAAATCTAATAACACGATCGCAAAAGAACTTTGTTGTTGTTTTAATAGGTCAATATTCTCACCAATCCTACGACGATTATAAATACCTGTAAGTGGATCTAGCACGCTAATTTGCTGAATCATTTGCTCTCTTTTACGCCATTGAGTTAAAAGAACTTCAAATAAAACCAAGCTTGCGAGAAAAATCGGGATATAAAAATACAGCATGCAAAACACCCAAAATGTATTTTTATATACCGACATGGATTGTAAGTGTTCACTAAAAATTGGCGCATAGGCTATTTTATGCATCAGACTTAATCCAAGACTGATTAACATAAAACAAGTGATTGGAATGACGATTATATACACCACTTTTCGTTCAAATAATACCAGTGCAACCGTGACCAAGCTGACATAACCAGCAACAGATGCTGGGCTAAAAATGCCAATACAATGCGCACCAAAAACAAAGATAAGAGCAAAATATGCGATGGTTATATACGGTATTATGATTTCAAAAATAGAATTTTTATTTAAAGCACGAATAATAAAAATAAGCGCAAAGAAACCGATTGCTGCAAAAAATAATAATCGTATATAAATAGGATAAAAAGCTTGATTAATCCAAACTTGTAGCTCAATTTGAGCGTTGCTAAAAAACCACCATACAATCCACAATAAAACAGCAATACCGCCCAAGAATAGAACAAGGTTACACTTCTTGAGATTACTCCAATTCATGATCATGACATCATGCATGAAGTGTTCCGTTGAGGACTGTGTTGCCATTCTACTTTTTTGTTCCATATAATAACCAATCCATAAAATTGTGAACTTCTATCCGTCGCTTTATTTATCTTTGCTCATCAGTTAAACATAACACTCCAGTAATTTTATGTAAGTGCATTTCTAAAATATAGATTTTTATTCTAAATAAACCTGAAGATTAGGCTATTAATCCTTTATATTATTTGAAAATATTTTCTGAAGAATAATCATTTTATCACATTTATTTTATCAATTTTAATTTTTTTCCTAATATTTCAATAAACAAAAGTTTTTCCGCTGACAGGATTTAATTAAATTGAATCATTTTTTATTTTAATGGACATATCCATCAACATTTAACTTATTTTAGCTATACACCAAGTTAAATACAAATACTTTAAAAAAAGGATTTTTCACCTTTATAATTTTATTGTTAATTTATCCTAATTTATTTTAACCTATATTTAAACATACTCAAAAAATCAATTTTAAAGTTCACAATTTGAAACATCATTTTAGCAGAATAAAAACTGGAAATATTCAATGAGATTGGCCTGAATCACTGTATTGATTGTCATACTGTTTTAAACTGCACACCATCAATATGGTCATTTAAATTCAGTGCGCACATCAATGTGTCAGCACCACCCAAAAATCATTTGAATTCAGTTTTAAGCTTGATTTAAATAAAATATTTTTTCAAAGGCTTAACCAAAAAACTTGGCTTTATATTTTTTTATAAACTCTGATAGTTTTACTGTTAAATTTTAAACCGATAGACGTTGATTGAATTTCTATATTAAAAATCAGCGCCCTATATTTGATCTGAATACAAAATTCTTCTGCGCCATCATCCAAACCAGAAGTGCTCCACATTGTACCCTGTGGGAACTGATCTAACCATTGAGCTTTGTAAAAATCAGAGACTGAATCAAAGTCGAGATATTGCTCAGGTTGAGCCATGATTTTTTCAACAAGTTCTTCAAACTTTTGTTTTTGTATTTGAACAAAATCAATAATCATGGCAGCCCCTTAAAAGGATGTTAAATTCCTTTATACATGCTCGCCGATTGTTTCTTTTTGACCTGTTCCCATTGCCACCATCCAAATGCAGCCAGCCCAACAAACGCCGCATATAAAGCAGCTGTTAGGAATAATTCCTTATACATAAACATCCCGACATAGACAATATCGACAAAGACCCAAAGCACCCAAGTCGCAATATGTTTACGGCTGGTCCAATAGGTTGCCAATAAACTAAATGCAGCCAGTTGGGAATCTAACATAGGCAAAGCAGCATCAGTAAAATAGTGTAGCGATAAACCAAATATTACCCCTCCAGCAACTGCGATGATCATTTGCAGAATCACGGTTTGTACGGCAATCGGCTCTATTCGAATCTCATGATCTTGCTGCTTACCTTTTAGCCAGTGATAAAAACCATAAAAATTCACCACCATAAAGAACACTTGTAAGATTGTTTCACCATACAATTTAAATTCAAAGAATAAATAGGCATATAAAACAAAGGCAAAGAAGTTAAATACCCAACACCACATATTTCGCTTAATCGTCAATGTGACACCAATAATACTGATAATAACCGCGAATATTTCTAATGGTGACATGGTAAAAAACTAATCAAGACAGGAAAGGCTATTATGAAAAAATACGGCATGATTGCAAGTAAAACCAGAACTAAAATTGAGAACGAAATCTTTAATATAATTATTGAATTAAAATTCACAAAAAATGCTGTTGTTTTGTTTTTTGCATAATCGTTACGATAACAATATAAATTCCTTAAAAAGTAAATAATTAGCCTTAAATCACAGTTTATTGCCTATTGATTTTTAAAATCGTATTTCTGCGTCTCAATCAGCAAGCTCAAACATGATGCGATATAGTAAATTGAGTTCAATAGCATAGACTAATCAGCACTTTTGAAAGCTGCAATTTAAGCTTTAAACGATAGCAAATTTAACTAAAATAGCTGATAAAAACTGTCACATTTGCATGAAAAAACACAGAAAAGATTGATCAGGTAAACGTAGCGCAAAATTTATTTATTTTAAATAATATGTTTAAAAACATTGATTAACATCTTGTTTTTAGTTGATGTTGTTCACATTTTAATCATGTTTACGAGATTTAACACTTGTTTACGTGAATACCAATGAATTTACAGAGGGGAACCTCTACTATCAAACTTAAGTTATGAACAATCCCCAAAGTTCATAACATTTCTCCTTAACCGAACTGTGAAAGCAGATTCGTTGTTCTACGCAGTGATCACCCCAATCATTGCGTATTTTTTTGTCTTCAGTTCCCTCTGTAAACTCAATCAGTTATAAGGAATAGTTGGCTAAAATGCAAGCATTACTTTTCAACCAATTTTCACAATATAAAAGAATATACCAAATTATAAGATATTGATTTTAATTAATATCATAAAATAGTTTGTTGCAATACTACGACAAAACCGATAGACTTAATTTATTAATTGAATTAACTGATGATCATTTAATTATTCAGTTCAAATTAAAAAATTTTATTCATAAAAACGCGCAACAATAATTTTGAGTAAAACAATATGTGGGAATTATTTACACACTCATCCAACTTACTGTTTAGTGTCAGTCTGTGCCTGATGTTTTTATTGGGTATTGTGGAGTCTCTACTCCTTATTATTGGTTCAACCTCGCAAGGTTTTTTAGACCAGTTTATTCCAGATCAACTGTTAGAAACCCATCATGCGGATGTAGACATTCATACAGATCACAATCTTTTGGTGCAACTGTTAGATTGGCTCTATCTCGGCCGTGTCCCTGTCTTGGTTTGGTTGATCATTTTTCTGACTGTTTATGCGCTATTTGGTTTTATTGTACAAAGTATATTTTTCAATTTTACTGGAAATTATTTTTCTATTTGGCTGATTGCGCCAGCCAGTCTTTTTTTATCTATGCCGATTGTCCGAGCGTGTGCAGCACTCGTTGCAAAAATTTTACCGAAAGATGAAACCACTGCAATCCACAGTGATGAGCTGATTGGTCGTACAGCTCAGATTATTTTAGGTGAAGCAAAACAAAACTACCCTGCACAAGCCAAAGTCACTGATCAATTTGGACAAACACATTATATTTTGGTTGAACCAGAATTAAATGAAATCTTCCAACAGGGTCAAAGTGTGATTTTGACACAAAGAACAAAAGTAGGCTTTCAAGCAACTCCACTTTAATCTTTCAATAACAAACCTGGGTATAATAAAATGTTGAATTCAAACTTATATCAAATCCTTGTTTTAGCAGGCATTATATTGGTGGCACTTATTGTCATCGGTGTTATTATCGCCCGCCTGTATAAACGCTCAAGTAAAGAAGTTTCTTTTGTCCGTACTGGTTTTGGTGGTGAAAAAGTCATTTTAAATGGCGGTGCAATTGTATTGCCAGTTTTACATGAAGTGATTCCCGTCAATATGAATACCCTTCGTCTTGAAGTCAAACGTGCCACAGATCAAGCGTTGATTACTCGTGATCGTATGCGTGTAGATGTGATGGCTGAATTTTATGTACGGGTTAAACCAACTGCTGAATCTATTGCAACAGCTGCCCAAACCTTGGGTAAAAAAACCATGTCACCACAAGAACTCAAAGATTTGGTGGAAGGTAAATTTGTAGACTCACTGCGCGCTGTTGCCGCTGAAATGGCAATGGAAGAGTTACATGAAAAGCGCGTTGATTTTGTTCAAAAAGTTCAACAAGTGGTTTCTGAAGATCTGTTTAAAAATGGCTTAGAATTAGAAACGGTTTCACTGACAGGTTTAGACCAAACCAGTTTTGAATATTTTAACCCTCAAAACGCTTTCGATGCAGAAGGTTTAACCAAACTGACTGAAACCATTGAAGACCGCCGTAAAAAACGCAATGACATTGAACAAGACAATGACTTAGCCATTAAAGCAAAAAACTTAGAAACTGAACAAGCACGCTTGCAAATTCTACGTGAAGAAGAATATGCAAAACTTCAACAAGAACGTGAAATCGCCATTCGTAAAGCTGAGCAATCGGCAGAAATTGCAACACAAGAAGCCGCAAAAAAACGTGAAGCCGAAGAAGCTCAAATTGCTGCTGAACGTGAAGTCGAATTAAAGCGTATTGCATCTGCACGTGATGTTGAAAATGAAAATATTCAAAAAGCACAGTTGATCCAAAAAGCCCAAGTCGAACAGAAGAAAACCATTGAATTGGCCGAGCAAGATCGTGCGATTGCAATTGCTGAAAAATCACGTGCTGAATCTGAAGCCAAAGCGTTGGCTGACCAAGCACGTGCACAAGCGGTAAAAGCAGAAGAAGAAGTGACAACTGTTCGTGAAACTCAGCGTGCAGAGCGTTTAAAAGCCGTTGAATTGGTGGCTGCAAAGCAAGTCGCTGAAACAGATGCAATTGCGATTACCGTAGCAGCAGAAGCCGCTAAACAAGCAGCTGCAGATGATGCTGAAGCAGTGCGTATTGCAGCACAAGCGGATGCTGAAAAAATACGTTTAAAAGCCAAAGGTGAAGCAGATGCAAAAATGTTGCTTGCTGCGGCACAAGAAAAGCAATATCAAGTTGATGCTGAAGGTACACGTGCAGTCAATGAAGCCAACAATGTGCTGTCAACAGAACAAGTTGAGATGCAAATTCGTTTAGCCTTATTGAAATACTTGCCTGAAATCATTCGTGAAAGTGTTAAACCAATGGAAAATATTGATGATATCAAGATTCTTCAAGTCAATGGTTTAGGCGCTATGGCGGGTTCAAATGCAACAGGTGAATCTGGTGAACAAAATCAAATCGCTTTATCTGATCAAGTGGTCAATAGTGCGCTGCGCTATCGTTCTCAAGCTCCACTGATTGATAGCTTAATGAATGAGTTAGGCATTAAAGGCGGAGATATTAATGGTTTAACGCAATCCTTAAAACCAAGCAATGACTAATAGAACTGACCTCATAATCCCTTAATTACCAGCCTCTGTCATCAGGGGCTTTTTATTGGATGGATTTTTATTCATGATCTAATACACCTGATCGTTTTTAATGGTATAGATGTTAACGATACAGATATGCTTATCTCAATAAGTCATGATGGAAACTCACGATTTCTTTTAAAATCAGCTGATTCAACCAAGATCGACTATCTCAATGCTATGCTCTAACCCTATTCAGTTTTGTTTAATTTAAAAATGACTTGGTTTATTTTTATTCTCGGTGCCATGATTGCAGGCTTTGTCCAAGGTTTAACAGGTTTTGCCTTTGCCTTGATTGCGATGTCTTTTTGGATTTGGGTATTACCGCCACAACTGGCAGCGCCATTGGTGGTGTTTGCTTCTCTATGGAGCCATATCATTGCATTGGGAAAAGAACAAAAACATCAACTCCCGTTTTCTCTAGTACTTCCTTATATCATTGCAGGATTGATCGGTGTACCTCTCGGTACCTATCTGTTACACCTCATTGATGGAAATACCTTTAAGACCATCCTTGGATTATTTTTAGTGATTTGGTGTCCGACCATGTTCTTTGCCCCTATGTTTCCTCGTATTCAAGCATTGGGAAAACTTGCAGATGGAAGCATTGGTTTTATTGGCGGTATTTTAGGTGGTCTTGGTGGTTTTTGTGGCGCAGCACCATCAGCTTGGGTGATGCTTAAAAATCTGCCTAAACAACAACAGCGTTATATTTTAAGACATTTTAATTTTGCGATTCAGTTGTTTACGATTATTATTTATCTCTGCCAAGGAACCATCCACAAGGTCCATCTCCCCTATTTTGCACTGATCATTCTCACAGTGAGTATTCCAGCGCTGATTGGTGCGCAAATGTTTTATAAAATATCAGAAAAACAATTTAAACAATTGGTGCTGAGTTTATTATTTGCCTCAGGTTGTTTCTTATTACTGACATCATTGCTTTAACAAAGAAAGAGAAAGTTGAATAAATTTCGCTGGCTATTTATTCAGCAATTGGTTACTAAAGTGAAAACAATATTCGAGCGGCTCTATTTTTAATACCCGATTCATCCTACAATTCCGCCACTCATTTTTCTTAAATATCTGTGATGAAAAACTCATTTTTGTTAAGTGCCAGTATTCTCTTAACAGGATGTGTACTTGGCACATCTAGTGAAATTAAAACTGCGGAAAAACTGCTCAGCCAATTTCAATGTAATAATATTGAAACAGCAGAATTGGCCCATAGTTCAATTAATACTTATCATGAACGCTCACTTGCAGTGAGTAAAGAAAAAGCCACTGAGTACGTCGATCGCTATAAATCTGGAGATGAATTATTTAAAATTCCTCTCGATGAAGTGGTTCAACAACAATACGATATTTATAAAACAGCCTGTGAATCCCTTGGCGGTGTGCAACGCTCAACAACAAGCAACGCTAAAAAATAAGCCGATTATTTTTGAATACTGCAAAACGTTTATGATCTTAAAAATATCGTGTTTTAAATGATTGTGTTTTAAAATCATAAACGTAAATCATGATGAGCAGCGTTTATTTTTAAAATTGCCTAGACCATCCTCTATACTGCTGAGTTTTTAAATACACCCCCTAGTGAAATATAGCGATCTCATCTCCAGATTTTATCTGATGATCAAACAGCCTTAGAAGCAGTAAAAATAGTGGCTGTAGCAAACCTAATATAGGCAAAGTGATATGATTTCTGCCCCATCACAATTGCCATGCCATAGTTTAGTTTTTTGCCTTGTATGAATGGTCTTTGATACCAAAAATTTTGATCCCCATCAGATAAAAAATAGAGGTTAAAATTAGACCGACAACCCACGAAACATCTGCACCATCAAGCGCCTTGGCAATAGGACCTGTATACAAGTCTGTCGCAATAAAAGGCACTTGAACAATGACACCAAAAATATATGCAGAAACGGCCATGAGGTTAAATTTTCCATAGATTCCTCCATCTTGATGAAAAAACGAATCCACATCATATTCCCCATGACGAACCCAGTAATAATCAACCAAATTCACAGCCGTCCAAGGGATAAGTACGTAGATGAGCAAGAAAATAAAATTAATAAATATAGGTAGAAAATTACTAGATGCTTTGATTCCAATCCACAGCGCTATAGCAATTAATACAAATGAAATCGCAATTCGCCCCTTAGCCAATGGCATAAATGATGGGATAAATGTCTGGATAAAAGAGATTAAAGTCAGTACACCACAATATAAATTCATTGAATTGATCGCTGATATGGAAATGACCAGAATCAAAATAAACGCGCTCCCCATCTCAGGTACATAAGCGATCATCCCAGCGATAACATCTCCACCCGGTGTCACCAATCCTATTGTTACCCCCAAACACATTGGAATGATGGTACCCAATCCACATCCCCAATATGTCGCCCAGAACGCTGCCTTAGCGCCTGTTTCTTTTGGCAGATGACGAGTAGCATCAGAGACATAGGGTGCATATGCAATCTGCCACAGTGCAGCAATCGAAAGCGTAGCGAGAAAACCTGTAGCTGAAAAAGAATTACGCGCGAAAAAGTCTGAAGGTAAACCTTGAATAAAAAACACCCATACATATGCTGCCAAAAAAGCCAAACCAGAGATCACAAAAGTTATTTTTGTAAATAGATGAATTAATCGATAACCAACGATTGTGCCGATCACTGCAATGACACAAGTAAATAATATGCCAGATGACTGACTGAATGAGGGAATAAGCAAATTCATGGCTTGTCCAGCCAGCGTCGCATTTGAAGCTAAAAAGCCGACATACATGATGACCACGATTCCAAGGATTGGAAGCGCGCCATATGCACCAAACTGCCCTTTGGTTTGAATCATTTGAGGGACACCGAGATGCGGTCCTTGAGCGGCATGGAGTGCGGCAAAGATGCCACCAATAAGCGTCCCTAGAATAATACTTAAAATAGCAGAGACAAAAGATTGATGAAAAATGGTGACTGAAACTGATCCTGTCACAAACGTCAGTAGCATCAAATTTCCACCAAACCAAAGTGTGAATAGATCCCGAGCCTTACCGTATCGCGCATTTAATGGGATTTGCTGAATGGTATGTTGTTCAATCGAGTGAACATATTTGTCTTCCATGAGTGTCTCCTAATAGAGAAATCGTTAAAAAATTACGATCAACCAAATTGTTTTTTTAAGATGCAAATCCCCCTACGCTTAAATTGCGCAATTGAAAATGCTGAGGATTATGGGTGCAGGCGTTCTGCTATGTGGTCATTGGCTCAAGCACAATGGCATCAAATAATGCTTGGATCTGTTGATGAATTTCCCCTTCAAAAATAAGCACTATTCTCGATCTGTGGTCATCATCAGGCCACGCATTTAGGTAAGATTCGGGAAATAGATAATGTTGAACACCGTGTAATATCACTGGTCGTAATGACTCTTCCACCTGAATCAATCCTTTGATTCGGAGCAAGTTCACGCCATAAAGTCGTGCCAGCTTCTGAAGAAAATGGGTCACACGCGCCCAAGACAAAGCTTGGTTGGCATATAAACACAGCGTAAAAATATTATGGTGCGGTGCGTTATTGAAAGCGTTTTGAGAATTTGTCTGATGTGTAAACCACTGCGCACCAAGTAAACTACGTGTTACTGGATACTTTTCACGATCAAAAATAACCAAAGCAACAGCCGCCACATCCGCACCATCAATAATTTCAGCACTCGCATTCAGAGTACGGATGCGCTTGGTAAATGTTGTAAAGGCATGCGACAAATCTGTTTTAGTTAAAATGATTTTATCTGCAACAGCGATTTGACGTAGCCTCTCCGTCCGCTGATGCGGGACATTTAAGGACAATAATGTATCAACCGTAGCAATCACAGTTTGCACACTAAATAAAGTCGCAACACTTTCATCTGCTAGCAAAAGTTTAAGCAAGGGAATTGGGTCGGCCATACCTGTTGTTTCGACAATAACACGGTCAAAAACAGGAATTTCTCCTGCCTCAGCACGACAGTAAAGAAGTTTAAGCGTTTCTGAAAGTTCTGTTTTCATGCTACAACAGACACAACCACTTTTTAGCAAGACAATGTCATCGTCAAGTCGGCCTATCAATAAATGATCTAAGCCAACCTCACCTATTTCATTAATAATCACTGCCGTGTGTGCCATACGATCATCGGCCAACAGACGATGCAGCAATGTTGTTTTACCACTCCCCAGAAAACCTGTCAGTAAGGTCACAGGAATACGTTTTATTCCGCTCATATATGTCTTCCCTTACGCACATAAACGATAATTTAACTCAGTAGATTAGTTAGCACGCTGAAACACATGCTGACCTTGTAATACTGTGGTGATGACTTGAGTCTCAGCAATTTCTTCAGGGCTTGATTCAAAAATATTGCGATCCAAAACAATAAAGGTTGCTTCCTTACCCACTTCTAAACTCCCTGTACGATGACTATGACCAACTGCTATTGCGCCGTTCAACGTCATGATCCTGACTGCCACGTCCAAAGGTACACTTTCATCTCCGTGCTGCAAAATCCCAGCCAGTGCGGGAAAGAGATTTGGCGTAGGTGGCAAAAGCCAATCTGTACCAATCGTCATGGTTGCACCAGCATCATACAAAGTTCGAAAATCATAGGCTTTGCCAAGTGCTTGCTGATATTCTGGGATATGCCAAATCGCGGGGGACATTTCAGCAATAATGTCTAATTCTGCAAAACGGCTACGATCTTTTGCAGAAACATAATGGGCATGTGCAATATCATGAAATTGCCCTGTTTGACGTTCAACATCATTGGCATTTTCATAATTGTCTAAACCAATACGTACTGAGCCATAACCCGTACAATGTGATTTAACGATCAAACCTTCTTCGGTCCATTCACGAATTTTTTCAGTGAGTTCATTGGAATCGAGAAGTAAATTGTAAGTAATAGGTTCATCTGAAATCGGATCTAAGGGCACATGGCTAAAGGTGGGTGCCATAGATGTACCATCTAGCATCACTTTAATTCCATTCACCATGACACGTTTTGACGCATATTGCCCTCGTTCTGCGATTACCCTTTCATCTTCTTCACGATCACTCAATGACATAATTTCTGCTTTCCAAGGAATATGACAAATCAAATCCAGTGTAAGCTCATCGTCATCATCCAAAGATTTAGCTGCCGTCAGGAATGATCTTGTTGCTGAAGCTTCCTGTGCCGAAGTAATACCATATTGATTACATATACTTGCCGCCATTTTAAGCGCGAACTTATTTTCCTCATCGGTCTCTGTGGGTGCGACCATATATAATTTTACCCATCCACCTTCACGCAAAATTCCAGTAGGTTCACCTGTTATAGGATCTTTTTCAATTTTTGCGCGGGTCGTACTCGGTGTATCACGGGTGATACCTGCAAGATGTAGTGCTTGGCTGTTCGCCATGACGTTATGAAATGAAAAATCATGAATCACAATAGGCACATTTGGAATGACTTGATCCAACCATTCTCGTGTCAGTAGCTCAGCGGTAAAAATTAATGGGTTATAGAGCCCGGCAAAAATCCATGTCCGTTTGGAGGCATATTTTTCCCAATATGTTTTGAGTTGCTGTGCCAATTCTTGCAAGGTTTGCGGATCATTTAATTGGCAAGAATATTCCAATCGAAGAAGTGCCGCTTTTAAAAGATGCGTGTGTGCATCATGGATGCCAGGCATCACCAATTTCCCTTTTAAATCATATTTCTCAGCATCCGCTGCCAAACTCAGAATTTCATTCTGATCGCCAATCGCTAAAATTTTACCGTCTTTTACCCACATGGCTTCTGCCCAAGGTTGCAGTTGATTCACGGTATGAAATTTTGCATTGTAATAGACGCTATTATTCATCTTGTTATCCCTGTCTATGCCCAATAAATGTTGAATTTAACTTTTAGAATTATTTACGCCATGGCTTTAAGCTGTTTACAACTTAAAGCCAATTTCAACAATTTATTTATATACGTCATTTTAAAAAATTAAGTAATTCTTAAATAACGATGTAGATCTTTTGAATTATTAAAGTAGTATTTTAATTGAGCTAAAAAATAGGTTATTTATAAAATAATATGTCAATGTGCAGATGCTGTATCAGCTGAACAGCAGCAAATATCTAACCTCAATAAAATATGGGAATGTGCCAAATCCCCCTTCCCATATCAAAATTAAATTCATTGTATTTGAGTTTTCAAAGATGCTATCGAATCAAAACTCAGCTTCTGGAATAAATCGGGTATCTATACTAAATAAATCTGGATGCTTCGGATTGATCTGAGCATAAAACTCCATGATTTCAGCCATGTCCTGTTCATAATTTCCAGTTGGATAAACAATTTTACCAATCCCAGTTTTCTTGTTTTTATAATCCATATACGCCAGTGCTATAGGTACGCCAGCACTGGTGGCAACATGATAAAAGCCTGTTTTCCACTGTTCTTGCTTTGCACGCGTTCCCTCTGGCGTCACCAGCATCACCAATTTAGGATGGGTCTTAAACAGCTCACTCATCAGTTGAACCATACTTGGACGTTCCTCTCCATCCTGCTTGGGACGGCGATCAATTCCGATTCCACCCATAGCACGCACAAAAGGTCCAAAAGGCAATTTCATATAGCTGTCTTTAATGGTAATACGCACATGAACACCCAAAGCTTTCAGCGCTAAACGTGCATAGAGTGCATCCCAATTGCTGGTATGCGGCGCTGCAATCATGACACATTGGTCGATGTTTAAATCCCAATGGTTATCAATTTGCCATCCCATCCAGCCCAAACTTTGTTCAGCTAATTTTTCAAACACCCAGCACACCAAAATATAAAGAATTTGCGCTGGATTGTAACAACCAATAGATCAGATAAAAATCCACTTCGTATAGAAAACCAGCAATTAATATATAAATGTATAAAATTAATTCATTGCAAAACTTGTCAGTAAATATTCAGTTTTGATTAAATTATGCAATGAATTTGCATATATCAATTTTTCGTTTGGTTAAAATAGTTAATCCAATGTAATTCACGACAATGATTATCAAAATGAATTTTTTGTGGCTGAATATTCGCATTTGACTGGTGAAGGACCTGATATTCAATCCAGCTTTCTATACAAGACTCCACTTCAAACAACTGATTGTCTTGTTCTATGCTTTGTTTCAATTGCGTGCCATCTGAAAATGTATAAATTTTGGTGGTCTGAGTGATCTCTATATCTTGCTCATAATTTTTTTCGCATTGCAAAATGACATTTTCAATTTTGATTTGATCATTGCTTTTTTGATTGTCGTTTTTTTCATGATTACTTTTTTCATTGTAAATACGAGCAACATATTCAGCCAAATGAGACATAGATTCGAATACTTATAAATAGCACACTAAGAGAACACCTATAATAGCCTAACTTTTTAACATCGAACTACATTACTCAGCAATTTCTTACATAATTCACATTTCATATCAGGGAGATAATTTATATTCTGGATAAAATCATTCACATATAATTATTTATTCATTTGGGTTATGTTATGAAAAAAACACTCTTCGTCATGTCTATTTTAGCGCTGTCATTAAGCGCTTGTTCTAAACCGACTCATAATGCGTCAGAGGATATCAAAGCGACAGCACAAACACAGGCTGCTGCATCGCATGAAGCAGCAAGCCCAACGATTGATTCAGAACATAATGCTCAAAATAGCTTGGATTGGGCTGGTGAATACAAAGGTTTACTTCCATGTGCTGATTGCTCAGGAATCAAAACCAAACTCATCCTCAAATCAGATCACACTTATGAATTGACTGAGGAATATGAAGGGGTTAAAGGTGAAGGTAAAGAATTTAAAACTCAAGGTCATTTCAATTTTGATGAATCTGGATCGATTATCGGTCTAGATAAAAATGCAGATAACCGCAAATATTTTGTTGGTGAAAATATCTTAGAAGCACGTAGTTTTGCAACAGGTGAAAAGATTGAGGGTCCAAATGCTGAACTTTATCAATTAACCAAAGATGTGGAATAATTTAAAAATTATTTGCGAATAAGAGCATAGGGTCTGTTGACAATTCGTCTAGGTTTGCGACTACGTGTGTTTTTTAGGCGATACTAGGCGCGAAATACGAAATTTAGTCATTCTAAATAAGTAGTTCGTAACGACGTAACGGCAAAAAACACACTAGTCCCCCGCTGCGCCTTGCGCTGCAAACAAAGCAGTGCTTTGTTCTTGCTCAGGGTTGTGGCTAAAATTATCTCAGCCTTCGTTATGAAACTCGAAAATAGTCTCGCTATTCTCTTCGTTTCATGCCTTGCCTGCTCAATTTTAACCTACAACACAAGCCATTTATGAAATGTCTACAGACCCAAATAAAACCTGCATCAAGCAGGTTTTTTAAATTTGGGAGCATACTTTTTAGCGATGACCAATCAAATATGCACCAAAGAGCGTAAAGATCCCACCTGAGATACCATCAATCCATCTTGAGGCATTTTGGTAAGCGGCTTTAAAGCTGGGTAATGAAAATACAAAGGCAACAAAGCTAAACCAGATCAGCGTTTCCACGGAAACAATTATAAATAATAATGAATGCACACCATCTAAATGTGGATTGGCTAAAAACACTGAAAATACACTACCAAAATAAATCACCGCTTTAGGATTTGATAAATTGGTTAAGAAACCTTTGAGAAAAAAACGTAGATTGCTTTGTGGTAACTCAAAATGATGCTGTGATACATTCTCTTTCTTACTCAAAGCAGATCTAAGCATTTGGTAGCCTAACCAACACAGATAAATCCCACCAACAACCAACATCACTTGCTTTAACCATGCCATTTTTTCAAAAATGATATTCAACCCCGCCAAAGCTAAAAAAGCCCAAAACATCACCCCTGCGGTAATCCCCAAAACCACAAAAATAGATTGCTTTCTTGAACGGCTAATTGCGGTTTGCGAGACCAGAAAGAAATCAGGGCCTGGCGTAATCAGGGCACAAAAATGAATAAAGATTAACGTACATAATGCGATCAACATGGACTAGATTCCGTTCAGCGAGACAGATTTATATTAGTGTGAAAATTCATGTTTTTCCATCGATATCTGTACTTCAATAAAATCCTTTAGGCTGAACGTCAATGAATCTACATCACAAATAAAAATTAACGATCTTTTAAAAAGACGGATTTTAATTATTGGAGAAAATATTATTTTATCTTTATAATCAAAAACTAAAACCTAACTAAAAAATAAATCATGCTTAATTTAGAAAAAGATTCAACCACGCTCATTGAGCAAGCACCACATCATTCCGTGGAAGTGCAAAAAATCATCAGCATCAATAAATTTATGTTCTTGTGCGTTTTGACAATGGGTTTATATCTGATTTGGTGGATGTTTAAAGCATGGCGCTTCTTTATGCAAAAAGACAAATTAGACATCATGCCGGCTTTTCGGACAGTCCTTTATATTATTTTCCTTTACCCCTTGTTAAAAAAAATAAATAACTATGCCAAGCAACAAGGATATACAGAGAATTTTTCATCAGGCTGGATGTTTATAGGATTTATGGTTTTTTCAGTACTGATTAAACTGCCTGAGCCTTATGATCTGATTACCGTATTGAATTTCATTTTTCTAATACCAGCATTTAAGGCACTCAATTTTGCCAAACAACAATCCAATCAATTTGTGGTCATTGAACAAAAGAAATTTAGTAAAGCTCAAATGATACTTATCGTGTTATTTTCTATTTTTTGGTGCTTGTATTTACTCGGCCTATTTCTATAGCCTAAATAATTGCAATGAGCCTAAGCTCATTGCAAGCTGTTTAAATTAGACCAAAATATCTCGCTTACCATTCGGTCCTTGTTCACTGACGATACCCTGCTCCTGCATTTGATCAACAATACGGGCAGCACGGTTATAACCTAAGCTAAACTTACGTTGCAGTGAAGATACAGACACCTTACGTGTTTCTAAGACAAATGAAACACATTGGTCATAGAGTGCATCACGGTTCGGATCGCCATCACCATCTTCGAAACCACGTGTGGTCGGTTCTTCGTCAAACGGCGTGAGAATTTCATCAACATAATTCGGTTCACCGCGTTCACGCCATGCGTCACAAATACGGTTGACTTCATCATCAGAAATAAATGCACCATGTACACGCTCAGGATCAATTTTACCTGGACCGAGGAATAACATATCACCATGGCCCAAGAGATCCTCTGCACCACCACCATCTAGAATAGTACGCGAGTCAATTTTACTGTTTACACGTAATGCCACACGGGTTGGAATATTGGCTTTAATCAAACCCGTAATGACATCTACCGATGGACGTTGTGTTGCTAACAGTAAATGAATTCCTGCTGCACGAGACTTTTGTGCCAGACGGGTAATCATTTCTTCCGCTTTTTTACCCACTTGCATGATCATATCGGCAAATTCATCGGCAACAATCACAATCGAAGGCAATGGTTGCAAACGTGGTGCTCTGTCTTGTGTCGCAGAATCACTTGGTTTCCAAGTTGGATCAATCAGATCCTCACCATTTGCAATGGCTTCTTCCACTTTACGGTTATAGTCGGCTAATTTACGGATCTTTAAAAAAGACATCAGCTTATAACGACGTTCCATTTCATTGACACACCAATTCAATGCACTAACAGCATCTTTCATGTCAGTCACAACAGGTGTCAATAAATGAGGAATATCATTGTAGTTCGCTAATTCCAATTGTTTTGGATCGATCAGAATCAAACGCAATTGATCAGGTGTATATTTCAACAACATCGACAGGATCATTGAGTTTACAGCAACTGATTTACCTGAACCTGTTGTCCCCGCAACCAACATATGCGGCGCTTTACCTAAGTCAGTGATCACAGGATTACCCGAAATGTCCTTACCCATTGCCATTGAAAGCAAACCATTTGGATCTTTAAAAACAGGGGTTTCCAGTAATTCTATCAGGCGCACCATTTCACGACTGCTATTCGGTACTTCAATCCCGATATAAGGCTTTCCAGGAATCACTTCAACTACACGTACAGATGCCATTGACATAGACCGTGCCAAATCTCTGGAAATATTGGTCACTTTCGAGGCTTTTACACCGGGTGCCAAATCTAACTCAAAACGTGTAACCACTGGCCCAGGTTGGGCTTCGATGACTTTGGCTTTGACATTAAACTCTTGAAGTTTAATTTCTAACAGTTCAGATAAACGTGACAATTGTTCTGCGGTAAAGTTGACTTTTTTATTTGGATCGACTTTATCTAACAGTTCATAACCCGGCAATGTTGGTAAGTCTCGACGCTTATTCGCAACTTGCATTGCACGTGACATCGGACGACCAAATGCATCTGTTAATGGTGCATCTAAGTCGAAATCATCTTCAAGTTCTGCAAACTCACTTTGCAATTCGTCTTGAGGTTTACCCGCAGTTTCTTGCCAAGCATCTCTAAATGCATCTTTATCTGCAGCAATTAAAGACTTTTCTTCTTCACTGACCAAGGTTGATGCATTTAAATTGGTTTGAATATTGGCACGGGTAAATGGCGTAGATTGCGCATAATTACTGGTTGTACGAACATCTACAGATTGCTGATTTTGTTGGTACGCAGTTGGGCTTTCAGTAAGCTCTTCATCTGCAAGCGATGCCAGCTCATCTAATTCATTGGCTAAATTTTGTATTGCCACGCCTGAAGTTGCCGCTACTGCGACACCACTCGCAACGCTTTGCCCACCCTGAACAGCAGTATTTACATAAGCAGCTTCAATATGAGTCTGCGCCGTAGGGGTATTAAATGGGCTATGGATATCTGTGGCAGTTTGTCCATTTGGTACAACTGACAACAATTCATCAAACACTTGGTCATCATCCCAATCAAGTGAAGATTTTTTACTGATCTGCACATGATCAACATCATGTTGATGCGCACGTGGCAAATGATCTGCATATTTATCTTCAGTTTGATCTTCTGACGCTTTGATCAAGGCATCAATATCACGATTATGGTCTTGATCTTGATGTAAGGCTTTCCATACTTCACCAGATGAAACAGTACGTTGACTGTCTTGTTCTAGACGATGTGCTTTTTCTAAAGTCCGCTCTAATTCCAAATCATCAATATCGTCTTGATCAAATTGAACATGATGTTGAGTTTTGCTTTCTTGCTCAATCATGTCATCAAATAAGCGTTCAGCTGTTTGATTGTGTTTCGTATTTTTAACAACCAAATGCTCTTTTACTGGTGCCTGATCATCAGCTTCGACAAATTCAGCTTGAGCTGTTATTGGTTCAGCCTTATGGGTATGCGCATGATTTTTATTTTTCTGCGGAGATGTCAAATCAAAAGCAGATTCACTTTCAGGAACATTTTTATAAAATAAATCTTGTAAATAAGCAGGCGTGGCTTTCAGTGTTGCCCACGTTCTGTTCCATTGAATACCAAATGCTAAGGTAAATAGAACAACAAGCAAGAGCAAAATAAATACAACTGCGCCATAAATACTCATCAGTTGAGATAGGCTTTCACCGAGCTCATAACCAATGATTCCGCCAGAAGCATTGGCTAATGTGTCTGCGGGTACATTCCAGAGCAAGTACAATAGGCTTGAGGTCGCAAGCAAAATAAAAAATTGCGCAGCATAACGAAACGGGCGACTCACAAAACTTCGTGGCCACCACACTTGCACTGCTTCTATAAAAATAAATACAGGAATGAGTAAACTTGCCCAACCTAAAAAACCAAACAACAAATCAGCAATCCAAGCACCCGCTACACCACTGGCATTTGAAACCTGTTGTGTATCACTCGAAATATGCATCCAGCCTGGATCAAATGGGGTATATGTGACTGTTGCAAGGAACAGATATATCCCAAATGAAATCAAGAATATTGTTGTTAAAAAGCGCTGTGCATAAACATTTGACACCGCAGTCATATACTATCCTGTAACCAATTGTTCAAATTACTCTTTTCTGAAGCTTGATCAGCTTTCTTGAGAGAAGAAATTTTTATATTATGCACCTGTTCTTAAAAAAAAGATGCACTATTATTTACTTGTGTTGTAAAGCATTGTTAGAAATTTAAGCTTTTATTTCGATAAAAATGCCAAACAATATTATTTGATTATTCTATATAGCTCAATTCGATTTAGATGATCAATATTATCGACATTGAAGCCACACAACTTTGATAAAGTTTCACGTATAATTCAAACAATTTCTATATTTTTCATAAAAAAGGATGACTCATGAGCGCTCGTCACTCTCGGTTAATAATTTTAGGTTCTGGCCCTGCTGGTTATAGTGCTGCTGTTTATGCCGCGCGTGCAAATTTAAAACCAACCTTAATTGCAGGTATGCAACTCGGCGGTCAATTAACCACCACGACTGATGTTGAGAACTGGCCTGGCGATGCTGAAGGTTTAACAGGTCCAGCGTTAATGGATCGTATGCAAGCGCATGCTGAACGTTTTGGTACTGAGATTTTATACGATCATATCAATGAAGTTGATCTTCAGGTGCGCCCTTTCGTACTTAAAGGCGATATGGATGAGTACACGTGTGATGCGTTAATTATTGCAACAGGCGCAACAGCACAATATTTAGGGCTTGAGTCTGAACAGGCTTATATGGGTCAAGGTGTAAGTGCTTGCGCAACTTGTGATGGTTTCTTCTATAAAAACCAAAAAGTCATGGTTGTCGGTGGTGGTAACACTGCTGTTGAAGAAGCACTATATCTTTCCAATATCGCTTCACACGTTACCTTGGTACACCGTCGTGACAAATTACGTTCGGAAAAAATCCTTCAAGACCATCTCAATGAAAAAGTTAAAGAAGGTAAAATTTCGATCATCTGGAACCATCAAGTTGATGAAGTTTTAGGTGATAGTAATTCTGGTGTGACTTCTGTACGTATTAAGTCTACCCAAGATGATTCAACTCAAGACGTTGACGTATCGGGTATGTTTGTGGCAATTGGTCACAAACCAAATACGGCAATGTTTGAAAATCAACTTGAACTGCGTAATGGTTATATTCAAGTACGCAACGGTACTGCGGGCAATGCCACAGCGACATCTGTAGCAGGTGTATTTGCTGCGGGTGATGTTGCTGATGATGTTTATCGTCAAGCAATTACATCTGCAGGTTCAGGCTGTATGGCTGCACTTGACGCTGACCGCTATTTAGATGGCTTAGAATAATTGATTTATTTTGTGTAAAAACAAACCGCCTACATGGCGGTTTGTTTATTTTTGATTTATAAATAAACAAGAGCAATGACTTTAAATGAATACAAATTATAGGAAAAAACATGACAACAGCGTGGACCGATGGCTATCAGACCGAAGTAAATTACACCTATGGTTACTATAGAGACTTAAGCCCGAATTACCAAAAGTTTTGCTTATTACTCAATGGGGTTGATTGCCCACCCACCAATGAACGTCACAAACATTGTGAACTCGGCTTTGGTCAAGGTGTCAGTCTAAATATTCATGCTGCATCGAGTTTTGGTTTATTTTTTGGTACAGACTTTAACCCAGCTCATGCTGCCCATGCCAATGTCTTGGCTGAACAAAATCAAGTCCCGCATCACTTCTATGATGCAAGTTTTGAAGAGTTACTCAACAAAGACTTACCGATGTTTGACTCGATTAGTTTACACGGGATCTGGAGTTGGATTAGCCACGAAAACCAGCATATTATTTTGCAATTTATTCGAAAATTTTTAAGTCCCAATGGGATTGTCTATATCAGCTATAACTGCTTGACCGGTTGGGCTGCCAATATGCCAGTCCGCGAGTTATTTCACAGTCATTTTAAATTTAATAGCACCAGTACCAACCCGCTACAAAAAGTAAATGATTCACTTAACTTTAGTGAAGAGCTGTTAGCGCAAAATCCCCTCTTTGCCCAAAGAAATCCAAATGCACTCAATAAAGTACAAGATTTAAAAAAACAAAATCCAAACTACTTGATCCACGAATACTTAAATCAAGATTGGCAGTGTTTTTCTTTTCAACAAGTCGTGCGAATTTTAGAAGAAATTAAACTGACCTATGCGGGTTCAACAGATTTAAATTCGCATCTAGATAACATTAATTTTAGTGAGCAACATCAGCAATTTTTAAACACCATTGAACACCCTGTTTTTAAAGAGCAATGCCGTGATTATTTTGCCAACACACAATTTAGAAAAGATTTATATATCCGCGGGAAAAACACCTTAACCGCATTAGAGATTCAGCATCGCTTGAGAAATACAGCCTTTGTCTTATTAACGGCTCCAGAAAAATTACCAAAAACAATTTCAGGATACTTAGGTGAGTTCGATTTAATCCAAGAGATTTATCAACCCCTCGGTGCTTATTTTAAACAATCTGACTATAAACCACAGACGATTGCAGAGCTTGAACAGGCCATCCCTGATATTACCTATTCTAAGCTACTCAATGCCTTGGTGATTTTATGTCACTTAGGTTTGGCACAACCTTGTCAGGCAGCTTCAAATCCAGATATGGTTGAACATGCTCAGAAATTAAATCGTTATTTCCTTGAGCAAGCCAGCTATCATACCAATTATCAAGTTTTGGCCTGCCCACTCACAGGGATTGGTATTCCAGCCGATCAGTTTACCCAACTCTTCTATCGCGCTCACTTTATCGATGGGCTAGACTCTGCCGCACAATTTGCACAATATGTTTGGGACGTGCTGACTCAATTAGGCTGGCTGGTATTGGACCAACAAGGCAATACCGTTTCGGATCCAAAAACCAGCCTTGAAGTCATTCAAGAGAAAGCCCAATTCTTTCTAGATAGTGACAAACTCAAAATTGCAAAACATTTGAAACTTTTTGCATAAGGTCTGTTTAGACATTTAATCACATGATCAGCTAAGATAAAGCTGATCTTTTTTATTGATGAATTCTCGTGAATCAACTCCCCCTTTCACAATTTATTTTTCCAGATCCAATAGAAGCTGATCCAGATGAACAAGGCTTGATTTGTATAGGCGCAGACTTAGCGCCTTCTACATTATTTGAAGCTTATACGCATGGTTTATTTCCATGGTTTTCCGAAGGTGAACCAATTTGTTGGTGGTGTCCAGAACCCCGTTGCATCATTCACCCTCAGGATTATCATCCAAGTAAATCACTACTGCGAAATATGAAAAAGTTTGATTATAAAATTACCATCAATCATGCTTTTGAACAGGTCATCCGTTCTTGTTCGCTCCCACGTAGCTATGCGGATGAAACGTGGATTTCTGAGGAGATTATTCACGGTTATTGCCAACTATTTGAAGCTGGTTATGCCTATAGTGTTGAAGTCTGGGATCAAGATAAAATTGTAGGTGGGCTGTATGGTGTGACGATTGGCCATGGTTGTTTTGGTGAGTCGATGTTTAGCACTCAAACCGATGTTTCCAAAATGGCTTTTTACACACTGATGTTATTGGGCCGAGAAAATAATTTACCGTGGATTGACTGTCAGTTGGTCAATGATCACTTACTCAGCCTTGGTGCTTGTACACTTTCTCGCCATGAATACCTTAAATCGTTACAAGATGTAATAAAACAACCCTCTATAGATTGGAAAAGTTATCAAGAGCGTGTATTTTCAAGTAAAACAATAGCGATTTTATCGCGCTTAATGGAATGAAAATAAAAGGAGGGACATGATTTATGAATTCTTATCATCCTAAGTCCCTATTAAACGACTTACAGTACTATATTACGCCACCGCATGATTGCAGTTATCTAGAAAATAAATCTGCCCGTATGGTGTTTCTCGACCCTGTACATCGTATTGATGTTGTCACACTTTCCGAATTATCGCGTGTAGGTTTTAGACGCAGTGGTGACTTTGTTTATCGCCCTGAATGCCATCTTTGCCGCCAATGCTTATCTTGTCGGGTGCCAGTGACTGAATTTAAAATGAGTAGCGCTCAGAAAAAAGCCTGGAAACGTAATCAAGATTTAACCGTTAAAATTATTTCAACTCAAGAAGCAACCCAAACGCATTATCATCTATATGAGCGTTATATTATTGAAAGACACGCTGATGGTGATATGTTCCCACCCAGTTATGACCAATTTGAAAAATTCCTGATTCACAGTTGTACCAACAGCTTTTTCCTTGAACTGTGGAAAGATGATCGTTTAATTAGTGTCTCTACCTGTGATCAATTGGATGATGGCGTTTCTGCGGTATATACCTTCTTTGATCCCAATGAAAGTAAGCGTTCACTCGGGGTTTTTGCGATTCTCAAACAAATTGAATATGTAAAATCGTTGAATTTAGATTTTGTCTACCTCGGTTATTGGGTTCCACATGCTGAGAAAATGAATTACAAATCTCAATATGCGCCATTTGAATTATTATTAGATGGGCAATGGCGACGGATCAATCGTCACTTGGAAGCCAAAGAAATTCAAGAGTTGGGCGATATGTTAATGACCACCCTGCCTTCAGAATGGAATGAGCCGATTATCAAATAATCGGCTTTCACTGTAAGCATTCTATAAATTATTAGAGTTTATTTAAATAACTTTGAAAAATCATCACTACAGGCTTTGACCATAATAATTGCATGTTCACGGCCACCCTGTTGATTCGGATAATAATTTTTTCTTAAATCAATTTGATGAAAGTTGGCTTTTTCATAGAGCGCAATCGCGGCTTTATTTGACTCACGCACTTCAAGAAAGATTTGTACTGGATTATTTTTTAATAATGCAATCGATTCATCTAACAGTTGATAGCCTAGCCCTTTACCCTGCTGGCTCGGATGAATTGCCATAAGTAATAAATTCGCTTCATCTAAAACAGGTTGTAGAATACAAAAGCCCACCACTTGATGGTCTTGCTCAATCACCGTACTTAGATAACTTGTTATGGACTCTTCAAATTGACTTTTTTTCCAAGGATGACTTTGTACCAAGTCTTCAATTTGAGAAACAGCGTGCAGATCTGAAGATTGCATTAAACGAATCATCTGCGTTCATCAACTCAATATAAAAAATGAATTATAAGAAATTAAACCAATAAGTCTAATAAAAAAGAGCAACAATTGTTGCTCCTTAACCAAAATGCTGACTTTAAGCGTTACAGACCCAATTTCGCTTTCCATGTCTCGAGCAAACTCACTGTATCGAGATCATTTGGATGGAAACCTGGCTTAAAGTATGCCAACATTTCTTTGGTCATTCCGGTAATAATGCCTTTAGATGGGCTATAAGCATATTTATAAATAATACCGAGCTCTTTTAGGTTGAGCTTGCCATCTTCTTTTAATAAACGCACCACAAAAGAGGATTGCGCCATAAAGATGAGTACCATTGCAAAAACTAAAGCCGTGGTACGTAAGCCATAAGCCTTGATACCTTTACCAAACACCGCTTCATAAACATCATAAGCCACTGCTTTATGTTCATTTTCTTCCACAGCATGCCAATACCACATATACGACATGGTTGGATCAGTCATTAACTTTTGGATATGCCCATTGACCAGCAGTTGCGAAGCAATTGTTGCAGTAAAATGCTCTAATGCAGTAGTCGCGGTTAAATCCACCATTTCTTGAGTCATACCAAAAGGCTTGACTGCACGTGCAAACCATTTACGTGCGCCTTGAATTAACACACCTGTTTCACGCTCGTATTTCTCAACATCATGACCAAACTTTTTTGCTGAAGCATTAAAGTTTTCATGCTCTTTGGTGTGCATAGCTTCTTGACCGATGAAAGCACTAATCTCTTTTTGTAATGCTTCATTGTCCTTGATCGCAGGGTGATAACGTACTGCACGTACTGAATCGATAAAAAGTTTTTCACCATCTGGGAACAATGCTGACAATGCAGTCATGAAATGTGTAATACCCGCTGAACCACTTGCCCAATATTCAGGTACATCGTCAAAATTAAAATCCATACGACGTACAGGGAAAGATGCACCAGCACGGTTTGAAATATTCACTTTTGCATTCATTGCGATTCCTCCTATTAAGTGAGTTTCACTTAAATTCTTTATGTTTGTTTTTCTCTTTCTTTATATTACGTTTTTATGAAAGTTTAATAATTGCAGATTAGGTCACACAAATATCAGTTAAGGACAGCTTTTGATGGGTATTGTCTAACAATTTATAGGCTGTTTATTTTATCCATAAAAAAAGCGCCCCAAAGGAGCGCTCTTTTTACACAATCAGCGATTATGCAGTTACTTTAGCAACTACACCAGCACCAACTGTACGACCACCTTCACGGATCGCAAAACGTAGACCTGGGTCCATTGCGATTGGGTGAATTAGTTCTACTGACATTTCAACGTTGTCACCTGGCATAACCATTTCAACGCCGTCTTGTAATTGGATTGCACCAGTTACGTCAGTTGTACGGAAGTAGAACTGTGGACGGTAACCGTTAAGGAACGGAGTATGACGACCACCTTCTTCTTTAGAAAGTACATATACTTCTGCGTCGAATTTAGTGTGCGGCTTGATTGTACCTGGTTTAGCAAGTACTTGACCACGTTGTACGTCTTCACGCTTAGTACCACGTAAAAGAACACCACAGTTCTCGCCCGCACGACCTTCGTCAAGAAGTTTACGGAACATTTCTACGCCAGTTACAGTTGTTTTAACTGTATCTTTGATACCAACGATTTCAACTTCTTCGCCGACTTTAACGATACCAGATTCTACACGACCTGTTACCACTGTACCACGACCAGAAATAGAGAATACATCTTCGATTGGCATCAAGAATGCTTTATCGATAGCACGTTCTGGTTCTGGAATATAAGAGTCAAGCGCTTCAACAAGTGAAAGTACAGCTGATTCGCCATATTGACCAGCATCACCATTAAGTGCAGCAAGTGCTGAACCACGGATGATAGGCGTGTCATCACCTGGGAAGTCATAAGTAGAAAGAAGTTCACGAACTTCCATTTCTACTAATTCAAGTAATTCTTCATCATCAACAAGGTCACACTTGTTAAGGAATACAAGAATATAAGGTACACCTACTTGGCGAGAAAGAAGGATGTGTTCACGAGTTTGTGGCATTGGACCATCAGTCGCAGCACATACAAGGATCGCACCGTCCATCTGAGCAGCACCAGTGATCATGTTTTTAACATAATCGGCGTGACCTGGGCAGTCTACGTGAGCGTAGTGACGAATTGGAGAATCGTATTCTACGTGTGAAGTATTAATTGTAATACCACGTGCTTTTTCTTCTGGTGCAGAATCGATTGCTGCGTAGTCTTTAGCTTCACCGCCGTAAGTTTTTGCACAAATTGTTGCAATTGCAGCAGTTAAAGTTGTTTTACCATGGTCGACGTGACCAATTGTACCCACGTTTACGTGTGGCTTATTACGTTCAAACTTAGCCTTAGCCATGAGAGCTTCCTTTTTAAACTACTCATGCAGGGTCACTGCATGAGCACTTGGTTTTTAACTATGAATTAGTTTGGGCTTATAGTAATCGAAAGATTACTCGTCGTCACCTTTTTTACCGCCAGACTGGAATTTAGAAATGATGCCTTCAGCCACGTTACGTGGAGTTTCAGCATATTTAGCAAATTCCATAGAATATGTCGCACGACCTTGAGACATAGAACGCATTTGAGTCGCGTAACCAAACATCTCAGCAAGTGGAACTTCAGCACGAATTGCTTTAGTACCGCCAGGTAAGTCGTCCATACCCTGAACCATACCACGACGACGGTTTAAGTCACCCATGATATCGCCCATGTAGTCTTCTGGAGTTTCTACTTCAACTTTCATGATTGGTTCAAGCAAGATAGGATCTGCTTTCATGAAACCATCACGGAATGCGTAAGAACCTGCCATTTTGAACGATAATTCGTCAGAATCGACATCATGGTAAGAACCATCAAATAATGTCGCTTTGATACCCACAACAGGGTAACCAGCCAATACACCATTCTTCATACGTTCTTGAATACCTTTGTCAACCGCACCGAAGAATTCTTTAGGTACTACACCACCTACAACTTCTTCAGCGAATTGGTATTCTTTACCAGCTTCTTCAACATCCATAGGCTCTAAACGAACATATACATGACCGAATTTACCTTTACCACCTGTTTGACGTACGAATTTACCTTCTTGCTCAACACTCTTTTTGATTGTTTCGCGGTAAGCAACCATTGGTTTACCAATGTTCGCTTCAACGTTAAATTCACGCTTCATACGGTCAACAAGGATGTCAAGGTGAAGCTCACCCATACCCGCAATAATCGTTTGACCAGATTCTTCGTCTGTGCGTACACGGAACGATGGATCTTCTTTAGCCAAACGACCAAGAGCGATAGACATTTTTTCTTGGTCAGCCTTAGTTTTAGGCTCAACAGCAAGAGAAATTACTGGCTCTGGGAATTCCATACGCTCTAGTGTAATGATGTTTTTCTCATCACAAAGCGTATCACCAGTTGTTACGTCTTTAAGACCTACACATGCAGCGATGTCACCAGCGCGAATTTCTTCAACGTCTTGACGATCATTTGCGTGCATTTGTACGATACGGCCAATACGTTCACGTTTAGACTTAACTGGGTTATATACTGGGTCGCCTTGTTTAAGAACACCAGAATAAACACGTACGAAAGTCAAGTTACCTACGAACTTATCGTTCATGATTTTGAACGCTAATGCAGAGAACGGCGCTTCATCAGATGCTTCACGAATCGCTTTAGTTTCAGCTTTGTCGTCAAGAATACCTTCGATAGGCTTAACTTCTGTAGGCGATGGTAAGAATTCAATTACAGCATCCAACATACGTTGAACACCTTTGTTTTTGAATGCTGTACCACAAAGCATTGGTTGGATTTCGCCAGCCAAAGTTTGCGTACGAATACCTGCAACGATGTCTTCTTTAGAAAGATCACCTTCTTCTAGGTATTTGTCCATCAACTCTTCAGATGCTTCTGCAGCAGCTTCAACCATATTGGTGCGCCATTCTTCAGCAGATGCTTGAAGATCAGCAGGAATATCACCATATTCGAACTGCATACCTTGAGAAGCTTCATCCCAAATGATTGCTTTCATTTCGATCAGGTCAACAACACCTTGGAAATTTTCTTCAGCACCAATTGGAATCACTACAGGTACAGGATGAGCACCTAAACGAGTACGCATTTGTTCAACAACACGGAAGAAGTTTGCACCAGTACGGTCCATCTTGTTCACGAATGCTAAACGAGGCACTTTATATTTATTTGCTTGACGCCATACAGTTTCTGACTGAGGTTGAACACCACCTACAGCACAGTAAACCATGCACGCACCGTCAAGAACACGCATAGAACGTTCAACTTCGATTGTGAAGTCTACGTGTCCCGGTGTATCAATTACGTTGATACGGTGTTCAGGGAACTGCTTGCCCATACCAGACCAGAAACAAGTCGTAGCAGCTGAAGTGATTGTAATACCACGTTCTTGCTCTTGTTCCATCCAGTCCATTGTTGCTGCACCGTCATGTACTTCACCAATTTTGTGAGATACACCTGTGTAGAACAAAATACGTTCAGTAGTTGTAGTTTTACCGGCATCAATGTGCGCAGAAATACCAATGTTACGATAACGAGAAATTGGGGTTTGACGAGCCATGATTTCTTGCATTCCTAAATTTTGTTGTTTAAAACAGGACGCATCAATGAAGCATTGATGCGTACGGATACTCGATACGTAATGGGCAACTTAAATACCCGCAAATCCCCCACTTTGGTAGAGGGCGATGTTAAATCGTGCTGCAGTACGCATGAGTATTCTCCTGATTAGGGACTGTTTTAGCCGCTTAGAAGCGGTAGTGAGAGAAGGCTTTGTTAGCTTCAGCCATACGGTGCACATCTTCACGTTTTTTGATCGCTGCGCCTTTACCTTCAGCTGCATCAAGCAACTCACCAGCAAGACGTAACGCCATAGTTTTTTCAGAACGCTTAGCAGCAGCATCTACCAACCAACGCATAGCTAGGGCAGTACGACGGGATGGGCGTACTTCCATAGGTACCTGATAAGTAGCACCACCAACACGGCGTGCTTTTACTTCGACCATAGGACGAACTTTTTCAAGAGTAGTCTCGAAAAATTCAACTGGGTCTACTTTATTTTTTTCTTGAACGCGGTCTAAAGCACCGTAAACGATACTTTCAGCAATAGACTTTTTACCATCTTGCATTACGTGGTTCATGAATTTAGCGATTGTTTGGCTACTGAACTTAGGATCCGGAAGGATTTCACGAGCAGCGACTACGCGACGTCTTGGCATTTTAATCTACCTATAAATATGACACTTCAGGTTTATCCAGCATCAGCACAAAGTGTCGTGTGCTATTCGCTGGCCTTACTACACGTCGCTTGAATTTCACAAAATTAATGCAGAAATCAGACAAGCGAGACGATAAAGGATTGCGGCTCTATATTCTTAAGAAGCTAATCTTTAACAGATTATTTCTTAGGACGTTTAGTACCGTATTTTGAACGAGACTGGTTACGATCTTTAACACCAGCACAGTCCAAAGAACCACGAACGGTATGGTAACGTACACCTGGTAAGTCTTTAACACGACCACCACGGATAAGAACAACACTGTGCTCTTGTAGGTTATGGCCTTCACCACCGATATAGCTAGAAACTTCGAAACCTGAAGTTAAGCGAACACGGCAAACTTTACGCATTGCTGAGTTAGGTTTTTTAGGTGTAGTTGTATAAACACGTGTACAAACACCACGACGTTGTGGACAAGCCTTCAACGCAGGAACTTTTGATTTTTCAATCAAAGTTGTGCGACCCTTACGGATCAACTGATTTGTTGTTGCCATATGGCAATTCTCCCGTTAATAAAAAGCCTCAAAAAATTACCACTTTTTGAGGGCATGCAATTGTAAGCCAAGAAGTAAAAATGGTCAACATTCAACATGGTGTCAAATATTGACCATTTCAAGCTTTGGCTAAATCAATGATTCAACTTACTCAGGCTTACTTTCTGATTTTGTTTCAGTAGCTTCTTGCGTTTTTTCAGACGCTTTTACCGTATTTTCTGTAGCAGCTTTGGCTTTTACCGGGGTACGCTTTTTTGTTACAGTTTTTGCAGTTGTCGATGTTTTCGCCACATCAGTTGCTTTCGCTGTAGTGGTCTCCACTGCTGCGACTTTCTTTTGCGCGGTACGTCGAGGTTTTACGGGTGTCGCTTTGTCTTGCTGTTGAGTCGTATGTTTATCTTCAATGTGCGTTTCAGCCAGTTTTTGAATCCCCTGCTCAACTTTTTGCTCAGCATTGAGTTCATCAACAGTTTCACTGGTTTTTTCCTTCACTTCAACATGGGTAATTGCTTCATTTTCAACCTGAGGCTCGACTTTCTCTGCAAGCGTTTCTACTTTGCTGTCTTCTAAAAGCAACGGATGCGCGTCTGAGATCAATTGACTAAATTTTTCATAAGCATCTAATACATCAATTTTTTCATCAGCATGCTGTAGCAGATATTGCCTTGCGCCAGAAAATACGATTTGAGCTTTATCGGTTGCATCATCGACCAGTTTCCAGCTATATGCAGCACTGATGCCCATCGTGGCTAAGGGGGTGAGTCGTGTCAACAGACTAAAATGTGGAAGATTATTCATCCATGGCAACTTAAATGTACCATCCTCATTTGCCACCCATTTTTTTAACAGCTCTATATCATTGCTTGAACCTAATAGCTGTTGCAATTGGCTCACATTGTGGGTTTGCAACACCCCTGCAAAAGTTCGTATTGCCGCCATCAATGCGTGTTTTTCAGCAACAGTGCCTAGATCAATTTGTTTAAAAATGTATTCAACAACAGCATGATCTTTTGCATTCAACTCAAAACCATGCGCTCGCCCAGTGTGATAAACACTTCGGAGTGCCAAAGCCAGTGAACTAGGTACATCAAGAATTGCGCCTAAGCCGCCAAACGCGCCTGTCACTGTACCTTGAATTGCAGCAATAATTTTATTCTGATTCGCCAGCGCAGTACTGATCCGTTGTGAACGTTCAGGATCTTTAGCCAACTCTGCCAAGCTTTTTGCACCCACTTCTTTTAGAACCGCATCTACAGAAGTCAGTTCTGAAACAAACTCATTGAGCTTATCAAAAATAAAATCAGACAATTTATCGTTTAAATCTGGTGAAATAAACGAAGCGACATTATTGATTTTTTTATAATGTTTCCCCAAAAGCTGCCCAGTTACATTGGGTAGATGTTCCCGTAGCATTTGTTGAGGATTTTCATATTGTTTACGTTCAAAAGCACTTTTTTCTTGAGCAGTACCTTGTACAACGGATTCATCTTTAGGACTGTGGCTCAATTTACTCACCGTACCAGGAGCAACATGATTGATCACACTTAAGCCTGTTTCGCTTAGCTTTTTGGCCACGCCAAAAGCATTTGAAATAAATCCGCCTGATTGTTTTTTATTAGAATTTGCCATGTGCACCCTCGTAACTGTGGTTTTTCAAACACTAAAGCTTGTATTAAATAGTTTCTCAATGCTTACATTAATGTACTGATTCTCGAATCAATACAATCACTATTTCACAAAATTTCAATACAGATCATCATACTATACAATTATAAACAATCTAACCCTAGTTCACTTGCAATTACAGCACTCAATTTACTTAAAAATACTTTTTATAACAAACAGATGTCACAATTTGTCGCGGACAACTTATGTACCAGTGGTCATCTCAGCCTTTGCCAGTTATGATAGATTCATTGGATAAAATATATATAGAATCATTATGAAGCAAAATTTTCAAAATCAAATTAAGCACAGTTCAGAACAAAAATATCAAGCGGAACTAGAACGCTTAAAAGAACAAGATCAACATAGAAAGCCAGCAGGTTGGCAACTTTCTGCTTACGCTGTTCGCTCATTTATCTTGGGTGATGCCAAACTGGATATTCAAAAAAAGTTTTATGGTGATGATGCTTTAGTTGACCGTGCCTTGGTGACATTGATGGGCAATCAGGGTTTGATGCTGGTAGGTGAACCAGGTACAGCAAAATCGATGCTTTCAGAGCTATTTAGTGCTGCAATTTCAGCCAATTCTCAGCTCACAATTCAAGGGACAGCAGGGACAACCGAAGACCATATTAAATATTCTTGGAACTACGCGCTCCTTTTATCGGAAGGACCAACAGATAAATCACTGATTCCCTCCCCACTCTTCTATGCCATGAAAAATGGACAAATTGCCCGCTTTGAAGAAATCACCCGTTGCCCACCTGAAATTCAGGATGTGTTGGTGTCGTTACTGTCTGAGAAGCAAATGATGATCCCTGAAATGGGACAAGATTTTAGTTTGCAAGCTACACAAGGATTTAACATCATCGCAACAGCAAACTTGCGTGATCGTGGCGTACATGAAATGTCAGCAGCATTAAAGCGCCGCTTTAACTTTGAAACAGTAAAACCGATTCGTGACCAAAAATTTGAAATCGAACTGGTGGGATTACAACTTAAGAACCAGCTTGCTGATTTATACAGTGAAATCCAAGTTCGCCCAGAAATCATCGAACTCTTGGTGACCATTTTCAATGAACTCAGAACAGGACAAAGTCTGCAAGGCGCAACACTTAAAACGCCTGATGCTGTTATGTCTACTGCTGAAGCAGTCAATATTGCCCATGCGGCAGGTCTACAAGCCATTTATCTCAGTGATGGAAAATTAAAAGCAGAACACCTCGCACAACAATTGATTGGGGTTGTGTTTAAAGATAATCCAGATGACGCTAAACGCCTACGTTATTATCTGGATACTGTGGTGAAAGAGCGTGCACGTAAAGATGCCGACTGGAAAAGTTTCTATGACGCCAGCCGAGAGTTTTAATCATGCAGCTGTTGGATCGAAATATAGAGAGAGGTGAAATGCCTGAACGCTTAAAACAGGCATTTCAACTGAAACAGCAAATGGCGGAGCAAAACGTTTTTTTTGCGCCAATCCGCCATCATAGCCCCGCTTGTGCATACGCGTTAAAACAATATATCGATGAACTGAAGCCCACTCACATTTTAATCGAAGCACCAACAAGTTTTGAATTCTTAATTGAAAGCTTACAGAACCAAGCCACTCAGCCTCCTGTGGCTATATTTGCACAAGCACAACGCTCTTCAAATAAAACCTCACCCAAAAAAGGCGCTGCAAATAAAGAGAGTGCTAGTGAAGAACATGAAAGTGATGACGAGGTTCAACCAGAAATCTTTTCTGCCTACTTCCCTTTTTGTGAATACTCCCCTGAATGGGTCGCCATCCAACAGGCAAAACTCATTCAAGCAGACGTTAAATTTATTGACTTGGATTGGGCAAAACAAAGTGCCTTAAAAACGCAACAGTCCGATTTAGACTGGCAACAAAAAAGTTTGCTGTCTGAACGTTATTTTGCACATAGCCAATATATCCAAAAACTTGCTGAAACCATGCATTGCCGAAATCACGATGAACTTTGGGATCATTTATTCGAGCTGCAAAATGTTGAACAACTGCAACATGCTCAAACATTTTTTGATGATGTTTTTGCTTGGTGTTCATTGGCACGTTTGGATTATGAGCGTGAGGTACTTTTGCAAGATGCTTCATTACATCGTGAAGATGTAATGTGGAATTGCATCCAAGACAGTATTGATCCCAAGCATAAAATTTTGGTGATCACGGGTGGCTTTCATAGTCTTGCCTTAATTGAAAATCTAGCAGCCCCACAGCAAGCAGAACGTTTTATTGTCCAAGATCAAAAGCAAAACTGGCAAGAGCAAGCTTGGCTGATTCGCTATAGTTTCGATCGTTTAGATGCTTTAAATGGCTATGCTTCAGGTATGCCCTCACCTGCATATTATCAGCAACATTGGCAAAATTTAAAATCTGCAAACAACCCAACGGTTGAACAGATGCAACTGCAATTTTTTCAATATTTAAATGAGTTATGCCATTTTTTAAACCAAGAAAATGCACTAGATGTAACGCCTTATATCGCACTAAAAAATACCGCTGAACTTGCTTGGCAATTGGCTTGCCTTCGAGGGCATTATCAACCGAGCCGTTATGACCTCCTCGATGCCTTACAATCCGCCTTAATCAAAGGGGAAATGGATGATGGACAACAGCATTTATTTACCCTGATTTTTCAGTTTTTAAGTGGGCAACAGCTTGGTAAGGTTGCTCAAAATCAGCACAGCCCTGCATTATTACAAAATACCTATCAACAGATTAAAGCCTATCGTTTTAATTTAAATGACACCATTTTACGCAATCGAAAACTCGATATTTATCGTAAACCTTTACATCAAGACATTAGCCAATATTTGCATTTACTGGAATTTGTCGGCTGTAATTTTGCCCAACGTATTTCAGGTCCAGATTTTGTACAGGGTGCCAGTCTGGATTTGTTGTTTGAGGAATGGCGTTATGCATGGACACCTAGTGTTGAAGCACGTTTGATTGAACTAGCAGAAATGGGCAATCAACTCGAACAAATTGCACTGCTTAAAATTATTAAACTACAGCAAGAAAATGAAGCAAAAGGTGTGGGACAATCTGCCTTTGAAACTGCCAAATTGCTGGCTTTGGCGTGTCGCTTAGGATTAAAGCAACATTTAGAATTGCTCCGTCAACAACTCGATACTTTTTTAGAAAGCGATCAAAACCTTGCCTCGGTGATTGGTGCAGCACAGCAATTGTATTATTTGTGGCATGGTCACAAGCTGTTAAATTTACCCGAAAATATCGTGATACAAAGTTTAAGTTTTGCCGTCTATCAGGCCTGTTTTTTACTTGATCAAATTTACGATACCCATGAAGAAAAAGTTGAACAAAATCTGAGCAACTTAAAAACCTTGCATGAACTGATTTTAAATATCAAGCAACGAAATCTTTCACTGCAGCATACAGTTGTAAATGCACAAGATGTAGATTTACTGGAACTGATGTATAGCCAAATTGATCTGGCAAAAATTGATGAATTTCATCTTAGTTCACTCAAAGGTGCGCTGCATACTTTGCAGTTTTTAGACCATCAAATTGAGCAAAATCAGCTTCAACAACAATTACAACTGGCTTTTGCAGTGGGAAGTGATCCTGAAGATGCTGTGCAATACTTACATGGCATGTTTTTTATTGCGCCTGAAATCTTTGTGCAATCCAAGGTTGCAATTGATGCACTTCACCAATTGGTCAGTCATTGGACGGAAGATACCTTTATTCGGATTTTACCTGATTTACGCTATATCTTTAGTCAGCTCACCCCAAAGCAAAGCACCAAAGTATCGAAAATTATCGCAAAAACCACAGGACTTGGAGAGCATGTCATTCTCGATCAGGTGCTTAGTCATATAGGAGAACAGGATGTATTCCAAGGCATACAACTTAACCAGCAACTGCAAAAAATATTTGAATATGATCACTTAGATCGCTGGGCAAGCAATCGCTCAAAGCAACTCAATCCAGAACTACTCAACCCAAAACAACAGCTTGAACCGCAATCAGAACAACAAGGAGTGAATAAATGAGTCTATTACCTCCTGAACCAAATCTTGATGAAAACTCAGATACTCCCGCTTCTCTTGATGCAATGGATCAAGCACGCCGTTGGCGCTTGATGCTCGGTCGCTATGCCGACCAGAATTTATCAGCAGCGGCATTGTCAGGCGATCAACTGAAACTTGAGCGCAATCTCGATTATCTCTACCAAAATGAATATAAGCGTCGTGGCATCCAACAAGGGAAAAATCGCCATGGCGGTTTAGAAGCCTCGCAGCTTAACGCGATTAACTGGCTCAACCAAAGTCGAAAACTGTTCCCAAAATCGACCTTTGAACGTATGCAAAAACAAGCCATAGAACGCTATGAGTTAACTGAGTTATTTAAAAACCCAGAGCATGTAAGACAACTTGAACCCAACCCTGCGGTGGCTAAAGCTTTGCTGAGTATGCGTGGTCGTTTAAGCAATGAGATGAAAGATGCGATTCGAGAATTAATTCAAAAAGTCGTGGAAGAACTCTTACAAAAAATCCGCACACAATTTTTAAAAGCGCTACAAGGTCGTCTTAATCGTTTTAAGCGTTCACATCTTAAACAGGCACAAAACTTTGATTGGAAACGGACCATTCAAGCCAATCTCAAAAATTATCAGCCTGATTTACAAAAACTGATTATTCAAACCCCTTATTTTAATGCCCGTGTACAGAAACATTTGCCATGGGAAATTGTACTGTGTGTCGACCAAAGTGGCTCGATGATGGATTCGATCATGTATGCAGCAGTATGTGCCAGTATTTTGGCAGCTCTCCCTGCGGTCAATATGAGTCTGGTCCTGTTTGACACCCAAATTGTTGATTTAAGCCATTTGGCACATGACCCAGTTGAAGTCTTACTGACCATTCAACTCGGTGGCGGAACTAACATTGGTCAAGCTTTGCAATACTGTCAAAAGAAGATTAAACAACCCAATCGCAGTATTTTAGTCTTGATCAGTGACTTTGAAGAAGGTGCATCCGTTCAACAAATGCTCAACACCACCAGTCAACTCAATCAACAAGGCTGCAAACTGCTTGGGCTTGCGGCGCTGGATCAAGCAGCCAATCCTGTTTATGACATCAATATGGCACAAAAACTCCAAGAACGCGGTATGCAAATCGCAGCAATGACTCCTGAACATTTGGCGACATGGTTTGCAGAGGTGATGCAATGAGTTGGCATATTTATACCCAATACGATGAAGACAGCCTAACCATGCACAGTAATGCTGGTCTTCTACGTCGTGCCCGTAAATCCTTAGATGCTGTTGAACTATTACAACAAGAGCACGATCAACTGGTATTTAAAGTCGAAGAATGTGAAGTTAAACTGCCCCTTGAGGGCATCACCAAAGCACTGTGTAATTGTTCAGCACAAGGCTGTTGTAAACATATTCTCAGCAGTATTTTATGGGTTCAGGAACATGAAACACTACTGATTACCGCAAATAGTCCAAGTGAAAATAGCCCTAACAATAATCGAGAAAATGCAGTACCACTAACTCAACAGGAAACATCTCAACATACTGAGCCATCTGAGCAAGCCACAACATCAGCCCTTGAAACTGTTTTAGAATTTGATCCAAACAAAATCCAAAAACAAGCAGGCAAAGCCAATATTCGTTTGGCCTATGAATTTGTACAAAATTGGTTGCTTCAACCTGAACCCTGTCAAATTGATATTCAAGAACATAAAATCACTTTTCAAACCGATTTAAGTCCCAATCCAGTTGTTCTCTACCCCGCAACGGGATTTGAAGGCATGTTGTCAGAAATTACAGACAAACAAAAAGTTGCTGGGCATTTGGCATGTATTGCTTATTTAGTTCTGAAAAATGCCCCTGAAAAATGGCAATGGTCAATTGATACAACAGCGCAACATCATCATCCTACACAGCAACTTTCACCTGATGATCAGGTATTGATCCAAGAACTTAAACTCATTTGTCAAAACTTTATTCAGCAAGGTCTGTCACATCTGGCCAAAGAAATGGTCATGTCACTGCATATTTTAAATATGCAAGCACGCGCACAAAACTTACCACGTTTAGGGAGCTTATTGCGTGCCTTACATGGCTCAATGAAGCAGTTTTTGGAAGCAGATGTACAGGTTGATGAGCAGCAGATTTTTAATCAATTGGCACATTTGTATGCCTATTTGGCTGCACTGTCAGAAATCGAGCATTTAAATCCAGATGATCAAGCCGAAGCATTGCGACAACTTCGTGGTGCTGTACAACGCGACTATCAACAAGAAAGCATAGCGCATCTAATCCCGCTTGGTTGTGAATGGTGGAATACAGAGAGTGGTGCACATGGTCTAACGGTATGCTTCTGGGATGTAAAAGAGCAACAACTTAAAGAAGTGACTCAGGCACGTGCCAATCATTTAGATCGTACCTTTGATATGCACAGTGCAGCCAATACTGGGATTTGGGGAAGTTCTCTCAGCTTTTTACTCCAACATCAACTTGAATTAACCCATGCAAAATCCAGTTCAGAGACACAACTCAGTGCCAGCACAGATACTCGTTTTTTACCAAAGGGCTTGTTGAATGCACTTAGCCAATCCGATTTAGAACAGATGAATATTGGCATTTCAACATGGCAATCTTTACAAGAAATGCTTGTTCCGCATTCAAGCCTAGAACAGCTTAAATCACGTTATGTACTGCTTCGCCATAAAAGTATCACAGCACCTGAACTCAACGAACTAGAGCAATATTTTGAATACCGTATTACTGACGATGAAAATAGAGCACTCAAACTGGTCATTCCAATAGAACCAGAATATCGTGCACGAATTAAACATCTCACCCAACTGATTCATAATGAAAAAATTATCGCAACGTTGGTGCGTATCGAAGCAACACAGCAACAGATTCAATTCATTCCATGTAGTGTGTTTTTAACAACGCCAAAAGGTTTAAAAATATTCAGTCTGGATTATGATCATCCTGTACAGAAGAAAAGTAGCTTGGTTGAGCTGATTACTGGTCGAATTGAAAAATTGCTCGAACAAAAAAAGCAATGGAAACATCAGCAACATTTATCTGCATTAGACCTTTTGATCTTGGAATCACAAGCCTTGTTTGAATTCTATGCAAATACAGGTCGTTCAAAATTGGATACAGATGATATGGTTAAACTGGATGATTTTGCTGAAAAGTTTGCAGATTTGGGTTTAAGCTTTATTCAAAACTCACTTAAATCAGATTCCACACAGCACAATTTAGCCAGTCAGCTTTTAAAATGGCGACATGTTTTATTACAACTACAACGCCTAAATCATAGAATCGCTTTAGAAGGACAAGTTACGTCGTGATAAATTAAGCTTGCTCTTTAAATTGATGATATTTTTCTATAATTTTAGTGGACTACCAAGCACAGTATTAAAGCCTAAAGTATTAGCGCCTATAGAAAAGCAACAGCGAGTTGCTCAAAAGGAATACAGATGTTAAATAAACTTTTTTCAAAAATTGAGTCGATGTTTTTAAAGCCTGAGGATAAGGCAGTGAAAACGCAACAAACAAACTCAACCGCTGATCATGACCACATTCAAAAACATAATGAAGATCTAAAAAATAAAGTTGAAAAGCTCTACCATATTTTCCAGCCTTTGGCCGTCATTGAAGACCAACTTGATCAAAATGTGGTTTTATTTATTTTGGATGGAGAAAATCCAGAAATACTACTTAAATTGCAGCAATACCCGAATGAAAAAGCACTGCTTATACTGGGAAAGCCAGGTACCTATAGCTGGTATTGGCCTCAAAATAATCAATCACTGGATAAAAAAGAAAATAAGCTTGCTGAAGCAGCACTAAAACTACGCCGTCGTTATTATGGTGAGATCTTTGAAGAATTAGAATTTGAACAAATCATTCGTTTTGCTAAAGTGCTTGAAGCTGCAACACAACAGAAAAATTTTACCAATATTTATGGAAAAGTGCCCGCTTGGTTTATTTATCTCACGGTAGATACATTTATTACCGCGTTTGATAGTCAGCAGTTTAGTGAAGCAGATCCGAATAAATTGTTAAAGCAAAATTGGACCCAACAGAAACTATTTGATTTGCTTGAAAGTGATCAACAGGGTTTAGGCGATGAACTGTTGCCTTATTTATTTGAACGCCAAAATATCGACAGTTATCATTCTAGTAAATTAGATAAAATATTATTACTCAAGGACACCCAAGATTTCATTTCAGCCCGATTAGATCAACTCAGAAAACTTATTCCAACACTGAGCATCATTGGACAAGAAAACTTTTTAGACTATATCGCCAAACAAACAGCATTGATCAAACAAATCCCCGACTTGATTGTCAAACTTTCTGTAGGGAAATCTAAAACCATCCGTACTAAAGCAACCAGTTTATTGACGAATTTAAATCCAGAAGATAGCCAGAAATATTTAAATCAAAATCTATTGGAAGGTTCAAGTCAGGAACGTGGCTTTTCTGCAGATCTATTGGCACGTTTAGGTGCTGACAATCTAGTTGTACTAGAACAAGCTTTTGAACAGGAAAAACAAAAATCTGTACAACAAATCTTACAAATGGCGATTCAGCGCTTAAGATCTGTTGATACTGCTCAATTACAGCAAGATTTTGAAGCACCTACCTTTCAACCATTTGTTGAACAAAAAATTCCAGCAAGCTTTACCGAAGTTATTTTAGAAAATTATCAAGAAATTTTGGCTAAAGCTGAACAGAATGCTGCCGATGAAATTGAAGAGAATAAAACAGCAAGTTATAAAAGAACTTGGGCTCAAGATCATTTAAAGCAGCTTAAAAAAATTAATCATCAAACTTTAACGTCGATTGTTGACCAACTGAACGGTGATGCATCTTTTAAAAATGTCCACCAAGTTGAAAATATTATTACCCATAAAAATAAATATAAAAAATATCCTGAATTTTCCATTAATCATGCTATGAGAATCATTGCGATACGCAATCGAAATTGGATCTATTGGCCTAATTTATTTGAAATGCTTAAACCTGAAGAATATGCCAATTATGAACTTCGCCATATTGTTCAGGCTCTTGATGCGGCTAAATTTAATGATCCAAAACGTAGAGTGGCTCAAGGGATTCTAGCGGGATCATCCTATTATCAAAGTTTACAAGACCATATTTATGAAAAAGATAAAATTTGGCCATTTTTTGCGGAAAATCAAGAATATTTAACTGAAGCGTTGGGGCTTTCTCCATCTTTAGAAAAAAATGAATATCAAAGCTTTAACCCATCCGATGCCATCTTTGTACTTAAATGTTTCCCATCCTTACCAGTACAGTTTATTCCGCGCTTACTCGAATTTGCATTGGGTGAAAATAAGCGCTTGCGTTATGAAGCGCAAGAAACCTTACAGCACCTTCCCGACATTCATCAACGTGCCATCGAAGCCCTAGATTCGGGTAAACAAGACATTCGAATCACAGCAATTGAATGGCTAGCACGTCTACAAAATCAGGATGCAGTAAAACCGCTGAATGCTTTACTTAAAAAAGAGAAGAAAGAAATCGTTCGAGCTGCTCTTTTAACAGCATTGGAAAAGCTTGGACAGGATATTAGTGCTTATCTCAAACCAGAAGTGCTGCTAAAAGAAGCAGAAGACGGTTTAAAAGGCAAACTTTCAAGCAGTTTTACATGGTTTGATTTTGACACATTGCCAAAAGTGAAATGGCAGAATGGCAAAGAGGTTGACCCTAGAATTATTAAATGGTGGGTGATATTGGCGGAAAAGCTGAAAGAGCCTAGAGCCAATGCCTTATTACAACGCTATAGTGGCTTACTTGATCAAAAAGATCAGGTACAACTTGCTAATCATTTATTACACAGTTTTATTCATCAAGATACCTTACAAACACCATTGGATGAAGCAACGCAATATGCAACCACAGAAGCGCCTGGCCGACTGAGTTCTTATCGAGATTCATACAAACGTTATGGTGAAAAATATCCTGAATATTATGCCAAATATGGCACCATCACCTTAGAAGAAGTGATTGAAGAGATTAAACGCGAACGTTTAGGACTTTATCTGGGTTCCGCGATCAAAAGTAAAGGTATGCTTTCACTGACTGCCAATGCACAAGGAAGTTTTGCAGTAAAACAATTGCAGAACTATATGAAACAACACTACCCTCGTCGCTCACAAATTGAAGCCATGATTAGTGCATTATCGATCAGTAATGACCCATTAATCATCCAATTGTTGCTTTCACTTTCACGTCGCTACCGGACTGCTTCGGTACAAACACTTGCAAACACATTGGTTGCTGAGATTGCTGAACGTAATCAATGGACAAGTGATGAACTGGCTGACCGTACTATTCCAACAGCAGGTTTAGATGAAAATGGAGTGTTACAACTGCAATATGCTTCACGTAACTTTAGTGCCATTGTCGATGATAAAGACAAATTCATTCTTAAAAATGAAGAAGGTAAAGAAGTTAAAGCACTACCTGCTGCCCGCCAAAATGATGATGAAAGCCTGATTAAAGAAGCCAAAGCACTATTTAGCACCAGTAAAAAAGAGTTTAAACAAGTCGTGGATATGCAAACAGGTCGTTTGTATGAGGCGATGTGTAGCGAACGTCAGTGGAATGTTGCAGAGTGGCAAGAGTATATCTTTGCCCATCCAATCATGAGACGCTTAATCCAAAAACTGATTTGGCTTGAGATCAAAACCAATGGTGAAAAAATCAGTTTTAGACCAAGTGATGATGGTGCATTACTGAATTTAGATGATGATGAAATCGAGCTAAGCACAGACAGCAAAATTCAAATTTCTCATGCGGTTTTGGTTGGTGAAAAAGAAGCGAAAGATTGGATTACACACTTTAAAGACTATAAAGTGAAATTCTTATTTGAACAGATGACCCATCATCTGCCAAAGCTTGAAGATGATAATGTCACTGAAATTAAGGATCATAATGGCTGGCTTACAGATACCTTTACATTACGTGGTGTTATAACCAAATTGGGTTATCAACGTGCCAGTATCGAAGATGGTGGTTCATTTGATCGCTATACCAAGCCGTATAAACAGTTGGGTATTGATGTAGAAATTACATTTAGTGGAAGCTATGTACCAGAGGAAAATATTCCTGCTGTCCTTTATGAACTGACCTTTAGCAAGAAAGCCAGTCGCTCTTGGAACAACAATGAACTTCCACTTAAACAGATTCCACCAATTTTATTGGCTGAGAGTTATGCAGATTATTTAAAAGTTGCTGCTTCTACATCAGGTTTTGATCCAGAGTGGGAAAAGAAAACGCCTTGGTAATCTGGATCAAAATGTATAAATAATCGCTAAAAAAGGGATAACAGCCAGTTTTTCAAAACTGGCTGTTTGATATTCTATTTTAAAAACTGAATGTTAATATTCACCAAGACATATCATATCGTTATAAAACCAAATACGATATTGTCCATAAAAAACTTACATGAAGATCCAATGAGATCCAAAAAAATAATAAGGTGCCAAATGCAAAATATGACATATACGCAAATAAATGAATTATTTGCACCATTTAGCCTAGATACAGCTCAAAATTTACAAGATATTTTTAAACCTTTAGTCGATATTGATGCTGATTTACCAGCCCAAACCTTAAAATTTGTAATCACTGGTGAAAATCCAGAAATATTACTTGTTTTTCAAAAACTCCCTGATGATCAAGCCACTGCCCTACTGGGTAATCCTGGCACTTACAATTGGTATAGTCCCAATTTTCATATTAATCGTCAGCAAGAGCACATGGCTTATCATTCGCAAAATGCACGTCAAAAATTATATGGCGTAATTTTTGATGAGCTTGATCATGCGCAGATTGTACGTTTTGCAAAAGTGTTAGAAGCAACAACCAAACGACTTAATTTTATTAATTTCTATGAACAAGCGCCTGTTTGGTTTTTATATTTTATCGTCGATGCATTAAACACAACTTATGATGTTGGTTTTAAAGCTTTAGGACAGTCGCAAAATATTAAATCTCATTGGACCTTACAAAAACTCTATGCATTGCTTGAAAGTGAACAAGAATGTTTCGAACAACATTTATTACTGGTCTTATTTGAACGTAAGAATCTGAGAAGTCACGATTTTGATCGCTTACACTTGCTTTTTAATTTGAAAGACACAGAATCTTTTTTAGCACAACATGCAGATGAATTGATTGAAAAAATTCCCAATTTAACTAGCAACGGGATTCATACATTTTTAGATTTCTTGCAAAAACATGGCGATTTATACGATAAACTTAGCAAACTCATCGTACGACTTTCATTGCATAAAACCAAAGCCATCAGTGATAAAGCTTCGCCATTATTGAGCATCATCGATCAAAATATCGTTCAAAAACATATGCGTTATTTCTTATTTTCAGGGAATAGCCAAGAACGCTCTGCGGCAGCGGAACTTTCTGCACGTTTAGGGCAAGATCATGCTCAACTTTTAGAAAAAGCCCTTAATGAAGAAAAGCAAAAGTCAGTACAACAAGCCATACAAATGGCATTACAAAGACTAAAACCAAGTGAAAAAACTCAGCTTGAACAAGTCAAACTGCCTGACTTTGTAGCGTTGGTCGAGAAAAAACTTCCTGAATCTTTTACTGAAATCATATTGGAAAATTATCAAGAAATTTTAACTAAAGCAGAGCAAAAAGCATTATTGGAAATTGAGGAAAATAAAACCTCAGATTATCAATCACGACATTTTCAAAACTACTTTAAAAATCGGACATATGTCAAAAAAACCAATTTAGAATCAGTTGTGCAACAGTTAAATGGTGAAATAGAACGTAAATCATTTGCTTATGATTTTGAAATTATTCATTATAAAAACCGCATAAAAGAACAAAATAATTATACGATCTTCCATGCACTTCGTTCATTCCACTCTGAACGTGGAAATCTATACTGGGAAGATTTATTTGATATATTAACAACAGAACAGACAGCAACACTCGATTTAAAACAACTTGCTGATGCCATGCATCGGACCGAATTCAGTCAAGCTGATCGTTTAATTGCTCAAGGTATGTTAATGGATGAGTACAATATGTTGTCTCATTATATCGTTGACCCTGAAAAAATTTGGCCATTTTTTGCCGATCATCAAGCATTTTTAACAGAAGCTTTAGGCTTAACACCTTCTCTTTTCAAAGACAGTTGGCAGCAATTTAATCCCCAAAAAGCAATCAATGTTTTAAGATATTTTCCACAAGTGCCAAGTCAGTTTATTCCCAAATTATTAGAATTAGCACTTGGTGAAAATAAGAGCTTACGCTTTGATGCACAACAGGCTTTGGCAAAAATTCCAGACATCCATCTACAAGCCATCACAGCACTTGAATCTGGTAAGCAAGAAGTAAGAATTTCTGCAATTGAGTGGTTGGCGCGTTTGCAAAATCAAGATGCAGTAAAACCACTGAATACTTTGCTGAATAAAGAGAAAAAAGAAATCGTTCGAGCTGCACTTTTAACGGCATTGGAAAAGCTCGGACAGGATATTAATGCTTATCTCAAGCCAGAAGTACTGCTTAAAGAAGCAGAAGTTGGGCTAAAAGGTAAATTATCAGTGAGTTTTAAATGGTTTGATTTTGAAACTTTACCAAAAGTGAAATGGCAAAATAACACAGATGTTGACCCCAAAATTATACAATGGTGGGCGATTTTGGCAGAAAAATTGAAGGAACCAAAAGCCAATCAATTGCTACAACGTTATGTCGGATTATTGAGTGAAAAAAGCCAACAAGAACTTGCAAATTTCGCCCTACAGAGCTTTATTACTGAAGATACTCGTGGTCCTAGATTGGATGAAGCAACAGAATATGCTGTTAAAAATGCGCCACAACGTTTACAACAGTATCGCAATGCTTATCAGGCTTGGGCGAAAAATGATACTTATTATGCATACTATGGGACGATTACACTTGAAGAAGTCATTACAGAAATCAAAAACATTCAGCTTTCTTGTATTTTAGGTTCAGCAATCAAAAGTAAAGGTTTCTTAGCACTGGCATTTGCAGCTCAAGGAAGTTTTGCAGTAAAACAAATACAAGATTTTATCAAACAGCACTATACGCGCCGAGCTCAATTAGAAGCCATGATTAGTGCATTATCCATTAGCGATAACCCGTCTATCACCCAACTGTTGCTTTCACTTTCACGTCGCTACCGGACTGCTTCGGTACAAACACTTGCAAACACATTGGTTGCTGAGATTGCTGAACGCAATCAATGGACAAGTGATGAGCTGGCTGACCGTACTATTCCAACAGCAGGTTTAGATGAAAATGGAGTGTTACAACTACAATATGGCTCACGTAACTTTAGTGCCATTGTCGATGATAAAGATAAATTCATTCTTAAAAATGAAGAAGGTAAAGAAGTTAAAGCGCTACCCGCGGCCCGTCAAAATGATGATGAAAGCCTGATCAAAGAAGCCAAAGCACTGTTTAGTACCAGTAAAAAAGAGTTTAAACAAGTCGTGGATATGCAAACAGGTCGTTTGTATGAGGCGATGTGTAGCGAACGTCAGTGGAATGTTGCTGAGTGGCAAGAGTATATCTTTGCCCATCCGATTATGAGACGCTTAATCCAAAAACTGATTTGGCTTGAGATCAAAACCAATGGTGAAAAAATCAGTTTTAGACCAAGTGATGATGGTGCATTACTGAATTTAGATGATGATGAAATCGAACTCAGTGCAGACAGCAAAATTCAAATTTCTCATGCGGTTTTGGTTGGTGAAAAGGAAGCCAAAGATTGGATTGCACACTTTAAAGACTATAAAGTGAAATTCTTATTTGAACAGATGACTCATCACCTACCAAAGCTTGAAGATGATAATGTCACTGAAATTAAGGATCATAACGGCTGGCTTACAGACACCTTTACCCTCCGTGGTGTAGTGACCAAATTAGGCTACCAACGTGCCAGTATCGAAGATGGTGGTTCATTTGATCGCTATACCAAGCCGTATAAACAGTTGGGTATTGATGTAGAAATTACATTTAGCGGAAGTTATGTACCAGAGGAAAATATTCCAGCTGTACTTTATGAACTGACCTTTAGCAAAAAAGCCAGCCGCTCTTGGAACAACAATGAACTTCCACTTAAACAGATTCCACCAATTTTATTGGCTGAGAGTTATGCAGATTATTTAAAAGTTGCTGCTTCTACATCAGGTTTTGATCCTGAATGGGAAAAGAAAACGCCTTGGTAATTCATAAAGACAAAGAAATTTTGTTTAGGTTTGCTACAGGCTATAACAGTTGTATTGCAACCGATATGATTGGTCTTGATGGCCATCGTATCGGTTATATGGATAATTCAACTCAGCAGGTAAAGAGAAGCCTTGTTCTACAATAGGGATAAAACACCATGCTTATCCCAGCAATTTAAAATTTATTTCAAAAATTAGTGCTTCAAACCATCTCTGCTAAGCCCTGCTTATGGATGGTTTTGCCTAATTGATGTAAATATCCATCATGAATTCATATTATTATAAAAATAATAAATATATTTATTTTCAGCTATTTAATTAACTTTTAAGCATACAATATATTGTTTTAAATGATGCACAAGAATCAATATCTTTCGCCATTGAACTAAAAAAGTAAACGCGTTTAAATGTAAACATTCATTCTGTATTCTAAAATAAAGGACTTTGCATGAACCGTCGTGTTGTCATCACTGGTATGGGCATTAACTCATGTATCGGTAATACATTGGAAGCTGTTAAGCACTCTTTGGAAAATGGTATTTCAGGGACACGTCATAATTCAACTTACGAAGAACTTAATTTTAAAAGTCATGTCAGTGCCGCAGCAGAACAAGATTTTGATGGTATTGACCGTAAACTCAAGCGCTTCATGGGCGTATGTGCAATGTATGCCTACAATTCTGCGCTTGCAGCCGTTGAACATGCAGGCTTAACGCCAGAACAATTGGGCGGTAATCCTCGTTACGGTATTGCAGGGGGTTCAGGTGGTAACTCAACTGCGTCTGTTACAGAGATGGTTAAACTTTTAGAAGAAAAAGGTGCGCGTAAAATTGGCCCGTTCTTCGTACCACGTAATATGTCAAACACCATTACTGCCAATGTCGGTGTTGCATTTAAATTACAAGGTGTTGCTCATTCAATCACTAGTGCTTGTGCAACTTCAGCTGATGCGATTGGCTATGCTTACAACCTAATTCAATTGGGTAAACAAGATTTAATGTTGGCCGGTGGCGGTGAAGAAGATCATTGGTCACAAAGCTTATTGTTTGATGCAATGGGCGCACTATGTTCTAAATATAATGATGCTCCAGAAACAGCGTCACGCCCATACTCAGCAGACCGTGACGGTTTTGTGATTGCGGGTGGTGGTGGTTTCGTTGTACTTGAATCACTTGAACATGCTCAAGCACGTGGTGCGAATATTCTTGCAGAAGTGGTTGCTTATGCTGCAAATTCGGATGGTGCGGATATGGTTGCACCATCGGGTGAAGGTGCGACCCGTTGTATTTTAATGGCTTTAGAAGAAGCTAAACAACATGGCGTAGATAAGGTTGACTATGTCAATACCCATGGTACTTCAACACCTGCTGGTGACGTAACTGAACTTCTTGCGATGGGTCGTGCATTTGGTGAAGGTAATGTTCCACCATTAAGCTCAACCAAGTCTATGACAGGTCACAGTCTGGGTGCTGCTGGTGTTCAAGAAGCCATTTATTCTGTATTAATGATGCAAAATGACTTCATCGCGCCAAACATCAATGTCACTGAACTTGATGAAGGCACAAAAGGTTATGACATCGTACTTGAAAAACGCGATACAAAATTGAATACTGTGATGAGTAACAGTTTCGGTTTTGGCGGTGTCAATGCTTGTCTCATTTTTAAAAAATGGGAAGGCTAAACAAAGAATTGTTGATCATTCAAATTTAAAATAAGTTTGGATGATCGACATCTCGCACACTGCCCTTAAAAGGGTAAATTGATGGATGCTCCTTCAGAAGCTTTCCTTTGGGTAAAAGCTTTACATATCATTGCAGTCGTGTGTTGGTTTGCAGCACTGTTTTATCTCCCGCGTTTGTTTGTCTACCATGCCATGAGCGATGACAATCTAAGTCATCAGCGTTTCGAGATCATGGAGCGTAAATTATATCGGGGCATTATGTGGCCTTCGATGATCGCAACATTAATCACTGCACATTTTCTCGTAGACTGGGGTGATGCAACACGTCATTACCATGAAGCTTTATGGTTTTATCTAAAAGTCGGTTTAGTTGGTCTTTTGGTGATTTACCACTTTGCCTGTGGTTATTACCGTAAAAAACTGATTGGCAATGCACATTATAAATCGCATAAGTTTTGGCGGTTTTTCAATGAGATGCCAACCCTGATTTTATTTGCAGTGGTGATTTTAGTGGTCGTTAAACCAACATTTTAACTTGTAGATAGAAACCTCCTAAATGGAGGTTTTTATTGATTGTATGTAATTTACAGGCCCACCTAAATAATTTTTTAATAAATTCAGCAATATGAAATTATAAAAACTTAATCCATGTCGCCATGCGATAGTTACTCCATACACGATTCAATGATGTAAAAGCAGTTGTTATTACCTTAAACAATGCACAATCACGCTATTGCGCTCAACATCAAGTCCGATTAGATCCGTTCCCGAATAACCATTTGCTTGTGCAAGCTCAATAAATATAGGATTTTTTCAATGGCTCTTAATTAGCCAATTTCTAATTTTTGCATTCATCGGTGTTGAATAATACTTTTCAATGGCCCAACTCAATACAAAAACAGCAATAAAATAAATTGGCAATAGCATTAATTTTTCACTTGCTAAGGTTTCTTTAGGAAAATAAAAAACTTTAAATAAACCCAAGATAATCAAATGAAACAAGTACATTTCATAACTACGTTGTCCAATCCACGCTACACCTTTTGACAATATAGAGCGAGATTCAGTATGTGGGTTCTGAGCAAAACAGAAGATCAACATTGCTGACAATAGAGCAAAAAGGCTGATTCCCCAAGTACTGACCTCTTTGATTGGTGCGTATAAATAAACAGTAACCATCAATACCACAATGATTGGAACCACGATTCTTGAAACCTGAATTTTTTGACTCATCCGCTGAGTCATTAAAGCAGTTAAGCAGCCAATCGCAATTCCATCAAAACTTGAGAAATAATGATAAAGATAAGCCCCACTTTCCTCAGCAAAATGTAATGAACGGAAATAAGGTGCATAAACGATGATTGCCAATAAAAATATAATAAAGCCTTTACCACGGCCTAATACAACACACAAAATCGGAAATACTAAATAAAAGACTTCCTCAACAGATAAGGACCACAGCACACCAAGTGCATAATTCACCCAGCCATTTTCAATGATCAGAATATTCATCCAAAAGGTAAAAGCAGAAAATACAGTTAAGCCGTAAGAAACTTCAATACCGTTTGGCTCTTGATTGATAAAGGGTTTTAACCCCATTGCACCCAGTGCCGTCACCAGCACTACCAGTAGTACCAAACAAGGCATAATTCGGGCAATACGGCGGATATAGAAATCTTTAAGTTTAATCTGCGCGAGTGTGCCACTTCTTTGTAAAGTATGTTGGGTGATTAAAAAACCTGAAATCACAAAAAATAGGGTCACACCATAATTACCATTGCGGGCAATTAAGGTACTCAAGCTTTCGCCAAAGATTTGTATACCTAGAAATGTGTCATGCAGTTTATAAGGAATATTAAAATGGTGGAGAAGTACCAATAAAATTGAAATTCCACGTAAGAGATCGATCTTGTTATTGCGCATATATGCTGTTGTTTAGCGTAAATGATACTATTAAACGTGTTTTTTATTTTTATTTCAGTATTTTATTTAGAATAATTTGTTAAATTTTACATTGAATCTATGCAATCCATCACGGGGAAAACCAAAAAATTAAATATCTTATATTTAATCTAAGCGTTTAATTTTTAAATTTAATTTATATCAAAATTTTTCATATCATAGTTATTCAGGAGATGATCTAACACCATCTCCTGATCAATTGAATATTCAACATTAAAGCTGTTGATTACGCTTTTTCATACGTGGTTTATACATCATTTGATAGGTCACCGCTAAAATAATGACCCACAATGGGCTGATGATTAAAGCTTTTAAAGTATCAGGCTCAAGACTTAAAATCACCAAAGTAAAGGCAAGGAAGATCAAAACAAGATAAGACATCCATACACCACCCGGCATTTTAAAGTTTGATTTCTCATGCAATTCTGGGCGTAATTTACGGTAGCGTATATAACACACCATAATAATACTCCAGATACTAATGAATAAAATCACACATAAAGAACTGGCTAAGGTAAATGCTTCAACGGTATTTGGAACAAAATATTGTAGTGCTGCACCTGCCATAATAAAACCACAAGAGAACAACAAACCTTTTGCAGGAACGGCGCGTTTAGACAGCTCAGCCAACTTCGTCGGTGCTTGCCCTTCTTTGGCCAATCCAAACAACATACGACTGGTTGAAAATACACCACTGTTCATCGATGACATTACCGAGGATAAAACCACCAAGTTCATAATCACAGCCGCTGCACCAATACCAGCATGTAGGAACAATGTGACAAATGGACTTTGATCCGCAGGAATTTCATTCCAAGGGGTTACCGACATCACAATAAAGAGTGCCAATACATAGAACAAAATAATACGGGTCGGAATCGCATTGACCGCTTTAGGTAAGTTCTTTTCAGGATCTTTGGTTTCTGCCGCCATAGTACCGATCAGTTCGACTCCGACAAAAGCAAACAAGGCGATTTGGAAACCTGCTAAAAAGCCACTTGCGCCTTTCGGGAACATGCCACCATGCGACCAGACATTGCTAAAGCTTGCAACTGAACCTGTTGGTGCTTGGAAATGGCTCAACACCATATAGCCACCAATAAGAATCAATCCGACAATGGCTAAAATTTTGATCAAAGCAAACCAAAACTCAATTTCACCAAACAACTTTACCGTGAGGAGATTAATCCCCAATACCAATAGTACGCATCCCGCACTAATTAAGGCTTGTCCCATGGGGGTAAAGGCGGTTCCGTCTGGAAGCCAAAAATTGAGATAATTGATAATTGCTGCTAAATCCGCAATACCCACTAAAATCCAACCGAGCCAGTATGACCAGCCAATATAATAGCCTGCACCTGGACCAATTAAATCATGTGCCATATCAATAAAGGATTTGTAGTGCAGATTTGAAAGTAGAATTTCACCCAATGCGCGCATCAGGAAAAAGAACATTGCACCAATGATCATATAAATGATCAGAATTGAAGGGCCTGCAAGGGAAATAGTTTTCCCTGAACCCATAAATAAGCCTGTACCAATCGCACCACCAATTGCAATTAATTGTAAGTGACGATTGGATAATTTCCGTTGTAGCTCATTTGGCGACGATGGTACGTCATCTGAATGGCTTGAAGTTGTCATAAAAATATCCTTTTTGACAATTTTTTGGAGGTAAAACCCGCTTGTGGCATAAGAACATTCCCGTTCTATTGTTCTACCTAACGCGAACTGGGCCACATGGTTTACATGTGACCAGCTTTAATTCGGGGCAAATACTGCTTTAATTATTGACAATAATCAATTCTACTTTATGACAAGAGATTAATTTATGCCTGCGCCGCAATAACTGCGATCTCAATCAACCAATCTGGATTAACCAAATCCGCTTGAATTGTTGCACGAGATGGTGCAACACAGCCTTCTAACCAATCAATCCAAATGGTGTTAAAAGTTGCAAAATCATCTAAATTTTTGATGTAGACATGAGCAGACAATAAACGTGATTTATCAGTATTTGCCTCAAGCAATAACTGATCAATCGTTGCCAAGATTTCTTGAGTTTGACCAATAATATCCTGTTGGGTATTTTTAGGAACTTGACCAGACAAATACACCACTTTATTGAAAATGGTGACTGCACTCATCACTTGATTGCTGTTGAGCTTTTGAATATCTGCGTGTTGAACGTTGTTTGACATGTTGATGTCCTTATTTTGAAATTTTAAAATTGACCCGTGCAGTTACACCACACATGAGCTCATAACCTACGGTTCCAGAACTTGCTGCAACTTCATCAATCGGCAGTACAGTTCCATTTGACGACTGTCCCCAAAGTACCACTTCGCTTCCAACTCGCGCATCTGGTATATGGGTTAAATCAACCGCTAACATGTCCATGCTGACACGACCAATAGTTTGGGTTCGTACAGAATTAACCAATACGGGTGCATCCGTCGAAATACGTTGGTAACCATCTGCATAACCACATGCCACGATTCCGATTTTCATGGCTTGGGTTGCAGTAAATCTAGATCCATACCCTACTGTTTCACTTGGCTGTAAATCTTGAATTGCAATGATTTCACTGCGTAAACTCATGCTTGGTTTAAGATTCCAATCTTGAATTGAATGTGTTGGATAGTCTGGAGAACTGCCGTACAGCATAATCCCGCTACGAATATAATCTGAACGTAAATCTTGTGAATGTCGGAGAATGGCCGCACTATTTGAAACTGAGCGCTCACCGTCTAAATCTTGAATGGTTTGTTCAAAAATAGCTTGCTGGTAGGCAATCCCAGATTGCCCCAAACGCTCACCATCAGCATCTGAAAAATGCATCATATGCGTGATAGATTTCACCATATCGAATTGCTTTAATCTTTGCCACATTGCCCGATACGCATCAGGTTTAAACCCAAGGCGATTCATTCCTGTATTCATTTTTAAAAATACATCGAATTGCGTCTGTGCTGGATTGTCTTTGAGAGATTGGCTTTGAAATTGTTCTAGCCAATTCACTTGATCTTCATTATGTAGGCTAAAACTTAATTGATACTTTTCACAATCCAATAAATCATCTGCTGAAAAAATGCCTTCTAAGAGCAGAATTGGACCTGTCCATCCCGATGTTCTTAGGCGTTTTGCTTCATCGATATCCAACAAAGCAAAACCATCTGCGGATTTGAATGCATCATAGACACGTTCAATACCGTGTCCATAAGCATTGGCCTTGACCACGGTAAAAACTTTACTTTGTGGCATAAATTGACGGGCGACATTCAGGTTATGCAACAAAGCATCCTGATGAATGACGGCAGTAATTGGTCTAGGCATTTTATTCATCCCTGAATATGGATTGGCGTTGTAAATTATTTATCGCTAAACAATTTATTTATCACTGTTTTAATAAAGTGGCACTTAAGCAGCGTGTGGATAACGCTGAATAGATAAACCTTCGGTACTGATATCGGTTTGATGATTAAGTACCAAATCACTAATCAATTTTCCTGAACCACATGCCATCGTCCAGCCTAAAGTGCCATGTCCAGTATTGAGGAATAAGTTTTTAAAACGTGTTGCGCCAATAATTGGTGTGCTGTCTGGGGTCATTGGGCGAAGACCGGTCCAAAATGATGCTTGTGCCAAATCACCACCTGGGAATAAATCTTGGGTCACCATTTCCAATGTGCCACGGCGATCGGCATTTAAACCATGATTAAAACCGCTTAATTCTGCCATTCCACCAACACGAATACGTTGATCAAAACGAGTAATTGCGATTTTATAGGTTTCATCCAAAACTGTAGATTGTGGTGCAAATGTTGGATCAACAATTGGAATGGTTAAAGAATAACCCTTCACTGGGTAAACTGGTAAATTCAATTCCAGCGGCTTTAAGAAATCACGTGAATAGCTACCAAAAGCCAATACATAGCGATCAGCAGTTAACACTTCACCATTAACCACCACACCTTTGATTTCATCACCTTCAACCACCAATCTTTCAACATTTTGGTTGAATTTAAACTCGACACCTAAACCTTTGGCTAAATTGGCTAAAGCATTGGTAAATAAATAGCAGTCGCCCGTTTCATCATTTGGAAGATGTAAACCACCGACCAATTTATCTTTGGCATGTTCAAGTGCTGGTTCTACTTTAGCAAGATCATCTTTAAGCAATAACTCATGTGGAACACCACATTCTTTAAGTACAGCAATATCACGCTGAACCATTTCTAATTGAGCTTCATTACGGAAAACTTGCAATGTGCCTTTTGAACGGTTTTCGTATTCAATGCCAGTATCTTTACGCAGTTCTCTTAAACAGTCTCGGCTATATTCTGCTACACGGGTCATACGTTCTTTGTTGATCGCATAACTTTCTGAGTTACAGTTTTTAAGCATTTGCGCCATCCACTGTAACTGCCACATACTGCCATCGATATTAATCGCAAGTGGTGCATGATGTTGAAACATCCACTTAACCGCTTTAAACGGAATACCGGGTGCAGCCCACGGTGTCGAATATCCTGGAGAAATTTGACCTGCATTACCAAAGCTGGTTTCTTCAGCTGGACCTGCTTGACGGTCTAAAACTGTAACTTGTGCTCCTTGCTGCGCGAGGTAATATGCACTTGCTACGCCAATCACACCACTACCTAATACTATTACACGCATTTCTTATCCTTTATGCATTTACTAGTTTATTTCACTAGTATATTTTTGGTTCAATAGTTTATTTCACTATTTTTAATGCTAAAATTTAGGTGTTTTAATTTATTGTCGTGAAAAATGATTAAAAAAAAGGGAATAATTGATGCGTAAATTAGACCGTATAGATCGAATGATTTTAGATATTCTTCAAAATGAGGGTCGAATTGCCATCAGCGAGTTGGCCTCACGGGTCAGTTTATCGACCACACCCTGTTCTGAACGCGTCAAACGTTTGGAGCGAGATGGTATCATTATGGGTTATCATGCACGTCTAAACCCGAAACATCTTGATCGCAACTTATTGGTTTTCCTAGAAATTAGTTTATCTGCAAAGTCTGGTGATGTGTTTGAACAAGTAGCTAAAGACTTAATGGAAATACCAGAAGTACAAGAGTGCCACCTTATTTCGGGAGATTTTGATTATTTAGTCAAAGCCCGATTAAAAGAAATGAGCGCTTATCGACGCTTACTTGGTGATTTACTTAAAAAACTTCCATCTTCAGCCTCTTCACATAGCTATATTGTGATGGAGGAAATTAAGGAGTCATTATATTTGGATGTGCGCTAATTCCATCATTTTACCTTTAGATGGGCTGACTTGGGATGTATTGCAGATTTAAACATCTCACCACATTAGATCCAAGTTTTACTGCAAGTGGATCGTAAATTGAGCGGTGATGGACTTAAGCGTTTAATGCTTCCACATCATGCAGTATCTCTACCCAATTGAGTGAATGACATTAAAAGATTACTGAGGATTTAGTCACTGTTTAAATATGTGATTGCTACTAACCAACCAACTATGTGATTACGAGTAAAATCCCCAACACATCGATAAAATATTCTCGGTTGGGGATCATTAAGGTAAATTCAAATTATCCCAAAAGTCTGAACTAAAAGCAGATTTAGAGCAGGTTTAACAATTCAGAGAACTTTGCAATTTTTGCTTTCGGCGCTGCTTCGTCCAATTCTTGTTTTGAGCCATATCCATATTCTACCGCAATGGTTTCAATCGCATTTTTACGTGCACCAAAAATATCATGTTCCCGGTCTCCCACCATCAAACACTCTTCTGGATTTAATTTTTCTTTTTCAAGGATATAAGTGATTAACTCACCTTTATTGGTGCGCTCGCCATTTAACTCACTGCCATAGGGATAATCAAAATATTTTAATAAATCAAAATGATCTAAGATTTGACGTGCATAAACTTCAGGTTTTGCGGTGGCTAAAAACAGTCGATAGCCCTTACTTTTTAAGGCTTCCAAGGTTTGCGCTACATCATCAAAAACATGATTTTCAAATAAGCCTATTACAGCAAAACGTTCACGATAACCCAATAAAGCTTGTTCAGCTAAAATATCATTTGCTTCAACATTGAGTAGCTTTGCCAATGATGCCTTTAACGGTGGACCAATAATCCAGTCGATATTTTCACTGTCAGGAATCGGATGCCCAACCTTTGCAAGTCCATAACGTGCAGATGTCGTAATGCCTACTTTTGGGTCGGTTAATGTGCCGTCGAGATCAATTAAAATATTCTTTATCACCATCCAATCCTTTAAATCTGTGTTTGAAACAATTATCAAATTACTATCGAGTGTTCTCGTAAACTTGCCTATACTAACGTAAATTTGTGAATTAAGGACATCATTGTGCGCCCTACTGTACTTTGTTTTTCAGGTCTAGACCCTTCTGGTGGTGCTGGTATACAGGCTGATATTGAAGCGATTGGTCAAAGCGGCGCACATGCGGCAATTGCTTGTACAGCATTAACTATTCAGAACTCTCAACAAGTTTTTGGTTTTGAAGCCAGCTCCAAAGAACTACTGCTTGCTCAGGCCAATGCAGTTGTCGGTGATTTACCTATTAAAGCCATCAAATCGGGGATGTTAGGGACGACAGATAATATTGCTGGACTGGCTGAGTTTTTACGTGAACATCCAGATTATCTATATGTACTTGATCCTGTTTTAGTGGCAAATAGTGGTGGTTCACTGGGTAATCAAGAGACCTTGGTTAAAGCCTTTATTGAACTGATTCCACTGGCAACAATCATTACCCCAAATACTGTGGAATTACGTGCCTTAACAGCAGAACAAGACATAGAAAAAGCCACAGCCAAGCTGTTTGAAATGGGCGCACAAGCTGTTCTGGTAAAAGGTGGGCATGAAGATACCCCAGACTATATTCGCAATGCCTTGTATGTGAATGGTGAAATGATCGCTGAATCTAAATGTCCCCGTTTAGAAGGTGAATACCATGGTTCAGGTTGTTCATTGGCAAGCTTTATTGCAGGACGTTTAGCACTAGGAGATCCGCTTAAAATCGCGGTACAACATGCTGAAACATGGTTATTTGGTGTATTAAAAAATGCCGAAACGCCGATTGAAGGTGGGCAAAAAATTCCAAAGCGCTTTTAAATGTTGAATATTACTCTGCACTTTTGAAAATAGCATCCAAGTTTCAATAAACAGCTGAAACTTGGAAATCCCCTAAAACAATTGGAATGACAACGAGAATAACAATGCATAAAACACTCACGACAATAATGCTATCAAGTTTACTTTTAACCCCATTCGCATTTGCTCAACCACAACAACAAACTGTAAATCGCAATATTAACGATGTAGTGAATGGGCAAAAAACCCATTTTATTTTTAAAGATGGCGATGACGAATCAGGTCAACTCATCATTCAAACAGCGGCTAAACAGCAAGCATTTGATCTTGCAGAATTACCATTTGAACGAAAACGACAGATTCATTTTCAAGACTATAATTTTGATGGATATACCGATATTGCTGTGTCTACACCTGATATGGGAATGGGGGTTTATTCTATTTTTGATATTTTTCTCTATCGACCTAAAAGTAAAGATTATCAAGTGTTGGACCAAGAAAAAATTGATTTTAGCCATGCACAATGTTCTGGATTGACGGATCTCAAACTGATTACCCAGAAGAAACAAATGACCAGCTCATGTCGAGGTGGTGCAAGATGGTGGATCGACACTTACCAATTTAAAAATGGGCAATGGAAATGGTTAAAGTCTAAAGCAGCGGAGAGTGATTCATCATCTTTTTATTGAAACGTTTGGCAATAATTGACGCACTCAATATCACAGTTTGGAATAGTAAATGAATTTACCAACTGAATTTAAAGGAGTAAATTGATAACTTGCAATAGCGATTGAGCTTTTTTAATAAGATACCCCATTATAAAAAACGAGAGCATGTCCATTGTCCAATCGAATTCATCAAATTGATCCATTGCGCCCTCCAATTGTTGGTACAGAGGCAATATCCTTATTGACGGAACACTCTTTTCCTCGTCACTCCCATGATTACTTTGGCATAGGTATGATTACAAGTGGTGCACAACGCTCATGGAGCTTAATCGGTCAAGTCGAAGCGATATCTAGTGATATTATTATTGTAAATCCTGGTGAAATCCATGATGGTATTCCACTCAATGGCCCCCGTTCTTGGCAAATGATTTATATTCAGCCAGAACTATTAAAGCAAGAGTTAGTTGCCGAAGGGCGTAGTGCTGATGCTATCTTGAATCCTTTGGTCCGCGATGGACTTTTGAATCAGCATTTATTACGGCTATTTAATGAAATGGCTCAGTCTGTTGTTGAAAGTGTTGCACTAGAAGAAATGCTTTTGTTTAGCTTAATGCATGTAAGCCGTTATCACATGCTGTCGAAAAACTATCAACCCACCCTGTCTTTTTCCGTAAAGCGTGCTAAAGAATATCTTGATGATATGGCAGAACATAACGTTACACTAAGTGAGCTCGCTCATTTATGTGACCTTAGCCGTTTTCAGCTACTACGAAGTTTTTCTCATGAGTTTGGTATTACACCTCATGCCTACTTACTGCAACGACGAGTGTGCCATGCACGACGTTATCTATTGCAAGGAAAAACCTTGGTTGATGCGGCTTTATTTGCAGGCTTTGCCGATCAAAGCCATATGACAAGAGCTTTTGTACGTCAATTTGGAATTACACCGAGCCGCTATCAAAAAAGTTACTTGTCTTAAAGACTCCTGCAATTTTATTCAAGACGACTGATATTAGTTTCTATGATAATCAGCCGAAATCCACTTTCGGAATAGACTCATGCAGATTAGTATCGAATTTTTAATGACATCATTTATTGTTGTTATTTCTCCAGGCTCAGGTACGATTTATACCATTGCAACAGGTTTATCACGCGGAACAAAAGCCAGCCTAATAGCTGCAATTACCTGCACATTTGGCATTATTCCACATATGTTACTTGCAATATTGGGACTTGCTTTTGTGTTTACTGTCAGTAGCAATGTATTTATGATCTTAAAATTTTTGGGTGTTGCCTATTTGTTATATATGGCTTGGTTAGCACTCCAAGACAAAGGAACATTTCATTTTGAGCAAAAAAATACAGAAGATTCTGCACTTAAAATTATGAATCACGCGATATTTATTAATTTATTTAACCCAAAACTCCCATTGTTTTTTCTCGCCTTTTTACCTCAGTTCATCTCCACTGATACCGCCCACCCCATATGGGATATGTTCGTGTTGAGCTTAATCTTTATGCTGATTACATTGGTGGTTTTTATCATTTATGGTGTTTTCGCAGCAATGATGCGCCAACATGTATTAGATAGACCTATTGTACTTAAATGGCTTAGAGGTATATTTGCTTTAGCTTTTATTGGTTTGAGTATGAAATTATTATTTAGTTCTAAATCATGACAGTTATTATAAATTTTTATTTCCAAATTACAGGAAATGAAGCAAAGTTTGCTCTAAGTTAAAAATTAAAGGAATTAAAATTAAAGAATGTTGATCTTTCTATTGATTAAGTTAAAGAGAATTACGTGTACCATAACCCAAACTTGGGCTGACTTTTAGCAATCTTGAATTAAAATGATCAATTTAAATTTGAGTTAAATTTTCTCCAACTTTAACAAAACATCCTTATTATCCAACCCACCCGCAAAACCCACTAATTTACCATCAGCCCCGACCACACGATGACATGGCGCAATAATAGAGATCGGATTTTTACCATTCGCTGCGCCCACTGCCCGAACCGCTTTGACATTTCCAATCTGTTCTGCGATCTCTTTATAGCTACGCGTTTCACCAAATGGAATCGTCAACAAAGCTTGCCAAACTTTCTGCTGAAACTCAGTCCCCGCAAAATCTAGCGGTAAATCAAACTGGGTTCTTTTTCCTTGAAAATACTCATTCAATTGTTTCGCCGTCTCCAACAAAACTGGATGTGTATTGTTTTTAATTAATTCGGCCAAACGAACCCGTTTAGGATTTTCATTTTCCCAAAGTACTGCAACCAAGGCATGATCGTGGGCGACTAATTTTAATATCCCGACTGGGGAGCTCATTTCCATAAATGAAAGTTGCATGTCCTTATTCCCTTTCCAACTCAGCAACAGCTTAACTTAGCTTGAAGATAATTTCATCAAAATAAGACCTGAAATAATCAATACAGCAGCCAACATTCGCATCGCTGAAGCTGCTTCACCTAAAAAGAAAATTCCGACGGCAAAAGAACCAATCGCACCAATCCCCGTCCACACGGTATAAGCGGTACCAAGTGGTAATGTTTTCATTGCATAAGAAAGTAATGCAAAACTTGCAATCATAAAGATGATGGTCAAGATACTCGGTGTCAGCTTGGTAAACCCATCAGACACCTTCATAAAATATGCCCAAACCACCTCAAGCACACCCGCAACTGCCAATAAAACCCATGCCATTACACATTCACCATTTTCTATTGGGTGTTTCCAATATTGATTACACCATGAACTACACATAAAAAAAGTGCTACCTCCTACAGAAATAGCACTTAAACATTTCAATAAATTAAGACGAAGAAAGTTTCATTAAAACTAAGCCAGAAACAATCAGTACAGCAGCGAACATCCGCATTGCTGTCGCAGGTTCACCCAAAATAAAAATACCAACCAAGAATGAGCCTATCGCTCCAATCCCGGTCCAAATGGTATAAGCAGTTCCCAATGGCAAAGTACGCATCGCATATGCCAATAGACCAAAGCTTAAAATCATAAAAAATAAGGTGACAATACTTGGTGTAAGCTTTGTAAAACCTTCGGACAATTTCATACTATATGCCCAAACGATTTCAAAGATACCTGCGAAAATAAGAAAAACCCAAGCCATGACCAGCTCCAAATTTAAATTAGAATCAGGCCGTCCTGACGATTTTTCTCAAATTGAGGGAGGTCGTTCCTCCTGAAGAAGCCTAATTATATCAACTCATGTTGAGGAATTTATTAAAATTTACAAAATTTGACCTTTTTTACATTTCGAATAATTTTTTTTCATGAGGCTTACTTTATGATCAAGCATGCTAAATATAAAAATCAGGAATCAAAACCATGAAACATGATTATTGGGGTGATATCCACCCGAGCTGGGCTGGGTTTAGTTCAGAAACATTTTTTTCACATTGTTTTTTTAATCAAAATGCTGATCGGGAGATTTTCTTAGGGGAAGAGTTTGATGAAGATGGCGATGAAATCGAAGAAGCGCCCAATCTTGATCAACTCAACGCTTTTGCAAAAACCTACCAATTATTTATCAACAGTATTGAACAACATATTCAGACCATTCAGCAACATGCTTTTGAACGCTATCAAAAGCTTTATGCACATTATTATGAAAATCCAGAAAAATCAGGTGAGGCTGCATTGAATATTCAGGATGTGGAATCTCATAATCCTTATATACAGACCATGTTAAATTTGCGTGTGAGTACACCCGATACCTTAACCCTCTCTATTCACTATGATTTAGATACAGAGCATGGAATGGAATTTAAATTTGTAAATAACCAGCTTGAACGTGTTGCTGGCATTGCAGAAACGTAAAAGGTCACTCCCAAAGAAGTGACCTTTTGCTTTATATGAAAAATGAAAGCTTAGAATCTAAAACGCAGACCTGCACCATATAACCAACCTGATTCAGAGTTAGTTGCAGTTTGCCATGCTGTCTCTTTGTTACCTTTAGAATATGCATAGGCCACACTCACATAAGGCATCACTTTTTTTGTGATTTCATAACGTGTTTCTAAACCTGTTTTAATACTATTTAGGCCTGTTTTTTGGGCATAGCGTGAATCATCGCTAAAGACCACATTTAAATCTAAATAAGGCTTTAAAATCAGCTTTTGTGTCAATAATAAATCACGTTCAGTTTCTAGGCTAAATGCAACCCGACTGTCCTGTCCGAAATACAGATAAGCATCTGTTTCAAAAAAGTACTGCGCCAAGCCGTGTAAACCCAAAGCTGCATCTACACGTTCCTGATCAGTGCTTCGTTCAGGATTATCACTGTAACGCACACCCGCCTGTACATCCCAAAAATCAGCAATGTTACGGCTATAGAGGGCACTTAGATCATATTCTATTTTGTCTGATTCAGCCTTACTGGAGCTCCCTTTAATGAATAACTTATTTTCATCAGTACCTATGCGTAACTCTAAAGATGAATCCAAAGTACCTTTTCCATCTTCATCCAGCATCCAAGCATTATCAATAGTCACTCGCTGATAAACCTGCGCACCATGTTCTTTACGGTGATCATGGGTACTATGCGAAGCTATGCTTTCCTCTCCCGTAGCGGTTGTAATCGCTTGATGCTGTGTATGATCTACAGCATTGCTTTGCTCATCCAACTGATTCATTTTTGAATGATCCATGCTTGAATGATCAGTCACTACAGTTGATTCAGTCGCAATACTCGCATCACTTTGCATCTGATGCCCTTCATGGGCCAAAGCCAAACCACTCAGCATAAGTAATGAACTTGCCAGAACTGATTTAGAAAAAAGATTAATGATTTGCATGTTCGTCTCCTTTCACTTCAGTCTTTTGAGTGGTGTTTGTTGTTTGAACTGGCTGAGTGGATACTTTGCCATCACTCACATTGGCAACAATCAATTTATTCATCATCCCTGCACTCATGTGGTAGAGCAAATGACAATGGATTGCCCATTCACCCAATTCATCAGCGGTTAATAATGCTGTAACTGTTTTTGCAGGTGGTACAACAATGGTGTGTTTATTGGGCATATCCACAGCAGGCTGACCATTTTCCAATTGCATAAACATGCCGTGTAAATGCATTGGATGCGCCATCATACTGTCATTGATAAATTTAATTCGGATACGTTCGCCATATTTCACTTTGAGTGGTTCAGCATCACTGAATTTTTTACCATTAATCGTCCAAACGTAGCGTTCCATGGTTCCGCCTAAACGAATCACCAATTCACTGGTGGCATCCCGAGTATCAGGTTGTGGGGTTAATGATTTTAAATCACTGTATTGCAGTGCTTTATCTCCTTGCGGTGTCGAGGCATTTGCCCAACCATAGACCACTTGATCATTTTTTTGCGCTGCCGATGAATTGCTATGCTGTGAATGATCCATAGCTTTCGTATCATTAGCATTCATTTTTGAATGATCCATGCCCTGCATATCGTTGGCATTCATTTTTGAATGGTCCATACCTTGCATAGCATCAACATTCATTTTTGAGTGGTCCATGCCCTGCATATCATTCGCATTCATTTTTGAATGGTCCATGCCCTGCATATCATTCGCATTCATTTTTGAATGATCCATGCCTTGCATATCGTCAACATTCATTTTTGAATGATCCATACCCTGCATATCTTTCGCATTCATTTTTGAGTGGTCCATACCCTGCATATCATTCGTATTCATTTTTGAATGATCCATGCCTGACATATCACCCATACTCATCTTAGAGTGATCCATCCCTCCGCCACCATGACCTCCCATATCTTCCATAGTCAGCACAGCACGTGGACGAGTAGCAGGCATATGAATAGCAGCACTTTTTGCTGTTAATTCATTGTGGAGTGTTCCAATCGCAAATCCTGAACGGTCAATAGACTCTGCCTCAATCTGATAATGATTGGTTTTAGGTTCAACAATCACATCATAGGTTTCAGCAGTACCAATACGAAACTCATCCACAGCTACTGGCTTTACAGGCTGCCCATCGGCACTGACCACTGTCATTTTTAGCTGAGGGATACGTACATCAAAGAACGACATTGCCGATGCATTCACAAAGCGCAGTCGAACTTTTTCATTTGGCTTAAACAGACCTGTCCAATTTTGTTCAGGGGTTTTTCCGTTTACAAGAAAGGTATAACCCGTCACATCAGACATATCTGTTTTTAGCATACGCATCTGATTCCACATTTTGCGATCAGACCACGTTGCTTTTAGACCATCACGTTGTAACTGTTTCCAAACATCCCCTAGTGTTTCACGTCGATTCTGATAATATTCTGCGGAAACCTTTAGATTTTTTTGAATCTGGTCACTGGTTTGCTCATGAAAATCCGACAACATCACCACATAATCGCGATCTGTGCGTTCATGCGCTGCCAGCGGTTTTTTATTCTTTGGATAAATCACTAAAGAACCATATAAACCATCCTGTTCTTGGCCTTTCGAATGGGCATGATACCAATAGGTTCCACTCTGACGAACTTTGAACTTATAGACAAATTCTTCGTTGGGTTTGATCCCGTTATAACCATTAAAGCCAGGTACACCATCCATAATGCCGGGCAATAATAGGCCATGCCAATGGATCGATGAATCCTGATTCTTTAAATTATTTTTAACACGAATCACCGCTTCATCACCTTCTTCAAATTCTAAAAGTGGTGCGGGAAACTGGCCATTTACAGTAATTCGTTTTACAGGTTTACCTGTTACATTGACGATTCCTTCATCAATGCTGAGTTGATATTCTTTGATTGCGGCAATTCCCCAAGTTGAGGAAACCAGGCACAATGTCGCAACCAAGCTTTGAGCTAATCGCTTTTGAGATAACTGAATAAACATAACTTAACCTAAATTTTAACAAGCAACTTTGAATAAAAAAGTGTCTAAAATCAGATTAAGCTTTTGGAGGACGTAGGATTTCTTGCCAATGCCCTGCGAGGTGCTGAGCTTGGTAATTGATTTGATAGGCTTGAGTATTGTGCAGATGATCAGGTGCAATCAATTTGGGAATATCAGGATTGAACCAAACCACTGAAGATTGGCATGAGAATGCAGCACAATCTAGGCATTTACTCTGCTGCGTATCTTGAGATTGAACCTGTTGATTATGGCAATCTTTTAGATTTTGCAGCTGTTGCTCATGATTGAGATGCGAGTTTTGATCATTTTGTTTTTGTTGTATATCGGCACAGTGTTGTTTCATTTCTTGTACAGCACTGTTTTTCATCATCGATTGATGTTCATCTAAAAGTGATGAATTCATCATTTGTTCATGTTGCATCATATTTACAGATGCAATAGACACACTGCTCCAGCCTATGGCAAAAACCATAAGACAAACAAACCAAAGCCGTTTGTGCAGTTGTCTAAACAAAACTAAAACCTATGTTTTAATCTATGATGAAGCTAAGAGCATAGCCAATAATGATGAGTTTGGCAAATATCACGTGGAAAGATTGCCAATATCACTGAATAATTTTGCATCAATTTCACTTTGTATAAAAAATGAATAATTAAATTAATGAATAGCGGATGATTTTTATAACAAAAGAGCCCGTTTGGGCTCTTTTTAAACAAAAATTGCATGTATGATAAACGATTGATCACCCTTTGATTAATCTATACCCAGCTTACCCATATGCTTATCAACATGGTTATCCATATAGTTATCATCAAAGTTATCCACAATTCACACAATACATTTGTGGAAAAGTTTAAGCCGAAACTTGTCCCACTTTTGCTAACTCAGCGCGCATTTCGTTAATCACAGCTTGATAATCAGGTTTACTAAAAATCGCCGAACCAGCAACAAACATATCAGCTCCTGCTTCAGCAATTTCACGGATATTTGCTGGGCCAACACCGCCATCAATTTCTAAACGAATGTCACGACCTGAAGCATCAATAATTTTACGTGCCTCACGTAATTTATCCAAAGTGGTAGGAATAAATTTTTGACCGCCAAAGCCAGGGTTTACACTCATTAAAAGCACTTGATCTACTTTATCTAAAACATAGTCGAGATAATGCAAAGGTGTTGCTGGATTAAACACTAAACCTGCTTTAGCACCACCATCTTTAATCAATTGTAATGAACGGTCGATATGATGCGTTGCTTCAGGATGAAAAGTAATAATATCTGCGCCTGCTTCTAAGAAATCACCAATCATACGATCGACAGGTGAAACCATAAGATGCACATCAATCGGGGCTTTGATCCCATATTTCTTTAATGCCTTACATATACCCGCACCAAAAGTTAGGTTTGGCACATAGTGGTTATCCATGACATCAAAGTGGACAACATCTGCACCAGCTGCCAATACATTTTCCACATCTTCACCCAGACGGGCAAAATCAGCAGATAAAATTGAAGGTGCAATCAGATATGGCTTGGACATGAAACAACCTGGCAAAGATAAAAATTTTTCCTATTATAACAAACTTACCCTATTGGGTTGTTTTAAAAAGCAACAGTTTTACTTATCTTGCTCATTTATCAGGTCATAGCAATCAATCTGGTTGAATCACCGGCTGTCTATTACTTGATGATATGGGTTTTAACGAATAATCTGATCTTTTGAGAACAATACAAAAATAAAGGGCTTCATTAAGCCCTAGATCCAGTCACCGCCACCTTGCACAATCTATAGATAAACATCGCTTATCTATACTGTTTAAGGTTTAGCCTGTTGTTTTTTCTCAAAATCACGAACCATTTTAATGCGTTCTTCAGTTGCAGGATGTGAAGACAAGGCATCAAAAATCTCTAAAGAGCTCTCTTTTTCACTAGACTCATTTTGAGGTTGTTTTTTATTTGGGTCAGCTTTTTTATCAGCTTCAGCCGTTTTGCCTGCCTGCTTTGGTTTTTCTTCCAGTGCAGTTTCATCACTTAAGCGTTGTAAGAAATTCGCAAAATGAGACACTTCAATGCCTTTACGATCCATCAATTTCAGCGCATACATATCCGCCTCAGCTTCAAATTTGCGTGAATAATTTGCACCAATCATCGCGGCAGGTAACGAGGTCAATAGGTCTGAGCTGTCTCCCGTCATGGCAATATACAACACACTCAACCCCAAACTGGTCAAGCCTTGTTGTAAGCTATGCCGTTCCACCAAATGCCCTTGCTCATGTGCCAATACACCTAAAATCTCTTGATCACTATGCGCCATTTCAATCAGTTCATCGGTGATAATAATCGTATTGTTAGGTAAAGCCACTGCATTGGCACCCAATCGCCCACCTTCACGGAAGACCAATTTTGCTGGTCTGCCTTCAGCGATAGTACTTAGATATTGCTTGGAAATTTGATCTTTTTGACCTTGTGCCAAATGACTAGGATTAGTCCAATTGTTCAACACATATTTTTCCGCTTCATCGCCTAATTTATTCAAACTATTTTCAGGCAGCTGAAAAGCAACATAATGTGATGCTGCTGGAACACCCCATTTTACTAAAGCAAAAACAAAAGCCACCACAAAGATGATACTGAATACAATTAAACTTGGAGAACGTTCTAATTTCCAGATCGAATGCTGAACATTTTTAGTCCCAAAATTAAACCATTCTGGTAAAGCCCCCTGAAACTCTATCCTAGCGTCATCTTTAAGCTCAATCGCAGGATTTAATTGCCCCAGTGCGCCAATTAATTCCATATCGCGATATGCATAACGGCGTTGATGTTCTAAACGTTCACCATACTGAATCAGTACCTCGGACTCAGATTGAGCGGAAAGTTGGGCATGGTGTGGTTTAGACACCACACCATCATAGAAAATGACTTCTATTGGTCGTGACATAAATTATTCAACTCATATCATTATAAAGAAACATCAATGTCGAAGATGTCACTAATTTCTTCAGCTAAAGCACTTTGCTCTTGCTGTGCAAGATTCATCATTTGATCTGGATCATCATGCAAAATTAAACTCATCGAATCAACTTGATATTTGTGAATACGAATTGCCGCCCATGCAGACATTAAACCTATGCTTAGAATTTTAACCAGCCAATTTGATGCCACAATCCATGCATAACGCCATTGATTACAATCTGTTTTAAATTGGCTGCTTCCAACCGTTGTATTGTTCCATGTGGTAATAAAAATACGTGCCGCGATCAATGGATAAATAAACAACCCTGCCACAGCGTACATCGCAAAGACACCAAAGATAAAAAAGTTTGGCGTATACCCTGCAATAAAACCGATAATACCGAAATAGATAATGCCAAATGCCAGCATGATTCCAAAAGACATAAAAATTGGAATGTAAACTGCCGCCATATAAGCTGACCAATCAGCATTCAATTTAAAATCCAACTGCCCTGCATATAAATGATCGATGTAGTATTTTTTATACAACCAGATCGCAACAGGAGCAAATATCCCTAAACTAAAAATATAAATTAAGATACTGAGAAAAAAGACTTTATAGGATTCTTTTGTGGTTCCCGCAAAATAAAACCGACTGTTGCCGAATTTACTGTTTCTTGCGGTAAAGCGCATTGTTGCCCGAATCAGCCATGGCACTGCTGCATACAGCACCACTAAACCAACCACCGTCGCAATCATGGAATACTGCGAGGAAATTGAAAAGGCAGCATAAATACCCAATGCAATCAAACGTCCAACTAAAATCTTGGTGGGGATACCAGTAAAGTCAAAACGTCTTTTAAAGAATTCAGTATTGCCATAAAAATAACGTAAACGACGTACTTTCGCCCAAGGCGCGTACAAACTTAAAGTAATGATGGTCAATAAGATATTCACAATCCATATACCAAAATATTCCATCGCATCACCGTGAAATTTAAAACGGTGAATTCTTGGATATTGCTGATCTGCGGGCTGCTGTATTTCTGGTGGTGTAGCGCCTTTTTCCAAACTCAAATGATTCGGAAATGGAGGCGGTATTTGTTCTTGCATATTCTTCTCTTTATTCAAATTATTTGATGACAATCTAAAATGATATGAAATAAAAAACCTCAAAAAGCAGTTTATATTTTTTCTGCACTGAAAGAAATAGAGTAAAAGCAAACAACGATTTACTTTTACTCAAAATTCAGTTTTTGTTCGACGATTCAATTATTTTTGTAGTTGCAAAGCATGAAATTGTAAATGATCATCAATAAAACTTTGGATGAAATAATAACCGTGATCATAACCTTCATGAAATCTTAATGTGAGTTTTTGCCCAACTTTATGACAAGCTTGTTGGTATTTCTCAGGGTTCAATTGACTATAAAACTGATCTTTTATACCTTGATCGATAAGCACTTCGTCAAATAACTGACCTTTAGAAAGCAGTAATTGGGTCGCATCATGCTTTGCCCAATCAGACTGATCAGCGCCTAAGTAATGTGAAAAGGCTTTATCACCCCAAGGGCATTCTGTCGGTGCACAAATCGGTGCAAATGCAGATACTGATTTAAAATAATTTGGATATTTCCAAGCCAGTGTTAATGCGCCATGCCCGCCCATACTATGACCAAAGATTCCCACAGCTTCAGATTGAATCGGTAAGCTTTTTATTAGCAATGGATAAAGTTCATCTACAATATAACTTTCCATCTGAAAATGTTCAGCCCAAGGTGCTTGAGTTGCATTGAGATAGAATCCCGCACCCTGCCCCAAATCCCATGAATCGCCTTGTGCAACCTGTTCACCACGAGGTGATGTATCTGGTGCGATCAAAATTAGACCAAGCTGAGATGCTAAGCGCTGTGCATGCGCTTTGATAATAAAGGTTTCTTCCGTACATGTCAGTCCCGCTAAATAGAATAATGCAGGACATTTCTGCCCTTTTAATGCTTGAGGCGGAAGATATGTCGCAAACTTCGTTGCCCCTTTTAAATAATTTGACTGAATTTGATAAATTCTTTGTTCACCATCAAAACAGATATTTTTACTTAAAAGTTCCATCAGCGCATCGCTCCACATTTTGATCTTTAAATTGTTTAAGGCTACCGTCTTATAACATCAACAGATTCAACTCAATATAAATTAAAGCGCTTTTGCTTTCGCATTTAAAGCACAGTTATTTATCATGGCTTTTGTTGTGTATCCAGTTTTACATTTTGGGTTTGCGCAGTAGTAATAACGCCTTGTTGTGGAAATAAATGTTGTTCCAACTGCGGTAACATCATTTCCATATTTTTCCCAATCACCCATTGCGGTTCAGATGGATCAAAGCCTTGTGCATTTTCCCATTTCGCAACTGTTTCAGTCGCTTCTTTAAATGCAGCTTTGAGAGAACCTTGTTCACGCATTGCCTGATCAAAGAAAGCACGGCCAAAATAAGTATAATCAGCTTCATTTGAACAACCAAATGAGGCGCGATCTGCTGCAGAAGCAGTAATAATCAAAGTATCTGGTGATTGGAGTGCTGAAACAAAGCTACCTGAATAACAGGCTGAAATCACAATCACTTTCCAGCGAATACCTGATTTATCGAGGGTTTCTCTTAACCATTTTGGATCAACATCATCCAAATTAATCGGTTCATTTTCGAGTTCAAAACGATTAGGCAAGCCATGAGACGTCATATAAAGAAACAATACATCACTTTCGCGATTCATTTGTTGACCAATACGGCGTAAAGCCAGATCTATACTGGTTCTAGAAGCAATTGGTGTATCTTTAATGCTTTGTGGATTATTGACCAACTCAACAGAGCGTCCAAAGGTTCCAAAACGGGTATCAAATTGTTCTTTAATTCGATCAATTTCAAATTTAAACACGTCTTGATAACTTGCACCAGCAACACCTAAAAAATACCAATGCGTTTGTGCAAACTCACCAAACTGCACCTGTTCCAAGGCTTTATTGAGTAAATGACTTTGTGCATAAAAAGCACTTTCGCTAATACTTGGAGGAACGTCTTCTACTTTCCAAATCGGCTGTTCCTTAATCGAGACCTGCCAAGTAAACAAAGTGGCTACAGTCGCAAACATGATCAAGGCACGTTCCCACCACGGCCATTGTAATTCTCTTGAAAATACCCACACCACAGCAAGGCTTTGCCAAATAAACAAAGCAAAAAACAGCAGTGGGATCACATCATAAGTGAAATAAGGCAGCAGATCTTGATTGCCTAAATATTGCAGCAAACATTGAAACAACATGATGTGCGTATCAAGCACCAGCCATAACAGTGCTGGAACCAACATCAAACGCGGATTATTGGTCCGTTGTGATAGGAAAATCCCCACAATCAAGGCAATAAAAGGCCACAATGCGTAGCTGACTAGACCTTGTCGATTAAAAACACCACCATCACCGGCAACTAACCAGCTAAATAGTGTATTTGCACCTGCACCCAACAGTCCCCAAAAAATCAATTGAAGAATCGATGGACGAACAATTTGTAAAGACTTTCGCGAACCTAAGAATAACCAAATCCCTGCACGTTGGTTACTTTTCAAATCATGCCAAAAGTTAATCGAGGGTTTAAGATCTATCATAAAGATTCTGTTAAGGCAGTGGCTTCAATCAGCCTATCTAGTTTAGGCTTGGCTAAAAAATTATCAATGTTTGATTTAACTATATATCAATAATTCGACTATTATTGAAACAGTTACCAAATTACTCAATAAGATTGCTGTTAAAATAGGCATCAAAACGACAAGCATCACCTTGCCATTGATGATCGGTTGCCTGATCATTTAAAAATACAGCCAGTCTAGGACGTTTTACCACAACTCGCTTGGCAAGTTGCCGTGCTAAGACTAAAAGATGATCGCCTAAATCCATTTCACCATCTTCAGGTAAAAGCATGTGTAATAGCTGCATTTGCTTTTTCACTTGTGCCTGTTTTTTAATGGCTTGCTGATTTTGATCCCGCTGCGGAAACATCGGATCTAAATAAACAACATCGATAGTTTGATGCGTGATGATCATTTGTTGTAAATATTCAGCTGAATCAGAAAAAACCAAATCAATACGCTCAACAACTTTGGCTAAAAACGGATCGTTTTCCAGCTGTTTTTTCGAATCTTCTAGTAAGGTAAATAAAATTGGATGACGTTCAATCAGGGTTACTTTCGCCCCTAAGTGTGCCATCAATAATGTGTCATGCCCTAGACCAGCAGTTGCATCAATTAAATTGGGTTTTTCTGAAATATTACATGCCCGTGCAATCATTTCAGATTTTAAAGTTGCACGTTTTAAACGAGGGATCTCAGCTTTCCAATCAGGCTGCATTTTCATGCCATTGGCACACAGGCTTAACCCTTGTTCATCAACACACAAGGCAAGTTCAGGATTCAGTCTTAAAAACCGTGCATTGAGTTTTTCAATCGTTGTAATGTTTACCACGACACCACGTAAAGAAAGCACAGTTTGGTAGGACTGTGCTTTCTCAAAAAATGTGGATTCAGTAAATAAGCGAATTTCGCTTACCATAATTTCCAACCTGTTAATGCAAACAATAAAATCAACAAACCTGAAGCAATACGATACCAAGCAAAGACCATGAAATCACGCTTAGAAACATAAGCCACCAAAACACGGATCAAAATTAAAGCAGAAACAAAAGAAACAATTAGCCCCACAAAGAATACGGTCCAATCTTGTGTTGTTTCATAAATATGGTAATTTTTAAAAAGATCTAATAAGCCTGCACCAACAATAACAGGTATGCCGAGGAAGAACGAAAATTCGGTTGCAGCCTTACGCGATACACCCAGCATCATGCCGCCAATAATGGTTGCACCTGAACGTGAAGTCCCTGGAATAAGCGCCAATACCTGAATTAAACCAATATAAATTGCTTCTTTAATCGAGATATTTTCCACTTCAACCGCATTGACTTTTGGTGGATTTTTTTCAACCCACCAAATGATTAAACCACCGACGATTAAACCAATCGCCACAGAAATATCATTAAACAACAACTCTTTTACGATATCACCAAAGGTTAAGCCAACCAGCATAATTGGAATAGAAGCTGCAATAATACTGACTCCAAGATGACGCCCTTTCGGCTCACCTGAAAATAGACCGATTGCTGCGCCCCAAAGCTTGCCCCAATACTCATAAATCACCGCAGCGATTGCGCCCATTTGAATAGCAACGACAAATAAGTCACTCTTTTCTTTGGTCCAGAAATTCATGAGCTCAGAGGCAAGAATTAAATGCCCTGTACTTGAGATAGGTAAGAATTCGGTAATACCTTCAACAATACCCATAATGGCTGCTTTGAGTAGCAGTAAAAGATCCATTGTGAAATCCTAAAAATTAAAGCGAAAAACGATTATGGTTTACCTTGTTCTGGAATTTTCTTCCATGCATTATCACGTAAATATACAGGTAAAGCTTGTTCTGCACTGAACCATTGCTTTTGCAGTGCATTTTGACGCGCAATTGTGGCGATATCATTGGCAGAAGCAGTAATCTGCTGAAACGCGATTGCCTCTACATTCACCAAAGCTGAACCTGAACCGATCAAGGTATATTTTTGATATTCTGCAGCGTGTTGATAGTCTAATAATTTTTCTTCGTCTACAAGTTGCATAATGTTATTTTGGTCAAGCTTAAAACTTGCCATATAAACTTCTTGCATACGTGCATCTAAAACTGCGGTGACTTCAGTCAATTGGGCTTGCTGATAAGCAGCTTGCGCTAACGCTTGCAAGGTTGAAACTGGAATCACAGGAATATCATTTGCCCAGGCTAAAGCTTGAGTCACTGCGGCATTGATACGTACACCACTAAATGAACCTGGCCCACGGCTAAATGCAATTGCAGTCAAGTCTTTACTGGAAATTTGATTTTGCTCAAAACCTTGCTCAATCATCGGCAAAATGGTTTGAGTTTGTGCTTTTGCTCGCGTATCAAGTTGAAAATAGAGTGTTTGAGTTTCATCAACAATCGAAACGGAACACTGCTCATTGGCAGTTTCCAATGCCAGCAATTTCATGCACAACCTTACTGTGTTAAAAATGCTGCCTATGATACTCCACTCATTTCAATAGCGCGAGGGCTTAGAGATAAAGCCTGCCAGATAAAATCCATTAGATCAAAATAATCCATAAAAATGCCAAGACATTGTGCTTGGCATTTAAGTGATAATTTTAAAACCACGACTTTAATCAAATTTAAATTCTTCTAAATCAATAAAATTCTTGTAATGGGCAGCATAGTGCAAGGCACTCATTTTTAATAAATTCTCCGCATTCTCATCCAAAGTTCGCACGACTTTACCCGGTGAACCCACCACCAAGGAATTATCGGGAATAACTTTACCTTCCGGGATCAAACTATTTGCACCGATGATACAATTTTTACCAATTACAGCATGATTTAAAACCACGGCATTAATACCAATTAGACTGTTATCGCCTATCGCACAACCATGCAACATGGCTTGATGCCCAATGGTTACATAATCACCAACGGTTAATTCAATCCCTGTATCTGTATGTAAAACGGCATTTTCTTGAACATTACTAAAATTCCCAATATGAATTTTGGCATTGTCAGCACGAATGACTGCACCAAACCAGACACTGACTTGTTGCCCCAGTTCGACCTGACCAATCACCGTCGCATTATCCGCAATCCAACCATCAAAAGGTGCATGCAACGCTTTTGGCACAAAACCTTTAAATTTATACATCATGGTATTACATTCCTTTGAGATATTTTAAGAGCATTGGTTTTGATCATAGCTTTTCAGCATTATTTTTTATTGAATATCTGTGATTTAAAAGATGGCGAGTTCAATAAAAATGGCCAGTTTTTTTGATAATCCAAACCATATTTAAATAACGAAATCAGAATTCTGGCGGTTAGCCCCCAAATGATTTCATTTTCAATTCTTAGACTGGGAAAATACACCGATTGATGTGCCAAACGTACTTCATAAGGAATAGGCTGTGATTCCATCATTTTTTTAATCGGGGCATAGAATATACGATCAATTTCACTCGGCTGAGCAATCAACTGAATATCTGGAGGAATTAATCCAACTACAGGTTTTACCGTCAATCCACTTTTCGCCCGTTCCATGGGTAAATCACCAATCAGCTTGACATCAAAGGGATTGAGTGCGGTTTCTTCCCATGCTTCTCGCAAAGCCACAACGATATTACTGGTATCATTTGGATCACGTTTTCCACCTGGAAAGGAAACTTCTCCAGCATGATTTGATAAGTAGGCAGAGCGTCTCGTCAGTAAAATTTTAGGATCAGCTTCTTGAGTAATTGCAATCAGTACTGCGGCATTGGCCGGATAGGTTCTTTTGCCAAAACGTAATCGATTTTGCAATACTTGGGTTAGCTCATCATCCTTCATTGATCTCACTCTATCTTTTTGTTCTCGTTCTATCATATAGGAAATTTTATCGATAAGGCTATAAATGATGCGAAAGTAGAATTTTTCAGTTATGCTGAGTTATCTCACATTTTTAATGAAGCTTATGAGTTTTTGCAGTGCTTGTGGTCATCCAACCATAGAAAAAATTCCTTTAGGTGATCAAAAAATCCGTAAAGTTTGTACACACTGCGGCACCATTCATTATGTTAACCCTAAAGTGATTTGTGGCGCTTTGGCGATCTGGGAAAATAAAGTTTTACTATGTCGTCGTGCAATAGAACCACGTTATGGACTATGGACCTTACCTGCTGGTTATATGGAACTTTTTGAAACCATGGAACAAGGTGCAGCACGCGAAACACGTGAAGAATCTGAAGCTGAGGTTGAAATTGAACAACTTTACTGCATGTATAATATTCCACGGATTGGGCAAGTTTATGTTTTGTTTAAAACACAAATAAAAGATGGTGTATTTGGTGCTGGTGAGGAAACCATTGAAAGTCGTTTATTTGAAGAACATGAGATTCCTTGGAACGATTTAGCTTTTCCAAGTGTAGAACGCACATTAAGACATTATTTTGAAGACCGTAAAACCAATACCTTTCCAATGCATCTTGAAACATTAGGCACCCGATTAGATCAGACAGGATAATCACAAATAGATATTGCTTCGACCAATGGTTGAGCATTAAAAATATGAGCACAAAAAAAACCTCAATTCAAATCACTTGAATTGAGGTTTTTTAATTAAGATAAATTACTTGGTTTTAATGGTATAACACTGCGGTAAGCTTACAGTTAAAGTCCCTGATAAACGCTTTGCTAGCTCTTTTTGCTCAGGAGTGGTCTTATCCTTATTGGCCTCTATATTGTTATAAACTGACTGATAAAATGCATGCAAATTTACCCATGTTGCAGTAATCGTCTTATCCCCATCCCAACTGGTAATATTGACACCATTGTTTGTATTTTGCTCATTGATTAATCGTTGTAGGTTTAAGCGTATACCGCCAGAGGAAACTGAAGCGTTGGCTATTTCTTCTGCGGATGTACCACTGGTTGGTCGAACAACTAATGTTTCATTTAAACCGGCTAATGCACCATCAAGACTACCAAATACAGGATTGGCCAAAATCATACGAAGTGTAATCGACTTTTCAACATTACCATTTATATAAGCTGTACCCGTAGTACCAATACGATATTGTTGTACCCCTGTTTCTTTATCAACATAAGTGTTTGGATCTACATCAGCACATGTATCTGAATTTAACGCACTATTTTTACCTAAATTGGTGCGGATATCTCCATTTTCATCAATCACAATACCGAGTGTTTGGGTATTTGGATTAACTTCTTTGTTATCAAAAGCAAATGTAATATTTGCATACAGTGGGAAATAGTATTTTTCACCAGCTTTTACTGTATTTTTAGTGAGAAAAACTTTTCGATCTAAATAATTGGCAGGATTGGTTTTATAAATATCGATTCCACCAGAAAGCTGATCAGCATTTAAAGTTTGACGCCATTTCCCATATATCGTTGGATCCGCAGGTGCCGTGGTTGCACCCGTTGTTCGCTTATACATATATTCAGTACCAGCGACATTGGTATTATTCAGCAAAGCGCCCTGAAAAATTTCAAGTTTATCCGTTGAACTTTGATCTTTTTTAAATACAAGTGGAGAGGTAATTTTACGGGTGAGTGGATTGATCCAACCTTGTTGACCATTTACATTGAGTTTTTGTGGAACAACCTGATTGAGCAATAAAAACTTTAACAGTGAATCAGCAATTGTACTGCCTTCTACTTTTTGAGGTACACCAACCCATTGCATTGCATAACCAGAGGTATAACCTTGACGGTCAGTGACTAAATACATATTGGCGATAGATTCATTCTTGGTGCTTAATTCACTTTTACCTGTGAAGCCTTGAATATCAACATTTGCACCACTGAAAATAAGGAAGTTTGTTGAATAAATATTTACCAATGATTGTTGAACCAAGCGTTGCGCAGTCGCGACTGCAGAAGCTTCATCGACCGCTTCAATATTGACCCACGGTTTTAATTTTTCAACATAGCTACCATTGATAAAATCAGCCACCCCAATATCGGCATTGACTGTTGTTAAATTATTTTTAATATTATCTGTTAACTCAAGGGGTTGTACATCGCCAACCTGATTGGCATCCTGCTCCAACCCAATCGCTTGGAAAACGCGAACCAATCCAACCATTACTTTAAATGTCTCATCACTCATGGTCATACTGGTTGGTTCTTTACCTGTCATAGCAGTTGCAATATCTATCAAACCAATTGCAGCAGGTTGACCACGCACTTTTAAAGGGCGTACTTTTGCTAAGTCAACATCACCTAAAACAATTTTTCTTTCTGATTGAGAACCTTTTATATAAAATTTTGCTTTATCGCCAATTAAACAGCCACCAAGTGCCAAACCACCTTCTAGTTTAGTCGCATAATGATTTCTGGTATCTGTACTACAATCAAAATTTAAACCATCCACTGGATAGTCAACATAAAAACCTAAACATTTTTCTGTAGAATCTGCATCACAACCATTTGAATAGGTTGGAATACCTTTATTTGGGTCTTCATTGACTGTTGCACTTTCACCACCGCACCCTGCGAGTGCTAGGCCTAAACTTGTTAAAACTAAAGGGGCGAATAATCTTTTTTTCATATCTTCATCCTTACTGAATTACACTCAGCTTAATTTGTCCATGATTTGTTAATTGCTTATTTTCCACATCTAATGCTGAGGATAGTGGTGTTAAAAATAGATATACAGCTTGATCAGGTTTTCTTAAAACGCCTTCCATAGCCGCATATTGTAAATTATTGTCGTGGGATTCTTCATTTTTAAAACCACTTACACCTTCGAGGACACAACCTTGTCCATCTAAAAATACCACCAAAGGCCAATAATAACTTTGAAGCTTTGAAGAAGATGCATAGGATGTTAATAAAATATTTTGCACTTGAGAATCTAATTTCACGACTTCATAAGCAAAAGTCTCTTTGATTGGTGCAACTGGCCACAAGCCAACTTCTTGATTTTTTATGGATAAATCTTTTGCTTTAGTTATTTTTTTACCCGAAAAACACGCTTGTTCTAAATTATGAACAACCTCATCTTTAGGTAAACGAAAGTAGCTTGATGATAAAACAACTGGCTTTTTTTCTTTCGATTCTGAATTGCCACGAATACTATTTAAAAGGCTCTTACTTAAACCTTTTTGCCGTTCGATGGTTTCATAACGACCATGCACTGCGCCGATCTCAGGCGTCATATAAAATCTTTTTTTACCTTCTAAATTGAATTCACGATCTTCTAAATACTCATTATTGACATATTGTTCACCATCAATAACGGTGAAATGCTGATCTTCTATCATTTGAGTACTTTTTGGGGCAACTTCTTTATTGGTCTTGACCGCAGTTTGGTCTACTGGCGTTATTTTCTCTAGTTTCTCAACCTTATTGGTTTTTTGAGTAATATCAGCGGGCTGCTGTGGAGGTTTTTCCACAACAAGCTGAGGTACTATCGTCTGTGACGCTGGTGCTAAAGGCTGATCTGGTATCTGAACAGGGCTTTGAATTTTAGCTTTATGCTCCATTAAAGCGGATTGCCGTGCAGGCTGAGCAGTAGTAACCGCTGATGGCGTATTTTTAGGCGCCCCCTCTTTTTGACTTTGTTTAACGATGGCTGGAGCTTCTATTACTGGTACATTAGGCTTGGCAGCTTGAGTCTCTTGTATTTGTTTGACTTCTTGTATTGGTTTAACGTCTTGTACTGGTTTATTTTTTTGCTTTACATCTACTTTTGGAGCTGCTTCAGGTTTCTGAACAATCATCGGATGTCCATCAGGGCCAATAATTGTATAAAAATTGGCAGCATAAGAAATTGATGTGGCTAGACTAAAACTTAAAGCTAGCCACAAAGAAGTTACGACTGTTTTTTTTCCAACATTCAAACGCATTACCATCTCGTTCTGTAGTTAAGCCCTAGAATTGTAACTTTTGTATTGGTCTTTACATTTAAACCAGCATATGGGTTGAGTAACAAGTTATCCACCCCTGTTTTATTGGCCAAACTACTGCTGTTTGCTGGAATATTATCTCGGCTACGCAAGAAACCGATCGATAAGTCAATATCACTATCTTCATCAAAACGATAACCTAAACCTAAACCAAATAATTGCGCATTGTTAATCGGCACCATGGTATTCCGTTTATCATCGGGGATCGCACTAGCACGAGGTTCATAACCAGCACGAAGTTTTAGACGATCATTTGCTGAATACTCAATACCAATTCCCCAGCTCCACGGTGATTGAAAGCCGAGTGGAAAAGCCAATGAGGTATCTGTGACTTGATTGGATAATAATTTGGCAATTTTTAATGCTGAAATTTGTCGGTCAAATTCAAACTGAAACTTTTCCCATGCTTTAAAGTCGGTCCAGCCCACATCAAAATTCACCTGTAAATCAGGTAAAATTTTATATTTTATACCGGTTTGAAAATGAGCAGGATATTCCAAATCCATTGAAATCAAACCTGATTCGGTTGGTGGAATATAGCCTGGAAAACCTAAAATCGCCGCAAGAATTTGACCTGTTGCTGAAGAGTTCAAGCCTTTTATAAGCTCGCGTGGTGCGTTGGCATTGTCGATAAAATATTTACCTTTCATACGCATTTTGGCGGAACTTTGATACACCATACCAAAACCGAAGTTTTCTGTAGGTTCCCACATCAAACCTAAGTTATAACTTGGGCTTAAACTCTGCTCAAGACTCACCTGCATTTTGCCGAATTGACCAAATGGGTTCATGCCCTCATCTGCATTACAAATACCAAATAATATAAGGTCAGTAATCACATTCGAGTTATTTCGGAAAGGCCCACAAACAGACTCATCAATCAATCGTAGAACACCGATCATTTCATTTGGAAATCGTAGATCAGTTTTTAATGCCATTGCGTTATATGACATCCCGATCGAAGCACCAATAGACAATTCATCGCTGACTTGGTATGCAATAGATGGAGACAAATAGGTTATACGCTCAATGGCAACTTGCTGCCCCATATAGTTACCTGGGTTACCATCCTCTGAGCCAAAACCTGCCACCATTGGTGCATATACAGCAGTTGCATAGGTCAATTTTGAACCTGGAGGATTATAAGAAATCCCTCCCGTTGGCGCTAACACTGGCCAGCCAGGTCCCAAATCCACGACTTTTTTTAGAATGGGAATATATAAACTTGCATACTCTACATCGCCACGCACTGAATCTTTATAATCTGTACAAAGCCCCGAAGGATTGTCTGGTGCATCATTACAGATCAATGGGTCATCAGAATAACCAAATACGTTATAACCAGGTGGCGCAGAAAATTCACGTTGTATATCAAAGTTTGCAACAATCCCTTGTACGTCGGTTTGTAAGCCTTTGAGTTTAGTTAATGCTGCGGGGTTAAAATGAATCGCACTAATTCCAGGTGGGTCTGCAGTTACTGCATTCCCCATGGTTAGTGAGCGTATATCAACCGATAGGTTAAGTCCTAACGCCGCAAATACTTGAGTTGAACACCCTGTTAATAAAATCGCTGTAACTAATGGGCGCAAACGTATGTTTTTCATACTTTACACTCCTTTAGTTCGCTTTCTTCTTACCAAAGCCTAAAATATCCAATGGGAAAGATAGACCAAGCGAAATATCTGGTGAGTCTTCAGTTAAGCCGATCCCCAATGTACCATTGACAATCGTATCTGGATTGACACGCACCCCTAGAGCAATGGAAAACATCCCGCTAGATTGGTCAGCTGCTTTATATGAATCTGCAAGTCCCGCTGTAGGTCTATACTTAAACGAAGTATTCATATTAAATGATTGTTGGTATGACATGGTCATCGAAACATCATAGTTAAATGAATAAGCAAAACCAAAAGAGAAACCACCGGTCATACCAGGATCAAACTCTTCTAAAACGCGCTGATAGGTCTGATCACCACCTTGACCATTGGCATTGCCCCCACCACGTACTTGATTTAAGCCAGTTTCTTTAAATCCATAATTGGCAGAGACCGATGCAAACAGTACAACAGGATCGATATATTTACGGGTACTTGCGCCAACACCTACAGAATAATAGCCTTTACCCGTTGAAAGGTCTTTTTCTGGGTTTATCTCATATGGACTATCACCTGTCTTGGTAGATAAGCTACCAAATAAAATAAGTGGTAAACGACCTGCTTTCAGTGGGAAAGGTTCCCAACGTGCACCAAAGTTAATATCCCCTAGGCCAGCAGCCGTGGCATCTTTTAAGCTATCTGATTTAGCAATAAATGGAATAGATGCGGTAAAGGTTAAATTATCACGTATCCCGTACTGTGCAGTAAAAGTATTACTAATGGTATGACTTGCATCTTCATCAACACGAAGTTGATAAGCTGTGCCTTCGTTAATTCCTAAATTTAATTGCGAATCACGATAGTAAGAATAATCTAAATCATAAAAAGTTGAGAACTCACCCTTTTTAATTAAAGAGTATTGACGTTCATTGGATGTAAAAACTTCTTGTAAATTGGTTTCTTGAGAAGCATCACCTTCTTTCTTCTGCAATGCTTCTGCAGCTTGTGTACCTGGTTTAGGTGCTAAAGATTTTGTTTCATCTTTATTAATTTTGACATCTTCTGTAGCCTGTGCAACATCTGCAACTGGAGCTGTTTGACTGCTGGTTGCAGAACTGGCATTGTCTGTACTCGCAACCTGATCTGCTACTACATCCGCACTTGCCTCTGTTTCAGCTGCATATAAACTTCCAATTGCAAACTGAATACTCACTGCAAGTAAAGTCCGTTTCATCCATTGATTATTCATATTCTTCCTATTCCAAAAATTCCAATTCAGTTATGTAATTTTTTAATCCATCTTTTACTTACGTTTATAATAGAGTCGCATATAAGATGTAATTGGCTGATTGTATGTTGCAGACTTGGTATCTTGGTCAATCACCTTACGCATTGTCGAAGCCTTATCTGCTAATTTATTGGTATAATCTGTTGAATATTGCGCTTCAACTAAAGCATAACGATTGATTGTTGCATCATCGACATGACGCATATCTGCATCTTGTAGTGCCAACAAGTTACGTTGTTGATCTTTTGGCGCATTGATCACAAATAAGGTGTTATTTTCCCAAATTTGCTTAAATCGCTCTTGATCAAAACTGATATTCCCCAAGGCTGGATCTGCCACATAAACACGCCCATCTTTATAAGCTTTAAACACAACAAAATGTTTAAAACCCGCATAAGAAATTGGCACAATCACCGGTTGATTTTGATTGATTAGGTCTGTGAACTCACCTCTATAGCCACCGCTTTCATATCCAATTGCAGCAACAAAGCGCTTCATATCCAGCAATGAAAAACTTCGTCGCTCAATAATCCGGTTGTATTCACCAAATCGTAATAAGCCTTCCATGGTTTGCTGCTCAGTTAAATTTGTCCCAACATAGCCATTTAACAATGTTGTTAACGCAGCAGAACCGCAACTATAGTCATATCCTTGACGTACGATGCCACGGAATTGGTTTTCTAAGGCAGGTTTAACATGTACCATTTCACGATGATTACGTGTAAATGATTTATCTCTGGAATCCGCAAGCTCAGTGTAGTAAATCGCATCCTTTGGCTTGGGCTTCACATCTAAGGCGTGGTTGGCAAAATAATACATTAATGCCGAACCTAAAGTAATTTCTATCATAATTTTAACTATCAAGTGTCGGCAGTATTTTGCCTAAAGTGCTGATTTTATTTTTAGAGTGAACACTCTACGTCCCTGTGATTATGAAGATAACGGTTTTTGAAAAAAAAAACAGTCTTTTTTTCAACTTTTGTCGCTTTTTCTCAGCTTTTTTGTAAAAAAAAGACGCATGCTTTGCATGCGTCTTTTTTAAGATTTTAATTCTAGGCTTAGTGACCAGAAATCGTCAGTTTTACACCATTCGGCGTTGCTGAACCACCGTTATAGAATTTCATACCTGTAATCGCAACATCACCAATCGAACCAGAACCTGTTCCAGAACCTGCTGTTCCACCTGGTACAAAGCCATTACCACCGCCCAATACAACTTTAGTTAAGTAAATATCTGTACCTGTTGAACTTTTCATTGCAGTAACAGCTAAACCATCTTTCGTTACAGCCACATCAGCATTTAAAGCCAAATCAGAAGAACCGGTGTCTGTCACTTTAATGCCACCCAGTACGATATAACCACCACCTGCTGCAGAAGCATCTTTCAAGGCTAAGTTACTGATTGATAAACCACCAACCATCGAACCATTCAATTTAATCATTGCACCTTGAGGCGTATTACCCAATTGAATATTTGCTGTCGTAGCACCAGTATTGATCGTCAAACCACTTAAAATTTCAGCAGATCCAGTATCAGGTTTATATGCGCCTGCTGAACCCGTGACATTATTCACTTCAATTTTACCTAAATCAATTTTTAATGCATTAATTGCAGCAGCAACATTTAGGAATGGCGTACCACTAGCGCCAGCTGTAGCACCACCGTCAGTATCAATGACCAAGTCAGCCAAGTTACCAGAAGCACCAGTTTTGGTTACAACTACGTTATTTAAGGTAATTGCACCCGCTTTACCCGTACCGCCAGTCGTTGGATTTACTGCTAAACCATCACCATCAAAAACATGTAGTTTTGCAATTTCAACTTTAGATGCATCAATACCAATACTGATACCATCTTGACCAGTCGTAGCACTCAGCGCTGCATCATCCATTGCTTGCATTGCCATTGCGTTTGAACTCATAGCCACTGCGGAAACTAAAGCAAGTTTAGTAAATAATTTCATAATCTGTACTCTCCCAAGAGCATTTTTTTTCATTTTTAACCACTCTCCATAGTTCCCTGTTGTTTTTAGTTGTTTTACAACTTAGAACACCAATCCTTGAGTAGTCCGTTTTGCCCTTTTAAATTAACGGTATGTTACTTTTTGTTCAACTGCTGTTTATCAAAAAGCCAATTAAACCGATAAACGGTAAACACTTTTATAAGTGCTATTTTCAGGTAGAATAGTGCCTTACAAACCCTTTTTGCGCTTGAGTTAAACCTCCCTATGTTTCGGAAGTTATTAGATTTTCCATCAAATAGCACTGCAGATTTATTACACCGTCTTGACTCATTATTCGGTTGTATCTATTTAAAAAACGCGGGCGAAGACATTGTTGCTTTTTCACCTGAACAATACTGTATCTCAACCCAGCAACAACTTTATCGTTATACCAGAAATCATTTTACCCATTATCAAAAAGATAAAAGCGATCCTCATTTAAAACACTTCTTTAACTTCACCGCTCAATCAGCTCCGAAACAGCATAGTTTTCAGGGTGGATATATGGGTTTTATTGACTATAACTATGCCAGTCAGCAATATGTTGATGCTCAAACCAAATCTCAGCCCAATTTTTACATGGGTATTTATAAAACATTTATCAAACGAGAAAATGAGCAATTCTTTTTTTATAGTTTAGAAGCCTGTGCAGAAGAGTTTTTCAACTTTATACAAGATTTATTAACCACACCCGTCACCCAGAATCAAAGCTTTAAACTTTTATCAAACTGTACTGCGACGTGGACAAAGCCACAATATGATCATGCATTTACACAAGTTCAAGAATATATTAAAGCGGGTGACTGCTATCAAATTAATTTAACTCAGGAATTCACTGCAAAAGCTCACGGTTTACTTTTAGATACTGCCGAAAAGTTTTGGACACTCACAGATGCTCCCTATTCGGGTTATTTAAAAATCAATGATTTTGAATTACTGAGTTGCTCACCTGAGTTATTTATTGATTTCGAAGCTGAGCGTAAAATTATCACCAAACCCATTAAAGGGACAATGCCGCGTTATGACGATCCAACTTTAGATGCACAATCAAAAAATGCTTTGATTCAGTCTAAAAAAGATCAAGCAGAGAATGTCATGATTGTGGACTTATTACGCAATGATCTCAGTGTCTATGCTGAAACTGGCTCAGTAAAAACCCCAAAATTGTTTAATATTGAATCTTTTAACCAAGTACATCATATGGTGAGTGAGGTGACTGCCACCCTAAAACCAGATGTCAATCCATTTGAGGTCTTATTTACAGCATTGCCGGGTGGTTCAATTACTGGTGCACCCAAAATTCGTGCGATGCAAATTATTGAAGAACTCGAAAGTGCACCAAGAGGTGCTTATTGTGGTTCAATGGGCTATTTTAATTTTGATGGAACCGGTTCTTGGAACATTTTGATTCGTTCAATTCAAAAATATCAAGATGAAGTATCATTGTGGGCAGGCGGTGGAATTACTATTGCCTCAGATTGTGATGCAGAATATCAGGAATGTTTTGATAAAGTTACTGCCATGCTTGACTTACTCAATACATGGCATCAACCTCAACATGAATCCTAGACTAAAATCTCATGCTTTAGTGTATCAACAAGGCGTTGATTTTGTTCATCTGTACCAATAGTGATACGTAAGAATTGATCAATACGTGGTTTATTAAAGTATCGAACAATAATGCCACGTTCACGCAACGCTTTCGCCAATTCACCAGCATCTTTTGAGGGTAAACAAGCAAAAATAAAGTTAGCTGAAGATGGTAATACTTTAAACCCAAGCGCCACTAAATCTGCAACCAATTTGTCACGACTTACAATGACTTTTTGACATTGTGCTACAAAGTATTCTTGATCTTCAAATGATGCGACAGCTGCAGCTATTGCAAAACGATCAATTGGATAGGAGTTAAAACTATTTTTAACAGCTTCCAATGCGGCAATCAAATGTGGTCGTGCAATTGCAAAACCAACGCGTAAACCAGCTAAAGAACGCGATTTTGAAGTCGTTTGGCAAACCACTAAGTTTTCGTATTTCTCAACCAGACTCACAGCTGACTCAGCACCAAAATCCACATATGCTTCATCAATCACAACCACCGAATCAGGATTGGCTTGCAAGACCTGTTCAATTGCCGACAGCCCCAATGCAATACTGGTTGGTGCATTGGGGTTGGTAATGATAATCCCACCATTCGGCTGTTTATAATCAGCCACGTCAATTTCAAAATCATCATTTAACGGCAAGATTTTAGTTTGGGTTGAAATTCCAAAAAACTGACTATAAACAGGATAAAAGCTATAGGTAATATCTGGGTATAGAATCGGCTTATCTTGAACAAAAAATGCTTTAAAAATATGGGCTAAAACCTCATCCGAACCATTACCAACAAAGACATTTGCGACATCTACATGTTGTTGTTTCGCAATCGCGTGTTTGAGTGCCGATGCATCTGGATCTGGATAAAGTCGCAATACATCTGCTGAATCTATAAGTACAGACTGAACCGCTGCAACCACTTTTGGCGATGGTGGATATGGGTTTTCATTGGTATTCAGTTTTAATAAGTTTTGGATTTTAGGCTGCTCACCTGGAACATACGGTTCTAACTCACGTACTTCAGGACTCCAAAAACGCATTTGCTCAGGGCTAATATTTGGCATTTTTATCTCGTATTTTTTCTCACTTGACTTACTTTATATAAGCGCTCTCACTCTAGGAGAGGGTTTGGGTATTTCAATAGAATCCCCAAACTAAGTCAGTTAAATTTTTACACCCTCATCCACACCCTCTCCCTAAGGGAGAAGGATTTTTACGGATACTGGGCCATTGGTGAATTACTGATAACGATATCTTGCTGATCGGGCATGCGCATCTAAATTTTCTTGTTGTGCAAGAATATCTGCGGCCTTGGCAAGCGATTTTACCCCTTGCTCAGAACACATAATCAAACTTGAACGTTTTTGAAAATCATAAACACCCAAAGGTGATGAAAAACGTGCTGTACCAGAAGTAGGCAGGACATGGTTAGGTCCCGCACAATAATCACCAATCGCTTCTGGTGTATAGCGCCCCATAAAGATTGCACCTGCATGGCGAATACTTTCTGACATCTGCTCAGCGTCATCTAAGCACAATTCCAAATGCTCAGGCGCAACTTGATTAATCAAATCAATGGCTTCTTGACGATCTTTAACCAAGACCAAAGCACCACGATTTGCAATCGAAGTTCGTGCAATTTCAGCTTTGGGTAGTGCAGCCAAATGTTCTTCAATGGCCTGCTCGACATCATTTAACAGCTGTTCATCAGGCGTAATAAAAATCGCTTGCGCAACCGTATCATGTTCAGCTTGTGACAAAACATCCATTGCCAACCATTTAGGATCATTATGACCTTCTGCATAAACCAAAATTTCTGAAGGCCCTGCAATCATGTCAATACCGACTTGACCAAAAACAGCACGTTTTGCCGCAGCAACGAAACGGTTACCTGGTCCTGTAATTTTATCCACTGCTGGAATTGTTTCTGTTCCATAAGCCAGCGCGGCAACTGCTTGCGCACCGCCAATCGTAAACACACGACTTACGCCTGCTAAATAAGCAGCTGCCAATACCAAAGGATTTAAATCACCATTTGGCGCAGGTACCACCATAATAATTTCTGCTACCCCAGCCACATGCGCAGGTAAAGCATTCATCAGCACAGAGGACGGATAAGAAGCTAAACCACCTGGAACGTAAATACCAACACGGTCTAAAGGAGTAACTTTTTGACCCAGAGTATTTCCTAATTCATCCACATAAGACCAACCGTCTTGTTTTTGCGCCTGATGGAATGAGCGAACCCGATTGGCCGCCAATTCCAAAGCTTCACGTACTTCTACGGTTAACCCCTCAAATGCAACTTTAAGTTGTTCTTGTGTCAGTTCTAAATCTGAAAATTGATGCGCTGGATGTCGATCGAACTGTTGAGTGAGTTTAAGTACATGTGCATCGCCATGTTGGCGTACATCTGCAATAATTTGGTCTACTGTTTTTAAAAGCTCAGGATCACTCACTGTTTCAAAAGCTAACAAGTCAGCAAAGACTTGTTTAAAGTTCTGCTCTTGAGTCGATAAACGTCGCATCAATTTACCCACAAGGTTGTTTAGGAAAGATTTAGTTTACCTTGTTTTGAGTATCTTGTGGGCAACATCACCGCAACATTTCAACTTACTTTAATAGGAAAGTTTGATTGCAAATCACTTTTGACACAGCAAACTTTTATTTAGGTGCTCACATCTGGGTGATCCCAATCACTATCTGCCTGAATCAGCCAGTTCAATGCACCATGCCGTTCCACAACAATAGATGAATTTAAATTTTCAGGTGCATCCTGTTGCTTTAAACGCGCATTTACACATGCCCAATCATAACGATAAATTAAATCAGCCTGATCTAAAATTTCTTCGCTATCCCGCAACTGTACTTTAGCCATAAATTCTGCAAAGGTATCGCACGACGAAACAGCCTGAATGGCAAAATCACAATCAACGATATCTGCTGGATAACTCAACTCATCCACAATCCCCAAAGCCCATAACAATACCCAGTAGGCTTCATATTTCCACACCATATTGATGATATCTTGTGCTGAAGCCTCACGCTTTAAAATTGCCTGTTCTTTCTCGGTTAAAGCGTCTAGCACCTGCATTTTCTTTAAAATATCAAATACAAATAGCTGTGTTTCATCATCATATTGATCATTATTCAGATCACAAGCAACTTGAATCACCCACAAACAAGCAATCGCGCGTTTTGCAATCTGTTCTGCACTGCGCGCTTGCACGTCTTCAGCAGCTTCGATCACAGGTAACCAGTCAATATAAGGAATTGAATACTTTTTAAGTTTTAAAATAGATTGTTCTTTGCGCTGTTGAGGTGTTTTCATAAACTCTTTTTTTTAAATCATGGATGGTTATTTTTTAACATAAATTGCATAAAAAAACCGCCTAAAATTAGACGGCATCTTTATCGAACAAACATGAATGAATTAATTGCTCTTTTGACGTTCTTCTACTGCTTTTTCAAGCTGAGTAAGAATCGGATTTAATAATGTTTGCTTACGCTTAAAGCTGGCTTTATTGACAATTAAACGTGAAGATACTTTACAGATTTCTTCCAAAGGCTCTAGACCATTGGCACGCAAAGTATTCCCTGTATCTACCACATCGACAATATAATCACCCAAACCAACCAATGGGGCTAATTCCATTGAGCCGTAAAGCTTAATCACATCAACTTGCTCACCTAAGCTCGCATAATATTGACGGGTTAAATTTACATACTTGGTGGCAATTTTTAAACGTCCTTTAGGGCGAACCATACCGACTTTACCAGCTGTCATTAATTTACAGTTGGCAATCTTTAAATCCAATGGTTCATAGACATTTTGAGCGCCATGTTCCATCAACACATCTTTACCCGCTACACCAATATCCGCTGCGCCATTTTCCACATAGGTTGGCACATCAGAAGCACGTAAGATTAAAATACGAACGGATTTGTGTGTGGTTGGGAAAATTAACTTACGAGATTTATCAGGATCTTCCAATAAGTTAATTCCAGCAGTTTCAAGTAAAGGCAACGTTTCTTTTAAAATACGTCCTTTACTCAATGCCAAAGTTAAACCATGATCAAAATTGCCCATTACGTCAAAGTTTGGATCATCGTTTCTCATATCGCTCATTAACTTACTCGCTCACTCGCTTAATTTGGGCACCTAGACCTTGTAACTTTGCTTCGATATCTTCATAACCACGATCAATATGATAAATACGATCGATGATGGTTTCCCCTTCAGCAGCTAAAGCAGCCAAAACTAAAGAAAATGAAGCACGTAGATCAGTTGCCATAACAGGTGCAGCAGATAATTTTTCCACACCTGTAACTACAGCATCATTGCCTTCAACCTGAATATTTGCGCCCATACGTGCTAATTCAGGTACATGCATAAAACGATTTTCAAAAATCGTTTCAGAAATTGTTGCAAAACCACGTCCAATGGCATTTACCGCCATGATCTGTGCTTGCATATCCGTTGGGAATTCTGGATGTGGCAAGGTACGGAAGCTGACAGCTTTCGGACGTTTCCCCAGCATATCCAATTCGATCCAATCTTCACCGCGTGTAACTTCCGCACCCATTTCTTCAAATTTATCTAAAACAGATTCAAGAAGATTTGGATCAGTATGTGTGGTTTTGACCTTACCGCCCGTAATTGCTGCCGCCGCCAAATATGAACCGGTTTCAATACGGTCAGCAACCACTGAATATTCACAGCCATGCAGACTTTCAACACCAGTGACCACTAAGGTATCTGTGTCTAAACCTTCAATTTTTGCACCCATTTTAATAAGCATTAATGCAAGGTCTGTAATTTCAGGTTCGCGCGCAGCATTACGAATTGTTGTAACACCCTCTGCCAATACTGCTGCAGTTAAAATATTTTCAGTTCCACCGACAGTCACCATATCAAAGATGACTTCACCACCTTTTAAACGGCCATCCACTTTAGCGTGAACATAACCTGCTTCGACCTCAATTTGTGCACCCAAAGCTTCTAAGGCTTTTAAATGCTGATCAACAGGGCGTGAACCAATTGCACACCCACCAGGAAGTGAAACTTTTGCACTACCATAGCGCGCCAACAGTGGCCCAAGCACCAAAATAGATGCGCGCATGGTTTTAACCAGTTCATAAGGCGCAAATTGATTATCCAGTGTAGAGGTATCTGCGATAACCGTTTCGCCCTCATAACTCATGGTGATACCTAAACCACCAATCAGCTTAACTAAAGTGCGAACGTCTTTTAGATCTGGAACATTTTTTAATGTAATTGGTGTATCTGCAAGAATCATTGCAGCCAATAAAGGTAAAGCCGCATTTTTCGCACCAGAAATACGAACTTCACCTTCGAGTTTTACACCACCTTGAATGACAAATTTATCCATTGACGCTTAAGCTCCAAACATACTGGCTTTGCGCCATTCTTCTTTAGTCATTGCACGAATAGTTACCGCATGTACCTCACCACTGGCAATATAAGAATTAAGTGGCGCGTAAACAGCTTGTTGACGAGGAACAGGACGTTTCCCTTCAAACTGATTGTCGACAATACGGAGGTCAAATTTACCTGCTTGTCCACTGACAGCAACTTCAGCATCAGGAAAAGCTGCTTTTAAGATTTCAGTGAGCTGTTCACTATTCATTGCATCGACCTCTTATAGGACTGACAGTGTAAAAACGGAATATTTTACTATAACTCACCGAAATAATTCATTAACTCGTACAAAAAAATATAGATAAAAAAAAGAGGTCTTTTCAACCTCTTTTAAAAACATCAATTTTACGTCGCTAAAACTTCCATTGGCTGATAATCCAACTGCATTTTCCGATGCTTATCTAATTGCCTTTTTAATTTATCTGTCAATTTTGTAATCGCATTATACATATCATCAGCGCTCGCTTGGGCAAAAAGCTCTATCCCTGGCAAACGAACAATTGCCTCTGCTATATGATTTGCACTGCCTTTTTTAGATCTTTTATCTAATTGATGATCTTTACTGAGTTTGACCTGCATACTATTGACCTGATCAATATGCTTGGTCATCTGGGTAAATCGATCTCGTATGTTTTCTTCTATTGCAGGTGTAATACTTAAGTGATGTCCACGGATTGTAATTTGCATAGCTTTATCCCTCTCCTTATATAGGAATATGAAAGTCATAACCCAAACGATCTCATGACAGCATTCACCAAGGAAAAAACTGTGCTCAATATCATGCAATCATTTAAGTTACTCCAAAAGACAAAAAGCGATTCATTATTTCGTCATAATGAGCAATTAGAATAGCCACACTTTAAAATTTAGATCAACACTTTTCGGTCAGATGAAGACGGAATATGTAACGATTCACGATATTTTGCGACTGTCCGTCGTGCCACATCTATCCCCTCTTCTTTTAATAAATTGGCAATTGTATTGTCTGACAACGGCTTACGTGGGTTTTCATCTGCAACAAGCTTTTTGATTTTTGCTCGGATGGCTGTCGATGATGCTTCTCCTCCAGAAGTTGTTCCCACATGACTCGAAAAGAAATATTTCAGCTCAAATAGACCACGAGGTGTCAGTAAAAACTTATTGGTGGTGACACGAGAAACTGTTGACTCATGTAATTCAACTTCTTCTGCAACATCTCGCAAAACCAAAGGTTTCATTCCTTCAGCACCGATTTCTAAAAACTCACGTTGATGTTGCACAATGCAACTTGCGACTTTTAATAAAGTTTTATGACGCTCATCGACACTTTTAATAAAGTTTTTCGCTTCAAGCATTTGATTGCGTAAATATTGGTTATCATCACTTTGATCAGCACGTTTAATCATGCCTGAATAAAATGAGTTAATTCGAAGTTTTGGTAAAATATCTGGGTTCAGTTGAACATACCAATGGTCATTTTTTTTGGACACCACCACATCTGGAATTTGATAATCTGATTCTTTTTGCTCAAATTCAGCACCCGGATAAGGTTTAAGGGTTTTCAATAAATCAATTGCTGACTTTAATAACTCAGCATTTAAACCCGTTTGCTTAATCAGTTTATTTAAGTCATTACTGACCAAAAGCTCATAATGTTTCAACAACATCAGCGCTTCTTTCCTAAACAGTGTGGTGGTAGCTAAAGCCTCAATTTGCACAAAAAGACATTCTGCTAGACTACGAGCACCAATACCAATCGGTTCTAAGCGTTGGATATGTTTTAAAACAACCAGAACCTCATCCTCTTCAACCTCAATGTCATAATCCATTTGTTGTAGTAGATGCTGTACTGAGCTGACAATTTCTTCAATATCGGCAGCCAAAAATCCTTTTTCATCTAAAGCATCGACAATGCAATACGCAATCAATTTATCCACTGGAGAAAAATGCAATAAATTGACTTGCCCCAACATATGTTCTTTTAATGATGCTTCTGAATGACGATTGTCTTCACGATCCTCAAACTCAGGGCGCTCCATTGCAGTTGATTGATGGGTATAGACATCATCCCAATCCGTATCTACAGGCAGCTCATCAGGTAAGTGGTTCGCATTTAAAGAATCCGAGAGTTCATATTCTTGTTGTTCTTGTTTTACATTTTCAGGGCTTTCATGTGTCTCTTCTTCAACTTTTTCAAGCAAAGGATTACTATCAAGTTGAATTTGAATTTCTTGTTCAAGCTCCAAACTCGATAATTGCAGTAATCGAATGGCTTGTTGCAGTTGTGGCGTAAGCGACAACGAATTTGCAACTTTTAATCCAACCGATAACTTCATACCCATAGTTCCCACACTGTATTATTTCATTTCATCTTATGTGAATAAGCAATGCAAAATTCATGCCTATTGATTTTTTATATCACAGGAAATGGATTAGGACTAGTAAAAAAAATGAATACCTTACATAAAAATGTTTGTTATTTATCAATTAAAGATAAATTTTAATAATGTCGTTTTTTTATTCAGTTTTTTAAAAAGACCTCTGATCCAGATCTGTTGAAATAGTCATCAATTATATAAATAGAAATTTAAAACCTATAAGCAAAAATAAATGGCTTTAGGGCTATTTATTTCAAAATATTTAAATAAAATAGGTTCCACTTTGTGAGACCAGTCACATTTCTAGTTTGTGAAATTTATTATTTTTATCCTTTACTTATTGGAATAGTGAGTATAAAAATAATGATATAAAGAAATATGATGAATCGTAGTTTCAAGGAAAAGGTTTGGCACGATAACTGCTTAATTTTAGAAACGAGCGGCTTAAACTGCCAAAAAAATCATGTAATGGAGAACTCAAATGACACTATCTACAAAAACACTATCAAAAAAAGTTTTAACCACAGCGCTTGGTGTACTTATGGCTGGCGGTGCTTTTTCACAGGTTCAAGCAGCAGATACATTAGCAAAGATCAAACAATCAGGGAAAGTGATCATTGGTTACCGTGAGTCATCTGATCCGATTTCCTATGTGATTGGTGGTAAACCAATGGGATATGCTGTCGATATTTGTAATAACTTTGCCAATGAGCTGAAAAAAACGCTCAAGATGCCAAATCTTAAAGTTGAATATAAAGCGGTTACCTCTTCTACGCGTATTCCAGAAATGTTGGCAGGTAATATCGATATGGAGTGCGGTACGACAACAAACTCTATTCAACGCCAACAACAGGTAAGCTTCTCAACCAACTATTATGCAACTGAAGTACGCATGGCGGTTAAAGCCAGTGCACCAATTAAAACAATTGCAGATCTAAATGGTAAAGCAGTTGTGACCACCCAAGGGACTACATCTGACAAATACATCAAAATGGGTGAGAAAGGCGAAAAAGTCAACGTAAACAACGTTTATGGTAAAGACCACTCAGACTCATTTGCCATGGTCGCTTCTGGCCGTGCTGCAGCATTTGTGATGGATGACAATATTCTTGCAGGGTTAATTGCAAAATCATCAAATCCAAAAGACTTTAAAATTGTAGGTCCAGTACTTTCTTCTGAGCCGTACGGCATTATGTTACCGAAAGGCGATGCAGCGTATAAAGCAATCGCAGATAAAACAGTAACAACAATGTGGAAAAATGGTCAAATGGCGGCGCTATATAAAAAATGGTTCCAGTCACCAATCGCACCTAAAAATGTCAATTTAAATATGCCAATGAGCTCATCATATTTAAAGCTTAAAGCCAATCCTACGGATGCTGGTATCAACTAATAACGTAGTTTAAAACAACGGTTTATAGATCAGATTAGGTTTAAAGTCTGGTCTATAAATTTTTATAAAATTAAAAATACAAGGAGCACACATGTCCGTAGGCTCACTTAACTGGACAGCATATTGTCTCCCCTCGAATGAATATAGTCTTGATAAAGCTGCATGGGCTGAATCTGTCTGTAAAGCGATTGGTGGTGAAAGTTATTCCCCTGTTGCAGATGCACCAACCTGGTTACAACTCCTAGGCTCAGGTGTTTGGACCATGGTCTGGACCGCGATTGCTGCATTTTTCATTGCATTTCTTCTTGGTTCTCTGATCGGGATTTTACGTACATTACCCAATAAACCACTTTCATTTATTGGTACTTGCTATGTCGAACTTTTCCGAAATATCCCGCTGATCGTACAACTGTTTTTCTGGGCATTCGTATTCCCGCAATTACTGCCACTCAGCTTAAGTACTGGTAGTGGAGAAATGGTTCATGGTGGATGGTGGCAAAATATTCTCAATGACAATCCCGCAGTGGTTGGGGTATTTGCACTCGGTCTATATACCGCAGCACGTATTGCTGAACAAGTGCGCTCAGGCATTAATACGGTTTCAAATGGACAAAAAAATGCAGCTTTTGCAATTGGTTTAAATCAAAGCCAAAGCTATCGCTATGTCATTCTCCCTGTCGCTTATCGTATTGTTTGGCCAACGCTCACCTCTGAAGCAATGAATATTTTCAAGAACTCTGCTGTACTGTATGCGCTGAGTGTTTTGAACTTCTTTGCTTATACCAAAACCATGCGTGAAGAAACATCTCAAGATATTGTTATTCTTATTCTTTCGACACCAGTTTACTTAGTCATTACCTATACCATTAAGTTAATCATGGCTTGGATTGAAAAACGTATGGCTGTTCCTGGTCTAGGCTCGGGGGGTAAATAGTCATGGATTTTAGTATTTTACAAAATCAAGATGTTATTCAAACGCTGATCGCAGGGTTTAAATTTACCGTTACTGTGACGATTTTATCGATTATTGGTGGGATTCTGATTGGCACACCTTTGGCCATGATGCGTTTATCCAACAATAAAGTTGCCAGTAATTTTGCTAAAGTTTATGTCGATTTCTTCCGTGGTGTACCACTGATTCAAGTGATCTTCATTTTCTATTTCTTATTGCCAAAGATTTTTGAGTTTCAGTCAGATACCTATTATGGTCCACTGTTTTCAAGTGTGGTGACCTTTGCAATTTTTGAAGCAGCATTCTTTTCAGAAATTGTACGTTCAGGGATTCAGTCTGTTTCTAAAGGTCAGGTCAATGCAGGTTATGCACTTGGTTTCACCTATGGACAAACCATGTCCAATGTGGTGTTGCCACAAGCTTTTAGAAACATGCTACCTGTCATTTTGACTCAATCTATCGTACTTTTCCAAGATGTATCCTTAGTTTACGTGATTAGTGCGCCAGACTTCTTGGGCAATGCCAATACCTTAGCAAATACCTACGGTGCTGAAACCAAAGCAACTTTCTACCTGATTGTAGCAGTTGTTTACTTCTGTATCTCCTTTGCGCTTTCACGACTTGTGAAGCGTTTACATCAAAAAATAGCAATAATTCGATAATTGGAGAATCAATATGCCAATGATAGAAATACAACATATCTCAAAATGGTATGGAGATTTTCAAGTTCTTACAGATTGCACCACTTCAATTGAAAAAGGTGAAGTTGTGGTGGTGTGTGGACCTTCAGGTTCTGGTAAATCTACACTGATTAAAACTGTAAATGCATTAGAACCGTTCCAAGAAGGCAATATTGTTGTTGATGGAACAGCCTTAAAAGATTCAAAAACTGATCTGGCAAAATTCCGTTCTCGTGTGGGAATGGTATTCCAACACTTTGAATTGTTCCCACATATGACTGTTTTGGATAATTTAACCATTGGGCAACTTAAGGTTTTAAATCGTTCTAAAGCAGAGGCTGAGAAAAAAGCATTGCAATATTTAGATCGTGTTGGTCTGGCAGCTCACAAAAATAAGTTTCCAGGGCAACTGTCTGGTGGTCAGCAACAGCGTGTTGCGATTGCCCGTGGTCTATGTATGGATCCAGTGTGCATGTTATTTGATGAACCTACTTCGGCATTAGACCCTGAAATGGTGGGTGAAGTGCTTGAAGTCATGAGTCAATTGGCAAAAGAAGGCATGACCATGATGTGTGTAACTCATGAGATGGGCTTTGCTCGTAAAGTCTCAAGCCGAGTTATTTTCATGGATCAAGGCAAGATTTTGGAAGACTGTGCAACAGATGACTTCTTTAATAAGCCGGATGAGCGCCATGAAAGAACCAAATTCTTCTTAGACAAGATTTCTATGGTGCACTAATCAGCAATATGCGTTAAACATAAAAACCCCAATTTTTAAATTGGGGTTTTTATTTAATACTCACAAACAATACCAGTGCTTAAGGTTTCAAAGCATTTTGGCTAAAGTTTGGTGAACGTGGTCCATATAACAGACCTTTTTGCTGATTTATACTCGGTGAATATAATTGCGAGCTTACAATACTTGATAAAGTATAGGCTTTGTCTGACAGATGATTGGATATTTGATCAACTAAAGCACCAACCAACGCGCCAATCAAACCCGCATTGCTATTATCATTGGCTTGCTGAAGTCGCTGTTCACCTTGCCAAAGTAATGTGCCAGTTTGTAAATCTACAAGTTTGGCTTCTACTGCAACTGCAGCTACAGATTGAATCACCTGATATTTAGAACCATACTCTTTAACTTTAATATATAACGCAGCATCCGCTCCGAAAATCTCTTTTAACTTTTGAGGTGGAATTGCTTGAGCATCAAATCCATTGGTCACCCCATTCTCTTTAAACATGGTGTCAACAACAGAAATTGGAAATACATAATAACCAGCTTCAGCTACAGGCAATGTTACTGTTGACCAATACCCATAGGTTGCACGAGTATCAGGAGACTCATTGATTGGAGGAAGTACCAAAATCGACTTAGGGATATGCTCACGATATGCTGCTAAATCACGATTCTGCTTAGGTGACACCGCACAACCGGTGAAAAGCATCATCAGTAAACCAAGTACGAAAAATTGTTTCATATTTTTCATTTGGGATTTACCTCAGTCGATTGAGGGATCATTTTCTTCAATAGACGATCCATCAATACGGTTGACTCTGGATAAATTTGGCGCTCTAACTCAAAATATTCAATTGCACGTGGGCCATTTTGAATATTAAGATTTAACAAGCCCAAATGCGCATATAAACCTGGCGGCACTGCGGCATTTTTTGCTTTTGCTTTCTCAACATCTTTTTCAAGCGCTAAAATTTGTTGCTGAGGCGAAGTTTTTTCTGGAACCGCCAGCATTAAATAGGTTTGCTGTGGATATCCGCCCCAACTATATAAAGACTGTGGTCCAGATGCACACCCAACCAAAGTTAACGTTGCAAAAAAGCTTAAAAATAATAAAACCCGTTTCATTTATTCAAACCTATTGTACGGACCACTTATTTGTTTGAATATCTGTGACAAGGTGATTAACCGCTTCGCGTACAGCCAGATCTAAAACCTTACCATTTAAGGTTGAGTCATAAGATGCTGTAGAACCAAAACCTAAAATTTCGCGTTCACTGAGCGCGTATTCACCTGCACCCTGCACAGAATGGACAACTTCTGCTGTTTTTACATCAACAACATTAATATTGACTTTTGCATAGGCAATTTGAGTTTTACCACGCCCTAGTAGTCCAAACAATTGATGGTCACCCACTTCTTTGCGCCCAAATTCAGATACATCCCCAGTGAGCACATAACGTGCGCCCTTAATGGATTGAGCTGCTTTACCAAAACCAGCCTCTTGTTGCAGCTCTGATAAATTGTCTCGATTTAAGACTGAAAAATATCCGGTTTGTTGCAAGTGCGTTTCTAAAATCGTTTTTGCTTGACCGCCTAAACGATCGACATTATCAGAGAAGATTCCGCGCATATAACTTGAGCGATTATCAAACTTACCAATCGAAACTGCTGTTTTCGCACCTGAATATTTTACCGCTGAATTCACAGCAGCCACTTGAGGTGCTTGGATGGTTTTAGAGCTTTCAGTGGTAGAACAAGCAGTAAGTACCAAGCCATTTAAGGCAGCAATTAATAATATTTTTTTCAAAATTACATCTCTCTAAGGTTTAAACCATTATAATGAATAAATATATAACACAAACTAAACACACTGTTAATTAGTTTTTAACAAATAAGATCTACTGATAAAATCCATGACCATTTTGCTCGTAAAAACAATCATTTCATACCAAAAATTAGCTTTAAACCAAGTAATGTCATGACACCGCCCGCGACTCGATCGAAGACTTTTTTAAACTTCAAATAAACACGGCGCGGCTTTTCCGCTGAAAGTGCAACAGCAACCAGTGAATACCAGCCTGCATCGATAAAAAAGCATAAGATAGGCAAAACAAAATAAAAATACATTGGAATTTCTTTGGGTAAAAGCGCAGTAAAAATACTGGCTAAAATAATCGCAATTTTAGGATTACTTAACTGGGTAATTAAACCTAAACGAAACGCTTGTTGATAACTCATCACCGTAGATGAGTCAGATGCCTGTGCCATTGGATCTTTAGCATGCTTAATAATTTTATAAGCCAGCCAAAGTAAATACAGACCACCACAAATTTTTAAAGCTAAATATGCAGAAGGTACAGCCAATAAGATTGCCTGTAATCCCATTACAGCTAAAAAACCAAATAAAGCTGCGCCCGTGCCTGTCCCTAATGCGGTAAACAAACCATGTTTACGAGAAATCGCAATTGAATTTTTAGCCACATAGACAAATGTAGGACCAGGGCTAATCGCACCTAGCATTAATGCCAATGCAATTGAACCTAAAATCAATAATGATTCCAAGAGACACCCCGACCCAGACTATTTTTAAGAATAGATATTTTACGCTACAACCGTTTTTTGAAGATATAAAAATCTTTATTATTTCGCGATTACACTTTTATTCAATGCAAATTCATCAAAATTTCAATCATAAATTTAAATACACTTGTGTATTATCATCACAAACAGAGTAAATAAATATTTTTAGAGCAAAAACTCAATAAAAAATTTATTTTTCAATATTTTAATTATATCAATAAAATCATCAAGGTATATAAAACATCCTAAAAATCCATAAAATAGACCACATTAATCACAAAAATTAACTTCTATTTTCATGTATTTATAGGCTATAAAAAACCATAATAAAACTATGGTTTTAAATTATCCAAAATCAATATTTATACTCAGGGGTAAAAAATGCACAACAACAAAACCAACCGTTTAGATGCAAGCCAAGCACATTTGTGGATCATTGGCGGTGGAATTGCTGGAATGGCAGCTGCCGCATTTGCTATACGTGATGCCAAAGTACCAGCTAAAAATATTCACATTCTCGAAGAGTTAGATGTCTCAGGTGGTTCAATGGATGGCGGTCATACACCACATGCTGCACAAGCATGGGTTACCCGTGGCGGGCGGATGCTAACTGATGAAACATATTTATGTCTTTGGGACTTATTTTCGAGTATTCCATCCTTAGAAAATCCTGAACTTTCTGTTCGTGAAGAATGTCGTGAGTTCAATCAACAAGTCAAAACCCATGCACAAGCCCGTTTAATTGATGCGCAGCATGTGATTTCAGATGCCGCTAAACTGGGTTTAAATACACGCCATCGTGCGCAAATGTTACGCTTATTGGCAGCGAAAGAAGAAAAAATTGGCAGCCGCCGTATTGATGAATTTTTCGATGAGACCTTCTTTGAAACGAACTTTTGGCGTATGTGGCGTACGACATTTGCCTTCCAAAAATGGCACAGTGCAGCAGAACTTCGTCGCTATTTCTTACGTTTTATCCAAGAGTTACCACGTATTCATACCCTTGCTGGGGTAAAAAGAACCAAATACAACCAATATGATTCCATGATTTTGCCGCTACAACGTTGGTTGCTTGAACAAGGCGTAGATGTTCGTTTTGGCAATTATGTAACAGATGCAGACTTTCAAACCGATGAAGCAACCCTACAACGTCGTGCAACACGCTTGTATGTCAACCTTCCTGAAGGTACTGAGCAAATCAATCTTCAAGAAAATGATCTTGCCATATTTACTTTAGGTTCAATTACAGCAGATTCCCGTTATGCTGGAAATGATGATGTTCCAGCGCTTATTCGTGATCGACTTGATCATGGTTGGACCTTATGGGAAACCCTTGCGAAAAAAGCACCTGACTTTGGCCGACCAATGACCTTTTATGGCAACATTGATGAACATAAATGGGAGTCTTTTACACTCACCATGACAGATGATGTTCTGTTAAATCGCATCATTGATTACACAGGCAACCAGCCAGGTACTGGGGCACTGATGACTTGGTTTGAATCTGGCTGGCATTTATCGATTGTGGTGCCTGCTCAACCGCATTTTGCAAATTTACCAGAAGGCACCTTTACCCTCTGGGGCTATGGTTTCCAAATTGATCAAACAGGTGATTACATCAAAAAACCGATGTCACAAGCAACAGGCAACGAAATACTCACTGAACTAATTCTACAACTCGGCTTTGATGACATTCTTGAGCATGTTCTAGCAAACACCATTGTAACAACAGCTATGATGCCTTATGCATCGGCTTTATTTGCTTGCCGTAAGCCTGGTGACCGCCCACAGGTTATTCCACAAGGCGCAAAAAACTTCGCATTCTTGGGACAATTTGTTGAAATTGAAGATGATGTAGTTTTTACTGTTGAATATTCTGTTCGTGGTGCCATGATTGCAATTTATGAGTTCTTTGGCGTAGAACGTGAAATTCCTGAGATCTATAATGGATTACTTGATCCTAAAGTCGGATTAAAAGCTTTAGAAACAGTTTTTCATTAATTCATTTAAAATCAACTGAGTTAAATTGAATTAAAACCAAACGAGTGCATGCTCTTTTGATGCACTCGTTTTTATATTTTGAATAAAAATCAGGGTTGTGCATCCACTGAACGAGCACTGAGACGATAGTCTTTTTCATACACAGGCATACCTGCGATATGGATTGAACGAACTTCAGTTTTTGTTGGTGTAGGTGGTTTCTTTTCACACCCAACCAAAAATACTGCAAGTATTACACTCAAACTGATGGATAGCTTTTTCATGGCATCTCCTCCATTTTTTGTTTTATTTATAGTTCGAGCATAACAGTTCTGATTAAAAATACAGCTATTTTTTATTTCAAAAGGTGTCTATCTATAGAAAGTGGCTATACGTCACAAGGATCTATCATTAAAACAGCTTGATCTTCATCATTTTTATTTTTGTAACGGTAGTGAAAGCCACCATTTCCATCAAATTCCATGTCACTAAAATATTGAAAAGCATCTACGCTTACAGACTCAATTTTAGGGTATTGCTCTGGTTGAAGTTGAATTTTATTTAAAACTTTCGCAGTAAATACTTTTTGGAAAATAATCGTAGGCGCATTTTTTAATTCAAATCGGGCGATACACCCAGTCTTTTCATCCACAACAACAACGTTGTCTAAAGCCTGCACGATCCCCGCCTTCGAGATGAAAAGACTATGATGAACATTAAAGGTATAGCCATAGCTTAAATGCAAGAAATCCTCGGTTTGGTTTTCAACATTTAAACCACGCTCCCAGTCCATGACCAAAGGTAATCTATAGTCATCGCCTTCATAGAGTACAAAATCACAATGATCATTTGCATCTTCATCACATGTTTGCTGAATGACTGAAAATTGCCCTATCTTCGCCACTGTTCGATGAATCTGCTCGGCATAACCACTACTGGAATAAGCCATCATGCTAAATAATATCGGAAATATTGTATTGATTATTTTTTTTGACATCAGATTTCTAATCAAGTTTTACTCAATAGCAAATATACAGCTTCACTGGTAAATGTGCCATCTTGCTGAATCTGATAATACTGTTGTACTTGATCAGCAGCTTTGGACTGTAAATAGCGAATGGTATGGATATCCTCTACTGGTGTTTGCATACGCTCCACCCAACTTTGAAAATTTAACTGTAAACTTTGCTTTTCAATGGTTTCTACCTTAAAGCCTGCTTGTTCTACGATTTGTACCCATTCCGCCAAACTATAATTTCGAACATGGCTTGGATCACGAATGGTTTCTATGGTCTGAATAAAGGTGTCTAAAATAGGGTTAGAATTGCCAATAATATCAAACAGGATCACTTTGCCATCAGCACGTAATACACGATAAATTTCATGAATTGCTTGAGTGATACTTTGCCAATGATGCGCAGAATAACGACTGATCACACAATCAAAATGCTCAACAGGAAAATCCAATTGCTCTGCTGCACCAACCTTCCCTATGACATGATCGAATCCCTTTTGTTGAGATTGTGTGGTCACAAGATTGACCATTTCAGGCGTAATATCATAGGCAATTACTTGCTCAGTGAATGCTGCAATCTGATAAGTGACATGCCCACCACCGCAGCCTAGATCCAAAACTCGTTTGAATTGATGTTGTTGGATTAAATTTTGCATTTTTTCAAACTCAATGCCTTGTGCATGTACTTGGCTATTTAAGTATGCTTCTGATTTATTTTGATATTGTGCCTGATTAACTTGCTGTTGAGTGGTCATTGTCGTGTCCTTGTTGTCGAATAAAACGACAATAGACAATTCAATTAAAAAATAAAAATGATGAATTTTAATGGAATTAATAACTTTATTTTATTTATGTTAACTCATAATTACCCGATAATCAGACTGACAAGGGTTTTGAATGATAACATCTTGTACCCCCATCTCGTTTCCGACCTTAATATTATAGTTAAATGAAAAATCACCATTATCCTCAAAATTTGCCGTGGCAGGATAGTCCAACTTTTTAAATTGCGGCACTTTGTTGTTGAGCACTAAACGTACCCGAAAATCAGGAACGCTATAAAATACCAATGAATTCGGCATATTTTTTAAATTTGATTCAAAAGTTACAAAACAGGTTTGCTGCGTATTCATCGCAAGAAAACTGCCATAATCTTTTTGTTGATTTTTATCGTTAATCACAGTGAGATTATACTCACTTCCTGTTAGCCCCAACAAAAAACCCATTAAATTTGGATTAAATTGATAAACGTTTGCGGTTTTACTCCATTTTTCCATTAATACCTGCTTCTTTCCTTTAGCATCATAGAGTACATAGTCACAACTAGAACCATGCTGAGTGCAAGACTCTTTTTGAATTTTCAGTTTTCCTGCATGCCCCAATACTTCGTATTCAGAATCAACTTCGACGGCAGCATCAGCTTGCGCAAAAGCAGAATAACTACTGAAAAAAGTCAGAGCAAATAAAAAACACTTTATTAGGGTCTGTAGACATTTCATAAATAACGTTCCAATCTCTCAGAATTTTTTAATATAGATTCAAGTTCAATTCTTGCTCAAAAATACAATTTTAACTTTTTACACACGGCGAACTTTTCGATTTAAAGTCCTTACCCCAAGTACGATATCCTTGGGTATCAATATGATAGCGATTGTTACCATAAACGCCTAAACCCATTTTATAACTTTTGCCTTCCACTTGCCAAAAATGACACATTTTTTTAACTAATAATTCGCGATCTTTTTTAATGGTTTCTTTGGGAGATAGCACATGAAAATCAACTGCATAATTACTTAAATGCTTACTTTTTTCCGCCCCACCTATGCATTTATTTAATTCAGGGGCACGATAGATCGCTGAAATCGTATATGTTTTAAAATATTCATTTCGATTTAACTTTTCCACCAATTGCAAACTACTCACCACATTTTTCCAAAAGGCTTTAGGTGGAATGGCAAAACGTTTTGAGTAACACTGTTCTGGCATATAGTTTCGGCTGGTTGTCAGCTCCATCAGACTAGGCGGATGTTTTAAATACTGCGACATAAACTGATAATAATCTGCCAATAATTGGGGGTCTTGTTGCGCCTTCCAAAGCTTGAATTGTTGTTCAATCTGTTGATCTGATGATTTTCTTGAAGATGCGGCCTGATCTGCTTTTTTCTCAGATGGCGTACAGGCATTTAACACCAATACACTGATGCAGCAGATCGAAATAACAATATTTTTAAAAATTTTCACAATTTCAGCACACTTATTGTTTTATTTTAAAGGGTAAATATTTAGAAATCTAAACCTATTTATACAATTTATTAATCATTGACCTAAGTCATTCTAACCAATCTCATTCACTTTAAAGCTGCTATTTACAAAAATCCACAGAGTTAGTAATTTACAACGGACAAAAATGTCCGTTAAATATCAGAATAAAATTTAATGCAATTTCCCCTATGCGTATACGTCAAAAACAAGCGGCACAAAATCGCGAAGATTTGCTTAATGCTGCACTGAAAATATTCCGTAAACAAGGGATTCGTGCGCCATTACAGCTCGTGATTGATGAAGCTGGCGTTGGACGAGCAACCTTTTATCGTAATTTTAAAGATCGCCGTGAGTTGGTCATCGCCTTGATGGAACAAGCATTAACTCGTCTAGATGAACGGGCAAAAAGCTTTTCAGAATATCCTGATGGTTTGATTCGGTTAATTCGCAATCATGTCGAGAATCTGCCTTATCTCACCGCCTTGATGGAATATTGGCGTGTGATTGATCGTAATGACCCAAGTATGGTGGATATTTATCAACGGCGTGACGCAATTCTTCAACCGCTGATTGATCAAGCCATTGCCCATCGAATTTGCCGACCAGATCTTACCCCAAAAGATTATGCGCTAATTACCGGTATTCTAAGAGCTTCCTTTCAAGGGCTAACCGACGAAGAACAAGTTCAACTGGCCACACGTGCAGTTGACTTACTCATTGATGGCATCAAGGCGTAATTGAGGCACTTATGGATAAATCGCCACGTTTACTTGAACCTGCCCCAGATTGGACACCTGAAGAGCGTCCAACCTTACCAGGCTCGCCTGCGGCTATTGCACATCCAACACATAAAAAGCTGATTTATTTTTTTATTGGCCTATTTGTTGCGATCTCAGGCAGTTTAAGTAATGGTTTTATTACTGCAAATTTACCACTTATTCAGGGTGAATATTCGCTAACGCCTTCAGAAGCTGCATGGATTCCCGCAGCTTATGTGATGGCAAATATTAGTTCCAACATGATTCTGTTTAAAGCTCGGCAACAATATGGGTTACGGCTTTTTTCTGAAATTGGTTTAGTGCTTTTTATTTGTGTGTTGGTGCTGCATATCTTTGTGCACACCTTTGAAATGGCATTGTTTGTCCGTGTGATCAGCGGTTTGGTTGCAGCCCCCCTGAGTTCTTTAGGCATGTACTACATCATGCAGGCCTTTAAACGAGAAAACTTTGGACGAGGAATTTATCTCGCACTGGGCTTTCAGCAATTGGGTATCCCACTGGCATGGATCATTTCCCCGTCTCTGGTCGATGTAAATGACTGGATTGTGCTCTATACCTTTGAGCTGGGTTTAGCGATATGTTGTTTGGCTATGGTGGTTTCTTTAAAACTACCACGTAGCTTAAGAATCGAAGTCTTTGAAAAACAGGATTTCTTCACTTTTGCCTTACTTGCACCCGGCTTTGCCCTGCTATGTATCGTCCTGACCCAAGGCCCAATCCTTTGGTGGTTTGAAGTCAAATGGTTAGGGTATGCCTTAATTGCTGGCTTCAGTCTTATTGTTATCGGACTGACTTATGAACATTACCGTGTCAATCCGCTTATCATTACCCGTTGGCTAGGTTCAGCCACTACACTTAAATTTGTGTTTGGTGCGTTGGCGATTCGCTTGCTCATGTCTGAGCAAAGTTACGCAGCCGTTAACTTTTTAAAAACCATGGGCATGGGACCTGATCAGTTCGTTACCTTGTATAGCGTGATTTTTCTTGGCATTGTGCTCGGCACTATTTTTAGCGCCATGACCTTTAAAAGAGAACGCATCTCATGGCACTTGGTCGGTGCTGTAGTCTTGGTTCTTATTGCTTGCGCTTTAGACTATCACCTCACCAGTGATGTTCGACCTGAGAATTTTTACCGCAGCCAATTTATTGTTGGCTTTGCCAGTGGTATGTTTATCGGACCATTGTTGCTGACAGGGATTATTAATGCCTTACAAAAAGGCCCATCACACATGGTCACTTTTGTGGTGTTGTTCTCTGCAACACAAAGCTTTGGGGGGTTAATTGGAAATTCATTCTTTTCAACCTATCAACAATTACGCACCCAAAATTATCGGGCTGAAATTGTCAGTGACTTATCACCAACTGATCCATTGGTGGTGCAACGACTTGCGGCCTATCAGCAAGCAGCCAATAAATATACTTTAGATGCATCACTTGAACAGAACCAAGCTTATCGCAATTTAAACCAGATTGTGACACGAGAAGCACAAGTGCGTGCCTATAATGATGTGATTGCGTTAAATGGAATTTTCGCCATTTTACTGTTGATTTGGAGTAGTTTTAATATTGCTTGGACACGCTATCAACTCAAAAAACAGCAACAGGTCCTCAATAGCAGTTAGACAGATCTCAGGCTATTCCGAAATCAGATGATCCATGATGTCACGCTATGTATTAAAAAATATTTGAGAATTCTTATGTCGCAAGATCAAAAACCAACAGAGCAAGCAGCAGTTACACCACCACAAGCACCTGCAACAGCAGCAGCGCCACCACCATCCAGTAAGCTTATTCCAACAGCGAAAAGAACATTGCTGTTGATGCTCTTGGTCTTGTTGGTGGGGATTGCTGTGATTATGCGTGCATGGAAAATTGGCCCTTTTGATAGCAGCATAGAATCCACCGACAATAGTTATATCAAAGGCAGAACCACAGTTTTATCTTCTCAAATCAATGGTTATGTCAAAGATGTATTGGTCACTGATTTTGACCATGTCAAAAAGGGTCAGCCGTTAATGCATATTGATACCACAACCTATGATCAGAAAGTGACTCAGGCTGAAGCTGGTGTTGATCAGGCCAATACCACTTTAGCCAATCAAACCCAAGCGATTGAACAACGCAAAGCGGACATTGTGGCCGCACAAGCCAAAGTTGAACAAGCCAAAGCAAGTTATGAACTTTCAACAGCACAACTCAATCGTTATCAACAATTGGGAAATACTGGCGCAACCTCTAAAACAGAACAAGACAAAGCGGCTGCAGATGTAAAGAATAATTTAGCCTTACTCAAACAAGCTGAAGCCAATGTATTGGTTGCTCAAGAAGCATTAAAAACAGCTCAAGTGGCTCAATCGGGCTTAAAAGCACAAGTCACCAATGCCAAGGCACAATTTGATCAAGCGGTGACAACGAAAGACTACAGCGTGATTGCAGCACCGATGGATGGACAGTTGGGCGAAGTTACTCCTCGTGTGGGACAATATGTTGCAGCTGGCACCCAGTTAATGTATCTAATTCCGCAACAAACTTGGGTGATTGCCAATTTCAAAGAAACACAAATTGCCGATATGTACATCGGGCAAAAAGCAACATTTACGGTAGATGCTATGAAACATCAAAAATTTACTGGCCGTATTGAACAGATTTCACCTGCTGCAGGTGCTGAGTTTAGTGTGCTTAAGCCTGACAACACCACAGGTAATTTTACCAAGGTCGTACAGCGTATTTCTGTGCGGATTGCTATTGATCCCAATCAAAAAGGTTTAGAATTTTTACGACCGGGGATGTCTGTAGTAACTTCCGTCGATACCAGCACTCAATGATCCGCCTAAGTGAAAAGCTTGAGTTAAAAAGGCTTGAGTTAAAACCTAGAAATTTATCCCCAATAATAGACATGAAACTCAATCAAACCTGTCTTGTTTTACAGGTTTGATTAGAATATCTTGAACAGGCTTAATTCAAAGCTACTCATACACACCCACTCAGTTAAAAAATCAGCATGTTTGATCGTATTGCCCAAACTATTCCCTACCAAAGTTTAGATTTTGCTGGATCTGTTCAACTTACAGTTAAACGGCTTGATCTAATCCATCCACAAATTTCTGGCAATAAATTTTTTAAACTCAAATATAATTTGAATGAAGCACGTCAGCTTAGCCTAAAACAGATTCTGACGTTCGGTGGTGCTTATTCCAATCATATCGCTGCCACAGCCTATGCAGCACAGTTATTTGGATTTAAAAGCATCGGGATCATTCGGGGCGAGGAGTTAGCGCATAAACCGCTCAACCCTACTCTAACGACAGCACAGCAGTTGGGCATGCAGCTAGTTTTTGTTTCACGTGAAAAATATAGACAAAAAAATAATCATGACTGGATCGATGAATTAACACAACATTATCCAAACACTTATATTATTCCTGAAGGTGGAACCAATGAACTTGCTATACAAGGTTGTCAGGAAATTTTAACGACAGAAGATTTAAATCATTATGATGTGATTTGCTGTGCGGTAGGAACAGGTGGCACAATCACTGGGCTGATTAACGCCAGTTCATCACAGCAGGAAATTTTAGGGTTTTCAGCACTTAAAGGTGATTTTTTACAACAAGATGTCAGTCAACTCACCCATAAAAGCAATTGGAAAATACTGGATGATTATTGTTTTGGCGGTTATGCCAAAACCACAGTTGAATTAGTTAGCTTTATAAACAACTTTGAGCAGCAATATCGCATTCCGCTTGAACAGATTTATACTGGGAAAATGTTTTATGGGATTTTTGATTTGATTTCAAAAGGTTACTTTAAAGAAAATGCAAAAATCTTGATTCTGCATAGTGGTGGCTTGCAAGGACGTAGCTAAACCCTACCTATTTATAATTGTCCTGAAAATTACTTTAAATTTGTCTATAATCCCCTGCTCAAAGTTTCCATGAGTGTGATATGTCTTCTAACCAATATGATGTGATTGTCCTCGGCGCAGGTGCTTCAGGTTTAATGCTTGCGGCAAAAGCAGCTGCCCGTGGTCGTAAAGTCTTAGTGGTTGAGAAAGCCAATAAAATTGGTAAAAAAATCCTCATGTCAGGTGGTGGTAAATGTAACTTCACCAATCTTTATGTTGAGCCTGAAAATTTTATTTCACATAACCCACATTTTGTCATCTCTGCCCTGACGCGTTATACCAATTGGGACTTTATTGGGATGGTCTGTGAATATGGCATTGACTATGAGGAACGCAAACATGGACAACTGTTTACCTTAAATGGCGCAAAAGAAATCTTAAGCATGCTGCTCAACGAATGTGAAAAAACACATCATGTTGAGATTAAAACCAGTTGTGAAGTCAAAGCGATCAACACGGTTGACGATCAGACTTTTCAAGTCGCCACCAATTTAGGCTATTTTCAGGCTGAATCTGTTGTTGTTGCATCAGGTGGCTTATCTATTCCAACATTGGGTGGCTCTGGCATCGGCTATGAAATTGCCAAACAATTTGGTCACCACATCTATCCTACACGCGCAGGTTTAGTTCCCTTCACTTTTTCAGATCAATTTAAAGAAGTCACAACACGTTTAAGCGGCAATGCGGTTGAAGCAACGCTATCTAACGAGCTGATTGCATTTACTGAAGCATTGTTGTTTACACATCGTGGTTTAAGTGGTCCAAGCTCATTACAACTTTCAAATTATTGGAATGCAGGACAAGCATTCCATATTAACTTTTTACCAACTCTTGAGCTGTTTGATTTTTTAAAGCGCAAAAAGCAAAGCCAACCTAAGGTGTTAATCAGAACCTTACTGACTGAACTTTTACCGAAAAGTGTGGTGATTGAACTACAAAATCTCATTTGGTCCGAGTGGGCTGAAACGGCGATTGGGCAATTAAGTGATGAAAAACTTGAAACGATTGCCAATAAATTACAGCAATTTGAAGTCAAACCCTCTGGTACTGAAGGCTATCGGACTGCAGAAGTCACTTTAGGCGGTGTTGACACCACTGAAGTTTCATCAAAAACTATGGAAAGTAAAAAACAAAAAGGTTTATTTTTTATTGGTGAGATCTTAGATGTGACTGGTCATTTAGGCGGGTTTAATTTTCAGTGGGCATGGGCTTCAGCACATGCCGCTTCAGAATATGTTTAATCTAAACTGATTAATAGATAGAAAGCTTATTCTAAATAATCTGTTTTAAATAAGATAAGTTGGTTTTGGATTTGCTGCTTCTGGGTAACACGTTGAATCGCCAAATCCATCGACTTTAGCTCATGTTTTTTTGCAAATAACGACTGATGAATTTTGTGTAAAAAATAGATGATCTTCATTTCAATTCCTTTGAAAATGATATTTATCAGATGACTGTGTTTTATATTGCCTACATATTCACCCATTCAATCTAGACAATAAATCATCTGATGTCTATCTATTTTCTATAAAAAAACCGATAAAATTCATGCTTTGCAAACACAATCACTCTTGAGATTTGTTTTGAGATTCATGTTGTTGCTTAACAATTTCGGATGATTGCTTTTTCGGTTTTGCAAACACAAACTTATAAGCACTTGCTAAAAACCCTACAGTGATTCCTGCAATCACAATCGGTGCAATGAAATTATTTGGCTTTTTCTTAGACATCTCTATTCCCTCTCACTTTTGACCTAAAAATAAAAAGATCGATCAAGCATCAATCCTGATCGATCTTTAAAAGAATTTAAATGTTAATTCGGGTCATCTTTGTCCTGTTTCAATGAATCAGTAAGTGACTTGTACTCATTTTCAATCGCAGGGGTATCCGCGGTTACTTGCGTAGCGTCTGTACCACTTGGCTGTGATGAATAAGTATTTTCTTGCTTTAATGGATTCGGTTGATTTGCCTCTTTCTTGGCTTTATCGATTAAATCCGTTAAAACGCGTTCTGCAGGTTGACGTCCACCTAGACCAAAGGCCAATGCAAAAGCAACTGCCACAGAACCCAAGGTTAAGCCAAAAGCAAGATTAACGATCGAATCGGCAATTCCCATGGCTTTTAAACCCATTGCAATCACCAGCCCCATGATCAAAACACGAACCAAGTTGCCTAACCATCTTGAGCTATTGTACTCACCACGCTGCACCACATTCGCCACGATATTGGCCAACCAAAAACCAATCACCAAAATCACTGCGCCTAACAAAATGTTGGCACCAAAGTAAATAAACATTGAAATCAAATGACTAACTTGTTCAAAGCCAAGTCGATTCGCCGCTTCGGAAACAGCAAATAACATGGTAAAGAAAACAATCAGATAACCAATGATACAAGAAACTTTCGTGTCACCTAAAAAGCGTTGCAAATCTAATTTTGCAGGAATTTCATCAACACCCGTTCCAGCAACAACTTCTGAAACCAAACGCCCGACAAAACGAGACACCACATAAGCCACAATTAAAATTAATCCAGCTGCAATAATATGTGGAATTGCATACATGATTTCACCCAGCATTGCGGTTGCTGGTTGTGAAATAGCTTGTATACCAAGTGCTTCAAAAGCCACAATTAACGCTGTAATCATGACAACGGCAAAAACAAAAGAGCCTAAAAACTTCGCTAAACCTTGGTTTGAGTTTTTAAACAGCCCTACTTTTTCAATTTGGGTTTGTAAATTTAGACTGTTGATTAAACCCTCAACAATCCCACGTAGGATTTTTGCCAAGATATAACCGACAAAAACGATAACACCCGCAATGAAAATATTTGGTATATAAGAGACTGCTTCATTCAGCATGTTCTGCACTGGAAGCAATAAGCCTTGCAAACCTAAAATTGATAATACAATTGGTAGGAACAGCAATAAAATTAGCCAGTAGACAATATCAGCGATATTCTGACTGATCGGACTAACCCCGACATCGGCACTTAATTTTTCATCAAGTTGAGTCCGATCCAAGGCTTTTTTTAAGCCGACTTTAACCAGATTTGCCACAATCCAGCCAATAAATGCGATGGCCACCGCAGCCAGTAATTGTGGAATAAACAATAAGAATTGCTGAATCATCAAACTAAATGGGCTGCTTACGCTGGTAAGATTCAGTACATTTAATGCACCAATCACCGCGATCACCATCACCACCCAAAAAACAATTCGAGAAAGAATACTTTCAATATTTGAACGATGACCTGTTGCTGAAGACAATTTTGTATTTGTACCTAGTTTTTCTAGGATTTTTTTAATTCCTGCTGCAACAATCAGTGCAATAATCCATCCCACAATAAGGATGGCAACAGCGGCGAGAATCGGGTGGAATTGATCCCAGTAATACATGGCATCAAATCTCCCCCTTGTTTGTAAAATTTCATTCATTTTTTATTTCCTCAAGTTATAGATTTATAACAATCTGAGCGTGCTCAAATGACTTTAAGCAACATTCTTTATTTGAATTGGATACTTGATGAATTACTCTTCTACTTTATCTATTGCTTATATAACGAGCAAATTTAACTGCATAAATACAACAAAAGCATGCAAAAATGAAAAACTCCAGCTTTGCAGCTAGAGTTTGTCTGATCAATATAATCTTTATAGATGATTATGGGATTAAACCCAGTCGGCGATCATGTAAACAAGCAAGGAAACAAGAAATAACCCCACAAGAATAAGCATATAAATGGGTAAGCGATTCTTATGCGTTATATCTTCAGTACTTGTTACATAAGATGGTTTATTGAAATCGTGTTTCATGACGTCCACCTCCATCGAATTGATGTATTTTTATACTAACAGGCTATTTGTGATCTGTGTGTAAAAATATTTTAAGCAAAAGTAAATTTTAATTCGAGCAGTTCTTGAAAGATAAATGAGCTATAATATGTACCCCATTTTTTGGCTATTGTAGATATGGCTTATCAACGACAAAGTGTCGAGTTGGACTTGGACACTGATGTCACGCATCAATGCTTCACACATACCTCAAGAGATGACCATCTCATTGGAATTATTGAATTTAATAAGCCTAGTTATATTCTAAAATGGGGCGATTTAGAGTATTTCCGTCGCCGCACAGATGAATTGTCGGTTATGCCTTTCCCAGAATGTATCAATGCGATGATTATTGATATTCGCAATATTGTGCCATTTCTGGATAACGAAGTTCCAATCGTGCCATGGCGCTTACTTGAAGAAGACTGCCCGATACGACTTGTTGTTCCTCAAGATCGTTTAGAACATTATGCAGGGATCTTTGAACCGACGTGGTTAACCACAGACATTGAAATTGCCATTCAAGAATTACGCGAATTTATGGATATGTTCGTACACTAACAGCATATCCATAGCTTAAAAAATAAGATTTATTTTTTGCTTATTTGTATTGACGCAGATTTCATCAATGACTTTTATTTCTCAAAGTAAAGTCAACAATTTAAACAGATCATTGACCAAACATTTTAGCTGCCATACGCTGCGCTTGCTTTCCATAAAACCAATAGGTAATTAAATATAAAGGGATTGCCAACATCAGCAACATGATCAATGCAGTGAGCAAAAATTGAGTATTTTGCAGATACATCACAAAAGTTTTCCACACGTCTGGATCATTCTGAGAAAAAAACCAAACACCCGCAAATACCCCAAGTAAATTATAGCCCCAAAATATTGCAGTATAACCAAGGGTCAGTTTTTTACGCTCTTGGTCTGTAGGCGCACGGCGTTGTTGCTTGAGAAAACGATATAACACGATAATCATCGCAATCAAATAAGGTATTGCTGTTAACACGCCAGCAATTTCATTGGGCAATAATGCAGCCAATACACCTGCAACCATGGTCAAGACTAAACAAAGCAGCAAAAACCACAAAAAATATTTGTTTAAAGACACCATGACGACAGCCTAGATTGCATAAAGAACAATATTATAATTTTTTTTCAACTTTTTTTCATTTTCTTGTCAACCAATTTGAAACTGTTGTCGTTATATAAGTATAAGGTCTGCAGCAACCAAATTGATTGCACGGCATCCGCAAAGAAATTTGGAGACCTTCTCTCAGAGAAACTAAAAACTTATGCTTCTTAAGATTCAACTTAGCAGCCTGAATCTTTATAACGAAGTATTTTGGCCGACGATTTACTCATCACTCGAATCGTCGGCTTTTGTTTTTCTGGTATTTGTGTTTTTATCATGTCTGCTTTGACCGCATGTATGAATATCGCGTACTTACTTCTAACAATACAATCTCTTAGAACCTGTCAATTTCCTCATACTTGAATAAAGAATACAGATCGTCTTTGATTCAATAAATCAAAATTCACTTTTGTCTTGTAAATCAACAAGACGATCTCATGTTCAGTATCGGTATAAACTTAAATTTGTTTCATCTTGAACTGTTGAGCCACTTTTAAAATTGCCATAAACCCAGCCACAGTAAAAGCCAACATCAAAATTCCCATATTGAATAACTGATTCCATACGAGAAAATTCAATACCACACCGCCCAATAGACCACACGCAAATTGCATACTGCCCATAATTGCACTTGCAGTTCCTGCTCTTGAGCCTTGTTCAGACATCGCCAATGCCATCGCATTCGGTCCAGTAAAACCAATCCCTGAAACAGAGAAAAATAAACCTAACATGACAATCGCCAATGGTGCATCAGACATGAAACCTGCGCTGACAATAATCAATGCGCCTGTGACCTGAATCAAACCACCAATTTTCAAGCGCAGGATCACCGAGAGTTTGTTGGCTAAACGCTTATTGATAGAAGACAGTAAAATGATACCAAAAGCATTAAAACCAAAGGCAATAGCAAACTGTTGCTGAGTTAAATGATAACCATCCATCAACACTGCTGCCGCGGAACTGATATAACAAAATAGTGCTGCACCAGTAAAACAACCTGCCAACATTGGAAAGCGAAAGCTTCGATCTTTAAAAATACAAGCATATAAAATAAACACTTGTTTAAAGTTGAGATGCAGCCTGCGTTCTGGTGCGAGTGTTTCCTTAAATAAAAAGTGTACACAAAACAAGCAGAACAGACCAATCACAAACAAGGCGATAAAGACGCCTTGCCAACTAAAGAATTGTAGAATGGCGGCACCCAAAGTTGGAGCAAGAATTGGGGCAATCCCCATCACAATCATCATACTGGAAAAAGCTTGCGCTGAACCTTGCACATCTAAACGGTCTCGAATTGCAGCTCGTGCCATCACCACCCCCACACAGCCCCCTAAGGCTTGTAAAACACGTGCGGCAATCAACGACCAATGATCAGGTGCTAAAACACACAACAAGCTGGCAAAAGCAAACAAGGTCATACCAAAATAAAGCGGTTTCTTACGCCCGATACGGTCACTGATTGGACCATAAATCAATTGACCAACAGCAAGACCAAAAAAATATGCAGGCAAGGTATTGGCGATCTGCTGGGTTGTCACATTAAAGTCTTGCGCCATTTGTGGCAATGCTGGCAAATACATATCAATGGATAAGGGACCCAAAGAGGTAAATAAAGCCAAAAGCATAATCCAGCCCGTTGAATACTGCTGACCCACGTTTTTTTCAGACATAGATGGTTTATAATTTGATAAGGAATGTTGCAGACAAGTTTACACTGTCCATTGTATGATTTGTCACAAAGATAAGTGAAAAGCCATATAAGCCAAATCGCATTGCCCAAGTACATAACACCCTATTGATTTAACAAGGATTTCCTTTGAACACTTGGCTGTTAAAACTCAGAAAAGCAACCTACAACACAAGTTTCATGTATAACTTGAGAATGATCATTGCCTTCACAGGGACTGCATTTGTACCTTATCTGTTGGGACAGCAGTTAATGACCATTCCTCTTACCTTAGGGGTGGTTGCAGCAGGTCTCAGTGATATAGACGATCGCTTCTCTGTGCGTATCATGAATTTGATCTATACCTATATCGGATTCTTTATCACCGCTGCCTCAGTGAGCCTGCTCTTTCCATACCCTATTCTGTTTGCCTTAGGTTTGATTGTTTCTTGTATTGGTTGGATTTTATTGGGTTCTTTGGGACGTCGCTATGCCACCATTTCTTATGGCTGTTTGGTGGTCTCTGTGTATTCCATGCTTGGGGTGCATTTATTTGATCAATGGTATATCCAGCCAAGTCTATTGGTGATTGGTGCAATTTGGTATGGGCTTATTTCAACCATCAGTTTTTTACTGTTCCCGGTACGGCAAGTTCAAGACAAATTGTCTCAATGTTTTTCCTCATTAGGTAATTTTCTGTTTTCCAAATCTAATTTGTTTGATGTCGATATGACACCAACCAGCTATCAAGACAGTATGATTAGTTTGTCTATGGAAAATGGACAGCTCATCAGCATTTTTAATGATATGCGTACCGCCTTGTTGACGCGTTTAAAGGGTGACCGAGGACAACGTGATACGCGTCGTAGTTTACAGTATTACTTTGTTGCACAAGATATTCATGAACGGGCCGATTCAGCGCATATTGATTATCAAAAGCTGGCAAAAATGTTTGAACATAGTGATGTGTTATTTCGTTTCCAACGCATTTTAGCGCTGCAAGGCAAAGCCTGTAAGGATCTAAGCGATAGCATCTTACACCGTACCACTTACCAGCATAATGTCCGTTTTGAGCATGCTTTTAAAAACCTCAGATACTCGCTAGATAAACTCAAAAAAGAAGAAAATTATGATTTAATTTGGGTCAATTCATTGTTTGCACTTTATCAAAACTTAAAGTCGATTGATGCCCAATTACAAAATCTCGAAACTGAACGACATATTAAATACGATCAAAGTAAAAATTTCGAAAACCAACTTAAAGATGATGACCTCAAAGGTTGGGATGATATTGTCATTCGAATCAAACAAAATTTAACCCCCGAGTCTGTACTTTTTAGACATGCAATTCGCGTTTCGATTGTTTTGTTTATTGGCTATGTTTTTGTACAACTCACCAATATTGAATACGGTTACTGGATTCTATTAACAGCACTGTTTGTCAGCCAACCGAACTTTAATGCGACCAAACGACGTTTAAGATTACGGATTATTGGAACATTAGGCGGCATTATTTTAGGCTATGCAATTTTGTATTTTGTACCCTCTATTGAAGGACAACTCTTATTACTCGTACTCAGTGGTGTATTGTTTTTTGATTTACGCAGTAAACAGTATGCCCAAGCCACTGCCTTTATTACCATCATGGCGCTGATCAATTTTAACTTGGATGGGCTTGGCTATGAGGCAGCACTACCTCGTATGATTGATACAGTGATTGGCTGTGCCCTCGCCTGGTTCGGTGTCAGCTTTATTTTCCCTGACTGGAAGTTCCGTCGTTTACCCCGCACCATTCAACGTTCACTTGAAGCTCAATGCAATTATTTGGCAAATGTAGTCGCTCAATATCATCAGGGGCGCAATAATAGTTTAGAGTATCGAATTGTTCGTCGTGCTGCACATAATCGAGATGCAGATGTTGCCTCACTGATTTCAACCCTTGCCACTGAACCAGATTTTGACCCAAGTCAAAAAAGCTTAGCTTTTGAGTTCTTATGTTTAAATCATACCTTTCTTAGCTATATCGCAGCACTCGGTGCACATCGTGAGCAAGTGAAAGACCAACAGGTGCTTAATCTATTGGATCAAGCTTTAGATGATATCTCTGGGGCTTTATTACGGGATGAAATGCCTGATTTAACCGCACATAATATGTTGAAAGCCATTCGTGCCCGTTTAAGTCAATCCGAGTCAGAAGACTCTAAATCACTCATTATTCTTCAACAATTGTCATTAATGTTCAGTATTTTAAAGCAACTGAGTAGCTTGAAACAGAATTTAAGCCATGAACGAGATGATCAATCTACTGAATTAGCTTCTTTATAAATCTGCATCAAAATTGCATCGTTATTTGGTACAATAGGTGCACTAAATCTTGAGATTTAGTGCTAAACTCTGACTAGATTTACATACATTACTGACACTATGACTGCCAAGAATATTTACGCTTATACCTTACAACCTGTTCCGTACGAAGTTTCGGAAGCCGAACAACGCGGCGCTCAACTTGCAATTTGGCGTAGTACCAATAAAATTGGGATTAAAGCTTGGGCAATCATGGGTGTAGCAGTCATACTCTCATTACTTGGCATCGCTTTAATTAAAAACTATTCAACCATTATTTTTTGGGTGGTTCTTGCTTCGGTTGCCATCTATCTTTTGGTTCGCAAATTCGGTCTTGAATGGTATGTAAAACGCAAGATGAATGAATTTCCAGTTCAGGAAATCAAAGGTGTAAAATTAGGTGTACAGCCAAGTGGTATTGTGATGCGTCAACAAATGGGTGTACAAGAAGGTGTTGGAACAGTGGCTTGGAAAGACATTTATGAATGGTACAACACCCCTGAATTCTTACTGGTAAACTTTAAAGTCAAAGGCCAACAAGGCGCATATATTCTACCTAAACGTATGGATAGCAAGAATTTCCCCTTTGAAACACTGCGTAAACATTTAAAAGAAGTTGTTGGTGAACCCAAGACACTTTAATTTAAAATTTTAAAAGGCCTCCATTTTTGGAGGTTTTTTTGTACTTCGCTATTTTAATAAAAATGATAATGAGAATAAATATTATCTGCAAAATTCATTATCTCTCCGATTTATTCAGCTATAATTTGCTATCAAAAATATTCTGCCCTTTGCATTGCCATGTTTAAAAAGACTTTTTTTCAAATTCACTGGTTTCTAGGGATTACAGCTGGTTTAATTCTCTCAATTATGGGAGTGACTGGTGCAATCTATTCTTATGAACAACCTATTCAAAGATGGTTAAACCCAGATAGCTACACGGTAAAAGTTGAAAATCAGGCAAAACTCACGCCTGCTGAAATTTATCAACATTTCCAAACCCAAAACCCTGAAATGAAGATCAACAGTATTACTGTCGCGAAATCCGCTGAAGAGGCTTCAAACATTAATATTGTCAAAGAAGGCGCTCGTAGAGGTTATACCATGATGGTAAACCCTTACACGGCTGAAGTTCTTCCTGAAGTGAAAGGCAAAGATTTTTTTCAATTTATACAGCAACTGCATCGTAACTTAACTGTGGGTGAAGTCGGTAAACAAATTACTGGCGCCAGTACCTTGATGTTAATTTTCTTTGTACTCAGTGGTCTCTATTTACGCTGGCCGAAAAAGCATTCTTTTAAACAATGGTTTGCCATTAAGCCTAAACTCAAAGGTCGTAATTTTCTTTGGGACCTACATGCTGTAGTCGGAACGTGGGTGGTGATCTTTTATTTACTTTTAGCATGTACAGGGCTGTATTGGTCGTATGACTGGTGGCGTAATGGTATGTTTAAAGTAATGGGGGTTGAACGACCTCAGCCTGAAATGCAAGCAGCACGTGGTGGAGAAGGTCAAGGGGCTTCGGGCAATCCTCAACAACAACCACAACAACGTGGCGAAAAGCAAAATTCAACGACAGGTCATCAACAACCAGACCGTGAAAATAAGCATGAGAATAAAGAAGGTTTAAAACCAGAACAAATTCAACATGTACTTACTCAAACATGGAATGGGTTTAATGCTCAAATTAAACGTGACTATTCGACCCTGACTGTTTCGATCCCTAAAAAGCCAGATGGTAAAGTTGAACTCACCTTTGTTGATGCTATTCCACAACATGAGCGTGCACGAAATAAAGCAACCTATAACTATCAAACTGCACAAATTGAAAAATTAGACTTATACGAAAGCAAACCACTCAATGAAAAAATCATGGGAAGTATGCTCCCTGTGCACCGTGGTAGTTTCTTTGGCCCAGTTTTTCAATTCATCGCAATGCTTGCAGCATTGGCAATGCCATTATTTTTTGTTACTGGATGGATGCTGTATTTAAAACGTCGTAAGCAAAAGCGACTCACCCTTGCTGCAAAACAAGCGGGTTCAGCAATTCAAATTGATCCAAACGCAACACCTTGGTTAATTGCTTATGCCTCTCAAACAGGAATGTCTGAGCAATTGGCATGGCGCACCTCAACCAGTCTGCAAGAAGCCCATCAGCCAACAACGGTAAAAGCTGTACAACAACTCTCTGAAGATGATCTCAAGCAAGCCAAACAGATTCTCTTGATTGCAAGTACCTATGGTACAGGTGAAGCACCTGACTTAGCCTCGCACTTTGAGAAAAAGCTCATGGCTACATCATTGGATCTTTCGCATTTAAAATATGCGGTTCTAGCATTGGGTTCACAAGACTATCCTGAGACCTATTGTAGCTTTGGGCATCGCATAGATGCATGGTTAAAACATTCTGGTGCGCAACAATTGTTTGCTACGCTTGAAGTCAACAATGGCAATAATGCAGATATCCAACATTGGAATGACGCTTTAGCAAAAGCCACAAAACTCGATCTACAAACAATGTCTATTGATAAAGTTTTTGATCAATGGCGTCTAACAAAACGAGAATTACTCAATCCAAACAGCTTAGGCGCACCCGCATTTAATCTTGAATTACAAGCCAGTTACGATACAGCTTGGCAAGCAGGCGATATTGCTGAAATTCAAACGGGAAATAGTCCAGAACGTATTCAATTGTTCTTGGATAAATATCAAGTTCATGCAGAGACAAAAGTGGATTCACTCGAACAAAGCATTCAAGAAGCGCTTTGGAATCGCGATTTAAATGTTGCTATTGAACCTTTTGCCAATATGGAACACTTACTCGAGCAACTCCCTACGCTACCAACTCGTGAGTATTCGATTGCCAGTATTCCAAGTCAGCAAGTGTTGCGTTTGGTGGTTCGTCAGCAACAAAATCCTCAAGGTGAGCTTGGTCTCGGTTCTGGTTGGCTGACAGAACATGTGCAATTGCGTGATAAAATTGCCTTAAGAATTCGTAATAATGAATCTTTCCATTTAATTACCGATAACCGCCCGATTATCTGCATCGGAAATGGTACCGGGATTGCGGGATTAATGAGTTTGATTCATGCCCGTGTTCGTATGGACTATACTGAAAACTGGTTGATTTTTGGTGAACGCCAACAAGCAAACGATTATTTCTTTAAAGATACAATTCAAGCTTGGCAAAACACAGCGATGCTAAAACGTATTGATTTAGCTTTCTCTCGTGATCAAGCTGAAAAAATTTATGTACATCATAAACTACGTGATCATGCCGAAGAACTGAAAAAATGGGTGGCCAATGATGCGGTGATCTATGTCTGTGGCAGTATCAATGGTATGGCGACTGATGTTGATCTCGCTTTAATTGATATCCTTGGAGAAGACACAGTTGAACAATTACGTTTAGACGGTCGTTATCGTCGTGATGTTTATTAGGGTCTATTGAATAAATTTACCCGCCAAAACCGAGCTCGATTGCTCGGTTTTTTTTGATTCATATATAATAAATACACAGATTTCGTTTAGAATTAGACTAATTTTTAATGATTTGTTTTCACCCATGTATAACAATAAACTCTTCCGCATTGTCTTTTTTTTGCTGGGATTTGTCTTATTCCTCGATGGATTTATTTTAATTTTATATAAAAAAATCCACTTAGGAACAATACTCCCTTTGCTGATTGGCTTAGTCTTTATCAGTACAGCGCTATGGAGCCAACACATTCAGCAGTATTTGGCCCAACACTTAAAGTTAAAGAAAATCTGGCGCTTAGGATGGGTTCTATTTACACTTTGGTCAGTCAGCTTAATCGGCTTCTTTGGTTATATCCACTTAAAATCCCAACAAAATACAGCAGAAAATAATCTACAAGCAATTATTGTTTTAGGCAGTGGCATTACCCAAGGGAAAGCCTCACCGACCCTGGCAAAACGTTTAGATCAAGCTGGTGAAATTGCAAAACAACAATCACAAGCTTTAATCATTGTCAGTGGTGGTTTAGATTTTGGTGAAAAAAAACCTGAAGCAGAAATTATGTCGCAATATTTACAAGAGCATATGCAAATCCAGGCCAGTAGAATCCTACAAGAAAATAAAAGTACCAGTACTGACTTAAATCTAAAAAATAGCCAAGCGATTTTAAAAGCGCATGGTTTAACTTTAGACTCTAAAATTGCGATTGTGACCAGTGATTTTCACACCTTACGTGCCGCAGCAATCGCCAGAAAGCAAGGCTATCATAACTTTATTACTGTAGGTACTGAAACTCCACTCACGACACGCTATAACGCATGGTTAAGAGAGTATTTTGCTTATATTAGCGGTTGGGTGCTCGGTGAATATTAAGGCACAGAAAGCCATATCATTGTTTGTACAGCGTTACTGATGTAAGCGAATTTTACGTGGTAAGGGTAAGCGTTTATTGTTTTGAAATAACTCAGGTTGAGTCGTATACATCTGATATAAATAATTTTTGATATCGAGTAAAAATTTATTTGTCGAAACTAAAATATTCCGCCCTTCAGGGGTTAAATTTATAGAAATTGCAGTATTATTTTGTTTGATAAAAGGAATCATCTGTTCAATAAAAACAATGAGTTCAACTTCTTGTACTTCATAACGGCTCCAGTTATCTTTAATCAGAAGTTGTGCCAAATTTTTACTTTGCCAAACAGCTAAAGACTGTTGCCCTGTCGGTGATGCGGACAAAGCCCAGCCATCATCATAAAGAACAAAAACCTTGGTTTGTGAAACAATCATTTCGACAAAATGTTTGTATTGGTCTAGAGTTTGGACTGAGTTTTTTTGAGTTGAAGACGCAGCTTTACGTTGATATGGATTTCGCATAGAAAATTTATTTTTAAAATACTTATGCTTATATATTATACAGAAGTTCTAAACAAATAACTAGATTGGAAAATGTGGTGGGCGCTGACGGGATCGAACCGCCGACATTCTGCTTGTAAGGCAGACGCTCTACCAACTGAGCTAAGCGCCCTGAGTGTGGATAAACAAAGTTGTTTACTCTGTTTGAACCTATAAGAAAATCGATGATTTAATCTTAAGTTCTATCCTAAAGATGGGGGAGTAAGCGATATGAAGTCTATAATGTTTGATCTTTAAAAATCAAAAAACTTCAAATTCTTACTATTCCAAATATCTTGATCTCAGGAAATAAGATAAATGGCGCAGCGGACGGGACTCGAACCCGCGACCCTCGGCGTGACAGGCCGATATTCTAACCAACTGAACTACCGCTGCGTTGTATATGGTGGGCGCTGACGGGATCGAACCGCCGACATTCTGCTTGTAAGGCAGACGCTCTACCAACTGAGCTAAGCGCCCTGAGTGAGGATCATCACAATATTACTTTATCAGAACATAAAAGAAAACCATATTCCCTTTCAAATTCTTATACATCCAAATATCTTGATCTCAGGAAATAAGATAAATGGCGCAGCGGACGGGACTCGAACCCGCGACCCTCGGCGTGACAGGCCGATATTCTAACCAACTGAACTACCGCTGCATTGTATATGGTGGGCGCTGACGGGATCGAACCGCCGACATTCTGCTTGTAAGGCAGACGCTCTACCAACTGAGCTAAGCGCCCTAAACTAGAATAAATAAAAAACTATTTAGACTCTAATTCAGTATTACATGTCACTGCAAAATCATTCTAAAGTGGCGCAGCGGACGGGACTCGAACCCGCGACCCTCGGCGTGACAGGCCGATATTCTAACCAACTGAACTACCGCTGCACTTTAACAAATGAATTGCTATACATACGATGATTGAATTTAAGTGGCGCAGCGGACGGGACTCGAACCCGCGACCCTCGGCGTGACAGGCCGATATTCTAACCAACTGAACTACCGCTGCACTAAAAATTCAACGTTAAAGCTTGGTGGGCGCTGACGGGATCGAACCGCCGACATTCTGCTTGTAAGGCAGACGCTCTACCAACTGAGCTAAGCGCCCTAACGACTTCATCGTTTGTGAGGTGCATTATAGAGAATCTTTACTGAGTGTCAAACGCTTTTCTCCATGTTTTACCTATTTTAGGTTTGAGTGATTAAAAAATAGATCATTTTAGTTTAAATTGGTGTTTTTTGTTTATTATTTATCTATTTATAAAATATTCAAACCCATATTTTAATTAAATTGAGTAGATCATTTAATCAATATTCTAACCCTATTATCTATTTGCTATAAACTTAATAAAATATTCGGTGCTAAATATCAAATAAAGGCTATTCAGATTTATCCATTTCATTCAGATTTTTTACAATAGGTTTTGGTTCAGGGCGCAACCAAAGCCAGATAGCCACAATCAACATGGTCACATCGGTAAAAATCTTCACAGCCAGTGGCGCATTGGTGAATAACATCATCACCCCACTGATCAACATCATTATACTGGCAATCCACTTTGCTTTACGTGGCACAGTACCATTTTCACGCCAAGCACGAAGCGTTGCACCATATTTTGGATGATTGAGTAACCAAGCATCAACCTGTGGCCAACCTTTTGATGCCGCCCAAGCCGCTAAAATCAGAAAAACTGTCGTTGGCATTCCTGGTAATATTGCCCCAATAAACCCGAGCACAATAAAAACAATCACCAATGTTCGCCAAAACAAAACTTTCATAGATTAACTCAATCTGTCCATACGACTAGTATAGCGTCCAAATGATTTTGCCAGTATATTTTAAATCAATTGAAATCATTGTATTTTAAAATCATGATGTTCATCATTTCCAATACAGTCAAAATTGCGCTTGCATGTTTATCCACTTATTTGCTTGAATCTCAACACGCTAAAGACCTTTTCTTGAAAATAAACTGAGTGAGTCCTCAGTTTAGGACAACATACAATGACAGACTACTTTGAACCTTGGTTAAAGTACAAACATCCTATTGTTCGTCAATTGGCTTTTTGCATTGCCAGCCCCAATATTATTCAACATCTGCCTGATGAATTAGAAATTAAAAATCATTTTGAAATACACAACACGGCGTTTTGGCAGCAACAATATATAGATTTTCAAACGCGCTTAGATCAACTCGATCATAACCCCACCCCACTCATTGAATTTGTACAACAGCTTAAAAGCACACGTTTAGGCTTACGTTTTGAATATTTATTTTGGTTCTGGTTACAAGATAAAGCCAATCAACACTATCAACTGATTCAGCATAGCATCCAAATCATTGAAGCAAAGAATACATTAGGCGAAATTGATTTCCTTGTTCGTAATCAGGCCACAAATCAGATTGAGCATTGGGAAATTGCTTTAAAATACTATTTAGGCGAATCAAACTTACACTTAAAGCATTGGTATGGTCTAAATCGTAGCGACACCCTTTTACGAAAACTGAATCATTTCTCAGAAAAACAATTTCAATTTACCGAGGCTTTAGATCTTAAAATTGAAAAGAAACTGGCTGTGATGAAAGGACAGCTTTATCTGCCTGACAATAAAGACGATGTTGCACCGCCCTCATGGATCAACACGCAACGTCGATTGGGTCAATGGGGACATCACATTGCAAAAGATTTTTACCGTCTACAACGGCATGAATGGATTTGCCCAGATCTAAAACAAAGCTCAGCTGCTGCCCAATTTTGGTGTAATGGTTTATATCATGATAAAAATAGCCTGCAATTTTATATGTACCGCCAAGCTCCTCTAGCGCTTTTCTTTGACATAAATGCTTAATTATTCACGTTTCTTATACATGGATTTACCAATCCACTCATAAAAACATAACGATATATTAACCCGATGCTCGTATACTAAAATTCTAATTAACGCGTGAAACACGGAGATAGTAATGAAAAAAATTTTAGCAGTTTCAATGTTATTCGCTTTTGTTTTAGCTGGTTGCAACACATTTAAAGGTGTTGGTAAGGATGTATCTAAAGCGGGGGATGCTGTTACGAATTCTGCAGAAAAAGTTGAAAATAAATTGTAAGTATCAACTTCATTCTACAACATAAGCCTTATCTCAATAGATAAGGCTTTTTTAATGCCAATTTAAATAGTTTTATCCTTTCTCAAGCTTTAAGGTTTTCATTCGGTTTTATCTTCCTCTATTATATTGTTCAATTTACTTACTTGATCAATGTCCATGAATCATTCGGATACCTTAGAACTAAGTTTACAACTTCTTCGCCAGCCTTCTGTGACACCTATAGACCATACCTGTCAAACCATCATGGCAGATCGTCTGTCTGCTATTGGCTTTAATATTGAAAATATGCGTTTTGAAGATGTTGATAATCTTTGGGCAAGACGCGGAACGGCATCTCCAGTTTTCTGTTTTGCAGGTCATACCGATGTTGTGCCTACAGGTCATCTTGATGCATGGGAGTCTGATCCATTCCTACCTGAAATTCGTGATGGCAAACTCTATGGTCGTGGCAGTGCTGATATGAAAACAGCATTGGCTGCAATGGTGGTTGCATCTGAACGTTTTGTAAAGAATCATCCGGACCATAAAGGTTCTATTGCTTTTTTAATCACCTCTGATGAAGAAGGCCCTTCTATCAATGGTACGGTTAAAGTTGTCGAAACCTTAGAAGCACGTAATGAAAAAATGACATGGTGCCTTGTCGGTGAGCCTTCAAGTACTGATACACTGGGCGATATCGTAAAAAATGGCCGTCGTGGTTCATTAAATGCAGTGTTAACAGTAAAAGGGAAACAAGGCCATGTTGCCTACCCACATTTAGCCATCAACCCCATTCATACCGCGTCAAAAGCTTTAGCTGAACTCTGTGATACGGTATGGGACAATGGCAATGAATACTTCCCTGCGACTTCATTCCAAGTTTCCAATATTCAGGCAGGTACAGGCGCAACCAATGTTGTACCCGGTACGATGACCGTTACCTTTAACTTCCGTTACTCAACTGAAGTAACTGCAGATCAACTCAAATTACGTGTTCTTGAGATTTTAGATCGTCATCATGTTGATTATGATATTGAGTGGACGTTATCAGGTTTGCCCTTCTTAACCCCAGTCGGTGAATTGGTCAATGCTGCACGAACTGCAATTAAAAATGTGACAGGAACAGAGACCGAACTTTCAACCAGTGGTGGGACTTCTGATGGTCGTTTTATTGCTCCGACAGGCGCTCAAGTGCTTGAGTTAGGTGTTTTAAACGCAACGATTCATCAAATTAATGAGCATGTGAATATTGCTGAATTAGAGCCTTTGGCTGAAATCTACGAACAAATCTTAGTCGAATTACTCGCTTAAGTTGAGCGATTTTCACTGAGTAAAAAAGGACGCATTTGCGTCCTTTTTTACAGATAAGTTTTGAAAGCATTACAGATCAAGTCTTCTTTATCCCAATCTGTAACTGGATTTGATCCAAATCCGGCACATGATAAGTCTTATCGCCAATTTTCACATATTGTAAAATCGTCTTATCTTTGATGCTATCCTCTGCGTCGACCACTTCTGAAATCCGTAGCCGTATCGAACTTGGCATTTCATTGCACATCAAGGCAAAACGCTCGTCTGCATCTTCCCCTTCAATGATCAGTGCGACACCCAGGGTCTTTTTAGGATCACTGACACTAAATGTCGGCAACTTCTTTTCATGCCATTCCACGACATTGACATAGGTTGGACTATTCTGAGCAGAAAGCACCACATTTTGGGGTAATAACATTGGTGCTTTATCATAACAATCAATAATATATGCATCAATAAACCCAGTAGACACCGTAATTAAATGCTGTAATTCCCGTGTGCTAATTTTATCAATTGCAGATTTTTCAATACTCTTTGTCATGAGCGTTCCTATTTAACCGTCAACAAAGCTTCAATATTTTCCAATAAATCAGCTTCTTGGAATGGTTTACCCATATAATTTGTCACACCTAAGCTAAATGCCCGTTCACGATGTTTTTCACCTGTTCTTGACGTAATCATGATGATTGGCAAATCGCGGTGAATTTCGTGATGGCGAACCAAGTTGGTGACTTCAAAACCATCCATTCGTGGCATTTCAATATCCAGTAACATCAAGTCTGGTTTGACATTTTCAAGTTGCTCAATCGCATCCACACCATCTTTCGCAGTAATTACATCGAAACCTTGGCGTTCAAGCAAGCGTGAAGTGACCTTACGAACGGTAACTGAGTCATCCACAATCATAATCAAACGGCGTTGATCTCGATGACGTTGTTTATCATGTTGAAGATGTTCAGCACTACCACGAGTAGATGCTTGAACTTGTCGTGCAATATTTTGCCCATCCAGAATCAAACACACCTGACCATCACCCAGAATAGTTGCACCCGCAATTGCATTGATGGTAGCAAACTGCTTACCAATCGGTTTAACCACAATTTGTGAACGTGAACCAATTAACTGATCAACCAGAATGGCAATCGATTGCCCCAAGCTTCCCTTGATCAACAACACTGGCAATGAATGTGCAAGCCCATGTAACCGTGGAGTGACTTGATTCGAGGTAAACTCCCCCAAATAACGTAGCTTATAGCTTTGGAAATCGATATCAAAATAGTCATTTTGAGTTTCAAAATATTCTTCCAAAGCGGCTGGGGAAATTCGAACAATACGATCAATTTGCGATAATGGAACTGCAAATTGCTGATCACCCACTTTCACCATCAAGGCATCGCTGACCGCAACTGTTGTAGGTACAGTAATCGTAAAGGTTGAACCATGCCCCAACTCAGAACTGACACTCACTTGTCCACCAAGTGATTTAATTTCACTTTGTACAACATCCAAGCCAACACCACGACCAGAGATTTGTGTCACTTGTTGCGCTGTACTAAAACCTGGATGGAAAATAAACTGTAGGATTTCCTCAGGCTCTAACTGTTGATCCGTTTTGATTAAACCTTTTTCGATTGCTTTATCACGAATAACTTTTGGATCAATTCCTTTACCATCATCTTTAAACGATACAAGTACATCTGTACCTTGACGGCTAATATTCAAATCAATTCGACCAGTCAACGCTTTGCCCGACTTCTGACGCTGTTCCGCATCTTCAATCCCGTGGTCAATCGCATTACGCAACATATGCTCTAACGGTGAAACTAATTTTTCCAGAATATTACGATCCAACTCCCCTTCAGTATTATTGACTAAAAGTTCAGTGGGTTTATTCACGGTTGAAGAGGTCTGGCGAACCAAGCGCTGTAATCGAGGTAACAGTCTTGAGAATGGTACTAGACGAGTACGCATCAAGCTTTCCTGAATTTCAGCTTGAATACGAGATTGCTGAAGTAATAAACCTTCAGTATCACGAATCTTTTCAGCCAACGTGGTTTTAAAATCAACCAAGTCAGATGCCGATTCAGCCAACGATTTTGATAACTGGTTTAGAGATGAATATTGGTCCATTTCTAAAGGGTCGAAATCAGCATAGCGAGCGCTTAAATCGCCATGTTTTGCAATGATTTGGCTTTCTAACTCACCTTCCATACGGCGTAGCTGATCTGCCAAACGTTGAATAGCCAACTCCATATCAGTCAGGGTATTCCCTAACTGGCCCAAATCCATCTCAATACGTGAACGGTTGATCGCGTTTTCACCAGAAAGGTCAATCATTTTTTCAACCAAATCCGCAGAGATACGAATCATCTCATTATTGGATTCAGTTTTTTGTGACAGATCCCATTCACCCAACATTGACGGTGGCTCTGTACCATCCCCCTGAACAAACTCACTGATCGATTGCTCAAAGATTAAGTTTGTTCGAGATAGTTTTTCTGGAAGCTGTGCGGATACATCAACATATTCAATACTATGTAGGCTCGATTTTAAGCCTTCAAAATTATCATAGTGATGTTTAAAGATTGCAGCATCTAGCCAATGAAAGGTTTTTTCCAATAAACCATCATAAACATTCGAGTTAAAATTATGTAAACCAAATTGCTCAAATGCATTTTCTAATTCATATGCAATATCAGCCACTTCTTCCAATTTCACCATTTTTGCACCGCCTTTTAAGCTGTGTGCAATACGTTGTAATTGGAGTAGGAAACTACGGTTGCTACGCTGATCAAACCATTGAGATAAAATGCTCAAACCATCATCAATCAGCTCTCGTGCTTCTTCAATAAAGGTTTCTCGAGCAACAACTTCAACAGGATCTAAACCTGCATCTTGATTTGCATCTATAAACAATTGAGCATCATCAATTGCAGGTTGTTGATCTTGATCCAACGGTTCAGTTTCAAGCAGTTCTGGAGTTTGATCAATCGCTAAAATGATATCATCTGCAACATATTCAAGTTCATGCAAATCTACTGCATCATGACTAAATTGTGGCTCAACCGCAGTTGATGCTTGAACAGCTTCAATCGGACCTTGCTGATCAATATTGTGTAAAACACTGAGAATATGAGTAGCTGGATAATCAATTGATTTTTCACGGATCAATTGAATACGATCTGCCACATCATCTTGAATTAAACGAATCGCTTGAATAATGTGTGGTTCTGCTTTGAGTTGACCTTTAATCACGCGTTCATAAATGGTTTCCAACTCGTGCGCAATCAAACCAATATGGGTGGCTTGCACCATATTTGCACCACCTTTTAAGGTATGCAAATAACGCATCAAATTGTTTAATGCGGTTGTGTCATCAGGATGGCTTGACCAAGTATTTAAGTCATGGTCCATTCCAACCAACAATTCGTCGGCTTCTTCAATAAAAATATCGAGAACATCAGCATCAAATTCACGTTGACTATGTTCTGAGTCAATATTCTGTTTATCCAGATTAATTTGCGTCAGTACATAGTTCCCTACTGATTCAACAGGGTTCGCTGCCATTGAGACTGTATCTGGCTGCTGTTCAGTATCTAGCGCAGTCCTTGTTTCAACAATTTGACCAGCAACACCAGTGTCTATTTCTTGATGTAAATAGTCATGTAACTCAGCCAAAATCGCTTGTGTTGATTCATTTAGGCTGACTCTTTGTCCTGAGGCCAAAGTATCGAATAAATGAATAAATTCCTGATGGGCCTTAGAAAACATTTCAAAAGCATAATCAGTATTTAATAAATCTGGCTTGCGAATAACTTGTTCATAACCATCTTTTAAAGCAAGACTAAAATCATGAATGCCTTGTGCAGCACGATTATTGGTATGATCTATCAACATCTGCGCTTGTTGAGCCAGTTGTTGGAAATATGCTGGATATTCAACTTGGGCGCGCTTATCAAACTCAAACTCGGCATCAAGTAATAGATCGATCTCAAGATCAACCAATTGTGTGACTAAACCCGTTTGTGAATGTTGATATTGGTGTTGGAAATCGTAGCGTTCCCAAGCATCATTAAATTTTTGATAAATGGTTTGTAGCTCAACAGCTTGATTACCTTTCAGCTTTAAAACATAGAGATAATCACTGACAAATTCAGCATAGTAAGTCAGTAGCGCATTTTCATTTTTTGAGGACTCGGTATCTTCTTGAACCAATACTTTAAATAAATGCTCGACCTTACCACTTGCTTCAAAGACCTCATTGACATGCGCCATTGAAGAACTGCCACGCAAAGTATGCAAGGCACGAATCAAGCGATTATATTGATCAGGCGTATGTTCTTCTAAGTGCAAAAATTCTTTAATTGCCGCCAGATGCTCCTCTGACTCTTCAACAAAGATTTCCAAGGTTTCAGAGGTTAAACTATCATCTGCAACAGTCGATTCAACTGCCACTTCTTCTTCAGTCGTATTTGTAGAGCTATCTGCAACGAGATCAACCACATGCGGAGTGGTCACTGAGGTTACTGCTACTGTTGCAGTATCTTCACCAATCTCCAAACCAGTAATGACATTTTCATTATCCAGTGTATTTGATAATGCCAATAACTCGTCTAAAGCAGGTTCTAAGCTTTGTTTCTGTTGTAGCTGTTGCCCCAAATACACCAAAGGTGCTAAATCTAAATGATGCGGTTTTCGATTTAAAAACTCTGAGTAGAGTTTGAACTTATAAATATTAAATACTGCACTTACATAGTGTTGAATCTCGGAAGTAAGTTCCAGATTTTTCGTAATAATACGATTTAATGTATCTTCAACAGTCCAAGCAAGTTCACCAGAACGTTTAGCCCCCACCATACGCCCAGACCCCTTAAGCGTATGAAAATAACGGCGAATATTGACCAATTCGGTATCTTTAAACTCTTCGAGTTGCCATCGATCAAGAGAGGTTTGTAGCTGTTCAAAAATTTCTTCAAGTTCTTCTACAAAAATTTCTAAAATTTCCTCATCCTGACCAAGATACGCATCTTCAGGTAAAGTAACGTGTTCCACTAAATGTTTTAATATTTCTTTCATAGCTCAGGCTTCTATGTTAGTTCCCGTCTTTGGGACTAAAACCTTTCAAAATACAGTCAAGCTGAATGGCTTTAGAAGGCGTTCCATTCTGTGCAATAGCCACTTGTTACAGTCGATATTGCACATATATAAAGTATCAATCGTTTTAGTCAGGTAGTTTAAAGTCTGAAACTGATTGACGTAATGAATCCGCCATACTTGCCAACTCAGAAACCGAACGGGCTGTATCAAATGTTGCACCAGTGGTTTGTGAAGTAATTTCTTGTACGACATTCATCGTATTTGCAATATGGCCTGCTGAAGCAGACTGCAATTTCGCCGACTCAGAAATACTTTCAATCAAACCAGCCAAGTTACTTGATACTGTTTGAATCTCACCCAAGGCGACACCCGCATCTTTTGCAAGGTTCGCACCACGCACAACTTCCGAGGTGGTTTGTTCCATTGAAATTACGGCTTCGTTGGTATCGGTCTGAATGGTTTTAACCAGTGTTTCAATCTGTTTAGTTGCAGATGCTGAACGTTCAGCAAGTCGCTGTACCTCGTCCGCAACCACGGCGAAACCACGACCCGCTTCACCGGCCATAGATGCCTGAATTGCTGCGTTTAATGCCAAGATGTTGGTTTGGTCAGCAATATCATTAATCAGCGATACAATGTTACCAATCTCTTGAGAAGACTCACCCAAACGTTTAATACGTTTAGAAGTTTCTTGAATCTGCTCACGAATCGTATCCATACCTTCGATTGAACGGTTTACTACATCTGCACCATTTGATGCAATTTGTACGGAACGCTGTGCTACCTCTGCTGATTCAGCAGCATTTGCAGATACGTGGTCAATTGACTGTGCAATTTCATTAATCGCTGTTGATGCCCCTGCAATCTCTTGCGCCTGATGCTCAGAAGCTTCAGCCAACTGGTTAGTAATCTGTTGGGTATTCTGCGTATATTGTGCAACTTCTTGAGAAGTGTCATTAATTCGAGAAACTAGGTCACGTAATTGGTCAATCGCAAAGTTAATCGAATCGGCAATTGCACCAGTGAAGTCTTCCGATACCGTTGCATACGAACTTAAATCACCATCTGCCAAATCGGCAATTTCATCAAGTAAACGTAAAATCGCATTCTGGTTACGGTCATACTCGTCTTGTAAACGTGTTACACGAACTTTATCTGACTCACTACGTAAACCGAGTAGTTTAAATACAGCAAATAAGAATGCGCCGAGAGCAAGAAGTAAAATCAATGCAGGTAAAATCGTACCCACACCAGTATTTACCGAAAGTCGATCCAAACCTTTTAATAAATTATCCGATTGAGCAAAGATGTCTGACGATGCCTGACGTACTTTAAAAATCTGATCAGAGTTCTTTAGTACAGAAGTTGATGCCAATTGCACAATTTCATTGTAATCCGCTTTAATACTTTCTAAAGACTCACGTAGTTCAGGTTTATCAATACGTGTTACACCTAAATCGGCACTCCCATTGAGTTGCGCATTTAAATACGTACCAAATGTTTCAGTATCTGCATTAAAGTCGTCTGCTGAAGCACGGGTATTATCCGAACCACTTAATACTGAACCAATAGAACGTAAAATACGTTCTGCAAGGAATACTTGGTTTTTCGCGATAACAACCTGAGTACTTGACATGTTGTCACGTGCCATTTGGTCAACCATTGCGTTATATTCCGCCTGCATGCCCGGGATCACATCCGCAACAGCAATGTTGGTGTCATATAATTGGTTAATGATTTTTTGGTGTGTCGCAATCATGTCGATATCAGCAGAAACTTGTTTCCAAGTTTTTTCAACGCCTTCCACTTGTTTTGAAGACGCATGAATATCTTTGACGACATCTAAGTTTTCTTTAAATTTCTTTTGCGATGCAACTAGAGCATCAATTGAGTCTTTCGAACCCGATGCGGTGGCTTCAGTTGCTTGACGTGATAAGGTCTGTGATAAAAGTTTTAATTCACCCAAGCTACGAGTTAAGTCGTTATTTCGAGGAACTGTATAGAATAGAACCAAAAGCAAAATAATCGCAACGATGATGCTGGCAATTGCCATTTGAATAAATGGCTTTGATTTGTCGCTTTCCCCAAACAACTTAGCAAATTCATCAATTTTTGATTTGGTTTTGGTTAATACGCCTGAACTACTTTTTTGAGCAGTATCCCCTGTATTTTTCTTCTTTAGTTTAAAGCCCATTCAGCTTCTCCCGATTCGCTTAACTCTCATTAGGCGTCAAAGCTAGTTTATAAATTTTTCTGATGCATTCATGTATTGAGGATCATTTAACAAACGACTAAACAAGAATATATTCCAAGCCTGATTATGCTGCTGAAAATATCCCTGACAATAGGTTTGAAGGTTTTCTTCTAATTGATTGTTTTTAGAAAAAAAGCCTTTTTTATTAAAATGTTGAATCCCCAAAACCTGATCTACGATCAGACCAACATAGTGGTCATTATGACTAATACATAAGACTTTTTGAGTAGGTAGAAATTGGCTTCTTTGCCCCGTTAAATAAAAAGCCAAATCAGAAACTGACAATAACCGTCCGCGAATATTCGCTAAACCTCTCACCCATCCCTGAACATTGGGAACGGGTGTGTATTTTGGCGGATAAATAACTTCTGAAACCTCACCCAAAGGCGCAACAAAATATTGCCCCATCATTTCAAATGCAATGCCTGACCATCGGTTTACTTCATTTTCATTGTCAGCGTAATTTTTATTTCCTCGCTTAGACAATCGAAGTAATTCGATAAATCCATTTGCTGCCATACATTATCCTGCTTGTAGATGTTGCTTAATCGTACTGATCAGCTGATTCTCATCAATCGGTTTGGTTAAGTAGTCACAAGCCCCTTGACGTTTTCCCCAAACGCGGTCGGTTTCTTGATCTTTAGTACTTACAATCACAATTGGAATATGCTTGGTGGCTGCACCACGTGCGATCTGACGAGTCGCTTGGAAACCATTTACACCAGGCATAACAACATCCATTAACACAAGATCCGGCAATTCAGCTTGCGCCAGTGTAATACCATCTGCACCATTGGTTGCTTCAATCACTTCAAATCCATGCTTAGCTAGAATTTCTTTAAATCTAAACATTTCTGTTGGTGAATCATCAACTATTAAAATTTTTGTCATTATTTCCCCCAAATTAACCGTTCATTTAAGCAGTCACATGATTGCGAATAGCATTTAATAGTTCATCTTTACTAAATGGTTTTGTTAAATATTCATCTGAACCGACAACACGACCTTTTGCTTGATCAAATAAGCCATCTTTACTGGATAACATGATGACTGGAATATTTTGATAATTTTGGGAGTTTTTAATCAAAGCGCAGGTTTGATAGCCATCCAGACGAGGCATCATGATATCAACAAAAACAATATCTGGATTTGCTTCAGCAATTTTAGATAAGGCTTCAAAACCGTCTACAGCAGTGACAACTTCACAACCTTCTCTTTGTAATAATGTTTCAGCAGTACGACGAATGGTTTTAGAATCATCGATCACCATGACTTTTAGATTTTGAAATTTATCGTCCATTTAATGCCCCTTTCCGTAAGCTTGGAATGAATTGTGCTGTACAGATTTATTTTTACAATTAATCATGTTTTTTTAACATATATTAACTCACTTTATCAATGAACATTTCTTGTCGGAAATCTCACTTCAAACAGTAAAACACAGTAAAGCTCACATAAAAAAAAATATTCTGCTTTTTTTTAGAAGTTAATTGTTTATTAAAATTTTGTAACCACATAAAATGACCAAAGATAGTTTCAAAATCATATAACTTACATTGATTTTTTGGGGATGGTAGACTTTAAATGGATAGAATAATCTATTACCAAAATATAGCGTCAAAAACAAAAAAAATATGCAATACCGCCCTTTCAGTCAGCTTACTCATCTGTACTTTATCGGTCTATGCTGATACGCCTCAGGCTAAAGCGGTATGGTATCGATATTATGATAAAAATGGGGTGGCCAATATCAGCACCTCGGTTACACCAGCACACATAAAAAATGGTTATGAAGCGCTTGATCGCAACATGCAAGTGATCAAACGTAATCATGCTTATAATGTCGAAAAAGATTTACAGCAATCGACGTCACGCGCATCTGAAATGCGTAAATTAGAACAAGATGCGCGCTTAAAGCGTGCCTATGGCAACTCATCTGTCGCTATTAACAAAAGAAATGAACTTCTAAGCAATATAAAACAACAAATAACACTACAAAACCAAACACTTAAACAACTTCAAAGTGATCGTATTATACTTAAAAGACAAGAAATGGAATATTACCGCAAAGGTAACTCTGTTCCTGTTACACTCAAAGATCGGATCAAATACAATTCTGAAAACATAGATAAAACAAAGAATTATATTGGAAGCCTACAAGACAACTACCGCAAGACACAAACCTACTATGATGATATTATTAACCGCCTTAAAAAACTTGAATAATCACCTTTTAATTCGGAATTCCTTGGCTCTATTATTGATAAAAACTAAACAAAACAATATAAATGATTTAAACAACCTTTCACGATATCGGATAATTTCAAGTTAAAACCAAGCTCTGATCGTATCGCCAGTATAAGAATATAAAGTTTTCAATTTAAACAATCATTAAAAATGTTCAGCTTATTTTTTTATCGTATTTTTTTATCGTATAATCATTCCTTTAAATCTAAAAATTTTAGGACAGTTTCCATGCGCGCGAGTCGCTTTTTATTTGCAACGTTAAGAGAAACCCCAAACGATGCTGAAGTCATTTCACATCAGCTCATGTTACGTGCTGGGATGATCCGTAAATTGGCTTCAGGTTTATACACTTGGTTGCCGATGGGTGTACGTGTGCTCAATAAAGTTGAAGCGATTGTTCGTGAGGAAATGAATCGTGCAGGTTCTTTGGAAACATTAATGCCCGTGACGCAGCCAGCTTCACTATGGGAAGAATCTGGTCGTTATGTACAATATGGCCCAGAGCTGTTGCGTTTTAAAGACCGCCATAGCAATGACTTTGTTCTTGGTCCGACACATGAAGAAGTCATTACGGATTTGGCTCGCAATGAATTAAAAAGTTATAAACAACTTCCAATGAATTTTTATCAAATTCAAACTAAGTTCCGTGATGAAATTCGTCCACGTTTTGGTGTGATGCGTTCGCGTGAATTTATTATGAAAGATGCTTATTCTTTTCATGTCGATCAAGCGTCATTACAAGAAACTTATGATGTTATGTACAACACCTATTGCCGAATTTTCAGCCGCTTAGGTTTAAATTTCCGCCCTGTTCAAGCAGATACAGGTTCGATTGGTGGTTCAGGTTCACATGAGTTTCACGTACTTGCATCAAGTGGTGAAGACGATATCGCTTTCTCGACCGAATCTGACTATGCGGCCAATGTTGAAATGGCTGAAGCAGTATTGACTGGTGAGCGCGCAGCACCCAGCCAAGATCTAAAAATTGTAGACACTCCGAATCAAAAAACCATTGCTGATGTTTCTGCATTTTTAAATACAGATCCAGCGCAATCGGTAAAAGCCTTACTTGTACAAGGTATTGCTGATGAAAAGGGTCATGTTCCTGTAATCGCGTTATTCCTGCGTGGCGACCATGAGCTCAATGAAATTAAAGCTGAAAAGCATCCACTGATTGCCGCACCTTTAACATTTGCAACAGATGTTCAACTCAATGCTCTTGGGTTAACTGCGGGATTCTGTGGACCACAAGGACTGGTTGAGAAAGGCTTAACTGTGATTGTTGACCGTGCAGCCTCTGTGCTTTCAGATTTTGTTGCGGGTGCCAATGAAGTAGATAAGCATGCCACTGGTATCAACTGGGACCGTGATGCAACATTTACAGAAGTTTTTGACTTACGTAATGTGGTTGAAGGTGACCCATCTCCAGATGGTCAAGGCACGATTTTAATTAAACGTGGTATTGAAGTCGGTCATATTTTCCAATTGGGTACCAAATACTCAGAAGCACTCGGCTGTAAAGTTTTGGGTGATGACGGCAAACCATTAGTGGTGACAATGGGCTGTTATGGAATTGGTGTAACCCGTGTAGTTGCTTCCGCGATCGAACAAAACTTTGATGAGAAAGGTATTATTTGGCCATCTGCAATTGCCCCTTTCGAAGTTGCAATTGTGCCAATGAATGCGCAAAAATCTCCACGTACGCTTGAAGCAGCTGAAGCACTTTATGCTGAATTACAAGCCGCAGGCTATGATGTATTACTGGATGATCGTAATGAGCGTCCTGGTGTTAAATTCTCTGACTTGGAATTAACAGGTATTCCTCACCGTATTGTCATTGGTGAAAAAGGCTTAGATGCTGGAACTTTTGAATACAAAGGTCGTAGAGATGCCGAATCTGTAAATTTAAGCAAAGATGAGTTATTGGCTAAATTAGTGAAGTAATTTTTCAATCGCATTAAAAAAGCCCTGAAATAAACTAAACCCTATAAGTCACACAACTTATAGGGTTTTTTATGCTTTGGTATTTTATAGACCATCATTACAGACCATTAATTTTGACTTTTAAATCTGTAACTGATGTTCCGATTGCCCCAAAGTTCCCCATCGAGCCATTTTGCAGACCATTAAAAGTCCCTGCCGCACTTGCCCCACTCGTTCCCATAATCATCTGATTGATACCCAGATCAAACTTACTCGATTCACCCGTATTACCAAAGACAAAACCTGTTGGTTCAACGCCAGCATAGAAACCGTTTAATGAAAAACCATTAACCTTATCTGTTCCAGTTAATTGGAAGTTAAAATTTGCACCAATATCGCTATCATCAGATAAAAGTGCAATAGCACAGCCTGATCCTGTACCACAAATCGATTGAATTGCCCCACCAAAAGCAATCATACGCCCTTGAGGTGCATTACCTAACTGTAAATTAATGGTGGGTTTGGCTGCAGCAAAGTTGATATCAAAACCATCATTCAGTTTTAAAAATTTAATGACATCGGGTTTTTCACTGGTTCCTGTAAAAATAGATTGATATCCAGCAGGTCCTGAAGATGAACTCGCTCCAGCCAAGTAAAGTGCAAATGGAGAAACTTTAATCCCAGTAATATTACTTGCAAAGCTCATTCCGATATTGGCAAAAGGTTTACCACTTGCTCCACCTGTAGCGCCCCCATCGGTATCCATGACTATGTTCATCGTTGGGGTATTTGAAGCGCCTAGAAAAGTGATATCAACAGTTTGGTCAGCAACCGTACCAGCACTTTTACCCGCAAGAACCAGCGATGCTTTATTTGCATCATTCACAGTTGAGCCTAACCCGTCACGATCAATAATTGAAATTTGATTGAGTTGAACTTTACTCAAATTTATACCAACATTTATCCCATCTTGCCCCGTTGTTTGGGAAAGACTTTGATCATCCATAGGTTCCATTGCCAGCGCAATTGGACTCAGTATCAATAATGATATACATCCTAGGTTTCTATTTTTTTTCATTATCCTAATCCTTAGGAAAATTTATATACTGCCTACCACATCACAGTCTAATCAGAAATTCTGTACGATAAAAGCACTAGCCGACCAATAACGCATTAATTCCGAGGAACAATGTTAAATTCACTGGTCAACCGACCTCCTGTCAACGCAATTTCACCTAAGCGTGCACCCGAAACTAAAGCCCCATTCATAGATGGAGGATAGAAGTTTAAATCTCTCGCTCTAAATACACCGCCGACTGACTGTGTTGGATTAAATTGTAAACTTGCATTAAATCCAACCTGACCAGTCCCACTCGTTGAGTTTTTACTGAGCACAATAGCATTGTTAAAGCGAATATCACCCGTCAAATTATCTAAACCAAGTATAGAACCATTGACAGGATCACTAATCTGGATGGTGTTATTTGTAGCTGCTAATTTTAAATCACCCACAACTGTTAAACGATTGCCTGTGCCATCCGCTTTAATTTCACTATTTGGAATAAGTGACAAATCCATATCCCCACCAAAGCGAAGTTTTAGACCAAACAACACATCATCACTTTTGGCGAAATTATTGGAATCAGATGCTCCCTTGTTGCCACAAGCGACGCTTGCTGTTGCAATACCACCCGCACATGATGCATAGGTTGTACCAGGTAAATAACCTGCCGCAACTTCAGCCGCCATCACCACCAACATATTTTTTAAACTTAAATTTAAACTTCCGTTTTCCACCCCAATACTGCCATTGCCTTTCAGCAACATATCGATGTTTCTTAAACCTAAATAATAGTCTTTAGAGGTACCGGCAATCGGAACACCTGCATCATTTTTTACCTGACCACCATCAATCACCAAAATCGAGGTTGTTTTATTGCCAAGCTTAGTTGAACCACTTTTATCCACACCCTCTGTACTTAAACCTAAAGAAAAACCGAGTCTAGAAGTTTGCGTACCCGCTGTAGCTGCGACACTGCTTTTCGTACCATCTGCTGAATAGTAATAGGCTTTATCAGCATCAACAGTTGTGCCATACATCGCTAAATTGGCATTTAAGTTATAAAAGGGTAAAGCTAACCCCCACTGATTATTTAAACCACTCTCTGTAAATAAATTACCAGCCGCAACGCCGGCTGCGGTGGTAAATCGCCCGCGCCTAGAGATAGATTGGAATTCCCCACCACGAATTGAAGCGACCACAGCATAAGGACGATTACCCGCTGATAGGGTCGTATAAATATCTTGTTTATAATCACTTAAATTGGTTAAAGCCTGACCATTACCAAAACTTGAATTTTGGAAGGTTGTGTTTACAGGTATCGTAACTTGCTTAGAGTCGGTAAGATTTAAAAAAACATTTCCTGTGTCAAAAGAAGCACGCGTTCCCTTTTGTAAACCGGTTAAATTACCAAACTCAAAACCGTAACTATTTAATCCAGCACCACCAATTTCCAAAGTTGTTGCATCGCCACCACCAGCAAGCATGGTGTCACCTTCTTTGGTGAAATCCGTCTTCATACGAAATGCGATACCTGAACCACCAACAATATCTTTTCCAGTGTCTGCACCACTCGAATTAACAGCAGAACCAATTAAACTACTGGCATTCTGTACACCACGAAATTGCAATGAACCATTCACCATACGCCCACTTGCACCTACGCGAATCAGCCCTTTAGCACCTGTTGGCGTATTATAGCTATCGACATCATAAAGCGATGTAGGATTGATGCCTTTATTATTCACCATAATTTCAAGATTTAAACCCGCATTGGTTGTGGAAGTCCCATTTCCATAACTGCCTGTGTTTATAAAACCCGCCTTTAATGAAGCTGGATCAACCACACGGGTTAAGTCCACATAACCATAATTCGTATCTGGTGCCTGATTTGCACCCGCGATATTACTTCCAGAATTCGTTTGTAATTTAAAACCTTCAGCCGCATCGATAAACGCAAAACCTTTTCCTTTAAAGTTAAAATTAAAATTCTTTAAAATCAGTTGGTTTAATTGATTTGTGGCACTGCTTTGGCCTAAATAGATGTTGGCATTTTGAAGCCCTAAAGTTAGCTCAACTTGATCTGTTTTACTTAAAAGACCATTGCTTGTTTTTAATCCAATACTGGTATTTGAAGCCGTTTGTACCGCTAAATTACCCAACTTTGCACTACAGCGTGCTCCACTTGGATCACTATCACAAACACGAAATGAATCGACGGTCATCAGCATAGGAGAAAGTGATAAATCTAAATTCACTCCAGTTTTGCCCGCAACAGTTCCCATATTAAGCTTGATATCTGCTTTTAATGGATCTGTAGAAGTATTGCTCTGTTGTATTTTAACCGTATCTGCAGTTGCAACGAGGGCTTGACTGGTTGCATCTGCTTCTGCGCGACCTGCCTGATCAGTCCAGTACAATGTTTTGATATTAGCTTCTTTTAAGCTTGCCTCTATGTGTACGCCATCCTGTCCATTTACGTTTCTTAAATCGCTATCATCTAAAGCTTGTAATGCATAAACAGGTGTATGTATAGCCAACAAACTCAAAGCCAATGTATTTAAAATAAATCTTTTTCCATGTTGTTGTTTTTTAATGTTCATCCTTAAACCCTCAGATTTATTTTAGCAACGCTTATTCATTGTAGAATCACAACTAAACATCATCAGCTTGCCCTGCAGAACAAGATTACCGTTCATTTGTACCCCCATAAAACCGGTTTCTCGACCCACATCATAATTATTTGCGGTAGAGCCATTAGCACCCGTTGTTTGAGGTTTTGCTACATATTTATTGGCTTTTAAATAACCATACTGGCCTTCCGTTGCACCCGATGAATTTTCCGTAACTGTTCCATCTGGATTGGTCTTACTGGTGAAATCATCTTTTTCGATAGAAAGAGAATTGAAGCCAAAATTACGAATTTGAATCGGTTGATTCGCATCAAAAGATAACTGAATTGCGGGCTTGATCATCTGCATAGCAGTGGTATTTTTATAGACCAAATCAACACCATCCAAACCCAATTTCTGAATATTAATTGTCCCTTGTACACCTTTAAAGACCACCCAAAGTTTATTCCCTTCAGTACTACTGGCTAAACCATTTGCATCAACATAGCGATTATTGACAGACAATGCCAAATGGCAAAATTGTAATTTCTCACAAATACCGCCAGTACCATTATCAAACTTATAGGCATTATTTGTGGTGTAATATGAATCACTTGCATTAATTTGATTCAGTACCAATTTTAAAGATAAATCTGCACCAGCTTGCCCTTCGACTTGCTGCATATCTGAATCAGTTAAAGCCTCCATCGCTGCCAAATGAAAACTCACCAAACTGGTTAAAATAAGAAGTACTGTTTTTTTCATTATATTTCTTCCTATCCTATAAGCCTTTGGTGGTTATTTTCATATGCTGAATCAGCATTCCATCAATCAAGGCAGATCCTAAGTTATTCTGTGCATTTGAACTGGTGGCATTATTTAATTGATTAAATGAAACCCCTACAGCCCCTGCTGATTTATCTGCAAGTAAAGTCTTCCCTGCATCCATACTATAAACAGTCCCTATACTGATACTACTGTGTGTTGCCGAACTGCCTTGATAACCCGCTATTGAACTTGTGCCGCAGTTATAGACATTACAAGTGGAGCCTGTATATGAAGTATCCGCCCCTGTATAATCTGTATAGATCTTCTTATAAATTGATTCTTTATTTGGGATCCTAGCCAGCTCTATACTAAAGTTTGTTCCATCAGATCCGAGAATCAAAGGCTGATATAATGAACCGAGCACCAAATTGGTATTCAAATTATAGATATAAATACCTTCTTTATCTGAAAAAGTCGGTGCTGTTCCGCCATTAATTGCTGGAGTCGATAAGATGTCTTGCGCTGCTGGAGTGGTACAACCATTCAAGTTACCAACTCCACATTCTTGAGTGCTAATCCTAAAAACATGGCTCATCAAATTCGCTGGAGCAGTCCATGAGTTTGCTGTAGATGTTCCCAATAATTTTGAACCATCACCACTATTTAATCGTATAACACCAGCCAAACCTAAAGTATTGTTATAAAAAGCACTCATACCACCCGTATTTGTAGCACCACCGAGCGTTTGGAATAATTGAATTTTACTGCCATTTAATCCAAAACCGTTAAAGATACCTTGTAAGCGAATACGGTTTGCTCGCCCCGTCGCAGTGGTACTAAACCCCTCGCCTAAATTAAATTGATTTGGATCTTTGTCAGCTTTACTTTGATCGCGTACAAAACCATCTGCCCAAAATGCAAGTTTAAGGTTATATGCATCTTCCCCACCAACATCATTAATAAAAGCACTGGTCGTCACTGTTTTCTTATCGGCAGCAAATGAATATAAATTTTCATATAACGGCGCTTCAAAATTTAAATATGTTACAGAACCCGCACCTGCACCAAAGTCAGGTACATTGAGGTCTGTTTTTACATTGAATATCCAAGGGTTGGTTGCAGTTCCCCAGCTTTTAATCGCAGCATTCGCTACGCCATTGGTTGATCCCGCATCTAATCTAAGGTTGGCATTATTGCTGGCATTTTTAGACAACGCTAAACCATATAGATATAAATCAGCTTTCCCGACTGAATGGTCACTGGCATTCACAACACCATCTTTATTGGTATCTTGAACGATTGATGATAATGGTCCCACAGGAACATAATAGATATAGCCCGTGTCTAAATTACGATTTGTAAGCACAGTATCTTGAGTTTGGTTAACTCCAGCGCCCTGAAAAACCATATAAGTGTCTCTAGGCAATAAGGCAATACCTTCGCCTGTGGTATCACTTAACTTTTCATCAGACATTTCTTCGAGTGCGAAGCAAGATTGGCTTAAACATAAACCAATGAAACTCACCAAAACGGTTTTATGAAATTTTACCGTATAATTGAGTGTAGTCATCCACGACCTTCCTGTGTTATACGATGCTCCGCACCATATTTTATTTTATTTCTTAAATTTCAGACTTCAAACTGTACAAAAACACATATCCTTGTTTATACAGTTTTGTTATGTCTATCACACTTCATACTATGTAATTTTTTTAATTATGACAAAGTTTTTTTGGTTAAAATCTATCATTTCCGACAAATGAATCTTTTTAAGCAAGAAACTCACCATAAGTTTTAACACAGTTACTGCCAAAGCATAATAAGCATTTGATTAACAGAACTTTAATGAGCCATAGCAGTTTGGAGTAAAATCCTGTTTAGCTAACTGTATATTATTTAATGGCATAGTTGCATGAGGCGCATTGATTAAATCAACAGTCCCAACAGGAACGGCTGTACCTGCGAGGCAGTTCAAAGCCAAAAAACTACCACAATCAACAGGATGATCGGTTAAATACGCACCTACTTGATCCATGATCGCGTTTAATGTCGCTTTTGGAATATCAACCTTATCTGTTGGATCAATTTTACCAATATCAATTGGATTAGACAGCTCTAACCACCAACCCTTTTGAGCAACTGATTTATTTCCTGTCCACTGAATATCTTGCCCTTGCAGAGATAAAGAAGCGGGTGTCCCATTTAAACTGGCTTTATGAAAATAACCCAAATCTTCATTAATTGTTGCATCAACAATTAAGTTATTGATGCTTCCTGAAGTTGATTTATTATTGAGGGGAATGATTGCCAATGCTGTTGCACTAATTGTACCGGATAAATCAATTGTTCTAACATTTGCAGTGGCGTTTAAAATTGCGCTATTGATACGCTTACCAGTGATAACTTGTTGAGGAAGAACTAAGTCACCCTTTAAAATATTACTTCCAGTTGCTTGATCCCTCAAATTAAGGTCATAAGAAGTCGTAGAAAACCCAACTGATGCTCCAAATATAAGACAACAAGCCCTACCATTAATCGCATTATAACCATCAGATTGTCTTAACTGTGTTCTGGCTGCTTCTCCAGCGACATTACTCGTACCAAAACCATTGACCAATGCTGTTCCAGTCGTAGCAGCAACTTGCATATATCCACTTAAGGAGTTAATTCCATTTTTTGTACTACTATTTTCAGTACCAAACGTCAGCAGCCCCACTGCTTTTTCAGAACTTAAATTTATTCCCACGACTTGCCGTGTAGAGGCACTTTCAGGGTTTTTAATTGCAAATTGAATAAATGGATTGGTTAAAACAGCACTTGATCCTACGCGAGCAGCTCGGTCAGAAGCACTATCTGTATTAGATGTTGCAGCGTTTCCCACACCACTCAAACCCAAGTTATCAATATCAATGTCGCAGTTCCCTGCTCCATTTACACCACCGCAACCTAACTGTAATTTTTTAATATTGGCATTTAACTCAAGTTCAGCTTCTAAACCTAATTTATAAAATCCAATACTTTTATCTCCACCTGATCGTTTTGCTTCCATATTTGCTGAATCGGTGGGTGCAACATAAGTCAAACTCATTAAAGCCTGACCTGTCGTTTCAGAGAGTTGCTCATCAGACATACTTTTTAAAGTTGTAGACTGTGCATATACAGCAGATATTGCAACAACACTGAATGAAAAAAGTGCTGCACACAAAGCCTTTATTTTAAGCATGAACATCTCCTTATCCTTAGATTATGTTCAAAATTGTGAAACTCTATTGTTCCAATAAGCAAACCTAATCTTAGATAAACTTCATAAAATTTAGGCTCTTACTGTTATGAAAATGTATTTTAGTTTTCAATAGAGAAATATAATGTGATTAATCTATCATAATGTCTTTAAATATAGGTTAAATTTCCGACAAAATGACTGTAATTTTTGTTAGTAAACCAAAATGCCAAATAGCATCAAAACACATGAAAAAAATTCTATAGAAATTTTCAAGAATAAAAACTTTTTAAATTCAAATATAAATAAAAAATCAAAGATAGATATAAAAATAGTTCAAACATTTTAATTAAAATGAATCCACTTAAATCAAGTATTTAATATTTAAATTTTTTAAACCTTTTTATCGGATATTTTCAAATCTATTCCATTTTAACTTTATAGTAAAATCTCAAAACAAAAAGGAATACACCATGAAAAGAATGATATTCGGTTTAATGATAAATTCAATTTTTATAAGCAGTTGGGCTGCATGTAGTTATGATTTTGATACAACTCAAACACAAATTCAGTTCACCTATCCAGTTGGAACGACAGACATCTGCGGGAATACAATTTAAGACATTAAAACCCACCGAAGTGGGTTTTAAAACATTTAATATAGAGAGTTGATTCATGATTAGTATTAATTTTTTGATCTTGAGTATTCTATAAATCAATAAAAATTAACAAAATTTCAAGCTACCATAACAATTGGGCGTAAAAGTCTGATTAACTAATTTCAGATTACTTAAAGGCATTGAAACAGCAGCATCGTTTCCAAGCGTCATGGTCTTGGTATCAATCGTACCACTAAATGCACAATTCAATACTGTTAAGCCGCATTGTATCGGTTTGTCGGTTAAATAATCACTTACTTTCCGAAGGGTCGCACTTAAAGTATTTGCCGCAATATCCACGGGTTTCGCTGGTGTTACATCTCCGATATCAATTGGATTCGAAAACTCTAACCACCAACCCTTTTGCGCAACCGACACCCCTCCTGTCCACTGCAGATCTTGTGACTGTAAAGATAACGAAACAGGTGTTCCATTTAAGCTGGCTTTATGAAAATAACCAAGATCTTCATCTATCGTCACATTTACTACTAAATTATTCAGCGTTCCGATCAGGTTTTTATTCCCCAACTCAAGGTTCCCTAAACCTGTCAATCTAGGATTAATTGTTCCTGATAATTTAATACCATCTATTGTTGCAGTACCATATAAACTTGCTGATGAAATCCGTTTACCAGTAATAGGTTGAACAGGCAAGCTCAACACACCACTATTGGGTACACTAATATTTAAATTATACTTTTTAGAACCAATTCCAATATCACAACATAAAGTTCCTGTCGCTTTTCCTACAATATCTACACCAGTTCCAATATTACAGCCACTTGCACTTGTGTCATAACAAACTCCTGTCATTGAATTTACAGAAGCATATCCCCCTGCTTTCGCAATTTGCATAAATCCACTTAATGAATTAATACCATTTTTTGTATCACTATTTTCATTTCCAAAAGTAATCAAGCCCATAGCTTTTTCTGAACTTAAATTAATTCCTACCACTTCACGCGTGGATGCACTATCTGGATTTTTTATCGCAAATTGAATAAAAGGATTGGTTAATACCGCACTTGATCCAACCCGGGCAGCTCGATCAGAATCACTATCCGTATTTGAAGATGCAGAATTACCTAAACCACTCAAACTAATATTGTCGATATCAATATCACAAACCCCACTACGGACAGAATTATTAACTCCACCACAGCCTAATTGTAATTTCTTTATATTTGCATTTAATTCTAAATCAGCTTCCAAGCCTAATTTGTAAAAACCTATATTTTTGGCACTGCCATCACGTTTTGACTCTAAATTACTTGCATCTGTTGGTGATGTATAACTTAAACTCATGAGTGCTTGACCCGTCGTTTCTGATAATTGTTCATCAGTCAGTCTTTGTAATGTAGAAGCATGAGCAGTATTTACACCTAAACCACTCAGTACCAGTAATACAACACTTAGATATTTTCTTTCGAACATCGTACGCTTCCATCCTTAGCAAAGCTTGACCTTATTTTTTATACCGATGCTAAAGTACTATTCAAATTCTGAATAAATAAAACGATATAAATCACATTTTTATTTAACATCAACGTAATTTTATTTATACCATAGATTAAAATTCACACCGCATAAATTTTAAATTTTCAGATAAAAAACAATTATTTAAAATAATTTAACACTCCTCATTAGATATACTTAATAATAAGTTTAACGACAGCGCTCATTCTAATAAAAATAGTATATAAATCATATTTTCTCATGATCAATACATAAAAAAAGCAAGTGATTTACACTTGCTTCTTTCAGCTCATTTTTAATTTAAGCTTTAGGTAAGGTTACCCCAACCTGACCTTGGTATTTACCGCCACGATCTTTATAAGAGGTTTCACAAACTTCATCAGATTCAAAAAATAGCATTTGAGCAACACCTTCACCAGCATAAATACGCGCAGGTAAATTCGTCGTATTTGAAAACTCTAATGTCACATGACCTTCCCATTCAGGTTCAAGCGGCGTTACATTTACAATGATACCGCAACGTGCATAAGTCGATTTACCTAGGCAGATCGTCAAAACATTACGTGGAATACGGAAATATTCAACAGTACGTGCTAACGCAAATGAGTTTGGAGGGATGATACAAACATCAGATTCAATGTCGATAAAACTACGTTCATCGAAATTTTTAGGGTCGACAATGGCAGAGTGAACATTGGTAAAGACTTTAAACTCACGCGCACAACGTACGTCATAACCATAGCTAGATACGCCATAAGAAATTAGCTTTTCACCATGTTCATCATAACGCACTTGGTTTTCTGCATACGGTTCAATCATACCGTGCTTTTCGCTCATTTCACGAATCCAACGATCAGACTTAATTGCCATTTATCTCTATCCCAAAACTGTGCTATTTACTGCGCTGTACTTTAACTGAAATTGCTTTTGAAAGGAATGTTTATGACGAAATAGAGCAACCCAAGTCTGTAAGTAAACGTACAAACTTAAGTTTAACTATAATCGATTGTTAAAGGCTTAAAAGTGCTGAGTAGCTCAGTGGTACAGTAAAACTCACTAAAACTAAAGACGCAGTTCTTTGCATATTACGCTGATTGAGCCAAGTCACTTTATTACTGCAAATCACAGAACCAATAAATGTCCAAAAAAATGCAATCGGTACGATTAATAATAAAAACACCAACATATGTGAAGTATAAGCAGACGCATTTTGCCATACATGTGTTGGAAAAATTGCAGAAGCAAAAAGAAGTGCTTTCGGGTTTAAAAGGGTTGCAAAAAATAACTCACGCGCCCGAATTGTCGCATGATTAAAGTTTTCATCTCGATTTGCTGTACGCCATAATTTTAAAGCCAGGAATAAAATATAACCTGCGCTAAATAATTTAAGAATAACGGGCACACTTGGAAACTGTTTAGACACAGATCCAATAATTAATCCCCAAATGGTAATGGAGATAAGATAGCCAAGCGCTTCCGCTGGAATTAATGCAAGAGATTTTCGAATTCCAACTTGAATTCCAGAAGATGCTAAAAGCGTATTGGTTGGTCCTGGTGTCAAAAGAATCGTCACCACCAAGCCAATAAAAAACCATGAAATCATTAAATGACCTCATCAATGGATTGATCGCAGATTAAATCTTTTAAATTGAATTGGCAAAAAATTAATTGTAAGAGAACTTATTGAAGAACATTACCCTAAATAAAAATATATTTTATTTTCAATGCTTTGAAAACTTAAAATCAGATAAGAACTGCAAAGTCACTGATCGAAGAAATGCTGTTTTTATGTCCAAAATCAAACTTTAAAATCAATAATAATACCTTTTAAATCAGTATGTTTATCCCAAATAGAACACTGATTCACCGTAAAACAACAAGTAGTTCCAATACAGGCAGTCCTAGGCACAAATAAAGGGCTTTTTTAAGTAAATTTTCAGTTTTATTGACTATTCTTTATCCATATTTTTCTCTTACTCATTAGGTTTTTTGTCAGAAAGGTTGTCGTTTTTATCTACATTGATGCACAATAGTTACCTTTCTTGCATTTTCTACTTTTATGGCAAAGCATTTTTTTCAGTCTTGGCTCCCTAGTCCAGAGCGAGTCAACAATTTGAAATTCATGAAGATTTTTGGTGATAAAGCCTTAAGTCCTCAGCTTTGGTATGTCAATCGAAAATCAATCTCTAAAGCGATGTTTATTGGTACCTTTTGGGGCATCTTGCCTATCCCATTCCACACCTTATTGATTATTTTTTCAGTATTATTCTTTGAAGCTAATTTACCGATTGGTTTAATTTTAGCTTGGATCATGAATCCTTTAACCATTGTGCCAATTTTGATTTTTGCCTTTTGGATTGGTTCCAAAATTTATCATGTGCATATGATCAATAAAGAAATGTTACTTGGTGTTTTCCATCAAATCATTCATTGGATCAAAAACTTTGGCCATGGGCATATTGATTTTAGCCTAGCCAAAATTCTTGCAACGGGTTTGTTTATTGAAGCATTTGTATTTGCATCGCTACTCTTTATTGCGACACGTATTTACTGGCGTTGGAGCGTGATTAAAAAATGGAATAACCGCAAAAAACAGCCAAACACTCTTTAAGCAAGCTCCAACTTATTCTGATAAAAAATTTACTTCAAAGCTGCTTGTTTAGCTTTCATATATTCAACAACCACATCTAAAACATAATGCTGGCATGCTTCTCCAGTACCTGGGTCATATGCACCGCCATTGGTAATATTGTTCGATAAAATACGAACACCAAGGAATGGTACTTTATATTGGCTGGCAATTTGTGCCACAGATGCTGCCTCCATTTCCTCTACTGAAGTGCCATAATTTTTATGGAAAAATGCAATTCGATCCAATTCATTGTTCCAAACATCTGCTGAACCAATAGTACCTTCAACCACACGGCCCTTGCTATAATTGGTTTTTGCACGCTGCGCTGCCAATAACAGATCTTTATCTGCTTCAAATTTACGAATCGCAATCGGTTCAGGATCAGATTCATCCGTAGGCAGCACATCAAAAGCTTCTGTCCATTCAAGAGAATTCGAACCCTCTCCAACTGCTTTTTTAGGTGTTCTAAATGCACCAATATTGGTGGTATAACGACCTAAAACAATATCATAGACATTAAGATCTGGATCATGTCCACCTGATGTTCCTTGGTTAATAATCGCGATGGGTTTATAACGTTCAATCGCAATTGCTGTTGCTGCAGCAGAGTTGCTCATTCCCATTCTTGTTTTAGAGATAATCACAGGATAACCCTGATAGGTTCCTTTCCAAAACGTCCAACCACCAAAAGTTTCGACTGTAGAATTGCTTAGTTTTGAGGCCATTTGCTCAGACTCTACAGGTAATGCACCTTGAATAATGATGGGTTGCAATGATTTCTGTGCCGTTGAATTAGAATTGGTTTTACCTGAATCACTATCATTACATGCAGCCAAGAACATCGAACTACAGATTCCCAAAGTACATAAGATTTTTTTTAATAGCATGGTCTACTCAATGGTTTAAATTAGAAATTATACCTAAGCAATGAATATACCAGTTGATCAATTTTCTATATTTTTATCCAGATAGTTAAGAGAAGGCGATTTAAATTTTATTTTTTGAGTTGGGAATAACTTTAATTAACTTAGCATCGTTTGTACTATGCCCTTCATATTTAGCATTAATTATTTTATTTTTGAGGATACTGAAAATGGGCAGTGCGTATAAAATCTTATTATCGAGTAAGTTTAAATATTTCATTGATCCATTCTCAACCATCCTCTCTTTAATTCAATGGTTAAAATAAAGAGAGGACGCTTGAGAGGTCAATTCTTAGAAAATTCTATGCGGATCTTTTTCGGCTTTAGGTAAAGCTTGTGCAATTTTTTCAGCAATCGCCATATAGTTTTCTGCAGCAACATCTCCTGCTACCACAGAAGGTTTACCAGCATCAGCATTTTCACGAATTTGAACATTTAGAGGCAATCGTCCCAACAACGGAATATTATATTGCTCAGACAATTGATCGCCGCCACCTGTACCAAAAATTTGTTCTTCATGACCACAGTTTGAGCAAATATGCGTCGACATATTTTCCACCACACCCATAACTGGAATATGTACTTTATTAAACAGTTCAATTCCTTTAACCGCATCCATCAACGCTACATTCTGTGGTGTTGTCACAATCACAGCGCCTGTTACAGGAATACGCTGGGCAAGGGTTAATTGAATATCACCTGTACCAGGTGGCATATCGATAACTAGAACATCTAAATCAGGCCATAGCGCTTGATTAAACAGTTGCATCAATGCACCTGTGGCTTTAGCACCACGCCAAGCAACTGGCGTATTTTCTTTTCCAATCAAATGACCGATGGAAAGTACCGCCATACCATAAGCTTCTAATGGTACAAAATTTTCACCTTCTATTTTAGGTGTTTGCCCAGCATTCCCCAGCATTGTTGGAATACTTGGACCATAGATATCAGCATCAAGAACCCCGACTTTTAAGCCTAATTTGTGCAAAGCCAATGCGATATTTACTGTGGTGGTTGATTTACCCACACCACCTTTACCCGATGATATAAGGATCACATTTTGAATTCGAGGGTGCTTCGGAATATCACGTTGTTGTGGTGCTGCTTTTTGAATCGGCGGATTATTAGGATCTTCTTGTGTATTTGCCATTTTAGCAGAAGCATCGACAACTGGAGGAAGATTAGGATGTTGCTCTTTGGGCTTTGAAGCGCAACTATGCCCTGTTTTTCCATGCTGATCACTGCCACAACTCGAATCGTGTTGAATTTTTTGTTGGATCACATGCAGATTCAACTCTTGAATACCGCACTTCTCCAATGCATCTGCGAGATCATCATGAATTTTTTGTAAATGATCTGCCTCTTCAGGATAAGTATTAATTGTCAGTTGTAATACTCGGCCTACAACATTCACTTGAGTAATACGATCTTTTAAGACATTTGAATTTGGCAAAATATAGTTTTGCAAAACAGATTGGACTTCTTCCTCTTTCACCTCCTGCGCAGGAGAAAAAACTGATTTAAGCGAAGAAAGCCACGACATAGATTTGCTCCAAATTTGCAAATACAATAAATACTGAGAACAGATAGTTTAACTGTAAATTGACCTGAGGTTAAGCAAACTTCTATTCAGCTTTTTGAATGTTGTTATTAATCCTACTGATTTAGTTGGTTTAGCATCCAAAATAATCCATTCAATCATTTTATCTCATTGTTCAGAATGAACTTTTAGTTTTTGCGATTTAGATTTCTATGACAAACGCTGTCTTAATAATTCCCATACAAATACTGGATAAAAAATAGCTATAGTCACATTGGGTCATAACAACTTTGTGTAATTTTTGACAATAATAAGGTAGCTCTATGAAGTCTCTATTATTTTTAGTTTTTTCTTTAATCATTTCGAGTTCAACTTTTGCTGGAACATCTACAACTGCGGTGCGGACATCTTCAGGACAATTGGTTTCTGTAGGTGATAGTTTGACGGAAATGTCGACACGGATTGGCCAATCTCCAATTTCAATGAACACTTATGAACGTAAAGAAGGTAAAACGACGGTTACCGTATCCAACTATATCTAAGAGATTGAGAATGTAACTTATACTTTTACGGTAGTGAATAATCAGATTCGTGAAATTGAGTGGATTCGTAAAGAACCTTAAGTAAAAAGTATCACTGAACAGCGTGGCGCTGTTCAGTGATTGTTCAAATTACTTTTCATCATCTTTTTTGTGCTTCAAATCATTTACAGCTTGCTCACCTTTAAGCAGTGTTTCTTTTGCTTTATGTTTGAGGTCATCTGCAACCTTTTCAGCACCTAATTTTGCTTCTTTGGCTTTTAACTTCACATCATCAATTACTTCAGAAGCTTTGTTTTTTAAATCGTCTAAATTTGTCATGATTTTCTTCCTATTTAATTAAGTCTCACCCTAGTTATAACAACTGAAACTCCATAAAATGTAAAAAGATGCATTTCTTTAACAATTCATACACAGTTTGTAGCGATGTGTTTTTTTGTTTCAAAATGAATAAAATAGCCTATTCTGATTGATTGAAAATCATTGAATTAAAACAAACACTGAGTCTTATCGAATGCGACACTTAATGAAAGAAAAAATTATCCGAGTCTGTAATGATAAAATTGCTAAAAAGGGAGATGATGTTGGTTTATCTTTTTATGCATTCTTTGCCAATAAAAATGATGACCCAGAAACCTTAATGCAAGTGGCAGAATGGTGGATTAAAACCCATCAGCTTGATCATTTTGAAAAGGCAATCAAAATTAAGAAAATGATTGAAGATGGATGCTAAATATTCATTTTTTAAACAATTCATAATAATGCTGCATATGGGTAAAAATTCCGTCTTGTCTTCTATGTTGATCAATTTGCGGGACTAAATCCTGAAAATGGGAGGATTGAACATGGGCATCTAAAGCAGCTCGATCCACCCATTCCTCAATAAATACAAAATGCCCTGTATTGCGTAAATCATGATATAAATCATAGGCTATACAGCCCGCTTCTCGTTTAGTTTGCTCAACTAATTGTTGATATAAAGGTAAAACTAAATCAATTTTATCCACTTGGATAAAGTCTTCGGCAATCAGTTTAAGCATAGGTAATTTCTTATTGATATCGAAGTTCGAACATAACATGAAACGCAAATTTAAACCCAATGATGTACTTGTTTTCTAAACATATTCTGCGCATTAAATTTTCTGCATAAAATGAAGTAAACTGCATTTCCGAGAACTAGACCGATACAAAACGGGAGCAATAACAGTAAATAAACGAAGATTAAATAACTCAATGCCTCGATAAAGCTAGATAGAGCACCATCTAAGCATAAAACTAAGAATAAAAAACTTAGCATAATGATAAAAATCAAAGTTGTAGATTTTATAATCTGTGTTGTTTCGATGATTTTTTGAGGTGCTTTAAATACTTTAAAAATAACTGTGTAGCTAAAAAACCCGACCAGCAGTAAAAATGGGGTTAAATACAATACGACTTCCATGCCTCGGCTTGAAGTTCGTTCAGAAGCTGAAATAAATAAATCGCCCTGATAAAAATATAGAAAAAGGCAAAATGGTACAATTAAACTGAGAACAGCGCCCAAACTCGCAAATGCTGAGGCAACAAATACATACCAAGACCGCATAATTTTCTCCTTCTTCGATCTTGGTTTTAGTTTCTAAAATTAAAATGTAGCGTGTTTGATTAAGATGTGAAGTTTAGGTGAAGTATCATCACGATTCGAACTTTATGATCGGACATTTCCCATAAAACTGACTGCCGCAAACAACCAAATAAACAATACGAAACTGCGCCCCTGATTAAAATGATTCAAATCCGTACCATGCAGAATGTTATGCCGTGTCATACTCACCGTTGAACTACTATCCATCTTATAAGCAGCCAACTCTAAAAAATAATGATTCAATTCATTGGCAATTTTAGCTTTATGCCACAAACTTTTAATTTCATGACCTTTTAACCCAGGAACGATTTTATAGACATCAATAAACTTGGTGTCCTGTTGTTTTAAATAACCATTTTGAACTAAAACAGCCGTTAACAAGCCTTCCAATTGGGCATAAAGCAATGGAATACATCCCGCATACAACTCTAATTGATAGAGTTTAAAGCTTTGTTCTAACACAGCTTGGTATTGTGACTTCTGCTCACCCAGCGCTAATTGATCAAAAGCTTTAAACATCTCGGACTGAAAAAACTCACTGTTGATCACATCTAAAAGATTAAACTGAGCAATATCCTCAGCTTCATGTATCAATTGCCAAAAATGCAATAGATTGAGAGCATCATTGGCAATTTTAGCCCCAACAGGCTGATCCAATTGATTGGCTAAAACTTCAAAATAAGGCTCTTCTTGAGCAAACCCATTGAGTGTTTCAATAAGATACTGATGTTCATCTTCAGAAATATCTGCAAAATAGCGTTCAGCTTGTTTCAGAATATTTTTTTCAATCAGATTTTTACTATTTTGATTTTGTGGAATACGGGTTACAGGCTGGTCATCATCAAAATATTCATCATCAATCATAGATTTATTGCTCTTGGGAAATACACGAATACACCATTCTATAATAATGAATTGGCAGATATAAGAATATGCATAAAAATCTACATTTGAAAAGAATTCACCTATTCTGTTGTGCATCTTCATAGCAATTACGCTAAAATCAATGCCCTTGCATTAACTTTGAGAAAGAGAGTTATATCCGTGCGAAATATTTTAGTCACTAACGCCCTTCCATACGCAAATGGTCCTATTCATATGGGTCACCTACTCGGCTACATCCAAGCAGATATCTGGGTTCGTGCCATGCGTGCAATGGGTCATGACGTGACTTATGTCTGCGCGGATGATGCACACGGTACAGCAATCATGCTCCGTGCAGAAGCAAATGGGATTAGTCCAGAAGCGCAAATTGCCAATGTGCAAAAAGAGCATATCCGTGATTTTGATGGCTTTGGCGTACATTTCGATCACTATGATTCAACCAATAGCGATGAAAATAAAGCCCGTTCTGAGGAAATCTATATTAAAAACCGTGAGGCAGGCAATATTGCGATTCGTCCTGTTACTCAGTTGTTTGATCCTGAAAAAAGCATGTTCTTGTCAGACCGTTTCATTAAAGGGACTTGTCCAAAATGTAAAGCGGAAGATCAGTATGGCGACTCATGCGAAGTATGTGGTACGACCTATAATGCAACAGAGCTATTGAATCCACGCTCAACATTAAGTGGTGCGACACCTGTTGAAAAATCATCAGATCATTATTTCTTTAAACTCCCAAACTTTGCCGAATACTTGCAAAAATGGACGCGTGACGAAGGTCGTTTACCTGTTTCGATCGCCAATAAGTTAGATGAATGGTTTGAAAATGGTTTAAACGATTGGGATATCTCTCGTGATGCGCCTTATTTCGGCTTTGAAATTCCAGATGCACCAAATAAATATTTCTATGTTTGGGTTGATGCCCCGATTGGCTATATGTCAAGTTTTGAAAATTACATCAAAACGAAACGCCCAGAATTAAGCTTTGACGACTACTGGAAAAAAGATTCTAAAAATGAGGTGTATCACTTCATTGGTAAAGACATTGTATATTTCCATGCGTTGTTCTGGCCTGCAATGTTAGAAGGTGCAAATTACCGCACCCCTACAGGTCTATTCGTAAATGGTTTCTTGACTGTAAATGGTCAAAAAATGTCAAAATCGCGTGGCACATTTATTAAAGCTGAAACCTATTTACAGCACTTAAATCCTGAATATTTACGTTATTACTTTGCTTCTAAACTTTCTGATAAAGTTGAAGATTCCGATTTGAATCTTGATGACTTTGTACAAAAAGTAAATTCAGATTTGGTAGGTAAAGTTGTGAATATTGCCAGTCGTTGTGCAAAATTCATTAACAGCAATTTTAACAATAGCTTGTCTGCAACATGTGCTGAACCTGAGCTGGTTCAAAGTTTCATTGATGCGGGTGATTCAATTGCTCAATCTTATGAAGCGCGTGAGTTTTCAACCGCTATACGTGAAATCATGGCTCTTGCTGATCGTGCAAATCAGTATATTGATGAGAAAAAACCATGGGCTTTGGCAAAACAAGAAGGTCAGGAACAACAAGTTCATGATGTCTGTTCTGTTGGGATCAACCTATTCCGCCAATTGGCTGTTTACTTGGCACCAGTACTACCAACTTTGGCAACACAAGTTCAAGATTTCTTAAAACTTGAAAGTTTTGATTTTACTTCAGGAAAAACGGTTTTAGTTGCGCATGAAATTGCTCAATTCCAACCATTGATGCAACGTGTTGATCCCAAAGCAGTTGCTGCAATGGTTGATGCATCAAAAGAATCTTTAGCTGCTGCAACACCAGCGAAAGCAGAAAAGAAAACTGAAAAAGCCAAAGAGAAAAAGCCTGAAGCCAAAGTGGGTGAGGCAGAAATCATTACGATTGATGACTTTATCAAAGTCGACTTGCGTGTTGCTGAAGTCTTAGAAGCAGCAACAGTAGAAGGTTCTGATAAGCTGCTTCAATTGACTCTAAATGTCGGTGAAGCTGAACCACGTAATGTATTCAGTGGGATCCGTGAGTTCTACAAACCTGAAGACTTAACTGGCAAATTGGTGGTTATGGTTGCAAACCTTGCGCCGCGTAAAATGCGTTTTGGTATTTCAAATGGTATGGTGCTTGCTGCTGGAAATGGTGATGGCGTTTGGGTGATTTCACCTGAATCTGGTGCGAAACCAGGTGATAAAGTTTCTTAAGTATTGATTGTCTCATCCTAGACGATCATAAATCACTAAAAGGCTTCTTCGGAAGTCTTTTTTTATGTTAATGTTTTACTACACTATCATTATAAAAATGAAAAAAAGGGGCTCGCCTCAATATGGATATATCAAAGAATAACCAAGGAAAAATATCTGCATTTATCCTCTGTGGTCCACTCATTGGTACATTTATTATCACGATCACATTTCACAGCGGATTATTTTTTTATGATCCAATGCGGTTTTTAAAAGGACTCATTACACCATCTATTATATTTCCAATGATTGCTGCATCCATCTTGATTACTCCCATTGGTTATCTCTTAGGATGCATTCCAGCCATCATTACCAATCTCTTATTTAAGCACTTTTTTGCAAGTAAATTAGCGTTAGCCTCTTGGCGTTATAGTTTAATCTATGGGTGTCTTTTAGGCTTTATGCTAGCCCCTTTTATTCTTATCATTGCTATAGTCACGCCTTCCCCTTTATTCACTTTTCTTTATCTCCAGTTTGTCCTTATACTACCAACAGCACTGATTTGTACTTTTATTGAGTGGAAAAGAGCCAGAAATCGTCAGGATATCAATGAATGACCTCACATAGCTGATTCGATCATTGTGTATATTAATAAAAAATTCGCTTACAAAAGTAGATTGTTTTTCATATATAAAAAGCGCCGTGATGAACCAATCCATGTTAAAAAATAATTCGTTAAATTAATTCTGATCAACTCCAATGAAAAAAACTGCCCTATCATTATCAGTCCTTTTATTCGGCTTATTCCCTCTAATATCACAAGCAGAAGTCACCAAAACATTACCGATCATTGAACAACAAGCGCAAGTAGCAGGGTTTTACCAACATCAGCTGGGCAATACACAAATTACAGCCTTACTAGATGGCACCAACTTTATGTCTCCCACACTATTTAAAAATATTTCACAGGATAAGGTTCAAGAAATTTTAAAGAAATATCATGCAGATCAAGCCAAAGGTGTGCAAACATCGGTGAATGCATTTTTAGTTAACACAGGAAAATCATTGGTTTTGGTGGATAGCGGTACTGCAGATTGTTTCGGTGCGCATCTAGGCTCTGTATTAAAAAATCTCAAAGCTTCAGGTCATCAACCTGAACAAGTCAATACGATTTTACTGACACATTTACACCCTGATCATTCCTGTGGTGTCAGTAAAAATGGCATATCAAACTACCCAAATGCCACCATCTATGTCTCTGAAGATGAAGCAAATTATTGGCTAAATCCAAAACAAGCTGAAAAAATAGCACAAGATAAACGTGCCAATTACTTAGCAACTGTCGAAAAGATCAAAGCCGCCCTTGCACCCTATCAAGTTAAAAAACAGTTTAAAACATTTAAACTGGGTGACAACATCAGCGGATTTGAAGTAATCAGTACTGCTGGTCATACCCCAGGACATTTTAGTTATAAACTAAAAACAACGGGTGAAGATATTGTTTTTATTGGGGATATTGTCCATTCTCATACAGTGCAATTCGATAAACCAGAAACAGCAATAGAATATGATATTGACCCGAAAACAGCTGTTCAAACCCGATTAAAGCAGTTTGCTGATTATGCAAAACATGGGCAAACGATCGCAGCACCTCATTTACCATTCCCGGGCATTGGACATATTTACTCAGCAGATGGGAAAAGCTATCAATGGATTCCTGTTCACTTTAAAGATTAATGATTTTATTGTTTAGGTGGAATCTTTCTAATGATTTTTAAAAGCTCCTACTAAGGCTAGCGCTTTTTAATATTCCATTTTAAACTTCGTTCTTCCCGATAAACACCGCACATAAAAAAACACCCCGGTCTCGCTAGAGAACGGGGTGTTTTAGATTTAAAAGCTGGCGATGACTTACTCTCACATGGGTAACCCCACACTACCATCAGCGCTAAGAGGTTTCACTTCTGAGTTCGGGAAGGGATCAGGTGGTTCACTCTTGCTATTGTCGCCAGCAAACTGTTATGGACTTGTTCGGGTCTTATTTAAATGCCTTACTTCGTACCAAATGAGTTATTAACAGAACATTTGAGTTGAATAGTTTAACTAGCTTTACAACTAAATCAAGTATGTTTGATCTTTTATGAATCAAATGATGCTTCGTATACAACTGCTTGGGTGTTGTATAGTCAAGCCTCACGAGCAATTAGTATTGGTCAGCTTCATGCGTCACCGCACTTCCACATCCAACCTATCAACGTCGTAGTCTTCAACGGCTCTTTAGAGGACATAAAGTCCTAGGGAAATCTTATCTTGAGGTAGGCTTCCCGCTTAGATGCTTTCAGCGGTTATCCCTTCCGAACATAGCTACCCGGCGATGCGACTGGCGTCACAACCGGTACACCAGAGGTTCGTCCACTCTGGTCCTCTCGTACTAGGAGCAGATCCTCTCAAATTTCCAACGCCCACGGTAGATAGGGACCGAACTGTCTCACGACGTTCTAAACCCAGCTCGCGTACCTCTTTAAATGGCGAACAGCCATACCCTTGGGACCTGCTTCAGCCCCAGGATGAGATGAGCCGACATCGAGGTGCCAAACACCGCCGTCGATATGAACTCTTGGGCGGTATCAGCCTGTTATCCCCAGAGTACCTTTTATCCGTTGAGCGATGGCCCTTCCATACAGAACCACCGGATCACTAAGACCTACTTTCGTACCTGCTCGACTTGTGGGTCTCGCAGTTAAGCGCGCTTTTGCCTTTATACTCTACGCGTGATTTCCGACCACGCTGAGCGCACCTTCGTACTCCTCCGTTACTCTTTAGGAGGAGACCGCCCCAGTCAAACTACCCACCAGACATGGTCCTCGTCCCGGATAACGGGACAGAGTTAGAACCTCAATATTACCAGGGTGGTATTTCAAGGATGGCTCCATAGCAACTGGCGTCACTACTTCAAAGCCTCCCACCTATCCTACACAAGTAAGATCAAAGTTCAATGTCAAGCTGCAGTAAAGGTTCACGGGGTCTTTCCGTCTAGCCGCGGGTACACCGCATCTTCACGGCGATTTCGATTTCACTGAGCCTCTGCTGGAGACAGCGCCCCCATCATTATGCCATTCGTGCAGGTCGGAACTTACCCGACAAGGAATTTCGCTACCTTAGGACCGTTATAGTTACGGCCGCCGTTTACTGGGGCTTCGATCAAGAGCTTCGCTTACGCTAACCCCATCAATTAACCTTCCAGCACCGGGCAGGCATCACACCCTATACGTCCACTTTCGTGTTTGCAGAGTGCTATGTTTTTAATAAACAGTTGCAGGGGCCTGGTTTCTGTGGCTGCCAATAGCTCAAGGAGCAAGTCCTATCACCGTCAGCAGCGTACCTTCTCCCGAAGTTACGGTACCATTTTGCCTAGTTCCTTCAGCAGAGTTCTCTCAAGCGCTTTGGTCTACTCGACCTGACCACCTGTGTCGGTTTAGGGTACGATTCCTGTGTAACTGAAGCTTAGAGACTTTTCCTGGAAGCATAGTATCAGCCACTTCGCTAGTAAACTAGCTTGCTATCAGCTCTCAGCATAGAGCACCCCGGATTTGCCTAAGATGCATGCCTACTGCCTTTCACCTGGACAACCAACGCCAGGCTGACTTAACTTTCTCCGTCCTCTCATCGCATTACACAGAAGTATTGGAATATTAACCAATTTCCCATCGACTACGCCTCTCGGCCTCGCCTTAGGGGTCGACTCACCCAGCCCCGATTAACGTTGGACTGGAACCCTTGGTCTTTCAGCGAACGGGTTTTTCACCCGTTTTGTCGTTACTCACGTCAGCATTCGCACTTCTGATACCTCCAGCATACTTCTCAATACACCTTCATCGGCTTACAGAACGCTCCCCTACCACGTATACATAGTATACATCCGCAGCTTCGGCATATAGTTTTAGCCCCGTTACATCTTCCGCGCAGGCCGACTCGACTAGTGAGCTATTACGCTTTCTTTAAAGGGTGGCTGCTTCTAAGCCAACCTCCTAGCTGTCTATGCCTTCCCACATCGTTTCCCACTTAACTATAATTTGGGGGCCTTAGCTGGCGGTCTGGATTGTTTTCCTCTTGACTACGGACGTTAGCACCCGCAGTCTGTCTCCCGGATAGTACTCATAGGTATTCGGAGTTTGCATCGGTTTGGTAAGTCGGGATGACCCCCTAGCCGAAACAGTGCTCTACCCCCTATGGTATTCGTCCGAGGCGCTACCTAAATAGCTTTCGGGGAGAACCAGCTATCACCGAGTTTGATTAGCCTTTCACCCCTATCCACAAGTCATCCCCTGGCTTTTCAACGACAGTGGGTTCGGTCCTCCAGTTAGTGTTACCCAACCTTCAACCTGCTCATGGATAGATCACCCGGTTTCGGGTCTATACCCAGCAACTAAACGCCCTATTAAGACTCGATTTCTCTACGGCTCCCCTATGCGGTTAACCTTGCTACTGAATATAAGTCGCTGACCCATTATACAAAAGGTACGCAGTCACCGAACAAGTCGGCTCCCACTGCTTGTATGCATGCGGTTTCAGGATCTATTTCACTCCCCTCACAGGGGTTCTTTTCGCCTTTCCCTCACGGTACTGGTTCACTATCGGTCAGTCAGGAGTATTTAGCCTTGGAGGATGGTCCCCCCATATTCAGACAAGGTTTCACGTGCCTCGCCCTACTCGTCATCATTATATGTGCCCTTTCGTGTACGGGACTATCACCCTCTACGGTAGCACTTCCCAGAGCTTTCCGCTAAAACACATATAACTTAATGGGCTGATCCCCGTTCGCTCGCCGCTACTGAGGGAATCTCAATTGATTTCTTTTCCTAAGGGTACTGAGATGTTTCACTTCCCCTCGTTCGCCTCGCATGACTATGTATTCATCATGCGATACCTACCTTATGGTAAGTGGGTTTCCCCATTCAGAAATCTCCGGATCACAGGATATTTGCCGCCTCCCCGAAGCTTATCGCAGGCTATTACGTCTTTCATCGCCTCTGACTGCCAAGGCATCCACCACATGCACTTAATTACTTGACTATACAACCCCAAACAGTCGTTAATCCCTACAAGGAGGATCAACAATGTGAACTTAATCACTTCTATTTGTTGCCTGTGAACTTAATCACCATACAGCTTCAATTTAATTCATATACCAAAACGCTTGATTCAGTTTTATCGCTAGTGCTCATTTCATTCAATATTAACAATTACTTGCTAACATCAACTAAAACGAGTTTAAACAATTATTTCAACTCAAATATATTCTGTTAATGATTCACTACCGCCTCGTCAGCGAGTAGTTAACTGTGATAAATCACAGAACTTAATAAGCTATCTGCTTACTAAGTTCTGTAATCACTTAGTCTTTATATAGTGGTGGAGACTAACGGAGTCGAACCGTTGACCTCCTGCGTGCAAAGCAGGCGCTCTACCAACTAAGCTAAGTCCCCAGCTTAAGATCTTAATATATCTGCTCTTCTGTGTTCAGTAGACTTGGTGGGTCTGACAAGACTTGAACTTGTGACCCCACGCTTATCAAGCGTGTGCTCTAACCAACTGAGCTACAGACCCTCAGATACATCAATGAAGAACAACTTGTTGTGGATTCTTACCAATCGTCAATCTTTCGTTAAGGAGGTGATCCAGCCGCAGGTTCCCCTACGGCTACCTTGTTACGACTTCACCCCAGTCATCGGCCACACCGTGGTAAGCGTCCTCCTTACGGTTAGACTACCTACTTCTGGTGCAACAAACTCCCATGGTGTGACGGGCGGTGTGTACAAGGCCCGGGAACGTATTCACCGCGGCATTCTGATCCGCGATTACTAGCGATTCCGACTTCATGGAGTCGAGTTGCAGACTCCAATCCGGACTACGATCGGCTTTTTGAGATTAGCATCCTATCGCTAGGTAGCAACCCTTTGTACCGACCATTGTAGCACGTGTGTAGCCCTGGTCGTAAGGGCCATGATGACTTGACGTCGTCCCCGCCTTCCTCCAGTTTGTCACTGGCAGTATCCTTAAAGTTCCCACCCGAAGTGCTGGCAAATAAGGAAAAGGGTTGCGCTCGTTGCGGGACTTAACCCAACATCTCACGACACGAGCTGACGACAGCCATGCAGCACCTGTATGTAAGTTCCCGAAGGCACCAATCCATCTCTGGAAAGTTCTTACTATGTCAAGACCAGGTAAGGTTCTTCGCGTTGCATCGAATTAAACCACATGCTCCACCGCTTGTGCGGGCCCCCGTCAATTCATTTGAGTTTTAGTCTTGCGACCGTACTCCCCAGGCGGTCTACTTATCGCGTTAGCTGCGCCACTAAAGCCTCAAAGGCCCCAACGGCTAGTAGACATCGTTTACGGCATGGACTACCAGGGTATCTAATCCTGTTTGCTCCCCATGCTTTCGTACCTCAGCGTCAGTATTAGGCCAGATGGCTGCCTTCGCCATCGGTATTCCTCCAGATCTCTACGCATTTCACCGCTACACCTGGAATTCTACCATCCTCTCCCATACTCTAGCTTCCCAGTATCGAATGCAATTCCCAAGTTAAGCTCGGGGATTTCACATCCGACTTAAAAAGCCGCCTACGCACGCTTTACGCCCAGTAAATCCGATTAACGCTCGCACCCTCTGTATTACCGCGGCTGCTGGCACAGAGTTAGCCGGTGCTTATTCTGCGAGTAACGTCCACTCATCTTGGGTATTAACCAAGAGAGCCTCCTCCTCGCTTAAAGTGCTTTACAACCATAAGGCCTTCTTCACACACGCGGCATGGCTGGATCAGGGTTCCCCCCATTGTCCAATATTCCCCACTGCTGCCTCCCGTAGGAGTCTGGGCCGTGTCTCAGTCCCAGTGTGGCGGATCATCCTCTCAGACCCGCTACAGATCGTCGCCTTGGTAGGCCTTTACCCCACCAACTAGCTAATCCGACTTAGGCTCATCTATTAACGCAAGGTCACAAGTGATCCCCTGCTTTCCCCCGTAGGGCGTATGCGGTATTAGCATCCCTTTCGAGATGTTGTCCCCCATTAATAGGCAGATTCCTAAGTATTACTCACCCGTCCGCCGCTAGGTCAATTACCGAAGCAATCTCCCCCGCTCGACTTGCATGTGTTAAGCCTGCCGCCAGCGTTCAATCTGAGCCATGATCAAACTCTTCAGTTAAAAATCATTAGTGACTTAAGGTCACAATTCTGGCTCATCAATGTACTGACAAATTCTCTCAAATAAACTTCGAGTAATTTAAACCAATCAATCAATGATAATATTTCGATCAATCAATCAGTAAAAATCCACACAAGTTGTTCTTCATATTCTCTTAATGATCTTCTCAATGCTTCGTCAGCATCAAGCTAGGTCGGCTATACTACTCTCTATCTCTAAAAAGTCAATCAATAATGTTAATTATTTTTTCTAACAAACCTAACTCTAACCTCATCTTAAAATCTCAATTCGAAATCTTAACAACTTAATCAAGTGCCTGATTTATCAGAAGTTTTATTTAACATCACCGCCGATGGATGTGCATTCTACAGCATTCACAAACCAACACAACCCCTTTTTTTAAACTTTTTTATCAACTGGACATTTTTTCGACCAAAATAGCAAAAAAAGTCCATTTTTAGCTATTTTTTGCACCATTTTTTCTCATACTAATAAAGCAACTCATGTTTTTATTTAAATTTTAAGCTATTTATATTTGTTTTTTTTCTTTAAACTATTTGAAATAATTTTATCATTTAATAAATTAAGTCGAATATGGCCCGTTTTATAAATAGAAGAAGCTTCTGTTTAGGAATTTTGCTCTTTTGCTGCAACTATTCCTCAGCCAATTCGTCACATAATATTTTCATGATGACATTGTCTATATTAAGTTATGCAAAATGGAACACTCCGAATCCAGAGTTATGCGTTGTTGATAATGCAGCCTATGCAAACCAATTTTCTGCTTATATCAAATCAAATAAGTCTCCTTTTAATATAAGTTCGATACATTCCGCGGATCTGAAAAATCGTCATTGTGATGCGGTATTTTTTTCAAATACTTCAGCACAAACCGAACAAGCCCTTATCGGGAAATCATTAAATTCATCTATTTTATCGTTTAGTTCAAGTAATTCTGAATGTGAAATTGGCAGCGTTTTTTGCTTATCCACCAACAAAACAGGAAATACTATTTTTAAAGTGAATCTAGATAGTTTAGCTCAGTCTAAAATACATGTTGACCCACGTGTTTTATTGCTGGCAAAGAATTCGGATTAAAATAATGATGAATAAATTTTTTAAATCGAGTTCCTTACAAACATTGTTTCGTAAATCTCAATTTACGACCTTTGCAATCACTTTATTTATTAGTACGTCTACTTTTGTCACGATTTCAGTATTTACCGTTGAATCTTATGCGAAACAGAACCTATTATTAATCAGTCGCACCGTGTCTGAACGTGTTCAACCAGCGCTGGTCTTCTCTGATAGAATCGCGATTTCACAGATTATCAATGAATACACCTTCCAACATTCAGTACGCCTGATTGAAGTTTATGATAATCAAGGTCATAAAGTTGCTGAAAGCCTAAAAAATGTTGAACACTATTCATATATTCAAAACTTCTTTGATCATATCTTTTTAAAAGATTCCATCAAGTTAAACGTCCAACATCAAGGAAAGCTGGTTGGTCAAGTTGTGCTATATGGAAGTTCCAATGAAATTTTAATGTTTATTTTTAAAATTTTTACCGGCTTAGCGTTTGGCATGCTCTTTATGGTTTTTGCTGTATGGTGGTCAGTAAACTTAACCTATCGCCATATTATGGGTTCATTTTTACCGATTATACAAATTGCACAACTCTTAAGAAATCAAAAGGCGTATAACTTAAGGTTTCCAAAAAGTGATGTAAAAGAATTTCAAGACTTAAACAGTGTGTTCAACCAACTCTTAGATGAAATTCAATCTTGGCATACCCATCTTCAAAACGAGAATAGTGAACTCTCTTATCAAGTTCAACATGATCATTTAACCGAATTACCTAATCGTAATTATTTTTATCAAGTGTTATGTAATCTATATGAAGACACCAATCAACGTGAGAATTTAGCTTTATTATTTATTGATAATAATAATTTTAAAGCTATTAATGATCAATATGGACATTTGGTCGGTGATGAAGTTTTAAAAGAAATGGCTTCACGATTAAGACGCCATATTCGCCAAGATGATTTTGTTGCGCGTCTTGCAGGAGATGAGTTTGCAATTATTTTACGTTCCATTTCTAAAATTGAACACCTCATCTCTATTGCGGAAAATCTGATTAAATGTTGTGACGATCCTTTAATCTATAAAGGACAATCGATTTCTTTTAGCTTTAGTATCGGTATTGCTATCTCTAGCCAGGCCTCAAGCCCAGAAGACTTAATTTCTCAAGCAGATCAAGCCATGTACAAAGCAAAATCTTTACAGCATCATTGGTTTATTTACCATTCATAATATTAGGGGGTTTTTATGACTTTAAAAAACGTACAACTTTCTATTCTTGCAATACTCTGCCTAGCACTTACAGGTTGTATGAATCTAGGTGGGTTGAGCTATAAACAAGCTCGTGTACTTAAGAAAGAAGGTTTTGTATTAACGGATGAAGGTTGGAGTCTAGGTCTACCAGAACGTTTATTGTTTGGTTTTAATGAATCGAATATTAATACCGAACGTCAAACTGAATTGGTTCGTTTAGCCACGCAATTAAATAAATATCATCTCGATAAGCTTAAAATAGTAGGTCATACCGATAATATCGGAAATCCTGAATACAATTTAAAACTATCCAAAGAACGTGCTCAAAATGTTTCAAATATATTCATTGAGCAAAAATTTAATCCACAAAATATCCAAGTGATTGGAAAAGGGGCTGACCAGCCACTTAAATCAAATGATTCAGAAGAGAATAAAGCTGAAAACCGTCGTGTTGCGGTGATTATTATTCCTTGATAATCTTCTCTTTATTAAAAAAAAGATCTCTACGGAGATCTTTTTTTAGATCTATAGAATTTGACGCTTCGTTGACAAACACAAATTTCAGGCATAAAAAAACCGCCTTTAAGCGGATAATTTATATTTAAGCTGATGCTTAAATGGTCGGAGCAGTAGGATTCGAACCTACGACCCCCTGGTCCCAAACCAGGTGCACTACCAGGCTGTGCTATGCTCCGAATTTACAACAAACTTAAGGAATTGGGGTGAATGATGGGGCTCGAACCCACGACAACCGGAATCACAATCCGGGGCTCTACCAACTGAGCTACATCCACCGTCACATTAAGTTTTAGGATCTATAGTATCAAGCAACATATGGTGCGCCTGACAGGATTCGAACCTGTGACCATCCGCTTAGAAGGCGGATGCTCTATCCAACTGAGCTACAGGCGCATGACCAATGATACTAATATCACAGATTAACTTGCCTTGAAGAATTGGTCGGAGCAGTAGGATTCGAACCTACGACCCCCTGGTCCCAAACCAGGTGCACTACCAGGCTGTGCTATGCTCCGTTCATCTCAGCTTTTGTGTATCGCACATCGTGCGGTACGGTGTGCATTCTAGGCGTGACGCCACAAGACGTCAACACCTATCTTGAAAAAAAGTTAAAAAAACACGTCAAATGTATATTAATCAAACATTTCAGATGTTTTTTATACAATTTCTATCGTTTTAATTGAGCACTAAAGTTCAACATACGATCTAAAGGTAATTTAGCACGTTCAGCCAAAGCAGCATCTACGAAGATTTCTTGATCGGCCTTTTGCAAAACTGCCAAAATACCATCTAATTCATTCATTGCCATCCACGGGCAATGCGCACAAGAACGACAAGTTGCACCCTCACCTGCTGTAGGTGCTTCAATCAAGGTCTTATGCGGTACAGCTTGTTGCATTTTATAGAAAATGCCACGATCTGTAGCCACAATTAAAGTGTCTTGTGGCAATGTTTGAGCTGCTTTGATCAGTTGTGAGGTACTTCCCACCGCATCCGCAATATCAATCACGGATTCTGGTGACTCAGGATGTACCAATACAGCTGCATTCGGATACAGCGCTTTCATCTTTTCAATACCACGGGCACGAAACTCTTCATGCACGATACAAGCACCATCCCAAAGCAACATATCAGCACCGGTTTTCTTTTGAATATAACGGCCTAAATGTTGATCTGGTGCCCAAATAATTTTCTCGCCCAAACTGTCTAAATGTTCAATGATCTCTACAGCACAACTTGAAGTCACTACCCAATCTGCACGTGCTTTAACTGCTGCTGAGGTATTGGCATAGACCACAACAGTATGCTCAGGATGCGCATCACAAAATGCGGTAAATTCATCTACAGGACAACCGAGATCAAGCGAACAGGTTGCTTCCAAAGTTGGCATAAGGACTGTTTTTTCAGGAGAAAGAATTTTTGAGGTTTCTCCCATAAATTTAACCCCAGCGACCACCAGAGTAGATGCCTCATGATCACGTCCAAAACGTGCCATTTCTAAAGAATCAGAAACACAACCACCTGTCGCTTCCGCAAGTTCTTGTACATCTGGATCACAATAATAATGTGCCACCAAAACAGCATTGTTCTTTTGCAACTCAGCTTTAATTTGCGCAAACTTCTGCTGTTTTACCGCTGGACTCAGACTATTGTCCTTAGGTTCACCTAAACGATCTAAATGCGCTTGCACAACCGATTTTGCTTCGTTGGCAATTAAATTATTCGCATCATTCATAAGAGGTCTTCTCTTTCCTTGTCGCTGGCATCATGCTAGCGTTTATACACTTGTGAATTGATTGTACGGTTTAGCGCACATAAATTCACCACGAAAAATGTTTTGTTATAAAAAAGCCTCACGAATGAGGCTCCTTAAAAAATCAGTAGTTAAGAACGATAGTCCGCATTAATTTTCACATAATCATAGGATAGGTCACAGGTGTAAACCGTATCTTTGGCCTGTCCTCGACCAAGGTTTACATGAATGGTCATTTCTGTCTGTGACATTACCCGTGCACCAGCTTCTTCGGTATAGTCTTCAGCAGCACCACCATCTTTACAAATTTGCACGTCGTCTAACCAGACTTGAATTTTTTCAACATCCAAATCTTTCACGCCAGCATAACCAATCGCAGCAAGGATACGCCCCCAGTTTGGATCAGACGCAAAAATTGCCGTTTTAACCAATGGTGAATGGGCAATGCTATAAGCAATATCGCAGCATTCTTGTGTGTCGTTTCCACCGTCAACCGTGATAGTAATGAATTTGGTCGCCCCTTCCCCATCACGAATAATCAGTTGCGCCAAACGCTTCATCACACGCGATAAAACATCCAAGACCACAGTATAACGTGCATCATCTTCACTGCTAATTTCTACACCACCAGCCATTCCGGTTGCAGCAAAGATGCATGAATCATTGGTAGAAGTATCACCATCCACAGTAATCCGGTTAAATGATTGGTCTGCGCTAATTTTTAACATTTTTTGCACAAAATTTCGTGCAATTGGCGCATCGGTTGCAACAAAACTCAGCATGGTCGCCATATTAGGGCGAATCATGCCTGCACCTTTAGAAATCCCAGTCATTGTATACGTTATACCATCAAGCTCGAACTGTTCTGAGGCGCCTTTTGGTGTGGTATCCGTGGTCATGATGCCAGTCGCAGCATCTGTCCATGAAGCGTCATTCAAACTATTTAGTGCGGGCTGTAAACCTTGCGTTAAACGCTCAATCGGCAGTTGTTCGCCAATGACCCCTGTAGAGAATGGCAATACCTCAAATTCTTCTACCTGCGCTAACTCAGCAAGCTTTAAACAGGTCAATTGTGCATTTTGCATACCCAATTTGCCTGTACCCGCATTAGCATTCCCAGTATTGATGACCAAATAGCGTGGATTAGCTTGTGCTAAATGCGCTTTCGACACATGAACTGGCGCTGCGCAAAATGCATTTTGGGTAAATACCCCCGCAACATTGGTACCTTGTGCAAATTCAAAAATAACTAAATCTCGTCGATTTGGATAACGGACATACGCCTCAGCAGAGCCAATTTTTACACCTTGTACCACATGCATATGCGGCATAGACACGTCACCAACAGCCATTTTCAAATGTCCACATGAATTAGAATGAAAACACAGCTTATTAGAATTCTCTATAAAAATCGAGCTTATTAAAATGCTTATTTATTTTTACTATAAGAAAAGCTTATTCATTTGAATATAAAATAAAAAAGCCAGTAAATATACTGGCTTTCATTACATCAGCAACGTATTACTGTTGAACAGCAGTCGTGGTATCCGCAGCCAATAATGCTTGCTTTACTTTTTCTTGACTAGATACTGACAATGCTGGATTTGAAGCAACAACGCGATTAACCGTAGCAGGTGTTACCGCTGCAATCGCCGCAGTTTTTAAAATAATGGGGCGTCCGCCTGTATTCCCTAAAGTATAACGAATACCAGTACGTGGACTGATTACAGTCGTGGTTTCATTTTTTACTTCTGCTTGGGCTGTCACTGCACCTGTAGCAGCTTGTACTTTTTCCACTGTCGTCGTTTGTGGTGCCGTATCTGCAAATGCCAATGCTGGAACTGCTAAAGTTGCAACAAATAAAGGTTTTAATAATTTTTTCATTATCTTCCCAAAGATCTTTTCCAATTGAGCAACTTAATACCACTTAATCACATTTCCTGCAATAAAAATTAACGCATGGTAATAACTTGTAAAAAAAGCAGAACAATTGTTCTGCTTTTTTGTAACACTTTCAGGGTCTATTCACTCGATTAGATTTTGCCGTGACATTGTTTGTATTTCAAACCTGAACCACAAGGACAAGGTGCATTACGGCTTTCTGGTGCTGCAATCTCATCACTATCCGTGAATTGTGCATCAACAATCTCATTACTGACTGTACCGCTTAGGCCATCCACTTCATCATGTGCAAAGTTAAGACGCATAGATTCAGCTTGAGCCTGTTGTTGAGCTTCCATTTCAGCAAGCTCTTCAGGTGTTGGGATATGCACACGAGAAATATCAGTAACCACGTCAGACTTAATCACACCCAGCATATTGACGAATAAATTGAAGGCTTCCTTCTTATATTCTTGTTCAGGATTCTTTTGTGCATAACCACGTAAGTGAATCCCTTGACGCAAATAATCCATCGCAGCCAAATGGTCTTTCCAATGGCGATCTAAAGAACCCAGCATGAAGTGACGTTCAAGTGTCGCAGCAGTATCATCGCCCATTTGTTCACGACGATTACGGTAACGCGTGACAATCTCATCAGAAATACGTTCAACCAAGGCTTCTTCATCAAGACGACGATCTTCTTCCAACCATTGATTTACAGGAAGATTAATGCCTAAATCTTCATTCAACGCGTTTTCAAGCCCTTGAATATCCCATTGATCATGGATTGATTCAGGTGGAATATAGGTTTCGATTAAGCCTTTTACGACTTCACGATGCATTTCTTCAATATAATCTTGAAGTGAGCTTTCTTCTAAAATTTCATCACGTTGAGAGTAAATAATTTTACGTTGTTCGTTATTTACATCATCGTATTTCAACAAGTTTTTACGAATGTCAAAGTTACGTGCTTCAACTTTGCGCTGTGCATTTTCAATAGAACGCGACACCATTTTATGTTCAATGGCTTCATTCTCTTGTAGTCCCATCGCACGCATCATTGCAACAACGCGATCACCTGCGAAAATGCGCATCAAATCATCTTCTAATGACAAGAAGAAACGTGAAACACCTGGGTCACCTTGACGACCAGAACGACCACGCAACTGGTTATCAATACGACGTGATTCATGACGTTCAGAACCGATGATGTGTAAACCACCTGAACTCAACACCATTTCATTGTTTTGTTCCCATTCCGCTTTAAGACGAGCTTCATCTTCCGCAGTATGGTTTTCAATTTTGGCAAGTTTTGCTTTCCAGTTACCACCAAGCAAAATATCGGTACCACGACCTGCCATATTGGTTGCAATGGTCACTGCACGCGGTGAACCCGCTTGGGCAATAATGTCTGCTTCACGCTCATGTTGTTTAGCGTTCAAGACTTCGTGGGTAATACCCGCATCTCGTAACTTATCAGATAAAATTTCTGAAGCCTCAATGGTTGCAGTACCAATCAAGATAGGTGCAACACCTGCTTCATGAATTTTCTGAATTTCTTCAATAATTGCATTGTATTTACCATTACGGTTTAAATAAATTAAATCGTTTTGATCATTACGAATCATCGGACGATGGGTTGGAATAAGCACCACATCCAAACCATAAATTTCTTTCATTTCCGCAGCTTCAGTATCAGCAGTACCTGTCATACCTGAAAGCTTTTTGTATAAACGGAAATAGTTCTGGAATGTGGTTGTTGCTAAAGTTTGGTTTTCAGGTTGAACGTCTAACGCTTCTTTGGCTTCAACAGCTTGGTGCAAACCTTCAGACCAACGACGACCTGGCATGGTACGACCAGTATTCTCATCGACAATGATTACTTCACCATCATGTACGATGTAGTGAACATTGCGTTGATAAAGGAAATGTGCACGAATTGCAGCAGACACGTGATGAACCAAGTTTAGATTTGATGGTGAATATAAGCTTTCGCCTTCAGCCAACAAGCCCATTTTAATCAGTTCATCTTCAACAGTTTCATAACCGACTTCAGTCATTTCAACTTGGCGTTGCTTTTCATCAATCCAGAAATGACCGCCATCTGCGACTTTTTCTTCTTTTTGAGCATGCAATTTTGGTGGAATACTATTGATTGCAACATAAAGCTGTGATGAGTCATCACTTTGACCCGAAATAATCAACGGTGTACGTGCTTCATCGATCAAGATCGAATCGACCTCATCGATAATCGCATAAATCAAACCACGTTGCTTTTTCTCTGCCATAGAGAAAACCATGTTATCGCGCAGATAATCGAAACCAAATTCATTATTGGTACCGTAAGTAATATCTGAACGATATGCCTCAGCTTTCTCTATCGGTGATTGCATCGAATAGATTACACCAACGCTTAAACCCAAGAACTCATAAAGCGGACGGTTTAATTCAGCATCACGTTGTGCCAAGTAATCGTTGACCGTGATGACATGAACACCTTGTTCACTAATTGCATTTAAATATACAGCCAAAGTACCCATCAGGGTTTTACCTTCACCTGTACGCATTTCTGCAATTTTTCCTTCATGCAAAGTAATACCACCAATGAGCTGCACATCATAATGACGCATACCCATGACACGTTTTGCTGCTTCACGACACACCGCAAACGCTTCTGGCATTAATTTATCTAGGCTTTCACCTTTCTTATATCTTTGTTTGAATTCTTCAGTTTTTGCAGATAAGTCTGCATCGCTGAGTGCAGATGTCGTCGGCTCGAGCGCATTGATCTTATCGACAATTTTACGCATACGTTTTAGTTCGCGCTCGTTTTTAGTACCGAAGATTCCTCCGATCAGACTTGCCAACATATAAACTCTCTAAATCTTTGTGAAATAAATTTTTCTCAGACGATATTATGGTGGTAGAAATTTGAAGTACAAGGGTTTTGCACAAATCCAATCAAAAAAATCTGACGATTAGTTCTAGCACGTATCAGCTAAGGCGCATTAATGTAGCAAATTTAACCGATATTTGCAGTGAGGTAGAGATCAATTCTATGTTTTTTTTCATATGCTTCTTTTGTTAATATCTATTTTCTTCATAAAGAAATACAAAAACACTATTTTTAATTATAAAAAAACTGGGTAATAGTAGTTTGGACGAGCCAAATAACAAACAACATTTTTAGATATTGAGGTTTCAAAATGACTTTACGATTAGGTGACATTGCACCAGATTTCACTCAGGAATCTAGTGAAGGTCCAATTAAGTTTTATGATTACTTGGGCGACAGTTGGGGTGTTTTATTCTCACACCCTGCCGATTATACGCCAGTATGTACCACTGAGTTAGGCTATACCGCAAAATTAAAAGATGAGTTTGAACAACGTGGGGTAAAAGCCATTGCCCTTTCAGTCGATGATGTTGAATCACATAAAGGTTGGATCAACGACATCAATGAAACACAAAATACCACTGTAAACTTTCCAATCATTGCAGACAAAGATCGCAAGGTGTCGACGCTGTATGATTTCATTCATCCAAATGCCAGTGAAACTCTCACCGTGCGTTCTTTAGTTATTATTGATCCTAATAAGAAAGTTCGCTTAATCATTACCTACCCTGCATCAACTGGACGTAATTTTAAAGAAATTCTCCGTGTGATTGATTCATTGCAACTGACTGACAATTATAAAGTTGCCACACCTGCAAACTGGCAAGATGGTGAAGATGTTGTTATCGTCCCGTCGATTAAAGATGAAGCGGAGCTTAAAGAACGCTTCCCAAAAGGTTATACGGCGGTTAAGCCTTATCTTCGTCTTACCCCACAACCTAATAAATAATATGCAATATTGAATTTTTTAGATTAGAGCTAACTAACTTCAAAAGATCACATCCAAACTTGATGTGGTCTTTTTTAAGATCCACCGATTGCAACGAAACACTTTTACCCTTCAAAACACGTCAAATAGTAAAATAAAAGCAAAATCATTTAAAAATAGAAAAGGCACCGAAGTGCCTTTTATGATCAAAGATCAGCGAACAAATGTTATGCAGGAATACGTAAAACTTGTCCTGGGAAAATATCATCCGCATTTTTTAACAATGGGCGGTTTGCTTCAAAAATTTTATTATATTGGTTGGCATCACCATAAAATTCTTTTGAAATTTTAGACAAATTATCGCCTGATTTAACTGTATAGAACTTACTTTCAGGCTCAGGTGTTGCCACTGTCATTTGATCATCAACTTGCGCCACATGGTCAATATTCCCCACAGCAAGAATGATTTTCTCTTTATCTGCCTGAGTTTGTACCTGACCGTGAATCGTGGCCAAATCAGAAGTACTATTATAACTTACAGAAAGCCCTGTTACTGGCAAGCCTAACGCTTTAATGTGCCCCAACAACTTATTGGCAATTTCTTGTGCAGATGGTTCTGCTGGCGTTGCTGGTGCCGCTTGTGGCTCAGCTGGTGCAGTATTTTTCTTGCCAATTCCTTTAATAAAATCAAAAAGACCCATTTGTCGTACTCCATATCATTATTGAAAATTGTTTTACTGAGAATGTATTACTGTGAACTGTTATACAAATTTAAGAACTCTATTTTTATAGCGAAAAAGCGTCAGGGTGTGCGTTGTCATTGGTGATAAAAAGGTAACGGTATGTAACCAATGCTTTTGATTTTAAACTTATTTAATTGCTTTTTTAGGTTAAGGATCGCCAAACATGCATGCACTCAACACAGCTAAATTCAGGCATAAAAAAACCACCTAAAGGTGGTCTTTTTACGTATAACAACAACGTGCTATACAATCAACACATTAACCAAGTTTTTTAGTTACATAGTCGATAGCTGATTGAACAGTTGTGATTTCGTTAGAATCTTCATCTGGAATAGTGATGTCGAAGTCATTTTCGAAAGACATAACAAGTTCTACTAGGTCTAGAGAATCAGCACCCAAATCATCCATGAAAGATGCTTCGTTTTTGATTTCTTCAGCTTTGATACCTAATTGTTCTGCAACAGCTTGTTTAATGCGTTGTTCGATATCGCTCACAGGAATTCTCCTCATTGCTTGTGGCGGCTTTTAATTGCCTGATAGTTTAATTGAATATTTACTTTTTTCAAAGTTTATACATCGCATTACGCCATGTATAAACCACCATTTACGTGTAATACTGTGCCTGTAATGTAACTGGCTTTGTCAGAAGCCAAAAAACTTACTGCATTTGCAATATCTTCTGGTTGACCAAATCGGTTTAACGCAACTTGATCACTCATTTTTTTGCGAATATCTTCACTTAACTGCTCAGTCATTTCTGTTGCGATAAAACCAGGCGCAATACAGTTGACTGTAATCTGACGGCTTCCCATTTCTTTTGCAAGACTGCGACTGAAAGCTTCAATCCCTGCTTTTGCAGCAGAATAGTTGGCTTGTCCTGGGTTAGCAAAATGCGCAACAACAGAACTGATATTGATAATGCGTCCAAAGCGCGCTTTGGTCATGCCTTTCAATACACGTTTAGATAAGCGGAATACAGCTTTAAGATGAATATTGAGAATATCGTCCCAATCATCTTCAGACATACGTAACAGTAGATTGTCTTTGGTAATCCCAGCATTGTTCACAAGTATCATCACTGAACCATATTTTTGTTCAATGTCAGATACCAATGCATCAATTGCAGCACCATCACGTACATCAAGTAATGCACCAGCACCATTTTCAGCAAAAACTGTTGAAAGTTTTTCTGCGCCCGCTGCTGATGTTGCCGTACCTACAACAAAATAACCGTCTTGAATCAATTGCTGAGCGATGGCAGCACCAATCCCTCGGCTCGCGCCTGTCACTAATGCGACTTTGCGTTCTTGTGTCATGCAATTTTCCCTTCAGCCACTAAGATAGCATTCAGTGCATCTTCCATACGACTTTGTGTATCGAGTGGAAATGCTTTTTCGATATTTGGTAAACGTTTTGCTAAATTCGCCAATACATTACCTGGACCACATTCAGCAACATACTGAATACCTTGGTCTTGGATGAATTGCATGGTTTTAGTCCACTGTACTGACTGATACAATTGCGCTGTTAACGCTAAGCGTAATTGGCTTGTATCTGTCGCGATTCCAGCATTGACATTTTGTATTACAGGAATGCTTGGTAGCTCAATGGCAGTTTGTTCCAAAGCTTCTGCAAACTGTTCGGCAGCAGGTTTCATTAGAGAACAATGTGATGGTACAGATACAGGTAATGCAATTGCTTTACCGCCGTTTTCTTTGGCAACGGTCATGACAGCTTCGACTAAAGTTTTGTCTCCTGCGATAACAACTTGGCCTTGTGCATTATAGTTTGCAGCTTCAACAGAACCACGGCCTTGCATATTGGCTTGCTCGCACAGTTCAAGTACTTTAGCGTCATCTAGACCGAGAATAGCCGCCATCGCACCTTGCCCCTGAGGCACAGCACTTTGCATTAATTTACCGCGTAAATTTACCAACTTGACTGCATCTGCCAAAGTCATCGACTCTGCAGCAACTAAAGCACTGTATTCGCCTAATGAATGACCTGCGAGGTATTTTGGCACAACACCACCAAGATCTAACCATACACGCCATAAAGCAATACTTGCTGTCAATAAAACAGGTTGGGTATTTTCAGTTTGATCTAAACCTTCACCGCTTTGTGCAATGTGCCATAAATCAAAACCGATGGCATCTGATGCTTCAGTAAAGGTTTCTTGTACACCACTAAACTGTTCTGCAAGTTCAGCAAGCATACCCACTTTTTGTGAACCTTGACCTGGAAACAAAAATGCAGTTTTTGTTGCTTGAGCTGCTTGTTCGAGTCGTTTGGCAGACATATAAAAAGTCCCTTATTTAATCTTGATCGTTTCCGATGGCGCAATTTTACATTAAAAAAAAATTTATTTAATTGCGAAATACAACAAAAAACCCAGTCATTAAAAACAAAAAAAGGGAGCTTTCGCTCCCATTTTTTTACTAAGCTTGCGCTTAATAGTTCACCAATTATTCAGCATCAGCTGCTTTAGCGAATAATTGACGACCACGGTAGAAACCATCTTTAGTCACGTGGTGACGACGGTGAGTTTCACCAGTAGTTTGGTCTACAGTTAATGCATTCTCGGTTAAAGCGTCATGTGAACGGCGCATGTCACGGCGAGAGCGACTTTTACGGTTTTGCTGAACGGCCATGATGGCTCCTTACAAATCGAAAAAATGGATCAGAACAAATTCGGTTGTCTTAACTTAACAGTATAACACAAAATTTAGTTAAGTTTACCCTTCAAACCTGCCAAAACTTCAAACGGATTATCCCGTTTTTCTTCAACAGTGTCCTGAACGGCTGGTTGATGCTTATGTTCACAAGCGTCATGCTTAGGAGACAGAGGCATCAACAATAACAATTCATCTTCTAAAAGTGCAAGTAAATCAACAGTCGAAGGAGTATTGGTTAAATAATCCCCTTTAATTGTTGCTTCACTTTCACCTAGCACGATGAAATCAGCATCCTCATCCAAGCGCTCTATCAGTGACTCATCATCTATTAAAGCCAAATGGAAGTCAGAAACTAGTGTAATTTCAACAGAATCCAGACAACGCTGACACTCCATTGGAACTTTAGTATCTACATGACCATCTAGCCAAACAATACGATGATACGCATCCATTGATAGCTTACAGTCTATATTGATCAATTGATCATCAATTGATCCAACAGCTTCACGGGAAATACGAACAAAGCGAGACAATGGCAGGGTACCTGACCATGTAAAGCCTTGTTCAGCCCATTTAAACGGCTCTATCTGTGCCGGAAAGGTATTTGCTGACATAATTAAGGCGGCAATTCTACAAATTCATAGGTACTCTGTCAAAGATTAAGATACAATTTTGTACTTATTTAGACAGATCTCTTGAGTAATACAAGCCATGCATCAGTTGCAGCCGCAACCTGAAGTCACTACTTCATTACAATTCAATACGCATTCAACTTCTGAAAACACATTGCAAGCCGCCGATGTGCAACGCTTATCATGGGCTAACTTACAAACAGAAGTGCAACACGTTGATTGGCTTATCTTACACTTTAATCACTGGTTTTCCCACCTAAATGTGACGCTTGTTCGTGGTGATTTTGAACCAGAGTATTTCCCTGCTAGCGAACACAGCCCTGCCCGTATTCAGTTTGCACATGGTTTTTTCAACAGCGCTCTGCACGAAATTAGTCATTGGAGCATTGCCGGAGAACAGCGCCGTTTATTGCCTGATCTTGGTTATTGGTATGCACCCGATGGTCGTACAGCTGAACAACAAGCCTTATTTGAGCAGGTTGAAATCAAGCCTCAAGCCATTGAATGGTTATTTTCCAAAGCATTTGGACGAAAATTTCGAGTTTCGCTGGATAATCTGACTGGTGAAGGTGGTGATGGCTCGACATTTAAAGACAATGTTTATGCACAAGTTCAGGATTTTTTTTCGGGTAAAGCCAAACTTCCACGCGATGCAAAACACTTCATTCAGTGTATTTGTCTATGTACTCGAGGTGGCAAAACATTACAAAGCACTGAATTTAATCGTAACGATCTTGATTAAACCCGTAATTTTTTTAAAACATTGATTGCAACGATTTACTTTCCCAAGTAATAATTGAATTAACAATAAATCAGGAGAATAAATATGCTGCATTTAAGAGTACATCCTGACAATCCTCAACCACGTTTAATCAGCCAAGCAGTCGAAAGAATTCGAGCAGGTGATGTTGTGGTTTACCCAACTGATGCGGCTTATGCAATCGGCTGTCAGATTGGAAATAAAAGCGCAATGGAGCGTATTGCTCAGATCCGTGGTCTAGGGGCAAAGCATCAATACGCGATTATCTGTGCAGATTTATCTGATATTGCAACCTATGCCAAAGTAGACAATGCAATGTATCGTCTCCTTAAAGCCAATACCCCAGCCGTAACCACATATATTTTACCCGCAACCAGTGAAGTTCCGCGACGCTTGATGCATCCTAAGAAAAAAACCATCGGCTTACGTGTTCCAAGTAATCCCGTCTGTCAGATGCTATTAAAAGAGTTGGGAGAACCGTTACTGACCAGTACTTTGATGTTACCTGGTCAAGATGCACCAATGGATGATCCCTACGATATTGAACAATTATTGGAAAAACGTATTGATGTGTTTATTGACAGTGGTTTAGGTACCTTAACCACCACCAGTATCGTTGATTTATCAGGAGCGAACCCTGAAATTATCCGTCGTGGTGTAGGCGATGTAAGCGCTTTTGAATAAGCGCTTATTCACTTTTCCTTAGATTAGATCCAAAAGTATCAGCTCAAATTACACCGAGTTAATCAATACTTTGTTTTAACTTGATAAAGTTAAAGTTTCTAAATATCCTATTTTAAAACTTTAACTGCTCCCTCTAATTTCAACAAGAATAATTGAATTACCATAACTCTATCATTTTTAGATTGGTATTTTTCTCAATTCAGTTTATAAACAAAGCACAATCCTAAAAACAAATGCTTAATTATGATTTATAAAGTACATCATTTACATTGTGGAACCATGTGTCCGATATGCGCACCACTATACGGACAAAAAGGTTTGTATGGTAAAATGGTGTGTCATTGCCTATTGATTGAAACAGACAAAGGTCTTGTATTGGTCGATACTGGTTTTGGGATGCAAGACTACCTACATCCGCAAACCCGTTTAGGTAAAGCTTTTACTAAAATCAGTGGCATACAAGCTGATTTCAATCTCACAGCCATTTCTCAAATTCAACAATTGGGTTTTAAACCATCCGATGTTCAACATATTTTGGTCAGTCATTTAGACTTAGATCATGCAGGTGGTATTTCAGACTTTCCCAATGCCACGGTTCACATCTTATCCAGCGAGTTTAATGCAGCACAGAAACTTTCAGTCATGAATAAATTGCGTTATCGACCACAACAATTTAAAAATCATCGTTACTGGAATTTTCTTGAACCTAAAAACGGCGAAGCATGGTTTAACTTCCAAAAAGTTCAAGGTTTTAATATTTTCAATGATGAAATTTTATTGATTCCTTTAGTCGGTCATACTGTAGGTCATTGCGGTATAGCGATCAAACAACAAGATAGATGGTTATTGTTCTGTGGCGATGCTTATTTTAATCACCTAGAACTCAACCCCAAGAATAAATTACGCGCGCTCGACAAAATTGAATATCTCCTAGCGGAAGATAATACATTGCGCTTAAAAACATTATCACAACTGCAACAGCTTGCACAGAATGAAGCAAAAATTGAAATTATCTGTGCCCATGATCCTGTTGAACTAGACCGATATTTAAAACATGCTTAAATCTCAATTATTACGTTATACCACTATCTTCGCACTCAGCGTACAGCTTTCAGCCTGTATGACAACTGCTGCACTTCCAGATCATGAGCGCCCAAAACAATGGGGAACTATCGTCGCTCCACAGTATAATTTTTATCGGATCAGTGACACCGTTTTTCGTAGTGAACAACCCAGTGCTGAACTTATTCCTGAGTTAAAAAACAATCAAATTGATGTCGTGATTAATTTAAGAAGTCGCAATAAAGATAAAACAGTACTTTCAAAACAAAACTTTCAATTGGTTCATATCCCGATCAATACTTGGGCAATTGATCGTCATGATCTACTCAATGTCATGAAAACAATTCAAATCGCAAAAGCCCACAACCAGAAGGTTTTAATCCATTGCTATCATGGTTCTGATCGTACTGGGGCAAGTGTTGCAATGTACCGAATTATTTTTGAGAACTGGTCTGTGAATGATGCTTTAAATGAAATGAAGCATGGCGGTTATGGCTTTCATCCAATCTGGGGCAATATTGAAAAACTTTTTACCCCTGAAAATATAAAATGGATCCGTGAGCAGCTCGCGAATCCATCTTTAACCACAAATACCTAACTCATAGCGTTTAACGTCGGTCTAGAGGTACCCACTCGATTACCCAAGCCGACTTCATGCCTAGACTCGCATCAGAATTGATCTTCTTACGTGCTGAATCCGCAGTCTCTCGATCTTTCGATGGTCCAACCATAATACGAATACCTTTTGAGGTTGGACTCTTGGTCACTTTGTAGCCCTTGGCACGTAGTTTAGCAGCGACAGCATCTGCATTGGCTTCATTGGCGGCAAGCGCAACTTGTACCATCCATTGCTTATCACCATTTTCAAGCAAATCACGTGCTTTTTCAGCTTCCGCTTTTTTCTTTGCTTCTTCTTGTGCTTTGTGTTTTTTATCCGCTTCTGCTTTCTTGTCTTCCGCTTGCTTTTTCTCAGCAGCAGCTTTCTTTTCAGCATCTAGCTTACGTTTTTCATCTGCTTTTTGTTGTTCTTCTAATTTACGTTTCTTTTCTTCAGCGGCTTTTTTATCTGCTTCTGCGGTAGCTTGACGCTTCTGCTCAGCTAACTTTTTTTCAGCATCGGCTTTTTGCTTTAATTGAGCATTTTGCTGTTCAAGTTTTTTCTGCTCTGCTGCTTTCTGTTGCGCTTTGGCTTTTTCATCCTGTACCAGCTCAGGAGGAATATCAGCCCCTTCCTGTGCTGCCGCAGCAGCTGCACCACGTCTTGCATTTGCAGCGGCATACTCTTCAGCTGCTTTACGTGCAGCATCTGCTTCAGCCTGTTGTTGCGTCCGTAAAAAATCTGCTGCTTTTGCTTCTTGTTCAGCAACCGCTTTTTCACGGGCACGCTTCTGCTCTTCTAACAGACGTTTTTCAGTCGCAACATCAACTGTCAACGGCTGTAATTGTACAGGCTCACCAGCAGGTGTCGCTTTATTTTGCTGAGCTTGGCTTGTCGGCTGTGTCTCTACTTGGCTTTGGTGGATTTCTTCTTTACCTTTTAGAAGCAATGCCGCCAATAGAACACCACCACTTAATAAAACAACACCACCCATCCAGCGTTGTTTGTTATTCATTGACATTCGTCTAAATACTCCCAGACCGCTTCTAAGGTATGGAATGAACCACACACCAAAATCAGCTGATTATTATTGGTTTCTGCAAGCGCTGATTGAAATGCTGCTTGTACACAATCAAACTGTTCAACTGTCTCATGCTGTAAAGCAGTTTGTAATTGTTCCAATGATGCCGCACGAGGCACAGTTAACGGTGCAATTTTCCACTTTAATACAGTATTTTTCAACAACTTGACCACAGAATCTACATCTTTGTCGGACAACATTGAAAAAACAGAGACAACTTCTGTGTACTGTTTATTGTATTCTAGGAATTTTCGCAATTGCTTTAACAAAAATTCTACACCATGCGGATTGTGTCCCGCATCAAAAATTACTGTTTTATCGTGTATTTTTCTAATTTCAAAGCGCCCTGACAATTGTGCGTTCTGAATACCTTGCGAAATCGCCTGTTGTGAAACCGTTAAACCGCTCACCAAAATTGCAGCGACAGCCGCAGAAATATTTTCCAGTGCCAAGTGTCCCAAAGGAAGTTTTAAAGTCGTTCCTGAGCTTGCAAAATTCCAAGATTGGCCATCTTCTGAGTTATCATAAAAATAATCATGGTTTAACGCATATAGCGTAGCATTGGTTTCTTGTACTTTATGTTGTATCGCTTGTGGTATATCTTGTGCGCCGGCAAAAATGACAGGAATATTTGCTCGAATAATACCGGCTTTTTCATAAGCAATTTTTTCAATCGTATCGCCCAGCCAATCAGTATGGTCTAAACCAATATTGGTAATCACAGCCACATCTGGATCAATCACATTGACCACATCCAAACGACCACCAAGACCAACTTCAAGTACCCAAACATCACATTGTTTTTGTTTAAAAATAACAAATGCAGCCAAAGTCGTGGCTTCAAAAAAAGATAAAGATAAATCACAAATACGGCGGGCTTGATCAACCGCAACAAAAGCATCAATCAAAGTTTGATCATCAACTTCTTGTCCAGCCAGTTTAACCCGTTCATTAAAACGATAAATATGTGGAGACTGATATAAACCAACATTCAGCCCTTGCGCATTCAGAATCGCAGCGAGTGTTGTTGTGGTTGAACCTTTGCCATTTGTTCCAGCAACGGTAATCACTTTGGCTTTAGGGTTAATTACCCCGAGTTGTTCTGCCACAGGAATCACGCGCTCTAAGCCTAAATCAATCCCTGTAACGTGAACATGGCTCCAATAATCGAGCCATGTTTGTAAATCATCAGTATTTAAAGGTGCTGTTTGGTTGTTCAAGGCAAATTCATCAGTTTCGCTACAATACGATATACAGTATCACGTAATGCGTGACGATGAACAATTTGATCGATTACACCATGATCAAGCAAAAATTCCGCACGTTGGAACGGTTCTTCCAGCTTCTCACGTACTGTTTGTTCAATCACACGTTTACCCGCAAAACCAATCATCGCTTTAGGTTCAGCAATATGTACATCACCCAACATCGCCAATGATGCTGTTACACCACCGTACACTGGATGGGTTAATACCACGATATACGGAAGATGCGCATCTTTGATTTTTTGAATCGCCGCAGAAGTACGCGCCATTTGCATCAAAGACAACATGCCTTCTTGCATACGAGCACCACCTGAAGCAGCAAAACAAATCAGTGGTTGCTTATCTTTAATCGCTTTTTCAGCAGCTTGTACAAAACGGTCACCGACCACAGTACCCATTGACCCAGCCATAAAGTCAAATTCAAATGCACATGCAACCATTGCAATATTTTTAACTTGGCCTTGCATCACCACAAGGGCTTCAGTTTCACCTGTTTTTTCCTGCGCTTCTTTAATACGCTCTGGATAAGGCTTGCTGTCGACAAAATGTAAAGGATCTTTTGCTGCAAATTCTTGACCAAGTTCAGTGGTCACATTATCAAAAAACCAATTTAAACGATCACGTGCTTTCATTTTCAAATGTTCATCACATGATGGACAAACATAAGCATTGAAAGACATTGCAGTACGAGTCACGAGTGCATGACATTCAGGGCACTCAATGGTTGGTTCTGTAAACGTCGCTTTGAGTGTTTGTTGTTGGTCAGGCATATGAATGCCTGGAACTGTACGATCTGTCCACGGCGTTGTTGCGCTGAGGATTTTCCCTGATTTCACTTCTTGATTCATACTAACTCATCGAGCGCGGCTCGAAGCTCCTTGACTTTATTCACTGCTGCTTCAACAGCTTGTTCTGGTGCAAGATTTGCAAATGGTTTGACAAAAGCACTTCCGACAATCACTGCATCAGCAACTTGACCTACTGCTTTTGCAGAAGCGGCATCACTAATCCCAAAACCTACCCCAACTGGAATATCAGTAAAGGTTTTGATTTTTTCAATACGTGCTGCAACTTCCGTTGTATCCAATGTTGCTGCACCCGTTACGCCTTTTAGAGACACATAGTAAATAAAGCCACTTGCTTGTTTCACTACATGCTGAATACGTTCATCGGTAGAGGTTGGTGCAAGCAAGAAGATTTGATCCATATTGTACTTTTGCAATACTTCATCTAAATCTTGTGCTTCTTCAGGTGGTAAATCCACAAGAAGTACGCCATCAACACCACAGTCATTCGCATAAGCCACAAACTTTTCATAACCAATCACTTCAACAGGGTTTAAATACCCCATTAAAACAACTGGCGTTGTTGTATCTTTTTGGCGAAATTCTTTAACCATATTCAAGGCATCAAAGGTATTGGTACCCGCAGCTAAAGCGCGCTCTGCTGCAAGTGCAATCACTGGACCATCTGCCATAGGATCGGAAAATGGCAATCCAAGTTCAACTACGTCTACGCCTGCTGCAACCATTTGATGTAACAATGGTACGGTTACATGTGGTTGAGGATCACCCGCCATAACATAAGAAACCAAAGCCTTACGCTGTTGAGATTTAAGCTGTGCAAAACGAGTGGCTAAACGTGACATAGGATTGTACATTCCTTGAATTGTTCAAACTTGAGGAGTTTTTAGATCATTAAACACCAGTAAATAAATTCAAAATGGATTTATTTACGGTTTAATCATCCAAATGTATAAATACAAGACACTGCATTGTAACGCTATTTTTTACTCAAAGGATAGAGTCACATAGTCGCTCTCGCGTATCTTGTTTTATATCACAAATAATAAAACAACCCATGGATACATTTAGCGCTATTTTCAAGTTGAGGACAATGATCAAAGCTACCTATTTTCAAGCTTGTAAAAAAATATCATTATGAGTAAAAAATAAAGTTAAATCATCACCCTACAGCCAAACACCCTATCACCCACATCACTTAATTATTTTTCAGAAATTGCAAAAGCTGTTTATACTAGTCAGGATTCTGATTTTTTATCTCCTCTTATGACCACACATTCTCAGGCTAAAGTGCAAGCCAGCGTGCTTGCGCTCTTGCCGCTTATTGTTTTTTTAGCCATTTTTTTAGGCAGTGGTATTTATCACACGATCATTGGTACTGAGTTTGCTTTTTATCAAGTGAAAGCCCCTATTGCTGCTCTTCCTGCAATTATTTTAGCCATCCTGCTGTATAGAGGGAAAATCAATGCCGCTATAGAAACATTTTTGCATGGTGCAAGCCATCCCAATTTAATTTTGATGTTTATGGTCTTTATGCTTGCAGGTGCCTTTGCCAGCGTAACCAGTGCAATCGGTAGTGTGGACTCCACTGTTCAATTTGGTTTATCGATTATTCCCTCCGAATTTGTCCTGCCAATGCTTTTCATCATTTCCGCCTTTATTGCCACAGCAATGGGAACATCGATGGGAACCATTGCTGCATGTGCGCCGATTGCTTTTGGTTTTTCTCAAGCAACGGATATTCAACCCATTTATGCAATCGGTGCTGTGGTCAGCGGGGCAATGTTTGGTGATAATTTATCCATGATTTCAGACACCACAATTGCAGCGACTCGAAGTCTAAATGTAGAACTGCGTGATAAATTTCGGGTGAATATCTGGATTGCACTGCCTGCTGCGATTATCACTATATTGATTTATATTTTGACCAGTCATCATGCACAAACCATTGAATATAAAAACTATAACTTATGGCTTATTTTGCCTTATGTAATCGTGTTCTTTTTAGCATTTACACGTTTACATGTACTTGCAGTACTGACCATCGGAATAGTACTTTCGGGTTGTCTTGGCATCATTGAAAATCCTGAATTTACCCTACTTAAATACAATACCGCTATTTATGATGGCTTTGTGGGTATGTTTGAGGTTGCCTTACTTTCTATGTTCTTAGGTGGTTTATCTGCCATTATGCAAAAAGAAGGCGGTTTAGAATGGTTAATTCAACGTATTTATGCCTTAACTCGCCGATTTAAAATCGGTCAGCAACGTGCGGGAGAAATTGGAATTAGCTTCCTTGTGGTTTTCTCGAATGTGTTTGTCGCAAATAATACGGTTGCCATCATCTTATCTGGAGACATGGCACGAGAAGTTGCCAAAGAATATGCTGTTGATCCCAAACGTGCAGCCGCATTTATGGATATTTTCTCTTGTGTGGTTCAGGGCTTGATTCCATACGGTGCACAACTATTACTTGCATGCTCAATTGCCAAACTGTCCCCTGTTGAGCTGATTGGTTCGATTTATTATTGTTGGGTATTGGCGATATTTGCAGTCTTGGCAATCGTATTTAGATTTCCTAAATTAAAGATAACTTGAAATCATGCTGAATCATGGTTTTAAAAAACCAATTCAACAATCAGATCAACCTGTGTTTTGCACATAAATTAAAAAATCAAAATCGTACCAAGCACTTAGACAGTAGCAACGCTATATAAGTGCTTGGTTTTTTTAAGCATACTTTCTTTGCACTGTTTTTCACGATGACTTCAACTGTTGTTTTTTCTCGAGCAGGGTCTGCCCACTAAAGGCCTTATATGCTCTGGTTAAAGCTGACTGATCTGAATAACCTAACTGCATCGCTATTTCACTGAACGGCATGTGGCTTTCCAATAAAAACTCACAACGCTTCATCCGTTCAATCTCTACAATTTTTTTAAACGATGTCTGTAAGTCACTTAACTGTCGTTGTAAAGTCCGTGTGGATATATGAAGTTCTTGAGTAAGTTCTTCGATTTTTGGGGCGTGTTGTTTTAACTTTAAATATTCTGCCACAATTAAATGTAAACGCTGAGCAATGGTTTCATAGCGAGGTTTAGACGCAATAGCTTCCTCTGCCTGCTTAACCAAAAGCTGCATTAAGGACGGATCTGCCTGTTGGATTTTTAAATTTAAACCTGCTGAGGCTAAGACAAAACTATATTGCGGTTGATGGAAAGAGACTTCACAGCCGTAGAACTTTTGATAATGATAGATTGCCATCTGTGGTGCATGAGCAAAATGCACCGCATGCAATGGAAATTGATTTGGCGGTACAATTTTACGCGCGAGATGCATCATTAACGCATTGGTAAATTCATTAATAAGAATATATTTTTCATGATGAAAGGGCCAAATTAAATGTACATATTCTCCCTTGAGCTGCATTTGCATTGGAATAACTTCGTCACCATCAATCACCAAACGGCTAAAGCGCATAATATTTTGTAAAGCTTCTGCCACGGTTGTACTTCGTGATGCCATATAGCCCAAAACACCAAAATGCTCAGGTCGCACATATTCTGCCATTTCAAAAACGATCTGAGGGCAATCTAGCGCTTGTTTGGTTTTTTCAATCAGTTGATGAAAGAAGAAATAGGAAGATTGTGTATCAATCGGCTGTGACAAAATTCCAATTAAATGTTTTTTTTCATCTGCTTGTAAGAAATCAAGCGTCGTAAGATCAGTCCCTCGTTCAGACAGATACATCTGCCAGAGATGAAAATAACCATTTGGAATCTGTAATTCCTGCATCGTCTTGCACTCTTTTTAATCCTTTAACTTAGAAAATTGACATTGAAAATTTTCATTTTGTCGTAAAATGTATAAAAAATGGCAATATCTGTCAAAACAAACTTGCAAAATCCCGACATACTGAAATCATCAACAGTGATGCAAGTAAAATAAAATGAATGCATTAGTTACCTATCAGGTCGACCCAGTGGTTCGAACCAAGCTCAACTTTAAACTTGAAGAAGTACCGCGCTTCTGGTTTGGTGGAGATCCATTCCGCACGCGATTATTTGATGCACTCAGTCTGACCTTCCCGGATGGTGAGCGCTATTTCATAGAAAGTGTTCGGCTCTTCCGTGACAAAATCACCGATCCAGATTTACAACAACGCGTTGCTGATTTTATTCGTCAAGAAGCACAACACGGTATTGCGCATGACAAAATGAATCAGGTCATGAAAGATCAAGGCATGCCTGTTGATCAATTTATCCAACTTTTAAGTAAGATTTTTAAATTTGAATTGAGCCAACGCTCACCTCAATACAATATTGCGATGACAGCAGCCGCTGAACATCTCACCGCTTTGATGGCAGAAACATTTTATCGCCATAAAGCAACCTTATCTGAAGCGCACCCTTATGTCCGAGCCTTACTGGCATGGCATTCTATTGAAGAAATGGAACATCGAGATGTGGCCTTTGATGTAATGCAACAAGTCGGTGAGGTCCCCGACAACTTACGCCGATTTGCTTTAGCCTTTACCACCATAATGATGTTCAACTTCACCCTCTACCGTGCCAATATCATGCTTAAACATGATGGATTCAGCCGTATAGAACGTTTAAAAATGGCAACGCAAGGATTGCCTTGGTTCTTCGGTAAAAAAGGGATTTTATCTGCAATGAAAAATGAATATTTAGACTGGTTTAAAAAAGATTTTCATCCGAGCCAACACCCTGTAATTCGACAATATCAAGTTTGGGTCGATACCATGGCTGAAACCAATGATCCTATTCAAGCAGGTGAAGCATTCTGGCAGGCTGGACTATAGCTGTCTTGATATAAACCGATCAGTTCTATCTTGAATAGAGAATTGAACTGAATAATGCGAGAAATAAAACAATGAATGCATATGTAAAACACCAAGTTGACCCTGTGGTTCGCAGCAATTTAGATTTTAGATTGAATGAAGTTCCACGCTTTTGGTTTGATAATGACCCTTTTCGTACCCGTATGTTTGATGCACTGAGTTTGACCTTTCCTGTAGGGGAAAGATATTTCATTCAAAGTGTTCGGGCACTGCGTGACAAAATCACCGATCCAGATTTACAGCAACGTGTCACGGATTTTATTCGACAGGAAGCACAGCACGGTATTGCACATGACAAAATGAATGAAGAAATGCTGCACCAAGGCATGCCTGTTGATCAATTTGTAAAATTTATGGGTGCACATTTCGAGCATATACTGAAACATCGTTCCAAACAGTACAACATTGCCATGACTGCCGCAGCAGAACATCTTACCGCATTAATGGCAGAAACTTTTTATAGTAAACAAGAGACTTTAGCGGAGGTCCATCCTTTTGTTCGTGCTCTATTTGCTTGGCATTCAATCGAAGAAATGGAACATCGAGATGTCGCTTTTGATGTCATGAAAGAGGTTGGGGAAGTTCCTGAAAACTTACGTAAATTTGCGCTTGCCTTTGTCACTTTACAAATGTTTGGATTTACCTTTTACCGTGCCAATGTCATGCTTAAATACGATGGATTCAGCCGTTTGCAACGTGCTCAATTCGCACTCAAAGGTATTCCATGGTTTTTTGGCAAACACGGTAAATTATCAGCAATGCGTGAACAATACTTAGATTGGTTTAAGCCTGATTTTCATCCGAGCCAACATCCTGTGATTCGACAATATCAGGTTTGGGTCGATGTTTTGGCCGAAACCAATGATCCGATTCAAGCAGGTGAAGCATTTTGGAAGGCTGCTTTATAAGGTTAAAAAAGCTTTAAATAAGAACAGCCTTACCATTTCGCGTAATGCTGTTCCAACAAGCCGTAGGCTTGATCTAACTGAATACACTCACCCACTTCAGATTCAACCGTACCACTAATGCGTGATTGCCATTGGCTAAACTGACTCCCCACCAAACGTAAATTTAAGTTTTCAAATCTCCGCCAGCCGGTTGCTACTGTCAGATTTAATTTCTGGTCTAAAGAGCGAATTGACCACAGGTTTGCATCTAACTTTTCAAACAGTACATCGGCAACTGCATATAGAACACCATTAACCCAAAGACAATTTTCATTGCCAAAACTCTCATTTACACCCGAAGCGAGGTTTAAGCCTATACGGTTTCCTTGCGTATCCCAAAAGTTACACGATAACCAAAACCATGCTGTTTCGGGTCTTAGAAATCCACAGGTGTCATCGAGAGATGCCAATGTTTTTTCATTAAAATCTATACGTGCTTTGTCTTTATTGATAAAAAAGCCTTCTACAGCCAAGGTAGTTTTCTTTTGCGTATAAGTCCAACCATTAATACCATTGGGACTGCATAAGCTTAAAGGTTCCGTTCCTGCACAAAAAATGCGGGCTTTTAACTGCTCTTCACCATTTCGAGTTGCCCGTATATAACGCACACCATTGGCATGTTGCATTTCAAATTCAAAAGGTGATTTATTAAAGTGACTTTGGCTATACAAAGGCTGCTCATCTAAGCTTGTCCCTCGCCCTAAGATCGTATTGGCATTCCATTCTAAAACTTCATTCGTTGAATGGTCATAGACATAAATAAAGCCATGTCCTGCCCAACCAATATCGGCAATTGCGATACCGATAGAATAGTGTTCATGCTGGATACCACAAAATTTAAACTTTTTATATTTTAAATGTTTACGCCAACCTGTTAATACTTTGCCATACGGGGTCTTGTAGATATATTGATTAACATTAATCTTACTCGGCACATCTTTAAAACGCCCATAACGGGGTTGACCATTGCTTTGTATTAAATCCATGTGAGTTCCCAATCCTTTTATAAGGGAAGTATCAGACTTTAGTCGGTCCTTCGATTATTGCTATTTTTTCAAATTTAGCAACACCATCACACACCAAATCAATCCACTTTTATTACGATCTAACCTTTAGTGCATTCGTTTGATAGATAAAATATAACCTTGATTTAATTCATAAAAAATAGGGCAAATGCCCTATTTTTTTAATCTGCAAAAATCACTTTGCAGGACCACCCCACTGATTTGTTTCAGGTTTGGTATCTGAAGCAAACCAGTAAATTAAAACAAAAGCGCCAAAAGGAACAAAAGCAATCAAGTACCACCAACCTGTTCTTCCCGTATCATGCAAACGACGTACAGCAACTGACAAAGATGGAATGATCATTGCGAGCATTAAAATCCCTGAAACGACATAATAAGTTCCCAATACCCCATCAATGATCCCTGCGACAATAGATAATCCAATATAAACAAGCACAAAGAACCAATATTCTTTACGACGTGCACGCCCTTGGAAGTTTGCGTAGTTCTTTAAACATTTCATAAACCAATCAATTGCATTATATTGATCTTCGGTTTTATTTTGTGACATTGCTTTTCTCTCTTTATTTTATAAGTGTTACTGACATTTTTTGTACTAAAGCTGTAGCCAGATATTAACTGGTTTTGCATATTTTTCATACACTTTTATGCTATAAAAAGCAAAATCTATTCGAAAAAAGAAAGAGGTCCTTGACCTCTTTCTGTGCAAATCATTGTCTAATCTATGCTTGAGACATTCATCTACAATTTTTAAAGCAATATATAAAAATCAGATAATCTTTCCATGTGGAATTTGATCAATTAACTTTTGCGGTGCTTTAAAACGTTCGCCATATTTTGCTTCAAGCGAGTTCGCTCGAAGCAAAGCTTTTTCTAAACCATACTGATTTAAGAATTGAATCGCACCACCCGTCCACGGTGCAAAGCCAATACCAAAAATTGAACCGATATTGGCATCAATCACAGATTCCAAGACATGTTCTTCATAGCAACGTAAAGTATCTAAAGCCTGAACAAATAGGAAACGGTCAATCATTTCTTGTTCAGTAATATCAACATCTTTCTTCCAGTGGCTTAAGCCATCCCAAAGATGCTTTTTGCCACCTTCAGGATACTCATAGAAACCAGCACCCGCAGCCTTGCCTTTACGTTCAAAGGTGTGAATCATGGTTTCAATAACATCATCAGCACCTGAAAGCGGTAAATCCTTACCTTCAGCCTGAAGTGCTTTACGGGTTTCTTTGGCTACATGCTCAGAAAGCGTTAATGCCACTTCATCTTGAATCGCCAATGGGCCCACTGGCATACCTGCTTTCAGTGCTGCCATCTCAATACGTGCAGGATGTACACCCTCGTGTAGTAAACGTAGACCTTCTTGCACAAATGTACCAAACACACGGCTGGTGAAGAAACCACGGCTATCATTGACCACAATAGGTGTTTTACCAATTTGTTGCACATAGTCATAGGCTTTTGCTAAGGTTTCAGCAGAGGTATTTTTACCTTTGATGATTTCAACCAATTGCATTTTATCGACAGGACTAAAGAAATGTAGACCAATAAAATGCGTATCATCTTTAGAGGCTTTGGCTAAGCCCGTAATCGGTAATGTTGATGTATTTGACGCCATGACACCATTATTGGCAAGAAATTGTTCCGCTTCTTGAGTCACTTTGGCTTTTAATTCTTGATTTTCAAATACAGCTTCGATAATCAAATCACAGCCTTTTAAGTCTTCTGCAGATGCTGTTGCGGTAATCAAACTTAAAACTTGATCACGCTTTTCCGCGCTCATACGACCTTGCGAAACACGTTTATCCAATAGTTTTTGACTATAAGCTTTACCCTTTTCGGCATTTTCCACAGAGACATCTTTTAGCACAACTTGAATGCCTTTGATTGCTGTCGAATATGCAATACCCGCACCCATCATGCCTGCACCAAGTACCCCCACTTTGGTCGCTTGCCACTTGGCAATGTTTTTAGGACGACTTACACCTGCTTTAATTGCATTCAAACCATGCCAGAATGTTCCAATCATATTCTTGGCAACTTGCCCTGTTGCAAGATAAGTGAAGTAACGCCCCTCTATACGGAAAGCGGTATCTACATCAACTTGGGCACCTTCAACTGCAGCGGCCATGATCGCTTCAGGCGCTGGATAACAACCCTTGGTTTTATCACGCAACATTGCCGGTGCAATTGCCAGAATCTGAGCAACCGCAGGTGTTTTAGGATCGCCACCCGGAATTTTATAGCCTTTCACATCATAAGGCTGTTGAGATTTTGGATTGGCTTTGATCCAAGCAATCGCTTTGTCCAGCATGTCTTGCTCACTATCCGCAAGCTCATTGACCAAACCTAAAGACTTGGCTTTATCTACCCCAAATTGCTTACCTTCCATAAGGAATGGGAATGCATTTTGTAAACCCAGCAGGCGCACCATACGCACCACACCGCCACCACCTGGAAGTAAGCCCAGTGTTACTTCTGGTAAACCTAATTTGGTTTTAGGATCATTTAAAGCAATACGATAATGACAACTTAAAGCAATTTCCCAACCACCACCTAGCGCTGTACCATTAATCGCCGCAACCACAGGAACACCTAGGGTATCAATCGTACGAAGATCACCTTTTAGCTTGTTGGTCATATTAAAAAATTCTGTGGCATGTTCTGGCGTTGCCTCGATCAGCTCATCCAGATCACCGCCGGCAAAAAAAGTTTTTTTCGCAGAGCGATAAATCACACCTTTTAAATCTGTTTCAGATTTAAGCTTAGACACAACATTTTCTAAAGCCACACGAAAATCAGCGTTCATGGTATTTGCAGACTGGTTTGGAGAATCCATCGTTAAAATAACAATGCCATCCGCATTTTTTTCATATTGAATTGCACTCATTATTATTCTCCTTATACCAACTCAATAATGGTCGCAATACCCATGCCACCACCTACACACAATGTTGCTAGACCACGTTTTTTACCCTGACGTTCTAATTCATCAAGCAGCGTACCAAGAATCATTGCACCTGTTGCGCCCAACGGATGCCCCATTGCAATCGCGCCCCCATTTACATTGACTTTTTCAGCAGGAACTTTAAGTTCAGTCATAAAACGCATCACTACAGATGCAAAGGCTTCATTTACTTCAAAGAGATCAATATCATCTATGCTGAGACCTGCTTTTGCCAGCGCCTTACGCGCAGCAGGTGCAGGACCTGTGAGCATAATGGTTGGATCTGTTCCAACCAATGCTGTTGCTAACACTTTTGCACGAGGTTTTAAACCTTGCTCTTTGACTGCTTTTTCAGAAGCAATCAGCACTACAGCAGCGCCATCTACGATGCCTGATGAGTTTCCAGCATGATGCACATGGTTAATTTTTTGTGCTTCTGGATATTGTTGTAATGCAATCGCATCAAAGCCCATTCCACCCATCATTTCAAAACTTGGATTAAGTTTTGCCAAGCCTTCAGCAGTTGTACTTGGTTTAATGAATTCATCTTTTTCAAGAATCGTAACACCAGCTTTATCTTTCACTGCAACCACGGACTGATCAAAGCGTCCCGCTGCCTGTGCAGCAGCAGCTTTACGTTGTGAGTTGGCAGCAAACTCATCCACATCTGTACGACTATAACCGTCGAGCGTAGCAATTAAGTCCGCGCCAATCCCTTGAGGAACAAAATGTGATTTTAAATTTGTTTCAGGATCCAGCGCCCAAGGCCCACCATCAGAACCCATTGGAATACGTGACATAGACTCTACGCCGCCAGCAACAACAATATCTTCCCAGCCTGAACGTACTTTTTGTGCAGCCATATTGACAGCTTCAAGACCTGAAGCACAGAAACGGTTGATTTGCACACCAGCAACATCATTGTCCCAGCCTGCCGCAATTGCAGCAGTTTTAGCAATATCACCGCCTTGATCGGCAATTGGTGTTACACAACCCAGTACGATATCGTCTACTTTTGAAGTATCAAGCTGATGACGATCTTTCAATTCATTGAGCAATGTGGTTAATAATGTAATTGGTTTCACTTCATACAGTGAACCATCTTTTTTTCCTTTTCCGCGTGGTGTGCGAATGGCATCAATGATGTAAGCCTCGCTCATAGCTGTTCCTTCTTATGACTTCTAGGTTGTTATCTGCTTTGAGTGTACGTTATAAAGTTGAGAGTTCAATGACGAGAACGAAATAGTCAGTTGATATTTTTTGTCAATTGGCTGGTTCGTTCTGAATGGGAAAATGAAAACAAATCGCGTATTTCAATTAAGTGCCAATCTCATTGCACATCTGCTGTTACGAGAAAAACCACATGCAACTTCATGCTCAAGTTTATGCTCAAGATAGAGAGGCATCTCAAGCGCATTGATCTTTTCAAAGCCTAATTTTTCATAAAATGGTCGATTCCAAATCACATCATGAAAGGTGGTTAAGGTTACAGCATCACAGCCCTCTCCCTGAGCAGTAGCAATCACATATTCAATCAATTGCCGACCAATCCCTTGTTTTTGAAATGCAGCACTCACATCTAACTCGATAATATATAAATCAAGCGCTTGTCTTTCTGCATATAAAAAACCTGTAGCTTGATTCTTTTGATTAATCGCGACAAATGCATAAGCAGAAGAAATCAATTGTAAGTGATCTTGTGCTGACAATACGGGGCTTTCGACAAGCCAAGATAACTCGGGAATACTTGAAAATGCTTGTGTAGCAGATTTTTCTATTTCGATCAGTTGCGCTATATCTGAAGAATCAATTTTTCTAATCAAACATGTCATCTATATATCCAGTCAAAAATATTTTAAATAGCATCTAACGACTTAGCTCAAACCTAAAATAAGCAGGTTCGATATTCTCTTTTTTCACAATCATCACAATCATAGCGAAGATTATTCAATGCACTATTGAGCGGATAAATCTAAATGATAGAACTGATTGAAATCAGACTCTTGATATTCTGAAAAAGAAGCACCTTTGATGAAGCCAAATTTTTTATACAAGCAAATTGCGGGTTCAAACGATGAGTGTGTTCCCGTTTCCAAACTCAATTTTTGGTATTCACGTTGTTGTGCAATCAATAAAAGATGTTTCAGCATTTCTGTTGCAGCACCTTTACGTAAATGTTTGGGATGTGTCCGCATAGACTTTAATTCGGCATGTGTAGATGACAACTCTTGAATTGCACCACAAGCTAAAAGTTCATTTTGTTCCCAAAGGGTAAAAAAGCTAATTTCGGGTTGTTGTAACGCAGTTAGATCTAATGCAAAACTATGCTCAATCGGTGAGTTTTCATGCATACCATGTAAATGAATTCTGAGTAAATCTTGTACTTGCACATCATCAAACTCAGCGAGTCTAATCATTTTTTAATACCCTATTCTTGAAAATTCTTTCGCTTTATCACTTATATCTTACAAGAAATTTTAGCTGAAATGATCAGGCATAAAAAAGCCCAAGTTTCACTTGGGCTTAGGATCAGCAAAATTACTTTTGAATTCATCTATGTCGAATTAATGATAACCATGCAATTGACGATATAGTCCTGGGGTAACCCCTGTCCATTTTTTAAATGCGCGATGGAAGGTACTGGTTTCACTAAAGCCCACTTGTTGTGCTACATCTTCCAAAGTTAGATCAGGATTTAACAACAAATGAATTGCAGCATCTCGACGTAAGGCATCTTTAACACCTTGGTAACTTTTACCTTCTGCTGCCAAGCGACGGCGCAAGGTTTGTGGTGATAAATACAACATTGAAGCCACATCATTTAAGGTTGGCATTTCTTCACCAATTTGACTCTTTAATACTTCACGAATACGCGAAGTTAAAGAATTGGTATTTTTGAATTTCACCAAAAGCTGAGCAGGTGCAGCTTTTAAAAACTCTTCTAAACTTGCTTCATCCTGACGAATCGGTAAATCCAAATAGTCTGCGGCAAAAGTAATTTCAGTACGTGGCATATCAAATTGCATCACAGGTGCAAAGAACAGCGCATCATACTCATCTGCATGATTTGGACGCGGGTAACCAAAATGTACCCGTTCTAAAGGAATACGACGTTCAATTAACCATGAAGCTAAACCATGCCAAATCATCAACATACTTTCAGTAATAAAATGATCAGGATCCATGGTTTTTGGAATCAATGGCACTAAACGCGCTTCGTGTTTATCACGTTCAACTGCGACCGACCATTCATCACCAAATAATTTATAAAATTGTGATGACAACTCTAAAGCATCACCCAAAGTTTTAGCGTGGATAATCAATTGGCACATGATGGCAAAAGATCCCAAACGTCGAGGTTGGATATCAAAGCCAACATGTTCATCTTGGGTCACCATCCAAAGCATTTTCACAAAACGTGTATATTGCTCTGGTGAAATACGTGCTTTAGGTTGGCGAAGTAATTCTGCTTCTATGCCAACATGTGAAAGTAAGGTGTCAACGTCCATTCCTAGACGCTTCACACCTGTTAAGGCGGCATTCACAAAATGGATACTGATCGTATCACGACTCATGGTAAATCCTTCACTCTCTTTGATGTTCACTAACAATTGACCTAAATGACGCTAAAAAATGTTTTATTGGCGATTTACAACAGTGCAGATCACCTTTTTACATCATAAATTGCCGAAATGATCAAGGTAAATGGCTGAACATGACATTGTTTTGTTAATTTTATATTTCTATTATGGGTGTAAAATCAAGACAGTATTGGTAAAAACAATTATGACAACAGCTTTAAAGGGATTGAAAGTACTCGATTTTTCCACTTTATTACCCGGTCCATTTGCAACTTTATACCTTGCAGACCTAGGTGCAGAAGTGATCCATATTGAATCGCCAACGCGTCCAGATCTGGTGCGCTTGTTCCCGCCTTATGCCAATGGACAAGCGACTTCACACAGTTATCTCAACCGAAATAAACAATCCGTCACTTTAGATTTAAAAGATCCTGCCAGCATTGAACAAGTTAAACAGAAGATTTCTGAGTTTGATATTGTCGTTGAACAATTTCGTCCGGGGGTAATGCAACGTTTGGGTTTGGATTATCAAACTTTGGCTGAAATTAACCCACGTTTAATTTACTGTTCAATTACGGGTTATGGCCAAACTGGCTCATATAAAGATAAAGCTGGACATGATATTAATTATATTGCCCTGTCTGGGATCGCGGGACACTGTGGCCGCCAAGACAGTGGGCCACCGCCGATGGGGATTCAAATCGCAGATGTGGCAGGTGGTTCCTTACATGCTGTCATCGGTATTCTTGCTGCTGTAGTTGAACGCCAAAATAGTGGTCTGGGACAATATATTGATATTTCCATGACCGATTGTGTGGTGGGACTCAATAATATGGCAGCCGCAGCCAGTTTGGCTGGTGGTCAACAGCAGCAACGTGAATCAGAACAACTTAATGGCGGGACCTTTTATGATTATTATGAAACGGCCGATGCTCGTTACTTATCTATTGGTAGCTTAGAGCCACAATTTATGACTGGACTGGCAAGCGCGTTAGAATTGCCAATCCTTCTACAAAAAGGTGCTTCTTTCGATACTGAAGATCGTCAAATGGTCAAGCAAGCAATTCGAGATAAAATTAAAAGTAAAAACCTGGCTGAATGGAATCAACTGTTTGAACAACTGGACGTTTGCGTAGAACCCGTATTGAGTTTAGACGAAGCACTGCAATCCCAAATTTCTCAACAACGTAATTGGGTGGTCAATGTGCCATTGAAGCCAAATTCAGATCAAACTGAACCACAGTTAGCCTGTCCAATTAAGTTTTCAAGATCACAAATGCAATATCACTATATTGGCCAACAACTGGGTGAAGGGAAATGGTAATTGTCCATTTAATACAACACAATTCAAGTTAAATAAAATTACAATTCTGTCATCTTCTTTACAATTTGTATAATTTGTAACCTCAGCATCCTGTGTAATCTTAATTCTAAATAGGTTACACAGGTAAGCTGATCTTTTCAGATCAATTTTAATCCATGGTTTTTCAATTAATTTTTAAATAAAATTTAGTGGTTTAAAAACAATAGATTAAATTGACCAAAAATAGCCATAAAGCAAATATTCATTTATTAAAAAATTATCACCATGAGATAAAGTACTCACATTAATTACAATTAAAAGTCAAAAATAATAGATTTTTATACAAATATGAGAGTATTATAAATAATTAGTTACAAAGTGTTATCAAGGTCACCAAATATGAATAAATCTAAAGGTCACTTTTATTGGGCTATCAGCTTATTATCTTTATGTAGTTCTTTTCAAAGTGCTCATGCAGCTGAAGCATTTAATGCAGAAAGCCCATGGATGTTTGGTGATTGGAACGGAAAAAGAACCGAGCTCCAACAAAAAGGTTATGACTTCAGCTTCGGCTATACTGGCGAATTAGCCACCTTATTAGATTCAAAAAACCATTCAAGCCATGGCACTGAGTATGCAGATCAGTTTGCGATTGGTAGTCATGTAGACTTGGAAAAAGTGCTTGGATGGAAAGACACTGAAGCCCAAATCACCATCACTGAACGTAATGGTCGTTCATTGTCGCAAACCTCTGATGCCCTTGCAGGACAACTCAGCTCAACCCAAGAAGTTTGGGGACGTGGTCAAACTTGGCGCTTAACTGATTTTTGGATTAAGAAAAAATTCTTTGATCAAAAATTAGATATTAAAGTGGGTCGTTTTGGCGAAGGCGAGGATTTTAACAGCTTTGACTGTGATTTTCAAAACCTTGCACTTTGTGGCTCTCAAGTGGGTAACTGGGTAGGCGACCAATGGTATAACTGGCCAGTTAGCCAATGGGCTGCGCGGGTTAAATATAACATCCAACCTGACTTATATGCTCAAGTCGGTGCTTATGAATACAATCCTGAAAACTTAGAACGTGGCAAGGGGTTTAACTTAAGTACAGACGGTTCACATGGTGCAATTATTCCTGCGGAAGTGGTTTGGCAACCAAAACTCAGTGCTACAAAATTGCCAGGCGAATATCGTTTGGGCTATTACTATAGTACTGTCGATGCACAACGCATTAAAAATCCAAATGAAACAGATCATAAACAAGGTGGATGGCTGGTTGCCAAGCAACAATTTACAGCACATCACGGTGATGTACGTCGTGGCTTAACGGGTTTCATTAATTTAACCCTTCATGACTCAGACACAAACACTGTCGACAATATGCAAAATATTGGATTGGTCTATAAAGGTCCTTTCGATGCGCGTCCTCAAGATGATGTCGCCATTGGTTTTTCTCGTATCAGCATCAACAATGATGTGAACAACACTCAAATTCGTCAACAAGATGAAGAGTACAACACTGAAATTTACTACGGTGTACATGCAACAAATTGGCTGACGATCCGTCCAAATGTGCAATATATTCGTCATGTTGGTGCATATAAAGATGGTGAAAATGCATGGGTTGGCGGTATCAAATTCCAAACTGCATTCTAGTGTTATAGATCATAAATATTTCGATGCTATTTTAACCCTTTCTCTCCCCTCGCATCGAAATATTTAAAATCTAAAAATTTAAACAATGTGCTTCATCAATCCTCAATGGAAAGGTAAAGCGTAAAAAATTAATCAAATAGATAGGTGGTCAATATGCAAACTCCATCTTCAGGACTCAGAACCCTAACAGTTGTGATTGCAATTGTTTTCGGTGTAGTTCTATTAGGCGGCGGAGTATGGCTGGCAGTACTGGGTGGGTCTTGGTACTACATCATTGCCGGGATACTTTTCATTGCAACAGCAATCTTATTACGCAAATTAAATAGTTCTGCTTTATACGTTTATGCAGCATTAGTACTCGGCACAGTTGTCTGGGGACTATGGGAAGTCGGTTCAGACTTCTTCGCGCTTGCACCGCGTTTAGATATTTTAGGTGTGTTTGGCTTATGGCTACTCATTCCAGCAGTAACACGTGGTTTTGATGCCAAAGGTGCTAAAATTGCACTTTCAGGTACATTGGCGATCACCATTGCGGTTATGGCTTATTCTATCTTTAATGATCCACAAGAAATTCGTGGGACTTTAACCAGTAAACAGCCAACGCCAGCAGCGATTGACGGTATTGCGGATGCAGACTGGCCGGCTTATGGTCGGACTCAATCCGGTTTACGTTATTCTCCGTTGAACCAAATCAACTCAGAGAACGTTAAAGATCTTAAAGTTGCTTGGACCTATCGTACAGGTGAATTCAAAACTGAAAATGATTCAGGCGAAACAACCAATCAGGTCACACCGATTAAAATCGGGAATAACATGTACCTGTGTACCACCCATCAAAAATTGGTTTCTCTTGATCCTTCTACAGGTAAAGAGAAATGGGTATTTGATCCAAAACTCAAAGCGGATAATACCTTCCAACATTTAACGTGTCGTGGTGTTTCTTATTACGATGCAGACAATACCGTTGGTTTCGCAGCAAGTTTACAAGCGAAAAAATCTTCGTCTACCGAATGCCCGCGTAAAGTTATTTTACCAGTCAATGATGGTCGTATCGTTGCGGTAAATGCTGAAACAGGTAAAGCATGTTCTGACTTCGGTCATAACGGTGAAGTAGATTTACAAAAGGACATGCCATTCCCTTATCCGGGTGGTTATATTCCAACATCACCACCTGTTGTCACAGGCACCACAATTATCATTGGTGGTTCAACGACAGATAACTATTCTACTCAAGAGCCTTCGGGTGTTATCCGTGGTTATGATGTAAATACAGGTGCATTGCTTTGGGTATTTGACACAGGTGCTGAAAATCCAAATCAGATTCCGGGTCCTGGTCAGAAATATGTCCAAAACTCACCGAATGCATGGGCTCCACTTGCATATGATGCAAAACTCGATATCGTTTATGTACCAACAGGTGTAGGTACGCCAGATATTTGGGGTGGTAACCGTACAAAACTGCATGAACGTTATGCAAACTCAATGTTAGCAATCAATGCAACAACGGGTAAATTGATCTGGAACTTCCAAACAACTCACCATGATTTATGGGATATGGATGTACCATCACAACCAACCTTAGCAGATATCAAAGATAAAACTGGGCAAACTGTTCCAGCAATCTATGTATTGACTAAAACAGGTAATGCCTTTGTTTTAGATCGCCGTAACGGTAAAGCAATTGTACCGATTAACGAACGTCCAGTACCACAAAGTGTAAAACGTGGTCCGCAAACGAAAGGTGAATTCTATTCTCCAACACAACCGTTCTCAGACTTTAACTTAGCACCTCAAGAAAAATTAACGGATAAACAAATGTGGGGCGCAACCATGTTTGACCAGTTAATTTGTCGTGTGTCATTCCACAAGTTAAATTATGACGGTATTTATACCCCACCTTCAGAAAACGGAACTTTAGTTTTCCCTGGTAACTTGGGTGTATTTGAATGGGGTGGTTTATCACTTAACCCTGATCGTCAAATCGCAGTTATGAATCCAATTGGCCTACCTTTTGTCAGTCGATTGATTCCTGCTGATCCGAACCGTAAACAAACAGCCAAAGGTGCAGGTACAGAAGCGGGTGTTCAACCCATGTATGGCGTTCCTTACGGTGTTGAAATCAGTGCATTCCTTTCACCATTTGGCTTACCATGTAAACAACCTGCATGGGGTTATGTTGCTGGTGTAGATTTGAAAACGCATGATGTTGCTTGGAAACGTCGTATTGGTACAATTCGTGACAGTATGCCGGGTATTCCATTGCCACCATTTAAAATGGGTGTGCCAATGTTAGGTGGTTCGATCTCAACTGCGGGTAATGTGATGTTCATTGGTGCGACTCAAGATGATTACATCCGAGCGATCAATGTCAGCAATGGTGATGAACTATGGAAAGGTCGTCTACCTGCGGGTGGACAAGCAACACCGATGACTTATGAAAGCAATGGTAAACAATACGTTGTGATCATGGCGGGTGGTCACGGTTCATTTGGTACCAAAATGGGTGACTCTATCGTTGCTTATGCATTACCAGATAAATAATCTTAAATTGAGGTAAATAAAAAAACAGGTCTTGATGACCTGTTTTTTTATTGCTTTATCTAAACCCATACCCTTGTATAAAAGTGAATCTGCTTTTGGGATGAGACGGATATTCTATTTCCTGTTTGATAGCGATAGCCAATCCTTAAAATGCCCTGCTCTTTACCTGCCCATCAAAATGAAAACAATCCTCTATACGAATTTTTTGCACAGGTGAAAGTTGCTCAAAGTCAAACCATCGATACTCAGAATGCTCATCACTTAAATTGATTGGCTGATCGCTCTGCAATGTACACCGAAACATAAATGCGTGAGAATTTACTGCAGAATGATAATAAACCCCTGATAAATATTCGATCGAAACATCACAGCCTAATTCTTCTTGGCACTCACGAATCAGTGCATCATGCACGGTTTCACCTTGATCCAATCCACCACCCGGTAAACCCCATGCACAATCAGCATAAGTCGCTTTCAATAATAAGACTTGTCGATTTTCATTAAAAATCACAGCGTGCGAACTCAAACGATAAAAATCATGAAATCCCATTGCTCAAAACCCACTTAATTGATTATCTTGCCAAATAACATTTTGAAAAAATTAAACGTAGCGCATACACAATTGCCATAGCAAAAACAGCATAACCCACTTGGGTAAAGATCATTGGAATACAGAGTACGATGGCAGCTGTAATCGGATAAAACCATTTCTTAATCCCTGAAAGATGGTGAATTTCCTGTAGTAACCAAAGGCTCGCAGTATAGACAATCAAAGAGATTGCAACAAAATAGCTGACAATATCAGCCGAGATCTCAGCCTTATGCGTCACCACATCCACCGCAGCAGCTAAACCTGCACCAAGGGCAGCAATACTCACGAAAATAAAAAAGTGACCATAGCCCCATGAAAATGCACGTTTACGACTATTGAGTCGTTCAGCGACATCATGATCGAAATATGCCCACCACATGGTAAACATAATCAATAAGCCACCAATGGTCAAAAAGATTAATTCTTGACTTAACAACTGATTATTTAAGGCATCAGAAATTGCAGCGAAACTACCAATGATCGATTCGCCAAGGACAATGATGGTGAGTAAAGCATAACGTTCAGAAATATGATGTGGATGCCACGGCGTCATGTTATTTGCTTCAGCAAAGATGGGTACACTCAGTTCAGCAATGACCAAAAGTAGAAACAAATATATAGTGAAATTTATCGGGGTAAAGTGAAAAAGTAACCAGCCAATCTGTACGATGATAATACCAGCCGCATATCTCAACGCTGTTTGTTTACGCTCAGGATCATTTTTGGCAACACGAAACCATTGTGTAACGAGGCCCAAACGCATGATGACATAACCAATAATGATCACATCAAAATCTTGTTGCTGAAATGCGCTAGGTATCCCTGCTGCAATCACAAGCGAACCAATAATCTGCACAAAGGTCATGATTCGATAAAATACATCATCATTGTCATAGGCAGATGCAAACCAGCTAAAGTTCATCCATGCCCACCACAATGCAAAAAACACCATAAAATAAAGTGTTAAGCCATGTGATAAATGATTTTCGATAATGCTATGGTGTAATTGTTGCCCTGCTGTGGCAATGGCGACCACAAAAATTAAGTCAAATAACAATTCTAATGAGGTTGCAGCACGATGTGGTTCGTGCGGGTTTCGTGGCGCAAGTGGCTTTAACCACCCATATTTTACAAATAATGAATTTGGCATTATTTTCACATTATTGAGATTATTATCATGATTTTTTCAAAACTCTATCTTTCATTCAAGTAAAAAACTGAGTTCTTTCGACAATTTTGTTAATGATCTAACATCGATCCCGAAAATTTAAAAATACACAAATAAAAAGCCCAATCAAAGGGCTTAATAAGACACAAATCTAGCTGGCTAAACCACTAATTTCAACTTAGCAATGTCCTTGATCACGATCGCTTTACCCGTGCTCATATCAATCGGCATCGAAATATGTTGATGTACGACCAACCATTGATCACCTTTCTTTTTCAGGCACAATGTTGTTCGACACCATGGCATCTGCAGCTTATCTTTAAGCACAGAATTTTCCACTTTTGAATGGCAATGCAATACAGCTAAATCGTTTGACGCATAGATTTTCATATTGCGACGTACAATTTGTACATTTTCACTAAAATATGGACTGAACTTCTCCCATTCTTTCTTGTACGCATCGATACCGTCTAATTGTATACTTACATCAAACATATTGATATCATCTGCACATTGATCTAATAGATGATCAATTTTATTACCAAGAACAGCAGCATCCCATAATTCAATTTGAGATATTATCTCGTCGGCAATTTTCACATTACCATCGATTGCTATTTTCATCATAAAACCTCATTATTCTTATTTGTGATGAATTTAACACTTAATAAGTATTATGTGAAGTGTTTTGTTTATTTTTTCATATCTAATCACTTTAAATCAAAATAATTACTGTTCATTAATCTGATTTAACGAGTTTATAAAACCAACCCTATTATGTTTAGATATTAACCAAAACCTTTCACAAAAAATAAATCACTCAATAATACAAATAGATATAAAAAATTCGCACCTCATCATAAAAAGTTTACCTTTTAATTTAATTAATAATTCTTCAATAATTTATTAATTAAATTTAATAATCTTTTTAATTAATGTTGAAGCTGTTATTAAATAATCATTCTCCTCTTATTTAATATTGAAGTTAGCCTAACATATTTAAACTTTAAAAAAGCTTTAAAAAAATCATAAATGCTCATGAAAAAAAATCATATTAACCCGCCAATATAAGAATAAACTCAAAGCTAAAAATATAAATAGATTCTCTAAACTGATATATAACTCAAGTTTATATACTGCGGTTGGGGTGATTATTCTATACAACTTAATAATATATATTTTTATGGTTTAATTTCCATGTTTTAAAACCAGCTTAAATCACTAAAATATGAAAATTTTATTATCATAAATAAACACTTATTTTTTATCGCTTGTTTATAGATTGAAAAAAAAGCATGTCATCGAAATGACATGCTTTTACCCTTTGAAGGGAATCGTTTATTGCTAATTTAGGCCTGTTCAGTTAAATCTTTTATTTTCTCTGAAGGTCCATTTTTCTTCACAGACTCAATCCCATTATCTCGCGCTGCATCGCCTGAATAGAATTGACTTGTTCCGATAATTTGATGATTTGCAGCTTTCAAGTTGAAATAAGGTTTACCATTTTTTGCTTCAAGACGATCATAACGTGCATCATCTGGGCTATTTTTTTGCACAGAGGCAATCCCGTTTTGCGCAGAAGCTTTTGCTTTATAGAGCTCACTGGTGAGAATAATTTCCCCATTTCCTGCTTTTAATACAAAGCGATATTGACCATCTTTAGCTTGACTAATTTCATACCATCCTGACATGGCTCACCTCTTGATTATTTTCGGTTTATTTTATTTCACAGCGCTTATTGGACATAAATTACGCTACTGATATGAAATATAAATGACTTTTCATGTTTAAAAAAGATTAATTTGTTATAACTTTATTGTTTATGTAACGCCACGTAGTCGCAAAACTAAAATTAAAGAAATTTCTTTTATTATCAAGTCTCAATAAAAATTTAAAGCCATCTAATAACTGGCTTTAAATTTAGATTATACATTTAAAGATGAATGATTAACGATCAAAAAAACCAGTGCTGGTATAACCTGGATAGACCGTTTTCATTAAACGCTCAATTTCAGCATCATTGCCGCGTAAAAAATTTTCTAAACAATCTCGAAATACCGCAAAAGGAACATCATCATTATCAAAACTTGGCATCGCCTCGGATTTAAACAAACCAAAAAAATGTGATTTTTGCTGCTTTTGATAAAGCTCAGCATGTGCATTAAAGTTAAATTCATTGCGACTATAAACCACGAATAGTCCACCGAACTTACGCCCAGTTTGAATATGCTCAATTTGAAAAAATGGAAAATCACCGTGGTGCTCCTCCATGTATCCCCAGACCACTTGTTGCACCCAATCAATCTGATCAAAACGACTTAAAATTTGCGTTGCAGCATTACTTTCAAAATCAAGAGAAGTTATTTCAAGCTCTTTAAATAACTCAATTCGAATTTTAAAACTCATCAGGATTACCTTTTATACACGTCGCTTATTTAAAGCATTCAGATTTTTTAAAAGCGACAAGAAAACAGCAGACTCAGAACACTATGAATCAGCTGTTTCAGCACTCAATTCGATGAACAAACTAAGAGATTACTGGAATATCAATCCATGCACTGTTCGGAAAATGTTTCACCAAATAATGCTTTAAAAATTCTGCGGTATCTTTTGAAATCAGTTCATCCTGAGATTCATCATTTAAATTATAAGCAAGTGCATAAAGCTCAAGCCCACGACTTTTTAAAGCCTCTAAACTTAAAATCGTATGATTAATACTGCCCAAACGCCCTGAGCTGACTAAAATCACAGGAAGCTTTTTCTGGGCCACATAATCAATTGAAAGTAAGCTGGTGGTTAGGGGTACCATCAATCCACCTGCACCCTCTAACAAAACAACATCATACGTTTCAGAAAGTCGTTGAGTAGCATCTGCAATTTTTTCAAAATCAATCTCACGCCCATCAATTTTGCTGGCTAAATGAGGCGATGCAGGATAGCTAAAGATTTCAGGCATGGTGAGCTTGGTTTCATCCTCTGGAAACCAGCCCATTGCCATAATCTCACGATGTTGTTCGATATCTTCTGAAATATCGGTATTACCCGTTTGGATTAATTTCTGCGTAATGGTTTTTTGACCTTGCTCATTCCATAATTTGGCTAAATATCCGGTGGTATAGGTTTTGCCAATTCCAGTATCTATTCCACTGATAAAGTAAACTGATCCAGTCATGACATTCTCCGCAAAATACAATAAATAGGATGATACGTCAGTGAATAGTGCACATTTCCTGACTGATCGACCTGTGAAAACTGTTGATAGTGATGATAAAAATCGGCGAGACTCTGCTTTGTCCATCTAAACCCAGATGCTGTCGCAGTCACACCCGTGGCTTTTAAATGCTGTAAAATATATTTGGGGTGTGGAAAATTAAGATGCTCAATTTGCTCTGAAATATGTAGAATTTCAAAACCATTTCGCTTTAATTGTTGTTGCAGATCGTCAATGGATAGGTAATTCAGGCCTTGCCCTGTTAAGCTTTTAATTTCCTGTAAATTATGCTGTCCAAAAGTTGAAAAACAAAAATACGCATTAGGATTTAAATGATGAAAGGCTTGTTGAAAAATACCATTTAAATCACTCATCCATTGTAAAACGGAACTTGAGGCAATCAAGTCTAAATGTTTTGGAAATTCAAGCTGTTCTATATCGCCAATCCGGTATTCAATCGGTTTATCCGCAGAAAAATGCTGCTGAACTTCGGGGTACAGATCATTTAAAATCAAATGTTTAATTTGCAAATTTTGCAGTAAAAGCTCAGTTAAATTTCCTGAACCACAACCGATTTCAAACACATTTTCATAGTGTGCTGGGCAATATTCGCTTATTAAATTAAACAGTTGTTGTGCAATATTTTTTTGTACGACCGCATGTTCAGTATAGCTCTGCCCTGCCTGAGCAAAACGCAAGGCAACCTGTGATTTATCAATTTCTGGATGTTTCACATTCAACTCACAACAACGGAATTAGCTGATCTAGATCAGCTTGGGTGATTTGAGCAGTTAAACAAATACGTAACCGTGAGCTGTGTTGCGGTACAGTCGGGGGACGTACCGGCATAATATAAAATCCTGCATCTTGTAATGCTTTGGCTTTTTCAACCGTTTTAATCGAGTCACCTACAATGACCGGAACAATATGTGATGTTGATGGGCACTCAAAACCTTTGTTTTGAACTGCCTGTTGTAGATACTGACTTTTAGATTGCAAATATTGACGGCGCTGATCTAAGCCTAAAACTTTTTGAAAAATAAAGTTTGTCCACGCCATACAGATTGGCGGTTGTGCAGTACTAAAAATCAAAGGACGCATCGCATTAATCAAATAATCCCGAATCACCGCATGACAAATTAAATAACCACCAACTGAAGCGATTGCCTTACCAAAAGTCCCTACGAGCAGATCAATATCATCAATCACCGCATATTGTTCAGCACAACCTAAGCCCTGCGCACCACGTACTCCAATTGCATGTGCTTCGTCTACATAGAGCATGACTTTGCAAAACTGTTGCTTAATACTCACCAATGCTGCTAAGTCCGTTTCATCACCATCCATACTAAAAATTGACTCAGTCACGACAATAATGCGCTCGAAAGCCTCATCTGCATGATAATTTTGTAAAAGCTGAGTCAAATGATTTAAATCATTGTGGCGATAACGTACATATTTGGCGGAGGATAAACGAATCCCATCAATCATACTGGCATGAATCAATTTATCTGCCAGAATCAGCGTTTTACTGTCTGCAAGTGCAGGTAAAATACCAATATTCATATGATAGCCGCTGTTAAATAACAATGCCGCCCGACCATGAAAAGCCTGAGTTAAACTACTTTCAAGCAGTTCATATTCTGGAAAATGTCCAGTCAACAAGCGTGAAGACGAAGAGCTCATTCGTCGTTGATCATTAGGTGTTTCATCAAAAAACTGTTCACGTAATGTCAGATCAGATGCCAATCCTAGATAATCATTTGAAGCCAAATTGAGCATTTGATGCTGATCAAGGCGAATATAACGACCTTGTTGAACATTGGAACGAAATTGGCGTAAATTGCCTTGCTGTTTAAGCACATCAAGCTGCTGTGAAAAATGTTCAAGGTGCGTATTGCTCAAGCTCATGTGCTTTGCTCCATCGCCTTGACCACCTCGACCAATTGTTCCAGCAAAGTTTTTAATTCTTGTGCTGTGATGATATATGGAGGCATGACATAGACCAATTTACCAAATGGTCGTATCCAGATACCACGACGTACAAATTCCTGTTGTAAGGTTTTCATATCGACATTCACAGTCAATTCAACCACCCCTATCGCACCAAGAACTCGCACATCATCAACATGATTAAGGGACTGTAATGGCTGTAAAGCATCTCTAAGCTGTGCTTCAATTCGTTGAATATTGCTCTGCCAATCTTGAGAAATTAATAATTGTGTACTTTTGACAGCAACTGCACATGCCAAGGGATTTGCCATAAAGGTTGGGCCATGCATAAACACACCCGCTTCACCCTGACTTATCGTTTCAGCAATATGTGTGGTGGTTAATGTCGCAGAAAGCGTCATATAGCCACCGGTTAAACCTTTACCGATACACATAATGTCAGGTTCAACTTGTGCATGCTCCCATGCAAATAGTTTTCCTGTACGCCCAAAACCCGTAGCGATTTCGTCAAAAATCAGCAAAACATTGTATTTTTCGCAAAGTCGTTTGGCTTGACGCAAATATTCAGGATGGTAAAAACGCATCCCTCCCGCACCTTGCACAATCGGTTCAAGAATTAAACCTGCAATCGTTGCATGCTGTTCAGCCAAGCTTTGCTCAAGTTCAGCAATATCACTTTGATCCCATTGCTCATAGAATCCAACTTGAGGGGCTGGAACAAATAAGCGATTGGGCAAACTTGAACCAAAAATTTGATGCATGCCCGTTACAGGGTCACAGACAGACATTGCATTCCAAGTATCACCATGATAGCCAGATCGCGGAGTGACAAAATTCGTTTTCTCTGTATAGCCCTGTGAAGACCAAAACTGTACCGCCATCTTCAATGCCACTTCTACAGCGACGGAACCAGAATCGGCAAAAAACACTTTATCTAAATTAGGCGGGGTCAGTTGAACCAGTAATTTTCCAAGCTGGATCGCTGGATCATGGGTAAATCCACCAAACATGATATGCGACATATTCTGTAGCTGATCTGTCACTGCTTGATTCAACTTAGGATGATTATAACCGTGAATCGCGCACCACCACGAAGACATCCCATCTATCAATTGACGACCATCTTCAAGTTCGATGGTCGCAGCATAGGCTTTTTTAACCTTAAAAGTCGGTAAGGGATTGGTCATAGAGGTATATGGATGCCAAATATGTTGCCGATCAAAGTCCAGATCATCTAACTTTGATTGTTCAAGATCAACATCATCAAACCCATTGTTTAAATCGGTCATCCGTTCACTCCATGTGCATTACAATTACAGCAAAAAACAGTTTAGCGATGTTAAACCTGCACGCAATAAAAATAAATTGCGAGATTCACCACTGAAGCATAGATTTATTCTATTTTTTGTAAATATTGGCAGATTTTGTCACTTAGACTTAAAAAATCAAAAACTGGAATACCATGTGATCCATTTACCAGCTCGATTTCTAAAAACTTTGCTGTGAAATTTTGAAAATTCTCATAGACTTTGTGACTAACTAAGAAATCCTGTTGAGCAAATACATGATACTGCTTCCCTGCATAGTTTTTTAAGATCGCCACATTATTGAATTGTTCAAGACAGGCCAATCCCTGTTTTAATAATTCTAAATTTTGTGGCTGAATCAAACTTTGCAAATGTACAAAATCTTCTCGCGTGCTTGCGGTACCCTGACAAACCATAAAACCAAATTTCTTTAATGTTGCAATCGCATCATGTTCAAAAGACTGCTTAAAGTTATGAAAGGCTGCTTGGCTCATTGCCGTTTGCCATTCAGCATTTGCAACAAAACAAGGATTTGAAGCCAGTGTAATCAAGACTTTTTGTTGTTGGTATTGCTGTTCAATTTGCTCGACCAACAAGCTTGCCAATTGCCCCCCTAAAGACCAACCACAAATCACATCAAAATCTTTGGCTATTTCCACCTGCTGTTGTAAAACACGTTCATCCAACGCATTAAAGATATTGATCAATACAACTTCATGGCCTTGCTGTTGTAAAGCCTGTTGTAAAGCATTGAGCAGTTTTATTCCACCACCCCAACCTGTGATCAGCAAAATACGTTGATTCAATTTAAGTCACTATAAAACGATAACGATGTTTTATTAGAGCATGCATAAAATTCAAGGACAATCGGACTTACAACTATTTCTGATGGTGCAAATCGACCAATAAGCTGGCTGGAATCACTTTTTGCCAAGTGCGTTTAAATTGCTGATGTACTTGATCGATTGCAAACTGACTTTTTCTCGAAATTTCATGTGCTTTTGCAATATCATCTGCACGTGTATAAGCAATGAAATAATCGAGTCCATCCAGTTCCACATGGAACCATGATTCAATATGCACACCTTCAGCCTGAAGTGTCTCAATTGCCTCATGCTTACGCATATTCAATTGATTTTGCCATGCAACAACATCGTCCATCATCGCTACTTTTAGTTGAATCAATACTGCACCGACATCCATAATTTTACGTTCTATTTATTTTAAATAGTCTTCCATAATAAATAGCATGTGAACAATTGCAAACATTTTACATACCGCCAAAACCTGAAAATTTGCTAAGATCAAATCAGGATCAATTTAGGAAAGTGTTTGTCATGAAATTATCACGACTGTTCAGTATTAGCTTACTTTCCGTTTCAGCTTTATGCATATTGAACACGGCCAGCCATGCGGAAAGTTCTATTCTCTCCAAACTGGATTCCAACCAAAAGCAATGGGTAGGTAAGCCTGCACCAAGTTTTAAACTACAAGATCAAAATTCAAAATGGCACGAACTGAGTCAATATAAAGGTAAATGGGTTGTTCTCTACTTTTACCCAAAAGATGATTCACCTGGCTGTACACAAGAGGCCAATCAATTTAAATCACTCTACCCACAATTTATAAAAAATAATGCGGTGGTGCTTGGTGTCAGTTTGGATGATGTGCAATCACATCAAAAGTTCTCTGAAAAGCTGGGGCTAAATTTCCCAATTCTTGCCGATAGCAATCATCAACTCGCAGACCAATTTGGAATCATCCGAAACTTAGGTATTGCCAAAATAGCGAAACGAGAAACTTTTTTGATTGATCCACAAGGAACGATTGTGTATCACTATAGCAGTGTAAATACCCAAACACATGCCGATCAAGTCTTAGCGGATATTCAGAAGTTTTCAAAAAAATAACGACTGAAGCACTAAAAAAGCCTTTAGATGAATGTCTAAAGGCTTTTTTAATCTAAAACATCTCACCTTAAGTAAGACGCTTAGTGTGTCTTACATTTGAGATTGAATATAATTCTGTAAACCAATTAATTCGATCAAACCTAATTGTTTTTCAAGCCAATAAGTATGATCTTCTTCAGTATCGTTCATTTGTTGACGCAGCATATCACGGGTCACGTAATCGCCTTTTTCTTCACATAGCTTTACGCCTTGTGCCAATTTTTCACGTACATGATATTCCAATGCCAAATCGGCCTTTAAACAGGTTACAACATCTTCACCTGTGACAATATCGTCACGCTTCATGTTCGGGGTACCTTCAAGGAAAAGTACACGGCGAATTAAAGCGTCTGCATGTGAAGCTTCTTCTTGCATTTCATGATCAATACGTTCATAAATTTTGCTTAAGCCCCAATCTTCATACATACGTGAATGAATAAGATACTGATCACGAGCAGCCAGTTCGCCACCGATCAACATATTTAGATAGTCTATGACTTCTGGATTGCCACGCATTTCAATTACTCCACATTCTTTTGCAATAGTATGGACAAATTTTACCAGTTTTGCAAAAGACAAAATGTGTAAGTTTATGATTTTTATAAAATTAAAATGATAAACATACGCATTTGCAATTTGAATAAGTATTTTTTCATATAAAAAATAACCGCTTACAAAATTTCATTGATGGTTTATTGGTGATTTTTCATCAAATTTCAAAATGATTTATTTTGTAACCATTAAAAATGCTTCTTATTCACCCTCATTATTCCATTTTCTGTTCATTTTCAATGACAGAACCCATACTTTATCTTATTGGCTTTTTTTAATGCTAATATTTCAAGACAATTTTAACTTTAATATTTATGATATTGAATATTAACAATTAGCAGGAAAAAAATAATGTCTCAGGGAAACACATCAGCACCTATTCTAGTTACAGGTGCAACAGGCTATATTGCCAGTTGGGTCATTCAAAAATTACTTGAGCAAGGTTATACCGTTCATGCCACTGTACGTGATCTCAATAAGAAACAAAGCTTTGCACATTTAGAGAAAATCGCACAAGCCAGCTCTGGCACACTAAAACTATTTAAAGCCAACCTTTTAGAAAATGGTTCTTTTGATGAAGCCATGCAAGGCTGTGAAGTTGTGTTACATATGGCTTCACCATTTGTTGTGACCAATTATAAAGATGCTGTTAAAGATATTATTGAACCTGCAATTTTAGGCACGGAAAATGTCTTAAATAGTGTCAATAAAACAGAGTCTGTCAAACGAGTCATTGTGACTTCAAGTATCGCGTCTACTTATGGTGATGCAATTGATATTTTAAAAACGCAGCATAATCAGTTTGATGAATCTCACTGGAATACCACCAGCTCAACCACGCACCAACCGTACCCGTATTCAAAAGTTATGGCAGAGCGTAAAGCATGGGAAATGGCGGAAGCACAAAATCGTTGGACGCTGATCTGTGTTAACCCTGCATTGGTACTTGGCCCATCACTGACCGCAAATACACAGTCAGGGAGTGTAGAAGTTTTAGAGCAATTTGCCAACGGCATGACTTTACTCGGTGTCCCACCGATGTGGAATGGTATTGTAGATGTTCGTGATGTTGCTGATGCGCATATTTTGGCAGCATTCAAGGAAAATGCATCTGGACGTTACATTATTAGTGGTGGCTCACTCAGCCTTTTGGAAATGGGTAAAATTTTACGTCAAAATTTTGGACAAAAATTTCCTTTTCCGCGTAACCAAGTCCCGAAAAAAGCATTTAAATTCATTGGACCTGTATTTGGCTATTCGCGTGATTTTATTGAAAAGAATATGGGCTACCCTATCTTTTTTAATGCTGATAAAAGCAAACAGGAATTGGGGATGAGTTATCGTAATATTGAAACCAGTTTAGTCGAGCATTTCCAACAGCTTCTTGATGACGGTGTGGTGAAGAAATATATTTAATAACAGCTCAACTGATTCTTAAATCAAAAAAGCCTTTTTCAATCATGAAAAAGGCTTTTTGGCTTATAGCGTTCAATATCAGCTAAGGCTTAGAAATCAAAAGTCACACCGACTTTATAAGTTCTTGCACCACCGACTAAAGCATAGTTTGAATTAAATACACCTTCCCAATATTTTTTATTGGCAACATTATCAACATTGGCAAGGAATGTGGTATTTACCCCACCAAGTTTGGTTTTATAGCGAGCGCCTAAGTCAACAATCGTATAGTCTGGTAGTTCTAGCGTATTCTCTTCATTCAAATATTGCTCACTCACATAACTTACACGAGTATTGACATGCAGCCCCTCAACCTTAGGAATGGCATAATCAAGCCCTAAAGAAGCAGTAAAATCGGGTACACCATATATTTTATTACCTTCGAAAGCGACCTTCGCTGATTTCACATATTCAGCATCGATATAGGCCAAATTCCCCATCACAGATAAAGTATCTGTAACATTGCCAGAGAATGACCATTCCACCCCACGAGAACGCGTTTCAGCATCATCGTTGACTTTATTACTTATGCTGTCCAGATAAGCCTCAGGCTTTTTAATCTGATAAAGCGCCAAAGTATTTAACCACGAACCCAACTGATATTTTGCGCCTAACTCATATTGCTTGGTTTGATAAGGTGCAAGTGTCTCACCTCTATTTGTCGCAGTTGGATAGGTCGTTTCTGAGACCGTTATCCCTTCAGCTAAGCCTTCGACATAGCTTGCATAAAAAGATAAATCCTCACCAAATGGTTTGACAACAATCCCCAAACTTGGTGATAGCTTATCTGCACTATAAGCTGATTTTTTGACAAGATTCTTAGTATCGATATCTTGATAACGTCCACCTAAAATCAGTTGTAATTTATCATCCAACATTGAAAGCTGATCCGTTAAGGTATAACTCACATACTCATTATCACCATAAGGAACAATTTCTGGATAGGTTGTTGGCATTGTTCCTGTATTTGATGGATCATATAAATTGGTCGTAAACCCTGAACTGGTTGCGGCTCTATGTTGTGAATATTTGCGGGTTAAATAATCAGTACGCAATCCCAAAGTATGCTTGATCGCACCTGTATCAAATTTTGCTTCAAAGCCTGCATTAGCAGCGGTATTATGTTCTTTTGATCCCACTCGATAATATTGTGAGGTTGCATTTCCATTTAAATTATTGACAATCATACGTGTGCCAAAAAGGTGACCATCATATGATTTTTCTACATATCCAACGCCTGCAAATGCTTTTAAATCAGGGGTAAATTTATATTCTCCTGACAAACCTACAAATTGGCTGTTGGTATTGCCTTCTAAGTTTGAAAAGTAGTTTAAATCCCCTTTAGGTGCTGCAAGTACATGATTAACACTGCCCTTGCCACCCATAGCGACCATTGCAGGTGAACCGCCTTTACGATTTCCTTTGACCGCATAAGCATCTAAATTAATCTTTAGTTTATCCGTGGTGTAATCCGCAGCAATTGCCCCTAGAGCTTGACGATCATTCATTCCATCAATGATATGTTCACCATCTGCATAAGCGCCATTCACACGTACACCAAACTCCTTGTTCTCACCAAAACGACGAGATACATCAAAGCCTGATTGATAATATCCTTCATCTTGAAACGATGCAGAAACTCGGGTGAGTTCTTGATCTGCCCGTTTAGAATGCCCCATCACAATCCCGCCCACACTGCCTGTAGGTGCAACACCTGCAACCAATGCATTTGGACCTTTAAGTACAGTCACTGACTCTAAAAATTCCGTAGGCATCCGACCATAAGGTGCAACACCATAAAAGCCGTTATAATTTAAATCCTCATGATTGACATCGAAACCACGGATTTTAAAGTTTTCATTTAAATGCCCTTGATTGGTTGTGGTTCGAATACTGGCATCATTTTTTAACACCTCCCCCGCCGTGTTTGCTTGTTGATTTTCAATCAATTGTGCTGAATAAGAGGTGATACTAAACGGCGTATCTATAATTTTCTTATTTCCCAATGGCCCTAAATCTGTATTTTTTTGCAAAGCACCGTTGGCAAATGTTGGTTTTTCTTGTTCTTTTTCAGCAGCGACTTTAATCGTAGGCAAAGCAGTAATTTCATCATTTGCCCAAATTGTTTGTGTAAGTCCCCCACCAAAAAGCACGATAGAAATAGAATTGACTAGAAATGTTCGAGAAAAATTTTTCATATAAATAATAAGACACTTTTCAAATGATAATGATTATTATATAGACTTTCACTATTGTTAAGAATTGTAATTTCTCATCTAAAGTTAAGTTTAATGGAAAATTCTAATAAATAAGAATTATTATCATATAGCGCAATAATGATAGAGCAAGCAACCTTGCGAAATGCAATCGCTAAAATACAGTGTGAAAAATTCTATTGAAAAATGATGACTTGTTGATTTGCTATCGCATCAGTCTTGAAATGATGATTTTAATTTTTGAAAACTGTAAAGATACAACAACTGTATCTTTACAGTAATTTTAGAGTTAATTTAAACGAATCTATGCCTGTCCATACTCAGCCATTAATGCTAAAAACTCCTGCTCATTCAGTACAGCGACTCCCAGTTTCTCTGCTTTTTCAAGCTTAGAACCGGCTTTTTCACCCGCAACCACACATTTGGTTTTGCTCGATACACTACCACTGACACGCGCACCCAGTGCTTGTAGCATTTGAGTCGCATCATCACGGCCCATGGTTGCCAATGTACCTGTAATCACCCAACTCTCACCATTTAAAGGCTGACGGGTGGGTGCAACGGGTGCATCCCAATGGATCTCTGCTGCAAGCAAACGATCAATCACTTCAAGGTTATGTGGAGCTTGGAAAAAATCAACAATCCACTCAGCGGTAATATCACCAACATCTGGAGTTTTCTTCAATGCTTCAAGATCAGCATAACGAATCGCATCCAGCGTCTGGAAAGTGTTGGCAAGCATACGTGCAGTCGTCTCGCCTACACCACGAATACCCAAGGCATAAATAAATGCAGCAAGTGTGGTTTTCTTACTGTTCTCAATCGCATCCAATAAATTTTGGACAGATTTTTCACCCATTTTTTCAATGGTCAGTAACTGTTCACGATGCTCATGTAAATGGTAAATATCCGCGACATCCTTTAACAGATCAAGATGCAACAGTGACTCTACCCAGCGATCACCGAGACCTTCGATATCCATCGCTTTACGTGAAACAAAGTGGCGAATGGCCTCAATACGTTGTGCAGAACAATATAAACCACCCGAACAACGTGCCAAAGCCTCACCTTCTGGCATTACGACAGGAGAAGAACATACTGGACAATTTTCAGGTAAATGTACTTCTGTCACGTCATTTGGACGGAATTCTAACCATACTTTCTCAACTTTGGGAATCACATCACCACTACGATAGACACTGACCGTATCGCCAATACGAACGTCCAGACGGTGAATTTCACCAATATTGTGCAAAGTCACATTAGAAACCGTTACACCACCCACAGCCACTGGATTTAAGCGTGCTACAGGGGTTAAAGTCCCAGTACGTCCGACTTGCCAATCAATATTTTCAACTGTTGTTAATGCTGCAACTGCGGGAAACTTATACGCCGTTGCCCAACGCGGTTCACGACTTAAAAAGCCCAGCTTTTGTTGTTGTTGAAGATCATCAACTTTGATCACCATGCCATCAATTTCAACCGCTAAATTCGGGCGCTCTTGATTGATTTGCTGATATTTTTCTTGTACTTCTTGAATACTTTCACAAATAAAATGACGTTCACCCACAGCAAAGCCAAAGTTAGTCAACCATTCAAGACTCGCTGACATCGACTCAATGCCATGATGCGGCTCACATTGTGCAATACCATAAGCATAGAATGCCAAAGGGCGAGATGCTGCAATACTTGGATCAAGTTGACGTAAACTACCTGCCGCAGCATTTCGAGGATTGGCAAAGGTCTTTTCACCCTTCGCTTCATTTTCAGCATTGAGTCGTTCAAAGCCTGCTTTTGGCATCAATACTTCACCACGAACTTCCAACAAGCGTGGTACTGCTACTTTATCCGAGGACAAGACTTTCGGTAAATTACGAATGGTTTTTACATTTTGCGTAATTACTTCGCCTGTTTCACCATCGCCACGGGTTACGCCACGTGTCAATACACCATTTTCATACCAGAGCGAAATCGCCAATCCGTCAAATTTTAGCTCGACATCATATTGAATCTTTTGATTGGGTAATCGTTCTTCAATACGGCGAGCAAAAGCAAATAACTCGTCCTGATTAAATACATTGCCCAAGGACAGCATCGGTACAGTATGGGTAATGGTTTCAAATTTAGACAGTGGTTTTCCACCTACTTTATTGATTGGGCTATCTGCCTGAACCAATTCTGGGTGTTGTTGCTCTAGAGCTTTGAGTTGGTGAAATAACTGATCATATTCACTGTCTTCAATACTCGGCTGATCCATCACATAATAAGCGTGATTATGTTTTGCAATGAGTTGAATCAATTGACGCATTTGCGTCACGACAGGATTATTTTCCATAAATTTTTTCACCATAAAAAGGCGGAATACTCCGCCTAAAATTCTGAATACCAATTATAAAGTAAATATGACGTTATGCTAAGCGTCATGTCCTGAACGATAATCGATCGCTTTATGGCGCCAATGCTCTTTCAGTTGTGGGGTAAATTCAAGATTGTTTTCATCATAGACCGTACCGTCTATTTCACGGGCAATTAAGCCAGCAATACTGACCATGGTATCAAAACCTTTTTGCACATCTGAATGAGGAAGTGCCAAGAAGAAAGCCAAACCTTGAACTTGTTCAGTCGATAAGGTTTCTAAATCAAAACCATCTGGACCATTGTCGGTGACACGTAATACAGAAAACAGTAAATGGCTTTCTTCCTCTGGATTCTCATAACGATGGAAGCAAGAGAGTTCACCAAAACGTAAACCATATTTGAGCAACATTTTTAAGGTTTTATCCCCAGACAGTGCTTTACGTGGATTCGGATAAACATTCAGCGCAATAATGGTTTCAGCCGTAGACAATACGCTTTCATCATCATATTTTTGTTGCTCATTTAAATGAACATCTAAAATACTACTTTCCTCATCAAACTCTTTGATTTCAGCTGTTTCAACATTGGCATTAAACTGAAACGCTTCCTCTTTGTCCTGACTGACTACGGCTTTGGCAGAATCGTTAGCTTGAGTCGTCGGTTCTGTTTGCACATCAAGTGCTTTTACAGACTCTGTTGCGGATTCAGTGCTTGCAACTGTTTCCGTCTTTTCAGTTTGTTGTGTAATTGCGGCATGCTCAAGCTCAGTTGACTGAACAACATTCGACTCCGCTGCTACATCCTCAATCTTTTGCTGTTTTTCATCTGCAACTTCGACCGAGTCTAAAGCAGTTAAATTCGGTTCAACACGCACTTGCTCTTGAGACTCACGGTCTGTTCGCAATTGATCTCGTACATGACGAGGAATTACCGGTTGTTTACAGTCTTCATTGATATGCAATTCAGACTCTAAAGAAGGTGCGGCATCATTGGGCTTTCGTAGCACCATCCTTAAACCCACCAGAATGATGATTACTGCAACAACAATTCCAATAATTGTGGTGACTTCCATACTACGACTCCGCGGCTAAACCGTATTCTCTTGCCTCTTCCAAATTCACAGTGACGAGCTTTGATGTGCCTGGTTCAGGCATCGTCACACCCAGCAAATCGGTTGCCATCGTCATTGCAACTTTATTATGTGTAATGTAAATGAATTGGACTTGATCAGAAAGCTCTTTTACTAAATTACAAAAACGACCAACGTTAGCATCGTCTAAAGGTGCATCAACCTCATCCAAAACACAGAAAGGTGCAGGATTCAAACGGAATATAGCAAATACCAAAGCCAATGCCGTTAATGCTTTTTCACCACCAGATAGCAAAGCCAATGAACTATTTTTCTTACCGGGTGGGCGTGCCATCAGCTTCACGCCAGACTGCCAATCATCTTCAAGGCTTAAACTGGCTTCACCACCATCAAAAACCTTTGGAAATAATACTTTTAATTCAGCATTGACCTGATCAAAAGTCCCCATAAATAATTTTTTGGTTTCTTGGTCAATGGTCTTCATGGCATCTTTCAATTGCCCAACCGTATTTTCTAAGTCTTGCATTTGATGGGTTAGATCTTCAAAGCGCTTAGAAACTTCTTCATATTCTTCTGAAGCGGCTAAATTGACCGCGCCTAATTTTTCAAACTGACGCTGTGCTTTCTCAAATTTTTCTTGATGTACAGGTAAATCAATCAACACGCCTTGCTTAACTTCAGCATTCATCTCTTTAAGTTGATCGGAATAATGCTGTAAATCTGATTTTGCCGATTGCCAAGCCAAACGTCGCTCTTCCAGTTTTGTACGCAATTGCTCATCATTTTGCTGATGCAAATGGCGCATTTCTGTAAGTTGTTGCTGTTTGGATTGAATATTATTCAATTCAACTTGCCACTCACTCCAAGTTTTTTGCAGTTTTTCAGTTTGTTGTGCCTGCTCAGCATATTGCGATTCTAGACTCGGCAATTCCAATTGAATTGGATCTACAAACTTCTTGGCTTGCTCCATTTGCGCAATAATTTGTTGATATTGCGTTTTAGAGAAGGAGAGGTCTTTGTCTAATAATTCAATTTGCTGTTTATTTTGTTCAGCTAGACGACGTGTAGTTTCAGAATCTTGCTGCTTAAGCTGTAATTGCTGTTGCTGTTCTTCAACCTGCTCATTGAGCTCATCCAATTTGAATTGCAAGGTTTTAAACTCAGGAAGATTTTGTTCAAGCTTGAGGATGACCGAGTGCATATCGATTTCAAGATCATCTTTCTGCATTGCATCTTCTTCAAGTTGCTCATCTAACTGTTGCAATTGGCTATTGAGCTGAACTTTCTGCAACTCAAATGCTTGTGAAGCACTTTGCTGCTTAGCAATTTGCACATCAAACTGTTGTAGCTGTTTTTGCTGATGTTTTAGCGTGTCTTGCTCTGTTTGGATCTGTTTTTGCAGGTCCAGCAATTGCTGATTTAAACTCGGTAATACAGTTTCAGCTTCAATCAACTGTGGTTGTAGCTGCGTAAGTTGTGTTTCAATTTCTTCAAGCCGAATACGATGACTGAGTGCACCCTGTGCGGCTTGGCTCGACTCATCAAAGAACAGACCAATCACCCAATCTTGACCGACATGATAACCATCCAGCGTCAATATGCTTTGTCCTGCTTTTAACTGTGCTTGTACAGCTAAAGCTTGAGCAAGGTTTTCAATTACAGCGACTTGATTCCACAATGAATACTGTGGAGATTCAATCCAATCTGCTAAACATGCCAATCCATTCAATTGAATTTTATCTTGCGAGCTTGATGCTTTAAGCTGACGTGCCACACTTTCTGCAAAATCTGCATCTTGATCAACAATATGAGCTGACAACCATTTGGCTAAAAACTTTTCAACCAGCTGCGCATGTACTTTGCCTTGCTCATTCAGCGTTAATACCTGCATCAATTGCACAGTATCAGCCTTGCTATTTACAGCACTCTTCGCCATTAATTGGGTGAGGTTTTTCTGTTCAGATTGCAACACTTGTACATCTGATTTTAAAGCTGAAATCTGAGTTTTTTGCTGATTAATGCTTTCCTGTAGTTGTTCAAACTGCTGCTTTGCTTGATTAATTTTTTGTTCTAATTCAACAATCACAGCTTGAATTGCTATTTTATCTTGCTCAAGTTGTTGAACATCTTCAGTTTGAAATTGACTTTGAACCTGAACAGCTTGGGTTTTTAAGGTGTCTTTCTGCTGCTCAATACGCGCTACATTTTTTGTAAGTTGTTCAATTTGCGCCTGCATTTGTGCTTTTTGCTGCTGTTGCTTTTCAACTTGAACTTTGACCTGTTCATACTGTTGTTGTGCTTGCAATTGCTGCGCTTTTAAATCGGTAAAGGCTTGGCTACGTTGTTGTGTTTCAGACTCAGCATGTTGTAAATGTTCAGTCTGCTGCTCCAATTGACTGTGCAAGGTTTCCAATTGCAATTCCATCAACTGAATCTTTTCTTTGGTTTGAGCTTTTTGCTGTTCAAAATTTCCCAAAGCTTCTGAGTTTTGTTGAAATAAACTTTGTTTCTGTTCCAAAGTCATTTTCAACTCAGAGAGTTTTTTCTCAGCTTGTTGCCACTCATTTTGCAAAGGTGTGGACTGTTGAATCAAGCGTTGGAACAACTCATTGGTTGACGTCAGATCGTGTTCCAAAGTACTCATGTCAGAGCGCACCAGTTTAAAGTGCTCCCCCAATTCGTTCATTTCAACCGTATACTGTTCTTGTAAACGGGAACTACGATCACACTGGAAAGACAGAATTTCAATCTTTAACGTACGAATTTCAGTTTCTAAGGTCTTATATTGAACCGCAGTTTCAGACTGACGTTTTAAGGTTTTAAGTTGTGATTTGAGTTCTGAAGCAATATCTTCGAGACGGTCTAAGTTCTGCGTGGTGTGTTCTAAGTGTTGTAGTGTTTCACGACGACGAGCCTGATAACGAGAAACCCCAGCAGCCTCTTCAAGAAAAATACGCATTTCTTCAGGTTTGGCATCAACCAAGCGGTTAATCATCCCCTGTTCGATGATTGCGTATGAACGAGGACCTAAACCTGTACCCAAGAAAATGTCGGTAATATCACGACGTCGGCACTTCGTACCATTAAGAAAGTATTCAGATTTTCCATCACGATTCACCTGACGGCGAACAGCAAGTTCAGTATACGCGTTATAAGCCCCACCTAATTTGCCATAGGTGTTTTCAAAGCGCAGTTCTACACTTGCCATACCTACAGGTTTACGTTTTGCCGTTCCTGTAAAAATAACATCCTGCATACTGCCACCACGGAGCTGACGTGCACTGGATTCCCCCATCACCCAACGGATAGCGTCAATCACATTGGATTTACCACAACCATTAGGACCTACCACCGCTGTACGGTTATCTTTGAATTGTAGTGTTGTACTATCGGCAAAAGATTTGAAGCCTGAAAGTTTTAAGCTGCTTAAACGCATAATGTCCTAGTAATTACCGACGCGATCTCCGCGCCCAAGCGAGTTCGATTTGTTTCATCCGTGTCAGAGATTCCAACACTAGATTACGTAAGTGTCGACAAAAATCTTCCATAAATAAAGTAGCTTGTTGTGATTTTCGGATTAAAATTGCGTCAATCACCAACTTAAGCAATTCTAAAGCTTCTTGAAGCTCGCGTCTTGAAGTATTTAAGGTTAAAAAATAACTTCTTCGTAGGGATGGTAACAACTCTTTATAAAATTTCATCAGGTAGGGATTCCCAACCATGTCCTGTTGCCCTGATAAAAATTGAAATATGCCATCATAAAACTTTTCAGTATTGCCTTGCTTCACCTGCTCAACCAAATGATTCATCATCTGCTGAATCGCTTCAGCCTCATGATTGCGCCATGTTTCACTCATACGTTGTACGATTTGACCTAATAACAATGCGCTGGTATCGAACAATGCACGGACTTGTTGTGCTGACATTTCTGAGACAATTGCGCCACGACGAGGATAAATTTCAATCAGATGGGTTCTTTCTAAAAGCAAAAGGGCTTCACGTACCGAGCCACGACTGACATCCAGTTCTTTGGCAATACGTAGTTCTTGTATTCTTTCCCCTTCAACCAACTCGCCACTAATAATTTGTTCACTAATATGTTTGGCAATCTGTTCTGAAAGGCTATCCACTTCTTCCGAATGCATATAATTCCTATCTTGGTTTATTATTCTTTACTTGGACAATGTCAATTGTCATTATTTTAGTTGTACCTGATTTAATTCAATTGAAACCATGACATTGTCCGACAATTTTAATGTATTTTAAGTCAACTCAGTGTTTAGAAAAAGTACCATTGATCGGAATCTACTTAGTAATACCTTGATAAATAAAATAAAGACCGACCACTGTAAGTAAGCATGCAAAGCATTTTTTCAACATCGCTGGAGAAAGTGCATGCGCCACCTTTGCGCCGAATTTGGCAGTGATAAAACTCATGACACTGATCCCAATAAAGGCATAGATATGGACATAACCAATTGAATTTTTAATTTCGGTTGGTTCTTGTGCACCAAAGAACATAAAGCCGAGCGCACCCGCAATTGCGATCGGTAAACCACAAGCTGCTGATGTTGCAACAGCTTTTTGCATCACCACACCATTTTTGTTGAGATAGGGAACGGTCAGACTTCCGCCACCAATACCAAAAATTGCCGATGCAACGCCAATTCCCCCACCAGCCAGCATTTGCATAGGTGCGGTCGGTAATTGTTTAGATTCATCGACTTTGACATTGGCCCCCTTAAACATTTTAAATGCCACCCAAATTGCAAAGGCACCAATAATCAGCTGTAAATGCTGACCTGATAAAATATCTGCAATACCAGCACCAATAAATGAGCCGATCACCAAACCTGGGGCTAAGTTTTTAAAAACATTCCAAAGTACGGCACCTTTTTGATGATGCGCTGTTACGGAACTAATTGAAGTTACAATAATTGTTGCAAGTGAAGTTCCCAATGCCATGTGCATAATGACCGAAGGATCATAGCCCATTTTGGTAAAGACCACATAGAGAATTGGTACAATAATTAAGCCACCGCCAACACCAAATAGTCCTGCGGCAAATCCTGCGATTGCACCAATACCTAAATATATGATTAACTCCATAAATGTTCCTTCACTCTTCTCAGATTCAACATGGATTTAGAGACTCGTCATCTTAGACAACTTCTTACACAAGCAAATGAACTCCCTGAAGTGCTGCTTTTAAAGCAGACGACAGCATCGACCAATGATGATGTGCGTGAAATTGCGCTCAGCGGCGTCAAGACAGTTTTGGTCTGTAGTGAAACTCAGACTCAAGGACGAGGTCAGCACCAACGGGAATGGGTTTCGCCAATTGGTAATATTTATTTAAGCACATTGCTTGAAACTCGAACACCCTTAGATGGGCGTTTAGCATTGGAAATTGCTTTAAATATCTTACAAATGCCAACACTTAAGAATTTACCAGCATTACAAATTAAATGGCCCAATGACCTATATAGCCCTCAAGGAAAGTGGGGCGGAATTTTGGTTGAACCCATTTCACCACATCAGGCCATTGTTGGAATCGGGATCAACTTATTTCCGATCCCCAAAGAAAATGTGACTCAACAAGCCACCTCGATAATGCAATTAGGCCTACAATTTCCAAATCGAATCCAAATCATTGCAGAAATGTATTTGGCAATTCAACAAGCTGGACAATGGTTTGATCATGGTTGTTATAACCTTGCAGCACGATTTAATCACTATGCTGCCTTTATGGATCAACAGGTTCATTTTGAACAAATTCAAAATTCAATTGAAGGTATTTTCAAAGGAATTTCTGATGATGGCGCACTGAATTTATTGACAGCTCAAGGCTTAGTCAATGTCTATCAGGGACGTTTACGCTTAGCTGAAGCATAAATAACGAGGTGATCTGTTGTCTAAAATGAGATGGATTGATCAAATGTATCGTGAAAAAGTGATCTGTAATTATTTAAAACAGGGCTTTTTTCGCTATACATTTCGCTATATATTGCGCAGTAATCGTATTGATCCAAAGATCATAGCAAACAGTTACTAACAGTACGGAACAACGTTCAGCAAAATGAACCGCAGGTTATTTGTCCTATTTGATTGATCAGATTGAGATGCTCTCTCAGTCGTTCAATATTTTCAAATAAAATAATTATGCAGATTGTGTTCAGTTTCAATTAGGCAAAATCATGAAAGCACTTTGGTTAGATATTGGAAATACCCGTCTAAAATATTGGATTACTGAAAATAATCAAATTATCCAACAGGCAGCAGAATTACATCTCCAATCCCCTGCGGATTTGCTATTGGGTTTAATTCAACATTTCCGTGGTTTAGGCTTAGACAAAATTGGAATTTCCTCAGTCCAAGATAAAAAGAACAATGAACGCATTGTCCAGATTTTAAAATTACTCGATATTCCCGTGACTTTTGCCAAAGTGCATGCTGAATATGCAGGATTACGTTGTGGCTATGACCATATAGAACAACTTGGGATCGACCGTTGGTTACAAGTTTTGGCTGTGGCGAAAGCTGATGATGACTTGTGTGTGATTAGCTGTGGCACAGCTTTAACGATTGATTTAACCCAAGGTTTACAACATTTAGGCGGTTATATTCTGCCTAACCTCTACTTACAACGTGATTCTTTAATTCAAAAAACCAAAGGTATTAAAATTCCAGATGCGGCTTTTTCAGAGCTAAGTCCTGGTCGAAATACCATAGATGCAGTACATCATGGCATTTTCTTGGGTCTGTTAAGCACCATTGAAAAAGTGCTTGAGCAACAACCACGCAAGCTTATTTTAACAGGTGGTGATGCCAATCTATTTGCACAATTTCTAGAGAAATATCAACCAAGAATTGAATCAGATTTATTACTCAAAGGCTTACAGTTCTATATAGATCGACAAACCGCTTAAACCTAAATACAATTTAATGGAAGATCAGCAATCTTCCATTTTTAATAAATAAACACAACCATAAACACGATAAAAGAGCAATCATTATGAAAACGATACCCTTACTGCTTAGTGCCTGTTTAATGAGCTTCACAATGGTGGGTTGTACCAGTTTACAAACCACGCACTCATCTTCAACAACCATGGCAACAACTGAACCTGTTATTGCTTACTTTGCTCCAGATGCAGGTGAAGAAGCCTGTGAGTGCGGCTTAGTCATGGATCAGGGTTATTCACTCACACCTGTAGAAAATGGATATTTCAGAAAATTATTAGGTCGTGATAAAGATGGCCGTTTCTTAGTTCAGGACTTCTATCAAAATAGCCGTAAAAAACAATCTGATCCCTTTTGGATTAAAGCCCCTCAAGGCTTAAATAGATTTGATAGTAAATATGTCGACGGTGAAGTTGTGGGCTATTTTGAAAATGGAAAAGTCAGCTTTAAATCGACCAGCCAAGACCAGAGATTAGTTGGAAAAACTGAAACGTACTATTCAAATGGTCAACTTGGGCTACAGGAAGAATATTCAGATGATCAGCCCATCGTTCAAAAGGTATGGTATGAAGATGGCAAACCTGCAGCTGAACTAGAATTAAGCCCAAGTGAAGATTATTCGATTCTAGACAGTAAGGTTTGGGATCAACAAGGCAATTTGATTCAAGATGAGCAACGCGCTCAGGAGATTCTTGACGAGCTTTATCAAAAGCTCAATCAATAAAACAGCATCAAGATAAAATCGAATATGCAGCCTGAGTACCAGCTTGGGATTCAGGTTGTAATAAAACTGCTAACTTTTCCCAAAGTACAGTTAAGCTGGTATAGCCCTCTGCTGCCATGAAATGCCCCGCACCTTTCACCTCAATCATTTGTGAATTCAACGAATAACCCAATTGAATACTAACAGGCGCTGGCACAAAAGGATCATTGTTGGAGAAAAAGATAAAGCGATTCAGAATATTCATTCTGAGCAGCGCATCATCGACCCGAGCGTGTTGTAAAAATAAATTAAGTTCAGGTAAAACGGCTAAATTTTTACTGAATCCCGCAACCAAAAACAAAGCACCTAATTTTCGGCTCAATAATTCACTCGAAAGAAAATCCAGACTGGCAATCCCCCCTAAGCCATGTGCCACAATGATGGTATCGTCATTGAGTGACTTAATTTGCTGCGTAATATTATGCTTCCACAGCTCATATTGGGGCTGCTCTGGATGTTCTAGATCAATCACTTCACATGCATGCCCTGTCGCCAATACTTGTTGCTTTAGCCACGGATACCAATGATGTTCAGGGGAGTCTTTATAACCGTGTACGATAAATACTTTTTTCATAAATAGACTTCTTATCAATTATTGTTTAAATCATATTCAAATAATGGGCTCAGAATATCTAAACAGCCAACAAAAGTATGTTATTTTTATTTAACAAAAAAGCGCCCTAAGGCGCTTTTTATAAAAGAAATGAGACTTATTTTTTATCGTTATTACCAAACAATGGCCCCATACCGCCGCCACCGCCAAACTGTTTTTGCATTCCACCCAATGAGCGCATCATTTTTGCCATACCCGATGGATTGGCAAATTTCTTCATCATTTTCGCCATTTGTGCATGTTGTTTGATCAGTTTATTGACTTCAACCACATCCATACCACAGCCTGCTGCAATACGCTTTTTACGGCTCGGATTCATTAAGTCTGGGTTACGACGTTCTTTAATGGTCATCGATTGAATAATCGCTTCCATCTTTTTCACTTGCTTTTCAGGATTTGCTTGTGCAATCGCATCTTGAATGCCTGAATTGCTCATGCCAGGCAACTTATCCAAGAAGCCCATCATACCGCCCATTTTGTTCATCTGTTCAAATTGCATCAGCATGTCTTCAAAGTTGAAGCTCCCGCCCTTTTGCAATTTTTTCGCCATTTTTTCGGCTTTTTCTTTGTCGATTTTACGTTCAACTTCTTCGACTAAAGAAAGTACGTCACCCATACCTAAGATACGTTGTGCAACACGTTCAGGATGGAATGGCTCTAAGGCATCGAGTTTTTCACCCATACCTAAGAATTTAATTGGCTTACCGGTAATCGCACGTACCGAAAGTGCCGCACCACCACGTGCATCACCATCAGTTTTGGTGAGAATAACACCCGTTAATGGTAATGCATCATTAAAGGCTTTGGCAGTATTTGCCGCATCCTGACCTGTCATTGCATCAACGACAAATAGGGTTTCTGTTGGGCCAATTGCAGCGTGTAATGCTTTAATTTCGTCCATCATGTCATCATCGACATGCAAACGACCTGCCGTATCGACAATCAAAACATCATTAAAGTTAATTTTGGCTTGACCAATCGCACGTTGTGCAATTTTAATCGGATCTTCAGAAGCGTCCGATTCAATAAAATCAACACCCACTTCAGCAGCAACTGTTTGAAGTTGCTTAATCGCAGCTGGACGGTAAACATCGGCAGAAACCATTGCCACTTTTTTCTTTTGACGTTCTTTTAAGAAACGTCCAAGTTTTGCAGCTGTCGTGGTTTTACCAGCACCTTGTAAACCTGCGAGAAGAATCACAACAGGTGGTTTTGCAGCTAAGTCTAGGCTTTCGTTTGCCTCACCCATCATTTTGGTGAGTTCGTCATACACAATTTTAACGAAAGCTTGACCTGGTGAAAGCTGAGTCATGACTTCTTGACCCAATGCTTCTTCCTTAACTTTCGCAATAAACTCACGAGTTACAGGCAAAGCAACATCGGCTTCAAGAAGTGCCATACGCACTTCACGTAAGGTATCTTTAATATTATCTTCGGTTAGCTGCCCAGAGCCAGTAACATTTCTGAGACTCTGCGTGAGTCGTTCTGTTAAGGTATCAAACATTGCAAAATCCGCTTAAAATAGCTAGTAGCAAAAAAATCTTTCTTAAAATAGAAAATTTATGCTCAAGATGCTATAGGATACTGTAGTTCACATGGAATTTATATCTTATAACATGAATATTCATCATCCTGAAAAAGGTTTGACATGATTAGCCTACCCTTGGTTTATACGATTTTAGCATTAATTGCCTATACCTCTTCATTTTGGTATTTGTTCATGCACTTAATGGCTAAACGTTCCGCAAACCCTTGGTTTATTGGCATCATGTCAGGTTTAGGGCTGATATTACATGCAAGTGTACTGCATAACGACATACTTACACCACTAGGGATTAATTACGACGTCTTTAACTTGATGTCTTTTACCTCTGCGTTAATGTTGGTTCTAAGTATGCTTTACAGTACCTATCGTCCTGTTCTTTCACTAAATTTGATTGGAATTCCTGTTGCCGCCTTTGGTTTGATTCTAGGTTTTTGTTTTAGTAAACCAGATCAATTTATTGAACAGCATTCTATCGGTTTAGACATCCATATCATTCTGTCTTTATCTGCTTATGCCGTTTTACTCATGGCAACCATACAAGCTGTTTTGATTTGGTTTCAAAACCGCGAACTCAAAAAGAAACAAAAAAAACGTATTTGGGTCAACTTCTTACCGTCATATCAAGCCATGGAATCCTTACTTTTTGATATGCTCATTACTGGTTTTGTTTTATTAACTGTCGCCCTATGTTTTGGTTTCTTTACCATTGATGACTTCTTTGCACAGCACCTAGCACATAAGACTGTGTTTAGTATTGTGTCTTGGTTTGTTTACGGTGCGTTGTTAATTGGTCACTATAAGTTTGGCTGGCGTGGTCAAAAAGCCATTCGCTTTACCATGATTGGATTCTTTTTATTGGCAGTTGGCTTTATTGGTTCTAAATTTGTTTTGGAAATGATTTTGCATCGTTGATAAACGTAGCACTGAGCAAAAATGGGCAGTATTTTGTATTCTTACTATAAATATATTGATACAGAAGCAGAAGAAATTGTTTTATATGAATTAGATCTGGAATATTACTGTCTCAGATCAATTCTGGTGACAGCTTCACTCAGCATCAATACAAATTTAAACATAGAACAAGCGCATTTTTTCTTACCTGAAAGAAGTTTTTCTGACGTTTTAGATCAAATTATTCCCATTGAAAAAGATGAGTTTTTAAATTTTTGGAATCAATCAATCTCTAAATATTTAAGTGATTGGAATGAATTAAAGAACAAATTTAAAATTGGACAAAATATTGAAACCGAGATTGTGTGTTTCTACCCTCAAGGGGTGATTGTTCAATATGGCGAAAGGTTTTATGGTTTAGCCAGTTACGAGGATTGTGAATCGTGTTTAGGTTCAAACAACATGTATCCACAACAAAAAATTCGACTTTATGTAGAAAGTTTCGATCATGAAAATTTATGGATCAACTTTTCAATAACACCCCGTTCAGCGCTGACCTAGAATATATTTTGCATCGGTAGACATCTCCTACAAAAATGCGTATAACGCTGTTTTCATCTCATCAGGTAACAACTGTGAAACTTATACTCGCCCCAATGGAAGGCTTAACCGACCCTATCATGCGTGACGTTCTCACACATGTCGGTAGCTTTGACTGGTGCGTGACTGAGTTTATCCGTGTAACGGATTCGGTCTTACCTGACCATGTTTATCATAGTTATTGTCCAGAATTAAACAATCAAGGCAAGACAGCTGCTGGCACACCAGTACATGTTCAGTTTTTAGGAAATAATCCTGAAATGCTCGCGGCCAATGCGGTCCGCGCTGCTGAGTTAGGTGCTCCAGCAATCGATATGAATTTTGGTTGTCCTGCTAAAACAGTAAATCGTCATAGAGGCGGTTCAGTACTTCTCGATGAGCCTGAGGTTGTACATGAGTTGGTCAAGGCTGTACGTGATGCTGTACCCAAACACATCCCTGTATCTGCAAAAATGCGTTTAGGTTATATGGATCGAAATTTTACCCTTGAAAATGCGCATGCCATTGAAGATGCTGGCGCAGCTTGGGTCACTGTCCATGCTCGGACCAAAGCTGATGGGTATACTCCACCAGCATTTTGGGATCAGCTACAACCGATTCGTGAAGCACTCAAGATCAATGTGATTGCCAATGGTGAAATCTGGACCAATGCTGATGCGAAACAATGCCAACTTGAATCAGGCTGCCAAGATTTGATGATTGGTCGTGGTGCTGTGACTACACCAGATCTCACCCAGTGCATTCGTAAAAATACGGATGAACCACTTATCACATGGTCTGAACTATTAAATTTACAAATCCGTTTTTTAAATGGCCCATATAAAAAAGAGCTGAACATGGTCGGCCGCTATAAACAATGGATTGGGATGATGTCTAAGCATTACCCCGAAGCCAAAGCCTTATGGGATGAAATCAAACGGTTGAAAAAAATTGATGAAGTGCTGGAGAAATTGAATCCTGCACATTTTTAAATTGCTTCATCAATCTCTAATATTGCTTTAATTTCTTCAGGTTGAAATTCTTTTGATAATTCAGAAGTTGGATTCAATACCAATGTTGCCCCCTGAGTCATTTCAAAAAACTGCCGTGTATTTAAAGTGATATATTCGGCATCGACGCCAATATCATTTTGAATGGTTTCTAGCTCTATGAAGAATGGAATTGCTTGATCACCTTCTGGTGTTTCTAAAATACGGAATTGAATTTTTTTATACTGATCTTGTGTTCCCAAACAATAAATATTCGATGCTAAAAGCAGATCGATAAAATCAGGGATCAATTCGTAGTTTTCTTGGGTGTTGATAAAGAGTTGTTGTAAATTTTGCATGTTGTTGATTGTCTATTTTTGGTGCCATTAATATAGCTTATTCACGGTAGATATGGAATTGACCAGAGTGCTCAATTGGATATCCTAAAGCTTCGAATTTTAAATTATCAAGATTTAAGTTATTGAATTTAAATTATTATAAAAGCTTTAATCTCGTTTAGGAAACTATATTCATAAAGCATCTACTGCTGAGGGGATACGAAATCACCATCACTATTAGTTTTTCTATAATCACCACAGGATGCCGGAAAAGGGACTAAGCAAAAAACCAAACAAAGAATTTCACAAATTGCATTTTTGAGGAATTCCTTTGCTTTGGTAAATATTGAAATAAGTATTATTCTTTGTGAGTTCAGTATTTAATTCTAACCAATAATCCTTAACATTTACTCTCGTCGTCACTAAAAATTCACAATACTCATTCACATTATTTTTTATATTTAAAATATGTTGCTTCATGAGTGAAACATACACCTCTTTTGCTTTCCTCTCATCAATCACATTCAAAGCAGAAATAAAACTTGTGGGAACAATCGGATCTGTATTCATTTTTTTAAATATTTTCCCATTGTATTCAACACTTAACCCTAGACGGATACTTTTGAGTTGATTAAATTTAGAGTTCGTTGCATAAATCTCAGAAAAGAAATCAGGTGTTTGACTGTTATTATTAAAAAAATAAATTTTCTTGGTCGTCAATCCATAGGCTAACACTTCATAGCGTTTACTATTCGAGACTGTATCCCTATTGATATAACCTTTTTTTGCAAGGTTCTTTATTATTTCATCTAAATCTACAGGCATTGCTTTTAAATTAAGCTGGTTTACTGGTGCAAATCTGGAGTAATTTATTTCAGAAGATAACGCTGATATTTCTTTATCTTCAAAATTAAAAATTCGATTTTCTACATTCGCTCCAAAACTATAGGATGTCAAAGAAAAACATATCAGGAATACAGTTTTAAATTTAATAATATAATGATTTTTCATAATTTTTATCTGTCATTTTTGTATAGTATACAGTATAAGCACAGCTATTGACTTGACCCTTCTCTACAAACCATTCTGGTCAGATTCCAAGATAGCTTAAACAGCAAACATACAGAAAACTAATATATTGATGTTTCATATTTTTTATCCGTTTTCTTTGTAAAATAAATAAAAAAATTCAAACTATTATATTTCCTATTTTTAATTTGTTTTCCATCAGCTTCCAAAACAATGTGCATATCATTTACATTCCATTCTTCCACTTCAGGCTCATTTGAATTACTACATTTTAGTTTTTTTATAAAAGTACTAACTTTACTATTCAAATCTTCCCCACCCACGTTATCACCACTTACCACATAAATCTGATCTTTAACCATAGATACAATTTTTTCTTCTAATTGCTCACTATAAGGAACATAGTTATCACTATTAAAAAATATATGATTACCCTTTAAGTTACTATTAGCTGAAAGACGGGAAATGTAATCAAAATTCTTCTTCACATTATTATTAACAGTACCATCACTAAAACCTATTTCAGGAGAAAGGCTATCTATAATCTTTAACACCATGTAATTGCTATTTAATTTTTTATATCGGTTAATTATTTCTTTTTGATCATAATTTAAAAAAATTTTATTTTCATCTACAAAACTAGAAATATTTTTTCCAACTTTAACATCATAACCATCTTCACTGTTTGTTTTTTTATCAGCCTCTACATTACACTTCGTCCTATTAAAGTCAAATGAACAAGCTGATAGATGTATTAAAGCTATCAGCAAAATGAAAGATTTCATAACACCACCATCTCTAATAACCTAATAAATAATTATAACTGATGTCTAAAATCATTAAGATTAATGTTTGAATATTGAAAAAAGTGATAATTCCAAATCTTTATATTCATTATATTTTTTAGCTTTGCAATCGATATCTCTAATTTTTCCATTAGCAACTTTAGCTGCAATAAATTTTTTATTAATTGTAGATATTTCATACATAACTTCATTATCTTCAAAAGAACCTAAATATATACCAGTTCGAGGATTAAATTTACCATCTTTAATATTGTTAATTAAATTACTTAAGGCTTTATCATAGATTAATTCGGAATCGGTATCACTTACTGCAGAAATCACATCTATAAGAGCACTTTTTATAAGTTTTCCTTTAAAAATTTGGGGATCAGATCTAACTTCAAAATTAATATATTTAACATAAGTGCCTGCTGAAATAACTAGAATTTTGCCTACTACATCGTAGTTATCATCAACAATATCGATATAACCTTGATTTTCATATACATTCATATTATTCAAGGAAGTAGATTTTTGAATTTTATTATAAAAATCACTAACCTTTATTCCTAAGTTTTTTTCTATAGGACTCTCTATTGAACTTTCAAATGGTAAATATTTATTTATATCCAAACTAACATTAGGCTCAGGAGTAAGACAAAATTTATTTATTACCTCATCACTTTTACTACGTGAATAAATTAGCTTTTCATCACAGCCAACGATGAAAGTAAAAATTAAGAATACTATATATTTCCTCATAAAAACCTTATCTCAGTAAAATCATCTATAGTTCCAAATACATTTCAGCACTCTAATAAAAAATATTTTAGCTATAGAATTTAATACTGTACATCAACTTTATTATAAATCGTATTCTCATATTTCCCATCCGTAGCCTTGGTATAATAAACACTATATGCAAAACTTTTAACTTCACCTTGTCCTAAGAACCATTCAGGATTAGTTTCTAAAATTAAATGAACACCATCAAAATTACTTTCAACAACAACCACCCCAAGTTCGTCTCCACCTTGGCAGCGTCCTTTTTTTAGAAATTCACTTATAAATGCATTTAACTTACTCTCATCAATCTTATTTTGATTCATTAAAAAAATTTGATCATCAATAAACTTCTTGATATTCATTACTATATTTTTATCCAAAGGTACAAAGTTATCACTCTCATAATAATAGGAATTTCTCCCCTGATGAGCAGATGAAACTTTTAATACAGACATATGATTATAATCTTCTTTAAAATTAGGATTATATACTACACCATCAGAAAAACCCTGATCAGATGATAGTTCTTCCAACACTTTTAGTTGCATATTATCTGAATTCAATTGCTTATAATTTTTTAAAATTTCTTTAAGATCATAATTTATATATGCTTTATTTTCAGCCACAAAAGAACTGATATTTCTTGATGATTTTAAAATACTAGTTTCTTTTGAGTGATGTTGTATTTGATTACTTCCATTTGAACACAAATTTTTAAGTTCATCGCCATGAGAACAAGATGTCAGAGGAAGTAAACTAAGATAAAGTAGCTTTTTAATAAATTTCATTCCTCCCCTCGCTTAACCAAGCACACATCAACCATAAAATTTTAACACGACTATTTTCTATAAATATGAAATTGACCTCTTTTAGATTTGATATTACATGAAATTTCATAAATAATTCCATTTTCCCCATACGATGTATTGGTTAAAGAATCTTCATTATTTTTTTCAGCAACCTCAAATTTAAAAAAACTATTATCTAAGTTTTTATTTTTAAATACTTTTAATATTTTCCTTATTCTATCTATATCTATTGAGCTCATTGATGAACACATAGAAAAATCATAATCTATTGATTTCACCCTACCATTTGATGGGTTCGGATTAATTGTTAACATGGCTTCATTTTCAAAATCTATATAATTTGAATTATCTTTATCTTTAAAATTATACTCTTTCAAAACCTCAGCATTTAAAATACCGTTATTTAACAACACGACACCAAAATCTTCATAATTTAAAAAATCTAAATCTCTTAATTTTTCATATGGAATTTTATAGTAGGGTGAATTAAATTTATCTGGTGTGCAATCCGCATTAGTGCATGGGTCATTTATATTATTTTCACTTGTGTTCATATTTCCTAATTGAGCGTCACCTCTATTTTCAGAAGAACAAGATACAAAAAAAACAAAAAAAATTGTTAAAAATAATTTTTTCACTTTAAACTCCTGTCACTTCTCAAAATATCCCACTGAAACTTACTAAAATACGTTCTAGTAATTTTACTATCAACCTGTTTGGATTTTGCATAAAACCAAGTATAGTCCATTAAATTCCCCGATTGTCCCTGATAAAATACAAATTTATTGTTATTTTTTTCAAAAACATGTGGCAGACCTAAGCTATGCCCAATCTCATGTACTAGCACATCCAATCTAGTATGTGCTTGTTTAAACACAACTATAGCATTTCCCCATTTCATTCGCCTACCTTCCATTCTTGATGGGGCATATCCATTTACATTCCCAGCAGATATATTTGTATAAAATATATAAGTTCTCGTATGCCCATCATCATTTATATTTAAATACTTTTGATCATCTATTGGTCTATATTTACCACCATATTTATCGAATAAATTTACAAATCTATTTGCTAAATAATCAATATCTAATTGTTTATTTGATGCTACTTCTGCCAAAAAATCTGCGACATCTTCATTTGTCTTTGCTAAGTCTAATAAATCAAATTTTGCTTCTAATCTTTTCTCAGCTCTGATTAGAGCCTGATTGTAAGACTTAAACTTCAAATAATATTCATAACTGCTTGGTTTAACTAGTGAATTATTATCACTAATTACATCAATAAAATTAAGTTCTAATTTTGGAATATCATTATTTTTATATAACATTAATTTCCCTACTTTTTCTCTTACACCTTTCTTTATCGCAAATACATTTATCTCTTCATGCTGATTTAAAGCTCCACCTTCACACTTTATATTTATTATCTTTTTATTTTCATAAAAAAATTCATTTTTATTATTTGTTTTATCAATTTCTCTACTTTTCCTATTATTAATTAACTGTTTAATATCAAATTTAGATGGAGTTAACTTTATAAAATCACTTGTAGCTAATAATTCTATTGAAGTTCCATCACTAGTAAGAGGATCTTTTTCATCACTACTTAATTGAACAATTTCTAAATCTAAATCCACACCATTTTTATTAATTTCCTGTGAACCAGATGCACTTTGTTTACTTGTTGTCTTTGGAAAAATTGCTAACCATGCAGGTATATAATTATAGCCATATGGCCGTATTAATGTCTTTTGACCCTCCGAATAAATAGCAAGCAAATCTGAAATATTTCCTTTGAATGTATTTTTATAACTTATGCCGTCTACTTTTTTGAGATTATTAACATACTCATTTCTTAACCAGTCAAATCCATAACCACCATCGAAATCTTTCTCATTATGCCTAAAATGAACCGTAAACTTCCTTAAACACGTTGCACATGTAGCGCCCGCTGCAGGACTTGCACCACCAACACCCATCTTAAACCTCCAAATTAATCAAATTTTTTATAAAAACGTTATGATGAAATTCTTTTCCCAATACATACTCTTTATATGATTGGATATCATTGGAATAATTTTCTTGAAGTGAACTCAATAAATCTTTTTGTTTTAAAAACTCTATTTTTTCTGGATAAATAATTGAAAGATTTTCTTGAAGATTGGAATGACTAAAACTCTGATTTAACTGCTCTATTGCTTTAAAAACAAATTTAAAATCATGCCCTAAAACCACATTTTTATAGCTTTCCAAAAGTGTATAAAAAGCATCTACATAAGATACTTGCTCCGCAATATTGTAATGCTGCATTACATTTTGGAGCCAAAAATATTGCGGATCATTTGCATAATCTATTCCCAAATAAACATGGCTCTTCACCATATATTTGAGTGTATAAATTTGATTGATGCCTTTTTCAATATATAGATTGATCAGGCTTTGGACAGGTTCTAATAGCTGATCAAATTGCCCATTCAGTTTAAGGGCTGGGTTTTCTTTTATAATTTCATAGACAAGGTCATATAAAAATTCTTTATTTTGCTCAACATCTAATTCATATAATTTTTCTTGGCTGAGTATGAACATTATGCATTCTCCAATACCATTAATTGATTAGAATCTACATCCTGATAATTTCGAATTGAAATGACCCATTTTGTAATATCCTCAAAAAACTCATCTTCTTGTTGATCTGTCAGTATTTTATGAATTTTTTTAACAATTCTTGGATCAAACCATCTAAATAATTTTTGTGTACCATCAGGAAATTCTACTGTGAGATAGCGTTTCATTTTTTTAACAAACTGAGCCAAATCCAATGAACTGAATACCATATTTAAAGCCTGTTCATCTTTCCATGTTTGATGAATAAAGCTAAACCCTTCATCTTCGAGCACCTCTAAATCATTGATTAAGACAAGTACAGGGGCTACTTCAAAAGGTGCATTGCCCTCCGTTGTGCCTGAGAATAATGAATAAAACTCTAGCCTTGCATCATTTCGCCATGCGTTAATAAAGTGCAAAGTTTGATCTGAAACTTGCGCTGCATCCAAGATTAAATACATGTTCAAATCATGTTGATCATCTTCGATACAGCTTTTTATATTTTTAAATGGAACAATTTTTCTTTTCATTTTATTTATCAACAAATGCCATTCCAAACTTTGCAGCATCTAACAAACAAGGCTTACAAATATTTTCATAGAATGATGGAAGTGAATAATCGACTTTTGCTCCACCAATAAAACTATGTTGCCCTGCCTTCACTTCGAACTTAGCAGCCGTAGTCACAAATACACCTGAACCATTAATCTTTAATTGAGAGCCACCAGAGGTGATAATAATTTCTTTGAGACTCTTTAGCTCAATCATCTCCTCAGTCGAAATGATTTGAATACCTTTACGTGCAATCAAATCCGCACCATCGCCTTGTGCTTGGATCTCAACTTTGCCTTTTCCAGCAAAAAGTCTTGCACCTTCTTGTGCCGCAAAAAGACTAATCTTTGATTGTGCATGTGCAACTAAATTCTTTTGCGTACTCAGGTTGATACTATCACCTGCGGTATAACTGATTTGTTTATCCGCAGAAAGATGTAAGTCTTCATTGCTTGCCAATGCAATTGAATTCGGTGCAGCTAAAATCATCAAAGCTTGTTTAAATGCATCCGCTTTGTCTTTTTCACCTTTTTCGATTTGATCAAGAAATTGCTTGAGATTTTCCAATACATCCAGTGGATCAGTTTGCTGATTCTTGGCAACTTCACTTAAGGCCTTGGAATTATTTAGACTGCTTTCTAACTGACTTTTCGCTGCTGCTGCATCAAGGTGATTGCCTGAAGCTAAATCTTGAGCATAGGTACTCAGTAGTAGACCCTGTCCTGCACGCACTGCTCCCCATTGGTCTGTTCTTAGTTCAAAGCCTTCGCCTCGTCCTTCACTCGTATCAGTTTCTTTAGGATGGCTCAGATTACCAAGGTTAAGTTGACTCGCGCCGTGACTGCTTTGTAGCTGGCTGCTGATTTGGTCTGTGGTATCGTCAAATCTAAGCTGGCCATAGCCACTGCCTTTAACTTCTCGACTTTTGATCCCTGCCAGTTTTTTGGTATCAGGCAATTGGCCTTTGTCATCAAATTTCGTTGGATTTCGTTGCGCTTCATGGATACGCCCCACCACAAATGGTCGATCGATATTGCCATCAAAGAAATCTATCACGACAATCTCACCAATCCTCGGTAAGAACCGCGCACCATAGCCTTCACCTGCCCACGGGGTCAGTACATCCACCCAAGCGGAATCAGTGTCGTTGTCATTGCTCCCTGCACCACCATCATGACTATGATCTTCATTGCGGGTAAATAGGAAGCGAACTTTAATACGTCCCCATTCATCGACATGAATTTCTTCTCCACTTGGTCCAACTACTTTGGCTCGTTGTGGATGGGTACTAGGACGATGTTGTAGTGGGTGGTATTCCGGAACAGTCGTGATATTACGGCGTTGTAGTACCAATTGATTGGCTTGGCGCTCTGGGTTGTTTGAGTCTACATTTGAATTGACCCAATTGCTCTGTTGGAGCAAGTGATTGATTTGCTCGCTCAGGTCTTTGGGTAAGTTGTTCTGGTTATAGAATGTCTTTGACGTGATCAGAAACTCTTTGTCTGAGCCACTGTGTTGGTCTATTTCTGGGTGTTCGTTTAATTCAAACCAGTACCCCACTTGCGCATCGCGTACAGTGGAGTTAGCAATGAATTGTTTGGATTGAGCATCGTAATAATGACTGAGGTTTTGGTTGATCTTTTCAATCTGATTGTTATTTGAAGCGGTTGCTTGATCTTCACCATTGAGGTCTTGAATCCATGCTGGACTAATATGCCAAGCCTGTTCTAAACCGAGACTGGCATTATTCTGGTTTTGACTGTGTTGGTGTTTGCTTTGAACACTGCCTGCACCCTCTTCTTGCTCTAAAACATCTGCTTGCCAGCGTTGTACGTGGACAGCGGTGGGTTGTAAGCTACGTTGCCCAATAAAGCTGGTGATACTGTCTTGTTGTTCTGTGGCACTGCTGCGATGGAAGCGGATCTTTCTTCGTTCTAGCGCTTTGTATTCGTTATTATCATCCACCAAGCGCAGTTTTTGTGGCTGAATTTGAGTCGCAGCGCTTGGTACAATCAATTGTGCTTCATCAATCAACCAGTTAATCCCTTCACTGCGCATCAAGCGAGTTAAAAATGCATAGTCACTTTCGTTGCTCTGCATAATGAATGGTCGGATATCGTAGTCTTTTTTCAGTCCACTTTTATCGAGGCTTAGACTCGATGCAAAGAGCGGGCTTTTGTCTTGCCATTCTTTAAACAGCGTTTCTATGACTTGCACAACCGACTTATTCATAAACACTCGGCTGTTACGGCGTTTATGCCACAATGAAGTGGCATCTTCGAGTTTGAGTTTATATAACGTCAGTGCGCCATCACTCTGCCCTTGTGCTGCCTCAGTAATCACCCCTGTGCTACGAAACAGTTGTCCATGATCTGTGACTTGATCAATGGCCACTTGGCTACCAATGAATTGTTTAAGTGGAATCACAGCCGAAGTGGCAAGGCAGATCAGTTCAACAGACACACCTTGGTTTAGACCATGTTGTCCATCGATGCGTTGTAAGAAGACTTGGTTGTTTAAGTCTGTATTTGTAAATTGGATATGCAAAGCTCGTTTTTGTGCGTTTAGTCCAAGCTGATCCAATATTTTATAAATGCTATTTACTAAGCTGTTCATTTTAATAATTTATTCGTTTTAGTTGCCTCTATTATAAATTAATTCTAAAATTTTTCTATTTAAAAAAACAATTTCATTACTAAAAATACTTAAATTCAAATAGATTTTTTGATTAATTGTTGAAAAATTAAATAAATAATCTCACTAAAAATGTAGTTTAAATATTCATATATTTCTAATAAATCAACATTATTTATTTCCACAAATATCTAAAATAAAGCTCAAAATAATCTTGTTTATATGCTTGATTTCAATTTTAATCTCAGCCTGCTTGTTATGTCTGATATGTATTCAATACTAATCAATTCATGTTGTGTTTATATACATAAGCCTCATTTAATTTATGTCTTTTATAGCAATGCCAACTTTACTACTGCTTTATGTTATAAAATAGCTACACATTTCATTCTTTTAGGAGTTTTCCTATGAACGATGTTAACTCTCCCAAAAAACCATTGTGGAAATCTAAAGCCGTGATTTTCGCAACAATCTTTAGCTGTTTATTCCTTGTATTCTTCTATATGGCTGTAACCAATGAACCAGATTATATGCCGAGTCAGCAAAATAAGCAGATAGCGACGCCTCAGACTGAGAATACCGATACAGCACCTCCACATGACACGCAGCAAATGTCGAATGATGAAATGAAAAACATGCCACACAACTCAGCTCAGCCAGAACATGCAAACTAAACAATCTATGATCAATGATTCACGTAATGCACTAGTCGTAGAAGGTGGTGGTATGCGTGGGGCTTTTACCTGCGGTGTACTTGACGCTTTCCTACAACAAAACTTTAACCCTTTCGATCTTTTTGTTGGGGTGTCTTCTGGTTCAACAAACCTCGCCAATTACCTTGCTCGACAACAAGGTCGCAATATCGAACTCTATTTAGACCACTCACTTCGACCTGAATTTATTCGTTATGCTCGCTTTTTTAAAGGTGGGGATTTATTGGATATGCAGTGGATGTGGGATATTGTCGAGAAAGAGAATCCTCTAGATCAACAGGCCCTATTTAGTCAAAATCCTGACTTTTATATGGTGTTGACTCATGCTCGTACAGGTTATCCTGAATATTTACGTGCTGGGAAAGACAATATTATTGATGGATTACGTGCTTCTAGCTCTATTCCCTATCTAACACGACAGGCTGTAGAAATTTTTGGAGAGCCTTATTTTGATGGCGGTGTCGCAGATGCCCTCCCTGTTCAATGGGCAGCGCAACAAGCAAATATTCAAAATCTCTTGGTGATTCGTACGCGTACACAAAACTACTTTAAAGCCAGCAGTAAAGCCGATCAATTCTTGGCAAAATATTTGCTTAATCAACATACTGGCTTTGCAGATAGCCTTAAAAAGCGTTGTACTCGTTATAACCAAACTGTCGATTTTATCCGCCAAAATACGCAACAAAGCATTTTGGAAGTCTGCCCACCTGACAATAAAAAATTAGCAGGCCGTTTATGTAAAGATAAACGCAAATTGCAATATACCTATGAAGTTGGCTTAGAAAGCGGACAAAAAGCCATAGAAGACTGGAGTAACGCACACAAAGGCTAAAAGCGAAATTCCCAACAGACTAGTTTTTTAGCTTGTATTGCGTGACATATCCTTCTTGTGGAAAAGCATCCTGAGTGATGCTTTCTACTTGTACAACTTGCCCTTTGACTAAACTGATCAAAGGTGGCTGTTCAATCGTAATTCGCATGCGTTGATTGACCAGTAATTGACATCCACTGTCAGCTCTTCCATTCTTTTCAGCTTTTAATATTTTGATATACATCGTCAATTTACTTTTTTCAAACTCACCTTGTGGCCCATTGATTGCCATAGTCATTGTTGAAGTCGCTTCTAAGACTTTAACCGTTAATAGGCAATGGTTCAGATAAGATGCCCAAGTCAAATTGGGTACAATAAGACCCATCATCAAAACAATACCAAGTATTGCACGTTTCATTTACTGATCCCTTTTCCAAAATTTCCATGACTTTTCAGGGCATGCATAAAGCTTGTCAGACACAGTTACTTCTTGATTGGTTTTTAGATCAAATACTTGAAATTGGCATTGGTTATTTTGATATTTACCTAAAATTTCATAATCGTGTCCAGCCTGTGGTCTGAACGAAGCAACAGCATCCACACATTGATCAAAAACTTGTGCTTTTGTCCGAGATGAATCAGTCGCTCCAAATACAAAACCATATAAATTCACAGGTTGGTCGGCATTTAAAATAAACTCTTTATAAGAAATCAGTTGGTAAGTTCGCATAGCATTGCTTTCAGCTTCTTTCTGAATCGCACTACGAGGCATCCCTTCTTCGATATTAAAGGTGATTCTGGCATACGCTTTTAGCGCAGATAATGCACCATTTCCACTTAAGTAATCCCGTATCCCAGCTTTTCTTCCTGCACAATCAAATGAATGTTGAATTAAAGTTTTTGTCGCACCCTTTCGATAGACCCGAATCCGTGACTGTGTCGCTGGATCATAAGTTTTTGGCTTTGTTTCTACCTGCAACTCATAGGCTAACGGTTGTTGTTTATCTGTTTCGGCTTGTGCAAATACACTGAATTGAGATACTACTCCAAATAAAAATAAAACCTGAAACTTTACCATGCCGTGCTTATATAATCTTTTCATTTTATTTTTAAAATACTAAGTATGTCTTGAAAATACTTTACACGATGATCGGCCTGTGTCGATGTTACTTTTTGTTGAGGGTCAAATAAGATCGTTTTCATGCCCAACGCTTTTGCACCGCAAATGTCTGCTACCTCATTGTCGCCAACAAAAATGCAGTGCTGAGGAATAACACCGAGCTGCTGACATGCCAATTGGAAAATTCCTGGATGAGGCTTTCGCAGTCCAACAGCTTCTGACACAATCACACTCGAAAAATACTCACTTAAACCTAAGGCTTTGAAATTATCTTCCTGAAAAGGTGTCTTTCCATTAGAGATTAATCCAAGAGAAAAATTTGCCTTAAATAAGCTATAAATAACCAGATCAACATCGCTAAAGCTTCGACAAAATTTATTAAAGTCTTGAATATAATTCTCTAATAGCACTTGTGTCGAATAGTTGGATATTTGAAACTCTTGAATAAGTTGAGCATACACCTGATCTTTCCATACAGAACCATTGTTATCCAACTCAATAAAACGCTGAATAAATTGTGGTTTCTGTTGAATCGTAACCAGCTCGAAGAAATTTACCTGCCAATTTAAAAAAGCCTTTAGGGAGGAGGTGCGATCAAGTAAGGTTTGATCTAAATCAAAAAGTACAACTTGAATCATCTCACCATCCTCTAAATCGAAAAGACTTGCTAAAGGATCAATAGATTATGATCATTAATTGCCTATTCAGTCCGTTCTATCCATTGAATGCTTGTAGTGTTTCTAGGGTAATCCCTGCGCCACCACATACAATCACCAAGACCTGATCAGTGGGTTTAAATTGAATCGCCTGATCATAAAGCACTGATAATGTTGCACCACATGCTGGCTCAACCAAAATACGATGATCATCTATAAATTTTAAACAGGCATCTACAGTGTCTTGATCTGAAACCACCAAACTACGAACCTCAAGTTTTTGGCTCACTTCAAATGCATTTTGACAGACTTTTTTTGCTGCAAGTGTTGTTGCTATACCACTCACTTGATCCAATTCAACATGTTGTTTAGCAACAATCGAAGCATGTAAGGATGCTGTACCTTGGGTTTCAACCGCATAAATTGGAATATGGGCTAAACCATGTTTTTTTAATCCTGCTGCAACACCTGAAAGTAAACTTCCGCCACCCACAGATAAGACCACCGCATCTGGAGTAACGCCATCTGCAATGACTTCATCAATCATCGGGATAATGCCTTCCCATAACAATGGATGATCAAAAGGATGAATGAATACATCTTGCTGTGTTAATAAAGACTGCGCTAAAGCATTGGCTTCGGTCCATGAAGCGCCATGTACAATAACTTCTGCACCTTGCTGGGCAATTAATTCTCTCGCGCGTTGTGCTGTGGTTTCTGGAACCACGACGGTCACAGGAATACCCAGTTGTCGACCTGTATAAGCAACAGCTAAGCCTGCATTGCCACCTGATGAACTGATAAAACGCTGAGCTCCCTGCTCAAAATATTTTTGACAGGCATGGCTAATACCTCGTTGTTTAAATGACGCCGACGGTTGTAAGGCTTCCATTTTTAACCACACCTGACATTGATTCAGTTGGCTTAAAACTAAAGATTGAATTAACGGGGTTTTTATACTGAGCATGGGCAAATCGATTCTCTTGGTTTATTTCAATCTTGGCTTATTCAATGTGGGTTTATTTCAATTCATTCATTTTTTTAAACTTAACCCCATATCGATATGTGGAATCTCACAATCTAAATATTCTTCACCTTGTACCTGAAAGCCTAAGTTTTCATAGAAGCGTGTTGCATAGACTTGAGCGGATAATTGAAGAAATGCTCTATTTTGCTGTTTTGCCACTTGAATAATATGTTGCATGAGCAGTTTACCAATCCCCTCACCTCGATATTGTTGCAACACAGCAACTCGACCAATACTGTTATTTTCCAATAACCGCGCTGTAGCAATGGCTTGATCTTGCGCATATACAACAAAATGCAATGAAATGGCATCCTGCTCATCCCATTCATCTGCTTCACTGATGTGTTGTTCTTCAATAAAAACCATGCTTCGAATCAATTTTGCATCGTGTTGAAGCTGACTCCACGGCCCAGATTGAATGACAAATTGGCTCATTATTTAAATCCTAATGGTTGAGAAATTGATCCTTCATTCTTACAATTATGCTAATGTAATGCACAGTGACAATGCGTTCACTTTCACCAACTTAACTAAACTTGTAGAATAATTATGTTTCTAAATCATAAATTTAAAGTATTTACTTATAGCGCAATTTTACTGATGACTCAAAGTATTTATGCAAAAACAACCGAGCTAGATCGTGTGAACATTATCTCAAAAAGTATGATTGGATTATTTTCTCAAGACCCAAATCAAGATCAGCTTAATTTAAAAATGAGTGCCGCAATTGCAGGTATCTCAGAAGCTGAAGCTAAAAAAAACCGCGATGAAAGTGGCGAAAAACAAGCCACTGCATCTGAAAAAATGAAGGAAATACTTAAAGAACAATTTAATGCCAACGATTTTAAAATTGTTGCGCCAGCATTTGAGCGCCAAATGAAAGCTCAAAGTGCTGCATATCAGAGCTGTAAACAGGATGGTAAAATTATTGAAAATAGTCAAAGTTTTCAAGTACCGTTAACCTGTAAAGTCCCTGTGCTTAATTTAGACAATGTTCAAATGCCTGAACGTGGTAGCAAAGAAAGTGATGCGCAATTTGCAGCTAAAGCAACAGACTTTTTGACAAATCTACTGATTAAAGCCCCAACAGAAACATTAAAAACCAGCATCTTGATTCATAAAATGGGTGAACAATTGATTCCAGAAATGGATGATCCGCAATATTTTCCAGATACGATCTCTCAAAAAACCACGGGCTCAAGCGAAGCTGAGCTTGATGAAATGAATCAGCAATAAAATAATTTATCTAAATAGTACCAAGAGAGAAAGCAGTTAAACCTGCTTTCTCTCCTCACAACGCGCTAGCACTTAGCGCCAATGTCTTGCTGGTCCCACTGATCATTCAATAATAATTCTAAGGATTGTTTTTGAATCCCATACATCTCTTTTAAAGCACGAATTTGATCTAAGACTGTTTGATCAGGTGCAGTGAAATCTTTACGCTTGGTTGCCAAAATCATTTTGTTTTTACTGGTATGTTCTAATGCCACAAATTCAAAGACTTTGGTTTCATAACCATACGCTTTCAGCAACAGAGCTCGAATGGTATCTGTCAGCATTTCAGCTTGTTGTCCTGCATGAATACCGAATTGCAACATCGGTTGTAACACTTGTGGACTATTCAATTGTGGGCGTAATTCTTTATGGCAACAAGGTGCACACATAATCATTTGAGCGTTTAAACGAATACCTGTATGTATCGCAAAATCTGTTGCAACATCACACGCATGTAAGGCGATCATAATATCCAAATGGGATGGATGATACGTTCTCACATCACCTTGGAAAAAATCCAATTGATTAAAATCAGACTTTTGCGCAACCTCTTGGCAAAATTTCACCATTTTGTCATTCAGCTCAACACCCGTTACAAATGGAGTTTGATGTTGTTTTGCCAAATAATCATATAAAGCAAACGTTAAATAGCCTTTTCCTGAACCAAAATCGACAATTTTTAAAGCCTGATCTTTGGTTTTTCCATCATGCGCTAAAGCTTCTGGCTGTTGAATATGCACCAAAGCACCTGAAAAGATTTCAACAAATTTGTTAATCTGCTTCCACTTACGTGCCATGCTTGGAATAATCTGTGCATTGGCATCGGTAATGCCGAGCGGTTGGAGAAAATAACTTTCTTGGTCGACAAAACGATGTTTTGTACGATCATGCCCTTGTTGTTGATTTTTAGCGGTTTTATCCAGCTTATTTTTACTGACGGTCAGCAAGGCTTTCTTTTTATTTTTCTTCAGCTGCGTTTCAGCCTCATGGGTAAATAAATTGGCTTGTTTACAATCCTCTGCCAGCCCCTGAATCGTGGTTAACGCATGGGTAAGTGGATAGTTTTTAGTAATATCATTGGTTTTATAACGATATAGACAGCTTAGAACCGTTTCATTCTGTAGCTGAATGACGCGAAAGGTCATTTTCTCTAAATCAACCAATTCTCCTTTATACTGACTTAAAATCAAACGATCTAAGCTTTGATTATCAATAGCTTGCTGTACGCTATCAAAAAATTGTTGTTCCTGAACAGATAAGCTTGCCACATTGGACATAATCAAAACTCGTATTAATTAAGTTACCTATTTTAAGACGTCTTACTTTAAAGGTAAAACTCCATTACTATACAGTTGTATTTTTAGGATAATAAGATCCAATGTCGACAGATAAATTGATTCACATCTATGCACCACAAGAAGAACGTATTAATGCGTTGAGTCATGCATTCGGTGCAATTTTGGCTGCTATAGCGACTGTTTTGATGCTGATTAAAGGCAACTATCTGCATGGATGGCAATTTTTTGGATTGCTTGTCTATGGTCTAAGCATGATTTTACTGTTTTCCAGTTCAGCAATTTATCATTTTTCTGTCGATGAAAAAAAACGCCAATGGTATAAAAAGCTGGATCATACCGCGATTTATTATTTAATTGCGGGAACCTATACGCCCTTTTTGGCAATTGCCATCCCAACAGCAAAAGCACATTATTTATTGATTGCACTTTGGGTCATCGCAGCCATTGGAACACTATTCAAGTTAATATTCATTCATCGTTTTGAAAAAATTTCACTGATTGCTTATTTGGTCATGGGTTGGCTTGCCGTGCTTGTAATGGATGATATGCAACAGTTTTTAAAACCAGAAGCATTAAAATTATTGGTCATTGGTGGTTTAGCATATACAATAGGCGCATTGTTTTATGCCTTAAAAAGAGTAAGATACACTCATGCTATTTGGCATATATTTGTTTTGGTCGGTGCAGGATCACATTTCCTTGCAATCTATCTTTACGTCATTTAATTCATAGACACTCAAAATTCAGTGACCCTGATGGAGTGAATTTGGGTTGATCTCGTTGTTTTTTTAAGAAATTACGCCTTTTTTAAAAAGATTACGCTTTAAAGACTCGTTTTACTTTTAAAAGTGTAAGGTTCACCATGGCGTCATTATCTACTGCTACTCCAGAAATTCAAACAAATTCAAAGACTCGTGTTCTTTTCGCAAGTCTTGTAGGTACAACAATCGAATTCTTCGATTTTTATATCTATGCAACTGCTGCAGTCCTCATTTTTCCGCATCTGTTCTTCCCTGCAAGTACAGATCCGATGACGGCAACAATTCAATCACTCGCAACATTTGCCATCGCATTTATTGCCCGCCCTATTGGCGCAGCAATCTTTGGTCACTTAGGTGATCGTATTGGTCGTAAAGCAACCCTCGTCGCGGCTTTATTGACCATGGGTGTTTCAACAGTATGTATTGGTCTACTTCCAACCTATGCACAGATTGGTATCGTTGCACCGCTATTACTTGCACTTTGTCGTTTAGGTCAAGGCTTAGGTCTTGGTGGTGAATGGTCTGGTGCAGTCTTGCTTGCAACTGAAAATGCGCCTGAAGGCAAACGTGCTTGGTATGGGATGTTCCCGCAACTGGGCGCACCGATCGGTTTTATCTTGGCAACGGGTTCATTCCTTGGTCTTGGTGCATTGATGTCTGAAGCAGACTTTATGCAATGGGGCTGGCGTATTCCATTCCTTGCAAGTGCTGCATTGGTGATTGTGGGTTTATATATTCGCTTAAAATTGCATGAAACCCCAGCGTTCCAGAAAGTATTAGACAAACAAAAAGAAGTTAATGTTCCATTTAAAGAAGTTGTGACCAAACATTATAAAATGCTCTTCCTCGGCACAATTGCTGCGGTATGTACATTCGTGGTGTTCTATCTCACAACAGTATTTGCACTCAACTGGGGAACCAAACAACTGGGTTACTCACGTGCAGAATTCTTAGAGATGCAACTGGTCGCAACACTGTGTTTTGCTGCTTTTATTCCGCTTTCTGCTGTATTTGCTGAGAAGTTTGGGCGTAAGGCAACCTCTATTGGGGTATGTATTGCCTCTGCACTTTTTGGTTTAGTATTTGCCAGTATGCTTGAGTCAGGTAGCACAGTGATTGTGTTCTTGTTCTTATGTGTAGGTTTAGCATTGATGGGAATGACATACGGCCCAATTGGTACGGTCTTGTCTGAAATTTTCCCGATTTCTGTACGTTATACAGGCTCTGCATTAACCTTTAACTTGGCAGGTATTTTGGGCGCATCTTTTGCACCTCTGATCGCAACTGAACTTGCAACCAAATATGGCTTACAAGCGGTGGGTTACTACTTGACAGCAGCATCCATTCTTTCACTGTTGGCATTCTTGGCCATTCGTGAAACAAAACATGATGATGTTAACAACCAAGTTTAATCCCCTCTCTATGAGCAAAGCCTGCAATTTTGCAGGCTTTTTTGATTTATGACTTTTATATTTATGTCTTAGTTAAATTTAATACGATAAATCCCCATATTATTTGATAAAATATTTTCAAAAATTATGATATGAAATATGAAAAACAATGGTTTACCTTTTGAATTATCTGTAAAAGTAAGCACAAATCGTCCAGATTTTAGAGTGTTTACAAGCTTTCTTTTTGCATCTAATACTCATAACTATGATAGTGACGGTGATAGTTATCCTCTTACAAGTAGACATTGGACAGAACTATACATAAGCTCTCGAGAAATAGACAATTACACTTTTTCTATTTCTCCTTTACAAAATGATCCATTAATTTTGCAAATCCAAGCTTCTCAAAAATCGATCTGTTATGCGATTGCTTATTTTCTAGCAATTGAGACTCAAGGTTCAGTATTCAATAATCAAGGTATTCCGCTTTCAAGTCAGCATATTGAAAATAAATTAAAAAATTTCCCATTAACTGAACATTTAGCCTTTGCCAATGAGAGTGTACGGAGAAACAGTTCAGAGGATAACCCATACCCAAATCTGAATTAAAAGCGAAATGCTAAAACTCAGGCTCAGATACAATCTCAACCAGTAGATTATTAAAAGGCTGCATAAAAGACAAATAGCTTGCATGCAATGCCATACGCGCTAAATCGGTGTTAAACGGCGTAGGATGATAAAGCTTATCGCGCATGATCGGATGCCCGATATATTGCATATGCACCCGTAATTGATGAGAACGTCCTGTAATCGGTGTAAGTAGCACCCGACTTACATCCTTTTCAGCATCATAGCTTACAGATTCAAATAAAGTTTGTGCGGGTTTGCCTAACTCAAAATGCACGATCTGGCGTGGACGATTTTCCCAATCGGTAATCAAAGGCACATCCACACGACCATTGCTATTGATTTGCCCTTGCACCAAAGCAATATAATTTTTTTTAACAGTTCTCGCTTGAAACATTTTACTTGCTGCAACTTCCGCATCACGATGTTTGGCGAACAACAGAATGCCCGAGGTTGCCATATCCAAACGATGGGTAATCTTGGCATTTGGGTATATTGCTAATACTCGAAAATAAGCGCTGTCATGATGTTCAGGCAAACGCCCCGGAACTGAAAGTAACCCTGCGGGTTTATTGATGGCAACAAAGTCATTATCTTCAAAAATAATGTCAAGTGGATCTAAAGGAGGCTGATAAACAAAGCCATCATCAATCGGCATGTGGATCGCATATTGAGAAGAATTGCCGAAAAATAACAATAGACTAAAAAGCTGTCAAGCATGTACATGCTTTATTATTTTCAGCAATCAAAAAAACTCCAATACACGAGAATATTGAAGTTTTTAAGTCCCTATACAATACGTTTAATCCGATCAATCAAGCCTGAATATTCAATACCAACTGACGTTTCTTTACCTGTTGTCCAACTTGCCCAATAATCTCATTCACGACCCCATCAACATCAGACTTAATCTGTTGCTGAATCTTCATCGCTTCTAAAATCAACAAAGTTTGACCTTTAGTCACGGTATCACCCGCATTTACCAAGATATTGATAATTGCACCATCCATTGGTGCACGAATGTGACCATCGCCTGCGACATCGGAAGTTTCAGGTGCTGCATAGGTGATATTTTCAATGCTGATATTGCCATTTACCGCATCTAAATACAGCTGATTTCCATCTAAGACATAGTCAATCGAACGGCGTACACCATCCACCTCATAAATGAATTTTTCTGCTTGCTGTTCAATAATGCTGATCCCAAGTGTCTGCCCACAAATTTCAACGCTCACTTGGTTTTGATCACGTTTCACCAAAAGCTGTAATAACTGATCATCATGCTTGAGTTTTAAAGGTAAAGATAACGCAATTCCGGTATTCCAACTGCTTTGACTAGAAGCATTGGTCAACAGTGCCGCAGCAACAGCTAGGTGTTCTAAGCCCAAAGCCTGTTTATGTAAGCTGGCATCTGTTTGGAAGTGCTCTTGAATAAAGGCAGTATTGGTGTCGCCTTTGACAATAATAGGGTGTCTAAGCAAATTCACTAAAAACTGCTTATTACTATTCACCCCCAACAATACGCAATCATCTACAGCACGCGCCAAGAGCCGAATGGCATCCTGACGGGTTTGACCATATGCAATGACTTTTGCCACCATTGGGTCGTAAAACGGACTAATTTCATCCTGTTGCAACAAACCATGATCAATTCGAACATTGGGTAAATCAGCAGCTTGCCAGCGCTGTATTTGACCAGTCTGTGGCAAGAAGTCTTGGCGTGGGTCTTCTGCATATAAGCGAACTTCTATCGCATGTCCTGACAAGGTCAGTTCAGACTGTTGTAAGGGCAAGGTTTCACCATTGGCCACACGCAGTTGCCATTCCACCAGATCTAAACCCGTGATCAGCTCTGTTACGGGATGCTCGACTTGCAAACGTGTATTCATTTCGAGGAAATAAAACTCACCTGATTGATCCAATAAAAACTCAACCGTTCCTGCACCGACATAATCACATGATTTCGCTGCTGCAACAGCAGCCTCACCCATTTGTTGGCGTAAGCTTTCAGTCATCACTGGACATGGGGCTTCCTCAACCACTTTTTGATGACGACGCTGAATCGAACAGTCACGCTCAAATAAATACACATAATTGCCGTGGGTATCGCCAAATACCTGTATCTCAACATGGCGTGGAGCAATCACAGCTTTTTCAAGAATCAACTCACCTGAACCAAAGGCATTTTCTGCTTCAGAACGTGCTGTTTTTAAGGCTTCAACAACATCAGCAGATTGCTGTACCAGACGCATACCGCGCCCACCACCGCCTGCTGAAGCTTTGACCATCAGTGGATAACCAATTTTATTGGCTTGTTGTTCTAAATACTCTATATCTTGCTGATCACCTTCATAGCCCGGTACACATGGTACACCCGCCTGAATCATGGCAATTTTTGACAGGCGTTTACTGCCCATCAACTCAATTGCAGGTGCAGGTGGGCCAATAAAGGTAATTCCATTTTTCTCACAGACTGCTGCAAAATCGGTATTTTCAGAAAGGAAACCATAACCGGGATGAACAGCATCAGCCCCCGTTTTTTTACATGCGTCGATAATATTTTGAATAGATAAATAGGACGCTGAAACTTTTGAAGCACCAATATATACAGCCTCATCTGCAAGCTGTACATGACGCGCATAACGATCTGCATCTGAATAGACAGCCACAGTCTGATAACCCATTGCTTTTGCTGTTTTCATCACGCGAACAGCAATTTCACCACGATTCGCCACCAATATTTTTGAAAATGCCATTCTCGTTTTCCCTATTTTTGGTTTTATATTCACTTGATTATCTTGGTTGAATCACACTGATCTCAATCAAGATCAGTGATCCGCATTGTCAGACTTATGCATCAAACCAATTTGGATGACGCTTTTGGATAAAGGCCATTGTGCCTTCTATACCTTCTTCGCCCCCCACAGCATTGGCAAATTGCTGCGCGGCATCATCCAATAAAGGCGTCAAAGCTTCATTTAAAGTACGGTGCAATAAAGCTTTAGTCACACGAGACGCTTGCGGAGCGGTACGTTTAATCTGCTGAAGGGTTTCGATCAATAAAACTTCCAGTGCTTTTTCATTCTCAACCACTTCATGTACAACACCAACCTTCAATGCGGTATGCCCCTCAAAACGTGCGCCAAGTAAGGCCAAACGGCGGGCTTGAGTTAAGCCAATTCGCTTTACCACAAATGGGGCAATCTGGGCGGGAATAACCCCTAATCCTGTTTCAGGTAAACCAAATTTGGCATCGGCAAGGCTGATTGCAATATCTGAAACACAGGCCAAGCCAAAACCACCACCCAATACCGCACCTTCTAAAACCGCGACAACAGTTTGTGGCGCTTGATCCACTTGCTCCAGCATATGTCCAAATTGACGATTGAAATCAACATAAGGCTGATTAGAACCAACACTGGTGGCCTCGCCACGCAGTTGGGCCATATCTTTAATGTCACCGCCTGCACAAAAATGTCCATCTTTACCGCGTAAAATGACTGCACGAATGGAGATGTCATCTTGAATCGTTTTAAACACCTGTTGAATCGCTTTGACCATATTCAAACTCATGGCATTGCGACTCTCAGGTCGATTGAGCCATAGGGTTAAAATGCTGCCTTCTTGTTCAAGCTCAATACTGCGATCAAATTGTTGTGTTGTTAGAGATTGCGAAAGTGCCATATTTATTCTCCTTGTTATTGACGTTTAGATGGAAGAATGTCCATCAACTTACAAATAATTCCAAGCATAATTTCATCTGCACCGCCACCAATCGAACCTAAACGGCCATCACGATACAGCTGAGAAGCGGGGTTATCCCACATAAAACCATTTCCACCCCAGAACTGTAAGCAACTGTCTGCAACTTCTCGCGTTAAACGACCTGCTTTAAGTTTTGCCATAGATGCAATTTCTGTTGCATTCCCGCCGTCAATGTGGATTTCACAAGCACGATAGGTTAAGGCACGTAAAGCTTCCACTTCGGTCATCAACTCCGCAAAACGAAAATGTACATATTGGTTGTTAATCAACGGTTGTCCAAAGGTGCTTCGTTCTTTGGTATATTGAATGGTTTGTTGAATCACATTTTCCAAACCACCAATTGCATTAGCAGCCGCCCACATTCGTTCTTCTTGGAACTGCATCATTTGCATCATAAAGCCCATACCTTCTGCACCCACCAAGTAGCGTTGTGGTACACGAACATTGTCAAAATAGACTTCTGCTGTCGTGGTTGAACGCATTCCAAGTTTATTAAGGGGTTCAGAGAAAGAGATGCCTGCGGATTTTGCAGGAACAATAATCATGGACTTATTGACATGCGGTTTATCATCAGAGGTATTGGCCAATAAACAAAAAAAGTCAGCTTGTAGGGAGTTGGTAATCCACATTTTGCTGCCATTAATCACATAATCATCACCCTGTTTTTTTGCGGTGGTTTTGATGGCTGCGACATCTGAACCTGCATGTACTTCCGATACAGCAATCGAAGCGACATATTCACCCGCAATTGCAGGTGTTAAAAATTCATCCCGTAATTCTTGACTACCAAAGCGTGCCAAGGCTGGTGTTGCCATATCCGTTTGCACACCAATCGCCAAAGGTACACCACCACAGGCGGCTCGCCCTAATTCTTCTGCAACCACAAGGTTATAAGAATAATCTAAGCCTAATCCGCCATTTTCTTCAGGCTTACAAATCCCCAGCAAACCTAAATCCGACAGTTTTTTAAACACATCATGAATAGGAAATCGCCCTTCAGCTTCCCATGTCGGAATATAAGGATTGAGTTCAGTCTCAACAAACTGACGTGTGGTACGGCGTAGTGCTTCATGCTCTGTTGTAAATTTCATTGTTTTTTCCTTAAATTTAATCTTCTCTAACTCGCTTTAATAAAGCGGAGAACACCTCACTTTTAAAAGATGAGGAACGATGAGTTTTGCAAAGGGCGAGGACTTTTAAAGCCTCGATACACCAAATCGTATTGGATTTAGTTTGCGATGTTCTGCTTCATAAATTGTTTCTAATAAGAAGATCAGGACTTTGCGTGTATCACGCGGATCGATAATGCCATCATCATGCAACATGGCCGTATTAAATAAGGCGGTTGACTGCTGTTCTAATTTTGCTGCTGTACTTTGCTCTAAGAAATCCAGCATCTGCTCGTTAGGCTCCATCCCTGAAGCTTTTTGCTTTCCTTCCGCTACGATACGTAATACCTTGCCTGCCTGAGCTGAACCCATCACTGCCACATGCGAGTTTGGCCATGCAAAAATAAATTGCGGTGACAATGGACGTCCACACATGGCGTAATTGCCCGCACCATACGAACCAGCCACAACGATAGAAATTTTCGGTACAGTGGTATTGGCAACGGCCTGAATCAATTTCGAACCATGCTTAATAATGCCGTTCTGTTCAGCATCAGTTCCGACCATAAAGCCTGTGGTGTTATGTAAAAACAGTAAGGGGCGTTTGGTCTGTTCACAGAGGTGAATGAACTGTGCAGCTTTGGTGGCGCCTTGTGGGGTAATCGGTCCGTTGTTGGTGATAATTCCGATATGTAATCCACCAATTTTTGCCCAGCCACACACGGTCAATGCATCATATTCTTGTTTTACTTCAAAAAATTCAGAGTCATCAACAATTCGTGCAATCACATCTTTCATGTCAAAAGGCTGCTTCGGACTTGCAGGAATGATCCCTAAGAGCTCCTCGGCAGGATAACGTGGCTCTTTATAGCTTAAGTTTAACTTTTGAGTTTGCTCTTTCCAGTTAAGATGCTCAAAAACCTCACGAGCAATACGAATTCCATCGGCATCATTCTCGGCTAAAAATTCTGCTGTTCCAGCAACCTGTGCATGCATTTCTGCACCACCGAGTTCCTCTGCAGTTGCCACTTCTCCGGTTGCCGCCAAAAGTAAAGGTGGCCCTGCGAGTAACATCTCAGTTTGCTTACGAACTGCAATCACATAATCAGATAGACCCGGTTGATACGCTCCACCCGCAGTTGCATTGCCATGTACCACGGAGACTTGGGGTAAGCCTGCAGCAGACAGTCGTGCCTGATTGGCAAAGGTCATTCCACCATAAGTAAATACTTCAGCAGCGTAATTTAAGTTGGCACCCCCACTTTCAGTGAGAGTCAACATCGGTAATTTCTGTTCAAAAGCGATTGCTTGAAGACGTAAGGTTTTTTGTACCCCCATCGGTGACATTGTTCCGCCTTTGATTGCACTGTTACTTGCTGAAATCAGACAACGAACACCGCTGACAAAACCGATCCCTGAAATAATCCCACCACCTGCATCTGAACCATCTTTATCATCATGCATGCCATAACCCACCAAGCCACACAGTTCAACAAATGGTGAATCAGCATCAAGAGCTAAACGGACACGTTCATGCGGTAAAATTTTGCCTTTCTTGTCAAATTTGGGTTTGGCTGCATAAGATTTTTCAATATTCTTATTTTGTACTGCACGCACTTCGGCAATTTGAGCAAGTAATGCCTGCTTGTTCTGTTCAAATTGCTCACTACCAACTGCAATTTCGGATTGGAGAACAGTCATGAATTTTCTCCTGTCTGTTGGTTATTGGTTTGATCACTCAATTGTTGTTTTAATACATCTGGAATAAAGGCACGATGGAAGCCATTAAACGACTCGCTATTCGAAGCATCTGCCAATGGATACATTCGAGTGCCTAAGGATGCAGCGCCATCAATACGAATCGTCATGCCAGAAATAAAACCTGCTGCTTCTGAAAGTAAATAACAAATAGCAGAAGAAATTTCAGATTCGGTCCCCATTCGTTTCAGGGGTACATTCCCCGCCAAACTTGGAATAATAAATTTGGCAAAATCACCGGTGTAATTGTCCATTCCTGAAGAAACAACCCAACCAGGTGCAACACAGTTAACACGTACCCCAGAACGTCCCCATTCCACCGCTGCTGTTTTGGTTAAATTATCTACCCCAGCACGGGCTGCACCAGAGTGTCCCATCCCCGGCATGCCACCCCACATATCGGCTGCCATATTGACAATACTGCCACCATGTTTTGCCATCCACTGGTTATAGGCTTCTTTCATTAAGTAGAAAGTTGAATGCAGATTGTTGCGTACCACAGCATCAAAACCGTTGGCAGAAATGCCTTCTAAATTTGAGGGAAACTGACCGCCAGCGTTATTAACAAGCCCATCAAGTCTGCCAAATTTTTCAATCACTTCAGCAATCATCTCTTTCACGTTGTGTTCTTCGCGATTATCACAAACGATAAAATGAACTTTGCCACCATCTTCGATGATTTCTTTGCTGACATTTTCCAGCTTTTCAATTTTTCGCCCTGTAATCACCACTTGAGCCCCTAAAGCAGCCAGTTCATGAGCAGTACAGCGTCCTATACCCGAACCACCACCGGTCACAATGATGACTTGGTCCTGAAAAGCATCCGATCTAAATATTGAGTGATAATGCATTTTTATATCCAAATTGTTGTCTTTTAACTTGCTTAAATCCCGCTCCAAGCTCCCTTTTAAAAAGCGAGGAATTCACCCCACGTTCATAAACAAGGATTAGAAGGACTTTAAACTCGCTGGGATTTTGACTGGCATATCTAAAAGCTGCTGAGCAAAAGCTTTGCCTTGTGGATCAATACGTAAACTGGCAATTCCTCCACCACCTAAGGCATTTTCCAGCATAAAATTTAAGGCATTAAATCCCGTGATTTCATAACGAATCACTTTAGACTTTTCGGGGTCTAAAACATGCTGCATATATTCTTTGACCTTTTCCTCAGTCAAATTGGCACGAATCCAGGGTAGATATTCAGGCTGACGTGCGATCACTCCAATATTGCTGTGATTGCCTTTATCGCCACTCCGAGCATGGGCAATTTCAACTAAAGGAACTTCAATCTCCTGACCCGTAAATTGAGCAACTTCACCCACTGCAACAACATCAAAAGATTGATCTGAGCAACCTGATGGAATCTGTATATTTTGACGCTGACCATTGATGTCGATCACAACACTTAGTTTTGATTTATCCACTAAAAACGAGAACAACTTAATCACAGGGGAAGCTTTGGGACGCCCCCCAACAATTCCAGCCAATGCAGGTGCCATTCCAGTAGATGCTTGGGCAATTTCAGAAGCAAAAAACATACATGCTTCTTTAAACATGTGCTTTACAGCGATTTTGACAACCACTTCTCGACTATTGATTGGCTGTGCATTTGCACCATAGGTACTTTCAATACCCAATATTTCAACTGATTTTTCTAAGAATGGCGGAACTGAACGTAATGCTAAAACACGCTCACACTTAGTTAATATTGCATCTGCAATTACTTGGGCTTTTTCAGGAGCTTCGCGTCCTGCAATCAGGAAACTCACCAAGACACGATAACCATCAGGATAGGTTGCACTGACTTTATATTGTTGTGTCGGTGCTCTACCTTTTGCGCCAATCACTAAAACTCGATCTTCACCCACCTGTTCTAATTTCACTTGGCTAAAATCTGCTGTGACATCGGGCAGTAAATACCCTTGCGGATTGCCAATTTCATAGACAACTTGTTCAGCAACAGTTGCAACCGAAACCAGTCCACCGGTTCCTTTTGGTTTAGTCACAATAAATGATGCATCTGCTTTCACTTCAACAATTGGAAACCCCATATTGTCAAAGCCTTGTACTAAGCGCCAATCCGTGAAATTGCCACCTGTACATTGTGCACCACACTCAATGATATGCCCTGCTAAAGCGCCTTGGGACAGCTTGTCATAATCCTCTAAGGACCATTGATATTCATGCAACAAAGGTGCAAGCACCACTGCTGAATCCACCACTCGCCCAGTGATGACAATATCTGCACCTTGATCAAGTGCGTCTCGAATTGGAACAGCGCCTAGATATGCGTTACAACTGGCTAATTGGCTAGGCAAATCTTCGCCACTAAACATCTCTTTAATATTTTGTGTGTTTAATTCGGCTTGTTGTGGCATTAGGTCATCCCCTAATACCACTGCAATTTTTAAATCCAATCCTTGTGCTTCAAGCACTTTCTGTAAGGCATCACGACATGCCAATGGATTGACACCTCCTGCGTTGCTAATCACTTTTATTTTTTTATCACTGATTTTTTTAAGCAGCGGTGTCATCACCCGACTGACAAAATCCAAAGCATAACCATGTTCTGGATTGGTCATCATCGCTTTTGCCATGATAGACATGGTGATTTCTGAAAGGTAATCAAAAACCAAATAATTGATGTCAGACAAATGTACCAACTGAAATGCTGCGGTATTGGTGTCCCCCCAGAAACCTGAAGCACATCCAATTTTCACAATACGCTGATCTTCCATTTTCACACCTATCTTGTTTTCATTGTTCTGAATAAAATTTATACATCAATCTACCAAGCAAGCGCTTGGTTTGTAAAGGGCAAAATGTTATCCTGAATTGGCAAATGTGCTAAAACACGTTTTATACAATGAATAATTTGCTTAACTTTATGGAAAAAATGATCCGATGATTGCTCACTCAATCGATGATATCCAACCAATCGCATGTTTTGATGACAGCCCTAAAGGTCGTTTATTACTTGGTGCTGCTTATTTATTTCATAAGCAAGGTTATGCCAAAACCACAGTTCGTGAGTTAGCAAATTTTATTGGAATTCAATCGGGTAGCTTATTTCATCATTTTAAAAGCAAGGATGATATTCTTGCCAATGTCATGCATGAAACCATTATTTACAATCATGCCCGTATGCTTGATGCAATCCAAAAATCGGATGATGCTGAACAACAGTTAAAATACTTGATCAAAGCTGAGTTAATTTCGATTACTGGAGATACCGGTTCAGCCATGGCTGTTTTAGTTTATGAATGGTTTGCATTGTCGAAACAACGACAAGATGAACTCCTTAAACTACGAAATGATTATGAGGATATCTGGTTCGCTGTGATTGAGAAATTGCGCGACCTTGGTAAAATTCAGCATGATGCTTTTATTTGGCGCCGTTTGTTGGGCGGTGCGATTGCTTGGACCGTCACTTGGTATAATCCCAATGGTAAAATGAGCTTAGATGAACTGACTGAAATCGTTTTAGAAATGGCTTTGAAATAAGCACAGTTTATCTTCGCAAGCCCAACATTTCAGATCTTGAAGAAATCGAAAAGTCCTATAAAAAAAGCCAAACACTTCATCATCCTTGGACATATCCTCCAACTGATTTTCAACATTACTTACAATAAGAAAGCAGATATTTCCTTTGTCTGACTGAAACCCATCAAATTATTGGTACCTTTAACATTTCCAATATCATTCGCGGTTATTTTCATTCTGCTTATTTAGGTTATGAGGTTTTTTAGCCTTTTCAAGGACATGGCTACATGCGTTTAGGCATTAATTTATTGTTGAATGAAGCATTCCGTGTTTTAAATTTGCATCGTTTAGAGGCAAATATACAACCTGAGAATACTGCTTCCATTCGCCTGGTTGCTGGTGCTGGCTTTATTCAGGAAGGCTTTTCTCGACAATATTTGCGGATTGGTGGTCAGCAATGGATGGATCATCAACGTTGGGCGATAATTAATGAGGATTGGGCCGAAGATTGACAAGCAATGGTTGATTTCTCAGCTGCACTTGTTCTAAGTTCTATAGAACCGAAATAACTTAACATTTGCTTGCATGATAAAACAGACAGAAATAATTTATAAAATATACCCTCAACGGTATATTACATCTTCGGCAATTAACGCATTAGCTCAACGTTTCAATTTACCTACTGATCCTTATATGCAAGATTGGGAATATGAAGTTGCAGATCCCAGTCGTATTGATGAATTTATGCATGTTTATCTTTCAAATGAACTTAACGATGACGAAAAATTTGCACTTATGGAAACACTTTTACAATCGTTTGAAGAGTCATCGAAAATACTAGGCTCAGATCGACAATGGATGACGATTCTTCAAATTTTACAAGACAATCTAGACATTCATGCAACGACCATTTGTTATTGGGCATGCGGAAATTCAGCTTACAATCTTTGTTGGAGAATAACGCCATATCTACGTAAAATTAAACTTCGGAATCATCTAAAAATCACACAATAAGAGCAGCATTAGATTTAGGCATTGAGTTGTTCAAAAAGTGAAAACTTTTGAGAATTCACAACAATTTTTCTCAACTTTAAGTACCTTGATCTTCTCGCCCAAGCAAAAAACCATCTTCAAACTCGCACACAGCCTCTTGCATGATTTCCCAAGGATGATTTAAAGGTAAGAGTAAAACACCATTACCAAAGTGTTTAACCACAACTTCTTTACCCTTAAAATGAAATGCTCTAGGTAAAAGAACGGCCTGACTATATCCTAATTGAAAAACCTTTGTTACTTCCATAAAGACTCCTTAAATTGACAATACCCCTAGGCCTCTAGCGCACCTATGGTTATTTTTAGCTGAAACCAGCATTGTAAGTTTTTATTATTCCCAAAGGAGTGATCAAAACCCCAACTGCTTACTAATCAAATCTTTCATGATTTCTTCAGCACCGCCACCGATCATATTTACTTTGACTTCACGATAAATACGCTCGGATTTAGTCCCTCGCATAAAGCCCATACCACCCAAGGTTTGCACTGCTGCATCTGCACAGAACTGCATGGTTTGGGTTGCGATATTCTTTGACATACAAATTTGTGCAATTAAATCACTGCCCTGTAGTTCAGCCTGCCCCATACGATAAGCAGTATCTTCCAATAATGCCCGTGTTGTGGTTAAACGCGTTGCCATATCAACCAACTTATGTCGTACCACTTGATGATCAACTAAGCGTTTTCCAAAAGTCTTCCGCGCTTTAGACCATTCTAAAGCCTCTTGATAACAGACCAAGGCATAACCATAGGCCATAGAGGCTAACCAAAAGCGCTCCATATTGAAGTTCTTCATAATGACCTTAAAGCCAGCATTTTCTTCACCAAGAAGATTTTCTACAGGAACTTTGACTTGGTCAAAATGCAAATGAGCAGTATCCGATGCCCACCAGCCCATTTTCTTTAAAGGTGATTTAGTAATGCCATCACTATGTGCATCAACCAATAACATCGAAATACCACTCGCACCTTTATTTTCAGGATTAGTTCTCACCGCAACCGTATAATAATCTGCGCGCATACCTGAAGTAATAAAGGTTTTTTCACCACTCACCAGATAAAAATCACCTTCGCGGATTGCTTTGGTTTGTAATGCAGCAACATCAGAACCGCCGCTTGGTTCAGTAATCGCAAGTGCAGAAATTTTTTCGCCTGAAATAATTTGTGGCATCACCTTGTCACGAATATGTGGCTGGGCAAAATGATGAATTGGTGGTGTACCAATGGTATGAATCATCAAAGAAATATGTACACCACCAGAACCAGCTTTGGCTGTTTCAACTGCGGCTAAGAACACATGAAATGCATCTGCATCTGAGATTCCTCCATGCTCATCATCAAAGCCTAAACCCAATAGACCAATTGCAGCAGCCTTTTGATAAAGTTCACGAGGAAAAGTTTCAGCCTCATCCCATTCATTCACAAAAGGAGAAATCTCTTTTTCAACAAATTTCTTCACACTGTCTGCAAATGCACGATGCTCAGCGGTGTAGTAAATCGGGTTATTTAAATGATCCATATCTTGTTGTTCCCTGCTTATTTTTATTGCGATTTATTGTGTACAGTTCTAGTTTAATCCATTCTAGATATTCTAATAGCCCAATTGACGACTCGCGAGGTCTTTCATAATTTCTTCCGCCCCACCACCAATCATATTGACTTTAACATCACGGTAAATCCGTTCAGACTTAGTGCCTCGCATAAAGCCCATGCCCCCTAACGTTTGTACAGCTGCATCGGCACAAAACTGCATGGTTTGAGTGGCCACATTTTTAAGCATACAGATTTGTGCAATTAACTCATTGCCCTGCATTTCAGGCTTCCCTAAGCGATAAGCAGTATCCTCCAACAAAGCAAGTGTTGTGGTTAAGCGAGTCGCCATATCAACTAATTTATGCCGAACCACTTGATGATCAACTAAACGTTTACCAAAGGTTTTTCGTTCTCGTGCCCATTCCAATGCTTCTTCATAACAGGTTAATGCAAAACCATAACTACTGGCAGCAAGAAAAAAACGCTCCATATTGAAGTTATTCATAATCACAAGGAAACCCATATTTTCTGCTCCCAACAAATTGCTTGCAGGAACACGAACTTGATCAAAATGGAGATGAGCCGTATCCGAAGCCCACCATCCCATTTTGTCGAGTTTTGATTTGCTTATGCCGTCACTATGGGCATCAATCAATAACATCGAGATACCATTCGGGCCTTTGGCATCAGGATCTGTACGTACTGCAACGGTATAATAATCAGCACGAATGCCCGATGTAATAAAGGTTTTTTCGCCACTGACAATATAGTCTTGACCATCCCGTACAGCTTTGGTCTTAAGTGCTGCTACATCAGACCCACCCGTGGGTTCAGTAATCGCCAACGCTGAAATTTTTTCGCCTGCCAAGATTTGAGTCAGTACAGTTTGTTTAATCTCATCTGAAGCAAAATGATTGATTGGAGGTGCACCAATCGAGTGTGACAATAAGGAGGCACATAAACCACCTGAACCTGTTTTGGCTAACTCAATCGAAGACAACAACACATGAAAAGCATCGGTTTCTGGAATTCCTCCATAGTTTTCGTCAAAACCTATCCCCAATAAGCCGATATCTGCGGCTTTTTTATAAAGTTCTTTTGGAAAGGTTTCTGCCTCTTCCCATTGATTGATATGTGGCATTAATTCTTTTTGAACAAACTTTCGAATGGAATCTGCAAATGCAAAATGCTGATCTGTATAGTAAATTGGATTATGCTTCATCTTGATTTGCTTCCCAGCATTATTTTGAAAAACTTATACTGACAGATTTTATTTAATTTAAAGTTGCAGAAACGATCAATTTGTATTTAAAAACATGTCATTTTTGATCAAAACTCCTATATTAATTTCAGATTCATGCTCAAAAATCCGTTACACTGTTAGTAATTTCCTTTTAATTTTTAGCTCTATAAATAATGGCGACATTGAATCAATTTTTATCACGTTTTAACCCTGCAACCATTCAAAGAAGCTTGAGTTATGTCAAAAAAATTGATCTAAAATCCTTAGAGGTCTACCCTGATCGGGATAATTTAGTCATCGAAGCTCAAATTCAGGGAACGGATTATTATGAAACGGCTGTTATCTATAATCCTTTAACCAATAAAATTGTGGATACAGATTGTAGTTGCCCTGTTGGTTACGATTGTAAGCATTCGGCTGCACTTGCACGTTATTTTTATGATCAACAACTTTCCAACCCAGCTGCTCGTCAAAAACTAAACCCATTAGACCAAGCTCAAACCACAACAAATAGCTCTACCCACACCACGGCAAAAGCTTGGCTTGCTCAATTTAAACAACAATTGGCACAAGTTCAACGCACTGAAACGCCAGTACAGCACCAACTTATTTATATTTTCCAACCGAAAAATAACACCGCCAAATTACAACTTAGTGTTTTTAAAGTTCGTCGTAACAAAGATGGAAAAATTAGAGATACTGCGCTCTACACCAGCTATGACAATGTATTAAATGAACGTCTTAAAGTGAGCAAAGAAGAAAAGAAAATCTTTAGTCATTTGTACTTTTTCGCTAAGCTAAATTTTAGCGATGTTCATTTTTATCCAGCGTCATGGGATATTTCAGGAATCTATCAAGAACACCTAAGAACGGCTATTCAAAGTAGCGCTTGTTACGCACTAGATGTACAAAGATTACCTTTAACATGGTCTGATCAAGCTTATAAAATTGAATTCAACTGGCAAACGCGTACAGAACAGCAAACAGAAAAACTCAAGGCACAATTTTTTGATGAAAATCATCTAGAGATTTCACCTGACCATGCTGAACAAATTTATATTATTCATTCTCATCCATTAAGTTATCTCGATACTCTTAAAAACCAAGTCGGTGTACTTGAGTCTTTATATTCTAGTGAAATGATCGAAGAATTGCTGAATATGCCACAAATGCCTGTGGAATTAATGGCTGAATTTGAGCAAGTGATTCAACCCTATGCATTTTTTGAAGATTTACCCCAAGCGCCATTTACACAAAGTATAGAAATATTAAAAGGCAAACCCACACCTATTTTACGTTTTGGAACACATCCGCAATATGATCGTCTTGGTCATATGCATCATTATGCAATTGCTGAAATTGAATTTGAATACTCAGCTGGACGAATTAAAGCGGGTTTCCCTGATGACAGTTTCATTATCAATATTGATGAAAAAGCAGTTCGCCAACAACGCGATTTAGTTGCTGAAAAGAAGCATATTGATGAATTAATTCATTCAGTTAAATCCATGCAACGGATTAGCAAGCTACCAAAGAGCAAACGCCCTGCTTTTGATGACATCACTGAAAACTCAATTGTTTATGCAGATCCCATGGCTTGGGTTGAGCAACTGGTTCCTGAAAATAAAATCGAAGGTCTCGGCTGGAAAGTTGAACATACCCTAGATAGTCAGTTCAATTTAAGTGCAACACAAAACCTGCAACTCTCATTAAATGAATCTGAAAAAAAACAAGACTGGTTTAATGTCGGTGCAACGATTCAGGATATGAATGGCAACACCTATAACCTGATTGATCTTCTTGGCTATGCGATACAGCATAATCCACATCTTTTAGAAGATGACTATATTGAAAAAATGGACAGTGACAGCTTCTTAATTGTTCATTTAAGAGAAGCTCAAACGCAACTGGCGCTTAGAAATCAAGAAATTAAGCCCATTCTGATCTATTTAAAAGAAATTTTACGACATCCTGAATCTGCAACATTAGATCAATACGATGCCGCTCAATTCTTAGATTTACAGCATCATTTGGGCATGCCTTGGCGCACCAACGAACGCCTGAAAATATTTGCTGAAAAGCTTCAAAATAGTTATCAAGATCAAATCTGTACACCACAAGGTTTCCAAGGCGAACTACGCCCATATCAACAACAAGGTTTAGCATGGCTACAGTTTTTACGTGAAACTGAACATGGCGGTATCCTTGCCGATGATATGGGACTCGGTAAAACAGCACAAACACTTGCACATATTCTATTAGAAAAGCAGGCAGGTCGATTAAATCAACGCCCTGCCTTGATTATTGCACCAACCTCTTTAATGCATAACTGGCGTAAAGAAGCCGAGAAATTCACTCCTGAATTAAAAGTTTTGGTCTTACAAGGGCATGATCGAGTTGAGCATTTTCAAGAGATTAAAAATGTAGATATTGTGCTCAGCACTTACCCACTTTTGGGCCGTGATGAAGAATTTTTACTGCCCTATCAATATCATTTATTGATTTTGGATGAAGCGCAAAACATTAAGAATCCACGCGCCAAAGCCTCTCAAGTGGTACGACAAATCAAAGCAAAACATCGTCTATGCTTAACTGGTACACCGATGGAAAACCATTTGGGTGAGTTATGGTCATTGTTCCATTTCTTAATGCCTGGTTTTTTATATAGTCAGGAACTGTTTAATAAAAAATATCGCAATCCTATCGAGAAACATGCAGATCTTCAGGTTAAAACCAAACTCATTTCTCGTATTAAACCGTTTATGTTGCGTCGTTTAAAAACAGAGGTAGCGAAAGAGCTTCCCGAAAAAACCACGATTGAAGTCAATATTGATATGAATGAACAGCAATCCAAGCTCTACGAAGCTGTTCGTGCAACAATGCAAAAGAATATTCGTGAGTTGATTGCAGCTAAAGGCTTCCATCGTAGTCAGATTCAAATTTTAAGCGCATTACTTAAACTTCGACAAGTTTGCTGCCATCCAAGCCTTTTACAACTTGATCAAGTCAAAAATCAAAATGTTGAATCAGCAAAATTAGATCATTTATTGGAAATGGTTCAAGATATGGTTGAGGAAGGACGTAAGATTTTAATCTTCTCTCAATTCACTACGATGCTACAACTCATTGAAGAGCATTTAAAAGCCTTAAATATTCGAAATGTAAAACTTACTGGACAAACCAAGAAACGTGATGAAGTGATCACGGCATTCCAAGCAGGCGATATTCCTGTTTTCCTCATCAGTTTAAAGGCAGGCGGTGTTGGGCTTAATCTCACTGCTGCTGATACTGTGATTCATTATGATCCTTGGTGGAACCCAGCGGCTGAAGATCAAGCGTCTGATCGTGCATGGCGTATTGGTCAAGATAAACCTGTATTTGTTTATAAGTTGATTACCAACCAGAGTATTGAAGAAAAGATTTTAGCCTTACAGAAAAATAAAGCTGATCTTGCCAAATCTATTCTAAGTATTGATCATGAAAATGAAGTGAAATTATCTGAAGATGATGTCATGAGTTTATTGGATTGAAACTTTAAAGATAAGGTGTGAAATTTAACAAAAGTTAGATCTAACACATCAATACGAAGAAACCCCGTCATCATGATGGGGTTTTGTTTTTTATACCTACATTGTTTTAGAATCTATAGACTTCTAAATACGGCTGCTTCACTTTACTGCATCGTTAGCTTTCCCAACTTAAATGATCCAAATTACCGTGATCATCTGTTTTAACGACGATTAACTGATCAGTTAAGTCTCTATTTGTAGTGTAATCAAAGACAGCAAAATATGATGTATCATATTTTCCATCTGGATAAAGCCCAACCCTTGCTAAATATAATTTGGTTAAAAACTGCTGTGCTTTATCTATTGGATTAGAAATCCCAATTTTTTCTAAGAAATCATCGCCTAATTCTTCAGTATGAAAATCCACATATTCTTTAACAGTCCCTTCCTTTTCATTTTCAAAATCTTGTTGAATATAATCTTGGTTTTTTTGATCAAATTTTTCTATATTTTCAATAAAAGACTTAATTCGTTGAAAAGTTTCTACATCCAAAGTATTCGCTTCAAAATTTAAATCAACTTGAACGGCTTTGCCATTAAGCTCAAGATCAACTTGATAATACTCTTCTAGTGATTCTAATTGCAGTGTTCCAAAATGCGGCAAGGTGTATTCTGACATTTTTTATATTCCTATATTTTTTTCATGTTAGGTAAAGCAATTAATTTATCATTTAATGATAAAAAATTCTTGATCTAGATTTTAGACTTTTTTCTTCCCGATAAACACCACGCATAAAAAAACACCCCGCTCTCGTTAGAGAGCGGGGTGTTTTAGATTTAAAAGCTGGCGATGACTTACTCTCACATGGGTAACCCCACACTACCATCAGCGCTAAGAGGTTTCACTTCTGAGTTCGGGAAGGGATCAGGTGGTTCACTCTTGCTATTGTCGCCAGCAAACTGTTATGGACTTGTTCGGGTCTTATTTAAATGCCTTACTTCGTACCAAATGAGTTTAACAGAACATTTGAGTTGAATAGTTTAACTAGCTTTACAACTAAATCAAGTATGTTTGATCTTTTATGAATCAAATGATGCTTCATATACAACTGCTTGGGTGTTGTATAGTCAAGCCTCACGAGCAATTAGTATTGGTCAGCTTCATGCGTCACCGCACTTCCACATCCAACCTATCAACGTCGTAGTCTTCAACGGCTCTTTAGAGGACATAAAGTCCTAGGGAAATCTTATCTTGAGGTAGGCTTCCCGCTTAGATGCTTTCAGCGGTTATCCCTTCCGAACATAGCTACCCGGCGATGCGACTGGCGTCACAACCGGTACACCAGAGGTTCGTCCACTCTGGTCCTCTCGTACTAGGAGCAGATCCTCTCAAATTTCCAACGCCCACGGTAGATAGGGACCGAACTGTCTCACGACGTTCTAAACCCAGCTCGCGTACCTCTTTAAATGGCGAACAGCCATACCCTTGGGACCTGCTTCAGCCCCAGGATGAGATGAGCCGACATCGAGGTGCCAAACACCGCCGTCGATATGAACTCTTGGGCGGTATCAGCCTGTTATCCCCAGAGTACCTTTTATCCGTTGAGCGATGGCCCTTCCATACAGAACCACCGGATCACTAAGACCTACTTTCGTACCTGCTCGACTTGTGGGTCTCGCAGTTAAGCGCGCTTTTGCCTTTATACTCTACGCGTGATTTCCGACCACGCTGAGCGCACCTTCGTACTCCTCCGTTACTCTTTAGGAGGAGACCGCCCCAGTCAAACTACCCACCAGACATGGTCCTCGTCCCGGATAACGGGACAGAGTTAGAACCTCAATATTACCAGGGTGGTATTTCAAGGATGGCTCCATAGCAACTGGCGTCACTACTTCAAAGCCTCCCACCTATCCTACACAAGTAAGATCAAAGTTCAATGTCAAGCTGCAGTAAAGGTTCACGGGGTCTTTCCGTCTAGCCGCGGGTACACCGCATCTTCACGGCGATTTCGATTTCACTGAGCCTCTGCTGGAGACAGCGCCCCCATCATTATGCCATTCGTGCAGGTCGGAACTTACCCGACAAGGAATTTCGCTACCTTAGGACCGTTATAGTTACGGCCGCCGTTTACTGGGGCTTCGATCAAGAGCTTCGCTTACGCTAACCCCATCAATTAACCTTCCAGCACCGGGCAGGCATCACACCCTATACGTCCACTTTCGTGTTTGCAGAGTGCTATGTTTTTAATAAACAGTTGCAGGGGCCTGGTTTCTGTGGCTGCCAATAGCTCAAGGAGCAAGTCCTATCACCGTCAGCAGCGTACCTTCTCCCGAAGTTACGGTACCATTTTGCCTAGTTCCTTCAGCAGAGTTCTCTCAAGCGCTTTGGTCTACTCGACCTGACCACCTGTGTCGGTTTAGGGTACGATTCCTGTGTAACTGAAGCTTAGAGACTTTTCCTGGAAGCATAGTATCAGCCACTTCGCTAGTAAACTAGCTTGCTATCAGCTCTCAGCATAGAGCACCCCGGATTTGCCTAAGATGCATGCCTACTGCCTTTCACCTGGACAACCAACGCCAGGCTGACTTAACTTTCTCCGTCCTCTCATCGCATTACACAGAAGTATTGGAATATTAACCAATTTCCCATCGACTACGCCTCTCGGCCTCGCCTTAGGGGTCGACTCACCCAGCCCCGATTAACGTTGGACTGGAACCCTTGGTCTTTCAGCGAACGGGTTTTTCACCCGTTTTGTCGTTACTCACGTCAGCATTCGCACTTCTGATACCTCCAGCATACTTCTCAATACACCTTCATCGGCTTACAGAACGCTCCCCTACCACGTATACATAGTATACATCCGCAGCTTCGGCATATAGTTTTAGCCCCGTTACATCTTCCGCGCAGGCCGACTCGACTAGTGAGCTATTACGCTTTCTTTAAAGGGTGGCTGCTTCTAAGCCAACCTCCTAGCTGTCTATGCCTTCCCACATCGTTTCCCACTTAACTATAATTTGGGGGCCTTAGCTGGCGGTCTGGATTGTTTTCCTCTTGACTACGGACGTTAGCACCCGCAGTCTGTCTCCCGGATAGTACTCATAGGTATTCGGAGTTTGCATCGGTTTGGTAAGTCGGGATGACCCCCTAGCCGAAACAGTGCTCTACCCCCTATGGTATTCGTCCGAGGCGCTACCTAAATAGCTTTCGGGGAGAACCAGCTATCACCGAGTTTGATTAGCCTTTCACCCCTATCCACAAGTCATCCCCTGGCTTTTCAACGACAGTGGGTTCGGTCCTCCAGTTAGTGTTACCCAACCTTCAACCTGCTCATGGATAGATCACCCGGTTTCGGGTCTATACCCAGCAACTAAACGCCCTATTAAGACTCGATTTCTCTACGGCTCCCCTATACGGTTAACCTTGCTACTGAATATAAGTCGCTGACCCATTATACAAAAGGTACGCAGTCACCAAACAAGTTGGCTCCCACTGCTTGTATGCATGCGGTTTCAGGATCTATTTCACTCCCCTCACAGGGGTTCTTTTCGCCTTTCCCTCACGGTACTGGTTCACTATCGGTCAGTCAGGAGTATTTAGCCTTGGAGGATGGTCCCCCCATATTCAGACAAGGTTTCACGTGCCTCGCCCTACTCGTCATCATTATATGTGCCCTTTCGTGTACGGGACTATCACCCTCTACGGTAGCACTTCCCAGAGCTTTCCGCTAAAACACATATAACTTAATGGGCTGATCCCCGTTCGCTCGCCGCTACTGAGGGAATCTCAATTGATTTCTTTTCCTAAGGGTACTGAGATGTTTCACTTCCCCTCGTTCGCCTCGCATGACTATGTATTCATCATGCGATACCTACCTTATGGTAAGTGGGTTTCCCCATTCAGAAATCTCCGGATCACAGGATATTTGCCGCCTCCCCGAAGCTTATCGCAGGCTATTACGTCTTTCATCGCCTCTGACTGCCAAGGCATCCACCACATGCACTTAATTACTTGACTATACAACCCCAAACAGTCGTTAATCCCTACAAGGAGGATCAACAATGTGAACTTAATCACTTCTATTTGTTGCCTGTGAACTTAATCACCATACAGCTTCAATTTAATTCATATACCAAAACGCTTGATTCAGTTTTATCGCTAGTGCTCATTTCATTCAACATTAACAATTGCTTGCTAACATCAACTAAAACGAGTTTAAACAATTATTTCAACTCAAATATATTCTGTTAATGATTCACTACCGCCTCGTCAGCGAGTAGTTAACTGTGATAAATCACAGAACTTAATAAGCTATCTGCTTACTAAGTTCTGTAATCACTTAGTCTTTATATAGTGGTGGAGACTAACGGAGTCGAACCGTTGACCTCCTGCGTGCAAAGCAGGCGCTCTACCAACTAAGCTAAGTCCCCAGCTTAAGATCTTAATATATCTGCTCTTCTGTGTTCAGTAGACTTGGTGGGTCTGACAAGACTTGAACTTGTGACCCCACGCTTATCAAGCGTGTGCTCTAACCAACTGAGCTACAGACCCTCAGATACATCAATGAAGAACAACTTGTTGTGGATTCTTACCAATCGTCAATCTTTCGTTAAGGAGGTGATCCAGCCGCAGGTTCCCCTACGGCTACCTTGTTACGACTTCACCCCAGTCATCGGCCACACCGTGGTAAGCGTCCTCCTTACGGTTAGACTACCTACTTCTGGTGCAACAAACTCCCATGGTGTGACGGGCGGTGTGTACAAGGCCCGGGAACGTATTCACCGCGGCATTCTGATCCGCGATTACTAGCGATTCCGACTTCATGGAGTCGAGTTGCAGACTCCAATCCGGACTACGATCGGCTTTTTGAGATTAGCATCCTATCGCTAGGTAGCAACCCTTTGTACCGACCATTGTAGCACGTGTGTAGCCCTGGTCGTAAGGGCCATGATGACTTGACGTCGTCCCCGCCTTCCTCCAGTTTGTCACTGGCAGTATCCTTAAAGTTCCCACCCGAAGTGCTGGCAAATAAGGAAAAGGGTTGCGCTCGTTGCGGGACTTAACCCAACATCTCACGACACGAGCTGACGACAGCCATGCAGCACCTGTATGTAAGTTCCCGAAGGCACCAATCCATCTCTGGAAAGTTCTTACTATGTCAAGACCAGGTAAGGTTCTTCGCGTTGCATCGAATTAAACCACATGCTCCACCGCTTGTGCGGGCCCCCGTCAATTCATTTGAGTTTTAGTCTTGCGACCGTACTCCCCAGGCGGTCTACTTATCGCGTTAGCTGCGCCACTAAAGCCTCAAAGGCCCCAACGGCTAGTAGACATCGTTTACGGCATGGACTACCAGGGTATCTAATCCTGTTTGCTCCCCATGCTTTCGTACCTCAGCGTCAGTATTAGGCCAGATGGCTGCCTTCGCCATCGGTATTCCTCCAGATCTCTACGCATTTCACCGCTACACCTGGAATTCTACCATCCTCTCCCATACTCTAGCTTCCCAGTATCGAATGCAATTCCCAAGTTAAGCTCGGGGATTTCACATCCGACTTAAAAAGCCGCCTACGCACGCTTTACGCCCAGTAAATCCGATTAACGCTCGCACCCTCTGTATTACCGCGGCTGCTGGCACAGAGTTAGCCGGTGCTTATTCTGCGAGTAACGTCCACTCATCTTGGGTATTAACCAAGAGAGCCTCCTCCTCGCTTAAAGTGCTTTACAACCATAAGGCCTTCTTCACACACGCGGCATGGCTGGATCAGGGTTCCCCCCATTGTCCAATATTCCCCACTGCTGCCTCCCGTAGGAGTCTGGGCCGTGTCTCAGTCCCAGTGTGGCGGATCATCCTCTCAGACCCGCTACAGATCGTCGCCTTGGTAGGCCTTTACCCCACCAACTAGCTAATCCGACTTAGGCTCATCTATTAACGCAAGGTCACAAGTGATCCCCTGCTTTCCCCCGTAGGGCGTATGCGGTATTAGCATCCCTTTCGAGATGTTGTCCCCCATTAATAGGCAGATTCCTAAGTATTACTCACCCGTCCGCCGCTAGGTCAATTACCGAAGCAATCTCCCCCGCTCGACTTGCATGTGTTAAGCCTGCCGCCAGCGTTCAATCTGAGCCATGATCAAACTCTTCAGTTAAAAATCATTAGTGACTTAAGGTCACAATTCTGGCTCATCAATGTACTGACAAATTCTCTCAAATAAACTTCGAGTAATTTAAACCAATCAATCAATGATAATATTTCGATCAATCAATCAGTAAAAATCCACACAAGTTGTTCTTCATATTCTCTTAATGATCTTCTCAATGCTTCGTCAGCATCAAGCTAGGTCGGCTATACTACTCTCTATCTCTAAAAAGTCAATCAATAATGTTAATTATTTTTTCTAACAAACCTAACTCTAACCTCATCTTAAAATCTCAATTCGAAATCTTAACAACTTAATCAAGTGCCTGATTTATCAGAAGTTTTATTTAACATCACCGCCGATGGATGTGCATTCTACAGCATTCACAAACCAACACAACCCCTTTTTTTAATTATTTTAATTGTTCGAACAAATAATGTTCGTTTATCATATTTATTCACACTTTTTAATCAAATTTGCTTTAATACATATGCAATAACTACTGTTAGAATACGATTATGAAGTCTTTAATATAGCTATATCGTTATCGACTACTTTTACTTTAAGAATATTTCAAGGAATTCTATGCGTCCTTATCATGTACTTTGGGCTTGTTTACTTAGCATTGGTCTGACTAGCCATGTATCTGCTCAAGACGAATTATCTGCTCAAGAGAATTCGGACAATGCTGTTTCTACAAACTCTGATTCAGATGATAAGTCGTCTCAAGAGAATTCTTCAGCACTAGAAAACGAAGCAGCTTCTAAACACCCAAGAATTGAAGCCCTTAGAGAGCTTAAAAACATCACAAAAAATGACTTAAAAGTGAATGCCAATGCAGCTCAACCAGATGCGGTAAAAGATCCTCTACAACCATTGAACCGTGAAATTTATGCGTTTAATGACATGATCGACCGTAATGTTGCTCGACCTATTGCTGTTCAGTACAAAGCAAAAGTGCCTGGTGATGTACGTTCTTCATATAGTTTATTTCGTAAAAACTTGAGTGAACCATGGAATGCGGTCAACCAACTTGCTCAAGGGCGCTTTAGTCGTGCAGCCAAGTCTCTAGGTCGTTTTACCATTAACACTGTCAGCTCTTTAGGTTTAGCTGATCCTGCAACTCGCTTAGGTTTAGCAACTGAAGAAGAAAGCTTGGGTACCACATTAGGTTACTACGGTATTCCAAGTGGTCCTTATGTCATGCTGCCTATCTTAGGACCAAGCACACTTCGTCACTCAGTTGATTATGTTGCTGAAGGTTATGCCAATCCGCTTACCTATCCAATGGATAACAATCATCAAACAGGTTTAATCTGGGGTAATCGTGCTTTAGGTGGGATTAATACCCGTTCTAAACTTCTAGATGTTGAAAGTGTATTGCAAGGTGATCGTTACTCAGCAATTCGCGATATCTATTTACAACGTTTAGCATTCCAAATTGCTGAGAAAAAAGGCCGTGGACAGGAAGCTGTCGCATTTGTAGATGATGATGAGGACGACAGCAATCATCCTACTGATACAAACGCAGACAAATAACCAGAATATTTTGTTAAACTTATTTGCTAGTAATTCATATGGTTTTACTAGCATTGTGGTGTCATCTATAGTAAATCTACTGGATAATGCTTTTATACCGATTAAGGATCATTCATTTCTTCTATGTATTTCATTCAACCCAGTCGCCAAATTTCAAGCTTAGAACAAGTATTAGATACGCTTCCTAGCTTGCAGATGATTACCATTGAAGACATTCATCGTTATGATCCAACAATTATTGCAATTGCAGACGTCCACGATTTTTTACAATACCAATGGGCTTTACCTACCATTGTCATTGCACAAGAAAATGAAGGAAGCGAACTTTCTCAAGCATGGGAACTGGGTGCCCTTGCTGGTTGGATCTGGACCAAGCTTCCAGCCAATCTTGAAGATTCTTTATTAAAAATTGATGCGCAATATAAACGTAATCAAGATAGCCGTGATTTACCATCTGCCGCAGAACTACAAAAGAAACTTCTTCCAAATCCAATTGAACTGCAAAATTATAAAGTTGAAACGCTTTTCCAGCCTTCTGCGTATTTGTCTGGTGACTGGTATGACTACTGGAAAATCAGTGATAAAGAAATCATGTTCTATTTGGCCGATGTGTCGGGCCATGGGGTAACCAGCTCTTTACTAACATCTTGGATGGCTGCCTTTCATGGTCGCTCGAAAACACCAAGAGAATTGATTAAAAAACTCAATGGTATGCTGGTGCAAGAAAACATTGAAAAACACATCACAATGTTGGCTGGCATTCTAAATCTAGAAACACATGCTTTAAAATGGTCAAGTGCGGGACATTACCCTCCCCCCATCATTTTTGAACCCAACCAAGCCCCTCGTGTCTTGAATACCAGCAGTTTTCCTTTAGGACTCACAGAAGACTTAGAGGTTGAAGAATTCCAATGTACCTTAACCAAGCATGCGCGGTTCATTATTTGTTCTGACGGTGCCCTTGAACCATTCTCTGGTGGTTTGAATGAACAGTTCTCACAATTGGTCTATCATTTGCAAAATCAATCATTCCGCGCACCAGAACATGTAGCAGATGACATTGCAATCCTCAGTCTCCGCAGAATGAATTAACAATATAATCAAATACATATAATAAATTAGACTAATAACCTATACGCAAACGCTTGAGTATAGACTTGCGCTATGTGATAATTTTCCTATCCTTCTCTGCAAATGGCATTTATATGTCAACAGGTCATGTTGAATATGCAAGCTTGAATGGAACGCATATTTTCAAACTTATTGGTGAAGTGCGAGCCCAATCTTGTATTAGTTTAGACAAACTTTTGGCAAGGATTGAACAACAGAAAAACGTCATTGGCGCAATTGTTGATTTAACCCAAACCACATTTATTGATAGTACAGTTCTTGGAATACTTGCCAAGCTTGGCTTAAAGTTGAAACAAGTACACCACATCCAAGCGGTGATGCTGTCCACAAATCCAGATATTACCACTCTAGCCAATAGCATGGGCTTAGGGCAGGTTTTTGTCATTTTAAATTACTGTGGTGACCCTCAAGTGTGCACCAATGCTTTGATTGACGATAATGTTAATCACAGCACAATGCTGTGTACCGTTCTCGATGCACACAAAACATTAATGAAGCTCAATGAAAACAACCAAAATATGTTCGAGCCATTAGTTAAACAACTTGAAAAGCAGCAAGATACAATGGAATGTGTATCTTCAAACCAGCAAAACGCTTAATAATTTCAAAATTGCTTTATCAGGGATAGCCCATGACTTTACTTTCCGTTGTTCAAATGAACTCTCAAAATGACATTGAAGCAAACTTCAGTGTGATTGAGTCGTTGATACAACAAAGTAAAGCTGATGGCGCATCTTTGATTGTGTTTCCTGAAAATTTTGTCTGCTTTGCCGCAGGTAAACAACGGGAAACTGCTGCACGTTTTGAAGAAATTCAAAAGCGTTTAGAAAACTTAGCACATCATTATCAAATATGGATTGTTGCAGGGACTTTACCTTGCCCTTTCCGTCCAGATGGTTCAATTATTGCTGACGGTCGAGTTCGTACTGTCAGCCTATGTATCAGTCCAGAAGGCACTGAAGCACGTTATGACAAAATTCACTTGTTTGATGTACAAGTGGGTGACGCTGTTGGCGGGTATCAAGAATCTCAGTTTTTTGAACCAGGCAGTGATGTTGTTGTCGCAAAAACACCTTTTGGACAAATCGGTTTGATGGTTTGCTACGACTTACGCTTTCCAGAACTTGCACTCACCTTGAGAGCGCAAGGTGCAAATATTTTGACTGCACCAGCTGCATTTACCTATACCACAGGTCAAATGCATTGGCAGTTATTACTTCAAGCACGTGCGATGGACAGCCAATGTCATGTTTTAGGTGCAGCACAACAAGGTTGGCATGGTGAAAAACGTCAAACCTGGGGACATGCTGGCGCAACCAATAGTCGTGGGCAGATTTTAGCGATTACAGATGCAGAAGGCGCGCAATTGATGACGGTTCCTTTTGATTTGAATGAGCAGCGCTCAATTCGTGAATCAATGCCTTTAATGCAACATCGCAAATTGATGTCATTCTAAGTCTGTATTGCCATTAATGACTTTTATTTCCTGAACGAGACAAAACAACGTTATACTTGTGAGGCGTAATATCTTCACGAGACAAGCATGCAACAAGACTATTCCAATTTAAATCTTGATCATCAACTTTGCTTTCTTGTTTACTCTACAAACTTAGCATTAAATCAACTTTATCGTAAATTACTCACACCACTAGGACTGACCTATCCACAGTATTTAGTTATGTTAGTGCTTTGGGAAAAAGATGGTCTAACTGTGTCTGAAATCGGTGAAAAACTTTTTTTAGAATCATCTACCCTGACCCCCTTACTCAAAAAATTGCAAAGTAATGGTATTGTTAACCGCGAACGATCTACGAAAGATGAGCGCCAAGTGATTATCACCCTCACTGCCGAGGGTCATGCACTAAAATTAAAAGCCGTGGATATTCCGTTACAAGTTGCTCAAGCCAGTGCCTGTGACTTAGACAGCATTACTCAATTGAAAGATCTTCTTTCAAACTTACGCGAAAACATTTCAAAATAAAGTTATCAAATTTTACACAAACGCTACTTGTTTAAATATTTATATCGTATACGATATAATAGAACGCAATCAAAAATGGATGATTTCCGATGTCTTTAGAAAAAGTGGTTTATACAGCACATGCAAAAGCAACTGGCGGTCGTGATGGTCGTGCAACATCATCAGACGGAATTTTAGATGTTAAATTAGCAGTACCTAAAGAAATGGGTGGTGCTGGTGGTGGTACCAATCCTGAACAACTTTTTGCAGCAGGTTATTCTGCTTGCTTCCTTGGTGCGATGAAGTTTGTTGCCAACCGTGATCATTTGAAAATTACCCCAGATGTTTATATCGAAGGTGATGTTGGTATTGGTCCAATTGCTACTGGTTTTGGTATTCAAGTGACTTTAAATATTCATTTAGAAGGTTTAGAGCAAGAAGAAGCACAAAAATTAGTAGATGCCGCACATATCGTTTGCCCATATTCAAATGCGACTCGTGGCAATATTGATGTGACATTAAATGTAATTGTTTAATGTTATGATAAAACCTACCTAGAAGTATAAATTTATTTTTAGGTAGGGTTAATGCTTACTTTTATTTTTCTGGTTGACTTTTTATATACTGGGCAGAACTAAAAGATAAAATATATTATTGCGATGGTACTCTGAGAAACCTTTATATATTCGATACTAATATTGACGACCTAAAAAAATAGACTGTCTTTGTAAATGAAAATTATAAAATCAAATGGTTTAACCAGCAGACACAAAAGAATGAGAATCAAATTAATTTTGAAGTCCTTCAAGAGTGCTTGAATGACACCCACAATCTATGTTCACATGTAAATCTCTATTTAGATAACATTCAAATCAATAATTATTTGTTCTTAGTAGACAAAATTGAAAATGATATTAATCTAGAAGAAATTAATTCGCTACAAGATCATTAAAAAATCATTAACCACATGATTAATATTTCGAATTTAATAAATAAGCAGATTATTTTAACACCTGAGAATCAACCAGAAACTATACTTATAAAAGTAACTAAAGGCTCTATAGAATTTATAGCTTAAATTATAAAGCCTAAAGCATACTCTGAGAAAAATTTAAAAAGATAGACAAATAGTTTTCAGTTACTCAGCCGCTTCATTGGTGACACGTAAAACTTCTTCCATTGTGGTTTTACCCGCCAATACTTTACGTAAACCATCATCTCGAATTGAACCTGCATCTTTACGTGCATATTCTTCAAGCTCATATTCTGCTGCATTACCATGAATCAAACGGCGCATCTGCTCATCAATCGGTACAATTTCATAAATTGCAGTACGTCCTGTAAAGCCGGTATGGGAACAAAAATCACAACCATTCGGCACAGGCAGTTTTAAATTCGATTCTAAACTCACAGGTTTAAACACATCTTTTTCAAAGTCATCTGCTTCACGCCATGTATGACAATGAGAACACAATGTCCGAACTAAACGCTGGGCAATTACCCCAATCAATGAACTGGATAATAAGAAGGGTTCAATTCCCATATCTTTTAAACGGGTCACAGCACCAATTGCCGTATTGGTATGCAGCGTAGATAAAACCAAGTGACCTGTTAAAGACGCTTGAACTGCGATTTCAGCCGTTTCCAAATCACGAATCTCACCCACCATCACCACATCTGGATCTTGACGAAGCATGGCTTTTAACGCACGGGCAAAGGTCATATCTACTTTGGTATTCACTTGAGTCTGCCCAATCCCTTCAAGTTGATACTCAATCGGATCTTCAGCAGTGAGGATATTTTTAGAGCCATCATTCAAATCAGAAAGCGCAGCATACAAAGTCGTCGTTTTACCCGAACCTGTAGGGCCAGTGACTAGAATAATGCCATGTGGACGATGAACCAATTGGGTTAAACGCTCATAGTCAGGCTTCATTAAACCCAAATGGGTCATGTTGAGTCGACCCGCTTGTTTATCCAACAAACGCATAACGACACGTTCACCATGCGACGATGGTAAGGTCGAAACACGGACATCCACCTCACGTCCTGCAAGACGTAAAGAAATACGACCATCTTGTGGAATACGTTTTTCTGCAATATCGAGTTTTGCCATAACTTTAATACGCGATACCAACAATGGCGCAAGTTCACGACGAGGCTGTACGATTTCACGCAATTGCCCATCTACCCGTAAGCGAACAGATAATTTCTTTTCAAAGGCTTCAATATGAATATCTGAAGCCCCGACTCGAATCGCTTCAGACAATAAAGCATTGATGAGTCGCACGATTGGTGCATCATCTTCCTGATCCATCAAATCTTCAGTTTCAGGAATCTGATCGGCCAGACTCAATAGATCAGGGTGATCTTCAAGACCAGCGGCAACCTGTTGCGATTCGCCCGTTTCACCAGCATAGCTTGAACTGAGCATGTGATTAAACTCAGTTTCATTACATAATTGATGTTGTGCTGTACGACCGAGATAGCGGCGGGCTTCCTGAATCGCAATTTGTGCGGTATCCTGACGGCGAACAATAAAAACTTGATCACCTTCATAACGCAACAGCACTCCATGCCGTTTTGCAAAACTATATGGTATTTGTAATTGTTTGAGAACTTGCATTACAACTTATATTAATGATTTAAATTGCTTTGAGTGTACTCTATGCTCATGACAGCGTGAAGTCTGTTTGTTAAAGATTTGATGATGATTTTATGAATGGGATAAACACATTTGTCTAAGAAGAAAGAACATCTGGAACCAGAACTCCCTGATTTAAAGTGGTGGGGAGAACAACTGTTTGAATTGAACCAATCCAAAGCATGGCAATTTGGTTCAATGATGATGCGCATTACACGTGGTTTGCAAGAATGGCGCTTGGAATATTATCGCCCAAAATTCCAATATGACTATGAACAGCAATGGCATAAAATCCATGATGTAAACTTTGGTTTTCCTGAACCTGTACATGTTGAACGTTATATGTTTCGCGAGACCCATAAAGCATTTCAACTCATGCCCCGTTTAGCCGACCGCTCTGTGGTGATTCGTCCTGTCGACCCAATTTATATTCCAGCAGGTCAACGCGGTACACTCTATATCAGTACACCATTGTGGATTTCAGGTTTTGTACAAGCCCAAAAAGAACCCTTATTTGATATTCCTGTAATTTTACCTAAGGATACATGGTTTGGCCCTGATCACCGTACAGGTGAAATGTGTTATGCCACCTCAGTCGACGGTCGTACCGAATTAAATTTATTACGTCCACGTGCCTTTCGTGCTGTAACACCGATTGATTTCCACAATGTCAGTAGTCATCAGCTTCGATTTGACCGTATGAATGTGCCTGTTCCTGCACTGCCTTTATTTTATAGTGAAAGTACAGGCCGTTTATGGACATCACAAATCAAGGTCGTGTATGAAGGCAATGATCGCCCTGCCCGAGTAAGAATTGAAAACCGTACACCACCTTTGGCCGGCGAAGTGATTTATGTACATCCGCCACGCTCACCAGGCGGCGCTTTGTTCAATATGTTTGATTCATTTTTCTAAGGGATGAGGTAAAAATGGCTGAATCCAATATTCCCAAAGACATTGCCAATAGCCTAAAAGGCATCTTTACCAATGTAAATGTCGACCGCTTAAGTGAAATTGCTGTTGCTCTGATCCTCTGCTTTGTGGGTTTTGTGCTGGCACGTGTCATTTCCAATACCTTTATCCGTACCATCGGTGCACGCTTTAATGCCCATCAACGTTTGGTTTGGCGTAGAGGTATTTTTTATTTTATTTTCTTACTGTTTGTGATTGCCAGCTTAAAAGAAGCAGGCTTTAAACTCAGCGTATTTTTAGGCGCAGCAGGGATTTTAACTGTTGCATTGGGTTTTGCCTCACAAACTTCAGCATCGAACTTAATTAGTGGTTTATTTTTAATTGGCGAAGGTTCATTTGAAGTCGGTGATACCATTCAAATCACCCTGATTCGTGGACATACCATTGAAGGTGAAGTGATTTCGATTGACTTACTTTCCGTGAAACTTTTGACCATGGACAATGTCTATGTGCGCCTCCCCAATGAGCAATTGATTCGCGCCCCTGTACATAACCTATCAAAATTCCCGATACGGCGATTGTCGATTACGGTTGCAATTAACTTTAATGAGAACATCAATAAAGTCCGTGAAGTTTTAATTGATGTTGCCAACGACTACCCGTTGGTATTAGCAGATCCTAAACCGCGTGTAACTGTTTCTGCCTTTGGAGAATCCTCCATTGAAATTTTATTTGCACTGTGGTGTATGCAAGCAAACTACTTACAAGTTAAAGATGAAATTCATGAGTTAATCCGCAATCGTTTTGTGGAAAATCAGATTGAAATCCCTGTACCTAAAATTGGCTTTGTAGATCGTCCAAATCCAAATGAAGTTCTTCAAAATGAAGATATTGACGGTTATGCCAATAAACAGGATTTAAAATTAGAGCAACAACAAGATAAACAGCTTTAAGCAGACCAAAGCGATAACCTAGAAAACAAAAGTCCCTCATTTATGATTGAGGGATTTTTGTTTTCAATTACAAAATATTCATCAAGTTTTAAACCATGAGCTGATAAATTAATCACTTCAAAACAACAAAATGGACAATCACAATGCAACTCAATCACTATTTAAACTTTGAAGGCCAGACCGAAGCTGCTTTTAATTTTTATAAATCTGTTTTTGGCGGTGAATTTTCATTTTTAAAACGCTATTCCGAACTGCCCGATGTCCAAGTGCCAGACCAAGAGAAAAACTATATTTTACATGTTTCTTTACCGATTAATGAGTTTACCGTATTGATGGGTTCAGACACCAGCGAGCAGTTCTGTGCACCTAATAGTGCGCCATTCAGCAAAGGCACTAACCATTATATTTCGATCAACTTAGAAGCTCACGAAGCGGAGGAAGCTCAGCGATTATTTACAGCACTCTCTGCCAATGGTCATATTGAAATGGCACTAGAACCTACATTTTGGGGTGCTTTATATGGTGCTTTCACCGATCAGTTTGGTATTCGCTGGATGGTGAACTGCCAACTGAATGAAGGATAATGAACAGAATATTGCGATAGCCTATTGATTGACAATGATATAGGTTATATTGCTATTACGATAACAACGTCATTTATAACAATATGATCACTGGTCTTACCCATACCCTTCTGATTATTTTAATCACACTTGCGATTTCTTTTATTGCTTGGCAACAACGCAATGTAATGAATCGCTTGATTTTCAATGTTTCAGCGATTAAGCATGGTCAATATGATCGCTTTTTAACCCATGGTTTTATCCATAAAGATGGTATGCATTTATTTTTCAATATGTTTACCTTGTACTTCTTTGGGCGAAATGTTGAATGGTTTTTCCGTGATTACTTAAGTGGTATGGGCTTTGTCTTATTTTATTGTAGCGCCATCATCATTGCTGCGATTCCCAGCTATTTGCATAATCGAACCCTAAATTCCTATCGAAGTTTAGGGGCTTCGGGTGCCGTTAATGCAGTGTTATTTAGTGCGATTCTGTTTAACCCTTGGAGCATGATTTATATCTATATTTTACCTGTACCCGCAATTATTTTTGGGACGATTTATTTATGCTATAGCCTGTATGCGATCCGTTCAGGACATTCTCCATTAATCGATCACCGCGCACATATTACCGGTGCAATCTATGGTTTCTTATTTCCTTTACTGTTAGAACCATCATTAGCTACAGCGTTTTTCTATAAATTTATTAATTCACCGTTATTCTAAATTTCATATGGATTCATTGATGTCTAAACTGCTCTGTAAGAAAGTAAGACATCAATATTTGAAAATTGCGTAATGATCTTGCAAGAATTCTATCTTGAGAGAATAAATATGACTAACTCAATTTCACCAATACTATAAAAGCTGAATCCTTAGACCCAACTTTTATATTCTTAACATTTGACATTAATGTTGATCAAGTCGAAATGAGGTCATGGTTAATGAACCAGCGACGGCTTGATCATTAAAAATATGTAACTCATCTTTCTCTTCCTGCAAACCTAAGGCATATAACATCGGATAATAATGATCAGGTGTGGGAATCGACAATAAAAACTCAGCACCTTGTTTTTGCCAATCAATTAAAGCTTGATGGTTATGTGTCGCTAAGAAATTTTTCATCTTTGCATCAGCCTCTAAAGCCCAATCATAACCATAATGGTCATCAAATTTATCAAAGGCAATTTTGCTTAGGTTATGTACGAGATTACCACTAGCAACAATCAATACCCCTTTACGACGTAACTGCGCCAATTGTTTAGCCAAGTCATAATGATATTGGGCACCTTGACTATAGTCGACACTCAATTGAACAACAGGAATATTGGCTTGTGGAAATACATGACATAACACACCCCATGTTCCGTGATCCAATCCCCAACTATGATCATGATGAACTTCTATACTGTGAATTGCTTCAGTTGTTGCCTCAACCAAAGCTTTATTTCCAGTAGCAGGATATTGCACATCAAACAATGCTTGAGGGAAACGACCAAAATCATGAATAGTTTTCGGTTGTTGCATTGCAGTGACGGCTGTACCACCTTGGGTAAGCCAATGTGCAGAAATACATAAAATTGCTGTCGGTTGTGTGCTCATTTCAGCGCCAATACGATTCCATGAACGAGTAAAATCATTGGTTTGAATTGCATTCATGGGTGAGCCATGACCCAAAAATAGTACAGGCATGACTTCAGTATTGGGTAAAGTTGCGTTCCAGCCTTTGAGTAGAGATAAGTCACCCATTGTTTGATTTAACATTTCATCCACCATGAATCATCTTTATTTGATTATGTGGTGTTTAATGCTGTAGATATATAGACTTTTCCAGCCTACAACATTGCAAAAATGCAACGATGAAATTTTGTAGATGCTTTTAAGTAGAGAAAGTTTTACTACCTAATGATGTTATGTTGAATTAATGTTGATTTGGGCACGATACAAATAAAGCCGAATACCAATTCATATCGTTGATATCATATTCATAATAAGCAGTAGTCACACCAGCTTTAACTTGAGAACAATAAAAAGCCGAACTTTCGTTCGGCTTTCATTTCAAAATCAGTACTTAATACAATCAAGCACCTGTTTGATAATGCGCTTTTGGTACAGCTGTAGATGCTTGGTAAGGGTGCGTAAAATCACCTAAACCTGCTGCTGCCTCATGGATATCTTTACCTTCTTTCACAACAAAAGTATCGAAACCAGAACGCTTCATATAGTTCAAGACATCTTTAAACACATCGCCTGTTGCACGAAGATCGCCTGCGTAGCCTTGGCGACGTAACAACGCAGCAAATGAATAACCACGACCATCATTAAAACCTGCAAAATCAATAAAGATCGCATCTAACTGATCTAATGGAAACGCATTGGTTTCAGGTGAAGCATCTACGGTAAGAAATAGTGCTTTTTTCCCCGTCACATTCGCAAGCTGGTCCAACTGCTCAACAGTCAACAACACATCACCTTGTGGCAATACACCATCTTCAGCAATGATTTGATAGGTATTGTCTGCAACAGTGCCATCTTTAGAGAGGACTTGAAGTGCGGTATTAAGCATATGCGCGCTCCTTAAAAGGTTGAATACCCACTCGACGATAAGTTTCAATAAATTCTTCACCCTCGTTACGAAGATCAAGATAAGTATTTAAAATTTCATCAATAATGTCAGGTACAGATTCTGCTGCAAATGATGGTCCTAAAATATCACCAATTGAAGCGTCATGGTCTGCATTTCCACCTAAGGTAATTTGATAGAATTCAGCACCTTTTTTGTCCACACCCAAAATACCGATGTTGCCGACATGGTGATGACCACAAGCATTCATACAACCTGAAATGTTCAAGTCGATATGGCCTAAGTTATAGACTGTATCTAAATCATCAAAACGGCGTGTAATGGCTTCAGAAATCGGAATAGATTTCGCATTTGCCAATGAACAGAAGTCACCACCTGGGCAGCAAATGATATCGGTAATAAAACCAATATGTGCCCGAGCAAGATTATTCTTTTCAAGCGTTTGCCACAATTCAAATAAATCTTTCTGTGGTACATCAACCAATGAAATATTTTGTTCGTGTGTGGTCCGTAATTCACCAAATGTATATTTGTCTGCAAGATCTGCAATCAAATTCATTTCTTCAACAGTCATATCACCTGGTGCAATACCCGCACGTTTTAGTGAAATAGTGACAATACGATAGCCTGCAACTTTATGTGCATTGGTATTGATATTGAACCACTGTTTAAACTTTGGATATTCAGCAAATAAGCCACTGAAATCTTCATCTGCATAATTTTGATAATCAAACGGCATAAACTCTTCGTCTAATTTTTGCAAAATTTCAGGTTGAACTTTCAAGGTTTTAATTGTTTCAGCAAATTCAGCTTCAACTTTTTCAGCAAAAACTTGTGGTGTTAATGCTTTAACCAAAATTTTAATACGAGCTTTATATTTATTGTCACGGCGACCATGCAAGTTATAAACACGCAGAACCGCTTCTAAATAAGCAATTAAATCTTCACGTGGCAACCACTCACGAATCATAGAACCAATGATAGGTGTACGACCTAGGCCACCACCCACTTTGATTTTATAACCCAACTCACCCGCTTCATTACGAGTTAAATACACCCCAATGTCATGGAATGAAGTTGCTGCACGATCAATTTCTTCAAGTGCAGAAACTGCAATTTTGAACTTACGCGGTAAAAATGCAAATTCAGGATGGAATGTAGACCACTGACGAATCAATTCACACGTCGGGCGTGGATCTGCAATTTCCCCAGCAACAACACCAGCGTATTGGTCAGTTGTGGTATTACGGATACAGTTTCCTGAAGTTTGAATCGCATGCATCTGAACAGAAGCTAAACCTTCTAGCATATCAGGCACATTTTCTAGCGCAGGCCAGTTAAACTGAATGTTCTGACGTGTCGAAACGTGTGCATAACCACGGTCATATTCTTTGGCAAGCTCTGAAACTTTACGTAATTGTTTAGAGTTCATTAAACCGTAAGGTACAGCAATACGTAGCATTGGCGCATAACGCTGTACGTATAAACCATTTTGTAATCGTAATGGACGATACTCATCTTCAGTGAGTTTTCCAGCTAAATAACGTTCCGTTTGATCACGGAATTGTGCAACACGTTCATTGATCAGTTGCTGATCGAAATCAGTATATAAATACATGGCGTACAGCTAGTAGTTTCATTATAACGATGCACAATATAACGAGTATTGATCTATCAAAGAAATGCTTTTTTTCCATATTTTATAGCGGTTTTATTGATAAGCATTGTGCAAAGATCGAATTGGCAATGCTTTACAGGCAAAGCATGCTTTTATTACGTTATGGATGTTTTTCTTCATTGCTTATCTTTATTTTAGATAATAAAAAAGAGCATATCGAATATGCCCTCTCTTTGATCACAGCTATCATCTCAATACTAAACTTATTCAACCCTGTAGCTTATTTATCTTATACGGGATTGATTAAGATCAATGCCCAAAGCTGGGTTTACCAATTTTGAATTAATCCTCTGGTTTCTGCTGCTCATCACTATTTTCTAATTTGTCTTCAGCAATTTTTGCGGCTTCATAACCTGCAAATGCGCCAGCTGCTTTTTCTAGAAAGCCAGCATCAAGATCTAACGTATCGACACTTTGCTCAGCAATCACCGCACCTGCAATTTTACCTAACTCGTCTAATAAACCGCTCATTGATCACACTCCGCAGTGTTTTGTTTGAGTTTTTAGTCTATGCAAACTTGTTGAAAATATTGCGAAGATTCTGTTGTTTCAATGACTAGATTATGAGAGAGCAATGCAATGATTGATGTCAATTTTTTAAAATTAAGATCCGCTTAATCTTTTAAGGCTGCAATACAGCGCCCTTTTTAAGCAGATCAAGCGATGACAACTCAGATGGACAAATAGGTATTCTCCCAAACACTTTGGTCAAGCTCTGTATGAGAATCAGCATTCAAATCTACTTCAACCAATTGCACATAACGGCCATATACCTGATCTATCGCCAGACAATCATCGACCTCTAAAACTCGATCGGTATGTGGTTTTTGCCAATGCCCTGCAAAATACTGTTTACCCTTGGCTTTCGCTTCAATCGCATCTTGAGCAACAATCAGGATATAGCGGTGTAACTCACCAAACTCATTTGCATCATAGCCGCCTAAATTAATCAGCCAAAGCTTCTGATCTGATGCATTCGGTTGCGCATCAGTAAAATGTATTTGATATTTCTTATTTTCAAACACTAAAGCCTGTAATTTTTGCCATGCGTCGATGTGTAAGCCCTGTTGCTCACCAAACCACGCATTTTTTAATTGAGGATAAACCTCTTCAAGCGAATCGCCTACGGCAAGAACCACATCATGAACTTCAACATTGGCACGTGCATGACGTCCACCCAACATAACGATAAATAAACTAGACATATTCAGTCACTAAGTTAATGTTTGAACAAGTTTTAATAATAAAATCCCACCCACAGATAATATGGCATTGTTCAAAAAATGAATGAGTAATACATGCCAAATATTGCGTGTCCACAAATAGATCAGATTTAAAAATAAACCTGCACTCATAAAGCTGATTGTTGCGATTAAATTTCCATCAAAATTATGATAATGGATCAGACCAAATAATATAGAGTTCAATATAATCAGTACAATGCGCCATAGCCACGGTTGGATAAATAACTTTTGCAATAAAGTATAGCGAAACACAATATCTTCTAAAAGCGCAGTAAATAGTGGCCCCAAGCTAATCACCAACAGACTGAGAAAAGGAATATGTTCAGGGTCAATCAAGTGTTTTTCTTGTGTACTCGGCCCGTGGGGTAAAAGCTGACGTGTCAGCGAGATCACCACTTGTAACACGATTGCACCAACCACCACCAAGACACTTGAGCGCCAAAAGGCCTGTTTATATTTTTGCCAATGCGTAAGCAACATATCCTTATATAAGTAGCACACTAAAATAAACAGCACGCCTCTTAAAATGGTATCACCCAGACTAACAGCTATCGAGATTCCAAATATTTTTTCTAAAATAAAGCCATTTAAAATAATTAAAGGGATGATACAAATCGCAAATGTGTCTTTCAATCCCCAGACAATTTTTTCAGGAAAAGGTTCAGCTCGAACCCGTTGTAAAAAATGCATATAAAAAAATTAACCGATTATTTTCAGTAAATTTTGGGTAATTTAGCTCATGATTTCCATGTGCTTTTTGTAGAGCTTCCCCATGATCCTGTCTAGTTCAGAAATAAAAAAGCCTCTATAAAAGAGGCTTTTAAATTAATCGAGTGAGATGAATTACATCTCAACCATTTCAACACCATCAATACGTGCAACAGTCATTAAATCTTTATCACCACGACCCGATACCGTCGCAATAATAATTTGATCCTTCGACATTGTTGGCGCAAGTTTAGTCACATAGGCCATTGCATGTGAACTTTCCAATGCAGGAATAATCCCTTCAATATGAGTCAAATCACGGAAGCCTTGAAGTGCTTCTGTATCATTAATTGGCACATAATTCACACGATGCATGTCTTTTAGGAAACTATGTTCAGGACCCACACCAGGATAATCCAAGCCTGCTGAGATTGAATGTGTTTCAATAATCTGACCTTGCTCATCTGACATTAAATAAGTACGGTTGCCATGTAAAACACCAACATGGCCTGCATTTAATGGTGCTGAATGTTTACCTGTTTCAATGCCTAAACCTGCGGCTTCAACACCGTACATTTTGACGTCTTGATCATTTAAGAATGGATAGAACAAGCCCATTGCATTTGAACCACCGCCGACACATGCAACCAAAGCATCTGGTAACCGACCTGCTTGCTCTTGAATTTGTTTACGTGCTTCACGACCAATAATCGACTGGAAATCACGTACCAATTGAGGATATGGATGTGGACCTGCAACCGTACCAATCACGTAGTAAGTCGAATCTACATTGGTTACCCAATCACGCATCGCTTCGTTCATGGCATCTTTTAATGTTTTAGAACCACTTTCTACAGGTACAACTGTTGCACCAAGCAAGCGCATACGGTAGACATTCATGGCCTGACGTTTTACGTCTTCAGCACCCATAAATACCACACACTCAAGACCTAAACGCGCGGCAATTGTTGCAGTTGCCACACCATGTTGACCTGCACCCGTTTCCGCAATAATACGTTTTTTGCCAGAAAGCTTCGCAAGTAGCGCCTGACCAATGGTGTTATTGACCTTATGTGAGCCTGTATGATTTAAGTCTTCACGTTTAAGATAAATTTGCGCACCACCCAACTCTTTCGACCATCGCTCAGCATAGTAAAGCGGACTAGGACGTCCGACATAATAAGCGAGATCACGGTCGAATTCTGCCAGAAACTGCGCATCATCTTTCATACGGAAATAGAGTTTCTCTAAATCCTCTAAAGCTGCCATTAAAGTTTCTGACACAAAACGTCCGCCATGGATACCGAAATGCCCGTTTTGATCTGGGAATTGGGTATAGTCAATCACACTATTTTGTTGATTACTTTGCTGATCCACGTTGGACTCCTTGCATAAATCGTTCTACGAGTTGTTGGTCTTTGATACCTTTTGCGGATTCTACGCCTCCGCTGACATCGACTGCATACGCTTGAGTCGTTTGTATAGCGTCTTCAATATTTTCAGGTTTTAAACCACCTGCCAAAATTAAAGCAATATCGAGTTTAGGGAATTGAGACCAGTCAAAACTGTGTCCAGTCCCTCCTTTCAGTTCAGGATGCCATGCATCTAAAAGCATAGCACTCGCGCCAGCCTGTTGGTATTGCTGAATTGTCGTAATAATATCTGAATTTTTCGCATCAGGTTTAATCTGAATCGCTTTGTACCAACGGCGCTTATTATACTGTGCGATCTGCTGACATTGTTGTGCAGTTTCATCACCATGAAACTGAATAATATCCAAAGGCACGTGTTCTAATACTTGTGCAATGTCTTGTGCGCTGGCATTGACAAATAATCCAACAATGTTGATATACGGTGGAATAAGTTGTGCCAATTGCTGAGCCAATTCAATCGTGACATAACGTGGACTAGGTTCATAAAACACAAAACCAATCGCATCCACACCTGCTTGTACAGCAGCTTGGATATCCTGTGGTCGTGTAATCCCACAAATTTTGGCACGGGTACGCATAGCTTTGAACTCGAATTTGTTCAGACCAAACTGATTTTTTCAGTATTTTAAGCAAATCATTGTAAAGCAAATTTATTCACTTGCGTTAAAGTTCTATAGGATTATCTGTTTTACATTGTTTATACACTAAACAAACTTTATACTGCACACAAATGCAACAAGTCTAGCTTAAGGCTTTGGGAAGTTGGTGGAAATCCAACACTGCCCCCGCAACGGTAAAATGAAAATATTATTCTTTAATAAGTCAAAAGACTTACACCACTGCAATGTTTTGTGGGAAGGTGGAATAATCTGAATCGCTTTAGGTTCTATATTTAAGTCCGGATACCAGCTTGTTGTGCCCTTAAACTCAATCATTCACGGGGAGTGAATGTATGGAGCATATCATGTCTGTTATTTTTAAACCTACTGCACTTGTAGGTGCTGTCGCTATTGCGATGGGGCTATCTTCTACTGCTTTTGCAGATACTTCTTCAAATTCAGCAGCAAATTCGAAACTCGATACAATCGTTGTCACAGCATCTCGTACTGAGCAAAAAATCAGTGAAGTTCCTGCTCGAATCAATATTATTGAGCCGAAGACTCTTGAACAATCACCAATTGCATCTTTACCACAACTGTTACAAACAGATGCATCAATCAATATGGTACAAACTGGTGGTTATGGACAAGCTGCATCAATTTTCTTACGTGGTACAGATTCTGACCATACTTTACTTCTAAGAGATGGTGTTCGCTTAAACTCAAATACTGCTGGCTCTGCATCTTTACCTTTTATTGATACAACAGATATTAAACAAATTGAAGTATTAAAAGGACCTGCATCAGTTTTATATGGTGCTGATGCGATTGGTGGTGTAATACAATTGATTTCCAAAACACCTGAAAAAACGGGTGCTTTTGTTACTGGTGAAATGGGTGAAAATAACACCTATAAAGCAGTAATTGGTGCTGATCTTGCTCAAGATGGTTTTTATGCTCAAGTTCGTGGACAACGCCTAGAAACTGATGGTACGCCTGTAACAGATGCAAAAAACAACAAGAAAGCAAGTTTTGATCAAAAAGGCTATAGTACAAAAGTTGGTGTTGAGAAAGAGCACTATGCAGCCTCAGTCGATTACAGTGAAAATCAAGGTTATAGTGATTATGACAATTACGGTAATCTCGTTTCTCAAGATTTTAAAAATGAAATCATTAATGTAAAAGGTCGAGTCGATATTTTAGATAATGTCGCACTTCATGCACGACTTTCGCAATTTAAAGACAATATTGAGCAAAATAGTTCTTCAGATTATGTACATAGTACAACCAAAGAAGCTGAGCTCTATACAAAATGGCAAATGACACCTGCTCAAAACATTTTATTCGGTTCAACCTTTAAAGATATTAAAGGTGATGTTTATTCGAAAAATTTGTTTGGCGGACAAGATGTTAAATACAAAGAATCTGTAGATACTATTGGCTATTTTGCACAGCATCAATATCAACACAATGGTCTAGAAACTCAAGTTGGTATTCGTGTGGAAGACAACGATAAGTTTGGTACACACACAGTTGGTCAAGGTGCTGTCCGTTATCAAGTTTTACCACTTACGAGCATTTATGCAAATGTCGGATCAGCTTTCCGCGCACCAACAACCAACGATTTATATGCAATTTCTTGGGGAGCAAATCCTGATTTAAAACCAGAAGAAAGCTTTTCTTATGAAATCGGCGTTGATCAAAAACTTAATCATAATATTGATTTAGGCTTATCTGTATATCGCAATAAAGTAGACAACCTGATTAATTATCAGGCGGGTAAATTAGTTAACGTAAATAAAGCAACCTTTACTGGCGGTGAAGCTTCATTTAAATGGCAACAAGATGAACTCTTTTTAACTACAACTTATGCTTATGTTCAAGCAAAAGATGATGAAACTAAAAAAGATTTAACTCGCCGACCACGCCAAAGTTTAACTCTAACTACAGGTTGGGATGATGGCGTATATGGTGTTTCTGCATCTGTCGTCGCAAAATCTAATTCAAAAGATTTTGCAGATTACCCATCGACTACACCAACCACAACGCCGGGTTATGTTAGTACTAATGTCAATGCTTACTGGCAAGCAACTCCAATGATTAAACTCTTTACCAATATTGAAAACATTGGTGATGTTAATTATAAGACAGCATACAACGGTAATGGTGTTTACTACATCAACGGTGGTCGTCTTGCATCTGCTGGGGTAACTTTCCGCTACTAAAAGCGACACCCAAAAAAATATCTAAAACAGCGCAGTTTATGGATAATGTTTTGACCGACATTATCCTTTTTTATTCTTTATCTTTTCATTTTTATCTAGGACAAAATTATGGGACATCGTTTAAGTAAAATTTATACCCGTACAGGCGATTCAGGTACCACAGGATTAGGAGATGGTTCTCGCGTAGCGAAAGATGACTTACGTATTACCGCTCTTGGTGATGTAGACGAACTAAATTCTATTGTTGGTGTATTACGTTCACAAATTTCAATGAGTAACATCGTCGATAAAGCCCATTGGGATAAATCACTAAGCTTGATTCAACACTGGTTATTTGATCTGGGTGGTGAAGTCTGTATTCCTAACTACAACTTACTCCAACCTGTTTGTGTTGAATTTCTTGAAAAGGAAATCGACAAAATGAATGAAGACTTACCAATGCTCAAAGACTTTATTCTACCTTCAGGAACATTAGCATGTAGCTATGCACATCAAGCACGTGCTGTATGTCGTCGTGCAGAACGTAGCTTAATGACTGTACACAGTCGTGATCAAAATATTCAAGCAACTGCCCTACAATTAATTAACCGATTATCCGACTGGTTTTTTGTTGCTTCACGTAGCTTACAACGTGCAGAAGGTGGCAGTGAAGTGCTTTGGCAAAAGAACATCAATGACACGATTTAACGATAAATCACTGTCTAAAAGTAATTTTTTAACAGTATGATAAAGTCAAGTTATTGCTAAAAGTAAGACTTAAACGATTACTAGACAGATAAAAATGAGTATGTGAGTTCATTATGAGAATTATCGGACATCGTGGCGCGCGTGGTGAAGCACCTGAAAATACCTTAGCGGGATTTCAATATATTCACGATTTAGGTATCCGCGCAGTCGAATTCGATGTTCGACAACTAAAAGATGATGAACTCATTATCATGCATGATGATAATTTTTTAAGAACAACTGGAATAGATCAAGCACTGTATGATGTAAACAGCGCTGAATTAGCGGCCTATAACCAAGCCAATATCTGGATGGATTGGGAAAAACAAATTACCCCAACCTTAAGCCAAAGCCTAAAGATTATGCAGGACTTTGAGCATATTGAAGTTGAAGTGAAAGCTGTAGAAACATTGCAACACGCTGAAAAACTCATCATCGAATTACAAAAACAACTGCGAGGTTTTGAAAATGTCGCAGTGATTACCAGTTTTGATTTAAAAATACATCAAGCATTACAACAGCAAAACTCAAGTTTTAAACGTGGTCTACTGATTGAAGATGACATCCAACAACGTGCGATCGAACAGGCATTACAACTGGGATGCTGCCAGATTGGATGGATGAATCAATTGGCAACAGATGAGCTCATTCAAGCAACTCAACGTGCAGGTTTGGACATCAGTGTTTGGACCGTCAATGATATTGAGCGCGCTAAGCATTTAAGAGATTTGGGGATCAATGGATTAATTACTGATTTTCCAAAAATGATGCAGCTTGCCTTAGCACAAATTCAATAACTCAAACGCCCTTAATAACACAATAAAGTAGAATTTTATTTTGAACTTTAGAGAGTCCCAAAATTAAAATTTAACTTGAGAATCAATTGTCTAACCCCCTAAAAATCAAACTGGATAAGGCAGAAAAATTCTTACACTATTTTGACATTTAAATACGACGTTTTAACCATTCATTTTTTTCGATCAAACCGCTAGAATTCATGTTTTATTCTGTTACTGTTTTATACAATACAGATGTACACTAATACTAGTGAACACATGTTCGCCCATGATAATATCTGTGAAAGTATAGCCTAGAAAAATGCTGAAGCTATGCGTTTAACTTTACCTGATTAAGGTTCTTAGGAGTGCTGTTGGAGATGAATGCTCCCCTACCCAAAGCCCCAATAAATTGGATCGGTGTTTTTGCCTTGGTGTTTTTACCCCTTGTGGCAGTAATTGCGATCCCTTTATATGCCTACCACCATGATTTTAGTGCGGCAGCTTGGATTAGTTTATTCGTTTTACTCGGTCTCAGTAGTTTAGGTATTACTGCAGGTTATCATCGCTTGTGGGCACATCGTGCATACGAAGCGACTTTACCACTTAAAATCATTTTGATGATCATGGGAACTTTTGCTGTTCAAAACAGTATTTTGTTCTGGGCTTCTGGTCACCGTACACATCATCGCCATGTGGATGATGTAGATCAAGATCCGTATTCGATTAACAATGGTTTTTGGTACGCTCATATTGGCTGGATGTTACGTAATTATCCTGCTGCTGAATCAAATTATAAAAATGCACCTGATTTGTTGAATGACAAAGTGGTTATGTTCCAAGACAAGTACTATGTTCCACTTGTGATTGCTGTACATGCTGCGATTTTAGTTCCACTGGGTTGGGCTGTAGGTGACATGTGGGGCGTATTACTCTTAGGTGGTTTACTCCGCTTAATCATTAGCCATCATGTAACATTCTTTATCAACTCACTCTGCCATATGTGGGGCAAACGTCCTTATACTGACGAAAATACTGCACGTGATAACTTTGTTCTTGCTATTGCAACTTGGGGCGAGGGTTATCATAACTATCACCATATTTTCCAATATGATTATCGTAATGGTGTGAAATGGTGGCAGTATGATCCAACAAAATGGTTGATTTGGTCGTGCTCTAAAATCGGTTTAGCCAAGAATCTACGTCGTATCCCAAGCTTCAATATCAAAAAAGCGGAATTGGCGATGAGATTTAAATATGCTGAACAGGATTTAGCGATTTATGGTCATAACGTCAATGCAGATATTATCGCGATGAAACAAAAAGTATCGCAAGAATATGAAGCATTCACCAATACATTAAATGATTGGGCTGCGTTAAAAGAACAAGAGCTACAAGCGAAAAAAGCATCTGTTGCTGAAAAGATCCACCAAATGGATGTCAAACTCAAAGTTGATTTCCAATTGGTCGAACAGAAACTTGCTTTCCATCGTGAACGTTTAGAAACATTGATGCGTGGAATCAAAAAGAACGTTGTTTCTTAATTCTCAATACACATCAAAAGCAAAGCTCCGAAAGGGGCTTTTCTTTTATCCATTTTTTACAGACATTCATACTGAGAATATTGAGAGAAAATAATATGCAAATTAATAACATCCCCTTTGGCATTACCAACTGGGCAGAAGTTCCAACAACGCGTCATGAGGGTGAGCAAGGCTTTGCACTTTGGCGCACACAGCAATTTGACAATATTCGAGTGCGAATGGTCGAATATTCTGTCGATTATTTGGCTGACCACTGGTGTTTAAAAGGTCATATCCTGTTTTGCTTGGAAGGTGAGTTGCACACTGAACTTGATGATGGACGTACCTTTACCTTAAAAGCAGGGATGAGTTATCAAGTTGCAGATCAAGCTGAAGCGCATCGTTCTTCTACCGCATTTGGTGCAAAGCTATTTATTGTCGACTAAAACAGTCAACATTATCTCAACAGCTTAAAACTTTGCTATATTGAGAGGGACAAGTAAAACCATTGTGACCGATCGCTATGCAATTTGCCCCACGTTATCCATCTCTCGATTCAAAGCTCTACCATCAGCAAATGCCTAGTCCACTGAAAGGTGCAAAGGCTGGGCATTTTAATGCTGCGCTTGCGGATGAATTACAATGGTCTGAAGATGAAAAAGCCCAATGGGTCGAAATTTGTAGCGGACAAAAAACCTTTGCTGAATTTCATCCCCTTGCCATGGTTTATGCAGGGCATCAATTTGGACAATGGGCAGGTCAATTGGGGGATGGGCGTGGCCTATTGATAGCGCAAATTTTAAATCGACAAGGTCAAACCATTGACCTACATTTGAAAGGTGCAGGCTCAACCCCCTACTCTCGTATGGGAGACGGACGTGCTGTATTACGTTCTGTGATTCGTGAATATCTAGCAGGTCATGCACTCAATGCACTGGGGGTTGCTTCAAGCAATTCCGTAGGCTTTACTTCCTCAACCCAAGGTGTACAACGAGAAAAACTTGAACTTGGTGCAATGATGTTACGCACTTCGGATTGCCACATCCGTTTAGGGCATTTTGAATGGATCAATCAATATCAGCCTGAGTTACTCACTGAATTTACCCAAAAATGTATTGAATGGCACTATCCACAATGTTTAAGTGCTGAACAGCAAAAGTTTGAAGACACTGTTTTAGCATTTGCAACGCAAGTGATCCAAAACACCGCTGTCATGATCGCAAAATGGCAATTGGTAGGTTTTGCACATGGGGTTATGAATACGGATAATCTCAATATTACAGGTTCTACTCTCGATTTTGGTCCTTATGGTTTTATGGAGCGTTTCCGTCCCAATTGGATCAACAATCATAGTGATTATAATGGCCGTTATACCTACCAAAACCAACCGAGTATTGCACATTGGAACTTATGGAATTGGTTAAACAATTTAATTCCACTGGCACAAGCAGAAAATAAAGAACAATTTAAGCAAGACCTCGTCGAATGTTTAGAGCATTTTGAACCGACCTTTCTAGAACATTATACCCATGGGCTATGCCAAAAACTTGGACTACCTGCCTTCCATAAAGATAGTTTTGATTGCGCTATGGCATTTTTAAGAATTCTACAAAGTGAGCAACTCGACTATACCAACAGTTTTCTTCGCTTACAGAATAAAGAATACGAAGCTATTAAAGATGATTGCCTAGATCGCTTTCAATTTGAAAACTTCTTGACGCAATATCACAGTATTCGTGAGCAGCAAGAGATTGATGTACTTGATGCAGAAATGAAAAAGGCTAATCCAGTCTATATTTTAAGAAATCATATGCTACAAACAGCCATTGAACAGGCTGAACGTGATGATTTTTCTGAGGTTGATCGTCTATTTAAATTGCTTAGTCAACCGTTTACCAAACAAACGGATTTAGAAACAGCCAAAGATTTAGCGCCTTTACCGAGCGATGTTCCTGAAGTAATGGTGAGTTGTTCGTCTTGATCAAATAAATTGCCGAATCACTTTCTTTGATTTGACCCATCATAGTTACCCACAATTTCTGTGGATAAACTTGTGTTTATCCACAGGATAAATCCACAATCACAAATTAACTACAGCTTTTGTCTTTAGAATGAATAAAATTTAGGCAATACAGGGTTTTACAACATTAGTATTCTAAAATGAATAAAAAATACCTCATTCCATGCTTAATTCTTTTGGCTATAGCTATAGCAAGTGTCTGGACTTATCAAAAATATAATCAATTTATTCCAACCGCAAATGCTGCCATACATGTGCAGAATTTATCTGAGCAAGAGATTCAACGTCTTCGTCAAAACACGCCAATCACCGAAGTTAAAGTTTATAAATCGGATCGTATTGTTAAACTCATGCATCATGATCAAGACATACGAACATATCCAATGCGCTTAGGCTTTGATCCTATTGGACATAAAGTTAAAGAAGGTGATGGAAAAACCCCTGAAGGTCGTTATATTCTAGATTGGCGTAATCCCAATAGTGCATTTTATAAATCGCTGCATGTGTCCTATCCAAACCAACAGGATAAATCTAAAGCCAACCAACTTGGCGTTTCTCCTGGTGGTGACATTATGATTCATGGTTCAGCAACACGCTCACAAGTGGAAAAACTCCCGAGTTTAATGACCTACTTACCTAGAAATGACTGGACATGGGGGTGTATTGCCGTTAGAAATATAGACATGGATGAAATTTGGAAGCTGGTCGATGATGGAACAGTGATTAGCATTTATTCATAAAGAATATTTTAAAAAGAGACAGTGATGACTGGTGAAGAAATCCGAACTTTAGCATTTAAGATTGCATCACATTTGCCTAAATCCGAACTTGACTATCCTTTTGGTGAGGATGTTCCTGTTTTTAAAGTGATGGGAAAAATGTTTATGTTAGGCTCTGAACTGCATGGCAAAAAACTGATTAATTTAAAAGTTGAACCTGATCATGGAGAAATGTTGAGAGATCTCTACCCCTCGATTCAGGTGGGCTACCATATGAATAAACGTCATTGGATTTCAATCTATGAAGACGAACAGATCAGTGCTGATCTGATTCAAGACTTGGTTGAAGGCTCTTATGAGCTTGTGAGCAAGAGCCTGACCAAAGCCCAAAAGCAGGTATTGGCGGTTTATCAACAGATTCAATAATTAGCGGGCTTTGGATCGCACATTAGATCAACAGACCTAAGCTCTATCTATACACGATTCAGTCAAAATCAGAATGTATCAATAAACATAAAGTTATATGTTTATTTTTCAAACATAACTTTTTACATTTATAAACATTTACCCACAATATCTGTGGATAAACCTGTGTTTATCCACAACGATGAACTTAAAATGTCGAAAACTTAATCTTCTGGATATTCAAAACGGTAGCCTACGCCATAAACAGCTTGTACCCATTCATGACGATTTCCGGTTTCCGCTGCTTCAGATATTTTACGACGTAAGTTCTTGATATGACTATCAATAACACGGTCAGCAACATCAAAACTATCTGGGTTAATATGGTCTAAAAGTTGCGCTCTAGAATAGACTTGCCCCAAATGTTCGAGGAAAAGCTCTAAAAGACGGAATTCAGTTGGCGTTAAATTCAACGATTTTTGTTGATACCAGATACGTTGTTGTGCTTTATCAATACGAAATAAGTCATTGGCTTCAGGTTCAGCTTTACGTTCTAAACGGCGTAATACCGCTTGTACACGTGCCACCAACTCTTTTGGGCTAAAAGGTTTACAGACATAGTCATCTGCTCCCATATTTAAACCCAAGACACGATCTATTTCTTCAGTTCGTGCAGTCACCATGATAATCGGCAAGTCGGTTTGCTCACGCACTTTACGGCAAATGGTCAAACCATCCATACGCGGGACCATCAAATCCAACACCATTAAACTTGGCTTGCGTTGCAGGAAGCTGTCATACGCTTCTTGACCATCATGAAACATACTGACTTCAAAGCCCGCTGCTTCTAGATAATCCCGCACCAATTGCGCAAGTTCAACTTCATCCTCTACCAGCATGATATGCTTCATGTTGTACTATTCCTTTTAAACTTTAGTATGTTTTGAAAATGTCAGTTTGCAACGCAAACCGCCTAATGGCGAATGATCAAAAGTAAGCTGACCACCGAGTGTTTGTGCAATTTTACCTGATAAAGCCAAGCCCAATCCTGTACCGCCTGTACTACGTGTACGTGAATTATCCACACGATAGAAACGTTCGCCCAAGTGTGCAATCTGTTCATCACTCAGACCCAATGGACTATCATCAACGATCACACTCCAAGAATCTGCATCTTGCTCTGTATGCACTTGGACTTCACCACCTGCTTCAGTATAGCGAATACTATTTCCAAGTAAGTTGACCATAATTTGCTTAAAGCGATCTATATCTAATTGTAATTTCGCTCCCTCACCTGTGGCTGAAATTGTTAAATCAGCCTGTTCAAATTTAGGTTTAAAATTCTCTATTTCTTGTAAAACCACCGACCAAGGATCAATTTCTGCAAAGTAGCATTTTAATTGTTGTGCTTCAGCTTGCGCCAAATCGGCTAAATCCTGTGTCAGCTTTTTCAAGCTCGTGACCTGACGTAACATCGCTTCAAAATGTTCTGGTGTAGGCTTGCGAATTCCATCCTGCATCGCTTCAATCTGTGCTTGTAATACTGCCAATGGTGTTTTTAATTCATGTGAAGTATCAGCAACCCACTGACGGCGTGATGTTTCATGCTGGTCAAGGATGACGGCCAGTTGATTTAACTCTGTCGACAAATCTCCCAATTCATCATTACGGTTAATCACCACTTGATGCTGGTAGTTCCCTTTGGTTAATTCGCGAGTTGCGTTCAATAAACGTTGAATCGGTGTTTTAAAATAAGTCGCCAATAACAATGCTGCAACCAAACTGGATAAAAAGGTGAAGATATAAATCAGCACTAAATAACGCTTTTGATTACTAAAGAAGTTAATACTCAGCGCATCATCCTGATCTAAAACTGGTTTTAAACCCAAGTAACCAACCACTTCGTCATTGACTAAAATCGGACGATAAGACACCTGATCATCTGACGGTTCACCTAAAATAAACTGTTGTTTTGCATCATATAAAGAAAGTCGTGAACTCAGCCCCAAACGGTCAGGCAATGACACAAATATCTTTTTGCCATTCTGCGGATTTACCGTTCGCATCGGATCTCGCGTTGGCGCTTCTTTCGCTGCAGAAGCTGATGCTTCCTGTCCCGCTGAAAGATGCCCCTTGTCTTTGCCTATAGGCGGTTTATTTCCTTTACGATCTGAGGGTCTATATAAGTTTTGATTTGAACTAAGCGGAAATTTCAAACCTTCAAAGGGTTGATAAGCTGAGGGTAAATTTTCTTCGAGAATTTTCAGTTCTTCTTTATCCAGCTGAGACTTATGAACTGCACCGTCCGTTTGTCCCAAAGTCGCCACCATTGTATGTTCTTTAAAGTAGCGTTGCTGTAAAGCAATATCATACTGACGACGTAGCCACCAGCGTGATAATTTATCATAATCATCAGGCGCAGCATCACCTTCAATTTGCAAAATCTGTGCTTGAACTGCGTTACCCCAGTCTTGATAGACCCCATATACATCTGCCAAGTTTTCGATCAGATGATCAAGTTTCTGCATCTCAACATCTGCAACATATCTGGCAAAGTTCTTTTGCATGGTCCAATGTAAGACACCCAAGCTCACTGTTGTAATGACTAAAGTTGTCAACAAAACAGTCAGAAATAAGCGTAATGCAATGGGAACTCGACGTATTTTCAAAACTGGTCTCACGTTTTTCTTCTCATTTCAACATTGTACCCAACAGTTGCTCAAAATTCTCTCCATTGTTTCTACATCATTATTATTTAATCTTTACTGTATCAACAGAACATCAAAATATTCATTGGAGTAGTAACAATGAAAGCAATGACAAAAATCGCACTGGTATCAGCAAGTATTTTAACTGCGGGGGCTTTAACAGCCTGTCAATCTAATCCAGGCTCTAAAGAAGGGCCTGATGGCCGTCCAATGATGCATGGTGGACACCATAAAATGTCACCAGAACAACGCGAAGAAATGAAACAGAAACGTGCTCAACATAAAGCGTTACGCCAACAAATACAAAAAGCCTGTGATGGCAAAGCAATTGGGCAAACGGTTCAGGTGACAGCAGGTCAGCAAAATATTAATGGTACATGTAATATCGTATTCAAGCCTGATCACAAGGCGATGAAAGAAATGAGACATGATTCCCGTCGTGACAGCAGAGAACATGTTCGCATGATGTATCATGACGGGGCGCGTATGAAAGACTTGACTGAAGAGCAACGTGCTCAAATCAAACAAGAATTTGCACAAAAACGCGTAGAAAGTAAAGCGCAGTGGGATGCGATTCAAAAATCATGTGCAGGCCAGACTGATGGTAAGGCAATCCAAGTAAAAATGGGTGACAAAATCATAGCGGGGAAATGTGTTGTTAAATTCCAGTCAGAATTTAAACCTGGCGAAAACATGCCCATGATGCCATCAAAAGTTTAATTCATATCTCGGCTAAATATAAAAAACGACCCTGTTGGGTCGTTTTTTATTTGTCACGATCATTTACTTGAATTTACTTGGAATTATCCGAAATCAAAGCCACTTGTTGGGCATAATTTAATAACTTAAGTTTAGAAGCCGCTAATTCTTCAGCAGTGGCTTGACGGGTGATATCCCGATGAATACGCAATACATGCTGACGTAAAGAATGACTTTCTGCAGCATTGTAAGATTTACAGAATTCTTTAATTGCAGGATCACGTTGTTCAATCATTCGATCAACCCAACGATCCAATTGCGCCAACTTTTTAATCCCTTGTTTAGGGGTTAAATAAGACAAAATGATAGCTTCATCTTCATTACGCAAAAGCTTACCAATCCGTTGAAATTGACGGCGACGTGCTTCAAAAGATGTGATCAATTGCACATCAAGCAAAGCCTCAATCAACCGATCTTCAACAGGTAAAGATTCAATTTGTTTCTTTGACAACTCTGCGAGTTGTTCACCTAAAGCAGCCATACGTTGTACAGCTTTTTTCTGTTCGGTTTTACTTGCACGCCCTTCTAAAGACTCAAAATCATCTTCAGTAAAACGTTGCGGACGACGTGCCACGATTATTCTGCCTCGTAAAATTTATCTGCGAACAGTGCTTGAACTTCAGACAAAGCTTTTTCTTCATCTGCACCATCAATCACTAGACGCAAGGTGGTTCCTTTACCCGCTCCGAGCATAAGTAAAGAAAGGATATTCTTGGCATCGACTAACTTGTCACCCTTACCAATTTGAATAGAGCATTTAAATTTAGTCGTGACTTCGATTAGTTTTCCAGATGCACGCGCATGTAATCCTAATTTATTAATTACGTCAACAGTTGTGTCAATCATGACCAGTGCTTCATTTCTCTATGTAATACCTGAATAGTCCATTTCGACTCAAGAGCCTTTTTCAACCTATCCACGATATAAACCGAACGATGTTGTCCCCCCGTACAGCCAATTGACACTGTAATATAGTGACGATGACCTTCCGAAAAAGCAGGCAACCACTTATTTAAAAACTGATAGATGTCTTGATACATCTCATTTGCTTGCTCGCTGGCTTCTAAAAATTTACGTACTGGTTCATCTAAACCCGAATATTTACGTAACTCTAAATCCCAATGTGGATTCGGCAAATGCCTTACATCAAAAACAAAATCTGCATCTAATGGAATACCATGTTTATAACCAAAAGATTGCAAAATTAAAATGAGTTTATCGGACTGTCCCAGTTTGGACAATAAGGTATCTTTTAAATCGTGTACACTTTTATCCGTTGTATCGATATGTACTGTTGCTCGCAGTTGAATTGGGAGCAATAAATTTTTTTCTTCTTGAATACATTCATTCAAACTTTGGAAGCGGTTTGACAAAGGATGTGGACGTCGCGATGCACTAAAACGTGAAATCAACTCCTGATCACGCGTCGTTAAATAAATAACGTCTACGCTGCCATGTTTCTGTAACTGTTGAAAAACCTGATCAAAACCTTGTAAATCTTCTTTGGCGCTTCGAACATCGACACCCAGTGCCAATAATTCTAAATTGTTTTCTCTATCCAGCTTTTCAACGATTTCAGGAAGCAATGCCAAAGGCAAATTATCGATACAGTAATAACCCAAATCTTCAAGCACCTGCAAAGCAGATGATTTACCTGAACCAGACTGTCCTGTTACGATAAGTATGCGCTTCATGGCATGGCGATCCTAAAAGCAAAGTTTATGTAAAATGTTTTACTTGTAAATTGTCAATCAGACGAGTCTTGCCTAATTTCGCTGCAACAAACAATACAACATCTTGGTCGAATTGTTCAACTTTTTGCAACGTTGGACTACGTGCTTCGACATAATCCACAAGCAACCCTGCATCATTTAAACTTTCACGAATTTGCGCCAAGACATCTACAAGTGTTTTACCTGCATGTAAATCTTGTTCAGCAGTCGTTAAGCTCTTAAAAATAACAGGAGCTGTTTGACGATCTTGTTCAGATAAGTAACCATTACGAGAACTTAAGGCCAAACCATCTTCAGCACGTGCAATTGGCACACCAATCACTTCAATTGGCATATTCAAATCACGAACAATCTGCTTAATCACAGCCAATTGTTGATAATCTTTCTGTCCAAAAAATGCAAAGTTCGGCTGTACAATATTAAACAATTTGGTGACAACAACAGCAACACCATCAAAATGACCTGGACGTTGTAAACCGCACAAGTCATTGGTAATTTCGCCCACACTAATATTGGTTAAGCGTGGGAATTTACCATACATTTGTTCCACAGAAGGTGCAAAAACAATGTCGCAACCCACTTCAGCAAGTAAATTACTGTCTTGCTCAAGTGTACGAGGATAATTATCAAAATCTTCATTCGGTCCAAATTGGATTGGATTGACGAAAATACTGACCACCACCACATCACATAATTTACGCGCTTCACGAACCAGATTTAAGTGGCCTTGATGTAGATTTCCCATCGTCGGTACAAAACCAATGATTTTACGTGCCGATCGAGCAGGTTGAAGTGATGCTGTTAATCCTTGAATGGTCGTTTCTGTTTTCATGTTTACAGCTCTACTTGGAAAGTATGTTCTTTGGCAGGGAATGATTGCTCTTGTACAGCAACATGATATGCCTTAAATGCATCCACGATTGCAGTTTCCCCTGCTTGTTCTTTCATAAAATTACGTACAAAACGTGCCACTTTACCAAACGTCAAACCAAGCATATCTTGCACCACAAGTACTTGACCATCGGTATCTGCACCAGCACCAATGCCAATCACAGGAACGTGTGGGAACAATTCAGCAATTTCTTTACCCATCTGTGCCGGAACACATTCAAGCAATAACACAGCGGCACCTGCATTAACTACAGCTTTACAGTCCGCAATCAGTTGATCTGCTGATTCACGCGTTTTCGCTTGTAATTTATAACCACCAAAAACATGCACCGATTGTGGTGTTAAACCCAAATGTACACAAACAGGAATACCATTTCGTGTCAAAACTTCTACAGTTTCAGCCAGCCACTCACCGCCCTCAATTTTCACCATTTGAGCGCCCGCTTGCATCACGGTTTTTGAATTGAGCAACGCATCATTAAGCGTGGCATAACTCATAAAGGGTAAATCACACAGCACAAACGCATGTTGATTTGCACGACGTACAGCCGCAGTATGATAAGCCATATCTGCAACAGTCACAGGCAAGGTAGAATCATGCCCTTGGATTGTCATCCCTAAAGAGTCACCAATCAAAATGGTGTCAATCTCAGCAACTTCCATACCTTTTGCCATACTTGCATCATAGCAAGTTAAGCATGAAAATTTACGTCCCTGAGTTTTGAATTGTCTTAAATCACTTAGGCTAATCATGACGATATTCCTCTATCAATGAGAGTTCCTCTGCCCATTCAATCCTTTAATCAGCCCATGACTGATCTGCTAAAACACGAAGGGTTGAATGTTGCACGAAATCTAACTTTTGCAATGATTGTCCATTGACTTGGAGCTCAGGATCGAGATCCAACAATGGAATCACCACAAAATCACGCTCTAAAATACCGATATGCGGTACTGTGAGCCGCTCATTTATAATGTTTTTTTCAGCATAAAGCAAAAGATCTAGATCTAAAGTACGCTCACCCCAGCGGCGTAACCGTACTCGACCTGATTCATTTTCAATACGTTGCAGCTCATCCAGCAAGGCCAAAGGCGCTAAATCGGTGTGTAATTCTGCAACTGCATTGTGATAATTTGGCTGATCTTGAGGCCCCATCGGCGGGCTTTGATACAGCTTTGAAACGATAACAACACCTAAGTTTCTGAGTTTTTCTACAGCTTCCCGTAAAATTTGCTCAGAATCACCTAGATTACTGCCTAAACCAATATAGGTTTTAATCATGATTGGGTCGGTCCAAAAATCACACTGCTTAAATCACGTTGTACGCGTCTACGCTTGGTAATTGGATGATCCGCTGTGATCTCGCCTTTGTTTACTGCTGTTCGAGCATCATTTCTACTTCTAAAATCTTGAGATGATGTTGAATTTGACTTAGTCCGCGAACGACGGCTACGAGATTCTTGTTCTTTCACCAATGGTTCAATTTGCGTGGAAGCTGCTGCTTTTACATCTTCAACAGGGGCAACTTCAGCAAGTTTCTTACGACTCTTGGCACGCTGACGATTATAGCTGCCAATTGCACGCTCTTTCTCATCAGTCGACATGTCTTGGTAAGCTTCCCACCATGCACCCATACCATTGGTAGAAGCATCACCTGACTTCTCTCTCAACAACAAGAAGTCAAATCCTGCACGGAAACGTGCATGACCCGAAAGCGCTTCAATCTGTTGTGGTTTCGGGTTAAGCAAACGGCTTTGCATTTCCCAAACTTCACGAATAAAGGTTTCGGCAAAACGAGGAATAATGGTTCGTGTCGCTTGGCGTTTTAACACATCCAAACCTGCTTGAGCACGTGCTTCTGCAGCAACCACACCTTTAGCATGGTAGAAATCACAACGCGCTAAGAAATTATTCCAGAGCAATACCGCATAGAAAAATGCAGGATTAATGGTTTTACCCATTTGAATCCGTTGATCGGTATTTTTCGCTGCACGCTCTATAAATTGAGTAATCTCAGGGCTAATATCAGCAAATAATTGCTTCCAAATACCAAATTCAATCAACATCGGCATCACACGATGCAAATGCCCCATGGTGAATAATTTTTGCGACTCATCATATAAACGATGCGGAGAAACATCACGCAGCAATTGCGTCATTTCTTGGGTAAAAACGTCTAATATTTTAGGATCTATACTAAAATTTAACTTCGCAGCAAAACGTAATGTACGCAACATCCGTACTGGATCTTCTTCAAAACGAAGTGCTGGATCACCCAATAGTCTTAAAGTTTTAGTTTTTATATCATCAATAGCATGACAAAAATCGAGCACTTCCCCTTTTCGAGGTTGGTAATACATGGCATTGATGGAAAAATCACGTCGAGCAAAATCTTGCTCTATTGTTCCCCAATTGTTGTCACGTAAAATCATCCCTTGTGCAGAGGTAATGGCTTTTTTCGGTGGGGCACGGAATGTCGCCACCTCAATCAATTCACGACCTGAGTACACATGTGCCAATTCAAAACGTCGCCCAATAATTCGGCAACGACGACCAAATACCTCTTTCACCTGTGAAGGTGTTGCATTGGTCACAGCATCGTAGTCTTTCGGATTTAAGCCAAGCATTAAATCACGTACACCACCACCGACTATATAAGCTTCATAGCCAGCTTTAGTTAAAGAATCAATAACATCTAAAATGGAGGAAGGTAATTGAGCGGTGGATAACCCACACTTTGACGCACGCAAAGTTTGCAAAAGACACTGTCTCCTACGTCAGGACGTAAAAATCATAATTGTGCTAATGATATCGCTTACACAGCTAAAGGGCAATTTGATTCTCGCAAACTTCACTTGAATTTATGGACTATTGATAATTCGTCGATCTACAGGCTGTTAAACCCATCATAAACTCAACCGTGCTCTATTCTGCTCGAAAAGTTTCTCGCCAATCCCTTTGACCTTTTTTAAGTCATCGATACTTTTAAATCCGCCATTCTGATTACGATAAGCAATAATCGCCTGTGCTTTCTTTGCCCCACACCCGTGAGCTGTTGTAATTGTTCAGCATTTGCAGAATTTAAACTGACTTTTAAAGTAGAGCTACTTGAAGACTGAGCAGAAGATGATGGGCCTTTGTGATTGCTATTCGATGGCAATTTTTGGCTATTCGGTCGTGAAAGATAGTATTGATCGTCGACTTTTTTTAATTGTGCATCATGGGCCTGTTGTTGTGCTTTCCAGTTGAGATAAGCTTGATCAAACTGTTGTGCATACAAGCTCAAGGAGCAACTCAAAAGCACCAATAAAAAAGACGATTTGATTAGTTTTACTACACGATTAAAATAAAAATGCTGATTACTCATTGCTAACCTGTGATTTTAATTGTTGCTTTGCCTGATCCCAAAGGAGATCCATTTCTTCTAAAGATACATCTTCTAATCTTTTATTTTTAAAATTGATTTGATCTTCAATATAAGCAAAGCGAGATTTAAATTTATAAATGGTTCCTAACAGCGCCATCTCACTTGAAATGCCTAGTTTACGCCCTACATTAATTAAAGAAAATAAACAATCACCAAATTCATCCATAATTTCATCAGGTTTTTCCGATTGCAGCGCCTCTTCAAACTCTGCCAGTTCTTCTTTGACTTTATCATAGGCCTGCGCCACATCAGGAAAATCAAAGCCTACTTTTGCGACATTTTTTTGAATGTTTTCTGCCTGAGATAAAGCAGGACCATGTTTTACCGCATCTAAGCGAGATTGAGCTTTACCCAGTTTTTCTTGTTGTTTAATTTCCTGCCACAACACCGACACTTGTTCAGGGGTTAAATTATCAAATTGTTGTTTTTGAAAAACATGAGGATGGCGTCGGATCAATTTTTGACAAAGTACATCCACAACATCGTTAAAATCAAAAGCACCCTGCTCACTGTACATCTGTGATTGAAAAACCACTTGCAGCAATAAATCACCTAATTCATTTTTAATTTCATCTATATCACCAGAACGCACTGCTTCTTCCACTTCATATGCTTCTTCAATCGCATAGCGCGTTAAACTTTCAGGTGTCTGTTCACGATCCCAAGGGCATTCTGCACGTAATTGTTTCATGATGGCGAATAGCTGTTGCATTTTATGTCCTTTAAGATCAATAACAAATGACTGCACAACACTTGTTGTTCTGCATGTTTTATGTTCAACTCTTTGCAATCAAAATAAACTAAAAAGGATGCTGCAATGAGTCAAAGCATATTCATTAGTGGTGCTGCGCAAGGGATTGGGGCTGCGATTGCACGTCTATTCTACCAACAAGGTTATCAAGTTGGTATTTATGATATCAATGAAGCGCAGGCTCAAATTTTAGCAGATCAATTGGGTGACAATGCCAAAGCGGGCAAATTAGATGTGAGCGATTATGCACAATGGCAAACCGCGCTTAAAGAATTTTCTCAATGGGCAAATGGCCTCAACATTTTAGTCAATAATGCTGGGATTCTTTATTCTGGAGATTTTGAAAAAACCGAAATTAGTGACCATCACCGCACAATCAATATCAATGTCAATGGCGTTTTAAATGGCTGTCATGCCGCACTTCCCTATCTGAAAGAAGCAAAATTTGCGCGTATCATCAATCTTTCCTCAGCATCAGCCATTTATGGACAAGCAGACTTAGTCTCTTATTCTGCCAGTAAATTTGCCGTACGCGGTATTACAGAAGGGCTAGATATCGAATGGCAAAAATACGGCATTCGTGTACTGGATGTGATGCCGCTTTTTGTCCAAACAGCGATGGTGACAGACATGGATGCAGGCGCGATTCAAAACATTGGGGTCAGTCTCACGCCCCAAGATGTTGCCGAACAAGTGTTTGCCTTAGTCAAAGTCAAAGGAAGCATCTTAACGGCTACGCATACGCCTGTGGGATTGAAAACCAAAATTATGTTCCAACTCTCTGCAATCAGCCCCCAGTTTGTCAATCGTTTAGCCAATTTACTGCTCACCAAAAAGTAATTTTTGCTCGCCTGTAGGTCATAAAATAATTATGGCGTATAGGCTTAAGTCATTTATATTGATATAAAAATATTTTAGATTTTGATTGTAGTGCCGCCTTATGGAAAGCGCCTATTTCGCTTCATGACAGCTTTGTAATTTTTGTTTTTGTTATTTTAATTTATAGTTTTGTTTCCAATGTGCAAATGGAATAAACAATGAAAAAAACACTCCTAACAATAACCATACTTGCATCAAGTACAATCCTAACTGCCGCCCCACTGAGCACTACTGAACTAAAAAGTATGGATTGTGCCGCGCTTGCTGTTGAAAAAGCCAATGCAAGCCGCGTGCTCTCCTCTTCTGAAACTAAGGCAACGGGCAAAACCATTAGTAAATGGGCGGGTCTTGCAAGTAGTGCTTTAAATGCTTTTGGTGGGGGCTCTGATACAGCATCCAAAGCTGGAGGCTTTGCCAATAAGGTCTCGACTGAGTCAGATCCTGGCCAAGTCGATACTCAACTTATGACTGATGCTCAAGCCAACATAGAAAATATCGCCATTTACCAAAACTCAAAAAAATGTAGCGTGTAATTTTTATAGGGTGATTTCAAATCAAAAAAACCTGCATTGTGCAGGTTTTTTTGAAATAAATGAGGTCAGAACAGCGAACTAATTGCCTTGAACCAAGCGTCGAGCACTGATAATGCCAGGCTGTTGTTCCAATCTCGCCAAGAGGCGAGACAATTGCGCCAAGCCTTTCACTTCAATCAACAATTTCATATTGGCAATACCATCTGCTTCAGAAATCGTATTCACCTGACGGATATTGATCTGATCTGAAAAAATCACTTGGGTCAAATCTTTTAACAAACCACGGCGATCATACGCTTCCACCACAATTTGCACACTTTGCCCACGTGTCGGTTGCATCTCCCAATCCGCTTCAACCGCACGATCAGGTTCTAACTTGATCATGCGCATATAATCTGGGCATGCAACCTTGTGAATACTAACACCACGATTCAATGTGATATATCCAGCAATCGACTCACCATGAACAGGCTGACAACATTGTGCAATATGTAATTCAACATTGTCCAAACCATCAATTAAAATTCCATGCGCCGACAAGGTATGACTTGCGCGTGGATTTAATGTTGGTTTTAAAACCAGCTCTGGTTCATCCTGATCTAAGTGCATGTGGCGATTGACTTGATTGATCAAGGCATGCAGGCTAATTTCCCCACTCACCAATGACACCAAGATGTCATCCCCAGTTTTCACATTGAAATGATTACAATAATCACTTAAATCAATACTTTTCGGGTGAATCGCTAAACGTGAAAGTTCTTTATTGAGTAGCTCACGCCCAACTTCCAGATTTTTACTGCGATCCTGTTGTCTAAACCAGTGGCGCAACTTGTCACGCGCACGTGCTGTTTTAATATAACCCAAAGAGTTAACCAACCAATCACGATTGGGTTCACGATCTTTCTTGGTTAAAATCTCAACCTGTTCGCCTGTTTTTAAGGTATAGGTTAACGGCACATAGCGTTGGTTGACCCGTGATGCATAGCACTTATTGCCGACCTCAGTATGCACATGATAAGCAAAATCAAGCACCGTCGATCCGCGTGGTAGTTCTTTAATATCCCCATCACGACTAAACACATAGATTTTTTCAAACCCTTCAAAATCTTGAATTTGTTCAAAATCTTCTGTTTCATCTTCATTGGGATGCGCACTGGTTTCGGTACGTTCTTGATAATGTTCAAGCACTGCACGTAAAGAATGCAAACGATGATTAAATGAATAGTCAGTGGTTTTCGAGCCTTCTTTATAATTGAAGTGTGAACACACGCCCAACTCGGCTTCTTCATGCATTCCTTTGGTTCGGATCTGGATTTCCAAAGATTTATTTTCTGCAATCACCGCAGTATGTAAAGAGCGATAACCATTGGCTTTGGGGTTAGTAATATAATCATCAAACTGATGAGGAATATGACGCCAAATTTGATGCACAATGCCTAAAGCGTGATAACACTCTGCGACAGATTTAACCAAAACCCGTAACGCACGAATATCATAAAGCTGATCAAAACTCAGATTTTTACTCTTCATTTTGCGGTAGATCGAATAAATATGTTTGACCCGACCTGAAATCTCGGCCTCGATATCATGCCCAGCCAGCTCATTCTTGAGTTTATCCACCACAAACTGGATATATTGTTCACGTTCTAGACGCTTTTCATTGAGTAAAGAAGCAATCTCTTTATAACGTTCTGGTGCCAAATAACGGAAAGCAAGATCTTCGAGCTCCCACTTTAATTGCGCAATGCCTAAACGATGCGCCAAAGGCGAATAGATGGTGAGAATTTCTCGTGCAACACGCTCTTGACGCTCTTTTGAAGAATGCGCCAATTCACGTAAAGCAAAGGTACGTTCAGCCAGTTTAATCAAGACCACACGAACATCTTCTGTCACAGAAATCAACATCTTGTAGATGCCCGTCAGGTGTTCACGCTGATTATTATTAAAGTGATCTTCTAAACGTTTATTCTTTTCAATCAGTTCAGAAAGTTTACCCATCGCCAAAGTGCCTTTGACAAGGTTGTAAACCTGCTCACCGCATTGTTGCTGTATTTCCTCTAAAGTCGTGAGATCTTCACGCACACTACGATAAAGCACAGCTGCTGCCAGCGTATCTTCATCGACATGTAAATGCGCGAGAATATCGGCCATCCCAATGCCTGTTGCAAAGGTATTGGTTCTGGAATTTACTGTGGTCGCCAATTCTTTTTGTAATACTAATTGCGCGACTTCTTCTAACTGCTTAAGTTCAGCACCGTCTAAAATTCCACGCACTCGATCTAGCCAAGTTGCTAGAGCCTGTTGCGCTTCATCGGCATGTTCTACAGTCGCTTCCTCTGATAGCTCATTGAGCTGATCAGGAAGTTGCTCACGTACTGTGACCATACCCTACTCCTCTAACTCTATATTTCATTATAAATCGTTTATCTCTAATTTCTTTTCAAACAAAGCAATCGATTCTACATGCCCCGTGTGCGTAAACATGTCCATCACACCGGCTTTAGTGAGCTGATAACCATGTTGTACCAAAATTCCAGCATCTCTCGCCAATGTTGCGGGATTACACGACACATAAACGATTCTTTGCGCACCAAATTTGGGCAAATAATGCATAACTTGTTCTGCACCCGCACGAGGAGGGTCAATCAATAATGCATCAAATCCTTGATTTGCCCAAGAATAATGCGAAAAGTCTTTTGTTAAATCTTGTGAATAGAATTTAACATTGCTTATGCGATTGTTCAGTGCATTTTCTGTACCACGCTTCACCATCGCTTCACTACCTTCAACAGCAATGACTTTTCCTGTAGCACCCACACGTTGAGCCAACGGCAGAGAAAAATTCCCCAATCCACAAAATAAATCCAAAACAGTTTCGCCTGCTTTCAACTCAAGCAAATCACATGCCAGATTAACCATCTGTGGATTTACAGTGGGATTCACTTGGGTAAAATCTGTTGGATTAAACGCAAACTCGATATCAAAATCTTTTAAACGGTAATGCAAATGCATGTCTGCCTGAGCATCATCTAGCCGTTGTACACTTTCCACACCCGCAGGTTGCAAATACAACTGCCACTGTTTGTGTAACGCATATTGTTGCAATAGGTTGACATCATGGGCTTTTAATTTTTCAGTATGGCGAACCAATAATGAAATTTCGCTATCGCCTTTGGCTAATTCTATATGACCAATGCTGCTTTTGCCTTTTAGACTTTCGAGTAATGCCTTGATTTCAGGTAAGGCCTGATCTAATTCAATATCTAAAATTTTACAGGTTTCAATTGCAGTTAAGTGATTGCTCTGCGCTTCACGGAAACCCATCAATAATTTATTTTGTTTAGCTAAATAACGCACCCCTATTCGGGCTTTATGCCGATAGTCGGTACGCGTTGAACGCAATGGCACTAACCACTGTTCAGGTACTAAGCCTGCAAAGTGGCTAAGATGTGACTTTAAAACATCTTGTTTTAAGCGAATTTGCTCATCTGGATGAATATGTTGCATATTGCATCCACCGCAAGTACCAAAATGTGGGCAGATCGGTTGAATACGATGTGGATTTGGCTCACTGAGTAATTCAATACTGTCCGCTTCTTCAAGTTTGGATACTTGACGCGTCACCTGAGCTTTTACGATTTCACCAGGCAGCGCATAGCGAATAAAAACTTTTTTACCCTGCTTTTCACTTGGATGATTGAGTTCTGTTCCATAATGCGCAATCCCTCGCCCTTCGTGTGACAATCTTTCAACTTTAAAAATATATTGTGGAAGCTGAGATGGTCGAGGTTTGGCTCTATGTTTCAAAGGGATACCTAATCGGGTGTGGAGGAAAAATCTGCTTGAGTAAATTCAGTTCGCTGTGAGGTTTCACGCCAAACATTTAAAAACTCATGTTGTTGAGCTTGTCCTTGCAAATAATGAATCGAGGCTTGAATCCATAAACGGTGATCTTGTAAAGAAATCTGACCTTTAAGCAAAGCCCATCTTAAAAAAATCAACCATGTATTTAAAACATCACCTTCGCAATAGCTAGTGAGTTTCAACCATTGCTGTGTATTCACATATTCGGGAACAAAATAACCTGAAATACCACGTTTACCGGGATAACCCAATAAATGCGCAACATCATCCAATTTCTGGAAATGACGTCCATTAAACATCGCCATGACATCCATTAAGTCGACATGACGGTTGTGGTATCTGTTCTGATAGTTATTATACCTTTTTTGTGTGTCAATCTCACCTTGATCGAACAAACTTGGTGCAGATAGTCCATGATACATGGCACGGAATAAAATCACAGGCAAATCAAACTGTGAGCCATTCCAGCTCACGAGTGTTGGATGTCTTTTATCAAAGATAGATAAAAATTTTTGTAAAATTTCAGTTTCAGTATATTGCTCTCGACTAAATGAAAATAGTTTCATTACACTATTTTCATCAATCCACAATCCCGAAATACAGACAATTTCATGTAAAGCCAAGCGCTGAAAATCCATCCCCGATTCTTGACGGCGTAGTTTTGCCAACGCCTGTTCTAAATCGTCCTGTGGTAAATCCAAGCCATATAAATGCGCCCCAGACTTAAGATCGGTCAGGGTTTCGATATCAAAAACTAAAACTGGAAGACGCATAAAAGCTTTACTCAATACTCAAGTTTGCCATCATGAAGCAATTTATGACTTCGAAGCAACTATTCTTCATCCTCAACAGAGAACAAACCTGTAGAAAGATAACGATCACCTCTGTCACAGACAATACAGACAATCACTGCGTCTGGATTTTCTTCAGCAATTTTAACCGATGCCCATACAGCACCACCTGAAGAAGTCCCAGCACTAATGCCTTCTTGACGTGCTAAACGGCGTGCGGTTTTTTCTGCTTCAATTTGCGGAATATCCATGATCTGATCGACACGGCGTGGATCAAAAATAGTCGGTAAGTATTCTTGTGGCCAACGACGAATACCCGCAATATTTGAACCTTCTGAAGGTTGTAATCCGATAATTTGAATATCTGGATTTTGTTCTTTTAAATATTTAGAGATCCCCATGATCGTGCCCGTTGTGCCCATAGAGCTCACGAAATGGGTGATTTTTCCTGCGGTTTGTTGCCAAATTTCAGGGCCTGTAGTCAGGTAGTGTGCTTCCACATTGTCTGGGTTGCCAAACTGATTTAATACTAAACCTTGGCCTTCACTTTGCATTTGCAAAGCCATATCACGCGCAACTTCCATATTGGTTGCTTCGATCAATTCAGCGCCATAGGCACGCATCGCATCTTTACGTTCTTGGCTAGAGTTCCCCGGCATGATCAATTTCATTTTATAACCACGCATTGCGGCGACCATTGCCAACGCAATCCCAGTATTTCCACTCGTCGCCTCGATCAACGTATCACCCGGCTTAATTTGACCACGCTGTTCAGCTTTCATGATCATGTTATATGCAGGACGATCTTTGACAGAACCAGCAGGATTATTGCCTTCTAGCTTTGCCAATACTGTTGCTTGAGTATGACTTGCCAAACGTTGTAAACGCACCAAAGGAGTTTTTCCTACATAGTGATCTAACAAAAATTCGTCGGCTAAGAAATCAGGTTGTGTGTGACTCATCGGTTGCACCTATATCGAGGTGGGCATATTGTATGAAAAAAAGAAACATACTGCACATCTTTCCGCTTCATTTTGCTTGGAATGATCAAACTAAATTCATATATATCAACACACCCAAGTAGGAGCATGATTTTCTTTATTGAATAAAATTAAATACATATAAAAAAATAAACTTTACTTAGAATTAGAAATGATAAAGTTATCTATAAAACAGCATAACTCATTTTCAATTCACAAGATTTTTAGTCATATTGTCATGCAGGATGATTAAAGCATGTTAATATCTTTGCCATGGGCAATGAGTTGCTGGAACAATGTCGAATTTCAATAAAAAACTCTTTAAACGCTTAAAACTCAATCACGCTTATGGTCAACTTATTGCGTTAATTTTCGTGCCAATTATGATTTTGGCATGTGTTGGAACAGCACTGGTTCTTTCTGAAACATCAGCTGCTGCCAAGTCCAAACAGCGCTTCCAAGCCATCGCGATATTGAGCCGTTACCAATATACTGCTGAGCAACTCACCGCAGTCATGGAACAAGATCCAATTCAACACGCCAAAGCCGAAAGCATTTTACAAAAAATGTTTAACGAAAAGCATTTACTCAGCGCAGCGATTTTAGATGAAAATAACGTCAATCATTTAAGTGTAGGCTACCAAAATCAACGTGCTTGGCCAAAAATTCCAAAATCAGGCACTTTCTTTGGACCAATTCAAAATAAGTACAACAATATTTATGGGATTAAACTAAACCCTACCAAATCTGCTGAAAATATGTGGTTGGTGATTGAACTTGATAATCAACCTTTAGAAATTTCACATTATCGTGTCATGATCGTATTGATTACGACTGCCTTATTAACGCTACTGTTGCTTCTATTGTGTCTAAACTTCTATTCAAGACGCTGGATTGCACCGATGTACGAAATTCGGATGCAATTGCAACGCTTAAATGCAGATACGCTTGATCAACATATGGTGATCAACAGTACTGGTGAACTGCGCTTATTACAGCGTGATATTGCCAATGTAGTAAAACGGCTACATTTCAGTTTCCTTGAGCTAAAAGAACATACTGAACAAACGGAAGATGATTTACGTCGTACATTAGACACCTTAGAAGTCCAAAACATTACCTATAAACAAGCCCGTGATCAGGCGATTTCATCCAATCAGGCGAAGTCAGTCTTTCTTGCCAATATCAGTCATGAATTACGTACCCCATTAAATAGTATTGATGGCTTTATTCATTTGATGTTACGCCAAGACAATTTAAGCAATGATCAAAGTTTATATTTACAGACCATCCGTAAGTCTTCTGCACATTTATTGGCACTGATTAATGATGTACTCGATTTCTCGAAAATTGATGCAGGTAAATTAGAACTCGAAACTGCGCCTTTTGATCTTGAAGAAGCAATTTTCGATGTGATGGATATGCTCTCGCCATTGGCAGCGCAAAAACATATCGAGATGGCATTCTATTTTGCAGACAATGTGCCTAAACATGTCATTGGTGATGCCTTACGCTTTAAACAGGTGCTGACCAATCTTATTTCCAATGCGATTAAATTCACACCCGATGGTGAAATTATTGTTCGTGCGCGCATGGAACATGATGATATCGGGCAATGTTTGCTGCACTTTAGTGTACAAGACAGTGGTATTGGCTTAAGTGGCACCGATCGTAAACGACTATTTGAATCATTCTCTCAAGGTGATGCTTCTGTCACTCGCCAATTTGGTGGTACAGGACTCGGTTTAGCCATTTCCAAGCAACTTGTACATTTGATGCATGGTCAAATTGGCTTTGAAGATAACCAAGAACGCGCACCAACAGAAAAAGGTTCAACTTTCTGGTTTACCGCCATGTTAACGGTAAATGAAGATGAAGAAATTGTTCATCCTTCATTTAAAAACTTAAATGTGGTGTCTTTCTTGGCGCACCCTGCAACCGCCAATGTATTACGTCATTACTTAGAAGACTATCAAGTCCAGCACACCGAAGCACAATCGATTTTAGATCTATTTAGCCGCCTAAATAGCTTAGAAAAAAATACTGAAAACACCTGGTTGATCGTTGATCATAGTGGAGATACTGAAGCCTTACTTAGAGAAATTCGTGGTCGTTATCAAGGTCATTTGGCGGTATATGGTTATCAAATGTCACTTGATCCAAATATGTTGACTGAATATAAAGCACGTCCATTGTATCAACCGTTGAGTCGTAGTTCAGTGATTCAACTATTGAGCAATCAGCCTGTTTTTGAACAAGAACATCATAAAGACTTTAAAGGGCAAGATTTACACGTTTTAGCAGTAGATGATCATTTACCGAATTTGATCGTACTAGAAGCGCTATTAGGCGAGCTAAATGTAAAAACCACCAAAGCTCTCAGTGGTCAAGAAGCCTTAACCATTATTCAACAAGGGGTTGAACAAGGCGCAAAACCATTTGATCTTATCTTTATGGATATCCAAATGCCAGTCATGTCTGGGATAGATACCACACGGGCGATTCGTTCTTTGGAATCTACCTTAGATGGTATGCGGATGCCGATTATTGCATTGACAGCTCACGCATTGGCTGATGAGAAGCAAAAACTACTCAAAGTGGGTATGGACGACTATGTAACCAAGCCGATCCAGATTGAACAAATTATTCAAATTCTCACCAATTGGACAAGCGATAAATTTATTCAACATCAGCAGCCTATCGAAAATACAGTATATATCGAAGCGCTGGACTCTTATATTCTAGATTGGAAACAAAGCCTTGCTTTAGCGGCCAATAAAGAAGATCTCGCACAAGATTTGTTAAAAATGCTCGTCGACAGCTTCCCAACGGAGTTGGCTGAAATTGAGCAACTCATTGAGCTTGAGGACTTCCCGCAATTAGAACATGTCTTACATCGCTTATATGGTGCTACCCGTTATGTCGGTACACCAAAATTGCAACGCATTACGGGTGATTTTGAACAATTTATTTCCATGCTACGCAAAGAGCGCCGTAAAGCAGATGAAGCCTTTATCCAAGACGTGATGAAACGCTTTGATGAGCTTCAATTGGCGATTCATGAAGTTGAAACAGCTGCACAGCAGATTTTACCCGCTTCATAAATACAGCGCAGTTCTATCCAATTCAGCGCTATAAATGCTTTTCTTATGACGCTTTAAGCTGTTTTTAAATCCTAAGGATAAAACCCAAATTGACTCTGGATTTTATCTTGCGTATGGTTTTATTGTTTCTTTAAAACAGCATGAATTAGAACGACCTTTTCATTGCAATCATCTTTTCAAAAACCAATAAAATTACACAAGCCGCTGTTTCAATCCTGTTTTGGCTTTAGCACTCAATTGGCACATCAACACAGTTTCGGTGACTCTACTGTCATGTAACTATTCAATTCACATGCTATGCTGATGACCAAGGAAAAATGAGTCAAGATCATGGCACTACTACACATAGAAAAAAACAATGGTATCGCAACAGTTTCATTAAATCGTCCAGATAAACGCAATGCCATGAGTTTTGCTTTACTCCGTGAACTGGTAAGCGTCGCACAACAGATTAAAAAAGACCGCAGTATTCGTGTGGTGATTCTGACGGGTGAAGCCAATGTATTTAGTGCAGGTATTGACCTTGCTGACTTAAATAGTCCCAAAAATACAGCCTTTGCGGCTTGGGAACTGATTAAACCTGGTCAAAGCCTATTCCAAAAAGCATTTTTGATCTGGCAAGAACTGCCTGTCCCTGTCATTGCAGCAATTGAAGGTTTCTGCTTTGGTGCAGGGATGCAACTTGCATTGGCTGCAGATATTCGTATTGCACACCCAGAGACTAAAATGTCCATCATGGAAAGCCGTTGGGGGCTTGTGCCTGACATGGGCTTAACCCGTTCAATCAAGGGCGTGATTGGTATTGATTTAGCCAAAGAGCTTACCCTGACTGCACGTATTTTTGATGGCAATTATGCCAAAGACATTGGTTTGGTGACGCATGTAGACGACTCACCTTTGGCAAAAGCTCAAGCCATTGCAGAAGAGATGCTGCAACGCTCGCCAGATGCGCTGATGGCTGCTAAACGTGTTTTAGATGCTATGGAACATCAACCTCAGAAATCTTTACGTTTAGAGAAGATTTGGCAGTTAAAATTACTCTTGGGTAAAAATAGTCAAATTGCACGTAAAAAGGATAAAAATCCTGAATTAAAATTTTTACCGCGCCAATATAAATAATCTAAAACTTAAGGGTCTGTTAACAATTCATCTATATTTGCGACTACGAGTGTTTTTAGCTGATACGAAATTTAGTCTTTCTAAATGACAAATAATATTGTTTCACAAGCTAACCACAAAATAGCAAAAAACACTCTTGTCCCCGGCTTCGCCTTGCGCCGCGAACAAAGCAATGCTTTGTTCTTGCTCAGGTTGTGACTAAAATTATCTCAGCCTTCGTTATGAAACTCGAAAATAGTCTCGCTATTCTCTTCGTTTCATGCCTTGCCTGCTCAATTTTAGCCTACAACGCAAGCAATTTATGAAATGTCTACAAACCCTTTTTGAAAATTTTTTGAGTTATAAAATGAATTTTGATCGTAACAGTAAAATTGCATTTTTAGGGATGGGATTAATGGGTAGCCGTATGGCAACCCGATTAATCCAAGCTGGCTTGCATGTCGCGGTCTGGAACAGAACAGCATCTGCCTGTGACGCCCTTATTGATCTAGGCGCTCACCCATTACAGCTTGAGAATATTGCAGAATATCCGATTATTCTCAGCTGCCTTGCTGATGATAAGGCTGTACAGCTGGTTTATGAGCACATTGAACCTTATTTACAAGCCAAGCAAGTGATTGTGGATTTCTCCAGTTTATCTGTGGATAAAACCAAGCAGCTGGCTGATAGCGCAACAACAAAACAAGTGATTTGGATTGACTCACCTGTTTCAGGTGGAACAGCAGGCGCTGAAAATGGCACGCTGGTCATTTTTGCTGGGGGCAATGCTGAGGTGATCCAAGCACTAAGCCTCGTTTACAACATCCTCTCACAGCGTGTAACCCGTATGGGTGAAACAGGTACTGGACAAGCCACTAAAATCTGTAACCAACTTATCGTTGCTGCCAATAGTACCTTGATCGCGGAAGCTGTTGCGCTTGCCAGTAAAGCAGGTGTAGATACAACCCTATTGGCTCCGGCTTTGGCGGGTGGTTTTGCCGACTCAAAACCTTTCCAAATTTTAGCCCCACGCATGGCAACACATACTTTGGAGCCAGTACAATGGAAAGTACAAACGCTTTCTAAAGACTTAAATAATGCCATTCAACTTGCACAAAAATTTGATTTAGAAATCCCTGTGGCTCAACGTGCACTGGGGCAATTACAAAGCCATCAAAACAACGGATTTGCTGAGTCTGATTTAGCCACAGTCATTCATCAAGTGGAAAATAAATCGGGTTAAAATACACGGAACTACACATAAATAAGTTGAAAAATAATCTATTGCCTACTACATTGAAGATGAAAGTCCAAATATAGCAAGGAGCGTTCTTATGACTAAACTCGCAGTAAACCTATCCTTGATTTTTACTGAAGTGCCGCTCATTGAACGCTTTGCTTTGGCACATCTTCATGGCTTCCACAATGTAGAAATTCAATTTCCGTATGAATTAAGCATTGAAGAGATTCAAGCACAGCTTGAACAATATGACTTAAGCCTTTGCCTGATCAACGTTCCCACCGGTGATTTAATGCAAGGTGGAAACGGACTTGCTGGTGTACCAGGTCAAGAACTGGCATTTCATCAAGCCCTAGAACTTGCAATTGAATATGCAGAAGCGCTCAATGTTCCAAACGTCAATATTTTGGCAGGTAAACAACCCCAAGATGCTGATTTACTCCCCTGTTTAAATACCTTAGCAAATAATTTAAAACTGGCTTGTCATCTGCTCTCTAATCGTGATATTCAGCCTGTATTTGAAATGATCAATGGTACTGACATGCCGCGTTTCTTGGTGCAAAATATTGCACAAGGCCAAGAAATGTTAGAAGCGGTACAACATCCTGCATTAAAAATGCAATTCGACTGTTACCACATGGCGATGATGGGCGAAGATGTACTGGCAGCCTTACAAGAAAATATTGATTGGATTGGGCATATCCAATTTGCTGACTGCCCAGGACGTCACGAACCAGATACCGCACAAATTGATTATTCTGCAATTTTTTCATGGTTAAAACAAAGCGCCTATACGGGCTTTATTGCAGCAGAATACAAGCCACAATCGCATTCAAATCAGTCATTTGCATGGAAAGAAAAATATTTTTCCAACAACCATAGCTATTAAATTGGGATGTGCTTAGACAAACGGTTGCATTGTATAATTTGTATTTTTTAGACAAAAGCGCTATATTAGAAGATGAGATATTTTCTGGAAAATATACCTTATATGAATTTAGAACCATCGCCCAGCGCTTCTAATTCTCACGAACTTGCAATGAACACTCAAAATCAAGACGTACAGACTTGTTTAAAAGTCGTACAAGAAGCTCTACTTGATGTAAAAGCCAAAGATATTATTCAACTTGATGTCAGCGCTATTAGCAACGTTTCAGATGCAATTGTCATCGCGAGCGGGACATCAACACGCCATGTTAAAGCACTTGCTGACAATGTTGCTGAAGAAGCACGTAAAGCAGGCTTTCGCCCAATTGGTGTTGAAGGTGAACGAGACGCTGAATGGATCCTTATCGATTTAGGATTTGTAGTCGTACATGTGATGCTACCAACAGCACGTAAATTTTATGATCTGGAAAGTTTATGGCGTGCGACACCTGAAAGTGTTGCCTAACTTTTAATACAGAACTTAAATATGAAAAAAGCGACTTTATGTCGCTTTTTTTAGTGCTTGGTTTTTTTCAAAGCTTTTAAGCACTCAATTTTTTAACGACTTAATTGAGTATGCATTACGCAGTTTACAAATCAGTTTAAATACTAAGAATGCAACGCCAAAACTCCACACAAAATTTACCGCAATCCCGATACTTTGATCAATAACACTGGCTTTGTTGGCTAAATTAATCACGGGGTTATCTGTCAATGAGACAGCCAATGTCCCCCATGCTCCACAAATACCGTGTACCACGACAACTTCACGAATATGCTTAGAGTCAATCCAATAGGCCAATAAACGAGGTAGATAGATTGTGAATAATCCAGAAACCAAGCCAATAATCAATGCCGATGATAAATTCACTAAACCACAACTTGCCGTGATCGCAACCAAGCCACCTAAAGCGCCTTTAATCATTTCAACCCATGAAATAATTTTATTGTTGAGTACCAAAGAAAAAACCAAGGGTGCAATCATTGCCCCAAAAAGTGCAGCAAAGGCATTGACGACAATGACTCCTATATCCGCATAGAGTGCTGAGATATAAACTACATTTAGACCTGACCATGCCAGCCAAAGAATAAAGCCAGCCAATGCCAAAGATAAGATTTTATAATCTTCAAAGATTAAGTCTTTTTTTAAGATTTCTTGTCGGTCTTGAGGTTTTAAAGTTAAGTAGCCCGCCAAAACAATCCATGCTGCGGTGGAGTGCACCACGGTTGAACCCGCGAAATCAATAAATCCTAATTCTTTTAACCAGCCCTTACCAAATAAGATATTTCCCCAAGTCCAGCTACTAAAGAAAGGAAAGATCACACCTGCGATCATCAAACCAGTTATCCAGTTAACCAATAAGGGAACTTTACTCGGAATCACTCGCCCAACCACAGTGGTGATTGTGGTGGCCATTAGGGTATAAAAAAATAATAAATTCCAATGCCAGCCATGCAGCATGCCATTCATATATTTTTCGGAGCTGGTATCCCCTGCAAGGAGAATTTTTGCGCAGAAGAAACCAAAAATAAGTGTTCCTAAAACTGCAGAAACATAATTGACCAATAATGCGGAAATTGACTTATAGGTATTTTCATATCCGCCTTCAACTACAGCAAAACCAGCCTGCATCAGAATAACAAATATTCCACCAAAGAATAAAAGCTCGTAGTTGGTAATGAGGTTAAAAGCCGCAATGTCACTTTCTAAGCTTGAAGCAAAACTAAAATTTGGATAAAAAAATATGATGCAAATTAAGCTGATGAAGTATTTAAATCGCACTATATAATTAATCCTAACCTATCGCTTATTCATCGCTTTAAATTCACAATAATTAGTATTTTCGCTACTTAATTATCATTTAATTTATCAAGTATAGAGAATTTCATTGAGAAATAAACCAATTTTTATGTAAAAAATATAGCTTACAAAGTACATGCTTCTAGCAAGATTGTTTGATCGTGATCGAATACTATTTATTTTTATTTAAAGATAAACAGCTTACATTTAACTGGTTTTATTAAACAATGCCGATTTGCAATACAAGTGGCTTAAGCTTGAAAATTTCAACACTTAGATGTATAGATGTCACACTCTAATATGGAATAACGTTGTTGCAATTTATGTGTTATGCAGAATGAAAACGTCTATACAATCTTTAATTAACCATGTTGAATGATTTGAATCTGTGGAAATGCAAAGCCCTTACAGGATAATTCAGAACGCCATGCCACCGTCAGCATGACTCGGCTCAGCTGGAGATTTTGATAGGCAAAACTGCCCAATAGCGGATGCGTAGAGATCCCACCATCATTCATCACATGCACTCCAGTATTTAGCTCATTTAGACTCAAACGAATCCCTAAGCCTGATGCTTTTAAAATCGCCTCTTTTGTGGTCCACACCTTAAACCAAAAAGTAGGATCAAAGTCTAACGCTTGCCAAGCCTGATATTCTTGGGGATGAAAAGCATGTTTTGCCAAAGCTTCAAAGCGAACCTTTCGATCTAAATCCTCGACATCCACACCCAGATCTTGGATCTGCTGACTACTCGCCAAAGCATAATGGTGCTGGCTATGTGAATGATTCACGTGAAACTTTGGATAATCAATTAAATAGGGTTTACCAAAATCTGTTTTTTCAAAAGAATGATTACTGATTTCAACTGAAAAAATATCGGACAATAATTGGTTTCTATATTGATAGATCGCCTGTTTCAGTTCTTGGATCTGCCCCTTTCGATCGATCGAATGGTAACTCGGAAGAATATTTTGAATAGAATTAACATCCAATTGAATAATACGATTCACAACCCATTCCCAAACATTTTTCATTATCTTAAATCAAAAAAACCCAAAGATCACTTTGGGTTTTGATGTGTTCAACGCTAAATTTAGCTTCTAAATTTCTTTTCAGCCTTTTTAAATTTCTGTACATAACGACGACGACGTGCTGCAACACGCTCATCAATTTGAGATTTACGGCCTTCAAATGGATTTTCAGCTGTTTTAAAGTCAACGCGAACCGGTGTACCTTCAAGGTTATACACTTTACGGAAGACATTTTCCAAATAACGACGGTAGTCCGCAGGTGTCTTATCCACCTTATTACCATGAATCACAATCGTTGGTGGGTTTTGTCCACCCATGTGGGCATAACGCATTTTAATACGTTTACCACTGATCATTGGCGGTTGATGTGCTTCAGTTGCATCATTCAAAATCTGAGTTAATTTTGCAGGTGAAACTTTTAAGTGTGATGAATCATAAGCACGGTGAATGGTTGGATACATCTCACCGACACCTGTTCCATGCAAAGCAGAAATCAAATGTACTTTTGCCCAAGGAATAAAGTCAAAACGACGATCAACATCCAATTTACATTGTTTGCGATCATACTCTGTCATGTTGTCCCATTTGTTAATGGCAATCACCATGGCACGACCAGCTTCAAGTGCATAACCGATCAAATGTAGATCTTGTTCAACCACACCTTCACGTGCATCTAAAACCACCACGATGACATGTGCATCTTTAATCGCTTGTAGCGTTTTAACGATTGAGAATTTCTCAATCATTTCATCGACTTTACCTTTACGACGTACACCCGCAGTGTCGATCAAGGTATATTGACGACCATCACGCTCAAACGGAATATAAATCGAGTCACGGGTTGTACCCGGTTGGTCAAATGCAACAACACGATCTTCACCTAACAAACGGTTAACCAAAGTAGATTTACCGACATTTGGACGACCAATAATTGCTAAACGTAAACCTGTTGCCTTATCGTGTTCTTCTGGGTTTTCATCTTCTGGGACATCCACCAAGATATCCTCAAGCATTTGTTGAACACCACGACCATGACTTGCCGCAACTTGTAAGGGTTCACCCATACCAAGTTTATAAAATTCAACTAATGCAGCTTCAGCATGTACACCATCGACTTTGTTGGCAACCAAGTAAACCTTTTTACCAAGTGTACGCAATTCACGTGCAATCTGCTCATCAGAAGCCAATAGCCCAGCGCGTGCATCGACAACAAAAACAATGATGTCGGCTTCATTAATCGCAGTTTTTGATTGCTCTGCCATATATGAGTCAATACCACCTTCATTTTCACCGATACCCCCAGTATCAACGACAATGAAAGATTTATTTTCATAAGTTGCATCACCATATTTACGATCTCGGGTAAGACCAGCAAAATCAGCAACGAGTGCATCACGGCTCTTGGTAATCTGGTTGAATAACGTTGATTTGCCGACGTTTGGACGACCAATGAGCGCAATTACGGGTTTCATAAAATAACCTTTATTCAAGATCAGCCAGTATGACTGGTCTGAACATCAGAAATGTATAGGAAGAAGAATAGGAAAAACCTAAAATAAAAACACGGGGTATTGATTTTCAATCACCCCGTGTATGGAATTCATACGGATTGCTCTATTTTAACACAAGACTAAAAAAATAGAGAATCCTAATCGTGTCTGTTGATTAACTGTTAACGACTTTGCCAGATACTCATTGCACCTTTACGTGTCGAAACATAAACTTGATTATCAATCACTCTCAACGTACGTACTTCACCACTGGTTTTAGCACGACCTAACGTTGTTCCTGTATTTGGATCAATTTGATGTAAATAACCATCTAAATCACCCACAACAAGATTTGAACCGAGCAATACAGGGTTGCTTAAGTTACGGTTGAGCAGTTGCTCATTTTTCCAAAGCTGCTGACCTGTAATCAAGTCATACGCAATAATTTGACCATCGGTTTGCGATACGATGACTTTACCATCGGTCACTTCTGGACGGTTGATACTGCTTGAATTTTCACTCCACAAAACGCGTTGTGAAGCCAAATCTAGAACAGTGACTTGACCTTGGAAACTCGTCGTAACCACATACTGTCCTGAAACAACAGGCTCACTGTCCACATCAATCAAACGCTGAATATCAGAACGACCTTCAGATACCGCAACACGACGTTGTAAACGCGGTACACCTGCAAGGCTATCTATTGCAAAAATATAGCCAGTAGAAGTGCCGATAAGCACAGTACGTGGATCTAAACTAACTGGAGTGGCTTGGCCTCTTAAGCTAAATGAAGCGCTTGGTAATTTATAAGTCCACGCTTGCTGACCTGTCGCAACATCTAAGGCATAAACCGTACCGTCATTTGCAACCACTATCACACGACCAGATTGAATCAAAGCAGAACTGATAATTGCACCTGACAATTGTGCAGACCATTTGGTCGCACCCGTTGCTTGGTCTAATGCAAAAACATGCCCTTTTTGATTACCAACAATCACCACACCATCTGCTGCTTCAACACCAGAACTTAAGCCGTCTTTGGTAACTTTAGCATTCCATAAGCGCTGTTTGCCTTTATAGGCAGCCACTTCGCCTTTTGGATCTAAGGCAAACACAACACCATTGTCTGTATCTAAACGTAGACGTAATGCATCTTCACTGCTGGTCGAAGAAACACTGGTCGAAAATACTTGAACCAAGCTTGAAGCTTGTGCAACTTTAGGCAGTGGATTAGGCTTAATCTTCACTTCTTTCGTCTTATTACTTGAACAGCCGATTAAAGCGATTGATAAGATTGCTAAAGCAAAAGGTATTTTAAAATTTCTATCCATTAAGACTCATCCACTTGTGTTGCTAAGATTGGGCGTTCAAGATCAGGATCTTCTACTAATACGCCAACACTTTCGAGTTTAATTTGTAAAATTTGACGTTCTTGTTTACGCTCAACGACTGCATTCCATGCTGCTTGATACGATTTTTTTGCATTTTCAGTGTCATTTTTTGCCACATAAATATCACCTTTTAACTCATCAGCACTTGCCTGAAAAGCAGGATCATTCACAGCTGACAAGGTTTTCAAGGCTTCATCAAACTTCTTTTGCGCCAATTGTGCATCGGCAAGTTTGATTTTTACAACTTGTAACAAACCAGCGTCTTTAATTTTAGAATTTTCAACTTTTTTCAGTTCACGTTCAGCCAACGCATAGTCATTTTTATCATAGGCAACTTTTGCCATGACAATTTGTGCTTGAATTGCATGAACAGAATCTGGATTGTCTTTGACAATTTTATCTGCTGACGCGACTAAGGCAGCAGTGACTTTAGCATCACCATTGGCTGCTCGCGCCTCATCCATCAATTGCTGAACTTTGGCTGTTTCATTTTGATTTTCAGCCAAAGTTTTCTTTTGCCAATATTCCCAACCGAAAAAGGCAATCAATGCAATGAGGACACCTGTCACCATAGCCGAGCCATATTTCTTAAAAAATGACTTCACACTATCCAGTTGCTCATCATCAGTCATTGCACTCATTTGACTCCCCTTTTCCTTATGATTATCGGCTTATTTTGACGAAAATTTTTCAATGAAAAAAGGCACAATTTCAGTGGCCTTAATTTCATATTGTTCTGCTGTCGCAAGTTCTTTGACTAAAACTTGCTGCGCTACAGCCTCACGCTCACCAAAGATCAAAGCATAGATGGCACCCGATTGGTCTGCCTTCTTCATTTGACTCTTCATTGAACCCTGTGAACCTGTTTTCAAACGAATTGTACTATTTACAGCTTCAAGTTGATCACGAATTTGTTCAGCCAATACCAAAGCCTGACCTTGTGTTGCAGGATCTGATAGCAAGAATAACTCACATTCACGCACAGGTGTATTGTCTTCAACTTGTTCAAGAAGCAATAATAAACGTTCCATGCCCATGGCAAAACCGACTGCTGGTACAGATTGATCAGGCTTACCTTTCAGCTGTCCAACCAAACCATCATAACGACCACCCGCACATACCGTTCCTTGAGAACCTAAATGTGTCGTTGTCCATTCAAAAACAGTTTTATTGTAATAGTCTAAACCACGGACTAGTTTTTGATTGATGACAAACTCAATGCCTGCATCAGTTAAATACTGTTGCAATTGAGCAAAATGATTCAAACTGTCTTCTTTTAAGAAATCATGCAACTTAGGGGCATTTTCAAGAATTTGCTGAGTTCGTGCATCTTTCGAATCTAAAATTCGCAATGGATTGGTGGTTAAACGACGTTGCGAATCTTCATCCAAATCAGCGTGATGCGCTGTAAGAAATTCAACCAATGCAGCACGATACTCTGCACGTTCATCAGACTCGCCCAAGGTATTTAGTTCAAGTTGAACTTTATCTGCAACACCCATGCGTTTCCATAAACGCGCAGTCATGAGAATTAGTTCAGCATCTTGATCAGGTGTCGCTACACCAAAAGTTTCTACACCAAATTGGTGAAACTGGCGATAACGACCTTTTTGTGGTTTTTCATAGCGGAACATTGGGCCAACATACCAAACACGTGGATTTGCACCACGGAGTAAGTTATGTTCCAACATTGCACGTACACAACCCGCTGTGCCTTCTGGGCGCAAAGTTAAAGATTCAGGTGGATTACCCTTATCGAAAAAAGTGTACATTTCTTTTTCAACGATATCAGTTGCATCACCAATTGAACGCTTAAACAAATTGGTATGTTCAACCACCGGCAAACGGATTTGCTGATAACCGTATGCATCCATAAGCGATGCTAAATGCTGCTCAAGACGTCTCCACGCAGGTGTTTGCGATGGGAGAAAGTCGTTAAAACCTTTAATTGCGACAATTGAACTCATGATGAACTACGAATAATCTCTTTAGCTTTAGCTTTTTCAAGCTCTTGAACACGTTGACGAACCATGCTTTCGATTTCATCAACCAACTGATTTGTATCTATTAAGTGACTCTTTTCGCCATTACGATACACGAGTGAGCGCGGACTTGCACCGACTATACCAATATCAGCTTCTTTTGCTTCACCCGGACCGTTGACTTTACAACCAATGACAGACACATCCATTGGTGTGCGAATATCTTCTAAACGTTCCTCTAAAGCCTGCATCACTTTGATCACGTTAAATTCCTGACGTGAACAGCTTGGACAAGCAATAAAGTTAATCCCATTTGAACGAAGGCTCAGGGATTTTAAAATATCAAAACCAATTTTTACTTCTTCTTCAGGCTCAGCCGCCAATGAAATACGCATGGTGTCACCAATGCCATCCAACAGCAAACCACCTAAAGCAATCGCAGATTTCACTGAACCCGTACGATAGATCCCAGCTTCGGTTACACCTAAATGTAATGGATTATCAATTTGTGCAGATAATAAACGATAAGCATCCATTGTTAAAAATACATTTGATGCTTTTACTGAAATTTTAAACTCATGGAAGTTTAAACGATCCAATATGTCGATATGACGCATTGCAGATTCAAGTAATGCCTGACCTGTCGGCTCACCATATTTCTTTTGGATATCTTTTTCTAAAGATCCAGCATTGACACCAATACGCATAGAAATATCGTGATGACGTGCAGCAGCAACCACTTCACGAATCTTGGCTTCAGAACCAATATTCCCAGGGTTAATCCGCAAACAGTCTGCACCCATGTCTGCAACTTTCAATGCGATTTTATAATCGAAATGAATATCTGCAACCAATGGTACCGTGACACGTTTACGAATTTCACCAAAAGCTTCAGCAGCTTCCATAGTCGGTACCGATACCCGCATAATGTCCGCACCAACATCTGCACAGCGTTGAATCTGCGCAACTGTTGCATCGACATCACAGGTTTCAGTATTGGTCATACTTTGAATACTGATCGGTGCATCACCACCGACATACACTGAACCTACACGTATTTTACGTGTAGGACGGCGCTTGATTGGATTCTCAATCATGATCTTATCTACTCTTGCCCATTAACGTGACAAACGGAATTCTGCTTTTCCGTTCACTGTATATGGAGACAATGAAATCTGTTCATTATTAAGGCTTAATGACACAGCAGTTGCATCATCGAGACGAATTTGGAATGGTGATTGGCCATTAACGGTTAAAGCAGCCGACTGGCGACCAGTCGCCAAAACTTTTCCTGTACTATCTACAATATGTACAGAGGTTGGATGACTGAAATTCAATACCATTTGGTCACCTGAAGTCGCAGTTGCATTGTTTAAATTCAACACTTCTACTTCTGAGGCTTGTGGTTTAGCATCAACATCAGCGCTTTTACCCGATGTCATTTTTTGAATTCCAGCAATCACAGCCCAAATCACCGCAAGCGCAACAATGGCAATTAAAATTCGCTTTAACCATTTTTTATTACGATCACTGTTTGATCCAGGCAATTTCCCCATAATTTTGATTGGGGAGTTGTTCAATGCATGGTTTGGCAAAAGCCCAGTATCATTTTGATAAATTTCATCAAAGCGTTGAATGACTACCGTTGCATCAACGCCTAGAAACTTGGCATATGAACGATAATAACCTTTAATAAAGGTTGCTTCTGGCAAAGACTTATATTCATCTTGTTCCAATGCTTGTAAGGTTTTTACAGGCATTTTTAGTTCGTTTGCAACATCTTGAATGTCTAGGTTTTTGGAGACTCGAATTTGACGCAAGTACTCACCTGGACGTTGAACATTTCCTAAGCCATTAGATGCTACGTTTGAACCTGTAGGTTGCTGTGAATTAGGATTTACTTCCATACGGCCTCAGTACTGTACTGTAATTGCAGATAACGTTGATATTCTTTACTGTCCGGGAACAATGCACGCAGTTGGTTGACCAACACTTGCATTCCCATCTGATCATTATTGGCACGTGCAATACGTAAACCAATCCAAAGCGCTCTCGCACCCTGTTTGTCCTGACCTACTAAACGAACATATTGCTCATAGAGTTGACTTGCTTGCGCACTTTTTTGTTGCAAATAGAAAATTTCTGATAACTCTACCAGAGAAATAATCGAATCGCGATTGACTTGTAAAGCTTGTTTGAACGCTTTTTCAGCATTTGCCACATCACCCACTTTTAAGTAAACCCGACCTAAATTTTCTAAAGCCTTGTAACGTTGATCATAACCAAGCGCAGCACCAGCTATACTCAACTGTTCAATCGCGTCATTATAGCGCTCAGAAACAAATAAATATGTTCCATAATTATTACGAGCTTGTGCATTTTTTGAGTCACTGGAAATTGCACGCTTAAAATAGCCGTCTGCTTTTTCCATACTGATCTTACTGCCTTCTTGTTGCAGTAAGACACCCATCATCATATTTGCCGCAGAATCACGTGAATCAGTTTCTAAAGCTTGGTCTAGTGCGCGTTTTGCAGCATCTAAATCACCTGTACGAATATATTCAGCAGCAAGCTGAGTACGTACTTTAACGGCTTTTTCAGGATCTTTTTTAATTATTGTGTCTGAATTTGTCGTTTGACAACCCTGTACGACCAATGCAGATAAACCAATTGCCAATATTACAACTGCTTTTTGATACATCGATTTTCTCAAAGTCAGCCCCTGATTATTTGTTGATATAAATGTATGTCTACAAATCTTTAAGCTTATGAACGAATAATCTCACCACGTTCAGCAACTTTCTTTTTCCACTGCTCTGCACGACGGGTACGATCTGCCACTTGCCCGACCAACTGCCCACACGCAGCATCAATATCATCACCACGTGTCTGACGAATCGTACACACAAAACCTGCATCAGACAAAGTTTTTTGGAAAGAAATAATACGATTTCGACTTGAACGGCCATACGGCGCATGCGGAAATGGATTAAATGGAATTAAATTAATTTTACTTGGTAAGTTTTTCAGTAACTTAATCATTTGTTGTGCATGTTCAGGATGATCATTCACCCCTTCCAACATCACATATTCAATAGTGACATGTTTACGAGAACTTTCATTACCATCTTTGGCGATATAACGCTGACATGCAGCAATCAATTGTGCTAATGGATATTTTTTATTAATCGGTACTAATTCATTACGTAATTCATCATTTGGCGCATGTAAAGAAATCGCCAAAGCCACATCTATATCTTGTGCCAATTGATCGATTTTCGGTACAACACCTGAGGTTGATAATGTAACACGACGTTTAGACATGCCATAAGCAAAGTCATCTAACATGATATTCATTGAGCTTAATACAGCATCATAGTTGAGTAATGGCTCACCCATTCCCATCATCACCACATTGGTCACCGAGCGCTCACGTTCAGCAACAGGCACTTCTTCCATATAAGAATAGTTGGCCACCCATAACTGTCCAATGATCTCGTCAGGGGTTAAATCACGCTGAAAGCCTTGCTTTCCTGTTGAACAGAATGAGCAATCTAAAGCACAACCCACTTGTGATGAAATACACAGTGTTTTACGTGAACCTGTTTTATCTTCTGCTGGAATCAATACCGTTTCAACCAAAGAGCCCGCACCATCACCAACACGGAATACCCACTTACGGGTTCCATCTTTCGAATAGTTACGATGTACCACTTCTGGCGCTTTGATTTCACAAATTCTTTCTAGTTTTTCACGCAACTTTCCTGAAATATTGGTCATTTCAGCAAAATCAGTGATAAAAAATTGATGCATCCATTTCATTACCTGCCCAGCACGGAATTTTTTCTCGCCGATTTCTTCGAAGAATTTTTCCAATTGCGGACGTGACATGCCAAGTAAATTCACTTTCTGCACATTTGCAGTCTGAATACGATCAGCCTGTACAGATTTTGATGATGCAGGCTGCTGTTCATCTAGATTTAACGATGAAGCGACAACTTCAGAATTCATGGGGATTACCTAAATCATGCCGTAGTAATAAAACATATTGACCAATATTTAGCCAAATAAAGCAACAAAAATAAAAAAACCAGACAAGTAGTATATCACCTATCTGGTTTCGGGTCTGTTATCAATTCATAAATCGGAGATTTATTCGTGTAGAAAAAGAGACCCTAGATACGTCGAATTAACGAGTACGTGGGCAAACTTCAGTTTGAGCGAAGAAGTAATTTACTTCACGGTCAGCAGATGCAACTGAGTCAGAACCATGCGCAGCATTTTCATCGATGCTTACAGCGAAATCTGCACGGATTGTACCAGGAGCAGCTTCTTTAGGGTTTGTAGCACCAAGAATTTCACGGTGAGCAAGAACTGCGTTTTCACCTTCAAGAACAGATACTACAACTGGACCAGAAGTCATGAATGCAACAAGGTCACCAAAGAAACCACGTTCTTTATGCTCAGCATAGAAACCTTCAGCTTCTGCTTTAGAAAGGTGTTTCATTTTAGTCGCAACGATTTTAAGACCAGCTTTTTCGAAACGAGCAAAGATGTCACCAATGTGGTTTTTAGCAACTGCATCTGGTTTTACGATAGATAAAGTACGTTCAATAGCCATGAGTGGCTCCTTTAGTCAAATTGACACGAAAATTTGGGCGCATTATACCGAATAATGAACAATTTTCTGCTTTTAATCTGTAAAAAATTTGGATTTTTCGATGCGCTGTGACGTTTAGCATCACTCAGCAACATCTCAAGCCATTAATTCGCTTCATCAATCCATGCCATTTGAATGGCTTCTAGCAGACCTTCAGTCGATTTGGTTGGATCATCACTAAATTCTGGCAATGCACAAATCCATGCATGCATATCGGTAAAACGCACCCATTGTGGATCCACATCTGGATGCGCTTCACTGAGTTCAATTGCGATATCAATTGTATCTGTCCAACGTAAGCCCATATCAGGTCTTCCTTTGCTCAATTTAATTCTGCTACTGTATCAAATCTCAATTCATTCAGAAATAAATCATTCTAGACACTTACAAGATTCACCACGGATTCAAGCGTTTAATTTACAAGACGGATTGAATTGAGCCAATTATTCAAAGTTAAAACCTTGATGATCAAAATCATCAGATTCTTTAAAAATAAAATTACAGACCAGCAGTAAGTAAACCATCATAACATCACTCCTAAATATGGTGCGCTTAACACAATCAAACTCGCGACACTTGCACCAATCAGTGCGCCAACAATGACATCGCTTGGATAATGCAGACCTAAAACCATCCGAGATAAAGCCACAAGAATGGTAAAAGGCATCATAATGAACAACAAAACTGGTTGAATATAACCAAACACAATTGTGACCATGACCGCATGTAACGTATGACCTGACGGAAAGCTAAAATGATCCAATGGTCGTTCACCCAGAATAATGACTTGATGAACTTGATAAGGTCGTGGTCGCACTGTTTTATGTTTTAAGAACTTATAAATTCCAGTTCCTAAAAGCCCCATAACAACGACATAGAGAAGTTGCAGACCATAGATCCAGCTCTTTTGTAGCCAAATCAGAACCAACATTGCGCACCAGAAAGGACCATCTCCCAAACGGCTCACAGTTTTAAAGAACGTCGCAATACTTTGGGTATGCGATAAATTATTGAGATATAAACAACCTCTAAGGTCGAGATCGAGCATTTTTATTTTGGTATTCTTAAAATTCATTTTCCACTCTCCTCTCATTATTTGAGATGAACTAGGTCAGTCGTTTTGCATACTGCGTTACCTGGTATAGTGCTTCTTCGAATTGTTGTACGGGATGTTGCCATCCAATGCTTTGCACATCATGCATCGCCTGTTGCCCGAAACGTTTAAGTGTGCTGTTATCTGGAATATCTAATACATGTTGAGTGAATTGCTTGATGTCTCCAATTGGACATAACCAGCCATTCTGAGCATGTCTGCCATGAAGTTGAGCGCAGGCATAGTCATAAGCAATAATCGGTAAACCACTCGCCATCGCTTCGATAACGACATTCCCAAAGGTTTCTACCTGACTTGCAAAAACAAAAACATTTGCACTCGCATAGGCTTCAGCAAGTTGTGTGCCAGTTAGACTACCCATAAAAATCACATGTTCAGCACCCGGCATTTTTTCTAAACGACCACGATCTGGACCATGCCCTACCAGCACCAACTTTACTTTTCGTTGTGCTTGTTGCCTCAGTTCAGAATAGGCATCAATCACCACATTGACTTCTTTTTCAGAAGACAAACGCCCAACATAGATCAAGACTGTGGTGTCTTCATCTGCACCCCACTGTTGTCTCAACTGTTCGGAGTAGCGTTGTGATGAAAAGCGTTCTGTATCAATTCCTCGCCCGACTACAACCAATGGACAGGTCACACCAAACTCACGTAATGCCTGCTCTGTATCACGGCTTGGCACACAGGTCAGTTGCGTTGCGTTATGGAACCATCTCAAATAACTTTGAATTGGTTTGACCAAGAATGCTAAATCAAAGAAACGGCTAAATTCTTGGAATTGTGAATGAAAACCACTTGATACCGGAATTCGTCGTGTCTTTGCCGCATGCAGCGCAGTAAAGCCTAAAGGCCCTTCAGTCACGATATGTACCACATCAGGTGAAAATGCCGTAATCGCTTGAGAGACTTTTAGAAATTGGGGCCAGCCAAACTTCATGTCTGGATATTTCGGAATTGATTGCCCAGTCACCAAGCACTCTTTATTCGGGCTAAAGTCTTGACATTGGGTCTTCTGTGCAGGGCGAATCAGTAATATTTTATGACCTTGATTTTGCAAGCCTTTACACAGTTGCATCAAAGACAAAGCAACACCATTGATTTCTGGTGGCCATGTTTCAGTCACGATTGCAATTTTCAGTCGAGGTCGGGATAAGTCACGAATAAGATGGTCTTTATTCGTATCGATTTTTTTCTTGTTTGGATTAAAATAAAATTTAAAGTTATCGGGAAAATCTTGTTGTTTAAATTGCAAGGTGTTCGCGTACGGTTTATTCATACGATACCTAATCTCTTCATTTTTGAATAGATTAGGCTAAGTTTTTGACATTTTAATGATTATTTAATGACAGTTTTTTGACCATTTAAATTTTCATCAGAAATACGATTTAACAAACCATTCTGAACTTGATAAAGCTGTCCATTACCAAAATCAATTTGTTGTTTTTCACCATGTAAACTTGGGAAACCAACAATTTTTTCAAGCTGCGGAGAACGTTGAAATTGTTGTGTTTTTGGATTATACATCCAGTAAATATAGCGCTTATCATCGACTGTACGACCTTGCGACAAGTCCGACACAATGACATCATAATAACCATCAAAATTGATATCCATATAGCCAATGCTGTTTGGATAACCAGTAAAACCTGTCAAGCTCTGTACCACTGTATTGTTGGTTTTATTTAACACATCAACACGTTTTAAGGTTTTTCCATAAGGGCTATTGGCATCATCTTGACCATAAAATTTAAAGATAAAAACGGGTTTATTGCTGACTTTAAAAGCAGGCTCAAACTGTATCGACTGCCAAGCTGTATTTGGTTTCTTTAACAATGATGCTTTAAACACGCCTGTATTTGCATTTAATAAACCAGTTAATTGATCACTACCATTTGCCAAAGGATCTGATTGAGCAGTGATCGACTTTAAATCCAACTGATCAGCTTTTTGTGTCCCTTTAAAATCTGTTGTTGTACCATCCATTAAATCCGTCAGCACACCGTGCGGATGGGCAATCCCCGCATAAAGGTTCATAAAGTATCGACCTTCGCTCGACTTAAGCATACGTTGCATCGATACGCGTACGCCACTAAAAGGCTTTAGTGCGGTATTGGTCGAAGTGGGTTGCGTTTCAGCAAAACTAAAGCATGAAATAGACAAAGTCGTCATTGCGATGAGAAGTTTAGATTTCATGCTTGAATACCACGTTTAACCATAATCAATAATGTGTAATTTATCACAAAATAAATTTTTATTAGTTAAAAATTGCTACCCTAAAAGATGATTTTAAAAAACGCGATTTAGACGCGACCAATTGGCTGCTTGGCAACATGACCTTTTTTCTTTAACTCCTCAATGTAGTTTAATTCATTACGCGCTTTTGCATCCGAGGGATCAACCTTCAAGACTTTATTAAAATATTGAGTAGCTTCATCCAGTTGATTTAATTCAATCAAACTCACCCCCAAACTACGTCTTACACTCTGTTGAATCGCCAATCTTTTTTCTTCAGGCTCAAGCAAATACAGATACTGTTCAGCAGTTTTAAAACTTTCCAATGACGCTTGCCACTGTTTTTGTGCTTGCTGAATAAACCCTGCCTCTTTTAAATACTCACTATTAAAAGGTGATAGCGTTAAAGCACTTTTTAACTTCACTTGAGCATTCTTTAGATCATTCATTTCAATAAAGGCATAAGCGGCTTGAAAGTATAAGTCCGCCCAACAACCTGAAAAAACTCGAATATTTTTTTGCTTTCCCATATCAAGTGTCAGGTATAGCAAGGTTTCAGCTGTTCCGTTGGCAGCATAGAGTGTGTCTTGACTACTGTTTTGGTATTTTTCAAAATACTGAATTGCAGTCTGTAATGCCGCGATGGCCTGTTGTGGATGACCCACATTTAAAGACTGCTTGGCTTTTTCTAAAGCATTGTACGCAATCTTTTCATCGAGTAATTTATTTTGGGTATTTTGAACTTGATCATAATTCTGCCTAGATTTTTGCATAGAATCATCTACGCTCGCATTCTGCGCATATACGGGATATATAGCACTACAGCCAAGCATACTAATGCTGACTAAATATGTTTTTAATGTCATGTTATTTTCTGTTTTATTATTAACTTTAGCTAAAATATAACATAAAAAAACCCACTCAAAAGAGTGGGCTTTGATAAAAACTAAAAATTAGTTCTTTTCTTTATCTACGATTTTGTTGGCTTGAATCCAAGGCATCATCGCGCGTAATTTACCGCCAGTCACTTCAATACCGTGAGCTGCGTTTTGACGGCGACGAGCTGTCATAGATGGATAGTTCAATGCACCTTCTTGGATGAACATCTTCGCATATTCACCTGATTGGATACGTTTAAGTGCATTACGCATCGCTTCACGTGATTGCTCGTTGATCACTTCAACGCCAGTCACATATTCACCGTATTCAGCATTGTTAGATACTGAATAGTTCATGTCCGCAATACCGCCTTCAAACATTAAATCAACGATTAATTTAAGTTCGTGCAAGCATTCGAAATAAGCCATTTCAGGTGCATAACCCGCTTCAACAAGCGTTTCATAACCCATTTTAACCAATTCAACAGCACCACCACAAAGTACTGCTTGCTCACCAAATAAGTCAGTTTCAGTTTCTTCACGGAATGAAGTTTCGATGATACCTGTACGACCACCACCTACACCTGAAGCGTAAGAAAGTGCAACGTTACGTGCATTACCAGAAGCATCTTGATGAATCGCGATAAGATCAGGTACACCTGAACCACGTTGGAATTCTGAACGTACAGTATGACCTGGTGCTTTTGGTGCAACCATGATCACGTCTAAATCTTTACGTGGAACAACTTGGTTATAAAGTACAGCGAAACCATGTGCAAATGCTAAAGTCGCACCTTCTTTGATGTTTGGTTCGATCACGTCACGATAAAGCTGTGATTGAAACTCATCTGGTGTCAAGATCATCACTAAATCAGCTTGAGCAACAGCAGCTGGAACTTCAGCAACTTTAAGGCCTGCATTTTCAGCTTTTTTCCAAGAAGTAGAACCAGCACGTAAACCAACAGTAACGTCTACACCTGAGTCTTGAAGGTTTTGCGCGTGAGCATGACCTTGTGAACCATAACCAATGATCGCTACTTTTTTACCTTGGATGATAGATAAGTCGCAGTCTTTATCATAAAAAATTTGCATTGCTGTCTCCGCTAAAATGCTGTGTTTCCTCTTCCTATCCTGAAGATTATTGTTTTGAATCTTCTAGTCTAAGTCCCTCTCCTATTGCGAGGAGAGGTTATACATGAGGGAATAAAAAATCAAATAATTAATTACTGGTTGAAGTGCAGCTAGAGTGAAAGAACCTTTTCACCACGAGCAATACCAGATACACCAGAACGAACAACTTCTAAAATTGTGTTTTCTGCAAGAGCATCAATAAAGCCATCAATTTTTTCAGTTGTACCCGCAATCTGAATGGTATAAGTCGTTGGAGTAACATCAACCACTTGAGCACGAAAGATATCCGCTGTGCGCTTAATTTCAGCACGTGCAGAACCCAATGCTTTGACTTTAATCAGCATCAGCTCACGCTCAATGTGCGCGCCTTCTGACAAATCAACCACTTTAACCACTTCAACCAATTTATTCAGCTGTTTGGTGATTTGCTCAATTTTATGATCATCACCATAGGTGGTTAATGTCAAACGTGACATGGTTGGATCTTCAGTTGGTGCGACATTTAAAGTTTCAATGTTATAACCACGTTGAGAGAACAACCCCACTAAACGAGAAAGCGCACCAGCTTCGTTTTCAACGAGTACAGAAATAATATGTCTCATTCAGTACGCTCCCCTTTAGACAACCACATATCTTGCATAGATTGACCTGCAATAAGCATCGGATATACATGCTCGGTACGATCAACCATCACGTTAATGAATACACATTTATCGTTAATCGCCATTGCTTCTTTAAGCTTAGATTCAAGCTCATCCGCATGGTCAATCTGAATACCTACATGGCCGTAAGCTTCCATCAATTTTGGAAAATCGGGTAATGACTCAACATAAGAACTTGAATGACGTCCTTCATAGTTCATATCTTGCCATTGTTTTACCATCCCCAAAGCACGGTTGTTCAAGCACAGAATTTTCACATTTAAGCCATATTGCTTACATGTAGAAAGCTCTTGGATACACATCTGAATCGATGCTTCACCTGTGATACACACCACTTGTTGGTCTGGGAATGCAAGTTTCGCAGCCATGGCATAAGGTAAACCTACACCCATTGTGCCTAAGCCACCTGAGTTGATCCATTGACGTGGACGTTTGTATTTGTAATACATCGCACCAAACATTTGATGCTGACCAACGTCAGAAGTAATGATCGCTTCACCATTGGTTACTTTGTCTAATACTTCAACCACTTGTTGTGGTTTCATCACGCCATTTTCACCTGGTGCATAACGCAAACCATGTACTTTGCGCCATTCGTTGATTTGTGACCACCATGCCGAGATTTCTTCAGGGTTTGGTTTAGAAACATTCATTTGTTTCAATTGAACCAACATCTCTTGAAGTACTGGCTCTACCGCACCCACGATTGGGATATGCGCCATAATGGTTTTTGAAATCGTCGCTGGGTCGATATCAATATGAATCACTTTCGCGTTGGTACAGAACTTCGCTGGGTTATTGGTTACACGGTCATCAAAACGCGCACCGATCGCCAAGATAACATCAGCATTATGCATACTCATATTGGCTTCGTATGTACCATGCATACCCAACATACCCAAGAATTGCTCATCATCGCCTGGGAATGCACCCAAACCCATCAGCGTATTGGTCACTGGGTAATTCAATAAATGCGCCAATTCAGTCAGTAATGCAGAAGCATTGCCCTGAACAACACCACCACCTGTATAAATGACAGGGCGTTTGGCATTAATAAGTTCATCAATGGCTTTACGAATTTGACCTGAATGACCGCGGTGAGGTGGCTGATAAGAGCGCATCTTCACTTTTTCAGGATATTCATAAGCAAATTTGTCGACAGGATTGGTAACATCCTTCGGAATATCAACCACAACAGGACCCGGACGACCTGAAGCAGCAATATAAAATGCTTTTTTAATAACGGCAGGAATTTCACTTGCATGACGCACTTGGAAACTATGTTTTACGATCGGACGAGAAATACCGACCATATCTGTTTCTTGGAATGCATCTTCACCAATAAGATGGCTGGCAACCTGTCCAGACAAAATCACCATTGGGATTGAGTCCATATAGGCTGTAGCGATTGGTGTTACAGTGTTGGTTGCGCCAGGTCCAGAAGTGACCAGCACTACACCTGTTTTACCCGTCACACGTGAGTAAGCATCTGCCATATGACCAGCAGCTTGCTCATGACGTACGAGGTAATGATTGATTTTATCTTGTTTAAATAGCGCATCATAAATATGTAATACTGCGCCGCCTGGATATCCAAAAACATGTTCAACGCCTTCGTCCGCCAATGCACGAACGAGCATTTCACCACCAGATAAAAGTTCCAACGTATTCACCCTAATCTTTATTCCACAGCGCTATGGGAGACACAGGCTGTGTTTCATTCATTGATTGTGCGCTCTGTTATAGCACACATATTTACTAGTTTTTGCAGCAATAAAAAAATAAATCGTCACGCAGCTGTTTGAGCTGTATGAATCACTGAAATATGTTGGGATAAACATGCTTCGGTAGAGTCATTTTCTCGGCTTAGAGAAAATGTTATTGCTTGCTTTGATATTTTTACTCGAAGGGTGATCGAAAAAAACATCTGAAACTAAAGCAAGCATTTTTGTAGTTTTAGCGAACAAAGTCAAGGTTTCTATCAGGCTTTTTATTGTTTATTTACCAAGCGTTTATTTTTAAAACTATTCCTTTTTTTTTGGTTGTCTTATAAATAAAATTTTCAAAGACTTATAAGCCAATAAAATTGCAAAAGAATTATTTAAAATTTTATTTTTCTGTATAAAATAAATACGATTTCAAAAATACCCAGATCAAGCGAAAACAATCCGATGTATATTAGATAGCAGAATGATTTTTCGTTTTCATCTGAATAAAAAATGACTCAAAGGTTTTATAAAATGAAACAACGTCAACGCTTTGCACACACGGTTTTTGTATCGACAATTTTTGCCTTATTCTCTGTGGTTGGGGTTAGCACCAGTCATGCAAAACAGTATTATAAATGGGTAGATAGTAAAGGCTCTACCCATTACACCACCACACCACCACCGAAGAATGCGCGCAACCAAAGCAAGGTGAATACTTATGGTTATCATGGAGATTCAGCCCCACCGAATCCAGTACCAACAGCTCAGCCAAATGCATCACAAAATCAGCCACAAAATGGTCAACAACAAAGTGCGCAACCTGTAACTCCAGCACCAGTGGTTAACCCAGCGAATACTCAACAGCCGAATGTCGCACCGCAAAATGAGCAAAAAACATCTCCTAACCTTGCGATGCCTCAATAATTAAATTAAAACTAAAATCACAAGTTTTTCAGATTTAAAAGCGCGCAAAATTCACTTTTAGATGGATTTTGCGCTATGCTGTGTGCACAGTTTTTTAACCATTATTCTCAAATACATTTATGACTACTCATATTGACCCTGAATATCAAGCAAATGCGATTGAGCCTCAAGTCCAAAAAGACTGGGAAGATCGCAAATCGTTTAAAGTTGCCGACACTGTAGAAGGTCCACGTCGTTATATCCTTTCGATGTTCCCTTACCCAAGCGGCAAACTGCATATGGGTCATGTGCGTAATTATACTATTGGTGATGTGATCAGCCGTTTTCACCGTCTCAAAGGTGAAACTGTGCTACAACCGATGGGTTGGGATGCTTTCGGCTTACCTGCTGAAAATGCAGCGATTGCCCATCAAGTTGCGCCAGCAAAGTGGACCTTTGAAAACATTGCATATATGCGCGATCAATTGAAGAAACTTGGTCTATCTGTCGACTGGGATCGCGAATTTGCCACCTGTACACCAGAGTATTACCACTGGGAACAATGGTTATTTGTACAGCTCTATAAAAAAGGCTTGATTTATCGCAAGCTGTCTACAGTAAACTGGGATCCTGTAGACCAAACTGTTCTTGCAAATGAACAAGTTGAAAATGGACGTGGTTGGCGTTCAGGTGCATTGGTAGAAAAACGTGATATTCCAATGTATTACTTCCGTATTACCGATTATGCACAAGAATTATTAGACGATTTAGATACATTAAAAGACGGTTGGCCACAACAAGTTTTAACCATGCAACGCAATTGGATTGGTCGTTCAACGGGTATGGACATTACCTTCCCGTCGGCAAATCCTGAAGTTTATGCAGATGGTTTAACAGTTTATACCACACGTGCCGATACCTTGATGGGGGTAACATATGTTGCGGTTGCAGCTGAACATCCTCTAGCGCTCAAAGCTGCTGCGATTCAATCTGAAGCAGGCAAGCCAGAACTTGCTGCCTTTATTGAAGAATGTCGTATGGGTTCTGTTGCAGAAGCGGATCTTGCGACTGCTGAGAAAAAAGGTATGGCAACAGGTTTATCAGTTAAACACCCTGTTACGGGTCAAGATATCCCTGTTTGGATCGCAAACTATGTATTGATGTCATATGGTTCAGGCGCGGTGATGGCCGTTCCTGCACATGATGAGCGTGATTTTGAATTTGCCAATAAGTTCAACTTACCAATCAAACAAGTCATTGATGCCAAAGGCTCTGATGACGCTGAATATTCTGCGTCAGAATGGCAAGAATGGTACGGTTCTAAAGAAGGTAAATTGGTCAATTCAGCTGAATTTGACGGCTTAGACTTCCAAGCTGCTTTTGATGCATTCTTGAGCAAATTAGAACCACAAGGTCTTGCCAGCGCTAAAGTTCAATTCCGTTTACGTGACTGGGGTGTTTCTCGTCAACGTTACTGGGGTTGTCCAATTCCGATGATCAACTGTGACAAGTGTGGTCAAGTCACTGTTCCAGAAGATCAACTGCCAGTTGTTCTTCCAACAGATGTGGTTCCAGATGGTTCAGGTAATCCTTTAAATAAAATGCCTGAATTTTATCAAACAAAATGCCCAAGCTGTGGTGGTGATGCACGTCGTGAAACCGATACTTTGGATACCTTTGTAGAATCATCTTGGTATTATGCACGTTATGCTTCTCCTGATTTCACAGGTGGTTTAGTTAAACCTGAAGCTGCAAAATCTTGGTTGCCTGTAAACCAATATATTGGTGGTGTAGAGCATGCAATCCTACATTTACTTTATGCACGTTTCTTCCATAAACTTATGCGTGATGAGGGTGTGGTACAAGGCAATGAACCATTTACCAACTTACTCACTCAAGGTATGGTTTTAGCGGATACTTTCTATCGTGAAGCGGAAAGTGGCAAAAAAACTTGGTTTAATCCTGCGGATATTGAGTTAGAAAAAGACGAGAAAGGTCGTGTACTTTCTGCTAAATATTCAGGTGATGGTCAAGACGTTGTGGTTGGTGGTCAAGAGAAAATGTCGAAATCGAAAAATAACGGTATCGACCCACAAGCGATTATTGACCAATACGGCGCAGATACTGCACGTGTATTTATGATGTTTGCTGCACCACCAGATCAATCTTTAGAATGGTCTGATGCGGGTGTCGAAGGCGCAAACCGTTTCTTAAAACGTGTATGGCGTTTAGTTGCAGGCTTCCTTGAAAAAGGCAACCATGCAACAGCAATTGATGCTTCGAAACTTTCCACTGAAGCGCAAGACCTGCGTCGTAAAACTCATGAAACGATTCAAAAAGTGGGTGATGACATCGAACGTCGTCATGCATTCAATACTGCGATTGCAGCTTTGATGGAATTACTCAATGCCAGCAATAAGTTTGAAGCAAAAGATGATAACGATGTTGCTGTAGCACGTGAAGCGATTACCACTTTATTGACTTTACTTGCACCATTTGCACCACACTTAAGTCAGACCTTATTGACTGAGTTTGATATCGATTTAACTTCGGTACTGTTCCCTACGGTTGATGAGTCTGCATTAACACGTAATACACAAACCATCGTAGTTCAAGTCAATGGTAAGCTTCGTGGCAAGTTAGAAGTCTCTGTTGATGCATCGAAAGATGAATTATTGGCATTGGCTAAAGCATTACCTGAGGTTCAGCAATTCTTAACGGGTCCAACCAAGAAAGAAATTGTGGTTCCAAATAAGCTTGTGAATTTGGTGGTTTAAAAAGCTTTTAAGCCTCCCTTTCTAAAAGGGAGGTTTGGAGGGATTTTATGAAAAAATCTCCCCTAACCCCTCTTTAAAAAGAGGGGGACTAAATGCAATAAACAAAACCCAAACAAAGCCCGTTGTCATTCAACGGGCTTTGATTCTAAAATGGCGTGAATTTATAAAGATTAAATATTCCATATCCAATGGAATTTCATGAGGACAAAGCATGCATTTAGTTCAACGTGTTGCTGCAGTTGTATTAACTTTGGGTCTGAGTGCGGGCTTAGTAGGTTGTGGCTTTCATTTAAAGGGCACCAATGCCCAAGCAACGCCTTTGGTTTACACCAAATTACAACTGGTATTACCTGCAAATACTGAAGATCTTGAAAAGAAACTCAGTGTTTATTTAACTGCAACAGGTGTCCAACTGAGTAATTCAAGTGATGCTTATGTATTACGAGTATTAGACTACAAACCTGTTCGTCATGAGTTAAATGGTAAATTGGTAGAAACACTACTCCGTCTAAGTGTTACTTTCCAAATTGAAGATAAACAAGGGAATCCGATTACTGAACCTCGGACCTTAAATGCATCTCGTAGCTATCAATATGATGTTGCAACGGTCAACACAGATGATCAACAAAATAAATATCTGAGCCAAATTTTGATTGATGACATTGCACAACAAATGTCGCGTCAAATTGCAGCCAACCGCTTACCTAAAGCACGTACTCTTTCGACCCAACCTGTAGCGCAATAATTCTATGAAACTTGACTATTTACAAGCCCTTAAACGTGTTGATGAAGCGCGAGGTGTTTGGATTTTACATGGTCAAGAACCACTTCTAGAACAAAACCTACTCGATGCTTTAAGAAAAAGCTGGGCAAAACATGAAGTAGAAAGACAACGCTATGATCTCAATAGCGTTTCCGACTGGAAAAATGTCTTTAATGCTTTGAATAGCTTATCTTTATTTTCGCAAAATCTGGCACTTGAAGTCCATGGTAATATCAAACCCGATGCCAATGGACTCAAACAACTCAAACACTATATTCAACATAATGAACACAACTTGCTTGTGATCATTATGCCCAAACAAGACTCAAGTAGTCTAAAGTCAAGTTTCTTTCAAACAGTTGAAGCCAATGGTGTTGTGATTGCTTTAACCGCAAATTACCCGCAAGACCGTCAGCGAATATTGTCAATCGAAGCAGATCAGCTTGGTGTTCAGCTAAATCAAGATGCCTGGATCTGGCTTGAACAACATCATGAACATAATCTTTTGGCTGCCAAAAACAGCCTGATGCGTGTTGCCGACACCTTCCCAGATCAAAAGCAGATTTCAATTGAACATTTACAAGAATGTTTACAGGATCAATCACGTTATAGTACCTTTGATTTAAGTGATGCATTGATTGCTGGAAATTTGGCACTTTCGATTAAAATTTTCCAATATCTTGTGGAGTCAGGCGAACCCAACAGTTTAATTTTATGGACAATTAGTAAAGAAATGCGTCTTTTGATGCAATTGTATGAACAACCACAAAATGCCTTACAGCTCGGTATTTGGAAAACCAAGATTTCTTTGTATCAACAAGCACTTAGACGCTTAAATCCACATTCATTTTTAACTTGGCCACAACTGTTATTGCGTGTAGATGCTGCAATCAAAGGACTCAGCAAAGAAAGCCCAGAACATATCATTCAACAATGTATTGCTGAATTATGTGGAAAAACTTTATTTATCAATGCTTAGATAGATATTATGCAGAATAATTCTCATTTCCATTTATTTTAAAAAATTCACGCTTTATCCTTATTTAATCATTATAATTTGATCAATTTTTCTCTCAGCCCAATTATCGCTATGCCAAAAATAAAACCAGCCAAAGCCATTCTTATAGCGGTTTGTCTTGCCATCATTGCCGCAATCGCATGGTACGTATTAAAGCCTAAAAATACACAACCGCAGTATATAACCTCAGAAGTCACACGTGGTGATATTGAAGATGCAGTTCTTGCAACAGGTGATTTAGAAGCAACCAAGATGGTGAGCGTTGGTGCGCAGGTTTCAGGTCAAGTTAAAAAAATGTACGTCAAGCTGGGTGACCAAGTTAAACAAGGTCAACTGATTGCACAAATTGATTCAGTGCGTCAAAGCAATGATTTAAAAACGGCTGAAGCCAATATTAAAAATCAACAGGCTCAGTTGACAACCAAACAGGCGACTTTAGCCAAAGCTGAGGCAGAATATAACCGCCAAAAAAATATGTTTGCACAAGATGCAACCTCTAAAGCAGATTATGACAGTGCCTTAGCCGCATTTAAAACAGCACAAGCTGATATTGCTTCGATGAATGCACAAATTGAACAATCCAAGCTTACACTTGCAACATCACAAGAAAACTTAGGTTATACCCGTATTGTTGCACCTATGGACGGCACCGTGGTAGCCATTGTGACCGAAGAAGGTCAAACGGTAAACGCCAACCAAAGTGCACCGACTATTGTGAAACTTGCAAAATTGGACACCATGACCATCAAGGCACAAGTGTCTGAAGCAGATGTCATGAAAGTTCAAGAAGGTCAAAAAGTTTATTTCACTACACTGGGTGATAGTGAGAAAAAACGCTATGCAACACTGCGTCAAGTAGAGCCAGCACCAGAATCAATTAATACTGAAACATCAAGCAACTCATCTTCATCATCAACCAGTACAGCGATTTATTATAATGCCCTATTCGATGTACCAAACGATGACGGTAAACTCCGAATTGATATGACCGCACAGGTGTATATCATTCTGGCTGAAGCCAAAAATGCACTGACTGTTCCTGCTGCGGCATTACAGTCTTCAAACCGCCCACAACGTGCCAATAAATCCGCAAATGGCGCATCTGGTGCAAATTCAACTCGTTCAGCATTTGCACCTCAAGGTCAAGCAAATAAAAATGGACAAAATGCTGCTGATCGCCCAGAACGCCTTGAACTCACAGCAGATGAAAAGACTTTGATTGATCAAGGTAAAGCTTCGGTTTCGATTGTTCGCGTTTTACAGGCGGATGGTAGTGCTCAACGTAAACAAGTTTTAATTGGTTTAAATAACCGTGTAACCGCCCAAGTACTGCGTGGCCTCAATGAAGGTGATCAAGTTGTACTAGCAGATGGTTCAGATACATCCAATGACTCTGCAAAACGAAGCAATAAAAACAGTGGCCCAATGAGACTCTAAGCATGGATCAGAACAATCATCAGATCAAACCTCTACTTGAGGTCAGTAATCTGATTCGTGAGTTCCCTGCGGGTGAATCCACTATTCAGATTTTAAAGAGTATTAACCTTAAAATTTACCCCGGTGAACTGGTTGCTATTGTAGGGCAATCTGGTTCGGGTAAATCGACATTAATGAATATCTTGGGCTGTCTTGATCAACCCACATCAGGTAGTTATCAAGTCAATGGACGTGAAACAGGTCAACTTGAACCCGATGAGCTCGCGCAATTACGCCGTGAATATTTTGGCTTTATTTTCCAGCGCTATCACTTATTAGGTGATTTAAATGCAGCAGGAAACGTTGAAGTCCCAGCGATTTATGCTGGTATGGATCCGAGTGTGCGTCAAAAGCGTTCACATGAAATCTTGACTGACTTAGGACTCGGTGAAAAAACTGAAAACCGTCCAAATCAACTTTCGGGTGGACAACAACAGCGGGTTTCGATTGCCCGTGCTTTGATGAATGGTGGTGATGTCATCCTTGCGGATGAGCCAACTGGTGCACTAGATAAGCACAGTGGTGTTGAGGTTATGCGTATTTTACGTGAGCTCAATGCTAAAGGGCATACCATTATTCTGGTTACCCATGATATGAATGTGGCAAAAAATGCGACACGTATCATTGAAATCAGTGATGGTAACATCATCGCGGATAAGCCAAATGTTCCCGAACATGATGATGAGATTGATATTGTTGTCGATCCAGAACCTAAATCGAATCGTAAAAAGTCATCTAAATGGCGTTCTGCATTAGATCGTTTTGCAGAAGCCTTTCGTATGGCATTGCTGGCAATGAATGCCCACCGTATGCGTACCTTTTTAACCATGCTGGGTATTATTATCGGGATCGCATCTGTAGTTTCGGTGGTGGCTTTAGGCAATGGCTCACAAAAGCAGATTCTTGATAACATCAGCAGTTTAGGCACCAATACCATTACCGTCTATCAGGGACGTGGCTTTGGTGATAACTCGAAAACAGCACAGTTTAAAACCTTGGTTCCAGCAGATGCTGAAGCACTCTCAGAGCAACCTTATGTCGAAGCAGTCAGTCCAACAGTCAATAGTAGTGTAACAGCGCGTTTTAAAGACACCGAAGCTTCTGCAACCGTCAATGGTGTCAGCGCTGATTTCTTCTATGTGCGTGGTATGACCTTTAAATCTGGGCAAGCTTTTGATAAAAACAGTATCACTGGACGAGCGCAGGATGTGGTGATTGATGCCAATACTGAAAAGACTTTCTTTGCAGATGGCACTAACCCTGTAGGGCAAGTGCTGTTATTGGGGAGTGTTCCAAGCCGAATCATTGGTGTGATTGATGCACAGCAAGGCTTTATGGGCAACTCAGACAGTCTCAATGTTTATCTGCCTTATTCAACCGTCATGAGCCGAATGTTAGGACAATCCAATGTCCGTAGCATCATCGTGCGTATTAAAGATGAATATCCAACTGCGGTTGCTGAAAATGCCATTTTAAGTTTGTTGGAACAACGTCATGGCGCACAAGATGTCTTTACTCAAAACTCTGACAGTATTCGTCAAACCATTGAACAGACCACACAAACCATGACTTTACTGGTTTCAGCCATTGCGGTGATTTCATTGGTTGTCGGTGGTATTGGGGTAATGAACATCATGCTGGTGTCTGTAACCGAGCGTACCCAAGAAATCGGTGTGCGTATGGCTGTAGGTGCTCGTCAAAGTGACATTCTGCAACAGTTCCTGATCGAAGCTGTTTTGGTGTGTATTTTGGGCGGTATCTTAGGGGTTCTGCTCTCTTTAGGCATTGGACAGTTGATTGGTCATATTGCCAAAGGCAGTTTCCAAATGGCGTATTCAAGCACCTCAATCATTGCGGCATTTGTATGTTCAACCTTGATTGGTGTGGTATTTGGATTTATCCCAGCTCGCAATGCAGCACAGCTCAATCCTGTTGATGCACTTTCGCGTGAATAACCGAAGAATAAGGAAATTATTAATGCAAATGAATTTAAGCAAACTTGCAAGCGCCTTGATTCTTGGGAGTTCATTGGTCGGTTGTGCGGCTGTGGTTAAAACCCCATACGAGGCCCCTGCTGTGCAAATTCCAAATGGTTTTGTTTATGACAATGCAAAATCTAAACACGTTCAGGCAGATTTATATGCAGATCAGTGGTGGACCTTATTTGGTGATGCTCAGTTAAATCAACTGGTCAATCAAGTGATTCAACGCAATGCTGATTTAGCTGTTGCAGGGATTAACTTACAAACAGCCCGTTTAAGAGCTGGCTTAGCGCGAGACCAACAAGGTCCTCGTGTTAATTCTGGAGTATCTACAGGCCATAGCTTTGACCTTCATTCAGGTGATGATGCTGCCAAAGGTCTATCTCTCAGTGCGGGTGTCAGTTATGAAGTGGATTTGTTTGGAAAATTAGCACGTCAAACGGAAGCATCGAAGTGGGAATCTTTAGCCACTGAACAAGACTTACAAGCCACTGGACAGACCTTAATTGCCACAACCGCAAATTTATATTGGCAATTGGGTTATTTAAATGAACGCTATAGCTCTGCCCAACAAAGCCTAGCTGCTACTCAAAAAACCTTTGAATTGGTGCGTACTCAATATCGTGCTGGCGCAGTTTCAGGACTAGATTTGACCCAAGCTGAGCAATCGGTACAAAGCCAAAAAGCCAGTTTAAGTCAAATTGAACAGCAACGTGTTGAAACACGTACTGCTTTGGCCGTGTTATTACAAATACCTGTGCAACAGTTAAATATTCAAGAACCACAGCAATTACCGCAGATCAGTCTACCCAATATCTCAGCGGGTTTACCGGCAGATATTTTGTCGCGCCGTCCTGATTTAAAAGCAGCCGAATTGCGTTTACGTGAATCTTTGGCGACCAAAGATGCCACCAAAGCCAGTTATTATCCTTCAATCAGTTTGACGGGGAATTTAGGTTCAACCAGCACATCATTGACAAATTTATTGAAAAATCCTGCACTGACTTTAGGCGCAAGCTTAAGCCTGCCGTTTTTACAATATAATGATATGCAAAAGAATTTAAAGATCAGTGAACTGGACTATGAAAAAGCCATTGTTCAATATCGCAATACCTTGTACCAAGCTTTTGCAGATACTGAAAATGCATTGTCGAATCGTACAGAGCTAGATAAACAAGTCGCCTTTCAACAAAAGAACTTGGAACTTGCGGAAAAAACAGAACGTTTGACCAATGTACGCTATCGTAATGGTGCAATTGCTTTAAAAAATGTTTTGGATGCTCAAGAAACCACGCGTAGTGCTCGTTTGTCTTTAGTCCAAGCCAAGCAAAGCCAATACAATGCTTATGTCACTTTGATGCAAGCTTTGGGTGGCAGTCCGATTAAGCAATTACCTTAAGAATGTGTTGAGATAAGAAAGCCCTGAGGGGCTTTTTTATTTGATTATTTTTACAAATGTATCAAGTTGGTATGTTGTCGAAGCATCAACAATATAGGGATCTTTAGTATCAACCTGACATTCATCTTCCACATTCTGAGGCCATTTAGGTTGTTTATCAGCACGAATAAATTTGTTCCGAGTATTCCCTAAAATTTTGATCATTGCTCGTGAGTAGAATGATCGAATTTCACTTTGATAATCTAAAGCAACGATTTCCTTACTAGTTTCTAAAGACTCAGGGTGTGCTTCGATATTTAGACAATAACTTAACTTTTCAGCGGGTAGGCGATAAATTACACCTGCTACCTTTTTATTAAAATAAAGTTTCTCAGGTCCATTATTCATATATTCTTTGATAAATTCCCATATCTCCAGTGTCTCTTGTTTTTTATTCTTACTGAGTGCAAAGGCAAAGGTATAAACTATCAAATCTTTGTTATCCTTGATAAACCCTTTGACTTCCCAAAAAGTACCCTCATACCCACCAAGTCGACTATTTAAAATAAAGTCAATTTTATTCCAATCACCTATGAATATTTGGCCACTTACATCATAAACATAGACTTTTTGATTTATTCTGTTGAATCGGATTGGATAATAGTTATAGCCTAATTTTTCATACTTTTTAAAATTCTGATAGCCTTTATAAAAAATATAAAAAATAAAAGAAAATAAAATATGCATTGGAGAAAAAACTACTATAAAAGCTAATAAACTTTCATCATCACGAATTACTGTAATATAAAAAAATATAAGCCAAACAATTAAAATAACCGGAACTGCTACAAAAAAAACACCGAGCAAATTAAAATAAGAATTCCCCTTTAAGAAAAAGCTATTATTCACACATTCCATATAGCTAGAATTCATTTTTATAAAATTATAGCTATGAGAAATATTTGATTTATAAGTGGCTCTTTTGGAAAGAATGTTGTCCTTTTCTTTTGGGGTTAGGTGTCTATCATTCTTATAAACTGGGTATTGCAAAGTACCATTGAACATAGTTAACCTATTAATATAATTAAAGATAGAAGCGCTTACGCGCTTTATCATTTATCTTTCATCTCAAACATACTAAATTCAAAGTTGTCTTTAAAGCTAATTTCCTCTGGTCGTTCTTTTTCCATTTTATTTTTAAGGATGACCTCTTTATGCCATATAGGTAGAGGCTTTATATTAAGCAATATTCGTCTTGCAATAAAATTACACACGTCAAAAGGATAGGAAAATAAAGCAGGAACCCAGTTATCATGATAAATGATTCGAAATGACTTCCATGTATCTCGATAACTTTCTTTTGCACCAATGACCTGCTGACAAAATGTCAATTGAGTAAAAGGGTCTATCGTTCCATACATCGGATTAGGCTTGGGATACAATTCTTCTGGTCCTTTATGCATAAAATGACAAATAAATGACCATAAACCTTGGGTACGAAAGATACCAATCATAGGAAAACCAATGACGAATGTGTGTTTTAAAATACCATTTTCCACAATATGTGCTCTAAGCTCTCTCAGTGGTATACCTGAAAGCCCAAAACTACTCCCCATAACATAAACAACATCTTTCCAATCTCGCTCTATATACTCAGCTTCAGTTAAATAAAAAAACACCTTGCCTGTTTTTCTGTTAAATAAGATTGGTCTACATAATGGTTTCTTATGATCATATTTAAAGTATGGACTCAAAAACCCATATAATGTAAAAAACAATAAGAATATATAAACAAATACAATAAATATATATAATAAAACACCTTCATTATAAAATGGGTTAACCAACATGTACACCAAGTAACCAATTATAAAAAAAAGTAAAGGTGATATAAAAACTAAAAGACTTAATCCTTTTCCTAACCTCGCATAAGATTGGTCAATGAGTTCGATATAATCATCATTCATTCTTAAAAAAGACCAGTTATGATTACGTTTAAACTCATCATGAGGATTTAACAGTACATCACCTTCATCTAATTTTGAAAAAGGTATGTTTTCTTTAAACACATCATAACCAAACACATGTTTTTTAATTTTACTTTTCATCATGTAACCATTTTACTGATGCTTCCAAATATTATGCTCACAAAAAATATAATTTTATTTTTGCAGAGATCAAAGCGCTTACGCGCTTTATCATTTATCTTTCATCTCAAACATACTAAATTTAAAGTTGTCTTTAAAGCTAATTTCCTCTGGTCGTTCTTTTTCCATTTTATTTTTAAGGATGACCTCTTTATGCCATACAGGTAGAGGCTTTATATTAAGCAATATTCGTCTTGCAATAAAATTACCAAGATCAAAAGGAAAAGAAAATAAAGCAGGAACCCAATTATCATGATAAATAATTCGAAATGATTTCCACGTATCCCGATAACTTTCTTTTGCACCAATGACCTGTTGGCAAAATGTTAATTGCGTAAACGGATCTATTGTTCCATAAATTGGATGAGGCTTTGGATACAATTCTTCTGGCCCTTTATGCATAAAATGACATATAAATGACCATAAGCCTTGGGTACGGAATATACCCATCATTGGGAAGCCAATAACAAAAGTATGTTTTAAAATACCTTCTTCAACGATATGCGCTCTAAGCTCTCTTAAAGGTGCACCTGAAAGACCAAAGCTATTCCCCATCACATAAACGACATCTTTCCAATCTCGTTCGATATACTCAGCTTCAGTTAAATAAAAAAATACTTTGCCTGTTTTTCGGTTAAATAAAATCGGCTTACATAATGGTTTCTTATAATCATATTTATAAAAAGGACGAAAAAAAACAAAAAAGCAAAACCACATTATAAAAACAACAGAAGTTACAATCAAGAAAGTTATAAATATTGAATCATTACTATCATCACCAAGAGTAAAATATAAGTATAAAAAATATAATGCAATTAACATCAGTGGAATTACAAATATAAATGGGCTTAAGCCTTTTCCAAGTCTTGCATACGACTGATCTATAAGTTCTATATAATCATCATTCATGCTTAGAAAAGACCAGTTATGATTGCGTTTAAATTCATCATAGGGAGATAAAAGTACATCACCTTCATCTAATTTAGAAAAAGGTATATTTTCTTTAAATACATCATAACCAAACACATGTTTTTTAATTTTACTTTTCATCATGTAACCATGTTTACTTACGCTTCCAAATATTAAGCTCACAAAAAAATATAATTTTCATTTTAATCATTAAAGATCAAAGCGCTTACGCGCTTTATCATTTATCTTTCATCTCAAACATACTAAATTCAAAGTTGTCTTTAAAGCTGATTTCCTCTGGGCGTTGTTGTTCCATTTTATTCTTAAGAATGACTTCTTTATGCCATACAGGTAGAGGTTTTATATTGAGCAATATTCGTCTTGCAATAAAATTACATACATCGAAAGGATAGGAAAATAAGGCAGGAACCCAGTTATCATGATAAATGATTCGAAATGACTTCCATGTATCTCGATAACTTTCTTTTGATCCAATGACCTGTTGGCAAAACGTTAATTGCGTAAACGGATCTATTGTTCCATACATAGGATTAGGCTTTGGATAAAGTTCTGCTGGCCCTTTATGCATAAAATGACATATAAATGACCATAATCCTTGGGTATTATCCCAACCAATCATTGGAAAGCCAATGACAAAAGTATGTTTTAACAGACCATCTTCAACAATATGTGCTCTCAGTTCTCTTAAGGTAAATCCTGAAAGCCCAAAGCTTGTACCCATTACATAAACAACATCTTTCCAATCTCGCTCTATATACTCAGCTTCAGTTAAATAAAAAAATACTTTGCCTGTTTTTCGGTTAAATAAAATCGGTTTACAAATAGGTTTTTTATGATCATGCTTAAAGTATGGTATAAGAGTAGAAATTAATGGAAGTAGCCATATCAAAAATATTATAAACATTATTAAAAATGAGATGCCAAGATTTTTATCCCCACCTATATTAAAAATAAAATATATAAAATGAAGTGAAATTAAAAATACAGGAAACAACATTATTAAAATACTGACTCCCTTCCCTAACCTTGCATAAGATTGATCTATAAGCTCTATATAATCATCATTCATTCTTAAAAAAGACCAGTTATGATTACGTTTAAACTCATCATGAGGATTTAACAGTACATCACCTTTATCTAATTTTGAAAAAGGTATGTTTTCTTTAAACACATCATAACCAAACACATGTTTTTTAATTTTATTTTTCATCACATTACCGTCTTTAACTGATCTGTTTGCTCGAAAATATCACTAAATCTTTTCTTTTCAGTATTGGTCGATAGTAAGCATCGTTGTATCCATATTTGAATATTATTCTCTTTTACAAAATAGGCAATTAAAGAAAGAATGATACCTAAAGCAATTGCAATCCACCCGAAAGGATTAAGCATAAAAATCATTACTGAACCTATAACAACCGCTAAACCACTTGTGAAAAGAAATCCACCATATCCAACTTCCCCATTGGTTGCAGCCATATATCCATTATAAATATCAAATCCACCAAATATTAGTCCTGCAAATAACCCAAAACCTCGCCAAATTTTTCCTGCTAAAACGCTTCTATCATCTGTAGTGAGTTTTAAAATAAAACTATTCATTGACTTTAACAGCCGAGATTGTGACGTGATTTTATCACTTGAATTCAACAGTGCGCCCACTACTTCTACAGTGGACATGGTTAGACCAATCACAGCGGCACTTCTGCGACCAACTTTTTCATATTTATTGTCAAAACTTTGACTAAAAACAGTACAAATTGCCCAGCCTTGTAAACCAACAATTGCGACTTTAATCATAAAGAATTTAAAATAATCTGAGCTTGGGCTTGGCTCTATAACATCTTCAGCAATAACGCTGACATTCATCGCACTTTGTTTTTTTAATAACTCAGCATGCTTTTTTACAGCTTCTCTAAAGTTTTTTGGTAAATTTCTCTCAAACTCAGGATTTACTTCTAAACGTGGAACATCTATATATTTGAGATGTTTATACTTGTCGTACAAATAGTTCCAATCACTATTCTTTATGACATTGCCTAGACCATTATCTTTACCCACAATATTTTGATGTGATCTATAATAATTTCGCATTTTCGTGTTGAAATCGCTTTTGTTCGTAAAAGTAATTCGCTCAGACTTGATTTCAGACAAACTAAACATTGAAATCATTAAAGGCTGGAATGGATGAGCAGCTAAAGCATTCGGGGCAGATAGCCCTGTGATATTTAAAAAGGCTTTGCTGATATTCGTCAACAATGTAAATTTTAATTCTTCCGTTCGAGCTGTACTTAAAAAGCCATGAAAGGAATTAATGAAATCCCCAAAAGGCTGTGTAGCAAAAGCTCCATTTAAATTAGTCAGCGACCATTTATTAATTTGTTCATTTAACTTTTGACGAAGTCCATTTGAATTTAAAGCAAGAAAATTTAAAAAGTAATTGTTAGGATCTCGCGTGTTGTATAAGTATTGCCCCATGTATTTATTCATTTTTGGACATAATTTGCTACTTTCTAAAACTAGATTGACACACATGCCAAGAGAAACACCATCAACTAAATTATCTTTTTCTTGGTTAAAGAAAAAATGGTCCGCAATTACGCTTTCCTTAAGAAACTCCTGACCTATTCCATCCAATTCATCCGCATAGGCTGTCTGCTGTTGCTTTTTCTGCTTAAGCGTGGCTAAACCCGCACTAAATCTATTTGAATCAATATATTGAATATATTTTGTATTCCATTCTTTATTTTTTCCTATTTGTTCTGCTGCTTTTTGCGCTCGCTCCTCGGCATTGAGTTCTTCTGTTGATTTTTTCTCATTCCACCTCTCCTCAAGGAGTTCACCAATAATTGCTCCTTCCCCACCATACATACGAATTTTTTGTTTCGCTTCCTCATTTCTTTTTAATTCTTCATTGGTAAAGTAAGGATAATCATTAATCCCAAAATTATTTTTTAACACTTCTAATGTGTTAACAGTTTTTTCATCATCCGTATAATCTTCGTCACTCATCATTTGATTTGCAACTTGAGCTGAAATATCCATCACTACGCCAACAGGGTCATCAATCGCAAATACAGCTCCAAAAAGTATTCTTGCTTTTGCATCATTTGATAAAGCCTCGGTGAGTTCCTCTTTGCTATGCTCTTTAAGAAATGAATCATTCATATTTGAATCTGCGAATAGCGCATATTCCATGTTATTTAGTTTTACTTGATTAATCTCTCGATTTTCATTCATTATGTATTCAAGTATATCTTTAGGTGTCTTCCCTGACAGATAGGAAAAATACTCTGAATATGAAAATAAATCTTTTGATATATTATTTTTTAACAGACTGTTTTCTAGAGTTCCTTCACCTTTTTCGCCAGCCACCCATTCTGTCTTAGAATCTGCACAAAAATTCTCAATTCCCGCCTTCATTGGGAATGTGCCTTTTTCGTATTGTCCTGCAATAAATTTTTTTACGTCAAATTTATCCATATATTTTTCGTAAAATTCAGGTGACTTGTTTCTCAGCTTCGTTGCTTTGCTCCATGCGTTTTCAGAATATTTTAAATATACAAAAGAGGCTTCATTGGGTTTGGGTACAACGATCGTTAAAGCATTTGCTCTATGCTTAATATTCATGCAAGGCTCATCACCCTGCTCCATTAAAACTAAGGGTCTAGATGAGTAATCTTGATCATAATTTGATTCATTAATACGCTTTAAAAATCCCTTTTCAGAAATTTTATATTCTTGCCATTGGTTTACGTGTTTTAGATAAACATATAAAAAGCCTTTTCTTAAAGTACTCCCTGTAAAACCATACTGTTCCATTGATGTTTCAGTTTTGTGTTTAGGATAACTATAACTACCCTTTGTGGCTGTTACCCTAATCGTATTCAGAGACTCAACTGGTGCTTCAAGATTATTTTCTGAATCATGACTAGATGCTTCTAAAGCTGACGTGGTTGTTGAAGCTTGCGGACTAGGTGGCTTATAGGAGTTAATAAAATCAAACTTGGTTTCTTCTAAACCCGATAAATATTCTTTGATATCTGATTTTATATCCTCTATTTCATACAATTCACTTTGATTTTCAGCCATATCAAGTGGAATATTTGTACCTGTTGATGAAAATATATAGCGATTCACAAAAATCTTTAAGCCAATATCTCTTTTACAAAAATCACAACTCTTAGAATCCATACATCACCTTATTTTTTAAATTTTCATCATCAATATTTTGTTTTTTAAAAAAATCATCCCACTCAGACGTTGAAAGCTGTTTGCTTGCCTGTTCATAGCCTTTGGGACTTTCTGTTAAACGTTGAAAAAAGTGGGTTTCAAGAAAGCTTTCACCGATTAAATCTGCATGAAAAATGGATGCTACAGCATCATCCTTGGTCAAAATCCCTTTATTTTTTATTAAGTCTGCATAATTAAAAATCTGACTAACTTTTAAAAAGTATGCTGGCAGGTCGTCAGTCTTGAATTTTAACTTTTCAAATACTCTGTTGTTTACACTGATTTTGTCCAATAAATCATGATCAGGCTGTTGAATAAAATCCCCCTCAGATCCAGCGTCAAAGCACAATGTTTCATTTAAGAAATTAAATTCAATATTTTTAAAATATTTATTGATCCATAAAAAATCCTGACTCTCAAAATAATTGAGTAGCATCCAAATTTTCGGATCAAAAAACCGATACAAATACTTCTTAGTGCCTACTTCATAGACTAAATTTTGTTTTAAGTGATTAACAATATCAGGTTCTCGAGTTGGAACACTTTTAAACGTCATTAGAAAAAAAGGTGAAAGCCCCGCTTTGATCTGATTTTGATCATGTTGCTTTATTTCATCAACAAGCGAAGCACCAACTGAATTTAAACGCAATAAATACGGAAAAACATGCTGTACATTCTTCGCATAATCAGGTGCTAAAGACTTAAGTTGAGCTTCCACATCATAAAAATATTGCGCATTTAGATTCGGGTCAATAATAACGTAATCATACTCAATCACTTCTTTTGGATGTATAGCCTCTAATAACATTATGAAAGCTCCACAGAAGCATCACCTTTTGCCGCAGCACCAGAAACACGCATTTCACAAATAGGAAGCTGAGGAATGTCTGAATTAATCTTCGCACCACTGGTAAACTTCTGTTGCCCCGACTTCACCTGAAACAAACCACCTGTAGTTGAAAATACCCCTGAACCATTAATCTTTAATTCAGAACCATCACCAATCAACTTAATCTCTTTCGGACTAATGATATAAACCGCGTCTTCGGTCGAAATGATTTGAATCCCTTTGCGTGCAATCACATCTGCACCACCATCTTGAGCTTGAAGTTCAACTTTACCTTTTCCAGCAAATAACCTTGCCCCTTCCTGTGCCGCAAAAAGACTGATCTTAGCACTGGCATGCCCAATCAAAGCCTTTTGTGTACTTAGGTTGATACTGTCGCCTGCGGTATGACTGATTTGCCCATCTGCTGAAAGATGAATATCTTCGTTACTGGCAAGCGCAATCGAATTAGGGGAAGCCAACATCATCACCGCAGACTTAAATGCATCTGCTTTTTTCGGATCTTGTTGGTCTAGTGTATTGATAAACCCTTTTATTCTTTCCAACACCTCCAAAGGGTCAGTTTGCTGGTTCTTGGCAACTTCACTTAAGGCCTTGGAATTATTTAGACTACTTTCTAACTGACTTTTCGCGGCGGTCGCATCGAGATGGTTACCTGAAGCTGAATCTTGAGCATGGGTACTCAGCAATAAACCTTGTCCTGCACGCACTGCTCCCCATTGGTCTGTTCTTAATTCAAAGCCTTCGCCTCGCCCTTTACTGGTATCGGTTTCTTTAGGATGACTCAGATTACCAAGGTTAAGTTGACTCGCGCCGTGACTGCTTTGTAGCTGGCTGCTGATTTGGTCTGTGGTATCGTCAAATCTAAGTTGGCCATAGCCACTGCCTTTAACTTCTCGACTTTTGATCCCCGCTAATTTTTTGGTATCAGGCAATTGGCCTTTGTCATCAAATTTAGTTGGACTCCGTTGCGCTTCATGGATACGTCCCACCACAAATGGTCGGTCAATATTGCCATCAAAGAAATCTATCACGACAATCTCACCAATCCTCGGCAAGAACCGCGCACCATAGCCTTCACCTGCCCACGGGGTCAGTACATCCACCCAAGCGGAATCGGTGTCGTTGTCATTGCTCCCTGCACCACCATCGTGACTGTGGTCTTCATTGCGGGTAAACAAAAAACGAACTTTAATACGTCCCCATTCATCGACATGAATTTCCTCTCCACTTGGCCCAACCACTTTGGCACGTTGTGGATGGGTACTAGGACGATGTCGTAGTGGGTGGTATTCCGGAACAGTGGTGATATTACGGCGTTGTAACACCAATTGATTGGCTTGGCGTTCTGGGTTATTTGGATCTGCTTTATTTTCGTTTACCCAATTGCTTTGTTGGAGCAAGCGATTGATTTGTTCGCTCAGATCTTTGGGTAAGTTGTTCTGGTTATAAAATGCCTTTGACGTGATCAGAAACTCTTTGTCTGAGCCATTGTGTTGGTCTATTTCTGGGTGTTCGTTTAACTCAAACCAGTAACCCACTTGTGCATCACGCACAGTGGAGTTGGCAACAAATTGTTTGGATTGAGCATCGTAATAATGACTGAGGTTTTGGTTGATCTTTTCAATCTGATTGTTATTTGAAGCGGTTGCTTGATCTTCACCATTTAGGTCTTGAATCCATGCTGGGCTAATATGCCAAGCTTGTTCTAAACCGAGACTGGCATTATTCTGATTTTGACTGTGCTGGTGTTTACTTTGAACACTGCCTGCGCCCTCTTCTTGCTCTAACACATCTGCTTGCCAGCGTTGTACGTGGACAGCAGTGGGTTGTAAGCTACGTTGTCCGATAAAGCTGGTGATGCTGTCTTGTTGTTCTGTGGCACTGCTACGATGGAAGCGGATCGTTCTTCGTTCTAGCGCTTTGTATTCGCTATTGTCATCCACCAAGCGCAGTTTTTGCGGCTGAATTTGAGTCGCAGAACTAGGCACAATCAATTGCGCTTCATCAATCAGCCAGTTGATCCCTTCACTGCGCATCAGGCGGGTTAAAAATGCATAGTCGCTTTCGTTACTCTGCATAATGAATGGGCGGATATCGTAATCTTTTTTCAGTCCACTTTTATCGAGACTTAGACTGGATGCAAAGAGTGGGCTTTTGTCTTGCCATTCTTTAAACAACGTTTCTATGACTTGCACAACCGACTTATTCATAAACACTCGGCTGTTACGGCGTTTATGCCACAGTGAAGTGGCATCTTCGAGTTTGAGTTTATATAGCGTGAGTGCACCATCACTCTGCCCTTGTGCGGCCTCAGTAATCACTCCTGTGCTACGAAACAATTGTCCATGATCTGTGACTTGATCAATCGCCACTTGGCTACCGATGAATTGTTTAAGGGGAATCACAGCTGAAGTGGCAAGGCAAATCAGTTCAACAGACACACCTTGGTTTAAACCATGTTGTCCATCGATACGTTGTAAGAAGACTTGAGCAGTCAAATTAGGATTGCTAAATTGGATATGCAAGGCTCGTTTTTGCGCAGTCAATCCAAGGTGTTGCAGAGCCGAAAATATATTGGCAAAATTCATTTTTTTATCAAACTTAAAATAATATTAATATTTATGAATATTTAATCAAAAAAAACGATTGAATCCTAGTTTATTGATCGGTTAATTTTTTAAAATTTGTAAAAAAATCTCAACATTAAATGCTTAATGTTGAGATTTATGTTTTTAATTCAAATTGTTATATAGACTAAATGCTATTCACTGTCCATCATTGACTGGCTCATACCGACCGTATTAAAACCAGCATCAACATATAGAATTTCACCAGTGATCCCATTTGCCCAAGGTGAGCATAGGAATAAGGCTGCATTACCTACGTCTTCAATCGTAACATTACGTTTTAACGGTGCAATTTTTTCATTGGCATCTAACATTTTACGGAAAGATTTAATCCCAGATGCCGCTAAAGTACGGATTGGACCTGCTGAAATTGCATTTACACGGATACCCTCAGCACCTAAGCTTGATGCTAAATAACGCACACCTGCTTCCAAAGATGCTTTCGCCATACCCATAACATTATAGTTTGGCATAACAGACTCTGAACCTTGGTAAGTTAAAGTCAATAAACAGCCTTGGCGAGCCAACAATAAAGGTTTTGCTGCACGTGCCATAGCAACAAAACTATAAGCACTGATGTCATGAGCAATTTTAAAACCTTCACGATCTGTGACGTCCGTGAAATCACCATCAAGTGTATGCGCAGGTGCAAAGCCGATTGAATGTACAACACCATCCAAACCATCCCAATGCTTTGCTAATTCAGCAAATGCATGGTCAATTTCAGCATCCACAGCAACATCACAAGGGAAAACTAAAGTAGAACCGAATTGTTCTGCAAAATCATCTACACGTTTTTTTAGTTTATCGTTTGGATAAGTAAATGCGAGTTCTGCACCTTCACGATGTAATGCCTGAGCAATACCAAATGCAATGGATAATTTACTTGCAATACCCGCGATTAAAAAGCGTTTACCTGCCAATAGTCCTTGTGCCATGAAATTCTCACCTGATCAATTTTGTAAGCATAATGCCAAGTCTTGACCCATAACTAAATTGCATAATGCATCTTTTTTTAAAAGTTTACTAAAAACATAAAAAAAGCGCACTGAATCGAGTGCGCCTTTTCAAATCTATCAATCTATATAAAGGGAATGATTAATCATCACCTTGCAACAAGCTCAATAAACGTAAGAATGAATAGTACATCCATACCAATGTTGCCAACAAAGCGATACCACATAACCATTCATAGGCTTTCGGTGCACGTTGTGCAGCAGCCGATTCAATCAAATCGAAATCAAGAATCAAGTTCAATGATGCGATCACCGCAACAAATGCAGCAAAACCAATACCTAAAATGCTGCTTTCAAATAAGAATGGAATACTTGAACCAAAAGCCAAACGCATAATGAACTGCACTACAAAAACCAATGCAATTGCGATAGATGCTGAAATCACAATTGATTTAAATTTTTCAGTTGCACGAATAATTTGGAATTTATATAAACCAAACATCACTAAAGTTGTGATAAATGTAGCTAAAAGTGCTTGTAATGGTACGCCCGGAAACTTCAGTTGGAAGATCACTGAAACACCACCCAAAAATGCACCTTCAAAGAACGCATAAGGAATAGCTAAAACACGTGCCGTATTCGGCTTAAATGTAGCAACCAATCCAAGAATCAAACCACCAATTGCACCGACCATTGCGGCAGCATAGGCAATTCCAACATTCATTGTGGTAAAGCTATAGAAAAAAATTCCAACACCGAGTATGGCCGCAATAACAGTCAATAAAACTGATTTTTGAATTGCGCCTTGTACAGTCATTGGCTGTTCATAATCTGCATACGTTTCCGCACGCGTTAAAATTGGGTTATTACTTTGCATAGTCAATCTCTTTGTAATAATTCAAATATATATAAGGATATTAAAACGTTTTTTATGCAAACAATTTGAACTGCTTGCTATTTTTTGTAACGAGTTGTCAGAGGACATCAGCTTTAGTATAGCTTAAAAAACCAAAATGCATAGTAAAAAAAGAGGCTAAAAAGCCTCTTGTTTCAATCTGATATGTAATGAGATTTAACCACTCAGATGATTAATCTTGATTGGCAATAAAGAAATACTGACGATAATATTTAAGTTCAGCAATCGAATCGCGGATATCATCCATTGCCAAATGTGAAGCATTTTTCTTTAGACCGCTCATAATTTCAGGTCTCCAGCGTTTTGCTAACTCTTTCACTGAAGACACGTCCAAATTACGATAATGGAAGAATTGTTCAAGCTCCGGCATTAAACGGTGCATAAAACGGCGATCTTGGCAGATTGAATTACCACACATTGGCGAAGTTTTAGGATTAATCCATTTCTTCAAAAATTCTAAGGTTTGCTGCTCTGCATCTTGCGCTGTGAGTTTACTACGACGTACCCGTTCAATCAGACCTGACTGACCGTGTTGTTTGGTGTTCCACTCATCCATTGCATTGAGGATAACATCTGATTGATGCACTGCGAGCACAGGGCCTTCCGCCAAAATGTTCAAATGATCATCTGTTACAATTGTCGCAATTTCAATGATCTTGTCATTATCTGTATCTAAACCTGTCATCTCTAGGTCGATCCAAATTAAGCGGGTATCCGGAGTGCTGCTCATATAGTGCAATCTTATTAGGCCAATAAAAAATGAATAGTAGCAAATTTCTTGCATCTTCGCTGTAATTCATTCGCCTGTCATGGTATTTTTGCCTTCTCATTTTTAAGGTTTTTAGGATATGAATGGCTTTAATTCGTAAACGTCGTTTAACTGAACAGCAGCAACGCCGCATTCAGAAACAACATAAAACACGTCAAGAAGAAATCGACACTTCCAATGACCTTGAAGGTCTTGTTGTTCAGCATTATGGACGACAACTCGAAGTACAAGCCCTTTCTGTTCCTACTCAACATCCGCAAAAACCCATCGTCAATGAAGGTGATCCAGAGCCCTTTTGGAAACCGATTGAATTAGGCAGTGTCTGGCGCTGTCATACACGAACCAATTTAGAGCTGTTAGTGACGGGCGACAAAGTTCAGTGGCAAGCAGATCCAAATACAGGTTTAGGCATCATCACTGCCATTCACCCAAGGACCTCGTTGTTAACGCGTCCCGATCGTTATCATAAAGTTAAACCTGTCGCAGCCAATATCAGTTTAATCGTCATCGTCTTTGCAACTCTGCCTGAGCCAGCACCCACGCTGATTGATCGCTATTTAGTGGCATGTGCAGATGCGGATATTCCAGTCCTTTTGGTGTTAAACAAATCAGATTTACTCAAAGAAAATGACCCTATTTTAGATCTCATTAAAGAATATCAAGACTTGGGCTATGAAGTACTGATCACTCAGTCTGAAGGTGATATTAGCGAATTAAAGCAACGACTCGACAACGAAACCGTTGCTTTCGTTGGGCAATCAGGTGTCGGCAAAAGTACCCTGATTAATGTCATCGTTCCTGATGCAGAACAAAAGACCAATATTATTTCTGAAAACTCGGCGCTCGGACAACATACAACGACCTCTACTCGTTTGATTCGTTTTGGTGAAAATGGTGCTTTGATTGACTCGCCCGGCATCCGTGAATTTGGGCTTTGGCATTTGAGTCTAGAAAAGATTGATGCAGGCTTTCCTGAAATATCTAACTTGATTGGACATTGCCAATATCGTAATTGCACCCACACGCATGAGAAACAGTGCGCAATTAAAAAAGCGGTAGAAAATGGTGAAATTCTAGCCAGACGACATGAAAGTTATTTACGTTTAATTGAAGAAATCACTGATGCGCAACAAAAAAATTAAATTTCTTCTTTGAGAACCTTGAAGCGGTGATTTTGATCACCATATATATACGCTATACTCGACGCAATTTTTGATTGTAATTAGGTGACTTGTGGAACGTTGGTTTGAGTTTATGGGGAATCACCCCTTCTTATTTGGTATTTTAGGGGTACTGGCGATCTTGTTCTTTATTTTTGAAGGACAACGCAGTGGCCGTAAGATTTCACCACAATCACTTGGTATTTTAGTGAAGGCTAAAAATGCGATGTTGATTGATTTACGCGATGCTAAAGATTTCCGTGAAGGTCATGTGAGTGGCAGTCGCAACATTCCATACAGTCAAATTGCCAGTCACATTGAAGAGTTAAAAACTGCTGACCGTCCTTTAGTATTTATCTGTAACTTAGGTCAAGTTGCAGGAAGTGCTTTACAACAAGTCGGCCATGCAGACAGCTATCGTCTTGATGGTGGTATCAGTAACTGGAAAGCCCAAGGCTTGCCATTAGTTAAAGCTAAAAAATAAGCTTAAGGAGCTCAACATGACTGCTGAAGTAAAAGTATATTCAACAACTTTTTGCCCATACTGTGTACGTGCGAAATCTCTACTTGAGCGTAAAGGTGTTGCTTTTACCGAAATCAATCTCGATGAAGAAGCACCTGAAGTTAAGACTGAGCTGATCCAGAAAACTCGACACCGTACAGTGCCACAAATTTTTATTAATAATGAATTTATCGGTGGTTTTGACCAGCTTTATGCTTTAGAAAAAGCCGGCAAACTCGATGAGTTACTTGGTTAATCCACAACTTAATTAATGAATCACTTCTTAAAATTTAAGGAATAAAGAATGAGTGAAGAACAACAAGCTCAACCACAACTTGCTTTAGAACGTATTTATACAAAAGACATTTCTTTTGAAGTACCTGGGGCTCAAGTTTTTACCAAAGAATGGCAACCTGAATTAAACATCAACTTGTCTTCTGCTGCTGAAAAAGTGGATGCAACCCACTTTGAAGTGTCTTTAAAAGTTGTTGTTCAAGCGAACAATGCAGGCGATACAGCATTTATCGTCGATGTAACACAATCAGGTATTTTCTTGATTGATGGTATTGAAGAAGACCGCCTTCCATACATCTTAGGTGCTTACTGCCCGAACATTTTGTTCCCATTCTTGCGTGAAGCAGTTAATGATCTTGTAACTAAAGGTAGCTTCCCTCAATTACTTCTTACACCAATCAATTTTGATGCAGAGTTTGAAGCAAATATGGAACGTGCCCAAGGCGCTGCTGCTGAAGGCCAAGCTTAATTTCTCAATAATTAAGTCTAAAAGACCGCACTATGCGGTCTTTTTTATATTTGATCAGATAAAAATCACCCAAACTTCACAACCGTGGGTGATGCAATTTTTTATAATTTAAACATCACAATAAGCATGAACAATAACAATGCCATTTACTCCCTTTCATTTGGGCTTAGGCGCAAGCTGTAAAGCCATTGCAAATAAAAAATTTAGCTTGTTAATTTTCTCTGGTGTTCAGGTTTTGATGGATATAGAACCTCTATTTGGCATCATTCGAGGCTGGACCACACTCCATTTATATACCCATAATTTACTTGGTGCTTTGTTGATTGCTTTGCTTGCAGTCCCCATAGGTAAAGTAATGAGTGAGTTTTGCTTACGCAACTTATTCAAACAAGCAAACTGGCAGATCACATGGCAAGTGGCGACAGTCAGTGCCTTGGTCGGGAGTTTTAGTCATGTTTTTTTAGATGCTTTAATGCATGCAGATATGTATCCCTTTTATCCACTGAGTTATTCTCAAGTTTTACTCAACATGATTCCCTACAATTTTATTTTTTATGGGAGTTTAATCAATTTTCTTTTTGCCGCAATTGTTTGGCTTATCCGTGAGGAAAAATCATGATTCATCGATTGTTCTAAAGGTTAGATTAATCCGAGCCGTATGCACTTTCTTTGTTGGGGCTAAGCGGTGCAACCAATATGTTTGTGTGGTGTCTTTCATGACCAGCAAACTGCCATTTTCGAGAAAAACCTCAATCTTTTCTTGGCTATTTTTATGTTTAAAGGCAAATTTTCGAACCGCGCCTAGGCTTAAAGACGCAATTGCACCATTCTTTTTTAGATCTGTTTCACCATCACTGTGCCATGCCATACCCTCTTCACCTGTATGGTAAAGATTCAGCAAACAAGAATTAAATATTTCACCCGTGATCAATTCAATCTGTTTTTTCAGTTCGAGTAATTCTTCAGTCCATGGCAAGGCATATTTGGAGCTATTTGAATAAGTGTATTCAAAAGCGAGATCTCCATACCAAGCCACTTTCCGTTTGGTGATGATCTTTTTGCCAAAAATAATCGCTTGGTCATTTTGCCATTCAATAAGCGTTAGCAATTGCTCAAAATAATCATTGGCGATGGCTTCATCCATGATTTTTCCGAAATAATTCACTGTTCCATCTTGTGGAAGCAAGTTCTCATGGGGATCGGTTAGAAACTCAAGTTGTTGCATTTTTCCATTTCACATAGGCTGATTTCATACAATGTCCACACGGGCGAAATTGCAATGCCAAGGCTTCGGCTTCACTACTAAAGAACACCCGATTGGCTTTTAACATACGCTTGCCCGAACCACAGTTTAAACGTCCATAAATTTTTAGCTTTTGATTGCCTGCAAATAAAATTTCAGCATTCCTGATTTTTCGATATAACGCCAAACGCTCAATGTCATCATGCTTAATCATCATTTAACTCACAGCATCATGAAAAATAATCCCCAATGTATAACGCTCCCCTGTACGCACCTGACTGACAGCATGCTTCATATTGACTCGATAATAGCCATGAGTGCTTTTCTTCGGTCTAAACTGCGTGGTAAAAATTAACACATCCCCTTGATCAGGTTGTAAAACAATGGCTTTTGACTGTGCTCGTGGTACTTGCTCAGTCAACACCAACTCACCACCGGTAAAATCGCTATTGACTTGACTAAGAACAAATACCATTTGGATCGGAAAATAGACCTCGCCATATAGATCTTGATGTAAGGTATTAAACCCATCTTGCTGATAGTGCAAAATCAAAACAGTGGCCTTATTTTGACCCGCTTGTTGGCATTGTTGTAAAAATTCAAAATGTGAATCTGGATATTGTCGATCCAACTTTAAAGCATCAGACCAAGCATTGGCGATAGGAACCAGATAGGGATAAAACTGAGTTCGAAGCTGTTGAAGCAAGTTTGGTAATGGATAATTAAAATATTTATACTCGCCATATCCAAAACGATGTTGCTGCATAGTGACGGTTTTTCGATACAGTTGTTGATGGTTATAATGACTTTTGATCAACTCACACAATTCATCAGATAAAAAGTCTTTAAGGATTGAGTAGCCTTGCATATGCATCTGAGCACGAATTGTCTCCCAATCTAAACCCTCAATTTTATTGAGTAGCGCTGATGCTTGTTGTGGATTAAACGCTGGCATGTACTTGCACACCTTCCCAGCCAATCATTGCGGCTTTACGTGTTTTACCCCAATGATATTCACCTAAAACACCTGTCGCTTGAATCACACGATGACATGGAATTAAAAAAGCCACTGGATTATTGCCAATCGCAGTACCGACTGCACGGGAAGCTTTTGGATTTCCAATCTGTTCTGCAAGGTCTGCATAGGTTGCTAATTGCCCCATCGGGATTTTAAGCAAACTCTCCCAAACTTTAAGCTGGAAATCAGTGCCTTTTAGATGCAGCTTAATTTGGCTCCATGGTTTTTGTTCAGATGAGAAAATGGCCAAAGCATGTTCATGCAAGGCATCTGCTTGCTGATAAAATCTTGCTTTAGGAAATTTTTCAACGAGTGCGCTATAGGCATCTTGCGCATGCTCCACAAAAGACATAAAGCAAATCCCTTTGGCTGTTGAAGCCACTAAAACCATTCCAAAGCGTGTTTCAGCATACTGGTAGTGGATGGTTAAGTTTTCCCCACCACTTTTGTATTCAGCAGGTGTCATCCCTTCAATTTGTATAAATAGATCATGCAAACGACTGGTGCTCGATAGTCCTGTGTCATAAGTCGCATCAAATACCGAATGCTCTTGTTTTAACAAGTTTTTTGCATGTTCAATACTGATATATTGCAAGAACTTCTTCGGACTGGTTCCAGCCCATTCTGTAAATAAACGTTGAAAATGTGCAGGGCTTAAATGAATATGCGCAGCCACCTCATCTAAATTCGGTTGTGCTTTAAAATTGTGTTTAATGTATTCAATGGCTTTTGCAATACGTTCAAACTGATGGTGCTGTTGCATCGCATTTCTCCTCACTTTTCTACATCTAACTTAACAGTTGTAATGCAATGAGCAAATCCGAATCATGCTGAGTTTAGTGATTCAATATTGTTTAAAAATCTCCACACAATAAAAAACCGTTAGTCATTAAAACTAACGGCTTTGTGCTTTCAAATGAATCGATTACTGATAGATCTTATGCCCTTGATCACGTATTTCAGCAATTTTCTTGCCTTCCATTTTGGCATGATCTAAATGACCGCCTTTGACTAGCGCTTGAGTCTTATCAATTTGCGCAATCAATTGATCATATAATTGAGTCGAAGTCGGAGCACTGGCATCACCACGACCTTTAAGTTTGACTTTTTTAGCGTCCGTTGCAGCAGCACGCATATTATCTAAAGCTTTATTTGCTTCAGCGGCATTATTGGTTTGATTAAATGCTTTATAGTTTTTACCTAATGCCTGCATATTTTGTTGTAACGTTGCAGCAAAAGTCATTGAGCTGAAACCTAAAGCAGAAATCATCATGACGGTGGCTAAAGTTTTTTTGATCATTATGATCTTCCTTAAAACTGTGGCTATTGTTGGGTGTAAAAAAGCCCATTGTGGCTATTGTCCATTTCCAAGATTAAACATAGTTTAAAAGCACAAAAAATAGCAAATAAAAATGCAACGAATTCGTTGCATTTTTATATTTAGAAATAATCAGAGAAAGGCTTAAATTGGTTCAATCTCATGGTGTAAGGCATCGTGGATCGCTTCAACCAATTGTTGTGCAATCTCTTGTTTCGAGGCTTTCTCTAAATCACGCTTTTCCATCTGATACTGTTCTGCAAAAAACACGGTCATCGCATTTTGATCAGAAGCAAAACCAATATCAGCACGCGAGACATCATTGCAGGCAATCATATCGAGTTTTTTGGCAACCAGTTTTCCTGCTGCATATTCCTCTACATTCCGGGTTTCTGCCGCAAAACCCACCATAAATGGGCGCTTTGACTGCTGTGCAATGGTCGCCACAATATCAGGGTTTTTTACCAACGAAACATTCAGCTCATCACCCGCTTTCTTGATCTTATGTTCCGCAACTTCTGCCACACGATAGTCAGCGACAGCCGCAGTTGCAATAAACACGTCACAGCCTTCCTCAAGCTGATGCATGCTTTCATCAAGCATTTTTATCGCAGAAGAAACATTGATACGACGCACACCATTCGGGGTATCCAAACTGACTGGGCCAGCCAGTAACGTCACTTTTGCCCCTGCTGAATAACAGGCTGCTGCAATAGCAAAGCCCATTTTCCCTGTGCTGTGATTGGAAATATAGCGCACAGGATCAATCGCTTCACGTGTTGGTCCCGCAGTAATCACTACACGTTTTCCAGCAAGCAAGCCAAACTTCTCAGCAATCGCACGTTGTGCTTGATGGAAGTAGTTTTTAACTTGTTCAGCTAAATCTTCAGGTTCAGGCATACGCCCTAAACCGACATCACCACAAGCTTGTGAACCCGCTTCAGGCATAATCACATGTACGCCATCTTCAACTAAGGTATTTAGATTACGTTGTGTCGGCTTAGCTGCCCACATTTGCTGATTCATTGCAGGCGCAACCCAAACAGGTGCTTTGGTTGCCAAATACAAGGTACTGAGCAAGTCATCAGCCAAACCCGCCGCAAACTTTGCAATGGTGTCACAACTTGCAGGTGCAACTAAAATTAAATCAGCCCAACGCGCCAATTCAATATGCCCCATTCCCGCTTCTGCTTCAGGGTCTAATAACTCAGTATGAACAGGATTGCCGGATAAGGCCTGAAAAGTTAAAGGGGTAATAAATGCCTGTGCACCTTTGGTCATTACCACGCGTACATTAAAGCCATAATCCTTTAAACGACGTACCAGGATTGCACTTTTATAGGCAGCAATACCGCCTGTTACAGCGAGGATAATATTTTTATTAGAAAATACACTGAGATCAAAACTCACTATCAGGCTACCTTTCAGTTGCAGTGGCGCTCACAATATCATTAAATAGTCTATCTCCCAAGTCATTCAAGGGAGAAAAATCAGAAGTAAAATAATTTTAAAATGTGAAAAATAATGAATCATTCAATCAAACAATGGCCTGAACAAGAACGTCCACGTGAAAGATTACTCTTACAAGGGGCGCACAGCTTATCTGATGCAGAATTACTGGCGATTTTTCTACGCTCAGGCTCAAAACAACACTCCGCTGTTGAATTAGCACGCTTGCTCATTCAACATTTTGGTCATTTAAATGCTGTATTTGATTCGTCTTTAGATGATTTAAAACAGTTTCATGGCATTGGCGAAAGTAAGTATTCACAACTCATGGCAGTGAAAGAACTGGGACGGCGTTACTTGAAACATCAACTAAACCAAGGTTTAGACTTGAGTCGTTCTGATTTAATCCGAGATTATTTACGTTATGAATTGATCGGAGAATCTCAAGAAGTCTTTGCCGTACTCTGTTTAGACAGCCAGTTACGTAAATTGAGTTTTAAAAAACTATTTTATGGTTCAATCAATTACTGCAATATTTCCATTAATCAATTATTACGATATGTCATACAGAAACATGCGACTTTTATCGTTATTGCCCATAATCACCCTAAAGGTTTTGCCAAGCCTTCACGTGAAGATTACGATTTAACTCAAGAAATATTAAAAGCCTGTCAACTGCTTGAAATAGAATTATTGGATCATATGATCATTGCTGCTGAGCAAAGCTACTCCTTTGCTGAACACGGACTCATCAAACCCAAAACTTTCCCTACAAATGTGATTGACAAGCACCTTTGAAGCGGTGAAGATCACTAAAAAATATAGATTTAAAAGTATGATTGTCCGCGATCAAAACGATACCCTTAAAATATTACTCTCTTGGCGTGGTACGATTTTACCCAAAGTGCTGCCACCGCTTGGTTTTGTGATGCTGATTTCTGCAATTGTGGGTGGCATTGAGTATACCAATTTATATCGTTTTCCTGAATTACCCTTGGTTGGCTTTACCCTGATTGGTGTGGTGCTTTCTATTTTTCTAGGCTTTAAAAATACCGCCTGTTATGACCGTTGGTGGGAAGCGCGTAAACTTTGGGGAATGCTGATCGCCAATGCACGTCACTTTGACCGTGATTGTCGTATATTCCCTCAAGGGCGTCGTGAACGAATCATTCAACATGTGATTGTATTTGCAAACTTATTAAGAGATCGTCTGAGACATCAAACAGCAAATCCAGATGCGCTGGTGGAAACCAGTGGTATGAGTCAACAGGCACTGACACAGTTGTATCAACAAACCAATGCGCCGCAATACACGCTGAGTTTGATCCAATGGGAATTGATGCAAGCGCTCAAAGAAGGCGAAATTTCCGACATTATCTATACCCAATTAAATGAACATGTGAATGAGCTCAGTTTGGTACAAACTGGTTGTGACCGTATCGCAACCACACCTTTGCCTTTTGCTTATTCAGTTTTATTAAATCGTACGGTCTATTTTTTCTGCTTTATGCTGCCCTTTAGCTTAGGTTCATTACTGGGTTTAGCAACACCATTGCTGGTGGGTATTTTAGCCTATACTTTTCTGGGGCTAGATGCTTTAAGTACCGAGATAGAAGAACCTTTTGGTACGCAAAGTAATGATTTACCTTTAGATTCGATGGTGCGAATGATTGAAATTGAATTATTAGGAACTCTCGGGAAACCGACGCCTCCACCGATTCAAGCCCATGATCATAATTTACTTTGATACATCAATTTCTGATTTTATTGCCCTTTTTAAAGAGAAGTTAAAGTAAAGGCCGAGCACTGAAAATGAAATATGTGGTTATCTTTAAGGCACAGATCAATACCCTTGATCAACAGTATTTTCAAACTGCACAACTTTTACAAGAGAAAGCATTAAGCCAGTTTAACTGTCAAAAATTTGAGTCTCTTTGTGAAAATAATTTTGAAGTTGCGCTTTCTTATTGGAATACACTTGAAGATATCCAGGCTTGGCATAAAGATGCAGAACATCAAGCAGCTCAACGAATTGGTAAACAACAGTGGTATAAAAAATTTAGTGTTGAAGTTTGCGAAGTCATAAAAACTTATTAAAAAATGATTAAGTAAAATTATGAGTTGAAAATGATGCTGATGTAGAAATAAAGTGCGGGGAAAGACACTAACAATTTAGCCATTTTAATAAAATTTTAGTGAAGTATCACTTTGATCGAACAATATGATATTAAAGATCAATCTCTATTTAAAAATTCAAACTCCCTTTATATAAATGAATATCTCTCCCTATTCTATTGAGAAATGGTAAAAAAAAATCTATATAGTGTAATTTAAAATCAATAATTTATAGGAGTTTTAGTATAACGCCTATGATGTTAAATCAAATCATCAACTTATAGGAATAAAAACTATGCTTACAAAACCAACTCAATCTTTTCTTTTAGAAATTGCGGAAAAATCAGATCAAGAATTTCAAGAGGGAGGAATAACCTTTGAGTATAAATATGCACATAGGCTTGCTCATACTGTTTTCGATCACAATTTCTTAAAAACCACAGCAGACATTAGGGAGTTTAATGATAAAGAGGTTCACCAAATTGAATGTTTTTTTACAACATCGTTATCTCTAAAACAAAAGGATACAGAATTAAAATCGAAAAAATTTATACAATTGTTAAAACAAGATTTTTCAGATTATTATCGACAAATTAGTTCATTTAACTCAGATGGCTATAGCATAGATATAGTCATTCATTTCATTAAAAATAATGATTTCCATGAGCTTAATCTTTTTTGGTCAATGGACTAAACAGTATTTATCTATTAGCGCACTTCAAATTCAGATTCAGCTGGGTCAAAACGCCAAGTGCGCACAATCCGCAGTTCAGAAATATCTTTCATTTTTGAATCAAAACGTCCAAAAGGTGCACCTTTACGCACTGAGTTTTTGGCAGCTTCATCGAGGATTGAATGACCTGAGCTTTCAATCAATCGTATAGCACGAATCCCACCCTCATTATTGAGAATGACCATTAAACGGACCTCACCCGAAAGACGCTGCTGTTTGGCAAGATCTGGGTAATATCGGTTTCCATACATCTCAACTTTTTCGCGAAATTTATCTAAATATCCAGCAGATGCATCTTGTTTGGCTTGAATACCATCTAAGGTTTTAATTTTTTGTTGTTTACTAAAATTTTGTTGTTTCTGTAAATATTGAGCTTCTAAACTCGCCACCATTGCCGTTTTAGCCTGCATCTGGCTCTGCAACTCTTCCATGGCCTTTTTACGATCGTTTTGTTCCGCCTGCTTTTGCCAGCTAAGAACCGTCATTAATACTTTTTCTTCGAATTTCAATTCTCGTTTTTGCTGTATTTGCTCTAAAGCTTCGAGTTGCTGATCACCCGCACTCTTGTCTTCTGCTTGCGCTGGCATATCACTTGAAATACGATGCTCTTTACGGAATGTTCCAGAACCTTGCTGATTTGCTTGCGCTAAAAAGTCTGCATCTTTAATTTCATCTTCACTTGGGCGAATACTGATTGCGATTTCTTTTGTGCTGGTATTATTTTCTTGTGGCATTCCAAATTGAACAGATAAAAAAAGTACATGTGCAATGACAGCTGCAGAAACAGCTCCAACAAATAATGCGTCTTGCCACCAGTACTCAGAATGCTGTGTATTGGCAAATAATTTTTTTATCATGACATTAATCCGACAAAATTCCCCAATCGCCAAATTTAAAATTTATTAAAATAAGTTTAACTTTACATTATTCACAAACTTTGTGACTTATTTAGTAAAAGTAAAAACGTAATTTTAAAACACTCAAAATGGTGCAATGTTTTTTGTTAAACTGCAATCGTTAGACTTGTATTTTTTTAATAATCGACAAGTTTATCGCCTTAAAAAATGATGATGATTTGGGACAATACTTATGCCGACGCTACTTTCTAACATTGTTAAACGTATTCGACAAGTATACCAAAAAGCAGAAGGTTTTATAGAAGAAGAACGCGAGTTTCCAGTATCACAAGTATTTTTAAATGCGACCTTTAAACGTTTTGTCACCGACAACGTCAAAATTTTAGAAGATTTACATGCCGACCTGCATGATGATTGGTTAAAACTTTATGCCACACTCAATGTCAAAGGCATGCATTTGGTTCTTTCTGTAGATCTTAAGTTAGTTCAAATGGAACTCAACAAAGATATGCAGTTGATTGTTTTTGAACAAATCAGCAACACCCAAGTGATCGAAGCTAGCTATCCCAATGTTTGGTATAAGATGGGCGTAAATACTGCTTTATTCTTCTATCAAAAGGTACTGAAAAAAGATCCTTTAGGAATGATCCTAGAAAAATTTAATGTCATTACCGTAAAAGATGAATTACTTCACTTAGATCTGAATCGTTGGTTAGGAAAAAATCGTTCTATTATGGACACATTAAACAAAGTCCATGTGAACCATGCAGAATTACGTGAAACTGAGTTGGTGGTGATTGGTAATGTAAACCTAACCGCTTTATTGAGTAAATTTAGAGAAGATAAAGACCCAGACTGGGACGAAGATGATTATCTTGAAACCGAAGTTACGCCGATTGAGCAAAAGAATTAAGTCTCAAATTGCAGATTAGATTTCAAGTTATCGCAATCAAAATGTATACATAAATTCACAGGATTAGCAATAAAGTGAATATTTTCTCTTTAATTACACCGCATAATAGGTGTCATATCCAAAAATACTTTTAAATGCATAGGACATTTAATGATGGCAAAAACGTTATTTAAAACATTAAGTATCGCAACTGGTGTTTCAACTGCAATGTTATTGGTTGGATTTTCAAGCAATGCTCTTGCCATGAGTCCGTTCCAAGCAAGCTACCAGTTTGCCTATAATGGTAAAAACTTAGGTACTGCGACCCGTACATTGAGTCAAAGTGGCAATAACTGGACCTATGTATTTGCAGCAAAAGCAGCAGCAATTGCTTCTGCAAGTGAAACAAGCCGTTTTAGCTTTACCAATGGTCAAATTAACTCAAGTAGTTTTAGTCGTACCAGTAAAGTGTTGGTACATAATGACACCATGACCATTAACTTTAATCCAAACAGCAAAACCATTAACACCAAGAAAAAAGATCAGGCACGTTCTTTCCCATGGAAAGCAGGTGCTTTAGATGAGTTAAATGCTGAATTACAAGTACGTGAAGACTTAAAAGGTGCAGGTCTAAAATCAAGTTATTTGATTGCAGATGCAAAAGGTTTAGATGCGCGTCGCTTTGTTAAACAAGGGACGGAGTCAATTAAAACCCCTGCGGGAACCTATAACACGGTCAAAGTTGTACTCACCCATGACAATGGTGAAAAGAGTTCAATTTTCTGGTTAGCGCCTCAATTAGACTATTTACCCGTGAAAATGTCACATGTTGATGGTAAAACGTCTTATAACTTAACCTTGACCAGTTACAAAAAGTAAGACATTTTTCACCTTTTGATCAATTTCAGCTTGCATTTTTTTTAGTGCTTTTTAAAATACGCCTTTGCTTTAAAAAGCACCTTGCCTCTAGAGGATTCTCCCTGTGCACGCACTAGAACAGAAAATCTTAGCTGAAGGTATCGTTCTATCTGATCAAGTTCTGAAAGTCGATTCTTTCTTAAATCACCAAATTGACCCTGTGATGATGCAGCTCATCGGTCAAGAGTTTGCTCGTCTTTTTAAAGATGCAGGCATTACCAAAATCATCACAATTGAAGCATCAGGTATTGCGCCTGCTGTGATGGCTGGTTTGGAACTTGGTGTACCCGTTATTTTTGCACGTAAATATCAGTCTTTAACCCTTAAAGATGATTTATATCGTTCAAAAGTATTCTCTTTTACCAAGCAAATTGAAAGCACCATTGCGATTTCTAAGAAACATATTAGCAAAGGCGATAAAGCTTTGGTTATTGATGATTTCTTAGCCAATGGTCAAGCCGCTTTAGGTCTTGCTGACTTGATTCATCAAGCGGATGCAGAAGTTGTGGGTATTGGGATTGTGATTGAAAAATCTTTCCAACCCGGCCGTCAATTGTTATTAGATAAAGGCTACCGTGTTGAATCTTTGGCACGTGTTGAATCTTTGGCAAACGGTACGGTAAGCTTTGTAGAAGAATAAGCTGGTCTTCCTTCAAAAGTTTTCATTAGAAAAGAGTGCTTTAGGCGCTCTTTTTTATGCTTTTTGATCAGTAGCGTCTTTGTTTTGCCTTTTATTTTGATCAAACCCTCAGCTATATTGTGCAAATAAAGAGATAATTCAGGTAAATAATAAATGAGATCAATCACTCAAAAATTAGTTGATCTACTCGACGTACAACAATTGGATGATGGTCTATTTCAAGGGCAAAACACACGATTATTTGGATCACACCTTGTGGGTGGGCAATTGGTGGCACAAGCATTGATTGCCGCATCAAAAACCACCAATCGACCAGCACATTCATTACATGCTTATTTTATTCGCAGTGGTCGCACAGATATTCCGATTTTATATAAAGTTGAAAATTTAAGAGATGGCAAAAGTTTTTCGACTCGCCAAGTCCATGCTTGGCAAAACGGCCATATTATATTTTCGGCCATGGTTTCATTTGCCAATATTGAAGAGGGTTTAGAAAATCAGATTGAACCGCCTCTCTACCCTTCGCCAGATGAACTGATCCCAGAACAACAACTTAAACAAATGATTTATGAGGATGTTCCTGAACCTGCACGCGCAATATTTATGCGTCAATTTTTTATCAACATCCATCCTGTACAGCCATTCAATCCATTCAAACCGATAAAATTAGACACAAATTATGCTGAATATTTTCAAACCTTTGAAACGATTCCCACTCAACAAGATACACCCATGATGCACCAAGCCATTGCTGCATATTATTCTGACTATAACCTGCTGACGGTTTCACTTAGACCGCATGGTGTCAGCTATGCGAACGGCGGTGTACGTAGTGCAAGTTTAGACCATAGCATTTATTTTCATACAGATTTTAGAGTAGATGAGTGGCTACTTTATGATATGAATGCCACAGTATCTAGCCAATCCAGAGGGCTTAATTTCGGCCGGATGTGGCAAGATGGTCGATTGGTGTGTAGCGTTAATCAGGAGAGTTTAATGCGGCTAAAGCAATAAAAAGATGTTTCTATAAGCTTGTGTCAATCATTCTATCTATTACATTCACACAAAATATAAAGACTGATCACGGTATTCAGTTACAATCAAAATCATGTCATATCCCTGACATGATTGTAACGATAGCGATAAGCATGACAAAAATGCCAGTAGTGAACGTGAATATAACGCTTAACCATAACTTAACGAAGACAAATGGACTTTGTTGAGTGAGTAAAAATCAATGACTGATGAACAAACAGTAAAGTGCCCAAAGTGTGGCGCTACAGACTTAGAACGCCGTGACCATGAACAACTTTTAGGCAAAGCAGGCAGTGTATTATTGACTTCTGCGGGTGCAGCAGCAGGAACTGTAGGTGGCGCTGCCTCTGGTGCTTCTATTGGTGCGGCTATCGGAACGGTTGCAGGTCCTTTAGGCGTTATTGTTGGTGGAACTGTAGGAACCTTCGTAGGCGCAATCAGTGTTGGAATTACAGGTGGATTTCTAGGAAATCGCTTTGGTAAACGAGCTGGCGTGATTGTTGACCAAAATATCTTTTTTGATTACCAATGTAAAAAATGTAACCATCGCTTTAATTTAAAATAACAAAATATAAAATATCAATATGATAAAGAACTTCTCTTTTTATCCATTAGACGCCAGATAAAAGAGAAGTCTTTGAATTATTATCTAGATCTCACAAGAGCATCAAAAATTATGGGTTTAACTTTTTAACCATTTCACCTAGACGTTTGCCCTGTTCTGCACATAAAGCTTTTTCATCGGAACTTAAGTTTTGATCATGACGTGGTCCACTGACATGACTGACTCCATACGGCGTACCGCCTGATTTGGTATTGGATAAGGCTGGATTGGCATTGGTCAACCCCATGATCATCATGCCATGATGAAACAATGGCGGTAACATCGTTAATAATGTACTTTCCTGCCCACCATGCATTGACCCTGACGCGGTAAATACACAAGCAGGTTTATCGTGTAATGCGCCATTTAACCAAAGGCTAGTGGTTTGATCCCAAAAGTATTTCATTTCAGATGCCATATTGCCAAAACGTGTTGGTGAACCTAAAGCCAATCCTGCACAATTTTGTAAATCATCCAATGTACAATAAATATCGCCATGTTCTGGAATACTGGCTTCCGCTTCTTTCACAACAGTGGAAAGATTAGGCACAGTCCGAATTTTTACTGCGACACCTGCTGCTTCTACCCCGTTGGCAATCAAGTGTGCCATCTCTTTGGTAGATCCATATTTACTGTAATAGAGTACGAGAACATAAGCTTGCATAGAGATTTCTTGATTTCAACATAAGAAAATAAAACTATACGGTATTTTTCTGCTTTTTTGGGTAAGCTAGGCAATGAAAATGCAAGATATGCCGAAAAATAATTGAGATCAAAGATATATATGCTTGAATTACTTAAAAAACTCCCCTTCTATGAAAAAACTTGGTTTCAATTCATTCTTTTTGTACTTGGTCGTTTTGAAGCAGATCGTTGTCGTGAACAAGCGGGATCGCTGACCTATACGACATTATTTGCTGTTGTTCCAATGTTGACTGTTTTCTTGGTTATTATCTCATCAATCAAAGCCTTAGAGCCTGCTAGACAGCAACTCCAGCAGATGATTTATAGTAATTTCTTGCCGAAAACCAGCATTGCTTTTGATAAGGCTTTTAATGTCTTTACAGAGAATTCAAGTAATTTAACTGTTATTGGTGTGCTGTTTTTATTCATTACCACAGTACTGATGCTTACCAGTATTGAAACGGTTTTTAATCGGATTTGGCGTGTTCAAGAAACGCGTAATGGCATCATTGGCTTTATGCGTTATTGGACCATTATTTCTTTAGGCCCGATTTTATTAGGGAGTGCCTTTGTCATTTCATCAACATTGGCCTCTATGAATGTTTTAAGTAATAACTTTGCTGGTTATGAAGTTGATGGTACAGCGTTATTTGGGGTCATTTCGTTTGCACTGACCACTTTAGGCTTTTTCATTCTATATTGGACGATTCCAAATCGTAGTATTCCTGTTAGAGCGGCGGCGATTGCAGGTCTTTTTGGTGCGATTGCATTTGAGCTACTTAAAAACCTATTTGGTTTTGTTATGGCAAATTTCACCAGCTATACCCTTGTTTATGGTGCTTTTGCTGCTGTGCCAATTTTCCTATTGTGGATCTTTTTATCGTGGAATATCGTCTTATTGGGTGTGGAAATCAGTTATGCGCTTACCGCATTTCATACAGGTAAAATCCAGACCCGCCATCCTGTGTTGATGATGCTCGATATTCTGGAATTATTTTATAAAAAACAAAAAACGGGTGAAGTGGTAACTGATGCAGAAGCATTAAATATTTTAGGTCGTGGTGAAATTGGACGTTGGCCAGTTTATATCCAACTTCTAGAAAAACAGAATTTGGTTAAATGCACTGACAATAATGAATATGTGCTGGTCAGAAATTTAGATGAAATTGATTTCTGGTCATTCTATACATCATTACCTTATACCCTGCCTCGTCGTCATGATGTTGAACATGTCCATGATGATGATGTTTGGATGAAGCATATTGGTCCAACTTTAATTGAATCCGATGAATATTTGGCCGCTAAATTATCGATTCCGCTTTCAACCATTTTGGATGATAAGTAATTTTAACCCAGATAGATAAACAACCTCCCTTTCCAAGCAGTGCCCATTGGAAAGGGAGGTGATATTCCATTTTTGATGAAGCGTTATAATTTCGCAATAGCCAAAACCACTGCATAAAGCGGATAAAAGACACCTCAATGGTATGAACCTGTCTTTTTTATAGGATATAATTCAAAGTAGACAAAAGATCTTTTTATTCAGGCAATCTTTGCATGACGATAACAAAAACAAGCGATAAAAATATACTGACTCAACTCAGTACCAATGATGAAATTGTTGCACCACTATGGCTTATTTTTCGACATGATCCTGCACTGTCGGTTTATCCTGAACATGGGCATGCTTGGGGCGAATTTATTTATGCCTTTAATGGGGTGATGGAAGTCAATATTGATCAAATTAATTATATTACACCACCTCCATATGGAGTTTGGTTACCACCAAATACGCAACACAGTGGTTTGAATCGGACTTCTGTTTCCCATGCAACTTTGTATATCCACCAATCGTTATGTAGTGCCTTACCTCAACAAGCAGGGATTCTCTTAACCTCACCCTTGGTTTCAGCGATTTTACAGCACATCAAACAACACCCAATGCAAGCATCTGAGCCTGAATATTTGCGACTGTTACAGGTATTACTTGATCAGTTACAACATGCTGAGTTAATCGGTAGTTATTTACCCCATACCAATCATGCTGCCTTAAAACAAGTTTTGGATTTTTTACATGCCCACCCTGCTGATCACAGTACGCTAGAGGCTTTAGCCCAACGGATTAATATGACTGAACGTACCTTGGCAAGACTGAGTCAAAAAGAGTTGGCAATGTCACTCAATGAATGGCGACAACGGCTTAAAGTCATGAAAGCCATGTCTATGCTCAATGAGGGAAAAACGGTTGAAAGCATTGCACTGGATTTAGGTTATGCCAATGCTTCTGCTTTTATCAATATGTTTAAACGTTGGATGATGCGTACCCCAGATCAGTTTAGAAAATTGTTGCGTCACTAAATCAACTTTTTAAATTTCGAGTAGATGAAGTGGAATGATCTAAATACTGATAATAAACAATCTTCCCGACCAATCTAAATGTCGATCTAAAAATGCATGGGCTGAATTTAACTTTGGGTTATGTAGTAATTTACCAAAGTCATCCAGCTTTTCTGCTTCTTCGCTATCAAAGCGTTTCGTCTAAGCTTCTGCACGATAGCTAAAAAATAGCGATGCTGTAAATTTCAACTGGCTGTAAATTTCAACGGATAAATCAAGCGTAATATATCTCAAAAGTTAGCGATAATTGTTGTTGTATAAAACTGTAGATAATAAAAAACCCAATGCGTATTGATTATAAATAAACACTGGGTTGCTTGAATTTTAAGTGCTTATTTTACAAAAGTTTTCCAAACAAAATCTTGGCTTTGACCATGTAAAGTCATACTCAATTGATCACCAGAAGCCAATGCTGCAACACCTGCAGGTGTCCCAGTCATCACCACATCACCTGGCTCTAAAGAGAATACTTGGCAGATGTCTGCGAGTAAGTAAGCAATATCAAAAATCAATAAAGCAGTATCGCCCTTTTGACGAACTTCATCATTTACCGCAAATTCAAAAGTAACAGCCGACCAATCTTTAATCTCATCCACACTGACCCAATCTGCCAGTACACATGAACCATCAAAAGCTTTTGAACGTTCCCAAGGCTGGCCTTTGCCCTTTAAGTCATCTTGGAGATCACGTAAAGTTAAATCTAAGCCTAAAGTCACAGCACCAATCGCATCCAATACTTTATCTAAATTGGTTTCGCCCTTAAGTGGCTTATCGATACGTAACGTCAGTTCACACTCATGGTGGCAATTTCCCCACGCCTCATTCCAAGAGATACCGTCTTGCAATGAAATCAAACTACTGGGTGGCTTGATAAATAAGACTGGACGATCTGGAATTGCATTACCTAATTCTGCTGCATGCGCTGCATAACTACGACCGACACATACAATTTTAGATGGACGTGTACTCATATTGTTCCCTTCTTATTGATCAGCGTTAAAAACTTTATAATTCCAAATTACTTTTTAAAAGTATTGATAAAAATCGTTTGATCTGCGGGTGTCGCAAATGCTCGTTTAGGCACAATCACCACAGTACGATTTTTTAATTCGATCATATAGGTAAGCTTGCCTTCTGCAAATTTATCGACATCTGAATAATGATGAACTTGCTTTGGACGACCACTACTGAATAATTCCATATAGTCTTGAAATAATTCAATACCTTGTTCACTTTTACCAAATTGATATTTAACGAATTGGCGTTTAAACATCATCGGTAAAAACCAATAGCGCATCAGCATTTGCAGAATTAAGAAAAAAGCACCTAAGCAAACATAATATTTACCCACACCCTCTAAACCGAGGTAAATCCCCCAAACCATGATTCCGATGCTGACCAAAGGCGTGAGAAATTGGCTAATTTGCTTTTTACCAAAAGTTGCCAGTTTAAAACCGTCTTGAGATTCTTCTAAATTAAGATAATAACGTGCAGATAATGCAGGCTGGGTGTCTGACATAGTTGCTTCAATACAAATGTTTTACGATGCCAAGATATTACACTAGATTTTTCCAGCGAGATGCGGATTTTCATCTTGTTTTACAGAACACCTCTATTTTTTAAAAGTGAATCCTTTTAGGGTCTTTCATACAAATGGTTTTTATAAAAACAAAAGATTGCCGCTTATCAAGGCGTAAAAGGAATTGTGATGAAAGCTTTTTATTTAAATATCAGTCTAGTACTCTTAATCGGTATCAGTCAAATCAGTTTCGCGAAATTGGTCACTTGGACCGATAATATTCCCAGTGCGTTAAAACCATTTGACAATAATGCCCAGCAAATCGCGGCAATTGCACAAGACAATATTTTAATTTATGCCCATCCAGCGACCAAGACCTCCCTACCAACATTCAGCAAACAGCCCCAACCTATAGCTAAATTTTCAACAGCAGCCATTGTTGTGCCTGTAAGTAGCCAAGAAGTGGCTAAAACTTTAAGCAATTACACGCAATATGTTGGGTTATTCCCGACTTTAAAATCCGCAAAAGTCATCGAAACAGCAGGACCTGTCAGTCAATTAAAATATCGTATTTCCATCCCGACACCGATACCTGTATTGAATTTTAATGAAGATGTGGTGATGCAACACCAAATTGGACAAAATAGCATTTCAACTATGGTGATTGATGGCCCAATTCCTTATGCATTAGGGAAATTTGAATGGTTCAATTTAGCTGAAAACAAAACCTTAGTGACCCTGACACAATGGGGCGATTTAAACCAACCGCAAGGTTTCCTATTTAAGAAAATTTTAAATGCTTTCCCTGAAGTAAAACTGGCGATTCCAAATGGTTCGAGCGCCTTTGTTTTAGAAGCACTCAAAAATAAATATACGACTAAAAAAGTGACGGCATTAATGCAGGGCAACTGCCTAGCCCCCAATTAAATACAGCTCAAATCAATAAAATTGTTCAGGTCAGTGCCAACGCACAACAGCCCGTCAGTATTGTACTTAATCCTGTCACTGTACCTTATACCCATGGTCGTGAAGTTTTACGTTTTACCACAAGCTATCAATATTTAAATGCCACCCCGCAACAATTACAACGTTGGACACAACCCTTATCCTATAAAGAAATTTTTCCAAAACAAATCAAAAGCATTAAAACCACAGCGATCAACACACAAGGACAAGATGCAGACTTTAAAGTCAGTGTCGGATTGGGGGTTATTAGTATCCCTTTTGATTTTAAAATGCGTTTTAGCTATCCCAAAGCCACTGAAAATAACTTCTATGCCAATGGCGGGGATTTACGTTATCTCAAAGGTCAAATTCAATTTTTACCCCAAGGCAATAACACCTTACTCAAAATGACCACCACCATCAAAATTGATGAAAAAGCACCATTCCTACTCAAAGCAGCACGCAGTTTACCCTACCATGAAATGTTACCTGCACTGGGTGCAAACGCAATTTTTGCTCAAAAAGTAAAGTAGTGCTGATTGAACTTTTAAAACTCAATTAATCAGCCAGATGTTTGATTGTTGTGCCAATATTAAATAGGAAATATAACGGGATTGCGACCAGATCACCGACTAAAGTGACTGGGGTTAAGGCAATTTTCTGCAACAATGTTTTAGAGTGTAGTGAGTATTTGGTTTTTCCTTGTGTATACATTTCAATCGTATAATTTTGACTAAAGTTCTGAAATTTCATATTTTTAATTTCAGCGTTTAAGCCCACAACACGCCCAACCAATCCAATTTTTCTTTGATAAAATTCAGAGTTTTCCTGACCATACTCGTACTGACTCAGTCCAAGTCGAGATAACTTATTTTCGTCCTGTCGAGTTAAATTGTTTTTTGCATAATACAGTTCAATATCACCGCTAAATTGAGTTGCTTGTGGATTTTTTTGATCATCGCTTTCAGGCATTAAAGACAAGCTAAAATGCTTGTCACTCGGACGGACTGGTTTGATCCGCCAATACTTGGGGTCTAAATCAGATTGAATGGCCTCTAAAATTTCCTTATTTCCAATATCAATCATATACGCATATTTTTGCCCAACCACGATTAAGGAGCGATCTACATTGTTTCTATCATGGCTATTTTTTGAGGAAGCATTTTCTGTTAAATAGGCAAAACCGACAATTTGATCCTGATCTACAATCACACGATCTGCATGGGTTGAAACCACTTTACCCGTCGCCAACCTGCCAGAATCACTGTTATTCCATAGAATAGCGGTACATCCGATCATTTGACTGATGACCAGCACGATAAACAATGAGAAATATTTATGCATTCATGATTGGCCTTATTTTTATTATCTGTTTCATTGTGCCATTTTTTAGGCACAAAAAAACCGCAATAAAGCGGTTTTTTTAAATATTTTATCAAGTTGGTGCGCTCAGAGAGATTCGAACTCCCGACCCCTTAGTTCGTAGCCAAGTGCTCTATCCAGCTGAGCTATGAGCGCGACGTCTTGATGGGACGCATTATACGCCTTTTCATTTTTTTGTTAAGGATTATTTCAATAGTTAAACACCAAGTGTTTAGTATTTGGGCTATTTATCTTTAAATCGACAAAAAACCTAGGATTTATGCATTTATACACTGCTTGTATGCTGTTTCATTTGAAACTGGATTAAATATTTTTCAGTAAACAACCAAAATAAATAGCCAACTACACTCAATAGGATCCCAGCAGCACACACGGCATACCATCCCCAATGGCTATAGAGTGTTGTTGCCAGTAATGATCCCACAGCACTACCCAATGCATAAAACAACATATAAGCACCAACCAATCGCCCATGTAATCGAATATCCGCTTGGAAGATCAGACTTTGATTAATCACATGGACTGATTGAATGGCTACATCGAATAAAATAATCGCTAAAATAAAAACCCAAATTGAAAAATATAAGCAGGTTAAAATGCCCCAAGCTCCGATCAGTAATAGAAACGCATATTGTGTAGCACGCTGAGCATAGCCTCGATCAGCCAACCCACCAACACGGATTGCCATAACCGCACCGATAGCCCCAATGATGCCTAAAAAACCAATCAAGCTATGTGAATATTCAAAAGGCTGAACAGATAAAGGAAATACCAACGCATTCCAAAACAGATTTAAATTGACGAAAATGATGAAAGCAAGTACGCCTCTAATCTGTAACACTCTATTTTTAAACAATTGTTCAAACAATGAAAAGATTATCTGGGAATAAGTGGATTGCTGAATAGGATCTTTTTCGATGCGGATAACAGCTAAGTATTTCCATAAAAACACACTGATCATACTCATACATAGTACTGAGAATATATATACCCCTTGCCATCCAAACCAATCCGCTAAACTACCAGACAGTACCCGAGATAAAAGTATGCCAATCAACACACCAGCTTGGACTGTACCCACGATTTTGCCGCGTTCATCAGCAGCTGCCAAAACTGATGCATAAACTATTAAGCCTTGGGTCATCGCTGTGCCCAACATGCCCACAATCAGCATACTCAATAACAACGTGAAAATATGATCTGAAAAAACCAATGAGATTAAAGCGAGACATAAAATGATGGACTGAAACAACATCAAAGATTTTCGTGGTATTAAATCGCCTAAAGGCACAATAAAAATTAATGCAATGATTGATCCCACTTGAGTCAATGAAACAACTAACCCCACCCACGAATAATCTAATTTAAAATCTTGGGCAATCAAATCCAGCAATGGCTGTGCATAATAAACATTTGCAACACTCAATCCAGCAGCACACGCCAACAACATCACCAAGGCTGGAGAAAGCTGAGATCGCTGCTGTTCTCTTGTTTTATTGCGCTGTTGATGATCTGTTTTGTTCATTCTGCACCAATCTAGTTTTAATTTGCAACCAGATTAAATTACGCAATCTTGTTTTAAATTGCAACTAGATTTATAGTCTTATTTTTAAGATGAAAGATGGAACAGCTGATGAATCAAGACAGATATGAAGCTTGCCCAGTTGCGCGGTCAGTGCAATTGATTGGAGATCGTTGGGCTTTATTGATCATTCGCGAAGCGTTTGATGGGGTAAAACGATTTAGTGATTTTCAAAAAAATTTAAATGTCGCCAAAAATATTTTATCTGATCGTTTGGCTAAACTTATTGATGCTCAAATTCTAAAGAACCAACCCGCTTCTAATGGCTCAGCCTATTTGGAATATGTACTCACTGAACAAGGTTACGCACTGTTCCCGATCATCGTGGCATTACGTCAATGGGGTGAGCAATTTTTATTTGCTGAGGATCAACCACATTCTATTTTACTTGAGAAAAACACAGGTGATGAATTGGCACTTATGCAACCTATGACAAAAAAAGGAAAACATCTACTTGCACAAGAGACCTTTGTGAAAAAGATCAATTAAATGCAAATCATGTTTCCCCAGTTAAAGTCGATGATATTTTTAAAAGAGCAAACTTAAGTTTTAAGGGTTTTACTCAACCAATAAATCTTTTGGATTAATGCTATCACCGTAGACAGGTTTTAACGTCTTTTCATAGGCTTGCTGGATAACCCCCGCTTTAGATAATTTTTCTAAGTCTTGATTCAACCAATCCAATAATTCTTTATCGCCTTTTTTGACTGCAGGTGCAATTAAATCATGCTGACCTAAGCTGGTAATACCCACGGTGTAATTTGGGTTCTCTTTTGCCCAAGCCAGTACCAATAAATTGTCATGTGCCAAAGCCACACCACGTCCATCTTTCAACGCATCAAAGGTCTCTGTATTCTGCTCGTACTTTTGTAATTTAATTTCAGGATGTGATTTGCTAAAGAATGAGTCTGCTGTCGTGCCTTTATTGACCAATAAAGTCTGGTCTTTAAGCTGTGCAATATCAGTAATCGGCTTAGCTTTAGGTGATACAACGCCCAAAGAAACCTTTAAATAAGGCTTGGCAAAATCGACAACTTCCTTGCGTTCAGGAGTCACGGTGAAATTGGCAAAAATAATATCCACCTTATTGGCTTTAAGGTACTCCACACGATTGGCAGCTTCCGTTAAAACAAATTGAACTTTGTTTTCATCTCCCAATAGGTCTTTGGCAACATGCTTGGCAATTTCCACATCAAACCCTTGGTTTTTACCTTGTGCATCCAAGTAACCAAAAGGCGGCTTATCACTAAACACCCCGATACGAACCACACCATTTTTCTTAATTTGCTCGATACTTGAGCTGTTTTTTTCAGGTTCAGCAGCTTTTTCAGTTGTTGACGCGTTTTTATTACACGCCGCTAACCCTAAGCTAAGCACTGAGGCCGCAAGTAGATGAGTCAGCTGTTTTATTGATATATTCATTTAATTTTCCTCTGATCTATTTTCATATTTAAACAATGATTTCTTTTCATAGTTAAACGCTTTAATGCAATTTTTATTTCGGTGTCACATCCAAAAAGACTTGAGCATCCACAGTTCCACCGTAAACAGGCTTTAAGGTCTGATCATAAATCTTCTGAATTTCACCTGTTTTTTGTAAGCTTGAAATTTCAGTATTGAGCCAATTTAGAAGTTGGCTATTGCCCTTTTTCACTGCAGGTGCAATAAAGTCTTGATTACCAATTTGTTGAATTCCCGCCGTAAATGTTGGATTCTCAGCTGCCCATGCCAAGGCATAAGTACTGTCTTGAGAAATTGCATCACCACGACCATCTTTCAAGGCATTAAAGGCATCGGTATTTTGTTCAAACTTTAATAAATTAATTTTTGGATAATTCTTAGTGAAATAAATATCTGATGTCGAGCCTTTATTGACGATCAAGGTTTTGCCTTCAAGCTGCTGAATATTGGTAATCGTCTTGGCTTTAGGCGATACGATGCCTAAAGCAGCCTTTAAATATGGTTGAGCAAAATCAACCACTTGTTTACGTTCAGGAGTAACTGAAAAGCTGGCAAATACCGCATCTGCTTTACCCGATTTTAAAAACTCCACCCGATTAGCAGCCTCAGTCACCACAAATTCAACTTTATTTTCATCCCCAAGCAAATCTTTGGTCACTCTTTTTGCTAAAGCGATATCAAAACCTTGTGGTTTACCTGCACTGTCCACATAACCAAATGGTGGATTATCTGCAAAAACAGCCACACGAAACACGCCCTGCTTTTTAATCTGATCTAAAGATTGATCATTCTGGGTATTTTTCTCCGCTGATGCATTTGGTTCAGTTGGCTGACTACATGCGCTCAACATTCCCATACATAAGGCTACACTCAATGTTCGAACAACGTTGGAAATATTAAAAAAATTCGATGGTTGAGTTAAATAAGATAAAGCCATACATCCTCATTTTTATAGATCATTCTGTGTTGCTATTAGGGTGAATATTGATGTCTAAATTACTGTTAGTAATTCAACATATTTAAAAAGGCTTTTGCCCGTTCAGTCTGTGGATGCTCAAAAAATTGTTCAGGTGTGGCTTGCTCAATAATTTTGCCTTTATCCATAAAAATAATTCGGTCTGCGACTTTTCTGGCAAAAGACATTTCATGAGTCACGATCAACATGGTCATTCCTTCATGTGCAAGTTTTAAAACCACATCTAATACTTCACGGACCATTTCAGGGTCTAAAGCAGCGGTGATTTCATCTAGCAGAATCACTTGAGGCTGCATCACCAATGAACGCACAATTGCGATACGTTGCTTTTGCCCACCCGATAACTGTCGCGGATAATCTCGCTTACGATCGTATAAACCGACACGTTTCAATAATTCGTCTGCGACTTTCTCAGCTTCAGCTCTTGTTCGTTTTTGAACTTTTAAAGGGCCTAATAAAATGTTATCAATCACATTCATATGCCCAAAAAGTTCATAGTTTTGAAACACCATGCCAATTTTTTGACGTACATCTACCCATGCTAAATCTTTGCCCAATACACCTGAGCCCGCTAAATTGATTGTGCCACCCTGAATTTTTTCCAAGCCATTGATACAACGTAACAATGTGCTTTTCCCACATCCCGATGGACCAAGGATCACCACGACTTCACCCTGTTTTACGTCCAAATCTATGCCTTGTAAAATATGACTTTCTGCAAATGATTTCTGTAAATGTTGTATAGATAACAAAGTCATGATTACTCCCAAACTTTTTCTAAATGCGTCGCTAAACGGGATAAGGGATAGCAAATGATGAAATATAAAATAAAGATCAAACCATAAATCCAAAGAGATGCATTCGGAACAATTAACAGCGAATTTTCAATAATTTGCTGTCCAACTTTAATCACTTCGACCACGCCAATCAGCACTGCCAAGGAGCTGGTTTTAATCATACGTGTGAATAAATTGATTGCGCCCGGCGTGACTCTTTTTAAACTCTGCGGGAAAATCACATAGCCCAAAGTTTGCATAGGACTCAGGCCAAGTGCATGTGCAGAATCGCGTTGATGTTGATCTATCGATGTGATGGCAGCACGGACTAAATCGCCCATTTCAGCAGTCCCCCACAATACAAAAACCACAATACATACCAGTACCGCTGAGAGCTGCCAGTTAAACCATGTTGCAAAGCCAAAATAGAAAACAAACAATAAAACCAGAATTGGAATAATCCGAATCGCATCTAAATACAATCGACACAAACTTTTAATCAGTAAATTTTTTGACGTCATAATGACACCGAAAATCGTGCCAAAAATTGCTGAAAAAAATACTGATATAAAGGCAATTTTTGCAGTAACCCACAGCCCTTCCAGTAATCGTGCAAGATGACTGGGTTGAAACAGATAATCAAATTCCATGGCTCACCTTCCGACTGCGGTATTCCAGATAACTGGTGAGAATAGACACAGGCAATAAAATAATCAGATAAGACATGATCAAGAGAAACAATGCTTCTGTGGTTTTATAATCCATACCAATTAAGTCTTTGGTGACAAACAATAGTTCCACCACTGCGATGGCACTCACCACAGAACTTTCTTTAATCAGAAATAAACAATTTGCACCAATTGCAGGAATTGAAATTGCTAGAGCTTGAGGGAAGATCACATATTGAAAAACTTGCAGTGGATTCAGTCCAATACTTTCACCCGAATCAATTTGCCCTTTGGCCACAGCTTGTAAACCTGCACGAAAGGCTTCAGCCATATAGCTTCCACCTAGAAAAGTTAGACCAATGACCCCACAGCTAAATCCATCAATTTTAATCCCCAGTTTTGGTAAACCGTAATAGAGAAAAAATAGCTGGATCAATAAGGGTGTATTGCGTGATAATTCAATGTAAATTTTGGCAATTTTGTCAAAGACCCGTACCCGATAGGTAATGAGAATACTGCAAATTAAACCAACCACTATTGCGAGAATAATACTGATGATTGAGATTTTGAGTGTCGTTACCATTGCCGAAGCAAACTGTGGCATCACACTGTAGATATATTGCCAATTCAAAGAAATCGTCCAAAATAATTATTTTATTGTTACGCTCTAAAGCAGAAAAAATGATTTGGAACTATCTTACAGTGAGAATTTTTTCTAAATAAATATGATTATCAGATAAGCTTTTCTATAAAAATAATGCTGGATAATGCTTACTTTTTTCGGTGAAAAAATAAGCAATGTTAAAATTAAACAGTCATCGACCCGAAGCAATTATTCGGCATTCACCACGTCTAACAATTCCATACATTCAGCACAGAAGATGACAGATTCATTTTCTAAACTTTGGATTTGCAGTTCATAGACAAAACCTGTCAGCGTGCGATTACAGCCATCACACTGTTGCAGGTTGAAATGGCAAATAAAATCAACATGCTGGTAAATATAATATCCATCTGTATATTTCTTCATGTTCTTCTTTCTAAAGCTTCGGTTATTTTATTATTTTAAAGTTTTTAGCTCTAGAATAGATGTTGCAATCCTTACTCTGCGACAAGAATAGACGTGTAAAAAATAATAAAATTCATTTTATTTAAATTCCACATCAATCAATCCTGTACTATTATTTCATAAATATTCCTATAAAAACTCAGATGATAAAAGGAAACAATGGGACATTACTCAACACTTTGGATTTCATCCGATCTCGATAGAACCACGGGTGAAATGGATGAAAATGAGACCTATCAAGAAGTTAAATACTCGATTCCATTATTTTGGTTGGCTTTATTTAAAGTTGAAGACATTACCGCTCTTCAAGATCAAGACGGCTTAACTTATTACGTCTTTCGTGCAACGATCTTAAAAAGCTGTGAAACGTTTAAATCCAGACTCAATATATGGTCAGCATTCTATAATGATGAAAAAGTAGCCATTTTAGCGCAATCATTTTTACAATATTTACAACGTACTCCAACATTTTCAGTCGAGCTTAATATTACCGATATTATGGCAATGATGATTGATCCATTTAGTATAGAAGCTAACAATGAAATGGTGGATATGATCCATTTCATTGAAGAAAAACATCGAAATCCCAAAAGTCCATCGCCATCCAAATATTGGCTGCCAAAATCATTTGAACTTAAAACACCCCAAAATCGATATTTAGATCTCGATGGTTTTGGAGAGTCTTTACTGCCCTGTTGTGAGGTAGATAGATGGTTAAATAATCATAAAAAGACACCACAGCCTGTTAAAAATAAACCCAATGCGTCTTTTGATGAGGTCCATTTTTATCGAATGCTGCTGTCCAAAGCTGAAATCTCGCCAAACAGTTCATTTAGCTTTAAACATCGGTTTTTATTTCTGACGCGAATTAAAAATAAGGCATTACGCAAATGGCTCTTTCAAGTATTCTTCTTTAATGAAATGCTATTTTTCTGCTTATTGTGGCTTAGTCTAAGTTTAATCAGCATCTTTTTTCTTTTTAAAATTAGAACTTTTTCCTATTTAGAGATCACTGGCATTATTATTGGGCTTATTGCATTTAGCTATTTTATTTTTCGAAAAATAGCCAAGAGAATCAAGATATTCAACGAGCTAAAATCACTGGCCTAAAATCATCGACCTAAATTTCAGGCACAAAAAAACCGCAAGGTATGCGGTTAATTCTTCAAGTTGGTGCGCTCAGAGAGATTCGAACTCCCGACCCCTTAGTTCGTAGCCAAGTGCTCTATCCAGCTGAGCTATGAGCGCAATACTTGTGTTGCCAAAAGGCATTCGTTACATCATGATTAACTTATTGGTGCGCTCAGAGAGATTCGAACTCCCGACCCCTTAGTTCGTAGCCAAGTGCTCTATCCAGCTGAGCTATGAGCGCGTCATAAGTAATCGTTGGCGGTGAGAGAGGGATTCGAACCCTCGATACAGTTACCCGTATGCATCCTTAGCAGGGATGTGGTTTCAGCCACTCACCCATCTCACCGTAACGAGCCGCCATAATACAAACTAAAACCCGATTCGGCAAGTGATGACATTAAAAAAAATAGAGAAATTTACTCAATTAAATACTTTTTAAGCGATTTTCATCATTTTGTTGTTTTTTTATGCTGTAAAATAATCACAATCTACAAATACCAAGAAAAATTCTCTAAAAACTAAATTAAAAACACAATATTGCAATCAATTACGTGCAGTATTCCACTGTATGTCTTATGCTAATCCTATCTTCTGACTAGAAACCAAATACATCATGAAAAATTGGGTCGATCCTGAAGCCAAAGCTGAAGCTGAGCGTTACGACAATCCCATTCCAAGTCGTACCCTTATCCTAGAAATCATTGAACGAAAACAAGAAGCATTGTCACATGCAGATCTTGTTGAACTGCTTGAAATTGTCGATCAAAAAAGTATAGATGCGCTCAGCCATCGTTTAAGTGCAATGGTGCGTGATGGTCAGTTGATGAAAGATGGTTTTAAATATCAGCTGATGGCCGATCAACCTACCCTAGACGCTACTGTTTATGTCAACGCTAAAGGTTTAGGTGTTGCAAGCTTAGATGGGAAGAAAGATGAGTTCCTTCTGCCTGAGCGCGAATTACGTCAAGTCTTCCATGGTGACCGCGTTAAAGTCCAACAAACTTCTGTAGACCGTAAAGGTAAAGCTTGGGGCTATATTACTGAAGTGACTCAACGTCGAGTTAAACAACTGATCGGTAAAGTTGCAGAATTTGAAGGTGAATACTTTATTCAACCTGCACCTCCCAATGCACATCAGCCCATAACTTTAGAAAAAGAACTGATTGAACATGCCAAAGCCAAAGTCGGCGATGCATTACGTGTTGAAATTGATGACTATCCAACACGAGATGAATTTGCGACAGGTCATGTGATTCAATCAATGGCGGATAAAGCCGATACTGAAATCATTATCCCGCAAACCATTTTAGAATATGGTTTACCTTATGAATTCCCAGAAGAAGTCATCAAAGAAGCTGAAGCATTTAAAGAACCTTCTGCAAAAGATCGTCAAGGCCGTATAGATTTACGAGATTTGCCTTTAGTCACCATTGATGGTGAAGACGCACGTGATTTCGATGATGCAGTCTATGCGGAAAAACGTCCTGGTGGTGGCTATCGTGTCGTTGTCGCGATTGCAGATGTCAGTCATTATGTCCGTGTTGGTAAACCTTTAGATGATGAAGCGCAAGAACGTGGTACATCGGTGTATTTCCCACACTATGTATTACCAATGTTGCCTGAAGCACTTTCAAATGGCTTATGTTCTTTAAATCCACATGTTGACCGTTTATGCATGGTGTGTGATTTAAATTTAAGCCGTGCTGGTAAAGTGACTAAATTTGAATTTTATCCGTCAGTGATGCATTCAAAAGCACGTTTAACCTATACCCAAGTTGCACAATATTTGGATGGCGACAGCAATGCGATTCCTGAAGATCGTGATGTCCGTAAGTCAGTCAATACGCTCTACCAATTGTATGAAACCTTAAAAGGTTTACGTGCACAACGTCATGCAATGGAATTTGAAACCGTTGAAACCTACATGACTTTTGATGAATTGGGTGGAATTAAAGAAATTTTACCGCGTTCACGTAATGTTGCGCATAAGCTTATTGAAGAATGTATGTTGCTTGCTAACGTTGCAGCAGCGGAATATTGCTTAAAAAATGAAGTTCCAATGTTGTATCGTGTGCATGAAGCACCAGAGTTTTCACGCATTCAAAAAGTAAAAGACTTTGTGAAATTATTGGGCTTTAAATTCCCTGACCAACCGACACAAGCCGATTATCAAACGGTGATTGAAGCAACCAAAGATCGTATTGATGCACCGAGTATTCATGCGGTGCTATTACGTTCAATGATGCAAGCCTACTATGGTCCAAAAAATGTGGGGCACTATGGCTTGGCTTATGAAGCATATACCCATTTCACTTCACCAATTCGTCGCTACCCTGACCTGCTATTACATCGTGCGATTAAAGCCAGTTTAACCAACAAAAAGTATCCTCTTTCAGGTGCAGCATTAGAAGATGCGGGTGAACATTTCTCTGCAACTGAACGCCGTGCAGATGAAGCTTCGCGTTCGGTTACTTCATGGCTGAAATGTCACTATATGCAGCAACATTTAGGCGAAGAATTTGTTGGTGTGATCAGTGCAACTGCTGAATTTGGTTTATTTGTAACCCTAAAAGATCTGTATGTGGATGGTATGATTCACGTGAGTCAATTGGGCGATGACTACTTTGTTTATGACCAAGTTAGTCAAAATTTAGTCGGTCAAAATCGAGGTCAAGCCTTTGGCTTGGGTGACGAAGTCAAGATCAAAGTTGCTGGGGTTAACCTAGAAGAACGTAAGATTGATTTTGAATTGTTACAACAACTGTCGCATGCCGGTCGTGTAATCCGTAGTCGTGCACCACGTGTTGCAAAACCCGTTGCCAAAGAAGAAGTTTTTTCTGAACGTCCTGTCAAAGTTAAATCTGAATCTGACAGTGGGAATGCCGGCGAAGATGGGGAACGCCCCATTCGAAAGAAAAAGCCCAAAGGAAAACCCAGCTCTTACACTAAGAAACCTGGAAAAAGTGCTGCAGCTCAGCCTGAAACAAAGGCTAAAGATAAAGTGAAGAAAAAGGCGAAAGCAAAAAAGAAAAAGTCGAACGCAAAAGCAAAGACTGAGTAATTTTACTTACCGCAAAATCAGAGAGCTTCGGCTCTCTTTTTTTATCATTAAAATTTTAAATTTGAATACGTCTAAAAATACTTTTCTTGTACCCTCATAGAGTCTTCCTTGTTTTATAATGCATGCATAGCAAATCAAATAACTCTAGAAATAACAGCATGAAAATTAAAAATATACTATCACTCTCAACCCTGCTACTCAGCTGTGTAACTTCTGCTGAAACCATCATCTTTAAAACCCAAGCTATTCCTTCAAAATACATAAACTTTTCAGGAAATATTCCCTTTATCCAAGGCAAAGGTTTTGAAAAAATCAACCAACAGATCAAACACGAACTTTTGGCAGACGATGCTACACGTATCGACTTTAGTTCAGAAAAGATATATCAGGATCAAAACTATTTAAGTGTTTATACTCATTTAGAAATTGAAGGCGGACAAAGCTATTATCGGGAAAAGTATTATGTGATCGATTTAAAAAATAAACAGTTCGCAACATTGTCACAAATTCTGCAAAAATATCAATTGTCCGCAGCACAAATCTCAAATGAAATTGCTCAGCAACTTGTCCCATGTATTGAAAATAAAACAGCAACGCTTTCTAAAACGTCTAATGACTGTGATAGCGCAGATCTACAATACTTATACCGATACTATGCTGAAGATCGAAATTTTATTGCACTAAAAAATGCAAATGGCTTTTATCTTAAAAAAGATATTTTAGGCATCAGTTTTGATGCGGGTGCATACTCTATCCCTTTTGAATACAACCTGAAAACCAAACAAGTCCATTAACATCTGTGTTAATTTTATTGTCACACCTTGATTTCCCCTGCCAGAAGCCCTACATCTATCTATAACTTAAGAAATGATTTGGCATAAAGCTCATGACACTAGAACAGGCAACGTTGCCAGTACCGCAATTTGATCAAATTAGTTTAGATCAACTCAAACAAAATATTGAAAAAGCCATCCAAGACGGTCAAAACTTTTTAAATGACTTGGTACAAGTCCCTGAAAGCATTCAACAACAACTTGCAGTGATCGAAAATGTAGATTCACTTGAAAATAACATGAGTGAATCTTGGGGAATTTTGTCACACCTCAACGCAGTGATGAATAACACTGAAACGCGTGAAGTCTATCAAGCCTTGTTGCCAAGTTTAAGTGAATACTATACTCAGATCGGTCAACACGTTGCCTTGTTCCAAACTTATCAAAATGTTTATGATCATGCGATTTTTAGCGACTTGCCAACGGCGCAACAAAGTGCAATTAAGCTGGCTTTACGTGATTTTAAACTTTCAGGTGTTGCCCTTGAAGGTGAAGCTAAAAAACGCTATGCAGAAATTTCTGCACGATTATCCCAATTGTCTTCTGATTTTTCTAATCATGTTTTGGATTCAACTCAAGCCTATAGCAAAACTCTAACTACGGATCAGCTTAAAGGTCTACCGCAAGGCAGTATTGAATTACTCAAACAATATGGTCAACAACGCGAACTAGATCAGCCTGTTGCTACCTTAGATATTCCATCTTATTTGGCCATCATGACCTACGCAGAAGATCGCGCGCTCCGTGAAGAAATCTATCACGCTTATGTTACACGCGCCTCAGATCAAGCCAGCGATACGCAATTTGACAATGCACCCGTGATGGTTGAAATCCTCAGCTTACGTCAGGAAATGGCCAAGCTTTTAGGTTTTGACAATTTTGCAGAATACTCACTTGCTTCAAAAATGGCACCCGATGTGGCCACTGTTGATCAATTTCTGGTTGATTTAGCAGAGCATGCACGTACACCTGCATTAAAAGAAATCGAAGAACTCAAAGCCATTGCCAAACAAGATGGCATAGATGAGCTAAAACCTTGGGACAGCAGTTATTATTCTGAAAAACTAAAAGTTCAACAGTTCAACCTTTCTCAGGAAGATTTAAAACCATACTTCCCTGCGCCTAAAGTGATTCAAGGCTTATTTAATGTGGTCAATCGTTTATATGGAATTCAAGTCATTGAACGCCAAGCACCACTTTGGCATACAGATGCTCATTATTATGAACTAGAAGACCAAGGCACTGTGATTGGTGGTTTTTACTTTGACCTCTATGCACGTAACGGTAAACGTGGTGGTGCATGGATGAGTGGTTTCCGCTCGCGTATGCAAACCGAAACGGGGTTACAAAAACCAATCTGCTATATGGTTGGGAACTTTACCCCACCTGTCGGTGATCAGCCTGCCCTATTAACGCATGATGAAGTGAATACCTTATTCCATGAGTTTGGTCATGGCTTACACCATATGTTGACCGAAGTAGACAATATTGCAGTTGCTGGAACACACGGCGTTGCATGGGATGCCGTGGAGTTACCTAGCCAGTTTATGGAATTTTGGACATGGGATACGGAAAGCTTGGCTTTAATCAGTGAACATATTGAATCTAAAGACTCACTTCCTGAGCATCTTTTAAAAGCATTACTCGATGCTCGTTTCTTCCAGTCAGGTATGCAAACTTTACGACAAATTGAGTTTGCACTGTTCGATTTAACCATTCATAAACTTACACCGGCACTAAATGCCGAACAAATCCAAGCCACTTTAGATGATATTCGCCAGAAGTATGCAGTTTTAGCAACAGCACCTTATAACCGCTTCCAAAATGGCTTTAGCCATATTTTTGCGGGCGGTTATGCTGCTGGTTATTATTCTTATAAATGGGCAGAAGTTTTAGCAAGTGATGCTTTTGACCGCTTTGAAAATGAAGGTGTGTTTAATACCCAAACTGGACAAGAGTTCCGTCAGGCAATCCTTGCAGTTGGCGGAAAAGATACAGCACTTGATGCATTTATCAATTTCCGTGGTCGTGAACCTAAAATAGATGCATTATTACGTCATCAAGGTTGGACGAATAGCTAAAAAAACGCTTAAACTAACGGCCAAAATTGTTTAAAGTGTGGTGGGTGTATGAATATTAGACGTCGTTTCATTGCTGGTGCAAAATGTCCAAAATGTGAAGCGATGGATCGTATTGTTATGCTCACCCAAGGCGATGCTGAATGGATTGAATGCATCGAGTGTGGATATTCTGAAAATCGCCCTACCCATGTAGATGCGCCTGAAGAACCTGCTATACCTGATGAAATTGGGGTCATTCAATTCAAGCCTCGCTCTTCAAAATAGATCGGACCGAATAAAATGCATATAGAACAAAGAAACAATTCAAAATTAATGTGGATTATTGCAGGCGGGTTGGGGGCAGTTATCGTTTTAATTGCTATTTTTTTCTGGTTAAATAACACCTCTGAAAGCACCCAAATCAATGAGCCATTGAATCAGACTACACCTGCTGCGAAGAAAGTGGAAACAACGGCACCACCTGTGGCAACGTCTGTTGAACAAAGTGTTGCTTCAGAGGCTGCCAATGTAGAATTGGTCAAAGCATCCATTTTAAAAGATAAAATTCCTGAAAATGCCAGTTTAGCGAAAGAAGAAGTGGCTAAACTAGAAGATATCCAAAAACAACTTGATGATCAGCAACAAAACCTTAAATCACAACATGCTGATGCGGATCAATTGATTAAACTTAAGGAAGAGCAAATCAAGCTACTTCAACAGCAAATGGCCGCACAAAATCAATAATTTTTGATCATGTGCAAAAATGACGATCTGATATCAGAAAGCCTTAACCTCTTTATAAGTTAAGGCTTTTTTCAATTTGAACAATAGTCATTTCAATATTTTAAAGTGAGTCCAATGACTGCTGTGTTGATTTTTTCCATTGGATTGGCTTTTGGATAATTTGCGCCAATAAAATTCCACAGAGTGTTAAACCACCACCAACCAAATGAAAAACTTGTAAATGTTCACCCAAGAGCACCACGGCAATTAAAGCTGTAAACACAGGCAATAAATTCATAAAAATACTATTTTTATTGGGTCCCAAATGTCTTACACCTTCAATCCATAAATAAGACAATAAAATCGATGAGAAAATACTGGCGTACAAAATCAAAGGAATGGTCTGTTGATTCAATTGCATTTGTGATGCTGGTAAAAAGATAAAAAACGGCAAAACATACAAGATGGCAAAGCTCGACATCACAAAATTCGATTGCCATGCAGGGATCGGCATTTTCCAACGTTTTAACAGCACACCATATAAGGCGTAGCCGATTGCGGCAAGTAACATCAAGCCATCGCCAAGATGCATACCTTGGCTAAAAACTTGGGCAATATGTCCATGACTCAATAAATACAAGATACCATAGAATGATAAGAAGCCTCCGATCACTAAGCCATAGCTAATCTGATCCTTTAAAATCCATGTACTTAAAATAATCGTCAATAATGGAATCAATGCTGTCACAATCGCCATATTGGTCGCTGTTGTGGTTGTCGCTGCTTGATAAGACAAAAATTGGAATAAGGATACAGAAAGAAATCCACCTAAAGCCAAATGTTTCCAATACTGGCGAATAATATGGCGATTTTTCCACGTGGGAATCAATACAAAAGTACTCATCACCGCGAGCGCAAAAACCAAACGATAAAATGTAATCGCCACAGGTGAAATTGCATGACTTGCCATTTTAGACACAATCACATTTCCAGCCCAAAATAAAATGGCGAACAATGGGTAGAAATAAGCTTTTTGAAACATGCTGCTCTGCCTATACAGAAAGATTCAACCATGTTAAAAAATAATCATTTTGTATTTGTACGACAAAATGACAATAACTATCGCAAAAAGGACATTATGCTTGAGGTCTAAGCAATTCCACGAATATATGATTGGCAGTGCCGTATTGATTGAGGAGTAAATCGTGGGGAATAATTATGATCATGGATTCTTAGATTATCCAATTTATGCCTTTACTGAAAATTATTCCCATGGGCATATTGAAGATTGGCATAGCCATGAACGTATCCAACTGATTCATACGCTTTCTGGTGTTCTCCGTATTCAAACGACAGAAGGAACATGGGTCACACCACCAGGACGCGGTGTATGGATTCCAGCATATAAAGCTCATGCTTTACTGATCAGTGGTGATGTGCAAGCTTATGGTGTATTTATTGAGCCAGACGCACGTTCAAAATTAGTCAATGAGTGCCGTGTCGTCACGATCTCCCCGCTGCTAAAAGAGCTTATTCGCTCAGCGATGCAAATTCAAACTACGATCCATCCTCAAAGTCGTGAAGCACGATTGCTTGAACTGATTTTAGATGAGTTGGAGCTCCTCCCTGTTCTGCCATTTAACTTACCTGAGCCACAAAATATTAAATTGCAAAAGCTTTGTGCTGAAATCAAACTTGATCTCAGCCATACATGGACACTCGAACATGCCGCCCAATTTTTACATGTTAGTCCGAAAACCCTTACTCGGCATTTTCAGAAAGAAACCAATATGCATTTTAGTCATTGGGTACGTCAGGCAAGGCTGATGCAAGCCATGACTGATTTGGCAATGAATAAATCTATTTTCAATGTTGCGCTTGATTTAGGCTATGACAGTGCCAGTGCATTTAGTGCCATGTTTAAACGTGAAACCAGTTTGACGCCGAGTGAGTACATTCAGCAGTTTCAATTTAAAGATCACTAAATCTATTCAAAATCCACAGACAGAAAAAAAGCGCCCGAAGGCGCTTTTTAGACATTCAATTATTTACTGGCATACCAGTCAAACAAGTTAAACATGTACGGCGCATAGGTCACAATCACCAATGCTGAGAACAGCACCACGATTGGTAAGATCCAACGCTCATAACGATAGTAGAAGCTTGTATATTTGGCTTTTGCCTCAGCATCGGCGGCGGCAACCTCTGCATCACCGACCGAGAGCCTCGTCAGTAAATGGTTGAGCGCAACTGGTGGCGTAACATAACCAAACTCAAATGCAACCAGTACAATCATCCAGAAGTGAATCGGATGAATACCATTTTCAAATGCAACTGGCGCAATCGTCGCAGCAACAAGAATCACCGCACCAAATGGATCTGTTGTCATACCAATTAATGCAAGTAACAATGCCATAAAGCCGAGTGTTACCAAGATACTACCCAGATGTGTTGGAACCATGGTCACGATCTCACTACGTTCAATCAGACCACCAACACTTGCAGACAATGCCATCAGGATAATTAACGCACCAATATGACCAACACTTTCCGATGTTGCAAAACGAATTGCGCTACGGAAGCCACGTTTCGTTTCAGCGGTATCACCATGCTCACGTAAATATTCAGAATTTTTTTCATGCTCTAGAGCAAGCGCTTTATTTGGGTTTTCTGGTATCGGTAATTTATTACCAAACAACTTATCAAATAAAATAAATGCCAATAGCATGATTGGAAGAATTACAGGTGCAGTAAATTCATCCATTTTCGTGTCCAGACCAAACTGATAGAAGCCAATCACGACAGCAACAATCAAGATATATGGAAGTACTGGAATAAAAGCACGCAACATACCAGGGACAGCGGTTTTCGGTGAGTTAATACGGAACTTATTCTCTGCAAGGAATAGCGACACCCCTAAGAAAATAAATGCGGTTAACCAGAATACATAAATACCATGATCAAATAGCTCGTCTGAAGTTACATGACGGCTATCCAGCATTGAAATTAAGATCACCAAGAGACACGGACGTAATACAACACCCAGTGAACCTGACATTGCTGAAACCGCAAGTGCATATTGACGACGAGCACCTGAATTCCACACTTCTTTATAGATAATTGCACCAGCAGCAACAACGAAGATTCCCGAAGCGCCTGTATATGCGGTTGGAATTGCAGCACCAATCAAAATGATCCACGTCAACGTTTCAGGCGCTAAGTTCCAAGGACGAAGAATCGCCAAGAAAAGATCCATCACACGTGTTTGGGTCAATAACATACCCGCCCAGATAAACAGTGCTAAGTTAAGGAAGATATTTGAAAATTCAGTCAACAAGCCAAGATAAATACCTTGCCCCATTGGGTAGTCCATAAAGAAAGTAAACGCAATACCTGTCACAATTGCCATAAAGGCATATAAAGGTATGCTCAGCAGCGCAAGGCCAAATTTACCGCCTTCTTCAGCATTTTCTGGTGTACGGAATAATTTAAACAGGCTGATGACTGTTAAGACCACAAACAGGATCATCCATAACCAATAGACCCCAATCGTTTCAAGGGTCGATTCAACACCAGAATTGAGTACTGAGCGATATTGGCTAATGACCGAGAAGCTCAGTAAGGCATTCCCCAGCACCATCGCAATGTTATAGACTTTAAAATCAAGCTTGGTACGCGCTGGACGTAGCCCAATATGATGCATCTTCAATGATGCTGTAATTGCAGCAATCACCACCATCAAAATCAGGATGAGTACGCGATGTTCAGAGCCCCATTTCAATATCCAGAAGAAACCCGTTTCCATCGAACGATATGTACGAAGGGAAGGATGATCTTCCATATGTTTGATCGATTTATCATAGAACGCATATTTCTGTTCACAATCCGTTTGAGCTGAAACGAATGAAGCGCGAACATCTGCTTCTGGCGTTAAACCAAAAAATGCCGCATCAGGATCACTGGCTTCCTGTTGCATTTTTTCTTTTACAAGCTTATCGATATCTACATTGCGGTCACATGAAGGTTTGTTGGGCTCAGCACGTAAAAAGGAATATTGCATTCCTATTTTTTCGTCTCCATATAGGCGTTCACCTAAACGAAGCATTTGCCCATGAATCATATCCCCTGTCCCAATGATCAAGGTCAGGAGAAGCAGAATAAGGATGGAAAAGGTTGAGAACCACTCATTCCAGAGATAACTGAGTAGACCTAATCCCGATCTATTATTTACAGGTTCTTGCATTGTTATTCCAGTTTTTATAACCAGTGTACAATCGCTTGCACAGCTTATCTTTTATTATTAGGTGAGAGGTAAAATCCTTTACCAATACCCATTCCTATCATCACTACTCAAATTTGCCTTAATTTTCCTAAGAAAAACATGACAAAGATTAATTTTTTTGGCGAGCTTTTTGTCAACTCATCTATAGTCTTATCATTAAATGTGAAAAAACAACTAAGCACTTATATTTTTTCTGAATAAAATAGGTGTAACTTTCACACAATCAACAACAAACGAGAATTATCATCCATTCATTACAAAGCATTCATTCAAATTTATTTTTTAAATCTCTTCACACCACTATATGCTTATCTCCATCATCATAATGAAATTTTATAGAATGATATTTCATAAAAATAACATTGTTGATTTATTTTCTATTTCATGACATTAAGTCGAAAAATTAAGCTTAAGATGGCACAAATACTTCCAAAAATCACCCCAAGCAAATGCGCTTGTATTAAAACAGGATGACCAATCAATTGTTCAGTTTGTAGCGCACCAAAAAAATGTTCCCATGCAATTTTGCCAAAGATGCATAACAGTACGATGAAAGCAAAATTTCGTTCCGACTTTTCTTTTAAACTGACGATTGCACAAAATACAAACAGACCATGAAGAATGCCAGACAAACCTGCATAAGCAAAAATATGAGGATAAATCAGATAAAAACAGAGACTAAGTAAAGGCGGTAAAATAAGCAATAAAGCAATAAAAACTTGCTTTTTAATGTTTGGAAATAAAAAGGGTAAACAAGCCAAAGCCAAAACATTTAAAACATAATGAATCCAGCCCACATGAACCCAATGCCCTGTCCACCAACGCCAAGGCTGGCTAAAAAATACATCGTGCTGATAAATGAAATGAGTTTGAAAAAGCTGAAGCATTGCAAAAAAAATGATACAGGTTGCAATAAACAATATATTTTTATCTAACTTGTGTTGTTCCATGCTACACCATAAAAAAAGAAGAGCTGTTGCTCTTCCTCAATTCTAACCAATTCATGCAATTGAATACTATGGATTTGCTGCAGGTTCATCAGCTGAAGCACTTGGCTCTTCAGTCGGTGCAGGTAAATCATTAAACAATTCATCATCACCCGTAGATGCTTGTTCATCCCAGAATGTGGTCATTCCATCATCTGCTGCACGAACACCAGTATGTTCAGTCCAATAACGATCTGCAATACCTTGAACCATTTGACCCGCCATACCATCTAACAATCTAAATTCAGGGTTTACTGGCTTATCATCTGCACGCGATGCGGCATAGGCTTTTAACGCCGCTCTTAATTTAGCGTCATCACCACTGGCTTGCGCCGCAACGGCATTCATTGCAAATGCTAAACGAACACCTTTCTGCTCTGCGATTTGCATTGATTGTTGTAAGGTCTGGGTTGGATCAGGCTTACCGTCTCCTGCACCCGGTAACAATATCCAAATCACTGCACGGGTCGCCATTGGCGCACCCCAGAATTTGTTATTGTCTAGACATGCCATACCACGTTCAACAATCGCAGCAATATCTTTCGGTACATTCACTGCACCACCAGAGTTAATGTCATTGGTCATCGCTTGCAAACCACTGAGCATACCAATTAAATAGATGGTTTGATCTAAGTCCTTACGCATGGTTGGACAAGAATCACCTAAAGTATATTTATATTTTGCCTGCCAACGTTCTGCAAATAATTGATAACCCGTGTATTGACGTTCTGCGGCAAGGGCTGCCCAACGTTTTTGTTCTATACGAGCATCTTGCGCTTCAGTCACTTTACCGTCTTTTGAAGCACGTAAATATCTGAGTTCTGCATCCAAAGCACGATTTTCTGCACACATCCCCGCAGCTGAATATAACAATACCGCCATACGGGTGGGGTCGGCCCCCATATCTTTTGTTGCCATAATCGCTGGCGTTAATGCATTGCCTGAGTTGCACGCCATATCAGTATCATTGCCCGCCAAAATGGGTGGGACGATATGTTTTTCACTAAAGCCAAGCGCAACATTGGCACCTGATTTTACAACATATGAACAACCTGATAACACAGATGAGGCAACAACAGCGGTCAGCATCAATTGACCAAGCTTGTGGACCTTAGACATACTTCCTGTCCTCTATATAATTGTGTTTATATCCCTTTTAAAATAACAATATCAGATGCAATCTCTGAATAACAGAGTAATAGCTCTAATTTCATCTGAAGAATTTGCCACAATATAGAAAGTATTCAATTGACCTGATCTGGTTTTTATACAAATTTTAAGCAAAAAAAAGTAGCATTGCGACGGTTCAGCACATGCTACTTGTTAAAAGGTAAACTCTTTAAGAGAGTTTATTGGTTTTAAGTCTTTTAAATTTGCTACCGTTAACACTGTTAGCGTTAGCTTTCTCAATCTGTTCCCTCAGCATAGTTCCTAGTCTTCCAAATATAATTGCAAAAACAATTGCAACCACTAAGAACCAAAACGTATGAATTTCACCCATTTGGAAATTCCTCCTCGCTGTTGGTATTTTTAATTTACATGCAAAATCAGATTTTTACAGAGATAATTGTCCGACAATTTTACAATTGCGCTATTTTGTATATATTTGGTCTAACAATGGATATTAAATAAGCAAAAATACAAATAAGATTTTGTTTTATTTAGATTAAATTTAGATTAGATTTTTTATATTTGTTAGACAATTAACTTAATTTGACCCGAGATTTTAAAGATTTCCACTGTATTTTGCTCACCTGATCTTGCCAAATAATTAAACTTTTATTGTTTTTCTCACAAAAATACACTGCGATATAAAATCGATGATCAATCATTTGCTGAATTTGTACATGATGAATTTGATTAGAATCCTCATATTGTAGGGTCCACTGATCTAAATCAAAATGTTCTAAACTTCGGACTTGTGGACGCATTCTAAATATTTTTAGACTGAAGCATGCCAACAACAGCAGTAATCCACTTATCCATACAGGGATAATCGAGTACAGCACTATAAAAATAATTGTTAAACACAAAAGCTGAAAACCCAGTGCAATACGACTGGGTTTGAATTGATATCGTTGGTGAGTTTTTAACTCATCCGTGGACATAATCTTTAAGTTTATTGATCAAGCTTCTGAGTTCAGGTCGAGGTGGCTCTGAAACTTCCATAAACCAATCCAATAAATCTGGGTCTTCCTGATCAACTAACTCTTTAAACAAGGCTTTTTCTTGCGCACTTGCTTCTAAGTAATATTGTTTTACGTATGGGTCAAAATATACATCAATCTCTTTTAAACCGCGACGAGCACGATAAATCACTTTACGTTCTTCTAAAGTAAGTTCTTCTGACATCATTTTCCCCCAATGGTTAATTCTGACTTAGTTTACCCGATTCCCGATCAATTTCTCGCTAAATTCTTCTAAATGACCAAATTCATCATTTAAAAATGAGTTTTGAGCATTCATCTCATTGCGACAAATAAGCAATTCACATAATTTCAACTCACTAAAACTCATATGGATATTATAAAAATGCAATCAGGTGCTATCCGACCTTTAACCAATATGTTGCCTCGTAAATTGTTTAATTCCGATCACGATGCTTTTCGTGAAACCGTACGTAAATTTTATGAAAAAGAAGTTGTACCAAATATTGCTAAATATGAACAGCAACAACATGTAGATCGCGATTTATGGAACAAAGCAGGTGAAATGGGTCTGCTCTGTGCGACTATGCCTGAAGAATATGGTGGCTATGGCGTAGATCGCCTCTACAGTATGATTCTGATTGAAGAACAAGCCTATGCAATGGATTCTTCTACAGGTTTTTCTTTGCACTCGGATATTGTTGCCAACTACATCAACAACTTTGGTAATGAAAAGCAGAAAAAACATTGGATTGCTAAAATGGCTTCTGGAGAAACCGTCACAGCCATTGCGATGACAGAACCAGGAACAGGCTCAGACCTACAAGGTGTTCGCACCACCGCTGTTTTAGATGGGGATGAATATGTAATCAATGGTTCTAAAATCTTTATTACCAATGGTTATCTATGCGATATGGCAATTGTGGTATGTAAAACAGGCAGTTCAGAGAAAGGTTCTGCCAACCTATCTTTGATTATTGTTGAAGCTGACCGTGCTGGCTTTAGCAAAGGAAAACCACTCAATAAAATTGGTATGAAAGGACAAGATACTTGCGAATTGTTCTTTGAAGATGTTCGTGTGCCAAAAGAAAATTTATTGGGTATGGAAGGCATGGGTTTTATCATGCTGATGAAAGAGTTGGCATGGGAACGTATGCTGGTCGCGATTATCTGTCAAGCAGGTGCAGAAGCAGCGCTGGCACATACCGTTCAATATACCAAAGACCGTAAAGCGTTTGGTAAACCGATCGGTGCTTTTCAAAATACACGTTTTAAACTTGCTGAAATGCGCACAGAAATTGATTTCTGCCGCGCTTACCTCGACCGTTGTATGGAATTACAACTTGAAGGTACATTAGGTGTTGATGCTGCAGCTGCTGCAAAATACAAAATTTCAGAAGTATTCTCTAATGTGGTTGATGAATGCCTTCAATTACATGGTGGTTATGGTTATATGCTGGAATATCCAATTGCACGTGCCTATATCGATAATCGGGCAAATCGTATTTATGCAGGTACAAACGAGATTATGAAAGAACTGATTTCCCGTTCTTTATAATCTATCTAATTACTATCAAAGGAGCTTAGGCTCCTTTTTCTATCACCAAGCATTCTTTTTAAATCAATTTTCCTATCGCAATAAAAAAGGAGCTTTCGCTCCTTGTTTATTTCATAACTTGTTTATTTTGCTATTTCTTAGTTTAGTGATTTCTAGGTTTGATTAAGAAACCAGTTTCGGCTTTTTTGCGAGTTGTGCTTCACGCTTATGGAATTTTAAAATGCCATCTTCAAACTTGGCATTTTTAAGTTCTTTACGATCTGCTAAATAGTTATTCGACACTTTCCAAGGTGCATGCTTACCTTGTTTTGGCATCACATCCACCGCACGAGCAATATACCCTGAGCTTAAACTGCCCATCACCGTATCTTCCATCAATTCAGTTGCATCACCTTGCGGAATAACTTCGTCATAGCCCTTCTTGTCCATATAGTTTACAAGACGGCAAATATACTCACCTGCGATATCAACTTTTAATGTCCATGATGCGTTGATATAACCAATGATCATTGCCATATTTGGCACATCGCTAACCATCACACCCTGATACAGCATGTGTTGAGAGGTATTCATTGGCTTATTATCAATTGTAGCTTTGATACCACCCAAGATTTGGATTTCTAAACCTGTTGCTGAAACGATGATATCCGCATCTAAATGCTTACCAGATTTTAATTGGATACCTGTTGCGGTAATTTTTTCAATTTGATCTGTTTCAACACTGGCTTTACCAGAACGTAAAATTTTAAATAAGTCACCATCTGGCACAACACATAAACGCTGATCCCATGGATTATATGTTGGGGTAAAGTGTTTCATATCCACTTTACCTTTTAATTGCATTTCAATCGATTTGAGTAAGAACTTACGCAGTAACTTCGGTTGTTTTTGTGCAAGCGCATAGATACCGCGTTGCATACCAATATTACGTGCACGGGTTAACTTATATGCCACATCTTCAGGTAAAACCTTACGCATTTTGTCATAAACAAAATCAATAGACGGGATTGAAGCAATATAGGTTGGTGAACGTTGCAACATGGTCACATGCCCTGCTCCACCTTTTGACATCGCAGGCACTAAGGTAATAGCTGTTGCACCACTACCAATAATCACCACTTTTTTACCCGTATAATCTAAGTTTTCAGGCCAAAATTGTGGGTTAATAAATTCGCCTTTAAAATCATTTTTACCTGGATAATCAGGTTGATAACCTTGATCGTAATTATAATAACCCGTACATCCGATTACAAAGTTTGCAACCCACGTATTGAGTTTTTGATTTTCATCTTCAATTTGTACGACCCATTTTTTAATTGATGAATCATAATTTGCAGTACGTACACGCTGATTAAAATGAATTTTATCTTTTAATTTAAATTCATCGACAACTTCAGCAACATAGCCTTTAATCGAAGCACCATCTGCCAAGACATTGGCTTTTTGCCATGGTTTAAAATTAAACCCAAAAGTAGACATATCTGAATCGGAACGGATACCCGGATATTTAAATAAATCCCAAGTACCACCGAAGCTCTCACGACGTTCAATAATTTCAAATGAACGTTGTGGTGAGTGTTTTGAAAGATGCGCAGCTACACCAATACCAGAGATACCTGCACCAACGATAAGAATATCAACTTGCTTTTCCATGTTGTTTTTATAACCTTTTTAAGAGTACTTTTTTATTAAAGCACAAATCTGACAATACGCAATGTCAAGTTTGCATTTTTCTGACGAAATTTAAGTCAATTTGGGACAAAACCATAAATTGTCCAACAAAAAGGCATAAAAAAAAGGCCGGTGAAACACCGACCTTTTTCGAACAACCGATTGTTCTGTGACGTGAGTAATTAGTTTACTTCACGATCCACAAGTTCTACATAAGCCATCGGTGCAGCATCACCTGCACGGAAACCAGCTTTAAGAACACGTAGATAACCGCCGTTACGTTCTTTGTAACGAGGGCCAAGAACGGTAAATAATTTACCAACTGTTGCTGCTGAACGAGTACGAGCAAACGCCAAACGACGGTTTGCTACAGTATCGTTTTTAGCTAAAGTGATTAAAGGCTCAGCTACACGACGTAACTCTTTTGCTTTAGGCACAGTAGTTTTAATTAACTCATGCTCAAACAAAGAATTAGCCATGTTTTGAAACATCGCTTTACGATGGCTGCTGGTACGGCCTAATTTCACACCACTATTACGATGACGCATGGTGATAGTCCTACTTAATTAACGGCTACGATAGGCGAAACGATCGTCCATACGGAGACTAGCTGGTGGCCAGTTCTCTAAACGCATGCCGAGCTGTAAGCCCTTAGAAGCCAGAACATCTTTGATCTCAGTAAGCGATTTTTTACCAAGGTTAGGAGTTTTAAGCAACTCAACCTCAGTACGCTGTACTAGATCACCAATGTAGTAAATATTTTCTGCTTTCAAACAGTTAGCAGAACGAACAGTAAGCTCTAGATCATCAACTGGACGAAGCAAGATTGGATCAACTTCTTCACGTGGCTCTTGAGCAACTGGAGCTTGATCTTTCTGAAGATCAACAAAAATTGCAATTTGTTGTTGCAAGATTGTTGCCGCTTTGCGGATAGCTTCTTCAGGATCTACAGTTCCATTCGTTTCAAGATCAATGACGAGCTTATCAAGGTCAGTACGTTGTTCTACACGAGCATTTTCAACTGTGTAAGACACACGTTTAATCGGGCTATAAGAAGCATCTAACTGTAGACGACCTACAGGACGCGTTTCGCCTTCAGGGAAACGTGAGTCAGAAGTTTCATAACCACGACCTTGAGAAACTTTCAAGCGCATTTTTAATGAGCCTGAAGCACTTAAAGTACCAATCAGATGTTCAGGGTTAACCACTTCAACATTATGTGGTAAACGAAGGTCAGCAGCAGTTACATCGCCAGGACCTTGTTTTTCCAATGTCAAATATGCTTCGTTTTGATCGAACAGCTTAATAGACAATCCTTTTAGGTTCAGCAAGAGCTCGACGATGTCCTGCTGCAAGCCTTCTAAAGTACTGTACTCGTGCTCGACACCCTCTATCTCTACTTCAACCACGGCTGCGCCAGGTAAAGAAGACAAAAGGATGCGACGTAAAGCATTACCAAGAGTATGACCAAAGCCACGTTCTAATGGTTCAAGAATCACTTTTGCCGAGGTCCCGCTTGCCGCTTCGACCTTGATCGCTTGCGGAGTTAGAAACTCGTTTGCAGTACGCGTCATTATTGCTACCTCAAGGATTATTTAGAATACAATTCTACAATCAAGCTTTCGTTGATTTCAGCAGGTAAATCAGAACGATCTGGTGCAGCTTTAAATGTACCTTCAAGTTTTGAATGATCTACTTCAATCCAAGCAGCTGTTCCACGTTGAGCAGCTAATTCAATTGCGTTTTTGATACGTAATTGTTGTTTAGCGCTTTCGTGAACTGCAATCACGTCGCCCGCTTTAACTTGGATAGACGCGATGTTAACACGACGACCATTTAAAGTGATTGAACGGTGAGATACCAGCTGACGAGCTTCTGCACGTGTAGAACCAAAACCCATGCGATAAACAACGTTATCGAGGCGGCTTTCAAGCAATTTCAACAAGTTTTCACCTGTTGCGCCTTTAACACGAGCAGCTTCTTTGTAGTAGTTACTAAATTGACGCTCTAAAACACCGTACATACGACGTACTTTTTGTTTTTCACGTAATTGTAGTGAATACTCTGATTGTTTAGCACGGCTTTGGCCATGTTGACCAGGAGCTTTAGCAGATTTTTTTGTTTTGACGTCAAATGGTTTAACGCCAGATTTTAATTGCAGGTCTGTCCCTTCGCGGCGAGAGAGTTTGCATTTTGGACCAATATAACGAGCCATGAATGTTTCTCCTTACACGCGACGTTTTTTAGGTGGACGGCAACCGTTGTGCGGAATCGGTGTCACATCGGTAATGCTGTTAATTTTATAACCCACTGCACCTAATGCACGAACCGCAGATTCACGACCTGGACCAGGACCTTTTACAAGGACGTCCAAGTTTTTCAAACCGTAATCTAAAGCAGCTTTACCAGCAACTTCAGCAGCTACCTGAGCAGCAAACGGAGTTGATTTACGTGATCCACGGAAGCCTTGTCCACCTGAAGTAGCCCAAGCCAATGCATTACCTTGACGATCAGTAATCGTAACAATGGTGTTATTAAAAGAAGCGTGAATGTGTGCAACACCTTCAGAGACGGTACGAGTGACCTTCTTGCGTGTGCGAGTATCTTTAGCCATCTTTTAGCTTCCAGAAATCTTATTTCTTAATAGGTTTGCGCGGACCTTTACGGGTACGTGCGTTAGTTTTGGTGCGTTGTCCGCGAACAGGCAAGCTGCGACGATGACGAAGACCGCGGTAGCAGCCTAAATCCATTAAACGTTTAATGTTCATGGAAATTTCGCGACGTAAGTCACCTTCGGTCGGAACCTTAGCAACTTCTGCACGAATCGCATCAAGCTGAGCATCATCTAATTCACGAATTTTAGTAGTAGTCGTAATACCTGCAGCAGCTAAAATGTTTTTAGCTGTGTGGCGGCCAATACCAAAAATATACGTGAGAGAGATAACAGCATGCTTGTTATCCGGAATGTTTACACCGGCAATACGAGCCATTCAAATTTCTCCAAAAAGGCAGTAGAGATAATCAACCGCCCCACAAAAATCTTGAGGGGCGGATAATAACCTAATTAGCCTACTGAAATCAACAGGTCTTAATTAAATTAACCTTGACGCTGCTTATGACGAGGTTCTGCGCTGCAAATTACGCGAATAACCCCATTACGACGGATAACTTTACAGCTACCACAAATTTTCTTTACAGAAGCTTGTACTTTCATGATGAAACCTTCTAAGTGCGCTTATCCCTTAGGATGAGCAGTCGTTTTTCTCATTAACGATTGATCGTCATACTGATGTGATGTCAAATGGGCTTGAAGCTGAGCCATAAAGTCCATAACAACAACAACTACGATAAGTAATGAGGTACCACCCAAATGGAATGGAATACCAAAAGAACTTTGTAAAATCATCGGCATTAAACAGATGACTGTAATGTAGATTGCACCAATAAACGTCAAACGATTAAGAATATGATCTAAGTAACGAGCAGTTTGCTCACCTGGGCGAATACCAGGTACATAAGCTCCACTGCGTTTCAAGTTCTCTGATACTTCTTTCGGGCTAAAAACAAGCGCCGTATAGAAATAACAGAAAAAGATAATTAACGCACCGAAGAGCACTAAATACAACGGTTGTCCAGGCGATAATACCAATGCCAAATCTTGTAGGCTACGTTTTACAATTCCTGCATTTGGATCAGCACTGCCTAACCATTGACCTAAACTTGCAGGGAACAACAATAACGAACTTGCGAAAATTGCTGGAATAACCCCTGCCATGTTGATCTTCAATGGCAAATGCGTTTGCTGTGCAGTGAATACACGACGACCTTGCTGTTTTTGAGCATAGTTCACAGGTATACGACGTTGAGCTTTTTCAATAAACACAATCGCTGCTAAAACAGCAACTGATAGCAATCCAAAGATAGCCAAACCAATTAAACTTGATTGGCCATTATCTACCGAAGTAAATGCTTGAATCACTAAGTTTGGTAAACCAGCAACAATACCTGCAAAGATAATCATTGAGATACCGTTACCAACACCACGTTCAGTAATTTGCTCACCTAACCACATTAAGAACATGGTACCTGCAACTAACGATGTTAGCGCTGGAATGTAAAAAGCCAGTCCCGAAGTCAAAGTAATACCTTGACTGATTAGACCAGCACACATCCCGATACCTTGGACTAATGCAAGTAAAAGGGTGCCGTAACGCGTATATTGATTAATCTTACGCTTACCTTGCTCGCCTTCTTTCTTCAATGCTTCTAACGAAGGCACCACGGTCGACATCAACTGCACAATAATAGATGCAGAAATGTACGGCATGATACCTAACGCCAGAATGGACATTCGTTCTAATGCTCCACCCGAGAACATATTAAACAAACCTAAAAAAGTACCTTCATTAGCTTTGAAAAAACGTTCTAGAGCAACATTATCAATACCTGGCAGCGGAATATGCGCTCCTAGTCGAAAGACTACCAATGCACCAATCAAGAACATTAATCGGCGAATAATTTCACGATATTTCACATGAAATGGTTGACCTTTCATCATGTTAACATGACCTGAAGAACTAGGAGACATAGTCACTCGCGATTACTCCTCGACTTTACCGCCAGCAGCTTCAAGAGCAGCTTTAGCGCCTTTAGTCAATGCAACACCTTGAACAGTGAATGCACGAGTGATTTCACCAGAAAGAACAACACGAGCACGCAACATATCTTTACGTACAACATTCGCAGCTTTCAAAGTTTCAAGTGAAATAATATCACCTTCAACTTTAGCAAGTTCAGACAAACGTACTTCAGCAGTTTTCAAAGCCAATTGGCTTGTGAAACCGAATTTAGGTAAACGACGATATAACGCAGTTTGACCACCTTCAAAGCCTGGACGAACGCCACCACTTTTACGTGATTTCTGACCTTTGACACCACGGCCACCAGTCTTACCGACACCAGAACCGATACCACGGCCTAAACGACGATTATCACGTTTTGCACCTTCAGCAGGTGCAAGCTCATTTAAACGCAGAGTCATGGCTTATTCCTCTACACTAACCATATAGTAGACTTTGTTGATCATACCACGGTTAGAAGGTGTATCTATTACTTCTACTGTATGACCAATACGACGCAGACCTAAACCTTGTAGGCAAAGTTTGTGATTTTTCAAACGATGCGAAGAAGATTTAGTCTGGGTAACTTTAATCGTTTTCATGATTGATTACCCTAAAATTTGTTCTACTGAAAGACCACGTTTAGCAGCAACTTTCTCAGGAGACGTCATATCACGTAAACCATTAAAAGTTGCATTTACAACGTTAGCCGCGTTAGTAGAACCATAACATTTCGTCAATACGTTACGTACACCAGCAGCTTCTAAAACTGCGCGCATAGAACCACCAGCGATTACGCCAGTACCTTCAGATGCAGGTTGCATGTAAACACGGCTAGCGCCATGACGAGCATGAATAGGATGTTGTACAGTACCATCAACAAGATCAACAGTGATCATGTTGCGGCGTGCAGCTTCAAGTGCTTTAGAAATAGCAGCTGGAACTTCACGCGCTTTACCGCGACCAAAACCTACACGACCATTACCATCACCCACAACAGTTAATGCTGTGAAAGAGAAGATACGACCACCCTTAACAACTTTGGCTACACGATCAACGGCAACCAGCTTTTCAACAAGACCTTCGTTTTGTTCAACTTTAGCCATGATTAGAACTCCAAGCCGTTTTCACGAGCAGCATCAGCCAAGGCTTTGATACGACCATGATATTTAAAACCAGAACGGTCAAATGCAACTTTAGTTACACCAGCAGCCTTTGCACGTTCTGCGATTAAAGCACCTACTTTAGTAGCTGAATCTACATTACCTGTAGTTCCGCTACGTAAAGATGCATCCAAAGTAGAAGCTTGCGCTAATACTTTGCCACCATCTGCAGAAATAACTTGAGCATAGATGTGACGCGGCGTGCGGTTTACACACAAGCGAGTCGCACCCAATGCACGAATGTGCAAGCGTGTGCTTTTCGCACGACGCAAACGGGATTGTTTCTTTTCGTTCATAAGAACCTCGCGCCTTATTTCTTCTTAGCTTCTTTACGAAGAACAACTTCGTCAGAATAGCGAACACCTTTACCTTTATACGGCTCTGGTGGACGATAACCACGGATTTCTGCAGCAACTTGACCTAACAATTGCTTGTTAGCTGATTTCAAAATGATTTCAGTAGCAGTCGGAGTTTCAGCAGTTACACCTTCAGGAAGAGCGTAATCAATCGGGTGAGAATAACCAAGGTTAAGGTTCACAACTGTACCTTTAACCGCAGCTTTATAACCAACACCGATAAGTTGTAACTTACGTTCGAAGCCTTCATTAACACCTTTTACAAGGTTATTAAGAACAGCGCGAGCAGTACCAGCTTGCATCCAAGAATCGCGAGATTCTTTAACTGGAGCAATATGAAGTTGACCTTCTTCCTGTTTAAGCTCGACCAGCGCATGCAGGTTGAAAGACAACGTACCTTTGCTGCCTTTCACTTCGACCTGCCGGCCGTTCTGAGTAACTGCTACACCGTTAGGTACAGTTACTGGGGCTTTAGCCACACGAGACATGAGGAATCACCTATTAAGAAACAAAAGCAATAACTTCACCACCAACGCCTGCAGCACGTGCAGCGCGATCAGTCATGATGCCTTTGCTTGTAGAAACAATTGCAATACCTAAACCTTGCTTAACGCTCGGAAGTGCATCTTTACCGCGATACTGACGTAGACCTGGACGGCTTACGCGTTTCACAGTTTCGATAACTGGTTTGCCTTCAAAATATTTTAAAGTAATTGTCAAAGTAGCTTTGCCTTCAAGATCAGCAACTTCTACATTTGAAATGTAACCTTCTTGTTGAAGTACGTTTGCAATTGCAACTTTCAACTTAGAATTAGGCATAGAAACAGTTTGTTTCTTTGCCATTTGTGCGTTACGAACACGTGTTAGCATGTCGGCAACGGTATCTTGCATACTCATTTATAGTCGCTCCTTACCAGCTTGCCTTAACAACGCCCGGTACATCACCCTGCATTACTGTGTCACGTAATTTGTTACGGCTTAAGCCGAACTTACGGAAGTAACCATGAGGACGACCAGTTAAACCACAACGGTTACGAAGACGTACTGGAGACGCATTACGTGGTAATGCTTGTAACTTCATCATCGCTTCGAAACGTTCTTCATCAGATGCATTTACGTTTGCAATCGTAGCTTTTAATTCAGCACGTTTTGCAGCGTATTTAGCAACTGTAGTTTCGCGTTTCAATTCGCGATTAATCATACTTTTCTTAGCCATATCGACCTCTTATTTGAACGGGAAGCCGAATGCACGGATTAGCGCACGGCCTTCGTCATCAGTACGAGCAGTCGTAGTGATAGTAATATCCATACCACGAATACGATCGATCTTATCAAAATCGATTTCAGGGAACATAATTTGTTCCTTGAGACCCATTGAATAATTACCACGACCATCGAATGATTTCGCAGAAAAACCGCGAAAGTCACGAATACGAGGGATAGCGATAGAGATCAAACGGTCTAAGAATTCGTACATTTGTTCGCCGCGTAAAGTTACTTTACAACCAATCGGCCAACCATCACGGATTTTAAAACCAGCGATTGATTTGCGCGCTAATGTAAGAACTGGTTTTTGACCAGCAATAGCTTGCATATCCGCCAAAGCGCCATCTAACAATTTCTTGTCAGCTGAAGCTGCACCAACACCCATGTTGATGGTGATTTTAGTAATGCGAGGAATTTCCATCACATTGCCCAAACCAAGTTCTTCTTTCAACTTAGCTCGGATTTCGTCGTTATAACGTGTTTTAAGTCTGGCCATAGCCTAGTTCAACCTATTACTTCGCTACCGCCACTGATTCACCATTTGATTTGTAAACGCGAGTTTTCACGCCTTCAATCACTTGGTAACCAACACGGTCAGCCTTTTGGGTTGCAGCATTAAAAACTGCCACGTTTGAAATATGAAGCGAAGCTTCTTGTGTAACAATAGCGCCTTCAGCACCTGTTGCACGGTTCGGCTTTTGATGCTTCTTAACTAAATTAAGGCCTTCAACCTTAACTTGGTCATTTGAAACAGACAAAACAGTACCCTGTTTGCCTTTTTCTTTACCTGCGATCACAATTACTTGATCGCCTTTTCTAATCTTAGCCATGATTGCCTCTATTATAGAACTTCAGGAGCCAATGAAATGATTTTCATGAACTGTTCAGTACGAAGTTCACGAGTCACTGGTCCGAAAATACGAGTGGCAATCGGAGCCTTGTTGTTGTTCAAGATAACTGCAGCATTATCATCGAAACGGATCACAGAACCGTCTGGACGACGAATACCGAATTTAGTACGAACTACAACTGCATTCATCACGTCACCTTTTTTAACACGGCCACGCGGAATTGCTTCTTTTACAGTAACTTTAATAATGTCGCCAACAGAAGCATAACGACGATGTGAACCACCAAGTACTTTAATACATTGTACGCGGCGAGCACCACTGTTGTCTGCTACGTCTAGCATACTTTCGGTCTGAATCATTGCCCTACTCCAAAACCGAGCATCACCGGTCGCAATTTCGAAAGGCTCAAAGAGTACTCGAAATTGACCGATGATGCAACAAGAACGTCTAATTACTCAGCAGCTGCTTCAATAACTTCCACTAAAGTCCAAGCTTTAGTTTTTGAAATTGGGCGGCTTTCTTTAATGGTTACAACATCGCCAGTTTTAGCAGTGTTGTTCTCATCATGAGCGTGTAATTTTGTTGAACGGCGGATTGATTTGCCATACAACGGGTGTTGAACGCGGCGTTCAATAAGTACAACAATAGACTTGTCCATTTTGTCACTTACTACTTTGCCTGTTAACGTGCGAACTGTTTGCTCACTCATTGTGCGTTCCCCTGTTTTTCGGTAAGGAGGGTCTTGATACGAGCAATAGTCTTACGAGTTAACGCAACTTCATGCGATTTACCCAATTGACCAGTTGCTTTCGCCATACGAAGACGGAATTGGTTAAGCTGTTGCTCATCAAGCAAAGCTGCCAACTCTTCTACCGATTTTTCACGTAGATCTTTAGTTTTCATTACATCACCGTCTTAGTAACGATAGTGGTTTTAAATGGAAGCTTAGCAGCTGCAAGCGTAAACGCTTCGCGTGCCAATTCTTCACTAACACCATCCATTTCGTACAAGATCTTACCTGGTTTGATTTGGCAAACCCAGTATTCCACAGAACCTTTACCTTTACCCATACGAACTTCTAATGGTTTTTCAGTAATTGGTTTGTCTGGGAAAACACGGATAAAGATCTTACCACCACGTTTAACACGACGGCTAATTGTACGACGCGCAGCTTCGATTTGACGAGCAGTCATTTGACCACGCTCAACAGATTTAAGTGCGATTGTACCGAAAGATACTGTGCTACCACGATGCGCTAGACCAGTGTTACGGCCTTTTTGCACCTTACGGAATTTAGTACGTTTAGGTTGCAACATGGATTATTCTCCTTTTTCAGCAGAACGATCATTGCGACGACCACGACGCTCTTGACCTTCACCACGACCGCGACCGCGTTTAGCTGGACGTTCTTCAGCAGGAGCAGGGTTCATGACTTGTTTCATGCCACCTAAGATCTCGCCACGGAAAATCCAAACTTTAACACCAATCGTACCGTAAGTAGTTTCAGCGCGCATAGTTGCATAGTCGATGTCAGCACGAAGTGTATGTAAAGGTACACGACCTTCACGATACCATTCAGTACGTGCAATTTCTGCACCACCTAAACGACCAGAAACTTCAACTTTGATACCTTTAGCACCAGCACGCATAGTGTTTTGAACCGCACGCTTCATAGCACGACGGAACATTACACGTTTCTCTAATTGTGAAGCAATTGCTTCAGCAACTAAACGAGCGTCTAAGTCTGGGCGATCGATTTCGTTGATGCTTACTTGCGCTGGAACACCCATAATCTTGGTAAGTTCACGCTGTAATTTCTCAATGTCTTCGCCTTTTTTACCGATAACGATACCTGGACGAGCAGTGCTAATTGTTACCTTAGCAGCACCTGTAGGACGTTCGATAAGAATATTGCTGATCATCGCGCTTTTAAGTTTTTTAGTTAAAAACTCACGAACTTGAAGATCTTTAAGCAAGTATTCAGCGTATTGTTTCGGACTCGCATACCAGTTGGCGTTATGACGTTTTACAACACCAAGGCGGATACCGATTGGATGAACCTTCTGACCCATATCAAACCCCTACCTTAACGGTAATGTGACAAGTACGCTTAGTAATACGATCTGCACGGCCTTTAGCACGTGGCATAATACGTTTAAGGCTAGTGCCTTCATCAACGTAAATCGTAGTAACCTTAAGGTCGTCTACATCTAAACTGTTATTGTGTTCAGCGTTTGCAATTGCAGATTCCAATGCTTTTTTCACTACAACTGCAGCTTTTTTGTTGCTGAAGTTTAAGATATTAAGCGCGTGAGCAATAGATTTGCCACGGATTAGGTCTGCAACCAAACGAGTTTTTTGTGCCGAGATAGCGGCACCGCGTAATTTAGCAGTAACTTCCATCATAGCACCTTAACGTTTAGACTTCTTGTCAACACCGTGACCACGATAGGTACGAGTTGGCGCGAATTCACCGAGTTTGTGACCAACCATATGTTCAGATACGATCACTGGAACATGGTTACGACCATTATGTACAGAAATTGTTAAACCAACAAAATCCGGGAGGATCATCGAACGACGCGACCAAGTTTTGATCGGCTTACGGTTATTAGCCGCGATAGCCGCTTCAACCTTAGCGAACAAGTGCGCATCGACGAATGGGCCTTTTTTCAGAGAACGAGGCATTGTCAGATTCCTTTACTTGTTACTTAACGCGACGGTCGCGAATGATCATCTTAGTCGTACGCTTATTGGTACGAGTTTTGTACCCTTTAGCTTTTTGACCCCATGGGCTTACAGGTTGAATACCTTTGTTACGCCCTTCACCACCACCATGTGGATGGTCAACTGGGTTCATCGCCATACCACGAACGGTAGGACGAACACCACGCCAGCGTGCAGCACCTGCTTTACCAAGTGAACGAAGGTTGCTTTCTGAGTTAGATACTTCACCTAACACAGCGCGACATTCAACGTGTACTTTACGCATCTCGCCTGAACGAAGACGAATGATTGCGTAAGAACCGTCACGACCCAACAACTGAGCAGAAGTACCAGCAGAACGCACTAATTGTGCACCTTTACCGATTTTAAGCTCAATGTTATGTAATGTAGAACCGATAGGCATATTACGAAGCGGTAAGCAGTTACCTGGACGAATTGGAGCATCGTTACCAGATTGTACTTTATCGCCAGCACGTAAGCCTTTAGCAGCAATAATATAACGACGTTCACCGTCAGCATATTTCAATAAAGCAATATGCGAAGTACGGTTAGGATCGTATTCAATACGTTCAACTACAGCTGGGATGCCGTCTTTGTTACGTTTGAAGTCAACGATACGGTAGTTTTGTTTATGACCACCACCAACGTGACGAGTTGTAATGTGACCGTTATTATTACGACCACCAGTACGTTTTTTAGCTTCAACCAACGGTGCATAAGGCGCGCCTTTGTGAAGATGATTATGAACCACCTTCTCTACAAAGCGACGTCCTGGAGACGTTGGCTTACATTTTTGAATTGGCATAATTTTCGTCCTTATTCCGCTGTGCTTTCAGCGGTATCGCCCAAGTCAGCCATTTCAACATCTTGGCCAGCTTTCAGGGTGACGTATGCTTTTTTAACATCAGAACGACGTCCTAATGTTTTACCAAAGCGTTTAGTCTTACCTTTAGTGATAGTCGTGTTAACTTTAACAACTTCTACACCAAATAATTGCTCTACTGCTTTTTTGATTTCAAGTTTGTTTGCATCGATAGCAACTTTAAAAACTTGAACACCAGCAGTTTCGCCTAGAACTTGTGCTTTTTCTGAAAAAACAGGCCCTTTTAGGACTTGATAGATACGTTCGTTGTTCATCCGAGTTCTACCTCAATCTTCTTAGCAGCCGCAACAGACATAACAACTTTATCAAACGCGATCAAGCCAACAGGATCGATCCCAGCAGCATCAACCACATCAACGTGTGGAAGGTTACGAGCAGCTAAATATAGATTTTCATCTACAGCTTCAGTAACGATTAATGCGCGAGTAGCGTTCAAGCCGTTTAGTTTTGCAAGCAATTCTTTAGTTTTTGGAGCTTCAACTGCAAACTCTTCAACCAATACAAGACGATCTTGGCGAACAAGTTCAGCTAAGATACATTGCATTGCACCGCGGTACATTTTGCGGTTTACTTTTTGAGACCAATCTTGTGGACGAGCAGCAAAAGTTTTACCACCACCAACCCAGATTGGGCTACGAATAGAACCAGCACGAGCGCGGCCAGTACCTTTTTGACGGAATGGTTTTTTACCACCGCCAGAAACGTCTGCACGTGACTTCTGAGCTTTAGAGCCTTGACGACCACCAGCTAAATAAGCTGTAACAACTTGGTGTACAAGAGCTTCATTAAATTCACGTCCGAAAGCAACTTCAGACAATTCAACAGCAGAGCCGGAAACAGTTTTTAAATTCACGTTATTTCCCCTCAGGCCTTGATCGTAGGACGAACGATAACGTCGCCACCAGTAGCACCAGGAATCGCACCTTTAACAACAAGAACTGAACGTTCTGCGTCGATAGATACAATTTCAAGACCTTGTACAGTTACGCGATCATCACCTAAGTGACCAGGCATTTTTTTGCCTTTGAACACGCGACCAGGAGTCTGGTTTTGACCTGTAGAACCAATTACACGGTGAGATACTGAGTTACCATGTGTAGCATCTTGCGTACGGAAGTTCCAACGCTTAACACCACCCTGGAAGCCTTTACCTTTTGATTGACCAGTAACGTCAACAACTTGACCTACTGCGAACAAATCAACACCGATAGTGCCACCAACTTCACGACCTTCAAGATCAGCTTCTGCAACGCGGAATTCTTTAACTAAACGACCAGCAGCAACACCAGCTTTCGCAAAGTGACCTTTCTGAGCATTTGTTACGCGAGATTCGCGACGTTCACCAGTAGTGATTTGAATCGCTTGATAACCATCAGTTTCAAGCGTTTTGATTTGAGTGATACGGTTAGGATCAACCTCAATCACTGTTACAGGCACAGAAACACCAGCATCTGTAAAGATACGTGTCATACCGCACTTGCGACCGACTAAACCAATAGCCATGTGCATAAACCTCTAAAAAAGCGGCCTAATTAACTTATAGAGCGTTAATTAACCGAAAGCCTTAACCCAATGCGATCTGAACATCAACACCAGCTGCAAGATCCAACTTCATCAACGCATCTACAGTTTTATCTGTAGGTTGAACGATGTCGATCAAACGTTTATATGTGCGGATTTCATATTGGTCACGCGCATCTTTGTTCACGTGTGGTGATGTTAAAACGTTAAAACGCTCGATGCGAGTAGGCATCGGAATTGGACCACACACTTGTGCGCCAGTACGTTTTGCTGTTTCTACGATCTCTTGAGAAGATTGATCAATTAAACGATGATCAAAAGACTTAAGACGGATACGAATTCTCTGGTTAGACATACCAGTTAACTCCAAGCCAAATATATAAAGAATCACCCTTGACGCATCTCACCCCACTAAATAAGGTAAGTGTCAAAGGCAGTGAAAATCACTAAGGTCGTGATCGATGCCACGACTGTAACGATCTGAATGACTTTCTTCGCCATTCACCCCACCATATCGGAGGGTCGCTCATTATAACGATTGTTTAACACTTAAGCAAACTTATTTGGACATTTTTACCTTTTTTTGAGTAATTAATTATAAATAAAGCGCTTATTATTTAAACACCAGCTTAAACCCTTAAAACGTAGTCAATAGCATGATTGAGCAACTGATTCCCAATCACATAATCCGTTTGTTGTGATTTTTTTAGATTCAATAATGATTGACTGTGCACCCCACTAAACACCATATCCTCTTCTTCATGTTCAATGAAGATTTTTAAGCTATGCGGGGTGATTTCTGGATGAAACTGAAACCCCAATACATTTTTACCAATCTGATAAAGTTGGTTGGGACATGCTGGATTCTCCGCCAAACGAATTGCACCTTTGGGAATATCAAAGGTCTCACTATGCCATTGCATGACATTGACACGTTCAGGCAATTGGAAATAATCTTCTGGCACATGGTTGCTTTTATTGACCAAGGTCCAGCCAATCTCTTGCACAGTATTACGTCGAACATTGGCACCTAGAGCATTGGCTATCAACTGCCCACCCAAACACAACCCGATTGCGGGCTTTTCCGATGCCAAATAACGGCGGATCCATCGTTTTTCGACCTTTAACCAAGGATAGTTGGCCTCATCATTTACACTCATTTCCCCACCCATAATGATGAGTAAATCCACATCATTGACATGCGGCAAAGCTTCTATTTCTAATTGTGAATCTGTGGGTAAAGCAAAAAATTCTGTTGCAGTAATTTCTGCGCCCATTGCTTTTAAATACTCATAACAGCTACCAAAGCCTTCACCTGCAATATGCTGAAAATAATGCACTTTAAGTTTTTTCATGTTATCACCTATTCTTGTTGTATCAATTACGCTACAAATCACAAAACATAGTTGGATAAATGCAAAAATGAAGCCAATATCAATTTTATTTATTATTTTTCACAATTTATTGCTTTTCGTCACTGAGCGATTATGTTTTGCTTACTTTAGTCCGGCTATTAACAAAAATTGAGTATTCCTGTGAAACAAAAACCAGTTACTGCTTTAATTCATTCTTCTCGTAAAGCACCACAATATATAAATACAATACAGCCTCCCCTATTTCGTGCGTCAACAATTATATTTGAAAATACCGATGCACTATTTAATCGCCATTGGACAGATCGTTATGACTATAGTTACGGCACACATGGCACACCGACAACGTTTACCTTAGGCGATCACATTGCCCAAATAGAAGGTGGTGAATATTGTTTACTTGCACCCAGTGGTTTATCTGCAATTAATCTAGTCAATTCATGTTTTTTAAGTCATGGAGATGAAGTCTGGGTTGCAGACAATATCTATGGTCCCAACATGGAACATCTACGTCATCTTGAAAAAAGTTATGGCATTATCGTTCAAGTTTATAATCCTATCGATGCAGACACATTCCAACCCAATGAAAATGCCAAACTGATTTGGTTAGAGGCCGCAGGTTCAGTCACACTCGAATTTCCTGATTTGGTGAGGTTAGTCAAAAAAGCCAAAGCAAAAAATATCCTCACGGCTTTGGATAATACCTGGGGCGCTGGCCTAGCGTTTAATGCCTTTGATTTTAGTCATGAACATTTAAGTGTAGATATCAGCGTACACGCCTTAACCAAATACCCAAGTGGTGGTGGCGATATTTTAATGGGATCTGTTGTCACTCAAGATAACGCTTTACATCATAAGCTGTTCCGTATGCATGCCATTCAAGGTATCGCGATTTCGGGTGACGATGCCGCACAAGTGCAACGTAGTTTGGCCTCAATGCAAATTCGTTATGAGCATCAGTCTCAAAGTGCTTTAAAGATTTTAAATTGGTTAAAGAGTCAAAATGCATTTGCTCAAGTTTTACACCCTGCGGATTCAGACAATATAAGTCACACCTATTGGAACCAAACCTGTCAAACAGGACAAAGTGCTGGTCTGGTTAGTGTTATTTTTAAACCGGAGTTTGATGTCAACAAAATCAGAAAGTTTTGTGATCATTTATCTTTATTTAAACTCGGTTTTAGTTGGGGTGGTCCTGTCAGCTTAGTCATGATTTATAATCTGACAGACATGCGTCATTTAGAACGCACACACCTAGAGCAAGGTCTATTGGTTCGTTTCTGTATTGGCTTAGAGCATCCAGACGATTTAATCCAAGATATTCAAAACGCACTTCAAGCCATTCAGGCTTAATATTTCAACTCAACAGGCTTAATACATAATATCTAGGTCTTTGCTATATAAATGATGGCAAGGGCCCTACACTCACCTTTAAACACGATTAAGTGCAGAGATCATTCAGCGAAAAGTACATTTAGCTTTTACTTATTCCCTGTGCATTTCAAGAAACAATCCACACTACCCTACATTCATATTCAACAATAAAAACAGATTTACAACATCATCATTTAATGCAATTTTGTATAACAACAATGATATAAATATTGAGTCAGATGAAGAATATCCAAACTCAAATTAAAGCTATAGGAATAACAATGGGCACACCAATCGTCATCGCAAAAAAAACCTCAGATACAACACAAGATATTATATTACACTCACAATTTGCTAACCGTCATGGTTTAATTGCAGGCGCCACAGGGACAGGTAAAACCATTACCCTTAAAGTGCTTGCTGAAAGTTTTTCACGGATTGGTGTACCCGTATTTCTTGCCGATGCCAAAGGTGATGTTTCCAGTATCGCCAAAGCAGGTTCAACCAATCCTAAATTTGAAGAACGCATTAAAAGCTTGGGAGTAGACAGTGTTCCTTTTGCTGCGTCACCGACTATTTTTTGGGATTTATTTGGTGAGCAAGGACATCCGATCCGTACCACAATCTCTGAAATTGGCCCACTGTTACTTTCGCAAATGCTGAATTTAAATGACACTCAAGAAGGTGTGCTTTCAGCGGTGTTCCGTGTTGCAGATGATCAGGGCTTACTGTTAATTGATTTTAAAGATTTAAAAGCCATGCTGACCTATGTCAGTGAAAATGCGGCAGCTTTAAAAGCAGAATACGGCAATCTCTCACCAGCAAGTTTAGGTGCTATTCAGCGCAATCTATTGGCTTTAGGCGATCAGGGCGGTCAACGTTTCTTTGGTGAGCCAAGCCTTGATATTATGGATTTTATCCAAACTGATGCCAATGGACATGGTTATATCAACCTATTGGCTGCGGATAAGCTGATGAACACACCAAAGCTCTATGCGACCTTCCTGCTTTGGATGCTTTCAGAATTATTTGAAAAGTTACCTGAAGTCGGTGACTTAGATAAGCCAAAATTGGTGTTCTTTTTTGATGAAGCGCATTTGCTCTTTGATAATGCCAGCCCAGCATTACAAGAAAAAATTCAACAAGTGGTCCGTCTAATTCGCTCTAAAGGTGTCGGAATTTATTTCATCTCACAAAGCCCATTAGATATCCCAGAAAATGTTTTAGGACAGCTGGGCAACCGTGTACAACATGCCTTACGCGCGTTTACCCCTAAAGATCAAAAAGCAGTAAAAACTGCTGCTGATACTTTCCGCGCTAATCCAGAGTTTAAAGTAGATCAAGCGATTACTGAACTTGCTGTCGGTGAAGCGCTTATTAGTTGCCTAGATGAACAAGGTACACCTCAAGTGGTTGAACGAGCGATGGTGATGCCACCCTACTCATCGTTTAGCCCAATTACTTTAGATGAACGAAAAGCCTTGATGGCGCAAAGTATTGTCGCGGGGGTTTATGACAATGAAGTGGATCGTGATAGCGCTTATGAAATGCTACAACGTAAAGTTTCCGATAACTCACAGCAACAGGTGGCTTTTGATGCAGTGGCTCAACAAGCCAAGCAATTAGAAGAGCTCACAAAGCAACAACAGACTCTCGATAAGCAACAAGCCAAAGAGCAAGAACGCTTAGAAAAAGAGGAAGCAAAAGCTGCAGCTGCACGTGCCAAACTGACTCAAGATGTGATCGGAACTTTTGCTAAAAGTGCCGCAAGAACCTTAGGCGGTCCTACAGGGCAAAAACTGGTCCGCGGTTTGTTAGGTTCATTATTTGGTGGCCGTTAATTCGTTTAAACACAAATGTGAGGAGCGTTAGCGCTCCTTTTTATTTCCCATTTTATAGCTTATGTTCTTGCTTATGTTTTTATTCGCTTATCCCGCTTATCAAGCCCGCTAAACATATCTAAAAGCATATCTAAAAACTTATTCAAAAAAATCATCTAAAAAACTTAAAAATAAATTCAAATATTTCAATCAATAAAGCTTAAATTCAAACTAAACCATAATTATTTTATGTGTTTTTCTTAAAGGTGTATTGCAAATACACTTTATAAGATATATTTTAAATACATCTTATAAATGACAGCCTAGAGAGATCAACAATGACTCCGCAGCAAATTGACCTTGTAAAAGCAACAGTTCCTGTTCTTCGCGAAAATGGTGTAGCACTTACCGGTTATTTTTATAACCGCATGCTCGGCAATAATCCTGAGTTAAAAGAAACTTTTAACATGGGGCATCAACGTAGTGGTGCGCAGGCTCAAGCCTTGGCTGGTGCTGTTTTAGCATATGCTGAAAATATTGAAGATCCTTCAGTACTTTTGCCTGTGGTTGAACTAATTGCCCACAAACATGTCAGTCTGAATATTCAAGCACCTGATTACAACATTGTCGGTGAAAACCTATTACATTCAATTAGTGAAGTATTAACTATTTCGATGGAAGATCCATTGATTGACGCATGGGCTGCAGCTTATGGGCAATTGGCCGATCTATTTATCAGCACTGAAAAAGCGATTTATGAGCAACACCAACAAACTCAAGGCAGTTGGTTAGGCTGGCGTAAATTTAAAATCGCTAAAAAAGTGAATGAAAGTGAAGAAATTACCTCTTTCTATCTCGCACCAGTCGATGGTGGCGCATTACCTAAATATGAAGCGGGTCAATATATTTCAGTACGCGTATTTGTTGACGCGCTAGGCTTAAAACAACCACGTCAATACACGCTATCGACAAGTCCACAAGCAGACTATTTACGTATTTCAGTTAAACGTGAAGATGAAAAAGGTGATTTGGCAAGTGGCTGGGTATCAAATACTTTACATGGCTTAGCTGAAGGTTCAGAAATTGAAGTGTCTGCTCCAACAGGTAACTTCTACCTAATTGATAGTAGCAAACGTAATGTCTTCATTAGTGCGGGTGTAGGTTTAACCCCAATGATTGCAATGCTTAACCAATTGGTGACTTTAGACATGCCTCAACCGGCTAGCTTTATCCATGCATGCCGCAGCAGCCAAGTACATGCGATGAAACAGCATATCCAAGAGCAAAAAACTAAATTTCCACGTCTCAGTACATTTACGGCTTATGAGTTCCCACATAGCGGTGATGTTATAGGTGAGGACTATGATGTGGCTGGTCGTTTAGACTTGGCAACGGTTGATACAGCACTACTCCCAGCCCATGCTGATTATTATCTTTGTGGCCCAATACCATTTATGCAACAACAACACCAAGCATTGGTGGCTCGTGGTATTAAACCTGAACAAATTCATAGTGAAGCGTTTGGTACGGGTGGTGCAGGTATCTAAATCTCCATCCGTTCTTTATAAGGCTGGTCTATGATAGACTGGCCTTATTTATTTCAGGATGAGATACATCTTTATCATTAGATGAGCACCCTACATGCAACTAAATAAATTTACCGACTATGCCCTGCGCATCTTAATGTACATCGCGCCTCCAAAAGATGTGCCTTATACGATTGCTGAAATTGCAGAAGATTTACATGTTTCAGAAAATCACTTGGTCAAAATTGTGCATTTTATGGGAAAACAAGGTTGGTTGATTACCACACGAGGTAAAGGCGGTGGTTTGCGCTTAAACCCAGATATCTTAGAATTTCGCTTAGGATATATTGTACGAATTCTCCAACGTGATGCACAAATTGTAGAGTGCAATACGCCACCTTGTGTGCTACGTCCACGCTGCGGCTTAAAGGGTATTTTAGATCAGGCGGTTGAACAGTTTTATCAAAGCCTAGATCACTATACTGTTGCCGATGTTCTCAACGCTCCACCACAACATCCAAAGATCGTAAACTCGCCTATTCCCAATCTCAATGTTTAAGTCACAAAAGCTCATCGCCCAGCATCTTAATAACCAATATTCCTGTTAACACGATCAAAATTCGCTTGAACCTCCGACTTCCTTTATAATGCACTTTGTTTATCCGTTTATTGAAGTTGAAATATGCATCGCAGCAGTGGAAAGTCTAAAAATAGTAAGACCTCAAGCGCCCCTAAACAAAAAATCAGTTATGAAAAAAAGGCTGATCCTGCGATTTCAGAATACTCAACTTCATCTTTGAACTGGTTGCGTAAAGCTGAATTTCTAATGAGTGCGCCTAAACTGAATCTTTGTGTAGAAGATACTGGTTATGAAGTTGCCTTTGCAGGCCGTTCAAATGCTGGAAAATCAAGTGCTATCAATGCATTAACCAATCAAAAGCAATTGGCACGTGCGTCGAAAAGACCTGGCCGTACGCAAATGATTAACTTTTTTAGTTTAGGTAATCCAGACCAACGCCTTGTCGATTTACCAGGTTATGGTTATGCAGCTGTACCTGAAGCAATGAAACTTGTATGGCAAAAAGAACTTGAGAATTATTTGATTCATCGAAAAAGTTTACAAGGTCTTGTTCTACTCATGGATATTCGCCACCCTTTACAACACTTCGATGTGATGATGTTGGAATGGGCGTATTCACGTCACTTGTTTGTGCATGTACTGTTGACTAAATCCGACAAACTCAACCGTGGTCCTGCCAGTAAAGTGTTGTTAGATGTACAACAACAATTGAAGAAAATGAAGTTGAATTTTTCGATACAACTGTTTTCATCACTCAATAAACAGGGGCTAGAAGAACTCGCGTCAATTATGGCCGGTCGCTTAAATTACACCTTAGACAAAACTTTAGATTTTGATATTGATGCAATTCCTGAAGCCACTGAAGATGATTTGGATGATGAGTTCATTGATCAAGACCAAGAATCCGAATTCAATAGTGAAAATATTGATGGAAATGTAGATGAAAATCCACAAGCATAAATAAAAAAGTCTTGTCTAACAAAATTCATCACATATTGATACTGGAATGTCCTAAATTGCTAATAACTATTTAGGACATTTTTTTATACTTGAATAATAAAGTGTGAAATCACCAAAGAAAAATTAGGACACTGTGATGAAGTTACTCGCTAAATTAAAGAACAGTCGGATTGGATCGTCTATTCAGTACCACATCAAACCACGTAAAGTGAAATTTGAATGGCAAGATACCCCTGTCGATTGGATTCCAAATCAGCCATTTGTCAGCTACTTTATCAATGAAATTAACAATATTCTTCCAGCAGGTGAATTTTGGTTTTGCCGTTTATACAATCGTGTTTTACCCAAAATCACAGATGAAAAATTAGCTGAAGATGTTCGTGCATTTATCCGCCAAGAAGCGATGCATGCCCAAGCACATGCTTCGGCAAATAAAGAATACTTAACTGTGCGTAATATTGATATTCAACGTAATCTTGAGATTATGGATTTCTTGTTTGGCAAATTACTCGCAGATCAACCACTCGGCTTTAAAGTACCCAAAGTCCTTGATCATCAATGGGATTTGTTCCGTTTAGGTATCGTCGCCACTGTTGAACATATGACTTGTGTCTTGGGTAAATATGCGCTTTATAATAAAAAATGGGCGGAATTGGGTGCAGATCCAAATATGCTTGATTTAGTCAAATGGCATGGTGCCGAAGAGATTGAACACCGTACAGTGGCTTTTGATCTGTATCGTCATTTGGGTGGTGGTTATATTTCTCGTTATTATCAAAGTGTTATCGTGATTGCCGCTGTATTGGGCTTATGGGTTGATGGTGCTGCACATATCATGGGGCAAGACCCACGTTATGCAGATAAAAAACCTGCTTTCTATAAGCCTTGGATTTGGCGTGAATGGGCAAGTATCGCACAATCAGATAATCGCTTAATGCCACATCCATTATGGTTGGTTTCACAGCAATTGGGCTATTTAATGCCTTGGTATGATCCAGTACATGAAGCTAAAACAGAAGATGCAATTGCTTATTTGGATCAATCTCCTGCAGCAAAACGTGCATTGCCTAGAGTTGCAGCATAATAACTGTTAAAACTAATCAATACTGAAATCAAATAAAAAAAGCAGGATTAATATCCTGCTTTTTTTTTGGGCCAATCTTTTAGAACAAGATCCTAACCATAGACTAAGTTGAACTTTCCATATCTTTGGTGTTTCGGTCAACGACTACACTAATCATCATATCCCCTTGTACATTCACTACGGTACGTACAGTATCGAGAATACGGTCAATTGGCAGAAGAATCGCAATTGCCTCTGCTGGTAATCCCACAGATTGTAGCACCATGATCATGGTGACCATGCCCGCACTTGGAATACCCGGTGCGCCCAATGAAGCAATCATCGCAGTCAGACAGACAATCACTTGTTGGGTAATTGATAACTCTAAACCCATTAAATTGGCAATAAAAAGCGCTGCTGCTGCTTCATAAAGTGCTGTCCCATCCATGTTTAACTGAGAACCGAAAGGAATCACAAAGCCTGCAATTTGTGGACGCACGCCTAAATTTTCTTGAGTACACTTTAAACTCAAAGGCATGGTTGCAGAACTTGAACTGGTTGCAAATGCTGTAATTAATGCTGCACGCGTTCCTTTAAAAAAGGTAATCGGATCCATTTTCCCAAAGATCCATAACAACAATGGCAGAACCACAACACCATGAAATATGGTGGTTCCTGTAACAACAATAGCAAACTCAGCAAGACGGCTTAAAATAGAGATGTCTTCTGTTGCAATCAGCTTTGCCATTAATGCAAAAATACCAATTGGCGCAACTTTCATCACCCAACCAACCAACATCATCATGATGTCAAAAAACTGACGTGCCAGTTGTTTGATTGAATTAAAACGCTCTCCACCATGTACCAGTGCCAAACCCAATAACAAAGCAAACAGCACCACTGCCAAAACATTACCATCACTAAATGCTTTAAATGGATTGATGAGAGTATTTTGAATAAAATTGGTTAAAAACGAGCTGGGTGTCAGTGAATCTGGGCTTTTATGTTGATTCATTGCATCTTGAAACATTGCAATGTCCACACCTTGTCCCACATTGAATAGATGTGTCGAGGCTAAACCGAGGATAAGTGCCAATGTCGTTGTGGTTACACAACAAGCCAAGGTTATTTTCCAAACTCGACTGAGTTGACTGCCCGCTTCTAAGTTTGAAACACCCACCAAGATTGAACTAAAAATAAGTGGAACCAAAAGCATTTTTAATAAACCAATAAAAATACTACTGGCGATGCTCAAACCATAAATGCTGGCATCTAAAAATTGAGTATTAGGAAATTGATTTAATAAAAATCCAAATGCCACACCAAGAATGGCTGCAATAAAAATTTGGGTGTTTAAACTCATCTTCGCTGACTATTATAAATATTTACACGTTGAACTATGCCATTGAAGTTATTTAGAATCGAGCATTTTTTTGTCACAAGCTCTGCTAAAAAATAGAAAAGCCATCATAGATGATGGCTGAGTTTCACGATTAGCGTATCAGTGCAAATGTATTATTGAGTTTCGATTTCACGTACTCGCATCAAGCCTTCTTGAACTGTACTACACACCAATTCGCCATTTTGCCACATCCGACCAAAATTCAGACCGCGTGAATTTGCACTGACTGTAGCATCCATATCATAAAGCATCCAATCATCTGCTTTCACTGGTTTATGGAAATAGATTGTATGATCGATACTGGCACATTGCAAACTTGGCGAGAGGTAATTGAGACCATGCGGGCGCAAAGCAGTCATCATCAAGGTATAGTCCGAATAAAATGCAACAATTGCTTGATTTAAGGAGATATCATCCGCCTGCTCTGCGGCTAATGGCTCATGCGTACGCAAGTAATGTGCATAAGACGGTGCTTCAGGTTGTGGTTGAAATGGATTGGTCACATTGATCGGACGAATTTCTACCTGACGTGGACGCATAAACGCAGCGCGAATATTTTCCGGGATAAAACTGATTAAATTTTCTTTAAGCTCTTGCTCTGCTTTTAATTCATCAGGTGCTGGATATTCTGGTTCAGCAATTTGATAATTCAAGCCTTCTTCAGGTGTTGCAAATGACACCATTGCCGAAAAAATGGTACGTCCATGCTGGATTGCACGCACTTGGCGACTTAAGAAGCTTTTGCCATCACGTAACCGATCAACTTCATAAATGATTGGGGCATTGATATCCCCACCATATAGGAAATACGCATGTAAAGAATGTACGGGGCGATCAGCTGTGTATGATGCTGCCCGCAGTGCTTGTCCTAAAACTTGCCCACCAAAAACACGCTTACCAACTAAATTTCGACTTTGACCACGAAAAATATGTTCTTCAAGTTTTTCAAGGGTTAAAAGCTCTACAAGCTCTTGGGTTAAAGCATTCATAAGTGACCTTTCTATATACTGAATACTGACTTTATTCCAATGGATAGAACAAAGTATCCATATTTTAGAGATTTAACTCTATTTTGCCATAAGTCCTGAGAGAAACATTAAATTTTCATAAACTGTATTGTCACTTCTCTTGTGCTGATGGATTGTTTAAAATACGTTTTTTAACGATAAAATCTGACAAGCGACCCGCAGTTTGTCAGAAAATGACATACTGTTCTGTGCTTTAATTACAGAAAATATTTTTTATCCGCTTTATTGCGTGATTCACCATTGGCTAGGAGTATTTATGTCCAAGAGTGGCTTTGGTCAAATGTATCGTCGACTTTCGAGTAAAATACTTGACCTTGTGGTAACACCACATGTTCTTGGAGAGGTTCCTACAGAAGCTCAACCTTTAGACCCTTCAACTGAAAATTCTGAGCTCATTCAGCCCACAACTCAAAAAGTTGTCTGCTATGTTCTACAGAATTACTCACGAAGTAACGCTTTAGTTGTTGATGGTGAAACACGTCGTTTGCAGCTTCCTCCTGCACTTGACCCATTAATGATTGGCAATAGTCGCGAAAAAGCTGCGATTTTATTTTTACAACACCAAGATGAAAACAATTATTTTAATCCGCCTACGCATGCTTATCCGCCGCGTTTAGTTAGACTGATTGAATCACTTGATCAAAATGTTGATTTAGATATTGAATTAATCCCTGTCACAGTACTGTGGGGACGTTCACCAGATAAAGAAGACTCTTGGTTTAAACTGTTATTTACTGACACTTGGGCAACGCCAAGTAAAGTTAAACAGTTGATGAACATTGGTTTACATGGTCGACAGTCATTCCTAGAATTCCATGAAGCGCAATCACTTAGAGCTTTAGTCGATCATGCGAAAATTGCTCATCCCAATATTTCACCAGCCACTTATATTGTCAATCAATTAAATGACTACTTAGATCGTCAGCGTGAGGTCATTCTCGGTCCAGATTTATCTGATCGCCGTAATGTCATGCAATCACTGATTAAAGCCCCTGATGTACAGGATGCAATTCGTAAAGAAAGTATTCGCTCAAAAATCAGCATGATAGATGCTGAACATAAAGCGATTGGTTTTGTAAACGAAATTGCATCCGACTATTCTGCATCGGCTGTACGCTTTGCGGATATGGCTTTGACTCGTCTATGGACACAACTTTATGACGGTGTTGAAGTACATAACTTCAATACTGTGCGCGAGTTAGTCAAAGACTATGAAGTGATTTATACACCTTGTCACCGTAGCCATATCGATTACTTGTTATTGTCTTATGTGATTTATAAACGTGGTTTGATGGTGCCGTATATTGCTGCCGGCGATAACCTTAACATGCCATTTGTCGGTCAATTACTGCGTGGAGGCGGTGCATTCTTTATCCGTCGTTCATTCCGCGGCAATGCACTTTATACATCAGTATTTAAAGAATATTTATTTAGCATCCTGTCTAGAAACACACCTCTTGAATACTTTATTGAAGGTGGTCGTTCTCGAACTGGGCGTTTGTTACCCCCGAAAACTGGCATGCTCGCAATGACGGTACATGGTCATTTGCGCGGCCGTGCCAAACCGATTGTCTTTATCCCAACCTATGTCGGTTATGAGCGCTTGATGGAAGGCGCAACCTATGTCGGCGAAATGAATGGTAAGCCAAAAGAAGCTGAATCCATCTGGGGAATCTTGCAAACCCTGAAAAAAATTGAGCGTATTTTTGGTAAAGTGCATGTTAATTTTGGTGAGCCTGTTTTCTTAGATGACTTACTCAAAGCACATGGCGCTGATCAAATCACCATTGAACATAATGATGATCCAATTCCGCAAGAAGTCTCAGATGCAGTAACCAGCTCGGCAAATGCGATTCTGGAAAATATCAACCGTGCTGTGGTCATCAACCCTGTTTCTTTATTGTCACTGATTTTATTGGCAACTCCAAAACATACACTTGATGAAGAAATCTGCATTAAACAGCTTGATACATATCGCAAGTTATTAACCGCAAATCCTTATGACAGCCGTACTCAGGTCACGCCATTGTCAGGTAAAGAAATCATTGCCTATGGTATGAAACTGAAATTGATTAAACGTGTTCAACACGTCCTTGGCGATATTATTGCCATTGAAGATAATCAAGCCATTTTACTGACTTACTTCCGCAATAACATTTTGCATGCCTTTGTTTTACCGTCGCTGGTCGCGGCATTAGTCGAACATAATGGCAAGATCAGTAAGTCTGATTTACTCAATGTGATTCGTACCCTTTATCCATTCTTAAAAGCAGAGTTGTTCTTAAAATGGAAAGATAGTGAAATCAAGGCTCAAGTGACTGAATATGTCGATGCTTTGGCTCAAGCGAATTTAATTTTTGTCGATGATGAAGATTTTATTTTCAGCCCTGCGCCAAACTCAGAAGACCATAATCAATTGGCTGTTTTAGCTGCTCCAGTACGTCAAAGTCTTGAACGTTATTACATGACGCTGGCTTTAATTACTCAACGTGGCTCTGGAAATATCTCGATTCGCCAAGTTGAAGAATTAAGTCACTTGGTTGGACAACGTTTATCTGTATTGTATGAGTTCAACTCACCTGAGTTCTTTGATAAAGCGTTATTCCAAAGTTTTATGAAAGTCTTAACTGAACAAGGCTATATCAAAACCAATGAAGACCATGCCATTGTTTTTGATGAGCAGTTTAGAAATGTTGCGCAATATGCCAATTTGGTGCTTGATGATGTAACTTTGCAAATGCTGCACCATATCACCTCATTTACAGATGAGGAGTTAAAAGAAGCTTTAGATGCTTTAGCCGCTCAACAAGCCAAGAAGCGTTTAAAACGGAAGAAGAAGTAATTTTTGTTTAATCTTCTCATATATAAGAAGGACTAATTTAGAAGTTGAGTTAACTCAGCTTCTAAAGCAATCAAGAACTCTACTAATATTTTGTTGTTTACAGTAAAAATAATTGCTTCTGTATACCCTGCACTCTCAGCACCATAATACACCCCAGAAGGAAACTTGATCATAAACTCAATACTATCTTCATCAGGCTCATCAAAACGTTTAATATCAAAAAGCATAAACATATCATAATGATAAAAGCTTACATCCTTAACCGTTCCATCTATCAATAGTTTAAGATTTTGAATAAATGTAATTATTACAACTGGCCACAAAGTGAGTACTTCATTTGCCGAATACTTAAAAATACGGTTTGGCGTTATTAGCTCAAAGTCTATTTGAATCAAGTTTTCACTAATTTTTTTCTCGTAAAAATAATCAATAAATTTAATATTTAAACAAACTGTATTAGTTATGTCTTTTAGTTGAATCATAAAAATTGAAATTCTTAACTACTAAAGTTATTTCAATAAAACATTAATTTTGTTTAAAACAAAGTATTAATTTAAAGAATCTATAGTTCCAATACTCTTAAAAATACAAGTAATAATTCGAAAATCTTATATTTTAAATCCAATAAATCTGATGTCTATTTAATGAGCGTTATTCTTCAACTCAAATCCACTCTCCCTCATCCTCTCCGCAAAAATTCTTTTACCTGTTTCCTTTTCGCTTTCCAAAACCAATTCTGGCAAATTCAACTCACGTTGAATATTTAAAATTTTCTCATGCAATGGTAGCGGTTGATTATTTGTACAAATATATGATTTTTCTGGATGTTCCACGTGAAGCAAATGCGCTAAGAAATGTGCAAGGTCATCTATATGGATTCGATTTGACCAATGAATATTGGGATAGCTGTGTGTGGTTTCTGCAAGTTTAATCATACGAGCAACGGATGTACCATAAATCCCAGTTGGGCGCACAATCACACATTTAGATGGATAAGCCTGTTGCCATCGCCGCTCCATTGCCAATAACAACTGCCCCTGTTGATCACTTGGAATAGGCGTTGACTCATCATCAATACGTTCACCATGGTTTTCCCCATAAACACGTGTCGATGAAACCACAATAACTCTTTTGAGCGGATGGTCTTTTAAAGCCCTTACAATCGGCTGTACCGAGTCGACATAGGTTTGTTGATAATTTTCGATAGCACTTAGCGGAGAATTTCGAGATGGTGCGAGCAATACATACACCACATCGACAGGCTGAATTTGCGCTAAATCGAGTTGTTGAATGTCTTGAATCAAATGTTGTGCGAAATCATCATCTTTCGCACTGCGGCTAACTGTGGTAATTTGGTGATCTTGCTGAAATAATTGTTTGGCAACACGTTGCGATGTTTTACCATAACCAATAAATAGAATATGCATTACACGACCTATTCTTCGAAACCGATTTTCAAAATCAATCAAACTTAAGTTGAGGGGACATGGCTGCCGTCCATCAATTGCAAGGGGTTGGCAATGCCGCCGCTGCTTTACTTGAAAAACTAAATATTTTCACCACAGATGATTTGCTGTTTCATTTGCCACGTGATTATGAGGATCGTAGCACGATCATTCCCATGAACCAATTACAAGTCGGTCGTAGTTATCTCATGGAAGGCGTGGTCAGATCAATCGATATGCCACCCGGTAAACGCAAATCGATGGCGATTTTATTGCAAGATGATTTTGGCAAAGTTACTTTACGCTTCTATCATATCTATAAAGCACTCACAGATCGTGCTAAAGCAGGTAATCGTTTAAGAATTTTTGGGGAAGTCCGTGTTGGCGCTCGTGGCCTTGAACTTTACCATCCTGAGATCCAGTTAATTACTGAACATACAGCACTCCCTAAAACGCAACTGACAGCAATTTACCCTGCCACCGAAGGCTTAACCCAACCCAAATTACGTGAATACGTTAAGCAAGCTTTAAACCAGCACGCTGATGCTTTACCTGAGTTATTACCTGAAAAATTCACCAATGGTTATGCGCTTAAACAGGCATTGGAGTATATTCATCACCCTCCTGTAAATGCCAATATGCTGCAACTTTCACAAGGTTCTCACCCTGCTCAACAACGTTTAATTTTTGAAGAATTGGTTGCACATCAAATCAGCCTATTAACTCGACGTGCTTATATTCAACAAATTGCAGCGCCAGCATTTTCAACCAGTAAAAAATTTGCAAAAGCCTTATTGGCAAGCTTACCTTTTGAAATGACCAATGCACAAAAACGTGTATCAAACGAAATTGCCAAAGATTTAAAACAAAACAAACCTATGTTGCGACTGGTTCAGGGCGATGTAGGTGCAGGTAAAACATTGGTTGCAGGTGTTGCGGCTTGTCATATTTTGGAAGAAGGTTGGCAAGTGGCGCTAATGGCACCGACTGAAATTTTAGCTGAACAGCACTATATCAATTTTAAGAAATGGTTCGAGCCACTCGGTTTAAATGTGTCATGGCTTTCAGGCAAACAAAAAGGCAAAGCACGCGCTGCGGCTGAACAAACCATTAAAGATGGAACTGCCAATATTGTGGTGGGTACCCATGCTTTATTTCAGGACAATGTTGAATTTTCCAAACTTGGTCTTGTGATTATTGATGAACAACATCGTTTCGGGGTAGATCAACGTCTAGCTTTACGTAATAAAGGCGTGGATAACACCACACCACACCAATTGGTCATGACAGCAACACCAATCCCTCGCACACTGGCAATGTCTGCCTATGGTGACCTAGATACCTCAGTGATTGATGAATTGCCTCCTGGACGTACTCCCATTCAAACAGTCACGATTCCACTTGATAGACGAGAAGAAGTCTTGAATCGTATCACCAGCAACTGCGCTGAGGGTAAACAGGCATATTGGGTCTGTACATTGGTCGAACAATCAGAAACTCTCGATGCTCAAGCCGCAGAAGCCACCTATCAAGAGATTAAAGATCGCTTTCCACAGATTAATATTGGCTTAGTCCATGGAAAAATGAAAGCCGATGAGAAGCAACGGGTCATGCAACAATTCAAAGACAATGAATTGCAACTGCTGATTGCAACGACAGTGATTGAAGTCGGGGTCGATGTTCCAAACGCTTCCATTATGGTGATTGAAAATGCTGAACGCTTAGGTCTGTCTCAGTTGCATCAGTTACGTGGTCGGGTCGGTCGTGGTGCGACCGCAAGTTTCTGCGCCCTACTCTATAAACATCCTTTATCACAAAATGGCCAAGAACGTTTACGCATCATGCGTGAAACCAATGACGGTTTTATCATTGCAGAAAAAGACTTAGAAATCCGAGGACCGGGTGAATTACTGGGCACCAAGCAAACAGGAGATTTGGGTTTCCGTGTTGCCAAGCTAGAACGAGATGATCATTTACTCAACCAAGCACATTATGTTGCCAGTCAAGTACTCAAAGATGATCCAGAAAATGCTGAAGCTTTATTAAAACGCTGGCTACCTGAAGCACCGAGATATGCCTATGTCTAAACATGTATTTACAACATCCATGCATAAACATCATAGCTTAGATATTTGATTCATTCAGTCTAACGATGCTTATCAAAATCTATAACCACAAATGATGACATGGAGGTTGTCATAACATGGTGATATGAAGATTAAGCGATATAAAGCTTAATAAAAATCTGCTATTGATCTATTCAGCACACTATGCGAAATTAATCACAAATAAAAAATAGAACAGAGCATGCTCCAATTTACCAATCAACTTCTCCATAAATGCGTACAAAGTCTTTCCCCTTGCCTGCTTTGTGGAATAGACCGACAACAACAGCATTCTCTTTGTAACACGTGTTGGAACGAACTTCCTTGGTATAAGCAGCATATAGAACGGCATCAACACCAGATTGTTTGTGCTCACCGTTACGACTTCCCAATTGATCGCATCATCCAAGTCTATAAATATGAACAACAACTGCAATATCAGAGACTATTGGCACAAAGTTTATTGAATTTAAGCCTACCTAAAATTCAAGCCATTGTTCCTATGCCAATTTCTACTGCTCGTTTAAAAGAACGTGGCTACAATCAAATGCTGATTATCGCCAAAATCATGGCAAGGCAATTAAATATCCCAGTATGGCAACCCGTGATTCGAGAAGCACAACATTCACAAAAAGGTTTAAGTAGAATTGAGCGCTTAGAAAATATTGAATATCAATTTAAAATGATCAAAACAGAAAAAAGAAAATATAAAAAAGTACTGATTATTGACGATGTCGTGACCACAGGCAGTTCAATTCATGCTTTAACCCGTGCTTTAGAAAACTTAGGCTGCCAGCAGATTTATAGCGTGTGCATTGCCGCAGCTCAATAAATTTTCATCATCGCTCAGCGATACATACATTGTGAAGCAAACATAGCAAAAATTATGAATGGATTAAATTTGCTTTACACCATGGGATCACGATCTCTTTGGTCAATGGCGCTAAAAGCGTTTGCGCATCATCCAAATCAATCCATTTCATTTCAGCAATTTCTGCATTGATTTTTGGTGTTTGTTCTAGGTCGACTAGATAGAGATAACTCACCAAATGAAAGTCTGCTTCATTGGCCGCTTTTGTTTCAAAACGCCCAATAAACTGAGTAATCTCGGCTTGAACACTAATTTCTTCTAAAATCTCACGCAACATGGTCTGCTCAGGTGGTTCATTGGGTTCTAGCTTTCCACCAACCTGCATAAAAAATTGTGTATTTTGCTTTCTCACCAAAAGCAATTGATTTTTATCATTCAAAATCACAGCTGCCGCGACAGTAATTACATTCATAAGATTTAAAAATAGAATAAAAACACAATATATTGTGACAGCAATAAATTTAAAAACAATATATTGTGTTTTAGTTTTTAACCAAATGTGCGATCTGCTTGATCTAATTTAACCAATTCTTCACGCTCTTTTACACCCCATTTTGGTTCTGGTGCTTGATAGTGACTAAACTGGGTTAGAATTTCTTCGATCGAAGCAGAATGAATCAACTGATCTGTAAAACGCGCTTTAGAAAAACCTTTGTCTGTCGTGAGTTGAATAAATTTCAATAAATCATCATAAAAACCTTCAACATTTAAAAATGCACAAGGTTTTAAATGAATTCCCAATTGTGCCCACGTCCATTGCTCAAAAATCTCTTCAATGGTTCCTGCACCACCAGGCAATGCAATAAAGCCATCGGAAAGTTCAGACATTTTTGTTTTACGTTCATGCATATTTTTAACAATATACAGCTCAGTCAAATCTGGATGGGCCAATTCACGATCGACCAAACCCTGAGGGATCACACCAATCACTTTGCCTCCTGCTGCCAAAGCACTGTCAGCAACAATGCCCATTAAGCCTGAACGACCACCACCATAGACCAAAGTTTTCCCTTGCTTGGCGATTGTTTCACCAGTCAGCTCTGCTACATCAGCAAAAATTTGATCCGTACCTAACGATGAACCACAAAAAATAGCAATAGAATTCATAAATTTAACCTAACTTTAATTTTGTCATGCTAAAAATGCAGACGGCCAATCAAGATTTTTTTTACAAAACAGCAATGTAATGAGTGTTTTTCCTAAAATCCTTGTCTAAAATACACACATCAAATTGACACCACACTGCGCAAGGGAGAAAAGACATAATGCTTGAAGCCTTTTACGCCACTGAGCGCGGTAGCTTAGAAGATGCAACAATTAATGGTGGATTCGACCTACATCCTGAATTGGTATGGGTTGACCTCATTGCACCTTCACAAGAAGAACAAGAATGGGTTTTAGATGCTTATCAGCAAAATTTACCAACTCTTAAATCTTTAGAAGACATTTCATCCTCTGCACGATTCTACCGTGATGATGATGGGATTCTACATATCAGTACTTACTTTTTAACAAAAAATAAAAATTACCAAGTTGAAGGCGATCCCGAAGATACTTCAAACATGCTTGCCAATGTGCAGACGGTTGCGTTCATTTTGCATAAAGACCGCTTATTTACCTTACGTGGTGAAAAGCTGGTTGCCTTTCGTGCCTTTCGCGCACGCGCACGCCGTAATGACTATGAAATTGAATATAAAGATCCGACATGGATTCTTTTAGGCTTATTAGAAGCGAAACTGGATGAGCTTGCGGATATCTTGGAAGATATCCACAAAGACTTAGAGTTATATTCCACAGAAGTCCTCAACGTGCGTCATCGTGAAATGATTTTAGACTTAGATGACATGATTACCCGTTTAGCACAAAAGGAAGATATGCTTGGAAAAGCGCAACTTTGTCTGATTGACTTACGTCGTGTTTTGACCTTTTTGTCTCGTCCTCGCGCATTGGGGAGCCATATCTATGATGCAGATATTCGAGAGTTAAGTGAAGATGTACGCTCCCTTGTAGAACATGATGCGTTCTTGTTCCAAAAAGTACGATTCTTGCTTGATACCACCTCTGGATTTATTAACACTGAACAGAACGATACCATTCGTCGCTTCTCCATCTTACCCAGTATGCTTGCGCCACCGATGTTGATTGCCAGTATTTATGGGATGAACACTGAGATTCTGCCTTTTGCCCATGGCCACTGGAGCTTTTATGTGGTGATTAGCATCTTAATTGCTTTCTTTGTGGGGCCTTTGGCTTACTTTAGATGGAAGAAATGGATTTAAATACTCCATTCCCCTTATTGAGTTGAGTTGAGTTGAGTTGAGATTTAGCACTGCTCAATGCAGAAAGAAAAATGAGTCAATAAAAAAGCACCTTTAGGTGCTTTTTACATCAATATTGCATATGCTAAATTAATTTCAAGTCATCTTGCAAATGGCAAGCTTGAATAATTTTCATCATCTTTTCAGGCACTGCTTTAAACTGCAATCCCTCAAGATTTGGTGTTTGACGTAACCACTGCACAAACACAGATAAAGCAAGGGTACTGCCATGTTCAAGCTGTGATAGATTCACAGTTATTGGAAAATTTTTCTCATTTTGAATCACTCTCAAACCATTTAAATAATAGCTTTCAGCATTCTCGTAAGCAATTTTACCGCTAACATATAATTCCTGATTTTTAAATTCAATCACTCGCTTGCACCTATCTATGTTATGAGCTTACTTCTTAACAGCAGCGTCTGCATCAGGCTTGAATGTTGCAATTGCTTTATCAATATTACCGCCGTTACGTTGCACGTTCGCAGCAAATTGGTTACGGAATTGCAAACCTAGATCGATACCAGACACATTCAAATTACGTACTTTCCATTGGCTACCTGCATCAGACAACTGGAAAGATACAGGAATCTTTTCGCCATTGTTATTGAAGTCTAAAGTAACAACAGGAAACTTGCTGTTGGTTGCCTTATACGGACGCATTGAATACGATTGATTTGAATACTTTGCAAATGCGCTACCATAATTCTCAATTAACGTATTACGGAAGTTTTGTTCAAATTGCGCACGTTGAGCAGGGGTACTGCTATTTGCATAAGTTCCCATCACAATACGTGTAAACGCTTGACCATCCACATAAGGATCAAGGTTTTGGCGAACAATCGCTTTCACAGTAGCAGGGTTTTGCAATTTACCTTGATCTGCTTTTAAGCGCGAAATCAGGCCATCAGCAACACGTTTAACAAATACTGGTGGTGCTTCTGCTGGAGCAGCTTGAGCTGCAGTCGCCACCATAGTTGCCAAAATAGTTGCAGTAAAAGTTTGTTTTAACAGCATGTTCATTTTCAATAACTCCTCTAATGCCTATTCAACAAATGAAGTTTGAGCATCAGTTGTTTCAGTGGATGCAGATGCATCTTTAGCTTCCGATGTGCCAGTTGATGATTTTCCTGCACCACCCGTAATAAATTTGGTAATCAAATCTTCTAGATCCATCGTACCTTGGGTGTTTTCAATGCTTTCACCACGTTTAATGTAGTTAATGCCGCCACCTGGTACGATTTTCAAATATTTTTCGCCTAAAAGACCATTGGTTGCGACCATTATGTAAGCATCTTCATCAATATTTGTGATGGATTTCATGTTACCTAACAGTTGCGTTTCCATTTCTTTTTGTTTCTCAGGTGTCGCAGCCTGATAATCAGCACTGTAGTGTAAATCACCTAGCGCATTTTCTTTTACTTTCTTCAACTGTTCTGCATTGAAGGTGGTCAATGAACCATCCAAATCGAATTTAACCGTTGCATGACGTGTCACAGGATCAAGTGTAATTGCATCAACTTGTCCAATTTTAACACCGCTCATGGTTACTTTGGCACGCGGTTTTAAACCATTCACATTGTCGAATGTTGCAGTCATTTCATAACTGTCTTTTAAGTTTGTACCGACCAAACCACTCACTTTCATGGCTAAAAAGAATAGAGCAAGACCAAAAATGATGACAAAAATACCGACGGTCAGCTCACTAGCACGTGATTTCATTAAACACCTCCGAACATGACCGCAGTCAACACGAAATCAAAACCTAAAACACATAACGATGAATACACAACAGTACGTGTCGTAGATGTTGCGATACCTTCAGATGTTGGTTCACAAGCATAACCTTGATACACCGCAATCCAAGTACAAATTAAAGCGAATACTAAACTTTTAATGATGGTCCCGTTAAACACATCTTTCATAAACTGAGTACTACTCAGAATACCACTCCAGTATGAGCCTTCGTCTGCGCCGAGAAAATCAACACCGACCATTTTGCCACCCATAATACCAATCGCAGCAAAGATCACAGACAGCATCGGTAAACTGACAATACCGGCCCATAAACGTGGAGAAATCACACGCTTTAACGGATCAACACCGATCATTTCCATACTGGATAATTGTTCGGTTGCCTTCATTAGGCCAATTTCAGCAGTCAAAGCAGAGCCTGCACGACCAGCAAAAAGTAAGGCAGCCACAACAGGCGCAAGTTCACGCAACAAGGTTAAAGCCACAGCCGCGCCCAACATGGCTTCACTACCAAAAGTGACCAAGATGTTATACATCTGCAAGCCGAGTACTGCACCGATGAATAGACCAGATACAGCAATGATCAATAAAGACAGCACGCCTACTCGATACATCTGATAAATGAAAAGTTTTACACCAAGTATTGTTGGCAAAGAGAATAAAATGCGCAACAACATGAGCATTGCAACACCAATGCCCTGAACACGTTCTAGAACGCGTCTACCCAATAAGGCAATAGCATTCATGAACTAACCTCATTACTTAAATAGGCTTGATGACTAAATTGATAATCAACAGGACCTTCAACCGAACCTGTTAAGAATTGCTGTACAAATGGAGAAGCGTGCTGTTGCAATTGCTCAGGTGTCCCCTCGCCTTGCACCTTACCTTCAGCCACAACATAAATATAGTCAGCAATTGATAATGTTTCATCAACATCATGTGAAACAATAATTGTTGTTAAATCTAAAGCATCACGTAATGATCGAATTAATCGGGTCAAAACCCCCATCACGATCGGATCTTGCCCAGCAAAAGGTTCGTCATACATAATCAAATCTGGGTCAAGCGCAATCGCACGAGCAAGCGCCACGCGTCGATTCATCCCGCCAGAAAGTTCTGCGGGCATCAACTTTTCAGCACCACGCAAACCAACCGACTCTAATTTTAGTGCCACCAACTCAGCAATTAAATTTTCTGGTAATTTTGTATGTGCGCGAATTGGAAAAGCAACATTTTCATAGACGGTCATGTCGGTAAATAACGCACCACTCTGAAATAACATCCCCATACGCGCACGTGCAGCAAAAAGCTCATTACGTGACATCGAAGCAATGTTTTTCCCATCAAGTCGTACTTCACCAGCATCTGGGCTAAGCTGACCACCAATGAGCCGTAACAAGGTTGTTTTACCTGTTCCAGATGGTCCCATGATTGCGGTAATCTGCCCACGACGAATCTGCAAACTCACATTATCGTAGATAACGCGTTCACCTCGGTTAAAACTTAAATTTTTGACTTCAATTAAAGCTTCAGCTTCGGAATGACTGTGTTTATTCATAGCTGAACTTTTTCCTGCATTTATCAGCCCACATACTATACTCTTAAATATCTATATGTTTTGTAATTAAAAGATAATAAAAAATCATAAAGAATATTCATCTTTATAAACAATGTTTGTTAGGCTATTTTTTAGTTTTTTACTTTTAAATTTTATTTAATGAGCAAATAGATTATCTAAAAAGCAGGCTATAAAAAAAGTACCCAACATTTGAGATCAATAAAAGTGAGAACATATATAACATAATTACCTCAAAGAAATCATCAACTTTATTAGATTCAATTTTTCATAAGTTAAGTCTAACTGTTTTATTAAATAAATTGAACTATGTCACACTTTATTCTACCAAATACTTTTCAACTTGCAATAAAAAACCAGCCTGAAGGCTGGTTTTTTATTAAAAATATCTAATTAATCGTTGAATTTGCGACGCGGACGGTCTGCATTGAATTCACGTTTTGGACGATCTTCACCGCCAAATTCACGCTTAGGACGATCATCACCGCCAAACGCACGTTTAGGACGATCTGAATTAAATTCACGCTTAGGACGGTCTTCACCACCGAATGTACGCTTAGGACGATCATCACCGAAAGAACGTTGTGGACGGTCACCAAAACCACCTTCACGACGTGGTGGACGATCACCAAAATCACGCTTAGGACGATCAGCAAAACTGCCTTCACGACGTGGTTTGTAATCTACGCTGTTGCCACGGTTGTCATCATTCGAGTTAAAACGAGGTTTATCGTTAAAACCACCTTCACGACGTGGACGATCAGAGTTGAAATCACGCTTAGGACGATCTTCACCACCGAATGAACGTTGTGGACGGTCACCGAAGCCACCTTCACGACGTGGTGGACGATCACCAAAATCACGCTTAGGACGATCTTCGCCACCGAATGAACGTTGTGGACGATCACCGAAACCACCTTCACGGCGTGGTGGACGATCACCAAAATCACGCTTAGGACGGTCATCACCATAAGATGGACGATCACCACGTGGTTTGTCATCGAAGCTACGACGTGGACGATCATCACCGCCTTCACGACGTTTGAAGTTTGATTCACCTTCAAAACGACGACCACCGCCGAAACCGCCACGACCGCCTTCACGACGACCGCCACCGTTACTACGACCACGACCGCCACCATCACGACTACCGCGAGCTGGAGGTGGAGATGGCTCTAAACCTTCGATTTCAGAAACACTTAAACGCGCTTCTAAATAATCTTCTAAAGCACGGATTTTACCGCGTTCACGGTAAGTTGCTAAAGTGATTGCTTTACCAGTACGACCCGCACGACCTGTACGACCAATACGATGCACATAATCTTCATTCTTCATTGGAAGACCGAAGTTAATTACGTGAGAGATTGTTGGTACGTCAAGACCACGAGCAGCTACGTCTGTAGCAACAAGAATTTTTGCACGACCTTCACGGATACTGCGTAAACGACGGTTACGTACAGTTTGTGGCATAGCACCATGAAGCGCAACAACTGAAAGACCAGCTTCTGCAAGCTCTTCAGCAAGCATATCTGTATCTTCTTGAGTTGAAGCAAATACAACTGCTTGATCTACGTCTTCTTCATTTAACCAATGCGTAAGCAATTTTTTCTTATGCTCAAAGCCATCAGTCCAATGTAAAGTTTGGGTAATATCAGTATTTGTAGAATGACCTGTTTCAATTGCAATACGTTCAGGTTCGTTCATCATGCGTTCAGCAAGATTAATGATACGTGGTGCAAATGTTGCAGAGAACATTAATGTTTGTTTACGATTTAAAGCTAAATCGCTGATTGCTTCTAGGTCTTCAGAGAAACCTAAGTCAAGCATACGGTCAGCTTCATCGACGATTAAAGCATCAACTAAATCAAGTTTAATTTGACGACGGTTTACAAGATCAAGTAAACGACCTGGAGTCGCAACAACAACTTGTGCACCTTTTAATTGTTGGATTTGCTTACCAAAAGGCATACCACCCATGATTGCTGCAACACGTACACCTTTCATATGGCGTACAAATGCAATCGCATCTTGACATACTTGTTGTGCAAGTTCACGAGTAGGTGAAATCACCAAGATATTTGGTTGAGTTACTGCTTTCATACGATCTTTAAATGGTACAAAAGTATCTTGTCCAGCTAAAGCGTTTAACGTAGGGAGTAAGAATGCAGCAGTTTTACCAGAACCAGTTTGGCTTGATACTAGAAGGTCTTTTCCTTCTAAAGCCGCTGGAATAGATAGTTCTTGAACAGGAGTCGGCGTAGTAAAACCAAGACTCTCGAGTGCTTTCTGTAGCGACTCGTCTAATGAAAATTCAGCAAAAGTTTTGCTCATAGAGATATTCACCCTAATGTGGGTGCTCCATTAATATATGGTCTGATGGACATCGGCAAAAAGCGGCACAGCAATAATCGCTGAAAATATAGAATCAGCGGCGATCCGAGAACGACGATGCGTATAACGCACATTTGATAACAGCCGCAACCTGAAGGAATCGCTTAAGCGATTGGGTGGGGCGCGAAATATTGTCCTCTCTTTGGACCGGACGCGCATACACAATATAGAAGAGAAATGTTCAGGTAATGAACGAAATTTAGTGCGTGCGCAGAGTATAGCAGAATTTATAATAATGTCACGAAGTTTTATTGTTTTTTCCTGTATTGTATTAAGTCATTCATTATCTTCAGGAATTAAATAAAAAACTTGATCTACAGCTAAACTTTCGTCCTCAAGAATATCTGCTACAGCTCCCCCTAAACACTCAACGGTAAACTCGCTTAGAATAATCGTATTGGTTTGCCAATGATATGTGCTCTTAACTTCCCCAATAAGTTGTATTATTTTTATATCAGTACTATTCGCTAGGTCTTGCAATCACCAATGTTTAAACAACGACATTCAATATTGATAGTATCGCATTAAATCGCAACGCATAAAAAAGCCCTCATAAAGATGAAGGCTTTTTAAAACTCAATCTAGACAAGTATAAATTACTTCGCAGCTTCACCCCAAGCAGGAACAACAGCTTGCATCAATGGTTTTAACATTTTCATAGAACACGCGATCACTTGACCATTTTCCATAGAATCTGAACCACCACGAGCATCAACGACTGTACCACCCGCTTCTTTCACCATAAGCTCGCCTGCTGCGATATCCCAAGGTTTTAAACCGAGTTCAAAATAACCATCTAAACGACCAGCTGCAACATAAGCCAAGTCCAATGCAGCAGAACCCGCACGACGATATTGTGCGCCAGCTTCAGTTACATTTAATAATGATTCAAAATGGTTTTTCGCATAAGAAACAATCTCACCATTACGTTTAGCGCGGTAAGCATGACCTACACCCATAAAGGTATTTTCAAGACTGTCTTTAACATTCACACGAATACGACGTTGATTCAACATTGCGCCACGACCACGGCTTGCAGAGAATAGCTCATCTTTCACAGGGTCATAAATAACACCGTGTTGAGTTACACCTTTATGTTGAACTGCAATAGATACACAGAAATGTGGGAAAGCATTGATAAAGTTTAAAGTACCATCAAGAGGATCAATCACCCAACACCAATCGGCATCGTGACCTTTACCTTCTTGTAGTCCAAACTCTTCACCAAGGAAGCTGTGATTTTTATAACTTTTACGAAGCGTATCAATAGTCAACTGCTCAATATAACGATCTACACGAGTCACTGGACCATCAATACCTTTTTCTTCGACTTGTAGATCGAGTTTATGACGATTTTGATGCGCTTTTAAAAGCTCTTGACCAACTAACTGAGCCGCACGCGCAGCCATCACCACCATAGGTTCCATTGAACACCCACTACAAATTTGAAGATACTGATAAAGAATAATGCATAAAAGCGCCGACATTTTAGCAAATATCGGCGCTTTTTGGGAAATTTTGTTGCTAAAATTTTACAACTTTAACTTTTACATGAGCTTAAACGTGTTGTACCAGCTTTAACCAAGCCTGTTCAATCGAGTTTTGAATACCTTTTACATCTAAACCACAGTCTTGAAGCATTTCAGAATGGCTTGCTTGTGCGAGGAATTCATCAGGTAAACCTAGGTTTAAAATTGGCTTTACAATTTGTGCCTGTGCCAAAAACTCATTGACCGCACTACCTGCACCGGCCATTACAGCATGTTCTTCAACAGTTACAAATAAGTGAGTTTTGTCTGCTAAATCACGAATAATCTGTTCATCCAATGGTTTCACAAAACGCATATTGATCACACGAATTGCAATATCCAACTTTGGTGCCAGTTGTTTTGCTGATTCAAGCGCAGGTTGAACTCGACTACCAAAGGCCAAAATCGTGATACCTTCTTCGTGTTCAGTATTGAGTTCTAACAATACTTCAGCTTTACCAATTTCCAGCTCAATCAACTGTTGTTGAATTTCTACACCTAAACCATTACCGCGTGGATAACGTACTGCAGTTGGGCCTTTGTATAGATATGCTGTATGCAACATTTGGCGACATTCGTTTTCGTCTTTTGGCGCCATGATCACTATATTGGGTACAGTACGCATATAAGCATAGTCATACGCACCAGCATGCGTAGGACCGTCTTCGCCGACTAAGCCTGCACGATCAATACCAAAGGTCACATCAAGATTTTGTAAAGCAACATCATGAATCAGCTGGTCATAACCGCGTTGTAGGAATGTTGAATAAATCGCCACAACTGGCTTCAATCCTTCACATGCCATACCCGCAGCTAATGTCACGGCATGCTGTTCTGCAATTGCAACATCAAAGTAACGCTCTGGAAATTGTTTAGCAAACTGTACCATGCCTGAGCCTTCACACATGGCAGGCGTAATTGCGAGTAATCTGTCGTCTTGTGCAGCTTCATCACAAAGCCATTGCCCAAATACATCTGAATATTTTGGCGCTATATTTTTAGTTGCTGATGCATTAATTTTGCCAATCGCATGATATTTAATTTGATCTGCTTCAGCAGGTGCAAAACCCTTACCTTTCACGGTATAGACATGGATCAGGCGTGGCCCTTTACGCTTTTTCAGCGCATTAAAGACTTGTACCAATTGCTCCACATCATGGCCATCAAATGGGCCAAAATAATCAAAACCAATGGCTTTAAATAGATTATCCGCAGCATCAGTCGCAGATTGATGTAAACGAGAATTATAGTTCCATTCAGGGCAATCCTGTACAAAAGCTTGCCCTTCTTCATCAATATTGATGAATTGCCCTTGTTCCCAAATTGCAGCTAAATGCTTAGCAAAACCACCAGTGCTACATGAAATCGACATATCATTGTCATTGAGTACCACCATCAAATCAGCATTATGCGCCACTGCATCATTCATGGCTTCAAATGCCATTCCAGCAGTCATCGCACCATCACCAACGATAGCAACAACTTCACAAGGATCTTTTTGATAACGACGTGCCAAGGCCATACCCAAACCAGCAGAAATTGCAGTCGATGAATGTCCTACACCAAAGGTATCAAATTCAGATTCATCACGCGCTGGAAAAGCCGCCAATCCATCTTTAGAACGGATGGTCATCAATTGCTCACGGCGTCCTGTAAGGACTTTATGTGGATACGCCTGATGGCCCACATCCCAAACTAAACGATCCCGTGGTGTTTCAAAACAATAGTGTAAGGCAACTGTTAATTCTATAACGCCAAGGTTTGCACCAAAATGCCCGCCACTTTGTCCAGCAGCATACAAAATAAATTGACGCAATTCGTCTGCGACCTGCGGCAATTGGCTTTGCTCAAACTGACGTAATTGTTGAGGATGATTAATTTCATTCAACAAAGGCGTAACAGGACGATGACTAGGTATTTCGGTATACAACATATGTGGCAAAGCCTTCTAAAGCCTGGCAAATCTAGCTAGGTAAACGGGTTAGCATGATTGTGAGAACCAATGATATCACATTCAATCAGCCACATTTATAATGATGCGTCATTGGAACTTCCAAGTCTGCAAGTGTGCTCTTGGTGTCAATTATCATGAATAATCTATCTATATATCAACTATTATCGTGTGCTTTATACAAAAAAGAAATTTTTATAGCAATGTTATCTATAAAAACATGCTTTACAAACCTACCAATGTCCAAGCATTACGCTATACTTTAGCCAATTTCTAAACAAATAGATGGAAGATTCTGTGTCAATAGAGTTTGTTGCCACTTCAAAATTACCCACTGCTTATGGTGATTTTAAAATTTCTGTATTTCAAGATCCACAAACAGGTGAAGAGCATGTTGCTCTTTCTAAGGGTTTAGAAATCGCGCCTACAAACCCCGTTTTAGTTCGTATTCATTCAGAATGTTTAACTGGCGATGCCTTTGGTTCATTAAAATGTGACTGTGGCCCTCAATTGCACAACACCATGAAAATGATGAATGATGCAGGCCAAGGTGTGATTTTATATTTGCGCCAAGAAGGTCGTGGTATTGGCTTGACCAATAAAATCCGTGCTTATGCTTTGCAAGATCAAGGGCATGATACTGTCGATGCAAATTTATTGTTAAACCTACCTGCTGATGCACGTAAATATGATATGTGTAGCATCATGCTCGATCATTTACAGGTCAAACAAGTTAAACTCATTACCAACAATCCATTAAAATTAAAAGCTTTAACAGATTTAGGTATTGATGTATTAGACCGTGTACCGTTGACCGTGGGCTTAAATAAGTTCAATGAAGATTATTTAAAAACCAAACATGACCGTATGTCTCATATGTATGAGAAAGATGATTTTTAAATAATCACTAAGTTAAATAATAGGAGACTGAACTAATGAAATTAAGCTCAATTTTATTTGCAATCAGTCTCCTTTAACTCAGTGCATAGTGTCAGGCATCTGATTCAAAAACCCAATCTGTAATCATTCAACAATTAAGACAGTTCCAACAACAAGACCATTTTTTATATGCTGGGATCAAAAATCCTCAATTAAAGCAAAAACTCAATCAAATTGACCCATACAGCCTAGATACAGATGATAGAGAACAAGTTGCTGTTAGCTATGAAAAATTTTTAGATATTATTGGCCTAGAAAGCTCAGATGGTATTTTAAATACTTGGGTATATGGTGAAGTCATTAATAAGTTAATTGAACAAAATAAATCAGTAAAACCATAACCTCTCTATTAATTCACTAATTTTTATAAATAAAATATCAAGAAAGGTTTTGCTATCGCGGATGGCGACAGGGATGTCGCCGTTGGGCAAGGGTGACAGGAGTCCCCTTTGCCCAACAAAGGATTTTTGTTTCTTTTCATCCTTGCGCTGCAAACAAAGTACTACTTTGTTTGCAGCGCAAGGAAAGGAATCATCTACACTTCTTCATCTAAATTTTTTAAATACAATATTTTGTAAAATATAATCAAATCGTCATTGAGAAAATTTGTGTTTCAGGCTTTCTACGCTTTAAATGTAAATCAAACGCCATACAAATATTTCGAACAAAAGGCTTCCCTTGCTCCGTGATCACAATCCGATCCGCTTCAATGTTCAATAAACCATCGTGTTGCATTTCAACAAGCTGTTGAATCACATCACCACGTTCAGCAAAATCCATCGCTTGATCTGACCAAGAGGTTTGAAAGGTGCACATCAAATTCAAAATATGCTGACGAATCTTTAAATCTTCAACACTTAACACATGCCCTTTCACCACAGGAATTTCATCATTTTCAAGACAATTGTAATAGGCATCCAGATTTTTCTCATTCTGTGCAAAGCTATACCAACTATCACTGATTGAAGATAGGCCCAATCCGATCATGACTTGTGTTTTTGATGAGGTATACCCCATAAAATTACGATGCAAAGTACCTGCATGAAATGCTTTATACATCTCATCTCGATCTAAAGCAAAATGATCCATCCCAATCTCATGATAACCATGCGCTAAAAGTTGCTTTTTCCCTTCCTCATACAGCGTTCGCTTCATTCCATCTTTAGGTACATCATGATCTTTAAACCCACGCTGTCCGTTGCCCTTAATCCAAGGCACATGCGCATAACTATAAAAAGCCAAGCGATCTGGCATTAACGTATTAGTCAAATCAATGGTATGCAACACATCTGCTAAATTTTGAAATGGCAAACCAAAAACCAGATCATGGGAAATCGATGTATAGCCAATCTCTCTTGCCCATTGCGTCACTCTTTCTACATGTTCAAAAGGTTGCACCCGATGAATAGCTTTCTGAACAGTCTCATTATAGTCTTGCACCCCATAGCTGACACGGCGAAAACCAAGCTCATACAAGGCGTGTAAGTGTTCTCGCGTGGTATTATTGGGATGTCCTTCAAAACTAAATTCATAACCATCTGCAATATTGGCTTTGGCTAAAATACCTTCAATTAATTGTTGCAAATGCTCAACTGAAAAAAATGTTGGTGTCCCGCCACCCAAATGGATTTCTTTAATGATGGGTCTGTCTGCTAACAACTGACAATATAAGTCCCATTCTTTTAAAACGGCTTGAATATAGGGTTGTTCAACATCATGCCGTTTCGTGACTTTTTTATGGCATCCGCAAAATGTACATAGACTTTCACAAAATGGTAAATGAATATAAAGACTGATGCCTTCAACGTGATTAGACTCATCAAAAGAGCGCTTTAAGGTCTGTTTCCATTGTTGCAGCGAAAATGATGCCTCCTCCCAATATGGAACCGTTGGATAACTGGTATAACGGGGTCCAGCAACATTATATTTTTGAATCAAAGAACAACTCATATTCACTGCTCGATACGCAATTAACATTCAGAATGCAATAAACCCAAAAATTGAATTTATCCTCAATACATTGTGCTGAGCTTAAGGATAGATTTCAACCTAGCGAATTGCTCGGGATTGCCTAGCGTGTATCCGTGATACCAACAGATTTTTTAGGCTCATTCGATTCATTCACACCATGTTCAAAACATGTCTTTATAATGACTTGGTTTTGTTTTTTTAGCGTTTTATGTTTTGATGTAGAAAATTTTTCAATTCTCCTTTGAGGATGATCATGCAAAACCCGACTTCTGCAGATATTCAACGTGTTCGTGATTTCCTGACAGATTTACAAGCTCGAATCTGCTCTGCCCTAGAGCAACAAGAAAAAATAGGCCACGGCACTGCAACATTTGAAATTGATGACTGGCAACGCCCTGAAGGAGGTGGTGGTCGTTCACGTGTTCTACAGAATGGTACTGTGATCGAAAAAGGCGGGGTGATGTTTTCTCACATCAACATTTCCAAACTGCCAGCTTCAGCAACAGAACGCCATCCGGCAATCGCTGGAGCCAAAGCACAAGCTTTGGGGGTTTCTTTGGTCATTCACCCAACAAATCCCAATGTTCCCACATCTCACGCCAATGTACGGCTATTTGTTGCAGAACCCGAAGGGCAAGCACCAATTTGGTGGTTTGGTGGTGGTTTTGACCTCACACCTTTTTACCCCAATGATGAAGACGTTTTATCTTGGCACCAAACAGCATTCGACCTGTGCGCACCGTTTGGTGAAGAAATTTATGCTGAACATAAACAATGGTGTGATGATTACTTCTATTTAAAACATCGTGATGAACAACGTGGTATTGGTGGTTTGTTTTTTGATGATTTAAATCAATGGGATTTTGAAAAGTGCTTTGAATATATCCAAGCGGTCGCAAATGGTTATTTAAATGCTATTTTGCCTATTTTTCAAAGAAATCAGGATAAACCATTTACACAAGCCCAACGAGACTTCCAATTGTATCGTCGCGGTCGCTATGTTGAATATAATTTGGTTTATGATCGTGGCACCTTATTTGGCTTACAAACTGGTGGTCGAATTGAATCTATTCTGGTCAGTATGCCACCGCTTGCAGCGTGGTCTTATCGCCCAGAATGGGATGAAAACAGCCCAGAAGAACGTCTCACTGCTCATTATTTAAAGCCTAAAGACTGGTTGTCGATATTAAAATAATCTCTCGCCATTTAGCTTTCATCGTGACCAAGCTATCTTGCATTCAAGATAGCTTTTTAACGTATAGCGATGAATCCTTCTGAGAAGATAGCGCTTGAAAGATTTACTCACAATTAAAATGAGAATAATTCACGATAAGGACACTTTTTTAATTTAATATATGCTCAAACCTGACTAAGATACCAACCTTAAAATTTCCTTAATTTTTTGATAAAGTCTTAGCATTTAAAGATTATTATAGCGGTAGAAACCAGAGGTAGGTATGAGGAATTTATTAGAAAATCACAAGGTTACACTTTCATTCAGTATTTTATTTTTATTAGCATGTTCCATTTCAACCACCATTATCTCTAACAACCATGTGTCTGACAGCATCTCAATTACTTCTAGTGTTGTTTTATCTGCTGGATTTCTTGTTGTTTTTGCTATGATTTTTCTTGATTTCTTAGAGTCAGTTTGCAATCCATAAAGTATCATTCTTGAAACACAACATTTCCCAAAAAACCTTCCTCTTAAAAACCAGCTTTAGCGCGATTAAAAAAGCGCTCTAAATCATCAATTTATTCAAATTTTAGCATAAGCTAAACCGCATATAGTTTGGTTGTATCATCCATTTTCACGTATATTGTCGAGATTCTCTAAAAATCAACACAATCAATACTTGGACATTTGGCATGAGTAAACTATTCGCAGTCATTGGAAATCCGATTGAACACTCTCGTTCACCTGAACTACACCATGCCTTTGCAGAAAAGACTGGTATTGATCTCAACTATGTAAAACGTCTTGCCCCACTCGATGGCTTTACTGCAAGTGTAAATGAATTCTTTGCTCACAATGGCGTAGGTATGAATGTTACTGTGCCATTTAAAGAACAAGCTTTTGCCTTATGCCAACAACTGACAGAACGTGCAAAAATCGCTAAGGCAGTCAATACGCTTTGGATGGAAAACGGCATTTTGCATGGTGACAATACAGATGGACAAGGTTTAGTCGATGCGATTAAAGCGCTAGACTGGACTTTAGAAAACACAGATATTTTGATTATTGGTGCAGGCGGTGCAACTCGCGGCGTGGTTTACCCTCTGGTAAAAGCGGGGGCTAAAAAGATTGTGATTGCCAACCGTACCCGTTCACGTGCAGAACAATTGGTGGCAGATTTACAAAGCGCTGTTCCTAAAGCAGAACTTTCCGCTTGCAGCCTAGATGAATTAGATGGGCAATTTGATCTTGTTATCAATGCGACTTCAGCAAGCTTAACGGGTGATGCACTGATTCTTCCTGAAACCTTAACCTTTCACCATGCTTATGAAATGGCCTATGGCAAACCTTCAAGTTTTATCGATCAAGCCAAAGCGCGTCAGATTCCAAGCTCAGAAGGCTTCGGTATGTTGGTTGGACAAGCCATCGAAGCCTTTTATATTTGGAATGGGGTTCGTCCAAATTTAAAAGATTTTCTTTAATCATGGATATGCATCTTTGATTAAAAAAACCATAAAAAAGAACCTCAATTGAGGTTCTTTTTAACCAAACCAAGACAAATTACTTTAACTTGGCATCACTCAAGATCTGATAGGTTTGCTTAAATAAATCATAATCAATAAATTCAGTCGCGTCTTGATCCAAGCCAGCCACAACCTGATCGTTAAATTTATTGTGTTTAAATGCAGTATAAGACTTGGCTAAAATCTTCGCTGTTTTAATAAAATCAGCGCGTTGCCCTTTTTCAATCTCATTTTCTGCTTCAAACTTCTGCATATAATATTGCGCAAAAACGGCTTCAGTGGTTTTGTATTTCTTAACTAAATTCTGAATTTCTAAAACACTTTGTTTATCTTTCCAGACTTTAGCCACGATCTCATCAACAGCATTTCCAAGTCCATCATCATATTGGTGGTCATCTTCCAAATGATGCTTTTTCTGTAAAGTTTGGATCTGTTTTAAAGCCTGACCTTTCGGATTGTAAATCTCTTCATCAGAATAAGAATAAGCATAAATCGCTGCAATTTCCTGTAAATCTTGAGCAGAGTATTGTTTGATTAGCTCAGGTTTTTCTGCAGTCAGTTTGGCAATAAATACGGCTTTATAGGTTTTTTCATAAGAACCCGTTTGTGTATAAACTTGTTCAGCCAACTGCGCTAACCGCTCATCTAAAGTTAAGTATTTTTGTTCTGAATGACTACCTGTATCACCTGAAACACCCGCAATACCGCCTACAGCTTGCTCCATAATGCTGCCTTTAAAGATATCTTTAAATGGTTTGGCTTGCTGTAAAACGCTCTGGTCGATCTTGCTGGCATTTCCATAATTAAGGAATTGCATATCCATCTTAACATTCAGTTTACGATTTAATTTATCAAAATCCACACCCAAATCATAATCTGCTTTTACCGCCCGGCCTTTGTTATCTAAAAACAGATCAACGATTAAAGGATTACGTTTATTTTTAGGCGGCAAACTGGCTTCAACTTCAGTATGATGTTGATTCCACAATTGTTTAAATTGTTGAGCATCAACCAACTGATCTTTAGCATAGCCTGTAAAGGTTTTGACAAGCGCTGCATTACTTTGCTGCTGTAAAGCTTTACTGGCTGAAGATGCATCATTCTTTGCTTCAGCACTTAAAACATCAATTTCATAATGATACTGACAATATTCCACATCACCAAAACGTGGATGAGCTTTTGCTTTTGTTAAGTCTTCACATTGTTGTTCAGTTAAAATTTTCTGACGCTCTGCTGATGCGTCTTCAGACTCAGCTTCAACGTTATCATCTTCCTGATCGACAACATCAGAAGCTTGGCTAGTGGCATAGTCTTCATCATCTTCAACTGCTTTTTTAGCCGCGTCTTGTGCATCTGCATAAACAGCGTCCACCTCTTCTTCAGACGCTTCATGAGATTGACGATTGACTGCACTATAAAGTTGATACATGGCGCTAGCGGCATCAGCCACTCCCGCATCATCAGTATTGATCCCCGCTGAGGCTTCTTCTACTGCTTTCATTGCAGCTTGTGCTGCATCGTTAGCAGCATCGCTTGATTGGCTTTCTCCAGCAGTATCTAAGAGTTTTGCAATATTTGTAGGACTCAATCCAAGCACTGAATTCATGAAATATTGACGATTCACTGTAGAATACAATTGCCCTTGCAAAAACATTTCTTCAATGCTGGTATTTAAGCGGATTTTTTCAACCACACCCGCTTGCTTCTCAGCTGAACTCACTGCAAGATTTTCAATTTGATTCGGAGAAGCGATCAAATAAGAGGTTGCGCCTGATTGTTTAAGAAACTCAACCAAGGCTTTTCCATTTACCTTGGCAATATCATTTTTGTATTTAGAGAAATCATAATAGGCATATTTATTCTGATCTTGTGTATTGGCCAAATAAGGCATTAAAGAAAAAATATGAGTATAAAATTTATAATTATTCAGATCCAATACTGTAGGAACACGCATTTCCACAGAAAGGTTAGGTTTTTTATACTGCGTTTCTAAGTTAAACGATGCCATTTTCTGACGATAATTCACAGTTCCATCATAACGAATCTGTATATCATTCACGATATTTTGTACAACATCTGCCCCAATACCAACAAAGCGATTTGAATACTTAGAATCTTGCTTAGCAATTGCTTGATAAAGTTCTTTTTTCTGTGCATCGGTTAATTTGATTTTTTGATCTCTTAGATACTGATTGACCTTTTTTTCAATTGTAGGATCTAATTGCTTTGTATCAGCTGCGTTGGCTTTCTGAGCGCTATCAAGTCGAACCTTGACTTGTCCACGATAATCAAAATTTGGATATTCATATAAGGCATTAAAGCCTTGAATTGCACGTTGCGGAGCGTCTTGATCTGCATTTAAAGCATTGCTTTTAATCACATGTGTAGAACATGCTGATAAACTCAAACCCAATAAACACAATGTTAATTTTTTTAAATGCATGATAGATCTACCCACTTGAATATTATAATGACAATAAAAATAACAATGAAACAATAAAAAAACAAAGTGTACAAGACTATCAAAAAATCAACAAATTCACATGTGCTTTTTCTACCAAATTCGCATTTCTGACAATTTTTTTAGAGAGTCTTATCAATGTAATTCCCATATGATTATGAATAATGAAGCTATAGATTGAAAATCCAAAACTATTTTTAAATTAGGATTAAACACATGCCAGCATATAAAGCGCCGCTCCGTGACATACGTTTTTTAATGAATGAAGTTTTTGACTATTCTGCACATTATAAAACACTATCAATTGGCGAAAATGCCGATGCTGATACTGTCGATATGATTTTAGAAGGTGCTGCAGATTTTTGTGAAAATGTACTTTCTCCACTGAATCAATCTGGTGACGAAGAAGGTTGTCATTTTAAAGATGGTGAAGTCACGACACCAAAAGGTTTTAAAGAAGCTTATAACCAATTTATTCAAGGTGGCTGGCAAGGTCTGTCTTATCCTGAAGAGTTTGGTGGTCAAGGTTTGCCGATGTCATTAAACCTGATCAAATCTGAAATGATGGGGACTGCAAACTGGTCATTCACCATGTACCCAGGTTTGAGCATGGGATGTATGAATACCATCCTGCAATTTGGTACAGACGAACAAAAAAATACCTATATGCCACACCTGACTGCGGGTACATGGTCAGGAACAATGTGTCTGACTGAACCACAATGTGGTACAGACTTAGGTCAAGTAAAAACTAAGGCTGAACCTAATGCTGATGGTACTTATGCAATTACAGGGACAAAAATCTTCATCTCTGCCGGTGAACATGATTTAACTGAAAACATTATCCATATCGTTCTTGCGCGTCTTCCAGATGCACCCGCAGGTACTAAAGGTATTTCATTGTTTATTGTGCCTAAATTCATCCCTACAGCTGAAGGTACAGTGGGTGAACGTAATCCTGTGACTTGTGGTTCTATTGAACACAAAATGGGGATTCGTGCATCTGCAACTGCAGTATTGAACTTTGATGGCGCAACAGGTTATCTGATTGGTGAAGTGAATAAAGGCTTACATGCAATGTTCACCTTCATGAACACAGCACGTATTGGTACTGCTGTACAAGGCCTTGCTCACGCGGAATTATCATTCCAAGGTGCTTTACCATACGCAAAAGACCGTATGTCTATGCGTGCTCTATCTGGTAAAAAAGATCCAGATAAAGTGGCTGATGCAATCATTCACCATGCTGATGTACGTCGTATGCTTTTGACTCAAAAAGCATTTGCAGAAGGCGGTCGTGCCATGATTTATCATGCAGCTCAGCTTGCAGATAAAATGACTGATGCAATGTTACAAGGTGATCAAGCAAAATTTGAAGAATATGATGATAAGCTTGGTTTCTATACCCCGATTCTCAAAGGTTTCTTAACAGAAATGGGACTTGAATCTGCGAATTTGGGTATGCAAGTGTTTGGTGGTCATGGCTATATCAAAGAGCATGGCATGGAACAAATTGCACGTGATGCGCGTATCTCTACCTTGTACGAAGGTACAACTGGTATTCAAGCACTTGATTTAATTGGTCGTAAAGTACTGCTTTCATCTAAAGGTAAAGTGGTTCGTGAATATACCGCTGAAATCTTGAAATTCTGTGGTCAACATGCACGTAACAAATATATGCGTCGTTTTGCCTGGGATTTAACCAAGATCTGTGCGCAATGGAATGCTTTAACTGTTCGTATCATGCTTGCAGCTCGCAAAGACCGTGAAATCGTATCATCTGCTTCTGTCGATTTCCTGATGTTCTCTGGTTATGCAATGATGGCTTACTACTGGGCGCAACAAGCAGCAGTCGCTTCTGAAAAATTAGCGTCTGGTAATGGTGCTGAAGTTCCTGAGTTCTATAAAGCAAAAATCAAACTTGCAGATTTCTACTTTGAACAATTATTACCACGTTCACAAGGTCATGCTGAGTCTATGGTGAATCCATCTCGTACCATGATGGCACTTGATGCAGAACATTTTAGTTTTGATTACTAAAATTTAACTTTTCGAGAAGAAAAACAAAAGAGCGCTGCGGCGCTCTTTTGTTCATTTAAGATATGGTATTACAAGCTGCACTACAGTGATATTCATTCACTTTTATCGGAATCACAGTCTTAAAAACCCGTAACTTAAAGATGCCCTTAAGCAATCACTTTGAGGTTTTAATGCCTTTAAAAAAATTGATCTGTTTAAAAGCCAACAAAAAACTCTGTCATCCCCCACTATTGAGTTTTAGAAGCGGGTTGAGTAATGGTTTTAATCAACTTAAATCGATTTTTTTCGAGCAAATAAAAACGTGTGGTCACTTGATCCACTGCATAGTTTTGATCCATATGCTCTTCTTGTGTGACTAAGAGACGGCTGTTTGGACGTGTTGCAATCACATCTTCAGTCCGTTCCTCACCACCAAAGCCATCCGCTAAAAGCTGACCCGTACGTTTATTGACAAAAGAATAGACTCTACATCCCCCGCCACAACCCCACATGGTGGTGACATATTCACCGGCAAAATCTGGTTTTTGTGTTAATGCATCTCTCAGTCGAGTACGAAACATATTGGCGCTTGGGTCTGAAAGATCAAGTTTCGCAGTCTTGCCTGTATACACAGCTTTCACAGGATAGTCGCTAAATTGGGGTACAACGTTTTTTGCATATGCCAGTGAAATGCTTGCCACAGCAAATAACATACTGATTAGAAACTTATTCATTGTGATGACCTTAACTTTTAATAGATTATTGTTTTAAGTCAGATCATAACAAAAGCTAAATTGTTGTGCTGTAGATTTATAGAAACGCTTCCAGCACAGAATTTAAAAATACATGACCTTGCGCTGTACATGCTAACTGTGTGTCATCATTCAACATCAATTTACGCTGTTTTAATGAACCAATCACCTGATCTAAATCAGACAAATTCAACCCTGTACGTTCAGGATACATTTGCGCATGAACACCCTCATTTAAACGTAAAGCATTCATCATAAATTCAAAAGGCATGTCTTGTTTTTCAATCCGTTTAAATTGCAAATGTTCAGCCGGCACTTTGGCTAAGTAGTCTTTAGGCAAACGGGTTTTTTGAAAACGGTATACGCCATCAGCTTGGGTAATTTTGCCATGTGCCCCTGCCCCAATCGCTAAATAATCGCCAAATTGCCAATAATTTAAATTATGTGATGACGGTTTTTCTTTACGCCATGCAGACACTTCATAATTGATAAAGCCATTGGCCTTTAAATATTGCTCACCCTGTTCTTGAATGGTTTCCAGAACATCATCTACAGGCAAAATAGGCTGAGTGCGGAAAAAAACCGTATTCGGTTCAATGGTCAATTGATACCATGAAATATGGGTTGCCCCATTTTCGACTGCAAGTTTTAAGTCATATAAGGCTTGTTCTAAAGTCTGTTCTGGCAAACCATGCATCAAATCTACGTTGACGCGTTGAAAACCCGCTTGTTTGGCATGTTGAATGGCGGAAACAGCATCATCATTGGAATGGATACGCCCCAGCTTTGTTAAATGATCAGGATTAAAACTTTGCACCCCAAGCGATAAACGATTAATTCCAACATCTAAATAATCTGCAAAAGGATCATGTTCAACCGTCCCTGGATTGGCTTCCAAAGTAATTTCACAATCCTGCTCAAACGGGACTAAAGCTTTTAGCTGGGTAAAAAGCCACTGATAACCTTGTGCAGAGATCAATGACGGGGTTCCACCACCAATAAACACACTATGAATTTTACGTCCCTGAGCAAAATCCTCTTGGGTTTTAAAGTCTTCAACCAATGCCAGTAAATATTCTTGCTCTAAATCTAAAGACAGCTTCCCATCGGGTACAGCATGTGAGTTAAAGTCACAATACGGACACTTACGGACACACCACGGCATATGGATATAAAGCGACAAAGGTATATTTTGAGGTGTTAAATCAGTCAAAGAAAGCTCAGAACAAGTTTAGAGAGTGATTATTTTAACATGACTTCTACCATCCGATTAGAACAAGTCATCAATTTGCTTTAGACTGAACATTAACAATAAAAGTAGATGAAGAAGAATGCTGAAATTATCGAGTCAATTATTGTTCCTTTTACCACTTACGATGGGTATTGGCATTGCCATGACCTTTCAAACTGCAATTAACACTCAATTGCGTGAATATCTGCATTCTCCACTACAAGCTGCCCTTTTATCCTTTTTAGTTGGTACACTATTGCTCGCTATTTTGGTGATTGTACAAACTGAACAAAGACCAACCCTTTCAAGTTTAGCAGTGATACCTTGGTATCTTTGGCTAGGTGGTTGCTTAGGTGTTTATGCAATCAGTATGAGCATTTATACTGCACCAAAACTGGGTTTTTTAACCCTGTCAGGCTTAATTATTTTTGGACAAATTGCAATGTCGATGATCGTTGACCAATTTGGACTACTGGGTACAGATAAAACGCCAGTAAACTGGCAACGTCTTTTAGGTGGCGTGGTGATTTTTATAGGTGTGCTTCTCACTCTACAACGCTAACCAATCTATTTTCTAAGCACATTTAAAACGAGTATTTACTGTGTCTGCATCGATAAAAGCCACAACTACCCGCTTTGAATTAAAGCAACTCTTTAACTTAATGCTCCCAATTTTAATCACTCAGTTTGCTGCCGCAGGCTTTGGATTGATTGATACCATTATGGCTGGGCATATGTCTCCCGAAGATCTTGCCGCAATTGCTGTTGGTGTAGGTTTATGGATTCCAGTCATGCTGCTGTTTAGTGGCATCATGATCGCAACTACACCTTTAGTGGCAGAAGCCAACGGTGCGCGTACCCCAGAAAACATCCCTTCGATTGTTCGCCAGTCTTTATGGGTTGCCTTATTGCTGGGTATTATTGGCATGCTGGTTTTACAGATTATTCCTTTATTGTTGCCTTTGGTTGGTGTGCCTGAATCTTTATTGCCTAAAGCCAGTTTGTTTTTACATGCGATTGCTTTTGGTATGCCGGCTTTTACCATGTATTCAACATTACGCGGCTATTCAGAAGCTTTAGGCTACCCTCGCCCTGTCACAGTGATTAGCCTTGTTGCGCTTGTGGTGCAAATTCCGCTGAATTTTATTTTTATGTATGGGATTGGGCCGATTCCACACTTGGGAAGTGCTGGCTGTGGTTTTGCAACAGCTTTGTTGCAGTGGATCATGTTCATCACGATTAGCATTTATATTTTAAAAGCCAAACGCTACCAAGCTACACAACCCTTAAATATGTTTGAGAAAATAGACCGCGTACTGATTAAACGTATCCTCAAACTGGGATTACCGATTGGTTTGGCGATTTTCTTTGAGGTCAGTATTTTTAGTACAGGTGCAATTGTACTCAGTCCGCTTGGTGAAGTTACTGTTGCAGCACATCAAATTGCCTTATCTATCACATCGCAATTGTTTATGATTCCGATGTCATTGGCTTTAGCGCTGACCATTCGTACAGGGACGTATTATGGCGAAAAGAATTGGTATGCGATGCGAAAAGTCCAGAAAGTTGGATTAATGACCAGCACCCTATTTGCCTGTATCACCATGTTACTGCTGTTGATTTTACGCCCTCAAATTGTGTCTGTTTATACCAGTGACTATGATGTTTCCCAAGCAGCAATATATTTAATTTTATTTGCGATTGGCTACCAACTTATGGATGCATGGCAAGTCAGTGCTGCGGGTTGTTTACGTGGAATGCAAGATACAAAAGGCCCAATGTGGATCACTATGCTGGCCTACTGGATCATCGCTTTCCCTGTTGGAATTTATTTGGCTCGCTATACCGATATGGGCGCCGCTGGGGTATGGACAGGACTGATCATTGGACTGACCATTGCCTGTGTTTTATTATTAACGCGTCTGTATATGAACAATAAAAGGTTGAGTCAGGCTTAAATTTCAAATTTTAAAAGCGCTTATATTGAATGCGTTTATCTAAAAATAATGCTGTTTAAATACAGCATTATTTTTTATAAGTGTACTTTATTTTACTCAGATTGAAGCTGATAGGCTTGCTGAAACTTTTCAGACATCTCAGATTCATTGCCAACCTCTTTTACGATGGCTTGCCCCACAATGACATCAGTTCCATTAAACGTCATCGTTGGAGAACCATATAACTCATAGCCGTCATTTAAAGCTTTACTGACCCGTGCACAGAAATTCACATCATCCTTACCAGTTATATAACGATAAACTTTCATGATCCAACAACGATTAAAATATTGAAGAATATTTTAATCCAAAAGCACTGAGAACAAACCAATAGCATGCTGGATATTTTAAGATTAAAAATAGCCAAGTAGAAACAAACGCTTAACAAATTAGAGTAGGCAGTTTAACAATAGTCGCCTATGATCAAAATGAATTAAACGTTTAATCCCAATTAAAGGATGGTTACGAATGTCGAAAAGTACCAGTACCCCAGGTCGCCGCTTTATGAAACTTGCGAGTATGACTGCAAGTATCGCGACGAAAACGGTATCAAATTCAATTCGTAACTTTAATGCGGATGAAGAACAAAAAAATGAAGCCCGCAGTAAGCTGTTCCAAGATATTGGTGTTCAAATTGCAGATACCTTAGGAGAAATGAAAGGTGCTGTGATGAAAGTTGGTCAAATCGCCTCGCAATATAAAGATATCTTTCCACCTGAAGTCGCACGAGCAATTGCTAAATTACAACGTCAAGCACCTGCAATGCCATTTGCCGAAATTAAACAACAAGTAGAACGCGAGCTAGGCAAACCGATTGATCAAACCTTTCTGCATTTTGATGAACACCCCTTCGCAGCAGCATCTATTGGCCAAGTTCACAAAGCCATGTTAAAAAATGGCACTGAAGTTGTGGTCAAAGTACAATATCCTGGGGTAGATGAAGCATGTGAAAGTGACTTAAAACAGGTTCGTTTGGCATTACGTTTAATGGGTGTTTTAAAAGTAGATAAAAAATTACAAGATCGCTTATTTAAAGAAATTCAAGACAGCTTACATGAAGAACTCAATTACGAAATTGAGGCACAAAACTTACAAGTTTTTAGAACATTCCATCAAGCTTTGGACACAAAAATTATTATTCCCAAAGTGTTTACAGACTATTCGAGTCGTCGCATCTTAACCCTAAGCCTTGAAAAAGGTGAAAGTATTGAAACTGCAAGTACTTGGGATTTATCTGTGCGCAATGAAATTGGTCGACGCTTAATCTTGGCATTGGGTCAACAGATTTTCTTCTTAAAACGTTTCCATTGCGACCCTCATCCTGGCAACTTTGCTTTCCGTGAAGATGGCAGTGTGATCATTTACGATTTTGGCGGTGTAAAAACCTTATCCAATGAAATCATTACTCATTTTAAAGCCTTGGTCAGAGCTGCACGAAAACAAGATATTGTGACGATTGAAGAGCATTTAACCGTTTTAGATGCACTGGCTGAAAAAGGTAAATTTCCAGTAGAGTTATATGAGGCATGGCTTGAAATTTTATTACGACCATTGACCACACATTATGATTTTGCTGAAAATTCAGCACATCATGATGGCATCAAACTGGTGAAAAAATCATTGAAGTATTGGGATGTATTTAAACCATCACCAGATACCTTAATGGTAAATCGCACGATTTCAGGACAATACTGGAATCTGATTCAACTTAAAGTCAATGATAATTTAAAAGATCTCTTTGAAGAGCTGGTGCCTTTACAAGACTAAGTTCTATTGATGTTTTTTATTGAAGTCGATTGCATCCAATTCATTTAAAAGTGACATGATCAATGCATTCATTTTAAAAAATTTCGTTATGCACTTCATCTAATTTTAAGGATAAAACTTTACATTAAACTTATATTTGAAGTCTAAGCCAGATCCTCCTGCTTAGGCTTCTTTTTTATCTCACTTTTTTCCAAGTTCGATATACAACATGAATACGTATCAAATGAGGTACTTTACAAGTTAAATGTAATATTATAACATTACACCATGTTTAAATAATTAGAGGTTAAAACCATGCGCCAAGGTATCCACCCAGAATATCGTCAAGTGTTATTTCATGACACCAATGCCAATGCATACTTTGTTATTGGTAGCACCATCAAGACAACAAACACCAAAGAATATGAAGGCACACAATATCCTTATGTCACACTCGATATATCCAGTGCTTCACATCCTTTCTATACAGGTGAAATTCGTCAGGCAAGCAATGAAGGTCGTATTGCCAACTTCAATAAGCGCTTTGCCCGTTTTAAACGTTAATTGAACTGTATGTTGTGTCTAAGCCTAAGCTTCCCTCAGCTTAGGTTTTTTCATTTTAAATATTGCACATTATTTTGTGGATAAAAGCATTTGAAAAATATAAAAGCCAATCGCTAAACAGATCACACCAACAATTACACTAGAAACGGTATAAGCCAAAGCGATAGGAAACTGTCCCTGCCGAATGAGCTGGAATGTTTCCAGACCAAAACTGGAAAAAGTTGTAAAACCACCGAGGATTCCAACCATTAAAAATAATCGGGTTTCATTCTGTAAAATAGGATAGCGCTGGGTAAAAGCAAAAAAAATCCCTGCCAAGAAACAGCCCAAGATATTGATCGACCATGTTGTCCAAGGGAATAGGCTATGTGGTTTAGAAATAATAAATCCTGCACCATAACGTAAGCTTGCACCAATTGCCCCACCGCATGCGACCAATAGCCAATTCATGTTTAGACATCCTTAAAACTTTTTAAATTACTCATTTACCCACCATCCATTTTTTACAGCCCAGCTTGTTTATAAGCAGCTTGTGTATAAGCAGATAGTTATCCACAGATTAACATGGAGAAGCTTATCGATCTAATTTTAGTGGCAACTCATTTCTGACATAAAAGTCCAAAGTTGGCACAACAAAGGCAAATACATCTTGTTCACGAACACCCCATTGTTGTAGCAAAGGACAAGCTATATTAAGCACTTGAGCAGGTAGAACCTGACTAAAATCAAAAGGCATTTCAATATCCCCTTGTGATAATTTTTCAGGTTGATCGACCCATTCTACCCATGCATGGTCTTGTTCAGCCAGATATTGAATGGCCTCATGCCATGAACAGAATAAATTTTGCCACGCCTCAGGCAAGCACGGATCTGTATTGATTTGAACCGTGCTGGACAATTGATAAACTGGATCAAGTTCGAGTTCTGTTTGAATCAAATCTTCAGCGACTTGATGAACAAATTTCTTTGCATATTGTGCAGGCATCGCATCACTTGCCAAACGGCCACTCAAAACATAAAGCTGCTGGTCAATCACAACTTGCTCGAAAATCACCGTTTTATCCTGTTGTTTAGGGGCAATATAAAAGCGCCAATTGCTTTGTTTCGGTGATGGCATCAATTTACGTAATGGACCTAAAAAAGAAAAACCAAAATGTTCATGCTGATATGTCAGTATGGTAAAAATCGTTTTCCCTTGCTTTTCCCATAACTGAATAGGCTGTGGATAGCGTGAACGAACTTGATCTATATCCACCAACCACGACAAATACACAATATTCTTGACCTGACTTTGTAGCTGTAGAAAAGGAATAAAACCCATCAAGATACGGCGTAGTTTTAATAATAATGAGCATTCAGCAAAAAGACCGATCAGGCTCAAAATAAAGTTTGAATCTATATTTTTAATATTATGACGATTCATACCGACCTATTTTTATGAATTTCGATGCTGTTATTTTAGCAAATATGGTTAAAGAATGGCCCATCTCAAAATATTAAATAGCATTACTGAATTATTTAACCATAGGCTATGATATTGGCACGATTTAACACGGAATTTTCACATCATGGCTCAAGATTTATTGAAACAACTTCAAGCAGGCGATGCAAAATTTGCAGATGTCATCAGTCATATTGAAGCTCGTTATACCCACACCCCGACTGCATTCCAAAATGGTCAACAGCATAATGCTGCTACTGAGAACCAAGGCAGTGCCAAAGTTTTTTCTTTTGCACAATTAAATGATTTAGATCAACAACAAACACTGAATCTATTTGCAGAGCATTATGCTGCTGTTTTGGCAACGCCTGATGCAACAGACCATCAGAACATTCGCCAGTTTATGCAAAATGGCTGGAATGGCATCAAATTTGAAGGTGATGCTTTAACAGCAAAATAACAACAATACAATTAAGTTAGGGATCTATTCGATCCCTTTCTACACGATTATGGACGCTCATCATATTGAGGTAAACCGTCACAAATCGTATCCCACTCTGCTTTATAAGCAGTAAAAATATGCATTGTCGGCTTCTGTTCTAAAGCTGTATCTAAAGTTCCAATTCTTAAACGATAGGTATCTGGTGTCTCTGCTTTAATACTGATGATCGGTGAGCCACATTCTTGGCAGAAACAACGTGTTGTTGTTGCTGTCGATGCAAATTTTTTCAATAATTCCTCACCTTTGGTGATTTTAAAATCTGCTTTTTGAATTGGCGCATTGGTCGCAAATGCTGTGCCATTGGCTTTACGACAACGTTGGCAATGACACTCGATCACCTCTCCAATTTCACCATGAATCTCATAGTGAATACCGTCACACAAACAACTTCCTGTATATATTTTTTCAGCAGACATTGAGAAAATCTCCCTATTTCAAAGGCTATTGGCAATAGCATCAAACTAGCATAAAAGTCGCGTTTTTAATCAAAACACCATCATTTTTTTGCCTAATCTCATCTATTGAGATATTGATGTACACCCTCACCCGCAGCACGCCCTGTCGCAAAACACGCCGTCAACAAATATCCTCCTGTCGGGGCATCCCAATCCAGCATTTCACCACAGCAAAATACAGAGGGATTGGATTTTAGTTGTAAATGCTGAGTTAATACGGCTTGCTTTACACCACCAGCACAGCTGATCGCTTCTTCAATCGGACGAAATCCGTCAAGCTCAATTTTTAAATGCTTAATCTGTTGTGCGAGTTTTTCAGGAATGTTCCATACTGATTTATCCACCAATTCACGAATCAGATTGGCTTTGGCAGCATCTAAACCTGCTTTGCGCCAGATATTGGTACTGGATTGCTTTTTGGACGGCTGTAATTTCTGAGTAAGCTGTTGAACAGTTTGATCAGGTAACAAGTCTAAATAAATCGACATCGGTTGATTGTGCTGTACCAATTGACGTAATAATCGCCCCTGCTTATAGATGAGACCACTTTCTAATCCATAATGGGTAATCACAATATCACCTTGTGTCTTTGCAGAATTTTCCACCCAAGCATCTACACGTTTAAGAGGCTGACCAAAGACAGGCTGCATATAGTTTGACCATGCCCGAACCACACCAGCATTGCTCGCTTGAAACGCTTCAATTTCAGAAGCAGGCAACCACTTTTGCCATGCACCATCACTACCTAAACGTGACCATGACACAGCACCACACGCCAGAATAATCGCATCAAAATTCAAAAGCTGTGCTTGATTGTTCCTGAGATCAAGAATTTCGAGTTGTTGCTGCTTTAAATCTATTATTTGATGACGATAATGAAATTGAACGTGCTGCGCTGCCAATTGCTTTAACCAAGCACGTAACAAAGGCGCAGCCTTCATTTCTACAGGGAAAATTCGTCCTGAACTCCCCACATAAGATTCAATCCCTAAACCATGCATCCAATTTTGAATCCACGGCGCATCCCACTTTTCAACCCAAGGTCTTAACCATTCCACATGATCATAACGTTGAATAAATTGTTCAAATGCTTCTGCATGGGAAATATTCAGCCCCGTCTTTCCAGCCATCAAAAATTTACGTGCAGCAGAAGGTTTCTGTTCAAAAACATGAACCTCATAATCAGCTGTAGATTGGCTTAAAACATCTGCAGCCATTAAACCTGCTGGCCCAGCCCCGATGATGGCAATTTTCTTAATTGGCATCAGACGGCTCTGATAGGTTTTCAACACTTTTACCCTGACGTGGCCCGACCTTATCAAAACGGGTTTGATAGTGTTCAGGTTTAGCAATAATCAATTGCTGACACAATTCACCACGTTCTAAATATTTAATCTCAAAATGCGTACGTGCTGAATCTGATGCAATCGTTTGTTTTTCATAAGGCAGTTTCCAAACATCTTTTAGTTGCTGTTCTGCTTCAGCAATATATTCAGGAATATTACTGGCTAAAGTGATGCTGCCATTTGGAGATAATCTGGAAAGCAAAAATTCAAAAAAAGGCATATTTAACCAGCGTTGCGCAGGATTATGCGGTTCTGGATTTGGATAGAGAATAAAAAACTGTTGTACCTGATTGGGATAAAGTGCATGCACCACCCACGGTAATGCATCAGCATGAATAGGCGTTAAATTTGTTTGACCTTCCAACTGATGCTGTTTTTGCATGGCAATATATTTTTCACGGGTTCTTTCTATCGCAATCAATTTCAGTTCAGGGTGCTGTTCAGAAAAGAGCAAGGCATGTTTGCCCTTTCCTGCCCCAATTTCTACACAAATTGGGTTATTTTCAATACATTGAAAATCACGAGGAGCATGCATACGCTGTGCTTGAAATTGACGAATCGACATAATCAGATCAAACTAACAAGAAATCGTTCACAAGTTTAACAACTCTTTACGGTTTTTGCTTTTTTAAATGAGGATTTCCATATGTCTAAAACTTTTCCTTGCCCTCGCTGCGGTGAACCATCTACATGGGAAGGCAACGAATTTCGTCCATTTTGCTCTGAGCGTTGTAAATTGATCGATTTAGGTGCATGGGCCAATGGAGATTATACCTTACCTACAGAAGATGCACCGCAAACTGAGGATTCTTAAGCTTTCCTAGATTTTTATCATTTTACTGGCTAATCTTGAACCCACTTAATTATCACAATACATTAAAAATACTTTATATTAAAACTTCACAGTAATCATTCATTTTTCATAAGACTGTGGATCTGATACAACAGGTTTATTTCATACTTTAAACATAATAAAAGTTTGATTAGTTTTCAGCCATGATAAAACAAGGAGCATTTAAATGTTTATAGGTTTAAAAATATTTATCACTATTTTATTGATTTTATGTGCATTTTTTACTTTTATTGGAGTATATACACTCGATGTTTCTTTTATCGCAATTGGAATTCTATTTGCAATAGTCATCTTATTAATCAAATTGGAAATGGTAAAGTAGCGGTGATTTAAATCAATTTAACACTATTATTGAGTAATTTAATTTTAATTTTCTCATTCTCCACGCATATTATTTCAATGATGAGATGAATGACTTTTGCAGGAGTTATTTAAAGATGAGCATAAACAGCATTGTTCTATGAACTGTTTTCACTCAGATCATTCACGTTACTATTACAGATTCTTACTAAATGTTGAATCATTAATAAACTATACATTTAAAACAAAAATGGTGAGTAAAGCATTGATTATCTCACCATTTTTCATTTCTTATTTCTACTATAAAGCCAGACAGCGAATACTTAACCCGCTTTACTTGCCACAAAAGGATTGTGTTGCTTTTCAAAACCAATGGTACTCATTGGACCATGCCCTGAAATAAATTGAGTTTCATCAGGCAGGGTAAAACATTCACGCTGAATTGAATCTAAGAGCTGTTGATGGTTGCCTTTTGGAAAGTCAGTACGTCCAATTGAACCCTTAAACAGCACATCCCCCGTCCAAAGCACACCATATTTGGCATTGTAAAAAATGACGTGGCCTGGTGTATGTCCTGGTGCAAAACGCACTTCAAACTCTTCATCCCCCAAGCTTAACTTTTCGCCACCCTCTAACCATTGATTGACATGAACAGGCTCAGGAATTGGAAATCCATAACGGGCAGATACCTCTTGAATCATTTCTAACCAAAACAGGTCTTCTTTATGCGGACCAATCACAGGCACATTCCATTCTTTGACCAATGCACCTACCGCACCAGCATGATCCAAATGACCATGTGTTAACCACAATGCTTTGACTGTCAGTCCTAATGCTTCAACTTCTTGTTTTAATTTCTCAGGCTCACCACCAGCATCAATCAATACCGCTTCTTTGGTTTCCGAATCCCAAACAATAGAACAATTTTGGGCGAATGCAGTAACGGGTACAATCTTGACTTGTAACATGATAATTTTCCTAAAAAACCCTATACCTGTAAATGAAACTTGAGTGTATTCAATTGAGTCTGTAAAAGTTGCTCAAATAAGTCAATATGATCCGCACGGCTATTTAATGCAGGAATGTAAGCATAGTGTTGACCACCTGCTTTTAAAAACAATTCAGCATTTTGAATCGCCAGCTCTTCCAAGGTTTCTAAACAATCTGCCGAAAATGCAGGGCTCAGCACTTGAACAGACTCAACACCTTGCGCTGCCCACTCTTGCAAGAGCTGGTCGGTATACGGTTTAACCCATTCTTGCTTCCCAAAACGGGATTGGAAACTGATCGCCCATTGGTCGTCTTTTAAATCTAATGCCTGTGCTACCTTAAGTGCAGTGATACGACAACGCTCTGCATAAGGATCGCCTTTATCTGCATAAGGCTGTGGGATCCCATGAAAAGACATCAACAGTTTAGCTGCTTGCCCATATTGCTGCTGATAGTCCCGTACACTGTTGGCTAAGGCCTGAATATAAAGCGGATGTTGATAATAATCTCGAATAAAACTTAAACCCGGAATATTGCGTTGCTTTAACAACCATTGTGCAACGGCATCATATAAAGGGGCGGTTGATGTTGCCGAGTACTGTGGAAATAACGGGAAAAGAATAATATGGTCATACTGCTTGTTTTTCGCATCATTCAATACAGCATCGATACCCGGTCGCCCATAGGTCATTGCTGGCACAATCTCTAAATCTAAATCAGCATTGGTACTTATTAATTTTTTTTGTAGTGATTCAACTTGTGCAAATAGAATTTCACGCATCGGTGAATCATTTGACCAGACTTGTGCATAAGCTTCGGCAACACGCTTTGGTCGAAAAGGTAGAACAAATGCATTTAAAATAATTGCCCATAAAATTTTGGGAATTTCGATGACGCGCTGATCTGATAAAAACTGCTTTAAAAAAGCCCGAACAGCTGGAGCTGTAGGCGCATCTGGTGTCCCTAAATTAGCAATAATAATCAGGACTTTAGGTTTAGATAAAGACATTTTCACCCGATTTACAGAATAGTTTATCTCGAATGATCAGCTTAACAGAGTCTTTATCTAAACAAAATTTTTTATCTTAACTCACTCAATTTATTTAACTTAAAAAATTGAAGAGCGGCTGCTAATACGTTGTGAACTTTCAAGCAGTTTCACGCATTTATCCGTCATCTGCCAGAGCATACGCTGACGATCATCACGCCCCACAGGGATGATCCATTCATTTTGACGGACTTGTTGCTTAATCGTATGCAAGGAACGCACATTAATCTGCGCTCTAGACACAGCATGCGCACGTGGCATCACCACTTGCGCATCGGTTAAACCCGTATTATTCAAATATTCATTTAAGACTTTAGAGAAAAAATCCTCAGACGTCGGTTGTCTAAATTCAACTGATAAGATTTTCAATAACTCTGCCCATGTCATCTCACGCGCTGGCGATAACTCTTTAAAATTACCATCTTGATAGGCATGCATTCGATAATCAAAATTAAACACTTCATGCAATGAAACTTTGGGTAAAGTTAAAAATGGATCAGCTTCTTTTTTCCCTTGCTCTACGGAAACATGTGCCAACTTTGCTTTTAAACGATCAATCTCATCTTGTAAGACTTGAATATTCTGAGGTCTTACCCATCCTACAACAGGATAGCGCTCTAGCATTTGTGGCATATATGAACGTACCGCAAGTTCTAAATCTCGTAAAGTTCGATAAGTAACGACTTGCTCAACTTCTTTTTGTAGTTGATGTCTAAATTCATTAAACTTTTCTTTTAGCAGCGTACTTTCTTCTTTTAAATGCGGTTCGCGAAATTCAGGACTCTCATGCATAAATACAATAATTGGTTTCTGTTTGGTCACCGCATAAATATATTCAAGATGTAAATAACTCACTCCTGAAACAGATTGCTCCCCATATTGACTCCCCAACAACAATAAAACGTAATCACAGTCATCTATCTGACGACGTGCAAATGCGGTACTTAATGGTGTCCGTTGTTCTAATCCCCAAGAAAAAAACCCCATCCCTATAAGGGTTTGTGACACAACCATCCGTTCTGGCTGCATTTCTTTGCCAGATGTTGTAATAAAAACTTGATACCGTTTATCGAGCATAGGTTAACCCATTCTTGTCACACCCTACTTAAATCCATCCATGAGCTTTAAGTTTGATATGCCCTACACTTATGAAAATATATTAAATCTGTTCAATATTGAAAGAATTAGCCGAGTTTTTCAACAATATTTTCTACAGACCATGTAATTTTTGGTTGTATGAGATGTTTGATGACATTTTCTAATTGTTTTGCATTTCCCCCACTCACAAAACATTGTAAACGCACCCCTTTTTCTTGCAAGCTGCTTGATATTAACTCATTTTTTAACAATATACGCGCCGTTTGTCGTGCAACGGCCAATCCAGAATCAATTAAGTTAAGCTGAGAGCCGTATAATTCGTGAATACTCTGTTTTAAATAAGGGTAATGGGTACAGCCCAACACCAAATAATCTGAACCTTTTGCAATAACTGGATCTAAAACCTTTTGCAGGCTGTGTTTACATTCCAAACTGTTATAACGTCCAGATTCAATCAAGGGAACCAGTTCAAGATTGGTAATCGTCAGTACTTCAACATTGGCAGGTTCTGCAAAACGCTGCATCACATCTTTGATCAATTTTCCACGAAAAGTGGCAGGTGTAGCCAAAACTGAAACCACTTTAGACTGGGTTTGTAGCACTGCTGGTTTTAAAGCAGGCACCAGCCCAACAATAGGAAAATTTTCACCATAATGATCACGTAAATAATCCAGACTAAATGCTGAAGCGGTATTACATGCCACAACTGCGATTTTACAACCTTGACGATATAACCATTCGATTGCTTGCGCAGTTAATTCACGAATATTTTGATCCGTCCGTGGGCCATAAGGGACATGTGCAGTATCGGCATAATAAACAATACGTTCATTTGGCAAATAATTGGCAATTTCCTGTGCAATAGAAAGCCCACCGATACCTGAATCAAAAATACCAATCGGGGCATCTGCCAAGGCTTTTGGCATTGGATTTTCTAGAGGAGAGAGAGGAAAAATCGCGCTCATTTGATCCACTATTGGCATACGGTAAAAATAATTAACAAGATTAAACCTCAAGTCCCTAATTGCAAGTGAAAATCACCACTTTCTAAAGATAAAATGGTATCTCCTTGCTCATTTTCAAGCAATTTCCCATATTCAATCAGATGGAAAAAAGCAGAACGTTGAATCAAGGCATTTATCCCGAAACGAATATGTACATAAGGTCTTAACTCACCTTGATATTCACGCATAAAAATAGGGTGTTCTGGATCAATCAGTGTAATGTCTTGATTGGTGGTGGTCACTTGTAGATAGACCTGCCCATCGAGATTTACCTGATCAACTTGATTGACCAATAAAGGTTCATCCTCAACTTGAATTTCAATCTGTTCAACTGGGGTTTTTAAATAGAACTTTCCGTCTTCTTTCCAAAGTACTTTTGTAAACAGGTCTAAAAGCGCTTGGCGTTTGATCAATTGACCTTCGTGCCACCATTCTCCATTGGCTTTTACCGTCAAATCCATTTTGCCACAATGCTTTGGCTGCCACTGCTCTAAAGGGGGTATTGACCTTTTGTGACCCGCCTGTACATCTTTTAAGTATTGTGCAATGCTCATTAAGTTTTTATTATCAGAATCTGGCTGATTTTGAGCCGCTGATGTTGAATTATTTTGATTTACCATGGTTTATGCCTTGCTGACTTAAAAATAATACGACTCAGCCAATTGGCTAGATTAGGGTTTCTAACTATACTAGCGCAAAATATATTATTGGTACGAGCGTTAATTCGTATCACGGAATTTTTAGAACACTCATGGCAGCACCGATTTATTAATTCCCAATAAATGCTCACGGTTGCCACCCTTAGAAATATGAGGAGTCCTACATGGAACACATCGAACGCGAATCGATGGAGTTTGACGTAGTGATCGTAGGCGCAGGCCCTGCGGGTCTTTCTGCTGCGATTAAAATTCGTCAATTAGCTCTTGAAAACAATCTTCCAGACCTTTCCGTCTGTGTGGTTGAAAAAGGCTCTGAAGTTGGTGCGCATATCCTTTCTGGTGCTGTACTTGAACCTCGTGCAATCAATGAACTTTTCCCTGACTGGAAAGAACAAGGTGCACCTTTAAATGTACCTGTGACTGAGGACAAAACTTATTTCCTCATGTCTGCTGAAAAGTCACAAGAAGCACCGCACTGGATGGTTCCTAAAACCATGCACAATGATGGTAACTATGTTATTTCATTGGGTAATGTAGTGCGTTGGTTAGGTCAAAAAGCGGAAGAGTTAGAAGTTTCTATCTTCCCTGGCTTTGCTGCTTCAGAAATCCTTTATCATGAAGATGGTTCTGTAAAAGGCATCCAAACTGGTGATATGGGTATTGGTAAAGATGGTGAACCTACTCACAACTTTACTCCTGGCTACGAGCTTCATGCAAAATACACAATTTTTGCAGAAGGTTGTCGTGGACACCTTGGTAAACGTCTGATTGCAAAATACAACTTAGATCAAGATGCTGATCCGCAACATTACGGTATCGGGATCAAAGAACTTTGGGAAATTGACCCTGCTAAACATAAACCAGGTTTAGTGATGCATGGTTCAGGCTGGCCTTTGGCAGAAACAGGTTCTTCAGGCGGCTGGTGGTTATATCACGCTGAAAACAACCAAGTGACCTTGGGTATGATTGTCGATTTATCTTATGAAAATCCACACATGTATCCTTTTGCTGAAATGCAACGTTGGAAAACACATCCACTGATCAAGCAATATCTTGAAGGTGGTAAGCGTATTTCTTATGGCGCACGTGCAGTTGTTAAAGGCGGTCTAAACTCTCTACCTAAACTGACTTTCCCAGGCGGTTGCTTAATTGGTGATGATGCTGGTTTCTTAAACTTTGCTAAAATCAAAGGCTCTCATACTGCGATGAAATCGGGTATGTTGTGTGGTGAAGCTGTATTTGAAGCAATTCAAGCAGGTCATGAGAAAGGTGGCGATTTAGCGGTTGCGCGTGTGGCTGAAGGTGAAGATTTCTTTGCCAAAGAATTGACTGCATATACGGACAAATTCAACAACAGTTGGTTAAAAGAAGAGTTACATCGTTCACGTAACTTTGGTCCAGCAATGCATAAATTCGGTTTATGGATGGGTGGTGCATTTAACTTTATCGATCAAAATATCTTTAAAGTGCCATTTACCCTACATGACCTTGCACCTGACTTTAGTGCATTAAAAACTGTAGATGCTGCGACATTTAAACCTACTTATCCAAAGCCAGACGGTAAATTAACCTTTGATCGTTTATCTTCTGTATTTGTATCGAATACCGTACATGAAGAGAATCAGCCAGCTCACTTAAAGCTGACCGATGCTTCGATTCCAGTCAATGTCAACTTACCAAAATGGGATGAGCCAGCTCAACGCTACTGTCCTGCTGGTGTTTACGAGATTATGGAAAATGATGATGGTTCTAAGCGCTTCCAGATAAATGCTGCGAACTGTGTTCACTGTAAGACTTGTGATATCAAAGATCCATCTCAGAACATCACTTGGGTAACACCTGAGGGTGGCGGTGGTCCAAACTATCCAAATATGTAAATCAATAAACCCGCTTCGGCGGGTTTTTTTATCATCAAAAACTTAATTTCCTGAATCTCTTAAGCTTCTCATTGCAATCCAATCTACAAATGAAACTCTTGGATTTAATGTTATTTTATTATTAACACCTTTATTCTATTGATAGAAATCACTCACCTCTCTAATACTATCCAAATCAGTTTATTTTTACGTAAAATCATTATGTGTTATTTTATGATGACATCATATTTTTTCTTAAAATTAGTCATCCCACCAAAAGCTCCACCTCTAAAATTACCATCTAATAAAATATAATAATTACCTTTAACTTTAGGTACTCCATATATTCTTATAGAATTTTGATAAAGAAAGTCATTCTCCCCTACTTTTTCTATATTAATACCTGAGTTATCAGGTAAATCTGTTTTAATAACAAGTTCACCAAATATATTTAGCTTCTCAATTTCTATTCTATTATCATATTTCTCGCCATACTTCATTTCTGGCAAATTATTAGGTTCAATCTTTATTTGATGACTGCAGCCTAAAATAAAAAAAACACAAACAAGATACCCAGAGTAAAAAAACTTTTTCATATTAAACCAATCCTCTTTCAAATATATAAACACCCCAAGTATATTTAACCAGCTCACCAAGTGTTAAACCATCATTTTGATTATATGACTTACCCCAACTAAAGACTTTAAATTTAACCTCATCTGTTTCTAAAGTGGTTGAATTTAATAACGAGCCATCTACCATAATATTACTATCTAGCACAACCCAATGAGTAGGAAAGACCGCCAAAGTCTTTTTTTGATATTGCAAAATACTACTACTTGATAACAATACTATAAAATATTTTTTTACATCATATTTACTAGTTTCAACCAATGCCTTTAATTTATTTGAAATTCCGATATGGAAAAAATCTACATTTTTAAAACCTATATCCCTAAACCATGTAAGTAAATCTCCTGGTGGAGTGATCCCTGCACTTGCTTCTCCATACTCTAAAGTATAGTCCAAGATTATATTACTTGAATCCCTTAAACTTCCAAGAGTAATCCAATCAATTGCAGGAATTAAAGCATTATCATGCTCATCAAAATAATTTTTTACAGTTCTAGCTCCACCTTTATCTGGTTTTATCGTTAAATTATTGACTTTAGTTTCACCCTTTTCCCATAATTCTTTTACAATTTTTTTATAAATATTCGAATTAGCATTTAAAACACAATAAAAAAAAGCAGCTGGACCACACAAATTTGTAAAACCTTGATCTGGATACTTTTCCTTAAGTCTACTCAATAATCCTTGCTGTATTTTTTCTTTAGTAAAAGGATCAAAATAATCACCGATAGGATGTTGCGTACTTACAAACATTCTTGTGTTAGATATTGTTAACTGAACTAAATTATTATTAACACCAGTCACAGGCTTTGTAATATTTTTTGTTTCCATGTAATTAACAATATCATATTTTATTTTATTACTTTTAATATTATCTAAAGTAAATTCAAAAACCATGTTTGATAGAATCTTTTTATTAACTACTGGAATAAATTTTATACCATCACGCTTATATAAAGTAAACTCAATAACCATATCTTTTGCTGATTCACCATCAGTTGGTATGCTCATTATCTCAGTCTTATAATTATTCCTCAAAGGATATTTAATTCCTGCCTGAATTTTTTTAGCACTATCAAGCACAACTTTATTTGTAGAAGTATTGAAAACTTGTAAACTATAATACAACTTCTTAGTATCCACATTAGATTTAACTATAACAAATGGGAAATAATTCATTATATTTTCCTCTAAATATTTAAATAATTATCAGTTTTTAAGTGAATTGATACTTTTTCTTTACTGAGTGTTTTTATAGGTTTCGTATATCCTTTATCATCTGTGATATCTTCAATAATTTCACCACTTTCTAAGAATGCAATGTATTTCATATTTTTGTAAGGAATACCATCATCATCTTGCATTAAAAAAACAACATCATATTTGTTTTCATCACCCAATACAGGTAATGGGTATTTTACATTCGAAACTTGCGCCCCACCCAAAAACTTATGTTGTCCAGCTTTGACTTCAAACTTACCCGCAGTGGTCGGTAAAACACCTGCACTACTAATTTCAACTTGAGATCCATCTGCAATCAAAATAATTTTCTTATCCGCTTTAATCTCGATTTTTTCTTCCGTCGAAATAATTTGAATACCTTTACGCGCAATCAAATCCGCACCATCGCCTTGTGCTTGGATCTCAACTTTACCTTTCCCTGCAAATAATCTTACCCCTTCTTGTGCCGCAAAAAGACTGATCTTTGATTGTGCATGTGCAACTAAATTCTTTTGCGTACTCAATTGAATACTATCACCCGCAGTTTCATAGATTTGTCGATCGGCAGAAAGATGTAGATCTTCATTAGTAGCAAGCGCAACCGAATTGGGTGAAGCCAATAACATTAGAGCTTGCTTAAAGGTATCTGCTTGGCTTTTTGCTTCACTGGATTCATCTTTTTCCAAATAAGAAATAAAAGATTTCAAATGATCTAAATTTTCTAAAGGATCAGTTTGCTGATTCTTGGCAACTTCACTTAAGGCTTTAGAATTATTTAGGCTGCTTTCCAACTGACTTTTCGCTGCAGTTGCATCAAGGTGATTGCCTGAAGCTGAATCTTGAGCATAGGTACTCAGTAGTAGACCCTGTCCTGCACGCACTGCTCCCCATTGGTCTGTTCTTAGTTCAAAGCCTTCGCCTCGTCCTTCACTGGTCTCGTTTTCTTTAGGATGGCTCAGATTACCGAGATTCAGTTGACTCGCACCGTGACTGCTATGTAGCTGGCTGCTGATTTGGTCTGTGGTATCGTCAAATCTAAGCTGGCCATAGCCACTGCCTTTAACTTCCCGACTTTTGATCCCTGCCAGTTTTTTTGTATCAGGCAATTGGCCTTTGTCATCAAATTTCGTTGGACTTCGTTGTGCTTCATGGATACGCCCCACCACAAATGGTCGATCGATATTGCCATCAAAGAAATCTATCACCACAATCTCGCCAATCCTCGGTAAGAACCGCGCACCATAGCCTTCACCTGCCCACGGGGTCAGTACATCCACCCAAGCAGAATCAGTGTCGTTGTCATTGCTCCCTGCTCCACCATCATGACTGTGGTCTTCATTGCGGGTAAACAGGAAACGAACTTTAATACGTCCCCATTCATCGACATGAATTTCTTCTCCACTTGACCCAACCACTTTGGCTCGTTGTGGATGGGTACTCGGGCGGTGTTGTAGTGGGTGGTATTCCGGAACAGTGGTGATATTACGGCGTTGTAACACCAATTGATTGGCTTGGCGTTCTGGGTTGTTTGAGTCTACATTTGAATTGACCCAATTGCTTTGTTGGAGCAAGCGATTGATTTGCTCATTCAGGTCTTTGGGTAAATTGTTCTGGTTATAGAATGTCTTTGACGTGATCAGAAATTCTTTGTCTGAGCCACTGTGTTGATCTATTTCTGGGTGTTCGTTTAACTCAAACCAGTAACCCACTTGTGCATCACGTACAGTGGAATTGGCAACAAATTGCTTGGATTGAGCATCATAGTAATGGCTGAGGTTTTGGTTGATCTTTTCAATCTGATTGTTATTTGAAGCGGTTGCTTGATCTTCACCATTGAGGTCTTGAATCCATGCTGGACTAATATGCCAAGCCTGTTCTAAACCGAGACTGGCATTATTCTGGTTTTGACTATGTTGATGTTTGCTTTGAACACTGCCTGCACCCTCTTCTTGCTCTAACACATCTGCTTGCCAGCGTTGTACGTGGACAGCAGTGGGTTGTAAGCTACGTTGTCCGATAAAGCTGGTGATGCTGTCTTGTTGTTCTGTGGCACTGCTACGATGGAAGCGGATCGTTCTTCGTTCTAACGATTTGTATTCGCTATTGTCATCCACCAAGCGCAGTTTTTGTGGCTGAATTTGAGTCGCAGAACTAAGCACAATCAATTGCGCTTCATCAATCAGCCAGTTGATCCCTTCACTGCGCATCAAGCGGGTTAAAAATGCATAGTCACTTTCGTTGCTCTGCATAATGAATGGGCGGATATCGTAATCTTTTTTCAGTCCACTTTTATCGAGACTTAGACTGGAGGCAAAGAGTGGGCTTTTATCTTGCCATTCTTTAAACAGCGTTTCTATGATTTGAACAACCGACTTATTCATAAACACTCGGCTGTTACGGCGTTTATGCCACAGTGAAGTGGCATCTTCGAGTTTGAGTTTATATAGCGTTAGTGCGCCATCACTTTGCCCTTGTGCGGCCTCAGTAATCACTCCTGTGCTACGAAACAATTGTCCATGATCTGTGACTTGATCAATGGCCACTTGGCTACCAATAAACTGTTTAAGCGGAATCGTTGCTGAAGTGGCAAGACAAATCAGTTCAATAGACACACCTTGGTTTAGACCATGTTGTCCATCGATACGTTGTAAGAAGACTTGGTTGTTTAAGTCTGTATTTGTAAATTGGATATGCAAAGCTCGTTTTTGTGCGTTTAGTCCAAGCTGATCCAATATTTTATAAATGCTATTTACTAAGCTGTTCATTTGAATGAGTTAATTATTATTAAAAAATATGTTTAGATTATAATCACAAGTCAAAATTCTGTCATTTTTAATTTTGTAAAATGATTTAATATCCACAATAAAATTATTAAAATTCAATAAATTACATATAATATAAATTTATTAACTATTAAAAACGGGCCAAATAAATTTCAATATTCTTAAATCAATAAAAGGGAAATCATCACATATAACATAGACTGATTTCCACCCATCATGATCTTTTAACCTTTCTTCACTAAATAGTGAAATTCCTTATTTCCGGCATCATCTAGTACTTCTTCTTGTAAAATCAACTCATGACCGAGATGCATACAAAATTTAGGAATGTCCCAAGAGGTTGAATTATCAGTTGCAAATACTTCAACGACATCACCTGATTTAGATTTACGAATTGCTTGATGCAACATCATTACAGGCTCAGGACAACGTAGTCCACGCGTGTTTAATTGAATGCTTGCTGTAGGCATCGGTTCAGACATTATCTATTCTCAAAAAGAAGCGAAATCAATCAATAATTTTAACACAAACTCAAATAATGAATAAGGCTTGCAATATATCTATAATATGACACATACATTCATCTATTTACCTTATTTAATAGATAGACATCTGTGTTTTCTTCGGTATGATAAAAAAACATTTACTAGATATTAAGCGTCTTTAGGAAAGATCATGCACGAGGAATCAGGCCCATCGTGGGGAATGCGTGGCTTACGCAAATGGTTAGGAACAGCGCCAGAAACCCGGGATGAACTGCTAAAATTAGTACAAGATTCACGTCGTTTTTTAGAACCCGATACTGTTGCAATGTTAGAAGGCGTATTAGACCTTCCTGCAACAAAAATCCGTGAAGTCATGACTCCGCGCACAGCGATGGTCAGTTTGCAAGAAGATGATCAACTTCTTGATATTTTAGATATTCTTATTGAATCTGCACATTCACGTTTCCCTGTTTTCTCTTCTGATCAGCCTGAAAACGTGGTGGGTATTTTACTTGCTAAAGATCTTTTACCCTTTTTAACTGATCGCTCATCTGTTGTCGATGTGCATGCGTTAATGCGTCAGCCATTATTTGTCCCAGAAAGTGCCCGTTCCGACCAAGTTTTGAGGATGTTAAAAAACACTCAAACCCATATTGCTATTGTGATTGATGAATATGGTTCAACAGCAGGTCTGGTCACTTTAGAAGATATTCTGGAAGAGATTGTCGGCGAAATTGAAGATGAGCATGATAACGTTGACGAAGAAGCGCAATTTATCATTCCAGATACAACCCATACCACAGCCAATACATGGATTGTGCAAGCACTTACACCAATCGAACATTTTAACAATGTTTTAGATGCTGAATTTCCTGACGATGAAGTAGAGACTATGGGCGGATTACTGCTTCAAGAAATTGGTCTAGTGAGTGATCTTCAAGGCCAAGTGGTTGAGCTTGAGGATTGGGAATTTACAATTATTGAAGCAGATGCACGCACTATTCATCTGATTCGAGCTGTACATAAATGAGAGCATACTTTGACAAGCTGTTAAATTCATCACAACAACAAAAACAGCTGCCCTTCATTTTCCCATTATTGATTTCGTTAATGTCAGGCGCAGTGTTCAGTTTAGCACTGGCGCCTTATTATTGGTGGTGGTTGGCAATTTTATCGCCTGCCCTGCTGTATGCTTGCTTAAAAGGCCGTACACCACGCCAAGCATTTGCGATTGGCTTAAGCTATGGCTTTGGCCTATGGTTTGTTGGCGCATTCTGGCTCTATACATCGATTCATGTGTATGGAGATACCAATGCAGTATTAAGTGTCTTGATGATCGCCATCATGGCCATTGTCATGGGGCTTTTTACCGCGATTCAGACTTGGGTATATCGTAGATTCTTCCCTGAAACGCCATTAACTTTCGCTCCTTTGTGGGTTATTTTTGAATGGTCGAAGACTTGGGTCTTTACGGGTTTTCCTTGGTTATTTGCAGGTTACGCATTTACTGAACGACTCTTAGATGGCTATGCTCCACTGTTTGGTGTGTTTGCAGTATCTTTTGTCGTGATTATCCTTGCTTGTGCATTGGTTGAAATTTTAAATAGAAAAGTTTTTTGGATCTTTCCTGCAATTATTCTAATCCTTGGCGCATGGGGCGCATCGTTTATCACTTTCGTACAACCGAAAGCAGAAAAACCACTCTCCGTTTCTTTGATTCAAGGCAATATTCCGCAAGATTTAAAATGGTTAACTGAATATCAGGTTAAAACCTTAGAAATTTACGTTAATTTAAGCCGTACTGAATGGGGCCGTGATCTGATTGTTTGGCCAGAATCCTCGATTCCACTGTTCCAAACAGATATTCAACAATTCTTGGATATGATGGATCAACAAGCCAAAAGTTCAGGCACAGCATGGGTAACCGGTATTCCTTATTGGGACTTAAAAGAATCGCAGAAAAATGGCTATCCAATGTACTACAACAGTATGATGGCTTCTGGCGCGGATTCTTCAGGCTTATATAAAAAACAACGTCTGGTGCCTTTTGGTGAATATATTCCACTTTCAGGATTATTGGCTTGGGTATTACCTGCGCTACAAAATGATCCATCCATGAGTGGATTTTCCCAAGGTGCATCCAATCAGAAACCTTTTAATATTAAAGGACATGATTTAGCTGCAGCCATTTGTTATGAAGTGGCCTACCCGAATCTCACTCGACGTAATGCGATTAATAGTGACTTTTTAGTGACTGTTTCCAATGATGCGTGGTTCACCGGTACAGCAGGTCCATTACAACATCTTCAAATGGTACAAATGCGTGCCAAGGAAAACGGACGTTGGTTTATTCGTGCTACCAATACAGGTGTAACAGCATTTATTGACCACAATGGGCATATTGTAAAACAAGCCCCTGTAGATCAAAAAGCTGTGCTTCGTGGTGATTTACCTGCCATGCAAGGTGAAACTTGGTACACCCGCTTTAGTGACTATCCTATTTTATTGCTCTCCCTCTTGTTATTAATTTTAGGCTGGATCTATCGACCTAAAGCAGTCGATATTAGCTTTAAATCTAGACGTTAATGCTTGAATCCCTCATCTCTGGTTTAAGGAGATGAGGTCAGCTTCAACAAAGGGCTTGATTCAATGATTAAAGTAACTTTGTGCCCAATGGCACATTTGCATCAGGCACACACAACGTCACATGCCCATCTTGATTATGAAAACCTGTCACTAAACACTCTGATTGAATCGGTCCAATTTGTTTTTTTGGAAAGTTCACAACAGCAACCACAAGCTTCCCAATTAAATCTTCAGGTTGATACAGGTTGGTAATTTGCGCACTCGATTTCTTTACACCGAGCACTTCGCCAAAATCAACATGCAAAATATAAGCAGGCTTACGCGCTTTCTCAAACACTTCGGCTTGAATAATTTTTCCTACCCGTAACTCTACTTTAAGAAAGTCATTCCATTCTATTTGTTGCATTGCTGAGTCCTCGTATTTTTATCGGTTCATCTCAAGAGATAAAATCATTTTAGATAAATTTAAAGCGATCAACCTTATACAAAACAGACAAATGATCCTATTAAAAAGACAATCATGTTCAATCCAGCCTCAATCCAAGCCCTATCAAAACGAAATTGAAAATATTTTCAGCACATTTTTTATTATATTTTTTTCAAGTTTATGCTAAATTATTTTCGCTGATCATAAAGCCGTAAACGTTTACGTCAATCAACGTGCCAACATATCTCCAACAAGGCTTGGGGTTATTTTTAATCAAAATTTTAATATTTTGGTGCGGCACTGGCGTTTGTTGGTTTACGGAGTAAAAAATGCAAAATTCTAAATCGTCTTATTTTAATTTTAAAAAGATTCCACATCGCTATGCAGCGATTGTTTTACCTTTGTTACTGTCTATTATCATGACATTTATTGTTTCATGTATCAGTACATTCAGAAGCATGGGTTTTGAGAATTTTTCGCTATACACATGGCTTTCAGCTTGGGGGATTTCTTGGCTGATTGCCTTTCCAGTGTTACTTTTTATCTTGCCGATTGTGCGCAAAATCACCATGAGCCTTGTTCAGCCGACTTAGTTGGAACCTGAATGATTAAATTGTAGTGCAAAAAAACCGAGGATTACACCCTCGGTTTTCCATGATATTTCAACTAAAGTTGAGTCACCAAATAAGACATCATTGCAGCTAAAAATAACATTGGCACATAACGATATGAACGTACTAAATATTGTTCTAATAATGATGAGAATTCAGTTTTTAACTGAAATACTGTCAAATTTAAGGCATTATAAAAACTAATAATAGATAATGCACTAAATACGCTAATCGCCATAAAACCAATCATGATCTGGCTATTGGCATCGGCAACTTGCCAAATATTGAGAAAAAACTGGCTAATCGGTAATAGGCTCAAAATTAAAAGAACAGATTTGAGCATAGTCCAATGAAACTGGCTGATTTCATCTGGTAATAATAATGCTTTCATCTCATCCTCCTAAGCAATTCAGATTGCCCTGAGAACTATTATGCAAGCTTTTAATTAAATAAAAAGTCTATTTTTATACACAATTTAACTTTCTTGTAACTATTAAATATGGGAATAATTCTTATTATAACTCTCAAACATCGTTATTTTAAATAGCTGTTATATTTCAATAAATTAAATACACTTTAGCAAACAAGAAAGATTATCACTTCACTCAAGATTTATTAACTCGATTAAATGAAGTGATTAATCCCATAAATAATAACTTAAATAATCTTCAATTAAGGTTGGTAATAAATATCTGCATCATTTCCTTCACCACCTTGTTTACCATCGGCACCAAAAGAATATAAATCAAATTTACGACCTTCAGAACCAGGGATTACATATTGAATATCATTTTCCCAACTGTCTTTCGGATAACCACCTTTAACATAACCACCAGGTAACCAGTTTTTAGCCGTTGCAGGTTGATTTACAAGCGCGTCTAAACCACCATCTTGGCTTGTCGGATAACGCCCATTGTCCAGTTTATACTGGTCCAAAGCACCCGCTACACCTTTTAATGCAATTTTAGTGGTGTCAACTTTGGCTTTTTCACCACGTCCCATCACATTGGGTACGATCAATGCTGCAAGTACGCCTAAAATAACAATCACAACCATCACTTCAATTAAGGTAAAACCTGACTGACGAGTCCTATTCATCTTTCGTTGCATCTGCTTACTCTCTATATATTCTTTATAAAAATAATTGGCTTAAATCATATTGTTCATATTGACAATTGGCAACATGACTGCAATCACAATAACCAAAACAATACCAGCCATAAACACCAACATTAAGGGTTCCAGTAAAGCCAATAATGTTGAAATAAATGAGGATACTTCTCGATCCTGCATATCTGATGCACGGCTTAACATTCGATCTAACTCACCCGAAGCTTCACCGCTTTTAATCATTTGTACCATCATCGGTGGGAAATAACCACAACGCTCCAATTGTGTTGCAAGATTTCCACCTTCTGTGACTTTCTCTGCTGCAATATTAACTGCATCTCGTATCACCCAATTGCTACTCACCGCTGCTCCAATTTTCAAAGCATCGACCAATGGCACGCCTGATTGGGTAAGAATAGATAAGGTACTGGCAAAACGCGCTGCATTTATACCACGAGATAATTTACCAAATAATGGCAATCTGAGTGTTAAACGATCAAAAGCATAGTGCCCCGCAGAAGTTCGTAGGAATCGAATCAATAAAAAGATCCCAATCACACTAAACACCAACATAAAGGGCCAAGCCTGCCGAATAATCTCACTGGCTTTCATTAACGCCACAGTGATCCATGGCAAGGCTTGCTTACTTTGGTCAAAGGTTTTAACAATGTCTGGAACAACATACGTCATTAACCCCATCACAATCGCAAAAGACATAAACATCAAGATGATTGGATAGATCATCGCACCTTGAATTTTCTTTTGCATGGCAAAGCGGTTTTCGGTGTAATCAGATAATTGATCTAAAATTAAATCTAAATGCCCTGAACGTTCACCCGCAGCAACAGTCGCAATATACAAATCTGGAAAGCGTCCTGTTTGTTGCATCGCTTGAGCCAAAGAGTGCCCTTCAAGCACTTTTGAACGTGCCGAAAGTAAAAGATTTTGTACATGCACTTTTTCACTTTGTTTGGCAACTGCTCGTAATGCTTCCTCTAAAGGAATTGCAGCAGCGACCAAAACAGAAAGTTGACGTGTCATTAAGGCCAGATCATAAGCCGAAAATTTACGTTGAAAAAATCCTGAACTTTTATTTTTATCTTTTTGTTCAACAGCATCCACCGTGACAGGAATCAATTCCTTGTCCCGTAGTTGTTGTCGAATCTGGCGTGCGGAATCTCCCTCTAACACGCCTTTTTGCTGCTTTCCTGAAGCATCAATTGCAGTAAATTGATATGCTGGCATTATTATGCTCTAGTTTTCCAAAATTTTTTGATTACGCTGTTGCGTCATACCCTATAAATCATTCATATTCATGTTTATAGATGACTGTTACACTCTAACACAAGCCGAATCTGGACATGAAACAATTTCATCACAGCCTCACTAAATTAATGAGTCACTAAATTAAAAATGTCGAATACCCTTGCTACGCCACAGACGATTTATCGTATTCAAGTTGCTGTTCCAGTCTATTTGAATGACTGCTTTGATTACCAAGTCACCGCTGAACAATATGCGCAAGCTGAAGTCGGTGCGCGTGTTGCAGTGTCTTTTGGCAGACAAAATCTGATTGGTGTTATTGTCAAGAAAGTACCGATTGATGAACCTGTGGATTCTCATTTTAAACTCAAAGCCATTACTGAACTGTTAGATGAACAAGCCATTTTAGACAGTAAAGTTTTAAGTTTATTGACATGGTCATCACAATATTACCAATTTCCCATCGGTGAAGTGATTCAAACGGCGTTACCTACCTTATTACGCCAAGGTAAACCTTATAATTTATTGGCACGTATCTGGAAACTTTTAGACTTACATGCCGAAGACAAAGTTAAGCGTTCTGAAAAACAACAAGAAGCCTATAAAATTTTAAAGCTACACCCGAAAGGGACACAGGAAAATATTCTTAATTTAAGTGGTGTTGAAACAGCCACACTTAAAGTCCTTGAGAAAAAAGACATTGTTCGTTGTGATTTGGAACCACAAAATGTCACGCCAGAACCTGTGCAATTGGCACAGATGCCCCTCACGCCAAATGACGATCAGAAGAAAGCTATTCAAGCGATTTTAAAAGCGCAGAAAAAATATCAAGCATTTCTATTGGATGGTTTAACTGGGAGTGGTAAAACCGAAGTTTATTTGCAAGTAATGCATGAAGTACTTAAACAAGGCAAACAAGTCTTGGTTTTAGTGCCTGAAATCGGCTTAACCCCACAAACCATCAGTCGTTTTCAATCACGTTTTCATTGCAATATTGCCTTACTGCACTCAGGCTTAAATGACACTAAACGTTTACAAGCATGGCAGCATGCGCAAACGGGCAAAGCCTCTATTATTTTAGGTACACGTTCTGCAATTTATACGCCCTTGCCACATTTGGGTTTGATTATTTTAGATGAAGAGCATGATCTTTCGTTTAAACAACAAGAAGGCTTTCGCTATCATGCTCGCGATGTGGCCATGTATCGTGCACATTTAGAAAATTGCCCGATTATTTTAGGTTCGGCCACACCAAGCATCGACAGTTATTATCTTGCTCGCCAAGAAAAGCTGACACGGATTGAGTTAAATCAACGTGCTGGTGCCGCAATCATGCCGAAAATGCATTTGATTGATTTAAAAGTGGCAAAAAAACAGCATGGCTTAAGTGATGTTTTAATTGCTGAAATCAAAAAACGTTTAGAGAAAAAAGAACAAGTTCTGATTTTTTTAAATCGACGTGGTTATGCCCCTGTGCTTATCTGTGAAAGCTGTGGTTGGCAGGCCAATTGCCCCAACTGCGATGCTCACTTTACCCTGCATTTAAAGCCTTATCAGCATTTACATTGTCACCATTGTGGCACGATTAATCGTATGCCTGATGCTTGCCCACAATGCAATCAACAACAATTAAAGCCAATTGGCATGGGAACCGCCAAAGTTGAAGAAACTTTGAATGAGCTGTTCCCTCACTTCCCCGTCTTGCGCGTAGACCGTGACTCAACCAGTCGGGTTGGCAGTTGGCAAAAGATTTATGATCAAATCCAAAAAAGTGAACCGACCATTTTACTTGGCACTCAAATGCTGGCAAAAGGACATCACTTTCCTTATGTCACCTTAGTGGCAATTTTGGATATTGATGCAGGTTTGTTGAGTGTGGATTTCCGCGCCACAGAACGTACTGCGCAATTGATTATTCAAGTTGCAGGCCGTGCGGGTCGTGGTGAAATGAAGGGTGAAGTCTATTTACAAACCCTAAGACCTGATCATCCGTTATTAAACACCTTGATTCATAATGACTATCGGACCTTTGCCAAACAAACCTTAAAAGATCGCCAAGCAGCACTACTTCCACCCTTTCGTTATACAGCTTTGATCCGCTGTGATTCAAAGCATCAGGAAGAAAATTTAAAGTTTCTGACTGAAATGACGCAGCTGCTTAGACAAACTGCCGAAGAGAATTTAATTGATATTTGGGGGCCTATTCCAGCGCCAATGGAGCGTAAAGCAGGGCGTTACCAAGCCCATGTGGTTTTGCTTTCTCAAGATCGGGCAAAAATGCATTTTTATATTCGTCAATGGTGGCAACAGCTGTTACATAGCAAACCCTCTACGATGAAAGTCACCATAGATGTTGATCCGCAAGAGTTGAGTTGAGTTTGTTGTTGTATTCAGTATTTTAGAAGTGATGTGAGTATGCAATTTTGTTTAAAAATGAATTTGTGTACTCACTATTTTTTTGAATTAATGATATAAAAAATCAATCTGTTAAGGCGTCAATTACTTTTTCACTATGAAAATATTCAAAAGCCTTTCTGCTGATAGATTCATACTCAGCAAATTTTAAATTAATATCATGAACTAATTGAGAATTAGAGTTTGGTTTATAAAAATAAGTAAATAAATCATCTTCATTAAAAAGCGCTCTATCAGAAACGAAATATTCAGATAAAATTTTATCTAATTCACTGATATTTATTTCGCCTTTTTTATAGCGAATGTAAGCAAAACCAATGAAAAGCGAATCGATTAAGTTATGATCCAGCATATTTTCATTTGCTAAACCACATCTAATACCGTCATTTATATTTTTAAGGTCAGTAGCTAAAGAAACAGAAAATAGCCAATCCCTAGGAGTATCAACATGACTTATGTTCATATCAACCCAGCCGATGAGCGTATCTAGATCAATAAAGCATGAATCAATCATTGCGCAAATTATATATCTTGGATTCATATAGTTTTTTAATTCAGTGTCCAAACAATCTCTCCCATGCTAAAACGGCTAAGTGTGTGATGCTAATTTATTAGATATAGAAAGATAATTATGATTAAAAATCATTCTTGATAGATACATTCTTGTTTTTGTTTATCCCAACGACCACCGTTATCCAGACAGCGATCTACATTTATGAAATTGCACCCAGTGATCATCAGGCAAATAAAGCTAATTATGGATATTTTCATAATTTCTCTCTTTTAGCTTAACATCAAAATATTCCACCCAATTTTCCAACATTTGGATTTCATCTCCAGATACGTTTTTAGATCTATGTCTACTGATAAATTCTTTTAAGTCATTGATTAATAATTCAGTATCTTCTAACTTTACACTTTCATAAAAAATTAAGCTTTGATCATGATTTCTTGAGATTTTGTCACCACAAGTGACCAAAAGAGCAGTATAAAAATCTACTCTTTTATTTTGTTCTAGATCTTTATTTTCACTAATATCATTATTGATAGATGTCCAAAGAAAAGTTGGTATTTTTTCACTAGGTAATCTCATACATATATTCACAACTCTAAATTTTAATAGATTAGACTCTACAAAACTCAATTTATAAAATATAAGACTTAAATAAACACATCCTATGAAAAAAAGAGCAATCATTAAAGAACATAAGAATAAGTGTAATTTATTTTTAGTTAACAATTTCTATTTCTCCATACCGAGTCATCGGTTTATTTGGGGAATACCATGGTTCTTCATATGTGACTTGAGTTGTTTTCGTACTATTCAATAATTTTGAAACTTTTTCCCAATTGTTATTATCAGTACTATCAACAGTTACACATCCATGGCTAACTGTGCCTGAATGTAAACGAAAGCCACCACGCCCATTGTAAAAATCATCTAATTTACCATCCCCTTTTCTTAATAAACCATACCATCCAACTTGATGCTTTTTAGGATTAGGATTATTAGTAATAATATAAGTTCCATTAGGTGCAGGTATTTCTTTACCCGACCCTGGACTTACAATTTGTCCCATTGATATATGACCACCAGAAAATGCTGTGGTAACAACCATCTGTTTCGTATCTATATCCATAATGGCCAAACGATTTGTAGTGCGATTTAAAACAGCTCTAACTTCAAGCCCTTTTGGATCAACATTATTAATCGGATTATTTTCTACATAAGCATAGGTATTTAAACCGCCCGCCAATCCAATCGGATCACTCTGAGTATAACGCCCTATACTTACATCATAATAACGGTTCCAGTTATACCAAAGGGTACTCTCAGCATCATAATATTGCCCAGGAAAACCAAGGTTAAAGTCCCCAATACTACTTTGTACCACTGCACTGTCATAACTGCTCAGTTGAGCTTTCCATACCACAGCTTGATTTGAGTCAGTAATGATTTCTGGACGACCTAAGTGATCATTATGGATATAGTAGAATTGATTGTTGCTTAGCACAGCAATCGGTTGACCACCTAGCCAAATATAGCTTTTTGCTAAACTGCCATTTTGTGATGTAGATAAAGGGCTCTCCGCAAGCAATCGACCATCAGGTGCATATATATAATTAACGGTTCCGCCACTGCCAGATTTACGACTACGAAGATTAAAGACATCATAGTCATAACTTACCGTAGCACCTGTATTTACACTTTTCAAACGATTAAAACCATCATAAGTGTAATTAACCGTTCCAGCATAGCCTGTCTTTTGGATTAGGTTACCCAACACATCATAGCTAAAGTTTTTCGCTTCAGCGCCTGTTGTACTGGTTAAACGATTTCCCTGACCAAGTACATAGTTGGTTACAGCATTGGTATTGCCTACGCGATTGGTCCGATTGTAATTGCTGTCTTGTTGCCAGCGTTCGGTATATTGAGTTGAAGAAGCAAGGTTTAATTGCCCAAGTAGATCATAGTTATAACTGGTGGTTTTATTGTTATCTAAGCCATTATTGATCTGAGTGATCCAATTATTGGCATTATATTGATGACTAAGGTTTTGCACTCCCGCAGCAGTGATACCAATTAGACGGTAATCCTGATCATAACTCGCTTGTCGTGTTAGACCATTGCCATAGGTCCAGTTTTTAATACCTCCATAGGGTTCATATGTGACATTGCTGACAATCGTTTGTGTTATGTCTGCTGTCTTGAATTTAACTGCATTTACTCGATTTAATTCATCATATTCATAAATGACTTTATTATTTTCATTCTCACGACTTTCTTCAAGCAAATTACCCAAACCATCATAGTTCCAATAGGTTGAGTAAGTAACCCCAGCTATATTTTTAATTTGTACAGCAAGTTGACCATCTTTCGTATAACCATAACCTGTAGACGTGACCCCATCGGCAGTGGCACACAAGCGACCAACACCATTGCTACAATTGTCATAAATCCATGTTTGAATCTGATCACCTGTCTGAGCTCTAGTTCGGCGATTTAACGCATCATAGCTATATATTGTGCTGACATTATTTGCACGCGTTAAACGAATCAGATTACCATCTGGATCATATTGATATTGGGTTAACCCTGTATCTGGACTATTGGTTGATAACAGTTGCCCCAACCCATCATAGCTATATGTCGTTGTATTGCCTTTTGCATCTTTAACACTAATCAATTGTCCAATAGCGTCATAGCTATATAAAATAGTCGAACCATCACTACGACTTTCCTTGTTCAGATTGCCATGTAGATCATAAGCATATGTCATGATTTTACCCAAAGAGTCAATTTCTTTAATAACATTTCCATTGGCATCATATTCATAACGCTGGTTTTGCCCATTATTGCCTAGATCTGCGGTTATCCATCCTATTTGATTATGTTGATTAGTTTTAGAATAACGAACCGAACCACCTTCTTTAAAGCGAACACTGAGGAGTTGTCCAAGATTTGAATACTGATATTCTTGGCTACTTAAAACTTGACTAAATTTAGCGTGGGTAATTTGAGCAATTGTGCCATTATCATTATAATCAATAGACTCTCTGATCCAATTATAATTAGCATAAGCCCCTGTCATTCCACTACGATAAATTTGAGTTACACCAAATGGTCCTTGTTCGAAGGATTGAGTATATAAATAAATATTATTATTGCTTTCAAACATTTGATTAATATCGATAATTCTACCACGTGCATCATAACCATAATATTCAAGCAAACCATTCGGGTAAATAACTTCACCCGCTAACCCCAACCCATTGTGCTGTGAATAACTGATAGCATGCCCCAATGCATTTTTAATTTGGGATAGATTACCTTGATAACCATAGTTATAAACCGTATTTTTTCCGTTCTTATTGACCACTACAGCACTCAGCATTCCATCAGCATGCAAACTATAGCCATAAGCAATTATGCTACAGGTGGTTGTCCCTGTTTTACTACAGATCGTCTGACTTTTAAGGCGGTTTTTAGCGGGTTCATTGGCAGCATAATAACTATAAGTTTCCTCTCGAATTAGACGATTGGACCCATCAAGTATTTGAATTTTAGTGATTAAACTGGTTCCTCCAAGATAGCTATATTTTTTGATATACGCATTGGAAGCATTACCATTTTGGATACCTATAGTTTCTTGAGTGACTCTGCCAAAACGATCACGCTGATATTGTGTCTCTACGCCATTCCAGTCTTTGGTGGAAATCACATATCCATTGTTATCGTAAGTATTTTCCATACTGCTATTCGGGCAGTTATTTACCCCACTTCTTTCTACTTTAGCGAGTTTATTTTTTTGATTATCGGTATAAATATATTTAATAATCGCACCTAAAGGATTGGTGACAATTGTATAATCATCAGCATAAGTTAACTTATCAACTTGGGTACCATCACTACGACCACTTTGAACTGCTTTTTTTCCATCAAAGTAATAACTATTATAACGCTTACCATTAATCGATATTCCACTCAGTACTTGAGGGCGTGCCCCATTTTCTCCATAGTGATAAGTTCGAGAACCTAAACTATCTGGATAAGTTACAGAAGCTAAGTAAGGGACTTTTCTCGTCCTTTTAATATTCAAAAATTTATATGAGTAATTATACATATCATAAATATAATTATATTTTTTCCCTGATGGATCTGTGACGGAACTCAACATACCATCTTGATTCCAAGTGAAGTCAATACTTCTTCCATTAGTATGTGTGACTTTAATTAATCTATTATTTTCATTATAAGAAAGTATCCAACCAATACCATAAGCATTCTTTTTACTAAGCAGCCTCCCATTTAGCATGTAAATTTCTACACCACCATCAGGTAAGCTAACAATCCATTCATTATTAGATTTCTGAATACGTGTTAATTCATTGAAGTAATAATTTTCACCATTGGGTAATTGTCTAATTCTCTTTCCCTGAGGATCTACAGCTAAACGATAATCAAAATTATGCCTCCATTTCCCATTGACTGAAAAATTCGCATAGCGAGTAGCAAAAGAATCATAATAGCGAATAAACGCTAAAGGCATCTCACCAGTGGTTGTAAAATCTAGCTCCTGCTGTATTTTTTTCCCATTTGCAATCACAATAGGATTAGAAGTGCTATCCGCTGAACATTGTGTTTGGGTAAAAGCAGGTACAACAAACTCTGTATCCTCAGAACTCGACGTTGGACTCGTGCTCGTAGAATCACCACCTCCTCCTGAACCACCAGGCCTAGACCAAGGATCATATATACTAGGGAATGGACTTGGTTTTATAGCCTCTACTTCTATTGTTGGTAATTGACCTACGCCCCCGCTTCCACCAGAATCTGAAATTAAACTGCTTCCGTAATTATTTTCACAATTGGTTTTTATTGAATTCCATATACCACATTCACTTCCACCAATGCTATTACACATAGAAGATTCCATTTGGCATAGTTCAAATGACAAAGCAAACGTTTTAATTGGAAAAAAAATTATAATAAATAATGGTGCTAATATTCTCATTTTTATTCTCAGCAAATCTAGAACTACGGGATACTGTATCACGCTCAACCAATAAATAAGAATCATTCTCAATTGATTTTTTAAATTAAATTTAGATTCTATTAAGTTTTTCTAAATAAATTGAAAAATATAGTATTCCATTTAAGCCCACGATCATCAGCATAAATAGATCATTTAGAAAAATGCAAAAATCTACCGCCATATAAAGCAATGGATTTTCAATACAGTTTATTATCACGTCTTTATTTACACATCAGTTCTCGTTTTACCTCGCTAATCATTTTTAAATTTTTATTGGGTAAAAAGACAATTTCTTAATAAATATCTCCAAGTCAATCACAAAATCACGCTACAATTTCTAAAGAAAGAAAAAAACTTAAGGCAAGTGAATGTCACTGTTACTCCAAATCACCATCTTCCTTGGTGCAGCATTAATCCTGGTTCCTCTAGGAAAAAAACTCGGTATCGCCACCGTACTGGGTTACTTATTTACAGGAATACTTCTGGGTCCAAGCGCGTTTAACATCGCCAATGATCCAGAGGAAATCATGCACCTTGCAGAATTTGGGGTGATTTTACTGATGTTCCTGATTGGTTTAGAACTTCGACCACAGCGTTTATGGGAAATGCGCCAATCCATTTTTGTGATGGGAAGTTTACAGGTGGGGGTTACTGGTTTGGTGCTGATGGGAACCATCTATTTAATCTTTCAACAATCACTCCCCGCAAGTTTTGTGATTGGTTTTGCCTTAGCACTTTCTTCAACCGCCTTTGTTTTACAGCTTTTGGAAGAAAAACAACAACTCAATACTACACACGGTCAGCAATCCTTTTCGATTTTACTGTTTCAGGATATTGCTGCGATTCCATTACTTGCCATCATCCCACTCTTAGCAGGCAGCGAATCGAGTCATCATGGCGTTGCTTACTTTGCTGCGATTATCGCCACGTTCACGGGTTTATTTCTGTTTAGTCGTTATGTGATGCGACCATTTTTCCGCTTTGTGGCAAAAAGTGGTGCAACAGAACTGATCACAGCCGTTGGCCTATTTATCGTGCTGGGTGTGGTGTTGTTGATGGATACACTCGGGATCAGCACAACCTTAGGCGCTTTTTTAACAGGTGTGCTTCTGGCTGACTCTGAATTCCGTCATGAACTTGAAGCCAGTATTGCGCCCTTTAAAGGTTTATTGCTCGGTTTATTTTTTATGACGGTGGGAATGACCACACAAATCTCGTTAATTGCAGATATGCCATTACTGATTATTGGTGGCGCAGTCAGCTTAATTCTGATCAAAATGATCGTGATGGCAGCCATTGCACGTTATAAAAAAATGAGTTGGACCAACAGTTTAATGGTCGCAACCTGTTTAGCCCAAGGGGGTGAATTTGCCTTTGTGGTATTAAACGTGGCAAAAAGCGAAAAAGTACTGGCTGAAGCAATCATGGAGCCCATCACCTTAATTGTGACCTTATCCATGGTACTGACCCCTATCTTCTTTTGGCTGGTAAGTACACAAGTATTGCCCTTAATCAATAAAGACAGTGCACCGAAATACGATGAGATTCCCAACGAACACCCTGCTCTTATTGTCGCTGGTTTTGGTCGTGTAGGGCAAATTGTTGCTCGTTTGGCGCGTATCCGTCATTTTACCTTTACCGCCATTGATAATAATTTACAAAAAATTGATTTTGTTCGGCGCTATGGTGGTACTTTGTATTATGGCGATGTGACTCAACCCGATTTACTCCGTGCAGCCGGAATTGAACAGGCCAAGGTTTTTGTATTGGCAATTGATAATGTTGAAGATTCAATGAATGTTGCGCGACATATTTTGCTCAATTATCCAAACCTTACCTTATTGGTTCGAGCACGAGATCGTTATCACATGCACCTCCTGCGTGATGTCGGAGTTAAACATATTTGGCGTGAAACCTATTTAACGTCCTTGGGTATGGGCTATCGAGCATTGTGTGAACTGGGCATGAGTAAACAAGAGGCTTATGATAGTGTTGAGCTATTTAGAAACTACGATGAAGAACTGTTAACACGTCAACAACGTATTTATACCGACGAGCAAAAGCTTTTTGAAAGCTATCGGGACTTTATTTCGGAGCTTGAGCACCTGTTTGAAAGCGATGCGCAAGTTGAAAACCACAATCCTGAGCAATACAAAGATGTTCCAGATTTGGATGAATCAGGCTTAGAAAGACCCACAGAAAAGGCTCAAACCACACATGCCAAGCATGATCGTATTAATATTATGCGTGATGACGAAAATTAACTTTAAGATGCAGCGTTTTTCAGGTGAAATAAACTTGTGATTTATAATATCGCCACCATCTAAACAGGGATTTGGAGAATTTTATGTCTGATTTACGTCAACGTTTTTATATTGAAGATAGCCCTGTACGTGGTGAAATTGTACATTTAGATACAGCACTACAAACGATTCTATCGCAGCGTAATTATGCGCCTGCTGTGCGCATTTTATTGGGTGAAATGTTGAGTGCAACAGCATTACTTGCAAGCACATTAAAAATTAAAGGACGTATTAGCTTACAAATTCAAGCACAAGGTACATTCAAATGGGCGATGGCTGAATGCAACCATTTAGGTGATGTACGTGCACTTGCAGACTATGAAGAAGATCCGCATTTTATGTTGAGTGAAGACAGCAGTACTGTGCTCAGCACGTTGCAACAACCTGTGTTATTTATCAATATTGAACCTGAGTTTGGTGAACGTTATCAAGGGATTGTGCCACTTGATCAACCAACGCTTGCGGCTTGTTTAATGCAGTATTATGACCTTTCTGCACAAATCCCAACACGTATTGTCTTGGCAAGTACCCATCACAATGCAGGCGGTTTACTGATTCAGTTATTACCTCGTAATAATGAAGAAGAACAACAACGTGTGGATGAAGACTTATGGCCACGTTTGATTATGTTGACGCAGACCTTAAAGCCTGAAGAATTGACGGATTTAACCGCACAAGAAATTCTTTACCGTTTATACAATGAAGAAGAAGTTCGTCTGCCAGATGTTGAACAGCTTCAATTCAATTGCACCTGTTCACGCGATAAATGCAAAAATGCATTGATCCAGATTGGTCTAGATGCAGTCAAAGAAACCCTAGAAATTCAAAATCCAATTGAAATGGATTGCCAATTTTGCAATAAAAAATATCAGTTCACTGCAAAAGAAGCTTTAAATCTGTTTGGTGAGCATTTGAGTTAATCTATTAAGATCTGAATGGTTTAAATTTGCAGAAATTTAACTATCGATTTTTACCAAGAAAAGAGCAAATTCAGTTTGCTCTTTTTTTTCAATTAAAATTCAAAGCATAATCAACAAGTTTTATAAATTAAAAGGTTGAATAGCTATTTGGAATCGTCATTTACTTCACCAAAGCACCAACCCGAACACACAAAGCCTATAGAACATGAAACACCACCTTTATCAGCAATAAGCGGGCTTTTGTGCTAGATAAGTTTTGAAACAATAACCACACTAAGTTGCTCTTCCATCTGCAGCCAAAAAGGCATAAAACTAGAATAAAGTTAAACAAAATAATGACCTTAAGTATGGCAAAAAATTATTATGAAGATTTAGGTGTTTCTAGAAATGCGACACCAGACGAAATTAAGAAAGCTTATCGAAAACTCGCACGTAAATATCATCCTGACGTGAGTAAAGAAGCCGATGCTGAAGCAAAAATGCAGACGATCAATGTCGCCTACGACACCTTAAGTAATGAAGAAAAGAAAAAGCAATACGATTTTGAACTGGATAACCCCTATGCCAATACAGGTGGGTTTGGAGGGCAATCTGCAGGTCAAAGTGGTTTTGATGGTAGCCAATTCCATCGTTCGTACAGTAGCAGTGGTGGACAAGATTTTAGTGGTTTTGAAGATCTATTTGGACGTTTCGGTGGCGGTTTTGGCGGTGGACATCAACAAGATTTTGGGCAACGCGGCTCTCAGCAACAACGCAGCTATAAAGGTGAAGATCAACATGCCAGTATTGAAATTCCTGTAAGCATTGGTTATGAAGGCGCAACCCAGAGTATCACCTTACAAATCCCAACCTATAATGCCTATGGTGAACCCGAAGTACAACGGAAAACCCTCCAAGTTAAAATCCCCAAAGGCATGAAAGAAGGTCAGCAAATTCGCCTTGCAAAACAAGGGCAAGCTGGAATTAACGGTGGTGAAAATGGCGATCTTTATATTGAGATCCAATACCAAGACACTGACCGTATCCGTGTTGAAGGTGCTGATGTCTATTACACGGTTGATGTTACACCTTGGGAAGCAGCACTTGGTCAAAGTATTGAAATTGATACCCCAGCAGGTAAAGTAAAAGTTACTGTGCCACAAAATGCCAAACCCAATCAGCAACTCCGTTTAAAAGACAAAGGGATACCGCATAAAACCCCAGGTCATCTTTATTTGGTGATCAATATTGTTTATCCCAAAGCAACCACCGAAACACAGCAAAAAGCCTATCAACAATTTGCTGATGCTTTTACTGACTTTAATCCCCGTTCATAATTTTATAGATACCAACATAGCCTTGCTAAAGGAGAGCAATCATGACAACTATTCAATATCGTGAAATTGTCTATGACGGTTTCCATGATGCAGAAATCGTGGATGAAAACCTAAATCTAGATCTCAAGCACTTTGCTGAGGCATGCGGTCAAAGTCCGGATTGGATTTTGCAATTGCTTGAATATGAAATTTTACCTGCACGTCCTGAAGACCGTATTCATCAATTTTTTGGAGAAGATATCTCACGCGCACGTCGTGCTTATCGTTTACAACGTGACTTTGAAGCCAGTTTATCTGCCGTTGCAATGATGATGGATTTACTTGATGAAGTTCAACAATTGCGAAAACAAGTCAAACATCTTCACCTTCATACTCATTAATTCATTTCAAAATGTTAATGCCTAGTGACAGGTTAATATTTAACCTGTCATGATGGAGAACTTGTCTCTCCGTTTTTGTTTTTTCGTTTAGAATTTTCTGACAAAGAGGTTAATGAGCTCTGATGAATTCGAAAGTAATGAATAAAAAGTTGAAACACATGTTCCCAGAACACCGCGATCTCATGTGTAGTTTAAAACAAGAAGATCCGCATTTTGCTAAACTTTTGATTGACCACGATGAACTTGATCGTGAAATCAGTCACCTTGAGCTTGATCCACTCAATCATATTCATGAAAATATTGAGCAGCTCAAGCGGAAAAAATTAAGATTAAAAGATCAACTCTACTTAATTTTACAAAAGACAGCGCAGATAAATCCTCAACTAGAATAATGCTTAATTATTTCAGTTTTGTGATTTTTTCGACTTCTTTCATGGTTTGTTTGATCGGTTCATAATCTAAAAACCAGAGTAAATTGACGTGCTGATTTTTATGTTGTTGTGCCAACATATCAATCACACTTCGTTCACCACGCCCGACCAAATGACGGCGGTAAAAATAGACTAACAACCCAATCGTACAGCCCAACATCACACCCAGCATCACCCAGAAACCTATCGGACTGCGTAAACCTGGAATGAATTCAAAATTCATTCCATATACCCCTGTTAATAAGGTCAATGGCGCAAACACCGCAGTAATAATCGCAAGAATTCGCATATTCTCATTGGTTTGATTGGCAATTGCAGAAAAATGTAAATCAATCGCAGTTTGAATTGCGGTACTTAAACGTACTGTATATTTTTGAATACGTTCAACATGGCTAACCAGATCATCCACGCGAACCAGCATAATGTCCTGCTTCTCAGTGCGTTTTTTACCTTTTAAATGGGCATAATTTTCAACAATTTCATCTCGAAGTTCCTGTAAGGAATCTATTTGTTCTTCGCACAAATTTTCAATTTGTTGAAAAACCAGATTTTCCTGAAACAGTTGATGCCACTTGGTAAAGCGGCGATTGCCTTGCAATAGTTCTTGTTGCCAAAATTCAACCCGACGAGACAAAGGATTACGCAAATCCAAATAGCCATCAATCATACTATTCAGCAAACGCAGTGCTAAATCTAAAGGCGTAGTCGGTAATTTACGTGGTTTATTTTGTTCTTCTAAACTCTTATTCATGATATTGAAAATACGGGCAAGATAACTTTCAAAGGCATGGTTGCCCTTTTCATGAATGGTGATTAAAGCTTGTGAGGTAATAATAAAACTGACTGGTGAGGACGCCAAACCAAAAACACGATCATGCTGTTCAAGGGCATCTTCGCCACTATCGATTTGATCATCTGGGGTAATTAATTTACGAAAAATCAATAAATCATAATCTTCCATTGCATCAAATGTGCATGGATGTTCGATATTTAAAATATCTCGAATATGGTATTCATTGAGGTGAATTTCGGTCGCATTATAGATTTCTTTTTGCCATTGCTCAGCACGATTGACCACATCTTCACGGGTACAATCCACCCAGACAAATTGCTGCTCTGCATTAAAAACAGGCTCTTTTTGTATACAGGTATAAGGTTCATCTGTGTGTTGAAAAAAATAAAAGCTTTGCATATTCACGATATTTTTGGTCTTTCTTGTTATGCATCATGCCATAAAAAAAGCCCTGAGCAAGCCAAAGTTGTAACTTTGGCGAAGCACAAGGCAGTCTTTTCTATATTAAATTTTAATCAAACCCTAAAGGATTTAAACCTTGCAAATATTATGCTTGGTCTACATCTTTCATGGTTAATTTAATACGACCACGGTTGTCTACGTCAGCAACTTGAACTTTAACGTCTTGACCTTCAGCCAAGATATCAGTCACGTTTGCAACGCGTTCGTTTGAAATTTGCGAGATGTGAAGTAAACCATCTGTACCTGGCATGATATTTACAAAGGCACCAAATTCAACGATACGAATCACGCGACCAGCATAGATTTTACCTGGTTCAACTTCAGCAGTAAGCGCTTGGATTTTTGCAATCGCAGCTTGAGCAGCCGCTTTGGTTTCACCAAATACACGTACAGTACCGTTATCTTCGATATCAATCGCTGCTTTTGTTTCTTCTGTGATTTGACGGATTGTCGCACCACCTTTACCAATCACATCACGGATCTTATCAGGATTGATGTTGATCACTTGGAATGTTGGCGCATGCATAGAAATTTCAGGACGTGCACGTGAAATCACTTGGTTCATTGCATTCAGAATATGCATACGACCTGCATAGGCTTGATTCAACGCAACTTCCATAATTTCTTCTGTGATACCTTCGATTTTGATATCCATTTGAAGCGCAGTAATACCGTTTGCAGAACCAGCAACTTTAAAGTCCATATCACCTAAGTGATCTTCATCACCTAAGATGTCAGAAAGAACAGCAAAACGCTCGCCTTCTTTTACTAGACCCATTGCGATACCCGCAACTGGCGCTTTAAGAGGAACACCTGCATCCATAAGTGATAATGAAGCACCACATACAGAAGCCATTGAAGATGAACCATTTGATTCAGTAATGTCAGATACAATACGAATCACATACGGGAAGCGATCAGCTGGTGGAAGAACAGCTTGTACACCACGACGTGCTAAACGACCATGACCAATTTCACGACGCTTAGGACCAGATTCACGACCTGTTTCACCTACAGAATATGCAGGGAAGTTGTAATGCAACATGAAGTTGTCAGTTTTTGTACCAGACAAGGTATCAACCATCAACGCATCACGTGTATTACCCAAAGTCGTTGTAACCAACGCCTGAGTTTCACCACGTGTAAATAATGATGAACCATGAGCACGATCTAACACACCCACTTGTACGTCTAATCCACGAACAGTTTTAGTATCACGACCATCGATACGTGGTTTTCCTGAAAGGATGTTGTCACGTACAGTACGGTATTTAAGATCTTCAAATAATTCGTTTAAGTCATCTGTAATACCAGCTTCGTCATTTTCAGGAACGAATTGCGCAGTTGCTTCAGCTTGAAGTGCATCTAAAGCAGCATAACGGTCATGCTTAACAGCAATGGTATACGCTTCAGAGATTTTAGCTTCAAATGCGTCTTTTAATTTTGCACGAAGATCTTCGTTTTTAACTGGAGCAGTCCAAGTTGATTCTGTTGCACCAGCGGCAGCAGCAAACTCTTTAATCGCTTGGATCGCAATTTGCATTTCGTCATGACCGAAAAGCACAGCGCCTAACATTTGGTCTTCTGAAAGTTCTTTTGCTTCAGACTCAACCATCAATACTGCAGATTCTGTACCTGCAACGACAAGGTCAAGGTCAGATTGAGCAAGTTGTTCTAAATTTGGGTTAAGGACATATTCGCCATTGATCAAACCAACACGCGCACCACCGATTGGACCACGGAAAGGTGTACCTGCGATTGCAAGTGCAGCAGACGTACCTAACATTGCAGCAATGTCAGCGTCCATAGTTTTGTCTGAAGACACAACTGTTGCAGTAACTTGGATCTCGTTGTAATACCCTTCTGGGAACAACGGACGAATTGGACGGTCAATTAAACGAGAAATTAAAGTTTCTGCTTCTGAAGCACGGCCTTCACGCTTACCATAACCACCTGGGATACGACCCGCAGCATATTGTTTTTCTTGATAGTTAACTGTAAGTGGGAAGAAGTCTTGACCCGCTTTAGCAGTAGGTTGTGCAACAACAGCAACCAGTACTGTTACGCCACCCATTGTAATAAGAACCGTGTTTGCTTGACGAGCAACACGACCTGTTTCTAGTACAACTTGATGTTGACCATATTGAAATTCTTTACGAATAACATTAAACATTGACATGTATTTTTGTTTCCTAATTTTATTCTAGTGGAGACCCCTAAGGTTTGGCATTCACATCAACCGCATAAATGACAAAGCTTAGAAGCCGACCTCACTAGACAATAAATCTTTAGTTAGACTAATTTTAAACACGAAGAAGGAGCGAATATTCGCCCCTTCCCTTTTATCCAGTAAATACTGGATAGACTTTAGTTTTCATCAGTACAGCATTCAGCATGCAATAATCCGAAAATAAAAGTTTAAATCGAATTAACGACGTAAACCTAAAGCAGCAATCAAATCGCTGTAACGAGTAGCATCTTTACCTTTAAGATAGTCAAGAAGCTTACGACGTTGGTTAACCATACGGATCAAACCACGACGGCTATGATGGTCGTGTTTGTGTTCTTTAAAGTGACCTTGCAAATCATTGATTTGAGCAGTCAATAAAGCAACTTGTACTTCAGGTGAACCAGTGTCATTTTCAGCACGAGCGAATTTTGCAACGATCTCTGCGCGATCTGCGTTTGTTAAAGCCATTCGATTTCTCCGAGATGCTTAATTTAAATATTTGATACAAATCAAATTGATTCTTCAAAATCAATTTAACTGCCGTGCATCACTACAGCAGTCGCCTATTTTAAAGGAAGTGGGGTGAGATTGCAAAAATATCGTACAACCATATCCCATAAGGCTTAATTACAAAACTATTGCATTTTTTTTACAAATCGCATGGCAATTGGGACACTGACATCATGCTCAACTCAGTTCACACTGCCGTGGAATAAAAATAATCATGGAAAAAGATTGTGAAATTGTTTTCAACCAATACCTGCTATGTACCCAAGGACTTAAGCAGTATCACGCAGCGCAAAAATGAAGTTTCTCCAGAACTGGGAGGGATGACCCAACAACAAATTGAAAAGATTTGGCAAAGTATTGAAAACCTGTATCAAACAGGCAACCATCCCCTGATCACCATGTGCTTAAGACGCAAAGGTGAGATTATTCTCAATCGTAGTCTGGGTTATGCGTCAGGTAATTCTGCTGATGGTCTGGCTTCAGATGCGGTACTTGCCAATCCAGACACCCCGATTTGCCTATTTTCAGCATCAAAAATAATTACAGCAATGTTGATTCACATGTTAGATGAAACAGGTGCAATCAATCTATTAGATCCGATCAGTTATTACATTCCTGAATATGCACAAAATGGCAAGCGCCGTGCCACAATTTTCCATTTATTGTCCCATCGTGGTGGAATTCCACGGATAGAAATGGAAGTCACCCCAGAACTGCTTTTTGACAAAGATCAAATTTTACAACACCTTTACGCTGCACAACCCATTTCACCTGCTGGTACGCATTTGGCTTATCACGCTGTTACTGCAGGCTATATTTTAGGTGAATTGATTGAACGGGTAACAGGACAAGATATTCGTCAGTTTTTACATGAACATATTGAAAAACCGATGGATATGCAGTTTTTTAACTATGGCTTAAAACCAGAATATAGAGATCAAGTTGCTTTAAATTATCCGACTGGTGTACACCCTAAACTCGGTACAGACTTATATTTAAACCATGTGCTCGGTGGTGGCTTACAGCTTGCTGTCGATGTGACCAATGATCCACGTTTTATGGATACGGTATGCCCTGCGGGCAATATTTACACCAGTGCTGAACAAGCCAATCGCTTCTTTGAGATGTTATTGAATGGCGGTCAATATAATGGCAAGCAAATCATGAGTCCTGAAACGGTATTTCGTGCAACTTTGCCCACCTCAACCACCAACATCGACCGAACCTTACTTGCACCGATGCGCTATGCTTTGGGGCCTATGCTCGGCAGTAACCCAGTGGGTATATTTGGGCCAATGACGGGGCAAGCTTTTGGTCATTTAGGCTTTTCCAACATTCTCTGCTGGGCTGATCCAGAGCGTGATATTAGCGTCAGTATTTTAAATACAGGCAAAGCTGTAGTTGGAACACATATTCCTGCTCTTGCGCAAACACTTTATCAAATTTCTACTCAGTGTCCTAAGATCCCTAAAACACAACGTCGAGCATTATTTGGCACAGATCGAACAGAAACCGAATTGGTTTAAATTGTCAGTTTAAACAGCGATTTTGGTTTAAATGCAACAGATAAAATATGAAAAAGCCCTAAGATTACTCTTAGGGCTTTTCCTTTGCGCTGTAGTTTCTTGTTTAGTTATTGTGCTTATCTTATTTATAGTATTTGCTTGTACCCTAAGCAGTTTTTGTTTTTGTACATGACACTTATTTCACAACCATGTGACCAATTATGTCCTTATGTGACTTATTATGCCTGTGACATATAGTGAACAGAAGTCGCATTTACCGCAAGATTATGTGAGAAATAACGTACATAGAGGCAATGGTTGTAGCGTTTAAAAAAACCTACTAAATTTAAATAATTTGATTCTCTTTGAAGTAAAAAATTCAGAATTTAATTTCAATAAAAAAGCCCTGTAGTCTCTCCCAAAACTACAAGGCTTAGCGGCTGTAAGTTTCCTCTTATCACTTACTTTCATGTAAGTTCGCAGTCTCACGACTTTAAATTGTTATTATTTTGCGATTTTACTCAACGATCCTTGCTGAGTTCTTTATGGCTTCATCATCTCAAAAAGTAACAAGAAGCTCTATGCGCAAATCTCTCGAATTCATGTAAGCAATTTCGTACATAGAGATAAACTATCAATAAAAACTACAAAATAACTATGCCGTGTTAATCATGCTAACCAATCCACTCATTCTGGTTGTGGCAGTGTCTAAAGCGTGGATAAATGCTTGTCGATCAACCAGTAAACTCACCACTGATTTGGCCCGTGTGATGGCGGTATAAATCAACTCTTGGCTCAACAAACGTGTTGCTGCAACATCCAAAACTACGGCGGTATGGGTGAATTCTGAACCCTGAGACTTATGGATGGTTAAAACAAAAGCGGTTTGCATCGATTTAGGCAAACGCGTTGCAGCAATCCATTTGTCTAAACTGGGGAAATAGACTTCAAATTGATCAGCATGCTGGCGATGTTTTAGACAAATTCCGATATCTCCATTGGAAAGACCAAGTTGATAATCGTTATAGCTCATCATCACAGGGCGCCCAACATACCAGTCACCATAACGAGCCAATGTTGGAAGATATTCAAATAATGCTTTTTCCATTTCATGGTTTAAGCTATTCAATCCCAATGCACCATGCCGAACAGCCGTTAAAATACGATAGAGGTCAAATGCTTGTGTCACCGCTTCAATCTGATGATGAGGCTCTTCGGCCATCAGATAGCTGTTTAAACTTTGAAAATAAGCTTGAAAACCTAAACTGAGTTTTTGGTAATACTGGATTAGATCTGCTGGCAAAATCTTTTCAGGCAGATATTCAAGCTGAATCACATCTTGCATATTTGCTTTGAGCTCAACTGGTTTAAGCGCACTCGCCTCAACAATCTCTTGCTCAAAATTCGCCAATAATTCTGCACGGTCTATACTTTGATTTTTCTGTGATTGAATAAACTGTGCCATTTTTCCAATTAAAGCACCATCTTTAAAGCGTTGACTGGTCTGTAGATTGACCCGATTGTGCTGTAATGATTGTACATTCTGTAAATCTGCCAACACCGAACCGACATCCACAGAAGCCAACTGATTGGCATCGCCCAAAAGAATTAAACGGCAATGTTCAGGAATGGCTTCAAATAACATCGTGGCTAAATTTAAATCTAGCATCGATGCTTCATCAACCACGACCACATCATAGGGCAATGGCTGTCGTAGATTAAAACGAGGAATATGCTGATTTCCCAAGCCCAATAACCGATGTAAGGTCATGGGATTAAATTGATGTTGGTTCAGTCCAAAACTGTGTAGTTTTGGATCACTCAATGATTTTTGTAGTGCTTCCCCCATTCTCTGTGCGGCTTTGCCTGTGGGCGCAGCCATTGCAATACGAATATCAGGAAGGGTTTGCTGCAATACTGCAATGATTCTGGCCAAGGTATAGGTTTTACCTGTACCTGGTCCGCCAGTAATAATATTAAAAGCATTGCCTGCCACCATAGTTAAAGCAGCTTTTTGATGCCTATCGGTGAGAAGCTGATCAAATGCAACAACATCAACAGGTTGAATCTTCTGCTGTTTTAACCGTGCCACTTGTATCGCCAAACGACGCTCAAGTTGCCAATAACGATATAGATAAATCAAGCCATGCTGTTGCACAAATGGTGCAACCACTGTTTCAGCTAAATCATGTTCTACAATATCAGGTTCTTCAATATCATGCGTTACAATCAATGGCTTTAATAAGGCGGTGTTTTGCGCCCCTGCGGAGATACAGCTATCCCCTTGTGTGGTTGCCAATAAAATTTCTTGTACTAATTCAAGTGTCTGTTCATCTAATCCTGAAGCTGTGGAATACTGCGCTAAAATGTATTTACTCCATGTCTCAATCCATTGCGGGACTTGGCTTTCTAAATCCTGTTTATTTTCCACACGGTTATCCTCAGAGTTATCTACAAGGTTTTCAACAGAGTTATCCACAGAATAACTTATTGTTTGCAAAGATGTTCAAGCAACTATTCACACGATTCAACTGGGTTTATCCTCAGTAAAATAGCCCAATATGGCATCAAGTCTTAAAATAAATTCCGTCGTGGGTCGCCAGAAGTAGTAACCTTGTCCACTTTGACCATTCATACCACGTAAATACAAATAGGTTGCGCCTCCCAGATCACGATCAATTTGATAATCTTCGAGCTGGATTTTCAAATAACGATGCAATGCCACCAAATACAAAGATGCCTGTAGCCAATAACTGGCATGTGACATGCTGTCCTGAACAGCTTCAAATGAATAACTTTGCTGATCTACACCCAAAAAATTACTTTTATAATCGGCGATATGATATTGCTGACCATCAAAAAACACCAAATCAATTGACCCATTTAAATAACGTGCTGAATTGGCATCTTTAAACTCAGGCATTGCAATGGCATGCTCATCAAACAATTGATGTATACGTTTAATTGCCAAAACTCGATCTGAAAGGGCCAGATAAAATGGAAACTCAGCTAAATGCTCATGTGGTTCAAGTTGCCCCATTTTAAAATGACTGAGAATCGGCGTAGATAAAACATCCTGTAGCCACTTAGCCATCCAGTCAATCAGCGTCTCTTCTACAGCGTGTTCTGTTTGAGAAACGTCCTCACTCGAATTGTCGTTGAGAAAAGCCTGCTGATATTTTTCCAGTAACTCCGTCCATAAACTTGAATAATCATTTTTAAAGCGACGACGTATTTCCAAACGCCAATAATGCGTATCTTTAAAATCAATATGCTCAAAAATTTCATGTAGGAAATTTCCTGCAATTGTGCCCATTGGGAAATTGGCTTTGATCCATGCAAGCGGTTGACTAGGAACCACATCTGTAATGATTTCAACAATGGGTTGTTGAATTTCATCTTCTGCTCGATCCTGTTTTTGTTCAGAAACGGCCAAAGCATCCTGAATTTGTTGCCGAGTTAAATGCTGAGCCAAAGCACTAAAACTGGTTTTACCCCGCGGATAAAAACGTTGGGTAGGAAAGGCTTGTGCAAGTAAAGGCAATTGGACTTCGCTCTTGGGTTTTTCTAAACGTGGTGGGCGTTCGGTCAATAAAGCTTGCATGGCAGTTCCAGCATGCTGAAACGTATTTGCGCCTTGACCGCGCCAAAATGCCAGTCCTGTTGTAGATTTTTCCTTTACATCACTCAGCATTGCATACACCCGATAACTGGCGCGGGTCAATGCCACATACCACAACCGGTGATGTTCTGCTAAAGCGCGCTCATTGTGTTGCTCAATGTCTTTTTTATCGAGTAGATTGGCATCATTGATCGCCACCACACGCTGTTGTTCATTCTGTCCTGTTCGTACATTCAGCTGTTCAACCGTCGAGAAATTCAGCGTTTTATTGATCTCTTTAAAGTCTTTATCAGCGCCCAATAAAAACACAAACTTAAATTCAAGCCCTTTGGATTGGTGAATGGTCATCAACTGAACCCCTGCCTCATTGGACAGTTTCCGTTCCATCTCCCACTCTCTCTCCATCGGTGAAGTCAGTTGTTTTAAATACCAATGATAAAGATTTTGTGCACCTTGATAGTCTTCACTGTGCTGGCTCAATAACTCTGTTAAATGACGTAAATTCACCACCACACGCTCATTGTCACGACTGTGTTTTTCCACCAATTTTGTCCAGACAGAAAATTGGTTAAGCAGATATTGCCAAGCTGTTAAAAACCCTTGATTGAGCCACATCTCACGAATCTGATCGAACAGTTCAATATAGACACTCAAACCATCAGCATGCTGTTCCAAGACAATCAATGCTTTTAGATCAAAGCCGATCAAACGACTTAACAAAGCTCGTTTTACTTTGGCTTCATGATAAGGATGCAAAATTGCAGCAAGCACAGCACCAACATCACCTGCTATCTGACTTTCAAAGACACTTTTTTTCGAGGGGCGACTGGTTCGAATCCCTAAAAATTCCAGCGCGGATTGTGCTTTATCTAAGCCATCATGGTTTTTAGAGAGGATGGCGATATCATTTTCATCTACTGCACGATGCACTGATTTTTCAATAAAATATAAACTGCCTTGAATCCCCTGATTCAGTAGCTCACGAATTTTCCATGCCACTTGCTCAGCTTCTTGATTTTTATCTTCAAGCTTGATCCACCTTAAAGGCTGTGGATTGACATGACCTTGATCCAGTAAGTCGGGATGCGGACGAGGACCTGCTTGTACTGGGGTATACCAGACCTGTTCACCAAAATCCATCTGGCGTTGAAATAAGGCATCAACCACTTCAACCAAAGGCTTGACTGAGCGATGATTAAAAATCAGATTATATTCATGCCCTGCTTTACCAAACACATCCTGATGCGCTTTTAAAAAGGTCAACATGTCCCCACCACGGAAACCATAAATCGCCTGTTTACGGTCTCCGACCATGATCATACAACCCTGTTTGACACGATTGGGATGCCGCCAAATTTGTGCCAACATATCATCTTGATCTTGGTTGGTGTCCTGAAATTCATCGACCAGAATCAGTGGATAACGCGCATGTACAAAGGTCGCAAAACGCTGGCCTTGTTCGCCTTGCAAAGCCTCTGCAAGGGTACGAATTTGTTGAGCAAAGGTGGTTTCACCCTTTTGCTGTAACACTTGTGGTAAGCGTGTTTTGACTTCTTTTGCCAAATAGTATTTTAAGAATGTATTGGTTCCAAGCAGTTGATTTTCATATATCTCAATCTGCGCATAAATACTGAGTAACTGTTGAATAAGCGTGTGTTGATAAAAATCGGATTGTACATTTTCAGGTGCGGCTTTTTTAAAAATTTGCTGCTCCCGAATCACCTTAATCAGGGTTGCAAAGTCGGACTTTTCAACACTCAGCTTTGAACTTAGATAATGTTTATAGTCATGCTGTTGTAGGGTTTGAATAATTCGCGGCAAGCTCTTGGCAAAAATACGATTCAATCGATCATTTCTAAATTTTGTCCCATTTGCAAATTTATAAAACTCACCATCCAATAAATAATAACTTTGCAAAGTCTGCAATTGATCCAGTTGAATCTTGGCAAGCTGTTCAATCGCCTGTTGGAATAGCTGAACATCTGCATTGGAAAATTTAGGCTCAATAAAATTTGCCGAGGCAAAATTTAAGCTTTGTTCCACCGTTGCAACATAATAATCGACACCATGTAACTCGCCCGCAAACATCAAGCTATCCACAATATCTTGGGGCTGTTTCTGAATCCATGCACGAAGTACATCATGAATCAATTGCTGACTATAACTTTTCGCATCATCAGTAATTTCAGCCCGCTCAATTTTGCCACTTTCAAAAGCAAACTCACGCAGTAATTTCTGACTAAAACTGTCTAAAGTCCCGACAAAAAGTTCATCCAGTTGATCAATCACCAATTTCAAGCGTTCACAGGCATACGCAATCCGCGAGGCAAACATTTTTAATACTTTAGAAAATAATGGATCTGACTCTTGGGCTGCCTTGGTCAAGACTTGCGCTTCGGTTAATTCACGACATGAGTCAAAATAGCGGTATGTTTCCTGTAATCGTAAGCGAATACGTGTTTTCAATTCTGCCGCAGCTTTACGGGTAAATGTGGTCGCAATGACTTGGCTCGGTAAGTATTTTTCTAAAAAAATCCGCACCATCAAGCTTGAGAGCGTATAGGTTTTACCTGTACCTGCTGAAGCTTCGATCCAGTGCAATCCTGAAAATTGCATATCTTCAATCGGCTGAATCGAAACTTTTTTGGCTGTGCCGTTTTGTGCTGCTGGTAACTGTGAATTTACGGAAGTCATGTTTATTCCTCCGCAACAAATTGATGCTGATAAATCGGCTGATACAACGCATAGCCAAAATGATCACAGGCATGTTTTAACAATGCGGTTGCATCTTGTTCTTGCAAAATAAATTGCCAATCCCGATGCTTTTTACTCCATTCCATTTCAGTCAAATCATAAGGTAGAAACGCATCGCTTTTATTCCATTCATTTAAAAGATCTGCAAAGTTATCGATCAACATGCTTTCCACATGATGTTGTGTATCCGCATTTAAACCATGTTCATTTAAACGATGTGCAGCTAAGCCACCTTCAACCGTCCCGAGTGACCATTGCAACTGCTTATTATTTTCAGCGGGTTTTAATAACAAAGCCGCAGGCAGAACCAGAGGTTCCGATTGGGCATAGGCAAATGCTTTAAACCACGGTAATAAATATGCTTTCGCCTGTTCTGAACATAACCCAGTACTGATGATCGTGACATCACTAAATACCGCAATACGTTGTAGCGTTTTAGACTTTTCAGCATCGACATTTAAATAGCTTAACCAAAGTAAATATTCCAACCAAACTTTGGCACGACGTTTAGCACGACCGCTTGACGCATCCAAACTCACCCAATGCTGCCCTGCTTGCTGAGGTACTGTGATATTCATAACCAAACCAGCGTCAATTCGCCATTGCCGTTGCGTTGTCACCGTCACATCAGCAGCATAATGCTGTAACCGCTCTTTTAAACTGTCTTGCTCCGCCAAACTGATTTGCCATGCGCTGTGCTGGACCTTGCCAATCGGTAATTGATTTTGCAGTAATCCAATCTCTTGAGACCAAGAGTCTTCAGCAGAATGAGCCGATTGTTTCTGCAAGAAATCTCGAATCTGATAACGTGCCAAACCATCCAGAATTAAGGGTTCGTTCATTGCGGGAATATCTTCTGCGCGCAGATTCTCTACGCCTAAAGTTTTTAAATATAACTGTGCTGGGAAAGTGACATCTTGAATCCACTGTCGCGCATCCAAAACAGTGAGCTCTTCTTGAACAACAGGATATTGTGTATTTGCCCAAGCCTCACGTTTAGCAAGCATTTCCGCTTGACGGATGTGTTGTGCAACATTGAACCATTGATCTTGAAAACGAAGCGGTGTGGTTGACTCAAAACCATTTGGATCAAAAGGTTGTAAGCTGTGAATATGATATAAACACTGCAAATGTTCAGGAACTTGAATCCCCTTCAGCTCAATCATGTGATCAACAGGACTGATATCCTTATTGTCCGTAGATAATGCCGTTTCAGATTGGGCAATCAGGGCAATATGGTTGATCAATTCCTGTAACACGCTGGATGGCTCACGAACTTCACCATCACTCACATCAAAGCCATTATAGAATAACCATAGATTTTCCTGCGCCAATAATAAAGCATCAAGGAAAGCGCCTTGATCATCATCTAGGCGGGAACGATCCCCCAACTGTGGCTTGAGAATTTGCATTAAATCAAAGGGTAAATGCACATTTCGATCTGGAAATTTACCCCCATCCAAATTTAACAGGACGATCAACTTATAAGGCAAAGGACGAATCTGGCCAATTTGGCTAAAGGTAATCTGTCCTGTCGGTAAAGCCTGATCGATTTGACCTTCTAATAAATTTTGAATTTCATTCAATAGATAGGGTAAAGGTAAATAAATATTTTTAAGAATGGGTTGCGCATGTTCATCATAAAAACTGGCTAAGGTCAGCATACGCTCTTGTTTTTTGACAATTTCACGTACGACTTGTAACGACTCAACACCGGCTTGTTCAAACTCAATAATGTCTTGCATCAGCAGTTTTAACCACGCCTCAACATTGCATTTTAACGTGGCATTTTTCCCCAACTCATGCGCAATCATCCAGTCACGGCGCACATCAAAATCTTGATAAATCTGAATCAGTTTAGCCACTAACTCAAAATCACTTTGCAAAATTTGGGCATAACTTAGGGTATTTTCAAAAATCGTATGCTCTGGAATCGCAATACCTAAAGCCAAACGATCAAGGGCAAATTTAAAACTAAAACGGAAATCTTCATCATCCTGACTTAAAGATCGTCGTAAATGTTGTGCATCTAGACCACGTTTAAACCCAGCATTGATCAATAACTCAATCATTCTTTCTGTGTTTGAAATATCTAGACCATAACGTAATTGCGTGGCATTTAAACTTAACCAATCTGCGAAATCCTCAACACTAAAACGACCTTCAACCAATTGAATACGGCCTAAAACAGCACGCCAAGCATTATTGGCATCCAGTTGCGTTACTCCAGCAATCTTCACTGGCAGATAAATACTGTCTTGGTTTGGTGTATGTGGAAATACACTGCGAATAAGTGGTTCAATTTGTTTTAAATCTGGCACTAACACCAAAACATCACTTGGGCGATGTGGTTGTTCAGCAGTGCTTTTCATCAGCCAAGCAACCAACTGGTCTTTTAATACTTCAAGCTGTCGTAAAGACGAATGACACACATGGATTTGAATCGAATCATCCGTTTTGGCAATTGGATAAGCATGCGGTTCAGGCTCAACCAAATACAAAATATCCGATTGTAATTTGCTTAATAAATGAATCGGCTCTTCATCGACAAAGGCATCCACCCATTGCCCTTCTTCACCTGAAGACAGATTAGACAAGATCGAAAAGTGGTCACGGGCTTGTTTACCAAAACGGGTTAATAATGGATGTCGTGATTCACGAATTTCCGCATTAAAATTCAAAGTAAATTCATCAAAAAACTTTTGAATATCTGCATCGGTCGCTTTGGGATACTTACTGACAAAACGCGCCTTTACCCGCAAATCATATTGTTTTTTCCAGTTTGGATCGACACTGTCAGCCCAATATTCTTGTGATGGGTTGTAATGTAAAATCACCACATCCAAATATTGTCCCAGTCGTCTTAAAAACTGTAATTGACTTGGTGGTAAATCCAATAAAGTAAAGATAATCAGCTGGCTGGGTAATTTCTTTAAGGCTTGAGAGCGTTGTAGATCATCATCCATGATTTGCCAAAAATCATGATCAATACTTTGCATTTCAATAAAATCATCATGAAATGTATGTTGCCACAACCAACGTTGCCAAGTTTCCAGCTCTTGTGCTTGATTTAAAGTAAATGCTGAAATTTGTTGATTGGTTTTAAAGAATTGTTGTTCGAGGTTAAGTGCTTGACCACGTCCCCACTGCCCTAGCCAATTGCTTGGGCAACTACATGCTTGTCCATTGTTCTGTTGGCAACCGCGTTGACAGTCTCCACGATACAGCATGTAGTGACTGAACAATTTTGACACTTGTTCAGAGACCCAATACAACATACTTTGTTTTTTGAGTTGCTTCTCTAAACCTTGTTCCAGTTGCGAGGCTGCATCATAAATACGCTGGATAATGCCATGCAAAGGATGCTCTTGGGCTAAGCTATTTTCATCCTGCTCAATAAAACTTTTTAACGTTTGATAAATTCGCCACTTCATAATCAAACGCGGAATATTGGCTTTACGGACTTTGTCTTTGTCGTCTAAAACTTGCTGATAAGCAAACCACTGAAAACCACGAATACGTTGATGAAATTGGCTGTTGGCACTGATGCCTTGTTGTTCAGCAATACGTTGGCTCAACCATTCTTGTACCGCAGGGCTTGGGACAATAAAATGTTGTGTTTGCAAGACTGCAAAAGGATTCTTGGATGGCCGAATGGTATTTTGCAAAAGCCCTTGCACCAAAACATCAATGCGTTGGCTTTGAATCACATGAATGGCCATAATTCCTCAACTTTCAATCTTCTATTGTCTACGTTTATGCACAAAACATAAACATTCGCCACTATACAACAACACCATACTATGGCATTTTTAAAACATTATTTGGAAATAACTTCACAATTTCAAGCTTAAACATGCGTTTTCAAAAATATGAGAAAAAGCTTGAAACAAAGGTAATTGTTTTATGAAAATTGATAAACTTCCAGACGCAATCGATCCAAGCTTAAACCTAGAACAAATTCGTGATGAATGCTTGGAGCAAGTAAAAAAGCGCTCTTATGTCTCTGCTGGTGTCGCAGTGATTCCTGTTCCGTTTTTAGATGTGGTGATTGATGTCGGGATGCTGTCGCTTCTGATTCCTGAAATCAATGCCCGCTTTGGTTTAGCACCAGATCAAATCAGTGTTTATGATCCTGCAACCAAGAAAATTCATTGGAATGAATTACGCAAACGTGGTTTTGAGTTTTCAGGTTTAGTGGTTGCGCGTACAGCGGTAAAGGCATCCTTAAATAATATGGCGGCTAAAATCATTACCAAACAAGTGACCAAATTTATCCCACTGGGTGGCTCAATCATTGCAGCAAGTTTAGGCTATATTGTGATGAAAAAAGTTGCTGAAGCGCATGTAGATGAATGTTATAAATTAGCCAAAAATATTCAAAATAAACAAACGCAAAAGTTAGTGAGCTAAGCGCTGCTATACTTTAAGATCTATATTTAGTAAAACAAAGAGATATCATCTGATATCTCTTTGTTTTTTGTTCATTGTAAAAATACAGCAAATTCTTCAAGACTGAGTCGTGAGGGATGAAAAGAATTAATTTTTTCATTCATATCGGCATAGCCTAAAGACATGCCACAAACCAATTGTTCATCATCTGTAGCACCTAAAATTGGCATGATAATCTTGTGATAATCATTCCATGATGCTTGGGGACAGGTGTCTAAACCCTGCGCTTTTGCAAGCAACATAATATTTTGCATCAACATGGCGATCGCCATTTTTGCGCCCGCTTCTAATTGACGATGCGTGGTAAAAAATAAACCAACAGGCGCATCAAAAAACTTAAAATTTCGAAGCTGTTGCTGATGCATTTCCTCTCGTTGTTGTTTGCTAATACCCAGTACAGCATACATCCCCCAACCATTCTCCCGTCTACGGCTCATATACGGTTCAAACCATTGCTCAGGATAATAAAGATAAGGGGCGCTAAATTCGCTTCTTGAACATTGACCAGAATAAATGGAATCCGCCGCTGCAATCACTTGCTGGCTAATCCTCAATTTGCTATTGCCCTGAACCACATAGACTTTCCACGGTTGCGTATTGGTTCCAGAGGGTGCATAACTGGCTTTTCGCAGCAGATCCTGAATGATCTCAGGATCTACAGTCTGATCTGTAAATGCACGTACAGAATGTCGATTTAAAATCACTGCTTCGACCAGATTATTAGCTGTCAATTCCATTTATTCCCTCATAGGTCAAGACTAAAAGTTATATCCGACGTTGATATTCCACCTAAATTTCCAGTCATTGCTATAGTCCGAATTCGTCGAGGTATAGCCAGTTGCGTTTTTAGCCCCACCCAACACATTGACATTCTTCCCAACACTTCCGTCTACCCAAATTAAGAAAGGCATTGCATTAAACTGCACTCCAAAGGTGTCCATTTGCGAGCGATCCCAGCCAGCTTTGTCTTTCCATAACACACTATAATCATTATAGAATTTTACAGTTTTTAAATTCGGAAAATACTTGGTTTGCACAGGTTGGGTATAACCGATATTAAACGAACCAATCGTCCCTTCAGCTGCGACAAAATAAGCAGGTGTTATACCATTCGCTTGCATTAAAATTTGATCATTATTTACACCCTCCGGGTTTTTTGCATCATATTTATAGCGAATCGCTGAAGTTTGCACATTCCATTTTTCGTAATTGTTTAAGCCATGCACTCCAAATGCATAATAATCGCCATTTTTATCCGTCGCTTTATTACGCAATTGTGAATATGCCCCACTGACACCAAACTCCTGTTTACCAAATTCCAAATCCATTTTATGGGCATAACGTAGATTGAGCTGATTTCTTTTTTCATTGAGATATTGCTGTTGGTGAGGCAGCACATTATCCAATTTATCCGCCGAACCTGACTCTGGCGAATAACGAATATTGCCTGGACTCATGATTGGCATATACGCCACGGTAAAATCATGTGTTGGCGAGGTGTTTTTCCAACTCAATCCCGGCGCTACACTGTCGGCAAATCCCAAGAAAAATGGGATCGGGAAAGTCCAGGCATGCTCTGGGAATGGATAAATTCCAAAAGGCTTATAAATAATTCCGGCCTGAAAATCATTATTGTCATCAGGCTTATACCCGACAAAACCATGTTCAACAGAACGTTTATGATCACTTTGGAAGGCATAACTTACATCCAAATAAAATTGGTCATATTTTCCCTTAATATTTAAACGGGCATTATCAAACAAAAACTTGCCATTATTGGGGCTTTCCCATCGCTCATCGCGATAATTGGTTCGGACAAAACCGCCTAATTTCAATTGTTTTAAACCATCTTCAGTTTCCCATTGGAACGGTGAAGGTTGTGCATTGGCATAGGCTTGAAATGAGATCAAACTCGATATGATTAATCCTAAATATTTAATTTTTAACATGAGAACCTCCTCAGCAATTTGTTCTCCCGAACGCATTGCCATTCAATTTTTTTAATTTATTTGTTTACTAATGTTTTAGGCAAAGACAGCACAATGAAGCAACTCAACAATAAACATGCTGAGAACACGATGAGTGCGCCTTCTGGTTTACCGGTAATCTGAATGGCATAACCCACCAAAGTGTTACTGACTAAGCCAGCAATGTTGGCAATAGAACATGCCAGTGCAAACCCTGTCGCCGCCGCAGTTCCTGATAAAAAAGTTGCAGGAAGACTAAAGAACACGGGGATGGTGCCTGTGGTCGCAATCGCAGCAATCGAGAACAAAATCAAGGTCATGACAATATTGCTACTAAACATTGTGGTTAAAAACAGTGCGACTGCACCAAAAATAAATGGTACAACCATATGCCAACGACGCTCTCTATATTTATCTGAGCTTCGCCCAATGACCAACATTGCAATCAAGCCAACAATACTTGGAATGGCAACCAGTAATCCGATATTTAATAAGTTGGCAACGCCTGTGGTTTTAATAAATGTCGGCAACCAAAAGCCCATAGAATAGGTACACAGCAACATCGAAAAATTAATTGCACCGAGTTTTAGGATATTGGTATTGAAAAATCCATCTTTAAAACTATGCTTTTGTTTGGCAGAGTCATTGCCTTCTAAATCTTTATTGAGATTTTTTTCAATGATTGATTTTTCAGCATCATTGAGCCATTTGGCTTTGGAAAAGTGATTCGGTAACATTTTAAATGTCAAAATACCCAAGATCACGCTTGGAAGTGCCTCTAAAAAGAACAACCACTGCCAACCTGCCCAGCCATAAACTTGATCAAAGGTGGTCATGATCCAACCTGATAGCGGACTACCAATAATCACCGCCAAGGGTAAACCGATCATAAATAAGGCAATGATCTTAGCGCGATAATATGTTGGGAACCATGTGGTTAAATAATACAAAACCCCGGGTAAAAAGCCTGCTTCCGCAGCACCGAGCAGAAACCGCAGCGCATAAAACTGCATCGGTGTGGTCACAAACATGGTTAAACCAGACAAAATCCCCCATGTAATCATAATCCGCGCAATCCAAATTTTTGCGCCGACCTTTTCCAGAACTAAGTTACTGGGTACTTCAAAAATAATATAGCCAACAAAGAAAAGCCCTGCACCTAACCCAAACGCAGCTTCACTTAAATTCACATCATTTAACATGTGTAATTTGGCAATCCCGACATTAATTCGGTCTAAATAGGCTGCGATATAACAGAAACACAGGAATGGAATCAGTTTCCAAATCACTTTTTTATAAACCTGAACCTCTTGTTCAGGGTAAATTTCTTGTGGTTTTACAACACTGGTAGACATATCTAACTCCTTTAGATCACAAACCAAGTGAGTTGTTTTTCTTGTAATACTTAGAACAAAATGAACAAAGCTTTTATGTCACCGATGATCTGCACATTCTCTTTTGTTTTAATGCATCACCAAAAACCATTCTATCCTTGGTTTTTTATTACCCTAACGTCCATAATTTTTAGTTGTATCAATCATCAATTTTTGTTTTGAGTGAAATAATTCAAGACCTCTTGTTTTGATACAACATCTCCATACTTACTATCAATATCAAACAGATTGGCTTCATGGGGTTCACGATGACGATCCCCAACACAGTCACGGATCACAATGGTTCTAAATCCATGTTGCACAGCATCCACGGCTGTTGCTCGAACACACCCACTGGTCGAACAACCCACAATAATCACGGTATCTATCGCCTCAGCGTTTAAAACCGATGACAAACTTGTTGCAAAAAAAGCACTGGCATAATTTTTAGTAATCACCAATTCAGTGTCGAGCGGTTGAACTTGTGGGCAAAATTGAGTGGCTGGATTACCCACTGTCATCGCTGCCATTACGGGTGATTTTTTTACCCACATTCCCCCGTCAATTTGATTTTTAGCGTGATAAAGAATATTGGTGTGAATCACTAAAATATTCTGTTCACGTGCCAGTGCTAAAACCGCTTCGGTTTCTTGAACTGCAGTAATCACATCTGGCGCATATAAAGGCTCAGATGCCGTAATATAAGACTGGATAAAATCGACCAACAGCAGCACGGGTTTCTTGCCAAAACCAATTCGATTTCCCCACACGCCTTGGTAATTATCATTTAGGGATTGTTGATTCATTTCACACTCCTTATGCATATGCGCCAGAGAGCAATGCACCTGCACCCGGTACAATTGGCTCTAAATCCATTGCTTTAAGCATCTGATAGGTTGTTGCAATTGCTGCTGAAATCACGGGCTTACCCGTGAGTGCCTCAACTTTAGCGACTACAGGAAGTGACTGCATTTGCACACATGCTGAAAGCACAATCACATCTGCATCTTGGTAATTCAGCTTTTGCACAATGTTGGGCAAATCAGCAGGGTCATGTTGCGCAACAGCAATGTTGTCAGCGATTTCTAAGGCCACATAATCGAGAATTTCAAAACCCTCTTTAGCAATGTAATTCACCACCAATTCGGTTAAGGGTTTCATATAGGGCGTAACAACAACAATTTTTTTCGCCTTCATCAGCTTCAAACAGTCAACCAAAGCGCCCGCACTGGTGACGACAGGTGCTGCAGCATCATTATCAACCGTGACTTGATGTAGACGTTTTTCTGACTCACGGTGATAACCAATGCCCATAGACATAATCGCAACCAGACAGGCATATCCCAACACATCCACTTTGGCATCTGAAAGTTCTAAAGCACAACGATCAGACTGCGCATCCATTGCCGCAAGCTCTTCTTTTTTGACATGTTTCATCCGCATACGGCTAGAATGAAAGGTAAATTTTTCAGGGCGAATCAGCTGGCGTGCTTTCAACATCGCTGGAATTTCAGTTTCCATCGTGGTATTGGAACTGGGTACGATTTGACCAATTTTATAAATTCTTTGCATGAGCATTTCTCCTTAAATAAGCCTCTGTTCTAAAAAATCTGAAAAGCCTGCTAAGAAACCATTTAAGTCATCCCAAGGAATCATATGCCCTGCATTTTCCACACGGCTCACCAAAATCCGTGAATTAAGCAATTGGATTTCTGCAATATCGCCTGCCGTGATCACATCACCTTTGCCAGCCACCATCAATAAAGTTGGTACTTTGATTTTTGGGATATATTGATGAATATCAACATGATGAAAATCATGAAAAGACTTGATAACGGCTGGTAAATAACAACTATGTAGCCACTCTGCGCGCAATTGTCTTTGCGCTAAAGTCCAAGATGGGCAATATTGCTTCATGTCTTCTGCATTCATCCCCTGAATAGATTGCTGAATAGAGTCGACATACCAGGATAATTGGCTCGGATAAACACGTCGTCCTGGACCTGAGACAGGTGGATCAATCAAGACTATTTTTTTCAAACCTTTCGGTTCAAACGCAGCACAACGAATCGCAAAACGCGCGCCCATCGAGTGCCCAACCAAATAATAAGATTCCAAGTCCAATTTTTTAACAAAATCTAGAATATCTTGCGCACAGGTATCGGTGTCATATTGCAGATGCTCCCCCGAAGAAGACAAGCCTCTGCCTCGAATATCCAAAACATATACATCAAAAAATTGAGCTAATTTTTCCGCTACAAATCCCCAGGTAATGGCAGGACTGGTAATCCCGGGGATCAACACCAAAGCATGCCCTCTCCCACCATAACGAAGATAATGTAAGCGGACTTGATTGATCGCTACATTAGACCCATACAGGAATTGACTCATACGGCCTCCTCCTCATTTAATGCATGTGCATATACATCATATCCATACACCCAAGCTGGATCTTCTTGGCTTTTTAAGAAGGTATTGGCATTGGAAACTTCTTGCACTCGACTGGCACGTTGTTTACGGTTTTGTTCATATAATTTGAACGCCTCCTGGTAGTGGTCTAACCCTGTTTGCAGCAAACAGCGCGTGAGCATTGCGGCATCTTCAATCGCCATACCTGCGCCTTGTGCCATATGCGGTTTCATGGGATGGCAAGCATCACCAAGCAACACCATCCGGCCATTGCTCCATATCGGTAATGGATTACGATTGTTTAATGGCCACTTGGTAATATCTTCACTGGCTTCAATCATGGCTAAGATGGTTGGGTGAAAATCATTAAATGTTTCAAATAATTCTTGTTTTGAACAAGGCACAAAACTTTGCCCTTGGAAATCCCATGCTGGATGAGGCACACCTGTAACAAAGTAGTACTCATCACGTTCTTTGGTGGTGTAATAGGCCATCATATGGCGATCCTCATACCACCATTTGACACAATCGTCTAAATCAAATTGCTGTTTTAATTTCTCTAATTGTTCTCCTTTAATCATGGCACGGTGCGCAACCCAACCACTGTATAAAGGGGCTTCTGGTCCAAGAATGATTTCTCGAATTTTTGAGTTAATCCCATCAGCACCAATCACAATATCAACATCACTTACTGTGCCATCCTCAAAGCTTAGGGTTACTCCATCTAGCTTTTGAGTAACAGCACTTAAGCGTTTGGCAAAATGTAATTTGTCTTGTTGCAATGCTTCGATTTGTCGGGCATGCATATCACCACGATGGATCGTGATATAGGTTGCCCCATATCCAGTCAAACCAACATTGGACATATAGTCTGCAGTATTTCCATCACGGCTGACCCAATGCGTTGGATGACATCCCATGTCTTCCAAATCTTGCTCTAAACCCATTTCTCGAAAGATTTTCATAATGTTTGGGCCAATATGAATACCAGCACCTAAACGAGAAAATTCTGCTGCTTGTTCATAGACATCAACATCAAAACCGGCTCTCTGTAGTAGCAGCCCCATTGAAGCGCCACCAAGACCTGCACCAATCACTGCAATTTTTTTTGCTTTATTCATTGTTTACTCCATCAAACAAATTTTTCTTTTAATAGATATACTCCACGACAATATTAAAGTCTACACACTTTAAATTCTCAAACAAATCTCAACTCATAAAATCATTTAAATATTTGTTTATAATTAATAATTAATTTAATTACAATGATGTAATAAATGTACAATCCACCTTATCAAAGTGTATACTCTTTAAAAATACAAAAAACAGCGATGAAAAAGGAGCACCATCATGCCTGTAAATAGCACTGAACTGACCCAAATGTTTGAGCATGTTTTAACCTTATCCAAAATCGATGAAACACAAAGTGTGGCGATTTTAAAAAGTCATTATTCACATCAACAAACCGTTCAAGCCGCACTTGATGCAGCATGTCGGTTAAAAGCCAAAGTATTTATTTTAGAATTACCTTCATTTAATCATCCCCAAGCCATGGGGAACGATATGACCGCTTATTGTGGTGATACTGCGTTAACGGGTAATTTTGCTGCACAACAAGCACTTGAATCTGTCGACCTCATCATTGACACCATGATGTTGCTGCACTCACCCGAACAGGAACAGATCTTAAAAACAGGAACACGAATTTTACTGGCCGTGGAACCCCCAGAAATTCTCGCTCGTATGCTGCCCACACAAGAAGACAAACATCGGGTTCAAACTGCTGAAAAATACTTAAAGAAAGCGAAAAGTATGCATGTGACCTCAAAGGCAGGCACAGATTTTTATGCTCCGCTTGGGCAATACCCTGCTGTAACTGAATATGGCTTTGCTGACGAAGTTGGGCGCTGGGATCACTGGCCGAGTGGTTTCTTATTCACTTGGCCCAATGAAAATATGGCAGAAGGCATCTTGGTTTTAGATATTGGTGATATTTTATTACCCTTTAAAACCTATGCCCGTGAAAGAGTCACTTTAGAAATCGAAAAGGGGGTAATTACTCAAATTCATGGTGGATTTGAAGCAGAATATCTTCGTGATTATATGAAATATTTTAATGATCCAGAGGTGTATGGAATTTCACACATTGGTTGGGGCTTACAACCTCGAGCACAATGGACAGCGATGGGTTTGCATGATAAAAATGATGGCATGTGTATGGATGCACGTGCTTTTAATGGTAACTTTTTATTTTCAACGGGACCCAACACAGAAGTAGGTGGTAGCCGTAAGACACCATGTCATATGGATATTCCACTTCGTAACTGTACAGTGAAACTCGATGATTTAGTGGTTGTTGATCAAGGCGTTCCTATAGCGCTCAGCTAACGCGAAGAAACTAACTATTAAAATCAAATGTTTAATACATCCAACCAAAGCATAACGACCAAGTAGCATTATGGTCGTTATTTTTATGCAATCCTTTTATACTGGCCCTGTTAAAGTTTAAAAAAACTTCAATATTTTAAATCTTCGGGTCTAATTTTCCTCACATGATAAAGAGGTCAAACATGAATGATGAATATGTAATTGAAGAACAAGTGGGATATTTACTTAGACGGACTTACTTTCATCATTTAACGATTTTTCAACAAAGTTTGGATGAAACCCGCCTCACTTCGGTTCAGTTCGCTGTACTTTATGCCATCAATAAATTAAAAGAATGTTCGCAAAAAGAATTGGTTGAGGAAACTGGTATCGACCAAGCAACCATTCGTGGCATTATCCAGCGATTAAAAGACAAGCTTTTTATTTCACAAGATCCTGATCAACATGACAAACGCAAGGTGTTGATTCATATTACAGCATCGGGTATTCAAGAGCTTTCGCAAGCGATTCCAATTGCTGCAAGTATTAGTGACTTAACCCTCGCCGCATTAAATCCCGCCGAAAAAATTGCTTTAAAATTTTTACTTAAAAAAATTCTGGGGCATCCATTAGATTAGGATCTTTTGTCCCATTGATCATTGTGATTGGTATCACACTAAAGCGTAGAATAAGAGCATCTATTCTTTAGTGCGATACTATTTATAACCTCAACTTAGCTGTTGCTAGCAAACAATCAATCCGCTTTTAGCTGCTTTAAAATCGTTTTAAGGATTTGAATACGTGCCGTGTACTTATCATTGGTCGCAACCACATGCCACGGCGCATACTCGGTATCGGTTCGTTCAAACATATCCGCAGCAGCATTTAAATAATCGTCCCAATGTCCACGATTTCGCCAGTCATCAGGGGTAATTTTAAAGCGTTTATGCGGTGTTTGTTCACGTGCTTTAAAACGTGCTTCTTGTTCATCTTTGCTGATTGCCAACCAGAATTTAACCAACACGGTTTGATTATCGGTTAAATCTTTTTCAAAGCGATTAATTTCATCATAGGCACGTTGCCATTCCGCAGGCTTGGCAAAGCCTTCAATACGTTCAACCAATACTCGACCATACCAAGTGCGATCAAAAATGCTGATCTTTTCCTCAGGTTGAATCTTGGTCCAAAAACGCCATAAATAGGGACGGCGCAATTCATACTGTTCTGGTGCGGCAATGGTATAAATCTCGTATTCACGCGGATCAAGATTTTTTACAATCCGCTTGATTGCCCCACCTTTACCTGCTGCATCCATGCCTTCAAAGGTTATGATGACATTGCGTGAATCATTGCGTAGCGCTTCCGATACTTTTTTGGTTAATTTCTTTAATTCAGCTTTATATTGATCTTTATCCAGTTCTTCTGTCGCGGGTTGCAATAACGACTCAGGTACAGTCGCCTGTTTCCACTTGGTTCTCACTGCTGTTTTATGTCGAGGCAACTGCTTTAATGCTTGCAAAATATACTGAGCAAATTGTTGATCTCGTGCAACACAATCTTCGCAATCAATCACATACCAATCATCGGTAAACCGTTGACGTAATTTTTGCACAATGTCGTATTGTTTTTTATTCCGCCAATCCAAACCCATTAACTTATGCCAACGCTGTTCAGACGCATCCATTGAATCTAAACGCTTTTGTAAGCTTTTCCACGGTAGATCAAACCAGATTTTAATCACATCAACATGATTATTTTTTAGGTCTTGTTCATAAGCACGCATATTTTCAATATAGGTATCGAACAAGGTTTCATCTAAAGGTTTAGAAACATGCATCGCTGTTGACAATAAGTCACTGTACCAATTGCCAAAAAACAGCTGGATTTGCCCTTCTGATGGGATATGCCGTGCATAAGGCTGCCAAAAACTTTGTTTACTGCTAAATAAACTTGCTGGATCTGCTTTAACCCGTAAGTAACGAGGATCAACCCATTCGCGTAATTGTTTAACCGCTTCCCCTTTCCCCGCAAGCTCGATACCACTGACTAAAATGACCAAGCTTTTGGCATTATTTTTATCTTTAGAATTCTTTAAGGCATATTGTGCCTCAATCAGATCAACGGATAACTCTTCTTCATCACGCAACGCAAACGCTAATTGTTCTTCAATCATCTGCTTCTCTATAGTCTGAAACTTCAATTGAGTATACTCATTCCCAAAAACAGAGTTATATTATTTTCTGTATAAAATCTTTGATATTGTTTATTTAAAAATCCACTGACCATATTTCTCTATTGTTTTTTAACTTTTGTCATAGTGATACGCAGCAACTGCCTTTATGCTGTTGCTAAACGAAATCTAGAGTTTTTATATGTCAAAACTTGCTGCACTTGATCAGCTTTTAGAACAATATCAACAATTGAGTTATCACACTGACCCAATTCTAGAAAAACGCCTGCATGAAGCGCAGGACTGGTTAAAAATGCGTATTGAAAAGACTCATCATGCGCTGTTTAATCAAAAAGAAAATCAATTGATGGCAAAATATTTTATCAACCGCTTATATGGTGGGCCTGAATTTGATGATTTGGCGATACAGATTGAACGTTTATTAAAATATGCCCACAAAGCAGAAAAAATTCTCCCAGAAAATGCCATTAAGACCGGTTTAAAATCTGTTGGATTGGCGGTACTTGCTATGCAACTTGATGAGCAAGTCGCGGCACAATTACTTAAGGATTACCCTGTTGACCAAGTGATTGATGATGAAATGATGCGACTGACCTTGCTGAAATTAGATCAAGCAGAAGCCCGTCAACAACAGCTGGGTTTATTGGATGATTTGGGTGGTGCACTAGACAAATACATGCGTTCATTCATTATGCATACTGCATTTAAAATGTGTAAAGGCACTGCAATCAAATATAAATTTGAATTGATGTATGACTTTATTGGCGAAGGTTTTATTGCGATGAAACCGATGAAATCCGCAGCTGATTTTATCCATGCATTTACCCTAAAAGAACGTGATATTGTCGAAAAAGTGCATGCTGGAGATCCCAATCCATTTCAGGATTAATTTAATTTTTGGCTGTATCAAACCGATCTCTAAGATCGGTTTTTGTATATTATTCATAACAATTTCATGATGAGGACTGCAAAATTATGCAGAATCTGTCATTATGCAGAGCAATATAAAATTTCCCATTTTTGTGTTCAGGAGTGACTCAAATGTCGAATGAAAACCAAAAGCCTACAGCCCCTGCTGAAACGGCAACGAATACAGACAAAGTGAGTCCATTTCTAACAGAACCATTACCGCAAGGTACTCCACAAGGTCAACAACAGTCCTTGCAGCAACAATTGGTAGATACGCCAGTTTCTGGGACTGTGCCAAAATACAACCTACCCCGTGGTGCCAATACTGGTAATGTCGGTGCAACCACGCATTTCGGCTACAAAACTGTTAATAGTGAAGAAAAAGCGCAAAAAGTCGCTGAAGTCTTCCATTCTGTAGCAAGCAAATACGACATTATGAATGATTTAATGTCATTCGGTATTCACCGCCTCTGGAAACGCTTTGCGATCAATATGTCAGGTGTACGTCGTGGTCAGCACGTGCTTGATATTGCAGGCGGTACAGGTGACTTAGCCAAAGTTTTCAGCCGTGAAGTTGGCCCGACAGGTCATGTGGTTTTATCCGATATTAACGAGTCAATGTTGAATGTTGGTCGTGATCGTTTGATTGATGCTGGCTGTACCAATGTTGATTTTGTATTGGCCAATGCTGAAACCTTAGAGCCCTTTGCAGACAATAGTTTTGACTTGCTCACTATCAGCTTTGGTCTACGTAATGTGACCGATAAGGATGCAGCACTCCAAGCGATGTATCGTGTATTAAAGCCAGGTGGTCGTTTACTGATCCTTGAGTTCTCAAAACCAGTATTTGAACCATTTTCAAAGCTATATGATTTCTATTCTTTCACCGCTTTACCATTTATGGGTAAAATTGTTGCCAATGATGCGGAAAGTTATAAGTATTTGGCTGAATCTATTCGTATGCATCCAGACCAACGTACCTTAAAAGGTATGATGGAAAATGCCGGTTTCCAAAACTGCGATTACCACAATTTAACGGGTGGTATTGTGGCGGTACACCGTGGCTTTAAACTGTAATTTCCCCAAGATATAACCAGCAAGGTTGAATTATGTGGTCAATTCTGGCACTCGGTGCAGTTGAACGATTAATCAATCAGTGTATTAACTTGGATGCAATTACCCGCATCCAATTTAATCAGTTACAAGGCAAACTGTTGCGTGTCGTGATGGATACGCCTCAGCTTTCTGTTGATGTTTACTTTGATCAAAATAAAATCCGTCTTGAACCGACTGTGACTGGTAAAAGCGAAGCACCTTCAATTTTTGAACAACGTCCTTTTGACAAAAATGTTGCGATTGCAGAAGCCACAGCAACATTACATGTAAAGAATGTTGTTGAATTGGCTAAATTATTTGTTGCGAATGATATTGGCAATATTCCCCTACAAGGTGATTATCACCTGTTACAGGATATTCAAAATATTATCCAACAGCTTGAGCCTGATTTGGCAGCCCAGCTTAGCCCGTGGATTGGTCCTGCACTCGCGCATGAAATTGGCAAAATACAACTGGCGCCAAAGCATCTCAAACGCTCACTGCAAAGTCATTTATTTTTTGTAGAAGACTTTTTAAAAGAAGATACGGGTGTATTGGCTCCGCGTTGGCAAATGGATGATCTGCAACAAGATACCCGCCAACTGAACCAAAATATTGACCGACTTGAAGCAAAAATTCAGCAACTTCAATCTCACTTTACTCAAAATCAAGATCAGGTAATTTAATATATGATTCCGCATATTGCCCGTTTATTCGAACTTTGGCGCATCGCCGCGCACTATAGACTCGACACACTGGTCCCTGCGGAAGAATTACCTGAAAAAGCTCGGCATGCTTTAGCTTTAATTCGCTTACACCCTGCGGCATGGTCTAGTAAAGAACGTAAAAATCCGCTCAAGCTTAAAGAAGCATTAGAAGAAATGGGGCCTTTAGCAATTAAGCTGGGGCAATTACTTTCCACGCGTCGTGATTTAATTCCACCTGAAATTTTACAGCAATTGGTTTTATTACAAGATCGGGTTAAACCCTTCGAGGTCAATATTGCAAAAGCGCGTATTGAACAATCGCTGAAAGCCAATATTTCTACAATTTTTGCCCGTTTTGATGAACAACCTTTGGCTGCTGCATCTATTGCACAAGTCCATACTGCTGCGCTCCATGATGGTCGTGAAGTGGTGGTGAAAGTCACTCGTCCAGATATTCGCAGTCAGATTCTACAGGATTTTGAAATTCTGCTATGGCTAGGAGCAAGCTTAGAAAAACGGCTTGAAGCAGCTCGTGCAGTGCATTTGTCTGAAATTATCCAGAATTATCGTCAAGTGATCTTAAATGAACTGGATCTTACACTAGAAGCAGACAATACCCGTCGTATGCGTCATTACTTCACGGGTTCGAGCATGATGTATGTGCCTGAAGTCTATATGGACAGCAAAGATGTTATGGTTGCTGAGCGGATCACAGGCGTTCCCATTTCGGATATTGAAACCTTTGAAAAGCTCGGAATGGATCGTAAAGATCTTGCTGAAAAGGGTTTAACGATTTTCTTTACACAAGTATTTCGTGACAATTTCTTCCATGCCGATATGCATCCCGGCAACGTGTTTGTTGAAACCTTGAATCCAAGCCACCCTCGTTATATTGCCCTTGACTGTGCAATTATGGGTGAGCTATCTAAACAAGATCAAATGACCGTTGCGCGTATGTTGCTTGCGGTCATGAACAGCGACTTCTTACAACTGATTCAAATTGTGCATCAGGCAGGCTGGATTCCACCGGGCACTGATCAAGATGCGCTATCCCGTGAAATGCGTCGCACTGTTGGACCAATGGTATCCAAACCGATGCATGAATTGGACTTTGCGGGTATCTTGATTCAAGTCATGGACATTGCTCGTCGTTTCCATTTAGAAATTCCACCACAATTGATGTTATTACTCAAAACACTGGTGCATGTGGAAGGTTTAGGTACCGATTTATATCCTGAACTCGACATTTGGAAGCTGGCAAAACCGATTCTCACCGAATGGGTAAAAGCACAAATGAATCCTCAGAAGAACTTAAAAGAGTTAGGACAGAAAATTCCTGACTTACTTTTAGGTGCACAGGATTTCCCCACCTTGATGGTTGACAGCTTAAATGGTTTAAAAAATCAATCTGCGTGGCATGCAAAACAACTGCATGAGTTACAAATGATGCGTTTAGAAGTGGAACAGCAACAAAAACGTAGCTGGATTTTCGGCAGTATTATGGCGATTTTGCTCTCTATTGCGATCATTGCACCGTGGTATATTTCAATTGTCTTGATTGTCTTAGCCACTGTTTTAGCAGTTTGGCGGATTGCCAAGTAACATGATTCAGCCTATTCAATGAATAGGCTTTTTTGTCTATGACTGCTAAGTCACCGAGTGACAGCTCTCGCCATTGTTCAATCTATCACGCACTCTAAAATGAAAAATATTCGTTTGAGTGAGTGAAATCATGACCCAAATTCTACAAAAACGCCCTGCAGCAATCACCTTACGTGCAGGCTCACTCGCCAAACAACACATACAACAAGAAGGCTTATCTGCACATCAAGTCGATATGATTCCCGGCGCAGCTGGCGGCCCCAAAGGCATTGGTTTAATGGGCTTGGATCAAGCGATTTTCGGTGATTTTCTACAGCGTGCCAAACAACGACGTTTTTTAATTGGTTCATCTGTTGGTGCATGGCGCTTTGCTGGAATTTTAGCGCAAGGTGAACTACTTGGTCCTGAGCGTTTGGCGGAGTTATATATCAACTTGCCCTTTCATAAAAAGATGACCATTGCAGAGATTGAGAAAATATCTCGCGAGATGCTGTACAGCATTTTAGACCAACACAGCCAAAAATTGGTCGAACATCCCGAATATCACCTTACGATTATCGCAGCCAAAGCAGAACATTTATTTCAAAGTGATCAAAAGTTTGCACTGTATAGCTCCTTACTCGGTATTATCGGCAGTAATGCAATTTCAAGAAACCATCTGAATAAATTTATGCAACGAGTCATCTGTCAGCCTGCTCAGTTCCCACAATTTAAAATTCAGGATGACGCTTTTAAAACCCATTATTTAAATTTTAATCAGCACAATGTTGCGGATTGGCTGATGGCCTCAGGTTCGATTCCGGCAGTTACACCTGCGGTAAAAAATATTGCCAATGCGCCACAAGGCGCGTATCGAGATGGTGGTTTGATCGACTATCACATCGATTTGCCTTTTGAAAGTAAAGGGATTGTTTTATATCCACATTTTGCCGACAGTATCATCCCAGGCTGGTTTGACAAAATGTTTAAATCTCGCACAGCCAATCCTGCAAACCAAGCACGGACTTTACTGATCTCGCCTTCTCAAGACTATCTAAAATCTTTGCCTTTAGGACGGTTACCGGATCGTAAAGATTTTGTGATGAAAGGTCTGGATGATCAGAAGCGAAAACAGTTGTGGAAGCAGTCTGTGGCAGAAAGTCAGCGGCTAGGTGATGAATTTTTAGAAATGCTGGAGAAACAAAATTTTGCTGAAGTGATGCTAGATTTATAATTATTACACCCCATTGACCACCTCATCTAGCGGTGAATAAATATGATTTTCAATAGCTTAAATACATCATACCTGCATTCTCGATGACTTGAGATATCAGCCTGAGACATGAGTCATGGCTCAAGCTTTAAATCATGTATTTTGCATTGAATTTAATCCGTATCTGGCCTCGTCTATAGGCGTTGATTTTTGGCTAAGATCCATTAGGGTCTGTTGACATTTCATAAATGGTTTGGGTTGTAGGTTAAAATTGAGCATGAGACGTATACGTCGTAAAGCAGGAAACGAAGAGAATAGCGAGACTATTTTCGAGTTTCATAACGTGCTGAGATAATTTTAGCCACAACCCTTCGGGACTAGCGTGTTTTTTGCCGCTACGTCGTTACGAACTACTTATTTAGAATAACTAAATTTCGTATTTCGCGCCTAGTATCGCCTAAAAAACACACGTCGTCGCAAACGTAGACGAATTGTCAACAGACCCTAGTAAATAAAGAGCTTGATTCAAATTACTGCTTGTTAATTCCCTGCTTTTTGTTAAATTTAAATCATTCAAAGCACTTACTCTAATAATGAATCAAACTAAAACGCCAAAATTTGCCATCGTCGGTGCAGGAACAGCAGGGCTTGCTGCAGCAATTTTACTCGCACAACAAAATATTCAGGTTACTATTTTTGAGAAAGTATCTGAGCTTGAACCTGTCGGTGCAGGCTTATTGCTTCAACCGTCTGGACTTGCAGTTTTTGAGCACTTAGGTGTGCTTGATGATGCGGTTAAACTCGGTGCAATGGTCACAGGCTTAGAGGGACAACTCGCCAATGGTTTTAAACTGGTAGATATCCATTACGCCCAAGCCCATCCCGATTTTTATGGTTTAGGCATTCATCGAGCAAGCCTATGTCATGTCTTGCAAAACAAATGCCATGAATTTCCTGAACTGATCACTTGGCACATGAATGCCGATATTGAAAAACTTAAAGAATCAGCAGATGAAATCCAAGTTTTGGGTAGGATCAATGGTGAATCTTTTGATAAAGTCTTTGATAGCGTTATTGTTGCCAATGGTGCGCGAAGCCAATTAAGACCAATCGAATGGGTTAAAATCGATCAAGCCTACCCTTGGGGCGCGAAATGGACCATTGTGCCTGAATGTTTGCAGCTTGATACTCAAATTTTGCACCAATTTTATGATCGCTCCAAGATCATGATGGGAATCTTACCTACAGGCGCAATTCCCTCTCAGCCCAAGCAACGACTTTCCAGTATCTTCTGGAGTCTTCCAACCGATCAGCTTGGAAATTTTTTACCTCATCAACAAGCCCGTGCTGAGTGGTTAAAAGCGCTATCCAAACGCTGGAAGCCCGCTGCTGAATGGTTAGAGCAAGTGATCGCCAATCCTGAAGAGAAGCAACAATGGCTTTCCGCCCATTATCGTGATGTGGTGCTGTCTAAATTTGGTCAAGGACGTATCGGTATCATCGGAGACGCTGCACATGCCATGAGTCCACAGCTTGGACAAGGTGCCAATATGGCGCTTTTAGATGCATGGGCTTTGGGACAAGCAGTTCAAGTTGCCCGAAACAATCAAACGATCGATTATGCAAAGCTATGGCAGTGCTATCACCAACATCGTAAAAGCTCATCTGCATTCTATCAATTTTTAAGCCGTTTACTGACGCCCCTATACCAGTCTGATCTTTGGTGGGCAGGTGGTTTACGGGATCTAAGCTTCTCTTGGATGTACCGTATCCCTTATTTTCGTAAAGAAATGGCAATCACTGTGTCGGGATTAAAATCGGGTATGTTTAGTCAAATGAAGTATGAAGATATTGCTCGATCGTCTTTGGCAAGGGAAAAATAATGTGCACTCAAGTTGCTGATTCAGTAATTTTAAAGTATGAGCAAACGTTTTAATCTCGACTCAATCCATAATCAATATTTTCCTAAAATGCTGGAAATAACGTACACTATGCAACCGCTACCATGTCAACGTAGCGCTCTTTCTTTTTATAACTTGGTGAAATCCTATGAACAATCTGCAATGGCTCGATGAAGTAAAATTTAACGAACAAGGACTTATTCCTGCTATTGCACAACATCATCAAACTGGTCGTATTTTGATGGTGGCATGGATGAACCGTGAAGCATTACAACTGACTGCTGAAAAAATGCAGGGCGTTTACTTTTCTCGTTCACGAAATAAATTATGGTTTAAAGGCGAAGAGTCTGGCCATTTTCAAACTGTTTATGAAATCCGTTTAGACTGTGATGCAGATGTTATCGTTTTACAAATTGAACAGCATGGTGGAATCGCCTGCCATACAGGTCGAGAGTCTTGCTTCTATCGCAAGCTCACTGCAACGGGTTGGGAAATTGTCGATGCACAATTAAAAGATCCAAATGCAATATACGGTGAAAAACCTTCATCGAATCCACATACTATTGCCATGAATAGCTCCAATGCGCAGGCTGAACAAGTCGAAGTCTTGGGTTATTTAGGCAAAATGATGGCTGAACGTAAAGCAGCTGATCCAGATTCTTCTTATGTGGCAAAGCTTTACCACAAAGGTTTAAATAAAATCTTAGAGAAAATTGGTGAAGAAAGTATTGAAACCATCATTGCCGCAAAAGATTTTAAATCTGAAGCGTGTGACGATCATAAAAATGATCTGATCTATGAAGTTGCAGATTTATGGTTCCATACCATTGTGATGCTTGGTTATTTTGAGTTGGATGTGCAATTGGTACTTAACGAGCTTGCACGCCGTCAAGGGCTTTCTGGCTTAGTTGAAAAAGCCAATCGAGATCATTAATTTGGGATTTATAAAAAAAGCAGCGAAATATCGCTGCTTTTTTATTCAAAATCGAAATTAAGAAGATTTTTTCTCAACCGAAGGTGCAATTGGGTCAGCCGTAATATAACCAACAGCCGCTGCGAACTTGTTGTTATAGTTGGTGTTAATCGCTGCATCAAGTTGAGCAAGCATGTCTTTACTTAAACCGTTACGTGAACCATCTTCATTATCTTTATAGAAGCGATACCATTCATCACCTGGATGCTGGAAGTTACTCATGATATATGTCCAGCCATTTACTTCATCAACAGCATGTAAACCTGTTGATTCCGCACCTGCTGGTGCAGATAAAACACGATCCAATTTCTTCGTATCTACATTATAAGCCCACAAGTAATTATTCAAATGATTACCTGAGTCTTCACCAATAAATAACACGCGTAACTTTTCAGAGAACTTCAAGTTATCAGGACTAGCAATTTGTGATGGATCTGCAGTATTCCCGAAACTATCAAAACTGATGTCTTTTCCTTTAAGCAATACGCTTGATTCACTTGGAACCCATTCACTATTAATTGCTACATTTGTGCTGTCGATTTGTCCGCCAGACAATTTATGCTCTAAAATACCACCAGCGGTAATTTTAGGAAACTTCACATTGTGCTCAGCAAGATAACCACTACCGCCTTCAACCATTGAGTCAACAATGTTTGCTAAAGCAGAGTAAGCTTTTTTATCTGTGGTATTTACTGTTGTTCCTTCATTTTTCGTCAATGCCATCGATGCACCAACAAAAGCAGCATAGCGATGTGTTTCAAGGAATGCTGCTGCAAGTTTAGTTTTATCAGAGTTATCTTTCAATTTCAGATAAACACCTGTTTTACTTAAATAAGTAAATTTAAAACCTTGAGCTTCCAATTCTGCTTTTTGGTTGGTCTGTTGCGTTTTCAAACGGGCTTTTGCTGCATCTGCCAATAATTTTTGGTCAGCAGTTGGTTTTGAAGCATCAATTGCTTGTTTTTCATCAGCCGTAGCATCTGTTGGATATTTTGCAATCTGTAATTTTGAATCAAAAATATCAGTGGATTTAATACCACTTTTAATCAAGTTTTCAATCTCTGCACTGGTTGCGTGACCGAGTTTAATCCAAGAAATTTTACCCGATGTTGTATCGGTTAATTGCGTTGTGTATTTTGCAACATACAGTGTTCCCGCAGATAAATCTTTTTCCTTATCTGCAACAAACATAAACAAACCACCATTGGTATAGTCATCACCCATAAGTACTGTACGATTATCCGCAAATACTTGTACCAACTCATGTGAAATACGACCTAGGCAGTAATGCTTTTTCACTGAACCTGTACCATCAGCTTTTACTGTAATTTCAGGCAAATGCCCATAGTTATATGGATTTGCAGAGGTCTCATCACCATATATATTTTTACTGAATGCTTTAAGTGTCGCTGCTGATTGACCTAATCCCTGATTAAATGCATCTGGCTCGTATTCTTCACTTGAAAGATGTGTTCCCCAAGGTGATAAACTCGCACCACACGTAATCCATAGACCATGTGCACTAGACGTATCTACATTGTGGTATTTAATTAAAGTTAAATGACCTGTTTTAGGATCTTGATCTAGAGTAAGGACTGCAATTGGTGATGACAACTTACCATAAGTATCTCCGCCTGCTTGATCTTTAGTAAGGTATTCAAATTGAACCACATGGAATACTGGATTTCCTGTTACACCCAAAGCTTTTTTATCGGCATCGGTAAAGTCTTTGCCAGTTGCTTGTTTAAAACTGATTAGAGAACTACCATCTGGACAGTCAGAGAAAAATTGGCGCTCTTTGCCTGCTACAGATCTATCGATAATAGGTTGGTTTTTAATATCATAATAACCACCTGCTATAACTTTACCACCTTTACCATCTGGAACTTCAGTACCTGTTAAGAAGAATGGCTTATATCCCAGTTGATAAGTAGTTGAGCTACCATCATCCCAATTAATCGAAAGTTTTGAAGTACATGTTGTAGTAGCCATTGCTGCAACAACTGTCGGTGCATCCATTGGTATAAATGTTGCAGATTTTAATTTAGCTGGATTGATCGGTGGTTTAACTGCAGTATTTTTATCATCATCATTACAACCTGCAAGTGTGGCTGAAGTTGCCATTGCCCCAAGTGGAAGAAATGGAATGCTGGCTAACCAAGTAAGCACTTCACGGCGTGTGTGTCGGCTGGCTGAATTTGTCATAACTTTATCCGAATATGTTTTAGAATTTTCCCGTGCTCAGTTTAGAAAGCAGTTATGACAATCTAGTTTCACTTTTAAGTCATTTTAAAGACAAACACCCCAATACCTCATATTATGATAAAAATGATCAGGATACGGCCCAGCAGATTCTTAGCACAGTCGTTTAAATAACATCTTGTTAGATTTCACCCTAGTGCTGAGCAATTTTTGCTATACTCTGTCCCATATTGAATTTTCAAGCTAATAAGATTTTATAAATACTGTGCCTTATTCTTTTACACCCACATCTGAGCAAAGCTTTGCAATCGCAGAAGCGAAAAAAGGACAATCATTTAAAGTGATTGCCTATGCTGGCACAGGTAAAACCACGACTTTGCAGTTAATCAGTGATGCGATGACGGAGCGCCGTGGGATGTATTTGGCCTTTAATAAGGCAATTGCCACTGAAGCACAGAATAAATTTCATCAAAATGTAGATTGCCGAACCTTCCACTCTTTGGCGTTTCGTAGTGTGTCGCGTGGAGTCACCGATAAATTACGTCTACCACGTTTAAGTCCCAGTTTTATTGCCAAAGAGTATCGTCTCGAACCAATTACGCTTAGACGTTTAATGGGCGGGCGTTATGAAAAGTATGTGCTAATGCCCAGTCGTTTGGCGAGTTTAGTTGCCAATGCTGTAAGCTATTTCTGCTCGACCAGCTCACAATATCCAGCACCACGTCATATCCAAGCACCGAGTTGGCTGCATGCAGATGATATTGAGTCTTTACAAAAACATCTTTACCCTGCAGTAGAAAGACGTTGGTTAGAGTCGATTGATACCAATCATCAAGCAGGCATAGGTCATGATATTTATTTAAAACTCTGGGCATTATCAGATCCATTTATTCCAGCAGATTATGTACTCTTTGATGAAGCACAAGATGCTGATCCATTAATGCTTGGTATTTTATTGCGTCAGCGTAATACCCAAGTGATTTATGTCGGTGATGCCCATCAACAAATTTATGCATGGCGTGGTGCGGTCAATGCCATGCAACAAATGCCACTCCCTGAATCTCGTTTAACCACTTCATTCCGTTTTGGTGATGCGATTGCAGATGTGGCCAATCATTTGCTCGGTGCATTGGATGAAACTGTGCCTTTATTGGGCAATCCTGAAATGAAATCGAGTGTGGTCAATAAACCACATACTAAAATGCGTGATGCGATTTTATGTCGTACCAATGCACGTGCGATGGAGTTGCTTCTTTCTGGTCTCGTGCAAGGCGATAAGGTTGGACTACAAGCCGATCATGCAAAACTCAACCGTTTTGTTGATGCGGCAAGTTTGCTTAAACAAGGCAAACGTGTTGTGGATGTGCCTGAACTGGCTTGGTTTAACTCTTGGCATGATGTACATGAATACTGTGAAACCAATGACGGTAGTGATATCAAACCCTTAGTCAAATTGGTTGACGATCACGGTACGGAACCACTCAAAAAAGCACTTGCTAAAATAACCCCAATAGAGCAAGCTGATTATGTGATTTCAACTGCACATAAGGCCAAAGGGCTAGAATGGAATCGTGTACATATCGAAGATGATTACCAATTTAAAATAAACGGTTTAGAACATAAAATCAGCGATGAAGAATTAAGACTGTTATATGTTGCCTGTACACGGGCGAAGGTTAGCTTAAATATTCATCACATCTATGATCTCGTGCAACAATTGAAAGTAAAAGCGCCATTTAAAAATAAAGCAACAGCATAAGGGTTTTGAGCAGTTCATCTGTATTAGCGAAAAAATCGCAAGGTGAAAATATCAACAGCTTTTATGCTGTCCGTCAATGTTCAGGTATCCTATGAAACTAGCAGCAATTCATTTTCGCCATACATACCATTTTGCTGATTTAAAAATAGACTTTAATTATAAAAACAAACCAATCAGTTTAATTGTTGGCGAACAAGCCAGTGGAAAAACGGCAATTATTAAAAATATTTACCAAGCTTTGACTTGGTTTCCTGCACGTCTAAAAGATTTGCGCACACCTGGTGTGGTGATGCTTGACCAAGACATTATGCAAGATCGAGTGCAATCCAAAATAGATGTTAAAATCAGTTTCCCAATAGAGTTTGGTCAACTCGTAGAAAGCACAGCAACAGCAGAACAAGATCCGCAAAGTTGTCATTGGCAATTATATAAAACCTTAAATAGTTCTGGTGTCGGCATCAGTAAAGTTGACTTAGTACAACTCGAACAATTGGTAGAACGTTATAATCTGGTGCTCAAAAAAGATCCTGTACAAGGCTTACCTTTAATTGCCTACTACCCTGCTGAACGATTTGTAAATGAAGTGAATATTCTCAATAAAAATAATCCTATTATTTTACAAGCGCACAATGCCTATGAATTAGTGCCAATTCCATATACTACCTTTGCACGATTTTTCGAATGGTTTCGCGAAATCAGTGATATCGAAAATGCACAAATCGCGCAACTTTTTCAAAGTGTGTTAGCGCAAAAAGAATCGTCAAATCAAAGTGATGAGAATTTTCAAAGTATTTTATTTCAAGCCCGTGCTCAATTACATGCCCCCAGCTTAAAAGCCTTAAAGCAAAGCTTGAGTATCGTCCTTCCTGAAGTCACAGATCTCTATTTAGAGTATCAGCCCAAATTACAACTGATGGTCACTTATAAAAATCAAAGTCTGACTTACTCACAACTGTCGAATACAGTCAAAAATTGGCTGGCCTTGGTCGGTGATTTGGTGCGTCGTATGTGCATACTCAATCCTTTAAGCCTTTATCCTTGTAAAGAAGGTGAAGGCATCTTACTGATTGATCAAATTGATGTTGATTTAGACCAATTTGGCCTACAGTTAATTCTCGATCGTTTAAATCAGGCCTTTCCTCGTTTACAGATCATTGCTACAGCCAGTCATGAAGAGCTGCTTGAGCAAGCCGACGAATATCAATGTTTTAAACTGGACAATAAAAAGCTTTATGAAATTCAGAACAATAAAGTATGGCAAGAATACCAAGATATTTATGCAAACTTGCTCAAAGAAGTTCCCAAAAGCGCTGAACAGGATTTGCTTGAACCCGAACCCAATCTACCAGTAAATGTTCAACAGCTTTTTGAGCAGTTTAAACACCTCAGTGAAGAACAAAAGACCGAATTAAAACGTTTAATGCAGTCTGGTGATGACCAAACGTCACATAAGTTCTTATTATAGAAATACCTCAGCCTACACCCGTCAATAGCAGACAGTGAATGATCATCAATCGTATGACACTGTCTTTTATACTCCATTCTCAAATCATGAATATATTCACATTCATATTCATTGTTCTATAAAATTCCAAACGCACTAGATTGATGGTTACCGCATGATTTTCAAGCAGCAAAAAGTCATATGAAGCGTATAATTACAAATGTTTGCGTAAAAAACGACAAAATAAATTGATGTTATTCTACTCATGTAATAAGATGAAAAAATCAATTTAAATTAGATTTTTCAATGCAAATTGATTTTCTAATCGCTTTCTCAAGTTGCGCAACACAACTCATTTTTTAATTACTAATTTAATTCGGCTTTCAAGATTTAAGTTATTGGACTGTTCCTTGCATTCCTCAAATCCTTGAAAGATAAGATTCACATAGGTTTCACGACCTATTCACGACAATGGATACGCGTGTGCTTCCGATTATTATTCTTTTACCATTAATACTTGGCACTATCGTTGTTCTGTGGCTGAAGCAATTCTCTCGCGGGGTAACAGCCTTAGGGGCAATCGGGGTCAGTTTAAGCAGTTTTATCCTGCTGCTGACTCAAGCGAAAACAGTATTAAGTGGACAAGCCGTTTTAGAGCAGTGGCAATGGCTACCTCAAATTGGTATTGATTTTAGTTTCCGATTAGATGCTTTAAGTTTAATTTTTTCATTGCTGATCACGGGGATTGGCACACTGATTTATATCTATGCCTATTATTATCTAAACCCGAAAAATTCGCTGAGTAAGCTCTATGCATTGTTGATGCTGTTTATGGCCGCAATGCTGGGTATTTCCTTGTCGAATAACTTAATTATTTTATTGGTTTTTTGGGAACTAACCAGTATTTCATCGTTCTTGTTAGTAGGCTATTGGAGTAACTACGACGCCGCGCAACGTGGTGCACGGATGGCACTGACCATCACTGGTATGGGTGGCTTAGCCATGCTGGGTGGATTTATTCTGATTGGTCAAATCGCAGGAACCTATCAAATTGACCAACTCACCATGATGGCGAGTACAATTCAAAATAGTGGTTTATTTGTTCCCGCTTTATTGTTGATTTTATTGGGTGCGTTTACTAAAAGTGCGCAATTTCCCTTCCATTTTTGGCTGCCCAATGCCATGGCAGCGCCAACCCCTGTCTCAGCCTATCTGCATTCAGCAACTATGGTAAAAGCAGGGATTTTTCTGGTTGCGCGCTTATTGCCAATCTTTGTTGGCTCGGCACTGTTCCATAATCTTGTCACCACAATTGGTCTGCTGACCTTATGTATGGCGGCATTTTTTGCCATATTTAAAGAAGATTTAAAAGGTTTACTGGCCTATTCAACCATCAGTCATTTAGGCTTGATCATGTGCCTTTTGGGTATAGGCTCACCTTTAGCCGTGGCTGCTGCAGTTTTCCATATTATCAATCATGCAACCTTTAAAGCGGCATTATTTATGCTCGCTGGGATTATTGACCATGAATCTGGTACACGGGATTTAAGAAAGTTAAGTGGGCTTTGGCAACTTCTTCCATTTACAGCAACATTAACCATGATTACCGCTGCAAGTATGGCGGGTGTACCTTTGACCAATGGCTTTATCTCGAAAGAAATGTTCTTTACTGAGCTGTTGGCAAACTTATCTGGTGGCTATGTTGTGTTGGCAGCGATTGTTGCGACATTGGCAGGTTTATTTGCGGTTGCTTACTCGGTTCGCTTGATACATGGTGTATTTTTTGATGGTGATGTGGGTCGTCACGTTCCCAATAAAAATGCCCATGAGCCACCAATGGGTATGCGAGTCCCAGCAATCATATTGGCAACTTTATGTATTTTAGTCGGTATCATTCCTGCGCTGCTGGTTGAAAATATTGTCAATGCCGGAACACGCGCATCAACACAAATTGCCAGTTTTGAAGGGGTTCATTTAGCCATCTGGCATGGTTTTAATTTACCGTTACTGATGAGTGCAATTGCCTTAATTGGTGGTGTGATTTTTTATTTCGCATTGGCCAAAGGTGGGCGAATTCGTGAAATTGATCTTGATCCACACTTAGGCCGTTTCCAAGGCAAATTATTATTTGAAGATTTCCTTAAAAATCTCCTGCTGATTTCACGCAAAATTAAGAAAAAAACTGAAACTGGCTCATTACAAAATTATTTATTGTGGATTTTGGCCTTAAGTATTGCCGTGGTTGCCACGCCATTGATCAACCAAAATTTAACTACAGGAACACGTGAACTCACACATGCACCCTTTACTGCAATCGTGTTATGGCTGTTATTGTTCTCCGCCTGCTGGATGATGCTGTGGTTTCACCATGAACGTATCAAAGCAGTTCTGATTAGTGGTGCAATTGGTTTGGTCGTGACAATGATTTTCATCACACTCTCTGCGCCAGACTTAGCACTGACACAAATTACTGTGGATGTTGTCACAACAGTGCTGTTGTTGATGAGTTTATCACTGCTTCCTCAATTAACCCCTTATGAGTCCAGCCAAACCCGTCGTTGGCGTGATGCAGTCATTGCAATTGGTGGCGGTATTGGTATTGGTTGGATTACTTGGTTAATCATGACACGTGATCATAATTCGATTTCATGGTTCTTTGTTCAGCAGTCGATTCCGTTAGGCGGTGGCTCAAACATTGTCAATGTCATTCTGGTTGATTTCCGTGGTTTCGATACCTTTGGTGAAATTGCCGTATTGGGCATTGCAGCCATTGGTGCGCTGTGCATGATGGATGGGATGCGTGCACATGGTACCACGATCACTCAAGGTCTGAGCTATCGTTTCAATCCATCGCCGCTGATGTTCCGTATGACAGCTTCATGGGTACTGCCGATCGCACTTGTGGTAAGTCTGTATATTTTCCTACGAGGACATAATTATCCAGGTGGTGGCTTTATTGCAGGCTTAATTACTTCTATGGCATTGGTGATTCAATATATCGCGATTGGACAAGATCAGGCTGAAAAAATGCTGCGTGCTCAATCTGGTCGTTTATACGAAATCTGGATTGGTTTAGGGCTGATCATTGCTGGGCTTTCAGGTCTGGCTTCATGGTTCTGGGCACGTCCATTTCTCACCAGCGCACATGTTTATGTGGAATCAGGGCTGTTTGGCAAATTCCATCTGGCCTCTGCTGCCGGATTTGACCTTGGCGTATACGTCACGGTTGTTGGTGCAGCAATGTTACTCATTTCTGTTTTAGGCGACTCTAGACATTCAAGCATGTCTGGTCCAGTACCCAAGGAGTAATGCATGATCAGTTTAGAATTTTTAATTGCATCTGCGATTGGATTATTGGTTGCCTCAGGAATTTATCTGATTCTTCGTGCACGTACCTTTCCAGTCGTTCTTGGATTAGCCATGATTGGCTATGCAGTCAATATCTTCCTGTTTTCGATGGGAAGAATACAAATCAGTTCACCTGCGATTTTAACCCAAGCCAGCAAAGTCACTGACCCTTTGCCTCAAGCTTTAGTGCTAACCGCAATTGTCATTGGCTTTGCAACGACTGCTTTTATCGTTCAATTGGCATTACGCAGTCGTTATGAGTCTGGGACAGACCATGTAGACACCAAAGAGGAACCGAGTAATTTTGACCCACGTGAGGATGAGCCATAATGACCAGCTTTTTAGATTTTTGGTATGCTCATTCTCCAATCCTGAGTATTTTAATTCCTGCATTTACAGGCTTTATGCTGATTTTATTAGGCAATCCTGGTTCAGGCGCTTTAAAACATGATTGGCGACAACCTTGGCGCCGTGGCATTAGCTTAATCTCGGTTATGCTTGGACTCGCCACTGCGATTGCTTACTTGATTCAAGCCAATACAGGGAAAATCTTTGTTTATCAACTTGCTGAATGGTCTGCACCATTTGGGATTGTCTTGGTACTGGATCGTTTATCCGCATTAATGCTGGTTCTCACCTATACACTTGCCGCGCCTGTATTGTGGTTTGCCAGCAAAGAATGGGATGAACGTGGGCGTTATTTTCATGCCATGTTCCATCTTCTTTTAATGGGTCTGACTGGTGCATTCTTAACAGGTGACTTATTTAACCTGTTTGTATTCTTTGAAATATTACTGATGGCGTCTTATGTCTTGCTGTTACATGGTCAAGGCAAAGCCCGTTTCCAATTAGGCATTCACTACGTCACCATCAACTTACTGGCTTCTGCCCTATTCCTCATCGGTTTAGGTATGATTTATGGCAGTGTGGGCAGTTTGAATATGGCCGATGTCGGCCGTTTATTACCGACCTTGGAAAACGATCAACATCGACTTGCTATAGCAGGTGGTTTGCTTCTATTTGTTGTATTTGGTATCAAAGCAGCCATGTTACCTGTGGGTTTCTGGTTGCCAAAAACCTATGCTGTTGCCGCGACACCTGTTGCTGCTATTTTCACCATCATGACCAAAGTCGGTGTGTATGCAATTTTACGGGTCAATGGTACTGTCTTTAATGATCAGCTTGGACAAACGATCTTTAGCAACTACTTATTGCCAATTGGTTTAATCACATCATTATATGGTGTGATCGGTGCACTCGCAGCTGAACGCTTACGCCGCTTCGTTGGCTTTATGGTGTTATCCTCAGTCGGAACGATTTTAGTTGCCATTGCCATGTTTAACACACCAGCATGGGCTGCTGGGTTGTACTACCTCGTTCACAGTACCATCATAGCCGCTTCGTTCTATTTGCTCTGTGGCTGGATTACCTCACAACGTGGTGCAATGAAAGATCATCTCAAAGTCGCACCAAAGATGAAGCAAGACAAAGTCATTGCCATGACGTTCTTTCTTATTGCTTTGATGATGGCAGGTTTGCCGCCATTTAGTGGTTTTTTAGGCAAAGTCTTAATCTTACAGGCAACTGCAAACTTGGCTGCACAAGGCTGGATTATTGCGATTATCTTGATTGTGAGTTTTTTAAGTATTCTGGCATTTACACGAGTCGGATTTATCCTGTTTTGGCGAGCGACGACACCTGAGGACAACCCGAAAGAAGAGGCTTATATAGCCTATCAGGACTTACCCGAGCAAGCTCCTGCACGCAATGACAAAAGCGTTTACCTGCTATTGGTAGGACTGATTGTCTATGTCGTTTGTGCTGCTCCAATTTTAAATTATGTTGAAAAAACAGCGCTGCAAGTTTCTGATGCATCACTTTATCAACAGCGTATTTTAAAATTGGATGGGCATGGTGAAACTATCAGTGTACAACCTTTCGATCCGCACTATGTACCTGAAACAAAATACAATGGTGAAATGGTTGATCCAAATGCACACTATATTCCCTATATCATTAGCCCAGAAACCCTAAAAGGCGAACATATCTCTGAATTTAAGCAACGCCAAATTCAGGGGCAAGAACAGCAACAACATGTTGAAAATGCTCAACTCAAGCCTATGGAGCAATAAATGCAAAATAAATCATTATTCGCTCGTATTTTACCGCATCCTTTTGTGTCGGTGATTGTGGCAATGAGTTGGCTTATGTTGAACCATAGTGCTGAAAGCTTTGATTTTGTTGTGGCAATCAGTTTGGGATTAATCATTCCTAAACTGATTCAACCCTTTATCATTCATACACCCAATATTCATTGGAAAAGCGCCATTCAATTATTTTTTGTGGTGCTATGGGACATCATCGTCAGCAATATTAAAGTTGCTAAACAAGTCTTAGGCCCAACCAAAAATCTCACCCCAAAATGGTTTCGAGTTCCATTGGAAACTGACCATGAACATGTCAATACTTTACTGGCGATGATCATTACCACCACACCAGGTACAGTCAGTGCTGGAATTGATCAAGAACGTGGCGATATTTTGGTTCATGCACTCAGTTGTGATGATGTAGATGCAGAAATTCAAGCCATTAAAACCCGCTATGAAGTTCCTTTAATCGAAATTTTTGACCTGCAACGAGGAGCACGTTCATGAGTATTTTACCTTATGCACTTGGTATTTGCCTGCTCGCAGTGACCATCTCCATGTTGTTATGTTTGGTCCGTTTGGTGATGGGCCCTTCTATCGTAGATCGATTATTGGCACTGGATACATTGTTTTTAAATGCAACCTGCTTAGTTGTCATTCTTGGCATTTATTGGGCAAGTACCTCAATGTTTGAAGGCGCATTATTGGTTGCAATGCTGGGCTTTGTTTCAACTGCTGCACTGGCTCGTTATTTTACAACGGGTCATGTGGTTGATTAAGGAGAAAGTACATGGAAAATAATATGCAAATTGTCATGGAAATCATCGTTTCATTCTTCTTGATTGTTGGTGCGTTTTTTACTTTGGTGGGTGGCATAGGTATGGTCAAATTACCAGACTTATTTATGCGTCTACATGCACCGACAAAATCCAGTACCTTGGGTTTAGGCAGCTTTTTAATCGCGGGAATGATTTACGCAGCATTTAACAGTCGTTTAGGTTTTGCAGAGTTATTGATCACACTGCTTGCCTTTATTACAGCCCCAGTATCTGCAAACTTGATTGCTCAGGCAGCAATTCATTTACGTCTGCGTTCAACGTCTGGTGATGTACCTGAAGCAATTAATCGTCCTTTACCATGGCAACGTCAAAAGATCATAAAACAGTTTAAAGATAAGATTTAATTCATTTTCTGACTGATTGTTGACTGGTTGATTGGTTGGCTAAATTAAATTGGACTGAGTCTAGGTACATACTGACTTAGTCCAATTTAAGCCATAATCAAGCTTAGATCGTCTGAAATACATTATCATCAAACTATAATCAATGGGTTTAAACTTTTCCCTATAAAATAAGCTTTGGCAAACCTTACTGCTATATTCATTCTCTTTTAAAAAATCATCTAAGTATGATGTTAGACTCTTCTATACAACATAAATCTAAAATTCAGCCCTAGTCCTCTTCAATGAAATCTGTACAATAAAAATCAGCTAAATAAAAGAGATCAGCGATGTATACAGGTATCGTTCAAGGCTTAGAAAAAATTGTAAACATCCAACAAGGTAATAATTTTACAACCCTTTATATTTCCAATGAAAATGGCTTTTTAAATGATGTTTTTATTGGCGCCAGTGTCGCAATCGATGGTACATGCCTAACCGCAACAAGTTTTGATACTATTGCAAATATAGCCTCATTTGATGTTTCAGCATTGACCACTTCTCTCACCACATTACAATTTTTAAAAATTGGTGATGAAGTCAATATTGAAAGATCCATCAAAGCTGGCATGGAAAACGGTGGGCATAATATTTTTGGGCATATCGAAGGTATGGCAACCATTAAAGATGTGGTTCATACCGGTGAAACACTACACATTGATATCGTTATTCCAGATGACAATATCAAATACTTCTTTAAAAAAGGCTTTATTGGACTGCAAGGTTGTAGTTTAACAGTCAATCGTGTGGATCGAAAAACCAATGAAATTTCAGTGGATTTAATCCCAGAAACCTTACGTTTGACGACATTTAAACATGTCCAAATTGGTGGCAAACTCAATTATGAAATTGACCAAATGACCCGCACTATGGTCGATACTTTAGAAAGTATCCATCAACGTCAGCAAGAAAACTAAAAGAGCCAATCATATAGATTAGCCCTTTGATCTAAAGCATTGTCTTAACTATATAACGGCAGGTGCACTTCTTCTTGGAAACTTTCCATTCCATAATCATCTGCCAGCTTTTCTTTCCAGTACGCCACAATCTTCGAATAATCAATTTCATCCGGATGAAAGTCAGATTTGTAATAAGATAAATATTCAGGAATCAATGAAATCAACATTTTAGAAATCATATATACCCCAAAGATATTTTGTGGCACCTTAGGTAAACTTTTTCTCCAGTCTTGCATAAACAAACGGGTAGCCGAATAAAACGTTAAACTTGCAAAACCCGTAGTCACATTACGCATCACTGTACGACGCGTCCGATCATCTTTATAAATCGCCTGATATACATCAAATGCCACTGCACGATGCTCAATTTCTTCGATTGCATGCCATACCCAAAGTTTAACCGCATCATCATCCAGAGTGCTTAAAACTTCAGGATGACGAAGAATATAGCCACCCAATAATGCAGTAAAATGCTCAAAAGCTGCGGTAACAGCGAGTTGTAATTTTGGATGTACACTTTTAATTAGTGCATCTCGACGTGCTAACCATGCTTGAAAACTGTCTAAGTTATAATCATCACGGCGCCATGCATCATTGAATTCAGTATGGGCTTTGGAGTGCATGGCCTCTTGACCAATAAATGCTGCAATTTGCGCTTGCAATTTTTCATCCGTGATTTTGTCACGTACATTACGCACACTATGTACAAAGAACTGCTCACCAATTGGAAATGTTGAAGAAAGCGCAGTCAATAAATGTGACATCACAGGAGAATTGGCAAAAAAATGTCTGCGAATTGCTTTTGGGTTAAAGCTTGGTTTACGGACTTTAATACCAATAGCTTTAGGACGATTTAAATATGATTTTTCTGCCGTCGCTTGAACTGTTGACATAAGGATAATCCTACATTTGTCTGAATTTAAGCTATATTGGCACAATCTCAATATTTGTATATTGCAGAATCATCCACACAGTTGACCTAAAATATCATTTTCAAAAAAACACATGGCTCAATTGAAAATCCAAAAAAATTAAAAATATAAGATATTGATAAAATTAAACTTATTAAAAATAAATATATTTCTTATCTTCACAAAAAAGTGCTTTATCGTTTACACAAAGCCTAAAATTGAGATTTATAAGCATGCTTTTATTGACTTAAATGACATTTTTTGATCAGGTTGAGTTGTGTTTTAATTTTTAAAACAATCACATAGGATCCATTCAAAATTAGAACTCAATTTATAAATATTTATGCTTGCAACGTCATATAAACATTCAACAAAAAAAGCATGGGTTTTATAGAACCCAAACAAACAGAATTCGTCTAGGAACTTTTTTTGTATTAAAAAAACAAACTATTGCTTTAGTGTGATTGGCAAATTTTATTGCTAAATTGCACTTTTCATCGCTTTTCCATAACTGATTTAAGCCTTAAAACTGCTTCTTTCAACGCCATCACTTTGAATCAGTTTTGCGCTGAAAAACCATGTGCCCAAGTAGATAAAGCGTCTAATACAGGAATAAATGTTTGACCAAATGCAGTTAACTCATACACCACTTTGACTGGAGGCTTGTCACCAAATACGGTTCTGGAAATAAAACCATTCTTTTCCAATTGCTTGAGTTGCAAACTTAAGGTCATTTCTGTGATATCTGGCATATCACGCTTAAGTTGATTAAAGCGTTTTGACTCCTCCTTTAGATAATAAAGAATCACGGTTTTCCATTTCCCACCGATTAAATCCATCACCATACTAATCGGGCAATGATAAGTCTTATCGTGAAACGTCACTTCACAAGTGTTTTGCTCAATATTCATTTTTCTGCCAGCTATCAAAATGGATAGTTATTGTACATAAAAACTATAATATTTATATTCACTATAATTTTTATAGTGGGAAAAACCAAGATGGCATTACTGATTTTAGCGCATCCCAGTTTTACTGAATCTGTCGCAAATAAAACCATTGTCGATGAATTATCAAGCACTCAAACTGATTTAGAAATTCGCCATATTCATGATTTATATCCAGATTATCAAATCGATATTGCGGCAGAGCAAAGTGCACTATTAAGACATGAGCTGATCATTTTACAATGCCCTATGTACTGGTTCAGTATACCTGCCATTTTAAAAATTTGGTTTGAACAGGTATTTACCTATCAATTCGCCTATGGTTCCAAAGGAGACAAGCTTAAACATAAAAAGCTGTTGCTGAGTATGACCATTGGTCAACCTGAGCAGAATTTTAATACGGAACAACAACATTCATTATTGGAGGGCTTTTTATCTCCAATTCAAAAATCAGCACTTTATACCGGAATGGAATATTTAAAACCCGTGTTCTTATATGATATTTCAACTGTTTTAGGACATACACATGCTGAAATCAGAACTCGAGCAAAACAACATAGTTTAAAGTTAAATCATTATCTGCAAGCAATTCGTACAGATTAAATTTTTGAGTTTGCTGCATTAAAAAGCCCGCATGACTGCGGGCTCTAAAATAGATATTATTTAATGTCTAAAATTAAACATCAAGATAATCCAAAATTCCTTCAGCAGCTTCACGGCCTTCCCAGATTGCAGTCACCACCAAATCAGAACCACGGACCATATCTCCGCCCGCAAAGATTTTTGGGTTAGAGGTCTGGAATTTAAATTGTTGTTTTTCAGCAGCAATGACTCGACCAGAACCATCTAGCCCAATATTTGCACCTGCAAACCATTCTGCTGGGCTGGTACGGAAACCAAAAGCCAGTAATACCGCATCTGCAGGTAAAACTTCTTCAGAGCCTGGAATCGGCTCAGGACTACGACGACCACGGCTATCTGGGTCACCCAGCTGAGTAGTCACAACTTTTACACCCGTCACTTTACCGTTTTCACCGACGATTTCGATTGGCTGACGGTTGAACTGGAAGTCCACCCCTTCTTCACGCGCATTCTTCACTTCACGACGTGAACCTGGCATATTTTCTTCATCACGACGGTAAGCACAAGTTACTGACTCTGCACCCTGACGGATTGAAGTACGGTTACAGTCCATTGCAGTATCACCACCGCCTAAAACGATGACTTTTTTGCCCTGAACACTGATGTATTCAGATGGATCTTTTTCCCAGCCTTGTGTACGGTTAACATTTGCAATCAAGAAATCTAATGCATCATAAACACCATCAAAATCTTCACCTGCAAAGCCGCCTTTCATATAGGTATAGGTTCCCATACCCATGAATACAGCATCATAGTCTGCAAGCAATTGATCGATGGTGATATCTGTACCAATTTCAGTATTTAAGCGGAATTCAACACCCATGCCTGTGAAAATTTCACGGCGGCGTTTCATCACATCTTTTTCCATTTTAAATTCTGGAATACCAAATGTAAGCAATCCACCAATTTCAGGACGCTTGTCAAATACAACAGGTTTTACTCCATTACGGACTAAAATATCTGCACAACCTAAACCTGCAGGACCTGCACCAATAATGGCAACTTTTTTGTTGGTCCATTTTACCGATGACATATCTGGACGCCAGCCCAAAGCAAAGGCGGTATCGTTGATATATTTTTCTGCATTACCAATGGTCACAGCACCAAAACCATCATTCAGGGTACAAGCACCCTCACATAAACGGTCTTGTGGACATACCCGACCACATACTTCAGGTAAAGTGTTGGTTTGATGGCAAAGCTCAGCTGCTTGGAAAATACGTCCTTCTGCAATCAATTTTAACCAGTTTGGAATATAGTTATGTACGGGACATTTCCATTCACAATACGGGTTACCACAGCCTAAACAACGGTGGGTTTGGTTTGCTGCAACTTCCGCTGTAAAAGGTTTATAAATTTCCACAAACTCTGCTTTGCGGACATTAATATCTTTTTTCTCTGGATCTTGGCGTGCTACATCCAGAAATTGAAAGTCATTATTCAGGCGTTCAGCCATGTCTCTCTCCGTGGGTGAGCGTGGATAACTTCATTCGCTTGTGTATATCTGCGAAGTTATCCACACCTACCTAAAATTTGAGTAGTGGAATTATTGTGGATCTGCTTGAGTTGTTTTCAAAAGCGTTTGTAAATTAGCCGCTTTTGGTTTCACCAGCCAGAATTTACGGCTATAGAAATCAAACTCGTTGCGAATCTTGTACGCCCAAGCACTACCTGTTTCAGCAATGTGTTCATCTAAGATACGAAGTAAGAATTCTTGATGTTCTTCCATCGCTTCTGTAGAAATACGGTTTAATTCAATCAATTCGTGGTTGTAGTAATCAACAAAGTCGTTATCTAAGTCAAGCACATAAGCAAAACCACCAGTCATACCTGCACCAAAGTTGTGTCCAACTTTACCCAGTACAGTCACGATACCGCCTGTCATATATTCACAGCAATGGTCGCCTGCACCTTCAATGACCGCAAACGCGCCAGAGTTACGTACAGCAAAACGCTCGCCCGCTGTACCCGCAGCAAATAATTTACCGCCTGTCGCACCGTACAAACAGGTATTGCCGATAATTGCCGTTTCTTGAGTTTGGAATGGTGAACCTTTTGGTGGGAAGATCGATACTCGACCACCTGCCATACCTTTGCCCACATAGTCGTTTGCATCACCTTCAAGGCTGATATGCAAACCACCCGCATTCCAAACACCCAATGACTGACCCGCAGTTCCTTTTAAATTCACTTTAACAGGATGTGCTTCCATACTGAGGTTGCCATAACGTTTGGCAATTTCACCTGAGAGACGTGCACCAATTGAACGGTCACAGTTACCCACAGTAAAATGGAACTCACCACCAGTACTTGCTTCAATCGCAGGTAACATTTCTGCCACCATTTTCTCAGCAAGAATACCTTTATCAAATGGTTCATTGCCTTGTACTTGGCAATATTGCGCTTTGCCTTCCGCAGATGGATGTGATTCTAACAATGCACTTAAATCTAAATGTGCATGTTTATCCGTTTCACCGGGCAACATCTCAAGTAGATCAGTACGACCAATCAAATCTTTCAATGATGCAACACCTAAAGCAGCCAACCATTCACGTGTTTCTTCCGCAATAAAGTGGAAGAAATTAATCAGCATTTCTGGCTCGCCAATATAATGCTCTTGACGTAAATGATCTTGCTGAGTTGCCACACCTGTTGCACAGTTATTTAAGTGACAAATACGCAAGTATTTACACCCAAGCGCGATCATTGGTGTAGAACCAAAACCAAAGCTCTCCGCACCTAAAATCGCAGCTTTAACCACATCTAAGCCTGTTTTTAAGCCACCATCAGTTTGTACACGTACTTTACCACGCAGGTCATTGACACGAAGTGCTTGATGCGCTTCTGAAAGACCCAATTCCCATGGCGAACCCGCATGATGAATAGAGGATAAAGGTGAAGCCGCTGTACCGCCGTCATATCCAGAAATGGTAATGAAATCTGCATAGGCTTTTGCTACACCCGCTGCAATTGTTCCCACCCCAGGCTCTGATACTAGTTTCACAGACACCATGGCTTGTGGATTGACTTGCTTCAAGTCAAAGATTAGCTGTGATAAATCTTCAATAGAATAAATATCATGGTGTGGTGGTGGTGAAATCAAAGTCACCCCTGGAACCGAGTAACGTAAACGCGCAATTAAGCCATTCACTTTACCGCCCGGTAACTGACCGCCTTCACCTGGTTTTGCACCTTGCGCTACTTTGATTTGTAACACTTCAGCAGATGTTAAATATGCAGGTGTTACACCAAAACGACCTGAAGCAATTTGCTTAATTTTAGAGTTACGGATGGTGCCATAACGTGCAGGATCTTCACCGCCCTCACCCGAGTTTGAACGACCACCGATCGTATTCATTGCGATCGCAATGGCTTCATGTGCCTCTGGTGACAATGCACCTAAAGACATACCAGCGGAGTCAAAACGTGGCAGAATTTCTTCTACGGATTCAACTGCTTCTAATGGAATAGAATGATCAGTTTTGAGTTTTAATAAGTCACGAATCGTCGCAATTGGACGGGTGTTCACCAACTCTGCATATTCTTTAAAGTCAGCATAATTCCCTGAACGCACTGATTTATGCAACGCATTGATCACATCAGGGTTAAATGCGTGGTATTCCTTATCAAAGACAAACTTGAGCAAACCACCTTGTTCAATTGGCTTACGTGCTTTCCAAGCAATATCTGCTAGTTTTTTTAAGTCATTTTCAAGGTCAATGAATGTTGCACCTTTAATACGGCTTGGCACACCTGTAAAGCACTTACTGACAACTTCTTCAGATAAGCCGACTGCTTCAAATAACTGCCCACCACGATAAGATGCGACTGTTGAAATCCCCATTTTTGAGAGGACTTTGAGTAAACCTTTATCAATACCTTTGCGGAAATTCGCTTGTGCGTGAATTGGATCACCCAATAATTCGCCTTTTGCAATCAAATCATTGATCACATCATAAGCCAAATAAGGGTAAATCGCAGTTGCACCAAAACCTAAGATCACGGCAAATTGATGCGCATCACGTGCAAGTGCCGTTTCAACAATGATGTTTGCATCGGTACGTAAACCTGCATTAATCAAGAAGTGATGAATTGCACCCGTCACCATTGCTGCATTTGCAGGTAAAAAGCCTTCACGGATTTTACGATCTGAAATGACCAATAAGGTTTTACCATCACGAATCGCCTGTGCAGCTTCTTCACAAATACGTGAAATCGCGGCTTCAAGACCTTCAGCTACAGGATAATTCAAATCAATATCTGCAATTTCGTAACCTTTACGACCAAGGGTACGAATCTGATGCATTTTAGAGTTTGACAGTACAGGGCTCGATACAATTAAACGATCTGCATGCTCTGGACCTTGTTCAAATACATTTTGCTCACGACCAAAGCAGGTTTCCAATGACATAACGATTGATTCACGTAATGGATCAATCGGTGGATTGGTCACTTGCGCAAATTGCTGACGGAAATAGTCTGTCACATGACGTACTTGACGAGACAATACCGCCATTGGTGTATCATCACCCATTGAACCGACAGCTTCCTGTCCACTTTCAGCGATTGGACGAAGCAGTTGATCACGCTCTTCAAATGTCACCATAAACATTTTTTGAGCCGCTTTAAGGTCGTCACCTTTTAAGCCTTGATCACACAAATACTCTTCAAGCTCTGGACTACCTTGCAAGCGAACTGAGTTTTCACGTAACCATTCACGGTATGGACGCATTTTTTTCAGATGATTGCTCACATCTTTAGTATCGAGCAATTTTCCAGTCAAGGTATCAATTACCAGAATTTGACCAGGACCTACACGGCCTTTAGAAATCACATCTTCAGGCTCATAACCCCACACACCAATTTCTGATGCCAAAGTGATATAACCATTTTTAGTGATCACCCAACGGGCAGGACGTAAGCCATTACGATCTAGCATACAAATTGCATGACGACCATCTTGGATCACCAGACCTGCAGGACCATCCCAAGCTTCCATATGCTTAGAGTTGAATTCATAAAATGCACGTAAATCCGCATCTAATGTTTCAACGTTTTGCCACGCTGGTGGAACAAGCATGCGTAATGCACGGAATAAATCCATACCACCACCCACAAGCAACTCAAGCATATTGTCCATACTTGATGAGTCTGAGCCTGTGCGGTTTACAATTGGATTTAGCTCAGTAATACCTGGCAATAATGGGTTTTCAAATTTTGGTGTACGTGCCACTGCCCAGTTACGGTTTGCAGTAATGGTGTTGATTTCACCATTATGTGCCAAATAACGGAACGGTTGTGCCAATGGCCAACGTGGTAAAGTATTGGTTGAGAAACGCTGATGGAACACAACAATGTGTGAATCCAAACGTTCATCGGCAAGGTCTGTATAGAATTCTGCAATATATGCAGGCATCATCAAACCTTTATAGGTGATCACTGTAGAACACAGTGTGGTCACATAAAAATATGGATCTGCTGTTAATTTTTGTTCTGCACGACGACGTGCCATAAGTAACTTACGGTTAAATTCAACCTCAGTCACACCCATTGGGCAATTGACAAAAATTTGTTCAAATGCAGGTAAAGACTGCATTGCGATTGAACCCAAGGCATCATTATTGGTTGGAACGACACGCCAACCAATGACTCGGCAACCTTCTTCTTCAATTTCATGGGTTAGAATTTGCTTTGCATGGGCCGCAAGTGCTGGATCTAAATTTAAAAATATCGTCCCGACCGCAAAAATTTCACTCAGTGTAATGTCACTGATCTTTTTTGCTTCTTCACGGAAGAATGCTTTAGGCATAGCCAAGAGCAAGCCACAACCATCACCGGTCTTACCATCTGCGGCAATACCACCACGGTGCGTCATACAGCTTAGACTATGAATCGCGGTCTTGACTAAATCATGACTCGCATCACCCTGCATATGGGCAATCAAGCCGAAACCACAGTTATCTTTAAACTCATCCGGTTGGTATAAACCTTGAGCGGGAGCTACAGTGTTAGGCGATGGCATGTGCATAGCGTACCCTTCTTTCTACATAGGCCCATGAAAGGGCGAAAAACATTCGAACACTCAATTACGATTTTTAAGTATTTTCTTAGCTCAAGTAAACCACTGAGTCAGAATCGAATACCAGTCTGTTTTTACTTTAATTGCAAGATTGTTTTACAACTTCCGCACTGAAATAAAGCACTCAATCAGACTTAAATCGCACACCAACTGAATCATTTCGCTCCAAAACAGGGACAATCAACTCAATTAGCGCAACAATAAAGCAAAAAATATGCCAAATTTTATTTTTGTTCACCAAATCACTAAAAGATAGTGAAATAAAGATATTCTTTAAAATTCTAAGCGTCTTATAAAGGCATTTATAGCACCATTTTTGTGCAAATATAAAATTAAATAATTAATTCTGCTTCATTTTAGAGCTAATTTTAATTAAATGGATCACTGACTTCATGTTCAGCTGGTTTTTTATCAGCAGTAGCACCTGTTGGCTCTTTGCTGTTGCCTGAAGGCTGAGCACGAGATTGCGACTTTTGTACATCTACCACATTGCCAGATGAATCACGACGGGTAATTGTGGTTTTGGTGGTCTGGTTTGCAGGAGTTGAACCTGTTAAAGAAGACAATGCTGATTTTGCTTGAGCCAATAGCGTTTCATCAACTACAGGTAAAGGTGCAGATTTTAATTTCACTTGATAGAGTTTATTTGCACTTGCCATTTCATCTGAGCCCAGATCATTGACTAAAGCACTATATTTTTCAAACTGGATCGCTTGTGGATGGATAGATGCAGGCAGTTTTAAATTTAATTGTTGTAACTGGCTTTTGGCCTGATCATCACTTTTAAATAGACCATAGGCTAAAACATATTGCTCTGCTTGATCTTCACCGCTTAAACGGAAATAAATAAAATTTTTCCGATCCGCTTGTTTCTGTAAAAAGCCCAAGATGACATCTTCATCTGAGGTCTTAAATAGCTCTATGGTCCAAGCTTTCTTATTTTCTTGAAAAAATTTTGTACCACGAAATTCTGCATCATGGCTACCCGCAGTCACAATACGTGTGGTCATTTCAAGTGGACGTACTTCATCCATCAAAGCGCCTAAATGCGATGTTGCCGCAACTTTTTCAGGTTGAATTTGAACTTGGGACTCTTCAATCGGATTGACTACAGTGACCAGATCTTTGGTGTCGGTCACTGCCCAAAAAATCAGTGCCACCAAAAGACAGATTAATCCACCAACCAACCAAATATATTGTCGAATATTTTGCCAATTTGTACGAATTGCTGCCATTTGGAACTAACCTTTTCTATATCTGATTCGCGAGAATCGCTTGTTTCATCAACTCAACATCAAAATCTTTAGTGATGATGGCTTGGCCGAGTTGTTTTATCAATATTAAACGAAGTTGACCATTTAATACTTTTTTATCATGTGACATATATGCCAAAAATTCATCGAGCGGAATTTTAGGACATGCTACAGGTAATTGGGCACGTTGTATGATTTTTTTTGTACGTTCCAGATCATCGGATGAAATCCATCCCATACGCTGAGACAAATCAGCAGCCATCACCATACCCGTTGCAATTGCTTCCCCATGCAACCACACCCCATAACCGAGATACGATTCAATGGCATGACCAAAAGTATGGCCTAAATTCAATAAAGCACGTTCACCTTGCTCTTTCTCATCATTGGCCACAATTCTTGCTTTATGCGCACAAGAACGATAAACAGCTTCAGCCAATAATTCTGGATTTTGGGCAATCAGCCCATCCATATGCTCTTCTAACCATGCTAAAAAGTCTACATCACCCAGTAACGCATATTTAATCACCTCAGCCAAACCTGCTGAAAGCTCACGTTCAGGCAAGGTTTTGAGTTGTGCCATATCAGCCAAAACCACTTGAGGTTGCTGAAATGCACCAATCATATTTTTGCCTAAAGGGTGATTAATTCCAGTTTTCCCACCAACACTCGAATCCACTTGAGACAACAATGTGGTCGGAACTTGGATAAAATACACGCCTCGCTGGAAACAGGCGGAGGCAAAACCTGCCATGTCACCAATCACTCCACCACCTAAAGCCAAAACCGTACAATCACGATTAAAACCAGCTTGGAGCAAAGCATCGAAAATCAAATTGAGGTGCTGAATATCTTTATATTTTTCACCATCAGGTAAAATACATGTTTTAACCTGCTTACCCAATTGTTGAATCGCCTCAACATAGTGCGACAAATACAAAGGTTGAACTGTGGTATTTGTAACAATCATCACTTGATGTCCCTGAATATAAGGTTCAAGTAATTCTTGAGGGTTCAAATGACTACCAATAAAGATTGGATAACGACGTTCACCCAGTTCAACATGTAAAGTTTGCATGATTCTGCCAAATAACAATGAATGATAATTTACTGACTAAATAATTTCTTTTGAAACGATCAGTTGCAATATTCTCAGCGCTAAATCTCGCGCAGCACCCTGATTGGTTTCAATAATATAATGTGCAACATCTCTATAAAGTGGATCTCGTGCTTTAAGTAGATCCTTTAACTTTTGCTCAGGATTCTCGACTTGTAATAAAGGACGATTTTTATCTCGATGTGTACGTAATAATTGGATTTCTACAGGGGTATATAAATAAATCACAATACCTCTATGCTTGAGATATTCTCGATTCATGGCTTGAGTGACAGCACCACCACCTGTTGCAACCACTAAATTTTTTTTTGATGTGAGCTCATCAATCACGATTGTTTCTCTTGTACGGAAACCTTGTTCGCCTTCTTTTTCAAAAATCCAAGGAATAGATGCCCCAGTTTTTCTTTCTATTTCATGATCGCTGTCTAAAAACTCACGACTTAACAGTTCCGCTAGATGCCGACCAACTGTTGTTTTTCCTGCTCCCATGGGCCCTACCAAATAAATATTTGGTAGGGTTTCCAACTCTTTGCTTGGCAAGGAGTCACCTATCGAATTGCTTTCATTGAAAGTATATTAATGATTTCTGGTACGACTGTCATTAACAATTCTTGGTGTCACAAAGATTAGTAACTCTCGTTTATTATCAGACTTTACATCCTTTCTAAATAATCGTCCTAGATACGGGATATCACCTAAAAATGGAACTTTGGTCTGACTGTTTTTAGTTTCTTGTTCAAAAATGCCACCTAATACCACGGTTTCTCCATCATCGACTAAGACATTGGTATTGATTTCATTCTTGTTAATCGCCACATTTCCATTCACTATTTGACCAGCTGAGTCACTTGTGACATTTAGCTGCATTTGTACTTTCCCTTCTGGAGTAATGCTTGGTGTAACATCCAAACTGAGCAAAGCATCTTTAAATTCAGTTGTTGCAACGGCACTGCCTCCTGCAGTTTGCGTTGACTGATATGGAATTTGTTGACCCGAAGCAACTTTGGCTTTTTGTTTATCGGCAGTCATTACTTTTGGTGTTGAAATCACTTCCCCATAACCATCAGCTTGTAATGCAGATAATTCTAGGTCTAACATAAAATCAGACATACTAATTAAACCAAATGCAATCTTACTTGCACCCGCAGTCGTCACACCAAGATCGACATTTAAATTATCAGGGCGAGTAATGGTATATTTGCCATTACTATCTGGGGTTTTTAAATCCCAAAGTGTTTGATCACTTCCACCAACCAGCAAATCATTATTCTTGGTAATCCCTTGAGATAAAATGCCCCACTTTACCCCCATTTCTTTGGTAAAATCTGTCGTAGCACGAACAATACGTGCTTCAACCATGACTTGTTTTACCGAAATATCCAATAGATCAATCATTTTACGGATTTTATCAATATTATTTGCAGTATCATTAATAATTAATGTATTTGTTCTTGTATCTGCAACCGCACTTCCTCTTAAGCTCAGTAGACTTTCTAAAGCTAAAGAATCTGTATTATTGGTATTATTTGTCTGCGCACCTTTAGGGTTTCTAGAGTCCTGTAACAATTTAAGAACTTCTGCAACTTTTGCATAATTAAGCTGAATATATTCAGTTTGAATTGGTGCTAATTTTACACTTTGTGCTATTGCTTTGGCTTCATCTTCTTCTGCTTTAATCAGCTCGGTGACAGGCGCAATCCAAATCACACTCCCATTACGGCGCTTATCTAAATTTTTGGTTTTTAAAATAATATCTAAGGCCTGATCCCAAGGTACATCTTTTAAACGTAAAGTGATATTACCTTGAACTGAATCCGCAGCCACCATATTAATACTGGTAAAATCAGCAAGCAGCTGTAGCACACGGCGTACTTCAATATCTTGAAAATCCAGTGAGATTTTCTTACCCGTATAAGATTGACTCACATTGGGACGATTTGCTTTATTTTCTACAGGGCGCTTTAAACTCACGGTCAATTTATTTTCCGCTTGGAAAGCCATATATTCATAGCTCCCCGAAGATTGAATGGTGATTACACCATTGGAACCATCATTATAAGCATCCACAGAAGAAACTGGGGTCGCAAAATCATTGACATTTAAACGACGAATTAAATGTGCTGGAATTTTATTCCCTAAGGTTCGAATAACAACTTTACTGCCCTGTTGTTGCACATCTACAGGTGTATTTGCACCAGACAGATTTACAATAACCTGCCCCTCACCCGCATTGCCACGCTGAAAACCGATATCTGCGATGCCTTGATTTTGCTTATTCAGTATAGATGCAGATGCTGCATAAGTCGGTAAAGCAGCAGCTTGATTGGCATTGTTAATCTTTAAAATAAAGGTATTCCCTTCAACACGCGTTGTAAAAGAACCACTATTTTTTAAATTTACTGTTAAGCGTGAACGTTGATCATCGGCCGCAATATCCACAGTCGACGCTTCTTCACTCGCCACAGCAATAGACGACTGATTGATCGTTTGCTTCGCCTGATCAAAATCCAAAATCAGTCGCGATGGATTATCCAATTGATAGGCTTGAGGCTGTGGCGGTAAGCCATTAAACATCACACGAATTTCTGTACCTTGCCCCGGTATTTTCATCGGTACAATATTGGTCATGGTTGTTTGCGCTGCTGCAACCTGCATAATCGCAATTGACACTGCCGCCATAGTAAATTGACGAAGTTGACTATTCATAAACTTACCATCCCCGTTAAAGATATTTTTCAAACTCTTTTTCATTTTTATTCCTTTATTCCGTTTTAATCTATTGGACCGATTAGAACTAGACTCCGTGGTCTTTCTATATAACCGTCTCGACCATCTGGAACAATTTCCAATAAATCAATACGGGTCGGCGTAATTTCAATAATTCGCCCTTGATTCATACCCATGTAGTTGCCAAGTTGTACCCGCTCAATCTCACCATCAGGTGTTTGAATCAACCCCACTGTTTGCCCAACAGCTCCTTTCATACTTCCTTTCAGTGTTAACGACTCTAAAGGATAGCTTTCAAGCGGCTGTGGTTGTCTTGAAAAATTCGGGTAGACACGCTTGCCTGACATGATTTTCAATTCATTTGCCAATGAGCTTGGCAAAAATGGGCTGCGTAATTGTTGAGCTGAATAATTAAAGCTTGGTACAGGATTAAATACTGGTGCAGGTTCAATCGGCAATGGTTGCTGATTTCTAATATTTGCCATTTCTTGGTTAACGGCATCAATACGAGAATCGCACCCCACCAACAGCATTGCAAATGAGATTCCACAAACTATTTTACTGAGCTGGTTCATTGTGGCTTCCCTCCTTGCTGAGGTGTCGTTGTTTTCTGTGCTACAGCATTCGCAGATTTATTTATCTTCTGTTCATCAGCACCGATATAACGATAGGTTTTTGCTTTAATTGTATAGTCAATCACTGGCACATCAGATTTATTGTCTTGACTAGGTGTTCCTGTAATTGTGAAATCATGCAAAGTGACAATACGTGGTAAAGCAGCCAAACTACTTACAAAACTGCCAAATGAATGATAATCCCCTGTTGCATCAATAGAGATCGGCTGCTCAATAAAGAACTCCTGCTTCACTTCTGGTTCTAATTTGATATTTTTAAATTTCAAACCAGAACTTACCCCTGTCACGTTAATATCTTCAACCAGACTCGGAATTTCAGTTTCTTTAGGAAGTTGCTCTAATTGCTGATTAAAATTTGCTTCCATTTGTTGCAGTTGTGCTTGATATTGCTGCAAGTTTCTTAATTTAGAGTCTTTTTCTTTAAACTCATTTAATAAGTTTTGTTCAACTGTACGTGCTTGATCAATTGCATCTAATTTAGGTCTAATTGCTAAAAAATAGCCAATTGCACACACCAAAAAAAACAAGAATACCCAACAGGTGACTTTAACGGATAAAGGCCAACTGCCATAGTTATTCATATCCAAGGTATTGAACTGTTGAAAAAACTTCTCAACAGTCATCTTGTTCTTTTTTGGAGCATCATTTACAGATGATTCTAATTGCTCAAAATCTTCACGGCTCATTTTGCACCCCCAGCAGCTGGAACTTGTCCAGCTTTCGTTGTATCCCCATCTGTAGTCGCTGCTATTTCACCGATATCTACAGTCACAACAAAACTTCCATATGATTCTTCTACACGAGGGATCACCGAAGTCTGCACTTTATTTTTATTTTCATCTGCAGCTAAGAATGAATTCATAAATGCATTTCGATACCATTCAGACGCCTCTAATCCACGCAACAATTCAGCAACTGTATTTGGACTTTCAGCTTTGCCCTCAATGGTAAATTTATCACCCACACGACTAAATTTTGTGATGTACATTTGTGCAGGGACAATTCGAACCAACTCATCAACGAGGCGAACAATCACAGGACGCTGACCTTGTAAGCCTTGGATCAGTTTCATACGTTCAATAATGGCATTACGACGTTCTTGTAAACCATCTAAAGTTTTTAATTGGGTATCTAAATTTTGATTGGTACTGGTCACCAATTGATTGGCTTGCTCCTGATCTTGCAACTTATGGTCGAAATAGAACCACGCCAATAACACTGTCACTAAACCAATCAGTGCAACCCCAACACATATCGCAACGAATTGCTTCTTCTTCTGTTCTCTTAGCTCATCACGCCAAGGGAGTAAGTTAATCTTTGCCATTAATCAAAACTCCTCAAAGCTAAACCACATGCAACCATTAAAGAAGGTGCATCATTTTCTATTTTTTTTAAGTCAATTTGTGGTGAAAACCCCATTTGCAAGAAAGGATTTGCAATCGTGACGCGATAACCGAGTTTTTGTTGTAATAATTTTGCCAAACCAGGAATATTGGCATTACCACCCGCCAATAAAATATGGTCGATCTCGTTAAACTGAGAAGATGAAAAGAAGAACTGTAATGAGCGAGCAGCTTGTTGTACAACTGCTTCTAAAAACGGCATCAAGACTTCTGTTTCAAAATCGTCAGGTAAAGTCCGATCTTTTTTGGCACGACCAGCTTCGTCATAAGACAAACCATAACGGTTCTGTACATCTTGAGTCAGCTGCTTGCCACCAAAAACTTGCTCTCGGGTATAAATGATCTTGCCATTTTGCATCACAGATAAAGTGGTCATGGTATGACCAATATCTAGGATACCCACAAGATTTACACCAATTGGCAAGGTATCGGAAAAGACATCAAAAGCACGCTCAATTGCATAACTTTCTACATCTGCGATTTTAGGTGATAAGCCCGCGATTTCTAAAACTTCAACACGAGAATCGATATTCTCTGCACGTGTTGCAACAAGTAACACATTGACTCGATTTGGATTTGCCAGCTTATCTTTTAACACTTCAAAATCTAGACTGACTTCATCCAGTGGGAAAGGGATATATTGTTCAGCATCCATTCGAATCTGAACTTCTCTTTCCTCATCTGACATATCTGCATCCATTTCGATGATTTTGTGAATCACCATAGATGTAGGTACAGCAACCGCGACATTTTGCGATTGAGGATTGCCAATATTGACTGCTCTTTCCAACGCATCAGCAACTGCTTCAGGATTAAGAATGTTTTTCTCAACAACACTCCCATCCAGCAGTGGACTTAATCCATAACTTTCAACCCAGTAACGACCGTTCTTAACAGAGAGCTCTAAAATCTTTACAGTAGTAGAACTAATATCTACTCCTATTAACCCCTTATTTGGCTTACGATATAGTCTAAGCACGATTGATTTCCTATTATTTTTTTATCCCCAATAAATAACACAAACCGACTGCATTTGGTCTTAATTTTTTACAGATACAATATCCCATCTAACAATCCATCACATGAGAAGCTATACTGAACGCAATTAGTTTGCCATTAGCTATTATTAAAACTTACTTGTTATGAAAAAGCTATCTTGTTCAGGTTATATTCATCCCTTTTTTTTGCTGATTATCATTATTTTAGTCGCAATTCCGATGGGCTTTTATGGAATGTATCTATATATTGCCCCATCACTACCAGAAATGAGCTCTTTAAAAAAGGCGCCATTGCTTAAACCTTTGCAAGTTTATTCAGCAGATAATCAGCTGATCGCTGAATATGGTGGCAAGCTTTCGGTGCCTGTTGAGTACAATCAGATCCCGCCGCATTTCATTCATGCCTTCCTTGCTGCTGAAGATTCATCATTCTTCGAACATAGCGGGATTAGCTTTAAAGGCTTAGGGCGTGCCGTGAGTGAAAGTGTTACTGGGTCAAATGTACAAACAGGCGGCTCAACAATTACCATGCAGGTGGCTAAAAATTATTATCTATCCCCTGAACGAACACTTAAGCGCAAACTTACTGAAGTTTTTTTGGCACGTAAAATAGAACAAAATCTTTCCAAAGAAGAAATTTTATCTTTATATGTCAATAAGATCTTTTTGGGTAAAAATGCCTATGGTATTGCTGCTGCTGCAAAAATTTATTATGACAAAAGCTTAGATCAACTCAGTGTCGCACAAATGGCGATGATTGCAGGCTTACCTAAAGCACCGTCAAAATACAATCCTGTAGTGAATCCTGAACGCGCCTTAGAACGCCGCAACTGGATTCTAGGTCGTATGTTACAACTCGGCTATCTTAAACAAGCAGAATACGAAAAAGCTGTCGCTGAACCAATTAACCTGAGTATGCCAGATCGCGGCTTAAGTAATCGATTTCCCTATGTAGGCGAAATGGTTCGTTCAGAATTGGTTGAAAAGTTTGGTGAACAAGCAATTGATTCAGGTTATAAAGTTTATACAACCGTAAACAGCCAACGCCAACAATATGCAGAAGATGCAGTACAAAAAGGCTTGGAAGATTATGATCGTCGTCATGGATGGCGTGGTGCTGAAGCACATGATAAACCTTTAAAACAATTCATCCCTTATGCCAATACCTACCCTGCAGAAGTCATCAAAGTAGGCAGCAATAGTTTTGATGCCAAAATGCAAGATGGTTCAACAGTGACTGTGCCTTGGTCCGGTATGTCTTGGGCAAGAAAATATATCAATGCCAATGCCGTTGGAGGAGCACCAAGCCGTGCTTCGCAGATTGTAACTGTTAAAGATATTATCCGTTTACGTCCCAATGAAAATAAAACTGCGTGGTCATTGGTTCAAACCCCGAAAGCACAAGGCCAACTGATTGCAATCAACCCCAATGATGGTTCAATTGAAGCAGTGGTGGGTGGATACAACTTTTACCAATCTAAATTTAACCGCGCAATACAAGGCTGGCGCCAACCGGGTTCAACCATTAAGCCATTTATCTATGCACTGGCGCTTGAACGCGGTATGACCCCTTACACCATGGTTAATGACAGTCCAATCACTATTGGTCGCTGGACACCTAAAAACTCTGATGGCCGTTATTTAGGCATGATTCCTTTGCGTCGTGCGTTGTACTTATCTCGTAATACCGTTTCTGTGCGTTTATTACAAAGCGTAGGTGTAGAACGTGCGCGCCAATTATTGATGGATTTTGGCCTACAAGAAGATCAAATTCCGCGTAATTTCACGATTGCGCTGGGTACTCCACAAGTACTTCCTGTTCAAATGGCGACAGGCTATGCCGCAATTGCCAATGGTGGATATCGCATTCAACCACATTTCATCAGTCGTATTGAGGATGCTTATGGCAAAACCATTTATGAAGCAGCGCCTGAATATGCGTGTATTCCATGTATCAATCAAAAAGAAACTGTAGCCAATACTGCAACCACCCCTGATGACGAAGCCATTGAAAGTACAAACCTTACAGTGGATGAGGTTCAAACCCCATTAAGCAAAGAAGAACAAAGTAAATATCGTCAAGCACAACGGATTTTAAAATCACAATCTGCTTTTGATATGGCAAATATTCTTCGTGATGTGATTGTGCATGGTACTGGTCGTGCAGCACTTAAAATTGGTCGCGATGACATTGGCGGTAAAACAGGAACAACCAACGATGCTAAAGATGCGTGGTTTGCTGGCTTCAACGGCAAATTAGTTGCGATTGCTTGGGTCGGTTTTGACCAGCCTTCCACTCTCGGCCGTCGCGAATATGGTGGGATCGCAGCACTGCCAGTTTGGACTGGTTTTATGGGTAAAGCCTTAAAAGATACACCATCTGCTTGGGTACATTTTGACAAAAATGCCAAAGCACCAATTTCTCGTGAAGAACGTAATCAAACACAAGTTGAAGGTGCGACTCAAAACGAAGGCTATGGTTCATCACCACCTTTAGCACGTCCAATCTTTAAACCTGCGCCTGTTACACCATCACGTAATTCATCAAATGACTTTGAAGACTTACCTGATGAAGGTACAGATCAACCGCTCAAACCGAACAAAGTAACACCGCCTGCAATGAATCAAGGCAGTGCGAAACGAGAAAGTGATTCTCTTGAGAATTTGATTAATGAAGTTCAATAATTAGTTTCTCAAATAAAAAATGCCATCGATTGATGGCATTTTTTATGGCTTAGATTTTTATTATTTTTTCTGAAAAATATAAATTTGAAAGGCTGCCTTTAACGTCGTTTTAACTTGTGCTTCCAAAACTAAACGCTTTTCAGGTTTTGCTTTATAAGCATAAGGGGTCATCGCAATCAGATTTTTGAGTTGCGCTTGGTCCAACTCAAACGTTGTTTCGATAATCGGCTGCTCTATTAACTCAAAAGATGCTTGTAATTGCGTGACAAACTTTTCTGGTTCATGGGCTTTGACTTCGTCAAACAAGCCCTCACGCATGGCATATAAATGCTCAGGGGCTGGTGTTACCACCATCAAATAAGCCTTTGGCTTAAGTACTCGGAGTATTTCTTCTTCTGGGATCGGGCTAAATAAGCTGGTACACAAATCAATCGAATGATCCAACACTGGTAGAGTCGCACCTGTCCCCACAATCCATGTCACATCTTTATTGAGTTTTGCAGCAACCTGAACCGCATTTTTTGCAATATCAACCCCTATACATTGCATCACTTCATGCTGCATTGCATCGGTATAATAGCCTTCACCACAGCCAATATCTAATAGGTTTTCAACACCTAACCCACGAATTTTCTCAACAACGGCTTGCTGTAAAGGTGCATAAAATCCACCACTTAAAAATCCACGTCGTGCTTGTACAGATTCAGGCGTATCTCCTGGATTTTTACTATGCTTATGTTGTACTACATGTAAATTTACATAGCCTTGTTTTGCCACATCATAACTATGATTATTTACACAGCGCCAAGTCCGATCCGATAGGCTCAATGCCTCACGACATACAGGGCACATCAACAAATTCATTGTATTCTCCAAAAGATATTTTTAGGCCATAAAAAAGCCGGCAAATGCCGACTTTTCAAATCACTTTGGCTTAGCGTAATTTTAATGTCATTAGACCTAAAACTACCAGCATAATTGTGATAATCCAAAAACGGATCACCACTTGAGTCTCACGCCAGCCTTTTTTCTCATAATGATGATGCAATGGTGCCATAAGAAATACACGTTTATTGCGCATACGTAATGATCCGATTTGTAAGAATACCGAGATTGCTTCTACCACAAAGACCCCGCCCATAATTGCAAAGACGATCTCTTGACGAACCATTACCGCGATAGTACCCAGCATTGCACCCAATGATAATGCACCGACATCTCCCATAAAGACTTGGGCAGGATGCGCGTTATACCAAAGAAATGCTAAGCCTGCTCCAATCATTGCAGCACAAATAATCACCAGCTCAGAGGTATATTTTACATAGGGAATATGTAAATAATTGGCAAAGCGTATATCACCTGCCAAATATGCAAAAACACCTAAACCTGCAGCAACCAAAACAATCGGCATGATCGCCAGACCGTCTAAACCGTCTGTCAAATTCACTGCATTTGATCCACCATTAATTACCAGATAGGTAAAAATAATGAAGCCAATACCCAATGGAATTGAGGACAATGGAATACTCAGATTTTTAAAAAATGGTATCAATAAATCCAGCATATTCGCTGTATGTACAGGGCTGTCTTGCTGAGTTGCAATGATATACAACGCAATACCCGCCCCCAAAGAGCCAACCGAAGTCCAAAAGAATTTCTTCTTGGCAGGTAAACCCGCATTGTCTTTATAACGGACTTTAATCCAATCATCCGCCCAACCTACAGCACCAAAGATCACCATAACAGCCAAGACGATCCATACATAAGGATTGGATAAATCTGCCCAAAGCAAGGTACTGATCCCGATTGAAAGCAGAATTAAAATCCCGCCCATTGTTGGCGTACCCATTTTTTTGGCGTGATTTTCGGGTGCATATGAACTGACAGCCTGACCATATTTGAGCGCTTGTAATTTACGGATCATGACTGGTCCCAAGGCCCAACCAATCGCAAGTGCAGTCAGTACACTGAGCAATGCTCGTAACGATAAGTATCGAACAACTTGGAACGCGTTCTCATAACCCGCCAAGTGTTGAAATAACCAATACAGCATTAAACTTTCTCCATCAAATCAGCCATCAACGTTTCCATATGGGTATAGCGAGAACCTTTAAACAGGAAACTCATGGACTGTGGTTGATGTGTTGCAATTAAACTTAACAATAAAGGTAAAGCTTGTTCTTGGCTAAGAAAAGCTTGTAATTTTTTACCATATTGAGTGCTTCGCGCACCTTCTTGTGTAGCAGGAGCAAACTCCCCTACCGCGACAACAAATTGGATCCCATCCACTGAAACTAGATCACGACCCAACATATAGTGTTGCTGCGCAGCAGTATCACCCAGTTCGCCAATATCGCCAATCACCATCACTTTGATGCCTTGCTGTTGCGCAAGTACCTCAGCTGCTGCACGCATTGAAGTCGGGTTGGCATTATAGGTATCATCAATAAATAAGTGCTTATGCTTATGAATAAAATTCAAACGCCCTTTTGCACCTTGTGCCGACTCCAAGCCGATCACAATATCTTCTAAATCAACGCCAATCGCCAAGGCAAATGCAGTCGCTGCTTCTGCATTATGGACATTATGTTCGCCTGCAAAAGGAAGATTGACTGTTCTTGCGCCTTGAGGTGTATTAAGGGTAAAGATTGCAGACTGTGCGTGTAACTGAACATCTGTCGCAAAGACTTCACCACCCTGACCAAAACTTAACACTTGCTCAGTGTCTATCACTTGACGAATCGTATCGGTAAAATCATCCTGAGCAGGAACAATTGCTGTTCCAGCTTGATCAATATGACGGTAAATTTCAGATTTGGCACGGCAAATTCCATCACGTCCACCAAATTCGCCTAAATGTGCAGTTCCAATATTTAAAATACCGGCAACATGTGGCTGCACAAGATTTGAGGTGTAATCAATTTCACCTTGATGGCTTGCACCAAGTTCCATCACCGCATATTGATGCTCTGAACGCAGCTCCAATAACATCATTGGCACACCAAGATCATTATTTAAATTGCCACGTGTAATCAAGGTCGGCGCTAAACGTGAAAGAATACTCCCCAACATCTCTTTGGTGGTGGTCTTGCCACTACTGCCTGTAAGTGCAATCACTTTTAATTGTGGATGTTGAGCACGACGATACGCGCCTAAATGCCCCAATGCCAAACGTGTATCTGCCACGACAAGTTGACAGATATTTACATCAACAGGATGGCTCACGATGGCAATTTGGCAGCCATTCGCAGCCACTTGAGCAACAAAATCATGTGCATCAAAACGCTCACCTTTGAGCGCCAAAAAAGCATCACCTAATTCAGCATGACGTGAATCAGTCAAAATACGTTTAATTTCACCTTGTGGTGCTTGATCTAAATACCAATAACCTTGAGTTGCTTCAGCAAGTTGTGCTGCTGACCATGGCTCCAAAGGCACAGTACTGGTGGTAGAGGTGTGCATCTCTTATTCCTAATGAGCTGGATAAGCTGAATTGGGTTTATGGTGTTGTGCATCTATTGCCGATTGCACTTCAACGACATCGTCAAACCAATGACGAACACCATCAATTTCTTGATAATTTTCATGCCCTTTTCCGGCAATCACAACAATATCACCTGATTGGGCATGCTTTACTGCATATTTGATTGCTTCACGGCGATCACGAATTTCGTGAACCTCATGCTGGCTAAAATCAATTTCATGCTTCATATCGGCAAAAATTTGCTCAGGATTTTCTGTACGCGGATTATCTGATGTGATCATCACGGGATTGGCTTGTTCCAAAGCTGCTTTGGTCATCAATGGGCGTTTACCGCGATCTCGATCACCACCACAACCAAAGACAGCCCAAAGCTGATTTTCAACATGGCGTTTCAAGGTTTTTAAAACCTGAGTTAAAGCGTCTGGTGTATGTGCATAATCCACCACAAACAGACGATCCTGATCACGAATCACCTGCATACGTCCAGGTGCACCTTTTAAGTTGGGTACAGTTGCGATAAGTTGTTTTAAATCAAAACCTGCTTGTTCAGCAACAATTAAACTGGCCACCAAATTTTCAATATTAAAATGCCCAAGCAATGGGCTATTCACGGTAAATTCAGCTTTGGCTGTTTTGAGATGGAATATTGCCCCATCTAGGCTATATTTAATCCCAAATACTTGGTAATCAGCCGCTTTAGAGGTTGAATAAGTCAATACTTTCGGATGTGACAGATTACTGCTTGCCGCATTCATCATCAGGTCGGCATGCGCATCGTCTATGTTAATTACTGCAACTTTTAACGCAGCAAATTTAAACAGTAACGCTTTCGCTTCAGCATAGGCTTCAAGCGTCCCGTGATAATCCAAATGATCTCGACTTAGATTACTATATGCAGCAATCTCAATATCACAACCATTTAAACGACCTTGTTCCAAACCATGTGAACTTGCTTCAATTGAAGCGAATTCAGCACCTTGCATAGCAAAATCATGCAGAAGATTTTGTAAATGCAACGCATCTAAAGTGGTATGCGAAGATGCTTCTAGGTTTGGCAGAATCCCATTCCCCGTAGTTCCCATCACTGCACATTTTTTATTTTGTAATGCCAGTAATTCAGCAACGAGGCGTGAAATCGTGGTTTTACCATTGGTTCCTGTGACTGCAAGAATTCGCGCAGCTTTTACTGGGGATGTCGCTTGTAAATATTGTTTTTGCCATTGTCCCATCAAGTGACGCACATCTGGGCAGATCAATGCAGATTCAAAGCCTAAATCTGTTTCACTAATAATGCCCAATGCGCCTTTGTCTAAAGCGATTTGAGCAAATTGTGCGGTTTTTTCTGGTTGCGAATAACTGGTCAAAGCAATAAAAATTTGCCCTTGTTGTACATAACGACTATCTAGAGAAAAGCCATTAAATGACTCAGACATCCAAGCCTTTGTATTATCAACTTTATAAATATCTTGAAAATTAATCATTATAGTTTACCTATGGCTTGGCCTTAGCCGTTTCAAGAGGTTTATCTAAAGGCACATTCATTAAACGTAAAGATTCTTGCATAATTCGGGCAAACACTGGAGCGGCAACCAAACCACCGTAGTATTGTCCACGCGGATTTTCGACAACAACAATAACCGCCAATCGAGGATCACTAATCGGTGCCACACCGGCAAATAAAGCACGGTATTCAGTATTGGAATAACCTCTATGGTCAGGACGCAACTTATGTGCTGTACCTGTTTTACCACCCACGCGATAACCAGGAATATTGGCTTGTTTTGCAGTACCACCAGGCATCGTAACTTGCTCTAACATCAACAAAACTTCATCAGCAATTTTAGGCGCTAAAACCTGTTTACCTTTGGGCTGATCATTTAATTTATAGAGACTTAAAGGATATTCCACACCATGATTGGCCAACATGGCATAGCCTTGCGCCAACTGTAAAATCGTCGCATTTAGACCATAGCCATAAGCCATTGTACCAATTTGCGAAGAATTTAACTTTTCAGGTGGAAGCACTAAACCTCCACTCTCACCCGGGAATTTAACCGCTGAACGCTGACCAAAACCGACCTTTCTAAAGAAACTTGGCAAGGTTTCTTTTGGTAAAGACAAAGCAATTTTTGCCGAACCGACGTTCGAGGATTTAATAATCACACCAGTGACGGTCAACGAACCATAGTTATGCGTATCACGAATGGTATGTGAACCTAAACGCATCGAACCTGGGCTGGTACTAATCACCGAGTTTGGGGTATATTTGCCACTTTCTAAACCCGCTGCAATGGTAAAAGGTTTCATGGTTGAACCAGGTTCAAACATGTCAATTGCACCACGGTTACGCATGGCATCTTTATTACTTAAGCCATTTTTATCGTTGGGATTATAAGAAGGCCAACTCGCCATAGCCAGAATTTCGCCCGTTTTTACATCCACAGCAATTGCAGAAGCAGAACGTGCATTATTGGCAACACCCACCGCAGTCAACTCACGATACATAATATATTGCAAACGTGAATCGATACTTAAGGTGATGTTCTCCCCTGCTTTCACTTCTTTTACAACTTCAGGGGTGGTAATACGGTTACCATGTTTATCACGAGAAATCTTTTGCTCACCATCTTCACCAGCCAGACGGGAGTTTAACTGCATCTCTAAACCTTCAATCCCCGTCCCTTCACTATTGGTGAGACCAATAATTTGCGCATTGGGTTGCGGCTGAGGATAGTAACGTTTATAGGTTTTCTCGGCATAAACGCCAGCAAATTTATGTTGGGTAATAAAATCTGCTTGTGGTGGCGGAACTTCTTTTTTAAGTACCAAATAACGAGAACGTGGACGTTCATTTAAACGTTTTTTTAAGTCTGCACGATCAAGACCGACCGCATCTGCCAATTCATCTAAATTTAAATTCTCATCAGGCAATTGGCGTTTGAGTTTACGACTGTTAGGTGTCTTCTGTAATTCAGCCGTGATGGTATCAAACTGTTTTTTAGTCTCAAAATATTCACGTGGATCAATCACCACTTTCATGATTGGAGAACTGATTGCCAAGGGCACGCCATGACGATCACTAATCACACCACGCATGGCTTTTAATGTTTCAGAACGTAGAATGTTGGCATTGGCTTTATTTTGTAAAAAGTCTTTATTAATCACTTGCACATAAAATGCACGTCCGACCAAGCCGACAAAACATAAAAGCACCACGCCCCACATTAAATAGAAGCGCCACATATCTATCGATACAGTACTTTTCTGGGTAATGGAAGGCTGCTTTTTACGTGGCTGCCGAGTCGGTTTAGTTTGCTTATCTGCCATACAGATGCCTTACTTCTTCTGCTCTGATTCAGTTGGTAATGAAATGACAACTGTTTGCGCAGCTGGCGGTGAATACATTCTCAATTGTGTTACGGCACGTGTTCCTATTTGCGCAGTTGCACCAAATGTTTGTTGTTCAATGAGCAAACGCCCCCATTCCGCATTGATATCTTCACGTTCACGCATATAGCTATTTAAATCACGAAAATCATGACGATAAGCAAAGACTTGCAACACCACCATAAAGGCACTGATCAACACTGCAACAACCAATACGCCATAAACAATCGCTTTTTTTATTGCCAGCTTATGACTTGATTCTTCTATAATTTCTTGTTTCATTCTGCGCCTTTTTGTTCTAAGCGTTCTGCAACTCGAAGCCAAGCACTACGTGAGCGAGGATTGGCTTTGACTTCTTCCTCACTGGCACGGACTCTGTCAACTTTTTTCAGTCGACGAGTATCTTGTACTTTTTGAGGTAATCCCCAGCCATTATCTTCTGGCAACGTTGATTCTTTTTGAATAAATTGTTTAATAATTCGGTCTTCAAGTGAATGGAAACTAATGACGGCCAAACGTGCATTTGATTTTAACAAATCTACGGCTTGAGGTAAAAAGGTATGTACGTCATCGAGTTCTTTATTAATTTCAATACGAATAGCTTGGAATGTCCGTGTCGCAGCATGTTTATTCTTTTCCCACTTAGGATGTGCAACTTTCACAATTTCCGCTAATTTTCCAGTGGTTTCAATATAACCTGCTTGCTTAATCGCACGTGCAATACGACGACTATAACGTTCCTCACCATATTGAAAAATCACATTGGCCAAATGTTCTTCGTCTACATCCACTAGCCAATCTGCGGCTGTTTGTCCTTGAGAATTATCCATACGCATATCAAGTGGTCCATCTTTCATAAAACTAAAACCACGGTCTGCTTGATCTAGCTGTGGTGATGACACCCCTAAATCTGCCATAATTCCATCGACTTGATAAATATCTAATTGATTTAATTCTTGTTGTAAATCTGCAAAACTGGCATGAATAATTTTAAAACGAGGATCTTCTTTTTCTAACTGATATGCCACTTCTAATGCTTGTGGGTCTTTATCAAAAGCATAAACTTTTGAATGTTCATCTAACTTAGACAACAATAAACGAGTGTGTCCACCACGCCCAAATGTCCCATCAACGTAAATTCCTGTATTGCGATCTGCAAGTAAAGCATCGACAGTTTCATGTAGTAATACAGAAATATGAGACATAATTATGATTTCAGTTTAAGCAAAAAAAGTAACTGCACATTATTACCTTGTTTTGCCAAAGCTCCAAACGACTTTTTGTAGGGAAATATTACTTTTTATAGAGAAAACCGTTTTAAAGTGCTTTTTATAAAAGTTCAGTACAAAAAATAGCTCATCCATCCTGCGACAAAACGTTATCGTGTCTTGAGCATTTTCACATCACCATTATCAAAATACGCTGAAACACGCCAACCCTGTCGCAGATAAAATTCAAAAGCACGACTTTTTTGATCGGTTTCCAAGCAAATTTCTTGAAAATATTCAAATAATAAATCTTCTGCTTTTTTCAAAAGCGCAGTTCCGACACCATTGGCTTCAAAATCAGGGTGAACAAACATGGCAAATACGCTACCGTCGGTTAAATCTGCGATCGAAAAACCACACACTCGATGCTGCAGCTCTGCAAGCCAGACAGTCGAAGTATTTTGAATTAAATCCAATATGACCGACTCAGTGATACCCAGTTCAGTCAGTTGTTGTTTTGACAAATGGTTTTCTTTGACTGATGTTCGTATATCAAAAATAACCTCAATATCATCTTCAGTCGCAAGTCTTAGCGTAATATCCATAGTTTAAATTGATTACTCACTTTGATATTAGTCTAACTGCTTCATAACAGAATGAAAAAACCTCCTAAAAAGGAGATTGATTCAATCAAAATAGTGGATGCTTAGCGCTTGCTATTATAAATCTGATCGAAAACACCGCCATTGGCAAAGTGCGTCTGCTGTGCTTTTGCCCAGCCACCAAAGACTTCATCAATGGTAAAAGTTTTCAGTTCAGGAAATTGATTGGAATATTTAGCTAAGATTTTTGCATTGCGCGGGCGATAGAAATGACGTGCCGCCATATCTTGACCTATTGGAGAATACAAATAGTTTATATAACCCGTTGCTAACCATTTATTGCCGTTCTTCTCTACTGTTTTATCAACAATTGCCACTGACGGTTCAGTCAAAATTGACATCGATGGATAGACAATATCAAATTTATTGCCAGATGCTTTCTTACTCACCATGGCTTCATTTTCCCAAGTCAGTAAAACATCACCAATCCCACGCTCAGCAAATGTGGTCATCGATGCACGTGCAGCTGGGTCCATGACTTTTACGTTATGGTACATCTTAGAAACAAACTCACGCGCTTTGGCATCATTACCACCCGGTTGTTTGAGTGCATAGCCCCAAGCTGAGAGATAGATCCAGCGAGGTAAACCGCCTGTTTTAGGGTTAGGGGTAATGATTTGTACACCAGGTTTGGTCAAATCTGTCCAATCTTTGATACCTTTGGGATTACCTTTGCGTACCAAAAACACAACGGTAGACGTATAAGGTGCTGAGTTATTTGGAAATTCTTTTTCCCAACCCGCATTAATTTGACCTGATTTCACAATTTCATTGATATCATTGGCCAAAGCTAAGGTCACCACATCACCTTTTAAGCCATCAACCACTGCTCGCGCTTGTTTTCCCGAACCGCCATGCGATTGTTTAAAATCAACAGTCTTGCCTGTACGAGATTTCCAGTAAGCACCAAATGATTTATTAAACTCATCATAAAACTCACGCGTTGCATCATAAGACACATTTAAAAATTCACGGTCAGCAGCATAACTTGCTGTCGTTGCAACGCTTAATCCCGTCGCAATAACCACAGCACTCATCAGTGCTTTAAAATTAGTTTTCATATTATGAGTGCTAACATCGCTAAAATTATTCTAAATATATGAAATAAGCGAATAAACTTCAATCAAAAAGCGAAATACCAACAAACATAGATCAGATTAAAAAACAATCTATTGTTTTAATTGATGAAAGCGCTCAACATCGCTGTGGCGTATATTTTGTCTGGTTTATTTTTTTTATCACAAATGTATCAAGCTAAAAAAGCCCCCTTTGATCAAAGAGGACTTGTTTGTATTTGATTCAAATTACTTTTCAGCTGTAAATTGATCGTAAATTCCCCCATTGGCAAAATGGGTCTTTTGCGCTTTTGCCCAGCCGCCAAAAACTTGATCTATGGTAAAGAGTTTAATTTTTGGAAATTTTGTCGCATATTTGGCTGCAGCTTTAGCATTACGCGGACGGAAATTGTATTTTGCTGCCAGATCCTGCCCTACAGGTGAATAAAGATAATTTAAATAGCCTTTTGCTAAATTACGATTACCATCTTTATCAACCACTTTATCGACAATTGCGACTGAAGGCTCAGCTAGGATTGAAATAGATGGATAAATAATTTGATATTTATCTTTATCTGGACCAGACGTCGCCAAAATCGCTTCATTTTCCCAAGACAACAAAACATCGCCAATACCACGATCCGCAAATGTTGTAAGCGAGCCACGTGCGCCTGAATCTAATACTTTGACATTTTTATATATTTGTTTGACTAATTCACGCGCTTTTGCATCGTTGCCACCCGGTTGTTTTAATGCATAGCCCCACGCTGATAAATAAATCCAGCGCGGTGCACCGCCTGTTTTCGGATTTGGTGTAATAATTTCAACCCCAGGTTTTACCAAATCATTCCAATCTTTAATTGCTTTAGGATTGCCCTTACGCACTAAAAAAACAACGGTAGATGTGTAGGGTGCAGAATTATTTGGAAATTCTTTTTGCCAGCCTTTTTCAATCAAACCCGCATTGACAATTTCATCAATATCATTGGCCAAAGCCAGTGTCACCACATCTGCTTGTAAACCATCTACCACTGAACGTGCTTGCTTACCAGAACCACCATGAGACTGCTTAAATTCAATATCTTGGCCTGTTTTTGATTTCCAAAATTGACCAAAACTCTTGTTATATTCTTGATAAAATTCACGGGTAGGATCGTAAGATACATTTAAAAATTCTTTCGCTGCATAAGCATTTCCCGTGACGATTAAACTGATCGCACTTAAAAGCAGTAGTTTTTTCATTTCTTTCTCGGTTTTTAATGATTTAGAAGCACTATATTTTTATTATTTTAATTTAACAATCAATTACTTATAAATATTTAAACTATCTTATTCATAATTTAAGATATCTAAAAATGTGTATTACTCATGTAAATTATTTGGTATATTTTTTACACAATTTAACCTAAACTTGAATTCTTCACGATTCATCCACATTTATGTGTTATCAATTAAAATATTACATTTCGTTTCAATGATTGTTTTTTAAACATTTTTTGTGTAGTATTATTAAAAAATGTGACGTAGTTATGCTTTTTGTAAGTTGTTTTGCTACAATAACCATGTTCAAGAACAAAAATTTGACCATCAAGGGGAGCCGATGGAATGAATGATTCTTATTTAAAGATCTTGGGCTTAAGTCTAGGACTCGCAGTGATGGCACAGACAGGCCATACTGCTGCAATTAAAGATACGACCAAACCAATACAATCGTTAATTGTTGTGGTAGATAAACAATCACCGATTGAAAAAGCGCTCAATCAACAAAAGCGTGGCGAAAATAAACTGATCTCAGACAAAGATCAGCTTAAAGTTTTAACGTCGATTAAAACCACAGCCTCACAAAACTTTTTAGCTGAACAACATCAGAAATTTTCTTGTTTTGTACAAGCTTTATTCCAACCACATACTTTGTAAAAATTTGATTTAGAAAAATAAATTCTACGCTCCTCAAAAGAATTTAGAAGCCCAATCGTTTATTGGTGAATTAACCCTTAAGCAGTTGGGCTTTTTCGTTATAATAGTTTCAATTTACATTCTGAATAATATTTAGTTATGAAAGTCCGTACTCGTATTGCACCCTCTCCAACTGGTTTTCCGCATGTAGGCACTGCCTATATCGCCTTGTTTAATTTATGCTTTGCACAACAACATGGTGGCGAATTTATTCTTCGTATTGAAGATACCGACCAACTCCGTTCAACACCTGAATCTGAAAAAATGATTTTAGATTCACTGCGTTGGTTAGGTTTAAATTGGTCAGAAGGGCCTGATATCGGCGGACCTCATGCTCCTTATCGCCAATCTGAGCGAATGGGAATCTATAAACAATATGCTTTAGAACTCGTTGAAAAAGGTCATGCCTTTTACTGTTTCGCAACGGCGGAAGAGCTTGATCAAATGCGTGCTGAACAACAAGCTCGTGGTGAAACCCCTGGTTATGACGGTCGTGGCTTAAAACTTTCCCCAGAAGAGGTACAACAGCGTTTGGCTGCGGGTGAAGCCCATGTGATCCGTATGAAAGTCCCTGAAGAAGGCGTTTGCCAATTCAATGACTTACTTCGTGGCGAAGTGGAGATCCCTTGGGCACAAGTCGACATGCAAATCCTACTCAAAACAGATGGTTTGCCAACTTATCATTTAGCCAATGTGGTCGATGACCATTTAATGGAAATCACCCATGTGATTCGTGGTGAAGAATGGATTCCATCTGCGCCAAAACACCAGTTGCTCTACCAATATTTTGGTTGGGACATGCCAACATTGTGCCATATGCCATTGCTGCGTAACCCAGACAAGTCAAAATTGTCTAAACGTAAAAATCCAACCTCAATCAACTACTACAAAGACATCGGTGTGTTACCTGAAGCCTTACTGAACTATTTAGGCCGTATGGGTTGGTCAATGCCAGATGAAAGAGAAAAATTCTCTTTGACTGAAATGATTGAACACTTTGATATTCAGCGTGTGTCTTTGGGTGGTCCAATTTTTGATGTTGAAAAACTAAACTGGCTCAATGGACAATGGATTAAAGCCCTTACCCCTGCTGAACTGTTAAATACACTTTTGGCTTGGAAATCTGATCGCCAAACTCTAGAAGATATTGCTGCGGCCATTCAACCACGTATTAACTTACTGTCTGAAGCGGTAAATTGGGCTGGTTTTTACTTCAATCAATTCCCAACATTGACCAAAGAGCAATTTGTCAGCAAAAAGTTGACTGAAGAGCAAGTTCGTCAAAGCTTGCAATTTGCAATTTGGCGTTTAGAAAGCTTGTTTACTTGGAACAACGATACTGTAAGCCAAACCTTGATGGATTTGGCGAATCAAATGGAAATCAAACTCCGTGATTTCATGCCAGCATTCTTTATCGCAATTGCTGGTTCAACATCATCTACTCCTGTGATGCAATCGATGGTCACCATTGGCCCTGATTTAACCTTTGCCCGTTTACGTCATGCACTTGAAATTGTGGGTGGCCCGAGCAAAAAAGAAGCAAAAGTTTGGGAAAAACTGAACGAAAGCATCAAATTGCCGAAAAATGATGCAGTTGATGAAGCTTAATTAAATTTTCTGTTGACGTGTGAGCGCAATATCCCTAATATTGCGCTCACACAGACTGGGGGTTATAGCTCAGTTGGTAGAGCGCTACAATGGCATTGTAGAGGTCAGGAGTTCGATCCTCCTTGACTCCACCAAAAGTTTTACCTGTGTTGCCTCACTTGTCCCTATCGTCTAGAGGCCTAGGACATCGCCCTTTCACGGCGGTAACCGGGGTTCGAATCCCCGTAGGGACGCCATATTCAAGATGGCGACATCTTTGTAAAAAACCCAAGCATAGTGACTTGGGTTTTTTATTGCCTAAATTTTGCTTTTAAGCTGCTATTCAGTCTTTTTTGCATTCTAAAATAGAACGATTAGAATATGCTTAGATTATAAATGTGGAGCCACCATGCAATACCAATGTCCAAAGTGCCAAAGTCGAAAAATCTTGCCTGTTACCCATGGGAATACACCTGCTGTACGTCCTGTTGTTCCAAAAAGCTTGGTATTTTTGATTCCATTACTGTTTATTTTATTGTTATTGGTCGTCATTAGTATTGTGATGTGGATTTTCAGCAACGGCGCAGGTCAAACATTGCAAATTGCAACCGTCGTGGTCTTCATTGCAGCTGTGATTGCAGGGGTAATGTTTTGGCGTGATCTGCCTGATTTTAAAATCTCAATGCAGTCATTTATGCAAGCCAATAAAAGCTGGAAGTGCCGTGACTGCAATCATGAGTGGCAAATCTAATCCTTCAGCTTTGCCTGATGTTCAAATCAAACCATTCACCTTAATGTGAATGGTTTTTTGCTTCATCTGTATGTGTGTCATCATCAGCATTACTGTGATCATGCCCATCTGACTCATGCGAATGCACCACACACGCATTGTCTTCAATTTGTAGCGTCATCTCAGTAATCCCATGTTGATGACTGAGCATTTCCATGACCTGTTGGTACAATTGATTCCGATCCGCTGCTGGTGCAAATAAATGTACTGTCAGATGGACATTTTTAGATGTAATGGCCCAAACCTTAAGTTGATGAATACTTTCTACGCCTTTGACGGATAAAAGATCATTACGCAATTTTTCAATATCAATTTCCTCAGGCACACCTTCCAGTAAGATATTGATACTTTGTTTTAGCAAAACCCATGTTCGTGGTAAAACCCAGAAGCCGATGAGTACAGCAATAATCGTATCCACCCACATCCAGCCAGTGAAATAAATAATTGCCCCCCCAATAACCACACCCACTGAACCGAGTGCATCACTCAATACTTCCAGATAAGCACCTTTTATATTGAGACTTTCCTTTGAACTGGAGAATAAAATCTTCATTGAAATAAGGTTAATCACCAACCCAATAACCGCCACAACCATCATACCGACACTCTGAATTTCAGGAGGTTGGCTAAAGCGCTGATACGCCTCATAAAGAATATAAATTGCAACCACAAACAACATCATGGCATTAAACAACGCTGCTAAAATTTCAAAACGCTGATAACCAAAGGTCCGTTTATCATCTGCGGGTAATTTACCAATTTTGATCGCAACCAATGCAATTGCCAATGCTGCGGCATCAGTAAACATATGTGCGGCATCGGACAATAAAGCCAAGCTTTGCGTCATAAAACCCGCAATCACTTCAACAATTAGAAAGGTACTGGTTAATGCCAATGCAAAGGTTAGTTTTTTTACATTTCCTACTGTGACGACAGCATGACTATGGTCATGCCCTTGTTGCTCGCTCATGTTGATACCTCTGATTTTGTTTTATCAAAATATTGAATATTTTTTCTATTTATTATTGATAATAATTATTATTATCAATAATAAGGTTTCTTCTATATAATGGCGACTATATTTTCCACAGTTAAAATACCCCTGTTAATGGAATATCGACAATGAAAAAATACCTCTACCTTTCTGTACTTCTTTGCTCTTATAGTTATGCACATGAACCCTATGTTGCACCTCTGGGCTATAACACCACAAATACACAAATCCCAGTGATTGCATCCTATGCTGAAGAAGCACTGAATGCAGAACATGCCATGAAACAAACCGCGCTCAATGTGATTCAACCTGATCAAAGCAAGTTACAAGTTGAAGCTGCAAGCACTTTAAAATCGGCTACGGTGTTTGACTTAGCCTTACCACAAGCAGGCACCTATCACCTGTTCAGTAAAGCGTCTTTCCCACTCAAATATGTCCAACATAATAAAGAATGGAAAATGCTTTTTGATGTCCCTGCTGAGAAAGCAGGTAAGATCGCTGAGCGCGAATATGTGATCCCTGCTGACTTTAAGAAACCGCCTGTACCGATCACCATTAACCGAGAATGGTCAATCCAAAGCTATATTTCTAAAGAAAAAACGTCACCTATTCAAAACAACACTGATGCTGCAATACAAGTCGAATTTAAAACCCATCCCAACAGCATTACTGCGCAGCAACCTGTGCAAATCTTGATTAAAAAATCAGGACAAGCACTCAAAAATGCTGAACTGCTCATCCGTGCTCAAGGGCAAACCGATAAACAAGCACAAAAAGTTCCAGTTGCTCAAGATGGTTCAGCGACAGTCACTTTTCCTTATTCAGGGCAATATTTGCTTGAAGTCAGTGAAGCATTTAACAAAACCACTCAACCTGTAAATCAAAATTACACCATCATTAGTTTAGGTGTATTGCCTGTCAGTCAATAATAAACTGTCTATACAATTTCAATGCCTCACCCTTCTTGGCTAAGAACGGTGAGGTTATTTTTAAATTAACGATCAACCATCTGTTTGTGCTTTAACTTTACGTTCATTCATCCAACGATAAATCACTGGTAAAATCACCAAAGTCAGTAAGGTGGATGACATGATGCCGCCAATCACCACGGTTGCCAGTGGACGCTGAACTTCCGCACCTGTCCCTGTAGCCAACGCCATCGGCACAAAACCTAACGATGCCACACAAGCCGTCATCAATACGGGTCTTAAACGTAAAATTGCACCTTGCCATGTGGCTTGATAAACATCGAGTTGTTGACGTAATTCCTTAATGAAGGTCAACATCACCAAACCATTTAATACCGCCACACCCGAGAGCGCGATAAAGCCCACACCAGCAGACATCGACAACGGTATACCGCGAAGCCACAGTGCAATCAAACCACCACACAGCGCAAATGGCACACCGGTAAACACCAGTAAACTCTCTTTAAAGTTATGGAAAACGGCCATCAACAGCACAAAAATAGTTATCAGTGCCAGTGGAACGACCAGTTGCATACGCGCCTTCGCAGAGGTTAGGTTTTCAAACTGCCCACCATAACTCAACCAATAACCTGCAGGCATTTCCAGTTTCGCCAAAGTCGATTGTAATTCAGTGACAAACGACCCCAAATCACGCCCTTCAACATTGGCGGTCACAACCACACGACGTTTACCATTTTCACGACTGACCTGATTAATACCCAGAATATTTTCAACTTTAGCCACATCCTGAAGTTGGATTAGACCTCCGTTTGGTGTTTGAATAGGTAAAACAGCCAAATGTTCAGGTGTACGTTGAGCATCATCTAAACGAATCACAAAGTCGAAACGACGGTCACCTTGTAAAATTTGCCCAACATTCTGACCACCAACGCTAGTCGCCACCAAGTCTTGAATCGCTCTGACCGATAAACCATATTGCGCTGCCGCAGCTTTGTTCACTTCAACATTTAAAAGTGGTAGGCCAGAAGTTTGTTCCACATTGACGGCGGTTGCACCAGTAATCCCTTTGATTTGTTGTGCAATCTTAGCGGCTTGTTGATTCAACACCTCCATATCATCGCCAAAAATCTTGATCCCTACATCACTCCGTACACCAGAAATCAATTCGTTGAAACGAAGCTCAATCGGCTGAGAAAACTCACTATTGTTTCCGGGTAAAGTACCAAGAAATGCAATCATACGTTGGCGTAGTTCATCAATGGTTTGCTTTGGATTCTTCCATTCATCACGTGGCTTTAACAGCACCACAGCATCCGAAATATTAGGCGGCATAACATCTGTTGCCACTTCTGCCGTACCTGTACGGGCAAATATGGCTTTGATTTCTGGAAACGCTTTGAGCAATAACTTTTCAGTATTCTCCTGCATACGTAAAGACTGCTCTAGGCCGGTACTTGGCGAACGCATTTGTTGTACTGCAAAATCGCCCTCACTCAAGGTGGGTGCAAATTCACTACCAATTTGAGTGGCAAGCACACCCGTTAAAAACAGAATACTCGCCGCAAGCGTAATCACTAACATCCTGAAGTTATAAGCTAAATTGAGTAGTTTTTCATATTTTTGCTTTAACCACAGCATCCAGCGACTTTCTGTTTCTTTAACTTCACCATTAACAAATAAGGCCACTGCAGCAGGGACAAAAGTAACAGAGAGAATGATTGCACCCACCAGTGCCAATACTACCGTCATAGCCATCGGGTGAAAGAGCTTGGCTTCAACACCAGACAGGGCGAAAATAGGTAAGTACACCACCAGAATAATTAATTGACCAAAGATTAAAGGGCGACGTGCCTGTTTAGCCGCAAGAAAAACTTCTTTAAAGCGTTCTGCTCGTGAAAGTAATCTGCCTTTTGCATGCTGTGCCTCTGCCAGTCGCCGAATACAGTTTTCAACAATAACGACTGCACCATCCACAATAATCCCGAAATCCAGTGCGCCTAAGCTCATCAGATTGGCACTAATTTTTTGCTCAGCCATACCCGCCAAAGTAAACAGCATCGATAATGGAATCACACATGCAGTAATCAACGCTGCACGGAAATTACCAAGAAATAGGAACAGAATAACAATAACCAGAATCGCGCCTTCTACAAGGTTCTTCTGCACTGTACTAATCGCACGTTCGACCAAAGCTGTCCGGTCATATACGGTTTGAATCACAATACCTTTCGGTAAAGACTGCTGAACTTCCTTGATTTTGGCATCCACTGATTTCGCCACAGTACGGCTATTTTCACCCATCATCATCATGGCGATACCGAGTACAGTTTCCTCGCCATTGTAAGTCGCACCACCTGTACGTAGATCATGCCCAATCGAAACAGTCGCGACATCTGCAACTCTGATCGGAAAACCATTTTTATTGCCAATGCTCACATTTTGAATATCTTCAATATTGTTCAAGGTTCCCGGAACACGTACTGTCAATTGCTGCCCGTTGGTTTCGATAAAACCAGCACCACGGTTTTCATTGTTTCCAGTTAAAGCGTTTTGTAGGTCACTGACAGGGATTTGTAATTGTTGCAAACGATTTAAATCAGGCGTGACCACATAGGTTTTATTAAACCCACCAATCGAGTTGACCTCTGCAACACCCGGAACACGTTGTAACTGTGGTCGTACAATCCAGTCCTGAATTTCACGTAAATCCATCGCGGTATAGGGCGTACCATCAGGTTTTTTCGCATTCGGCTCAGCCTTGATCACCCACTGATAAATCTCACCCAACCCTGTGGATACAGGGGACATTGTTGGTGCAATATCATCTGGCAGTTCAGTTTGGGCTTCTTGTAAGCGCTGATTAATCTGTTGTCGTGCCCAATAAATATCCGTTCCATCTTTAAAAATAATGGTCACTTGCGACAAACCATAACGGGAAATAGAACGGGTCAACTCTAGCTTGGGTAAACCTGCCATCGCAGTTTCGATGGGATAGGTGATCCTTTGTTCAACTTCTAATGCAGTAAAACCAGCCGCTTGTGTATTCACTTGCACTTGGGTATTGGTAATATCGGGTACAGCATCAATCGGTAATTTTTGATATCCATAAATCCCCACGCCAATCCATGCCACAATAAACAGCATGACCCAAATAGCATTTTTAATCGAAAATTGAATCAGTCGATCAAATAGTCCTTCAGGTTGAGGTAATGCTGAATCCGCATCTATATCTAACTTAGAATCAGAAGAATCATTAATGCCCATGGCTTGCCTCTCCTTTTTCCAATTCAGATTTTAGCAAGAAGCTGCCCTGACCTGCATATTGTTGCCCTTGGGTCAGACCAGATTTCACTTCAACCCACTGACCATCTCCTGACACCTGACCCAACACAACAGGCTGCGCAGTAAACTCGATTTTCTTATCATGTTCACTGGAAACGAAAACAACGTCTTTTCCTTCAACTTTCTGTATGGCACTTTTGAGTACACGCAATGCTTGAGCAGTACCTTGCTGTTGTAGCTGAACATTGGCCATCAAATTCGGACGTAATTCAGCTGCATTCGACAACACTTTGGCACGAACTTGTAAACGTCCTGTCTGTACATCAGCTTCACTATTTAAACTTTGAATCTGTGCTTTAAAGGTATTCCCCGTTTGCAGTGACTTAAATTCAACCTGTTGATTTGGTGCAATCGCTGAAAACTCAGAACTTGGTACAATAAATTCAAGCCATAACTGATCCAGTTGATCAATAATAAATAACTGGCTGGCAAGCTGAACATTTTCACCCATGACCAAGTCTTTTTTACTGATGATGCCTGCAATTGGTGCTGTGAGAACATAACGGCCATTACTGCTTGATGAGGCACCAAAAGCAGATAAACGTGATCTGGTCGCCTGCACCTGAATCTGTGCTTGTTTGTAGGCATTGTAAGTTCGTTGATAATCCTGCTTGGCAGAAATACCTTGTGACCATAACTGGCGCTCTCGTTCATAGTCCTGACGTGCCAGCTCTAAGCTTGTTTGTGCAACCTGTAAATTTGCCTGCTGATCCACCAGATCAGGCACCACCAAGGTCGCCAAGGCCTGCCCTTTTTGCACACGCTGTCCCAACTCAACATTGACGGCAACCACCTGTCCACTAAATGCAGGTGATACATGTGCTTGACGATCGGTATTGACCATGACTTTTGCAGGATAAGAAGCCGATTTTATAACGGTGCCCATCTCTACTTTAGCAAGTTTGATTCCTTGTTCAGTGATTTGTTGAGCGGTTAGACTAATGGCTTCATCATTCTCTTTCTCGCCACCCTCTTCTTCACTGTGCTTCGCTTCTTCCGCACCGTCTTTGGTAGTTCCCTTAGCATTTTCATCATGCGAATGTCCTTCTTCAGCATGTTCTGCTTCTTTTTCTCCGCCTTCTTTACCACTCCCTTTTTTGGTTGAAAAGAACAAACCCATCGCAATCAGGGCAGTCATCACAAGCGTAATGATGATCAGTAGGCGTTGAGAAATTTTGCCTTTCTGAAGTTTAAAAGATTTAAATTGATTCAGCATATTATTTCCCCCCACCCACGATTGGTAAAGCTTGTGTGTCCTGCCATAAACTTTGATTGATCTGTGCTAAAGCGTCTTTTGCCATGATTTGACTTGGTTCAATACCGAGACTCAGACTTTCCGCTTCAATGGCACGTTGCCAACCATCTTTTAATAATTGCACTTTTCTCAAACGCACATCTTGCAACTGTAAAGTTGCTTGTTGCACATCGGTAACGGCAAATTTACCCACAGTAAAACCCAGCAAAGTTTTACGTTGAACCTGAGCTGCAAGCGGAATCTGAGACTCATCGACTGCTTTAAACTGCACTTCCAGTCCTTGTAATTCAGTCAACAAAGTTCCCACCTGCAAAGCATTTTGACGGAGATAAAACTCCTGTTGTCTGCTAAGTAAATCCTGCTTTGCCTGCGCAATTTGCACACCATACTGCTGGCGGTTGAAAATATTTAATGGGATAGAAACCCCCACAACTAAAGCATTGTCAGTCGAGGTTTCAGGTGATCGAGTACGATTCACGCCTAAATTCACAGTTGGATTAGGCCGTGCCGAAGCTTTTAATTGCGCCACTGTCGCTTTTGCTTGCAACACCTGTAACTGACGGGATTTTTCAAAAAGATTGTCCGCGAGATATTCTTGTACCTGTTGGTGTGTCGAAGACGGCCATAAAGATTGAGGATTTAAACCGATACGAATCGATTTATCAGCATCCCCCCAAAGGTTGGACAATTGCTGCTTGGCAACTTGCACCTGCAAATCGGCTTGACGATATAAGCGAGCATTTTCTGCATGACTCAGTCTGGCACGATCTACATCAACCTGAGCGACACTCCCCGCTTGATAGCGCTTCTGAATCGCATTCAGATTTTCTTCACTGACGTTGAGCTGTTCTTGGACCACGTTGCGTTCTAACTCAAAAATCGCCAGCTGTGACCATTGGTATTTCACAGCCAATTCAAGTTGAGCCTGATAAATTCGCTGATTTAAGTCACTTTGATCTTTTGAGAGTTGTGCCAACCTCTGTGCTGACTTACGTTCACCAAAAATATCCAATCGTTGAGAAACACCAATTGAAAGCTCTTGATCTTGATTAGAACCAAAACCCGTTTGCGATACGGATAACTCTGGATTTGTCCACAGTTTTGCTTGTTTAATGTTCGCTGTTGCAATTTGCTGCTGCGTTTGCCAGACATTCTGCGTTTGCTGATATTGCTCAGTTTTTGCAATTGCCTGTTGTAAGGTTAATGCTTGAGATGTGTTGTCTGCCCAACTAAGAGATGAGATCACACTCAACATCAGTGCACTGAGCAAAGACGGCCTAAAACCAAATACAGGCTTTTGTACTAAATTACGTATTTCTTTTGACATAAAAATGCCCCACTAAATTAAACCATTAGCGGTGGGCAATCTTTTTGGCTACCCCACCTTATAGCGGGGATGAGAGAGGCGGAGGATTAGGCAAATATAGATCAGGTGACTGGTACAAATTATTCCAGCCAATAAAGCGAGATTCAGGGTAGCCTATAAACTTAGGCTGCGCTGTTTGTTGCTGATCATCAACCACAATAAAATGCGCAAAGGAAGGCAAATGGTCACGATGATCATCATTTATATGATTCAGGAAATCACTGGAACGCACATCATGTTGGTGTGCTGATAATTGTTTGAATGCGGACTGATCTGAAATCGGTTTATCTATCCCATACACATCCAATAGCTGCGGATGCTGCTGCTGATCCTGAGTACAATCAGGTGCATTATGGTGTCCAAAATGCTGATTCATCAGACTTTGCGATGGAAGTGTAGTGCTTTCATGATCACAAAAAGCTGCCGCTACATTCCAAAGACTTTGGAACATAAACAAACTAAGCAAGACTGTGATGAAAACACTTGAGCGTTTCACAGATTCTATCCGAAATCAAAAAACAACCTAAATATAGCAAATTTTCTCAATGTAATAAAATTACAGTGCGTGATTTAATCATTTAAATAAAAATTGTTGGTTTGTTAAATAATGTATTTTTTAACAAATGTGTAAAAATCGCAATTGACAAATTACATTTAACTATTTGCAAAGTGTAAAAAATCAGCTAGATTAATTATATCTAATCATTTTTTTGTGATTAGCAGTCTCTTTTACTTTGTTAATGGATTAGCAAGGAGGTTGTATATGTTGGTACATATTTTTAACCGTTTTTTAGGAGATTCAACATCTCGTCGAGCATTTGAACAGAATGCTTCCGAAGCTGCTCTCGAAAAAGCGCAAGCACATCATTTTGAAGATCAAAATCTAAGTTTAGATGAAATCGCAAATCGTAATGCGATGTGGTGCTATTTAAGAGCTGCTTTGCGTGGAGATCAAGAAGCTCAGTATAAAATGGGACTCAGCTACTTAAATGGACAACTTGGGTTAGACCGAAGTTATAGTCATGCAGAAAAGTGGCTTGAACAAGCTGCACATCAAGGTCATACCCACGCCAAAGAACAATTAAAAAAAGCATATGATGAGCTTGCTTTTTCATAAATCATGATAAAAATATTACATATATCCATCTATAAACAGAGTTGAAATCAACTCTGTTTACTTAAAAATATATTCAAATTTTCAAGTGAATTTATTTGGTTATGTTTTATACAACAAGATTGATTTTTTGCTTTTAATACTCATTTTTATATGGTAAAAATCACGAAATAAGTAAAAATATAATAGAGTATTTACTCTAAAAATATTTTATAAATTCAGTCACTTAATACTAGTATTTTTATTTTTTTTGTATATTATTGCCTTCCAACAAAAGTGATCATCTTTTAAACAAAGACCCAATCACCCGAAACAAAAAATACAGCATATATTTATGCCAGTAGAATCAGGAAAATAGCTATGAATCAAAAATTAGAGCAACTTTTTCAAAAAAAGGTTCAAGGTAAAATTGCACTAATCACAGGTGCATCTAGTGGTATCGGTTTAACGGTTGCAAAAAAACTCGCAGCAGCAGGCGCGCATGTACTTTTAGTCTCTCGTACTGAAGAAACATTGAAAGAAGTCCAAGCTGAAATTCAGGCTGAAGGTGGACAGGCTGATATTTTCCCTTGCGACCTAAATGATATGGATGCAATTGATGAAGTGTCTAAACAAATCATTGCCTCTGTTGATCATATTGATATTTTGATCAATAACGCAGGACGCTCAATTCGTCGCGCGGTACATGAGTCTGTTGACCGTTTCCATGATTTTGAACGTACGATGCAGCTAAATTACTTTGGTGCAGTTCGTTTAGTCTTGAATATTTTACCGCAAATGATGGTTCGCAAAGACGGTCAAATTATCAATATCAGTTCAATTGGTGTTTTGGCAAATGCAACTCGCTTCTCTGCTTATGTTGCATCAAAAGCAGCATTGGATGCATTTAGCCGTTGTTTATCTGCGGAAGTTCATTCACATAAAATTGCAATTACTTCAGTCTATATGCCTTTAGTGCGTACGCCGATGATTGCACCGACTAAAATTTATAAATATGTACCAACACTTTCGCCTGAACAAGCAGCAGATTTAGTGGCTTATGCGATTGTGAAACGTCCGAAGAAAGTTGCGACAAACTTAGGCCGTTTAGCCTCTATTACGTATTCGATTGCACCTGGAATCAATAATAAATTAATGTCGATTGGCTTTAATTTGTTCCCAAGTTCGACGGCATCTGTAGGTGAGCAACAAAAATTAAATCTGGTACAAAGAGCATATGCTCGTTTGTTCCCTGGTGAACATTGGTAATTTAAGCCACTGAACGGATATTTTACTGAGTAGACTATCCGTTCAAACACAAATATTGAAAACCTTGAATAAATAAAATAATATTAGAAAAACTAAGCACTAAGAATAACTTCACACATTCAATATTAAAGAAAAAATCATTGATTTTAAATTTAACAACACGAAGCTATTCAAATAATCAGAGACATAACCAATTAGAAAATGAGACCACCATGTTAAAAAAACAATTTAACTTAAAGCTTCAACCTGTTACCTATGCCGTTTTGCTTTGTCTAAGTTTAAGCACGAGCACACTCATACCTGTTTATAGTTATGCGGAAACGACCACAACAGAACAAAGCACGACACCTGACCAAAGTACACAAACCCAACAAGAAAGCCCGTATTCCAAACTGAATTGGCAAATTGGACCCAAAAAGGAAAATCTTGCTGACGTCGCCACCCTAAACACAATTAAAGGTGATGGTTTTCTTGATATTTCAAATTCAGATAAATTTTTAGAGCTTACTGGTAATCTCACTTCAGGCAGTACCAATGTACTGGTCGCAGAGGATGATTCATGGTGGGCGACCTTTGACTTTGAACCGTCAGGCTACGTCAAAGATGATGAGAAAATTGATGCTGATGCATTGTTAAAAGAATTAAAATCTTATGATGAAGCAGCCAATGCTGAACGAGTGCGTTTAGGGCTTGATAAACTTTATACAGACAGTTGGGCTGTCCCTCCAAAATATGATCCTGTATCTAAACATCTTGAATGGGCATTAAAAGTCCGTGGTGAAGATAATATGGAAACCATAAACTATACCGTACGTCTTCTGGGGCGTACCGGTGTAATGAGTGCAACCTTGGTATCTGATCCTGAAAATCTAGATAGAAATATTCAAGCCTTTAAAAATTCCATCAAAGGCTTCCAATATAACTCAGGCGAACGTTATACCGAATTCCAAGCAGGCGACAAAGTAGCAGAATATGGTCTAGCCGCTTTAGTGGTAGGTGGTGCTGCCGCCGTTGCGACTAAAAAAGGTTTTTGGGCGGTCATTGCTGCTTTCTTTGCAGCGACTTGGAAGTTTATCCTTGTTGGCGTTGCTGCTTGCATTGGTTTTATCGGGAAGATTTTTAAAAGAAATAAAGAATAATGATCGCATTTGATTATCTTATTATTTTGGGTTTAGTCGGATTTTATCTCTATGATTCGGCTAAACTTTGTTTCTATAATGAATTTTATCTTCTCAACGGTTTTACCGCAAAGTTTAAGTCACAGATGCTGGTCAATCACATCAGCATCTTCAAAAAATTTCTGATTATTCCTCAGCCATTTTGCCCACATTATTTATGCTTTAAAGTTCGCTGGCAACTGACCCATCATCAAGACCAGCAACAAGTTGCGGACAACGAGATCGGGGCTATTCTAAATCTACAAAAGATCTTAAAACCGTTGCAGCCGATGATTTATTTAAATACAGTGTTAACACTGGTTTTATTACCTATTGCATTGATTTATAAAAGCAGTTATCTATATTTAGCAATTTTAATCCTGAGCATTTATGCGATTAACCTGATCAATATCACTTGGATTTTTATTCAACGAAAACAACTACACTTGTCCAACTTAAAATTCAGCTATCTTTTCATCGATGCACTACTTTGTCCGCCTTTTGCATTAAACCTCCTGCAAAAGATTAGTCTAAATTATGATTTTAAGACAGATGCAATTACCCTCTCTCAACATTTATTACAAGCAGATGATTTTCAAGCCTTGTTGTCTCAAACGATTGCAGATATTGAATTACTCAAAAATAATCATGACTCAGAACAAGTGGTCATTGAACAATTAACACTTAAACAAAACTACCTGACCAATCTATTAAGCCCACCTTGAGTACCAAAGCTATTACTCAGCAACAATTTTCACGATTTAAACGACAACAGCTCAGTATGATTCGCAAGCTTCTGTTTCAGTAAATTCTCTAACCAATCAATAAAGAATTGAAAATATACGGGTCGATATTTTCTTTCTAAAAAAAGAAAATTGATGGGTATTTTTAGACATGCTTCGTGCTCAAATATTCTGGTTAATCTTTTGGTCTCGATAAACGGGATTGCATCAAAAGCTGGAATCTGAATAATCCCCAACCCTTGCAAACCCGCATGTAAATAACTTTCGGTATCCTCAACTGAAAGTTGGTAAGGAAGTTTGATCTGGCTATCTTTAAATACCAGACTTCCAAAATCTGAATCCATATTTTTCATTTGATAACCAATCATAATATGCTGATTTAACGGCGCTGTTTCTAGAGCGTTCTCCAATGTATTTAAATATTCTGGAGCAGCAACCGTATATAAATCAACGTTTGCGATGGGTCTCACAATTAGATTTTCATTCATCACATTTCCAACACGAAGCACACAATCTAGTCGTTGTTCAATTAAATCTGAATAATGATCGTGGCTATAAATTGAGACTTTAATATTGGGGTATTTTGCATAAAATTCATGCAGATTAGGGAGAAGATATTGGGTTGCAATTCTTAATGGTAAGCCAATTTTAACTTGCCCCTTATATTGACGGTTTTTTAATTTAAACTTATTCAGCCCTTCAGCCTGAAAAATCAATTGTTGAACTTCTTTAAGAAACTGAACCCCATCATTGGTTAAGTTAACTTTTCGCGTGGTCCGATTAAACAACAATACTTGATATTCTTTTTCTAAGCCTTGTATTGCATAGGTAATTGTTGAACGTGGCAGATCCAGTGCTTTAGCAACTTGGGCAAATGAATGCTTTTCTGCAACTAAGCAAAAAATTTTTAGCCGTTCAATTTTATCCATTTATTATTCAATTTTTTCAAACAATCTATTCGATTCTAATCACTATTTAGAATAAAAAATAGCTTTTAGAATTTCAGCATCATTTATCGAAACTGGAAAATAACAATGGCACAGCACAATTTAAAAGACAAAACAGTGATTATTACAGGTGGTGCTAAAAACCTAGGTGGTTTGATCGCACGTAAATTTGCAGAACAAGGTGCAAATCTTGTCATTCACTACAACAGCCTAGAAACCCAAAGAGATGCCGAAGAAACACTAAAAGCCGTTGAACAACTTGGCGTTAATGCAACCTTGATACAAGCAGACCTCTCTAATATTCAAAATATCGAAACATTGTTCATCAAAGCCAAAGAAATCTTTGGTGGGGTCGATATCGCGATTAATACCGTAGGGCGAGTACTCAAAAAACCATTGATTGAAACAACTGAACAAGAGTTTGATTCGATGAATGACATTAACAATAAAATTGCCTATTTCTTCATTCAGTCTGCGGGTAAACATCTTAACAATGGTGGAAAAATTTGTTCTATCGTGACCAGTCTTTTAGCAGCCTACACAGGATTATATTCAACCTATGAAGGCTTAAAAGCACCTGTGGAGCACTATACACGTGCAGCATCGAAAGAGTACGGCGATCGCGGTATTTCCGTCACTGCTGTTGCACCTGGTCCAATGGACACGCCATTTTTCTACGGTCAAGAAGCGCCTGAAGCGGTGGCCTATCATAAATCTGCCTCTGCACTGGGTGGTCTAACCAAGATTGAAGATATTGAACCTTTGGTACGCTTTTTAGTGACAGAGGGTTGGTGGATTACAGGTCAGACTATTTTTGCCAATGGTGGTTATACAACACGTTAATCATAAACTGCCCATTTATTGAAATGGGCAATTTATTGCTAGATCTGATGATTCCGATCCACCCATTCTGCAGTCAGTGCAATGCTCTGTTTAAGATTGGTTTCTGGTATTTGCCATTTCTGATTTAATGTTAAAAATTGATCCATATTTAATTGCTCAGTTCGGATGAAATTCAACATCTCAGCAGATAGATCCAGCTTTTGAGCAAGCCACTTCCATTTTAAAATCACTTTTAAAATGCTCAGCGAGACGAAATATTGCGGTGCTTTTAGATTTAATCTGTGAGCTGCATTATGAATAAGCGCTTGTAAAGAAATCTGAGTGGGATTGGCAATCAATATAGCTTGGTGACTTGCAAGTTGATCCTGTGATGCTTTGCATATCGCATTGACCAACATTGTCACGGAAACCAAAGGTAAATAATGCTGAGGGGTTGCAGGAATTGCGGTCATTTTACCCTGTTTAAGCTGGGTAATCAGGTGAGCAATTGGCTGGTTGTCTGCAATTTCACCAGAATTTTCATCCCCTACCACTGTTGCAGGATGAATCACTGTCCAGTCAATTTTCAACTGTTGAGCGCATTTCACCCACGCAAAATGAGCTTCAATTTTAGAAGCCTCATAAGCACCCAGTTTTTGGTACACCTGCCTCCAATTCGTACTCTCGATATTTTCTAAACAGACTCCAGCATCCTGTAAGTGCTGAGTGAGTGTCAACATATAGCCAGAAAGATGAATTGCCCGTTTCAATTGGCAATGTTCATTCACACATTCAAGTAAATTGATTAAACCCTTAACATTGACTTCCCTTGCCTGTTGTATTGAAAGGTTCCATGCAAATAATGCACTGGTATTAAATAAATAATTTACCTCAGCAAGCCGTTTCCAATCTTCAACTAAAATACCCAAATCAGGCAAGGTAACATCGCCTTGTAGACAGAATAATTTTTGATGGTTTATTCCTTGTTTTTCCAGCCACATTCTCAAACTCGGCTCTTGCTGATCGAGACGACGGCACAAGGCAAAAACTTGGTCATTGCTTTGAAGTAATCGCGCTACAAGAAATTTACCAATAAACCCTGTTGCACCAACCACCAAGGCAACTTTTTCTACACTTTGATTATTTTGCATCACTTTATACACCCTTTATATGCTCGCACTTAAGCTAAAGGATGGAGTACACTCCACAGTCAAGTGTTTCTTGCAAATACATAAAATTTGGAGCAAGTGATGTTAATCGGTGAATTATCAGAGCAATTAAATCTCAGTCGGGATACCATTCGTTTTTATGAAAAGCTTGATCTTATCCGCCCATTGACACGAAATAATGGTTATAAGGATTATTCAAAACAAGACTTACAGCAATTACAACTGATTCAAGTCGCTAAAAATCTAGGTTTTACTTTGGCTGAAATTAAACAGATTTTAGACTTGGTCAACGTTAATGAAATTCCAGCAGAACAATTTCATATGATTTTAAAAGACAAGCTCAGTGTCATTGGTGAAAAAATTCTCCAATTACAGAATATTCAGAATCTACTTGAAAATCTTGTGGTCGGAGAAGCATGTCCATTTAAAAAAGATTGTGATCTTTCTGCAATTGTCTAATCCATAAAAAAACCGCCTTACGGCGGTTTTTTTATGGATTAGAGCTTATTTAGACCCTTTAATCCCTGCTTGTAATAACAACGCACCTAAACCACCAATTTTGTTTTCTTGAGGTTTAGCTGCTTGTGGTTTCTTGTCATGACGTGGTGCTTTGTCTTTATTATCATGGTTTGGACGACCTTGCTGTGGACGTTTACCCTGAGGCTTACGCTCACCACGTTGATCATTGTTATTGAACTCACGCTTTTGACGTGGTGCTTTAGCTGGTGCTTCCGAACCTTCTGGGCGCATCGATAAATTCACACGATTTCGCTCAGCATCTACAGTCAATACACGTACTTGTACGATTTGCCCTGGTTTCACCACTTTATGTGGATCAGAAACAAATTCATTGGCAAGTTCTGAAATATGTATTAGACCATCTTGATGTACACCAACATCGACGAATGCACCGAAGTTAGTCACATTGGTAATCACACCCTCAAGCTGCATTCCTTCAGTCAATTGACTGACTTCAGTGATATCTTCACGGAATTTTGCTGTACGGAATTCTGGACGAGGGTCACGACCTGGTTTTTCCAACTCGCTTAACACGTCTTGAATTGTGGGTAGACCAAATTTGTCGTCAGCAAAATCTTCTGCTTTCACTTGACGAATAATTTCAGTATTACCAATGATATCTTTCACTGTGGTCGCTTTTGCTTCAACAATTTTGTTGACCAAACCATACGATTCAGGGTGAACAGATGATGCATCTAAAGGTTCTGAACCATCTTGAATACGTAAGAAACCCGCAGCTTGCTCAAAGGTACGCTCGCCTAAACGTGGTACATTTTTCAATGCTTGACGATTGTCAAAACGACCATTTTCTTTACGATAATCTACAATTTGCTGCGCAATGGCTTTATTTAAACCTGCGATATAGCCCAAGATTGCTGGAGAGGCTGTATTTACATCTACACCTACCGCATTCACACAGTCTTCAACCACAGCATCTAATGTTTTTGCCAAATTGGTTTGATTCACATCATGCTGATATTGACCTACACCAATAGATTTAGGGTCAATTTTTACCAGTTCAGCCAATGGATCTTGTAAACGGCGGGCAATTGAAACAGCGCCACGAATCGCAACATCAAGCTCAGGCAGTTCAGCAGAAGCCAATTCTGATGCGGAGTAAACAGATGCACCCGCTTCACTTACTGAAACACGCGTTAATGTAAGATCCGCATTTTCAGCCATCATTTCTGCAACAACAGCTTCAGTTTCACGACTCGCAGTACCATTGCCAATCGCGATTAAATCCACATTAAATTCACGGCAAAGACGTGCAAGTTCAGCAATCGAGCCGGCTTTATCTTCTTTTGGTGCAAATGGATAAATCGTGCTATGTGCAAGCACATCACCTGAATTTGAAACAACCGCCAGTTTTACCCCTGTACGAATACCAGGGTCAACACCTAAAGTTGTACGCGAACCTGCAGGTGCAGAAAGCAACAAATGACGTAAGTTTTCTGCAAACACATCCATTGCTTCTGATTCAGCTGCAAGGCGTTTTTCAGTCAACAAAGAATGCTCAATCGTTGGGCGAATTTTACCTAACCAAAACAGCTTTGCGATTTGCTTTAAGAAATCTTGACGTGCTTGTGGTTGCACACTTTCAAGCGCGTATTCAGTTTCAATACGTGCAAGTGGTGCATGATCATCACCATCAACTTTAAGACCCAATACATTTTCTTGGCGGCCGCGTAGCATTGCCAATAAACGATGCGAAGGCACTTTATTTAAATTTTCAGAGAAATCAAAGTAATCACGGAATTTCTTACCGACTTCTTTTTTCTCATCAGACGCCACTAAACTTTTTAACACCGCTGTTTTGGCAAATGTTGATTTAAGTTCCGTGGTTAATGAAATATTTTGTGCCCAGTCATCAATGATGATGTGTTGAATCGCGTCTAATTGGCTTTCAACATCTGGGTATTCTTCGTGGCTAAAACCAGCCAAAGCTTCAGTCGGATCAATTTGCTCTGCGATAATTTTCTCAGCAAATTCCCCTAAACCTGCTTCTCTCGCTTTGAATGATTTACTGGTACGTTTTGGACGGTACGGTGCGTAAAGTTCTTCTAATGCATTTTTTGTTTCAGCGCCATTTACCCGAGCAAGTAAGTCATCAGAGAGCTTATTTTGTTCTTTTAATGATTCGATTACTTTTTCACGGCGTTCAAATAAATCACGTAGATAAACAAGGCGTGTATCAAGTTGGCGTAATTGGATGTCGTCTAAGCCTTGCGTTACTTCTTTACGGTAACGTGCAATAAATGGAACACTAGAGCCTTCATCTATCAGTTTAATGGCAGCTTCTACTTGGTTTGGACGTACGGCAAGTTCACTTGCCAACTGCTGAACTAAGTCAGTCATCGTGTTTAATTCCACAAGGATAAGGACTAAAAGTTAGTGATTATAAAGACCAAGACCATAAAATCCACAATTGTTTTGCAAATTAGCAGTGAAAAAAGTGATAAAAGATCATTTTTCTTGAGTTTTTACAGTGCAATCGTGTATTTCATCCTGCTTTGCTGTATTTAAATTGCTTTGTAAAATAATTTTTCCAACTTTCCACTGCGCACCTTTGCGCTGCCCACCGCCATGAGAATTGAAATATTGCAAATCACACGGCTGATACCCCTGTTTACTGAGGCGTTCTTGTACAAATATTGGTGGCGCTTCCATATACATGATTTCTTTCAGCAAAAATGCAGCATAGCGTCGCTCCTTGAGTCGAAAGTTACCCTGCACATCTGTTTGCGTTTCACCAACTCGGACCTGACCAATCGGTTGGTCAAATTGGTCAATCACTTGTCCTGAGATTTCAGGTCTGGAAAGTCGGCTAATACATGCACTTAAAGCAAAACTTATTGCCAAAATACATAAAACTTTCATTTGCATATGGTATATCTTTTTATTTATAAACATAGAATCATCTTAAATCGTTATAGATGTTGTTTTTTGGTTTCAAAACAGCCTGAAAATTGTATTTTTGAGCAATTTGATACATAGTCTTAACAAGAGCTTAGGCAGTATACTGAGATTGACGAATATTTATAATTTACAACATTAAGGGAGTACATCATGAGTTTGGTTGTACCTGCTGAAAATACAGATATCGTACATAACGAAACTGACCGCGTCGAACGCATTTTAGTGGTCGATGATGATGTGCGTTTACGTACCCTTTTACAGCGTTTCCTTGAAGATAAAGGCTTTGTGGTAAAAACAGCCCACGACGCAACGCAGATGGATCGCCTATTACAACGTGAGTTATTTTCACTCATCGTTTTAGACTTTATGCTTCCTGTAGAAGATGGTTTAAGTATTTGTAGACGTTTACGCTCATCAAATATAGATACACCTGTCATTATGCTGACCGCACGAGGCAGTGACTCTGACCGTATTGCTGGCTTAGAAGCTGGTGCGGATGATTATTTGCCAAAACCATTTAATCCAAATGAGTTATTAGCACGTATCCGTGCCGTACTGCGTCGTCAGGTTCGTGAAGTTCCAGGTGCACCAAGTCAAAACGTAGAAGTTGTGTCTTTCGGCCCTTGGTCTTTAGATTTATCAACACGTACCCTGACGCGTGAAGGGCAAGTGGTCACATTAACCACAGGTGAGTTTGCGGTCTTGAAGGCATTAGTTCAGCATCCACGTGAACCATTAACACGTGACAAGCTGATGAATCTTGCACGTGGTCGTGAATGGGGTGCTATGGAACGTTCAATCGATGTTCAAGTTTCTCGCTTACGTCGTCTGATTGAAGAAAACCCTGCACGTGCACGTTATATTCAAACAGTTTGGGGCGTAGGTTATGTGTTCGTTCCAGATGGTGCGGAATAAATAGATCTTGATTCGATAGCATGAATCAGTTTCAAAAGTACTGGTCACATACTTGGTTTTGCATGTGACCAGTATTTTTTTATCCATATTTATTCATCCAAAACAATAGTCTTGATGGCTTTGCCCTAGAGCGATGCTTTACTGATGATTTCACTGGTATTTTAAATATAAGCATATTTGGCGATTCTACAAAAAAGGTGTGATCTCAATGCCATGCATCTCTTATTTTGTTGAGTTTAAAATATTTTAAATCTAAGTATTTATGACCATAAATAAGTTAAAGCCGAGTAACCTAACATTTTTAATATTGCGATAAATCTGCCATCCTTTAAACTAAAATCCATAGATTAACAATATCGCACAGATTGGAATGCTCCTGTGAAATTAGAACCCATAGACCCACAAGAATTTACCGACTTTGTCAGCTACAAAGAACGCAAACGTACACCTTGGGAACGCTTCCTCGATAAAGTTAAACCGCGCTCGGCAGCAATGCGTACTACGGTATTGGTGGTATTCGTGGTGTTCTTTAGCCTGTTTATGTCATTGTGGTTTTTCTGGAAAACACTTTATTTACCTGAAATTCAACAGCATGCACGTTTTTTGGCGGTTGAGCTGGAAATGGTTAATAATCCGCGCTTGCAGATTTACCATGACGAAATCCAACTCGATATTGACGAATGGTTAAAGCAACGGGTTGGGGTCGAATATGTTACAGATCCCAAAGAATACCCAAATGTAAAAGATAAAATTATTGCAGATTTCTTTACCAATCGTATTGAGAATCAGCTTGCAGAAGAATTAAAAATTAAAGATGTGACAGTTTATTTCCAGTTTAAACCCAGTCCACGCATTTGGGTCCAAACTCCTGAAATGAATGGCAATTGGGTCCGTGAACCTCTGAATACCTATGCCAACTATAGTCCTGAACTCATTTTAGCTTGGTTATTGGGTATTCCACTGATTGCTGCGGCGATCATCCTGACACTGGTCAGACAGCTTAATCGCCCGTTACGTCGCTTACAACATGCTGCGAATAGCTACAGTAAAACAGGGAAAGCACCCTACTTGGAAACCAATCATGGACCACAAGAAATCCGTGAGGTAAACCAAGCTTTTAACCAGATGATCTATACACTTGAACAAACTGAACGTGATCGCCAAATCATGTTGGCAGGTATCTCGCATGATTTAAGAACACCGCTAACACGGATCCGTTTAAGCGCTGAGATGATGTCTGATGATGACTTCTTAAAAGAAGGTTTGATTTATGATGTCGATGATATGGATGCCATTTTAAGCCAGTTTATTTCCTATATGCGTGATGGCTCAGATGAAGAGCTTCAAGACACCAATATCAATGCTTTGCTACAAGAACTGATCATTCAGTTTAAACCCTTAGATATTCAGTTCACGCCGCAAGAATTACCCGTCATTACCGCGCGCTCACTGTCGTTAAAACGTTTGATTGGTAATCTCATCAACAACTCAAAACGCTATGGCGCAGAACCCATTGAACTCAGTGCTTTTGTTGAAGATGAGCATATTAAAATCTGTGTAGCAGACAATGGTGAAGGAATTCCCGAAGACCAAATTGAAGGACTTATGCAACCTTTTGTGCGTGGTGATGCTGCACGTACGGTGCAAGGGAGTGGTTTAGGTTTGGCCATTGTCAAACGAATTGTTGATATTCATCAAGGTGAACTGTTGATTTCCAACCGCCCTGAAGGCGGGCTACAAGCCATCATTTCACTACCAACTTCAATAAAAGTTGAGGAAGAACCGATACCTACAAATCCAATTCAAAAAATCAAACAAAGCTTGAGTGATCACTTTTAGTGATTGCTCAATAAACCAACACTTAACTTTGTTTATTTAACAAACAGCCATCATTATTTTATTAATAAATAATAACTTAAAAACCATCATCAGAATTTATACCTGCATTTATTGAAAAAATTAGACCTTAGCATTAGAGGCATGCACAATTCAGTTTGAGGGCGGTACAATCCGTCTAGTTTTGAACAAGAATTGAGCGTAAACCATGTCTTTAGATCGTATTCGTTTAGCATCTCTCCATGACAAAGTCATGAGCGCAGAACAAGCTGCAACTTTTATCCAAGATGGGATGACTGTGGGGATGAGTGGATTTACTCGTGCAGGTGAAGCAAAAGCTGTACCTTTAGCGCTGGTAAAACAAGCCAAAGTGAATCCGTTGAAGATTACTTTAATCACAGGTGCAAGTTTAGGTAATGACCTAGACAAACAATTAACTGAAGCTGGTGTACTTGCGCGTCGTTTACCATTCCAAGTCGATAACACTTTACGTAAAGCTATCAACAACGGTGAAGTAATGTTCATCGATCAGCATTTGTCTGAAACTGTTGAGCAAATGCGTAACCTTCAATTGAAAAAACCTGATGTTGCGGTGATTGAAGCGATTGCGATTACTGAAGATGGTGGCATCATTCCAACAACATCTGTGGGTAACTCTGCAAGCTTTGCAATTTTTGCTGAAAAAGTGATTGTTGAAATCAACACCAACTTAAGCCCTGCTTTTGAAGGCTTACACGACATTTATATCCCAACTTACCGTCCAACACGTCAAGCAATTCCTTTGACGCATGTTGATCAACGTATTGGTACACCTGCAATCAATATTGATCCTGCAAAAATCGTGGGTATCGTAATTAACAACGAATATCATGATTCTCCATCAACAGTGACACTACCAGATGATGAAACTCAAGGTATTGCCAACCACTTAATCGCATTCTTTGAAAAAGAAGTTGAAGAAGGTCGTTTACCTTCGAATCTTGGTCCTTTACAAGCAGGCATCGGTTCGATTGCCAATGCGGTATTAACCGGTCTTAAAGATTCTAACTTTGAAGATTTGGTGATGTATTCAGAAGTACTGCAAGACTGTACTTTCGAATTGATTGATGCGGGTAAAATGAAGTTTGCTTCAGGTTCATCAATTACCCTTTCTGCTAAATATGGCGAAAAAGTATTTAACAACCTAGAACAATACAAAGACAAACTGGTTCTACGTCCACAAGAGATTTCAAACCATCCTGAATTGGTTCGCCGCTTAGGCATCATCGGGATCAATACTGCACTTGAGTTCGATATTTACGGCAACGTCAACTCGACCCATGTCTGCGGTACCAAGATGATGAATGGTATCGGTGGTTCAGGTGATTTCGCACGTAATGCACATTTAGCAATCTTCGTGACCAAATCGATTGCAAAAGGTGGCGACATCTCTTCTGTTGTTCCATTTGCTTCACATATCGACCATGCTGAGCATGATGTTGATATTCTTGTGACTGAACAAGGTCTTGCTGACTTACGTGGTTTAGCGCCTCGTGAACGTGCTCGTGCAGTCATCAACAACTGTGCTCACCCAATGTATCGTGATGCATTGAATGATTACTTTGATCGTGCATGTGAAAAAGGTGGTCAAACGCCGCATATTCTTCGCGAAGCTCTTTCTTGGCACTATAACTTTGAAGAAACAGGCCATATGCTTGCGTCTTTAGAAGATCAAGCTAAAAAATCTGCATAAGATTTTAAATCTGATGTAAAAAGTAAAAACGCCCTTCAGGGCGTTTTTTTTTATGGGCTTATTTGGGTTTGAATGCCCACCCAATCATCTTTTAAATATCTAAAGACTCAGATTGCAACACGCACTTTATCTTTCTTTTCAATAAACGCCACACCAGCTTGGTCCTGATTAATCATCTCAACCGCTTTCTCTGCAATCATAATTGCTGGGGCATTGGTATTGCCATTCACCACTTTTGGCATGATTGACGCATCGACCACACGCAGGTTTTGAATACCATAAACGCGTAACCGTGGATCAACCACAGCCATATCGTCTACCCCCATTTTACAACTTCCTACAGGGTGATAAACGGTATCTGAGCGATCTCTTAAAACTTGGCGAATGTCCTCATCTGTTTTTACTGTGGCTGTAAATAAATCTTCTTTAATCATGCTTTTAAAAGCATCAGATTGCATTAATTTCTGGGTGAGTTTAAAGCCTTTTACCATTTCTTCTAAATCAGATTCTTCACCATAAAAATTCGGATCAATCAATAAAGGATCATCGATACTTGGCCCACTTATCTTAATCGAACCACGACTGACTGGATTTAAAAGGCAGACATGACAAGAAATACCATGCCCTGTGTGCATGGTTCGCGCATGGTTATCCACCAGTGCAATCACAAAATGTAATTGTAAATTCGGTAGACTTTGCTCATTTGAACTTTTAATAAAGCCGCCACATTCAGCAAAATTCGTAGTCAACAAACCACGGCGTTCTTTACGATAACGTCCAATTTGTTTAAATAAATCAATTGAACCTGGAATAGATAAGCCAAAGGTGCCTTGAATTTCACTGACTTTATAACCAAAAATAAAATCAGGATGATCGTGAAAATTTTTACCCACACCAGGCAAGTGTTGTTTTACCTCAATGCCATGTTGCGCAAGTTCTTGTTGGTCGCCAACACCTGACAGCATCAGAATCTGTGGCGACTGCATCGCTCCCGCACTCAATAACACTTCTCGACGTGCAAAGATTTGTTTCAGCTGACCGCCTTGCTTGTATTCCACCCCAACAGCCACGCCATTTTCAATCAAGATTCGCTGAGTCTGTGCATGGGTTTCCACCGTTAAGTTTTTACGATCTCGATGTGGAAATAAATAAGCCCGCGCAGAACTACAACGCTCCCCATTGATATGGGTCACTTGATAAACGCCTAGACCTTCCTGCTCTTCTCCATTGAAGTCATCCAGAATTCGATAACCCTGCTCTTTGGCAGCTGCGATATATTTTTGCTGTAAGGGATTATCACTACGTAAATCAATAACTGAAAGTGGGCCAGCATTACCATGATATTGATTTTTAATTCTTTGGTTATTTTCAGACTTAATAAAATAAGGCAAGACCTCATCATATGACCAACCGGTATTGCCTAAGGCTGCCCAATCATCATAATCTTGTCGATGTCCACGGATATACACCATGGCATTAATTGCCGACGAACCACCTAAGCATTTTCCACGAGGCTGATAACCTTTACGACCATTTAAGCCCTTTTGCGGTACAGTTTCAAAGGCCCAGTTATTGATCTTGGTTGGAATGCTAATCACTGCTGCACAAGGAACTTCTACTTTCCAACCCTCTCCTGAGCCCCCAGCTTCAAGCAGACAAACAGAAACTTGCGGGTTTTCTGATAAACGCCCAGCCAACACACAGCCTGAGCTTCCACCACCGATAATAATATAATCAAATTCCTGTTTATTCACGTGAAGTTCCTTTTTTGTTTTAAATTATGCCTCCATTATTATGCACACTTTCAATCAATAAAAAATCACTATTCTCAGCCTATAGCGTTTTTATAAGTTAACAAACTCAGCAAAAAGTATTTACGCATTGTCTAAAAAATAAACTTATCAACTGCGGTTTTTTATATTAATCTGCTGTAAAGATTGTTTTAAAAAACAAGAGATAAAAATTCTATGTTTATTATCAGACAGTTTCAGGAAACCGATTTAGACGAAGTCATCGCACTGTGGGAAGTCTGCGATTTAACCCGTCCTTGGAACAACCCAGAAATTGATATCTTCCGTAAAGTCGCACAAAAAGACGGATTGTTTCTATTGGCGGTCAAAGATGAACAATTGATCGCTACGGTTATGGGGGGCTATGATGGGCATCGGGGCTGGGTCAATTATCTTGCTGTCCACCCTCATGATCAACGTAATGGTGTTGCAACTGCATTGATACAACAACTTGAAAAGCGTTTAGTTGCATTAGGTTGCCCCAAACTGCAACTGTTAATCCGTAAGGATAATATTGATGTACAAAGCTTTTATGAGCAACTCGGCTATGAAGAAATCGAAGTCGTGTGTTTGGGTAAACGTCTTATTTCAGATTAAAAATCTGTCGAATCCATCTGCTTTCATGGCGATTGACAGAAAAACTTAGAATTTATAGCCATACGACAGCCCTAAAATATCCTGACTCATTTTGAGTTTCGCTTCACCCCCACCAAACGCAGGGGAAATTTTGCCTTTTACTTCATCTTCCAAGGCATGTGTATAGGCAATACTGATTTCTTGATGTTGATCGAGATTCCAAGTTGCGCCCACGCTGAGGTGGTCTTGAATTACCCCAGGAGCAAGAATATTTAAAAACACTTCACTGTCTGGAATCGGTTGATCATTATGACTATAACCAGCTCTTAGTGTGAGTTTTGGATGGGCTTGATAAGACACACCCAGTTTATAGATATTGATATCATTCCAGCCAAATCCTGGCCCTTGTGATGTACCAAAAGCATGACCTTGTTGTAATTGTGCAAGATCAAAAGGATTTCCTACCGATTTCACATCCGAATAGTTAATTCGTTGTATATCCGCAGCCACTGTTAATTGAGGTGTGATGTTGACAGCTGCACCCACACCATAACTTTCAGGAACATCAAAGTCACCTCGTTCAGCAAATAATCCACGATATCGATCAAAGCGATCTGCATTAATTTTTGAAGAATAATTTGCGCCTAAGGTTAAGCGTTGATCAAAGAATTTTCCAGCCCAACCAATACGTGCACCAATGCCAGTCGCAGAATCCTTACCACGATTACTTAAATTTGAAGCATCGGCTGAAAATCCGCTAAACCCAGCAATTCCCCGTGCTTCAAAACGTTGGTAGAGAATATTGGTTGCAATGCCGATAGATTGATTTTCTGCATATTTCCAAGCAACTGCTGGAGTAATGAAAACCTGGGTTAAATCCACTCCTGCTGTTCCACTGTTGCCAAATGCTGCAAATGGATTATTTTTATACCCCGTATTCATTCCACCATTCCCATATATTGCTAAACCTAAAGCAACTTGGTCATTGATTTGATGGTTGAATGCAAGCTCTGGGAGTACAAAATATTTGCGTCCATTGCCATCATATCGACCATTGGCGTTGGGATAAGCTTGTGGCATTTGATTCGCAGTAATCTCAGCTGAACGATCAGGTGAAAACACGGTTGCACCCACATCAATACGATCACCAATCCAGCTTAAGCCTGCTGGGTTATTGGCAATCGTTAATGCATCTTGAAATTGAGCGATTGAAGTCCCTGCATTGCCTTGGGCTTTTACCCCATAGCCATGCATAAAATAGCCTGTCGTTGCAAAAGCGGTAGAACTGAATGCCGATAGCCATACAGCAATGGATAATATTTTAACTGGAGCTTTCATGATTTATCTTACTTTTAAATAATATATAAGTAAGTATATTGTTAGCTATATCTGTTGTAATCAAAGATAAAATGCGATCCTTATTTTATTTGTGCATAAAGCATTTTTTCTTTGATTTTTTAATTTTACCCACTCTTAAAAAAACTGGGAATGTGATGGTTAAATCTGCAAACTCGCTGGTTAATGCTTCAGCTAGATCAAGTAATGGATGATCATGATTTCTTTCGCAATAGTGTTTAATTGCAGACCAAGTAGATAAATACTTTAACAGTTGTGCAGAGGACCACTGATACTGCATCTTAAACTCAGCAACGTTTATTTCATCAAAAGGAAAGGGAATGGTTTTATATTCTTCATCGATATAACGGCGCTCCGCATCCCAATAACCATCTAGTTTTTCAGCATATAAGTTTTGAATCATGGTATTGATGGCTGGATTTTCGACATGAATTAAGCCATAACCGATCACAGCAAGAATACCTTGTGGTTTTAATGTGCGTTCAACTTCTTTATAAAAACCATCAAAATCAAACCAATGAATGGCCTGAGCCACTGAAATCAAATCAAAACTCTGTGCTGTAAATGAAGTCTGTTCAGCAGATTGGACTTGATAGCTGACATTGTCGAAATAAGGCGCAAGGTTTAATTGTTTTTCGCTCATATCCGTTGCAACAACATGATCGAAATAAGGGCTAAGCAATTGAGTAAATTGACCTGAACCCGCACCACAATCCCAAGCAAAACCGCGCTCTGGAACATGATTTAAAATTTCCTGAACCACTTCTTGCGGATAACTCGGTCGAGCTTGCTGATAAAGCTGGCTGCCTGATGAAAATAAATCTTTCATTGTTCTTATAACAATCTATTTCACTTACCAAAGGTTTATCTTACGATATTTATAGTCCATGGCAAGATATTTTGTAAGACAATGGGTTCAATTTACGCATTCAAAATGACATGCTGTTTTAATGATGAACATCAATTTCTGAATTGAAGATAAAAAACAGGCAATAAAAAACCCCAAACAATGTTTGAGGTTTTTCAAATATGGTGGCGAGACCCAGGATCGAACTGGGGACACACGGATTTTCAATCCGTTGCTCTACCTACTGAGCTATCACGCCGATGCGGTGTATTAAGCCGTATCTCAGTTCAATAGTCAATAAAAATCATGACTTTTTTATTCAACCGAATATTTTTTACCCAAAAAAAATCCCTGATGGGATCAGGGATTGAAATCTCAAAGATTTTAAATATGGTGGCGAGACCCAGGATCGAACTGGGGACACACGGATTTTCAATCCGTTGCTCTACCTACTGAGCTATCACGCCGATGGGGCGTATTAAACAATTTAATGGTTTAGTCGTCAAGCATTGAAATCACTAAAATCATTCAATAGTTTATTTTTACAACAAAAACCGCCTATTTATTCTAAATAAGGCTGTTTTTTATACATTTTTCAGCTTTAGAACACAAATTTTGGCACGCTCAATTTGCTGAGCGAAGGTACTCCTCCTTGCTTTAAGTTTTGCAAACTCGATTTAATTTTTCCCCAAAGTGTTTTGGTCATGACTGCTATATGCTACTGAGATCAGCTTAACGTTATAGTTATGGAAAAATAGCCAAATAAAAAAACAACCTGATCAGGTTGCTTAAATTGGTCAAAGATCCAAGATCATCCTAGATTTTACCTAAGTGAGCTAAACAACGATGGATTGCTCCACAGCCCGGCTCAAAGTTTTTAATGCCCTTTTCTTCCTCGATACGACAAACTTCTTCGACCAAACGCTCTGCAACGCCACGTCCGCGGTTAGCAGGATGTACCACAATATTTTCCAAAGTCCGACTTTCACCTTGTCCTGTACACCATAACGCACCAATAATCTTTGTATTAAATTCTGCGACATAAAGTAAGGTATAATGAGCCAAGTTTTGCTCAAGTTGTTCTATGGCATCATGACCATCCCCAAACTCGGGACTGGTGTCATATAATCGCTCAAGCTGATCGCGAACTTCTTCATTTTCTAGTGAAGTTTTAGCATGTACGGTAATAGGCATTGATTAACCCTCCTGAGCAATCTAATATGCTGTCACTTTCGTCACAGCGAAATATCTTTACATCAAACTTTTAATTTTTGACGTTTTTTGAGGAACGTGTCTATGGCGCAACGTATCAGTGAAGTGGTAAGAAACACCAACGAAACTAAAATTCGAGTTCGTGTGAATCTTGATGGTACTGGTCAAGGCACGCTCAATACAGGTGTTCCCTTTTTAGACCATATGGTTGATCAAATCAAGCGTCATGGTTTATTTGACATCGATATTCATTGTGATGGCGACTTAGAAATCGATGATCACCATACTGTAGAAGACTGTGGAATCACACTAGGCCAAGCATTTGCGCAAGCACTCGGTGATAAAAAAGGCTTAAAACGTTATGGTCATTTCTATGCACCACTTGATGAAGCTTTAAGCCGTGTCGTGGTTGATTTATCAGGTCGTCCAGGTTTATGGATGGATATCCCATTTACACGCGCCCGTATCGGCAGTTTTGATGTGGATCTATTTTCCGAGTTTTTCCAAGGCTTTGTAAATCACGCTTTAATGACTTTGCACATTGACAATTTAAAAGGCAAAAATAGCCATCACCAAATTGAAAGTGTTTTTAAAGCATTTGCACGTGCGCTTCGCATGGCCTGTGAAGTTGATCCGCGTGCAGAAAATACTGTTGCATCGACGAAAGGAACCTTGTAATGACCCGTATTGCCCTTCTTGACTATGGCATGGGAAATCTTCATTCAGCAGCCAAAGCACTCGAACATGTTGGCGCAACTGTAGATGTCACAAATGATCCAAAATTAATCGCTCAGGCAGATAAAATCGTATTTCCAGGTGTAGGGGCAATGCGTGATTGTATGCAGGGGATGCATGAAGCAGGTATTGATGAGGTTGTGCGCCATGCTGCGTTTAATAAACCGGTACTTGCCATTTGTGTTGGCATGCAAGCTTTGCTTGAATCGTCAGAAGAAAATGCAGGCACTCAAGCACTGGGTATTTTTGAAGGTGTGGTAAAACATTTTCCAGATATGGACGGCTTAAAAGTCCCTCATATGGGCTGGAACCAAGTCCATCAGGCAGATCCAAATCATCCAATGTGGAAAGATATTGATCAAGATAGCCGTTTTTACTTTGTACATAGCTATTATGTCGAACCCAAAGACCCGTCTCTTGTTGCTGCAACATGTGATTATGGTTTGCAGTTCTGTACAGCTATTCATAAAGAAAATTTATTTGCGACACAGTTCCATCCTGAAAAGAGCCATACAGCAGGTTTACAGTTACTGAAAAACTTTGTGGAATGGAAAATCTGATTTATTCAGGTCAATTTCATCCCGATTTATATCTCTAAAAATCAAGTCAATTGCAGTTGGCTTGATTTTTTTATTTTATTTGGACTTTATTTTTTATCGTCTGTTTATTATGATTCAACCAAATTGAATAAAAATCCAACAATTGATTTTAAAAATTGATTTAAAAACCTTAATTCATTCTAGGAACATAACAATGTCTTCTAATTTTCAAACCCATGATTCAGCTTTAAGTGCCAGTGGACGTTTTGGTCGATTATCCTATTTGGGCTGGAATATGCTGTTGGGTCTATCTATGTTTGTACTGGGTATTATCGCTGCACTATTCATCCCAGCTTTAAGTAACTCACCTTCAAATACGCTCATCTTTATACTCGGCGCAGTTGCGATTATTATTTATATCGCAGTGATCTACTTCAGTTTTATTTTTACAATCCGTCGCTTACATGACAAAAACCAAAGTGGCTGGTTATCTCTTCTTATGCTTTTACCTTTGGTGAATTTATTCTTTTTTGTTTATTTAAGCTGTGCAAAAGGAGATGCTGGGACAAATAACTATGGCGCACCTCGAATGACTCGTGGTTGGGAAAAAGTATTGGCTTGGATTTATATTGTGATCTTCCCGATTAGTATTCTAATTCTTGCAGTTACAGCAATCCCAGCATATCAAAGTTACCTTGACCAAGCGCAACAATTTCAGCAATATCAACAACAAATCAATCAATCTGAATAAATCAGCCGAAATAACCACCCTATTTTTATAAGGTGGTTATTTTACTCTTTGGTGACAAAACCACCTTCTAATGGCTCAACACTAATTTTAATCTCCGCTTTTAAATTTAAAGCTGCATAACGGTCTTTAATTTCGTTGATCAATTGTTCCATGGTGACATGGCTTAAATCCAATTCAGACTCAGCATATGCTTTGGTCACTAGATCTGCTTTATCTTGCTGTTTAGATTCCATATTCCAGCGTTCAGTCATCCCAACTAAACGCGCCAATTCAATTAAGCTTTGCGCACTCGACGGTGTTGAGTTTTGCAACCATTTGGTCATGGTTCCTTTTGAAGTTTCGAGTACGTTAACAATATCACTGGCTTTTATATTTTTATCCTGAATTAATTGCTTTAAACGCTTGGCGCCTTCTATAAAAAGATCATCATCTTTTTCAACCATACAATTTATTCCTGTGTTTTTGACCCACAAAACTATCATCTTTTATTCAAAGTTTGTTATAACACAATATGGTTAATATTTTTAATGCTTAAACTGGTCGACTAAAATTTGTGAGCTTAAATTTGTGAATATTCAAACTCAGCAACTTCCTAGTAAAGAACAAATTCAGAGCTTTCCCCGTTTTCAAAATTTGCCTTTGAGTAACATTGTTGTAGTCAATAGCTTGCAACAATGCCAAGCGATTGAAGCAGAATTAAAAACGGCGCACATTTTTGGTTTCGATACTGAGTCCAAACCTACCTTTAACAAAGGTGAAATTCAAACTGGCCCACATCTTATTCAATTGGCGACATTTGAAAAAGCCTATTTATTTCAAGTTTCCCCAGATATTTTGGCTTTTCTAGCGACCTTTTTTGAAAATCCTGATCAGATTAAAGTTGGTTTTGGCTTAAAAAATGATGCACATTTATTCCGTAAAAAAGGCATGCAACTCAACAGTGTCATCGAACTTTCAAAATGCTTTTCGAGTTTTGGCTTCAATAATCCTTTAGGAATTAAAAATGCTATGGCATTGCTATTCCAAGTCAATTTCCCTAAAAGTAAATCAATTAGCACCTCAAATTGGGCACGTAAAATCCTCACAACACCACAAATTGAATATGCTGCAGCCGATGCCTATGCCGCACTCTTAATTTTCGAAGCCTTACTGGATTTAGACTTAATACCTGACACGATTGCACATACTCAGCTTAAATTGAGCATTCGCGCCAATAAAAGCCGAAACTGACACTTAGAAATTGATCAAGTTTTTGCTAAGATGAAGATCAATAAATTCTTCATTGAGATTAAGCAAGGAGCGAAAGCATGCTGATCATCCCGGCAATTGACCTGAAAGATGGTAAATGTGTTCGTTTAAAACAAGGTCGTATGGAAGACGATACCGTATTTTCTGATGATCCTGTTGCAACAGCACAGCATTGGGTAAATGAAGGCGCTCGTCGTTTGCATTTGGTTGATTTGAATGGGGCTTTTGCTGGAACACCAATTCATAAACCTGTTGTTGAAGCAATTGCAAAAGCACAGCCTGAACTGCCAATCCAGATTGGCGGTGGTATTCGCTCTTTGGAAACAATCGAACATTATTTAGATGCGGGCGTTTCTTTTGTCATCATCGGGACCAAAGCAGTTCAAAATCCTGAATTTGTTGAAGAAGCCTGTAAGAAGTTTGCGGGACACATTATTGTCGGTATTGATGCGATCAATGGTATGGTTGCAACTGATGGCTGGGCAAATGTCACTGATGTAAAAGCCACTGATCTTGCAAAACGTTTTGCAGATGCTGGTGTATCGAGTATTGTTTATACCGATATCGCACGTGACGGTATGATGCAGGGTGTCAATGTTGAACAGACAGTAAACCTTGCGCAATACTCAGGTCTTCCAGTGATCGCCTCAGGCGGTGTAACCAATCTGGATGATGTGCGTAATTTAAAAGGTAAACCAGGTATTTTAGGTGCGATCACAGGTCGTGCAATTTATGAAGGCACATTAAACCTACGTGAAGCGCAGCTGTTATTGGATGAACAAGGCTTTTAAGTTCCCAGCCTAGATTGGATTAAAAAAGAGAACCGAGATGTTCTCTTTTTTATGCGTTAAACAAGGTATTTAAATCACTACATCCAGATTTAAACCAATGTTTTTTCAAAATGTTGCATTTCAATTTTACTTGCTAAAAAGGGCTTCATTGCCATAAACCACTGTTTAAATTCATCTGTTTTCATAAAAACATCTGTATGGGTTTTAAGATCAATCCAGTGAATTTGTAGTATGTATTTTTGATTGTCTTCTATACCACGAATCAATTTAAATTTTTCACAACCTTGGGCATTCCGGAAAGTGTCTGATAATTCATAAAATTTCTTTTCAAAAGCCATTTGTTGACCATCAACAATATGAAATAAAGCTTGTTCGATCACCATGATTTATTTCTCTTTATCAAAATTTTAATCCAATATGCTAGCACGACTGCATGACAATTGAGTGATTTAAATACCCGATTACTCAGCTTAACATCTGCACAATACTGTGCTTTCGCGTAAAATAGCCCTGCTCTTCTACATTACTTTATTTTATGTCTTCCTCTCCCCTCGCTTTATTTTTAAAGTCCAGAACGCCTCAAATTGCACTGATCCTGATGACCATGATTTGGGGTGGTACATTTGTCATTGTACATTATGCCCTAAACTATAGTTCCCCTATGTTTTTTGTCGGTTGTCGCTTTGCTGCAGCAACCATTGCAGTTGGCTTACTGTCTTATAAATATCTAAAAGGTATCAATTTAAAAGAACTCATCGCTGGTGCACTGATTGGCGGCATGATTGCCGCAGGGTATGGCTCGCAAACTGTCGGTATGCAAACCATCAGCAGCAGTGAGTCTGCATTTTTAACAGCATTATATGTCCCCCTTGTACCGATTCTTATCTGGGTGCTTTTTCGCAAAAGACCACATATCATGACTTGGCTCGGTGTTTTACTGGCGTTTATCGGTTTAATTTTTTTGACAGGAAATGGTTTTCATCACATTGATTTAAATACGGGGCAAATCGTTACATTGGTTGGTTCGTTTGCAATTGCTATGGAGATTATTCTCATCGGGCACTTTGCAGGGAAGGTCAATATTCAGCGTGTAACGGTGATTCAACTTGCCTTTGCTTCATTGATTTCATTTGCCAGTATGCCTTTTGTCGGTGAGCTGCATATTCCAGTCTTTTCATGGCAATTGGTGATGCTTGCAGTTGGACTGGGCTTAACCAGTGCTTTATTACAATTAACGATGAATTGGGCACAACGCTCTGTCGATCCTTCTCAAGCGGCCGTGATTTATGCTGGCGAACCAGTTTGGGCAGCTTTATTTGGAAGAATTGCAGGTGAACGCTTGCCTTTGCTGGCTCTTTTTGGTGGTTTACTTGTGGTATTGGGGGTGATCATCAGTGAATGGAGACCCAAATTTTTATACACACGACAGCTTAAAGAAAATTCAGTTGAGATAGAAAAACAGCGTTCTTAATCAGAACGCTGTTTTCACTAAAATTACACTTTGATCAAGCTGTATTGTTCGGCAACAAAATCCATCAAGCATTATTAATTCAGTTATATTGGTAAGGCTTGATCATCATTCAGCGCAATAATGCCTCGAATGGCGCGATAGACAATCCATATCCAAGAAATAAATAAAGTGGCAGCACAAAAAATCGTAGCACCCACGGCAACACCCGCAAAGGCATTGACATTATCCATGGTGAAAAATAGAAAAATAAACGGAATAAATGCAACTACCGTCCAGACTAAATACCACCAAAAAGTGCGAATTTGCCATCTAAAATGACTTTCGAAAATCGTACCACGGACTGAATTCAATTTTACATAATTGATAATCAATGCAATGATTGCAAGAATTCCCGCAGAAAAAATTGCAACAATATAAAGGATATATAAAATTAAAGTCAGAGATTTACTATTATTTGGATCAACATAATTATTCATTGTAAGCCCTTTTCAATTTGCTAACGCCCGTTTAAATCTTAAACATATTCAAAGGCGAAATTAACCATAAAATCAATAAAATATTAAAGAATATGGTACACAAATAAATCTTTTTAAAGGGTTGTTTTTGTGTTTTATGTCGTAAGCGTTGCTGTGCTAACCAAGCTGCAGGCCAACCACCTAAAAAAGCTAAAATATGCAGGGTATTTTCAGGAACACGACGCTGATTGCTCTGCGCGGCTTCTTTATCTTGTGCATAAAACCAATAGGTCATCACATTGATAATACTGACAAAAAGAATAAACATGCCATTGAGCAAACCGCTTATGGTCAAGATTGCCAAAGCAATAATATAAACAGCGCACAGAATTTGCATCGGCTGTAATTTAGCCTGCTTTGCTGCATGCAACTGCTTGGCTTTAGCCGCTTGCTGGCTTGTCACTTTCGCCATTTGTGTGGCTTTTAAATACGTGACTTGTTTTGCTTTATAACGCCCTTGACCATCTAATTGCACCACATATTCAAGGGCACAGCCCACGATTGGGCGTGGCCCTTTTTGTGCAAAATCTTTGATGTGTAAAAATACGCGATCTTTTACACCATCATTTGGTTGAATAAAGCCATAGCCTTTATCATCGAACCATTCAACTAAACGACCTTGATCACGCATTTTATTTCCCACAAAAAACTATTAAGCAGTCACGAACTTTAATCTTTCAATCAACATATTACGCATTTCTTTCGGATTTTTCTGCAAAATATCATCACCTGTGCGTGCTTCAGCGGCATTCATCTGAGCGATTTGTAAACGCATCATCCAAAAGCGACCTGCGGCCATCGCCAAATATAACTCTAAACAAGCTCTTTCATCTTCAGTCAAAGGACGAATCGAAGTATATGCATTTAAGAAAGCCGTTGCTTTGGCTTCATTCAAGCGAACACTCGGATATTCTGTGCAAAAGTCATTTAAGGTAATCGCAATATCAAAAAGTAATTCATCTTGATTCATTTCATAAAAATCAAGAATGCCTTTTAACTCATCGCCTTCAAACAAAGTATTGTCACGGAACAAATCTGAATGAATAAAACCTTTCGGTCGATTTGGATACATCATGGTCAGTGCTTCATATAAACCTAAAAGGTTATTCAGCAAAGCGCTATCAGCCACATCCAACGTTGGTTTAATTTGTTGAGCAACGTTATACCAATAGGCATGATCACGCGCCACTTGACGCTGTAATGGGAAGTTTTGTAACGCCACATGCATTTTGGCCTGTGCTACAGCAATTTGCTCAACTTGAGCGATTGTAGAAGGCATCGGATGTTTACCTGACATCCGTGGCGCAATTTGTGCAGGTTTATCTTTTAAGCTATGAATCGACTGACCGCTATGTTTTAACGGAACAGGAACTGCCAAACCTTGTTGCCCCAAGTGTTCTAAGACAGGAATTAACTCCCCTGCTGCTTGTGCATCCATATTTTCAAATAATGTTAATACAAACTGTGTTCCATCAGCACAAATGATAAAATAGTTGGTATTTTGCACACCGCCTTGAATTGGTTTAAGTTCAACCACCTCTAATCCATAAGGTGCTGTAAAGTGTTGAACTTCTTTTAAACTCAAAGTGGTATAAACCGACATAGAAAACCTGCGAAAAAACTTACATAAGTTTGATAGAATAACCGCTTCGACTATCGAGGTGTAGCACCTAAGTCACGAACTTTCATAATCGCCTGTTATTTTTGGAAAAAATTATGCTCGCTAAACGTATTATTCCTTGCCTGGACGTAGATAATGGTCGTGTGGTGAAAGGTGTCCAGTTTCTGGATATCCGTGATGCAGGAGATCCTGTAGAAGTTGCCCGTCGTTATAATGAGCAAGGTGCAGATGAAATCACCTTTTTAGACATTACCGCAACATCAAATGGCCGAGATACCACTTACCGTACGGTTGAACGTATGGCTGAAAGTGTGTTTGTTCCACTTACAGTCGGTGGTGGTGTTCGTAAAGTTGAAGATATTCGTTTGTTATTAAATGCAGGCGCAGATAAAGTCAGCATCAACTCCGCTGCGGTATTTAATCCTGAGTTCGTTCAAGAAGCGTCTCAGCGCTTTGGTGCACAATGTATTGTTGTAGCAATCGATGCGAAAAGAACGGGTGAAAATAAATGGGAAATTTTCACCCATGGCGGCCGCAAACCAACAGGCATAGATGCAATTGAATGGGCGGTCAAAATGGCAGAGTTCGGTGCAGGTGAATTGTTGGTTACCTCTATGGATGCAGATGGGACGAAAGCGGGTTATGACATTGGTCTAATGCGTCAAATCAATGATCGTGTCACCATTCCGACCATTGCATCAGGCGGTGTGGGTAATTTACAACATTTAGCAGATGGTATTTTAAAAGGTGGTGCCGATGCTGTATTGGCAGCCTCGATATTCCATTTTGGTCAATACTCTATTCCTGAAGCGAAACAATACCTTGCTGAACAAGGGATTGAAATGCGTCTTTAATTAATTGTGAGCGCACATATATAGAAGAATGTTATTTTGGCATTCTTTTATATATGCAATTGATTTAGTCTGATTCAAATAGCAAAAATTAAAATACCGAGAATTAAAACACCAAGATAAAACTGATCAATCAACATAAAATCGCCCTCATCCTAGCCTTCTCCCAGAGGAAGAAGGAACTTTAAATACCCATATGATTCACTCAACATAATCACTTTTTGATTTATGAAAGAGATCAAATGATTGATCTCGAATCAGTTTAGCAATACTTTTATATGAAAAAAAATCATGGTTATTGGGATTACTTATTCTGGTTATTTGCTTTAATCTTGTAAGGGTAATTTCATAAAAATAAGCGTGAATCAATATGGATTTAATAAAAATAATACGGAAGCTCAACCAAATCGTCAGCCATAAATACCATTATTCCAGTTCCTATCATGCATTTAAAATGTCTGAATCAATGCATACTTACCACCGTGCAACCAGTTATGAACATCTGGCGCTTAACCAGCGTGACCCTCTTGATTTAGATCAGCTGTTAAATGAAAAAATCCAAAAATACCAACGCAACGCGATTTGGTATTTTTTACATTCAGCACTTAAAGGATATAGCACAGCACAATATAAATTGGGCATGATTTACCTACAAGGCCAGCTCGGCCTATCGCCAGATAAAAAGAATGCATACAAATGGTTGTTGCTTGCCGCCAATCAAGGTCATCTCGAAGCACAACACCAACTTTATCGGCTTTATTTACAATAAAAAACCAGCTCGAAAGCTGGTTTTTTATCTACAAAATTAGTGATTAACCACCAATTTTTTTGTATTTGGTACGTTTTTGCACAGCAGCATCACCCAAACGCGCTAAACGATATGCTTCATATTCAGCATAGTTACCTTCGTAGAATTCTGGCTGTTCATTTTCAAATGACAAGATATGTGTAGCAATACGGTCAAGGAACCAACGGTCATGCGATACCACCATGACAGTACCAGGGAATACAAGAATTGCATCCTCTAGCGCACGTAAAGTTTCAATATCCAAGTCGTTTGATGGCTCATCCAGTAAGATTACGTTGGCGCCCATCTGAAGGATCTTCGCAAGTTGTAAACGGTTACGTTCACCACCTGACAATTCACCAACACGTTTTTGCTGATCTTGACCTTTAAAGTTAAAGCGACCGATATAGGCACGAGATGCGATCTCGTATTCGCCAATTCTTAAGATATCTAAACCGCCAGAAACTTCTTCCCAAACTGTTTTATTGTTATCTAAAGTGTCACGAATCTGACCAACATAAGCAACTTTTACAGACTCACCCAATACAACTGTACCGGTATCTGGTTGCTGTTCGCCTGTCATCATACGGAATAAAGTGGTTTTACCCGCACCGTTTGGACCAACAATACCAACAATCGCAGTTGGTGGTACTGTGAACGATAAGTTTTCATAGAGTAGACGGCCATCAAACGATTTGCTGATGCCTTCAACTTCTACAACCTTATTCCCTAGGCGTGGACCAGGTGGAATATAGATTTCAGAGGTTTCATTACGTTGTTGGAACTCACGTGAGTTAAGCTCTTCAAAGCGCTCCATACGTGCTTTGTTTTTCTTTTGCTGACCTTTAGCATTTGAACGAACCCATTCCAATTCTTTTTTCAATGCTTTAGCAAAAGATTCTTCTTGTTTATTTTCCTGCTCTAAACGTGCATTCTTTTGTTCCAACCAAGAAGAATAGTTACCTTGGTAAGGAATACCATGTCCACGGTCAAGCTCAAGAATCCACTCTGCAACGTTATCCAAGAAATAACGGTCATGGGTAATCGCAACGATTGTACCAGCAAAGTCTTTTAAGAAACGTTCTAACCAAGATACAGATTCTGCATCCAAATGGTTAGTCGGTTCGTCCAGCAATAACATGTCTGGTTTAGACAATAACAAACGACACAATGCTACACGACGACGTTCACCACCTGAAAGTAAGCTTACGTCAGAATCCCATGCTGGAAGATTCAATGCTGCTGCAGCTTGATCCATTTGGTTGCTAAGGTTGTGTGCATCCCAAGCATGAATAATTGCTTCTAATTTCTCTTGCTCTTTTGCAAGTGCATCAAAGTCAGCATCTTCAGCTGCATATTCAGCAAAAACTTCATCTAAACGTGCCAATGCATCTAATGGTTCACGTAAACCATCTTCAACGTTTCCACGCACATCTTTATTTGGATCTAATGGTGGTTCTTGCTCTAGATAACCGATTTTAATACCTGGTTGCGCACGAGCTTCACCTGAGAAATCTTTATCTACGCCAGCCATAATACGGAGTAGGGTAGATTTACCTGCACCGTTTAAACCAAGTACACCAATTTTTGCACCTGGGAAAAATGATAAAGAGATGTCTTTTAGGATTTCGCGCTTAGGCGGAACCATCTTCGACACACGGTTCATCGTGTAAATATATTGGGCCACGTAGGACTCCTCTATAATGAATAGAAATTCGCAAAATGCGAATAAATAAATACCGTCAATTATACGCTGAATTTATCTATTTTTGTTCAGATTTGTCCAATTGATTGAGATATTTTAAAAGCATCAAGAAAACATTTTTCCACACCAATACAGGTAATCAAATCGCGATCTCAAACATGATCACGAACAAAAATTCGGCTGATACTGATATACAAATTGCGTCTTGGTCTGAGTTGAACTTGGTGCATTGTAGTTTGACAATGATTTCAAAGCAGAAAAACTAATGGCAGCACGTTGTACAACCTTATTGGTGTAATTTGCATTTGGGTCTTGGTACTTAAACGAGACTTCAACTACGGTAGGTTTTAATCCTGCATAGGGTGCTTGGGTATACCATAAACTCATATCTACCTCTGCATCAAACTCGCCTAAATCAATGCTAACCCCACGATAACTTCGTTCATAAATGGTGAGTCCACCTACAGGTGATAACAGCTGATTATCACTGATAGCAAAAGTTTCTTTAAATTTTGGAAAATGCGTATGGATGTCTAAAAACTTATTGATTGTCCGTGTATTTGCCACTGTGGTGGATTTACTGGAACCCACCAAAAATCCTTGTGTTGCTGTTTGCGTGATATCATCTTCAAGCTTGGTTTTGGCTCCCGCAGTCGAGCTACTCAAATCGGAAAAATCAGAAAGATAATGGTCATAGCTTCTAAATTTAAGCGTCACTTCAGATGCCCCGCTTTCAATCCGTTCTCGAAAGCTATAGCCCATATTATTGAGTAGACAACTGCTGGGTGAATCATAAAAACGTATCTGGCGTTGCTTGTCTAAGCGCATCGTTCCTGAAACTGTACGGTTAATTTGTTGTGCAATAACCGTTTTGGCTTGTTGCATATAGCTATTTACGTTAGCGGACTCATTAGCATAGCTAAATTTGTCTGGCTGTAACAACAATTTATATTCACGCGATGTCACTTGCGGTACAGACCAAGCAGTTGTAGTGATTAAACTTGTTAGAACGGTGAGAATTGCTATTTTTTTCATTGAGGAACCTATTATTTTTAAATGATGGTTATAGAAAAAGCCGCCTCTTGGGCGGCTGTTGCTATGCAATTATTGGCCTTTTAAATTTAATTTATCCATGATGTATAAGGTATTGATATCAATACGTGTACGCGCCGCATCCAGATACTTTGGCTCCATACCTTTGGCATTATTCCAAAGTCCCATATCGTCATCATTTAAAATCCCAAGTGTCGTACTATTGATCAACCACAGACCTTCCATTTTATCATGTGGATATTTAACCGCTTTCCCCATATCCAGTACCAATGTTTTAGGTGCTGGAACAATATTAAATGCTTTTAAACCGTCCCAGCCTTTATCCAATTGGTATTCTTCTAAGGTCTTGCCCGCAATGGTTAAACCGAGCTTTTCATCTTGTTTGACATCATTTTGTGTTTGAATATCTTCTAAATTGGTGGCTTTGCTTAAATCAATACGATAGACATTTTTCATCACATTGGGCGTATCTTTATAAAACAATCCATCTCGTTCTAAAACCAGAAATTGTGTTGCACTGAGGGCAATAATGGCAGAGTTTGAATTTTCAGCTATCTCTTGCTGATATAAATATTGTGCGACTTTGCCTGTTTCAAGATTAATCGTCACAATACGCGTCAACGTTGATTTATTGACATTTTTATTCGGTAAACTCATGGTCGATTGCATAATCCCAACCAAAGTTTTTTGGTCTGGGCTAATGGTTAAGCCCTCCATCCCTCGATTGGCACGGCGATAGCTAAACTCATTCGGTAAAGTCCAATTGTTGCGTTTATCAGCCTTAAATGGGTTGATACGCCCTATTTCTTTACCATTGGCATCATAATGCACAATATGCGGTCCATATTCATCGCTGACCCAGAACGTTCCATCGTTAAGTGCAGTGAGCCCTTCGCTATCCAAGCCATAATCATCCAATCGAATTGGATTATTCACCACATCGTAAAGCTTGGTTGGATCTACAGTAATCACTTTCCCATTGACATCATATGGTGTTTCCCCAGTGCCACCTAAAGCAGAAGTGTTGGGTAGTCCCGTGATGTCTTTTCCATTAATATCTTTTAAATTGATGGTTTTAATTAATTTCACAGTACCATTGTCTTGAACTTCAAATAAACCAATTTTCGGCACATAGTCTGGAATGGCAAAAACCTTACCTGCGCCATATAATTTATCAGTAAAGTCTGCATTTGGCCCCCGATCGGTCAATGCATAGAATTGTTTTTTATTGCTTGGATGTGCAGCAACATCAGAACCAAAACCACCCTGACGAATATCAAATGTGCTATCAATGGTCGTACCATTCGCAGGGTATCGTCCCAATACATTAAACGGCAATGCTACACCTTGTGCAAACAAATTGGGCTTACAACTGTTTTCGGTTTTAGTGATTTCACTGGCTTCAAGTTTGCCATTGCCATTGCGATCTAAACCGCTCTGCATACGTGTTCCCCCCATTACACAGGCTTCATCACCAAATGCCAATGTTATATTTTGGGTTAAGGTCTTCTGTGATGTTGAATCTTGATCATCATCAGAACATGCGGTCAAACCCAGTAAACTACAGAGGACTAAAGTTAAAGTGCTTTTATGGCGGGTCAGTTTATTTATTGCTGCTTTTTTCATTGTGTTTTTAATAACTGAATTTATGGAATTTGTTATGCTAGTTTCAGCAAATGACACCACAATGACAGCTCACAAACTCAGCGATATTCAGTCTATTTTTCCTCGTTGATACTCAATTTATCTCAGGCTGCATTGTTGGCTTTATCTGTTTTTATGATTTTAAAATATATAAACCCTTGTTTACTTCATATATTTATTTGTTACACTCTATTGAAATTTAATAAAAAGTTGACGGAAGAACATGACATATAAAGACGAAACTCTTGCCATACATGCAGGCTATGAACCAGAAGCAACCACTAAAGCGGTCGCCGTTCCAATTTATCAGACTACCTCTTATGCCTTTGATAATACCCAACATGGTGCGGATTTATTTGACCTCAAAGTTCAGGGTAATATTTATACACGGATCATGAACCCAACGACCGCTGTGCTTGAGCAACGTCTGAGTGCGCTTGAAGGCGGTATTGGTGCTTTAGCATTGGCTTCGGGTATGTCTGCGATCACCTATTCTATCCAGACCATTGCAGAAGCGGGTGACAATATTGCATCGGTTTCAACACTTTATGGTGGAACATATAATTTATTCGCTCACACTTTGCCAAAACAAGGTATTGAAGTGCGTTTCTTTGATTACCAAGATCCTGAAGCATTACGCGGCTTGATTGATGAAAAAACCAAGTTGGTTTTCGTTGAGTCAATTGGCAATCCGCTGGGTAATATTATTGACCTAGATGCCATTGCTAAAATCGCACACGAATATGGTGTACCTGTGATTGTGGATAATACCGTTGCAACACCTGCCCTACTGAAACCTTTTGAACATGGTGCAGATATCGTGGTGCATTCATTGACCAAGTATATTGGGGGTCATGGTAATTCAATTGGTGGTGCGATTGTCGATAGTGGTAAATTCCCTTGGGGCAAATATCCCGAGCGCTTCAAAGTCTTAAATACCCCTGATCCAAGTTATCATGGGGTGAACTATGTAGAAGCTTTAGGTGCAGCGGCATATATCGCCCGTGCACGTGTTGTTCCATTAAGAAATACAGGCGCAGCGATCAGCCCGCTCAGCGTATTCTTAATTTTACAAGGCTTAGAAACACTCAATTTGCGTATGGAACGCCATACTGAAAATGCACAAAAAGTTGCTGAATATTTACAGGCACATCCAAAAGTAAAATGGGTCAACTACGCAGGTTTAAAAGATCATCCACAACATGCTTTGGCACAAAAGTACGTCAAAGGTAAACCGTCTGCAATTCTGTCCTTTGGTGTTGAAGATGGTCGTGAAGGTGGCACCCGTTTTATCGATGCATTACAGCTGTTTACTCGCCTAGTGAATATTGGTGATGCAAAAAGTTTAGCCTGTCACCCAGCAACTACCACTCATCGTCAACTGAATGAAACAGAGCTAAAAGCAGCAGGCGTGAGTATTGATATGGTGCGTTTATCTGTGGGGATTGAACATATTGATGATTTGATTGCTGATTTAGAACAAGCACTTGCTCAAGTGTAATTTTATTTTTGTGATCTTAAATTTTCCAAATAAAAAGACCTGAATCATTCAGATCTTTTTATTTATAAATTCAATTATTTACCTTGAACTTTTTGTTCAATCTCTTCAACACTGGTATGTCGCGCATCAAAACCTTTTGCCATATAAATGACTTGTTCTGAGATATTACGGGCATGGTCACCAATTCGCTCCAGTGAACGCAATACCCACATCACATTGATGACACGACTAATATGACGTGGATCTTCAATCATATAGGTCATCAGTGTACGTGTCGCGGATTGATATTCACGGTCAATATCTGCATCGGCCAACAAAACTTTTAATGCTTGTTCTGCATCCACACGCGCAAAAGCATCTAAAGCATCATGAATCATGACACGCACTTGATTGCCAATATGCCGTGTTTCCATATAGCCACGTGGCGATTCACCCTCTTCACATAAAGTCTGTGCAATACGGGCAATTTTTGCAGCTTCATCACCAATACGTTCTAAATCGGTATTGGCTTTACTCATGGCAATCACCATACGTAAGTCGATTGCAGCTGGATGACGACGCGCCAAAATCAAAGTCAGTGCTTCATCAATTTCTCGTTCATAACGATTGACTGTATTGTCTTGAAATTGAACATCAATCGCCATATTGGCATTGGTATCCAATAAAGCATGCACTGCATTTGCGACTTGTTGTTCTACCAAACCACCCATGGTCATAAATTTGGTATTCACATCCTGTAAGTCCTCATTAAATTGAGAAGATATATGATGGTTTAATACAGGATTACTTGGGCTCAAGGTCAGATGCTCCACACGCAACAAAAACTATTTTCATGGGTTAATATTAAAGCATATTCATTATGAATGTTTTATGACAAGTATTTTTCTTTCAAATGAATTTCTCAATATCGCTCATTTCACTTCTGATCAAAGCAATTTAGAGTAAAGATACTACTACAATTTGCTGAATTTACATATGTCACTTTGCTGTGAGCATCCGTTTACAGCAAATTCACGATGCTGTACTCAGCTTAATTTTTGCAGATCTTAAATCAGACACATGACTCAGTTTCTTGCAAAAAGTAACGTTTCATTATCACAAAACTACAAAATATTTCATTTATTTAGCCTCGATTCAGCGACAATGGCATCGAACAAAACTGAGCTTCTTTTAAATGCTGGTCGAATGAAATTTCCTCGCAATATCCTTCATTTTCTCATTTCAGGCATACTCGTTATCTTGAGTTGCATGGTGGTTATCGCGTGTCAAAAACCCACAACCGACATTGTCAAAGAATCCAAAGAAGCGCCGCAAAAAGAAAATCCAATTCCTGATTTAACGCAAATTTGCCAGAATCTCAAAAATGAGATGCTGGCAATCAATGCAAAAAGAACCACACTTGCGATAGAACAAGTCAATCAAGATATTCGTATGTGTTTGCCCTTGATGAAACCTGCGGAACAAATGGAATTGATGCATCAGTCGAAACGTATGTATCAACAATTTTTACAAATTGAGCGCACTTCAGAACAACAGCAAGCATTTGAAAACTATGCTTTAGATCAAGCTGCATACCCGACCATTCAACAGAGTAAATTTGAACAACTTAATCTGCGTGACCAATATTTATTACGTCACAAAGGCCAAGCGTATATTGAGCTGAGCGAACAAACAGATGATAAAATTGTCTATCGAAGAAGCCCGCAATATTTAGCAAAAGTTTTCGCACCCTATCTAACTGCGCCTGAACAAGTTTTTATCGAAAATCTTGCACAACAAAATACCCAACCGCTTTTTAAAAACCATAAACCCGATATTGAGGCTGAAGAAATTGCAAAAAGAGCTAAGTTTTGGCAAGAATATCTGCAAACTTATCCCAATAGCCCTTTTTTACATGATGCGCAGTTCTTAAAAAATGCCTATAGCAGTTTATTGTTTTTAGGCACTGAAGAAGCACCTATATCGAGCAGTTTTGAAAATCAAACTGATATCGATGCAGCCAGCTGGTTGGTGATTGAACGCTTGGCAAAATCCAATGATGGTGAGCTTTCAGCTCAGGCCAAGAAGTTTGTTCATTTTTTAGCGATGAGCAAAGAGCAAAGACAGCAAAAAATTCAAATTAGTGAAAAAGAACGCACTAAACTGGAAAATATCCCTCAATTATTGGCGCTGTCCCAGCTCAATCAATATCTAAATTTAAGCCCGATCGACTTTAAGCATGTTAAAAAAGATTGCTTTAGTGATGCGATTTGTTCTAACAGTTAGATGTTATTTTAGCTCAATTTTTATTATCCTTGTGACATTCAAAAATACACAACAACAGTCATACTATGAAAGCTTTAAAACAACATCTATCACTCACAACACTCTGCCTGTGTACCCTATTCAGCGCTTGCCAAAAGCACGAGAACAATCAAACAATTGAGACAACTAAAGCAGCTTCTAAAGCGACTCAGACCAGTACAGCTGAAATACCAGCGTTTCCACAAGACTGTAACGAGATAGATACAAGCATCAAAAAATTAGAAAAAACGGTCATCGTTGAAGATTTAAATGACCTCAATCAATTACTCAAAAAATGCCTCGCATCTGCGCCGCTAAAAACACGTTATCAATGGCAAGCAAAAATTGAAGGCATATATCAAAAACTCATCGCGGATGCCTCGCCTGAAGTCTTTCAATATATGACCGACACACTTGCAGACGGTCAGTCTATGACCGCTCAACAAAAACAAGAACTGTATAAAAAGTTAAAACCACGTGAGAAATATTTAGTTGATCACGCAAAGGACTTATATTTAGCAAAATTTTATATCGGTGAAGGTGAATACACCTTTGTACAGCATCCACAATATGATCTGGATATTTTTGCACCCTATTTAGAAAAATCAGATCAGGTTTACTTTAAACAGATCCGTAAAGAATATACAGGTGCCAACTATATTATGGACGCAGGGCTAGCAATTAGTTTTGATGAAGTGGCCAATCGACTGTTATATTGGGAAAAATTCAATAAAGATTACCCCAACAACCATTTTAAACCTCAAGTCGTAGAGAACATTGAACAATACCGTAGTGCACTTTTTCAAGGCGACGACAACACCCGTACGCTCTGGTTCGATGACGATAAAATTGCAGATGAACAAGCAATCAAAGCGATTGAAAAAATTGCAAAAAGTAAAACTGCAAGTAGCCAAACTGCACAGAAATTTGTGAATTTAATCAACGCAAGTGAAACGCTTTGGCAGCAAATGCCAAAACCATCTAGACAGTATCCTGAAGATAACTCACCTGAACAGCAAGAGATCAGGGCACAACGTGAAGCATTTGAACAAAAAATTAGAAAATCTGTCGAGGAAATTCTGACTCAAAAAAATAATTGAAATTGATATCTGCATGCCAGCATATTTTTAATGAGAACATGCTAAGATTTAAACATCGCTTGACGGAGCGCGAGTAATTCCTCGCTGAGATTTAGTCAGTTTTGCATCTCCTTGCCAAAACTTAAACTAAAGTACCGTTGAACCTGATCAGGTTAAGACCTGCGTAGGAATCAAGCATCTAAAAACTGACAGCCCATAGTTTATCTATTTTTTCGCAATAGCGCTTTATTCTGATGATGGATTTAGCAGATAAAATAGACTAAATTTGCCACCGTTTTTGGTCGTGCTTGATTCGTTGATGTCATTCATAAGGATCATTGTAATGAACCAATTAACGAATCTATCCCCTGCTGATCAATTGGCTCAACACGAGCAAGAAGCCAAAGATCTGACTCGAATTTTACCCGCATCTAAAAAAGTTTATATTCAAGGTTCACGCCCAGATATTCAAGTACCGATGCGTGAAATTGAACTCACGGATACTCCGACAGGCCTTGGTGGTGAAAAAAATCCACCAATTATGGTCTATGATACTTCAGGTGTTTATACCGATCCCAACGTACACATTGATTTGAATAAAGGCTTACCCAATGTCCGTGAAACTTGGATTGAAGAACGTGCCGATACTGAACATTTAGCCAGCTTAACCTCTAAATTTGGCCAAGAACGTCTGAAAGATATTCGTACTGCTGAAATCCGTTTTGCCCATATTCAAAAACCACGTCGTGCAAAAACAGGCAACAATGTCACACAAATGCATTATGCCAAACAAGGCATCATCACGCCTGAAATGGAATACATTGCGATTCGTGAAAATCAGCGCCAGCATGAAGGTGTCGATATGCGCCAGCATGCAGGGCAAAATTTTGGTGCACACAACCTCATGGAGATTACCCCTGAATTTGTGCGTAAAGAAGTCGCTGAAGGTCGTGCCATTATTCCAGCCAATATTAACCATCCTGAATGCGAACCCATGATCATTGGGCGTAATTTCTTGGTAAAAATCAATGCCAATATCGGCAACTCAGCTTTGGGTTCATCGATCGATGAAGAAGTGTCGAAAATGACTTGGGCAACCCGTTGGGGTGCTGACACCATCATGGACTTATCGACGGGTAAAAACATCCATGAAACCCGTGAATGGATTATCCGCAACTCACCAGTTCCAATTGGTACGGTACCAATTTATCAAGCACTTGAAAAAGTCGATGGTGTTGCTGAAGACCTGACATGGGAAATCTTTAAAGACACCCTGATTGAACAAGCTGAACAAGGTGTCGATTATTTCACCATTCACGCTGGGGTCTTATTACGTTATGTACCGATGACAGCCAATCGTTTAACAGGGATCGTATCACGCGGTGGTTCGATCATGGCGCAATGGTGTTTGGCGCATCATGAAGAAAACTTCCTCTATACGCATTTTGATGAAATCTGCGAAATCATGAAAGCCTATGATGTGTCTTTCAGCTTAGGCGATGGTTTACGTCCGGGCTGTATTCAGGATGCCAATGATGAAGCGCAATTTTCAGAATTACGCACTTTAGGTGAACTGACCCATCGGGCATGGAAACATGATGTTCAGGTCATGATCGAAGGACCAGGCCATGTTCCAATGCATATGGTCAAAGAAAATATGGACTTGCAACTTGAAGTTTGTCAGGAAGCACCTTTCTATACCCTTGGTCCGCTCACCACCGATATTGCTCCGGGCTATGACCATATTACCTCGGCAATTGGTGCAGCGATGATTGGTTGGTACGGCACTGCAATGTTATGTTATGTGACTCCCAAAGAGCATTTGGGTCTGCCCAATAAGAAAGATGTTAAAGACGGGATTATCACCTATAAAATCGCAGCCCATGCAGCGGATTTAGCCAAAGGTCATCCGGGCGCACAAGTTCGTGACAATGCTTTATCTAAGGCACGCTTTGAGTTCCGTTGGGAAGATCAATTCAATCTCAGCTTAGATCCAGATACTGCTAGATCGATGCATGATGAGACGATGCCTAAAGAAGCACATAAGTCTGCGCACTTCTGTTCAATGTGCGGACCTAAGTTCTGCTCGATGAAAATCACCCAAAACGTGCGAGATTATGCACAAAATCAACAAAATGCAGCCCACCCTGTAAATAGCGAAACGCTTATAGAAGATGGTCTCAAAACCATGAAATCCGTTTATCAGGAACAAGGGCAAAAGTTGTACCATAAAGTGTAAAGATTAAAAAAAACTTTTGTCTTTCACTATTTCTCAGTTAGGATGAAGTGAATATGTTTCATCCTAACTGTGCACATGAACATCATTCAGCAAGCAACCTACACCCATAATGATGTAGAAATACAATCTCGTGAATATGCCTTTAAAGGTTTTGTTCAAGTCGAAAAAGTGAGCTTGCGACACCGATTATTTAATCAAACTGAATATACCTCAGCCATTCACCGTGAATTAATTCGTCGTAAAGAAGCTGCTGGTGTACTGATTTATAATGATCAACAACAAAAATTTGCATTGATTGAACAGTTTCGTGTAGGGGCAATTGATGATGAAATTTCACCTTGGCAACTCGAAATCATTGCAGGCGTACTTGATGGAGATGAATCTCCAGAAAGTTGCATTCGACGGGAAAGCATCGAAGAATCTGGATGTGAATTAAACCAAATCAAACACCTGTTTAGCTTCTATCCATCTGCTGGCGCATGTGATGAAATCTTTCATCTCTATGTAGCACAAGCCGCATTACCTGCTGAAGGTGGTGTGTTTGGTATGCCAGATGAAGGTGAAAATATCCAACTTCATATCATTGATTATTCAGATTTGAGTCTATTATTAAAAAGTAATCGTTTAAAAAATGCACCTGTGATTATGGCTTTGCAATGGCTACAACAGCACTTGCATGCATTTGAAGATGTCTAGGGGAAAGGCATGCAATCAGAGATATTGCCGCAAACAGATAAAGATAGAGTGATTATCCAAATCACAGATACACACCTGATGGATAAACCGGATGCAGAGTTTGTCGGGATTAATCCTGAAGAAAGCTTTCATGCCGTCATGGATGATATTCAGCAACGTTATAAAAATATCGATCTGATTTTACATACTGGTGATTTGGCTCAAGCTGCATTTCCAGAAACTTATGCGCGCTATTTAGAATATATGCAGCGTTTTGGTGTCGATTTCTACCAAATTCCGGGAAATCACGACAATATAAACTTGTTCCCGTTCCATTCGCCAGAACCTATTCCAGCAGTGATTGAGTTAGATCAATGGCGTATCATTTTGTTGAATAGTGCTGTGGGTGGACGTACCGATGGAAATATTCAAACGGAACAATTGGTCCATCTAAAACGGCTATTGGAACAATTGCGTGACAAGTTTATCCTTATCGCCTGTCATCACAATCCTTTTGATATGCATTCCAAATGGCTCGATCAACATAAGCTCAAAAATGCCGATGAATTAAAGGCCGTACTCGAACCCTTTGATAACATCAAAGCCGTGTTACATGGGCATGTTCATCAAGAATCCTATAACCTGTGGAATGGAATACAGTTTATTTCTACTCCTGCCACGTGTGTACAATTTAAACCCCTCAGCCAAGAGTTTTCATTTGATCCGATTGCGCCTGGTTACCGTTGCTTACATTTAAAAGCCAATGGTGAATTTGAGACCTCTGTACACCGCTTGGATCACTTCAAAGTTACAATTAATGAAGAAATTTCAGGTTACTAGCTTTTCATTTTGGTTTTTTTCTATTAAGTTATTCGTCCAACGAGATATGCAGAAAGTCGAATTCAGGGTTAGGTGACTTTCATCTTGGTAAAAAAATCTATATGATGACGCCCCCGATAGATTCATTCTGTTGGTAGTGATAAAAATACTTGCATATCACCATATTTTTTGCGTATAGATAATACGTATATGATGAGGAATGCCCTTTATGGCGAATGACAACCAAAATCAAGTCTTGGAAGAACAAACAGCAATTGCAGATGATAAGTCTGTAAAGCGAGTGCGTAAAACCAAGCCGAAGACCAATGAAAACGGTACTACAGCAAGTCTATTCGGTATCGAGCCTTATCAGCCAAAGAAAAATGAAGAATACATGTCTGAGGGGCAACTCGAACATTTTCGTAAAATTTTGCTGGCATGGAAAGCAGAATTGATGTCGGAAGTGGATCGCACCCTAAATACAATGCAAGATGAATCTTCTTCTTTACCTGATGTAAATGACCGTGCGACGCAAGAAGAAGAGTTTGCCATCGAATTACGTACCCGTGACCGTGAACGTAAACTTATTCGTAAAATAGAGCAATCTATTGAAGCGATTAAAAATGATGACTATGGTTTCTGTGAAACTTGCGGTATCGAAATTGGTTTACGCCGTTTAGAAGCACGACCAACTGCAACTTTATGTATCGACTGTAAAACCCTTGCAGAGATCAAAGAGAAGCAAAATAACGGTTAATACTGTGTCAAATTCCTCCCCAACCCTCTCTTTTCCAAAGGGAGGGAGGAAGAGTACCGTATACAAAGGTCGGTTTGCACCCTCTCCCACAGGGCCGTTACATTTTGGTTCCTTAGTGACCGCTGTCGCGAGCTATTGCGATGCGAAAGCGCATCATGGGCAATGGATCGTCCGCATCGAAGATACGGATATCCCACGTATTTACCCAGATAGTGAACAACATATTTTAAAGTGCCTAGATGCTTTTGGCTTCCAATCCGATGCTGAAATCATTTATCAACGACATCGCTTAGACATTTATCAATCTGTAATCGAACAACTCAAACAAAAACATTTCGTTTATGCCTGTGAATGTACCCGTAAAATATTAGGCTCAAATCATATCTATGCTGGCACCTGCCGAGACAAACAGCTCGACTTTCAAGACCAAGCCATTCGTGTAAAAGTTTCTGATCAAAACATTTGTTTCAATGACCGCTTGCAAGGACAACATTGCGCGAACTTACAACGCGATTTAGGTGACTTTGTACTAAAGCGTCGTGATGGCATTATCAATTATCAACTGGCAGTCGTTGTCGATGATTATTTACAAGAAATCAGCCATGTCGTGCGTGGTGCGGACTTATTGGATAATACTGAACGTCAAATTTGGCTAGGACAGCTTTTGGGTTATCCAGCTCTTGAATATATGCACTTACCCCTCGCCATGAATCATTTGGGGCAAAAACTCTCTAAACAAAACCTTGCACAAGCACTTGATCTCAAACATGCACCTGAATTGCTGTTACAAGCGATTATAGCACTTGGACAAGCTCCAGTAGACCTAGATCAGCCAGATCTCATGTTGGCTCAAGCTGTCGCTCAATGGGATATCTCTCGCATTCCTCAAGGGACAACGCTACAATCCATTTATCAGTAATCCCTGATTAAGCAACAATACCAACATAAGAATACCAACATCATTCAGGATTGAGATGAACCTTTTAAAAAATCTAATAACGCTGAGTTTTCTCATGCTCATGGGCCTTACACAGGTCTATGCACAAATGGCAATTTTATGTATTTCCCCGATTTCTAAAACTGCTGTTGTTGATGAAATGAGTGGCGCGCCACGTGAACAATGGGGTAAACCATTACCAACTTATTCAGTTCAAGTTGATCACTCTGCAATCATCAAGGTCGATCACAAAACCCCAATCAAACTTAAACTTGCAAATACCTCTGGAAAACATCAGATCAAGATTTATGCCAATGGTGTATTGGAAACTTCGTTTTATTATTCCCCAACAGCGATAGATGTATTAGGACTGAGTGAGTCCGGTTATCAAACTTGGGATTGGGTAAAATTTAAGACCACCCAGTCGGCATTAAAATATTGCAATACGCAAAATCCAAACTAAATTACCCATAAAAAAAGCCATTTGTGATCAAATGGCTTGTCTATTTAAGTGCAATAAAAAATTAAAAACTAGACTCTTCTCGCGCTGGATTGGCATCCTTGGTGGTTGCATCAATTTTGAGAATTAAACTGATCATCACCGCACACATAATTAAAGATGAACCACCATAACTAATAAATGGAAGCGTTAGCCCCTTGGTCGGTAACATGCCCATATTCATACCGGCATTCACCAAGATCTGTAATAAGAAAATAATACTGATCCCGTAAGCCAAATAACCTGCGCGCAAATATTGATGATTGAGCGCACGCTGACCAATACGAATACAACAAATCAACATCACAAATGAGAGTAACAAAACGGTCGAAATACCAAAGAAACCGAATTCTTCACCTAAAATTGCCAACATAAAGTCAGTATGTGCTTCAGGCAAATAAGACATTTTTTGAATACTATGTCCTAAGCCCACCCCAAACCATTCACCACGACCAAAAGCCATCAAGGCATTCGACAATTGATAACCTGAGCCTAAAGGATCGGCCCAAGGGTTTGAGAATGACATTAAGCGTTCATAACGATATGGTTCAAACACGATTAAGGATACAAATGCCACCAGAATCGCACCGAATGCAAAGCCGAACTGGATCATGGGTGCACCAGCCAAGAAGAACACACCCAGCATCGAAACAGCAATTACCACTGTTGCCCCTAAGTCAGGCTCTGCAATAATCAGTCCGACCGTCAGCAACATCACCACACCTAGACGTACCAAGCCCTTAATATTATTACGGACTTCTTCAGCACGACGAACCACATAGTCTGCGGTAAATATGGCCATCATCACCTTGGCGACTTCGGTTGCCTGCAAGGTAAATCCACCTACACGAATCCAACGTGTTGAACCATTGACTTCTGTACCCACCACCAAGACGGCAAGTAATAAAGCAATGGTGATCAACCACAATGGAAAGGTATTTTTAAACCAAAGGTTGAGTGAAACTCGATAGGTAATTGCTGCCGCAACAAAAGCCACCACGATCGAAATTGCATGACGAATCACATAGTGAAATTCGTTTTCATGCATTCGTTCTGCATAAGGCATTGAAGCCGAAGCCACCATCACCGTACCAATACACAACAATGAAATGACGCAAAATATCAGTACATTACGCGGTGTAATCTCTGCCGGCAATTTTGGCATCCAGCGATCATACACTTGGTGAATCTTACTTATAGTCGTCTGAGCTAACCCAGCCATACTTTATTTCCTTATGATTCTTTTTAGTTTAGAGCATTTACATATTCAACAAAGCGATGACCACGCTCAGGATAGCCTGTAAACATATCAAAGCTTGCACATGCAGGTGATAATAGCACTACATCTTGCGCATGCGTATGTTGTTGACAAAGTTCTACAGCTTGTTGCAAAGATGCTGCATGTAGCAGCGTTGTTGTCCCTGCAATGGCATTTTCAATGATTGCGCGATCTTCACCCATCAGTACCGCAACTTTGGCATATTTTTGCAGAGACTCACGTAGTGCAGTAAAGTCCTGCCCTTTGCCCTGACCACCCAAAATAATTGCAACCTGACCACCTTGAGCTTCAATTGCAGCACCTAAGCCGTCCAATGCTGCTAAAGTTGCACCGATATTGGTGCCTTTAGAATCATTATAATAACGAACGCCATTCACTTCTTTAACGAATTCGCAACGGTGCTCTAAACCTTTAAAGGTTTTTAAGGTTTCAAGCATTTTGTCCATTGGTAAACCAATCGCTTCACCCAAAGCTAAACATGCCAAAGCATTGGCAACATTATGTGTTCCTTGGATATACATCTCTGAACTTTTAAGTAAACGCTCACGACCTCGCGCTAACCAAATCGTACCGTTATCTTCTCTTAGAATACCGTATTGTTTTAAATCAGGTGCATTAAGCCCAAAGCTTTGCATTGGTGTGACATCTGGCACCAATGGACGCGTCAATGAATCGTCACGGTTATATACGACTTTTTTCACACCTTGGAAAATACGATGTTTTGCCGCATGGTAACCTGCCATATCCCCATGACGGTCCAAGTGGTCTTCACTCATGTTCAAGACCACAGCCACTTCTGCATTTAAACTTGAGGTTGCTTCCAATTGAAAGCTGGAAAGTTCAAGGATATAAACGTCTGGATCATCATGGGTTAAATCCAAAGCTGGACGCCCCAAGTTACCCCCTACCGCAACCTTAACCCCTGCGTCTTGTGCCATTAAACCAATCAAAGTGGTCACGGTACTTTTTGCATTTGAACCAGTAATCGCCACAATCGGTTTATCTGTAGCACGGCGGAGAATTTGTATTTCACTGATAACGGGAATACCTTTTGCAATCGCAGCTTGAATTGCTGGCAACTGAGGATCTAACCCGGGGCTAATGACAATTTCTTCAGCTTGTAAAAGTAAATCTTGATCGAGTTGACCAAAGCTGGTTTGAACTGCTGCTGGAATTTGCTCATGTCCTGGTGGAACTTCACGAGAATCTGTGACTGCAACACGGTAGCCATTTTCATGAAGAAAATTTACGGCTGAAACGCCTGAAATTCCAAGCCCAGCCACAACTTTTAACCCACCACGTTGTATTAACATTTTTGCTCACCAGCATTAAGATTTTAAAACTTGCAAAATGTTAGCACTTTGGCGATTTGAAAGCTTTTTCTGTTTGCACTTTCTGGCTATTTTTTTGTGTCAGTGCGTAAAAATAGCAGCAGATTATTTTGAGCAATACCGCTGATTTTTTAAATAAAACCACTCATGGTTTTATTCTATTCTCAATATAAATAAGCCGAATGTTGAGGATCAGCATTCGGCTTATTCATCAGGGCGGTTTATGACGGTTTGAATCTGATTAAAATGAATCGAGCAGCAAAGATAATAAATTGCCCGCGCCATAACCCGCACCAAGCAACAGCGCAATCCAAATCCATCCGCCTAAAATGTTATACAACATGAATACTGGCATTTTCATATGCCCTGCACCCGCTGCAAAAGGAGCAAAAGAACGAACAAAAGGTACAAAACGGGCAACCAGAATGGTTTTCCCACCATGCTTTTCAAAATAATGGTTGGTTTTTTTAATATATTCAGGCTTAAACCAACGTGAATGCGCGTGGAAAAACTTAAAACCCAGCGCACGTCCCGTATAATAGTTCACCATATACCCCAAAATTGAAGCAATAATCAGCAACACACCCATATAGTGCAAATGCACAGATTCAGCGGTAGAACATAAAGCACCAACAGCGATCAATAGACTATCGCCTGGGAGAAAAAACATAAAGACTGAGCCAGTTTCTGCAAAAATGATTAGAAACAAAATGGCATAAATCCACAGCCCGTAATTTTCTAAAAAAGTGGGCAATAATTGTTCTAAATGCAATAAAAATTCAAGCAATACTCAACTCTCTTACAGAAGAATTCACGATATATTAGCCTAATTTAATCATGTATATATTAAAAAGGCCTAAATAAATTAGGCTTTTTTAATCGGGTTCGGTTTTTATTTACTTTAAAAAACCATTGGCTGCCAAAAATTCCATACTGAGTTTAGACTCTGCTTTTGGCTCAGCAGCTTTATCACCAAGCAACAATCTTTCAATATACCGTGCCAATACATCGACTTCTAAATTGACTTGAGAGCCCACTTTCCACGTTGCAATATTGGTCCGTTCAGCAGTGTGTGGAATTAAATTTAAACTTAAGATATTTCCACGTAAATGATTGATGGTGAGGCTAATTCCATCTACAGTCACAGACCCTTTTTCAGCCAAATATTTAGCAATTTCAACAGGTGCAGTGACTTCAAAATATAGCGAACGCGCATCTGAACGCACTACAGTGATTTCACCCACGGCATCGACATGTCCACTGACGATATGTCCACCGAAGCGTGTTGTCGGCAACATTGCCTTTTCCACATTGACCGCTTGTCCCGCTTTCCAACTCGCTAAAGTCGAACGATTTAAGCTTTCACGGGATACATCAGCTGCGTACCAATTTTCACCCCAGTCGATCACAGTTAAACAGATGCCATTGGTTGCAATAGAGTCGCCCAAATGTACATCAGACATATCCAAGTCTGTCTGAATGCGTAAGCGCACATCACCGCCTACATTTTGTAAACTCTCGACTTTACCCAAACTTTCAATGATACCTGTGAACATAATTCTACCTACTGCTGCAGTGAGAGGAACTGATGAAGTTCAATCGTGTTTATTTGCACTCGCCCCATATTTTAATGGTAAAGGCGAGTTGTTACCATAAGGCCAGTTGTGTACTTACACCCGAAGTATCCACACCACCCAATTCCGCAAAATGATAAAGTTGTCCCAACAGCTGACGCAATGGTGGTCCAGACTTGGCATGGGTATCAGTGATCACAATAAACTCAAGCACACGTGCGCGTTCAGACTGACGCTGTTTACTGACACGATAACGAGGCACATCCTGAGTCAATAAGGTGACTTTGCCACGTTTCAGATTGGCCGCCAATAAGTCTTTGGCCTCAATATTTCCATCGGTTGAGTAACTGGTGAGAATATAACGTGCATTAATAGTTTCCAACAAATTCTCATAAGCTTCTTGTGCATGCTTAGAAGAATTATAAGGACTTGGACGTTCTTTACGCCACGCACGGTCAATCCCACTTTTAAAACCTTTGGTATCTGGTGTCGGTAAATCAACTTGATCCCACAGTGTTAACGAGTTGAGTACATGATAATTACTACTATAGGCATGTTGGTTATACGGCGGATCTAAATAAGCCACATCGACTTCAAAACCACTCATTTGATTTGCCAAGTGCTGTGCATCTACACACCACACTTCTGCCATCGGGGTTTTCTGCTTATTTTGCCCGACTTCACTAAAGCGACTCGGTGTAAGCCATAATAAAGACTCAATCCGTTCCAACGCAGTTTGGGTTTTACCACCCCAACCGTGATGGAAGCTTTTAAATACACCGCTGGTATTACTGACAAAACTTGCTGAATAGAGCAAAGGTGCCAATAACGCACTCATTTCTACATCGTCAATTGCACCCTGTGCTTGCCAAGTGGCAATTTGCTGGCGAATTGCATCTATACGCATCCCATTACGGCGTTTAAAAAACAAACGGTCTCGTGCAGGGTCATAAATTTCATCATTCCGCGGACAAAGGTTATGCGTAACCCATCCTTTCACTTCAGGCAAGCGGTTTAAATAATCGATGGCTTTTTGATACCCACCCAATTCTTTAAATGCAGGTGCATCTGTGCATGCCAAAATGGCATGATTTAATGCATGGCTATACGGTTCCCAATCATTGGCAATCACCCGATAGCCATTTTGACGTGCTAAACGTGAAACCACCCCACTGCCTGCAAAAAAATCGGCAAAAATCGGGGCGCGTTTACCCTTAGGATTCAAAGTACCTGTGATTTCAAGCGCTTCAAGAATCAGATGCAACAAACGACGTTTGTTTCCCAGATAGGGAACCAACTGATGAAAAAGATATTCATCTGTTGTACGCGCAGCATGACGACGTTTATGGTAAACCGATGATGTTGACTCTGGATTCATACTGACTCTTGTGAAGGGATAAGTCTTAAGCGAATGTCATCACCAAACTGATGAACATCTTGTAACTTAAAACGTAATTGTTGTGCCATCGTTTCAAATTCGGCATTGAACATGGCACGTGCTGATTGTCCTAAAAAGGTTGGCGCAACATAACTGATTAATTCATCCACCAGTTTTTCCTGCAAAAATGCAGTGGATAATGTCGCACCTGCTTCAACCAACACATCGTAAATTTGGAAATCTTTTAAAGTCGTAAGCAAATCTTTTAAAGATTGTACTTCTAATTGTACCACGCCCAGCTTGGCAAGTTCTTGACGAAATGGTCCCATGACCATCACTGTTTCAGGCGCGCTAAGAATTTGAGCATTGAGTGGCAAACGCCCTTGTCGGTCTAAAATCACCCGCTTAGGCTGGACAATCGTTGCAATATCAATATCACCCAATGAACGCACATTTAATTGAGGGTCATCTGCCAAAATGGTATCGATCCCGGTAATCACTGCACCTGAAATAGCCCGCCAATGCTGAACATCTTGACGTGATTCAGCCCCAGTGATCCATTTAGACTCACCAGACGCCATTGCTGTACGGCCATCTAAACTTGACGCAACCTTTAACCGCACATAAGGCACACCCGTTGCCATTGCTTTTAAAAAGCCTTGATTGAGTTGAGCCGCTTGTTGCTCACAAACCCCTGTTTCAACCTCAATCCCTGCCTGGCGTAAAATATCCACGCCTTTTCCCGCCACCAAAGGATTTGGATCAGCACATGCAATAACAACTTTGCTGACACCCGCTTCAACCAAGCCTTTAGCACAAGGTGGTGTACGGCCATAATGCGCACAAGGTTCCAAAGTGACATACGCTGTTGCGCCCTTGGCAGACTCGCCTGCTTGACGCATGGCAAAAACTTCGGCGTGTGGCTGACCAGCTCTAGGATGAAAACCCTCTCCCACCCATTGCCCATCTTTTACAATGACACAACCGACGTTCGGGTTTGGTCGTGTGGAATATTGTCCAAGCTTCGCGAGCTCAATTGCTTTCTGCATCCAAACCTGATCTATGTTGACATAATCTTCGGGTTTAGAATTTGAATCAAACTCAGACATAAAATTCCTAATCAATAACGTTCAAAAATAAAATTAGTGGTCTTGCCCACGATCTTGCATTTGTTCAATTTGATGACGAAACGCATCAATATCTTGGAAATCTTGATACACCGATGCAAAACGCACATAAGCCACATGATCCAATGCAAACAACGATTTCATGACAATTTCACCAATGGTGCGTGAACGTACATCACGTTCACCGAGGCGGCGAATTTGCAATTGAATATCACTAATGACGGTTTCAATCTGTTCTTGAGTCACGGGTCTTTTTTGTAAAGCGTGCATTAAAGAACGTCGTAATTTTGCTTCGTCAAACGGTTCATTTTTACCATCTGACTTGGTCACGCGTGGCATGACCACTTCATAACTCTCAAATGTCGTAAAACGTTCGCCACAACTGATACATTCACGACGTCGACGAATCTGGCTACCTTCAGCGGCCAAACGAGAGTCGATTACTTTACTATCTGCAGCGTTGCAAAATGGACAATGCATAGTGGTTTTATTGAACAAAATTCATGATTTCAGCTAGTGTAGCAAAAAAACCTGATTTTGTTGAGCCTTTCGCAAGATATGGAAAAAAAACAGCCCTTACGGACTGTTTTATACTATATATAGTTATTATTCTAATTAGATTGATTATTCGATACGTTCGCCATGTTGGCTTAAATCGAGACCCATACGCTCATCATCAGATTCAACACGGATCCCAATCACAACATCGATAATTTTAAGTAGGATAAAGGTCACAACTGCTGAGTATGCGATTGTTGCTAACACACCTTCAACTTGTACCCATAATTGATGCATAACATCTGTCGGTGCTTTGTCGCCCATAATGAATGAGCTGGCAAATACTGCTGTTAAAATCGCACCAACAATACCACCTACACCATGTAAACCAAATGCATCCAATGAATCATCTGCTTTAAGGATACGTTTAAGACCAGAGATCCCCCAGAAGCACACTACACCACCGATTAAGCCCATGATCAACGCACCGCTTACTGTCACAAAACCTGCCGCTGGCGTAATCACAACCAGACCAGCAACTGCACCCGATGCTGCACCCAATACTGAACCTTTACCACGAACAATTTTTTCAACCACTAACCAAGCAATTGCTGCCGCTGCGGCTGCGATTTGAGTTGTGACCAAAGCATACGCTGCTGAACCATTGGCACCTAAAGCAGAACCACCATTGAAACCAAACCAACCGACCCATACCAAGCTTGCACCCAATACAGTTAAGGTTAAGTTATGTGGTGCCATAGATTCTTTGCCTAAGCCCATACGTTTACCCAGTAAATACGCAGCAACTAAACCGGCAACACCCGAGTTAATATGAACAACCGTACCACCAGCAAAATCAAGCGCGCCATCATTCATTAACCAGCCACCACCCCATACCCAGTGTGCAATCGGTGCATAAACAATAATGACCCAAATCGTAATGAATGTGATCCAAGCACTAAATTTCATACGATCAGCCACAGAACCACTGATGATGGCAACGGTAATGATCGCAAAAGTCATTTGGAAAATAACGAAAAGAATTTCTGGAATTGTGCCACTCAGCGCATCTGTTGTAATTCCAGATAACATGATTTTATCGAAACCACCAATAAAAGCATTACCAGAACCAAATGCAAGTGAATAACCAATGACCACCCATACGATGCTGACCACTGCTGCGGCAGTAAAGCTTTGCGCCATGGTGGCAAGCACATTTTTCTTACGAACCATACCGCCGTAGAACAATGCTAAACCGGGAATTGTCATTAGCAATACAAGTGCTGTAGATACAAGAATCCACGCTGTATCACCTGTATTTAAAGTTGGTTTTTCTGCTTCTGCTGCTGGCGCAGCTGTGGCAGTCACCGTTTCAGGCGCAACGGTTGCCGATGTATCGGCGACTGTTGCAGTCACATCACTTGCCGTTGCAACAGCTGTAGATGCAGGCTCAGCTACGTTTTCTTCTGCCCACGCAACTGATCCGCCAAGAAGTGCGCCAGACAGGCTGAGCGCTAATAGCATTTTTTTCATTCGTATCCCCCAACCTAATTTTGTGAGTTATGTATTGATATACATAACCAGCAATCTTCGTGCCAAATTAAACAGCGTCTGGACCTGTTTCACCTGTACGAATACGAATTACTTGCTCTAAATTAGTCACGAAAATTTTTCCATCACCAATTTTGCCAGTGCTAGCAACGCGTGTAATAGATTCAATCACTGAATCTACCATGTCATCACTGATTGCGATTTCGATTTTCACTTTAGGCAGAAAATCAACAACATACTCAGCGCCACGATAAAGTTCAGTATGCCCCTTTTGACGACCAAAACCTTTAACTTCAGTTACGGTAATCCCTTGAACGCCTATATCAGACAGTGCTTCACGCACGTCATCTAATTTAAACGGTTTTACAATTGCAGTTACGAGCTTCATATTGTTTTCCTTCGGCTTATTTCACCAGTAAGGTTTTATGTTCAATTTTCATGCCAATCTTATTAATGGTTGGGGTGATTAATTCAATCAACATGCATTGCCTTTATAACCTATTGTATATACTTAGGTGAAGTTGCAACTTTAAAAAACACATAATATTGCGTGTTTTTTTAGATTTCATTGCTAAATTATAGGAGACATCATGCTTTACGCATCGGATAAAAAATTACTTAAATAAAATCAATACGCGATGTTACACTAGGCAAAGAACATTACTCATTTGGATTCCTCATGATTGAAACATTATTACAAGCAATTTTGGAACAGGTTGATCAGCCTAAGAAAGACATAGAACATAATTTACGCGCCTTGCTGAATGAAGCCATTTCTAAAATGGATATCGTTTCAAAAGACGAAATTGAACGTCAAAAGACTGCACTAAATAATGCCAATTTACGTTTGACCGATTTACAAGAACAGGTCAAAGCACTTGAGGTGCTGATTCAGGATAAAAAATAAACTAAATTTGCACATTATTGGTGCAAAAAATATAATAATGATTAAAAATAAAGCACAAGTGGAAAACAACAATGTCTTTAGCCAAAATTTATACCCGAGGTTTGCTCGGGCTGCATGCACCTTTAATTGAAGTGGAGGTCCATGTTAGTGCAGGGCTGCCTTCTTTAACAATTGTTGGCTTAGCTGAAGCTGCAGTTCGTGAAAGTAAAGATCGCGTTCGATCTGCCATCATTAACAGTGGTTATCAATTCCCAAGCAAACGCTTAACCATCAATCTCGCACCTGCGGATCTGCCCAAAGATGGCTCTCGTTTAGATCTGCCCATTGCACTCGGTATCTTGATTGCCACAGGGCAACTTCCTGAAAATGTCACAGATCATTTTGAGTTTATTGGTGAATTAGCACTGGATGGACACTTAAGACCAATTACAGGGACCTTAACCATTGCAATGGCATGTCAAATGGCCAAGCATCAATTGATGTTGCCGCAGGAAAATGCCGCTGAAGCAGCGCAATTGCCTGAGTTTCAGGTATTTGCTGCACAGCACTTAAAACAAGTCTGTGAGCATTTCTTAAATCTACAAAAAATTGATGCAACTGCTCGGCAAAAAATACCGCAAGACAATACCTACAAATTTGATTTGGCAGATGTCAAAGGGCAATTACGCCCACGACGCGCTTTAGAAATTTCAGCAGCAGGTGGACATTCCCTTTTATTTAAAGGCCCACCGGGTACAGGTAAAACCCTGTTAGCGTCACGCTTACCGAGTATTCTGCCAGCCTTAAATCCACAAGAAAATCTTGAAGTTGCCAGTATTTATTCAATTGCCAAGACCAAACACCATTTTGGACAGCGCCCATTTCGCGCCCCGCACCATACTGCATCTGCAATCGCTCTTGTCGGTGGCGGTTCAAATCCAAAACCCGGAGAGATTACGCTTGCGCACTTAGGGGTACTATTTTTAGACGAGCTGCCTGAGTTTGACAAAAAAGTGCTCGAAGTTTTAAGGCAACCTCTCGAATCTAAAGAAATCGTTATTTCTAGAGCATCACGCCAAATTACATTTCCCGCCAACTTTCAATTGATTGCAGCAATGAACCCCTGCCCTTGTGGTTATGCATTTAACCAAGACAGTCGCTGCCAATGTTCGGCTGAAGCAATTAAACGCTATCAAAACCGAATTTCAGGTCCATTATTGGATCGCATTGATTTACATATCGATGTGCCACCATTAAAAGCCCAAGAATTACAGGATCAAACGCCTGTCGAAGATTCAGCAACAGTACGGGAACGGGTGATTGATGCGTGCGATTTTCAAATTCAAAGACAAGGCTATTTAAATCACAACTTATCGCCAAAAGACTTAGAAAAATATGTGATTTTAGATGAAACATCCAAGCGAATGCTGGAAATGGCACAACAACGTTTAAATTTATCTGCGCGGGCATATCATCGAATTTTACGTGTTTCAAGGACCATTGCAGATTTGGCTCAAAGTGAGCAAATCCAAAGTGCCCATTTAACCGAAGCCTTGTCATATCGGGGAACTCAATCTTAGAATCCAAACTATGACGTATAGAAGATAAATAGCATGCTAAATCTAACCCTACGCAACGAACATGCAGACGACATTGAAAATATTTTCAATCTCACTCAATTGGCTTTTCTAAATGCAGCGCATACCGACCATACAGAACACTTGATCGTCAATGCACTCAGAGAGGCAAATCAATTAACCATTTCAGTTGTTGCTGAATTGGATCAGCAGATTATTGGCATGTGGCAATTTCACCTGTGGAGATTTCTTCTGGTGCACAACATTGGTATGGTTTAGGTCCAATTTCAGTTGCACCAGAATATCAACAACAAGGGGTTGGCAAAGCTTTAATCCACCACGCATTACAGCAGTTACAACAATTCAATGTCGCAGGATGTGTGGTGCTTGGAGATCCTGCCTATTATTCAAAATTTGGCTTTCAGCCACATGACAGTTTGATCCTTGAAGGTGTGTCTGCTGAATATTTTCAAGCCCTTAGCTTTAATCAAAGCATTCCACAAGGAACGGTAAAATATCATCCAGCATTTGAAGTGAAAGCCTAATTTATTTCCAAATCGCAAAAAATAAAGGTGACTCAAGGTCACCTTTATAGATTTTAATTTGCGCTTAGAACGCTTTAGTTAAAGTAAACACCGCACCTGTTTCAACACCACGTTTCCCAGAATTAGTGAATCCATCAGTATCAATATTGGTTCCGACTGCTGCAAGTTCCGCTGTTACTCCTGGAATAGATTTAACTGCATAGTTCACCCCAACTTTCCAGTCGACATAATTGTCTTTACCATCAGGTAATGCTTTTTTATCCATTGTGGTATAACCAACATTGGCAAGCCCGCCAAACCCTGTATCACCAAATGGCGCTGAATAACCAACGTTAAAATTCCAACTGTTCCCACCAACTGCTGCCCAGTCATTGGTATAGTTCACATTGGTCAATAAACTACTGCCTTTAACCAAGACATCGGCAAATATTAATTTTGCATAAAACTCAGTCCAGTTAAAATCACTGCTTGCACTTGGATAATTATATTCAACAACACCAACATCCAAAGTCGGTTTAAAGGTTGGAGATAATGCCAATGCTGTTGTATAACCAATAGATGGATCTAATTCTAAATGTGGATCTGCCTCACCAAAATTTACATTTGAACCCCAAAGAGCCGCATATAAACCTGAACTATGCGACAAGGTAAAACCCGCTTGTACTGCTGGATCGTTATAATTTTGAGTCATACCGCGGAAACGATAGTCACTCGTTACGGCAGCACTACCTGAAAAGCTTAAACCTAATTTTGACAGTGCGTTGTCTTCCGCCATTGCCATTGTTGCTGTAGACGATAGAACTGCCAATGTTAGTGCTTTAGTTGAGAATTTCATCTTAAGTGCTCCCCCATCATACGATGTTTATTTGTTATGCTAAAATTTGATGAACTCCCTAAGCAATTAGCAATTGCCATGCCAAGATGAAACTCAAGCTTTTTATAAAATTCAGAAATACGTAGCAATCTATTGATAATCAATATTTTAAAATTAAAAAATTGTGGATGATTTTTTTTATTCTTCAATTGTTGAACACATGCTATTTCAAGTATCACTTGATGGAACTGATTCATACCGACCTACTTTAAATGTGGTTTTAATGCAAAGTAGTATGAAAAATCTAAGCGTAAATTTTCTATAATGTGCTTTATTGTTGTCATAAAAAGCATATAAATATTGCTTTAGGCTTTTTATATAGGATGATTTTAGGGGTGGATATTGTTTTTGCTCAGAAAAAGCACACAGTTTAAAAAATGCCTAAAAAAAGTGCATGCCCAATGTTCAGTCATACACTTAAATAAAATGAGTCAGGCTGAATGACTCACACATGTTCATGTTAAAAACTATAAGCTAAACCAAAGACCAGATTGTCCTTATACGCTTCACCTAAACGATCTTTACCGCCAATCACATAGTCTAATGAAGCAGCAACACCTGTATTGGCAATGGCTTTACTGACTCCCAAGCGTATTTCGCTCAATGCAAAATTCTGTTCGGTTTGCACAATACTGTCATCATGATGACTGTTATATAGAGATGCACCAATAGAAGTGTTAAAAATAAAATCTTGAACCAACGCATGACGATACGCAATGCTGAGATAAACATCACCAGCATTGGCAGAAGATGCATCAGCTAACATCACTGAAGCACCCGCAGTTAGATTCTTATAACTTAGCTCAGCAGATAAATCGGTATAGGTGGTTTTACGATGATCAGCTTGATCGGCATAAACAGTACCGCCTTTATGATAAACATATGCAGTGGTTTTTAAGTTATAGCTCCAATTTTGCGCAATTTCCTGAGCATAAGCTAAATAAAAATTATTTTCAAAACCATGATTTTGCGTATCATCTGCGGGGTTATAGCTCAGTGTAGAACCCCAATACCCCACCGTGATGCCACTTTTATGTGCATAACTTAAACCACCTTGCGCAGCAATATCATCATTTTCAACTCCACCTCGATAGATGTACTTGGATACCAGTCCCACATTTCCAGAGATCGTGCCATTTTTAACCAAGACATTTGATTCGTCAGCAAATGTAGGGCACGACGCGATACATATAGGCATTGCCCATAACAGTTTAGAAATAAGTGAGTTCATGATGGCAAACAGGCGGGCGTATAAATAAAGGCGAATTTTACTGTGTTTTTAAATTTTTGGTAAAAAACATGGAGATAAATTCAGCATATTTTCTAATTTATTTTACATTTCACATAAAATCATCATTTTAATAAATCTTTAGAACTTTTTCTCATAAGTAAAGAAATTAATATTGCGTAAAAGATTACAGAAATGTAATATTTTTAAGCAAAAGAGATTCCCTTTTTATAGATTAAATATACAATTCATCCACAATCTGTTCTGAATTCGATCAGTCAGTGCAATCTATTCTCGTTCACGAGGCAATTCATGTTGAATGCTCCAAAACTTACTTTAGCTGTATTAATTAACGCGGTTCTAATATCCCCTACATTTGCTAGCGAACAAAGTGAAGCAAAAGGGTTCGTTGAAGATGCCAAAGGTTCTGTATTGTTTCGTACAGGTTATATCCTTCGTGATAAAAAACATGGTATTGACGATCAAAGCTCATTTGCACAAACTGCAATTGTTGACTTAGATTCAGGCTTCACTCAAGGTATCGTCGGTTTCGGTGTTGGTGTGGTTGGTGATGGTTCTTTTAAAATCGGTCCAAACAACCATGCTGGCAATAATATGATTGCACTCAAAAATAATGGTGCAAGAGACGCAAATGGACGAGTTGATCCATATGATCATTGGGCACGTGGTGGCGCAAACGTAAAAGCTCGTTTCTCAAATACGACTGTACGTTATGGTACACAAGTTTTAGATTTACCTGTACTGGCAAGTAATACAACACGTCTTGTTCCTGAATATTTTACAGGTACGTTATTAACCAGCCATGAAATTAAAAATTTAGAACTTGTTGCTGGTAAATTCACTAAAGACCAAATGTCTGATCAGATCAGTACTGATGGTAATAAATTAGATGATGCGATTGTTTGGGGTGCTAAATACAAATTTGATGACCAACTGAGTGCATCTTATTATGGTTTAGATTCTAAAAATGCGTTAGAACGTCATTATATCAATGCAAATTATAAATACCCATTGGCAAATCAAAGTTCTTTAACTTTTGATTTCAGTGGTTATCACACCAAGTTTGATAAAAATGCCAATACCTATTCTGCAACTGGTCCTGTCGATGTGGATTATGCAAGCACAGGTAAAGCAGGCGTAGAAAAAACCAATAATATCTGGGCATTGTCTTCTACTTATAATCAAGGTCCGCACACTGTGATGTTGGCTTACCAACAAAATACCGGTGATGTGGGTTATGACTATGGTCAAAATGCTGACGGTTTCCAAAGTATTTATTTACCAAACTCTTATATGTCTGATTTTATTGGTAACCATGAAAAATCAGCACAAGTTCAATATAACCTAGACTTTAGCAATTATGGTGTTGCTGGCTTAAATTGGACCACAGCATTTGTTTATGGTTGGGATATTAAAGTCCGCAATGTAACTGATGATGCACAAGAACGTGAATTCTTTAATCAGGTGAAATACACCATGCAAAGTGGTTTTGCAAAAGATGCGAGCTTACGTCTACGTCACTCTTACTACCGTGCAAGTGAAGCGTATAATCCTGTCTATATTGGTGATACCAATGAATGGCGTATTTTCTTAGATATTCCTGTGAAATTTTTCTAATTTAGAATAAAGCCACAGAAACAAAAAAACCTGCATTGAATGATGCAGGTTTTTTTATGGATTTGAACATTTTTCAATTTTCAAACCACGTTTTAATCAGGCTTATTTTGCAGCTTCGATTGCTTTTAAGACTTCAGCTTTGGCAACTTCTGAACTTTCCCAACCTGTCAATTTAACCCATTTGCCAGGCTCTAAATCTTTGTAATGTGCAAAGAAATGTTCAATTTGATTCAACAACAAAGCAGGAAGATCTGAATACTCTTTCACATCTTTATAAAGCGGAGTCAATTTATCATGTGGAACTGCGATTAGTTTCGCATCGATACCACCATCATCTTCCATGTTTAATTTACCAACAGGACGACAACGAATCACTGAACCATGTACCAATGGGTGTGGAGTTACAACCAATACGTCTAATGGGTCACCATCTTCAGACAATGTATTTGGTACATAACCATAGTTCGCTGGGTAGAACATTGCTGTACCCATGAAACGATCTACAAATAAAGCATCTGAATCTTTATCTACTTCATATTTAATCGGTGCAGCATTTGCTGGGATTTCGATAATTACGTAGATGTCATTTGGTGCATCTTTACCAGCAGGAATATTGCTATAGCTCATAGGATACTCTTTCAAGTGAGGTCTTATTTAAAATCTTGTCGATTATAACGCTAAATTGCGCAAACAGATGCGGATTATACATTTTGCATCATCAAAATGAATGAATTTCATCGAAAACTGTTTAGACGATGCGAATAACCAATAACAATAAAATAATTGGGCAAGCTAAGGACAAAGCCCAAATAATGGTACGTAGCGCTGAAATATTCGCCAAATAGCAAATTCCATAAATAATGCGTAACACGATATAGGCAATCCCTAACATCATAATCAGATGTTGTGATACCACCATATACTCTGCCATTAAAATCGCAGCAATAAATAAAGGTAAGCTCTCAAAACTATTCTGTTGTACTGCATTGGCACGTGCCGCTAAGCCTGTGGTTTTGGCTAAAAATTCACGTGGATTCTGATTATCAGCAGCTTTAAAACCACCAGACGCTTTCGCAATAATGGTAAAAACATAAGGAAGTAAACAGGCAATTAGAATTAAATATATGATGCCATCTATCCCAGACATGATTTTTTCTCATGAAGTGTTAATGCGAGTTATCATAGCATGGCATGAACAGAATATTTTTTGTTAAATGCAGAGTTTTGCAAAATTGTGTAGTGAGGACAATAACGTGCAACCAGATCAAAATGAATTGTTTGAGGTTTTAGAAAAGCAGCGCCATCAACAAGCGGAGATTGATCGTATTCTTAAAATTGTATTGCCAATTTTGGCTTTTCTCTTGTGCGTGATTTGTGCAAATTACAATTGGCAATCCACCTTGGGGACGCTTATTGTTTTGGTGGTGGCCTTTTTTGCGGTCGGCATAAAGCGTATGAATCTATACTTTTGGTTAGCCATTATTGTCGTATACTGTTTAATCGATATTTATTTTAGCTATGGCAGTATTCATCCTTCTGCACTGGGTCGTCAAATGGGCACGATGCTGACTTTTACAGCAATTGTTGGCTTAAGCCGCCCCTATATTGACGGTTGGTATATTCGTTCGCATAAAAAATAAAATCACCATATAAAGCGATTGATTGTTTTACCTCAAGCATAAAAAAGCGCCCTTGTTGGCGCTTTTTTATCTTTAACTTTTCAATTATTTACGTAAATCTTTACGTAGGATTTTACCTACATTTGATTTTGGTAAATCATCCATAAATTCAACATAACGCGGACGTTTATAACCAGTTAAGTTTTCTTTTGCATATTCAAGAACTTCTTCAGTGGTTAAAGACGGATCTTTTTTCACCACAAATAGTTTTGGCACTTCACCAGATTTTTCATCAGGTACACCAATTGCAGCCACTTCAAGCACTTTTGGATGCTGTGCAATCACTTCTTCAATTTCAGAAGGATAGACGTTAAAGCCTGATACTAAAATCATGTCTTTCTTACGATCGACAATTTTGAAATAACCGCGGGTATCCATGATCCCAATATCACCGGTACGGAAATAACCGTCAGCTGTCATGACTTTTGCAGTTTCATCTGGGCGATTCCAATAGCCTTTCATCACTTGAGGGCCACGAATCGAGATTTCACCCTGCTCACCTTGTGACAAATGATTGCCATCATCATCTAAGATCGCAACATCAGTCAGTGGTAAAGGAATACCAATTGTACCGCTAAACTCAGTCGTTGCAGGCGGGTTTGCAGTTGCAACTGGAGACGTTTCAGATAAACCATAACCTTCAATAATGATGGTTCCAGTAACTTTTTTCCATTCTTCAGCGGTTGACGGCAACACGGCCATACCACCACCCATCGCCATTTTTAACTTACTGAAGTCGAGCTGTCTAAATTCTTCATTATGTACCAACGCATTGAACAAAGTATTTACCGCAGGGAAGAAACCCGGTTGGTATTTACGTAATTCTTTAATCACCGCAGGTAAATCACGTGGATTTGGAATCAGAATATTTGCCTGACCTTTATACATACCATACATCGCACACACCATGAATGCGAAGATGTGATAAAGCGGTAAAGCACAGAAGATACGATCATCTTTCGCGCCATCACCTTGACCAAATTTACTTTGGAAAATGCCATCACATTGCAGCAAGTTTGCTACTAAGTTACGGTGCGTCAGTTCCGCCCCTTTGGAAACGCCCGTAGTACCGCCTGTGTACTGAAGTACAGCAGTATCACTGAGGGTCATGGTTGGACGTTTATAATTGCTCGGGCTTACTTTTGCCAATGCTGCATTAAACTTAATATGTCCTGGAATATTCCAGTCTGGAATTTGTTTACGCACTTTACGTAGAACAAAATTCACCAAAGTCCCTTTTAAAGTACCCAACATATCGCCAACGGATGCAACAACAACATGTTTTACAGGTGTTTTGCCAATAATCGCTTGATAAACAGTCGCAAAGTTTTCAACAATGACTAAAGCTTCAGCGCCTGAGTCATTAAGTTGGTGTTCTAATTCACGTGCTGTATAAAGTGGATTCACATTCACAAGTACCAAACCTGCACGGAATACACCTAAAGCAACAACGGGATACTGAAGGACGTTAGGCATCATCACTGCAACACGTGAACCTTTTGCCAAACCTAAACTTTGCAAATAAGTCGCAAATTTACGGCTTGCCAATTCAAGGTCACTGAATGACATCACTTTATCCATGAAGATAAAGGCATCACGTGAACCAAATTTTTGGAAATTACGCTCAAAAATATCAATAAGAGAGCTATTTTCCTGTGGCAATTCTACTGTTTCTGGAATTCCAGTTTTTTGATATTCAGCGAACCAAACTTTTTCCATAATGCCATAATCTCCAATCAGTAATCCTTAGTTTTAAACTGTTTTTCTCAATATTGAACATAATTTTTTGGCTTCTTTGTGCTCAATATTGCATCCATTTTCACGAACACTTTGCATATATAACGTATTTCAATCCAAGGATGCTAGTTTTATCTTTGAATCAACAGTTTATTTGCTTTTTGATATCCACGCGGTAACAACTGACCTTTTGATGCGCGTTTACCAATATATTTCTGTAAATCTTCCCCTTTTAATTTTAATTGTTGCTGCCCTGCAAGCACTTGTATTACTTCATCTAAATTCAAAGTTAACATAAACTGAACAGACTCATTAGTTTCAAGTTGTATCAACTTATTTCCTTTACCTTTATTCAGCGTTGGCAACTCAGATAATTCAATTAAAAGTAGCCGTCCTGCTGAGCTGAGTATAGCCAAATGAGTATGATTTTCAACGACTTCAATTGGCATTGCTGTCGCATTTTCAGCAACTGTCAGGAATGTTTTACCCGCTTTGGCATTGGTATCCAATTGTTTAGCTTGCGATTTAAAGCCATAACCTTTTGAACTTACAGCAACTATTTCTTTTTCTTCATCTTCAATCAGGACTTGCATAAAGCCCACACCATTGGCTGGAGAAAGTTTTGAACTCAACGGTTCTCCTAAACCACGCGCCGATGGCAAACTATTGATGGCCAAAGCATAACTTCGTCCAGTTTCATCTAAAATATATACTTTCTGATTGGACTTGCCTTGTGCTGAACTCAAGTACTGATCACCAGCACGGAAATTTAATTTTTCAACATCAATATCATGACCTTTGGCTGCACGAACCCAGCCCGCTTCAGAAAGGATCACTGTTACCGCTTCAGCAGGCATTAAATCTTGTTCACTAATGGCCTGTGATTCTTCACGTTGCACAATCGGTGAACGACGATCATCACCAAACTTCTTCGCATCATCTTTAAGTTCTTCGATAATTAAAGATTTTAATGACTCAGGATTTGCAAGTTGTTCACGAATCACCGCTGCTCTGGCCTCAAGTTCTTCTTGCTCACGGCGCATTTCCATTTCTTCAAGTTTTGCCAAATGGCGTAACTTAAGCTCTAAAATTGCTTCTGCCTGAACTTCATCAATATTGAAACGCATCATCAACACGGGTTTAGGTTGATCTTCTTCGCGAATAATTTTGATCACTTCATCAATGTTCAAATACGCAATGATCAAACCACCAAGAATATGTAGGCGCTTTTCAATTTTATTCAGATGATATTGCAGACGACGTGTGACAGTACTCTTACGAATTTCAATCCATTCTAATAAAATGCGACGGATTGATTTAACTTGTGGACGACCATCAGCACCGATCATGTTCATATTGACACGATAGCTCGACTCTAAATCGGTTGTCGCAAACAAATGGCTCATGACTGCATCGGCATCGATACGGTTTGAACGTAATACAATCACCAAACGTGTTGGGTTTTTATGGTCTGATTCATCACGTAAGTCACTGACCAATGGCAGTTTTTTGGCTTGCATTTGATCTGCAATTTGCGTGATGACTTTTGAGCCAGAAACCTGATATGGCAGCTCAGTGATAATAATTTCATTTTTTTCAATGGTATATACGGCACGGGTACGATAGCTACCACGTCCAGTCATTTGAATTTTTAATAATTCATCACGTGGTGTAATAATTTCTGCTTTGGTCGGTAAGTCAGGTGCAGGAATATATTCTGCAATTTTTTCATCTGTTAAGTTTGGATTACGGATTAAAGCAATCGTACCTTTAACCACTTCACGTAAATTGTGTGGCGGAATATCCGTTGCCATTCCCACTGCAATACCAGTGGTACCATTGAGTAAAATATTTGGTACACGTGCTGGTAAATTGACAGGCTCTTTCATTGAACCATCAAAGTTATCTTGCCAATCACAGGTTCCTTGACCTAATTCAGAAAGCAACAAATCACTATAAGGTGAGAGTTTGGCTTCGGTATAACGCATGGCTGCGAATGATTTAGGATCATCAGGCGAACCCCAGTTCCCTTGCCCTTCAATAAATGGGTAACGGTAACTAAATGGCTGTGCCATCAACACCATAGCCTCATAACAGGCTGAGTCACCATGCGGATGGTATTTACCCAATACATCACCGACTGTACGCGCAGACTTTTTCGGCTTACCGCTTGGTTTTAATCCCAATTCGCTCATCGCATAAACGATACGGCGTTGTACAGGTTTTAAACCATCACTAATGTGTGGCAATGCACGATCCATAATCACGTACATGGCATAGTTGAGGTAAGCTTGTTCAGTAAATTCTGCTACGGAACGATTTTCTGTCGCATGATGCGCAAGGCTTGTCATAACAACCTTTTATCCTAAATAAGTGCGTTCTAAATAAATGTTTTGTATCTACGTTCTTATGCTAAGTCGCAGGGTCTGACTACACAAGTGCAAGTGTACCCTACAACGACAAATTGCGTCTTTAGATCTTTCTAATGACGTAAAATTATCCATTTTTTAAGAAATGAGCAACTTTTATTTAAACTGCTATTTTTAAATTGGGGTATGCGCTTTATTTCAAATGAAATTTATAAATGCTGAAACTTATTGAAGTGGTCCATTTCGCGTTTTTATAGAATGAATGCTCGAACTCAACAACCACCCGATCCCATATAGAAACAGTAAAGTAACAGGAACCACAAAACTGTACGCTTGCATCCAAGACAGCCGATCGAATAAAGGACCTAAACCAATTGCATTAAATGCCGACACTTGAAAACCTATCGGTAATTGTAAGAAAACAAAGTTTCCTTTGTTATCCGTCATTGGATCTAACGCGATATAAAGACAAAATGCGCTAAGCAAAAGATAAACAATACAAAAGCTTAATCCTATTTTACTTTTCATTATTTCGCCCTCAATACTGGTCTGATCTATTTGATAATATCGCTATGAATGATTGGTTTTTTTAATTTTAACGTTAGAGAAATTAAAATGGCTGAGAGGCAAGATTAACCCTATATCAGCCATTGTATACTTTTTCTTTGTTATCGTTTTTTAGCGCTATGTTTTTATATATTTCAATAAACCACTATAACCCAATCTCTTCTAAGGTCTTACCTTTGGTTTCTTCACCCAAGACCAAAACCACAGCGGCAACAGCGAAAAGTACAATCGTAAACATCATAAAGACGGAACTAAACCCATCACTTGCCACCATCATATGGGTCACCACCAACGGTGCGACAATTCCCCCCATACGACCGATTGCAGATGCCCAACCTGAGCCAAAAGCACGAATATTGGTTGGGTATTGTTCAGGTGTATAAGTATATAGCACCCCCCATGCACCCAAATTAAAGAACGACATTAAGCATCCCCACAACATAATCATATTGACTGAGGTCGCTTGACCAAAGAAGTAAGCAGAAAGCGCACACATAGCAATAAAACCAGCGAGTGTTACTTTCCGTCCAAGCTTTTCCACCAACCAAGCCGCAGCCACATAACCGGGTAATTGTGCCAAAATCATCCCGAGTACATATTCAAAAGACTGCACAATGGTATAGCCCTGCTTGACTAGCAAACTTGGTAACCAAGTAAAAATGCCATAATAAGAATAGACGATACCAAACCAAATCAACCACAGCATCAAAGTACGACGGGCAAAAGCACCTGACCAAAGCTGTGAAAATGAGATCGTTTGTTTTGCTGAAACAGGTTTGACTTCAATGGTTTCGATCACTTCTACCCCACACTGCCGTTCCAGTTTCTGTACCAGTGCATGGGCTTCTTCAATTCGTCCACGATTAATCAAATAAGGAACCGATTCAGGCACTTTTTTGAGAATCATAAAAACATAAATTGCAGGTAAACCACCAATCAAAAATGCTATATGCCAACCATAATCAGGAATTACAAAATAAGAAATAAGCGCAGCAACAAGCCAGCCAAGTCCCCAGAAACTTTCTAAAAGTACGATAAATCGACCACGTACTTGAGCAGGAATATATTCACTGACCAAAGTTACAGCCACAGGAAGTTGTCCACCCAGACCTAATCCAACAATAAAACGGAACAGCAATAACCAAGTCAGATTCGGCGCAAAAGCACATAACGCGGTTGCAATGCTATAGGTCACCAAAGTAATCGCAAAGACTGTTCTACGACCAATTCGATCAGCCAAGCCACCTGAAAATACAGCACCAATTGCCATACCCACAAAGCCAATGGAGACCACCCAGCCTTTTTCAGTAGGGGTCATTTGCCATTCTTCTGCCATTTTGGTGAGAATAAAGGAGATCAGTCCTGTATCCATGGCATCAAACATCCAGCCCAGTCCGATCACCCAGAGTAAGGTATAGTGAAATTTACCTATGGGTAAGCGTTGTACACGTGATACTAAATCCATAATGCACTCAACAAATATGTAAAAGCAGAAACAACTTTGGCTCGCTGTTTAATTTTAAAGACTGAACAGCAGAATTTCTCCTGCTAGTCCGTCAAAATCTTTAAACTCTTGAGAATGGAAACCATTGTTTATCAATATTTTTCTTGAAGGTATATTTTCGGGATCAATAATAGCCATGAGATCCTTTAAATATGCTTGTTGTTTTGCATGCTCAATTAAAAATGTAACAACCTGACTGGCAATACCTTTCCCCCAATATTCGGGTAAAAGCATATAACCCAATTCCGCAGTTGTTGCTGTTGGCTGATCCAACTCAAGTTTGGCTAAACCGATAAAGTCATTTGTTTGAGCATCAAGAATTTTATAATTTCCCAATGCTACATCATAGGCATTCTTGGATAAAATCTTGGCAAATTCCGTATGTGCTTCCTCAAGCGTTAATGCCCGCTCGGTAATCATTTGCATGACTTTAATATTTTTGACCAATTCAAAATACACAGCAAAATCTAGCTCAGTAAATTTTTCAAGTTTAAGATTTTGCTGAATCAGATATGACATACCAAGCTCAAATTTAAACGTAGCGATTCACAGTCAATAGCTGCTGTTCAAGCATCCATTCTTAGGACTCATCTTTAGAAGATGCCGATTGTTCATCATGATCTTTATAGATAAATTTCGGCATTTCCAAACCAAAATAAATCGCCACACAACGTAATGCAAAACCAAAAACTAAAGTAGAAACTACGGTAATTTCAAGCGATAAACCAAAATCTATACAGAACCAATAGAAAATCACCGCAACAAAGGAAATCGATGCATACAGTTCACGACGGAAGACCAGCGGAACATCATTACACAGAATATCCCGTAGAATACCACCAGATACCCCTGTTAATACCCCAGCAACCGCGGAAACCACAAAACCATGCCCCATTTGCAAGGCAATTTGACAGCCAATAATGGTAAAACCAATTAAGCCTAAAGCATCCAACAATAAGAAAATGGAATGTAAGTGCTTCATCCATTTGGCAATAATAATGGTGACAAAGGCAGCACAGCATGTCAGGACAAGGTATTCAGGATGTTTGACCCAAGTCAGTGGATAATGTCCAAGTAAAACATCTCGCACAGAACCGCCACCGAGTGCAGTGACACAGGCTATCAGTATCACCCCAAACCAGTCCATACTACGTCGTCCTGCGGACAACGCTCCAGTCATGGCTTCTGCTGTAATGGCTATAATATAAATAATCGTCAGTAACATTGCCCTTCATCCACTGATGGGAAAAGATGCGCGCTATTTTAAGTCAAAAATGATCTAAAAGTTATAAAAATTGTGCGCAACATTGCTTAAATTTTTTGGCGGATCCACAAATACATGGCTGTTTCATGGTGATAGGCTGATCTGTGGTTGGATCTAAGAAATACCATACACCATCATGCTGCACAAAGTGTGAAACTTCATGGTGTATTTGAGCCTGCTGACCATCATGAAAATGTGCTTTAAATTCAACTTGAGCATGATTTTTATCGAGCTTTTCTTGGGCTTGCACCACTTCGAGACTGAGCCATTGATTGGCTTTGCTCCAGTCTGAAATCGCTTTAACATCCAAAGCTTGCTGCTGTCCAAGCGCAGTGGTCTGAACAATATAATCAATCTCATGTTTGACAAAAGCGCTATAACGCGAACGCATCAACTGTGCTGCTGTCTTGGCTTTGTTCTTCCCCAAATGCAGCGGCTGACAGCATTCAGCATAAAGTGCTGAACCACATGGACAGGATAGATTGGACATGAAAATACTCAAAATCTGAATAGGCTCAATGATAATCCAACCCAGCAGGAAATCGAAACCTATTCTTTCTATATAAATGATGTCATCCAGATATCATTTTAACGATATGGTTTAAATCATTATTCGCAATGACCAGATAGCAAGAAGCCAGTCTTTCGACTGGCTTCATTACAACAAATTCATTAGGACTCGGCATCTTTAGATTTTGTTAATGCCATAATATGCACCTTCTCAATCTTATGCCCATCCATCGTTACCACTTCAAACTCATAACCATCGACTTGAAGCTTTTGACCATTTTCAGGCAAACGCCCGAGATGGAACAAGATATAACCCGAAAGGGTTGAGTATTGTTCTGACTCATCGACTAAATCACGACCTAACAGCAAAGAAACATGACGAATATCTGTTGAACCTTCAAGGATCAACGAACCATCTTCAAGACTTTCCGCAGCAGCCTCTAGTTCATCTTCATCAGGGAACTCGCCTGCGATTGCTTCAAGCACATCAATCGGCGTTGCAATCCCTTCAATTGACCCATATTCATTTAATACAATCGCCATTTGTAAGGGTGCCTGACGCAGTTGTTCCATCACCATCAACACTTGCGCATTTTCATGCACAATCACAGGCTCGCGTAAGTGTTTTTCAAAATTTAAAACACCCGTTTCGATATAATCATTTAAAACTTTATGGGTTAAAACAATACCCGCAATATTATCCAATTCACCATGTGCCAAAATTAAACGTGAATGTGACATTGCCATCAAATTTTCTTTAATGCTGGCTTCGTCTTCATCCAAATCTAACCATTCTAGTTCAGGGCGCGGTGTCATGACCGATTTTACTGGACGTTCTGATAGTCCCAAGACCCCTTGAACCATAACACTATGGTAAGCACCATTTTCATCATCAAAAATTTCATCTGCCAGTGCTTGTGTTGCGATCACATCATCCGCTTTACCATTTTGACTATCGGCACTTTTTCCGCCTAACATTTTCAATACCGCAGAAGCTGTACGGAAACGTAAGTCGGTCGTTGTCACCATTTTCTCTTGGTTTTTACGCATGGTTTGGTTCATAAATTCGATCAGTACCGAGAAACCAATCGCTGCATATAAATAACCTTTTGGAATGTGATAACCAAAACCTTCGACGATCAATGAAAAACCAATCATCATCAAAAAGCCAAGACATAGAATCACGACTGTTGGGTGCTTATTGACAAAGTCCATCAAGGCTTTTGATGCCCACAGCATAATAGCTACAGCAATCACCACAGCGATCATCATCACTGAAAGTTCTTTCACCATTCCCACAGCGGTGATCACACTATCGAGGGAGAATACTGCATCTAAAACAACAATTTGGACAATGACCATCCAAAATACAGCATGAACAGGATTTTCTTCTTTAAGATCCTGACCACCTTCAAGGCGTTCATGTAGTTCCATTGTGCCTTTAAACAATAAGAACACACCACCAAACAGCAAGATCAGATCACGGCCAGAAAAAGCATGCTCAAAGAGATGGAATAATGGTTCGGTTAATGTCACCACCCATGCAATGGATGCCAGTAACACCATCCGCATACAGAGAGCAAGTAAAAGCCCAATAATCCTTGCTTTATCACGTTGTTCAGGCGGAAGTTTTTCTGCCAAAATTGCAATAAATACAAGGTTATCAATACCCAAAACGATTTCTAAAACAACTAAAGTTGCAAGACCAACCCATGCAGAAGGATCAGACATCCACTCAAGTATCATTGATCTTGCTCCATTGAAAATGTGCAATAGCTATTTTCAGCATGTGAGAACTGTAAATTTCGGAATTGAGAAGAAAACTTTAGTGTATTTTGAACTATTATTTTGTCTAAAGATTGTGCATTTTCGGAGCGACTACAACCACTACCCATGATGATTCATTTGTTGATAAATAAGCGTTAATTATAGGCAATCCAGATAGGAATTTCATCTCATTTATCAGGATTTTTACTGATTTATCTAAAATTAAATACAAAATCAAAGTGATACAAATCATTGCAAAAGCGCCGATAACACAACATGTTTTTGTCACATTTCTTACTTAAAGTAGTAGAAATGTATAAGAACATGATAAGTTAAGGTGAAAAAATAAATTATGAATAGTGTATTGCCTGTAATGATGAATAAACCTTTCGAATTAGATCAACAACAACATAAAGCCACACAATGTTTAATCGCGCTCTATTGTGGCTCCCGACCTGGAAATAACCCCACCTATCGAGAAAAAGCCATCCAACTTGCCCAAGGCATCGCAGAACAAGGTTTTGGAATCGTCTATGGCGGTGCAAGTATTGGCTTAATGGGCCAAGTTGCAGATACGGTCACGGAACATGGTGGTGATGTCGTTGGTGTTATTCCCGAATTTATGCTGGATTATGAAATTGCCCATAACCAATTAACAGAATTACATATTGTGCAAAACATGCATGAACGTAAGGCAATGATGGCTGAACGCGCGAGTGCTTTTGTCGCTCTACCTGGTGGCTTTGGTACCTTTGAAGAAATTCTAGAAGTCGCGACATGGGGACAATTGAATCAACATCAAAAACCGATGATGTTATATAACGTCAATGGTTTCTATGACCATTTGATTGCGCAATTAGACCATGCTGTTATTGAAGGCTTTTTACCACCTCAGCATCGGGCAAAACTGATTGTGTGTAATCATGCAGATCAAATTTACAATGCCATTAAGAACCTAGAAAGCCCAAAACAGTTTATTGTTTAAACAGCTCATTATTAAAAATGAGCCTTGATCAAAGGCTCATTAACTTTACAATCAACTCAAAAGTATTCATTGCAACTCTTTTTATTGATTCAATAAATCATAAAACCGATCCATTCTGAAACAATTGCCATGCATAAATCAAAACCGCAGCAGCCACAATCCAGCATAACATTGCAATCCCTAAACAAGACCACATCGAAAGCTTAGTTGCCAATAAATAGACCGTGAACAAATAAATGAAATACGGTATCAACGACCACAGCCCGAATAAAGCTGTTTGCTTTAAGGCTTCAGCACCTTTTTCCTGCGCCACAATCACATGTGCGATCAATGCAAACGTTGGAAAAAGTGGGACTAAACCTGCAATATAAAATGCCTTACTTTTTGAAAGAATTGAAATCAACAAAACCACTGCTGCACCCAGAATACATTTCAAAAATAAAGACAACATCTAAAATTACTCGAACACATGATCAGTGCAAGAGTTTACGCCAAGCGTGTAAATTTGAAATCTAAAATATTAGAAATTTAATGCGCTATAAGTTAAAGCTTTAAAAAGCGCGTTTTAATTTGCCACGGTTAATAAACGCAACCAAGCCCATGACAATCGCCATCACAATAAAAAAGATAAATTTTAGCTCACTTCTACTCAAGTGCGTCTCAGATTTATTCACTTCAGCTTGGGTAAAATCAGCTGGTACTGGCGGTAAAGGTGAGGCATAAGTGGCTTGAATATTTTTAAAATTTAATTCACTGAGTTCAGCAGGCTTTTCACCCTTGCCCACCAAAACATAAGCCGCAACAATGTCAAAATCCAAAGGATTTTGAATGCCAAATTTCACTTTGGTGGGTTCATAAGTGTTGTATTCAGGGATCCAGTCATTCACTTGACTATAAATACGAATGCTATCTGTTTTTTCCAATATCGGATCTGTAATCAGCTGTTCTGAAGCATCTTCAATGAATGTGTTTAAGCCTTTGAATTGCTTGAGTGAATATTGATTGGTTTGCGTCAAATTTTCTGCAATCAGTGTTTGATATACAGTATGCTCACTGGGATTGGCTTTATTTAACAGGCCCTGATTGTCCATGACAAACTCAACTTTTGCAGTAAGTCCTGGATAATTTTGTCGTCCAACCAAATAAACCGCTGTCCAAATCTGATCCCCCGCTTGTACATCTTCTAATTCTAATTCGTACAATTGATTGGGTTTTAAATTTAACACTTGATCAAATAAAACTTGTGAAGTCTCGCCTGCCAAGACATTGCAAGAAAATGCAAAACAAATAACTGATATAATTTTTCGTATATTCATTTTCGAGCCCTCCACAAGTGCGATAGATATCACACATTTTATAATAAAAACAATGGTTAATCACAGAACCTTTGTCTAACAATTCTCTTTTTTAGATAAGTGGTTATTGATTGCATCACAGGACCAATCTTAAAGCTGATCTGATTTACTCGTTCTACCCTATGCAATATCAAAATAAGTACTCAGAAATCAGCACAGCATCAAAAAACTGACTGCATATCTCATTTTTCTTCAGTGACTTATTTTAAATAAATTATAACTTTGATTTTAAAGTAGCTGAATGCGACCCTATGAATTGTTTAAAACTATCATAAATATATGAATCTTATTATTTTATTCAAAAACTCAAACTCCATCACAGTTTTAAATGGTCAGTTACATGACACAATTTGTCGTTTAAAAACTATTTTTTACAGCTTGAACAAAATTAAATCGCTATCATATACCCCTTTAATTCGCATAATTTCGAGAAAGCTTTTATGAGTCAAAGTCATATCCGTATTCGAGGCGCACGTACCCATAATTTAAAAAATGTGTCACTCGATATTCCACGTGACAAGTTTGTGGTCATCACAGGACTCTCAGGCTCAGGGAAATCATCTCTGGCTTTCGATACCTTATATGCTGAGGGTCAGCGCCGTTATGTCGAATCTTTATCTGCTTATGCACGTCAGTTCCTTTCACAAATGGAAAAGCCTGAAGTTGATTCAATTGAAGGTTTAAGCCCTGCGATTGCGATTGAACAGAAGTCTACCAGCCATAACCCCCGTTCAACCGTGGGAACCATTACTGAAATCTACGACTATTTACGTTTACTGTATGCACGTGTTGGTACACCTTACTGCCCAGAGCATGACTTGCCGATGGTTGCACAGACTGTTTCTGAAATGGTCGATGCAGTGAAAGGACTGGAAGAAGGTACAGCGTTGATGCTCCTTGCACCAGTTGTTCGTGAGCGTAAAGGCGAATACAGCAACCTGTTTGAGCAATTACAAAGCCAAGGTTTTGTCCGCGCGCGCGTGGATGGTGAAGTGATTGATATCGATACACCACCAGAACTCGATAAAAAGAAAAAGCACACCATTGAAGTTGTGGTTGACCGCTTTAAAGTCCGTGATGACTTAGGTAACCGAATTGCTGAAAGCTTTGAAACAGCATTACGTTTAGGCAGTGATCTGGCGATTTTATCGTGGATAGGTGGTGAACATCCTGACCGTGTATTTTCAGCAAAACATTCCTGCCCTGAATGCGACCGTGCTGTTGCTGAACTCGAACCACGTTTGTTCTCGTTCAATAACCCATTTGGTGCCTGCCCTGTCTGCGACGGTTTAGGTACCCGTAGTCATTTCAGTGCTGAAAAACTGATTCCAAGCCCAGATGTTTCTATCAGCCAAGGTGCAATCCGTGGCTGGGACAGACAACGTCCATACTATTACAGCATGATTCAGAAAGTTGCAGATCATTTTGGCTTTTCTTTAGACACGCCTTGGAATGAACTCGACGCTGATACGAAAAAGAAATTTCTTTACGGTACAGGCAAAGAAAAAGTTGATCTTAGCTATATCGATGAGCGTGGTCGTAAACACAATCGGGTACAACCTTTTGAAGGTATTTTGCCTCATTTAGAGCGTCGTTATCGTGAAACTGAATCTAATTATGTCCGTGATGATCTGGCGCAGTACTTATCCAATGCCGCTTGTGATGCTTGTGGCGGCTCACGTTTAAATGAAATTTCACGTCATGTCCGTGTTAAAGACAAAACCATTGCCCAAATTACCAAAATGTCGATTGGTGATGCTGAAAGCTACTATCAAGATTTAAATCTTGAAGGTGCCAAAGGTGAAATTGCCGATAAAATTTTTAAAGAAATTCGCGAGCGTTTGCACTTCCTTGTATCAGTCGGTTTAAATTATTTAAGCCTGTCTCGTTCTGCTGAAACACTTTCAGGTGGTGAAGCACAACGTATCCGCCTAGCCTCACAAATTGGTGCTGGTCTAATGGGGGTGATGTACGTTTTAGATGAGCCATCCATTGGTTTACACCAACGTGATAATGATCGTTTACTTGAAACACTGGTTCGTTTGCGTGATCTGGGCAATACCGTTTTAGTGGTTGAGCATGATGAAGATGCAATTCGTGCAGCTGACCATATTATTGATATCGGTCCGGGTGCTGGTGTACATGGCGGTCATATCATTGCCGAAGGAACCTATGATGAACTCGCAGCCAATGAGAACTCACTAACAGGAAAATACCTATCTGGTAAGTTAAAAATTGCGGTGCCCAAAGAGCGGGTTAAACCACCTAAACCTGAAGAACAAATTAAACTGATGGGCGCATCAGGGCATAACTTACAAAATGTTGATTTGACGATTCCTTTAGGTGTGATGACTTGTGTGACAGGTGTTTCGGGTTCAGGTAAATCAACCTTAATTAACCGTACCCTGTTACCACTTGCAGCGACGCAATTAAATGGTGCAACCACCTTAACTGCTGAAAAGTTTGATTCGATTGATGGCTTACAGTTCCTTGATAAAGTGGTAGACATTGACCAAAGTCCGATTGGGCGTACTCCACGTTCTAACCCAGCGACATATACTGGTTTATTTACCCCGATTCGTGAATTGTTTGCGCAAACCCCTGAAGCTAAAGCCCGTGGTTATGCTGCAGGTCGTTTCTCGTTTAACGTCAAAGGCGGGCGCTGTGAGGTGTGTGAGGGGGATGGTATGATCAAAGTTGCCATGCACTTTTTACCCGATATGTACGTGCCTTGTGATAACTGTCATGGTCAGCGTTATAACCGTGAAACCTTGGAAGTTGGTTATAAAGGCAAGAATATTTCTGACGTATTGGAAATGACCGTCGAAGATGCAATGCATTTCTTTGATGCAATCCCTGTGATTCACCGTCGTTTGGAAACCTTAAACCAAGTCGGGTTAGGCTATATCCGCTTAGGTCAGTCTGCAACAACGCTATCTGGTGGTGAAGCGCAACGGGTCAAACTGGCACGTGAGCTGGCAAAACGCGATACAGGTAAAACCTTGTATGTACTGGATGAGCCAACCACTGGTTTGCATTTCCATGATATTGCCAAACTGCTCGATATTCTTCATGAACTACGCAATAAGGGCAATACCATTGTGGTGATTGAGCATAATCTCGATGTGATTAAGACGGCGGACTGGGTGATTGATTTAGGCCCTGAAGGTGGCGCAGGTGGTGGTCAGATTATTGCGGAAGGTACCCCAGAACAGGTGGTGAAATCTAAAGTTTCACATACAGCGAAGTTCTTAAAGCCGTTGTTGAAGTAATTCCCTGCATCTTTCACTCTCTCCTTTAAATAAGGAGGGAGTTTCTCTCTTTATCCCATATGGATTAGGGGTAAATTAATCATCTAAGCTCGAAATTAAATAGTTCATATAATTTTTATAAAACTCAGATTCTCAGCCTTTTTCTTCATATATTTCAATAATCATCTGCTTAATTTTGGGATTTTCTAAAGCAAATTTTGCATTTCTAATTTAAACAAGGCAAGATCAATGCATAGCACAGGATATTTTCCTTATGAAGCTTCTTTACTTATGTTTTTTAGTCCCAAGTATCTGTTTACTCAGCAGTTGTAGTATAAACATTGCGGGTGGTAATGGCAGACCCGACAATCCTTATTTTATCACCACCCAGCCCTTACTGATTAAAAAAATACAGCTTCCTGTTGGCTCTACTTTGACCTACGAAAAACTGGGCTTTAAAACCGGCAGACAAAGTCAGTTAATGAGTGAAAGTAAACTGCAAAGCATCTCAATGCCGAGTGGAAAAACCATCACTTGGGGTGGTGTACCAATCAGTGCGATCAACAAATTCACCAACTCAGAAATGCGCGGCTTTAGCCTTAAAGCAGAATTTAAGCAACTTGCTCCCAATCAAAACTCTGGTTTCTCCAAACAGTGGCAACGTTGTGGTGATGATCTGGGGATTGGTATTAAAAATACAGAGGATTGGTCATTTAATCTCAATAATATTGTCGATGTGGAAAGCTGTAGTGTCCTGTATCAACGTCACTTTCAAGACAATGCAGAACAGCAACAATTTTTAAATCAATTGTATGCTGAGTTACGTAAAGTCACTGCAAAATAATTCAATATTCTTATTATTGAATGCTGATGATCAATCAATATTTTCTAACCGGTTAATCATCATCAAGATTCCCAGTCGATCATCCCACGACTTTATTTCGACCTTGTGCTTTGGCCTTAAATAGCGATGCATCTGCCCGATTAAATAAGGCTTCCCAACTTTCAGCCCCTGTTGCCACGCCAATACTGACAGAAACATTGAGCTGTTCGTTAGACATTGAACTGTTAAAATTTAACCGTGAGACATCAGCCAAAATGCTTTCAGAAATTTGCAACGCCCAATCCCATTGAATACGATCAATCAAAATCAAAAACTCATCGCCACCAAAACGTACAATCAAATCAGATTGCGCAATATTTGCTTTTAAACATCGAGCAATTTCAACAATAACCGAATCACCTAAAATATGCCCAAAGCGATCATTCACATATTTAAAATTATCAATATCCACCATGATCAAGGTCAACTCTTGAAACCGCTCCGTTTGTGTCGCAATATTTTTTAAATAAACATCTAAAGCCAATCGATTTGAAACACCGGTTAAACTGTCAGTGTTGGCGCTATTTTGTAATTGAAATTCAAAAGCATCGCGTTGCTTGAGCATTTCTTTTAATTTATCAAGCGCATCAGTTAGGGTATGCACCTCTTTGGTTTGTATCGAAGCATCCCCTAAATAATCACGCTCTTGTACTTGTGACAGTTCCAAAATCATATTTCTTGCATATATCAAGGGTTCAAATAACTTTTTACGTGTATATAACATTGTAAAAACTGCGACCGACAATGACAAAAGAGAAATAAATAGCGTGATAAAAAATTGACGTTGCTCCGATTCCATTCGATGACGTGCACTTAAGGCATGGGTTTCTAGTAAATATTTTTGTAAATTTACCACCGTGGTAAACTTATCCACGATTGCATCTGTCAGTTGGTTTGCCGTTAAAAAATAAGGCTGCTGATTTCTGCTCTCTTGCACCAAACGATTTACAATGGGTAAACCTTGGTCAATAAATTGAGTTTTCACTTGACCATATAAATAAAGATACTCAGGGGTTTTTAAGGATTCTATTTGCATGGTATCCATCAAACGCCATAAATATTTAACCTGTTCTTGCGTTTGTAATGAGCGTGCTTTGTTATATTCAGGCAGGGGTTCGGAAAAGCTCAGGGGTGCCATGATGTTAGACGCAACTCGTCCAGATTGATCTCGTAAATCAGCCAATATCAGCACAATTGAAGCATAATCTGTCACATCGCTATTATTCTTTTTTGAATGGTTAATTAATTGCTGCAACATGGCTCTACAACTGTCCCACGCCCGAAACATTCCCTGAATCACTTGATCCATTTGCACTGAATTACGTTCTTTTAACGGTAAGGCTAAATAAGCATCGACTTGTTTGCGGGCGATGTTCAAATCATGTCTTAACTGAACATCAACTTGATCCGCCAAACTGGTAAACCCCGCCTTGTTTAAGGTCTCGACGGTTAAATTAATCTGCTGATCTACGTCCTTACGATAGTCCTGCAATTCTTTTATTCTGTCTGGAAAATTTGCTGTCGTGCTCGACATTGCTTTATTTGTTGGCGCTCTTTCCCGTGAAATTTTATTGGATGTTTCAGCAAAAACTTGCAAGGCTTGAATATTGACTAAAGCTCGATTTGCTCGACTATACTCTCGATAATTACTGATGATTTGTGGAACAGCAATTAACAAAACAGACAAAATGATGACTGACATGAGGATAAGCAAACGCGTGCTTATTTGTTCTGATCTGAGTTCATGCACCATCACCATGGTCCTGTGGGAAGTTATATCGCAATAAAGCTAAAGAAATTTTGTTTATATTATAGAATATATACACATAAACTACTCCACATAATCAAGTTTAATCTACAGCGTTCAACGCCTTTATATTATCGTTTTTATAGATGAGTAATATTCAAAATTCACATTTTACATATAAATAGAATTTGCATAAAATTGGACTTAGATAGAAATTCTCATGATTTGAAAATATACCTTTTTTATTGCCCAGTTTCCCCCAATAAACTGGGCATTTTTTTATCTACTGCATTTATCTCAAATAAAAGAATAAGCCTAATTTATCCAAGATACTTAATGTCAGTTGCTTGCGTTCAGCAGGATCATCCCCTGTCTGCATGTGCATGTTTAAAGCAAAAGCAGTGATCTGACCATTCGGCTGTTCCACCCATCCTGTGTACCACCCCACTTGTGGCTCCACATCCATTCCCCATCCACTTTTGGCATAAAGCTTGGAATCACCCCGTCTTTCGACATAGAGCATATCTTTAACTTGTTGCTGTACAGCATCATCAAAAGGCAATGTTTTGTTTGCCAATTGATAAGCAAATTTAGCTTCTTGTTCTGGGGTAATTTTCAATGGGCCGACTAGCCAGAAATTATCTACCTGTTGACCAATTTGTGTATTGCCAAAACCAACACGCTTGACTTCTTTACTCATCAAATCCAAGCCAATACGTCGTGCCAACTCCTGATATACAGGTACGGCTGAAGCCTGCATTGCTTGTGCCAAGGTCATATCTTTTTCCCATGCAGGAAAAGATCTTTTTTCTCCATTCCACTTAAATACTTCTGTATTCGTCGCTTTCGCATGTTGCAAACCAATTAAGGCATTCAACATTTTAAAAGTAGAGGCTGGAATATAGGCAGTCTTGGCTCTATTTAAATCATTCCCATAACGTTTAAATTGAGTTCCATCATAAGTCACAAAGACGGCTTGAGTTTGCGCATAATTAAACAACAACGGGATTTCACTTATTCTTTGTGATGACGCTGGATCATGCAAATTGGCATTAGAAACACAACCTGAAAATGCCACACTACTCAGAATGATCAATACACTGCTTTTTATTTTAGATTTAAATCGGTAATTACTCATAAACTTTACTTAGGCATTGACTCAATCTGAAATAGTGTAGATGAGCCCATGAATTATTTTTTAAATTGAATGTAAGAAAATATTTACAGGTGCAATATATTGGTGCATAATGCACTTCATTAGGGCAATTTATTAATATTCCTCAGCAGAATTTATTGATTTGCTCCAGATTTTGGCGAAAAATCCCAGTTTTCTTTGAAAATTGGGATTTTTTTTGGCAAGAATCATGCCAACACAATTCATCTTTTGCTTAATTATGCTACATATTGGTGCAATATTTTTATTGTCTGTTTAATACGATTTGCTTTGAATTTTTAAATAAAAAAAAAAGCCCAACCTTGGGGAAAGCTGGGCATATAAACTCTAAATCTCAAAAAAATTCATTTAAAATGAATGAACTTTATTGACTCATTATCCAAAATATCTTTTACTTTGTAAAACCTATTAAATTGATCGGATATAAATTAATTATCGTTTTTATAAATAATTGAGAATAAAACAACAATATTCACATGAAATGATTATACAATCACAAATTAATTCTAAAAATAAGCAGAATTTAATGACATTTTCTTGACATTGATCGCAAAACAACCATCGGTAATATCGATCAAAAAACACAAATAAACAATAAAATGAATGTATTAATTTAACAATTTGATATCTGTTTTATATGAAATAAAACTTTTGTCTGAATTTAGTCTGTTGTTCTAATTAAGTTTTTTTCCAGGTTGACGTAAAGCTGTTCAAATGTACGTTTTTTAAACAATGTAAATTTCATGTATCTACTTTGTAAACAGTGGCCTTAAACGTCATTGACTTAATATCTTGTTACAATACAATGCCGTCTGTTTCACCAATTTCTCCTATTGGAAAAGATTATGAAAAAACTCGGTTTAGCCACTGCTTTATTATTAGCCATGACCGGCGCTCAAGCATACCAATTTGAAATTCAAGGTCAATCAGAGTATATCGATACAACTGAAAATGACAAAGATTTCACTGGTGGTTTGCAAGGTACTTACTACTTCAAAAATGTTGACTCTTCAAAAGGTCCATTGGCTGAAGCAGCGTTCTTAAACCAAGCATCAAATGTTTCTTTAGCATATAACTATGGCGAATTAGACGGTGGTGTAGTTGCACATAACTACGGCGCTAAAGCTGAACTTTATGTTCCTACTCCATATGTACCTGCATACGCAAGTGCTTCTTATAGCCACACAATTCTTGACGGTAAAAATGGCTTGCCAAATGATCAAGGCGATCGTTTTGCATTAGAAGTGGGTGCTCTTCCTACTCAAAACTTCTTAGTTGCTGTTGGTTATACTAACGTTGCTGACCAAGTTGCTTTAGATGCATTCAATGTTATGGGTAACGGCGTTGCTAAAGCGACTGCTGAAGCTGCAACAATTGGTGAAGACCAAGACGCAATCACTGCACGTGCTAAATACGTTGGCGGTATTGACGGTACAAATATGTCTTTAGCGTTTGAATCAGGCATCATCTATGGTGATGCGACTGCATACCAGTTCAAAACTGATTTCTATTTGAACCCACAATTAAGCGTTGGTGCTTCTTACGCAGCGTCTAGCTACGAAGGTACGCCTGATTCAGCTTGGGGTGCAAACGTAAACTACTTCATCACGCCTGCGATTGCAGTTGGTGCAAGCTACGTAAATGCAAACTACGAAAACAATAAAGGCCAAGCAATTTCGTATGTTGGTGATACGCAAACTGTTGGCTTAAACGCTAAATTCCGTTTCTAAGTTGCTTAGAAATTGAATCAAAAAAAGGACTCATACGAGTCCTTTTTTATTGCCTTTATTTTTTAAATAAACAACTTAGTTTCTCAGTACATTTAAGAAATGTAGATGGCGTTCATATTGGTCAATGATGTCTTGAATCAAGTCTTCTTGCGTCCACTCCATCACATCATAGTTTTGACCACCTTCTCTTAAAAATATTTCTGCTTGATAAAAATCATCGGTTTCCTGATGTTCTTCATTCATCATAAAGCTTGGCGCAACCATTTTGCGTGCAATGACTTTATAGATAAAATTGAACTCATCATGATGATCCACACTCAGTTGAACACCGTCTTCGGTTTCTTTAATCACCACATTTAAATCACGGCGTTTAAACTCAAAACGAATACTTTCAAAAGCCTTAATCACATCAACCTGAATATAATGTTGTACTTCGGCCAACGTATGCGGATAGTGCATGATTAAGCCCAAACGTTGCTGCCAACTACGTGGGTTTTGCACAGCTCTCGGTGTGATTCTTGCCACTTGCAAAGCCTGCATTTTGGTGACATCTAAGCGCAATGCTTTGACTAAGCCCCAACACAACAACAGCATAATAAAGGTGAATGGTAAGGCACTCATCATGGTGGCCGATTGTAGTGCGCCTAGCCCACCAACCATTAATAGAATGATCGACAAGACCGCCATTAAAACAGTCCAGAACAAGCGTTGCCATATCGGCGAATTTTCTGTTTTCGCAGTGAGATAATCGGTCACCAATGCACCAGAATCCGCAGAGGTAACAAAGAACAACACCACTAGGAGTGTCGCAATAAGACTAAACACACCTGAAAAAGGCAGGTGGGTTAAAAACTCAAACAATGCAACTGATGAATCTTTTTGTACCGCAGAAATCAGCCCCGTCTGCCCTTGTTCCATAATACTAAACAAGGCAGCATTGCCAATAAATCCCATCCAGATCAAGGTAAAGCCTGTCGGAATAAGCAGTACACCGACAATAAACTCTCGAATGGTTCGACCTTTTGAAACACGCGCAATAAACATACCGACAAATGGTGACCAAGAAATCCACCATGCCCAATACATAATGGTCCACCCCCCAATCCAGCCATTCGATTGATAAGCATATAAATTAAAGGTCATGCTAAATAAATTCGAAATATACTGCCCAGCGTTTTGAATGGTTGCTTGCAGGATATAAATACTGGAACTGGCAAGGAATACAAAGCCCAGTAATACCAAGGCTAAAATTAGATTCAGTTCAGAAAGTCGTTTGATTCCCTTATCTAATCCAAGGAAAACCGACAATGAAGCCAGCGTACTCACCACAATAATCAAAAAGATTTGGGTGCTAATATTACTTTCCCAGCCAAATAAATAATTTAAGCCAGAGTTAATTTGCGTTACCCCAAATCCTAACGTGGTAGCTACACCAAATACGGTACCAATGGTGGCAAAAGTATCGACCGCATCTCCGATTGGACCATGAATTCGTTGGCCAATAATCGGAAATAAACCCGAACGAACTTTGAGTGGCAAGTTATAGCGAAAAGCAAAATAAGCCAGCGTTAAACCTACAACCGCATAGATAGCCCAAGCATGTAAGCCCCAATGGAAAAAGGTAATTCTCATTGCTTCTTGGGCAGATTCAATGGTTTGTGGATCACCGGTAGGTGGATTGACATAATGCATGACAGGTTCTGCAACACTGAAGAACATTAACCCGATCCCCATACCCGCAGTAAATAGCATGGCAAACCATGACCCATTACTATACTCAGGCTGGCTATGATCAGGTCCAAGCTTGATTTTACCCATGTCAGAAAAGGCAATAAAAATCAGCACAATTAAAAATATTGCGACAGATAAAACATAGAACCAACTAAATGAATCGGTGATCCAGCGGTTCATCCTTTGAGTAATCAGTTCAAAGGCATTTGGTGCAAAGACAACAACGGCTAAAAAAAGCGCAATAATTCCAACAGTGCTCAAGAAAACATTTGGATTGACATTGTCAAACCAAGTGATTTTTTTGGAAGGCATATTTCCCCCAGGTTTTTATACTCAATGGACAGACTTTTTAAAGTCAAAAAAAGGCATTCACAGGTGTGAAAAAAGACGAATCCTGTAGAACAGCGATTGGATTCAGGCCACATTATAATTTAAATTAACATTTTCAACAATTTACTAAATGTAACAAGATCATTAGTTCATGATTTTGGTTTATTTTCAATATATTGCAGGGCAATCATCCGTGAGACGATCAGGGCAAAATACATCACGCCACAGAACATTTGCAACATTGAAATCACCCGCGCAGCAGGTGCAACAGGAATCAAATCGGACAATCCCGTTGCCGATTGCAGACTAAAACTAATGAACAATAAATCCAGCCAAGATTGGTAGTCCGCAACATGATTTGGGTTTTGAAAACTCTGTGGAACCAGCAATTGACAAATACTGTATAAGAAGGCAAATCCCCATGCGATCAGGGTAAATACTGCACCTGCAGCAAACAGCTCATCTTTGGTTAAATAACGATCTGCAAACATATAACGGATTAAACCATATGCTGCACAAAAATAAGCGGCTGCTTCAAATGAATGTGCAAAGATTTGCAAAGTAACAGAATGAAAACCAATCAACATTAGAAAGGACAGTACAAATGCCCCTGTGACAAAGGTTAAGCCCAACAGTGTAAATGTCGGTGTTTGTCGAATCACTTTGGCAATAATCAGTAACGCGGATACACCGAGTAACCAAGTTAAAATTTGATAACTTCTGCTGGCATTGGTATAGACAGATAAAACTAAAATAAGCAGTTGGACCAACAATAACCATGCTGATGGTAATTGTTTAAAACCTTTCCAAAATTCGATCATTGAACGCATATTTTCTGATTCTGATTGTTCTTTTAAACATTCAAATTAACATATTCATTGGGTTTCTTAAATCCTTTCAATTTTTCGTGATCATTCAACTGATAAATCAGCATCAAACAAGCTGTATATCGCTTAAAGGCTCAAACTGGGATGATTGAGTTTTGGCTTTGCATAAGCCATAAAAAAACACCTTCGAAAAGGTGTTTTTTAGGCTGATCTCAAATCACTTAGTGATCTGAAGCACCAGAGATACCAATACCTGTTTGTGAACGTACAAACTGTGCATCAAATGCTTTGCGCTCTGCTTCTGCACGTGCAGATTTATCTGTCACAGAGAATAACCAACAGCAGATGAATGCTAATGGCATTGCAAAGATTGCAGGACCATTGAATGAGTTGATCGGAGTATCAGAGATTTTTAATGTGTCTACCCAAACTGCTTTAGATAAGATAATTAAAGTCACCGCTGTCACTAGACCGACAACACCACCAACAACAGCACCACGTGTAGTTAAGCCTTTCCAGAACATTGAAAGAACCAATACTGGGAAGTTTGCACACGCCGCGACAGAGAATGCTAAACCAACCATGAAGGCAACGTTTTGTTTCTCGAACAAAATACCTAAGATCATCGCAAAGATCGCAAGACCAAGTGTTGCAATCTTCGACATACGTAATTCAGATTCAGGGGTTGTTTGACCTTTTTTCAATACGTTTGCGTACAAGTCATGTGAAATTGCTGAAGCACCTGACAGTGTCAAACCCGCAACTACCGCAAGAATCGTTGCGAATGCAACTGCTGAAATAAAGCCCATGAACAGATCGCCACCCACTGCATCTGCAAGGTGTACCGCTGCCATGTTGTTACCGCCAACTAATTCTAGTTTGCCAGTCACAGCCATTTTTGCAACATCAATAAATTGTGGGTTGTTTGATACGAAAAGGATCGCACCGAAACCGATAATGAAGGTTAATAAATAGAAGTAACCAATGAAACCTGTTGCAACAACCACAGATTTACGTGCTTCTTTAGCATCTTTAACTGTAAAGAAACGCATAAGAATATGTGGTAAACCTGCTGTACCAAACATGAGTGCTAAACCAAGTGACAAAGCATCGAGTGGGTTTTTCGCCAAACTGCCTGGTCCCATAATTTTGGTTGCATCATCAAGACTAACATCATGTACTTTTGCAAATACATCAATAGATTGCTTGAACATTTCAGAGAAGCTATAACCGACAGAATGCATCACCATGAACGCCATGAATGTTGCACCTGAAAGTAACATCACTGCTTTAATGATCTGTACCCAAGTTGTCGCCAACATCCCACCAAAGATCACGTAAGCCATCATCAGAAGACCAACAATCACAACTGCGATGTTATAGTTCAAACCAAATAACAGTTTGATCAGCTGACCAGCACCCACCATTTGAGCAATCAAATAGAAAGCCACAACTACAAGCGAACTGATTGCTGCAAGTGTACGTACTGGTTTTTCTTCTAAACGGAAAGAAACCACGTCAGACAGGTTATATTTACCTAAGTTACGTAGGCGCTCAGCAACCAAGAACAATACGATTGGCCAGCCAACCATGAAACCCAGTGAATAAAGCAAGCCATCAAAGCCTGAGCTAAACACCAATGCAGAAATACCCAAGAACGATGCAGCAGACATATAGTCACCTGCAATCGCTAAACCATTTTGGAAACCAGAGATACCACCACCAGCGGTGTAGAAGTCCGCAGTATTGGTGGTTTGTTTTGCAGCCCATTTGGTAATAAATAAGGTTAAACCAACAAAAATTGCAAACATAATGATTGCATGCCAGTTGGTCGCTTGCTGCTGAGCTTCACCTAAATCTGGGCCTGCTTGTGCAACAGTAGAAAGCAGTGCAGTAGATGCAAGAGCTGCTTTAGTCTTTAAAGAGTTCCATTTCATCTTAGTGCAGTCCTTTTTCGTGGGCGATTGCTTCGACTTCTTTCATTGCATCTGCATTCAATTGATCCAATTTATTGTTGGCAATGTATGAGTACACACCACACAATACGAAAGATAAAACAATAATTCCTAGACCTAAAGGAATTCCCCAAGTGGTGATGCCACCACTAAATGAACTCATTAAAAATTCTTTGTTATAGCCAACTAAAAGCATAAATCCAACATAAACGAACAACATAATTGCAGTTAATGTCCAGCTTAATTTACTTTTTTTAGCAACCATTTCCTTGAATTTTGGATTTTGTAGAATCGCCTCTACCTGTCTCTCATCCATAACCATGCTCCTTGATAAGCGACCAGAACGCTGGTTGCTTTTTTTAGTCTTTTTTTACATGGTCAAAATTAACAATATTGTGGGGTTCTCGTAACTTAGACTTTGGTCGTTAAATTTTGAGCAAAATAAACGAGACAGTTCATGTATGCGTTATTATAGGCGTAGCTTTTTATACTGTAGTCCTTATGAACAGTTGGTTAATTATAGGGGTTCTGGCCCTTTACATCCTCATTCTATTCGTTTGTGCCTTCTTTGGTGAGAAGCATGCGAGTCGATTAAGCACGCGCGGCAGGATGCTTCTCTTTAGTCTAACATTGGGGGTATATTGCTCATCTTGGACATTTTATGGAGCAACAGGTGCTGCTGTACGTGAGGGGATTATTTTCCTTCCGATTTATTTAGGACCTTTATTATTTGTCTGGCTAGGTTATGACATTTGGCGTCGTTTAGGTCGCGTTCGACAACATCATGCGATTTCTTCGATTGCCGACTTTGTCGCAGCACGTTATGGTAAAAGTGGAACATTAGCGTCCTTAGTGACCATCTTGGCTGTAATCGCCATTATTCCTTACTTAGCACTACAATTACGCGCCATTGCGCTTAGCGCTTCCGTCATGCTCGATCACAATACCCAAGTGGTCTCTACTACCACCAATGGTGTGCTTGGTCTTACCGCTGTATTGGCGATCTTGGCCATGATGTTTGGCACAAGACAAATTGCCAATACCGAACAACATGGCGGTTTAATGCTTGCCGTTGCTTTTGAATCATTTGTAAAACTATTTGCCCTGCTCTGCGTGGCATTTTTCTTTATTTTTGATCATCCACAAAATATTGTACAAATCTCACAGGATGTGCAAAAAACTTTTCATGAAGTACAACTGTTTGGTGTGCCAGATACCTTCTGGGTTCAAACATTACTCGCTTCATTGGCGATTATCTGTTTACCGCGTCAGTTCCATGTGGCCGTGGTTGAATTACGCGATGAAAAACATATTCGTGGCGCAAGACGGTGGTTTGCGGCATATTTGATTCTGACCATTATTGCCATTATTCCAATCGCCAGTTGGGCTCTTCATGCAGCACCTAAATATCTGACCATTCCTGATGTTGCAGTACTCTCATTACCGATTAGTTATAACCAAGACTGGTTATCTTTACTGGCATTTTTAGGCGGTTTTTCAGCATCAACAGGTATGCTATTAGTCTCTTCTGTGGCACTGTCCATCATGCTCAGTAATGACTTGATTATGCCTTCTCTATGGAAGTTTGGCATTCTTTCTCGTCATGACAAACGCTTACCACAGGTACTTAAATTTACCCGTCGTGTGTGTATTTTAGCGGTAATGTTACTCGGATTTTTATTCTTCCACTTCTTTAATGATATTGACCAATTATCTACCTTTGGACTATTGGCTTTTAGTGCGGTTGCACAATTTTCACCGGCTTTAATTGGTGGTTTATACTGGCGTGGTGGAAGTCGCCAAGGGGTTTATGCAGGCTTGGTTGTAGGCTTTATCCTTTGGTCATATACCTTATTATTGCCAACGATTTTACGTAGCTTACCTGTTGAATATAGCCAGTTTGCACATCAATTTTTGATGTTTGGGCCTTTAAATATTGAATGGTTAAGACCAGAAGCTTTATTTGGTTTTGAATCTTTTGCCCCGCTTACTCATGGTGTAATCTGGGCACTTGGCTTAAACATTACCTTATATATTTGGGTCTCTCGTATTTATCGTCCTAGTATTGCTGAACAAATACAGGCAGAAAGCTTTTTCTATTATGAAACCAAGCCCTTACCTGCACAAAATACCTCTACCGACATTAATTACTTACACCATGACGTCGCTAAACTTAAAGTCGGTGATCTGATTGCACTAGCCAAACGGATTACTGGTGAAGGCCCAGCAACCCATGCCTTTCAGCAATTTTGTACCATGAATAATGTGGTGCTCAATGAGAATAGCAGTGCCAATGGGATGTGGTGGCGGTTCACTGAACAATACCTCGCAGGTACAATCGGGGCAGCCTCCGCACGGACATTACTCACCACGGCTATGGTCAATAATGGCTTGGCGTTGGGTCAAGTGGCAAATATTCTCGACCAAGCATCACAATGGCAACGCTTTAACCAAAATCTCATCATGACCATGATTGACCACATGACCCAAGGCGTCAGTGTGGTTGATGAAAACATGTGTTTGGTCGCGTGGAACAATCAATATTTAAAGTTGTTTGATTATCCAAAAGATTTAGTCTATGTCGGTTGCCCAATTGCCGATTTGATTCGTTATAACGCAGAGCGTGGCGAATGTGGTCCAGGCTCGGTAGAAGAACATGTACGTAAGCGAATTCATTGGATGAAAGTTGGTAGCGCACATGAGTTTGAACGGATTCGTAAAGATGGCCGTGTGATTCAAATGCGTGGTAATCCCATTGAAGGTGGTGGTTTTGTTACGACCTTTGCGGATATTACTGCATTCCGTGAAAATGAAGCGGTACTTGAAGCACGTGTATCTGATCGTACCCAACAGCTTGCAAATGCCTTATCTGAACAACAACTGGCACGTGAGCAAGCCGATAAAGCCAATATGTCAAAAAGCCGCTTTATTGCAGCAGCCAGCCACGATTTACTTCAACCGATGCACGCAGCACGTTTATTCAGTACCGCTTTAGAACAAAGCGTACAATCGGATGAAGATCGTAAAACCTTACAACAACTTGATCGTGCCTTACATGGTGCTGAAAGTATGTTGTCTGCCCTTTTAGACATTGCACGGCTGGAAGGTGGTTCAATCCAACCGAAACGCCAAGCTTATCCACTGCATGATTTATTAAGTGATTTAGAACTGCAATTTAAATCAATCGCCGCACAACGTAATATCCAATTGCGTGTCCATGATGCTCAATTCTGGATTGATACCGACCCACAATGGATCCGTCGTATCATCCAAAACTTTGTCAGTAATGCCTTACGTTATACTGCTCGCGGACGTGTGATTGTTGGTGTGTTACGTGCTTCCAATCGCCCAAATCATATCCGTATCGGTGTCTGGGATACCGGTCCGGGGATTGCAGAAGAACAACGCATTAAGCTGTTTCAAGAGTTTGAGCGTTGTGGACATACCTCGCCATGGGGCGAACAAGGCCTAGGGCTTGGTCTGGCAATCGTCCAACGTATGACCAGTTTGCTTGATTATCCTGTGCATGTTTATTCTGAACTAGGTAAAGGCTCGTGTTTTATGATTGATGTGCCAATGGTAGCAGCGCCTAAAGTGGTTTCATCACCTGTACAAGCGGTACCATTAAAAGCCAAAGCTTATAAAATCTTATGTTTGGACAATGATGATACGATTTTGGAGGGTATGGCAACGCTACTGACCAAATGGGGTTATCAAGTCTTTAAAGCCATTGAACCTGAACAAGCTTTGGAAATTATTCAAAAAGAAAATATTCAAGTCTGGTTGGTTGATCAGCATTTAAATCACGGCAAAATTGGCTTAGATTTTATTGTCGAAAACCGTCAGGAAAATGTTCCTTCAGCACTGATTACTGCAGATTCTGATCCTGAATTACCAGAGCGTGTTAAAGACCTCAACGTGGTGTTGTTGAAGAAACCATTGAAGCCTGCTTCTCTACGTGCATGGTTATCTGGCTTGAAGATTTCTAAATAATCTTCCACTACGTTCAACCCTTTTCAGTTTATTGATCACGTTCTTCTTTAATGTTTTGAAACATTTACAACCTCTAGACCATTGCGTTCTAGAGGTTTTGTAACGCAATTTTTTAAGTGGAATAGCAATTTTTTTTAAGCTTTGTGCAAAAGCATTCAAAAAAAAGCAAAACTCGAACCCATTTATTGACTAAAAACTTCAAAGCCCTCTTTTCTATGGCAAATAACATCAAAATAGTAAATATACACTTGTATAGTTAGTTACAATTTTCTATTTATATGATTTTAAAAAATAAAAAACTACTTTTTACCCTATCTACAACTTTAGTCGTATTCCTATTGCATCTCAGATAAATCAAAAATTACTTCAAGACAAAACTACGCTCATGTTTAGGAAAACAAAAACAGCGTTTGAATTCAATTTTAAATAGGATTTTTAACCATGAATATTTCAGAAACTGTTCCACATGGGCTACACCAAGCTCAACAATTTCATCGTCAATATGGTGCAAATGCAATCCTGCCTGAAATTGATTGGCAAGATCTGTTTAAACACAGCAAACTCCACGACACACAAATACAAGCACTCAACACGATTTATCAAGCAGCTGTGCCTTTAGCACTTCAAGTATTTGATGAATTAAAATTTGATGTATTTACCCCTGTTGCTTATCATCCTCAAGGCTTAGGTCTATTTGATAAATTAGCGCAACAAGAAGAAAAACTGGTTCAACGTCTCGAAGATGAATGCGAATGCTTAAATGATGAAGTTCGTCATCAAGTGTGGAGCATGTTACTGCGTGGCGGTGCGGTACTGGTCTTTAAAGCATGGTTAGGTAAAGTAAAAACCGGTGAAAATATCTTAGATATGACCCAATTTGATGAATTATCAGATTTGCTTTTTATCAAAACCTCACCAACAACATTGGCAGCTCGTTTAAAAATCGATGCACATGCGGATTACGACCATGTTTTCCTAATGTATGGCAATGATGTGTTCCTAGACCGTTTTAATAGCTTAGAAGCAGCTGCTTTATTTGTAGATTTAGGTGTTTATGATGCAGCATTCTTAAGCCTACGTGATGACCGAGTTGCAGATTACCTAAAATCTAAAGGCTATGTCACCCATGAACAAATTGAAGATTTAAAATGTGCTTTAAATCCATTGGGCTGCCCTGATCAAGTTTCGAAACAAGACTGTTTAGCTTAATCCTCATGCGTGAATGATGTATAAAGAAAGCCAGTCAATTGACTGGCTTTCTGCGATTTAGCTTAAAGATTACTTCGCACTTTAAAATAATAATATCTGCTCAGCTAATTTAAGGTATGTACTGATGCTTTACCCTCAATAAAAAGTCAGGTATTTCACTTAATATTGATCAGTTTAAGTTTTAATCCTCCCCAGCCCTCCTTTTAAAAAGGAGGGCGTTTTCCCTTGCTAAGATTAATTTAGCTTCGGGTCGTGGAGGCTAAGCATTTTATCGCGTATTAATACAATGCTTTAGGCAATTTAATCTGAATAATTTCATTATCATCCGCACGCTTTGCATTTCGTCCTGATGAACCTGGAAAGTTATTGTCATTTAAAACAGTTAAGGTATTTTTATTTTCAATAATCACATCTTCAATGGTTTCAAATGGAAAAGCAAAAGTTGTTGCTGTACCAATATCTCCATCTCGCGCTGTACCATATAAATTATTCGGGTTGGCGATATTCATAAGATCAACTAAGTCAGAACGTTTTACAGCTTTCCCTGAATCTCCTAGTTCAATTTGAATCAGCTTCTTATAACCATCTAACTTGTTTTGACTCGCATCACGCTCAATGATAATGCCAGACTTATCATCAAACATTTGGAAGTCACCAATATTGGTCGCCTTGGCATTCAAGGTAAAATAATAATATCGACCAGTATACGCTTTCTTCTTCACATCAAATTGTGAGATAAGCAACTGTTGTGTGGTCTCGCCTTTTAACGGTTTTTCTAGCAAAGGATATAAATATTGACCATCCTTAGACAATGCCATTCCTTCAAAGCCACCGCTTTGCTGAACCAAAGGCTCTACATAATTTATGTTGGCTTTATTGAATTGATTTTGCGGAGAACGCAATTCCACACCAGCTTTCAATGGATGAGGTAATGCAATCGGCGCATCAAGCAGTATTCCATCTTTATCAAAATGCAGTAAATATGGTCCAAATTCATCCCCAATCCAATAGGTACCATCCGCAGTACGTTGAATCGATTCAGGATCAAAATCGGCCCCAGTGAGCAAACGATCAGTACTGTTTTGATTGATGATTGTAAATGGTATTAATTTATTGGGATCACGAAGCTGAATAAAGCTCATCACTTGAACTTTTGCAGATCCTACCGATTTCGTCCGAAAATCAGATTTTACTTGATAAACACGGAGTAAAAAGTCAGATGAATTGTCTTGTGTACCAAAGCCATTGTCTGCCATGACCATATAAGTGCCATCACCGTTCTTTACAGCTCCCGAGAAGCCTTGAACTGGCTGACCTTTAAAAGGCGGGAATATGCCATTGGCACCCTTTACAAAGGCACCTGAGTTTGGACCAGCTGCATAAGTTTCGACATCAAGTTTGGCAAATGAAACCAAGGTCGGTACAGTGACAGATGGTTCAAATGAGAAATCATTGTCATCATCATTACATGCAGTTAAAGCCAATACGCCTAACGCTAAAACAGAGTAAGCAATTTTTTTCATAAAGGTCTTTTTTATTGATTTAAATGAGCTTTATTAGAAACCAATAGCATGACATTTTGAGGTCATTTCAATGACAATACTGCGTCAGTTTAATGATACGTAGTATGCTTCACGCAGCATATACTCCACCTTATAAGTGCGCACTAGCTGATTTAACATATTGAATTTAAATAATATTATCAACGGAGTAATCTATTCCATCTACTTTGATTCATATTAGGTTGAGCTAGACTTGAATATCGAAACCCAAATCCACATCACAGGCAGCTTGACCACCACGGATTCCCCAATTTTCAGCGGGAATTTCTCTTAATAAAATTTTGATATGATCTTTGGGAATCCCTAATACAGATAGATTCTCTACAATACTGCGATACAAATTTCGCTTGGTATCCAGTGTACGCCCAGCAAAACAATCAATACGAATCAGGGTAAATTTTTCAGGATAAAGCTTATTCGGTGGACATTGAAAGCGATGTGGTTCATGTACCAATAAACGAATATCACGATCATATTCAGGAATTTTAAAAGCGCTCACCAATGCATGATGAACAGCATCGATTAAGCCCACTTCTTGTGCTACAGAATATTGATAGCGAACTTCAATTGTAGTTGCTGGCATTATTGTTCTCGATTTATATTATTTTAAATCGAAAGAATAGCATAATTTATAGCCAATCATAGCAATTAAGCTGATATCAATTCAGCTGCTTCCACATCTTTTCAATAATATAACAATCCATTGATTTAAATTAATTTTTTACTTAGGTAACAGTCTTAATAACCCCGCATTTTTCCCATCTTCCAAAACCCAAATCGAACCATTATGGGCGGGATGGATATCTCGAATGCGTTGCTGCATGTTTAAACGCTGTACCTCACGGACAGGCTTCGATTCAGTATCAACCACAATAATCGCTTCTGAGGATAACCCACCAATCAAGGCTTTATGATTCCATTTTGGGAATAATTCATCTTGATAAAAGACCAAACTGGAGGGTGATATTACTGGTGTCCAACTGATTTCTGGTGCCTTAAATTCAGGACGTGTCGCATGATCGGGAATGGGTTTTCCTGAATAATGATCACCATTGGAAACAATCGGATAACCATAATTTTCGCCCTTCTTAATCAGATTTAACTCATCTCCTCCTTTAGGCCCCATTTCAACCACCCACAATTGATCCTTCGCATCAAAAGCCATACCTAATGGATTACGATGACCCAACGACCACACTTGTTTTGCAATCTCACCTTGTTGAGTAAATGGATGATCTGCAACAACAGTACCATCATCATTCAGTCTTAAAACTTTTCCTAAGTTTGAATTCATATCTTGAGCAGGATCAAATTTCTGACGTTCACCAGAACTAATCCAGAGCTTGCCATCCTTTGCAAAAATCATTCGATGTGCATAATGCCCTTGCCCTGAAACTTTAGGAACTTGTTCCCAAATTCTTTTGATATTGATTATTCGGGGATTTTTCTCTTGAAGATTTAATTCACCACGAATCACAACCGCACCATATCCGCCTTTTCCTGTTTCGGCATAACTTAGATAAATTTGATGATTGTTTGCAAAATCAGGATGTAAAACAATATCGCCCAAGCCCCCTTGCCCACCATAAGCCACTTCGGGGACTCCTAAAATTTCTATACTTTTCAATGTGGAAGGATCAAACAGTTTTAACGTCCCTTTCCTTTCGCTAATCAGTAAACGACCATCAGCCAACTCAGCCATTGCCCAAGGTTCATCAAATGTCGCTACTTTTTGGATCTGATAGCTCTGGTTAATCAAAGAATTAGCCGTAGTGGTTTGATTATTTTGAGCATTACATGCACTCAACAAGCTACAGCTGAGCAATAGGGGTAAATAGATTAAGCACTGTCGAAAAGCCTTCATTTTAGATTCCCTCAATATTGTTATGACTTATCGATTTATTTTAAACAAAAGTATCCATCTCACCATTTCATATTGGTAACTGAGCGAATTGGGTCTTAATTTTTGATTGGATCATCTTGTAAGCTTTAACCTACAACAATCGCAGTGATTAGCGAATATACTGACTTAGGCATTGCGCTTATCATAGCAAACATAAAGAGACAGGAAGTCTCATTGAGAATAAGAAAACACACAGGACGTGAGATTCGACAGGAGTCAAATCTAACACACCAATACGAAGAAAACCCCATCAGGATGATGGGGTTTTCTTTTTATAATTTTTAAGCATGGGAAAGAATTAGTTAGGTCTCATAATTAATTAATGCCTTTTACTTAGTTAATTCATACTTTAGTCCAAAATGAAGCCCCATAAAGTGATCCGATAACTCTTTTAAGGCTCCATGAACATCATTTAAAACATCCTCATCACTTACATAAGATTCCACAATTTCATTATCTTGATTCTCAACTAGTAAAAAAATTTTAGGCTTTGTTAATGATTCTATTGATTTATTTAAATTATCAGTAGAAGCGAGTTTTTTAAATGTAGATTTTTTATAGTCTAAATTTGGACTCATAGTAATTGGGTATCTAAACATTGTAGAATTTTTATCAAAATCTTCTACAAGCTTGATTAATTTTGGAAATTCATCAGAAATATCAAACCAATTAGTTTTACATTTTAAGTTAATGAACTTTTTATTTTCCTCCAAGAGCCTTAAATAATTTTCAAATAAGGTATTAATTGAATGTATATTGAAAATTTTTTTCTCTTTCCCCTTCTCTATTAACATAGGTAAATTATCATCAGATTTCAACATTTCTTCACTAGGAGCACATATTCTATAAATCAAAGTAATTACCGATTTCAAATATAACTCTACACTATGACGATATAAATATAAAATTGGTAATTTCCCTCCACCGATACCAAAACCATATTTACTCTCTTGGTTCTCTTCTAATGCCTTGGCAGCATAATAAAATGAATCTGCTGTAGATCCTAAACCTGAATCTTTTTGTAATGTTAATGGTTTAAAATAATCTTCTATCATCTTTACCTTCAACTCTCATACATACTTTAACCATTTTAAATTAAACAAATACTACAACATTGCTTTTCAACCACGCATAAAAAAACACCCCGGTCTCGCTAGAGAACGGGGTGTTTTAGATTTAAAAGCTGGCGATGACTTACTCTCACATGGGTAACCCCACACTACCATCAGCGCTAAGAGGTTTCACTTCTGAGTTCGGGAAGGGATCAGGTGGTTCACTCTTGCTATTGTCGCCAGCAAACTGTTATGGACTTGTTCGGGTCTTATTTAAATGCCTTACTTCGTACCAAATGAGTTATTAACAGAACATTTGAGTTGAATAGTTTAACTAGCTTTACAACTAAATCAAGTATGTTTGATCTTTTATGAATCAAATGATGCTTCGTATACAACTGCTTGGGTGTTGTATAGTCAAGCCTCACGAGCAATTAGTATTGGTCAGCTTCATGCGTCACCGCACTTCCACATCCAACCTATCAACGTCGTAGTCTTCAACGGCTCTTTAGAGGACATAAAGTCCTAGGGAAATCTTATCTTGAGGTAGGCTTCCCGCTTAGATGCTTTCAGCGGTTATCCCTTCCGAACATAGCTACCCGGCGATGCGACTGGCGTCACAACCGGTACACCAGAGGTTCGTCCACTCTGGTCCTCTCGTACTAGGAGCAGATCCTCTCAAATTTCCAACGCCCACGGTAGATAGGGACCGAACTGTCTCACGACGTTCTAAACCCAGCTCGCGTACCTCTTTAAATGGCGAACAGCCATACCCTTGGGACCTGCTTCAGCCCCAGGATGAGATGAGCCGACATCGAGGTGCCAAACACCGCCGTCGATATGAACTCTTGGGCGGTATCAGCCTGTTATCCCCAGAGTACCTTTTATCCGTTGAGCGATGGCCCTTCCATACAGAACCACCGGATCACTAAGACCTACTTTCGTACCTGCTCGACTTGTGGGTCTCGCAGTTAAGCGCGCTTTTGCCTTTATACTCTACGCGTGATTTCCGACCACGCTGAGCGCACCTTCGTACTCCTCCGTTACTCTTTAGGAGGAGACCGCCCCAGTCAAACTACCCACCAGACATGGTCCTCGTCCCGGATAACGGGACAGAGTTAGAACCTCAATATTACCAGGGTGGTATTTCAAGGATGGCTCCATAGCAACTGGCGTCACTACTTCAAAGCCTCCCACCTATCCTACACAAGTAAGATCAAAGTTCAATGTCAAGCTGCAGTAAAGGTTCACGGGGTCTTTCCGTCTAGCCGCGGGTACACCGCATCTTCACGGCGATTTCGATTTCACTGAGCCTCTGCTGGAGACAGCGCCCCCATCATTATGCCATTCGTGCAGGTCGGAACTTACCCGACAAGGAATTTCGCTACCTTAGGACCGTTATAGTTACGGCCGCCGTTTACTGGGGCTTCGATCAAGAGCTTCGCTTACGCTAACCCCATCAATTAACCTTCCAGCACCGGGCAGGCATCACACCCTATACGTCCACTTTCGTGTTTGCAGAGTGCTATGTTTTTAATAAACAGTTGCAGGGGCCTGGTTTCTGTGGCTGCCAATAGCTCAAGGAGCAAGTCCTATCACCGTCAGCAGCGTACCTTCTCCCGAAGTTACGGTACCATTTTGCCTAGTTCCTTCAGCAGAGTTCTCTCAAGCGCTTTGGTCTACTCGACCTGACCACCTGTGTCGGTTTAGGGTACGATTCCTGTGTAACTGAAGCTTAGAGACTTTTCCTGGAAGCATAGTATCAGCCACTTCGCTAGTAAACTAGCTTGCTATCAGCTCTCAGCATAGAGCACCCCGGATTTGCCTAAGATGCATGCCTACTGCCTTTCACCTGGACAACCAACGCCAGGCTGACTTAACTTTCTCCGTCCTCTCATCGCATTACACAGAAGTATTGGAATATTAACCAATTTCCCATCGACTACGCCTCTCGGCCTCGCCTTAGGGGTCGACTCACCCAGCCCCGATTAACGTTGGACTGGAACCCTTGGTCTTTCAGCGAACGGGTTTTTCACCCGTTTTGTCGTTACTCACGTCAGCATTCGCACTTCTGATACCTCCAGCATACTTCTCAATACACCTTCATCGGCTTACAGAACGCTCCCCTACCACGTATACATAGTATACATCCGCAGCTTCGGCATATAGTTTTAGCCCCGTTACATCTTCCGCGCAGGCCGACTCGACTAGTGAGCTATTACGCTTTCTTTAAAGGGTGGCTGCTTCTAAGCCAACCTCCTAGCTGTCTATGCCTTCCCACATCGTTTCCCACTTAACTATAATTTGGGGGCCTTAGCTGGCGGTCTGGATTGTTTTCCTCTTGACTACGGACGTTAGCACCCGCAGTCTGTCTCCCGGATAGTACTCATAGGTATTCGGAGTTTGCATCGGTTTGGTAAGTCGGGATGACCCCCTAGCCGAAACAGTGCTCTACCCCCTATGGTATTCGTCCGAGGCGCTACCTAAATAGCTTTCGGGGAGAACCAGCTATCACCGAGTTTGATTAGCCTTTCACCCCTATCCACAAGTCATCCCCTGGCTTTTCAACGACAGTGGGTTCGGTCCTCCAGTTAGTGTTACCCAACCTTCAACCTGCTCATGGATAGATCACCCGGTTTCGGGTCTATACCCAGCAACTAAACGCCCTATTAAGACTCGATTTCTCTACGGCTCCCCTATGCGGTTAACCTTGCTACTGAATATAAGTCGCTGACCCATTATACAAAAGGTACGCAGTCACCGAACAAGTCGGCTCCCACTGCTTGTATGCATGCGGTTTCAGGATCTATTTCACTCCCCTCACAGGGGTTCTTTTCGCCTTTCCCTCACGGTACTGGTTCACTATCGGTCAGTCAGGAGTATTTAGCCTTGGAGGATGGTCCCCCCATATTCAGACAAGGTTTCACGTGCCTCGCCCTACTCGTCATCATTATATGTGCCCTTTCGTGTACGGGACTATCACCCTCTACGGTAGCACTTCCCAGAGCTTTCCGCTAAAACACATATAACTTAATGGGCTGATCCCCGTTCGCTCGCCGCTACTGAGGGAATCTCAATTGATTTCTTTTCCTAAGGGTACTGAGATGTTTCACTTCCCCTCGTTCGCCTCGCATGACTATGTATTCATCATGCGATACCTACCTTATGGTAAGTGGGTTTCCCCATTCAGAAATCTCCGGATCACAGGATATTTGCCGCCTCCCCGAAGCTTATCGCAGGCTATTACGTCTTTCATCGCCTCTGACTGCCAAGGCATCCACCACATGCACTTAATTACTTGACTATACAACCCCAAACAGTCGTTAATCCCTACAAGGAGGATCAACAATGTGAACTTAATCACTTCTATTTGTTGCCTGTGAACTTAATCACCATACAGCTTCAATTTAATTCATATACCAAAACGCTTGATTCAGTTTTATCGCTAGTGCTCATTTCATTCAATATTAACAATTACTTGCTAACATCAACTAAAACGAGTTTAAACAATTATTTCAACTCAAATATATTCTGTTAATGATTCACTACCGCCTCGTCAGCGAGTAGTTAACTGTGATAAATCACAGAACTTAATAAGCTATCTGCTTACTAAGTTCTGTAATCACTTAGTCTTTATATAGTGGTGGAGACTAACGGAGTCGAACCGTTGACCTCCTGCGTGCAAAGCAGGCGCTCTACCAACTAAGCTAAGTCCCCAGCTTAAGATCTTAATATATCTGCTCTTCTGTGTTCAGTAGACTTGGTGGGTCTGACAAGACTTGAACTTGTGACCCCACGCTTATCAAGCGTGTGCTCTAACCAACTGAGCTACAGACCCTCAGATACATCAATGAAGAACAACTTGTTGTGGATTCTTACCAATCGTCAATCTTTCGTTAAGGAGGTGATCCAGCCGCAGGTTCCCCTACGGCTACCTTGTTACGACTTCACCCCAGTCATCGGCCACACCGTGGTAAGCGTCCTCCTTACGGTTAGACTACCTACTTCTGGTGCAACAAACTCCCATGGTGTGACGGGCGGTGTGTACAAGGCCCGGGAACGTATTCACCGCGGCATTCTGATCCGCGATTACTAGCGATTCCGACTTCATGGAGTCGAGTTGCAGACTCCAATCCGGACTACGATCGGCTTTTTGAGATTAGCATCCTATCGCTAGGTAGCAACCCTTTGTACCGACCATTGTAGCACGTGTGTAGCCCTGGTCGTAAGGGCCATGATGACTTGACGTCGTCCCCGCCTTCCTCCAGTTTGTCACTGGCAGTATCCTTAAAGTTCCCACCCGAAGTGCTGGCAAATAAGGAAAAGGGTTGCGCTCGTTGCGGGACTTAACCCAACATCTCACGACACGAGCTGACGACAGCCATGCAGCACCTGTATGTAAGTTCCCGAAGGCACCAATCCATCTCTGGAAAGTTCTTACTATGTCAAGACCAGGTAAGGTTCTTCGCGTTGCATCGAATTAAACCACATGCTCCACCGCTTGTGCGGGCCCCCGTCAATTCATTTGAGTTTTAGTCTTGCGACCGTACTCCCCAGGCGGTCTACTTATCGCGTTAGCTGCGCCACTAAAGCCTCAAAGGCCCCAACGGCTAGTAGACATCGTTTACGGCATGGACTACCAGGGTATCTAATCCTGTTTGCTCCCCATGCTTTCGTACCTCAGCGTCAGTATTAGGCCAGATGGCTGCCTTCGCCATCGGTATTCCTCCAGATCTCTACGCATTTCACCGCTACACCTGGAATTCTACCATCCTCTCCCATACTCTAGCTTCCCAGTATCGAATGCAATTCCCAAGTTAAGCTCGGGGATTTCACATCCGACTTAAAAAGCCGCCTACGCACGCTTTACGCCCAGTAAATCCGATTAACGCTCGCACCCTCTGTATTACCGCGGCTGCTGGCACAGAGTTAGCCGGTGCTTATTCTGCGAGTAACGTCCACTCATCTTGGGTATTAACCAAGAGAGCCTCCTCCTCGCTTAAAGTGCTTTACAACCATAAGGCCTTCTTCACACACGCGGCATGGCTGGATCAGGGTTCCCCCCATTGTCCAATATTCCCCACTGCTGCCTCCCGTAGGAGTCTGGGCCGTGTCTCAGTCCCAGTGTGGCGGATCATCCTCTCAGACCCGCTACAGATCGTCGCCTTGGTAGGCCTTTACCCCACCAACTAGCTAATCCGACTTAGGCTCATCTATTAACGCAAGGTCACAAGTGATCCCCTGCTTTCCCCCGTAGGGCGTATGCGGTATTAGCATCCCTTTCGAGATGTTGTCCCCCATTAATAGGCAGATTCCTAAGTATTACTCACCCGTCCGCCGCTAGGTCAATTACCGAAGCAATCTCCCCCGCTCGACTTGCATGTGTTAAGCCTGCCGCCAGCGTTCAATCTGAGCCATGATCAAACTCTTCAGTTAAAAATCATTAGTGACTTAAGGTCACAATTCTGGCTCATCAATGTACTGACAAATTCTCTCAAATAAACTTCGAGTAATTTAAACCAATCAATCAATGATAATATTTCGATCAATCAATCAGTAAAAATCCACACAAGTTGTTCTTCATATTCTCTTAATGATCTTCTCAATGCTTCGTCAGCATCAAGCTAGGTCGGCTATACTACTCTCTATCTCTAAAAAGTCAATCAATAATGTTAATTATTTTTTCTAACAAACCTAACTCTAACCTCATCTTAAAATCTCAATTCGAAATCTTAACAACTTAATCAAGTGCCTGATTTATCAGAAGTTTTATTTAACATCACCGCCGATGGATGTGCATTCTACAGCATTCACAAACCAACACAACCCCTTTTTTTAATTATTTTTCATTTTATCTATCACTTGTTTATTTATTCTTCTAAAACAGCACTTTTTCTTTAAAAATCTACTTTTTTGCATAAAAATACAGCAATAAAAAAGCCAGTAACCCATCATACATTTGCTAAAACACGTAAAACGACCTCTTGTATGCCCTTAGCATTGTTATAAATGCAATTTAATAGAGATACGGCGATTAAAATCTATATAAGGAGATAGATCAGTTTTACCATTGAATAAAAGCATCCAATTATTCTCGATAAAGAGATCAATATCTTGTCACAACTCAAACAATACTCAGGCTTGCTAAAACCCACGCTATAAAACTAACTCTATAAAACCAACTCTATAAAATCGGGTTCTATAAAACCAAGCTCTATTTGTATTTGGATGTATGTCTATATCAGTCGAGTACAATCTATCGATGCCCCTACCCCCATTAAAGACTTATCTTAAAGCGACTTGGGGTTGGCACCTTGCTCTAGATAAGCAAGGATCATCAAAGTTAATTCTTTTTTTAGCTGCTGTTCTGAAATTAGAAAATTATTATGGCTCACATAACGCATCATAGTAAAAAGCGTACTATTGATAATGACAAAAGATTTATTTTTAAGTACTTCAAAACTCCAATGATTAAAAAACCGACTAAACACATACAATCCTACTTCATAGAAATGCTTTTCTAACACTTTTGCCGCTTCTGAATTGTTATAACCATGCCAATGTTTGAGCACTTCAATAAAAAAGCCACCATCGGCTTTCATCATGTCAAAACCGAATTGAAGACTAAGTGGAATGATTTCTTCTAAGCTCAATCCTTCTTGGCTAATCGCAATCTGTTTCAGTGCAAGCCCCAGTTGCTCACTTTTACGACTTAAAAGCTCCTGAATAATTTCTTCTTTATTGCCAAAATACTGATAGATAGAACCGACACTGACACCTGATTTTTCTGAAATTTTGGGTGTAGTGACATTAATTAAGCCATATTCAGCAACACATAATTGAGTTGCTTCCAAGATACTATCTACGACATTCCGAGCACGTTGTTGTTGTGGTTGTTTTCTCATCTTACGGTTCACTCCAAAATGCGAATTGAATGCGAATAATTATTCATATTAGAGTTTGACTAAACAATAATCAGGTCGCGCTCAAAATGCAAACATTAATTAAGCCGCAACGCCTTGCCTCATTTGAGACCATGGCACGAACAAATATGAAGTCTAAGCTTTTTTATTATTTTACAGACCAGCAGTTACAACCCAATTATGACGAATATCTTTCACTCAATCGTGCCTTACAGACTGGTGATATCGCGATGGACAAAGTTATGGATTGGGTGATGACCAATCCGAGACAAAATAGAAAACTTTTTGAAACAGCCTTGTATCAAGGTTTGGATAAACTTCCCAATGAAATCCCTGAATTAACTGATTTTTTTAAAATGGTTGAACAAGCGCCTACCTGGCTTGATCCAGCTAAAATTGAAACGGCGATCAAATTTACCCATCGTTTAGGGACAAATGGCACTTTTATTTTACGCGATGTGGCTTTAATGACGGGTTATCAATACCCTGGTTTTAATCAACCGTTAATTATGACGGGTGCTTTACATAAATACGCGGGAAAACGCTTAGCTGAAACCCACAAATGGTGGCTTGATGTCAATCAACAAGATAGTTTTTCTCGTTTTAACAATGGTTTTACTTCAACCATTTATGTGCGTTTTATTCATTCGTTGGTACGACATCAACTCAATAAATCCAAAGACTGGGATAACGATATTTGGGGAACACCGATCAACCAATACGATCAAGCCATGACCAACATTGCATTTAGTGCGGTGTTACTTCTCGGTGTCAGAGCCATTGGCATTTTTCCAAGCAAGACCGAATCAGAAGCCATCATGCATTTTTGGAAATATACGGGCTGGTTAATGGGAGTAGATGAAAAATGGCTAGTCAGCAAAGAGTCTGACGCATGGAAACTACTGCAATGGATGAATTATGCCCACCCTAAGGCCGATGAAAGTAGCAAAGCTTTAGCCATCAGCTTATCCAAAGAACCTTTTGAACGACGCTACAAACACTTCAATTCCTTTTTGCAAAAAAAGGCCTATCAAAATCATTTGGATATTACCCAGTTTTTTATTGGGCAACGTAAAATGAAAAACCTAGGACTCAAGCCACGTACTTTGGCTTGGTATCCGCTTTATTTAATTGCAAAAAATACTCTGCTCTACCGGAGCGCTAAACATATCGACAAATTGGATCAATATTTGCAACTGAATGGTCGTGCAGAACAAGAATATGCTCTCGAACTTTATCAAAATGCGGGGAAACAATTAGCGAGTATGCATCAATAAACAACTAAAAGGTTAAGGCATAAAGCCTTAACCTTGTTTTTCTAAACGGCGTTTATAGATATTAAGAACAACATCACTAAATTCATTAAGTACATAGCGTGTCCATAAGTCCGCATACCAATTCACTTCTGTTGATAAACGATAATCAATGGTTAACACCATTTTCGTTTGCTGTGGATTAATAGCGTCCAATTGATAGTCTGTTGTCAACAAATTGAAATATGCACCCCCCATTTTCAAATGATCATCTAAAGACCCTTTTGGAAATGATTCTGGTGTAAAAATATATGTCCAAGCCAACTGTGTAGGTGCATGAGACTGAATAATTTTCTCTTGAAAATGAATACCACGTTGCCAATAAATTTGACGAACCAAACCATCATCAGTTTGTTCCGTCATTCCAGAAATTGGTTTTGGAAAGCCCATTGTAAAAATTGGGCTATATTTTATTTCATTTGACTGAATCTGTTGGATATTGTTAATTGACGCAAAAACATCATGAATAGGTGCATTGACAATAATTTCTTGACGCGTTACACCATTATGATATTGGGATAGATCTGGTAATAAGAACAACCCTAGCAAAGGTAAAAGTACAATGGAATAAACTTTATTATAGGGCTTCCATAAACGTCTACACAAAAAATGCATACAAGTCGCACCTAAAGTCGTACAGAGCAAAAATATAGGTGCTGCCATGATAAGACAAATAACACCCTCTCTTAAAATCACTGCACCAACAACAATAATCCCTAATACAATATAAATTTGCTGAAAGAATGTTTGTTTTAAAGAATTTGGGGATTTTAAAGATTTCACATATTCAATGATCGCACCCAGACTAAAAGGTAAAAATAGTAGAAATGCAGTTGTCAGCATTTTGTCTACGCTTAAAGCAATGAGAGAGATGATTAAAAAATAACAAAGCACGATGCATAGCAAAGGTAACCAACGAAGAAATATCGTTCTTGCAGGATATTCCTGAAGAACTTTCATACTTGGTTGGTGAAATAGCCTGCAAATTAATTTTCGATCAGGTTGTACGATGGCCTGATAAATTCGAATTTCATCAATCTCTACAGTTTTTAGTTGTGCTCTAAATGCTTGTTCAAATTCAGTTGTCCAGTCATCATTTGCAATGGAAACTTCACCATATTGTTTAAAAATATTAAGATAAGCCTCTAGTTTTTCATTCATTTTTAATTATCTATACCGTTTGGCCCTATTTTAAATATTCCCAATGTAAAAGGAAGCCCTAAGGCTTCCTTTTACATTTCACGAGCTATTCACTTATTCATTGTGACCATGCACTGGCGCAGAAGCTGAATGATCCATGTTTGGCATACTTTCATGACTCATCTTAGACATATCATGTTGCTGAGCTGCATTCTGTTTTTGGCTTGGCATATAGTCAGGCTCGTTGGTAATCGCCAAATAGAAGATTCCCATAAAAATACAGCTTAAAATAATTGCGATTATCAGCAATTTCCATCCCCAAAACGATTTTTCAGGTGACAACTTATTACTGTCATTACTCATAGAACATCCTCATATTTCTGTAAAAATTCAGTTTTAAATCAATTAAAATTTCATGCTAATACGAGCCCAATAATTACGCCCTGTATTATTAAATTGTTGAGTACCGACTTGACCATCCGCACCTACACCCAATTTGTTTAAATGCTCGGTATAGGTTTTATCTAAGACATTGTCGACACCAACAGCAAGATTTAGATCTTTTTGAATGTTATATGACGCATTCAATGCCAAGGTGGTAAAGCTTTTACTTTCACCAGTGTCATAACCGACAATATTACCTTGATTTAAGCTAATACGATCTTGTTTCGCCACAGCACGCCATAATAAACCTAAAGAATATTTATCTTGAACATAACGTAAATTCAAACGACCTTCTAAAGGTGCAATCTGCGGCAATGGTTTATGTGTATCGGTATTTTCGCCCCATGCATACATTGCACTTAAATCCGCTTGGATCGCATCGGTAAATTGATAACCGATCCCCGCTTCAGCACCCGCGATAGTTGCATCGACATTTTTTGCCCCAGCACTAAATGATGAACCATGGCTATGTCCATCCATCCCGCCCGTTGGATGATTATGATAACTCAATAAAATAAAGTCATTAACCAACCCTGCATATGCTGATGTCCATACACTCAATGCATCATGTTGATATTGATAACCGAGATCCAACTGTAAAGTTTTTTCAGTGTTTAGATCATTAAACGTCGGTTTAGACATACCAGTATTACCATGTGCAGTACTGAATAGCTCCCAATAATCTGGAACACGCTCCACATAACCCAAACCAATATAAGATTTGGCATTATGCTCAGGATATTGATTTTCTAAACGAATAAATGCACTTGGCAAAGTTTCTTTACGTTGATCATTCAGTTTTAAGGCATCAATTTTAACTTGATCGATACGTGCACCTGTCACCAACTTATAAGCATCATTGAATTGATAGGTCATTTCTCCGAAAGCACCATAAGATTGGAAGCGCATATCCTCTCTAAATGCAACATTCATGGATGGCATGGTCGGTGATGACATACTGCCACCATGTTTGTTCAGCTGAGAATCCACCCCAGTAATTAAACTGAGCTTATCCCATTCACTGGTCATGGCTAAACGACTATTTAAAGTACGGCGTGTCACCTGCATTGCCATTGGGTTTGGCATCAACATCTTCATGCCACCATGTGTCATTTCTGCCAATGGTGGAGTACGTAAACTAAAGTTATCCATAATATGGTCGTTATAACTATAGTTCACTTGCCCTTCGAGCTTTTTAATCACAGGGCTTAAATTCTTCTTTTCAACACGTAAGCCTAAGCTTTCACGTGCAAATTGAGAACCATCCATGGTTCGGCCTGCGTATTCAGCCTCACCATCGGCTTTACCCCCTGTCAGTTCAACCCATGTATCTTCATCGGGTGTCCAGCCTAAGGCTAAATCAGTATTCCAGCGTTCCCAAGAAGAAGGCACTTTATTACCATCACCATCCTCATAGCTGTTTGACTCAGAACGATTGGCATTGATACGCATATATTTTTTACTGTCACCTACAGCAGCTTCAATGTTGTGATCCAAACGTCCAAAAGAACCGACTAAAACACTGGCTTGACCTTGATAATTTTTATCATCTGTTAAGGTTGGTTTTTGACGTTCAAAAATCACCGTGGCTGCTGAACCTGTATTGGCATATTGGACTGTCTGAGGTCCTTTTACCACCGAAATACGGTCAAAACTTTCAGGTTGAATATACGACGTAGGTGCATCCATGCGTGCAGGGCATGCACCTAAATTTTCGGTACCATCTGTTAAAATTTTAATCCGTGAACCAAACATGCCGCGGAATGTGACATCTCCATTGGTTCCACCGCTTTTAATCGAATTAAAGCCTGCAATACTTTGCAAATAATCAGCACCATCTGTGGCAGGTACAGGTTGAATCGGTTGTTTTGGATCAGCATGAATAATCAAACCATTGGCATCATTATTTAACTGTGCTGTAACCACGATTGGAGCAAGTTGAGATGCATGTTCCTGATCGTGTGCAAACGTCGCTGTAGAATAACAAGCAACACAAACCGCAGCCGCTAAAGGCTGTAAAAAGAATTGAGGTTGAGCCATTTTCTTTCTCTTAAATCATAAATTAAACAAGGCTGGAGTCAATGAAGACCCTAAAAATTAAGTTTTTGATTTATGCGAAAAGTGGCGGGGCTCGACCTTGGGGAAGTAAAAACAAACGTTGCAATACAAAATAGACATGTCGAAATGCTTTTTGAAATGCAACCAGTCGCACTTGAATACGATCTAATATTTCTTTGACTTCAAGTTCAGGAGGTAAAACCAGATTGCCATAGACTGTACAGTATTGGCACTGGTGACCCGCATCATGGTGATGTGAACTTGGTTGCTCTGGCGCTACATGCTCAGCATGGGCCAACAGGTGGTCATGACTGGCAGCTTCATGTGCAGAAGATGCAGATTGATGTTGATGATGGGTGCTATGTTGATGCTTTTCGTAGAAATGACTTTGTACTAAAGCTTGAGTAATAGTTTCACAGACCGGCGCAATTTGATATTGCTTCGGTAGCAAAGGCTGTAAAAATACAGCAATCTGTAAAAAAACTGCGGTAAAACCGAGCAGTAAACCTATTCTCAACAAAACGTTCGTCTCAACATTTTTCGAGCCAGAGTATAACAAAGCCCAAACAAAATTGGGCTTTGTATTGCAGGAAAATTTTAAAATTCAACTGACTCAGATCAACGTTTTGCTGGAACTTTTTGCTTTTCACGCTGACGAACCACTTTTTCCACTTTTTCACGCGCACGTTGACGCTTTAAAGGGGATAAGTAATCCACAAATAATTTACCGTTTAAGTGATCCATTTCATGTTGAATACATACCGCCAATAGATCATCCGCTTCGACTTCAAAAGCTTGACCTTCAAGGTTAATTGCTTCAATTTTAACTCGTGACGGACGCTCAACTTTATCGTATATTTGAGGAACAGAAAGACAGCCTTCCTCATAAGATAAGGTTTCTTCTGTAAGCGGTGTTATTTTGGGGTTAATGAACACCATAGGTTGGTCTTTGTCTTCAGACAGATCCATTACGATAAGCTGAATATGCTGATCGACCTGTGTAGCAGCCAGACCAATACCTGGCGCTTCATACATGGTTTCAAACATGTCTGCTGCTAACTGGCGAATTTCATCAGTTACCACATCGACAGGTTTTGCAATGGTGCGTAAACGGGGATCAGGAAAACTTAAAATAGGTAATAAGGCCATACTGTACCCTCTGTTGCTATGCCATTGATCTTAAAACTAAATGAAGAATATGCTTCATTAAAAAAATGTGTGTAATATGCGTATTATAACGCATATAGAGACATAATTTTAGGAATTATGATAATGAAAAAGGTTTTAACTGGCATAACGAACTTTCATGCCAAGGGGTTCAAGAAACAATTACTTGCTGTGACACTATGTTTAAGTGCAGGATTCACTTACATGGAAATGACACACGCAAGTCCAAACACCAATCCGCCCGCACTTAAATCCAGTGCACCCAATGTCTATGTGGTGAAACGTGGGGATACTTTATGGGATATTGCGGGGAAGTTTTTAAGCAAGCCTTGGCGCTGGCCTGAAATCTGGGCAAGCAATAAGCATGTTAAAAATCCACATTGGATTTATCCAGGTGATAAATTATTGTTGTGTACTTTAGATGGTCGCCCACTGATTGGTGTAGATGAAGGTGATGGTTGTGATGGAATTATTCGTCGTCATCAAGGTGGGACATCTTTACGCCCTCAAATACGCGTTGAATCCTTAAATAATGCGATTTCAGTGATTCCATTATCAGATATTCAACCATGGTTAGAACACAGTATCGTGGTCAATCCTGAATCTTTACAGAACATCCCTTATACCATCGGCGCTGCTGATAATCGTGTGATTACGGGTGCAGGACAAACCGTTTATGCGCGTGGAAATGGCTTAGTCGTGGGTCAACGTTATGGGATCTATCGTGAAGGCAAACCTTATACGTTCCTCAATGCTGAAGGCAAAAAGTTTAATGCGGGCATGGAGTTAACTGAGGTTGCTTCTGCAACTGCGGCGGCTGGTGAAAATGATGTCACCACTCTTGAGTTAACCAAAAGTTATAATGCTGAAGTGCGTAAGGGCGACTATGTCCTGCCAAGCTATGATGCCGAATTGCCGAGTTTGTTCTATCCAACCACCACCAATGAAGTCACCAATGGCGGTAAAGTGGTTCGTGTACAAGGTTCAATTGGTACAGCAGCGCAATATAGTGTAGTCACCATTGACCGTGGTAGCTTACAAGGTGCTAAACCTGGGCAAGTCTTTAGTATTTACCAACAAGGTGAAACAGTCCGTGACCCAAAAACTAAAGAGTCTGTGAAATTACCAAGTCAAAAAATTGGTACGCTGATGATCTTTAAGAGTTTTGATCACCTCAGCTATGCCTATATTTTGGAAAGTAATTTACCAATTAAAATGGGTGCTGAAATTAAACCGCCTGCAATTGCAGATAACTAAGTTTTTCATGATGTGATTTAAATATGTTGAAGCAGATATCCAATGACCAATATGATGCCATCAGACTTTGGTATTTGGTTCAACATTCGCTCAGCGCTTTTCGTAAATTAGAAACACACTTTGGTTCTATCACAAAAGCGCTGCAAGCTGAAAATTTAAACCGCTGGTCTGAAGCCAAAATTCATAAAAACCATCTTGAAAGAGCCAGTGAATTTCTTACTGCGCTTGGGCAATCCAAATTTCAAGTTTGCTTCGATAAAATTCAACAACATACAGATTTTATTGTTTTAGATACCGACCCTCATTATCCTCAACAACTGCTACCTTATCCTGATCATCCACCAATTCTATTTGGTAAAGGTGCATTTCAGAATTTAAGTCAACCGCAAATCGCCATCGTGGGTAGCCGAAAGCCTAGTCCGCATGGCAAACAAGTGGCTTATGATTTTGCTTACTATTTGAGTGAAAAGGGCTTTTTTATTACCAGTGGCCTAGCACTGGGAATTGATGCCGCTGCACATATGGGTGGGCTAAAACACCATCGAACCATCGCGGTGATCGGCACAGGCTTAGATCTGGTTTATCCTAGTCAAAATAGACAGTTACAAGAACAAATTTTGCAGCATGCAGGAACAATCCTGACTGAATACCTACCAGAAACTCAGCCTATTCAGCGCAATTTCCCCTATCGAAATCGGATCGTGAGTGGTTTGAGCTTAGGTGTTGTTGTCGCAGAAGCACAACTTGGAAGCGGTTCACTGATTACGGCGCAAGCTGCCGCAGAACAAGGTAAAGTGATTTTTGCAATTCCGGGACATATTTATGGAGAGCATCATCAAGGATGTCATCAGCTCATTCGTGAAGGGGCCATTCTGGTTGATCATCCAGAACAGATTGTTGAAGATTTAGCACTTCCCACCCAATGGCATTGCGCACAACAGTCTGAAGCACGCTCCCCAATGCCAGAAATTCCTGAGCATTTATTTAAGCTGTATCAGTTGCTGGATTGGATTGGGCAAGACTTAGATACGCTTGCTCAAAGCGCAAATTTAGACATCGCACAACTCACAAGCGATCTTATGGAATTAGAACTTTTGGGTCACTGTATTCAACAATCTGGGCTGTACTTACGTTGCCGAGTCAGTTATTAAGGTTCACAATAGTGGCTTATTCCACGAAATGGCAAGGTAAACATAGATGATTACAACCTCAGTTGCTGAAGCTGCACAAATTCTTCAACAAGGTAAAGTCTTGGCTTATCCAACAGAGGCAGTATGGGGTTTAGGCTGTGATCCGTTCAATGAACAGGCTTTTTTAGAAATTTTAAGGCTTAAACAACGCCCTATAGAGAAAGGCGTGATTTTATTGGCAGGACAGCTCTCACAAGTTGAGCATCTATTAACAGAAATTGACCCTATTATTCGTGAACAAATCATTCAATCATGGACGCAACGCTCTAGAACAGAACGTGCAACAACTTGGCTACTTCCAGCTGATGATAAAATTCCACAATGGATTAAAGGCCAGCATGCTCAGGTCGCAGTTCGTGTAACCAATCACCCTTTGTGCATTGCCTTATGTAATGCCTTTAATGGTTTTATTGTGTCGACCAGTGCAAATTCGGCAGGTTTAGAACCAGCAAGATCTTTACAACAAGCCAGTCAATATTTTGGTTCTGAATTGAATTATTTAAATGGTGATCTTGGTTTAAGTCGCGAACCAAGCAAAATCATTGATGCATCTACAGCACAAGTGATTCGTGCTTAAGCACTTTAAAATATTCACTCAAACATGGGTTCAGGGCCTGTTGGAATTTCATAAATGGCTTGCGTTGTAGGTTAAAATTGAGCATGAGACGTATACGTCGTAAAGCAGGAAACGAAGAGAATAGCGAGACTATTTTCGAGTTTCATAACGTAGGCTGAGATAATTTTAGCCACAACCCTGAGCAAGAACAAAGCATTGCTTTGTTTGCAGCGCAAGGCGTAGACGAATTGTCAACAGACCCTCAATATTGCCAATAAAAAGGCAAAAAAAAACTCAGCCACATATAGGGTTGGCTGAGTATAAAAAAGGATGCGTTAAACACATCCAGAGGGTATGAAAAATTCAGTGTAGAACAATTTAATTAAGAAATTCTTAATTCGCTACGATGAAAATATTATCCTATAAATTTTTTTTGAATACAAATATATTCTTCTGAGCAAGATCTGTTCATTTAAGTGAATTGCAAATAACTGGAATTTCAATAATAAAACTAAGTGTTTAAATTTGTTTTACTATTTGCATTTTTAACAGGTAAATCACTAATTCAAAAACAAATTTTGCTCAGATTTAATACTTTAAAAGGGTAAAAAATAAGTTTTTAAATGAACATTTTTCACCCAAAATACTTTGAATTTTAACTCAATAATGTACTTTTTTTGACACTAAGTGACTTTTTTTGTGCCAATGCAATTCCCACTAAAATGACAATACCACCGATCGTATGCGACATTGTCCAAGCCTCATGTAACCAAAAGTAGGCAATGATTGCAGTAAATACTGGCATTAAATTCATAAAAATGCTGGTTCGATTTGGACCTAGATATTGTACAGCCATCATCCACAATAAAGGCGCAACAAGAGAAGGTAATATACCCGCATATAAAACGCTGGCGACATTGCCTTGGTTAATCGCATCAATGCCATAATAAAGCACAAACGGTAAATGGTAGACCAAGGTCAACGCAATTTGCACATAGAGGCTTAGCAGTAATGGAACTTTCAATTGCCATTTTTTTAGAAAGACCCCATAAAAAGCATAAAAGAACACGGCCAAGACCATGATCAGATCACCTGAGTGCCCTGCTAAATGAGTTAAGTTAGCAAAATCCCCTCGGCCAATCACATACAGCAAACCGAGAAAAGACAAGATACTGCCGACAACAGCAAAGCGATTGGGAATTTCACGTAAAATAAGGATCGAAACAAAAATGGTAAATACCGGAATAAAGGCGTTGATAATGCCCATATTGGTTGCTGTGGTGTAATGCGCTGCGCTATAGGCCAAGCCTTGATACAAGAACATACCAAAAGCACTCAGCACCACAAATTGCATAAAATGTTGTTTAACCAAATGACGTTGCTTCCACACTTGGGGCAACATAAATGGAGTCAAAATAATAAATGCCACTAACCAGCGATAAAAGCTAATACTGACAGGTGAAATATAATCCGAAACATAACGTGTAACTGCAATATTCATTGACCAAATCAATACTGCAATGATCGGTAAACTGATTGCCCACCACATGGGTTTTGAATTGCTATACATAATTTTGACTGTCGAATAGGATCTGGAAATGATTATCGATGAAGTCGGAATAAATTTAAATATGGCATTTCAGACATCTATAGGGCTTTTCAGACAAATGCTATTTTATGCGTTTTTAAACCTAGAATAATTCCCAAGTTTTAATTGCCAAAGTCACCACACTTTGTAATTGTTCAGCACTAACCCCATCACGGGCTTGCATGGTTAAACCTTGAATCACCGTTGAATAATAATCTGTCATCGCTTGAATATTAGCATGTGGGTTTAAGTCACCTTCTTTGACACCCTGTTGCAAACGTTGGTAGATATTTTCTTTGACTTGTTGTCTTTTCAGCAAAAGATCATGCTGAATCGGTGCATGTTCTTGTGAACAATTCATGGTTGCGGTAACCAACATACAACCCGTCGGTTTATTTTGTTGAACCAGTTTTTTAAGGTTTTCGTATAAATAAATTTCAATGGCGATTTTTGCTGTTTTGGCTTGTTGAAAAATAACTTCCAAAGGACATGCCTCATGCTTTAAATAGTATTCCAAACAGGCATGAAACAACTGTGATTTATCCCCAAAACTACTGTAGATACTGGGTGCAGTAAGATTTAAGGCTTTGGTTAAATCGCTCATCGATGTGGATTCATAGCCATATTCCCAGAACAACAACATGGCTTTTTGTAGCGCTTGTTGTTCATCAAAACATTTAGGACGACCACGCCCACGCTTAGGTGCTTGTTTTTCAGCGACTAAAGCATGTTTTTCAGAATCAGCCATAACTTTCACATATATTTTTATAACGAACATTATTAAATTAATTGACAACACAAAATTAATCAAATATTTTATTTTTATAACGATCGTTAATGAATTAAAAAATACCTCCATATGCTTTCGCTTTACAGCAGGAATATATCTTCATGAATATGATGCAATCAGAAGTTTCAGAACCACAGCCCTCTGAGATTCCCCCCAGTAGCCAAGGGAGCTGGTTGGCGCTATTAACCGTTGCAATTACTGCTTTTGCTTTGGTCACCAGTGAGTTTCTCCCAATCGGTGTACTCAACGACATTTCCAGTGATTTGCATGTATCTGTCGGTACAGCAGGTTTGATGATCACCCTCCCAGGGATCATGGCCGCCATAGCAGCACCACTCCTTCCGGTTCTAGTCAAAAATTTAGATCGGCGTTACTTACTTCTGGCATTGTCTGCAACGATGGTGTTTGCCAATGCCATCACTGCAATTGCATCAACTTTTGAAATTTTATTGCTGAGCCGTTTTATTCTTGGATTTGCAATTGGTGGATTCTGGGCGACTGCGATTGCCTTAAGTGGCCGTTTAGCACCAACCCATTTACCTATTGCGAAAGCAACAGCAACTGTCATGGCTGGGGTAACTTTAGCCACTGTTCTTGGTGTACCGATTGGGACATGGCTAAGTGATGCATATGGCTGGCGAACATCATTTGGAATTACCTCCGCCATCGGCTTCGTTGTTTTACTGTTGGGGATTAAATTTATCCCAAGTTTAAAACCAGAGTCTGCCATTCATTTTAAAGACTTACCCGCATTGCTAAGAATCAGTAAAGCCAGACAAGGTTTGATTATTATTTTGTTGATTGGTTTAGCTCATTTTTCATCATATAGCTATCTGACCCCGTTTTTTAAAAATTCAGCAGGCTTTGACAGTGCTACCATCAGTTCGCTACTGCTATTATTTGGTATCGCTGGTATCTTTGGTAATGCTTTTGCTGGTTATAGCGGTAATTTGAATGTGCGTTATACCTTTGCATTCGTTGCCATCTGTTTTGCGGTTGTATTTTTTGGCTTTCCTCTATTTGCCATTCATCCATCAGGCGCCTTTATTCTTACAGCGCTTTGGGGCTTTGCATTTGGTGCATTTCCAACCACTGCCAATATTTGGATGTTTTTACATGCCCCTCAAGCTGTAGAAAAAGGCATGCCGTTATTTGTTGGTTTCTTCCAAGTCATGATTGCAACAGGTGCATTAATCGGTGGCTATGTTGTTGACCATTTTAATGCCAACATTTTATTGTATAGTGTACTGAGTTTTATTCTTTTGGCCTTTATTTCAATCTTCACGCTGAGTCGTGGATTAAATAACCCCAAAGCTGAAAACACTGCCATTCAATGTGAGAGTTAAGTCTTTTCAACTATGTATTCAGCGCTGATTTCTGTAGAAGAATTTTTCTACCAAAAGCATGATGTAGTGACACCCCATTCAAATTTATGGGGTGATTTTAATTTGAGTCTAAATGGGACTTTAGAACTCAACGTCGCAGAACAAACCTATCTGTCCCCACCAAGTTATGGTTTGTGGATTCCACCGCAAACCGAACATTGTTGTACTGCTGTGGATGATCAACTGACGCATTATATCTGTATCCGTATTCATCCTCAGCTTTGTCAAAGCTTATCCCAAAGCACAAAGACTTTAAGTATTCGCCCTTTTTTACGTCATACCATTGAAGAAGTTTTAGAGCAGCAGAAACAAGGGATTCCATCATCTCCCTATTATCAACACTTATTAGAACTGTTGGTCGATCAAATCCAAAATAGTGTGTGCTATGAGCATTATTTACCACAAACCAACCATCCCACACTCAAGCCTATTCTTGAGCATTTGTCTGATACAACACGCTTCCCCCAAAGCCTTCAGGAAATTCTCGATACTTTTCAGATTACTGAACGGCATGCTCTTAGACTTAGCCAAGAGCACCTTAAACTTTCGCTGTCTGAATGGCGTAATCGCGCCAAGATTATTTATGCAATTTCATTGATCCAACAAGGCATCTCAATTAAAAAAATTAGCTTAGATCTCGGCTATCAACACACGTCTAGCTTCATTGAGTTTTTTAAACGCTATACCCATCAAACCCCAGCACAAATGCGAAATCTTTAAGATTAGGACATTTTTCAAACAATCTATTTCCACTTTATTGATAAGTTTATATACAAAAATACTATAGAAAATTGCCTTAAAATTGTGCATTTTGCATCTTATGCTCTAGATTAAGCATATAACTTTTTGAATTTGTATATATTACCGTCAAATTCATAAGAATTTTAAATAATGAAGGGTTCGAATAAATGAAAAAATTACTACTAGCTACACTATGTGCTTCAGCGTTTGCTTTAACTGCATGTGATAAAAAACCAGCTGATTCAGCTTCAGGAACTGAGAGCAAACCTGCTGCAGCTGCGGTTTCTTTAAGTACCAACAATACTGCTGATATCAAAAGCGATTTAACTGCACTTCAAACAATGTCTACAGCGAAAGCTAAAGAAGCTTTGAACTTCCAAACAGAAGTAATGCAAGCTGCACAAAAGGGTGATAAAGATGCACTGAAAGGTGTTGTCGATAAAATGAAAACTTATGTGGACGGTTTCAACAAAGATCTTGATGGTTTAGCACTTAAAAGTACTGAAGTTGCATCTGTACGTGACAAAATGAAAGAGTCAAATAACCTAGGCGTTGAAATGTCTGAAGCTGGTTTAGCGACTTCACCAGATCCACAAAAAATCATGGAACTACAAAAGAAAGGTACTGAATTACAACAAAGCCTGTTAACTGAAATGCAAGCACTTCAAGCCAAAGCAAACGCTGCACCATAATCGATTAAATTTGATGCAGTTTTTAAAAGCAGATCCTATGATCTGCTTTTTTTATTACACTTATATACAAATGTAACTTGCTGAAATCTTGGAATATCGCTAAAACATTAGACATATTTCTAATCACTGTCTTTTGATTTTTAAGGATACCCCTATGAGCAATTCCGTTTATGACATCCCAGTCAATACCATCAAAGGTGAATCTACGACCTTGAATCAATATCAAGGTAAAGTTCTTTTAATCGTTAACGTTGCATCTAAATGTGGCCTTACTCCACAATATGAAGGTTTAGAAAAACTATATACTGAAAAGAAAGATCAAGGTTTAGAAATCCTCGGCTTTCCTGCAAATAACTTTCTTGCACAAGAGCCTGGAACAAATGATGAAATCGAGCAATTTTGCTCTTTAACTTACAATGTCGACTTCCCGCTTTTTGCTAAAATTTCAGTTGCAGGTGATGATAAGCATCCACTTTATGATAGCTTAATTCATGCAATCCCTGAACGTATTGGTGAAGGTCCTTGGTGGAAAGACTTAGTCGATTATGGCCTAACTCCAAACCCAAAACCTGAAGTCCTTTGGAACTTTGAAAAATTCTTAATCGGTAAAAATGGCGAAATCGTGGCGCGTTTTGCACCAGATATCACTGCTGATGATCCACGAATTACATCTGCGATTGAAGCTGAATTAGCAAAATAAATCGAGCATTAAAAGCTCTATGCTTTAAATAAATTTTTATATTTTACAGTTTTGATCGAAAATTTTATATTTTCGATCAAAACTTCCTCTAGCTTTATTCACAATTTAAAATTTCAACCATCTTCAATAGCGTGCTAAAAATGCATTCTTTTTTGCTTTTGTTTGAGTAGAAATGAATCTCTAAAGTTACAGACTGTATGTCCTTTGCAACAATCCTCAATCTCTACACTTTTGCAAATTATAGTCAATCCATAACCGATTAAATTACTTTTGGACAACGATGAAAAAGCTTTTACAAGGTGCGGTTTTGCCTTTTGTTATTTTTATTTCTGGCATGTTACTACTAGGCTGTAATCAAGCCGCTGAACAATCACGTCAACAAGATGACGCTCAAGCGATTGAAACTGCGCAAATGAGTGAGAATACATCCGACTCAAATAATAATAATCAATCAACAGCAAAAAGTACTGAAGATTTAAAACAAGGCAATATGTTTTATATCGCACGTGATGTTGCCAACGTACAGCTGAAAACTGGTGACTATGTTGAAAAATTACAGCAAAGCCAAGCTAATTTACAACAAGCAATACAATCACAAAATCAAGCTGAGCTGCAACAATCTGTCAAAACATTGACCCGTGAACTACAAGGCTTTAATACAGCATTGATTTCATTAGATTTAAAAAGCCAAGAGATTGATGGTATCCGCCAACAAGTGCTACAGGCCAATAAGCAAGTGCTTAACTCAGCATTGTTAAACGGTGATTTAGACATTTCAAAAGTTGATTTTAAGAAAATCGAACAACAAATGAATACCATCCAATTAGATATGCTTAAACTCGCAGGCATGATGATCCCGGGATCAAATACAGAACAAGCCCCTGAGCAAAGTTAATTAGATTTGAACAGACCAGCCTTGGCTTGGCTTTGCGACATTACATGATCGGTCTAGTCCTAGCGCGCGTTTAGCATCTAACTTAAAACGAGCTTGAGCAGACTTATAACTTGCGGGTAAAAATAGCGTTAAACGGGTTTTATTCTTTCCAATGGATTCCACCAAAGTTTTTGATAAATACGCCCCACCCTCTGTACGGGTAAACAAGGTTCCCATTTCTAAATCTCGTTCAAGCCGATTGTCAGTAAAGACAAAATCTTTTTCGCCAGTAAACGCAATACATTGCCCATAGGCCATTTTCAAATTTTTAAATGCCACAACATAATCGATATCTAATTCGGTTTCTAAACCATTCCCCACTGAATTTGCCACCAAACTTGCTTCAGTGGGTGAATTGGGTGTGGTGACAAATTGACTTTGGCATGCTGAAACAGCACTCAGTAGAAGTATTGAAAATAAATACCGACATTGAACTAATTTTTTCATTTTAAGTTTATTGGTTTTCTACAACAATGAATAGATTGTAGCAAAGTTCATGAACATGATTTAATAGCAGATTAAGCGTATTTTTGTAGTGTTTCATGCAACTGATTTTATTCACAGGCGTACAAGCTTCGGGTAAATCTACTTTTTATCAACAGTATTTTTACCATACACATCTACGTATCAATCTCGATATGCTAAAAACTCGCCATCGTGAAAAGATACTGTTTGAAGCAGCTATAGCCTCTAAAACCAAAATCGTGATAGATAACACCAACATAAGCAAAGCCGATCGAGCCCGTTATATTCAACTTGCCAAAACTGCTGGCTTCGAGGTTATTTCATATTATTTTGAAACGGATTTAGACAGCACTTTACAGCGTAATGCACAACGTGAGAGTAAAGCCAATATTGCTGAAAAAGGCGTTAAAGCCACCTTTTATAAATTAGAAGTCCCGAATCGTTCAGAAGGGTTTGATGCGCTGTTTAAAGTAAACATGATAGAAAATAATGGCTTTTCAATTGCTGTCATAACTGAATAAAAAATTTAATCTTGAGCCAACCGCCATGTTTTAAATGCGGTTTGCATCTGTAGTTGTATTTCTCTAGGTACTTTCCGAGCTGCTAAATTGGAAAAATCTCCACGATAGGTTTCAGCCACAATTAAATTGGTGAGTTCCTCAATCGCAATTCGCCCTTTGTTGTGATACGCCTGAATTTCTACTTCGGTTAAATAAATATCCCAACATGAAACAACAGAACTCATATCTACGGCAATACTGAGATAGTAGTCATCTTGAGTTTGATAAAGTTCCCAAAAGTGCGCTTGCTGTTCGATGAGGTACATTGTCTTCTATATCTCCTTTTTTATTATTTAGATTATGCTAAAACTAGTCAGTGATGAAATATAACTTTAGCATGAGAATAACGAAGAAGTTTAACCATGAGATTTGATGATCTAGATACACGATTACGTGTTTATGAAACAGCTTATGATTTCTGTGTACCGCCAGAACAATATATCGTTGTGCGTTTGGATGGACGTGGCTTTACCAAACTCACCAAAGATATTTGGAAATTTGAAGCGCCCTTTGACCTTCGTTTTAGGGACTTGATGGTCGAAACAACAGCTCACTTAATGCAATGTGGCTTTAATATTATTTATGGCTATACACAAAGCGATGAAATCTCCTTACTGTTTCATTTAAAAGATGACAGCTTTAATCGTAAAACACGAAAAATTATTTCTATTTTAGCCGCAGAAGCCAGTGCAAAATTCAGTGTATTACATGGTGAGATGGCAACTTTTGATGCTCGAATTTGTATACTGCCCAATGCAAAAACTGTTGAAGATTATTTTCGTTGGCGTCATGAAGATGCTCATCGCAACGCACTCAATGCACATTGCTATTGGATGTTACGCAAGGAAGGAGAAAATGTAAAAAATGCAACCGACCAAGTAAAAGGATTATCTCGCCAAGAGAAGCATGATTTACTCTTTAGCCGTGACATTAACTTCAATGAATTACCATCATGGCAAAAGCGTGGCACAGGTTTATATTGGACAGAAATTGAAAAAAGTGGTTTTAATCCGAAAACTAAACAGCCGACAGTATCAACTCGTCGTCACATTTTTAAAGACTATGAATTACCTTTGGGAGAGGATTATAGTCAATTTATACAAACACAATTTTTATTGGACACTCCCCAAGGATAAGTTTCTAGCATGTTGAACCAATATAAATTTGAACCATCCATAAATTAATTGCATAAAAAAACCACCCTCGCGGGTGGTTTTTCAATCTCAAACTGCGTCTTATAGCGCGCGGTTTTTGATTTTGCGGATGGTTTCCAACTGAGCAGCAGTTTCTGCAAGAGCAGCCAAAGCAGCAGCAGAGTCCAAATCGCTTTTTTGATTTGCAAGCAATTGTTCAGCATTTTTACGTGCTTCAAGAATTGCAGCTTCATCTAAGTTGTCAGCACGAACTGCAGTATCTGCAAGTACAGTAACAACATGCGGTTGAACTTCTAGAACACCCCCAGATACATAGATTAACTCTTCTGTACCGTTTTCAAGCAGAACGCGAATTGCGCCCGGCTTGAGCAAAGTGACTAACGGAGCGTGACCAGGCATGATACCCAATTCACCGCCAGCACCTTTTGCGATAAGCATTGTCACAGTGCCTGAGTACAAAGACTCATTAACACTTACAACATCACATTGCATAGTCGACATGTGAATCTCCTAAATTAGAGTTGCTAATTAAAGCTTCTCGGCTTTAGCGATCACTTCGTCAATACCACCAACCATATAGAACGCTTGTTCTGGGATGTGATCGTATTCACCAGCTAGAAGACCTTTAAAGCCACGAATTGTTTCTTTAAGTGGTACAAGTTTACCAGGAGCACCAGTAAACACTTCAGCTACGTGGAACGGTTGAGAGAAGAAACGTTGGATTTTACGCGCACGGTAAACAATCAACTTATCTTCTTCTGCTAACTCGTCCATACCCAAGATTGCGATGATGTCTTTAAGCTCTTTATAACGTTGCAATACGTTCTGTACAGAACGTGCAATTTCATAATGCTCAGCACCAACAACAAGTGGATCTAACTGACGTGAAGTAGAGTCAAGTGGATCGATCGCTGGGTAAATACCAGAAGATGCGATGTCACGACTCAATACTACAGTTGCATCTAAGTGAGCAAATGTAGTTGCAGGCGATGGATCTGTTAAGTCATCGGCAGGTACATATACCGCTTGGATAGATGTAATCGAACCAGACTTAGTCGATGTAATACGTTCTTGAAGAACACCCATCTCTTCTGCAAGCGTCGGTTGGTAACCTACTGCAGATGGCATACGACCTAAAAGAGCAGATACTTCAGTACCAGCCAATGTGTAACGGTAAATGTTGTCAACGAACAACAATACGTCACGGCCTTTACCGTTTTCATCTTTCTCATCACGGAAGTATTCAGCCATGGTCAAACCAGTTAACGCTACGCGTAAACGGTTACCCGGTGGCTCATTCATCTGACCGTAGACCATTGCTACTTTGTCAAGAACGTTAGAATCTTTCATCTCGTGGTAGAAGTCATTACCTTCACGAGTACGCTCACCAACACCAGCAAACACAGATAAACCTGAGTGAGCTTTCGCGATGTTGTTGATCAATTCCATCATGTTTACAGTTTTACCAACACCGGCACCACCGAATAAACCAACTTTACCACCTTTAGCAAACGGGCAAAGTAAGTCAATGACTTTAATACCAGTTTCTAAAAGGTCAGTAGAAGCAGCTTGTTCAGCATAAGAAGGTGCTTGACGGTGAATCGGCAAACGCGCTTCAGTCGCAACTGGACCAGCTTCGTCGATTGGGCGACCAAGAACGTCCATGATACGACCTAAACATGCAGTACCTACAGGTACAGAAATAGGTGCACCAGTATTAGATACGTTTAGACCACGTTTAAGACCTTCTGTAGATCCCATTGCGATGGTACGAACTACACCATCACCAAGTTGTTGCTGAACTTCTAAAGTAGTTTCAGTACCGTCAACTTGGAGAGCGTCATAGATCTTAGGAACGCTATTGCGTTCAAACTCGACGTCGATAACCGCGCCGATGATCTGAATGATACGACCGCTACTCATTGCTGTCTCCTCAATTCAAAATAATGTTAAACGGCAGCGGCACCACCAACGATCTCAGAAATTTCCTGAGTAATCGCGGCTTGACGCAGCTTGTTATAAATGAGTTGTAGGCTCTTGATAAGATCACCTGCGTTGTCAGTTGCAGCTTTCATTGCAACCATACGAGCAGACTGCTCACATGCGATGTTTTCAATCACACCTTGATAAACCATAGACTCAATGTAACGAACCAATAAACCATTTAAAAGCTCTTCAGCTTCTGGTTCATATAGATAATCCCAACCATATTGGCGGTTAAGATCCTCGTCCGTATCAGCCGCAGCTAAAGGAACAAGTTGTTCGATTTTTTGGTTTTGAGTCATGGCATTGACAAAGCCGTTTGACACAAGATAAATACGATCTAACTCGCCTTTATCAAATGCATCTAACATCACCTGTACAGAACCAGTTAACTGTTCAAGACTTGGAGCATCACCTACTTGCGTAGTTGCGCCAAGTACTTTACCGCCGTAGTTTTTAAAAAACGAAACCGCTTTTTGACCAATTAAAGCAAATTGAACTTCAATTGACTGCTCTTGTTGCTGTTGTACGTGTTTTACCACTTTTTTGAACAAGTTAATGTTCAAACCACCAGCAAGACCACGATCTGAAGAAACAATGATATAGCCAACGCGTTTTACAGGGCGTTCAACCATATAGCGATGTTTGTATTCAGGATTCGCTTGGACCAAATGAGCAATTACACGGTGCATATTTTCGGCATACGGACGGCCCTGAGCCATGCGCTCTTGCGCACGACGCATCTTAGAAGCTGCTACCATTTGCATCGCGCGAGTAATCTTTTGCGTGCTCTTGATACTAGCTACTTTGGCGCGAATTTCTTTTAAATTTGCCATACGCTTAACCTAGTATTCGAAAGCCCTTTCGAGCTTCCGAAGGTTGATCCGTGAACCAAACCATAACTAACAACAACATACATTGAAATTAGTAAGTTTGAGTCGCTTTAAAGCTTTCAATACCTGCTTTGATTGCAGCTTCGATGTCTTTGTCGTAGTTACCAGTTTCATCGATGTTTTGCATTAACGCAGCATGTTCTGAACGGAAGTAAGAAATTAACGCAGTATCAAAGTCTACGATTTTCTTCACTTCAACGTCAGCCATATAGCCTTCGTTAGATGCATAAATTGAAACAGCTTGGTCAGCAATTGAATATGGAGCATATTGTTTTTGCTTCATTAATTCAGTTACACGTTGACCATGTTCAAGTTGCTTACGAGTTGCTTCATCAAGGTCAGAAGCGAACTGAGCAAATGCTGCCAATTCACGGTATTGCGCCAAAGCAGTACGGATACCACCAGACAATTTTTTGATGATCTTCGTTTGAGCAGAACCACCAACACGCGATACAGAGATACCCGCGTTCACAGCAGGACGAATACCTGCGTTGAATAATGATGTTTCTAAGAAGATCTGACCATCAGTAATCGAAATTACGTTTGTCGGTACGAATGCAGATACGTCACCCGCTTGAGTTTCAATAATTGGCAATGCAGTTAATGAACCAGTTTGGCCTTTAACTTCACCATTAGTGAATTTCTCAACATAGTCAGCAGATACACGAGAAGCACGTTCAAGTAGACGTGAATGAAGATAGAACACATCACCTGGGTAAGCTTCACGACCTGGTGGACGACGAAGAAGCAATGAAATTTGACGGTAAGCAACAGCTTGTTTAGACAAGTCATCATAAATGATAAGTGCGTCTTCACCGCGGTCACGGAAGTACTCGCCCATTGTACAACCAGCATATGGAGCAAGATACTGCATTGCTGCAGGATCAGCTGCAGCAGCTGCTACAACAGTTGTGTACGCCATAGCGCCAGTTTCTTCAAGCTTACGTACTACGTTTGCAATTGTTGATTGTTTTTGACCAATCGCAACGTATACACACTTAATGCCTGATTGTTTTTGAGCAATGATCGCATCGATCGCCATTGCTGTTTTACCAGTTTGACGGTCACCGATGATCAACTCACGCTGACCACGACCAACAGGGATCATTGTATCTACTGATTTATAACCAGTTTGTACAGGTTGATCCACTGATTGACGCCAAATTACACCTGGTGCTACTTTTTCAACAGCATCAGTAAGTTTTGCATCAATAGGGCCTTTACCATCAATAGGGTTACCCAAAGCATCTACTACACGGCCTAAAAGTTCTGGACCAACCGGAACTTCTAATACACGACCTGTGCAACGAGCTTTTTGACCTTCTTGAAGGCTTAAGTAGTTACCTAAGACAACGGCACCCACTGAATCCTGTTCTAGGTTCAGTGCCATACCAAATAAGCCGCCGTCGAATTCGATCATTTCACCGTACATTGCATCAGCAAGGCCGTGAATACGCACAATACCGTCGGAAACCATAACAATGGTCCCTTCGTTCTTAGCGGTCGCGCTGGTGTCCAGATCGCCGATACGCTGTTTAATGAGCGCACTGATCTCGGATGGATTCAGTTGTTGCATTGCGCTATACCTCAATCTTTTTAAAGTTCAGTCTTCTTTAGACGTAGTTATTTTTAACAATTACGCTAGAAGACGAGTCCGCATTTTTTCAAGCTTGCTAAGCGCAGAATCATCTATCACTTGGTCGCCTGCACGAATAACAACACCAGCAATCAATGCTGGATTTACTTCAACTGTAACTTTCACAGCGCTGTTCAAGCGTTTTTCTAACGCATGAGCCAACTTCTGTTCTTGTACTGAATCCAATGGAAAAGCGGATTCAATCACAACGTCTACAGTGTTGTTATTTTGCGATTTGAGTTGCTCAAATTCTGTGTCAATTTCAGGTAACAATGCTAAACGGCCATTGTCTGCAAGAAGTGTCAAAAAGTTTGACACAGCCGCAGTTTGTTCATTACCTAAAACTTTCGCAAAAAGATCAACCTGCTCTGCAGGTGTCAACTCAGGGCGATTTAAATAAGCGGAGAATGCTTCATCTTGCACCGCAGCACTGAGCAGTTGTAATGCATTTGACCAAGCGTCAGTTGCATTTTGCTCAGATGCATAAGCAAATGCTGCTTTAGCGTATGGGCGTGCCAACGTCAAGAATTCAGCCATATTCGCCTCTCTTAAAGTTTAGCAGCCAGCTGATTCAGCATGGCATTATGAGCTTCTGCGTCAACTTGTTGGTTCAGAATTTTCTCTGCACCAGCAACTGCAAGAGCAGCAACTTGTTGACGTAATTCTTCACGAGCAGAATTGATGTCTTGGTCAACAGCATCTTTCGCTTGTTGACGAATACGCTCACCTTCAGCAGATGCTTGAGTACGCGCTTCTTCGACCAATTGTGCCGCACGACGGTTCGCTTGTTCGATCAATTGAGCCGCTTGTGCTTTCGCCGCATCAATTTCTTGCTTAACTTGTGCTTGTGCATCAGCAAGATCAGCTTTCGCTTTCTCTGCAGCATTTAAGCCATCAGCGATTTTACGCTGACGCTCACTAATCGCATTGATTAGTGGTGGCCATACAAACTTCATGCAGAATGCGACAAATATCGCAAATGCAATCGCTTGGCCAAACAATGTGAGGTTGATATTCATTGCAAATTCCTCAAATAGTGAATTTCGGAATTAAGCTGATTAACCTACAAATGGATTAGCGAAGATGAAGAACAAGCCAATACCAACACCGATCATAGGCACAGCATCAAGAAGACCTGCGATTAAGAACATACGAGTTTGAAGTTGTGGAGCCAATTCTGGTTGACGAGCAACAGCTTCAAGGAAACGGCCGCCTAAAAGACCAAAACCAATCGCAGTACCTAAAGCACCAAAAGCGATCAAGATAGCAGATGCAATTGCAACTAGACCTAAAGTGAGTTCCATGATAATTCCTCAGAGGTTAGGTTTATACCAAATTAAAGTAAAAAAATTATACCTAACCACCGGATGACAGTTAGGCAATACCATTAATGTTTTTCGCTTGCCATGCTCAAGTATACGATTGTTAGCATCATGAAAATGAAGGCTTGCAATGTAATAACAAGAATGTGGAAGATAGCCCAAGGCACAGACAACGCCCACTGGATCCAGAAAGGTAACAACGCGATAAGAATGAAGATTAACTCACCCGCATACATGTTACCGAATAATCGGAGTGCCAATGAAATTGGACGTGCAAGGAATGTTACTAATTCTAGAATTAAGTTCACTGGAATCAATAACGCTTTTGCAACTGGGTTACTTGGATTAAATGGGTTAAGTGCCAATTCACCAACGAAACCGCCGATGCCTTTTTCACGAATACTATAGAACAAGATCAACGCAAATACAGACAAAGACATACCAAGGGTAATGTTAGGATCTGTAGATGGAACAACCTTGAAGTAAACGTGGTGAGGGTCCATACCAAATACGTTTGCACCAATCAATTGAGCTGTATACGGAATCCAGTCAACAGGAATTAAGTCCATCGCATTCATGAGGAAAATCCACACGAAAATGGTCAAGGCTAAAGGCGCAATTAAACGTGATTTACCATGAAACGTATCACGAACACTTGAGTCAACAAACTCGATAATCATTTCGATTGCAGACTGGAACTTGGTAGGAACACCAGAGTTTGCAGCTTTCGCTACGCACCAGAATATCAAACAGAAAATCACACCAAGGCCAATTGACCAACCCATTGAATCCAAGTGGATAGCAGTGAACCCCATCTGTTGAGCTTCTGCACCACTTTCAGCCAATTTCCAAGTACCATCTGGCATTTTGCCATAGGTCATATTGGTCAAGTGATGCTTGATATACTCGGTCGAAGTCAGGGCATGTTCTTCAGCAGCCATAAATCACACCTGGTCAATGTCAAATAATAAATAGAGTTAACGAATATCGCGTGCTGCATGATATCTCGTTAATCCCCAAAAAAATTTTCAATTTCTGCTGCGCTTATACTCGTTTTTGTTGTCGTGCTACCCAAAAAGGTGCAATCCACGACATCGCTTGAACGAGAATAAAACCACAAAACAATGCCACCGGAGATAACGGTTTGACATTGCATAAAATTAAAATGAAACCAACGATCACAATTGCAAATTTGCCCATTAAGCCTCTATACATGTTCGAAAGAACCTGTTTTGAAGCACGTGCCCCTGCTGCTCGAAACGACTGCCAAGAAAAATAACAACTGGCAAGCCAACATATCAGTGCACCTAACGCTGCACTCAGAGCCGCAGTCGAGTCTTTCAAGACCCACGCTACCAAGGCTGAAACAGGAATCATAAACGCTTGCAAATAGACCAAAGCTTTTGCTAATCGTCGGTCAATCAAGCGACTAGTTTGGCTCATTTTTTATCCACTCACAGCATAAATGCTTGACAAGTTTAGCTGATGATCGTTTTTAATCGCAGGCATTATAGAGTTACACCCCTGAACATGCAATCTTTTCCCGACCTTAGTCGTGTTTTTTTCGATATACAGGTTGCTTTGCATATGAACAATTGTTGATTAATTTTTGCATCATTTCCGTGCATTAAGTACGCAAGCTTGTGTTTGTTGAGCCAAAGTCTGCCATGCAACCACAAAATCTTGTTGTTTAGCCAAAGTTTCGTCTACCGCTTGAAATGAAATTTCACCCAATTTTCGGTACTGACTTGGACTTGCACTACCTTCTGCCAGCAAGCACATTTTTTTGTAAGGTCTCGTGTCATTTAAAAACTTGATTTGAGTCACAGTCGGCGCAACATGCGGATCATCTGTCATCGCACCTGCAAATTTTAAGTTTAATGAACGTTCTAAATATTGGTAAGCATCATGATAAGCCCAGTATGGGCGTGCACTACCAGCACTGATACTTTTCTGTGAAACGCGCAGCATTTCACTGGCAAACTTCTTCGCATTATTCCAATATGCTGCTTTATTTTCTGGATGTTGTTGTGAACGTAAGGCTGCAATAAAGAAACCGATACGTACAGCATTATTTGGATCTAACCACACATGTGTATCAATCGTATCTTTCAGTGCAACACCTTTTGGACTTCTTAAAGGAAGTGCTTGGATAATGCCTGAATTGAGTATTGAAATCGCTTTCGCATTCTCGCCTAAAACTTTTTCCAAAGGCGCTTCATGTTCTTTTCCCAGCCAAATCACCAATGAAGCGTCCATAATCGTTTTGCGATTATCTGGTGTAAGTTGCACATCATGCCCCGTTTGATTTCCCAAAAGTAAAACAGGCTCTTCTATGCCTTCTGTTATTTCTTTTGCAATCAAATAAATAGGATGAGTTGACACCACTAAAGGCGCTTGAGCCCAAGTGACACTAATAAATAATGCACATAAGCAAAAGGCGATAATGCGATTCATGGGAGTGTATTACCAAAAAAAATTTATGTTATAGTATAACAGAAGTTAAAAAATACCTACGCCATTCGTAAGTTGATAGAGCTTCATGTTAATATTTGCGATTCTCTTCCATTCAAATAACAAGTTTTGAGGTCTGATATGAGCTTATGTTCACACGAGCAGCATGATACTTTGCATGGTGTACACGATCATCTCAATGTAGAAGCTCGTTTATCAGAAGCAGAAAGCCTTTGTGCAACCTCAGGTGCCCGCCTTACCCCTTTGCGTAAAGAAGTACTTGAATTAATTTTGAATGCCTCAGGTCCTGTAGGTGCTTATGATCTTTTAGCCAAGATGAAAGGTGCTGCAGAACGTCCAGCTGCACCACCTACTGTGTATAGAACCTTAGATTTTCTCTTAGAAAAAGGTTTTATTCATCGTTTAACCTCTATTAATGCTTATATCCCTTGTTGTCACCCACGTGAAGGACATCAAGCCGCATTTTTAATTTGCACTGAATGTCATACAGTGAAAGAAGCTTCAGCAAAAGGTTTGATTCAAGAATTAAATCACTTAGCAGCGTCTGATCACTTCAATGCACATCACAGTATTATTGAGATTTCAGGAATATGTCAGCAGTGCTCGAACAAAGCGTAAACTCCCCTCTCGTTCAACTGCAACAAATTAATGTCCGAATTGATGATCGTGACATTCTAAAAAATATAGATTTTTCATTACAAGAAAAAGAAATTGTCACGCTTATTGGTCCCAATGGTGCAGGCAAATCTACCCTGATCAAAGTATTATTGGGTATTTTAAAACCCAATGCGGGCAAAATTATCAGCTCAAAAAAAATTAAACTGGCATATGTACCACAAAAATTTAATCCCTCTCATAGTCTGCCTTTAAGAGTTAAAGATCTACTGAATCTTGAGAAATGTGATAAGGCCATTAAAGCTGAAATCATTCGAGATACAGGTATTGCCAAATTAGAGTACGCCAAAGTACAACAACTTTCAGGTGGTGAACGTCAGCGGGTTTTATTGGCGCGTGCTTTATTACGCCAACCCGATATTTTGGTTTTAGATGAACCTATGCAAGGTTTAGATATCCAATCTGAAGCTGAACTGTATGAATATGTGCGTAGCCTGCCACAACGTTATGGTTGTGCCATTTTAATTGTGTCTCATGATTTACAATGGGTCATGCAAGGCACTCAGCGAGTTGTCTGTTTAAATAAGCACATTTGCTGTAGTGGTTTACCTGACAGTATTCAGCAGCATCCAGAGTATCAAGCTTTGTTTGGTGATACTTTTGGAAAATACCACGCTTTTTACCAACACCATCATGACCATTGTGCACATGGTGACTCCGCCAAAACTTGTGAACATGGCCCACATCCACACATTCACCCAGAACCGGAAGCTTAAACCATGATGGAATGGTTAGAATTACTGTTACCTGCATGGATTATGGGAACACTTTTAGTGTTTCTAACAGCCCCGCTAGGTTGTTTGATGCTATGGCGTAGAATGTCTTTTTTTGCTGATACGATGGCACATGGTACCTTGCTGGGTGTTGCGTTAGCCGCTGTTTTAACTTTACCGCTTTGGGTCGGTGTTACCTTTACTGCGATACTCTTGGTGGCTGTACTTTGGGTTTTACATGACCCGCGTTTACCCAATGATGCCTTACTTGCATTATGTGCTGCGACCTTACTTTGTTCTGGTCTATTGTTAATTCAACATTTACCCGCATTACGTCCTGAATTATTAAGTTATTTATTTGGCGATTTATTAACAATTGAGTGGTCAGACTTACCGATTTTTGCAACTGTGATTATTGTTGCTTTAGCTGTCCTCTACCGTTACTGGCAAGCACAAATTCAAATTGCGATTGATCCTGATATTGCAGTAAGTGAAGGCGTAAACGCCAAATGGCAACGCTTAATTTTTATGTTGTTATTGGCTTTATTCACTGTACTCGCTTTACGTGCCGTTGGTTCGTTATTGATGGGTGCGTTATTGGTCATCCCCGCACTGGCTTCACGTCTTATTTCGCACTCACCGAAACAAATGGTGATGGGGGCGTTTGTGATTGCTCAAATTGGTGTGACTGTGGGTTTATGGTCAAGTGCAGCCCTGAACATCTCTACAGGGCTAAGCATCGTATTAACCATGTCTTTGCTGTTTGCTGTGATTTTCTGTGTAATGAAAGTAAGAAAGATGGCTTGATTGATCAATTCCATCTTTAGGCCCCAATCAATATTTAAACCATGCTTTTTAACGAAACATATAATCCATATATAGCAATGACAATCAGAATTAATCCGCAAAGCCCTAATATTTTTGGATAAATTTGACTTTTAGAAAGCTTATTAAACGACAGATAGACCAAAGATAACGTGAGAAAATCTAAAATAATCCATGTCACGACTAAGATAACCAGACTGGTATTTATATCAGCATGAATATGAATAAACTGCGGAAAAAATGATGAAAAGAAAATGATATCTTTAGGATTTGAGATACCCACTAAAAAGCCTTTGCTGAGACCACCATCCACAGGCGACAACATCGTATTGAGTTGATGCTCCTGTTGGGATAACACTTCTTTTAGAATTCCATAACCTAGATAGGCAATATAAAGACATCCTAAAACTTTAATAATCAAGAAAAGGGTTTCATTGACACTAAACATGCCTTTTAAAATTAAAATAGAGGCTGTGATAAGTACCAAAGAAGCCAAATTTGTCCCAATAATAGTCAGTAAAGACTGTCGGTAGCCACCTTTTAAACCTGCACTTGCAACCAAGATCATGACTGGACCAGGCGTTGCAATCATGATAATCACACTAATGGCATACAAATAAAATTCTAAATAATTCAAAGCATCCTCGGAACAATGGCTTATTTATATGGTCAAATCTCTAACACATAGCTCATTTAATCGCCTATGTTGTTATTGGTGCACCAGGCTTAATAAGCCAGCGGCACAACTAAACAATACGGCAAAAGTACGGTTCATATATTTTTGTTGTTTCGGTGATTTTAATAGTCTTAACACTTTGGCTGCCAATCCCGTATAACCAGCCATGACAATCAAATCAATGGTAATCATGGTCACTGCCATAATCACATATTGAATCCATTGTGGTTTAGACAAGTCTAGAAATTGTGGCAAAACAGCAAGTAAAAAGACGATGGCTTTTGGATTACTGATATTGACAATAAAGCCATATAAGATCAGCTTGGGAATAGATTTTGTCGGTTGCTCTGTTGGGATATCTATCGACTGTGTTTTCGTCGTCCATTGTATGTAAGCTAAATACAGTAAATATAAAACCCCAAACCATTTCACCACGAAAAATGCCAGCGGCGTGGTTGCAAACAATACCCCAACACCTGCTGCGACAATCGCAATTTGAACCAACAATGCCAGTTGTAAACCGATTGCATTCCAATAACCACGGCGAAAACCATAATTTAGACCGCTCGACATAGACGCGATCGCACCCGCACCAGGTGAAATACTGATCACCCAGCACGCCAACATATAGGCAAACCAGACTTGATACGACATAACAAAAGGATAGAAAACTTTTAACACGCTATTATAGCGGTTTTAAAACGATACATTTCGATTAATTTAATTGGTAAAAAGTATAAGACTTTACTATTCAGCTGTTGCTTGATCATGCACAATAAGAGGATTGATAAATAAAAATTGAGGAGCCATCACCATATGACAGCCCAATCTGTAATTCTACCTTTACCTTCTAATCATGCCCGTTTCATTGTTTTAAATTTAAAAAATCTGTCTATTGATGGCTTAAAACAACAGCTCAATGCGTTGTTAAGTACACGTGATCGCCTAATCACTCAACATCCTGAAGCCGAAATTAAAACCTCAATCGCTTTTGGTCCTGAACTTTGGGCAAAACTTTATCACACAACTCCTGAAGGGTTTAAGCAGTTAGAACCGATTCAAGGCGCATTTGAGATGCCTGTGGTTGCTGCTGATGTACTCATTCATATTGCGTCTGCACGTACAGATATTTGCTTTGCGCTTAGCCAATCCTTTTTTGATGGTATCCAAAATCAAGTTGAGGTTCTGGATGAACGGGTGTGCTTCCGCTATCTCGACGGTCGTGACCTGACTGGTTTTATTGATGGTACTGAAAATCCTCAATTCCCTGATGATCGTGCTGAGACTGCGTTATTAGGTGAAGATTCAGGTATTTTTGAAGATGGTTCTTTTATTTTTGCACAACGTTATGTACACGAGCTTGAAAAGTGGAAACGTTTAAAAGTTGATGCACAGGAAAATGTGATTGGTCGTTCTAAATTAGAAAGTATAGAGATGGACGATGAACACAAACCTGAAAATGCCCATATTGCTCGTGTTGTCATTGAAGATGATGAAGGCGATGAATTAGAAATTCTGCGTCACTCTCTTCCTTATGGTGATGGTCAAGGTGAGCAAGGTTTATTTTTTATTGCTTATACCAAAGATTTAAGCCGTATTGATCGTATGTTAGTTAATATGTTTGGTACTCAAGGCGATGGGATTCATGACCGTTTGCTGCACTTTGTAACACCTATGGATGGTGCTTATTTCTTTGCACCAAATGAAGAAGTGTTGGAAGAGATTTTGGAAGACTAGAATAAGAAAGTAGCTACGGACGTAGCTACTTTTTATGTTGATTTTAAACTTACTCTACCAAACTAATGATTTTTTCATACTACTGAATACATAACATTATATATCTAGAAAATTTAATCATGTAATCGTTTCCCGTCATTCTTTAAACCAATCAAATTTTTTATATTTTGAAATATTTTTTATGGATATTTCATTCATAATATATTGGTTAGTGATAGGCTCAAAATTTATCATCACTTTGCTTCACACGAGAAAACATTACACCTAAAAGATCTTAAACCATATAAAAAATTATACTTGTTCACTCCAAACTTTAACCTGTTTTAACTTATGATCTTTTATATGAAAAACAACATTATATGCAGATGCGCCTCCACTATTAAATTGATTAACTAAATATAATTCTTGTCCTTTCAAGTAAACATTAAATTGAGATATTTCGCTTTTACCATTAAGAGATTTCTTCGGAAAAAAATACCCTTTCAAAATATCGTAGGGTATAACAATATCTTTTCCATTATACTTAATTTCTATTTTTGATAGTTGAGAATAAGCATTATTTGGAATAGTATTTTCTACCCCCCATACAATCTGGTTTCCTAAATAATATTTTTCTCCGCTTTTTCTAAAGTCCTTTTCAGTCAATCTTAAATCTTGAGAATATATTTTTACGTCAGCTTTATCGCTTTTGAAAATAGCAGTATTAGATGTGGTTTTATTTAAAATAATTTTACTATAATCTTTAAAGAAATTGACTCTATCTTTATAAATATACCCTTCTTTTCCATTATCTAAATTTACAAAACAAAATTTTGAACTAGTTTCCTCCAAAATACAAGAAATCACCTCATTGTTATTAACTTTCCCAATAACTTTTGAATTTAGGCTCATTCCCTCTCGTAAATTAACATATCCATCTTTATCAAAAATTAATCCAAAGTTAGCAGATGCATTTGTATTCAATACTAGAAGAGCTGCTGTAAAAAAAATATAATTTTTCATTGTGGATAAGTCCCATTTTTATCGCGAATATACTTAATTTTTATTTTAGGGTATTTTGCTTTAAATTCTGTGATTTTTTGTGCTAAAGTTTCTAACTCAATATTTTGTGCTCTGGTACAACCCATCGTACCTTTCCAACCTTGTCGTTCGGCAAGAGGGTCCTTTAACCCTGAACCCCCACCATGAACCCATCTCGCGCGTGCATCTGTAGTTCTTATTTTCGTTGTACCATAGGCTTTTCCCAAATTGGAGGTTCTTTTACCACCATGAACTTCTGTAAAGTATCCACTAAATACACCATCTGCACCACTTTTAGCATTGGAAGCAACCTTGCTTCCTGACTTGAAACTATATATTTTATTACCTAAATGATCATAAAAGACTGTATAACCTGTCCGCGGTGTTTCACTGAAAGTATATGATGTATCCTGAAAAGTATATATAACAGCCATACCATCTGTTATATTCACTTTCACATTTTTATTACTCCCATTCGTTTGAGTTTGGTTTTGTTCTATTTTTGGAACAGTTTGGTTCTTAGGCTCCACTGCACTTTTATCCACAGGTGTTCTTAATTCAAGCAAATTTGAAGTACTTTTATTTGCCGAACTGGTTGTGCTATTTCTTGGTTTGGTCGTGTGGTTTTTTGAAAACGTAAGTATATCTAGATTTAAATTACCTAAACCAATATTACCAAAAATATCTTTTAATGCACTGTTAGAAGGTTTATGCTTAAGATATTTATTTATCTTAATTTTTTGACCAACAGCTATGCTATTTGGATTTTTAATATTATTATCGTTAACTATTTTTTCGACTGTAGTATCATGTTTTTTTGCAATTTCGGCTAAAGTATCTCCATTTTTTACAACATATTGACTCTGTTCATTTAATTTTAACTTCTGCCCAATCGAAATCTGATTAATATTCTTCAAATTATTATCTCGAGCAATTTTTTCAACTGTAGTATTGTTCCTTTTCGCAATACTAGCTAAAGTATCTCCTTTTTTTACAGTATAATCATTTACTGAATTAGTATTAATCAAACTTCTAAAATTATCTGGAAGAAGAATTGATATTATTTCATCACCTATTTTTGATAAAATAGGTGATGACTCACCTTGAGAATTAGTTTTTCCAAAAACAACATTAACCTCTTTTTTTTCACCTCTATCCATTGATAAGTGTGAGGGTTTTTCATTACTGGAATTTTTTATTGTAGCTAATACATAGTTTTTATTTGCAATACTTTTACCATCCGAATCTGTTAATTTTAACTTAGTTTCTACTTTTTGTTTTAATAAGCTTGTTAATAGCACTAATTTACTTTTAAATACACGTTCATACGTTTTTACAGCATCATCCCTCCATTTGAATCGTAATGCTCTCTCTTTACCTCTATCATCATTGTAGTATCCTGGTCCATCATGATGTAGCATATATATTAATTGCCAATATTTTTCATCATTTGGCTTAAAGCCCCACTTAACAGCCAATCCTCGATTAAATAAAAAAGCAACTAAAACACCATATGCCCCTATCGTAGCGTCGAAAACCTTCATTCCGCTCATGTCAATTTCAATACCAAGTATTTCTTTTGACCTTGCCTTAAAAGCATCCGCCGTACCTCGTGTATATTGAGCCAGGCCTGATGCACTAGTTGTTCCTGCAGCAGCATCAGGATTATATCCAGACTCAGCCATACAAATTAATAATGTATATGCTGTCTCCTTATAATCTAAATTAAATCTAGAGCATAAAGAAATTATAATATCAACAATAGACCTGTATGTTTCATTACTAACATCCCCAATTATTCGTGAATTACCTTTTAATCTTTTTCCATTCGGAATTGGTATATTAACTAATGATGCATCTATTATTTGATCATCTTTGTATGCATATCCTTTTTTGGGTTGCAATAATTCATATATATCTGTCATTAGTTAACTCCATAAACTGAGTTTGCTGAAACTGCTCTACTCTTTCTATATCTGTTGTTTTTTAAGATTTTATCATTTTCCGATATAAGAAAACCTTTAATACTTAATATAACAGGAGTATCAAATCGTTTTTTTTCACTATTATCCATAGCATTAGCATTATTTGTGACTCCCTGATTAAGAATGATGTAAGCTTCTTTATCATCTTGTGCGCAAGAAAAACTAACTAAGCTTACATTACCTTCTTTTAATATATGGGGACTATAAACTTTATTAATTTCCTGCTTCAAAATTGGCAAATCAATAACTTTGTTCTTACCTATAAAAAGCTGACTACTTTTACATTCCCTAACTATTCCACCACTTCCTCTATCAACTAACCCCTCCTCAGGATCAAAACAATATGAAACCACTTTAATTTGTTCTTGCCCACATTGAATTTGTTTAGATTCATACCTTTTATAATTATCTTCAACTTCATTTTTTTTTGCTGTAGAGCAAGCACTAATACTTAATACTGACAAACACAATAGAATTTTTTGTATTTTAATCATCATTTTCCACCTCATCTTCATCAACAATTGGATATTCCATACTATCTAACTGCTCATACTCAAAAGTACTCTCTGGTTGATACCATATGTCCTCATTAATGTTTTCAATAACCTCTAGTTTTATATCTTGATTATTTTCAGCTGAATATCCTGTTAAAGTTTTACCTTGATCATCTGTTAAACCTAAAATTTCTTTTCCAGAAGGTAAAGTTAATTTATATTTTTGCCCAATGAGTGGATTATTATATTCATCTGTTAAATTAAAGCTTCCATAGTACAAACTAGGCATATTAGGTACCGGATAATTAACAATAGCACCACTATCAAATTTATGCTGTCCAGCTTTTACATGAAATAATCGTGGGGTTTCAATAAATATACCTTTGTCCGAAATTTTTAATTGACTACCACCAGCATTAAGAATAATTTCTTTAGGACTAACAATTTCAATTTTATCTTCTACTGAAATGATTTTTATATACTTACGTGAAAGGATCTCCAACCAATCTGTTTGAGCTTGTATTTTTATCGGACCCTTTGCAGCAAAAGCACTTAAACCTTTCTGTGCTGCAAACAAGCTGATCTTATCTTGTGCATGACCGACAATATTCTTCTGTGCACTCAAATTAATTGAGCCTTGCGCACTTTCAGCAATATCTTGTGAAGCTTGTAACACGATATCTTCTGGAGTTGTCAGAGCTATCCCGTTAGGTGAAGCCAGTAACATCAATGCCTGACGAAAAATCTTACCTTGCTCTTGTTTGGCACTATCACCACTATTTTCTAAGTCTTTTGTATAACTTTCCATAAAGCCCTGTAAGGAGCCTAAAGCCTGCATCGGATTCACATCCAATTTGCTGCCTTTATTAAAAGTTCCACAAACACTGGTTAAATCAAAATCCTTAATTTCAACATTGGCAATTACCTTACCCACATCTTTTAAAGCACTTAACGGTTCTGTATCAAATTTGTCTTTTAAACTGGTTAATTTACCTTTTAAAACATCAGAACCATGTTCTTCAATATTTTCAATAAAACTCTTTAAGTTCTCAATCGACTCTTTGGAATCATTAAAAAAGTCTTTAAATTCATCTACAATATTCTTTGTATCTTTACCAAATTTCTGGATGTCCTCGATAAAATCACCACTGTTTTTCAGCGCTGAAATTGGATCGCTACCTACAGCATTTTTAAATAAACCCACGGTTGCCTGTAAAGCCTGATTTGCACCTTTTAGTTCTAAAGAATTAATCAGTTTCGGCAAACGATTGACAACATTCAAGGCATCCGTTTGTTGTTTGACTGCTATTTCACTCAGCACTTTCATACTTTCTGCACCTTGATTTAACAAGGACTGCGCTTGTGCTGCTTCTAAGTGGTCTGCAATCGCATTTTCTTGGGCATACGTCGTGATAAGCATGCCTTTGCCTGCACGCATCGCACCATAAGCATCGGTTCTTAACTCAAAACCTTCACCACGCCCATTGCTGGTTTCCTTATCTTTCGGGTGACTTAAGTTCCCGAGATTAAGTTGTGTCGCTGCATGACTACTTTGTAGCTGTGTGCTGATTTGGCCTGTTGTATCATCAAAGCGGAGTTGATTAAAACCTGATCCACCCACTTCCGATGAGCGAATACCACTTAATTTTTTGGTATCAGGCAACTGGCCTTTGATATCAAACATGGTTTGATGACGTTCTGCTTCATGTAAACGTCCCATCACAAATGGACGGTCGACATTGCCATCAAAGAAATCAATAACTACGATTTCACCAATTCGTGGGTGGAATCTTGTGCCATAACCTTCTCCCGCCCAAGAGGTCAATACATCAACCCAAGCTGAGTCTGTATCATTGTCATTCGAGCCTGCACCACCATCATGACTATTGTCATCGGTACGGGTGAAGAGGAAACGAACTTTGATCCGCCCCCATTGATCGACATAAATCGTTTCGCCTTGCGGGCCAACCACTTTGGCACGTTGTGGAAATGCAGAAGGTCTATGTGCTAAAGGGTTATACTCAGGAACGATCGGAATTCTACGGCGCACCAAGGACAACTCATTGGCTTGACGCTGGTCTTTAATTAAATGATTCCAGTAATTTAAATTAAGCAGCTTGGATAACTGATCTTGTAACTCTTTGGGTAAGTTATTTTGATTGTAAAAAGTCTTACCTAAGATTAAGAACTCACGATCCGAACCATCATGTTGATCAATTTCAGGGTGTTCTCTTAGTTCAAACCAATAACCAACTTGCGCATCACGCACTGAACTGGTTGCAGTAAAATATTTGGACTGTAATTCTTGGTATTGTGTTAGTTGGGTATTTAATTTATCAACTTGGGCTGAACTGGAAACTGTGGTTTGGTCTTCGCCATTGAGATCACTGGTCCAAGCTGGGCTAATTGTCCAAGCCTGCTCTAAACTTAAAGTTTCATTGTCTTGTTGATCACTATGTTGGTGATTACTTAACTGGCTATCGCCCTGATCTTGTAAAAGGCTATCCGCTTGCCAACGTTGTACTTGTATTGCTGTTGATTGAATTGAACGCTGGGCGATGAGGCTGGTGATCGTGTCAAAGCGTTCTGTTGCATGACTGCGATGGAAACGAATACTTCGTCTAGGCATTGCCTCATATTGCGTATTGTCATCAATGAGACGTAATTTCTGTGCCTGAATCTGCGTTGCCGAAATAGGCACAATTCGTACAGATTCATCAACTAACCAGTTAATACCTTCACTGCGCCACAAGCGAGTTAAAAACTCATAATCCGTTTCATTGGCTTGCATTACAAAAGGACGGATATCGTATTGTTTTTTTAAACCAGTACTGTCCAGACTGAGACTGGCAGAAAATAAGGCGCTTTTCGCTTGCCACTCTTTAAATAAGATTTCCGATATTTCCAGAACACTTTTGTTCATAAAAACACGGCTATTACGACGCTTATGCCAAAGACTGGTTGCATCTTCAAGCGTTAATTTATAAACACTTAACGCCCCATCACTCTGCCCTTGGCTTGCCCCTGTCACAATTCCAGTGGTTCGGTACAATTCACCAAAATCGGTGACTTGATCAACTGCAACCTGACACCCGATAAATTGTTTTAAAGCAATATGCGCATTGGTTGAAAGGCAGAGTAATTCTGCCTTTAAGCCTTGGTTGATCTGTTGTTGCCCCTGAATGCATTGCAAGAATACACTGCTGTTTAAGGCTTGATTTGAGAATTGAACGTGGATCGCTCGTGTTTGTAGTCCCAAGCCAAAGCTTTCAAGTAAGGTCGTAATATTTTTCAGCATTTTAGTTATTGATATTTAATTACAAGTGTCCTTATTTTAATTAAAAATTCAAAAAAAGACACCGATAAATTGTTATATTTTTTAATCAATATCTCTTTTAAAAAAAGGGAAATTATCTAGTAACTTCCCTTTTTATCTTCATTACCTATCAATAAAAGTTAAAACGGAACACGTTTATAATCACGATATTCTGGTTTCCAGAAGTTCTGTTCAATACTTTCTAGCAATTGCTCATCACTGATCATCGGCGCTACACCATCTTGAATAGCGGCTTTAGCAACTTTAAACGCGATAATTTTAGATACTTGCTGCAATTCATTTAAATCAGGCAATAAATCTGCATGGATATCTTGCAACTTCGGTGAACAATCGGCCAAAGCTGAACTTGAAGCCATCAGCATATTGTCTGTAACACGGGTTGCTTGAACTGCTACCACACCCAAACCAATACCAGGGAAGATATAAGAGTTATTGCACTGTGAAATCTGATAGGTTTCACCATGATAATTCACAGGGGTAAATGGGCTACCTGTCGCAATCAATGCTTTACCATCTGTCCATTGAATAATATCAGCTGGCACGGCTTCAACTCGTGAAGTTGGGTTGGATAAAGGCAATACAATCGGATATTCACAGTTTTCAGCCATCGTTTTAATGATTTCTTCTGTAAATAAACCGGGTTGACCGGATACCCCAATCAATACGGTTGGTTTGGCATTTTTCACAACATCAAGTAGTGAAATGATTTCCTCAGCATTACCCCAATGTGCAACATCTTCAGGTTTCTGCGCAAGCTTACGTTGGAAATCTAATAAGTTTGGCTGATTTTCAGTGATTAAACCAAAACGATCTACCATAAATACTTTGGCACGCGCTTCAGCATCCGTCAGGCCTTCAGCAACCATCTGTGCAATAATTTGTTCTGCAATACCACAACCTGCGGAACCAGCCCCTAAGAAGGTAATTTTCTGGTCTTTGAGCTGTTTACCTGCGGCTCTACTCGCAGCAATTAAAGTACCGACACAAACTGCCGCTGTTCCTTGAATATCGTCATTAAAACAACAAATCTTATCACGGTATTTTTCAAGTAAAGGCATGGCATTTTTTTGCGCAAAATCTTCGAATTGAATCAATGCTTTTGGCCAACGACGTTTAACCGCTGCAATCACTTCATCGACAAATTCATAATATTCATCCCCACTGACACGAGGTTGCGACCATCCCATATAAATCGGGTCATTCAATAATTGTTGATTATTGGTTCCCACATCAATGGTAATCGGCAATGTATAGGCTGGACTAATACCACCACATGCGGTGTAAAGAGACAGTTTTCCAATTGGAATTCCCATGCCGCCAATACCTTGGTCGCCTAAACCAAGAATACGCTCACCATCTGTGATTACAATCACTTTGACATTTTTACGGTTTACGTTGTGAATGATTTCATCAATGTATTTACGGTCAGGATAGGAAAGAAATACGCCACGATGACGACGATAAATATCGGAGAAACGCTGACATGCTTCACCCACTGTCGGTGTATAGATAATCGGCATCATCTCACTTAAGTGGTTTTCAATCAGGTGGTAAAACAGCGTTTCATTGGTGTCTTGAATATTTCGTAAATAAATATGCTTATTGATCGCTTCACTGAAAGAACAGAACTGTTGGTATGAACGTTGACTTTGTTCCTCGATACTTTCGATCACATGAGGAATTAAACCGTGTAAGTTAAATTGAGTTCGTTCTTCTTCTGTGAAGGCTGAACCTTTATTTAATAAAGGCAGCTCTAATAAGGCATTACCTGCATAATGAATATATAGAGGATATTTTTTCAGGGTTTCCGTTGGCATTTCCATTCTCATTGAAGCAGACTGCCTGCTTCTATCTTTTGCTAAGCTACGACTTTGGTCTGATACAAGCTTAAGCCTATTTTTGACTAAATGGGTATTTAGATACGTGATAATGATATTCAAAGTATTTTACAGAATGATAAATTATTCTCAGTTTTACTGATCAAATTCTCTTTTTTAAGCAATTTAATATTTTCCCCTAAAATAATGAGCCATGATCCCGCCATTAAAACTGCATATTTGTACGCAATTTTGACCAATCATTGATTTTTTTTCGGTTTAGATTTATTTTGTTTAAAATACGATGAAGCTAAACCAATAACAATGAACACAAAGATCTCTCTACTCCTTCTTAGCACAGTCATTGCATGTACTGGCTGCCAAACTGCAAAAAAGGTCTCTTCTGGTGTTTCTAAAACCACTGAAAAAGTCAAAAGTATGGTGGGCTTAGGCGAAGCCAAAGTTCCAGAAGTTGATCAGCAAGGTGTGGTTGATGTCAGTAAAGCCACCCTCGAAAAACTAGAACAAATGAAGATCAATATGCCCACTGGACAATGGGTCTATATTGAAAATGATCTTCAAGGTATTTACACCTTACAAAACAAATCCAGTGATGGAAACGTCCTATATTTGCGTTTGAATTGTAAGATTCCTTCGCAGAAGTCTGGTTTTACGATTGAAGATAAAGATGGCAAAGAGCTGCTCAAAGCACATGATGCGCAAACGGGTCAGGTTCAATTCTTAATCGACAATAACAACTATGGCAATCCATTTGACTTAGTCAATGCGAAAAAAATGCCGACATTTAAAACGGCACTGAACAAAGCCAAAGTGATTAAAATCTTTAACAATTCCAAACTTTATACCTTTACAAATGGCCATGCTGAATTGCTTAGCAAGCCTGTCACATGTAAAGAGTAGATCCATTATTTAGGCATATCCACAAATACGGCGGTTAAACGTCGTACTAAGGGTAAAACAATCAGAACCACAGGATATGCCACAGCCCATGATACCATCCATGCAGCAAGCCATTTGACCCAAAATCCGTTAATCAAACCCACATTGATCAACATATTAATCAATGACACCATGCCACTCATTAAACAAGATAAGAACAACGGCATAATCCATGCTGCAAATTTTGCAGGGAGTTTTGGGATATTGCCAATAATTGTGGGAGGAGTATTTGACATATATCGCTCTAAATTTACCAACAGGACACATTTTATTCTTTTAATGGACCTGAAACAATTAATCCTTCCACATAACATCGGCCACATTTTGCCATTTGATTTGATTGGACAAATTTAAAGGCTGATCATAGAGCTCAGATATCACATTGATTGCATCATCGAGTGAAATAATTGAATTTAAAGGGAGCCAGGTGTCATCACCAACATCAAATAACGCTAAGTTCAGATCTTCATTGCAAGACAGCCACGACTCGCCTAGTTGGGCAGTAGGGATATTTTTATCGTAACGCAAAATCAAGTGAGTCGTATCTATCCACCAAAACAATAAAATGATCTGACCTTGTTTTGGCATATCTAGCGCAAGATAACCTGAATTTGAATATTCCAAGTCTGTGGGCTGAATCTTCGCAAATAACTGTATAACTTGTTCTTTTTCTATACTCTCATGATCAATTTGATCTAAAAAACTCACAAACATATTTTTTATCCAGTGATTAAAGCAGTGTAATCCGTCAAATCCATTTGAAATCTAAACGCCAATACACAGTGAAATTGAGCATACTGCCATTTTTCTTATCGAATAAGTTTTATTCTATACAAATGCATTCACCTAAAAGGCGCAAAATTTGCTATATTTAGCGTTTTTCTGCGACATTTATTTCTCTATAGATTATGAATACGGCCATACAAGCAGCTCTTGATCATGCAGTGCAATCCCTACAAGCTGAAGGGACTCTTCCATCTGACTGGAAAAACACGAGTGTTTTAACGCGAACTAAAGACCGAAGCCACGGTGATTTCGCATCAAACATTGCCATGATGGGCGCTAAAGTTGCTGGTATGAAGCCACGTGATCTTGCAGAGAAAATTTTGGCAAATTTACCCGAAGTGGTTGATATTGCCAAAGCTGAAATTGCGGGTCCTGGTTTTATCAACTTCTTTTTAAATGCCGATCAACGCTTTACTGTGTTGGATCAGATCCAAGCACAAAAAGAACAATTTGGTAAAACCCAAGCAAATGCAGCCAAGAAAATTCAGGTTGAATTCGTTTCTGCAAACCCAACCTCTAGCCTGCATGTAGGTCATGGTCGTGGTGCTGCATATGGTATGACTGTTGCAAACTTACTTGAAGCAACAGGTGCCAAAGTTGAACGTGAATATTATGTCAATGATGCTGGCCGTCAAATGGACATCCTCGCCACATCAACTTATTTACGTTATTTAGAATTAAGCGGCCAAACTTTAGTTTTCCCTAAAAATGCTTATCAAGGTGATTACGTTAAAGAAATCGCCCAAGGTATCATCGACAAACATGCTGATGCTTATGTACGTAGTGTGGCTGATGTTTACAAAGATGTTCCAGAAGATGTGCAATATGCTGAAGAGCTTGATGCCGATGGCAATAAAGTGGTTATTTCAGGCGATAAAGAAAAGCACATTGATGGCTTAATTCACAACTCACAAGCTTTAGTGGGTGAAGGTTATCGTGTATTCCATCAAGCAGCTTTACATGCCATTTTAGATGACATTAAAGATGACCTTGGTGAGTTTGGCGTAACGTTTAATCACTGGTTTAGTGAAGCATCTTTGGCTGAAAAAATTGATGAAGCCTTACAAACATTAGACCAACGTGGTTTTCTTTATGAAAAAGATGGCAACATTTGGTTTAAATCAACTGAATTTGGTGATGAAAAAGACCGTGTAGTCAAACGTCGTAATGGACAAACCACGTACTTTGCCTCTGACATTGCCTATCATTTAAATAAATTACAACGTGGCTTTACTGACCTTGTTGATATCTGGGGTTCAGACCACCATGGCTATATTGCACGTGTTAAAGCTGCAATTGATGCGATGGGCTATGACTCATCTAAATTGACGGTACTTTTAGTACAGTTCGTCAGCTTATGGCGTGGTGGTGAGATGGTACAAATGTCATCTCGTTCAGGTCAATTCGTGACATTGCGCGATCTTCGTAAAGAAGTCGGCAATGATGCAGCACGTTTTTATTATGTGATGCGTAAATCTGAACAGCACATTGATTTCGATTTAGATTTAGCGGTATCTCAAAGCAAAGACAATGCCGTGTATTATATTCAATATGCACATGCTCGTATTTGCCGTATGTTAGAAAAAGCAGCAACAACAAATATTCAATTTGATACTGAAAATGCACGTCAATTTGCTGCAAAATTAGAACTTGATGCTGAAACTGAAATTTTAGCGAAACTCGCGGCTTATCCTGAAGTCCTTATTCGCGCTGCAAATAATTATGAACCACATCAAGTTGGTAATTATTTGAAAGAACTTGCTGCTTTATTCCATGGTTGGTACAACGAGAATAAAGTATTGGGTGATGATGCCGAATTGACTCAAGCCCGTTTATTGCTTTCAGCAAATATCAAACAAGTCTTACATAATGGTCTTGAATTATTGGGTGTATCTGCACCTGAAAGTATGTAAGTCAAGAATTGCTTTACATGTTCCCAAGACCAAGGTCTGGCTCAAAGTAAGCATTGAAGTGTGTAATAAATCATTACTTTACATCGTGTTCAAGCAAAACTATGCTTGAACACGATCTAAGCAATACATAATAAGAGGGTTCCACGTGTTTGGAAAAACGCAACGCGGTGTTTCAGAAAGGCCAACCAAACCTAAACAACCATTGATTCCTAAATGGTTAGGGATGCTTGTCGTCATTTTAATCGTGTTAAGTTTTGGTGTCGCACTGATGCTCTGGAAACCGTGGGCGCCCGTCCAACCCAAAAACGAAATCACGTCTGAGCATTATCAAGAAGATACCAACAAAGACTATCGTTTTTATGATCTGTTACCTCAACAACAGGTTACCCCTATTCCTGAACAAGCTGTTCCTGAAAGCAGAAATCAACAACAACCAGTAATTGTTGAAGCGCCTTCTCAATCTGAAAATGTTGATGTCGGTGTAAATGCTGAACGTACAACACCTGTTCAACCCGAATATATTTTACAAGTTCGTAGTTATGATGATCCTGATGCTGCAGATGCACGTCGTGCTGAAATTATCTTAAATGGTTTATCTGCCGATGTGGTTCAAAGCACAGAAGCTGGAAAAACTTGGTATCGTGTGATTTCAGGCCCTTATGAATCACAAAATGCAGCAGTAATTGCCCAACAAACCTTACAACATAGTGGTATTGACTCTATTGTAGTTAAACGCTGATCCAATTTTCAGGCATGGCCTGATCAATCAATCGTTAAAACAGGATGCTTTGGCATCCTGTTTTATTCTTCAAAATCGTTTTTAACCTTGCTTAGATATGTGGGCAAATTGAATAATTTTTACTCAAAAGAAATATAATTCGATAAAAATTTACCCAAATTGATCAAAATTAGAGTAATCTATTTTCCGCAATACATTACCCATGTCGTTGCCGAGATATCAAAAGTCACCAATACTTTTGATTTGCTGTCCTGTGATTGGCGTGACGATCAAATCCGAAGATTACAGGGCGCTCAGAAATTCACATGGGTAAAAGCCCACACCAATAGGCATTCAGCCAATTTCAAACAATAAAACAGTTCATCTAAACTTCACTGAAAATTCATTCGCCTAAGTATTTCAATTTGAGTACACTCCTATTGAGATTATGAGTTTTTAAATGCAATGAATAATAAAAAACAGATTTTATGTGTAGAAGATGATGCTGCTATTCTTATGCCGTTACGTTACGCACTTGAACGAGAAGACTGGCAAGTGACTTGGGCCAATTCAGGTCTGCAAGCCATTGATTTTATTCAACAGCAACCCTTTGATTTTATTATTTTAGATGTCGGATTACCTGATTTAAATGGTTTTGATGTCTGTAAAAAAATTCGTCTCTTTAATCACACACCCTTGCTATTTTTAACTGCACGAGATGACGAAATAGATCGTATTGTGGGCTTAGAAATTGGCGCAGATGACTACTGTACCAAGCCATTTAGTTCGCGTGAAATTGTGTCTCGGATTAAAGCCATTTGGCGCAGAATGGAGATACAGAATCAGTTACAGCACACCTCACAGCCAAACACACAGCTATCTGCAACGCCAGCTAAAGTTTGGCAATGCAATGATGAGGCTTTACAAATTCATTACTTAGGCACAATACTACAGCTGACTCGCTATGAATATCGCTTACTTAAATTATTGATTCAACGCCCTGAACAGGTGTTTAGCCGTCAACAATTGATGGATCATGTATGGGAACACCCTGAACATAGTTTAGAAAGAACAGTCGATACTCATATCAAAAGTATTCGCAATAAACTCAAGCAGATCTCTCCTGAGCAAGACCCGATCGAAACCCATCGAGGCTTTGGCTATAGTTTAAAAAGGTTAGGATAAACCATGTCCATTTTTATTCGCATTTGGTTCTTCTTTGGATTGATCATCTTGCTGGGTTTATGGTTTATGTCTTATACCTTCAATCAACAAGTAAAGCCCAATGTACGACAGGTCGTAGAAGATACTCTTGCAGAAAATGCCAATATTATCGCGATGTTAGTGGCTGAAGATGTCTATGAAAATAAAGTCAGTACTGTTCAGTTTGATGAAAAAATTCAAAAAGCACTGAATCGAAAACTCAATGCTACGATCTGGAAACATAATAAAAATGAGATCAATCAACAAATCTATATTACCGACAACAACGGTATCGTCATTTATGACTCACAAGGTATCGCCACAGGACAAGATTACTCACGATGGAATGATGTTTACCTAACCTTAAAGGGAAAATACGGCGTTCGCTCTACACGCAGTTATGAAAAGGACAGCAATAGCAGCACTATGTTTATTGCAGCGCCAATCTATTATCAAGTTGGTCAACAACAGCAATTGATTGGCGTTGTCAGCATTGGAAAGCCCAATATTTCAGTACAGCCTTATATTCAGCGCGCTGAAAATCAGCTGATCCGACAAGCAGCTTGGATTACATTACTCAGTCTGTTTCTCGCCAGTTTGGTGGCCTATTGGCTAAAACACAGTATTGACCGTGTGCGTAAATACGCGCAGGCACTTGCACCTGTCAATCAAACCCCCTATTTTCGTTCAGCAAAAGAACTCAATCAAGTTGCTCAAGCCGTTGAAAATATGCGAGAAAAACTCGAAGATCGTGCTTATGTAGAACACTATGTCAATACACTGACCCATGAACTCAAAAGCCCACTTACTGCAATTCAAGCCAGTGCAGAACTACTCAAAGAAGATTTACCATTAAATGATCAACAACAATTTGCCACGCATATTCATGAACAAAGCCAGCGCTTACGTAGCCTGATTGATCGGATGCTCTTATTGACCCGTCTGGAAAAATCTAAACATCAAATTGAAATGCAAGATTTCAATTTATCTGAACTAATTCAACAGACTTTAGACCAGCATGCCAGTCAAATTCAGGCCAAAAAAATCCAGTGTTTACTGGATATTGAAGCCAATTGTATGCTTCGTGCAGATCGATTTTGGATTCAACAAACCCTTGCCAATATTTTAGATAATGCGCTGGATTTTTCTGCAGATTCAGCAAAAATCCTGATTCGGCTTCATCGTCAAACACACCAGCAGGTAGAATTACAGGTTTTTAATGAGGGCGAATGGATTCCAGATTATGCACTTACACAAGTGTTTGATACTTATTTTTCCTTGCCTCGTCCGATTAGCCAGCAACGCAGTTCTGGTATTGGACTAAGCATTGTTAAACAGGTCATTGAACAACACCATGGACAGATTCACATTGGCAATATTCAAGGAAATGAAATCACCATCTTACAACCCCACCAAAAGGGTGTATTGGTAAAAATTCAATTGCCTTAGCACGGCCAAACTTCACTTAAAATTCATATAAAAAACCGATACACCTCAAACAAAACACATTGCTGTTTCGCACACTCAACACTGACAAAAAACAACGGCGAAGGAAAACAGTGATGCGCTCCAACTTTCTGACATTCAAAATTATTGCAATCTCAATTTTAGTTGCCTTATTTTGGATAGGCTTACTCTTTATTACCAGTCTGGTCTCAGAACGACAAGATTATCAACGGGCATTTCTGAAAGAAATTGCACAAAACAATATTAGCCCTCAAACCGTGATTTCACCGTATATCCGTGTGCCCTACAATGAGCAAAAAAACTGCCTAGATGAAAAGAAGGTGGCCTATTTGTGTACTGAGGAACAATGGCTATATATCAGTGCTGACAGCACACAATGGTCATCCAACTTTAATGTTTCTGACAACACTTATAAACGCACCATCTATCGAGCAATTAGCTACACCGCCAATCTCATGGCCAAAGGGGTATTCCAAAAACCAACACTTGAAAAGAAAGATTACCAATGGGACCGAGCTGAAATTATCTTCCCTGTGCATGATCCTCGCGGTTTGGATACCCAACCGAGCTTAAACATGCTCAATAAAACTTATGCTTTTGAAATGAGTGCTCAAGGCAGTAACAGTTCTGGTTTTGACTTTATGTATGTTTCTGCAAAAAAATATCCTGAATTAATCAATGCCATTCAAAATGGTTTCACTTTTGATTTAACCGCCAATATTACGGGTCTGGGGAAATTCACCCTGATCCCAACCAGTCGTAGTGTCACTTATCAGGCCAAAGGCAATTGGGCGGATACCAAATATTCAGGACAAAACTTACCCTTTGCAAAAACCAGTACACCACAACAATTCACTGCACAATGGAAAAATATTGCTTTAGGTCATCAAAACATCAGTAAGTTGATTGATTGCGACAACAATGAGTGTATTCGCCAGTTTAGTAATGGCTATTTTTCCCAAGAGCCAGCTTATATGGGTGAACCTAGTCAAAGTATTGGTTTATCGACAGAATTCCTAGAATCAGTCAATGTCTATACACAAACAGATCGTGCAATTAAATACGGTATCGTGATTATCATCATCACCTTTGCTTGTTTCTTTCTCTTTGAAGTGCTTAAAAGCTTACGGATTCACCCCATTCAATATTCTTTGGTGGCGATGGCTCAAGTGGTGTTCTTTGTTTTACTGCTTTCGATCAGTGAATACTATGCCTTTGCATGGGCTTATTTCGTTGCTGGAATTGCCTGTGTCGGGCTCATGAGCTGGTACTTATACTATGTGATGAAAGGTTTTAAAGCCGCTGGCCTATTCAGCATCATCCTGAGTTCACTTTATGCCGTGATGTATATGCTGTTGCAATCTTCAGGCAAAACTTTCCTGATCGGCTCTATCATTTCCTTTGTTTTACTTACTGTGGTGATGTTTATTACACGGCATATCGACTGGTATCAAATCAACAATAAGCCTGAACAAAAACTCAAATCCTATACACCTCCGCAAGCTTGATAACGGCACAGTGAATAGCTTAAAGCGATTCACTGGCTTTAAAATAGATTCTAAATAATAGGTATTTCAATGAATACTTCCATACCACAGGAGCAACAACACTTTAAGCAGTTGCAACAACTTTGTCCTCTGCAATGTTCAATTGCATTTTGTTTAAATCAGTTACGTGGTGCGCAAATTCAATTTTTAAATTTAGGCAATTTCATTATTTGCCCAGAATATAACTGTTTGATTATTTTTAAGTATAAAACTCTCATTCGTATAGATAGATTCACCAACAAGCAACAAAGTTAATTTGCAGATTGTAAATCATGACGTAAAATTTAAAACATAAACAAACTTTGAGAATGATCATGACTGTACAACGTTTGCACGTAGAAAAACGCTTTTCTGAAATCGCAATTTCGGGAAATTTAGTTCACTTGGCGGGTCAATTGGCTACGGATTTAAGTTTGGATATCAAAGGGCAAACTCAACAGACCTTAGATATCATTGATCGTTTTCTTGCAGATGCGGGCACAGATAAAAAGCATATTATGTCTGTGATGATTTTTTTAAAAGATATTGAAAATGATTATGCAGGAATGAACGAAATCTGGGATGCTTGGTGTTCAGATATGCAAGCTCTGCCGAGAACTTGCGTAGAAACAAAACTTTATCGACCTGATGTTTTAGTTGAAATGACGGTTGTTGCGGTCAAACCAGAATAAGCTCGTTATTTAATTTTTGGAAAGCGTAAAAAATGCATGTTTAAACATGCATTTTTTTGATTAGCCATATGCGCGATTTGAGTAGAGATCAAACTTCCCCAGTACATGTTCCTCCAACATTTGCGAATGGCTCATTTCTGAAAATTCTGTTAAAAAATCTTCTCGCAAATCCTGATATTCTGGAATTCCCATATAACGAATCACGCGATAACCTGCCGACTGTAACAAAGCATCTTCATAGGTATTTTGATTCGAGCGCTTAATCGCATTGGTATCATCTAAAGCAATCACAGCTAAAACTTTATAATCTTTGTCCAGCACAACAAAATTTGCAAACATTTGCTGATACTTACGACGTGTATGTAAATATTTTGTCGTTAACAAGGCATCAAAAGATACATGAGCCAAGATATTGGCTTCAGGTAAAATTTCTTTTAAACGCGTAAACGTAATTTGTTCATGTGAGTTAAATACTGCTCTTCTTCGTAAAGCACTATCTGCTTGTTGCTTATTTTTCAATCCTTTATAAGCAGCACCAATCACGACAGCAAGTAATATCAAACTCGCAACGATTATCATGTCCATTTTTCATTTCCTAATTCTTTATTATAATTTGGTCTACGACCAGTTCTTGTGTATCAAAGATACTATTTTTAATCAGTTCAATTTTGTAATATGCCAGACGCATTCTCATATTTGCTTTTTCAAAATACTCAAATAAATCACATTTTTAACTTATTTATTGAACTATTATTTGTTTTATTCACTTGGTATTTCAACCAACTGAATTTAATTACACTTCATATATATCGCGTATTGAATGCGAATACAACTGAATTTAATGAATCTTGAGTACTATTGTAGGACAAGGATATTCGAGAATTGTGTGTTTTTAGTACACTAAAGTTTTCAACAGTTTACAAAGACTTATCCACAATTGAGTATTTTTATTATTCAATTGATGATTTAAGAAAGGATGCTTAAGCATCCTTTCTTATTACTTTCTCAAATAAACCCTAAGCTCTACTTTTTGGCTTAGACTTTGCTTTGCTATTTCCAGCAAATGGTTTTTTATCACCCGTTTCACGCGGTGGTAAACCTGTATGTTGTGTCAATATTTGACCACGTTCAGGACGCTTTTTGGTATTGGAAGGACGCGATTGCGTTTTCGCCTGCGAATTACGACTATCCCCAGTACGCTTTTGCGAATCACCGTCTACAGTCGAGTTTTTCTTACGCGCAGATTGGTATTGCCCTTCTGTTCCTTGCGGTTGATAAGTTGGAATCAGATGGTGCTTAGAGTTACCAATCAAATCTACCCGACCCATTTCACGTAATGCATCACGTAGTAATGGCCAGTTGTTTGGATCATGGTAACGCAAGAAGGCTTTGTGTAAACGACGACGCTTTTCACCTTTTACAATATCCACACTTTCGGTATAACGAGCCACTTTGGCCAACGGGTTTTTCCCCGTGTGATACATCGTGGTCGCTGTCGCCATTGGTGATGGATAAAAGGTTTGCACCTGATCGGCACGGAAACCGTTTTTCTTAAGCCAAATCGCAAGATTCATCATGTCATAATCCGTTGTTCCCGGATGTGCTGCGATAAAGTACGGGATTAAATACTGTTCTTTACCCGCTTCCTTACTAAAACGATCAAACATCTGTTTAAAGCGATCATAGGTCCCGATTCCCGGTTTCATCATCTTCGACAATGGACCTTTCTCGGTATGTTCTGGTGCAATTTTTAAATAACCGCCAACATGGTGTTGAACCAGTTCTTTGACATATTCAGGGTTCAATACCGCAAGGTCATAACGTAAGCCTGAACCAATCAGAATCTTTTTGATGCCTTTAAGCGAACGTGCTTTGCGATAAAGTTGAGTAAGTGGTGCATGGTCAGTATGTAAATTTTGACATACACCTGGATACACACAAGAAGGTTTACGACAGTTCTTTTCAATCTCAGGATCTTTACACTGCAAGCGATACATGTTTGCAGTTGGACCACCTAAATCTGAAATGATGCCTGTAAACCCTGGGGCTGTATCACGAATTTTTTCAACTTCACGTAAAATTGATTCTTCTGAACGGTTTTGAATAATACGGCCTTCATGTTCGGTAATCGAACAGAATGTACAACCACCAAAACAACCACGCATGATGTTTACAGAGAATTTGATCATATCAAATGCAGGGAAACGCGCTTCACCATAAGCTGGATGTGGTAGACGTGCATAAGGCAAGTCAAACACATAATCCATTTCTTCAGTGGTCAATGGAATCGGTGGTGCATTTAACCATACATCACGTTCACCATGCTTTTGTACCAATGCACGAGCATTCCCCGGATTGGTTTCAAGATGCAAGATACGGTTGGTATGTGCATAAAGTACAGGATCGGTTGCCACTTCTTCAAAAGCAGGCAAACGAATCACAGCCAATTCACGTGGCGGTAATTTATGTTTAATTGCTTTAGATGTCGGCAATAAACGTACAATCTGGGTATTCTCATCCAGTTGATCACCTTCACGAACAACAGGATTTGCCACCAATTCTTTTTGGAAATTTTGATATTGGGTTAAAGAATTTCCTTTACCTTGTTCAATTTCACAACCATCTAAATCTTCAGTCATCACATAAGGATTGATGATTGGATCAACACGACCAATCGCATCGACATCATTCGATGCAATTTCAACAAACTTGGCTTTAGAAACACGATTAATTTTATTGACGATGAATGCAGTACCACGAACATCGGTGATTTCATGAATTTTTTCGCCTTTGGCAAGACGATGCATGACTTCAACAACAGAACGTTCACCATTGCCATACATCAATAAATCCGCTTTTGAATCCATCAGCACTGAACGACGAACTTTGTCTGACCAGTAATCATAATGTGCAATACGGCGTAATGATGCTTCGATACCGCCCAATAATACGGGTACATCAGGAAATGCTTCACGACAACGCTGACAATATACAGTTGCAGCACGGTCAGGACGTTTATTGGGTAAATTATCTGGTGAATATGCATCATCAGAACGGATTTTACGGTCAGCCGTATAGCGGTTGATCATAGAATCCATATTACCCGCAGTCACACCCCATGCAATATTCGGTTTACCTAGCACTTTAAATGCTTCAGCAGAAGTCCAATCTGGTTGTGCAATAATCCCGACACGAAAACCCTGTGCTTCAAGCGTTCGGCCAATAATTCCTGAACAGAACGATGGATGATCGATATAAGCGTCACCACATACGAGGATAAAGTCACAACTATCCCAACCGAGTTGATCCATCTCCTCGCGTGACATTGGCAAAAATGGTGCTGGTTCAAAGCACGATGCCCAATATTTGTCATAATCAAACAACGCAGTAGGCGCTGTCTGAGCAGTATAAGCGGTCGACATGGTGAGTTTCTCGATTGGCAGTTGGCGATCGGGAGAGATCTAAAATGAAAGTTGATCATTTTACCATGAATTTTACTCATGTTGTTTGATTAAAAAGTAAACATTTCTTCTTGGTCTTCTATTTAGTCTGTTATTGATAGCTTTTTAAGATGTTAAAGATATTCGTCATACCTTATAAAAGGAAAATTTACCTATCATAATGGATTGTTTAAAAGCGCAGAGAAATTGAATAGAAAAAGTTATTTAACGCTATTTAGATGTAGCCGCTCATACTTTTACCTGATCTTTATGCTGTGTTTGATTGAGTTTTAAAGCCACCAAGAGCCCGATACAAAGTACACAAGTAATCGTAACCGTTAGGCCTAACCATCCATATTTTTCCCAGACTAAACCACTACTGCTGCCTAGGAAGCTTGAACCAAGATAATAACAAAATAGATAAAGCGAAGAGCCGACTGCGCGATACTGTAAGGATTGTACTGATACCCAGCTGCTTGATGTGGAATGGGCGGCAAAAAATGAGAAAGTGAAAATCAATAGGCCAATCAAGATCACCCATAGTGATGGAATCAGCATCATCCATAACCCCAGAATCATGCTTGAGAACATCACTATCAGTACTTTACCTCGTCCAAATTGACGACTCCAACTGGCTGCACGAGGTGAACTATAAATGCCAGATAAATAGGCAATCGAAATTAAACCAATCCAAGTTTGTGACAATTCAAAAGGTTTTTCTAACAGATGGTAACTCATGTAATTAAACACAGTCACAAAGCATCCCATCAGAATAAAACCTTCTACAAACAATAATCTGAGCTTTGGGTCAGAAAGATTTTTCTTAAAGGATTCGATAAAACGTGTGAATTGAATGGGATAAGATTTAAAGTGTTTAGAGGCGGGTAAGGCAATATAAAATGTAATCGCGATCAATAAATTGAGTAGACCAATAATCATCGTCGCAGTTTGCCAAGAGATATAATCCAGCAATACCCCTGCAATCAAACGCCCGCCCATTCCCCCTATTGCTGTCCCTGAAATATACAGTCCCATGGCAAAGCCAACATCTTTTTGTGCAATTTCTTCACCGATATAGGTCATTGCGACAGAAGCAACACCACTAACAGCCAAGCCAATCATCATGCGGGTTGCAAGAAATATTTCCCAATACGGTAAAAACGAACTCAGCAATAACAAGCTTGCCGTGGAAAATAAGGAAATGGCCATGATCTGCTTACGACCATAACGATCTGAAATCAGTCCTGCAAAAAGAAGTCCTAAGGCTAAGGCAATGGTAGAAAATGAAAGCGGGAAACTGCTATGGGTTGGCGTAACATGAAAAAAACTTGCCAAAAACGGCATCATCGGCTGAACACAGTACAACGATGAAAATACAGCAAAGCCAGCTAAAAACAATGAAAGTAAAATTGCGATAAAAGGCCGAGTGCCATACTCAATATAAGCTGTAGATTCAGGTGCTTCAGACATAATTATTCCTCATGTCCGTTCAGTATACGCCTATTTTTAACTCTTGATAAAAGCTAAAGTTTTATTGCAGACTATGCCTTGATGATTCAAGTTAGATATGAATTTTAAATATTTGATTTAGAATAAAATTACATGAGAAAATGCAGAAATAAGAAAATAAAAAAGAGCATATTTTTAATACACTCTTCTCGTAATTTTTCAATATATTGAGGTTAAATTTAACCAGCAAGAATCTTAAACTTTTCGTTCTTCAATATTGAGTGCATTGATTGCGAGTACCGCTTGAGTACGGTTCTGTACACCTAATTTACGGAAAATTGCCGTCACATGCGCTTTAATGGTCGCTTCCGAAACATCAAGTTCATAAGCAATTTGCTTATTCAATAAACCTTCTGCAACCATCATCAATACGCGGAACTGTTGTGGTGTTAACGATTGAATACGTTCAGCTAAAGCGGTTTCATCTGCGGCACGTGGGTCAAAATTCATATTCGCTGCGGGTAAGTTTGGCGGTAACCAAATATCACCATCCAGCACTTGGCGAATTGCTTCCCCAATATGGCTTGGATGTGCAGATTTAGGAATATAGCCCATTGCGCCATGTGCAATTGCACGTTGAATAATGGACGCATCTTCGTGAGCAGAAACCACAATAATAGGAAGTGCAGGATACTGTGCACGAACATGTACCAATGCAGAGAAACCCGATGCGCCTGGCAGATTTAAATCCAACAAGACGAGATCTGGTTCTGGACCATTTTCCAAACGCTCATAAAATTCATTAACAGCCGCAGTTTCACTAATTTGAGCCTGTGGCAAACTATAACGAACCGCCTGAATTAACGCATGGCGAAACAGTGGATGATCATCAACGATTAAAATATTCATAAGCGAAGCGAGAGATCTCTAGCGCAGTTATTTCATTCTAACCGCACTATTGCTATTTAGGATACGTAAATATTAACGAATTTTTGAATAATTTGTCGGCTTTAATTAAAATTCCCTACAATCTTTAGGTCATTTATCGAAATTAAGATTTGAATATCACTTTTAAATATAAAATAAACAGTTAAAAATGAATTACTTATTCATTTTAAGAATATTATTTAACTTCAAATACTTAAAAGACGAAATCGTGCATTATCCCATGTCTTTCCGGTTTATCTTAAAAACAGATAACCAATCTGTTTTTCATTATTTTACAGCGCTTCGTCAAATATAGATTAATGAATGGCATTCCGAGATTCAATTTATTAGGTTGCCAACATGTCTATTTATACTCAACAAAAACCATTAAATATTGTTGCTGTTTCAGGGGGATTAAATAATCCTTCAAAAACCGAAAGTTTAGTTCAAGCGATTTTAGATGAGCTGGGTCAGGCAACACCGATTCATGTTCACTTTATTAAATTCAGTGAAATAGGCCATTTGTTAGGGGGCGCAATTTATCGCAACCAACTGCCACAACGTGTTCAAGATGACTTAGCTGCCGTAGAAGCAGCAGATGCGCTCATCGTGGGAACACCTGTTTATCGTGCATCATTTACTGGGTTATTTAAACATTTCTTTGATTTTGTTGAACAAACAGCGCTAGTCGATGTTCCTGTATTGCTTGCTGCATCGGGTGGTAGTGACCGTCATGCTTTAGTTCTAGAGCATCAGTTACGTCCATTATTTAGCTTCTTTCAAGCGCAAACGCTGCCTATTGGTGTCTATGCAACAGATCGTGACTTCACACCTGAGTACACCATTAAAAGTGAACACATCCAAGACCGTATCACTTTAGCTGTCGCACGTGCATTGCCAATTTTAGAATGGGCGCCTGCAAAAGGTCAGCGAGCAGAAGTGGTAAAAGCCAAAACAGAACAAGCCAATCAAAATTTAGGCATCAACAAACAGATTGAGCAAGATGATGTGCTTCCTTCCGCGGCGATACCAGACTTGGATGCGGCAGAGTCTCGTCTACATGCAAAATCCAAAACACCACAATCACAGGTTGCTTAAACGCAACCTTGTTATGAATAAATCATAAAAAATTGAGGGTTATGATATGTCACAGTTTTCATCGAATAATGGTCAAGCAATTCGATTCGCCTATTGGGTTCCCAATGTCAGTGGCGGCTTAGTGGTCAGTAATATTGAACAACGGACAGACTGGAGCTATGACTACAATGTCCGTTTGGCACAAGCTGCCGAAAAAAGTGGTTTTGAATATGCCCTCACCCAAATTCGTTTTACCGCAGGGTATGGCGCTGAAAATCAACATGAATCTGTGAGTTTTAGTCATGCACTTTTAGCCAAGACTGAAAAATTAAAAGTGATTGCAGCGATTCTTCCGGGACCATGGAAACCAGTTTTAGCCGCAAAACAGTTGGCGACCATTGATTATCTGACCAATGGGCGTATAGCAATTAATGTAGTAAGTGGTTGGTTCCGTGGCGAGTTTGATGCTATTGGTGAGCCATGGCCTGAACATGATGAACGCTATATTCGCTCAGAAGAGTTTATTCGTACGTTAAAAGGTATTTGGACAACAGATAACTATAGTTTTGATGGTAAATACTATCAGTTTAAAGACTACACTTTAAAACCAAAGCCTTTGCAGAAACCCCATATTGAAGTATTCCAAGGGGGAAGTTCACGTGCTGCACGTGACATGGCTTCGCGTGTTTCAGATTGGTACTTTACCAATGGCAACACACCTGAGGAACTCAAAAAACAAATCGATGATATTCGTGAAAAAGCCAAGCTAAATAACCACTCAGTCAAAATCGGGGTTAATGCTTTTATCATTGCTCGCGATACTGAAGAAGAAGCTAAAGCAGTGCTACAAGAGATTATTGACCAAGCCAATGTTGAAGCGGTCAATGCCTTTGGCGATGCAACCCGTGAAGCAGGCGCAGCATCTAAAGAAGGTGAAGGTAACTGGGCAAAATCAACCTTTGAAGACTTGGTGCAATATAACGATGGCTTTAAAACCAATCTGATTGGTACGCCGCAACAAATTGCTGAACGTATTGTTGCACTCAAAAATGTAGGGGTAGATCTGGTGTTATCTGGCTTTTTACATTTCATTGAAGAAGTTGAATATTTCGGTGAAAAGGTCTTGCCTTTGGTTCGTCAAATTGAAGAAGCACAAAAAGATCAAATTACTGCAAAATCAGCTTAAGGTTTATCTCTTCATCGATGGTGCTGTGAAAACAACAATAAATAACTAAAACAGCTTTGCAGCTTTCCCTCTTGACTCGGCTTGAGGGATTTTTTTTAGAATAAATAAAAAGTATTTATAAAAATAGAATCGTATAAATCAGTACAATTATCCTTATATAAATTAGCCTACTCTTGTTTTATTGAATCATCGAGTGTATTTGTTCTATACATATACTCAACAACCGCAATCTTGGAAAAACTTTCTTTCAACTTTAAAATACGCCCTTTTTGTAGCATAGATGGAAAAAGTGGGTATGGTAGTTTTAAATAAAACAAAAACGATATTTTGCGTCCTCATTGGCAGTATGAGCTTGACGACCTATGTAAACGCCAACGACATACCTGCAACGTCTATAAAGGTTGAAACTGCGATGAATACTGCATTTCAGCCATTAATGAAAACTTATGCAGTGCCTGGTATGGCAATAGGTGTTTTGTATAACGGGAAAAGTTATGAAAAATACTACGGCGTACAATCACTTGCGAATGCGAAAGCCGTAAATAAAAATACCCTTTTTGAATTAGGCTCAGTCAGTAAGATATTTACTGCAACAGCTGGCACTTATGCACAAAATTTAGGTAAAATTTCTCTTCAAGACCATCCTGGTAAATATATACCCGCATTAAAAAACTCAGACATTAATCAAGTCACACTCTTAGAATTGGCCACCTATACCAGTGGTAATCTTCCATTGCAATTTCCTGATCAAATAAAAACAGATGCACAAACACTTCAATATTTTCAAGATTGGAAAGTCAAAAACCCGATTGGTCAATTTCGACAATATTCCAATCCAAGCATAGGGTTATTCGGTGAAGCGACCGCTAAAGCGATGAACATGCCTTTTAGTGCTTTATTAGAACAAGTGATCTTCCCCAAACTAGAACTCCAACATACTTATGTCCAAGTTCCTAAAGCACAACAAGGCAACTATGCCTTTGGTTATGATCAAAATAATCACCCGCTTCGGGTCACTGCTGGCGCTTTTGATGCGCAAGCTTATGGAGTGAAATCTAGCCTACCTGACATGCTACATTTTTTAAATTTAAACTTAAATCCAGATCAAGCCAAAGCAGCGATTAAACCTGCGATTCTAGCGACACATACGGGTTACTTTAAAATGGGTGGTATGACCCAAGCCCTTGGCTGGGAATCGTTCAGCTACCCAGCCACATTAAACACACTATTAGAAAGCAATTCTGATCGGGTTGTGATGCAATCTAACCCCGTTGAAAAAACTCTCGTGAAGACTGGTTCAAGAGTCTTTCATAAAACTGGCTCTACCAATGGTTTTGGGACCTATGTGATTTATATTCCACAAGAGAACTTTGGCTTGGTGATGTTAATGAATAAAAAAATTCCCAATGCTGAACGAATTAAGGCAGCGTATGAAGTGCTCAATAGCTTAAAGCAAAAATCCAATCCTTGATGCTGAAACACGTCAGATCGGGCTAGGCTTTAACTTTGTGCATTGTTAAATCATTCATACTGTATCTATTGCATGGCAACATAATTGTCGCTGTTGGTAGGGGTATAACCTACCCCTTATCCAACACAGATTTTTCAATCTAAGATAAGGCAATACCAACGCTAAAGCGCTAAGAATGAACGTCTATAAAATGTCATCGGTCGGCTTAGGTTCAAGCGTAAAAACTTGGATCGGGCACTTTTCCAGTCAATACCCATTCCCCTACTTCCTGATACTTATAATCAATCGGATCATGCAAGGTCTGAGTACGGACATTTCGCCAAAAACGATCTAAATTCAATTTGGCTGTTGTCGCTCTGGCACCCATCACTTGAAAAATATTCTGCGTTATAAACAGTGAGCTATTGGTTGCAGCAATTTTTGCAGTCGCAATGGCAATTGAGACTTCACCACGTTGTTCTGCTGTTAATTGCTCACCAATATTCCAAGCCGTTTGCAATGCTGCAATGGCTTTATCGGCAAGTAAACGTACACTTTCAAGCTGTACATAAAACTCAGCAAAATGCTTTTGGGTAAACGGATCATTCACCGCATTTTCAGCCAAAGACGTTGACCATGCTTTCTGACTTTGTATGGTTTGTCGTGCAAGATCAAAGGCACCTTCAGCAACGCCTAAAAACAGATGTACAAAAATCAATTGTGCGATCAAAGGTCGTAAACTGGAGTAAGGTGTACTTAATGGTCCTGGATTTAACAATAACTCATCTTTGTGAATTTTGACCTGTTCAAAATGACTGGTACCACTGTCTGTTTGGCGCTGCCCCATATTATTCCAATCGCCTAAAAAGCTGACTCCTTCTCGACGTGTTGGGATCACAGCTATCAGTAATTTTCCAGCCTCATTAAAGCCCGAACAAAGCAGTATGTCTGAATCTATTGATCCTGAGCAAAAGCTTTTATCACCATGAAAAATAAAGTCGTTCTCAGTGAGTTGTTGTACCTTCGTGCGCTGATCTAAAGGGTTTAAGGTATTGCCCCAAAACAAGTTATTGCGGGCAGTATGTTCAAACCATGACGAATATTGTTCAGGTTGAGCAAATAACTGTACGGTGGCGATTAGTAAATGATGAAAGCCATATACATGTGCCAAGGAGCTATCGACTTGTGCAATACTTTGAATGGTCTGGAAAATTGTTTTCCAGTTCGCTCCTTGCCCGCCATATTGTTGTGGAATAGACAGTCCCAATAAGCCACTTTGACGAATCAAATCCCGTTCCAGCTTTGGATTACCACCTGCTTTATCACGCTCAGCAGCAGTCTGCGCAAATTGTTCTGCCAATTGCTTTGCCGTTGCTAAAGCAGAAAGGTTTACCGCCTGTTGAGGTGCATTCATCATATTTACTCTTATTCCCAGTGCCTTGAGCTTATCAAATCAAGTAAGATTTCCTTATCTCAATGCCTGCATTACTTATTCTGTAGTTTGAAAATCAATAACAAAAAATACCGCTAGAATTTCTCTAACGGTATTCAACTTTTGGATAGCAAAATCAAGAGACTTCAATCACTAAGAATTGGCCTTAACCTCCGTAATTAACTGATCTACCACACCTGGATCAGCCAAAGTAGAAGTATCGCCTAAACTATCTAGCTCATTGGCAGCAATTTTTCTTAAAATGCGCCGCATGATTTTTCCAGAACGGGTTTTTGGCAAAGCAGGTGCCCAATAAATTGCATCAGGTGTTGCCACAGGTCCCAGCACTTTACGTACCCAACTGACCAATTCTTTACGTAATTCTTCAGTTTCAGCTTCACCCGCCTGCAAGGTCACATAGGCCGCTATGCCTTGCCCTTTAATCTCATGTGGCATACCAACAACTGCAGATTCAGCGACTTTTGCATGCGCAACCAATGCACTTTCAATTTCAGCAGTGCCCAAACGATGGCCCGAAACATTCAGAACATCATCTACACGGCCTGTAATCCAGTAATAACCATCTTTATCACGACGCGCACCATCACCAGTAAAATAACTGCCTGGATAGGTCGAGAAATACGCTTCAATAAATCGCTCAGGATCGCCCCAAATGGTCCGCATTTGCCCCGGCCAAGAATTCTTAATAATCAAATTGCCTTCTGCTTCACCTTCGAGTTCTTGACCCTCAGCATCAACCAATGCCGGTTGTACGCCAAACAATGGACGAGTGGCCGAACCCGGTTTAAGTGGAGTTGCGCCCGGCAGTGGAGAAATTAAAATACCGCCTGTTTCAGTTTGCCACCATGTATCCACAATTGGACAACGGCTTTCACCCACAACGGTATAGTACCAATTCCATGCTTCTGGATTAATCGGCTCACCCACGGTACCCAATAGACGCAAACTGCTACGGTCGCTTTCACGCACAAAAGCATCACCCTCACGCATCATGGCGCGGATCGCTGTTGGTGCAGTATAGAGAATGGTAATGTTATGCTTATCTACAATATGCCCTGTGCGTGCCCATGTTGGATATTGCGGGATGCCTTCCGACATGACCGTGGTTGTACCATTGGATAATGGTCCATAAAGTACATAAGAATGCCCCGTAATCCAGCCCACATCTGCAGTACACCAGAACACATCATCTTGTTTAATATCAAAAACTTCACGGAAAGTTGAATTGACATAGGTTAAATAACCCCCCGTGGTATGTAACACCCCTTTAGGCTTTCCGGTTGACCCAGACGTATACAAAATAAATAAAGGATCTTCGGCATTCACTGGTTCTGGCGGACAGATATCTGTGACCGTCATAATTTCCATGTGATACCACAGGTCACGCCCCTCCTGCATTGTTATTGGATGGCCTGTACGATGCACTACAATCATTTTTTCAACGGAAGTGGTTCCATCCAGCGCCAATGCTGCATCTACATTCTCTTTTAACGGAATCGTTTTACCACCACGCATACCTTGGTCAGCAGTAATCACCAATTTGGCTTGACTGTCGTCTATCCGACTTGCCAATGAGTCTGGAGAGAATCCACCAAATACCACACAATGCACTGCCCCTATTCGGGTACAGGCCAGCATGGCAATCGCCGCTTCAGGGATCATCGGCATATACAAAATGACTCGATCACCTTTCCCGATTCCATTTTTCTTTAAAACATTGGCAAAACGACACACTTCATCATGCAGTTCCTCAAAAGAAATGATTTTATGGCGAGATGGATGATCCCCCTCCCAAATAATTGCAGGTTTCAGTGGGTGTTCTTTTAAATGACGATCTAAACAGTTGGCACTGACATTCAGTTGCCCATCTGCAAACCATTCAATTTTAAAATTATCTTTGTCGTAGCTGGTGTTTTTTACTTGAGTAAATGGCTTAATCCAGTCCAATTTCTTTGCAGCTTCTGCCCAAAACTCATCTGGATGCTCTACTGACTGTTGATAACGATCGAAGTATTCTTGTTCATTGGTCCTTGCTGTTTTAACAAATTGTTCTGGAACTGGATAGATTTCATTCATATTCTGCTTCCTTGATTTGTCACCTCATCACGAGATGTATGCCTACGTTCTTGATTTTATTTGCTGCATGTGTTCAGTATTACGATAGCGCATTTCGGTTAACAATTGTGCTTTGGTCGTAGACACGGGGGTCACTTTAACCATCGGAAAATCTTAAGTCATTTGCCAAAATATTCGAATTTTCAATATCTATGGAGTTTTTTTGATCTTATAATTTGTATTCAGAAGTGCATATGGTTTTTTTCAGAAAAAAACATTTCCTTACCGAACTCATTCAACTGGACGCGATCGTCATGCAAATACAAGAATCGTCGACTTTTTTTTCAAAGCATCAAGTATCACCAGTAGATCATCCCCTTTCTACTCAAGGCCGCTTTAATCGTTTGAGTTATATTGCTTGGTTTGGATTTTTGCATCTCATTTTTACCATTGCATTGCTTGCCCTCGGTCTAGTCTTTGGCATTGTGAATTTACATTCACTGCAATTCAGCCAACATGCGATAAATTCGATTTCAGGATTAGGACAGTTCACTTACCTCGCACTCAGCTGTCTTTATTTATATGGAATGATGGTTGTGATTATTCGCAGACTGCATGATCGTAATAAATCTGGTTGGTTTATTCTGTTATTGCTGATTCCCATTGTGCAATTTTTGATGCTGCTGTATTTACTCCTTGCGCGTGGTTGTAATCGTGCCAATCGTTTTGGTCACCCACGTCCATCAACTTTTATTGAAAAATTAATGGCTTGGCTGATGCTAATAGGCTTTATCATCAGCTTATTGACCTCTGTAAGCGTAGTGTCATTTATGCTGGGGACTGGAGAAATTGAAAATCCAACAACAATCATTGAAAAAGGGACTAAATATTTTTAAGGATAATTAATGCTTAATGATGCCTTAACATGAGTTGAATATTGATTCACAAATATTATTTTTATTTGTCCGTCATAAGAAAAACTGTAATCAAAGCTTAACTTCTTTGAAATTTCAGGCAAAATATGCCAATTATTTTATTGGACATGATTGTGGCTGAAGAAGCAAATGCATTGAGTACCGTTGCGCAAGACACCACTCAATTGATCCATTCTGCAGGCGAAAAAACTGCACAAACAGTGATTCAACATACTGAAAAATATAAAGACGCATACTCAACCATCGATAAATTTGTCGATGGTTTTTGGGAGCGTATGCCATATTTATGTATTGCGCTGATCGTCATCACTATTTTTTGGTTGCTGTCTAAGCTTTTTAAATTCTTTGTCCGTAGAACACTCGAAAACCGTACCTATACGCGCCAAAATTTAGTTCTGGTACTGAATCGTGTAGGTAGTACCGCAATTATCTTTTTTGGGTTTTTAATTGCCATGGTCATTGCAATTCCCGGCTTTACTCCTGCTCAACTGATGAGTGCTTTGGGGATTGGTTCGGTCGCGATTGGTTTTGCATTTAAAGATATTTTCCAAAATCTACTTTCTGGAATTTTGATTCTTTTGGGTGAACCGTTCAAGATTGGTGATGACATCATTGTCAACAATATGGAAGGTACTGTCGAAGACATTCAAATTCGTGCAACTTTTTTACGTTCTCCTGACGGGCGACGTATCGTGATTCCAAACGCAACTGTGTATACCAGTGCCGTGACGGTAAATACCGCTTACCAACGCCGTCGTTGTGAGTTTGTGGTGGGGATCGGTTATGAAGATGATGTACAGAAAGCCAAAGACATTATTCTTAAATTGCTTGATAAAGATCAACGTATTTTAAGCCAGCCGGGCTTTACAGTGAATGTTTCTGCTTTGGCGGATTTCTCTGTCAATTTAACCGTTCGTTGGTGGGTAGATACCACGCAAGTGGTTACAGCGGCTTCGATCAGTGAAATTCAAGAACGTGTGCTAGAAGCCTTTGCGGATAATAATATTTCGATTCCTTATCCTGTTCAGGAAGTCAAAGTCTACCGCGGTGATCCATCAGCGGATGACATCGAATCAGCTCGTGCTAAATAAACGCCCCAATACATAAGGGATCGCGGTTTCAGTACGCAAAATACGGTTGCCTAAGCTCACTGCTTGGCAGCCGTTTTTTATCAGTAAATCCACCTCATAAGGTATAAAACCCCCTTCAGGTCCAATGATCACAGTACATGAATGATCGATAGCAAATGGCATTTTCTGTTCAGTATACGGATGCGCCACATAAGCAGGATTTTGTGGCGTAATGAAGCTAGGTAAGACATCTTCAACAAAGGGTTTAAAGCGTTTGTAAAGTTCAATTTGAGGAGCGATGGTATCCCCCGCCTGTTCTAATCCCAAGGTAATGTAATGATCAATTTGCTGTAAAAAAGGGCTTTGCCAATAACTTTTATCAACGCGATAACTATGAATCAAAATTAATTTTTCTACCCCCAGTGTCACCGCATCCATAATTAAGCGGCGTAACACTTTGGGGCGTGGTAATGCCACAATTAAAGTTACGGGTAATTTTGCAGGAACAGGCTCTTCTTGAATCGGTCGAAGTAAAATCGTATGTTCTGAAATATCAACAATTTCAGTTAAATAACGACTGGCACCCCGAACGCCAACCTTAAGCGTATCTCCAACTTTGGCAGCAAGATGCTTATGCAAATGTTCAACTTGCCTTTTTGAACTGATTGTCCAAGTTTCAGCTTGTGTTTGACGAGGATCAAGAAGGACGATGTTCATAAAAAATTCTGGTTCGTTTTACTTTTAGCTGATGGTGTTTATTCATCAACAATGTATAAATTATAAATACTGATCAATCACTGCAATATGTTTGTATAAAGAACCCTGATTACGCTTTAAAACATCAATCGCATGCTGGCTTAATTGCTGGGCAAAAGCTTGATCTTCCAAACAGCGCACCAATAACTGAACCACCTCATCAACAGTTTGCCCCACTTTTAAGGCATCTGCCTGTAAGAACTCATCCACAATGGCTTGAAAATTAAAATAATGCGGTCCAATCACGGTGGGTACATCTAAAACCATAGCTTCTAAAATATTATGTCCACCACCGGGTTCATTTAACGACCCACCAACAAAACATGCCTGACTCAATGCATACCACAGCCACATTTCACCCATACTGTCTGCCAAATAGACTTGGGTATTCGACTCGATTGCTTGCTCTAAGCTACGACGCTGTGTTGTTAAATTTAAACTTTGTGCAGCAGCAAAAACCTCATCAAAACGTTCAGGATGGCGCGGGACAACGATTAACAACCAATCTGGATATTGTTCTAAATAGGTTTTAAATGCGAGAAATAATTTTTCTTCTTCAGGTGCGTGTGTACTGGCGATGGTGATGATTTTTCGATTTGCTAAGTTCCAGTCCTGCTGCAACTGTTGTGCTTTATGGATAAATTGTTCAGGTGCAGAAATATCAAATTTAATACTTCCAAGTACTTGTGTTTTATTTTGTGGCATACCTAGATCAATAAAGCGTTGCTTCGTTGCAACATCTTGCGCCAATAACTGATCTAATTTCTGTAGCATTGGACGGGTCAGGCTTGGAACTTTAGCATAGCCTTTGGCAGATTTTTCCGAAAGCCGTGCATTCACTAAAATACAAGGCACTTTAAACTGTTGAGCTTGGTCAATAAGATTTGGCCATAGTTCAGTTTCAACCAAAATCAGTAATTTGGGTTGGTATTTCTGATAAAAATCAGCAACTAAATAGCGCTGATCGGCAGGCAAATATACCGCTTGAAATAATGCTTGATAAGGTGCTTTTAAGAATAACGATTTGGCACGTGCTTGGCCTGTTTTTGTCGTATTGGTGACTAAAACAGCATGACCTGCTTTTAAATAATGTTCGATTAAAGGCTGAGCAGCATTGGTTTCTCCGACTGAAACACAATGAAACCAAATGGCATGCTGATTCTTTACATCTTGAAAGGGGCCAAAGCGCTCAAGACATTCTTGTTGGTATTCTGCGCTATCTTTCGCACGTTTTTTGATACGCCATTGATACAAAGGCTTAACGATTTTAAGTGCTGTGTTATACCAAAAAGGAGTAGCCAAACAGAATGTCTCAATATAGATGAATGGGCAAATATAACAGAGCCATATTCAGTTGTTAATGAATAATATTTAACGATTTGTTGTCAGCAAGGTAGTCGACCGCATGCTAGAGCAAATCTGATCCATCAACCAGCAACAACACTAGCAAAACTTGGCTTTACAGGGATGAAAAAACGCTTATTGGTTAAGAGGTAGTGTTGTACGCCTTAACCAATAGCGATATCCATGCCATCGTACAATAGATATGCCTTGTAAGATTCAACGATGCAAAAAGAAAACTGGTTAAATTTATCTGAGTTGTGGATGTGAATGGGTATTCCATTCACATCCAGAGAAAATACAGTCTTTGTTTTATCCTAAAGCAGGATAATCAATATAGCCTTCCGCAGTTTGTGAACCAATCATATTTTCAAACACCAATTCATTTAAAGGTGCGTCTTGAATTAGACGTTCATACAAATCAGGATTAGCAATATAAGCCTTACCAAAAGACACCGCATCTGCTTGACCTGATGCCAAGAGTTTGATGGCATCTTCACGGCTTAAACGCATATTGGCAATATATGGCACACCATTTGAACGTTGTTTCATATATTCGCTGATACTGTCATCGGCTAAATATTCACGTGTAAAGAAGAACGCAATTTTACGTTTACCTAATTGTTCCAAGACATAACCAAAGGTTTCACGTGGATCAGCATCCCCCATATCATGCTCATCACCGCGAGGCGCTAAATGTATGCCCACACGGCCTGCGCCCCATACTTCAATTAAAGCATCCATTACTTCAAGTAAAAGACGTGCACGGTTTTCAACAGAACCACCATATTCGTCTTCACGATGATTGGTTGAGCTTTGTAAGAACTGATCAATTAGGTAGCCATTGGCAGCATGTAATTCAACGCCATCAAAACCAGCCGCCTTGGCTTTAATTGCAGCCTGTTTAAACTGTTCGGTGATGGTATGAATTTCGGAGATTTCCAAAGGGCGTGGCACGACATAGTCACGTTTTGGACGTAATAAGCTGACTTGTCCTGCTTGTTGTATTGCACTTGCAGATACAGGCGTTTCACCATCGAGTAGATCTGGATGTGAGACACGTCCCACATGCCATAACTGCGCCACAATCAAGCCACCTTGATCATGAACCGCTTGGGTTACAGACTTCCAACCTTCAACTTGTGCGTCTGTAAATAGCCCTGGTGTATTTAAATAACCATTGGCCTGTTCAGAAATCACTGTTGCTTCAGTAATGATTAAACCCGCACTGGCACGCTGTGCATAGTGCTCAGCCATGATCGCCGTGGGTACCCGATCAGCGGTAGCACGGCTACGGGTTAAAGGCGCCATCACGACACGATTTTTTAAATGTAAATCGCCAAGTACAAGGGGAGAGTTAAGTTCAGCCATATTTGCCTCATCACTCGCTTTCTGATTGAAATCAGGTGTTAAAGCGAGTTTTGTAGATAATCAATATATTGCTGAATTAAAGCTTCATTACGCGAGAAATATGACCATTGCCCATATTTCTCGGCCTGAATTAATCCTGACTGTTGCAAAACAGACAAATGATTTGACATCGTAGATTGAGAGACATTACCGAGCTTCTCGATATTCCCTGCACAGACACCACGACCAAAGCCACCGCACTGCTCTTCCGACAAATATTGTTGTGGCTTCTTGAGCCATTCCAAAATCTGTCGGCGAGTCGGATTCGCTAATGCTTTAGAAATTAAATCAATATCCATCTTAGACACATTCAATTCAGAGCAAAGCTCCATTCAGCATCTTTGCACCCAATATATCGCATTTTTTCGATTTTAATATCGATTTTTTTAGATATATTGCAAAAATACGGATAAAGCTTTGCTTTTGTTAAAAATTTAAATTAAAGACCTTGTTTTAAGCTGGCTTCAATAAATTTATCTAGATCGCCATCCAATACTGCACCCGTGTTCGAGTTCTCAACACCAGTACGCAAATCTTTAATACGAGAGTCATCCAGTACATATGAACGAATCTGACTGCCCCAGCCGATATCCGATTTTGAATCTTCAAGTGCTTGAGCAGCTTCATTACGCTTACTCATTTCCAGTTCATACAATTTTGCACGTAACTGTTTCCAAGCATGATCACGGTTTGCATGTTGTGAACGCTGGTTCTGACATGCCACCACAATCCCAGTTGGTGCGTGAGTCAAACGTACTGCTGAGTCGGTTTTGTTAATATGCTGACCGCCTGCACCAGATGCACGATATGTATCTGTACGCACGTCAGCAGGATTAATATCAATCTCAATATTATCGTCCACTTCAGGCGATACAAATACTGCCGAGAATGAGGTATGACGGCGATTACCTGAGTCAAATGGTGACTTACGCACTAAACGGTGAACGCCAGATTCGGTACGTAACCAACCATAAGCATACTCGCCTTCAACACGGATTGTTGCAGATTTAATCCCTGCAACATCACCATCTGATTCTTCCATCAATTCTGCTTTAAAGCCATGACGTTCGATCCAACGCATATACATACGTAACAACATTGAAGCCCAATCTTGTGCTTCAGTACCGCCTGAACCAGCTTGAATTTCCACATAACATGGATTTGGGTCCATTGGATTACTAAACATACGACGGAATTCAAGTTTTGCTAACTCTTCTTCCGCTGCAGTCAATTCCGACTGAACATCTGCCAATAAGCTTTCATCATCTGCTTCAACAGCAAGATCAAGCATGGCTTGTGCATCATCAAGCTGTGTCGCCAAGCCTTCTAAAACGTTGATCACATTTTCAAGCTCGCCTTTTTCTTTTGCCATCGCCTGTGCACGGCTTTGATCATTCCAGATCGCTGGATCTTCTAACTCGCGGAGAACCTCTTCTAAACGCTCTTTCTTTAGATCGTAGTCAAAGATACCCCCGTAGTGTTAGACCACGGTCATTTAAGTCTTTTAGCTGAACTAGATAAGGATTAATTTCCACGAGTTTTAATCTCACATTTGACGTCTTTTAATTCGCACGCATTCTACCACAGAGTGGAAAAAGTTGAGATATGGCATTTTTTAGACAACACAATTGACTACAGTGTAGTTTTTGTGAACAATGTTGTTGTTTTGTAACAAAGCTCTGACCTTACAACACCACAAAAAAATTTAGGATACTTATGAAACAATCTCTTTTATTTTTCGCTTTAACCGCAATCAGCTGTTCTAGTTTTGCCTACAATGTGCAATTTGATGCTGGGTTTAGATCTTTTGATCATGATAACAATTACATTGATCAAGACTATCAAGCCGATATTAAAGGCAAATACTATTTTGATCCTGTACAAATCAAAAACAACCCATTGAATGAGGCAGCATTTTTAGGCCGTAATAGCAATGTCTATGGTGGTTACGCTTATCGTACTATCGAAAGTCAGGACTACTTAACCTATGATCCTTTATCTACAAGCACATTTTATGAGCTTGCTCGAGCAAAAGATGAAAAAGATCTTCATTACTTTACAGGTGGCTTAGAATATTTTCATGAACAATTCTATCTCAATGGTGAGATTGGGCTTGGCATAGTCAAAATAAAAAGCAACATAGATTCAAATTATGGTTCAGTTCGTTATAAAAATGATTATAACGTCACCACTTATCGCGCATTGGTGGGCTATATGCCGATCAGCAATTTGCTCATTGCAGCAGGTGTCGATGGTTTCAGTGGTGATAAATATCTTGATGATGAAACGGATTTTGCCGCTAAAATTAAATATGTAATGCCAATTGGTCAAAATGGACATTATTTAAATCTTGAAGCGAATGGGGTGTTTGGCGATGAAAATAATGTTATCTTCACTGCAGATTACTATTTGACCCATGCTTTCAGTATCGGCAGCGCATATAGTTTAAAAGATGACGATGAAAGCAATAATAATTTCCTCTGGTTCCGTAGCAAATACTTTGTGAATGAAAATGTTGCTATTGGTGCCGAAGCAGGTTTTAGCAGTGGCATGAATCTTTTTACTGTGAATGGAACTTTCCGTTTTTAAGCACTTAGAAAGCCAAAAAACTTTGAGGCATTTCATTTCTGAAATGCCTTTTTTATTACAAATTATGTCCAGCTCTTACTCAAAGCGTACCAATATCCACACTATCTACACAATCTTAATAAAACAACACATAAGTTTTATTTGTTTATTTTTAATATCTTAAGTTAATATTGTTACATAAACTCACTAATATTACATTCCAGTTACTATAGCGTGGTTGACGATTTTTATATTTGCCCTAGACTCTAAATTGTAACCAAACATGTATAAATCAATCAATTCTTCATAGGGGCGAATTCCATGAAAAAATTAGCAATCGCATCTGCAATCTTTTCCGTAGCCGCTTTAACTGGCACTGCACATGCTTACCAAGCCGAAGTTGGTGGTTCATATACATATAATGATCCAGATAATTTTGATGCAACTCATAGCTTTGGTGTAGATGGTACTTATTATTTCAAACCAGTACAAACTCGTAATTCACCGCTTAATGAGGCTGCATTCTTAGATCGCGCAAGTAATGTAAAAGCCAATGTAAATTATGCTAAAAATGATGGTGTAAAAGACAGCCAATATGGTGCGGGTCTTGAATACTATGTACCTAACTCAGACTTCTATGTAAGTGGTCGTGTAGGTCGTGATGAACTTGAAGTTGATAACACTAACATCGACAATAAAGTAACAACTTATGGCGCTGAAGTGGGTTATTTACCAGCTCCTGGTTTATTACTTGCACTTGGTGTAACGGGTTATGATGTTAAAAATGGTGATGACGGCGCAGACCCAACTGTACGTGCTAAATATGTAACCAAAGTAGGTCAATATGACGCTAACTTTGAAGCTTTTGGTGCATTCGGGGACTTGGATGAGTACAAAGTACGTGGTGACTTGTATTTAGATAAGACTTTAAGTGTAGGTGCTGACTACTACAACAATGATTTAACTGATCGTGATGAATGGGGTATTTCTGCGAAGAAATTCTTTAATCAAAACGTTAGCTTAGAAGGTCGTGTAGGTTTTGGTGATAACTACAACACTTACGGCGTTCGTGCTGGATACCGTTTCTAAGTTTAAATCCATTTAGCAATCGCTCTTTTGGAGCAACAAAAGCCAATCAATACGTTGATTGGCTTTTTTATATGTGTATGCATCATTAATTAAATACGTTTTAGTAAATTTTCTATAAACCTAAAATTAAACTTTCATTTAAATCCTGACATTAAATTTAATTATGTTTATAAATCATATTTCAATAATAAAATAAAAATCATATGATTATTATGAATTTTTAATTATTTCACTCCAATGATCCAAAAAAATATTGTAAAAGTTTTAGAAAACTTCATTACCAGTACAAAACAATTTCCTAAAGCAGTAAACCAAGGAGATCATTTTGAAGCATTATCCGTGTTAATTCCAAAGCAGTTTGAACAATGGATCCAATCATTTTCAGATTTTCCAACTTCTTATAAAGTTACTCATTCACATGGTATGGGAAATTGGGCCGAAATTCCTTGGATTGTTTGTGCTAATAGAAATATAACATCTACACCACAAGCTGGTTACTATATCGTACTAGGCTTTTCAGCTGATATGCAGAGCTGTTATCTGAGCTTAAATCAAGGCGTTTCAAAAACAAATAAAAACGATTTATCTCAGTTTGCTCATGTTGCAATTGAATACATGAAACCATCTAATACTCACAATGTTTTTTTTGGGCCTATCGATTTTAAAGCTAAAAACAATTTAGGCAAAAGTTATGCAAAAGCGGCTATTAAAAGCTATAAGTACACATTGGAAGAGTTAAAAAACTCTGATTTGTCTATAAAAATAGAACAACAATTCCAAGAGCTTTTGATGGATTATGAAAATATCTACAATTTAGTTGGCAAAAATATATTAGATTTAAAACCTATTTCAGATTCATCTTATCAGCTAGAAATTCAAAAAAGTGATGATCAGAGTTTTAAAGATATTGATCCTAATATTAATCGACCACGCCCACTCAAAAGTTCTAAAAATACTAAATATTATTTGAGAGATCCTCGATACAGTAAATTAGCTTTATATCTTGCTGAATACAAATGTGAATTTAGTAATGAACATACAACTTTTTTTAATGGTAAACATCAATACATGGAAGGTCATCATTTAGTCCCGATGAGCCAACAAGATTATTATGAAATCTCATTAGACATACCAGCTAATATTATTTCTCTTTGTCCTAACTGCCATAAAGCTCTTCACTATGGAGATAATCCAACTAAGAAAAAAATTTTAAATACTATATTTGATAAAAGAGAAGTTCTTCTTATTAAATCTGGTATTAAAGTAAAAAAAGCAGAATTAATAAAAGTTTATACAAAAAAGAATTTAGATAATACTTACGACTAAAAAGAGCGCCTAAGCGCTCTTTTTAAAAGTCAGGCAAGAAGCTTCGCTTCTTAAAACCCTGCTGCCGCGGGCATAGCCCTTGGCGTAATTCAGGCAAGAAGCTTCGCTTCTTGAAATCCCTGAATTACTCCCATTCAATTGTTGCTGGTGGTTTAGAAGAAACGTCATACACCACACGAGAAACATCTTTAATTTCATTCATGATACGTGTTGAGATTTTATCCACCAACTCATATGGAAGATGGGCAAAACGAGCTGTCATAAAGTCAACCGTTTCCACGGCACGAAGTGCAATGACCCATGCATAACGACGACCATCACCTACGACACCCACCGATTTTACTGGTTGGAATACTGCAAATGCTTGGGCAGTTTTGTCATACCAACCACTTGCACGAAGCTCTTGCATAAAGATGTCATCAGCAAGACGAAGAATATCAGCATATTCTTTTTTCACTTCACCCAAGATACGCACGCCCAAACCTGGACCAGGGAATGGATGACGATAAAGCATTTCATGTGGTAAACCTAAAGTTGTACCTAAACGACGTACTTCATCTTTAAATAGGTCACGGATTGGCTCAACCAATTCAAATGCTAGATCTTCTGGTAAACCACCCACATTATGGTGTGATTTAATCACATGCGCTTTGCCATTTTTAGTTGCCGCAGACTCAATCACGTCAGGGTAAATCGTACCTTGCGCAAGGAAGTTTACGCCATCAAGTTTACGCGCTTCTTCAGCAAAAACTTCGATAAATTCACGACCAATGATTTTACGTTTTTTCTCAGGATCAACTTCGCCTGCAAGTGCAGATAAGAAACGTTCTTCTGCATCAGCACGAATCACACGGATCCCCATGTTTTTCGCAAACATGTCCATCACTTGCTCACCTTCGTTTAAACGAAGTAAGCCATTGTCTACAAACACACAAGTCAGTTGGTCACCGATTGCTTTATGCAACAATGCTGCAACTACAGATGAGTCAACACCACCTGAAAGACCTAAAAGAACTTTTTGATCACCAATTTGTTCACGTAATTGTTCAACACGTAAATCAATAATGTTTTCAGAATTCCAAAGATTACGGCAACCACAAATGCTATGAACGAAGTTAGACAGTAACTCTGCGCCTTTGGCAGTATGTGTCACTTCTGGGTGGAATTGCACCCCGTAGAAACGACGCGTTTCATCACTCACTGCAGCAAATGGGCAGCTTGGTGTGCTTGCAGTCACTTTAAAGCCTGCTGGAATCGCAGAAACTTTGTCACCGTGGCTCATCCAAACATTAAGTTTGTCATCACCATCATTTAAATCACCAAGCAATTGATCACGTACTAAAACGTCAACTGCTGCATAACCAAATTCATGTACAGTCCCTGGCTCTACTTTACCGCCAAGTTGTTCTGACATGGTTTGCAGACCATAGCAGATCCCCAATACAGGTACACCCAAGTTGAACACAACTTCTGGCGCACGTGGACTACCTTCCTCATGCACACTTTCAGGACCACCAGATAAGATGATACCGTTCGGATTAAACGCGCGAATGTCTTCTTCAGACATATCAAAAGCATACATTTCAGAATATACACCAGCTTCACGTACACGGCGTGCAATAAGCTGGCTATATTGAGAACCGAAATCCAAGATAAGGATACGATCTTCAGTAATTTGAGTATTGGTAGTCATGAGTCAACAACTATGCAGGCAAACGAATATAAGCGCCATATTCTATCATTTTTATAAGCCGTACGCACTCCATTCAATTAAGTTCCTTAGCTTTGTAAAAAATCATTTTAAATAATCAGCTTATAGGTTCATTTTGGCTTTAATGATGCCAATCAGTTCACTGGGGGTCATAGTTAAAACTGAATTGAATATGTTTAGATAGCATAAACCAATTGATCCATTTGAATAAGGCTAAATGAACACACAAAAAAGCCAGATACAGATCTGGCTTTTCAAAGCTTTATTTATCTTTAAATTATTTTTCTATTACATGATCAAGACTCAATTTCCCAGCACCATGCAACATCAAGAAAAACAAACCACCTGCCATTGCGAAGTTTTTCATAAAGTTAATTGCATCTGCGTCACCACCATGAAATAGGAATGCAGTAATCAAACTAAATACGCCCAAACCAAATGCTGCAAAGCGTGCCTGAAAACCAAATAACAATGCCAAACCACCACCGAACTCAACCAGAATGGTTAAAGGTAACATGGCACCTGGTACACCCATTGATTCCATATAACCGACAGTTGCACTGTAAGCCGTGATTTTGCCCCAACCTGCAACAAGAAAGATATATGCCATAAGAATACGTGCAATCAATGCAATGCTTGCATTGACGGTGGGTTGATTCACAATATTTTTAACAACAACATTTGGATTAAACATGGTGTGACCTAATTTGTATTTCGTTCTGAAGATGTATACATATTAATCACTAAACATTTCAAGTTAAATACTTAAAAACTAAACTCATCGTTGCAAATTAAGAACAATAATAAGTTTTAAAAAATTACTTTTTAATACTGACTTTCATAACTCACACTGCTAGGATTTGTGCACCAATTCGCATAGTTTCTGCCTTATGGATCTGATTGACTTTATTTTGCACGTAGACGAACACCTGTTTGAATTTATTAGAAATTATGGTATCTGGGTGTATGGAATTTTATTCCTGATTATTTTTGTTGAAACAGGTCTCGTGGTGATGCCATTCCTGCCTGGGGATAGCTTACTTTTTGCTGCCGGTGCTTTAGCTGCTTCGACGGGTGCAATGGATCCTGTGGTTTTAATCATTCTGCTATTTATTGCGGCAGTGCTCGGCGATACCCTCAATTATCATATTGGGAAATATGTCGGACCACGTGTTTTTGAAATTGATTCTAAATTTATTAACAAACAACACTTGTTAAAAACATCACAATTTTTTGAAAAGCATGGCGGAAAAACCATTATTTTTGCCCGTTTTATCCCTTTTGCCCGTACTTTTGCACCCTTTGTTGCAGGTGCAGGAAGCATGAATTATAAATATTTCTTAACCTATAATGCAGTCGGTGCAATTTGCTGGGTTGGCTCGTTTATTACCTTGGGTTATTTATTCGGTAATATGCCCATTGTGAAAGATAATTTCACCCATTTGGTTTTCGGTATCATTATTCTCAGTGTGTTACCTGGTGTGATTGGTTATATTCGTCATAAATTTTTTAATAAAAATAAAATGCCCAATAATCAATAAACAGCATATTTAAAGATGATAAAAAGCCGATTTCTAAAATCGGCTTTTTTATGGGTAAAACCCGTTATTTTTTAACTTCCTGACGTTTAGGGACGTAAGGGCAATTCTTAAATTGAGCCGCCTGAGACAAGGCATCTTGCTCACCATACAGTCGGGAAAGCTCAGTATTTTTGGTATTTGAAGATTGTCCTAGGTTTACTGAAATACTTGGACCAATCCCCCAACCCCAGCCACCGCTGCCCCAACCACCACCAACACCTAGTCCAACACCCACGCCTGTACGTTTCGCAGGTTGTACACCATTATTAATGTATTGCTGTATACGATTAAATTCTGTCGTCAATTGCAAACAGTTCATCGCCTGATACTGCGTAGGCGACACATAAGTGGGTTTAACCGTCGTCGTACAAGCAGATACGACAAGCACCGTTAAGGCAACGACTGATAATTTAACAGAAGTCATTTTCAATGATTTCATCACGATCTCGAAATTATTTTTTATCAATCTCATTGAACAATGATTGATAGGCTTGAGTCAATTTATGATCTGTAGCCAAATGAATTAATGGCAGATTTTTATGATGCGATTCTTTCATTAATACAGAAGGTGGCAACATATTTTCTAAAACCGGTAACCCCTCATCTTTAAGCTGTTGTACCACTTCACGCGGTAATTTTGCCTGAGCTTGATATTGATTGACCACAATCCCTTCGATTTCAAGTCGATCATTATGATCATCTTGAGTTTCTATGACATTTTGAATAAGCGTCTGTAATGCACGTTTTGAAAATACATCACAATCAAACGGAATCAGAACACGATCCGCTGAGATCAGTGCCGATAAGGTAAAAAAGTTAAATGCTGGCGGTGTATCAATATAAATACGCTCATATTGACTGGTTAAGGTCTGAATCGCATCACGTAACTTATAAATTTTATGTTTTGATTCTAACGCATGTTCTAACTCGCCTAAGCTCGGGCTGGCGGGTAATACATCCAAATCTTTAAAAGGTGAACGATGAATATATTGCTCAAAACCTTTATTTTTTGTTTTTAAAAGGCTACCAATGGCATTGCCAATCAATCCTTTTTGTTGATGATTTCCAAGTACGTCATTAAAAAAGTTTTCAATATTCGGCTCTAATGCCGTTTTTTCAGCAGAATAGGTGGCGTCATCACCCAAAAGATATTGGCTAGAATTTGCTTGAGGATCTAAATCAATCACCAATGTTTTAAAACCTTGATACGCACTAATCGCAGCAAGATTCACCGTAATACTTGATTTTCCTACACCGCCTTTTTGGTTAAATACCACACGAGTTAGCATACAAGTTCCCTAAGCTATCATTATTTTTAAACTTGTATCTAGTTTAACCTAGACGCTATACAAGTGTGAAATTCATGTCTAACAATCAACTAAAAACTGGTTTAAGCACGACCAAAACTAAAGTTGCAAACAAGGCAATTCCGCCAATCACTAAACCAGCTCTGCGTTGTGCTAAAAGAACGGTATCATCCTTTTTATAGGCTTTTATTTGTGAGGAAAGGAAAACCATAAACAAAATAATTTTCGCATAGAACCAAGGCTGCACTTTAAACTCATTCATGATCAATAAAGTTAGCCCTGTAAATATAACCACCGTGAGGGAAAGATGTTGCAAGGCAACAAAAGCCACCCGCCCTTTAGGATTCGGCTGCTGGTTGTGTGTTCCAATAAATAATGTTGAAGCGCGTAAAACAAAAACCAGGATTAATAACCCAACACTGGTCATATGAATGATTTTGATCAGTAAATGTGTATCCATTTTAGTTACTCTGCACTTTATACTTTAGGTGCATGAGCGCAGTCTGGACTTGCTGGGGCTTGACCTTGCCACTCACTTGGAAGATAAGCATGGATCGCTAAGGCATGAATTTTTCCAGGGCTGAGTAAGGCTTTGGCTTCTGCGTACACTTTTTGGTGGCGTTGTACCAAACGTAACCCTGCAAATTGTTCACTGACAATGATCACTTTAAAATGAGACTCTTTTCCAGGAAAATACCCGCCATGACCAGCAGACTCATTGATCACTTCTAAATGTGATGGCTCAAGTTGATTTAAACTTTCAATCAATTGTTGTTCTAAACTCATACAGATTCCTTAGAGATCGATCAATGGGTGAATGACATAGTATAGCGGATTCTTTGAGCATCGCTGTGTGTTCAGCAAAGCTTTTGCTGTTCGATTTGATTTTTTTAAATTAAATTTTGAAGTTTTTTCATAAAAATGTCTTTATTTTATGCAATTAGTGTTTTCCTTTGCAGAAAAATCTTGACCCTACCATCTGTTGATGTATTATACACCGCATGCGGGAATAGCTCAGTTGGTAGAGCATAACCTTGCCAAGGTTGGGGTCGGGAGTTCGAGTCTCCTTTCCCGCTCAAATTTTTTTATTCAGTTTTTTATTTAAAAAATTGGACAGACTCCGCGGGAATAGCTCAGTTGGTAGAGCATAACCTTGCCAAGGTTGGGGTCGGGAGTTCGAGTCTCCTTTCCCGCTCCAAAATTTTTTTATTCAGTTTTTTATTTAAAAAATTGGACAGACTCCGCGGGAATAGCTCAGTTGGTAGAGCATAACCTTGCCAAGGTTGGGGTCGGGAGTTCGAGTCTCCTTTCCCGCTCCAAATTTAAAAAGCCCTGATCGAAAGATTGGGGCTTTTTTTGCATTATTGGTTTATAAATCATCAGCATATACTTACACACTTTATGCTGTATTCACTCAATCAGTGTGTTGATCACAAAACTGCAAAAGCACAAAAAAACCAATCCGAAGATTGGTTTTTAAAATAATCACCATGTGATGCAATTATCGTTCTCTTAACGCTTCTTTGGCTTTATTAAACGGTTTCAACAAGTATTCAATAATTGTTTTTTGACCGGTACGAATATCTACTGTTGCCACCATACCTGGCGTTATTGAGAAAGATTTCCCTGCCTTATTGGTCAGCTTATCTTTATCGGTCCGAATATAGACTCGATAGTAGAACTGATCTTGTTTAACTTCATCGCGGATGGTATCAGGAGAAATTACCGTTACTTTCCCTTCCAAGCCACCATAAATTGAATAATCATATGCCGTGATTTTCACCAATGCAGGTTGACCCGGATGAATAAACGCAATATCTCGTGGCGAAATACGCGCTTCAATCAATAACTGCTCATCAATCGGTACAATGGTCATCAATTTACCATTTTGTGGAATAACCCCACCAATGGTTGTCACCGCAATTTCTTTTACCACACCACGTACAGGCGCTTTAAAAGTAGAGCGTTTCACCGAATCATTACGACCAGCAACAACTTGCTGTAATGATTGGATATCGGCATTGGCTTTTGCCAATTCTTCACGTGACTTTACATAGTAGTCATTACGCTTGTCATTAATTTGATTTTCAAAATTATTGATATCTCGCTTTAAACGCAACACTTCAACCTCAGAAGCAGCACCTTTCGCCACCAAAGGTTGAGTCATTTGTAATTCATTTTGAACCAAAGACAATGCGTGTTTTAAACCAGTAATTGATTCATCCAAATTTGCGCGACGCGAAGTATATAGTGCACTTTCCTCTCTCACCAAAGCAGGAACGGCCAAAACCTCTTTTGGAAACTTGATTGCGGTACCATTCACCTCAGCCTCTAAGCGTGCTGCCGTAGCCAGTGTCGCAAGTAATTTCATTTGGCTTTCACCGACTTGGGACTCAAATCGAGTAGGGTCAATTTGCGCAAGGGTCTGCCCTTTCTGGATAATATCGCCTTCTTTAACATCTAAGCTGGTCAACACACCACCATCTAAAGATTGAATCGTCTGTTCTTTAGATGACGGAACAACTTTACCTGTCCCTGTAGAAACTTCTTCCAATTTGAATAAACAAGCCCAAATTAAGAAAGCCAGCAGACCTATGGCAACAATCCAAATAATAAATGTGGATTTGGGTAACGGTGGTTCTGAGAACTTTAACGCAGAGGGATTGGTTGGCCGCTGTAAAATATTGGATGCATGATCGACTTGAGCAGGTTCAGCCTCTTGAACTGTGATATTTGGGTCATTTTTTTCTTGACTCATGTTGAAGTCCCTCCTGCATTTGCCTGCTGTGCAGGATTTAGAATGGCATCACGTGGCCCATCTTTGATAATCTTCCCTTCATGCACAACGATAATACGATCAACAAGTTGCAAAACAGCAGGGCGATGCGTCGCCACCACTAAGGTCCGATGACCTAGCCATTCTTTTAAATGCTGTATCAATACTTTTTCAGAAACATCATCAATCGAAGCAGTCGGTTCATCCAACAACACAATATTTGGATTTCGGAGCAATAATCGTGTGAGTAACAATGCTTGTTTCTGCCCTCCAGAGAATCCCACACCCCCTTCAAGAATAAGATGATCTAGACCTTCCTTTTTTTGTTCCACGATTTCTAAAGCATTGGTGATTTGTAATGCACGGATAATTTCATCATTACTTGCCAATGGTGCACCCAAAGTTAAATTTTCACGGATGGTACCAAAAAAAAGATGCGCATTTTGATTCAGTAATGCCATATCACGACGAATATCATCAGGATCAAGCAAAGATTGATCGACGCCATCCAAACTGATCTTGCCCTGTACTGGCAACTGCATTCCTGAAAGTAACTGTAATAAGCTAGATTTCCCTGCGCCATTGCGTCCAAGAATTGCAACTTTTTCACCTGCATGGATTTTTAACTGCGGAATGACTAAAGTTGGTCGTGGGTCATCTTCGGTATATTTAAATACCACACCTTTAAAATCATAATCACCAGAGAGGACTTTACGCTGAATCAATTGTGCTCGATCAGGACGGTCTACCGGCTTTTGCATCAGCTCATCTAAACCATTTTTAGCCACTTTGGCTTGCTGCCAACGACCGAGTACACCTGTGACTTGTGAAATCGGTGCAAGCATACGTGAAGATAAAATCGAACACGCCACCAAAGCCCCCGTGGTCATATCGCCTTTCATCACCGCAAAACAACCCACTAAAACCACAATTGCATAAGTCAGTCCTTGAATTTTTTGTGTCCAAGCATTTAACCAACCCACAATTTTACGTTGCCGCATACTGACATCGGCAGACACTTCATTCATGTGATTCCATTGATTTTGAAATCTGGCTTCAGCACGTAATAACTTAATATCCTCAATACCTTGAACTGCTTCGACCAAAATCGCGTTGCGAATCGCAGACTCTCGCATCCCTTCAGTGGCCAATTGAGCCAACTTTTTCTGCACCAAAAAGCCAGGAATAATCATCAATGGCACAACCAGTAACATCACCCAAAAGATATTGCCCCCGATAATCCAGAAGATCACTAAAAACAGGAAGAAAAACGGTAAGTCAGCAATTGCACTGATCGTTGTTGAGGTCACCAATTCACGAACACCTTCAAGTTCACGAATCTGTGAGATAAACGAACCTGTTGAACGGGCGCGATCTTTATTACGGATCCGCAATGCATGACCAAAAACGCGGTCTGAAATCTTGAGATCTGCACGCTTACCAATAATGTCTGACAAATAAACCCGTGCAATGCGCAACACAAACTCAAAAACAGCTGCAATCAACACCCCACCCGCGAGTACCCACAAGGTTGGAATAGATTGAGAAGGCACAACTCGGTCATAGACTTGCATAGAGAAGATGATGGTTGCCAATGCCAGAATATTGGCAATCATTGAAGCAACCATGATGTCGGTATAACGTTTCCAATCTTTTAAAACGATGTCCCAGAACCAGCTTTTTTCATAAGGTTTGATATATTCATCAACACGAGCATCGGGAATCGATGTCTCTGGTCGAAAAATATAAACGCGACTGGCATTGGCTTGAAGTTCATGCAAATTAAAAGTTTGTGAAAGGCCTTGATCACCACTTAACTGTAAACTTGCATTGCCCTCATTGTCGACTTTCTCGATAACTGCAACTTGACCATTGTTAAATTCAACAACAACGGGCAATCGCCATGGATTCAGTACATCCGTGCTAAAGTCTGCTTTGCGAACATTCAAACCCACTTGACGGGTAATAATGGACAACATGTCGTCAATATTTGTGTATTTATTCCAATCCAATTGCAGACGAATTTGTTCTTCAGCAGGTTGCATCCGATAATGCTGCGCAACCGTAATGATCGCTTGTAACCAGGGTTGATAATTTAATGTTTTTGTATTCATGGTTGAACTTCAAACCCCTGAATTTGAATGTTATTTAAATGATAAGCATTTCTACTTTTACCGGTTACCTTGATATACACCGCGATCGTGTCATAGATATCAAAGCGTGCCGCTTCCCTTTCTATTCTTGAACTTTGATAGGATTGTTCTGAACTTAATAAATCTAAGATCGAACGCTTGCCTAATTTATATTGTTCTTCATACAACTCACGGGTTTTTGCTGTTGAGCGTTCCCGATCCAATAGAACCCAAATTTGCTTATCCGTGTTTTCAATACTTTCTCGCGCAATTTGTGTTTGATCCATAATATCTAGGTAAGTTGCATTCAACTTTGCACGTGCAGCCTGTTCAGCAAAATTTGCAGCCTTGACTTGAGATCCTAGTGCACCACCTTGATAAAAATTACTGGACATCTGCACGCCAATAGAACCATCGGTATCATTTTCTAAACCGGTATTTGGATTTTGACCATTCAATGCTTTACTGACTGATCCCACCAATGAAATTGTGGGATAAGCACTCAATTGGGTTTGTTTTTTCTGACTCTGTGCAACATCAATCTCTGCTTTTGCTGCAATCATCGTGGGGATGGTATTCATTTCAGGATCATCATAAAGACCGGATTGTTTTACAAACTCATCAGGAATATTAAAATCCATTTGACTCACATCAAAACCCAATAATGTGCGTAATTTTTGTTCTTGTTGTTTTAAAAAGTTTTGCTGAGTAATTAAGTAAGAACGCGCATACTCAACATAGCTTTGTGCTTGTACAGGATCGGCATTGCTACTAATTCCCGCATCTGCTCTTAAGCGTGCAATCTCATGTAAACGACTAACCCCATTAAATTGATCTTGCGCTATTTTGATAATATTGCGATAACGCAATAAGGATAAAATATCTCGTGCGGTTTGGGTCGATATATCATCAATACTGATTAATACATTGGCTTGCTCAACTGCCAATTTATTTTGTTGCGTAGTGACACTGGATTTTACTTTACCAAAGTCATAAAGCAGTTGATTGGCTTCAACTGAATACAATTGGCGACCTTTATCGTTGGAGGTAAAATCACCTGTATTCATACCCGCTTTTAACTGTGGGTAATATTGCGCTTTTGCCACATCAATATTGGCATTTTGTCCTGCCAAAGTCGAAATTGTTTGGGCAATATTGGGGTTTCTTTTTACTGCAATTTGAATCGCATCTTCAAGACTTAAGATTTTTGCTTGGTTTGAATACGCATGGGTTGTTTGTGTTTGCGCTTGTTCTAAATATAAATTATTGAGCGAAGCCTTTTGTCCAGTATATGGCTTTACAACAGGGAGTTGATTCTGATTGCCTATATGGGCATCGGGTTGATATTTAAAATCGGTCAAATCCTTGAGCTGGACAGTTCTAAATGACTGATCATCCTTGGGTTTTATCAACCCTGTCACACCTTCTTTGATATTTTTTAAGTAGCTTGTTTCTTGTGTATAACCATTGTTCTGCAATAGAACCAATAAACTCACAGCACTCAAACTTTTTAACAATATAGTGGGCTTTTTTGCTATTAACATTCGCGAATGGCACCTAGAAAAGCTTTTAATTATCGGTATTGAATTATTTTGAATTATTTCCCTACCTCATTTCTATTCTACACATTATAAAACCTAATCAAATGCTTATTTTTACTTTTTAAAGTTAAATTTCTTTAATAAAATATTTTAAATTCAAATACTAACAGCAAAAAAATGTGACTATTATCACATGAATTATAAAATTATACATAAATCATCTCAAAAGCTGTAAATCCACAATGTGCAAATTATCATGGATGAACAAACACCTTATTAAAATTGAGGCTTGGCGTAATCGAAACGTATTCAATTGTGTACTTCAAACTAAATTTACATCTTCCAATATAATTTCTTATACACTTTAAGGTTAAAATGATGTTTCACTACCAGCCAACCTTAAACAATATAAAGATGAACATGAATAAACTGACTTGTTTCAAAGCCTATGATATTCGAGGCAAACTTGGCACAGAGCTAAATGAAGAAATTGCTTATAAAGTAGGCCGTGCTTATGGTCAAATCTATCAACCCAAAACTGTTGTCATTGGTTGTGATGTCCGTTTAACCAGCGAAGACTTAAAACAAGCAACGATTCGTGGTTTAAATGATGCTGGGGTAGATGTTCTTGATCTTGGCATGACGGGAACAGAAGAAGTTTACTTCGGCGCTTTTCATCTCGATGTTCAGGGTGGTATTGAAATCACAGCAAGCCATAATCCGATGGATTACAATGGTATGAAATTGGTTCGTGAAAATGCTCGACCAATCAGTGCAGATACAGGACTAAAAGATATCCAATCGTTGGCTGAATCGGAACAGTTCATTAAAGTTGAGAAAAAAGGCTCAACCCAAAAATATAATATCCTCCCTGAATTTATTGAACACCTACTCACCTATATTGATCCGAGCAAAATCCGCCCGCTTAAACTGGTGATGAATGCGGGCAATGGCGCAGCGGGTCATGTTGTTGACGCAATCGAAGAAAAATTCAAAGCGCTCAATATCCCCGTAGAGTTTATTAAAATCCATAATCATCCAGATGGTACATTCCCAAATGGTATTCCTAATCCAATTTTGGTGGAAAATCGAGATAGCACCCGCAATGCAGTTTTAATACACCATGCGGATATGGGGATTGCATGGGATGGTGACTTTGACCGTTGCTTCTTGTTTGATGAAAAAGGCCAATTTATTGAAGGCTATTATATAGTCGGATTATTAGCCCAAGCCTTCTTATTAAAACAAGCCGGTGAAAAAATCGTACACGATCCTCGCTTAGTCTGGAATACACTGGATATCATTGAGCAATATCAAGGGATTGCTGTTCAATCTAAATCTGGACATGCTTTTATTAAAGATGTGATGCGTGAACACAATGCGGCTTATGGCGGGGAAATGAGTGCACATCACTATTTCCGTGATTTTGCTTACTGTGACAGCGGGATGATTCCTTGGTTATTGGCGATTTTAGTGGTATCAGAAACTCAACAATCGTTATCCAGTCTGGTCGAAGGGATGATTGAACGTTTCCCTTGTAGTGGTGAAATCAACTTTAAAGTTGAAGATACGCAAAAAACCATTCAAAAAATCTTCGATCATTTTGCCGATTTAAACCCTGTAATTGATCAAACAGACGGCGTTAGCCTTGATTTTGGTGCATGGCGTTTAAATGTCCGTGCATCCAATACCGAGCCATTATTACGCTTAAATATTGAAAGCCGTGCAGATAAAAATCCTAAACCAATGCAAGATTATGTAGATGAGTTAACTCAGTTGATTCAGGGTTAATATCGCTATAAGCCATACCCCGATTCTTTCAGAGTATGGCGGCATGATGTAAAATAAAAAGAGTGAGCCATAGAATTTATATTACTTCAACTATATACGACCCAGTTTCCTAATTTTAGTGAAAAATTATGAACAAATTTAGATACGATATCAATGGATTAAGAGCATACGCAGTTTTGTTTGTAGTTCTTTTCCATTTTGGGATATTCGGTTTTACAGGTGGATTTATTGGAGTCGATGTTTTTTTTGTTATATCTGGTTTTTTGATGACAAAAATCATCATGGACAGTCTACAAGAAAATAACTTCTCTATTCTTCAATTTTATACGAATCGAGCTGTTCGTATCATTCCTGCTTTAGCTGTATTGTGCATATTTCTACTGGTATTAGGATGGTTTGAACTCATTCCTTCAGATTATAGATCATTAAGTAAACATGTAATCGGTAGTCTTTTATTTGTTTCTAATATCATTTATTGGAAAGAGTCTGGTTATTTTGATGTTGATTCACATGAAAAAATTTTATTACATACATGGTCTCTATCTGTTGAATGGCAATTTTACTTATTTTTGCCAATATATTTAATCATTGCATATAAATTATTAAAACATAAAACCATTTACTCTCTTATTCTTCTATTCATTTGCTCGCTAGCTTTAGCACATGTTATTTCAACATATCGACCATCTGCTTCTTTTTTCCTTTTACCAACTCGCGCTTGGGAAATGGTTTTAGGTGGTTTTTTATACTTTTTACCTAAACCTAATCTAAAAAATGCAACATCATATTTATTAGAAATCATAGGATTTTCTTTAATAATAGCATCCCTATACTTATTCAATGCGAAAACCCCATGGTCAAGTATCTATACTTTAGTACCAACGATTGGGACAGCTCTCATTCTTTATACACAAAACCAAAAATCTATTTTTACAAACAATAAAATTGCACAATTCTTAGGTAATGCCTCTTATTCAATTTACTTATGGCATTGGCCAATTGTTTTTTGGTTATTCCATAAAAACCAACAAAATAATATTATTTATCTATTAGTAGGTATTATTATTTCAATTGCTTTGGGTTATTTATCAGCAACATACGTTGAAAAATTTATTGGAAATCAATTAAAAGGAACATCTCTATTCAAGTCAAACTTAATTATTTCAATGTCTTGTATATCAATTATTGGTTTGGGTTTAATTATTTTTAAAACAAATGGAGGTAACTCAAGCATAAGAGGTGCAGCAAATACTCCTCAAGCTCTTTTGATTGAAAAATACATTAATGAACATAAAAATCTTGATGATGCTTATTGGTTACAGTGTGATGCTTATTCCAATTTAACAAAATATGGATTTAATGGTATTGATAAGTCCTGTATCAATCGACCACTATCAACCAAGTCAATCCTTTTATGGGGAGACTCTCACTCTCAAGCATTATCACTTGGACTTAGGACAACATTGAATGATTATAGTTTTTATCAGATTGGCTCCTCAGGTTGTAAAGCATCTTTAACTCCAACTGAAACACTTAAAGGAGCGCTTAAACAGGCGTGTGATAAAGTCAATATATTAGCTTTAGAGGAAATAAAGCGATTAAAGCCCTCATTTGTTATTATTGCTCAGGCTGATAGTCATGATCTATCTGATTGGAAATCGATTACAAAGAAGCTAGAATCCTTAGGCGTAAAAAAAATATTGATTGTTGGCGCTGTACCGCAATGGCGACCATCTTTACCTAAAGTTATTGTAAAAGATTCCCATTTTGATTCCATAGTGTCAAAAATTAATGATACTGGTCTGGATATGGATATTATAGAACATGATGCTAAAGCAAAAATTATAGTTAACAATTTGAATGATCATCAAATCAAATACATATCCCTTATCAACCAAATGTGTGACTTAAAGAGTTCGAAATATTATTGTGAAACTAAGATAGGTTCTGATCTACTTCAAGTTGATTATGGTCATTTGAGTAAAAAAGGATCAATTTATGTGGTAAATAACTACATAAAACCAAATATTGAATAATATAAATAGGCGCTTAATGCGCCTATTTTTTACTGTTAAATTTATACTTGATAGCCTGTTGGATTTTGTTTTTGCCAATTCCAACTGTCTGCTAACATATCTTCCAAAGTATATTTTGGCGTCCAACCTAATTCTATATTAGCTCGCAATGCATTAGCATAAAAACTCGGCAAATCACCAGCTCGTCGGCTTACAAATTCTGAATTTATACTGATATTATTTATTTTTTCAAAAGTACTCTTAATTTGTAGTACTGAAATAGGCAGACCAGTCCCAATATTCCAAGCACGACACCCTTGGCTTTTTATTCTATTTTCAACAGCTAAAACATGTGCTTTTGCTAAATCGACAACATGAATAAAATCTCTTTCACATGTTCCATCTTGAGTTGGGTAATCATTTCCAAAAATAGAAAGCTTTTCTCTACGACCTACAGCGACTTGAGTCAAATAAGGCATAAGATTATTTGGAATACCTAATGGATCTTCGCCAATACGACCGCTCTTATGCGCACCAACAGGATTAAAATAACGCAATAGTGCAATCGACCAGTGCTTATCCGCAATTGATAGTTTTTCCAATAATTGCTCAACGATTAGCTTTGTATGACCATAATTATTATTCGGTAGACCTAGTTGCATATCCTCCTGATAAGGGGAAGAATTGCTTTCTCCGTAAACTGTTGCAGATGAACTAAAAACTAAATTAAAAACACCCGCTCTTTGCATCGCTTGTGCCAACTGAACTGATCCTGCAATATTATGATCAAAGTAAGTCAGTGGAATTTGTTGGCTTTCCCCCACTGCTTTTAAACCTGCAAAATGAATCACAGCATCGATTTTATTGTTTGAAAAAACTTGATCTAAATCATTTTGATAACGAATGTCACCTTGAACAAATTTTAGTGTTTTTCCAGTCAATTCTTGGACACGTTTTAATGATTCTTCTGAGCTATTTGATAGATTATCTAGAACAATAACCTTATGCCCAGCCTCAAGTAACTCCACACAGGTATGCGATCCAATATAACCCGCACCACCTGTTACTAAAATATTTGCCATAAATCTTTCCAGTATTTCTACTCTTTGCTCAGCAAGATCTTAATTAAACCTTGTGTTGAAGCATCCAGTTGAGACACGTCTTTTTCTTTACCATTGAGAATAGGGAGTAATTGGTTGGCAATTTCTTTGCCTTTTTCAACGCCCCATTGATCAAATGGATTAATATTCCAAATGACCGATTGCACAAACACTTTATGTTCATACAATGCAATCAGCATTCCTAAACTATAAGGACTTAGTTCTTGCAACAATAGCGTTGAACTTGGTTGATTGCCTTCATACTGTTTATATACAGGTAAGCCTGATAATTCATTGGCATTTAATGCTGTGTTACCAAAAGCCAATAATCGCGACTGCGCCAAGCAATTGGATAAAGCCAAATGATGCTGCTCAATTAAGGACTCTGCACTTTCTGCATAGGTAAATTGATTCGAATTATAACGCTGTACTGGCGCAATAAAATCACAACTCACCGCATGGGTTCCTTGATGCAAGAGCTGATAAAAAGCATGTTGCGCATTTGGGCCCACTTCGCCCCAAACAATTGGGCATGTGTTTAAATCAACTTTTTGATTATTTCTTTGAATCGACTTTCCATTCGATTCCATCTCAAGCTGCTGTAAATAAGAAGCAAAATATTTTAAGCGACCATCATAAGGCAATACTGCATGGGTCTGAATATTTAAAAAATTATTATTCCAAACTCCAAGTAACCCCATCAATACAGGAATATTTTGTTCAAATGACGCTTTTTGGAAATGCTGATCAATTGCATAAGCGCCTGCGAGCAATTGTTTAAACCCATCAACACCAATTTGCAATGCAATCGGTAAACCAATACATGACCACAACGAGTAACGACCACCAACCCAATCCCAAAGTAAGAACTGGTTTTCTGGTGCGATTCCCCATTCTGTCATTTTCTCAGGTTTGGTTGAAACCCCAATAAAATGATGTTGGATCACACTGTTTTGCGTACCCAAATCTTTTTCTAACCACTGACGAACTGTTTGAGCATTAGATAAAGTATCGATGGTTCCAAAAGACTTGGACGAAATAATAAATAAGGTGGTTTCAGGGCGTAATTGATGTAGTAAATCAGAAAGCTGACTACCATCCATAGTTGAAACAAAATGTACTTTTAATGGTTTAGCGGTACTGACTTTATAGTCCGATAAAGCATGACTCACCATCAATGGTCCTAAATCAGAACCACCCACACCGATATTGACCACATCTTGAATCACTTCACCTGTCGAACCACGACATTGTCCTGCATGGACTTTATCAACAAGCTGATACATTCGATCTAATTGCTGATGTACTAATTCAGCCAGTTCAGGGTAATCTTGATCATGCTTCGGTAAACGCAATGCCCAATGCATTGCTGCTCGGTCTTCCGTATAATTGATCGATCCTTCGGTAAATAAGCGTTTGATCCATTGTGTTAATTGTTTTGAATCTGCAAATTTAAACAGAGCATCGCATGCATTTTGGTCAATACGATGTTTACTATAATCAAAACTCAGTTGATTAAAATGTACTGAGAACTTGTCAAAACGCTGTGGATATTGTTCAAATAAATCGGTCAAACTCAATTGCTGTTGTTCCACAGAAAGATTTTGCAATCTTACTAAATGCTGCTCTCTTTGATCATTGTCTAATATAGAATTTGTCATACTCGCCCTACACCCTGATAAGCAAAACCTTGTGCTTTGACGAAATCTGGATCTAACATATTACGACCATCAAGAATTAAAGGATGGGTCATTTTCTGTAAAAGTTGTGAATAATCAGGACTCCAATATTGCTTCCAAGCCGTCAATAAACACAATGCATGTGCATTTTCTACTGCTTGGTATTGATCATGACATAAAATCAAATCAGCACGTTCGCCATAGAAATTTGCTACCCGCGCTAAGGCCTGAGGATCATGCAACTGTACAATTGCGCCTTGTGCCCAAAGTGCTGCAAGCATGGCATGAATCGGTGAATTCTCAATACTCGAGGTATTTTCTTTAAAAGAAGCTCCCCAAATCGCCACAACTTTACCTGTTAACTGCCCTTGATAGTAATTCCACAGTTTTCTAAATAAAATTTCTTTTTGTTGTTCATTGATATTCCAAACCTGATCCAGCAATTGGCTTTTGATCCCTGAACCTGCCACTGTACCTGTTAAGGTTAAAATATCATGCGAGAAATTTTCCCCACCAAAACCTACACCTGCAGATAAATATGAAGCGCCAATTCGACTATCAGATGCTAATCCCTGCTTAACATTATGAATATCAATATTTAATTTTTCAGCGACTTGCGCCATATCATTCATATAACTGATGCGTGTAGCCAACATACCTGAAATACTCAGCTTGGTAAATTCAGCATCTAAAAATGGCATAAACAAATATTGATGTTTTAATTGAAAAAAAGGTCTTAATAATTCTTTGATGATCTGTTGTGTCGCAGATTGATCTACGCCCACAATTACTTGCTTTAAGTCAATAAAACTTTGGATCGCATTACCTTCTTGAATAGTGTCTGGCAAATACGCCCAATGATCAGCCACTAAAATTTGTTTTAGTTCTTCAGTGCCTTGTAAACCGAACGTAGAACCATTGATCATCAGTCTTGGATGAATGATTGGAAAACGTTTTAATGCTTCAGCCAAGTGCTTGGCTTGATCAAACTCAGAAGGATTAAAACTAAATAAAAAAACTTCACTTTGTAATTGAAGTTGTTTTAACCCGACCAATTGAATTGAATTGTTCTTAATCTGTTTTTGAATGAGTTGATTTAAATCTTCATCTTGGTAGTGTACTGAGGATTGATGATCAGCGCCTACTTGGGGACACCAATACACGTGGTGTCCATATTCAGCAAACAAGCCAGCGAGTACGCCAGCTTGGAGTGTTGTGCCAAATACACAAATATTCATATCAGATCCAATTATTATAAATTCAATTCTTTAATAAGCTGTTTAAATTCTTCACCCAACTTAGGATGCTCCACAGCATAGTGTAATACTGCTTTTAAATAACCAATTTTACTACCACAGTCGAAAGTCTGACCTTTCATACGATACGCTTCGACATTTTCTAATTTTTGTAAAGCAGCAATGGCATCTGTTAATTGGATTTCATTACCCGCACCTTTAGGCGTTTGTTCTAATAACTGCATAATCTTAGCAGGAAGTACATAACGTCCTACCACAGATAAATTTGAAGGTGCTGTACCGACAGTAGGCTTTTCGATAATCCCTTTCATCACAATACTTGCACCTTCAACAGGTGAAGATGCAACATCCACAATACCATATTGATCGACAAGATGATCAGGTATAGCCTCAACCATAATTTGCGATGCTTTAGATGTATTAAAACGATGAATCATTCGTGCTAAATCATTTTCTGTACTTTTTTCTTTGACTAAAACATCTGGTAATAACACAGCAAAATCATCATTTCCAATTACTGATTTCGCACATAAAACAGCATGCCCTAAACCCAATGGTTGAGGTTGGCGTACACTCACCACACTGACATGTTTAGGTAAAATTTCAGTAATTTCTTTAAGTAGATCAATTTTTTTCTTATTTTCTAATATTGTTTCCAGTTCAAAATTACGATCAAAATAATTTTCTATGGATGCTTTTGATGAATGTGTCACTAAAATAATTTGTTCAATTCCAGCAGCCACTGCTTCTTTAACAACATATTCAATTGCAGGACGATCTACAACAGTCACCATTTCTTTAGGGATTGATTTACTTGCAGGTAAGAAACGTGTTCCTAAACCAGCAACGGGGAAAATGGCTTTTTTGATCATGATTTACTTTAACAACATTATTAACGATTAGTAGATTTGGTATCAGTCGTTTCGGAACCTGAAAAACGACTTGCCCCAACTGCTTGGTCTGGTGAATCTATGCCTTCTTTTTTAAACATAACCTCAACTGTTTTAAACATAATTTTAAAATCGAGAAGAGTTGATTGTTTTTCAACATACTGTACATCTAAATCAAACTTTTCTTCCCAAGATAAATTATTACGTCCGCTCACCTGTGCCAGACCAGTCATACCTGGTTTAACATTATGGCGACGCAATTGATGGGCAGTATAATGTTCCACAAATTCAGAAAGCTGTGGGCGTGGCCCAACGATACTCATATCACCTTTAAGAACATTAATTAGCTGCGGCATTTCATCTAAACTTGTTGAACGAAGTTTCTTTCCAAATGGTGTTATACGCTGATCATCTGGTAAGGGCTGACCATCTTTATCAAAAGCATCCTTCATTGACCGAAATTTAATCATTCTAAACTGCTTACAATCTTTTCCAGGGCGCTTTTGATAAAAAAATATTGGTGACCCTAGATTTTTTTTAACCTTATAGGCAACTAATATAAAAATCGGGGAAAGCAGTAGTAATGCAATAGATGCAATTACAATATCAATAAGTCTTTTCATTTATCTCTTCTAAACCCATAATTTACAATAAATTTTATTGAAAATATAAGATCAAACTAATTATCTGCACAACCTAATTTACCATAAAATCAGCATTAATTTATTGCAATATAAATAAAATAACACATTTCCCCCTGCAATCTTCAATGTTATACATTTAGGAATAAGATCTAGGTAAACTGAAATCATTAGCTATGAATATTGATACAGAATAGCTTTATTAATAAGTTAAATCACAACTTAAAAACATATCTAACTAATTAATATTCCATGAATTAAGTTCTTCACCAAAGAAGATATCCTCTATCCAACCATCAATTGAGCACTTTTCATACAATTCATTGTTAAGTGGTGCATATTCATTGGAAAAAAAATCTGCTTCTAATTTAATCTCATTACGATCAAATACAAAAATATTTTGAGGATTATAAAAAGGATAATTTTTAATTTCTATATTTGTTGTAATTAATTTTTTCCTAGCCCCAATTGTTTCAAAAGTACGCATTGTTAGACCAGATTGACCAGGATGACTAATATCAAGAACTACATTACATTTATCATAATATTGAATAATTTCTTCTGATGTTAGACTTTTAAAACTTAACTTTTTAAAATCAAACAATTTAAAACTTTGATCAAAATATTTTTTATAATAATATACTAATCTTCCTTGCATATAGTAATAATTAAAAGTAGTAAGTTTATTTTCCTTACACCATCCTGCAATTTGATTACTAATAATATAGCGATCAGAGTGTGCAGTGCCTAAAAACAATAAATCAATGGTTTTAATTGTTTTACTTTCATAAATTCCACGGTACCGATCTGTAAAATATAAAGGTCTAAATCCTATCTGATATTTTTCAGCATCCTTTCTATCAAAAGTAAATTTTTTATGAAAATATTCTAGAATTGATAAACCGTGACTATGATTTCCAAAACTATCCCAAGTATAAAATATACGCTGACACTTAGGTTGTAATTTTATGAATTTTTCTAAAAAAAATTTAGGAACAACCTCTCCACGATTAACAAATAAAAAGTCAAATTCTTCATTACCAATCGATTTCAAAATATTTTGATAGTATTTATTAATTCTTCTTTGTAAAAAATTTCTATTGACTCGAATCATTCCCTTGGTGAAATTATTATTTGCAGGTCTTTCATCAAAATAGATAACTAGAGCACCGTGCTTCTCCAATTGTTTAATAATATCTTTTTCCATATTAAACGATTGTACACAAAAAAATAAGATTTTTTTCCCTTTTAGGTGCCCTAAGTTCTTCATTTATTTATACAATCCTTTCGCTTTCATTTCATCAATAGATCTTTGGTAGTTATCTTCTTGGATTTCTTGAGTATTTACCCAATCAGCGAATTTTTTCAATCCATCTTCAAACGAAACTTTAGGTTGAAAACCAAGAAGCTTATTAATTTTAGTCAAATCCGCATAATTATGACGAATATCGCCTAAACGGTAGTTACCTGAAACTTTGATAGAAACATTAATACCATAATTTTTAACTAATTCATTAGCAACTGTAAGTACATTTGTTGCTACACCTGTTCCGACATTAAAAACTTGGTTATTCGCTTCTTCTTTTTCAAGACCAAGAATAGTAGCATCAACTACATCGTTAATGTACACAAAATCACGGCTTTCTTTCCCATCTTCAAAAATGTTAATACTATTGCCATTTTTAATCTGAGTAGAAAAAATGGACAAAATTCCTGTATAAGGATTTTTAAGTGATTGGCCTGGTCCATAAACATTCTGATATCTAAATGCGACGCCAGCAATACCTATAGTTGGACAAACTGTAAGAACCATTTGCTCTTGATTTTGTTTAGTAATCCCATAAACAGAAGACGGATGAATCTTCGAGTCTTCATCAGTTGCAACTAAAGTAAGATCTGAAGAACCCGTGTATTTAACCTCAAAATCACCTTGATCCATAAAGTCAGCAGTTCTTTGAGTAGGGTATACAGGGCCTAACTCCTTACTAATATATTTACCTTCGCCATAAATTGATCGCGAAGATGCAACTACTACTTTTTTAACACCATAATCACCATTTACAAGTAGATTAAGCATCAATGCTGTACCATTAATATTTACGTCTACATACTTTTCAACCTCATACATAGACTGTCCTGTACCAGTCTCAGCTGCATAATGTATTATTGCATCTTGCCCTTGTAGTGCCTTTTCCCAGTCGTCTTTAGAAGTAACTGTACCTTGAATAAATTTAACTTTATCTTTGATACTTAAATAAAGTGGCGATGTCTGAGTCGGGTTATCACCATGAATTTGTGGAGATAAGTTATCTAGCACTGTTACTGAATAACCTTTTGAAGCAAGCTTTAGAGCCAAATTTGACCCAATAAAGCCAGCTCCGCCAGTAATTAATACATTTCTAATTGACATATTTTTCCCATCTTTTACTTTCAAAATTATAAAATTTAATCGGTCTTGCTGGTGAACCAACAGCTATTACATATGAAGGTAAACTTTTAGATACGACAGAGTTTGCACCTACTATTGTTCCCTTTCCAATTGTTACTCCAGGCAAAACTGAAACAAATTCACCTAACCATACATTGTCTTCAATTTTTACAGGTTTTACTGACAACGGACGATCTATAGGGTTTAGTAATGGGTCGCTATCATTTTCATCACCGATATAACTTCCATGAGTACAATCAGATATATAAATTTTACTGGCTAATAATACATTATCACCAATAACTACACTGTTCATTGCAGTAATATGTACATAGTCGTTCATTTGGAAATTCTCCCCAATAAACAATATTTTATTATCTCTTTCTGGATAGGCTTCTATTCTACAACCTATGCCCGTCGTAAAATTTCCACCAATTTTGATAAATTTTTTACCACGAATATCTATAGGAAAGCGGATAATTCTAGCGTTCGAAAAGGTTAGCTTTGTTCTAATTTTACAATAAACAAGATAAAGTGTTTGTAACAGACTATATTGTTTCATTTTCTCATACCAACTATTAATACTCTTCTAATGTATTTTAAAAGAGAATATATGCATAAAAAAGAAAACTCAAAAATATTAATTATTTTCATTCTGAAAGCCAAAATAATATTCTTTAACTCACCTTTCTCCATTTCCCACAAATTAGCTGAAAGACCTGAATGACCAAAACTTGGTTTTCCTCCACCTGTAACGACTAAACTTTCATTTAATAAGCAACATTTTTTCTGATCACATACTCGTATCCAATAATTACCTTCTTCAGCATATTTTTGTTCTTCATCAAAATAGCCAACATCTGCAATAACATTTTTTCTCATCATAACAGTAGGAGGAGAAAGAAAGTTTTTTAACAATAATAATCGTGAGCTAATATCTGTAAGTTTCGAAAATTTTTGGCCAAAAAAACTCTCGAAATATTCATTATTTCGATTCGTAGCCAAAACGTCAACATCAGGATTTTTTTCAAAAATTAAAAGCTGCTTTTCAATTTTATCAGTAAGCCATTCATCATCACTGTCAAGAAATGCAACGAAATCCCCATCAGATAATTTTAAGCCTATATTCCTTGCCTTCGAAACCCCTCCATTAACCTGATTAACCAGTTGAATATTTAACTCAGGATTTTGCAAAAGATAGTCATTAACCACAGCGTATGAATCATCTTTTGAGCCGTCGTTTACTACTATTATTTGATAGTCACACTTATAAGATTGATTCTTAATAGAATCCAAGGCCTTAACGATCGTATTTGTTGAGTTGTACATTGGTATAACTACTGAAATTTTCATAATGTATAAGGCCTATACTCTTCCCAGAAAAATTTATAAGGTAGAAATGGAGACATATCACCATCAACAAAACCTGATATATTTTTTACAAACAATAATATTCCTATTATACTTAATATTATAAGGATATAGACATATTTTCTAATATACTGCAATTCTATTCCATCTAAGTTGTATTTGATATATAAGATCATACAATACATAAATACCCCCTGAAATCTTAAACCTGCATACGTAAATTTTGCCAAAATAAAAGACAATACTTCCAAAAGAAGAATTATATGAATCAACTTTGAATATAGTCCTTTATTAAAATGTAAAAAGCTAATATATATCATTAATACTATTGCTAAAGGAGCCACCCCAGAAAAGATACTTGGAGAAAAAACATTACTATATGCATCTGTTTTTCCAGATATTCTATCTGTAATCAGACTAAATAGATCCGGACTTGCTAAAAATGCTATACTTAATAAAGAAATAAAAAGGAAAATATATTTCTTTTTTACCAGAACCCCAACAAAGGGAAGCATAACTAAAATTGCGGAATATTGAATACTAAATGCAATCACCCCCCATATTGTAGCAGCTCTATATTTCCCTCTCTGAAGTGAGTCAATTGCTAAAGTTGCCAAGCTAAAACTCAATCCATATCGAATACCATTCATCGTAAAGTCGAAAAAGAATAATGGAAAAACTAATAATGTTAATAACAACATCTGCCGTTTAGATGCAGAATAGGCTTTACACAAAACTAAAGTTGTTATAAGACCTATTGAAGCTAATGCGAAACGAGGAGAAAGACCTAAATAGATTAAAGCTTTTCCTAAAATTTCAAATCCAGGTTCATATTTCGCATCACTTTCACCATAATACATATAATCATCAAACAATCCTAAATAATAATATGTATCCGTCCCAACATTGCCTCTAAGAAAAAAAATCAATATAGCTGGTAATAATAATAAAAAAAGATGCCATATCTTTACTGCTTTTATATTTCCATAATACAAAAGCAGTGAAAAAAACAAAGTATAAAAATATGGAAAGAGATAATAAATCATTATTTTTTTTCCTTCCTATAAAATTCAATTACATCAGATATATTAAGCAACCCTATAACTTTAATGGATTTTTTTTTCTTAAATTTTTTAAAAACAATACGTTTAAATCTTGCTTTCAATATCTCTAAAATTGCCAAAGAAAAAGATAATATATTTTTTAGACCTCCAATATTATGTCTATTAACTAGCTCGTGATGCTTTTCTTTTATAATAGGGGCAATAAATTTACGATTATGTATCCAAGCTTGAGCCATTAATCTATGCATATTAAATTTTTTAATTAATTCCTGTTCATTTAATTCCTCTAAAGCTTTTAAACCAGACTCTGCCCAGATTGTATTTACTGAATAATATAGAGGTATTTTGTCACTGAATTTATAATTGGGTCGATTCTTTAAATGAGGAATACCTTCTAGGCTACCTGAGTGAAGCCCTTTAAAATTATCCGCAGTAGTACTTTTAGCGCAGACGCCTGCTATCGAAAGTGGTTCATCAATAATATAATGATTCTTTGCAACACATGATACTGCTATTGATGAATATAAATCTGGGCTTAGCCCACCATAATAATGGCCAACTTTCTGCTTGATCTCTTCCATTAGACTACGTTTAACTAATCCATGATAAGTCTTAGGTAAAGGATATAATAAATATAATTGTAAACCATTTTCCAAAAGTTCATTGAGATGCTTTCGGAAATCAATCTTAGTAATCTTGCCAGTTGATGAAGGGCTTATCATCAATCCATTTGGATATTGGTCTAAAGCATGAGGCCAGTAATAAGTTAAAGCTTCCTTTGAACAAATTGAATCTATATCATTCTCTTTAGCCCATTGTGCAATTTCAATGGCTTTGGGAAGTATTGAATCATCATCCCCTATCAACATCACATAGTGACCAGTGGTTAACTCCATTGCACGATTGAAATTTTCTATCGAAGAAATATTATCTTCACCATGGTAAGTGTATTTAAGAGCGATACTATCTAGTTCTTCAACAAATTTTTTTACTTCATCTGTTGCACTATTATCAGAAATTGCTATTTCAATCTCAGGATTTTTATATCTAAGAATAGACTTTATCGCTTCTATGCAATATTTTTCACGATTCTTTGTTGCAATTGCTACACTTATCAAAGGCTTCATTTAAGGATTTTTCCTTTAACCAATTCGTAAAATGATCTAATATCAATTATTGAATAATCTGGGTTTTTCATATTTTGAATTATAATATTAAATACAACACTTAAAACACCAATAAGTAAAGATTTACCAATAAACATATACTCACCATTGATATTGCTCAATATTGTCTCAATAAAAAGACCTATCATCACACTTATTGTTATTGGGACAAAAATATCCCAAATCAACCAATATGATACTTGTCCTTTCAAAAATTTATTAACACTATAGAATCCAACAAAGAGAAAACCTCCAATGTTTACAATCACCCAAGGAATGGCAGCGCCAATCATACCATAATGACTTATTGAATAGATCATAAACGGGATAATAACAATGAGTCCAACAATTCCAGTATACAAATTTATCTTAGTTGAACCATTTGCTAAAGCGAGGTAAAATGGGGTTAATTGCAAACATAGAAATAAACCACCAATGATTAATATCTTTACTACATAATCCACACTTTGCGCGATGCCAGCTTTACCAGTCCATAAAGTTACCAATGGTATCGAATACAATGCTATACAAAATACAATTGGTGCTGCAATTACAGTTATTAAAAACGAATATTTATGAAAGCTCTTTACTATAGAGTTTTGATCATCTTGAGATACGAACAATGCTAAAATAGGAAATACTGCAATGATAATTGGTGTTACAATCATTATTGGAAGTTGGGCTAACAAACTTGCAATTGAGTAATAACCAAAAAGTTCCATTGATAAATATTTACTAATTACAAGTTTATCGATTTGAATGTTGATACCCGAAATTAAAGCTATTCCCATCATTCCTACTGCATATTTAGAAATAGACTTTAATAGTTCTTTTGAAAAAAATGGATTTGAATTTGGTAATAAGATATGTATTTTCTTTCTAAAAATCAGTAATAGAATTACATTGCAAAAAATCTGCCACCAAAAATATATTTCTAATTTAGGCAGAAAGTATAGAGGCACTAATACCAAACCTGCCCTACAAGCACTCCAAATAATTTTAACTTTATTTGTTAAAACCTGATGTTGCAAACCATTTAACCCCCCCTCATACAATGTTGAGAAAAGTTGTAAAGTCACACCAAAACCTATTAAACGTAAAAAATAAGCCACTGTCTCTACAGGATAAATTTGTGATTTTAAAAAATGATTAGCAATATAGGGCGCAAAAATTATGACTAAAATTGTAAGTAACAAGCATATGCCAATATAGATCCTTTCAAAGGTATAAACTAAGTTGGCTTTTGATTCAATACTGATATCTCTTGCTAATTCTCTTGTTAAAGTTGCTGTTAAGCCAGCATCAGCGAATACTAACAATCCAAGTATTACTGTATAAAAATTAATTATTGCGTAGGACTCAATACCAAGTAAGTCAATGTATAAACGTACGAAAATAAATATGGATACAAAACTCCATAATTTACCTAGATAGTTTGCAATAATATTTTTAGTTACTTTATTCACTTAATGAAAACCTTTTAACCATACTGCAAAATCTCCTAAATGCAAAATTAAAAGATTCTAATCTAATATTTTGATTAGTTAAAATAAATATAAAAAACATTTTTTAATCAAAAAATAATACCATCATATTCAATTAAAAAACTATTATCGCATTTCATATTAAAAATCATAACGTTTAAATTATCACCTTTGATTTTATAGTGCTGTGATGCTAATTTTACCCACCCCAAAGAACTATAAAATTTCAACAACGGTTCTTTACAAAATAAAAAGCCAATTTTGTTCAAATTAGTAATAATTTTATTTACTTCCTTCATCAACTCAAAACCATATCCTTTACCTTTTTCTATTGCACAGACATTACCTATTCCAAAACCTTTTCTAGTCGTGCCATTTACAATTAACTCAATATCTATTAAGTTTAGATAAGCTACACTTTTTTTATCTAAAAGTAACAGGATATGGAAGTCAGAATTTTTAATATTATTTTTTATCCACTGCATTTGCTCATCTAAACTAAAACTCCATTGCTTAGATTTTAAATCAATAATTTCTTTAATATCTTTACCAGTTGCATCTTGATGTTTTATTAACTTAATCTGGAACATTTTAATTACTTAACTCCAATATTAAATAAGTTTTTTCTTAATTAAAATTAAACTACCTTTTACTGTCGAGGCAAAAAACGAGCTTTATTGTTATACAAATATTTATATACTTGTCTCTCTAACAACGAGTTTGTTTTAACAAATGTTTTATCTTCTAGATAAAAAATACTTTCTACTTTTTTATTATCTTTAAGTATTTCTTTTAAAAATATCACTTTTTCTTTTGTTATACCATTCTCCAACAACAAATATTGTGAATTTATTTTCTCTAAAGTTAAATCATTATTAATCATGACAAAATCATTTAACCAACCACTTAATAATTCAAATTTCTCATCCAGTGACTTTTCCACATAAAACTGAGCTTTTTCCATAAGCTTTGCAGGACTGCCAGCATAGGCTCTATCTGGCAAAGTATCTTTTGTAAGCACTGAATTAATTAAAGCAACGCTTCTCCAACCTAATTTAAGACCAGATCCAACAATACAACTGCCCACTAACCAGACATCATCCTCAATTATAGTTTCTCTTTTTGAATACAATATACAACCTTCGATTTGTTCTCCACTCGCTACATGAGTCCAAATTTGCGAATACATTCCAACCCTTACACCATTCCCTATTACTAAGCCACCAGCGCCATCAAGTATAGTATTCTGACCAAACCAACAGTTATGACCTATGTATAAATGTTGTTCGGCCATAATTAGCATGTCATTATGCAATACATTCCAATCCCCCATACTAAATTTACCATGGATAAAAATACGTGTATTATCGTTAATAATGTTATTATCACCGATTGTTACACTAAGATTTGGATCATCTCCTAATATTTCAATTACAACATTTTTACCAATTCTATTATATACACCCAACTTAACATTAGGATGTATTTTAGCTGTTACATCAACTTGATTCATTTAATATTCTCATTCACTATAATTAACCCACCAACCACATGGTAAAGCTAGAAATTTATTCATAAATTCATTAACTCCGTTCAAACTTTCAAGATTATTGAAAACAGAGTAAATATTATTATTGATATGAACACCAGTTGCATACCAGTTTTGATTACGGAAATTTTGTAGTGCTTGTGCTTTATCCTCACATAAAACACCAAAAACCCAATAATTTGGCTGAGTATCAGATATTAATTCTAGAGGTTTTATAGATGGAGTTTCTTGAATTTTATTATTCCAATCAATCGCATTTTTTCTCTGCCTCTCTAACAAATTAGGCAAATTATACATTTGCTTCAAACCAATATATGAATTAATTTCACTAAGAGTTGCACCATAGCCCTCTAACCTGATGTCACAATTTGGGTTAATTTCACCCGTTGAGGTTCTAAAGTTTTTCCTATCTATACCATAGTCACGCATGAGAATTGCTTTCTCATATAACTCTTTAGAAGAGAAACTTATTGCAGCGCCATCTACAGTATTTGGTAATCGAACTGTCTGGAAAGAAAATACACTTAAATCAGCACCTAAATTTCCTGCTTTTTGAGTATTATACTCAGAGCCAAATGCTTCGATACAATCATCAACAACCCAAAGATCATATTCTTTAGCTATTTGATTGATTGCTGCTATATCACCTAAATAACCACAAAAATGATTATGAAATATTGCTTTTGTTTTTGTAGTGATTCTTTTCTTGACATCCTCAACACAGAGAGAACCAGTATTTGGATCGACATCGGCCCAAATAACTTTGAGCCCCTTAATCACAAATGGTTGATTCGATGCCAAACAACTTACAGGAGAGACGATTACCTCGTCCCCTGGCTTTAAATCTAATATCGACAAGGCTAATAACATAGCTTGATTATAAGAGTTTACAGAAATTAGGTATGGGTTCCCTATAAATTTTGCTAATTCTAATTCAAATAGTTTCCCATATTTTCCATATGCTAATTGACCTGAATATAGAATATTCTCTAGTTCAGGCAAAATATCATTTGGCATATACGGTTTAAAAATAGGAATCATTACCAACCTTTCCGAATCAATTCAATCATCTTATCGCAGTCATCTTTAGTGACCCACCACCCACATGGAATATGTACCATCTTTTCATAGAACTGATCTAAATTTGGTAGTTCCACAGGATTATCATTTAAGTATTCATGTAAATCATTGCGTTTATGAAGTTCAGAAGCAGCTATTCCATTTGCCTCCATCATTTTGATAAAGCCAGCCCTATTCTCAACCTTTAATGTGTACAACCAATAAGATGGCTCTGAGTTACCATAGTACTTAATTAACTCTACACCTTGTACACCTGTTAGATTTCGATCAAGGTATTTACCATTCTCGATATACCTATCAACAATTTTATCGATTCCTTCCAACTGTAGAAGTCCTACGCAAGCATTCACATTGTTCATATGATACTTATAGCCCTGCTCAGTTATATTATTATCTAATCTAGTTTTCTTTTTATCTAATCCAAACCATCTTATAATTTTACCGCGCTCGTAAAGGGCTTTATCTTGAATCTGCAATGCCCCGCCATCTATGGTAGTTAGGTGTTTTATTGCTTGAAAAGAAAATACGGTAAATGGAAAATGATTGCCTGTTTTTTTGCCATCAAATTTAGCACCTATTGCATGTGCTGCATCTTCAATCACAGGAATTCTATATTTTTCAGAGATCTCCTGAATTCTCTTTACATCAACAGGAATACCCGCATAGTCTACAACAATGATTGCTTTCGTTTTTGCATTGATTGCTTTTTCAATCGAGTCGGGTGATATATTGCCAGTATCATAATCGACATCAGCCCAACGAACTTTTGCCCCAACCATTTTAATTGCGACATTGGTCGGTTCAGCAGTCAATGCTGTACTAATTACTTCATCGCCTTGCTTAACCCCAGCCAATATCAATGCGATATGTAATGCTGCAGTTCCTGAGTTTAATGACAGCGTATTTCCACTTCCAATATATTCTTCGAATTTTCTTTCAAAATTCTCAACAATTTCACCTTGAGCGATATACCCACTATACAAAACTTGCTCTAAGCGGGGGATTAAAAGATCTCTGTCAGGTAAACTAGTTTTTATAAGCGGCAACATTTTATTATCCTTGATGTGACTTCAATTCTTCTTGAACATAATCCAAAGTGAGCAATAATTCTTTTAGCTCTTCTACATTCAATCTATGCGTATTATGTGAATTATATTCGTCATCAAGTAAAGCTGGGGCATTTTCTTGCACGTATTTACTATAGTTTAGATCTCTAAAATCAGCAGGAATTCGGTAAAAGTCTCCTAAATCATCAGCTTTCGCCATTTCTTCTTTAGAACAAAGCGTTTCAAACAGCTTCTCTCCATGACGCTCTCCAATAATTTTAATCTCATTGTCTGCATTAAAGAGTTCTTTAAGTGCTTGAGCTAAAACTTCAATTGTTGCACCTGGTGATTTTTGCACCAAAATATCACCTGGATTACCCTGACTGAAAGCAAACATAACCAATTCTACCGAGTCCTGTAGTGACATCATAAAACGTGTCATATTGGGATTAGTAATAGTTAAAGGCAGACCTTCTTTAATTTGTTTAATAAATAATGGAATAATGGAGCCACGTGAACACATCACATTACCATAACGCGTTGCGGTATAAACTGCGTCTATATTTTTTACTCGCGTATCTCTTGCTTTAGATACTGCCAATTTTTCCATTAAGGCTTTTGACATTCCCATAGTATTAATTGGATATACGGCTTTGTCTGTACTCAAAACAACAACGCGTTGTACATTGTTGCGAGCAGCTGCTTCAAGCACATTTTCTGCGCCTAATATATTTGTCTGCACAGCTTGCATTGGGTAAAATTCACAGGATGGAACTTGTTTCAAGGCCGCAGCATGAAAAACGAAATCCACTCCCATCATTGCTTGATTTATATCATTAAAATTCCTAACATCGCCAAGAATAAAATCAAGTTTTTCATTTTTATACTCAATTCTCATATCTTCTTGCTTTTTCTCATCACGGCTAAATATTCTGATTTCTTTCAGCTGTGAATTTAAAAAACCCTTAATCATAGCGTTACCAAATGAACCTGTACCACCTGTAATCAAAAGTGTTTTTCCTTTAAACATCTCTGATAGTTCTTGAACTTGTTTAGTTTCCATTTTTCCTCAATCTCTTTGCTTCACACTACCTAAATAAACTATTAAAATCTGTTTTTTGATAAATGATTTCAATTCTAGGTAGTTGTAACTATTTTGGATGACAGTAATATCTTTTAAACTACTACACCATACACAATGTATTAACTAAAATTTCCAAAATTTTAAAGATTGGAAAATCGATTTGCCTCTTGATCTTTTTCGCTCACTAATATTTCTAACAAGCCGTCTACTTGCCAATCAATAGCCAAGTCTTCATCATTCCAAACAATTGCTCGCTCGCTCGCTTTATTATAATAATTTGTTGCCTTATATAAAAACTGGGTATTATCTTCTAATGCAATAAAACCATGGGCAAAACCTTCAGGAATCCAAAATTGCTTATAATTTTCTGCTGAAAGTTCAACACCAACCCACTGTCCATATGTTTCTGAGTCTTTTCGAATATCAACAGCGACATCCCATGCACGCCCTTGAACAACTCGAACTAATTTTCCTTGTGCAAAAGGATTGAGTTGATAGTGCAATCCACGTAATACACCTTTTTGAGATAAAGAGTGATTGTCTTGAACAAATTGAGGGACACCTAAACCACGCTCTTGTAATGCTTGGTCGAAAACCTTTTGATTAAAGCTCTCCATAAACCAACCACGCTCATCTCCAAACACTTTAGGTTCGAGTATTAGAAGATCCTTAATTTTTGTTTCAATTACATTCATTTTTACTTCTCTATTTAGGCTACTAAGCTTAATTAAAAAATTATGCTTTTGATTTCTTTTGCTGTTCTTGGTGCAATTTCAATAAATATTGACCGTAACCAGTTTTCTGGAAAAAAGTAGCTCTATTTAATAATTGATTAGCATCAATCCAACCATTATTAAAGGCAATTTCTTCTAAACAAGCAATTTTCAAGCCTTGACGATGTTCAACAGTTTGAACAAATTGACTCGCTTCTAATAATGAGTCATGTGTACCTGTATCTAACCAAGCAAATCCTCGGCCAAGAAGCTCTACATTAAGCCTTTCTTGTTGTAAATACACATTATTTACATCTGTAATTTCCAACTCACCACGGTGAGATGGTTTAATATTTTTTGCAATTTCAATCACTTTATTATCATAAAAATAAAGCCCAGTAACTGCATAATTTGATTTAGGTTGTTTTGGTTTTTCTTCGATACTTAATGCTTTACCCACAGCGTCAAAATCTACAACCCCAAAACGCTCAGGATCATTAACATAATACCCAAACACTGTTGCACCTACTGTTTTCTCAGCTGCACGTTTAAGTTGGGCGCCAAAACTTTGGCCATAGAAAATATTATCGCCTAGAATTAAACAAACATTATCATCACCAATAAACTCTTCACCCAAAATAAACGCCTGAGCAAGGCCATCTGGAGATGGCTGAACTTTATATGAAAGTTTTAAACCAATCTCATTACCTGTACCCAACATTTTTTCATAATTAGGTAAATCTTCAGGTGTCGAAATAATCAGAACCTCATTAATCCCAGCTAACATCAAAACAGATAAAGGATAATAAATCATCGGTTTATCATAAATCGGAAGTAGTTGTTTTGATGTACCCATTGTAATTGGATATAAGCGTGTTCCTGATCCACCAGCGAGAATAATGCCTTTACGTTTTAATGGGCTCATTAAATTATTTCCTCTAAAACTTGCGCCACACCTAACTTCCAATCAGGAAGATGTATTTTAAAATTTGTTTGCAATTTATAAGTATTCAATCGTGAATTCAATGGTCGTTTTGCTGGTGTTGGATATGATTTTGTTTCAATCGCATTAATTTTTTGAATGGCTAAGTTTTGACCATCTTGTTTTACCAATTCAAAAACAAACTGTGCATACTCGTACCATGAGCATTCGCCTGCAGCAGCAAGATGATAGTGTCCACACAGCTCTTTTTGTTTACTCAGATTGCTAAGTGAATAGTATCTTAAAGCCTGAGAAGTAATATCTGCGATCAAAGCTGCCCCTGTTGGTGCTCCGACTTGATCATTGATAATACTTAACTCTTCACGACTCGATGCCAATTTCAGCATAGTTTTGATAAAATTATTACCATGTGAGCCATATACCCAACATGTTCTAAAATTTAGAAAAGAACAACCACTTTGCTCTAATGCAACCTCACCTAATCTTTTCGTAGTACCATAAAAATTTACCGGATTAGTCAGGTCGTTTTCAGACCAAGGTTTCTCCCCCTCTCCACTAAATACATAATCTGTTGAATAGTGAATAAGTAAACAATTTTGAAGTTTACAAAGCTCTGCTAATTTTTTTACAGCTAAATGATTAATTAAATCTGCTTTATTTTGATCAGATTCTGCATTATCAACTGCTGTATATGCAGCGGCATTGACAACAACACATGGTTTAACCTTTTCAATAGTATATTGAATTTGTTCAAAATCCTCTAAATCACCAATCAAGTTATTTTCATTTGCAGCACGATCAAGAGCTACAACGTCTCCAAGCGGTTGTAAAGCACGTTGCAACTCCCAACCGACTTGTCCATTTTTTCCGAGCAATAATATTTTCATAATTTAATTCAGAACTTAGGCTTTTTTAGATTGATATTGTTGTTGAACCCAATTTTTGTATTCACCACTTTGAACGTTTTCAACCCATTCTTGGTTATTTAAATACCATTCAACCGTTTTACGTAAACCTGTTTCAAAACTCTCTTGTGGAACCCAACCTAAATCTTTCTGAATTTTGCTCGCATCAATTGCATAACGTAAATCATGGCCAGGACGATCTTTAACATATGCGATTAAATCAACATATTGTTGAACACCCTTAGGTTTATTTGGGGCTAACTCTTCTAATAAATTACAAATCGATTTGACTACATCAAGATTTTTTTGTTCGTTGTGCCCGCCAATATTATAAGTTTCACCAACTTTAGCCTCTGTCACGACTCTATAGAGCGCACGAGCATGATCGTCAACATACAACCAGTCACGGATTTGATCCCCTTTACCATAAATTGGCAAAGTTTTTCCTTTTAATGCATTTAAGATAACCAATGGAATTAGTTTTTCAGGAAAATGATAAGGGCCATAATTATTTGAACAATTGGTCACAATAGTAGGTAAACCATAGGTTCTTTGCCATGCACGTACTAAATGGTCTGAACTTGCTTTACTTGCGGAGTAAGGCGAGCTTGGTGCATAAGATGTAGTTTCATGAAAAAGATCCTCAGTCCCTTCTAGATCACCATAAACCTCATCTGTTGAAATATGATGAAAACGAAAATTTTGTTTTTTATCCTCAGCTAAATCATTCCAATATTGACGAGCAGCTTCAAGCAACTGATATGTTCCAATAATATTGGTTTCAACAAATGCGGCTGAACCTGTAATTGAACGATCCACATGCGACTCAGCAGCCAAATGCATCACCACATCAGGTTTAAATTCTATAAATAATTGGTCCAAAGCTTGACGATCACAAATATCAGTTTGTGAAAATTGATATCGTTTATTTTGATCAATTTCTTTAAGGGATTCTAGATTTCCAGCATAAGTTAACTTATCGACATTAAGCACACTATTATTTGTATTATTAATAATATAACGAACAACTGCTGATCCAATAAAACCCGCACCACCAGTAACCAAAATTCTCATTTCACACCCTGCAAATCATTTTTTAATCAATATATTTCAATATAACTTTACTTAAGCACGTAGATTTTGATTACAAAAAGTGCTTTTATTCACTTTAAATATTATATCTAAACTTGAGTTAAATTCATATATTAAAAGGTTCTAACCTAATTAATACACTTTCTCTTATCAACTTGGCCAAAACACTTTATTCTTTAAATACTAAAAAATCATTAAATGGATACAAGTCAACACACTTATTTTTCGGTTTTAATACAATTACACACCAACAATAAGATACCCAACCTACCTTTTTTAGCATACAATTCGTATTCAAGATGAGATTCCAAGCAACACGCAATATAAAATATAAGGGTTTTGAATGTGAAGTATCCGTACACATCACTGTTTACAATTTTAGCCATTTCAATTTCATTTTCTGGTTGTGCGATCACTTCAGGACTCCAAACCTATGACCTTCCTGAACAAGGTCAATATAAAACTGAACAAGGTGCGGAACTCTCAGTTGTACAATTAACCCAAACTACTATTCCAAGTCTGAATATTTCTGATCGCAGCCAATCGAGTGATCTTGCTTCTTTATTTCATCACCAACAAGATACATATCGCTTAAGCGCAGGTGATGTCCTCTCAATTCAGCTTTGGGCATATCCTGAAATTACACCACCAATCCAAGATGCAAACAATATCAAAGCTGTAGGTTATCCAATCGATTCAAATGGTAATGTTCAATTACCTTTGGTTGGTTCAGTGCGTATTGCTGGTAAAACATTAGCTGAAACCAATCGTTTTTTACATCAACAATTTGCTAAATATTTAAAGCATCCAGATGTGGTTGTTCGTGTACTGTCTTATGAGGGACGCCGCTACTTTGTTAATGGTCAAGTGATGAAAAGTGGTCAATATACTTTAAATGATCAACCGATCAGTATCTATACTGCATTGGGTCAGGCAGGTGGTGTAGACACTAAAACAGGTGATACCACCAATATCCAACTGATCAGAAATGGACAGACTTATAATCTAAATACCATTCAGTTAGAAAAACAAGGATTGTCTCTTCATCAATTATTAATCCGACCTAATGACACGATTTTTGTGAATACTAAGCAAGATCAAAAGCTCTATGTCATGGGTGAGTCGAGTCGTAGCCAAGCATTGACACTCCGTGACCAAGGTATGACCCTGAGTGACGTACTTGGTGAAAGTGAGGGAATTAATCCTACTTCAGCAAGCGCTGCACGTATTTATGTAATGCGTACCGACCTTAGCACAAAAAAATCTACAATTTATCATCTTAACTTAAGTAGCTTAGGAAATTTAGCGTTGGCGAATCAATTTGCGATGCAAAAAAATGATATTGTTTATATTGATGCCACAGGTTTGACTCGTTGGCAACGTATCATGAACCAAGTTGTTCCATTCTCAAGTGCTTTATATACATTTGATCAACTGGGTAAATAAAATGCAGATCCAGAATATATTAGTGGTCTGTGTTGGGAATATCTGTCGTAGCCCAATGGCAGAGTTTTTTTTAAAGCAAAGCCATCCAAATTTAAATATAGAATCAGCGGGACTTTCTGCGATGGTCGACCATTCAGCTGATAATAAAGCGATTGCATGTATGGATGCCTTAAATATTGATATGCGTTCCCATGTTGCTCGACAAATAAATGCGGAGTTGATCAAAAAGGCCGATCTTGTTCTAGTGATGAGCAAAAACCAATCACAACATATTGAGCAGAAGTGGCCTTTTGCTAAAGGCAAGGTATTTCGTTTAGGGCACTGGCAAGGTCAAAATATCCCTGACCCATACAAACATGATCAAGCTTTTTTTGACGAAACATGTAAAAATATCCAAGCTTATGCCAATGACTGGCAATCACATCTATAAATTTTAATTAGTTGTTTACCTATGAACCAAAATTTAAAAACTAATGATGATACGATTGACTTAAAAGAGCTATTTTTCTCTTTAATCGCTCAATGGAAAGTGATTGTACTTTGTGTCATTTTATCTTTAATATGTGCCTTACTCTATTTACGTGTAACCTCCCCTGTTTATTCCACTGATGCACTGGTTCAGGTTGAAGATGGTAAAAGTGCGGCTTCAGCCGCTTTGATGGGTGAGTTAAAAGATGTTGCAGGTGGGATTGGTCAGAAATCTCCAGCTGATGCCGAAATCGAAATCTTAAATTCACGACTTGTACTTGGCAAAGTAATTAATAATTTGAATTTAAATATTCAAATTCAAGATAATGCAGATACTTTTTTACATAAATTAGTTTCCAAAGACAAAGCCCAGCTCAGTTATAGTGCTAAAGCGGTTGATTTTCAGAAAAATCAATCTAGTTTTTCTATTTTAAAGTTAGATACTCCCGAATATTATTATGATAAAAAACTCACTCTACACTTTATTGACAAAAATCAATTTAGTTTAAGTTATCAAGATCAAGTTGTATTTAAAGGTACCCTCAACCAGCTCAATCAAGCTCAAGATAATAAAGGATTATGGTCTGTTCAGATTAATAGCCTAAACCCATTTCAACAAGATTTCACACTCACTAAACTTGCACTTCCTTCAGCTGTTAAACTGATGCAAGAAAATTATTCAGTTGCTGAAAAAGGCAAAATGACAGGTGTTATTGGCCTCAGTTATATCGGGAATGATCAACAACATATTACTCAGGTTCTCAACAGTATCCTGAGAGTTTATCATGAACAGAACATTGAACGAAAAACCTTAGAGTCGAAACAAACATTAAGCTTTCTCGACCAACAACTACCTGAGCTAAAACAGCAACTTGAAGAATCAGAAATTAAATTTAATAGATTCCGTGAACAATACAATACTGTTGATGTCACTCAAGAATCAGAGTTGATGTTAAAGCAGAATATTGAATTAGAAAAAATACGGATCGAGTTAAAGCAAAAACAAGCTGAATATTCTGCTAAATATACCCCTGATCACCCGCTCATGACAGAGATCAATGCGCAACTCGCGGCAATTGATAAAAAATCTACGGAGCTGAATCAGGCTATTAAACGTTTACCTGAAACTCAACGTTTATATTTACAACTCTATCGTGATGTTAAAGTCAATACAGAACTCTATACATCACTCTTAAACAGCTACCAACAATTAAAAATTGTTAAAGCGGGTGAAATTGGTAATGTTCGTATTATTGATACAGCGGTAGAAACTATTAATCCAATTAAACCAAGAAAAGTAATTGTGTTACTTCTTTCAATTTTTGTGGGTGGGTTTATTGGTGTTGTTATTGCATTATTGCGTAATATGCTTTCATCAGGGATTAAAGATTCAAGCCGAATTGAAAATGAACTTGATCTCCCTGTCTATGCCACTGTGCCTCGCTCTCCAATTCAAGAAAGTCGTGTACAGTTACTGAAAAAGAAAAAGTCGATTCCTATTCTCGCTGCTAAAAATAGTGAAGATATTGCGATTGAAAGCTTGCGTAGTATTCGTACCACGATTCACTTTGCTTTAAATAATGCAAAAAATAATATTATTGCCATTTCAGGACCAGCTCCAGAAATTGGTAAATCATTTATTTCTACCAATCTCGCAGCAATTTTTGCACAAGGTAATAAGAAAGTCTTATTGATTGATGCAGATATACGCCGAGGCTACTTACATAAATACTTTAGTCATGACACCTCTCCTGGTTTGACTGAATATTTGGCAGGGCAGAGTACGCTTGAGCAATGCATTGTCCATTCAAATACTGTAAACAATTTAGATTTTCTGCCTCGTGGTAAGAATCATAATCATGCTTCTGAAATGCTCAGTTCAGACCGCTTTAGCGAATTATTAGAACAGCTTTCCCTGCAATATGATCATATTATTATCGATACACCGCCTATCTTAGCGGTAACGGATGGCATCATTATTTCTCAATTTGCAGGTGTAAATCTTGTGGTTGCACGTTATGCAAAAACACAAATGAAAGAACTCGAATTAACCATTAATCGCTTTGAACAAGCGGGTACTAAGGTAAATGGTATTATTCTCAATGATGTCCGAGCAACTGTAGGGGGCAATTATGGCTATAATTATGCTTATGCCTACACCGCTTCCAAAGATGATTAATATCAAATAATGAAGAAAAAGCCAGATTGAATCTGGCTTTTTTGTGCCAATTTTTTGATCAATCTAACTGTATATTTTTAGTTGTCGTCATCAGATAACTATATCGTTTATGATGAAGAAGTTATATGCTTGAACAGATTATGCTAATGATCAAATTAGCCTCTTAAAAGATTAAAATTTGGAAATTTTTATGAGTAAAGCCTTACCCATCGCAATTGCTGTAATCTTAGGTGGTGCTGCACTTGTACCTGTTTATTATGCATCTCAACATCCTGCTGATGTAAACAGTCACTCAATGTCAAAAAATGCTAAACCTGTAGAAAAAATTAGTTATGCACTTGGCTATGAAGTTGCGAGCCAAACCCCACCTGAAGTCGATGTGAATACATTTATCAGTGGTATTCGTGATGGGCATGCTAAAAAACAACGTGCCTATACAGATGAAGAATTACAAGCTGCGTATGTTGACTTCCAAAAAGAAATGCAACAAAAGCAATTGCAACAAAGCAAAGAAACAGCCTCATCAAATGACTCATTCTTAGCTGAAAATGCGAAAAAAGAAGGTGTTAAAACAACGGCTTCAGGATTGCAATATAAAATCACCAAAGAAGGTACAGGTAAACAACCTGCTGCTACCTCTATGGTCACTGTACATTACAAAGGTCAGTTGTTAGATGGCAAAGTATTCGACAGTTCATATGATCGTGGTCAACCAGTTGAGTTTCCTTTAAATCAAGTGATTCCGGGTTGGACTGAAGGTTTACAACTCATGAAAGAAGGCGGTAAAGCAACCTTATATATCCCTGCAAAATTGGCTTATGGTGAACAAGGTGTTCCTGGCACGATTCCTCCAAACAGCACTTTAATTTTCGATGTTGAACTTGTTAAAGTGAAATAACATTTAAGAAAAGGAGAGATTTACTCTCCTTTTTTGGATTTTGATTATGAAAAAAACACTTATTGTGCTTAGTCTTAGTCTGCTGAGTACTGCAACTTTCTCAGCACCGATTAACAATAAAAGCTCCCAACAAGATCAACTGGGTTATAGCTACGGTTATGTCATGGGACGTACCAATGCCGATACCTTAAAACAAATTAATTTAAATGCCTTTATCCAAGGCATCAAAGAAGGTTCTACCGGTCAGAAAGCAAGCTTAACTGATGAAGAAATGGCAAAAGCCCTTGCACAATATAAACAGCAAACTGAAGCAAAACAAATGCTTGAGTTTAAGCAAGCTGCAGATATAAATGCCAAACAAGGTGAAGCCTTTCTTGTAGAAAATGCGAAGAAAGCAGGTGTGATTACTCGCCCAAGTGGTTTGCAGTATAGTGTTTTACAACAAGGCACTGGAAAATCGCCCTCTGCAAAATCTAAAGTCTCTGTAAACTATGAAGGTCGTTTACTTGATGGGACTGTATTCGACAGTTCTTTTGCACGAAATGAAGCGGTAGAATTTCAAGTTAGCCAAGTGATTCAAGGTTGGACAGAAGGTTTGCAACTGATGAAAGAAGGCGCGAAATATCGTTTCTTTATTCCAGCAAAACTTGCCTACGGCGAGATTGGTGCGGGTGATGCAATTGGTCCAAACAGTACATTAATCTTTGATGTAGAACTATTAAAAGTTTTACCTTAGTTTCAGGGTAAAATAGCTTTGAAAATAAAAAGCATCGCTCAATTGCGATGTTTTTTATGCTCTAATAAAAAATCTTATCGTATTTCATAGACGTAAATTCATCCCTTGGTCAAACTTACAGTACTGTATCTATATTTAGAATTTAAATTCTATCCCACACGCTATGGCGACATCCTTGTCACCATGCACTAGATACATCACTTATGATTGAATGATGCTCAAAGTAAAAGCTATCTCATTTATATTCTATTGATTGGTCTTAATTTTAGTGCTTTAAATGTCTTGGTCTAAATCCTGCAGCAAGCAGTGCAATACCATAAGCCACAATACCCACCAAACATAACCCGACAACTTCAAGAATTCGAAGCCATTGCGAAGCCGTACCGTCATACCAATTTAAAGCAAACCATAGCGCGCCAATCATCACGATATTGGCAATAGCAAATTGAACGAATAATTTTTTCCAATGCGCACCAAAACGGAAAATATTTTTCTTATGTAAATAAAAATATAACATCCCTGCATTGACCAAGGCTGAGCCTGAAGAAGCAATGGCTAAGGCCATATGCTCAGCTTGCCAATCAATCAATTTAAAAATACCAATAAAGATAATGTTTAAAATCGCATTGGCTGCAACAGCCATTAAGCCAACACGTACAGGCGTTTTGGTGTCCTGAATTGCATAAAAACCTGGTGCAAAGACTTTAATCAACATAAATGCCAGTACACCACCACTCATACATTGCAGTGCCATAGCGGTCATTTGCGTATCACGTGCATCAAAAGCACCATGCTGGAAAAGTGCTTGAATGATTGGCGTAGATAACATGAACAAAGCAATGCTGGCTGGCACACCCACCAAGACAATCACGCGTGCAGCCCAATCCAACATTCTACGGAACTTGGCCTGATCTTGTTCTGCTTTACTCACGGAAAGAGACGGAAGGATCACCGTACCAATGGCAACACCAATCAATCCAAGTGGCAACTCGGTCATACGTTCTGCACTATATAACCATGACACCGAACCATCTTGCATAAATGATGCCCAGATTGTATTTAGTAATAAGTTAATTTGAGTGACTGATACACCAAATAAAGCGGGCAACATCAGTTTTAGAATTCGATCTACACCCTCATGTTTAAAATCAACTTTAGGTGGAATCAGTAATTTTTTATTCCATAATTCAGGGATTTGAATCGCAAGTTGTAAAACCCCTGCCGCAACCACAGCCCATCCTAAAGCCATGATTGGTTGAGCCATATGCGGGGCTAACCACCAAGCACCAGCAATCATTGCCACGTTGAGTAAGACAGGCGAAAACGCTGGCGAAGCAAAAGATCCATAACTGTTCAAAATACTGCTGGCAAATGCAGTCAACGACATAAACATCAGATAGGGAATCGTTAAACGAAACATATCTACAGCCAAATCAAATTTTGCGGGGTCGTTATGAAAACCGGGTGCATAGACATACAAGATCACAGGTGCAATGATCATACTGATCAAGGTTAACAGTGACATCACCATTAACAGGCAGCCAAACACACGACTAATGAGAATCTGTACTTCCGCATGCAGTTTTGTAGTTTTATATTCGGTGAGTACGGGAATAAAGGCTTGCGAAAAAGCCCCTTCTGCAAATAAACGCCTGAAAAAATTGGGAATACGAAAAGCAACCACAAAGGTGTCAAAATCCTTACCTGCCCCAAACACATTGAGCAAAACCATATCTCTGACTAAGCCCAAGACTCTTGACAACATGGTCATTGCACTGACAATAAAGGTGGATCGCCACAGCGCCATCGTATTCACCTAGTTAAAATAAAGTCGCTATTGTAATTAAATATTCTTAAAATTGCGTTGTTAAATCATAAACAGACGCTTATTTACTTCAGTTGTTCTATCTTAATTTTTTTCTGATTCAAACCTTCTCTAAACTGCTGCCATTGAAAATGTGGTCCAGGATCAGTTTTACGTCCTGATGCAATATCAGAATGTCCTGTTAAATGATGATCTGTTTTTGGATAAGCGCGTTGCAAAGCGGCAACCACATCAACCAATTGTTGATATTGGATCGCTTCAAAATCGGTATCATCACTTCCTTCAAGCTCAATCCCAATTGAATAGTCATTACACTCAACTTTACCCAGATAAGCTGAACGTCCAGCATGCCAAGCCCGATCATTAAAATTAACAAATTGGATAATTTCACCAGTTCTTAAAATCAATAAATGTGCAGAAACCTGCATACCCTCGATGGTTTGAAAATAAGGATGGACTGACCAATCTAGTTGATTTTGAAAAAACTGTTCAATATAACCACCACCAAACTGTGATGGCGGCAAACTAATATTGTGAATCACAATCAGCTGAATCTCTGTATTTTCAGGACGTTGATTATAGTTGGGTGATGGGACTTGTCTTGCGCCAATCAATTGACCATTCACGACCTGAAACTGTGGTGCAGATTGCATATCTTATTCCTACAGAATTTTTCTATTTTCAATAAAGCTGATTTTCAATATTTTAGTGTACTCTTATCTGTATAAAATAAAAACTTCTTCAAACTTGCAATGACAGTGCTAATATATCGCTCAGTTTTTAAGGGTGACTAAAATAGGGATATCCATGAGCATACCTGAATCTTTGCTTGAACAATCTATTCAAATTAATATTCAACAAGCACTCCAAGAAGATATTGGCGATGCTGATATTACTGCCCTACTCACACCAGAAGATGAGCAAGCGACTGCCACGATCATTTCGCGTGAAGATATGGTCTTGGCGGGACAACCTTGGGTCGATGCACTGATCAAAGCGTATGATCCAAGCGTACAAATTACTTGGCTTAAAAATGATGGTGACTGGGTTAAAGCCAATGAAACCATTTATAAATTGGCAGGTTCTGCACGTAGTTTACTGACTGTTGAGCGTCCAGCATTAAACTTTGTACAAACCCTGTCTGCAGTCGCAACCAAAACGGCTGAATATGTAAAATATCTAGAAGGTACAGCAACCAAATTATTAGATACACGCAAAACTTTGCCGGGTTTACGGATTGCACAAAAGTATGCAGTTGCTGTAGGTGGCGGGCAAAACCATCGCCTAGGTTTATTCGATGCGTTTTTAATTAAAGAAAATCACATCATGGCTGCAGGTGGTATTGCTCAAGCAATTGCCAAAGCGCATCAAATCGCACCAGGTAAGCCTGTTGAAGTCGAAGTTGAGACATGGGATGAACTGAATCAAGCACTTGAAGCCAAAGCCGATATCGTCATGCTAGATAATTTTAGCCAACAACAAATGATTGATGCGGTTAAACATGTAGCAGGACGCTGTAAATTAGAAGCTTCTGGAAATATAACCCTTGAGAATTTAAGTCAAGTTGCACAAACAGGTGTTGACTATATTTCGATGGGTGTATTAACCAAAGATGTTAAAGCGATTGATTTATCTATGCGTTTTAATGCCTAATCACTCAATCATTTGAGCCATGAAGCAGTATATATATACTGCTTTTTATTACAAAATATAACGATGAGTCAATAAATAATCAGCTAATTTTATGCAAAAGATCTTCTAAATAACAATCAAATTAGGTGTACCAACAAAAGAGATAAACAATGAAAAAACATATTTTATATTCATCACTATTCGCATTATCTATTCCGATCCTGAGCCATGCAGACACAGTCAATGTGCATGTGTTAAGTGCAACAGTCAAAGATCAAAATATTGCCAATGCTGAAGTAATTTTGCAAAAAAATGGTGAGCGCTCTGCCTCAAGTTCTACCAATACAAGCGGCCGAGCCGCAGTCAATAGTAATACTATAGACAGTTCAGATAATTTACTGATTATCAAAAAATCAGGTTATTCAACACTGGTTGCAAAATGTCCATGTGATGGTATGACCTACGCCTTAAGTCCTGTACTCAAAGATCTCAACAGTATGCGAATTGTACTGAATTGGGGGCAAAACCCTTTAGATCTCGATTCACACTTAAGTTATAAAAATCAGCATGTATATTGGGACAGTAAACAAGGTTTGGCTGCAAATCTGGATGTGGATGACACCGACTCTTATGGTCCAGAAACCGTCACTATCGATAAACGTTTAGAAGGTCAATATTATGTGTATTCAGTACATGACTTTTCTGATCGGACTCAACCAACTACGACCAATTTATCCAATAGCCAAGCCAAAGTCATGGTGTATGCAGGTGAATCACTGATTCGTTCTTATTATATTCCAACTGGCCAAACGGGTAATTTATGGACTGTATTCCGCATTAGCCCTGAAGGTGAAATTCAAGACATCAATCGTATTTCAGGAACCACGGTTAACGCAAGCCAAGTGGGTTCAACAGTATCAAATTATCAAAATCAAACAACTCGGGTAAATATCGTTCCTGTCTCAGCCGATGCGCAAAAACGAGCCAAGACACTTAATTTAAGTGCGGATAAAGCCTATCAAAACAACCAGATTGAACAAGCTGCAATGCTCTATCAACAGTCTATCGACTACAATCCAAATGTTGGCCAGACCTATAGTAATCTTGCCGTTGCCTATCAAAAGCTCAATCGTTCCTCAGAAGCCTTATGGGCAAATCAAAAAGCCATTGCTTTGGCGACCAATAACAATACCAAAGCTTATTCTCACTATAATATGGGTAAAATCTATGAAAATAATCAAGATTATGTCCAAGCTAAGCAACATTACCAATTGGCCAATCAATACAAACCAAGCGCGACTTATAATGAAGCGATACAACGTGTAAGCCAGTAAAAAAATTGCCCAAAGGATATCTACATTCTTTGGGCAACTTTGATGCTTTAGTTTGCTATTTTTTATTGATTAGTTTTAATTTTGCTTACAAAACAAGCAGTTTTTACATAGAAAAGTCGTCCGAATAAGCCTATAATCTTTGGCTTCCAATACATTCCTGTAATTAGGCCAATGAAGACTTTGAAACAACAAGTTTTGTTTTTACTTGTCGCTTTTTTATCTGTATTTGCTTTTTTCTTATACCAAGAAGATATCACGCGTTTCTTTCAATTACGTGACATCTATCTAAAACCACGTCTGTATAAATATGGCTTTTCAATTCTCTTAAACTACGCCTTTATTAGTTTATTTTATTTAATCTTAAGAAAAACCTTTGCGACCATTTTACTCAGTCAATTTATTATTTTTTTACTGAGCTTTATCAATATCAAGAAAGAGCAATATCTTTCTGCAAGTTTGGTTCCTAGTGATTTTTTATTATTTAAAGAAACCTTTATCGCCTCTCCAATCATGCTCAAAATTGCAGTCTTTGCAGCAATTGCAGTGTTTATTGGGCTATTTGTATTTCTCTATAAAAAAGAGAAATTAGGAACAAAGCCGCTCCTCCTGACAAACAGCATTTTATCTTTTGCTATCCTTGGCTTCTTTATCACCGCGAATTTTAAAAATAATTTTAGTGAAGCTTGTGCCAATGCAGCAAAAAACTCACTTTGCCAATATGCAAAATATTTACCCAATACCCGTGGTGACTGGATTGGTGATCATTTAACCATTAAATATTTAGGTTTTTCGACCTTCTTTTTTTCCAAAACCGTAGATGGATTAAACAATAAAATTTTCCAAACACAAGTCATCCCTGAAGAAAAAGTTGCCGCTTTTTATCAACCGATGGCGGTTGAACATGATGAAGAATCTACATCGAATCTAGCATCAGATGATCCGTCACAACAAAAACAATTGCCAAATATCGTTTTTGTGATGAGCGAGTCGCATTGGGATGCCAGAAAATTAGACAAAAGCATTCCACCTAACATCACCCCAACGATTAGTAAAAATCAGGTTTCTAGCTTATTGTCTCCAAGTTTTGGTGGAGGAACTGCTAACGTTGAGTTTGAAGTATTAACCAGTCTAAATACCTATTTAAATCATAATGAATTGGCTTATGTATCAAAATTAAAACGTCCAACTTATTCATTACCGATGTATTTAAATACATTGGGTTATGAAACAACTGCAATGCATAACAACGGCAAATATTTTTATAACCGTAGCGCAGTTTATCAAAATCTAGGTTTTAACCGTTTTACTTCAATTGAAAATATGATCAACATGGCTGACCGTGCTAAATATATTAATGCTGCGGGTTGGGCTACTGATGATTTAATTTATAACAGCATTGAAAATCAGCTTAAAAATACGGATAAACCGCAATTTATCTATGCGATAAGTGTTGAAAATCATCCAATGTACAGTGATGATCGCTTTGGTAAAGACCATTTTAAAATCACCAAAGATGGTGTGAGTGAGAACAGTAAACGCGCGCTGAATACTTATTTAACGGGTATGCAACGTGCTGACGATAAATTTAAAACCCTGATTGAGCATGTCAAACAGCTTGATCGCCCAACAATTGTGATTTTCTTTGGTGACCATTTACCCAACTTACAAAGCGTTTACGATGAGTATGGCTTCTTTAAATCAGCGCAAGAAAAAGCTGAGAAAAAAGATGTTCGCTTCTTTGAAACACCACTTGCAGTTTGGGCAAATTTCCCGATTGATCAAAAGCAATTTAAAGGGCCTTTTGTAGCGGCACATTTCTTAGCACCCAAAGTATTAGAAGCTGCGCATATTCCCCTTTCACCTTACTATGCTTTTGTAAATAAGGTGGGTTCTTGTTATAGCACTGTTCATCAAACAGGGACGCAAACGCAAAAATCTTGTGAATTTGATCAAACAGAGATTCTACAACAGTATAAAGACATGAATATGGATGTGCTAAATGGTAAGAATTTCACTTATCAGATGTTAAAATCAAAAGCTGAAAGCTAGTCCTATCCAAATGATTAAGAAGGTTCTCCAGAGTCTTCTTGATCATGCTGCTGTTCAGCATGTTGTTGCGGTTCATTATTTTTTGCGTCAAATTCTTTGCTTTCGAAATCTTCACGGCGTGGATCTCCAGCCATCAATACAAAGGTAATCACTGCGAATAGAACAATGAGTATTTTCATAAGCCTGCCATTTGCTAAAGTTTGAAATATTCTAAATATCGGTTGATGAAAAGATTTGTAGAGTCTGTATACGAAACAAGGGATTTCAGCTGATTTATGTATCTATTGAAGTAAATAGATGATTGGAATCTTAATCATGTAAGTTTGCGCAAATGATGTGGCCTTCTATCAACTAAAAATAAGGTGCAAAGCGCACCTTATTTAAATTATAAAAATTCAGCTATTTAAAATTAAGATTCTATAAATCCCATATAAGGGTCAGAAAATGAATCTTTACCCGTTTCAATACGCCCAGCAAAACGACGTTTAAAGGTGCTATCGCCCTCTATTGTTACAGTAAAATCATACCAACCACCGAAATCAGACATATTCCAATTCAACTCCTTTTCTGTAGAAGCCGTTTCGATATTCCATGTCTTATTGGGTAGATAAGCATTGGCTTTCACGGTCAATTTTGCTGTTTTCGCAGCGTCATTACGAACTTTTAAATAGAGTTTAGGATCACACTCTTCAACACATACACGCACTTCTGGCAATGCATCTATTTGTGCAGACTTGACTAAATCTCCTGCAAAGCCACGATGGAAGCCATTTGGACCCAATACCCATAAATCATATAGTCCATTTGAAGCTTTCCATACATCGTCCAATTGCTTGCCTGCTTCAACCATATAACGACGAGGAATTGCGTCTAAATTCAATTTGTCATAAACATGGAAAACTGCGGCATGTGTTCCGGTATTAGAGAACATTAACTTCACCGTTTTTGTTGCCACATCAACTTTCGCACTACTATGTAAAATATAAGGCAATGCCCGAGACAATCGTGTTCCTAACTCTTGAACAGGATAGACCTGACTTAAAGGGCGGGAAACTGGCGGCAATAACGCTTGCGCATTACGAATTGCATCTGCATCATTCTTGGTTTTTTTACCCATCAAGTCCGAAATAGCGGTGGTATTTGGATTTTTAAAGTCAAAAGCTGTGGTTAAATCACCACATACAGCACGGCGATATGGACTAATATTCGGTTCTTGCACGCCAAAACGTTGCTCTAAGAAACGAATAACAGACGAATGATCAAAAACCTGTGAATTTACCCAACCACCACGACTCCACGGAGAGATCACATACATGGGTACGCGTATTCCTGGACCATAGACCCCCACACCATTGCTGACTTTAGGATCAGTAAAGTTAGGTTGCCCTGCTGAAGCTTTAGGATGCGTGGCGTATTCATATGAGATTTGTTCATCACTCAAGGTGGTTTTACCTTGCATCACACCTGAAGTGTCTTTTGAAGGTGCGCTTGGTGATGGAACGTGGTCAAAAAAGCCATCATTTTCATCAAAGTTGACCAATAAAACCGTTTGACTCCAAATTGCAGGGTTTTCCGTTAAAGCATTTAAAACTTCCTGAATATACCAAGCACCTTGTACAGGGCTTGATGGTCCTGGATGCTCACTATAGGCCGCAGGTGCAACCATCCAACTGACTTGAGGTAATTGACCTTTGGCAATATCATCTTTAAATGAAGCAAGAAATCCACCATCAGGCATCGTATTGGCAATCCCTTTATACAACGGTTGTGCTGCATCAATTGCGGGATCATAAGCAGGACACGTGCTGTCATTGTTTACAGGTTTACCAGATAACTCATTGGCACGGCGATATTGTTTAAAGCCAGCCAAAGGATTGTCGGTAAAGTTATCTGGCATATTTTGATAAACTTTCCACGTCACACCCGCTTGTTGTAGGCGCTCAGGATAGGTTGTCCAATCATAGCCTGTGCTTGATGCACCAATACTGTCTAAGTCATTGACGACACTGGCAACACCCGCAGCTTTAGGACCGTTTGAACCTGTCCATAAGAACATACGATTCGAATTGGTTCCTGTATGCATTGCACAATGATATGCATCACACAGGGTAAAGGCGTTGGCAAGTGAGAACTGAAATTCAACTTCTTTTTGTTTGTAATATCCCATAGATTGGGGTTGCTTATATTGTACCCAATTGCCCATACGGCCATGGTTCCAAGCAAATTGTCCATCTGTCCATGAGTGTGGCGTACCACTAACACGTTGTGCATTACCGCGAGTACTGTCTAAATGATAGGGAAAGATTTTATTCTTATCTTTATCGTATTGTTCCCAAATCTTACGGTTGTCGGATAGCGGAATCGTAAAACGATCACCAAACCCACGAACACCTTTTAATGTTCCAAAATAATTATCAAAAGAACGGTTTTCTTGCGTCAAAATGATGACATGTTTTACATCTTTAATCGTGCCTGTTTCGACTTTGGCGTCAATGGCTAAGGCTTTTTGGATGCTGGCTGGAAAGCTGGCTAAAGCGGCTGTACCAAATATTGTTTTTGTTGAATTGACTAAAAAATCACGACGGTTCATCTCTATTTCCTTATTTTTTATTATGGTGCGCAATGTACTTTACACGCAGCGGGTGGCTGTGGATTCGTCGTCGAGCTTTCATTATCATCATTACAAGCACTGAGTAAGACACTCAGACTGGTCACTAAAATCAGCAAAAAATTTCGCATTGTCCTGTCCATGAAATAAAGGTAGGGATAGTCAATACAACTGCTATGACGCTAGAGTGAAGTTTTTATGGCAGTTTGATGAATATTTTTAAAAAAATGATAAATATCAAATATTTGTTTTAATTTATAAATAAGCGACTTAGCTTAAAACAATTTTATGCAATAAAAAACGCATCCGAAGATGCGTTTCTTTATAAAGATATATCAATATTTTCGAATTACCAACCAAGCGCTTCTTGTTGTTTTTTTACCAATTCCTGAATACCTTTTTCAGCCATTTCAAGCATCGCATTGGATTGAGCGCGGGTAAATGGTTTTTCTTCTGCAGTCCCTTGAATTTCAATAAACTCACCTGCTTGAGTCATCACCACATTCAAGTCAGTTTGACAGTTAGAATCTTCTTCATAACAAAGATCAAGCAATACTTCATCTTGATACATGCCGACAGAAATCGCAGCAACGAGACCTTTTAATGGATCATGCTTAATTTTCTTTTTCTCAAGAAGTACATTCATGGCGTCGATTAATGCAACCGCAGCACCTGTAATTGCAGCAGTACGTGTACCACCATCTGCCTGAATCACATCGCAGTCGATGGTAATGGTGTTTTCACCCAATTTTTTCAAATCTACCATTGCGCGTAAACTACGACCAATCAAACGTTGAATTTCTTGAGTACGACCAGATTGCTTACCGCGAGCAGCTTCACGGTCGCTACGTGTATGGGTAGAACGTGGCAACATGCCATACTCAGCAGTTACCCAACCTTGTCCTTGTCCTTTTAAGAAACGAGGTACTGAATTGTCAATACTTGCAGTACATAGCACTTTTGTATGACCAAATTCAACCAATACAGAACCTTCCGCATAACGTGTGTAGTTACGAGTAATTTTAACTTCACGTAATTGATCTAATGCACGTTGGTCGATACGCATAGTGTGTCCTTATTGGATTCAGAAATAATGCGGCTAAGTATAACAGATACTCTAGTGTTGGTTTTGTTACAAGATGGTGGTTTTTGAAATTGCTGAGTATACGTCGCTGACTGACAGATTGGTCCAAACCACTTGCATGCGACGGAGCATCATCTTAAAAAATAATTGGATCAATGTGAAAGTTTTCATACATCACGATGCCGAAATAAATTTATGCATAAAGTCGCCACACTACAAATCAATAATACTGCTGCCAAATTTTGTCCCCAACCAACCAAAACTAATCCCCCACCTAATAATAAATAATACATCAAGCCCAACAGTGCGCCTGCTGTACCTAAACATTCGGCATAGTGTTTAAGTGCTGTCGCAAGAAGATTAGGGATGGCAAGTCCATATGCAACCATGATCAACAGTACAGGAAAAATAAATAACCAACTCTTGATGGCTAGAGTGATACAGATCAAAACACTCCCCAAAATCGCAATCAATGCCGCAATGGACACCAAAGTATGGGGATTTACGTTTTTATTAAGCAAAGATTTATTCAGTAATGCGCCAAGAATGGCGCCTAAGGTCAAACACAGACCGCTCAATCCAAACACCCATGATGAGGCTTCTAATATTTGAAAATAGAAAGGAGACAACTGATAGTAAGCAAAAAGATTGATATTAAAAAGTGCAACCAAAAATGCGGTTTTCCAAATCTCATTATCTTTAAGCATGGCAATAAAAATATGAAGAATAGGAACTTTTTTATTGTTTTTAACAAGCGTCTCAGGTAGCTCAAATACACACCAACACATAAGCAGGATTGAAAATAGCGCTAAACCTAGAAATACACCTTGATATCCCCACCATGTTGTGATGAATGCGCCAAATACCATACCTAGAGCTGGACTAAGCGCAAGCAGAATACCAATGATGGAAAAAATCTTGACCAGCTCCTTGCCTTTGAAAGTATCTCGAATAATGGTTTGTGTTCCGATGGAACCCACAGCAGCGCCAAATGCCGAGAACATTCTGGCGATGATTAGATCATCAAAAGTACGACATAAAATCGCAGCAATCGAGGCAATAGCATAAATCAATAATCCACCCAATATCGATTTTCGTCTCCCTAAAATGTCACACATCTGCCCCCAAAAGACGATACCCAGCGCAAAGGCAATGAAATATAAAGAGATCGTTTGACTCGCCTTTTCAGAACTTATATGGAATCCATGTGCAATATGAGGCAGTGCTGGGCTGTAGATCGTCTCAACAACTTGGGGAAACATCATCAAAACAGCCAGTAAATAAAATATAGATTTCTTTAACATTTTCTTTTGAATACGTTTAATTGAACCATCGAGAAAAATAACAAAATCAAATTTTGAGAGATATAATCATAAAAGACATATTATTTATAAAATCGGACAAACAATGGCATGGTTAGCAGCGGATGCTGATTTTAATCCCGATCAACTCGGATTAAATGTGATCGGTATTGCTTCGGAAATTGCTCGACATGATTCGGGAGAACATGCCCACAAAATGGGACAACTGCTATTTACCAACAGTGGCAGTATTAGAATTACCTTATCTGGTCAGCTATGTATCCTGCCCCCTGCACATATCGCATGGATTCCACCAGACACAACTCATCGTGCTGAAATGAGCCAAGTGACTGGCTATCGCTCGGTATATATTAATACCGTTCAATACCCAGCACTTCCTAAAGAAGTCAAAGTCTTGCAAGTTAGTGCTTTATTAAAAGAAATATTGGAGAGAATCGCTTTCGCTGATTTTGATACGGACTGGAGCAAACGACCTTTTTTGGATTTATTTAATGTTGGATTGAATGAAATTGAAACTGCACCATCAGTATCGGTTATTCTACAATTTCCAACTGATCGTCGATTAAGAAAATTTTTAGGTACTGAGCTCCTACCGCATTTAAATGTGTTTGCAAATCTGGTTGGGCTCAGTGAAAAAACCATTGGCAGAATATTTTTACGCGAAACAGGTTTGAATTATCAGCAGTGGCGACAACAATGGCGTTTTCTGAAAGCGATAGAATTATTATCTAAAAATGAAAAAATATCCGTGATCAGCCATCACTTAGGTTTTTCCTGTGAGAGTGCCTTTATCTCCTTTTTTAAAAGAATATCGGGGAAATCACCAAGGATGTTGATTAAAAAAGATCAATCATGATTGGACCCGAAGCTGAATTTTAAAGTTGAGTTTTTATATTTTAAACAAAAGAACCTTGCCGCTCTCAACAAGGTTCTTTCAGACTTTCGCCACCACAAAAGGGCTTTGTAAAATAAAATCTAAGCAAACATCCCTTTCACTTTCTGCACTGATTGAGTAATGCTTGTGGTCCAGTGATTAGGTAAAGAACATTTCGCTAAACGTACCCACACACTACCGAACTGTTTAAAGAAATTCGCTTCATTATAATGGATGCCATATTCTGCACACAAAGCTCTAATTTTTGGGGCAGCTTCTGAATAACGATTGGCAGGCATATCAGGAAACAAATGATGCTCAATCTGATGACTTAAATTCCCACTCAAAATATGCAACCAGTCTGTTCCAGTAAAGTTACTAGAACCACGAATCTGACGTAAATACCACTCAGCACGGGTTTCATTTTCCACATTATCGGCTTCAAAAGTCTCTGCATCTTCAGTGAAATGACCATTAAAGATCACCGCTGAAGACCACAAACTGCGGATCACATTGGCAATGGCATTCCCAGCTAAAACAGGTAAAGCATTGGGTCCTGCAATCACAGGAAAAAACACATAATCTTTTAAAATTTGACGGCGGGCTTTTTTACGAAATTTTGCCGCATCTGCCCAGACCTGTTTCCAGGTTTTGGTTTTATAGATCAGCGCATCTTCCAAATGTAAATTTTGTAAGCCAACATACCATTCAAAAAACACCATCAATTGAATCGCTAAAGGGATGTTAAACAAAAAGCGCGGTTCCCATTTTTGCGATTCACTAACGCGGAGCAAACCATAACCTACATCATGATCTTTACCCACAATATTGGTATAGGTGTGATGCACATAATTATGTGTATATTTCCAATCATCACCTGTTGCCATGGTATCCCAGTCGTAGTTTGCACCATTCAAACTTGGGTCATTTAACCAATCGAATTGACCATGCATGACATTATGACCCAGCTCCATATTCTCCACGATTTTCGAAATGCCCAGCAATCCCGTACCCACCACCCAAACAGGTGGAATCCATCCGCCAAACATCAACATACCACGTGAAGCAATTTCACTATAACGGACAAAATTACGGATTTTATAAATATACTTGGCATCTTGTTCGCCTAAACTGTCCATGATTTCACGACGGATTTCATCAACACGGCGACCAAATTCTGCGGTTTGTTCTGGGTTTAAATGTTTCGATTTACTGTTTGGAAAAGTAACTGACATATTCATTGTCTTGCTCCTCAGCGCTTCATTTTTAGAAGCCTTAGCTGAATTTTGGGTACAACTTCCTACGCCTAGGTTCAACAGACCGAGAAGTTGTTTAAATTTATTGAAATGATTGTTTTAATTTACAGATTAATGACCACAGGGCTTATCGCTTGGCTGATACACAATTTGATCTGTGTATTTGAAGCATGGTCGATTTCACCTGTCAGCATATTTTTGGTCGAACCACTCACTTTGGTACAGGTACAGGTATTACAAATCCCCATACGACAACCATGAGTTGGCTTTAACCCCGCTTGTTCAGCACTTTCAAGTAGATTTGATTTCGCATCAAACTCTTGTTGTGAGCGTAAAAAAACAATCGGTTGTGCTTCTAAACTTTCATCTACCGCAATCTGGAAATATTCTTGTTTCAAACGATCTGTGATATTCAAATCTTGAAAAATTTGATTGATGCTTTGCATCATTGCACTTGCACCACACGCATAGCTTTGACGCTGTTGGAAATCAGGAACCAAACTTTCCAATAACTCGATAGTTAAATGTTGCTTTTGTTGAGCGGTAAGAATATGGTGATAATTCAACAACCCATGTTGCTGATAAAGCTGTTCTAGATCTGTATGAAAAGCCTCATCACGACTAAAATAAATTAAATCAATTGGACGATTTGAATCTTTAAGTGCTTCAAGCAATAAAGAATGAATTGCGGTAATTCCACTGCCTGACGCAATCAATAACAATGGTGACGCGTCTTGAGCTAAAACAAAATCACCTTGAGCTTGTGACAACTCTACAATGCTACCAAAAGCCATCTGGCTCAATGCATTGGAGACTTTACCCTGCTGTTTTACAGCAATGATCATATCGCCATTATTCAAAAATTTAACCACAGAGTAACTGCGTTGTTGACGTACACCCGCAATTTCAACAGTTACAAGAACAGATTGTCCCGCTTTAAACTGCTGATGCTTAAAATTACGATTTGGACGTAATTGAATTTGATAAAAATCAGGGCTTAATGCACGAGTTTTAATAATCGTGGCTTTTACCTTTTTCCAAGCCCAAACAGGATTGATTTTTTCAGCGATAAAATCGACAAAATCCTCACGAACCCATTCTGGCTGATACTGCATATAGCTACTCATGTGACGTTCCTCTTTGTGCTTGCTATTTATTGAGTGAACAAACGTTCTTTTAGTGAACATATGTACACTATAATCATTTTTTAAATTCAGTCAACACCTGTACACTGACATTCGTCGTTTAATTTGTTTTTATTTTTGATAGACTCATCACAACAAAAATCTTTGGATACCAGAATGTCGATACGCGATGAACGAAAACAACAAAGCCGTCAGGCTTTACTTGATGCTGCTTTAACCTTAAGCACATCGGGTCGTTCATTTTCGAGTATCAGTTTGCGAGAAGTTGCCCGTGAAGTCGGTTTGGTTCCGACAGCGTTTTATCGCCATTTCCAAGATATGGATGAATTGGGTAAAGAGCTGGTGGATCAAGTTGCGCTGTATTTAAAGAATGTCCTACATCAATTAGGCAAAGGCCTAGCGCATCCTGAAGCGAAAACCAAAACCAGCATGGCGCTATTTTTTGAGGCTGTAGACAGCAGTCCGCAACAATGGATTTTTATGATCGCGGAACGTTGGGGTGGTTCAGAGGTGGTGCGTAAAGCCATCGCCCGTGAAATTGACTTCCTAAATGATGATCTTGCCAACGCGTTAAAAAAGTTTGAAGTTATCGCAAATTTTCATGATGAAAATGATTTAAAAGTGATCACCAATATTTTGATTAATTTATCTTTTACTTGGGCAATGTCATGGATCAACTTATCTCGACAGTACTCTGGCATCGAACTCGAGTTGCAAAAAATGGTGCTTAAAAAACAATCGGTGACGCAAATCCGCTTAATTTTTAAAGGCATCGAAAATTGGGACCGAGATAGAGCTTAATTTCTCTCCTAAACTCGTCTGTATATCACCAGCAATAAAAAAACCCGCAATTCAATTGCGGGTTTTAAAAACAGCAAAGCTTATTTGGCTTTACGTTCTTTATTGATCAAATAGTCAACAACTTGCGTCACTTTACCATCTTCACCTTGAACCACATATTTACCATTTACCACAACAGCAGGCACCCCTGAAAGCTGGTACTGTTGTGCCAATTGGTTTGATTCAGCAATTTTTGCAGTGATCGCAAAAGAACTATACATACTGTTAAATTTCGCCTCAGGCACACCGTACTGAGTAAAGAATTTAGCAAAAGCATCTTTTTGTAGAACTTGCTGATTACCTGCATGATTGGTATGGAATAAAGGCAAATGCGTACGTTTACGTACACCCAATGCTTCACTCACATAATATGCACGAGCACCTTGTTCCCATAATGGATTCATTGCTGCAGGTGTACGGATAAAGTTAACATCTTTAGGGATCTTCTTTAACCACGCTTGCATATGCGGTTCTAATGTAAAGCAGTGAGGGCATCCATACCAAAAAAACTCACGTACTTCAATTTTACCCGGAACTGAAACTTTTCCTGGGTTTTGCACCACGGTATAATCTTTACCTGCAACAAAATCGGCAGCCATGGCATTTACAGAAAACGCCATCACCATGGCAGTCATGCCACCTAAAATAAATTTTTTCATTGACTTTATTGTCCTCGTAGTCATCTCGTATAGCTTATGCATTCACTATAAAACAAATATGGGAAAATCGTTTTCCTTCTGTGAAGTTTTTTACACGATTCATCGCTTTTTCTGGATTTATGGTTACACTAGAGTCTGTTGATATTTCATAAATAGACGAAGTGTTAACAAACACTAGCATAACTGAACTTAATTTTTGATTAAAACAATTTACTTAGAGGTGCCCGGCATGTCGCAACTTAATGTTGATCCACAGGAAATTGCTAAATTTGAAGCACTTGCTGCCTTATGGTGGGATCAACACTCTGAGTTCAGACCTTTACATCAAATCAATCCACTGCGTTTAAACTGGGTTGATGAACATGCCAATGGTCTTACAGGCAAAAAAATTCTTGATGTGGGCTGTGGTGGCGGCATTTTGGCTGAAAGTATGGCACGTCGTGGTGCTGATGTTTTAGGCATCGACATGGGTGCAGCACCATTGAATGTGGCTCGCTTACACGCTGAACAAGAAAATGTTCAAAATATTGAATATCGCCAGGTTCCTGTGGAACAACTCGCAGAAGAACAAGCAGGACAATACGATATTGTTACATGTATGGAAATGCTAGAACATGTTCCTGACCCAGCATCCATCATCCAAGCGTGTCAAAAGTTAGTTAAACCAAATGGTCATGTGTTTTTCTCAACAATTAACCGTAATCCTAAGTCTTATTTATTCGCAATTATTGGTGCGGAATATGTATTACGTTTATTGAAAAAAGGCACCCATGATTATCATAAATTTATTAAACCGTCTGAACTTGCAGATGACATTCGTAACTCAGGTTTAAAACTTAAAGATATGACTGGCTTACACTACAACCCACTCACAAAGCATTACTGGCTTGCGCCCAATGTTGATGTGAATTACATGGTTTATACTGTGAATGAAGGTGTTTGATGCAAGCGGTTCTTTTTGATTTAGACGGAACACTGATTGATACGGCTGCGGATTTTATCCGTATTATTCAAAATATGTGTCGAGAAGAAGGCCGCGCAGAGGTTGATGCGGATTTGATCCGCACTCAGGTTTCTGAGGGCGCACGTGCAATGGTAAAACTGGTTTATCCTGAACTTGAAGTGGATGATCCAGTCTTTTTAGCGCATCGCCAACGCTTTTTAGATCAGTATGGTGATGACATTGCTGTAGACACAGATCTGTTTGCGGGTATGTATCCACTTTTGGCAGAGTTAGAAAGCCAACAGATCCCTTGGGGTATTGTGACCAATAAACCACGTTGGTTAAGTGAATCATTATTGAACGCATTGAACCTCACACAACGTTGCACTGTTCTGGTCTGCCCTGAAGATGTCGCTCAGACCAAACCAGATCCTGAGCCAATGTATCTGGCGGCAAAGCAAATTGAGATTGCACCTGAACAATGTATCTATGTGGGTGATCATCCGCGAGATATTGATGCAGGACGTAATGCGCAAATGTATACAATCCTCGCAGCATATGGTTATTTACCATTACAGTACAAAGATGATTTAAATGCTTGGCAAGCCGACTGTATTGTAGAGAATGTCGATGAATTACATCAAGTTATTCGAAAACTTGTGAATAGTTAAAGTTCAAGAAAATCATTCAATTTACCCAACAACATGATAAATAACACTGAAACATCTTGAATATGATGTTTCAATGTTTTTATATAGAAGATAGCGTTGTTGGCACTTCGGCTCGCTTTACGAGAAGCAGTTCTTTTCCAACAGTGCAAAGTAAGACATATAAAATTTAATCATTCTAAATGATGAGAAACATTGTTTGATTGGGTAACGACATTGCGTCCAAAGCCTAAATGACATCATAACAACTATAGGAGGTCTCCCATGAAGTATTCAGAATATCAACCTCGCCCAGATTTATTGAAGGATAAAATTATCCTTATTACGGGTGCGGGAGACGGTATTGGACGTGCAGCTGCGCTCAGCTACGCCTTACACGGCGCAACAGTCGTGTTACATGGTCGCACGCTCAATAAACTTGAAGTCATTTATGATGAAATTGAATCACTTGGTGCCCCGCAACCTGCCATTCTTCCTTTGCAGCTTTCTACTGCCTCTTCACGTGACTATGAACTGCTTGTCGATACTCTAGAGCAACAATTTGGCCGCTTAGATGGTATTTTGCATAATGCCGGAATCTTAGGAGAGCGTGTTGAGTTGGCACATTATCCAGAAGAAGTCTGGGATGATGTTATGGCGGTGAATTTACGTGCACCCTTTGTGCTCACCCAAGAATTACTGCCTTTACTGGAAAAATCTGAAAATGCATCAGTCGTTTTTGCCAGCTCTGGTGTAGGACGCGAAGCACGTGCGCAATGGGGCGCTTACTCGGTTTCAAAAATTGCGATTGAAGCGGTTAGTAAAATATTTGCCAAAGAAAATACTTATCCAAATATCCGTTATAACTGTATCAACCCAGGTGGGACCCGTACCGCTATGCGTGCCAAAGCTTATCCTGATGAGGATCCAAAGGTTTTACCATCACCTGAAGCCATCATGCCTGCTTATCTCTACCTCATGGGAGATGATAGCCTTGCGTTGAATGGTGAGAGTATCGACGCACAAGATTAGGGTCTGTTGACATTTCTCTTTCTCCACGCTTTTCGAAGTGTGGAGAAAATCATAAGCGATCCTGTCATTTAAAATATTGGTCATAGAGTCAAAATAAAAATTTAATAAAAGCCCATATCAAAATCGTTTTACCCAATAAAAATGATAATTTTATTCAGTTTCTTAAATAACAACGCTTACTCTATAGTAGTACTCAAGTTAAGCAGATCAATTTGAGGCGTTTTTTTATGAAAGATTTAAAACATAAAGTAGAGATGATTCGTTCTATCGAACAATTACAGCTTCCAAATCAGTTTATTCAGGCCTTAGATGATGCCCATCAAGCTAAAGAGATGATCAAAGCGATCAATTGTTTAAAGCAGATGAATCAGCAGTGGTATTAATCATTCAGGCTCAATTTATAGCGGGGTCATCTCTCTAAGCCTGCATACAAGTTTATTTTCATAAATATTTACATTTTTTAGTCACATATTCCGCTAAAAAAAATTTGCTGCGATGCATTACAGCTCAAAGCTTTGCAATAACCCTTTTCACTTTTACATAAATATGTTTTTATTATGTCTGTCATTTTAAATGAAAAACTGAACTTTCTTCACAGTTTCTCTGCAATTTAGCAGTACAGTAGTGAGGTCAAAATAAACATATTGAATAAGCGAGGACGATTATGAAAAAGATTTTAGCGATCATCGCCATCTCTTTATCAACGCTGTTGACGGCTCAGATCAGCAGTGCAGGTCCTCATTTTGACGATGACAATGGTTTTGATCGTGGCAAAAGTGACCGTGGAGATCGTGGACGCAATCATCGTGATCGTGGTAATGACGATGACAACATTCAAGAACAACGTCGTGAACGTGAAGAACGTGGCGTAAAACGTTTGCAACAACACAAATGGCAAATGGGTTATGTAATGCCACAGCATTATCGTGGTAATAGTTATAAAGTTGATTATAAAGAAGAAAATCTTCCAAAACCTTCACGTAATCAACAGTGGTATAAGATTAACAATGACTATATCTTGGTCGACTCAGACAATAATAATATTGTGAATATCCGAGGAATGTAGTTTTTTTAATATTTTGGTTTCATAGGCTCAAACACCTTTTTGTTTGAGCTTTTTTTTGTCTAAATTTCAGCTTTTACAATCTGTTTTTAAAAAACGCTAGAAACCTCCATAAAATTGACAATTAGATGATATTTCTCCATTTTTTATCTTAACTTAAATTGTAATTTGAATGATCGGATAAAGCATCCGTCTTAAAAGGTCAATTCAAATGAGAAAAGTTCTAAGCGCAATCACACTATCACTCAGTGCCTTAGTTGCTACTTCAGCAATGGCTGACTGGGATCATGGTCAAAATCATCGCCCTGTTGCATCACATGAAAAATTTGAATGGCGAGAAGGTGTCATTTTACCTGATCGTTACCATGACAATCGCTATTACGTAAATGATTATCGTGCATACAAAAACCTGCATCAACCAGCTAAATTTGAACGCTGGTATAAAGTAGATGGTCGTTATGTACTGGTTAATGAACGCAACCATCATATTATCCGTGTGATTCGATAATATCCAAACTACATATTTACAGCCCAAATTCTTTTTTGGGCTTTTTTATTTATGAAAAGAAAAACCCCAATGGGTCTCTTCATCAAGTCTTCATACATTTCACAATTCACCTAAATCTTGCTCACCGTTTATCTCAAATTATTGAGTAATTTGATTAGATCAAAGGACAAAAGTTCAATTCAGGTGAATCAAATGAAAAATATCTTAACGACACTGGCTTTATCGATGAGTGCGCTGATTGCAACGTCTGCGATGGCTGCACCGCATGATTATCATCGAAATGATCACAATCGCTATCAACAAAACCATTGGGATCATAAATATGACAATCGTTGGAATAACAACAACCATTATGACAACCGAGTAAATTCGAGTCAGCGTTGGCGCTCTGGGCAATACTTCCCGACTCAATTCAATTCTTCGCGTTATCATGTCAATTATAAAAACTACCGCCAGTTACCTAAACCTGGAAGATATCAGCAATGGTATAAAGTAAATGGTGATTATGTGCTGGTAAATGAGCGAAATAATCGTATTATTCGTGTGATTGGTTAATGTCTATATTTTAACTTTTAAACCCAACTCAGCTTGGGTTTTTTCACATTTTGAGAATATGATTAAAATCTAATTGATTGGGCAAATAAATAAACTACATACTTTCATTTATATCTCCATAGTTTCTCTATATTTTACGATTAGATTTAATCTGAACTGGTTAATTATTGAATTAGCTAAAAAGGCAAATATCCTCAGTAAATTGTTCAAAATGAAAAGATTAGATTATGTCATTTCAATGAACAGTAATCCTTAAAATATTTGGTTTTTAACTCAATAATCCAATGTGAATCGCAACACTCATATGACCCTTTTGCACTCGTCCTCCCACGTTCGAGTGCTTTTTTTATTTTGACTATTATTCTTGCACTATTTTTGTTTAGAATCGCTGTATCGCAATCATCAATACTGAGATAGGCATGCAAACCGACAGTTTAGAAACAATACAAAGCACAACGCAAGAATACGTGCATTGGTTTCGTCACTCTGCACCCTATATCAATGCCCATCGTGGTAAAACTTTTGTATTGATGTTTGGTGGTGAAGCTGTTGAACATGAAAATTTTCAGCATATTATTCATGATATTGCGCTACTGCATTCATTGGGCATACGACTCATTTTAGTCCACGGCGCTCGCCCGCAAATTACGGCCAACTTGCTTCACAATAAAATTCAAAGTCCGATCCATATCAACCGTCGTGTCACCACACGTGAATCGCTGCCTTGTGTTATGAGTGCCGTTGGTTCAATTCGTCTACAAATCGAAGCATTATTGTCTATGGGGCTTGCCAATTCACCTATGTTTGGTGCACGCATTGATGTGGTCTCAGGTAATTTTGTCACAGCAAAGCCGTATGGCATTCGTGATGGTGTCGATTTCCAACTCACTGGCGAAGTTCGCACGATTGATACTGAAGCCATTCAAGGCCATTTAGGCAATCAAAATATTGTATTACTTGGTCCTACTGGGTATTCCACCACGGGTGAAGTATTTAACTTACTTGCAGAAGAAGTTGCGACAAAAACGGCCATTCATATCAAAGCCGATAAATTAATTTTTTTAGGCAATCAACAGGGCTTAATGGATGAATATGGGCAATTGAGACGTGAAATTACCCCGCAGCAACTCGATAAGCATATTGAAAAATACCAAGATTCAAATTTTGAAATCGCTTTGCATTTGCACAATGCAAAAGAAGCCTCACTAAAAGGCGTAAATCGCGTTCATCTGCTTTCCTATAGCGATGATGGTGCATTGATTAAAGAGCTCTTCACCCGTGATGGACATGGCACCATGATCACCGATTCCCATTATGAAGAAGTTCGTATGGCAAATATTGGTGATGTTGGCGGTTTGATTAATCTATTACGCCCTTTGGAAGATGAAGGTATTTTAGTCTATCGCTCACGCGAACGTTTAGAAAATGAAATTGAAAAGTTTGCAGTCATTGAACGAGATGGAACTATTCTCGCCTGTGCTGCACTCTACCCGATTCCATCAACAGACAATGAAGTGCAATCGGCCGAAATTGCTTGTGTAGCCGTACACCCAAGCTATCGCAAATCTAATCGTGGTAGCCAAATTTTGCATTTCCTAGAAGAAAATGCACGTCAATTGGGTATTCAACAACTGTTTGTATTAACCACGCGAACCGCACACTGGTTCTTAGAGCATGGATTTGAACTGGCCAATGTTGATGATTTACCCGAAGCGCGACAAGCGCTGTATAACTATCAACGTAATTCGATGGTGTTTAAAAAATCAATTGCTTAAAATTGATGAATTTTTTTATTCTCAATCAATTATCACATTTGCTGCTAAGCTTATCGCTATAGATTCCATCAAGCAGAATATTTTCTTATTCTTGAGGGTGGAATCTATATATGGCGATTGAATAATACAAATAACATCATAATTTTCAAATTCTTATAACATTATATTTTTATAGAATATCCACTTTATATTTCTCATTTATAGCTAAGCTTAGCAGTTAATTATTTATCTGTTTTTTTCATTAGCAATCACTAAAAACTTATTTTTTTGAAAATACAAAGCCTTTTAAGCTGATGCTCATGCCTTTTTCTGACTTTATAGGAGCATCGTGACTCATGGCGAGCTTATTTCAACCTTCGTGGAAAAAAATCACCCTTATGAGTGCTAGCCTTGCCACCATCATGATGCTTACTGGATGCTCAAAACCACAAGAAACCACAACCTTAAATATCGGTTTTCAAAAATATGGGGTCTTGCCCATTATCAAAGCACGTGGCGACTTAGATAAAGCCTTAAAGGAAAAAGGGGTAAATGTGAAATGGGTTGAATTCCCTGCTGGTCCTCAACTGCTAGAAGGTTTAAATGTCGGTAGTGTCGCCTTTGGTGAATCTGGGGAAGCACCGCCTATTTTCGCCCAAGCTGCAAACTCAAATCTGGTCTATGTTGCCAATCAACCTGCTGCACCTTTGGCTGAAGCCTTAATTGTGCCGAAAGATTCAGCCATTCAATCAGTCCAAGATTTAAAAGGTAAGCGTGTAGTTTTGAATAAAGGTTCAAATGTACATTATCTTTTACTCAAAGTTTTAGAAGCAAATCATTTAAAACTTGATGATATTCAAGTGGTCTACCTACCTCCAGCTGATGCACGTGCTGCCTTTGAAAAAGGTGCTGTAGATGCTTGGGTCATTTGGGATCCGTTCTTTGCTGCTGCAGAAAAACAACTCAATGCCAAAGTCATTGCGACAGGTCAAAACTTGGTCAACAACCATCAATTCTATTTGGCTGATCGTAAGTTTGCTGAACAACATCCTGATGTTTTAAAAATTGTGGTCAATGAACTGAATACGACAACGCAGTGGGTGTCTCAACATCAAACCGATGCGGCAAAACTCTTAGAAAAACCGACAGGCTTACCACTTGATATTTTGAATACCTCAATTTCTCGTATGGGTTTTGGTGTGACTCCAATTTCTAACGATGTGGTAAAGAAACAGCAAGCTGTCGCAGATGCTTTTTATCAACAAAAACTTATTCCCAATAAAATCAACATTCAAGCAGCTGTTTTAGCGAACTAATTTCGCCAACAGCGCCGTTAAAGAGGACATCAATATGACCCAGCAAATCGCACAACAAAACACAGCATCATGGTTTAATGCAACGACTCATGCCATGACCACGATGTTGATCTGTAGCGCAATGCTGGGTTCAGCCTCTGTGTGGGCAATCGATCCAACGGTAAAAGAATTACGTATAGGCTTTCAAAAAAGTTCTATTAATTTTGCAATCGCCAAACAACAAAAGTTGTATGAGAAAGAATTCCCAAATACCAAAATCACTTGGAATGAATTCCCTGCGGGTCCTCAAATTTTAGAAGCCCTTGCTGTAGGTTCTCTGGATGTTGGTGTCACTGGCGATACCCCACCAGTATATGCCCAAGCCGCGAATAAACCGCTGTACTACATTGCCTATGAAGCAGCCAAACCGTTGGCTTCGGCAATTTTAGTGCCTAAAGATTCAAAAATCACCAAACTGAATGAGTTGAAAGGTAAACGTATTGCGTTACAGAAAGGCTCAAGTGCGCATTATTTATTGGTACAAGCTGTCCGTAAAGCTGGTTTGCAATGGTCAGACATTCAACCGATTTGGTTAACCCCTGCTGATGCCCGTGCTGCATTTCAAAAAGGTGCTGTCGACGCTTGGGCGATTTGGGACCCATTCTTTGCTTCTGCTCAAGTCGAAGATCAGGCGCGTATCCTCGCTTCAGGGCAAGGTTTAAGTCCGAATTATACCTTCTATTTGGCATCTCCAGATTTTGTAAAGAAATATCCTCAAGCAGTTAAAGGCATTATCCAGCAAATTAATACTGCGGATAAATGGGTACAAGCCAATCGTGTCGCAACAGCGCAAGCCATCGGGCAAAGTACTGGTTTAAAACCGAAAGTTAGTCAAACTTTTATTGAACGACGCCCAAGACCTTCGGGTGCAGCACCGCTTTCAGCAAAAGTAATTGCAGATCAACAACAGCTGGCCAATCGTTTTAGCGAACTCAAAATTATTCCAAACAGCATTGATATCAAACAAGCCGTTTGGACAGCGAAATAATATTTTTCTAAGGATGAATGAAATGAAAATCTTCTGGTTTATTCCTACTCACGGTGACAGTCGTTATTTAGGTACAAGCAAAGGCGCTCGCCAAGTGGACCATGCTTATATGAAACAAATTGCTGTAGCTGTGGATAATTTGGGCTATGAAGGTGTACTCATTCCCACGGGACGTTCGTGTGAAGATCCATGGATTACTGCTGCGAGCCTGATTGATGCGACTAAAAATTTAAAATTCTTGGTTGCGTTACGTCCAGGCGTAACAACGCCTGCACTCGCGGCACGTATGGCTGCAACTTTTGATCGTCTATCCAATGGACGGGTTTTACTCAACCTCGTTACAGGTGGTGATGAGCAAGAATTGAAAGGTGATGGCGTATACGAAGACCACGCTTCACGTTATAAAACAGCAGCTGAATACACCACGATTTGGCGTGAAATTTTAAAACGTTCACATACGGGTGAATCATTTACCTTCCATGGCGAACGTTTAAGTGTAGACGATGCCAAACTGCTTTATCCTCCGATTCAAGCACCTTACCCACCACTCTGGTTTGGGGGCTCTTCTGAAGATGCGATTGAATTGGCTGCTGAGCAAGTTGATACCTATTTGACTTGGGGCGAACCACCTGCTGCGGTCAAAGAAAAAATTGCAGTAGTGAAAGCGAAAGCCGATGCTAAAGGTCGTCAACTTAATTATGGTATTCGTTTACATGTCATTGTTCGTGAGACCAATGAACAAGCATGGCAAGCTGCCAATGAACTGATCCAATATGTAGATGATGCGACGATCGCCGCTGCACAGAAAAAATTTAAACAAATGGATTCCGTCGGTCAGCGCCGTATGGCTGAACTACATAATGGTGATCGTAGTAAGCTTGAAGTATCGCCAAACCTTTGGGCAGGAGTTGGACTCGTTCGTGGCGGTGCAGGTACGGCTTTGGTCGGTGATCCTCAGACTGTTGCAGATCGTATCCAAGAATATGCAGATTTAGGCATCAATACCTTTATTTTCTCAGGCTACCCACATTTGGAAGAATCTATTCGCTTTGCTGAACTGGTATTCCCCTTGCTGCCGTTGGAAACACGCAAGAAACTCACACAACCTAATTTGACTGGACCATTTGGCGAAATCGTCGCCAATAACTACACCCCTGAAGAAAATAAAAAACCATTACAGGAGCCTGCATGAATGCCTTAATTAACAATGCTGCTCCAGCCAAAAGCACTGCCGTTTCACGTGGAACGAAACAAATTGGGCAGCGTTTGCTGCCTTGGATTGTGCCGATTTTACTGATTGTCATTTGGCAAATTGCGTCTAAAACAGGATTGCTTGAAAGCCGTGTTTTACCTGCGCCGACAGCGGTAGTCTCTGCATTTTGGACACTTTTAGTCAGCGGTGAGCTTTGGCAGCACGTCAAAGTCAGTGCTGGTCGTGCGCTACTTGGCCTCTTAGTTGGTGGTGGACTTGGCTTATTTTTGGGACTACTCAATGGTTCATCAAAAGTTGCATCCAACTTATTGGATACCACCTTGCAAATGATCCGAAATATTCCAGCATTGGCGCTGATTCCATTGGTTATTTTATGGTTTGGAATTGATGAGTCTGCAAAACTCTTTTTAGTGGCTGTCGGTGTGTTTTTCCCGATCTATATCAATACCTATCATGGGATTCGTTCAGTTGATCCTCAATTGATTGAAATGGGAAAAAGCTATGGGTTAAGCAGATGGCAATTGTATAAAGACATTATTTTACCGGGCGCAATGCCTTCAATTTTAGTGGGTTTACGCTTTTCACTGGGGTTGGTTTGGGTACTGCTAATTGTGGCAGAAACAATTTCCGCACAATCTGGAATTGGTTATATGACCATGAATGCGCGTGAATTTTTACAAACAGATATCGTGCTAGTGGGTATCTTGCTGTATGCCCTTTTAGGCAAACTTGCCGATGTATTTGCACAATTTTTAGAAAAATACCTATTGCGTTGGCACGCAGGTTATCAAAAATAGGAGTCTGATATGACCGATTTAAGCATTAGCCAATATGCCAATGACTTGGTGGCACCAACCGAGATTGTTGAAGAACAACAAGCAAAAATTGGTGCAGAAATTTCGATCGAACAACTGCATAAATATTATGGTGAAGTTAAAGTTCTTGAGGACTTAGATTTAAACATTGAAGCTGGTGAATTCGTTGCAATTGTGGGACGTAGTGGTTGTGGTAAAAGTACCCTACTGCGTTTAATTGCCGATTTAGAACAACCCAGTTATGGTGAAATCAAATTTAAATCCTTATTAAATTTCCGTGAAGGGATTATTGCAGATGATATTCGGGTGATGTTCCAAGATCCACGCTTATTGCCATGGAAAAGTATTCTAAAAAATGTGCAATTGGGTCTAGCCAAAAACCAATTTTCTAAAGCTGAGCAATTATTAGAAAAGGTCGGATTAAAGGAGAAATCTGGACTTTGGCCATCACAGCTTTCTGGTGGACAACGTCAACGAACGGCGCTTGCTCGTGCTTTGTCACATACACCACGAGTCTTATTACTGGATGAACCTTTAGGTGCTTTAGATGCATTGACGCGACTAGAGATGCAAAGTTTAATTGAAAAATTATGGTTAGAACAAGGCTTTACCACGATTCTTGTTACCCATGATGTCAGTGAAGCGGTTCAACTCGCCGATCGTATTATTCTTTTGGATAAAGGGCATATTGCACAACAGTTTCAAGTCGATTTACCACGTCCACGTCAAAAAGGTGTGGCGTTTGCAGAGCTTGAACAACAGGTACTCAGTGCTGTGCTTGCGACATGAACAGCAACAAAATACGCTTTTGTAGGCAACGCAAGGTATTGTCGGGCAGAATATTTTTGTCTTTACATATTAGGGTTTGCTGACAATTCGTCTATGTTTGCGACTACGTGTATTTTTTAGTCGATACTAGGCGCGAAATACGAAATTTAGTCATTCTAAATGAGTAGTTCGTAACAACCTAGCGGCAAAAAACACACAAGTCCCCCGCTGCGCCTTGCGCTGCAAACAAAGCAGTGCTTTGTTCTTGCTCAGGGTTGTGGCTAAAATTATCTCAGTCTTCGTTATGAAACTCGAAAATAGTCTCGCTATTCTCTTCGTTTCATGCCTTGCCTGCTCAATTTTAACCTACAACGCAAACCATTTATGAAATGCCAACAAACCCCAACCTTGCGGAACCATGTTGCTGATCTTGAATAATTAAATCGAATATTTAGTCGTTTTGATCGGATAGAAAATGTTCGCTGTCACAAATATGTTTAAGTTTTCAACTGTTTCTATTGATTAAAAATGAGCTGGGTATTTAAAAGCAAGTTAGTTTTCTTAAATGAAAATTAAATCATGCTATTTAAGATTATCTAATTTTTAAATTAACTCAAAAATTAACCTTATACTAAAAAATGTCACAAAATTTAAATATTAAGTCATAACTGACAGAATTTTAAAATAAGATTTGCTCCAGTTTAGTGCAAAATTAGATAATAGGGATCTACGATCGACTTAATAATAAAACTTCATCATTATTTATCAGAAATATACCAAAATAATGCTGCTTTCTGTGCACAAATCAAACATTTTACCGTACAATTTAATAATCAGTTTTTCGATTAAAGATGCGATGGAACAAAAAAAGAGTGCTCAAAAACGCCAGCAGCTGCTCAATGCTGCACTTGACGTATTTTCTGTCTATGGTTTCAACGGCGCAAGTCTAGATGAAATCGCTCAATTAGCAGATATGCATAAATCCAATATTTTCTACTACTATGAAAATAAAGAAGCCTTATATGTTGAAGTGCTAACGACAGTTATGCAGAAATGGTTAGCACCGTTGCAGTCGCTTGAGTCAGAATTGGAACCGACAGAAGCTTTGTCACATTACATCATGACCAAAATTGAAATCTCTAGAACTCAGCCTAAAGCTTCAAAACTTTTTGCATTAGAAGTGATTCAAGGCGCACCACATATTTTACCGATCCTCAAAGGCCCGCTTAAAAAGCTCTTTAAACGCAAAGCTAAAGTGATTTTAAACTGGCAGGCGCAAGGTAAAATATCAGATCAAATCGATGCTGAATTGCTGATTATTAATATTTGGGCATTGACTCAAAATTATGCAGACTTTAGTACTCAAATTGAAATGGTGACTGGTAAAACTTTGCGTAATAAAAGTATGTGTCAACGCGCAATTGAACATACAATCCATATGACTTTATATGGTGTGTTACCGCGCAATTAATCATCCAATATACTTATTGGTTATTTTGGCAAACGGCCATAGAGTTCTATGGTCGCCAAGACTCAATTTTAAACTTTATATAATACTCAAACAAACTAAGTCTTTAATAAATAGACTGATATAGTTTTAACAACTTTTGCGCACCCAATAATAAATTATCTTCCCAATCTAAATGGGCGGTGTCATTTGCACCATCTGTAATGTATTTAATCGAAACGAAACGCACAGCTAATTTTTTACAGACTTTAGCCAGTGCATAGCCTTCCATATCGACCAAGTTACAGCTCACTTTGGGTTGTCCTGTTTCAAAACTATCCCCTGTACCACAAACACCCTGCGCTAAATGTGGAAAATACGATTCTAAATGAATTTCGCCTGGAAAATGCTCATCCATTGGCGTAACGCCCACATCAAAACCGAGTGGGGAAACATCCATATCACGTTGCACAAAGGTTTTTACTTCAATCAACTCATGGGCATCAAAGAAAGAACTTCCTGCACTACCTAAATTCAGTATGGTTTTACAGCCGGTTTTTTGAATAACATCGAATGCCGTATAGGCTGCATTAATCTTGCCAATCCCGCTATAGTGGACGGTGATACCTGCTTGTTCAAATAGGCCTTTAGATTCATTGGGTAAAGCCATAATCAGTGCAATGTCGTCTTTCATATCTATTCAAAATTAAAATTTTCCTTATTAGAATGGAAATTCAAATCCTGATCAATCTTATTGTTAACTCAAAATTTTAAAATCATATACAAATCACTACTGTACCTATGACCTTGATTGCGCATAATGTTTTCATAGAAAAATAGAGATGAAAATAAATGAATATCCAAATCATCGTGGGCAGTATTCGAGAAGGTCGTGTTGCCATTAAAGTCGCAGAATGGTTACTTAAAGAAATCCAAAAACTCGACTTCAGTACCCTCAATGTTGAAATTGTAGATTTAAAAGAATGGGATTTACCTTTCTTTGCCGGAAAAAACTCACCCGCCTCAGGAATCTATGATCAGCCTAAACAGCAAGAATGGGCGAAAAAAGTTGCTTCTGGAGATGCGTTTATTTTCATTACACCAGAATACAATCACGGCTATAGTCCTGTACTGAAAAATGCCATCGACTTCGTTTATAAAGAATGGCAGAGCAAACCTTCGGCTTTTGTCAGCTATGGCGGTACTAACGGTTCACGTTCAATCGATCAAATTAAACAAGTCTGTGCTTTTATTGGCATGATTGACTCTAATGCAGTCATTGAACTGCGAGATATTGGACAACGTGGTAAGAGTGAAACCTTTGAGGGAAATGAGTTTGATAATAAAGCAGTCAAATCTGTGGTAAACAAACTCATCCAATATGCCAATGTCTAGAATCACATTGTACGCTTTAGCTTACATCACTTGCATGCATTGACGGCTAGGGAAGTTTAAGCAAATACCCTATTCTATAGTCATAGGGAACAGGAAGTTTCCCAGACATAAAACAATAATAATCGGTCTGTACATCAGGAAGTGAGGTAGAACAGGAGTTTACCTAGCGAACCAATACGAAAAAGCCCCGTCAGGATGATGGGGCTTTTTTTATACGCTGAACTATTTAATTTTGCCCAACTGTTAATGACTGATCACCAATACATTTACATCCGCAAGATAAAGGTGAATTATGCTGCGCAGCGGGCTTTCCCATTACCAACATATGATTATCACCAGCAACAATGCTGGCGACACATTTATGCTTGGGACAAGTCGCCTTATCGCCTACACATGCAATCGCTTTACCATCAATCAGAAAAGAAGACTGTGCAGAAATAATTTTTCCACCACCTGTCGTGGGTGACCCTAACGTGATATATGGAAGTGCCATAGTGCCTACCTTTTATTGTTTTGTTATGGAATAAAAATTTATAAAACATCGAACTCAATACGACGGTTCTTTTTACGCCCATCTTCAGTTGCATTATCCGCAACCGGTTTGGTTGAACCCAGACCAGCTGTGCTTAAACGAGTCGGTGCAATGCCTTTCGTAGTTAAGTATTGCTTCACCGCTTCAGCACGTTGCAAACTCAAATCCTGATTCTTCTGTGGATTACCTTGGCTGTCAGTATGCCCCACAATTTTAACATTTTTACCTTGGACTTTATTTAATGCAACCACCATCTCGTCTAAGATTTGTGTACCTGTTGCGGTAAGTACAGCTTTGCCAGATTCAAACTCAATAATTCGATTTTTTAGGGCATTATCAATCACAGATTGCTCAGCAGCATTCACTGAAATTTGAGAATTAAATCGATAAGGTGGCTGAACTAAGGATTGGAATAAACTGGTGGTTGGCTGAATATCAGTTTGTACACCCATTTTCCCAACCAATTCAACTTGCGTGCCTCGTACAGAGAGCTTACCTTGGCTAATCTTCTTTAAATCTGGGGTAATCACACGTGTAACCGAATCACTCCAGCCATTCGGTGCGGATACGGCTCGAATTTGGATTTTATCAACAACTTGATCATCACCATAAACCGCTTTTAATTTCGCCAAGATTGCTTGTTTGGTCATGTCATTCGGCACAGCACCTTCAACCACAATCGGCGCAGCAAACACATTGAATGAACAAAATAAGCTAGAAATAAGCGCAAATTTTTTCAATATTTTGACTTGTTTATTTTTCATATCATTATTCATCTATAAATGTTTGTCTAAAAATTTTCATGCCTTGAACCAGACTCAATTGACGTTCGCATAAAGACTGTTCAAGTGCTGCTAGACCTGCATTCTGTTCCAAATAGGCATCAATCCATAACGGTTTGACCAAAGATACCCAATGATCATTTTGCATATTTTGAGTGAAAATATTACTTAAAGCCGTGATATCAGCCCCTTGGAATCCAAATAATAAAATTGGAGACTCTTGGTGAAGAATACCAATCAAGATCTCTGTATTACTTTTTTCTAAAAAGCGTCCGATTAAGTTGACCCAAAATGCGGCAATTTCATAGCAATAATTATGATTATTAATCGGTAAAATAAGCACCTTAGATAACTTACTGGTACCGTGTTTAAGCACAGGCTGTAGTAATAAGCCCAAACCCAGCATACTTTGCGCCAATTCATACGGCGTGATCTTCATCATTTGTGCAAATGAATGCATGGTATGATTTTCAAAAAAGTCCTGCGTTTTTAATTCAGGCAAGACCTGTATTTCATGATCAATTTCACCCAGCTTATTGATCAATACTTCAGGATCACGAATGGTTCGGATGCTTCGATTTTTTTGAAATAAATCAATCAATACAGGTTTATATTTAAACGGCGCATAGAGTAAGTTTTGAAAAGGGTGATCAACTTCTAATAACTGGCTTAAAACCATTGGAAATTGACGACCAGAACTGTCTTCACTGGTCACCATATTTGCTGCAAGAAACATTCTTTCCTTAGGGTTTGCGATAAAGAAGTCTAAAGGTGCTAATGATTCATAAGCTTGATTAAAATTTTCTTCTCGCATTGCAAGCTCTAAAGCTTCCGTAATCCATTGATCAATCACTTGAATCAATGAATATTGCCCTTTTGTTTTCAGAAAATCACCACGTGCGGGACATTTTCCATAATACAACGGTGTAGACTTTATCGTTTGCATACTTTAATCCCTCGCGTCAAATCGTTCCCTTTAATCATTGAGCCACTCCTTTTCCAGCAGCATTTGCCGCATTGCCAGCAGGCGCTACAGTTGAGCTTGCTGGTGCGGTTGTCTGAGGCTTAGGTGCAGCTGCTGTCGGTGCAGTCGCACCGCCAAATGGTGAAGCCGCTGGTGAGTTTGCACTTACGGTAACAGGCGCTGCCTGTGCTGCAACAACCAATGGTGCTTTAGGACTTGTGACTCGATCAACCAGTTTTAATCCAACATAGCCACGATTAGAACCAATTGGATTTGAAGCATTACCACTAATTAAACGGAATTGAAGTTTCACAAACAAATCACTGTTTTGTTTGCTTGCCCATGTCATTTCAAAGCTTCCATTCAATGACTTACGTTGTGCACTATCAATTAGTTTATTGATGCCGTATTCACCCGGCTCATCAAATATAGTATGGGTTTGCCCATCTAAATCGATTGCCGTAATCCGTGCTCCTGGTATTGCACCAGGATTTGGCCACATGAAGTTAACCCATTGTTGGATGCCATTTTCATAAACCAAACGCTGCCCATCAATATCAATGGTATAGGACAATAATTTATTGTTAGGGATCGGATAGAATTGGAAATTTGACTGATTGGCTGCAACTGGAGCACCACCTGCTGCTCCCGCAGAAGCACCATTGATTGGGGTGGTATATTGCTCAAAATTCATCACGAATTCAGGATTTAAACCAATACCCATGTTTTTCCAAGTCTTCGATGACAATGTATAACCACGACGAATAACAAATGGATCAAGGGTTTCTTTTACAAATTTAGAAATGCTGCCGTTATCACCAAAAATTTGACTAATTTCACTACTGGTCGCTTGAATCGTTCCAGATGAGTTAAATGGCACTTTTTGCGAAAGTGTTTGGCTAAACGGTTGGAAAGCCTGCAAGGTCCAAAGTTTATTAATTTCGTCCTGTGCTGGGGTCAACAAACTATCAAAAGATTGCGTTAATGGACTCACCAACAATTTTTGAACCATTTGCTGATCCAACTCACCCAAACCAACCGTCAATTTTTCATCGACGACTTTTTGAGTGGTGTTGAAAACTGAACTTTGATCATTAATGGTCAGTTTCGCTAAGGCCAAAGCACTTGGACCAAAGTCACCTGCACTGCGTAGATCATTCAACTTACTTCTGACTTGCGCCATATTCTGTAAATAATCATCCAGCAGTGATTTGTTCTGTAAATCATCACGTTTACGGACCAATTGGTAGAATACTTGGAATTGTTGAGAAATCTGCCCTTGTGCTTGATTGGATGCACGTTGGATATCATCCGTTTTACCTTGACCTAAAACTTTACGCTTAAACCAAGCAATAAAGCCAGTTTGTGGTGCGGCAAGCTCAGCTTGAACGACTGGATTATCCCAACTGGTTTCTTTTGCAACACGGTCAATATAGGTACGGATTGGAGAGTTTTGTGGCTCACCCAACACATCCATGACCTTGGCTTGCTGAACAAAATCAGCACCTTTCGCATAATGGGTAGCATTAATAAACTTCTTCCATTCAGCTATATATTCTTGCTTATACAACTGGGTTAACTGTTTACGAATTTGGTCAGGGCTACCACTAAAAGTTAAATCATCGGACTGGGTACTATTCAACACCCAATCTTTGGTATCTGTTGGCTTATTCGCAGCTTCTTCAATCGCTTTATCGACATATTCATCCCATGCTTTTTGGGTAAATATACCAGGCAATGCATAACCACCGAGCATGACATTACGATTGGTTTCACCAACAATTTGTGCCACCGTCACCGCAGGGAATCGAACAGCCGCACGCATTTTAATTTCATTATAAACGCGATCACGTGCTGGCATTCCACGTACCACAGAGAGCAACACTTGACGAGTTTGATCGACCAATTGTGCATCAGACTCTAACACTGGAAACTTCTTATCATTGGCTAAAGTCATTGAGTAGCTTAATATTTTTTCAGCTTTTTGAATCATTTCGCCACGTGGCATTTGCCCACGATTGGTGTCTAACCATGAACGCCAGAAACGTGTGACTTGGTCACTTAAATGACTCGCATCCATATATTGTGGATTACTCATCATCAAATAGGCTTTTAACGCATTGTAGGCATCTTGTGGATTGGTATCAGAAGGTTCTGATGCAATCTGTGTCGAAGACGCTTGTTTAATTTCTACATTGACATGATTTTGTTTAAGCGTCTGCTCATTGCCTTTTACACGTTGTAGATATTGCGCAATGTTTTGCTGACTCGGCGCTAAAACAATCTGTTTCACACCTTTTAAGTATTCGGCTTTTAATTTTTCTTTTAAGTCATTGCCTTGATATAGACCAAACGAAAACTTCAACGGGCGATGCTGATCAAAATCATCCAATTGCTCTAAACGTTGTTGCAAAATCAGTAATGCATCGATTTGGGTTGAAAGCTCTTGACCCGAAGTTTGCTCCATTTGCACAACTTTATTTAAATCGGCCTGAACATCTGCAATCAATTGTTGGTTATTACGATAAGACCAAACCCATAGACCTAAAATGATGGAAACACCCAATAATGATGCAATAAACGCCAAATAACGTTTACGTTTTGTGGTTGGGTTAATATGTTGTTTAACTAAGTTTTTATCTTTGAGAATGACTTCTGAGAATAGCCCTTTTAAGAAATATCCATGATTCTGAGAAATTGAGTTTTGTGGAATACCATGTTCGCTGTTGGGGATTTTAGTCAGCTGAAAATCATCAACAATCTGTTCCGTCATCGGGCTTTCTATCACGCCCTCTTGTAAAGCACTGGTAAAGTAAAAGCCACGGAAGACCGGTTTAAACTGATACGGATTTTCTTCAAATAAAGTACCAATAAACGTTTTTAATACAGGTTTTAAAGTCTTAAATTCAAGTGGGAAAGTCATCACACTTGGCGAAATATTTTGCGCATGACGGCGACTTAAATGGGTGGTACTGACCCCTTTTAATCCATCATATAAAATATTGTAGTGCTTCTCGAAATGTTCTACAGCATTCTGCGATGATTCAGAGTCATAAGGTAAGGTCGCGCCCCAGACTTGATCAAACTCAGCAGATTCATAACATTCAAAAAATTCAGTGAATCCTGCAATCAAATCCATTTTAGAAAAGACCAAATAAACTGGTGCAAAAATTTCTAAACGTTCAGTTAAATCTTGAATACGTGCTCTTAAACTTTTCGCCAATTTGATTGATTTTTCAGGGCTTTGACTGACCAACTCAGCCACACTAACAATCACAATTAAGCCATTGATCGGCGCTTTAGAACGGTTCTTTTTCAGAATATTTAAAAAGCCTAACCATTCTGAATGGTCTTCAGAATACACAGAGTATCGACCAGCTGTATCCAGCAATACCCCTTCTGTTGAGAAAAACCAATCGCAGTTTCGGGTACCACTGAGTCCTGAAGACACCACTTTTTGGTGGGTCTCTTCAAAGGGAAATTTTAATCCAGAATGGTAAATTGCCGAGCTTTTTCCCGCAGCAGGGTTACCAATCACCATATACCAAGGCAACTCATAGAGTGCTGCGTTACCACTTTTATCACCCAATTTAGACTTACGAATCAATTGGATCGAATCTTTCATCTGCTGATTGATCAGATTTAATTCTTCTTTATCTTTTTGTTTTCCATATTCAGCAGTGGTGTCTTGTTGAATCGCTTCAGCCAATGCTTCACCTTGTTCCGCATGTTTACGGCGCTGGATCAACCAGTAGATGCCGTAAATCACCAATCCAAGAATGTAAGCTGCAACCATCATAAAGAAGTACTGACGCGGCACTACACTATATGAAGAAACGAGCGCAACCAGAATCGAAAGCGCAATCACCAGTTTCGGATTTGTGATGTACTGCCATGCATAGCTTAAAATTGTTTGTATCATTTTCTCTATTTCTTTCTAAATTTATCTGTAAGTTCTATGCAAACTCAGTCCCAACAAGCACTTGGGTTTGCTGATGTTCAGCACTATAAACATAACCGTACAACTCATCTTTAAAGTGCAAACTCAACATAAAACCAAAAACTTTGGCTAAGGGTTGGGTATGGCCTAGGCTATTTTTACTGTAAAGATAATGATGCGCTTCAATCGCTGTTTCGGCAAAGTTTTGTTCAAGTTTCTTTAACAGCTTGATCTCTGCTGGGTCGTCTAAGACCAAGACAAAGGGCTGTTCTTGATCAAACTGTTCTGCTTGGTCTAAATTCAACTCTTTTAATGTTTTAGATGCCTGATCAGAATTTAAAGCAATTCGAATATACTTTATTGCTGGTAAATTTTGCAATTCGACCTGGGTATTTGTCATACAACAGGTACTGATATACTCAGATGGAATATATTTTTCAGTCATCCACGTCCGATCATCTATGGTTTCTTGATCAATTTCTGAATCTACTGCAATAAACAGTGATGCCTCAGAATCCAGAAGTTGGGTTCTTTTCAGCAACTTAATCCAGTCTTTATATGCAGTTGTTTCACCCCAATAATGATATTCAGTGCCAAATTGCTGATCGAGAATGCCCAGTTCAGTAAGATAATGATGAACCAATTCTGAAGCTGAATTTTCATCCCAGCTATGGAATAAGTTTTCTGGCAAAATAATATGGATATTCAAACGATTAAGTCGCGGTACTGCTTCTGCAACCTGTTGTTCTATCGGCTCATCCTCATAGTCACGATGAGGGTCAATCCAAGCAGGATGCATACGATATTCATGTGCAAGTTTGGCATCATAAAAGAGCGCTGAGTTTTTTAGGTGCTCTGCAATTTGATACAACGTTTCAGTATTCTGTTCTAATTGCTGCTGAATTAATGCGCTTATACGCTTTTGACGACTGGAAAGACTAGATGCCTCATCCTCTAACGGTTCTTCAATCTCTTGAACACGGAATGAAAGAATCGGTAAGCCATAACCATTGACCAATTGCGAATCAAGTTCAGGACTTGCCACATCTTGAAGCTGATCAAGCTGTGCTTCATTTTCGCCTAAGGCACTTAAACTTGTCGCTGAATAAACTTTCAAGTCTACCCATTCAATTTTTTCTTCAACTTTAGCTTCAGTGGTTTGTTGTTGTTCTGAACGTTGTTCTGCCTCAATTCTTTGTTGTTCTTTCTTCTCTTGGCGGCTTTGATAAATCTTTTTGATCAACATTGGGCTTAGAATTAACAAAGTAATCGCCGCTGGAATCACCCCAAAGAAAATCAGAAAATCTTGCCCATTTGGGTCATATTTAATATCACGCCAATAAAACACCACGATTACCGAAACCAGTAATATTGTGCTGACTAAAGTTCCTAAAATTATTTTGATCACTTATGACACTCCAATCAGTGCATAACAGGTTTCATCATTGTCACTTTGAGTTTTTGGCATCACAAAAGCACCTTGTGCCAAACCGATTTGTGTTGTTGAGCTCAGTTGTAAAGGCTGGACTTCCTCTTTTGCCAAGACTAAACGTAGATCGACAAGTAAGGTGGGACTACACCAACTTTGCAGAATTTTCTTTAACTTCTTACTCAATTTTTTCTTGGGTAAAAATTCTAAATACTGTGCATGGCTCAATGGTCCAATTTGAATCTCAATTTTTCCATCAATTTGTCGGATCGTTTCTCCACAAAAAGTATTTACACCTAACAAAAAAGGCTGCTTGCCTCCCAAAGTGGTTTTCTGATCATCGCCGAGTTTAAACTTTTCGGTAATATATTCTTTGACTTCAACGTGTTGATTGAACACACAGGTCAGCATTGTCTTTAGTGCATGGGCTGTATTGTTTTGCCCCTGCATCAGCCCAGAAAATTCAGCAAAATAATCGTCTAAATCACTCTGTTGATGCTGTGTCCGAATATAACCATTTAATGCATGTAGGATTTCTAAGTAATTATTTTCTTTTTCAACTTCATAACGTACAGGCAGGTTATAACTTAAACTGGCTTCAACAAATTGAGCTGTAAGCTTATGATTAAATAAGCCTAAAAACTTTTGAACTTCAACACGCTGTTTACGCGGTGCTTGTTTCACTTTATTGGTATAGGTATACGGCATTGCGCCTTGCATACCGGTTAAACCGACAATCAAATTGGTAAGATGAATTTTTTCATCTTGTTGTTCGAGTAATTCAATTTCATGTTTTGGGAAGTTCAAATTTAATGAACTTTCAAAAAGAAAATCGTCAGACCAATTCTTTAAAACAGCAGTATTGGGCGCATGTCTAAATAATCGTGTGGTTTGGATAAATTCAAAAGCTGTAGGGGTTTTAAAAAGCTCATCAATTACAGAAGCTTCTTGCCACCAACGTTCTGTACGCATTGGTATAACTCCTGTTTTGTATTTAAATCTCGAACAAAAACGTCAACAAAACTGTTCATCTGTACTTTTAAGTTAAAGATATGACTGATCAATTCGCTGAAAATATATAAGCTATGCCCTCTAAAGACTTGGACATCCACATCCATTAAAACCTTGACCCCACGGACAAACATTGGAAAGGGTTTGGCTTCAACCAGTTTATTGGTGATTTCAAACTCAATTTTTTTAATTGCATCAATAATTAAATGATTTTCTTTAGATTTTGGTAAGTTATAAAGCTCTAACAACTCTTTAATATGGCTGACAGCATCACCTTTCATTAATGCTAAAGTATTTAATGAAAGATGCGAAATAATACGCCATTGTTCATTCTTATTTTTTTCAAATTGGAACGGTGCAGTAGGTCTTTTTAACACCAATGCACGACGAGCAACGGTACTGTCATTCAAATTCAAGACATTGTTTGACTGACCCAAAGCTTCGTGCGGTAATTCACGATTGGAACATAACAATTTACAACTGACAAAATCAGACTTAATACTGTGTGGTTCTAATTGTTTAGAAATAATCGAATAGCCCGTTTCGACATATTGATTTTGTAAAACGGTTGGATTTAATGCATAAAAAAACTGAATATCGTCACCGTGATAATGACTCATGGCAAAGAAAGGTAAAATCGGATAAACCACTTGATCTTGGTTACTTTTTTCACGGATCAAATTCATTTCAACGATTGAATACACTTGATAGAACTCAGGATGATGTGCATCCGTCATCAAAGGATATTCTAAGTTTTTATGATTGATTTTTTGTGGCTCAGCTTGTTTCTCAAACAAATTGACGACAGGGCTGGTAAATAACTTAAAATTTGCCACATTCAATTCTGAATAATTGCGAATAATGGCTTGGTCATTTAAATTCAGTTTTAAATGGATCTGCACTTCAAAACTTAGATTTTCTTCTTTTAATAATTTTAAAAAATCTAAATTCAAATTTAAATAACTAAACTTTTCAGGAAAACAGAAATATTCGATTAATAATCGATAAGCATGATGGGTATGTTGATCAACAGGCAATAAACTTTCATTTTCATCAAAACCCATTACTTCAAACGGATTTTTTATCGCCACGACTTTATGATTGATGCGAAGACTAAAACTGGTCTCTTTATGAAAAATATGATCCAAGACTTGCAAAGGAAAGTTTGAAATCGCATCCAAATAAATGGGCAGCTTTTCATTTTTCAACCAATTTTTAGCAGGGTTTAATAACTCAAATTTTAAATTTAATGTCGCATTTTGGTTTAAATGAATATGTGCACTAGGATTGGTTTGGAAACTCAGGCTTTCCAGTTGGATCGGCAGCAATTTAACTTCAGCACTGGTATTAAACTCACATTGGACACCTTTGAAACTTCTCGATTTTAAAGTGGTTCCTTTGGGAATAATGTGAACATCCGTCAATTGTTTTTGCTTATTTAAGTCTTCAAAACTCACAACTGAACATGCCGGGAAATGGCGTAAATATTGAGGAAACATCACCTCAAATAAAGAACGTGTAAAGATGTCGTAACTATCAGCTAACTTTTTATCAATACGTGCGGCAATTAAAGAAAATGCCTGTATCAGGCGTTCAATATGTGGATCATCAATTTGTTCTTGATTTAAAGATAATCGTTGTGCAATTTTGGGGTATTTATCTGCAAAGGCACGCGACTGTTGTCCAAATTCTTGTAATTGCTTTTCATAATACGGTAAAAGTTCTTCTATCACGACATACCTACTTTATTTTAAGATCTGGCAGAAATCACATATTGCTGTGTTGTTGGCTTAAGTAAGGCATCAAAAATTACAGGTTCATAAAGTGGGTGGATATTTAAATAAGCTTGAATGCTTAGGCATAACGAACCAACATTTTGGTCATCTAACTGCATTTCTACTTTAATTTGTTTTAAGCGTGGTTCATGTGCAGCAATCGATTGTTCTATGGACTGGCAGATGGTATCTCGATCGGTTGGATTCGCTGTGGAAAGCCCAACAAAATCAATAATGCCAAATTGTACGATAGACTTTTTTACTAAAGGGAAATCATCGATTTCCAAATCTAGCTTGGCAATTCGTGTATTTAATAAGTCTTCTAAATCATGAGCAACAGACTCTCTTAACTCATGAATCGAAAGCCCTTTGATATAATCATCTTCAACAATTAAACGATCAAATAGTGTAGATCGAAATCCATATGGGTATAGTTGATCTAAATTCATAATGTATATTCTAATAATATGAAACAGATAGGGACCCGAGTCCCTATCTGTTCCAACAAACAATTACGCAGCGTAAGATGCGGTATTGTTAGAAAGAGACCATTTCTTAGTAACGGCACCTTTAGCAGAACCGTTAATATCTTGTTGATTATAAGTCCACTCAACCGCAGCATATTTAAGACCAAATGCTTCAGTTGGAACACCTTCTTCATTTACCGTAGGCGTTACACTTGAAACAAGTACATGCTTAAGTTTGATTTGAAGGTATTTAATACGTTTGTCACCATTTGCACGGTAGAAGTCAATTTGAACTTCATCAAATGTATAACCCGCAGAACAAGCTTCCCAAAGTTTTGGACTAGTTGCATCCAAATCTTTAACAAAAAGCATATCTGAGTGTTCTACACGTTCAGCAGTATGACCACCAACGCTTGAAGAAGTCGCAGATTTCGGCTGACGAATATTATGAGACCAAGAATTAACTTCTAGCCAATTTTTGTGCTCAGAATCACGTGACTCGCCATCAACTTTGTACTTGCCTTGAAATTGAACGTATATATCTTTCATTGGATTACCCTTATTTTTTAAAGTTATTATTTAGCCACGCTCTATTTTAATTCGAGGACTGAGGTAACTCAGTGACAAGTCGCAAAGAAACCGACAACTCATCTAGCTGGAAATGCGGTCTTAAGAAGACCACAGACTTGTAGTGCCCTGGCTCTGCAGGATTCTCTACAACTTTTACAGAAGCTTCACGCAATGGATACTGCGCTTTTGCTTCTTGTGAAGCACCATCATCAAGCAATACATATTGTGATAGCCATTCATTTAAAAATGCTTCTACATTACCCGCTGAAGCAAAGCTTCCGACTTTATCTCGCATCATTGCTTTTAAATAATGTGCAATTCGAGAAACTGCCATGATGTATTGGATCTGGCTCGATAATGACGAGTTCGCATTTGCGGTATCACTGTCATACTTCTTCGGTTTTTGTGTAGACTGCGCACCAAAAAATGCTGCGTAATCTGTATTTTTACAATGAACAAGTGGAATAAAACCTAAGTCACTCAACTCTTTCTCACGACGGTCAGTGATCGCAATTTCAGTTGGGCACTTAAATACAACTTCACCATCATTGGTTTTGAAAGTATGTACTGGTAAGCCTTCGACCATACCACCACCTTCAACACCACGAATCGCAGCACACCAACCATGGAGGTCAAATGCATTGGTCAAACGAGTACCAAACGCATACGCGGCATTCATCCACAAATATTCATCATGGTTTTGCCCTGAAACCTCTTCCACAAAGTTAAAGCCTTCAGTCGCCCAACCTTCTTTTGGATCATAAGGCAAACGGCCTAAAACGCGTGGCATTGTCAACGCAACATAACGAGCGTCATCGCTTTCACGGAAAGAACGCCACTGTACATATTCTGCTGTTTCAAATACTTTTGAAACATCACGAGGGCGATCAATATCTGTAAATGATTCAAGGCCTAACATATTACTGCTTGCTGCCGAAATAAACGGAGCATGTGCCGCTGCTGCAACATGTGAAATCTGTTCTAACAGATACATGTCTGAAGGGGTACGGTCAAACTCGAAGTCACCGATCAATGTCGCATAAGGTGCGCCACCGAATGAGCCGTATTCTTCTTCATAAACTTTTTTAAACAAGGTACTTTGATCGAAATCTGTCGCGCCTTGGAAATCTTTAACCAATTCTTTTTTCGTTGTGTTTAACATACGAATTTTGATCAATGGATTTGAAGGTGATTCCTGACAGAAGTAATACAAACCACGCCAAGTCGATTCAATTTTCTGAAACTGCTCATTGTGCATGATTTTACTGAGCTGCTTTGAAATCAGCGCATCTATTTCAGCAATACGCTTATCAATCGATAAAGACATATTTTCTGAAACAGTGATTGTTCCTGCCATCACTTCTTTGGCTAATTCACCAATCAAGCTTTTCGCACGGTCATGCTCTTCGTCATTACGTGCAATGCGGCTACGCTCCACAATAGAATCAAGTAAACTTACTTCTTCTACGGCTGCATCTTGCACAGTATTGGTTTGTAAATTACTCATTTTCAGGACCCGCCTCAGCGCTTAATTTACGAATCTGATCAGTATTTTGTAAGACTTCATCAAGTAAATCTTCCAAACGCTCACTATTTGAAATCTTGTTTCTCAAATCCGTTAAACGTTCACGAGCTTCAACTAATTTTCTCAATGGTTCTACTTGTTGTACCACTTGTTCTGGTCTGAAATCTTCCATCGATTTAAAGGTTAAATCGACCGACATACGCCCACCCTCTTCAGTTAGCGTATTTTCAACTTGATATGCGGCACGTGGAGACAACGACTCCATCACTTCATCAATGTTTTCTAAATCGACATTGATGAATTTTTTATCTTTTAATTTGGTTTTTTCTAACTCAGAAGCAGCAGAAAAGTCACCTAAAACACCTACAACAAAAGGTAACTCTTTAATTTCTTTACCATCTCCAACTTCAACATCATAAGTCAGTTGAACACGTGGTGGTCGGATTCGCTGTAATTTCTTCTGTACACTTTCACGTTTTGACATTTTTGTTATCCATTAATTTGGGCAATAAATTATGTTGGGAAATTCGGTCTTGGTGCTGATGACGTAGACTTCGGTTTCGCTGGCGTCGCAGTAGGCTTTGTAGCTGGTTTTGCAGCAGGCGTTGAGCGTGTTGGTGTAGTGCGGCTCTTCTGAGGGCGACTTACCTTCTGAGGACGAGCACGCTCTACAACTGGGGCACTTTCCTGATTTTTTTCAACCAAAACTGCTGCTGGCATTGCTTGTCTAACTGCATCAGTAAAACTTTTCGCAACAGGATAAGTTTTATCCTCAGTCAAATATCTCATTTCACGCGTGCGCATTTTATTCAATGCGTCAGAAGCTAAGCCAATTCCTGCAAGGAATTTGACATCTGTTAATTCATTGCTTTGGATGTTTTGCGTTTCTAAATAATTGACAATTTGGATGGCTTTATCATTTTTTCCAATTTGCTGAAACTTTTCTGCCGCCGAGACCAACAGTTTGTTTTTATTGTCTTTATTTTTCTTATCACACAATTGTGAATAGACCGCCAACAACTCAGGATTGGTTTCTCCCTCGATCATTGGGTAATCTTTTATACAGGATCTTTTTAGTTTGATTTCATCATCCGCGTAGACAAATGTAGTCGCCAATGATGCGCCAAGAACTAAAATATATGGAATAAAATTCTTCAAAATCCAACCTCAATATTTACTTGATTCAGTTATTCAATAGATTTACTTTTGATGTTTTATAAATATGTATAATTAAGCAATTTCGTTAAAGACTTAAAAATAAGACTAAAAAAACGTGCTCTCGTCAAGTTAAATTTCGTATCAATATTTTAACCATTTGATAAAAATGACTTTTTTAATTGGTGGTATAATATACATAATATCCTATCTTCACAAAAGTTTTTTTTTATGTAAAATATTTCCAGTGATTTTTAAAAAATTATTAAATATTTGATTTCAATATACTAATTTTAATGCCAAATTTATAGGCTAGAAAATTTAGAATTTATTTGCCTAGAAATAAAGTTTTTTGAGAGAGACAGAAAATGACAGATCTAAAAGTTTTGATTAAAAAGTTATCAGCATCTTCACGTACATCTTTAGAACAATCCGCCAATTTATGTGTAAACCATCAAAATTTTGAAATCGAAATCGAACATTTTTTTGTCAAATTATTAGAACAACAATCCAATGATCTTGAACTTCTACTTAATAAATACAAAATTTCAAAAGATGCACTTTTAACGGATTTATTAGAGTGTATTTCTCAACTTCCTAAAGGAAATACCCGTACACCTATTTTTTCCAAATCAATTGTTAGACTTCTTGAGCAAGCTTGGTTACTTGCTTCGGCTGAACCAGACCCAGTGATTCGAAGCGGTCATTTATTGATTGCGCTCTTAACAGCATCTGATCTTTATCAAATTGCCATTCGAGCATCGAGTTTATTTGATTTGTTTCCAATCGATACGATGAAGCATAAATTCTTGGAAATTTGTGTAAACAGCGCCGAAAATATTCCAAACAATTCTCAAGAACAACAAGCTGAACTTAAGAATCAGCCAACAGACAATTCCGCTTCAAGCAAAAAGACACCTGCATTAGATCAATTCACCATTAATTTGACTGAAAAAGCCCAAAAAGGTGGGATTGATCCAGTCATTGGTCGTGAATATGAAATCCGTTTAATGCTTGATATCTTAATGCGTCGTCGTCAAAACAACCCTATTTTAACGGGTGAGCCTGGTGTGGGTAAAACCGCAGTTGTGGAAGGTCTGGCATTAAAAATTTCACAGAACCAAGTGCCCGATGCGTTAAAAAATGTCCAATTACACTCTTTGGATATGGGGCTGTTACAAGCAGGTGCAAGTGTTAAAGGTGAGTTTGAAAACCGCTTAAAACAAGTGATTCAAGAAGTACAACAGTCTTCTCATCCAATTATTTTGTTTATTGATGAAGCTCACACCATGATTGGTGCGGGCGGCCAAGCTGGGCAAAATGATGCTGCGAACTTATTAAAACCTGCACTTGCGCGCGGTGAATTACGCACAATTGCGGCAACAACTTGGGCTGAATATAAACAGTATTTTGAAAAAGATGCTGCTTTAAGTCGTCGTTTCCAAGTGGTCAAAGTAGAAGAGCCAACGGAAGAAGTCGCGATCGATATGCTACGTGCCATGATTCCAGTGATGGCCAATCACTTTAATTTACGCATTGATGATGAAGCGATTATCACCGCTGTTCATTCTTCACATCGTTATATTAGTGGCCGCCAACTCCCGGATAAAGCCATTAGTGTGCTTGACACCGCTGCGGCTCGTGTTGCGCTAACCCAAAATGCTCAACCGGTCAAACTCGACCAACTTAAAGCACAACAACATAATTTAAACCTTGAATTCAATATTATTGAAAATGAACACCGCCACCAGCCAATTCATGAAGAACGTTTAGCTCAGTTAACATCATCATTGGAATTGCTTGATCAAGAAATTCAGCAAACAGAACAACAATGGCAAGCTGAATTGGCACTGATTCAAAAAATTCAAGCATTAGAAACTGCTGAACAGGCTGATTCGAACAAAGATGAGATTCTCAGTACACGTACGCAGCTCTCTGAGCTACAAGGTCAGCAACCACTGGTCTTTGAACGTGTAAATGCCCAAATTATTAATGAAATTATTTCAGACTGGACGGGTATTCCTGTTGGCAAAATGGTCAATGATGAAATTAAGCAAATTCTCAGTCTGGAAGAAAAACTTGAAAAACGTGTGATGGGACAAGATTATGCCCTACATCAGTTGGTTCAAGGTATTAAAACATCAAAAGCACGTTTAGAAGATCCAAATAAACCACAGGGTGTTTTCATGCTTGTTGGTCCAAGTGGTGTAGGTAAAACAGAAACTGCCTTAGCACTTGCCAATGAACTTTATGGTGGTGAGTCACATTTAATCACCATCAATATGTCTGAATACCAAGAGGCGCATACGGTTTCTTCACTTAAAGGCGCACCTCCAGGATATGTCGGGTATGGTCAAGGCGGTGTTTTGACTGAAGCCGTTCGACGTAATCCGTATAGCGTTGTGTTATTAGACGAGATTGAAAAAGCACACAGCGATGTCCAAGAACTGTTCTACCAAGTTTTTGACAAAGGTACGCTCGAAGATGGTGAAGGTCGTGTGATTGATTTTAAAAACACCACGATATTACTGACGTCAAACACGGGCTCAAATGCCATCATGCAGGCATGCCTAAATCAACCTGTCGAAGAATGGCCAAGTGCTGAAGAGCTGACTGAACAACTCAAACCAAGCTTATACAAACAATTTAAGCCGGCATTCTTAGGCCGTATGCGAATTGTCCCTTATTTCCCACTACATGATGATCTGTTAGTCAGAATTATTGAGCATAAACTAGGAAAAATTACAGCACGACTCGAAAAACAGTATGAAACCAAAGTGACATATAGCGATGATTTAATCGAATTAATTCTAAGTCGTTGTACTGAAGTTGATAGTGGCGCTCGTAATGTTGATAACATTTTAAATGCCTCAGTGTTGCCTGCTTTGGCCACTGAAATATTGGTGGCTTTGGCTGAACAAAAAATACCAAAAGTCATTCATATTGATACGAAAGATGATGAAATCATTTACCTATTAGATCCACAAGCGAAGCCAGCAAAGAAAAAGTCGAGCAAAAAGTCAAAAGTTGTGGAAGCTTAAATATATACGAGTATAGAAAATGGATATAAATTTAGACGTCTTATTAGAGCCTATTTCTGATGCTCATCCGTGTGGAGAAGATTTATCTTTTTCCAATGAGTTTCACGAAATTAAAAAAGCACGTACCCATGATGATCCTTTATTAGACCAAGGTGATTGGATTTCTGAGCCAAAGCAAGCCGACTGGTCATTTGTTGCAGAAAAATCAATCCAATTACTCACGCAAAAAACCAAAGATATTCGTTTATTAACATGGCTTACTGAAGCTTGGACAAACCTCTATGGCTTTGAAGGTCTAATCAAAGGACTGGAACTGAGTCACCGTGTTTTAGAACAGTTCTGGTTAAAGATTCATCCTGAAATTGAAGATGACGACTTAGATCAACGCCTAGGCTTACTGCAAGGTTTTACCACCCAATTACCGAGCTTGGTAAAGAATGTTCCGCTCATCAACATTCAACCATTTTATTCACTTGCCCAATACGAAAAATTCTTACATTTACAGAATAATCGTCGTAAGCAAGCCGAAGATTCTGACAGTGTAGAAGCGTCCTTAGAATTAGATCAATTCAATCAGGCGCTATTCAACACCTCACGCACTTTTCAATATCAAAATTATCAGCAATTTCAAGAAATTTTGCAGCATTGGAATATTATCAAACAAACATTAGATGCACTGATGGAGCTGGAAGCACCAAGTTTTGCGAGCATCGATTCACAGTTTGAAAATATTCAAATGAATCTGAAAAAAATCTATAAAGCAGACTCATTTGGAAACAACACCAATACAGCTGCAGTTGAAGATACCCCAGCTCAAATGACAATGCCAGTAACAGAAACAACGCATTCAGCGCCAATTCCACAAGCGCAAACATTTCAACCGCAACCACAAAGCCATTTACAAAACCGTGAACAGGCAATGCGGGTTTTACAAGAGATTGCCGATTACTTTCAAACCAATGAGCCGCATAGTCCTGTGAGTTATATGCTGCAAAAAACAATTAAATGGAGCCAAATGCCTTTACATGAATGGTTAACTCAAGTCATTAAAAATGATAATCCCCTTGATTCTATTCAAGAATTATTGGGCGTAAACCAAAATAATGAATCTTCTGAATGGTAATCATCTATGTTTAAAGCAGAAAAAGTTCTTTGGGGTGAAGGTTTATTTTTAAGACCACAACACTTCCAATTACAAGATACGTATCAAGAACAACGACTTAACCACACCATTCGTTCAACGATTCCTTATCCTTATGGAATTAAAAATCTTCGATTTGACGAAACACAGCTGGGCACACATGTGCTTGCTTTAGAGCAAATTGATATGATTTGGCAGGATGGTGAAATTTACCAAGCGCCAGCCAAAGATCTGTTACCACAACCGATTTTATTGGATGAACTGAACTTACGTGGGGAAATGTTAATCTACTTAGCATTGCCTATTTTACAACCGAATAAGAAGAACATCTCTGATGAACAGGATAAACAACCTGCTCGCTACCATTCATATTTGAATGAAACTCACGATCTTTTTACAGACGCATCCCCTGCTGAAATTACATTTCTTCGACGCCGAACTGAATTTAAACTTTTTGATGTTCAAGCAGATCCAAATCAAGATTTAGATGGTTTTTTATATCTCGCCATCGGAAAAATTCGACGTCATAGTTCAGGGAATTTTGAGATTGATTCAAAATATATCCCACCAATTTTACATATTCAGTCAAATGAAACCTTATTGGCAAATTTGAAGCGAACGTTGAACGTTGTTCGTGCCAAAATTAAAATGATTCAAACCAATAACCGTGAAAATGAACAAAAGCTCATAGAGTTTAGATCGGGTGATATTGTTTCATTCTGGTTGGTCAATGCACTAAATACTGCTCATGCGACCTTGAATCATCTGTTACAAAATCCACAGATTCACCCTGAAAAATTATTTTTTGAACTTTTGCGTTTAACGGGTTCATTGCTGACATTCTCGACCGCATACGAAGTTGAACATTTGCCACAATATCAACATCATAACTTGCAAGATAGCTTTAGCCAGCTTGATAAAATTTTACGCGAATTGCTCGACACGATTATTTCAAGTCGTTATATCAGTATTGCGCTAAAAGAAATTCGCCCATCTTATTGGGTCGGAAGCTTAGAAACAGATAAAATCACTAAAGAATCAAGACTTTATATCGCTGTTTCTAGTAGCATGATGCAAACCCATGAACTGATTCAAATTGTCCCACTGCGTTTCAAAGTCGGGAATACTGTCGATGTTGAACAACGTGTTGTTGCAGCACTTCCTGCAATCCCAATTCATCATTTAGTCCAAATTCCAACTGCTATCCCGGTACGTTCTGGTGTGAATTATTTTGAAATTGAACCACATCATGAAATGTATCAACGTATGCTTGATTCTGAAACCATCTGTATATATGTCCCTGCAGGTTTCCAAGATATCAGTATTGAATTAATTGCAGTGATGAATGGTTAAGCGAGGAGTATGTCATGAGCCAGAATAATATTGCCCCCTCACTGTTTGATGATGGACAAATTGGTGGAGGTTCTTTACCGCAACAATCCAAAATCACACAAGCAACCAATTTAGTCGATCTTCTACATGACGGATTTTATATTGTTTTCTTATTGAAGAATCAGTATGTGCCAGAAAATGCAAACGGCTTTAAAGACAAAATTTTAGATTTGTTGAATCGTTTTGAACACCAAGCAAAAAAACTGCAGTTTTCTCCTGAAGATATTCATGATGCAAAATATGCATATTGCGCCTTAATTGATGAAACCATTGTTACTCAACAAGATCCATCATTCTTTAACCTACAAAATCATTGGTTAATCAGTCCACTCCAATTAACTTTATTTGGTTCACAGCTTGCAGGTTATCGTTTCTTTGAGTTTCTCGAACTGATTCGTGCTCGTGGTAAAGAACGATTGGCTTCTCTCGAAGTTTTTCATTATTGCTTATTGCTTGGATTCCAAGGTAAGTATCGTATTGAATCAATTGAAAGTTTAAATCATCTTGTGGCACGAGTCGGTGATGAAATCGATTATTTAAAAGGCAAAAAGACTGCCTTTTCTCCTTTTGCGGCTTTACCAGATCAAATCAAAAATATTATTCATAAAGAATTACCCTTTGTTTGGATTTTAATTTTCCTGTTGTTATTTGCTGTACTGGCTTTCGCTGGCCTAAAATTCATGTTGAATAAGACGGAAAATGCTTCTATTGCGAAATTTAATAATGTGATTTCTGCACCTGCTGAACAAGCACATATCACTATTCAATTGCCTTGACAGGTTGAATTATGACACAAGAAAAACAAACATCTATTCGTATATTACAAAGTAAACCCGCTAAAAAAACATTGGGGAAATCATCTGTTTTTCTACTTGGTTTAATTGCTGGGATGGTTATCTCTGCTATTTTCTTTTTTGTTTTTATCAATATCAACCCAACAGAAAATAACAGTACCAATACGGATTCGGTTGCAACTCAAGAACCTGAACTACGCGATGTGCATGCTGAAGAAACAGCAACCAATCATCACGATGAAAATGCTGGTGCATATAAGCAGCATATCAATGAAAAAGATTTCAATCAGATTTTTAAACATGAAAATAAGGTTGCTGCTCAGAAAAATCCAAATCCGAATGCCTCCCCGTTTGAACAAATACTAAAACCAGAGGCGAAACCAGCAGTGCCACCGCCAGCTGCAACCAGACCACAAGCTGCAATAACCGCAAAACCAGTACCAAAAGCGAAAGTAGAAGCAAAAGCAGAAACTGCGGCTAAACCTACTGAAAAAGAAGCCGCACCTAAAAAAGAGGAAGCGCAAGAAGCTTCCCCTGAAGGTACAGTGAAAGTGACGATAGACCGTAAAGTCATAGAAAACAAACCATGATTTTGTTTGTTGTCATTTGTTTTATCTTTTTGGTGCTTGGTCTAACTTTTCTGATGTCTTATGAAATTAGACATAAAACTTTAGACTACCTTAAAGCACTTTTACCGCAAGGTAAGAGAAAGCTGGCTTCTGCAAAGCACTTTGCAGAACAAATGAATCAAGCAGCCTCAGCCAATCAAACCCAAACCCATTGGCATTTACAGCAATGGTGGATTTTGATTGCGGGTTTCTTTTTACTTTCCAGCATTCTTGTTTTTGCATTTACACGACCAATTGATCCGACAAAGGTTGAAGCAGAATATTTAAGAAAAACTGACCCTCAAATTTATGCGCTATTAAATGGTGAGGTTTTAACTCCTCCTCCAGCAGTGGATGAAAGCTTAATTGATGCTGCGATTGTTCAAGCACAGATATTGGAAAGAGAAAATCCTCTTCCAAATCATCAATTCCCAAGTGTAAATCCATCAGCTATAGATAATGAAGGGATTGGAGATCAACGTAGCAGCTTCGATACAGCAATGGTTGACCGTAAATGGGACAAAATGCATCCAAGTTATAAGCAGCGTTTACTCATGGTCTTTAAAATCATGAAAGAGCGCCATGGTTATGAAATGGTGCTTTTAGAAGGTTATCGTAGTCCAGAGCGTCAAACTCGTTTATCTGGCAATACAGCCACGACTTTAGCCAAAGCCTATCAAAGTTATCATCAATTTGGTTTAGCAGCCGATGTTGCCTTTAAACGAGATGGTAAAGTTGTTATTTCTGAACGAGATCCTTGGGCATGGAAAGGTTATCAATTATATGGGGTTGTTGCTGAATCTGTAGGTTTAACATGGGGTGGACGTTGGACACGCATTCACGACTATGGTCATACTGAGTTCCGTATGCCGGGACTGCGTAAAAACCGTGAATCTGCTGAACGCTTGATTGCTGAAGCACAAGGCAAAGGGCTTATGGCAAATAATATTGATGTAAATTAATAGCCATGTTGTCTGTGTAGGAAAATGCTTACAGTAATCACAGCGATTGTCATCTATACGATCAAAGCACAGTCTTATATTCTATAGTTATAGGGAACAGGAAGTTTCCCAGACATAAAACAACAATAAAGCGTCTGAGCATCAGGAACGTGAGATTCGACAGGAGTCAGATCTAACACACCAATACGAAGAAAACCCCATCAGGATGATGGGGTTTTCTTTTTATATCTATAGAATATCTGATTCACATCATATTGTTTGAGAATCTATAAACCATTTAAATACGTAATAATCTGTTGATTTTCAGCCATTTCTGCAAGCTCTAATGCGGTAAATTGACTTTTATAGTCTTTGTCTGCGCCTTTAGAAATCAATAATTTAACAATATCTAAATGATCATTCTCCGCCGCAGCTTGTAGCGCACTATAGCCTTCATCATCAGTTTGATTAACGTCAATACCTTGTGATAATAGTTGTTCGACCTGTTCAAACTCCCCTAAAGATGCAGCATACACCAGTTCAGGAAGATGTAATTCTTCATCATGATCAGGAAGCGGTGAGAATGAGTTAAGTTTCATAAGAAATACCAAATTTTTGTTCAATTATTATTTAGCTAAAAATTTTAAAGGTCAATAGTCCATTATTCAATGAATTCAGTCATCAATTAGCTTAATATAACGAGATCTATTTCATTTCGCTAATCAACACTACAAATCCCACGCACCATGTTGTCTGTGTAGGAAAATGCTTACAGTAATCACAGCGATTGTCATCTATACGATCAAAGCACAGTCTTATATTCTATAGTTATAGGGAACAGGAAGTTTCCCAGACATAAAACAACAATAAAGCGTCTGAGCATCAGGAACGTGAGATTCGACAGGAGTCAGATCTAACACACCAATACGAAGAAAACCCCATCAGGATGATGGGGTTTTCTTTTTATATCTATAGAATATCTGATTCACATCATATTGTTTGAGAATCTATAAACCATTTAAATACGTAATAATCTGTTGATTTTCAGCCATTTCTGCAAGCTCTAATGCGGTAAATTGACTTTTATAGTCTTTGTCTGCGCCTTTAGAAATCAATAATTTAACAATATCTAAATGATCATTCTCCGCCGCAGCTTGTAGCGCACTATAGCCTTCATCATCAGTTTGATTAACGTCAATACCTTGTGATAATAGTTGTTCGACCTGTTCAAACTCCCCTAAAGATGCAGCATACACCAGTTCAGGAAGATGTAATTCTTCATCATGATCAGGAAGCGGTGAGAATGAGTTAAGTTTCATAAGAAATACCAAATTTTTGTTCAATTATTATTTAGCTAAAAATTTTAAAGGTCAATAGTCCATTATTCAATGAATTCAGTCATCAATTAGCTTAATATAACGAGATCTATTTCATTTCGCTAATCAACACTACAAATCCCACGCATAAAAAAACACCCCGGTCTCGCTAGAGAACGGGGTGTTTTAGATTTAAAAGCTGGCGATGACTTACTCTCACATGGGTAACCCCACACTACCATCAGCGCTAAGAGGTTTCACTTCTGAGTTCGGGAAGGGATCAGGTGGTTCACTCTTGCTATTGTCGCCAGCAAACTGTTATGGACTTGTTCGGGTCTTATTTAAATGCCTTACTTCGTACCAAATGAGTTATTAACAGAACATTTGAGTTGAATAGTTTAACTAGCTTTACAACTAAATCAAGTATGTTTGATCTTTTATGAATCAAATGATGCTTCGTATACAACTGCTTGGGTGTTGTATAGTCAAGCCTCACGAGCAATTAGTATTGGTCAGCTTCATGCGTCACCGCACTTCCACATCCAACCTATCAACGTCGTAGTCTTCAACGGCTCTTTAGAGGACATAAAGTCCTAGGGAAATCTTATCTTGAGGTAGGCTTCCCGCTTAGATGCTTTCAGCGGTTATCCCTTCCGAACATAGCTACCCGGCGATGCGACTGGCGTCACAACCGGTACACCAGAGGTTCGTCCACTCTGGTCCTCTCGTACTAGGAGCAGATCCTCTCAAATTTCCAACGCCCACGGTAGATAGGGACCGAACTGTCTCACGACGTTCTAAACCCAGCTCGCGTACCTCTTTAAATGGCGAACAGCCATACCCTTGGGACCTGCTTCAGCCCCAGGATGAGATGAGCCGACATCGAGGTGCCAAACACCGCCGTCGATATGAACTCTTGGGCGGTATCAGCCTGTTATCCCCAGAGTACCTTTTATCCGTTGAGCGATGGCCCTTCCATACAGAACCACCGGATCACTAAGACCTACTTTCGTACCTGCTCGACTTGTGGGTCTCGCAGTTAAGCGCGCTTTTGCCTTTATACTCTACGCGTGATTTCCGACCACGCTGAGCGCACCTTCGTACTCCTCCGTTACTCTTTAGGAGGAGACCGCCCCAGTCAAACTACCCACCAGACATGGTCCTCGTCCCGGATAACGGGACAGAGTTAGAACCTCAATATTACCAGGGTGGTATTTCAAGGATGGCTCCATAGCAACTGGCGTCACTACTTCAAAGCCTCCCACCTATCCTACACAAGTAAGATCAAAGTTCAATGTCAAGCTGCAGTAAAGGTTCACGGGGTCTTTCCGTCTAGCCGCGGGTACACCGCATCTTCACGGCGATTTCGATTTCACTGAGCCTCTGCTGGAGACAGCGCCCCCATCATTATGCCATTCGTGCAGGTCGGAACTTACCCGACAAGGAATTTCGCTACCTTAGGACCGTTATAGTTACGGCCGCCGTTTACTGGGGCTTCGATCAAGAGCTTCGCTTACGCTAACCCCATCAATTAACCTTCCAGCACCGGGCAGGCATCACACCCTATACGTCCACTTTCGTGTTTGCAGAGTGCTATGTTTTTAATAAACAGTTGCAGGGGCCTGGTTTCTGTGGCTGCCAATAGCTCAAGGAGCAAGTCCTATCACCGTCAGCAGCGTACCTTCTCCCGAAGTTACGGTACCATTTTGCCTAGTTCCTTCAGCAGAGTTCTCTCAAGCGCTTTGGTCTACTCGACCTGACCACCTGTGTCGGTTTAGGGTACGATTCCTGTGTAACTGAAGCTTAGAGACTTTTCCTGGAAGCATAGTATCAGCCACTTCGCTAGTAAACTAGCTTGCTATCAGCTCTCAGCATAGAGCACCCCGGATTTGCCTAAGATGCATGCCTACTGCCTTTCACCTGGACAACCAACGCCAGGCTGACTTAACTTTCTCCGTCCTCTCATCGCATTACACAGAAGTATTGGAATATTAACCAATTTCCCATCGACTACGCCTCTCGGCCTCGCCTTAGGGGTCGACTCACCCAGCCCCGATTAACGTTGGACTGGAACCCTTGGTCTTTCAGCGAACGGGTTTTTCACCCGTTTTGTCGTTACTCACGTCAGCATTCGCACTTCTGATACCTCCAGCATACTTCTCAATACACCTTCATCGGCTTACAGAACGCTCCCCTACCACGTATACATAGTATACATCCGCAGCTTCGGCATATAGTTTTAGCCCCGTTACATCTTCCGCGCAGGCCGACTCGACTAGTGAGCTATTACGCTTTCTTTAAAGGGTGGCTGCTTCTAAGCCAACCTCCTAGCTGTCTATGCCTTCCCACATCGTTTCCCACTTAACTATAATTTGGGGGCCTTAGCTGGCGGTCTGGATTGTTTTCCTCTTGACTACGGACGTTAGCACCCGCAGTCTGTCTCCCGGATAGTACTCATAGGTATTCGGAGTTTGCATCGGTTTGGTAAGTCGGGATGACCCCCTAGCCGAAACAGTGCTCTACCCCCTATGGTATTCGTCCGAGGCGCTACCTAAATAGCTTTCGGGGAGAACCAGCTATCACCGAGTTTGATTAGCCTTTCACCCCTATCCACAAGTCATCCCCTGGCTTTTCAACGACAGTGGGTTCGGTCCTCCAGTTAGTGTTACCCAACCTTCAACCTGCTCATGGATAGATCACCCGGTTTCGGGTCTATACCCAGCAACTAAACGCCCTATTAAGACTCGATTTCTCTACGGCTCCCCTATGCGGTTAACCTTGCTACTGAATATAAGTCGCTGACCCATTATACAAAAGGTACGCAGTCACCGAACAAGTCGGCTCCCACTGCTTGTATGCATGCGGTTTCAGGATCTATTTCACTCCCCTCACAGGGGTTCTTTTCGCCTTTCCCTCACGGTACTGGTTCACTATCGGTCAGTCAGGAGTATTTAGCCTTGGAGGATGGTCCCCCCATATTCAGACAAGGTTTCACGTGCCTCGCCCTACTCGTCATCATTATATGTGCCCTTTCGTGTACGGGACTATCACCCTCTACGGTAGCACTTCCCAGAGCTTTCCGCTAAAACACATATAACTTAATGGGCTGATCCCCGTTCGCTCGCCGCTACTGAGGGAATCTCAATTGATTTCTTTTCCTAAGGGTACTGAGATGTTTCACTTCCCCTCGTTCGCCTCGCATGACTATGTATTCATCATGCGATACCTACCTTATGGTAAGTGGGTTTCCCCATTCAGAAATCTCCGGATCACAGGATATTTGCCGCCTCCCCGAAGCTTATCGCAGGCTATTACGTCTTTCATCGCCTCTGACTGCCAAGGCATCCACCACATGCACTTAATTACTTGACTATACAACCCCAAACAGTCGTTAATCCCTACAAGGAGGATCAACAATGTGAACTTAATCACTTCTATTTGTTGCCTGTGAACTTAATCACCATACAGCTTCAATTTAATTCATATACCAAAACGCTTGATTCAGTTTTATCGCTAGTGCTCATTTCATTCAATATTAACAATTACTTGCTAACATCAACTAAAACGAGTTTAAACAATTATTTCAACTCAAATATATTCTGTTAATGATTCACTACCGCCTCGTCAGCGAGTAGTTAACTGTGATAAATCACAGAACTTAATAAGCTATCTGCTTACTAAGTTCTGTAATCACTTAGTCTTTATATAGTGGTGGAGACTAACGGAGTCGAACCGTTGACCTCCTGCGTGCAAAGCAGGCGCTCTACCAACTAAGCTAAGTCCCCAGCTTAAGATCTTAATATATCTGCTCTTCTGTGTTCAGTAGACTTGGTGGGTCTGACAAGACTTGAACTTGTGACCCCACGCTTATCAAGCGTGTGCTCTAACCAACTGAGCTACAGACCCTCAGATACATCAATGAAGAACAACTTGTTGTGGATTCTTACCAATCGTCAATCTTTCGTTAAGGAGGTGATCCAGCCGCAGGTTCCCCTACGGCTACCTTGTTACGACTTCACCCCAGTCATCGGCCACACCGTGGTAAGCGTCCTCCTTACGGTTAGACTACCTACTTCTGGTGCAACAAACTCCCATGGTGTGACGGGCGGTGTGTACAAGGCCCGGGAACGTATTCACCGCGGCATTCTGATCCGCGATTACTAGCGATTCCGACTTCATGGAGTCGAGTTGCAGACTCCAATCCGGACTACGATCGGCTTTTTGAGATTAGCATCCTATCGCTAGGTAGCAACCCTTTGTACCGACCATTGTAGCACGTGTGTAGCCCTGGTCGTAAGGGCCATGATGACTTGACGTCGTCCCCGCCTTCCTCCAGTTTGTCACTGGCAGTATCCTTAAAGTTCCCACCCGAAGTGCTGGCAAATAAGGAAAAGGGTTGCGCTCGTTGCGGGACTTAACCCAACATCTCACGACACGAGCTGACGACAGCCATGCAGCACCTGTATGTAAGTTCCCGAAGGCACCAATCCATCTCTGGAAAGTTCTTACTATGTCAAGACCAGGTAAGGTTCTTCGCGTTGCATCGAATTAAACCACATGCTCCACCGCTTGTGCGGGCCCCCGTCAATTCATTTGAGTTTTAGTCTTGCGACCGTACTCCCCAGGCGGTCTACTTATCGCGTTAGCTGCGCCACTAAAGCCTCAAAGGCCCCAACGGCTAGTAGACATCGTTTACGGCATGGACTACCAGGGTATCTAATCCTGTTTGCTCCCCATGCTTTCGTACCTCAGCGTCAGTATTAGGCCAGATGGCTGCCTTCGCCATCGGTATTCCTCCAGATCTCTACGCATTTCACCGCTACACCTGGAATTCTACCATCCTCTCCCATACTCTAGCTTCCCAGTATCGAATGCAATTCCCAAGTTAAGCTCGGGGATTTCACATCCGACTTAAAAAGCCGCCTACGCACGCTTTACGCCCAGTAAATCCGATTAACGCTCGCACCCTCTGTATTACCGCGGCTGCTGGCACAGAGTTAGCCGGTGCTTATTCTGCGAGTAACGTCCACTCATCTTGGGTATTAACCAAGAGAGCCTCCTCCTCGCTTAAAGTGCTTTACAACCATAAGGCCTTCTTCACACACGCGGCATGGCTGGATCAGGGTTCCCCCCATTGTCCAATATTCCCCACTGCTGCCTCCCGTAGGAGTCTGGGCCGTGTCTCAGTCCCAGTGTGGCGGATCATCCTCTCAGACCCGCTACAGATCGTCGCCTTGGTAGGCCTTTACCCCACCAACTAGCTAATCCGACTTAGGCTCATCTATTAACGCAAGGTCACAAGTGATCCCCTGCTTTCCCCCGTAGGGCGTATGCGGTATTAGCATCCCTTTCGAGATGTTGTCCCCCATTAATAGGCAGATTCCTAAGTATTACTCACCCGTCCGCCGCTAGGTCAATTACCGAAGCAATCTCCCCCGCTCGACTTGCATGTGTTAAGCCTGCCGCCAGCGTTCAATCTGAGCCATGATCAAACTCTTCAGTTAAAAATCATTAGTGACTTAAGGTCACAATTCTGGCTCATCAATGTACTGACAAATTCTCTCAAATAAACTTCGAGTAATTTAAACCAATCAATTAATGATAATATTTCGATTAATCAATCAGTAAAAATCCACACAAGTTGTTCTTCATATTCTCTTAATGATCTTCTCAATGCTTCGTCAGCATCAAGCTAGGTCGGCTATACTACTCTCTATCTCTAAAAAGTCAATCAATAATGTTAATTATTTTTTCTAACAAACCCAACCCTAACCTCATCTTAAAATCTCAATTCGAAATCTTAACAACTTAATCAAGTGCCTGATTTATCAGAAGTTTTATTTAACATCACCGCCGATGGATGTGCATTCTACAGCATTCACAAACCAACACAACCCCTTTTTTTAAACTTTTTTATCGGATGTGCGTTTTTTCCTCAAAATCAGTGTTTTTTATGCTTTTTATCTATTTTTTAAGCATTTTTCATTATTTTTTTCATATTAAAGTTATTTTTATGCTTTGTTTTCCACTCTCGAATCACAAAATCTGAGCATTATTCAACTGAATTAGGATTCAAAAAGAAAAACCGCATCAATTTGATGCGGTAAATCCTATACTTTGTGCACTTTTATATTTTGCAGTCATTTCATCTGTTAAATGCTGCAGAATAGAATCCACATTTTCAAAAGGATGAAAACAGGACTGTCGTACAATCACTGCAAAGTCTCCAGCACTTAAACGATCTAAAGATTGCAGTTTTACTTTTATATCGGCTTCATGAACAATAAGTTTGAGTTGTGTACAGACATTTTCCAGTAAAGCCAAACGCTGTGCATAATTTAAAAAATCAAAATGCATTTTAAAATCGAAACGGCGTAACGCAGCTTGATCAAGCTCATCAAAGCGATTGGTTGTCGCCACCACGATGCCATTAAAGCTTTCCATTTGAACCAAAAACTCATTTACCTGCGAAACTTCCCAAGAGCGGGTTGCTTGGCGGCGATCTTGTAATAAACCATCTACTTCATCCAGCAATAAAATTGCCTGTAAGTCTTCGGCTTCATGAAACGCTTTAGCAAGGTTCTGTTCTGTTTCACCAACCCAAGCAGAAATTAAGTCTGAACCACGCTTAATCAGTAAAGGTCGATTGATGGTTTCAGATAACCATCGTGCAAATGCAGTTTTACCTGTTCCTGATGCTCCGTATAAACATAAACGGCCAAAACCATGTTGCTGGATACCTGATGCGATCTCCGCAAGATTCTGCTTACAATTGATATAGTTCAGATCATAGAACTTGGGCAAAGCATTACTATCTTGCAATTTAATGCCTTGATGACCCTGTGCTTTTAAGGTATTGGACACCAATTTGGTCATGCTTTCCTGTACCACTAAATGCGCATTGTGCATTTGAGCCGCTTTGGCAACACGATAACTACGGCGTAAAATTGCTGGAGATAATTGCTCAACATTGGCCAAGGCTTCCTGATACAAAGGATTAAGTTCTTGACCACAATGTTGTTCGATAAAGCTTCTGCGTTGCTTTTTAGGTGGCACTTTAATTTCAAGCACCATATCAAAACGGCGTATAAACGCAGGATCAAGCTGATCAGAATTAGACACCCAAATCGTTGGTGTACGATTTTGCTCTAAAATACGATTGACCCAAGCCTTACGACTTTGCGCAGTACTTTTCATCCCCACGCCATTTTCGGTGTCATTAAACACATCCTCAACTTCATCAAACATCAATAAAGCAGATTGACTGTCGAAAATGCATTGTGCTGCACGATACGCACATAAACGCCCTGTGGCTGAAATTGCATCACCATCTTCATCTTCACAGGAGATTTCAAAAAGTTGCACCGCCATTTCATCTGCAAGGGTCTTACACAGTTGTGTCTTGCCTGTGCCTGAACTGCCATAAAGGAAGATATTTACCCCCTGTTGCTTACTCATTTTGACTTGCTTTAAGTAAGCTAGGAGTAAAGTCAATTCAGTGTGTAAATGAGGATAATCCTCTAAGGTTAATTCAGCAGGCTGACTTTTATTAATGGTTCCAACAAACAGATCCATCACATCATTGGTTTTCACCAATAACTTATCGGCCAATTGGTTTGACACCAGATTCAATTTCCCACGTAAATAATTACGATAGTGTTGTTGAACACTGATTAAGCCACTGCGATGTAAACGCCCTTGTACAGACAAAGCCTGCCGAATTGCTTCATAAGGTAAATCTAAAACCACAGCCAAAGCACGTATGGTTTTAGACGCAGTCAATTCACCGATGGTATCCGCAATATCATCTAGAAGTTGTTCACTGTTTAACATCACGATAAAACCTAAAATCGTACTTTCAACAGCATTTAAATCCAGTAATTGCTGTATTAACTTTAGGTTATATTGCAACTCAGCATTGAACTGAAAATTATCTAATAAATTTTGCTGTTGGCTATTTTTATGCAAATGGTTGAGTTTCTGATAAGCAGCTTGCTCATCGAACTTATCTGCAAGTAATGCTTCAGAAAAACCTAACTTTTTTGCAATCCATTGATGACTAAAGCAATGATCAGAAATAAATTCTTTTGCACCACCTAACTCGACCAAAAATCGAAAAGCCCAAAGTTTTACAATCGGAGAAATTTCAGCAAAATCCGCTACGTCAACCTGATGCATATTTTGTGCAAAAGGTTGATTAATATATTCGTTCATATATTCACTTTTTTCTTTTCATGACTAAGGCTAAACTTTTTTCAATTTGCATTTTCTGCAAGCAAAGTCATCCCTCAGAACATGTATATTCTTTAAAATAAGGTTTATTTTCGTTTAATTTAAACGATTAAAAATGTATAGGGTCTATTTAAAGCCCAAAATGAGAAATACGTTAAACAACATGATTTTTCTCCCGAATATTGAATTTAACAGCTGATTCAAATCACATTTTAAGCACCCTGCTTAAAATGATGGGTTCAATCAAGATATTATGGTTATCCTGCAACCAGTCAGTGGTTGTAAACAATCTTGTCAAAAGGCAACGTTACAAGATCAAATTGAGGCGAGTGAAAAGAAAATTAGCTTTGTCATTGTGATTATTTAAGCCATCGTGGCTAAATTTTGGCTCATTTTAAAGTTAAGCATGGATTTTTGCAATTATTTATTCATCACCAACATAGGATTTTGTCAGTTTTCATCAACGACCCAACGAAAAAATCCCGCCGAAGCGGGATTTTGATTGTCTGTTTCAGTTTATTTTGCTTTATCGATAAATAGCTGGGTACTGTATTCAGCCGTTGCTAATTTATTAATTTTCTTTTGACCTGTCTGACCAGCCAAACCTTGGGCATATTTGAGGAAAGCCTCAGCATAGTCTAAGCCAACATTCACACGGCGCTCACCAGTAATGGTTTTCAAGGTGGTATAGTAGTCACCACCATTGGCAAGAAAATCAATCGTGATCGCTTTGTAAGTCTTATTGAGATCAAGATTTTCATATTGCCCAGATGCATTACGTACTTGTATTTGGTTAAGACGCTGGCCTTTGTCTTTGGTAAAGTCAACATTCCAACGCATACCACCGGTATATGGGTAACTACCCGTATTATTCTGGGTAATCACACCATCTATTGCATCCTCTAAGGTGGCTTTAACTTCAGCACCCGTCAGATCTAAACGCAACAATGTATTCTTGAACGGTAAGACATTATAAATTTTACCAACTGTCACATCCCCTAAAGCAACATCTTCACGGACACCACCACCATTTTGGAATGAGATATCAGCGCCAAAGAAGGTCTTTCCTTGTTGTAAAAACGCTTCAGCAATAATTTGTTGAATATCTCCACCATGTTGATCGACATGGGTATTCTTATTACAGATATCGCCGAGTGTTGAACGATTTACATCACGTTGTGTACCAGGGACTCGACGTGAACAGAGATTATCTGTGGCTTGACCTACGATTTCCTGAGCAAATTTTTTCTTTTGTTCCTGATATGGTTTTAAAACATCCAAGGTCTTTTGTAGAGGCGCTACAACAGTAAATGGAACCTGATCTGTTTTAAATTGCGTCAGTATTGCTTGTTTTTCTGTTTCGGTGACTGCTTTTGCGTCTTTGGCGGTACGGGTAAAGTTATTGCCAATAAGTACATGTGGTGTCCCACTACAGCTTTCGACATTCCCGTTCTTGTCAAACTTCACATTTAAATCACCCACGATATAACTGTATTGCCAAGCTTGCGCAACGCAGACCAATTGACCATCTTTGTTTCTCAGCTGTGTTGGATAAGCACCTTCTGGTGTCATGCCATATTTTTTAAGACTGTCAGGGCCCAATAATGTATGTGAATCGCCCCCAATAATCACATCCACATCGGTAAGTGATTTTGCCAACTGTTGGTCTAAGTCGTATCCCACATGGGTTTGAAGAATAATATTTTTAATGCCTTGCGCTTTATATTGATTAATTTCTTTTTGCGCTGTTTCAATTTCATCTGCAAATAATGTATCAGCATTCGGTTGCGAAGAGTTTTTGGTTTTCTTGGCAACCGTTAAACCAATGATTGCAAATTTCACCCCTTCTTTTTCAAACACTTGTGACTTCAAAATGCGGTTGGTTTTATACAGTGGTGATGATGCACCAAAACTGACATTGGCCGTTAAAATTTGGGTTTTGTCTTTACAAGAACTTTGATCCAAGAAACCAATAAATTTCTTTAATCCATCATCTTTAGAATCAAACTCATGGTTACCCGGCGTAAATGTATCAAAACAAACGGTATTCATTGCATCTGCGTCTGCTTTCCCATCCGTTAAGTTATAGTACAAATCGCCAGTGATCGCATCACCTGCATGTATTTTTAAAGCATTTTTCTTTTCTACTGCAAGTTGGTTAATTAAGCTGGCAACACGTGCAAATCCACCGCTTGCAACACTAAACTCTTCATCCCCTGTCCCTACATTGCTTTTAAATTTAATGCTTTCTTCATCTAAATGTGAATGATGGTCATTAATATGCAAGATATTCAGTTCTAAAGCTTTTGCCTCAACTGGTTTTTCAGTATTTGAATGATCATTATCATCATTACAAGCAACCAACAGCGTAGACAGCACACTCAGCAAAATGATTTGCTTTTTATTATTAATCAACATGATATTTCCAACAAGCAATAAATATTTATGGCCTAGTATGTTGATCATTTGTTTAATTTTGATGAATAATTAAACATTATTGCTCAGCAACAAAGTTTCATCAGAGCATGAATATTCAATTTGTTTTGTGAACACCGACAAACACAGCATACCGATACTTTGAACAACAGCTCTCTTTATGATTTTTCTTTAATGTATTTTTTAAATATTGAAGTTTCAAAAAGTTGTATTCAAATTTAGTTGTTTCAAAAATAAAAAACCAATCAAATTTGATTGGTTTTTACGACAAGTTAAATCTTAATCTGCTTGATAAAAAGGTTTATCACCCATCAAAGTGGCTCGATTCATAACACGGTGCTGAGGACGGTAATCATCAACGGCATAGTGGAAGGTACAACGATTATCCCAAAATGCCACATCATTGGCCTGCCACGACCAACGCACTACAAACTCTGGTTTCTGAATATGTTCAAACAACATTTTCAAGACAGCATCGCTTTCTTTGGCTTCGAGTTCATTGATTCGTGTGGTAAAACCCTCACTCACAAATAAAGCTTTACGACCTGTGACAGGATGAGTACGAATCACAGGGTGGCTAATCGGAGGATGTTTTTTCTTGGCCTGTTCTAGCTTTTCTAATTCGGCAGGATCACCACCAAAGCGATCTACTGGAAATGAACGTGCAATATCATGTGTTGCAGTTAAACCAGACAACATCGCTTGCATCGGTTTGGATAATGCTTCAAACGCCGCTGTTCCACTTGACCAAAGTGTATCTCCACCCCATGCAGGGACTTTTTTTGCACTTAAAATTGCACCCATTGCTGGTGCTTCAAGAAAAGTCACATCGGTATGCCACAATGCATTATCCCGTAAATCATTTAATTCCGTATCTAAAACCATGATTTCGGGTTGTTCTGGAATATTGGGGTAAATTGGGTGGATGTGTAACTGACCAAATTGACGTGCCAAAGCCGCATGTTGCTGTGCAGTCATCGGCTGATTTCTAAAAAAGATCACCTGATGTTTCAATAAAGCTGCTTCAATCAAAGCCTTTTGTTCAGGTGTTAAAGGCTGATTGAAATTCACACCTTCAATCAGCGCACCAATCGTTGGATTTAATGGGGTAACTTTAAAAATATTTGAAACAACAGCGTTCATTTCTTCCTCGATCATCTCACGATGTATTAGGGTCTGTTGACAATTCGTCTATGTTTGCGACTACGTGTGTTTTTTAGGCGATACTAGGCACGAAATACGAAATTTAGTCATTCTAAATGAGTAGTTCGTAACGACGTAGCGGCAAAAAACACACTAGTCCCGAAGGGTTGTGGCTAAAATTATCTCAGCCTACGTTATGAAACTCGAAAATAGTCTCGCTATTCTCTTCGTTTCATGCCTTGCCTGCTCAATTTTAACCTACAACGCAAGCCATTTATGAAATGTTAACAGACCCTCAAATGCATCGTTAAAACTAAATATAGCGTCACGCTATCGAACAGTGTAGCGAAAATAACTTACTGAGATTGCTTATCCCAAGGGACCAATTTTCTTTGCAAACGACGTAAACCAATTTCCAGAATAAAGGCAATCACAGCGATAATTAAAATCCCGACAATCACCACATCTGTAGCCAAAAGCTGTGAAGATGATTGCACCATAAAGCCCAAACCTTCAGAAGCACCAACCAACTCTGCTGCCACCAAAGTCGACCATCCCACCCCAAGACCAATACGGATACCAGTTAAAATGCTCGGTAAAGAGCTTGGTAAAACCACATGTTTAATAATTTGCATTGGGCTTGCACCCAAAGACTGTGCAGCACGAATTTTGGCTTGGTCGACTGAGCGGACACCAGTTGCTGTTGCGATAACAATCGGTGCAAAAATTGCCAGATAGATCAGTAGCATCTTGGACAATTCACCAATACCACACCAAATTACAATCAAGGGTAAATACGCCAGTGGTGGAATCGGACGATAAAACTCAATGATGGGATCTAAAATACCCCGCACAATTTTATTGCGACCAATCGCAATCCCCACTGGGATAGCAGTGATAACCGCAGCAATCAACGCCGTGCCGATACGACCCAAACTTGCGCCAATATGATTCCACAAGCTAATACTCATATAGCCATTGCTGAACAAATCATTGAAACGCTGCAACACGGCGGTTGGTGATGGTAAGAATAAAGCATCAATCCAGCCTAAAGTGGTGACCAGCCACCAAATTGCAATCAAAGTAATGATCGTGATACTACTGATCAAAGTAATATTGACTTCACGTGGAACCTTCACCGCCACAGTCTGAAATTCAACTGTACGAGGGATCAATTTAGGGTCTAATTGTGCTGTCATTACTCCACCTTTTCCACTTGAGCTTGGTCGCTCTGAGCAACATGGTATTGATCCTGATTATTTTGAATGAATACACAACTCAACACATGCTCTCGCATTTCAATAAACTTGGGATCTGATTTAATACTTCGTGCTGGCTCGCCATTGGCATAGCGTTTAGCAAAATCCAACTCCAGCTTTTCCACAATTCGCCCAGGATTTGGTGCAAGAATAATCAGATCTGTAGCCAGAAAAACAGCTTCTTCAATGTCATGGGTAATTAAGAAAGTAGGTTTGGACGTACTCTTCCAAACATCTAATAATAAGCACTGCATTTGTTCACGAATGAACGCATCCAAAGCACCAAAAGGCTCATCCATCAATAATATTTTAGGGTCAGAAGCCAAAGCACGCGCTAAACCAACCCGTTGACGTTGCCCGCCTGAAAGTTCCCAGATATGGCGTTGCCCAAAGCCTTCTAAATTCACCAATTTAAGTAATGCTTGTGCACGGTTTTGGCGTGTTTTTTTATCAACCCCTGCAAGCTCTAAACCAAAAGCAATATTGTCTTCTACATTCTGCCAAGGCAATAAAACATCATCTTGGAACACCACACCACGGTCTCGGCTAGGTGCAATGATTACTTCACCATCCAGTTTTAAAGTGCCTGCTTGTGGCTGAGTAAATCCAGCAATCAAATTTAATAAGGTTGTTTTACCACTGCCTGAAGCACCTAATGCAACCATCAGTTGCTCAGAGCCCAGCTGAAATGACACATCTTTCAGTACCGGTTGTTCAGCACCCGGATACTGTGCTTGTACATGTTCTACAGTCAATACAGCCATGATGAATACTTCCGATCTCTATTTCGATGTTTGAATAAAACGCGTGTTAATAAACTGTTGATAATTTGGAGAAACCTTTCTCACCAAACCTTGTGCTTTTAAAAAGTTCACTGAGTTGACAATATTTTGTGTAGTCCGCCCACCAAGGTATTGAGTGCTTAATTGCGCCTGACGATCTGGATAGGCGGCACCAGCAAGAAGCGCTGGCACATCTTGAGCATCTACGCCGGTAATTTTGGCAATTTTTTGCACTTCAGCTGAATTGGCCGTCCAACGACTTTTATTCTGGTTATAAGATTGGTAATAGTTCAGTGTCACTGTAGAAAACTTTGTTAAGACCTCAGGATGCTTCTGTGCAAAATCTTTACGTGCCACCCAAACTTCAAATGTAGGCGAACCCCATTGCCCAACCTGCCCTGCATCCGTCATAACCTTGCCAGTTTTCTTAATATTGGCAAGTGCAGGTGACCAGACAAAAGCTGCATCTATATCGCCTCTGCGCCATGCTGCATTAATTTCAGCTGGTTTTAGGTTCAACAACCGTATTTGATTGGTTTTAATATTCCAATGCTGCAAAGCCCCCAATAAACTGTAATGGGAAGTCGAAGCAAATGGGGTGGCCACCTTTTTCCCAATCAAGTCTTGAGGACTATTAATGCCTGAACCATTTCTCACCACTAAGGCTTCCGCACTTTTCAGATCGGTAGAAATTAAAAATACCTCTATGGGCAAATTATTGGCAACAGCTGCCCCTAACGGACTTGAACCAATCAGTGCGATATCTACAGAACCAGAAGCCAATGCAGTTAAAACCTCTGCACCACTATTAAATAAGCGCCAATCCAGTTTTTCCCCAATCACTTTGTCATACACACCATCAGCCTGTGCAACTTTGGCAGGTTCTATGTTGGTTTGATAACCAATAACGATAGGGCGAGCATTTGCCAAACCACTATAGCTATATAAGCTTATAGCTGAGCAAAGCAAAATCAGTTGCTGAAATTTCATGATCAATGTATGGACTAGAATAAATAAAAAGAGATGGGAATCAGGTTCATGGTACGGTTTTTTTGTATATTATTAAAAATACGTTTTTTAGATTTACTTATACGTTTTATTGATTAACAAAACTTGAAATCTATTTTATTTTTCTAGATCGATCAAAATTAACAAGATTTTAATTAAGCCACTAAACCCACACCAACAATCAAAACAATATCACAATAATATTTTATTAAGATAAATAAATCACATTAACCAAGCTATTCAATGGTTTATTCATCGGAAATAGAGTAAAAACTCTATTTTTATTCAAATAAAATTACTATATTTAGTATAAATAAAACGCGTTTTAAGTATAAGGATATAACATGAAAAAGGAATTTCTTGCCCTTACTACAATCGTATTATTAGGAATATCAAGCACCTCTCAAGCTAAACAAGAAATCTGTGTTTTTGATTTATTAGGGAAAGCTGGTGAATCCTATAAAATGATGGAAGAGTGGGCACTCGCTGCAAAAACATGGCATAGCGATGTCCAGCTGATTGCTTACCAAAATGAAGAGCTTGCTGATAAAGATTTTAAAAATGGTAAATGTGATGCGGCCTATATCACCACAATGCGTGCACGCCAATACAATAAATTCGCAGGATCAATTGACGCGTTGGGGGGTGTTCCAACCAATGCCATTGCGCTCAAGGCGATTACCTTTGTCTTGGATAAGCGTAATGTAAAACGCTTAAAAACCACGATAGACAATGAAGAAATAGAAATTGGTGGAATCGGTCAAATCGGCCCTGCCTATATCTTTGTAAATGATCGAGCCATCAATACCATTGAAAAAGGTAAAGGCAAGAAATTCGCGGTATTGGCGTATGACAAAGCGCAAATTGCAATGGTTGAACGTGTCGGGGCAATTCCTGTTCCGTCCGATATTTCCAATTTTATTAAGAAGTTTAATACCGGTGAAGTACCGATGGTGGGTGCACCAGCCTATGCCTTTAAACCCTTAGAAATGGAAAAAGGGCTTGGCTCTAAAGGTGCATTAATCAATTTCCCAGTGCTCAATGTCACTGCTGATTTGGTGTTTAGATCTCAGAAATTCCCAGCTACTTTTGGCAATGATTCTAGAACCTGGTTTATTAAGCAGCTTCCGCGTCAATTCAGTATGGTCAAACGTTTAGAAGAAGGCATCCCAGCCAAATATCGTTTGAATTTAAGTAAAGCAGATACTGAAAAATATCAAAAGCTGTTACGAGATGGACGTATGGATTTAACCCGACAAGGTATTTACGATCCAACCATGATGTCAGTGCTTAAACGGGCGCGTTGTACTGTAGATCGAACCAACTTTGAATGTTCTTTGGCGGGTGAATAAGGTCTGATCAAAATTTCTGCTGTCAAAGCTTACGTATAAATCACGTGAGCTCTAAACTAGATACGGCGCAATTGCTTAGCTTGGTTTTTTGCGCCGATTGCTGTGACACATCTCGCAACGTCCCTGACTACACCTTAACTCTACGTGATAAGGCCGAATCTCGCTTGCAAAGAAACTCTCGAAGAAGTATCTGATAGTCTGGATGTGCAGCTTCTCGCACTGATGCACGTTCAGCCAGCGCCGTGCGCCAAGCTTTTGTCTTGGGTAGATCATCAAAAAAGTGAAAATCACCGAGGCGATCAAATACATCGAAGTAACGAAATACTGGACCAAATACAGCATCCACTAGGCTGAAGTGTTCTCCAGCAAACCAAGGCCCGTTGACGAGTTCCGCCTCAACCTGCACCAGTTGTGCACGAATCAACTCGGCTTGCACATCCAGTGCCGTATCATTTTTGGCATTGTAGAAGGCGCCAATGCTGTTGAGCATTGATGAACCAAACGCCATCCATGCGCGATGCTGGGCACGGATCAAGGCATCGTTGGGATGTAAACGTGGTGTCAATGTATCTTCTAAATATTCGCAGATCACGGCCGACTCGAAAATCCGCACATCATCGACCAACAGTACGGGTGTCTTACCCAAAGGTGAGCACGCCTTGAACCAGTCTGGCTTGTTTGCCAAATCTACATCACGACGTTCGAAACAGACTCCTTTCTCCTTGAGCACAATCACAGCACGTTGCACATATGGGCACAGCACATGGCTGACCAAGATAAGATGGGGGCTCATTATGTGTTCCTCCATTCAATATTACTCAGTAAGAAACAATCACTGCACCACAACACGGCTATCCACTTAATACTTAAATGGATATGTAGCAATGCACTACTATAGAGAGCGCAAGAAGTTGTATTTGCCATAAAAACTTCCAATTTACCAATGCATAGCTTTCATCATATGATTGCAATATCACAATAAAAATAGGCAAATAAGAAAACAATGATTGCAAAATCGCAATACAAACTAGAAGCTCGTGATCTAGAAATCATTCTGGCTTTGGTACGAACGGCTAATCTTGCGAGAGCTGGTGAACAATTAAACGTCGATGCTTCAACGATTTTTCGTGCAATTCGTCGTATCGAACGTGGCTTAGGGCATCAGTTATTTGAACGCTCACGGGCGGGATATTTACCATCTGAACAAGCACAAGTACTGGCCGAACATGCCGAGCAAGTGGAAACACAGTTAGAGCAAGCCCGTTCCGCCATACAACTCACACCAGAGCAGGTATCCGGTACAGTGCGCATCGCCACCACGGATACCCTCCTACATGGTTTGCTCACGCCCGCACTACACAAACTCGCGAATATTCATCCCTTGTTGGAGTATGAGTTGCATACTGGCAATGAACTGACGAGCCTGACGCGACGTGAAGCCGACATTGCAGTGCGCGCAACCAACACTCCCCCACTCCATCTCGTAGGCAAACACATCGGTCCGATCCGAATGGCGTTATATGGCAGTAATCGTATCGAGTACGATCAACAAGTTGAGGCTGCCGTCGACTGGATCGTCCCTGACGATGGCTTACCTGAGCATCCTTCGGTAATCTGGCGCAAACGTCATCATCCCAAAGCCGTACTCCGTTATCGCGTTAACAGTATTCTCACAGTCATGGAGTTGGTGGCCGCTGGTATGGGTGTGGGAGTACTGCCGGTATTTCTTACCCAGCAACGCAGAGATCTGATCGCTTTGACCGACACCCTCGATGAATGCCAGACTGAATTGTGGCTTCTCACACATCCCGAGTCAAAGCATCTACTGCGAGTGTCCACAGTATTTCGGCATCTGAGCAAGACATTGAATCTATAATGCATAGACGTTTCCGACGATATTCGTCTGTTTATTCTGCTCAATGTTGGCGCAGCTAAAAATGGCTTTATTTTATCAACCAAGAACTTATTGTTTGGATTCTAATTTATTTGTCATCGTGCTTAAATTATTGATAAAAAATCAGGCAATGGAGGCATCCATAAATTGCCTGATTTTTTATTTTAAAATTTACTGAGCTGAAGGTTGTTCAACTAAACTTGGGTCATTGGTTGCTTGAGCAGGTTGTGATTGCTGAATCGTCGCATCACCCTCAACAGCAGTGCCTTGTTGCGTCGGATCTACAGTCGCAGTTTGTGCTGATTGCTGTTGATCTGCAGAACCCATTGGTGCTGATTGGGCTGTTTCAGGTGCTTGGGTTGTTTCACTTGATGTACACGCCGTACTCATGACCGCAACACCAGCCAATAGCATAAAAATAAGACCTGATTTTTTCATCATAAATTCCTTTATCACTCTATCAAAAAACGGCAACACAGGACTGCGTTGTCGTGCTGACTATGATTGCTATTTTTTCTGCAAACTTCGTTGAAGCTTGGTTAGACTTTTAAGGTGTTGCCGTATAAGTTATGCAAAGTTTATTAAATCAATGATTTAGATTGACCGATTTTATTTTTCATTATACTTGTTTCATTTCACTGGGTTTTTTGATGGGATTCAATGTGGTTAGGCAAAAGTCAGCCTGATAAAAGATATACTTTTACCATAAAAGTTTCGCATTACTTACATTGTTAATGGCTTTTAACAAGACAAAAAAAAGCTTACCCAAGAAGATTGGATAAGCGATGAAAACATTGTTCAAACTAAAAAAAGAAACTACAGCCATAGAATCTATGAAGCATGATAATTAAATTATTGCTTTTTCGCAAAGCCTTATTTTCAATAAGTTTAATCGGTTTTACATGTGAGTTAAGTATTTTGATCTATTCATTCAATTTTAATTTTTGAATTTACTCATCATTTTTAAGCAATAACCGCATCAATTCCTCATAAATTTAAATTTTTAATCTAAAAAAATAATCATTGATTTGATGATTATTCCAACAAAAATATCTTTAAATTTTAAGATTTGTCTCTTAGATCCGCTTTTTTCACTGAATTTCATTAAATAATGTCTAAAACTGCTTGAATTTTAGCGGCTCGCCCACATTTCTTATTCATTAATGAATTAAACGATCATGGCAGTTCAAAAATGAACACAGTGCAAAACTGCTGCCGATAAGGACTGTACATGTTTAAGAACCCATTTAAACGGAGTAAATCAATGGCAACTGAGCAGAATCAAGAAGCCCAAGATATTCAAAACGAGCAAGCCGAACAGCAAACTCAGGCTGAAAATGAACAGGTTGAAGTTACCGTTGAAGCTTTACAGGCTCAAATCAGTCATCTTGAAGAGAGCTTAAAACTCGAAAAAGCACGTACTGCAAATGCAGTTTATGAAGCACAAAAAAGTGTAGAACGTATTCAACGTGATGCTGAAAAGCATAAAGACATTGTGTTAGAAAAGTTTGCCAAAGAATTATTAAATTCTGTCGACAACCTTGAACGTGCAATTCTTGCAGGTGGTGATGAAGAAACACCTGTACTCGAAGGCGTAAAACTGACTTTGAAATCACTTCTCACCACTTTAGAAAAATTCGGTGTTGTTGAAGCAGACACAACCAATGGTTTTAACGCTGACTTACATCAAGCTGTCGGGATCGACCCAAATGCACAAGCCAACCAAATTGGCACAGTTTTGCAAAAAGGCTACACCTTAAATGGTCGACTACTTCGCCCTGCAATGGTGATGGTTGGTCAATAAGCGTAATAAATAGGAACTTTTTAAAAATATTTTCATGAATTTTCACAAATCATGACTTGAAAATTTTTGAATGGCTCTCATATCGGATAACAAGAAAATCCCTTTTAACTCCCCTTTGCAAAAAGAGGAAACCAGGGATTCAAAAGAATTTAGAGGAATTTGATTTATGGCTAAAATTATTGGTATTGACTTAGGTACAACGAATTCATGTGTTGCTGTACTTGAAGGCGATAAAGTTAAAGTAATTGAAAATGCTGAAGGTACACGTACAACACCTTCTATCGTTGCATATAAAGATGGCGAAATTCTTGTGGGTCAATCTGCTAAACGTCAAGCAGTAACTAACCCTAAGAATACATTATTCGCAATCAAGCGTTTAATTGGTCGTAAGTATCAAGACCAAGCAGTACAAAAAGATATCGGTATTGCACCATTCAAAATCATCAAAGCTGATAATGGTGATGCTTGGGTTGAAGTAAACGACAAAAAACTTGCACCACAACAGATCTCTGCAGAAATTTTGAAAAAAATGAAAAAAACTGCGGAAGATTATTTAGGTGAAACAGTAACAGAAGCTGTTATTACAGTTCCTGCTTACTTCAATGATGCGCAACGTCAAGCAACAAAAGATGCTGGTCGTATTGCTGGTCTAGAAGTTAAACGTATCATTAACGAACCAACTGCTGCCGCACTTGCGTTCGGTATGGACAAAAAAGAAGGCGACCGTAAAGTTGCTGTATATGACTTAGGTGGTGGTACATTTGACGTATCAATCATTGAAATCGCTGACTTAGATGGCGACCAACAAATCGAAGTATTGTCAACCAATGGTGATACATTCCTTGGTGGTGAAGACTTTGATAATGCATTGATCGACTATTTGGTTGAAGAGTTCAAGAAAGAGCAAAACTTCAACTTGAAACAAGATCCACTTGCATTACAACGTTTAAAAGAAGCAGCTGAAAAAGCTAAAATTGAGCTTTCTTCATCTAATTCGACTGAAATTAACTTGCCATACATCACTGCGGATGCAACTGGTCCTAAACACTTAGTGATGAATGTAACACGTGCCAAACTAGAAGGTTTAGTTGCTGATTTAGTTGCACGTACAATTGAGCCTTGCCGTATCGCACTTAAAGATGCAGGTCTTTCGACTTCTGACATCTCTGACGTGATCTTGGTTGGTGGTCAATCACGTATGCCAATGGTTCAACAGAAAGTACAAGAGTTCTTCGGTAAAGAACCTCGTAAAGATGTGAACCCGGATGAAGCTGTTGCGATTGGTGCGGCAATTCAAGGTGCGGTATTGTCTGGTGACAAAACTGACGTACTTTTACTTGATGTAACACCATTAACACTTGGTATCGAAACCATGGGTGGTGTATTAACTGCAATTATTGAGAAAAACACCACGATTCCTGCGAAGAAATCTCAAGTGTTCTCTACAGCAGCAGATAACCAACCAGCGGTAGATATTTCAGTTTACCAAGGTGAGCGTAAAATGGCTCAACAAAACAAATTGTTGGGTAACTTCCAATTAGGCGACATTCCACCTGCGCCACGTGGTGTGCCACAAATTGAAGTATCGTTCGACATCAATGCTGATGGTATCTTAAAAGTATCAGCAAAAGACAAGAGCACTGGTAAAGAACAATCGATCCAGATCAAAGCAAACTCTGGTTTGTCTGATGCTGAAATCGAAGCAATGATCAAAGATGCTGAAGCAAATGCTGAAGAAGATCGTAAGTTTGAAGAGCTTGCAAAAGCACGTAACGAAGCTGATGCTTTAGTTGCTTCTGCAAACAAAGCTGTGAAAGATCTTGGCGAACAAGTCACTGCTGATGAAAAAACTGCAATTGAAGCAGCAGTTTCTGAGTTAGAAGTGACTGCAAAAGAAAATGATGTTGATGCGATTAAAGCAAAAACTGAAGCTTTACAAAACATCATTATGCCGATCACTCAACGTGCTTATGAAGCAGCTCAAGGTCAAGGCGGCGCTGAAGGCTTCGATCCTAACCAATTCGGTGGTGATGCAGGTCAACAACAGCAAAAAGCTGATGATGGCGTTGTAGATGCTGAATTCACTGAAGTTAAAGATGACAAAAAATAATTTGTCACTTTAATCTTAGAAAACCGCTCAAGAGATTGAGCGGTTTTTTATATGATCTATTTTTATCCGTTATGATCTATTTTTATCCATAAAGCTATGGAGTCACTTTTGTTTATCTCTGATATCTCTAAAAAAACTGGACTCTCTATCCATACCCTGCGTTATTATGAACAAATAGGCTTGCTGAAAAATATCCATCGTAATCAATCCGGACGACGTGTATATACCAAACTTGATCTGGAATGGCTTGAATGGGTAAAACGCTTAAAATCAACAGGCATGCCTTTAGAAAAAATGCAAGATTTTGCCCAATTTCGGCTACAAGGAGAACAAACCTTAAAACAAAGACAAGAACTTCTTATTGCCCATTCCGTTCAATTAAAACAAGAAATTCAAAGACTCAAACAAGAACAAAGTATTGTCGACTATAAAATTGAAATATATGCACAAAAAATGCTTGAGCTAGAGTGAACTCGAGCAGTTAATATTTTTGACTCACGATTTGAGTTAGGAGTAGACAATGTTAAGTTCAGGTTTTTACATCACCGCAGAATTAAAAATTAAAGATAAAGACAGAATCTTAGAAACCCGTGAAGCCTTACAAGCATTATGTAAGCTCACTCTTCAACAAGAACATGGATGTAGCTTATTTCAACTGCATCAATGCCAACAAGAGCCAACCCGTTTACTACTTTGGGAACGCTTCGACTCGGAACAGGCTTACCATGCCCATTTTAAACAGCCCTATACACAACACTATCTTTCCAAAGATTTAACCGAAGTGGTGCAACATTTCGTCAGTGATATTGTGCTATAAAAAAGCTCGAAAAATCACTCAAGTCATTGAGTGGTTTTTCTTATTGATCAATTGCCAATCTTCACTAAATCTTTTATCTTAATTATCACAATAATAATGAGTCAAATGATGAAAAACTCTCCTGCTGTATCCAATACAGTGTATTACAGCTTGATCATAGCGCAATTTATATTGCCTATCATTGCAGCAGTCATCGATATATACAGTACTGAACCCGAGTTAGAACTTCTGGATAAAACACTTTACCAAGACCCGCAAGCTTGGGAATTGGGAGTGATGTCGATTGCAGGTTTAATCATCCTCATCATCACTTTTGGTTTATGTTTAAAAAAAGAATGGGCAAGAAAAGCTTATCTCTATACATTTTTCCCAATATTTCTGATTTATTTTATGCCCTTTATGCACTGGATTTACATGACCAGTTATGCAGCTATTTTTAACGATCTGGCCTTTGTTTGTTCTGGAATTCTATTGATGATTTTAGTGACTCCATCACTATATCGACCTATTTTTGAACATGATTAATCATGTATAAAACGCTTGCCATCAGCATTGGCTTATATCTCTTTTTAGAGATTCTATGTCATGGTTTTGCATTTTTTGCAGGGAAAATCGTGAGTAAAGCGGATAAACAAAAGCTCAATCATCCTCTGCACCTTGAATTTACACGGCAAACTTTTTATCGCACCATGTTACTGGTCAGCATTGTATTGATGAGCCATTTCTATACTGAAATTGCCTATTTTGAGCAGAATGCTTGGATTCGTTTGACATTGAGTATCAGCATTATTTTACTCATTCTGTTTATACTCTGGTGGCTAAATGCTTTTATTCTGCGCCAAGTGGTTTTAAAGCAACAACAACAATCTGTCACTCCGGTATTTAAACAGAAAATCAGCTATATCATGTTGCATCCCTTACAATTCAAAGCTTTATATATCAGCCCTGACTATTTAAAAAGATCTGTTTGGATGAATCGATTACTCAGTGTTTTTGCTTTTATTCTCTTATTTATTGATATCCAAGTCCTGTTTAACGTTTAAATCAACTGATTATGTGAATGAACCTTCCATCGCGATGCCCAAACTCAGCGTTCCATTCATATTGCTGCTTTCCATCTAAAGCTGACTGCTAAAAACATCATCAATTGAAATCAATATTTGTATTGATCACGCAAGCTTTACTTACTTAAGCATTTGCGATTCTTATATTTTCAGATAAATTATCCACAACAACAATTATTTTTAAATCAATCATGCGTTTTTGGATTCTAGTCTGTGTAATTGCCTTTACTGCTTATTTTGCGATACAGCGCATGATGTATCCGCAATTGAATCATAATTCTGCCATTGATCGTATCACGCATCCTTTAGATACTCGCTTACGTTATCGTATTGGCGAGGTAGATCCACGTTTTCATGTTAGTAAACAGCAGGTGCAAAATTTGGCACAACAAGCCACGGATATTTGGCATCAAGGGACCATGAAAAGTCTCTTTGTTTATGATGATCATGCCAAACTGACGATTAACTTAATTTATGACGAACGCCAAGCGGAATCTAGCGCCAGAAACCAAGAGTTGCGTATTTTGCAAAATACCCAACAATATACACAAAGTGAAAAGCAAAAAATTCAGCAACTTCACGCTGAATTAGATCGCACCAATGGTGAGCTTGATCTGCAAAAAACCAATTATCAACGTAAAGTTGACCAGTATAATCAGCTGATCAATACCCTTAATCAATCCCATCAAAATTTAGATGCCTCAGCGAGATTGCAGTTAGATCAGCAGAAAAATCAACTGATCATCGAGCAGAACCAACTCAAACAACAGTTAGATATTTATAATCAAAAAGTCTATGAATTAAATCGCCAAGTTGAACAACTCAACGCTGTCAATCAACAATACAATCAATCTGTGGATCACTTTAATAATCGTTTCCAACCGCGCCAATTTGATAAAGGCGTATTCGATGGTAAAACCATTAATATCTATGAATTTACATCGGACGAAGATTTACGTGTCACGATTGCACATGAGCTTGGGCATGCTTTGGGCTTAGCGCACAATAATGATCCTAAAGCACTCATGTACCCAATGATGAAAGAACAAGATTTGAAAAATTTTAGATTAACCACAGCGGATTTAGCCATGCTAAACTCAAGACAACGATAAGCAAAATTTAGCGATGATTATCAATTTTAAATCCATAATTTATTTATGTATTTAAATCAGTTTTATGCAAAATCATGTTATTGTGAATCCCTGAAGCAATAAATTGAGGAGATGACTGTGAGCTATTATCATATTATTTTAGAAGTAAATGATCATATCAGCACGATTGAGCAAACTCGTGATATTGAAATTTTTGATATTACTGAACTTCAACCTTATCTCCATTCGATTCTGCTGCCTTATTTCAACGAACAGATCATTGAACTTGAAGACGACAATGTCGAGTTTAAAGATGTTTTACACCTTGAAATTAAACAGACCTTATTGCCGATTCAGCATTTAATTGAAGAAGAACAAAAACAGTTACCTAGCGATACCGACGTAACCATTACAGCGTATGAAATTTTTAATGATCGTGATCATACACAGGATGTTACCGCTGTCATTTTAGATGTCCTAGAAGCGGTCAAAATTGATCCTTTCGCAATTGAATAATCCACATAAAAAAAGGTCTGCTTATGCAGACCTTTTAAATGAGATCAAACGTTTATTGCATCATATTCTTTGCAGCTTCATTTCTAAAAGCTTTTAAAATCTGTTGGCCTGCTCGACCTGTTGGGCTCAACCCTAACTTCACTTGCTCTTGCTGAATAGCCTGACGCGTTTTATCGCCAATCAAACCATCTGCATCGCCAATCGCATAGCCTTTTTTCAATAAATAATTTTGAATTTCTCGGCGTTCTGTACGAGATGTTCCAGCATCGTCAGTTGGCCATGCGGTTTGAAAACCGCCCTTGCCTTGTAAACGATCAGACAAATGTGCAATTGCCAGTGCATAACTTTCCGCAGCATTGTACGAATAAATTGCATCAAAGTTTTTAAACACCAAGAATGCTGGACCATTTGCACCCGCAGGCATCATTAAACCAGCCTGAGCGCCTTCCGATAAATTGCCTTGAATGATTGGAGTACCGTCAACACGAGTAAAACCACGATTTACCCAAGTGCTCAACGATTTTTTATTACGACGACTTTCACCACCTACAGAGGCGCCAGCTGGAATTTTTACTTCAAAGCCCCACGGCATTCCCGTTTGCCAGCCACGTTTTTTCAAAAAGTTTGCTGTTGATGCCAAAGCATCCGAAGTACTTGAAACCAAGTCACGTCGACCATCACCATCAAAATCTACGGCCAACTCTTCATACGTTGAAGGCATAAATTGAGTATGACCAAATGCCCCAGCCCATGAACCTTTTAACTGTTCTTCGCGTAAATCACCTCGTTGTAAAATACGCATTGTGGCAAAGAATTCACCTCGGAAATAACCTTGTCGACGCCCTTCACAACTTAAAGTTCCCAACGCTTGTAATAAAGGATATTTTCCTGAAATGTCACCAAAATTACTTTCCACACCCCAAACAGCAACAACCGTTTCTGCTGGAACGCCGTAAGCTGCTGAGACACGGTTTAAAACTTCACGATGCTGAGCCAGCATTTGACGGCCTTTCTCTACCCGCTCTTCATCAACCAAACCTGAAAGATAATCCCAAATCGGTGTTGAAAACTCAGGTTGATAATCCAGTTTGCTAATGACCGAATAATCAGGCGTTAGATTTTGCGTATAACGATCAAAGGTTGTCCCACTAACACCTGAACTGATTGCTTGCGAACGTAAATTTGCAATACAGCTTTGAAAATTAGAATTGGGTGTATAGCTTGTATTCGGTGTTGTTGTGATTGGTGAGCTAGATACAGCCTGACCGTTAATGATTAATTCAGCATTGGCATGCGATGCTGCCAACAAAACAGATCCACAAATCAAAGTTAAATGACGCATAATATCCACAAAATGGTTTTAAATTTAAATTATGTGAATACCATAGCAGTCTGTGAATAAAATGACAGATGTAAAAACGTAAATTTTGAATTCATTTTTTGATTTTAAATTCATAACCCACAGTTCACTGTTTTGAATTTAAATATAGTTATCCACACCCCAGCAATCTTATCATTTTTTAAATTCAAAACTTTCACACAAATTTGAATTAAAAAAACATCATTATTTTAGCAGCCTTAGCTTTAAATTTAAAATTCCACTCAATCCTATAAAAACTCACTTAAGTGTTTATTTTTATCCACAATTTGGATTTTGGATTGGTGAATCAAAACTTATCCACAGTCGTTATTTTCACTTCGAGCAAGCAAACGTTTAAATTTAAAGTTTTAAATTCAAAAAATACCCTCAAGTTAATTTAAATTCAAAGTGGATAACTTTTTGGGTTTTGCTGTTAATACTTTTGAATTCAAATGTTCTAAACCCTTTAAATTTGAACTTTGAATTTAAAAATAGATGCTTGTTTTTCTGTTTATTGAAGCTGTTTTTTTCATCATTCTTGTTTTTATAGCCCCAGAAAATGATCCATTTTTGGGTCATTGCTTAGCGATAAAATAGGGGGAGCGTCATGATACAGAACAGTAGAATAGAAAAAAGCGGGCAAGAGTTTGACCGCTTTTTTTACATACAAAATCGAGCTTAAATGTTCATATCTTCGCTTAATGACAATGGATTCGGTAAAATCTTCGCCAATTGACGACATAAAGTCGTTAATTCAGCAGCATCATTTGGCATCAGGGTGATATGACCAATTTTACGACCTTCACGTTCTGTTTTATTGTAAAGGTGTAAATGTGCACCTTTTAACGCTAAAACATCTTCGGATTTAGGGTGTTGCCCAATGATATTTACCATCACTGTTGGTCGAACCACTTCGGTTGAACCGAGTGGTAAACCTGCCACTGCGCGAATGTGATTTTCAAATTGCGAACATACTGCGCCTTCAATTGACCAATGCCCAGAGTTATGCACACGTGGTGCCATCTCATTGGCATATAAGCCTTTTTCAGTCACAAACAATTCAAGTGTTAACACACCAACATAGTTCAAATGGTTTAACAAACGGGTGATGTATTCCTGCGCAACGGGCTGTAAATCAGCGCTGTTTGGAGCAGGAACTATTGAATGCGAGAGAATACCATTGTGATGATGATTTTCAGCCAAAGGCCAAGTTTTTACATCACCATCAATACCACGCACCGCAATAATTGAGACTTCACGAGAAAAAATCACAAAACTTTCAGCGATTAATGATCCTGCTGGTCCCAACTCAGCCCATGCCTGATCAATTTGATCGACTGAACGCAGTACAAATTGACCTTTACCATCATAACCACCTGTCGCAGTTTTAAGTACGATCGGTAAGCCTAATTGGCTTACTGCAAGCTTAAGCGTCTCCAATGAATCGACTGCTTTATACGGCGCAACAGGAATTTCCAGCTCATCAAATAAAGCTTTTTCAGAAAGGCGATGTTGTGCGATTGCTAAAGCTTGGCGTGGCGGATACAGATCTTTTTGCTTGGTTAATACATCAACATCAATCAATGGCGTATTTTCAAATTCCAGACTAAAAACATCTGCACTGGCAATAAAATCTTGTAACCCATTTTCAGCTTTAGTGCTAAAAACGTGTCCTAATATTGCAGATGGACAATCCGCATCAGCTTCAAAAAATGTGCATTGGATATTTAATGGGAGCGCAGCTTGCGCCATCATACGGCCGAGTTGACCACCACCAAAGATACCGATGGTTTTATTCATAACCTGTGTCCCGTTTTTAAGCTTGACCCGGAATATTTTTACTTGCCACTTTATCGGTTTGAGCGGCACGGAAATCTGCAACATTTTTTGCGATTTCAGGGCGAGTTAAACCTAAAATTTGAGCGGCCATGATTGCTGCATTGGTTGCACCCGCAGGGCCAATTGCCAATGTGCCGACTGCAATACCTGCAGGCATTTGTACAATAGACAACAAAGAATCAACACCATTTAAAATTGAAGATTTCACAGGAACACCCAACACAGGCAAATCTGTTTTTGCTGCGCACATTCCTGGTAAATGTGCTGCACCACCAGCACCAGCAATAATCACCTGAATACCACGTTCACGTGCTGTTTCAGCATATTCAAATAAGCGGTCTGGCGTACGATGCGCAGAAACAACTTCGGCTTCAAAAGGAACACCAAGCTGTTTCAGCATATTGGCAGTGTTTTCGAGAGTTGCCCAGTCTGATTGAGAACCCATAATAATTCCAACGAGAGGAGCGTCTTGTACAGCGGCCGCATTCATTGCATATATTCCATAAACGAATGTAAGGAAGTTTAAATACTGGTGATCAGTGTTTAAATGAATATCAAGAAGCTCGCTATTATAGACTGATTTTTCATCTCACGAAAATTTAACAGACGTAGGAAGTCAATTTTTTTTAAAGGAGCAGCCTAAAAGCCGTTTGACTTGAGAATAATTATGATCTCGAACTCATAAACAGCAGGAAAATTGCTGATGATTGGGACATGAGATGAATATGCTGTGAAAGTAAAAACCCTGTTAATTCACATCATGGCAATTCATTTACTGGCTTCTAAACACAAAAAACACGCAGCCCATCAAACATAAACCCGCCCATAAATAATCTAATTTAAATGGTTGTTTAAACAAGAAAATCATAAATGGAACAAACACCAACAGTGTCACCACTTCTTGGGTGATTTTCATTTGCCCCAACGACCAACCATGTTGTGCCAATAGACGTGTTGCGGGAATCATAAAGCTGTATTCAAGTAAGGCAATGATCCAACCAAACAAGATCGCTTGCCACAGAGGTGCATCATGTAAGAATTTTAAATGCCCATACCAAGCCAAGGTCATAAAACAGTTGGAGATAATTAGTAATAAAAGGGGGAGAGATAAAGCCATATTGATACCAATTAAATTATCAAGATATATTTTTGAACATTCAATGTCTGAACATTAAAGCGCTAAGGCAATATTTTTACGTTTTTTGAAATAATAAATGAGCGAACCTATTTCCAAAGTACCAAACAACAATACAGTATCGAATACTTGTTTCAATAGCGATTGCTCATCATAAAATGAGCTTAATAGACCAATTAAAGCAACCCAAATGAGATGAAAAATTAATCCATTTTTTAATTTGTGATCTTTTGAGTCTTTTGTATTGAGGTATCCCATCCAAATGAACGCAAAATATTGGAAGAAGATTAAAATTACAGCTGCGACCATTAAAGGTATGGATATTATTTTTGCAATGCCTGCTATCAAAGCAGAAACAATAAGCAAAAAAATAAAATACGCGATATTTTTAATCAGCAGAAAGATAAAATCATGTATATCCATTTTTAATAGATAATTCAGAGTGTTCAATCGATATTAGCATTGATAGAAGAATAAAAATACCAAGTGAGAGTTCATTATTTTCAATAAAAACCCACCTTTAAAATCGTAACAAGAAAAACTATCTTTTCGCCTTAACCCTTGCTATCGTTGCTTTCAAATCAAATGAAACGGCTACACCACAACAACAAAGTGATGTGTCTATAAAAGCACTGGAGTTAACACGAATGCATCTGCATATTTTGGGTATTTGCGGCACCTTTATGGGTTCATTGGCGCTATTGGCGCGTGATTTAGGACATAAGGTCACCGGTTCAGATGCGAACGTTTATCCACCGATGTCGACCCAACTCGAAAATGCTGGCATTACCTTAATGCAAGGCTATGACCGTAGTCATTTACAGCCACATCCTGATCTTGTCATTGTAGGCAATGCAATGAAGCGTGGTATAGATGCGGTGGAATATATGCTCAATGAAGGTTTAGCATATATTTCAGGTCCACAATTCCTTGCTGACCATGTTTTACAAGACAAACATGTGCTTGGTGTTGCAGGTACCCATGGTAAAACTACCACAACAACAATGCTGGCTTGGGTACTGGATCAAGCAGGTTTAAATCCTGGCTTTTTAATTGGTGGTGTACCTTTAGGCTTTAGTGAAAGCGCACGTTTAGGTGGTGGAAAATATTTCTGTGTAGAAGCAGATGAATATGACTCTGCTTTTTTTGATAAACGCTCTAAGTTCGTACATTACCATCCAAAAACTGCGATTTTAAATAATCTTGAATTTGACCATGCCGATATTTTTGATGATTTAGCAGCGATTCAAAAACAATTCCATCATTTGGTCCGTACCATTCCAAGTGAAGGTCGTATTATTGCCCCGATCACTGAAACCAATATCGATGAAGTGTTGCAAATGGGTTGTTGGACACCTGTCGTAAGGACTTCACTTGACGCCAATAACAATGCTGAAGTTTATGCTGAACAGCTTTCTACGGATGGTTCACATTTTAAAGTGCTTCAACACGGCGTAGTAAAAGGTGAAGTGAAGTGGAATATGACAGGTCAACACAGTGTTGCCAATGCTTTGGCAACCATTGCAGCAGCTGAACATGTCGGCGTTTCAATTGAAACAGCATGTGAAGCCTTATCGAATTTTGGTGGGGTGAAACGCCGAATGGAATTACTTGATACAGTGAATGGTATTGAGATATATGATGACTTTGCCCATCACCCAACTGCGATTGATACAACGCTTGAAGGTGCACGTAAACGTTTAGGTGAGCGTAAGCTTTGGGCGATTATTGAACCACGTTCAAACACCATGCGTATGGGCAGTCATAAAGATGGCTTGGCACATTCTGCACGTCTTGCAGATGAAGTGATGTGGTATCAACCTGAAGGTCTGGACTGGGATTTACAGCCTGTCATTGACGCTGCAACCAATAAAGCCGTTGTGGCTCGTACACTGGATGACATTATCAGTACCGTTGTTACACAAGCAGGTGAGGGCGATGCTGTGGTGATTATGTCCAATGGTGGTTTTGGTGGATTACATCAAAAATTGATTGCAGCATTAAAAGCAAAATAAGTCGAAATAACGTGTAGAAAACCCACAAAATTTTGTGGGTTTTTTTATTGATTTACTGAGGGTGTCTTTTCAATAAATTTAAAATCCTTAAGCTTGACCCAACCTTCAATCAGATCATCTTCTATATTTTGATTTGGATCATTAAATATCACATAAACCCAGTCTTGTTTTTTCTTGTCTTTATAGATTGAATAAGCCGTGACATTATCATTTTGAAGCACAAAAGTATCATTCATCTTACAGATGTTTTTGGGTGCTGAATAAAAATAAATACGATGTTTAGATTTGCCTAACAACTCCCAACTGGGCTGTATTTCTTGCTCTTTTTTATAGGTTTGCAAATTTAATTCAAAACAACTCATTGCTAAACTGAACGATGAACTGCTCAATAACAATACAGTGATTATCATTTTTTTAAACATGTTTAATCTTCTAACCGAATCTGAATGGCCCAATGAACATTGGGCACACAATAATAAAGCTAAGCTTTCACATCAACAAAACTTTTATCACGTCTAAACATGACTTCGACATAGGAACAAGTTGGTACAATTTTAAGCTGCTTTTCACGCGCAAATTCAACCAAAGTATCCAACAACTGACGCGCAATTCCATGACCACGCAAGGAGTCATCTACCCAAGTATGGTTCGCAATGATCTGATGCTCACCATGCCATAAATAACTGATCTCAGCAATTCGCTTACCTTGCTCATTATCGAAGTAAAATTCACCTTTTTGTTGATTATCTACATGTTGGAATTGCATATATTCTTTCTCATGGATGTTCTATAACACAATTCCACTGTAGCAAAGCAAACTTAAGATTTCAAAACATCATGAATCGATTGATCTTTATCAAACACTGATTTTGAAAAAGGGCAGAGTGGAATAATTTTCACATTCTTTGAGCGAGCCATCTCTACAACTTGATCTAATAATTTCCGACCTACACTTTGACCACGCAATTCATCTTCTACAACTGTATGGTCAATAATCAACATATTTTCACCCGCCCATGTGTATGCCATTTCAGCCAAATGGTGACCTTCTTCACCAATATAAAATTCACCTTTTTTACCATCATCTTTATGTCTGATTTCTAACATTTTATTTACTCTTATATACGTTTAAATTTATAGGCCTATTCAAAATGCCATAACTATATTTGAATTATTGTTAAATTTTGTCTGACAGTTTTATTTTTGATACAACAAACTTAGCTTAACTTTATCCACAATTCAGCCTAAAATTTAGTGCTAACCTCTTTTAATATTGACCATGTCTGCCTTATCTCCCCAAACTCCAGCACCACAATCTGCCCCCAGTGAATCTCAGCAATGGATCAGTGTGATTAGCCTTGCTTTCGCAGCATTTATTTTCAATACCACAGAATTCGTTCCTGTTGCTTTGCTGAGTGACATTGGAAAAAGCTTTGCGATGCCTGCAACTGATGTTGGCATTATGATTACTCTATATGCATGGGTTGTTGCACCCATTTCATTGCCGATCATGTTATTGACCAAAAATATTGAACGGCGCTTTTTACTGATCATTCTATTTATGGTTTTTGTGGCCAGTCATGCATTATCTTATTTTGCATGGAGTTTCGATGTACTCTTGATCAGTCGAATTGGTATCGCATTTTCTCATGCTTTATTTTGGTCAATCACTGCATCACTGGCAGTGCGAGTCGCACCCAAAGGTAAGGAGTTTCAAGCTTTGGGGCTATTGGCCACAGGTACAGCATTGGCGATGGTTTTAGGTATTCCATTTGGACGAATGATTGGTGAATCTTATGGTTGGCGTAATACTTTTGCTTTAATTGCAATTGGTGCGGCTATAGTTTGCGTTATCTTAGCCAAAACATTACCACGCTTACCAAGCGTCAATTCAGGTTCTTTGAGTAGTTTAAAAGTATTTTTAAAACGGCCAAGCCTGATGATTGTTTTTGCTCTGACCATTATTGTGATTACCGCACAATTTACCGCATACAGTTATATCGAACCTTTTGCTCTGAATGTTGCGCATTTTAGCTCGACACAGACCACAACCTTATTATTAATCTATGGCGCAGCGGGTTTCTTTGGCTCTTATTTATTTGGTAAATTTGCCAAAAAATATCCAAAACTTCCGATACCGTTAAGTAGTGCGATATTGGCTGTTTCGATGTTATTGTTGACTTCACTGAGTACTGATTTTACCAGTTTTAGTCTACTGAGTTTATTTTGGGGCATGGCGATTATTTGCTTTAGCTTAGCTCAACAAGCCAAAACCTTAGCTTTAGCTTCTGATGCCACTGATGTCGCGATGGCAATTTATTCAGGACTATACAATGTGGGTATTGGTGGCGGCGCTTTGCTTGGCGGCCTAGTGACCACCAGTTATGGGCTCAACCATATTGGCATCGTTGGCGGTATAATCGCTGTTCTTGGGACCCTATTGGCTTTAGTGCTTGTACAACGTAAAGATTTTATTCAAAAAAATAGGGTCTGTTGACAATTCGTCTACGTTTGCGACTACGTGTGTTTTTTAGGCGATACTAGGCGCGAAATACGAAATTTAGTCATTCTAAATAATGAGAAACATCGTTTCGCAAGGTAACGACATAGCGGCAAAAAACACACTAGTCCCCCCGCTACGCCTTGCGCTGCAAACAAAGCAGTGCTTTGTTCTTGCTCAGGGTTGTGGTTAAAATTATCTCAGCCTTCGTTATGAAACTCGAAAATAGACTCACTATTCTCTTCGTTTAATGCCTTGCCTGCTCAATTTTAACCTACATCGCAAGCCATTTATGAAATGCCAACAGACCCTAAATATCTTTTTACAAGTTTTAAAGTGACATGCTGAGTTAAAAACTTTAATTTGATAAAAGTTAACTTGGCTTTAAGGTCAAAAAAGACATCATGCGAACAGTCAAGGTGTATGTAGGTATCAAGGAGCAATTCGATGGCATTGACCGCCTCACCCAAGGAAAAACCGAACACTTCAGAAAAGCCTAGAGTCTTGACCCAATCTGAGATCACAGCATTACGACAAGACATGAAGCAGTCAATTGCGTGGGCACAAGCTGAACTGCGCCATCGACGCGAACATCGCAATTAATCCAGTGCGGACGTAAAGTCCAATATAGGCAATAACTGCAATGCAACCCATCATTTTATTTAAATTATTCACCACCACACTGCATCGGCAGTGTGGACGTATACATTTAAAATAAAATGTAGAAACCAACCCTGCCAATGAGCGGGGTTATTTTTTGCTCCGTGATTTGGTCAATATTTACGGAGAAACTCATGTCTGAGTATCACAATAAACAAGCCTTACTCGTTATTGATCTACAAAATGGTCTATTTCATGCACAGCATCCACCATTTCAAGCTGATCAATTGTTGAAAAACGTCAATCAGCTCATTGAATATGCGCGTGTTAAACACATTCCGATTTTTGCGATACGTCATGTTGGTTTAGCTGGCACAGGACTCGCCCCAAATAGTCCAATGACTCAACTCATTGCTGAATTAAATATTGATCCTAATACAGATTACATCTTAGAAAAAACACGGCCAAATTGCTTTTTCCAAACAGATTTAGCACAACAATTAGAATATTTAAATGTTGAAGAAGTGATCATCTGTGGTTTAAAAACTGAATTTTGTATCGATAGCACAAGCCGTGCGGCAAAAGACTTAAATTATAAAGTGACATTAATTTCAGATGCGCACAGCACAGTAGATTCAAAGGTTCTCAATGCTGACCGTATTATTCAGCATCATAATTCAACGCTTAATCAAGCTTTTGTTGCGCTAAAAACCAGCGCTGAATTTTGTACATAAAATAAAATACATTCAAAATTTGCACATTTTAAATAAATATGCGATTCTGACTAGATATTAAGAAATGAAAAATTTCTTACACAGTATATTGAACAAGGGGAGTAGCCTCCTTTAATCAGAATATCGTCATTACGCTTTGAAAAAAGCCGGTATCTGAGCATTTGAGATTGATGTACATAACTCAAATGTAGGCAAGACCTTGATCATGTTGACACAGATGTTTAATCATCTGGCAACAGGTCAAGGTTTTTTTATGCCTGATTGCCAGATTCGGAGATTTTTATGGAAACTATTGGCAATCCATGGCTATATCTAGCGTTCTTCGCTATTGTTATTTTCATGCTACTGATCGACTTTTTAGGCTTTAAACAAAAAGAAGGGCAAGAAGTCAAAATTAAAACTGCCGCCTACTGGAGCATTGCATGGGTCAGTGTTGCAGCGTTATTTGGTGGTGGTTTATGGCTGTATTTACAACAAACCGCGGGTGTTTCAATTGCCAATAGCAAAGTCATGGAATACTTTGCAGGTTATCTACTTGAAAAATCATTAGCGATCGACAATGTCTTTGTCTGGTTGATGATCTTTGCTGCATTTGCGATTCCACAAGGCTTACAACGTAAAATTCTGCTCTATGGTGTATTAGGTGCAATTATTTTACGTACCATCTTTATTTTTATTGGCGCATGGTTCGTTCAAGAATTCTCTTGGGTGCTTTATCTCTTTGGTGCGTTCTTGGTTTATACAGGCTATAAATTCCTTAAAGGACAGGATGAAGAAGAAACCAATATCGAAGATATGGCTATTCTAAAGTGGTTGCGTAAACACATGCGAATCACCCCCAAATTAGAAGGTGCTCAATTCTTTGTTCGTCAAAATGGTGTGTTGTGGGCAACCCCGTTATTCCTTGTCTTAATTTTAGTTGAAGCTTCAGATGTAATTTTCGCGGTCGATTCTATTCCAGCGATTTTTGCGGTGACCAGTGATCCATTTATTGTATTAACTGCGAATTTAATGGCGATCTTAGGTCTACGTGCAATGTTCTTCTTATTGTCGGGTGCCGCGTCTAAAATGCATTACTTGCCTTATGGCCTAGGCATCATCTTAGTCTTCATTGGCTTTAAAATGTTAATGCTGGATGTCTTCCATATGCCGATTTGGATTTCGTTAGGTTTTATTGTGATTGTCTTGGCAATTACCGCTTGGCTCTCTATTCGCCATAGCAAAAAGCACCATGAAACAACCTTATAAACACTAGATCAAGCCTTCCAATTGGAAGGCTTTTTTATGATCAACAATAATACTCAACGATTTAAATTGTATGGACAGTATTGAAATGAAATCTTTATCCATCAGCATAATCATCTGTTGTAATAGCCATCTGTTGTCTTGGAGTATGATCTTCACTATGGTTTGATTAATTTAAATCTGATCGCCTAATCATCCACAACAAGCAGCTTTTCCCATCTGGTTAAAAACTGTTTAGCCTGAATCCGTGCTAAAAAAACTGGATAACTGACCAAACGTTTATTCCATCTCAATTTTAATTCAAACAAATCATTTATCCCAAACGGCGCAATGATTTCGATATCATCATTTTCAAGTAAACGTACTGCAATTGCAGTTGCCGTTTCGACCCATACGGATAAAGCATCGAATAAGGATTGGTATTGAGAGATAGAGCTTCCATCATCTGTTTTATACCACAAATGCACATAGGCTTGATTGACCACATCCCATTCATTATTGGGAAATTTTTGCTTTAACAATTCAGTCAAACATTGCTCTTTAAGGCCTTGTTGATCATTTAAATCATAGAAAATCACATCGATTTCAATCTGATCAAATCCATAATCCTGATGATGTAAAATAGACCATACCAAGTTACGAATTACACCTGCACTCAAATATGCATGTGTATGAATATCTCGCAAATACTGTAACCGGAGCATCAATTCAGGACATGAATAGATAAGCTGTTTTAACTGTTTAGTATTGTCCATTGTTGTCTTATTTCACCATTTTCCAAGACTGTAGCGATTGTTGCTATAAAGATAAACTCACAATATAGAATATGCCTTTAGCCACTAATTTTAGTTATATTTCGATAAAAATTTCCCTGCGCTAAAACAATAAAAAATAACGTTATTCAATTTTTTAGAATGCTTTCGCGCAAAACTGCATACAGCACCTGATACAAATTTCAGGTACAATCAATCGAAAAAAGGATAAATTGCAGGTTCTACATGTCTTGTGTTGTACAGAAAACAGCGGTTCGTGGGCGTTTTCTTGATATTAAAAATACCGTTTCTCAAGCAACTCAAATATTAGATCAAGTTCGTTATATCGAAGATGGTTTACTGATCACAGAGCAAGGCAAAATCACATGGTTTGGCCCTTGGGAAGATGCACAGTCTCACCTGACAGATGATATTCAAATTGATCACTACCCAGAACAACTGATTGTGCCTGGTTTTATTGACACCCATATTCATTTTCCACAAACAGAAATGGTGGGTGCATATGGTGAACAACTTTTAGAATGGTTAAATACCTATACTTTTCCAACAGAAATTCAGTTTGCAGATAAAACCTATGCCGACAAAATCGCACAGTTTTTTGTCCAAGAATTACTTAAAAATGGCACCACAACAGCACTGGTTTTTTGTACGGTACATCCCCAATCAGTCGATGCCTTATTTGAAGCGGCAGAACAGCATCAGATGCGTTTAATTGCAGGTAAAGTCATGATGGATCGTCATGCACCTGAAGCACTGACAGACACTGCTGAAAGCGCATATCTTGACTCTAAAGCACTGATTGAAAAATGGCATGGTAGAGGTCGTAACCTATATGCCATTACTCCGCGTTTTGCTCCAACCTCTACACCTGAGCAATTGGCAAAAGCAGGGCAGTTAAAAGCAGAGTATCCAACGGTATATGTGCATACCCATCTCAGTGAAAATAAAAATGAAATTGCATGGGTCAAAGACTTATTCCCAGAGCAGAAAGGTTATCTGGATGTCTATCACCACTATGGTTTAACAGGAGAGCGTTCTGTTTTTGCACATTGTGTTCATTTAGAAGAGCATGAATGGGATTGCATGCATGCAACTGATTCAGCGATTGCATTTTGCCCGACTTCAAACTTATTTTTGGGAAGTGGTTTATTCCCATTAAAAAAATCCTGGGAAAAGCAGGTGAAAGTCGGCTTAGGAACAGATATTGGTGCAGGAACAGCATTTTGCCAATTACAAACCCTCAATGAAGCCTACAAAGTGCAACAACTCCAAGGTGATAAACTTTCGGCGATGGAATCACTTTACCATGCAACGCTTGGTGGGGCGAAAGCGCTGCATTTAGATGAGCAATTGGGCAATTTCAACATCGGTAAAGAAGCCGATTTTGTTGTGCTAGATTTAAAAGCAACGGCGCTACAACAACTGCGTCAGGAACGTGCTAAAAACATAGACGATGCATTATTTGCCTTATTTACCATGGGGGATGATCGCAATATTCAAGCCACCTATATTTATGGACAAAAAGCCTATGAGCAAAACCAAACAAAAATCGCGTAAATCAAAGAAAAAACTGATTTTGATTGGTACAGTTTTTGTAATCTGTGCATTCGTTTTAAAACGTGATGCACATTGATCATTTCGGTTTAAATTAGGACATTTACATTTTCAAATGTCAAAAAAGATGCATCTTGATCTGATATGTTTTAAAATTATGTCATCTTTTAGGGTGTTGCTAGTCAACACCTTTTTTAATTTTAGAATTTGATGTTTAGGTTTTTAGGTATTTCCCATGACTATTGAAATGAAAGTGATGATTTCTGCTGAAGAAATTCATGCAAAAGTTCAGGAACTTGGTAAAAAAATTGATGCGCATTATGCCAATAGCGATAAAGAGCTTGTCTTAATTGGTTTATTGCGTGGTTCAGTGATTTTTATGGCTGATTTATGTCGTGCAATCAGTAAGACTCATGAACTCGATTTTATGACCGTTTCAAGCTATGGTGGCAGTACAACATCTTCTCGTGATGTCAGAATCCTCAAAGATTTAGACGGCGAAATTCGCGGTAAGGATATCTTAGTCGTGGAAGATATTATTGACTCTGGCAATACCTTAAGCAAAGTATTGGAAATTTTAAGTACACGTCATCCCAACTCGATCGAGCTGTGTACTTTAGTCAGCAAACCGTCTCGCCGTGAAATCGATTTAGATGTGAAATTTCTTGGCTTTGAAGTTGAAGATAAATTCATTGTGGGCTATGGCTTAGACTACGATCAAAAATACCGTCATATTCCGTTTATCGGGGAAATTGGTCTTTAATTGAGACCTCACCACATCATTTTAACTAAAATGAGTTAAGCGACTTCGGTCGCTTTTTTTATTTTTTTAGCTTTCATAGTGAACAAAAATGCAACAACTTGTAGCAAATAAGCGCTTTTACTTCATTAGAGAATATTTGATTATTAAACTAATTCGATGCAGTAACTCACGACAAAATAAAGAAAAAGGAGAAAGATTATGATGTCACTGATTAGTGCAATTGTGATTGGTTTTATTGCTGGTTTAATTGCACGTGCAATTCACCCAGGTGATGACAAAGCTGGCTTCATTGTAACAACAGCACTCGGTATTGTAGGTTCATTGGTTGCAACCTATGGAGGTCAATTACTCGGCCTATATCCAAAAGGTGCATCAGCTGGATTTATTGCCTCAGTCATTGGTGCAATAGTGGTACTCTTTATCTATAACATGATTGCCAAACGTACTTAAATTTTCTCCTCAATATAAAAAGCACCCTCGATGGGTGCTTTTTTACGCTATCAGTTTCTAAGCGCTGTTTATAATCCAAAATTTTTCCATATTTTCTCAATTTCTTCGGCAGGGTAGGCACCCATCACCTTATAACCATTTGAGAAAATAATTGCAGGTGTTCCATGCAAACCTAATTTTTTACCTAATTCCAAATTACGCTCGATTGGCGTTGCACAATTTGCTGGTGCAGTTGGTTTAATCCCATTTTGAATCAAATTTTTCCATGCATATTCTTTATTTGCAGAACACCATACTTGCTTAGATGGCAAAATCGATTGTGCTTTGATGGAATAGATAAATGTATAAATTGTCACATCATTGAGCTTGGCTAAATTCCCTTCAAGCGTCTTGCAATATGGGCAATTTGGGTCAGAAAAGATTGCAAGCTGACGCTTACCATTCCCCCTGACTGTTTTTACAGCATCATTCAAAGGTAATGCTTTAAAATCTATCGTATTTTCTTTAACTGCTAAATCTTTGGTTAAATTATGCTGATCTTTCAAACGAATCATTGAACCAATAAATAAATGCTGAGCATCCTCATTGACATAAACAATTTGATTATCCAAGGTCCCACTATATAAACCCTGCATTTCTGTTGTTTGCAGATTATTAATTTTTACATTGGGATACTGCTGTGCTAATTTTGCTTTCACAGTCTCGACACTGGCAAAGCCAGCTGTACAAAAAGCCAGACTTAAACTCAGTGCGATAAATTGCTTTAACATAAATCGATAAAATCAAAAATAAATATTGAGATGCATTAAAGCATAATTCATCAGCTGACTTGTTTAAAAACTGTGATTGATCCTTATCTCTATTTGCAATGGTTCTCTACCGATCACAGTACCTTGAACTGTTAAAAAAGCTGTACTTTATTCTTGCTCAGGTTTCACGTGAAACCCAACTAAACATCGCCGTTTTGTTGATTTCAACAGAAATATGCACCAATTGTTTATGAATAGATAAAGCGTGGCGTACCTGATCTGCATTTAAATTTTTATCATTGGATTCAAGCGCCAAAATCACTGAAAATTTGCCTTTAGCCACTTTCCACACATGAATATCGGTTATTTGGGCTTCAACATTTAGACACTCAATCACTTCACGTACGTCTTCAACTATAGGATGATCCATTTCCGCATCTAATAATGTTTGGGCCGTTTCTTTGATTAAACCATATGACCAACGCCCGACTAAAATGGCCCCAACAATCCCCAATACAGCATCTAAAAAATCCCAACCCAAATACTTTGCAGCAAAAAGAGCAATAATCGCCAAGACAGAGGTCAGTGCATCTGCAACCACATGTAAAAACGCAGCTTTTTGATTTAAATCATGTCCAAGATGGTCATTATGCGTATGTGAATGATGGTGATGGTGATGGTGATGGTGATGGTGATGGTCAGCATGATCGTGTAATAACCATGCACAAACCAAATTGACCAGTAAACCTAAAATAGCAATCAAAATCGCTTCATTATAATGAATCTGTACAGGATGGAATAAACGCACTAGCGACTGGAAGGACATAAATAAGGCCACCACCATCAATAGAATTGCACTGCTATAGCCAGCAAGAATTTCAATTTTCCATGTGCCAAAACTAAAACGAGAATCCTGCGCATAATAACGAGCAGCTCGATAAGCAGCATAAGCCAAACCTAATGCCAGCATATGCGAACTCATATGCCAACCATCTGCGAGTAAGGCCATGGAATTAAAAATCCAGCCTCCCGCAATCTCAAAAATCATCATCAATCCAGTCAAAATGGTCGCCCATAAGATTTTCTTTTGTGCTAAAGGATTACCTTGATCAAATTGATGGCTATGCTTTCGCTGAATGGTTTTGAATTGCATGAGGCATGATCCTATATACTCTCCCTGAGTATATAATTTCAATTTAAAATATACTATAAGGGAGTATATAAAATAGCGGATTAATTTATGAGTCATTTACATCAAGATAAAAAAGTCCTCAATCGTGTGAAACGACTAAAAGGACAAATTCATGCGATTGAAGAAGCTTTGAATGATCAAAGCAGCTCATGTATCAGCGTTTTACAGCAAGTTGCGGCAATTAAAGGTGCCGTGAATGGTTTAATGAATGAATTGATTGAGCAGCATTTAACCGAACATGTGATTAAAGACACTCAAGCCGTGGATGAAGCTGAATTACAAGAATTTTTAAAGCTGCTAAAACGCTATTCATAACTCAATCCACAATCATCTGTGCTTGAATGTTCAAGTTTCCATTGACCCTTCACTGATTAAGTTTTAATCTTTCCATACTCAATTCCTTCCATGCCGAACTTTGTATTGAACAGGTTTGGCATTTTTATCTGCAAAACATTTGCATTTGAAGTCCTATATTTATGAATCAACAATCATGGCGTTCATTTTTAATGATCAGCCTAGCCTTATGTATTGGTACGATTGGTACGGCGCTCGCTAGCCCCTTATATCCAATTTATCAACAACTTTGGCAATTACTCCCAAGCCAGATTACCTATATTTTCGTGGCCTATATGTTTGGTTGCTTAACCACATTATTATTTTTAGGACGTAGCAGTAATAGTTTTGGTTTTATTCGTACCTTACAAATTGGGCTATTGTTTGCTGTAATTGGCTTAACACTGTCGGTGTTTGCATCAACCACCTATTTGCTTGGATTTGGGCGCTTTATCATTGGTATTGCCTCTGGATTGATCAGCACTTCCGCAATGTTAGGTTTGATTTATACCATTCCTGACTCACATAAACAGAATGCAGCACAGTTAAGTTCAATTATTACCGTGATAGGCTTTGGACTGGGCCCTTTTATTGGTGGTGCAATCGCACAATTTTCTGATCGCCCACTTGTCACGCCTTATTTACCCGTAATTGTTGCAGCAATCATCAGTTTGCTGAGTTTATTTACAATTAAAACCATGAGATTTGAAAGGCAACCATTTTCCATTGCACCACACTTACAACTGCCAGAAGCTCAATTTAAAAAACTGTTTTATATCGCCAGTTTTACCGCATTCTGTGCTTTTGGCTCATTTAGTTTATTTGCCTCATTGGCACCCTCCTTTATTCGAGATGTGATTCCTTGGCATGGGCCATTGGTCAGTGGTGCAACCATTGCCAGTATCTTAATGGTTTCTGCGATCGTGCAATTTATCGCAAAGTCTTTTGATATGCATAAAGCATTGAATACTGGCTTAGTCTTATTGATTTCCAGCTATATTATTTTATCGATCTGTATGACCATGCATTGGAGTTTCTTATTCTTTTTGAGTGTGGTTTTGGTCGGAATGGGGCATGGTTTAACGTTACTGAGTGCTTTTGCATTGATTCACCACATGACCAATGTTGAAAATCGGGCAGCTGTGGTTTCCACTTATTTGTTTATTGCCTATTTTGGCACCATTGTGCCGATCATTAGCGCAGGCTTTTTATCTGATCATTTCGGTTTAATGGTTGGTGTTTTAGGCTTTTGTGCAGGAATTGGTATCTTATGTATTTATTTATTGATCAGTCATTTAAAAATTAAAGCTTGATCAAACATCTAGGCGCTGTGCGCCTAGATGTTGGTTAAAAGCAATTATTGAATAATCTCAATTTTAACTACTTCTATATCTGTGGGTTTATAACGATGGGTATCGACTTCCCCCACAACTTTAACTTTGGTACCCGGTTTTAATTTTTTTAAATCGATAAGATCATCATCCACTTCGATCCCGATGGTGCCCGTGCTGTCTTTTAGCTCATAATGTTCATGTTTTATTTGACGAACAATTGTCCCCGTCAAGGTGACAGCTGTTTCATCATTGGCACGTATTGCTTGTCCAATGGTGATCTTGTTTTTGGCAGCGTCTTGAATAATCACATGATCATCCTTACCCGCCCAAACATTTGACGTCATCACTAAAACAGCAATCGCAAGCAATAAAGGAGTTTTTTTCATGAAAAGAAGCCTTTGTTGAATATGTAATTGATCTTACAGTAAACAATTCTAAGATTGATGTAAATTCAGCTTACAAAAGCACAACTTTTCATCAAAAAAAGCGGACTTATGTCCGCTTTTAAGCTGTTAGATTAAAGGATTACTTTCCAATACAGAACGAGCCAAAAATTACCCCTAACAGATCATCTGCACTAAAATCGCCTGTGATCTCAGCTAAGGCATTCTGTGCTAAACGTAACGATTCAGCGACCAGTTCACCCGCATGATAGACCTCAAGTTGCTCATGTGCTTCTGCAAGATAGTGCTGAGTGCGCTTCATTGCGTCTAAATGGCGTGTGCGTGCGATAAAGGTATCTTCTTCAGGATGGAAGCCAGCATGCGCTGTAATCGCATCTATAAGCGCTTGTACGCCCATTTCCTGTTTGGCCGACACGCTAATATGGCGAAAACCTTGAAAATCACTTAATTCAGGTGATTGCGCAGTTAAATCACACTTGTTACCAATCAACATCAAGCGTTTAGTTTCTAAATGATCTTCAAAATAGCGCTGAGCAAGGGCTAAAGGATTTTCACCTTGGCTGAGGTCATAAACCAAAAGTAATAAATCTGCTTGCTCAATTTCTTTGATTGCTCGGCGAATGCCTTCTTTTTCGACCACATCACCTGTTTCACGTAAGCCCGCAGTATCGGTCAGTGTGATAGGCAAGCCATTTAAAGTAATTTTCTCATGCAGTACATCACGCGTCGTTCCTGCAATATCCGTAACAATGGCACGGTCATTTCCCGCCAAGGCATTCAATAACGAAGATTTACCCGCATTGGGCTTACCTGCAATCACCACTTGCAGACCTTCACGTAATAACTGCCCCTGACGCGCAGAGTGTTGTACAGCAGAGACTGAAGCCTGCACATCTTCAAGCAGATGAAGAATTTTTCCATCTGCCAAAAAGTCGATTTCCTCTTCAGGAAAATCAATCGCCGCTTCAACATGCAAACGTAAATGAATCAGTTTTTCCAACACGGTATTCACTTTATTGGAAAATGCACCTTGCAAAGAGCGTACTGCAGAACGCGCAGCGGCTTGTGAAGTCGCATCAATTAAATCTGCAATCGCTTCAGCTTGAACCAAGTCCATTTTGCCATTTTCAAAGGCTCGCATGGAAAACTCGCCTGCTTTGGCGGCAATAGCACCCAGCTCGAACAATCGTGCAAGAAGTGCATTTTGAATTACAGGGCCACCATGTCCCTGCAATTCCACCACATCTTCCCCCGTAAACGAGTTTGGATTTGGAAAGCAAATTGCTAGGCCCTCATCCATCACTTCACCTTTTTCATCAAAAAACTGACGAAAACCAGCAAAGCGCGCTTGGGGAAGCACTTTTTGAGTTAAAGCTTGCGCAATCGCATAAGCCTTAGGACCAGATAGACGAATCACACCTACACCACCACGTCCAGGTGGAGTCGCAATTGCTGCAATTGTGGTTTGGCTTACAGGGTTGCTCATCTAAACTACTCAAACTTTGACAATAAAAAAATCCGCCTAAGATTACCATCTTAAGCGGATTTTTTCAGCTATTGCTTAATCTATGAAGATTAAACCACTTCGCTTGCGACTTTGGCTTTAGCAACATTTTTGTTGATAAACCATTGTTGCAGAATCGTGATCGAGTTGTTCACAATCCAGTATAAAACCAAGCCAGAAGGGAAGAACAGCATAAATACTGTAAACATGATCGGCATGATTTTGAAGACTTTAGCTTGCATTGGATCAGTAGGTTGTGGGTTCAACATTTGTTGAACAAACATCGTTACACCCATGATCAACGGCAAAATAAACCAAGGATCCATTGCAGATAAATCTTGAATCCAAAGCATCCATGGTGCATGACGAAGCTCTACAGATTCCATCAATACCCAATACAATGCTAAGAAGATTGGCATTTGCAACAGCAATGGTAAACAACCCGCAAGTGGATTGACTTGCTCACGTTTGTAAAGCGCCATCATTTCTTGTGAGAAACGCATGCGGTCTTCACCAAACTCTTCTTTCATGCGTTGCATTTCAGGTGCAATCACACGCATTTTCGCCATAGAACGATAGCTCTTAGACGACAATGGCCAAAGAATAAGCTTAACCAATACAGTCAATAAGATAATTGACCAGCCCCAGTTACCCACAAGATTATGGAAGAACTGTAAGCCAGCAAATAATAATTTTGCAATTGGCCATAACCAACCATAGTCTACAGTTTGGTTTAAACCAACAGCCAAGTCTTTTAATTCAGATTGAATTTTTGGACCTGAGTAGAACGTTGCATCAATGCTCATTGCTTTTCCAGCTGGAACATTGATGGTTGGAGAAGTAAACCCAATGATATTCATACCATCTGCAGATTTACGAGATTCCAATTTTGCTGTGTATTCTTGACCGCCAAAATGACCAGGCATCCAAGCACTTACAAAATAATGCTGAACAATCGCAACCCATCCGCCTTTTGCTTCAGTGTTGAGCTTTTCATCAGTAAAGTTTGCAAATTTTAGCTTGTTATAATGCTCATCAGGTGTACCCCAAGCGCCACCCAAATATGTTCCAAGTGTAAAAATCCCTTGAGAGGTTTTTCCTGGATCATCTGAGTTATCACGCTTAATTTGACCAAACATTTGTCCTTGCCAATTTTGCGCACTACGGTTGACAACCTGATAGCTTACATCGATTGGATATTGACCTTGTTTAAAGGTAAATGTTTTGATGATTTCAACGCCATCTGCTGTTTTAAATACCATTGGTACAGCTAAAACTTGCGATGTCTTGCCATCTTTGTCTTTGGCTGCTTTGGCATCTGCAATAGTATAAGCAGTTTTTTCAAACGCATAGTTTGGACGATCTGGCTTACTGTCCGGACCATTCAATCCAATTAACCCAGATTGCGCAACATAGGTACGTTTTGCATCACTTTCAAGCATAACAAAAGGCTGATCACTGTCTTTGCTCTTGTCATGATTCAGTAATTCAATACGAACAATATCACCACCTTTAGGACTAATCCAAAGATGATAAAGGTCAGTTTGTACTGAAATCAATTGTTGATTTGCTGTGGCTGGTGCAGCTGTATTCTGTTGTGCAGCAGCTATATTTGCTTGTGGAACATCGCTAGTGGCCGCAGTTGCTTGACCTTTTGGCAGATCGGCAGACACATCATGCGCTACAACAGCCTGCGGTGTCGCAGCCTTCGATGTATTGTCATGACCATAGTCTTTTTGCCAAGCCAAAATGAGCAAATATGCGGTGACTAACATGGCCCCAAGGATTGCAAACCTGGCCCATTGTTGCATATCTATTACCCCAAGTGGTTAGAGTGATTTTGGTTCAATAAACGTTCACGCAAGGGTACAGGAACATGAAGCGTTTGAGAATCTATTTGCTGAAATGAAATAAAACGAATTGTTTTTTTTGGCACAGGATCATAACCATACCCACCCCAAGGATGACAACGACACACGCGTTTGGTCGCTAACCAGCTACCTTTTAATGCGCCGTGCGTATGGATCGCTTCTAACGAATATTGAGAACAAGTCGGAATATAACGACAACGAGGTCCAATGAGAGGACTAATCGCAATTTGATAGAAACGAATCAACCAATGCAATAAACGAATCATTGGTATCCTCTATTTTTGAGGGGAAGATTGAGCTATTTTATGGTGCTTTTTAACAATGCGCTGCAATTTCAACCAAGCAAATTGTAATTGCTGAAAAAGCTCAGCATTTGGAACTGCTTCTATACCAACTTTAGGCATCACCACAATATCCAATAAATCTATATTTTGCTGGTTTAAGCGAAAACTTTCACGCGTTAAACGTTTTATTCGATTTCTTTCATGCGCACGGCGCACTTTCTTCTTTGCAACAACAATACCCAAACGGCTTTTAGGCTGTTCGGTGACTTTTGCTAAGAATATAAAATGGGGTTGATGCACTTTAAAAAGCGCACCATCAAATACATCTTTGTAATCAGCAGCGCAGTGGATTCTCACCTCTGGACTGAAACTATAAAGAGACATAACACCCAAGTCGTCTATCAACTGTCTAAAAAATTAAACAGTTAAACTATGACGGCCTTTTGCACGACGGCGAGCTAATACTTGACGACCAGCCTTAGTAGCCATACGAGCACGGAAACCATGAACACGCTTGCGCTTTAATTCAGATGGTTGGAATGTACGTTTCATATCGAAACTCCAAAATTGATCTTTTCTAAAGGTTCGCGATTGTATTGTGCATTCTTTATTCTGTCAATAAATATACACATTTCTTTTATATAGACGCTTTATTTTTACCCAGACAACAACTTTATATAGGTTAAATTGAATAAATTATCAAAAATATATATTCACAGCATAACTTATTCTTTTATAATGTAAATAAGAGTTACGCACAGATATATCCTCAAAGTTATCCATAGGCTGATTCACAATTTAAATTTAATTTCTCAATTTTAAATTTAAAAATCGTGTTGTTTTGAATTTAAATTCATAACTGAAGCTTTATCCACAGAAATCCTGATCCTTATAAATAAATTCAAATTTAAAATTTATATTTATTATTATTAGGGAGCATTTTTTCTGTGGAAAACCGCTTTTTTAAGATAAATAATAATAACTTACCCTGTGAGTATCCATGTTTCTATTAATTTGATGGATTGTGGATAACTTTCTGT